>NZ_CP172826.1:0-4954072 GCF_044740685.1 Sphingobacterium sp. SG20118
ATAACTGGTACCAATTTCAACTTCAACTGTGTTATTAAAGATAAATTCTCAATTATTTCTTTCTAGTCAAGAAATCTATTCAAAAGAAGTAAGCATATCAATGGCTCGATCCTTTTGTCGGTATTAAAATATTGACGCCTGCTTGAACTGCCATTCCACCAAAACGGCTTTCGGTCGCAAAATTTTGGGTAATACGAGCCATAGCCCCAATTTTTTTAGGGACAATCCAATAGGAAACAAACCCACCAACACCAGCAGTTTGGTCAGAAAGAAAACTACCCTCCGTTCCCTTGTCGTCCGAGACCTGTTTGGTGTAATGTCCAAATACACCCACTTCATCACCACGCGAGTTTAAGAGATACGAACCTCCCATGTCGACCGTAAGATGGCTGCCCTCTTTGAAGTCCGTATCTTTTTGCCATTGGTTGATCTCTAAAGTTGGTGCTATACTTAAGTTGATTTTGGGTTGCGGTTTGTATTGCAAAGCCCCACGTATATTGTGTGACCAATAGCCATGGCCACCATTATCTAAACTATTATGTTCATATTTCCCTGTTGGTGCCCATACTCCATAATTTAAGGCATATTTAAAGTTACCATCTTTCCAGGATAACCAGATGGGTTGGATGTACATGTCGCCAAAGCCGATACTTTTATTGGTGAAGTTATAGCGACCTGAACCTGTCTGTTGCGAATAGTAATCCAATGCGATACTGGCGGTAGGACTATTCAATGTCGGTATGATCATCATTCCCCAATCTGCATTTAGAATTTTTCCTTTACCGCCATATATGGCCATTAAAATAAATGAATGCGTTTTGACATTTTGTTCGATATTGAGCGTGGTCGGATTATTAGGTGTCGGATTGATCAGTTGATCCGATTTATTGCCCTGTTTATTATAATAGTTCATATTGGCATAACCATACCATACCGGTATAATAAAGCCAGCATGAGGGGCAAAATAATCATTAGGGTTAAAGGATGAACCATTGTAATGACCTTGCGCAAAACTACTGATACTGATCATCAGTAACAGCAGTAAATTGAGGAGCTTTTTCATAAGGTATGTTTATCTTTTAAATACTGTTTTTCCTTCTTTGATTGTTTCTAAGACCTGAATGGATCTAAGCTCTTTCGGGTCGATGGTCAATGGATCTTTATTCAAAATAACCAAGTCCGCGAGTTTACCTTCTTTTAAAGAGCCTTTTATATCTTCTTCATGGTACTGATAAGCAGCGTTGATCGTGATTGCTTTTAATGCATCGATTACTTTTATACGCTGTTCGGGACCTAAAACCATCCCAGAACGCGTTATTCTATTCACCGCAGCGTACACACCAGTCATCAAATCGGGAGGTGTAACAGGAGCATCGTGGTGAAGGGTGAACGTAATCCCAGCATCTTTAGCTGCGTTTGCGGGACTAATAAATGCGGCCCTTTCGGGACCAAAAACACTGCTATAATGCCAGTCTCCCCATAGGTATACATGTGCTGAAAAATAAGAAGGGATGACCCCTATATCTTTAATTTTTGAAATATGATCAGGTCTACTATTTTGTACGTGAATAAGCGTAGCACGAAGCTCTGGTTTATAAATTCCTTCTTGCCTCAATTTTCCGATTACACGTAATGCTTGATCAATAGCTGCATCACCATTTACGTGCAGTTGAGCGGTTATATTTTTCGAGAAGATTGTTTTTAAATCATCGTAGAGTACCTCATCCGTAAAGATGGGAAATCCTTTATAGTCTTTACTTTGTCCTTCAGGAGGGATCAAGTAGGGCTGTGTTAACCAAGCTGTTTTACCTTGAGGAGAGCCATCATCAGAGAATTTGAAACCTCCAAATTTGAGGTTATTTTCATATTTCATGTAATGAGGTAAAAAAGATTCCCATTCTTTTTTGTTAGCTTCAAAATCAGGGAAATAAACGATATCAGCTTTTATCAATTTTTTTGCAGCAGCCTCACGAAGCAACGTAAGTCCCACACCCATGGTTTCTACCGTCGCAAATCGTTGTTTGTCCATAACTGAACCATTCGTCTTGAGCAGCTAAAAAATCTTTGAGTGACTGCGATAGACCAGCAGTTTCAGGTGGTTTTGGTAGCAGTGCTGTTAGTTTCATGAGTGCCATAAAACTGGCATTTTCCTCTAGCTTTCCGTTCAATCGTTTGGTTTTAGGATCTCGCCTATAATGTCCACCTTCTGGATCTTTTACGTCTTCAGGGATTTGCAATAATTTGAGCATGGCACTATTGACCACACTAGCATGTCCAGAGGCATGTATGACGATAATGGGATGGGTAGTGCTTACGGCATCCAGCTCTTCACGGGTAGGATGTCGATGTTCTTCCATAATGGCATCATCATAGCCATTTCCCATGACAGGTGTAGTAGGATCTAATTGATACTTGTTGATGTATTCTTTTAACGTTGTCTGTAGCTCAGGAATATTATTGACTGTACCGTATGGGCTTGGCGAAAGATCCACTGCTTGCGACATACCTGCTCTGGAAGTAATATGCCCATGTGCGTCAATAAAACCCGGCATGAGGGTCTTATTCTCTAAATCGATCTGATTTGTATTATCTCCGATAAAACGCTTTGCATTTTGTTTGGAACCTGCAAATAGAATTTTTCCATCTTTTATCGCAATCGCTTCTACCTGCGGGTTATCATCTTCCATCGTTAAAATAGGACCACCATAATAGAGGGTATCGGCATCATTTTTAGCGTTTTTGCAACTTGTTATTACTAAGAACAACAAGATGATTTTTAGGTTATGTAATTTTAACATAGGAGATCTTTTTTCTGTAAAAAACGCGTAATTAAGCGGTTATTTTGTTGGATTAGCTTCTCTATATAAACTTCATTTTGCTTGTAATGTTTTGAATAATATTACTGAAGTACAATAAGAATACATCGTAGTGAACGGATTGTTTATTCAAAATATGAACTGCTCTAAGTCACGTTGAAAATAATCAGATTGATACATGTCTTGACCCGTAGTATTCATGGTATTTATTTTTTATTTGAAACGTCCTATAAGGTCGAGATAGGTTATTTTATTAATGAAAGAGCGATTTAGATCCCAGAGTAACAATCATTGGTACTATATTTTTTGTATATAATAAAAATTTAGCTTAGTTTGACGGCAATGAAAATCGGGAAATATCTAATCGTAATTCTTGCTAGTGTAACTATTCTTATTGTCATGGGTAATGTTTATTTAACGAGGCCTCTTTTTGGAGGGAATATCGCTGGGGAGCGTTTGGAGCGCATCAAGAAATCACCTAATTTTAGGAATACGCAGTTTCAAAATCTGGAGCACACGCCATCACTAAAAGAGGGGGAGAGCTTCGTGGGGGCGATGTATGCTTTTATGTTTAAAGATCGTGCTATCAGAAGTCCTAAGAGACCGCTTCCTGTCGTACAACAAGATCTTAAGAACCTACCTTCTGATGATCTGATGATTTGGTTCGGTCATTCTTCTTATTTGTTGCAGATAGACGGAAAGATAATCGTAGTCGATCCTGTCTTTTCTGATAATGCCTCGCCTGTACCTGGCAGCAATAAACCATTTCCTTTGTCCTATACTTATCAGGCTAGTGATTTTCCTGCTATTGATATGTTGTTGATCAGCCATGATCATTACGATCATTTGGATTATAAAACGATATTACAATTGCGTGCACAGATCAAACATGTTGTTTGTGGCCTTGGTGTCGGTGCCCATTTTGAAAGATGGGGGTTTGCAGCAAATCAGATCACGGAATTGGACTGGTTTGATGAGGCAAGAACGGAAGATGATTTTACTGTAATTGCAACACCTGCACGTCACTTCTCGGGAAGAAAATTTAAGCGTAATACCACCCTTTGGACATCTTTTGTGTTAAAAACAGCAACCTATAATCTGTTTTTAGGTGGTGATAGTGGATATGGTAAACATTTTAAAACGATAGGCGATAAATACGGTCCATTTGATTTGGCTATTTTGGAGAATGGTCAGTATAACGAAACTTGGCGTTATATCCACTCCATGCCTGATGAACTCCTAAAGGAGGTTGTTGATCTGCAGGCTAAACATTTTCTGCCGGTGCATTCGGGTAAGTTTGCTTTAGCACTACACGATTGGAAGGAGCCTTTATCTCTTGTAAGCCGGTATGCTGCGGAAGCCAATATCCCAGTTTTGACTCCAAAAATGGGTGAAATCGTTTATTTAAAGCAATTGGATAAACCGTATGAGAAATGGTGGGAAGGTCTTCAATAAGGCTGTTACTTATTCTTTTCCGCAATCCACAAGGATAGGTATTTAGTACTTTGTAGGGTGTGGTGTAACAAGAGTTGCCCCATGAAATTCTGTTGTCGATGTGCTTGAAGTTGTGCTTTTATGAAACGGATACTCATTAAAAAATCGTCTTCAAACTTGGTACGTGCGTAACGCTGATTTAGGATCGCTATGCCGTTGCTTTGCGCTTCTTGCCAGCGTGTTTTATTGTTATAGAGTTCGATTGCTTTTTCAATAAATAGCTGCGGTTCATTAGCAATAAAACCGTTCCAAGGTAAGTCGCCACACATGGCTTCGGCGCCAATGCTGGTTGTAACGGATGGTGTGCCGGTTTGCATGGCGTCTATAAACTTGCCTTTTACACCTGCTCCGAATTGGATAGGTGCCAAAAGGATGCGATGGTCAGCCATTGTGGTCTGGGCATTTTCCGTCCTTCCATGTATAAAGAAACGTTCTTTCGGATTATTGAGCTGCAGTACCTTTTGACTTGGGTAAGCTCCATAGATGTTTAATTTGGCTTGAGGAAGTTGTTTCCTAAGCAGGGGCCAGATCTCTTTTTTTAAATATTGTACCGTATTCCAATTGGGTTCGTGAATAAAATTGCCAATAAACATAAAATCTGCGCGCTCCTCGTAGGTTTTCCATGAATCGATGCAGGCATGGTCAATTTCTTCTTCTAAAAATGGTAGATAATAGAGGATAGCGGGGCTGATGGCAAATTGATTGGTCAACAATTGCATCTCAAGTTCGGAGATAATGATGGAGATATCCGATCGTAAGATTGCGGCTATTTCCCTTTTTGCGATATCGGAGTAAAGCAGTGTCTGATCAAACTGTTCCCCAGTTTTAGCATTGGACTGTCGGGCATGTCTTAGGAAGTGTAAATCCTCGGTATCGAGTATACGTACAGCATCTGGACATTCTTGAGCCACCCGCCAACTGTATTGTTCTTCGGTCATGAAGCGATCGAAAACAACGATTTGAGGATGAAGGTCGCGGACGAACTCATTGAATTGATCATCGTTAAGTTTGATTTCCACTTCTTTTATACCCATTGCTTTTAAATCGGCACTGTATGGCGATTTGGATGCAGCACTTGCGAATGTGATGGTGTTGTTATTTTTTTGAAAACTTTTCAGCAATTGGACCATGCGAAATCCCGCAGCTGAAGAACTCGGCTCCGGCCATACTAAACCGATAAAAAGTATTTCTTGTTTTTCCATCGATGGAAATTTACACAAAAACCCCAATAATATCTTCATTATATTTTCAATCGACTGGCTACTAGATTGTAATATTTACGTTTTGAAAAATAATAAAAGACAAAGAATACATGAATGAATAAGCAGGTCATTACTTTAAAATTAATGATGAATCATAATTCCATACTGGGTTAGCAGCGTAATTCCAAATTGTTTCTGTGGGAATAGGCATTGATAACAAAGGATAATTGCTTAACGTCCAAGAGGGGGGATGTCGCTAGATGTCAAAAGATATTAGGGTATAAAGCAGTAATTTATTTTGATTTAAAACAAGGATTACAATTTCTTTATTTAATGTGGGTAAATACTTTTTATATTTATAGTAGATAACGGCCATCATCCCTATGAAGAAATCATTGTTAAGCGGTATACAAAAATTCTCCCCTAAAACATATTGGAAAGAACTGTTAGCTGTTTTTATCGTGTTGTTGGCATTTGTTTTTTTTAGGAACGAACGTAAGGAGATAGCTTCAATAGGCCCGCAGTTGGCCACGGCGGACTTCAATTGGCTACTCGTCGGACTTGCCGTAACCCTCCTGTATATCCTATTGCAGGGGGTGATGTACATCTTTAGTTTTCGAACGATTGGATTGAAGTTGAATTTATGGGATGCGATTGAATTGTTTTTGAAAAGAAACCTACTGAGTGTCTTTCTTCCTGCAGGGGGAGTGAGCTCATTGGCGTATACAACATCGCAGTTAAGAAAGAAACAGCTCAATTCAACCAAGATCCATCAGGCGGGAGCGATATATGGTTATGTGGGGCTTTTGACCGTTTTTATTATTGGGGTGCCCATCATTCTGTATACGGTCTTTGATCATAAAAATTTTGATAATGCTTGGATATCACTGCTTGTTTTGGGCTTATTGCTCGGTTTATCTTTTGTTTTCTTTTGGTCGATTAGGGTAAAAAATGGGCTGTACCGTTGGCTGGAACTCAAATTTCCTAGTTTAATAGCCAATATACACGACATATTTTCTGCTCATATTCATAAAGGCTATTTATGGACCACGATCCTCATTTCAACCGGTATAGAGCTCTGTGGTATCGCGCATGCTTTTATTAGTATGCATGCGCTCCAGACGCATGTATCGTTTGAGGCTGCTGCAGTTGCCTATACCATTACCGTGGTTTTGATGATGGTATCACCCTTTTTGAGGGGACTAGGGGCCGTAGAGTTTACGATGTTGTACATATTGACTTCTTATGGCTATACGCAAGAGGAAGGCCTAGGTATTACCATCATCTATCGTTCATTTGAATTTTGGCTGCCTTTGCTATTTGGAATCATCTCCTTCATTTGGAGAGGGCGACAGATTATCGCACGTATTTTACCTGCAATTGCTATTTTCTTTTTAGGGATCATCAACCTCATCTCTGTGGCTACCCCTCCTTTGATGGAGCGTATGCAGCTTGAGAAATATTATCTGCCGATTGAAGCTATGCATGCTTCGAAGTTGATGGTTTCTGGTCTTAGGGCTTGGACTAATGGTGAGTGCAGCATACCTGATTAAAGGATATCGGTCTGCTTTCTGGATTGCGCTTACCTTTTCTTTTTTATCCTTGTTGGGTCATATTGGAAAAGCACTGGATTATGAAGAAGCCTTGGTATCCTTATTCATCATCATTTTATTGATCACCAACCAAAAGCAATATCGTATAAAAATCAATAAAAATTGGATGCGAATCGGTTTCGCTACTTTTTTTATTGCCTTGGCTGGAGTTTGCTTGTTTGGTTTTGTTTGTTTTTATGTCATTGATAAAAAGCACTTTGGTGTTGATTTTACATGGGAGCAATCCCTATACTACACCATGCAAAGCTTTTTATTGTTTAATGATGAGCTAAGGCCGCATACAGCGTTTGGTCAAGAGTTTTTGAATATCACCCATTTTTTGGGCCTTTTTTCATGGATACTATTACTTTACACGTTTTTATGTCCGCGGATCATTCATGAAGAGGATAAGGAACAAAATGTGTTGGATAGGGCAAAACGCTTGCTAAAACTATATGGTGGTTCACCGATGGATTATTTTAAAATTGCCGAAGATAAGCAGTTGTATTTTTCTAGGGTAACAGACGGCTTTGTAGCTTATCGCATCGGTCAAGCTTTTGCAATTGTTTTAGATGGGCCTGTATGTGCTATTGAGGATAAAGAAGAAGTAATTGTCGAATTTGAGGATTATTGCTCTTCTCTGGGGCTTAAGTCGGTGTATTATCGTGTAGACGAAGATAGCCTATCCTATTTTAATGCGCTTCGAAAACGTAAAATTATTATTGGACAGGAGGCATTGATGGATGTTTCTTTATTTTCCTTAGAGGGAAAAAATCGAAAATCACTTCGAAATGCTTTGAATAGTTTAGAAAAAAAGGGGTATACCACTCGGATTGTACAGGCTCCTCATGCTGCTGTGTTCATAACGGAATTGAAAGAGGTGTCTGATGAATGGTTGCGTGTATTTGATAAAAAGGAAATGGTTTTTTCGCAAGGACAATTTGATCCTGTAGCAATTTCTGAACAAGATGTAATCGTGGTACAGGATGAACATCAAAAAGTCGTATCATTTCTAAATATTATTCCTGATTTTACAGAGGGTGAGTGCACCTATGATCTGATTCGGAAAATAGAAAATGCTCCAGGGGGGTGTATGGATGCTTTGGTTGTGAAATTGGCGGAATATGCACGAAATAAGGGTAGGAAATATATCAATTTGGGTATGGTACCCATGAGTGGTATTGAATCTCCGGAGAGCCCTGCCGAACAAATTATGAAGTTTGCGGCAGATAAAGTTGGTTCTTTCAGACATTATCAGAGCCTGAGAGATTTCAAAGAGAAGTATGCGACTATTTGGGAAAATAAGTATTTAATTTTTGGCAATGATTTTGACTTATTACAATTGCCGCAAGCTTTGTCTAAGGTAATGAAGCCAGATAATGAGTCAGGTCCAGATGAAAGTAAATAGTTTGGGAACTACATAACACTTTTCACATTTTTATTGTTGTAGGTCAATTTTTTAGCGGTTCAAAATTGATAAGTTTGTAGTATATCATTTAAATAAAAGAATATGGAATTAGGAATAGGTATGTTTGGCGATTTGCATATTGATCCCAAAACAGGACAAATACAATCTTCGCAAGAGAAATTGCATCAAATTATTGAACAAGTAAAGTTGATGGATGAAGTAGGCCTTGACTTTTTTGGAATGGGTGAACATCATCGTCCAGACTATGCTGTTTCAGCTCCAGAAATTATATTAGCGGCGGCAGCTTCTGTCACTAAGAACATAAAATTAGGAAGTGCTGTCTCTGTATTGAGTTCTGCAGATCCTGTTAAACTCTATCAGGATTTTTCTACAGTTGATGTTTTATCTAATGGTCGCGCTGAGATTATGGCGGGAAGAGGATCTTTTATTGAGTCATTTCCTTTATTTGGCTATAATCTGAATGATTATGGTGCATTGTTTGAAGAAAAGTTAGATTTATTGGTGAAGTTGAATAATCAAGAGACGATTAGCTGGACGGGTAAATTTCGACCTACATTAGTCAATCAGCAAATATTTCCACGTCCTGTTCAACCCAAATTGCCGATATGGGTGGCTGTGGGTGGCACCACCTCATCTGTTATCCGTGCTGGGAAATTGGGTTTGCCCGTTATGTTTGCCATAATTGGAGGAACTTTCGAAGCTTTCAAACCTTTAGTCGAAATGTATCAACAGGCGTATGCCGATAATGGTCATGATATGTCCAATTATCAAGTTGGTGTACATGTGCATGCTTTGTTTGGTGATAATTCGCAGCAGGTAGCAGATGCTTATTACCCTATTTATGCAGCACAGATGAATCGCATCGGTGGTGATCGCGGCTGGCCTCCTTATCAACGGACCCAATATGATTTTGGACGTTCATCTCATGGTCATTTGATTATTGGGGATGCCGATTATGCTGTGGATAAGATTTTGAAAATCCAGGAGGCTTTAGGGTTGACACGTTTCTCTGCGCACATGGATGTGGGAGCACCTAGTCACCTTGATATGATGAAAGCAATTGAGGTTTTTGGTTCGAAAATCGCTCCGCAAGTAAGAGCTGCTCTTAAAAAAGGAGAATAAGGCTATCGCAAAACTAATTGCGAATATTTTTATATCGCTTGGATATGCTTAACTTTGTGTTTTAAAAATAGATAGGACAAAATGTTAGGATTGAAATTGTTAACGGATCCAAGGTGGGCAAATATTGCAGAAGGAAATTTAGAGGAGATACTGACTGATCACGCTTGGTGTGAGCAAAAGGCAGCTTCAAATGCGATTTCTTTAATTATGTACAACTCTGAACATGAAGAGTTGGTACACGAATTGACAGCGATTGCAATTGAGGAAATGCAACATTTCCAAATGGTCATCGATATTATTAAAGAAAGAGGCTATACCCTAGGTAAGGAGCGTAAAGATGATTACGTGGGGCAGTTGATGAAATTCAATAAGAAAGATGGTTCTCGTAATATGGCTTTTATAGACCGTTTACTGTTTGCCGCAATGATTGAGGCGAGAAGTTGTGAACGTTTTAGGGTATTATCTCTAAATATTAAAGATGAAAAGTTAGCGAAGTTCTATTATGACTTAATGGTTTCCGAAGCAAATCATTACACAACGTTTCTTAATTTTGCACGTCAATTTTCGACAGATGTGGATGTGGACAAGCGTTGGAAAGAATGGTTGGATTTTGAAGGAGAACTGATACAGTCTTATGGCACTAAAGAAGCAATACACGGATAGATTCGTGCTATTGGAATAGTAAGATCCCCATTTTCAGTATTGAAAATGGGGATCTTACGTTATATCAAGGTTGATCTTCGCTCTAAAATACAGTTGTCCATCCAGACGCCCTTTAATTGTGCAACTTGATGTTGTGTGCCCAGTAGTCGAAACCCAAATTTTAGATGGAGCGCTATACTTTTTTCGTTCTCAGGAAAAATAAAGGACATAATCGTCCATATACCAGCTTTCTCAGATCTATCAATGATATGTTGCATGAGGATTTTCCCAAGTCCTTTGCCTTGATGATGTTGATCGATATAAATGCTGAGCTCCGTGACACCCTGATATCCTGTTCGCTGCAAAACGGGAGATAATGCAACCCAACCTATTAGAGCGTTGTTTTCAATAGCGACAAACCGCATCGCGGGCAGATGATCTTTATCCCAATCTTCCCAAGTACTTGTCTTTGTCGCTAATGTGATATTTCCGGCATCGATCGCCTGTTGGTAGATGCGTGCAATATCGGGGTAATGCCTTTGTTCTAGATGCTGTATTTCTATCTGTAGCATATGATGGTGCTTTATGTCTTTTTTACTGCTGTTGCGGTATCTCTTATGATGATTCAAAACTAGGAAAAGTTTTGAAGGCTATTGCTAGATTATTCTTGTTTTTTTAAGTAAACATGGTTTTTCTGAAATGACCATGATCTTGTTTTTCATTTAGTTAAGTAGACTTGTCATGCATTTAGTAGGATCTGAAAGAGGTACTATGCTCTTCTTCTTGCTGAATTGGTATAGCATAACTAGAAGTAATAATTTAGGATTCAGATAGTTCTGCTTTTTATGACATTATAAAAATAAGATTTTTATATAAATAACCTTACCTTTGTCGTGTGACTGAGAAAAGTAAAATAATTGATATTCGTAGTCTGTCGATAGATCAGATTAAAGAGAAGCTTACTGAAATGGGTGAGCAAGGTTTCCGTGCAAAGCAAATTTATGAGTGGATTTGGGTAAAGTCTTGTATAGATTTTGATTTGATGAGTAACCTCAGTAAACCTTTGCGTGAAAAGCTGAAAGAAAATTTTGTTATTCGTGCAGTCAAGGTTAAGGAATCGCAGATCAGTTCGGATAGAACGATCAAGAGCAGTTTCGCTTTGTACGATGGTAACATCATTGAAGGTGTTTTGATTCCTGCTCCTGAGCGTATGACAGCATGTGTAAGTTCACAGGTAGGCTGTAGTTTGACCTGCAAATTTTGTGCGACAGGCTATATGGACCGTAAACGGAATTTGAATGCGGATGAGATATATGACCAGGTTGTTTTGATTGCAAAACAAGCAGAAGAAAAATATAATCAACCATTAACCAATATCGTGTATATGGGTATGGGTGAGCCGCTATTGAATTATGCCAATATGATGAAATCGGTAGAAAGAATTACTTCTCCTGATGGTTTGAATATGGCTGCAAAACGCATTACAGTATCTACTGCAGGTATTGCTAAGATGATCAAGAAGCTAGGTGACGATGAGGTCAGGTTTAATTTGGCCCTTTCATTACATGCTGCAAATGATAAAAAGCGTAATGAGATCATGCCTATCAATGAGCAAAATTCATTGGAAGCACTTGCGGATGCATTGAAATATTTTTACGCGAAGACTAAAAGCCCAATTACATTTGAATACATCGTTTTTGATAATTTTAATGATGAGTTAGAAGATGCAAAAGAGTTGGCCAGATTCTGTAAACATGTTCCTTGTAAGGTTAATATAATTGAATATAACCCCATCTCATTAGCTAGTTTTGTAAATGCTGATGCAGATAAGATTGAGGTTTTTGCTAATTATCTAAAAAATCAGGGTATCATTACCAATGTGCGTAGAAGTCGTGGAAAAGACATCGATGCGGCATGTGGTCAGTTAGCGATTAAAGATAAAGAAGCTCAAGAAGCTTAATAATAAGTGATTATCCTGCTATTTCTGTTACTGAATATTCCGTGATGGAAGAGGATAATGCAAAGCAATCATGAATGCCTATGAAATATAGCTGCTAATGAATCAGTTTGTTTTATTTACAATTTTAATTGTAAATAAAACAAATTTAGCTAAGTTCGTATAGGCATAATCATGATGAACAACCAATTTAGCCAGTATTTATCGGACTTTTTAGCACTTTTTTTTCCTAAAATTTGTGCGGGTTGCGGTCATGTCTTAGTCCGTCAAGAAAAACAACTCTGTACTTCCTGTTTATTTCACTTACCGATTACGAACTTTCATCAGGATCCAAATAATCAAGTCGCTCGTCAGCTGTGGGGGAAATTTCCATTTGAAAACGCAACGGCCATGTTATTGCTGAAAAAGGAAACGCGTGTTGAGCGGATTTTGTATCAGATAAAATATGCTAATCGGCCTCAACTGGCTTATTTCCTTGGAAGACAGTATGGAGAAACTTTAGTTAAAAGCCTGGTTTTTACAAATGTGGATGTGATCATCCCTATTCCTTTACATAAAAAAAAGCTTAAGAAAAGAGGCTATAACCAATCATTTTATTTGGCAAAAGGTATTGGAATGGCGTTATCGAAACCGGTTTTAGAACATGGGCTAATACGGGTGGGCGAGTCGGTAAGTCAGACCAAGAAATCAAGATTAGAACGCTATGACAATGTCCAGAATGTGTTTTTATGCGCAGATGGGCATAGTTTGAAAGGTAAACGTGTGCTATTGGTGGATGATGTGTTGACAACGGGAGCTACCCTTACTGCTGCTGCAGAGCAACTTATTGCCGCAGGTTGTACGATATCTGTTTTAACTTTGGCTAGAGCTTAGCTGTATTGATATCCTAAGGTTTCAGAGTAGTGTTGTAAAATGTGTATTCTTTAGTTACAAGGCGGGGACTGTCCATCCCCATAAATCTTGTTTTATTTTCGTCTTACGTAAAAAAGCAAATAGGCAAAACCTGACATTCCAATACCCACACTATCTGCGAATAAATCCCACCAATCACCGGTTCTGTAGGTGAAAATATAAAGTTGTAAAGCTTCTGTTAATAAAGCGAATAGGATCCCTAGAATGCTCACAACTATGACGGGTACCCATCGAGATGGACGACCTTTGAATTGAATTAATACGCCATTATAAATTAATGTACAAAACACGAAGAACATCCCTGCGTGTACAAGCTTATCCATTCCTGGATAGGATGGTACTTTTTCAAAATTTTGTCCCGGCATACAACAAAGTAGAATCACTATTACTGCCCAGAGCATTACCCATTTGTAATCTAATAATAATCTTATCATGCTCTCCTTATAATCAATTTTCGTGCTAAAATAGGGATAAATTTGAGAAATAGTGAAATATTGACGTTAAATGATAATTAAAATTATTACGCTGATTATCAGCATGTTGAGAAATATGTTTCCACTAACATAGTACTGTGTATTGCATAGTACATAATAAAACATATATCTTTGTATTGTTATGATAGCTGAAAATACACAAATACAGATGCGGAAGGGAATACTTGAATATTGTATTCTTTCTATTATTTCCCGAGGGGAGATCTATGCATCAGATATCATCAGCGAACTGAAGAAAGCGCAGCTCTTGGTCGTAGAAGGTACATTATACCCTTTACTAACAAGACTTAAAAATAACGGTTTGCTGAGTTATATATGGAAGGAATCAACATCTGGTCCTCCACGTAAGTACTATGAGATTACGGAAGAAGGGCTTCAGGTTCTGGAGCGCTTGGATGTGACGTGGAAGGAACTGCTGTTTGCAGTGGAGATATCCTTAGCAGATAGAATTAATAAAATCGATAAATCAATATAACCTATATAACCATGAACAAGACTATAATTATCAATATAAATAGTATCGTTTTTCATATAGAAGAGGACGCATATGATGTGTTGCGCAATTATATGATTGATATTAAAAAGCATTTCGGAAGTTCGGAAGATAGCAAAGAGATTTTGGAGGATATTGAAAATCGCATTGCAGAAATGTTTACGGAGAAGATTCAGCTCGGAATTAAAGAAGTGTTGAATATGGATGATGTCAATGCTGTAATCGCCCAGATGGGCAGTGTCAGTGATTTTGAAATCAACGAAGAGGATCAACAATATACTGGTCAAAGGACTAATTATACAGAAAATAGCTTTAGAACAGGTAAAAAGCTGATGCGTGACCCTGAAGATAAAGTGATCAGTGGTGTGTGTAGTGGTTTAGGGCATTACTTTGGTGTTGAGGCACGATGGATCAGGCTTTTATTTGTCTTATTTTTTGTAATCTTTGGCTCAGGATTTTTGATTTACATCATTTTATGGATTGTAATGCCGATTGCGGTGACCAGAGCAGACCGTATGGAAATGCGTGGAGAGTCGCCTAACATTCAGAATTTTAAAAGAAGTTTTGAAGAGGAATTGAGTGGCCTAAGAGAGAATTTTTCGGGTGTCGGTAATACTTTTAATAAAGGTGTTTCATCGGCAGGTAATGCGTTTGGAGAAATCATCAAGCTTTTCGCTAAAGTAATTGGTTTAATTGTCGCCTTTAGCATAGGTCTAAGCTTGATATCATTGCTGATTGCGCTCATCTTTTTTAGCTTGGGGATTGCTGGGATAACAGACCGTGGCGTGATAGAAACCCTTAAATCTGATTGATCCAACTCAGGCTCCATGGGCGCTAGCAGCAGCTTTTTTAGCGGTTGCGATTCCGTTTGCAGGTTTGTTTTACCTGATCATACGTCTTTTGTTTAACCGAAGATCGATGAATAATTATCTGACAACTTCTTTGTTTTTAGTATGGCTTATTTCATTGGGAGCTATGGTCTATTATGCAGGCTCAGTAGCGAAGGACTTTAAAGAAGAAAGTAGAATTGTCGAAGAAAAACCATTGGAGGTTAGGTCTATATATCGTATTAACGAACGTGATGTAAGGGTAATTAAAATTAATGGGGATGAGGGCCGTTCAAATCTGAAGATAGGCACCAACTTATCGGAATATCTACAGGACGATATCCGTATCCGTTTTGAACGCATTGATTCTACTCAAGCACCTTATATCAAATACGAATATGCCGCTAAGGGTTCTAATTATAATCTAGCAACTAAAAGAGCTTCTGCCATCAATTACAAAGCTGTTCAGGATAGTGTAAATATTGTTTTTGATAGTCACTTTAAATTGGGTGAAAAAGAGTTGTATCGAGATCAAAAAGTAAATGTTACCCTGTATCTTCCTGTTGGAGCAAAAGTAGTATTGAATAGGGATCTGCAACGTAATTATGCTGATATCTCCTATTATGAATGTTTTAATCGCTATGAAAATAATGATGTTAAAGAAACGGAATGGGTCATGACGAATCTCGGTTTGAAATGTGCGCTTCCGGAGGTGGTCGAGACGGACGATAAAAATGAAGAAGATGTTGTTGTGGATGATACAACAGTGATTAAGCGCGATACCATCATCAGTATTACTCCAAGTGGCGTCATTATAGAAAGCAAAGAAAAGAAAAAATAAGACCTAGGTGCTATGCACCTAGATTTTTAAAATAATCTCTTGAGATTGTAACATTATTTTAAAAATGTATACTAATCAATCATAGATTTCTATTTCGATAGAAGAAACCTAAACCATAAAATGAAAACGAAATTATTACTAACGGTCTTATTTGCAATCAGTACACAGCTACTCTGGGCGGCTATTGATGTGACTGGTAGGGTTGTGAATGAAAAAAATGAACAAATGAGTTCAGTGACTACTTATTTGATTCATAGTGCCAATAATACCATCTTGAAAACAGCCGTTACAAAGGAAGATGGGCAATATTCTTTTGAAAATATTGCTGCTGGATCTTATTATGTCGAAGCACGAATGATTGGTTACGATGTAAAGCGTTCGGCTATTTTCAACTATAGTAATACGAAGCAAGTGTTGGCTGATCTGCAGTTGGCGCCAAGTACTAATACGTTATCTGAAGTGACTGTAGAAGGGAAAAGACCTCTGGTTGAGAATAAGCAAGGAAAACTGATTTTAAATGTTGAAAATTCTCCTTTAGCCGCAGGCAATAATGGATTGGATATTGTACAGCGCGCTCCAGGAGTTAGCTTGGATAATGATAATAATCTACAGCTCATGGGGCAGTCTGGTGTTAAAGTTACGATCGACGGTCGTCAAACTTATATGACTGGTGAACAATTGGCGACGCTACTTAAAAGTACCGATGGTAACCAGATTAAGGCTGTTGAGGTGATCAAGTCACGTAGTGCTAAGGATGATGCCGAGGGTGCTGTAGGAACGATCAATATTGTGATGAAGAAGAGTCGGATGGAGGGTTTTAATGGTAATTTTTCTGCTACTGCTGGATTAGCCGAGAAGTTTAGAGGTAATACAGCATTGTCTCTTAATTACAAAAAAAATAACACCACTTATTTTGGGTCTTACTCGTATAGTGATGAACGATATATAAACCGAATTAATTTAGAGCGTATTATCGCAAACAATGGTGTGGAGACCGCATTTGATCAGAAATCAAATCTACATATCAAAGATCGGACACACGCATATAAAGTAGGAGTGGAACAGCGGACATCTGAGCGTAATGTGATGTCTTTGCAGTTTAATGGGAGTAATAATGTAGAGCTTAATGATAATGATAGTAAATCTTTTATCGGACCAAATCTGACTACGCTAGATTCTACATTGACCTCAATGTCTCAATTCAGGGAAGGATTTAATCGCTATTCTTTTAATTTTAATAATGAGTTTAAGATCGATTCGACCGGTAAAAAATTGGTCTTGGATTTGGATTGGAGTAAATTTAGAAATAGCAAAAAAGCAGATTATGACAATAGATTGTTTGATCTGAATAACGAATTAATAAGAGATCCAGAATTATTACGAAGTCAAATGCCAATTGGTATTGACATTTATGTTGCTAAGCTCGATTATAATCAACCGCTAAGCAAGACCTCTAACCTTGAAACAGGGGTGAAGTATTCAAATGTAAAGTCGGATAATAACCTCTTATTTGAGGAACAGCTGGATGGCGCTTGGACTGATATTGTCAATCGATCGAATCACTTTGTTTATACCGAGCAAATTACTGCAGGTTACATTGATTATGATAATCAAATCGGTAAATGGGGTATTAAGGCTGGTTTAAGAGGGGAATATACGCTATCCGATGGACACTCGATCACAGAGAATAAACAAGTAAAAAGAGATTATTTTGATTTGTTTCCATCTGCAAATTTGAGTTATGATGCAGATGAAAATCATATTTTCTCTTTAGGGTATTCGAGAAAAATCACAAGACCCAACTACCGCCAGCTTAACCCTTTTGATTATTTTATTGATAAATATACTTCAGAGCGTGGAAATCCGTACCTAAATCCGCAGTATGCAAACGAATTGAACTTGAATTATACCCTATATAAGAAGTATACAGTCACGTTGGGCTATAATGCACAGACTGATGCGATCGTTGAAAGTATGGGGCAGGATTCGGTTAAAAACACAACATGGGTGACACGTGAAAACCTTGGGAAAAGCAATTCAGCATTTGTGAATCTGAGCCTGCCAGTTCAAGTGGCGAAGTTCTGGTCTTCTTATAATAATATCACGGCTGTTTATATGAATTTTGATGGGGCAATAGCAGGGTCGGTCGTTAATAACACAAGTGTTCTGTTCCAAGTAAACTCGATGAGTTCTTTTAAACTGTCGCCGTCGGTTTCTGCAGAGATGAATCTTCGTTATTTCTCTCCGTTTACCTATAATATATATAAATTGGAAAGTCGCTGGGACGCACAAATTGGTATTACCAAAAACTTTAAAGATAAAAGAAGTTCGCTTAAACTTGCTGTTTCTGATATTTTCAATACCAGTAACCAGAATCTGTCGACGAATTTCTCATCGTTTAATACGAAGATTAGACAACATCAAGATCGTAGGGTTGCACGTTTGACTTATTCATATAAATTTGGGAATTTGAAAAATGTAGTTAAGAAAAAGAGTACAGATAATGAAGAAAAGCAACGTGCACAATAAAAATTAGTAGTTTCAATGTTTATTTAATATGTAGGCCGTAAGTATGAAAGTACTTGCGGTTTTTTTTATTCATGCTGTTTACGCTTTAATATGCAGAAGATAAATGGTATTTGTAACTTATGGTTTGTAGAGAGTCATCCTATGGGAAAGGAGTAACATGTGGCAATAGCGAAACAACTTTAAATAAAAAAAGGGGCAAAGCCCCTTTTTTGTTTAAAAGATGTATTTGGTACTTAAGAAATTGGAGCTATTGCTACTTACAATTTCGTTCAGTATTTTTTTGTTTTCATCCGTGAATTTCGCTGCGACAAGTGAACGAATCGAGAATGCACGTAATGCATCAACAACCGATAAAGTGCCTTCGGCACTATCTTTACGGCCAGTAAACGGGAAGTTGTCTGGTCCTCTTTGGCATTGACAATTAATATTTACACGACTTACTTGGTTCACTAGTGGATCGATTAAAGATGATATCACAGCTGCATTGTTGCTGAAAATACTTACTTGCTGACCATGAGATGATTCAATCAGATATTCAATTGGTTCCTCCAAGTCATCAAATGGAACTACAGGGATAACTGGGCCAAACTGTTCTTCTCTGTAAAGTTTCATATTGGCATTTACGGGATACACAATTGCAGGATATACAAATGATTCCGCAACTTGTCCGCCATTTGGATTAATGACTTTTGCTCCATTCGCAATCGCATCTTCGATACACTCCGTTAGATAAGCAGGTTTATTCAATTCAGGTAGTGGGGTCAACGAGACTCCTTTTTCCCAAGGCATACCAAACTTCAGTTTCTCTACTTCAACTGTCAAGCGTTTCAAGAATTCCTGAGCAATACTGCGGTGTACATACACTATTTTGATTGCTGTACAACGTTGCCCATTGAATGATAGTGAACCTAGCACCGTTTCTGATACGGCCAAATTGAGGTCTGCATCTTTTGTAATAATCGCAGCATTTTTGGCATCTAAACCTAAAATGGCACGAAGACGATTTACTTTTGGATGTAGTTTTTTTAATTCATTGGCGACCTTACTAGATCCAATTAAAGTTAAAACGTTAATTTTTCCAGACTGCATCAAGCTCGGAACAATATTATTACCTCTACCATAGATGGTATTGACCACACCTTTAGGAAAACTTGTTCTGAAGGCATCTAATAAAGGGTAATGTAATAAAGTACCATGCTTAGGTGGTTTGAATAACAGCGTATTCCCCATTATCAATGCCGGTATTAGCGTGGTAAAGGTTTCGTTCAAAGGATAATTGAACGGCCCCATACAAAGTACTACACCTAGTGGTGAACGTCTGATCTGCGCAATGATACCTTGTTCTATCTCGAATCTTGATGATTGTCTATCGATATCTTTTAAAGCGTCGATAGTTGCATAAATGTATTCTACTGTACGATCAAATTCTTTAATAGAATCAGTGAATGATTTTCCGATTTCCCACATGATCAATTTGACAACGATGTCTTTCTTCTCGATCATTTTTTTCGTGAAATTCTCGACACAAGTAATGCGATCAGCGACACTCATTGTTGGCCATTCTCCGCGTCCGTTATCAAAAGCATTAACAGCAGCATCTAACGCAGCCATTGATTCTTTTTCTGTACATACAGGGAAACTACCGATGCGTTTTCGTTGAAGACCATCCTTGGTCTTAACACATATCGGTGAAAAAACTTCATTGATTTGACCTTCCCAAGGAATCATTTCCCCATCAGAAAGGAACTCGCGTTGATCGACTTGTTGTTGAAGCGTAAATTCAGGAGGGATGTTACTCTCCTCGTAGAAAATACTTTCTAATTCTAAGTTCATTTTAGAGTTTAATTTAATTTTGGATTAGGTGTTGAATTATTTATATTATAAAGATACAATATTTTATAAATCTACAAAATTTCCGTTATAAATTTACAATTTTCATTTTTGGAACTAATGCCTTCATGACTACCCACGCAATAAGATAGGCAAAAGCACAAAAGGAAAAAATGATGAAATAACCCGCAGCCTCTCCATTGAACCCCATAAATTTCATTTGTGTTTCTTTAGCATAATCAAAAAGAACACCTGATATTTTGTTGATGATAAATGCACCTAAACCTCCTGCTAAACCACCGATGCCGGTTACTGTAGCAATAGCTTTCTTTGGAAACATGTCGCCGACGGTACAGAAAATATTAGCCGACCAAGATTGATGTGCAGCTCCCGCTATCCCAATAAAGATTACTGGAACCCAATAGGAAATATAGCCTAATGGTTGTGCAAATAATACTATTAATGGAATAAATGCAAAAATTAACATCGCTTTCATTCTGCCATCATAGGGATTCATACCTTTCTTTTCAACAAAGAGTGTGGGCAGATATCCGCCGTAGATGGAGAATAGTGTAATCGCATATAAAACAAAAATAGCGAGTTGTCCCTGTGTATCCGACGACTTAATGTCATACACGCTACTGAGGTAAGCAGGCATCCAAAATAGAAAAAACCACCACACACCATCTGTCATAAATTTTCCAAAGGCAAAAGCCCATGTTTGTTTATGTTTAAAGCATTCGAGGAAAGAGACTCTTATCTTTTCATTGGATTTTTGTTCTTCTGTATGATGAGCAGAGTCTTGTAAGATGTAGGTTAGCTCACTTTCATTAACCTTAGGGTGTTCTTCAGGTTTTTTATACATAAATATCCAAAATCCCATCCATATAAAACCCAGCGCTCCAATAATAATAAAGGACATCTCCCAACCATAGTGTTTGGCAATTGTAGGTATGGTTATGGGTGCCACTAATGCGCCGATAGTTGCCCCTGCATTAAAGATACTGGTCGATAAGCCACGATCTTTTTTGGGGAAATATTCTGCAGTTGCTTTAATTGCCGCAGGAAAGTTCCCCGCTTCTCCTACTGCTAATACAAAACGTGCAAAAATGAATAAGGTGACACTTGTACTGATTACTAAACCAACATCATTAACCGTTGCTATTGCTGCTTTGGACTCCTCGAAGTTAAAAATCCAATTTCCCGTCAGTTGCCCCGCTGTAACGATGCCGCAGAATGCATGAAGAATAGCACCAATTGACCAAATACCAATAGCCCAAAGAAAGCCTTTTTTTGTATCCATCCAATCTACGAAACGTCCTGCAAATAACATGCTTACGGCATAAAATATGGAAAATAAAGCCGTAATGTTTCCGTAGTCGTTGTTTGTCCAGTGAAACTCGGGGCTGATAAAGTCTTTCCAAGTTAAAGAAAGTACTTGCCTATCTAAATAGTTTATAGTGGTAGCAAAAAAAAGGAGGGCACAAACGCTCCAGCGATACTTTGTTGGTTTATTATTGTTCATCTTTTTGGTTTACTTTTTCTATATATTATTGGTATAAAGAAAAATAAGTTTATTGTTTTAACTTCCTAAACAAGTGTATCCATATCTATTGGCAAGTAATTACTTGTTATTTAGGTTGATAAATGGTTATAGATATACGTTAAAGTTAAGGCTTCTAATAATAAGTTGGGCAAAAACAACAGCTTATATTTACGAAAACGTTTTCATTGATATTTTCTTTTAAAGCTGTACGATCTGTAGTCAGTTGTGAAAATTTAGCGTATTTTTTATGAGGTTTCAACAAATATATTCGATAATTTGCTTCTGATTTGAGGGGATATACAGATGGTTCTTTTATGCTTCATATTGGGTTGAGATTAAAATCCAACCATTATTAAGAGCTGTAGCTTAAAAAAATGGTGTAAAGGGATTTGTACCTGTAGCACTTATGTTAACATCAGGAAATGAATGAAAATTTAGAAATATTGAAGAATTGTTTTTGGCTTATTGTTTTTAATCTTTTGTTCTTGTCTAGTGTTGCTCAAGAACAATTAAAGGTGGATACCTCGTTTACAATACAAAATACTTTTGTCAAGGAAAGCAAGAAGAGAGCCTATATTTCTTTGGCGGAAAAAACAGATACTCATGTTTTGACAATTCGTCAGATTCCTTATAAAAAGACCGTGGATAGGATATTATCATTGGACGCCTACCTCCCTCAAAATTTTGACAGTATTTATCCATGTCTCATTTTGATACATGGTGGAGGATGGCGCTCTGGCAATAAAGAGATGATGGCTACGATGGCGAAGGCCCTAGCTGATAAATATGTGGTGTTGAGTGTAGAATATAGGCTTTCGCTAGAAGCGAAATTCCCTGCTGCTTATGACGATTTGATCGATGCCATTTTATGGGCTAAAAGCCAAAAGCAATTGCCTATTGATATGAAAAGAATTGGGGTTGTCGGCACCTCCTCAGGTGGACAATTGGCTAGTTTGCTGGGGTCAAATACACATAGTAATAAAAAATCATTTGTTAAATCTGTGGTCAATATTGATGGGATTCTTGCTTTTCACCATCCTGAGTCGGAAGAGGGGGAAATGGCTTCATTTTGGTTGGGGGGAACATATCAACAGAATCCTGCACATTGGGACGACGCATCTCCTTTGTTCAAAGTCAATTCGTTAACTGCTCCGACATTATTTTTGAATAGTGCTATTCCTCGTTTCCATGCAGAAAGGAGTGATATGATCAGGAAGATGAATGATTTTGGTATTTATTCTGAGGTTTTTGAATTTGAAGATTCACCACATACATTTTGGTTTTTCAACCCTTGGTTTGGACCAATGGTCGATAAAATGATTGCTTTTTTAGATAAAACACTTTAATTAGCAATTTACCTACATAGATCAGCTGTCCTAGCTGTATTTCAGCTCGATCTAAATCAAGAATAAGGATTGTTTAATTATACTGATTTTTACTTGTTATTATATTGGAATTTTTGTGCTGATTTATCGTTTTCTAAATCATTATATTTGTTTGATGATTGTGATTTATTGCCGTCATCATGAAAACGTTTTTAAGAATGGAATTGAAAGCATTATATCACTTATTTAAGCAATACCCTGTTGTATCGACAGACACACGCCATATTTTACCTGATTCACTTTTTTTTGCATTAAAAGGTTCGAATTTTAATGGGAATGAATTTGCAGAGCAAGCTTTGGCATCTGGTGCGGCATATGCCATCATAGATGAAGAGCAATATCAGCAAGATGATCGGTTTGTATTAGTTGAAAATGTATTGGAGACGCTACAGGCCTTAGCGCATTATCATCGTCGGCAATTGGATATTCCATTTATTGGTGTTACGGGTACTAATGGAAAGACAACAACTAAAGAATTGTTGAATGCTGTTTTATCAAAGAAATTTAAAACGTACGCTACCCATGGTAATTTAAATAACCATATCGGTGTACCACTGACTTTGTTGGCTATAGATCAGCACATTGAAATCGCTATTATTGAAATGGGAGCAAATCATGTTGGTGAAATTGATTTTTTGTGCCGGATAGCCGAACCGACCCATGGACTGATATCCAATGTAGGGAAAGCGCATTTAGAGGGATTTGGTTCTTTCGAGGGTGTAAAGAAAACAAAGGGTGAGCTTTACGATTGGTTGCAAGACAATAAGGGGACATTATTTTTACAAGCTGACAATCTTTTTCTTACGGAAATGGCTGGACGACGCCAGTTTAAACAGGTGGTGAAATATGGTTTTTCAGACTCTAATGCTGTTATTGGTCGTTTGATTAAAGCAAATCCATTATTACAAATTGAATGGCATCTTCAGGGATCGGAAGATCTTTTTCAAGCAGATACACAACTGACAGGGGCATATAATATTGAAAATTTTTTAGCGGCTATTGCTATTGGGCATTATTTTAATGTTCCACTAGTGAATATCAATGCGGCTATTTCTGAATATAAACCAACAAATAATCGATCCCAAATTACGAAAACTGATCGTAATACGGTGATTTGTGATTATTATAATGCGAATGCAACAAGTATGGAAGCGGCATTGGCGAATATGAGAATCGTAGAGGCAGAACACAAAGTCGTTATTTTGGGCGATATGTTTGAGCTCGGAGCTGAATCTTTTGATGAGCATAAAAAAGTGATTGCGTATGCTAAAACCATTCAGGATGCGCGGTTGATTTTTGTGGGAAAGGCTTTTTGCGAACATAACGAAATCGGAGGAGAATTTTTTGAAACTACAAATGATGTCAAGATGGCGTTAGCAAATGAACCCATCTCTGATTCCACCATACTCTTAAAAGCATCGAGAGGGATGGCCTTTGAAAAGTTGCTGGAAGTATTATAATCTATCAAAAACAAAGGGCCTAAAGATGATTAGGCCCTTTGTTTTTGATATAATCGTTATTGAAATAATAAATCTACAATTTGCTTCGCCTCTTTCACGTCGTGTACACGAAGTAATTGGACTCCTTTACTAAGGAGCAGGGTATTGAGTACTGTTGTTCCATTTAATGCTTCTTGAGGATTTAGTCCCAGCTTCTTATAAATCATAGACTTCCTGGATATACCCCCGAGTATCGGAAGGCCAAAGTAGTGCAATTCATCTACACGGTAAAGGAGCTCATAATTTTGTTCTACATTTTTTGCAAACCCATAACCAGGATCAAGAATGATATCCTTGATTCCAAGGCTCCTTAATGTTGCAATCCGTTCTCCAAAAAAGGTTGCTACATCAGTAACTATATCTTGATATTGTGTTAATTCTTGCATATTTTCAGGAATGCCCCGCATATGCATCAATATATAGGGCACTTGTAGTTTTGCTACAGTATGAAACATCTGGGGATCGATAGTACCGCCTGATACATCATTGACCATATGTGCACCAGCACGAATAGCGGCTTCAGCAACATCAGCCCGGAAGGTATCAATGGATAGTATGGCATCTGGAAATGCAGCCACGATTGCTACAATGGCTGGAAGGGCACGGTCTAATTCTTCTTGGGAAGTAATCAGTGTAGCTCCCGGTCGTGAGGAATAAGCTCCAATATCGATGATATCTGCACCATCATCAAGTAATTGTTTGGCCTTGGTGAGGGTTTGCGCTATATGGTTGTGTTGTCCTCCATCAAAAAAAGAGTCTGGGGTAACATTTAAAATCCCCATAATGATTGGGCGGTCAAATGTCATGATCCGACCTTTCAGGTTGATAGATTGAGCGGGGGTAGTTTTAATCATTTTCATCTTCTGCAAAGATATCAAGCATAATTAATAAAGAGATGCTATACCTAAAAAAGGCTATTCTCAGTATTGAAAATAGCCTTTTTTAGGTATTAAATGTTTTATTTTACAACTAAAACGCCATCTGCTATAAATGTAATCTCATTTGTAGATTCTTTTACTTTTGCATAGCCATCCAACACGACATTTTTGCCAATTAGATCAGCGGGTACAAAATAACTATAGTCGGTAAATCGAACCATTAGTGGGTCTTTCTCTCCAGTTCGTTGAAGTGTTAAAAAGCACCCTTTTTTTGTACAGACTTGAACAACTTTTCCGCTTACCTTACCGGTGAACTTTGGTGATTTTTCTAAAGATTTTTCAAGCTTTTCAACCGTAATTGCTCCAGCTTTATCAACCTTTTTACCATATTGAACACCGATTTGAGCAGGAGTAATTTCCTTTTGCTGTGCTTCACTAGGCAATGAAATGCCAAATGCTAAAGCAGCTAGCAAGATTATTTTTTTGATACTCATCTTATTTTCGAATAAATTCAAACTTTCCACTGGGATCTAATTTCATCAGACTTGAAGATTTACCATCACTTATAACCTGTTGACCAAAATTGACAATATAGTCAACATGATCTTTAATCTCTGCACTGATATCATCAAAACACGTTGGTGAAGGATCTCCGCTTAAATTGGCGGATGTAGAGACAAGAGGTTTTCTAAAGCGTTGTAAAAGCTGCTGACAAAAATCATGTTTCACAATACGAATGCCTATAGAACCATCTTCAGCAATAACATTGGGCGCTAAATTTTTAGCTGCTGAATAAATTATGGTCAATGGTTTTTCTGTATATTCAATCATTTGATAGGCTACTTCTGGTATTTCAGTGACGTAGCTTGCCAATTGATTTTCATTATGTAGTAGAATAATGAGGCTTTTATCTTTCGCTCTTCCTTTTAATTGAAAAACTTTTTCTACAGCTTCCGGATTCGTTGCATCGCAACCTATACCCCAGATGGTATCTGTGGGGTATAAAATCAAACCACCGTTTTTGAGAACTTCTAAAGCCTGATTAATATCGTTCCTATCTACAAATTGCGCCATTATTTTTTATATTATCTTATTATACGGCAACATTATGGTCGCGTAACGCATCGTTTAACGATGTTTTCTTATCCGTTGATTCTTTACGTTTTCCAATGATTAATGCACAAGGAACTTGGTATTCGCCAGCCGGAAATTTCTTGGTGTAAGAACCTGGGATAACCACAGAGCGAGCAGGTACATATCCTTTATATTCTACTGGTTCTGGACCTGATACATCGATGATTTTAGTTGAAGCAGTCAATACCACGTTAGCACCAAGCACTGCTTCTGATTCTACACGAATACCTTCTACAACGATAGTACGGGAACCTACAAAAACATTATCTTCGATGATAACTGGAGCAGCTTGTACGGGCTCTAATACGCCGCCAATACCAACACCACCACTTAAGTGTACATTTTTACCGATTTGTGCACATGAACCTACAGTAGCCCAAGTGTCCACCATAGTACCTTCACCCACGTAAGCACCAATATTGACATAAGATGGCATTAAGATAACGCCTTTAGCTAAATATGCACCTAAGCGAGCGGAAGCTCCAGGTACTACACGAACGCCAATTTCTTTGTAGTTCGTTTTTAATTTCATCTTATCATAATAAACGAATGGGCCAGCGCTTGATTCGCTCATTTCACGAATAGGGAAGTATAAAATAACTGCTTTTTTGATCCAATCATTGACATGCCATCTCGTACCAATTGGTTCGGCAACTCTTAATTCACCTGTATCAAGCTTTAATATAACGGTACGAATTGCTTCCGCATATTCTTTATATTCAAGAAGTTGTCTGTCCTCCCAGGCGTCTTCAATAAGTTTTTTTAATTGTTCAAGCATCTTTTATAAATCAAAAATTCATGGTTCTTATTACTTAAGAACAAATATGTTAAAATTTGTTCAATTTATAATGTATAATCAGCAGATTTTAAGTCAATATGACTATTTTTGTACAAATGGCAACAGAAACTGAAAAACTTCGAATCGATAAATATTTGTGGTCAATACGTCTTTTTAAAACACGTAGTTTGGCAACTGAAGCTTGTAAAGCTGGTCGTGTAAAATTAAATGGACAGAACATAAAGGCATCCTATGTTGTGAAAATTGGAGATATTTATCAGGTGCAAAAGGGAATTGAACGTAAAATTATTAAGGTATTGGGACTACTCGAAAGGAGGGTCGATGCTAAAACATCCGTTCAATTTTATGAAGATCAAACTCCTGAAGAAGAAACATCTGCATACAAATCTGTTTTTAATGCCCCAATATTAAAGCGAGATCGTGGTGCTGGAAGGCCTACTAAAAGAGATCGTCGTGAAATTGACGATTTAAAGGAAGATTGGTGGGAAGGAGAAGGATAAGTTTATCATATAGATTTTAAAATAGAAAAAGCTACTTAAGTAGCTTTTTCTATTTTAAATAAGTAACAAGATCGTCGAAGTCAATTTCTCCATGTGAAGCATTGAAAATACAAGTATCTCCTTGCAGGATCAACAATTGAGGCGACTGATGCTGTATATGCCAGATGGAAGCTATTTGATTAGAAATTTCTCTGAAGGCTAATAAATCCAAATAGTAAACATCGTAAGACTTATCCGATAAATTAGCAAAACGCTCAAAGTTTTTCTTAGCCATACCACTGATACCACAGGTAGTACTATGTTTGAAAATGGCACATACTTGTTGACTATCAAGTATCTGTTGTAGTTGGTCTAAATTATTTAGAGGAACCCAGTTAATCATATTATAAATCAGTAAATTTTGAAGATTCTACGTGTTCGAATGTAGAAACAGTTGTAAATGTACAGCTTTTCTTTTTATTATTGACGGCATTGAATGAAGTGGGCAATCGTAACCCTGATCCCGCATCCTTATATTGATCAATTTGATAGTCAATCGATTTGATGCTATTTTCAAAAGCATTTATTTCACCACTATTGGCATTAATCAATATAGTCCCATTTATTGGACTACCATAAAAATCCCCATCGTATGCTACAATCGTGCTTAATTGTTTCTCATTATTGAGCAATTTCACTTTTGTATCAGAGAAGCTTATTCCTTTGAGATCTCCTATTGTCGGTAGTAATAGGAGATAGAGATCTTCATTGATTTGATGACGGATATCCTGCTGTAATGCTGGATCTATCGTCGCTACCTCCACAGCATTGATAAAAAGTTTGAGGGGCTTATTGGTCGTGAAATTGAATAAATAGACAAGTTGTTCATTTTTTTTAGATTGCGCTTCAAAACGGCACTCACCGGTCTCTCGATTCCAAAGTAATGATCGCTCGACATCGCTATTCAATACATTTGAATTGTCGTTTCCTGAGCAAGAAAACAGTAGAAATTTTGTGTCCTGCCAATTGTCTGCACCCCCTAAAGAAGCCCATAGCTTACTTTGGATATTATTTTCTTGTGCTATTCCTAAGGCAAAATTTAATTGCACGACAAGGTATAAGAAAGCAATTCTTATTATAGTTTTCATAATATGAATCTTTATAAAAGATAAAATCGACTTGCGCATCTTATACAGAATGCGTAAGTCGATCAAATACTATATGATAACAATATTATTTTATTCTTGTTTGATAAGCCCATATGCTAAATTGGATATCATCTTTAATCTAACCGAAGACTATGCTAATATCCTAATCCTTTTTATACGAGGAAATGAGGCTAATTTTGAGCACTAATCTGTGCCATCTGTATAGCAGTGATTGCTGCTTCCTCACCTTTGTTACCATGTTGGCCGCCAGCCCTATCTAATGCTTGTTGTTGATTGTCTGTCGTTAGAACGCCAAAAATAACAGGTTTATTGTATTTTATGGCAACATTACTGATACCATTAGCAACGGCATCACAGATGAAATCAAAATGGCGTGTTTCTCCTTGAATCACGCATCCTAAACAAATGATTGCGTCAAATGAGTCATCACGTAATAATATATCAGCTCCAGTAATTAATTCATAACTACCAGGTACTTCTATGATTGTTATATTTTCTTCTTGTGCTCCGTGCTTTTCTAATCCAGAAACTGCTCCATTTAGTAGAGCTCCAGTTATCTCTGCATTCCACTGCGCTACAACAATTCCAAATTTAAAGGGACTTGCGTTTGCAACTTTGATGTGAGAGAAGTCGGATAAATTTTTAATGCTACTTGCCATATTAAAACAAACTTAGATAAATTTGCGTAGATACGCAATATAATTATGTTGATATAAAAGTATTCGTATCTTTTGTTGGCACCTGTGAAAGCTAGGCTGCTATCGTTCGTATTATCTGCCTATGATGTGTTTTTGCTGAGCAGATACCATAAAAAAAGGCTGCCTTTGAGAGCAACCTTTAATATGATTAATAAGTATTGTATGCTATAAATGTGCTTGAGCACGACCAATAAGAGCATCGATCATAGCTGCTTCTTGACTTTCAGGGAAATCTAATTTGATTTTTCTGTATGTATCCGCGGCTTGTTTGAACTCATTTTGTGCTTCATATACTAATCCTAGTTTTTTCAAAAATACTGGAGTAGTATACGAGTTTGTGGATTTATCCGCTGCCTCTTTGTAAAATGAAGCTGCTTTTTTATAATCTTTTAATTCAGAATATACATCACCTTTTAATCCAATTACCAATGGATCTAGAACTGCGCTACCTGTTGCCGAGTAGTTCTCTAGCGCTTCAATGGCTTCATTGTATTTTCCTTGACGTAAGTATAAACCTCCTAAATAAGCATTTGCGATGTTAGCCGATTTCGTGTTTGAATATTCATCTGCGATTTCTTTAAACCCTAAGAAAGAGCCGTCGCCTTCAATAGCACGATTTTGTAACGAATCTATTGTTGCATATTCTTCCGCTTTAAATATTTCATTAGCCGCTTTTTCAGCTCTTGGTTGTAAATAAAGCTTTTGATATCCAAAATACAATATAATTAACACAAAAATACCACCTACAATAAAAGTGATGCTTTTTTGATTGTCCTGAAAAGATGAACCTTGTGAAGGTTTATTCGCTTGTCCAGCGTTATTTTGGTTTTGATTTTTAGACATTATGATTCAATGAAAAAAGATAGATTGCAAAAATACAATTTTACTGTAAATATGCAAGCATTTGTAATTATAATAAACGTTAAACTCTATTTACTAAGTTTCTTTCGGCTTCAATTTCTTTATCTATTTGTTCATAGATGGAGTTTTGGCTTTTAAATTCAGGTACAATTCTTTTCATTTCTAAAACGACATCATGTCTGTTTTGTACCCTAATACCCTCTATTAAGTTTTCTAGATGCGTATTGACCTGTTGAAAATCATTCTCTCTGACTTTTGCAATCATGATTTTTTTATGATGCGTAGGCATTGTGTTTTCTAAATCGTTGAGAAGTTCTTCATATAATTTTTCACCAGGACGAAGACCTGTAAATTTGATTTCAATATCCTCATTAGGGATATAGCCTGAAAGTTTGATCATCTTATTGGCCAATTCAATAATCTTCACCGATTTACCCATGTCAAAAACAAAGATTTCACCGCCTTCACCCATAGATCCGGCTTCTAGTACCAACTGGCAAGCTTCGGGAATGGTCATGAAATAACGTGTGATCTCGGGGTGGGTAACCGTTACTGGCCCCCCTTTTTCGATTTGATCTCTAAATCGGGGTATAACAGAGCCATTCGATCCTAAAACATTGCCAAATCTCGTGGTTATGAATTTAGTCTTCGCATTAATATGCTTATTTGAATGTAAGAAGTGGTTGAAAGATTGTACATATATCTCGGCAATTCTTTTTGTAGCACCCATAATATTTGTGGGATTAACGGCTTTATCGGTTGAAACAAAAACAAATTTTTCCGCACCAAATTCAACCGCTAAATTAGCGATGTTTCTTGTGCCAACAACATTCGTATGTACCGCCTCTAAAGGATGATTCTCCATCATCGGGACATGCTTATATGCAGCAGCATGGTAAACGTAATGAGGCTTGAAAGTCTCGAACATCAGTTTCATTCGGTCAAGACTACGTACGTCTCCAATAAATGAATGATAGACTTGCTGCGGGTATTCGTCCTGTAGATCCAGTTGTAAATTGTGTAGTGGTGACTCCGCTTGGTCACAAAGAATGATCATCTGCGGCTCAAATCTACCTAACTGTCTTGCAATTTCGCTACCAATAGAAACCAGCAGCCCCTGTTACTAAGATCCGTTTACCCTTAAGTTGACTTAAGATATTGGTATTACTGATTTTTATAGGAGACCTTTCAAGGAGATCTTCAATTTTTATTTTTTGTATCTGATTGGGATTTAACTCCCCATTCATTATTTTCTTGACGGGAGGCAACGTTAATATCGTGACCTTTTTTGCTAAACAGATGTCGATGACATCATTTTTAGATTCCAATGGTATATTGTGAGAAGCAATGATGACCTCTTCAATGTTCAAGTCGATGATGACTTGACCTAATTTCTTTGGGTCAAAAATTTTGATGCCATCAATCACTTTCCCAATCTTTTGCTCATTGTCATCTAAATAACCAACAATGGCATTTTTTGATCTGATATCATGGTCTAAGGCTCTTTTAACAGTAATGCCTAAATCTCCTGCACCATATATGAGCGTGTTGCGTCTTTCACTTCGTATATTTTTCGTGTAAACAAAGAATATCTTGATAAATGTTCTATAGGTGGTGAGCAATAAAAAGCAAAATAGCGCATATAAAATAATCAAGGAGGCGGGTATAGTATGCATGTCTCCTGTCGCTAAAAACACAGTTTTAATAATCAAGAAAACAAGAACTGAGAAAACTATTGCTGTTAGAATACGAATAGAATCTACAGCACTGGTATAGCGGATAATACCGGTATGCATCTTGAATAAATAGAAGGAAGTTGCAGTGACACCCATTGCGTAAAGCAGTCTAATCGCGAAATCGCTTGTATGTATAAAAGCAAAATCAAAACTGTAAAAAATGATATTGGCTAGGGTAAAAGCGCATACTGCGGTAAAAATATCTAATATAAAAATAATCCAGCGAGGAACGATATTAAGTTTATTAAACATAGTTTTTTTTTAGTGCTTATGTGCAAATGTACCTTTTTTTTCTAAAGACGAACCTATTCAACTGCTTAATTTCTTTTGCTTAGCTTAAATAAAAATAGTAAATTTAAAAAGTAATGTATATAATAAATGAGTGACTTAAGTAAATTGGCAAGTCAGGCGATGATACAGCCACAGGAGACTTTGTTAGCAAATTCTTCTCGGGAAAAAAGACTGTTTATTGGTATTCCAAAAGAAATAGCTTTTCAAGAAAGAAGGATTTGTTTGACACCTTTATCGGTCGGTCTTTTAGTAGAAAATGGTCATGAAGTTGTTTTGGAAACTGGTGCAGGTATCGGTTCTAACTTTATGGATCATCACTACAGTGAACAAGGTGCTCGTATTGTCTCCTCAGCCGAGGAGGTATATCAAGCAGATTGTATCGTGAAAATATCGGCTCCAACCTTAGTTGAAGTTGGTATGATGAAACAAAATCAGATTTTGATGTCTTCCCTTCAACCATCATTATTGGAGCTACCGGTTCTTCGTGCGCTAATTCAAAAGAAAATAACGGCCTTATCTTATGAATATTTACGTGATGAAGGTGGCTGTCTAGCTGTTGTTAGAGCAATGAGCGAAATCGTTGGCGCTACCTCTACGCTAATAGCTTCGGAGTACTTAAGTAATAGTTTTGGGGGCAAGGGTCTTATGCTAGGGGGTATTACAGGTGTGCCGCCAACAGAGATGGTTATAATAGGTGCTGGAACGGTAGGGGAGTATGCTGCTCGAACCGCAATTGCCTTAGGCGCACAGGTGAAAGTCTTCGATAATTCAATTTATAAATTGCGACGATTACAGAATAATTTGGGAAGTCGCGTGTATACTTCCATTATCCAACCGACTATTCTTAATAAAGCAGTTAAAAGTTGTGATGTGGTTATTGGTGCCTTGCGTTCAAAAAATGGAAGAACACCTTGTATCATATCCGACGAGACCGTTTCTGAGATGAAGCCTAATGCGGTTATCATAGATGTCAGTATCGACCAAGGAGGGTGTTTTGAAACTTCCCGTATTACGACTCATGATAGACCAACCTTTATTAAGTACGATGTTATCCATTATTGCGTACCCAATATCGCCTCTCGAGTTGCGCGATCCGCTACGTATGCTTTGACTAATATTTTTACACCTATATTATTGGATATTGCAGAGCAGGGAGGAGTGAAAAATGTCATTTGGAGAAATGCAGGAATTAGATGCGCAACCTATTTATATCAAGGAGTATTAACAAACAAAGATATTGCCTCGAAATTTGATATGACTGCGAAGGACTTAGATTTAATTATTGTGACCAATTTGTAGCTTATGGAGCCATTAGGAGCGTAAATCACTCAAAGTATCGAGCTGAATTTAGTTCGCGAGTTCACGAAAGAATATTTGGCTCATAATAGCTTCAACACCGATAAAAAACAAATTATATTCTGATGAAAAGTATTTTAATAATGATTATTTTCTCTATTGTGTTTCAGGCGAATGCTCAAGAAAAGTTTGCGCTATATGAAGATAGTATCCCAAACTCCATAAATAAAGATACGGCAAGGTTTAATCGTAATATTCCCGAAATATTCGTTTATAAACCGGAACTCAATAAAGATAAGGGAATTGGTGTTTTGGTAATTCCAGGTGGAGGATATGCGCATATTGCCATAGATCATGAAGGGCATGATGTGGCAAAAGAATTGACGAAAGAAGGTTTTACAGCATTTGTGCTAAAATATAGATTGCCTTCTCCAAATATCATGGTAGACAAAAGTATTGGTCCCATACAAGATGCACAGCGAGCGATGCAGTTTATCCGAAATGGTTATCCGACTTTGAAAAAGGTGGGAGTGATCGGTTTTTCAGCAGGTGGACATCTTGCTTCTACTTTACTGACCAAATTCAATCACCCATTTATTGCTAATCCTACTGGTGTATCCTTAGCTCCAGATTTTGGAGGATTGATTTATCCCGTCATCTCAATGGTGGATAGCATCACACATAAAGGTTCTAAAATAAATTTGTTAGGTGAGCATCCCTCTTTAGATAAGATTAATGAGTTTTCATCTGAAAAGCAGGTAACTGCTGAAGTTTGTCCTGTATTTTTTGTACATGCCAAAGATGATAAGGCCGTGCCTATTGAGAATACTTATTTGATGATTGAAGCACTCGATGCTGCTCATGTAAAAAATAAATTGTTGACTTATGAAGAGGGTGGCCACGGTTTTGGGTTGGTTAATAAAACAAGTCCCATAGCTTGGTTGGATAGTTTTATGGAGTGGGTCGATTAATTCAGTTTAGGATAGCTTTAAGCTTAGTGGAGAGCGCCCATTGACTCCATTTGTATTCGGTAATTAATTAATGAAGTGCGAAGGGCAAACCTTAAATACCTTCGAAAATTGAAAGATTAAGGAATGATACAATCCGCATGTGTCGAGCGTATTGATGCATCGGAATTATTATCCTGTTATAAAAAAATATGCTGATGAAAAATATTTTAGGTCTTATTCTTAGCTTCCTGTTTTTTGCTGCAGAAGCACAGACGTCTGATAGCGGATGGAAAGTACAGCTAAATGAAACAGCTCCCACCTTTGTAGTTCCGGGTAAGGATAGTACATTGGTTTCGAGTGCAGATTTAAAAGGAAAGGTTGTGCTACTTAATTTTTTCGCAACTTGGTGTCCGCCGTGCAGAGAAGAACTTCCGAGGTTACAAAAGGAAGTTTGGGATAAATACAAAGATCATCCGAAGTTTTCACTTTTGGTGTTAGCCCGTGAACAGAATTGGGATAAAATTGATCCTTTTTTAGCTGAGCATAAATTTACTTTGCCTATTTATCCTGATTTAGAACGAAACGTATTTGGTTTATTTGCAGACCAAGGTATTCCACGCAACGTCATTATTGATGGTGAAGGTAAAGTCATCTACCAGTCCATCGGCTATGAGGCAAAAGAGTTCGATGAATTGATTGCTCTCTTGGACAGTATATTGCTTAAAGACTGATATATTGTTGGATTGTTACTGATACTGCTGCACCTATCTGCATATTGACGGGATCTGTGGTTATGGCATGCAGATGTAGTTCGTCAGATGAAACGACCAATTCATAATAGAACCCTCTAAAACGGATATCTACTAACGTGAATTGATGTGCGCTATCTGAAGGATGGACAGACACCCATTCCTGATGTATGATGATGGTAGATCCGCCTTGGATATCGAGCAATTGAGCTTCGGGACTACTTAGGATATTGCTTTTCGCCAGTAGTTGTGCTGTGTACGGATTTGTGGGTCTTTCATAAAGGTCGCGGGGATGTCCTTGATCCAGAATGCGACCATCTTTCATGACAATAAGATCGTCCGCCAAGGCAAGAACTTCTGTCGGATCATGCGATACGAGTATAATCGTCAGACCAGTATCGACTACAATTTGCTTGATATCTTGTTGTAAGGTGTCCCTAAATGAAGCATCTACCTGATTGAAAGGCTCGTCCATTAATAGAACTTTAGGGTCATTGACAAGTGCTCTACAGATGGCTACGCGTTGTTTCTCACCACCACTGATGTCAGCAATTCTTTTTTTTGCGAGATGGTCGATGCGCAATCTTTTCAAAATTGCAGCAGTTTTATTGTGCTTAGCTTCTAAATTCGTGTTTGGCAGTTGCGAAGCAACATTATCCCAAACATTTGCAAATGTGTTTAAATCATCAAAACCTTGAGATACCAGTTTCATATCTTGATGACCTGGTATTAATTTATCTTTTCTTGTGGGCACCAACCACCCTTTATAGCGAACTTCACCTTGTAAGGGTTCCAGTAAGCCATAAATCAATCGAAGAAGGGTGCTTTTCCCACTTCCCGATTCTCCAATAATGGCTGTGATTTTACCTTCTTGAATTCCTAGGTCTGCCTGATCTACGGCTAAGATTTCTGCTTTTTCTGAAAATGAAAAACTGAGATTTTTAGTATGGATATAGGGAAGTCCAAGGACCTCTTTATCAAAGGGTACGTATTGACAAGAAGATTGTAACATATTTTTCAAAATAAAAAAGCCGAATTTTTTGATTCGGCTTAAAATTAAGCATAATAATATTATTCTTCTCTAAAAACCTAGTGTTAGACCAAAAGTAAAGTTATTCAGACCCTCTTGATTTGGGCTATTTTCAAACATATCGTTGAAATAGTATTTGACAAAAACTCCCATAGAATCATAACCGAGCCTTGCAAAGGCCCCGTATTGGAAACTCGCGAGGTTGTAGTTGTCCTTAAATTTTTGACTTCCTTGCGCACTACTTTTTAGACGCTGACTTCCTTTTAATAAGATTCCGGTCATTGCGCCAACGGCAAGTTTGGCGCGATCACCATTTCTGAATTTTTTACTTCTGAATTCAAATGTTAATGGAACACGTAGGTATGTGGATGTGAACACATTTTTCTTATAATTGATGTCCTCAGGATAGGAATAGTCTAAAGGTGTGGCATCCTGATCTAATAAAACATTGTGTTTTAATCTTAAATAATTCCATTCGAACCCTGTCGATATATATGTTTTGAATTGATCGTTAAATCTAAGGCCAAATTGCGCAATATCGAAACCAAAATTGGATGCTTTTTTATATTCTAAAAACTCGTTATTTTCATTTAGGGTAAAACTACCGTCATTGATAAGTCTTGAAAATCCCCAATCTATACGAGAAAATGTAATTCCTCCGAATGTTCTTGGATACTTGGATACAGCAGGTTTGTCCTTATCGTCGGCTTTATCGCTATCTTCTTTACCTAAAATACTCGTTGAAATATTTATTTTTTTAGTGCTATCTTGTTGTGCTTGAGATTTTCCTATCATGCAGCAAATTAGGATACCGGTGATTGCGAACGATACAATATATTTTTTCATATAGAAAGAGTTTATAAGGTGTTACTTTTTTCTTTTTTTATTTTTAACGAGGCTATTCAGGAGGTCAATCTGTAATGATCCTTCGTCATCATTGCTGAACTGAACTTCTGGACCATTCCCTTGATTAATGGTTTTGCTGAGGATATTGAGCACTTTGGTTACAACAGTTTGCGAGTTTGCGTTGGTGGAAGCCATCATACTATTCTCTTCTTCAGGATTTTCAACCAATGGTTTGATGGGTATGTATTCAACTACACGAGCAGCCTGTGTTTGTGTGTCTACCACAACTATGATCGGTTGCTCTTTGTCCACTTTTAATCGTTGAAATGCTTGCTGTTTTTCAGACGGAATGACTTCCGTGTATGATGCTATAGGTTGCACTGATTTGTTTTCATGCGGGTTGGCGTTGTTTACAGATTTGCCCGAAAACTGCACCTGTTTTTCTATAATTACGGGTGCTACCTTTGGTGTTACTTTTTGCGGAGTTATAATTTCATTATCTATTTTGCGCTCAGCATATCTTATATTTTCAGCATTATTGCCAGACTGGTGTTGTAGTAGAAAACTGGCAATACCTACACAGATTAAGATTGCTGCTGCTGCAACTATTGCTTTCAACCAACTTGTTTTTTTCTTTATTGGGACGACCTTTTGTTCATCAAGTTCTAGTACTATTTTTTTCCATACATCCGTGCTCGGTTGTATGTCAAGGTTATCAAAATGATCCCGTAATAATTTATCTAAATCTTGATCTTTCATAATGTTAATGCCTCAATTTTTAATAATCTTGTTTTTAACCATTGCCTTGCCCGAGATAACTGTGACTTTGAGTTTCCTTCACTTATGTTGAGCATCTCTGAAATTTCTTTATGAGCATATCCTTCGATGGCATAGAGATTAAAAACGGTACGGTAACCAACAGGTAATTGATGGACGAGAGACATGAGGTCTTTGTAATGTAGCGGATCACTATGGGTGGTATTCGTTATTTCAAGAATACCATCACTTTCAAGTGGTTCTACAAAACTAATTTTATTTTTGCGTTGTGTTTCAATTGCGGTGTTGACCATAATCTTTCGTATCCATCCTTCTAAAGATCCATTTTCTGAAAATAGATGCGCTTTAGAAAATACTTTTACAAAACCGATCTGCAGTATGTCTTCAGCTTCTAAGCTATCTTTAGCATAGCGTAAACAGACGGCATACATTTTTTTAGAGAAAAACTGGTATAAATCAAATTGTGCTTTTCTATCTCCTAGGAGACATTTTTTCCATATTGAATCTATACTTAGGTTTTCCAAAATTTAATCAGTTTATATTAGGAAGACGTAAGATAAAGGATAAAGGTTGCGTGGGGTACAACTATTTTATAATTATTTTTCGACTGCTTGGAGAAGTGATCTCAATTTCAATTATTTTAGCATCTTCAGGAAGTAGGTTTGGGATTTTGTTAGGCCATTCAATGAAACAATAATTCCCCGAGTAGAAATAATCTTCATAACCAAAATCATAAGCTTCTTCTTCTTCTTTTATCCTGTAAAAATCGAAATGGAAGATTGTACCTTGAGCCGAATGATATTCATTTACGATAGAAAATGTGGGACTAGAGGTGTTGTCTTCCACCTGTAAGGCTTCGCAAAGAGCTTTAATAAAGGTGGTTTTTCCTGCACCCATATTTCCATAAAAAAGAAAAACACGATCATCAGGAAAGGATTTTAAAATTAATTCTGCAGCATGACCTAATTCCGATAGTTGATTGACTTCGATTACCATGCTGCAAAATTACTTATTTGGAAGTATAAGTAGCGAAAGGAATGATCATTTCTTCCAATGAAATGCCTCCGTGTTGGAAAGTTTCATTAAAATAATTGACAAATTGATTGTAATTATTAGGGTATACAAAATAAGAGTCTTCTTTGGCAAATACAAAACAAGAGCTCATATGAAGCTTAGGAAGTTGTGCATCATGTGGGTTTTTAATTAAAAAAACATCCTTTTCTATGAAATTTAAGTTTTTGCCTTGTTTATAGCGTAGGTTGGTATTCGTATTTCGATCCCCAACGATTTTACTCGGTTTTTTCACTTTGATGGTACCGTGGTCAGTCGTTATAATGACCTTTACGTTGCGTTGTGAAAGCCATTTTAAAGCCTCGAACAATGGAGAGTGCTCAAACCATGAAAGCGTCAAAGAGCGGTATGCCGCTTCGTTATTTGCCAATTCACGAATCATCGCCATATCTGTCCTTGCATGCGAAAGCATATCTACGAAGTTGTAAACAAGTACGTTTAGGTTGTTTTGCATGAGATTACTCAGGTTGTCAACAACATCTTTCCCTTGATCCAAAGTCAACACTTTTGTATAGGAATGCTTAATGGGCTTACGGTAGACACGATTAATCTGGTCTTCTAAAAATTTATCCTCATATAAGTTTTTACCACCTTCGTCCTCATCGTTCTGCCACATTTTAGGAAATCTTTTTTCCATTTCTAAAGGTGTTAATCCACTAAAAATGGCGTTACGAGCATATTGTGTGGCAGTAGGCAAGATACTGTAATAGGTGTCTTCTTCCTCTAATCTAAAATAATCGGTAATAACTTCGTTGATTACTTTCCACTGGTCGTAACGCAGATTGTCTATTAAAAAGAAAAATGTAGGTCTATCCTCCGTTAATTGGGTGAATACTTTTTTCTTAAATAACTGATGTGATAAAATCGGAGACTGATCTGGATTTTTCATCCAGTTCAAGTAATTACGTTCGATAAATTTCGAGAATTGAACATTAGCTTCCGATTTTTGCGTGGTCAAGATTTCGTGCATTCCTGCATCTTCTAGCTTCTCGAGCGAAAGTTCCCAATAGATTAGTTTTTTATAAGCTTCGGTCCATTGTTTATAGCTTAAATCATCATTCAGTACCATACCTAGATTTCTAAAATCCTGTTGGTAGGCCATTGATGTTTTTTCATTGACAAGCCTTCTGTTTTCCGTTAGCTTTTTGATCGTCAATAGAATTTGCTTAGGATTGACAGGTTTTATCAGGTAGTCGTCTATTTTAGAGCCAATGGCATCTTCCATGACATGCTCCTCCTCATTTTTAGTCACCAGTACGGTCGGAAACTGTGGGGTTTATGGATTTTAATATGGCCAATGTTTCTAGACCTGTTAATCCAGGCATATTTTCATCTAAAAAAACGAGATCAAAAAGACCTTCTTTGAAAGCATCTACCGCATCATTACCATTATTTACTGTTTTGACCTTATAGCCTCTCTCCTCTAATAAAAGGATATGAGGTTTTAAGAAATCAATCTCATCATCTGCCCAAAGTATATGTGTTTTTTGCATGTTGTTCTATTTGCTATAATCAAAATTGATCGTATCCCAATTGTTTTATCTTTCAGGGAGTTGGCGGGATAGTCAGTTGTTATTTTGATTTATTTTCGTAATATATACGAACTTAAATAAAAAAGGGACTCCACCTATTATTTTTAACACTTGTTAACGACTTAAACTAATTATATTTGTGGTAATATTTACCATCTACAAGAGGAAAATAAGTAGACTCAGCTATTCATTATATCAAGAACAATGGTATTGAATTATTGTTTCGCAGTATTAACAGCAGTAATACATTCAAAATTTGAATAAGAAAAAAATAATAAATGACCCTGTCTATGGATTCGTTTCCATTCCATCGGGCTTAATTTTTGACCTTATACAGCATCCTTACTTTCAACGATTACGGTACATCAAGCAAGTGAGTATGACGCATTTGGTTTATCCAGGAGCATTGCATACACGTTTTCAACATGCGATCGGAGCTATGCATCTCATGTCTCTCGCTATCGTTACCTTGAAAGCTAAAGGTGTCGCAATTAGTGAAGAGGAAGAAGAGGCCGCATTGGCCGCGATATTGTTACACGATATTGGGCATGGACCATTTTCACATTCTTTGGAACATACGATTATTAATGGTGTTTCTCACGAACTACTATCGTCTTTATTAATGGATCGTATCAATAAGGATTTCGAAGGAAAATTGGATTTGGCGATTATCATGTTCAATAATAAGTATCAACGTAATTTTTTCCATCAGTTGGTTTCTAGTCAACTGGATACCGATCGAATGGATTACCTCTGTAGAGATAGTTTCTTTACAGGAGTTTCGGAAGGGGTTATCTCTTTTGACCGTATTATTGCTATGCTCTTCGTTGTTGATGATGAACTAGTTGTTGAACAAAAGGGAATCTATTCGGTCGAAAAGTTTCTGATAGCTAGGAGATTAATGTATTGGCAAGTATACCTGCATAAGACAGTGGTAGGAGCAGAGCAACTATTAATCAAAATATTGCAACGGGCAAAGCAGCTATCTAATAGTGGTGTGTCTATGTTTGCGACACCAGCTTTCAGTTGGTTTTTAACCCAAAAGATTGATAAAAGTAATTTTTTGGCCGATGAGTCACATCTAGACTGGTTTACACGTTTAGATGATACTGATATTATGTCGGCAATCAAAACTTGGGTACAGCATGAAGATAAGATACTGCGCGTCATGTGCCAAAAGTTGATGAGCAGGGAGTTGTATCGTACCGTCATGAGTAATGAGCCTTTTTCAGAAGAATTGATGGCTGAAGTTTACCGTCGAGTAAAAAGTCATTTTCATGCGAGCGATGATGAATTGCAATATTATGTCTTTACGCAAGCCATTCATAATAGTGCATATGACATTCACCAGGATACCATTAAGATATTGATGAAGACTGGGGAGATCAGCGATATCGCTGAAGCTTCAGATTTGTCAAACTTGGAGGCTTTGGCAAAAAAAGTACAGAAGTTCACGCTTTGTTATCCGAAAGAGCTGGGATATATATCAATTCCAGTTAAAATATAATTAAAATATAATAAAAAAACATAGCTTTGTAGCATGCAATTTACTGCTCAACAAATAGCATCCTTATTAAATGGATCAATAGAGGGGAATCCTGATGTAGAAGTTTCAAATTTAGCGAAAATAGAAGAAGCTTCTTTAGGGGATCTTTCGTTTCTATCGAATCCTAAATATGAGCAATTTCTATATGAGACAAATGCCTCTATAGTAATCGTTAATGAAGATCAACAAATTTTATCGGCTCCTAAATCAACATTAACGTTGATTCGTGTAAAAAATGCCTATAGTGCGTTTTCTACATTATTGAATATCTATAATGAAGTTCGTTTAGACCGAAAAGGTCGAGAAGAGCCTTCGTATATACATGATAGTACCGAAATAGGGGAAGAAGGCTATATTGGCGCTTTTGCTTATATCGGTAAGGGAGGAAAGATTGGTAAAAATGTGAAAATTTACCCGCAAGTTTATGTTGGAGATAATGTCATCATAGGTGATAATACAACCTTATTCCCTGGAGTTAAAATTTACCAAGATTGTATCTTAGGTCGTAATGTAACTATTCACTCGGGAAACCGTTGTTGGTTCTGATGGATTTGGTTTTGCTCCGCAGGAGGATGGTACCTATACTAAGGTACCTCAAATTGGAAATGTAGTTATCGAAGATGATATCGAAATAGGGGCAAATACGGTCATTGATCGCGCAACTATGGGCTCTACAATATTGCGTAAAGGTGCCAAATTGGATAACTTAATCCAAATAGCACATAATGTCGAACTAGGTAAAAACACCGTAATTGCAGCTCAGACGGGTGTGTCTGGTAGCAGTAAGATAGGAGAAAATGTTATTCTAGGTGGACAGGTAGGCGTAGTAGGTCATATTACTATAGCAGACGGAAGTCAGATACAAGCACAGTCTGGAATAAATAGGTCGATAACCGAAGAAAATAAAAAATGGGCTGGTAGTCCTGTTTTGGGTTATCAATCAAATATGAGATCGCATGTTATTTATGCAAAATTGCCAGATTTGGAAAAACGCATAAGAGAATTAGAGCGATTGTTAAAGGAAAATTTGAAATCTTAAAAGAACCTTATGGTCGTTTTTGATTAAATATATGTTAGAAATGAATGTAAAACAAAGAACCATCAAGCAAGATGTGGTCATATCTGGAGTCGGTTTACATACAGGTAAAACTGTTTCGATGACAATAAAACAAGCTCCTGAAAATCATTGGTATAAGTTTAAAAGAATAGATTTAGAAGGTCAACCAGAGGTATTGGTTGATGCTGATAATGTTACAGATACATCAAGAGGTACTACGATTTCGCAAAATGGCGCAAGTGTAAGCACCATCGAACATTTGATGGCAGCTTTAGTCGGTTTACAGATAGATAACGTATTAATAGAGATTGATGGACCAGAAGTTCCTATCTTAGATGGTAGTTCTGCGATATTTATAGAAAAATTTGAAGCTGCAGGTTACGAAGAGTTAGATGCTGATCGTGATTATTATGAAATACCTAGTAATATTCATCATATAGAAGAAGACCGTAAAGTAGAAATCATGGCAATGCCGTTAGATGGTTATCGCTTAACATGTATGATTGATTTTAACTCTCCTGTGTTAGGAAGCCAGCATGCTGCTATCAATACAATTGAAGATTTCTCCAAAGAGATTTCATCGTCACGAACATTCTGCTTTTTACATGAGTTGGAAATGTTGGTGGATAACGGTCTGATTAAAGGAGGCGATTTAAGCAATGCAATCGTAATCGTTGATAAAGAGACTTCACCTGAAGAGCTGAAGAAATTATCACATTTATTCAACCGCGATGATGTTACTGTTGCAAAAGAAGGTATCTTGAGCAATATTCAGTTACGTCATCAAAATGAGCCTGCCCGTCATAAATTATTAGACATGGTCGGCGATTTAGCATTAGTAGGCAGACCATTGAAAGGTCATGTTATGGCAGCACGCCCCGGACATGCGGCAAACGTTGCTTTTGCGAAAAAAATTAAAGAACAAATACGGAAAGATAAGAATACAAAAAAGATAAAGGTATACGATCCTAATATGACTCCTGTGTATGACACGGTGCAGATTATGAAGATTTTGCCTCATCGTCAACCGATGTTAATGGTTGATAAGATTTTGGAGTTAACCGAAAATCACGTAGTAGGCTTGAAAAATGTGACAATGAATGAAGATTTATTCATGGGACATTTTCCTGGTGCTCCGATATTTCCAGGTGTTTTGCAAATTGAAGCAATGGCGCAAACGGGTGGTATTTTAGTATTGAATACTGTACCGGACCCTGAAAATTGGTTAACTTTATTTTTAAAAATAGAAAATGCACGCTTTAAGGTGCAAGTTAGTCCAGGTGATACGATTATTTTTAGATGTGATTTGACGGAAACCTATCCGTAGAGGCATAGCAAAAATGAAAGGTGTTGCCATGGTAGGTGAAAAAGTTGTTTGCGAAGCTGAGTTAATGGCTCAGATCGTGAAAGTAAAATAATAGGAGAAATGATACAGCCGTTAGCTTATATTCATCCAGAAGCAAAAATTGCTCAAAATGTTGTTATAGAGCCATTTGCTACGATTCATAAAGATGTAGTAATTGGAGAAGGAACGTGGATCGGTTCCAATGTAACAATTATGGATGGGGCACGTATTGGGAAAAATTGTAAAATTTATCCAGGAGCAGTGATTTCAGGTGAACCTCAAGATTTGAAGTTTGACGGAGAGATTACAACTGCAGAAATTGGGGATAATACGACAATTCGCGAATGCGTTACAATCAATAGAGGTACAAAAGATAAATTTCGTACCGTAATAGGGAAGCATTGCTTGATACAAGCATATAGCCATATTGCGCATGACTGTACAATAGGTGACTATTGTATATTTTCCAATAGTAGTACATTAGCTGGACATATCACCGTTGGTGATTATGTTGTTTTGGCAGGAATGGTCGCTGTTCATCAATTTTGTACTATCGGATCGCATGCATTTGTGACAGGTGGTACACTCGTGAGAAAAGATGTCCCTCCGTTTATCAAAGCAGCTCGTGAGCCTATTTCTTATGCAGGAATAAACTCTGTTGGCTTAAGAAGAAGAGGATTCACAGAAGAGCAAATTGCGGAAATACAGAATATTTATCGTGTACTGTTTATTCAAAACAGGAATTTAACAAAAGCAGCAGCTATTATCGAAGCTGAATTTCAGGCTACTGAAATTCGTGATGAGATTTTAGGTTTTATCCGTAATTCAAACCGTGGGGTTATTAAAGGATTCAATCAAAGAGCTGTTTAATTAAAAGTAGTTTGAAAGTTACTTTAATAGATGTAGGTAGACGGTATAATCGGGAATGGATTTTTAAGCATATTCATTATGAATTTGAATCCGGTCAGTCATATGCCATACTTGGACCTAATGGTTCAGGTAAATCAACCTTGTTAAAGGTGCTTTCTGGAAGCTTAAGTCCATCTGCAGGGACTATTCTTTTCGAAGTGGATAATAAAGCAATAGCAGTAGAGGATATCTTTGGATTTCTGTCTTTAGCTACGCCTTATGTTGAGTTAATCGAGGAATTTACATTGCGAGAGCAAATACAGTTTCATTTTAAATTTAAGAATTATTTAGCGGGGTTTACGGAGCGTGAGGTCGTCCAGTTATTGGGTTTGGAAAAAGCGATAGACAAAGAGTTGAAGTATTTTTCCTCCGGAATGAAGCAACGTGTCAAACTGGCTTTGGCCTGTTGTAGTGATTCCCTTCTTGTTTTATTGGATGAACCAACCAGTAATTTGGATGTAGTAGGAGAGGAGTGGTATTTGGAATTGATCAATAAAACAAAACATGAAAATCGATTGTTTATCATTTGTTCAAACCAAGAAAAGGAGTATCATTTTTGCGACCATAAATTATCGATTTCGGATTTCAAAAGCTGATAATTATTAGATTTTTATAAAAAGATTAGATTTAGTAGTTTTGTAACTCAGAAAATAATCATAAAAGTTTAAATCATGGCAAAAGCATCAGACGTTAAGTCAGGAAATGTTTTAAGATTCAATGGTGAATTAGTAGCTGTTGAGGAATATATACATCGTACACCAGGTAATTTACGTGCTTTCTATCAAGCAAGAATGCGTAATGTCAAAACTGGTAAATTAGTAGAATACCGTTTTCGTGTTGACGAAAGTGTTGAAATTGCTCGTGTTGAGACAAACGATTATCAATATTTATATGAAGAGGGAGAATTCTTTGTAGTCATGGATAACACGACATACGATCAGTTCAATATCCCTAAGTTTTTGTTTGGAAATTCGGCACGATTCTTGAAAGAGGGTATGAACGTGATTGTAGCTTTCGAAAGTGAGGAAGCAATCATGGCACACGCTCCGAAGAATGTGGAATTAGAAATCACATATACGGAGCCAGCAGTAAAAGGAGATACATCAACAAATGCATTGAAAAATGCGACAGTAGAAACTGGTGTTGAAGTGAAAGTACCTCTTTTTATCAATCAAGGTGATAAAATTAAAATTGATACGCAAACAGGTGAATACGTCGAGCGTGTCAAATAATATAAAGATTTAGGTTTAGGTTGATTATTCGGTCTTGTTAGCACCCAGCTGCAAGGCCGTTTTTTTTTACTATGATGACTAAAACTGAACTGCGAAAGCACTATCGAGATCTTAGATCAAACTTGTCTGAAACAGATGAGGCAGCATTGAATTTGGCTCTGTTGAATCAACTCAAGAGTTTAGAATGGCAGCATGTGAAATTTTGTCATGTTTTTTTGCCAATTTCCAAATATCATGAACCTAATACGTTTTTGTTGATTTCTTATCTCCAAGAACAATATCCCCATATTCAGCTTGTCGTTTCAAGATCGGACTTAGCTTCAAATGTCATGAGTCATTATCACTATAGTGATACGGTAACTTTAGTGCATAATAAATGGGGGATACTTGAACCAACAGATGGCATTTCTGTAAATGAAAGAAGTATTGATATGGTACTCGTCCCATTGCTCATATCGGATATTTTCGGACACCGAGTTGGATATGGAAAAGGTTATTATGATCGATTTTTAGCACTTTGTAGACCGGATGTTCAAAAGGTAGGGTTATCGTTTTTCGAGCCTATAGCATTGATTGAAGATATTGATGTACATGATATTCCTTTAGATATTTGTGTGACACCAACCGCTGTATATCATTATTGAAATAAGACAGGAGCTAAATAACGAGCTCCTGTCTTATTTTAATTAATATAGTATTCTGAATTTAATTGTATTCTGTACCTTCTTGAGTTGTTTGATTAAGTCCTTGTCGTATTCACCTCTAATATCCGTAACGGCATAACCGATATCAGATTTGGTCATCAAAAATTGGGAAATAATGTTAATGTCATTTTGGGCGTACACCAGATTGATTTGTGCCATAATCCCTGGAACATTTTTGTGGATATGCAGCAAACGAGTGACATCCTTTACCTTAGGTAGGAGCAAATTTGGAAAATTGCGACTCATATAGGTATCTCCATTATTAATGAAATCGGCCATTCTTCTCGGAATAAATTCTGCATTTCTTTTCTTGTCTTTTTTATCATCAAAGACAACGATCCCCTTTGCATTACAGATTTCTTTACTGAGATGACTTTTTGCATCTCCTATCACGCCGATTGTTTTTAATTTATCTGCGCGGGACAATTGCTCATCAGAAACTTTGATGTCTTTCCCGAGCAATAACATACCCACATCTTTGGTATACTTTTCTTCGAATGTATCTTTCGATCGTATCGAAAAACCATCCCTTTTGAGGATATGTGCAGCTATTTCGGGTACATCACCAACAATCAAACATAAGATTCGATTTTTTGGATAGGATATGGCACGAGGTAAATTATTAACGTATAGAAATTCATCAAAGCTAGGTGTGATGAAATCCGCTCTTTCAGTCACAGTTTTTCTGGAGATGTTCTCCGTAAAAGCAAAGAATTTTTCAATGAGACCTGACTCTTTTAATTGAAAATCTGAATAGCCATCACCAATGCCGTAGATGGTTCCTTCTATTTTTAACTCTTTTAGTAATTTAACTTTTCCACCCTCATCCGATAATGGATTCGATTCATCAAATCCAATGATATTATCATGCTCATCAAATATAAAGGTGTTGGCATAAATATTCTCCTTTTTGATATTGTAAGGAGTCACGACTGGTGTAATGAATTCTTTAAATCCACCGGACACAATCCAAGCAGTATCTGAATTTTTCTTAAAAAACTCTCTGTTTCTTGAGAAAGAGGTAGACACCTTCTTTTTGAGGTGGGTAATGAGTTTGTCGAGATGACTTTTGTTCGCTTGAAGGAGTTGAACACGACCTGCCAGCGCTTCACGAAAAGATAGTTTTCCCTCCATCGCAAGATTTGTATACCGTTCGATTTCGAGATATATTTTTTCGCGATCAGGATGATGTTCAAGTGAAATTTTAGCTAATTCGTCCAAAGCCTCTACCTGCGTAAAGGTGCTGTCAAAATCGATAATGTAATAATTTTTCACGGTTTAGTTTGTTTAGGAGTTAGATTGTTGATTGACTATACTGTTGAGCGATTTCTTTTAATGTTAGGTCTAAAGATTTATATTTAAAGGGCAAAACTTGCTGTAATTTGGCAGCTGAGTAGGCGAGTTTTTCACTAGAAGCCCTAGCACTATCCTTGGTCAGTGTTGATTTTTCGTTCTTGATAGCTGCTACCCAAGTAGCTAAAGTTGCAGCGATATGTAATAGTGTTGGAGATACGGCTATTTTAGGAGCTGCTTTGCCCATTACTGCACTAGCCTTTTCGAGCAATTCTTTATTACTAAGGTTGACATTATTGATGATGAACCGTTCGCCAGAGATTGATTTTGTAGCCATTAAGTAACGCATGATGTTGGCGACATCTTCGACATCAACTACACCAACGGTCCCTGTGGGATAATATTTTAGACCTTTGTTGATGAGTGAAAATATTGCACCCGACCCTTTACTACCAGATGATGCGCCAATGATAACTGAAGGATTGACAATAACTGCATCTAAGCCTTCAGCAATTCCTCTCCATACCACCATCTCACTTTCATACTTAGAAATGGCATAGTTTGATAAGGTCGGTTCATATTCCCAATAATCTTTCTCGCTAACTGGTGTTTGGTTTTTGCTCGATCCTAAAGCAGCAACGGAGCTCACGTGGACGAGCCTAGCGTTATGCTCTAAGCATAGATTGACAATATGCGAGGTACCATCCCTATTTACATTTATCATGTTTGCAGCGTCTTGCTTTTGGTAAGATACGACAGCAGCACAATGGTATACCTCTGTAATATTGCAAAAAATCTCTGCCAATTCAAAATAGTTACAAATATCGGCATTCACCCATTGGATTAAAGACGAAGATAATAGCTGTTGTGGAATGATTGAGCTGGAGCGTTTTATTGCTATTACATCAATGCCCAAATCGATCATCTGTTTGATCAATGTAGCGCCTAAGAATCCGGTTCCTCCTGTTATTAATATCACATGTTAAAGATAACGTTAAAAATAATGTTTTCAAAAGTAAGTTAATAAATGGATATTTGTCTAAGACAAGGTTTTCATTTTTGATTATCACCAATACAAATTTATCATATGTCATTATCCGTTTTTTTTAGCCCAATTGTTGCCAAAGAGCTCCTCCCCGATGAAGGGTTTTTACGTTCGCAGTTTGGGAATGTTCTTCGTATTTATGACAATCAGTTCCCAAGTTGGGATAAGGACGATAAGCCTCAATTGGCAATAATCGGAGTAGAGGAAGATCGAGCAGCGGTGAATAACCAAGGCTGTGCAAAATCTCCAGATGCCATTCGTAAACATTTATATAAGCTCTATCAGGGAGATTATGCAATCAATGCAGTAGATTTAGGGAATGTCAAAGCTGGAGCTACGTTGAAGGATACTTATGCTGCATTAAAAGCTATTGTAGAAGAGTTAATTGCTGAGGAAATCATTCCTATTATTATAGGTGGTGGTCATGATTTGACTTATGCACAATATTTGGGCTATCAGAGTATGGGACAAAAGGTCGAATTAGCGGTTATAGATGCTAGATTTGATCTAAACCAAGAAAGCAGTGAGCAGGTAGCATTGGATTCTAGGTCGTATTTGAATCACATTATTTTACATGAGCCAGATTATTTATTCAATTTGAATAATATCGCCTATCAGACCTATTTAGTCAGCAAGGAATCTTTGAGTATGTACGATAAGTTATTCTTTAATGCAACTCGTGTTGGCGCTATTGCTGGTCGTATGGATCAGTCTGAGCCTTTAGTGCGAGCAGCAGACATGGTCAGTTTTGATATCGGAGCCATTCGTTCATCAGACGCATCTGGCAATGCCAATGCTATGCCAAATGGATTATATGGTGATGAGGCTTGTCAGATTGCACGCTATGCCGGAATGTCAGACAAATGTTCGTCTATTGGTTTTTATGAGTTTAATCCTGACTACGATCCTATGCAACAGACAGCGATGTTGGTTTCGCAAATGATCTGGTGTTTTATCGATGGGTTTTATAACCGAAAACAAGATACTCCCTTGTTGCCTAAGTCTTCCTATATCATCTACCGGACCACCTTGGAAAACGAGGATCATGAGTTGGTATTTGTTAAAAGTAAAAAATCGGATCGCTGGTGGATGCAAGTTCCCTATTTTGGGTCACGATCTGTAAACGAACGTTATCACTTAGTTCCATGTCGATATGAAGATTATCAGTTGGCAGTAACGGGTGAAATGCCCGATTTATGGTGGCGTACCCATCAAAAATTACAATAATCTGAATGGTCTGACAAGACCATTTTTTATTTCTTAAAAAGAGTTTATGGAAACAATGTATATTATTATCGTTATTATTTTATTGGTCGTTCTTATCGTGATTTCATTGAAGAAGAAAGATTCAATTCAGGATGATAGCCAATGGCGTCGTGAGAAGGAGCTGATGTCTATTGAATTGGCTAAAGTACAACAACGCGAACAGAGTTTATTGCAAGAAAGAGCAATGTTACGTGACGAATTAGAGAAAGAACGGGAACATGTATTGATCGTAGAGCGTTCTTTGGAAAGTACACGTTCTTTTTATGAAGCACAACAAGATAAATTTCAAGAACAGAAAGTTGAAATCGCAGCGATTAAAAGTCAGTTTAATGCTGAGTTTCAAGTCATCGCAAATAAGATTTTAGAAGAAAAAACGCTTCGCTTTACCGAAACTAACTCGAAATCTATTGGACTTATCTTAGACCCTTTGAAAGAAAAAATCAAACTTTTTGAAGAAAAAGTTGATAAAACATATTCGCAAGAAGCTGCTGAGCGTAATTCTTTAAAAGGTGTCGTACAGCAATTGATGGAACAGAGTTTACGAATCAAAGACGAGGCAACAAATTTGACTCGAGCCCTTAAAGGTGATGCAAAGAAACAAGGGAATTGGGGAGAGGTAATCCTTGAGCGTGTTTTGGAACGCTCGGGTTTGGAGAAAGACCGTGAATTTAGATTGCAGGCATCTTTGTTGGATATGGAAGGCAGACGTATGCAACCAGATGCGATCATTGATTTACCTGAAAATAAACATCTGATTGTAGATTCGAAAGTCTCATTAGTCGCGTATGAACGTTGGGTAAATGCAGAAGATGATATAGAACGAGCAACTTTTGCGAGGCAACATATTTTATCTGTTGAAAATCACGTTAAAGATTTATCTGCAAAAAATTACCATGAGTTATATGGTATAGAGTCACCAGACTTCGTATTACTTTTTATGCCAATAGAATCGGCTTTGAGTATGTCTGTTTCAGAAAAACCCGATCTTTTCAGCGATGCTTGGGACAGAAAAGTTGTTATTGTAAGTCCTTCGACTTTATTGGCTACCCTGCGTACGATTGCTAGCATTTGGAAGCAAGAGCGCCAAACGCGTAATGTCATTGAAATTGCAAAAGAAGCCGGGGCCTTATACGATAAATTTTATGGTTTCTTAACCGATATGGACCAAGTACAAGCGCAGTTGCACAAGGCTTTGAAAAGTCATGAAGATGCTTCCAAAAAGCTGTCTTTTGGACCCGGAAATATCATTAGAAGAGTAGAGAATCTGAAAAAATTGGGCGCAAAGGCTAATAAACAAATCGATTCAAAATATTTAGATGAAGAGGTAGAAGAAGATTAAACTTCTTCTATTTCTGCATTCATTTTTTTAAGTCTTTTGTTTATGCTAATATCTACTGAAGCATCCTTTAAATGATCAATAGCCGCCATTTCGGTCGTTGTATATACGTCAGACTCATATTCATCGATTGTCTTCTGATTGCGAATCTGTCGGTCATAAGCATCTCTACCGGAAAGCAACTTCACAAATACGGGTAAGCATTCTAAAAAAACAAAGAGCAGGCCTATGAAAGTAACCGCATTTTCTGTTGCTTGATCCACTTTGCCGTTCGCTTTTATTTTAAGATTACCCAATGCTGAGTTTCGGTCTGCAAATCCTGCTAAATTAACAGCACTATCCAAACTAGCATTTGAGAGTCCTTTTTGATTTAAAATACCTTCCACGCGCTGTTTATCACGAATATTGTTTTCCTGGGCCATAACTTTACTTCGTAATGTATCCAGGTATACCGTAGATTTTTCCAATTCGAGCTCTTTTCGCTTTGCATAAGGTCCGTAGCCTATCACACCTGAGGTTTCAGTTGTTTTATTTCCGAAAATTTCATAGTTCAGTTTTTGCCGGTCTGTTTTGATGTTAGCATCTAGGGAATCTCGCTCTGCTATCAAGCCCTTAAGCTGATTAAGCTCGAATACATACTTTTTATTGAAAATGATATTTAAACTATCAATTTTTGCACGCTCGTTGGCAATGTAAGTTGTTTTAAGATTTTCCCTAATTTCCTTGTCAAATATTTTAAGTTCCAAAGGTCTAGAAATGACTACTCCAATTAGTATTGCCAATAAGATACGAGGTAAGGCTTGTAGAAATTGGAACGACCCTGTCTTTGATTTGTTGATGCTTAGGACAATATATCGGTCCATATTAAAAATCATCAACCCCCATATTAGGCCGAATACAATTGCTAAGAGCCAATCCAAATAAGTTCCACTAAATACAAAATACATAGCATAACCGCCAGAAAGACTGGCAAATAATCCTGTGAAAAAAATCGTTGCTCCTATGGCGACATATTTATTATGTTCTTGAGGATATTTACGCAGGGTTTCTTCATGTATGCCAGCGCAATACAGAAAAAAATGGTTGATACTATTCATTTATTCGAATTTATTGGTAAAGAGACAATAAAAATAAAAAATTGTTTCATTACTTTTCTGGTTATTACATTATTGTGATAAATATAGTTACTTATTTTGATCTTTGTAAAAAGGATTACTTGACCAAATATTTGTAACTTTGCCCAAATTATTGCGAGAAAAAAAAATTATATAATGAAGAAAAAACGACTTTTGCCATTCTTTTTGATTGTGGCAACTGCCTTTGTTGGTTGTGAAGAAAAAAAACAAATGACTGATAATCCGCTATTATTAGCTTATGATACCCCTTTTAATGTTCCTCCATTTGATAAAATTAAGGATGAACATTTTAAACCTGCTTACGAGGAGGCCATTAAAGTTCATAATTTAGAAATTGATTCGATTGTAAATAATACAGAAGAACCGTCTTTTAAAAATACAATTTTAGCGATTGAAAATGCAGGAAGTTTATTGAGTAATGTATCGCGTGTATTTGGCAATTTAAGTAAAGCGAATACAAACGATAGTATCAGTGCTTTAGATAAGGAATTGGCACCTGTATTAACAGGCCATTACGACGACATATCGATGAATAGTAAACTATTCGCTCGCATTAAAACGGTTTGGGATAAGAAGGCATCATTAGGTTTAGATGCTGAAGATATTAAACTGTTGGAAAATACCTATAAGAATTTTGTTCGTTCAGGCGCTAATTTAAATGATGCGAACAAAACGAAGTTAAAGAAAATCAATTCTGAATTAGCAGGTTTAACCGTAGAGTTTGGTCAAAATGTATTAGCAGAGACCAATGCGTTTGAAATGGTTGTTGATAGTGCTAGCCAATTAGAAGGTTTGCCAGAATCATTAAAATCTGCTGCTGCTGAAGATGCAATAGCGAAAGGAAAAGAAGGCAAGTGGTTGTTTACTTTACAAAATCCTTCTGTTATGCCATTCTTGCAATATGCTCAGAACAGAGATTTAAGAAAGCAGATTTGGGAAGCTTATCAAATGCGTGGCAATAATGATAATGCGCATGATAATAAGGAAGTCTTAAGAAAGATTGCTAATCTACGTTTAGAAAAAGCTAAATTATTGGGTTATACTTCTTATGCTGCATACGTCTTGGAAGAATCAATGGCTAAGAATCCAACCAACGTATACGAATTGCTAAATAAACTGTGGACTCCAGCGCTAAGTAAAGCAAAAGGTGAGGCTGCAGATATCAATAAAGAAATCAAAGCACAGGGTGGCGATTTTGAGGTAGCCCCTTATGATTGGAGATATTATACAGAGATCATTCGCAAAAATAGATTTGCATTAAATGAGGATGAGATTAAACCTTATTTCAGCTTACCTACTGTAAGAGAAGGTGCATTTGCAGTTGCTCATAAACTGTATGGTTTAACTTTCGTTGCGTTAAACAATGTTCCTGTTTACCATAAAGATGTAGAGGTTTACGAGGTTAAGGACAAAGATGGTTCGCATTTGGGATTATTATATGCCGATTTCTTTCCTCGTGCATCGAAAAGCGGTGGTGCATGGATGACTTCTTATCGTAGTCAAAGTAAAAAAGAAGGAAAACGCAATGCTCCTGTAATCTCCATCGTTTGTAACTTCACGAAACCTGTTGGCGATCAACCGGCGTTATTAACTTTTGATGAAGCAAGTACTTTGTTCCATGAATTTGGTCATGCTTTACATGGCTTATTATCCAATGTGAAATATAGAAGTTTAGCAGGAAACCTCAGTTTCCAGAGATTTTGTAGAATTACCATCTCAAATTATGGAAAATTGGGCGGCTGATGCATCAGTATTGAAAGAGTACGCTAAACATTATAAAACAAAAGAGGCGATTCCAGATTCTTTAATAGCTAAAATGGAAAAAGCAGGAACCTTTGATCAGGGTTTTGCAACAGTGGAATACTTAGCAGCATCTTTACTTGATATGAACTATCACGCTGCTACAGCTCCAATAAAAGGAGATATCAATGCATTTGAAAAAGAATCTTTGAAGAAAATTGGTTTAATCGATGCCATTATCCCACGTTATAGAAGCACTTATTTCAGACATATTTTTGAAGGGGGATATTCTGCGGGATATTATGCCTACATCTGGTCTGAGGTATTAGATTCAGATGCTTTCGCAGCTTTCAAGGAGAAATCATTGTATGATCAAACTACGGCAGATTCATTCCGTCGTAACATCTTAGAAAAAGGTGGAACTGGAGATCCAGCAGAAATGTATAAAGCATTTAGAGGTGTTGATCCAGATCCAAAATACTTGCTAATAAAAAGAGGGTTGAATTAATTAGTCGACCAAAATAGAACAAAAAAAGGAGCAAAATATTTTGCTCCTTTTTTTGTTTTTATTCGTTAGATACAAAAATAATTTTTACATTTGATTATTGTTTATAATTAGTCTAAATAATAATAGTGGTAATCATGTTTTAATATAAGCGAATTATATGTGTCAGTCAGTTGTTCTCAGTCATAAAGGTAAATCCCATATTAGTTATTGCATCAAATGTAAAACATTTTATATTTGGCAGGATTCTTATCTCCTAAGTTTGGGATATCTAAAGTTTGAGGCATTTGTTGCAGCGACTATGCAGAGTAATATCAAAAGTAATTATTTTAGCTTTCCTGATGGAGATATGAGGGTGTTGATTGATACTCCTTGTCCAGAGATTGTCTTTGTATTCAACGAAGATGAATGGAATGATTTTTCAGATGCACTTTCGGAATCAACCTATATGAGCGAAATATATCAGATGATTTCTTAGCAGATAAAAAGTCCTGTAAGCCTTTTCAATTTTCTTCTTCTATTCTTTTAAAAGGTATTACAGGCACTAATAAATCTGATTGATGTTATACTCTAAATGTATAACGCTGTCTTTCAGATGACCTCACTCTATGTTAGAGGTAGGGTGTAATAAAAAAGGGTTGTTCGCGAACAACCCTTTTTTTATGATGCCAAGAATTATTCCCCAATGGCATAATAATTAAAACCTAAATTTTCTAAATGCGATTTATTTAACAATTTTCTGCCATCGAAAATAAAAGATGGCCTTTTCATCTGTTTTTTGATTATAGACCAGTCGTAATCTTTAAATTCATCCCATTCTGTCAACACTGCAATAGCATGTGCATCTTCGCAAGCTTGCATAGGGTCATTTACGACCTTTACAAGTGCTCTATTTTCTTCAGGGCTTCTCGTATTCAAATAATCAAGGTCAGCATATATACGTTCAGCAGATACTTTTGGGTCATAAATCGTGATTTCCGCTTGTTCATTTAATAAATAATCAGCAACGTATATGGCTGCAGATTCTCTAGTATCGTTCGTGTCTTTTTTGAAAGCCCATCCTAAAAACGTGATTTTCTTTCCAGAAACAGTATTATATAAGGTTTGAATAATATGATCTGCAAATCGATGTTTTTGATGATCATTCATGATAATCACTTGGTCCCAATAATCTGCAACTTCATTTAGCCCATAGCTTCTGGCAATGTAAACAAGGTTTAAAATGTCTTTCTGAAAACAAGAACCTCCAAAACCAACTGATGCTTTTAAAAATTTTGCACCAATACGGGTGTCCATGCCAATTGCTTTTGCTACTTCGTCGACATTCGCTCCTGTTTTTTCACAAAGTTCTGAAATGGAGTTGATAGAAGATACACGTTGTGCTAAAAAAGCATTTGCCGTTAATTTAGATAATTCTGATGACCACAGATTTGTAGTCAATATTTTATCATTAGGGACCCAGTTTTGGTATATACTTACAAGTGTATCAATAGCCTCCTGATTTTCTCCCCCAATTAGTACACGATCAGGAGCTAATAAATCTTGAATAGCCGTGCCTTCAGCTAAGAATTCTGGATTTGACAGGATATGAAAATTGACACCATTACCGGTATGGTCTAGAATACTTTTTAATGCGGCAGCGGTACGAACAGGTAGGGTGGATTTTTCCACCACTATTTTATCTGTTTTAGCAACAGCAGCAATTTGTCTTGCACATAGTTCAATGTATTTGAGATCAGCGGCCATACCTTTTCCTTTCCCATAGTTTTTCGTTGGGGTATTGACCGAAATAAAGATCATATCTGCCTCATCGATGGCTTTCTCAACTTCTGTAGAGAAAAATAAATTGCGACCTCTCGCTTCAGCAACAATTTCTGCCAACCCGGGTTCGTAAATGGGTAGGTTGTCTAGATTTTCATCGTTCCAGGCCGCAATACGGTCTTCATTGACATCTACAATAGTGATTTGGATGTTAGGACATTGTTGGGCAACCACAGACATTGTAGGTCCTCCGACATATCCAGCACCAATACAACAGATTTTTTTGATATTAAATGACATAGCTTTCTATTCAAGCATTTTTATAGTAATACAAAAATAACAAAATATTTAGCTTGGGTAGCAGGAATGTAGATCAATTTGATGTTGTAATTGCTTATATAATTATTAATTTTACTGAACATAAAGGGATACGAAATTGATCAAGCAAGAGATAATAGATAAAGTGTTGGATGCAGCTCGCATTGAGGAGGTTGTAGGGGAATTTGTAGACTTGAAAAAGAGAGGGACATCGCTTATTGGGAATTGTCCTTTTCATCATGAGAAAACGCCCTCTTTCCACGTTTCTGTCTCAAAAGGTATCTATAAGTGCTTTGGTTGTGGTGTAGGAGGAGACTCGTTGAAGTTTGTGATGGAGTTGGAGAAATTTTCCTATCCAGAAGGCATCCGATATCTTGCCAATAAATATAGCATCGAGGTCGAAGAAGTAGAACGATCGCCTGCGCAATTAGCGGCGCAAGATAAGCGAGAAAGCTTATATGTGCTCAGCGGTTGGGCAAGTAAATTTTTTAAAGAGCAGATGTGGACCACAGAGTTGGGACAGGTTATTGGATTGCATTACTTTAAAGAACGCGGCTACCGTGAAGACATCATTAAGAAATTTGAACTTGGCTATTCTCCCGATAATTGGACCGCTTTTGTTGATGCTGCCGTAAAGGCTGGTTTTCATCCGGACTATCTCAAAGAAATTGGTCTCGCCATCGAGCGGGATGATAAGAGCCTGTACGATCGATTCCGTGGACGTGTCATGTTCCCAATTCATAATCTTACAGGAAGAGTTATCGGTTTTGGAGGCCGAACTTTAAAGACTGATAAGAAAGTTCCCAAATATGTAAATTCGCCGGAGAGTGATATCTATCATAAGTCAGATGTGCTTTATGGACTTAATTTCGCCAAAAAAGCAATCATGGATGATGATAATTGCTATTTGGTCGAAGGTTATGCAGATGTTATATCCACGCATCAGGCAGGGGTTGAAAATGTGGTGTCTTCCTCAGGAACATCATTGACTACCGCTCAGATTCGGTTGATAGCACGTTTTACTAAAAATGTCACGATACTTTATGATGGAGACGAAGCAGGAATAAAAGCGTCCCTTCGTGGAACAGATATGTTGCTTGAAGAAGGTTTGAACGTTAAGATTTTGCTATTCCCTGATGGGAATGACCCAGATTCTTATGTGAAGAAATTTGGATCTTCGGCATTTAAAGCTTACATCAAAGAAAATCAACAAGATTTTATTTTTTATAAAACAAGGATCCTACTTCGTGACACGAATAATGACCCAATCAAACGAGCAGAAGTTATTCGTGATGTAGTTGAAAGTATTGCACTGATACCTGATGAAATTAAAGTATCCGTATTTATTCGAGAGTGTAGCAATTTATTGGATATTGAAGAGCGAATCTTACTTTCTGAACTTAATAAAATACGAATTTCAAAAGCTAAAAGAGCAGATAAGGATTTTAGCAAGAAGAGCACACCTGCTATAGGTTCAGGTGTACCGCCAATGGACGGTCCGCCTGCAGATTTCTTCATGACAGATGAAGAAAGAGGTGGGGCAGCAGCACTTGTAGGTGAAACACCGACGCAACAAATTACACCAGAAATTCTACAAGAACGTGAGATAATACGTATCCTGATTAATTATGGAGATTATTTAGCGACCTGGGAAGGTGATGGAGATATTCCGGTAGCAGGCGTATTACTAAGTAATATTGAGGATGTTAATTTTGAGGATAAGGCTGCGGCTTATATTTTAAAAGTTTACCGAGAAGCAGCTGAAAAATATGAAATCCCCGAAGCAAAACAGTTTTATTCAAATCCAGATGATACTGTTGCTGAGCTTGCGATTAATTGCGTGGCATCAAAATACAATTTGAGTGAAAATTGGAACGATGATAAACGCAAAATTTATGTCACCCAAGAATACGAACACCTAAAAGCACTTGTTGTTACGGCAATTTACCGAATTAAGAAGCGGAAGATAACACGTGAGATGGATAAGATTAGGGAAGAATTAAAAAGTGAGAAAGACGACGTAAATGTAGAGGTATTAATTTTTAAATATCAAAAGCTTAAAGACGCAGAGAAGATGTTGGGAGGATTGCTCGGAAATACCGTAGTCAAATAAAGTATGGCCAAACATCTTGAATTTGGAAAATTAGGCGAATCATATGCTGAGAAATTTCTGCAGGATTTAGGCTGTGAAATTTTGTTAAGAAATTGGCGATGTAAGAATTTAGAAGTAGATTTGATTGTCAAAGATATTGATATTTTGGTGTTTGTTGAAGTGAAGACACGACGTCAAATTGATTACGGTGAGCCATTTGAATTTGTCGATTGGAAAAAAAAGAGAAAATTGACAAGGGCAGCGGATTATTATTTAAAAAAATATAAGGTACAAGGAGAGATCCGTTTTGATATCGTATCCATCGTTATCGCGGATAAAGAAACCATACAAATAGAACATATCAAAGATGCGTTCTGGAATGAATAAAGTATATTTTATATGAAAAAAACAACGTATGTCTTTTTAGGATTAATATTTGGGCTTGGAGCCTGTAAAACTAAGAAATCGAGTAAGCTTGAGTTTGCGAAACCTGACACGAGTCAATCCATAGAGCAAGGAGAGCCCATTCAGTTGCAATTGAAATTTTCCTCATCAGATTTGGACTCTGTGGTGTATTATATCGATAATCAGGTGGTTGGACAAAAGCAAGATACAACAGCACTTCAAGTCGATAGCAAAAACTTAGCGCTAGGTGCTCGCAATATTTCGGCGAAGTTATATCAGGGAGCTAAAGTAGACAGTGCGAGTGAATATATTAGTGTGGTACCTCCTGCACCTAAGGAGTATGGTTTTGAGGTTGTTAATAAGTTCCCTCATGATACAACAGCATTTACACAAGGACTGCAATACGAAAATGGATTTCTATACGAGTCTACTGGTAGCGGGAATGGTACACTTACCTCATTGCGACGTGTCGATTTAAAATCAGGGAAGGTATTGCAGCGAAAAGATTTTGACTCAGAAAAATATTTCGGCGAAGGCATGACCATTGTTGGGGATAAAATCGTGATGTTAACATGGAGAAATATGGAAGGCTTCGTTCTAAATAAATCAAGTTTTGAATTGGAGAAAACATTTCCTTATCATAATAGCAAAGAGGGGTGGGGGCTAACATTTGATGGTAAACGTTTGATTAAGTCTGACGGATCACATAAATTATATTTCTTAGATCCAAATACGCAGGAAGAAATAGATTTCATTGAGGTATATGACAATAATGGAAAAGTTGCTGCATTAAATGAATTGGAGTATATCAATGGAAAGGTATATGCCAATGTATATGAACAAGATATTATTGTTATTATCAATCCGCAAACAGGAGTGGTAGAGAGTAGAATAAATTTGGTAGGAATCTACCAGCATGCACAATATGATAATGAGTTGAATGGTATTGCATATGATCAGGCGAGCGATCGTCTATTTGTGACCGGTAAACTTTGGAATACTTTGTTTGAAATTAAAATGATCGCGCGGTAAGTACGACCTTTTGAGAAAAAATGAAGAAGTCTTATGCGGTCAAGTATTGACAAGCATTATAAATTCAAAAAAGAGCATAAAATATAGTTTTATGCTCTTTTTTTGTCTTGAAATTTAAATGCGATTAATAATTTAAGAAATGCTCTTAAGTAAGGGCGGTGTTTTGTTGAAAGCGCATTCATATCAACTTAGTATCAAAGTAATACCTACTTCGATATTAAAACTGTTATTAGATAGAATTTATAGAGGGTTTATAGAGCTTTACCTCTATGAACCCTCTATAAACCCTGTATAATACCTCTAGTATAACTCTAAAAAATACCGAGCTGATACAAAGCAGGTGTTAAGTTGTTTGAATCTCAATCGAATTATAAACCGGTATTAAATCATTAAAAAATAATAGAGGTAGTTCTAGTTTCTCGGGGTGTTCTTAAGGACGTAAAGCATGTGGTTTTATGAAAAATTCCATTTTTTCACTTAAAGGTTCAAACTCTTCTTTTTGCGCTTGTTCTACACGATCGGGATAAAGGATGCCATATAAGTGATCAACTTCGTGCTGGAAGATGACTGCCGTAAATCCTTCAATATTTTCTTCCATTATCTTTCCTTCTTTACTGATGTGTTGCAGTCGAATTGTATAGCTTCGTAATACATCTTCCCTACGGTCGGGTATGGATAAACATCCTTCTACTCCTTTTCGCGTCAATTTTGATCTCCAAATAATCTTAGGGTTGATATAGCTTTCAAATGGTTCATGTTCTTTATCAAATCTTTGAACTACGATTAAATTTTTATTGATTCCTACCTGTGGTGCCGCGATACCAACGCCAGCGTGCTCGGGATGTTGAACCGTGCTTAACATTCTCTTTTCTAATGCAGAAATTGAGGAATCATTATATTTAAGGTCAACTGATGGAGTTGTCAGTATAGCAAGGTCTTTTTTATCAGTTATTTGCAGTATGCGTAGCTTTTCTGTTGCTGGTCCACTAGTAATAATCTGTAAGTCTTCCTGATTAAAGTTCATTCCCGATTGGATATCAATAGGTCTTTCGTTTTTTTCTTTATGGAATGCTTTTTCTCCTGCCATAATCTTGGTTTCTAAAATGTTTTCTTGGGGTGGTACAGGGCAGCGATAGCCATTACTGTACGCACAATAAGGATTGTATGCGGTATTGAAATCGATGGTTGCCTTACCGCTTATGATATCTTCAGTTGATAAATCAATGTAACGTCCACCACTATAACTCTCTTCACCATTTGTTAAATCTAAAAAGGGTAAAAATAAGTGATTCTTGTACTGTGGATTTTGAAATAGTGCTGCACTTTGATAAACTGTCAATTGATAAGGTTTATTGTTCAAGGTGAAATTCAATATAGCGTAACGTTTATAGGGGTTGCTTGTGCCATCGTAGGTGGGCATTTTGAAGGTTTCCTCACCCAATAACAAAGTTACATCTGCTGTAACCCGGTAATCTTGATCGACTGGGAAGTAATCTAAAAACTGTACTTGATCTGCGGGTAAGGGTCCAAATTTGGACTTAGATAAGCTCAAAGCTTTTTCTTGCCTATCCTTTAGAACAAGCTCTTGGTAATCTTGCGCATTTGCTTTTATACTTGAAGCTGCCAAGAAAAGGCCAATTAGTATGGTGTATTTCATTCCTTTTGATTTAAAGTCTAGCAAATTTATAGATTATTTTAATCAATTGGGCATCTATTTACAGAAACAGATTTGTATTTTTGTCAAAATATTCAAGATAAGCATCAGTATGAGAGTAATGGCTTTTGATTATGGGACCAAACGTATCGGTATAGCGGTGACTGATCCCATGCAAATAATTGCAACAGCATTGACAACGGTGCATCCAGACGAAGTTTGGAAATTTTTAGAAGATTATTTTAAAAATGAGCAAGTGGAGACTTTTGTTGTGGGGAAACCATTGCAAATGGATGGAACAGATTCGGAATCTGCCATACATGTGCTAGGCTTTGTTCGCAGGTTAAAGAAAACATATCCTACCATCCCCGTGGTAGAAGTGGATGAGCGGTTTACTTCTAAAATGGCCTCTGCTGTAATTGCTCAGAGTGGTAAGAAAAAAAATAAAAGGCAAGAAAAAGGTATTGTTGATACAATTTCAGCAGCCCTTATTTTGCAGACATATATGGAAACAAAAGCATATTAATATGGCATTAAAAGATATCCTATTCTTTACTGAAGATGTTGATTTCAAATTAAAGGAAAAGGCAAAGATTAGAGAATGGATTATGAAAACGATTAAATCTGAAGGATTTAAACGTGTAGGAGAGTTAAGTTTCATTTTATGTTCAGATGTGTACTTGTTGGAAATCAACAAACAATATTTGAACCACGATACGTATACTGATGTGGTTACTTTCGACTCTTCGGAAGATGAAGATGTAATCGCGGGAGATATCTTCATCAGTGTTGAGCGTATTTCTGAAAATGCGGATAAATTTAAGGTCGATAGCAGAGAAGAATTACATCGCGTTATCATGCATGGTGTATTGCATTTATGTGGATATTACGATAAAAAACCAGAAGATAAAGCTTTGATGACCGCTAAAGAGAATGAATATCTTGGTAAACGAGATTTTTAGAAATGAAAAAGGCGTTCAACTTGTATGCTGAACGCCTTTCTTATGATTTTGATTAAGACTAAAATCTCTCGAATTGTGAGAAGAAGAAAGATCCTTCGATTTGTGCATTTTCATCAGAATCAGATCCATGAACTGCATTCGCATCGATAGATTTTGCATATTTGTTACGGATAGTACCTTCAGCAGCATCAGCTGGGTTAGTAGCACCGATCAATGTACGGAAATCTTCAACAGCATTGTCTTTTTCTAAGATTACAGCAACGATAGGACCTGAAGTCATAAAGTTTACTAATTCTCCATAGAAAGGACGCTCTTTGTGTACTGCATAAAATGCACCAGCTGTTTCAGTAGACAATTGAATATATTTCATTGCTACGATTTTGAAACCGCCAGCAATAATATCATTCAAAATTGCGCCGATGTGACCATTTGCAACTGCATCTGGTTTGATCATCGTAAAAGTTCTGTTAGTTGCCATTAATGTTATTTTTTTTGCAAAAGTAATGATTTCTGCCAATAACTGAAAGATAAGCGCGTTATATTCTTCTATTCATCACCTATTGTCACATTTTCTTTGAAAAAAGTATTTTTCTAGAGTATCTAGAAATGATTAACTTTGTATTATTATGGCATTAAATCTAACAGTTGATATTGATAAAGATTCAGGGTTTTGTTTTGGTGTAGTCTATGCGATAGATATGGCCGAAGAAATCTTGGAAGAAGATGGTTATTTGTACTGTCTTGGTGATATTGTACATAATGATGAGGAGGTAGCCCGCCTTAAAGCGAAGGGCCTACGTATTATCGCCCATGATGTGTTGCCAACTTTGCAACATGAGAAAGTGCTCATCCGTGCCCATGGCGAAGCCCCCGAAACTTACAAGATTGCATTAGAAAATAACATTACGCTGATTGATGCCTCTTGTCCTGTTGTACTCAAGTTGCAAAATCGAATCAAAACCTCCTTTGATCAAGAGGAAAAGATATTAATTTTTGGTAAGCATGGCCATGCCGAGGTCGTTGGTCTTCAGGGACAAACGAATAATGAGGCATTGGTGTTCCAAGATATTGCAGAATTGGATGATGCTGATTTACCAGCTTCCTTTACCCTCTATAGCCAAACGACGAAGAGCGTTGATCGGTTTTATGAAATTAAAGAGGAGTTGATTAAAAGAGGATATGAAGTCAAGGCTAATGATACCATTTGCCGCCAGGTTTCAAACCGTTATGAAGATTTAGTACACTTTGCTAAAAAGTACGATAAGATTGTTTTTGTTTCTGGAAAGAAATCTTCTAACGGTAAGGTACTTTTTGAAGTATGTCTTAAAGAAAACCCCAACACTTATTTCGTTTCAGAAATTAGCGAGATTAATATTGCAGACTTTAACGAACATGATAGCGTGGGTATATGTGGGGCAACATCAACTCCGATGTGGCTTATGAAAGAAGTTAAAACCTTTCTAGAAGCCCTGTAGATCCAAAATTACGCGTCATAAATATTTCATTTTGTCGTAGATAGCCACTATCTACCGTGTAATTTCCGTAGTTTTGTGTTAAATGAGTAAGAAAGCTACCAAAGGAATTTTATTAGTTCAGCTGGGGACTCCAGATAGTCCTGCTACATCAGATGTTCGAAAATATTTGACAGAATTTTTAATGGATGGAAGAGTAATTGATATTCCATATATCAATAGAACTCTTTTAGTTAAAGGGATTATCGCTCCAACCCGTGCCCCAAAATCAGCTAAGATTTATGAAACAATTTGGGATAAAGAGACTGGTTCTCCGTTGATGTATTATAGCCTAATGCAACGTGATCTTTTGCAAGAATCATTGGGTGAAGATTATCATGTTGAACTGGCTATGCGTTATCAAAACCCTTCCATTGAAAATGCGTTGAAAAATTTGGAGGGTATGATGCTAGATTCGATTCGTGTTATACCTTTATTCCCACAATACGCTTCCGCCACTAGTGGCTCGGTTATCGATCGTGTGATGGAGTTGATCCGTAAATGGAACTATCTGCCAAGCATGAGTTTCGTAAGCAGTTACTGCCAAGAACCTTTGATGATTGAAACATTTGCCGATCACGCAAGACAACATGATATTGCTAGTTTTGATCATATCGTCTTCAGCTACCACGGACTTCCTGTCCGCCAATTGGGAAAAGTTGACCCGACAAAGCAGTTAAAATGTCCGGAGGATGGATGTGATTCATGTAAAATTAACGTCAATTCTTTCTGTTATTTGTCACAATGTCATGCAACGACGCGCGCTATCGCGGAGGAGTTAGGCTTGCAAAAAGATCAGTATAGTATCTGTTTTCAGTCAAGATTAGGTAAAGAACCTTGGATTCAGCCTTATACATCTAGTTTATTGGAGACTTTGGCTAAAAGTGGAAAGAAGAAACTCTTAGTATTTAGCCCAGCATTTGTTGCGGATTGTATTGAAACAATTGATGAAATTGGCGTGGAATATGCTAATGAGTTTAAGCATTTAGGAGGCGAGGAGGTTCAACTTGTTGAAAGCCTAAACGGTGACCCTAAGTGGATTGAGGCTTTAAAGCGATTGGCTTTAGATGCTTAGTACTAATTTAAAACAACGATGTTAATAGTAAATGTAATTATACTTCTGATATTAGATTTTTATATCTTTTTTGCATTAAAGGCAACGAAGATCAAGTTTGCAAAGACTAAAACTTTTGGAATTCTTTGGTGGGGTTATTCAATTTTACTTTCTCTAGGGGTTCTCATATCTTTTAAATTCAATATCCCACTTATAGTTCGTTCTGTTTTTTTAGTTGCATTTTTTCTCACTGCAGCCTCTAAGTTTTTCTTTTTCTTCGTCCTTATCCTGGATGATTTGAGAAGAGGGGGACTATGGCTAACAAGATTGGTAACACCAAAAAAAACAGTGAAACAAGCAGTCAATGTATTGGAAATGCCAATAGCTGAAGAGCCTGTCAAAGGAATCACACGATCGGATTTTTTAACGAAAGCAGGGATTTTGGTTGGTGCATCGCCACTGGTACCTCTAAGCTGGGGAATTATTTCTGGCGCTTATGACTATCGGATACGCCGTCAAAAGTTATATTTGCCGAACTTACCCGCAGCTTTTCATGGTATGACAATCGGGCAAATTTCCGATGTCCATTCGGGGTCATTTTACAATAGAAAAGCAGTTAATGGTGGTGTCGATTTATTATTGAATGAAAAGCCCGATGCAATTTTTTTCACCGGAGATTTGGTCAATAATGTCGCGTCAGAAATGCGTGATTATCAAGATATCTTCTCTAGGCTGAAAGCTGACTTAGGTGTTTTCTCGAGTTTAGGAAATCATGATTACGGTGATTACTATTTTGGAAAAGAAGATTCAGCTGCCAAAAGAAAAAATCTTCAGGATTTGATCGAGACGCATAAAGTTATGGGCTGGGATTTACTGAACGATGAAAATCGCATTTTAAAGGTTGATAATGAAGAATTGGCTATTATTGGGGTTCAAAACTGGGGCACAGGTCGCTTTCCTAAACATGGCGATCTACAAAAGGCATTATTAGGTACAGAAGAGCAGTCTGTTAAATTGCTCCTTTCTCATGATCCTTCACATTGGCGTGCTCAGGTATTGGATACAGATGTTGATGTGATGTTTGCAGGACATACACATGGTATGCAATTCGGTGTTCGTCTGAAAAATGTACAATGGAGTCCGGCTAAATATGTATACAAAGAGTGGGCTGGCTTATATAAAGAAAAGGAGAATAAACAACTCTATGTAAATGTTGGCTATGGTTTTCTAGGCTATCCCGGACGAGTGGGAATATTACCTGAGATTACTATTTTTGAACTTATAAAAGGGAATGACCCAAAAGCGCGTGTATAATAAAAAAAGTATCTATCCTACCTACTAGGAAAAGTGGTCATATTGGCAATAAAAAAAATAAGCACTCAATCGAGTGCTTATTTTTTTTATTGCCATTTTCTTTAACGGTCTAATTACTATCTTTAGGGACTAAAATTGTGAAATAATAATATTATCATGCAACAATCATTCGAAATTAATTCGGATCCCCATACTCGGTTGAATATTCTTACAGGAGAACGTGTTCTGGTTTCTCCACATAGAAGTAAAAGACCTTGGCAGGGACAAGTAGAAGATGTAAATCAAGAACAAAGACCAGCATACGATGAGAAGTGCTACCTGTGTCCAACAAATAAGCGTGCGGATGGTGATGTCAATCCAAATTACTCAGAAAGTTTCGTTTTTGTAAACGACTTCTCTGCACTTTTGAAGGATACACCATCGGAAGATATCAACGAAGAAGAGCTGTTCATCGCGGAATCGGAGAAAGGTATTTGTAAAGTTATTGCATTTTCTCCGCGACATGATCTGACGCTTCCAGAAATGACTGTTCCAGCTATTAAAGCTGTTGTAGATGTATGGCAAGCAGAATTTGCAGACTTGGCAAAGCATGAATGGATAAAGTATATTCAAATATTTGAAAATAAAGGTGCCATAATGGGATGTAGCAACCCCCATCCCCATGGTCAAATATGGTCGCAGAATCATGTACCCGTAGAGCTTCAAAAAGAGTCTAAAAATCAGAAACAATATTTTGATAAGCATGGTAGAACTATGCTTGGCGCTTATGTAAATGCAGAATTGAAAAAGCAGGAGCGAATTATCGACGAGAACAACTCGTTTGTGGTATTAGTGCCTTATTGGGCTTCTTGGCCATACGAGACAATGATTGTGAGCAAAAGACCTATTCAGAATATATTAGCTTTTACAGAGGAGGAAAAGGAGGATTTGGCTGCAATTTTGAAATTGCTGACGACACGCTATGATAACCTTTTTAATACATCATTTCCCTATTCCGCAGGTATGCATCAGGCACCAGTGAATAGTGGAGATTTCCCAGAATGGCACTGGCATATGCATTTTTATCCACCATTATTACGTTCTGCAACCGTTAAAAAATTTATGGTAGGTTACGAAATGCTTGCAAATCCGCAACGTGATATTACACCTGAATTTGCGGCTCAACAATTAAGAAACTGCGCTACCACTCATTATAAAAACGTTTAAAATATGATCACAAAAGAATTAATACAAAGTAAATTTAAATCTATTTTTCAAGCAGACCCTATTGTTGTACGCTCTCCTGGGCGGATCAATATCATTGGCGAGCATACGGATTATAATGATGGCTTTGTGCTTCCTGCAGCAATCGATAAAGCGGTCTATATCGCGGTTTCTAAGAGGGCAGATAATTTAATTTCTTTATATGCTGAAGATTATAAAGGAGCATATGAGGTTGAATTGGATCATATTGCTCCTACGGATCTACATTGGCCAAATTATATTTTAGGAGTTGTTGATCAAATTCAAAAAAGAGGCTTTGAAATTGGTGGATTTAACCTTTATATCGATGGTGATGTCCCTTTGGGAGCAGGATTGTCGTCTTCTGCAGCAGTTGAATGTGCTACGACATTGGCGTTAAGTGAACTATTTGAATTACATATAGAGCGTTTGGAGATTCCTAAAATTGGACAATTGGCAGAGCATACGTATGCCGGTGTTAAATGTGGTATTATGGACCAATTTGCCTCGACTTTTGGTAAAAAGGATCATGTGCTAAAATTAGATTGTCGTTCATTGGAATATGAATACGTTCCATTGGTATTGGATGGTTTTACCATTATTTTGTTGAATACAAATGTGAAGCATGCTTTAGGTGACACAGCTTACAATAAACGTGTGGAACAATGTAAAAAAGCAATAGCGTGGATAAAGGAGAAATACTCTACAGTTGTCAATATGCGCGATGTTTCGGTTGCTATGTTGGACGAAATGGTGAAGGATAAGGATGCTGAAGTATACACAAAAACGCGTTTTGTCGTAGAAGAAAGCGAGCGTGTTCATGAAGCATGCGAACATTTGAAGGCTGGTAATCTGGTTGCATTAGGTCAAAATCTGTTCGCTTCACACCATGGCTTGAGTAAAGAATATGAAGTAAGCTGTGAGGAGTCCGATTATTTGGTGGACTTTACTAAACAATTCCCACAGGTATTGGGCGCACGACAAATGGGAGGTGGTTTTGGAGGTTGCACGATCAATCTTGTAAAAGACGATTTTGTATCTGAATTCATCGCTCAAGTATCTCCCCAATACTTAGCGCACTTTGGAAAAGAATTGACCGTAATTCAAGTGAAAACGGATGATGGTACATCGGTTTTATAGCATTGATTTAACAAAAAAGGGTTTCTATCACAAGATAGAAACCCTGTTTGTTAAAATAAATATGATAACCTTTATTTTAAACCATTTCTTTTAAAAGCTTTAAGGCATAGCCAATACTATTGACATTGCTTAAAGCTAATCTTAACTGTTTTTTAATTTCTTTCAGATTGCTAATTTCTGGGTGTTGTTGGACAAATGACAGCACCTTTCCAAATTGATCTGACTCAAAGTAAGATGATTTTGGATTGTTGACAAAATAACCTTTTAAGGTGTTCTTCTTGTAGGATATTTTCTCAAATCCAATCTGCTTTCCGAACCATTGTAAGCGTAATGTATTAAATAATTCAAAGACTTCATGTGGTACAGGGCCGAATCGGTCTTCTAATGATACTGCAAAATCAGTCAGTTGTTCTTCATTCTCAAGTTTCGATATTTCCGTGTATAAATTATAACGTTCACTGATATTGGTTACATATTCATCTGGGATCAAAACTTCCATATCGGTGTCGATCTGTGTAAATGAAACGTACTTGTGGTCTTTGTCATCGGCAAAAACTTCTGAGAACTCATCTTCTTTTAACTCTTGGATAGCTTCATCAAGAATCTTATGATACATTTCAAAACCAATTTCAGCAATAAATCCAGATTGCTCACCGCCTAATAAGTTACCAGAACCGCGAATATCTAGATCGCGCATAGCGACGTTAAATCCTGCTCCCAATTCTGAAAACTCCTCTATTGCAGAAAGTCGTTTATAGGCTTCAGAAGTAAGTGTAGATAGGGGAGGGCTTAACAGGTAACAGAACGATTTTTTATTGGAACGTCCCACACGTCCACGCATTTGGTGAAGATCGCTCAGACCGAACATATGTGCATGATTGATGATGATGGTGTTGGCATTGGGAATATCTAGACCAGCTTCAATGATGGTTGTGGCAACCAATACATCAAAATCATGATTGATAAATTTAAGCATGACATCTTCCAGATCATCACCTTCTAATTGACCGTGAGCGATACCTACTCGTGCGTTAGGGACTAGTTTCTGAATCATAGCGCCTAATTGTTTTAAATCGGCAACACGATTATGGATAAAGAATACTTGACCTGCACGTTCCAGTTCAAATGACACCGCCTCTTGTATCAATGTTTCATTGAATACATGTAATTCTGTTTGTACGGGTTGACGATTGGGTGGCGGCGTGTTTATGAGACTTAAATCTCTTGCTCCCATGAGCGAGAAATGTAAGGTTTCTGGGAATTGGTGTAGCGGTCAATGTCAGTGAATCGACATTGGCACGTAATAATTTTAATTTTTCTTTGACGGAGACACCAAATTTTTGCTCTTCATCAATGATCATTAATCCCAGATCTTTGAATTTAACATCCTTACTGACCAAACGATGCGTACCAATGATAATATCGATTTTACCTTCGGCCAATTTGGCTAGTGTTTCTTTAATTTGTTTTGCTGTTTTAAACCTATTGATGTAATCAATGGTACAGGGTAAATCTTTAAGACGTTCGTTAAAAGTTCTAAAATGTTGATGTGCAAGAATGGTTGTGGGGACTAAAATGGCTACTTGTTTACTGTCTGCGACAGCTTTAAATGCTGCGCGAATAGCAATTTCTGTTTTTCCAAATCCGACATCACCACAGATCAACCGATCCATTGGGTGTGGCGATTCCATATCGCGTTTAACATCTGCTGTAGCTTTTTCCTGATCTGGAGTATCTTCATACATAAAGGATGCCTCCAATTCATTTTGAAGATAGCTATCTGGACTAAAAGCTGTACCCGTCTGTGCTTTACGTTTGGCATAGAGCATGATCAAATCTCGGGCAATATCTTTAACTTTCTTTTTTGTTGTTTTCTTCAGCTTGTCCCAAACATCGGTACCCAATTTGTTCATTTTTGGGATAGATCCTTCTTTACCGGAGTATTTAGATATTCGATTTAGCGAGTTGATGTTGACATAAAGGAGGTCGTTGTCGGCATAACTCAATCGAATCATTTCTTGAGATTTTCCGTTGACTTCTATTTTTTCAAGTCCCGCATATTTTCCTACACCATGATCGATATGGGTGATGTAGTCACCAGGTTTGAGATCGCGTAGGTCTTTTAAAGTAATCGCTTGGCTTTTTTCATAGCCTTTTTTTCTTTTGTATTTATAGTATCGATCAAAAATTTGATGATCCGTATAGCATGCTAATTTGACGTCATCGTCGCGAAAACCTTCCCTGAACCCTTTGTGTATCGGGATAAAAGTGACTGTTTTGTCGAGGTCTTCTAAGATTTTGTATATTCTTTCAATCTGTTTGGGAGAATCTGAAAAGATTAAATTTTCAATTTTATTTTTCTCATTCTCTTTGAAATTATGGATTAACAGGTTAAAATCTTTATTGAATGAAGGTTGTGGATGGATATCAAATTTGATTGTGGTATCGGGCTTATAAAAGAATTGTTTCCCGAATTCGATAATTGGAAAATCAAAAAGTAAGGCATTGAAATTCTTTTCATCAGAAAATCCATATGCAGGATTTATCCACTCTGAATTGTCTTTCTTTTCTTTTTCTGTTAAAGCATTCCAGAATTCTGTTGCTTTTCTATTTCCATCTTTTATGGTATCCAATGTAAACTGTACATCCTTTATCCAAACAACAGTATCCCTGTCAATATACTCCAATAGGGAGATGTTTTGTGCGGTTAAAAATTTAGCTTGTACGTTGGGAACAATTGTTACTTTGTGGATTTTTGATACAGATAATTGAGATTCAATTTCGAATGTTCGAATACTTTCAATGTCGTCACCAAAAAATTCTATCCGATATGGTAGGTCATTGGAGAAGGAGAATATATCTACAATTCCACCTCTGATGGCATATTGCCCTGGTTCGTAAACAAAATCTACGCGGTCGAATTCGTATTCAAATAAAAACTCATTGATAAAGTCTATACTTAATTTTGTGTTTTCCGTTATCTCTAAGGTGTTTTTTTCGAGATCACTTCTATTAATGACTTTTTCCGCAATCGCTTCCGGATATGTAACGACCATTTTTGGCAACTCGGATGCGTGGTTCAACACGTTTAGCGTTTCTGCACGTTGTAAAACGTGGGTTGCATCCAGCTGGGTAAAATCAAAAGGTTTACGGTAGGAGGTCGGGAAAAATAAAACTTGTTTATCAAGGAGGCTTTCGAGATCACTTAGGAAATAGGATGCATCTTCATGTGTTGGTAGGATAAAGAGATAAGGTCGTTCTTGTAAAGTATAACTCGCTACAGCAATGACGGCATCAGATGAACCGATAAGACCTTTTAATTGGACCTTTGGATTTTTAGCTTGTATCGCTTTTGTCAAAGTTTGTGTTAACTCACTTTGACCGTATTTTTCTATAATTTCTTTAATTCCCACGCGTTCACTAATTTGGAATACTGCGAATTTAATGAAAATGATGGGTTGTTACAAAATTAGCTTTACCTATCTGGTACTTTGATAAATAAATGAGATGAATCTTGTCGATTTTAACTCATCTCAACTGGTGTAACTACGTATTCGAGTATTGGTATGTATCGTTATTTAATTTCCTTAATCTTGAGCGGATTCGTAACAAAGCATCATAAGTCCGTATTGATTTGTAAGACCTGTATATAATCCTTCAATGCGCTCTTATTGGCTGTTTCTAGAATGTTTTGGAAATTTTCTCTAAAATCAAACTGATGGTCTTCGTGAATCTTTGCATATTTTCCCACGGCATGTTTTATTCTTCCTGCGATGTATTTTTGAAGTTTATGAGCTGCTGATTGATAGGATGAACTTAAAAGAGCTGGGTAATTGATAATAGCTCTTTCTAGGACATAAATCCGAAACTCTACTTCACTAACTTTATCTTTGGTGACTTTCTCATGCTCATTGATCATGCCACTTGCTTGTTTCACCAATTTATTTAATCCCACAAAATTACTCAAGCTTGGGGAGTTGAATACTTGCGATTCTCCTAAGTCGAAAAGTTGTTTAAGCTGGTTCCTTAAGTTTTCGATACGTTGCTCTAAGTCAGATTCATCTTCTAACAGTTGAAAATGAAGTTGCTTGATTAACATTTTATCTTTACTAATCAATCTTAGCAATAACTTATCTTTTTCTTTTACAGGAAGGTTTAATACTGCTTTTTTTAATTCTGGATCTTGATGGATTGACATGATTTAAAGATAGGAGAAAATTTACAGTTTAAAAAATTTAGTGGGAATTTGGAATTTTTCGTATATATTCAAGATGATAGAAAAACTTTTCTGTACGTTTATCTTCAATATATGGAAAGTTCACTTCTTTTATGATTTTTATAAAATCAGCTATTTTTAGTTACATTTTTTTAATGAAGCTTCTATCTAAACTACATCTAAAATTATTTATATTTGTAGATAAATACCCACAAATTTTAATAAGAACCTATTGATTTGAAATTTCTTAGTTTATTCTTCTTTACGTTAGTTTTTTTTAACGCTGCCTTTGCTGAATCAATCAGATTGGAAGATTTATTTTCTAGCAAGAGTAGGATTGAATATTTAATGAAACAAGAGAAAGAGTTTGGGAAAGATACTCTTGCTTTGAAAAATTACTTAAAACCTATTATCACCTTTGCCAAAGTATACAATGATGCTTCGCTATTAATCGCTTACGATAATATGCTGGCAAATGGGATGGCAGAGGCTTATGATGCTATCAATGATAGAAGTACAGGTTTGTATTTATCTGCAATTGAAAAGGCAAAACGTAATCGGGATAAAGAGCTGGAATTTTGGACTAAAGCCAACTATGGTTTTTACCTATATAACTTTCGTGTGCTTACAGAGGCTTTTCAAGTGTTTTTGGAAATTAGAAATATTTTACCTGTAGTGTCGTTAAATAAATTACCAAATCCAGATATCTCTTTACGTAATATGGGGTATTTTTTTGGAACTCTGGGTGATAATAGTGCAAGTTTAGAGTATTTGAATCTTGCTCGTCAATATGCTAATCCAAAATCAGAGGTGATGGGCAGTATCCTTGATGCATTAGGTGTCACTTACTTGAATATGGCTGATACAACAACTGCTTTTCGGTTTTTTAAAGAGACTGAGGCATTGTCGAAGTTAAACGGGGATAATATTAGACTGGGTAAAGCGCTCGGCAATCAGGCTCTCATCTATAGAGGAAGAGGTGATTTGGAAATGGCAGCAGCACTTTTGTTAGAAGATATTGTTTATTCAGAGCAGCACGGTAGTGAACAAAACACCATGTATGCCTATACTTTATTGGCCCACGTTTATTTAGATCAAGGGAAATTGACGGAAGCTGAAAATGCAATCAATCGTGCGGCTATTTATGCTTCTAGTAAAGTCTATCTAAAGAAATCGGAGAAAGAAATCACGGAAATTAGATTGGAGCTCGCAGTAAGACGTCATGATGAAAAGAACGAGTTGTTGGCTAGAAGAAGATTAATACAGCTTAATGATAGCCTGCAGCTGTGGAATAGCGATGAGAAGCTTCAAAAATTGAAGTGGTTGGCGGAACAGGAAAGTTATATCCATAAAATAGAACTAGGAAATGAACGTTTGGACAAAGAGTTGTTTAAGAAGAGAGCCTATAGTATCGTTGTTGTATTGCTATTGGCGCTGTCGATTAGTCTTTTTGTCTTATTTAAGCGAAAACTGAAAGTGCGAACTGTGCTCTATGAAAGGCGTGTTTTGAGTCTACAGATGGAAAAGTATTTGTCTGACCAAAAACTAATGGAAGCAAATAATAACCTCAGTTCATTTACGATCTATTTGAAAGAAAAGAACGAATATATTGCCAACTTAAAGGCAGAAATTGTAAAGGTGGAGCAAACTTCTTTTTCGTCTATTGAGAACGAGAGGGGGCAGCTACAAGCGCTATTGGAATCGCATTTGATGACGGAGGATAAATGGATTTTGTTTAAAGAAGCATTTTTAAAGGAGTATCCACTCTTCTATAATGATTTGCTTCGGAAATTTCCTGAGTTGACAGAGTCAAATCTGAGGTTCATTTTCTTAGGTAAATTGGGTTTGAAAAATACCGAAATATCCAATATTTTGGGGATTACTGAAGATGCTGTGAAAAAAGCAAAACAGCGGCTGAGAAAGAAAATAGGAGAAGAACGTTATTTGGTTCTATCTTCTGATATTAGACCAAACTTTTAGTCGATAGGATTGTGGGACAATGTAAAATAGGCTAACCAATAATACAGCTAGCCTATTTTTTTATTAAACGATTGGATTTTCGTGTAGGTATTTCTCCCATTTCCAAGCGCTGTCCATCATCTCAAAGATGCCTAATTGTGCTTTCCAATTCAACTCATTGGTCGATTTAGTGACATCACCATACACCTTCACGATATCTCCTTCACGACGTGGCCCTACTACATAGTTCAGTTTTTGACCTGATGCTTCTTCAAACGCTTTAATGGCTTCTAAAACAGAATATCCATTTCCTGTACCTACGTTAAAGACATCGTATTTTCCTTTAGGATTTCCTTTTTCTAATAATTTAATTGCTGCAACGTGTGCTTTTGCCAAATCAACAACATGGATAAAGTCACGGACACAGAAACCATCTTTCGTATCGAAATCATTGCCAAATACCGTCAATTTATCACGTTTGCCAATAGCGGTTTGTGTAATGAATGGTAGAAGGTTCTGAGGAACTCCTAATGGTAATTCTCCGATTAATGCAGTTTCGTGGGCTCCAACTGGATTGAAATAACGTAATGCTATGATATTAAAGTTGTCATATGCGTTAGCTGTTTCTTCTAAAATTTCTTCTGCAATCTGTTTGGTATTGCCATAAGGAGAAGTTGCTTTTTTTACTGGTGCAGCTTCATCTACAGGTAAGTAATCGGGCTCTCCATAAACGGTGCAGCTAGAGGAAAATACAAAGTTCACCGGTTTTTCACGATAAGCTTCTAAGAGATTGATTAACGAGAAAAAGTTGTTATGGTAGTATTTTAGTGGATTTTGAACGGATTCTCCAACTGCTTTGGATGCTGCAAAATGGATGATACCACTAATATCTGTGTTGTTTTTAACAAATTCTAAAACTTTTGTCTCGTCACATAAATCAAATTGATGAAACTCAGGTTTTATGCCGATAATTTTTTCAATTTGGTCTAACATTTTGATGTTAGAATTAGATAAGTTGTCAACGATAACCGGTGTGTAACCTGCATTATGTAATTCAACAACTGTATGCGAACCAATATATCCTGTTCCGCCTGTTACAAGTATTTTGCTCATTGCTTAAAGTTATAATATGTAAAGTCTTTATGTTCTAAATTTTCTATGGGTAACGATTGATAGTAAGCAATCGTTTTTTCCAATCCTGCTATTCTCGAAGTTTCGGGTTCCCAGTTTAATATTCTCTTTGCTTTCGAAATATCTGGTTTCCGCTGCTTTGGATCCTCTGTGGGGAGTGGTTGATAGACCTTTTTTCCTGTGGCCTGTGTAATTTGTAAGATTTCACTCGCTAACTGGTTGAGTGAAATTTCTTCCGTATTACCAATGTTGATGGGGGTAGTGCAATCTGAATGCAGTACTTTAAAAATGCCCTCTATTTGATCAGTTACATAGCAAAATGATCTTGTTTGTTCACCGTTGCCAAATAGGGTGATATCTTCTCCTAGTAGTGCTTGGGTGATAAAGGTGGGAACTGCTCGGCCGTCATTCATACGCATGCGAGGTCCAAATGTATTGAAGATTCGTACGATTCTTGTTTCTAATTGATGAAAGTTGTGATAGGCCGTGGTAATCGCTTCTTGAAAACGTTTGGCTTCATCATAGACGCCACGTGGTCCTACTGGATTTACATTGCCCCAATAATCTTCAGATTGTGGACTTACAAGTGGATCGCCATAAATTTCGGATGTGGATGCTACCAAGATTCTCGCCTTTTTTTCTAATGCTAAACCTAATAGATTGTGTGTGCCTAATGAGCCAACTTTAAGCGTTTGAATTGGAATCTTTAGGTAGTCTATTGGACTTGCTGGTGATGCGAAGTGTAAAATATAATCGAGGTGCCCTGGTACATGGACGAATTTGGAGACATCATGATTGTAAAACTCGAAATTTGATAGCTTGAATAAGTGTTCGATATTTCTAAGGTCTCCAGTAATGAGATTATCCATACCAATGACGTGGTATTCTTCTTGAATAAAACGATCACAAAGGTGAGAGCCTAGAAATCCAGCGGCTCCTGTTATTAAAATTCGTTTGCGTATCTTGTTTTCCACTTATTCTAACAATTAGAAAAGGTTTAATATCTTTGACGAATATAAGTATTATTTTACGAACATGCGCCTTCTTTATTCTTTAGGAATCTATCTTTATGGCCTTTTATTACGCCTTGTAGCGCCTTTTCATTCTAAAGCAAAGCTTTGGGTGGATGGTAGGAGGGACTGGTATGCATACATGAGTCAAACGGTTGAAACGGGGCAAAAACACATTTGGTTTCACTTTGCTTCGTTGGGTGAATTTGAACAAGGTAGGGCTGTATTAGAAAGTATAAAAAAAGATTTTCCCACTAAAAAAATTGTTATAACTTTTTATTCTCCCTCAGGATATGAGGTTCGTAAAAATACTAATCTGGCAGATTACGTTTTTTATTTGCCCGACGATACAGCAAAAAATGCAAAACTGTTTATTGATCTCATAAATCCTGAGTTTGTCATTTTTACAAAATATGAATACTGGTATCATTATTTTTCTGAGCTGCAAAATAGACAAATCCCATTACTGATGATTTCGGCAATCTTTAGACCGGATCAAATATTCTTTCAGTCCTATGGTGGTTTTTTTCGTAAGATCTTGAGCGCTGTGACTTATTTTTTCATGCAGAATGAAGAGAGCGTTCATTTATTGAAAGAGCATGGATTTAGAAATGTTGGGTTGACGGGTGACACGCGCTTTGATCGTGTGGTTGAATTGCCAAAGCAGTTGAGGCGTATTCCTGAAGTTGCGCAATTTGTTGGCGAATCTCCTGTTTTGGTGGCTGGTAGTACTTGGTTGGAAGATGAGCAGATATTAAAAGAGATGATGTTGATATTTCCAAAGTGGAAGTTGATATTGGCACCACATGAAATTCATGATGCTCATATAAAGTCAATTTTAGAGTTATTTCCTGATGCCTTACAGTTTCTCAAACTATCCTTCTTATGCTGATCAAAAAATAATAGATTCTCAGGTGCTGATTATTGATAATATCGGAATGCTTTCATCATTGTATGGCTATGGAAAGATAGCTTATATAGGTGGTGGTTTTGGGGTCGGTATTCATAATACGTTAGAGGCCGCGACTTATGGTGTTCCTGTTATATTTGGTCCCAAATATCATAAATTTCAAGAGGCTAAAGACCTTATTGAGCAAGGGGCTGGGTTTTCAATTCTTAATCGGGAAGAACTGATTAAGGTGCTTACGTGCCTGCAGGATAATGTTAAACGGGAATATGCGGGGAAACAAGCAAAACAATATGTTCAACAACATGCAGGTGCTACTGCAATTATTATGAAATATCTTTATTCTTCTAAATTATTGAAATAAGAGTTGTTTTTGTTCGGATTTATAAATGCTCCAAAAGGTGAATATAGCATTTCTTAATTTGTATGATATTCAGATTTATAGGTCTTTTTTAAAGAACTTAATAATATCTTTTTTACTGAGCATTTTCGTGCTTTTTGTAGAGTACAATGCATTTTTATAGCTATGTATCAGCTGCAATTGGGGATTTCCCCATAGCATATCGGAATAAAAGAGTGCTAGTCTGCTTGCTCCTAAGTCAACAAAAATGGTCGCATCTTTTTTTGTTCTGAATCCGTTTAAAATGATTTCATATAGATCTTCGAAGTCTTTTTGTGATTTAAGGTAAATTTCACCAAAGTCTATTTTATCTTTAATATCGTTCCTGAAAGTAATCTTAATTTGCTCGTCTTCTAATTCAGAAGCCTTGAGTTCGTAAGCACTCCCTTTATTTATAATACTGATCTCTTTTTTTACAATGTCGACTTGTCTAATTTGAGAAAAAATGCTGGGTATGCCCATGAATAGAAAAAGAAGAAACGTCAACAATTTTGCCATAAGTATGAAGTTACAAAATTTATCGTGAACGTATCCCTTAATCTACGATAAATAGCTCGGACATAATGTGGTCTGCCATTAGTTTTCCACTGTCGGTTAGTGTGATCTTGTTTTCTACTTGCTTTAATTGATTGTTATCAATGAATTCTGCAGCATTGTTCTGCAGTTGTTTTTTTACTTCTGCGCCAAACTTTTCTTCTACAGCGGTTAGATTAATGCCCCACATGGTTCGGAGTGAGGTCATCGTGTATTCATTAATACGGTCAAGTGATGAAAGTTCCTCGGTTTCCAACGGAAGAGAATTTTGAGCAATATCCTGTATATATTTGGCATTGTTGGCGATATTCCATGAACGTGACTTGCCATTAAAAGAATGTGCCGATGGACCTATTCCTAAATAGTGTTTCCCTTTCCAATAGTTCGTATTATGTTTGGCATACATGCCGTTTTTAGCAAAATTGGAGATTTCATATTGTTCAAAACCGGATTCTGTTAGATGCGCAATAAGCATAAGCATTTGATCTGCCGCTTGATCGCTATCTATTGCTGCCGATTTACCTGTTTTGATCATATGATCAAGTGCAGTTTTCTTTTCTACGGTCATGGAGTAGGATGAAATATGTGGAATCTGGAAATCTACCAGCTTTTGCATATTCTTCTTCCATTTTTCATTGGTTAATAGTGGAAAGCCGTAGATCAGATCGCAGGTGATATTTTCGAATCCAGCATCTTGAACCCGCATGATACATGATTCAGCCTCTTTTTGGTTGTGCGCCCTGTTCATCCATCTTAGATCTTCTTCAAAGAAGGATTGAATTCCGATACTAAAGCGGTTGATTTCAGTTTGACGAAGTTTCTCGACTTTCTCCCGGTTCAGATCGTCGGGATTGGCTTCGAGTGTAATCTCTATATTGGAGTCAATCTCAAAGTGCTTGGATACTTTATCAATGAGTCTGGAGATATCCTCTGCTTCGAGTATGGAGGGTGTACCTCCACCAAAGTAGATGGATTGAATCTTTTTGTCTTCCAGATAATCGGCTCTAAGTTCAATTTCCTTGTATAACATGCTGAGCATTTCGTCTTTGTATTTCAGTGAGGTACTGAAATGGAAGTCGCAGTAATGACAGGCTTGCTTACAGAATGGAATGTGAAAATAGATCATGGGTAATTTGTTTTGATGACAAAGGTAAAGGAAAATCCATATTAAAATGGATTTATTCTGTTTCTTTGGTATACTGTTGGAGGTTTTTACTGACTCTTCTTTTTATCCGATCTCGTAGATTTCGGGGTGCAATAACTTCTATGTTTTCTCCAAATCCTAAAATTTCGCGCTCCAGTTCAAAGTTTAAGACGACATCAAGACGAATGAGAATACTACCATCGTTATTTTTATCAATGATCTGCTGGGAGTTATGTAAAGGTTTTGTTTCTACATATGGTGCATTGAAGCTGTCGATTTTTAAGATCACTTTTTGACCACGGTCTTTTTGACTTTTTGTTACCCCGATTGTATCTGCAAAATAGCGTTCGAAATCAATTCCGTCATAAGGTACGAACCCATTTTTTGCCATTTCATCAATATCTACTATACGATCAAGGGCAAGGATAAGTAATAATTTTCCTTTTTTTGGTTTACAAACTAAGAACCACCGATTGCGGTATTCTTTTAAGAGATATGGATAATAAACATCCTGTGTTGGTCCAAGTGACTTAAAGGATTTGTAAGTGATGAGTAAAGGTATTTCTTCGAGGATGGCATGATGCAGGGTGCTGATCCAGTTTAAACCTTTCAATAGTTTATTACTTTCCATTTGCACGACAGGCTTTTGAGTTCCTTTCGACTTAATGAGACTATTTTCTAAACGTAAGATCATATCACTCATTTCGTCAAAATAAGAGAATCCATTAAGATGCTTTAGTAAGTCTACCGCTTCTTTCATCTTCTTCATATCTAAGGAGGTAATGGGCGAATTGCTGATGCTATATTGAGGGTCACTGTAGCTATAGAATTTCCGATCTGTAACAATGATAGGAGCGTTGTAACCAAGTTTATTGCTGCGCATAAGTTGAATATCGCCCTGTATTGTTCTTTTGCTGATACCATTATGGATACCCTCCAGCTCATAAAGTGCATTGGATACTTTTTCAATAAGATCTTCTAACGTCCATTTGCGATGACGTTGACATAGGCAACTGTCTATGGTTTTGTAGCGTATTAATGCAAGTTTATTGGTGGACATTTTGTTTTTGATGAAATGTTACGAATTTAAATGTACAAAATTCATTTTTACTGCGCAATGTATTTGCGCATGAAGTTTTTTATTAATGGTTTTTATTTTTTTTAACAAATTTATTCGTTTGATTTTCAGGTTAATGTGTTGTTTTTGTTTTGTTTTTTGACAATATGTTTTACTACGCAGGAAGGTTGCGTGATGGGGTGCGCACATTTGTAATGTCGATCAAGACAAATAGTTCTTTGAGAAAGTAAGCGAATAGCTTTTTAAGATATATACCTGAAAGGGTGTATGACATAGTGCATGATTTTGAGGTCCTCGTCTCCTGTTTCTGTATAGCAGGGTAGTGTTGTTTCAGTCGAAAATAATATACTGACTTTAAAAAAATCACGATTGTCTCATGTTGGGGTCGTAGGTTCGAATCCTACTTCCGTCTCGAACGGAGTAACTCAGGGGTAGAGTACAACAAAAGGGTGGGTTCGAGTCCCACGCACATTTCAAACATGTGTCCACCGGTTGGAGGAACGAAAGTTCCATAGTCAAGTTTTAAACTTTCTGTAAAAAAGTTTCCACTTAATAAGCGCTTCGTCTCTCGTTTGGTCTTCTCGTTTTTTAAAAAAGGGGAGACAATTGAATGGGGTCTTTGAAGTATAAATTAGGTGCTAAAGGCAACGATAAGGTTGAGGATATTGGAATACTTAAAGCAATACACGAATGGGGTGTATTTTCTTTAGGGATAAGCTGTCATCATTTTATTTTTCTTTTAGCCCGCTTTTACATTCCGATTCTATTTAATGAACAAGAATCGAGGCGTTTTTAAATAATAGGATCATTTATAGATGATAACATATCCGGATAAAGCACATCGTTTTGTGCTAGCGATGGATATTAGTAAGAATAAAAAATAAAATAAGATATGAAAAGAGTAACTATAGATATCAATCAGTTGGGATTAGTTGTTAAAAACAATCGGTATACCCGTGTATTACCTGCTGGAAAATACTGGCTAGGTTTTGGTGAAAAACTAGCATTATATGATTTGTCGAAGCCTTTTCCAGTTAGCTTAGATGTCGATGTATTGTTGCAGCTTGCAGGTTTTTCGGAGCATGTGGAATTGGTGGAGGTTACCGATAATGAGATCTGTCTGGTTTTTGTTAACAACAACTATAAGCAGGTACTAGCTGCTGGCAGACATGTCTTCTGGAAGGGTTTATTAACCTATCATTTCCAGAAGGAGGATATCACGGAGATAGCAATTGGATCAACTGTACACAAGCAGTTATTAGAGAAGCAGACGCTAGCTTACTATGTACGACAGTTTAAGTTAGAGCCATCGGAGAAGGGTTTACTATTTCTTGATGGAGCTTTTTCAAAGATATTGGATGCAGGTACATACTACTGGTGGAAAAATGCGACATCCATCAGTATTTCAAAAGTGGATACACGATTGACAACAATGGATATTGCTGGTCAAGAGATCTTGACTAAAGATAAGGCGCAGATTCGGATTAATTTTTCGATACAGTACCATGTTGTGGATGTACTGAAAGCATTGCTTGAAAATAAAGACTTTGAGAAGCAGTTGTACATGCTGATGCAATTGGCCCTACGTTCTTACATAGGTCGAATGACTTTGGATGAGTTGATGGACAATAAGTCGGCTATCAATGCACATGTGCTAGAGGAGACTGCCTCGCAGGTTGAACTACTTGGGGTAAAGGTATTCCATGCCGGTGTTAAAGACATCATCTTGCCAGGAGATATCCGAGAGATAATGAATCAGGTACTGGTCGCGGAGAAAAAAGCTCAGGCCAATATCATCACGCGGCGTGAAGAAACTGCTTCTACAAGAAGCTTGTTAAATACAGCTAAATTGATGGAAGATAATGCGATGTTGTTTAAATTGAAAGAGATGGAATATGTGGAGAAGATTGCTGAAAAAATAAACAATATATCGGTTTCCGGTAATGGTCAGATTGTGGATCAGCTGAAGCAACTGTTCGTGAAATAATACAGTTACTGCTTTTTTTTAGACTAAAGCGGTAGATATAAATAAAGAGGTGCAGGGGACAGCGGTAAAGAGGTGCTGTTCCTTGTTTAGGGAAAAAGAATAACCAATGTGAAAGATTGACCGGTCTGTAAACGATGGTTTAAACATATGCATTTGAGTACGATCACGATGGAAAATAAACGAATAAATGGCAATGATTTAATTGCTTTGGGATATGAAGAGAATTTTGCTTTAGGTGAAGCATTGAAAATTAATAAAAAGAGATTGGGGTTTACCCGAGAAGAGATGTTGTTGAAATTTGCGGATGTATTGGCTGCTCCGGATAGCTATTTGGAGGATGAAATATTCAAACCGCTGGCGCAAGTACTTTTAAATGTTGATGAAGTGGCTAAAGTTACGATTTCTTTAAAGGCGGGGAAACAAGACTACAGCATTTACGGTGAGTCACAGATTGAAGAGGGTGCATTACGCCAGATGGATCTCGCGATGAAACTTCCTGTTGCAGTTGCGGGAGCATTAATGCCCGATGCACATCAAGGATATGGTTTGCCGATTGGTGGGGTATTGGCGACTCATCATGCAGTCATTCCTTATGGCGTGGGTGTTGATATCGGTTGTCGAATGGCATTGTCAATTTTTGATGTACCTGAGGAGCACCTGTATCTGCATCACGATTTTTATAAGAAAGTGATTATGGATAATACCAAATTTGGTGCTGGACATGGTTACTTGAAACATGAACGTGTTGACCACGCTGTCTTAGCTAATAAGACTTTTGAAGCGAATGATTTTATTCGTCAATTAAAGGATAAGGCTTGGACACAATTAGGTTTCTTCTGGCGGGGGAAATCACTTCGTTGAATTCGGGGTCATGGAGTTTAACGAGGCAGATGTGGCCCTTGGTATTGAGAAAGGACGATATGTGGCTTTATTGACGCATTCGGGATCTAGAGGATTGGGAGCAACTATTGCTGATCATTATACTAAATTGGCTAAAAAGATTTGTTCTTTACCTTATGAGGCTCAAAATTTGGCATATATGAGTTTAGATACAGCGGAAGGACAAGAGTATTGGTTAGCAATGAATCTTGCTGGTGATTATGCTTCGGCCTGTCATGAGGTCATACATGAGAAAATCAGTAGGGCTTTAGGAGCAGAGCGATTGGCGATGGTTGAAAATCATCATAATTTTGCATGGAAAGAATTATGGAAGGGAGAGGAGGTGATCGTGCATCGGAAAGGAGCAACTTCGGCAGCGATAGGGGTGCTGGGGATTATTCCTGGATCGATGGCTACTCCAGGTTTCTTAGTGCGAGGAAAAGGAAAAGAGGAGGCAATTCATTCGGCTTCTCATGGCGCTGGTCGATTGATGAGTCGTACGAAAGCTATAAAAACCATAGCGCGTAAAGATTTGAAATCCATGTTGTCGGATAATGGTATAACGCTAATCGGGGCTGGTCTGGATGAGGCACCAATGGCTTATAAAAACATTCACGAGGTGATGGCTGCACAAGAAGATCTGGTGGATATTATCGCAAGTTTCTCTCCTAAGATTGTGCGGATGGCTGATGATGGAAGTCGGGAAGATTAACATTAAAACAAGAGACCGGTTAATAAACCGGTCTCTTGTTTTAATGTTATTTCTTTTCCCAGGTATTGTCGCTGGATTCGATATCTGCTAAGCGTAGTGATGGATCTATAATCACTTTTGCTGGTTTTTTTTCTAAATTGATCTGATACAATGGTTGTGTCCAGTTCCAGTCTTCTAGTGTGGTTCTTTTAATACCTTCGTATATCTTGAAGTTTTCTACCGGTTTTTCGCCTCTCATTTCACGTAAAGGGATATAGAAAAGTTCTTTTGTTCCGTCTTCATAGGTTACTAACAAATCGATAGGCATTGCGAAATCTGATTTGTTCTGTAACGTAATTTCTTTATCGGAAACTGTTTTGATCGCGTAATCAATCTTGCGTGTTGTATTGATAAACAGGTTGAAGTACCATTTTAGATTGATGCCTGCTATATTTTCCGCAATTCTTTTGAAGTCATTTGGCGTTGGATGTTTAAATTTCCATTGTTTATAGAATTCTAAGAATGTTTTGTCCAAATTGTCTTTTCCAATAATGTAGCCTAATTGTACTGCTAGCACCTGTCCTTTATTATACGCTTCATTGCTGTACGCATAATTGGTATTGTAGTAATCTGCAAGCAGGCTGGCAGGTTCTTCTTTTCCTGATAAGGCAAGTTTGTAGTATGCACGATATGCATCGATCGAAGGGTTTGCTTCAATGGCGCCACGTTTTTCAAATAGATTTTGCATCGCAAGCTCTTCTACATAAGACGTGAAACCTTCGTCAAACCATTCGTCTACGGTCTCATTGATTCCGAATAACTGTTGGTACCAAGAGTGAGCAGCTTCGTGGAAAATGACACCGACTAGGCTTTTTAAATTACGACCACCTGTTACCAATGTTGCGGTTCCATATTCCATGCCGCCATCTCCGCCTTGGATAATGGTATAATTTGGCCACGGGTATGCTCCAAATGTGTTTGAATTAAAATCGAAAAATTCGGTCGCTAACCCCAAGGCTGTTTTCCAATTTGTTTTGACAGAATCGCTTTCTGGAATATATACAGTATATACATGCACACCTTGGTTGCTCTTTGCGGAGTCAACAACAAATTTTGGATCTGCAGCCCAAACAAAGTCATGGATGTTTTTAGCAACATAGTGCCACTGGACTTTATTTTCTTTTGCTTTGATCCTTGGTTTTCCAACATAGCCTTTTACTTCTGTCGGGTTTTGTAAAACACCGGATGCTCCTAGAATATAATTTTTGTTGATATTGATGGTGATATCAAAGTTACCAAAAGGAGCGATAAATTCGCGACCTATATATTCATCTAAGTGCCATCCAAATTCATCAAAATGTGCCATTTTAGGATACCATTGCGCCATGGATAGGGCTACTCCTTCTTTAGAATTACGTCCCGACCTTCTGATCTGTTCAGGGACTTGGGCTTCCCAGTTTCATATCAAATGTTGCGGTTTCGCCGTCTTCAATAGCATTGGGTAATGTTACTTCCAAAAGTGTACCATCAACTTTGAAGCTGGTATTGTTACCATTCATTGTTAATGATTTTATTTTTTGATAACCAATTTGTTTTGCTGTTAATGTTGCAATACGGCTCTGGTATTTTGGTTTATCTTTTGTCCCAAGATTGGTGGTCATTCTTTTATCTGGATCTGCGATATTGGCAAGCCTATTGTCCATCATCGATCCGGGTTGAAAGGCATTGAAATACAGGTGGAAATACACTTTTTTGAGTGATTGTCCTGAATTATTGCTGTATTTCAATTGCATGTTTCCGTTATATTGATATGTTTTTTCGTTCACATCAATATTCATTTTATAATCTACGGTCTGTTGCCAATAGCCTTTTCGTTGTGCTGTTGCTGTCTGGAAGACGAACAGTCCTAAGATTAACGTGTAGAGGTATTTCAAATTCATGCTCCAAACTTACAAAAATGATTAGGAATATGTGGAACTGAAGGGAGCCCTGTTTTGTAATATTTGTTTGATAAAGAAGGGTTTTTTCTACTTTCCGGATGGTATCGGGATCAATTAGAGACAAAAAAACCTCCAGATCTGTTCTACTCCCTGGAGGTATCTAAGAATTTTACTATTGCTATTTTACGGTTTTACCTTTGTGGTCTTTCCAATTTTTCATGGAGCCGCTATAATTTTTAATCTTTTTTATCCCAGCTCGGTATAACAGCGATGTCGCTATTGTAGCACGATCTCCTGATTGACAGTATAAATAAAGTTCTTTATTTGGATCGATTTTATGTAGGTTTTCTGTTAATGTACCCACAAATAGATGTGTGGCATTTGGAATGTGCCCAGCTTTATATTCGCTATCATTGCGAACGTCTAAAATTTGTGCGTTTGGGTTATCTAAAGCGTTATTCATTTCTTCGAAATGAATAATTTCCTGTTTATCCAAAGGTATACCAAGTGTTATTAATGAATCAGGTGTTATAAAACCAATTGCTTGATCAAGACCTATGCGCATCAGTTTTCGTGTCACCTCTTCTAATTGTTCTTTTGCAACAATGAGTATAAATGGTTGATTATAATCTAATACCCAGCCAGCCCAATTGCTGAATGCTTTGTTATTTTGAATGTTAATGCTGTTTGGGATAAATCCTTTTGCAAAATCTAATTTATGGCGGGTATCTACTAATGCGACATGAGCGTTGTAATGTGCTCTAAATTCGTTCGCTTCTAATTCTTTGTATTGAGGTACTGCTGTTAATAATGGACGATTGATTTTGTTGAGTTTTTTCATCATCGCAAAATACTTTGGTGGTTCTGGTTGACCGTTTAATAGCTCTTCAACAAACCCTTCTTCATTATTGCCATACTGTAGTGCCCAGTTTCTTATTTTTTCATATCCAACTGTTGTACTTGGGACTGCGCCTAAAGCTTTTCCACATGCAGACCCTGCTCCATGAGCTGGCCATACTTGGACGTACTCGGGTAGGTTAGCAAATATTTTCAAAGACTCAAACATTTGATGTGCTCCAATTTCTTTTGTGCCAATTAGACCTGCCGCATTTTCTAATAGATCTGGACGGCCTACATCACCAACAAAGACAAAGTCGCCCGTGAATAACATGACGGGTTCGTTCGTTGCTGGAGTATCGGTTAATAGGAAGCTGATACTCTCGGGTGTATGGCCAGGTGTATGTAGGACCTTGAAAATAAGATTACCCAGTTTTATTTCATCCTGATGTTTTAAGCCGATATGATCAACAGCATATTGCCAATCTGGTCCTCCTTCCTCAGAAAGATAAAGTTTAGCCCCTGTTAATGCGGCTAATTCTAATGATCCTGAAAGATAATCGGCATGAATATGGGTTTCAGCGATATGGGTTATTTTTAAGTTGTTTTTTTCTGCAAGTGCTATATATGTGTCTACATCTCTTTTAGGATCGATCACGATTGCTACTCCTTTGGCTTGACAGCCGATGAGGTAACTTGCATGTGCTAATGATGATTCGAAAATGTGTTGAAAAAACATAATTATTTCTTTATAAATTTATAAACTGACTGATTTCGGTACCTGCTATGGCAATACCTATTGCACCAAGAAAGTATCCGAATGCTATTTTTAATTTTTCGGGTTTTAACTTTGTTTTCAATTGGAATCCAATCATCAATCCCATCAGTGTGATTCCTGTAAAGATAATTAATATTGTCCAATTGATATGATCCAGATGTTGGAAATTGCTTAATAGGCCGAAGGAGGTATTGATAGCAATGATAAATAAGGAGGCTGCTGTTGCTTGTTTAATGGTAATCCTCAACAATAGTATTAAAGATGGCACGATGATAAAGCCTCCGCCAGCACCAACTAATCCGGTTAATATTCCTGTTATAAATCCAAGAACAATCAAAATGATTGTGCTATAGGAAGGACTTTCAACTTTACTATTATCATCTCTTTTTATGATCATCGCAAGTGCTGAAGCAATAATGATCAATGAAAAGAGACTCATGATAATCTGATCTTTATGTATTGATACTTGGTCTATGAAGAAGCGGTCGGGTATACTCGGCAGGATATAGTGTTTAGCGATGTATACGGATATTAGGGAGGGAAAGATAAAAAGTGCTGTTGTCTTAAAATCGATTTCCTTTTTGTGTACATGCCCTATGGAAACCTAGAAGCGAGACGATGCTGATGGTGAATAAAGAATAATCCACTGCTTGGATAGGTTCTAGATGAAATAGGTATACAAATATGGGGAGTGTTAAAATACTTCCACCACTACCCATGGCTCCCATTGTGAGACCAATTGCAATTGCTAAGATGTATCCAAGAATGAGTGAAAACTCCATATTATTGTTCCTTTTTCTCAAAGGTAAGACCTCCTAAAATGATAAAAGGCAACATAAGTTACCTTCGATTTTTTATTTTAAATCTCCATTGACTAGAGTAGCCGGATATTATTTCTTTGTAATAGGATCTTCCCTTGATTTTCTAAAGATTTTAAGATGCGAGATACGACCACACGAGATGTATTGAGGTCAGTGGCAATGATCTGATGGGTGACATCAATGCTTTGTGATTGACTTATTGTTGCTTTTTCCTTCAGATAATTCATGATGCGTACATCCATCTGTGAAAAAGCGATATTATCAACTGTTGTTAGCATTTCATTAAGTCGATTGGAATAGCTTTCTAAAATAAAGTTACGCCAAGATTTATACTTTCCCATCCAACCGTCTAGGTATTGGTTTGGGATCATAGCTACTGTAGTATCGACATCTGCAATCGCTCTTATTTCACTTTTTTTTGCACCGACGCAACAGGCAATGGACATGGCGCAAGTATCTCCTTTTTCTAAAAAGTATAATAATAATTCACCTTCATTTTTATCTTCGCGAATAATCTTGATTACACCATCTAAAAGTAGGGGCATAAATTTAATATATTGACCAATGTCTATGATGACTTCGCCTGCCATGAATTTTTTGATGACTGCGACTTGTTCCATCTCAGTAACCAATTCTTTTTCGAAAATTCCAGAAAATTCTTGCTGAATTGTTATCATAAATTTTGATTTTAATGAGGTAATTTATTTCGTAAAAGGCCATAAATCCATGTTCCTATTAATGCAAATATAAGTACCACTCCCAAAGTCCAGTAGCCTGCACCAAGAAGTGTAAACATGGGGCCAGGGCATGCACCTGTCAAAGCCCAACCTAATCCGAAGATGGTACCACCAAGTAGATAACGTGTGATACTTTTATTTTTGTCTACGAATTGTATAGTTTGTCCTTCACTGTCTTTTACATTCTTTCTTTTAATGATCTGTACAATGATGATTGCAGTTGTTAACGCTGTTCCTATAATTCCATACATATGGAAGGATCTAAACTGAAACATTTCGTAGATGCGATACCATGAAGCGGCCTCTGACTTATACATGATGATTCCAAAGAATATGCCGATTAATATGAATTTTAATTGTTTCATTTTGTAATTAGAAGATAAGTGGAAAAATAAAGTGGACCATAATGATTCCGCCTATAAAAAATCCGATAACAGCAATCAATGAAGGTAATTGAAAGTTGCTAAGTCCGGAGATGGCATGTCCTGATGAACATCCACCGGCATATCGTGTACCGAAGCCAATCAATAATCCGCCTATGCTTAAGAGTGAAAATTGGAAAAGTGAACCGTTATACTTGAAGAGACTTTCGGGCATATACCCTTTCAGGTTATCGATGATCCCTAAAGATTGAAGGTCAGCGATGCTCTTACTATTGATGTCAGAAGGATTTCCGTCGCTTAAATAGAAATGTGCTATGAAACCACCGATTATAGTTCCTAATACTACCAACAGGTTCCAAATTTGAGATTTCCAGTCAAATCTAAAAAAAGCACTTGTTTTACCAGCTCCCGCTATCGAACACATCGTTCTCAGATTATTGGACATCCCAAAATCTTTACCTTGCTTAAGTAGTAAATACATAATAAGGGCAATTAGGGGCCCTGATATATACCAAGGCCATGGTTTTTGAATAATTTCCAACATAATAGTCTAATTTGAATACAAAGTAAAGCAACAAAAAAGAGAAAGATTGTAACTAAAGTTACAATCTTTCTCTTTTTTAATAGCATGTTACATATCGTAATATTCTGTTTTAATGTTTTTTAAGTATTGACAAAAACTTTTTAGGTCATCTTCAGATTCGAATAATTTGTTTCGCCACGCCCTAATATTAGCACCTGTTTTCAATTTGATAATAATCAGATTGCCGCCGGATCTTCTGAGGTTGCGTACATAATCGATATTGGCCAAGGGTATTGTTTTACTTGAAATGCTATCTTCCATTGTTAACTCATCGTTGCTTATCGTCCAAGTGGATGTTTTTTTTGAACATTTTACAGCGATGAAGAGTACTAGTGGTAATGAGAATAGGGATCCCATTATTTTTACAACTTCAGATATGGGAAGTCTTGAAACGATATAGACAAGAGCCAAAACAAATAACATCATGAGCAACATATATCTACCGCGGTGTAATGTTGCAATTTTAAAGCTCAATTTTTCCATGATTTAATTTTGTACAAAGAAACATAAACCTAGGCTAAAACAAAAATGAGACCTATTATATTATTTTCATCCTTTTGGTTATGAAGTCATGATTGTTGGATTTCTTATTGCTATTAACATCGATTAAGTAACCTTGCTTTTTCAATGGTAATAGCTTGGCGACTATTTATTTTGATTGGCATAACGAAAAATTTGCAGTTATATTTAATAAGAATTTAATTGCATAGAAACTCAAATTTATCTAAGTTTGAAGCTCAACCAAACTAATTCTCTTATAATTTATGAAGAAAACAGCATTATTTATAGCTCTCTGTGTAGCGAATGTGATTGCTTACGCGCAGCAAAAACCGAATATTGTTATTATCATTTCTGATGATCACTCATACCAGACTATTGGAGCCTATGGTTCTAAATTGGGGCATACACCAAATATTGATAGGATTGCGTCTGAAGGCGTTCGCTTTAATAAAGCTTATGTGACCAATTCAATTTGTGGTCCAAGTAGAGCAACTTTATTAACAGGAAAATATAGTCACAAAAACGGATTTAAGGATAATGAAACGTCCAATTTTGATCACGGTCAGGATCTTTTTGTAAAAGACTTACAAAAAGTGGGTTATAAAACTGCTTGGATTGGAAAACAACACTTAGGAAATGAACCTCAAGGTTTCGATTACTTCAGTGTTTTAGTTGGACAAGGGCATTATTTCAATCCAACTTTTATAAATGCAAATAACCAAAAAGAGACTGTCAATGGTTATGTGTCTGATATTGTCACGGATAAAGCAACGCATTGGTTGGATTCTTTAGATAAAAATAATCCCTTTTGCCTCGTTATTGGCCATAAAGCAACGCATCGCACTTGGATGCCTGATCCTCAGGATTTTGGAAAAAATGATAGGAAGGAATTTCCCCTTCCGGAAAATTTTTATGATGGTTATGAAGGCCGATTATCTGCTGCTGGACAGGAAATGTCCATTGATAAGGATATGCAGATGGGTTATGATCTAAAAATGTATAACTCAGTTGCCGAAATGAAAAAAGATGGGAATTTCTCTCGCATGAGTGAAGATCAGATGAGGAAGTATTTGGCTTATTATAAACCAATAAAAGAACAATTGGACATGCAGAAACTTTCCGGTAAAGCTTTGGCTGAGTGGAAGTACCGTCGTTATATGATTGATTATTTGAATACTGCGGAATCTATGGATCGCAATATCGGGCGAGTATTAGATTATTTGAAGGAACATGATTTAGAGCAGAATACGATTGTTATTTATTTGTCTGATCAAGGCTTTTATATGGGTGAACATGGTTGGTTTGATAAGCGTTTCATGTATGAGGAGTCTTTTAGGACGCCAATGGTTGCCAGGTTTCCAGAAATGATTGCTAAGGGATCGGTATCTGATGCTCAAGTTATGAATGTTGATATTGCCCCGACTTTGTTAGCGTTAGCTGGAGTGAAGAAACCAAGCCAAATGCAGGGAGAGTCATTTGTTAATGTATTGAAAGGGAAAGACAATAAAGGACGTCAGAGTTTATATTATCATTATTATGAAAATGGTGAACATGCTGTATCTCCACATTTTGGAGTGAGTGATGGTCGATACAAATTAATTCGTTTTTATAAACGTGTTAATAGTTGGGAGTTGTATGATCTTACCCAAGATCCTTCTGAAATGAAAAATATATATGATTCAACATCTTCAAAGATTGTAAATAAATTGAAAAAGAAATTGAAGCGAGAAATTATAAAGGTGGAAGATAACGATGCACTAAGCATTTTTAATCAAAAATTGTAATGAAACTAGGCAACTCTTATCTCATTGGTCTATTGACCTTGATTGTTCCCTTTACTTCGGTATTTGGACAGCAACAAAAACCAAATGTTGTATTGATATATGTGGATGACCTGGGCTATGGCGACCTGGGGAGCTATGGTGCAACTAAAATAAAGACGCCAAATTTGGATGCTTTGGCTTCCGATGGAATTAGGTTTACAAATGGTCATGCAACTGCAGCGACTTGTACTCCTTCCCGCTACTCTTTAATGACTGGAAATTACCCTTTCCGTCAGACGGGAACAGGTATTTTGCCGGGTGATGCGAAATTAATCATTCCTCAAGATAAGGTGACTTTACCTAAAGTGTTTAAGCAGGCCGGTTACCAAACTGCTGTGATTGGAAAATGGCATTTAGGCTTAGGGGATCAAGTTGATAAGGATTGGAACGGAAGTATTAAGCCGGGTCCTTTAGAAGTTGGGTTTGATTATTCTTTTATTTTTCCTGCAACTGCTGACCGAGTGCCAACGGTGTTTTTAGAAAACCATGATGTACTTGGTGTGGATCATAATGATAAGATTGTAGTATCATATACCCAAAAGGTAGGAAATGAACCTACAGGTAAAGAGAATCCTGATTTATTGAAGATGAAAAACTCACCAAATCATGGTCATGATAATACGATAGTGAATGGTATAGGTAGAATTGGATGGATGTCGGGGGGTAAAGAAGCTAAATGGGTAGATGAGGAGCTTACTTTAACATTTGCTGACAAAGCAATTCATTTCATTCAAGATCATCGTCAAATCCCGTTTTTCTTAAGTTATAACGCTACCGAGCCACATGTGCCTCGTATGCCTGCTACGATGTTTAAGGGTAAAAGTGGATTGGGTTATCGTGGAGATGCAATTTTACAACTTGATTATACTGTTGGGCAATTGGTGAAGACTTTAAAGGACAATCAAATTTATGAAAATACGATAATTATCTTTTCTAGTGATAATGGGCCAGTGTTGGATGATGGTTATGATGATGGTGCGGTTACACAACTGAACGGGCATAATCCATTTGGACCATTTAGCGGAGGTAAATATTCGGCATTTGAAGCGGGTACTCGTGTTCCTTTTTTTATTACTTGGCCAAAAATGATTAAGGAGGGTACTACATCTGATGCTTTAGTTTGTCAGGTTGATTTGCTTAGTAGCTTTGCTTCATTTTTTAATGTTAAATATAATGCTGATGAGGCTGTTGATAGTCAGAATTTATGGAAGAGCTTTACTGGTAAGGATTCGGTAGGGAGAGCTCATTTAATAAAATCATCAGGCACATTAAGTGTATTGGAAGGTAATTTTAAATATATTAAAGCCGGTAAGGGGGCTAAAAGAAACAGTCTTGTCAATATTGAACTTGGAAATGATGAGGTCGACCAATTATACGATTTGAGTATTGATAAAGGCGAAAGAAATAATATTGCAGAAAGTAATCCTCAAAAAGTGATGGAGTTGAAAGCAATTCTTGAAAAGGAATTACGGAAATAATAGTAGGGCATTTATTTGATAGCTACGATAAAAAGCGCATTTTTGTAGGATGTCATTTGCGAAGAAAATAATAGAATGGTATCATGAACATCAACGTGATTTACCTTGGCGAAATACAAGAGATCCTTATAAAATTTGGTTATCTGAGATTATTTTACAGCAAACTCGGGTAGAGCAGGGAATGCCTTATTACTTGAGGTTTGTAGAAAGGTACCCTGATGTATTGTCATTTGCAAATGCTTCAGAGGATGATATTTTGCATTTATGGCAGGGTCTGGGTTATTATTCGCGAGGACGAAATATGCATAAGGCTGCGGGTATTGTACAGAATGAGTATCAAGGTGAATTTCCTAAAACATATGTCGAATTAATTAAATTGCCTGGTGTCGGTGAATACACCGCTGCTGCAATTTCTTCTTTTTCTAATGACGAGGCTCAAGCAGTCTTGGATGGTAATGTTTTTCGTGTACTCGCGCGGTATTATGGCATTGATACGCCAATAAATACTCCTGCAGGAAAAAAAATTTTTACACAATTGGCAAAAGAGAATCTTGATTTAGCGCATCCTGCGATATACAATCAAGCAATAATGGATTTTGGTGCATTGCATTGTAAACCTAAATCACCATTATGTCAGGAATGTGAACTTCAATTGGATTGCTTTGCAAATGTCAATGGCCTAGTAGCGGATCTACCGGTTAAGATTAAGGCTAAGAAGAGTAGGAATCGTTATTTTCATTACTTTATTATTGAACAAGATGATGCTATTTTGATGTCTAAGCGGGGTGCTTCGGATGTTTGGGAAAATTTATATGAATTTCCAATGATTGAAACAGCTGAGGCTTTGGACGGTTTAGCGATTCTTGCTAGTCCAGAATTTATAGATTTATTCGGTTCAGAAGTCGGATTAAGCCTATTGAGAACAAATAAAAAACATATTTTGAGTCATCAGAATATCTATGCGACCTTTTATAGGATGTTAAGTTTTAAGGGATTGGAGCGAAAAAAAACAAATTGGAATTATGTTTTGTTAAAAGATTTGGATAAATTAGCTAAACATAAGCTCATTTTTTCTTTTTTAGAAACAGCTAAATTATAACCAAACACCTTTAATATTATGTCAGGAGTCAACAAAGTTATTCTAGTAGGTCATTTAGGCAAAGATCCAGAAATTAGATATTTAGATAATAATGTCTCTGTTGCTAGTTTTCCGTTAGCAACATCAGAAACTTTTAATCGAGATGGTAAACGGGTAGAGCAAACGGAGTGGCATACAGTTGTGCTATGGCGCGGGTTGGCAGATGTCGCTGCCAAGTATTTGACAAAAGGGAAGTTAGTGTATATTGAGGGACGATTAAGAACACGTTCGTATGAAGATAAAGAAGGAGTTAGACGCTATTCGACAGAAATTGTAGCGGAGAACTTTACCTTATTGGGTCGTAAATCAGATTTTGAACCTACAACTGCTTCTCCTGCACAAACGCAGGCGGAAAAAGTTGAAAATAAAGAAGTCGACGTTGATTTTACAGAAAATGAGAATGATAGTAATCCATTGCCGTTCTAAAGATTTCTTATAAACTATAAAAAAGAGCATCATCAAACATGATGCTCTTTTTTATGATTCTTTTTTAAGAATGTGGAATGAATTTGTACCTCTTGAATGAAAACACTTTATCTTTTATAATATTTTCCTGTATCTTTGAATAATTATGTTGCAAGATAAAATAACGCAGTATACTGAAGAAATTAAGCAATTTGCTCCAACTTCTTCAGCTGATGTAGAAAATTTCAGGCTGAAATTTTTAGTTTCAAAAGGTATTGTTAAGAATTTGTTTGATGAATTTAAAACCGTTTCTGTAGAAGAGAAACGTGTTTTGGGTATGGTATTGAATGAATTTAAGCAGTTGGCTGAAAAAGCTTATCAAGAAGCTCACGAAAAATTTGGTACGAATAAATCACAAGCTCAGAAGAGCGAAGGTGATCTTACGCTACCTGGACAAGGGTTTAGATTAGGATCTCGTCATCCACTTTCTTTAGTTCGTAAGGAGATTGTTGAAATCTTTAAGAAATTAGGATTCATCGTTTCTGAAGGGCCAGAAATTGAGGATGATTGGCATAATTTTTCTGCTTTGAACTTTCCTCCAGAACATCCGGCACGTGATATGCAAGATACCTTCTTTATTAAGAAACAAGAAGGTAATGATATCACGTTACGTACACATACGTCATCTGTCCAAGTTCGTTTAATGGAAGCTGGTAAGCCACCTTTCCGCGCAATTATGCCAGGACGTGTTTATCGTAATGAAGCTATTTCTTCACGTGCACATTGCTTTTTCCACCAAGTGGAGGGACTTTACGTTGATGAAAATGTTTCTTTTGCAGATTTGAAACAGACTTTGTTTCACTTTGTACAAGAGTTATACGGCGAGGGAAACTGAAGTGCGTTTCCGTCCTTCTTACTTCCCATTTACTGAGCCTTCTGCTGAAATGGATATTTCATGTACGATTTGTAAGGGTGCGGGTTGTCAGCTGTGTAAATATTCAGGTTGGGTGGAAATCTTAGGTTGTGGTATGGTTGATCCAAACGTCTTAGATAATTGTGGCATCGATAGTAAGAAATATTCTGGTTTTGCGTTTGGTATGGGTATTGAACGCGTAACCAATTTGAAATATGAGATTAAGGATTTACGTTTATTTTCGGAGAATGATATGAGATTCTTATCTCAATTTGAAAGCGAAATTATTTAATGTTAAGACGAATCGATTGTGCCATCACATTGTCTATATCTTTTGTAAATCATTTGTTTGCAAGTGACATAGATAATGTGATTGTCTTTTTTAACTTTAAAAGTAACCCTATTCTGTATATTCACTCCCTTATAGCTGGATGTGCTATTAATGTATGTGTCCCCCATCATTCGGTTAAAGTACTTAAGATATCAAGCTAAATTATGGAAGCAGACAAAATTATTGAATCTATCAAAAGATCTGCTCGAGAGTTATTTCGAAAGTATGGTTATAATAAGACTAGTGTCAACGAATTAGCGAAACGTGCTAATATCGCAAAAGCTACTTTTTATAAATATTTTGAGAGTAAGGAGCTTATTCTTCACGCTATTTTGATGGAATATATTCAGGAGAATGTTAAGGATATTTTGAAAAAAAATGTGGGAGAAGAAGATTTAGCTGTTTTCTTGGGTAACACAATCCTTAAGGTCAGTCGTTTGACTTATACGGTCTGTAATGAATTTGTGGGTTGGGAGTTTATTCGTGAATCTGCGAATGCCCAAGAATATTTAAAAACATTGTCGGACGATTTGGAGTTTTTACTACTTAGTTCGTTCATACAAAATGATACAATTGCAGCTTCCATCCCCGAAAAGAAGTTGACATTCCTTATCAAGACGAGTAAAAATATCGTTTTTTCATTTGCGTTTACAGCAGTTACTGAAGCAGACGTTCGTAAAAATTTCATTTCTTTTCAAAAGGAAATTCTTCCATATTTAGTTCACGCAACTATTCATTAAAATTCTGATCAAAAAAGCGTAATTTTGCGCCAATATGAGAAGAAGAAGTTCACAAGAAAGATTAGTTTTCAGTGATATCGAGATTGTTGATATTGCAGAAGAGGGCAAAGGTGTTGGTAAAACAGATGATTTGGTATTGTTTGTTGAAAGAGCGATTCCAGGTGATGTGGTTGATGTGGAATTGATACGCAAAAAGAAAAGTTTTGGCGAAGGTCGTATTCAGACTTTGAAGAAAGCTTCGGAACACCGTGTTGAGCCTTTCTGTGAGCATTTTGGAGTCTGTGGTGGTTGTAAATGGCAACACATGACTTATGATGCGCAACTATTGTTCAAACAACAGTCTGTAGAAAATGCACTTACACGTATTGGTAAGGTGGATACATCTTCTATGGAAACCGATCTTGCCTTCTGTTCAGACAAAGTATTATCGTAATAAATTGGAATACACTTTTTCGAATAAAAAGTGGTTAACTTCTATTGATGATAATGTCGAAGATATGAATATGGATGCTTTAGGTTTCCATGTACCTGGCCGATTTGATAAAATTTTAAATGTTAATCATTGCTATTTACAGGAAGATCCTTCTAATATCTTGCGTAATAGTGTTCGTGAGTTTGCTGTTGAAAATGATATTTCCTTTTATGATTTACGAGGACATAGTGGAGTTTTACGCAATCTGATCATTCGCATTTCATCTACGGGAGAATTGATGGTAATTGTGGTATTTGCGTACCCAGAGGATGGCCAAGTAGAATTATTGATGTCCTTTATCAAAGAAAAATTCCCGACCATTACTTCTCTTCTTTATATCATCAACCAGAAAAAGAATGATACTATTTTCGATCAAGATATAATCGTTTATAATGGACGTGATTTTATTTATGAGGAAATGGAAGGTCTTAAATTTAAAGTTGGTCCGAAATCATTCTATCAAACGAATTCAGCTCAAGCATATGAATTGTATAAGATAACGAGAGATTTTGCTGGTTTGTCTGGCGAAGAGTTGGTATATGATTTATATACTGGAGCGGGTACGATTGCCAATTTTGTTGCTAAATACGCGAAGGAAGTTATAGGGGTAGAGTATGTGCCTTCGGCGATTGAAGATGCGAAAATAAACTCTGAAATAAACGGCGTAAAAAACACAAAGTTCTATGCCGGTGATATGAAGGATGTATTAACAGCTAATTTCATTGCAGAACATGGTAAGCCTGATGTGGTGATTACAGACCCTCCTCGTGCAGGAATGCATACTGATGTTGTTGCTCGACTTTTAGAAATGGAAGCTCCGAAAATTGTTTATGTAAGTTGTAATGCAGCAACTCAGGCACGCGATTTGACACTGTTGGCTGAGAAATACGATGTTGTTCGTATTAAGCCAGTTGATATGTTTCCACATACACAACACGTTGAGAATGTTGTTTTATTAAAATTGAAGGGATAATTTATGGAAATGGAAGAATGGTTTGGAGCTTCGCAAAATAAGGAAGATGAAACCCAAAAATCAAGTCCTTTAAAAAGTTTGAAAATCGATTTAGATTATTATAACGATTCGATTAAAGAAATATCTTTAGAAATTATGGGTGAGGGCTTGTCTGCTTATCCGATTTTTATTGCACATCAGCATGTCGTAAATGTCGGTGAAATGATTCTTGATCATGTAGAGCTGAAAACAAATTGGAGTATCAACGCTTCTACTTTCGAAGAATTTGTTGAGGCCAATATTATTAAAGAGGATAGAAAAGAGGCCTTTCTCAAAAAATACAAACGTGCACAGGATTTTATGTGTTTGTTTGTTGTTGTTCCTGAAGGCGCAAATTTCGTTTTCTATCCTTATAAATAAGGGTCTATAAAATATTTAAACTTTTTTAACATATGATATGTCAAACTATTATTACTTTTATTTTAATATGTATAGAAAAATAATTAGTCATATCATCGGTGTTCTTTGCTTGTTGTTCTTGTGTTTTTCAGGTACAAATATTTATGCACAACAGATTCAAAGAATTTCAGGGATGGTTTTTGAAAAAGGAACTTCGCTGCGTCTTTCTGAAGTCAATATTAGTAATTTAAGAACTAATAAATCTGTTATTTCAAATTCATTTGGCGTTTTCTTGATCGAGGCATCAATAGGGGATAGTTTATCTTTTTCAAAGGTCGGCTATTCTGAAGTGAAAACCGTGATCACAGATTTAAAAGATTTTTATATTGAGCTGCAACCTGGTATTACCTTGGAAACTGTTGTTGTAGAAAGGAAAACAAAAGAAGCGGAGCTTAATGAAGCTATGCGTGATTACGGAAAAAAAGGAGTCTATAATGGGGGTAATAATAAATTTGGGACTTATTTAGCTAGCCCTGCAACAGCTCTTTATAATCTTTTTGGTCGTGAGGCAAAGAATGCAAAGCGCTTTAGTCATTTTTTAGATTCGGAAAAAAGAGAACTTGAGGTTGATAAAGCTTTTTCAAAGGAAGCTGTTCGTGAGATAACAAAATTGGAGGATAAAGATTTAGAATCTTTTATGCGTATATATAGGCCTTCTTTCGAGGCGGTTGAACACTGGCAACACTATGATTTTTTGGAATATGTGCAGCGATCGTTGGATGATTTTAACAAAAATGGTCGTCCAGCGGGATTTACTCTTCCTGATATTGAAGTAAAAACACAGGAGAAATAATCCATGTATTTTATTATCTCGTACTCTCTGTCTATATTTTTGTTACTAAAATAGGCTTAATCGGCTATTATTTGTTTTTTGGCATTTGGTTTGTTTAATATTGCTGTGGAATCACACTAGAAATATTATTAAAGATATTATAATTATGAAAATGAATAAGAAGTTAGCTGTTTTTGGTCTTACTGTGGCTACATCAGCAATGTTATTTGGGAGCTGTTCAACAATTCAAAATGCAAATAATACCACAAAAGGTGGGGTAATCGGTGGGGTTGCGGGAGGTGCGTTAGGTGCACTTATTGGTAACAAGGCAGGTAGTACTGCTATTGGTACGATTGCAGGAGCTGCTATTGGTGGTGCTGCAGGTGTATTGATTGGTAAGAAGATGGATAAGCAAGCTGCTGAAATTGCTAAAACGGTAGAAGGTGCTGAAGTTACCCAGGCTGGTGAAGGTATTGTTGTAAAATTTGATTCAGGTATTTTATTTGATTTTAACAAGTCAGATTTAAAAGCTTCAGCAAGAGAGAACATCAAAAATTTAGTAGCAACTTTAAATAAAGAGCAAGGTACAGATATCTTAGTTATTGGTCATACAGATAATGTAGGTTCACTTGATGCAAATCAAAAAGTTTCTGAAAATCGTGCTAATGCTGTTCGTGCTTTTGCTGTTTCTCAAGGGTTGGCTTCATCACGTATCCGTACAGAGGGAAGGAATTTTTCTGAGCCACTAGAGAGTAATGATACTGAAGCAGGTCGTGCAGCAAATCGTCGTGTAGAGATTGTTATCGTTGCAGGAAGCCAAATGAAACAAGAAGCTCAGAATCAAGCAAAATAAGTATAAGAATCATTCATTATAGTTCTGAAAAAGCGCTGATTATTCATCAGCGCTTTTTTATTGGAATCTATATTCATATACGTGCAATATTAATATGACAAACTGTCATCAATCCAATATTTATTTTTAACTTTGTGGTCTTTGAATTTTGAGCTATGTTAGATTTAACGCATACAACTAAGGAACACGACGAAACACGTCAAGGTGAAGCATTATTGATTAAAAATGATGTTGAAAAACGTAATGGACGTAAATTATATATTGAGAGCTATGGTTGTCAAATGAATTTTTCAGATAGTGAGATCGTTGCCTCTATTTTACTGGAAACTGGATTTGAGACAACTAAAAACTATCAAGAAGCAGATGTTATTTTTATCAATACCTGCTCTATTCGTGAGAATGCAGAGCAGCGTGTGCGGAATCGTCTGAAAGAGTTTGAATTTGCCAAGAAAAGCAATCCTGGGATGATTGTGGGCGTTTTAGGCTGTATGGCTGAACGGCTTAAAGCTAAGTTTTTGGAAGAAGAAAAGTTAGTGGATGTTGTTGTAGGACCTGATGCTTATCGTGATTTGCCAAACTTAATTGCGCAAGTTGATGAGGGGAATCGTTCTGTTAACGTATTGCTTTCTCGTGAGGAAACTTATGCTGATATCAGCCCTGTTCGTTTAAATTCGAATGGCATTACGGCTTTTATTTCAATCATGCGTGGTTGTGATAATATGTGTTCTTTTTGTGTTGTCCCATTTACGAGAGGAAGAGAGCGTAGTCGCGACTCTGAATCTATTGTGAAGGAAGCACAAGACCTTTTTAATGCGGGATACCGCGAAGTGACCTTATTGGGGCAAAACGTCGATTCATATAAATATACAGCTCCGACAGTTGAGGGGCAGGAAGCAAGTGCTCCAATTAATTTTGCTAATTTATTGGCATTGGTTGCTGCTGTTGATCCTTTACTACGTGTTCGCTTCTCGACTTCTCATCCGAAGGATATTACGGATGAAGTATTGCATACAATGGCGAGTCATGATAATATTTGTAACTATATTCACCTACCGGTTCAGTCAGGGAATTCTAGAGTATTAGAATTGATGAATCGTACCTACGATAGGGATTGGTATATCAATCGTATTGATGCGATTAATCGTATTATTCCGGGATGTGGTATTTCAACGGATATTATTACGGGTTTCTGTACGGAAACGGATGATGACCACCAAGAAACTTTAAGTATGATGGATTACGTAAAGTATGATTATGCTTTTATGTTTGCTTATTCGGAACGCCCCGGCACTTTGGCTGCAAAACGCTATGCCGATGATATACCAGAGGAAGTTAAGAAAAGTCGTTTAACAGAGGTTGTTGCCAAACAAAGAGCACATAGCTTTGATCGTTTGCAACAATTTGTTGGTAAAAATCAACGTGTTTTAATCGAAGGTTTTTCAAAACGCTCGGACAAGGATTTTGCAGGACGTAATGACCAAAATGCAATGGCTATTTTTCCTGTAGATGAACGCTATCAGGCGGGAGATTATGTAACTGTTTTGATTGAATCATGTACTTCAGCTACTTTGTTAGGTAAAATTGTTGATTAATTAGGATTTAATATAGGTCTTTTATTATTAAATTTAGAAGATGGATAATCAAGATATTAAGAATCGATTTGGGATTATAGGTAATTCGCCCTTACTCAATAGAGCTATAGATATTGCTCGCCAAGTGGCTCCTACTGATATTTCAGTATTGATTCAGGGTGAAAGTGGTAGTGGTAAAGAAGTATTCTCGCATATTATTCATCAAATGAGTGCACGCAAACATGGTGCTTTTATCGCTGTGAACTGTGGTGCTATTCCTGAAGGAACGATTGATTCTGAATTGTTTGGGCATGAAAAGGGTTCCTTTACAGGAGCTCATGAAGCTAGAAAGGGATATTTTGAAGTCGTTGATGGCGGAACTATATTTTTAGATGAGGTAGGGGAGCTGCCCCTTGGTACTCAAGCGCGTTTATTACGTGTCTTGGAATCAGGGGAGTATATCCGTGTAGGTTCTTCTAAAGTGCAGAAAACGAATGTTCGTGTTGTTGCGGCAACAAACGTTGATGTTTTTAATGCGGTACAAAATGGGAGGTTTCGTGAAGATTTGTATTATAGATTGAATACAGTTTCCATTACGTATTCCTTCTCTACGCGAACGTGCTGAAGATATCTATTTATTATTTAGAAAATTTGTCGTTGATTTCTCTGACAAGTACCGTTCTCCAAGTATACAATTGACAGAAGATGCGCAGCAGTTATTGAAAACTTATGCTTGGCCAGGTAATGTACGTCAACTGAAAAATATTGCTGAACAAATTGCGGTATTAGAAAAGGAACGTGTTGTGGATGCTCAGATATTGAAAAATTATCTTCCGTCTGAAACGCGCTCAACATTGCCTGCTATAATGGCTAATAAAAGTGGTAAGGAGGATTTTTCAGAACGCGATCTTTTATATAAAGTGCTATTTGATATGAAGAAGGATATGGTCGATTTGAAAAAATTGGTCGTTGAATTGATTCAGAATGGGGTTAATCCTGCCACTTATGATGAAAATTCACCTTATATAAATCGTTTATATCAAGAAATTGAGCCTAGTGCTGAACGTCTGCAGGACCAACTTTCTGCTTCACAGACATTAACGATCCACCAACCCAATGTTTTAAAAGGTAATCCTGGACAAGACGGTTATTTAAATTATGATACTCAGGATGCAGAAGAGGTGGAGGAATCGCTTTCTTTAACAGAGAAGGAATCTGATTTAATCAAAAAGGCATTAAAGAAACACCGTGGTAAGCGCAAGGCAGCTGCACAGGAATTGGGTATTTCGGAAAGAACTTTGTATAGAAAAATTAAAGACTTAAATTTAGATTTATAAATCGTCGTTTATGAAGAAGCTTAAATCAAGATTGTTACCTGTTTTTATGATGATGGCGCTGCTGTTTTCAGCAACAAGTTGTGGTGTGAAGTATGGTTTTACTGGTGGGTCAATTCCCGAAGGAATGAAGACGGTGAGCGTAATCTACTTTGAGAATATTGCATCCATGGTTTATCCGACTTTAAGTCAGAATTTTACAGAGAAACTTAAAGAGCAGATTCGTAATCAATCTAGCCTGAGTCAGGTAAATGATAATGCAGATGCAACATTTGAAGGCTTTATTACCGATTATACCATTAGTCCTGCGGCTGTAGAAGCAGGGACCGATCGAGCAGCCTTAAATCGTCTTTCAATAACGATTAAAGTAAATTATCATAATAAAATTGTTGAGAAGGATAATTTTGAACAGTCATTTACCAGATATAAGGATTTTTCAGGACAATTACAGGCGGCTCAAGAAGAGACATTGAATAAGGAAATTATTCAAATGTTGGTCGAAGATGTTTATAATAGAGCATTTGCTAATTGGTAATCATGCAATAATGGAAAATAAACGAATTTCAGAAGATATCAACTTGTTTCATCAAGCGATCAATAATCCGTTAACGCTTTCGGAATCCGATTTGTTGTCCTTGATTGCTAAGTTTCCTTACGCACAATCGCTTCGTTTCGCTTACGAGCGCCATCTTTATTTGTTAAATAAGGAAGTGCATAATATTTCATCTACTTTGCTTTATGCAGCCAATCCCAATTGGTTATATGAATACCTGCATAAGGCTACTCCGGTAGAACCTACGGCTGAAGTAGCGTTTGAAGACGATGAGTATATAGATTTTGAGGATACTACTGATGAGGAAGTAGAGTTGGTTGATAGTGGTGTTGATGCTGAGGATGGAAAAAAGGAATTGAACGCCTTGATTCAGTCAGGTGTTGCGCATGATTTTTTTCGGTTGGAAAAGGTTGAACCTGTTTTGGAACAGGAGTCGGAGGATGTATATCCTATTACCGAAACCATATTGCCTGTGGAAACTATTATAGAAAAAGGAGAAGAAGAACGTGTTAGTGTTTATGATGATGATTTGCTGCCTTATAGTTTTTTATGGTGGTTACATAAAACGCGTTTAGAACATGCGGAAACGTATCAACCGTTTTTGAAAGCTCCAATTTTTCGTCCTGAACCTGTTGAACAGGATATAACACGTTTTAAACAGACAATTGATTCACAGCTTTTGGATCAACAGATTAGGGAGAATATTTTTCATTTGCAATCTCCAGAGGTTAAGCTGAGTGAAGAGTTTAAAAATACTGTTCCTTTTCAAGTTGAGAAAAAAAATACAGATCATTTAATCGAAAGGTTTATTAAAGAGGATCCTCAGATAAAGCCGCCGCCTGCTGATAAAATCAATCTCGAAAATAAAGCAAGGAAAAGTTCTGAAGATCAGTATTCTCTGGTGACGGAAACTTTAGCCCGAATTTATATTGAACAGGGATTATATCCTAAGGCTATAGAGGTTTACAAAAAATTAGTTTTGAAATATCCAGAAAAAAATGCGTACTTTGCATCGGAAATTTTAAATTTAGAAAAGAAATTAACTTAATACATATAAAGAAATGCAAGGAATATTAATTGCTCTTATAATTTTGGCGAGTATTTTATTATCATTTTTAGTTTTAATACAAAATCCAAAAGGAGGAGGTTTATCATCAGGATTTGCTGGTGGAACAAATATTATGGGTGTTAAACGTACAGGTGACCTTTTAGAAAAAGGTTCTTGGGGATTAGTGATTGCGATCATGGTTTTCTGTTTAGCATTTAATATTGTAGCTCCATCATCAACAGCTACTGTAGGTGGCGGTTTGGGTAATCAAATTGAAGCTCCTGCACAGACAAGTCCATTGAACTTAAATAATACACAACAACCTGCTGGGACTGGTCAACAAGCACCTGTACAGAATACAGTTACAGACTCAACTAAATAGGTTCTTGAATAGAAAATTTAAAGCCTCCGAGATATCGGAGGCTTTTTTTTATGCTGTCAGTTTTGGAGAGTGACAGCCTGACAGCGAATCTCAAATAAATCTGCCAGTCCATTGCTTTTCGATGCAAATTTGTCTCAAAAGTCTGTTCTTGGGGCTTTGGCATAATTGCTGATGAAGTTTAAGTATAATTGAAATAGAACTAAAAATAAAATATATTATGGCATTAAACATTAAACCTATCGGTGACAGAGTAGTAGTTGAAGCTGCTCAGGCAGAAGAAAAAACAGCTTCAGGATTGTACATCCCTGATACAGCAAAAGAAAAACCATCTCAAGGAATCGTTGTAGCAGTTGGAACAGGTAAAGTTGACGAACCTTTAACTGTTAAAGTTGGTGATAAAGTTTTATATGGTAAATATGCTGGAACTGAAATTACTGTTGAAGGTAAAGAGTATTTGATTATGCGTGAAGCTGATATTTACGCGGTTATTTAATTTTTTTAATATAAATTCAAAAGTAAATAGATTTGATTTCTTACTATCACTTTAAGAGTTAAATGAAAATTTCAAAAATTTAAAGATAATGGCAAAACAAGTAAAATATAACGTTGAAGCACGTGAAGCACTTAAAAAAGGTGTTGACACATTAGCAAATGCAGTAAAGGTAACTTTAGGTCCTAAAGGACGTAATGTAATCATCGAGAAAAAATTTGGTTCTCCAGTAATCACGAAAGATGGTGTTACTGTAGCTAAAGAAATCGAATTGAAAGATGCTTTGGAAAATATGGGTGCTCAGATGGTTAAAGAAGTTGCTTCTAAAACCGCTGATCAAGCTGGTGATGGTACTACTACTGCAACAGTTTTGGCTCAAGCTATTGTTGCTCCAGGTATTAAATCTGTAGCTGCAGGTGCTAATCCGATGGACTTGAAACGTGGTATTGATAAAGCAGTAGCTGCTGTTGTAGCAAACTTAAAAGCACAATCGCAAACTGTTGGTCAGGACAATAATAAAATTAAACAAGTAGCATCAATTTCTGCTAATAATGACGATGTTATCGGTGCTTTAATTGCGCAAGCAATGGAGAAAGTTGGTAATGATGGTGTTATTACTGTAGAAGAGGCAAAAGGTACTGAAACTGAAGTTAAAACAGTTGAAGGTATGCAATTTGACCGCGGTTACTTATCTCCATATTTTGTTACGAACTCTGATAAAATGGAAGCGGAATTAGAAAACCCTTACATTTTAATCTATGATAAAAAAATCAGTAACATGAAAGAATTGTTACCGATTTTGGAAAAACAAGTACAAACTGGTAAACCATTAATTATCATTGCTGAAGATTTAGACGGCGAAGCATTAGCGACTTTAGTTGTTAATAAAATCCGTGGTTCTCTGAAAGTTGCAGCTGTTAAAGCTCCAGGTTTTGGTGACCGTCGTAAAGCAATGTTAGAAGACATCGCAATCTTAACTGGTGGTACAGTAATTTCTGAAGAAAGAGGTTTCAAATTAGAGAATGCTGAATTATCGTATTTAGGTCAAGCTGAGAAAGTGGTTGTTGATAAAGATAATACAACAATCATTAATGGTGCTGGTAACGCTGAAGATATTAAATCTCGTGTTGCTCAAATCCGTTCTCAAATCGAAACGACTACTTCTGATTACGACCGTGAGAAATTACAAGAGCGTTTAGCTAAGTTATCTGGCGGTGTTGCAGTTCTTTATGTAGGTGCTACGACTGAAGTAGAGATGAAAGAGAAGAAAGACCGTGTTGATGATGCTTTACATGCTACTCGTGCAGCTGTAGAAGAAGGTATTGTTGCTGGTGGTGGTGTTGCTTTCATTCGTGCAACTGATGCTTTAAAAGGATTAAAAGGTGCTAACGAAGATGAGACTATTGGTATCGATATCATTAGACGCGCAATCGAAGAGCCTTTACGTCAAATCTGTTTCAATGCTGGTATCGAAGGTGCTGTTATTGTTCAGAAAGTGAAAGAAGGTACAGGTGATTTCGGTTATAATGCACGTACTGACGTTTTCGAAAACTTGATTGGTGCAGGTGTAATCGATCCAACTAAAGTTTCTCGTGTAGCTTTGGAAAACGCAGCTTCTATCGCTTCTATGTTGTTAACAACTGAATGTGTATTGGCTGATGAACCAGAAGAAAACTCTGGCGCTGGTGCTCCTCCAATGGGTGGTGGCATGGGTGGAATGATGTAATATCATTCTTCTTAAGAATATAATAAAGCCCTGTTACAACTTTGTAACAGGGCTTTATTTTTTTAGTAAGGCGTTATTTGTAATAGCCTTGTTATTGATAATTAAAAACCAGCTGCAGTATCGTCACCCCTGGGGTCTGCACCTGTCTGTAATTTTCCGTTCGGTAAACGGATGATATTCTCAACTCGTCCAATATTACCGCGTGGAGAAATTTTGTATCCAGCGTTTTCCAATGATTTCCTTACTTTAGATGCTATTGCTTTTTTCTCTACGTCAATATGATCTGGTAGCCATTGATGATGAAAACGTGGGGCAGTAACCGATTGTTGCGCGTTTTGATGGAAGTCAATGACATTAATAATGGTCTGGAAGACTGAGGTCATTATGGTGGAGCCTCCTGGTGTTCCAACAACCATATAGAGTTCCTTATCTTTTTCTACAATTGTTGGTGTCATGGAGCTTAACATTCTTTTATTGGGTTCAATCGCATTTGCTTTTCCGCCAACAAGACCATAGATATTAGGAACTCCTGGTTTAACGGAGAAGTCATCCATCTCATCATTTAATATAAAACCAGCTCCTGTTACAAAAACACGGGAGCCATATGAGTTGTTAAGTGTAGTGGTGATGGAAACTGCATTTCCTTCGGGGTCTACGATGCTAAAATGTGTGGTTTCTTCTGATTCATATCCAGGAAATTTAGCGGCTTTTACATCTGTGCTTGGTGTCGCCTTTGCTAAACTTATCGCTTTTAATCTGTTGTTGTTGAAAATAGAATCTGTAAGTTCTTTTACGGGTACGCGAATGAAGTCGGGGTCGCCTAGGTATGCTGCTCTGTCGGCGTAAATACGACGTTCTGCTTCAACCATTACCCGAATGGTAGAATCACTTTGGAACCCCCATTTTGTTAGCGGGAACTGTGCTACAGATTGTAAGAGCGCAACTAAAGCGGGGCCGCCACTTGAAGGGGGCGCCATGCATATGATTTTATGTCCCCGATAGTACCCTGTAACTGGTTTCTCGCCAAACGGCATGGTAATTTTCCAAGTCATTATGGTTGATAATGCCATTGGCACTCTTCATTTCTTTAACAATCAGGTCGGCTGTAATACCTTTATAAAAGCCATCGCGACCTTGTTCCGCGATTCTTTTAATGGTATTGGCTAGTTCTTGTTGCTGAAATACATCATTTGTTTTCCAGTTTGTTGTTTTAAGTATGGGTGCACCATCAGGATTGTATTTTTCAAAACTTTCTTTAAAATGGTTAAATTCTTCCGCTTGTTGTTTGGTGATTTGAAAACCATTTTGAGCTAATGCAATTGCTGGAGCTAGCAATGTTTTCCAATCTAGTTTTCCGTATTTATTATGGGCTTCAACCATCCCTGCAACAGAGCCAGGTACTCCAGCGGACAAATGTCCATAAACACTTAAATTTTCAATGACATTCCCCTGCTTATCCAAATACATATCTGCATATCCTTTTTCGGGCGATTTTTCTCTAAAGTCCAAGGCATTGACCTCGCCTTTATTACTTCGATAGACCATAAAGCCGCCGCCGCCAATATTTCCCGCATTTGGGTATACAACGGCTAATGCAAATTGTACTGCAACAGCAGCATCAATAGCATTTCCTCCCATTTTTAAGATGTCTACACCTACTTTTGACGCGAGGGGATGAGCGGTAACAACTGCTGCTTTGTCAAATGTTTCTGGATTTTTACTGAGTCTATGTGATACACTGCAAGATTGAGCAAATAAAGCTGCGCCTGTTATCCATATATAAAACCTGTATTTTTTTATCATCTTTAGTCGGTTACGGGGTGTATTTTTTCAAAATTCCCATCTAAATGGTCAATTTTAATTTTATATTTTTTGACATGATTAGGAGCCGATCCCATACCAATTCCGACCATACCACCACCAAATCCTGAACCTATGGAAGCGGAGACAAAGATATTAGTGCTGTTCTCATCTACTAGTCCATAAAAATAATATTCATCATTTTGCATAACGAGTGGATAGTAACCGTAATTTGTGGAGATATAGGTCTCATCATTATCGACAATAGCATATATCTGGGAGTCTTTTAATTTGACAATCTTTCCCTTATCATTCGTGTAATAATAATACTTGATTCTTCCTTTGGAATCTCTCTTATCTGCAAGAGGGTGATTGGGTTTCTGGAATTTAAGGCTCTCGTAATCCAAGTAAATACCATCTACTAGATGCTCGGCTGAATATAAGGGCAATTGCTCTTTTTCTTTATAATCGATATTTTTGATATCATGGATTGATAGTGATTCAGGTGATGATATCTGGGCAGCGAGGTTTGTACGAATAAAGGAATCAATAATATAACTTCCCTTTTTTAATAATTTGTTGGAAACGTCTAATCCAGAAACTTGAAAGCTACTATCGATGTGGTTAATCGAGAAGTAATAGTTTCCCTTTTTTTGATAGAGGTTAGCTCGAAAATCGAAAAATCCTTTTTCTTTTATTCCACCGCCTATTTCGGAGAAGGAGAGTCTTCTGATCTGCAGTAAGAGCGTGTCACTGTTTTGGCTAGTTTGCGTAACCGTTTCCAAATATCTCTGTAATTGCTCTTCAAGAGCCGGGTTAGCAATAACTTTTGCAGATTTCCCTAGAAAACCTTTTTGTATGATACCATAATGAGTGGTGTCATTCCTGGAATCAAGTACATATATTTTTCTAAAATTACTTTCTAGTACGACATCATTCGAGTCATATTGAAGTTTAAATTCTTTATCTCGGTCTTGAGCTGCAGCTTGCAATCCAATCATTAAGATTGTAAATAGCAAATGGTATTTTAATGTATGGAGGTAATTTGTGAAATTCATTTCCAAAGGGAATTAATGATCTGCATTAAAGATAAAGAAATTAAAAGGCTGTATCAAGTTTCTTGATACAGCCTTTCAACAGTTCTCGATGGAACTGTATTAAAATTAATTTGGTACTAATATAAACGATTAATGCTGCCAAATTGTTGTGTGTTGTGAAGGATTAAAATATTATTTTAATTTATCATTGTTCTTATGGCGATCGGCATCCCGTATTGATTTCTTTTCTAAATTTTTTTCTAAAGCATCTGTCAAATCGATTCCAGTTTGGTTTGCCAAACACATCAATACAAACAGAACATCGGCCATTTCATCTGCGAGATTTACTTCCTTATCCGACTTCTTAAATGATTGTTCCCCATATTGTCGAGCCATTATTCTAGCGACTTCTCCAACCTCCTCCATGAGCATTGCAGTATTGGTTAACTCATTGAAATAACGAACTCCTGTCGTGTTAATCCACTTGTCAATGGTTTCTTGTGCTTCTTTTATTGTCATTGTATTAGAAATTATCTTTATCTTCTGTGTTCATTATAATTGTAACGGGGCCATCATTTAACAAATCAATTTTCATATCAGCTCCAAAGATGCCCTGTTGTACTTCTTTCCCCAATAAAATAGTGAGATAATCTGCCAATTGATCATACATTGGTTGTGCTTTATCTGGTTTGGCGGCACGTGTAAAGGAGGGACGATTTCCTTTTTTGGTTTGTGCAAATAAAGTGAATTGTGAAATGAGTAAGATGTTGCCAGAAATATCAAGAACCGATTTGTTCATCAGGCCTTTATCATCATTGAATATACGGAGATTGACAAATTTTTGAGCCATCCACTTCATGCTTTCGGTGGTATCTTCATCTGCAATTCCGATTAGGATTAATAGACCATCTTTAATTTGCCCTGTGATCGTGTTATCGACCGAACAGCTGGCCCTAGAAACTCGTTGTATTACTGCACGCATATAGCAATATTAAGAAAAATATTATTAAATACGATTCTCTCGCTTCTATTGCGGAAAGGTGTTGGACTGCGATGAACAATCGGAAAGATTATGGTTTGTACGTATTAACCACTGAGGTCTATATCAATATATAGACCTCAGTGGTTGGACTAAAATTTGACATTTACACTTAACATATAATTTGTTGTAGCTTGAGGATAATAGAAATTAAAGGATTTGCGTGTGTCGCCATCCATGTATCCCCATGTGTAGCCATTTGTCTCGTACTTTTCATTCAAGATATTATTGATCATTAGTCCAATGCCTATATTTTTCACTCCTAAAATTGAGAAGCTGTAATTCATTCTTATATTGTTGACAAAAGATGGATTAATACTTCTCTCTTTAGCTGAGGTATTATCTAGATATTGTCTTGAAATATATTTAGATATTAATGCAAGTTCTAATGAATGAAATGGGCTATATGAAAATTCACTCGATATTATGGTAGCTGGGGAGAGTGCAATATCTGTTCGTTTTAGTATTTCACCGCTTGTTTCATCTGAAAAGTTTTTTATTTTATTTTCGCTAAATGCTGCTGTTGCTTTCCATCCAAATCTATTCGAAATTTTCCATGCAGCGTCTAGTTCTATACCTAAACGGTAACTATTAGGAATGTTTATTCTTAGTGTTGAACCTACATCATTTAGGGCACCTGTAGGGATGAGCTGGTCTTTGTAGAACATCCCGTAAAAGTTAGTTCCCAAGTTGAATTTATCATTTTTGAGTCGATAGCCAAGCTCCAAATCTTGCATTTTCTCGGGCTTTGGGTTGTGTCCTAATAGATCGATAAAATCATTACGAACAGGTTCCTTACTGGCATAGGCATAAGAAGCGTATAAATTTGAATGCTCATTTAATAGGTAAGTGAAACCCAACTTTGGATTTAAAAAGTTGAATTTTCTATGAAAATCCATTGCTTTGATTTTATCATCATCACCTTTAATGGTGTAACTAATATTTCGATACTGTATATCCGCAAATAATAGCCAGTTATTTAACGTAAGGTCTGCTTTTAAAAATGTGCTGGCATCGTTTTTTTTGGCATTATTTAAATAATATTTATCTCCTAAATTACTGGTCGAAGCATATTCGGCCCAGATGACTTCACCATAATGATCACCTTTGTACTGATTTATAGCACCTCCCCATGTAAATTTTAAATATTCAGATGGATTGTAGTTGAATGAAAAGGTTGTCCCATAAAAATGATTATCTAACCATCTTCTCCTTATTAAATCTGTTTTGGATATGGTATCTGCACTTATAATGACAGGAGGCAGATTGTATTTGGATAATTTTTCCTCGGGGCGAAACTCTTCATAATAACCGGCTCCTCTGGTGTAATGCAAAGCAGCATTGAATGTCAACTTCTCATTAATAAAGTTACTGTAATGTAGTTGATGGTGTGTTTGTGTGTAATTGTCGGTTTGATTTTTGTATAAATACTTGTTATAAGTTCGGCCCGAGTTTAATAGATTTTCTGTTTCCTCGGCAGTATAGCCATCATTACTGGCATAGTCTTTCATTCCTTCTACATCATTTTTAAGTCTTGGTTCGGGAGTTCCATACCAAGATTGAAAGGTTTGTTCTTTACCTGAGAACACGATTGCCTTTAAAATATGCTTATCGCTATAATAGCCACCATCGACATAGAATGATTTTAGGTTAGACGATGCACGGTCAATATACCCATCACTTAATATACGGGAAAGTCGAACATTGAATGCAAATTTATCGTTCAAAAGCCCTGAACCAATTTTTAACGTATTTTTCCAGGAGTTATAAGAACCAAAGGAGTTGTTGAATTCTACGCTTGGCTCTTTATCCAATATATTGGACTGTATATTCAGTGAAGCTCCAAATGAACCGGCTCCATTTGTAGAGGTACCTATACCTCTTTGTATTTGGATACTTTCGGTGGAAGAAGCAAAATCTGGAAGGTTGACGAAGAATGAACCCATACTTTCTGCATCATTGAGCGGTATACCATTTAGCGTAACGTTTATGCGCGCATTGTCAGAACCACGAATTCGCATACTGGTATAGCCGATACCAGCTCCGGCATCGGATCCAATCACTACAGAGGGTGTCTGATCTAACAGGTAAGGAATGTCTTGTCCGACATTGTTTTTAGCAATGTCTTCTTTGGTCAGATTTTTATAGGTTGTAGAAGAATTGCTTTTGGCACGTGTTGCTTGTACAATAATTTCCTCGGTCTTTATCATATGAGGATTAAGGTAAATTTCTAATGTTTTATTGCCAAGTAAATTGAATTGTTTTTTTTCGGGGCTGTAACCTATATAGGATATAGCAACGTCATATTTTCCATTGGATAGCTCAGAAAATTTTGATATTCCATTTCGATCCGATATCGAAGTTCTAATCTGACTATTTATCAGGTTGATACTAGCACCCTGCAAAGTCTTTTTCGTTACATTGTCTAATACTTTGATAGTAAGATTGTTCTGCGCATAAGAGGATAGCGCTATACCTAAAAATACTACTGTGTTGATTAAATTTTTAATCATGTTTTTTTAATTGAATTTTGAGTTAAACAACTATTGCAAGGGGTTACAACAGTTTTTACTTATTTAACTAACCTTTTCCCTCCGCCAGCATTATCTGGATCAGGTGCACAATACAAACCGTATTGTTGGGTATATTCTCAGCCTTTATTCGTGTTCTTAGAACAAGGCACCCCTTATTGATATGCGAAGTTATCAAATAATATCAGTACTAAAAAGATTAAGTGTAATTTCCTGAATTAGTGAGAGGGAGCGAGTTTTTAGGTATTCGTATATAAATAAGAAATTATGATATAGATTTAGTATCGTCTTATTAAGTCATTTGGGATTAAGCTTAAAAAGAATGTTTAATTTCTAATGTGAAAGTTCTGAATTGTTAAATCAAAATTCATCTATTGGAGTAGTTTACTGTCATTGCGTCAGTGAATAGCTACAAATTTTACATTATATCTGTAGAAAGTGTTTTTTTTGATAATTAATTGGCCGTAATTAAACTTATTTCATATCTTCAATAAATATGCTAAAATTTAATTATTTAGCTGTTTGTGATTATTTTTAGCAATTAAAGAATTTATATTAAACCTGAAATTCATTTGAAATTCGTTTAGGTTAATGTAAGTAAGTTGTTTTTTAACTTTTATCATGATTAAATAATTAAACTATTTATGTAAGTTTGATTTTTTTAATGGTAATAATTTTTTTACTAAACTTTGGCACGAATTTTAACGTTATTAATCACAATTGCTTTACATTAACCTGAATGTAAAGTGATTCTTAAAGTTTTTATGATAATGAAATATTTTAGCGCTAACTATATCTTACCAATTACATCTTTGCCAATTAAAGATGGAGTGGTGAAAGTAAATGATGATGGAGAAATTCTAGGTATTTATGAGAGTAAGTCGATGGAATTGAAGGGCCAGCATATTGAAAAATTTGATGGAGTTATTGTTCCGGGATTTATCAATGCGCATTGTCATTTAGAATTGTCCCACATGAAGGGTGCGATTCCGCAAAAAACTGGATTACCAGCTTTTCTTACTAGTGTTATGACCAGTCGAACTTCTTCACTGAAAGTGATTGATAAGGCCATGGCTGCTGCGGATGAACAAATGTATAACAATGGTATCGTAGCGGTAGCTGACCATGCAAATACGGATAATACTTCTAAGATTAAGGAATCTAGTAAAATCCTATACCACACTTTTGTTGAATTTTTTGGTGTAGAACCAGACGAGGCTGACGGCAAATTGCAAGAGGCAAAAGATTTGATACACGAATTTGACCCTGCGCATTCGTCAATTACTCCTCATGCGCCATACTCTTGCTCTAAGATTCTACTTAAAAAATTTAAGAAAGCTGTTCCTGATGTCAATATTATTAGTATTCATAACCAAGAAAGTGATGAAGAGAATAAATTATTTAGATATAAAACGGGTGAGTTTTTAGATTTTTTTAAAAAAATAGGTAAGAATCCTGATTTATTCAAGGCTCAGGCACGTAATTCAATACAATCTTATTTACCGTATTTGCCTCATCCTAATAAGTTGATTCTAGTGCATAATACTTACACTTCGTTAAAGGATTTGGATTTTGTAGATAGAATGGGACGTGATATTGTTTGGTGTTTTTGCCCGAAAGCTAATCTATATATTGAGGGGCAATTACCTAAAGTGCTCAATTTTGTGAATGATAATCAGAAAATTGTAATAGGTACAGATAGTTTAGCATCTAATGATTCGCTATCAATTTTAGATGAGCTTAAAGTCTTGCATAAACATTTTGAAAGTTTAGATTTTCAGCAGACGATTCAATGGGCCACGATTAACGGAGCGCAAGCTTTGAATATCGATGATCAATTTGGATCAATTGAAATAGGTAAAAAACCAGGTTTGGTGTTATTGAAAAATATGGAACACTTTAGGTTAACGGATAAAGTTTCTGTACAACGATTAGCATAATAAAATACTCAAAATCTTCTGTACTTTTGTTGATATGAAACATTTCAATATTTCTATCAAGGGAAAAGTACAGGGGGTTTACTTTAGACTCTCTACAAAAGCTGTAGCGGACCAATTGGGAGTTAAGGGGTTTGTGAAAAACGTGGCCGATGGTTCTGTTTATGTAGAGGCTGAAGGTGATGATTTTGCATTGACTTCCTTAGTTGAATTCTGTGAAGAGGGACCTGAACGTGCAGAGGTAGAAGAGGTGACATGTGAAGAGGGAGATTGGAAGGGATTTAAGAATTTTGAAGTGCTTAAATTATCATCTAAATAAATTCTACCATCTTGTCTGTTTTTAAGAAATTTGCGGGTCAAACTCTGATTTATGGTTTAAGTACCATTATTTCCAGATTGCTGAATTTTGTTCTAACGCCTATATTTGTTCGTAAATTTGAAGCTTCCACCTATGGAATCTTTACGAATATGTATTCTTGGGCTGCGATGATCAATGCCTTCCTTGCCTTTGGCATGGAGACAACCTATTTTAGATATTTACAGAAAGTAAAAGATGAAGATAAATCAAAAGTTTTCAATAATAGTTTTGTTGTTACTATTTTTACTTCTCTAATTTTTCTGATAACGATTCTTCTCTTTTCTCATGATATTGCCATTTGGTTTGCCAAAGAAAATATTGACTCTATACGCGAATATAAGAGCTATGTTTATTTTGTAGGTTTAACGTTAGTGGTGGATGCATTGGCGGTAGTTCCTTTTGCAAAGGTTCGTGCTAATGGACGACCAATGCGCTATGGTGTATTGAAGCTTGTAAATATCATCACTTTTGTCGTGTTAAATCTAACCTTCATTGTATTCATTCCTTATTTACTTAAACATTTTCCGGCTATTTCCTCTTACTTTTCATCTTGGTATGTTGATTCGTGGTTGGGATATGTTTTTATATCAAATTTTGTTGCCAGTACATTGACCTTATTGATGTTATTACCGGAGATAAGAACCTTCAGTTTTAAGGTTGATAAAGTCTTGCTAGGGGATATGTTTCGGTATAGTTTTCCGATTTTAATTGCAAATATATCTTATATCATCAATGAGAATTTGGATAAGATAATGATGCCTGAGCTTTTGCCTAAAGATATTGCTGATCGAGATGTTGGAATATATGGGGCTATTGCTAAAATCGCTGTTTTTTTAAGCATTTTCGTCCAAGCATTTCGCTTAGGAGCTGAACCTTTCTTCTTTTCCTATTCAAAAAATGAAAATTCGAGACAGGTTTATGCAGTAATTATGGAGTATTTTGTGATAGCTATGATGATTGTTATGATTGGGCTATCAGTCAATATCGACTGGTTGAAGTATTTTATCCAAGGAGGTTCGCCTAAGGAAAGTGCGGAATATTGGTCGGGCTTGTTCATTATTCCTGTTATTCTTTTCAACTATGTTATGCTTGGGATTTATATGAATCTCTCTGTTTGGTACAAATTATCCGATCAAACTCGTTACGGTTTATATATATCTGGAATAGGTGCTTTATTGACAGTTTTTCTTTGCTATATATTTATACCTCAATATAGTTATGTTGGTGCAATATTCGTCACTTCTGTCACGTATATAGTGATGGTATTTTTATCTTATTTTTGGGGGCAAAGAAATTACCCTATTCCTTATAAGCTATTTAAAATAGCGGCTTACATGTTGGTTGGTGTTGCTATAGTGTATATTCATTATACAGCTTTTGATCGTAATTTTTGGATAGGGAATGGGCTGTTGTTAGGCTATATATTGGGAGCTGCTTTTGTGGAGAAAAAAACGGTTATGAAAATGTTGGGGCAAAAAGATAGAAGCGATTTTTAAAAAATCGCTTCTTCTACAAAATTATGTTGGATTTCGTCCAAAACTTCTTGAATCTCTTCAAACGTCTGTAGACTAACAAGGCGCATTCTATATTCTTTAAAATTTGGAATACCCTTGAAATAATTCGAGTAATGGCGACGCATTTCGAAAATACCTGTTTTTGGTCCTTTCCATTCAATTGATTTGACCAAATGCGTTCTGCATACATCAACACGCTCGGTTATTGTGGGACCTTCCAATCGTTCACCGGTTTTGAAAAAGTGCTTAATCTCTCTAAATATCCATGGATAGCCAATAGAAGCGCGTCCAATCATAATGCCATCAATTTCATATTCTTGACGCCATGCTACTGCTTTTTCTAAAGAATCTACATCTCCATTTCCGAAAATAGGGATTTTAATTCGAGGATTACGTTTGATATCACGAATCATAGACCAATCAGCTTGTCCTTTGTACATTTGAGCGCGTGTACGGCCATGAATGGATAATGCCTTGATTCCTATGTCCTGTAAGCGTTCAGCAACCTCATATACGTTCTTTGTATCATCATCCCAACCCAGTCTAGTTTTTACAGTAACGGGTAGGTGAGTAGAATCGACAACTGCTTTTGTCATCGCTACCATGCGGTCTATATCTTGTAGTAGACTTGCACCTGCTCCACGACAGGCAACGTTTTTAACTGGACAACCGTAATTAATATCTATTAAGTCTGGATTTGCTAAAGTGCAAATTTCAGAAGATTGCCTCATATGTTCGATTTCGGAACCAAAGATTTGTATTCCTATTGGTCTTTCGTATTCGAAGATGTCTAACTTTTTACGTGATTTTGCGGCATCGCGAATTAATCCCTCAGAAGAAATAAATTCAGTATACATCATATCTACCCCATTTTGCTTACAAACAAAACGGAAGGGTGGATCACTCACATCCTCCATCGGTGCTAGTAACAAAGGGAATTCTCCTAAATCTATATTTTCGCCAATCTTAACAGACATATTATATTTTTTTACAAAGATAGTAAATTTGAAATTGTTCTATTTATGCTGTTTTTGATATGAATGTCATATGATGATAGATTAAGGGAAGTACTACTTTATTATTTGAGATTATAACGTAACAGTTTATAGGTAAAGGGATGCTCTACATGTACAGATTAATTAATGTAAGTATAAATAATGAAATTTGTGAAGGTATGAAGTTTTTGCGCTCTTTTAATAATTAGAAATAAAAACAGTTATCAACTTGTCTTGATAGCTGTTTTTATTTAAAACTGATATGGGAAGCCCAGTTGGATTGTCTTGACTTTTATAATCTATTTTTTATATCTTCAGAACCTGTCGACCGTTCCTTTGCTTTGTTATTAGAGCCTCCAAATCGATAGTTGAATGATAAAATTGCTGTTCTACTATCTGGATTAGATTTTCCTACTAATCTTACCGCATTTGAAATGGTTTCATATCTACGGGTATTGGTATGGAATATATCATTGACAACTAGCTTGATCGTTGCTTTTTTATTTAAGATATTCTTCTGTATCCCGGTATAAACTAGTCCGTAGCTTTTGATCTTGCTTAAACCAATGGTCAATCCGGAGTTATAATTACCGCCGATTTCTAAAGACCAATCTTTTGTTAGTTTGAAACTATTTTGTGTGTTTAATGATAACGTATTGCCTGATCTTTTAATTAATTCATCTTCTTGTGGAATCTCATATTCGTTTCTGTAATAGTTCGCAAAATGTGTAGCTGTCCACCAGGAAAAGAATTGTGTGGGGGCCATGAATGATATTCCATAATTTTTGAATGAACCAATATTTTCGGGTCTTTCAAAAGTGATCTGTTGATTCGTCGGGTCTAATCCTATGATATCATTTACGACATTAGATCGGTCGGCATAATTTAACGTAAATATATATTTGCTAGCTAGCGTATAGTTGGCTTCATAAGCGTGCTCGTATGCTGGGTCTAGTTTTGAGTTGCCTTCTGAATAGGAGAAGGGATCTGTATAGACACGGAATGGATTTAGACTCCAGAATGATGGACGTTCAACACGATAACTGTAGCTTAATTGTACTTTATGATTAGTACTGATATTGTAAGATATAAATGCTGATGGGAAAAATTTTAAATAATCTTTTGAGAACCGATCATTTAGAGTAATCTGATTGCCATTCGTAGAGGTGTGTTCTGCACGTACACCTACTTGTGTTGATAGTTTATTCCATGTTTTCGAAAGATTAACATATCCAGCCTGTATCGTTTCTTTATAAATGAAATGGTTGCTTGTCGAATGATCGGAAACACGATTACCATTTTCTTGTAGCGTATCATACTGTAGATCATTTTCTGTTCGAATGTGACTTGCTTTCCAACCTGTTTCTAATTTAAAGTGTTCATTAAAGGGAAGAGTATAATCAATTTTTGCTACGTAAACTCTACTATCCGAAGGAATATCACCAATACGCGATGATTTATGAGGTATCGGTTCTAGTTTTTCATTCTTGTACTCGGTTGTTAGTGTTTGATCCATTTTGGAATGATGGTCAATCATATCAAAATCGACTTTCAATTCATGACCTGTCTCATTAAACTTCAGGTTATAATTGATGTTATACAACATGTCTTCCCATCTTTCCTTTCCTTCGGTTATGGTAGAGGCGGACCAGATGAGGTCTTTTGTTTCATAATTTCTAAAATGATTGGTGGTTGGTTCGTATTTTGGATATTTACCAAATCCTCCGTTTATTAAGAATCCTAAGGTTTGCTTTGGACTAATGTAAAAGTCCATTCCTACCCTGAAATTATTAGATCGTAGTTTCGGTTGGATTTTATTTTCTTGTTGAGAGAAGGTTTCTGGTTCTGTTTGTGAATTTCTATAGAAATAGCGTGTTAATGAATTGTAATATTCTAGATTTTGAAAATATTGATTGTAATTTCCGAATATGTTTACTTTGTCCGTTCTGTAGTTCAAGTCTAAACTTCCTCCTAGGTGTAAACTGCGACCTGCTCCCATATTACCGGAGGCAGTGCCATTCCATCCTTGTTTCAATCCTTTTTTCAATACGATATTGATTATGCCTGATGTTCCTGCAGCATCTTGTTTGGCATTTGGATTGGTCATAACTTCAATTTTTGTAATGTCGTTTGACGATGTGCTTCTTAACAAATTGGCGAGTTGATCAGCAGAAAGGTAGGTGAGTTTTCCATTGATCATTATAGAAGCACCTGATTTTCCTTTTAAACTGAAGGTTCCATTATCACCTAGACTTATGCCTGGAATTTTGGTCAGTAATTCTAATCCACTATTACCGTCTGCCAGTATAGAGTTTTCTATATTAAAAACGGTTTTGTCTTGATGTTGTTCTATAAATTGTTTGCGTTTACTGATGACTACTTCAGCAAGGTAAGCCGTATTTTGAAGGATTATTATTTTTCCAAAATTGTATTCGTTGATACTTTCACTTAATTTGAAATGTGAAGTTGTGAAGTCTTGGTGTGTCATGTTTTTTATATGCACGTAGTAATTTCCAAATGAAGTGCTTTGAAAAATGAAATTTCCAGTGCTATCTGCGATTATAATTTTTGCGACAGTTCCATCATGAACATGATGTAAGCTTACTTGTGCGTGGGGTACAGGTGCTGTTTGTTCATCCAGGATGCGACCAAAGATTTTAGTGGTTTTTTGTGCGTGTGCAAAAAATAAGGTGAAAACTAAAAATAGAGTGAGAAGGTATCTGTAATGATGAAACATGTCTGCAAGATTAAGATGTTATGGAATGAACTGGTTTTGATTTTTTCACTGTTTTTTTCTTTTTCCCCCACCAGATATAAAAACCAGTAACAGGTAATGTTGCGCAGATGAGTGATGCTAAAAAGTAGATAATTTTAGTTGTCATCCCGCCTATGAAGCCTGTATGCAAAGCATAATTTGCTCGCATGAGCCATTCAGTGGTATTGGCATCATCAATTGGGCCTTGTCTTCTACCTGTTAGTTCTAAAGTATTGCGGTCGAAATTTAAATCTCGCCATATTCCGTTTTCCATATCTGTGCACGCATATACTGCTTTATCTTCTTCTTCGGGATAGTGTATAATAACAGCTTCTTTATTATGGCGTGCGTATTCATGACGTACTTTATACCAGATTTTATCGGCAACTATTAGCGCATCGTTTAATGGTTGATCTATAGGTATTTTTTTTTCGACTTTTTCTGTTTTTGGCTTGTTTGGATAGCCACCACTAAGCCAAACTACTGATTGACGCATCCATGGAAAGCTCATGATTAAACCTGTAAGGGACATGATTAATGCGATAGTGAGGGCATAAAAGCCTAATACATTGTGAAGGTCGTAATTAACCCGTTTGAATCGTGCCTTCCATTTTATAGAAAAACTTTGTGCTCTAGATTTTTTGTTCCATTTTTTTGGCCACCATAGAATAAGGCCTGTTATTAATAGTGAAAAGAATATAAGCGTACTCCATCCTACGACTTGACGACCTATTTTGTTTGGCATCCATAGATGACGGTGCCCTTCATCCATAAAATGAAAGAAATCTTCATGGTTGACTATGGCCATTATCTCGGCAGTATAAGGGTTGACATAGACTAAGCTATCGGAGTGGTCTAAACTTACTTTTACTGATTTATCTAAACCGTAATACCAGGAACTAGTTATTTCTTTGTCTGGAATAGCTGCCTTTACGGCTTTATAGATTTCAGAGGGCGGAAGCTGATTTTCAGATTTTTGTGCTTCTACGCGGATATAATTTGTGGTGAGTTCTTTGATGTCATGTTCAAAGACAAGTACACAGCCGGTTATACTTAGGATAACAACAGGTATGCCTGCAGCTAATCCTAACCAAAGATGCAGCCATGCATTAATTTTGCTGAGCATAATGATTTAAAGTGCTATTTATTAAAGTGATGACATTTATTCTGTCAATGTATTTCTTTGACAGAATAAATGGATTTTAAATTTTAATAATTGATTTTACTCATGGAAGAAATACCTGATACGCCAACAAATTTTAAACCTCTGTTCGCTGTCGCATTATTAATGTCAATTGAGTAAGTGTAGTATTGTTTGTCTTCAAGATTTTGACAGGTATAGTAAGCCTTGCTACCGTCTTTTTCAACAAATACGACATCTTTATATCCTTGTTGTTCATGAGCAGGAACTTCTTTTATTTCTGTCATTTTTTTCGTTTGGATATCTACAATATATAATTTTACTAATCCACCACCTATACCTTCAGCCTGCTCACCTTTATTATAGACTGTCATTAAAAATTTGTTGTCTTTAAGATAGCTTCCTCTTGCAATTTTTCCATTGCCTAATGATTCAATATCAAAATAGTAGTCTTTATCAAACTCATCTGTTCCTTTCTTAATTCTTAGGAATCCAGATTTGTTTTTAGAAGCTAAAGATGCTTCATTTGCAGAGAACCAAACGTACGCATCACCTTTGTCGTCTACAGCTAGACCTTGTTGTGCCCACCAGTTCCCAATATGTGAACCACGACCGTCTTTTATGGTTTTTTCGAATTCTAGCTCAGGATAAGAGAAGATACCGATGTAAGTGGTGTCGGTGGTGGTGAAATTACCACCCCAATTGTTTGACCCGTCGCCAGATTGAAAAGGAATATATATTTTATTTCCTACCTGAAATACGCCAGTCCAGATGGCCATCCTTTTTTCGCCTAAGACTTTAGATAGATCTACCGTATTTTTATTTGCTATTGAAAAATTTTGCGCATCATAATTTCTTAAAGTCGCAACAGGATTGACAATACTTCTATTGGTTGTGCCCAAAATAATATTTTTATCTCCAAAATGGCCATAAATACCTGCAGTTTCTGCATTTACCTGTTCGTCTTTAAGTCTCTGTAGCTCTCCTTTACTGTCAATGTTATAGGGTGTTATCGGACCTTGTCCGCCATATGTTAATCCGAAGATATGGTTGTTCTGGTTGATAAATGAGAGCTCTGTTGCAGGCATACCATTGCCTACAATGCTAATAGAACCATCGTTTACATTATCTGTTGCTAAGATGTAATTGCCTGTAGTTCCAGCCTCGCCGCTACCTTGTCCATTTACTATAAATACAAATTTCTCTCTTTTTCCAGAATTTCCAGTATCGCCTCCTCCATCAGAAGGATTGTCTTTTGAACATGCTGTAATGGCTAAAACGCCACATGCTAGTGTTAGCATTTTTAAAGTGTTGAACTTTTTCATTGTCATTTATTTTTGAATTGTGATTGTTATTTTGTGCGTATAAAGTATCTCAACTTAAGATTGAACGATCTACTTGGTTTTTGCATTTCAAAATTGTCAAATCGTGTTGCATCGGTCAGGTTATTACATTCTATAGCGATGTTGTATTTACCAGAAGCTAGAGAGTAAATGATATTGACATCATGTGATACCTGTGTTGGGATTCTATATCTTTGAGATGGGGTGGCCAAACTTGGCCAATCTAAAAAGAACTCATGTATATACTGGAGGTTATAGCCTACCGTTAAAGTATTATTCTGTTTGCCTAAATGGTGAAAATAGTAGGCCGCGTCAGCATTACCATATAGATAGGGCATATTGGGCATTCTATCCTTGTAGATACTACTTTGTATGATTTGCGATGGTTCAACTTTAGTTGTGTTAATCAGGTTTTGGTAGGTCATATTACCTCCGACTGAAAACTGGTTCTTGAAATAATATTTTAAATTAATATCAACGCTATTATTTTTTACACTTCTTAGATTGGCACTTTTAAGCTCTCTTTTATTATTGCTACTTAGTGGTCCTACATGCTGACGTATAAAATCTTTGGCGTTGCGGTATATGTAATTGGCATCTATAACAAGTTGATGGTTCTTCTGTAATTTTATAGCGTAGGATAAACCTAAATTGATATTGTCACTACTCTCAGGTCTTAGCGTAGGATTGCCGCTGATATTTATAGCGTCACCAAATAATTCGGTATTATCTGGAAGTCTGTACGCTTTCTCATAGGAAGCTTTTAGTTGAATGTCTGGATTCAAGAAATAGGAAGTTGCTAAGCCATATCCGATTTTATTGATTGCTATTTCCACGTTCTCATATACTTCTTTCTCTAATTCATTGAAGTATTTTCCGTTTTGATTGTAGTTTTTTAGAAAAATATTGGTATCCCAATGATTACTCATCGAAGTTCTGTATCCGATTCCGGTAATGTTTTTTGTTGTTTTGCGAGGGAGCTTATTTACTTCTAAATCTGGATAGTAATGATCTTTTCCTTTTCTGTCAAATGTTGTCAGCAAATGATTGATCATAATGCTATTGTTATCGTTGAGAGCATAAGAAATATTCGCAGAAAGGTTACCATTATTGTTTTTGTAGCGGTAATCTGTTAAGTCATTCTCTCCTCCAGGAGCATTTGGGTCTTTGGGGTTTTTGGGCGTGCTTTCTCCTGTCCAAGTGAATCTTCTTGGAACAGTGTCCAAGCTTCTTTCTTTACCAAAATTGTATCGAGCGTTTATGGTGACATCTAAACCTGCTATCAATAAATTTCTTTTGATGTATTTAAAAGTTGGCTGTACAATGTTTCCAAGGCTTTCTCGACCTCCATATACATCTTCCATATTATTACCCGTCTGGATTTCTTTCTTATTTTGACCGAGGGTAATACCAACAAGGAGCTGATCGGCGTGTTTTTTATTTGAAACGCCCATGTTATAAACGAAGGTTTCATTTCTGTACGCATCGTGGAAACGTTTTGTTCTTTCGGCAGGATAAAACTTTCCAGTGTCAAAATCGTATGATCTTACATTTACCAAGTAACTGTTGTCTGAATAATTTTGAAAAGCGGAAAGCATCATTGTAAAGCCATTGTCTGCAATGTATCCGGCATTTACTGAGGTTTTGTGGGTATTGAATGAGCCATATGAGTATGAAGCATCTAAGTATTTCCCTGGTTGATTTTTCGTGACAATGTTTACGGCACCACCTAATGCATCACCTCCTAACCATACGGGAACGACTCCTTTGTAGACTTCTACTCGTTCAGCAAAGTTGATAGGTATGTTGTTTAGCTGAAAGGATGATCCAAAATTATCCATTGGAATTCCATCAACAAATAATTTGACCTGGTTTCCTGAAAAGCCATTTAAGCTAAAATTCATATTTGATCCTACACCACCTGACTCTCGTAATCTGACGCCTGATATACGATTTAGCGCCTGACCAATATCCATTGTTGTATTGTACAATTTCTTCGCATCAATTGCTGTGACATTAAATGGTTGTTTTTGTATTTCTTTTGCTTCAGATCGCGCAACGATCTCTACTTCATCCATTGTTGTATGTTGTGACGCCAATTGTATAGGTAACAACTCGATTGTTTTTTGATTAATACGGAAGGTCTTGTCTTTAGCTTGGAATCCAACAGCTGATACACGTATAGTATAGTTGGAAAAAGCGATATTTTTTATTGAAAATAAACCATTCTTATCTGTCTGAGTTATTTGGCTTGTTCCGATAATTGTTATTGTTGCACCTTCAATGGGTACATTTGAAGTTGTGCTTACTTTTCCATTTAATTCTCCTAACTGCTGCGCATTAGAAGTAAACGATATGATCAAGAATAGATTTAACCATATTATTTTTAATTTTAACATCCCTTATTTAGATTAATTATACATAGAGATGTTGCGTAACTCTAAATTTACCGAAGGTTAAATTTTAAAAAAGATTATGAGTTAGGCTATGTACTTATCTGATAGGCCATTAATCTGTTAATTTTTTGTTGGTATTTTTAATTCTCTTGGATTAAGCTAATCTGTAAAGTGTTTTTTTAATTAATGGAGAAGAATTAGGTACTTGTAAAACCGAGAGGTTCGTTCAAATTGTTATACTTGAATCTTGTAGGGTGCAGGTAAATTGTGCTATGAAGATAAAAATCAGTCTTATAGCTCTGAGGAAGTAATTACACGACTGATTAAAGACATTTAGGGTTTTAATATATTGAATAGATTGGTATTTTATAATTTCACCATTTTGGTAACAATATTTATGCCTTCAATTTTTAAGCCTTTGGTAGTTGGTCCGGTAACTGTATTATAGTTATATATAATATCTTATTTTAAATTACCGGCTATTTATATGTAATATCCATATTATGGTTTGCAAACTGATTCTTTAATTTTCGTGTTTTCAGATCTACCGTTAATCTGGACAGTTTACAGCTTTTTCTCGATAGGACGAAGAAACAGTTTTAAAGTTTTATTTAGGTTTGAAATTACTTGAATTTCCTTTTCCAGATTGCTGTAACCTATTGCTGTGATTATAAGGTGATATCTGCCCGGAGGTATTTGATTTAAACGGGAAAAGCCATATTGATCTGTTATTTTTCCTGTTGTCGTATTTTTTAGACTGATACGTGCTTAAGGAATGGGACTGTAATCAAGGACATTGTATAGGCTACCGTGAATGATACTATATTGTTGAGTGTAAGTACCAAAAGAAGAAATAAGCAATATACATATTGATATCGCTTTTAAATTTGACATAAGATAATTAGATTAAATGCGCATTAGCTATAACGTAACTCTAAATTTACCGACGAATAAAAATTAATTTAATTTGTCTATACGAACGATGAAATCTGTTTCTTTGTCTAGTTTTAGTCCCGTGCTGATTTTTTTAGTAAGGATATTGTATATCCATACTTGATGATTATCGTCTTTATCGTCGATGGTTATGTATGCTTTACCATTCTCAACAAGAACAGATTCTTTTCGTGTGCCTTTGTCATAAGGTAGTTTCAGCTTTGTTGTGGTTTGTTTCAAAAGATCTACAACATAATATTCAAACTGATAGGTGGAATGATGATCACTGAAATCATTGTAAAGGTCTTTTCTCTCGCTACGGATAATAGCTTCATTGTTGCCTAAGTACCACATGCCATAGGCGTGATTTTGGGTAGCAGCAGTTAGATTGAAGAAATAGGTTGAATCTACTTTAGTTGTATCTTTTGGGATCCGAAAGATTGCAGTGGGTTTACTCAGGTTATTCCCTAAGGCAATTCCTGGACAACTCATAAAATAGAAATTCCCATTTTCATCGGCAAAACTATAGGATTGTACTGTATTAATACCTCCTGGATACGTTGATCTGTTATCTTTTTGTATAGCTCTTATTTGCAGATTCTCTGGATTTAGCGTTGCCATATACATGGTATCAATGGTCGTGAAATCGGTTTCATTGAATACTTTATTGTAGGTATACCCAATGATTAAGTTATTGTGATGTAATGTGCTGAAGCCTATGGATACTGTTGTAAAATTAGGTGGAGGTGATGGCAAAGGTATTTCTTCTTTTTGTAGGATTTCAAACCTTTTTACATCTATCTTATAATAGTGCAGTTTGCTATAGGTTTTATTATCAAGTGTAAAAATCAGTAAAGTATCTTTTCCTTGCCAATTTATATTTTCTATATGTTGGTCAGACATCGGGATTGCCGCGATTTCTGTCAATGCATTTTCTTTAATTGAAAATTTCCTGAATTTTTCACTTTTTATATGATAGAAAAAACCTTCATGTATGATTATGCTTCTATCAAAATACTGTGTTGGTACGTCGATACCATTTTTTAGGATATCCATCGTTCCCGAGTCAATGGAGTTAGTTGTTAAGATTGTATTTCCTAAATCCTTATTCATGATATACAGACTGTATTTGTTGGTCGTGCTGTTGACTTGGTCTCGATTCGAACAACCAATAAAAAAAACTATTAATAAAAGAAGAGAAAATTTAGAAATAAGTTTTAATTGCATGAAAATTGGTGTTATTAAGGCTTATTATATTTTTTATATAATGTTAAACTGTAATTTAAGTTGATTCTGTATTGTTGGTGCTAAAAAAGTAAGCTCCGATTGAGAAAAAATAATTTGCTTTCCTGTATTTTTAGAGTTTAGAATGAAATAAGTTTCTCCATTTTTTAATTCTTTTTTCTGGCTAGTCCCGATAAGATTAAATTCAAAATCTTTCTTTGGAATGATGACCATTGTACCTATTGAAAAAAATTCCCCTGTTTCTAAATTAATCCTTGCTGTAGCATGCTTTGCTAAAATTAGTTCATAACTATTTTTTTTAAAATATTTTGAATCTGGACTTGTACTATTATCAAAGGTAGCATAACTAATTTCGTTGTCTATGCTGCTTTTAGATATAAAGAAGCCAAATATTATTAAGAGTGAAGCAGCTATAGAAATGTAACACAAGAGTTTTGTTCTCCTGGAATCTTTTATAATTGCTATAGGTTCATTTATATAAGGTACTATGTTTCCCCAGATTTGTGATTGCATGTGGGACTTGTCAATTTGAGGAATTGGCAGTGGTGTAAAGTCGAAAGTATCATCCATTAACCAATCTTCCACAAGATTTCTTTCTTCCGGAGTGCATTGGTTTAAATGATATTTTTCTATCAACTTATGATCAACTTGCATGGTAATGTATACTTCTTACAAAAATACAGGATTTCTTTTTTATTTAATTAATATAATCATTCAATTCGGTTTTTAACGTCTTTAAAGCTTTGGATATATGATATTCTACTGCTCTTTCTGAAATAAGAAGTTTATTGGCAATTTCTTTATTCGTTAAGCCTTGATCTCTACTCATTTGAAAAACATTCTTACATTGAGCAGGTAATTTGTTGACTAATGTCGAGATTTTTTGTGATAGCTCTTCGGCAATTAACGGATATTCCAAGTAGTAGTTTCTGCGCATTATTGCTGAAATTTTCTAAATGCTGTTGACGAGTAACTTTGTTTCGAATATATTCAAATGTTTTTAGTTTAACAGCCCTTATCAAGTACCGCTCAACTTCTTTTAGACGAAGATCATCGCGACGTTCCCATAATGATTTAAAAACCTCTTGAACAATCTCTTTTGCTACTTCTTCATCTTGGATATTTTTTAGACAAAAAGCAAACATACCTTCCCAATACTGAAGGTATATTTGCTCAAAGTTTTCTTTATTAATGATAAAAATTTTTGTTTCCAAAATAAGAAGTGGCTACTTAATCTGTGCTTTAAGTAGCAAATATACTCTTATTTAGATTCGTTTTAAATAATTTTTAGATTTCTTTTATAAATTCAACCAGGGCTTTACCTGGATTAGTAGTCTTCATGAAGGTTTCTCCAATGAGAAAAGAGTGGTAGCCGGCTTTTTTTAAATCACGGATAGTAACAGGGTCTGAAATTCCACTTTCGGATATTTTTATGTAAGAGTTTGGAATCTTATCGACTAAATCATAGGAATGACTTAGTGATACTGTGAAGTCTTTTAAATTCCGGTTATTAACACCGATGGCATCTATTGTTTCAAACAAATTACGATTTAACTCTTCTTCATTATGAACCTCCAGTAGCACATTTAAGCCAAGAGACTTTGCATAAAAGGAAAGCTCTTTAACTTCCTCAGTGGACAAACATGCTGCAATAAGTAGAATAATATCAGCACCATAGGCTTTTGCCTCTGCAATTTGATATTTATCTACAATAAATTCTTTACGAAGCAATGGTATGGTCAATACGGCACGAGCTGCTTTTAAATCGTCCAAACTACCTTGAAAAAAATCTGCATCTGTTAAGACAGATATTGCAGATGCTCCAGCGTCTTGATACCCTTTTACAACTTCGGAAACGCTATTTGTATCGTTGATAATACCCTTTGATGGTGAGGCTCTTTTGTATTCTGAAATAATCCCAGTTCTTCGCGAATCAAGTATTGATTCTTTTAAGGAGTAACACGTCCTGTTAAAAAGTGGATACTGGCTTAGTTCTTCAATTGAAATTTTTGCCTTAGCTTCTCTGACTTCGACGTGCTTCCTTTCAACTATTTTATCTAAAATTGTCATTTTTAATTTTTTAACCAATTTTCAATTATTTTTTTACCATTTTCAGTTAAGACTGATTCAGGATGAAATTGTAACCCTTTAACATCGAGTTTTTTATGAGATAGGGCCATAATGACACCATCTTCATCTGTAGCTGTTACCTTAAGTGTTTCGGGAAGTGATGAAGGTTCTACTGCCCAAGAATGATAGCGTGCAATTTTACTATGGTTGGTATAACCTTCGAACAATTTTTCAGATGGGTCTGTAATGATTAAATCTGTTGCAACACCGTGTAAAGGTCTAGGCATATTATAGAGTTTCCCGCCAAAAACTTCTGCGATGGCCTGTTGACCAAGACAGATTCCCAATATGCTTTTAGTTTCTGCGTACTTACGGATAACCTCTAATAATAAGCCAGCTTCTTCGGGAATGCCAGGACCTGGTGATAGTAAAATCTTGTTGAATTCCGCTACATCTTCTAAATTGAATTTATCATTTCTCCAAACCGTATACTCTTGATCACACTCTTGTAACAAATGAACTAAATTGTACGTAAATGAATCGTAGTTATCGATTACTAATATTTTATGATTGCTCATGGAAAATTTCTGTTTCTAAATTAATGAAATGTTTGATAATAGTCTGGAATATATTTTCTACCAGTGTTGCTTCAATATGTAAGGAATTGGCCCACTCACTTCTCTGTTCGAACATATTGATTACTCTTTGATCCGCTTTAACTTCTTCTAATGAAGATTTATATTGAGCGGCTTGTTGCACATATTTTGCACGTTGCGCAATAAGTTCAATGATCCTATAATCGATACAATCTATTGAACTACGAACGTGTGATAGGTTATCACAATACTCTAAAGGTCTAATCATAACGTTTCTGCTAACTCTAAAGCTTTTCTCAATGCGGCTATTTTATTATTTACTTCCTGCAATTCCATTTCAGGGTCTGAATCTAGCACGATTCCGCCACCAGCTTGATAATTTAGTAAGTTTTGCTTACTTAAAAAGGAACGAATCATAATGGCATGATTAAAGTCACCGTTGAAGCCCATATATCCGATTGCTCCACTGTAAAACGAACGTTGCTGACCTTCATATCTATCAATTAATGTTAATGCCATATGTTTAGGTGCACCACTCAATGTTCCGGCTGGATAGGTGTCTCCAACAACATCAAATGGATTAACATCAGATTTTAATTTGCCTGATACCTTCGATACCAAATGAATGACATGCGAGTAGTATTGTGCCTCTTTATAGGATTTTACTTCTACCTGATTACAATGTCTACTTAAATCGTTTCGTGCTAAATCTACTAACATAACATGCTCAGCAGATTCTTTAGGGTCGTTTTTAAGTTTTTCTGCTAGCTTAATATCTTCCTCCATATTGCCTGTACGTTTAAATGTCCCAGCGATAGGGTATATTGTTGCTTCTCCATTTTTAATGGTTAACTGTGCCTCAGGAGATGAACCAAATAGCTTGAAATTACCGTAATCAAAGTAGAACAAGTAGGGAGAAGGGTTGATCGATCGTAGTGCACGGTATACATTAAACTCATCACCTAGAAATGGCGTAGAAAAGGCACGTGAAGGCACAATTTGAAAGACATCGCCTCGCTGAATATGTTCTTTTACTTTTTTTACGAGTTCCCGATGTTCTTCATCCGTTCGATTGGAAGATTCCTCACCGGTTATGCGAAATGTATATTCTGGAAAGTTTTTATTTTGGATTAAATATTGAAGTTTTTCCAATTCTGATTCTTCGTCATTTAATAAGTGTTCAAATACATAGAGTTCGTTGCGGAAATGGTCAATCGCTATCACATATTTATACACATGATATTGCATATGCGGAATATCCAATTTTGGACTTGGGGCTGTGGTTAATTTGATGTCTTCGAAATGTTCGATTGCATCAAATGTGAAATAACCGAACAGACCATTAGAAATGATATTTCGTTCTGTAGTGTTGGTTACAGCAAATGCTTTTCTGAAGCTAGCAACCTCTTCCTTTAGATTGATCTCTTTCTTGCTCTTGATGGTGATTTTTTCGTTTGGATAGGCAATTTCTAATTGCGTTTTATCTAATTTTATATGTGCAATAGACTGACAACAGATGTAACTGATGTTATTATCCCTGCTATGATAGTCAGAGCTTTCTAGTAATATGCTATTTGGAAAGACATCACGTAATCTAAGATAGATGCTAACCGGAGTCGTCGTATCAGCAAGCAATTTTTTGAGATTTGTTTTAAACGTGTATTTCATTTTATTCTTAATTTTTAAACATAAAAAAACCCGACACTGAGTAGCATCGGGTTTGAACTTCCATAAATGGTTTTGGTTGATTATGAAATATTTTTGACAATACCAATTAGTCCCCGATGCTTATTGCTTCAGGCCACCACCAATTTGTATATGTTCTAATTGTCGTCATTGTATCACAAATTTATAAAAAAAAATGATTAAGCAAACTTTTTATGATAAAAAATCAATAAAATCTAAAATTTATTAGTCATTTAATAAATCGGGTCTTCTTTCAAGGGTGCGTTTTAGTTGTTGTTCATCTCTCCATTCCGCTATTTTAGCTTCGTGTCCACTGAGTAAGACGTCGGGTACTTTATGGCCTTTCCAATCCGCTGGGCGTGTATATATCGGTGCATCAAGTAGACCATCCTGAAAAGAATCTGATAATGCGGAGGTTTCGTCAGACAGAACTCCAGGGATTAACCGTATGATAGCATCTGTTAAAATTGCTGCAGGCAATTCTCCTCCTGACAGTACATAATCACCAACAGAAATTTCTTTTGTAACATAAATATCTCTTATGCGTTGGTCAATACCTTTGTAATGACCACAAAGAATCATCATATTCCCTTTTGTGGAAAGATTATTAGCAATCTCTTGATTGAGCGTCTCACCATCAGGGGACATAAAAATGACCTCATCATAAGTCCGCTCGGCTAGTAATTTTTCTATGCAAGAAGCGAAGGGTTCGATTTGCATGACCATCCCTGAGCCTCCGCCATATGGATAGTCATCAACACTTTTCTGCTTATTTGTTGAATAATCACGTAAATTATGGACAACAATTTCTGCTAATCCTTTTTTTTGTGCCCGCTGTAAAATAGAATGAGCAAATGGGCTATCTAATAAGCTTGGAAGTACGGTAATAATATCAAATCGCATTCTGCAAAGATACATAAAATTGAAAATTCCCAATATTAATTTCTTTTCTATAAAACAGTTAGGTTTTTGATCAATTCATTAGCCTTTGATAAATGATTTGGGCATCATGTTTATGATAATCATCAACGCCTATGTATTTATAAGATTGATTCGCTTATCTTTGCGAAAAAAAAGCGAATAAAAGTGATTAACGTAAATAATATTTCAGTTTCCTTTGGAGGAACAACTCTTTTTAGTGATGTTTCATTTTCAATTAATGAAAATGATAAAATCGCTCTAATGGGAAAGAACGGGGCAGGTAAATCAACATTGTTGAAAATTATTGCTGGTGCAGGAAAAGCCACTACAGGTCATGTCTCTGGACCAAAAGATGCTGTTATAGCCTACCTTCCGCAACATCTATTGACGCAAGATAATGTTACTGTTTTTGAAGAAACTTTAAAGGCATTTGAGGAGGTTTATCATATGCGTGATGAACTAGAACAGTTAAATGAACAGTTGAATGTCAGGACAGACTATGAAACGGATGATTACATGAAACTCATCGAACGGGTATCAGAATTAAGTGAAAAATTCTATTCTATAGAGGAAGTTAACTATGAAGCTGAGGTTGAAAAAGTATTAAAGGGTCTAGGTTTTGAGCGTAATGATTTTACACGTCAGACTTCCGAATTCTCTGGAGGATGGCGCATGCGTATTGAATTGGCAAAAATATTATTAAAAAAGCCTGATTTAATTTTATTGGATGAGCCAACTAACCACATGGATATTGAAAGTATTCAATGGTTAGAGGATTTTTTAATGAACTCAGCTAAAGCAGTGATTGTTATTTCACACGATAGAGCCTTTGTTGATAATATTACCAATCGGACGATAGAGGTAACGATGGGTCGTATTTACGACTATAAAGCTAAATACAGTCATTACCTAGAGCTTCGTAGAGATCGTCGCTTGCACCAGCTAAAAGCTTATGAAGAGCAGCAGCGATTTATTGCGGACAATCAAGAATTTATAGACCGTTTTAGGGGAACATATTCAAAAACACTACAGGTACAATCGCGTGTTAAGATGTTGGAAAAATTAGAAGTTATCGAAATTGATGAGGTTGATACATCAGCGTTGCGATTAAAATTTCCACCTTCTCCTCGCTCGGGTCAATATCCTGTGATGGTTGAGGAACTAACCAAGAAATATGGCGACCATGTTGTTTTTCAGAAAGCAGATATGGTCATTGAACGTGGTGAAAAGGTTGCTTTTGTTGGTAAAAATGGTGAAGGGAAGTCAACTATGATTAAAGCAATCATGGGAGAAATCGAGTATGAAGGGAGTTTGAAAATCGGTCATAATGCTAAGATTGGTTATTTCGCACAGAATCAGGCTGCGTTATTAGACGGTGAATTAACTGTTTTTGACACCATAGATCAAATTGCAGTTGGGGATGTCCGTGTGAAAATTAAGGATTTACTAGGTGCTTTTATGTTTAGTGGTGACGATACAACTAAAAAAGTGAAGGTCTTGTCAGGGGGAGAAAAAACACGTTTAGCCATGATAAAATTATTGTTGGAGCCTGTCAATGTTCTGATTCTCGATGAACCTACCAATCACTTGGACATGAAAACGAAGGACATTATAAAAGATGCTCTTCAAGATTTTGATGGGACATTGATTTTAGTATCCCATGATCGTGACTTCTTGGATGGTCTAGCGCACAAAGTATTTGAATTTGGAAATAAACGTGTTCGTGAGCATTTTACAGATATAAAAGGATTTCTTGAATATAAGAAAATGAATAGTTTGAAAGATATAGAAAAGTAACAATCAAAAAAAGCTCCTAAAATTGTTTAGGAGCTTTTTTTTTAATCGATGTCTGACTTTTTTCCTCCTCCAAAAAGTTTGGATACAATCCAAAGGATTAGACCCACTACAATGACGACTACGATAATGCCTGACCATACACCTGCTTTGAAAATGCCCTCAATTACCGAGCAGCTCGTTAAAGAAAGGCAAGTTAACAGGATAAATACTATTGGAAATATTCTCTTCATGATATATTGTGTTTTAATAAAGAACAAGCATTAGGTTCTAATGTTTGTTCTTTACATTCATTTTTTCTAGAAAGGTAAATCTTCTTCTATCGTATCTTCAGAATTAACAGTAGTGTTTCCTTTACTTGATTTAGACTTGCTCATCACAATAATGTTTTCAACTTTAATCTCAGTTAGTGTTCTCTTGCCGTTAATACTATCCTCAAATTCGCGGTAAGTTAGTTTTCCTTCTACTAATACCTGTGATCCCTTTTGGCAATGTTTCTCAATGATATTATTGAGGTTGCCCCATACAACTAGGGTGTGCCATTGGGTTTCGTCCACCCACTCTCCGGCTTTGTTCTTAAATAAATCTTTGGTTGCTAGTCTCAGCGTAGATACCTTGGTTCCGCTATTACTTGTTTTGATAATGGGATCCCCACCTAAATGACCAATTAACTGAACTTTGTTTCTTAATGTACTCATAACTTTAGCTTTAAATGATATAAAATTGTTTAACTTCAATAATTATGTTCTTCAACAACGTCGAATAACTGCTGTAAAAGTCAGAATTAGAATAAAATTTAGTCGGTTATTAAACGTTTATATTCGACTGTAAGCGTTTGTAAACGTTTGTTGTCGTTTATTTTTTAAGCTTATGTTAGAAAATGTTTTAAAAATTTGTTTGGAATGCAATCAACCTATACGTGGAAGAGCTGATAAGCGGTTTTGCGATGATAATTGTCGGAATAGCTATAATAATCGACAGAACAGTGACCATACGAACCTAGTACGAAAAATCAACTACACACTACGTAAAAATAGACGTATCCTGCTAGAGCTTTTGGGGGAAGAGGGGATGTTAAAGGTTAATAGAGAAAAATTGCTGCAACAGGGATTTGACATGAAGTATTATACAAATACTTTTATAAATGTAAAAGGGCAAACCTACTTTTTTGTTTATGAATATGGTTATTTGGTCATAGAAGGTAGTATGATTTTAATTGTTAAAAGAGAGCCAAAATAGAGAATAAAATTATGGGTTATCGCTATTTATGTTTCCATTAAGATTAATTCATGAGGTGAATTTTATCACATATCCACAATTTCTGAAACTATATGAGATGCTATGAGAACAGGATAATTATATATGATTGACTATGGGATTAATTTTTCATGAACTTTTTTGCCATAGTGGTCAGTGCCATAGAATAGGAGATATTCTACTTGAGTTCCTAATCCGGAAGTTCCCTCTTTCTGTTTGATGAATATCCTTTGAAGATTAAGCTTGTGCCCATTGACTACAGTTTCTACATAGGGCTTACCTGTTTTGTCAATTTTGAGGTATAGTGGTTGATTGGCATAAGACACAATTTTGATTTCAAAGGTATTGTTTTCCAATTCTTTTGATTTAATACCATATGCAAATTTTTGTTGGATACCTGTCAGGGGTCTAATTTCTCCATTTTTATCATATAAAATACGGTAGTTTTTAATCGGATTTTTATTGTCAAAATTTAATTTATCAATCATGTTAGCTTCATAAACATAAGTGTTATGACCTTCACTATGCTGAATATAGAAAAGAAATTTTGGATTGATTGCTGGTGTTGGATAACCTTCTTGTGCAAAGCTGCTTATTGCTGTGCAAAATAGCAAGTATATGGAGTTGATCAGATTCTTCATCTTATGGTTATTTTACTTCCGTAAAAATAACTATTCTTGACTTAGAATTAAGCGGTCACGTTCAATATATTAAAAAAGCAAGCCCGAAATAAAATACATCGGGCTTGCTATAATTTATAATACTAAATTTCTGAACTTATTCAGCTCTTAAGATTTTAGCAGCTGCAACCATTGCTTCTAAAGCAGCTTTAGTTTCAGGCCAAGCACGAGTTTTCAAACCACAGTCAGGGTTTACCCAAAGTTGTGCTGCAGGAACTACAGCTTTTGCTTTGCGTAATAATTCAACCATTTCTTCTGTACTAGGTACGCGAGGAGAGTGGATGTCATATACACCTGGACCTATATCGTTCGGGTATTTAAAATCAGCAGCAAAAGCGTCTAATAACTCCATTTGAGAACGAGATGTTTCAATCGTGATTACGTCAGCATCCATTGCAGCGATATCTTCGATGATATCATTGAATTCAGAGTAACACATGTGTGTATGAATTTGTGTATCATCGTCTACATTTGAAGAAGATACACGGAATGAGCGGACTGCCCAATCCAAATATTGTTGTTGATCAGCTTTGCGTAATGGAAGGCCTTCGCGTATTGCTGGCTCATCAATCTGGATAATTTTGATACCTGCTTTTTCTAGAGCTTGTACTTCATCTAAGATCGCTAATGCAATTTGGTATGTTGTGGTAGAACGGGGTTGATCGTTACGTACGAATGACCATTGTAAGATTGTTACTGGACCAGTTAACATTCCTTTTACAGGACGGTTAGTTAAAGTCTGTGCATAGGCTGACCAACGAACTGTCATGTCTGCAGGACGGTATACATCGCCATAAATAACTGGAGGTTTAACACAACGTGAACCATATGATTGTACCCAACCATTTTTAGTGAATGCGTAACCAGCTAATTGCTCACCGAAATACTCAACCATATCATTACGCTCGAACTCACCGTGAACTAGAACGTCGATATCTAATTGCTCTTGAAGGCGGATTGTTCTTTCTGTTTCTTCGGCGATTTCTTTATCATACTGCTCTTGAGAAATTACACCTTTTTTCAAGTCTGCTCTCCATTTACGAACATCTTTCGTTTGTGGGAATGAACCGATAGTTGTTGTTGGGAATGCAGGAAGGTTAAATTTTTCTTGTTGTGCTTCTTTACGTGAAGTAAATGTAGAAGTACGTTTAGCATCATCATCAGTGATATTTGCAGTACGTTCTTTAACTTCTGGTTTATGAATCAAGGTAGAAGTACGACGATCTTCAGCAGCAGCTTTATTTGCTTCGAAACGCTCAGCAGTTTTTGAATCTACTTCGCCATCAGCTAAAATCGCTAAATCTTTTACCTCAGCTAATTTTTGTTTAGCAAATGCTAACCAATTTTTCACTTCTTTTGGTAGTGATTCTTCATTGTCTTCGTTATCCAAATCGAAAGGAACGTGTAGTAAAGAACTCGAAGGTCCAATTAATACACGGTCTTTACCTAAAGCATCAACAGCTTTTTTGATTTGTGCTAAAGATTTTTCATAATCATTTTTCCAAATGTTACGACCTTCAACAACACCTAATGAAAGTGTTAATGAGGCTGGAACTTTTGCTAATATGGTGTCGAGTTGGTTTTCACCTCTTACTAAGTCAACGTGAACAGCGTAAACAGGTAAGTTTAATGCAGTTTCTTCATTGTCACGTAAAGCCTCGAAATATGTTGTTACAATAATTTTGATGTCTTTAGCTGCAGCAGCTAATTTCGTGAATACACTTGTGTATAATGCACGTGTTGCATCATCAATATCTAATGCTAAAAATGGCTCGTCAATTTGTACATATTTTGCACCAGCGGCAGCCAATTTGCCTAGGATTTCTTCATAAACAGGAACTAACTTGTCGATTAAATCGATACGGTTGAAACCAGTTTCTTTTTCTTTACCTAATAATAAGTATGAGATTGGGCCGATTAAAACTGGTTTAGTTTCGATACCCAAAGATTTTGCTTCGTTATATTCGTTTAGGAACTTTTCTGAAGTTAATTTGAATTCTTGATTTTTCACGAATTCTGGAACGATGTAATGGTAGTTTGTATCAAACCATTTTGTCATTTCCATTGCCGTAACATCAACACCATCTTGTTGGAAGCCACGTGCCATTGCAAAGTAAAGATCTAAGTTGTAGCCATTATCTTTTGTATCTAAAAGAGATTGGTATTGTGCAGGAATTGCGCCTACCGTTAAAGTCAAATCTAAAACTTGGTCATAAAATGAAAAATCATTTGAAGGAATCAAATCGATGCCAGCATCTTTTTGAGTTTTCCAGTTGCCTTCACGGATTTTCAGTCCAGCCTGCAATAATTCTTGCGCGCTGATTTTTTTAGCCCAATATGCTTCATTGGCCTTTTTCAACTCGCGAAAGGCACCTACACGTGGGTAACCTAAGTTGTTCGTTAGTAACATAAATATGAGATTATTTTATTTGTTCAACCTTAACGAAGCAAGAAATTAGAAGAGTTTTGTATTTGAAATAAAAAACGATCAAAAATTCTTGAATCTATTTTACTAAATTTTTTGATTGCTTTTAGAGAGGAGGGCACAGGATATTTTGTGTCTAGCTTATCATTCCCAATTTGATTGGGTAGAATGTAGCACCTTGTCAAATGACAGGTTGCTAAGGCTTCATTGGGTCTATTCCCTCTGCCTTTCTCTATAAGTGCTGTAAATATCGGAATTTCTTTTAGAAAAACAAAGTTTTTATAACTTTTGTGAAAAAATGACAAAGAATCGTGTATTATAATTGAAATGTAGCAACCATTCCGAGTTGTTTGCCATTGTAAAATGGAGAGGCCATCGTGAATGGAGTTCTTTTTTTTGATTGTAAATGTTTATCGAAGAGGGGTAGCAGCCAATATGCAATTTTGGTTCCCATGATTCCGATACCTGCGCCCATTGCTACATCAGAAAACCAATGTTTATGGTTATACATTCTGAGGTATCCTGTTCCTGCAGCAATTGTGTAACCTGCAATTCCATACCAAACAGATTGATCTTTATATTCTTGCCACAACATCTCTGCTCCTGTAAAGGCGATTGCAGTGTGTCCTGATGGGAATGACTCTTGGTCTGCTTGGTCTGGCCTCCAAGTAGGGGTGGTATGCTTAATTGTATATACAGTTGAGAGGGTGATAGCGTGAGAGATTGTGCTAATTGCCAAACGTTCTTTGAGACTGTGTTTACTGGGTATCCCGAGTATATCAAGACCATATACAGCTGCCGAAGGAATAAAAAGTGTGAGATTATCGAGCTTGAATGTTTTCGACGGATTGTTATTTATTGCATTGTTTATTTGTTCATTTTTATGTTTTAGGTAAGGGCTTTTTAAGGATACTATTCCATACGTTATTAATGTGGCTGGGACAAGTAATTGCTTGTATGATATCTGTTTGACTTCGGCTTTAGAATTAATAAGTGATAACGAGTCACTTTGGGCATGGAGAGATGTTGAATAGAAGGATAGTAAGAGGCTTAAAAATAATAGGGATGAAATTTTCATTGTTGTACTTAAATAATAATTTTACTTGGCATAAAGTGAGCGCGTATTTATAGCGGTTTTCTAACTTAGATAGCTCATCGATATGAATGCAAGAAGTTCTCTGTATCACATCAACGATTATGACGCCTTTTTATTGAGGAAAGCTTCAATTTAAAGAGACGCTATATACATCTCTTTAAATTGAAGCTTTTTTTAGCTTACTAATAATTTATAACCTTTTCCATGCACATTGACAATTTCTACTTTAGGGTCATCTCTTAAATATTTTCTTAGTTTACTTAAGAAAACATCCATACTTCTGCCCGTGAAGTAATTATCATCGTGCCAAATTTTTAATAGGGCTTCTTCTCGTGTTAGTACATCATTTTTCTTTAGACATAGCAGTCGAAGTAGCTCTGCTTCTTTTGTAGATAGTTTTTGCTGTAGTCCCTTGTGTGCAATTTGTTGACTTGTATAATCGAAGAAATACTCTCCGATTTCAAACTTATCACTAATAACTTGTTCATCTTTTTCCCTTACTACTCGTTTAAGTAATGCATGGATGCGAAGAAGCAATTCTTCTACACGGAATGGTTTCGTGATATAATCATCTCCACCGAGCTCAAATGCTTCCGTTTTATCTTCCATCATACCTTTTGCTGTCGCAAATATGATAGGGGTCGTGTTGTTTATTTTTCTTATTTCTCTACCAACTGTGAAGCCATCTTTTTTTGGCATCATGACATCTAGAATGCAAAGATCAAAAGTGTTTTTACGAAATTGATTAACTGCATCTTCTCCGTCCGTGCAAAGTGTGACGTCAAATTTACCTTTCAGTTCTAGGTAATCTTTTAACAAATCCCCTAAGTTTGGGTCGTCTTCTGCTAATAATATCTTCTGCATATTCTTATAGTTTTGTTCGAATATTGATGATAATATACGAAATTAATATCGGTTTAATTTTTTATGGGTAATGTTATTTCAAACTGAGTCCATTTGTCTTTCTCGCTTTTAACTTGAATTTTACCGTTCATTCTTTTGATTATATCATAAACGTAGGAAAGCCCTAAGCCAAATCCTTTTACATTATGTATATTTCCTGTTGGGATTCGATAGAATTGATCAAATATTTTTATTAAATGGTCTTTTGCCATTCCTATTCCATTATCAATAATAGTAATTTGGATACTGTCCTTTGTGTTTTTTGTTTTTACTGTGATTTGAGGATTATCTTTGCTGTATTTTATGGCATTATCAATCAAATTGAAAAAGACATTAGAAAGATGTAGCTCATCGCCAATAATTGTATCATGCTTTGCTTCTAAGTGATGCTCAAAATGGCCTCCTACTTTTTGTAATTGTAATTGCATGCTGTCAAGTACTGCGAACAAAAGATCATTGATGCGAATAGTTGTTTTTTCTAGTTTTAATGTTTCCTTTTCAAGACGGGCTATGTCAAGAACGCGTTCAATATGATTACCTAAGCGCACATTTTCATCATAGATGATATTCGCAAGTCGTTTCACACGACGTTCATCCGAAATAATTTCGGGGTCACGTAGTGATTCACTTGCAATCATTATGGTTGCAACAGGGGTTTTAAATTCATGAGTCATATTGTTGATGAAATCTGTTTTCATCTCTGACACTTTTTTTTGCTTAAAAATAATTAATAGCGTATAGGCAAAACATCCGATGAGCAGAAATAGCAAGGCTAATGTTGGTAAAAGGAGATAACTCATGTTGTCAACTATAATTGTGCTTTTTCGAGGGAAATAGACGCTCAATCTTCCTGGGGGGGAGCCAATATCACCTTTAAATAGTGCCGTTGAATAACGTGTGATTTTGTTTGGCTTGATGATATTGTCTATTGTCTGTACACTGAATACGATGTTGCTACTGTCTCTAACCTCAATATTAAAAGGATATTTAATATCGCGTTCAGCCAACTCTTCTTTTAATAAATTCTGGATAAGACTAATGTTGAGTCGATCTCTAAAAGGGCGTTTTGACAATTCCATTCCAATCGCTACATCTTCGATTAACCCGGATCTTTTACCACCTATGGCAGCAATCGTATCAAATACATTTTTCCCAGGGCCAATCAAATTTTGACCGCTCATACTTTCCAGTTTATTTTCGAGCTCGATTATTTTATAGCCAATTTTTTTATTGATCTTAGGGGGTAAAGTTGCTATTTTATATTCTACTGCTTGTTTTAAAACGGGGTCGATTGTGGGTATGACAAATCGAGAACTGTCATCCTTTGCATTTACCTTTGGTAGAAATTTTGTAGCACCAATCTCAACATATTCATTAACGACATGGTCTGGGCTATTGTATTTAATAACATCAATGCTTAGTAAATTTTCTTTGTTCTTTTTATTAATATAAGTTTCGAAAAACCAGTTCTCAATCGATATTACACTTGGGAAAGTTTCTTTTAATTGGTCTTCTGCTTCCTTAAATTTTTCTTTTATTGCGTATTGTTCCGCTCTTAGGGCCTCTAAATCTCTTTGCAATTTAAGCTGTTCTGCAAGATGTCTTTGTTTTTCTTGCTCGAATTGATATTTTTTTATATTGTTCTGCTGTTGAACTTTAGCAAAGTCAATCACTTCGCGTCTTTCTATTTTGCCAGCAACGGCTGTGAGTGATGCATTTACCGATTCATCGAAAAGTTGGGATTTTTGACGATATGATTCTCTGATAAAATAGAATTGCATAGCTGCCACTCCCAATAAGGCGAGGGTCATTAGACTAATAATCAAAACTATGCTTCTTTTTCTCATTTGTTACAAATATATGAATGCTTTACTTGATTTAATTGCTTTTAACAATGTTTAACAAGCTGATTGTTTTTCTTTAAGGCTATTAATAGGTATATTAGATTATGTGTTTTTTAAATAGTGAAGATATGAAAAAGTTATTGACCTGTATGTGTTTTTGTACTTCGTTTTTTTTGCTGCATGCACAACAAAAAAGTATAGCTAAAGATACGTTAAAAATAAAATCGAAAGTCGAAGCTCATTCTTATCTTTCGAGAACACCTGTGTTAAAAATTCCGGCCGACTCCAACATTTACTATCATATATTACATAAGAAAACAAAACAACTTCGTACCATTGAAATCCCTAATAGTCATGAAGATTTTATTATGCCAGAAGGGGGATACATGCGTAAATTGAATCAAGATTCAACAAGCAATCGTGTTATAAATAAGGCTTTGCGAGATAGTGCATTTCATCGTATTGACAGCCCCTTGAGGCGAGGTGCTGATCGACAGTTGAAATAGTTTCTTATGTTTTTGAATACAATTTTCGTGCTTTAATGAAGATGAATTATACTTTTCAATGGGGCGGTGAAAATGTATACCCAAATGGTTGTAGCGTTTTGTGTGATGGTAAGTTTTAAAATAGGAGATGTATTTAGAAGTAGGATGTGCCCACCAAGATAAAGAGTTGCTATAAAGAAAAAGCGCTCACTAATTATTTTAGTAAGCGCTTTTGATATTTATTGATTGATGTCTACAATTGAGACACGCGAATGGTATTTGTTTTTCCTTTTTCGATCAATGGAGTCGATGCGGTGTTAATAATAATAGAACCTGGCGCGATGTAGTTGTTCTTAACGATAAATTTGTTCACATCATGAATCGAACCATCAGTGCTATCAAACTTGTCGTAGATAAAGGTTTTAACACCCCACAGCAAGCTCAATTGACGCAGCAATGTCTTCGTGCCCGTAAAGACCATGATGTCTGCATTCGGCCTGTAACTAGCGATCTCGAATGCGGTAGCACCCGAAGATGTTAATACAGCAATAGCTGCAGCATCTGTTTTCTTAGCTAAATATACTGATGAGGCACAGATTGCATCAGGAATTTTGGTTCCATCGCTAATTTCACTAACTTTCTCATTATAATATGGGTAAGACGTTTGTTCCACGTGGATAATGATTTTGCTCATCGTTTCGATAACAATCTCAGGGAATTCACCTACAGAAGTTTCGCCACTTAACATTACAGCATCAGCTCCATCAATAACAGAGTTTGCAACATCGTTTACCTCTGCACGTGTAGCGCGAGGAGTTGTAATCATGCTTTCCAACATTTGGGTTGCGATGATGACAGGTTTTGATAAATCACGACATTTCTGAACGATTATCTTTTGTAATCCCGGTACTTCTTCCATTGGCATTTCAACACCAAGGTCACCACGTGCGACCATGATTGCATCCGTTGCTTCGATAATGGCATCAATATTTTCTATAGCCTCAGGTTTTTCGATTTTCGCGATTACCTGTGCATGACTTCCTTTTTCAGCAATGATTTTTTTACATTGATAGATGTCTTCGGCTGAGCGGACAAATGACATAGCAATCCAATCTGCCCCATGGTCAAGCGCAAAATTTAAGTTATCTAAATCTTCTTCTGTTAAGGAAGGAATCGAAACTTTAGTGTTGGGTAAGTTGACACCCTTGCGAGAAGTTAATACACCACCGTGTACAACTTCACATTTTACCGTATCTTTATGGTTCGTGCTTAAAACACGCAATTGCAATTTACCGTCATCTAATAAGATGATTTCATTTTCTGAAACATCGTTAGGAAAGTTTTCGTAAGTAATGTAGATTTTTTCTTCATCACCTATTAACTCGTGAGTGGTAATCTCAACTTTGGAACCATTTACTAAAATAGCACCACCTTCTTTCATTTTTCCAATGCGAATTTTAGGACCTTGAAGATCGGCTAAGATCGCAACATTGTAATTAGTTTCTTCATTGATCGCATTGATGGTTTGGATAACTTTCAAGTGATCTTCTTGACTACCGTGAGAGAAGTTTAAACGACAAACGTCTACACCTTTGGCAATCATATTTGTTAACACTTGTTTATCTGCAGATGCTGGACCTAACGTTGCAACAATTTTAGTCCTTTTTTGAACTTTTTCCATTCTAATTTTTTTATACTATGTACTTTATATTGTATAACTCAATAATATATGGAGTTATATAACTCGTTTTCATTGACGAGGAAAAATTTAGATTTAAAGCGTGTATCTTGTACACTATTAAATAGTTTGCTAAAATATCAGATTTTCTTTAGATTTCAATATTTTTGGCGATATTTCTTTTACAAACACCACTTCAGGTATTTTGTTTATATTTTTTATAATTCGATCTAGGTCATCTTCATCGATATAATTTTTTATGATTATAAAATAATCAAAATTGGGATGTTCAGGTATTAGAAGACTTCCCTCAATACTTTTGTTGTTGATTAAATAGAATTCCGTTTGAAATTTGGTGTTGATATACCAAAAGGTCGTGAAGTGCTGCGTTGTCTTCTTGCTGGAGTCAAAAATAGTATGATATTCTAATTCTTCCTCCGGTTTTTGCTTTATTTTTTGATTATGATCATATTTATCCTCCTTCCCCCTGACGAAATTCAGTAGGGTCATTTTATTAATAAAGTGACAGAGGCGATAATCTTTCAAAGGACATGAAATAGCAATGAGCACGAAGTCTAATTCTGCATCAAATTCTAGGTCCCATTTTAGTATCGTTTTGTTATTCAAAGTGAAAATCTATGCTTGAGTTCTTGACGAAAATACGAAAAATTGATGCAATTGCTGTGAATTTAATGTAAAATTTGAATTAATTGCCTTCATGTTTGTACATATTAGGAATTATTGTTATACTTGAAGAAGGTTAGTTTATAGCGAGTTAAGGGTGTGGCTATACCGAGATGGAAAATAATTTGACAATCTAAAAATCAAATGGATTTTTATATTTGATGAAAATTAATTTTCTTTGCACAGATTTATTAAACAATTAAACTATAAAATCATGTCAGATATCGCTTCAAGAGTAAAGGCAATTATCGTTGAAAAATTAGGTGTAGACGAAAACGAGGTAACACCAGAAGCTTCTTTCACTAATGATTTAGGTGCAGATTCACTTGATACTGTAGAGTTAATCATGGAATTTGAGAAAGAATTCAACGTTGCTATACCTGATGACCAAGCTGAGACTATTGGTACAGTGGGACAAGCAATCACTTATTTGGAAAAAAACGTTAACTAACTAATTAATTGGGCCAAATCGTATAAATGGAGCTTAAAAGAGTAGTAGTAACAGGATTAGGCGCACTTACACCAATTGGTAATACTGTTTCAGAATATTGGAATAGTTTACTAAATGGTGTAAGCGGTGCTGCTCCCATTACGCATTTTGATGCGTCAAAATTTAAAACCCAATTCGCTTGTGAAGTGAAGGGGTTTGATCCGCATGAATTTATGGATCGCAAGGAAGCTCGCAAAGTAGATCCTTTTGTACAGTATGCTATTGCATCATCTGATGAAGCAATTAAGGATGCTGGTTTAATTTTTGAAAATTTAGATACAAATCGTATCGGGGTAATTTGGGGATCAGGAATTGGGGGATTAACTACTTTTACAGATGAAGTAGTGAATTTCGCAAAAGGAGATGGAACACCACGTTTCAATCCTTTCTTCATTCCTAAAATGCTTGTCGATATTGCGCCGGGACATATTTCAATGCGTCACGGTCTTCGTGGACCTAACTTTTCTGCTGTTTCAGCATGTGCTTCTGCAACTAATGCAATGATTGATGCTTTCAACTATATCCGTATGGGAAAAGCTGATATAATCGTTACAGGTGGCTCAGAGGCGACAATTAATGAAGCCGGAATTGGTGGATTTAATGCCATGCATGCACTGTCAACAAGAAATGATGATCCTAAAACAGCTTCACGACCTTTTGATAAAGATCGTGATGGTTTTGTTTCTGGAGAGGGTTCTGGAGCTATAATATTAGAAAGTTTAGAACATGCCTTAGCGCGTGGTGCTAAAATTTATGCTGAAATCGGTGGGGGTGGTATGAGCGCAGATGCTCATCATATCACAGCTTCACATCCTGAAGGATTGGGAGCGAAACTTGCTATGACAATGGCAGTTAATGATGCGGAATTAAATTTCACAGATATTGACTACATCAATGTTCATGGAACCTCGACACCGGTAGGTGATATTAGCGAAACGAAAGCAATCGTGGATTTGTTTGGTGAACATGCTTATAAATTGAACATTAGTTCGACGAAATCGATGACTGGACACCTTTTAGGTGCTGCCGGTGCTATTGAGACTATTGCTTCTATTTTAGCTGTTCAAAATGATATAGTACCGCCTACTATTAATCATTTTACAGATGATCCACAATTGGACAATAAGTTGAATTTCACATTTAATAAAGCTGAAAAGCGTATTGTAAATGCTGCGATGAGTAATACTTTTGGCTTTGGTGGACATAACGCTACGATTGTGGTGAAAAAGTACAAAGCGTAAGAGTTACTTATTAAAAGTTATTAAAAATAATTGGGATACAACAGGTTGATTTTGACCTGTTGTCCCTTTTTAAGATAAAGATGCCTTTCTCAAGGATTTATAAATTATATTTTTCTTCTGACAAAGTTTATGTCAGAAAGTTGAAGAACCTACTCGGTTTTGTCCCTGGAAACGTACGTCTTTATCAAATGGCCTTTAGGCATAAGTCTGTGGCTGTCTTGATTAAAGAGGGAGCGAAAAATAGTAACGAGCGACTGGAGTTTCTCGGCGATGCTATTTTGGGGTCTGTGGTAGCAGAATTACTATTTAAAAAATATCCTTATAAAGACGAGGGTTTCTTAACTGAAATGAGATCTAAAATTGTGAGTCGAGCACACCTCAATCAGCTTTCTCGTAAATTGGGATTGAATGAACTGATACAATTTGATGCCAGAATGATTAGTTTCCCTAACAAACAAGGGTCTCTGCTAGGAGATGCATTTGAGGCACTGATAGGTGCTGTTTATTTGGATAAAGGTTACGTTTTCACTAAAAATTTCTTGTTAAATCGCATCATAAAACCACATGTGGATATTCTGCTATTAGAACAAACGGAAACTAATTTCAAAAGTCGCTTAATTGAGTGGTGCCAACATAATGGTAAAGAGGTTGTTTTTAATCAAGTCGAAAACCCGCCAGGAGAATCGAGTAAGATGTTTTCTGTGGAAGCCGTTGTTCAAGGTGAAGTATGTGGATTGGGGCAAGACTTTAATAAAAAGAGTGCCGAAAAAACTGCTGCAGAAAAGGCATGTGAATATTTAAAAATTTTAGAGCTTGTTTAAGCTTTTTTTGTCGAAGTTCCAATAAATCCTTCTTAAATCTTAACTTTGCCGAATGGCAATAGTAAAACCTTCTTTAGCTAAAGGCACCCGTGATTTTTCACCTGCTGAGATGCTTAAACGTAATTATATTTTTAATACTTTAAAATGCGTTTTTAAAAAATATGGTTATAGTGAAATTCAAACTCCTTCTTTTGAAAATTTACAGACACTTACTGGGAAGTATGGTGACGAAGGGGATAAGCTGATTTTTAAAATATTGAATTCGGGTGATTATTTGAGTAAAGCTCCTGAAAATCTGCTGGAAGCGAAATCTTCGACTAAGTTAATAACCCATATTTCTGAAAAGGCTCTTCGATATGATCTGACTGTACCCTTTGCAAGGTATGTAGTCATGCATCAGAATGATATTTCCTTGCCTTTTAAACGCTTTCAAATTCAACCTGTTTGGCGTGCAGATAGACCACAGCGAGGACGTTACCGTGAATTCTATCAATGTGATGTGGACGTGGTTGGCTCTGATAGCTTATTGAATGAGGCGGAATTTATCCTGATTTATCATGAAGCATTGATTAATCTGGGATTAAAGGACTTTACAATTAAAATCAACAACCGTAAAATCCTGTCTGGAATAGCTGAGATTATTGGTAAACCAGAACTAATTGTTGATATGACCGTTGCTATCGATAAATTGGATAAAATAGGTCTAGAAGGTGTGAATAAAGAGTTGTTGGAAAGAGGTTTTACAACAACTGATTTAGACATTTTACGACCTATAATTTTGTTAGAGGGTTCGAATGAGGAGAAGTTGTCTGCTTTGAAGGACGTGCTTTTAAATTCCGAAGTTGGTCAGGAGGGAATTGCTGAAATTGAAGAGACTTTTGACTATATCAAAAAGTTGGATCCTTCTGAAGCAGTTTTAACTGGTTTTGTTGAGGTTGATATTACGCTAGCTCGTGGATTAAACTACTATACTGGTTGTATTTTTGAGGTGAAAACTAATGAAGTAGCCATGGGCAGTATTGGCGGCGGGGGACGATATGATGACTTAACGGGTATGTTTGGCTTAAAGGGCTTAACAGGAGCTGGTGTTTCATTTGGTGCCGATAGAATATATGATGTTTTGGAAGAGTTGAATTTGTTCCCTGAAGATAAGGGGGATTTTAGTAAGCTACTTATCGTGAATTTCGATAAAGAAATTGAATCTTATACTTTGCCACTATTGAATCGTTTACGTCAAGCAAATATTGCCGTCGAACTTTACCCAACTGCTGCGAAATTAAAAAAACAGATGAGCTATGCCGATAGTAAAGGCATTCCTTTTGTTTTATTGGTCGGGGAAGAAGAAGTGTCTACAGGGAAACTTTCATTGAAAGATATGTTTTCAGGAGATCAAATAAAAATGGATGAAGAGACTTTGGTCAATCACTTGAAATAAAATCATCTTTGTTACAATATATCAAAAGCCAAAAGAATATCATGTCTTTTGGCTTTTTAGTTTGTTCTTAATTTAATTTACTAAAATAAGCCAGTCATTTATTTGCCATTGTTCTTATGTCGTTTAATTCAAATGTCTTAGAACTGTCTAAAACTAGAATAAAATTTGTTTTTCTGACCAAAATATCACCCAAATTGATTAGATTTGTAGTCAAGATTAGTAAGAAATTCAAAACTTTGAAATGAGTTCAACACCTATAACAAAAGAGACATATTTAGAGTGGTATAGATCTATGCTACTTATGCGTAAGTTTGAAGAAAAAACAGGTCAACTTTATGGACAACAAAAAATCCGTGGTTTCTGTCACTTGTACATTGGACAAGAGGCAGTGGTAGCGGGAACGATGTCTGTTATCAAACCTGAAGATTCTTTAATTACTGCCTATCGTGATCACGCACATGCTTTAGCAAAAGGTGTGTCTGCAAATGCATGTATGGCTGAGATGTTTGGAAAAGCAACTGGTTGTTCAAAAGGTAAAGGTGGATCTATGCACTTTTTCTCTAAAGAACATAAGATGATGGGTGGCCACGGAATAGTTGGTGGTCAAATTCCATTAGGTGCTGGTATCGCTTTTGCTGAAAAATATTTGGGTACTAATAATGTTAACGTATGTTACATGGGTGATGGTGCTGTTCGTCAGGGTGCTTTTAATGAATCTTTGAATATGGCGATGCTGTGGAAATTACCTGTAATTTTTGTTTGTGAAAACAATGGTTACGCAATGGGTACTTCTGTACAACGTACAACCAATATGCAAGATATTTATAAAATGGGTTTAGGCTTTGATATGCCTTGTGCTCCTGTAGATGGTATGGACGTAGTTGCTGTTCACAATGCAATGGATGAAGCTGTTCAACGCGCACGTGCTGGAGAAGGTCCTACTTTCTTAGAAATTCGTACTTACCGTTATAAAGGTCACTCGATGTCCGATCCTGCTAAATACCGTACGAAAGAAGAATTAGAAGAATATAAAGGTCGTGACCCATTATTAGCGACTAAGCATGCAATTGTTGAAAATAATTATGCTGATGAAGCATGGTTTGCTGAGGTGGACGCAGAAGTGAAAAGCATCGTAGATGAGTCTGTTAAATTTGCTGAGGAGTCTCCTTTTCCAACAGTAGATGAATTGTACAAAGATGTGTACGTTCAAGAAGATTATCCATTTATATTAGATTAATATAAGTTACTTTAACTAGATAAATAAAATACAATGGCTGAAGTAGTTAGAATGCCGAAAATGAGCGATACCATGACTGAAGGGGTCATCGCTAAATGGCACAAACAAGTTGGTGATAAAGTTAATTCTGGTGATTTAGTTGCAGAAATCGAAACGGATAAAGCAACAATGGATTTTGAATCATACCAAGAAGGTACTCTTTTATATATTGGTCCAAAAGAAGGTGAAGCAGTGGCAATTGATGCTATTATAGCTATTCTTGGTGAACCGGGTGAAGATTTTCAATCATTATTAAGTGATGCGCCTCAAGTGGTTGCTGAAGTAGAGAAAAAAGAAGAGGTTTCGACTTCTTCTGATACTGCAGTAGCTCCACAATCAGATGTTACTCCTGAATCATTGGGTGTAACAGTGATTACGATGCCTTTGCTAAGCGACACGATGACTGAAGGTGTTATAGCACAATGGAATTTTAAAGTTGGTGATACCATAAAGTCTGATGATTCAATCGCTGATGTAGAGACAGACAAAGCAACAATGGAGGTGACGGCTTATGCTGATGGCACATTGTTATATGTTGGTCTTGAAGCGGGGGAAGCTGCAAAAGTAAATGATATCATTGCGATTGTAGGTCCGGCAGGTACTGATGTAACACCATTGTTAAATCAAAAAACGACAGTTACGCAACCAGCAGCTACAGAGGTAAAAGAGGAAGCTAAAGTTGAGTCAGGTGGTTCAGTGGAAAATAAAACCTCTGATGTAATTGACGATTCAAGAGTAAAAGCTTCTCCTTTAGCGCGTAAAATCGCTAAAGATAAAGGGATTAATTTGAACGATGTTAAAGGTTCTGCTGATGGCGGACGTATCGTGAAAAAAGATGTTGAATCTTACGCGCCTGCGGCCAAATCAGCTCCAGTTAGTGCAGCATCTACTGCAGTTGCTACTGAAACAAAAGCGATTTCTTTGCCTTCTTACGTAGGAGAAGAAAGATATACTGAAGTTGCTGTCTCTCAAATGCGTAAAACGATTGCTCGTCGTTTAGGTGAAAGCTTATTCACAGCTCCACATTTCTACTTAACTGTAAGTATTGATATGGAAAATGCGATGCTTGCGCGTACGCAAATCAATGAAGTAGCGCCAGTTAAAGTTTCATTCAATGATATTGTAGTTAAGGCGGTAGCGGTTGCTTTGAAAAAACACCCTGCAGTAAACTCTTCTTGGAAAGGGGATAAGATTCGTTTTAATGAGCATACGAATATAGGTGTCGCGATGGCTGTTGAAGATGGTTTATTAGTTCCTGTTGTTCGTTTTGCTGATGGTAAATCTTTATCTCATATTTCAGCAGAAGTTAAAGATTTTGCACAAAAAGCTAAAACAAAGAAATTGACTCCAGCTGACTGGGAAGGATCTACTTTTACGGTTTCAAATTTAGGTATGTTTGGTATTGATGAGTTTACATCAATCATTAACTCTCCTGATGGTGCAATTTTATCTGTAGGCGCAATCCAACAGGTGCCTGTTGTTAAGAATGGTGCAGTTGTTCCAGGAAATGTTATGAAATTGACTTTAGGTTGCGATCACCGTGTAGTGGATGGTGCTAACGGAGCTCAGTTTTTACAAACACTTAAAGCTTTATTGGAAAATCCAGTAAGATTACTGGCATAATCTCATTCATATAAGTATTAAAAGGGTCACTTTAAATAAAGTGGCCCTTTTTTTTTGTTTTTTTCTTTTTTTAATACTAAAATGTTCATTTTAGCATTAAGACATAAGAATAGAAATAGAATCCAATAAAATAGTGAAATTATATATAATACAAGGTCTTGTTGCAACTCTTATAGCAACAACTATATCGTGCAGCTCCAAAGAAGAAAAAAAGCAACAAGCATTTGTTGAACAGGCTAAAACAGATAGTCTAAAGCTTATTTATAACCCTGCTGATGCGGATCCAAAAATAGACGCATTTATGCAAAATTTGCATAAGAAATCTGGTTTTAACGGTAATGTTTTAATAGCTAAAAATGGAAAAATTTTATATCAAAATTCATTTGGTTGGGCTAATTACCTTTTAAAAGATAGCTTGAAGATTGATTCAAAATTTGAGCTCGCTTCTGTTTCGAAACCGATGACTGGTATAGGTATATTAAAATTGGTTGAGGAAGGTAAATTAAGCTTAGATCAAACAATTAATGATTTTTATCCAGATTTTCCATATACCGATATTACGATAAAACAATTGTTATCACATCGTTCTGGATTACCCAATTATGTTTACTTTTCTGATGAGCATTGGAAAGAAAAAAAGAAAGGGATGAGCAATCAAGATGTTATGCGAATGCTGACAGAGTTCAAACCGAATCGCTATGGTAAACCTGATGGTAAATTTTTTTATAATAACTCAAACTTTATGGTTTTGGCGGCTATTATTGAAAAGGTAACAAAGCAGAGCTATGCAGAATGGATGAAAGAAAATGTCTTTATGCCGGCTGGTATGACTAATACGGTAGCGCTATCAAAAGCAATATATGAAAAAATTCCTACGGATGTTGTTGGTCATGATAAAGTGTGGAGACGATCTGTTGTGCAGAATTTCCAAGATGGTCCCATGGGGGATAAAGGTATTTATAGTACGGTAAGGGATCTTTACAAACTTGATTTGGCTTTAAGCGAGGGACGATTACTGAAGAAGGAGACTTTAGACTCTGCTTATGTGGATCGTGCTAAGTCTAAGAATGGAATCTTTGGATATGGATTAGGTTGGCGTACTTTTCATCATCGTGACGATGTTATGATATATCATACTGGATGGTGGCATGGATTTCGTAATCTTTATGTTAGGGATATAAAAAATAATATTACGATTGTCTTGCTTTCTAATATGGCCAATGGTAGCTTGGTGAAATTGGATGAACTTTACAAAATATTAGGTATGCCAATATTGAGAAAGGGCGCATACAATGATGCCGGTAATGCAGCTGATGATGTTTAATAGGAGATGTAAATATGAAAAAGACACTAATTATAGGAGCTAGTACTAACCCAGACCGATATTCGTATAAAGCTGCTCTTAAATTGAGGAAGTATGGACATGATATTGTCAATATAGGTTTAAAAAAGGGAGAGGTTGCTGGAGTGGAAATCGAAAAAATAGGTGATATACACCAAGATATAGATACGATTACGTTATATGTTAGCGCGAACAATCAGAAGAGTTTTTATGATTATATATTGGCAACCAATCCTAAACGGATTATTTTTAATCCTGGAACTGAAAATCCCGAATTAGTTGGGCTTGCGGAAAAATTGGGGATTCTGACCGACAATTCTTGTACTTTAGTGCTTTTAAGTACAGGTCAATACTAGTCTAAGTCTGATGCTATATAAAGGTGTTAATATAGCAAAATACAAATTTAATTTATAAATGAAAGGTTGGCTTATTAAGAGTCAACCTTTTTCATTTGTCTATTTCTTCTCAAACGATTTCGTAAGTTTCCCTTGTGTCTCTAGTAAAAAAACTACATTTTTAGAGACCAATAGAATCTATCATGAAAATTATATTCATTTATTTTTACCTACTGTTCTTTTATGGTCAATATGCAAACGGTTGGGATAAAACTGTATTTCATATTTATGATATTGCGGATACGATTTATCACGGTATTTTTTACGTGTAATGATTTATTTGGAACAATGACGTATTTGGAATCATAATTAAGGATAGTTGTGCTGAATTACGATTTTATAATTAGCAATTGTTAACCGCGGTGATTATGTAACAGTTTTTAAAAAGATTGAATCTAACAGTAGTGATGTTTCTGTTTTTTTTGGACGGATATAATCAAATTGATCCTTTAGAAGGACATGTTTTCCCTGTTTCTGGAAATACAAAGAGCCTGTTTGTAAATTTTAAGAAAATTAAGGATTCTCGATTGATTAAAGTATGGGATAAGCTTTATTGTACAAATGCTAGTGAAAAGTGAAAAATTAAATAATGTATAAAATAAGAGCGAATTAAGATTAGTATATTTATTATGAAAATGAAAAACCAAATCCTTTTTGTGTTATGTTCAATATTGGGAATAGCAACAGTGAATGGGCAAGTTAAGAATCTGAAATTAACGAAGGACTTTATCCAAAAAAATTTGGATGATGCAGCGCAGCAAATTAAAGTGCTCGCAGCAGAGACACCAAATGAAAAATTTCCTAAAACTTTTGAAAATAATAAACAGGTTTTTTCTTCATCTAGCTGGTGGTGTTCTGGTTTTTATCCCGGTACTTTGTGGTATTTATATGAGGGAACTCATGATCGTGAATTACTTCAAAAAGTGGAAGATAAGTTACCTTTTTTGGAGAAAGAGAAAAATAATAAAGGTACGCATGATTTGGGGTTTATGTTATTTTGTAGTTTCGGTAATGGATTACGGTTAACGGGAGATACGGTAAAATATAAGCACGTCTTAGTAACAGGGGCGGAATCATTAGCTTCACGATTTAATGAGACGACAAAAACAATTCGATCATGGGATCATAAGCCTTGGAATTATCCTGTTATTATTGATAATATGATGAATTTGGAATTTTTGACAAAGGTATCGAAGATGACTGGGAATCAGAAATATTATGATTTAGCTGTAACACATGCACAAACAACATTGAAGAATCATTTTAGAAAGGATTATAGTTCTTATCATGTTATTGATTACAATGAAGCTACAGGTGGAGTTATTGGTAAAAAGACTCATCAAGGTGCATTTGATGAATCGGCATGGTCTAGAGGGCAAGGTTGGGCCCTGTACGGTTATACAATGATGTATCGTGAAACTAAGAAGAAGGAATTTTTAAATCAAGCAAGACACATAGCCAAATATATTTTAAATCACCCAGCATTACCAGAGGACCTTATACCATATTGGGATTTTGATAAGGATAAAATTGACCCTTCAAATAAGATGTATTCGAAAAAAGATTTGCGTGATGTCTCTGCGGCGACTTTATATGCTTCGGCATTGCTAGAGCTTTCCCAATATACGAAGGGGCAAGAGTCGATACTCTATCTGACTAAAGCAGAGACTATGCTTACCAATTTATCAAAAACACCCTATAAATCTGTAGCTGGTGAAAATGGAGGCTATTTGTTAAATCATAGTGTTGGGGCTTTGCCATTGAATTCGGAAGTTGATGTGCCTTTGACATATGCTGATTATTATTATGTTGAGGCATTAATTAGATATAAAAGGCTATTAGAGGGACAATCTGTTATTTTTGAGATTACCAAGTAATTTATGTGCTTGATTAGTTTCTCAATTGGGAAGAGGACGGATATCAGTCTGATTCGGTATAAGAGATAATCAAGTTGTGCTAAGAAATTATACAGCTTTTATAAAAGTATGAAGGAATATATCCGTTTGTTTGTAATAATTATCAACTACCAGTATAATCTATTGACACGGCATTTTAATTTTTTAGACTTGCTTTTTTTTAAGCAATGTTGTTTTTTAAATGTGAATTAGAGATAATACTAAATTGACAAGTTGTAATATCAAATTTATGAAAAGAAGATTATTATTGAAGTTATTGGGCGGGGCAGGTATAGGTACTTTGGCTACATCGTTGCCAATAGATGCGAAGGCTGAATCTCAACATGAGATGAAGGAATCGGTTACCGAGAATGATCGTTCCTATTGGGTTGCAATATTAACGAAGATAGCCTCGCCAATCTTGAGTAATATCAGTATACAACAGTGGAGAAAGAACATGCCAATGGAAGTTAGTCCAACATTTGATAATAGAGATTCGGGTGTGGGATATCTGGAAGCTTTTGGGAGGCTGTTGGCAGGAATGGCACCTTGGCTTGCCCTTTCTGATGATGACTCTGATGAGGGTAAGCTTCGTGAGCGATTACGAAAGCAGGCTTTATTAGGAATTAAATATGGAGTCGATCCGATATCACCAGATTATTTCACTTGGAGAGGGGCTTCGTCTCAAACCTTGGTAGATGCGGCACATCTTGCTTTGGCTTTTCTTCGTGCGCCAAAAGCACTATGGGAAACCTTTGGATGAATTGACTAAGAAAAGAGTTGTAGAAGAATTTAAGTTATTGCGCAAAATTAAACCCAACGAAAGTAATTGGCTTCTATTTGCGGCAATGATAGAGACATTCTTGTATAGTATAAACGAAGATTGCGTGCGAGAGAAGATCGATTACGCTGTCAATAAGTTTGATCAAGAATGGTATGTTGGAGATGGATGGTATAGTGATGGAGCTCGTTTTAGCTTTGATCATTATAATGGTTACGTTATACACAATATGCAGGTTGAAGCACTTCGGCATAATAGATGTGCAGGTGAGAAATATAAAGAGATGTTTGATAGGGCTTATAAACGTATGCAACGTTATGCTCATCATTTGGAACGAATGATTTCTCCGGAGGGACATTACTTGGTCGTGGGCAGATCGTCAACTTATAAAAATGCGGCTTTTCAACCTTTGGCCGCTGTTGCATTGGAAAACAGATTGCCAGAGGATATTTCTAAAGGTCAAGTAAGAGCAGCTCTTACCGCTGTGCTTAAGCATATTTTTATTGATAAAACATTTTCACCATCAGGATGGCTTCGAATGGGGGTCTTGGGGGATCGTCAAGAAAATTTAGCAGATTATTATACTAATGCTGGCTCTATGTATGTGGCTTCGTTATCTTTTTTGCCTTTAGGCCTACCTGATGATGATGAATTTTGGACATGCGCTGCTGAGAAATGGACATCGCAGAAAGCATGGGGAGCAGAACAATTTCCGAAAGATTATTATGTCGCATATTAATTCTTGTGTATATTCTTTGAAGTTCATTGGTGTTTTTTTTTATCGGCTTTCGTTTTTTTGGCGTTTAAAGTTCTTTTTTGTTTTAGAAAAGGCTTAAAAAAATAAAAAATAATGTGCTAATAATTTGGTAGTTAGAAAATTATTTGTACTTTTGCAATCCCTTATTGGGAGAAATACGTCTTGAGCGAAGCCCTACTGCTTCGATGGACTTTTAATTAATTAATTTACAACATGTCAGGTATTATTGGAAAAAAAGTAGGAATGACAAGCCTGTTTGATGCAGAGGGAAAAAACATTCCGTGTACTGTTATTCAAGCTGGTCCGTGCGTGGTTACGCAGATACGTACGGAAGAGAAAGATGGCTACGCTGCTGTTCAACTTGGCTTCGGTGAAGCTAAGGAAAAGAACACAACGAATTCTTTAAAGGGGCACTTTGCAAAAGCAAACACAACGCCTAAGCGTAAGCTGGTAGAGTTTAAAACTTTCCCAGATGCTAAACAACTTGGTGACGTCGTTGACGTTACACTTTTTGAGGAGGGCGAGTACGTTGACGTAGTCGGTACTTCAAAAGGTAAGGGTTTCCAAGGTGTAATGAAACGTCATGGATTTGGTGGTGTAGGTGGTGCGACTCACGGTCAGCACAACAGATTACGTGCGCCAGGTTCAATTGGTGCGGCTTCTTGGCCTTCGCGTGTATTTAAAGGTATGCGTATGGCGGGCCGTATGGGTGGTGATAAAGTTAAAGTTCAAAACTTACAAGTTTTGAAAGTTTACGCTGATCAAAACCTAATCGTTGTTAGTGGTTCCATCCCAGGAGCTAAAGGTTCTTATGTAGTTGTAGACAAATAGGAAATGGAAGTTAAAGTTTTAAATTTATCAGGTAAAGAAACAGGTGCCAAGGTGCAACTTCCTGAGTCGGTATTTGGGTTAGAGCCTAACGATCATGCGATCTATTTGGACGTGAAGCAGTACTTAGCGAATCAACGCCAAGGAACTCACAAATCTAAACAACGAAATGAAATTGCGGGTTCGACTCGTAAATTACACAAACAAAAAGGTACTGGTGGTGCTCGTGCGGGTTCTATCAAATCTCCATTGTTTAATGGTGGTGGCCGTGTATTCGGTCCTCAACCTCGTGATTACAGTTTCAAATTGAATAAAAAATTGAAACAAGTAGCACGTAAATCAGCGTTAAGCTACAAAGCAATTGATAACAACGTGGTAGTATTGGATGAAGTTAAATTTGACTCAATCCAAACTAAAAACTATGTTGCTTTCGTAAATGCTTTAAATGTAGCAGATGAGAAAACTTTATTGGTTTTATCAGCGCAAGATAATATCGTTTATTTATCAAGCAGAAACTTGAAAAAAGCAAAAGTAACAACTGTAGATCAATTGAATACATATGATGTATTAAATGCAGGTAAGTTATTATTTACTACAGGTTCGCTTAAAACTTTGGAGGAGGCATTAGCTAAGTAATATGGACATTATTAAAAAACCTATCTTAACTGAGAAAGCTTCATTTTTAACGGAAAAATTAAACCGTTATGCTTTCAAAGTAGATCACAGAGCTAACAAAATTCAGATCAAAACAGCAATTGAGGCTATGTTTGGCGTTACTGTTGTTGCAGTTAACACTGCAGTAGTAGCAGGTAAAGCTAAAAGCCGTTACACAAAAGCGGGTTTCGTATCTGGTAGAGCTCCTAAGTATAAAAAAGCTGTCATTACTATTAAGGACGGCGAAACTATTGACTTTTACAGTACTATATAATTAGAGATGGCAGTTAAAAGATTCAAACCGGTAACCCCTGGTACTCGTTTCAGAGTAGGCGCTGACTATTCTGACGTAACAACTAATGTTCCTGAAAAAACATTAGTAGTTGGAAGCAACAAAAGATCGGGCGGTCGTAATAAATCCGGTAAAATGACTATGCGTTACATCGGTGGGGGACACAAGAAAGTTTACCGATTAATAGATTTCAAACGCGATAAAAAAGATATCCCTGCAACAGTAGCTACAATTGAGTACGATCCAAACCGTACAGCACGTATTGCATTATTGCATTATGTTGATGGTGAGAAACGTTACATCATTGCTCCAGCTGGTTTAAAAGTTGGAATGACAGTAGTTGCAGGAGAAAAAGTTGCCCCTGAAGTAGGTAATACAATACCATTAGCAAACATTCCATTGGGATCTATCATCCACAACATCGAATTGAACCCTGGTCAAGGTGGTTCAATCGCTCGTTCGGCTGGTACTTATGCCCAATTGTCTGCTCGTGACGGTAAATATGCTATTATCAAATTACCTTCAAGTGAGACACGTATGATCTTATTGACTTGCGTTGCTACAATCGGTTCAGTATCTAACCACGATAGAAAAATCGAAGTGTTAGGTAAGGCTGGTCGTAACCGTTGGTTAGGACGTCGTCCAAGAGTTCGTGGTGTAGCTATGAACCCAGTCGATCACCCTATGGGTGGTGGTGAGGGTCGTACCTCAGGAGGTCAACCTCGTTCACGCACAGGTGTTTTAGCTAAAGGCTTCAAAACACGCGACAAGAAGAAAACATCGAATCGTTACATCATTGAGAGAAGGAAAAAATAATGGCTCGTTCAATTAAAAAAGGTCCTTATATCGATCACAACTTAGAAGGAAAAGTTCTTTCTATGAATGAAACTAACAAAAAGTCAGTTATCAAAACTTGGTCTCGTAGATCAATGATTTCTCCTGATTTTGTTGGTCATACCTTTGCAGTGCACAATGGGAATAAATTTATTCCTGTTTATGTAACGGAAAATATGGTAGGTCACAAATTAGGCGAATTCGCTCCTACACGTACATTCAGAGGCCACGCAGAAAAGAAAAAATAATAGGTAATGGAAGCAACAAAAAAACTTAAAAAGTCTGTTTTAATAAAACAGCGCAAAGAGCAAGAGAAAGCTCAAATAGGAGGAGCTTCTACTGCCAAATTATTAAATTGCCCTACTTCACCTCGTAAGATGCGTTTAGTAGTGGACTTAATTCGTGGCGAGAAAGTAGAAAATGCTTTATATATTTTAAAGCATACAAGCAAAGAAGTAGCAATCCGTGTAGAGAAATTATTATTATCTGCAATTAAAAACTGGGAGGCTAGAAACGAAGGTAAATCTGTTGAAGATAGTCAATTATACGTTAAAGAAGTATCAGTAGCAGGTGGTCGTCAATTGAAAAGATTACGTCCAGCTCCTCAAGGTCGCGGTTACAGAATTCGTAAGCGTTCAAACCATGTTACTTTGATCGTTGACAGTAAATCTAACGTTGAACAAAACTAATTTATTGAGAAATGGGACAAAAAGCAAATCCAATAGGTAGCAGATTAGGAATCATCAAAGGTTGGGATTCTAATTGGTTCGGAGGAAAAAACTATGCCGATAAATTAGTAGAAGACGAAAAGATTAGAAAATATCTTTCTGTTCGTATAGCAAAAGGTGGTGTAGCAAAAGTTGTTATTGAAAGAACTTTAAAACGTATCACAGTAACTATCCATACAGCCAGACCTGGTATCGTTATCGGTAAAGGTGGTCAAGAGGTTGATAAAATCAAGGAAGAGTTAAAGAAAATCACTAAAAAAGATGTTCAAATTAACATTTTCGAGATTAAACGCCCTGAGTTAGACGCTAAATTAGTGGCTGAAGGTATCGCTAAGCAATTAGAGGCTCGTATTTCATTCCGTCGTGCAATGAAAACTACGATTGCATCTACGATGCGTATGGGTGCTGAAGGTATTAAAGTAATGTGTTCTGGTCGTTTAGGTGGTGCTGAAATGGCGCGCTCTGAGCAATACAAAGAAGGAAGAACTCCTTTACACACATTGCGTGCTGATATCGATTATGCATTAGCTGAAGCATTAACTACTTACGGTAAAATCGGTATCAAAGTTTGGATCTGTAAAGGTGAGGTTTACGGTAAACGTGACTTATCTCCAAACCTTGGTCAAGCTTCTGGTGTGAAAACACGTGGTGGAAACGAAGGCGGTGCTGATCGTCGTGACAACCGTAAAGGTGGTCGTGGTGGTGATCGTCGCGGTGGAAACAACAATCGTGGTGGAAACAACCGTGGTGCAAAAAGAGATTAAAAGTTTAATAGATAACAACATATCTGCTTAAGCAGATTAAAATAGATAACGAACATGTTACAGCCAAAAAGAACAAAGTTCAGAAAGATGCAGAAAGGACGTATGAAAGGTAACGCTTCTCGTGGAGCAGAGTTAGCTTTCGGTTCATTCGGTATCAAATCATTGGAGGAAGCATGGATCACAAGCCGTCAAATCGAGGCAGCTCGTATTGCAGTGACACGTTACATGAAACGTGAAGGTCAAGTTTGGATCCGTATCTTCCCTGATAAACCCGTAACTAAGAAACCTGCAGAGGTTCGTATGGGTAAAGGTAAGGGAGCTCCAGAATACTGGGTTGCCGTAGTACGCCCAGGCCGTATGTTATTTGAAGCAGAAGGAGTGCCTTTAGAAATTGCTAAAGAAGCTTTACGTCTTGCAGCTCAAAAACTTCCGGTTCAAACTAAGTTTGTTATACGTAGAGATTACGTAGAAGCATAAATCGTTGGTAATATCATTATTTAAGCCTTAGGACCGTTACTCCTAAGGCTATATATAAACTAATGATAACCCAATATAACAACTGAAATAAAATGAAAAATTCAGAAATTTTAGAATTATCAACAGAGGATTTAGCTGCTCGTTTAGTAGAAGAGAAAGCTGCCCTTAGCAAATTGAAATTTGCACATGCTGTTTCTGCAATTGAGAACCCTAATGTAATCAAAACGGCTCGTAGACAAATCGCTCGTCTTAGTACGGCGTTGACTACTCGTAAAGCTGCAGCTAAAAAAGAAACAGCCTCTGAGGCATAAATTAAAGTCGAAATGGAAAGACAATTAAGAAAAACAAGAATCGGCTTAGTAGTTAGCAATAAAATGGACAAATCTATCGTAGTAACGGTTGAACGTAAAGTTAAACACCCAATCTATGGTAAGTTCGTGAAAAAAACTACTAAATTTAAAGCTCATGACGAAACTAATACCTGTGGTATCGGCGATACGGTATTAATTATGGAAACTCGTCCGCTGAGTAAGACTAAGAATTGGAGATTAGTAGAAATATTAGAAAGAGCTAAATAACATGGTACAACAGGAATCAAGACTAAATGTTGCTGATAATAGCGGAGCTAAAGAAGTTTTAGTAATCCGTGTGTTAGGTGGCACAGGTAAGCGTTATGCTTCGATAGGTGATAAAATTGTTGTTACCATCAAAAGCGCTTTACCTTCAGGAAACGTAAAAAAAGGTACTGTTTCTAAAGCTGTAGTTGTTAGAACTAAAAAAGAAATCCGTCGTAAAGATGGTTCTTATATTCGTTTTGATGACAATGCTGCAGTATTATTAAATAATAATGATGAACCACGTGGTACACGTATCTTTGGCCCAGTTGCTAGAGAGTTACGTGAAAAACAGTTCATGAAAATTGTATCACTAGCACCGGAGGTTTTATAATTATGGCATACAAGAAAATAACAAAAACTACACACAAAATCAAGATTAAAAAAGGTGATTTAGTGAAAGTTATCGCTGGTAACTCTAAAGGTGTTCAAGGAAAAGTATTGCAAGTTTTAGTGGATGCAGATAGAGCCATTGTAGAAGGCGCTAACTTCATTAAGAAACACACTAAACCAAGTGCGGCTACTCCTAATGGTGGTATTATTGAAAAAGAAGCAGCTATTCATATCTCAAACTTAGCTTTAATCGATCCTAAAACAGGAGCTCCTACTCGCGTAGGTCGTAAAGTTAATGAAGATGGTAAACTTGTTCGTGTAGCAAAAAAATCAGGGGAGGAAATTAAATAATGACTTACATACCAAGATTAAAAGTGAAATATGCGGAGGAAATCCGTACAGCACTTAAAGATAAATTCCAGTATAAAAGTGTTATGCAGGTTCCTAAACTTGAGAAAATCGTTGTTTCACAAGGTGTAGGTGCTGCCACTTCAGATAAGAAATTAATTGATAACGCTCTTTCAGAGATGACATTAATTACTGGACAACAAGCTGTTTCAACTAAATCGAAAAAAGATATCTCAAACTTTAAATTGCGTAAAGGTATGCCTGTTGGTGTACGTGTTACTTTACGTGATAATAACATGTATGAGTTCTTAGATCGTTTAATCGCTGTATCACTTCCACGTATTCGTGACTTCCGTGGTATCAACGATAAAGGATTCGATGGAAGAGGTAACTACAACTTAGGTATTACTGAGCAAATCATTTTCCCTGAGATAAACATTGATAAAATCAACAAAATTCAAGGTATGGACATCACTTTCGTGACTAGCGCAGGAAACGATGTTGAGGCTTTAGAATTGTTGAAACAATTCGGTTTACCATTTAAAAATCAAAATACTAATAACAATGGCTAAGGAAGGATTAAAAGCTCGCGAAGTAAAACGCGCTAAATTAGTAGCTAAATTTGCTGACAAACGTGCTGCGTTAAAAGCTGCTGGTGATTATGCTGCATTAGATAAATTACCTAAGAATGCTTCTCCAGTTCGTTTACACAACCGTTGTAGACTAACAGGACGTCCTAAAGGATATATGCGTCAATTCGGTATCTCTCGTGTTACATTCCGTGAGATGGCATTAGATGGTAAAATCCCGGGGGTTAAAAAAGCTTCTTGGTAATATCGAAAAAAAAAGTAATTTTGCCCCAGCAAATCTTTTATAAGATTTGCTTGGGTTTTTTACGTTAAAATTTATTAATCGGCAAAAGGTCTGTTCCAAAGGTTGGAAAAGAAACCGTTGTCACAATTTTATATACAATGAATACAGATCCAATAGCGGATTACCTTACACGAGTAAGGAATGCCATTAAGGCCAACCACAGGGTTGTTGAAATTCCTGCATCGAACCTTAAGAAAGAAATTACTAAAGTTCTTTTTGATAAAGGTTATATTGCTAATTACAAATTTGAGGATGATGGAATTCAAGGCACAATCAAAATTGCTTTGAAATATAATCCAATTAGCAAAATCTCGGCTATTCGTACGTTGACACGTGTGAGTAAACCTGGTTTAAGAAAGTATGCAAGTGTTGAGACTATGCCTCGTGTTTTGAATGGTTTGGGTATTGCTGTCCTGTCAACTTCTAAAGGAGTTATGACAGACAAAGAGGCTCGCTTACAAAATGTTGGCGGTGAAGTTTTATGTTACGTTTATTAATCTAGGAAAATCACAAAGAAATGTCAAGAATTGGAAAAGCGCCTATCGCTATGCCTGCAGGTGTAACGATGACTGTATCTGACAAGAATTTAGTTACAGTAAAGGGCCCTAAAGGTGAATTAACACAACAAGTTGATCGTGACATTACAGTTGCTCAAGAAGATGGTAACATCGTAGTAACTCGTGCCACAGATCAAAAAAGACACAAAGCACTACACGGATTATACCGCTCTTTATTGAGTAATATGGTTGTCGGTGTAACTGAAGGTTACAAAACTACTCAAGAATTAGTAGGTGTAGGTTACCGTGCAACTTGCACTGGTAATGTATTAGAGTTAACTTTAGGTTTCTCTCACCAGATTGTGTTTATGTTGCCAAAGGAAATTACAGCAACAACAACTGCTGATAAAGGTAAAAACCCTACTATCACTTTGGAATCTATCGACAAACAATTAATCGGTCAAATCGCAGCGAAAATCCGTGGTTTCCGTAAACCAGAGCCATACAAAGGTAAAGGTATCAAGTTTGTAGGTGAAGTATTAAGAAGAAAAGCAGGTAAATCAGCTAAAAAATAATAACCATGGCAGGACATAAAGCATCTCGTAGAGAGAGAATCAAAAAAGGAATCAGAAAACACCTGGCTGGATCAACAGAGCGTCCACGCTTGTCAGTTTTTAGAAGTAATAAAGGTATCTACGCTCAGATAATTGATGATGTTGCAGGAAAGACATTAGTGTCAGCTTCTAGTTCTTCAAAAGAATTTGCTGCTACAGGCAACAAAGTTGAGCAATCAAAAGCAGTAGGTAAATTAGTTGCAGAAAAAGCAGTTGCAGCTGGAATTAGTAAAGTAGTTTTTGACCGTAATGGGTACTTATACCATGGCCGTATCAAATCTTTGGCTGAAGGTGCTCGCGAAGGCGGTTTAGACTTTTAATCATAGAAGAAATGGCATTAAGCAATATAAAAAGAGTAAAATCAAGCGAGATTGAGTTAAAAGATCGCTTAGTAAGTATCCAACGTGTAGCTAAAGTTACTAAAGGTGGTCGTACTTTCAGTTTCTCTGCAATCGTTGTTGTAGGGGATGAAAACGGTATCGTTGGTTTCGGTTTAGGTAAAGCGAAAGAGGTTACTGAAGCTATTACAAAAGGAATTGACGACGCTAAGAAAAACTTAGTTAAAGTTCCAATTATCAAAGGTACTGTTCCTCACTCTCAATATGGTAAATATTCAGGAGGTTCAGTTTTGATAAAACCAGCTATCGCAGGTACAGGAGTATTAGCAGGTGGTGCGATGCGTGCAGTATTAGAGTCTGCTGGTATCAAAGACGTATTAGCGAAGTCATTAGGTTCATCTAACCCACACAACGTGGTGAAGGCAACTATTGACGCTTTGGCTAATATGCGTGATGCATACACAGTAGCACAACACCGCGGTGTCGATTTAAACAAAGTATTTAACGGTTAATTATCATGGCAAAAATAAAAATCACCCAGATAAAGAGCGTTATCGACAGAAGCGAGCGCCAAAAGAAAACTATTGAGGCATTAGGTTTGAAAAAAATCAATCAATCAGTAGAAGTTGAAGCTACACCAGCTATTATTGGCATGGTAAGAAAAGTGAATCACTTAGTAGCTATCGAGACTATTTAATAGTAGCATATGGAAAAGACTCTAGAGTCTTTTCCATTACTTGTTATTAATCAATTTTTTAATCGTTAGGACCTGTTTAGTGAAAGCGAAGGCCTAACACAATTTAGTTTTAAAATGAACTTAAGTAATTTAAGACCTGCAAAAGGTTCGGTAAAAAATCGTAAACGTATTGGTCGTGGTACAGGTTTCTGGTCGCGGTGGTACATCTACGCGTGGTCACAAAGGAGCTGGCTCTCGTTCTGGTAACAGTACGAAAATCGGTTTTGAAGGTGGTCAAATGCCTTTGCAACGTCGTGTTCCTAAATTTGGTTTCAAAAACTTAAATCGCGTTGAGTATAATGGTGTAAACTTAGATGCTCTACAAGAATTGGTTGAGAAACATAATTTAACTGTTGTAAACTTAGAAGAATTAGTTGCTCATGGTTTAGTAGCTAAAAAAGACAAAGTAAAAATCTTAGGTCGTGGAGAGTTGAAAGCTAAAGTTGAAGTAACAGCGCATGCGTTCTCGGCTTCTGCTCAACAAGCTATTGAAGCAGCAGGCGGTTCTATTGTTAAACTTTAATAAATGAAGAAACTAATCACAACCTTAACCAATATTTGGAAAATTGACGATTTACGTACACGTATCTTGAATACGCTACTATTTCTTCTAATTTACCGTATTGGGTGTCATATCGTATTGCCAGGAGTTAATCCTCAAGCTTTGGCCTCTGGTCAAAAAGAAGGATTACTTGGTTTGCTAGATATGTTTGCCGGGGGCTCGTTCTCTCGTTCAGCTATCTTTGCATTAGGGGTAATGCCTTATATTTCGGCATCCATTGTTGTTCAGTTATTGGGCATCGCGGTTCCTTATTTCCAAAAAATGCAGAAAGAGGGTGAAAGTGGTCGTACTAAAATGAATCAAATTACTCGCTATCTTACGTTAGCGATCACTTTGCTTCAAGCTTTTGCATATGTTAGGACTCAGATTGAGCCTGCTGCAAAAACTTTAGCGGACCCTATGTTCACAATTCTTACTGCAATAGTTTTGACAGCGGGTACTTTGTTTGTAATGTGGCTAGGTGAAAAAATTACTGATAAAGGTATTGGTAATGGTATTTCCTTAATCATTATGACTGGTATTATCGCACAATTGCCAAGTGGTATTACCGCGGAGTGGGTGTCACGTATGAGTAAAGGTGGTGGTGGACCAATTCCATTGTTACTGGAATTTTTAGCTTTATTCTTTGTTGTTGTATTTACGATTTTAATCGTACAAGGTGTACGTAAAATCCCTGTTCAATATGCGAAGAAAATAGTTGGAAATAAACAAGTTGGTGGTGTTAGACAGTATATTCCATTAAAGGTAAATGCTGCGGGTGTAATGCCGATCATTTTTGCACAGGCTATTATGTTTGTGCCAATGAGTTTAGGACAATTTTTTCCTAATCTTCAGTCAGATTTCTTGACGTCTTTGAGTAACTATACTTCTGTTGCGTATAATGTAACTTTTGCAGTATTAATTATTGCATTTACATTCTTTTATACAGCTATTATGGTGAATCCTCAGCAGATGTCTGATGATATGAAGAAGAATGGTGGATTTGTTCCAGGTATTAAACCAGGTCTAGAAACAAGTAACTTTATTGATCGTGTGATTTCAAACATCACATTCCCTGGTGCAATTTTCCTAGCGATTATTGCTATATTACCTGCTATTGCAAGTTTATTCGGTATTAATAATCAATTTGCGCACTTCTATGGAGGTACGTCTTTATTGATTTTGGTAGGTGTTGTGTTGGATACTTTGCAACAAATTGAAAGCCACTTATTGATGCGTCATTATGATGGATTAATGAAAACTGGACGTATTAAGGGTAGAAACCCCTGCGTCGGTTGAGGGTGTAGATCAGTCGGCAATTTAAATTCTTTAGATGTCTAAAGTATATTATAAATCAGAGGAAGATATAGAGCAAGTGCGTTTGTCAGCAAATGTACTTTCCCACTTGCTTGGTGAAGTTGCTAAGGTTATTAAACCTGGCATTACCACTTTATCTCTTGATAAGTTAGCTTACGAGTTTATCCATGATAATGGTGGAACGCCAGCGTTTCTTAATTATCATGGATTTCCATACTCACTTTGTATTTCTGTCAATGACCAGATTGTTCACGGATTTCCTAGTGATTATATAATCAAAGATGGAGACTTAGTTTCTGTAGATGGTGGGGTTAACCTGAACGGTTTTATTAGTGATTCTGCATATACCTTTGGTGTAGGTAATGTCACTGAAGAAGCACAGTTGTTACTTGATGTAACAAAAGAATCTATGTATAAAGGCATAGAACAAGCTGTTGCTGGAAAGCGCGTAGGCGATATTGGTTCTGCCATTCAAGAACATGTTTCTAAATATGGTTTTGGTATTGTACGAGAATTGGTCGGACATGGTGTGGGTTATCATTTACATGAAAAGCCTGAAGTTCCTAATTACGGTAAACGTGGCTCAGGAGCTAAACTAGAGTCTGGATTAGTTATTTGTATAGAACCGATGATTAACGCAGGAAAAGCAGGCGTGAAGTTTTGGGATGATGGATGGACAGTAAGTACTGTTGATGGTAAACTGTCGGCGCACTTCGAACAGATGGTCGCAATTCGTAAAGGCGAGCCCGATGTGCTGTTGACATTTGAACACGTGGAGAAAGTTTTAGGTGAAAAATAATTGATTTTCAATTATTTTATATATCTTTGCACTCCTGTTTGCAGGCTATTTAACAAAATAATAATCAAGAATATATGGCTAAACAAGCCTCAATTGAACAAGATGGAATAATTAGAGAGGCACTTTCTAATGCTATGTTTAGGGTAGAATTGGAAAATGGGCATGAAATTATTGCTCATATTTCTGGTAAAATGCGCATGCACTATATCAAAATTTTGCCTGGGGATAAAGTTAAATTAGAAATGTCTCCTTATGATTTGACTAAAGGACGTATTACATACCGTTATAAGTAACGGTCTGATAGTCTGATAGTGCAAGCTTTTGAAAATAATAAAATCATGAAAGTAAGAGCATCAATAAAAAAACGTAGCGCTGATTGTAAGATCATTCGTCGCAAAGGAAAAGTTTTTGTAATCAACAAAAAGAACCCTAAGTACAAACAACGTCAGGGTTAATTAATTAAAAATAATCGCTAAACATATATGGCAAGGATAGCAGGTATTGACTTACCTAAAAACAAAAGGGGTGTTATCGGCCTTACCTACATTTTTGGTATCGGTCGAACAACAGCGGAGCTTATCTTAGATAAGGCGGGAATCAGTCAGGACGTTAAAGTTCAAGATTGGAATGATGAACAATTAGCGGCAATCCGTACATTAATTTCTGAGGAGATTAAAGTAGAGGGTGCTTTACGTTCAGAGATTCAGCTGAATATTAAACGATTAATGGATATCGGTTGTTACCGTGGATTACGTCATCGTAAGCATTTACCAGTTCGTGGTCAACGCACTAAAAACAACTCTCGTACTCGTAAGGGTAAACGTAAGACAGTTGCAAACAAGAAAAAGGCTACTAAATAAAAATTAAGAAATGGCTAAAACTAAAAAAGCTGCAAAAAAACGTATTGTTGTAATTGAGCCTGTTGGTCAGGCGCACATCAATGCTACGTTTAATAATATCATTGTAACTTTGACTAATAATCAAGGTCAAACTATTTCTTGGTCAAGTGCTGGGAAAATGGGTTTTAGAGGGTCTAAAAAGAATACACCGTACGCAGCAGGACAGGCAGCTAATGACTGTGGTAAAGTTGCATACGATTTAGGACTACGTAAAGTAGAAGTATTCGTAAAAGGACCTGGTGCTGGACGTGAGTCGGCTATCAGAACATTACAAACTGTTGGAATTGATGTGACTACTATTAAAGATATCACTCCACTTCCTCACAACGGTTGTCGTCCTCCAAAACGTAGAAGAGTTTAATTAGGTTAAAGATAAGATTCATTAGCTATAGGCTAATAGATACTTTAAGAAAAAAAAATGGCTAGATATACAGGACCTAAGTCCAAAATTGCCCGTAAATTTAGGGAGCCGATTTTCGGCCCAGATAAAGCGTTAGAGAAAAAGAATTATCCTCCTGGACAACATGGAGCATCTAAACGCAGAGGTAAACAATCTGAATACGCTATTCAGTTGTTAGAAAAGCAAAAAGCAAAATACACTTACGGGGTGTTAGAGCGTCAATTCGCTAATTTGTTTGTTAAAGCTGCCTCAAAACAAGGTATTACAGGGGAGATCTTCTTGAAATTACTAGAAGCTCGTTTAGATAACACGGTTTACCGTTTAGGTATTGCCCCTACTCGTTCTGCTGCTCGTCAGTTAGTATCGCACAAACACATTACTGTTAACGGAGATTTAGTTAACATTCCATCATATAGCTTACGTCCAGGTGATGTAATCGCTGTTCGTGAACGTTCTCAATCACTTGAAACAATCACTGATTCAGTTTCTGGTAGAATTATCAACAAACACTCGTGGTTGGAGTGGGATGCAAAAGAACTTAAAGGTACTTTCTTAAGTTACCCAGAAAGATCTGACATTCCTGAGAACATTAAAGAGAACTTAATCGTAGAGTTATACTCTAAATAATAAATAAAGTAGATATATGCATAGTCCAAACTGGATTATGCATATTCTATTGTATTGCAAGTATTATTACAAAAACTTTAAAAAGAAATAAATGGCAATTTTAGCATTTCAAAGACCGGATAAAGTTATCATGCAAAAATCTACAGATTTTGATGGTACGTTCGAATTTCGTCCATTGGAGCCTGGTTTTGGTGTAACCATTGGTAATGCTTTGCGCCGTATTTTATTGTCCTCATTAGAAGGATATGCAATTACGTCGATAAGGTTTTCAGGCGTTTCGCACGAATTTTCAACTATCAAAGGTGTAGTTGAAGACGTTACGGAGATCATTTTGAATTTGAAACAAGTTCGTTTTCAAAAGACTGGTGATCAAGGTGATAGCGAAAAGATATTTGTAGTAATCAATGGTCAAGAGCACTTCTCAGCTGGTGATATCACAAAATTCTCAAACAACTTTACAGTATTAAATCCTGATTTAGTTATCTGTAATATGGATAGCTCGGTTACAATTGAAGTAGAATTGAGCGTAGCTAAAGGTCGTGGTTATGTAAATGCTGATGAGAATAAAGTCGTTGATGGTCCTGTAGGATTAATCGCGATTGATTCGATCTTTACTCCGATTAAGAATGTTAAATTTACCATTGAGAACTACCGTGTAGAACAAAAAACTGACTACGAGAAATTGTTGTTAGATATCTCTACTGATGGTTCTATTCATCCAGAAGAAGCTTTAAAAGAAGCTGCTAAGATCCTTATTCAACACTTTATCTTATTCTCTGATGAGAATATGCTTCTAGAGTCTCAGACTAAAGAGGAAACAAAGGTAGTTGATGAAGAAATTTTGCATATGCGTAAGATTTTGAAAATGGAATTAGTAGATCTAGATCTTTCAGTTCGTGCATTGAACTGTCTGAAAGCTGCTGATATTCGTTCATTATCTGAACTAGTTACTTATGACGTAGCAGATATGTTGAAATTCAGAAACTTCGGTAAAAAATCATTAAGCGAAATTCAAGAATTGGTTAAATCGAAAGGTTTATCATTCGGAATGAACTTGTCTAAATATAAATTAGACGAAGAATAATATATTAAGTAAGCTACTTGTATGTAATTCCCTCTGTGAAGAGACGGTACATACATTAAATTTAAATCAAAATGAGACACGGAAAAAAAGTAAATCACTTAGGCCGTACTGACAGCCATAGAAAGGCAATGTTAGCTAACATGGCAACGTCATTAGTAAAACATAAACGTATTATAACTACTTTAGCGAAAGCTAAAGCTTTACGTAAATATGTTGAGCCATTGATTACTAAATCTAAAACTGATACGACTCACTCTCGTCGTACTGTTTTCTCTTACTTAAAAGACAAAGAGGCTATTACAATCTTATTCCGTGAAATTTCGGAAAAAGTAGCTAATCGTCCAGGTGGGTATACTCGTATTATCAAAATGGAAAATCGTTTAGGTGATAATGCTGAAATGGCATTCATTGAATTGGTTGACTATAATGAAATTTACGGTGGAAAAGCTGCTACAGAGAAAAAAGTAACGCGTCGTCGTGGTACTTCTAAAAAGAAAGCTGAAGAAACTGAAGATGCTAAGGCGGAAACAGAAACCACTGCTACTACTGAAGAAGAAAACAAAGACTAGTATCTTTAATTTTATTAGATATAAAGCCTATCATGAAAATGATAGGCTTTTTTATTTTTGACTGATTTTTAGGAAGACTTAGCTATATTTGCAAAGCATATCGGACTTATATTTCTCATTTAATTATTTATCATTGTCAATGGACTTATTTAACGTTTATCCCATTAATCCAATTAATATAGTAAGAGCTAAAGGCTCGACGGTTTGGGATGCCGAAGGAAATGCCTACTTGGATTTATATGGTGGTCATGCCGTGATTTCAATCGGTCATACACATCCACATTATGTTCAAAGGCTGAAAGATCAATTGGACCGTATTGGTTTTTATTCTAATTCAGTCGAGATTCCTATCCAGCGTGAATTAGCTCGATTGTTAGGTGAGATTTCTGGAAAAGAGAATTTTCATTTGTTTTTATGTAATTCCGGTGCCGAAGCAAACGAAAATGCTTTAAAATTAGCGTCGTTTCATAATAAAAGGAAAAAAATCATTTCTTTTTCAAAAGCCTTTCACGGGCGTACTTCTTTAGCAGTTGCTTGTACTGACAATCCTGCCATTATTGCTCCTGTGAACGAGAATAATGATGTTGTATTTTTGCCTTTCAATGATGAAGAGGCTCTTCTTAAAGCTTTTAAATCTTATGGAGATGATATTTCATCGGTAATTATCGAGGGAATACAAGGTGTTGGTGGTATTCGTGAGGCGTCTGTCGCGTTTCTTAAATTAATTCGTTCTCTTTGTTATCAGTATGATGCAGTCTTTATTGCTGATTCTGTTCAATGTGGATATGGACGTTCGGGTCTATTTTATTCCCATGACTATGCTGGAATCTCAGCGGATATTTATACTATGGCCAAAGGTATGGGTAACGGTTTCCCTATAGGTGCAATTAGTATAGCTCCAAAGTTTGTTGCCACTTTTGGAATGTTAGGTACTACTTTTGGGGGTAATCACTTGGCTTGTGCTGCCGCGGTCTCAGTTTTAGAAGTTATAAAACAAGAAAATTTAATTCAAAATGCCGCAGTAGTGGGCTCATATTTAATTGAAGAATTGAAGAAATTTGATGAAGTCATCGATGTGCGAGGTAGAGGATTAATGATTGGCATTGATTTGCCAGCTGAATTAGCGCATGTAAAGAAAGATTTGCTTAATAAGAGTAATATATTTACTGGAGAGGCTAAGCCTTCTGTAATCCGATTATTACCTGCTTTAAATATAACTAAGGAAGTTGCGGATCAGTTTTTAACCGCTTTTGCCGAAAGATTAAAAGATTAGCTTTGAATAATATATAGATATGAAAAAGTTTTTTTCAGTTAAGGATGTCGCCTCTGTTAGCGAGGTGGTAAATGAAGCTTTGGAACAGAAAGCTAATCCATATGCTCTGGAAAGTTTAGGAAAACATAAAACTTTGGGTTTAGTTTTCTTAAATCCAAGTTTGAGAACTCGTTTAAGTACTCAAAAAGCAGCTATGAATTTAGGCATGAATGTTATGGTCATGAATATGGATAAAGATGGCTGGGCTTTAGAAACTCAAGATGGTGTTGTGATGAATGGAACTACTGTAGAACACATTCGCGAAGCTGCTGCCGTTATGGGTGAATATTGTGACATTTTAGGCCTACGTTCTTTTCCAAAACTAAAAGATAGAGAGGAAGATTATTCAGAAGATTTATTTAATAAATTTATTGAATATTGCGGAGTTCCAGTAGTATCCTTAGAAAGTGCTACTCGCCACCCTTTACAAAGTTTGACAGATTTAATCACAATAACCGAATACAAAAATAGTAAAAAACCCAAGGTTGTACTAGTATGGGCTCCTCATGTGAAAGCATTGCCACAAGCAGTTCCTAATTCATTTTCGGAATGGATGTGTCAGGCTCAAGTGGAGGGTCTAGTTGAATTTACAATTGCTCATCCGAAGGGATATCAGTTGTCTGAAGAATTTACGAATGGTGCAAATATTTCCAATAATTTGGAAGAAAGTATTAAAGACGCAGATTTTTTATATGTGAAAAATTGGTCTTCTTATGAGCAATATGGTCAAGTTTTTCCTGTTACTGAAAATTGGATGATGGATAATCAAAAATTGGCACTTACTAACAATGCCAAGGTTATGCACTGTCTGCCTGTTAGAAGAGATTTGGAGTTGTCTGCAGAAATATTGGATGGTCCTAATTCATTAGTAATTAAAGAAGCAGGTAATCGTGTTTGGGCAGCTCAAGTAGTATTAAAACGTATGCTGGAAAGTTTAGCTAAATAAGGATAAGCTTTAAAATATATTATTTTGGAAGATTTAGAGAGAAAGATGTCAAATAGTGGCCTGAATATTATAAAAATTGGTGGAAATATTATTGACGATGAACAATTATTAAATTCATTTTTGGAGAAATTTGCAGCTTTGCCAGGAAAGAAAATTTTGGTTCATGGTGGGGGTAAGATAGCTACTCGTTTGGCATCAGATTTGGGTGTCGAAGCAAAGATGATTGAGGGTAGACGAATTACAGATGAAGCGATGTTGCGTATTGTTACAATGGTTTATGCTGGTTTAACAAATAAGACTATTGTAGCTAAACTTCAGGTGTTACAATGTGATGCGATTGGTTTAAGTGGTGCTGATGGTGGAACCATTAAGGCCATAAAGCGGCCTGTTAGAGATATCGATTATGGTTTTGTTGGAGATATTTTACATGACTCCGTTAATACTGCCTCTATAAAGAAATTCCTGGAGGCGGGTTTTGTGCCTGTGTTTTCAGCGATTACACATAATGGGTTAGGTCAATTATTGAACACTAATGCGGATACAATTGCTTCGGCACTAGCAGTTGGATTGTCTTCATTGTACGATACTTCTTTAGTTTACTGTTTTGAAAAAAATGGGGTATTGAAAGATGTTAATGATGAACAATCTGTCATTAATTCTATTCATGCCGATGAATTTTCCAAATTGAAAGAAGATGGTATAATCCACGACGGAATGGTGCCAAAATTGCAAAATGCTTTTGATGCTATTCAAAAAGGTGTTCGGAATGTGTATATTGGTCATGCCAATAATTTGCATTTGTTCCAACAAGGGCAATTTGGCACTTGTTTAACCTTAAAATAGAACTTATAATCATGAAAAGAATCACCATTATCGGGACAGGTAATATTGGTTTATCGCTTGCGAAAGGGTTAGTTAAGAAACAATTTTGTCCTGCAGACCAAATTACTTTGACAAGAAGGAATGTCAAGGCCTTATACGCTGAAAGTCAGGAAGGGTTTATTGTTACAGACAATAACTTACTGGCGGTAAAAGAAGCTGATATTATTGTTTTTGCAATTTTGCCTCAACAGTTACGTAAGGTTTTAGAAGAAATTGCTCCGATAGTTAGAAATTCTAATCAGGTTTTTGTTTCGGTTGTGTCTGGAGTAAGTTGTGCAGATATAAAAGCAGTATTAGGAACGGATACAGCAGTTGTGAGAGCAATGCCAAATACCGCAATTGCGATCGGACAGTCGATGACATGTGTAGCAAGTGACGATGCATCTAGTGATGTTGTTAGGGCTGTTGAGGCTATGTTTGAAACTGTTGGTGCCGTTGTGGTTATTAATGAGGATTTAATGACTTCTGCCACAGCGTTGTGTGCTTGTGGAATCGCTTTTTTTTTAAGAGCAATTCGTGCAGCTTCGCAAGGCGGTGTAGAAATTGGTTTTCATGCCCATGATGCGTTAAAAATGGCAATTCAAACTGCTAAAGGTGCGGCAGATTTATTGTTACAGACTCAAAGCCATCCAGAAAGTGAAATTGATAAAGTTACTTCTCCAAAGGGCTGTACAATTGCTGGTTTGAATGAAATGGAGCACAATGGGTTTAGTTCTGCTTTTATAAAAGGGATTAAGCTATCTGCTTGTAAAGCTGGAGGTTTATATAATGAATAAACGAATTCAATTATTTGACGAGAGTTTAACATTGCTAAAATCAATGGTTAGTATTCCCTCATTTAGTCGAGAGGAGAGTGGGACAGCAGCGCTTATTGTTCAATTTTTTGATAATAAGGGTATTAAATCCTATCGTAAAGGAAATAATGTTTGGGCGTACAATAAATATTATGATGCTCAAAAACCTACTATTTTATTGAATTCTCATCATGATACTGTAAAACCGAATACGGGATATTTAAAGGATCCATATTCAGCAGACATTGTAGAGGGTAAGCTTTTTGGTTTAGGGAGTAATGACGCAGGTGGATGTTTGGTTTCGTTAATTGCTGTATTTCTCCATTTTTATGATAATAAAAATTTAAAATATAATTTTTGTTTAGCCGCTAGTGCTGAAGAAGAAGTTTCTGGAAGTAATGGTATTGAATCAATTATATCAGAATTAGGTTCTTTAGATTTTGCTATTGTTGGAGAACCTACATTAATGGATCTTGCTATTGCCGAGAAGGGCTTAATGGTACTAGATTGTACTGCACATGGACAGGCAGGGCACGCAGCTCGGGAAGAAGGAGAAAATGCATTATATAAAGCAATCGAAGATATCAACTGGTTTAAATCATATCAGTTTGATCGGGTATCTAAAAAGCTAGGGCCTATAAAAATGTCAGTTACAATGATACAATGTGGTGCGCAACATAATGTCGTACCTGCAACCTGTGATTTTGTGGTAGACGTTAGGACAACAGATGCTTATTCTAATGAAGAAACGTTGAATATTATTAAGAATAGTGTTCAATCAGAAATCAAGGCCCGTTCAACGCGGTTAAGCTCTTCCTCTATACCTGAAAATCACCCTTTAGTTCTTTCGGGTTTGAGTCTTGGCAAAAAGACTTATGGGTCGCCCACTATGAGCGATCAAGCTTTGCTAAGAATCCCCTCTGTGAAAATGGGTCCCGGATTTTCGGGACGAAGTCATATGGCGGATGAATTTATATATGTTGATGAAATTAAAAATGGAATAGATGAATATATCGCTATTTTGGAAAAAATATTATAATGAATAAAAAAGGCACAAATTAATTTGTGCCTTTTTTATTCATTTTATATTAGACTAATTTGTCGTTTTATGCTTTCTTCCAATGATATAATTGTCTCGGTACGTTGAATTCCTTGAACTGACTGAATATCCTCATTTAGAACTTTACGTAGATGTACAGTATCTCGGCAGATTATTTTCGCAAAAATACTGTATTGCCCTGTGCAATAATGCAACTCAACGACTTCTTTGATTTCTTTTAATTGTGCTACAGCATCTGAATATTGAGAACCTTTTTCTAAATATATACCTAAGAATGCAGTAATGTCAAAGCCTACTTTTTGAGGATTTATAATTAAATTGGATCCTTTAATTATACCTAATTCTTCCATTTTCTTCATTCGAACATGGATAGTTCCACCAGATACAATTAATTTTTTTGCTATTTCTGTGTAAGGAATAGACGCATCATTCATCAAAATTGATAATATCTGAATATCAAGATTGTCTAAATCGTAATTAGAATAGTTGTTTTCCATTAAAAGTGCTGTTTTTAATTAAATTAATCTGTTTGTATGTTGTATTTATAAATACATATAAAAGATTAAAATTTTAAATTTTTCAAAAATACTAAGTTTTGTTGGTTTATGTCTGTAAATTTAGTAAAAATTTAATAGACATATTGTTAATGTGATATTTAAATAACAATTTTAGTATTAATTTAAACTTTGACTTACTTTGTCCCAATAAAACGAAATTTATGGAAATAGAAGATGTGAGAATTTCGAGAAAGAAACCAATATTTGCTGTTGGAGATGGTTTACATAAATATTTGCGCATGTATCAGCGAGATGCAAAATTTCCTATTACATATAAAGATCTTCTCACTTTTACAGAGACTATACCTGTACTAGATAAGTATGGCAATGATACTTATTGGGAAACACCATTATACCCACCCTATCTAATCGATAATCTTTATGAAGGTTTAAAGATTATTTATGCAAAATTGAAAGCATCTGGCAATACCCGTATCGTACAGCATAAATATATTGACCGTGTTGAGTATTGTGCCTTTGGTAATACGCGGCCGTTTCGAATTCGTATTGTAAATCGCCTTAATGATGTATACGATTATTTCTATATCAAGCAGGCGGATGCTTCAAGAATTTATGGCTTGGAGTTAGAGGAAATTTTATCGCCAAATCAGGTAAACTATATGGTCGACAATGAAACACTCGTTGAAGAACATATTGTCGGGATTCCTGGTGATACTTTTGCTAAACAGCGTATGTATACGCCGGATTATAACCTTACTAGGATTTCGAAGGAATTTGTCAAATTTAATGAACGTTGCATTATCACTCTTTTGGGAGACATGCGCGCATATAATTTTGTGGTTCAAATAACCCCTGACTTTGATGATTTTCAGTTTCGAATTCGTGCGATTGATTTTGATCAGCAGTTTTATGAGGGTAACCCTAAAGTTTATATGCCACAATTTTTCAAAGAGAATTTTCCCTATGCTAAGCTTTCTATGGAACATTTGACAGAAAAAACGGTGTTACAGTATCAACAAGAAGAACGATCATCGATAGTACACCGTGTTAGAAGTGAAAGACATCGTATTGCAGATTTGCGCGATGCCTCAAAAACTCAGCAATTATCGACGGAGGCTAACATTAAGCAATTGCGAGAAGCCTACGCTATTTCGACGGCAAATCTGCAATATTTAAAGTGTAAAACAATGACAGATATTGTTGAATTGAACGTGAAGAATGTAATCAGGCAAGTGCAGCTTTAGCACTTATTTGACCCTTTTTTCGTTGTCTTTAACAAATGCGCTCCAACCGCTGTAGCTTTTACTAGATCCTGAGGTAGCATTTTTTTGGAAGGAATGGCATACAGCGACAGCTAATCCATCTGTTGCATCAAGGAATTCAGGACTTTCATTAAACTTTAATAACGATTTTAGCATACCGGCAACTTGCTCTTTCGTAGCATTTCCATTTCCGGTAACAGATTGCTTTATTTTTCTTGGAGCGTATTCATATATTGGAATATCAAAATTTAATGCGGCAGCCATTGCAACCCCCTGTGCTCTTCCTAATTTGAGCATAACTTGGATGTTTTTTCCATAGAAAGGTGCTTCTAGGGCAACACTGTCGGGCTTGTACTCTTCTATTAGTGCAGTGGTTTTCTTAAATATGCGTTGAAGTTTTAGTGCGTGATCGTCAAGATGTCCCATTTTTATAACACCCATTGTAATTAGGCTGATATTGTTACCTTGTTCACGAATAAGCCCATAACCTAATACTACTGTACCAGGGTCGATACCTAAAATAATTCTTTCTTTCGCTTTCTCCTTCTGCATGTGCAATATTACATTTTTTATTCGATATGGATATGTAGTCAGGTATTAAAGGATGCTATTATTGCCATAAAATAGCTTTAGCTTTGATTAAAATTTAGTAACATTGTGTCCAAAATTGAGGAATGTTGACAAAAGCTCAAAAGAAGTATGTAGGTGTATTGATTAAGATAGCTGTTTTGGCTTTTGCTGGCTGGTATATTTACCAACAGCTGTCTGATCCCAAGAATCTACTTAAATTTAAAACATTAATTTCAGGAATTGATCCCCATTTTTTTTGGCTAACATTTGCTTTGATAGTTTTATTAATGTTTGCCAATTGGATGCTAGAAGTGATAAAATGGCAGTATCTAGTTGTAAGGATTGAAAAAATATCTTTTGGCAAAGCTTTTCAATCTGTGTTTAGTGGATTGACTTGGGCAATCTTCACTCCAAATAGAATTGGTGAATATGGTGGTCGTGTTTTGTTTCTAAAACCTGAAAACCGAGCTAGTGGAGCCGTAGCTATGGGTGTTGGATTATTTGCTCAGTTGGTATTAACGAGTATTGCAGGTGCATTGAGCATAGCTTGGTTTGCTTGCACATATTTAGATACACCAGTTTCCATTGAATTTGGTATATGGCTATTAGCTATTATTTATGCTACGGGCTTTTTAGTACTCTATTTTAATGTAAATTGGATCGATACCTTGGTCGGAAGAATTAAACTTTTGAATCGTATCAAACCTTTTTTTTCAATATTGGAAGAATATACCTTTAAAGAATTACTTGTTGTTATTTTGATATCACTAGCTCGTTTTATCATTTTTACTTCACAATATATTATTTTAATGATGGTCATTCTGCCTAATTTGCCAGTTATGGCAATGGTTTTGATGATATTTATACTTTTCTTTGTACAAGCGGCCTTACCGACATTGGATATTTTTGATTTTAGTGTTCGGAGCTTTGTTGCAGGAAATTTATATAGTTATATTACAAATCAAGAATTGGCAGTAATGGCGATTGTTTCTTGTATTTGGTTTGTTAATTTGATCCTGCCAGCAGTTTTAGGGTCTATTTTTGTTTTGAAAATAAATTTTTTCGGTGATTCTAAGTCTTAGCTCTTTAACAATAATATTGGCGGTTATATATATCGCCTTAGTGCTGTATATGCGTTTAGGTTGGTTTGAGATATCCTCTGTGATATCAAACTATCGACCTACGAAGCGCGTATCTGTTATCATAGCAGCTCGTAATGAAGAGTCTGGGATAGCACGTACGATTGAAGCTGTTCTTAATCAAAATTTTCCAATGGAATTGTTGGAGTTGATTATTATAGATGATCATTCGACCGATCGTACCAGTGAAGTTATTTCATCTTATGCCGATCGCGGAGTTAAATTGATTCAATTGAATGAGAGTAATAAATTAAATTCATATAAAAAATTAGCTATTGCAAAAGCGATAGGCTTAAGTACCGGAGAGATTATTGTAACAACAGATGCTGACTGTAGGATGGGAGAGAAACTGGTTGAAGACGGTAATAAGTTATTTCGAAACACAAGATTTATTTCTATTATCATCACCAGTCATTTATTCAGAAGAGAAATCTTTTTTTGAGCGTCTGCAGACTCTTGAGTTCTTATATTTAATTGGTTTAGGAGCTGCCGGTATTGGCAACCGAAATCCAACAACCTGTAATGGTGCAAATTTGGCCTACCGTAAAGATATTTTCTATGAGATGGGCGGATTTTCTGGGATTGACGAATTGGCTTCTGGAGATGATGAATTATTTTTGCACAAAGTAGCTGAAAAATATGCTAATAAAATAGGTTTTTGTAAATCCACAGAAGCCATTGTTTATACCGATGCCAAACCAACCTTAAAGTCATTTCTTAGCCAGCGAAAACGTTGGGCTTCTAAAAGCACAAAATATAAAAATAAAGCAGTTGTATTATTAGGGATAACGATTTGGCTATTTAATTTCTGCATGCTTGCCTGTTTTTTGGGAGGCATATGCTACCACTATTCTTACCTGTTTACTTTCTTGGTGATTTTAGTCGTTAAGATATTTGTCGAATATGTATTTATACAACCTTTGACAAAATTTGCAGGGAGAGAAGAGTTAATTCGTTACTTACCTATCCTTTCCCTATTACATATTATTTATCTTGTGTACATTGGTATCTTGGGTAATATTGGTAAATACGATTGGAAAGGTAGACAGGTAAAGTAGTCTAATTATCTTCCACCTTTTTTCGAATCTTTTGTTCAGCTTCCAATACGATTTCCTCTAAACTTTTATTTGTCTTATCAATAGGGTCTAATACTTCCCAACTCATTTTTACAAAAGGAGTAAATGGAAATGAGCCATTCTTAGTCATTTCATACGAGCCCTTAATTGCTATTGGGACAATTAGTGCCTGTGGATTTTTCTTCAATAGAGTAGCGATTCCGCCGATATGAAAAGATTTCATTTTCCCATTCCTAGTTCTAGTCCCTTCTGGGAAAATAAAAGCAGACCAATTTTTTGTCTTCATATTATTCGCAAGCTTTAAAATTTCTCCTATTGATTGTTTTGAATCTTTACGGTCAATGTTAGCCGCGCCACCATGTTTTAAGTTGAAAGAAATACTTGGGATTCCCTTAGCTAATTCAATTTTGGAGATAAATTTACCATGGAATCTCCTTAGAAAGAAAATCATTGCTGGGATGTCAAATGAACTTTGATGATTGGCGACAAAAATTATAGGACGTCCACTTGGAATATTTTTATTATCAATAAAAGTGACACTATTTAGTAAAAGGCAATTACAATAGGTTAACAAAAAATTGAGAATATCTACACTTCTCTTATGTGCTTCATATCCTCCTAATTTTAAACTCAACCACTGAATTGGATGGAAGATTAAAAGGCACAAGCCAAAAAAGAAATAAAAAATGGGTGTCAGAATAAAGCCAATAATCTTCTTCATGTTTAAATCTAGTAATTATTTGCAGCAAATATAATTATTAATATACTTTACAAATAATTGATAGTGCATGTTTTTAATTTTATTCAATTTTACTTTCATAATATTGATATTCCTCTTAATAATATTTATATTTATAGTACAAATGAAAAGATTTCCAAATAAATGTCCGAGCTGTGATGCAAAATTAGAGGTCAGTAAATTAACCTGTACATCGTGTGATACCGAGGTGATTGGTAAATTTACGTTACCCATTTGGACGCAATTAACACTTGAAGAACAACAATTTGTTCTTCAATTTTTATTAAATTCAGGTAGTTTGAAAGAAATGGCAAATCAACTGGGTAAGAGCTATCCGACAGTAAGAAATAAATTAGATGACCTTATCGAAAAATTATTGAAATTTAAAAATATTAAATAATATGGATTTTCACGAAAAACAATCTTTTTGGAATTGGCTGCTCGTTATATTAATGATGATATTGTTTATATCTACATTAGATTTTGATTGGGAAGCAGTATTAAAAGGCAATCTAAAAGAAATCAGTATTAACCCTAGTTTTTGGATTATACTCACAATTACGGTTTTATTTTCTTTGGTTAGATTAAGAACAACAATTGATAGAAACGGTATTACGGTCCAATTTTTCCCTTTTTTATTAAAAAGTAAATTAATCAAGTGGTCAGAGTTGGAACAAATTTATGTCAAGGATTATAATCCCATCGCAGATTATGGTGGTTGGGGGTATCGAAATGGAGGTGAAGGTAAGGCATATAATACAAAAGGTAATCAAGGCTTACAATTAATATTCAAGGACGGATCTAGACTATTAATTGGCACTCAAAAGAAGAAAGAATTAGGAAGTATAGTTAATAAGGTAAATCAAGAAATATTTCTAAAATGAAGATAAATAAAATCATCGTAAATCCATTTGATAATCTTTCCGAATCGAAATTGATTGTTATTGGTTTCATTTCATTTTTGATAGGGACTTTCGCAGCTTATTATCTAGGGGGGTCTTATCCTGGCTTAATAAGTTTCAAATCTAATTCAGCGACATTATTACAATTATTTTATCAAAATGTGATAGCAACGATTTTATTAACCCTAGTTTTATTTATTCTAGGAAAGATCTTGACTTCTCGCGTGAGATTAGTTGATATGTTTACAACTGTTTTGGTGGCTAGATCTGCTATCTATTTTATGGCATTACTAAACACTAATAAATGGCTGAATCCGATTGCTGATTTAATGACAAAAAATGCATTGGACCCACAAGCTGTAACCACCGTTGATAAAGGTGATTTGATTTTATTGTTTATAGGGGTGATTATTATATTATTACTAATTATTTACTTCTTTTATTTGCTGATTAAAGGTTTTCGTATTGCTATTAATAGTAAGAAAAATTATCATGGTTTACTGTTAATAATAATAGTTTTCTTATCAGAAGCGATTAGCGCAATTTTTATACCCTATTACATATGATGATTTTCAAAAAATTAATTTATATAATTCTTTTATTGTGCGGTTCTTTATCCTCTTTTTCACAAGAATTTTCGGGGAAATGGCAAGGTGACTTGAAAGTTGGTCATTCAAGCTTAGTTTTTGTAATTCATATTTCTCAAGAAAAGGGTGTATGGAAGGCAAGCGCAGATAGCCCAGATCAAGGAGCATTTGATATTCCTGCACAAGTGAACATAACAGGTAATGGTATTGAAGTTGTTATTGATGGGGGTATCCGCTATTTAGGGAAATTAGAGCGAGCAGATTTTATAGGTGGGGAGTTCCAGCAAGGGGCATTTAAAGTGAAATTGGATCTATTAAAGTCAGGGGATATTAACAAAGAAACAAAACGGGTTAGATCTCAACGAGTCATTCCGCCTTATTTTTACGATACAGTTGATGTATTTTTTAAAAATAAGTATGATGATGTTCAATTGAGCGGAACTTTAACAACTCCTAAACAGAAAGGAAAATTTCCAGCGGTAATTTTGATTTCAGGGAGTGGGCCTCAAGATCGTAATGAATCCATGATGGGACACGAGCCCTTTCGTATTCTTTCTGATTATTTGACCAAAAATAATATAGTTGTATTGCGTTATGATGATCGAGGAGTCGGGAAATCGCAAGGAAATTTTATGAATGCAACAATTGAGAATTTTAGTAAAGATGCGATGGCAGGGATAGACCTCCTTAAAGGGAGACCAAACGTCGATATGAATAAGATTGGTATTATAGGTCATAGTGAAGGGGGATTGATTGCAGAAACTGCTAGCTGGTCAAAAACTACCATCACTATCATATATCATATCATTAGCTGGCCCTGCAATAGCTATTGATTCATTAATGGTAGCGCAATTATACCGTATTGGTCAAGTTGCGGGAATGTCAGAGGAGGCCCTAAATCATGCGATGCAAATCAATAGAATAAATTTTGAAATTGTCAAGAGTAATAAGCCATACCAAGAAGCGATGACAGCGATACTCGATAATATGAAAATTGATGCAACAAAATTAAACTCAGCTAATCAATTGGAACTCGAGACGCTTTTGTTGCCGTCATATCGGTATTTTATGCGTATTAATCCGATTCCATTTATTAAAAAGATTACGATTCCAGTATATGCGGCTTTTGGAAGCTTGGATGTACAAGTCCCTGCAAATGAAAATCTGAAAAGTCTGAAATCTAATCTACCTTTTAATCGTAAAACTATTTTAAAAGAATATGAAGGCTTGAACCATTTATTTCAAAAAGCGACAACTGGTGCTGTTTCCGAATATGCAGAAATTAGCGAAACCATGAATAATGAGTTGCTAGTTGACTTGGTAAAATGGATTCATACAGTCAACAAATAAGCTAATTATCCTTATTAATTTGTATTATTTAAGTGACAGCATTTCTATTTTATTAAAAATGCGATAACGTTGTAAATTGCTATTGAAGCTAATTGAGACGTGATATTGATATTTTATAATAGTAAATGCTCATAAAGGGGTGCCCACCTCTTTCGTTGGAATTCAAATAGGTTTATATCTTTGTTATTACACGCCATCATTATAATCATGATGATCACTATTAAACAAAAACCTTTATTTTATTATTATGAATTTCAAGGCAGTTATTATCTTAACTTTCTTAACTATTATGGCTTCAATAGCGACAGCTAGAGAGGTTATAGCTTTTAATCAGGATTGGGCTTTCAAAAAGGGACCTTTTACGACAGATGTTTTACAATACGGCAACGTTTTTTCTGGAAGTTGGCAAGTTGTATCAGTCCCCCATACGTGGAATGCAAAAGATATGCAAGTCCGTAATGACCGATTCACCTCTAATGAGAAGTTTTATGTAGGAGAGGCATATTATCGCAAGACCATTACTCCCGAGGAATCATGGCGTGGTAAGCGTATCTTTATAAAGTTTGAAGGAGTTAATACAAATTCCGAAGTTTACATCAATAATTCTCCCTTATCATCTAAAAAGGAAAAAGGTAACATGATGTATGATAGTTCAAAGCCTAATGGAAATTATCAAATTGTAGGAAGACATCAAGGTGGCTATTCGGCTTTCGTTTTTGAATTGACAAATATGTTGAAATTTGGAGAAGAAAATGAAATCCTTGTTAAAGTAAGTAACGAGGCTACCCCACAAGTTATTCCTGTAAACCATACGCTATTTCCTATGTATGGTGGTATTTATCGTCCAGTTGAGCTTATAGTAACAGATAAAATTAACATCGCTGTATCGGACTATGCATCTTCTGGAGTATTTATAAGCCAAAAGCAAATAAATAAAAAGAGTGCTCACATAAGTTTAAAAGTAAAACTGGAAAATAAAAATGCTGATGCGCGCAATATAGCTATCGTAAGTACGATTTTGGAGCAGAATGGTACTGTTAAAACAAAGGAAATAAAGAACTATCAGATACTTCCACAAGGTAGACAGGAGGTAGTACAAGAAATTAAAATAAATAATCCGCACCTATGGCAAGGTATTGACGACCCTTACCTGTATAAAGTTGTGACGCAAATTATAGATGGCACCACTGTTTTGGACGAAATAGTCCAACCATTGGGACTTCGTAAGTTTGAAATGCGCGCCGGGGAAGGTTTCTTTTTAAACGATATTAAATATCCGATGTATGGGGTAACGCGCCATCAAGATAGATGGGGAAAAGGTTTCTGCATTATCAAATGCCGATCATGACGAGGATTTAGCAATTATCAAGGAAATTGGGGCGACTACAATTCGCTTAGCACATTATCAACAGGCAGAGTATTTTTATGCCAAATGCGATAGTATGGGCTTTGTGGTTTGGGCGGAGATTCCATTTGTTAACCGTGTAACGACATTTGAAGAAGCAAATGCTAAACAGCAATTGACAGAACTAATAAGGCAGAATTATAATCATCCTTCCATTTATACCTGGGGTCTACACAATGAAGTCTATACACCCAATGCTTATACAATCGAATTAACAACAAAGCTCAACGACTTAGCAAAGACTGAAGATCCATTTCGATATACTGTACAAGTAAGTGGTTATAATATAATCGACCATGCTGTTAATAACAACGCAGACATGCAAGGGATAAATCATTATTTTGGGTGGTACAATGGCGTTATTCGTGATGTAGATAAATGGGCCGATCAAATTTCAAAAGACTTTAAAGATTATAAAATAATCTTTTCTGAATATGGAGCTGAGGCCAATCCCAGTCATCAGCAAGAAATTGTAGGAGATGTTGGCAATCAGTGGGCAAACCCCGCGTTTTTTCCAGAAGAATTTTCAACTAAATTTCATGAGATACATTGGGGGACGATCAAGAGACACCCTGTTTTTTTAGCGTCATATTTGTGGAATACATTTGACTTCGCCACACCTATTACAGCTTTAAATGTTGAGCCAAGAAACTACAAAGGACTGGTTACTTTTGACCGGAAGCTTAAAAAAGACCCTTTCTATTGGTACAAGGCAAATTGGAGTAAAGAGCCGGTATTATATCTAACTCAACGTCGCGTTGTTGAAAGAGCAAATGAGATAACAGCTGTCACTGTTTATTCTAATGTCGGCACACCTACTTTGATGGTAAATGGTGTTGAGGTAAAGGAATTCGCTATTGGAGAGACAGATGTCCATTATATCTTTCAAAATGTTAAACTGAAAGAAGGAGATAATACCATTCAGGTAAAAGCTTCAATAGATGGGCAGCAATTAGAAGATAAAATTAGCTGGCATTATACGAGAGATAATCCAAAGGCAATCAGTAAAGATGGGCCAAAAGATAATAAAAATGAACATATTGGTTTATAATAAAAGGGCTCATTGCTATTAGAGCCCTTTTATTATTTTATGGAGTAGTCAATGCTACGGGTAAAATTTTACCATTGTAGTATTGATGCCCATTTTGGGCAAATTCTGCGATGTATCTACCCATTTCAAATGCTAATTTACCTGCTTCTACACCAGGGAATGCCGCTTCGAACATTTCTGTTTGAGCTGATCCGAGTGCCAAGCAATTCACACGTATCCCTCTATCCTTAAATTCTTCTGCAAGACATTCTGTCAACACTGCTAATGCAGCTTTGCTTGAAGAATAAGCTGCTAAACCACTGAATTTTGATGATCCTTGAACGCCTCCCATGCTTCCAATATTAAGAATATGGGCACCTTCTTGCATCATCGGGACGATATTTTGAATCATATTGGCATGTGCCAAAATATTGGTTTGAAACATAGAAGCTATTTCCTCCATCGAGCTTTCCATGAAGGGTTTGTTTATTAAAATTCCTGCATTATTGATAAGAATGTCTACCTGATCAAATTTTGATTTAATGAATGGTAATAGCGTTTGATAGTCATCATAGACAATATCGAACTGTGCTGGATATAAGTTGCCCCCATCAAAGTTTAAGTCTGAGGCAATCTCATGTAATCGTTTTAGCTTATCTGCTGAACGCGCCAAAGCAATCACATTATTTTCTTTTTTTGCAGTTAGATCTAAAACAGCTTCAAATCCAACACCACTGCTCGCTCCAGTTATTATAATATTTGGCATAATTTTTTAATTTAATCTTCAGTTTGTGATTCTTCCAGCTCTTTAACAGAGGGTAATTTATCGGTACCTAAGACGGAAGGATGAAAAATATAGTACGAACCTGTAAAGGCCATAATGGCAGATATAATATAAAATAGTAGGCTGATTAAAACAGCTAAATGCGAATCTAGGTGAAAGAAATTAGCCCCCCAAACGTATACCAATTCGCGCATACCCAATCCACCGACCGAAAAGGGGATGATGGCCACTAATGAAGATGCTAGGAAAAGGAACAGATAAGGCGAAAATTTACCTTCAAAACCTAATGCATATAAAATCATGATAGCAGAAACAACCTGCATGGATTGTACTCCTATCGCCTTCAAATGTGTCTTAACAAAATTTGATTTAAAATCTTTAAAGAACTTTCCAACTAACATATAATATAGAACAGTACCAACAATAAAGCCAATGATGGTTAAATAATTAGGTATTCCAAGCTGAGGCATAAAAATCACCAATGCAGCTATAATTAGGCAAAGCGCCCATAGTCCACTTAGTCGATCAAAAAATAATGCACCTAAAAGTTTTCGGCCCTTAATACTATGTTTTTTTCGAAGAAAATAAATTTTATATCCATCGCCACCTACACCTCCTGGCAAGAACAGGTTATAAAATAATCCCAGTTGATAAAGCTTGAAGTTGTATCGTTCAGAAACATGAAGTCCTATTGCTGTCAGGAAACTGAGTAAGCGAGACGAGGATATGAGGATTGAGATCGCATAGGCTAGGAATGCAAGGAGTAAAAATAGCGGATTTGAATTAATCACAGCTTCTTTCAAATCTTGAATTGAAACCTGGCTAAATACCCAATAGAGAGCTGTGATAGTGACAACAACCTTCAATAGGTTTTTAGCTATTTTCCAAATTAGTTTTTTATTCATTAGATATTAAGAATATATTTTGACTTTCGAGATTGATTTTCAAAGTTATTAATTTGATTAAAAAAATACGTTAGGTCAATTATCCAATTAAAGGATATATACGCGAGTATAAAAGGATAAGATAGATTAACAAAAATATGGTACACAAAGAGAATTGCCAATTGATATCTACACGTGAATATTTATTTTTCAACATGATAACAAGCAAAACAATGAATATAACAAAAAGTAATGCAGGAGCCACTATAGCCATTTCATTTGGAAAAGCAACGTTCTTTGCATCTAATTTAGATTCTGCTTCCTGATTAGATAATAATGGAACAGAAGCAAGTGCTAAAAGTAAAACGAATATACGCATTAGTGATTTTGCTACAATCTTACTAATGGTATGATTTTTGGATGTCTCAATCATGATTTGTTGTTATATTTACAACAAAAATACAATAAGTAACTATAAAATTAATGAATATGAATCGAGTTCTTTTATCTATCACAACTCTCATGTTGAGTTTGGTTCTTTTTTCGGCTTGTAGTATGCAACCAAAAGGAACATCATCCAGTTCTTCATCAACTGCGATGACTACTGGCCCTAGCGCATCTGACTGGAAAGGCGCTGTAAAAGGAACTTGGGTACTAGATCAAATTGATCGTGAAAACTTACCGGCATCTTATACCATTAAAAGTGTATTTGAAGAAGCTCCAGCAGAGTGTTTTGTAGGCAGTACCTGGATTCTACCAGGTAATGGTAAAGGAAATATATCTTTTTCAGCTGATGGAAAGCTATGTGCTCCTGGTGCATCTAGAGATATCATATGGTCTATCTATAACCCGGGAAAAAATAATGGCGAGCCACAATTTCAATTCAAAAAAATCTATGCTGGGGATAAGGCAAAAAATGTTATCACTGGTTATCGTTTAGACCTCTCATATAGTGATGCAAATAAATTGGTTATGCGTATGCCAGTAACTATTACTAATGGAGAAGCATATTTAGTATTTACTTTTTCTAGAGTGAATTAGTAATTAAAATGTTTAAATAAATAAAGCTATAGGGAACTATAGCTTTATTTATTTAAAAAAGAATGCTTTACAAGTGTGAATAGATTGAAAAAGTAATAAAATTAGTGCTAAATACGATGTTGTGCAGTGAGAAAAAAGTAGCTTTAATTACGGGAGTTCTGGGACATGACGGAGTATATCTTGCCGCGTTTTTATTAGATAAGGGATATTTTGTACATGTGATTAAAAAGCAAGGATATTTTTTTAATTCCGAACTTGTCATTGCTTTGTGCCAAGATAGTCCACTAATAGATCGACATATCATACTCCATGATAATGATTCGAAAGATTCAACAAATTTGAGCGCTATCATTCAAAAAGTTCAGCCAGACGAAATTTATAATTTAGGAGCCCAATCATTAGACAAAAGATCAAATAAATCCCCAGAATACTGCGTCAATGTTGATGAATTAGGTATCTTACGTATTTTAGAAGCTGTACGTTTATTGGGGCTAACAGATAAATGTCGCATTTATCATGGTTCCTCATCAGAAATATCCAGTCTTTTACAAGAGGAGGGGAAGGATAAGGTTGCACCTTTTTGTTCAAGCAGTTCCTATGCTTTATCCCAACTATATGAATATTGGACAACCGTTAACTATCGAGATACCTATCAGATGTATGCATGTAATGCTATATTACTGAATCACGAAAACCCTTTAGAAGCAGCTGAAGCGCATAAAATAATTAAAGCTATAGCACGAATAGCATTAGGCATGCAAGATCGTCTTTATCTAGAGAATTTATCAGTTCAAAGGAAATGGGGCAATGCTAAAGATTATGTAGAAGCAATTTGGCTTACATTACAACAAAATAAAGCCGCAGATCATGTCATCGACACAGGATTAACCTCTACAATACGTGAATTTATCAGATTAAGCTTTGCAGAGCTAGGTATAGAAGTTGAATTTTGTGGCAGGGGAGAGCAGGAAAAAGGTGTCATAATTGACATTGATGAAGAAAGATTAGCAAATCTTAATATTGATAAGGATGCGATAAAATTTGGGCAAACTGTTGTCAAAATCGAGGAGCCAATTTTCAGCCCATTAAAAGTAGACTTTATATCAATGGATACTGATAAAACAAAGATTAGCTTGAAATGGACCCCTAAATATGACTTGAGGATGCTTATTAATGAAATGATGTATTCAGGCCTATCGCAAGTTCGGGAAGAAGAATTTTCACAAGAATAGATTGCTCCTTCCTTAATTAGCGTAGTTTAGAAAAAGATTGCCAAATAATATTGGTGAAATATACTTAAAACACGAAATTGGAATAATATTTGTTGTAAACATATATCTACAGGGCTATTGGGTTAGTCAAATAAAAATTGGAGTTCAAGTGTAATGGAAACTGAATTAGTAAAAGGGAATAAGCAGGAAGAGATTAAGAGAAATACGTCGAAAGTTTATTTTTTTATAATAGCAATAGCAGCTTTAGTTGTTACGAATGTTTATTTTTATGTAAAGTTTAAGTCTTCAGGAGAGAAGGTATATGCACTTACAGTCGAAAAAGAAAATCTCGAAGTAGAGATTGATCGGATTGAGGCCGAGCTGGATAAAATGAAAATAGAGAATGTTCAATTATCTCCTCCCTTAGTCGAAAAAGAATTAGATGCTAGAAATAAAATTGTCGATTTGCGCGCTAAATTAGCTCGGAAAGAGCTATCACAATCTGATATTAATTATGCGCAATCAACAATTACCTCCTTAAAAAGTGAGGTTGCATATTTTACCTTAGATGTCAACAGGTTGATACAGGAAAATAAAATATTGGCGGAAAAGAATGACCTATTGCAGAAAGAAGTCTCTGAGTCATCCAATAAGATTTCAGATTTAAAAAATTCGAATCTAAATTTAGCGTCAAAAGTAAATGTTGCAGCTGCACTTAAGGTTTCAAATATAGCTGTTTATGGTCTTCAAGAAAAGCGAAATAAGAAGCTTGAAATTGAAGAGAGAGCTAAAAGAGTGGATAAACTCAGTGTCAATTTTACTATAGCTGATAATACTTTGGCTAAAGAAGGAAAAAAAGATGTTTTCGTCAGAATTATTGATCCTCAAGGAAATTTAATCGTCAATCAGGACGGTAATACATTCTATGCTCATGGAGAGAAGCTTCAATTTACTTTTAAAGATGGTCTTCAATTCACAAATCATGGAGAAGAATATACGCTTTACTGGACTGGCGATAATAAATTTGTAAAAGGAGCATATACTGTCCTTCTATATTCAGATAATGCTATTATGGGAAGATCAACAGTCGTATTGAAGTAATTATAACAATATCTTTTATTGCTAACGGTGAATATTATAAAATAAGGAGCACATAGAATATGTGCTCCTTATTTGTTTTTCAGCTTAGTTCAATGACTATTTCTATAACATCGTACCCTAATTAGTCTTGTATTTTGGTAAGACGATATAGAATGTTGTTCCATGTTCTTCTATGGACTCAAATTGTACGGTGCCACCCATTGCCTCAATAGTTTTCTTGACAAATACCAGTCCTAATCCAGTTCCAGAACTTTTTGTTGTAAAATTAATCTCGAATATTTGTGCTCGCATATCTTGAGGTATACCAAGGCCATTATCTTTTATTTTAACGAGGTATGTTTCATTTACTCCATCCGATATACTAATATCTATCTTAATTCTTCTTTTCCCGAAACCTGCTTCTATTGCATTCTTCAATAAATTATTAAACGTTCTTAATAATTGGTCGCGATCTGCCTCTACAAATAAGTAGGCATCATTCGTTAGGTTCGTTAACCTAATTTGAGCTTGTGGATTTTGAATATATACACCGATGGATTTATTCAGTTTTTCCAGTAGGTTTACTTTTTCATATTTGGTGTCAGGCAATTTTGCAAAGGCAGAAAACTCTTTCGCAATATGGGTAAGACTATTGATTTGTTCAATAAAAGATGCCGTAATTCGCTTAAAACGTTCCTCAAATTTGACATCATTGTCATGGTATGATTTTGTTAATTGCTGAATTCCAAGTTTCATTGGTGTCAATGGGTTTTTGATTTCATGGGCTACCTGTTGTGCCATTTCACGCCAGGTGGACTCGCGTTCGTTATCTTTAATTTTATTTGCATAGTCCTCTAGTTTCAATATCATAAGGTTATATTCCTTAATCAGTCCACCTATCTCATCATTTCGCTGCCAAAATAGAGGTTCATTTTGTTGGCCTAAATTAGTTTGAGCAAGTTTTTTACTAATTAGATTTAATGGTTCGGTTATTTTATTAGCAACAAATGCAGCATAAAAACCAAAACCGATAATGATTAGTGAATAGATATTGATTAATGTATTTAAAAGAAGATTCTTATTTAAATTATCATCCCTTTGCGCATTAAAATTAGGAATACCTAAGTAAGCGATCGTTGCATAGTTCTCATCCCGAATTGTTGCATAGCTCGATTCATATTTAAAATCTCCGACACGTTCATCTTCAATAGTTTCAGATTTTTTCAAAAGTGATAACTTTCTAAATGCATTTGCATTCATAAAAGTAGATAAGATGTTTAGATCATAAATTTTTGGTTGCGAGCTATAGAGTAAACGGCCTGATTTTGAGTAAAGTGAAAAGTCTTTGGAGAGTGATTCTGATAATAACTTTAGATAATAAATGAGACGCTCTTCTCTTTCTTCGGCAGTAGCAGCAGTACTGACAATATTTTCTAATCTTTTGCTTATATCCATGACAGATTTCTCTCTTTCCAAAGTATTATTATAAGACAGTTGCATATTGATACTGATGAAAGATATAATACCCGATATCAATATGGCCAAAATGATAGAAGATATAAATAGCGTTTGGATTCTTGAACTATATTGGATGCTATTGACTAAATAGAGATAGTGATATTTTAAACTTCTAACTTTGAAAGATTTATTTTTTAATATTTTACAACCATAAGCGATGATGGAATAGAAAGAAAAAAAGATAAAAATAACCAAGAAAAGAAATGATGCCGTCGCTAAGTATTCCCATGCTGTTTCTTTAGGATTACTCACTAAAAATGTTGTATGACTATTGGGTCTATACATGACATGGAAATATTTATCATCAGTATCTAGATTGATGTATTCTCCTACCTTATTGGGGTAAGCATTGTCATGGCTTGGATAGTTATATTTTCCATATTGAGTGATTAAATTTCCATCTTTAAATAAGCCAATTGAACTATTATTAAAAGACGCTACCTCAATGTTATTTAATCTGGAATCAACTAATATCTCTGGATATGGTACACTATTATTAAAAGATCTATTTTTTAGATTAAGATATAGAGATACTGTATTTTGTTGATCGATTGGAAGATTGATTATCGAAAAATACTCATGAGTCCCCAGTTCACTGTTTAATCTGTAAAAATTATTGCTGATTTTTAGTGAATTTTTTATTACCTTTTCTCTATACTCTTCAATTTTATTGTTTTTGTAACGTCCTAATTCCTTATTATTATGATAATAAAATCCCATGAATTCATACTTGGAAAGATATCCACTCAGATATTTTTGCTCAATATATTCATTTATGGTTTGTGTGTTGGTATTTGGTAAACTGATTTTAAATAGATGTTTTAGCTGCGCATCCTCTAAGATATCCTTTTCTATTTCAGTATACAGAGAAACAGCGTTGATATCATCCTCAGCCTCTAGATTACTTATGAAAAGCCTCATATTATCAAGCTTCTTCATTTTGTAGAAATGACCATGATATATGGAAAAAATCACAGATAACAGGATGATAACGACGATGTGAGTAGCAAGTCTATATCGAGATTTTAATAACGAATTGAAAGATCGAATCAATATAATCAACGCTAATAGGATATTTACTAAACCATTATTCTCTTTTAATAATGTACCTATTAGAATAAATAAAATGAGGCAACTAAGGTGAATATTGATTAAAATGGTATCAGATATTTTCAATTTCCTGATTACAGAAGTGACGATATCAATATATAAAATGAGCGTAATTAAGCTTAAGCATAATATGAATAAGTCAATCCAAGTAAACATGTTTAATTCCACCAATTTAGTGAAATCTACAGCAGTAGTTGTTGAATGTGTAATAAGAGTACCTAAAGTTCTATAAAGTACCGTAAAGAAGAAGTAAATACTCAGTATCGCGATTACCGTAAACACAATCTTTGGTATTTTATTTTTAATATACCTTTCTATACTGAACTTAACTTTGATACTATGTAGGAAAAGAATAAATAGAAAGCAGAATATTACGGTTATAAGTAGCCCCCAAATATTGGGAAACATATTATTGTAGGCATAATTTTTAGGGTTGAAGATACTCAAATTAGCATGAATGCTGAGCCAATTGGAGTTAAGATCGATATACCGTAATATAACTAGAGAAGTTAGGTAAAGAATGACTCCAAGTATTGTCTTTCCTTTATTTACAAGATGTTTAGAAATACTATAGCTCAATGTAATAAAACATATTGCGGCCAATATCCAAGATAATGTTTGCAAGATGCTAAATATGTTCTGCACTTGCCCAGCCTTGAGCTTTATGGAAAATAGGTAGATTTTGTTTTTACTATAAATATTTTTAATGTTACCAATATCCTTATAATCGGCAATTTCGATGTTATTACTTTTGGAAATTAAAGGTGAGAACGCTTTTGTGAAATATTCATTATTGATGTTAAAATATTTTTTTATTGTAACATAGGCTAGTACAGTAGTGTTGCCGATCTCCTTTTTTTTAACGATAAATGTCCGATCGTTAGTAGTGATGTAATTGATTGTGTTTTTAAGACCACCATCGGTTAGCGGTACAAATATATTAGAACTCCAGAGAAGAAGCTCATGGTTTTTAAAAATAAAAAGTTTAATCCCTTCTTCTTTATCATATTTTTCTAATATGCGATAAGATTGGTCAGGATATTTTTCGGCATTTTTAAAAGTTTTTAAAATAATTGGATCCGTGAATAAATGATCGATTAAATCTTCTTTTTCATGGATCTTTGACTCCAAGTTGGCTGTCTCGAAATTTAAAATGTCTTTATCCGATACAACATTCTGTAATGTAATAGCTGTAACGATAAAGCTTAACGTTAGCAGTATAAGTAAAAGTCTTATTTTCGAGGATACAGGCACTTTATAATCTTTATTTTGACAGTGAATAGATATATAAATATATAAAAAAAGTCCTTACAAAAAGATTGTAAGGACTTATCTATAAAGTGATATTTTTTATCCGTGGATATCTTCCTCTTTGAATAATTTTGCACCTAAGTACTCACGATTCATACGAGCGATATTTGTTAATTTAATACCTTTAGGACATTCTGCTTCACAAGCACCAGTGTTAGTACAGTTACCAAAGCCTTCTGCATCCATTTGGTCAACCATCGCTTGAGCACGTTCATAACGTTCTGTTTGACCTTGTGGTAACAAAGCAAACTGAGATATCTTAGCAGAAACGAACAACATTGCCGATGCGTTTTTACATGCAGCAACGCAAGCACCACAGCCGATACAAGTAGCCGATTCGAAAGCCTCATCAGCAATACGTTTTGGTATCAAAATGTTATTAGCATCTTGTGCACCACCTGTGTTGACATTTGTATAACCACCTGCCTGTTGAATACGGTCAAATGATGTACGATCTACCGCTAAATCTTTTAAAACAGGGAAGGCTGCCGCTCTCCAAGGCTCAATAACAATTGTTTGTCCATCATGAAATGAACGCATGTGCAATTGACACGTTGTGATGCCGTATTTAGGCCCGTGAGGACGTCCATTAATCACTAATGAACACATTCCACAGATTCCCTCGCGACAGTCGTGATCAAAGTAAATTGGATCTTCGCCTTTACGCGTCAATTCATCATTGACAATATCAAGCATTTCTAAGAATGACATATCATCAGCGATATCATTTGCTTGTACAGTTACGAATTGACCTTTAGATTTATCGTTTTTTTGACGCCAAACTTTTAGCGTTAAATTCATATGTGCACTCATAATAATAATATTGAGTCTATCACTGACTACCCGCAGGTAGTCAGATGATATTATTTATAACTTCTTTGTGTTAATTTAACGTTTTCGAAAACTAACGCCTCTTTGTGAAGAACTTCTGGTTGGCTTTCACCTTTGAATTCCCAAGCAGAAACATAAGTAAACTCTTCGTCGATACGTAGCGCTTCACCTTCTGCCGTTTGCGACTCTAAGCGGAAGTGACCTCCACAAGATTCTCTACGGTTCAATGCATCATCAACCATCAATTCACCTAATTCGATGAAATCTGCAACACGACCAGCTTTTTCAAGGGACATGTTTAATTCCTCATTTTCACCTAAAACTTTTGCGTTCGACCAGAACTCTTTTTTCAAGTTTTGAATCAATCCTTTAGCTTTCGTTAAACCTATTTCAGTACGAGCCATACCACAGTATTCCCACATGATCAAGCCCAATTCTTTATGGATATCATCTACCGTTTTAGTACCATTCAAAGCTAATAAAGCATTGATTCTTATTTCAACCTCTTTACGAGTAGATTCAAAAGCAGGATGGTTTTTATCAACAGGAGCAAATGAACCTAAATTAGCCAAATAATCTCCAACAGTATAAGGGATAACAAAGTAACCATCAGATAACCCTTGCATCAACGCAGAAGCACCTAAACGGTTCGCTCCGTGATCAGAGAAATTACATTCTCCTAATGCATATAATCCAGGTACTGTTGTCATTAAATTGTAATCAACCCATACACCACCCATTGTATAGTGAACAGCAGGGTAGATACGCATTGGTTGCTTGTAAGGATTCTCGTCTGTAATTTGGTAATACATATCAAACAAGTTACCGTATTTTTCACGTACAGCATCTTCACCTAAACGACCGATAGCGTCTGCGAAGTCCAAGAATACAGCAACACCGGTTTTACCAACACCACGTTTATCATCTACCGCTTCTTTAGCATTACGAGAAGCAACGTCACGAGGTACCAAGTTACCAAATGATGGATATTTACGTTCTAAGAAGTAATCTCTATCATCTTCTTTAATATCAACAGCCTTTAATTCTCCTTTTTGTAATTTCTGTGCTAACTCAACTGTTTTCGGAACCCAAACACGACCGTCATTACGCAATGATTCTGACATCAAGGTTAATTTCGACTGGTGATCTCCGGTAACTGGAATACAAGTAGGGTGAATTTGTGTATAACAAGGGTTAGCAAATAAAGCACCACGTTTGTGAGCTCTCCATGCAGCTGTTACATTACAACCCATTGCATTTGTTGAAAGGAAAAATACGTTACCATATCCACCTGTACATAGCAATACGGCATGACCTTCGTGAGATTCGATTTTACCGGTAACCAAGTCACGAGTCACGATACCACGAGCCTGACCATCAATTTTAACAAGGTCAAGCATCTCATGACGTGTGTATGATTTTACTTTACCTTTATGGATTTGACGGTTTAATGCTGAATACGCACCTAACAATAATTGTTGTCCAGTTTGTCCACGTGCATAGAAAGTACGAGATACTTGAGCACCACCAAATGAACGGTTATCTAATAAACCGCCATATTCGCGAGCAAAAGGAACTCCTTGAGCAACACACTGATCGATAATGTTATTCGACACCTCAGCTAAACGATATACGTTTGCTTCACGTGCACGATAATCACCACCTTTAATTGTATCATAGAATAAACGATAAACCGAATCACCGTCATTTTGATAATCTTTTGCAGCATTAATACCACCTTGTGCAGCGATTGAGTGCGCACGACGAGGTGAATCTTGATAACAGAAAGTCTTTACATTGTAACCTAATTCTGCTAAAGATGCAGCTGCTGAAGCTCCCGCTAATCCTGTACCAACAACGATAATTGTGAATTTACGTTTGTTAGCAGGGTTAACCAGCTTCATTTCAAATTTATGTTTTGACCATTTCTGGGCCAATGGACCCGCTGGTACTTTTGAATCTAACATATCTTATATTTTATTTATTAGATAGGGTATAGCACCGCTATCCTAAAATATTGTTAACGGAAATAGAAATATAATGGCATCGCTGCAAAAAGAATTGGAACAATAACTCCAAATACCCATACACCAATAAATTGAACCAATCCAATGTATCTTTTGTGATTGAATCCAACGGTCTGAAAAGCAGACTGAAAACCATGAATTAAGTGAAATGCTAAAGCAGCCATTGCGATTACATATAATGCTACTAATGCAACATTTTTAAACGCATAGTCAACTTGCTTGTACAAGTCACGTGCTTTTATAACTTCAACACCATTTTCGACAATTACAGAGTAATCATGAAAATCTGAAGCTTGGATTTCTTGATGTGTCGTAACTCCTGTCGATAAATCTGTACGATATTCGATGTAAGGTGTTTGGTCATTATGGTACTTCCACCAAAAATTTGACATGTGCGTCGCCAAGAATACCAAGATAACAGTACCTAAAATACCCATGTTGCGTGAGTTCCATTTGCTGTTAGCACTTCCATCATAAGATGCATATCCAATAGGACGTGCAGCCTTATTTTTTAATGAAATCACGATTGCATAAATCACGTGAATGATCACGGAAGCATACAATAAATAAGACACCACCTTAATAGGTGTAAAATGCGTCATGAAATAGGCGTACTGGTTGAACGCTAAACCCGCGTCATCTTTAAATAACTGCAAGTTTCCAATCAAGTGAACTATTAGGAACGTACATAAGAAAAGTCCCGTTAAGCTCATGATTAGCTTCTTCCCTATAGAAGAACTTAAAACTGGCTTTGATTTACTCATTATCCTTTGTAATTTAATTTAATTAGGCAAATTTACCATTTGATATTAAATATGATACAATTTTGACATGAAAAGAAGTAATTTAGAACTATTCTAAATCGTAAACTAAAAATGCTCGTTATTTTTTTAATAACGAGCATTTTATAATTAGTCTGGAATGGGTTATATGCTAAATAGTCGGTATCCCAATCCGATGCTCCACATATTGATTTTTGTCTTTTCAGTGGTGCCTTTTTGGATATTATTTAAGCCTAGTTCATAGCGTAAATCAACACGTAGACTAGAAACATCAACACCCGCTCCAAAAGCCCAAGAAGTTGAATTCTTTTTGTAATTCGAAGCCTGTAAGTGGGCGCCTATATTTTTATCCTGTTTCTCGTCAACTACAAATGAAAAAACGGGTCCCGTATTAATTCTAGCTCCGATTGGACCTAAACCAAAACGTTTGCCTAATAATACTGGAATGTCAACAGATGTAAATTTTACATCAGTACTTTCCCCTCCGTCTGTCGTTGAGACAACTTTTGTATTTTTACCAGTAATGTAAATTTCAGGTTGTACATGAAATCCTAAGACTCCAACACGACCATACAATCCAGCTTGATAGCCGGCTTTATTATCTGAGTTGAAATATTTTCCATCATTTTTCAATTGAGTAAAATTAAGGGCTCCTTTTAAACCAACTTCGACACCTGGTAGTAATTGGGCATTAGCGGTAGCAACACTACCACAAATGAATAGCAATGCAGGTAAAATTTTCTTCATAACTTTATTTTCTATTTAAATTGTATCTTTAACTGAACTTTTAGTAAGTTGTAAAAATATAAACAAATTTTATACCTAAAAAATGTTAATGCTCAAAATAACACAATCTGATTGGATTACGGCAAAAGAAAAAATAAAAAGAAAATATAACCATCTTACTGATTTAGACTTGCATTTCGATGAAAATCAAGAAGAAATATTGATAAATCATTTAATGAATCGTCTAAATAGAGATCGTGAATATGTCGTATTTACTCTATCTAAATCATTAAGTAATATAGCAAGTAATCAGTTATAATGGAAGATATATCTTGGACAGATTTTGAGAAAGTTGATCTGCGTGTTGGGACTATCCAACAAGTAAAAGATTTTCCAAAAGCACGAAAGCCAGCGTATCAATTGACTGTTGATTTTGGGCCGGTTTTAGGAATCAAACAAAGTAGTGCACAGATTACAGTGCATTATACCAAAGAAGAGTTACTAGGAAAACAAGTTGTTGCAGTTGTTAATTTTCCGACGAAACAAATTGGAAACTTCTTCTCAGAATGCTTGATTACAGGATTTGCTGATGAGAATGGAGATATTATATTGACTACCGTGGAAAAGAAAGTGCCGAATGGCGCGAAATTAATGTAACATGCGATATATCGATTTTGAAGGAACATCTGTGGACAACGCAGATGAATTTTTTATGCAGCAGGCTTTAAAAGAAGCGCAGTTAGCACTTGCAGAGGGAGAAGTTCCAATTGGTGCTGTAATAGTACATAAAGGAAATATTATAGGCAGAGGTCATAATCTAACGCAACGATTGAATGATGTAACTGCACATGCTGAAATGCAGGCATTTACAGCAGCAGCTAATCATTTAGGAGGAAAGTATTTGGTGGATTGCACCTTATATGTGACAGTTGAACCATGCGTGATGTGTGCTGGGGCTGCTTATTGGACCCATATTACACGTATCGTATATGGTGCGAAAGATGATAAACGGGGCTATTCACAATTCCATGATAAAATCTTACACCCAAAAACAATTGTGGAGTCAGGTAAATTAGGCGAAGAATGCGCAGAGCTCGTTAAATCATTTTTTCGTCAAAAACGATAGGGTAGCGCTCATTATTTCATCCATAAATCAAACATAAAAGTATATTAAACGTTATATTTGTATTGTAATAATCTTTTTAATAAACACAAAAATAAATAATTATGGCATTTGTATTAGAGGCGCTACCATACTCGGCAGACGCATTGGAACCACATATTGATAAGGCTACTATGGAAATTCACCATGATAGACATCATCAAGCATACGTAGATAACTTAAATAAAGCAATTGCTGGTACAGACGCAGAAAATTTGTCTTTAGAAGATATCATAAAAAATATCAGTAAGTATCCTGCAGCAGTACGTAATAACGGCGGTGGACATTATAATCATAAACTTTTCTGGACGGTGTTAGGTCCAAATGCTGGTGGAGAGCCAACAGGCGAATTAGCAACAGCAATCAATGAAAATTTTGGTTCTTTCGCAGAATTGAAAACACAATTGCAAAATGCTGGTGCAACACGTTTCGGTTTCTGGTTGGTCTTGGTTAATTGTAAACGCGGAAGGTAAATTACAAGTAACTTCAACTCCAAATCAAGACAATCCTTTGATGGATGTTGCAGAAGTAAAGGGTACACCAATTTTGGGTATTGATGTTTGGGAACATGCATACTACTTAAAATTCCAAAATAAGCGTCCAGCTTACTTAGAAGAAATCTTCAATGTAATCAATTGGGATGCAGTAGCAAAAAATTATGCTGCAGCTAAATAATATTTAGGAATCAGTATCGATAGCATTAAGCGGTAAAATGATATCATTTTACCGCTTTTTAATTTCAGGATATTATGATGAAAAAAAATAATTACTTCGGTCTTCTCGCGCTGATTTTGTGTTATACTTTGTGGACCTCTTGCCAATCTAAAAGTAAGAAAGATCAAAAAATATCCTTTGATCTTCTGCCAGATTCCCAAATCGGTAGTATAGACACCGCAACTTTTGCAGCCGGTTGTTTCTGGTGTGTTGAGGCACAACTCAAGACCTTGGATGGTGTGCAGCAAGTTATTTCCGGCTATACGGGTGGGAAGTTAAAGGATCCTACATATGCACAGGTTATAACAGGTAAGACAGGGCATGCCGAGGCCATCAATGTGGTCTATGATCCGAATAAAATCACATACGATACCTTATTAGAAGCTTTCTTTATCGCACACGATCCTACGCAATTAAATAAGCAAGGAAATGACGTGGGAACGCAGTATCGTTCCGCTATTTTTGTCCATGACAAACAGCAATTAGCGAAAGTAAATTATTATTTAAAAAAAATGAAAGAAGAGCAGCTGTATGATCAACCTATTGTTACAGTAGTTGCACCATATACAGTGTTTTATAAGGCCGAAGATTATCATCAAGATTACTATGCTAATAACAAAGAAGACCGCTACTGTCAATTCGTGATTAAACCAAAATTGGAAAAGTTTAAACATATTTTTACCAGTACAGCTAAAGACTAATTGAATAATTGGAACTCGAATTTAGATCTTGTAAATTTATTCTGAATTTCAACGAATTCACTGAAATTCAGGTTTTTGAAAATATAAAATTATTACTATGATAAAGGGATTTTTTAATGTACCTACACCTACAAATGAGCCAGTTTACTCATATGCTGTTGGTACAAAAGAACGTAAATTATTAAAAGCAGCGATTGACGAAGCGCGTGCTAAACAAGTTGACGTTCCGATGTATATTGGCGGAAAAGAAGTGCGTACGGATAAAAAGGTATCCATGAATCCACCTCATGATCACCAACACATTTTAGGACAATATAGTCAAGGTACAAAAAGTCATGTAACGGATGCTATCAACGCGGCGTTAGCAGCTAAAAATGATTGGGAAAATTTACCATGGGAAGACCGTGCCGCTATCTTTTTGAAAGCAGCTGAATTAGCTTCGACAAAATATCGTTATAAACTGAATGCGGCAACGATGTTAGCGCAGTCAAAAAACCCATATCAAGCAGAGATTGATGCAGCATGTGAGTTCACAGATTTTTTGCGTTTCAATGTACAGTACATGACTCAGATCTATGAACAACAACCTCCAGTATCAGGAAAAGGAGTGTGGAACCGTGTAGAGCAACGCCCTTTAGAAGGTTTTGTTTTCGCTTTGACACCATTTAACTTTACAGCCATTGCTGGTAATTTACCTTCGTGTGTAGCGATGATGGGTAACGTAGTCGTATGGAAACCGTCTAATGCACAGATTTATTCTGCACAAGTTTTAATGGAGATTTTCATTGAAGCAGGTTTACCAGCAGGAGTGATCAACTTAGTATATGTATCAGGACCTGATGCAGGTGATGTGATTTTCAAACACCCAGACTTTGCTGGTATCCATTTTACTGGTTCAACAGGTGTTTTCCAAGATATCTGGAAGACAATAGGACAAAACATTCACCTTTATAAAACATACCCTAGAATCGTAGGTGAAACAGGTGGAAAAGATTTTATTGTCATTCACCCAACAGCGGACTTACAGGTTACCAATACAGCATTAGTGCGCGGTGCTTTTGAATACCAAGGACAAAAATGTTCAGCAGCTTCTCGTGCATATATTCCTGCATCGATGTGGCCTGCTTTGAAAGATGCGATGACTGCTGATATTAATTCATTCAAAATTGGAGGTACGGAAGATTTCACAAACTTTATCAATGCTGTTATCGATGAGAAGTCTTTCGATAAGCTTGCGAAATACATTGACCGTGCTAAAGAATCAAATGATGCTGAAGTAGTAATCGGTGGTACTTACGATAAATCTAAAGGTTATTTTATTACACCAACTGTCATCTTGGCTAAAAAATCTGATTATGAAACAATGTCCGAAGAGTTATTTGGACCAGTTTTGACGATTTTTGTTTATGAAGACGATAAGTGGGAAGAAACGTTAGAGATCGTAGATAAAACATCTATTTATGCCCTAACAGGTTCTGTTATCGCTAAAGATCGTTATGCAATAGCGCAAGCAACACATGCATTGCGTAATGCTGCAGGTAACTTCTATGTTAATGATAAATGTACTGGAGCGGTAGTAGGTCAACAACCATTCGGAGGAGCTCGTGGTTCTGGTACGAACGATAAAGCAGGTTCGATGATTAATTTATTACGTTGGGTATCTCCACGTACGATCAAAGAAACTTTTAATCCAGATACAAACTATAAGTATCCGTTCTTAGAAGAAGGCGAATAATCTTATCGATTATAAATTGGATAGAAAAGGCGCCTACTTAGTAGGCGCCTTTTCTATCCAATATTAAAATATTCTTATGACTTTTTAAGATGTCCTAAAAGATCACCATTATCTTTAATCATTTTTATATCTAGATTTTTTTTATCACCCATCACATCAATTATTGTACGCTCCCCAACTTTCGGTCCACCTCCAATAAATAAGGTGTAATTATGATCTTGATCAGGTGGGTAGTAACCATATTTATGGGTGTGACCTGTAATCATGGCATCAATTCTATATTTTTGAAACAACGGGTGAAAGGTTGAGCGGTTATGTAATGTTCCGTGCCAATCATCAGCGTGAAAAACAGGAATGTGGCTAACTACTATCGTATGCTGGGCTGTTTTTCTTTCTTTCGACTGCAATACTTTCTCTAACCAAGAAGCTTGTTCTTTTCGGTAGCTGTCATAATCCACAGTTCCCCCATATACTTCATGAGTATCGGGTTTATCCTCACCACTATCTAAAAAGATCCAGTAAATCGGACCTAATTTGAAAGATTGATAGAATTTATTGTCTGGATAACCAAAATACTTTTTGAAATGTCGTGAAAACGCACCTCGTGTTTCATGATTTCCACGATTCATGATAAAAGGTTTACCGGTAGCAAAAAAAGAAAAAGGCTTAAGCAGTTTTTCTGTAAGATCAACTTGATTGGTTACATAGTGAAAAGAATCTCCATTGAGGATTGAAAAATCATATATATCGGTATTTTTATTTGGCACTAATTCCCGATAGGTATCCATATTTTCATGGACGTCATTGTAAATCAAGGCGCGAATCTGCTCCTGATCTTGACTCGCTAACGTAGCCATAAAAACATCCGATTGGATTTCTTCCCCATAAGAAATTTTATAGGGGTCAAACTTAAGTACCTCCTTAGCCGCTACTCTATATTTAAATTTTCTAGGTGCTGTTGCTATTTCAAATTTAAAAAGATCCGTATTTGCTTCAAGCATGCCATCTTCACTTTGATAAATTTTAGTGATGACCTGATTATTATCATCTAATAATTCTAACCAAGCAAAAGCAGGTTTATTGAGTATAGAAAATACAGTAATACTGCTCTCGATTTGATTCTGTAAATATGCAGGGACAATGAAACTAAATTTTTCATCATTCGTGTTTTCCCTCTTGTAATTAGCAAATGTGACGCTCGGCAAAGTTATGCCAGCTAGGGTTAAGGCCTCTAAAAATTTTCTTCGATTGATACTCATGAGCTATTGTGGCGTATAAATTTCTACATATACAGGTCTGTGATCGCTAGCATATGCTTCTTCTAAAACAGAATGATTTTTAAATGATAATTGAAGAGTTTTATTTAACATGATGAAGTCAATTTCACGATCTGGATTTACCTCAGGTATTGTAAATCCATTTTTAATTTGACTACGTTTAAATATTTGCTCTAAATTAAGGATAGGCTGCTCTTCAGGGCGTGCATTTAAATCACCAACTAGAATAACCAAATCTTTGTCGTTCTTGAATTTGTCAACAATGAAAGCACTTTGTGCGAGCCTATTTTCTTTTTTCAGATCAAGATGAGTGTTCGCAAATTTGATTGTTTTTCCATTTAGTTTAATATGGATGATTGCAAGGCTTCTTTTTTCGCTATCAATAGGAGATGGAAGCTCAAAACGTTCTGTCTTTACAATTGGGTGCTTTGAAAGAATGACCGTTCCATATTCACCTGCATCTAAATCAATACCCTTAGAAAAGAAATAATGCATTCCTGTGAGCTCCGCTAATTTTTTTGCCTGATCGATATTTTGAGATCTACTAAGGTTAACATCAATTTCTTGTAAACCTACCAAGTCGGCATTGGTTCTCTTTATAATTGCTGCAATGGTATCTAGATTAATAATGCTTGCATCTTCACTGGGTGGATTACCATGATGGATATTGTAAGTCAGAATCTTTAATTCCTGAGCTGAAAGCATTCGTGTACTGCACGATAGAGTCAAAAGTGTAAAACAATAAAGGATATATTTTTTCATTGGTCAAGGTTTTTAAAAATAAATATAGCCATTCTTTTGGGAATGGCTATACCTAAACTATTTATATAATATAAAATTAACCTTCTTCTAAAGCTAGGTTAGGATCAATGCCAGAAACCTCAGCTCTAATTTTAGCTTCCAATTCATCGGCTAAATCAGGGTTGTCATGTAATAATGATTTTACAGCATCACGACCTTGTCCCAATTTTGTTTCGCCATAGCTAAACCATGAACCCGCTTTCTTAATGATATTGTATTCAACTCCTAAATCGATGATTTCACCAACTTTAGAAATACCTTCACCAAACATGATATCAAATTCAGCGATACGGAATGGAGGAGCTACTTTATTTTTAACGATTTTTACTTTTACACGGTTACCAGATACTTCATCTGAATCTTTTATCTGAGAAGTACGGCGAATATCCAGACGTACAGAAGCGTAGAATTTTAATGCGTTACCACCAGTTGTTGTCTCTGGATTACCAAACATAACACCGATTTTTTCACGAAGTTGGTTGATGAAAATACAACAACAGTTTGTTTTCGAAATAGTACCAGTTAATTTACGTAATGCTTGAGACATTAAACGGGCTTGAAGTCCCATTTTTGAATCACCCATCTCACCTTCAATCTCTGCCTTAGGAACTAAAGCCGCAACGGAGTCAATGACAATAATGTCAATAGCTCCCGAACGAATTAAATTATCGGCAATTTCTAAAGCCTGCTCGCCGTTATCAGGTTGAGCAATTAATAAATTTTCTACATCAACGCCTAATTTTTGAGCGTAGTATTTATCAAAAGCATGCTCTGCATCGATAAATGCAGCAATACCGCCTTGTTTTTGAGCTTCAGCAATGATATGTGTCGCTAGAGTTGTTTTACCAGAAGATTCAGGACCATAAATCTCAATGACACGACCTTTAGGAACGCCCCCAATACCCAATGCGATATCAAGACCTAAAGAACCTGTAGAGATTGATTCAATTGGGTCAACAGTCGTATCTCCTAATTTCATTATGGCGCCTTTACCATATGATTTCTCTAATTTATCTAATGTAAGCTGTAATGCTTTTAATTTATCTGGATTGCTCATATTCTTAGTATTGATGATTCAAAAGTACAGATTACTTTTGAAAGTACAAAATATTTTTACTAAAAAAGTTAGTCTATTATTTTTCGACCGATTTTTCTTTGATTTCTTTAATCTGGTGGGCCTTTTCAAAGTATTTACACATATAGGTAATGGCACATTTGTCACATTGCGGTTTGCGGGCTAAGCAGATATAACGTCCATGCAATATCAACCAATGGTGCGCTATAGCGATGGTCTCTACAGGTAAGTGTTTGACCAGTTGCTTCTCTACGGCTAATGGAGTTGTCGCCCTGCTGGTTAAACCAAGCCGATTACTGACACGAAAGACATGTGTATCTACGGCCATGGCCGGTTTATTATATACAACCGAAGAAATTACATTTGCTGTTTTCCGTCCCACACCTGGGAGCTTAATCAAATCCTCTATTTTTTCAGGAACGATAGAATCGAATTCACTGACCAGCATTTTTGCCATGCCAACTAGATGTTTAGCTTTATTATTGGGGTAACTGACTGAACGGATATAGGTAAAAACCTCATCAGAAGTGCTATATGCTAATGCTTCGGCATCTGGAAATTGTTGAAAAAGCTTTGGGGTGACCAAATTGATTCGTTTATCGGTGCATTGGGCAGATAATATGACAGCGACTAATAATTCATAAGGGTTGCTATAATTTAATTCTGTCTGTGCATCCGGGCTATTCTTAGAAAAATATTCTACAAAAGCTTTATATCTATCTTTTTTCAACATATGTATCAAAGATAGCTAAGTTTTTAAAAAATAAAAAAGGCTTAATCTCTCGACTAAGCCTTTTTATTGACTACCGATTTTGAATAGTTCAAAATACCCTCTATGCAAGAATCACTTGGATTCATCATGATTTTTGGTAGTTGAAGTTTTAAGAGGTTTTCAACATCCTCATCAGAGATTTTAATACCTCTTTCGCTGTTTTTAACTTCGTTTTCTGTTGTAAAGTTTTCGACCATACGCAATTATTGTTATCATTCAATTTATAAGTAGAACGTTCAACAAGATGCGAATATTATGTCAATATGTTACTTTTTCTTTTTTGCGATATAATCATTTGCCTTTTCCACAGCATTATAGGCATTCACAATTCCACCTGAGATAGAAATATCAGCCAAATTCACAGTTTTAAATGAGCCATCTTCTAATTTGATGCGGACCGTATCCTCGACTTTTACAACTGAGTCCATGATGATTTCTTTTGTCTCCAAAGCTGTTAACTGTGGGTAGTAAGAACGCAACATTCCCGCTAATCCTGCCACTACAGGTGCAGCCATACTCGTACCTTGCTCTTCTTTATACTCCGAATGCGGTGCAGTAGAATTGATATATAATCCAGGTGCGAATACATCTACAGAAGTCTTACCATAATTAGAAAAGCTAGCGAGGAGCTCTTCGTCTTTACGTGGACCAGTTGCACCAACGGTTATCCATGCATGAGCAGTATCAGTAATTGCACCTAAACTATCTGTAAAATATTTATTTGGATAATTTGTCGAAATATCATTATCCTCACTGTCATTACCCGCAGCATGCACCAATAGAAACATCCTTAGACATTGCATACTGTACTGCAGCGTCTACTGTATTTTTATTATAAGCATAACTTTTACCAAAGCTCATATTAATGACTTTAGCACCATTATCTACCGCATAACGAATGCCATTAGCGACATCTTTATCACGTTCGTCACCATCAGGGACAAGGCGTACCGAAAGTATCTGAACATTATCGGCTACTCCTTTAATACCGATGCTGTTTTTACGATCTGCCGCAATGATACCAGCTACATGTGTGCCATGCAACGCGTCCGGCCCCGTAACATCCGAGTTACCATAATGATATTCGCTCGCATCGTCATAGTTATCCCCAACAATTGAACGGGAGTCATAATCTTTATTCAGATGGTAAGCGACTTGATTGCCAAAGTATTCGGCTCCCGATTTTAAGTCTTCATAAAACCGAGTGAAACTACCTGCTCGTTCTATTTCTTCCTTAGCAATGCGAATAGCAATTTTTTGACGGTTCACAGTAGGATTCAGACTATCCAGATCTGCTGGCGTTATTGCCGATTTATCTTTATTGATATCTTTTATGAGATTGTCAACACTTTCCTTCAATGCAACATAATTCAAAGCACCATACTTGGCTTCATCAAGTTTTTCGTTATATGCTATCACCATTTTTGAATAAGCATTATAATCTCGCCTCTCTTGGTCGGTTAATATTGTTGTAGCAGTCACGTCCTCGAATTTTGGTGCATCTTTACGGATTAGCCGGGTCAGTTCCAAATTATCGAATTGTACATTTTCTCCCGAAGCATTACCAATGAAATTCCAACCATACTTGTCATTGATGAATCCGTTCTTATCATTATCTATGCCATTAGCTACACTATCTTTTACGTTTATCCACACGACATGCTTTAAGTCCTCATGAAGGACATCAACACCCCCATCTAGAACGGCAACGATAACCGGAACGGACTTTTTTCCTTTTAATAAACTTTCGTAAGTTTTTTCTGTACTTATACCAAGTACACCATCTTTCTCATAATCCAAATTGAACCAATTATCAGGCACACTTTTGTTTTCTTGGGCATGGCCGAAAGTTGGAATTAGTCCAATAGCAAATACATAAAGCAATCTCTTTAATCTCATCTCTTGATATTTTGATGTTGTTACGATTAGCAAATATAATGCTAGTAAGGGGCTTAAAATGTTAATTTTTATTAAATAATGCGAATTCATCCTTATTTTTACTTGCAGTAATCCTGAATTGATAGGTTCATACAGGATTATCTGGTTATAATAATAAATTAGACGTATGATTATCTTAAATATCCTTACAGGTGCAGTTTTAAAAGAGCAAGGTGAATCAATTGGATTGCACTCAAAGGCAACTGTAGCTCCTGTTGCAAAGATTAAGACCCATTTCAGAAACATCCACGACGATCAAGTGAGTGACGATTATTACTGGATGAATGATTTTTTCAGGAAGGGACCTGATGCAGATTTGGTAATCGATTATTTAAATAAGGAAAATGACTATACAGATGCTGTCATGGAATCAACCTCTGTTTTGCAGGATCAGTTGTTTATTGAAATGAAAGCACGGGTCAGGGAGAAAGATGAATCTGTTCCCTATCTAAAAAATGGCTATTACTACTATACACGTACCGAAGAAGGACAACAATACTTTAAGTTTTGTCGAAAAAAAGATAATCTCCATGCAGTAGAAGAGATACTGTTGGACGTTGATAAAATGGCAGAAGGTTACCCTTATTATTCAGCAGTAGGATTTTCAATAAGTCCCGATAGTAAATTGTTGGCTTTTGCTGTCGATACCGTATCGCGGAGAGAGTATACGATATATGTAAAAAACCTGGTATCAGGTGAATTGTATAAGGATGAAATACCAAGGACATCAGGCAGCTCTATTTGGGCCAATGATAATAAGACACTTTTTTATACGGCAAAAAACCCGATTACGCTATTAAGTGAAAAAATAAATAGGCATACATTGGGCACTGATGTCAAAGCCGATACGACTGTATATCAAGAAAATGATAATACCAATTATATTGGAGTAGGGAAATCGAAAAATGGAGCTTATATATTTATTCAATCCGAGGGCACGCTTTCTTCTGAAGTATACTATATCAAGTCCGATGATCCTAATGGGGTTTTTCAAATATTCCAACCCAGAATAAAGGATGTATTATATCAGGTGACTGCTTTAGAAGATCGTTTTTTGATTATTACGAATGACGGTGCTAAAAATTTTAAAGTGATGCAATGCCCATTGCACAAAACCAATAAAGAGAATTGGTCGACATTTATAGCACATCGAGCTGATGTGCTATTGAGTGAAATTGATGAATTCAAAGACTTTTTGGTCGTCTCAGAACGTAAAGATGGCTTAACGCAGCTAGCCGTTTATGATTTGAATAATAAAGGACAACATTATTTAGATTTCGGAGAAGTGACATATACCGTCTATCCGAGCACCAATGTCGAGTATAATACAGATAAATTACGCTATGGTTATAGCTCATTAGTTACCCCTTCTTCGACTTTTGAATATGATATGAAATCAAAAAGAAGAAGTTTACTAAAGCAGCAAGAAGTCGTAGGGGGCTATGATTTAACGGCATACAAGACCGAACGCGTTTTCGCAAAAGCTAAGGACGGAACAGTTATTCCAATTTCGATTGTCTATAAAGATGGTTTTAAAAGAGATGGGAAAGCACCCTTATTGCTATATGCATATGGTTCCTACGGTTATTCAATGGATCCGACCTTCAGTAGTGCTCGATTAAGTTTATTAGATCGTGGATTCTGCTATGCTATTGCACATATCCGAGGAGGTGAAGAAATGGGAAGATATTGGTATGATGATGGAAAAATGATGAAGAAGATGAATACTTTTACAGATTTCATTGATTGCGGTCATTATTTAATCGATCAAAAGTTCACTAGTTTGGGACATCTTTATGCCCAAGGTGGGAGTGCAGGAGGTTTGTTAATGGGTGTAGTTGCCAATCTAGAACCCGAGCTATGGAATGGCATTATCGCACAGGTGCCGTTTGTTGATGTCGTTAATACAATGTTAGATGATAGTATTCCGTTGACCACAAATGAATATGACGAGTGGGGAAATCCAAATGAAAAAGATGCTTATTACTATATGAAAAGATATTCTCCCTATGAAAATGTTGAGGAAAAGGCATATCCCAATATGTTGGTCACAACGGGACTGCATGATAGTCAGGTACAATACTTTGAGCCTGCAAAGTGGGTTGCGAAATTACGGAAGATGAAAACTGATAATCATGTTCTTCTATTAAAAACAGATATGGAGTACGGGCATGGCGGGGCATCTGGCAGATTTGATTATCTAAAAGATATAGCCCTTAATTATGCTTTCCTGTTTGCATTGGAAAATATTAAAAAATAAATCATAACTAAAAAAAGCGCCTAGAGCGCTTTTTTTAGTTATGATTTAGACTATCCATTCTTTCCTCTTGCTCTATTTCTCGAGAGTCAATTTGATGTTGTTCATAATTATCAATCGCAACCTTACTAGCTTTTTGAGAGACATAAATTGCGACAATTGCAATCAGTGTAATGAGCGCTATTCCCCAAGCATATTTTTGCTTATCTTGTTTGACTAACCAGTACATGAAAATAAAGTATGGAATACCGAAAATGCAATAAAAAATAATACTTGGTGTGCTCATATGATGTTGTGTACTAATGGTGAACTTCATTAGATCACCGATGAACTACAAAATTATCTAATTTTAATGACAATACTAAAAGTTTCTATTTCTTTATTTTCCACGTCATTGATGGTAAGTTATTAATGAATTTAGATTTTTGTTAGCATATTGATTTTTTTAGTAATCACTAATTTATTGTATAATTGTCATTTAAGTATTTGATTTATAGTTTGTATACTTGTAATGTTTATGTTTTTATTGTTATTTGTCATTTTATAAAAAATGCGCGTAATTATTGCAGAAAAGAAAAAAATTATTTTATACATTTGTACAGTCACATAACGAAGACGATAAAGAAGAAATGAAAAATAACAATATATATAAGTTCTCAATACCACATGCTTTTCAAAAGTTTGTAGAGAGGGGTTATTGTTTTTTTATTTTTGTAGAAATTCCGGTTCTTCGCTTTCGACGACCTATACTACCTCGGGCTTGATATGAGGTAGTGACTTTTCTTTTCAGTAATATCATCAGGTCCGATGATGGCGCTCCACGATTTTATTAATTGTTTTTTCATAACAAAACGCAATTTCGATTGTTAGTTTTATTATTTGGGTCGTAAGTCAATGACTATTTCAGAATTTTTAATTATTCCCGCAAAACCTGAGCATGTTATATATGCTGAGACAATTTGTAGTGAAATGTTCGAGTCTGCAAAAGCTCGAGGTACTGGCATTGCACGCCGCAAACCAGAATATGTTGCCAATAAAATGATCGAAGGTAAAGCTGTTATTGCTTTACACAAAGATGGTCGATGGGCAGGCTTTGTCTATATCGAGACTTGGGGGCATGGAGACTACGTTGCCAACTCAGGCTTAATCGTTAATCCTGATTTTCGTAAGGTTGGCCTAGCCAAAGCAATTAAAAAAAGAGTTTTCGAACTATCTCGAGAAAAATATCCTCATGCAAAGATTTTCGGTTTAACAACTGGTTTAGCGGTAATGAAAATTAACTCCGAACTGGGATATGAACCTGTGACCTATTCTGAATTAACGCAAGATGAAGAATTTTGGAAGGGCTGTCAGAGTTGTGTAAATTACGATATCTTATTGAGTAAAGATCGTAAAAACTGCATGTGTACAGCCATGCTTTGGGATCCTGTCGATAAAGAGCGTGAATTGAAAGAAAAAATACAACGAAAAGCTGAAGCAAAAGAAAGATTGGAACGTATTACACAAAAACAATCTTTATTAAAGCGTATTGAAGCAAAGTTATGGAAATCAGCAAAGAAGTTTGTTGCAGTCAATTTTCATAAAAGTAAAAAAGTAGTTAAGGAGTTTTAAGTTTTTTATATTTTTGTTGAAACCTCAATTAGAGGCTTATCAACGAATTAATCCAAAAAGATGAAAAAAGTAGTTTTAGCATTCAGTGGCGGGTTAGATACATCATTTTGTTGTATTTATCTTACACAAGATTTAGGTTTAGAAGTTCACTCAGTGGTCGTTAATACGGGAGGTTTCTCTGAAGAGGAATTAAAACAGATTGAGGAGCGGGCTTACGCTTTAGGTGTAAAATCGCATACAGCAATTGATGAAACAGAAGACTATTACCGCGAAACTATTAAGTATTTGATTTTTGGTAATGTATTAAAAAATGCAACCTACCCTTTATCTGTATCTGCAGAACGTGTATGTCAAGCAACTGCTATTGCTAATTATGCAAAGAAGATTGGTGCTGAATGCGTAGCACATGGATCTACAGGAGCAGGTAATGATCAAGTGCGTTTTGATATGATCTTTCATACCTTAATACCTGGTGTTGAAATTATAACGCCAATTCGTGATCTACAATTATCACGAGAAGATGAAATCGAATATTTAAATAAGCATGGTGTTGAATATTCTGCAGAAAAAGCAAAATACTCCATTAATAAAGGTCTCTGGGGCACCTCAGTAGGAGGAGCAGAAACATTGACTTCAAATCAATATTTACCAGAGTCTGCTTGGCCAACCGCTGTTACTTCAACAGAACCTCAACAGATTACTTTAGATTTTGTTAAAGGTGAACCAACAGCACTTAATGGCAATAAATTAGATGCGGTACGTGTTATTCAGGAATTACAAGCCTTAGCACAACCATATGGTATAGGCCGTGATATTCACGTTGGAGATACGATTATTGGTATTAAAGGACGTGTAGGATTTGAGGCAGCAGCTTCAGTGATCTTGATTAAAGCACATCATGCTTTAGAGAAACATACCTTGACTAAGTGGCAATTATCATGGAAAGACCAGATTTCAGGTTTCTACGGAAATTATATGCATGAAGGTCAGATGCACGATCCCGTAATGCGAGATATTGAAGCATTTTTGTTATCTACTCAAGAGACCGTAACTGGACGTGTGATCATCGAATTACACCCTTATCGTTTTGTCATCATTGGAATCGAATCAGAGCATGATTTAATGTCTAATAAATTTGGAACTTATGGCGAGATGAATGCAGGTTACACAGGTGACGATGTGAAAGGATTTTCTAAAATTTTTGGTAACCAAACTATTATTTGGCATAAAGTCAACGGAAAATAAGCACATTTGCTCGCAAGCGTTTCTTATTTCTTTGCACAATATAGGAATGGATCCCAAAGTCACCAAAGGTGAAATAGGGATCCATTTTTAACATCCACTCAGTAACATTTACTGTTGGAATAATAGCAGTACTATAACATCCATTGTATAGTAAAACCATCATCTAAACTAAATACTAAAAAATGATAAAAGTAGGAATAGTAGGGTCAGCAGGATATACCGGAGGTGAATTATTACGTGTGTTGATCTATCATCCACATGTAGAAATCATATTTGCCAATAGTGCTTCCAATGCTGGCAACAAAATCTATGAGGTACATAATGATTTATTTGGAGACACTGAGTTAACCTTTTCATCTGATTTTCATTCGGATATTGATGTTTTATTTTTATGTGTGGGGCATGGAGATGCGCGTAAGTTTTTAGACGCAAATCCGATAGATTCCTCCGTGAAAATTATAGATTTATCACAGGATTATCGTTTAAAAGCAAATACCGAATTTCAAGGTAAACAGTTTATATATGGTTTACCAGAATTGAATAGAGATGCAATTAGATCTGCAGCGTATATTGCAAACCCAGGTTGTTTTGCTACTAATATCCAATTGGCATTACTGCCTTTAGCAAGTAAAAGCCTCTTACCCGACCAGATTCATGTACATGCAACCACGGGTTTCTACCGGCGCTGGACAGAAACCTGGTGCCACAACACACTTCTCGTGGCGAAATAATAATTTATCTGCTTACAAGTCTTTTGAACATCAACATGTACAAGAAATTTCCGAATCTTTAGCGCAATTGCAGCAGGGTTTTCTACCACAGTCCGAAAAGACATTATTAGAGCGTGCTGCCGAGAAAATTAATTTTGTGCCTCAAAGAGGCGATTTCACAAGAGGTATTTTCTCCGTTATTTATGTAGATTCTGACTTGTCCGAGGAAGAAGCTTATGAGTTATATGAAAGTTTCTATAACGAACACCCATTTACACATGTCAGCCGTAAGAATATCGATTTGAAACAAGTCGTTAATACCAATAAAAGTATTATTCACCTCGAGAAACATGGAGATAAGTTATTAATATTAAATGCGACAGATAACTTGTTAAAGGGTGCATCTGGACAAGCTGTACAAAATATGAATCTCATGTTTAATCTTGATGAGAAAGCAGGTTTAAACTTGAAGAGTGTTGGCTTTTAGATAAGCCACTAATTCAGGATTATAGATAAAAAGGCTTTGGAATTTTCCGGAGCCTTTTTTTATGGATCATTTTTGTATCGCTAATTTGCAATGATTTGCTAAATCAATCGCCTTTATAAACCATCACCGAATTAAACCAATCATTACCTTAAATAAACGTCTGTATTCCTGTTTCTTAGGTGTAAGAATGACTTTGGACTTCAATATTTGTCGATAGAATTTTCTGAAAAGCTGTTTAAGCAGCTTGAGGAGATACTCTTTCCCATACTTAAATCTATTTGCACTGAATAGTAATACATTATATGTGTTACATAAAGTTTTGCAATCGATTGTTTCGATTACGCAATCGATTTCGTTTATTGGCGGTCATTTAAATTTGATTATTTGTCATATTATTGTTTCCAACTAACAATTATTCACGCTTTTAAAGAGCGAAGAGAAGTAACCATTTATACTAATCAAAATCGTTGCTTCTTTAAATTTTTTAAGCCTAAAAATATTCGGATGAAAAGACTTTTTTGTTTTTTATTTCTCGTCCCGATGTTGCAAAAAACGCAGGCCCGATCATGGGATTTGTGGAAAATGCAACAAGACACTTCTGAGATAAGTGAAGTGGATCAGCAACTCTTGCGAGGAAGATTAAAATCCTTATTGCAAAAGAAGCAGGTCAAGGATAGCCTTAATTTCAAGCAGGTGGAAAGTTTACCATTGGTAAGTATTTCCGAAGTATTGAAAGGTCAAATTTCGGGACTTTATGTTCAAGAGTCCAGTGGCGAGCCAGGCTCTTACAAGAACATGGTCATGCGCGGACTTGGCAGCCCTCTTCTTGAAGTTAAAGATGCCGTGAATGTTCAACCTGCGGTATATATTAACGGCGTGCCGATAGCACGAGAGAATAATTTCACCTATTCTATTCAACAATATCAATTCAATCGAATTGGTCCAGCAACAGACAATTTTGCGGGTATTGATTTATCTTCTATCGAATCTATTCAAGTCATTAAAGATCCAATAGAATTAGCAAAATTGGGACCTCTTGCTGCCAATGGTGCAATTTGGATATTAACAAAACCTGGAAAAGAAGGCAAGCGAGAAATCAGTTTTGATGCTTATGTAGGCTTAGCAACAAAACCTGCAGTAACGCCAGTCAACGCACAGTATGAGAATAAGTTCCGTTCTTCCTTTTATAATAAATATGGAACAGATACCGATCGATTGAATTACCCGGGTTATTTGAGTGATTCGACTAATGTGAATTACTATGGGCCAGCCAATTGGAACGAAGAGTATTACAAAGCGGCACCTATTTATGGTGGAAATTTAGGGATTCGTGGTGGAGGAGATCGCGCCAATTTTGCTTTTATGGGTGGCTATACTAAAAATGCGAGCGCTGCAGATAACACCAATTTCGAACGTTATAATGCCTTATTTAACGTTAATATGGCTCCGTTCAAATGGTTTAATTTTGGTACTACAATCAATGGAAGTCGTAGTATGCGCGATCGTAATCGTAGTTTGCGCGATCGGTTTGGCGAAGCTTCTTATGTACCTGATCTCTCAGTGCCAATATCGCCAAATAAGGATATGTATGGGCAATATCTAGATGTTTACAAAAAAGCACTCGATAATAATTCTGTCAATATGCTAAATCTATTGGTCAACTTAGATTTATACTTATTACCAAATTTAAAATTAAATACAAACCTTGGTGTTGATTATTCAGAAGGGACTCGTGAGGCCTTTTTCCCGGGTTTCTTTAATGGAGACAAATAATTATATGTCAAGTTACTTTGGCTTCAATGAACGTTTGACTTTTAATAGTAGCCTAGATTATAATTTTAATATTCAAGAACAACATAAATTCAATTTTGTACTGGGGTCCAACTATACCCAAGATTTATATCGTTACCATTATGCACGTGCATATGATGGACCCAATGATTTTATTAAGGTAAACGTCGTAGAAGGTAATTCCAATGAGGCAAGCTATTTAAAACCTATTGGAGGATTATATGTCAATCGATGGACTAATCGCGAAGATTTTAGACTACATTCACTTTTCTTAACCGGTAATTATAGCTGGAACAATAAATTGGATATCAACGCAGTGCTTCGATATGATGGTTCGTCTACTATGCAACCCGATTCACGCTGGTTGATGACACCGGCTTTCTCTGCAAAATATCACCTCATCAATGAGGAAGAGGGAGCTAAAATGGATAATTTAAGTATCAAGGCTTCCTGGGCACGTATTGGCAAACCTATTTTTACAAGTAAATATGCCGGAGGTCCTAATTATACCGCCGATTTGAATTGGGGGTCTGAGAAATCGCTCGTTTCTTATAATGGTTTTGCCGTAGCATCTCGTCCTTATACCGAGGGTTGGGTAGGATATGATGTTAAATGGCCTTATACTGAACATGCAGAAGTAACATTGGATGGTTCTTTCTTAGATAAAAGAGCTGATTTTACGGTTTCTTTATATCAGAAAAAGGATATCAATCAGTTGGTCAACATGCCTATACCTGCTGAATATGGTTATTCTGGACAGATCATTAATGGTATGACTGTCCAGAATAGAGGTGTTGATCTCAATCTACACGGCCGTATCTTAAGCAATCCAAATGGTTTGCAGTGGGATGCAGCATTGAACCTGAATTACAACCAAAATAAATTGACGGCTTTGCCAAATGGTAAGCAAGAATTGAAAGTTGGTAATCGTTTGTTAAAAGTCGGTGAAGGAGTTGATCAATTTTGGCTTTATGAAAACAAAGGAATCTACAATACGGAAGATGAAATCCCAGTTACAAATGGCAATAAATTGCAATTTGATGGAGTCGATTTTGCTGTAGGAGATCCTATTTGGAAAGACCAAAACGGTGATTTTAAAATTGATGACAAAGATCGCGTGCTGAAGGGAAATGCAATGCCTAAGTTAGTTGGAGGGTTTAATAATAACTTTAGTTATAAAGGATTTGAGTTGAACATGCAATGGTATTTTGCATTAGGACATAAAGCGCTCAATCAACGCGCATCTACTAAATACGATTTTATAAACGCTGAAAATACAAACTCTTTGGATGGTATTCGCGAGGTATTTCATTGGCAACAGGATGTTGATATCGACAAGTATCCCATTTATAATCCATGGAGCCCTATTGTTGCCTATAGAATCGATCAAGACCTTTTCTTAGAAAATGCCTCTTTCTTAAAACTAAGAGCATTAACAGTAGGCTATGATTTGGCACAATTAAGTTCGATCAAAGAGAAAATGAAGACAGTACGTCGGGCCTATGTTTATATGTCGGGTACCAATTTATTGACCATCACAAATTTTTCAGGTAAAGATCCAGAATTAATCGACTTCAATGGATACTACTCAGGTTATGGGTTGCCTATGTCGCCGATCTTTACTATGGGTATCAAACTGGATTTATAATTATTGAATGCTATTTAAAATGAAAAGATATAATCAATGGGGAAAATACCTACTCTTCATGATAGGTATGACCGTGCTCGGCACATCCTGCAATAAAAAATTAGATATCGTAGCGAAGAATGTAGGTTCTGAAGAAAAGGAATGGGCCTCTATTTCGGATACTAGAGCGCATCTCATGGGTATCTATGGTTTGATGCGTGCGGCCATGGTGGATAATTATGGTCACTGGGTATATGGCGAAATGCGCTATGGTGATTTTAAATCATATTCACGAGCGGACTTAAAAGCTGTTGAAGAAAATAAGTTAAAGTCTGCCTATCCCATGATCAAGGGATTGACAGATTGGCGTCGTTTTTACGCGGTTATCAATGCTGCATCTCTGTTTATTGAGCGCGCACCCGAAGTCATGAGAAAAGATAGTCGCTATACCGAACGTGATTTGAAATATGATATAGCGCAAGCGAGAAGCATCAGAGCGCTGATGTATTTTTATATGGTAAGGATATGGGGAGAAGTGCCTTTATTGAAAAACTCTTATGATAACGGGACTTTCGAGGAAGTCGGAAAATCAACTGAAGCAACAGTATTGGCCTTTGCCGAGGAAGAGCTATTAATAGCCGCTCAAGATTTACCGTATCGCTATGGATTGGGCTCTCAGACTTATTATGGTGAGTATTATTCGGTCTGGGTAGGAGTGTTGTTCAACAAAATGACTGCTTACTCTCTGTTGGCTCATATTGCAGCTTGGCAAGGAAAATACATTAATGCGGATGTATACTCTAAATTCGTCATTGACAATCAAGCGGAATCTATTTTGGATTTATTAAGTGTTTCTAACTTAGTCAATCCAACTGATGGTTTATTTGGACCAAGTACGCGCGCGCAGATCTTGGCTGTTCGGGCTTCCTATGAACTGGGAGAAGCGACAAATACGGGTCACTTGGAATCCCTGACACTAGGCTATCCAATTGTGACAAAAGCTAAACCAGATATTTATGTAAATCGTGATACCATCAATAAAATCTTCGATGATACCAATGATACACGCTTTGGTATTGATTCGGTTTCTGGCTTGGTGAGAACAAACTACTTTACCAATTATAATGGAGATATCCCGATTTTCAGCAAGATAAAAATTATTCGTAATGGTTCCGGTGACTCAGATTTCTCGATTTTCGGATCCAACTTGGTGTTTACACGCTTAGAGGAAATCTATTTGCTACATGCTGAAGCCAAGTACGTTCTTGGTCAAAAGGATGAAGCAATCAAATATTTAAATATGATTAAGGCCCAGCGTGGATTGGTCCCTCATATTGCCAGTTCTCCGAAAGATATATTAGAAGAAATATTTTTAGAACGTAGACGTGAATTAATGGGAGAAGGTTGGAGATGGTATGATCAGATTCGTTTGGCCAAAATCAAAAAGAATAATGTGACCTTAAATTCATTGATCGAAAATGGCGGGATTTATTGGCCAATTTCTTCGGATGTTTTGGAACGAAATTCAAAATTATCACAAAATTCTTATTGGAAATAAACGAATATAAACCATGATGAAAAGAACAATATATCTCGGTATTTCCTTCTTGCTCTTGTTAGCAGGGCTTGGAGCTTGTAAAAAGGGAAATACGTATTATGAAGACTATCAAGTGAAATATACTTCATATGATGGTACGACATTACAATATTTGGAGGATCAAGGGTCTACATATGATTCGTTATTGTTAGTGTTAGAAAGAGTGCCAGACTTACGTGCAAGATTGAAAGATCCTGCGGATACGCTGACATTTTTTGCGATGACCAATAATAGTTTTAACAATGCTATCGATGGTATGAATGCAATCAGAAAAGCAGCAAATAGACCTTTTTTATACTTGGAAGATGTACCACAAAAATTGATGGATACTTTAACCTATCACTATGCTTTTGATGGTATATATGATACCGACAATCTGAAAGATTTTGTGGAAGGGAAAGTCATCCAATCTATCGATGATTATCGCATGACCTTGAAATACAAAGTGAGCTCTGCCTCAGGGATTATCAATGGAGGTCAGCAACAGATTATCTTAAGTGATATGAATAATTCTATCTTTCAAAGGTATTGGCAAGAAAGTAATACTTCGGTCGTCAATATCAGAACAACGAATGGAAGGTTACATATTTTGGCTCCTAGCCATAATTATGGATTTTCTAAATTGGCCACATACCTAAAATAATCATATGAAATTAACAAGTGCTATTAGAAGAGTAGTTCTATGCGGATTGGGATTGTTCGTATTGGCTTCATGTAAGAAAAACATCCCTAGCGACCAGGACTCTTTGGGGGAAGATGTGGTCTATAATACCAATATATTTGAACCCTTATTAGGAAGAAATTCCTTTTTCAATAATATTGTCAATATTGGTCAAAATACTTCCCAACCCTTGACTTTTAAAATTGTCAATGTGCGTGATATAGATGGTCAGCCTACGACGCTTTTTAATGATAAGTTTCCTGTAAAAATTTGGAAAGAAACGTATACCGGTTATGAGAAATCGATAGAAGAAATAGAAAGTAAACGCAAAACGGAATATCGTCCGTTACTGGAAATAATGGAAAAATCTGGAAATATTAATTTCTGGGGTCAGTCTGCTAACTCTAATTTTGTGAAAACACAACCTGACTCTGGTTATGTGTTTGATGTCGAGTTGACGAATACAGGTGGTCGTCGTTATTTACGCAATTTTAGATTAAAACCATTGCGTGAACGTCCTTATGAACCAAGCTTTAAAGATCCAATAACAGGATTGCAGGTTTTTCCTTACGCTTTCGTCTCAAAAATGTCGGGCAATATGCGGTCTGATCGGACCAATTCGGTCTTGTTTTATTCCGATATTCATGTGTATTTTAACAAGTTAGAAAGTAAGTCTCCAGGTTCGAAAACCTTAACAATATCCTTTTTAGATTCGTTAAACCATACGATTGATCCTAAGAAATTTGCAGCGACCGATTGGGAACATTTAGTTCATGGATTCAATCATCGTTTTGAGAACAACAAGGTCGTCTATGATGTTGCATATCCAATACCTTTAACCAACCAAATGACAGCTTATACAGATGAGACTGGATTATATGCCTACATGCAATTTAAATTTCTACGTAAAGGTGATTTTGGTATAGTAGAAGATAATTATTTTGGATTGGACTTCGGTATATACGAAGAAGGGGATTGGGAAATTCAATTTCGCTTCCCTAACGAATCTCCGAAGTTTGATTGATAATAGACCAATTGATTTAGCTAACAATTATGAAACAATATTGCATAATGATAATTCTTTTTACCAGTATGTTGGGGAATGCCTTGATGGCACAGACCAAGTTGGTAAAAGGAACGGTTAAAGGAGCCGATAATAAACCTTTAGCTGGGGTTTCCATTCGTATGGAAAACCCAAAAAGAGACCTTGGAAAGACAGGTGGAGATGGACGATTTACCATTTCTGTACCTGTTGATGGCGTGATGATCTTTTCTTACCAAGGGTATGGTACAGTGAAGGCAACAGTCACTGCTTCCAAAAATGAATATAACATTGGAATGGAAAGTAAAAATCAAGAAATTGATGAAGTTGTCGTTGTTGGATACCAACAACGTAAACGTGAAACTTTGACAGGTTCTGTTGTCACCATCTCCGGTAAAGAAATTCAAGATATTCCTGCAGGTAACTTTGTAGACTTATTACAAGGTAAAGTAGCGGGGATGAATATCCAGAACAATACGGGTAGCCCGGGTATGCGTGGTTCGATTGCTGTACGTGGTATATCTAACTTTAACGTTTCAGGAAATGGCGACAATACATTCTTGACACCTACTTCTCCTTTATTTGTAATCGATGGAGTTCCTATTGATGACAACTCCGGTTATGAATACGGTTTTGAAACGGCAGGCCCAGGTATATCACCAATTTCCATGATTCCACCTGAGGATATCGAAGATATTACAGTATTGAAAGATGCACAAGCAACTGCTTTATATGGCTCTCGTGGAGCATATGGGGTAATCTTGGTAAGAACAAAACGTGGTAATTCCAAAATACCACTTGTACAATATCAAGGTCAGTTCTTTATGAGTGCTGTACCAGAGCTCCGTCGAGTAATTGGTGGACGCGATGAGCGTATGATTCGTGTAGACCAGATTTTAAGAAATGACACCACGTTAGCTGCGGCACTTAAGCGTATCAACGATGCACCAATGTTGGCCGATAGTTTAAACCCTTATTATAACAATTCGACCGATTGGCAATCTTATTTTTATAGAAATACCTATAATCAAACACATAATGTCAATATCTCAGGAGGTGAACAAGTGTTCAACTATAAGGTGAACATGAACTATTATGATGAGAATGGGATTATCGCAAATACCGGTTTTAAACGCTATACGGTACAATCAAATATGCAGTACGAACCGAATGAGCGCTTCCGGATGATGGCTAATGTAAATACCAATTTAGCGCAAAATCAAATGGGTAGTGGTAATGCCATGATGCAAACCGGGGTAGGAAAATCTGTTAATACGAGTTCCTTATATCCAGCACCTTCTCTGTTTTCAGGAAGTATGGGCGCATTGTCCGCTTTGAATGTCGATGATCAAAATAAAACCGGAAACTATGTCGCGCAAGTAGAGGTGCAATATGAGCCATTTGCTGGTTTACGTGCTAGTTCTACCTTTAACTATAATTATACGACAGCAACTAAGGATCGCTACACGCCTGAGCAATTACTGGGCAATAGTTCAGAAATCTATGGTTATTATGATAATAAGAGTAAGGTGTATAACCGAAACTTACTTTCTTATGTAAAAGCAGTGAATGAAAAGCATGTGTTTAATATATATGGATTTACAGAAATGGAAATCTCACAATCAGCAGCTACATTAAATAAAATTAGAGGAACAGCAAATGATCAATTTCAAACTGGGATCAGCTACAATACACGTAAGACAATAGGTGGATTGTTGAACAATTTGAACAACTTTCGTTCGATTGCATATGCTGGAAACTTTTCATATAACTATGACTCGAAATATATTGTGGATCTAACCTATCGTGTTGATGGTACTTCGGTTACTGGAGGTTCTTCTCCTTGGACTGCCAATCCTTCTGCGGGATTCCGTTGGAATTTCAAAAAAGAAAAATTCATGGAAAACATCTCTTGGTGGGATACTGGATTTTTGAGAGGATCTATTGGACGTACGATTCAACCAACAGGAACGCTGTCCGACTTATATGGATGGTATAAAATCGATGACGGACGTTATAACAATAGACCTACAAGTTCTTTGGATCTTAAAAATGCGCCAAATACTGAATTGGTTCCACAAACCACTACACAATGGTCGGTGGCAGCTGAATTGGGCTTTTTTAATAGCGCTTTGTATTTGACTTACGAAACGTATTATAAACAATCGGATAAAATTTTGAGACAGAAAGCAATTGCTAATCATAATGCATTTGGAAATGTATTGACCAATGAGGCGGCTATGGTAAACATGGGTCACGAGGTGTCATTAAATTTTAAACCTAAATTAGCCAATTCGGATTGGGATTTAAGTGGTACGGCTACTTTTGCCCTAAACCGTGATTATACTACTGCTTTACCAGACGGTGCTAGGCAATTAATCCAACCTGATAATGATTCTGGTTATAATCTACCGCAGTTTTTTAGACTCGGAAGAAATCCATTGACGTTTGTATTGTACGATTATAATGGCGTTTATAAATCTGATGATGAAGTTCCGGTTAATCCTTTAACAGGACAGCGTTACCGTGCTGGCGGTGAGTTTTCTGAAGGAAAATTCTTCCGTGCAGGGGATCCAATTTTTACAGATTTAAATGGTGATTATATTCTAGACGAGAACGATTTGGTTTTCGTCGGCAACTCACAGCCTGCAATGACCGGTGGACTTTCCATTTATACGCGTTATAAAAACTGGTCATTACGTACACAGCTATCTTATACTTTAGATCGTGATATCTTAAATACAGCTTTGACAGATCGTTTTAGAAATTATGATAAGCCTACCGGGCTGAAAGAGGACGATATTAAATATATGGCAGGTGCTTATGTACCGTTGGACTCATATAATGTATGGCGTCAATTGGGAGATAACGCAGAATATCCAAATGTTTCCGATTTTACGAGATTGGCCCTATATAATCCTTATCGCTATAACTCGACGATGTTTTTAGAGGATGGTTCTTATCTGAAAATTAATTCAGCTACTCTAGGTTATAATTTTGATAGAAAATGGATTCAGCGTTACGGTTTAACTTCTGCTAGGCTCAATTTTACAGCCAATAATATCTATACTTTCAGTAAATATGGAGGTCCAGATCCAGAATTGGTAACCGGTGTAGGCCGTGATGGTTCTAATGGTTACCCAAGTAAGCGAACTTTTTCTTTAGGGGTCAGTGTACAATTTTAATCGGATCATATCATGAATTTTATGTTTAAAAAACATGAATATTCCATATGACCATTTAAAAGTAAAATTATAAACATATGAAAAAAACATTTTTATATACATTATTGTTAGGAGCTTCTTTGAGTTTATCTTCTTGTGGGAAGGATTTTTTGAATATCACGCAAGTAGACAAATTAACAGGAAATAACTACTGGACATCGAAGGATGATGTCGATCAGTATATGGGCGGAATATATTCTACCTTTCGATCAGCTACCATGAGTAATATTTTTTTCCCAGCTTCGGGAGACATGCGCTGTGCACCGGTCAATCGGACTAGTGCAACTTCAGGTGCGGGGAGGGATTATATCAGCTACTTAAGACAGAATAATCTAAATGCTATTATCGCAAGAAGTCCTGAAGAGGTTGACAATAACTTTTCATACTTCGGATTTCCAAAAATCACTAAATGGAATGAGTTTTATAAAATGGTACAGAATGCGAATATCCTATGTTATCAGATTGATAATAAGGATATGCCGTTCTTGTCAGAAGAGCAAAAAAAGGCTTATAAAGCAGAAGCTATTTTCATGCGCTCACTCGCTTATTTCTTCATGGTACGTTTATATGGCGATGTGCCCTATTATACCACAGTGAATACAGATCCGTTACCGAGAACGAATATGGTTACAGTGCTGAAAAATATTGCTGCGGATCTAGATGCTACAAGTGCAGACTTACCTTGGACTTATGATGATCCTTCTATCGTTGCGGTTAAAGCAATGCGTGGTAGTGCATTAGCACTCAATATGCATGTGAATATGTGGATAGCAGGTTTTACCACTGAAGGTAAACAGCAGTACTATGAGCGTGTTGCAGATATGGGAAAAGAGTTGATGGAAGAAAATGGTGGCGCGTACGAATTGTTAAGCTTAAGTCGAACCAAAGAAATATTCAAAGGTCGTACTAAAGAGGGACTGTTTGAGATTGTTCAAAACTTCAATTATGGTGAAAGTTTCCATTTGTCTGCGGCTTATTCGGACTATGTGTTACATGCACCTAATAAAGTGACCACAAAATCATATATCTATTATGATCCTAAATTTATGGAGAAAATGTATCCAGCTGCAGAACAAGATGCTCGGAAGTTATATTGGTTTGATGAAGATATCTATGCAACAAATGGTGATTTTCAATGTTTGAAATTTGCCAACGTATTTATGGAAGAGGGTGAAGATAATAACCCAGATGATAACCAAACGGTCTTCCGCTATTCGGATCCAATTTTATTGCGTGCCGAAGCATTAGCAGAACTTGATCGTGATGAAGAGGCACGAAATGTGGTGAATGTCATCCGTCGTCGTGCCGAAGCTTCCATAATAAGTGATTCTGGAGATGATTTGAAAGATGCAATTTGGTGGGAACGTGTACGCGAGCTGCTTGGAGAGGGTAACTTTTATTACGATTTAGTACGTACCAAAAAAGTAATCAAGTCGGAATATACGACTGCTGCAATGTCTGTCGGTGCTTTTAATGCTGGAGGTTGGACTTGGCCAATTGATAAGTCGGCTTTGGTCAACAATCCATTCATGCGATTAAACAATTATTGGAACTAGATGAAAATGAAAATGAAAAATTTATTCAAAATTGGCGGATTTTTCTTATTGCTTGCCGTGATGGTTTCGAGCTGCAAAAAGGAAGATTTCATAGATACAGGACTTTATGATCCACACTATAATGGTACTATTTGGCAATATTTGGAAAGTAGACCAGACTTGTTCGATACACTGACCGTTGCGCTTAAAATTGCTAAACTCGATGAGGTATTGAAAAATGAAGAGGTAACTTTCTTTGCGCCACCAAATCAATCTATCCTAAAGTCGGTGTGGTTATTAAACGAATCTTTATTTCGTACAGGGGAAGATTCCATCACAACTTTAGATCAAATCAAACCAGAAATATGGCGTAAATACCTTTCAAGATATATTATTAAAGGGAAATATGTGGCAAAGGATTTTAGTCAATTAGATACCTTAAAGTTGGATTCCTATCCGGGAGGTATCTTTAAAACGCTGGATGGTACCGATATGAACATTGGAGTATTGTATAATGATATTAGAGCTTCAGAAGATCAATTGATTAAGTATGCAGGATATAGACAATTGTACATTAATCTTCCATATTCGATTCCAGGGTTAGAAGAGTTTCTTATGCCATATGTGACGGCTCCAGTGGCTACTTCGGATATTCAACCTAAGAATGGTGTATTACATGTGTTACAATATTCTAAACATGCGTTAGGCTTTAGGAAATTTCTTTTTGCAGAAGATGCATTGATTCAGGGAATAATAAAAAAGAATTGATTTAACTGAATGATGATGAAAAGATTTAGATTAAAATATGTTTTATATACAGGAATGATATTGGCATTAGCGGTATCATCTTGTTCAAAAGATATTGCGTTGGGGACTGACCCTTATGCAGGTGGTAAAGGGTCATTGGGAATCGGATTTTATAACAATTATGCCTCCCAAGAAAGTGCCAAGCCAGGTGAATTGGTAGATTTCTATGTGAAAGGAATCAAACCGTATTTAGATGATATCGAGTTTTCTATCAATGAAACGAAAGTGGAAGTCATATCGGCTAAAGACTCATTGGTAACGATACGTATACCTGAAGAGATTTCTTCAGGAGAAGCTAAAATTATCGTAGATGGTCAAGTGTTCTATGGACCTCGATTAGAAATAGAAAGTAATATGACATTGGATGAAAACTATGGTGTCGTCAATGGCTTCGTAGGTGCTATCTCTGATATGTTACCCAATTCGGGTGGCTATATTGTCGTTGGATCATTTTTCAATTTTGAGAATGAGGCTGTTTTAAATGTAGACGAAAGTAAAAAAGTGTATCGTAATGGTATACATTTTATTAATGCCGAAGGAAAAACAGGAAGTGGGATGTCTTTTGGAAGGGGTGCTGAAAGTGGTGGTTTTATCAATTCAGTCACGAAAATGACAGATGGTAAATTTATGATCGGAGGTGGTTTTGGAACCTTTCAAAAAAGAGGCGCTTATAATATCGCACGTTTAAATGCCAATGGTAGCATGGACACGACTATCGTCGATGTAATCAATACGACAGATAATCCTAAAAACTCGAGAGATACGGTATCCGCATTCAATGGAGGTGTTGTAACTTATCCACTATTAAAAGTATTTGGGGTATCGGAAAATCGGGTGATTGCTGTAGGTAATTTCAAAGAGTATTACAAAATTGATTATACCTATTCTTCTAGAGATAACAGGAAATTTGTGGTTACAAAAGCGAAAAATGTGATTCGGATGTTGCCTGATGGCTCTTTAGATTCAACTTATGCGATGGAAAATCTGGGAGCTAACGGCTCAGTATTAGATGCGACAATGATTGATAATGAGCGCGTTGTGGTGATTGGAGCATTTACCTCTTACAATGGGAAACCGGCTCCAGGAATTGTTTGCTTAAAATCGGATGGTTCAGTAGATCCTAGCTTCAATATCAGTGGACATGTCGAGCGTATTTTCAGTGTAACGTATAATGCGGAACAGAAAAAATTAGCAATTTCAGGTATTTTTAATGCCTTAGGGGGTCATGCCAATGGTGTAGCAATCATCAATACGGATGGTACTGTAGATAAACAATTCGTGTTTGGTGATATTGGTCTTGAAGTAGCCAATTTTGCCCAGGTATTGAATAATGGTCGTGTTATCGTTAAGGGAACTTTTAAAACGTATGATGGTATCCCTAGAGGTAGCTTAGTTTTATTGGAGAAAGATGGTTCTTTATTACAAAAATATAATGGACAGGCTCCTTTTGCAGGAACTATAACTAAAGTTTTGGAAACTAAATCATCATTAGGAGAAACCAGCTTTGTTAATCGGGGGAGGCATTTACCAATATGGTAAGAAATCAATTGGAAATATTCTCCGATTGGAAGTGAAAGAATAACCAAAAAAGAACCTATTATGAATAAATATAGTCACGTTTTTAAAAACATAATATATGGATTAGGAGGATTATTTCTCTTAACTGCATGTAATAAAGATTTTCCTAATTTGTTGCAGAATTTTAATGCAGCAAAGGATAGTCCAGAGAGTAAGGATAAAGTATTATTAGTCATAGTAGATGGCTTGGCTGGATCTGTAGTACAGGAGATAGCGCCAGTTAATTTAACGGAAATGACGCGCAATGGATTGCTTACTTTTGGTAGTTTGGCGGATCCAACAGTAGATTTTCCAATGACCAGTGAATCCGCTGCTTCGACATTACTGACAGGGGTCAATGCAAATAAAAATAAAGTGACCGGTCAGGATTTGTCAACATTAGATTCGGAAAAATATCCCACTGTTTTTACGCGATTAAAAACATTGAAAAACCAAGAGGTCTCAAGTTTATATACGTCTTCGGAAGCTTATTCGACCTATTTGGGAAAAGATGCGCACGTGCAAATGAATGCCAATGACGATGGCGTTATAACAGCAGCGATTACTGGTCTTGCGACCGATTCGGCAGATTTAAATGTCGTACACTTAACGGCTGTAGACAAGGCTGGAGTAGCTTCAAAATACGATGCATCTGCTGCGGCTTATGTTGCCGCCATTGAAAAAATGGATAAACAGGTGCAAGATATGGTCAATGCAGTGAAAGCTCGTGAATCCTATAAAAATGAAAACTGGTTAGTAGTGGTCACTTCTGGTAAAGGGGGTGATTCGGAAGAACCTGTTACGGATTTTACGGCCTTTGGCGATAGTAAACGCCATACATATACCTTAATGTACTCTCCAAAATTTGTTAGAAAGATTCTTCCAAGACCTAATGCTAAGGATGTACCATTCGTAGGTAATGCGACGCGGTTTACGTATTCTGGAAATGGTAAGGTAACCGGGTCATTGGATGATGCTAAGAAGTTTAATTTGAGTACAAATGAAGACTGGACCATTACTTTTTTTGCAAAACATAATGTGGCGAATTCAAATTTTAATTATGCAACTTTTTTTGCAAAACGAGCAAAAGGATTTGAAGGGACTGGATGGAATATATTTTCAGAGAGTGGGGGTTGGGGATTTAATAGCTCTTTCGCACCTCAAACTTTTGGAAGTTATATTAATGATGGCGAATGGCATGCTTTGACCGTGGTAATTAAGAAAAGTGGTAGCCAGGATTCCATCTATATGTATACAGATGGTACTAAAAATGCAATAGCAGGAAAAGTATCTCAAAATGCCCTTAACAGTGTTAATTTTGATAATACCATTCCATTGACTATCGGATATACGCAACGTGATGGAGATAACTTGGATATGTCTATCAGCAATGTGCAGATCTATAATAAAGCCTTTACTCATGATGAGGTAAAACGTTATGGTGGTGTTACACATATCGATGAAACGTTTCCTTTTTGGGATAACTTGGAAGGCTACTGGCCAGGATACGACGATGTAAACGTGAATCGCTTGACTGAAAAAACAGGCAAAGCAGATAATTTTAATTTGAAAGGACCAATTTCTTGGGTCAGTTTTAATGAATTGGTGCCCTTTTTTCAACCACCGATTAATGAATCTTTTTTCCGTCAAGTACCTAATGCAGTAGATGTACCCTTTATGATCTATCAATGGTTGGGGGTATCGGTGGAGAGTGCTTGGCAGCTGGATGGTAAAAGTTGGAGCCCTAAGTATGCTCAAATTAGAAACTAATCGATTAATAAGACCATTATGAATAAAAGAAATATAATTTTCGCAGCGCTTTTTGGGATGGCGAGCTTAGTTACATCCTGTGGAAAGGATGGCTATGATTTTAAAAATGGTTATCAAGAGGGAGACGATCTGGAGTCTCCGCTGATGACCGATACGACAGCGGGCAAGGTGGATAAAAGTATGTACAGTCGTGCACGTATTTATCCTGGCTTGGTGGGAGAAAATGTCAATAGAATAGCAGATACGACGCTATCCATATTAATGGATAAAGAATATATTACTCCGTTTGAATATAAAGTAAGTAATACACCTCCACCTATCTATAGCACCGGATTATATGCCCCAGCTGGTGAGATGGTGCGGATTACGGTGCCAGAAGGGATTATTGGCCTGACTGTACAGGTAGGAGTACATACCGATAATATTACGGGTAAAGATGCGCCACGAAGAGACAATATCATTTATACGGTTAAAGAATTATTCCCAGGGGTCAATTATGTAGGTAATCTATATGGTGGAACAATCTGGATTCATAGTACTTTTAGTAGTACAACGCCTATCAATCTAAAGGTTGCCAATGCGGTTAAGTCTACCGATTTTGTGTTAGGAAAATCTTCAGTAGAGGCATGGAAGAAGGAGGTACTGGCTCAGGACGTACCTTGGATGGATCTGATTGGTAAACGATCGGCATTTTCGGTTCCAAGGTCATTAGTGCTTAAGTTTATTCAATCAGGAAGAATGGATCAAGTAGATGAAGCCTTAAAATTATGGGATGCTTCATATGAAAAAGATTATTACGATTGGATGGGGTTATCTCCTAATGCTGCAAATCCTATTAATCGCTATCCGAGCCTATGGGAGCGCGGTGTTATGGATATTCACCCGTCAATGGGATATGCACACTCGGGAAATCCATGGATTATGCAGGAGGATGAGTATTGGTTGGAAGAATTAACCAATCCAGCTACCATTAAAAAGGGAGCATCTTGGGGAAGTTATCACGAAGTAGGACATAATTATCAAGCCTCTTATTCTTGGAGCTGGACAGATCTGACTGAAACGACGAATAATGTTTTCATTTTTAATGCTGCCCGAAATCGGGGAGAAACCAATCGTACGCTGTTTCACCCAGCTTTGGAAACAGCAATTCCTAATGCAATTGAATACGCGAAATCTACGGGAGCCAAAAGCTTTTCAAAATTTCCAGAAGGGTTTGGATTAAACAGTGATAATGAGGCTTTTGCTCGGATTACGCCATTTTTGCAGATCTTTGATAAGGTAAAAGGTAAAAAAGGGGAATCAGGATGGGACTTTTTTCCTTTCATTTACACGAAGGCAAGAAATGAAAACTTTACAACGACGATAGATCAAGCCAAAAGGGATTATTTTTATCGTCAGCTCTGTGAGTTTGCAGGATTAGATTTCAATCGTTTTTTCATTGCATGGGGAATCCCAGTCAGTGCAGCTGCAAAACGAGAAATGCGCACAAAATACGACCCAATGAAAATGGCAATATGGGAGTATAATCCCCTGACATATACCGGAGGGGATGCACCGTTGACACCGAAGTATTATTTACCAAGTGGAACATTTGAATTTACTTCAAATGTATCGACGGCTACTGGTGAAAGTACGGGTAAGTTCTCCGCAATGACAGATGGAGATCCAAAAACATATTGGCATACATGTTATTCGGGCTGTGCTGTACCTACTGATCTACCTGTTGAATTGGTCATGAATATGAATGAAGTCAACGCCTTTAAAGGTTTCTTTATCCAAAATAGACAAGGAGCTACCTTCCAAACGAAAGTAAAAGTACTTGTCAGTCGTGATAATAAAACGTGGACAGAGATGGGCACTTATGCACTAGCGAAAGAGTCTGAAACGACGGCCCAAAGAAATGTGATTAGAGAATTAACTTTTGACAAAATGGTGGAAGCACAGTTTGTTAAATTTGTGTTCCCGGACAAAAATTTGGTCGATCAAAATCATGTAGCACTTGCTGAAATTGGCGTATTTTATGATATTTAATGTAGCGTTATGAAAAGATATTTAAACCGATTAAAAACAGCAGCCTTATCATTAGGGTTCCTAATGATTTGGAGTAGCTGTACAAAATATGAAAACCCCCCTGCTATTTATGAAGAGTACGAGCAGGAAGGAGATATGCAAGTAAAACGGAAGGTATTATTTATATCTATCGATGGTGCAGTTGGCAAGGAAATTAAAGAAATTATGCCAACTAACATTGCAGAAATGTTGAAGACAAGTAAGTATACTTTCGATGCGATTGCAAATGATAATACAAAAGATGCGGCGTCTTGGATGTCGATGATGAGTGGGGTAACCTATGATATGCATCAAATTGAAGATGATTCCTATATTCCAAAGCCTAATGAAAATAATCCGCATCAAAATGCTGCAGGTTATCCCTCAATTCTTTATAGAATGGCAACGATATCTCCAGGAATAAGAAAAATGGCAGTGGTTAGAGACAAAGCGTTAACGACGAAGCTGTTGATAAGTGCTGATGAAGGGTATGATGAGCAGTCTGATGAAGAGGTGAAAAATCAGATGTTATCATTGTTGGATAAGAAAAATCCAGATTTTGCTATAGTCCAATTTAAAGATGTATTAGATGCGGGTGTGAAAAGTAAATTTTCTGCTTCTTCAACTGTATATACAGATGCCGTGAAAAAAGTAGATGGTTATATAGGAGAAATTCTATCAGCAGTAAAAGCGCGTAAAAATTATGAGACTGAAGAGTGGTTAGTCATCATTACGAGTAATCATGGTGGTATAGATCAATCTTATGGAGGTAGTTCTTTTCAAGAAAGAAATACATTCGCAATTTTTCAACATCCAAATTTTGAGGGGTTGGAATTGAAATCAGAATTGATGAAATCGATGCGTTTTTTTGGATTTTATGATTCAGGACAAACGAGTTATGCGTACTACGGACCAGATGCATTTAGAGGAAGAAATAGCCCTGTGTTAGCAGAAGAGTCAATTTACGATTTGGGTAAGACAGGTGAATTAACGGTTGAGGCAAAGATAAAAATGAACCCAACTAATGGTACCTATGATTATGCTTCAAATACTCCTTTTTTAGGTAAAAATCAAGCAAGAACGGGGCAAACTCCAGGATGGACTTTCTATAGAGCTGGTAATAATGTCACATTTTTTGTTGCTGACGGTGCTACTTCGATGGAAACCAGTATGGGGCCTGTTTCAAGTACTGGAGAGTGGGCTCACCTTACTGCTGTTATTTCAAAAGTAAATGGTGTATCGACCGCAGTGTTGTATGTTAATGGTTTGAAAACAGGTCAAATGACAAATACAAATCTTGACCTTAAAAAAGTAGTTACAGCAACAGGTTTGACCTTCGGTTACTATCCTTATATTTTTTCAGGACTTCCAAATGATCTTCAGCTATGCGATGTTCATATATATAACAAAGCAATGGACGAAGAAAGTATAAAGAAGAATGCTAACCGTATTGGTATTCCTGATGCCGAATTATCTAATCCAAATCTTATCGGTTATTGGCCAATGGATGAGCTTGTGAATAATAAATTTGTAAATAAAATTAGCGGAAACCCTGATATTACTGCTCAAGGTACTTCGCGACTTGTTCTTACAGGTAATAACCTGCCTTATGTACCGGAAAATTCGATTTTAATTCAACCTCAGGATTATTTCACTCAAATTTTCTACTGGTTGGAGATTCAACCACAGAAGGAGTGGGCACTTCAAGGACAAGTTTTCTTAAATAAGTATGAAATAGAATTTTTAAAACCTTAATGCTTTGCTAGTCATGATGAAAATGAAAAGAACGATGAAAATCAACCAGCTCATGCTTCTTGGAGGAATGTTACTGGCATTTAATGCGTGTAAAGAAGAAGAATTGATATTCCCAAAGGATGTAGATTCAAACATTGAAGTTACAGAAAAAAGACCAACGGCGAGACCAACCAATTTAACGATGGTTTCGACCTTTAATCAAAAAATAGAGATCTATTGGCCACTACTTAGTGATCGTGTTTCCAAAGCTGTTATTTCTTATGTGGAGGGGGCAGACAAGAAGGTACTAGAAGTAACTAAATTTGATGAACCTACGATTATTGCTTTGGAAGAAGTGAAGGCGCATCGATTCGAATTGCAGTATTTTACTACGGATGGAGCAAGTTCAAAAAAAACAATTGCAGAATTAACTCCTAAACCGTTTGAAGTATCCTATAGATTGGATAATATGCGTGCGGAAAAGGTGGAAGGGGGAGTTCAAATTGTGTTTCCAAAAACTTTGGAACGTAGCTTGAGTTACAAAATTGCCTATCAGGTGGAAGGCGTAGCTAAAGAGAAGTTGATGAATGGCGTGTCGATTGATACGATTGTAATCGATAAGCTTTTTGACCAGACGAAATTGATTGATTTTACAGTTTCTATCGTCGATGCTGAATTGAATAAAAGCGATTCTAAAGTGCTACAAATGTCACCAGGTATTCTTCCTTATAAAACCATCATTCCATCGTTTCTATTTAATACAACGGGTGCAAAAACGGGAGCGGTAACTTGGACGAATGATATCGAGGAAATCGTGACGGTACAGGTGGATTATGTGTCAGATGGTGTCTCTAGGTCGGTCAAGATTGCCAATGATTTGGCAGCTGGTATTCTTCCTTTGAATATGGGCAACCAATTCAGTAATTTGACGGTGAAGTTGACGGGTAAGGAAGGTACATCGGTTTCTATTTAGTCCATTATCGGAATATGGTGATCAATCATCTTGGAAAATATCTGTTTCCGATGAGCAGCCTGGTGATGGAGGTGGAGCTGCAGCGTTGATAGATAAAAATGTCGAAACGTTTTGGCATTCTCAATATGATCCAGAAATAGCATTTCCACACTGGTTTTTGATAGATTTTGGTAAACAAAAGCCGCTAGCTAAAATTAGTATGATGAAAAGAAGTGGTCAAACAAATGGATTTGTTGCTTATAATATTGAAGTTTCGTTGGATGGAACTAATTTTAAGAAGGTTGCTAATGATTTAACTTTTGACCCAACCGCTGATAAATGGCAAGATTATTTGTTCCCAAGTATTGTTGATGCACGATTTGTCCGTATCACGATGACTAAACCTAAGAACGATGGTGATAATTTTACGCACTTAGGTGAATTTAGAGCATTTGGATATTAGTTCAAATCTAAATACAAAATTAAGGGGCCTTGCATAAATAGCAAGACCCCTTAATTTTTGGAATAATCCTCAAAGGACCTTTATCGTATTACCTTACTTTACGGCATAATTTTTCACGAATTGTTCATGCCCTATATTTCACATACAATGGAGGACATAAAAAAAGGCTTCGGAATTTTCCGAAGCCTTTTATCTAAATTTATAAACCTTATTGGGCTAATAATTTGATATCTCTTTCTACAGAAACATTATCTCCAGTAATGGCATTACCATCTTTATCCACTAAAGTTAATTTAACTTTTACATCACCCATTGGTAATCCTTTAATTTCGTAAGGACCCCAATTATCCAATGTGAATTGTTTACCGTTCACATCAGCAAGCACTTTATTACCATCAGCAGCTAAAGTAGTATTGACAAGGAAAAAGTCGAGCAATAATACTTTCGTATCTTCACCTTTATACTCTCCCTTTGGACGGCTATAAAATAGGGAAGGAGCAGTTACTGCAGCTTCTTGTACTACTTTTGCGTCTTTGTCAATTTTAAATTTAACCAATTTTGATGCTTCTGTCGTTTTTATCGATTCATGGTATGAGCGCGATAAGAATGACATCAAATAATGTTCAGAGTTCAATGCCACAGTCACTGTATGTTCTGGTTTATACAAAGCCGCATAAGGTTTGTTATCCAAAATGAAATGGATGTGTTGTCCATCATGTGAATTAGCCATATGATGATCATGTGCAGTCTGCTCTGTTAATTTAAAATTACTAACCGTATAGTTGACCGTAACTTTAGCAGAGTCAGTACCCACCTTCTCAGAAGTAATGGAGGCAATTTTTAAATCAGCGCCCGGAAAAGCTTTTGAATCAGCTACAGGAGTAACAGTGATATCGGTACCAGAAGTGCTATCAGTAGAAGCGATAGAATCTTGACCTGTTGTCGTCGTTTTAGTTGCGGTATTCTGACATGAAGCTAGCGTTCCTCCGATCGCGAGTACTGCCATTGCAAACTTTAATACGTTTTTTTTCATAATTGTATGATTTTACAATAAATATAAACAGATTATATTAAAAAAAGTTTATAACTACCCAAAAACTAAATCTAAAGCAGCGAAAATATGCTGTTTAGCAATAGTCAAATCCTCATCAGTATGCGCATGTGAAACAAAGCCAACCTCATAACCAGAAGGGCCAAAATAAATACCTCTATTTAAAAGCTCACGGTGCATTATTTTATATGATTCCATCGAATTTGGATCTATTTCACTTGCTTTTAAGATGGCTTCCTGATCGGTAAAAGCAAACCAGAAGATAGAAGCAATGGTAAAGATTTTCACCTCATAATTTTTCTCTTCAATATAGTTCCGAATATCAGAAACGAAAGTAGCCGTTTTCCCATTTAGATTTTTATAAAAATCAGGTTGGGTCAAGACTTTACAAGTAGCGATACCAGCAGCCATAGCAACCGGATTGCCCGATAAAGTACCCGCTTGGTAGACATTACCATCAGGAGAGATACAGCTCATCAATTCCTTTGATGCACCATATGCACCAACAGGCATACCACCACCGATAATTTTACCATAAGTGATGATGTCAGGTTGCACCTCGTAATAAGCAGCAGCACCTTCAAAACCCAAGCGGAATCCAGTTATCACCTCATCAAAAATCAACAACGCACTATTTTGTTTAGTGATTTCTCTTAAATAGTGGATATATTCTTTAGTCTGTAATAAAAGACCATTATTTGCAGGAACACCTTCAATAATAACAGCAGCAATCTGATCTTTGAATTGCTCAAAAACAGCAGCTAATGCCTCTTTATCGTTCAATGCAATCACAATGGTTTCATCGGCAAAAGCTTTAGGAACACCCGCAGAAGAAGTTTCACCAAAAGTAACCAAACCCGAACCCGCTTTTACGAGTAAGGAATCCGAGTGACCATGGTAACAACCTTCAAATTTCACAATTTTATCACGTTTTGTATAACCTCTAGCCAAACGGATAGCAGACATCACGGCTTCAGTACCTGAACTCACGAAACGAATTTTTTCAATAAATCGATTGTTCGATATGATCAATTCAGCAAGTTCATTCTCTAAAGCAGTAGGAGCTCCAAAACTTAATCCTTTGCTTAACTGTGCAGTAACAGCTTCACGAATTTCATCGTTGTTATGACCTAAGATTAGAGGACCCCAAGAGCAACAGAAATCGATAAACTCATTTCCATCGGCATCCCAGATATGAGCTTTATCTCCTCTTTCAATAAATAAAGGTGTACCGTAAACAGATTTAAAAGCGCGTACAGGTGAATTTACGCCACCAGGAAAATATTGCTTCGCTTTTTCAAAAAGTTGAGCCGACTTTTCTCTAGAAATATCAGCAGTTTTCGTATGAGCGCTATTTTGTTGTGTCATATTGATTATAATTTACACAACAAAAGTATCCAATTATTTACTAAAATCTCTCATTTCAGTGTAAGGAATAGCACAAGATGCAGGACAAAGCAATGTGCTGAAATCATTTATTTTTAGGCTAGAACAAATAAAGCCCAAGATAAACTTGAGCTTTATATGTCATGTATATATGAGGTCGATTATTTAATCCAACCTTTTTCGATAGCTTCTTTGGCATGGTAAGTCAAGATTGCAGTAGCACCAGCACGGCGGAAACTCATAAGCGTTTCCAATATTGCCGTCTCTTGCAACCAACCATTACCGATAGCAGCCTTGATCATGGCATATTCCCCAGAAACATTATAAGCAGCAATTGGCAGATCAAAGTTATCATGCAACGATTTGATGATATCCAAATAAGGAAGACCAGGTTTTACCATTAAAAAGTCAGCACCCTCTTCTAAATCCAATTGTGCTTCGATCAATGCCTCTCTACTATTGGCATAATTCATTTGGTAGCCCTTTTTATCACCATTTTTTGGAGCCGAGCCTAGTGCATCGCGAAATGGGCCATAAAAAGACGAAGCATATTTCGCAGTATAAGACATTAAGGAAACATTTGTGAAGCCATTTTCATCCAAGATATTCCGGATATAACCAATACGACCATCCATCATATCCGAAGGAGCAATGATATCCGCACCAGCTTGAGCATGTGCTAAAGCCATTTTTCCCAAAACAACTAAAGTCTCATCATTCAGGATCACGCCATTTTCGACTATTCCATCGTGACCATCCGAACTGTAAGGGTCCATGGCAACATCTGTAATGACACAAGCCTCTGGAAAGTTTTTCTTAACCTCTTCAATTGCTTGAAGATATAAAGTACCCTTTCTATAGCTTTCGGTTGCGAATTTATCTTTTAAAGATTCTTCTACGGCAGGGAATAAATCAAATGAATTTAAACCAATTTTTAGACAGCTTTCAATTTCACGTAATAAGTTATCAATCGAATACCGATAGATCCCAGGCATAGATGAAATTTCTGTTTTTTGATTTTGTCCTTCTACAATAAAGAGTGGAAAGATTAAATTACCCGTACTTAAACGGTTTTCTTGAATCATATCGCGAATCACCGCTGATTTACGATTTCTTCTCGGACGTTGTAACATGTTATATGTATTTTAAGAAGATTGGAAGAGTTTAAATTCTTCCAATCGTATTATGAAGTATAGTCTAATCCAAAAATAGCTTCAGCCAAGCCGATCTCATCAGGAGAGTAAGGCAGTGTATATGAAAGTCCCATTTTATCGAATACCGCTGCAGTTGAGCGACCGATACAGATGACTTGTTGCTCCGGTTCAATTAAATTGTTGACAAAGTAAGCTTCAGCATTACTAGGGCTAGTAAAAATCAAAACCTCAGCATTAGTAGCGTCGATATTATCATCTAATACCGTTTCATACACAGGCATGTTGATGACTTTCGTCTCCGGAGTAAGTGCTTTTTGAATGGTTTCCAAAGAGCCCTTTGCACGTGGAATCAAAACTGTACCACCATCCGCTAATGCAGCAAACTGGGCAGCAATCTCCTCCATCTCAATACCATACTGTTCCCCAGAAAAATCAGCTCGACGATCATACTTACGTAAAGTATCCTCAGAACCACGGCCAACAACAGCAAATTTAGTCTTCTTGCTCAAACGAGGTTCTAAGCTAAAGAAATGCTCAATACCATTTTTACTAGCAAAGAAAATCCAGTCAACATGCTTTAAGATAAACGGATCAAGTTTATTGATAATAGGATAAATCTTAATTAATGAACGAGCATCAGCTTGAATGTTATGTTTAGCAAAATAACGAGAAAGGTAAGAATGCTCATCTAAATCGCGGCTAATGAAAACCGATTTTGGCAACTTCCTATCCTTCGCATATTTAGCGAAGATAATTTCTGCCATCTTCGAAGGATCATCACCTTTCACATAGACACGATCAGGAAAATCATCACTCGTTTCAGCAATAGAAGTCCAAGTCTCGTAGGTATCACCAGTTTTACGACAGTAAGCACCTAATGGAGCATGACAACCCGCCTCAAATAAATTCAATATCTTACGTTCAACAGCAATTGTTTTTTGAACCTCTGCGTTATTTATCGGCTGTAGCGCTTGAAAGAGTTCCACATCGACTTCGCGAATCTGTACCGCCAATACACCTTGAGCAGGAGCAGGAACCAGTTCAACAGCAGGAATCTCTTCAATATGAAAATCAGAAATATCCATGTCGACTCTAGAAATACCAGCCTTTGCAAGCATGATAGCATCGTATTGCTCATCGCGTAATTTCTGCATACGGGTCTGTAGATTACCCCTTAAATCTGCAAATTCAAGATCCGGTCTAATCGAAGAAAGTTGGGCCTTACGTCTGTTAGAAGAAGTACCAACAGTTGCATTATGCTTTAAAGAAAGACGTTTTTTGATATCAACACAATCTTTATGGATAATCAATAACTCAGCAGGATTCTCGCGATCCGAAACAGCAGCGATAATCAATCCAGGAGGATTGACTGTAGGTAAATCTTTATGAGAGTGAACCGCTAAATCTATGGACCCAACCAATAGCTCTTCTTCTAATTCCTTGGTGAAAAATCCCTTACCTTCGAGTTTATCTAAACGGAGATGTTGAATGATATCACCTTGAGTTTTGATGATTTTTAATTCAGATTCAATGCCAATTTCAGCGAGACGATCTTTGATGAAGTTAGCTTGCCATAATGCAAGTGCACTTCCACGAGTGCCAATGATAAGTTTTCTATTCACAATCTATATTCTTTACCTTATTTTATTTATTAAGATAGACAAAAATAAATAAATAGTATTAATTTGTTGACACGTTACTGTCAGAATAAAATCTCAATAATAGGAAATGAAGAGCTTGAAGGAAGGTAGAGATTAATTTACACCATTTTCGTTCACTTTGACTAATATCTCTTTAGCCATCACCATCGGAACTTTGATGTATTTCTTTTCCATATAATTAATAATCTTTTCCAGTACATCACGTGCTTCTGGATCTAAAGCTTGAAATTCTGAAGCAAAAACTTCATTTAATGCCGTAGATTTGATTTCCTTAATCTTTTGTGGAAACTTGACGCATCGCAACTTCAACACGTCTTTGTTTGATAATAGGTAAGAATTCCTGAATATTATCCGCAATAATTTTTTCAGCATTAGACAGTTCACTGTAACGCTCCTCGATATTCTTATTTGCGATCGCTTGTAACGAACTCACTTCAATATAATGAACAGCATTATTCGCCAATACTTCCGCATCAATATCATTCGGAATCGCCAAGTCGATAATAATCTTCTTGTCCGTCTCCCCATTTAATAAAGATTGGTATAGTGTATTGTCAATGATAGCGGTAGTAGCACCAGTACAAGTAATCAAGATATCAAAACCTCCTTTATAGGTCATTAATTCCGATAAAGGATACGCTTGAGCATGCAATTCTTCCGCTAACTTATGCGCATTTTCAACTGTACGGTTGAAAATAACAAAATTGCTCGATTGTTTCTTTTGAAAATATTTCGCTAAATTTTGATTCGTTTCTCCTGAACCAATAATTAAGATTCTTGGATTATCAACAAGCTTGATTTCTTTTAATTTACGGTAAGCTAAAGAAACAACCGAAATCGGGTTTCTAGAGATTTTTGTAAACGTATAGACCTCTTTTGCAGTTTTGACAAGACGATCCATCAACATGCGTAGAAAATCACCGGTAAAACCAGCTTCCCTACATCTTTCGTAAGCGCGACGTACCTGTGCTAAAATTTCTTTTTCACCAACGACCAAACTTTCAAGAGAACAAGACATCCGAAGAAGATGGTTTAACGCATCCATTCCTTCGTATTTATTCACCTGACCTAAGTAGCATTGTAATCTTTCTTGAGGAACACAGAAATTGAGTTTTTCCATAAATTGCGCAATGAATTCATTCGTCAGGTCATGGGCGCCATAAAACACAAATTCAACACGGTTACATGTGCCGATATAGAAGACCTCAGGAATATCTAAGTTATGTTTTAGATTCATTAGTCTACTCTCTAATTCCTCATTACAAATAACAAGATTACCTAAATCTTTAAGTTCTACGTGTTTGTGTGTGAATGCTAATACCTTAAGATTCTTCAAAGCAATATCCTCGATTAATTTTAACTCTGCAAATGTAGTTTAAAAGCTTATGCTATATGTCAAAAATCTGTCAAACAGATGAATTTAGAATGATTACAAATAATGTTAAATTAATGTTAACAAACTGATATATATAGGTTTGTATTATGTGATTTAAAAAATATTTGTTGAATATCATATATTCACAAAAAAAACGTGTCTTCGAGCACACAATAAAACTCAAAAAATGATGATTCTTAAATCGAGAATATCAATAAATGCACCAATTATTTCTTTAAGCCGATATATTACTCAGGAGCCCCACTTTTTTAATCGTTAACATCTATATAGGGCAAAGAGATCGTGGTCATGAAAAAGTCTCTGAATATGGATGGAGTGATTGCAGATGTATTAGCATGTAATGCAGTATCAATGAACAGATTTTTTAGAAAAAATAAATTTTAAAAGTCATCAGACAGATGATTATTTTTGTTGCATATTAATTTTGGATACTATGATTATCATAAGAAAAAGTTTTGCACTATCAGGTTTGATAATTTGTCTTTTAGCGGGGATGCTACCCATGTTAAAAGTACCGATTAAAGGGAATTGGAATTTATATCAAACTGACGTCTTGTTGTTTTTTATTACCTACATGATAATAGGCATAACAGGTTTACTTTTTTTTATTAGACAATTGGTTGGGTATAGATGGATGACCCGTATTGCAGCAGGATGGTATATAATCAGTATAACCGCTGTGTTCTTTAAAATCAATAATTATTTCGGTTGGGGTTTTGCAGATCATTTATTATCCAGATCATTGCATATGCGTTGGGGATGGATCGTTTACCTTATAGGCATTGTCCTTTTACTATTAAGTGTTAAAAAATTAAAGCAAATTGAGGAGTAAAAAAATAAGCTTGGAAAAACCAAGCTTATTTTTTATTCGGACGATGCGAAATAAAGTGAGACTTTAATTTATCTAGACCTAGATCTTCCTCCTCTTTATCCAATTCATAACTCCAAACCTTTTCGCCCAAAATGTTATTAATCTCTTTCGGGTTAGTAAGGTCTACGGGACGTACACGTTGCTCCTTAACGATTGGATTCTGTATAGCCTGTAAACTCGTTGCATGTCTGATAATTTGAAAACGGAATGTCGGCCATTTTCCAACAGTAGCGAAATTACCAGAATAGAATTGAACAGAATCATGTTTGCTAATCTTTTCCGCAAATATGCCTTTTGCTTTATTGGCATTCGTATCCGTGACACTGACCAATAACTCAAAAGAAGTTTGATTGATAATATGCAATTTGGCTAATCCGTCTTTATGATCACCGGAAATTGCCAAGAGGATACCCTTTTCAATAAATTTTGAGGGAACTTCTTCAGCATGTTCCGTCATTTCATCGTCGTCACGGCGCATATTACCATGCACCAATGTTAATTTACTCGCTTGAACAGGTATTTCAAACCCTGTGTCATCTGTTACACCAATGATGTCATTGGGTTGGAAGGATGTGATATGACCTTCAATTGGTTCATCCACAAATCTGACTAAATCTCCTATTTTGAAACCCATGTTATTTTAAAATTTTAGTGTCAATAATACTTAATAATTTTTCGAGATCATTTTCATCATTATATAGATGAAAGCCGATTCTTATGCCATTGCCACGTGGGAAACATTTGATGTTGTTTTCCATTAACATGGTATAATGTCGTTGATCGATTTGCAAGTTGAATATGGTGCTCGTTTCAGCTCTATTGATCACAACTTGACTGAGTATTTTTCTTTTGCTCAATTCCGCTTTAGCGGTTTCGACTAGACTGCGCGTATAGGCAGCCGTATTTTCCAATCCGTGTTCCTTGAAAAAGGCTAATCCTTTTTGAAGTGTTCCCTGTGCTAAGGTATCGATATGTCCAGGCTCAAAATAAAGTTGATCGATACTTTTACCTGCCCACATTTTATCTATTTCTAAGTCCTGGGTCGCCAGATTTGGGAAAAGAACCTGTTTCCCATAAGGACTTACAAGTATAAAACCATTTCCAAAACCTCCCAATAACCATTTATAACCACTAGCACCTACAATATCAAATCCAGATTGCGAAAAATCAAAAACTTCAGTCCCTAAAAATTGTGTGCCATCACCAATAATAAGTAATTCAGGAAATTGACTTTTCAATTGTTTGATAAACTCGAGATTGATTTTAATGCCGGAAATGTATTGTACGATACTTAAGATAAATACAGAGGGTTGATGTTTTTCAATAGCGTGTATAATATGCTCTTCCAATTGTTCATCTATACAGGCCGTAACATATTGAAAACCGCGAGAGATGACAGGGAAATTGACAGAAGGGTAGTCACCCTCAAGTAATAAGATTTTCGAATCTTTAGGAAGTCTATCCAGCAATGTGTTAAAACCCGTGGAGAAGTTCGGCGTGTTATAAACATTCTGAATAGCCACTGTGAAAAACTCGGCGATACTCTTTTTAACAGCAAGATTAAACTCACCTTGTTTTTCACGTAAATCTGTCGCCGTTGAAAAAAAATCAATATCTCTTTTCAAACGCCACTCTTTCGAAGTGATAGGGAGTAGGCCCGAACCAGGAGTAGTTAAATAGCAGATATCATCGGGGATATCAAAATAGGATTTATAAGATACTTGCATTTTCTTCTTTTAATAGGGACAAATATTCTTGTTGCGAAATGCTTTGGCCTCCCATAGAAGCCAAATGTGGTGTATGGAATTGACAGTCAACAAATTTTAATTTGAATTGAGTCAATAAATATATTAAAGCGACTTTTGAAGCATTAGAAACTGTTGAAAACATACTTTCACCACAAAATACTTGATGTATATAAATCCCATATAGTCCGCCGACGAGCACCCCATTCTCCCAAACTTCAATAGAATGTGCATACTGAAGCTTATTGAGCGCTTGGTAAGCATCGATCATATCAGTGGTTATCCAGGTACCCTCTTGGTCTTTACGACTAATTTGAGAACAGTGCTGGATAACTTCCGAGAAAGCTTGATCAACAGTAACGGTAAATCGATTACTTTTCAGTATTTGACGCATGCTCTTGCTGATTTTCAGCTGTTCCGGGAATATGACAAATCGCTCATGCGGAGCATACCACATAATAGGAGTATCATCGCTAAACCAGGGGAATATACCATTTTCATAAGCCAAGATCAATCGGTCCGAACTCAAGTCGCCTCCGATAGCTAGCAGCCCGTCCTCATCAGCCAGTGATGGATGCGGAAAACTAATTTGGCTGTCATCAAAATCTAAATTGAAAACCATTTTTAAAAATAGACAAAAAAACCAGATTGTTTAATCTGGTTGTCTTGTTTCTTTACTGATTTCATCAAATATTTTATCCATGTGCTCTACATACTCATTGGTGTCATCCAAGAAAAAATCCAATTGCGGAACAATCCGAACTTGATTTTTAATTTTTGCACCTAATTTGTATCGGATTTCTGTCGTTTTGGTACGGATTGCTTTTAAATCCTCAGGAGCTGTCTTGGTATTTAAAAAACTTAAATATACCCTTGCTATCGCTAAGTCCGGCGTTACGCGTACACGTGTAACGGTAATAAATGCACCAGGAGCCCAACTATTGCCTTCGCGCTGGAGTAATTCAGCTAAGTCTTGTTGTAATACACCAGCAAAACGTTGTTGTCTTTTGCTTTCTGTTCCCATCGTTCTAATATTTTGTTTAGTGAAAATTCACACTATTATGGATACAAAGATAAATATAAAAAAGAATAAAGGCATATCCTGGATGGATATGCCTATATAATTTTGGTTTATAATCAGTTAGGGTTCAATTTCTTAAAGTTTAAAGACTTTATGGTCTATCATAGTTTGGTTTTTTTTAGTTTAAAAAGTAAGTGTTTGCTAACTTTAAAACTTATATTTTTTATTTCACTCTCCCTTATGGTACAAACATATAAAAATTAAATTGGTGCTACAATGAAACAATCAAAAACAAAGTAACCGCTTACTTACTATCGCTGTTTGCTGAGTTTTAACAAACATTTAACATAAAAATATTTTTTATTTATGAAAATTGACTGTATGTTTTTCGAAATAAATGTCAGAAACCTAACCATGAGATGACTCATAATGTACTAGGGACTGAAGATCAATTGTTTTATTTGTTTTCAAATGGTATTTTTGTATTGCATATAAAAAAGCATATTAAAAAATGAAAATCTGGCAAAAAAACATAGATGTTGATTCATTTGTCGAATCATTTACCGTAGGTAATGATCGCGTGATGGATTTACAATTAGCAGCTGCAGATGTTTTGGGTTCTTTGGCCCATACGCGCATGCTGAATAGTATCGACCTCATGACCGATGAAGATCTTGCTGTTGTACAACAAGAATTGAAAAATATCTATCAGGAAATTAGTGCTGGAAAATTCGAAATAGAAGATTCTGTGGAAGATGTACACTCGCAAATCGAGATGTTATTAACACAACGGATTGGGGAAGCTGGAAAAAAAATCCATTCCGGACGCTCAAGAAATGATCAAGTTTCTCGTGGACCTGAAATTATATTTCAGAACAGAGATTCAAAACATGGTCAGCAATACCGAGATTTTCTTTAATCAATTGATTAGCCTAAGCGAACAATATAAGGGTATTCTCATTCCTGGTTATACGCATTTACAGATTGCTATGCCCTCATCCTTTGGGTTATGGTTTGGTGCATATGCCGAAAGTTTAGTCGACGATTTAGAATTGATGAAAGCGGCATGGAAAGTCTGTAATAAAAACCCCTTAGGCTCTGCCGCGGGTTATGGCTCTTCATTTCCCTTAAACCGAACAATGACGACGACATTATTGGGCTTTGATGATTTGAATTATAATGTCGTTTATGCACAAATGGGGCGAGGAAAAACAGAACGTATTTTAGCACAGGCAATGAGTTCTATAGCAGCTACCTTGGCAAAATTTGCAATGGATGTGACCTTATATATCAACCAGAATTTTGGCTTTATATCATTTCCAGCGCATTTGACTACAGGCTCAAGTATTATGCCTCATAAAAAGAATCCCGATGTATTTGAATTGATCCGTTCACGCTGTAATAAAATACAAGCTTTACCGAATGAGATTGCTTTGATGACAACAAATCTTCCATCAGGATATCATCGTGATTTACAACTTCTTAAAGAAAATCTATTTCCAGCCTTTAAATCGTTGAACGATTGTCTGGAAATAGCAACCTTTATGTTGGAAAATATTTCGGTAAAAAAAGATGTACTGGATGATCCTAAATACGATTATTTATTCTCTGTAGAAGTGGTCAATAATGAAGTGTTAAAAGGAGTTCCTTTCCGAGAAGCTTATAAAAATATCGGAATTGCTATCGATGCCGGAGAATTCCAACCTTCTAAAGAAGTCAATCACACCCATGAAGGAAGTATTGGAAATCTTGGTAATGACCAAATACAACGGATGTTTGAAGAAGTTAAATCTTCATTTGGCTTTGAAAAAGTGCAGAGCGCTTTAAATGAGCTCGTGAAATAGGTAGAAGGTTAGTTAGTAGGTTAGAAATGTTCTAACCTACTAACTCCATAACCGCTTACCCTATTACTTCTCGATAGAAAATTTCAAGTGTGTCTCCGATATAAATTCCGCTCCAGCTTTTAGTAAAGTGGATGGAAACTCGGGTTGGTTAGGGCTGTCTGGAAAATGTTGCGTTTCCAAACAGAAACCTGCATAGGGTAGATAAGCTTTTCCTGATTTACCAATATCATTTCCTGTCAACCAGTTACCCGTATACAATTGTACGCCAGGCTCGGTCGTAAAAATATCCAATCGTATACCTGATTTTGGCGAATACACAGTTGCGCAAGCTGTCGAGATGGGGTTATTGTTGACAAAACAATGGTCATATCCTTTTGATGCAATTAATTGTTCGTCATCGGCAACGATATCCTGTGCTATTGATTTAAATTCTTTAAAATTGAAAGCCGTTCCTTCTACAGGAACTGTCGCAATGGGAATCTGATTTTCATCAACAGCCAGATAAGCATCCGAATTGATTTTTAACTGGTGGCTCAGTATATCGCCAGAACCCTCTCCATTTAAATTGAAGTAGGTATGGTTCGTCAAGTTTAAAACAGTATCTTGATCACAGTCTGCTCTATATTTTATAATGATTTCATTGTCATTAGTTAAGGTATAGGTTACAGATACATTCAGATTTCCAGGAAAGCCCTCTTCACCATCTTGAGAAACTAAATAAAATTCAGCCTGAGATTGATAACTGACACGTCGGTCCCATATTTTTGTATGAAAACCCCCAGGGCCACCATGTAGGCAATTGATACCGTTATTAATCGGCAAGCTGTATGTTTTACCATTCAACTCAAACTTTCCATTGGCGATGCGGTTAGCAAATCTTCCAGCCGTCACACCGTGATACTTTTCGTCAGCCCGATAATAAAGACCTATATTGCTAAATCCCAAAGCAACATCCGTGAGTTTCCCTTTGTTATCAGGAACGAGAATACTGACAATGCGTGCGCCATAATCACTCAAGGCAACTTGCATACCTCGGGTGTTCTTTAAAACAATAAGGTGTGTATTCTTTTCGTCAACAGTACTGGTGAAATTATGGATAGAAGGCAAATGATAATGACTCATGATGGTGGTTGTTTTTGTTCCTTGTTAAAGATAAAGATTATTTTTTTTTAAAAAACGATTGTTGATATTTATAAAAAATCAATTTGTAAAAAGCCGCAACAGTTAGAAAATCAAAAAATGTATATTTGCAATATGTCTGTAAATACAAGTATGAATTGGAAACAATTACTATCCGCAAAACGCTGGGGTTATGAGCATCGTGTCAGTGATAGTCATTTAATAGCACGTTCAGAATTTCAACGTGATTACGATAGATTGATTTTTTCTTCTCCATTTAGAAGATTGCAGAATAAAACACAAGTATTTCCTTTACCGGGAGCTGTGTTTGTCCATAATAGGCTTACTCATAGTTTGGAAGTTGCCAGTGTAGGCCGATCTTTGGGACGCTTATTCTATACCAAGATGAAGGACGAAAGCCCGGATATAGATGAAGAGTATCCTTATTTACAGGAAGTTGGTAATATGGTTTCTGCAGCATGTTTGTCGCATGATTTGGGCAATCCTGCCTTTGGGCATTCAGGTGAAGCGGCTATTTCAACGTACTTTACAGAAGGGGATGGTCGCAAATACCAAGAACAGGTAACCAAAGAAGAATGGGCAGATTTGACTCATTTCGAAGGTAATGCCAATGCCCTTCGTATTTTGACCCATCCTTTTAATGGTAAGGATGATAAAGGATTTGCATTAACCTATACTTCTTTGGCATCGATTGTCAAATACCCATGTGCAGCGATTGATGGTCACATTAAAAAAAATCATCACCGTAAAAAATATGGTTTCTTTGCTTCCGAACGCGAAACATTCGAAACGATAGCAGCGGAGTTAGGACTATTGGAAGACCCAACGAATCCGAAAGGTTATTTGCGTCACCCATTAGTTTATCTGGTAGAGGCGGCAGATGATATCTGTTATAATATCATTGATCTAGAAGATGCACATCATTTAAAAATTTTATCTTACCCCGAAGTGGAAGAATTGCTACTCCCATTATGTGGTGGTGAAGATTTACGGACACGATTGGATTCACTTATCGATACCGCCAGTCGGGTAGCACTCTTAAGAGCAAAAGCAATCAATACATTGACCAAAGCATGTGTTGAAGTCTTCTATAAGAAACAGGAACAATTATTAAAGGGAACATTCCCCTGTGCATTGATGGATGCCTTAGATCCAGATGTAGTGGCGCATCTTAGAAAGATCAATAAAATATCAGTAGCAAAGATCTATAATGCACCAACAGTAGTTCAGATTGAGATCGCTGGTTATAAAGTGATGAATGCTTTATTAGCCGAGTTTGTTCCAGCCTATCTGAAAAAGAATAAAAATAGTTATGATGAAAAATTAGTAGCACTAATTCCGCATCAATTTTATACAGACCACGATGATTCTTATTCAAAAATAAGGGCTGTTTTGGATTTTGTTTCAGGGATGACAGATGTATATGCAATCGATTTGTATCGTAAGATAACAGGTATTATCATTCCTTCAATAGACTAAGCTTAATAGGATATATTATTAAAAATAACAGGATTAGGAAAGTAAATCTTCTCCTTGTTCTGCATTTTATCTAAACAAAAAATATGAAAGTCGTTATTGCCGAAAAACCATCAGTTGCAAGAGATTTGGCCCGCGTTATGGGGGCAAAAGAAACCAATGATGGCTATATTTCAGGAAATGGTTATGCTTTCACTTATGCATTTGGACATTTAGTTCAATTGTGTACTCCTCAAGCATACGGATTTCATAATTGGTCAATCGCTAACTTACCTATTATTCCTACCGAATTTAAGTTGGAATCTAAAAAACTTAAAAGGGATGGTAAGCAAATAGATGATGCAGGTGCATTAAAGCAGTTGAATACGATTAAATATTTGTTGGATAAAGCTGATGAAGTAATCGTGGCGACGGATGCTGGGCGCGAAGGGGAACTGATCTTTCGTAATATCTATTATTATCTTGGAGCAAAAGTACCATTCAAGCGTTTATGGATTTCCTCACAGACAGACAAAGCCATTAAAGAAGGTTTTGCCAATTTGAAGGAGGGAACAGAATACGACAGTTTATATATGTCTGCGCGTTCACGCTCGGAATCAGATTGGCTCATTGGTATCAATGCTACTCAGGCCATTACCCTTGCGGCAGGTAATCGCGGTTTGCTTTCGCTAGGTCGGGTACAAACACCCACATTAGCCATGATTTGTTCCCGCTATTTAGAGAATAAAGATTTCAAGCCACAAACCTTCTATAAGATTCAAGCCGGTTTTGAAAAAGATAATATCAAATTTAAGGCAACTTCGGAAAAAATAGATAAGAAAGATGTAGCAGAAGAGGCGATTGCAAAGATTACTATTGGCTCGGAGGCTACCGTAACCAAGGTCGAAGCAAAAGAGACCAAGGAGCAACCGCCATTATTATTCGATCTGACCTCCTTACAACAGGATGCCAATAAAAAGTACGGGTATTCTGCAGACCAGACCCTCAATCTTGCTCAGACGTTATATGAGAAAAAAGTAATCACCTATCCGCGTACGGGTTCTCGGTATATCGGAGAAGATGTATTTGAGCAAGTCGAAGAATTATTTCAGCATTTAGCAGATACAGCAGAAGAGGGAATAGCAGCCATTTCTCGTAACCTCATTGGAGCAAAGTTGAACAAACGGTCTGTTGATGAAAAGAAAGTAACCGACCACCATGCCCTTTTAGTAACAGATGAAAAGCCAGGAGCTTTATTACAAGAACAGCGCAATATTTACAATATGATTGCCAAGCGCATGGTCGAGAGTTTTTCCGATGTCTGTCTAAAAGATATTACCACGGTGGTTATTAATGCGGCAGGTGTCGAGTTAATTGCCAAAGGGACAGTAATTAAGCAATATGGATGGCGTCTTTCTGCAGATCAGGTTGAATTGCCCGATGAAGATAAGAATACCGAAGATCAGGATAACGAAAATGCGCAATTGCCTAAATTGTCTGCGGACGAGTTATTGGAGATTTTATCATTAGAGCTGTCAGAGCGGTTTACAAAAGCAAAACCAATACATACAGAAGCATCTTTGTTAAAAGCAATGGAAACCTCTGGAAAAGAAATCGATGACGATGAGATGCGCCAAGCGATGAAAGATTGTGGATTAGGTACTCCGGCAACACGTGCAGCGACAATTGAAACCTTATTCCAAAGGGATTATATCAAACGTGATAAAAAGAAGCTTATTCCGACAGACAAAGGTCTGACGGTTTATAATCTGGTGAAAGATCGTTCCATTGCCAAGGTGACCCTGACAGGTAAATGGGAGCAGAAACTGGAAGAAATGCGCGCCAATAAAGTGTCGTACGAGGTCTTTATGAAACATATAAAAGACTATACCGAGCGTATCACAAAAGAATTGTTGCAACTGCGTATTTCCATTGCCCATGAAGAAATCAAACCGTTGCAAAAAGGAAAGATAAAATGTCCGAAATGTGCAACAGGTCAGATTCAACTTTTTGATAAAGTAGCACAATGCGATCACTATGCCCGAGGATGTGACTTTAAAATATGGCGCACATTGAATGGTGTTATGTTAGAGGAAAAGGAAATGAAGAACCTACTTGAAAAAGGGAAAACATCAACCTTAAAAGGAGTCAAGACCAAGGAAGGAAATATCGTGGAGGCGGTCTTAACCTTTGAAAATTTTAAAGTCAATATTGGGTAATAAAATCAGGAATAGGCGAACGCCTCATTTTAATAGTTTAGTTTTGCGCTTTATTAGAATACTATGTCAACATCACTATACAATCCATTTAAAACATTTAAGTTTGAGAATAAAACCTGTTTTTTGACAGGAAAGGAGCTTTCATCTGTAGACGAGCAAATTCAGGTTTTTCCAGTCTGGATGATGCGTGCTTTTGATCTTGAGGAAAAACCCTTTAAGATGTTGGACGAATCACTCGTTACCTATAAAAGTTTGAAGCTTCCCTGTTCTGCAGATGCGGCATTGGCCATTGAAAAAATGGAATCTGAAGTAGAACGTGCATTTGCATCAGGTTACGATGCTGTACGCGAGTTACCGCAAATAACACTATTTCAGTGGATGTCAAAAATATTGTATGGTGTAGTTTTCAACGAAATTCAAACAGGAATACGTCAACAGGCGCTAACCGGTGAGGAGATGAATTTTTCGCAAGTACTTGCCCAAAAATTCAAAAACATGCATGCCATGTTGCAGTCCTTATTGCAGCCGATGGAATTTGAAGGAACATATCCTTTTTCTATCTTCATGAGTAAAGTAGACAATCCACCAGAAACGTTTAATTACCGTGATGAAATCAATACGTTGATTTTTTCCTTACGAATGAGTGATTTTGGAATTGTTGCCTGCCTGCAAGATAATGCGACCAATAATATCTACCATGAAGATGTTTTAAAAATGGTAGCAGGTAAAACATTACATCCGATTCAATTTGAGGAAATAGCAGCACGTTATTTTTACTCGGTATACCTGTTTAACCGTCTTCCGGAATACACGTATTTGAATACACCAAAAATGATCTATGTTGAACCCATGCCTCTAGCAGACATGTCCATGAAACCAATTTTTGACCATTGGCAAGTCAAAGTATATGGTCAGGTATTGGAAAACTTTTGGAAACCATGGGGATTCATCTTGTTCGAGATCATCAAGAATCCAGATAGTCCAATGAGTTTTATAGTCGATGAAAACGGAGACTTCGTTTCACGTGAAGCAATTGAATTACCACTAGGATAAAGAAAAGAAAGCCCCTAAATAATTATTTACGGGCTTTTTTCTTTTTAGGCGTAGATGGAATTCTTTTTTGAGTGGCTTCCTTATCCACTTCCTTCTTTTTCTTATTAACCACCAAGATTAGACCAAAGGGGCCAAGAATAGGAACACACATACCCAGTATAGATAGCACAACAAAACCTCCTGTTACATCTTTTAGCCTAAATAACCGGAATAAGGCGATCCCCATTAGTGCAAAGTGAATCATAGTCACCAATTGCACTAACGCTAATTTACTTGCATCCATATTTCATATTGATAATAAACACAAATGTAAAGAGTTTCATTCAAAACTACACATCTTTAAGATGGGAGAGGAGTTTTTCAATATCTTATAAGATGCGTTCCATAATGGCACATGCTTTATCGATCTCTTCCACCCGAATATTCAGATGCGGTCTAAAACGTATGCTTCGCTCTCCACATCCAAGTAAGATAAGCTTTTGTGCAAATGCATCTTTAATAAATTGATCCCTTTCCTGTTCGGTCGGAAAATCGAAAGCGATAAACAGCCCTTTTCCTCTAATGTTGTTGATATGCGGATGCTGATTCGCTAAATCCATAAGCTTTTGAATAAAATATGAACCCTTATGGTCTATCTGCTCAATTAATTTTTCATTTTCAATGACCTCTAAAATAAGTTTGAAACGCATCATATCGGTAAAATCACCACCAAAAGTCGAATTGATACGTGAAGATTCTTTAAAAACATGTTTTTCTACGCGATCAAATTTATCCCTGTTAGCCAGCAGACCACAAACTTGCGTTTTCTTCCCGAATGCAATTAAATCAGGAACAACACCAACCATTTGGTAGGCCCACATCGATCCCGTTAAACCAATTCCAGTTTGTACCTCATCAAAGATCAATAAGATATCGTGTTCATCACAGATGTCGCGTAAAGCCTGTAGAAATTCTTTTCTGAAATGATTGTCGCCACCCTCAGCTTGAATGGGTTCAATAATGATACAGGCGATATCATTCGGATGATTGGCAAGTGCATTTCTGATTTCTCGAATGGCCGTTTTTTCTTTCTCAATAACGGTACTTAAAACTGCTTCCGTGATAGGGAAAGTCAATTTCGGGTTCGTAATTCTTGGCCAGTTAAACTTCGGAAAGTACATATACTTTCTTGGATCCTTGGTATTGGTTAGCGAAAGGGTATAGCCAGATCTGCCATGAAAGGCCTCTTTGAAGTGAATGACCTGTGAAGCTTCTTTCTCAATTCCATTAGCTAAATTTAATCTTGTCTTCCAGTCAAAGGCTGCTTTCAAGGTGTTTTCAACGGCCAAAGTTCCCCCTGCGATAAAAAAGCAATACTGCAGCTCCTTTGGTAAGGCAACCCGTTCGAAGACTTCCATAAAATCGGCAAACTCTTTAGGGTAGATATCCGATAAAGCAGGTTTATTTAGGGCCATTTTACCCAGGAATTCTTGATGTTGTAAGATGTAGGGATGGTTGTAACCAATAGCCACTGAAGCAAACATGCTAAAAAGGTCGAGGTAGGCGTCACCATTTTGGTCAACTAAATAGGAACCATGAGATTTCTCCATATCCATGACAATCGGAAAACCATCAGCTAGTAAATGTTTGGATAATATTTCGTGAACTGTACTCATATCATAATCAATTAAAGGTCATTATTAGAGGTTAAACGTAATTCCTTGTGCCAAAGGGAGCTCCGTGCTATAGTTAATGGTGTTGGTTTGTCTGCGCATGTATGCTTTCCAAGCGTCTGAACCTGATTCACGTCCACCACCAGTTTCTTTTTCACCCCCGAAAGCACCACCAATTTCTGCACCAGATGTACCGATGTTGACATTGGCAATACCACAGTCAGAAACCCTGTGCACTGAGGAACAATTCTGCTTCGCGAAGATTATTGGTCATAATAGCAGACGATAGTCCTTGTTTTACATCATTTTGAATAGCAATCGCATCCAAAACATCACCTTTGTATTTTATTAAATAAAGAATTGGAGCAAAAGTTTCCTGTTGGACGATAGTGTAATGGTTTTCGACCTCAGCTATAGCAGGCTGAACATAGCAACCGCTTTCAAAATCTTTTCCACTTAAGACGCCGCCAGGAACAATAAGTTTACCACCTTGTTTTTTAATTTCAGATAAGGCATCTAAATAATGCGCTACTGCCTTTTTATCAATGAGCGGGCCGACATGATTTTCGGGAAGTAAAGGGTCTCCAATTTTGAGCTGAGCGTAGGCTTTTATCAATGATGCCTTCACTTGTGTATAGATACTTTCATGGATAATAAGTCTACGAGTCGAAGTACAACGCTGACCCGCTGTACCCACAGCTCCAAATACTGCCCCTATAGTCGTCATCTTCAGATCGGCATCTGGCGTAATGATAATCGCATTATTTCCACCAAGTTCTAAAATAGTCTTTCCAAGTCTAGCAGCGACATGTTGCGCAACTGTTTTACCCATCTTTGTCGAGCCTGTCGCCGATATTAAAGAAATATTGCTATCGTTTACCAGCCATTCACCCGCAGATTTATCACCTATTATTAAATTGGAAATCCCATCCGGTAATTCCTTTTGCTTTAAAACGTCTGCGAGAATCCTTTGGCAAGCAATCGCACATAAAGGTGTTTTTTCACTCGGTTTCCAGATAACTACATCGCCACAAATCAATGCTATTGCCGTATTCCATGCCCAAACAGCTACTGGGAAGTTGAATGCAGAAATAACGCCAACTAGACCTAGAGGGTGATATTGGTCATACATGCGATGGGAGGGACGTTCCGAATGAATGGTCGAACCATAAAGTTGGCGGGATAGACCGACTGCAAAATCACAGATGTCAATCATTTCTTGCACCTCGCCCATCCCTTCTTGAAGCGATTTCCCCATTTCATAAGAAACAAGCTTCCCGAGAGTAGGCTTTAACGTCCTTAATTTTTCACCAAATAACCGAATGACTTCACCTCTTTGAGGAGCAGGTATCAGACGCCATATCGCATATGCTTTTTGAGCCTGTATACAAATTTGTTCATAATCGTTAAGGGAAGAGCATGTCACTGTAGCAATAGTTTTGCCATCAACAGGCGATTCGGAAGTGATGTCATCGCCAGTTGCAAACCAATTCTGTCCGGTAGAAGAACCTAGATTGGTTGCTAGAATGCCCAATTCTTTTAATTCTTGTGTTATCATACTGGTTTATATTATTCGTTTATATTTTAAATATAGTGAATTATATTCGAAATATTGGCTATATTTAGATATTAAATTATGATATCTATGAACTTAACATGTGATTATTTCAATATAGATGCGCTATTGTCCGATGAAAATAAGCTCATCCGTCAATCGATTCGTGATTTTGTCACTACGGAAATAAAACCAGTCATAAACCATGCCGCGCAGCATCATGAAGACATTCCCAATTTGATGTTAAAGCTGGGTGCTATTGGTGCTTTAGGACCATATATTCCAGTAGAGTACGGCGGAGCAGGCTTAGACCATATCGCCTATGGCCTAATTATGCAAGAATTGGAAGCAGGAGATTCAGCGATCAGGTCCGCAGCGTCAGTACAATCGTCTTTAGTCATGTATCCCATCTTTACATTTGGTAGTGAAGAACAAAAACAGAAATATCTTCCAAAACTGGCAACAGGAGAATATGTCGGTAGTTTCGGATTGACAGAACCAAACCATGGCTCAGATCCAGCAGCAATGGAAACCCGTTTATTCCAAAAAGACGGTAAATACCTCTTAAATGGCGCTAAAATGTGGATTACCAATGCCCCGATATGCGATATCGCTATCGTATGGGCCCGCGATGAACACAATAAAATACGTGGATGCATCGTAGAACGCGGGATGGCAGGATTTTCTACTCCTGAAACCCTGGATAAATGGTCTCTTCGTGCTTCTAAGACTGGAGAATTGATTTTTCAAAATGTAGAAATTCCTTTGGAAAATATATTACCTGAAGTAAATTCGCTCCGAGGTCCATTTTCTTGTTTAAATTCGGCCCGTTATGGTATTTCTTGGGGGGTCATCGGAGCAGCTATTGATTGCTACCAAACCGCGGTTAAATATGCGTTGGAAAGAGAGCAGTTTGGGAAACCCATAGCATCCTATCAATTGCAGCAAAAAAAACTCGCCGAGTTCCTCACAGAAATAACAAAAGCCCAATTATTATCCTGGCGATTAGGCGTTTTAAAAAATGAAGGAAAAGCTACTCCCGAACAAATTTCAATGGCAAAGCGTAATAACGTGCATATGGCATTGGAAATCGCTAGAGAATCACGGCAGATATTGGGAGCAATGGGAATTGTTGGTGACTTTCCAATGATGCGCCATATGATGAACCTCGAATCAGTCATTACGTACGAAGGTACCCATGATATCCATCTATTGATAACCGGTCATGATATTACAGGTCTGAGTGCTTTTTAGTTAAAGGTGCTTTCAGAATTGACGATGATGACCTAGAGCTGATAGCGACAAAGGAGTTTATTTTTAGAGGTATTGATGATGATATTTAGCTTACAGCATAATACTTTGGGTCTTACCTCAATCTTTTAAGAGCCAAATCCGCCCATGAAGAGAGATGTATTATTGTTTATCATTAATTGAAGCTATTGGCCATGGCTACTTTACGCTAGGAGGGTACATCAAATGCTGAAACAAATTAAAATAACCCTTTGCCATTTTATCCCAGCTATAATGCTTCAAAGAGTAAGCTTGGAACTCTTTGCTTTTACTTTTTAAAAGCGAAGGATGCTCAAGAGCTTTTCTAATTTCCGAAATCCAGTGCTGTTCCTGGCCCGCTGTAACTAAGATGCCGTTCTTCTGGTGAATAATAGCATCGCTGATACCTTCAATATCTGAAGCAAATACGGTCGCGCCACAAATACTTGCTTCTAGACATACTAATCCGAAACCCTCCATATCCCCCTCAACTTTGATATTGGGCATGATGAAAAGTCCGGCATGGCGAAGCAATGATTGTAAATCAGCCAAAGGAATTTTCCCTATATGCTGCAATCGGTCTTTAAATTCAGGGTTTTTTAAATAACGACGTATTACTTTTTGATCAGATGGATACCCTAAGAACAGAAATAGAAGATGTTGTAAAGGATTGGGAATTGCATCCAGTAATTTTTCCTTCCATGTTGCGGTTGCAGCAAAGGGTCCTATTAGAATAAGTTTATAGTCCGATGGTAGTTGTGGCAACACGTTACTGATAAACCAAGAAATACCCTTTCGCTTTACGGGTCTCCCAAGTGCAAGGATGAGTTTATCCTCTTGAGTAGTAATATTGTATTTGCTTAGCAGAGCCGCTATCGGAATTGCCGTTTCTACGACTAGTTTATGGTCAACACCATTTGGAATGACCTCAATTCTTGCAGGGTCGATACCTCTGTCGATTGCAGCCTGTCTTGTCGCTCGGCTAATGGCTATGATTTTATCAAATTTATTGAATTGAGGAATGATTTTATTTTGAAAGTAAGCGAAGGGAAATACAATGTCAAGACCATGTACTGTAACCACCTTTTTTAGCTGTTCATAACCCCTATGACGTAAAGAAAAAGCAGCAACTAAACCATCATTGAAATGGATAAGCTTGATGTTAGGATGTTTCATGAGTAGGGATAGAATCCGTTTATTCAATAAGGAAAAGAATTTGATAATGGATTCATTTCCTTGATAAACGATTTTATGCACGGTCGTATACGTGGCGATGTGATTGATGAGTTCAAAGCTCTGTTTTTCCATGCCGCCAATAGCTGGGGGGTATTTATGGCTGACGAAGAGAATTTCCATAGGATAATAGGGACGGTCTTTTTTTAAGTCCAATATAGGCTAAGAAGCCAAAGGTTATCCAGAAAACTTGTCTGGAACGTCTGATTAAAGCGATGGTTAGCCAAATTTGAACGGTATAAATACCAGCACTAGTCAATAATAGCTTATTCCCGAATTCTTCAATTCCGATTTGAGCCGGAATAAAAGCACCGAAACTTTTGATAATGACAATGCTCATATCCATAAATTGGCTCAGTATGATCGGGATGGTGATGCCTGAAAAGTATAGAATGAGAAAAAGTTCCAAAGCACCCACCATCCAATGTAGAAAAAAATAGAAATATGCACGGTAGCATTGATATGGATGTCCTTGATGAAATGCTAATACAGCATTGAGGATAGTTTGAAAACGTATACTTAGCTTTCGAAAGAAGCTCCAAGATAGCGTAGAGCTTACCTCAAATTTTTTAGATCTTTTGAGGATGCAAAAGGTAATAAGCGGAAGCGAAAAGAGCAACATGACTAATATCCATAACATCGGTAGCATTTGTTCGGGTATATTTTTAGTAAAAGAACCCAATAGAAACCACAATCCGCTAAGGCCGAATAATGAAAATTGTGTGATAATAGCCAAAAACCGTGATATCAGTACAGAATTTACAATTTCTTGCTCAGAAGTACCTGTTGGTTTTAGCAGTACAGTTTTAATATAATCACCACCTATAATACTTGTGGGGTTGAATAGTCCTACAGTTTCTCCAATATGTCTGATGCAGAATAGTTGCCATAAGGATGTTTGTTTTGGTTTTTCGATGAAGCAATTTTGCCACCCCGCTGTTCCAAGGAGATATGCCAGTCCGGTGATCACAATAATCCAGAGGAGCTTCCAGCCCATATTAGCGACTTCTTTAAATACTGCTTTTAGATCAATATGACTGATGAAGACAGCTAAAGAAAGAAGAATGATAAGGCTAATCGTAATTTTGAAAATTCGTTTCAGCATTAACCAGCTTGAATTTTAACAATTGAATCCGTTACAGCTGTGCTCATTTGTTCAAGTTCTTCAAAATAAGTATCCGCCAAAGAAGTCCAGTCCATTGATTTACTGAACTCTAAACCTGCATGTCCGAGTTCAGTCCTTAATTTTTCATCCCGAAATAATTGTGTAATGCGGTTGACGAAGGCATTAGCATCTTTGGGTTTACATTTAAAACCAGTGACACCTTCAATGATTAAATCTGCTGAACCACCACCATCAGCAATAACGCAGGGTAGTGCTGAAGCTAAGGCTTCGATTACGACGTTGCCATAAGTTTCCGAATGAGAAGGAAATATAAATAGGGTAGAAGAAGCATATAATTTTGAAAGATCATCGTGGTTCAGCTTTCCTAAAAATAGTGCCTCAGGCATTTTTTGGCGGCAGATATCTAGAGCAGAAACCATCTCCTGCTACTATAAAATTAAAAGGAATGTTCTGTTGTTTCAATAAGGTATAGATGTCAATCAATGTTTTCAAATTCTTTTCCCACACTAATCGACTCGCGAATAATAGTGTTGGGTGGTCGTTGCCCGTTATTTCTTTTAACCAAGATGAATCTTTTTTCTTTGGTGAAAATAACGTATTGTCAATTCCTCGTTTCCAAATCTGCATCAAACTGGGGTTGACGCCCATTTTGATGAGTTCAGATACAATACTCGTTGTAGGGACATATACTTTGTCACAGTTATTGTAGAATTTATTCTGTGTTTGAATGATTTTCTTTTTTGTGGGTCCGACTAAGAAAGAAAAATGCTTAAGGTAGTAATCAATGTAGCTTACAAAATGTGTATGGTATATACTGATGACAGGTATTTGATTTTTTAAGGCATATTTCTGTGCATAGAACCCCAGAAGGGAGGGAGTAGCAATATGAATGATATCAGGATTGAAATCATGAAGTTTCTTTTTGAGACGTTGGTCAGCTAAGGCGGGGATAGCCATACTATAGTTCTGCTGGATTGGAATACTCAGCGATGGTATTTTTAAGGATTCGAAATCTTGTATTTTTTCAGGTCCTGTTCCATATATAAACAAAAATTCAAATCTTCCCTTATCGATGCGGTCGACAAGTTGAAAAATTGTTCGAGCAGCTCCATCAAAGTCAGGAATCATTATCTCCGCAAAAAAAGCAACTTTTATCATCGTGAATCATTTTTTCAAAGTAAGGGGCTGGATGTTTCCTTATGAATAAGGATATATGAATAAATGATGGTCTTTATATTACCCCTGTATTATTGAAAGATTAGTGTAATGTCTATTAAGTGTCCTTAATTCCTATTTATCTCTTATTTAATTACCAGCTAAACGCTGACTCTTGTTCTCTGTTGTTCTTTGAGTTGAAGATTTATGCTATGCATGTTTTGAAACTCGCTTGAATTTGGCTTTTGAATACTTTTTTGCAAAGTGCTGTTCCATTCAAATTATGGAATTGCTTTGCAGCTAACCACCTTTATCGGTTCAGGAGAAAGCTTGATAATAAGTTGATATCAAATTAGTACCAACTTCAGATTTAATAGTGTATTAAGAGGGGGATTATAGGGGGTTAGTAGGGGGTTAATAGGGGTATATCCCTATTAACCCCCTACTAATACCAAGCTATCTCTGGTCTACACCTATTTTAATACCGAAGTTGGTACCTAGTTCATATTACTTAGGTTATAATCCAAGTAGGATCTGCATATTGAATATCTGCTGTTGTGTCCATGCTTATCTATAGCGGTACAATATGTATTTACTATATACTATCTATAAAGAAGCTAGCTGCTCTTCTGGTCTGATTATAGTCAGTCCATACTTATCTATAGCGATGGAATCAGTAGGTAAGGGATGCTATTATAAAAAGTGAATGGTTATTCCGGTCTAGTATAGTCGTTCACACTTATTTCTACAGAGAGACAATAAGTGCTTATACTATATATAAGGAGTGATCTGCTATTCCTGTCGATTGATAATCATCCCTACTTATCTATAGCGGTACAATATGCGTTTACTTTATGCTATATATAAGGAGTGATCTGCTATTCCAGTCGATTGAAGCCTTTCACACTTATTTTTTATATAGAGAGAATAAGCCCTTATACTATATATAAAGGAACGATTGGCCATGCTGGTCTATTATTGCGTATCCATACTTATCTATAGCGCTGTAATAAGAAGCATGCGATCGGCCATGATAAAGGAGCGATCGGCCATAGCACCTGCTTTTTGGGCGATATCCAGCCCTCAGTTCGGCTCTTTCAGAAATAAATCATCCAATGATACAGCAAGTTAACCTCTTCCTCAATAAATAAGCAAGAAAACGTTTGGAAGTGATTATAAAAATGGTCTATCTTTGCACCACTCCGCAAGGGAGGAACGGTCGGTTCGAAAGGGCTGACACTGAAAAAAAGAGGGTCTATGTTATTTAGACGCAGAAATCGAAAAGGACTCCAAAAATAAATTTTCACATTTATTTTGGATATACCAAAAAGATCTCTACCTTTGCAGTCCCAACGGAAACGAAGGGAACCAAAACAAGATCGATAACGGCGCAATGCCGACATCATATAGCCGAAGCGAGATGCGGAAGCGAAAAAAGTTCTTTAAAAATATAATCATGTAACGTAACGAGTAGTGTTGAGAAACGACGAAAGTTAAAAAAAATCAACCTGTTCAATTTTAGAATTAGAAATAAAATACAAGACAATTCTATTTATTATAAATAGTCTTGATCTTACACTTCATTTTACAATGGAGAGTTTGATCCTGGCTCAGGATGAACGCTAGCGGCAGGCCTAATACATGCAAGTCGGACGGGATTCGGGGAGTAGCTTGCTACGAACCGATGAGAGTGGCGCACGGGTGCGTAACGCGTGAGCAACCTACCCATATCTGGGGGATAGCCTCTCGAAAGAGAGATTAACACCGCATAACATCATCGAGTGGCATCACTCGATGATCAAATATTCATAGGATATGGATGGGCTCGCGTGACATTAGCTAGTTGGAGAGGTAACGGCTCACCAAGGCTACGATGTCTAGGGGCTCTGAGAGGAGAATCCCCCACACTGGTACTGAGACACGGACCAGACTCCTACGGGAGGCAGCAGTAAGGAATATTGGTCAATGGAGGCAACTCTGAACCAGCCATGCCGCGTGCAGGATGACTGCCCTATGGGTTGTAAACTGCTTTTGTCAGGGAATAAACCTACTTACGTGTAAGTAGCTGAATGTACCTGAAGAATAAGGATCGGCTAACTCCGTGCCAGCAGCCGCGGTAATACGGAGGATCCAAGCGTTATCCGGATTTATTGGGTTTAAAGGGTGCGTAGGCGGTCCTATAAGTCAGTGGTGAAAGACGGCAGCTTAACTGTCGCAGTGCCTTTGATACTGTAGGACTTGAATCTATTTGAAGTGGGCGGAATAAGACAAGTAGCGGTGAAATGCATAGATATGTCTTAGAACTCCGATTGCGAAGGCAGCTCACTAAGTTAGCATTGACGCTGATGCACGAAAGCGTGGGGATCAAACAGGATTAGATACCCTGGTAGTCCACGCCCTAAACGATGATAACTCGATGTTTGCGATACACAGTAAGCGTCCAAGCGAAAGCGTTAAGTTATCCACCTGGGGAGTACGGTCGCAAGATTGAAACTCAAAGGAATTGACGGGGGCCCGCACAAGCGGAGGAGCATGTGGTTTAATTCGATGATACGCGAGGAACCTTACCCGGGCTTGAAAGTTAGTGAATGATCCAGAGACGGATCAGTCCTTCGGGACACGAAACTAGGTGCTGCATGGCTGTCGTCAGCTCGTGCCGTGAGGTGTTGGGTTAAGTCCCGCAACGAGCGCAACCCCTATGTTTAGTTGCCAGCGAGTTATGTCGGGGACTCTAAACAGACTGCCTGTGCAAACAGTGAGGAAGGTGGGGACGACGTCAAGTCATCATGGCCCTTACGTCCGGGGCTACACACGTGCTACAATGGATGGTACAGCGGGCAGCTACATAGCAATATGATGCTAATCTCTAAAAGCCATTCACAGTTCGGATTGAGGTCTGCAACTCGACCTCATGAAGTTGGATTCGCTAGTAATCGCGTATCAGCAATGACGCGGTGAATACGTTCCCGGGCCTTGTACACACCGCCCGTCAAGCCATGAAAGTTGGGGGTACCTAAAGCATGTAACCGCAAGGAGCGTGTTAGGGTAAAACCGATAATTGGGGCTAAGTCGTAACAAGGTAGCCGTACCGGAAGGTGCGGCTGGAATACCTCCTTTCTAGAGCATTCAAGATTGAAGCTCGTTACGTATACACATGATTTATATTATAGAAACAAAAAGAAACATTTGAAGAAATGTGCCCATCCCTGTAGGATGGTCCAGAGAGAGAATGATAAGCTAGTCCCGTAGCTCAGTTGGTTAGAGCACTACACTGATAATGTAGGGGTCAGCAGTTCAAATCTGCTCGGGACTACCATAAAACGATACGGGGAATTAGCTCAGCTGGCTAGAGCACCTGCCTTGCACGCAGGGGGTCATCGGTTCGACTCCGATATTCTCCACAGGTCTGCCCGAACACCAAGATATTGTGTTCATTATAAGGGGGACAAAGAGTTCTTTGACATATTGAAAGAAAAAAATTACAAGAGAAGACAACAGTAGAGACAATACTGTGATGTGCTCGATGTATTATGAAGACCCTCGGTCAAGGCCGAACGGATTAATGCGTAGCATCATGGTTATATATATCAAAAAGCAACCCATAGTAGCAAAAGGGCTATGAGGTGAAGAAAGTAAATAAGGGCACACGGGGGATGCCTAGGCTCTCAGAGGCGATGAAGGACGTGATAAGCTGCGATAAGCTTCGGGGATCAGCAAATGTGAGTTCGATCCGAAGATTTCCGAATGGGGCAACCTAGCATACTGAAGGTATGTTGTATAATACGCGAACGCGCTGAACTGAAACATCTAAGTAGGCGTAGGAGAAGAAAATAATAATGATTTCCCAAGTAGTGGCGAGCGAACGGGAAAGAGCCCAAACCATTGATGTTACGGCATCAGTGGGGTTGTAGGGCTGCGATGTGGCATTAGCAAACAGAAGTGGAATGGGATGGGAAGCCCAGCTATAAACGGTGATAGCCCGGTACACGTATAGAATGCTAGCCTAGCAGTACCCTGAGTACCGCGGGGTCGGAGACGCCCTGTGGGAATCTGTCAGCACCATCTGATAAGGCTAAATACTCCTGAGAGACCGATAGTGAACTAGTACCGTGAGGGAAAGGTGAAAAGAACCTCGAACAGAGGAGTGAAAAGAACCTGAAACCGTGTGCTTACAAGCGGTCGGAGCTGCCAGGTGCAGTGACGGCGTGCCTTTTGCATAATGAGCCTACGAGTTACTCTTGTCTGGCAAGGTTAAGTGGTTCAGCCACGCAGCCGAAGCGAAAGCGAGTCTTAATAGGGCGCATAGTCAGATGAGGTAGACGCGAAACCTTGTGATCTACCCTTGGGCAGGTTGAAGTTGCAGTAACATGTAATGGAGGACCGAACCGATAAACGTTGAAAAGTTTTCGGATGACCTGAGGGTAGGGGTGAAAGGCTAATCAAACTGGGAAATAGCTCGTACTCCCCGAAATGTTTTTAGGAACAGCGTCGGCATAGAGTCTTATAGAGGTAGAGCTACCGATTGGGTGCGGGGGAGTCAAATCCTACCAAATCCAGACGAACTCCGAATGCTATAAGATATGGCCGGCAGTGAGGCTTTGGGTGCTAAGGTCCAAGGCCGAGAGGGAAAGAACCCAGACCATCAGCTAAGGTCCCTAAATATACGCTAAGTTGAACTAACGAGGTCCGGTTGCCTAGACAGCTAGGATGTTGGCTTGGAAGCAGCCATTCATTTAAAGAGTGCGTAACAGCTCACTAGTCGAGCGGCCGGGCGTGGATAATAAACGGGCATCAAGTGTATTACCGAAGCTATGGATTTGCAACATACGTTGCATCTGGTAGGGGAGCATTCTATTTACGGTGAAGCGATCTGGTAATGGGTCGTGGAGTGCATAGAAAAGCAAATGTAGGCATAAGTAACGATAAGGCGGGTGAGAAACCCGCCCACCGAAAGACTAAGGTTTCCTGATCAACGCTAATCGGATCAGGGTTAGTCGGGGCCTAAGGCGCATCCGAAGGGAGTAAGCCGATGGACAACTGGTCAATATTCCAGTACTTTTTATAACTGCGATGTGGTGACGGAGTAGTGACACTGCCGCGAACTGACGGAATAGTTCGTTGAAAGGCGTAGGTATAGGGACGGTAGGCAAATCCGCCGACCCTGCTGAAACCCAATAGTACAGCAAAGCTTCGGCGGCGTTGATAGAGCAGGTAAACAGACTTCCAAGAAAACCCGCTAAGCTTCAGGTTATAAAAACCCGTACCGTAAACCGACACAGGTAGTCGAGGAGAGAATCCTAAGGTGCTCGAGTGAATCATGGCTAAGGAACTCGGCAAAATGGCCCTGTAACTTCGGGAGAAGGGGCGCTTCCTCCAGCAATGGAGAAGCCGCAGTGAAAAGGCCCAGGCGACTGTTTAACAAAAACATATGGCTTTGCAAAATCGAAAGATGAAGTATAAGGCCTGACACCTGCCCGGTGCTGGAAGGTTAAGAGGGGATGTCATCGTAAGAGAAGCATTGAATCGAAGCCCCAGTAAACGGCGGCCGTAACTATAACGGTCCTAAGGTAGCGAAATTCCTTGTCGGGTAAGTTCCGACCTGCACGAATGGTGTAACGATCTGGGCGCTGTCTCAGCCATGAGCTCGGTGAAATTGTGGTATCGGTGAAGACGCCGATTACCCGCAACGGGACGGAAAGACCCCATGCACCTTCACTATAGCTTAACATTGGAATTGGGTACAGGATGTGTAGGATAGGCGGGAGATGTTGAAGTGGCTTCGCTAGGAGTCATGGAATCAACCTTGAAATACCGCCCTTTCTGTATCCGGTTTCTAACTCGGTTATATCGAGGACATTGTTTGGTGGGTAGTTTGACTGGGGTGGTCGCCTCCAAAAAGGTAACGGAGGCTTTCAAAGGTAAGCTCAGTACGCTTGGTAACCGTACGAGGAGTGCAATGGCATAAGCTTGCTTGACTGTGAGACCAACAAGTCGAACAGGGTCGAAAGACGGACATAGTGATCCGGTGGTTCTGTATGGAAGGGCCATCGCTCAAAGGATAAAAGGTACGCTGGGGATAACAGGCTGATCTCCCCCAAGAGCTCATATCGACGGGGAGGTTTGGCACCTCGATGTCGGCTCGTCACATCCTGGGGCTGGAGAAGGTCCCAAGGGTTGGGCTGTTCGCCCATTAAAGTGGCACGCGAGCTGGGTTCAGAACGTCGCGAGACAGTTCGGTCCCTATCTGTTGTGGGCGTTGGAAGTTTGAGTGGATCTGTCCTTAGTACGAGAGGACCGGGATGGACTGACCGCTGGTAAACCAGTTATGCCGCCAGGTGTACGGCTGGGTAGCTACGTCGGGAATAGATAAGCGCTGAAAGCATCTAAGTGCGAAACTAGCCACGAGATGAGACTTCCTTATAGGGCCGTAGAAGACTACTACGTCGATAGGTTGCAGGTGTAAAGGTAGAGATACCATAGCTGAGCAATACTAATCACCCGAAGCTTTCTCAAGCAACGCAGACACTGTTGTCTTCCTCTTTTAGTTTTTCTTTCAATTGTCTATAGATCAGATGGTCACTTTTATCCATAAAGGATAGTGTTGCTATATTCTGATAACCTTATTTTAGGTGCCTATATCGGCGGTGTCTACCTCTTCCCATTCCGAACAGAGAAGTCAAGCCCGCCAGAGCCGATGGTATTGCCGTAACAGGTGGGAGAGTAGGTCGGTGCCTTTTTTTATACAGAAGCCCTTGCATGACAGCAAGGGCTTTTTTGTGTTCCGTATTTTCTGGGGGACAGCACCGCCGGACCGGACATCACCCAGCAACCGATGGCCTTGCCTCAAAACACTGCAATGGACTGGAAATTAGTTGGTACCATTTCCTGGCAGTTATCGGTGACCATCCCAGGGTCACGTTCTCTTGGACACATTATCCGATATCTCTGTCTTTTATATATTACTAAGGTCGATTTCTCTCCCTTGACACGGGCTATCGACACTTCTCTGCCTGTAAAGTGCCCTGCAGCTTTGCCCACCAAGTAGGTCCTAGATCCTATCTTAACATTAGAAGCCCATAATAACAGTTATGGTTATATCCCTCCTGCTTTTGGAGCATATCGGGTCCGTAAGGATCACTGATTTTACCCTTGAAGCTCGCAATAGCTGTTATGGCTATGATCCATTCTGTTATGGAGCTATTGTGGCCTCTAAAGATGACCATGTTGACATTTAAAGCGTAGAATAGCGGGTGGCGGCACTCCCATTTTGTTAAGCAACCATATGTTGTTTGTAAAGGATACAACTTTATATATAAAGGGGTCAGCAATGTACTATAGTCCTTTTTACTTTGTTAGATAACGTTTTGGGATTTAAACAGAGTCTTCACAAAGCTTGCCCCTTAAATTTTCTGAAAAGTTGGTATACGGGATATTCGCTGTTATCTGCATAAGCATACCTAACGTTTTCTCTAGTCGACATGCAGGCAATCGTTTACTTTATATTGATATTGGGAACGACCGGGTACGAAATATTTTTTTGTAGGAGGGGTTGTCATTTTAAGCTTATTTTCAAATATTAGGGTAGGTGATGACTTGGTGTAACTTATTGGTTACTAGAATTTGAGCTTGTTGTCGTGGTTATGGCTGCTCTGCAAACGGTTGTTTATTTTAAGCAATCGTTTGCTTTGATATTTTATTTTTAATTATCGATTTTCTAGTGTATTCTTGTTATAGAAAAGGTCGTAGACCAATTCTATAACTAATTATTGAACGACTGGTATCACTAGGTTTGATAATCATTTCAAAGACTGTTTAGTTTGTTTTAAAATAGGTGATTTTAGAGGGGCTTTCTATAGCCCCTTTAATTTTGTATGTAAATTATATCTATCAAATATGAATGCTAATAGAAGAGATTTCTTGAAGAAAGCGGGTATTTTATCATCTGTTGCGATGACATTACCAACTTTAAATACCAATGCGTTTGCAGCGACAAAATTCAATATGTCGGGTTTTGTAGCTCCAAAAATTGATAAAGTACGTATTGCTGTTATTGGGTTAGGGATGCGTGGTCCAGGTGCTGTAGACCGTTTATCATACATTGAAGGTGTTGAAATTGTGGCTTTATGCGATAAGCATGCTGACCGTGTTGAACGTGCTCAAGGTATATTACGCAAAAAATCATTGAAAGATGCAAAGTCTTATTCCGGTGAAGACGGATGGAAAGACATGCTAAAGAATGAAAAATTAGATTTAGTATATATTTGCTCGCCTTGGGATTATCATGCTCAAATGAGTATTGGTGCAATGAAAGCTGGTGCGCATGCTGCTTGTGAAGTGCCTATTGCATTAACAGTAAAAGATTGTTGGGAAGTTGTTAAAGTTTCGGAAGAGACAAAAAAGCATTGCATGATGTTGGAAAACTGTTGCTATGACTTCTTTGAAATGTTAACATTGAATATGGCACGTCAGGGCTTATTTGGTGAAATCCTACATGGTGAAGGTGCATATATCCACGATTTATTGGACTTGAATTTTGCGAAAAATGGTTACGATAACATGTGGAGATTACGTGAGAATATTAAGCTGAACGGTAACTTATATCCTACGCATGGTTTAGGTCCTGTTGCGCAATGTATGAACATTAACCGTGGTGACAAGATGAATCATTTAGTTGCCATGTCTACTAATGATTTTCAAATGGGTGCTAAGGCGAAAGAATTGGCAGCAACAGATTCTTTCTATCAAGAATTTGTGGGTAAAAGCTTCAGAGGTAATATGAATACAACCCTGATTCGTACTGAATTGGGTAAAACAATTATGTTGCAACATGATGTTACTTCCCCAAGACCTTACTCTAGATTACATACGTTAAGTGGTACTAAAGGTTTTGCGCAGAAGTACCCTGATGAGAATATTGCTTTTGGACATGAATTTATCTCTAAGGATAAATTGAAAGAACTGTATACAAAATACACACCTGAATTGGTGAAATTCATTGGTGAGCAAGCAAAACAAGTAGGTGGTCACGGTGGAATGGATTTCATGATGGATTGGAGATTAATTGACTGTTTACGTAATGGTTTACCATTGGATCAGGATGTTTATGATGCTGCTTCATGGAGCTGTATCGTACCGTTAAGTTTTGATTCGGTTAAACGTGATTCTAGAACTGTAGATATTCCTGACTTTACAAAAGGTGCTTGGAAGACCAATACCCCAGTAGATATTACATTGAATGGTGGTGGTACTACTAAAATCCGTTCAAAAGAAGGTAAAGTAAGTGGTGTTCAATTAGGCGTATAATCTTTTTGTCCCAAAGAAGAAGGAGAACAGCTAACTGTTCTCCTTTTTTATTTTAGGTTATTTTCAGTTCTTGTTTAAAAATGTATAAATTGTATCTTTATTTGATATTCACCTACTCATGAACACGAAATTATTCTTATTTACCCCATCTTTTTGTTTATTGCTTTCATGCTTTAGCAATAGCGAGCCGAAGGGCCAAACAGCTGATCTTTTTGTCTCCCAAGATTCTTCTCGTTGTTATATGGCAGCTCATATCCCATCACGGTTTTCGGATTCAGATACTGCGCACCATATTGTAGAAGGTGCTGGTATCGATAAGGTCAAGATGGTACATGTCGCTGGTGGTTATTTCATGATGGGGTCGAATGATTTTGCAGATGCTAAGCCTGTTCATGAAGTTAAGATAGCAGATTTTTTAATTGATGAACATGAAGTTACGAATGGTCAATTTGAGAAATTTGTGCAGGCTACAGGTTATGTAACTCTTGCGGAGAGACCTTTGGATCCAAAAGAATTTCCAGGTGTAGATCCCAATATGTTGAAACCAGGTTCAGCAATTTTTTCACCCCCTAAAGAGGTTCAAGGTTTGAACAATCACCTACAATGGTGGTCTTATGTGGTCGGAGCCAACTGGAGGCATCCTGAAGGGCCAAATAGCAGTATTCAGGGCAAGGAGACCTTTCCAGTAGTGCATATTGCTTACCAAGATGCTGAAGCGTATGCGAAGTGGACAGGAAAGCGTTTACCGACAGAGGCAGAATGGGAGTATGCCGCACGCGCCAGAACTTCAAATCCAATGACCTATTATTGGGGAAATGAATTGTTGGATAATGACCGTTATCTGGCGAATATTTTTCAAGGGGAATTCCCGGTTTCTCAATACGAAGTTAGATGGTTATATCGGTACTTCACCAGCTAAAGCTTTTCCTTCCAATGCTATTGGTCTGTATGATATGGAAGGTAATGTCTGGGAATGGTGTGCGGATTATTATCGTCCGGATTATTACGCGAATAGCACGGCCGATAATCCCAGTGGTCCGAAGGACTCTTATGACCCTGATGAACCCGGTGCTGTAAAACGTGTACAACGTGGAGGTTCATTTCTCTGTAACGACCAATATTGTGAACGTTATAAAGCAGGGAGCAGGGGTAAGGGTGAGATTAATAGTCCGACGAACAATGTCGGATTTAGATGCGTCAAGGATATATAGATTCCGAAGAATTTTATAAATACAAAAAAAGCCTTCTTAAATTAATAAGAAGGCTTTTTTTGTATAAGTGATTTGTGCTTATTTCGATAAGAACATCGATTTTTTAGCAACTAAATCTCTAAAGTAAGGATCATTTAAATCTTTGATGAAACGGATGGCTTCACCTGTCGATTTCATTTCTGGTCCTAATTGTTTATCAACTTCAGGGAATTTAGAGAACGAGAATACAGGTTCTTTAATTGCCCAACCTTGCAACTTGCGCTCGATTTTGAAATCTTTCAATTTGTTTACACCCAACATGATTTTTGTTGCGATATTGATGTAAGGTACATCGTATGCTTTAGCGATAAAAGGAACGGTACGTGATGCACGTGGGTTAGCTTCGATTACATATACATTTTCACCTTTTACTGCGAATTGTATATTTAATAAACCGCTTACGTTTAATGCTTTCGCTAATTTAATAGAGTACTCTTCCATTTTGTCTTGTACAGACTGTGATAAGCTAAATGGAGGTAATACTGCGTAAGAGTCACCTGAATGGATTCCTGCAGGCTCGATGTGCTCCATCATACCAATGATGTGTACATCTTCACCATCACAGATTGAATCTGATTCAGCCTCTTCAGCACGATCCAAGAAGTGGTCAATTAAGACACGGTTTCCAGGAAGGTTTTTCAATAAATTGACTACTGCTTTCTCCAAGTCATCATCATTGATCACGATGCTCATTCCTTGACCTCCTAATACATATGACGGACGTACAAGAACTGGGTAACCTACTTCATTCGCAACTTTGATTGCTTCTTCTGCAGATTCGGCAACACCATATCTCGGATATGGAATATCTAATGATTTTAATAGATCTGAGAAACGACCACGATCTTCGGCTAAATCCATATTTTGGAAGTCTGTTCCGATAATCTTAACGCCTAATGCTTCTAATTGATCCGCCATTTTAAGAGCTGTCTGTCCACCTAATTGAACGATTACACCAACTGGTTTTTCTAACTCAATGATTTCGCGAACATGCTCCCAGAATACAGGCTCAAAGTATAATTTATCAGCCATGTTGAAATCTGTTGAAACAGTTTCAGGGTTACAGTTCACCATGATGGCTTCGAATCCAGCTTCTTTAGCTGCCAATAGACCGTGTACACAAGAATAATCAAATTCGATACCTTGACCGATACGGTTTGGACCTGAACCTAATACGACGATTTTTTTCTTGTCAGATGGTACAGATTCGTTTTCTTCCTCAAACGTAGAGTAGAAGTAAGGAGTTTGTGCAGGGAATTCCGCAGCACATGTATCAACCATTTTGTAAACACGGCTGATGCCTAGCGCTTTACGACGGTCGTATACTTCATCTTCTGTTACATTTCCTAATAACCAAGAGATCTGAATATCTGAATAACCTTTTTGTTTCAAGGTCATGAAGAAATCTTTAGGGATATTATTTAATTGGTAACGACGAAGTTCTGTTTCTAAAGCTACTAATTCTTGAATTTGTACTAAGTACCATTTATCGATGCGTGTTGCTTTGCGGATTGATTCCAAAGGAACTCCTAATTCGAAAGCATCTTTTATATGGAATAGACGGTCACCACTTGGATGCTCTAGACTATACATGATTTCTTCTAGATCGCGTAATTGACGACCATCGGCACCTAAACCAGCACGGTTTGTTTCTAATGATTGACAAGCTTTCTGAAGTGCTTCGATAAACGTACGGCCGATTGCCATTACCTCACCTACTGCTTTCATTTGTAAGCCTAATTCCGTATTTGCTCCTTTGAATTTATCAAAGTTAAAACGAGGTACTTTAACGATTACATAATCTAAAGTTGGCTCGAAGTAAGCTGAAGTTGTTTTCGTGATTTGGTTTTGTAATTCATCCAGATTGTAACCAATTGCTAATTTAGCAGCAATTTTTGCAATCGGGTAACCAGTCGCTTTAGAGGCTAGCGCTGAAGAACGGGATACACGTGGATTGATCTCAATAGCGATAATGTCTTCGTTATCCGGATTAACAGAGAATTGTACGTTACAACCACCTGCAAAGTTACCAATTGAGCGCATCATCAAGATTGCTTGATTACGCATGTCTTGGTAGCACTTATCGGATAAAGTCATCCCTGGAGCAACTGTGATAGAGTCACCCGTGTGGATACCCATCGGGTCAAAGTTCTCGATTGTACAAATGATGATGACGTTATCATTGGTATCACGTAACAACTCTAATTCGAATTCTTTCCAACCTAAAACGGCCTTCTCAACTAAAACTTCGTGAGTAGGAGAAGCGCTTAAGCCTCTGCTTAGTGCTGCGTCAAACTCATCTTTCGAGTGTACGAATCCACCTCCGGTACCTGCTAGCGTGTAGCTAGGACGGATAACCAATGGATACCCAATTTCTTGAGCAGCTTCTTTACCTTCTAAGAAAGAGTTGGCGATTTTCGAAGGTGCTACACCTACACCGATATCGATCATTAATTGACGGAACTCTTCACGGTTTTCTGTTTTTTCAATTGCAGCAACATCAACACCGATAACCTTAACGTCATATTTTTCCCATAACCCGATGTTTGAAGCTTCGATACATAAGTTTAACGCTGTTTGGCCACCCATGGTAGGCAACACGGCGTCAACATTATTTTCTTTAAGAATGTCTTCAATACTTTCTACCGTTAAAGGAAGTAAATAAACGTGGTCTGCAATGACTTTATCAGTCATAATCGTTGCAGGGTTCGAGTTGATGATGGAAACTTCAATGCCTTCTTCTTTTAAAGAAAGGGCTGCTTGAGATCCCGAATAATCAAATTCACAGGCTTGTCCAATGACGATTGGACCTGATCCAATGATTAAAACCGATTTAATGGAGGTGTTTCTTGGCATTATATCTAGTTCAAAAAATAAAATTTCAAAGTATGAACAAAGACAATCAAAAATGCGCTTCGAGAAGGGTATATTCCGACCGCTTTGTCGGAGTGCAAAATTACATCATTTTATTTGATTTTCCGCTATTTATTTTCAGATAAATCATTTAGGGATGATATCGCTCTAAAAATAAGAGAAGCGGTATCTGTTTAAACGCCGCTTCTCTTGCTATATTGATGCTATTAATAGACGATAAGTTCGTCTGCAAATAAAAATCCTCTTTTAGGGTTTGTAGCAATTACGCGAACATATCTTGCTTGCTGTGCTTTTGTCAATTTGAGTTCAAAACGTTTAAACGTTAAAGTAGGATCTTGGTCTGATATATCGTTTTGCACAATGCCAACTTCTCTGAATGTACGGCCATTCTCGGATAATAAAACCTTAAACTCTCCGGGCATATATACACCGGGACCTGTAATTTGCATGAAGTTCATTGCCACGCTATTGATTTCTTCGCGACGCTCCAAGTCAACGACAACATCGAGATCCTTTAAAAAACCTTGCCATTGTCCATCTTGATAGGTTAATCCACCTTTGACACCATTGGTCAATGTCAACTCTTTCTGTGCTGGATATCCATCATCCCACTTGTTATTATAAGTAACCGTTTTTCCTATGGCTTTATGTACATCCAGTTGGATGGTCTCAGTAGGCCCTACCTGGATAGAATCTAAGAAATATGCTGCCTTGACAATCGTTGGAGTAGCGAGATCAAAGGAGTTGTTATAAGGGGTGGATTGATAAGTTGGTTTTGATCCATCGATGGTATAGCGGATATCGCTTGCATGTAGCTGTTCCGTGCTTAGCGTAACTATATTTGTATTTTTCGCTTCGTCAAAATCTACGTTAGCTTTTACATTGTAAGAAGGACGATAATAATTGATATCAAAATGTTGCAAAATTTTATAATGTGACTGTAGTCTTTTATGGAAATTCGGCCAATTTTTCAATTCTGTTTTTGTCCATACCACTTCTGCTAAAGCTAAAGCTCTTGGAAAAGCCATATACTCCAGTTGTTGGTAGTTGGGCATATACTCTGCCCATAGATTCGCTTGAGCACCTAATACATGCTTGGCTTTATCTTTTTCGATATCAGCCGGGATGGGGTTGTATTCATAAACCTTGCTGATGGGTAGGTAACCACCTATCGTTTCCGGTTGCGTCCTAGGGTCCGTCTGGTAGGAGTCAAAATAAAGGTGAGAGCCAGGTGTCATAATCACATCGTGACCTGCGTTAGCGGACTTAATGCCCCCTGATTCGCCTCTCCAACTCATGACCGTTGCACCTTTCGTTAATCCCCCCTCCAATATCTCGTCCCAGCCTATGATCTTGCGCCCTTTTGATTGTACATACTCATCGATTTGTTTGATGAGATAACTTTGTAGTTCTTCTTCAGATTTTAGTCCTTCTTTTGCTTTTAAAGCTTGACACTTTGGACAATTTTTCCAATGTTTCTTGTCAGCTTCATCACCCCCAATATGGATGTAAGGCGAGGGAAAAATAGCAATCACTTCATCCAATACATTTTTTAAGAAGGTATAGGTTTTTTCATTGCCGATACATAATTCTGATTGTGTATATGGTAGTCCTGAGCAGGACAATTCTGGGTAAACGGCAAGAACTTCCTCGGAGTGACCGGGCATTTCTATTTCTGGAATGATATTGATTCCTTTTGCTGCTGCATATTCGACCAATTCTCGTGCTTGTTGTTGCGTGTAGAAACCACCGCTTGCATTTGGAGTGCCGGCATCAACATATTGACGGCCATTGTTCCACCAATCTTTCCATTTGACATGTGTACGCCACGCAGCTTTTGCCGTCAATTCTGGATACTGATTGATTTCTAACCTCCATCCGGCTCCATCGGTAAGGTGCCAATGCAAATTGTTAAATTTGTAGATGGCCATGATATCCACAAATTTCTTCATAATGGGAAACGGAATAAAATGACGTGAAGGGTCTAAATGTAAACCTCTATAGGAAAAGCTTGGTTGGTCTTCTATATCAACAGCAGCGATTTGGGATGGATCATCTTGTAGATAGCCTAATTGGACTAGCGAATAGATGGCATTGATCACTGGCGCCACCTCATGCGCAAGAATAAGGATTCCCTTTTCATTGATAGCGATACGATATGCAGCTTTATCCAATTTATCGGTGTCTTCGGCTTTTAAAATCCGAATACCTTCTTTTGGTGCTCTTTTGATTTTTTTTACGATTTCAGTAGTGACCGATTCAATCGCAGGGTGCTCCGTTAGTAACTGACTAGCAGCTAAAAAATCTTGTGAAACGTAGATCTTTGGGGCAGCAGGTATGTGGTAGGTACCAATAGCGAGCGTAAGGCTGGCTGGTTTCGGTATTAAGTCAAAATTTTGTTGAGCAAATATATTTAGGGGTATCATTCCCGCTAAAAGTACCAAAGTTATTGAATGGCTAAATCGCATATGAATTGGTATTAAATATGATGTAACTACAAATATCATAAAAAAAACGATACGTTTAACATAAATGGCTTGTTGGGTCTGCAGATATTATGATAGTATTCCTACAAAATGTCGATTAAAAATTACATTTATAATCATTAACTTTGCCTTATGATTGAACTTCCAGTTATTCCTGCTACACAAACACAGCGTAAGCCAGATTGGTTGCGTGTAAAATTGCCAGTTGGTAAAGAATATAGACATGTCAGAGGATTAGTAGATGAGCATAAGCTTCATACTATTTGCGAAAGTGGAAACTGTCCGAACATGGGTGAGTGTTGGGGTGCAGGAACGGCTACTTTCATGATTTTAGGTAATATTTGCACACGTTCTTGTTCGTTTTGTGCTGTATCAACAGGACGACCGAAAGCTGTTGAGTTAGATGAGCCTGCACGAGTTGCAAATTCGGTTAAATTAATGCAAGTGAAACATTGTGTGATCACTTCGGTGGATCGTGATGACCTGAAAGATGGTGGTTCTATCATTTGGGCTGAAACAATCAATGCTATCCGTCAAGAAAGTCCTACAACAACGTTGGAAACATTGATTCCTGATTTTAAAGGACAATGGGAGAATCTTGATCGCGTATTGGCTGTTCGCCCGGAGGTTGTTTCACATAATATTGAAACAGTTCGCCGTTTGACTCGAGAAGTTCGTATCCAAGCAAAATATGACCGTTCATTAGAATGTCTTCGTCGTATTTCTGAGGCTGGTTTACGTACTAAATCGGGTATTATGTTAGGTTTTGGTGAAACTGAACAGGATGTTATCGAGACGATGCAAGATCTTTTTGATGTTGGTGTTGATATTTTGACCATCGGTCAGTATTTGCAACCGACTAAAGCACATCATCCCGTTATAGAGTGGGTAACCCCAGCTCAATTTGATAAGTATAAAGAAATTGGTTTGAAAATGGGTTTCAAATATGTAGAGTCAGGCCCGTTGGTCAGATCATCTTACCATGCAGAGAAACACCTTTTTGATATGCAATAGCAAATAAATATAAAAGATTGGAATGCCCTTAATATGTACATATTAAGGGCATTTTTTTGATGTAATATCATTAAAAATTATCATATTTAAAGTATGACAGTATTGGAGCATTTCAAAAGCCTTTATTCAATTGATGACGACTTAACGTTCTTATTTTCTCAAATCATTGAAACAAAAGAATTTCAAAAAGGTGATATAATCTTTGAACCGGATAGTTACCTGAAATATATCTATTTTATAGAGACTGGTCTAACTCGGATTTTCTACTACAAAAATAATAAAGATATCACCCATTATTTTTTCGGACCAAATACCTTTAGCACAGGTATTGAAAGTGTTTTCTATCAGAAACCATCGCTCTTCGGGTTTCAAGCACTAACGAAATGTAAAATTTCTTTTATACCCTTCCAACCTATTTTTGAATTAGCAAAGACAGATATTATCGTCAATCAAATCATTCAAAAAGCATTATTGGATTCATTGATAAGTTTTTCAAATCGTTTTTACAATACGCAATTCCAGACCGCATTAGAACGGTACCAGTTACTTTTAGAAGAAACACCAGAACTCCTACAGAATGCTTCTTTGGGACATATTGCCTCTTATTTGGGTATTTCCCAACAAACATTATCGGTTATTAGAGGGCAAGTGGTTTGATTTCTTCTCTTTTTAAGATATCTTAAAAATTATGACGTAAAACATACGCACATTTGTATTGTTAATATTGATACTAATCGACCCTTAAAAGAGTTATGAATATGTTATTTAAAAAAATTTCATGCTTGATATTTTTATTGCCATTCTTTCATCAAAGCAATTCCTTTGCGCAGCAAGGAATAAGCTCGCAGTTGAAAGAACCTATCCAAAAGGCAATTAAGAATAATAGCGATATTAAGAATAGTTATTTAGAAAATCAGAAGACGCTTTTAGATAAGAATACTGTTAGCGGAAAACTATTACCTCATGTGACTGCGATGGGGATGTATGGTTATCTAAATAGCACTGGCGAGTTGGATCTCCCAACAAGAACATTACCGATACTGGGCCTGAATCTTTTTGAAGGTGCTCAGAAATTCAATACCTCATCTCAAGTGGGGTTTGCAGGAGTAAATGCTACGCAGGTAATTTTTAGTGGATTACAGATAACGAATGGAAAAAGAGCTTTAGATGAAAAGTTTAAAGCTCAGCAGTTGATGACCGAAGCGGGGTATGAAGGTCTTGCTCAAGAAGTGGTACAGACTTTTGATCAAATTATGTTATTAAAAGAAGTTGATGCCCTGATTGCTGATTCGGAGAAAAGATTGAATAAAGAACATCAAAAAGTTGTCAAAGCGATTGAGAATGGTTTAGCTATACCCTATGATCGTGATAAGATCAAATTGGCAATGCTGGAATTAGAAAGTAAGAAAGCCGAATCTCAAAATAGCGGTGAGCTCTTATATTTTAAATTAGAAGAACTGACAAAGATGACCGTTGATAGCCTTAAGCTTGTTAGTTATCCGCTTGAATTGGTTTTAGTTGATCCTGTACAGCCACCGGTGGAGAACAGGAAAGAGTTGCAAGCTTTGGCGAGTTTCTCAGCGCGCTTATGAATATGTATTGAAAAAAGAAAAGGGTGCTCGATTACCTCAAATCTTTGCATTTGGTAGTGCTTTTTATCTCAATGCGTTTGATACCAAATTTAAGTTCAAAGATGTGCCGCTTACAGGAGATGTAAATCTAAGTGCGAATCATTTTCAACTGGCTCCAGGTTTTGCTATAGGTGTAGGGGCTAAGTGGGATGTATTTGATGGTAATCAACATCGTAACAATATTAAAAAAGCAAATCTTGATCTGATCATGAATCAGAATAAATGGAATGATACGAAAGATAAATTACTGCTTTTGCAACGCAAAACAAATTCGGATTACCAATTGTCGATGAAAAAGATGGCAGTACATGAACAGCAGATTAAAATTGCCAATAATAATCTTGCTCTTGCAGCAAAGCAATTTGAAGCTGGTTTAATAGATGTCACGGAAAGATTAAGTGCGGAAAACGAATTGTATAAGCAATCGCTGAGTTTTTATAATCAATTGTTGGTACAACGTAGCGCTGTTTTAGAATTATTAAAATCACAAGGAAGTCTTTATCAATCATTAGTCAAGTAATTATGAGAAAATTTATATATATCCTAGGCGTCGCGGCATTAATACAAAGTTGTGGTCATGATACTCCTCTCAAAAATTCTTTTGAAGGAAAAATTGAGCGGGATCAAATTGCTGTAACAACGAAAATTCCTGGAAAAGTACATCAGATATTAGTAAGCGAGGGAGATGTTGTACAAGCTGGTGATACTTTGATGATTCTAGAATTTCCTGAGGTTGAAGCAAAGTCTATTCAAGCAAAGGGTGCGCTTGAGTCTGCTGAGGCCCAATATAAAATGGCTGTAAAAGGTGCCACAGAAAACCAATTGAAACAATTGAGAGCTAAGCGAGATGGACTACGCGAACAGTATGAATTTGCACAGAAATCTTTGACACGGATGGAAAACTTGATTAAAGATTCTTTGATTGCACAGCAAAAATATGACGAAGTCTATATGAAGTTCCAAGGTGCTAAAAATCAATATTTAGCTGTTCAGGCCGAGTTGGCAGATGCGGAAAATGGTTCACGTATAGAACAGCAAAAAATGGCGTTGGGCCAAAAAGAAAGAGCAATTGGTGCTGTCTCTGAGGTCGATGTAGCGACGAAAGAACGTTTTATCTTAGCTCCTCAGAATATGACTATTGAAACGATCAATTTGAAAGTAGGGGAACTTGCTTTGGCAGGTTATAGTTTGCTTTCGGGCTACTTGGTGGATGGGACCTATTTTAGGGTGACGATTCCTGAAAGACAATTGCAAAACCTAACGGTGGGTAGTAAACAAGAACTTTTGTTTCCTTATTTAAAAGATAAACAAATAGAAGCGGAAGTGGTCTCTATCAAAGCCTTAAATTCTTATGCCAATATTGCTACAGCCTATCCTGATTTTGAGCAACAAGAATCCTTGTTTGAAGTGAAATTGAAAGCAGTTCAGTTGGATGATGCTCGAACACTTCTAACAAAAGCAACATTTATCCTTCATCTCGACACTAGTAAATAAGTATTATGCGTACATTCTTATCCTTATTGAAGCGGGAATTTCAGCTTTTTTTTCAAAACAAAGTTTTGTTAATGCTTTTTTTAGGGGCACCGGTTTTATATGGTGTTTTGGTTGGCGCCGTTTATCAAAAAGGGAAAGTGACTGATTTGCCTATCATCGTTGTAGATGAAGATAGAAGTCCACTTAGTCAACAATTGATAACCATGTTTAATGAAAGTGAGGTCATATATGTCGCGGCGATATTGCCGGATGCTTTCAATGCAAAACAGGAAGCATTGAATAAAGAGGCGACTGTTGTTGTTCAGATTCCCAAGAATTTTGATGCTGATGTTAATTATAACCGTCCTACGGAATTGACTTTCTTTGTTAATGCATCCAATACGTTGACGTCCAATTATGCAAGTATGGCGGCCAATGTCTGTGCAGCCACTTTAAAGGCCGGGATTCAAATAAAAGCACAACAGAAAAAAGGCGTGCCGGAATATATCGCGACACAACAGTATGAACCGTTTAAGACAACTATCATACGCCAGAATATCAAAAGTGGCAACTATTTATACTTTATGCTTCCTGGTGTATTGCTGACTGTGCTTCAGCAGGTGATGATGTTAGCGTTGGCCTTAAGTTTCGCTTCGGAATTTGAAAAAGGTACTTTTGCAAATTTGGTGTCTAAATCTTCTAATGTATTGCTATTGATTTTTGTTAAAATAGCACCCTACCTGATCATGTCTGTTGGAATTTATATTCTTTATTACGGATTTTCAATATTTTATAGGATGCCATTGGAAGTGCACATGGGTCCATTTTTGCTGGGATCGCTCTTGTTTCTCCTTGCGGTTAGTTTTATCGGGATACTTGTAAGTATCCTTATTCCGAGTCAACTTAAAGCAACGGAAATATTGATGGTTATCGCTACCCCTAGTTTTATATTGAGTGGATTTACATGGCCGCTGAGTCAGATGCCTGATTGGGTCGTCCATATATCTAAATTGATTCCTTTGACACATTATTTGGAAATTTTTAGAGTTCTTGTGATTGAACATGGGACCGTTGCCAATGTTAGGTCATCCATAATTGCTCTAGCGGTGACTAGTGTCATTTGCTTGATCCTTTCATTTGTTTTATTGTCTCTAAAAGTGAGGAAACTAAAGAAGGATAATCTATCAGCGGATATAAATGAGGATTAATGTGTAGTAATAAATGGATATCTGGCGAAATTGTGCGCGCTTAAGTATACAGTTTTAGCTTCCAATCCATATTAAACATAAAATTCTACAAGGATATCATGGTATTATTATTATGATTCAATAATAATGTTTATTCAATATCAATGTATTGAAAATAAGTTAATTACATTATTAATATCTGTTTTTGTGGCACTTTGTTTGAGCGATTTTAATCAGATGATATAAATCACATTCAATTATAGATACCATGAAATATACGACATTAGTTGCAACCTTAGTTGCTATAGTAACATTGTCCGGTGCAGCATCGGTCTCTGCTCAGCAAAAGCATCCTGAGAAGGTTGTTAAACAAACTGAAACAAAGGTAAAGCCGGCAATACCACTTAAATCTGCGCCGGTAGTAGTGAAGGATTCCACAGAAAAAAAAGCAATAGATCGAAAAGTAAAAAAAATAGTACCTAAAGCTAAACCATCAGGTAAATAGCTAGAAAAACAACATCATATGGGAGAAAGGTTTTACGCACATTAGGTAAAACCTTTTTTTTTCTTTTTCTATGACTATTCGTATCGTTAAAGATGTGTTAATGTGTTGTAGTCCAGTTTTTTTTGGCATTTAGTTTGAATTCCTGATTATGGTTTTACACTTAGAAATTTTGGGTTATGGATACCTTGAATTATTTTAAAAAAATGGCAGCATTAGCTGCATGTGTTTAAGGTAACATGTGTATAGGATTTATCCCTTTCGGTAAAAGAGGGGGGCTATTAAACCATCAAAAAAGGCTATTCGAATATATCGAACAGCCTTTTTCTTTTTCAAAAATCAAAATAAATGATTAGCAGTACTCGTCAAATGCTGCAGCTAAATTATCAGCAATCATTTGTGCAGAGCGACCCTCAATCATATGTCTTTCTATCATGTGTACTAATTTGCCATCTTTGAATAATGCCATTGCTGGAGAAGATGGAGGATAAGGCAACATATAGTTTCTTGCTTTATCAACAGCCTCTTTTTCCATACCTGCAAAAACAGTTACAAATTTAGTAGGATGTTTTTCATTTTTCACTGCTGCTTTAGCTGCAGGACGCGCATTTGCTGCTGCACAACCACATACTGAGTTTACAACGACAAATACAGTGCCTTCAGTAGCGATAGCCGCATCAACTTGTTCTGCAGTTTTTAATTCTTCGAAACCTACATCTGTAAGCTCTTTACGCATTGGTTCTACTAAATATTCTGGATACATAATGTTCTTTTTTTAAATTTAATAGTACAAATATAACGCTTGTTTAGAGGTAAGTCAAGACATTAGTCTCAAAACAATGTCAGAATTTAGCAGCTTTCAAATTCAACGTTTTGATTTAAAGGTATTGAATGGTATTTTTGTTTAATAAATTTTAAATCTAAAAAGAAGAATAATATGTCATCAGTAGCAAGTACATACGTACCATACAAAGTGAGGGATATCAGCCTTGCTGAATGGGGTCGTAAAGAAATAGAATTAGCGGAAGCTGAAATGCCGGGTTTAATGAGCCTTCGTGCTGAGTTTGGTGCCGCAAAACCTTTAAAAGGTGCGCGTATTGCGGGTTGCCTGCATATGACTATCCAAACAGCAGTTCTCATTGAAACTTTGGTAGAATTGGGTGCTGATGTTACATGGTCATCATGTAATATCTTTTCTACACAAGATCATGCTGCTGCTGCGATTGCCGCTGCTGGTATTCCTGTATATGCTTGGAAAGGTATGACTGAAGAAGAATTTAACTGGTGCATCGAGCAAACCTTATTTTTTGGTGAGGAACGTCAACCCTTGAACTTAATCTTGGATGATGGTGGTGACTTGACCAATATGGTGTTTGATAAATATCCGGAATTGATTGATGGGATCAAGGGTTTATCTGAAGAAACGACGACAGGTGTTCACCGTTTGTATGAACGTATGAAGAATGGTACATTACATTTGCCTGCTATCAACGTAAATGATTCGGTTACAAAATCTAAGTTTGATAATAAATACGGTTGTCGCGAGTCATTAGTAGACGCTATCCGTCGTGCAACAGATTTGATGTTGGCTGGTAAAGTTGCTGTTGTAGCAGGTTACGGTGATGTTGGTAAAGGTTCTGCTGAGTCCTTACGTTCTGCTGGTGTACGTGTTATCGTAACTGAAATTGATCCTATCTGTGCCTTACAAGCGGCTATGGAAGGATTTGAAGTGAGGAAATTTGCTGATGCTGTAAAAGAAGCTAATATCATCGTTACGACTACAGGTAATAAAGACATAGTTCGTGCTGAGCATTTCAAAACAATGAAAGATAAAGCCGTTGTTTGTAATATTGGTCACTTCGATAATGAAATCGATGTTGCCTGGTTAAATGACAACTACGGTGATACAAAAATTGAAATCAAACCTCAGGTAGATAAGTACACGATTGATGGTGTAGATATCATTTTATTAGCGGAAGGAAGATTAGTGAATTTAGGTTGTGCTACGGGACACCCTTCATTTGTGATGTCTAATTCATTTACTAACCAAACGTTAGCGCAATTGGAATTGTGGACGAATACTGGTGCTTATGAAAATCAAGTGTATACACTTCCAAAATATTTGGATGAGAAGGTGGCACGTTTGCATTTAGCACATATCGGTGTTGAACTGGATGTGTTGACTGAAGACCAAGCTTCTTATATTGGAGTTACGGTTGATGGTCCATTTAAAGCAGATGCTTACCGTTACTAGTAGCTACTCAGATTACATAAAAAAGGCGCTATCATACAATGATAGCGCCTTTTTTTGAGCTATTTATTGGATGCCCATACAAGCTTTAGCTGCCTTTACCGCATTTTCAAAACGGGCATTGCCCAATCCTGAAATAATGGTATATGGTGCTTGCAAGCGATCTAATTCCTGTTTCCAAACTTCCATAAAGTGTTCTCTTTGTTCGGGGAAATCGCGCAAAGGGTCTTCTTCCCAAGGCAAATCGATATCCATGAGGAGGTAGAGGTCATAAGGACGTTGCTGTATTTCGTCCTTTACTTCTTTTGGAGTATCTCCAAATAGATGATCACACCATATTTTGACCGTCAAAATAGTTGTGTCACATATCAATACATGATTAGCAAGTGGGATTAAAGTGTCTTCAAGTGCGATCTGCCCATAATACATGTTGACCTCATCTTGCAAGGTATATTCATTATGTAAATTTTTACAATAGGCGCGTGCAAATTCCGGAACACACACCGTATTAAAATGTCGTGCTATAGCCTGTGCAATAGTTGATTTTCCTGTTGATTCAGGTCCGACAACTGCGATTTTGATTAAGTCTGGATTTGATGTACTCATTTGTGCGTATAAAGTTAGGCATCTTGGTCGGACATTGTTACATAAAATTACGATAAGTGGCTTTCCAATCTCTATAGCCATGCCATGCAATCCATGCAAAAGCTAAGTATAATAGGGCGGTAAGCAATAAACCTTTGTGAAAATATAAGGGAATGTAGCAGATGTCCACAAAGATCCATAATAGCCAATTTTGCACTATTTTACGAGTCATTAGAAATTGTGCTACAAAGCTTACTGCTGTGCAAAAACCATCGATATAAGGTACGTCGGAATCTGTCATTCTTTGGAGAAATGTACCGAGTATGGCCGTGAGGATGATAATAATAAGAACAGTCAAACCCATTTCACGATTATTAAAAGAGACGATCGGTTTACTTTTATCGGCCTTGTTTTTTGACCAATAATACCAGCCGTAGAGCGCAGTTCCTAAGAAATAGAGTTGCAATACAGCATCCCCATAAAGTTTGCTGTGATAGAAGATATAACCATAAGTGAGCACACTGATGGCGCTGATGGGCCAATTGAGGATATGTTGTTTGGCCGCCAGATAAACACATAGGAAACCCGTAATGGTACCTATCCATTCGAGCATGGAGGTTTGAGCAAATTGTTGTACGATTTGCTGAATAAGTGCTGGCATATCTTTCTTGTTTTCGCAAATAAAGATACAAATTTAGCGATACTACCCACCGTTGACATTCGGTATCAGCGCTAGCAGTAGGATTTTATTTGTCCATACTCCTCTTATTGCTTTGCTGATATGAAATATAGCTATACCGTAAATCCCTGAATAGGTCGTGTCGATCACTACGTGGATTTTGCATCATCAAATTCTCCTATTGCTGCATGGGTATTCCGAATAAGGGAACTCTGCATAAAGTCCCATTCATCGCCTATTATTGGACCTGTTTATTGGCACATGTCGTACTGGCAAATGATTCTGGTTTTGCCTTAAATACAAATCCCATCCCCATGATATAACCCATGGCTTCTTTTAATGCGATGTTAGATTGAAAATTAGGATTGGTATTGATGTCGGCATGAACTTCTAGGTCGACTTGATATTGCTCTAAGAGTGGACAGAGCGCATAAGCTACTTCTATGGATTTTTGGACTTCAAGTAGCATACGCTCTTTAATTCCCATAAGGTGAGTTCTTTTGTCTTTATGGACAAACATAAAACCACCTCGACGTTCTCTGAGGAAAACAATGACAGTAGCAAAGTCAATTGTTCCTCTTTTTATTTGGGAGTCTGTTCCGATATAGACTTTCAGCTTATTGCCTAGATCTATTTCCCGTACGATATTAGATTCAACAGCATCCCATATGGATGTTTTGATGTTTTCGCCATTGTATTTTTGCCAAGTCATATATGAATAAGTTAGTTTCTGTAAGATCGTATTTCATTTTGTTGATTAAATTTACTGATATATAATGTGTTAAGCGTATTGCGAGGTGTTAAGTTTTTACTATTAAATTATAAAGATTAATGCTTGCTTCCATAAGCTAGATCACCTGCATCTCCCAATCCAGGTACAATGTAAGCTTTGCTGGTCAATTCCTTGTCAATAGCACCAACCCAAATAAAAGCTTTTGGTAAGAAAGCTTGTACATGTCTGATGCCCTCTTCCGAAGCAATAGCCACCACAATATGCAGCTCCCTAATTGCATAATCACTGAGTAGGTCTTTACAACATAAAACTGCACTTTTCCCTGTCGCAAGCATCGGGTCGGAAACGATTACAATTTTATTATCGAGGTCGGGAGTATTGACATATTCTTTATGAATTTCAAATTCACCACTTTTCTTAGTATGGCGATAGGCCGCAATAAATGCACTATCCGAACGGTCGAAGACATTCAAAAGCCCTTGATGTAAAGGAAGTCCGGCCCGTAGAATAGTTGCTAAGACGGGTTGGTCAAGAAGCATTTGTGTATTGGCAATCCCTAATGGTGTTTCAATATCTACAGGGCCATAAGTCAGTGTTTTACTGATCTCATAAGCGAAAATTTCACCTAAACGTTCCAAGTTACGACGGAAGCGCATACGATCTTTCTGAATATTGGCATCACGTAATTCTGCAATATATTGATTCGCGATACTGTTCTTGGTACTGAGTATATTGAGCATATGATATAGATTAAAGTGATTACAGCAATTTACACAAATATTCTTATTTATCGATTGATTTGGAGGAAATAGTCCAGTAATTTTCAACAGTTTGAAAATTATAAATGCCTCATTTATTTTGATTAAATTTGTAATACTTGAATAAGATTTTATGAAGTTTCAACTTACGTCTGAATATAAACCTACCGGAGATCAACCCGCTGCTATTAAGGAATTGGTGCAGGGACTTAACGATGGTGAGCAATACCAAACACTTTTAGGAGTTACTGGGTCAGGTAAAACTTTTACTGTGGCGAATGTAATCCAGCAAACACAAAAACCTACCTTAGTACTCAGCCACAATAAAACTTTAGCAGCACAGCTATATGGGGAGTTTAAACAATTTTTTCCTGAGAATTCGGTCAATTACTTTGTCTCTTATTACGATTATTACCAACCTGAAGCATTTATCGCTTCATCCAATACTTATATTGAAAAAGATCTAGCCATCAATGAAGAGATTGAAAAGCTACGTCTAGCAACGACTACGGCTTTGATGTCCGGACGTCGTGATATTGTTGTCGTATCTTCTGTCTCCTGTATCTATGGTATGGGAAATCCGGAGGATTTCTCGCGTTCGATATTTCGCTTTGCTGTTGGTACGGTAATTTCAAGAAATGCTTTTTTACATCGTTTAGTCGAAATCTTATACGCACGTACAACAACTGAATTTAAAAGAGGGACTTTTCGTGTCAAAGGGGATACCGTTGATATTTATCCAGCATATTTAGATTTTGCCATTCGGGTATCGTTTTTCGGTGATGAAATCGATGAGTTGAGTGAAATCGATCCATTGTCTGGTAAGACTTTAAATAAAATGGAGGATCTAGCACTTTTCCCTGCTACACTATTCATCACGCCAAAGGAAAAATTCACTTCATCTATTTGGGCAATCCAAGATGAGATGATGCAGAGAAAGATACAATTGGAAGATGAGGGCAAAATGCTCGAAGCGAAACGGTTGGAAGAACGGGTGAATTATGATCTAGAAATGATGCGTGAGCTGGGCTATTGTTCTGGAATTGAAAATTACTCTCGCTTCTTTGATGGACGTGAACCTGGGATGCGTCCCTTCTGTCTGCTTGATTATTTTCCTGAAGACTATTTACTTGTTATTGATGAAAGTCACGTAACGATTCCGCAGCTACGTGCGATGTACGGTGGAGACCGTTCTCGAAAAATTGCTTTAGTTGAGCACGGATTCAGATTGCCCGCAGCACTTGATAATAGGCCTTTAAATTTCCCTGAATTTGAGTCTTTGACTAATCAGACCATTTATGTTTCTGCGACACCAGGAGATTACGAGCTGGTGCAAACGGAGGGTGTTTTTGTGGAGCAGGTTATCCGACCAACAGGCTTACTGGATCCTATTATTGAGGTGCATCCTGCCATTAATCAGGTAGATGATTTTCTCGAGGAGGCAGATAAGGCTATTAAAGCTGGAGGACGTGTACTGGCAACGACTTTGACGAAACGAATGGCAGAAGAGTTGACTAAATATATGACTAAGCTGAATATTAAAGTACGCTATATTCACTCTGAGGTAAAAACTTTAGAACGTGTAGAAATTCTTCGCGGACTACGTCTAGGTGAATTTGATGTTCTGGTTGGTGTTAACTTACTGAGGGAAGGACTTGATTTACCTGAGGTAACATTGGTAGCGATATTGGATGCAGATAAGGAAGGTTTTTTACGTTCGCAAAGGTCATTGATCCAGACGATCGGTCGTGCTGCGCGTAATGACAAAGGTCGTGTGATCATGTATGCCGATCGGATGACAGATAGTATGGCTGCCACTATTGAGGAAACCAATCGACGACGTGAGAAGCAAATGAAGTACAATGAAGAACATCATATTACGCCTAGAACAGTTGGTAAAACGAAGGGGGAAATCATGGAGCAAACTTCTTTATCAGATTTTAATGGTCTTGAACAGCAGATCTATGTGGAAACCAGACCCATCGGTGACCATTGCTGCAGACCCAGTGCTCCAATACTTGGGGGAAAAAGAACTGAAGAAAGCGATTGAAACCGTTCGCAAAAAAATGGAAAAAGCGGCGAAGGAAATGGACTTTTTGGAAGCGGCGAAGCTGCGTGATGAAATGTTCTCGCTCGAGAAAACATTTGATGAACGATTTAAATAAAAAAAGGGCTAAGCCCTTTTTTTATTGTTTCTCTTTGTAAATCGCTGTATTTCCTTTTATTAGCGTCCAGCAATGTTCGTCTTGGATTAATTTATAATCCTGATTCGCATATTCAAACTCTTTTGTGTGTTTGAGAATAATACTTTCTGGACTTTCCTTTAGAAAGACTTCTGCAGCATGTTTTTTCTCGTCCAATAATAAGAAAGCTGCTGTTTCATAACTATCTTGATTATTGATAATATTCAACTGTATTTGTTCAAATGGCCTGATACAGCTATCCTTTAATGCCGACCAAGTGTAGCCTGCACTCGCAATACAGCCATGTGCATCTCTGTCCGAACCAACTATTTTCGTCTCTTGGGTATTTGCTATTTGTTTATTATTTGTCTGGCATGACAGCAGAATAATAGAAGCTAGCGTTATCGTACTTAATATCCATTTCATATTCAGATCGTTTTTTACTGTTCACTGCACAAACTGTACCATATAAAATATACTCTTTTAGTAGATTATTTTTGATAATGCTTTCTTTTATCAAATTGCTTCTTTATTTTTATAAGAATAAGTACAACACCTAAACAAACTAAACAAATAAATACATGAAAAAGCCAATAGTTGTCATCAAGTTTGGCTCAGCTTCTATTACGACTAAGGATGGGGATGTAGATGAACGAATCGTATTGGAGATTGCAAGACAGACAGCTCAATTACAGCAGCACTACAATATTGTATTGGTTTCTTCAGGAGCAGTGGCTGCAGGAAAAAAATATTTACAACACTATTCAGGGACATTATCCGAGCGAAAAGCCGCAGCAGCTATTGGCAACCCACTATTATTACAAATCTACAGTACCTACTTCAAGCCGTTTAAAATTGCATTGGCACAAAGTTTATGCGAAAGGCAACATTTTGCAAACAGAGACCAATTTGTGCAACTGAAAAGCACCTATGAAATGTTATGGAAAAATAATATTATTCCTGTAGCAAATGAAAATGATGTGGTGAGCAATAAGGAATTGAAGTTTTCTGACAATGATGAGTTAGCTACATTGATCGCTGTCGGTTTCGGTGCTGAAAAAATACTATTCAGTACTTCGGTTCCGGGAGTATTGGATGCTGCAGGAATGGTGATTCCAGAATTAAAAGTTATCGATAAAGCGGCACTGTCTCTTGCGAGAAAGGATAAATCTTCGGTAGGTTTGGGAGGTATGACTTCTAAATTGAATTTTGCACGTTTGGCTAACCAGATGGGTATTCAAGCCGTAATATTTAGTATGCAGACAGAAAATGCCTTATTGAAAGCAATCAAAGGGGAGACGGGAACGGTTTGCTTACCGCAAACTAAAAAAGTCTCCTCGCGTCAAAAATGGTTGGCAAGTGGAAGTTTAATTAAAGGTAAGGTAATTGTTGATGCAGGTGCAGTTGAGGCGCTGCTGCACCGTAAAAGCCTGTTGCTGGTAGGTGTGAAAGCCATTGCTGAACAGTTTGAAGAAGGGGAGGTGTTCCATATTTTTGATGAGGCTGACAATATAATCGCAGTCGCAAAATCAAAATGGGATGTTGCCGTATTAATGGAAAAAGAACAACGCACGGATATTGTTCTGGCACATGCCGATGATATCGTATTGTTATAGTATGGAAAATATTACAGAACAACTAAAAGCAGCTTTAGCTGCAACTCGGGATATCAATCAATTGGAGTCCTCGAAGAAGGAATTACTCCTAACTGATTTGGCTGCTGCACTGCGGACGAATGTCGATACTATTCTTTTCGAAAATAATAAAGATCTGCAACTTTTGAATTTAGATGACCCCAAGAGAGATCGATTGGTTTTGAATAAGGAAAGGGTAGCGGCATTAGCACAAAGTGTTTTAGATGTAGCCAAGCTACCAGATCCAGCTGCACAGTTATTGAGCAGACAGGTATTGGAGAACGGTTTAATATTGGAGAAAAAGGCTGTTCCCTTAGGTGTGGTCGCTGTGATTTATGAATCAAGGCCTAATGTAACCATCGATGTTGCGGCGCTCTGTTTGCGATCCGGAAATGTTTGTTTATTAAGAGGTGGTACCGATGCTTTTCATACCAATAGCATATTGGTACAAATCATTCATGAAGTGCTGTTGCAGCATCAGCTTAATCCCAATGTGGTACAGCTATTGCCAACTGATCGGAAATTTGTGTTGGAATTGCTAACAGCAACAAAATATGTCGATATCATTATCCCAAGAGGTTCCCAATCCCTGATTGATTTTGTACGGAGCCATGCTAAAGTTCCTGTGATTGAAACGGGTGCTGGGGTATGCCATACCTATGTAGAACAATCGGCCTCTATCGACAAAGCAATTGCTGTTGTAGCGAATGCAAAAATATCAAGACCTTCGGTTTGTAATGCTTTGGATACCGTTTTGTTGGATAGGGAAATCGCGGATATATTTTTGAAAGATATCACGATTCCCTTTAAAGAGGCCAGTGTGGAGATCTTTGCTGATGAGCATAGTTTTATGGTCTTAAATCAACTTGGTTACCCTTATTTGCAAAAAGCAAATGAAGCAGATTTCGGTCGAGAGTTTTTAGATCTAAAATGTTCTATCAAAGTATTGGATGGACTTGACCAAGCATTGGATCATATTGCCACCTATTCTTCGAGGCATTCTGAATGTATTATTTCCAATGATTCAAAAAAAATGGAACGATTTATGAACGCTGTGGATGCTGCTGCGGTGTATGCCAATGCTTCGACACGGTTTACCGATGGTGGAGAATTTGGACTGGGAGCAGAGATTGGAATTTCTACGCAAAAACTTCATGCAAGAGGGCCTTTTGCGCTAGAAAAGTTAGTGACTGAAAAATGGTTTGTAACAGGTAACGGACAAATAAGATAATATGGGAATAAGATTTGAAAAAGATGTCTTGATGAATTGGACCTATGAGATGGGTAAATTTTTGAGACTACTTGTTGAAGGAAACGATGCTTTTGAAGAGTCTGCTTCAGTGGTGTTCGATAAAGCTTACGATGAGTTTTATAAAAAAAGCCGTCAATTTTTCTTGACGGTAACTTTGGTAGATTTACTAACTTATGTAAGAGAAGACTTGGAAGTGGAACAAATTAGACCGCTAGCACTCGTGTTGATGCATGACGGTCTGAAGAGTGAAGATAAAGAAGAACAGCAGATTTTACTCCAAAAATCGAAGTCATTACTTAACTATGCCATGAAAGAGACATCAAGTTTTGCTTTCGAAGATTATAGCTATTTAGCGACAATTGATAGCAAGTTAAGTTAGCAAGTAATGGATCTCATTCGGGGAATCTATTTTGATTGAATGATATGAGGCAAAATAACTGAATAAAGGTGACTAAGAGCCACCTTTATTCAGTTATTTTAAAATTTCCCTTGCGATGACCAATCGTTGTATTTCAGAAGTCCCTTCATAGATCTGTGTTATTTTTGCGTCACGCATCATACGTTCTACATGATATTCTTTTACATAACCATAGCCTCCATGTATTTGGACGGCCTCTATAGTCGTTTTCATGGCTACTTCCGATGCATGTAATTTAGCCATAGCAGCTTCTTTACTATAGGGAAGGCCTTGATCCTTGTGCCATGCTGCTTTATACGTCAATAGTCTTGCAGCCTCTATCTCAACTTCCATATCAGCGAGTTTGAATTGAATGGCTTGATGATCCGAAATTGGTTTACCAAATGTTTTACGCTCTTTCGCGTAGGCAAGCGCTAGGTCATAGGCACCAGCTGCGATACCCAAAGCTTGGGCAGCAATACCAATCCTTCCTCCATCGAGTGTTTTCATTGCGAATTTGAATCCAAACCCATCCTCGCCTATACGATTCTCTTTAGGGACTTTCACATCAGTAAATAACAGTGAATGTGTATCTGAACTGCGAATTCCTAATTTATTTTCTTTAGGACCAATGGTGAAACCCGGCATACCTTTCTCCACAATCAAGGCATTGATTCCATGATGTGCTTTTTCTGGATGCGTTTGCACAATGACGAGATATACATCTGCATTTCCTCCATTAGTAATCCAATTTTTAGTACCGTTTAAGAGGTAATGGTCTCCTTGATCTATTGCGGTAGTGTGTTGCGAAGTTGCATCCGATCCTGCTTCTGGTTCTGACAAGGCAAATGCACCTAGTTTTTCACCCGTAGCAAGAGGTTTTAAATATTTTTCTTTCTGTGCTTCTGTTCCGAAAGCCTCCAAACCAAAGCAAACTAAAGAATTATTAACAGACATGATAACAGCCGCAGAAGCATCGATTTTAGCAATCTCTTCCAATACCATGGTATAGGCTAGAGCATCTAAACCCGCCCCTCCATATTTGCTATCCACCATCATACCCATGAAGCCTAATTCCCCCATTTTTTTCACCTGCTCGTAGGGGAAAACTGCTTTTTCATCTCGTTCTATTACTCCGGGTTTTAAATCCTGTTGCGCAAAATCTCGAGCAGCTTCCCGAATCATTTTATACTCTTCGCTTATTTCAAAATTCATAATGTGTACATTGGTAATGGTTTGTAAGTAAATATACTGATTATTTATTATGCTTGCATAGTAGATTACTAATATTGTCGATTAATTTTTAAAAAAAAGAGTGTTATATTTTGGAATGAATAAAAATCTACTATATTTGTAGAGTATATAGTGTATAACGATTTAAATTTAAAAATATGAGTTTAAGATTAGGAGATGAAGCGCCAAATTTTAAAGCGCAGACGACAATAGGAGATATAGATTTCCACGAGTATATTCAAGACAGTTGGGTTGTATTTTTTTCTCACCCTTCCGATTATACACCTGTATGTACAACTGAACTTGGACGTACAGCAAAACTAAAATCTGAATTTGATAAAAGAGGAGTGAAGGTTATTGCGCTAAGTGTTGACCCCGTAAAGGAACACTTGGGTTGGATCAGTGATATCAACGAAACGCAAAACACAACGGTCAATTTTCCCATTATTGCTGATGAAGATAAGCATATCTCAGAATTGTACGATATGATACATCCCAATGCTTCTGCAACAGTAACAGTACGTTCTGTCTTTATCATTGGCCCAGATAAGAAAATAAAATTAACGTTAACATATCCTGCATCGACTGGACGTAATTTTGATGAGATTTTACGCGTGATTGATTCCTTGCAGTTGACAGCTGATTATTCAGTAGCTACTCCTGCAGATTGGAAACATGGTGAAGATGTAATCGTGGTTTCCATCAATAAAAACGGAAGATATCCCAGCGAAGTTTCCAAAGGGTTTCAAAGAAATTAAACCTTACTTAAGAACGACACCTCAACCGAATTTATAAGGTTAAAAGTTATTTTCAATAAAAAAGGCATCCATGGATGCCTTTTTTATTATCACTATATTTTATCAGATCAATATACTTTAACCATGTATATGTAATCCTGCAATCTTTTTATTTGTTCGGTTCTTGATAGGCCCGAAAGCATATTTTTCTTGTTCAATTTCACCTGGCCCTGTAGTGAATCTGCTGGTATTTCATCCAATGCTTTTAAGATGGATTTAGTTTTGATCGCAAAAGCCGCTCCATCGATGCCTCTTTGTTTACCACTGATAATACCAATTACATTCCCTTTTGTATCCATTACTGGACCACCACTATTACCTGGGTTAACAGGAATTGAAATTTGGTATGCGATGGTATCACCAGCGTAGCCTGTTGCTGAACTCAAATAACCTTGACCATATACCGCTTCATCACGTGGGAAACCTATCGTATAGATATCCTCTCCTAAGTCTGATGCTCCGGTTTTAAAGGTATAGGGCAATGTTTTGCCTATTTTAAAGTTAGTATCTTCGATTAATAATATAGCTAAATCATTTGCAGGGTCTGAATGGATAACCTGCGCCTTATAAGATTCACCCTTATTGTTTTGTAAATAAATAGAATCAGCACCACTCACCACGTGATAGTTAGTAACCACATATCCATTATTCGAAACCATGAAGCCAGTGGCTCCAAATTGACTAGCAGAAGCTTCGTTTGCTTTACTTGATTTATTGTTGATACTTTTTAGTGCAGCATTATGTTCAATGACATCTTTCTTCACGTTGTTCATATCGCGTTTCAAGGCACTATAATCCGTATTGGCTTTGTCAATGTTTTTATAATAACCCGAAAGCCATAATGTCGAAAATACAGCAAGGACTGCCACAGCTGCCGCAACGAGTGAACTTGCTTTGAGTTTTGCCCACAAGGAAACAATTTTAGTTTGTTTCATTGGGATAACTCGAGTATGCTGTTGGGATCGATGATAATTTTTAGCTGATTGCGCAAGTTGATTTTTAAAATCAATACGTGTTTCGCTAGATTGAAGTGTGTCGAGAAATTGACGATGTTGTGCTAATTGCGCCGAGAAAGAAGGATTTTCTGCACAGAAAGACTCAAAAGAAGAACGCTCTTCTTTAACCATTTCATCTCTGAGATAGCGATCTGCTAATTCAAAAAACTCTTGTTGACTCATCATACTCATTGTTTATTACTCTATATCAATTACTGCGTGAAAAACAGTTTTTTCAACCTTTGTAGGCATTTATATTTTTGAGTTTTGGCATTATCGGTATTTGTATATCCAAATTTCTCGCAGATATCCTGCATAGAACGATTCTGAATATAAAAATCATGAAGGATAGTTTTGCATGGTTTCACCCAGTAGGTTCATCGCATATTCCATCTGGTTGAACTTTTTATCCAGCTCCTGATGATGCTCGATATCGTCATTGTCAGCAAGAGAATCCTCATAACCACTAATGTCAACCGATCCAAAACCAGCACGATTTAACTGCTTTAGCCAAAGCCTTCTGCAAATCGAATAAAGATAAGTTTTGAGCTTACTGCTCAATTCAAAATTTCCTTTCGAAATCTTATCATAAAGGACGATAACGGCCTCTTGAAAGATATCTTTTGCCTCATCTTCGCTCCCATTATTCTGCGAAATCATGTGGGCAATTGAAGGATAGTATAATTCATATATTGCATCAAGTGCAATACTACTACCTGCTTTAATACCGGCTATGATTTGCTCATCATGCTCGAGCTTATTTGATTTACTGATCTTACTCACCTATTAATACCTTAATATAACTAATAGTAACCCAACGAGTTTAATATTTATGATGTTTCGTAAAAAAAGCCTTTCTACGTAAGGCCAAACCTACTCTTTTTTTTTGATAAGCGTAAATTTTTTTAAACGAAAAAAATAGGGATATCGTATGGTTAGGCATTACTTTTTGATTCATTCGTAAATGATTTTTTCCGATATAAGTCACTTTAATTTTGAGTGAATGGTGAACAATCTTTTATGATAGTAAAATTTTACGCAATCGAATGATTAATTGGAGGGTCTTGTATTTTATTATATTGCTCATATTTTTGCATACAACCTCTAGTAAAAAATCAATATGATCAAATCACTAACTATGCGAATAAGCTGTGTCATGGCAGTTTTATTGGCATCGACCTTTCAGGCGAATGCGCAAATCGGGGATCCGATTGAAGGCTTTCGCTACGGGGTAGAAACGATCCCCACAGGAAAAGAATGGGAATCACCGCAAGATCTTGCCCTCAATAAAGAACAACCACATGCTTATTTCTTTTCTTTTAAAGATGCCAATACCGCACGTAAGGTTTTGCCTGAAAATAGCCAATATTGGCAATCCCTTAATGGTACTTGGAAATTCAACTGGGTAAAAACACCAGAGGAGCGGCCTAAAAACTTCTTTGATCCTAAAACAGATGTATCTGCATGGGATAATGTAGGTGTTCCAATGAGTTGGAACATCGCAGGTATTCAAAAAGACGGCACGTTGAAATATGGCGTCCCTATCTATGTTAATCAACCTGTTATTTTCCAGCACCAAGTAAAAGTTGATGATTGGCGAGGTGGTGTGATGCGCACACCGCCGCAGCATTGGACAACTTATATTTACAGAAATGAAGTTGGGTCGTATAGACGCACATTTGATGTGCCTAAGAATTGGGATGGGCGCGATATTTATATCAATTTTGATGGTGTTGACTCGTTTTTCTATCTGTGGGTTAATGGCAAATATGTTGGTTTTTCAAAAAACTCGCGTAATGTTGCGTCATTCAACATCACCGATTATTTAAATAAAAAAGGTGAAAACGTTGTAGCAGTAGAAGTATACAGAAATTCTGATGGTTCTTTTCTGGAGGCGCAGGATATGTTCCGTCTTCCTGGAATATTCAGAACAGTGGCTTTAACGGCTAAACCCAAGGTTCAGATTCGTGATGTTGTTGCTATTCCAGACTTGGATGAAAATTATCAAAATGCAACGTTAAACATTAAGGCTGAGATTCAGAATAAAGATAAAAAGGCAGTAAAGGGATATACGATGAAGTATAGTCTCTATGCGAATGAATTATACAGCGATGTCAATAGCTTAGCCAAATCAAGTGTGATTTCAAGCGATGTAATCGATGTCAGTACCAATAATTCGGCAATTGCTAAAGCTGTATTACAAATCGAGAATCCAAATAAATGGTCGGCAGAACGACCTTTTCGTTATACGTTAGTAGCCGAGCTCAAAGATAATAAAGGGAAAGTGTTGGAGACCGTATCCAGCTATGTTGGTTTCCGTGAAGTGGAGATCAAAGATACAAAAGCTGAAGACGATGAGTTTGGGTTAGCAGGTCGATATTATTATGTCAATGGTGAAACGGTTAAATTAAAAGGCGTCAATAGACATGAATCTAATCCAAGTACAGGAAAAGTAATTTCCCGTGAACAAATGGAAAATGAGATTAAGTTGCTGAAGCGTGCTAATATCAATCATGTCCGTAATGCGCATTATCCTGATGATCCCTATTGGTACTATCTATGTGACAAGTACGGTATCTATTTAGAAGATGAAGCGAATATTGAAAGCCATGAATATTACTACGGTGACGCGTCCTTATCGCATCCTCCAGAGTGGAAAAATGCACATGTAGCCCGTAACCTAGAAATGGTGCATGCTAATGTCAACCATCCTTCTATAGTGATCTGGTCATTAGGGAATGAGGCAGGCCCGGGTAAGAACTTCATTGCGGCATATGATGCAATCAAGAAGTTTGATGTTTCGCGTCCTGTTCAGTACGAACGTAATAACAGCATCGTAGATATGGGTTCCAATCAATATCCTTCCATTCAGTGGGTAAGAGAAGCTGTAAAAGGCAAATCAAATATGAAATATCCTTTTCATATCTCGGAGTATGCGCACTCTATGGGGAATGCATCTGGTAACCTCATCGATTACTGGGAAGCAATGGAATCGACCAACTTTTTTATGGGCGGAGCTATCTGGGATTGGATAGATCAATCTATGTATACCTACGATAAAGTTACTGGTGAACGTTATTTGGCATATGGAGGAGACTTCGGGGATAAGCCAAATGACGGTATGTTTGTTATGAATGGTATTATATTTGCCGATCAAACTCCTAAACCACAATACTACGAAGTTAAGAAAGTATACCAAAACGTGGGTGTTAAAGCGGTGGACATCAAAGAAGGTAAAATCGAGATCTTCAATAAGAACTACTTTGTTCCATTGATCGATTATAACATGCAATGGTCGTTATATCAAGATGGTAAAGAGATTCAGAAAGGGACAGATTTTATTGGTCCTCGTAATATCTTGGCGCCACGTCAAAAACAAGTCGTTCAAGTACCATTGGAGTATGCCAAACTGAATCCGCAATCTGAGTATTTTATTAAAATACAGTTCTTATTAGCGAAGGATGAATTTTGGGCAGAGAAGGGCTATGTGCAGATGGAAGAGCAATTGTTGGTGAAAACTGCAGAAGATGTTCCTGCTATTGCAACTGTTGCAACAGGAGAAAACTTGACATTGGCTACAGAAGGTAGTCTTCAAGTGATAAAAGGGACAGATTTCATTGTCAAATTCGATACTAAAAAAGGAACTATTTATAATTTGTCTTATGGTCATGATCAAATCATTCGCGATGGTGAAGGACCACAGTTAGATGCATTGCGCGCTCCAACAGACAATGACAATTGGGCTTATCAGCAGTGGTTTGAAAAAGGGTTACATCAGCTAAACCATAAAGTAATTTCTTCATATGTCGATAGAAAAGATGATGGAACGATTGTATTGTCATTCAGTATAGAGTCACAGGCCCCTCACGGAGCAACAATTACTGGGGGTAGCTCAGGTAATTACGTGCTCAAAGAAAATACTGATCGTCCATTTGGGCCAAATGATTTTAAATTCAATACCAATCAAATTTGGACCATTTATAAAGATGGTTCGATTGAATTGCAGTCGAGTATTGCCTCTAACAATGCAACTTTGGTATTGCCGCACATTGGTTATGCATTGCAGATTCCGGAAGAGTATAATCAGGTCAATTATTATGGTCGTGGTCCCATCAATAATTATGCAGATCGCAAGACAGCACAGTTTGTGGAACATTACCAAAGTGATGTGAAGAATCAGTATGTTAACTGGGCCAAACCACAGACAACTGGAAACCGTGAAGAAGTGCGGTGGACAGCATTGTCAAATAGCAAAGGAAACGGAGCAATATTTATAGGAACGGATCATCTAGCGACATCTACTTTGCCATGGAGTGAGTTGGAAATGACATTAGCTCCTCACACCTATCAATTGCCGAAAAGCTCGGGCACACATTTACATTTAAATGCTGCAGTGACAGGATTAGGAGGGAATAGTTGTGGTCAAGGTCCTCCATTGGAAACAAGATCGTGTAAAAGCAACTGCACATTCGATGGGCTTTATTATCCGTCCAATCCATCAACATGATTTTGATGCCAAAGCACATGTTGTTGCTTCTGGAGAGACACCTATAGCTATTTCTCGTAGTACTACAGGTGAAGTAGCTATCCATTCAAGAGCTCATGATGCTACTTTATACTATGCAGTAGGGAAAGGAAAGGCAGTCGTTTATAAGCAACCTTTCAACCTGCGTGAAGGCGGATTGGTAACGGCATGGTCAAAAGAGAATGAAAAGTTCAAAGTATCATTTGAGTTTCCTAAAATTGAAAGTATCCCAATGCAAGTTGTCTTTGCATCAAGTGAAGAAACAGGGGAGGCTGATGCGTCTAATCTATTAGATGGCGATCCTACTACGATTTGGCACTCGATGTATTCAGTTACTGTTGCACAGTATCCACATTGGGTAGATTTTGATGCTAATGCTATCAAGATGATCAAGGGTTTTACCTATACGCCACGTCAAGGTGGGGGCAACGGTAACATCAAAGGTTATAAACTACAGGTTAGTACGGATGGTAAAAACTGGAGTGATCCTGCTGCGGAAGGAAATTTCGAAAATAATGGAAAACCTAAAACCATTAATTTAGCTAAGCCTGTGAAAGGTCGTTTCATTCGCTTTACAGCGATGAGCTCACAAAATGGACAAGACTTCGCTTCAGGTGCGGAGTTCTCTGTTAGCGCAGAGTAATAGTCTTAATATACAGCATAAGGAAAGCCTTAGTATCTCAAACATACTAAGGCTTTCCTTATTTAATAGACCCGCATGATCAGCAGTTATGCTGTGAATGATTTTAAAGGCGGTGTTATGGATTAGGAGTGTGATAAGGTCAAGAGAACATCTTGCAGGGCTTCTGATCTTATAATATGGTGTAGGGTGAGCAGTAACTGCAAACGATAGTCTTAACATGGGACACGTGCTTAACGTCATCATTATCGTTAAGGAAATATTTGAGTGTAGCGGTAAGGGGCTTTCTACCTATTTCTGTCGTTGGGGCTATTAGTAAGGGCCTAATAGCGGTAGGTTATAAAAACAGTAGAAAACTATATAAACAAAAAAAGCTTTCAATTTGCATTGAAAGCTTTTTTTCCAGCGGTCCGGACGGGATTCGAACCCGCGACCCCATGCGTGACAGGCATGTATTCTAACCAGCTGAACTACCGGACCGTTTTACAATTTTTTGGCGGTCTGGACGGGATTCGAACCCGCGACCCCATGCGTGACAGGCATGTATTCTAACCAGCTGAACTACCAGACCGAAAAATGTAAAGTATTATTTAAAATTGGCGGTCCGGACGGGATTCGAACCCGCGACCCCATGCGTGACAGGCATGTATTCTAACCAGCTGAACTACCGGACCAAATTTTAAATGTTGTTAAAGAACTATTCGAGATTACTCTCTTTTTGTAGCGGTCTGGACGGGATTCGAACCCGCGACCCCATGCGTGACAGGCATGTATTCTAACCAGCTGAACTACCAGACCGTTTACCTTCTCTCTTGAAGGTGTGCAAATATAGCGTTTATTTCTATATTTACTAATCTTTTTTAAAAAAATCTACCCTACAGCGCCGTCTTTCATCTTTTCTGCATTCTCAGCAAACTGTAATGCATCTATAATTGACTGAATATCACCGTCCAGAATGGCAGGTAAATTATATGTCGTCATACCAATACGGTGCTCAGTAAATCTTCCTTGAGGGTAATTATAGGTACGAATTTTTGCTGAACGGTCACCTGTAGATACTAAAGTCTTTCTTTTTGCAGCAATTGAACCGTTCTTTTTGTTCAATTCAATCTCGTAAAGTTTAGAACGAAGCATTTCCATCGCCAATTCTCGGTTCGCTAACTGTGAACGTTCCACTTGGCAAACGACTACAATACCTGTCGGCTTGTGTGTCAATTGTACTTTCGTTTCTACTTTATTTACGTTTTGTCCACCAGCACCACCAGAACGGGAAGTATGCATTTCTACATCACCTGGGTTAATGTCAACATCTACTTCTTCAGCTTCTGGAAGCACTGCTACAGATGCCGCTGAAGTATGCACACGACCTTGAGTTTCTGTATCAGGGACACGTTGTACACGGTGTACGCCAGATTCATATTTCAATTGTCCGTAAGTATCTTCGCCAATCACTTTCAAGATAACCTCTTTGTAACCTCCAGAAGTTCCTTCCGTTACATCCATAACCTCGACTCTCCATCCTTTAGTCTCAAAGAAACGCGTATACATACGGTATAAATCACCAGCAAATAATGCCGCTTCATCACCTCCGGTACCACCACGAATCTCCAATATAGCATTTTTGTCATCTTCCGGATCTTTAGGAATCAACATCATGCGGATTTCATTTTCTTTATCTTCTTTGCCATCCAATAAGACATCAAGCTCTTCTTTCGCCATTTCGCGAAGTTCTTGATCTTTCTCATTGCTGATGATATCTTTATTTGTTTCGATATTGCTCACCATATTTCTATAAATATGGTATTGATCTACAATTTTGCCTAAATCTTTGTACTCTTTGTTCAATTTAGCAAAACGCTTCATATCTTTGATGGTCTCTGGATTGCCTAATTCAGCCTCCACTTCTTCCCATCTTTCCTTTATAGCCTGTAATTTTTCTAGCATAATTCACATTATTCAAACCCTGCGACATGCGCACGAGCTTTTAAGCTTACAAAAGTAAAGAAATTTTGTCGTTTTTATAACAGTTCTATCGCTTAATGTGAAGAAACTGCTTTCAGGCCTATAATAGACGCGATAAGAGTGAATATGAAGAATATGCGCCAAAACTCTGCGGGCTCTTTAAAGAAAAATATACCTATTAATACGGTACCTACAGCACCTATTCCTGTCCATACTGCATAAGCAGTACCCAGAGGCAATGTTTGTGTCGCTTTTATCAGTAGTCCCATACTTAAAAATAGTGAGATAACGAATCCAAGATACCAAAGGTACATGACCGAACCTTCACTTTGTTTCGCTTTTCCTAGGCAGGTTGTAAATCCAATTTCGAACAATCCCCCTAGAATTAATAATAACCAATTCATAATTTTATTTTTTTGCAAAGATGGCTACAAATAGCGTCAATATTTTTTACTTATGTTAAAAAATTAACGAATGGAGGCTCGTATACGACTTAAGGTAACTTGTGAAATGCCTAAATAAGAGGCTATATAGCCCAATTTGATGCGGTTGATATAGGTTGGATATTTCGAAAGTAAATCCATATACCTGCTCTGGGCAGTATTGAAAAGCTTGGACATGGCGCGTTGTTCAATTTTAATAAATTCATATTCCGCAATTTTTCTTCCCAAATTAGCAATACGTATATTTTCTTCGTACAGCTTAAATAGGGCAGTAGAATTTATTTTATATAAGGTCGCATCCTCCACGATAGCTATATTCTCATAGCCGGGTTCGTTTCGAGCATATGTATTGATGGACATTAACATGCAACCAGCATCATTAAAGTCTAGCGTAATTTCCCTGTCGGGTACTTCGTAATATACACGTGCTAATCCAGAAGACAACAAGTAGATATCGTGCTGCAATTTATCCTGTTGGATGATGATCGTGTTTCGAGGGATGGTGACTTCTGTCGTAATCGCCTCTATGGCTTCAATATCCCTTTCTTCCAACGGGTAATAGCTCAACAGACAATCTCGCAGGCTTTTCTTTATTTCAGCCATTTTTCAAGTTTAAGTTCATGACCATTCCATACAGCGTAGGTGTGGTAATTCATCCATTCACCTAAATTCATAACACGGCTCTCTTCGGAAAGTTTGATGTCATAAGGGATATGTCGATGGCCGAATAGGTAGAAGTCATGATGTTGTTTTGCTTCTATATCTTTTGCATAACCTATTAACCATTCCTTATCTTCTCCCAGAAACACTTCATCTGTATTGTTGGCAAGACGGCTATGTTTCGACCAATTTGTTGCTATACCGATGCCTAGATTTGGATGCAAACGGGCGAAAAGCCATTGACAGGTCTTACTTCGAAAGAATTTTTTTAGCACTTTATACTTGCGGTCACCGACACCTAGGCCATCGCCATGGTGGATGTAAAAACGCTTATTATCACGTTCTATAATCAGCTCATCATCGATAATGGTCGCCTGCAGCTCGTCTTTTAAATAACTAAACATCCACATGTCGTGGTTACCCTTGAATATGGTCAGTTTGACACCTGCATCAACCAATTCAGCAAGTTTCCCTAAAAAGCGAATATATCCCTTTGGAACCACTGTTTTGTATTCAAACCAGAAATCAAAAATATCGCCCACGAGATACAATTCAGATGCATCCGTTTTAATATGGTCTAGCCATTTAATGATGAGCAACTCCCTTTCTTTGGAATTACTTTGAGGGTAAGATCCTAAATGAAAGTCCGAGGCGAAATAGATGTTTTTTCCTGTTGACATGTGGTCAAAACTACCGAAATCACTTTGAATTTCAAACTTAGATAAGTTTGTTTTACATACAATTTTAACTGCATGCTATGTAAATTAATTTTATGCATGCGTATTTATTTTATATAGTACGCATGATTGCTTCGGTTTTGTCGATCTTTCTGCTGCATTTAGAATCCACAAGAGCCAAAATATGGCAATTATTTAAATCTATCACTTACCTCAGCGATGCGAGATATCTCCAAAAAATCAAGCAATCAAGCGGATATGATATTCACGAAATAACCGCTAAAAGGTTTCTTTAAGCTATTTTTTTAGGATGAAAGAAACACATTATAATTTGTTAAATTTGCTTATAACCTCATTTGAAAAAATATGAATAAAAAACTGAGTTTAATTTTAACCGTGATCGCCATGTCATCTGTACATCAAGGAAATGCACAAGAATTGAAATACCCCGAAACAAAAAAAGGTCAAGTAGTTGATCAATATTTTGGAGAAGCAGTGCCAGATCCATATCGATGGCTGGAAGATGATTTGGCAGCAGACACCAAATCTTGGGTAGTTGCTCAAAATAAATTAACATACGATTATTTGGCTCAAATTCCTTATCGTGATCAGTTGAAAAAACAATTGACGGATACTTGGAATTATGAAAAAGTGGGGACACCATTTGTAGAAGGGGCTTCCACTTATTTCTATAAAAATGATGGTTTACAACAGCACGCTGTCTTGTATAGAAAATCAAATAAGGGAGGGAAAGAGGAAGTCTTTTTAGACCCCAATACATTCTCTAAAGATGGGTCTACTTCATTAGCAGATGTGAGTTTTTCAAAAGATGGGAGCTTAATGGCCTATTCGATATCAGAAGGTGGTTCGGATTGGAGAAAAGTTATCATTTTAAATACTACTGACAAAAAGCAAATCGGTGAAACTTTAATTGATGTTAAGTTTTCAGGTATTGCATGGAAGGGAAATGCAGGTTTCTATTATTCCAGCTATGATAAACCGAAAGGCTCGGAGTTATCGGAGAAAACAGATCAGCATAAAGTCTATTTCCATCAATTAGGGACAGCGCAAGCAACCGACAAAATGATTTTCGGAGGAACGGAAGTACCTCGCCGATATATTGGAGCATATTTGACAGACGATGAAAATTATTTAATCATCTCAGCAGCAAATACCACAACGGGTAACGAATTATACGTTCAAGATTTAACGAAGCCCGGAAGTAAGATTGTCAATATTTTAAGTGGCTTCGAAAGCAGTACCAATATCATCGATAATGATGGCGAAACATTTTATGTACAGACAAATTTAAATGCACCGAATAATAAATTGGTGAAAATGAATATTCGTCAACCCGAATCTAAAAATTGGATTGATGTGATTCCTGAAACAGAAAATGTACTTTCAATTTCTACTGGGGGAGGTTTCTTATTCGCTAATTACCTTAAGGATGCTATCTCTGTTATTCAACAATACGATTATACGGGTAAAAAGATTCGTGAGATTAAATTACCAGGAGTAGGTACAGCAGCAGGATTTTCTGGCAAGAAAAAGGAGAAAACTATTTATTATGGTTTTTCAAACTACATTACGCCATCAACAAGTTTCAAATTTAATGTAGATAATGGGCAATCTGAAGTCTATATCCGACCAAAGGTGAACTTCAATTCTGATGATTTTGAATCGAAGCAAGTTTTTTACACCTCAAAGGATGGAACTAAGGTGCCTATGATTATCACCTATAAAAAAGGCTTAAAACTTGATGGTAAAAACCCAACGATTGTTTACGGTTATGGTGGTTTCAATATTAGCTTGACTCCGGGCTTTAGTGTATCGACTGCGAATTGGATTCAAAATGGTGGTGTATATGCTGTTGCTAACCTACGGGGCGGAGGTGAGTATGGACAGAAATGGCATGATGGCGGCCGTCAGTTCAATAAACTGAATGTGTTTAATGATTTCATTGCAGCTGCAAAATATTTACAAAGCAATGGGTACACTTCGCCTGACTATACAGCTTTATCTGGCGGTTTCTAATGGAGGTTTACTTGTTGGCGCTACGATTACATTAGATCCAACGATTGCCAAAGTAGCTTTACCGGCAGTGGGTGTATTGGATATGTTGCGTTACCATACGTTTACAGCTGGTGCAGGTTGGGGATATGATTACGGTACAGCTCAAGATAGCAAAGAGATGTTTGATTATTTAAGAGGCTATTCGCCTGTGCATAATGTAAAAGAAGGCGTATGCTATCCGGCAACATTAGTGACGACTGGTGATCATGATGACCGCGTGGTACCGGCACATTCTTATAAGTTTGCTTCAGAGTTGCAGGCTAAACAAAAATGTGACCGTCCTGTGTTGATTCGTATTGAGACCAAGGCTGGCCATGGTGCAGGACGTTCAACAGAGGTAGTTATCAACGAAACTGCCGATAAATATGCCTTTACCCTTTGGAACATGGGTATTAAAGCATTGAAATAAATATCATTTGAAAGTAAATCCACTCCCAATAAGAGTGGATTTTTTATGAAAAGAACTATTTTTACTTAAAACAGAATAGGATGAGCACAAAAGCATACGCAGCCTTTTCGGAGGCCGAAGATTTAAGACCACATCAGATCCAACGTAGAGATCTGCAGGATAAAGATGTTTTTATTGATATTGAATACTGTGGCGTTTGCCATAGTGACATTCATACGGCAAGAGCAGAGTGGGGGCAACCGCATTACCCCGTAGTTCCAGGACATGAAATTATTGGACGGGTGCTAGCAGTAGGACCAAATGTAACAAAATACCAGATCGGCGACCTGGTAGGTGTTGGCTGTATGGTCGAGTCCTGTAAGCATTGTAATCCATGTGATGAAGGATTGGAACAGTATTGTGAAAATGGGATGATCGGCACCTATAATAGTGCTAAATCTAAGCACGGTGGTATCACTTATGGAGGATACTCCGAGAATATTGTGGTAGAGGAAGATTTTGTACTCCGTATCCCCACGAATATTGATGTAAAGGCTGCTGCTCCTTTATTGTGTGCAGGTATTACAACATGGTCTCCATTACGTCATTGGAATGTGAAAAAAGGAGATAAGGTAGGTGTTATCGGACTTGGAGGTTTGGGGCATATGGGTGTCAAGTTTGCGAAAGCAATCGGAGCTCATGTTGTGATGATTACCACTTCTCCAGAAAAAGGTGAAGATGCAAAAAAATTGGGAGCTGATGAAGTCTTGATTTCAAAGGATGCAGAACAATTAGCGGCACATACCAATACATTTGATTTCTTATTGAATACCATTCCGGTAGGGCATGATGTCAATCCTTATTTGAATTTGTTGAAATTGGATAAGACCATGTGTATCGTAGGGGCAGTAGAACCACTTCCTGGAGTTCATGGCGGTTTATTGATTGGTAAAAGAAGACATTTAGCAGGTTCATTGATCGGCGGAATCAAAGAAACTCAAGAGATGTTAGATTTCTGTGGTGAGCATCAAATTGTATCAGATGTAGAAGTTATCGACATACAGGATATCAATACCGCGTACGAGCGTATGATTAAGTCGGATGTGAAATACAGATTTGTGATTGATATGAAATCGTTGAAAAATAGTTAATAGCAATCCAAGATTATAAAAAAGGGTTTGAAAATCATTGATTTTCAAACCCTTTTTTATACTTCCATACGGTACAGTTTATTACAATTGCCATGTAGGCAGGTCACTCTTCATTTTAGCGAGTGTATCCGTGTAGTTATCCTGTTCCCCTTCATTAGCTAGCGATAACGCTTCTTCTTGCCATTTAATAGCATTTATTTTGTCCCCTTTTTTATATAACAAGTTAGCATAAGTATCTAGGTATGCACTTTTAACATCTTTTTCAACTGCTTTTTTACTCCATTTCAAAGCCGCATCAAGGCAAGCTGCATCATTACAGTTTTCAAAAATCTCCCAAGCATAACTATTCAATTGGTTTGAATTCAGATCTTCTGAAATTAAATAATTCTCGACAATATCTTTTAATGCAGCCCAGTTATGAGATTGCATATAATACTGTGCTTTCATTAATTTAAATATGGGGTCAAAATCGATGTTGCTGTATTTTTCGGATATTTCCGTCTTTAGAGATTCCCAATTTGGTTCCGTGTTGAAGTCAATTTTAGTACCTAATACCTCATTGATCGCAACAGAGGCAAGAACCCGATTGGCCGCACCATTCTTTTCCAGTAAAGCATCTATTTTTTCAGGATTATTCCGAAGTAGGTCAAATGCTTTTGATCGACTTGTTCGTGTATTAGCGACTAGATATGCGGCGCATTCTTTGGTTAGATTTTCAGATTTAGTTTGGGAAATAATAATATCCTCTGCCTGAATCACGGTAGCTTCATCATATGCTGTATTTGCAGCCCTAACCATGCGATGTGCTAATGCTAAGTCCGTCGGATTATTTTCAAAATCCTTTAACAAAGCATAGTATTGCGTTTCTGAGTTTAAAGCATCTTTGGTCCGCTCAATAAATTCATCCGCTTCGCCACCACCAACCATACGGTGTACAAGTTCGCCTTTTGGATTGAACACCAAGAAAGTCGGGTATGCTGCAATTTTGTAATCCTGACCAAAACGTTCCGCTTCGGCATACCAACTTTTCACCTCTTCACTATCTTGATCCGTTTTATCCATTTGGATTTTAGTACTCACAAATTTTGGGTTGAAGAAATCACCCACTTTGTTTTGCGAAAATACCGCTGCGCTCATGTATTTACAGGGGCCGCACCATGTCGTGAACAAATCGACAAAGATAAATTTGTTTTCTTTTTTTGCTTTTTCCTTTACTTGGCTCCAGTTCAATCCGTGCTCAAATTTTATTCCTTTTTCTTGACCTATAACGGTAAAGGGTAATATTAGGAGGAATAATAATATCTTTTTCATAACCAGTTAATAAGAAGTGTGATTCCTAAATCATTCTCGATAATTAAAGTTATGTAATAAAACTGTAAAAAAAATAGGTTACAGAAACTTATTTCTGTAACCTATTTTTATAATCCTTGTTTAACGTGGATTAAATCTTCATTTTAGACTTTAAATCTTTTTGAATACCATCTTTATGAACTAAAAGAGAAGTTGTTTTGTAACGAACAAATTCTTTTGTTACATATAAGTAACCATTGTAGTCGTTTGTTGTACCCCAAGAGTTTTTTACGATATAGTATTCTTTACCATTTTGATCTTTAGCGATACCTACGATATGCATACCATGGTCATCTGTCGTTTGGTAGTTGTCAAAAGCAGCTTGTCTTTCTTCAGCAGTAATTTTAGCTTCAGGTTTCGGACCTACAAACATCTCTTGTTGTTCCTTTGGAGTCATTTGCTCAAAAGGTTTTGCAGGTACGTACGCAACACCATTTTTCCAGCTGAAGGTTTTTTCCGAAACATCGGTAGCCCAAGCTACAGTATATCCATTATTTAATGCATTATCGATGATATCGGTCATGTCATTGATTTGAACATTATAAAAACTATCAAATGACCAGTTATCAGGAATCAATAGGACAAACTTGCTGTAGTAAGGATGGTCCGTTACAGAAGCAATACCGACATATTCATCAGGCTTGATACCGATTACCTGATCTGCAAAGGTACGCGGGGTATAGCTTTTACCTTTATATTGGAAGCTAGCAGGAACTTCACCTAAATAAGAGTCCATAGCAGCAGTATATGCTTTTTCCCAGTTCGGTGTTAATGTTTTGCTTTTAACAAAAGAAGCTAACATCGCATCCAACATATTGGTCATCTCACCAAAATTATTCTTATCAGATCCGTAGTGTAGACCTGTATATTCTGTTTGTGGCAAAGCACCGTATTTACGGAATGCATTTAATACATCATGAAATTGTCCACCTTCACCTAAAGAAAGACCACCATGTAAACGGATATAGTTCTTTGCTTTGTCCAAATACGTATTACGAGCAGAGTAGATTTGTGAAATCTCTACAGGCTCTTTTCCCATTCTGATCATTTCCGACTCTAAAAAAGAGTTACCAGAGTATGACCAACAAGTACCCGAAGAGCCTTGATTTTTAATAGAAGTATTCTTTAAATTGATAACCTCAGTAAAAGTAAATCCAGCTTTACTTTGGTCATTTTGATTTGTTTTTAAGGCATTGATTAAATTATCTTGAGCCTGTACAACCTGTAATGAGGCGGCAAATAATGATGCTGCTAATACGAGTGATTTATTCCAATTCATTTTTTAAAAGTTAATGATTTTATAATGCTAAATTATGAATAAATTCAAATACCGAAGTGATAATCTAGCAATTTGATTGTAATAAAATTGTGCTTTATACAAAAACGGGGCTTTTAAAGCCCCGTTTTTTGTTAATTTTCTATTTTTAGGTCCTGTTTTTTCGGAAATAGGAGCGACGCTACTACACTGATGACCAAAATGCTGACAATTATAATGAGGGAATGAGAGGTCGAGAAACCAAATTCTACTAACCAATGGTGCAATAACATTTTCAACCCTATAAATATTAATAAAAATGCTAAACCTACTTTTAAGTAATGGAATTTATGGATGATGTTGACCAATAGGAAGAACATCGAACGTAATCCTAATACTGCAAAGATATTAGAGAAAAATACCACATAAGCATCTTTCGTTACAGAGAAAATAGCGGGAATAGAATCGACAGCAAATATTAAATCTGTAAACTCAATGACCAATAGTACCAAGAATAGTGGGGTCATGTATTTGACACCATTTTCAACATGGAAAAAATGACCGCCATCTAATTTTGGAGTTACCTTAAAATATTTAGAGGCGAATTTTACCACAGGGTGGTTTTGTGGGTCTACTTCATCTTCTTGATTTCTATTCAAGAACATCTTCACACCGGTAATCAATAAGAAGCCTCCAAAGATGTACAGAATCCAACCGAATTTTGTAATCAATGCAGCACCTAGGAAAATAAAGATAAAACGCATTAATACCGCTCCGATTACTCCCCATACCAATACTTTATGGTAATAGCGTTCCGGAATACCGAAAGAAGAAAACAAGAGTACCATCACGAAGATATTATCCACAGATAAGGCATATTCCACTACATAGCCCGTTATAAACTCGAGTGCAAGATTGTTATTATAGAGCGCTATACTTCCTTCTAAGTCTCCGGGGATAATCTGAACATCGTGTAGATGAGCCGTAATGACTTGTTGAAGTTGGGCTAGGTCCTGAATATTGTGTAATTCATGTCCATAGTGGCGTAATATCCAGTAAAAGCCTAAAGCTAATAACACCCATATAATACTCATGATTGCGGCACTTTTTAGGGAGACATTTTTATCTCCTTTTGAAAAAACACCTAAATCGATAGCTAACATTAAAATAATGAAGATTAAAAATCCTCCAAAAAACATGATCTCGTGACTCATTTTCTATATTTTTCTTTCAGTTGTAAATTTGACAAGTTGTAGTAATCCTGTTTTATATTCATTATCAGGAAATTCATCTAATATTTTAAAGGCATCTTTCTGGTAATCCAACATTTTTTCAGTTGCATATTCCAATCCACCACTTTGTCTTACAAATGCAATGACTTCCGCGACTTTTTTGTTGTCTTCACTATGGTTTTTAACCATATTGATGATTCTTCTTTTTTCCGATTTATCGGTTTGACTTAATGCATAGATTAAGGGGAGCGTCATTTTTTTCTCTTTGATGTCATTCCCGAGTGGTTTACCTACATCATCTACACCAAAATCAAATAAGTCGTCCTTTATTTGAAAAGCAATACCGATTTTTTCACCAAAGGCATGTAGTTTTTTAACTGTTTCTGCATCAGCTCCAGAGGAAGATGCACCACAAGCACAACAAGAAGCGATTAAAGAAGCGGTCTTTTGACGGATAACTTCAAAATAGATAGCCTCCTCGATGTCCAATTTTCGCGCTTTTTCAATCTGTAGCAATTCGCCTTCGCTCATTTGTTCAACAGCTTCAGAAACAATTTTCAGCAAATCGTATTCATGGTGCTTAACGGAAAGGAGCAGTCCTTTGGAAAGTAAAAAATCACCCACTAAAACGGAAACCTTGTTTTTCCAGAGGGCATTGACAGAAAAGAAGCCCCTGCGTTCATTCGAATTATCCACTACATCATCATGTACTAATGAAGCTGTATGGAGTAATTCTACTAATGAGGCGCCACGATAGGTTGATTCTTTGATGCCATTACAGAGACCTGCGGAAAAGAAGACAAACATTGGACGCATTTGTTTCCCTTTTGTTTTTACGATATACCCTGTAATACGGTCTAGCAAAGGAACGGAACTTTTCATTGAAGCTTTAAACTCCTTTTCAAAAGTTGCCAATTCCTTAAGGATGGGGCGTTGTATTTCTTTTAATTTCAGCATGCAATATGGTTAAAAACCACTATTATCTCTTTAAATGTCTATAAATATAAGCAATAGATTATAATGAATCTACCGCATTTTCTAATTTTTGGTACCATTCTTCACCGTATTCACGGATTAAAGGATCCTTTAAGAACTTATATACAGGTACCTGCAGCTCCCTACCGAAGGAACAGGCATCTTTACAAATACTCCATCTGTCATAATGGAGCACATCAAATTCTGGGTAATTTGTTGTTCGGATAGGGTAGAGGTGGCAAGAGATTGGTTTCTTCCAATTGATATCGCCCAATTCGTAAGCTTTTTCTATGGCACATTTTGTGATACCATTTTCCCAAGTTACATAGGCACACTCTTTATTGCCATCGACACAAGGAGTAGTGAGATCACCATCCATATCAATCACATGCGTACCCTGTTGTTCAATTGCTTCTATACCCTTAGCTGTCATATAAGGTTTTACCTTTGGGTATATTTCAGCAAGTACCGCCAACTCATTTTGTTTTAATGGAGCACCCGAATCCCCTTCTATACAGCAAATGCCTTTGCATTTGGAAAGATTGCATACGAAATCATTGTTAATCAAATCTTCGTGCACTAATACATTTCCTACTTCTATCATGATTATTATTTATTTTGAATAACTCGCTCGTTGACCGAGTTTATGTTTCAAGCCATCGGCTTTTATGAGTTCTAATGTGACAGAAACCTATCAAAATGTCTACGTTCGCTTTGACAGGAATACGATTCCCATCATTGGTCACCCAAAGAAATAACTGACTGTTTTTCTTGAAAATTCTACCTGGTTTGATTTCAGGACTGAATTTAAGACATTCTAACGATCCTAAATCTGTTTTAATGGTTTCTATACCAATATACTTGATGCCTAAAGTGGCTATTTCATCATTTAAAAAGTATGTCAATTTAAATGACTCGCCAGGCTTAACAGTTGATAAATCTAAGTTGCGCGCAAAATAATAAGCAGACAAGAGATCAAATGTTTGAGAAACTGTGCTTTTAAAGTCACCTTTATTTCCGTTTACCGATTTCGTCTTTTGGTCAAAAGTTACTTTATCATTTCTTCTATAGCCCCCCTCTCTGATGTTTTCCGTATAATAATAAGGAAGAAAAGTTTTGGCGTCAATATAAGAGTTGTATTCATTTTTTACCGTATATAAGGCAAAAGCTCCAGCTGTTTTTCCGGTAGCATATAGTCTGAAAGCGTCTCCTCCACTTCCCGTTTTTGTATCCGTTACTGTCAATTGACCCGTAGCAGCGGAAAGAAAACCATATTTCAATTTGTATTCCAACTTTTCACCACCTTTAAAAGCAGATTGTTTTAAATAAGGGAGTTCTTGAGCAATTAATTGACCACAAATACTAAGTACTAAGAGTGTTAATGAGATTAGGTTTTTCATATACGTAAGAATACAAAAATATTTTGAAATTACGAATACCCCTATTTGCGTTTAAATACAGGAACGGTAGAACAAGGTTCCCCGTACATGATACTTTTTGCGACTTTTGCCAATGCAGTCGAAAACTGTACGAAAGCCGATTCAGGAATTTTGATATCACCACATCCCTTTACGACTACACGCTGATCGGTATATTCTGCCATGTCGATCTGCGCGATGTTTTGAGCATATAAGACGCGTTCTAATTCATCTAAGCCACCAAATACGACCGTTGCAGCAAAAGGCTCTAGTTTTGTCGCTAACAGCATGTATGCCCATGTTTGTACAATGGCGTCAGAAGAACATGTAATCGCAACATGTTTACCCGAGTAGGCCGACCAATCATGTGTTTTGATGAATTCCCTAAAGTCTTTCTCCTTCAAAATCAGTCCGTGGAAGAGATTATCCTTGATGTCGTACTGCACAAGTTCACCTGTCGGTCTAAATTTAGCTAAGTCTACAGTGATAATACCACTCTGAGCCACTTTATTTACAATGTCGGTTTGAATATCCATATCAAATAATAAAAAAGCCGGACGATATACTCGTCCGGCTACAAAGTTAATTAAAAATATTCTAAAAGAATTTCACACGATTGTCAGTGATATCCGATTTATCTTGTAAAGCTTTGAAAATTGAAGACCATGAACGTTGTAGTTTAGAAGCTAAAATTTGTTTCTTCTGCGCATTTACATCAGGATTAGCTGCAGGGTTAACAAATCCGCTCACTTGAACAGCATATACTCCTTGTGTACCTTCGATCGCTTTTGATGGTTTGTTTGGTTGTAATCCAAATACTGTACCTACCACTTTGTTCTCTAAAGAAACACCTGGGATAACTGGATTCGCCAATACAATATTTTCAACAGCAACTGGTGTTTTACCTAGTTTTTGACCGATTTGGTCTATTGAGGTTGCAGCATTCAATGCCGCATTCATTTTCTCTGTTAATAATTTCGCTTTAACAGCATTTTTAACAGCAGGCTCGATGTCTTTTTTAACGCTAGCTAATGGTAACAAACCTTTTGGTTGAACATCAACTACATGTGCCAATACATAAGATTGCTCCGTTTCAAAAACGCGGTCAGAGATTTCACCTTTTTTAGCTTCGAACGCCCATTTAATCAAGTCTCTTGGTGCTTCGTTACCATCTAAGGTATTATCCATAGCCAATACGCGAGAAGCAGTAGCGGCTGTTAAGCCTAGCTTTTGTGCCTCTTGTGCAAAATTTTCTGCAGTAGCAGCAGTCAAGAATGCATTTGCTTTGCTATGCGCATTGTTTAATGTCTCTTTACCACTGATAATGGCCTTATCTATAATCGCAGCTTTAACATATTTAGCTGAACCAATTTGATTTTCGATTTTGATGATGTGAACACCATATTGTGATTCCACAATTTTGATGTCACCTGTTTTTCCATTAAAGACAGCATTGTCAAAAACAGGACCCATTTGACCACGTGGAAAAGTACCTAATTCACCACCATTGATTTTACTACCTTCGTCTGTACTAAATTGAACAGCCATTGAAGCGAAGCTTTCTCCTTTTGCCAATAGACCTTTAATAGAGTCAGCTTTTGCTAATGCTTTTTCAAGACCACCTTCTGCAGTTGCATTTAATAGGATATGACTAGCCTTTACGGAGTCAGGACCTACTGTTGACTGTGTAACTTTAGCAATTTCAAATAATCCGTTCGATTCATATGGACCTACAATCGCTCCTACAGGAACATTGAAAAGGACCGAATCCAAAGCCGGACTTAACTGACCTTTTTTTACAAAAGTATAAGGGTATTTGTTATCCGAGTTAATTGATGCAAATAACGAATCATTTGTTGAAGCAGCTAATTCTGTTTTCAACCTGTTGATTGTTTCTTTTGCATAATCGATATCTTTTGTTGTAGGACGTGCATCCACGACAACATATTGAATCTTACGCGTCTCTTCTTGATTTTTAAAAGCATTTTTATGCTCATCGTAATAGGCTTGGTAGTCAGCGTCAGTGATTTTGATTTCACTGTCTTTAACCGATGCATAATCCAATAACACATAGTTGAAGTTTGCTAATTTATTACGTTGTTGGTACTCATCGTTAGCCTCCAAAGAAGTAACGTAAAGGCTATTATTTAATAAACTGCTATATTTATTGTTCAAACGCTCTTCTTTAACAGCCGCCAATAACATTTCCCATTGTTGTGCTGCTTGTGGATTACCTGAGGTGCTCAATTGTGAGATGAATGATAATAATTGGTTACGGTTGAACTGACCTGTTTGTGGATCTGTAAAAGCTTGAACGATTTGATTGGAAGGATTATTTCCAGTCACTAAATCATTCAATTCATTTTTACCTACTTCTAAACCGATTTTTTCAATCTCGCTTTTTAGGATTTCTTTTTGCAACAATTGATTCCATACCTGTTGTACAGCATATGATCTCATTTGTGGAGTCAAGTTACCGCCCATTTGTTGTTTAAACATTTCTGCTGTTTGATCAACTTGTTGGTTGAATTCTTGATACTCAATCGCTTCACCATTTATTTCTCCTACGCGATTTTGGTTTTTAGCCCAAAATGGAGTCCCAGAATTGATAACATCTCCTAATAAAAATGCTAGAATTGCTACAGCCATAGCTCCAGTTAAAATGAAACCAGCTCGGTTGCGCAAAAAGCCCATTAATCCCATAGTCTGTTTTATTGTGTTTATATTGTTTAAATACTTAAATTACCATTATTTAGGAAATAGTAGCCTAAATGCGGTGCAAGATACAATTTTTATAAAAAAAAAGCGTAATAATTTCTGATTAAGCGAAACTTATTTCAGGTTTGGTTGTTTTAGCAAGATTTACTGTCCAAATGACGGAAACATACTATTCTCTTTTACGAGCATGACTCCTGTCGAATTCTGAATATTAATCCGTTTAAAATCCTTGTCAGAAGTAAAAGATGACCCTTGTAAGTTGCCCCTGTTATCTTTGAAATAAGCTGTTATAGGTACATAATTATAGAAAGACTCCTTTGCTTCGTCGTAAATAATTTCTTCAGTTTTTATCACTGAACCATCAGCCATAGTGACGATGACGTTCTTTTTAAAGGTCGTTGTTTTATTTGCATCATGTTGAATAGCATAATCCGAAGTGATGCGTTGTGTCTCTTTTACATCCTTATCGTAGAATATGATTTTGATTCCTTGTGGGAACTCAAAGACCTGGGTGCTATCGTGCTTTATTCGCATTTCTGGAGCACTCATTTCCGCTTTTACAATCGCCGAGTCGCTGTATATGACATTTACATGTCGAGAAATATCGACCGCCTCTTCTTTTTTAAGATTTGCAATACGGTCTACTTCTTTTAGATCCGGTTCACAAGCTGTAAAGAAGAATGCCCCTACTGCCATGATGAGCAGTAGAGGCAATGTATAATGCTTTTTTGAGGCAATTGAAGGTCTTGCCATAGCCGTTATTTGCTTAATCAATTGAATTTTTTCTAAACCAACGATCATTTAAGGTGAAACCAATGTTCAAGTTTACATACCTTTCCCTAATCAAACTGCTCTTCATTGTCCCCATTTGTCCCAACTCTGCAGAAATATTGATTTTAGAAAAAGCACCAGTGTACGGATTTCTTGCTAATGGAAGGCCCACACCAAAAGTGATGGCCATGTCATTGATATCGTTTTTGTTGATAAAGTATTGCGTTCTGTTATAACGGAAACCTAAACGGTAATCCATCAAACTTGTGTATTTGAAAGAAGTAGGATCTGGCGTTATCTGTCCACCGATAGCAAAACCATAGTTTGTTTTTAGATTTGGTTCTTCTTTTCTAACTTGAAATTTAGACCAATCTGCGTATTTAAATTCTGCTCCAACCATCCAACGGTTAGTTTTTGCAAATGTAATACCCACATTATGTTTTAGAGGAAGGTTCAGGTCTCTTCTATTACGATCAGTTCGGTACACAGTATCCAATGCAATATTTGAGTCTTCGCTAGAAGTCGCAGGAGCTACACGTGTGATATAGGTAGTACTGCGATCATGAATGGCATTGTTCAATGACCCCGAGTAACCAACAGTTAATGAATATTCTTTATTGATCGTTTTGTAATACTGCGCACCGTAATCGAAAGTAACGCCTTGGATTACGCGCTTATCTTGCTGTTGTACATTCAGTGCACCATAGTTGTATGGGAACTCCGTTCTACTGAAATCGTTTAATGTACCAAATAAGTAAGCGATGTTGGCACCTACACTGAAATTCTTTGTAAGATTAACCCCATAACCAAAGTAAGCTTTTGTCAAACCACCTTCTCCTGTAAATGCCTTTCTGTAATTGATGGAGTCTATTTTTTGGACACTGTTTGAGTTGTATCCTAAATCAGAGTATGGTAAAATACCCAAACTGATACCCCCAGCTTTTTTCATTGGGAAAGTCATGGTGATATGGCTGAAAGCAAAATCAGCAGTATTATCCGATTTATTAGCACTACTCAATTGCGTGAAATTTCCATATAACCCCGCATCAAAGGTGCTGAATTGTGCTGCAGAATAAGAAGCAGGGTTACTTGGGTTCGTATTATATACGGAACCAAAATAGCGAATACCTGTAGATAAGCCCCCTATAGCACGATTTTGAGGTAGTAAATCTTCACGCATCTGACCGAGACCAAATTGTGAATAAGGAGATGCAGACGTCGACTTCTGCGCAAATGCTGCTGACGAGCTGTATAATAAGCCTAAAGTCAATAACACTTGAGGTACTTTACTTGTAATGGAGCTTAAAAAGCGTTTCTGCATGATTATAGATTAAAGTTGCGAAACTTATATTTTATATAAATAATAATATTAAAGTTTTGTGTTTCAAAGATTCTAAATTTATGGAAAAGATCGGTATAACGGGTTAAAAATCTATTCCAATTTATATTTCAAGATGATCTTCTCAGCATACAAAACTATTTAATTTTTGTGACCTTGTAGAGTTGATTTTGTTAAAAAAGGTTAAACTACTGATTGTTAAAATTTTAGAAAAACTGAAAATACAGAATTGTTAAAATAATGATAGCATAAACACTCTCGAAAATCCATTTTTTCTTGGCATGTGTAAAATAATAAGCCATGTATATCGCTAATGGTGGAGCACATAACAAAAAATGTGTCTCTGTGATTTGTTTATTCCAGTAGAATGAAGCGAAAGCCAAAATGAACATGAAAAATAAAAGCTGAAATGATTTTCGAATATGGACCACGCTCCTGAAGAAATTATCTTTTAGAATTGCTAGAAAGAGAATCAAGTTAAATACAATGGGAATAAGAACCAAGTAATCATGGAATTCCATGCTGATTGTGGTCGGAAACGTGTTGGTCAATGGAAGCCAGATGCTGTAAAAATCTTGAAATCTTCCTAACCATAGGTAGATTACCGCGAGAACAAAATAAATCGTTATAAACCCCAATAATGGAGAGGCCCATTCGCGCCAATTAAATGGTCTAAAAATGATGAGACTGATCCAAAGTAATAGAAACATGATAATAAAAGGGAAGTAAATCAAACTCCCTATGGCGACTATCATGCCCAAGTCGAACATGAGCGCTTTGATATCATGTTGTCTGTATAGACTCAATAACTTGCTCAACATCCAAACGGATATAAAGTTACAGATCAGTGTTGGAGAAATGACCAAGAAAGGTAAGAACAAACTCGCTAAAGTGAGGTACATCAGTGCAACCAAGAAACTAGGTTTTCCCAATAAATTGAAGTGACCGATAACACGATTGATGATGGTTGCCTGGATGATGGTCAAGCCCAAAGTCACCATTACATTCATTTGAGGAGAAAGGGTGTTGATTCCGTCTTTCCCCAATAAGTTGCCGAGAGCAGGCTCAAAAAGAATAGGAGTAAGACGCTCAGGTAGATGAATGAATACACCGAAACATAGGAGAAATCCGATGAGGATTAAAAATAAGATATTGATGGGGGTGTATTTCCTAAATTGACTGATAATCATGTATGTCCTTTTCCATTTATGAGCTACAATATTACTATTTTATTCCGAATTAGATTTGCTAAAACCAACAATGCCATCATATTTTGATATGATAGCATTGTTTAAATAAATCTTTTATAGCAGTTATTTTTGATCTTGACGTTTCTCTAATCGTGTTATTTTACGATCTAAAATAAATAGATAAGCTGCTACTCCAAAGAACAATACAAGCATAACCAAGACAACAACGTATATTTTACCTGAACTTCTTAGTCCAGTTGCCATATCGATATCGCCTTGTGCAAAGATGTTCAATGTAGTCATCATTACTAGAGCGATTGAAAGTGATAACTTTTTCATATCAAGTGTAATAAGTTTTTTAATAAAAATTAATTAATTTCATTTTGTTTGCTTTCAATCAGGCGCATGCGGTAACGCAGTGAGCACATCCAAGAGCCAATTAAAATCCAGCCAATGATAGACGTATAGAATACCGGGCGTAACTGATTGTTCATGTCTAAATTGCTGAATGCCGTGTTACCACCACTTCCTGGGTGTAGGGAGTCGGTCAATTTTGGTAAGATATAAAGCAATACTACCATGATAGGGAAAGCGAAAATATTATAGACTGCTGATATTTTTGCTCTTTTCTGTTCCTCTTCCAGTGCATTTCTTAACACCAGATAAGCGAGGTACATAAGAGTTGCAATTGCGGATCCATTTAATTTAGGGTCATTAGGCCATGGTTTCACCCCAAGTAATATTAGCCCAAAGCATTCCCGTGGCTAAGCCCATTAAGCAAAATGTAATCCCAGTATTCACGGCCTCTACCGCTAATAAATCATATTCTTGTTTACCCGTGTTGAGGTATTTGATACTGTAGATAACAGATATTAAATAAAGGAAAAGCATCGCGAACCACATCGGGACATGGAAATAAACATTTCGGATGGTTTCATGAAGAAGGAATAAGGCAGGTACTGGTCCAAGTAGACCTGCAATTATGACTAATGAAATTAAGACTACTGCTAAAATTTTCCACCAAATTTTTCTCATTATTATGAATATTTAAAAACTGAAACTGTGCAATTAATCACGCCAAAGGTAAGGAAATAACAATAAAGAAATAGTGATGGTGATGATATTAATTGCAATTAAAACGACGATTTCATTTATACTTTGCGCCCTGTCCAATCCCTGCATTGCATTCTGCGAGAGCTTAATCAATACGATAAGAAGGGGGATAATGACCGGAAAACTTAAGATGGCCATGAGGGTACTATTGTTGCCGGCTTTTGAAGTAATGCCCGAAACCATCGTGAAGACAGATGCGAAACTGATACTACCAAGAATGACCGCGAAAAAATATAATGCAGGATCTCCTAATGGGGTTCTAAAAACCATAGAATAGGTTACAAAAGCAATAATAGCTAAAAATGCCATTATAAACATGTTGTAAAAGATTTTGGAAAGGATAATTGCTCTGGGGCTTACAATAGCATAGTAATAGAGCTGACGTTGTTGGCTTTCTTGGACAAAACTTTTGTTTATGGCATTGATTGATGCAAAAAGCATGATGATCCAAAAGAGGGCATTCCATATGGTAGCATCTACAGATTTGAATGCTTGGTAGCAAACAAATACTGTAGATATTACATATAGTAAAATGCTATTAATGGCGTATTTAGAGCGCCATTCAAGTGTAGCATCTTTATAAATTAAAGTTTTTACCTGTTGTAGTAAATTCATACAGCGCAAAGATACAAATGAATTGTAATAAGCTGAATGAATAGTGCAACGAGGAAGTAAATTTTAAGGGCGATTATGCGTTATCAACTTTTCTTTTTGCAGTATCAACAGCATCATCAACCTGATCAACCAATTTTTTTGCTGAATGATTGGTACTGTCCAAAGCATCTCTACCAACTTCTTTTGCTTTGTTTTTTAATGATGCTAAATCATCAGATGCTCTATGTGTAAGGTCGTCAAATTTTTCTGATGCCTTGTCTTTTAATGCGTGCAATTCTTCAGAAGCTTGACTTGCTAATTTACGAGCTCTTTTAGCTTCTCTTTTTGAAACATCTTTTAGCGAACGAGTGAGATCTTTAATACCGTCATTAGCACGACTTAATTGTTTTTTACCATCATCAGTACCTAACAGGTACCATGCTGCAGCACCTGCTGCTAAACCTACCAGTGCAAATGCTACTAATCCATTTTTATTTTTCATAACGCTCAAATTTTATATACTTCTTTCAACTATGATACCAAATTAACAGCTCTGGATGATAAAAGTTTTCAAAACGCTATTAAATTAACATTTTTTTACAATTGAACTTGCTGTTTCGACTGTAAGGAGTAGAGATGATGATACAGGCCACTTCCTTTGCTCATGAGTTCGATATGGTTGCCAGATTCGGAAACAGTTCCGTTTTCAATAACCATAATTTGATCTGAGTCTACAATTGTGGACAATCGATGTGCAATGATGATGGAAGTTTCTGCCCCTCATTAATTCTTCTAGCGCCAGTTGTACTTGTCTTTCTGATTCTGAATCTAACGATGAAGTCGCCTCGTCAAGGATTAAGATCGCTGGGTCTTTCAATAAGGCTCGTGCAATTGCAATACGTTGTCGCTGACCGCCTGAAAGTTTCACCCCTCTTTCACCTACAAGTGTATCATATCCTTCTGGAAAGTTCATGATAAAATCGTGGGCATGGGCTCGTTTTGCAGCAGTGATGATATGGTCTGCTTCAGCATCCAATCGGCCGTAAGCAATGTTTTCACGAATAGTGCCACCAAATAATAAGACATCTTGGGGTACAATAGCCACTTGATTACGGATATCGGATAATAAGTAATCAGCACTGCTCATACCGTCATAAAGGATTTCTCCACCATCGGGTTTGTAAAATTGAAGTATCAAAGACGCGATTGTAGATTTTCCAATACCACTTGGGCCTACAATGGCTATTTTTTGACCCGCTTTAGCATGAAAAGTAAGGTCTTTTAAAATTTTAATATCCGGTCTACTTGGATAGGAAAATGATACCTTATTAAAGGTCAGGTCACCATGGAAATGTTTTCGGATTTCTTTTGACGTTTCATCGATCAGGATATCCTCTTGGTCTTCCTGTAAGATTTCAAGTATACGTTCACTTGCTCCAAGTGCTTTCTGGATATTGGCATATAACTCAGGGAAACTGCCCATTGAGCCTGCGACAAACATGGAGTAAAGGATATAGGTGGTTAAACCACCAACGGTCATTTCTCCTAAAAATACGAGTGTCGAGCCATACCAGATAACAGCAATGACAGCTCCAAAAATACAGAAGATGATAAAAGAAGCGAATGCTCCTCTGTAGGTTGCTCCCTTAACTGCGAGGCTAACTACAGCATCGAGTCTATTGGTGTATCTTTTAGTTTCGTAATATTCGTTGACAAAGGCCTTGACGTTGCTGATGCCTTGTAGTGTTTCTTGGACGATGGTATTGGATTCTGCCAGCTTATCCTGTGCTTGGCGGGATAGATTACGGATAAATTTACCGAAGACTATCGCAGTAACAACTAATATCGGCAAAATACAGAGATTCATTAAGGCCAATTTTGGCGAAACATATACCAATAATGCAACACCGAATGCTAAACTGATACATTGTCTCAATATTTCAGCTAATGTGGTTGTCATGGTATCCTGTATCTGCGCCAAGTCTGCAGATAGTCTACTGTTTAATTCTCCAACACGACGATTTGCAAAGAATTCCATGGGAAGAGATATCAATTTTTGATAGGAATCTCGGCGAATACTAGCCAGAGCCCTCTCTGCTATTTCTACAAATAGTCGGATCCTAAAAAATGAGACAATCGACATGAAAGTTAGAATGGCAAAAGCAATAGCGCCAATTTCAAATACATTAGCAGGTAACCATTCGTATTTTTGGTTTCCCTCCGCCGCATCAATCATAGCACCCAAAAGTGCCGGAAACGTCAACATTGCTAAACTAGAAAGAATTAAAAAAAGCATGCCCAACAGAAACTTCGTTCTATATGGTTTTAGATAGGAAAGTATCTGAGACGCTTTTTTTAATAATTCCTTATTAAGTTTCGGTTTGGGTAGTTTCTTCTTCTTGCTTATTTCCGCTGTTAAATCCTCTTGCCATAAATCATCAATTTAATATTGAGACTTGCAAAAGTAACGACTCTTGATTGATGACTTATCATCGTTTAGTAATTTTTTGGTTTTGGAATAATAAATAACCCAGAACAGCAATGATAGCGAGTGCTATGTATAGAAAGATATTTGTGTTATGATCGCTTCCTTCTATTTTTTCGAGCTCCTTTTTTAATTTTTCGTTCTCTTTTTGCAACTTATTGATTGTGCCAATATAAGCAGACACCTGTTTGTCATACTCTACTGCGAGATTTTGAAATTTCTGTTTTTCATCATCTTTGATATTAATCAGTCTACGCGTTTCAAGGAAAATATTATTGTCTGTGATGACGATATTTTTTAATATATCAACGGTCTTCTGCATATCATCTTTCGATTTGAATAAGCCGAAGATGGCTGTCTTCTTTTCTAAGCTGAGGTCGTATTCGCTGAATTTTACTTTTCGGTCTTCGATGAGTTTGTTGACACGCAAGCGTTGCGCTTCATAGGAAGTCGAATCTGCGTTTTGTCCAAAGGCAGATAAACTTGTTAAAAAAAGTATAAGTAATGAAAATCGTTGTAATAACTGCATGTTGTGTTATTTTTAAATCTTCGGTATGACAAACAAACTTACTGAAAGTTTAATCACCCGGATAGGGGTCAATTGTTGAATTCAATCCGAATGATGTGCGATTCGTCGTCAAATAGACCTAATAGTTGACTCGCATTTGCTTTGTTCATAGCAATTTCTAGAAAATTGCTGATACCGAAAAGACAAAGCTTTTCGCCTTCCGTCACCTCATTATAATTCCATGAGAGGTTCGTAATTGTTTCACTTCTTTTAAAATACAGGGTAAAGCTTCTTCCTTTTTGAACACGATTGAATAGGTCCTTAGAAATGTTTGTGATCGCATTACCAAAGGCATCTACATACACGACATTTCCGCGAATGGTATCTTTGTCAAAAATAGGCTGTAAAGTCACCTTTTCTACCGTCTGTGCAATTGTGTTTCCGATTGCAGTCAGTTTACCACCTTTTGCGATATGACAGGCAGATTTTGTTAGAATATCTGCTAATGGGAAATGCAGGTAACGTAAGTCCTGTATCAAGTTGATTTCGACAAGCTCTTGAGGTTTCTCCCCATTGAGGAGCAAGCTGAAAATACCATTGTCGGCACCCACAAAAAAGTGATCATTGTACTTCATAGCTACATAACGTGAGTCCTCATGATACAAGGTATTGATTCCAATGATATGAACCGTTTTTTTTGGAAAATAATGATAGGCATTTGCCAGAACAAACGCAGCTCGTGGTATATTAAAGGCAGGTATCTCGTGTGTAATATCAACTATTCGCACATCAGGGAGTTCTGAAATCAAACTGCCCTTTAATGCTGCTTGATAGAAATCCTTATGTCCTAAATCTGTTGTTAATGTAATAACTCCCATTCTTGCTTATTCTCCCTTATGATATATCCCTAGAATTCTTTTTGTTAAGGCTTTAATTTGTAAACTCAATCCTCAAAATTAATGTAAAATTAACGCAAAAAGAAGAAAAGGTACACAAAAGTACGTAATGTGTTCTGATAAAAATAAATAGATTGATGTTATTCTATAGGATTGGTTTAATAAGCTTCTTTTTAATCTTGATACCCACCCAGATAAAATTTTAAAACGGTACTGTTTTTTTTATTTTTATTCTTAAATGTGCTGTCAATTTTAATTTTAATACTGTATTTTTGGATGTTGGTTAATGTGAGTCGTAATTTACCAATAGAGAAAGAATTCACCTTAAATTGAATGATTTGAACGAATTACAAATTACATTGGATGCAATCAATCTAGCGATTCTTTGGGGTGCTCAAAATGAGCATTTTGACTACATAAAAAAGCAATATCCCAAGTTGAGAATTGTCGCTAGAGGAAATGAGATGAAGGTGCTTGGTGATGAACAGCAACTGGAGTCATTTAAAAATTCTTTTGATGATGTACTCGGCCATTTAGAAAAGTATAATAAACTTTCTTTGATGGATTTGGAAAATCTAATGCACACTCCCTCTGGATCAGCTGCTCAAGAAGAGAAGTTGCTTGCCGAAAAGGCTGCAATATTAGGAAGCGAGCCCATTGTGTATGGACCAAACGGTATTGTCGTTCGTGCGCGTACTCCCAATCAAAGAAAGATGGTGGATAGCATCAATAAGAATGATATCCTTTTTGCCATTGGCCCCGCAGGTACAGGTAAAACCTATACCGCAGTCGCTTTAGCCGTTCGTGCTTTGCGTAACAAAGAAATCAAACGTATTATATTAACGCGACCAGCAGTAGAAGCCGGCGAGAAACCTAGGTTTTCTTCCAGGAGACTTGAAGGAAAAGGTGGATCCTTACCTTCGTCCGCTATACGATGCACTCGATGATATGATTCCACCAGAAAAATTAAAAGGGTATTTGGAGAATCGAACGATTGAGGTCGCTCCATTAGCTTTTATGCGTGGACGTACATTGGATAATTGTTTTGTGATTTTGGATGAAGCACAAAATGCAACCGATATGCAGTTGAAAATGTTTTTGACCCGTATGGGGCCAACAGCAAAATTCATTGTGACAGGTGATGTAACTCAAATTGATTTACCCAGAAAGAATCAATCCGGATTGGCTACCGCAATTAGGCTATTGGATAATATTGAAGGAATCGATATTGTTCATCTGAATGGTGCAGATGTCGTACGTCATAAACTAGTGAAGCGCATCTTGGAAGCATACGGTGATATCTAATGCTTAAACCGGAATGTTTAAGAGTTAGTGATAAAATATAAATAGTGAGAGAACACCCATTCAAGATATGAACGCGATAAAAGAAACAAATTTTAATTTCGAAAATCAAACCTCTTTTTATAGAGGGAAAGTACGTGATGTGTACACCATTGCAAATGAATATTTAGCTATGGTCGCTTCCGATCGTATATCGGCATTTGATGTCGTATTGCCAAAGCCCATTCCTTATAAAGGGCAGATACTGAATCAAATTGCTGCTAAATTTTTAAAAGCTACAGCGGATATTCTGCCAAACTGGGTCGTGTCTGTTCCAGATCCGAGTGTGACTATAGGTATCATGTGCGAGCCTTTTAAGGTAGAGATGGTTATTCGTGGCTACTTATCCGGACATGCATGGCGTGAATACAGCGCTGGTAGACGAACAGTATGCGGTGAATCATTGCCTGAAGGATTGAAAGAAAATGATAAATTACCTGTGCCGATCATTACTCCAACTACCAAAGCTGCCGTAGGACATGATGAAGATATTTCCAGAGCTGCTATTTTGGAAAGAGGAATCGTGAGTGAAGAAGATTATATCCAGTTGGAGAACTATACCAAAGCGCTTTTTCAACGCGGTACCGAGATCGCAGCAGAAAGAGGGTTGATATTGGCGGACACCAAATATGAATTTGGAAAAAAAGATGGGCAGATAATTTTGATTGACGAAATCCATAGCCCCGATTCTTCTCGTTATTTTTATGCAGAAGGTTATGCAGAACGTCAGGAAAATGGTGAAGCGCAAAAGCAGTTATCAAAAGAATTTGTGCGTAAATGGCTAATCGAAAATGGATTTCAAGGTAAAGATGGACAACAAGTTCCAGAAATGACCGATGAAATAATTAAATCAATTTCTGAGCGATATATCGAACTTTATGAGCATATTGTAGGCGAGAAGTTCGTGTATCCAAACCAAGAGGACGTTTTGCAACGTGTAGAACGGAATGTTTCACAAGCTTTAAAAGAACTAAAATACTAAAGGAAAGGACCTGAATTATGAAATATACGATTGATAAGCATGACCGTTATATTGTGATAGAACCACTTTGCGATATTCTCGATGCTGAAAAAGCGATTAAATTGAAGGGGGAATTCTTATTGAGAAATACGGTGGGTCAACGTAATATCATATTAGACCTATCAAATGTTCGTAAAATAGATGAGAGCAGTATTCGATTGGCTTTATTGGCCAATCGTCTGTGTGATTCAAGCGGCGGGCTTTTTATTCTAGCAAATTTAGATTCAGAAGTGCTCGACCTTTTGGAGATGTCCCATATGCAAAGAAGTTTTACAATTGTCAATTCCGTCAAAGATGCGGAAGAACGTGTTTTTGCACACGAGATAGAAATGGATTATAGAGGAGAGAAAGAAAAATAATATGCGCTTTGAAGTTTTGATTTTAGGGAATAGCTCCGCAACGCCTATGTATGATAGGCATCCAACGAGTCAAGTAGTAAACTTCAATGAACAATTGTTTTTAATCGATTGTGGAGAAGGCACTCAGATGCAATTGACCCGTTATGGTATTAAAAGCAATAAAATCAATCATATTTTCATCAGTCATTTGCATGGAGATCATTATCTCGGATTAGTTGGATTGTTGTCCTCCATGCATTTAATCGGTCGTAAAAGTGATCTGCATCTGTATGGACCAAAGGGACTTGATGAAATACTGGCTGTTCAGTTTCGATATTCGGAGACCACACTTCGTTATAATCTTATTTTTCATGAAACCTCCGCGGAAACGCCAGAGGTAATCTTTGAAAATCGCACACTCAAGGTCAGTACATTTCCATTGACTCACCGTATACCCTGTACCGGCTTTCGTTTTGATGAAGGGCAGCGTTCGCGCCACTTGCTGGTAGAAGAGATTGAAAAAGATGGTATCCCGGTAGCGTACTATCAACGATTAAAAAACGGGGTGGATTATGTGCGTGAAGATGGACATGTGTTTAAAGCAGATGATTACACCTTACCAGGACCCTTATCCCGTAGTTATGTCTACTGCTCAGATACCGTACGAACAGCAAATTATTTACCTTATATACAGCATGCATCATTAATGTATCATGAATCTACCTTTCTCCATGAAATGGTAGACCGTGCTAAAGAAACGTTTCATACCACTGCTTTGGAAGCAGGAGAAATAGCAAAAGAAACACATGCAAGTAAGTTATTATTAGGCCATTATTCCGCACGATACAAAGATTTACAACCTTTATTGCTCGAAGCACAATCTGTTTTCCAGCAAACGATGCTATCGCAAGAAGGAAAATGGTTCTCAGTATAATGATATTCGTAAAGTATTCCACATATTTCTTCCATACAAAAAAACAAAATTACAGAAGAGAAAACGAGAACTTTGCTTAGATCCGCAATAATGATTGTGTATTTAAGCAAATTTATCTAAGTTTACGATTTTAAATTTAATAAATTAATGGACACTCCATTCAACTTAACGAAACTATTACGGGATAATATTAAAAATCTCGTACCTTATTCTTCTGCAAGAGATGAATTCAAGGGGGAAGCATCTATTTTAATCGATGCGAATGAAAACGCTTTTGGTTCACCATTAGCGCATAACTACAACCGTTATCCCGACCCTCTGCAGCATCAAGTGAAGCATAAGCTTGCGCAGATCAAAGGTGTTCCTGCAGAAAATATGTTCTTAGGTAATGGAAGCGATGAGGCCATTGATATCTTATTCCGCGCATTTTGTCGTCCTGGAATAGACAATGTAGTTTTGGTGCCGCCCACTTATGGTATGTACGAGGTGTCGGCGAATATCAATGATGTGGCATTTCGTAAAGTTAATCTAACCCTTGATTATCAATTAGATCTTCCTGCAATTGAAGCAGCAGTGGACGAGCATACCAAATTGATTTTTATCTGTTCACCGAATAATCCGACAGGTAATACGATCAATCGCCATGATATTGAAGCTATCTTAAATAACTTTGATGGTTTGGTTGTGGTGGATGAAGCATATATCAATTTTTCGCAGTCAAAATCATTTACGCAGGAATTGGCGGAATACCAAAACTTGGTCGTATTACAAACATTATCCAAAGCATGGGGACTAGCAGCCTTACGTTTGGGGATGGCTTTTGCAAGTACTGAAATTATTGCTGTATTCAATAAAATAAAGCCACCATATAACATCAATCAAGCAACTCAGGATATTGTCCTAGAGGCTTTGGAGCAAGTTGAGCAAGTGAACACTTGGATTAAACAAACTGTAGAAGAGCGAGAAAAATTAGTCCAAGAACTGCAGAGACTAGAAATGGTGCAGCACATCACTCCTTCAGATGCTAATTTTATTTTAGTGAAATTGGATGATCCAAAAGGCGTGTATGCACATTTAGTAGCGCACGGAATCATTGTCCGTGATCGGTCAAAAGTAGAGCTGTGTGAAGGATGCCTTCGTATTACAATCGGTACGCCAGCTGAAAACCGCATATTATTAGAAAAATTAACCACAATCAACATATAAAAGAATGCCTAATCAGCTTAAACGTGTATTGTTTATCGACCGCGATGGTACTTTAATTTTAGAACCAGAGGATCAACAAATTGATTCTTTTGCTAAACTTAAATTCTACCCAGGTGCATTGCAATACCTTCCACGCATTGCCAAAGAATTGGATTTCGACTTAGTTTTAGTTTCTAATCAAGACGGTCTGGGGACAGATGTACATCCGGATGAGAAATTTTGGCCAGTCCATCAATTTATTGTAGACACATTTGCCGCCGAAGGAGTTCTTTTTTCTAAAGAGCATATCGACCGCACATTTCCACATGAAAATGCTGCAACACGAAAACCAGGAATTGGTATGTTGTTGGATTATTTCGATCCTTCGAAATACAATTTAGCGCAATCTTTTGTCATCGGTGACCGTGTGAACGATGTAAAATTGGCTCAAAATTTAGGTGCAAAGGCTATTTGGTTGCGTAATAACGACGGATTAGGTGCTTTGGAAAATGTACAGATTGAAGCTGATACAATAGGTTTGGAAACAACCGATTGGAAATCCATCTATGAGTACTTGAAATTGGGAACGCGTACAGGTGAACACCACCGCAAGACCAACGAAACGGATATCTATATCAAATTGAATTTAGACGGTTCTGGAAAAGCAGATATTGAAACAGGTTTACCATTTTTTGACCATATGCTTGATCAAATTGCCCGTCACGGTGCGATAGATCTAACAGTTAAGGCAAAGGGTGATTTACATATTGATGAGCATCATACTATTGAAGATACCGGTATCGCATTGGGTGAAATATTCCTAAAAGTATTGGGAGACAAACGTGGAATTGAGCGTTATTCTTATACCTTGCCCATGGATGATTGTTTAGCGCAAGTGGCATTGGATTTTGGAGGCCGCAATTGGATTGTTTGGGATGCTGAATTTAAACGAGAGAAAATTGGTGATATGCCAACGGAAATGTTTTTCCATTTTTTCAAATCATTTTCCGATGCCTCTAAGTCAAACTTAAACATCAAGGCCGAAGGCGATAATGAACATCACAAAATCGAGGCGATATTCAAAGCTTTTGCCAAATCAATCAAAAAAGCAGTTCGCCGAGATGCTGACAATATGGAGTTGCCCAGTACAAAAGGAGTATTGTAGATAATAGATTGGAGACGATAGATTATAAAAAACAATGATAGGAATTATAAATTACGGCGCTGGTAATATTTTTTCACTGACCGCAGCTTTAGATCGGGTTGGACTTACCTATGGTATGGTCAATGCTATTGAAGAGCTCGATCAGTATGATCGTATCATTATTCCTGGTGTAGGGCATGCAGGTGCCGCAATGGAAAAATTGCGTGCTTCTGGTTTAGCAGAATGTATTCATACCATTCAAAAACCTGTATTGGGTATTTGTGTCGGGATGCAGCTATTGACTGATTTTTCCGAAGAAGGAAATGCGGATCTATTGGGTGTCGTACCCTTGAAAACCTTGCACTTTGATAAAAAAATCAAAGGGAAGGTTCCACATATGGGATGGAACAGCGTTACGATTAGAAATGACAATCCATTATTCAGCAATATAGAAGATAATGCTTATTTTTACTTTGTGCATTCCTATTTCATTGAGTATGACAAGGAATACACCGCAGCGATGTGTGACTATGGATTGCCATTTTCGGCGGCTATAGCAAAAGGGAATTTCTACGGTGTGCAATTTCATCCCGAGAAATCTGGTCAAGCTGGTGAGCAGTTATTAGTGAATTTTTCAAAATTAAGTTAGAAATAAAAAAACAGTTTACAATGTATATTATACCCGCTATTGACGTATTAGATAAGAAGGTTGTTCGTCTGAGAGAAGGAAACTACGATGATGTCACTACTTATGAAATCAGTTTAGAAGAGCAGATCGAGAAGTATCATGCAAATGGTACTGAATTGGTACATATCATTGACCTGAATGGTGCAAAAGGTGATTTTAGTAACCAAGAATATTTATTCGACATCATTCAAAAAACAGAAATGAAAATCCAATACGGTGGCGGAGTTCGCAGTATTGATAAAGTCAAAGAACTGGTTGATGCAGGTATTTACCGTGTTATCGTAGGTACACAAGCGATCACTAACCCATCTTTCTTAGAAGAGTTGAGCATCTTGAATGAAGGTAAAGTCAAATATGCGGATCATATCGTGATTGCGATTGATGTGTTGGACGAAGTGATTAAATATTCGGGTTGGTTAGAATCTTCGCCAATTAAATTAATTGAATATATTGACAAATGTCTTGCTTTAGGATTTTACCGTTTCTTATGTACAGACATCAGCAAAGATGGTAAATTAGGTGGTGCTGGAGTTGAGCTTTACAAAAAGTTGTTGGATCATTCTCCAATTATCAAATTAATTGGTTCTGGAGGTATTAGTTCTATGGCAGATATCAGCAACTTAAAAGCATTGGGTTCTATGGAATCTGTAGTTGTTGGGAAAGCCATCTATGAAAATAGAATATCAATTGAAGAAATTAAAGATTGGAATTTGAAATCGTTAATTAACTTCTAAGGATGTTGGCAAAACGTATAATTCCTTGTCTCGATGTTAAAGATGGGCGTACCGTAAAGGGCGTCAATTTTGTTGACCTACGTGACGCTGGAGATCCGGTTGAGTTGGCATGGCAATACTCCGAGCAAGGAGCAGATGAATTGGTTTTTTTAGATATAGCGGCAACACACGAAGGACGTAAGACAACCATAGACTTAGTAAAATCTGTAGCCCGTCAAATCAATATTCCATTTACTATCGGAGGTGGGATCAATGAAATGAAAGATGCAGAGGCCTTGTTGAATGCAGGAGCAGATAAGATATCAATCAATTCAGCTGCTGTTCGCAATCCACAATTGATCAATGATCTTGCTGCCGCATTTGGGGCACAATTTGTTGTTGTTGCCATCGATACGCGTTATTTAGAAGGGCAAAACTTTGTTCATTTAAGTGGAGGGCGAATCAAAACGGATATCAAGACGGAAGATTGGGTTCTCGAAGCACAAGAAAGAGGTGCAGGGGAGATATTATTGACTTCCATGGATCACGATGGTACGAAGAACGGATTTGATAATGGGCTTTTGAAAAAGATAAATGACTCCATTCATATTCCATTGATCGCTTCAGGTGGAGCAGGTAATCAACAACATTTTGTCGATGTATTTCAACAAGCACATGTTGATGCCGCCTTGGCAGCTTCGGTATTCCATTATGGTGAAATACTGATTCCAGAATTAAAGAATACACTACGTAGTAACGGCATTGTCGTACGTTAGAAGGTTAGATAGTTAAGAAGTTAGAAGGTTAGAAGGGCTTGCAATAGTGAGTCAAAAGCTATCAGGCTTCTACACAAGATAAAAATAGAAATGTTAGATTTTTCAAAAAGTGACGGACTTGTCCCTGTGATCGTGCAAGACGCCCAAACATTAGAGGTGTTGATGCTCGGCTATATGAACGAAGAGGCATGGCAAAAAACACAAGCAGAGAAGCGTGTTACTTTTTTTTCAAGAAGTAAAAATCGTTTATGGACAAAGGGCGAAGAAAGTGGAAACTTTCTAGAAGTCGTTGGTTTGCATATTGATTGCGATAAAGATACTGTACTGATTAAAGCTAGGCCTGTTGGCCCAACTTGTCATACCGGTAGTCGCAGTTGTTTTGATACCGATTACAATCAGAATTTCCTGTTGCAGTTGGAACAAATTATCAAAAACCGTTACGAATTTCCTGCCGATGAATCATACGTGAATCGTTTACGCTCGAAGGGAATCAATAAGATAGCACAAAAAGTTGGTGAGGAAGCAGTGGAAACTGTAATTGCAGCGTTGACGGAAACTGAACACGATTTTATCAATGAAACCTCGGATTTGTTTTTTCATCTCTTGGTATTACTACGAGAGAAAGGTATTTCATTGGAAACTATCGCAAAAAACCTCGAAAGCAGACATCAATAGGAAATCCTCGGTTTTCCTATTCCATAAAAAATTGCCGTATATTTCTTCCATAACATGCTCAAAAAGCAGTGGTAAAATAAGTAATTGAGCAGCTTTCTGGTTTGCTTTTTTTAAACATTTGACAATAGACAGATTTACTATATAGCACATCGCGATGGTATATATAGTAAATTTATCTAAGTTTGTATACGGCAATTTTTTATTATGGATAAATTTGAAATAGAACTAGCAGCAACTTTAAAGGGACATCAAAATCCAATCTTCACCTTGGAGAAAGGATACTTCCCTAATACGTTTTTCTCTGGGGGAAATGATAAAGGTGTTGTAGAATGGGATTTGGAAAAGAAAACATTCAAACGTATTCTCTGTGCAGTCAGTTCTTCCATTTACGCTTTACATTTAATTCCAAATACTTCTTATTTGGCCATTGCTCTTCGGGAAGGAAAAGTTATGATAGTGGATGTCGAGCATCAAAAATTGGTTGCCAATCTAGAGGTTTCCAATAAAGCAATCTTTGCCCTTCAAAGTATTCCGACTAAGAACGAATTGGTAGCAGTAGGAGAGGATGGTATTGCCAGTGTATGGTCTCTGGCAGATTTCAAAAAGATCTATGAATTTGCTATTTCTTCCAATACGATACGGACGATAGCCTTATCCCATGATCAAAAGAAAATTGCATTCGGGGACAAAAATGGAGACTTGTTCTTGTTCTCTGCAGAAGATTACCATTTTCTTTTAGCCAATCAGAAGCACACTATGCCCATAACGAGCCTAATCTTCTCTCGGGACGACCTTCAGCTGTTAAGTGGAGCAAGAGACGCTGCTCTAAAAGTATCTGATGTAGCGACTTTAAAAGAGCAATTTGGATTCGTGCCCCATATGTTTACCGTATATGGTATTTATCCACATCCCAAATATCCAATATTTGCAACCGTGAGTCGTGACAAAACAATCAAAATCTGGGATGAGGAGGATTATGCGTTATTAAAAGTAATCAGTCGCGATAAGTTTTTCGATTCCCATACTTTATCCATCAATACAGGTCTTTGGGTTGGAGAAGATCCATACCTTTTAACAGCAGGTGATGATAAATTGATTAAAGTCTGGAAGATGACCATGTCTTAAATATGTATGATGCATTAAGACAGCAACGACACTATTTCCGTTAGGTATTGTGCATCTATCGTATCAAAAGCATCCAGCTCATCGCTGTCAACATCCAAGATACCGATGATGTTGCCATTTTTATAGATAGGGATAACAATTTCTGACTTTGATATTGAGCTGCAGGCGATATGTCCAGGAAATTCGTCTACATTCGGTACGATAATCGTTTTATTTTCTTTCCAGGCAGTTCCACAAACCCCTCGTCCATATTGGATCCGCGTACATGCTACAGGACCTTGAAAAGGAGCGAGTACCAATTGATCGTCTTCAATCAGGTAAAATCCTACCCAAAAGAAATCGAACTGTTCTTTCAATGCTGCAGCAATATTTGCAAGGTTAGCTATTTGATTTGTCTCACCAGTGATCAAACCCTTTATTTGCGGAACCAGGTTCACATATTGTTCTGCTTTGGTTTCCCTTGTTGATTGTTAAATCTTCTGCCATAAAAAAAGCGCTATTATGCTGTCCAAAGTTAACAGAATAATAGCGCTATTAAAAAATAAATAATTTTCTTACAGTTTCTTTAAAGCCATTTTAATCATGCCTTCCACCGTGAGGTTAGGGTCTGTTTGAACAACGGTATTCAAGACTTTTTCAGCAGTAGCTTTATTAAAGCCTAACATCACTAGTGCTGATAGTGCTTCGTCTGGTATGGACTGTGCCATAGGAATCGTTGACAAGGAATCTACGCCCTGTTTTTTCAATTTATCCTGTAGCTCCAAAATCAAGCGTTGTGCTGTTTTAGGACCTATTCCTTTTATTTTCTGAATCAAAGCAACCTGACCATTCACGATGGCCGATTGTATTTCTTCAGGGGTATTGGATGAAAGAATCATACGACCTGTATTGGGACCAATACCAGAAACCAAAATCAGGTTTTCGAATAATTTCTTTTCTCCTTCAGTTGCAAAACCATACAACGTATGTGCATCTTCTCTTACCTGAAAGGAGATGAATAGCTTACACTGCTCCTGGTCTTTAATTAAGGAAAAAGTATTTAAGGAAATGTGGATATAATAGCCAATCCCACCCACATCGAGAACGACGTGAGTAGGAGCTTTATGTGCTAATTTCCCATTAAAATATGCATACATATGGATATGGAAAAGTAATTAGTTACCTTGTTTTTCGTAAGATTGAACGTCTACAACAGCGATAGTCACCATATTCACGATTTCGCGAACTGAACTATCCAATTGCAATACGTGAATAGGTTTGTTCATACCCAATAAAATTGGACCTACAGCCTCAGCATCACCTACCTCTTGCAATAATTTATAAGCAATATTTCCAGACTCTAAATTCGGGAATACCAACGTATTTGCAGGTTGTCCTTTCAAAGTACTGAATGGGAAGTTTGCTTCTAGCAATTCGCTATTAAGGGCGAAGTTTGCTTGTAGATCACCGTCAGCAACAATTTCAGGATGCTCTTTGTGTACGATTTTAATCGCTTCACGTACTTTTGTTGGTGTATTTCCTTCGTTAGAACCAAAGTTAGAATAGGAAAGTAAGGCAATACGTGGACTCACGTTCATTCTTCTGACCGCTTTATCTAACAATACGGTGATATCTGCTAATTCTTTTGCAGAAGGCTCTTTGTTGACTGTTGTGTCTCCTAAGAATATCGGACCTTTTTTCGTCAACATCATGTACATCCCCGCAATACGACTACCTTCTTTAGCTCCAATAACATGGATGGCAGGCTTGATCGTGTTCGCATAGTTTTTCGTCAAACCAGAGATTAAGGTATCTGCATCTCCAAATTGTACCATACTTGCACCGAAGTAATTGCGATCAATTAAAAGCTTTTTAGCATCTAATTTTGAAAGACCACGACGTTGTCTTTTAACAAATAAATGATCGACATATTGATTTACACGTTCCGAATCTGCTTCTTCAAAAGGGTCGATGATTTGTACACCGCTCAATTCAAAACTATATTCAGCAATTAAAGCATTGATTTTAGCTTTCTTACCTAGTAAAATTGGAACTGCAATACCTTCTTCTTTTACGATTTGCGCAGCACGAAGTGTTTTATAATTATCCGCTTCAGCAAATACAACACGCTTAGGATTGCGTTTTGCTGCCATGGTCAAATTACGCATGATAGCATCATCCTGACCTAATCTTTTACGAAGTGTTTCTCTGTATTTATCCCAATCTTCAATGGTATGTTTCGCCACACCAGATTCAATTGCAGCTTTTGCTACCGCTACCGAAACTTCTGTGATCAAACGTGGGTCATTCGGTTTTGGAATAATGTAATCTGCGGAGAATTTAAGGTTACTTGTATTATAAGCTAAGTTGACTTCTTCTGGAACAGGTTGTTTAGCAAGATCGGCAATGGCTTTAGTAGCCGCTACTTTCATCTCTTCATTGATTACTGTTGCACGTACGTCTAAAGCACCACGGAAGATATAAGGGAAGCCCAGTACATTGTTTACTTGGTTCGGATAATCCGAACGGCCTGTACCCATGATTACATCGTTACGCGTAGCTAGCGCTAAATCGTAATCAATTTCTGGATTAGGGTTTGCCATCGCCAATACAATTGGTTGGTTGGCCATGGTCAATAACATCTCAGCAGTCAAGACATCAGCAGCTGAAAGCCCGATGAATACATCAGCAGCATCTACCGCATCAGCAAGCGTACGGATATCGCGATCCGTAGCATACATCGCTTTCATCGTATCCAATGTCTCGCGGTCACGACGGATAACACCTTTGCTATCCAACATGACGATATTTTCTTTTTTTGCACCTGCTGCCACATACATACCTGTACATGAAATAGCAGCTGCACCAGCACCATTCACAACGATTTTCACATCCTCAATCTTTTTACCGATCAATTCACATGCGTTGATCAAAGCTGCACAAGAAATAATAGCCGTACCATGTTGGTCATCGTGCATCACTGGAATATTCATTTCCTCTTTTAAACGTCTTTCGATTTCAAAACACTCTGGTGCTTTAATATCTTCCAGGTTGATTCCTCCAAAAGTAGGTTCCATTGCCTTTACGATATTGACGAATTCATCAACATTCTTGGTGTCAAGTTCGATATCAAAAACATCGATATCAGCAAAGATTTTAAATAACAAACCTTTACCCTCCATCACAGGCTTACCAGCTACAGCTCCGATATCACCAAGACCTAATACTGCGGTACCATTACTAATTACTGCAACTAAATTACCTTTTGCGGTATATTTATAAGCGTCTTCATTATTTGCAGCGATAGCTAAACAAGGTTCAGCAACCCCAGGTGAATAAGCTAGCGATAAGTCTCTTTGAGAATTTGTTGGCTTAGTGGGCACAACTGCTATTTTACCAGGTCTACCCTTTGAGTGGTAGTCTAATGCTGCTTGTTTACGATTTACATTACTCATTTTAATTCTTATTATATAGTGCTAGTTTGTTCAACTTAGGTTACAAATGTATCATTCTTTTTTTGAGAAAGAAACGATAAATAGTCAAAAATTTATTCTGAAGTGTCAATTTATTTGAGGACGTCCAACAGTGTGAACATACGTTTGCGCATCGCACTACTGGACCCCGAGTAGTTGTTTATCAAAAGAGCGAATGTGAATTTTTCACCCGAGCTATTTTGATGGATACCAGTATAGCCCAAGGCCCCGTTAATCGTACCACTTTTCATTTTCATGTTATTGTATTCAGGTAAGCTTTTGTAAAATTCCGGAAACCACGATTGCGATTGTGCATACTGCATGATTTTCGCCATTGCAGCGGTGGTGACACGATTCTGGGGAGATAGCCCCGATCCATCTTGATTATTGAGTTCGCTACTACTGATCTGCAATTTATTCTCCCAATATTTCTGTATCAAGGAAGTTCCTTCATTTGTTTCTGTTTTTTGAGCCGTCTGATAGGCAATTGCTTTTACTAACGCTTCGCCATAGAGGTTGATACTTTTCTGATTAAACCAATAGATGATGTTCGCTAAGTCGGGCGATTCATGCGTATCCAAAAGTTGTTTCGCAATATTTGTCGATGCGATAGCTTTGCCGTTGCTGGGTGGTTCAGCAGTTTTGATGCCCACATGTGATAAAGCCTTTGACAGTTGAAAGGCAACATCATAGGCCGGGTCAGGTACGGAAATTTCAATCGTTTTTTTGAGGTCCAATCCGTATGTTCCCCTGATGTAGATATTAGAAGCATAGGGGCCTGAATACGCATACACATTATCTCCGGATCCATTTTTACCGGTAGAAACTTCATTGACGATTTTTAGATAAGAAAGATCTGCTGTCAATTTTTCAATTGTAGCAGGTTTACCAATCGTGCTGTTCGGATTGAATACCACACCAACGGCATTTTCGCGCCAATTTAACGAAGATACACCAGCTCCATAATAGTTGCCGATATCTGACCAGATCCATCCACCTGGGACTTGATAACCCCCATATCGGCTATCGTCGCCAATGATACGTCCTTGGATTTCTTTAATGCCTGCACTTTGGATCGTATAGATCCATTTGTTTAGCAATTGTTCTTCTTGCGATTCAGGATAACGGTTGCTACCTAAGGTAGGATCTCCGCTTCCTTCGATGATAATATCGCCATGTAATACGCCACCAGCTTGAATAGATCCGGTATAATATAAATTGGTTTTAAATTTAAAATCCTTCCCCAAAATATCGAACGCCGTTGCTGCGGTGATAATTTTCATTGTCGATGCCGTTGCTAAGCCGACCTGTTGGTTCTGTTGGAAAATGGGCTCTCCGGTATTGGCATTCAATACCGTCAATGAAACTGTCCCATTTTTTAAAGCTGGGTCTTTTTCAAACTGACGATAAGCTTCTTCAATTTTGCTTTTGGAGGTTGATTGTGGAAATGCAGGTGTACTGCATAGGGGTAATATAAATATACTAAGAAGGGTAAAGGTTGCACTGATTTTCATTAATTATAATCTTTCTGTTTTCATAAAGATACTGTTGTTTGGTCAAAAGTGTTTAATATGAAAGTCAAAAGTTAGCATTTATACCCTACTTACTTCTTGAAATTTTCCTAACTTGCATGATAAAATTAGAGAAACAATGACGCATTCAGAAAAATTAGCGGCAATAAGAAGTTTGATGAAAGACCAAGGTGTCGATGGTTATATTATCCCTTCTTCTGATCCACATATAAGTGAATATTTACCAGAACGTTATAAATGTATCGCATGGACCTCCGGCTTTACAGGTTCGGCAGGTACGTTGGTCATTACACAAGACTTTGCAGGTTTATGGACCGATACACGCTATTTTGTTCAAGCAAATGAACAATTGGCAGGAAGCGGATTTGAATTGGTAAAATTAAAAATACAAGGTAATGCGGAATATGCAGATTGGTTGGGAGAGCATCTACCTCAAGGAGCAAAGGTTGCATTTGATGGTAATCTAGCATCTTTGTTAGTCGCGCAATCTGTTCAACAAATTTTGAATCCACTTGATATCGTTGTTGATGGACATGTGGACCTGTTAACCACCTTATGGGAAGGCAGACCTTCATTACCTTTAGAAAAAGCATATTTATTAGCAGACAGTACAACGGGTCAGTCGACCGCATCCAAATTAGCGGCGGTTCGTGCCGTTCTTGCTAAAAATAGAGCTCAAGCGCATCTCGTTTCTTCACTTGATGATTTAGCTTGGTTATTGAATATTCGTGGTCGCGATGTTCCATGTAATCCGGTAGTTCTTGGTTTTGTTTATATTACTGCAGATGAAGCTATTTTATATATCGAACCAAGTAAGCTAGAAGCAGCTACCGTAGCAAGCCTAAAAACTTCAGGTGTGGAGGTGAAACCTTATGCGGAAGTATATGCACAAGTGAGCAAGCTCGCAGTATCATCCATTTTGATTGATCCGAAGCGCACTTGCTTTGCTATTTATGACTCCATCCCATCGGAAGTAAACATTATAGAGAAGATCAATCCATCGACTTCATTGAAAGCGATTAAAAATGAAGTTGAGATTGGCCATACACGCGAAACCATGATCAATGATGGGATAGCGATGACAAAATTCTTTAAATGGTTGGAAGCGGCAGTACCTCAGGGTAATCAATCTGAAGTTTCGATTGCAGCAAGATTGCAAGAATTTAGAGAGGAACAACCCGGTTTTAACGATATCAGTTTCAATACCATTGCAGGGTATTTAGATCATGGTGCATTGCCCCATTATTCGGCTACTGAAAAAAGCAATTACGAATTGAAATCAAAAGGTCTTTTACTTGTAGATTCTGGCGGTCAATACCAGACCGGTACGACGGACATTACGCGTGTGGTTTCACTAGGAGCGATTACGCAGGAAGAGAAAGAAGATTATACGATCGTATTGAAAGGTACGATTGAAGGTAGCCAAGCGATTTATCCACAAGGATCAAAAGGATATCAGATTGATGCAATCACAAGACGTTCGATTTGGGCTACTTTACGTAACTACGGGCATGGAACAGGACATGGTGTCGGTTTCTTCTTGAACGTACATGAAGGGCCGCAGACATTTAACTCCGCTAATATTGATGTTGCTATTGAGGCTGGAATGATCAGTTCGATCGAGCCGGGATTATACCGCGAAGGAAAACATGGTATCCGTATCGAAAATTTGGTCTTATCTAGAAACGCAGCATCTTCTATATTTGGTGATTTCATGGATTTTGAGACCTTGACCATTTGCTATATTGCTACGGATCTTGTTGACAAAACATTATTGGACCAACAGCATATCGATTGGTTGAACCAGTACAACCAATGGGTATTCGAGAAACTCGAAGGCCGTTTAAATGAAGAGGAAAAAGCTTGGTTGAAAAATAAGACTAAAGCGATCTAAATACGTTATAAACCCTATAAAAAGAGGCAGGAGGTCATAAGATTTCCTGCCTCTTTTTATAGGGTTGGTTTGCTGTCACGTTTTAAATTAATTAAAATTAATACTATTTTTGTTGAAAGACCAAATGATAATCATGCGTAAAATCTTACTATTAAGTTTTATTTTTTTGTATTCTTTTGTGGCATTAGCACAGAAGAACTTAATTCCGATGCCTCAGCATTTGGAGTTATTACCACAGGGTGCATTTCCATTGAAAGGAAATCTATCCCTAGCATCAAATACATTTGAGCCACAAGCGAAATATCTGGCCAATGAATTAGAAAGTCTGTTAAAGGTTAACGTTAACTTAAAGAAATCCGGAGCGATTCGATTTCAAAAAATATCCCATACGGTTGCCGAGCAACATGATTATTACGAGTTGAAAATCGATGCTAAGGGCATCATCATTTCAGCAACCAGCGAGAGTGCGGCATTCTATGCTGTCCAAACGTTGTTACAACTTGCCGAAGAAAACCAAATCACAGGAAGTATTCCTGCTTTAGAAATAAAGGATTATGCAAAATTTACCTATAGAGGAGCGCACCTGGATGTCTGTAGGCACTTTTTTACTGTAGATGAGGTTAAGTTGTTTTTGGATTACCTGTCGCGTTACAAATTGAATAAATTCCATTGGCATTTGACGGATGATCAAGGCTGGAGAATAGAAATAAAAAGTCATCCGAAGTTAACTTCTATTGGAGGGTATCGTGCGGTAACGGAAGATGTGAAACATTCTAAATTGACTAAAGACGGTCGTTATGGTGGTTTTTACACACAAGAACAAATCAAGGATGTTGTTGCCTATGCCAAGAAGCTACAAATTGAGGTCATTCCTGAAATAGAGATGCCGGGTCATGCTCAAGCGGCATTGGCTGCATATCCAGAGCTTTCTTGTACTGGTGGACCATTTCAAGTGGGGACGTCCTGGGGCGTTATGGATGATATCTATTGTCCAAAAGAAGAGACTTTTGCTTTACTAGAAGATGTCATCGATGAGGTGATCACGTTATTCCCAAGTCACTATATCCATATTGGTGGCGATGAAGCACCAAAGACACGTTGGAAAACTTGTGCGCATTGCCAGGAATTGATCAAAAAAGAAGGCTTAAAAGATGAGTTCGAATTGCAGTCCTACTTCATCAAACGTATGGAGAAATATATCAATGGCAAAGGCAAAAGCATCATTGGTTGGGATGAAATCCTTGAAGGAGGATTAGCCCCTAATGCAACGGTTATGAGTTGGACGGGTATAGCAGGTGCTATCCATGCTGCAAAGGAAGGACACGATGCGATCATGACTCCAGTGAGCCATATGTATTTGGATTATTATCAGGGAAATCCACAATCAGAAACCTTTAGCATTCAATGCCGAATTGCGTCTGGATAAAGTCTATAGCTTCAATCCGATTCCAAAGGAATTGAATGCAACGGAAGCAAAACATATTTTAGGACCACAAGCGAATATGTGGACGGAATATATCACGGATTTCAAACATGTAGAGTACATGTTGTTTCCACGTTTGTTGGCTTTGTCTGAGGTGGCATGGGGAACTTCAGACCCTGCGGCATATAAGTCATTTGAGCAAAGAGTGATTCATGAGTTTGCTTATCTCGATAAAATGAATATCAATTATAGTAAAGCTATTTTTGAACTGAATGGTCATATCGTATCCAAAGAAGGGAAAATGTACTATGAACTATCCACCATCAAACAAGATGGGACGATCCGATACACCAATGATGGTTCAGCACCTAATGCGCAGAGCCCTGTTTATCAAGGACCCATTTTGGTCGATAAAACGATGACCATCCTTGCTGCAAGCTTTGCGAATGATCGTATGATTGGATCTGTTTTAAAGCAAGACTTTGTCATTAGCCAATCTACGGGTAAAGCTATTCAATTGCAGCATGAGCCTAACGAGGCATACCTAGCAAATGGTGCAGCGACTTTAGTTGATGGTGTATATGGGAATAAGCAATATTTTAAGAAAAATTGGTTAGGTTTCAATGGAGAGGATTTGGTCGCGACAATCGATATGGGGTCTGCGGCATCCTATTCAAATGTGGAGTTGAATGTAGTGGACCAAAATGCAAGCTGGATTTTTTATCCACAGGCAGTGAAAGTATATGTATCTAACGATAACCAAAACTTCAGCCTGATTAAGGAGGTTGGAAAAGAAGCAATAGCTGCATCAAAAGGAACGATTAAATTGACTTTTGAGAAACAGAAGGCACCGTTTATCAAGGTTGAAGTGCAACATCTGAATCAGATACCTGTAGGACATGCAGGTGCCGGTCTCCCTGCTTGGTTATTTGTGGATGAGTTGACGGTTTACTAACCCACTATTGCTATTAGGAGATACCATAATGCCTTTCTATTGTACGCAATGGAAAGGCATTATTTTTTATAAGAAATTGCTATTGTCGCTTGCGCAGGGGGGGCAATTCAGCTGTCGAATGATATCGTAAAGATCGGACTTCATGATAGGCTTTGGTAGATAACCGTTGATGAATGGATATTGCAGGATCAATTCTTGGTCAGTCTTGCTCGTAGATGAGCTCAGGATATAGATATCCATTTGATTTAAAAAATCTACAGGATACATTTCGAACCTATCCATCATTTCCCATCCCGTCATGAAAGGCATATTGATATCAACAAATAAAAGATCCGTAAAGGACAATCCCGTTTTCCTTTTATTTTCAAAGTAGTCCAATGCATCCAATGCATTTTCAAATAAGTTAACCGTAATAGGAAAGTCGGGAAAGTTTTTGATCATATTACTGAAGATAACACGTAAAATAGCATTATCATCTACAAGTGTTACTGTTCTATTTCCGGTGTTTTCAGACGTATGCATTTATTTGTTTTCTAAAAATTTCACTAAAAATGTAGAGCCTTTATGAAGAGCACTTTCGATATCGATTTTACCACCCAAAGCCTCCACCTGATAGCGAGTCATAAATAAGCCGATGCCTTTACTGTCAAAACCGCGATGAAATACTTTTCTAAACATAAAAATTTGTGATTTAAATTTAGGTAAATCTATACCTATTCCATTATCTTGAATACTTAAAATGGTCGAATTATCTTCCATGTACGTTTTTAAATGGATAACGGGACTTACCTCTGGATCGGTATAATTTAATGCGTTACTCAGCAGATTATTGAAGATGTTTTCCAAATAAATTTTCGGATAAATGATATTTTCAACCTGAAAGTCTGTTGTGATAATTGATTTTTTTTGTTGTATGTCTTCCGAAAATTGATGCGATACTGTTTCGAAGATAGTTTGAAAATGACAATTATCGTGTGCAATGGTTTGATTGTCAATGCGTAGCTCTAGTATGTCAGACAGTTCTTGAAGCGTGTCTGTTAAATTATTGTTGCTGCTTTCAATTAGCGTTAAGTATTCATGCTTTACTTCAGTACTGCTTTCTTTTTTCAATTCTTCGATAAGCATATGGATATTACTAACAGGTCCTCTTAAGTGATGGGCAACAATCTGATTGAACTCTTCCAGTTGCCTTACTTTTGTTTCCAGATTTACCTTGACAAATTCCAGTTCTTGTTTTTGGCTTTCTAGGATATCCATGTTTTTTTTAGCAACCGATATATCTTGCAGTTGAACAATAAAAAAGGAAACCTCATTATCTTGATTCTGTACAGCAGAGATGGTGACGGAGCACCAAAAGTAATGACCTAATTTGTGGCGATATCTTTTTTCTAATGTAAAGCTATCCATTTCACCTGTGACTAATCTTTGGCGTTGATGATAGTCATTTTCTAAATCATCGGGATGTGTGAGATCTAAAAAATTAAGTTCAGATAGCTCTTCTTGCGAATACCCTAAAATTTTACTTAGGTTTTTATTTGATTCAATGCAATAGCCCTGTAAGCTGGTCAAGGACATTCCTAAACCAGAAAATTGGAAAGCTTGATCGAATTTATGCACATTGAATCTGATTTTTTCTAAAGATGCCACATGCTTTGAAATATCGGAGATGACCAAGATGACGCGATCCGTGGTTAAGTGAATGGGCTTTACTTTGAGCCTATACCATTTACCCTTATGAGACTCAAATGGGGATGGAAATTGCAGTTTGTATACCTTATCTCGATCTATAGCCTTACGGATAAGAGCAAGCGTGGTCGCTACTAATGGTCCTGAAAAGAGGTCGCCTAAATTTTTCCCGAGAAAATATTCAGGTTTGTAGAACAATAGATCCGGTGTGTTGGTCCAGTAATTTGTGAAAATACCTTCGTGGGTTACTTCAAATACCAAATCATCCAGAGAGGCAATCAAAAGCTGTAATTGCTCCTTCTTTTCAAATAGCTCCTTGTTTTGGTTGACGAGCTTAGAAACATCATGAAATGCGAGTAATACATAGGTCTGTGATTTGTCTTTCTGGATTCTTGAGCTGAAGGATAACCACCTTAAGGTGTTGTCCTCCAGTTTAATACCATAGGTCATATCAAAGTGGTCTGTATCCGTTGCTAGGGTCTGATGAAATGAAAGTTCATCAAAAGAAAGCGGGTGCAGGTTTTCCATGTCATAGAAGCATATGCATTCCTGAATTTTCCTGTTTTCTACATGGTCAATTGCTAATAACAATTTCGCTTGCTCATTTAAGGATTTAAAATAGCCTTCTGCATCGAGCACAATAAGTCCTTCTAAACTAAATGTTTGATCTAGGGGAAATTTAGTGCTCCTTGCGTTATTGTCAATTTCCATGCTCGAGTCGGGTTAAATAACCTGAATTATTATGCTTTTACTTTGATATCATTTAAGACAAATGTGCAAATTTTGTTTAACTTAATAATTAAAAATGAACGTTATTGTTTACCAACTCGCGCATACGATAGGAAAGTCATCTTTATTTCAGTTTCTCTGTCCATATACTATTCAGCCAAAGTTGTTGGCTCCCACTGGTATGGAATGTTATTTTTTGACGGCCAGGTTTTTCAATTTTAAATGTACCGATCCGAGTGTTGACAAATTCTTCTGTATAGTTGTTTTCGTTCGGCTCTACCACCATCATTCCATTTGGTGTTAATTTTCCACTGAGGGTTTCGGTGTTTGTGCGAATCGTGATGCTGATATCCTCTTTATTTGGATTATGCGCAGACACATCGACTTTATATGTTCCTGCTGCAGGGAATTCTACTTCCCACTCGATATCTTCACCTGTAGACAGTATATGCCTCGGGTTTTTACCATTATAGCGAACAACTTTTAATTGATCATTATGGATTGCATTGGTACTATTTAACGCGAATCCTCCAAAAGTAGATTCGGCAACCATCTGCTGATCGAGTTGTAGTTCTTGGTCGAAAGTCAGCACAACTGTAGATACAAATTTATCACTTTGTTTTGTTGGAAGGTGAACATGTAAGATACCGCCTATTTGTTCAAATTTTAAATTTGCGTTATTGCTGTCATTTTGAATGGCGATCTGTTTCGGTTTTGTCTTAATTCCTGAAATGCGAAGTACGCGATCTAATGGCCAATTGAATACTTGTGCAAAAACTTGGGTCTGTTTACCTGATGTTTTTGTGGTCAAAGATCCCCAATCATGTTGATTGGCACGTAAGGCCAATCCTGTAGCACCATAGATTCCTTCACCATGCTCGTTTAACCAATTTCCAATATCTTCAAGTCTAGAAACACTTTCGTAAGGAACAGTACCGTCGGCACGTGGTCCTATATTGAGGGTGAAACCACCATTTAAGCTTACATTTGATATTAAGGAGTTGAAGATTTGACTCGTCGATTTCCATTCATTTTCCTGCCCATTATATCCCCATGAATGGGCAATAGTACCTGGAGTTTCCCAAGGATGATCGATATAGGAAGTACCAAACTGATTGTCGCCAAAAGTTTCAAAATCTACATTTTGTTTATCAGTAGGAAGACCCAATCTCGAATTGATTAAACAATTGGGTTGTAGGGTATGGATAAGTTGAGCCACTTGTTCCAACTGTTCTTTTTTAATAATTGATTTTTGGTAAGGTATCCACATGTCGAACCACATCAGCGCGATATCTCCATAATTGGTCAAAAGTTCCCTTAATTGGGGGATGACTTTTTCTTGCCAATATTGATTGTATTGCGCATCGCTGACATGGCCTGCCAGTTCTTGATTATGGTCCCAACCGTATGTATGCTCCCAATCGATCCAATGTGAATAGTAGAAGCCAAGTTTCATATCATGCTTTTTACAGGCTTCAGCCAGTTCTTTAATGATATCACGATTGTTCCCACTTAGCTTGCTGAGGCTATAGTTACCTATTTTGGTATCCCAAATAGCTACACCATCGTGGTGCTTAGTCGTCATGATAATATATTTCATTCCAGCTTTTTTGGCAAGCAAGACCCATTCTTCAGGGTTGATCTGATCCCAAACAAACCGTTGTGCAAGTTCTCCGTATTCCTCTTTAGATACGCGGTTACGGTAGCGAAGCCATTCCGCGTAATTGTTCATATAGCGTAGCTTTTCACCTTTCCATAGTCCTTCTGCTCCACTGTACAGTCCCCAGTGGATAAACATGCCAAAGCGATCGTGGCTGAACCATTTGGTTTTAGGATTTTCTTGTGCGAAAGTTGTAGAAGTAAAGCTTAATAATAAACAAAAACTGAATAGGATTCTTTTCAAATGTATCATAAAGGTCATGGAAATTTAGATTAACTAAGATAGTGAAAATATTTTATGGATGGTCAAACGGGTATTTCTTGGTGCGAAGATGTGCCCTAGCAATTTTAGAATCTGTTTTTATTGTATTTCTGCTCAATTGTATAGAAAATTTAAACTTTTATTTGATAATATTAAAAAATACTATACTTTTGTATAGTAAATCAATACATATTATTTATTATAAATCTCTAATTATGCAACTTAACACCCAATTATTGGTCGATCGATTGGTTCAGCGGATTGATTTAGATCGTATTTTTTTGTTTAATTTTCTCAATGATAGCGTCGAAAGTCCACATCTATTGTTGGTCGTGAATCCTGTAAAAGGTATCTCTGTTCAAAGTATTGAACCTATTATTCGCCTTTGTATGGCCGATATGCCCGATATTCCATTCCATGTGATATGGACAGGGGAGTGGAGCAATCAGTTGAAAAAGGGAAGTCTTTATTATACGTACGCGTCTCTGCCTGCGCACCTGCTTTATCAGGCAGACAGCAAAAAGATCCCCATTTTAGAGGGTAAGCTAGTGGTCAGTTTAATGGAAATGTCTCATGTGGACTATGCTAAAGGCAAAAATTTAGCAGATGAATTCATGTTCGCCTGTTACAATTTTCAATCTAAAACGGATTATTTTCAAGCAACTGCCATGTTGCATCAGTTTATTGTGTTGCGGTTAAAAGGGTTTCAAACCATGGCGGGTGTAACGATTGGTAAAGCGCAAAATCTGGAGCATATTCTCAAACTGATGCGTGGCACTTTACCGGGACTTTTTAAGATTTTTACTTATGATACGCATAGTACGCCTTTGCTGCGGTTATTGGATACTTGTCATGTTTATTCAAAGAAAAAAGATCGTCTCGATATTTTAGAAGAAGAATTTGAGTTTTTATTGGCGCATTGTCAGGCATTTGGTCAGGCTTTGGATAGTATGGTTGATTTTATATGGAATGGCGTAGCTGTATATCTTAAAGAGAGAAGTGATCATGCTGCTACTGTACCGGTAGCTAAAGAATCTGCTGTTGTCATGGTTAAAAAAGCTCAGTCGATTGTTGCTGGACCTATCATCATGGAAAATTTCTCCAGTTTTCCTTGGCCTCAAAAGTATAAGGATGATGCGAATGCACTGATAGATAAAATTTATACAAGTTATCATCCGGAGCAGATTTTATTGGTCAATTATCAAACCGTAGGATTTTCAAAAGGTAATCCTTTTCATGATAAAGTTGATGTTGGGGCGAATGACATCAAAATGGAGCTTTATTTGGTTGTTTTAACAAAGAAAAGCTTACCCTTTTCATTTCGACGAAGGCATTTAGGGGATGTGGGCGCTTCATTAGTCTTTCTAGATCTTCCCTATGTGGAGAAGCATCTGGCAATGGGAAGCCGGTTTGTGAATATCGTATGGGAAAAATCTTACGTTTTGCGGCAAAAGTCTACTTTCAACTCGCAGCTGGTACCTGGAGAAGTAGACTGGAGCCGTAAACTGGAGAAGATAAAAGTGATAGCAGACAATGCGATTGCTGTCATGCGAAACCTCTTAATGACGATGACAGATGCTCCATTATTGATGACTGACACGGCTTTGCTATTACTGCGCGAGTTGCATCATATCGGTATTCATACTTACCTCCGTTGTGCTGTTGGTTTTATCCCTAAAAATATGGATTTGCAAGAACTTATGGATTGGTCTGCCATTGCTACTTGTGAAGTATTGGATGGTGTTTTAGGGGGTAATGAGCTCGATAAGTTGATTTTTTCGATTATTCTAAAACCAAACGATATCTGGTGGAAAAGTTTGGCGATGGATATGGATGAAAAACATGAAGCGGTTGTCATTACACAAGGCCGCGCTGTTGTTGAATTGTATGAGCGCTTGTTTAAAGGGGTAGTTTCACTCTATTGAACAACGTGTTGCTGCTCATGAGGGGAACGTTAAATAACTATAAACTTAAATTATGAAAACAGCTCATATTATTAAAAGCTCCTATTCAGGAATGATGTATTCACGTGATTTTCAATTATGGTACACGTATTTAAGTCGTAGGCTTAATCAAGGTTGGAGTCCGCAAGACCTGTCATTTTTACTGGGTAAACCGGATCATTTCTATATGGATTTTGAGAAAATGTTTCAGGTTTCTAAATTTTTATCTGCCGAGTCTCTGCTATTAGATCGCGTATATTTCAGTTCGGAGGTCGTGCCAATGGCCTTTCATCTTGAACCGCATGAGGTTTCAACTGAACGTATCGTTCGTGTCAAAATAGAGGAAGATGATGTTAAGTGGAACTATACAATTGAAATTCCTTGGCGATTTGAGCTAGGGAAAAAGTGTTCTGCGGCACCTTTATTATATATGGAGGAATGGAAAGCTGAGAAGGACTTGCAATTGGAGTCGGATGCGATGATACATGTTCGGGCTAAATTGGATTTTTTATTGGACAAGAAAATTCTTGAAAGAGGAAAATCATCTTGGGAACTGTTTCAGGAAGTTTGTACGACAGGATTATCGCAATTGACAATTTATCCTAGGCATTTGAAAAACTGTTTGTATACCATGATCCAGCAGGGGAGGGTAGTGGTGCGCAATGTGGAGAATCGTTATTGTTTTAGTTCCATAGTATAAATATAGGTGATTTGTTATGATAGAATTATATGAGAATGCGAGGGAAAAATATCGTTTCCAGACAACTATGCGGTATGCAAGTTCAATCTATTTTCTGCTATTGAATCGAATAAGTTACGAATATAGTCCTGAAGAGCTTTCGTTTTTGTTAGGGCAGGAAGATGACTTTGTGTGGCAATTAGAACGACTTAAGATAGCTATGGGGAATCTCGAATTGATGATTCATCTAAATTGGGTATTTGAAGGGAGGAATCTTTGTTTTGAATCTTATGATGATGAAATAGCATATGATTTCGAACTCGATATCTGGATGGAGGATGGGGTGAGATACTACCAAATGGATTATTTTATTAATTCCGTTGAAAGCATGTCTTTTTTCAGATTAATGGAAAATATCAACATAAAAAGCATCAAGCAGGCAGAAGAATCAAGTGCATTGAAACGGGGTATATGCCGAACGTTTTTTGAGTTTTTATTGCCTACAGACTTTTTTAAAAAACCTAAGTCAGCTAGAGAAGTTAAGTTTCAACTTGATAATCATTCGGATATTAAAATCCCCGTTATTCATCTTAAAGAAGAGTTGGATTTGCTATGGGGCAGAAAGGGCGCTGCTCCTCTAAAAAGAAGTAAGGCCAAGAGCTTTGGTTATCGGTATAGCCTACACAAATAAAAAGATGTTAAAATTTTTAAACTAAATATTTATGGAAAATAAGCAGCCCGAAGCTATTGTAGTACCAAAAAGTTTTAGACTTGCCTGTCAGCTTTTTGGTATTGCAGTACCTGATTTTTTACAATTATATGTAAATCATTTTTCCTACATGGATCAGTATTTTCATGACAACTCCGTTTATGATTTGGTGACTAAATCTTTCGACTATGTGCTTCCTGAAAAGGATGACTTGAATGTTGAACTGAATGAAATGGACCGTGCTCGAGGGGCGAAACTTGTGCAGCAGCAAATTAAGCTCTCCATAAACAGGAACTATAGTTATGGACAAAGAAGAAATAAAGGGAAGTTGTTGACTAATCAACTCTTTGACCTTTGTTCAAAAGGCTGTGAATTGAAGAATGTGATTTACCTCGATGAAGAAACCAAGATAAGCTTAAACAAGGATTTGTTGTTAATGTCTCTTCTTACGGGTTTTTCGGTACCACAGTTTCTGAATAGCATCATGCAATGTTTAACCCTCCCTGACTATCTTGCTAGAATGCATTTGGATAAAGGTATATACAACCCTGTTGTAGCAGTATATATTAGGGTATTTGACGGTTTTGGTAATATCTGTGATAAGGAATATCAAGAATCTAAAGCATGCCGTGAGCTGATTATGGAAATTCAAGAGTTAAATAAACGTTACTTCTTTTGTCAAGATGTGGAGCAAAGAATCTCGTTTTATCAGGAATGGTTAGATAACTATTTAGAGAATAAAATTTCAATTTATTAGATATGAATAATTTAAAGGACATTAAGCTCACAAATGAGTTTAAGCAGTTTTGTGACATTTTTAATTTTACACCTGAAAAGGTGATTCAGGATTTTGTTGATAAAGTGGATATTGCACAGTACATGTGCTTTCCAATGGATCCTGATCGATGGGCAAATCTGTTCATGATGGAGTATTTGATTAAATACACGGAATCTGAAAATGCATTGAAAGGTTACCTTCAATTTGGTGAAAAATGGGTTGAGATTATGAGATCTGGCGATAAAAATGCTGTCGAAAAGACTAAAAAATTATTGGAGAACTGGCATAAGGCTGTGTTGGAAGAGCGTATCAATAAGATTATGAACGCCGACGAAGGTAAATTAGAAGAATAGTAGCATTCTATTGGTGGCTTGTTGTAAGTATGGACTATACAAGTTTCTGATGATAGTCGTGGAGATGCTTATCTAAAAGAAATTTATGAATATTTGCGTCGCGTGATTGAAGCAGCTCAATTAATTTATAGTTGGAATATGGAAAAATGGCCACGTTTGTTTGCAACCTAACATGCAGAACATCTTTTAATAAGTGATTTCGTTGTCACATTTTATTGAGATTTAACGTTATCATATGACTAACAATATAGATTATGATTAAAAAGTATTTTTGCGGTGTCGCGATCTTGGCTCTCTTCAGCAATTGCAGTGAAGATAGTGGTACACCAATTTTAGAAATCCCAAAAGATGTTCAAAAGCAATTAGGAGCTTATGTCTGGTATCATATTACCGCTGATATAAAAGATGAAAATGAGTTTGCTAACTACAAATTGCTTGACTGTGAAATGGACAATAGTTACCACTTTCTGTTTCAAGAAAATTTAAATCAGTTGAATTTTGACCCAGGAACTAAGGTTTGTAAGGCTAATACGGGGCGCTTTGAACAGATCGTTTTTAAGAAGAAAAATAGTTCCAATTTTACTTTTAATAAAGAAAGGGGTACGATTAAGTTTGAGGATCAAGATCAATACTCTTCTTACTTGGCGGTGGTTAATGGCGATAAATTGGTGCTGGCCAGTCAAAATAATAACCCTGCGGCCAATGTAGTACCAGTGAAGTATTATTTTAAAGGTGTGAAAGCGCAATAATTTGAGTTTTTTGATAAAGAAATTATCAAGATTCGGTAGGAATAGGATCATGCGTTTTAAATTACAAAAAAAGGAAGATTTATTCTTCCTTTTTTTATCCCTATGTTTCTGGAAATATTAATTCCGAATTACGGATTTCTAATACTAAAGCTTTATTTTAGTGGTTTAGAAACCGACTACTTACCCTTTTATAAAATTATAAATGAAACTCAGCAGTATCTTTTTTGGTGGAATGCTATTCCTTACAAGCCCTAATCTACAAGCGCAGCAAATTCCGTATAAAAACAGTAAACTTCCGGTAGAAAATAGAGTTCAGGATCTATTGGGTAGGATGACAGTGGATGAAAAAGTGGGACAATTATCGAAATTGTTAGGATGGGAAATGTATGAGAAGGGACCTGCTGGTGTTGGGGTGAGTGCAAAACTTAAAAAAGCAGTCAAAGAACAGCATATTGGTTTGCTATGGGCAACCTTACGTGCTGATCCGTGGACACAGAAAACACTTTTAAATGGTCTAAGTCCTGTGGAGGCGGCTCGTGCTACAAATGCAATCCAACGGTATATGTTGGATAGTACGCGTTTGGGTATTCCTTTATTATTGTCGGAAGAAGCTCCCCATGGCCATATGGCTATCGGCGCAACAGTTTTTCCAACAGCTATCGGACAGGCGAGTACCTGGAATCCAGCATTAATAGAACAAATGGCTGGAACGATTGCAAAGGAGACTTATGCCGTTGGTGGTAAAAATGGTTACGGTCCTGTTTTAGATTTAGCTCGCGACCCCCGTTGGTCGCGTACCGAAGAGACTTATGGTGAAGATGCATATTTGATCGGGCAGATGGGAAAAGCGATGGTGAAGGGTTTCCAGGGTGATGGCTTAGGGAAAGAAGATAAGATTATTGGAACGCTTAAACATTTTGTTGCGTATGCAGTTCCTGAGGGGGGGCATAATGGTGAGGCTGTTTCCATTGGTGAAAGGGCTTTAAGACATCATTTTTTGTATCCTTTTGAACAAGCAGTAAAGGCAGGTGTTGGTTCGGTGATGACAGCTTATAATAGTATTGATGGTATTCCATGTTCGGCAAACCCTTGGCTTTTGAAGGATATATTGCGTAAGGAATGGGGTTTTAATGGTTTTGTCGTCTCTGACTTATTGAGTATATCGGGATTGAATGGTGGCCATGCTACGGCATCAAATGGTGCAGAAGCCGCTTCACAAAGTATACATGCCGGTCTTGATGTCGATTTGAGTGGTACAGGTTATGGCGCTAATTTATTGCAGGCTGTACAGGCTGGACTTGTGGAAAGTGCTGTGTTAGATACGGCCGTGGCTCGGGTATTACGGATGAAATTTAACTTGGGTTTGTTTGACCGTCCTTTTGTGGATGAAAAGCTTGTCTTGAAAAAAGTAGGTACTCAAGCTAATAGGGAAATGGCAAGAAAGGTTGCTCAGGAATCCATTGTGTTGCTGAAAAATGATGCGAATCTGCTGCCTTTAAAAAAGACAATCAAGCGCATCGCTGTTGTAGGTCCTAATGCGGATAATGTCTATAACCAATTGGGTGATTACACCGCTCCGCAGGCAGAGGCTAAGGTGAAGACGGTGCTCGATGGTATCCGTGCTGCGGTGGGAAAGGGTACTCAGATTGATTATGTAAAAGGTTGTGCGATAAGGGATACTTTACACAGTCATGTTCAAGAGGCGGTTGCTGCTGCTCAGTTGTCCGATGTTGTCGTGGTCGTATTAGGAGGTTCTAGTGCGCGTGATTTTAAGACTTCTTATCAAGCTACTGGTGCGGCTAACGTGGACATCAATGCCATCAGCGATATGGAGAGTGGTGAGGGCTTTGATCGTGTTTCTTTGGATATGATGGGAGATCAATTGAAATTATTAAAAGCATTGGAAAAAACGGGTAAGCCAATTGTATTGGTGACCATCATGGGGAGACCGTTGAATTTAAATTGGGCATCTGAACATATTCCTGCTATTGTCAATGCTTGGTACCCAGGACAGGAGGGGGGCTTGGCGATAGCAGATGTGCTTTTTGGAGACTATAACCCTGCAGGTCGTTTGCCAATTTCAATACCACGCTCCGTAGGACAATTGCCGGTACATTACAATCATAACAAACCGAAGCATCATGATTATGTAGAGATGACGGCTAAACCTTTGTATACTTTTGGTTATGGTTTGAGTTATAGTGCATTTGATTATTCAAGTCTTCATGTTGATTTGAAAGAAAACACTGATGATTTTATTTGTACAGTTTCTTTTGATGTGGAAAATAAAGGGTCGATGAGTGGCGATGAAGTCGCACAATTGTACGTTGTAGATGAGGTGAGTTCTGTCGTAACAGCTGTAAAACAATTAAAACGTTTTGAACGTAAGTCTATTGGAGTAGGGGAGCGTGTGCGTATCTCTTTTCAATTGACAAAAGAAGATTTGAAACTATGGGCTGTGGATAGCGTTTGGAAAACAGAGAAAGGAAAGTTCAAATTGCTTATCGGCGCTGGTTCGGATGATTTGCGATTGGAAGGTGTACTGGAATTGAAGAAAGATTATTTGTAGGGAAAACATAAAGAGAGCCACAGAAGTGGCTCTCTTTATGTGATTATTGAGTTTTCTATTCAATAGCTAAAATAAAAAACCGCTTCATAATTTCTTATGAAGCGGTTAGATTCAGTTTACTAAATCAAAATCTATTAATTCTGTTTAGCCCACCATAATGGAGTTAAGACAGCGTCAGTTCCACCAAGTAGTTCTTTTGCTTTGTCATAGCCATTCGGATCACTTTCTCTAAGCGAAGATGGGTATGGTATACGTTGTGGAAAAAACTTAATATTACTTGTTTTATAATTTCCACTATTAAGATCTGGTAAATTGGTTAAAGTATTTTCTATAGCAGGATTTTCAAAGAATGGTAAACCTAATCTTCGTTGATCGTTCCATGATTCTAATGGTAACCAAGGCATATTTGCAATATATTTTTGCGTGATGATTTTGGTCAGGATATCATTTTTTACAGATCCACTTTTGTAGAGGTTATTTACCGGATATTCGATATTTGCAGTTCCTGCAGTTCCTGTATAACCGTCAATGTATTTCATTGTATGCGAGCTGCCTGGCTCAGCAGTATGGCTGAATTTTGCCGAAGTACCAAGGCGGTTATAGCTTTCCGAAGCTAAATATTGGGTAGCAAATTGCTCTACTTTCCAATACTCGAAATTGGCTTTAACACCATTTTCATAAGCAGTTTGTGCAGAGGTTCCGGTATTCCATCCCCTAACAGCAGCTTCTGCCATCAAGAAATATGTTTCCCAGCTCGCGAAAAATATTCTCGAACTATTGCTTAATCTAAACTCTTTTGATAAGCCCGGTACTTTTCCTACTAACGTTGTTTTTGCTTTGTTTAAAGTTCCTTTTGCAGCCCAATCTCCGATTGCAAATGTATTCCAAGTGTATTTAGCATCTAACTTAATGTCATTGCTTTCATTGGCATCTTTGTCATCATCATCTTTTCCAATAACTAACTTGGTTGTTGTTGTGATTGCATCTGTCGTATACGAAGGGAAATTAGAAAAAGTAGAACCAGTTAAATCACCAGGTATAAAAAATGCTTTATATGCTCTTGGATCGATAGTGTTTGGTAATCCATCTAACCAATATCCTGCAGAAGGATCATTGGTCATTACAGAATAGTGATTCAAATATCTTTTACCGATATAATCGTTTTCTTTAATGGCACTTTGAAAAGCCGCTCCTAATTGGTCATTAGATTTTATTCCGCCCAATCCAATGTACATATTATTGAGTGTTGTGGATAATACCTGTGAATTCCATTCTCTGGACATGACACCAGCTAGATCATTCCATCCGTCAGCTTCTTTAACAGTAAAATTGTCTGCAGCAGTTGTAATCAAATTATTTGTGGCTATTGCTGCTTCGAACTCAGTTTTTGCTTTTGCAGGGTCAACTTCTGATAGACGCATCGCTAACCTTAAACGCATTGAGTTTGCATATTTTTGCCATTTAGCAAAATCAAACTTGTAAACACGGTCAAATTTCTCAATATCTCCCGGAATTTTTATTGCAGGATCTAATTTTTCACTGGCATCTTTAAGTTCGACCAACATGTATTCATAAACATCTTTAACCGAATTAAATTCCGGGTTGATACCTTGAAAAGCTTCAATTGGAAGCGGTCCGAATAAATCTGAGGCTTCACTCAATAGATATGCTCTCCAAATTCTTGATACCTGTATTAAGTTGTCGGTGTATTCTTTGCCAGCTCCTTTTGCTTTTTGTTCTTCTGCGACCTGAATTCCAGTATTGGTATTATTGAGCCATTTTGAAATTTGACTCCAATATACTCCAGACCATTCATCGTTATAAGAACCTCCTGAAATACCAGTTGTGAAATGCTGTCTAGCTGCAGTTTTCCAATACAATACGAATGATCTTTCAGCTACATCTGGATTCATCTGTGCTCCAGTAATTGAGCCATTTATGAAATATTCAATTTGCACCTGATCACCATTTGCTGCTGTAGGAGAGGTGTTTATTTCTTCGAATTTGCTACAAGAAGCGAAGCCTGTACTGATCAGTAGGGCTAAGCTGATTTTTGATATGATAGTTTTCATTATAGTAAGTTTTAAAAGCCTAATGTTACGTTAAAGAAATATGAACGTGATGTAGGGGTTGAGAAGTTTTCAAAGCCACTAGCGTTGCTACTAATTGAAAATACTGATTCTGGATCAACACCATTTCCATAACTTTTGATCATCCAAACATTATTTGCTGTAATGCCGATTTTCGCACGTTGTATAAAATTGCCCTTAAATAGTGTAGATGGTAATGAATAGGTTAAGTTAACATTTCGTAAACGGATGTTTGTAGCATCATAAATGTTCGCTTCTCCAATTCCTAAGTTTCCATTTTCAGCTATTGCTTTCCAATAACGCTGTGGAGAAACTTCTTTATTATTTTGCTCTAATTTGCCATTATTATTAAAAACACCATCTACGATAAAATTGTCTCTTTTACCGTCAATTACTGTGGCTGCTGCAGTTTCCGTTTCCTTGAAGTGCTACATTGGTTCCAGAGAAAAATTCTCCACCAAATCTTCCGTCGATTTGGAAATTGAATGCAAAGTTTTTATAATTAAAGGAGTTTGTCCAGCCAACTAGTGCTGTAGGAGATTGATTTCCTAGTTTTTCAATTTCAGATGTTGCTTGTGGTAAGCCATTTCCGTCCAATAAAAGCTGTCCCAGGTAAGGGCTTTTTTCATCTGTTACTCTCAAAAATTTTGTACCTAAGATATCGCCATATAGACTTCCTGTTACTGCACGTACGGCAACATTGTCAAAACCTCCTAGAGGGTAATAATCGCGGTCTGACGTTAGTGAAATGATTTTATTTTTGTTTTTAGAGAAGTTAACACTGGTATTCCATGATAAACCTTCTTTGTTATCTAGAATTGTACCATTCAACATGATTTCAATACCCTGATTTTGTATATTACCAGCGTTTACCATCTCAAAGCTATACCCACTCATTGGATTCATCGGTAATGCAATAAGTTGGTTTGTTGCATTTGTTTTATACCAAGAGAAATCGAATCCTAAGCGGCTATTGAACATTCTTAATTCAAAACCTGCTTCTACTGTTTTGATTAACTCACTGACAATATTTGGATTGTATTTGGTGTTGTCTCGATTTGCAACTGTATTTCCATCAGGATCTTTTCCAGTACTATAGACATTGAATAATTTATACGAACGTAAATCATTTCCTACAGCAGCGTATGAAGCCCTTAATTTCGTGAAATTTAACCATGAAGGCATTGTACCACCATTCTTCGATATCATTTCAGATAAAATAAGTGATGTACTTATTGATGGGTAAAAGAAGGAACGGTTCTCCTCAAGTAACGCTGAGGACCAGTCATTTCTTCCTGTCAGGTTAATAAACCAAAAGTTATCATAATCAATTTCGGCAGTAGCATAAAGTGAATTGATTTGTTTTCTATAGAAGGTTTCATCAACTGAAGGATTGTTTTTACCATTGTTGATGGTGAAAATATCAGGTACTTGTAAGTCTCCAGCATTTGCACTCAACCCAGTTTCTTTGGTGTTCATTATTTGTCCAAAAAGGGATGCTGATCCTCCCCATTTGCCTACCAAATCATCCTTTCTTGCATTCAAAGCAATGGTGTAATTGTTTTCAAAGAAAGTATTTTTTCCTAGCGAATATCGACCTGTTGTTGCTAAAGGACTTCCTGAATAGATTCTATCATTGTAATTCGTTGAATAACGATCCGACCCAACTCTACCTTCTACATCTAACCAATCAGTTAGGACATACTTGATGTTTGCATTCATGATGTAACGATCACGAACATCCTGATTGAGTCTATATTTAGCTAACCAATATGGATTTGTTGAATTTGATGTACCATACCAGTTCATCTTACCATCTTCATTGATTGGGTTTTTGAAATCCAAAATATTCAAATCTCTGGGCATTCTAAACAAAGTCGAATATACGTTTGACGAGTTTTGACCTGCTTGTGGGCGATTTAAAGCTTCGGTGTTCATATATTGAACTTTGACATCAGTAATCCACCGCTTATTCGGACCAAATGTCGTATTGACTTTAGATAGTAGGTTTATTCTTCTAAATGTTGAGCCAGGGATTTTACTATCATCATTCAAATAGGTTGCCGAAGTATATACATTTGTGTTTTCTCCTATTTGTTGTTGAAACGAAAGATTTTGAGTGTGGTTGATACCAGTTTTAAAAAAATTGCCGATATTATCATAGGCAGTCTCAATTTCTGGGCCCCAATTTTCAGTGCTCGTTTTCTCACCTACCCCATCCTTTCCCTGACCAAAATTATTTTGGATCTCTGGGGTCATAAAAATGGATTCTAGACCAAGTGTAGAAGAAAAGGTGATTCCTGTTCCTTTTTGCAGCTTACCAGATTTCGTAGTAATAACAATTGCTCCATTTCCTGCTCTTGAACCATAAATGGCAGATGCTGCTCCAGATTTTAAAACAGACATGCTTTCAATGTCTTCTGGGTTGATATCACCAAGTCCACTCCCCATATCTAATGAGGGATTCCAATAATCATTATTTTTTGCTCCAATGAAGTTGTTAACCGGTACACCATCGACAATAATTAATGGTTGATTATCTCCTGTTAGTGAGTTATTTCCTCTTAATGTTAATTTGGTGGAGGATGCAGGGCCGTTTGACCCTTTAATAACTTGTAAACCAGATACTTTTCCGACTAAGGCATTCGCAATATTATTTTCTTTAGTTTCTAATAATTGCTCTGACTTTACTTCTTGAAAAGAATATCCAAGTGCTTTTTTCTCACGTTTTATTCCCATAGCGGTTACCACCACTTCACCCAAAGCTTCCGAATCTTGTACTAAGGAAACATTAATCGTTTTAGTTGAACCGACTACAATTTCTGTTGCTTTATAACCAATGTTTGAAAATCGCAGTGTTTCGCCTGCTGCTGCTTGGATGGTAAATGTACCATTTGCGCTTGTTTGTGTTCCGCGCGCTGTACCTTTTACGGATACGGTAACGCCAGAAACTGGGCCTGTAGCATCTGTTACCGTTCCAGTAATAGTTTGCTGTGCGAATAAGGATGATGCACTAAATAGGGTGCATAATGCCAAACCTGCACTTTTTTTGTAGAAATAACTCATAATAAGTGATTTATAAGTGTGATTAGTTAGCTTTTATTAGGGTTTGTGTTAAGTTTTCTATGACGAAGGCGGCAGTGCCTAAGCTCTGTGCCTGCTTATTTGTATTTGATATTTTTAATTCTGTTGCTTGAGCTAGTCTTGGTATGCAAAATTCATTAATAGCTGTTTGTATCTGGGGCATGAGTATAGTTTCCTGCCTTGGCTCCTCTTCCACTAATGATTATTGCTTCTGGATTGAGGATGTGAATTAATGTTGCAATACCTTTTCCGAGCATATAACCAATTTTCCCTAGGCTGGCTACGGCAAGTTGATCGCCATTGATAGCACTTTCCAATAGTGCATCTCCTTGAGCTAAAAGATTATTATGTTGTTCGGATTCTAAACTTGACTTTTCTCCTGAATTTAATGCAGCTTGGACATTTTTTACTGCAGCGGTTAATGATGCTTCGACTTCTAAACAACCTTTTTTTCCGCACGAACATAATTCATTACTGTCACTAAGCGGAATATGGCTAAATTCTCCGGCGTAACCGCTCGATCCTTTAAATATCTGATCGTTTACAATCATACCTAGGCCTACTCCCCAATTTAAATTGATGACTAATGAGTTTTTTATATTTTTAGCCGCACCAAATTTTTGTTCTGAAAAGGCGATGCAGGTAGAATCGTTTTCAATAATAGTCGGTATTTTGAAGTGTTCGGAGATATGTTTTTTGATATGGTGTAATTTAGATTGTTTATTAAACGAATCATTGATTCCTTTTTCTGTGTCAACGAAGCCAGGCATACTGATGCCGATACCTAAAAAATTTGCTTCAGGGATTTTGGATGAAGCTATTACTTCTTCTGTTGCATTGATGATAATTTCTAAAGCTTTATTATTTTTTAGTGGATTATATAAATCCACATTTTCTGAAACACTATTGTTTTCTAAATCAAAAATGTAAATAGACGTGTAATATTGATCCAGAGCTATGACTAATGTATAGATAGGGAGTTTGTTGTTAAGTTTAAATTGGATTGCTCTTCTTCCTCCTGTAGACACAGCGAGGTCATTGCCTTCAATTAAATCCATTTCTAATAATGAATTTATCGACTTTGTAATGACTGGTATGCTTTTGTTAAAAACCTTACTCAGTTGGGCAATCGATTGCAATTTTTGAAAGTATATAGCTTTAATAATTTGACTATTCATAACTGGATTGGTTTTCCGTTAAGACAAAGTTATGATAATATTTCTAAAAGATGAAATACTTTTTATTTTTTTTTAAGAAGTATGAATTGTTATTGCTTAAAATTATTATTAGGAATGGTGTTAGTTTCAATTATGAAATTAAAATCTTGATAGATTTAAAATGTTTTAGGTTTTATTTTTACTTTTTTGGAATAAGATAATATTTGTTAAACTTCAAAAGTTTATTGGAACACAATTAATGGAATATCGGCATTGTTTGTGCTATTTGTTATTTGTTTGGAGTAATCGAACGATTTTGATTGGTGAAAACGGTCTATTTTCTGCCCTAAAAACAATATCTTTGGTTCAAATAAACTATTTTATGAAACAACGTTATTATTCACTTGACGTATTTCGCGGTGCTACAGTTGCGCTGATGATTATGGTCAATAATCCGGGGACATGGTCGCATATGTTCGCACCCTTAAAGCATGCAGGATGGCATGGCTGCTCACCAACAGATCTGGTTTTCCCCTTTTTCTTATTTGCAGTAGGTAATGCGATGTCATTTGTTATCCCACGCTTGCAAGAGTCGGGTGATGCCATCTTCTGGAAAAAAGTAATCAAGCGTACTGTTCTGATTTTTGCCATAGGTTTATTTCTGAATTGGGCACCTTTTGTCCAATGGAATGGCGATACTCTGGGATTGAAACATTGGGTGAATCCGGATAATGCTGAAAAAGGTATTCGAATCTTTGGTGTTTTGCAGCGTATTGCTTTGGCATATTGTTTTGCTTCGGTTTTAGCTTATTATTTTAAAGAGAAAACGCTCATTTGGATTTCTGCGCTTATCTTGTTGGTCTATTGGGGTATTTGTGCTTTTGCTGGTCAAGCGGGAGATCCATATAGTTTAGCGGGCTGGTTTGGTACAGCAATCGATATTAAGATTTTGGGTATAGCCCACGTTTATAAAGGTGAGGGTGTCCCTTTTGATCCTGAAGGATTGATGAGTACATTGCCTACTATTGTACAGGTCGTATTTGGTTATTTAGCCGGTACGTTTATCAAGAAACATGGACAGGTAGATTGGCTATGGTCTAAAGTTCCAGAGAGTAAAGAACCCCATTTTAAATTGCTTTCGGGCTTATTTGTTACCGGATTTATTTTGGTGGTATTGGGATGGGTTTGGTCCTTGGGCTTTCCAATCAATAAGAAAATATGGTCAAGTTCCTATGTGTTGTATACAACAGGACTTGGTATGATGACAATTGGTGGTATGATTTGGTTTATCGAAGTGCAGGGAGTGAAAAATGGTGTTACTAAATTTTTTGATGTATTTGGTAAGAACCCCTTATTTATCTTTGTATTGAGTGGTGTCTTACCGCGTTTAGTCGGGCTTATTCGAATACCAAATGGGGTAGGGGAAGAGGGGCAGCAAGTGTATACCAATGCATTTACCTGGTTTTATACGACAATTTGTAAGCCTTTACCGGGGCCTCCTGAAGTGGGTTCGTTCTTTTATTCCCTATGTTTTTTAGCATTCATGTGGCTGATCTGTTTTTACTTGGATAAAAAGAAAATCTATGTAAAAGTCTAGCTCTATACTTAGTTAAGTATGCTATGCAATTGCTACACTGTTGTCATACGGCAAAGTAGCGCTGCGTATAAGTGATAAGCCAATGATTGGTAGATCTGCACACAAGCGTCTATGCCTTGATAGTGAGGGTATACCTGAATTTTAATCTGCATTAATTTTTGTGGGTTAAAGTTTATTGCTACCTTTGCAGTCAATTAACAAAAATTTTTAACGCTTTAATATTATTTCAGAGATGTATTTAAGTAAAGAGTACAAAGCAGATATCTTCGCGGAATTTGCAGGTTCGGCAACGAACACAGGTTCTACAGAAGGACAAGTAGCTTTATTCACTAAGAGAATTGCTCACTTAACTGAGCATTTGAAAAAAAACAGAAAAGATTTTAACACACAACGTGCCCTACAAATGTTAGTAGGTAAACGTCGTTCATTATTAGCTTACCTGTTCAAAACTGATATCAACCGTTACCGTGCGATCATTAAAGGTCTAGGTTTACGTGATATCATCAAATAAGCTTTTAGTATAAAACTTTAGAAAAGCCGTCTCCTTCGAGATGGCTTTTTTTTGTTCCCCTGTTTTTTGAAATGTTGTTTTTAACTGCTCAATGTCGCGCTAAAATAATCTGCTATGGTGGAGGAGATAATGTTAAGTTGCTTTGACATGCAATTATAGTAGTATATAAAAGCAAGTTATCTAAGTTTGATTCTGAAAATTTTACCTTATCTTTGCGATGAAATTAAATAGTTTTAATAATAGGTATGCCGCCAAAAGATGAAAAGCATATCGCAAATAACAACGAATGAGTTATAACGAAATCAAAACAGTAATTGATATGGGCAATGGCTCCCAGATCGAGCTTTCTACTGGTAAATTGGCTAAACAGGCTGATGGTGCAGTAGTTTTAAAACAAGGTGATACGATGATTCTTGCGACGGTAGTTTCTGCTAAAGAAGCGAAATCTGGAGTTGACTTTTTACCTTTGTCAGTAGATTACCAAGAAAAATATGCGGCTACAGGTCGTATTCCTGGTGGTTTCTTACGTCGTGAAGCACGTTTGTCAGATTACGAGATTTTAATTTCTCGTTTGGTTGATAGAGCTTTACGTCCTTTATTCCCTGAAAATTATCACGCAGATACACAAGTGATGATCTCTTTGATCTCTGCAGATAAAGATATTATGCCAGATGCATTAGCTGGTTTAGCAGCTTCTGCTGCTATTGCAGTGTCTGATATTCCTTTCAATGGTCCTATTTCAGAAGTTCGCGTAGCGAAAATCGATGGACAATTGGTGATCAATCCAAAAATGTCTGAATTAGAAAGAGCAACTTTAGAATTCATCGTTGCTGGTTCTGCTCAAGATATTGGTATGGTTGAGGGTGAATGTAGCGAAATTTCTGAGGCTGAAATGGTAGAAGCAATTGCTTTTGCGCATGAAGCGATCAAAAAACAAGTTGCTGCTCAAGTTGAATTGGCTAACTTAGTTGGTAAGAAAGTAAAACGTGAGTATAACCACGAACCTACAAATGATACGTTGAGAGCTGAAATCTTCAGCGCAACTTACGATAAAGTATATGCAGTTGCTGCTTCAGCGTCTGCTAAGCATGATCGTTCTGAAGCTTTCGCGAAGATTGCTGACGAATTCAGAGCTACTCTTCCTGAAGAATTGGATGAGGATACTAAATTCTTATTCAAAAAATACTTTCACGATGTACAATATGATGCCGTTCGTAATTTAGTACTGGATGAAGGAAAACGTCTTGACGGTCGTGATGTACGTACAGTACGTCCTATCTGGTCAGAAGTAAATTACTTACCAGCAGCTCACGGTTTCAGCAGTATTTACACGTGGTGAAACACAAGCATTGACTTCGGTAACTTTAGGTGCTAAAGATGCAGAACAAATGATTGATGGTGCATTCATCAACGGTTATAATAAATTTATCCTTCACTATAACTTCCCGGCATTCTCTACAGGTGAAACTAGACCAAATAGAGGTCCAGGCCGTCGTGAAGTAGGTCACGGAAACTTGGCACTACGTTCATTGAGACAAGTATTGCCTCCAGTAGCGGAGAATCCTTACACCATCCGTGTTGTTTCTGATATCTTAGAATCTAATGGTTCTTCTTCAATGGCAACAGTTTGTGCTGGTACATTGGCATTATTAGACGCAGGTATTAAATTGAAAGCGCCAGTTTCTGGTATTGCTATGGGTTTAATCTCGGATGAGAAAACAGGTAAATATGCGATTCTTTCGGATATCTTAGGTGATGAAGATCACTTAGGTGATATGGACTTTAAAGTAACAGGTACTGAAAAAGGTATCGTTGCTTGTCAAATGGACTTAAAGATCAATGGATTGAAATGGGAAGTATTAACACAGGCGTTGGATCAAGCGAAAGAGGCTCGTCTTCATATCTTAGGTGAGATGAAGAAAACGATTGCTGCTCCTCGTGAAGATTACAAACCACATGCTCCTCGTATCGTTCAGATCATCATCGATAAAGAATTTATTGGTGCGATTATTGGCCCCGGTGGTAAAATCATCCAAGAAATGCAACGTGAAACTGGCGCTACTATCTCTATTGAAGAGGTAGATGGTAAAGGTATCGTTCAGATCTTTGCTGATAATAAAGCGGCAATTGATGATGCGAGTACACGTATTAAGAATATCGCTGCTAAACCTGAGGTTGGAGCTACTTACGAAGGTAAGGTGAAGTCTATCATGCCTTTTGGTGCTTTCGTTGAAATCATGCCAGGAAAAGATGGTTTATTGCACATCTCTGAAATTGATTGGAAACGTTTTGAAACCATGGATGGTATCTTTACAGAAGGTGATCAAGTAACGGTTAAGTTATTGGATATCGACAAGCAAGGTAAATTGAAACTTTCTCGTAAAGCTTTATTACCTCGTCCTCCTCGTGAAGACAAACCAGCTGATGAAGCTCCAAAAAATGATGCTCCTAAAGCGTAAGTTATAAAAACTTAAATATTAAAAAAGCTCACTGAAAAGTGAGCTTTTTTTGTTGACAAAAAAAAACAGGCTGTCTTATTGACAGCCTGTTTTCGTCTTATTATAACATAATAACAGATTCTATTTTCGATACTTCTTTGTAATAATCAATTACTTCATCTGCATTGTTCACAAAAGTCTCAACCGTGATGGATTTGTATTTACCACCAGATGATTCTTTTTCAGCGTATTTGGTACTAGCATGTGTAAATACCTGCTTTACTTGCGCTATTTTTTCCAAATCGGCTTTTACAATGAATTTGAATTTGTACAAGGATGGAAATTTTTCTACAGCAATTAATTTTTCTCTGAAATTGGTGTAGAAGTCTTTATTGTTATCTCCGTCTTGGATATCTTCTATGTTGATGTTGTTGTTCAATTCTGACATTTTTAATCTCCTTATTTTAGCCTAACTAATACAATAATTGTACCTTGGCTTTTTTGGTGTCTATTTGGCAGTTTTTAGTGCTAATTGTTCAAATATACGTGCTACAATTTCAGCTCCTGGATCTACGATATTTTTCAAAGTCTCTTCATTTAAATACGATGACCTTCCGAAATTTGTTTTGGTGATTTTCTTAGTGCTTTCAGCACCCTGTCTGGCAGCGTCAGCAATTTGTGTTAAATCTTTTTTGTCAGATATTGCTTTGAAAGCTGGACTTAAAGCATCTATCATCGTACGGGCACCCTCTTTCGCTCCTCCGTATGCCATCATTTGATCTAAACCCGCTGATAGAGCTGTTCCTAAATTTTGGTTTACTGAATATGCTTCTGCTGCTTTTGTAAACATGATGGAAAGTAATACTCCAGATGATCCTCCTGCATCACGAGCCGTTAATCGACCTATAGTTGCAAGTAAAGCTTGAATGTCATCGTAGGGAAGTTGTTGCGCGTAACGTGTAATTTGGTTTCCTATAATAGCAAAAGTGGAACCTGCATCGCCATCACCTACTAATTGATCAATAGCATTCAATTCTGTTTCAGATTTAATCAATAGCGCTGTAATTTCTTTAATAATTATTTCATTTTTTGCATTTGAAGAGGCTTTTGATTGTATTATTTTTGGTAAATCTGGAACCTCCATGTAGTCAGGTTTTCTGATTTGTTGTAATTGAAACCAGTTACTATTTGAATCTGCTGCTAACGCTTCTAATACAGCAGGTGTTTCTTTTATAAGTGTAATGGAAATACCTTTCATATTGAGTGCTGTCATGAAAGTATGTGGGCCTAGGATATGGTTGACAACTGGCTGTAAATCTTTTTGGTGTAATAATGAATTAAGAATTACAGAAAGTTCTAAAGAAGTTACCGTTCCTAGATTGTTCAGTAATAGCGTATATTTTGAATCCGTAGTGAGGTAGGGGATTAATAGATCGACGGCTTCTTTTAATAAATTATCTGCTGTTGAGTAAGGAATGGTTTTAATGCCAGGCTCACCATGAATACCTAGTCCTAATTCAGCTTGATCTTCATGAAGACGTTCAGGTGCTTGTTGATCAAATTTTTGACAAGAGGTTAATGATAACCCAATAGTGAACGTATCATTTAATGCCTCTTCAACGATTTGTTTAATTTCGAATAGGGATTTTCCTTTTTCAGCATAATAGCCTGCGATTTTGTGAGCAAGAATAGTACCTGCCAAGCCACGTCTTTTTCCAGATGTTCCAAGTGCAATATCATCTCCTACAATGACCATTTCTACCTGGTATCCTAAAGCTTTTGCCTGTTCTGCTGCTAAGCCGAAATTTAATCGGTCACCTGTGTAATTTTTGATAATCAAAAGACAACCAGATTCTCCGGTTGTGCTGATAATGGCCGTGAGTACGGCGTCAACAGAGGGGCTCGCGAAAACCTCTCCACAAACGGCGGCTGTCAATAGTCCTTTTCCAACAAAACCAACATGCGCTGGTTCGTGACCAGATCCTCCACCAGAAATAAGCGATACTTTTTTCTTATCCCAATCTGAACGAATGACGACATTGACTTCGTCTGATTTGATTCTTTTTAAGGGCTGGTGTAAAAGAGATACCTGCAAAGCTTCTTGGAGGATATCTTTGGGATTATTGATGAAAAATTTCATTCCTTATGAATTTTAGTTACTTTCGATTATTCAAATGAAAGCTGATTTTATTATAAAGTGTCAAAATTAAAGAAATAAATCGTTTAAAAACAAAAAAGACAGCTTTTAGCTGTCTTTTTATTCCTTCCTAGTTATTGACTGAGACGGGCCTATCTTGTACTCCTTTTCCCCAGTTCTTGTTTGGTGTACTGCTCATCTCAATTTCAATCGTTCCTCCTTTTAAGATGTCTTCATAGGTGATGTATGATTTTGAGTAAGCGCTACCATTACGTTTGATGTTTTTAATATAGCTGTTCTCTTTAGCTTGGTTTTTAACCACTATGTTCAATTGTTTTCCGTTTGGAAGACTCATAGTCGCTTTCTCCATCAAAGGAGAGCCAAAGACGTATATACCGCTAATAGGGTTTAACGGATACATACCCATGGCAGAGAATACATACCAAGCACTCATCTGTCCTGCGTCATCATTACCACATAGTCCATTTGGTTTGCTCGTGTAGAACTCTGTCATGGCTTTACGGACAAGCGCTGAGCCTTTCCAAGGTTCTCCTGCGTAAGCATATAGATAAGGAACATGGTGATTCGGCTCATTTCCTTGTGCGTACTGACCGATAAGGCCGGTGATATCATTCGATGCTTCGTCGCCCAAATCGGATGACATGGTTGTGAATTCATCTAATTTCTTTAAGAAGTTTTTGTCTCCTCCAAAGAGGTTGATCAAACCCTTAACATCTTGAGGCACCAACCAAGTATATTGCCAAGCATTCCCTTCACAATAATCATTTTCACGGTGTTTGGCCATCAAAGCATTGAAGGGTCTCCTGAACTCACCTGTTGCTTTTCTTCCAACAAAGTGACCGACTTCTTTGTCGAAATATTGTTCATATAGTTTATATCTCTTTTGGAAGTAAATAGCATCTTCTTTTTTACCAAGTTTCTCTGCCATTTTGAATGCACTGTAATCTGCAATAGCATATTCCAATGCCCATGCTACAGATTCGTGATCCATGCTGTCTATAGGGATATACGTTAGATCACGAACGAATTTCAAACCATTGTCATAGCCCATTGCAGTTGTTTTGACTGCTTCCCAAGCCAATTCATAGTCTTTTTCATCCAAGATTCCTTTTATGACTGCATCAGCAACTACTGGTATAGCCGGTAGGCCTACCATCGTATTGGTTTCGTTGCCTTGTAAGTGCCATACGGGTAGTTTGCCCTGTTGCTGATAGATGGCCAACATGGTTTTAATAAAATCTTGATTGATCTTACGATCTTCTAATAAATTCATCAATGGATGTAGTCCACGGTAGGTATCCCATAATGAAAAAACGGTGTGATTCGTGAAATCTTGCTTCTCGTATACTTGTTTATCTGTGCCTAAGTAATCGCCATTTGCATCGTTGAAAATTGTTGGAGCAAAATAGGTATGATAGAGTGCGGTGTAGAATATCGTTTTGGTATCTGCGTCTCCTTCAAATTGGATTTTATTCAGCGTGCTATTCCATTTGTCGTTTGCTTGTTTTTTCGTTTGCGCAAAATTCCAAGTAGGAATTTCTACTTGTATGTTTTCTAACGCATTTGTTGTGCTCACTGCTGAAATACCTACTTTCACTTCGATGGTTTTATTTTTGATTGCATCAAAAAACAAAGCCGCTTTAATGGCTTGGCCTTTTACTGTGGAAGAACCAAACTTTTGATCGTTATCATCGTAGAATTGTACCTTTTGGATTGGAACTGATGTTCTTAATGCAAAATATACTTTTTGATCGCTTGCCCATCCTGAAGAAAAGCGGTAGCCAACAAAGGTGCTATCGTTGATTTGCTTGATATAAGAGTCTGTTGTCTTATCCCAATTCATCTTAAAGGAGAGGTCAATGAATAGGTGGGCATTGTCCGATTTATTGTAGACATATTGATGGTAACCTACACGTTCGGTGGCGGTCAGATTAGCCTGTACTTGGTAATCGTCCAATTGTACGCTGTAGAATCCCGGTTGGGCAATTTCATTTTCTTTTTTAAAGCTAGATCCGTAGCCTGTATCCATCTTATTGAATTCTGCCGGCTTCAATTGTACTTTTCCGTTTGCTGGTACAATCATGATATCATTGAGGTCACCGATTCCTGTTCCGCTCAGATGTGTATGTGTAAATCCTAATATTTCTTTGCTTTTGTAATTGTATCCACTGCACCAATCCCAACCATTGAATTGGTCCCAGGTTTGGGCGATTTGTGATGGTCCCAATTGTACTGCTCCTAGTGGAACATTGGCGCCTACGAATACATGGCCATGATCTTCGGAACCTATTAATGGGTTGACGTAAGGTGTCAAATTTTGTTGTGCTACTAGACTTAAGGGTGATAATGCAAGAATGCTGAATAAAAATTTATTGTAATTCAATCGAATCATAAGTAATTAATTTGGTCTCATTTAAGGGCGAAATATAGTATTTTTTTTGTTTAATAAAACCTTTTAGCTTAAATATTTTTAGATTATATGGCATTAATTATATAATTTTTTTTAGTTTAGTAACTGATAAATCTAAAAATATTATACTTAATGAAGAAAAGAATTTTGATTAGTGACATCGCTAAAGCTTTAGGGGTTTCGGTTACGACAGTATCTTTTATATTGAATGATAAAGCCAAAGAAAAGCGGATCAGTGAGTCATTGACAAAGCGTGTTCTTGATTATGTGAAAAAAGTGGGTTATAAACCCAATGAACTAGCCAAGAGTTTGCGTACAGGTAAGACGAAAATTATCGGATTAATTATTGAGGATATTTCAAATCCATTTTTTAGTAATATAGCGCGCTTGATCGAGACGAAGGTCTATGAGCAGGGTTATCGGATTATTTATTGTAGTACGAATAACGATACTGAGAAGACGAAGGAGTTGATTGGTATGTTCAATGATAGACAGGTGGATGGTTTTATCATTACGCCTTCTGAGGGTATAGAGGATACGATTTCAAATTTATTGCAAGCAAACGTGCCTGTGGTTTTATTTGATCGTTACTTGCCAGAAGTGGAGACTGACTATGTGATCGCGGATAACTTTCAAGGTTCGTTTGATGCCACTGTTCATTTTAATGAACAGGGATATAAGCGTATTGGTCTGGTTTCACTATATTCGAATCAAACGCAGATGCGTGACCGATTGGATGGGTACATGAAGGCTATGGATCAATTTAAGAAGCAGGCGTATATTAAAAAGATCCAACTGGATGTTTCGGAGGAGGAGGCTATGGATGAGCTGCATGAGTTTGTGGTAGACAATCGGTTGGATGCCGTCTTATTTGCGACCAACTATCTGGCCATTACCGGTCTTAAATCGGGTAAGAGAAATGAATACAAATTGCCTGCATTGATTGCATTTGATGATCATACGCTTTTCAAATTGCATGAGCCTGCTATTACGGTTGTTTCTCAACCTATTGAAGAGATTGCAAATCAGATCATCAATATCTTACTTTTAAAATTACAAGGTAAAGCCAAGTCTATTAAATGCTTGACCTTACCCTGTGAGTTGAAAATACGCGAATCTTCTATTATGAAGTAGATTCGGACGTATCTGCGACAAATTTCATAGCGATGGAATTAACGCAATGACGCATGTTTTTATCGGTTAATCTTTCACCGGTAAAAACATGGCCTAAATGTGCACCGCAAGTATTGCACAGGATTTCTGTTCTTCTTCCATCGGCATCCGTTTCTTTTCGAATGGCACCTTTGATTTCATCGTCAAAACTTGGCCATCCGCATTGCGAATCAAATTTGTCTTCCGATCGGTAAAGGGCGGAGTTGCATCTTTTGCATACGTATGTTCCTTTGGTTTTGTTATCTAATAAAGTTCCTGTGTAAGGACGTTCTGTTCCTTTGTGAAGAATGACATGTTCTTCTTCGGGTGTTAATGCATTGTATTTTTTTGAATCTTCCATTGTATTAAAGATTAATGTCTGTATTAGGCGATATGGAGCTCTTGGGACGCATCTAGTCGTCAAAAAACCAAGCCCTATAAAATTAGCAATTTTTTCATGATAATCTATAGCTGTAAAGTTACACATCTGTAATCAATTCTTTGTCAACATACTGTTATGAAGAAAGCTGAAGTGGGTGGGCTGTATTTTTTTATGTCATCTTTAAGTCTTAAATTTGACGTTTATCGATTTCTGCCTCGAAGTACAAGAGGTGGTTTGTTCCCGCTCAATATAGTTGTTTTAATTTATTTAGAACGATTATAAATTGATAAATTACGTCACAAAATTGTCAGGGATTTATTAATAAGTTATACTTTTGTGGCATTAATAGGCAGGGGTATGTTCTGTCTAGAATGGTGTTTAAATTTTTATATTCACAAATAAATAGTATAAAGTGCTAAATATGAGAAATGTCTCATCCGTTTTGGGAAAACTTGCGAGGATAGTGTCAATGAGTTTGGCGCTATTATTTGCCGTTACGACGTTGCGTGCGCAAGATGTCAAGGAAGGTGAAAAAATCTTCAAATCTAAATGTGCAAGCTGTCACGCTATTGGTCAGAAGCGTGTTGGTCCTGCTTTAAAGGGTATTACCGATACAAAATCTGAAGAATGGTTGATTAAATGGGTTCAAAACTCAGCGGCTTTAATTAAATCTGGAGATCCAGATGCTGTTGCAATCTTTGAGGAGTACAACAAGTCTGTAATGACAAACTTTACAGATATGCCAGATGAACAAGTGAAATCTGTGTTGGCTTATATCAAAGATGAATCTACAGAGAAGCCTAAAGAAGGTGCTGCTGCTGGTGGTGGAGCTGCGAAAGATGACAATGCTAACTTATTTATGATCTTCGGATTGGTAGGTGTAGTTATTTTGGCTATTGTTGTTATCGTAGTTTTAAACAGAGTAATCCGTACCTTAGAAAAAGTAATCGCTACTAATCAAGCTGCTATAGAGGCAGAAGAGGAGCCAAAAACGAGCAAGAAATTCCTTTCTTTCGCTCAAGGTTTTATTAAAAACAAAAAGTTAGTTGGTTTTGCTGTATTGATGTTGGTTGCTTTATTAGGTGTTGGTGGTTGGAAAACGATGTGGAACGTAGGTGTTCATACAGGTTATCAACCGGTTCAGCCCATTAAGTTCTCTCACCAATTGCATGCTGGTGTAAACAAGATTGAATGTCAATATTGTCATGGTGGCGCTTTTAAATCTAAAAATGCCTCTATTCCTTCTGCAAATGTTTGTATGAACTGTCACAATACAATAACCGGTTCTGAGCATTATGATGGTGAGATTTCACCAGAAATTGCGAAAATCTACCGTGCGTTGGATTGGAATCCTGAGACACGTGCCTATGGTAATAATCCTAAGCCGATTCAGTGGGTTCGTATCCATAATTTACCAGATTTTGCTTACTTTAATCACTCTCAACACGTTACAGTGGCAGGAGTGGAGTGTCAAACATGTCACGGCCCTATAGAAACAATGGAAGAAGTATATCAATACTCTCCTTTGACGATGAAGTGGTGTGTGGATTGTCACCAAACTACAGATGTGAAGTCAGATAACAAATACTACGAAGATTTAATCAAGGCGCATGAAAGCATCAAAAAAGGTGAGAAAATGACAGCGGCTATGATCGGTGGTCTTGAGTGTGGTAAATGTCACTATTAATAATTATTCAGAAATACGCAATCTTATATACAGCTTAAATGGATAGCAATAAAAAATATTGGAAAGGTTTGGAAGAATTGAAACAAACACCTGCTTTTGTTCAAAAGAGTAAGGGTGAGTTTGCCGAATCTATTCCTGTAGAAGATGTTTTAAATGAAGCAGGGTTGAGTACAAAAACTCCACGCCGTGACTTCTTAAAAGCATTAGGTTTTGGTGTTGGGGCTGTTACTTTAGCAGCTTGTAATAGCACTCCTGTGCATAAAGCAGTTCCTTATTTAATAAAACCAGAGGAGATTACTCCTGGTATTCCTAACTTTTATACTTCGACATTCAATGGTCAAAGTATTTTAGTAAGAACACGTGAAGGTCGTCCTATTAACGTAGAGGCTAACCCGAATGCCATTGGTTTAAATCAAGGTACGGATTCAGGAACTGCAGCATCAGTTTTAGATTTATATGATGAGTCTAAATTAAAAACAGCTCAATTAAAAGGGCAAGATGTTGAATGGTCTAAATTAGATAGTACTGTTGTTGCTGCTTTAAATGCAGCTTCAAGTGCTGGTAAACAAATTACTATTGTTGCTAGTACTGTAAATAGTCCTACTACATTGGCTGCTATCGCAAAATTAACAGCGAAGTACCCAACGACTAATTTGGTACAAGTAGATGCTGTTTCTTACAGCGCTATTATTGAAGCGAACAAAAACACTTTTGGAAAAGCAGTCGTTCCTTCTTACAATTTTGATAAAGCAAATGTTGTTGTTTCTGTAGCTGCTGATTTCTTAGGAACTTGGTTAGCTGGCGAAGAACACACGCAGCAATATGTTAAAAATCGTGATCACAAATCATTGAAAAATGGTAAAATGTCACGTCATATTCAATTTGAATCTGGTCTAAGTATGACGGGTTCTAATGCGGATGTGCGTATCGCAATTAAACCTTCGGAAGAAGTTGCTGTTTTAATTTCATTGTATAATGAAATTACAGGTTCATCTTTAGCAGGTGGTATTGCTACTAAAAGAGCACAAACGGCAGTTACTTTAGCTGCTAAAGAATTATTAAGTAATAAAGGTGCTGCAGTTGTAGTTGCTGGTTCGAATGATGTTAACATTCAAACCTTAGCAAATGCGATCAACAGTGCATTGGCTTCATACGGGTCGACAATTGATTTAGATAATTATTCTAAACAACATCAAGGTTCTGATGCTGCTTTTACACAATTCTTAACAAGTGCTCAAGCAGGTCAAGTAGGTGTTGCTTTATTCTTGAACAGTAACCCTGTTTATGATTATTTCAAAGCTGAAGAAGTTAAAGCTGCGTTAAAGAAAGTTGATTTTACATTATCTTTCTCACAACGTGCTGATGAGACTGCTTCTGAATTGACGGCGATTGCTCCAACAAGTACGTTCTTGGAATCATGGGGTGATGCTTCTCCAAAAGAAGGATTATTCTCTATCGTTCAACCGACAATCAATCCTGTATTCAACACACGTCAAGCAGATCAATCTTTATTGGTATGGGCGGGTGATACGACAGATATCTATACTTTCGTTAAGGATCTTTGGACTTCAACTATTTTAGCTGGAAGTGCTAAAAACTGGAATGCAGTATTACAGACTGGTTTTGAATATAAAGGTGCTAAAACAGCTTCTTCTTATTCTTTCTCTGGTAATGTAGAGGCTGCTGCTAGTGCAGCTCTTGCTGCCGCTAAAACTGTAGTTGGTGATTTCGAGTTGAAATTATATGAGCCAAGTGCTATTCGTGATGGTAAATTTGCAAATAATGCCTATTTACAAGAGGTGCCAGATCCAGTTTCTAAGGTAACTTGGGACAATTATGCTGCTATCAACCCGAAAGACGCTGAAAAATTAGGTTTAGCTGAAGATTCAACGGTAACAGTTGAAGCTAATGGTTACAAAGTTGAGCTGCCAGTTGTGCAACAACCAGGTCAAGCTTTGGGTACAGTTTCAGTAGCCATTGGTTACGGACGTACTAAAGTGGGTAAAGCTGGTAACAATGTTGGTCAGAATGCTTATCCTTTTGCGAGCTTGGTAAATGGTACAATTCAATTTGTAGCAAAAGCAACTATTGCTAAATCAACTCGTATCTATCAATTAGCACAAACGCAAACACACCATACCATCGAAGGTCGTAACATCATTCGTGAGACTACTTTCGCTAAATATTTAAAAGATCCTAACTCAGAGTCAGGTCGCTTTACAGATAAACACAAAACTTATGATTTGTGGAATAAGTATGAGCAACCAGGTCACAAATGGGTCATGGCAATCGATTTGAATGCTTGTACAGGTTGTGGTTTCTTGTATTGTTGCTTGTAACGTAGAAAATAACATTCCTGTTGTAGGTCGTGATGAGGTTCGCCGTCGTCGTGAAATGCACTGGTTACGTATTGATCGTTACTATACAATCGAGGAAGATGGTAAAGAGTATACAAAAGAGGATGATATCAAACAGTTGAGCGATTTCGAAAATGTAACTGTTGTTCACCAACCGATGTTGTGTCAACATTGTGCGCATGCACCATGTGAGACAGTTTGTCCAGTATTAGCTACTGTACACTCATCAGAAGGGTTGAACCACATGGCTTACAACAGATGTTTCGGAACACGTTACTGTGCGAATAACTGTCCATATAAAGTACGTCGTTTTAACTGGTTTAATTACTGGAATGATTCGCGTTTTGACAACTACTTGAACAATGAGTTTACACAATTGGTGTTGAATCCAGATGTAACAACACGTTCACGTGGGGTTATGGAGAAATGTTCGATGTGTATCCAACGTATCCAAGCTGGTAAGTTACATGCGAAAATGGAAAATCGTAAAGTAAAAGACGGTGATATCCAAATGGCATGTCAACAAGCATGTTCAGCGAATGCAATTATCTTTGGTGATGCTAATGATCCAGAATCAGAAGTATCTAAAGCATTGCGCAATGAGCGTGTTTATTACGTACTTGAGGAAATCAATGTACAGCCGGGTATCGGTTATATGACAAAAGTTAGAAACACTTTTGAGGCGTAATCTTGTTCATTATTTGAAATAAAAATACTATGTCATCGCATAACGAATCAATATTAAGAGAACCATTAATGACCGGTAAGGACATCACGTATGCTAAAATTACGGATGATATCTTACTACCGGTTGAGAATAAACCGAATAAAGCATGGTGGATTGGCTTCACTATAGCCGTATTAGGTGCTTTATTATGGGTAGTCAGCGTTAGTTATACCTTTTGGACAGGTATCGGCGCTTGGGGTCTGAATAAAACTGTAGGCTGGGCTTGGGATATCACCGACTTTGTATGGTGGGTAGGTATCGGTCACGCAGGTACGTTAATTTCGGCCGTATTATTAATTTTCCGTCAAAACTGGCGTAACTCCATTAACCGTTCAGCAGAGGCAATGACGATCTTTGCCGTTATCTGTGCTGCAACGTATGTTGTTGCTCACATGGGACGACCTTGGTTAGCATACTGGATTTTCCCATTGCCAAACCAATTCGGATCTTTATGGGTTAACTTCAACTCACCTTTAGTATGGGATGCATTTGCAATTTCTACGTACTTCACGGTATCATTGGTATTCTGGTACTGTGGATTGTTACCTGATATTGCTACTATTCGTGACCGTGCTACAGGTCTAAGACAAAAAATCTATTCTGTCATGTCATTTGGTTGGAACGGATCTGTGAAGACTTGGCAACGTTTCGAAATTGTCTGTTTAATCTTAGCAGGTATTTCAACTCCATTGGTACTTTCGGTACACACGATCGTATCTTTTGACTTTGCAACTTCTGTTATCCCAGGATGGCATACAACAATCTTCCCTCCATATTTCGTTGCAGGTGCGATCTTCTCAGGTTTTGCGATGGTGCAGACCTTATTGTTGATCTTACGTAAAGTGATGAATTTTGAGAACTACATCACGATGTTCCACATTGAATCCATGAATAAAATTATCATGGTAACAGGTTTCTATCGTAGGTATCGCATACTTAACGGAGTTATTCATCGCGATGTACTCGCAATCAGAGTACGAGATGTATGCTTTCGAAAACCGTATGTTTGGTCCATATGCTTGGGCTTACTGGACGATGATGACTTGTAACGTAGTTTCACCACAACTATTCTGGTTTAAGAAAATTCGTACAAGTATTCCAATTTCATGGATATTATCTATTGTAGTAAATATTGGTATGTGGTTTGAGCGTTTCGTAATTATCGTGACTTCTTTACACCGCGATTACTTACCATCATCTTGGGCTATGTTTTACCCTACTTGGACAGACGTTGGTATTTTCGTTGGATCTATCGGTCTATTCTTTACGATGTTCTTATTGTTCTTACGTTTCTTACCAGGTATCGCGATTGCGGAAGTTAAATTGTTGTTGAAAAGCTCAAGTTTACAACACAAAACGAAATTGGTTAAAGAAGGTGCTTTCCCTGCAGAGCAAGTGGAACACTTTAGAAATTCTTTAGGCAAATATGATTCGGTAACAGAACAGGAAATTAAAGAGTTAAAATAATAGCAATGGGCAATACAAAATATATAATAGGTAGTTTTGCTGATCCGGATGATATGATGCATGGGATCGACAAATTGCAGAAAAATAATGTAAGCATTTATGATTGCTTTACTCCAATGCCAATTCACGGTATTGAAGCTAAATTGGGCGTTAAACCTTCGCGTTTGCCTATTGCAGCATTTTGCTTTGGAGTGTTAGGAACAACATTGGGCTTTAGTTTATTGTATTATACAATGGTACACGATTGGCCAATGAATATCGGTGGTAAACCATCGTTTGCTATTCCGAACTTTGTTCCAGTAACATTTGAGGTGACTATTTTAGTCTGTGCTTTAGGTATGGTTGCGACATTCTTTTATCGCAATCACTTATTCCCAGGTCGTACACCTCGAGTAATGGATTTAAGAGCTACAGATGATCGTTTCATCATCGCTATTGATGCTCGTGAAAACACAGACCATGCGTTGATCGATTCTATATTGAAAGAAACGGGTGCTGTAGAAGTTAAGTACAATGATAGAAAATATGTTAGTTATGAATAAGAAGAATTTACTCGTTACAGTATGTGCAGCTCTGTCGTTGACAGCAGTCGTTTCTTCTTGTGGTGACAAGACAACTCGTAGTACAGGTTGGGAATTCTCTCGTAACATGTATGATCCAATTGCGTATAACCCGGATCAACCAAACGAGAATTTCAAAAATAAGCAAACTGCTCAAACGCCACCTCAAGGAACAGATCCTATTGGTTTTATCCGTTTTGAGTATGCGAATACTTTAGAAGATTACGAACGTGCAGGACGTGAGGTTAGCAATCCTTTGGAATACACAGCACTTAATTTGGAAAAAGGGCAAGCTTTGTTTGCAACTTACTGTGCTGTTTGTCACGGTCCAGAAGGTAAAGGTGATGGCAATATTACAAAGGATCGTAGTATTACCGATTCAAAAGGAACTCGTAAGTTAGAAAACTTCCCTAATCCACCGTCATATCATAAAACGGATGGTGCAAACTCTTCAAGAGGTGGTTTGATGGCTGATTTGACAGCTGGTAAAATTTACCATACGATTTATTACGGTCACAACTCTATGGGATCGCATGCATCGCAGATGTCTCCTGAAGAACGTTGGGAAGTAGTTATGTACGTTCATGAATTACAAAAGAAATAATCTAACATCAGATAAATAAATGGGAACTCACAATCATCATCACGATTATAATTTCAACGAGCGATACGAGTTTGCTGGTAAAGCAAAGATATACAGTATTATCGCAATCGTTGTTGGTATAGCTGCAGTAGCCTACGGAATGCTTATGGGCGATCATATTCTAGTAGAGCGTACTTATGCTAACTTATTATTGATGGGTTATTATTTTACATGCGTATGTGCTGCGGGAGCGTTTTTCGTAGCGTTACAATATGTAACTCAATCTGCTTGGTCAGCAGGTATCGTTCGTATACCTCAGGCAATGGCAGCTATTTTGCCTATTGCTTCAATCATATTATTAGTGATTGTTGTGTTAGGATTAAGCACTCACAATCTATACCACCATTGGTATGCAGAGGGTCTTACAGATCCAAATAGTCCGAATTACGATAGTATCATTGCTGGTAAGTCTTGGTATTTGAATTTTTCAGGATTTTTAACACGTCAAGTAATTTTCATGGGAGCGTACAGTATTTTTGCTGTTATCCTTGCTAAATTGTCTTACAAAGAAGATTTAGACGGTGGTTTAAACTCTTATAAAAAGAGCTTTAAATTATCAGCTTTATTTTTAGTAATTTTTGGTTTCACAACTCCAATTTGGTCATTCGATACGATCATGTCATTGGAAGCACACTGGTTCTCTACGATGTTTGGTTGGTACAACTTTGCTGCCATGTGGGTTAGTGCTTTATGTGTAATCACGGTTATCTTAGTCGTATTGAAAAAAGCAGGTTATATGAATTGGGTAAATGAGAATCATTTACATGATTTAGGTAACTTAATCTTTGGTTTCTCTATCTTCTGGACTTATGTTTGGTTTGCACAATTTATCCTTATTTGGTATGCAAATATGCCTGAGGAGACTGTGTATTTCTACAAACGTTGGGAGCCGGAATATAAACCATGGTTCTGGTTAAGCCTTATCATCAATTTCTTAGCTCCTTTATTGCTATTAGTAGATCGTCATGCAAAACGTAGACAGAAACTGGATGTTATTCGTTGCTATCTTGTTATTAGCGGGTCACTGGTTAGATTACTATATTATGATCATGCCAGGTACAGTTGAGGAGAATCGTGGATTTGGTGTTGTAGAAATTGGTACAGCACTTGGTTTTGTAGGTTTGTTTACATTCTTGGTAATGAATAAATTGAGTAAGCAAGGTTTGGTAGCGAAAAATCATCCTTTCTTGGATGAGAGTTTGCATCACCAAATATAGTTTCGCTTTTAAAGGGATATTACGTAAAATCGTTATAAAGAAATGAGCTTTAAATTAAATAATAGATTCAAATCCATCTTGGGTTTTGTACTTGCAGTCGGATTGTTTTTCGCAGTCCCTTCTTTCGCAAGTCAAGATACTGTAGTGGTAGATACGACTAAAGCTACGGAAGCTGTTGCAGTTAATGCAACAGCTGATGGAGCAAATGTTGTTGATTCAGCGGCTACTGCAAAAGCAGAAGTAGCGGTTTCAGCAGGTGCGTCTACGACAAAAGTTGACGCTGCAGCTGCAGCAGAAGTTAAATCGATAGACCCTCAGGTTTATAAAAACTTCGTTTATTATGTTTTACTATTCTTGGTTATCTGTACAGTTGTTGCTGTTATAGGTAAAGTTATCTCTATTTATGAGTTGACGAACAAGATGAATAGAAAATATAATCCTTTAGCATCAAATAATGTTCAAGCTAGTTTGTTATTCATCTTCCTATTTGTTTTCTTAGGTGGAGTTTACTATTCCTTCCATGTACATGGTGGTATGGCTTGGAGAGATGCTGCTACTGAACATGGTGCTAAGATTGACACGATGTTTATCATTACGACGGTCATTACAACGTTCGTATTGGTGGTTACACACATTTTATTGTTGACGTTCACGTTTATCTATAGAATGCGTAAAGATCATAAAGCATATTATTTGCCACATAATAATACATTGGAGAAAATCTGGACGATTATTCCAGCTGTTGTATTAACGGTATTGGTTTTATTTGGTTTCTTTACTTGGAGATCAATTACAAATGTACCTGAAGATTTACAAAAATCAGCTATCCAAGTTGAGGTATTAGCAGAGCAATTTGCTTGGAATATCCGTTATGCTGGATCTGATGGTGAAATCGGAAAACGTAACTACAAATTAACAACTCCAACGAATGGTTATGGTATCGATTTCAAGGATAAAAGATCTTGGGATGATATCAAATCTGACGACATTGTATTACCTGTTAATAAATCAGTTCGTTTTCATATCCTTTCTAAAGACATTATTCACTCGTTCTATATTCCTGATTTCCGTGTTCAAATCAACGCAGTACCAGGTATGACGAATTACTTCCAGTTTACACCAACGGTGACTACTGAAGAAATGCGTGAGCGTATGGATGATCCTAAGTACGATTTTATTATGTTATGTAATAAAGTATGTGGTCAAGGTCACTATGCTATGGGTAAAAAGGTTATAATTGTTTCTGAAGCTGAATACAAGGAATGGTTAGCAACTCAAAGTAAATATTTTACTGAGGATTTACAGAAAGAGTTTGCTGATAATTCAACAACTCAGGAAGTAAATAATAGTGTAAACGTTACTGCTTCATTAAATTAATTAGAATAATTGAATTTTAAAAACGAATATGTCAAGTACAGTTATTTCTCATAGCGCTGAGCATCACGATTCGCACGGACATCATCAAGAGTCATTCATCTCGAAGTATATCTTCAGTGGTGACCACAAGATGATTGCCAAGCAATTTTTGATCACGGGTATTTTCATGGCGGTATTTGCCATGATCTTATCGATCTTATTCCGTATCCAACTTGCTTGGCCGGATAAAGAATTTCCAATTTTAGAAGTATTCTTAGGTAAATGGGCTGATGGTGGTCGTATCAATCCTGAATTTTTTCTCTCATTGGTTACCATTCACGGTACCATCATGGTATTCTTCGTATTAACAGCGGGGTTATCGGGTACTTTTAGTAATTTACTGATTCCTTATCAAATTGGTGCGCGCGATATGGCGTCTCCACTAATGAATATGTTGTCATATTGGATGTTCTTTGTAGCATCTGTTATTATGATTGCTTCTTTCTTTGTTGAAAGTGGACCTGCATCAGCTGGTTGGACAATTTATCCACCGTTATCTGCTGTTCCCAAGGCCATTGCTGGTTCTGGTACTGGTATGACATTATGGTTGATCAGTATGGTTTTATTTGTGGCATCACAAATTATTGGTGGTATCAATTACGTGAGTACAATTTTGAACATGCGTACTAAAGGGATGGATTTATGGAAAATGCCATTAACAATTTGGGCATTCTTCTTAACTGCTATTGTAGGTATGTTATCTTTCCCAGTTTTAGTTGCAGCTGTTGTTCTATTAATCTTTGACCGTTCATTTGGTACTTCATTTTATTTATCAGATTTAGTTATTGCTGGTCAGATTTTACCGAATGAAGGTGGTTCACCACTATTGTTCCAACACTTATTCTGGTTCTTAGGTCACCCAGAAGTATATATCGTTGTTATGCCTGCATTGGGTCTTACTTCGGAAGTTATTTCAACAAACTCTCGTAAACCAATCTTTGGTTACCACGCGATGGTTTACTCGTTAATTGGTATTACTGTTTTATCATTTATCGTATGGGGTCACCACATGTTTGTGACGGGTATGAATCCTTTCTTAGGAGGGGTATTTATGATCACAACATTGATTATTGCGGTTCCTTCAGCTGTTAAGGCTTTTAACTATATGGCTACATTATGGAGAGGTAACATTCGTTTCACTCCAGCGATGATGTTTGCTATTGGTTTGGTATCCTTCTTTATCTCAGGTGGTCTTACAGGATTGTTCGTAGGTAATGCGGCATTAGATATCAACTTACACGATACTTACTTTGTTGTTGCCCACTTTCACTTGGTAATGGGATCTGCTTCAATTTTTGGTATGTTATGTGGTGTATACCACTGGTTCCCAAAAATGTTTGGTCGTATGATGAACACGAAGTTGGGTTACTTACACTTCTGGATGACTTTCATCGGAGCGTACTTGGTATTCTTCCCAATGCACTTTATGGGTATTGATGGTGTTCCTCGTCGTTACTATGCATTCACTGAATTTACTTTCATGGAGAAATGGGTATCCGTTAACATATTGATTACTTGGGCTGCGATCATCGCTGGTTTTGGTCAAGTAGCTTTCTTGTTTAACTTTTTCTACTCTATCTTCTTTGGTGAGCGTGCTCCTCAGAATCCATGGAACTCCAATACATTGGAGTGGACTACTCCAGTTGAGCACATTCATGGTAACTGGCCAGGAGAAATCCCGACTGTATACCGTTGGCCTTATGATTACAGTAAGCCAGGTCATGATGCGGATTTTATCCCTCAGACTGTTCCTTTCTCTGAAACTATGAGTTCGAATTTCATTCATGATTTCGAAGGCAACGAAGAGGCAGAGCGTATCCAAGCAGAATGGGATGCTCAAAATAAAAAATAAATAATTGATGATGTTTAGTGTATGTCGCACAGCGTGACTTACACTAAACATTATTCATAACATAAAAGGGTTAAAGATATGTTTCCAGCTGCTGAAAAGCGTTTTATTCGATCTAATTTCATTACTATTATTGTTTTGTTTTTAGTTATTGTAGCTGGAGGGGTCGTACGCAGTACGGGGTCTGGCATGGGTTGCCCTGATTGGCCTAAGTGTTTTAATCAGGTTATTCCTCCCACAGATGTATCGCAGTTGCCTGTGGGTTATGAAGAACATTATATTACGGGTAGAGCAAATAAGAATGAGCGGTTTGCCAAAATGATTGAATTCTTTGGTTACCGTGAATTGGCCACTAAAATTCGTCATGACAAGACTATTCTTGAGCATGAGGAGTTTAACGTAGCGAAGACTTGGACGGAGTATGCCAATCGTCTGGTTGGTGTGATAGCAGGTTTTTGTTTATTGTTTACGGCCATTTATTCCTTTACCTATATTAAATCTAAGCGATCGATCTTTATTTGGTCTGTAGTTAATGTTTTTGTTGTTGTTGTTCAAGCATGGTTAGGTTCTATAGTTGTTTCAACTAATTTAACACCTTGGGTAATTACGGTACATATGCTTTTAGCTTTAGTTATTGTTGCTATCGCCATATATACCTATTTTAAAGCAACAACTTGGCGCGATAAATCAATTTTAGTTAATCGCGATTCAAGTGGATTAAAAATACTTGCTTTCATCTCACTTTTGTTGATGTTGGTGCAAGTTGTCTTCGGAACGGAAGTGCGTGAAATTGTTGATATGTTGACAGCTTCAGGTATGCCAAGAGAAGACTTTATACAAAATATCGGCCAACATTTTGAAATTCATCGTTGGCTAGCATATAGTTCTTTGATTTTAGTAATTGTATTGTTCTTTTTAGTGCGTACTAAATTTAGTGGAAGTACAGATCAAGCGAGGTTTGTTACTATACTCTTTATTTTAGTCGGTATTCAAATGTTGTCAGGTATTGTTTTGGCAAAGTTTGCAGTTCCGGCATTCGCACAGACAACTCACTTAGTGGTTGGTTGCCTTTTATTTGGCACTCAATATTACTTGATGTTGTTACTAGGAAAATCGCAACGTTAATTGAATGAATGAAATGGATGTACAATGTGATATTGATTTGTACACGAAATTAAAAAGAGGACATTTGTCGCTATGAAAGAGTTTATTTCTGATTTCAAGAAATTAGTTAAGTTAAGACTGACATTAACGGTTGTTTTCTCGGCGTCTATCTCTTTTTTGATTGGTGCTAAGCAACTAGGTGGAGATTTGTTGTGGGTGAATTGGTTGTTATTAACAGTAGGAGGTTTCCTAGTGACTGGTGCAGCTAATGGATTCAATGAAATCATTGAAAAGGATTTGGACAAATTAATGACTCGTACCGCTGATCGTCCGTTACCTTCGGGTAGAATGACAACAGGTCAGGCTTTGATCCTAAGTTTAATTATGGGGATCTTGGGTACTTTAGTTTTAGTGCGTTTAAATTTCGTTGCAGGCCTGTTATCGGTTTTTTCTATATTGTTATATGCTTTTGTGTATACACCATTAAAAAGAAAATCACCAATCGCTGTATTTGTTGGGGCTTTCCCTGGGGCATTGCCTCCGCTAATCGGATATTTCGCGGCTTTTAGTCAAGACGATTTAGCGATGTACAGCCAAACGAATGAGAGTGCTATCATTATGATTCCATTTATCTTATTTGGAATTCAGTTTCTATGGCAGTTTCCTCATTTTTGGTCTTTGGCCTGGGTGATTGATGATGATTATAAACAAGCTGGTTTTAGGTTGTTACCGACCACTAAGCGTGATAAGATTTCTGCTTTTATGGTTTTCTTTTCGGCTTTAATTATGATACCTGCGGGTTTTCTACCCATGTATTACGGTTTCGCTGGTTGGATCTTTACCGCTGTTTCAGTAATTGGAGGTGTGTTCTTTGCTTATTATGGGTTTTTGCTCTTTAAGAATCAGGATATTGCTTCAGCTAGAAAAGTGATGTTTACATCGTTTTTCTACCTTCCTATTACGCAACTGGTCTTATTATTTGACTTTTTACCTTTGAAATAATGTTAAATCAAGGAGAACAACAAACTGACGAGAAGTTAGTAACGCGTAGGGCTCAAAAATTTGCGCTATGGTTAGGTATGCTGGGTATGTTTATGATATTTGCCGCACTATCAAGTGGTTTTATTGTTTATACGGCCAGTGGTGTGGATAAAGGTATCAAAACATTGTTACCCCATACGTTTATCTATAGTACAATTGCTATTGTATTGAGCAGTATCAGTATGCACTTGGCTTATAAAGCTGCGCAAGCAGGTCAATTAGCTAGACAGAAGGCACTATTATTTGTGACTTTGTTATTGGGTGTTATATTTTTTGTGTTTCAAGTTGATTCTTGGGAAATATTGACAGAGCGTGGCGTTTATTTTGTGAATAATAACGCGTCGCAATCTTTTGTTTATATTTTTACAGGGATGCACTTAGCACATATAATTGCGGGTTTGATCGTATTGATTGTTGCCTTAGTAGGTGTGTTTAAGCCACTTCCTGCTGATAGCAATCAATTCCGCATGAATTTAGCCACTATATTTTGGCATTTTCTCGATCTTTTATGGATTTATATATATGTTTTCTTACTTTTGAATCAATAATAGTAAACAATGAGTACAACTGTATCACAATTGGATAAGGTAAAAACTGGTCCATGGAATGGTGGAAAATCACCTTGGAATTTGGAATACGGAAAAATCATGATGTGGTTTTTCTTGGTAGGAGATGCTTTTACATTTTCTTCGTTTTTGCTTTATTACGGAGCGCAACGTTTTGCACACAGTACATGGCCTGATCCTGATAAGATTTTCCAATCGATTCCGGGTATTGCTGAAAGCGGACAGCCTTTAGTTTTCGTAGGTATCATGACCTTTATTTTGATCATGTCATCTGTAACGATGGTAATGGCTGTAGAAGCAGGACATAGAAATTCGAAACAAGAAGTTGTTAAATGGATGTTATGGACAATTCTAGGAGGTATTTGTTTCGTAGGATGTCAAGCTATTGAGTGGACTCACTTACACCATGCTGGTTTTTGGTTTGGAAGAAACCCGGCAACAGGTTTAGAGGGTGAAGCTATTAAAGAAGCTTTACAGCCATATTTTACGAGTGATATTTCCTATACGTCTGCACTTCAATTTGCGAATCTATTCTTTACAATTACTGGTTTCCACGGATTCCACGTTAGTATCGGTATTTTATTAAATATTATTGTATTGTTCATGACCATGAATAACACATTCCAGAATCGTGGTTCATATTTAATGATTGAAAAAGTAGGTTTATACTGGCACTTTGTGGATTTAGTTTGGGTGTTTGTATTTACATTCTTCTATTTAGTATAATTATAAGTTTTTAATTTTAGAAAAGCTATGTCACAACATCAAGATAATATTGCCGCTCACGATGAGCATGCACACGGAATGGATAAGAAAGGTATCTGGAGAATTTTCTTCGTACTTTTAGCTTTAACGGCTTTAGAATTCTTAATCGCATTGGGATTTGTTCATCACTGGCAAATTTTAACAAAGGGTGCTTTTGTTAATACGATTTATATCGTGTTGACATTAGTAAAAGCATACTATATTGTTGCTTACTTTATGCACTTAAAATTTGAGAAATCTAGTTTTATAATTACCGTAAGTATTGTATTTCTTTTTATTATTTACTTTATCATTTTACTACTTACTGAAGGTAATTTCTTATTGACAGATTTGGTACCTCACGAAGTGTGGGAAAATAAATAATGTAAATGAGTAAAAATACTGGTAAAAAGAAAGGTATTCAAACTATCATGATCCTGGCAATAATATTATTATTGCCAGGATTTTTGTATGTAGTATTGAATAGAAATGGGATGGCAAATTCGTATGCCACACTGCCTATTTTTGGTGAGAAGGAAGTTCCTGGTACTACTCATAAAAAATGGGGTCGAGAGCGTATGGATACCATCTATCATGAGGTTCCCAACATCTCCTTTGTAAATTACGATGGTCAGCCTATACAGCTGTTTGATCAAGATAGTGCTATTTCTGTTGTGCATCTGTTTTATTCTCGAGATAAATCATTTTCAACTTCATTGATCAATAACTTGAATAAGGTTTCGGGTGATTTTAGACATAACGGAATGGTTAAATTTTATTCTGTTACTGTGGATACCACCTATGATAGTCCAGAAGTAATAAAAAATTACATTCAGAATATAGATCCTTCGGGGAAAAGATGGTATTTTGTGACCAAGCCGTCATCGGATATTTTCAAATTCGCACAGCAGGGTTTATTGCAAGATGCTTTAGCAAGTGACGATGTTAATAAACCATTTGTTATCGGTTCTTCCTATGTTTTGATAGATTCAAAAAGAAGAATTCGTGGATTTTACGATATCACGATGAAAAAGGAGGTTGAGCGTTTGAGTGATGAAATTAAATTATTGGTTGTGGAAGAAATAAGAAATCATCCACCAAAGATTGAAAATAAATAAAATGGGACAGACTGCAGAAGAGAAAAAATATAACAAGTGGATCATCGTTTTGTCGGTTGTTATTCCACTTGTCGTTGCTGCGTTATTTGGCGTTAACTTAAGGAAACTAGGTTATGATGTTGAGCCTTTGAGTTTTTTACCTCCGATATATGCAACGATCAATGGTCTTACAGCTGTTTTATTGATTGCTGCTGTTATGGCTATAAAAAATGGTAATAGAATTTTACATGAGCGACTTATTAAATTATGCGTTTGTTGTTCTGTTGCTTTTTTAGGAATGTATGTGGCTTATCACATGACTTCTAATTCAACATCATATGGTGGTGAAGGCATATTACGTCCAATTTATTATTTTATCTTAATCACGCATATTATTTTGTCGGTCATCATTATTCCTTTTGTATTGATTACTTATGTAAGAGGTATGGCAGGATCTTATGAAAGGCATAAAAAAATAGCACGTATAACCTATCCAATGTGGTTGTATGTTGCCATAACGGGCGTTATTGTTTATTTGATGATTTCACCTTATTATGTTTAATAATTAAATTAAAAGGTATGACAAGTGCATGGGTATATCAATCGAATCGTTTCTTTACTGATGAAGAAGCTTTATTGATTCAAAATAGATTAACTGATTTTGCAGCGGGTTGGAAAGTTCATGGAGAGCCATTATCTGCCCAAGCGGAAGTTAAGTTTAATTTGTTCGTGGTACTTTCGGTTGACGAACATATTGCGGCGGCTTCTGGCTGTTCGATCGATAGCTCCGTTCGTTTTCTAAAAGTTTTGGAGGAGGAATTTAATATTCAACTTTTTGATCGTATGAATGTTGCTTTTAAAACTGCTGGTGAACTTCAAGTCGCTTCAAGGAGTGAATTTGAAGGCCTGGTAAAAGGTGGCGCTATCCATGACGATGCGTTGGTATATGATAATACCATTACATCGCTTGCTGCTCTTGCAGAAAAATGGGAAGTTCCTTTTGTCGAAAGCTGGCACAAACGTGTATTTGGTTAAATAAAAAAGCGATGATAGTGAATCATCGCTTTTTTTATTGCTATACTATTTTGCGCAGCGGGCTTTATCGCTATTCGGGTATTTGATAATGATTGAGATACCTAACAATGGCATTTGCCCTACGATTGACGTATACAGAGGGGTTACGTGCATCCCATTGCCTTGGATTGGGTAATATGGCGATGATCAATGCTGCTTGCTTTTTCGATAGGGAAGAAGCCGATTTCTTGAAATAGTATTGCGATGCTGCTTCTGCACCATATACACCTTGTCCCATCTCAATGACATTGAGATATACCTCCAAGATTCTTTTCTTACTCCAGAATATCTCTATCAATCCTGTAAAGTAGGTTTCCAATCCTTTTCTTAACCAAGATCGTTTGGGCCAAAGGAATACATTCTTTGCTACTTGTTGACTAATGGTGCTGCCACCACGTAGTTTTTTGCCATCTTTATTTTTTTCTATTGCTTTTTGAATCGCATCTGTATCAAATCCCCAGTGGGTCAAGAAATGCGCATCTTCTCCAGCTATTGCTGCTCGCTTTAAATTATCAGATAGCTCGTCGTAATTTCGCCAGTCTTTATCTAATTTAAATCCTTTATCTGCTGCTTTTAATTCAAAACCACGCTGTATCATTAACCAAGTGATAGGTGGGTTGATAAATTTAAGAGCAATGACCCAGAATAGCGTGACGGCGAAGAAACCTCCTATAATTCGTATTGACCAGGTTTTGATTTTTTTCTTCCAACTTGCTTGACCCTTTTTTTTCTTAACGTTGTTCGTTCTTTTTATTGCCATATCTTTTGAAAAACTATGCAAAGGAACGAAATATTTTCTCAATGGTAAGCGTGTGATTTTAGGATTGTCTTATTGCATTTGAAGATGGGTTTGTATATGCGAAAGAATCGGCCGCATAACCGATGTCATGCCTTATACTGGTGTGCCGTCAAATTACTTAAATTGGATTTAGTTTTTCATATTATCCTTGTTCATTTGTCTAATCAGGTAGATTATGTTATTTTTACAGCTTATTATCAATAAACGAAATCCAATTGGCAAAGGCAGAAAAAAAGGTAACTCCATTAATGCAGCAGTATAATGCAATCAAGGTGAAATATCCAGGAGCGTTATTGTTGTTCCGTGTAGGTGATTTTTATGAGACATTTGGTGAAGATGCCATAAAGGCGGCCAGTATTTTAGGAATTGTACAAACGAAGAGGGGGAATGGTACCGAATCCGAAACTGCTTTGGCAGGTTTCCCGCATCATTCTTTGGAGACTTATTTACCCAAATTGGTTCGTGCTGGACAACGGGTGGCAATTTGCGACCAATTGGAAGATCCAAAACAAACGAAAACAATCGTGAAACGTGGGGTTACTGAATTGGTTACCCCAGGTGTGTCGTATAATGATAATATCGTACAGCAGAAATCTAATAATTATTTAGCTTCTATTTATTTTGATAAGACTCAGATTGGGATTTCTTTTTTAGATATCTCGACAGGTGAGTTTCTTGTTGCTCAAGGCACCTCTTCTTATATTGATAAGCTTCTACAGGGATTTAAACCGACAGAAGTAATCATGTCCAGAAAACAATCAAAAGAATTTACGGAACATTTCGGTAACCAGTATTATACCTATACTTTGGATGAGTGGCCATATACAGGTGACTACGCGACAGAAAATCTATTAAAACATTTCGAAGTTAATTCGATGAAAGGTTTTGGTATTGATCGTATGCCTGTAGGTGTTATTGCTGCAGGTGTTGCGTTGCATTATTTGAATGAGACCGAGCATCGCAATTTGCAACATATCTCAAATATTGCTCGTATCGAAGAAGATCGCCATATGTGGTTGGATCGTTTTACAGTACGTAACTTGGAATTGATTGGTTCTGCTAATGAGAATGCAACTACGTTATCTGATGTATTAGATCAAACAGCTTCACCAATGGGAGCTCGTTTACTGAAACGATGGATCGTAATGCCTTTGAAAGATCGTAAATCTATTCAAGAACGCTTGGATGTTGTCGCCTATTTTTCGGAACATAAAGAATTGCGTGATGCATTGATTCAAGAAATCAAATATGTTGGGGATTTGGAACGTTTAATCTCCAAAATCGGTCTACAGAAAGCTTCTCCTCGGGAGATTGTGCAATTGAAGCGCGCATTATATGCCGTTGAGAAACTCAAAGAATTAACCAATCAGGAAAATTCTGAAGCCCTTCGGGTGATTGCCGAACAATTGAATGTCTGCTTTATCATTCGTGATAAAATCGAAAGAGAGGTTTTTCCAGAACCTCCAGTAGCACTGAATAAAGGTAATGTGATTGCTGATGGAGTGGATGAAGATTTGGATCGTCTACGAAAAATTGCTTTCGGGGGTAAGGATTACCTCATTGAGATACAAAAAAGAGAGGCTGAATTAACGGGTATTCCTTCGCTTAAGATTGCTTTTAATAATGTCTTTGGTTACTATCTGGAAGTGACCAATACGCACCGCGATAAAGTACCTGAGGGCTGGATTCGTAAACAAACGTTGGTGAATGCAGAGCGTTATATTACGGAAGAGTTAAAAGAGTATGAAGATCAGATTTTAGGAGCTGAAGAAAAAATCCAAGTTATTGAGAATCGTCTCTATGCGGAGTTGCTGATTGCTATCGCTGCTTATATAAAACCGATACAATTGAATGCACAGTTGCTAGCGAAGTTAGATGTGTTGTTGAATTTCTCGGTTATCGCAGAGAAAAATTATTATGTTCAGCCTGAGATTTCTGAAAGTAAGGTTTTGGATATAAAAGGTGGTCGTCATCCGGTTATTGAAAGAAAAATGGCTATTGGTGAGGATTATATTACCAATGATGTTTATTTGGATAACGATACACAGCAGATTATCATTATAACAGGTCCGAATATGGCGGGTAAGTCTGCGCTCTTACGTCAGACTGCTTTGATTGTTTTGATGGCTCAAATAGGCTCTTTTGTGCCTGTAAAGGAAGCTAAGATTGGTCTTGTTGATAAGATTTTCACTCGGGTAGGGGCTTCCGATAATCTGTCTTCAGGTGAATCGACTTTTATGGTTGAGATGAATGAGACGGCAAGTATTATGAATAACCTTTCGGATCGTAGTTTAATCTTGTTGGATGAGATCGGTCGTGGTACGAGTACTTATGATGGTATTTCCATTGCTTGGGCTATTGCAGAGTTCTTACATAATCACCCTACTGCTAAGGCAAAAACTTTATTTGCCACGCATTATCATGAGTTGAACGAATTGACAAATTCGATGCCCCGTATCAAGAATTATAATGTGACGGTAAAGGAGATGAACAATAAGGTTATATTCTTACGTAAATTAGTTCCGGGTGGGTCAGAGCATAGCTTTGGTATTCATGTTGCAAAATTGGCAGGTATGCCCTCTAAGCTACTTTCACGTGCCAATGAAATATTGAAAAGATTGGAACAGGAGCGAACTGGGGGAGAGCAGATCAAGGATAGTATGCGGAAAATTCAAAAACAAGCATATCAATTGCAGATGTTTTCTATTGATGACCCTGTTTTGGAAAAAATTCGTGATATGTTGAATAATTTGGATGTCAATACGTTGACTCCTGTTGAGGCACTGATGAAGCTGGATGAAATCCAAAGGTTATTGAAGAACTAGAAGCGGAAAAATAGTTCGAGGCTTCCGTAGTGATTATAAATAGCACTCATGAGCTTACTATCCCACTGGTATGGGGTATAATGATAACCTGCCTCGAGCCCGATGTAATTTTTTCCTTTTAGTTGACGCATGGTGGCTAAACTCAGGCCAAGGTGCATGGTATTGACTGTATATAATTTTTTTGAGCTTCCGCCGTAGTTATAATCGCCATATCCATCGTAATAATCGTCTGTATAAACATCTTCTGAGATTCCTGTATCAATCATATCTATTCCTAGATTGAGTTTCGGAATAATAATGAATTTGGTATTATCATAGATTTTATAGCCTACTGAGCCTCCGAAAAATAAACTAAAGTTAGCGTTAACGGATTCTGTTTGATTGTCATAATTGTAGTCGAAATTTCGGTCATTGCTATTAATTCGGACTTTAAAACCACCTTCGAAAATAAAGGATTTTTCCAAGGAACTCATGACCGTAAATCCAAGGGACATATTGGTTCCAAATGTGGTGTTTTTACCGCCTAGTGGTCCATATATCCCAATATAGGGTAGGAAACCCAATTTCGACTTATTGTAGTACTCTTCCAATTCTAATTCCGTTTCTGCTTGTTGCTCTTCTTGTATTACAGGTTCTTCTTTAATTAGGGGTGGGGCTATGCTTTCAACAACCTGTTTTTTTAATAACTCTTCATTAGAAAAGAGGTTGAGGATATCAATTTCTGAATCGGACAGCTTATAAGATTGGGATAGCAACAAGGCTTTTGCACGAGTCTTAATTAAAAGATCGATCGGATGACGTAATGGAAAATAATTGTATTGCACTTTATTGGATTCATATTGATAAGCATAATCCTCTCGTTCAGCATCTTGAAAACGCTTTATCAATTGCTCATCAAAGTGCATTTCTAAATATTTATTGATAGCATGAGAACTGCTTTCTTTCGCTATGATCAACTTTAATATCTGGATACGCAGCGATAATTCGGTTGGTCCACAGCTGCGCTCGATATCTGCTAATAATGGCATGAGTGTTTCATATTGATTTCCATTTAATGCGATTGTCAAGGGTTCTAACGAGTTCTTCAGCGTGGCTTCACATTTTTCTTGTGCAAAAGAAGAAGGTACGATATAGACGAATGAAATAATGCTGCATAACGTAAGTAGTAGATAACGATTCATATGGTGTGTTATTAATAAACCAAAGTAAAGAAAATTTATCTAAATATTATGGTAAGCTCATAAGCTAGCATTATTAAAAGATTTATCTTTGTGGTCATGGCTTCTATATTTCAGTTTAAAAAGTTTGCAGTAGATCAGTCGGATTGTGCGATGAAAATTAATACAGACGGTGTTTTATTGGCTTCATTGGTCGATGTTGGTTCTTCCGCACGTATATTGGACATTGGTACAGGAAACCGGGGTCATTGCTTTGATGTTGGCACAGCGGTGTTTAGAAAGTGAGATCGCTGCTGTGGAAGTGGATTTGCTTGCAGCAAAGCGTGCTGAAATGAATTTTAATAGTTCTCCATATGCCGAACGCATGAAGCTACACGCTTGTTCTTTTCAAAATTTAGATGACATTGGCTTATTCGATTTCATCATTTCCAACCCACCTTTCTATACCGATTCTTTGCATAATCCGGATGCTCGAAAAAAATTGGCTCGACATACTAATTTGGAGTTTTTTAACGAATTGTTGCAGTTTTCGGCTGCTTCTCTCCAGCAACAGGGTAGATTGGCGTTGATCTTGCCTACTTTATTAGCGGAAGAGTTGGGGGTAATAGCACAATCTTTTGGTTTGAATCTTTTAGAGGTTATCCAGATTCGTTCTTTTGAAGGAGAGGATATCATTCGTAAGATTGTTATTTTTCAACAGGGTTTTGGTGGCGACGTTGCCATTTCTGATTTTATTATTTATCAAGCAAAGGGTGTCTATTCGGATATGTATAGAGCCACTTTGAAGCCTTATTTTTTAGCTTTTTAATATGACTAGGATTGGATTGATATCAGATACACATGCTTATTTGGATGAAGCTGTATTTAAACATTTTGAGCATTGTGATGAAATTTGGCATATTGGTGATTTCGGTAATGCTGCTGTTGCTGATCAGTTGGAAGGGTTTAAACCTTTGCGGGGAGTGTATGGTAATATTGATGACCATCAGTTGCGTCTTCGTTTTCCTGAAGACTTGCGATTCACTTGCGAGGGGGTGGATGTATGGTTGATCCACATTGGAGGTTATCCTGGTAAATATGCACCTAGGATAAAGAAGGAGATCACGGAGCATCCACCACAACTATTTATAACAGGCCATTCGCATATATTAAAAGTGATGTATGATCAAAAGTTGAAATGTCTACATCTGAACCCAGGTGCAGCAGGAAAACAAGGTTGGCATACGGTAAGAACATTGATGCGATTTGAGATTAATGGAAGTAAAATCGAGCATCTAGAGGTTATTGAACTCGCAGGCCGATAAGTAGTATATACATCGGTGGATTATATTTCATTTTTTGAAGACTGATATCCTTAACTTATCCAATAAATTGAAAATATCGCTATAAAGCACCGCTTTCTCTAGCCACTTCTTTGGTTTTGGTAGTCACTTCGTTTGGATAAGTGTTCTCTTGTTTTTAAATAGGAAATACTTATCCACAAGATGTAGACAGTTGTGGGCAATATGTGCTAGTTGTTTCGGATAAGGATACACTTCTTTGAATGTTGTGTGTACTCTTTGACAATGAGTGAACACTTGTTGTGAACAACTAGTCTCTTTTTATCAAAAGTGAATGCTAGTTTATAAGAGTTATTCACTTGTTGTGAACAAGTGAACAGGAATTGTGAAAAAGTGTCCACTAGTTTTGAATATATGTTCATATCTTGTTAATAAGTCGTTTGTTCTTATGGATAAGGGAGTACTGCTTCTGAATAAGTGTTTACTTGTTGGAAAGAAGGTGCTCGTTCTTTAGAGAATCTATCCACATCTTGTGAATAAGTGGCACCTCTTGTGAATAAGTGTTCACATGTTCTCCAGTTTGGTTCACTTTTTTTTAAAAAATGTTCACTACTTTTAAACAAGTGAACAGTGAAAGCCAACAAGTGATTAGTTTTTGGAGGGGGTATTTCACTTTTTCTCCTTTTTATCGTCCCATATCGGCTTTACCATTGTAATTATTACTTTTAGCAGCGTTATGTTTGTTCCATGATGTTCGTCCGGAAGTGCCTTTCTCTAAACTAAATTTTTAATGGGGCTTAGGTGCTATGGTATTTTAAAAGGAAGGGAATTAAAAAAGTAATCTTGGACCATTCATTGATCCATAATGATAAAGTTGAATACTTTGAAGAACAAGATGATCTACAGCAAAAGTTTATGGATTGCGGCATTGAGTATGCTATTAGATTGTAGAAAACAAACCTGTTTTTTAAAAATATAAGTCAAAAATCAATAGGTTGAGTTGCTATTAATAGTTGCTATTAAAATTAAGTATATCTGTTGCTGGATCTATAAATAATTATAGGCTATCACGAACCTCTAATAGGAAGTTTTTTAATTTCTCTAATGAATCCAAAACGCGCTGATTTTCTTTAGCTTCTGATTTGTTAGTCCGAAGGTATTCTCGCGCACCTTGAAGGGTGTAACCTTTGTCTTTTACCAGATTGAAGATTATTTTTAAATTAGCAATATCATCTTGTGTGAACAGACGGTTTCCTTTTTTATTCTTTTTGGGTTGAATAATGTCAAATTCACGCTCATAAAAACGAATTTGGGAAGCATTGACATTGAACATTGCAGTCACTTCACCCATCGTATAATACAATTTATTAATTTCGCGCTCTTTGTAAGGCATACTAATTTGTTAATTTATATATAACAAACTTAGATAAATTTACTTAGATACGCAATTGTATTGTGTATCTAAGTGAAGTTATTCGTTATCATGTACTTAATACTGATGTATCTTGGCTATTTTTCTTCTGCTTTTGAGATGTGTATCGGGTATAGCAATATCCTGTTTGATTGATAGGAATAATTGGTTATCTTGATTCAACGTATTTAAAGATTAGATTTTAAAAATAATATGATTGTGATAAGCCGCTTCTGGACGAAAGTATTTTCATTGGGAAAAGCTGATGCGATCACTATCTATCCGTTTGTTTTTTTGAAGAGCAGGATTTTTAAGCATAATCTGCAGCTTATCAATCATGAAAGGATTCATATGAGACAGGCTACAGAGCTATTGATCGTGTTTTTCTATATCAGCTATCTACTCGAGTTTTTATTCCGATATGTACAATATCGGAATTTCCATCAGGCTTATTTGAATATATCGTATGAAAGAGAAGCTTATGCGAATGAAGCCAATTTTGATTATCTATCGCAACGAAAGTTTTGGGCCTTTAAGGATTATATCAAAAAATAAGAGCTCCATTTTGTGGAGCTCTTATTTTATTCTTTTCCTTATTAAATAGACTGCCTTTTATTTAAGCAATCTCAAGTAAGTGGATACTTTTTCTTTTAATTGTCTTCTATCTACGATGAAGTCTAAGAATCCATGCTCTAAAATAAATTCTGAAGTTTGAAATCCTTTTGGAAGGTCTTTTTTGATTGTTTCTTTGATAACACGAGGTCCTGCGAAACCAATTAAGGCACCAGGTTCAGCGATATTAATATCTCCTAACATGGCATAGGAAGCAGTTACACCACCTGTTGTTGGATCTGTTAATAAACATACATAAGGTAAACCAGCTTTAGCTAATAGGGCTAATTTTGCTGCAGTTTTAGCCATTTGCATTAAAGAAAATGCAGCTTCCATCATACGTGCTCCGCCTGATTTGGAAATCAGCATAAACGGAATTTTATGTTCGATACAATAATCTATGGAGCGTGCAATTTTTTCGCCGACAACGGATCCCATTGAACCTCCGATGAAAGTGAAGTCCATACAAGCAATAACAAGCTCTTGGCCATCAATCTTACCATGTCCTGAACGAATCGCATCTACCAAACCTGTTTTAGCTTGACTTTCTTTTAAGCGTTCCGCGTAAGGTTTTGAATCGAAGAAATTAATCGGGTCTCCTGAGCTTAATGTAGGGAATAATTCTGTAAACTCATTATTATCAAAAATGATTGAAAAATAGGCTGCAGAACCAATTCTAAGGTGGTATCCACAGTATTGACAAACGTAATTGTTTTCGATTTGTTCAAGGTTCAACAACGGTTTTTTACATGATGGACATTTGTTCCACAATCCGTCTGGGGCCTCTTTTTTATTTTCTGTTGCCGTGTTAATTCCGGCTTTATCTCTTTTAAACCAACTCATACGATAGTTCTAATTCAGTTACAAATAAACAAAATTATTTTGTTTAGTAGAAGTATTCCTTAAAATTGCTGTGTATTTACGATTTGTGAAAGGAAGCTACCCGAAATTTTGGGCATAAAAAATGGGTAAGCTCCTTTTATCGCACCGCTCAACCAGATACCCTTGCTTTGTTCCCAACCTGGGGGAGTCAATGGGAGCTGGTCGTAAAAGACTTACCCACCACAAAAGTAGAAAAAAAATCGTTCTAAAGAAAGATTTTTTGCTAATTGTGCTTAGCCCGCTGATAGTCAGGGAGAATAATTTTATGTCTTATCTTTTGCGTAGTCTCCGCAGAGCGAATAATACCCAAAAAGCCCAAGTCCAATTGAAATAATTGGCGTTAAAATGAACATAATGATGATTCCGAAGACTAAATCTTCTTGATGTCCTATTTTTATTTTAGGAATCGCCAATTCAAATAGGCAAAAATATGCGGTGTATAGGGCGAGTGCTATCCATAGGATGCCTAATATTCTTTTTAGATTATCCATTGTTGAGATGATTAGGTTTGTTTTTAATGTAAATGGTACCAATGATAAAGCATACTGCAGCAATTATGATGGGATACCATAGGCCAGCCAAATAGAATTCGGGGTCAAGAGCAAGTTGGGCATTGGTGGTAAGATATGTGGATATGGCGGGTAATAAGCCTCCAAATATGCCGTTTCCTACATGGTAGGGAAGCGACATGGACGTATATCGGATCTTGACTGGGAACATCTCTACTAGAAAAGCAGCAATTGGCCCATAAACCATGGTGATATAGATGATCTGGATAAAAATGAGTGCTGTTAGCCACAATCTGTTTTTGCCGTGTACGGTCACTGTTTTTTTGATGACGGTTTCTTTTGTATTGGACTTTTCTTGGCTTATCTGCTGTTCATATGTGTCATCTGTATAGTGCGTGATGGTTTGTACCTTATTCTCTTCCAACTTTAATGTTTCGGTCGAACGGATATCTTTTGTAGTGGTATCTGCGAGTTGGTACATGGCTTTATATATTGGTCGGTAGGTGCATAACGCGAGTAACATACCTAAAAGCATGATCCACTTTCGTCCAACTTTGTCGCTTAGCCAACCAAAAAAGATAAAAAATGGTGTACCTACGAGTAATGCTGTGCCCAATATCATATCCGCTTCATCTGAGTTCAGGTGCATAACGGTCTTCATATAGCTCATGGAGTAGAATTGGCCTGTATACCAGACGACACCTTGTCCCATAGCTGCACCGAATAAGGCGAGCAGTACAAATTTAAGGTTATAGCGATTGCCGAAACTTTCTTTTAACGGATTTTTACTGGTTGTACCCTCTTCTTTAGCCTTGGCAAATTCTGGTGATTCACTCATGTTTTTACGGATGAGATAAGATACATAGACCATCAGAAGGGATAGAATAAAAGGAAACCCGCCAGCCCCAGTCATCAAATTGCTGTTCGGTGAGGATATTTTTGGTGACGAGAATAACGACAAGCGATATAAAAAGACCAAAGGTAGCTGTTGTCTGAATCCAAGATGTCCAATAGCCTCTTTGTCCTTCTGGAGCATGTTCAGCGACGTATGTGGCTGCGCCGCCATATTCACCGCCCAATGCAAGGCCTTGCAATAGGCGAAGGATGAGCACGAGTAAAGGGGCCAAGAAACCGATGCTTTGGTAACTTGGTATACACCCGATTAAAAATGTAGCTCCACCCATGAGTAGTAGTGTGACCATAAAGGTGTATTTTCGGCCTATTAGATCACCAAGTCTTCCGAAGAATAGGGCGCCAAATGGTCTGACGACAAATCCTGCGGCAAATGTCGCTAAGGTGGATAGAAATGCCGCTGTTGGATTGTCAGCAGGAAAGAATTTGGTCGAAATCACGATGGAAAGGCTTCCGAAAATAAAGAAGTCGTACCACTCGATGAGTGTGCCCATTGAAGAGGCACCAATTACTTTCCAAATGGTTTTATTGTTTGGACTTTGTTTCATTTAGGTTGATGGTTTATTGGATTAGGTTGTCTTATAGTTGGTATATTTTTCCGGGTAAAGAAGTGATATGGCCACTCATTTCCATTTCTAGAAGTACCATGGCTAGCTTACTTTGTGGCCATGCGCAGTATCTACTGATTTCGTCAATGCCCACTTGTTGTTTATCTTGGATGAAAAGATAGAGGTAAAGCTGTGCTTCATTGAGCTCTGGAGGCATGAGCGTGAGCTGAATAGCCTCTTTTACTTTTTGGTTTTCCCAATTCATGAGATAGCATAAATCTTTAACATCTCTGATGAGATGAGCGCGATTGGTTTTAATCAGGTAATTGCATCCGGCAGAATAGGGTTTGTCTATTGCTCCTGGAAATGCACATACATCGCGGTTGTAGCTGTTGGCTATTTCTGCAGTAATAAGTGCTCCTCCTTTTGTGGCGGCTTCTACGACAATAGTGACGTCGGACATACCTGCAATTATGCGGTTGCGCATGGGGAAGTTCTGACGATCTAAATTGCTGTCTGAGGGGAATTCGGTTATTAAGCCCCCTTGTTGTAGCATTGCTGAGGCGACTTCTCTATGACTGGCTGGATAGATACGGTCTAACCCGTGTCCCAATACACCAATTGTGGGTATTTGTTGTTTTAAAGCATTTTTATGGGCCATGATATCGATACCGTAAGCAAGTCCACTGATGATGGTGGTATCTAATGGTTTCAGCTGTTCTAGGAGCATTTCGCAAATATGCCGACCATAGTTTGTTGCATTTCTTGTTCCTACAATACTGACTACTCGTTCTTTATTGAGGTCTGCATTGCCTTTGTAGTATAGGACTAGCGGTGCATCTTCACAATTTTTTAATTTCTGTGGGTAGTCTGGATTTGCAATCCATAATACTTGGATTTGATGCTTTTTAATAAATTCAATTTCTTTTTCTGTGGCTTCTTGATAGTTTTTACTGGCTATTTCTGCGGCTGTTTTACTATTTACACCTGGTATTGTTGCTAATGTGCTGGCCTTTGTTTCTAAAATCTCTTGTACAGATCCACACTGAGCGAGTAAAATCCGCGCAGTTTTAGGACCTACTCCCTTGATTTTGGTGAGTGCTATTTGATGATAAAAGTTCATAGTTGGTTATTTAAAGATAGTAATATTTTATTGAATTTCAGTTGTTAACGTTTATTTGTTGGATTTTTTTAATGGTTTTGGCAAGAATTTTTGAGGCATTTTTAGAGAATATTGAGATAGCTTGTATCTTTGTACTAAATAAAAAGATTTGACTATGGAAATGAAAGAACCTTTTGATATAGAAATTGAGGATGTTGTTTATTCTGTTTTCCCTGAGGAGGAAGATACTTACGTTATTTTTAAAGAGGGGGTGGAGTATGTGCAGATCATTAAGGATACGGAGAGCTTATGGTTAAAAACTAATCCAGAGACGGGTTTGCCGATGTTTGGTATGGATGAAGAGGTGAACGCTATTGGCAAAAAAATTATAGAAGAATTGGGTTAATTTTTTAAGATTGATAGACAGTTAAACAAAGTTAAAATCTTGTGTTGCGTTTCTTTTGTTGTTATGTTTAAATAACCAAATTATAAGAAATGAATCCAGGTCGTTTACTTTTTTTGCTGTCTATCTGTTTCCTTTTGTTTTTTAGCAGGGCGAAATCTTCATCTGCTCGTATAGCTCTTTACAGTCAGGATACCAGTCGTCGGGACAAAAAGGTGGTTAACTTTGATACGACTAAAATGGATACTGCGCTAGTCGTTGGTGAAAAATTGTCGGCGGAAGAAAAGATGGCGGAAAAGCAAGTCGCATATAAGTCGATTTATTTTTGGGGAGATACCAAAAATATGGTAACCTTACCCCATCAGGGTGGCCTCGCTGTTAATCTCAATAAGTTATATAATCTGTTGAGCAGGCAGGGTAGAGCATCGCGACGACTTCAGCGGCAGTTCGAACGGGAGTTTGAACAAGACAAGGTATTAGAGCAATGGAATGCCCTATCCGAGGCGTATACTCCTTTAACGGGAGACTCGTTGATAAAATTTCGTATTTACTATCAACCTTCTTACAAATGGTTACGGCATTCAGACCATTATGATCAAATTGCTTATGTACAAAATAATTTAAAAAACTATCTGGATTCTGTTGTAATCATCCATCAACGTTTGAGTCTCCCAAAATTGGAAATCTTAAATCCCTAAATTACATAGGGACATAAACGACATATTTTGTTTCAAAGAAATCTTCTTTGAAGTAATCTGATAAGGGATGCAATTCTGCTTTTAAGCGTGATTCTTTAATCTCTTCTTTTAAATCGCCACCTTTGAGGTATAAGATACCGTTAGGGACTCCGTTTTTATCTTGTTTGAGAAACTTGTTGCGTATCCAAGGTGCAAAATCAGCTAATCGTGTTACTGCTCGTGATACGACAAAATCATATTTATCATCTAACTGTTCTGCACGGATGTGATCGGCTTCTACATTCTTTAACCCCAATGCTGCTGCAATTTCGCGTACGACTTTTATCTTTTTTCCTATGGAATCTACTAAGTGAAAGTGGACTTCTGGAAATAGTATAGCGAGTGGAATCCCTGGAAATCCACCTCCTGTGCCTACGTCTAAGATACGTGTGCCTGGTGCAAATGTCATCGCATACTTAGCGATGCCCAGTGAATGTAACACATGGTGCAAATAAAGGCTTTCCACGTCTTTGCGTGAAATGACATTGATTTGGTTATTCCAGAATGGATATAGCTCTGCTAGTTGTGCAAACTGGGTTTTCTGAACTTCTGTTAAGTTCGGAAAATATTGATATATGATATCTACTGTAGGATTCAAAGCGAAAGTTTTAAAATGAATATTATTTCCAGCTAATGGATTTCTTTTTTCGGTTAAATAAACCGTTGGTACAAATATAGAAATAGTAGATGATGTCTAATAATGGTAACCACCAAATGAGATCAAAAACTGCTAATTTCTTATAAATGGAGCTAAAAGTGATAAGCTGTGCAAGTAAGCGAATGAGGTAAGCTGCTACTGGCACATACCAGTAATTGGGAAATAATATTGCTGTTATGATGATAGCGCAATAAAACATAAAAGAAGTAATCAGTTGGATACCGAGCATACGTTGATGCTTTTTCTTGTAGATAACGGAAGCACCGGAATGTCTTGCTTTTTGCTTATAGTAGCTTTTCCATGTTGTTTTGGGTTCGGAGTATACGATAGCATCCGGATGGATGGATATAATGGTATTGCTTTTGGTGGCATTTTGATTGACAAAAAGGTCATCATCTCCCGATTTGATATGCATATGGGAAGCAAACCCCTTATTGCGAAAGAATAAGGATTTCGTATATCCCATATTTCTTCCAACAGCCATATAAGCGTCTTTTTTTAAGGCATACGAGAGGTAGCTCATTGCCGTGTGTGTGGTTTCAAAACGGATGAGCTTGTTTAAAAATCCATTATATTTGAAATAGGGAGAATAGCCGATCACAATCTCCTTATCTGGTTGACTTAATGCGCCAGCAGTTTCTTTTAACCAATTGTTGGAGTTTGGATTGCAATCAGCATCTGTAAATACCAACTTTTCATGTTTAGCGGATTTGATACCGAGTGAGACTGCGAATTTTTTGCCATGTTTAAGACGTATATGTTCTTTTATATCGACAACACGTAAGTGCTTATATTTTGATTCAAAATCTTTTAGAACCCACCTGGTTTCATCGGTAGAATAATCGTTGACAACAATAACTTCAAAATCAGGGTAATCTTGTTCTAAAATAGAGGTTAGAAACTGTTTGAGGTTTTCCTGTTCGTTATGTGCACATATAATGACCGATATAGGGTCTACTGTCTCTTGTTGTTCATAGGATTGTACTTGGTGTCGACTTAATTTTCCATATACAACTATAATATAGTACAATTGGAAGAGCAACAATAGTGCAATGATGCCGAAGGCGATGTAAGGGTAATAGAGGGCGTATTGTTGTACGATGGTCATATGTTGCAAAGATAGTATGTTCGAAGGATATTTGTTTTATTATTGTTTTTTGTAGCATAAATGTTAAAATGTTGTGAAAGGTCAATCTTTGCATTGGTTTTTATAGTATTTTTGCAGAGATTTTTGAAAAAAGCAAGTCGGGGAATTTGTTTTCTGAAACTTTAAGAATCATCAAATTAGACTCCCCAAAAAAATAAATATTTAATGAAATTCACCCTTCAAGTACAAGATAAATTTTCGAAAGCGCGTGCAGGTGTTGTTGAGACTGCTCACGGAAAAATTCAAACGCCTATTTTCATGCCTGTTGGTACCGCTGGTACGGTTAAAGGTATTCATCAACATGAATTAAAGAATGATATTGAGGCTCAAATAATATTGGGTAATACCTATCACCTGTACTTAAGACCGGGATTGGATGTTTTGAATAAAGCTGGAGGACTTCATAAGTTTATCGGTTGGGATCAACCGATTTTAACGGATTCAGGAGGCTATCAGGTGTACTCTTTATCTGACAACCGTAAGATAAAGGAAGAAGGGGTTACTTTTCGTTCGCATATAGACGGCTCTAAGCATTTGTTTACGCCAGAGAATGTGATGGATACCCAACGTGTCATCGGTGCAGATATTATTATGGCATTTGATGAGTGTACGCCATACCCATGTGATTATGGTTATGCGCGACGTTCGATTGAAATGACGCATCGTTGGTTGAAGAGGTGTTGTGACCGTTTTGATAGTACAGAACCTTTATATGGTTATGACCAGACGTTATTCCCAATTGTTCAGGGGTCTGTTTATAAAGACTTACGTGAAAGATCTGCTGAGAAAATTGCTTCTTTCAATCGTGAAGGAAATGCGATCGGAGGCTTATCTGTTGGTGAACCGGCAGAGGATATGTATGCGATGACAGAAGTTGTCTGTAATATCCTTCCAGAAGATAAACCGCGATATTTGATGGGAGTGGGTACACCGATTAATTTATTGGAAAATATCGCATTGGGTATCGATATGTTTGATTGTGTGATGCCTACACGTAATGCACGTAATGGCATGTTATTTACACGTCATGGCACCATTAATATCAAGAATGAAAAATGGAAAGATGATTTTTCTCCGATTGATCCTGATAGTGATCTTTTTGCAGATCAGGTATATACAAAAGCTTATTTGCGTCATTTAATTCGTTCTCAAGAACTTTTAGGTGCACAAATTGCTTCTTTACATAACTTACACTTCTATTTGTGGTTGGTGAAGGAAGCACGTGAGAAAATTGTAGATGGTACATTCTACGATTGGAAAAATAAAATGGTAAAGGTTTTGGGTCAACGTTTGTAATTTTTTGCATCTTAGTAACATTATGTTTTCTATCATTGATCGTTATATTATTAAAAAGTACTTGAGCACATTTGTGTTCACGATGGCTATTTTTACAGTTGTCATGGTTATTTTTGATATTTCAGAGCGGTTGGACGATTTCTTGAAGTATAATGCTCCTATGGACAAGATCATATTTGAATATTATGCGGGATTTATTCCGTTTTATTTGAATTTTTTGTGTCCTTTAATCAACTTTATCGCTGTCATTTTCTTTACTTCGAAGATGGCCGATCAAACGGAAATTGTCCCCATATTAAGTGCTGGATATAGTTTTAATCGTCTTCTAAGGCCGTATGCGTTCTCTGCAACCTTAATATTTGCGGTTTCTTTTATTTTCAATCTCTACATTATTCCGAAAACGAATAGAATTAAGATTGGATTTGAGAATATCTATGTGAAACCACTTAAAGATAATACCAAGATTTCTACGCATATGCAGATTGATAAAAACAGTTATGTGTATATAGACAATTTTGATAATAATTCGAAGGTTGGCTATAAGTTTGTCTTAGAGAAATTTAAGGGCGATACCTTGTTGGAAAAGATGATCGCTGAACGTATTACTTGGGATTCTGTTTCGACGAAATGGAAAATACACGATTATACAAATCGGGTTATTAATGGTCTTCATGAACGGATGGATAAAGGGGTGGTAAAAGATACGACCTTGGATATGAAACCAAGCGATTTCGAACTGTACGATAATATTTTTACAGCAATGGATACCAAGGAGCTGAATGAGCGTATCTATAAAGAAGAGATTAGGGGGACAGGGATGATGACGGACCTTAAGTTGGAAAAGTATAAGCGGTATGTTTATCCTTTTTCGGCATTTGTATTGACTCTGATGGGGGTAGCATTGTCTTCTAAAAAAGTAAGAGGGGGTATTGGTTTGAGTCTAGGGATTGGTATTGGTTTGAGTTTTACCTATATCGTTTTTATCCAATTTGCCAATATGTTCTCGTTAAAGGGTGGGCTTCCACCTTTGATTGCGGTATTAATTCCCAATGTAACATTTTTAATTATTGCAATCTATTTGGCGATTAGAGCGCCAAAATAAATATTTCCACTGATGTCTAAAATAAAAATTAATCAGAATGTTCTTATTCTGCATTTAACGATTCTGATATGGGGCTTTACCGGTATTTTGGGGAATTTAATTTCGATTTCTGCGATACATCTTGTTTGGTATCGGGTTGCCATTGCGGCGATTTCCTTATTTATATATCTTATTGTAAGTAAGCAACAAATCCGTGTGACGCGCAGAGACTTGCTCTCCTTTACTATGGTTGGGGGGATAGTAGGTCTGCACTGGGTCTTGTTTTTTTATGCGATAAAAATATCGACAGTATCAGTGGCTTTGGTCACTTTGTCTTCCCTCACGCTGTATACTTCTATTTTGGAACCTCTTATCAATAAGCAAAAGATAGCGATGATGGATATGGTTGTCGGTATTGTGATTATAATGGGAATCTATATGATATTCCAATTTGAATCGAATTATATCGAGGGTATTATTGCAGGTCTGTCCTGTGCATTTTGTGCGAGTATTTTTTCTATTGCAAACTCAAGGATGGTTAAAAAATCGAGTGCTACCTTAATCACTTTTTATGAAATGGTGGGTGCTTTCTTTTGGGTATCTCTATTCATGGTTTTTAGTGGAGACTTCAATGAGCAGATGGCATTGAATCAATCGGATCTCATCTATTTATTGATTTTAGGTGTTCTTTGTACTGCTGTTGCGTATGTGTTAGGTGTTGCGGTGATGAAAGAATTGAGTGCCTTTACGGTTGCGCTAACCACTAACTTGGAACCTGTATATGGTATTCTGTTGGCGATGCTCATCTTTGGACAGAAGGAAACGATGAGTCTGGGATTCTATGGTGGTGCTGCTATTGTTTTGGGTGCGGTATTCTTTTATCCTTATCTGAAGACAAAAATTGAAAAACGGAAACAGGATTTGATTATTAGAAAGATTTATTAGCATGGTAAAACGCAGCTGACTTTGCGTTATATTTTCTTCATTGAATAAGCCTCGTAAATATACTTTACGAGGCTTATTTATTTTTAATAACTGGTATTTAAGAGAATTGATGGATCATTTCTTTGCTTTCAAGTTCGGATACTCCCATGAGAAATTCATCGACTTTTCGGGCGCATTCACGACCTTCTGCTATCGCCCATACGACTAATGATTGCCCTTTTCTACAATCTCCGGCGGTAAAAATATGATCGACCGAGGTTTTAAAGGCTTTATCTGTTGCTATGATATGACCATGGATATCGACTTGAACACCTAATTTTTCTGGTAATTGTTGTTCTGTATGTTGATAACCAACAGCTAGTAGCACCAAATCTGCCGGAATTTCTTTTGGTTCGGATTTACTTATCTGGGTTTTTCGTCCATAGTCATCCACTTCATATTCGACTTCTATGATTTGTACAGTTTTGACATTCCCATTTTCATCACCAATAAATGCTTTTGTTTCTGTTGCCCAGAGGCGCTCGCATCCCTCTTCTTGAGAAGAGGTTGTATTGAACGTGATTTTATCCATTGGCCAAGGGTTGTTTTTCAATCTTTGTTTTGCAGGGATGGGTTTGCGGGCGATCTGTCTGATGCTTTTGGCTTGTTGACGATTGGCCGTTCCGATGCAATCTGACCCTGTGTCACCATCACCAACAACGACAACATGCTTTCCAGTTGTCATGATTTGAAACTCATGATTTTCAATTCCACTTACTTTCTTATTTTGCTGTTTTAAGAAATCCATTGCAAAATGAATACCTTTTAAGTCTTTTCCGGGGATATCGAGCTGCCATGGCACAGTAGATCCTGTGGCTATAATAACAGCATCATAGGCCAGCAATTCGTGGATAGGAATATTTTTTCCGACTTCAGCATTTACCTTAAACAAGATACCTGATGCTTGCATGATGGAAATTCGTCTGTCGATAATTTTTTTATCCAATTTAAAATCAGGGATACCATAGCGTAATAAACCGCCTACTTGATCATCGCGTTCAAACACCACCACATCATGTCCAGCCTTATTCAATTGTGCTGCGGCTGCTAATCCTGCAGGGCCAGAACCGATTATAGCGATTTTTTTATTCGTTTTAATATAATTTTTATGTGGTTTTACGTAGCCTTTGTTAAAGGCGATTTCGATAATATGCTTTTCAATCTCTTCAATGGCAATAGGTGAACTATGAATGCCGAGAACACAAGCAGACTCGCAGGGGGCTGGACAAATTCGTCCCGTAAATTCAGGGAAGTTATTTGTTGAGGAAAGGATATTGTAGGCATCCTCCCATTTTCCATCGTATACGGCATCGTTAAATTCAGGAATAACATTGCCTAAGGGACAGCCTGAATGACAAAATGGTATACCACAGTCCATGCAACGTGCTGCTTGTTTATGTAGTTGGCTATCGGAATAGCCTTTGTTAAATTCTTGATAATTTTGTATCCTGCTTGCTACCGGTTCTTTTTGTGGAAGCTCGCGCGTGTATTCTTTAAATCCTGTTATTTTTCCCATGATTTTTCCTCCTGATTATGCTTCTACTAATTTTGTCCGTAATACCTGTTTGTATTCTTTTGGAAATACCTTGATAAAACTGACCTTTTTCGTTGTCCAATTTTCGAGTATATCTTGTGCAATGATACTACTAGTCAATGAAATGTGTCTTTTTAAAAGGGCAATGATCGCCATCTCATCTTCTTGTTCTAATGGGTCTAAGTCAATCATTTCAGTATTGCAGTTTTCTCTAAAAGTTCCTAATGGATTATATACCCATGCGATACCACCGCTCATACCGGCGCCAAAATTACGTCCAGTCTCTCCTAAGATAAGTGCTCTACCCCCTGTCATATACTCACAACCATGATCTCCAACTCCCTCTACGACAGCCGTAGCACCAGAATTACGGACAGCAAAGCGTTCACCTGCTTGTCCATTAATAAAAAGATGACCTGATGTGGCGCCAAATAGGGCGACATTGCCGATGATAATATTTTCATGAGGTACTAATATGCTTTCGGCTTTTGGGTAAATAGCCAATTGTGCTCCAGATAACCCTTTTCCGACGTAATCGTTTGCTTCACCTTCCAGTTCGAAAGATAATCCTTTGGTCGAAAATGCTCCGAAGCTTTGTCCTGCGGACCCTTCGAATTTATAATTAATCGTGTTGTCAGGTAGCCCTACTGAGCCATATTTTTTGGATATTTCATTCGAGAGCAAGGTGCCAATAGTACGATCGGTGTTTTTGACAAGGAAAGTTCCAAAGACAGGCGTTTTGTTTTCTAAAGCTTGTTTTGCTTGTGTAAGCAATCCCCAATCTAAAATCATACCCATACCATGATCCTGTTCTTCGGTATTGTATAGCGATTGATCGGAATCATTAGGCTCGACATATAGGATTCCTGAAAAATCTATCTTTGAGGCTTTCCAATGATCTATGTTCTCTCTTTTTTTTAAGAACTGAGCTTTTCCTACCATTTCATTGATGGTTCGGAATCCCAATTCAGCCATCGTTTCGCGGATTTCCTCTGCCATGAAGCGAAATAAGTTAACAATGTCTTCTGGTTTTCCCGTAAATAATTTCCTTAATTCAGGATCTTGCGTCGCTACGCCAACAGGACAGGTGTTTAAGTGGCACTTACGCATCATGATACATCCCCCAGCAATAAGAGCTGCGGTCGAGACACCCCATTCTTCAGCACCTAATAAGGTTGCTACAACAATATCACGGCCTGTTTTTACTTGACCATCTGCTTGCAATACTATGCGGCTTCTTAGTTTGTTTTTAACTAAAGTTTGATGCGCTTCCGCTAGACCCAGTTCCCAAGGTAAACCAGCATGTTTGGTCGAACTGATGGGAGAAGCACCTGTTCCGCCATCGAATCCTGCTATTAAGATGACGTCGGCATGTGCCTTTGCTACACCAGCGGCTATGGTACCTACACCTGCTTTGGAAACTAGCTTTACATTGATACGTGCTGCCCGATTTGCATTTTTTAGATCAAAAATTAATTGGGCTAGATCTTCAATGGAATAGATATCATGATGTGGGGGCGGGGAGATTAACCCGACACCCGGTGTGGAATGTCGTGTTTTAGCGATCCATTCGTTGACTTTAGGACCCGGGAGCTGGCCACCTTCTCCTGGTTTGGCACCTTGAGCCATCTTAATCTGTATTTCATCTGCTTGTGTCAAATAATTAGAGGTTACGCCAAAACGTGCCGATGCCACTTGTTTGATTGCCGATCGCATAGAATCACCATTGGGTAAAGGTTGGTATCGTAATTCATCTTCACCTCCTTCTCCGGTATTTGATTTTGCTCCAATGCGGTTCATCGCGATTGCTAACGTGCTATGCGCTTCATGCGAAATGGATCCAAAAGACATCGCACCAGTTGCAAAACGTTTTAAGATCTCATTGGCAGATTCTACCTGATCCAAGGGAATGGCAGTTCTATGTTTTGCGAAATCCAACAACCCTCGTAATGTAAATAGCTGTTCTTTTTGATTGTTTATTTTTTCAGCATATTTTTTATAGGTTAAATAGTCATCATTTCGACAGGCTTGTTGCAGTAAATGTACGGTCTCTGGATTCCAAAGGTGTCCTTCGCCACGACGTTTCCACTGATATATACCCCCTTCTGGAAGTAATGTTTTTACAGTTCTACTTTCTTTGAAATTGCTCCAATGTTTAGTCAATACTTCTTGTGCAATATCATCGAGATTTAGACCCCCAATACGAGATACGGCTCCACAAAAATACTTATCAACTACGGTTTTGTCTATTCCTAGTACTTCAAATATTTGTGCTCCATGATAAGATTGTAGGGTGGATATCCCCATTTTGGAGAATATTTTTAAGAGTCCTGCATTAACCGCTTTTACGTAGTTTTTAGAAAGTTCTGGCCAGGTCAATTCGGTATCCAATTTACCTTGTTCTTTCATGGTTCGGATACTTGCTAAGGCCATGTAAGGGTTTATTGCGGTGGCACCAAAGGCGAGTAGACATGCAAAGTGATGTACTTCCCAAGTATCTCCAGCTTCCACAACAAGTCCAACTGCTCCGCGATTACCGGTTTTAATGAGATGGTGATGTACTGCTGATACCGCTAAAATTGATGGGATTGGTGCATGTTGCGAATCGATCGCACGGTCAGAAAGGATCAATACCTCGAATCCATCTTTTACCGCATCATCTGCATAACGGCACAGTCGCTCTAACCCTGCTTCTAGTGAACCGCTTTGTCCATCTGCTCTGAAGTATGCTTGTAGAGTTTTTGCTTGAAAAGCCCCTGTATCAATGGAACGTAGTTTCTCTAATTCTTTTGATGTTAGGATGGGGTGTTCAAGAGTTACACAATGACAGAACTTTTTATCTTCAATCAATATGTTCCCAGCATTTCCAATGAATGTGGCTAAGCTCATCACTAATCTTTCGCGAATAGGATCAATGGGAGGATTTGTAACTTGTGCAAAAAACTGTTTAAAGTAACTTGAAAGATGTTGTGGGTGATCCGATAGAATGGCCAATGGCACATCGGATCCCATAGACCCTGTAGGCTCATAGCCATTGATTGCCATGGGTGTCAATATTGTTTCGAGGTCTTCTCGAGAATATCCGAATGTCTGTTGGTATTTAAATACCGATTCTTTGGATAAGTAGGTGTATGTAACGCGTGGTTCTGCTAATTCTGCTAATTTTATTTTGTAACTGTCTAACCAATTGCCATAAGGTTGTTGACGTACTAATGCTCCTTTCACTTCTTCATCGGATAAAATTTTCCCTTGCTCCATATCCACCAAGAAAATTTTCCCAGCTTGTTGTCTTCCTTTTTTAATGATTAAGGATTCGTCAATAGGAAGAGCGCCTGCCTCGGAAGCGACAATAACGCGATGGTCAGCTGTTATGGCATAGCGAAGGGGACGTAGTCCATTGCGATCTAAGGTAGCACCGATCGATTTTCCATCTGTGAAACAAAGGGCTGCGGGACCGTCCCAAGGTTCCATTAGTGTAGCATGATATTCATAGAATGCTCTTTTGAGTGGATCCATCTGGGTATTGCCATCCCATGCTTCGGGTACAAGCATCAACATAACGTGTGCAAGGCTTCGGCCACTATGCAATAAGAGTTCTGCAACATTATCCAAGCAGGCCGAATCCGATTGTCCATAATCTACCACAGGTAATAAGATTTCCATTTCTTCTGGGGTAAAGTAGGGCGACGATAGTGCTCGCATGCCTGCATAGAAACCAATTGAGATTGCCTGTTAGGGTATTGATTTCACCATTGTGTGCTAACATCCGAAATGGTTGTGCTAATGACCAAGAAGGGAATGTATTGGTTGAAAATCTGGAGTGTACTAAGCCGAATGCTGATATTACTCGTGGGTCTCGGAGATCTTCGAAATAGGATCCAACTTGATAGGTGGTTAGTTGACCTTTATAAATAATTGTTTTGCAAGATAAGGAAGCGAAGTAAAGCGGGAGTGGGTATTCTTGGTACTGTTTGATTTTTTGGATAATCAAGCGTCTTAGGACAAATAGTTTGCGTTCAAATTCTTCAGTGTTGTGAATGGTATCGGGTCTGTCGATAAAGAATTGAACGATTTCGGGCTCTGCACTTAATGCGGTAGGTCCTATGCCAGCTCTGTTTACTGGGACTTCCCGAAATCCAAGGAACTTCATTTCTCTTTCAGTTGCTGCTTCATGAATAACTGTTCTACAGATTTTATTCATTTCCGGTTCTTTGGGAAGAAAAACCATTCCAGTCCCATAATATCCGGGTTCTTTTAATTGTATACCGAGGTTAATACACTCTTCCCATAGGAACTCATGCGGTAATTGGATCATAATACCTGCTCCGTCACCACTTTCTGGGTCGCAGCCACATGCACCGCGATGTTCCATGTTTTCTAACATGGTTAGTGCATCTTTTACCTGATTATGTGATTTTATTCCTTTAATATGCGCTACAAAACCAACCCCACAGGCATCATGTTCAAAGCTTGGGTCGTATAGACCTTGCTGATTTTTGTTACTTTCAATCATCTTCCTTTTCAATTATTACTTTGCTAATATACGAATAAAATCACTATAATATTATAGATATTATAAGTTATTTTACATTAAGTTGTGTTATTGATAATTAATACTGCTTTTATTAAAGATATTGTATTTGCTTGTGCTTTTGGATTTTATTTTTTTCAATTGTACTGCCGCTGTTATTTTGGTGTTATAGGTTAAAGCGCGGTCTTAAAAATTGTCTGATGAAATTGGAAAAAGGCAGTAAAATATTTCATCTTCTTAAGTACTGGTCCTGATAAAAGCCGTAGCAAACGCTTATTATTATGACCGCATGATTGATGTTCGACGTACAATTGAGCTTGCTATAGGACTTGTAGGAGCCAAGTACGGTTGTTTATCGGGGTTTGTTCGGTTGTTGTTTGTCTTTTTGTCGACCCCAAGTTGAACAACAGCCGAATGCAAGTCGAACAAGCCCCGAAGCATTGTCCTATCTGTATCCTAGCATTTTCAGAGAGTTGTTAAGTATTGTATGCACTTTCATGGACATCTATGGACATCCGTGGACTTTTATAGGCTTATTGTCGTTCAGTGTATTCAGATCTTAAAAGGAGGATATAATTTCTTTGTTTTCTTAAAAAAGAACATTTTCAGGATAGGATAAGTTCTGCAACTTGTTTTTTCTGCTCTATATATTTGATATTCTTTCTATATCTTAGCTTTTATTATTTTCCTTATAGAAGGAAGTAGAAGACAGTTTAACCATGAAGATTACTGAAATAGAAATATATCGACTAAGTATCCCAATGGAACCTTTTGTGATTGCAACAGGAACCATGGATTTTGCCCAGAATACTTTTATTCGTATCCATACGGATGCAGGTATTTTTGGCGTTGGGGAATGTTCGGCGTTTCCGATGATTGTTGGCGAAACACAGGATACTTGTCTAGTCATAGCACGTGATTTTGCTAAAATATGGAAGGGGAAAGACCCTTTACAAATCAGTGAACGTCTTGCCGAGTTGGATCTATATATCGCTGGAAACACAACCATAAAGTCTGCATTTGATATGGCTTTATATGATATTGCTGCAAAAAATGCGGGATTACCCTTATATCAATTCTTAAAGGGTGCTCCTCGAGAAATAGTCACCGATATTACTATAGGTATTGGTTCTCCAGAGGAAATGGCAGCTAAGGCCAAGTTGTTGTACGATGCTGGTGCTGTCATGTTGAAAGTAAAATTAGGAAAAGAAGCTAAAACAGATATTGCACGTGTTCGTGAAATTCGAAAAGCTGTTGGATTTGATATGCCTATTCGTATAGATGCCAACCAAGGGTGGTCTTATCATGATGCGGTGGAGGTTTTGCAAGGTTTGGAACCATTCAAGATTCAATTTTGCGAACAGCCTATGCGGACTTATTTAGATCATATGCTGCCTCAACTTAGAACAGAAACTACGGTGTTGATCATGGCCGATGAGTCTGTTTATTCGCATCACGATGCTGAGCGCCTTTGTCGTGCTGATGCTTGTGATTATTTGAATATCAAATTTTCAAAATCTGGAGGTATTCATGAAGCATTGAAAATTGCTGCAGTGGCATCTGAATTTAATATGCCATGTATGATAGGAGGGATGTTGGAAAGTCGTTTGGCACTATCCGCTAAAGTTCATTTTGCATATGCTGCGCCAATTGTGAAATTTTATGATTTGGATACGTGTATGGTCGGCCATTTGGCAGATCCTGTTATTGGGGGTATTCAGTATAATGGTTATCGGATAAGCATTTCAGATAATCCAGGGATTGGGGCTGATATGGAACAGGAGTATTTGAATTCCTGCGAGTCTTGGATTATTTAGTCCTCGCTATCATTTTTTAACATTTGTTAAAAAATGATAGCAGAGCATGTTGTTTGCTAGTCCTCTGGATTTAAAATAAATAATATTCAGTACCTTTGTGGCACTTATTATTGTATTAAAAGTAGCAAAATATTATGAGTACACAAAAAGGTCCTATTTCTCAGTTTATTGAGGAAAATTACCTTCACTTCAATGCTGCGGCATTGGTGGATGCAGCTAAAGGTTATGAGGCTCATCTATTGGAAGGTGGTAAAATGTTAATTTCTTTAGGTGGTGCGATGAGTACTGCTGAATTGGGAATTTCTTTGGCTGAAATGATCCGTCAAGATAAGGTACAAATCATTTCATGTACAGGTGCAAACCTGGAAGAGGATGTGATGAACTTAGTGGCACACTCACACTATAAGCGTGTCCCTAATTACCGTGACTTGACACCAGAGCAAGAAAAAGAATTATTAGATCAACATTATAATCGCGTAACAGATACTTGTATTCCTGAAGAGGAGGCTTTCCGTCGTCTACAAAAGCATTTGGAAGATGTATGGCATGCTGCTGAAGCGAAAGGTGAACGTTATTTACCACATGAATTTTTATACCAAGTGGTTAATTCTGGTGTGTTGGAACAATACTACGAGATTGATCCTAAAAATTCTTGGATTGTTGCTGCTGCAGAGAAAAACTTGCCAATTATCTGTCCAGGATGGGAAGATTCTACAACGGGTAACATCTTTACTTCCAATGTGATAAAAGGTAAATTGAATGTTCATACTGTAAAATCTGGTATTGAATATATGATTTATTTAACGGAATGGTACCGTGCAAACTCTTCGGGTAAGGGTGTTGGTTTCTTCCAAATTGGTGGTGGTATTTCTGGTGACTTCCCTATTTGTGTTGTTCCGATGATGTACCAAGATTTAGAGTGGGAAGGTGTACCTTTCTGGTCTTACTTCTGTCAGATTTCTGATTCAACTACTTCTTATGGTTTCTTATTCTGGTGCTGTTCCAAATGAAAAAATCACTTGGGGTAAATTAGATATCGATACACCAAAATTTGTGGTTGAGTCCGATGCAACAATTGTTGCTCCTTTGATTTTCTCTTACATCTTGGGTAAATAATAAAAATATGTCGAATTTACTGACTTCTGATCCCATTGCTTTACAAGCATTTATGACCGAAACTATTTTCGCGACTTCTGATGCTGTTGATGCTATGCTGGTTCAATCGGAGTCTGTATCTTCATCCTTAATTCCTCAACAGGCTGCTGCTCATCCAGAACCTGTTGAGGAATTTATTTATCAAGGTGATAAAGCACAGGGAATACTTTTTATCTTAAGATATCCTGCTTATCCTTATTTCTCTCCTGAGGCTGAGGATGCTTTTATTAAAACGATTGGTGCCTTGAAGTTAACACCGTCTGATGTTGCGGTCGTTAATTTGGCCAATGCTCATAATCCAAATGAATTTAAAAGAATCATGACATTTTTCACGCCGCAAAAGATTATTCTTTTAGGTGTGGAGCCTGAATCTTTAAAATTGCCTGCCATCGCGCATAATTCTTATATGCATGGACGTATTGCTACTGTTTTCAACACTTATAGTTTTGAAGAAATGTTTGCAGATATGGCCAAGAAAAAAGCCTTTTGGTCTGAGTTTAAATCATTAATTCAGCATCAGCGCTAACGTTGTTACGCTATAATTAGCTATTTTTCTAATATATTTATACATTTGGGTAAATTCCTATTCAGATGATTGAACTTATTTTTGCGACTAATAATGCACATAAATTGGACGAGGTGCAAGCTATTGTGGGCGAGCAATTCCTGCTTAAATCTTTGGCAGACATAGATTGCCATGATGATATCCCTGAGACAGGGGTTACTTTTCACGAAAACGCAAAGCAGAAAACAGATTTCTTGGTCAATAAATACGGATTAAATTGTTTTGGAGATGATTCTGGACTAGAGATTGATGCCTTAAACGGTGAGCCTGGTGTTTATTCAGCACGTTACTCTGGTACTCGAGATATGCAAAAAAATATCAGTTTGGTGTTGGAGAAATTAACACATGAATCAAATCGCAATGCTCGTTTTAAGACTGTAATTTCTCTTTATCTGAATCAACAACAATATTTTTTTGAAGGAAGTATTGAAGGGAAAATTATAATGGAACTTAAAGGTACTGACGGATTTGGTTACGACCCTATTTTTATTCCGAATGGTTTTAGTAAAACATTTGCAGAAATGACTGCGGAGGAGAAAAATAAAATTAGCCATCGCGCTATAGCGGTCAGTAAATTAGCCGAATTCTTGGGTAAATTTTAGGGGTTTCAAATCTACTAATTTCAACTTTACGCTCTTCTTGGTTTTATAAAAGTTTTTTAAGTTAACGGCACCATAGTATGGTCAACAATTTAATGTGCTTTCATTAGCATTATTCTTAGGTATTCTAAACCACATGGACAAATTATGCTAATCGAAATACAAAATCTTGAGTCTGCTGTATTGGAAGGTGATGTTCAATCTCCATTTTATCAAATTATGATGCTGGAGAACTGTTCGGAATTTTCCGTTGATTTTACTTCTTATACCAGTCCAAGTTACTCTTTGGTTTTTCTTTCTCCTTATCAACATTTTCAATGGCAAGGTAAAGGGACATCTTTAATAAAAAAATTAGAATTTCATGGTGATTTCTATTGTATAGAGTATCATAAGAAAGAGGTAGCCTGTAATGGACTATTGTTTAATAATATTTATTTAGAGCCTTTTGTAACCGTGTCTAAAATGCTCTTTGATGAAATATCGTTGATTTTTGATAAGATCAATGATGAACAATCTTTAAAGAATAGTTTTTCGGAATCTGTACTGAAGGCTTACTTGCAATTAATTTTGGCGCTTTGTAGCAAGGCGAAATCTTCACAAATTGGTCAACAAATGATTTGTCAAGATGAATTGACGGTTGGTCTGAAGTTTCAGAATTTATTGGAATCTTATTTTTTGAAGGAGAAATCTGTGCATTTTTATGCTCAAGAACTTGCATTGGCTTTGGACACGTTTAGTAAGCGGATAAAAAAGGAATTGGGTAAATCTCCTTCTCAATTGATACAAGATCGTGTTGTTCTTGAAGCAAAGAAAATGTTGCATCTAACCTACTTGTCTATTAAGGAAATTGCTGCTCAACTACAGTTTGAAGATGAATTTTATTTTAGCCGCTATTTTAAAAAAAATGTAGGAATTTCTCCTTCTGGCTTTCGAGATCGGGTAGGTATCTCTATTGTAGCAAAATAATCTATAGAATTTACGGATTTGTCCATGTAATATCTGGTTTATTTATAGGTACTTTGTAAGTACATTAAATTTAGATACTTATGAACGAATTTATTTCTTTTTTAGCCAAGTTACAACATCAATTTATTAATTTTTTATGTATCGCTATTTTTGTTGTGATGGCATGGATAGGGGGCTTAAAGGCTTTTCAATACGAGGCTGATGGGATTGTTCCATTTGTTGCAAATAGTCCTGCAATGTCTTTTTTGTATACCAAAGCTGCACCCGAATACCAGCAATATAAAAATCCCGAAGGTAAAACTGTTCAAAAAAATATAGACTGGCATAAGGAAAATGGAACCTATTTGTTTTCTTATGGTTTAGGTACTGTAATCTTAGGGATTGGATTGTGTGTTTTGTTGGGGATTTGGTTTCCGAAAATTGCGGTGATTGGTGGAATATTGACTTTCGGAATGTCATTGGTAACGCTTTCTTTCCTGTTGACGACTCCAGAAACATTTGTTCCAAATTTGGGTGGTGATTTTCCTACGCCTCATTTTGGGTTTCCCTTATCTGTCGGGTGCTGGTCGATTGGTTATAAAGGATATCATTATGATGGCTGCTGGTCTGGTTATTGCATCAGATGGTGCTAAGCGATTGTTGAAACGTTAAGTCATTGATAATCTATCGGAAATTCTATAAATTTAACCTAAAATAGTATAATCCTTAGGCTTTTCTAAAGACTATTTTTGTGATGTACATTTTAAAATCTGCTTAGTCTTTTTTTGGAGAGCTATTTGTGCTCTCTGAATGTTCCCAGTCTAGGCGGTTTTTTAACATGTTGAACAATCATTAAAATAGGTTTTATGTTATTAAAATACATTACACTCGTCGTTGGTTTATTTGTTGCTTTTCCACATACATTTGCCCAGCATCATCATCAGGAAGTAAGTCAATCGGAAGCATTATATGTGTGCCCGATGCACCCTGATGTAACTTCTAATAAGCCTGGAGCCTGCCCTAAATGTGGTATGGCGCTTGTAAAGAAGGAAGGAAAAAAACAAGATACCGTGCATCATCAGTCTCAGGGTGAAAATCCTTACTTAGGAAATAATAGCAAATATACCATTTTTCAGAATTTTGCTATTCCAGTTGCAAAACCAACCACTGACCCTTCGGGGATTCCAGCATTTACTTTATCGAATCTAGAAAAGGATATCGAGACCAAGACGATAGCAGGGGCTCGTGCAGGTTTGCATCTGCCTGTTGGGACGGAAGGAGTAAAGACTGTTCGTTATGATTTATTTGTATCGGACTCGATTGTAAACTTTACGGGCAAAAATCGGAAAGCTATTGCTGTGAATGGAAGCCTTCCAGCACCCCCGTTGGTATTTACTGTAGGCGATACGGCTTTGATTTATGTGCATAATAAAAGTGATGAACCTACGTCTATACATTGGCACGGTATATTCCTCCCAAACCGTATGGATGGTGTTGCGCATTTAACCCAGCACCCGATACCTCCTCATGCAACTTATGTCTATAAATTCCCAGTGTTGCAGGATGGTACATTTTGGTATCATAGCCACTATTCCTTACAAGAGCAAATTGGTTTATACGGAGCCCTGATTTTTAATAAAAGGACGGAACCTGATATTCCGACAATACCTGTTGTTTTGAGTGATTGGAGTGATATGAATCCACATGAGATTAATCGGAGTTTACATGCGGGAAGTGACTGGTTTGCCATCAAAAAGAAAGCGACCCAGAGTTACAGTGAGGCTATCAAAGCAGGACGTTTAAAAGTGAAATTGACGAATGAGTGGAAGCGGATGACTGCAATGGATGTCAGTGATGTGTACTATGAGAAGTTCTTAATAAATGGTGCCCCAGCGCAGCATTTGTCTCAATTTAAAGCGGGTGATCAAGTTCGACTAAGGATCGTAAATGGTGGCGCTTCCACCTATTTTTGGTTGAGCTTCTCTGGAGGTAAATTGAAAGTTATCGCCAATGATGCCAATGATGTTACTCCTGTAGAGGTGGACAGAATGCTGATTGCTCCTTCTGAAACATACGATGTTGTGGTTACCATCCCTGAAAATATGAAGTACGAGTTCTTGGCGACGGCAGAAGACCGAACGAATCATGCTTCATTATGGCTGGGGTCTGGTATGGAAATGCCTGCTGATAAATTGCCCAAGTTGGCTTATTTTGAGGGAATGAAGATGATGAATGACATGATGAAAATGAATGGGGATATGAAACCCATGGGGCATGAAATGAGTTTGCAACAGGTCGATATGAATGCGGTGATGTATCCTGAGTTGAAAAAGGATGTAGAAGATGATTCCAGTGGTTCTCATGCAAAAAAAGTATACGTATGTCCTATGCATCCCGATGTTGTTTCTGATCAACCAGGCAGTTGTCCGAAATGTGGGATGCAATTGGAGTTAAAGAAGCCATCTCACCAGACTGAATCAACGCATCATCATGCTACCAAAGGTGCGGGTGATTTGGTAACCCTAAACTACAATATGCTTGAGTCTGTTGAGAAAACGACTTTACCTGCTGGGACATGGAAAGAGCTGGATTTTGAACTGACGGGTAATATGAACCGTTATGTATGGACAATAAATAATAAGACGGTTTCGGAGTCAGATAAAATTTTGATTAAACGCGGTGAAAATGTGCGTATAAAACTGTATAATAATTCGATGATGCGTCACCCGATGCATCTTCACGGACATGATTTTAGATTAATCAATCAATATGGCGAGCGATCACCTTTGAAAAATGTAGTCGATATCATGCCGATGGAAACCCTGACTTTGGAGTTTGCACCTACGGAGGATGGTGATTGGTTTTTCCATTGTCATATTCTGTACCACATGATGAGCGGTATGGGGCGGATATTCAACATGGAGAATTCGGAAGCTAACCCTGAGATTCCGAATCCTGAAGAAGCTTATCGCATGATTAAGATGGATGATAGGATGTTTACCTTATCAGGCGAAGGTAGTCTGCAGAGTAATGGTACAGAAGGATTGGTTACCTATGCTAATACACGTTGGCAAGTATCGCAGATGTGGAATGTAGGCTATAAAGCTACGCATGGTTACGAAAGTGAAACGACTGTGGGACGCTTTATTGGTAAAATGCAATATTTAATGCCTTATGTCGGTTTTGATTACCACTATAAAAAAATAACGGACCATGAAAAGAACCTGTTTGGTAACACGGAGCGGAATATGTTTGGTCAAAAAGCGAATAGAAGTAATCGAAGGGTACCTGTATTTGGTATCGCCTATACCTTGCCTTGGTTGGTGACTGCAGATATGCGTGTGGATACAAATGGGAAACTACGATTTCAATTGGGCAGGGAAGACATACCACTAACTCCTCGTTTACGTATGAATTGGATGGTGAATACGGATAAGGAATATACTATTGGTTCCCGATATATCATGACGAAGTATATTTCGTTAGGTGCACACTACGATAGTGATATGGGGGCTGGAGCTGGATTGGTATTCACTTATTAATCGATAACCCTTCTTGTGTAGGAAGAATAAGAAAGGTCGGATTTGCGCATTGCAATCCGACCTTTTTTTATCCTTGTAAGCGTGCTACATTTAAGATTTACTGGACTCTTTTAATGGTGCTTCATTTTTTTTAATAGGTTCTGTCTTTAAAGAGTCCTTCTGTAACGGGCTGATTTTTTCTAAGCTTTCTATTGTTTTGGGCAAAACCTTTTTGAGATCCTTATCCTTAGGTTCTGCTGATTTATTATCCACCTCTGAAGTTTTATCTTCAACTAAGATGTCCAGATTGTCATTCACTTTCTTTTTTTGTCCTGCCTCTTTATTTTCAGTTTCTTTATTCTCGGTTTCACTGTCTAAATTGCTATTAGCCTTCTCTTTCTGTTTTCCGTCTTTATTTTCATCTCCAGGTGCTTTGACCTCCTCTTTTGTTAAGATTCTTTTTCTATTGAGAAGATCTTCTTTGGATTTTGGCCTATCTTCTGGTTTCCAAATAAAGCCAGGTAGAAATTCTTTTTCTTGAGTTAATTGGGCAACCGGGTAAACCTTGCCATCTACTTTTCGAACGGAAATATATTCTTTCAATTTATTGTTTTCCATAAAGATCTTGATGCGACTACTTTTGTCATGGAACAATTCTGTTGCGACATTAGTTACTTCATTGACGACATAAATGATGTTTTCGGCATTACCATCTACGAACATACGTTCTAAGCTATTCTTATTAAAGAACCCGGTTATTTTACGACCCTTTAATTGATTGTATTTGCTTGAGTCTAAGGTAGAGTTTACCATAAAGGCATTGCCCAAGATTAAGGTATTATCTAGCTTTTGATTGACAAATTGTAGGAAAATAGTATCGCCCGTCATTTGTGACTTTTCTGCCCAAATCATTGGTTTTCCCATTAGTCTGAACATAGAATCTGCCATGCCATAGTAAACAGAATCGGCTACGGCTTGAAAATCCGATTTAAACATACGTACACTATGATATGCTTTGACAATGCGGGTTTTAGCAGTGTCCGGTGGACTTGCAGATTCGGCATCATTGTTTTTAGCTGAACGGAGTGCTTTATTGAAAATTTGGTCGCTATAGTCCGCCTTGGGTATAACGGCATTTTTTCGTAAAAGGCTATCAGCATTGCTGTTTTTTTCTAATTCAAATCGATTTAAATCTTTAGCCACAGGTTTTGTTGCGGCCTTATTTGTATTTGATTTTTCTTTTTTAGTTTCTGGCGCAGCTTTATCTTTTAAAGTGTTGGTGGTATTCTTTATTTCTTTTTCGGGTTTCTCCGTAATGATTTCTTTATTACCTAAAGAGTCCTTTTTAAATTGCAATGAATCTAATCCATCGGTGAAAACAGTGCCTGTACTATCATCGTCACCATAATCTTCATCCACCTCATCATCTAGTTCACCTCCATCTCGACTTAACTTGAAATCTTTGGGTATGTATTCACTGCGGAGAATCATTTTAGAGAAAAGTGTATCTGCGGTCATGAAAATAGAATCCATCTGAACAGAGTCTTTCGGTAGGTCTACAGGTTCAAGCTTTACGAGCTTGTTTTCCCTAGCCTCATTTTCAGCTGTCGAAACGACTTCATCCTTTTCTTTTTTGTCATTTTTTTCTTTTTTCTTTACCTCTTTAGCACCTTTTGTTTCGGTATTTGCGATTGCTGTATCGGTTGAATCGCTTGGTGCATTATCTTTCTTTACAACAGATATGATTAAAGGCTTATCGGTCATCGTAATGGACTCATCCGATTGGCGGTAAAGACCTTTGTTACCATAGGCATAAAACTTATCGGTGGTGTCAATAAAAACAACATTATGAATGGCTTGGCCTTCACCCGTACGTCTGTCATAGTGTAGCGTATCGCCCTTTAGTAGTTTACTTCCTTCTGTGTAAAGATTCTTTTTAGTGAAGTTGGCAACACCTGTAGTAGTATTATAATCTCCTTTCTCTGTGTAGAGATTTTCGCCTTTATTCCCCTGAATATTAGTGGGGGTAAAAAAGTACGTCATGCTACTTGGAGAGTTGTATTTCATCGAGTCTGTATAAATTTTAACATTCTGACTACGTACCACTACCTTTTTGTTGAAAAATGCATCTTGAGTGTTTTCGAAATAGGTGGCATTCGTACTTGTGATGGTATCGGTACCACTGGTTATACGCCCACCATCGTAATAGTTTCCGATGCTGCTCCGCATATTATATTGCAAGTGATTGGTCGTTAATACGGAGGAACGACTAACCATCCGAACATTTTGCGTTAAAGTCGCATTTTGAGATGCTGCTTCATAATGTAGCTTATCTGCGAAGATCTGTGTTCCAGTTGGTTGTGTAATGATAACATTACTGTAGGCTTCAAAAAACTGTCTTCCTATTTCATCTTTATGTAGGTATCCGCTATCTGCGGAAAGCGTAGACCCTTTATGTTCAAATACAGGGCGGTAGAACATGGCATTATTAGACATGCCAGTGATCATATTGGAAGACGAAAGTAAACGAAGTTCATCTTGCTGTTGCGCTGACACTAGCATAAGGCTCAAGGCCAGAAATATAAAAGACAAAAGGTATTGTTTCACAGAAGCAAAAATATGTATTTTAATTGAACTTGTAGATTATTGGTAAATTTTCACATAAACAAATATACGCTCAAAAAATATACATTATCTTTGATGTATGAATTTGCTGGAGAGATTGACTTTTTTTATCGAAGATAATAATCTTTTTGAGGTTAATGATAAGATATTGTTGACTGTAAGCGGTGGTCGGGACTCCATGCTGATGACCTATTTATTGGCTAAAGCGGGTTACCAGATTGCAATTGCACATTGTAATTTTCAATTGCGTGATGTAGAGTCTGATTTGGATGAAAATCTAGTGCGAGATTTTGCGATTATGCACGGTATACCCTGCTACGTAAATCATTTTGAAACGGAACGGATAGCTGGTGAGAGAGGAATCTCTATCCAAATGGCTGCTCGTGAATTACGATATGCTTGGTTCGAGGAATTGAGACAAGCAATTGGTTTTGATAAAATTGCTGTTGCGCAACACTTGAATGACCATATTGAAACTGTTTTACTCAACCTTACTCGCGGGACAGGTCTACAAGGGTTACAGGGCATTCAGTTGAAACGAGACCGATTGATTCGTCCTTTGTTATTTTTGAAAGCCGATGAAGTGCTGCAATATGTTGAGGAGTATCAGATTCCGTATCGTGATGATCAATCTAACTTTTCGACGAAGTATGCTCGAAATAAAGTTCGTATCGATATCATTCCGCAGTTCAAAAAAATGCAACCTGATTTTGAGCGTATTTTTGAACAGAATATCATGCATTTTAAAGAAAGTTATACGTTGTTGCAGCAGTTTATAACGCCTATACGGGAAACGCTTTTTAAGAAGGACCAAGATGCATGGGTAATCGAAAAGTTGAAATTACGTCAATACATCCAAGACTTACCATTGCTCTATGAATTGTTTTCTTCTTTTGGCTTTACGAAAAGTGTATTGAAGGATTTGCAATCGTGTTTTGATAAGGAGTCTGGGAGGCTTTTTCAATCTGAACATTATGATTTATTGTTGGATCGCGATTTTCTAATTATTCGAGAAAAAGAGTATGTGCAGGAGGATGAAACTGTTATTACTTCAGAAACAAAATCAGTATCTTGGAGAGGTTATAATTTTAGTTGTGACAATAGCTATGACTTATCTATCTATCCGGATAGGGCAGTAGCAAAAATAGATAGCGACCTTTTGGTTTTTCCGCTTACTTTAAGAGCATGGCGAAACCGGCGATTATTTTTACCCATTGGGTATGACTGGAAGAAAAAAAATAAGTGATCTGTTTAATAATTACAAAATCAATGTTTTCGAGAAGGGAAACATTCCGATTTTGGTAAATGGTAATGGGGATATTATTTGGGTAGCTAACTATCGACTTGATAATCGATACAAGATAAGTGGTAATACTAAAAAAGTGTTTATTTTAGTTTGTAAATAACATGATGAAAGAAGGACTCCTATATACAGAAAACCAATATTTAGGTCGAGACCGTGTTTGGATAAGTGTGCGTCTGGTACTTGCGCTATTTTGTTTCACGGCGGTTTATTTGAATATTGACCAATTACTATCCAGTCAATTGTTTTTATTAGTTGGCATAGCCATTATTATCACATCTGTGGTCATGATGTATTTGTTGTTGTACCGTATCGAAGTGTTTGAAGGCAAGGTCATGCTGAGTGGTTTGTGGACAACGCGATTAGTAAAGATTGAATTGAGCTCAATAGTGAAGGTTGAGAAAAAACCATTCAGTAGGTTCTTTTTTAACAATCCGGTTTATAACCTCCATATCAATGGTAAGATTAAATTTTATGCTGGTGGTAAAGATGCTGTTTGGTTAACGGATAAAGACGGGTTGGTTTATGTAATAGGAACGCAACGTCAAGAAGAGTTATTTCGCGCTATTCAGCAAGCGAAAGTTGGTAATGGAAATTCTTAAAAATTGTTAAATCAAATATACTGACATTTTTAAGACAAGTGTTTTCAGCGAGATTCTTTATTTTTGATAAAATGACAACGAATATAAAGTTATGGCAGGATTATTAAAATTTTTATTGATTGCATTTGCTGTTTGGTATTTAGTTAAATTTTTAATTCGATTATTACTACCATTTGCAATGCGAAAAGCTGCAGAGAAGCTGATGAAAAAAGCACAGCAGCAGCAAGGTGGCTCTACTTATACAAATGGAGGAGGGAGTTTCCGTTATGAGACTTTTGGTCAAAATAATAATAACGCACAATCTGCTCCAAAAAATGATGGACGTATATCGGTAGATTATGTACCTCCTAAACAAGAACAAAAAAGAAAAGTAGCTGATAATGCGGGGGAATTTGTAGACTTTGAGGAAATAAAATAAATGAGTTGCTACGCTAAATAGCGTATCTTTGTGCTATGTGGTTGCGTCAGCTTTCAGTTTTAAATTTTAAGAACTATACAGAATCTTCTTTAGAATTCTTGCCCGAAGTAAATGCTTTTGCGGGTGATAATGGTGTTGGGAAAACCAATTTGTTGGACGCTATCCATTATCTTTCTTTGTGCAAGAGCTATTTTAATCCTATTGATTCGCAGCATATAAAACAGGGCCAAGACTGGTTTATGTTGCAAGGTTCTTTTGAGAAGGACGAACTCCATGATGTTATCTCCTGTAGCATCAAACGAAATCAGAAAAAACAATTTAAGAAAAACAAGAAGGATTATCCTAGATTGGCTGATCATATTGGTCAATTTCCTTTGGTGATGATTTCTCCTAATGACAGTCTAATTATTACAGATGGGAGTGAAGAGCGTCGAAAGTTTATTGATAATGTCATCTCGCAGACGGATAATAAATATCTCGATACACTGATCATCTATAATAAGATAATCGCTCAGCGCAACATGTTGTTGAAGCTAGCGAGGCAGAGTGGTGTATTGGATTTGAGTCTTGTTGAAGTGCTGAATATGCAACTTGAAGAGGTTGGAACTGTTATATATAATAAGCGTATTGCTTTTATGGCGGAGTTTCAGCCGGAGTTTGATCGCCATTATCTCTATCTTACGGAGGGCGCAGAAACCGTTCAGCTGGTGTATGACTCTCCATTGATGCAGGATTCATTCCTGAATATTTTAGAGAAAAACTTGGAGCGGGACCGTATTTTAGAAAGAACCTCTGTTGGTATTCATAAGGATGATCTGATCTTTACCATACATGGAGGTATGCCTTTGAAAAAATTTGGATCTCAAGGTCAGCAAAAATCTTTTTTGATTGCCTTAAAACTCGCACAGTATTCATTTTTTCAACAAAAGAAAGGTTTTAAACCGCTTTTGCTATTGGATGATATCTTTGATAAATTGGACGATAAACGCACGCATAAATTGATGCAGATGGTTTCGGATGATGAGTTTGGTCAAATTTTTCTGACAGATACGGATTCAAAAAGAATTAAGCGGATTTTTGATGCTATTGCCAGTCCAGTGCGTATCTTTGACATAGCAGGAGGTGAAGTTTATGTATAATAAGAAGTATAAGGGCGGGTTAGAATATATTCGGTCTAGTGATGATATCACCATCAAAGAGGCAATTGATCGCCTTCTTGATGCCTACAAGCTGAAACGTAAATTTGAAGAAACCTCTATTTTGGCTGTATGGCCATCGTTGATCGGTAAGGCTATTGCTAATCGAACAAAACAAATCTATATCAAAGATAAGAAGCTGTTTGTGAAGGTTGAGTCTGCTGTAATCAAAAATGAACTGGTCTTAATGCGCAAGCAAATTTTAGGACGTGTAAATGAACATGTGGGCCATGTTATCGTAGAAGAGCTGGTCGTACTGTAATATTAAATTAGTATATCCATCAAATGGATGGATTTTTTCATGACTAATTCCTAATTTGATCCCTACCATTAAGCAATTTGTTTCTGTACCCAAAGTTGGACATAGTGCGCAAGTTAGATTAGAACAGCCCAATGGGTCAAGTATGACGATGAATCCACTGTTTCTAATCATCACTCTTCTAAAAGAGCTTCGGTGGAAAGGCAACCTGTTTATTTCTGGTTTATTTGATGGGGACACTATTTTATACTCGAAAAAATAGCTGATCATGAAACGCTTCTGAATCAGGGGAAATACTTTTTAGGAATTTTGATTTACTTTTTTCGAAAGATGATCTGCGGAGTTACGATGGTTTAAAGCTTTTTAATAAAGCTTTAAAAATACAAGCTGAGCGTGGGAATATCTTATAGATATTCCTCTAAATTTCCCTTACCCGCTCTGATAACTTCAAATTCACCTTCTGTAAGATCAACGACTGTAGAAGCCACATTGTCACCGTAACCACCATCAATGACTAGGTCAACAAGATTTTCATACTTTTCGTGGATTAATTCGGGATCGGTGGAATATTCTAGAATGTCATCTTCATCCCGGATAGAGGCTGTAACAATGGGATTGCCAAGCACGCGTACAATTTCGCGTACGATATTGTTGTCAGGAACTCGGATACCGACTGTTTTCTTTTTGGAGCTTAATAATTTTGGTACCTGACCACTGGCATTAAAAATAAATGTAAACGGGCCTGGAAGGGCTTTTTTTAATACTCGAAAGACTGCTGTATCGAAAGGCTTTGTGTACAATGCTATATCTGTTAAGTCGTAACAAATAAAAGATAGATTCGCTTTATCGGCTTTTAATCCACGAATTTCACAAACTTTTTCTATTGCTTTCTGATTCGTAATGTCGCATCCGATACCATAAACCGTATCGGTGGGGTAGATGATGACTCCACCTTTTTTTAGAACATCAACTACTTGCTGTATTGACTTTTCATTGGGATTATTATCGTAGATTCGGACTAACATAACGTTGAGATATATACTAAATTACAAATAAATTATAGATAAACGAAAAGCGGTCAAAACTGAATGTGTTTTGACCGCTTACTATGTGATTGCTATTAATTAAAATTCTGCATTGTTCGGCGTACGTGGGAATGGGATGACATCTCTAATATTGGTCATACCGGTCACAAATAATACCAAACGCTCGAATCCTAGTCCAAAGCCTGAGTGCGGTGCTGAACCGTAACGACGTGTATCTAAGAACCACTCCATTTCTTCAGCAGGGATATTGACTTCATCCATACGTGCTAATAACTTCTCTAAGTTTTCTTCACGTTGAGATCCGCCCACCATTTCACCGATACCTGGGAAAAGAATATCCATTGCACGTACTGTTTTGTGTCCATTGGCATCTACATCATTCTGTTTCATATAAAATGATTTGATTTCTGCTGGATAATCGATTAGAATAACCGGTTTTTTGTAGTGCTTCTCTACTAAGTAACGTTCGTGCTCAGATTGTAGGTCAGCTCCCCATTCATCAATTAAATATTTGAATTGTTTCTTTTGGTTCGGCTTACTACGTTTCAATATTTCAATTGCTTCAGTGTAAGTAACACGCTCAAAGTCGTTATTTAAAACAAACGTTAACTTATCGATCAGATTCAATTCTGCTCTTTCTGCTGCAGGCTTATTTTTTTCCTCTTCTAATAAACGTGTTTTTAAGAAGTCAATTTCATCTGGACATGTATCTAGTGCATATTTGATGACATATTTTAACAGCTCTTCTGCTAAATCCATGTTGTCTTCCAATTCATAGAATGCCATTTCTGGCTCGATCATCCAAAACTCGGCTAAGTGACGCGTTGTGTTTGAATTTTCGGCGCGGAATGTAGGTCCAAAGGTATAGATATTACCCAATGCCATTGCTGCTAATTCGCCTTCTAATTGTCCTGATACAGTTAGATTAGTGGATTTACCGAAAAAATCTTCTTTAAAATCAATATCACCATTTTCTGTACGTGGGAGGTTGTTCAAGTCTAATGAGGTGACGCGAAACATCTCACCAGCACCTTCAGCATCAGATCCTGTGATAATTGGCGTGTGCATGTATACAAATTCTTTTTCATTAAAGAATTTGTGAACAGCGTATGCTAATGCATTACGAACTTTAAAAACAGCATTGAAAGTAGTTGTACGGAAACGTAAGTGCGCGATTTCACGTAAAAATTCCAAACTATGCTTCTTAGGTTGTAGCGGATATTTCTCAGCGTCAGAATCGCCTAAGATCGTCAATTCGTTTACTTTGATTTCAACTTTCTGACCTTTTCCTTGTGATTCGATTAAATTCCCTTTTATACGTAATGCAGCACCTGTGTTGATTCTTTTTAAAAGACCTTCTGGTGTGTTTTCAAAATCAACTACTGCTTGTATATTGTGAATGGAAGATCCATCATTAATTGCTATAAATTGATTGTTACGGAAAGTTTTAACCCAACCTTTAACAACAACTTCATGCCCAAATTCAGTGGCATTTAATAATTCTTTTATACGAGTATGTTCCATTGTGATATAGCATTTCAAATAAGGTCTAAATATTTGTTCAGGATCTTATTTTTTTATACGAAACTCAAAAATAGGGTATAATTTATAATTATCCTTGATTTATTTAGAAATTGTCTGTATTTGTTAAATTGAAAAAGCCTCTGGAATTTTCCAGAGGCTTTGATATTGTTTTAAAGGGAAAATTAACCTTTTAATACTTTAGTTACCAATTCAGCAGCTTCATGTAATTGAATTGCAGAATAAACTTTTAATCCTGAATCATCGATTAATTTTTTCGCTTCAGCGGCATTAGTACCTTGAAGACGTACGATAATTGGTACAGGGATATTTCCAATTTCATTGTAAGCATCAATCACACCTTGTGCTACACGGTCACAACGAACGATACCACCGAAGATGTTAATTAAGATTGCTTTTACATTTGGATCAGATAAGATGATATTAAAACCAGCTTTTACTGTTTCAGCATTAGCAGTACCACCAACATCTAAGAAGTTAGCAGGCTCACCACCAGCAATTTTGATGATATCCATTGTAGCCATTGCAAGACCAGCACCATTTACCATACAACCTACGTTACCGTCAAGTTTCACATAGTTTAGGTTAGATTTACCAGCTTCAACTTCTGTAGGATCCTCTTCCGTTACATCACGCATTGCTGCATAATCTGGGTGACGGTATAATGCATTCTCATCTAAGTCTACTTTCGCATCTACTGCTAAGATTTTGTCGTCAGATGTTTTTAATACAGGGTTGATTTCGAACATAGCAGAATCTGTTGACTCATAAGCTTTGTATAAAGCAGCAACAAATTTTACCATTTCTTTCTGTGCACCACCAGTTAAGCCTAAGTTGAAAGCAATTTTACGAGCTTGGAAACCTTGAAGACCAACTTTAGGGTCGATTTCTTCTTTGAAGATTAAGTTTGGAGTTTTTTCTGCTACTTCTTCAATGTCCATTCCACCTTCTGTAGAATACATAATGATATTACGACCTTTAGCACGGTCTAGTAAAACAGACACATAGAATTCTTTTGTTTCACTTTCACCAGGATAGTAAACATCTTGAGCAACTAATACTTTGCTAACTTTTTTACCTTCAGGACCAGTTTGAGGAGTTACTAATTGCATCCCGATGATATCGGTAGCACGTTGTGATACCTCATCTAGGTTTTTAGCTAATTTAACGCCACCACCTTTACCGCGGCCACCAGCATGAATTTGAGCTTTGATTACAACCCAGTCAGAATTGTATTCTTCTTTCAATTTTTTAGCAGCTTCTACAGCTTGCTCTGGAGTTTCAGCAACAATACCTTCTTGTACTCTTACGCCAAAACTTTTAAGTATTTCTTTTCCTTGATATTCGTGAATGTTCATTGCAAAAATGTTTGTGTTGTAAAAGTATTATTTTTTAAGCGAATGGTCAAGCTATTGAGCATAATATTAGCTTAAATTGACTTTTATTAAATACTATTTGGCGGATATGGACTATTTAGGTGTTTATTTATTCAAAGCTTTAGTTTGTAAAAAATATTTAACTTTGTGATATGATGTTACAAGCCAAAAGTATTTTCAAATCGTACGGTCCATTACCCATTTTAAAAGGTGTTGATATCGAAGTAGCGAAAGGAGAAATTGTGAGTATTGTTGGTGCTTCGGGTGCTGGAAAAAGTACGCTTCTACATATTATAGGTACATTGGATTCGGCTGATAAGGGTGAATTATTTATCAATGGAATTGACATAAGTAGTTTGAATACAAAAAAACTAAGTGCATTTCGTAATGAACATATCGGATTTGTCTTTCAGTTTCATCATTTACTTCCTGAGTTTACGGCTTTGGAAAATGTTTGCATTCCGGCTTTTATAAAAGGAGAAGGACGTAAAGTTGCGGAAGTCCGTGCGATGGAAATCTTAGATTTGTTAGGAGTCTCGCATCGTGCAGGGCACAAGCCGACGGAAATGTCTGGTGGTGAACAACAACGGGTTTCTGTTGCCCGTGCTTTGATTAATAACCCGGCTATTATTTTAGCAGATGAACCGTCAGGTAATCTGGATTCGGAGAATGCTACTGCCCTGCATCAGTTATTTTTTGATCTTAGGGATAAATTTCAACAAACTTTTGTGATTGTAACTCATAATGAAGATTTAGCTCGTATTTCTGATCGCACGATTCATATGCGAGATGGAAATGTGATCGTATAGATATGAAATCATCATGAGTAAGATGAATGCACAAACTGTAATCTCGCGCTCATGATCTCTTCATCGCCTTTAAAACCGAGTGAAACCAGCTCAATGGTATAATTAGAGCTAACACTCATTAATCAAAACAACTTATTTTCTGATGAGAAAAAGAATATTAATAACATTTGGGACAAGGGGTCTAGGACAACGTATTGCAAAATTATTGGGAGATAAATTTGATATCTTCTTTGCGAGCTCGGAGGAAATTCCATCCCTTTTAATTGGTTCCGGAAAATACTTTAAAGTACCGACCGGTTTGATGCCTACCTATGCGCACGAGATATTAAAGATAAGTTTAGATAATCAGATTGATTACATTCTGCCTTTGGGAGGTTTTGAATTTGAACCTTTGGCTGAAGCTAAAGTTTTATTTGAAGAATATGGTATTAAGGTAATTGTTCCTGCCCAAGATGTGCTACAAGATTATTTTATAATTGAAAATCCTCCTAAGGACCTTTCATTGACTATCCTGGTTAATGGTAAGTCTTTAATTGATGATTTTAGCACTCCGGATACCCGATTGGATGGTTTGTTTGTCGTTTCAGACTCTGGCGATGATTTCGCTTTATGCGCGGTTTCTAAAGACTAATAATTTTATGTTAAGATATCAGGATTTCCCATTGGATAAACAAGTCTTCGTTTTTGAATTGGATGAGGTAATTTATCCAAAACGCGATTACTTATTGCAGGTTTATTATTTGTTCGCTAATTTTCTAGAATTTACGGAAACGTATCCTCCTCAGGATGATTTGGTTTCTTTTTTTAAGAAGCATCTGGATGCTAGAGGTGAAGAAATGATTTTTGAACATGCTGCGGAAGCTTTTCAATTTGATTTAAAATACAAAGAGCATTTTGAACGATTATTTGTCAATGCCGTATTGCCGGTTAAATTATTAATGAAAGAAGGGATGGAGGACTTGCTCCATGAGATTGTTAATGCAGGTAAACCGATTTGTATTTTGACAAAAGGTAATCCCTTAATGCAATTGAATAAGATTAAACATATTGAATGGGGAAGTTTAGCTTCTAAATTAAAAGTTTATTTTGTTGATGAATTAAAATTTCGTGATTTGGAACCGCTGGATTATATCGCAGAAGAATTGCAAATTGCTAAAAATCAACTAATTTATATCGATGGTGCGACATCTGTTTAATCGATTATATTACAGGTAGTTAATGTGTTTTTTTTGGATTAGTTAGTTTCTTAAATTAAACTCTTATTCTAAAAATAGGCTAAAAAATGGTATATTTATCGGAATGTAAATTTAGTGAGATTCGACTATGAGTATGCAAGGGGATAAACCAACAACAATTAAAGAAATAGCTAAGAAGCTGAAAATTTCGCCGTCTACTGTATCTCGAGCGTTGAATGACCATCCAAGTATCGGATTAGTGACGACAATGCGAGTGAAAAAAGTTGCGGAGGAATTGAATTATGAACCTAACCAAACGGCGATTTTTTTCAAGCAGCGCAAGACTTTTACAATAGGCGTTTTATTGCCAAGCCTGTCTGAACCATTTTTCTCATCTGCTATCAGTGAAATTGAAAATGTGTCTAATGAACGTAAGTATACGGTAATTATGGGGCAGTCTTTGGATGATGCTGAAAGGGAAGAGCGGATATTGAAGACATTCAAAAGTCATCGTGTTGATGGTGTATTGATGTCTGTGGGGAAAAACACAACAAATTTAGAATTTCTTGAGAAAATAGAAAATTCGGGAACACCAATAGTATTTTTCGATTGTGTGCCAGATATCCCAAAAATTAATAAAGTAGAGAGCGATTTGGCCACAGGAATGAATGAAGCTATTGATGCATTTGTAGTTCGTGGACATGCTAAAATTGCGCTTATTAATGGGCCGCAGCTACTTCCTGCTAGTGAAGAACGTAAGCATTCTTTCTTGTCTGCCCTAAAACGAAATGGGTTGGATTATGATGAGAAATATATCGTTAATACGGATTTAACAACAGAAGGCAATGAGGCGGCAATGGAAAAGCTATATGCACTTTCTGAAAGACCAACGGCTGTAGTTTCTTTTAATGATTTTGTGACCTTAGACGTTATGAAGGCTGCTCGTAATAGAGGTCTGGTGCTGAAACCATGATATCCACTTTATTAGTTATGCCAATTACCCACTGTGGAAATATATGGAAAATCCACCAATGGGCTGTATTGAACAATTTCCTGGTAACCAAGCTAAAAAAGCAGCTGAAATTTTATTTGAAAAAATAAATAATGCAGATTTAGCACCGCAACAGATTGTTTTTAAATCACGATTGATTATGTAATCTGATGTTATATTAAAACAGAAAAGGCTTATCCTATGATAAGCCTTTTCTGTTTTAATATAGTGCTGGTTCGATTATAAATGAATAACTTCATCATAAGCATCCGCACAAGCTTCCATAATTGCTTCACTCATGGTTGGATGTGGATGAATTGCTTTAATCATTTCATGACCAGTTGTTTCAAGTTTTCTTGCAACTACAATTTCAGCAATCAGCTCGGTAACGTTCGCACCAATCATATGTGCTCCTAGGAATTCTCCATATTTTGCGTCAAAGATAACTTTCACAAAGCCGTCTTTTGCACCAGATGCAGAAGCTTTACCTGAAGCAGAGAAAGGGAATTTCCCTACTTTTACTTCGTAACCAGCTTCTTTTGCAGCTTTCTCCGTATATCCTACTGAAGCAACTTCAGGAGAGCAATACGTACAGCCAGGAATGTTGTTATAGTCAATAGCTTCTACATGAAGTCCTTTGATGGCTTCGATACATAAAATTCCTTCTGCTGATGCTACGTGGGCAAGGGCCTGTCCTTTTACGATATCACCAATAGCATATACGCCATCGATATTTGTTTTGTAAAAATCGTCAACAACAACACGACCGCGTTCAGTTTTTACTCCAACTTCTTCAAGACCAATGTTTTCAATGTTTGGCATGATACCTACAGCTGATAATACAACTTCAGCCTCGATAACTTCCATGCCTTTTGCCGATTTGATATTTACTTTACTTAAAGTACCTGATGTGTCAACAGATTGTACTTCAGATGAAGTTAAAATGTTAATACCTTGTTTCTTTAAGCTTTTTTCTAATTGTTTTGATATTTCCTCATCTTCAACTGGAACAATGCGATCCATGAATTCAACAACAGTCACTTTCGTGCCAATTGCATTGTAAAAATATGCGAATTCAATTCCGATAGCTCCTGAGCCAACGATCACAAGTGATTTTGGTTGTTTAGGGAGAACTAATGCCTGTCTATATCCAATGATTTTTTTACCATCTTGAGGCAGATTAGGTAATTCACGAGAACGTGCACCTGTTGCTAATATCGTATGTTTTGCGGTATATTCTTTAGAAGAGCCATCTGCTGCTTTTACATCAATTTTACCACCTTTTTTAATTTTAGCAGTACCCATGATGATGTCGATTTTATTCTTCTTCATTAAGAATTGAATACCTTTGCTCATTCCATCAGCTACGCCACGACTTCTTTTAACGATAGCATCAAAATCAGGCTCACCGCCTTGTACATTGATACCATATTCAGCAGCATGATTTAAATATTCAAAAACTTGTGCACTTTTTAAAAGAGCTTTGGTTGGGATACATCCCCAATTTAAACAAATACCTCCTAAAGATTCGCGCTCGATGATAGCAGTTTTGAAACCTAATTGTGAGGCTCTAATGGCAGCAACATATCCACCAGGACCACTACCAATTACAATGATGTCGTAATTCATAAAATAATTATTGTGTAGTTGAATGCTCAATTTATTCTTTACATCTAGCGTTTCAGAATAACCAAGCTTCTTCAAAAGTAAGCATTTTTTCTGAATGTTATAAAATTGATCGACATTATATTGGCAGATTTTAATAAACGGGAGTCAGTTGATTTCTAATTATGTCAAAAGAAGGTCAAAGCATAAATTATAAAATATTCATCTCGTAAAATAATTCTATTTTTGGGATTACACATTTTTTAAATCACGTTTTTATGCTCCGAATTTTTAGACAAATAGCACTTTGGGAAGCTGTTTCAACCATTTGTTTGTTTTTCATTGCTATGCCGATGAAGTATTTTTTTGATACTCCTGAGGCGGTAAAGATAGCAGGTTCAATTCATGGTTTTTTTGTGGTTGTATTTGTAATCATGCTGATTATGTGTACAATTGAATATAAATGGAATTGGAAGCGTCCATTGGCATATATGTTTGCCTCGCTCATTCCCATTGTAGGATTTTGGGTGGAGTTAGATTTGAAAAAAGTAATCAATGGTCAAAAGAAATAGAAAATAAAAAAGGATGATTTAGAGATCATCCTTTTTTATTTTATCATTACTTGCATAAGCGTAGGTAATTTCAGTCTTACCATGTGCTGTTGGTAATCCTTCTTTATTGAGGTTGACAAAAACGAGTTTATCGATGGATAGAATTGTTTTTCTTGTAATTTTATTACGGACTTCGCAGCGCATCGTTATGGAAGTTGTTCCAAATTTAATAGCTTCGATGCCTAATTCTATAATGTCACCTTTTTTTGCAGAACTCACGAAATTAATTTCAGAGATGTATTTAGTCACGACATGTGAGTTGGCTAATTGAACGATAGCATAAATTACAGCTTCCTCGTCAATCCATCTTAGGAGTGTTCCTCCAAATAGTGAGCCATTTGGGTTTAAATCCTCTGGTTTCACCCATTTTCGCGTATAGAAATTCATATGTTTTCTTGGCTTAGGTAGTTAGATGAAAGAAAAAGGGGAAAATTTTACTTTTCCCCTTTAGTATTTTTAAGCATGAATTGCTCTATTAGAAGTTGCTGCTAAAGCAGCTTCTTTAATCGCTTCAGTATAGGTCGGGTGTGCATGACAAATACGACCGATATCTTCTGCCGAAGCACGGTATTCCATAGCTACTACCGCTTCCGCAATCATATCTGCAGCTCGTGGTCCAATCATATGTACACCAATAACTTCATCTGTTTCAGCATCTGCTAATATCTTAACAAATCCGTCTGTGTCCATCGACGCTTTGGCACGACCAGAAGCTTTGAAAGAGAATGAACCAGTCTTATATTTTACACCAGCTTCTTTTAATTGCTCTTCTGTTTTACCAACTGAAGCAACCTCTGGCCAAGTGTAAACAACTCCTGGAATTAAGTTGTAATCGATATGTGGTTTTTGACCCACGATGCTTTCTGCTACAAAAACACCTTCATCCTCTGCCTTATGAGCAAGCATAGGACCTGTAATCACATCTCCAATTGCATAAACACCAGGTACGATTGTTTCTAAATGATCATTTACGCTGATTTTCTTACCTCTTTCCTCAACGGTAATACCGATATTCTCAAGACCTAAATTCTCCGTATAAGCGGTACGGCCCACTGCTACGATACAGTAATCACCTTCTAAAGAGACAGTTTCTCCTTTTGGGTTTTCAGCTGTTACTGTAACCGTTTTACCTTTAGAGGTTGCACCTGTTACTTTGTGGCCCATATAGAACTCCATGCCAAGTGATTTTTTCAAAACGCGTTGTAGCTCTTTACCTAAACCACCGTCCATCGTGCCGATGATTGATTTCGCAAATTCTACAACCGAAACTTTAGCACCTAAACGAGCGTAAACAGAACCTAATTCAAGTCCAATAACACCACCGCCAATAACGATTAAGTGTTTAGGGATTTCAGTTAAGTTTAATGCTTCTGTCGAAGTAATGATTCTTTTTTTATCTACAGGTAGGAAGGGTAGATAAGTCGGTTTTGAACCTGTTGCGATAATTACGTTTTTACCCGTAATCTGCTCCGAAGTACCATCTTCTTTTGTGATTTTGATGGTGTTCTTGTCAATAAATGAACCAATACCTTGGAAACTTTCAACTTTGTTCTTTTTGAAGAGGTAAGTGATACCTGCAGTATTTTGGTTAATTACATCGTCTTTACGAGCAATCATTTTTTTGATATCAACTTTTAAGTCACTTACGCTGATACCATGTGCTTCGAATGAGTGTGCAGCATTGTGGTAATGCTCTGATGAATCTAATAATGCTTTTGAAGGGATACAGCCTACATTTAAACAAGTTCCCCCAAAAGAGTTATATTTCTCAATTATAGCAGTTTTTAACCCTAACTGTGCACAACGGATTGCTGCTACATATCCGCCTGGCCCACTTCCAATTACTATTACGTCGTATTGCATCGATTACGTTTTAAATGTTTTAGCAAATTTAGTTATAATTAACATTATAGGAAATCTATTTTGTTAAAATGCTGTATAAATTTGATAAGATATAGTCTATTACTCAATAAAAAAGGCATCCCTTTTGAAGGAATGCCTTTCAGAATTATTTCTTAAAGATTATTCGGCAACAATTTTACCTTGCATTACTCCGTAGTGACCAGGGAAGCTACAGATGAAATCGTAAGTTCCTTTTTCTAGTGTAAAGGTAATTTTATCAGTTTCACCTGGACCTAGTAATTTTGTATGTGCTACTACAGAAGAAAGTGCCGATTTTGGAAGATATTCATCCGCTTGTGCAGCAGCTGCTTCTCCACCAAAAGTAGCTAGGTCAGTTCCTGGTTTTAAGATTACCACGTTATGTCCCATAGATTCTTTTGGCATCGTACCTGCATTCTTAAATGTTAATTCAACGCTTTCTCCAGCTTTTACGCGGAAAAGGTTTTTATCATATTTCATTGCATCATTACCTTCTAATGCTAACGTGTTAGAAAGCTCAACGTTCTCAATTCCAGGAATTGTTTCTGTTTCCGCCTCAACAACTTCTGGAGTTGATTGTTCAGTAGTTGAACTGTTTTCTTTTGTTGTATTGCCTCCGCAAGAAGCAAAAGTTATTGCCAATGCAATAGCTGGTAAAACAAATAATTTTTTCATTATGTTATTGTATTTGTGTTTTTCCCTAAAAATAAGCAAAATATTGCTTTTAATTGTTTCTTTTTCGTAATAATTTCTAAATATACGACAAGGTTGGTGAGTTGCAAAAGTTTTGCAATTGTTTATCGACACAAAGTCTGTTTTTTTTACGTGATTAGATTATTGAAAATAAATTTAACGCAATCAGATAATCGCTTATGCTTATAATTAATGCTGTTTTTTTTTCTACAATAGTAAATGTCTGCTCATTATTTAATATCTTTAAAACAATTACTATTTAATTAATCTAATCAGATGGATCCAAATTTTTCTTTTGCTTTAATGATTATAGGCTGTGTAGTAGCCTTGTTTCTTTTGCTTTATTTATTACCCGTCAATCTTTGGTTCACGGCTCAACTGTCTAATGTTAAAATTAGCTTATTGAATTTGGTATTGATGAGATTGCGTAAAGTGCCACCCTCTTTGGTGACAAATGCGATGATAATTTCGACAAAGGCAGGCTTAAATATTACATCCAACGAAATTGAGACCCATTATTTAGCAGGTGGGAATGTGAATAGAGTGATTAAAGCTTTAATCTCAGCAGATAAGGCGAATATTCCCCTAAGTTTTAAATTAGCTACAGCTATTGATTTGGCTGGGCGTGATGTTTTTGACGCAGTTCAATTATCGGTTAATCCACAAGTTATCAATACTCCTCCAGTAGCTGCTGTTGCAAAGGATGGTATTCAATTAATAGCGAAAGCACGTGTTACTGTCCGAGCTAATATTAATCAATTAGTCGGAGGTGCAGGTGAAGAAACTATTTTAGCTCGTGTTGGTGAAGGTATCGTGACAACGATTGGATCTTCGGAAAGCCATAAGCAGGTTTTAGAAAATCCAGACCGCATATCAAAGACAGTCCTTGCTAAAGGATTGGATAGTGGTACAGCTTTCGAAATTTTATCTATCGATATTGCAGATATTGATATTGGTGAAAACGTAGGTGCAAAATTGCAAACAGATCAAGCTGAGGCCGATTTAAAAGTTGCTAATGCAAGAGCGGAAGAGCGCAGAGCTATGGCTGTAGCCAATGAGCAGGAAATGCGTGCCAAGGCGCAAGAAGCAAGAGCAAAAGTGATTGAGGCTGAATCTCAATTACCGTTAGCAATGGCAGAAGCTTTTAAAAATGGAAATTTAGGTATTATGGATTATTATAAGATGCAGAATATCCAAGCAGATACTGATATGCGAAGTTCTATTTCTAAGCCTGGTCATGACACTAGGGGACCTCAAAAAGATTAAATACTGTTGTAACAGTATTTTTATACAATTTAACAACCGATTGCATCGTAACTGCAATCGGTTGTTTTTTTTTAAGTGTTTCTAACGGTTCGATATTCATATTCCTATCATTATATTTAATGTTATAATTAATTGTTATGAACATGAAATCAATAAAAAAGTTATTATTCCTATTTTTCTTTTTAAATCTGACGTTCGCTTTCGCTCAGTCTTTGACATCTGAAAAGGAGAGTTTTGTGCCTATCGGTGGCAATACTTGGGAGTATCCGCAAAGCGATGATAAAGAATCGATTGTGAAGACCGGGAAGATCGAGCATTGGAATGATGCAGGACGTACGGTCAAAACATTTGTTCGCTTTGGCAAAACAGGCAGTGTGCATGTTTCAGTTCAAGTTATTAAGGCTAATGATGGTGGAGAATTTACCTTTACATTGGCGGGTAAAAGTGTCGATGTTAGCATATCGCCGAACCAAAAAGGTCAGATAAATATTGCTGATTTTACAATTGCAGACACGGGATACTATGCAATTGAATTAAAAGCAAAAACTGTAGCTTCATTGTATCCTACCATTGATGGTTATGTTTTGACGGGAGCTGCTTCAGAACAAATGAATTTTGTTAGAAATAATGAGGATAATTTCTTTTACTGGGGTAGAAGAGGACCATCAACTCATATGGGCTATGAGCAACCTAAAGATAAGAATATTGAATATTTTTATAATGAAGTTACCGTTCCGAAAGGAAATGACGTAGAGGGTTCTTATTTTATGTCTAATGGCTTTAATGTCGGTTACTTCGGTATGCAGGTAAATAGCAGTACCGAACGCCGCATTTTATTTTCTGTCTGGAGTCCTTTTACGACAGATGATCCAAATGAGATCCCTGATGATCACAAGATTATTTTAAAAACTAAAGGTCAAGCAGTTCATACCGGAGAATTCGGAAATGAAGGTTTCTGGTGGTCAAAGTTATTTAAAGTTTAATTGGGTCGCTGGAAATACCTATAAATTTTTATTGCGTGGTAGACCTATAGCAAATAATTATACGGCTTACACTGCTTGGTTTTATGCTCCAGAGGTAGGTGAATGGCAGATTATTGCGGAATTTGAACGTCCTCAAACGAATCAATATCTATCCAGATTTCATTCTTTTTTAGAGAATTTCAATCCAGAGCAAGGTATTTATCAAAGAGAGGTACAGTTTTCAAATCAATGGGTAGCTGACGATAAGGGAAATTGGTACGAATGTACTGCAGGTAGATTTACGGTTGATAACACAGGACATAAAGGCTATCGTATGGATTATGCAGGAGGGGTTAATGATAACAGATTTTACCTCAGGAATTTTGGTTTTTTTAACGATTATGTTCCTGCAGGAAGTACGTTTACTAGAAAACCTAATGGAGTAAAGCCAAAAATTAATTTAAAGATGCTTCCGAAAAAATAGAACTTTGTTAAATCTGATTATAGCTGTAAATGATTCATTTGCAGCTATTTTTTTTAGTCTAGTTGTTTAAAAAACAAAACCCTGATGATGGGCACCAGGGTTTGTTACTAACCAATTATAAACCTAAATTATGAAAAGACATTTTAAATAAATCGCCATCTTGTGGTGATTTGTTACTGCAAAATTAATGATAAACATTTGATTTAATGTTGTGTGAATGTCATTTCGATTAATTCTTCATGACACTCATCATTACTTTTTAGTAATAGATAACCTTAATTATCTTCTACAAAGATACATGAAAATAGCAGTTGCATCCAAATATTTTAACATAAAGTTGTCGTCACAATATGTGTTGTGACATTAATATGATTTTTTGTCTAAATGGAATAAAAAGATGTCTATTTGAAGGATTAATATTCATAAAAATATATCGTATTTCGAATTTATTAATACTTATTTTTGAAAAAAAAGAGTTATGATTTTTGATAATCTAAAAAAAGTGAAAGCTTTTGTATTGGATGTAGACGGTGTATTAACTGATGGTCGAGTACTTGTAAATGAAGATGGGCATCAGATGCGATCTTTCAATATTAAGGATGGATATGTATTGCAGTTGGCTGTTAAGCGGGGTTATCCGGTCATCATTATTACAGGAGGTAATTCGAAAGGTGTAGTAAAGAGGCTAGAAGGACTAGGAATCAAAGAAGTTCATTCTGGGATTTCTAATAAAATGGAGAAGCTAAAAGAAATATTGGAACGCTATAATTTAGAATTTGAAGATATTCTCTATATGGGGGATGATATGCCTGATTTACCATGTATGCAATTTGCGGGTTTGGCTACCTGTCCTTCTGATGCTATCGAGGAGGTTAAAAAAGTTTGTCACTATATATCGCCTGTAGCAGGTGGCTTTGGTGCTGTTCGCGATGTGATGGAAAAAGTCTTGAAAATACAGGGAAGATGGGAACTGGATCATGAAATTAAAAGCATTTAGATGATGGTGAATTTAATTGAGAAACATATCATATTGGGATCTCAGTCTCCAAGACGAAGTCAATTATTAAGTGAGTTGGGATTGAAATTCGAAGTTATTGTTCGTGAGACCGACGAAGTGGTTGATGCGCTATTGAAACCAATAGACGTGGTCCGATCAATTGCGGAAAAGAAGGCTGCAGCTTTTTTAAACGATTTTGAACATGCATTGATCATTACTGCAGATACGATTGTCGTAACTTTGGGGCAGGATATCTTGGGAAAGCCTAAAAATAAAGAGGAGGCATTTAAGGTTCTTAAGATGCTTTCAGGAACTGTTCATGAAGTGATAACTGCGGTTTGTATTCTGAATAATCAGACATTAACGACTTTTTCAGAATCTACTGAAGTTGAATTTTATCCTTTGAGTGATGAGGAAATAAATTTTTATATCGATGAATTTCAACCTATGGATAAAGCGGGTTCGTATGGTATACAGGAATGGATTGGTCGTATTGGCATTAAAAGTATAAAAGGAGAATATACGAATGTCGTAGGCTTACCAACAGCTCGTCTTTATCAGGAATTGAAGAAAATAGCTGCACATAAAAAAGGGGAACTATAAGTATAGTCCCCCTTTCTATTGCTAATTGATATGAAATCTTACTCCTGTATAGAACATTCTACCAGTTAGTGGACCCCATAATAGTGAGGTGTCAAAATAAGAACCGAATGGATCATCAGCACCTATAATTGGGTTTTGTTGAAAATGGTTCGTTAAATTTTCTCCTCCCACATATATTGTGAAATTTTTATGTTTTCCAAAATCTTTACTGACTTGCGCATTCATTGTTACATAAGCGTTTGATTTTGTTGGTACTTGATATGCTATTGGATTTTCAATGGTAGATGGAATTCTCTTATCACCAACGATGTTGAGTGTATAATCAAAGCTCCAACCTGAAGGAAGTGAATATGCTAGGTTTGTAAATCCTCTATGTTTAGCCAATAGCGGCTTGCTGTTTCGTCCACTTTCAAAATCTGTTTGTACGTCTAATAAGCGATACGCTAGTCTCGTCTCTAAACGTGGCAATGGGTTGAATCGTAATTCTGCTTGTAGGCTATTGGAGTATGATTTTCCGTCGAGGTTATAGAATGAGATTTCTCTTGGGTTTTCATAATCTACAACGACTTGGTTTTCAAAATTGTTTCTAAACAATTCTACTGATGCAGTTGCTTCTCTATTAAATAACCTAAAAGTTTGGTCTATTGTAAATCCTGTATTCCAGGAGACCTCAGGCTGTAGACCGTAGGCATTTTTAAAGTTGTCTTCATTTTTGATGATTAATGTACGGCTACTTGCTAATGCGGACATGTTTTCAGCAATGATATTCGCCGTTCTTTGGCCTCTTCCTGCGCTTAAACGCATTGTATTGCCAGTAAATGGTGCATAACGTAAGTTTAGGCGAGGCGTAGTAAACCATCCATATAATGAATTGTAATCTTGTCTAAGGCCTACTACGGCATCAAATTTTTCATTTGGGCTAAATGTATACTCTAAGAAAGCCCCCGAAACAGTTTCTTTTCTTTTGAAGTTTTGAACATCTAAGTATAATTCGTCATAGTTATCGTAATTCACGGAAGCCCCAACGCGGTATTTATGAGCTACAGTTCCAAGAACATCTTGGAAAATCAAATTTGCATAACCGTTCTGTTGCTCTCCATTATAATTCTTCAAGCCAAAGTAGCTTTTTTGATTATAATTGGAACCTGCTAACTGTAAGCCTATACTACGGTGTCTATTTTCAGGAAAGACATAGCCAATTTTCGCAAACCCCTCAATTCTTTCGATGTCAAAACCCAAGCCATATTTGTTTGTTGTGCCTTTATCAGTTTTTTTATTAAAATCTGTTTGACCACCTGTACGGTCATCATTTAAGTATTTGACACCAAATTGTGCTATAAAGCCTTTGCCGTTTTCATAATTCCATCGATTGATTCCTGAAAATAGATTACCAACTGGAATGTCACGAAATCCATTGTCACTAAAATTCATGCTTTTGTTGAACATGAAATTATCGTGTAACAGGAATGACGTTGACCAATTGTCATTGATTTTTTGTGCTAAGTTCAAATTTACATCAGTCCTCCCCATGTTATTTGCATAAGCATTGAAGAATAAACGATCAGAATTTTGAGGTTTTTTTAATTCAATATTAATTTGACCGGCCATGTTCTCATATCCGTTAGCGACAGAACCAATACCTTTTGCTATTTGAATAGACTCAATCCAAGTTCCAGAAATGGAATTAAGGCCAAGCGGTGCTGCTAGACCACGAGGTCCCGGTAAGTTCTCAACGGTTAATTGCGTATAAATACCACTGAGTCCAAGCATTTGAATCTGTTTTGAACCTGTCACTGCATCATTGCTGACCACGTCTACGGATGCATTTGTTTCGAAGCTCTCACTTAAATCACAACATGCCGCTTTAAACAATTCCTTAGCAGTTATGACTTCTACACGAGCTGGATTCATTCGGTTTATGAAATTGGACTTTCTACTACCTGTAATGACTACTTCTGCTAATACATTACTTTTGGCATTGATCATAAGAACTTCGTGTAAGTCTTTGACCGTGATGGTATCCGATTGCATACCCGCAAAACTAACTACAAGTTGTTTGAAGTTACCGTAATGCTGCAATTTGAAAACACCGTTTTCATTGGTTCTTGTATTTTTGTTTTTATCTTCTAACCAATGGATGTTAACACCAATAATAGGATTTAAATCTCCTTTCTCATTTTCTTCAACAACGACACCTGTAACGATATGGTTATGATCTTGGTGATTCTCTTCCTTTACTTTTTCTGCCGTTATTTGACCATTTTCCATTCTTGGATATAGGCAACATTCATGCAGTGCTTCATATGCTTGATCATCAGCAGGTATATGGTCAACATCATGTCCAGCTGCCGCAATACTTTTTCTTATAGCATCTGAATTAGCGGATTGGTTATTGTATTTTACAATTAATTTTTTTGTGTCGACATCCCAAACTGCTGCGGAAACACCCGTAATATTTGCAGCAGTCTCTATACGCTTTTTACACATTGGGCAGTTTCCTGCAACCTGCATAGTCACTGTACTATCGGCCGATGGTACGGTATGCATTGCACTGCTCGTTGCATTACCAACATTCGCAGTCGGAAGTGCATTTGAACTTTCTAATCGTGGATACAAACAACATTCATGCAATTCTGCATATGCTTTATCATCTCCACGAAGATTTTCAACATCGTGGCCTACATGAGCAATACTTTTTTTAATATCTTCTAATGTAGACTTTTTGTTATTGTAGGTTAAGTTTAATTTCTGGGTATCCTCATTCCAAGTTGCAGCAGAAACACCCGGAAGTTTGGCTGCCTTTTCGATACGTTTTTTACACATACCACAATTACCTGCTACGTGTAATGTAGTTGTGCTATCTTGCTTAGCGAAATTAAATTCTGCTTTTAATGAATTTGATAGAAAAAGAAATAAAGGTATAAGTGCGTATTGAATAATTTGCTTCATGATTTTTTAAATTTTTAAAATAGTAATACACTTCAATATGTATAGTTGAAGTTTGATTTCCGTGTCTCATAGAGACCAATAAAAATTTATTTTAATCAGATTCTGAAATTACAATTGACTAAATAAGGGGGGATATCCGATTCACTTATGGGCTTACTACAAGGTAAGACACTTTTAGGATTGGTAATATTTTCAAAATAAAATTGATTGATAATAATCCAATTCAAAACAAGTATAGCCGGACTGAAAGTCGGATAAATCTTTGTACTGTCGGAGGAAAAGTGATTGTCATCTACATTTTTCAAATCAACAGAAACGTTTTTACATTTGTTATCTTCAGTGGAAGTTGTCTTGTGGCAGGTATCATTCTTTTTGCACAATGAACATTCTGAATGCGATGTCTTGTCATTACTCAGAGAGATAGACTGTGTTTCACCATGGCAAAAATGAAAATATACAGTTGCGCTAGTCGCCGTAAGGGAATAGTGTAAGATTAAAAATAATACAATCAACTGTTTCATTGTGACAAATCTAACAAAGAACTTGCTATCTGGTGCATACTTGGTGTCATAATATTGCTACATTAATATATTTTGAATGCGAAAATGATTCCAATAATTGTTGTTTGCGACAATATGGATTGAAAGATCAATGGGAGATGAGGCATGAGTATATTAAGTCATTATATGCTTTGTTACTCGATCAGTATTTATGGTGAAGTCAATATGCTATATAAAATATATAGGGTTGAAAAATAAAAAATCCCTGCTTTGCAAGGATTTTTTTATTATGCTTTGATGGATTCAATAAAGTGGGGAATTTCGTCCAAATAATTGTCCTTAGTCAATAGTTTAACGAATGCAGTTCCAATAATTGCGCCGGTAGCATAAGATACTGCCTGCTCGAAAGATTCTTTACTGGAGATGCCAAAACCAATTGCGATTGGACTTTTAAGATTCAGATCTTTTATGCGTTGAAAGTAAGCTGCTGTTTTATCGCCTACATTCAATTCAGTACCTGTAGTTGCATTGGACGAAAGCAGGTATATAAAACTGTTAGATAAATTATCAATTTTTCTAATGCGATCTTCCGATGTTTGCGGAGTGACAATAAATATATTTGCAACATCATTTTGCTCAAAAATATCCTTATACAGTTCTTCATACTCATACATAGGTAGGTCGGGTACAATAATTCCATCAACTCCTACACTTTTACAAGCTTTGCAAAAACGTTCTACCCCATATTGTAACAAAGGGTTTACATAGCCCATCAAGTACACAGGAATGCTGACATGTTTACGGAGGTCTTTTAATTGTTCAAAAAGAATTTCAACTGTCATGCCATTCTTTAGCGAAATCTCGGAACTATGTTGTATGGTTGGACCATCAGCAACGGGATCAGAATATGGAAATCCGATCTCTAAAAAATCAGCTCCAGACTCTTCAAGTTTTTTAGCAATAGCTACTGTACTATCAAGAGTAGGATAGCCGGCTGTATAATATATGGATAGGAGACCTTGATCTCCTTTTTTTTCTATTTTTCTCATTGTTTAAAAACCAAAGTATTTCATATAATTGTCCAAATCCTTATCCCCACGACCAGATAGGCAGATAACGATTGTTTCTTCCGGTTTCCATTTTTTCTTTTCTAAATAAGCGAGTGCATGGGCGCTTTCAATCGCAGGGATAATACCTTCAAGTCTCGTTAATAATAGACCCGCTTCCATTGCTTCTTTATCCGTCGCACTAACATAATTACCGCGACCTGATTTAAATAACCAGGCATGCTGAGGACCAATACCCGGGTAATCCAAACCTGCAGATATCGAGTATGGTTCTACTACTTGTCCATCTGGAGTTTGCATAAGCAGTGATCGGCTTCCGTGTAATACACCTTCTTTTCCCAAAGCGGTGGTTGCTGCAGATTCTCCGGAGGATACTCCATGTCCAGCCGCTTCAACAGCTATAAGTTGGACCGATTCTTCATCTAAAAAATGATAAAACATACCAGCAGCATTCGACCCACCTCCCACACATGCAATGGCATAATCAGGGGTTGATTTCCCAGTTTTTTCCAAGAGCTGTTTTTTTGTCTCTTCAGAAATGATAGATTGAAAACGAGCTACCATATCTGGATAGGGATGAGGGCCTACCACCGAACCAATAATATAGTGTGTATCCACGGGGTTATTTATCCAATCTCTTAATGCCTCATTTGTTGCGTCTTTCAAAGTTTTACTACCTGATTCAGCAGCAATTACTTCAGCACCCATCATCTTCATCCGAGCGACATTAGGTGCCTGTCTTGCAATATCTACTGCCCCCATATAGACGACGCATTGTAAGCCTTTTAAAGCGCAAACAGTGGCAGTAGCGACACCATGTTGTCCTGCGCCTGTCTCTGCAATTATTCTCTTTTTTCCTAACCTTTCGGCTAATAAGATTTGCCCAATGGTATTGTTTATCTTATGTGCACCTGTATGATTGAGGTCCTCTCTTTTCAAGTAAACGTTGGTACCGTATTTTTCAGAAAGCCGACTGGCAAAATATAATGGTGATGGTCGACCAACATAATCTCTTAAAAGTTGATTAAATTCTTCTTGGAAACTCGCCTCTTGGATGATATCTAAATATTTTAGACGAAGTTCTTCAACATTCGGATATAACATTTCAGGTATGTAAGCTCCCCCAAATTGACCGTAATATCCTTTTTCATTAACTTGGTATTTGCTCATTTCTAATATTTTTCAAAGTCTGTTCTAATAATTCTACATTTTTTATTCCTGATTTAAATTCAAATTTTGAATTTAAATCGAGTCCGTACAAACGATGGTCAGGAAACTGGATTGCTGAAGCAATATTCTCGGAGCTCAAACCGCCGCTTAAAAAGTAAGGTTTATCCAAAGGATAATGAGCGAGTAGGTCCCATTCAAACTGTTCTCCAGAACCGCCATGGTTTTTACTTTTAGTATCAAATAGAAAATAATCAACAACATCCTCGTACGGTTTTAACGATTTCCAGTCGAAATTTTCGTCTATACCAAAGGCTTTGATTACCATGAAATCTTGAGACTTTAGTATTTGACAAAGCTCAGGACTTTCTTGCCCATGTAATTGTATTCCCATTAGGCCAAAATTATTGGCTTGTTGTATGATTTCTTGTTCATTGGCATTTACAAAAACGCCTATTTTTTTTATCCCTTGGATTGATTTTATAAAATGGGCATCCAAGGCACTGACATATCGTTTTGATTTCTCGTAGAAAATCAAACCCATATAGTCGATTGGTAATTTAATTAGATCTAACATATTGTCTAGATCTTTCATACCACAAACTTTTATTTTTAAGCTCATGTTATTTGTTTATAATTTTATTGAAACTATTGAATGCGCTACCACTTTTTAATGATTCCTCGGCTTCATAAAAGCAGTCTCCAAAAGTCCTTTCTGGATTAAATGTTTTAATAGCAAATGCAGCATTTGTGAGTACGACATTGTTTTGAACCTCGTTTCCCTCATTGCTGATAATTTTTAAGAATGTTTCGGCAGCCTCACGAATTGTTTCTCCACTAGCTAAAGAAGCAGGTGATACAGGTTCAAAACCAAGTTCGGGTATGTTGTAATAATGTTCTCCACTATTCGTAATGACTTTAAAATCTCCCGTTAGCGATATTTCATCATAGCCATCAAGCGCATGTATTATTGAATATTGTTTAGCAGACTCTTGGTATAGATAACCGTATAATCGTGCTAATTCTAAACTAAATACACCCACTGATTGAAATTTTGGATTTGCCGGATTGGTTAACGGCCCTAGCATGTTGAAAAAGGTTTTGACACCTAACGCTTTTCGAATTGGAGCTACAATTTTCATCGCAGGATGAAATAGTGGAGCGTGTAAAAAGCAGATGTTAGCCTGATCCAGTTGTCTTGTCAATTCATCCTTATCGTTTGTAAATTGATAGCCCAGATATTCCATTACATTGGAAGATCCGCATCCTGAAGAGACACCGATATTTCCATGTTTCGCAACGTGGTAACCAGCACCTGCAACTACGAATGAAGCCAATGTGGAAATATTAAAGGTGTTTTTACCGTCGCCACCAGTACCACATAGGTCAATGAGGTCATACCCATCGAAATCGACCTTAAGGCAAAGGTCATACATAGCATCTCGAAACCCGCCGAGTTCTTCAACACGGATACTGCGCATGCCATAAGCGGTCATAAATGCTGCTATTTGATGGCTTTCATATTTTCCTTCTGTTATATTAATGAGGATATCGTAAGCCTCTTTACGACTGAAAGATTTGTATTCAAATAAATGTGCTAATATTTTTTTCATTCTGCTATTAAAATAAAAAAAGGCTCGCCTAAAAAAGGCAAGCCTACTATTTTGATGTATAGATAAATCTAAGCAATAGTTTTTTGCCACAACAGTTTTAACTGCTATGCCACCACCACGACTTATTTAATACGTTTATATTCATTTCTTTATTGTACTAAACAAATATGGTTGATTATTTTAAAAAAAGCAAGGGATTTGGTGAATAAATTTAATATGTTACAAAATGGGCTAAATTATTTCCTTTGGATACCAATGTAAAAGATGCTATTTTCTCATTGTCTAAGTAAAGTGCAACAATAAGTCTATCTTTTACTTTCAGAAAATAGATGTTATTTGGATTTTTGCCTTCTAAGTCAATATCTCGTGTTTCTTTTTTCTGAAGATCAAAATAGTTGAAATACTGTATTTGACTTTTATCTTTCATTTGTATGTTGAGTCGTATTTCATCAAGGCTTGCTTTAAGGTAATCAAATAATTCATCGGTCAATTCATTGGATATTACAATATACTGACTCAGTATGACATCAGTAGCAACAGTTGTATCGTTCAAATCATCCGTAAACTTTTTGATATAAGTTACCTGTTCCTCAGCATATTTATTTTCCTGTGCGAACATGATATTTGGAATCAATAATAAAGTTATAATTCCTATTTTTCTTAAAAATGTCGACATCATAGTAAGCGGCTTAAGTTAAATTGAAAAAGTTAAAATGAATAAAAAATGCCTTACAATTTATAGCAAGGCATTTTTTATTAATACTCGTCTTCGTTAAAGAAGAAATCATCCTTTGTTGGATAATCTGGCCAGATTTCTTCAATATTCTCATAGGGCTCACCGTCGTCTTCTAAATCTTGTAAATTTTCGATTACTTCAACAGGCGCACCAGAACGAATACCGTAGTCGATTAATTCATCTTTTGTTGCCGGCCAAGGGGCATCTTCTAAATGTGAAGCTAACTCTAATGTCCAATACATAATAAAAACAGATTAAGTTTTCAATTTTCGCAAAAATATAATTTAATTTGTCTTTAGCAAGTTATTTAGCATTTATTTTTGACGCAATGTATTAAACGTCTGGTATTCAGCGCGAAAAAAAATCACTGTCAATAGCCAGCTTTCTACATTTTTTCGAAATCGTCACCTTTTTCATGTAAGGCAGATAACCTTGGTGATACCGATTTGATATCCGTGTTTGGATAATCAGCCTCAATAAGTCCATCTCTCATACGTACGATTCGATGAGCATGAAGTGCTATATCTTCTTCGTGCGTGACGAGTATTATCGTATTACCCTTCGAGTGTATTTCTTCTAAAAGCCCCATGATTTCAATGGAGGTCTTCGTGTCTAGATTTCCGGTTGGCTCATCGGCAAGTATGATCGATGGATTGTTAATCAGTGCCCGCGCAACAGCTACTCGTTGTCTTTGCCCTCCAGAAAGTTCATTGGGGCGATGATCCACACGATTACCTAAGCCAACACTGTTAAGCGCCTGTGTTGCTTTTTCCTCACGGATATTTTGTTTAATCCCTGCATAAATTAAGGGTAATGCAACATTTTCTAAAGCGGTACTTTTCGGTAAGAGATTAAATGTTTGAAAAACAAAACCAATTTCTTTGTTTCGAACTTCGGCTAACTCATCGTCAGACATGTCACTTACATTTATTCCATTTAGGATATACGCACCTTTGTTGGGCGTGTCCAAACACCCTAAAATATTCATTAGCGTAGATTTTCCAGATCCAGATGGCCCCATTAAAGCAACAAATTCACCTTTATTTATATTCAAGGAAACAGATTTTAAGGCATGTATAGTTTCAGTCCCTATTGTATATTGTCGGGCAATTTCTTGAATTTCAATTAATGTTGAGGAGGCCATAGTGTACTTGTTTAAATATGATTTGAAATTACGATTTATTCTGTGATTTCCAATGTGAAAGCATCTTATTATAGACGTGATTTTCTAATTCAGTGGCATTTTGTTCGTTGTATTCTTCGGTGTTTATTGGTGCAAGTACTTGAATATTTACACGACCAGGATGTGATCCCGTTTTGCTTCCATCGTCCCAGAGAATTTCCCATGCGTTCTCGATGACGATGGGTATTATTGGAATATTGTTTTCGATTGCCATACGAAATGCTCCGGATTTAAATGCGTGTAAATCTGGAGGATAATGGTCTGCGATCTTACCTTCTGGAAAAATTGCTATAGATTTACCTTCTTTTAACATTTCATTGGCTTTTTTAAAAGATCTGAAAGAGGACATTCTACTTTTACGATCAACAGGGATATCGATTGTTTTAAAAAATATACGCGTTACTGGATTTTTCAGTAATTCAACTTTACCAATAAATGTAATCGCTTTGGGAGAGACATAGTTTATTGCTGTAATATCTAAAACAGAGGTATGATTGGCACATAAAATATAGGGTTTTGACCAGTCGATTTCTTTTTCAAATTTAACGGAATAAAAAATTCCGGAGCAATAGGAGCCGATTAAACTCATCCACCTCCTGAGGAATGCTATTTTGCTATAGTTTTTGGAAACATTTCTAGCATAAAACCATATCAGAGGAAATAGTATGCAGAAAACAATAAAGACATTGGCAAAGTAAAAACAGCGATGTACGCTCTTCAAGAATTTAATCATCTATGTTTCTATTGGTGGGATATCTTATCAAAGTTTTATTATCATGGAAAAGGGGTTCAATATTTGAACCCCTTTTTTTATTAATTATACGGATCTTTATTTATTTAATTCAGCATAATATTTGTGAAATAAAGGAATAGTAGAAATACCTTTAAGGTAGTTCTCAACACCATATTTTTCATTTGGAGAATGTAGGTTGTCACTATTTAAGCCAAATCCAAGTAAAACGGTCTTCAATCCAAGAACTTCTTCAAATAAAGCGACAATAGGAATAGAACCTCCACCTCGAGTTGGAATAGGTTTTATGCCAAAGGTTTCTGTTAATGCTTTTTCTGCAGCTTTGTATGCGATACTGTCTGTAGGAGTGACCACGGGTTCGCCACCATGATGCGGTTTAACTTCAACTTTAACGCAATCTGGAGCAATAGCTTCAAAATGTTTTTTAAACAAATCAGTGATGCGCTGTGAGTTCTGGTTGGGAACCAGTCGCATCGAAATCTTTGCATATGCTTTAGAAGGAAGTACCGTTTTAGCACCCTCACCGATATACCCACCCCAGATGCCATTCACTTCTAATGTTGGTCTAGTGCCCGTGCGCTCGATTGTTGAATATCCTTCTTCACCCCATACTTCTTGGATACCTAAATCTTCTTGATAAGCTTCAATTTCAAATGGAGCTTTATTGAGTTCATCTCGCTCTTCTTGTGTCAATTCTACTACGTCATCATAAAAGCCAGGAATCGCAATATGATTATGCTCATCGTGTAAGGAAGCAATTAATTTAGCAAGGATAGTCGCAGGATTTGCAACAGCTCCACCGTATACGCCCGAGTGCAAATCTCTATTAGGACCAGTAACTTCAACTTCTACATACGATAGGCCTCTTAATCCTGTTTCCAATGAAGGAGTCTCTAAGCTAATCATCGATGTGTCAGAGATAACAATTACATCGGCTTTTAATTTTTCTTTATTTTCTTTAACAAAGTTTCCTAAGTTAATTGAACCGACTTCTTCTTCTCCTTCGATCATGAATTTAATATTGCACGGTAGCGCATTATTTTTCATCATATATTCGAATGCTTTTACATGCATATAGAACTGCCCTTTATCATCTGCAGAACCGCGAGCATAAATCTTTCCATCACGAATAGTAGGTTCGAATGGCGGCGTATCCCACAATTCATATGGATCCGCAGGTTGTACATCATAATGGCCGTAAGTCAATACCGTAGGTAATGCAGGATCAATGATCTTTTCTCCATAAACTATAGGATAACCAGCGGTTTGACAGATTTCAACATTATCAGCGCCAGCTTCTTTTAATTTTTCTGCAACAAATGCTGCAGTTTTCTCAACATCTCCTTTGAATTTCGGATCAGCACTTACTGAAGGAAGGCGTAATAAGTCAAACAACTCATCTAAAAATCGTTGTTTGTTTGCCTCAACATATTCTTGTATAGTTTGCATAGTATGAATGTATTTATAACAAAAATAGGTAAAACATTGTAATTTCACTTTGATAATTATGCTTTTACAACCATAATTAGAGTAATAAAAAAAAATATAACAATTTTTGTAACATTTCCATGGAAACGCTATCTAATAGGAATAACTATACAATATATTTGTGCAGTTTTATTAACCAACCTGATAATTATAGTTTTTAAATGAAAAGAAAAACAGTTTTCCATTTGTTATTGCTTTTACCGATGCTTGTGAGCTTCTGCTTTGCTCAAAGTAAAATACAAGGTAAAATTAGCGATGCCAAAGATCAGCAGAAGTTGTCAAATGCAACGATCATGCTTTTGAGTGCCAAAGATTCTATTCTTCTAGATTTTACCAGATCTGATGAAAATGGAAATTTTTCGTTAAATACACCACTTGAGAGTGAAGGGGTGCTTATTGTGAGTTATCCTAAATACGGCGATTATTATACCTCAATATTACCTAATCAAGATTATTCAGCCTTAAAGGTTGGTCTGACGAGTACTACGCAGCTTTTACAAGAGGTTATCGTAACAGGTCGTATTCCGGTTACTATAAAAGGTGATACGACAGAGTATGATGCTGGTAGCTACAAAGTGGAGAAAAATGCCAAAGTCGAGGACTTGTTAAAAGTATTGCCGGGTATTACAGTCGATGCGGCGGGTAATATCACTGCACAAGGAAAGACGGTTAAAAAGGTTTTGGTGGATGGCGAGGAGTTCTTTGGTGATGATCCAAAATTAGTTACCCGTAATATCCGTTCGGATATGGTAGACAAAGTTCAGGTTTATGAAAAACAATCTGAGCAAGCAGAACGAACAGGTGTCGATGATGGAAATAAAGAACAAACGATCAATGTGAAGCTAAAAGAAGGTTCTAAAAATGGGGTGTTTGGGAAAGCTGTTGCTGGTGCCGGAACTGATGATTATTACAATGGTCAATTAATGCTGAATAAATTTAAAGGCTCACAAAAGATATCTGCTTACGGATTATTTGGTAATAATGGTGGTACGTCTTTGTCTTGGGAAGATGCTCAGAAATATGGGTCGGATTCAGGAGTTAGCTATAACGAAGATGGTATGTATTACAATTCAGGAGGTGACGATTTCTCAGGGTCTAATGCTATAGGAGTACCTAAAGTAATGAATACCGGTGTCAGCTTTTTTGATAAGTGGAAGACCGATAAACATAAACTGAATTTAAGTTACAAATACGGGAAAATTGAAAGTGACGGTAATGAGACAACAAATAAACAAAATAATTTAGAAAACGATATTCAATTTACGGATAAAGTAAGAAATGCTAAATCAGATTTAACGAAGCAAAGGATGAATTTGAAGTATGACTTGAAGTTTGATTCGTTGACTACTTTAACCATTCAAGGTAATGCCTCAAAAAGTAAAAATTGGAATGATGATCGATCGTTGTCAAAAATGACAAATAAAGATGGTTTTTTATTAAACTCTGATTCGACGAATAATAGTAGAAATTCGGATGCGCAATCTTTTGGTCTTAACGCTTTCCTAACTAAGAAATTCAAAAAAGCCGGACGTTCAGTCTCCTTAAATATGAATATCAATAGAGATGAAAATGATGGTGATGGCTATTTACTTTCTAAAATTACGTATTATAAAGATAATGTATTTTCAAGGGATACAATTACCGATCAGTATAAATTAAACAATGGTAATAATACAAGTAAAGGTGCTACATTGACTTATACCGAACCTTTAACGAAAAAACTGAATCTTTCTTTAAATTATGGTTTGAATAAGAATGATAATAATTCAACACAATTCTCTTATAATAAGAATGAATCGGGTAAGTATGATGTATTGGATGATCGTTTCAGTAATGATTATAGTTATGATCGATTTTCTAATAATTATAAAGTGGCATTAAGTTATAAAGACGAAAAACTTAGAGTCAATTTCACGAATAGTCTAAACGATGATCAGTTAAAACAATCAAATAACCGATCGAAAGATAAAGTTGAACGTTCCTTTTTAACTTACAATCCTAATTTGAATATTGGCTACAATATTACAAAAGCAAAGGGAATTTATGTTAGTTATTCAGGAAGAAATCAATTACCATCTTTGAATCAGATTCAGCCTATCCTCGATAATACCGATCAATTAAACTTGGTGATAGGTAATGAGAATTTGAAACCTTCTTTTAGTAATAGTTTTAATGTGAATTATAACTCGTTTAAAATTCTTTCCGGCTCTTATACCTATTTAGGAGCGAACTACAGTAATCAAAATGATGCTTTTGTTCAGAACATTACAACTGATGAAGAAAGTGGTAAGAGTGTTTATCGTTGGGAAAATTTAACGGATAAAACGAATCAATCCATCAATATCTATGGAGGATTCCATTTTAAGTTGAATAAAGATTTGGGAATCGAAAATTCTCCTAGAATAGCAGTTAATGGATCAAAAAATTATAATATGATTAACGGAGCTTTAAATAAAGTTGATGTGTTAAATTATAATTTTACATATGCGATCTCTAGAAATATGAAAAAAGGTTTCGATTTCGATATCAACTTGACTCCTGGGTTCAAAACAATGAGTTCTTCTTTACAGCCTGATGTAAATAGTAATGGTTTTACTTTCGGTTTCATATGGAGGCATGAGCTATTTTTTTCCTAAGAAATTTAAAGTGTATGTCAACTATGATTATACTTACGAGGCATCAACTAAGGCTTTTGCAACCAAATTTGATCAATTACTTATTCACCCTGGAGTGAGTAAGAAATTCTTGAAAAATGAATCTTTAGAATTGGACTTTACGGTAAATGACGTCTTGAATCAAAATAAAGGATTTACACGTAGTCAAAATAACTCCGTTTTCACACAACGTCGTTATGACACGATTCAACGTTATTACATGTTGAAATTGAGTTGGGATTTCACTAAAATGTTTATGAATTAAAATTTATTTATGAAAATATTAAAATTTTTAGCGGTTTTATTACTACTGTTTGTAGTAGGGGAGAGTAAAGCACAATATACCTTGTTTTCAAAATCAGGGACAATTACATATGATAAGACGATGTATATTAAAAATATCATCGCTAAGCAATTCGTAGCAAAAGCTGATGAGAATTCTCGCCATTGGTTTCAAGAGATGGTTTCAACAGCCCCTCAAAGTGTCACAATTCAAAAAACCTTGAAGTTTAATGGAAGTGAAACACTTTTCGAACCCGTGAAGAAAGAGCTGGATCCAGCATCCTCTCGTTTCATTATGCAATTAGCATTAGATTTTGACGGTGTCACATCTTCTAATCTTGAACAAAATAGCTATAGGCGATTCAATGATATCTTTGGAGAAAAGATTGTTATTGCAGATACATTGAAGACAATAAAATGGAAAATAACAGATGAATATCGTGAAATAGCAGGCTATAATTGCCGAAGGGCAAATGGAGTTACCTCTGATTCAATATATGTAATCGGATTTTATGCCAATGAATTACCTGTATATGGTGGCCCTGAATCAATAAATGGCCTACCAGGAATGATTTTAGGACTTGTAGTACCTAATCAACACGTCTCCTACTTTGCTTCTAAGGTGGAACTTTCTAGTGCTCCAGTGATGGATAAGAAGGTATTTGAAGCCAAAAAGGTTAAAGTATTATCAAGAGCTGAAGTCGATAAGCAATTTACACAGACTCTTTCTTCAGGAATGATGACAAAAGAGATGGTTAAATATATTATGCAATTACTTTTAATGTAGTGAAATTTAGATTGCCATTTGAATACATTAAGGCCCATAAACTTTTAAGTTCATGGGCCTTAATGATTACTATATAAGGTTAAACGTAAAAGGCGCTTTAAAAGCGCCTTTTACGTTTAACAAGATAAATAAAAACTATTTACCATCATTTTTTTTAGACGTAACGTCGTTACGAATTTCTTGTGCTAATGTTTTAATGTCCTGTAATCCTTTGCGTACACGAGTACCGGCAGCAGAGTTACCATTGTTGAAAAATTTGTCTGCATCTGCTTCGATTGATGCTACTAACTCTTTTAATTTTACGTAGTTTTCCATTTTAATAATTATAATTTTAGTTTTATGGTCTTGTTTATTACTCTAATTAACACAATAAATATACAAAAACCAATTTAATAGAAAATATTTTTCTGAAATTTTTGTGTTAAAAAACGTGAAATAATATTAATCTACAATTTTTAATTCATTTATAATATTTGTAGCTCCGGCGAATTTGTCAATCACAAATAGTACATAGCGAATATCAACAGATATCGTACGTTGCAATTTGTGGTCAAAAATGACGTCTCCTGCCATTGCTTCAATATTACCATCAAAAGCCAAGCCAATTAGCTCTCCATTTGCATTTATTACAGGAGAACCTGAGTTTCCACCTGTAATATCATTATCACTCAGGAAGTTAACGGGTAAATATCCTGCTTTATCTGCATAACGGCCGTAATCTTTATTGTTCTGTAAATCGATCAATCGCTGAGGTAAATCAAATTCTTCATCACCTTTTTTATACTTAGCAACTGTACCCTGTAAGGTTGTATAGAAGTTTTCAGCTGCATCATTGCGTTTATCAGCAGGTAATGCTTTGATCGAACCGTAAGTTAAACGTAAGGTACTATTTGCATCAGGATAAAATTTACCTTTTGGATTTGATGCTAATACACCAGCAACATATTTACGGTGTGCTGCTTCAAATCTATCAGTTGCTGCTTGATCATTTGCAGATGATTCACGGTATTTGTTTAATAGGGCAGAAGATAATTTATACAATGGATCGTTTTCTAAAGCCAAGGCAGTTGGATTCTCCAAAAAGTTGTTTAAGCGCTCTTCAGATGCAAAAATACTGTTTTTTATAGCTTCGCTTACATATGAAGATAAATCATTGTTGTTTTGATTTGCTAATTCTGCAACATATGGCGCTATATTGCCACCTTTTTTTGCATAAAGATTAAGTTCGTCGATCAATACATCTTCCTCAAGAGGTAAGTATAATTTTTCATAACCAGAACTAATAGCTGCTTGCAATTTTGGTAACAATTCTTGACGCTTAGCCTCATTTGACTTCACATATATATCCAATCCATTACCAATTGAGAACGGCAATGCAGCTAATGAACTAGAACGTAACATACCACTTAGGTAGTTGTCATGACGTGCTTTTTCATTTGTAGAAGCGTAATAGTCGTTGATCGTAGCGATAACATCGCCATATTGCGCTTTGTTTTCTTTTTTATTGGCCCATTTATTGAATTTAGCTTCATCCTGCGCTTTTGTGATTGCGGTTTTGTGTAATGTTAAAGCGTCAATCATACCTTGACGGTTTTTCCAATAGTTTGCAACTTGAGAATATTTTGAAGCATAATTAATCTTAACAGCTTGGTCCTTGTCCATGTATTTTTTCATGGCATCCATTCCTGTTTTCGAAGCTTCTACCCATGCCGGATAAGCAAACTTTACGTTTTGGTCAATTCCACCAGCAGGCATCCAACGATTTGTACGACCAGGATAACCTAGGATCATGGCAAAATCACCTTCTTTGAAACCTTTTAAGCTGATCGGTAGAAAGTGTTTCGGTTTTAAAGGAACATTATCTTTTGCATATTCAGCAGGGTTGCCATTGCTATCCCCATATACACGGAAAATGGAAAAGTCACCTGTATGGCGAGGCCATTCCCAATTGTCTGTATCTCCACCAAATTTACCGATGCTATTAGGCGGAGTACCTACTAGTCTAACGTCTGTATAATCCTGATACACGAAGTAGTAATATTCGTTACCATTGTAAAACGATTTTACATTAACGATGTACTTGCCATTCTCGCTGTTCTCTTTTTCGATTTTGGCAATTTCTTGGTTAACTACTTTTTGGCGTTCAGATTCAGACATCTTATCATTTACTAAAGATAAGATTCTTTTAGAGACGTCATCCATACGAACGAAAAAGCGCACGTATAAAGATTTTGGTTTTAACTCCTCTGATTTTGTTTTTGCCCAAAACCCATCGGTAAGATGATCGTTTTCTGGAGTAGATAGCTCGGCAATAGCACCATAACCACAATGGTGGTTTGTAAATACTAGTCCTTGATTAGAAACGATTTCTGCAGTACAACCACCGTTAAATTGTACAATCGCGTCTTTTAAACTTGAATTGTTGATACTGTAGATTTCTTCAGCCGTCAATTTCAATCCCTTCTTTTGCATATCAGCCTCATTTAGGCGCTTCAAATGCATTAGGAACCACATTCCCTCATCTGCGAAAGTGGTCAAACTTGCTGTGATTAGCAGCAATAAGATCCATAATTTTTTCATACAAACTTGATAAAAAAGTTTAGTTATTTACTACAAAGGTGGTTTAATTCTGCTTTAAATCAAAATGCACCTACTTTTGCCCCCCAATTTGTATAAAAATGAAATAGTTGTGTCAATTTTTCGTCAATCTGAGATTCATTGAATGCTGAGGATAAGCAAGTGGATGCTTTTCCTTACCTTTGTAAAATGCAGCAAACATTTGAAAATTTTAAATTGAATAAGCAGCTTTTGAACGCAATTGAAGAAGCAGGTTATACAGTTTCCAACAGAAATACAACAGAAAGCTATTATACCGACGCTAGCCGGTCAAGATATCATGGGAGTAGCACAAACAGGCACTGGGAAGACTGCTGCATTTGTCTTACCTATATTGATGAAATTAAAATATGCACAAGGACAAGACGCGCGTGCTTTAATTTTGTCTCCGACTCGTGAGCTTGCTATGCAAATCGAAGAAAGTATTCGAACATATTCAAAATATCTTGATTTACGTACAGTCGTATTATATGGTGGTTTAGGGCCTAAAACCCAGATTGAAATCCTTGAAAAGGGAGTGGATATTATTGTAGCAACACCAGGTCGTTTCTTAGACCTATACTTAGAAGGGCATATCAATGTAAAATCATTGAAGTTCTTAGTCATGGATGAAGCCGATAAAATGATGGATATGGGGTTTATTTCCAAACTTCATCGTATTTTAGAAGTTGTACCACGTAGGAGACAAAATCTTTTATACTCCGCGACTATGAGTGAATTGGTTCGTAAAATTGCCGGTGATTTTTTGGCATTCCCTACTGTTATTGAAGTGTCTGAACAAGCAACTCCTGCAACGACAATCAGTCAGTGTGTTTATTTTGTCCCAAATCAAAAAACGAAATTGAATCTCTTACAGCAATTGTTGAAAGATGATGCATCATTCCATCGTTTAATTGTATTTTGTAAAACAAGAACTGTTGCAGATAATGTTTTTTCCTTCTTAGAACGTAAATATGGTAAAGATCAAGTTCGTGTTATACATGCGAATAAAGGTCAAAATACGCGTATTAATTCTATAAACGCATTCAAAGAAGGTAATATTAGGATCCTTGTTGCGACTGATGTAGCTGCTCGTGGTTTAGATGTTTCCAATGTGTCCCATGTGATTAATTTCGAGGTACCTATTGTAACAGAAGATTATGTTCACCGTATCGGAAGAACTGGAAGAGCCTTTAACTCGGGCGATGCTATTACTTTTTGTAATGACGCGGAGAAACACTATTTCAGAAAAATCGAGAAATTAATCCGTCAATCTGTTGATGTTATCCCATTACCAGATGAAGTATTTATAGAAGAGACTCCTTATTTTGAACGTCAGTTGATTGCGAAGGAAATCGATAATCAGAAAAGAAAAGCAGATCCTGATTTTCTAGGTGCATTCCATGAGAAAAAATTTGTGATCAAACAAAAAGAAGCGAAAGCATCTCAACGTGCATCAGGATTTAGATCCAATAAGCAAGGACCTAAAACTTCGACTAAAAGGAATTATAGGACAAAATAGTGAGGTTAACACCAATTAATATCGTATCGGCATGTTTAGTGGCGTGGTATATCGTAGAAGATATGGGAGACAACAATCCATTACTTTCTACAACTGCGCTAGTGATATTGCTTGTTGTACTTTTATTAGTGGATGTTTTCTTCCGTGTCTTCATAAAACAAGATAGAAAACTTTGGCTTTACGAGTTGGGTTTTGTAGTAGTAGTTGCTATATTAACGCTCCTTATAAAAATAACTTAAGCCTTTTTAAATAGCATGATTAATATGAAAAAAGCAGAAATAAAATTACAGATTGAACTGGATGAAACTAATGTTCCAAATACGATTACTTGGTCTTCTAGTGATGGCGAATCTTCGGATGAACTTCCTGCAAAAGCCATGTTTTTAGCGCTATGGGATTCCGCTTATAAGAATTCTATGCGTATCGATTTATGGACAAAGGATATGCCATATGATGAGATGAAACGTTTCTTTTATGAAACTTTGCAAACATTAGGTGATACTTTTTTACGTTCCTCAGGTGGCGACCCCGTGGCAGAAAAAGTTATTGCAGATTTACGTGATTACTGCGCACATTTTGCAGATAAGATGGAAGTTTCTGGAACAACAAAATTAAATTTTCTCCGATATGAATTACTTTTTAGTCAAATCAGAACCTTTCAAATACAGTTGGGAACAATTCAATAAAGATGGCGAGACGTTTTGGGATGGGGTACGCAATTATCAAGCGCGTAACAACCTCAAAGCAATGAAAGAGGGTGATCTTGTTTTATTTTATCATAGTAACGAAGGAAAGGAAGTCGTAGGGATTGCTAAAGTGGTAAAAGAATATTATCAAGATCCAACAACAGAAGATCCAAAATGGGTGGTTGTAGACTTAGCTCCGGTCCAAACCTTTAAGAAGGCAGTAACCTTAGAACAAGTTAAGGCTGATGAGTTTTTGCAGGATATAGCATTGGTACGACAAGGTAGATTATCCGTTATGCCTTTGAAAGCAGAGGAGTTTGATCGTATTGTAGCTTTAGGTAACGAATAATAACATCTTTCAATAGGAAAAAATAGAAAAGCCTCAGATTATATAATCTGAGGCTTTTTAAATTAACCTTTGTGATCAAATAGATTAACCAGATTTTTTAATTCAGTAGCTTTACTTGGGTCTAATTTACCACTTAATATTAAGCGTAATTCACGACGCCTCATCGCCTCGTCATACAGCCTATGTTCCAATTCTGTTTCAGGAACGACTTTTGGAATAGGTTGCGGCTTAGCATGCTCATCTATGGCCACGAATGTATAATAGGCCTCGTTTGATTTTTCTTTTGTTCCTAATGGAAGATCTTGAGCAAAAACTTCCATTCTTACTTCAATTGAAGTGTTAAAAGCACGTGTTACTTTTGCTTCAATTGTGACAACCTCGCCCAGTCGAATAGACCTTTTGAATGAAACGTTATCAACAGATACGGTTACGACAGGACTGTTACAATGTTTCTGCGCTGCCATGGCAGAGCAGATATCCATCCAATACAGTAATCTACCTCCCATTAAATTACCAAAAGTATTCGTATCATTCGGTAATACTAATTCATTCATTACCGTAGTAGACTCTTTAGCACATTTATCCTTCATCTCTATTTTTATTATTAACGGAAGATTCCGTATTGTTTGTCGATTATTTCTAAACTCGCTTTGAAAGGAGTTGGTTGAAAGCCCAAAATCGATTTGGCTTTTGATAATATAAAACCTGTTTTTTGTGGACGATTTTCAGATTGATTTATGGATGCTGCCGTTATTTCTGAAATTAATGATTTATCAAAGTTCCAAAAATCTGCAATTTGATAGACGGCTTCTGCAATTGTAAACATTTCTTCTCCGCTGATGTGGAAAACTCCAGTTATACGTTTTTCAATAGCTAAAAGACAGGCTTCTGCTAAATCATCAACAAAAGTTGGCATGCGCCATTGATCATTTACTACTTTTATTGCTTCATTTTTTGAAAGTTTTTCTTTTGCCCAAAGCACTAAGTTAGAGCGATTTGGATTGGCATTTATTCCATAAACCAATATGGTTCTTAAGATAGCATACGCACATCCAGAGCTGTGGATAACTTGTTCAGAACGTAGTTTGCTTTTCCCATATTCACTCAGTGGATTGGTCGAATCATCCTCATTATATGGTCCATTTTTTCCATCAAAAACAAAATCTGTGGATAACTGTACTAAAAAGGCGTTTGTACGCTCGCAGAATTTTGCTAATTGCTCAACAACTTCAACATTCATCTTTTCACTGAGAGCCTTATCGGCTTCACATCCTTCAACACTTGTGATAGCCGCAGTATGAATGATATAATTGGGTTTAACTTCTGATAGGTAGCTGTCTAGAAGTTCCGAATTCATTAAATCCAATTGTTGAAAATGATAATTTTCTACGTTTGGATTATTGTTTTTATTCATTGAAATAGCAAAAACCTCATAATTTGGGTTCTTACTAAGTAAATCAATTAATTTCTGTCCTAAAAAACCATTAGAGCCAGTTATTAACACTTTGTTGGTAATCATCATTAATTTGTGAATTGAAATTTTAGTTTTTCAGTTTGTTTCAACATATTGTTTATAACCATGACTTCGAAGTCAATTATACCTGTAAGCCCTGTATAATTGATTTTTTCAGGATCATCTGTCGGCATATGGTAATCAGGATGTCCACCAGTATGAAAAAATAGAACAGGGATATCTTTTTTGTAGAATGAAGTTTGATCAGAGCCACCATTTCCATCATGTCCTGTATAGAACTTGATACTAGGGGTAATTCCTTCAAATATTTCTGGCCATGCTTTACTTGTACCGTAACCGATTACAGCTACACCTTGTTCAGGGTTTAATCTTCCGATCATGTCCATATTCAACATGGCTGTTATTTTGTTTAGAGGCAATGTTGGGTGTTCAGTAAAGTACTTAGAACCTATTAAGCCTAATTCCTCAGCTCCGAATGCGATAAAAAGAAAATTGTAACTTTCTTTTACATTATTGGTGCTGTAATAACGAGCCAGTTCTAATAGTCCAGCCACCCCAGAGGCATTGTCATCTGCACCATTATGAATTTTACCAACACCTAAAGAGTCCTTCGAACTCCCTTGATGACCTGTTCCCAAATGGTCATAGTGAGCGCCAATTACAATCGTTAGCGGAGCGCCATTATCTAAAAAAGCGATAATATTATCTGCTTTTCGAATACTATCACTCACCTTTACTTTCCAGACTTTAGCATCGAAAGATTGACGGTATCCTTTTTCTCCCAAAGGTTGAAGATGCAGCTTTTTAAAATATTTTTCAATATAATTTGCGGCCTTGAACACTTCCTTGCTGCCCGTTCCGCGACCTTTCATTTTATCGTTCGCAAGGTAGTTAATATGTTTTTTCACCAAATTAGTATCGCTGTATTGTGCTATACTAGGTAGACTTAGGACACTGAGGAGTGTCAATAGCGTCCATTTAATGTATAAGTTCATTTGAGTTATTGTTATTATGCAATAAAAAAAGCCTTGATAATTCAAGACTTTAGTAAGCCATATTTAATCCTCCACAATTTCGCTGTGAATACTCGTTTTTTCTTCCTTTTCTTCTTTAAAATATTTCTTTTGAAAGAGTAATATTAAGACCACTCCGACAGAAATAGCTGAATCGGCAACATTGAAAACTGGTCGGAAGAATAGAAAGTCTTCACCTCCCCAAATTGGGAGCCATGTTGGAAAGGTCCCTTCAACAAGAGGAAGGTAAAGCATGTCGACTACTTTTCCGTGAAAGAGTGTGGCATAACCCCCATCAGCAGGAAAGAGAGATGCTTTGTCGTACCATGTACTTTCACTAAAGATTAAGCCGTAAAAAGTGGAATCGATGATATTACCGAGTGCTCCTGCAAATATTAAAGCAATATTGAGGATAAATCCTCTATTATATTTCTTTTTGACCATGTAATGCAGACCATAACCAATTGCTGCAACAGCGATAATACGGAAAAGTGTTAGCATGAGTTTTCCAAATTCACCGCCGAATTCCATTCCATATGCCATCCCATTATTTTCTATAAAATGTATTTGTACAAATTTGCCAATCACTTCATAGCTTTGACCGATGGTCATATTTAATTTTACCCAAATTTTTGATATTTGGTCAATTAAAAGAACAAGAATAATTAATATTACAGGTTTAGTATAGCCTTTCATAGTTGTAAAAATGGTCTTTACCGACAGTAAAGACCATTGTTTTTTTGTATTTGAATAAAATTAATACTGTTTGTTTTTAGCTTCAATACTTAGCGTAGTATGTGGAACAGCTTTCAATCTTTCTTTTTGGATTAATTTACCTGTTTCTCTACAAATGCCATAAGTTTGGTTCTCAATACGAATTAAAGCAGCTTCTAAGTTGTCTATGAATTTGCGTTGACGAGCAGCCAATTGATTGGTTTGCTCTTTTTCTAATGTTGCCGAACCATCTTCCAATGTTTTATAAGTACCAGCAGTATCATCAGTGCCATTCGCATCGCTATTATTCAGGGATGCGGTCAATGAAGCAAGTTCCTCTTTTGCTATTCTCAATTTTTCCAAGATAATGCTTTTAAACTCTTGAAGCTCTGAATCGCTATAGCGTGTCTTTACATAGTTAGTTACCATAATTTAAATTTTTTCGATTAAAACTTTCAATTCCTTTCCGTCGATATCAACCTTATCTCCGGTAGTTAGTGATTCTTCAAATCTCAACGAATCAGCTAGAATTTCGGTACAAATATAAGATAAATTTTTATTCGTGGCCTCCTCAATATCAGCATCTTTGCTGACTAAAACATGAATGCGGTCAGTAACCTCAAAACCTTTATCTTTTCTTAGGTTTTGGATACGGTTAACCAACTCTCTTGACAGTCCTTCTTGTTTCAATTCGTCAGAAATATGGATATCTAGCGCAACGGTTAATTTAGCTAAATTAGCGACCTGCCACCCAGCAACATCCTCTGCTATAATTTCTACATCAGTTAATTGGATCGTATAAGGCGTATCAGCTAATGTAATTTCGCCTTCGCTTTCCAATTTCGCAACCTCATCCATAGAAAGTGCATTGATCTTTGCAGACACTAACTTCATGTCTTTACCAACTTTCGAGCCAAGAGCTTTAAAATTTGGCTTTATTTTTTTCTTGATGATACCTGTAGTGTCCGTAATGAATTGAATATCTTTGATATTCGTTTCAGAAAGTATCAAATCTTTTACCTTTTCTACACGTTCTTGGAAGCTATTATCCAAGACCGGAAGTAAGATTTTATTTAATGGTTGGCGTACATTGATGCCTACTTTTTTACGCAGTGAAAGTGTTAATGACGAAATATCTTGGGCCAATGACATGCGCTCTTCTAAATCCTTATCGACCAATTGTTCTTGGTAAATTGGGAAATTAGCTAAATGTACAGACTCAAAGATTTCTTTTCCTGTTGCGGTGTTTAAATCCAAGTACAACTGATCAGAGAAGAAAGGAGAGATTGGCGACATCAATTTCGCAACCGTGTCCAAGCAAGTAAATAAAGTCTGGTAAGCCGAGATTTTGTCTTCGGAGTATTCACCCTTCCAGAAACGACGACGACACAGACGAACGTACCAATTACTTAAATGTTCGTCGACAAAATTTTGAATCGCACGTGCAGCTTTCGTAGGTTCGAAGTCTGCATAAAAATCGTCAACCTCCTTAGTTAAACTATTCAATAGTGAGATTACCCAACGATCGATTTCCGGACGATTCTCTAACGCGATATCTGCTTCAGCATAGCTGAATTTATCAATATTAGCATATAGAGCAAAGAAAGCATACGTATTATATAAGGTTCCGAAAAACTTACGTCGTACCTCATCCAATCCTTCTTCGTTAAATTTTAAGTTATCCCACGGTGAAGCATTACTAATCATGTACCAACGAGTTGCATCAGCGCTGTATTTATCTAACGTAGCAAATGGATCAATACCATTGCCAAGGCGTTTAGACATTTTATTGCCATTTTTGTCTAAAACCAAACCATTGGAAACTACATTCTTAAAAGCAACAGATTTCTGAAGCATCGTTGATATAGCATGCAATGTAAAGAAACCAACCACGTGTCTGATCCACACCCTCAGCAATAAAATCCGCTGGAAATGCCTTGTTGTATCCCTCCTTAAACGGGAGCGCTTCCCCCTTAGCCAGTTTGTCATAATCCAAACCCCATTGCGCATAGGGCATGGCACCAGAATCAAACCAAACATCGATTAAATCAGGCTCGCGGAATAGTTTTTGACCAGCATCAGAAACGAAAACGATATCATCTACATAAGGACGGTGTAAATCTAGTTCCTTGGTGCCGAATTTATCTAAATATGATTTGTTTGTCTCTTTTTCTTTTTCGGATAAAACGTCTGAAACTAAGGAAGCTTCCAATAGAGCCTTTAATTCAGGCATAGAACCTACACAGATCTCTTCATTTTCATCTTCAGAACGCCAGATTGGAAGAGGAGTCCCCCAGTAGCGAGAACGAGACAAATTCCAGTCAACTAGATTTTCTAACCAGTTACCGAATCGTCCAGATCCAGTAGCTTCAGGCTTCCAGTTAATGGTTTTATTTAAAGCAACTAAATCATCCTTTACCGCTGTAGATTTGATAAACCAACTGTCCAATGGATAGTATAAAACAGGTTTATCTGTACGCCAGCAATGCGGGTAAGTATGCTCGTATTTTTTAACATCAAATGCTTTGTTATCTTCTTTTAGTTTGATAGCAATAAGCACATCTGTCGGACGAAAATCTTTATCGGCACGTTCAGCATCAGAATAATATTCCTCTTTAACGAAACGGCCAGCAAAGTCCGTTATTTCTTTAACAAAACGTCCTGTGCGATCAACAGTAGGAACATCTTTGCCATTTTCATCCTTAATCAAGATTCCTGGTACGCCCTGTTCTTTAGCTACTCTAAAGTCATCTGCACCATATGTTGGCGCAGCATGCACGATACCAGTACCATCTTCTGTTGTTACAAAATCACCAGGGATGACACGAAAAGCTTTTTCTTGCAGTTCATCCGAAGTAATATAAGGCATCAGTTGCTCATAACGTAAACCGATAAGCTCTTCACCTGTAAATGTTGCCGCTATTTCCCAAGGAATAACTTTATCACCTAATTTATAATCCTGAAATTCGGCTTCTTTACCTTCTGCCTTGAAATGTTTTGAAATCAGATCATTTGCCAATATTACGGAAACAGGAGCTCCTGTATATTGATTGAATGTTTTGATTTTGACATAGTTGATTTTTTTACCAACTATTAACGCTGTATTAGAAGGAAGTGTCCAAGGGGTTGTTGTCCATGCGATAAACGCAACGTCTTCGGCTTCATCTTCAACTAATGTCGCCATGATCGGGTGCAACTGATCTTTGACCAATCTGAATTGTGCAACGATAGTAGTATCCTTTACATCCTTGTAAGTGCCGGGCTGATTCAATTCATGAGAACTCAATCCCGTTCCTGCAGCAGGAGAATAAGGTTGTATGGTGTAACCTTTGTATAAAAGGCCTTTTTTATAAAATTCTTTCAACAAGTACCATAGTGTTTCAATGTACTCATTTTCATACGTGACATATGGGTTTTCCAAATCTACCCAATACCCCATTTTAGTCGTTAGATCATTCCATACATCTGTGTATTTCATTACTTCTGTACGACATGCATCGTTGTATGCTTTAACCGTTATCTTTTTTCCAATATCTTCTTTCGTAATTCCTAGTTTCTTCTCTACAGCAAGTTCAATTGGAAGACCGTGTGTATCCCAGCCTCCTTTACGTTTTACTTGAAAGCCCTTTAAGGTTTTATAGCGACAGAAGATGTCTTTGATTGTACGACCCATTACATGGTGAATACCAGGCATACCGTTGGCAGAAGGTGGTCCCTCGTAAAAAGTGTAGGGCTTATTTTCTGGGCGGTTTGTGATACTTTTTTCGAATATTTTCTCCTGTTCCCAACGGGTCAATATTTCTTTGCCTATTTCCGGCAAATTAAGTTGCTTATATTCTTTATACATCCGTGTCTCGTATTCTTTTACTAAAGGTCGCTAATTTAATGAATTAAGCTGAAAGCTGAAAGCTAAATAATGAACCCGCTATGAAGAGAACGCTTCCTCGTTCTTTTAGCTGCATCATAGCAGATATCTTCTTGATGGGGTAACGCTTATGAACGATTTACTTTCAACAATTCTTTGAAAATGAAAAAAGCCTAATATTATTAGAATATCAGGCTTTGTGTTTTTATTAAAATGGAATTCTTATGCGGAGAAAGAACTTCCACAACCACAGGTGCTCGCAGCATTTGGATTGTTGAAAGTAAAACCGCGTGCATCTAACCCATTTTTAAAATCGACTTCCATGCCTGCTAAATATAAGCCATGCGCTTTATTCATAAAAACTCGGATACCAGCGATTTCATATTCGCTATCGCCTTCTTTCTTTTGGTCGAATCCCAAAATATAGCTCATTCCAGAACAACCTCCACCTTCAACACCAATACGCAATCCAAAATCATCGGAAATCTCTTGTTGATCTTTTAGTTTATTTAGCTCCTTTATCGCTCCTTCAGTTAATGTTAATGGAGCTTTTTCTGTTATATTTTCTGTACTCATCGTGATATTATTTTAACCAGCTTAAACAAAATTACATATTTTAAACCGAAAATTGGAGCGCTTCTATTTTATGACATTGATTAAACAGAGTTCGCATTTACCCATGATTTAGATTATTTACAAGGTCATTTGTTATGCGCGAAATTAAAAACAGCATGAAGTTTTCGGATTATTGGAATAAATAGGTAGTTATTTAAGAATGAGGGGTTTTATATAATGAAATTACGACAAGCAACTCTAATGTGAATATTTTAAGGATTAAGGTAGTAAAATTAGATAAATGATAATAATTATGTCTTTTTTGTGATATTTTGTAATAATAAAGGCTGTTTAGTGGAGTGTTTTTTAAGTATTATACTATATTTGTAGAATAAAATCACAATATTCATATTTTATATTACATTAAACAATGGAAAGAGATCAAGCCATTTTCAATTTGATATCTGATGAGCTTAAACGCCAAGAAGAAGGTATCGAATTAATTGCTTCAGAAAACTTCGTTTCAAAACAAGTTATGGAAGCTGCAGGTTCAGTTTTGACAAATAAATATGCTGAAGGCTTACCGGGAAAACGTTACTATGGTGGTTGCGAGGTAGTCGATCAAATAGAAACTATTGCTATTGATCGTGCTAAGCAATTATTTGGTGCAGAATGGGTAAATGTTCAACCTCACTCAGGAGCGCAAGCAAATGCTGCAGTTTTTTTAGCAACGATCAAACCAGGAGATAAAATTTTAGGCCTTGATTTATCACATGGTGGTCACCTGACGCATGGTTCTCCTGCGAATCTTTCAGGTAAAATTTACCAACCGTTGTTTTATGGTGTAAAAGAGGATACTGGTTTAATTGATTATGAACAATTAGAAGAAACTGCTCTTCGTGAAAAACCTAAGATGATTATCTGTGGTGCATCAGCATATTCTCGTGATTGGGATTATGCACGTATCCGTAAGGTAGCTGATGAAATTGGTGCTTTAGTATTAGCAGATATCTCACATCCTGCAGGTCTTATTGCAAGAGGGTTATTAAACGATCCACTTCCACATTGTCATATCGTAACTACAACCACACATAAAACACTTCGTGGACCTCGTGGTGGTATGATCATGGTAGGGAAAGACTTCGAGAATACTTGGGGAGTGAAAACACCTAAAGGAGAAACACGTACCATTACACAATTATTGGATTTAGCAGTATTTCCTGGTACACAAGGTGGACCATTGGAACATACAATCGCTGCTAAAGCAATCGCCTATGGTGAAGCTCTTACAGACGAATACATGGAGTATATCATTCAGGTGAAGAAAAATGCGGCTGCATTAGCTCAATTCTTCGTTGAAAGAGATTACAAAATTATTTCAGGCGGTACAGACAACCATTTAATGTTGGTAGACTTACGCAACAAAGATATCTCTGGTAAAGCAGCAGAAGCGGTATTAGGAAAAGCTGGAATCACAACTAACAAAAATATGGTTCCTTTTGATTCTCGTTCTCCATTTGTAACTTCAGGTGTACGTTTTGGTACAGCAGCAATTACAACTCGTGGTATTAAAGAAACAGAGATCGTTCAAATCGGTGAATTGATTGATGCAGCTATTGTTAATTCAGCGAATGACGCAGAGCTTGCTAAAATACAAGTAAAAGTAAAAGAGATGATGGCAGCTTTCCCTCTTTATAAATAAGAGCGACTGTAACATGTCAATAACTATGAAGTGCCTCTGATGTAAATCGAGGCACTTTTTTTGTGCAAAATGTTAAAAAGTCTTAAATAACATTGTAATAATTTGATTACTCGATAATTTTCTCTTGTTTTGAGTATACAAACAGGATTATATCATTAAATTAAAATACTATACGGGATACATTTACTTTTTTTATACAGGTGTTAATAAATTAATTTGGTAACTGCTAAAAATAGGTGAGGTATGAGTATTTTAAATAAGAAAACGGATCAAGAATTAATCCACATATATTTAGATGGTAAAGAAACAGCGTTAGCAGCTTTGTTAGAACGTTATAGATCTAAAATATATACTTCCATTTATATGAAAGTAAAAGATGAATATCTTGCAGAAGATATTTTTCAAGAGACTTTTATAAAAGTAATCAATACGTTAAAAGGGGGCAAATATAATGATGAGGGTAAATTTTTACCTTGGGTCATGCGTATAGCGCATAATATGATTATTGATCATTTTAGAAAAGAGAAAAGAGCACCAAATATTGTCAATACAGACGGCTTTGATATTTTCGATGTACTTGACTTTAGTGATGAAAATGTCGAATCCAAGATGTTGAAAGAACAGCGTGATATTGATTTGAAAAAAATGATTCAAAAACTTCCTGATGACCAAAAAGAAGTGTTAATAATGAGACATTTTTGTGATATGAGTTTTAAAGATATTGCTGAAATTACAGAGGTGAGTATCAATACTGCATTAGGTCGCATGCGCTATGCTTTGGCCAATCTGAGAAAAATGATTGAAGGACAAAGTCTCATGTTGCAGATAAATTAATAAATATAAATAGTATAGAAAAGGGGGAAGAGTCAAACGGTTCTTCCCCTTTTCTATACTAAACTATTTTCTAGTATTGGTTTTGAGTTGTAGTCCTTCATAATTTGAAGACATTATTCCAACTAGTCCAAAAACTGTTTCTCCTTTTTTTATGGTTCTACCAATTAGGTTGTTTTCGACCAAATTTGTTCTAAACTTTTTGTTTGCAGCACTTGCAACAGCAAGATTTCCAAATGCAATACCTGGCCCGATAGCGAGACCAACTGGAATACTTGTTTTGTCTGTAGTATATCCGTTTTCAGTTTTTGTAATATTAAGCTGTAAAATGGATAAGGGTAGATACCATAAGTAAGTTGCAGGCCTTTGTTTAAGTGCATTAAACGCTTGGTCAATATTTAATATATCTACCTCACTGCCATTTGCATAACATAAGTGTAGATTTTGACCGAAAATCAAATCTCTATCAGATTCGTTTTGGATTTTTAGTGATACTATTTTAATGTTTTTTTTAGTTTCTTTCTTTTTGTACTTTCCAGATAAAAGATCATAGTTGTACCCTAAAATTACTTCTTTATCAGATTGATCAGATTTGTAATATAGCTGCTCAGGAGTAATAGAATGGAATTTAGAGGCGCACGAGGATAATAATAAGACTACAACAGCTGTTAATAAAGCTGAAATTTTACTTTGATTCATTTTTTGTTTTAACTTGGTTTAATAAATTGTTTACGTTGGCGCAAATATAATCATGTATTTTTTTATTCCACTCAGAAGAAATATTCTTTTCTATAAAATAGTGGATATTTGTATTTTATTTTAATTAAGCTTGATGATTAATCTAAATTATACTGTCAATTTTGAAATATGTAAGGTAAAATAGATGTAATAATGTCATATTTTTAATTCGCTTGGTCATCATTTTCATATTTAAGAATGATTTTGGTATTTTAGCAAGTGAAATTTTGTCTACTTTGATAAGATGGAATGTATTTTGATTAGGTAATTATTAAAACAAGGAAAATATTATGTATTGGATTTTATTTATAGGGATCATGGTTGTCAGCCTGGTCGTACAAACCCGATTTAAAAATAAGTTTAAAAAATATTCTGAAATTCCGTTAACAAGTGGACTGACGGGAGCAGATATTGCACAAAAAATGCTGAATGATAATGGTATTTATGATGTTAAAGTCGTATCCATTCCAGATCGCTTAGGAGATCACTATAATCCAGCTGATAAAACAGTAAATTTAAGTCCCGAAGTATATAGTGGACGCAGTATTGCTGCTGCAGCTGTTTCAGCACACGAATGTGGACACGCAGTTCAGCATGCAACAGCTTACAAATGGCTAGGGTTTAGATCTGCTATGGTACCAATGGTTAGTTTTGCATCAAAATTAACGTCTTGGGTATTGATGTTAGGTGTTATGTTGATGATTTTCTCCCAAAATTATATTGTATTGGCGGTAGGAGTAGCAGCATTGGCGATTACGACAATCTTTAGTTTCGTAACATTGCCTGTAGAGTTTGATGCATCTAACCGTGCGAAAGCCTGGTTGAGCAACAATGGCGTAACATATAGTTCATCAGAAGATGAGGGAGTGAAAGATGCATTGAAATGGGCTGCTATGACTTATGTAGTTGCGGCATTAAGTGCTTTGGTAACTTTATTATATTATGCTTCTATGTTATTCGGAAGAAGAGATTAATCATTTTAATTATACTTAAAGCATAGAAAAGCGAATATCTTTAAAAATGTTCGCTTTTTTCATGCTTTAATGCTTGGAATTGAAATCTATATGCTTCAGCTTCCGACAATTTTTTTAACTTTGCTTTTTATAATAGCATAGACTTACAATTATCATGTTTCAGAACTTACAGGATAAATTAGATAGAGCCTTTAAGGTTTTAAAAGGCCAAGGTAGTATTACCGAGATCAACGTTGCAGAAACGATGAAAGAAATTCGTAAGGCATTATTAGATGCCGATGTGAATTATAAAACTGCAAAAGTATTTACGGATGATGTTAAACAAAAAGCCCTAGGGGAAAATGTACTAACAAGTATTTCTCCAGGTCAATTGTTGACAAAAATCATGAATGATGAGTTGACAGCGTTGATGGGTGGTTTCTGTTACAGAATTAGAAACTTCAAAAAACCCAACTGTTATCCTTATCGCTGGATTGAATGGTGCTGGTAAAACGACATTTGCAGGAAAGTTAGCATTACATTTAAAAGATAAAAAAGGCAAAAAACCTTTATTGGTGGCAGGTGACGTTTATCGTCCAGCAGCTATTGACCAATTGGAAATATTGGCCGAACAAGTAGGCGTTCCTGTATATGTGGATCGTAATTCCACAGATCCTATTGCTATTGCAAGAGCAGGGGTAGAAGAGGCAAAAAGAAATGGACATAATGTGGTTATTATTGATACCGCAGGTCGCTTAGCAATCGATGAACCATTGATGGTGGAGATTACGGCTGTAAAAGAAGCTACTCAACCACATGAAATTCTTTTTGTTGTCGATTCAATGACAGGTCAAGATGCGGTGAATACAGCGAAGACATTCAACGATCGATTGGATTTTACTGGAGTTGTATTGACAAAATTAGACGGCGATACCCGTGGTGGTGCTGCATTGTCTATTAAATCTGTTGTCAATAAACCAATCAAATTTATTGGTACTGGCGAGAAGATGGATGCATTGGATGTGTTTTATCCAGATCGTATGGCCTCTCGTATCTTGGGTATGGGTGACGTTGTTTCTTTGGTAGAACGTGCGCAACATCAGTTTGATGAAAAACAAGCGGCTGAACTACAAAAGAAAATTCGTAAAAATAAATTCGACTTCAACGATTTTAAATCGCAGATCCAGCAAATCAAAAAAATGGGTAACATGAAAGATTTGATGGGGATGATTCCTGGAGTTGGTAAAGCAATGAAAGATATTGAAGTTGATGATAATGCTTTTAAACCAATCGAAGCAATTATTGATTCGATGACTCCTTTTGAAAGAGAAAATCCTGATGCAATCGATCAGAAACGTCGTATCCGCATCGCAAAAGGATCAGGTACTGATATTAATGAAGTAAATAAGCTGATGAAACAATTTGGAGATATGCGTAAAGTCATGAAACAAATGTCAAATCCAGCAATGGCGGCTAAGCTAATGAAAAACATGCCTAAAATGCCAGGAAGATAAGAGAGAGTGTATTTCTTATATTATAAAAATACCCTAAAAATATCTTATTTTTAGGGTATTTTTATAATATAATAGGCTGCCGCCTCTGCAAGATGAATGATATCGCATCAAAGTTAGGGCATAGTTATATTGAAATATTTGATTAGACCTCATTATCGATTTATATTTCGTATTTATTTTTTGTATTTTAGACTTAGTTCTGATTGTAATAGATTTATTTTTTAACTTTGTAACACAATGGATGACCCCGGGCAATTATCGGAATACGGAAAGATACTTATCATAATTTTGGTAGGGATATTTTTAGTTGCGATGACCATTATGGCAGGTAGAATACTGTCTGTAAAAAAACCAACTCCCCAAAAATTAAGTACTTATGAATGTGGTGAAGATGCAGTCGGTTCTTCTTGGGTTCAATTTAATCCAAGATTTTATGTGATTGCACTTATTTTCTTGCTATTTGATGTTGAATTAATTTTTATTTTTCCTTGGGCCACTGTTTTTGGACAAGTAGAATATATCGCTGCAGACGGAAGATGGGGCTGGTTTACACTAATTGAAATGGCACTTTTTGTGGGTGTCCTAATTTTAGGGTTGATATTTGTGTGGGTAAAAGGCGATCTCGAGTGGGTGAAGCCCATTCATCAACGACCAGTAGTAGATGTTAATATTCCAAACGCTGCTTACCATGCCATTAATCAAGCAACCTATCCCTTGAGGGATTATAAGGAAACATTTCATAAAGACGATAGCGCTAAGGTCGAGCATGAAACAGTTACTTCAAAAATCGCCTTTAAACCCAGATTCAAAAAACCAGGAGCATCATCATGAGTTTAGAAAGCCAAATACAAAATAATGGTGTGATTGTCGCTAAATTAGACGATTTACTAAATTGGGCAAGATTGTCATCTATGTGGCCTATCAGTTTTGGTATCGCTTGTTGCGCAATCGAGATGATGGGAGCTATGGCTGCCAATTATGATTTGGATCGTTTAGGTGTTTTTCCGCGCCCTTCTCCAAGACAATCAGATGTGATGATTATAGCAGGTACGGTAACCTTTAAAATGGCAGATCGTATCCGTAAACTATATGAGCAGATGCCCGAACCGAAGTATGTGATTTCAATGGGCTCATGTTCCAATTGTGGAGGACCCTATTGGCAGCACGGCTATCATGTAGTAAAAGGAGTCGATCGTGTAATACCTGTAGATGTGTATGTACAGGGATGTCCCCCAAGACCTGAAGCACTGATTGGTGCATTTTTAGAATTACAAAAGAAAATTGAAAAAGAAAGTTTGTTGGGAGAACAGTTGTTTAACCAAAAGGCTTAAATAGAATAGAAATAGAAAAATAGACATGGGAAAAGATTTTTATGGTGATTTGCAATTAGGTATTCTTGGCGGTGGTCAATTAGGCCGGATGTTGATTCAAGAGGCCATTAATTACAACGTTAATGTTCATATTCTTGATCCAGATAAGAATGCACCTTGCCGTAAATTATGCAATCGTTTTGAATGTGGCTCTTTGAGCGATTTTGAAACCGTATACAATTTTGGAAAAGATCTTGATATGATAACGATCGAGATTGAAAAAGTGAATGTAGATGCGTTGGAAAAATTGGAAGAAGAAGGAGTGCTTGTCTATCCACAATCTCGTATCATTCGTTTGATACAAGATAAAGGACTACAGAAACAGTTTTTTAAACAAAATGATATACCAACTTCAGCATTTCAGCTCATCTCCACAAAAGAGCACCTTAATAATGCCAATTTAACCATTCCTTATATTCAGAAATTACGTAAAGATGGTTACGATGGTAAGGGCGTAAAGAAAATAAATGCAATAGCTGATTTAGAGACCGCATTTAATGAACCCTCTTTGATAGAAGAATGGGTTGATTTTGAAAAAGAGATTGCTGTTATCGTAGCTCGAAATGATGATGGTGATGTAGCTACTTTCCCAATGGTGGAAATGGAATTCAATCCTGAAGCTAACTTAGTTGAGTTTTTGATAGCACCTTCTACTTATGGATTCGATATCCAACAGAGAGCTGAAGAACTAGCCAAGAAGATTGCGAATGATCTACAGATTGTTGGATTATTGGCTGTTGAAATGTTTTTAACGAACGATGGAGATATTTTGGTCAATGAAATTGCTCCTCGCACACATAATAGTGGACATCAAACCATCGAAGGTAACTACGTTTCACAGTTTGCACAACATTTGAGAGCTATTTTTAATCTACCTCTTGGAGACACCCGTTGTCGGTCAAATGCAGTAATGATCAATCTTTTGGGAGAGGAAGGATATGAAGGATTGGCAAAATATGAAGGTGTTGAAGAGATTTTGGCTATGGAAGGCGTATATGTCCATTTATATGGAAAGAAATTTACAAAACCTTACCGTAAAATGGGCCATGTGTGTATTATAAATGATGATCGTGAATTGGCCATCAGTAATGCAAGAAAAGTACAAGAAATTTTGAAAGTAAAAGCTTAATATATATGTCAACAGTGAACCAAGCCTTAGTTGGAATTATTATGGGAAGTAAGTCAGACTTACCTGTAATGCAAGATGCAGTGGATGTATTGAAAACATTAGGAGTCCCTTTTGAGGTCACTATTGTTTCAGCACATCGTACTCCACAGCGCATGTTTGATTATGCACAAGATGCTGCGGAGAGAGGTTTGAAAGTGATCATTGCTGGAGCAGGTGGCGCAGCACATCTACCAGGCATGGTCGCGTCGATTACACATTTACCTGTTATCGGTGTTCCGGTCAAATCATCGAATTCAATAGATGGCTGGGACTCTGTTCTGTCTATCTTGCAGATGCCAAATGGTATACCAGTAGCTACCGTTGCATTGAATGCTGCTAAAAATGCAGGTATCCTTGCTGCACAGATTCTTGGGACCCAAGATAAGGAAATCGAGAAGAACGTTATTGCTTTTAAAGCTGAATTAGCGGCAAAAGTGATTGAGACAGCTGAAGAAGTAGAGAAAATGACTTTTTAGTACAGCTCGCTATAATATATAAAAAAAGGGCATGTAGCCCTTTTTTTATATATTATATTTTTGCTAAATGTTGCTCAACGTAATCGTAGCTTTTCTTTAAGCTCTCAAATTTGTTTGGAAGGTAAATATCATCCTGTTCTACAAATGCATATTTTAAACCAGCTTTCGCTTTCGCTTGTGCAATTGCGATAAAGTCGATGTGACCAGTACCTACTTCCGTATATCTTACTTCCTTAGCGATTCCGCCAAAGTCCAGCTTGTCATACTCAGGTCCGACAATAGTTTTGGTAAACGCTTTATCCATATCCTTAATATGCCATAACTTGAATCGGTCTGGAAATTTTTCGAATAAGCTTACCGGGTTAATTCCAGCTTTTTCTGCCCAATATAAGTCGAGTTCAAAATCTACTAAATCGGGTTCTGTAAAAGCTAATAGGACTTCCTCACCTCGAGTACCATTTCCTAAATCTCTAAATTCCCAAAAATGGTTATGGAAGGCTACTTTCAATCCATGGCTTTTAGCTTGCTCTCCAGCTTTATTTAATTGTTCTGCTATATATAGAAAGTCATCTTTTTTCAACGATGAAATGTCAAACATAGGCGACACTGGTGCGATAACGTATTCTTGACCTAGTTCTTTTGCAGCATCAAAATAAATGTTTAAATCTTCCTTATCTTGGTGGTTACGGCTGAAATATTTTGACATATCATAGTGACCACTGTGTGATTTTAAACCATTATCATCCAATACTTTTTTTAAACTCCTATAATCGAGACCCCAAAAAGATTTAGCGACAGGGTCGATTCCGTATGTTTCTACGTGCTTATAACCGATTTTAGAAACCTCTTGTAATGATGCTGTCGGATTTGCAGCCATGAGATCACGAATGGAATAGAGTTGGACACCAATATTTGCAAATGGTGAATCAAGAACTTTTGTATTATTTTCGCAAGACACGAAATGTGGTAAAAAATACGCTGCAGAAAGCCCAAGACCAGCTTTTTTGATAAATTGACGGCGTGAATTATTCATACTGTTTAATTTGATTTAAATTTAGTTTTAAGATCAAGTTACGACTAATTTTAAATAAAACTATTATCACAAATAAAAAATGGGGATGTATATGATACATCCCCATTCTAATATTCTTAAAATAAGAAAATTATACCGTCATGATATCTTTTTCTTTTAATTCAGCTAATTTATCAACTTTTGCAATAAATAAATCTGTCAATTTTTGAACTTCAGCTTCACCAACTTTAATTTCGTCTTCAGAAGCTCCATCGTTTTTCAATTTTTTAATCGACTCATTTGTCTCTTTGCGGATATTACGAACGACAACACGACCTTTTTCAGTTTCTTCTTTAGCTTTCTTCACTAAGTCACGTCTTCTTTCTTCTGTCAAAGCAGGGATAACCATACGTATGACAATACCATCGTTTTGAGGGTTGACACCTAAATTCGCATCTGTAATTGCTTTTTCAATTGCAGATATTAGTTGCTTTTCCCATGGTTGGATAACAATCGTACGTGCGTCAGTTGTATTAATATTACTAACTTGAGACAATGCAGTTGGAGATCCATAATAATCAACTGAAATACCATCTAACATAGAAGGAGAAGCTTTCCCAGCACGTATTTTAGTTAATTCTGATTCTAAAAAAGAAACAGCTTTGGACATATTCTCCTTACAATCGTCCAATTCAAGTGAAATTAATTCATTCATATCTTAATATCGTTTTTATCTTTTTATGATTAGCGTACGACAGTACCTACTGGCTCTCCGTTAGCTAATTTTAGCAAATTACCTGGTTTATTCATATCAAATACGATAATCGGTAAATTGTTTTCTTGACATAGCGTAAATGCAGTCATATCCATTACATTTAAACCTTTTTCATAAACTTCAGTAAATGAAATTTCGTCAAAACGTGTTGCTGTAGGATCTTTTTCCGGATCAGCAGTATAGATACCATCCACACGAGTACCTTTTAATACTGCGTCTGCATTGATTTCGATAGCACGGAGTGAAGCTGCAGTATCGGTCGTGAAGTAGGGGTTACCAGTTCCAGCACCAAAGATAACAATACGTCCTTTTTCTAAGTGACGCACGGCTCTTCTTCGAATAAATGGTTCACAGATCTGTTCCATCTTAATAGCTGTCAACAATCGAGTTTTCAAACCTACTTTTTCAAGACCATCTTGTAATGCCATACTGTTGATAACAGTGGCCAACATACCCATATAATCCGCTTGTACACGGTCCATACCTGACTGTTCTGCACTTAAACCTCTATAGATATTACCTCCACCAATAACAATAGCAATTTCTAAACCTTGAGTATGTAACTCTTTGATATCTTTCGCATATTGGGCAACTCTCTTGATATCAATGCCATAGCTTTGATCACCCATTAAGGATTCGCCGCTAAGTTTTAATAGGATACGTTTGTATTTCATAATTGTTTTTTTGGAAATTCTCCAAAGGCCAAAGATAAAATTTTTTTTTCATCCGATGAGGACGAATGTTACATTTATTAAGAATTTTTAACTTTTTCTATCACATTTCTATAGTATTCCTCATATTGAGGCATAATATTGCTCAATTGAAATGTCTTTGCACGTGCTAATGCAGCATCTTTAAACTTTTCTAAGCGTTCTTCATCTTCCAAAATATAAATGGCGTTTTTGGCCATATCAGCGACATCACCGATATCACTTAAAAAACCAGTTTCACCGTTCACATTTAATTCAGGTAGGCCTCCTGTATTTGTAGATACAACAGGTACTTTACAAGCCATTGCCTCTAAGGCAGCAAGTCCAAAACTTTCGGAGCTTGAAGGCATCAAGAATAGATCCGAAACGGATAAAATCTCTTCAACTGCATCTTGTTTACCTAAGAATCGTACATCTTGACAGACACCTAAGTCACGGCATAATTCTTCCGCATTTGTACGTTCTGGACCATCGCCAACCATCAATAGCTTGCTTGGTATATGTTCGTTCACTTTCTGGAAGATACGGATGACATCGCCTGTATTCTTTACTTTTCTAAAGTTTGAAGTATGGATAAGTATACGCTCATTTCCGGGTGCAATAGCTCTTTTGAAGTGCGAGCGATCTTTTATGCTGAATCGTTCCAAGTCGATGAAATTTGGAATGACTTCAATATCTCGTTTAATATCAAAGAAAGTAAGGGTCTGGTCTTTCAAGCTTTGTGATACGGTCGTTACTCCGTCAGATTGATTGATGGAGAAGGTAACAACTGGGCTGAAACTTTTATCTTTACCTACCAAAGTAATATCTGTACCATGTAAGGTGGTCACGACCGGAATATTAATACCATAGGTCAATAATATCTGTTTAGCCATAAAGGCTGCAGAAGCATGAGGAATAGCATAATGAACATGAATGACATCCAGTTTTTCAAAACGAACCACATCGACCAGTTTACTTGCTAGAGCAGACTCATAAGGCAAAAAGTCAAAAAGCGGGTATTGTGATACGGCAACTTCGTGATAAAATAGATTTTCCGAAAAAAAGTCCAAACGAGCAGGTTGACGATAGGTAATAAAGTGCACTTGGTGTCCGTGCGTTGCCAATGCCTTTCCAAGTTTCTGTAGCTACGACGCCACTACCGCCAAATGTTGGATAACATACAATCCCTATTTTCATAATGCTTATTTATTTACTGCAAATTAAAGATTATTTTGGAAAACAGCCAATCACACGAATGCAATAATTTCTGAAGCTATAGATTTATGCTCAGGGAAGGTAATTGGGGCATTATTCACGGAAAAAAATTATCTTGTAGCATATTAAGTAAGCTTATTATGAAGACTTTTGTTAGTAATATATCAGGAAAGACCTTCCCGGTAACAAGTAAGGTGAGGGGAGCAACATTGCGAACTTCGATTTTTGATCTCGTAAAGGAAGATTTTCCAGAGTTTTCTAAAGATTCGCTTATAGCTTCCAGCGAATTGGATGGCTACAAAGAAAAATATATTTCTACTATTTTAAAAAATGAGTTAGGTGAACTGAATCGTTTGGATGAATTAGTTTTACAAAGCCTAAGCAATAATCAGGTTATTACAGCTTCTATTGATCAAGAAATCAAAGCCGAAACATTTGGTGGAAAAGTTGCGGATAAAGTTGCAGCTTTTGGGGGGAGTTGGACTTTTATATTATCCTTTCTAGGATTTTTAGTATGCTGGATTATATTAAATATATACTGGTTGAGCGATAAAGGCTTTGATCCATATCCTTTTATTTTGCTCAATTTGTTATTATCATGTATAGCTGCCCTCCAGGCGCCGGTAATCATGATGAGCCAAAATAGACAAGAAGAAAAAGACCGTCAACGGGCACAAAATGATTATATGGTCAATCTTAAAGCCGAATTAGAAATACGGACTTTACACGAAAAAATAGATCATTTATTGATTCATAAAGAACAAGAATTGATAGAAATGCAACAATATCAATTGGAAATAATAAAAGATCTTATTGAAAAGATAGATAAACTGGAAAAGAAATGAGCATAGTAGATAAAGAAGAATTATTAAAAGAGTTAACATTTAAATTTACACGTTCAGGTGGGGCAGGAGGTCAGCATGTGAATAAGGTATCGTCTAAAGTGCTTTTACAATGGCCAGTATTAGCAAGTGCGTGTTTGGATGAAGAAGAAAAGCTGTTGATCATGGAGACATGGAGTAACCGTATTAATAAAGATGCAGTATTTCAATTAGAATGCGATACCGATCGTTCACAATTGAAAAATAAGGAAATAGCAATCGCACGATTTTTAAATATCATTACAACAACACTAATACCTACTAAAAGACGGAAGAAAACAAAAATCCCTTATGGGAAAGTACTCAATCGTTTGGATCGTAAGGCTAAACAATCGGAAAAGAAAAATAACCGTAGGTGGAGTATGGATTGAGCAAAATTATTTCTAGTGCTCCATTAGATTTTCTGGGAAATAAAATAATCCCAAAGCGAATAATGATGACAATTTAATCTGAACCTTAAAATTATACAATTGATTATCAGTTAATTGTGTTAAGAACTAAAAACTTAGTTTGATAACTAAGTTTTTAGTTCTATCTTGTTGTATAATCGATTATAGGCAGACGTGCCGTATTAATAGAAGTGTTATGAACGAAATTAAAGAACTTACAAAAGCTGAAGAGCAAATTATGCAGGAGTTATGGGAAATGGAAGGTGCCTTTGTAAAAGAAGTGATTGACCGTTTACCAGAACCAAAACCAGCTTATAATACAGTCTCCACAATAGTGCGCATCTTGGAAACCAAGGGTTTCTTGGTGCACGAGTCTTTTGGAAAAAGCCACCGCTATATCCCTAAGATTACGAAAGAGGAGTATAAAAAACTAATTACAGGGAAACTATTACATAATTATTTTGATAATTCAGCTTCGAGTATGATGTCTTATTTTTTGGAAGAAAATAAATTGGATCTCAATGACGTGAATGACTTATTAGAATTGATTGCGAAACAAAAGAAAACTTAGTGTATTTCAAAACCTAAAAACTCATATTATGATGGCTTACCTAATTTTAGCGAATATAAGTTTAATTGTATTTTATTTCATTTATCATGTTTTCTTAAGGAAGCTGACATTTTTTCAAGGAAATAGAATCTACTTATTAAGTGCTGTGATATTGTCTTATACTGTACCAGCAGTACAATTTATGGATCTATCTAGACTGGATTATAGGACGAAGTTGTTACCAGCCATTTCGTTAGAATTCGCAGATTTGAGATTACCTGAAATCGAGATTGTAGGCAAGCACCCATTAGGATATTTGGATTGGAATTTTGAAATACTCTATACAATTTCCATTCTGGGAATGATCGTATTTTTATTGATAAGATTGCTTAAACTATATCGACGATTTCATGAAATAGATGGGAATGCATCATTTTCCTTTTTAAATTTTATTTACCTCGGTGAAGCAGCAAAATCAAATGCGATCATTCATCGACATGAAATGGTCCATGTGCAACAAGGGCATTCATATGATATCTTATTGTTGGAATTTGTGCGTGTATTTAATTGGTTCAACCCTGTACTCTTTTTTTATATCAAAGAATTAAAATTTCAGCATGAATGTATTGCTGATGAACTTTGTGCTGCAGAAGATAAAACATCTTATGCAGAATTATTAATTGCAAATGCGCTTCGGGTGTCAACTGATATGTTATCACATCAGTTTGCCAGCGAGTCCATTTTAAAAAAGAGAATTATGATGTTATTTCAAAATAAATCAAAAAAATCCAGTCAATGGAAATATATGCTCATGGTTTCCATTCGTTGGTATCATAGCATTAGTAGGATTGGTATTGAATAATACCGTCGATGCTAAAACAGAAATCATCAATACGGTGAACGATGTACGTTTGCCCGTGGTATCCAATGTTGTAAGTTCGCTTATAGAGCTACAGAGTGACCATACACAACAAGAAAATATTGTTGTCAATCCTGAAGTTAAGGCAGAACCTGCAGGGGGTATGAATGCTTTTATGAAGTATGTAGGCCAAAATTTTAAGTATTCTGAAGAAATGATTAAAAATGGCATTAACGGCACTATTGAAGTTCAGTTTATGATCGATAAGGATGGTACTGTTTCACGTGTTAAAGCGAAAAATGATTTAGGTTATGGTTCCGCAAAAGTTGCAGAGCAAGTGATAAAAGATGGTAAAAAGTGGAGACCAGCAGTTCATCATGGTAAAGCAGTCCGGTCTTCATATTTGATACCGATAAAGTTTGAAGCAGGTCGTTATCCAGAGCCAACGGTGACAAAAATAGACCAAAATAAGCAAGAGAGTAGCAAGCCAGCTCAAGGAAAAGCTGACAAAAAAGACAATCAAAATTTCAAGGCAAAACAAGATGCTGATTTTTCCGATAATGAAAAAGAGGTGAAATTCCCTGAACCAAAAAACTCGCAAGAAGATGTCACATTATTCTCGGCAGTAGAAGTAAAGCCTTCTCCACCTAATGGCATGAATGAATTTATGAAGTATGTAGGAGAGAATTATGAATATCCTGAAGAGGCATTAAAAAATGGAATCAATGGGGTTATCGAGTTGAGCTTTATTGTTGAAAAAGATGGAAGTCTGAGCAACTTGAAGATTAAGAAAGACTTAAAATATGGGGCTGGTCAAGCTGCTTTCAATTTGTTGAAAAATTATCCAGAGAAATGGAAGCCAGCAATTCAAAATGGTCAAAATGTACGCGTAGCATACACGTTGCCTATACGTTTAAGTATATCGAAGTAAAATAAAAAGCTCCAGTTGATGGAGCTTTTATTCGCATCATTATGAGAGCTATCTATCTATTATTCTATATAACCTTATTCACCTCCTGTCAATCTGCGTATCAATTTACACCAAAAGGTTTTCTTGTTGATGGCGATGACTACTTTGTGAACATCGAACGTAATTTGTCCGTTTATGTAGGTGATAATTTTTTAAATTATGATAAAAAATCAAAAAAAGGATTACAGAACCTGCATATTTCAAGAGCTGATCAACATCTCATCAAGAGATTGGGATATAAAGCCGATGATTATACCGTTTTGTTTACAGGAAAAAGCAAGAATGATACCGCATTTAGATTGATTACCCTTATTAATAATAAATCGGAAGATCGCTTTAAAAATACGAAAACCCTCATTTCTAGGGATGGATTCTCAATTAAGAAAACGGTCGAGGGGAAGTACTATTATCAAACTACGGCTGTGAAAAATCAGTTCATCTACCATGCTATAGTACCCTTTAAGCAGTCCTTGGGACGAGAAGAATACCTGAGTTTGATTTATATAATTCCTAAGCAAGATTTTAAGAATTTCGATATCATCGAAGATCTGGCGATTTCAAATGCCTCTATGTTCCGAAGTAATTATATTTTCACACCCAGTCGTACCGAAATTCTTTGTCCAGATGATAGCAGTAGAGGTCATTTTGATTACCGAATACCGGATCAGTTTATACAAAAGGATAATTACACATTACTGAAAGGTTTTTTAGGAGGGGAGTCAGACTCAAATAAATTGATTATCTACCGTGTAGTAGCACCAGGACAATCGTATGGTTCTTTTGTCGTTTGTAAAGGGCTCTATCGCATAGAACTGACAGATTTGCATCACCGTACCATTTGGCAAGATAAAGTAATTGTCGACAAAGACCTAAGTGATTAGTAAGTCTAAGATTTTACATCACTATCGGGTTAACTCAAAGCATAGGACTATGATTCCAATGCTTTGAGTTGATTTTTTAACTTTTGTAATTCATGTTGCAGCTCCTCTACTTTTTGGACAAGATAATGGGCAACCTCAATACCTGCAGGATTGACGTCAAGGTCATAATACCAATCTGAAAACCTTTCTAAATCCCTCAGCTGCTCCTCTTCGATGTATTTTTCCTCCTGTTGGATGATAATATGTAGAAGTCCATATTCATTTAATGTCTCTATAAAAGTAATTTCTGCTTTCCTAGAATGGCAGTAATCTGATAATCGGATTAGCGTTCTTTCCATTAGATTATTTTTTTAAATCTGCTAATTGTTTAAAAAGTTCTTTTTCTTTATCACTTAAATTTGTTGGGATAAGCACATTCATGCTGACATATAAATCACCAAATTCACCTTCTTTTTTATAGATAGGGAAGCCCTTTCCCTTCAACCTTACCTTGGCATTGTTTTGTGTTTCAGGTTGAATCTTAAGTTTTATTTTACCACCATACGTATCAATGATTGCTTCACCCCCTAAGACTGCAGTATATAAATCGATATCTAGTGAGGTATAAAGGTCGTTACCCTGTCTTTTGAACTTATGATCGGGAATGATGTTGAAAGTGATGTAGAGATCACCCTTAGGTCCTCCATTTACGCCATCACTGCCAAGACCTTTCAGCTTTATTTTTTGACCATCTTCTACACCAGCCTGAATGTTGATGCGAATGTTTTTACCATTTATCGTAAAGGTCTGCGGGTGGGTAGTATAAGCCTGTTGCTGCGTTAATTCCAGTTCAGCATTGAAATCTTGACCTCGAAAGTTATTTCTTCTTCCCCCACCTGTACGACTGCCAAACATTTGTTCGAAAAAATCAGAAAATTGTCCGTCATCAAAATTACCCGAATAGCTTTGCGATCCCCCAAATGGGTTGCCATCTGGTTGACGATATTGTTGTTGTGCCCTTTCGTATTCTTCACCACGTTCCCAGTTTCTCGCCATATTGATCGTACTTTTTACGTTTTTCACTATCTGAGAGCACTTCGTTTGCTTCATTTATCTCTTGAAATTTTTGTTTTGCCGCCTCATCATTCGGATTTAAATCTGGATGATACTTTCGCGCTAATTTCCGATAAGCCTTTTTTACAGCATCTATGGATGCAGTTTTGTCAATACCAAGTACTTTATAGTAATCTACAAATGCCATATTAATTTTAATTTCTACAGTTTCAACAATCTAAGAGCCTGTTTGTTTAATTTTTGAGTTTTGTTATTTTAAATTTATAAATATACCCCACTAAAAAGTATTGTTGCAATGTAACGGTGTTTTGGTAATAAGTAGTATTTCCGTGAGTACCCCAATAATTTTGTCTGTTCTGGTTTAAGATATCAAAACCCGTTAACTTAATCTGTGAATCGTTTTTTAGCGTATAGTAAAGCGAAGAATTTAAGATATGATAATTTGCCCTATCATTTAAGCCACTTGCTCTATTATCCAAAGAATAAGAAGTTTCCAATGAAAAACCTTTTATTGGATTTATATTTAATCCCACACCAATTTTATGCGTTACATAGGCACTTTGAATAAAATCAGGATTGTTTTTGACTGAATTCATGGATTTGCTCCAACTGTAAGTATATTTTGGGGTAAGCCCAATCAGGTTTTTCCAAGTTACAGAAAATTCTTGAGCGAGATGAATGCTAAGATTATTCATTTTATTATCCACATCATTGATTGTGGCATATTGTTGATAAGTATAGAAGCTACTATTCTGGGAAATGTAGAATACCCAATCTTTATCAGATTTAAAATTATATCTTCCATACAGGTAAGCATTATAATTCGTTGTCGAACCGGCTTGAAAAGCCAGAGCAGTATAGTGTCCTGTGGTGGCATCTCTCCAGCTCTTATATCCCTCGCTTTTATCTTTGTAATCCACATTGGCATATAGACCAAACTGGTATTTTTGCGCATATTTATTAAATGAAAACCGCACATTTTGTAGTAGGATGTTTTCATAAAAAAATGCGGGCAATCGGGTCATAAGTGGGTTTAATGAGTCTGTTACAGTCTGCATTCTATTTGTTGAAGGCCCTTGAAGATCTTTAGCCCATGAAAAATCGAAATCCTTATACCGAATATTAATATTCGGAAGCCAATATCCATTTGAAGTCTTTTTACGTTCATTGATCTTGAATAACTCAAACTGATTGTCTCGTAGTGAATAAGCAGTACCAAAATTTATGGCCAATTTTTTAAAGGGCTTCCAGAAAAACCGAATACCCGATATATAATATTGTGATTTAACGCGATAACTGTTTTCGAATTGGTCACCGTGAATTACCCCTGTACTGTCCCGATTGTAGTGTAAACTTTCTGTGGGGCTCCTATTCTCCATATTATGGGAAATATAGAAGTCAAAATTCAGCTTTTCGATACTTTTATTATTATAACCTAGATGAGTATTGCTACTACTCGATTTTTGTTTTTTAAACTTGTCCTCGAATAGACTCGCATTAGGTATAGGGTTTTGAAAAATTGCAGTAAGGTGATTGCCGATTTCACCCGATTCGATTTTGTTGATATTACTGCTATTTCTAAAATTTATAATATGGTTTTTATGCAACTGTTTTTCAATATAGAAGCTATGGCTATAATTAATATTGTATTGATCCGTAGTCGAGCTGTCCGTACTCGTATTTAAAACTTTGTCATTGGTATAGGTTTTCATCCAGCTGTTACTATTTCCATCATTGTTCGAAATACTAAATTTTGGTGTAAACTCGAAATAGGCAGTCGTATCCATCCGATGCCTAAACAGGGTATTGATATTGTGAGCTAAAGATTTATTATTGGTGTTATATGAATTTTCGTTGAACTGTTCGATATTATCATACAGGGAAGTTTGGTTTCCAGAGTTTTGGCCTTCCTCTTTTTTGTATTTCAACATGTACATCACGTTTAGCTTGCTCTTTTTACCCCAGTCATTATTGAGGTTAAATCCAATCGCCATATCGTTCGCCTTACCATTGTAATTTCTACCACCAAAATCTCCAAAACCATAGTTTTCCGCTCTCCCTAATCCAGCATGTTGATTCAGTTCATTATAATCAAAACTTTCACGATTGATATTATTGCCAAAGCCTATAAAACTCAATTGTAGCGTATCTTGAAAAGTATTGACCAACCCCCCAGCTTCATAGCGACCTCTTGTACCCGCACTACCGTAAAGTTTACCAAAACTTGCATTCAGAAAATCCTTTTTAAATTTAAGATTAATGGTAATGGGTAATTTTTCTTCATCTTCCACTATTTTTTTTGATTCACCCTTATCCCGATAGACCTGTACCGTCTTGATTAAGGAAGCATCCAGATTACGTGTTGCTATACGTAGATCGCTTGAAAAAAAATCTTTGCCATTTACTTTCACCTGCGAAACTTCCTTACCCTCGTAATAGATAGTCCCGTCCATATTAATCTGTAATCCAGGGAGCTGCTTTAAAAGCTCTTCTGCATTGGCATTAGGCCTTGTTTTAAAAAAATCAGTATTGTATTCTAGTGTATCTTTATTCATTCGAACTGGGGGATCAACAGATATGACCACCTCATCCAAAAGTTTTCCACCAAGCTTGATTGTATCTAATTGTTTCTTCTCATCAGGTTGTAATAGAATATTTTGATGATGGTTGCTACTATTGACATGAGAGATATACAAGATCAGATTTTTGTTTGTAGGAAGTTTGACCAGATTAAATTCACCCTTATCATTGGTTAAGGAATACGAGAGAACAGCAGAATCTTGTTGCATGAGTAAGGATACAGTCGCTTTTTCAAGAGGTTTATTGTCCTGACCAATAACAGTTCCCTTTAACACGCCCGAATTCTGACATAGTGCATACTGGGAAAAAAAAGATAGCAATACTATAAGATATAGTTTCATATTTGGTTTAGATACGGTTAGTTTATCCACATCTAATATAAATTTAATTTTCCCGATAAAGGGTAAATTAACGTATTTTAACAGTATGATACCTCGAAATTGGAGTGCTGACTTCTTGTTTTAGGTAGGCTTAAACTATTCATAGGATACAATGGGGGCCATTGCTAATATTATTGCCACATCAACCAAGGTGGCTTATGCTAACAAAAAAAAGGTGGCCTTCTACTTAGAAAAGGCCACCTTTTTATCTTATATGTAATTTTAATCTTTTTTACTATCTACAGCAGGTTTAGTATCACGATTAGCAACATCCCAAGCCGTTTGAAAAATAAATTTTTCTCTTTTAACCATAACAGGGAAGTCAATTTTATCGATCGTATCTTCTGGTGTGTGATAATGTGGATGTAATCCTGAGAAGTAAAATATTGAAGGAATTCCTTTACTTGCAAAATTATAATGATCTGAACGGTAATATAATTTCATTGGATCTTTAGGATCATCATACATAAAATCTAATTCCAATTGGCTGGATTTCTCATTAGCTTCTTTGTTGATCGCTGACAATTCAGAACTCAGCTTATCAGCACCAATGGAGTGGATGTAGTTATGGTTACCATTCAAATGTTTGTCATCAATACGGCCTATCATATCTATATTGATACAAGTCACCGTATTTTCGAGTGGAAAAACGGGGTTTTCAGTATAGTATTTAGAGCCTAACAATCCTTTTTCTTCAGCAGCATACGTGATAAATAAAATGCTTCTTCGAGGGCCATTACCTTCTGCCTTTGCTTGACTAAATGCCTTGGCTAATTCTAAAACAGCAGTAGTACCTGAAGCATTATCGTCCGCTCCAGGGAAAATAGTACCATTCGAACTTTTACCATCATGGTCATAATGACCACCGATGACAATGATTTCATCTTTTAAGTCCGAACCTGCTAAGTAACCCAATACATTGGGGTCTGAAAACTGCTCGGTGACCATCCCCATCTGCGCATTGAATGTGCTCTTTATAGCAAAAGATTGCGGCTTCTGAGTCCTGTTTATTTTGGTAATAACATTGGCTAGGCTTGATTTCCCTAGATTTAGGATATAGTTTGCAACGTGATCTGTTATATTGACCACGATAGGCATCGGATTAGTTTCAGGTGCAACTTGGTCTTGAGCCAGATTAAAGCGTCCGTCTGTTGCACGATCACCTGCGCTTTCAAGCCATTTTCCAAGATCCTCAGTATAAGCTAAAACCAATTTAGGTTTATGCTTCAGGATTTCTTTCACCTTCTTATTGCGTACTGTTGACCATTCAGATAATTTTGTTGTTCCTGTAATAATAGAATTTCCTTTTTCATCAACAGGCTCTTTATCATTAATCAGAAAAACGACCTTATCTTTTAAATCAAGTCCTTTGATATCAGAATATTTTGGATCATCAATGCCGTAACCTACAAATATGATTTCATTATCATCGATAGTTTTCAACTCATTGTTTCCTAAGGCCAATAAATCTTGACCATGTAAAAATGGTCGACCAGCGATTTTGAAACTTTTAACCTGATAGCTATTTTTCAACAGACTTACGGGTTGAAAATACTTACCTTCAACGGGTGGAGTCAATCCCAATTTCATAAATTCATTCGCGATGTATTCGGTCGCCAAACGTCCACCTTTCTGACCTGTACCACGTCCTTCTAAATCAACAGATGCTAAGACTGACAAGTGTTTCTTAGTTGATTCCTCAGTAATCGTACGGGCGTATTTTTCAGCTGGATTCTGAGCAATGGCACAACTGTAGATAGAAGAGACAAAACAAATTAGACTAACTATTTTTTTCATTGAAATAAAATTTATTTTTAATAGTAATGAAGCGATCATGCGTATTCATTTGATATACATAAAAACATGATTGTTTCATTGTTTTCTATTTAGAACAAAAAAAACGGAGAAAAAGTATTTCGACACCTTTTCTCCGTCCTTTAAATTATGTTAAATTAACAACCACAAGCAATTTTATTGACACGAGTTGCATGTCTACCACCTTCGAAATCTGTGGAAACAAAAGTTTTAACGATTGATTTTGCTAATTCTAGATCAATAAATCGAGCCGGAATACAGATTACGTTCGCATCATTATGTTGACGAGCTAACGCTGCAATTTCTTCTAACCATGCTATAGAAGCACGGATTCCTTGGTGTTTATTCGCGGTAATAGCAACGCCATTTGCGCTTCCGCAGATCAACACGCCTAAAGCTGCTTTATTATCCTCAACTTCAGTTGCAACAGGGTGTGCATAGTCTGGGTAATCAACAGAATCGGTATTGTAAGGACCGAAATCTTTTACCTCGTATCCTAATTCTTTTAATAAAGCTACGATAGCAGTTTTGTATTCAATTCCTGCGTGATCACTTCCTATCGCAATTGTTTTTAAAGTACTCATTATATATTATTTTTTTCTTGTGCTAATTTTTGTTTTTTTACTTTCGCCGATACTAAAATACTGATTTCGTATAATATAAACATCGGAGTCGCTACCGTTAACATCGTGATGACATCTGCAGTAGGGGTGATGATAGCGGCAATAACTAAGATAATTACCGTTGCATATCTTCTACTAGCACGCATAAACTCAGGAGTCATGATACCCATTTTTGATAAGATAAAAATCAATATCGGTAATAAGAACACGATCCCACAACCTAATGATAATGTCGCTATCGTTGAAAGATAAGAATCAATAGTAATCTGATTCGTAATTTCTATACTCAGGGAGATATTCGCTAAAAAGTTGACCGAAAGAGGAACAACAACATAGTATCCAAATAAAACTCCTAATACAAATAACAAGGTTGCATAAAAAACAAATCCACGAGCAGATCTACGCTCTAAATCTGTTAATGCGGGCTTTATAAAAAGCCAAATCTCAAACAAGATGTAAGGGAAACCCTAAGAGCAACGACATCAATAAACAAGAGTTTATCTGTAACATAAACTGTCCGGCCAATTCCGTATTGATAATATTGAAAGGAATATGTTCCACACAAAACCCATCAATATTAAACTTGTCACCCACAAGACACATCATTCTATATGTCCAGAAATTAAGATTTTTAGGTCCCATTATGATTTCGTTGAAGACGAAATCGTAAAAGGTGAACGATAAACCTGCAAAAATAAATATTGCTATCACCGAACGAACCAAATGCCATCTCAGAACTTCGAGATGATCAAAGAAAGACATTTCTGCTTCTATATTTTTTCCTTTATCTTTTATAGATTCAATTAGGCTTTTGCGATCTGTAGTACTCATAAAAATTGTTTGTAAACAAAAATACCATTCTTATTGAAAAGAATGGTATTTTTTTATCTATGTAAAGATAATATTATTATACATTATCTTCTGAAAGGTCAAAAGTCTCCATAAACTTCGTCGTAAAGTTACCCGCTCTAAAGTTTGGGTCACGCATTAAGCGTAAATGAAGAGGTATAGTTGTTTTAATACCTTCGATAACAAATTCGCTTAAAGCTCTTTCCATTGTTGAAATTGCTTCTTCACGTGTTTGTGCCACGCAGATAACTTTTGCGATCATCGAATCGTAATACGGTGGAATCGTGTATCCAGCGTAAACATGCGTATCGATACGTACACCGTGTCCACCTGGTGAATGGAAATTTGTTATTTTTCCTGGTGAAGGACGGAAATTATGGAATGGATCCTCAGCATTGATACGGCATTCGATAGCATGCATCGTAGGCTCATAGTTTTTTCCAGAAATTGGGATACCAGCCGCAACTTTGATTTGTTCTTTGATTAAATCAAAATTAATGACCTCTTCCGTTACTGGATGCTCAACCTGAATACGGGTATTCATTTCCATGAAGTAGAAGTTACGGTTTTTATCAACTAAAAACTCTACCGTACCTGCACCTTCATAATTGACCGCCTTAGCTCCTTTGATTGCAGCTTCGCCCATTTTCTGACGCAATTCAGGCGTAATAAATGGTGAAGGAGCTTCTTCTAATAGTTTTTGGTGACGACGTTGAATAGAACAATCTCTTTCAGATAAGTGACATACGGTACCGTATTGATCACCCACTACTTGAATTTCGATATGTCTTGGCTCTTCTACATATTTCTCTAGATACATACCGTCATTACCGAAGGCAGCAGCAGATTCTTGACGAGCAGAGTCCCAAGCATGTTCAAATTCTTCTTCGTTCCAAATAATGCGCATACCTTTACCACCACCACCAGCAGTAGCTTTGATGATAACAGGGTAGCCAATTTCTTTAGCAAGTTTAACACCTTCTTGTAATGAGCCCAAAAGACCGTCTGAACCAGGTACCGTAGGTACACCAGCTTTTTTCATCGTATCTTTTGCTTGCGATTTATCGCCCATTTTTTCAATCTGCTCTGCTGTGGGACCAATAAATTTGATACCATACTGCGCACATATTGATGAAAATCTTGCGTTTTCTGCTAAGAAACCATATCCAGGGTGAATCGCATCTGCATTTGTTAACTCTGCAGCTGAGATAATATTTGGAATGTTTAAGTAAGAATCTTTACTGGCAGGAGGACCGATACAAACAGCTTCATCCGCAAAACGAACGTGTAAACTATCTTTATCAGCTGTTGAATAAACAGCTACACTTTTGATACCCATTTCGCGACAAGTGCGAATGATACGTAAAGCGATTTCTCCTCTATTAGCTATTAATATTTTTTTAAACATTGTATTTTCTGTGAAGTTTTCGGGTATGAGTGCACAGTTCCTGTGCGCTCATGTTAATCGGCAATAAAAATATTGACGATTGCTTATCTAGGATCTACCAAGAATAAAGGTTGGTCGAACTCAACTGGTTGAGCATCTTCCACCAAGATTTTAACAATTTTACCTGAAACTTCAGATTCAATTTCATTGAATAATTTCATTGCCTCAATGATGCACAATACTTTACCATTATTGATTTCGTCGCCAACATTTGCAAATGTTGGTTTTCCTGGTCCTGCTGAACGGTAAAATGTTCCGATCATTGGAGATTTAATGGTGATAAAATTAGCCTCTTCAGAAACTACCGCTGGAGCTGCTGCAGGAGTAACTGCAGTTGGTTGAGCAGCGGCTGCGATTGGTGCAGTAGCAACTGGAGCCGAAGCTGTTACGTAAGTAGGTTCTTGATTTGTTTTTATCGTAATTTTGAAATCTTTTTCTTCGATTGCTACTTCATTCACACCTGATTTTGAAACGAATTTAATCAAGTCTTGAATTTGTTTAATGTCCATACCCATAGTTATGCAGGTTAAATATTTTAGTTTTAATTTTTAAAATTCTTAAAACAACTTTCAAAGTTACAAAATAATTATTGTACTTAGTAAGCCCATTTTAAGTATACAGATCCCCAAGTAAATCCACCACCGAAAGCAGCTAAAATCAGGTTATCACCCTTCTTTAACTTACTTTCCCATTCCCATAAACATAAAGGAATAGTAGCGCTTGTTGTATTACCGTATTTCTGAATGTTGATCATTACCTTTTCCTCAGGTAAACCAGCGCGATCAGCTGTTGCATCGATAATACGTTTGTTCGCTTGATGCGGTACTAAATAAGCAATATCCGAAGCTTGAAGATTATTTTTCTCCATGATCTCTGCCGCTACGTTGGCCATATTGGTAACCGCAAATTTGAAGACAGTTTTACCTTCTTGATAAGCGTAGTGTAGACCAGCGTCTACAGTTGCATGCGAAGCAGGGTTTAAAGAACCACCACCTTTGATATTTAGATATTGACCACCAGAACCGTCAGTTTTCAAAATACTATCTTGAATACCCATACCTTCAGTATTTGGCTCCAATAGAACGACACCACAGCCATCACCAAACAAGATACACGTGTTGCGATCTTGATAGTTGACTACTGAAGACATTTTATCTGCGCCAATAACCAATACCTTTTTGTGTTTACCTGATTCAATAAATTGAACACCAGTTGTTAGGCCAAAAAGAAAGCCAGAACAAGCGGCTTGTAGATCATATCCCCAAGCATTGGTAGCACCAATTTTATCCGCCAAAATATTTGCTGTCGCTGGAAACAGCATATCTGGTGTACTTGTACAGAAAATGATCAATTCAATATCTGTTGCGGCAATTCCTCTTTTTTCTAATAACTGTTGTACCGCAGGTACAGCAAGATCTGAAGTCGCTTTACCTTCTCCTTTTAAGATTCTACGTTCTTTGATACCCGTACGAGATACAATCCACTCGTCATTGGTATCAACCATCGTTTCCAACTCTTTATTTGTGAGGATATAATCAGGTACATATCCACCAACTGCCGTAATTGCAGCATGAATTTTTGACATAAAATTTAATTAAATGCAGATCTGATTTTGTCAATTAAGTCTGACTGGATCATATCTCTAGATTGTAAAACCATATTTTTAATAGCCTGTGGAGTTGATATTCCATGACCTATTATCACAGGAGCATTAACTCCTAAAACAGGACTACCTCCATATTGCTCGTAGTTGAATCGATCGAAGAATTCATCTTTGAATCCTTTTTTCAATGTCACTACATAAAATGATTCTGCTAGCTTTAAAACAACATTTCCAGTAAAACCATCACAGACATATACGTCAGCTATATCTGAAAACAGATCTCGGCCTTCCGCATTTCCGATGAAATTAATGTGTTCGTTGTTTTTTAAAAGGGGATAGGTGGATGTGGTGAGGATATTTCCTTTTTCTTCTTCTTCACCGATATTTAATAAACCAATCCTCGGTGAAGGGATACCAAACATATGTTGCGAATACAGGCTACCCAAAACCGCAAATTGATTCAGCATTTCGGGTTTGCAATCTGCATTTGCGCCGACGTCAAGTAGTAATCCAAAACCTGATTTAAGTTTTGGTACAATTGTCGTTATAGCAGGTCTTAGTACTCCAGGTACTGCTTTTACACTAAAAAGTGAGCCGACAAGCATTGCTCCCGTGTTACCGGCAGATGCAAATGAGTCAATTTCCCCTCGTTTTAGTAATTCAAAGCCTTTGGCTATACTAGAATTAGGTTTTTGCGTAATCGCTTTAGTAGGGTGTTCTCCCATACTAATATTTTCAGGTGCATGCACGTATTCAAAGTCTGAAGGATTACCCCCAGCTTGTTCGATAAGCAACTTAGTCTCTTCTTCATTACCAAATAGAACAAGTTTTTGATCATTTGATAAAATTTGTTGAGCTTCTATTGCACCTAATATTGTTGCTTTAGGGGCATAGTCGCCACCTAAAATGTCTAAACCAATCTTCATTCGTGATTATTTTTCAAGTCAATAATACGCAAAAAACATCCCAAATTAAAGTATAATTTGAAAATTATACTCGTTTTGGGATGTTTTATGTTTTGAAAGATCTAAGTTAGACAACAGCTGTATTATCAATGATCAATTTACCGTTGTAGTATAAATTACCATCTACTGTGTATGCACGGTGTGGTAAATGAACTGCACCAGTTTCTTTACAAATGCTTAAGCTAGGTCTGTCTGCTTTATAATGTGTTCTTCTCTTGTCTCTTCTTGATTTAGAAGTCTTACGCTTTGGATGTGCCATCTCGTATTTCTGTTTTAGTTATTTTTAATATTTCTTAGTGCGGCCCAACGTGGGTCAATGTTTTCTTTTTTTGCTTGATCTTCCTTGCTTTGCTCAACTGATAAGTGGGCTAACATCACCGGGTCACAAGTATTATCTTCTCCTTGGTCACTGCATTTAGCGAACAAAGGAACTGCTAAATTAATATATTCATATAGCAATTCGGTCAGGTCTAGCTCATGATCGCTTTTGGATAATACCAGTACTTCTTCGGTATTATCGGTCCAGTCTTCAGCTGTGAATTTGACTAAAACACGCTCTTTAACTGCAATCGGCGATGGAAACTCGCTTAAACAAACGTCGCATGTTAATTGGATATCTCCAGCAATTGTGAAATTCAATATAAGCAAATTTTCTTGCTTTTGTAATTCAACATTTGCCATTAGATTTCCACTTTTAACAATGGAATGCTCAAAACAATCAAAGAACTCTTTATTTATTTCAAACTCAAAATTATGCTTTCCTGCATTTAGCCCCGAAAACGGTATTCTATATTGTTTTAGATGTTTCACAATCTTGCATTTGAGCCTGCAAAGGTATATATAAATAAGTTAGAATTGAAATTTTTTTGTAAAATATATTTCAATTGTTATTATAGATATTAGCCTTTCTGCAAGCGGTTATTCATAAAAATTTTTACCCAATTCTATTTTTGCTCTACCAGTCTCCATTCTCCATCGATTGGTATCGCGAAGGGAATAGGCACAGCCGCAATATTCCTGCATGTAAAAACGTTCCTTTTTAGATATTTCTAGCATGCGAATTGCACCTCCTTTTTTTCGCCAATTGAACGTCCAATAGTCCATATCTTGATAACGGGATGCAGCTCGTACACCACAGTCATTGATCTGATCCATGTTTTTCCACCTCGAAATACCCAATGAGCTTGAAATCACATCAAATCCATTTGCAGCAGCATATTCTGCTGTTTTCTCAAACCGCATATCAAAGCACATGGTACAACGAGAACCTTTCTCAGGCTCGTTTTCCATTCCCTTTGCCAATTCAAACCAATGATCAACATCGTAATCGGCATCAATAAAGGGAATATTATGTTTTTCTGCAAAACGAATATTCTCCTCTTTTCGTAAGTCGTATTCTTTACGTGGGTGAATATTGGGATTGTAGAAATAGATCGTGAATGCGATATCCGAGCTAATTAAAGCCTCCATTACTTCTCCAGCGCAGGGTGCACAACACGAATGTAAAAGCAGTTTTTTGCCTTCGTTGGGTAATGTTAACTTTTCTCTGACGAACTCCTTCTCTTCCATTGCTATTTACTGATAAAAGTTTGGCAATTTTACTCAAAAAGTACTGAACTAGCAAATATTTGATTAATAGATTTTAGAGAGTCCTACCGAATCTCGTTTTTTTTATCTTTATATGCGTTCATATTTGTAGATTTGTACCTATATCAGATTAAAAATGAAATCACTAACAACATATATAGCTGTTCTATTTTTTGCGATTGTAACATGTTTAACTTCTTGTGTGCGAGAAGACGACGAGCCCGCTTTATCCGAAGTATCGATATCCAGGCTTTACGTTTCTTTTTCGGAATTTCAATTGGATGAAGCGCAGACTCCTTATAATAACCTGGATATTATCGATCGTGCAGATTCCAGTACATCTTTTCAATCCTCTTTGTCGCATAATTCTGGGATCAAAGGTGGTGCAGCAATATTATTCAGTCCGATTGCAAAATATGTTTTCCAAAGCAGTGACAATAGTGGAAATGTTAAAGATACCAGTATTCAGGTCATGTCCGTACACCCAGAAACAGGTGCCCCAGCTGCAAAAGGTTTGATTTCAAATGGTTTGCTAACCAAAGTCAGAGGATTGGCATACCACCATAACAGAGGGACGGAAAATCTTTATGTAGCCAATATCGGTAACGAGACCAGACCATCATCTATCTATTTGTTTCAAAGACCTGGTAATTATAGAGGAAGGGCAGACATAAAACAAAGTATTGCCTTAGGTTCACTTACGCCATGGTCTATGGCTTTTAAAGGAACTGAAGAGAATTCAGATCTCTATATGTCTGTCACAGGGGTTAAGAAGGGAATTGCCATATTCAGTGATATCTTAAGAAAGAACCCCGGAGTAGATTCCATATTGAATGCTGAGTCTTTTCCCCCAAGGGCAGTATTGACCATAGCTGATCAAGGTGAAATTAGAGGATTTAGTTATTCTGATCGCCAAGACTTACTAGCCGTTGCTGCTTATACAAAGACTGGAGATGTATCAGTTGGTAAGATTTTGTTATTTGAAAAAGCTTCTTTATTATTGTCCAGTACCAGTGATCGCGCTATCACACCTACACGCATTATTACAGGCGTGTTAACAGGCTTAAAAAGACCATTGGACGTTGCTATTGATAACCGTGATGGAGCAGAATACATCTATGTTGCCGATGCTGATACAAAGACTGTCTCGCGTTTCTTGAATACAGATGATGGTAACGTCAAACCGAATATTACAAAAGAATTTAGATTAACTCCAGTTGCCCTATCATTGGATGCAAGAGGACCTGGCGAAGGTGTCGAATAAAACTTATTCATCTAAGAGCCTAAAGAGTGTTTCGATTTCTAGTTTCTTGCTTGTACTTTCATTTTGTTCGTAAGCAGTCATGAGATTACGAAGTACTCTTTTTAGTATGGTCACGTGATCGCAAGGCAACATATATTCCTTTGATAGGGGTAAGTTGAGTTGTCTCAGGAATGATACAACATCCGATTTTTGCATCACCTGTCCCTTATTGAAGGCATTCAAGTAAAATAACAAATCATCTTCCGGTTGCAACTCATTTTGATAAGATAGGATAAAATGTTTGGGTAGATTAATACCAAAAATAGGGATATCAAGTTTTTGTGCAACAATACTGTAGATACAAGAAAGTGTCAAAGGGTTTCCTTTTTTAGATTCCAATACCCTGCCAATAAATGAGTTTTGAGGATTGTGATAGTCATGTGTATTTCCCGATAGGCCAAATTTATCAAACAAGATATGATTGATCAAGGACACTTTCTCCAAAGGAGTCATCTCGTACCTTAGCGCTATCCATATTTCTCGTTTTAGCTCTTCTAAGGTGACCCGTATAAGGTTATTGTTGTAGGAAGGATACTGGTAGCTATTGATGATCAACAATCCCTCTAAGAGGTCAAAAGAGTTGCTCATCTTCCATACCAAGAGTTCATTTTTAATTTGGGCAAATTGTATTTCATGGATGATACGCTCTAGACGCTCTTGTATAAAGGGGTCAAATGCAGACTCCCAATATTCCTCCAAAGCAGGAATGATATCAGGTCCTAAGCTTAAAAGCTTATGCTCGATTTCTTCTGCAATCAATTGATCAGGATCATCCAATAAGGTAACCAAAGCCTGTAATTCTTTTTCATCCATACACAAATTTAATAAAAATCCCCGCGATATGCCAAATGAAGCATATGCAGGGATATATTTAGGTATATTGGTACTGATTATTTTAATTGACCGTCCATCATGTGCACCGTTCTTTTTCCATAAGTGGCATTTTTTTCAGAATGTGTTACCTGAATAATCGTTACTCCCTCTGCATTGAGTTGCTGGAATAGCTCCATGATTTCCTCTCCTTGTTTCGAGTTCAGATTTCCCGTAGGCTCATCCGCGAGCAGGAGGGATGGCGAACCCGCCAATGCTCTGGCAATCCCAACAATCTGTTGTTGGCCTCCAGATAACTGAGAAGGAAATAAATCCTTCTTTCCCACAATATTAAAACGGTCCAACAGATCGCTCACGATTGACTTACGCTCAGAAGAAGATTTGTTCTTATAGATTAATGGAGTTTCGATGTTTTCATATACCGTCATCTCATCAAGCAAATGATAAGATTGAAATACATAGCCAATATGCGATTGAAAAAGCTGCGTTCTTTTCTTTTGTTTCAGTTCTAAAATACTTTCTCCTTTAAATAAGTACTCCCCCTCATCCGGTTCATCCAACATACCGATGATGTTCAGTAAGGTCGATTTTCCAGAACCCGACGGGCCCATAATCGATACAAAGTCCCCTTCTTCGATATTCAGACTGACATCTTTGAGTACGAATGAACGTGTGCTCCCTACATTATACCATTTAAATAAGTTCTTTAATTGGATCATATCATCTATTTTTCGTTGTTAATTTTTTAAAGCTTATTATGTATTCTCATTTAGGCTTCCCTAAGCCAATAAGTAAATATCACCTTACCTCCCATATATTACTCATTGCGCAGACTATCTACAGGGTTGGCTCTTCCTTCAAGATCATAAGTTGCCTATTTAGTCCGTTGTTAAAAAATGAAATGGTATCCAACTTTGCTGAAAGGATACAATTGCTTTGCCATTTTGTTTGTGTTTTGATAATCAGTGTCTTGTAGTTTAAATCACGATGATCACTGTTCATTATCGTACAGTTAACGTTCAGTTTTGGACAAGAAAAATTTATTTATCCATATTGCACCTTTACAATTGTTAATAGCAGATTATTTAAACAGATGATGTTAATCATCCTTCAGACTATCTACAGGATTCGCTCGTGCTGCTTGTATTGCTTGTACCGCGACAGTGGATAGCGCAATCGTCATAATAGCCATACCTGCTAAGGTAATCATCCACCAACTTATATCGATATGGTATGCAAAGTCATCCAACCAACCACTCATCATCCACCAACTCAAGGGTGAAGCCAAAAGAAAGGAGATAAACAGTAATTTCATAAAATCCTTGGACAGCAGTAGGACGATCCCCGATACCGATGAACCCAGTGTTTTACGTATGCCAATTTCCTTGACACGTCGGTTTATCATTAACAAAGACAAGGCAAATAGTCCTAAGCAAGCGATTAAGATAGCAGTGCTCGCCCCCCCAATGATAATACGCGAAAAACGCTGCTCTGCTTTATACATATTGTTGGTATTTTCGTCTAAGTAGGATGGAGATACATTGGCTTTTGGATTGATTTTTTTCCAAGTATTTTCTATTGCTTGGATAGTCTCGGACGGATTGTTACTTTCTACTCGTACAAATAAATATTCAACGGAAGATTGATTTGGATTAATCGATAGCGTGAGTGGTTGTACTTCGCTGTGCAGTGTCTGAAAATTAAAATCGTCAATAATACCAATCACTTGAGGGTTACCATCTAGGTCCAACGTCTTGCCGACGATATTTTCGACATCGCCAAGCTGCTCAGCCATCCGTCTATTGATTAAGATGGCCGCCGTATCGCTCGAAAATGTACGGTCAAAATCTCGCCCCTTCAAGACTTTAATCCCCAGAGTCTTGGCATAATCATAATCGATACGCATAAAATTCGAATAGATTTGTTTGCCTTCGTATTCGAATCCAAATCGACTATTAGCTGTACTTCCATCTCTCCCCAAACCTAAATTGATGTCAGAAGCGGTGATGCCTTTTACCCAAGGTAGAGACGCTAGTTCGATTCTCATCTGTTGTAAAGCACGTTCTTGGTCAATGCCACTACCTATTGGAATACTGATAACATCAGTTTTATCAAATCCTAGTGGACGGTTGGTGATATAATGCAATTGTGAACCGATAACAATTGTAGCCACAATAAGCACCATAGCTATGGTAAATTGTATAACAGTAAGGCTGTTTCGTAATCGACCTGATCTAATATTAGCCGTACCTTTTAAATTGGCAATGACATTTGTACGGGCTATGCGCCAAGCGGGATATCCTCCAGCAAAGAGCGTTAATGTGATAAACGATAGTGTGAATATAAGGAGGTTTTGCGGAACAAACAGTTGTCCTATACTCAGTCTGTAATTCATATTGGCGTTATATTCTGGGAGAAGTATAAAAGCTATCCCTAGCCCCAGAAATAGGGCGATGAAACAAAGTAAGAGCGCTTCTATCCATAGTTGTGTGGTTAAACTACTGATAGTTCCACCAAGAGTCTTTCTCGTACCTATCTCTCGGTTGCGGACCAAGGAACTGGCCAGCGAGAGGTTGATGAAGTTGGAGCAGGCAACAAACAAGATGAGTCCTGAAATGAGCAGCAGGATCCACGGGAATGTCGGAGAAGCTGCATCTCCCAAACCTTTATTGTTCAAATGATAATCGGCTATAGGGAGGATATGTAGTGACAGGTAATCACCGGCTTTATTGGCAAGTGCCCCATCTCGTTTCAAAATACGCTCACTATCTTTATAATATTGTTTGATAAAAGAACGGGTAGCCTGTGTAAAGGCAATATCATTGATAGGATCAGATTTCATTTTTACAAAAAGATTGTGATCCTGATGGCCCCATTCTTCTTTATATTGTTTGTAGTTGGGTTTCTGTTCGAAGCGTAAAAGGGTATTGAAGTTGAGACTAGAATTGGACGGCAGTTTCTCGAGTACAGCACTGATTGTTTTTGTTTGCCACTGTCCTCCAGCTAATACTTCTACTTGCTTTCCGATAACATCGTTGCTACTAAACAGATTTTTAGCGATGTCTTCATCGATGACGATATTGTCAAGATCTTCCAAAGCATGGTTATCCCCCTGTACAGTGGGCAAGCTAAATATGGGAAGAAAGTCAGCATCTACGTATTTGTTATTCGACTGCAGCTGTTTTTCTCCATGACGCAAATGGATACCTTCATTATAATAGCGACTGATGTATGCTATTTCCGGTATCTGTGTCTTCAATAGCGGAGCGAGAGGTGTAGGGGCAGTTGCACTGTTTTGTAGCCCATTTTGTGGCTGCGTTTGAAAATAAAGCAGGCCTATTTTTGAATAATCTTTTAGGTGCTTATTATAAGATAACTCAAACGTTGCTGTCAGATAGAGTAAGGTAGCCGTAGCAATGGCGACAGCAAGTCCAATAATATGGATAAAGCTCAATGTCTTGTGCTTAAACATATTTCGATAGGCTACTTTGAAGTAATGTCTGATCATTATTATTTTATTATCCAGAATTGACCAATTCGTGTTAGACACTTCAGACTTATGAAACACCTTATAAAAGGGAGATCTGTCGTTGAAAATTTTTCTCATTTTTACTCGCTTACTTCTTCCAGAAAAGCAAGCGAGTAACCCTAAAAGCTTGCTGTTGAATCTGATTCAACAACGTATTATCTGTTGATTTTATATCGTAAGTTCTTAATAAAGGACCAGTTAATGAAAATCTAGCGATACAGAACCTGCAGAAGTGCGTGCATCTATTTTTTTGCCGCCACCATTTATTGTTCCTTGAGCCAAAGTTTTTTTAGATGTACCCGAAAAATTACTAGCGGAAGGAAGGCTGACGCGTGATCCTTTGAGGTTTATGTTGTATTTTCCTTTTGGTACCTTAACCCGCACGCTACCACCCGATGTAGCCAATACCATATCATCCGATAGCGTATCCATATCCATATTGATACTTCCACCACTTGTGTGCGCATCAATCGATCCTTTTAGATTCTTCCCATTAATCGATCCACCGCTAGTAGCAACCCGGATATTACCAGAACAATTATCCAGCGTTATGGAACCTCCTGAGGTGTTGAGTTGGAGATCACCCTGGCTGTTGCTTGCATTGATACTTCCGCCCGAAGTCTTACCTGTAATGTTTCCTGATAACGATCTAATTTGTAAGCTGCCACCCGAGGTTTGGAACATTTGATTGCCATTCAATGCACTTAACTGTATACTACCTCCAGCGGTTTTCAGATTGCTATTGACCGATTCGGGGACGGTGACATAGAAAGCTACTGAGATCGGATTGTTACCACTTTTTCCACTTTTACGTTTAGCAGATGCTGTCAATTTTCCAGCCTCTAATTGAATGGTTACGTCAAAGTGCTCATTCAATATTTTTTCTAGATCAGCCGAGGAACCGAGGATGTTGCCATTGCGAGATATCCAGATTTCCACCGAAGCAGATTCTTTATCTGATCCATTTACTTTGATGGCCCCTCCTGATGTGCTGACTTCGAGATCTTTGATTTTGTTGTTCTGAAAAGTTTCTTTACGTATCATTTTTTGACCGAAAGAAACTTGTACCAACAGTAATAATACTGTGGTCTGAATAAACCTTTTCATATAAGTGTTTTATTAAAAATATACTTGACTATTTAGTCCCTTGTTAAAAAATTATAAGGACAATACATGGAATGAAAATATACAATTGCTTTGCCACACTGATTATTAGTTGGTAGTCAGTGTTTTACTATTTTTATTTTAAGCAGTAACTGTTCGTTATTGAACAGTTAACGTTCAGTTCTGGACAAAGCGCACTTGGTATCAAATTGCGCCGAGACAGCTCAGTAGAAAATTGGTGATCGTAGCTCATCCTATTCATTTTTCAGGCTATCCACAGGATTAGTACGAATCACCTTTAGTGTTTGGAAACTGATTGTTCCCAAGGCAATGAAAGTCGCACAGCATCCAGCTAGCATAAAATATCCCCAGCCAATCGCAATTCGGTAATTAAAATCAGCAAGCCATTGGTTCATTGCCCACCAAGCAATTGGTATGGCGATGACAATTGCGGCAAACACCAATTTCATGAAATCTTCAGATAATAATGTTAATATACGGATGTTACTTGCGCCAAGAACTTTTCTGATTCCTATTTCCTTAGTCCGTTGTTGCGTGATATAAGTAACCAGTCCAAATAAACCAAGGGAAGCAATACAGATCGCGATTATTGCAAAGCAGGTGAATATATTTTTTGTTCGTTCCACATCCCGATATAGCGACTCAAATCCCTCATCCAAAAAACTGTAATTTATTTTTTGATTAGGACTAAATTGGTTCCATACTTTTGTGATAGCCATCAGCGTTTCATCCATATGTTGCGGTTTTACTTTAATGGTCAGCAGCGTGGGGCTATCGCGCAATACTAAACCAATGGGGGCCATTCCTTCTCCTTTTAGAGATTCGAAAATGAAATCATCGACTACGCCCACGATGGTCCAAGTTTCCCCATTGGTGATTTTTGTACCTATTGGATTCTTGATACCCAGTTCTTCAATCATTTTTTTGTTGACGATTATACCCGAACTATCTGATGCCATTTGTGGGTTGAAATTGCGACCTTCTACCAGCTGGATGCCAAAAGTGGCCAGATAATCAGCATCTATTCTCCAGAACTGTCCCTGAGTTGCTAGATCCAGCTCTCGCTTTCCCTCTAGCCAAAAAGGGTTACCATTTCTTTTTACCCCGTCGATGGGTACCGGAAGGTATTCGCCAATGGAAACGTTGTTTACCGAAGGGATATTCCTGAGTTCATTTTTAAGGGGTGTGAGTTGGTCGGTTATTGTATTTAATCCTCGTAGTACGATCAACTGATCTTTGTTGAAGCCCAAATCCTTCTGTAAGATATATTGAATCTGCTGGTTACTGATCAATGCACCGATGATCAGAACGATGGAAGTTGTAAATTGAAAAATGACCAGGCCATTGCGCAACAAAGAATTGCGAGGATTGCTCACCGATTTACTTTTTATAGCAGATATAGGCTTAAAACTAGAGAGATAAAGCGCAGGGTAAATACCTGCAATTAAACCAATGACAACAGTCGAAAGAATCAAGCAGGGGACAAAATACCACGTTAGCCAAGGGATTTCAATGGTTTTGTTCGCGAGGTTATTAAACAAAGGGAGCAATAGGTAAGCCAAGAGTAAAGCAAGAAGCAAGGATAAGAAGCTATAGGTCATTGCTTCAGATATAAACTGCTTGATTAAGCTTTTTCGATCAGATCCAATTGTTTTACGAATGCCGATTTCCTTTGCTCGAGTTGCGGCATTAGCTGTTGATAAGTTAACGAAATTAATACAAGCAATCATCAGGATAAAAAATGCTACTGCAGCAAATGTCCATACCATGCGAATATCGCCACGACTCAAAGTAGAAACCTGATCGTCCTCGATATCCGATGAATGCAAATGGATATCCAGAGCAGGCTGCAGGTTGATTCTGATTTGATGGACGATGGGACCAATTTTTCGTCCCGCTTTAATGAGTTCTGGAATATAGTGCCCTGTGATGTAATTTTTGAAAATTTCTTCTTCCGCAAGTTTAACATTTGCCTGAGGTTTCAATTTAACGTAGATGGTGTAATTATTGCTAGTCCACTTGATCTGTTCACCTGGATAAAATGGTTCTCCAGCCAAGGACATAAAGTAGCTATAACCAGACAAGGTAGAGCTACTAGGTATATCATCGATAACACCTGTTATGGTATAAGCATTGGATTTATTGTTATTTAAATAAATCTGTTGACCAATAGGATTTCCTTTGAAATATTTAGCAGCTTTACTTTTTGTTAAGACTAAAGAGTTTGGCTTATCCAGTGCATGTTGCAGTTGCCCATATTGCATTGGAGAGGGGAACATGTCCAATATAGACTGATCCATATAGACAAATCCATCATCGTAATAAATGTCCGCAGCTTGGTTTATCGATAATTGATTACTCCCCGCACCAAATAGCGGATTGGAAAGTATTCGACCCGATGTTTCGATAGCAGGAATTTCCGCCTTTAATGTTGCTGCCCCAGGAGCAGAAAGCGATACCCAACGATTGATTTTATTACCTTCCGGCGCTTGGACAATAAGACGGTAAACCCGATCCATTTCTGGATAGAACTTATTGTAACTGGTTTCATGTTTAATATAAAGAACGATCAGGATACAGATCGTAATACTAAAGGCAAATCCACCAATTTTGATGCTGGAATATAATTTATTCTTTGTGATATTTCGCCAAGTGATTTTAAGATTATTTCCAATCATTAGGATAGCGTTTACTTAGAAAATCTCATACTACAATTGAAATGATGAGTTATAGTTCATCAAACAATTGCATTGCCAAATATGTAGTTTACTGTTTATTAGTGTGTTGTGGTTTATTTGGGATGGGGTTTGTACGATATCGAACAGTTTTCGTTCGGTATCGTACAAATTTTTATTTAAGATACTTGCGATATCATCTGATTGGATAGTGCATTACTTTATTTTAAAATTCTGCTATCCGTTCCTATTAAGTTAATCTAAATCTTTTAATTGTAGGTCTTCACATAATCTAAGCATCATTTCATTCGGGTCACTATCCGTAGCTAGCGCAATGAGATACATTTCATCCAATCGCAATTTTGCGGTTTCGTTCATCGTAAGTTCATTGATACGCGCCTTACTTAATCCGGTCTTACGTGCTACCATCGATTTATTGACTGATTTCTTTGCTAAAATTTCTCCGAGTTTTGTCATTATAATACCTTTTATTATCAGTTCATCTGTATAGATAAAATTACATAATGTTATTATTAAATATACAATCGTTTTTGATATTCATATTTATTATAGCTATTTGTATAGAATAACCATTCAGAAAGATATGATTTCGGAAAAAAATAGAAAGAAATACACAACCTACTCATCGCGAAGACTATTTACAGGATTAGCTCGAATAACCTTCAATGTTTGGTAACTGATTGTGACAATAGCAATAAGAATAGCTGAAAAACCTGCCAGTATGAAGTATAACCAATTTATTTCTATGCGATAGTTAAAGTCCTGTAGCCAAGTATCCATCGTCCACCAAGAAATAGGAACAGCAATTACAATAGCAATAAATACTAATTTTATAAAGTTGCTGGAAAGCAGTGTTAAAAGCCCTATGCTGCTCGCTCCAAGCACCTTCCGGATTCCGATTTCTTTTGTACGCTGTTGAGTGATATAGGTAGCGAGCCCAAATAAACCCAGTGATGCAATAAAAATAGCGATAAAAGCAAAGCAGGTGAAAATATTTTTTGTACGTTCAACATCCTGATATAAACTTTCAAAACCTTCATCTAAAAAACTATAATTGATTTTTTGACTTGGGGAAAACTTGTCCCAGACTTTGGTAATCTGAGCAAGAGATTGATCTATATGACCTGCTTTAACTTTTATGGATAGGAGAGAAGGACTGTTTCCAAGCACTAAAGAGACTGGTCCAGATTCTTCTTTTAGCGATTCAAATATAAAATCATCCACCACTCCGATGATAGTCAAAGACTGGCCGTTATTTATTTTTTCTCCGATTGGATGAGTGATTCCCAATTGTTCTACAAGCTTTTTGTTAACAATAGTCGCAGAACTGTCTGAGGCTAATTTGGGATTGAAATTACGCCCTTCAGACAACCGCAGTTCAAAAGTGGATAAATAATCATCATCAACGAGCCAGACTTGCCCTCCTCTAGGAAGTTCCACGTCTTTTTTATCATCAAGTGAAAAAGCATTACCATTACGTTTCACACCATCAATAGGTACAGGAAGGTAGTCTCCCACAGAAACATTAGAGATATAAGGAAGGGATTTTAATTCATTTTTTAGGCTACCTAAATCTTGAGATAAGGTTTTAAGTCCACGCAATACGATGACCTGATCTTTACTGTATCCGAGATCTTTATTCAAAATAAAATTGATCTGTTGATTTGCGACAAGTGCACTCACGATTAGAATAATGGAGGTTGCAAATTGAAACGTTACAAGACCATTGCGTAACAAAGAACTTTTAGGATTAGATTGCTGTTTATTTTTTAATGCTGAAATAGGTTTGAATCCAGAAAGATAGAGTGCGGGATAAATACCCGCTATACTTCCAATGAATATCAAAGCAACAAGGAGTGTTGGAATAAAATACCAGCTAAATATGGGGATGTCCAAACTTTTATTAGCGAGGTTGTTAAATAAGGGCAACAGTACCCAGGCTAATATTAGGCCAATGATCAAAGAGATTAAGCTATAGCAGATTGCTTCGACCATAAATTGGTCAATTAAGGATTTTCGGTCAGAGCCAATCGTTTTACGAATACCAATTTCTTTAGCTCTTGTCGCTGCATTTGCAGTAGAAAGATTTATGAAATTGATGCAAGCTATCAGCAATATAAAGGCCGCAATAGATGCAAATGCCCAGATCATTTTAATATCCCCCCGATTGAGCGTAGATACCTTGTCATCACGAATACCTGAAGAGTACAGATGGATATCAACAGCATTTTGCAATGTCATTTTTAGCTGATGAACGTAAGACCTTATTTTACCTCCTGCCTTCAGCGTTTCGGGGATCAGATGACCTTCGATGTATACTTTTTGAATAATGCTTTGCGTCTGTTCTGGATCACTGTTTTCTTTCAGTTTGACATAAACGGTATAGTTTGTTGCCATCCAATTATTTTGCTCACCAAGATAAAATGGCTCGCCTGCCAAAGACATAAAAAAAGTATAGCCGTATAGCGTTGAATTGCTCGGGATATCATCGATGACTGCGGTAATCGTATAAGGTTTTGATTTATCATTGTTGAGGTAGATCTGTTGACCAACTGGGTTATCCTTGAAATATTTAGCAGCTTTACCTTTTGTCAAGACAATTGTATTCGGATTGTCCAGAGCATGATCCAATTGCCCATAAATAATTGGCGAAGGAAACATTTCCAAAATCGATTGATCAACATAAACGAATCCATCGTCATAATAGTTTTCGGGTTTGGACCCGAGCGTCAATTGATTACCTCCAGCACCAAAAAGCGGATTAGGTAATATACGACCCGATTGTTCTACTGCCGGAACCTCATCTTTGATTGCTTTTGCAGCAGGTGCGGTCAAAGATAATCCCCTCATTACATCGTCCCCATCTGGAATTTGTGACACGATACGATAGATCCGATCTACATTTGGATAAAACTTGTTATAGCTCGTTTCATGTTTAATATATAAAACAATAAGGATACAAATCGCGATGCTAAATGCAAAGCCACCAATCTTAATACTGGAATACAGCTTATTTTTTGTGATATTTCGCCAAGCGATTTTAAGATTATTTACCAACATAACAATTACGAATATTTAGAAAATCCCATCCATCTTACAACAAGGATTATGTCTTATAAAGACAATAGCATTGCCAAATGTATATCTATTTGTGTATTAATAAGTTACTATTTATGTAGGGTTGGTATTTGTACGATATTGAACAGTTTACGTCCATTATCGTACAAACCTGTTAGAATAAAATATTGAGCTATTTGAAAAATTGCGTACCATTTATCGTCAGTTCATGGATGCGCTTTGCTCAGTCCAGTCTTGCGTGTAACTATCGATTTATTGAAGGAGTTTTTCGCTAAAGTCTCTCCTGATTTAGCCCTGATAATACTTATTAAAGTCTATTTGTATGTATAGATAAAATTATTAAATGTTATTTTTAAATATACAATTGTTTTGAATATTGCCGCATATTATGTTTCTTTGTATAGAATATCTATAATGTTAGTCTATAGATACTAATGCAGTTGTGGAAGTCAGATTTACTTGTACACTGTTGATGAAAATTTACATCGAATTCTAAAAATCTTAAGCCGTAGGAAAACACCAATTATAAACCGCCACTCCTCAGTCGGTTTTTGCACTTTTTTAATTAGTAGCACCTACGGCTTTTTTTATTCATCCCTTAACTTTTCAATAGGATTAAACCGTGTAGCTCGGTATATAATGCCTATAATCAATGTACCCAGTAATAAAGTCAAAAAGCCCAATGGGAGCAAGTAAGTCATGAAATCAATATCAATCCGGTTACTGTAATTCTGTAACCAAATATGCATCAATAAATAACTTAAGGGTATTGTCGCAAACAATGCTAAAACAAAAATCATATAAAACTCCTTAGAAAAAAGTAAAATTAAATGGACAGCAGAAGCACCTAGCACTTTGCGTACTCCAACTTCTTTATTGCGTAAATTAATGGATAAAGTAATCAACCCGATGATACCCAATGAAACAATTAATAAGGATGCAATAGTGGCGACTTGCGAAGCACGCTGCAACTGGAGTTCCGTCTCATATAGTTTTTGGATGCGTTCATCCATAAATTGATATTCAAATGGTGCATCAGGAAGAAGCTCTTTCCACTTTTCAGCTAAGGCCGACATAGAAGAACTCAGATTTCCTGGTTTTAAGCGGAAGCTTAAATATCGGAACTGCATTGATTTGTTAATATCGATCCAGGCAAGAGCTGGAGTCTCTTCCAACATCGAATTTGGAATAAAATCTGCCGTTACACCCGATATGGTGACATGTTGATGGGCATCATCCAAACTTATTGTTTGACCAACAGCGTCTTCGGCATGTTCAAAGCCTAATGCATGCAGTGCTTTTTTATTGATGACAACATAGAAATTTTTCTTATTGTCAGCCGTATTTTTCGAGAAAAAGTTTCCTGCTAATACTGGAATCTGATAAGTCTGAGCAAACTGATCATCAGATAGAATAATCTGAGTATGGACCTTTTTCTCTGCTTTACTGTTCATCAATGTCCCGGTATTTCCTCCTACAAATCCTGGAATTTCATAAGAAAGACTTAAAGACGCAATTTGTGGAAGTCTCCGGAATTCATCTCGTGTAGTCTCCATCTTTTTAAGCCCCTGTTCACTCCAGTCTCGTGGCACTTGTACCGCTAATAACGATTCTTTGTTATAGCCTAAGTTGCCATCTATAAATAAATTGATCTGTTTAGATATGATGATGGTAGCCATTAAGATGATGATGGCAACGGCAAACTGAATAAAGATGAGGACTCGACGGACGATTTGTTTGCTGTTATTTCTTGTGAATTTGTTCTTCACAGATGCTAGAATACCATTGCTAGATAATTTGACAGCAGGGTAGATGCCCGCTAAAAGACCGACTATACATGCGAAGAGGAATAGAAACATAAAAAACTCAAAAGGAAGAGCCGTCAATGCAGGTAACTTACGCATAAAGATACCTTCAAAAACAGGAGCAACTAAAATATATAGCGGAAGACTAATGGTCACCGCAACGACGAGTGTGATGATATATTCGGTGAGCAATTGCCAGATAATCTGGATACGGGATGAGCCCATTACTTTGCGAATCCCGATTTCTTTTAGACGCGTGAAGTTCTGACTGATTGAAATATTAATAAAGTTGATCACAGCCATCAATAACACGAACCCAGCTATCCAAAATAATGTGGAAATCATTTTTCGGATAGCGCCGTTGTTATCATCAAGAAAATAGCTTGTTAAAGGTTTGATATCTGGAGCATAGTTTGCTGAAAATTCTCCATCCGTATTGCGTTTCACAAGGTCTACAATAGGAGCGCGCAATTGATCGGCAGAAACACCTTTTTGCAATTCGATAAAAGAAACAATATAAGGGTTATGCCAGCTGTCGATCGATCTTCCAAAATACGTTTCGCTTGCTATTGGTAAAAAAAAATCGCTCTTTGTCGCTTCGTTAAAGTGCATCACCGAATTTTGCGCACTAGCTTTAATAACTCCGGTGATGTTGAATGGATGCTTCTCGCCATTGAAATTTTTTATCTCCAGTGTTTCCCCCAACACATCTACTTTCCCAAAATATTTAATAGCCGCCTTTTCTGTTATGACTACGGAGAAAGGTTTTGTTAAAGCGGTGTTCGGGTTTCCTTCAAATAAAGAAAAACCAAACATATCCAATAGCGTGGCATCACCAATAGTTGTTGCTTCCTGAAAAACTTGCTGACCATTGGAAACGATACATGTCAACCCATCGAACCGATAATAATTGGCCACTAATTGTGGATATTCATCCTTCAACGCTTTTGGTAAGGCACCAATACTGGTGAAAGGAATACCAAAACCTTCTTGTTTATATTGACTCTGAAGTATGTATTGCTGCTCCTTGTTACGTACCTGACTATTAACTTGATGCACCTCCCATACATATGCACCGACCAACATAACAAAAGTAATGCTACACAGGAGACCTAACAGGTTGATTAAACTTTCGTACTTGCGCTTTATGATGTTGCGCCAAGCGATTTTTATATTGTTGTTTAGCATAGCAGTCTTTTTAGATTATTCATCACGCAAACTATCAACAGGGTTGCCAAGTGCTGCTCTTATCGCTTGGTAACTGATGGTTACTAAGCTGATGATAATAGCCATAAGACCTGCAATGCCAAAATATTGCCATTGGATTTCAATGCGATAGCTATAATCTTTCAACCACATATCCATCGTCCACCACGCAATAGGAGAAGCAATTAGTATAGCGATAATCACCAATTTGAGAAAGTCAGTCGAAAGTAATGCCGTAATTTGAGCAATACTAGCCCCCAGTACCTTCCGAACAGCAATTTCTTTCATACGTGTTTCCGCCATATAGGCAATTAAGGCAAATAATCCCAAACAAGAAATAAAAATGGTCAAGCCTGCAAAAAGCATAGAAATCGTACCAATGGATTGTGTTTCTTTAAATTTTGTTTCAAAATTTTTATCAATGAATTTATATTCAAAAGGGTAATCAGGATTGAATTTTTTGAAAATAGCTGCTATCGTTTTTAAATTGGTTGCGGTATCATTGTTTGGATTTAATCGGTAATGAATATTTGTAAACCAAGACCTAGGACCGAATATAACCATAGGTATGATTTCATCAAACGGAGATTCAACAATAAAATCTTTAATTACACCAACTACAGTCCAGTCTTTACCGTCGCCATTGATGGTTTGACCCAACGGATTTTGTAAACGCATCTTCCGAACAGCAGTTTCTGTTAACAGCATTGCATTGCTGTCGGTCTTATATTTGTATACATCAATATCACGTCCCGTCACCAGTGTGAATCCCAGGTTTTTCACGGCATCAGCATCGGTACTGAAACGATTGAAAGATATTTTTTTATCACTTTCATTACTTCCAGGCCAGCTGAATCCCCAGCCATTACTGTAGCGATCTGTCACAGGAGACATGTTTTTCGATACCGAAAGTACGGCATTGCTGGCTAGTAATTCATTACGGAGACTCAAATAATTCTTGTCTAGTTCTCCCGAAAACCGTGACGTTAGTAATCCATTATCATTATACCCCCGATCGCGATCCTTCGTATGTCGGATCTGTTGGGAAACGATTATAGTTGCTATAGTCAAAATAATCGCGAGTGAAAATTGTATGATTACTAAAATGGAACGCACGCTGATACCTTTATTATAAGTGTTCAATTTTCCCTTCAGGGTTTTCAATGGTTTGAATGCGGAAAGGAAAAATGCGGGATAACTTCCTGCTAAGACACCCGTCAGTAAAGTGAACCCTATTAAAAATAGCCAAGTGCTTCCTGATAGCACGGATATCGTGAGGTTTTTTTCAACCAAATTGTTAAAAGCTGGTAGGACCAATAGGATGCAAATGATGGCAACGATCATGGCTGCAAAACTGATTAAGATACTTTCTACAATAAATTGAAAAATTAAACTTTTGCGATCAGCACCTACCACTTTGCGGACACCCACTTCTTTGGCTCTTCTTTCAGAACGCGCTGTACTTAAGTTCATAAAATTGATGCAGGCTACAAGCAAGATAAATGCTCCAATCCAAGTAAATAAATGAACCAATTGAATACGACCTGCAGTATATGCTCCATTTATGCTTTTATTATATAAATAGGTGTCTTTGTATGGGAATGCGAAAATCTCATTTGTTGACTTAATTTTATTGTTGCCTACGTTTACATGTTTTTGGCTAACAAGTTTGATCTTGTTATTAAATTTTGATAGAGACGTCCCTTCTTTCAGTAAAATATAAGTATAGGTCGAATTATTGGACCAGTTTTCGTCAACAAATCCTAATTTTTTCGCAAAGTCCCATGATAGGAGATAATCAAATTGGATACTGCTATAACTTGTAGGATCTTTAATTACAGCCTGAACTGTGACCAAGTTATCGGATTCTATTTTAATAGATTTTCCTATAGGATCTTCATCTCCAAAAAGAGATTTAGCATATTTTTCAGTGATTACAACTGAATTGGCATCTTTAAGAAGATTCGTTTTGTCTCCTATTACCAAAGGGTAACTAAACATCTTAAAAAAACCAGGATCAACAAAACTGGCACTGGATACTAATTTTTTGTTACCATAAGTTGTTAAGAATTCATTGCCATCATCTATACGGCTAAAACTTTCAATTTCTGGAAAATCATTTTTTAAGGTAGGACCCATTATTTTGGGCGTATTGGTCCACGCATGTATCTCCCCTTGGTAAGTGTCGTGATTACTGATGATGTAGAGTCTGTCGCTCTTCTCATGAAAGCGATCCATGGTCAACATATTCTGTAGCCACAATGCGATGAGCAAAGCACCTGCCATGCCAATAGCCAAGCCAATGATATTGATGAAAGAAAAAGTTTTATTTTTTAATAAATTACGCCAAGCGATTTTGATATAATTTTTAATCATGGTTTTCTCTTTAGCTTATTAATCATATGAGTTCACAGATACTATTGCGCTACAATTTACTTACAGTTGAAATTTACAATACCAATCTTCAATCCATTTATATAACTATCTGCTGGTCAAATGCTAACAATTAATTACAGAAGGTTTAAGTGTTCGATTTCGAACAGTGTCTGTTCAAGACCGAACAACGCTAATCTTCTGATTGTATTACTCATCACGTAAACTTTTTACAGGATTTGAAAGCGCAGCTTTTATCGATTGCATGCTTACAGTAACAATTGCCAAAGTTAAAGCAGCTAAACCTGCTAAAACAAATACCGACCATTGCATATCGATGCGGTAAGGAAAATCCTGTAACCATTTGTACATGGCCCACCAAGCGATAGGAGAGGCAATAAGAATCGCGATTAGAACTAACTTGATAAAATCTTTTGATAGCATACCCGTAATACCTGATACAGATGCTCCCAGTACTTTCCGGATACCAATTTCTTTCGTGCGCAGTTCTGTGATATAGGACGCTAAACCAAATAACCCAAGGCATGAAATAAAAATAGCCAAAGATGAGAATATGAATGCGAGTTGTGCTGTTTGCTGTTGCTCTTTAAACTTGGCAGCAAACTGTTGGTCGACAAATTTGTATTCGAAAGGATAGGCTGGATTGAATTTTTTGAGAAGCTGTTCCATTTGTTTCAAATTCTGTTCCATGGAAGACGATACATTGGTACGTACGACCATATTAAACATCCATTGTTTTGTTGGATAGATGAGTAAAGGTGTTACTGGACTATAAGGCGAACCACTAATGTAATCATTTACTACCCCTACGATAGTAAATGTCTTATTCCCCCATTTAAAGTAACTTCCAATGGGATTTTTTAATTTCATTTCTTTGATGGCAGTTTCATTTACCAATACAGATGCACTATCAGCTGCCAATCGTTCATAATCAATATCACGGCCTTCCAATAATTTTAATCCAAGCGTTTTTACAAAATCACTTTCTGCTTTGGAGATATTAAATACGATTTTTTCACCCTGTTCAGGCGTTGACCCCTCCCATGAAAAACTACCACTGGCGCTTGACGCATTATTGGTAATTGACCATCCGGTTCGTGTTACAGCTTGCGCAATGCCCTTATTGATCAATTCAGATTTGAGGACCTCATAATTATCGTTCATATCACCCTCCATAGGGATTTCGATAAGTTGCGAGGCTGAATAACCAACGTCGCGTTTGCCTGCATATTCAACCTGCTTACGTATAATTAGAGTAGCAATAATCAAGACAATGGCAATTCCAAATTGAAAAATAACTAGTATTTCACGGAAATTGAGATTAAATTTTTTAGAATTTCCAAATACTTTCAATGATTTAATGGGTTTGAAAGAGGATAGGACAAAGGCAGGGTATAATCCTGCCAGTGCTCCTGTTAATAGTATAAATCCGATTAAACAAGCCCAAATCATAGGATCAGCTAGCGAAAATTCCAATGGTTTGTCCAATATCTTATTGAATAGCGGAAGTACCAAGGTCGTTAAAGCTAGAGCGAGAATTCCTGAAATGAAAGAAAGTAAGACCGATTCCATTAAAAACTGTGTGATTAAACTGCTGCGTTGAGCACCCACGACTTTACGTACAGCTACTTCTTTTGCTCTTTTTTGGCTCCGAGCGGTACTGAGATTAATGAAATTGATACATGCAATCAACAGAATCAGTAGCCCAATGCCAGCAACTAGTTTTACCTGGTCTATCTTACCACCAACGGGGATGCCCTGTTCAAATTTTGAATACAGGTGCATTTTGGATACGGGGTATAAGAAGAGCGATCCTTTCAGTTCATTACTCGTTTTATTGGCTATGATATTGACGAGTTTTTTATTGAAAGCAGTGACATCTGTTCCATCTTTAAGTTGTATGTAAGTTAAGAATGTATTCGTATTCCAATTAGGGGAATAGCTATCTGCCTTGCTCAAGGGAATTAAATAGGTGAAATTAAAATCGGTATTGCTAGGCAAATCCGCTATGATTCCGGTTACTTTATAAGGTTCTTTATTGTCTAGAATAAGGGTTTTGTCCAATGGATCTGTATCGCCAAATATATTTTCCGCGAGGCTTTTGGTCAAGACGATATTTTTCGGATCCCCAAGAGCTTGATTTCGATTACCTTTCAAGAATTTAAAATCAAACATTTGGATAAAAGATGCGTCAACCTCAGTTCCTTTAGATTTGATTTTTTTATCGCCAAAGGATAATAATCTATCCGTGTCCCAATACATGCGAGCAGTATGCTCCACTTCGGGATATTCGGCTATTAGAGCGGGAGATGCTTTTCCCGATGTGATATTCTGCAGTCCGATTTCTCCTTCATCCTCATATTTGTTCCAAAGTCTATAGAGATTGTCTTTATTGCTATAGAAATTGTCAAATTGAAATTGATTTTGCACCCAAATGCCAATAAGCAAGACTGCAGTCATTCCAATGGCTAGTCCTGTGATATTGATAGTGGCATATCCTTTGTTTTTCCAAAGATTACGCCAAGCGAATTTGATATAGTTCAGTCTCATGGATTGTAATGCATTATGCCTTTTGCTAGTGTTTATTAGCTAGAAGCGATAGTTTAATCGTTAAGTTAAGGGTTCACAGTGATGAAAGACAATTGCATTGCCATAGTTATAATGTATTGATTATTAATAATTTGTTGTCATTCACCCACTTTCGAGTTGTTCGAAAACGGACAGTTGATCGTTCGTTCTCGAACATGCTCCCTTATTTATTCTTTAAAGAGTCAACTGGATTTGCCAATGCTGATTTAATGGCCTGAAAACTTACGGTCGCAAGTGTTATCAATAAAGCGAGGACACCCGTCACAATAAAAATAGACCAGTTTATAGAAATACGATAAACATAATTTTCTAACCATTTCTCCATAAATAGGTATGCTAATGGTGCGGCTATAGCAAAACCAATTATTGTCAGCCAAATATATTCAGTAGAAAGCAATCGCCACAAACTCAGTTCGGAAGCCCCAAGTACTTTACGGATACCAATTTCTTTCTCGCGTTGTTCAGTTAAGAAAGAAACAAGCGCATATAGTCCAAGACAAGAGATTAAAATTGCTAGGCCGGTAAACAGGCTGGTCAGACTTCGAATCATCTCCATCTGCACGAACTGTTTAGCGTAGGCTTGATCCGTAAAAGTATATTCAAATACAAGATTAGGATCTATGGCAGTGAACATCTTTCCGATAGCCTTGAGCGTTTCACTTTGATCCTTCCCATCTTTTAAGCGAAGAGTAATCTTATTTCTAGGCAGGAAGTCTAAGAAATAAACGGTTGGTATTATAGATTTGAAAGGAGATTGTGAAACGGTATTTTGGATAACACCCAAGATTTTATAGGTATTTCCCCGTTTCGTTATTTCTTTGCTCGTCAATGAAGTCAATCCCATAAATTTTGCGGCAGCTTCATTCAGAATAACACCAGCGGAGTCAGTCTTGAAATCTTTGGAGAAGTTTCTACCTTTTATAAAATCCCATTGTACCGTATTTGCAAAATTTTCATCTACAGTAGAGATACCCATTATTGAACCCGCTATAGGGTCGTTGCCTTCCCAAATAAATCCACCACCCGATAGTCCAAGGTTATTGACAAAGTTGGAAGAAAGTGTGGCTTCCTGAATGAGACTTTCATTTTGTAGGTTCCGCTTAAGGACGTCAAAATTTTTGATGATTTCTGAACTGCTGCTTGTTACATTAACTAAATTATGATTGTTATAACCTATCGGTCGATCTTTGACATGGTATAATTGCTGTATGACCAGGTAGGTAGCAATCATCATAAAGATAGAAATAGCAAACTGAACCACCACCATGACTTTGCGCGGTTGAAACCTTCCTTTGCTGAACTGCAGTTTTCCCTTAAGTGCAAGGATTGGATTGAATGAGGAAAGAAACAATGAAGGATAAATGCCTGCTAATAATCCAAGCAGTATAATCGCAACTAAAGATATACAATAAAATAGCGGAGAATTCCAAGGAAGTTCAAGTTGAGCTTGTGTAAGTTTATTTATCCAAGGTAAAAGCAAAAGGGTGAATAATAAAGAGAAGATATAGGCAACACCTACCGAACATATCGATTCCACCAAAAAACCTTGAATGAGCTGTTTTCTATTGACCCCTATGGATTTAAGGACGCCAATTTCTTTACCTTTTTTTAGACTTCTAGCCGTACTGAGATTGATAAAGTTGATACAGGCCAATGCGAGGATCAAGATACTGATAAGGGCAAACATCCAAACATATTGAATCTGTCCACCATTATTTTTACCATTTTTAAAAGACTCAAATAGATGCCATTTTGCCATGGGATGCAGGAGTATTTCTGGCTTGATATCCGTAAGTTTCGTTTTGAAAAAATTCGTTAGCTTTGATTCAAGTGAAGAAATAAGCGCGTTGTTGGATATCTTAACATAGGTATTAAAGTAGCAATTGTTCCATCCATCTGAAATCCCTTCATTTTTTTGCAAATAGTCTGAAATTGGAAGTATATAGTCCAATCCGTAAAAGGTGCTGTTATTAGGTAAGTCGGTATAAACACCTTTTACCTGGTATTGCTCCTTTCCATTAAACTGTACAATTTTTCCAATAGCATTTTCATTTCCAAATAAACGAGAGGCCAATGATTGTGAGATAATGAATGTATTAGCTCGAGTAGGAGTAGAGATTTCTCCTTGTGTGGCTTCAAAACTAAAAATTTCGGTAAACTTCCCTAAAGTATAGAACCCGTTTGCAGTTAGTTTTTTGTCACCAACTTTCAAACTGCTATTTTCTAAACCTGTCGTCAAGGTGACTTCCTCCATTTCATTTTTATAATCAGATTCGATCAGTTTTGCCAACGGAATCGGTGTTGACGGGTCGGTCGATATCTCATTATTGAAAGTGCCGGTAACCATGACTTGATATATGCTATCATAGTTCTTAAAGTTTTTATCAAAGGAAAACTGTTTCCATATCCAAAGCGTACTTACCAATGCAACGGTGAAACCAAGAGCAAGACCGATAATGTTGATCGCTGCATGTAATGGACTAATTTTTATATTACGTAAGAAAGTTTTGAAAAATAGCTTTATCATAATTTTTGAACAATTATCTTATTGAGGGTCTCTTTATTTGAATATATGAAATCATTCGTCTCTTAAACTGTTTACAGGGTTAACGATTGCTGCTTTGATAGATTGAAAGCTCACGGTAAGTAATGTGATTAAAAGAGTCAAAATACCCGAGAGAAAAAACACTGATATCGGTAGGGTAGTTCTAAAAGCAAACTCCTGAAGCCAGTTTGTAGCAAAATATAAAGCAATAGGTATCGCAATTATATTTGCTATAATAACCAAGATGAAAAATTCCTTATTGAGCATTTGAATAATATTGAATACTGTTGCGCCGAGCACCTTTCTAATTCCAATTTCCTTGGTTTTCACTTTTGCCGTATACGTACATAAACCTAAAAGTCCTAAACAGGATATTAATATTGTTATTATTGCAAAGAAATTAAAGATAGTGCCTTGTTTTTGGTCAGTAGTATACAATTTTTGATAGCTTTCATCCAGGAAATTGTAAGTGAAAGGCATATCATTATAATATTGCTTCCAAACTTGTTCCATGACATGTATAGCAGCAACAGTTTTATTTTCATTTGTTTTTATATAAAGCTGCCAAGCATCTTTTGGATTAAACTTGAAGACGATAGGTTCGATCTTCTGACGTACACTAGCATAATTAAAATCCTTTACAACACCAATAATAGTTCCCGGTACAGTTCTGATTCTCAAACGTGTGCCAATAGGATTTTTTAATCCCATTTCTCTGACAGCCGTTTCATTAATGATGAAATGAGTAGAGTCCGCCAATGAACCAGTGAAATTTCGTCCTTCTAATAGTTTTATCTTAAAGAAATCGAGCGTATGTTGATCTGAATGTGTAATATTAAACCAAAGATTTGACTTTGCAGGTTTTCCCTCCCAATCGTTATCTCCTGTAGCATCACCACCATAAACCATATCTCGGCCAAGTCGGATGACATCACTTATCCCTTCGTTTTTTAGCAATTCATTTTTGATAGCATCAAAATGTTGCCCCATTTTTGGACCCATAGGAACCGAAAAGATATGACTCTTTTCGTAACCGAGATTTTTGCTGCGTATAAACTCTAATTGCCGACCGATTACAAGAGTCATTGTTATTAGAACAATAGAAACAGTAAACTGCAAGATGACCAATACCTTGCGAAAACTTGATTTCTTTATACCAAGATTACCTTTTAATACCTGGATAGGGTCAAAAGTTGAAAGTAAAAATGCAGGATAGATACTTACAAGCAGCAATGTACCAACAAGTAAGATCAAGATATAGCACCATAAATTAATCTGATTTATATGAAGAGATAGCTGTTTACCAGAGAAGCTATTGAAAAGCGGGAGGAAAATGAAAACAACGGTTAGTGCTATTGCCACAGCAAAAAGAAATAACATCGTAGTCTCTAAGATGAATTGAAAAAAAAGTTCCTTTCTTCCTGCACCTATAATTTTGCGAATACCAACCTCTTTTGCACGATATAAGGAGCGCGCGGTCGACAGATTGATGTAATTAATACTTGCTATCACCAGAATCATCAGGGCAACGCCTATAAAAATATGTACCGTACCGATTCCACCATCGCTGCCATCCATGTGGTACAAGTGTACTTGAGACAAAAGTTGGGCCACATAGGGTACAGGTGTATCCTCTGGCTTATTGCGTTCATGTATCTGCTGTAATTTTTGGGTTAAAGCAGTTAAGTTCGCATGCGGTGTTAACATCAGATAAGTCTCAAATGAAAAACTAGACCAATCCATATCCATTGATGACAAATAGGTCTTATTGTCGTAGGTGGTTTTCTTTTTTATATAAGCTTGCTCATTGAATCTCGAAATGGGAAGAAGGACCTGAAATTGCATACTCGAGTTTTCGGGGTAATCTGCTATAACACCAGACACCACACATAGCTCATCTACTCCAATCGTGACAGTCTTACCAATTGCGTTTTCATCTCCAAAATAACGACGAGCGGTACTTGCTGTGATGATGATCGAATTGTTGTCAGGAAATGGTAACTGTTTGTTGCCTTGAATTAAAGGGAAACTAAAAACAGAAAAGTAGCTAGGATCTACAAAAGCGAAACTTTTTTCGATAAATCTTTTTTCTTTATACTTGATAGGAGCATCACCAATTTTGAATATACGTACGGCATCTTTAACTTCCGGAATCTCTTTTTTTGCAACAGTTCCGACAGGGGCAATAATATTCTCAAAGATTTTTTTAGATATTCCAGTGCCTCCTTCAATGCCAATTTTGTAAATAACCCGCTCATTCTTATGGAATCGGTCGAAGGATAATTCATCCTGTATCCAAAGCATGAGAAATATGCCTACGACTAGTCCCGCCGACAATCCTAAAATATTAATGGCAGTATAGAATTTATTAGAAAAAATACTTCGCCAGGCGATTTTGATATAATTCTTTATCATGATTGGTCGGTTATTAGATCGATTGGGTCAATTAATATTATCTTTTTTTTTAACATAGAAAGCCGTCGATTTCAATAAATCGACGACCTTCATTCTTATACTTAACACTTAACAAACTCAACATATTATAATTACTCATCCCTTAAACTATCGATGACATTTACCTTCGCTGCTCGTATAGCTTGATAACCAATGGTCAATCCTGCTAGCAATAGTGCGATGCTTCCACCGATTAAGAACAACCCGATATTCAAGTCCGTTCTAAAACTAAAATTGGTCAACCATTCATTTGAAAAGTACCAAGCTAAGGGGCCTGAAATTAAAATAGAAATGACCAATAAACCAACAAATTCTTTTCCCAGTAATTGAACGATTTGTGGTATGGTTGCACCTAAGACTTTGCGGATTCCGATTTCTTTCACTTTTGTCTGGGCTGAATTGGCCGCTAACGCTAAGAGCCCCAGTGAAGAAACAAAAATTGCAATCGAAGCAAAGATGTTGAAAAGCAGTCCGGTACGTAAATCCGACTTGTACATCTGATCAAACTTACTATCCAAAAAGGTATATTCAAAAGGTTGTTCCGAAGGATAACTATTGTAAATCGTTTTTACTTTTTCAATCGCTTTTTGTGCATTTAAAGCTGTGGTTTTGATATACAATGTACCTGCGAAACTATGTGTCCAAAAGACCATCGGACCAATCGGTTTTTTCAAATTATTGAAGTTGAAGTCCTTCACTACTCCAACGACTGTCCCAGGTACGTCATGCAACGATATTTGAGCTCCCACATAAGGTTGTTTCAACCCCATCTGTTTGGCCATGGTTTCGTTGATAATATAACTTGAAGAGTCAGCAGGCACACCTTTGATATTACCACCCTCAACAAATTTCATACCCATTAATGGAATGAAATTTTTGTCTATAGTAGCTCTACCAACAATGAGCGAATAATCTTTTGGACGGTTTGGCCAGTCGATATCGCTGGTAGAATTGCCATAACTCATGGGGTCGTAAAAACCATTGATGGAATAAGAAACAATGCTAGGATCTTCGGCAAGTTTAGCAGCTACAGTGGATTTATTTTCAAAGGCCCCTTCATTCAGCTTTACAGTAAAAATATACGAAGTGTCGTACCCTAGGTTAAATTCACGGATAAATTTCATCTGTTTTTGAATGACTAAAGTACAGATGATCAAAATAATCGAAGTTACATATTGAAATACGACCAAAGCTTTTCGAAAAATACTATTAATAGGTTTCGATGATTTACCTTTTAATGCTGCTATTGGTTTAAACGAGGATAGTTGAATGGATGGGTAGATGCTAGACAGTAATACTGTCAACAATAATGCAGACCCAATTAAAATCCAAAGTGCAGGATTATACAGGTTAAAAACCATTGATTTCCCAGAGATGCTGTTGTACGCAGAGAAGGATAATCCGACCCAGAGAGCGGCGACAAAAGTCGCTATAATAAAGGTTAAGAAGGTTTCGGCCATAAATTGAAAGAACAACTGCTTTCGACTGGCTCCTACAATTTTTCGGATACTGACTTCCTTCGCCCTATCCATAGCTCTGGCAGTAGAAAGGTTGACATAATTGATAGCACCAATAAACAATAATAGCAAGGCCACTATTCCAAAAATCTGCACCATGCGCAATGCCGATTTATTACCGTCTGGAGCGATCAAATGCTGATCAGTAAGTGATCCAAGTTTGAAGGTCGTCTTTGTATCTCCTTTCCGTGCTTTGATATATGCGTTATTAATGTGTGCAATTGCTTGTTCCGGATCAGCTGCTGGATTTAATTTTAAATAGGTATTAAAGTAATAATTACCCAAATCTTCATCAATCGTTTTCCATGCCCCATTGCCACCATTTTCAGTAAATGATTTAGCAAGATATCCCATGGGAAATATAGCATCATATTTGATTGATGAGTGTTGAGGCATATCCGCAAAGATCCCTGTCACTAAAAATGGTATTTTACCTAATAGGAGCGTTTTGCCTAAGGCATCTTGTCCATTGAAAAGTTTTTGACGCAGCGTTTCGCTAATGGTGACCTCGTCTATGTTTGTCAATAAGTTAGGCTTACTGGATTGTAGAATAGGGAATGAAAAGAACTTAAAGAACGAACTATCAGCATAGGCTATCGCAAGTCCCGTATAGACATCTTTTTGCTCCTTTAAACTTATGATTCCATAATCTTCAGCCGCTATCCTGACAGATGTTTCAATGGCAGGGACGTCTTTTGCATAAAAGCCAACAGGGCCAGGTGTACTATTGGAAATTTGTTCCTTATCTCCGTCTTTCCAAATGTGATGAACATTGTAGATACGTTTGTAATCTTGGTGAAACCGGTCATAATTAATTTCATCCTGTACCCAAAATAAGATCAAGATGGCAGCTGCAATACTGATGGAAAGTCCTAAAATATTGATGGCTGTGTAAAACTTACTTTTTTTAAGATTACGCCATCCAGTTTTGATATATTTAAAAATCATAAGGAAATTATGTTCTAGTTGGTAGTTATCACTTTTCGAATTTTCTATTTAATTTTAAAGTCCAATACCTAAGCCATTGTTTTAATTCGCTCATATATAGATTTTTAGCTATTTTTTTTCATTCGTTAAAGTGTACGCTTACGAACACTTAGCGTTCGTAAGCGTACACTTTAAGAAAAGTTACTGATCCCGTAAACTTGTCACCGGATTAGCTTTAGCTGCTTTTAAAGCCTGGTAACTGACTGTTAACAAGGCAATGAGCAAGGCACTAACGCCAGCTACGGCAAACATCCACCAATGCATATCAATATGGTAAGCAAAATTATCCAACCATTTATGCATCGCCCAATATGCGATAGGTGTCGCGATACAGATAGCAATAATGACAAGTTTGATAAAATCAAGAGACAATAATTGTATGATTCCAAAAACACTTGCTCCCAAGACTTTACGAATTCCAATCTCTTTAGTACGTTGTTGCGCAGTATAAGTAACCAGACCTAAGAGTCCCAAACAGGCAATAAAAAGAGCAAATCCTGAAAAGGTGGTGAAAATTCTTTGGAAACGGTAATCTGCTTCATATTGACGTTTAAAACTCTGATCCAAAAATGTATAATTAAATGGAATCTGGGGAGCGAGACCTGTCCAGATCTTTTCGATACGGGCAATAGTTTCCGGTTGATTTGCTTGCTGCAATTTAATCGTTATAAACTTGCTGCTCGACGGCTCTAATCGTAAAGCAAGTGCTTCAACCTTATTATGTAGAGATAGGTAATTAAAGTCTTTTACAACGCCAATAACCTGTCCCTCTTTACCCCATTGAGCAAATCGTTTCCCAATAATCTCCTGCGGATTGCTATAACCCCAAAGTTTAGCCGCAGCTTCATTGATGATCATGGAATGCGCACTGTCGGCGGGGAAATCCCGGGAATAAGCCCGTCCTGCAACCATTTCAATACCCATGTTAGGGATAAAATCAATATCTACCTCAAAAAGTGCAGGACCCATTTGAACCATTTTCCCCTCAGTAGATTCTATCTCTGTGCCAGCATTAGGAAAAAATGTACCCGGAACACTGCGCGATGATGATACCGCAATGACGTCCTTATCTCTCTTAAACGTATTTTTAATTGCTTCTAAATTTTTGTTGACCTCATCGTCAAAATTATAATCGATAACAAGCATCTGATCTTGCTGAAAACCAAGATTCGTATGTTGCAGGTGATATAATTGTGAAAAGACAATACAGGTTCCTGAAATAAGTACAATGGATAAACCGAATTGAAAGATCACTAATCCTTTTCTTAAAAATTGGCCTCCAGCAGCAGTTTTAAATGTTCCCTTTAAAACTTCAATAGGTTTAAAACGCGCTAAAATAAAAGCAGGATAACTGGCTGCAACAATACCGGTTATCGTCACAATACCCAAGAAGATACCGAGTGTGGTCAAATTGAATAGATTGCTCCAGGCAAAGTGTTTTCCTGCAAAGGCCTCCATGGAAGGAAGAAGAATGATAACCAATAGCAACGCCAATAATGCCGCGATAAAAACTAAAGCTAACGATTCACACATAAATTGAAGGATCAAATTACGGTGGTTTGCACCGATAGCTTTACGGACACCTACTTCTTTTGCTCTTTCCATAGATCGGGAAGTCGCCAAATTCATGAAATTTACACAAGCTATAAAAAGGATAAATAGACCTATGATGGCAAATATGTATAGATTCTGTACACTACCTGTTACACCGGGCTGTCTACCTGCAGCCGAATGCATATACGCATCCAGCATCGGTTCAAGATAGAATTTAAATTTACCTTTTGCAGAAGGAACATGCTTTTCGAGAAATTGAGGAATTTTCTGATTAAAATTAGAAAGGTTAAATTGATCGGATACCAGTATGTAGGTATAAAAATCGACATATCCCCAAGAGTCAAAAACATCTGAACGCGCTTGTTTAAATGTTCTCATCGATAACAAGGCATCAAATGTAAAGTGAGAGTTGGTAGGTACATCTTCAATAACCGCTGTGACTTTGTATAGTCCCGGGTCTGCACGTCCAGCGGTAAGTCCCCCTTCTAATGTTTTCCCAATCGGATTTTCATTTCCGAAATATTTTTTTGCCGTACTTGCTGTTAAAACAGCAGTATAGGGTGCTGTCAAAGCGGTTGTTGGATTACCAGCCAATACTTTCCAGCTAAAAACATCAAATGCGGTTGAGTCCATGAAAAAGACACGTTCTTCTTGGAATACCTTTTCTTTATTTTTTAAAGAAATAGAGGTTACTCCTGAAAATTGAACCACATTTTTGACTTCTGGAAAATCCGCTTTTAAAGCTGGACCTATGGGGGCAACCCCCCATACATAATTTCTGATTAGTTTTTCGTTGTCTTCGATAGAATTGATAACGCGGTAAATACGGTCTTTTTTAACATGGTATTTATCATAAGATAGCTCATCATGAATATATAAGACGATTAATAAACAGCAAGCTAACCCTATGGCTAACCCAACGATGTTGATGGAAGAGTAACCCTTGTTTTTCCAAAGGTTTCTCCATGCTGTTTTTATATAGTTCTTAATCATTTTTTATAATTTAGGTAGTTAATTTCGTTGGAGCATTTAAGCTTTAATTGCATTATTCATCTTTTAAACTATTAACAGGATTGGCTATTGCCGCTCGGATGGCTTGGGTACTGACCGTAAATAAAGCGATGATGATGGCTAGAAGTCCTGCGACAGCAAACATCCACCATTGCACCTGGATACGATAAGCAAAGTCTTGCAACCACATGTGCATCATCCACCAAGCTATAGGCGATGCGATGATGATGGCGATGAACACCAGCCGGATAAATTCGAAGGATAACATCCGCGCAATATCGGATACCTTAGCCCCGATGACTTTTCGAATCCCGATTTCTTTTTTACGTTGATGTGCAGTGAATATGGCCAAGCCCAGTAGTCCCAAACAGGCCACAAAAATGGTCAGTGTCGCAAAAATGGTTAAAAGCTGTCCAGTCTTAAGCTCCGATTGATAGGTTTGGTTATAGCGCTCATCAAGAAAAGAATAGTCGAAAGGAAGATCCGAAGGAAAGGCATTGTACTGCTGTTTTACTGTTGTCAGTAATTTTTCCATGTTTGTTGCTTTGGTTTTGATAATCAGATTTCCTGCCTGATCACTTAAGACCATCACTAAGGGAGCAATGGTTTCATGTAGGGGCTTGAAATGAAAATCTTCGACCACACCAATCACCTGTAGCACCTGATTATCCTTATCAGTCAATGTTCTTCCAATGATATTGTCATTCCACCCCAGATTTTTAGCTGCTGTTTCATTGATGACTACCGAAAGGCTGTCGTTACCATATGTCTTTGAAAAATTGCGTCCTTCCTTTAACTTCATTCCCATGGTAGGAATGTATTGATCGTCTACATCATATCGCAGTGTTTTTACCCATTGATTTGGGTTCTCCTTAGGATAGATGAAAAAATTGTTATTATAGGTCGCTCCAGCGGGTAGGTAAGAAGAGTGGGAGATATGTAATATCCGACTATCTTGAACCAATCGGTCTGCAAATGCTTTTTCATTTGAACCTAAAGGCCAACTTTGAACAATAATAACATTTTCCTTATCGTAACCCAATTTGATATGGCGCATGAAATCCAGTTGGCGGCTAACCACGACCGTACAGAAGATCAAACCCACTGAAACTATAAATTGAAATACCACGAGACCACTCCGTAGTCCCAAACCTTTTGTCGAAACATTAAATCTGTTTCTTAAGATCATTATTGGATTAAAGGAAGATAAATATAAAGCAGGGTAGCTACTCGAGAATAATCCAATCAGTAAACCAAAACCAATTAACATGGGAATGGTTGTAAATGGAGATAGCTGTTGTATCTCTAGCGATTTTCCTGAAAAATGATTGAATACTGGAAGGCTGAGCAGGACAATAACCACTGCTAATAGGAGTGCGATATAGGTGATGAGAATCCCCTCTGTGAAAAATTGGATCAATAACTTTTGCTTTCCCGCTCCCAAGACTTTTCTTACGCCAATTTCTTTAAATCTTTTAGATCCACTAGCAGTGGATAGGTTCATGAAATTGATGGTAGCGATCAATAGCATAAAAAGGCCGATTACGCCAAAAATGTAGAGGTAGCTGATATTTCCAGAAGGGCTCAGGTCGTAAACGAAATCGGAATGTAAGTGGATATCGGTTAAAGGTTGCAGGTAAAGTCCAATTTTATTTCCAGTTTTTTTATAATCCTCATAACTCATTCCAAAACCAGCCATAAACTGTGGCCCTACATGTTTATCAAATAAAGAAGCGAGCTTGCTTTCAACCTGTTTTAGAGAAGCATCCTTTTTCAATAGGGCATACGTATAATATTCGGAGGTCATCCAGGAAGTGGACCTAGCATCTTCGAGGGCTTCAATAGAAGTGAAGATATCAAAATTGAAATGAGAATTTTTGGGGATGGCCTGCATCACACCTGTTATTTTTAAAATAGACTCACTCCCTTTCATCGGCAACTCTTTTCCGATTACATCAATCGTATTGAAGTACTTTTGAGCCATTTTTTCAGATATGATGGCGGTATTAGGTTCTGCCAGTGCCGTCAGCATATCTCCTTTTAATAAGGGTAATGTAAACATGCTAAAGAAGGATGCATCCACATAAGCCAGCTGCTCTTCGTGGAAAACCTTGTCACCAACTTGAAATAGTGGGGTACCACCTATTCGTAGACGGGCAGTTTCTTGGACATCCGTTAATTCAGCCTTCATGGTAGATGCTACAGGCGGCATGACATGAGCTTCCTTGATATCACCCCCTTTTACATTTCCTTTAAAAACAACACGAACGATGCGGTCGGCTTGTTTATTGTACCGATCATAGCTGAGCTCATCCGTAATATATAGGCTGATGAGTAAGCATGTCGCGATGCCTAAAGCCAATCCACATACGTTGATTAATGAAATCGAAATATTCCGCTTTAGGTTTCTTACTGCTATTTTGATGTAGCTCTTGATCATGGCTGTTGTTTTTTAAGATGTTATCATGGATTTATGATTTTAACCTTTATTCATCTATCGCTATTCATCACGTAAACTTTCTACGGGGTTTATAAGGGCGGCTTTTAATGCCTGATAGCCTACTGTAATTAAAGCAATGCTTAGCGCAAATACCCCAGCGACCGCAAATGACCACAATGGAAATGTAATCTTATCATTAAAGTCTTGTAGCCAATGAGAGAATATCCACCAAGCTATAGGGGTCGCGATAAGTAAAGACAGGATAATTAAGCCTATAAATTTCGTGGAGAGCAATTGAACAATTTTAAATGAACTTGACCCTAAAACCTTCCGAACGCCGATTTCTTTTTTTCGTTGTTCCGCAGTGAAAGCAGCCAATCCAAATAAACCCAAACAGGCAATAAAAATGGTGAGCACTGAGAAGGTTGAAATGATATGGTTTGTTCGGTTTTCCGCTGTGTAATATTTCTGGATGTGTTCGTCTAAAAATTGGTAATCGAATGCCACTTCAGGGAACTGATGATTGAATAATTGCTGTATCTGAGCGATATAAGATGGTACGCTTTGCGTATCGTAACGAATGAGTAAGTAGCGGTAGCTTTCATTCGGGCTATTGGTGCGATAATACATATAACCACCTACAGCATCTTTTAAACTTTGAAAATTAAAGTTGCGTACCACCCCTACAATAGTTGTGCGGGGAGATAGTTCAGTGGGAATGATCTGTCCCACAGCATCATTGGGGTTTGTATAACCTAAATAAGACGCAATCACTTCATTGATCAACAGGTAGCAGGAGGAATCCGTAGGTGCTAGGTCATTCGGTAAATCTTTCCCAGCAATGAGGTGAAGACCAAGGGTAGGAACTACGGTTCCTAAACTACTGGAGGTATTGACCGGTAAGCCTTCTTTAGTCTCGCCAGGACGATGGATTTTTTTGCCACTTTCACCAAAACCTGGGAAGGTCTGTAGCGTAGCAATACTTTGGGTACCAGTCAAACTTTGAATGGACTCATTTAAATTTTTCAACTTATCCATCGATGTGATGTAACGTATTGGCATCGTAACGATGTTGGTTGGTTGATAGCCAAGGTCCTTTTTAGCGATATGACGCATTTGTAAGGAAATAATGATAACACCAATAATCAGAACAATGGAACAGGTGAATTGGAATATAACCAATCCGTTACGAAGGTACTGTGCAATCTTACTTTGCGTGATGCTATTTTTCATCAACGAAAGGCTTGGGATATTGGCCATCACGAAGGCTGGATAACTTCCCCCCAGGAGTGTTATGATGAACCATATGGCCAAAGAGATACCTATATTCGCCATGCTGAGCAGGTTAGCAATGGTAATGTCAGAGCCAATGACATGGCTGAACGAAGGGAGGGCTATTATTGCCAACAACAATCCAAACATAATGGAAAAAAAGGCGATAATTCCTGTTTCAAGGTAAAATCGCAACTTGATTTGGTTGCGGTGGGCACCCAATACTTTATTAATTCCGACTTCCTTACCATTTTTTTGGGAGCGGGCAGTCGCTAAGTTCATGTAGTTAATGCAAGCGATAAGAATAATAAGAAAAGAAAGGAAAAATACAGTATTTACCGTTTTCATATTTCCTTTACGGGTGGACATATTATCCCGTAAATCCTGTGAATTTAGGTAAACATGCGATAACGGTTGTAAATGAAATTGGGTCAAGTATTGATTCTCTTTTGGTACATATTTATCAATGAGAGCAGTCGCCTTTTCTGCTATGATTGTAGGGTCAGCATGTTTGTTCAATAAACAAAAAGTAAAATAGCTGGCATTGGACCAATGGACATTTTTACCCATCCACGAATCCAGGATATTCAGGAAAATGTCTCCTTCAAAAGAACTATTCACCGGGAAGTCCTGAAATACGCCCGATATGTTGAGTGTGTCTCGCTGATTGATGATTATTTTTTTGTTTAATGCAGGTTCTTTACCAAATATTTTGTCCTTCTTACTGGAAGAAATGACGACACTATTGGGGGTCGAAAAAGCGGTAAGGCTATTTCCTTCTGTAAATTTCACATCGAAAAGATTAAACAGGGAAGAATCCGTGAGGTAAATGTTTTTTTCAATGAAATTATGATCATTAGCACGAATAGATCCAAATCCAGTAAAATCTAAGCGTACCAAACGAGCAGTTGTGTTTACTTCCGGAATGTCACTCTGCATTGCTGGGCCAACAGCATTAGGAAGGTTACTCCTTTTTTCGTGATTGTATTCAGCATTTGCCTGCATGATGACACGATAAATGTCAGCCTCTTTCTTAAATTGTCCATTATAACTTAATTCTTGACGGCCATAGGTAATCAATAAGATAGCAATGGCTAAACTGATGGCTAAGCCAAAAATGTTTAGCATACTGAAAAAACGATTCTTCCAAAGGCTACGCCAAGCGATTTTGATATAATTTTTTAACATGGTATTTTTTATAACACTAATTTTATTGCCTGTAAAGGCACTATTACTTTTTACTCATTCCTCAGGTTGTCAGAAATATTCGAACGCGATGCTTTTAAGATATGGACACCTATCGTACAGGCTGCGATGACGAGAAGGACAGCAGCAGAAATCGTGAATAGCCACACATTAAGCGATATCCGGTAGACAAAGCTTTGTAGCCAAGCATCAGCTGCCCACCAGCCAAGAGGGAGAGCAATCAATACCGCCAATGCCACAAGTCGAATAAAATCCTTACCAAGTAAAATACCTAGATCGCCCAAGTCTGCACCCAATATTTTACGGATACTGATTTCTTTCGTCCGACGTCCGATCAAAAAAGCGGTAAGCGCGAAAAGGCCCACAATGGCCAACGCAATAGCCGTAAATCCGAAAAAGGTAACAATGCGTTGCAAACGGATATGACTGGCAAATAATTGCTGAAAATTTTCATCTAAAAAGGAGTAGCGGATGCCTAAACCTGGTTCGATATCTTTCCAAAGTTTTTCAATTCCCGCAACCGTTTTGTGGCTATCACTGCCAGAAATTTTAATCAATATGGCACCACCAGATTGAAAGTAACAAGCTTCATTACCAATGGTGAAGACTGTAGGTTGTATTTCTTGCTCAAAACCCGATACATTGAAGTTTTTTACGATTCCAACCACTTCAATAGGGATGCTGTCACAACCAAGGTAGCTGATATACATCCCGCCGTTTGCGTGTTGAAGGCCTAGTTTATGAGCAGCAGCTTCATTAATAATCGCCGAACGGGTATGTTGGTCCCCATGGTTATTATTGAATAACCTACCGTCAACTAAATCGATATGGAGTGTTTTAAAATAATCCTGACTAACCTTGACCGATCCCATGCGATACGATTCACCTTTATGTTTAAAGTCTGTGGTCGACGTATCCGACAAAACATCGCCAGGTACTTTTGTTGTTTTCGCTACGGACTGTACCCCTGGGATACGAAGCAGTTCATTTTTCACCTGATCAAAATTCTCTTCTCGAGTTTTCATCATGAATGCCTGTACACGTAATACCTGTTCGCTAGAAAAACCCTTGTCCGAATGCTGCATATACGTTAATTGACGGTTGACAACAACGATGCTGATAATGAAAAAAGCAGCTACCACAAACTGAACCACGATCAACCCATTGCGCAGAGCAAGACCCTGTTTACCCGTAGAATAATCACCTTTAAGTACCTTTGTCGTATTGTAGCGCGAGAGGAAAATAGCGGGGTAAAGACCAGAAAGTAAGGTGACTACTAGGAGACATCCGATGACTTGGGCTATTAATGTCCAAGAAGAACCTAGTCCGAATAAGCTTAGCGATACGTGGAAACTCACGATTGAAATAGGGAATAGCGATACTCAGAATTAAGATGGATAGGAGTAAAGCGATGATACATTGCAACGCAATCTCGATCATAAACTGCCAAAATAAATTACCTCGGCTGGAACCTAATACTTTTTTTATACCCACTTCCTTAGCACGACGTAAAGAGGAAGCAATGGAAAGGTTGCTGAAGTTAATCGCACCAGTAAAGAGCAACAATATGGCTAAAATGAGTAAAATGGAAATCGTACTAATTTGACTGCTTCCATACTTGGGGAAGTTATGGATATCATGTACCGCATCGACAAAAAGACTTTCACGATTAGTAGATTTGATATACTCCGGATAAGTTTTCCCTTTTTCTTTCTGTAGTCTTTCCCTGTAGTAGATTTGATCGATGGCAGATTCTAGCTCATTTCCCGCTAGGACATTTTTGGTTTTGACATAGGTATGGAATGACCAATTTCCCCAATGATAATTGTCATTTTCAAATGGCGAACGGTGTACGATTTCAATAGCTAAGTGGGTAGGTCCTTTTGGATTTTCCATAACGGCAGTGACCTCCAACTCAAACGAATTGAATACTTTAATGGTTTTTCCTATTGGGTTTTCTTTTCCGAAAAACTTGGATGCCATTGCTTCACTGATGACCATAGCATTGGGTTTTTGCAGTGGATTTAAGGCATCACCCGCTACGATCTTATAAGGAAACACGTTGAAAAATAGCGAATCAGCTGAAATCATACCGCTTTGTGAGAATGTTTTTTCACCCACCGAAAGGGGTGCTTCAAAAGTGGCATCTGGCGAAATCTTCGTACTTGCTTCTATTTGTGCCCCCTTTTCTCGCAACAAATTTGCCAAAGGAGCTTGTGTGTTGGGAGAAATATCACTCTCGGCTTTACGTAAAGAAACTTTGTATACTTTTTCCAACTCCGGATCCCAACGATCATAATTCAGCTCATAATTAAGGTATAATAAGATGATCAAAAAACTGGTTAAACCTACGGTTAGTCCAAGAATATTGATGGCCGAGTATCCTTTGATTTTCCAAAGGTTCCGAAAGGTTAACTTCAAATAGTTCTTTATCATATTATTTCGTGTTGGAGTATGGATATCTCTTTTAATTTTTGCTGAGTATCACTAAGTGATATGGTTCTAATGTATTGTTATGGTATTTGTCCTCAATCAGTGTATGCAATTCTCTTTACAAAGCTGCTGTCTCCATAATCACCTGCCCATCAAGCATGCGGATCACACGGTCTGAAAATTTAGCATCATGCTCACTGTGGGTAACCATCACGATCGTTGTACCTGCTTCATTCAATTCGGTCAATAATTGCATAACTTCATTACCATTATTCGAATCCAAGTTACCTGTAGGCTCATCGGCCAAAATCAGTTTCGGATTATTGACCACCGCACGAGCCACGGCAACACGTTGTTGTTGTCCTCCAGAAAGCTGTTGTGGAAAGTGATTGCGACGGTGCATGATCTGTACTTTTTCCAAGACCTCTTCTACACGACGCTTGCGCTCAGCTGCAGGTACGTTGGTATAAACCAAAGGAAGTTCAACGTTTTCAAATACCGTCAGTTCATCAATGAGGTTAAAACTCTGAAAGACGAAACCAATATTGTGCTTCCGTAAGTCCGAGCGACCACGCTCTTTGAACTTAGCCACTTCAATATCATTGAACAGGTAGCTTCCTTCATCCAAATCATCTAAGAGACCTATGATATTGAGCAAAGTAGATTTACCACATCCTGAGGGGCCCATGACGGCAACAAATTCACCCTCTTTCACATGGATATTCAAATTGTTGAGTGCCACGGTTTCCACTTCTTCTGTACGGTAGTACTTTTGAAGGTTGCTGATTTTGATCATATTTTTTGTGCTCATAGCTAAGTGTATGTTATTTCAGTTATCAATGGGTAATTAAGTTTATTTTTACGTTGTCTTCCATTTTATTCAGGCCTTATTCGTCCCGTAACGTTTTAGTTGGATTTGCTAGGGCAGCCCGTAAGGCTTGTGAGCTTACCGTTAGTGTAGCAATTGCTAGGGCAGCTAATGCGGCCAGGGCAAATACAATCCAACCTATTTCTATTTTATAATGATAGGAGTTTAACCAGTCCTGCATAAACCACCAAGCGAGCGGAAAAGCGATGAGACACGATACGCCGACGAGTATAATGAAGTCTCTATTGAGCATGCCTATTAATTGGTTGACAGATGCACCCAATACTTTTCGGATACCGATTTCTTTAGAGCGTTGTTCGGCTGAATAGGATGCTAATCCAAATAAGCCTAAACAAGAAATAATGATAGAAAGTACTGCAAATACGGATGCTAGTTTTTGAATCATCAGCTCTGAACTAAATTTCGTATTAAATGTTTCGTCCAAAAACTTATATTCAAAGGGGTAACCAGGATTATTCGTTTTTATAATTTTTTCAATTTGTGCTATCGCTTTTGGTAAATCTGTTCCTGCTTTTGTTCTGATATTGACAATCCCCGTTACATCGTTAAAAGGAGCAAAAGCTACAGGTTCAGGTGATGCAGCATACACATTATTGTAAACAAAATCATGTACAACACCTGCTACGATATAAGAGTCGCTACCAAAACGGATTATCTGTCCAGCGGCCTTGCCATCTGCTTTTATCATTTTAGCAAAGGTTTCATTGATAATAATGGAACTGCTATCGCCTACAAATTTTGAACGAAAATTGCGACCATCATATAATTTCATGCCTAAGCTCGTGATCAGATCTTCATCTGTTTTTAAAATACCGATGAGAGGGTTCGTGTTTTTGTCTTTACCGTCCCAATCAAAGCCGCCACTATTTGAGTAAATCTCCATGACATTCATATCGCTTATGCCAACGGCCTCAATATGGCCAGTCGCTTTAAGTTCATCTTTAATAACAGCTAAGTGCTCTGCCATGTCGCCACGTAATGGAGTCGTGATGACCTGACTACGGTCGTAGCCCATATCTCTATTTTTGGCATGTTGAATTTGCTGATAGATAATAATCGTGCAGATAATCAAAACAACAGAAGCACTGTATTGTAAGATTACAAGACCTTTACGGATAAAACCAGCCGATTTCCCTTTTTGTTTACCTCCCTTTATTGATTTTAACGGGTTCAATGATGATAAATAAAATGCAGGATAGCTACCGGCTAATAGTCCACAGCTGAATATGATGCCGATCATAAAAAATAGGTGTGTAGATTTGAATAGGTTTACGTTTAGCTCTTTATAGATAAGGCTGTTGAAAGAACTGATGGATAAATAAACGAATCCTATAGCGACTAAAGTTGATAGAAAGGCATATAAAAGTGATTCGCTCAAAAATTGGAATATAAGTGTTTGACGACTTGCCCCCACGACTTTACGCATCCCCACTTCTTTGGCTCTTTTCTCGGAACGGGCAGTAGCTAGGTTCATAAAATTAATACATGCAATCAAAAGCACAACCCAAGCAATCACGCTAAACAAACGGACGTATTTAATAAACCCTTCTTGTTCATGACCGTCTTTATCAAATCGATTATACAGGTTCCAACGCTCCATGGGGTAGATGAAGTTTTTGGAAAATGTAACTTGACCATCAGTCTTACGCGCTACAAATTCGAGCATTGCAGCATTGATTTTAGTGATATCAGCATTTGTTTCCGTTTGCACTAACGTCATCACACTGTTACTACCCCATTGGTTTAACCACTGATTAGTCGCTTCATATTTTTTGAAATTAATCAACCAGTCAAAGCGATAACTACTATTTTTTGGAAACTCTTTCACGATACCAGATACGATATAGCTTTCCTTATTGTTTACGCGAACGGTCTTTCCGATAGCAGATTCTTTTCCAAAGAGATTCTGAGCAACACGTTCATTTAAAACAATATTGTTTAAATCAGTTAAGGCAGATGCTCGATTTCCTGCTAAAAACTCGACGGATAAGATATCTAGTATAGCGGGGTCGGCATGGTACCCACGTTGATATAAGTTTTTATCACCCACCGAGAAAAGAAACGAATTGCTCCAATCCAAGCGGGCTACATTTTTGATACCCGGAATTTCCGCTTGAATAGCAGGACCTAACAACCCTGGAGTAGCCTCAAAAACACTGATGGCGTCATCGTATTTCTGTTGGGATTTTACGACATAGATATCTTTTTTGTTTGAAAAGTGATCATTTCGGGTCACTTCATTCTCCACCCATAGAAAAATCAGAGACGCTGCCGCAATTCCAATGGCTAGTCCAAAGATATTCAGAAAGCTGTAACCTTTGGTTTTCCAGAGATTACGAAAGGCGGATGTGAAAAAATTCTTAATCATTTTAATGCATGTTTTGGTTAATCAGTTTAGGGCTCATTCCAATGAGCATTCCTATACTTTTGTCCTCTTTTTATGTTTTTTTTTATTAAACGTGTGTATACTTTTTGATGACCACTATCGTTTGATATTCAGTTCCTGCACTTTGTCATAAGTTTCATAACTCGAAACAATAACTTTATCTCCAGGTTGCAAACCTTTAATGACTTCGTAATACTCTGGATTCTGTCTACCCAATTGGATGTCTACGCGATAAGCAGTTGTTCCATTTTTATCTAATTTGAAGATCCAGTTACCACCAGTTTGTTGGTAGAAACCTCCTTTAGCCAGTAAGAGCGCCTTGGTTTCATCGCTTAAAGCCAATCGAATCTGTAAGGTTTGTCCACGGCGAATACCTTTAGGTACTTCATTGATAAATTCCATGTCGACTTGAAAGCGACCATTGGTCACTTGTGTATAAACCTTTTTGATACTCAGTTTATAGTTTTTATCACCGATGCTGAATTCTCCCTGTAAATCTGGAAAGATGCGGCTGATATAATGTTCATCGATATCTGCCCTAACTTTGAAGCCAGTCAATACATCGATCTGCCCTAATCTTTCTCCAGCATTCTTGTTTTGCCCTATTTCCGCGTCAAATGAAGTCAGTTGTCCATCAACAGGGGAACGGATGACCAAATCACCTATTTTTCGTTTCATTAACTCCAACGCACTTTGTGTGCGGTGATAAGTCTCTTTATCCTGATTTGCTTTTTGGTTCGTTGAAACTTCATCTTGCTTTAAAATCTGTTTAGTCAGATTGACACGCTCTTTTTGATAATTATATTCATTTTTAGATTTTTCAAATTCTTGCGAACCAATAGCTTTCTCGTTCAATAATTTTTGATTTAACTGATATACCCGTTCAGCCTCTTTATAAGCCTGCTCTACATCGGCCATCTGATTACGGTTGTTGATCGAAACCTGTTGTGCATTGGTTTGAGCAATCTGAGATTGCGTAAGTAAGTTTAATACCTGGGTTTCCTGTTGTATGAGGTTGAGTTCCTGATCCATGTTGGAAAGACGCATAATGGGATCACCTTTTTTTAATATTGCTCCATCTTCTACATATTTTTCCTCCACACGACCTCCTACAGAAGCATCTAGATAGATGCTGCTAATCGGTAGAACACTACCGTTAATGGGTATAAATTCCTGAAAATTGTTGTTGGTAACCTCCACGATAGAGATACGGTCTGCCTCAACATTCAGCTTACTGTTTCCACTTGTAAAATAAAAACTAGCTGAAATAAGACCGACCAAACCTGCGATACCTACCAAGGTTAATATGCGTTTATTGTTCCACTTTTTCTTCTCTAAGGGTCTGTCCATAATTCGTATCAATTTCACAAGTAACTATGAAAGCTGTGCCATAAATATAAGTTGCTGTTAATTAGTTGTTTGGTTGCTTTAGCTAATGGTCGTACTGTTCGATTACGGACACTAGCTGTACGTAGTCGAACATCCTGTATAAAAACAGTGATTAAATTGGATACAATTCCCCAAATAAATCCATCCAAGGACAGGTGTTCGTAATCGAACACCTGATTGTACGAAGATGAACATGTATCATTAACCGTATTTGTTATTGCGCTGATAATTAACTTCTTGTTTGTTTGGCATGGCCTATGGTTAATGAATCAAAAATATGGAATATGAAACGAATCGTCCTATATAGTATATGCTTTTTTTATAGTTTGACACATATACATGCTCAAGAACGCTCACTTGCCGAATGTGTGCAATTGGCCGTACAGGAAAATCCGACCTTGTTACAAAATGGATATGAAGTTAAGCGTGCGAATATCCAACTGAATCAAGCAAAAGCCAATCGCCTGCCAGATGTCAATGCCAATTTAAACCATGGCTTGAGCTCCGGACGCTATTTGGATAAAACACTCAATCAATACACCACAACCAACAATTCTTCAGGTGGCTTTTCAGTAGGGGCCAACGTTCCTATTTTTAATGGGTTTCGTATTTTACATGATATCCGCATGAAAGCAGATGCAAAAGCAGCAAGTAAATTGGAATTTGATACCCAAATCAATGAATTAAAACTGGATGTTATTGAAGCGTATATCCAAATTTTAACGGCACAGGATGTATTGAAACAATCGGAATTACAAACTGAAGTGACAAAAGAACAGTTGCGTAGGGCAGATGTGATGCATGCGGAAGGTGCATTTGCTCCGGGGGATTATTATGATTTAAAAGGTCAATATGCGAATGATATCAATACGATCGAAAATAATAAGCAGCTCTTATATATGAATCGGCTACGCCTTGCTAATTTGCTTAATATAGAAGAAGTGGATTTAGGAGAATTGAAACCTGTGGAGCTGAAGCATGATGCCGAAATCAGAACTTCATCACAATTATATGCCACTGCCCGCGAAAGTTTGCCCATCATTCCTGCCTTAGACTGGCGGATAAAAGCAGCTGAAAGAAATATCAAATTAGCAAAATCGAGTTATTGGCCATCACTTTCTTTAAGTGCCGGATTGTCGACAAACTATTCCAATGTGGCCGATTTTGGTTATTGGAAACAGTTTAATAATAATTTAGGAAAATCTGTATCATTAAATCTAGCGATTCCGATTTTTAATAATCTAGCGGTCTATAATCAGGTGAAATTAGCTAAATTGGATTTAGAGACGACTAAACTACAAAAGGAAATTGCCTTAAATGAGCTACGAATGGAAACTTCAAAGGCTGTATTTAATCTAAAAAATGTAAGCAGTAATATTGTACACTTAAGGGAACAAGAGCAGAGCTATACCGAATCGTTTCGTATAGCACAAGTTCATTTTGAAGCCGGGAATAGCAATTCTGTTGTCTTCTTGACCGCAAAGAATAAATTGGATAATAGCCGGAATCAATTGCTCGTGAAGCAGTATGAATGGTTATTGCAAAAATATATCAATGATTACTATGCAGGCTCTTTGAATTTATAACTACCTTAGATTTGTAAATGAAAAAAGCAGCTATATTGGTCGTTGATGACGATCAAGATTTATTAACAGCCGTAAGGATACTACTCAAACCGAAAGTAGGGCATGTCCAGGTGGAACCTAATCCAGAAAATCTGATAGGACACCTAGATAAAATGGCCTATGATCTGGTATTGTTGGACATGAATTTTAAAAGTACAATCAATACCGGTAATGAGGGTTTATTTTGGCTGTCTCGAATAAAAGAAAAATACCCAGCTATTCGGGTCATTATGATCACAGCTTATGGAGCAGTGGATCTCGCTGTTAAATCACTCAAACAGGGAGCTTCTGATTTTGTCGTGAAACCATGGGTAAATGAACAGCTATTAACGACCATATCGAGTACTTTATCTGAGAATAAAAACCAGGAAAAAAAATTAAAAAATGATTTTTTAAGTGGAAATGGTGCCCCAGATATTATTGGACAATCTGTTATTATGGATGAGCTCCAATATAAATTGGAGAAAATAGCACCTACTGACGCTAATATTCTTATTTTAGGAGAGAATGGAAACAGGGAAGGATTTAATCGCTCAGGCTATTCAAAAACGATCGCTCCGTTCACATGAAGTCTATGTTAAAGTAGATGTAGGATCGTTGACTGAAAGTTTATTTGAAAGTGAACTGTTTGGTTACAAAAAAGGCGCTTTTACAGATGCTCGCGAAGATCGCCAAGGTCGTTTTGAAGCGGCACATGGTGGCACCTTGTTTCTGGATGAAATTGGTAACATATCGCTACAGCAACAGGCTAAACTTTTGACGGTTCTCCAAAATCGGTATGTAACTCCGTTAGGGTCACATCAGATGATACCTGTTGATATTCGGTTGATTACCGCTACAAATGCCACTCTAAAAGTGCTCGCAGATGAAAATAGATTCCGAAAAGATTTGATTTATCGGATCAATACTGTTGAAATTCAAGTGCCACCCTTACGACAAAGGGGACAGGATGTTCAACTATTGGCAGAATATTTTTTAGGACTCTATGCTAAGAAATATAATAAGCGTATTGATGGTTTTGAATCCGATGCATTGAAAAAGCTTTTTGCTTACCATTTCCCTGGTAATGTGCGCGAGTTACAATATAGTATAGAACGTGCAGTCATCATGGCTGATGAGGTGAGTATCACTGGGAATGATATCTTTTTCTCCCCAATTGAACAATTACCTGAAGAAACACCTCTCGATGTGTCAATTTCTGGTAGCAATTTGGAAGAATTGGAACGGAAAGCGATTAAAGCAGCCATTGAACGGTTTAATGGAAACATTAGCAAAGCTGCCAAAGAATTGGGCTTAACGCGAGCTGCTTTATATCGGAGATTGGAAAAGTATGATATTTAATAATGGGTAATCGATTGTTGATTTTCTTTAAATTACTCTTTTTGCTGTTAGGATCTGTGGCAACAGCCTATCTTTTGATATTAGGCATGCATCTATATGCTTTTCTAACTTTTATGCTTCTTCTTGTTTTGGCTTACCGCTTCTATCAGCAGTTCCATTTCCTATCCAAACAGTTGGTTGAGTTTGCCGAAGCGGTTAAATACCATGATTTTACACGAAGATTTGTTGTTAAAAATCCTAAAACGGAACAAGGACAGCTTTTTACTGCTTTTAATCAAATAAACAGTACTTACAAAGAAATCAGCATTGAAAAAGAAATTCAACATCAGTATCTGGATCGGGTAATCAATATGTTGAATTCGGCCATTATCTTTTATCAATTGGACAATGGTAAAGTCATGTGGGTCAACGACGCTTTTAAGCAGTTTTTCCATATGCCACATTTAGGGAATATTGCTGCTTTGAAAAAAAAACATGCGGAGCTTTATGAAAAAACGATGCGTCTGAAGGTAGGGGAGCAACAGATGGAGTCCGTGCAATCGAGTAAAGGAAAAATAAAGCTACTCATTCAAAGCTCTAGTTTTGAAACGCAAGAAGCGGTATTTCGAATTGTAGTTTATCAAAATATCAATGAAGCTATGGATGAAACGGAAACGAAAGCATGGCATAAGCTCCTTAGAGTGTTGACGCATGAAATCATGAATTCTATTGCTCCAATCAGTTCATTGGCAGAAACTTTAAATGGTAGACTGGATCATTTCAGGGGTCAGGAAGATATTGAGGATTTAAAAGTTGGTATCTCTACAATCCAAAGAAGGAGCCAAGGGCTATTGCACTTTGCAAAAAGTTATCGGATGATCAATAAAGTGGATGAACCGCTGCTGATACCGATCTCTGTGGCCCAGCTCTTTGAGCATATCTATCAATTATTGGAACCCACGATTATTCAGAAAAATGTAGATGTTGATATCATTCTTAAAAATACCAGACTGGTGCTGCATGCTGATGTTAATCTGATCGAACAGGTTATCATCAATTTGATGTTAAATGCCATAGATGCTGTCAAAACAAAAGACGATGCTTATATCAGTCTATCTGCGGTTGAGGTCGACGGTAAAATACAGGTAAGAATCGAAGATAATGGCATTGGTATTCCTGCTGATTTACAGGAACAGATTTTTACGCCCTTCTTTACCACGAAGAAGACTGGGACAGGAGTTGGGTTGACCTTGAGCAAGCAAATTATGCTACTCCATAAAGGGACGATCTTCGTGACTAGTGAAGAGGGAAAAGGAAGTGTTTTTATTCTGCAATTTTAAATCATTATCAAAGTATTACCTAGGTATACCTCCAATCAATACTATCTTTAATAGTCATTGCATAAAGATTCTTTCTTTCTTTCTTTCTTTCTTTCACTTGTTTGAGGGATGTTCCATGTGAAAAATAGCTGTTCCTAAAAATGCACCTACTCTTCTTTTAACTTACCAAATTTCAGATGCTTCATGTTACATGTTTACAATGAAAATTAAATTCCTATTCTATAGGGATTAGCTTATTACCAAAGGTGTAATTAAGTGGGTACTAATAGGGGTTTAACAGGGGGTTAGTAGGGGGTTAATAGGGGTATATCCCTATTAACCCCCTACTAACCCTAAGTAAGCACTTTTTAATAGCTATATTAATCTATAATTTGGTACCTACTTGGTTGGAAATTGTAGCACTCTATGTACATTTGTACCCGAAATGCATTATTATTTAAAATACTTACGCCATTATTTAGTTTCTCATAGTCGGCATGGTACGCATTCACCTTTTGTATATCGATTGGTGGATGAGGTCCTTTATCAGAGACCCAGCTCGATTGCGGTCGAAGCTGTGCCTTTAGTGTATAAAAGGGGAGGGAAGAAGGCTGTGAAAAAATTTTTGTTCTTGGAACGCTTGTTGAAAGCATTTGCATTTGAGGAATTCAAAATAGCGGACAAATCAATGCAGCATGATCTTGTGCAATTATTTGAACGTCATAGCCATGTCTCGTTTAAGAGAACTATTCATTATATCAATACTGATGCAGATTATTCAGAAATATTGGTTGACATTACTGAACATGATATCCTGATTATAGAAGAACCACATCTATCTGAGAACAGGGAAAAGCATTGGGAATTTTTAAAAAGAGCTCAAAATGTTGTCGTAACGATTGACCTTTTTCACCTGGGTTTGGTGTTTTTTAGAAAAGGGCAAAGAAAAGAAAATTTTCTAATTCGTTTTTAAGGGGAGAAGCGACCGCTTAGAAAATAAAGTGATCACCTCCATATAAAGGTGATCATTGAAATAACTATAATCTATTTAAAAAGCTTCACTTAGTGATAAATAAAAGCCTGATTGTCTTTTTTCGCCAGGACGTTGTTCACCATATGCATATTCGAGACGAATATTACTGCTATGCTCTAAGCTAAAGAAATAGCGTAGTCCACCACCATATGAGGGAACAAACCTCGCTTGGTATTCTTTTGAGAATACGGATCCCAATCCTGTAAAGCCCGCGATTGCAAATCGAGGATGAAACCTGTATCGAAGCTCAGCTTGTGACGCCAAGTAATTTTTATCCTTGTACCGGCCTATATAATAGCCTCTCATCATCATATCACCGCCAAGGTCACGATAAGCATAATAAGGTACTGTCTTACCGAACGTACTTCTATATATTGCTTGTCCAGCAAGTGTCACTTTTTGATGCAAAGGAAAAAATACACGCAGATCGGCATCGAAATTTACACCTTCAAAATCCTCCTTAGTCCAAAGTTTTGGAGCATATGCCAATTTTGCGCGTGCATAATAGCCTTTTGTCGTATAGGATACATTGTTTCGGTTGTCGTATAATTGTGAGATTCCCACCAGCAGTTGTTGGCCGCCTGCTTTCCCCAGTAAAGGAGCCTCGTTGAAAATACCGTCGGTTTCTTTGTCCCTAAATTTAAAATAATCGTATTGTAAATTTATACCCGTATAGTATTTAGGAGCAATTTTTTTTTCCACTTCAATCTTAGCACGAAATAATTTTTGACTGATCAAATCTTCATCTGCCTTTTTGGTATCCATGCCAATACCATAGAAATTGGAAGGCCAATCGCGGTATCGGATTTCAGAGATAATGTGGTAATCATTATTAGTAGTCCAAAGATCTGCTTGTAATTTTATATTGGATTGTTTTTTTGAAGTATAGGTTCCCATCAATAGTATATTGGATGACCTGATGCTGCTGTCTTTTTTATTTAAATAAAAATTGTAATTACTGGCGACTCCATATTCAACACCTGTTTCCTGGGCATAACCCAAAGCGGGTAAAATCATGAAAACTCCAGATCGAGTGGAATCTTTTTCTGTGGAAAAGACTTTTTTGACAATTTTTTTGACAGGGTTTTGAGCTCTTAATGTTTGTGTATCGGTGATGAAAACAAGGAGTAGTACTGAAACTAATATATTGATGACCTTTTTATGATCTTGATTTTGCATGGCCAAACTTAGATAAATTTGTTTTATTTACAATTTTTATTGCGTCATATATAGAACAAATTTATGCATCCACATTTATTTAGTGTTACATATGATGGCTTTGGTTTAGCAACCTCACCTCTGCGATCAATAATTATTTAATAACGGAAATAACGAATTTTGTGCCAACATTATAAATCGCAAGATTTCAAGTGAATTTTATTTATCTGCATATCAGTGGGGTTGTGAAAAAGTGTAGTTTTTTTTAAATAAATATTTTTGTAATGTGGGTTTAGTGTATATCTTTGCATCAGCAAACAGGGAAATAGCGCTGCTACTGACCGAAAGTTTGATAGTTCTTTTAAGATTGAAAAAAAATAAAAAAAAGCTTGCACATATCAAAAATTAAATAGATATTTGCACTCGCTAAACAAAAGAAATAACGTTTAGAGATTAAGAAAGCTTTTAAATAAAGATGCCTCTTTAGCTCAGCTGGTAGAGCAACTGACTTGTAATCAGTAGGTCATTGGTTCGATTCCGATAAGAGGCTCAAACATAACTTTAGAGTTATGGGGGGGTTCCAGAGCGGTCAAATGGGACGGACTGTAAATCCGTTACTTCGGTTTCGAAGGTTCGAATCCTTCTCCCCCCACACTAAGCAGTTAGCGTACTGTTGGTGACGAAAGTCTAAGAAAAACGCAAAAAAGCGAAAGTAGCTCAGTTGGTAGAGCGATAGCCTTCCAAGCTATAGGTCGCGAGTTCGAACCTCGTCTTTCGCTCAAATTTTTAAGTATTGATTTTTAGTCTCTGTCTTCTTTGATAATATTATATCTAAAGGTGGGGGCATTAATCTGTAGATAGGATTTTTTAAAGCCGAAGTAGCTCAGGGGTAGAGCACTTCCTTGGTAAGGAAGAGGTCGTGGGTTCAATTCCCATCTTTGGCTCGTACAACATTGTATAACAAGTATAGAAATATTTATAATTACTAATTCGCATAAACATGGCAAAAGAGAAATTTGACCGTAGTAAACCACACTTAAACATTGGTACAATCGGTCACGTTGACCACGGTAAAACTACTACAACTGCAGCTATTACTAAAGTATTAGCAGATGCAGGTTTATCAGAAGCTCGTTCATTTGATTCAATTGACTCTGCTCCTGAAGAAAAAGAACGTGGTATCACAATTAATACTTCACACGTTGAGTATTCAACAGCTAGTCGTCACTATGCACACGTTGACTGTCCAGGTCACGCGGATTACGTGAAAAACATGGTTACTGGTGCTGCTCAAATGGATGGTGCTATCATTGTAGTTGCTGCTACTGATGGTCCAATGCCTCAAACGCGTGAGCACATCTTATTAGGTCGTCAAGTAGGTATTCCTGCAATTGTTGTTTTCTTAAACAAAACTGACTTAGTAGATGATGAAGAATTATTAGATTTAGTTGAAATGGAAATTCGTGAATTGTTATCATTCTACGATTATCCAGGAGATGATGTTCCAGTAATCAAAGGTTCTGCTTTAGGTGCCCTTAACGGAGAGCCTGAGTGGGTTGCTAAAATTATGGAATTAATGGATGCTGTTGATAACTACATTCCAATTCCTCCACGTTTAACTGAATTACCTTTCTTAATGCCAGTAGAGGATGTATTCTCGATCACAGGTCGTGGTACTGTTGCTACAGGTCGTATTGAAAGAGGTGTAATCAACTCTGGAGATCCAGTTGAGATTTTAGGTATGGGTGCTGCTGAAGGTTTGAAATCTACAGTAACAGGTGTTGAGATGTTCCGTAAAATTTTGGATTACGGTGAAGCTGGTGATAACGTAGGTTTATTATTACGTGGTATTGAGAAAACTGATATCAAACGTGGTATGGTTATCGTTAAACCAGGTACAGTAACTCCTCACGATTATTTCAAAGCTGAGGTTTACGTTTTATCAAAAGCTGAAGGTGGTCGTCACACACCATTCTTTAACAAATACCGTCCTCAATTCTATTTCCGTACAACAGATGTTACAGGTGAAATCACTTTAGCTGAAGGTACTGAGATGGTAATGCCAGGTGATAACGTTACGATCACTGTTAAATTGATCTCTGCTATCGCTATGGAAAAAGGTCTACGTTTCGCTATCCGTGAAGGTGGTAGAACTGTAGGTGCTGGTCAGGTAACTGAAATTTTATAATCTGAAAAGATTTTAAAATACCATATAATAAGCTAATCAGTTCATACTGATTAGCTTATTTTTTCCATCCGGAATATTGATTAAAAAACAATAAAAAAAGAGTAAAAATATTTGCAGGGAATAGTTTAAAACACTATATTTGCATCATCAAAATAAGAAATACACGGGAATAGTTCAACGGTAGAATAGAGGTCTCCAAAACCTTTGATCAGGGTTCGAATCCTTGTTCCCGTGCTTAATAAATAAACTGAAAATGGCAAAAGTACTGGATTTTTTTAAAGACTCTTATGTCGAGATTACAGAGAAGGTTACTTGGCCTACTTGGGCTCAGTTGCAAAACTCCGCTGTAATTGTACTTGTTGCTTCTGTTATAATAGCATTATTGGTTTTTGTAATGGATAAAGCTTCAAGTAACGTATTAGAGTTATTGTACGGTATTGCTTCTTAATTTCATCAAACATTATTTATGGCAGATCAAAGTTTAAAATGGTACGTAGTTCGTGCAGTGAGTGGTAAGGAGAAGAAGGTAAAGCAATATATTGATGCCGAAGTTAGCCGTTTAGGAATTGAGCATTTGGTTACTCAAGTGTTGATTCCGATGGAGAAGTACTATTTGATGCGTGATGGGAAGAAAGTGGCTAAAGAGCGTAACTATTATCCTGGGTACGTTTTAATAGAGGTTGCTTTAGATGGTGAGTTGGAACACATCATTAAAGGAGTTAATAGTGTTATTGGATTTTTAGGGGATAAAGCAGGTAATGCTATTCCATTGCGCCAAGCAGAGGTTAATCGTATTCTAGGTAAAGTAGATGAGATGGCTGAGCAAGGTGAGACAATTAATGTACCATATTACGTTGGTGAGACTGTGAAGGTGAATGATGGTCCGTTTAATGGTTTCACAGGTGAGATTGAAGAAGTTCACGAAGACAAGAAAAAATTAATCGTAATGGTGAAAGTTTTCGGAAGAAAAACACCATTGGAATTAAACTACATGCAAGTAGAAAAAGAATAATAAAAAGAGCGAAGTTCAACTTTGCTCTTTTTATGTTAAATAAAATTTGCATTTAGATTTAATTCTATATATCTTTGCACCTCATTTGGTGGTTAAACGCAAGTTAATCGCCAAGTGAAATAATAAATGTTACGTTATTTGCTTCCAACTTACTAACAAACATTTAATAATTTAATTCAAAACAAGATGGCAAAAGAAGTCAGTGCGTTAGTAAAATTACAAGTTAAGGGCGGAGCTGCGAATCCATCACCACCGGTAGGACCTGCATTAGGTGCTAAAGGTGTGAACATTATGGATTTCTGTAAACAGTTCAATGCTCGTACGCAAGACAAACCAGGAAAAGTATTGCCTGTTGTCATTACAGTTTACGCCGATAAATCTTTTGATTTTATCATTAAAACTCCACCAGTTGCTATTCAATTGAAAGAAACTGCAGGGTTGAAAAGCGGTTCAGGTGAGCCTAACCGTAAAAAGGTAGCTTCAGTTACTTGGGAACAAGTTGAAGTTATCGCTAAAGATAAAATGGTAGATTTAAACGCGTTCACTTTAGATGCTGCTATGAGAATGGTAGCTGGGACAGCACGTAGTATGGGGATTACCGTTGCCGGTAATGCTCCTTGGAACAATTAATTAAAATCAATTTAAGAAAAGTGGCTAGATTAACAAAAAATCAAAAAGCGGCACTATCCAAAATTGAAGCTGGTAAAGCATACTCTTTAAAAGAAGCTGCGGCTTTAGTTAAAGAAATCTCATTGACCAAATTCGATGCTTCTGTGGATATCGACGTTCGTTTAGGCGTAGATCCTCGTAAAGCAAATCAAATGGTTCGTGGTATTGCAACTTTACCTCACGGAACTGGTAAAACTGTTCGTGTTTTAGTTTTATGTACTCCTGATAAGGAAGAAGAAGCTAAAGCGGCAGGAGCTGATTTCGTAGGTTTAGATGAGTATATCAGTAAAATTGAAGGCGGTTGGACTGACGTTGATATCATTATTACAATGCCTAGTGTGATGGCTAAAGTAGGTAAATTGGGTCGTATTTTAGGTCCAAGAAACTTAATGCCAAATCCTAAAACTGGAACTGTAACTACAGATGTAGGTAAAGCAGTAACAGATGTTAAAGGCGGTAAGATTGATTTCAAAGTTGATAAAACTGGTATCATCCATACTTCAGTTGGTAAAGCGTCGTTCGATGCAGACAAAATTTATGAAAACGCATTAGAGGTATTACAAACTATCTCTCGTTTGAAACCGTCTGCAGCTAAAGGAACATACTTTAAAAGCATTCACATTTCCTCAACTATGAGTCCTGGTATTCATATTGAAACTAAATCAGTAGCGGGTATTTAATCATGAGAAAAGAAGAAAAACAAGAAATTGTTCTAGCTTTGGCCGAGCAGATTAAATCCTTCGGTAATTTCTATATTACTGATACTTCTGATTTATCGGTGGAGAAAGTGAATGGCATTCGTCGCAAATGTTTCGAAAGTGATATTCAAATTAAAGCTGTTAAAAACACTTTAATCAAAAAAGCATTAATCGAAGCTGGCATTGAGTCAGAGGAATTAGTAGGAGCATTGAAAGGTGCGTCAACTATCATGTTCTCTGAAATCGCAAATGCTCCAGCTAAATTAATCCAAGCTTTACGTAAAGAAGGTGCTAAACCTTTGTTAAAAGCTGCTTATATCCAAGAAACTGCATTTGTAGGTGATGATCAGTTGAAAGCATTAGTGAGTCTTAAATCTAAAAATGAACTCATTGCTGATGTTATCGCTGCATTGGAATCTCCTGCTAAGAATGTTATTTCAGCTCTTCAATCGGGTGGAAATACGATTTCAGGTTTAGTAAAAGCTTTAGAACAAAGAGGTTAACGAATACTCTTTTAAAATAAAACATTCGTACTATTATTAATAACAATTTTTCATAACGACATTCAAAAATTCAAAATAAAATGGCAGATTTAAAACAACTTGCTGAACAGTTAGTAAACTTAACAGTAAAAGAAGTTAAAGAATTAGCTGATATCTTAAAAGACGAGTACGGTATCGAGCCTGCTGCTGCTGCTGTTGCAGTTGCTGCTGCTCCAGCTGAAGCTGCTGCTGCTGAAGAGAAAACATCTTTCGATGTTATCTTGAAAGAAGCTGGTGGTGCTAAATTAGCTGTAGTTAAATTAGTAAAAGATTTAGCTGGATTAGGCTTGAAAGAAGCTAAAGATTTAGTTGATGGTGCTCCTAAAGAAATCAAAACTGGTGTTTCTAAAGACGAAGCAGAAGCTTTGAAACAACAATTAGAAGAAGCTGGAGCTGTTGTTGAGATTAAATAATCTTAGCTAACAAGCCCTTAAAAGGTTTAGACTCTGACGTATTTTCGTTAGAGTCTATTCCTATTTATGATATTTGACTACTAGTCTATGTGTGTGCTGAACATAGTCGAGATGTAGTAATAACAGCATAGTTAAGCTCAGTTTTTTTAAAACTAAAATTCATATCCCCTTGGCAAACAATAATATTCAACAAGAAAGAGTAAATTTTGCGACAAGCAGGAAAGTTCTGGAATATCCAGATTTCTTAGATGTGCAATTGCAATCTTTCAAGGAGTTTTTTCAATTAGAAACTACTTCTGACAACCGCCATCAGGAAGGGCTGTTCAAGGTATTCTCGGAAAACTTCCCTATTTCTGATTCAAGAAACATTTTTGTGCTCGAGTTTTTGGATTATTTCATTGATCCTCCTCGCTATGATATTCAAGAATGTATCGAACGTGGGTTAACTTATAGCGTACCTTTAAAGGCTAAGCTGAAGTTATCATGTAATGATGAAGAACACGAAGATTTCGAAACTATTGTACAGGACGTATATTTGGGAAACTATCCCATATATGACACCGAAAGGTACTTTCGTGATTAATGGTGCGGAGCGCGTGATCGTATCTCAATTACACCGTTCACCTGGCGTTTTCTTTGGTCAAAGTAGACACACAAATGGTACTAAACTTTATTCTGCAAGGGTAATCCCTTTTAAAGGGTCTTGGATTGAATTTGCAACGGATGTTAATAACGTCATGTATGCTTATATCGACCGTAAGAAAAAATTCCCAGTTACTACTTTATTACGTGCTATTGGTTATGACTCGGATAAGGATATCTTAGAATTATTCGATCTTGCTGATGAGGTTAAAGTTAGTAAATCTGGTCTTAAAAAATACGTTGGTCGTCGTTTGGCGGCAAGGGTATTAAAAAAATGGATTGAAGATTTCGTTGATGAAGATACGGGTGAAGTAGTATCCATCGATCGTAATGAAATCATCCTTGAACGTGAGACTGTTTTAGAAGAAGATCACATTGACATGATCATCGATGCTGGAGTTAAATCTATTATTCTAGCGAAAGAAGATGCGTCTAATAATGCTGACTATTCGATTATATATAATACATTACAAAAAGATACGTCGAACTCTGAGAAAGAAGCGGTAGAGCATATCTATCGTCAATTGCGTAACGCTGAACCACCTGATGAGGAAACTGCTCGTGGTATCATCGATCGTTTATTCTTCTCGGACAAACGTTACGATTTGGGGGATGTTGGTCGTTACCGCATTAACCGTAAATTGAAATTAAATACGCCAGATGAAACGAAGGTATTGACTCGTGAAGATATCATCGCTATCGTGAAGTATTTGATTAACTTAATCAACTCTAAAGCTGAAGTCGATGATATTGACCACTTATCTAACCGTCGTGTACGTACAGTAGGTGAGCAATTATACGCACAATTTGGAGTAGGTCTTTCTCGTATGGCACGTACAATTCGTGAGCGCATGAACATTCGTGATAATGAGGTGTTTACACCTACAGATTTAATTAATGCACGTACGTTATCGTCTGTTATTAATTCTTTCTTTGGTACTAACCAGTTATCGCAGTTCATGGACCAGACGAATCCTTTAGCAGAAATTACGCACAAGCGTCGTCTTTCAGCTTTAGGTCCAGGTGGTCTTTCTCGTGAGCGTGCAGGTTTCGAGGTTCGTGACGTTCACTATACGCACTACGGTCGTTTGTGTACTATCGAAACTCCTGAGGGACCAAATATTGGTTTGATTTCATCATTAGCTGTTCACGCTAAGATTAATAATTTAGGTTTTATCGAAACGCCATACCGTCGTGTTGAAGATGGTCGTGTTGTGGTTGAAGAACCTGTTCATTATTTATCTGCAGAGGACGAAGATGAGAAAACAATCGGTCAAGCAAATGCACAATATGATGATAATGGTAATTTTATCGATGCTAAAGTAAAAGCGAGATATTTTGGTGATTTCCCGGTAATCGAACCTACGCGTTTGGATTATATGGATGTTGCTCCTAATCAAATTACATCTATTGCGGCTTCATTAATTCCTTTCTTGGAGCATGATGATGCCAACCGTGCATTGATGGGATCAAACATGCAGCGTCAAGCTGTTCCTATTTTACGTCCACAAGCACCTATCGTGGGTACTGGTCTAGAAGGCCGTGTCGCGAAAGATTCTCGTACATTAATTAATGCTGAGGGTAATGGTGTGGTTGAGTACGTAGATGCGGATGAAATCAAAATTCGTTATGACCGTACTGATGATGACCGTTTAGTGTCATTTGATGATGATGTCATGACTTATAGATTGATTAAATTCAAGAAAACCAACCAGAATACGTGTATGAACTTAAAACCTATCGTAGGTAAAGGTCAACGCGTGACTAAAGGTCAAGTATTGTGTGAGGGTTATGCAACTGAAAATGGTGAATTAGCTTTAGGACGTAACTTGAAAGTTGCATTCATGCCTTGGCAAGGATATAACTTTGAGGATGCGATCGTAATTTCTGAGCGTGTAGCAAAAGAAGATTGGTTTACTTCTCTTCATATCGAAGAGTTTGAACTTGAAGTTCGTGATACAAAACGTGGTGAAGAAGAGTTAACAGCAGATATCCCTAACGTTTCGGAAGAAGCGACTAAAGACTTGGACGAAAACGGAATCATCCGTATTGGTGCTGAAGTGAATGGTGGTGATATCTTGATTGGTAAAATTACGCCAAAAGGTGAATCTGATCCTTCTCCAGAAGAAAAGTTGTTACGTGCAATCTTTGGTGACAAAGCTGGCGACGTGAAAGATGCTTCATTGAAAGCTTCTCCTTCATTGAAAGGTGTAGTTATCGATACGAAGTTATTCGCACGTGCTAAAAAGATGTCTAAAGAAGTTGAACGTAAGACATTAGATAAATTGGAAATAGCACACGATAGAGCTGTTAAGATTTTGAAAGAACGCCTAATAGAGAAGTTGTTTACGATTGTAAATGGTAAAACTGCTCAAGGCATCTATAATGTTTATAAAGAATTATTAGTAGCAAAAGGTGCTAAGTTTACGCAAAAAATCTTAGCTGAACTAGACTATAATAATATCAACCCAACAGGTTGGACAACAGACGAAGATAAGAATGAAATGATTAAAGCTTCTTTGCACTTCTATAACATCAAGTTAAACGAAGAGTTGGGTAGTTTTAAACGTGATAAATTCGCTATTTCTGTCGGTGATGAATTGCCATCGGGTATTGTTCAAATGGCTAAAGTTTACGTAGCGAAGAAACGTAAATTGAAAGTAGGGGATAAGATGGCTGGTCGTCACGGTAATAAAGGTATTGTTGCACGTATCGTACGTGATGAAGATATGCCTTTCTTAGATGACGGAACACCAGTAGATATCGTGTTAAACCCATTGGGTGTACCTTCTCGTATGAACTTAGGACAGATTTACGAAACTGTTTTGGGTTGGGCTGGTCAAAAATTAGGTGTTAAATTTGCAACTCCTATTTTTGATGGTGCAGAAAAAGAAGAGGTAGAAGACTGGGTAGCTAAAGCAGGTTTACCAGCTTCAGGTAGAAACTTACCTTTATAATGGTTTAACGGGTGATCGTTTTGACCAACCAACTACAGTTGGTGTGATTTATATGTTAAAATTAGGTCACATGGTTGATGATAAAATGCACGCTCGTTCTATCGGACCATACTCATTGATTACTCAACAACCATTGGGTGGTAAAGCCCAATTCGGGGGTCAGCGTTTCGGTGAGATGGAGGTTTGGGCATTAGAGGCATTTGGTGCATCTAATATCTTGCAAGAAATCTTAACTGTTAAGTCTGATGATGTTGTTGGTCGTGCTAAAACTTACGAGGCTATCGTAAAAGGAAACAACTTACCAACTCCATCGGTGCCAGAATCGTTCAACGTATTGGTACATGAGTTACGTGGTTTAGGTCTAGATATCACATTGGATTAATTAAGCAAAAGATAGAGTTTTAGTGGCTACTTTGGTCACTAAAACTTCTTTATAAAGCTTTAACTTTTGAATAAGTATGTCTTACAAAAAAGATAATAAAATTAAAAGCAACTTTACATCAATTACTGTAAGCTTGGCATCTCCAGAAACAATCTTAGAGCGTTCTAGTGGTGAAGTTGTAAAACCGGAGACGATTAACTATCGTACCTACAAACCAGAACGTGATGGTTTATTCTGTGAGCGTATCTTTGGTCCTGTAAAGGATTATGAATGTCACTGTGGTAAATACAAACGTATCCGTTATAAAGGTATCGTATGTGACCGTTGTGGTGTTGAAGTTACGGAGAAAAAAGTACGTCGTGAGCGTATGGGACACATTTCATTAGTGGTTCCTGTTGCACATATCTGGTATTTCCGTTCTCTTCCAAATAAAATTGGTTATTTATTAGGTCTTCCTACTAAGAGACTAGACATGATTATCTACTACGAAAGATATGTAGTTATTCAGGCTGGTATTAAAGAGGATGATGGTATCAACTACATGGACTTCTTGACTGAAGAAGAATATTTAGATATTTTAGATACTTTACCTAAAGAAAACCAATATTTAGATGACAACGATCCTCAGAAATTCGTTGCTAAAATGGGTGCTGAAGCGTTAGAAGAGTTGTTGAAACGTATTGATTTAGATAAATTATCTTATGATTTACGTCACCAAGCGGCTAACGAAACTTCTCAACAACGTAAAAATGAGGCTTTAAAGCGTCTTCACGTTGTAGAAGCATTCCGTGGTTCAAGAGATCGTATTGAGAATCGTCCGGAGTGGATGATTGTTAAGATCGTTCCGATTATTCCACCGGAATTGCGTCCATTAGTGCCTTTAGATGGTGGTCGTTTTGCGACTTCAGATTTAAATGATTTATACCGTCGTGTTATTATCCGTAATAACCGTTTGAAACGTTTAATTGAAATCAAAGCTCCAGAAGTAATTTTACGTAATGAGAAACGTATGTTACAAGAGGCTGTCGATTCATTATTCGATAACTCACGTAAAGTTAACGCAGTGAAAACTGAAGGTAACCGTGCGTTGAAATCATTGTCTGATATCTTAAAAGGTAAACAAGGTCGTTTCCGTCAAAACTTATTGGGTAAACGTGTGGATTATTCGGCTCGTTCGGTAATCGTCGTTGGACCTCACTTGAAATTACATGAGTGTGGTATCCCTAAAGATATGGCAGCAGAACTTTACAAACCGTTTATCATTCGTAAGATGATTGAGCGTGGTATCGTGAAAACTGTAAAATCAGCCAAGAAAATTGTTGATCGTAAAGATCCAGTTGTTTGGGATATTTTAGAAAACGTGTTGAAAGGTCACCCGGTATTATTAAACCGTGCTCCTACGTTACACAGATTGGGTATTCAAGCTTTCCAACCTACTTTAGTAGAGGGTAAAGCAATTCAATTACACCCATTAGTGTGTACAGCATTTAACGCGGATTTTGATGGTGACCAGATGGCAGTCCACTTACCTTTAGGTAATGCTGCAGTTTTGGAAGCCCAAGTATTGATGTTAGCTGCGCATAATATTCTTAACCCTGCAAATGGTTCTCCAGTAACTGTACCTTCTCAGGATATGGTTTTGGGTCTTTATTACATTACTAAAGGCCGTAAAAGTACTGAAGAGCAAATTGTACATGGTGAAGGAATGACTTTCTACTCTTCTGAAGAGGTTATTATCGCTTTAAATGAGAAGAAAATTGATACGCATGCTTTTATCAAGGTAAAAACTAAGATCAGAAATAAAGAAGGTAATATCGTTGATGCATTAATTGATACAACAGTTGGTCGTGTTATATTCAACCAAGTTGTTCCTCATGAAGTGGGTTTTATCAACGAGTTATTGACAAAGAAATCTTTGCGTAATATCATTGGAGAAATTGTAAAAACTACGGGTATGGCTCGTGCTGCGCAGTTCTTGGATGATATGAAAGAATTAGGTTTCCAAACAGCTTTTACAGGTGGTTTATCGTTCAACTTGCAAGATTTGAATATTCCTGCCGCTAAAACTGATTTAATTCAACAAGCTACTAACGAAGTTGAAGATGTAATGGGTAACTATAATATGGGTTTCATTACAAACAACGAACGTTATAATCAAATCATCGATATTTGGACACGTATCAACAATAAGTTGACATCACACGTAATGGATATCTTATCGAATGACAATCAAGGTTTCAACTCAGTATATATGATGCTTGATTCTGGAGCGCGTGGTTCGAAAGAGCAAATTCGTCAGTTGTGTGGTATGCGTGGTTTGATGGCTAAACCTCAGAAATCAGGTTCAGCAGGTGGTGAAATTATTGAAAACCCGATTTTATCAAACTTTAAAGAAGGACTTTCAGTATTAGAATACTTTATCTCTACCCACGGTGCTCGTAAAGGTCTTGCCGATACGGCATTGAAAACTGCCGATGCGGGTTACTTAACACGTCGTTTACATGATGTGGCACAAGATATGATTGTCATGATTCAAGATTGTGGTGGTTTAAGAGGTATTTACACGACTGCATTAAAAGATAATGATGATGTTGTAGAACCGTTATATGACCGTATTTTAGGTCGTGTATCCTTATACAATGTATATGATCCTGAAACAGGTGAGTTACTTGTTTCTGAAAATGAAGATATTGAAGAAGCTACTGCTGAACGTATCGAAGCTTCAGGTATTGAAGGTATCGAGATTCGTACAGTATTGACTTGTGAGTGTAAACGTGGGGTATGTGCTTCTTGTTACGGTCGTAACTTAGCATCTGGTAAACGTGTTCAATTGGGTGAGGCTGTCGGAGTAATTGCAGCACAATCAATTGGTGAGCCAGGTACACAGTTAACGCTTCGTACGTTCCACGTCGGTGGTACGGCATCTAACATTGCCAATGAGTCTCAGATTTCTTCTAAATATGCTGGTACGGTTGAGTTTGAAAACTTACGTACAGTATCACAAGAAGGTGAAGATGGTACACATCAAGTAGTATTGGGTCGTTCTGGTGAGATTAAAATTTTGGATGAAACGAGAAAAGTTGTATTCCAACAAAATATCCCATACGGTTCCCAATTATTCGTTGAAGAAGGAAATCAAGTAGCTAAAGGTGATAAGTTAGTAGCATGGGATCCATATAATGCTGTTATTATCTCTGAGTTTGCCGGTAAAGTTGAATTTGATGCAATCGTTGAAGGTGTTACTTTCCGCGAAGAATCAGATGAGCAAACTGGTCACAAAGAGAAAGTAATTATTGAAACTCGTGATAAAACGAAAAACCCTGCTATCAAGATTATGGATAAAAAAGGGGAAGTAATTCGTACCTATAATATTCCAGTAGGAGCTCACGTTTCGGTATCGGATGGTGTAACTGTAAAAGAAGGTGGTATCTTAGTTAAGATTCCTCGTTCTACAGGTAAAACTCGAGATATTACAGGGGGTCTACCTCGTGTAACGGAATTATTCGAAGCACGTAACCCTTCTAATCCAGCTGTTGTAACGGAAATTGATGGTGTTGTAACTTTAGGTGGTGTTAAACGTGGTAACCGTGAGATTTCTATTGAGTCTCGTGATGGTCAAATTAAAAGATACCTAGTTCCACTTTCTAAGCATATTTTAGTTCAGGATAATGACTTTATCAAAGCAGGTATGCCTTTATCAGATGGTTCGATTTCTCCAGCAGATATCTTATCAATCAAAGGTCCTTCAGCAGTACAGCATTATATTGTAAATGGTATCCAAGAGGTCTACCGTCTTCAAGGTGTGAAAATCAATGATAAGCACTTTGAAACGATTGTTCACCAAATGATGCAAAAAGTTAATATCGAGGATCCAGGAGATACACGTTTCTTAGAAAAAGAAGCTGTTAACAAATGGGATTTCATGGAAGAAAATGATTCATTATATGACAAAAAAGTTGTTGTTGAATCGGGTGATTCTAATGACTTACGTCCTGGTCAGATTGTTTCGTTACGTAAATTACGTGAAGAAAACTCTAGCTTGAGACGCCGTGATCTTAAATTAGTAGAGGTTAGAGATGCAATTCCTGCAACTTCTAGTCCTTTATTGCAAGGTATCACTAGAGCTTCCTTAGGAACAAAATCATTTATCTCAGCAGCATCATTCCAAGAGACAACTAAAGTCTTGAACGAAGCGGCTATTGCAGGTAAGCGTGATAATTTATTAGGATTGAAAGAGAACGTAATTGTGGGTCACTTGATCCCTTCAGGTACAGGTCTTCGTCAGTACAGTAGTATTATCGTTGGTTTCTCGTGAAGAATACGATCAATTATTAGCTTCTAAAGAAGAAGATTAATAATTCTTAAAATAACAAAAAGGGTTGCAGATTTTATCTGCAACCCTTTTTTGTTTTGGAACACATTGTAGCCCTTCTTTTCAAATGCTGTATTGTCATCTTTATATTTGTTCATACGTTATCTTCAACAGATGATTTCTGCTGTCTGAACATCTCTTGATACTGCCTTATAGTAGTTACTATGATGGATCCTATTGTTTGTGGCAGGTGTATTTTTGATTTTTATCCGATTTAGAAATGATAGGCTTGTATGTTAGCTAAGTGTAGTTGGTCTTTATCTATAATACGGTATCATATATGACAAAAATAGCTAGCTAGGGGAGGTCATGCTTTATTTATTTTCTCTTTTATTCAGAATAAAAGAGAAAATAAATAAGAATATATAATGATTAGATTGTTCTGGACCTTTTTTTCAAGTCTGATGCTTGGAAAATATATAAGCATTTTGTAATCATAGTCCCATTTTAGAAGAAGTTTTTATTTTTTAGACTATTATTGTTACTGCATGTGACCGTTTTTAATACCTGTACGATTAGCAGATGAATATAGATTCATATTTAAAGCGTAAAATTAGGGAATGGAGTAAGCCGCATTTTAAAAGGTAAAGAATGGTTTTAATCCTATTTGAGTACTGAGAAAATACGGATTAATAATGAGGATTGAAAACAATCATCCAATGATACAGCAAGTTACCCCCTTTCTCAATAAATAAGCAAGAAAACGTTTGGAAGTGATTATAAAAATGGTCTATCTTTGCACCACTCCGCAAGGGAGGAACGGTCGGTTCGAAAGGGCTGACACTGAAAAAAAGAGGGTCTATTTAATTTAGACGCAGAAATCGAAAAGGTCTCCAAAAATAAATTTTCACATTTATTTTGGATATACCAAAAAGATCTCTACCTTTGCAGTCCCAACGGAAACGAAGGGAACCAAAACAAGATCGATAACGGCGCAATGCCGACATCATATGGCCGAAGCGAGATGCGGAAGCGAAAAAAGTTCTTTAAAAATATAATCATGTAACGTAACGAGTAGTGTTGAGAAACGACGAAAGTTAAAAAAAATCAACCTGTTCAATTTTAGAATTAGAAATAAAATACAAGACAATTCTATTTATTATAAATAGTCTTGATCTTACACTTCATTTTACAATGGAGAGTTTGATCCTGGCTCAGGATGAACGCTAGCGGCAGGCCTAATACATGCAAGTCGGACGGGATTCGGGGAGTAGCTTGCTACGAACCGATGAGAGTGGCGCACGGGTGCGTAACGCGTGAGCAACCTACCCATATCTGGGGGATAGCCTCTCGAAAGAGAGATTAACACCGCATAACATCATCGAGTGGCATCACTCGATGATCAAATATTCATAGGATATGGATGGGCTCGCGTGACATTAGCTAGTTGGAGAGGTAACGGCTCACCAAGGCTACGATGTCTAGGGGCTCTGAGAGGAGAATCCCCCACACTGGTACTGAGACACGGACCAGACTCCTACGGGAGGCAGCAGTAAGGAATATTGGTCAATGGAGGCAACTCTGAACCAGCCATGCCGCGTGCAGGATGACTGCCCTATGGGTTGTAAACTGCTTTTGTCAGGGAATAAACCTACTTACGTGTAAGTAGCTGAATGTACCTGAAGAATAAGGATCGGCTAACTCCGTGCCAGCAGCCGCGGTAATACGGAGGATCCAAGCGTTATCCGGATTTATTGGGTTTAAAGGGTGCGTAGGCGGTCCTATAAGTCAGTGGTGAAAGACGGCAGCTTAACTGTCGCAGTGCCTTTGATACTGTAGGACTTGAATCTATTTGAAGTGGGCGGAATAAGACAAGTAGCGGTGAAATGCATAGATATGTCTTAGAACTCCGATTGCGAAGGCAGCTCACTAAGTTAGCATTGACGCTGATGCACGAAAGCGTGGGGATCAAACAGGATTAGATACCCTGGTAGTCCACGCCCTAAACGATGATAACTCGATGTTTGCGATACACAGTAAGCGTCCAAGCGAAAGCGTTAAGTTATCCACCTGGGGAGTACGGTCGCAAGATTGAAACTCAAAGGAATTGACGGGGGCCCGCACAAGCGGAGGAGCATGTGGTTTAATTCGATGATACGCGAGGAACCTTACCCGGGCTTGAAAGTTAGTGAATGATCCAGAGACGGATCAGTCCTTCGGGACACGAAACTAGGTGCTGCATGGCTGTCGTCAGCTCGTGCCGTGAGGTGTTGGGTTAAGTCCCGCAACGAGCGCAACCCCTATGTTTAGTTGCCAGCGAGTTATGTCGGGGACTCTAAACAGACTGCCTGTGCAAACAGTGAGGAAGGTGGGGACGACGTCAAGTCATCATGGCCCTTACGTCCGGGGCTACACACGTGCTACAATGGATGGTACAGCGGGCAGCTACATAGCAATATGATGCTAATCTCTAAAAGCCATTCACAGTTCGGATTGAGGTCTGCAACTCGACCTCATGAAGTTGGATTCGCTAGTAATCGCGTATCAGCAATGACGCGGTGAATACGTTCCCGGGCCTTGTACACACCGCCCGTCAAGCCATGAAAGTTGGGGGTACCTAAAGCATGTAACCGCAAGGAGCGTGTTAGGGTAAAACCGATAATTGGGGCTAAGTCGTAACAAGGTAGCCGTACCGGAAGGTGCGGCTGGAATACCTCCTTTCTAGAGCATTCAAGATTGAAGCTCGTTACGTATACACATGATTTATATTATAGAAACAAAAAGAAACATTTGAAGAAATGTGCCCATCCCTGTAGGATGGTCCAGAGAGAGAATGATAAGCTAGTCCCGTAGCTCAGTTGGTTAGAGCACTACACTGATAATGTAGGGGTCAGCAGTTCAAATCTGCTCGGGACTACCATAAAACGATACGGGGAATTAGCTCAGCTGGCTAGAGCACCTGCCTTGCACGCAGGGGGTCATCGGTTCGACTCCGATATTCTCCACAGGTCTGCCCGAACACCAAGATATTGTGTTCATTATAAGGGGGACAAAGAGTTCTTTGACATATTGAAAGAAAAAAATTACAAGAGAAGACAACAGTAGAGACAATACTGTGATGTGCTCGATGTATTATGAAGACCCTCGGTCAAGGCCGAACGGATTAATGCGTAGCATCATGGTTATATATATCAAAAAGCAACCCATAGTAGCAAAAGGGCTATGAGGTGAAGAAAGTAAATAAGGGCACACGGGGGATGCCTAGGCTCTCAGAGGCGATGAAGGACGTGATAAGCTGCGATAAGCTTCGGGGATCAGCAAATGTGAGTTCGATCCGAAGATTTCCGAATGGGGCAACCTAGCATACTGAAGGTATGTTGTATAATACGCGAACGCGCTGAACTGAAACATCTAAGTAGGCGTAGGAGAAGAAAATAATAATGATTTCCCAAGTAGTGGCGAGCGAACGGGAAAGAGCCCAAACCATTGATGTTACGGCATCAGTGGGGTTGTAGGGCTGCGATGTGGCATTAGCAAACAGAAGTGGAATGGGATGGGAAGCCCAGCTATAAACGGTGATAGCCCGGTACACGTATAGAATGCTAGCCTAGCAGTACCCTGAGTACCGCGGGGTCGGAGACGCCCTGTGGGAATCTGTCAGCACCATCTGATAAGGCTAAATACTCCTGAGAGACCGATAGTGAACTAGTACCGTGAGGGAAAGGTGAAAAGAACCTCGAACAGAGGAGTGAAAAGAACCTGAAACCGTGTGCTTACAAGCGGTCGGAGCTGCCAGGTGCAGTGACGGCGTGCCTTTTGCATAATGAGCCTACGAGTTACTCTTGTCTGGCAAGGTTAAGTGGTTCAGCCACGCAGCCGAAGCGAAAGCGAGTCTTAATAGGGCGCATAGTCAGATGAGGTAGACGCGAAACCTTGTGATCTACCCTTGGGCAGGTTGAAGTTGCAGTAACATGTAATGGAGGACCGAACCGATAAACGTTGAAAAGTTTTCGGATGACCTGAGGGTAGGGGTGAAAGGCTAATCAAACTGGGAAATAGCTCGTACTCCCCGAAATGTTTTTAGGAACAGCGTCGGCATAGAGTCTTATAGAGGTAGAGCTACCGATTGGGTGCGGGGGAGTCAAATCCTACCAAATCCAGACGAACTCCGAATGCTATAAGATATGGCCGGCAGTGAGGCTTTGGGTGCTAAGGTCCAAGGCCGAGAGGGAAAGAACCCAGACCATCAGCTAAGGTCCCTAAATATACGCTAAGTTGAACTAACGAGGTCCGGTTGCCTAGACAGCTAGGATGTTGGCTTGGAAGCAGCCATTCATTTAAAGAGTGCGTAACAGCTCACTAGTCGAGCGGCCGGGCGTGGATAATAAACGGGCATCAAGTGTATTACCGAAGCTATGGATTTGCAACATACGTTGCATCTGGTAGGGGAGCATTCTATTTACGGTGAAGCGATCTGGTAATGGGTCGTGGAGTGCATAGAAAAGCAAATGTAGGCATAAGTAACGATAAGGCGGGTGAGAAACCCGCCCACCGAAAGACTAAGGTTTCCTGATCAACGCTAATCGGATCAGGGTTAGTCGGGGCCTAAGGCGCATCCGAAGGGAGTAAGCCGATGGACAACTGGTCAATATTCCAGTACTTTTTATAACTGCGATGTGGTGACGGAGTAGTGACACTGCCGCGAACTGACGGAATAGTTCGTTGAAAGGCGTAGGTATAGGGACGGTAGGCAAATCCGCCGACCCTGCTGAAACCCAATAGTACAGCAAAGCTTCGGCGGCGTTGATAGAGCAGGTAAACAGACTTCCAAGAAAACCCGCTAAGCTTCAGGTTATAAAAACCCGTACCGTAAACCGACACAGGTAGTCGAGGAGAGAATCCTAAGGTGCTCGAGTGAATCATGGCTAAGGAACTCGGCAAAATGGCCCTGTAACTTCGGGAGAAGGGGCGCTTCCTCCAGCAATGGAGAAGCCGCAGTGAAAAGGCCCAGGCGACTGTTTAACAAAAACATATGGCTTTGCAAAATCGAAAGATGAAGTATAAGGCCTGACACCTGCCCGGTGCTGGAAGGTTAAGAGGGGATGTCATCGTAAGAGAAGCATTGAATCGAAGCCCCAGTAAACGGCGGCCGTAACTATAACGGTCCTAAGGTAGCGAAATTCCTTGTCGGGTAAGTTCCGACCTGCACGAATGGTGTAACGATCTGGGCGCTGTCTCAGCCATGAGCTCGGTGAAATTGTGGTATCGGTGAAGACGCCGATTACCCGCAACGGGACGGAAAGACCCCATGCACCTTCACTATAGCTTAACATTGGAATTGGGTACAGGATGTGTAGGATAGGCGGGAGATGTTGAAGTGGCTTCGCTAGGAGTCATGGAATCAACCTTGAAATACCGCCCTTTCTGTATCCGGTTTCTAACTCGGTTATATCGAGGACATTGTTTGGTGGGTAGTTTGACTGGGGTGGTCGCCTCCAAAAAGGTAACGGAGGCTTTCAAAGGTAAGCTCAGTACGCTTGGTAACCGTACGAGGAGTGCAATGGCATAAGCTTGCTTGACTGTGAGACCAACAAGTCGAACAGGGTCGAAAGACGGACATAGTGATCCGGTGGTTCTGTATGGAAGGGCCATCGCTCAAAGGATAAAAGGTACGCTGGGGATAACAGGCTGATCTCCCCCAAGAGCTCATATCGACGGGGAGGTTTGGCACCTCGATGTCGGCTCGTCACATCCTGGGGCTGGAGAAGGTCCCAAGGGTTGGGCTGTTCGCCCATTAAAGTGGCACGCGAGCTGGGTTCAGAACGTCGCGAGACAGTTCGGTCCCTATCTGTTGTGGGCGTTGGAAGTTTGAGTGGATCTGTCCTTAGTACGAGAGGACCGGGATGGACTGACCGCTGGTAAACCAGTTATGCCGCCAGGTGTACGGCTGGGTAGCTACGTCGGGAATAGATAAGCGCTGAAAGCATCTAAGTGCGAAACTAGCCACGAGATGAGACTTCCTTATAGGGCCGTAGAAGACTACTACGTCGATAGGTTGCAGGTGTAAAGGTAGAGATACCATAGCTGAGCAATACTAATCACCCGAAGCTTTCTCAAGCAACGCAGACACTGTTGTCTTCCTCTTTTAGTTTTTCTTTCAATTGTCTATAGATCAGATGGTCACTTTATCCGTAATGGATATTGTTTCTATATTCTGATAACCTTATTTTAGGTGCCTATATCGGCGGTGTCTACCTCTTCCCATTCCGAACAGAGAAGTCAAGCCCGCCAGAGCCGATGGTATTGCCGTAACAGGTGGGAGAGTAGGTCGGTGCCTTTTTTTATACAGAAGCCCTTGCAGTACAGCAAGGGCTTTTTTGTGTTCTGGATTTTCTGGGGGAGAGCACCTCCGGACCGGACATCACCCAGCAACCGATGTTATGTCGTAAGTAGTCGTAAATATTGGGGGTTAGAAGGTTGCCTTTTTTGTGTTATAGGCTAAGTTAAACTGCTAAATTTGTTCTATATTTGGAATGCCTTTATTTCAGCAATAATGTCACAGATAACGATTATAGAACTAGCAGAACGATTGGGATTATCCAAATCAACAGTATCTCGAGCTTTTAGGGATGGCAATGATATTAATCCAAATACTAAGGCACGTATTTTGAAAATGGCCGATGAATTAGGCTTCTCGCCTAATATGTATGCCAGTAACCTAAGAGCTAATAAAAGCAATACCATTGCTATTATTATTCCTGAATTTGGTAATAAATTCTTTAGCCAAGCTATTAAAGGAATCGAATTGGTCGCTAGATCGAAAAATTATCATACCTTAATTTATGTAACAGATCATCGTGTAGACAAAGAAGCCTCTATTATACGTTCATTAATCAATGGTCGAGTAGATGGGGTTGTTATGTCTGCATCCGGCGAAGGACATGATCATAGCCACCTTCAGGTTTTAAAGGATAATGACTTACCTATCGTTTTTTTTGATAGAACTTATGATGATGTATACACTCCATTTGTGACAGGTAATGATTTTGAAGCGAGCTTCTTAGCTACGGAACATCTCATCGAAAATGATTGTAAGCGCATAGCTTATTTAGTTATCAATCAAAACGTTTCTATTGGTAAAATACGTATGGCTGGCTACAGGGCCGCTTTAGAGAAATATCAAATTCCCTTCGATTCAAATTTAATCCTTGATACGGTAAATGAGCCGGAAGGCAATATGGAAGATATTAGAAATCTTTATCGTATACAAAAACCCGATGGGTTACTTGCTTCAGTTGAACGTTTGGCAATATCAGCTATGCGTGTTGCCAAGAATGAAGGTATATTGATTCCCTCCGAGTTAAAACTGATTTGTTTTTCATGTTTAGATATAGCAGACCTCATTGAACCTGCCTTAAGTGTTGTTAAACAACCAGCATATGAAATGGGAAAGATGGCAACAGAATACCTTTGCCAATTAATTGCTAAACCGTTTATCTTCACTAATCAAGAGATTACTTATCTCGATTCTTCATTAATTTTTCAAAAATCGAGTAAAAAAAGTTACTAAAAAGTTTGGATTTAACTCTTTAGCTTTTTATCTTAGATAAATATTGGGAACGTTCCCAGTATAATGAAGCCAATTGTAACAAGATTTTACTGTTTAATTTATAGTATATTTTATAGAATGAGCCATTATTTGAACTAAATAATGGGAACGTTCCCAGTGATGTTGCAACCAATTATAGATAGTTATGAAACATTATTTTATTTCTCTATTTTTTAGTGTATCGATCGTGTTTTTTGGTTGTAAAAAAAACAATCCCTCATCTGAAACAACAGTAGAGGAGGTAGCACCAAATGATATAGGTTTAGCAACCACAAATCAACTATTTAATTATTGGGATGAATCGATTACGTTGTTTTTTGATTTAAATAAAGGTAATCGTGCGCTAGTTTCTGAAAATGAATCTTTATACCTACATATCGGTCTCATTACAACAGCAAGTAAAGATGAGCACGATTGGAAGGAAGTTGCTACAGATTGGTCTAAAAATATAGAAGCTTATAAACTCAATCGTCAACCTAATGGTAGCTATTCTATAACCATTAACCCCACGCAGATTTTTAAAGGCATTAATGGAAGTGAAGTTTTTAAAATTGCGCTATTGATACGAAATGCTGCAGGTACTTTAGTGCAAAGAAATAAGGATGGATCTGATATCTATATACCAGTAGTGCTGAAAAATAAAGCTGCGCTTGTATTTTTACAGCCCAATACGCAGCCGACCTATATTTTAACAACGGAGAAAGAGTCATATATGTTAAACGAAGAATTAGCTATAGATGTCTTGTCTAATATAAGAGGGAAACTTTCTATTCGGATTGATAATGTATTACAGGAAAGTGTAAATGACGTATTAAAACATACGTTTACATGTAAATTTGGGAAGCTTGGTTTTCATATTATTAATGCACGGATTGAGGCTAATGGAAGTACTTTTGAAGAGCAGATTCGAGTCTTTGTTAATGATAAGCCTGAAATTGAAGAATTGCCTTTGCATGCCAATAAAAACGGTATAACTATCGATAAGCAAAGTAAAGCTGTAACTTTTGCCCTAACAGCTCCAGGGAAGTTGAATGTTTTCCTGTTGGGTAGTTTTAATAATTACCAGGCTGAATCAAAGTATGTCTTGAAGCAAACACCCAATGGCGATACTTGGTGGCTTACTTTAACAGATTTGGACTTTTCAAAAAAGCATACTTACCAATTTTTAATAGACGGTCAATTCAAGATAGCAGATCCTTATAGTCATATTATTTTAGATCCAATTTATGATGGCAGTATAGGCAAATCAATTGCTTATTTGCCTTCCTATCCTAAAGAAAATACAGCGGGTAATGTGAGTGTATTGGACTTAAATAATGAGGAATATCATTGGAAAGTTCAGAATTTCATTAAACCAAATCCATATGATTTAGTGATATACGAATTGCTTACTCGTGATTTTTCCATGGCACACGATTTTTTGTCAATTCGTGATTCGATACCTTATTTGAAACGGTTGGGAATTAATGCAGTAGAATTGCTGCCTATTCAAGAAAGTGAAGGAAATTCCAGTTGGGGTTATAATCCTTCTTTTCATTTGGCTTTGGACAAATATTATGGCCGTGAAAATGAACTGAAAAGTTTGGTTGACAATCTGCATTTGCAAGGAATCGCCGTTATTGTTGATGTGGTCTTGAACCATGCATTTGGGCAGTCTCCGCTTGCTCAGCTATATTTTGAAAACATTACGACTTCGTCTAGTAACATTTGGTTTAATATGCAAGCGCGTCATCCTTATAATGTAGGATATGATTTCAATCATGAAAGTGCATACACACAAGATTTTGTTAAGGATGTCTTGAAGTATTGGATGGTTGAATTTAAAATAGATGGTTTTCGATTCGACTTATCAAAAGGATTTACACAGAAAAATACAGGTGTTTCAGGGGATGATGTTGCTTCATGGTCAGCTTATGATGCTGGTCGAATAGCAATCTGGAAAGATTATCATAATTATCTAAAAACAATTGACCCTACCTGCTATGTGATTTTAGAACATTTTGCCGTAGATGAAGAAGAACGGGAATTGGCGGCGACAGGTATGCTGTTATGGAATAATATGAATAGGAGTTTCAATGAGGCCACAATGGGTTATCATACGGCCTCTCAATCTGACTTGAGTAGATTATTTGCGGAAGCACATGGATTTGAAACGCCCAATTTGATTAGCTATATGGAATCTCATGATGAGGAACGTATTCAGTTTAAAAATGCACAGTATGGAAATGTGGCTGGTTCTTATTCTGTTAAAAATCTTTCAACTGCTTTAGATAGAATTAAAGCTGCTGCGACTTTCTTACTAACAAGTCCAGGACCTAAAATGATTTGGCAATTTGGTGAATTTGGTTATGATATTTCTATTGATGAAAATGATAGAACGGGAGAAAAACCTTTGAAATGGGATTATTTGAAAAATGCTTCTCGTAGCGGTTTGTTCGACCATTATGCCAAATTGATACGTCTAAAAAAAACAAATCCAATTTTTCGAAATGCTACTTTACAGCTATCCTCTTTAAAGGATGGTTTGAAATATTATGTTATGACTGCTGGTGATCAAAGGGTACTCGTGATCGGTAATTTTGATATCGTGAATAGGGACCTTTCCATAACAAATGCTTTATCGGGTACTTGGTATGATAATATGCAACATTCAATTTTAAACTGGGAAGTAGGTCATCATATTGCTATTAAACCTGGTGAATACTACCTTTTAAGTAAAACTAAACTAATAAACTAAACAAATTTAAATCAATTACATTATGAGCAAATTTACATTACAAGCTGTAATGACCTTTGGTCTTCTGATGTTGCTTTGGGTAAATGCTTTTTCTCAAAACTCATCACTTTCTGGTAAAGTGGTCGATGATAAGGGGGAAACATTAGTGGGAGCAACCATTCTAATCAAAGGAAGTCAAATCTCGACAGCTACAAATCAAAACGGGGAGTATCAATTTAGTAAAGTACCAGTTGGTAAGGCGACTGTCACGGTCAATATGATTGGTTATGGTACTGTAGATCAGTCTATTCAAATTATTAATGGTGCTAATGTTTTAAACTTTAACTTAAACTCAACAACGAGTGATTTAGAGGAAGTCGTAGTCATCGGTTATGGTGTGGCTAAGAAGAAACAAATTACGGGTTCCATTTCTAGTGTAGGTCCTAAAGAATTTAATACAGGTGTAGTGAGTTCACCGGATCAGTTATTAGCCGGTAAAGTTGCTGGTTTGACCGTGAATAGATCAGGTGGAGACCCAACAGCTGCATCGACGATTCAATTACGTGGACCCTCATCATTAACAGCCAGCTCTTCACCTTTATATGTTGTGGATGGCGTAGTTGGTGCAAGTATTGAATTGGTAGCACCAGATGATATTGTTTCTATGGATGTCATGAAAGATGCCTCGTCAACTGCTATATATGGATCGAGGGCGGCAAATGGTGTTATTTTCGTGACGACAAAACGTGGAAAAGCAGGTAAACCAGTTTTATCTTATAGTGGTTATGCTGCTATTGAGCGTGTCGCGAATAGCGTTAATGTGCTAAGTGCTGCTGAACATAAGCAATTTGTTATGGATAATGGTTTGACCGTTGCTCCTTCTGAAACTGGTTTTGATACCGATTGGCAGGACGAAATAACAAGAACTGGGGTTTCACATAATCATAATCTATCATTAACAGGTGGCTCGGAAGGTACGCGATATAATGCTTCTGTTAATTATTTCAATAATCAAGGTATTGTTAAGAGAAGTGATCTTGAACGTGTTGTAGCAAGAGTTGGAATTGATCAAAATGCTTTTGACGATCGATTAAAATTGGCATTAAATATAGCCAATAGTATGAATAAGTCAAACCATGTTGATTATGGAATATTTAACGGTGCTGCACGTTATTTACCAACCTCTCCTATACGCTCAGATGACGCAGGTTACGCAGCGTATGATGGTTATTTCCAAGTACCAGGTAGAACAAACTATTTCAATCCAGTTGCGATGTTGAATCAACGCGATGAGGAACGGAATAATAATACTTTACTTGCTAGTTTAAAGGCAGATCTTACAATTTTCAAAGGATTGACCTGGACGAATGTCATCTCGTATCAACAAAATCAATTTGATAAAAAATACTATATGCATCGAACAGATTTTGATTCGAAAGCATTAGGTAGGGGGTATGGTTCACGTACAATTTTAAAAAATATAGATAAAATTTTAGAATCTTACCTTACTTATAGTTATTCCATTAATAGTCATAATATAGATGCATTGGCTGGCTATTCTTATCAGAAAACAAACAATAATGACGGCCTATGGGCGTCTTCGGTTGGATTTATGTCCGATGATTTGGGATCAAATAATTTGAATCTAGGTACTTTGCCAGAAGGTTACAATCCTTTTTTAGTGGAAGATAACTCAAATAAACAATATCTTCTTGAGTCATTATTAATTTCTTATTATGCTCGCGTTGGTTATAATTATGATGATCGATATATGTTGAGTGCATCTGTACGTCGTGATGGTTCTTCAAAATTCGGGGTTAATAATAGATGGGCAACATTTCCGTCTATTTCTGGAGCATGGAGAATCGGTAAAGAAAGTTTCATGCAAGACCAGGATTTGTTCAGTGAATTAAAGTTACGTTTAGGATATGGTATCTCGGGTAATCAGAATATAGATCCTTATCGTCAGATTATTATTTTTGGTCCTCAAAACGGACAATTTTTATACAATGGTAAATGGATGAATGCCTATGGTGTCAATCAAAATGAGAATCCCGACTTAAAATGGGAAAGTACATCCATGTTCAATGCTGGATTGGACTTTGAATTATGGAAAGGTCGTTTTGGTGGTACCATAGAATATTATAATAAGGAAACCAAAGATCTACTGTATGAGTATGATGTGCCTTCGCCCCCGTACCAATTCAATCGCTTATTGGCTAATGGGGCAAGCATGAGTAATAAAGGTGTTGAAATTACTTTAAATGCTGTCGTTTACCGCAATAGTAATTTTTCATACAATACGACTGTCAACTTTGCCCGTAATATTAATAAAGTTGGATCATTATCATCAAATATTGAAAATATTGGTGTGTCAGAACGTTATGAAGGGGGTGTAGGCTTAGATGGTTGGACAGGTCAAACGTCAGCTATTGTTCTGCCAGGGCATGCATTGGGAACCTTTTATGTTGCTAATTATATTGGTTATGATGAAACTTCTCAAAAGACAATTTATCAAAAATCATCAGGTGAACTCGTAACACAAGATCAGATTTCGGCACCGGATGACTATATGGTCATGGGACAGGCGCTTCCTCAATTCACTTACGGTTGGAATAATAGTTTTCAATATAAAAAATGGGATTTAAATTTCTTTCTACGTGGGATGTATGGCAATAAAATTTTTAATGCCACAAGAGCTGATTTGAGTCGTCTTCAACAAGCGAATGTAACTAATATCTCTAAGGATGCTGTTAAAGAAGGAATATTTGAAACACCATTGATTGCCTCGAGCAGATTCATTGAAGATGGTTCGTTCTTACGATTGGATAATGCAACTGTGGGTTACACTTTTGATACGAAAGAATCAAAGTATATTAAAAATGCAAGGTTGTATGTGTCTGGTCAAAACCTGTTTACGATTACCAAATATTCAGGTGTCGATCCAGAGGTTAGTTTAGGAGGTTTAGCTCCAGGTCTTGATAATAGAAATTATTATCCAAAGACAAGATCATTTTTAGTAGGTGTAAAATTAGCTTTTTAACCTTTATTCACAATTAGTTATGAAAAAGAGATTCAGTAAAATTAATTTATTCTTATTCGCGGGGCTTTTGTTAGCAGGACAGTCTTGCACAAAGTTCGACGATAAGATGTATTCCGCATATACCGAAGATACGTTTCCTAAAACGCCGGAACAATTTATTGCAGTAACAGGGCCTGTATATACTGCTGCTAGAGGTTACTTTGATAATTATTTCAGCCTGCAATCTGCGGGAACCGATGAAGTGATTATTCCAACAAGAGGAGGCGATTGGTTTGATGGGGGAAAATGGCGCGATATGCATTATCATACTTGGTCAGCTTCACATGAAGTGGTTCAGAATAATTGGGATTGGGGATTCAATGCCATTGGTACTTGTAACCGTGTATTAAGTGTTTTAGAAAAAGCTCCAGAATCAGAAACAAAAGCTCAGACTATTTCTGAAATAAAGGCTATGCGTGCTTGGTATTATTTCTTGATGCTGGATGCATATGGAAATATACCTTTGGTAATCAGTTTTGATACCGGTACAGAGTTGCCTGCAACTACTCCTAGAGCAGAAGTTTATCAATTTATTGTTCAAGATTTAGAAGAAAATCTGCCAAATTTAAGCGAGGATAAAAGTGAGGCTACTTATGGTCGACCTACCAAGTGGTTTGCACATACTTTATTAGCAAGACTTTATCTAAATGCACAGGTATATAGTGGTACTGCGAATTGGAACAAGGTGGTCGAACATAGTGATGCCGTGATTAATTCTGGGAAATATGCTTTAGAAAATGATTTCCTGACACAGTTTAAACCAGATAATGGCGCATCAAATCCTGAACCAATTTTTTCTATTCCATATGATGCTTCTCGTGCTACAGGTAATACCTTGTTTAATCGGGTGTTGCATTACGGACATCGTCAAACTTTTGAATTGAGTATTAATCCTTGGAATGGATGGAGTGCTCAACCTGCTTATTTTGATCTGTTTGATAATGCGGATAATCGCAAAAAACAATGGCTATTTGGTCAGCAATATAATTCTACGGGACAGCCGTTGGATTATAATGGTCTTAATGTGGTTTTGGATCCATATGCTTATAACTTGTTACCTGGTTCTGATTTTGATATAGGTGGGGCAGATGATGGTGGGCGTTTAGCTGGAGCTCGATGCATTAAATATTATCCTGATAAAAATCAAATCAGTAATAATGCAGGAAATGACGTCGTTGTTTTCCGTCTAGCAGATGTGCTATTAATGAAAGCAGAGGCCGTTTTAAGGGGGGCTACAGCAGCTAGTGTAACGCAAGCAGTGGACGCCGCTAATCAGGTACGTAAACGTGCATTTCCTATCAATCCAGAGAAACATTTTACAGCAAGTACATTGACATTGGCAGCTATCTATAAAGAGCGTGCCTTGGAATTTACATTTGAATTGACTCGAAGAACAGACATGATCCGCTTTGGTAAATGGGAAGATGCGCAATTGTTTAAGCCTGCAAATCCTGGCGAAGAATATAAACGATTGTTTCCAATCCCAGCAAGGGCTAGAGCAAATAATAATAAATTGGATCAGAATCCTGGTTATAATCTTTAAATGATATAAATTATGAAAATATCTAAAATATTTCGATTACTATTAGTTTTATGTATTGGGGTTTTTAGCTTCTTGTCTTCTTGTAAAAAAGTAGAACATGGTATCGATGACCCTATCGTTTCAATCAATGAAAATACATTGTCCACTATCCAAGTTGGGAAAAAACTAAAAGTTGGTTTTATAGCTAATAATATTAAGGAATTTACATTTGCGATTGTTCCGGTAAATGACAGCGAAATGCTGCTTACAGAACATATTACTGTTGATCCCAATACCTTTATTTTGTCAAAGGATTTTGATATTCCAAATGAAAAATCCTGGATTGGAGAGGCATTGCTGAAAATAACTTATACTTCTGGAGGACAGGTTATAGAGAAGACAAAACCTATAACATTTACGGAGAGTAATCCACAGATGTTTGTGGTAGGGGGTTCCATAGCTGCAGGATGGGAGCCAACGTTAGCACTTCCGATGAGTCTGTACGATGAAGAAAGTAAAACAAAGTTCGAAATTTTTGAATACGTCACAGTTGATGGTTCAGGAATCAAGTTTTTGCCGACGAATGTAGACTGGACGGATGCTTTTGGTAAAGGTGCGTCTGAGGGAATTTTATTACAAGATGGCGATGCTGGAAATATCACAGTTTCTGAGGATGATTTTTATAGAATTCGTATGGATTCAGAAGCGAAAACATATGAATTGACCAAATCAACGTGGGGTGTTATCGGTAGTGCGACTCCGGATGGCTGGGACAGTGATACGGACATGAAATTTGTCGGCAGTAAAGGTATCTATACCTGGAAAGTAACATTAAACTTGACTGCTGGGGAATTAAAATTCAGAATGGATGATGATTGGACAATCAATATTGGTGGCACACTTTCGTCTTTGCAACAAGATGGAGCAAATATAGTGATTGAGGCTGCAGGCAAGTATGAGATTGAACTGTCGCGGACGGCATCAGGGTATTCTGCAAAAATTTCTAAGAACTAAAATATAGGGAGCTCATGCTCCCTATTTACCAAACTTTTATTACCTGATGATATGCCTATTGTTGAGTAGTGTTTTTATACTACTTCAGCTGTCCTATGCCGTTTATCAAGATAATTTTCCGATTTAAAGGATCGAATCATTGCATAAATGTTACGGAATGAAAGCCGACAATCTACAATTGATCCGCACATACTCGTTAAAGTAATCCGGTATTATAATATGGAATTACACCGCATGTTCGAGAGAATAAAGGGTATCCATTTTTACAAATCGTAATGCGCAAAAAATTATGCTGTGCTTACCTCGGTTTTAGGGAAATTTAAAAAGGCGTCATACAAATGAAAAATAGCTTAACAGATGTTGAATAAGATATACCATTAGTAATAACATGCTATCCTTATCAAACACGCATGTTTGATTTAAAAAAATAAAAATGAAAAGCGTATTAGATCTCTTGGAGAAAGTAAAAGGGGTGATTTTTGACCTGGATGGTGTTTTGGTAGATACCGCTGTGTTCCATTTTCAAGCTTGGAAAAGGCTTGCTCAAGAATTCGATTTTGATTTTACAGAGATTCAAAATGAACAGTTAAAAGGTGTTAGTCGAATCGATTCATTGGAAAAGATATTGAATTGGGCACATGTAGTCGCATCCGAAAATCAAAAAATAGCATGGGCAGCATTAAAAAATAGATGGTACTTGGAATTTGTTGCCCAGATGAAAGAAGATGATATTTTACCGGGATCTATAGCGTTGCTACATTGGTTAAAGCAGCATGGTTTTCTGATTGCATTAGGATCTGCAAGTAAGAATGCACCACTTATTCTCGAGAAAACGGGCATGTTTTGTTTTTTTGATGCCCTTGTAGATGGTAATAGTGTTACGCTGTCTAAACCTCATCCAGAAGTATTTTTACAAGCGGCAGGTCAACTAAAATTGAAACCATCAGAATGCCTTGTATTTGAAGATGCACAGGCTGGGGTTGATGCAGCAGTAACCGCAGGGATGAAAGTAATTGGCGTTGGTTTCTCATTTAAAGGGAGCTGACTTGTCAGTCTGTAGTTTGATGGAGGTTTTGAATTAGTAATTTGATTTTGTAATGAAGAATTATATTGTCCACGATGAGTGGAATATTATAGAAGAAGGCTTTCGTCCTGCATATAATGAAGTTTCAGAAAGTTTATTTTCTATTGGAAACGGAAGAATGGGACAGCGTGCGAATTTTGAAGAAGATTACAGTGGAAAAACACTTTCGGGATCATATTTAGCGGGGATTTATTATCCTGACAAAACGCGAGTAGGCTGGTGGAAGAATGGATATCCTGAATATTTTGCTAAAGTAATTAACGCAGTAAATTGGATCGGACTTCATGTAAAAATAAATGATGAATTATTGGATTTAGCAAATTGTGATGTGCGGAGTTTTCAACGTAGACTCGATATGAAAAATGGATTGCTAATAAGATCTTTTGATGCAAAACTTCAAAATGGTACAGAGGTTCGTATTGAGAGTACGAGAATATTTCACCTTTTCCAATCTGAGACGGCTTCCTTAAAGTATACTATTCAGGTGCTTAATCAGCAAGCCTCTCTACAGGTTGTGTCATATATGGAAGGGGATGTTGTGAATCGCGATAGTAATTATGATGAACATTTTTGGAGTTTTATTTCAAGTGGTTCGCTGAATTCACAGCTACATGTAACGATGAAAACAAAGAAAACTAATTTTATTGTTCGAGCCGATTTAGTGAATAAATTTACGATTAATGATGTGGCAATTGAATCTGAATTATCAAAAGAACGATCATGTATTTCTGAAACTGTAGCAGTTTCTGTGGGTATTAATGATGTGTTTTCCATTGAAAAACGTGTTTCTATTGTAAGTTCTCAAAATCATGCAGCAGCAGAATTGATGTCATTAGGAAAAGCAAACCTCGAAAACATCTCTTCTTTGTCCTATCAAGAAATAAGAAATAAACAAGCCTTGGCATGGGGAAATTTCTGGAATGAAAGTGATATCCAAATTACAGGAGATGTTGCTGCTCAGCAAGCTATTCGATTTAATATATTTCAATTATACCAAACTTATACGGGTGAAGATTCGCGCCTTAATATTGGCCCAAAAGGTTTTACAGGAGAAAAATATGGTGGGGTGACGTATTGGGATACAGAAGCTTATTGTGTGCCTTTCTATCTGGCAACGCAACCAGCTGATGTTGCGCGCAATCTATTGTTATATCGTTATCAACATCTGGATAAGGCGATTGAGAATGCGACGAAACTTGGTTTTTCAAATGGCGCTGCTCTATATCCTATGGTAACGATGAATGGAGAAGAATGTCATAACGAATGGGAGATTACTTTTGAGGAGATTCATCGTAATGGAGCAATTGCATTTGCCATCTATAATTATCAAAGGTATACTGGCGATTGGTCTTATATCGAAAATTATGGACTTGAAGTGTTGATTGCAATCAGTCGTTTTTGGGCCCAGCGGGTGAACTGGAGTGCTGAGAAGGAGAAGTATGTCATATTGGGAGTTACTGGTCCGAATGAATATGAAAACAATGTCAATAATAACTGGTATACCAATACCATTGCAGGTTGGTGTCTAAAATATACCTTGGAATCCATCCTTACTTTAAAAGACAGTAACCATACTAAATTAGTTTGTCTGTTTGAAAAAGTTGGTTTTAATAACGAGGAATCTGTAGAATGGCAACATATTATTGATCATTTGTATTATCCAATAGATACCGAATTGGATATTTTCTTACAGCAGGATGGCTATCTAGATAAAGAGCAAGTCTTAGTTTCTGATTTACCGGAGAAGGAGCGGCCTATCAATCAAAAATGGAGTTGGGATCGTATTTTAAGATCATGTTTTATTAAGCAAGCCGATGTATTGCAAGGCTTATATTTTTTCGAAGATCAATATGACTTGGAAACCATAAGAAGAAATTATGATTTTTATGAACCAAGAACCGTTCATGAAAGTTCGTTATCGCCTTGTGTTCATGCTATTTTAGCTTCAAAACTTGGAAATGAGGCTAAAGCTTATGAGTTCTATTTAAGAACTGCTCGATTGGACTTAGATGATTATAATAACGATACTGAAGATGGGTTACATATTACATCGATGGCTGGATCTTGGATGTCAATAGTAGAAGGGTTTGCGGGTATGCGCGTGAAAGACAATACCTTAAGTTTTAAAACTTTTATTCCCAAAACTTGGGAGAGCTATGCGTTTCATGTTCAGTTTAGAGGGGTTAAATTATTTGTAAAAATAAAGCAAGATGATTTTGAACTGATCAATAAGTCTAATCAAGAAATTAGTGTTATTTTTAACGGAGAGGAAGGTACAGTTAAACCATGTGCATAACCACTAAGCTATAAAAATTATGACTTCAAAACTGCATAAACCAAAAATGTCGACGGTTCAAATCATCAATATGAGCATCGGTTTTTTGGGCATTCAAACAGGGTTTGCCCTTCAAAATGGTAATGCATCACGCATTCTTCAAACATTTGGAGCAGATGTTGAGCATTTATCACTTTTTTGGTTAGCAGCTCCCATTACGGGGATGGTCGTACAGCCGATTATTGGCTATTATAGTGATCGCACATGGAATAAGATAGGTCGTAGGAAACCTTATTTTTTGATTGGTGCCATTTTAACAGCAATAGCGCTGATATTAATGCCAAATGCCGCTTTATTCACGGCCTTGTTACCTCCTTTGTTAGTAGGAGCTGGTATGTTAACCATTATGGATGCTTCAATAAATGTTACCATGGAACCTTTTAGAGCTTTGGTCGCGGATAATTTACCGAGCGCACAGCGAAGTTTAGGGTTCTCTATCCAAACTTTTATTATCGGTTTTGGGGCAGTGGTAGGTTTCTTGGTTACCTTATGTACTAGCTCATTATTTTGGAGTGGAAGGAACTGCTGCTGAAGGAATGATTCCTCCAAATGTCATTTATTCTTTTTATTGTGGAGCTGCAATATTGTTGCTATCCATATTATGGACGTTGTGTACTACCAAAGAGTATTCGCCCGAAGAAATTGTTTCTTTTGAAGATGCTGTTTTAGAAGTAGAAAATACGAAGCATCGTTCTGGCCTACTTGCTATCGCAGAAGATTTTAAATTAATGCCCATCACCATGAAGCAGTTAGGTACAGTTCAATTTTTTTCGTGGTTTGCTCTTTTCATGATGTGGGTGTATACAACTCCTGCTATTGCAGAGCATATTTTTTATTTGAAAGATGGTGAAAAATCGAAACTCTATATGGATGCAGCGAATTGGGTGGGTGTCTTGTTTGGTATTTATAATGGTGTTTCAGCAATATACGCTTTGTTTTTGGCAAAAATTGCCAATAAATATGGTCGTAAGCAGACACACGCTTTTTCATTGACTATGGGTGGTCTTGGTTTGATCTCTATATTTCTTATTAGTGATCCTATTTTCTTAATTATTCCTATGATTGGTGTAGGGTTAGCATGGGGAAGTATTTTAGCGATGCCGTATGCCATTCTTAGTGATACTTTACCGGCAAAAAAAATGGGTGTTTATATGGGGATTTTCAACTTTTTTATCACATTTCCACAAATTGTTTGTGGTTTTTTAGGTGGTTATATGATTAAGCTATTTTTCAATAGCAATTCTATTTATGGAATTTTATTAGCTGGTATTTTTATGTTATTAGGTGCGTTATCTGTATTACGGATTAAAGATAAGATTTAAGAAAAAATGCTTTTAGAAAGAGCTTCTCCATAGAGAAGCTCTTTTTCTTTGTTCATATTGAAAGATATTCTTTAATTTAGAGATTATCTTTCTAAAAGGCGATCATATGTATAGTTCTCGAATTAGTTTTATTCTTACTTTTTTTATATTTATTTCTTTATCAAAACTTGTTGCACAAACCAGTGATAATACTTTAGATGATGGTGTTATTCGCATATTGGCCATAGGAAATAGTTTTTCGGAAGATGCTATTGAAAACAATTTATTTGAATTGGCACATGCTCGTGGTAAAAAAATAGTAATTGGGAATCTATACATTGGAGGGGCTCCATTAGCATTGCATGTTAAAAATGCATTGGGGGATAGCAGTGCCTACAGCTACCGAAAGATAAATGAGTCGGGTGAAAAAACTGTAATTGAGCACATGAAAATTTCTACAGCTTTGGCGGATGAGCAATGGGATTATATCAGTTTTCAACAAGCAAGTCCACTTTCAGGAAAGTATGAAACCTATGTAAAAGATTTACCTCTTTTATATGCTTATGTAACGCAACATGTAAAATACCCAGAGACAAAGTATATTTTGCATCAAACATGGGCCTATCAACATGATGCTGATCATAGTGGGTTTAGTTTTTATGAGCGCAACCAAAATAACATGTACAATGCTATTGTATCGACATCTGAAAAAGTTTATCACTGGGGTAATTTCTCTATTTTAGTTCCTACTGGCACAGCAATACAAAATGCAAGGACTACCTATATAGGCGATCATTTCACGCGTGATGGATACCATCTTAATTTGAATTATGGCCGATTTATTGCCGCCTGTGTCTGGTATGAGGCTTTATTTAACGAAAATGTCCAGTACAATGCTTTTGTTCCGCTTTCTATAAGTTATGTAGAAAGTAAAATTGCAAAGCAAGCTGCCCATGCTGCCACGATTCAACCTTATAGCATTACTCCCTTAACTCATTATACGCTTTGGACTTATTGATGTAATTTTTCGATGAAACAAATAGGCTTCAATATGATGTTTAAGTACATTGGTCTTATCATTTTACTAACATTGGGTTTTACATGATCTTCATGAGGGTATGGAATACTAATGTTAATTTTTGGATAGTGTAAATAAATCAATTTTTTTAAAAGTAAGTTTATGAGTATTAAAAAGAGTATTCTAATAGAATTAGAAAGAGAAACACACAATACTGGGCGTATTTTAGAACGTATTACAGACGAACATCTGGATTGGCGACCGCATGAGAAATCGAGGAGTTTAGGAGAATTGGCAGCACATATAGTGGAACTACACAATTGGGTCTCTAAGGCTCTTTCAAATGATGTCTTCGATTTTAACACAGATTATCAACCGTTGAAAATTAATGCCATTGAAGAGTTGAAAGGTATTCTAGCAAAGGGCTTAATTGCTAATCAGGAAATGATTGAACAATTGCCTGAAGAATATTGGCTAAAGGAATGGGTATTAAAGGCTGGTGACTATGAAATGGCAAGAATGCCAAAAGTTGGCGCTGTACGTTACATTATTACCAATCACCTTATTCACCATAGAGGTCAGTTAACGGTGTATTTGAGATTGCTTAATATTCCGGTACCAGGATTATATGGCCCTTCTGCCGATGAATAATTAAATGTATTAACCGAAGCCGAAAGCTTCGGTTTTTTTATGTTCCTTAGTATAGGGTGCATATTTTCTATAATGAAATGATACTAATTATATTTTTTAAAATTATGTAATGTTTCTATACCCTAGTTTGTCTTCTATATAAAAGCAATTAAAATTTATGAACCAAGAAACCTTTAAAACGACAGTCTTCATCCATAAGGATCGCTTATTTCGTTTTGCAAATAGGTTTTTACTAGATCAAGATGATGCCTTTGATTTGGTTCAGGAGGTTTTATTGAAATTGTGGGAATCGAGGAATGAGCTATTAAAAATAACGAATATCGAGGCATATGCCATGCGAATGACAAAAAATCTAGCATTGAATAGATTGAACCGTGAAGGAGTAAAGATTAAATATATGGCACAGCTTGATGAGGATATTCAAAAGGAAAAATATCCGTCATTGACGAGAGAGTTAATTTTGAAATTAATTGATCGTCTCCCTGAAAAGCAAAGATTGGTTATGTTCTTAAGAGATATAGAGGAATATGAAATTGCAGATATTGTCACTTTAGTTGGAATAGATGAAAATGCAGTACGTGTGAATTTGTCCCGAGCTCGAAATGTTGTAAAAGTCAATTTGACAAAAGTATTTGATTATGAAGAAAGAAGAATTAAAGCAATTAGAGGCTAAATATTTGGCTGGAGAAACAACTTTAGCTGAAGAAAGATTACTGAAGGAATATAGTGAGGATGGTTATTTTTCAATTTTGTCAGAACAAAATTCTGATGCGATGCCGTTAGATTTTGATTCTTTTTTAGCGAAAACCAATGACGTACCGCATGTTTATCCGCTACATAAAAGAAAGATTTGGGTCATATCTTCATCCATTGCGGCGGCAGTTTTACTGATTTGTTTGGGAGTATGGTTCTTTCCTGATCAACAAGTAGTGCAGCCTATCCAGCAAACAGCGGATGTTGCAGTTCCTTTCAAAGAGACATCTATAACGGATAGGAGTAGAGTAGATCGGTTGGCTCAAGATCATTCAAAAAAAATGTCACATAGACCACCAGTAGTTCAGAGAGGTACAGCTACAGATTCAGAACCGGTCTTGGCTAAGGAGTTAGCTTCTACAGATAATCAGCTGGAACCAGAAGAGTTTTATGTAGAGGTAAATGGTGTAAGGATAACAAATGAGGAGGAAGCATTAAGGATTACTGAAAACGCCTTGCAATTCGCTTCTTTGAATTTAAAAAAAGGAATGAAAGAAGTTGAAAATATAAAATGTTTAAGTATTGAATTATAGAAATTATGAAAACGATATTATTAATAATTGGATTGCTGTGCTCTACTTTAGCACAGGCTCAAATTTCAAAATTAGATGAGATTTTCGAGCAATATAAAGAAGGTAAGGGGGTGACTTCGATCAAAATCGGTAAACCGATGTTTAGTATGTTGAATAAAATGAAATTGTCCGATAATGAGGTTAATAGTATTAAACCTCTGCTTTCTAAAATTAACAGTATAAAGATGCTGATCTTAGAAGAGGCCGATCAAACAGTTCAATCTGATGTATCAAAAGCTATTGATAAGTTGAAATATGAAGAACTGATAACGATAAATTCGGAAGGTAATAGAATTAAATTTTTAGCTGAAGATACGGCTACAGATGTTATTAAAAATTTATTGCTCAGTATTCAATCTGATGGGAGCACGATTTTTATGATTCTCGATGGTAAGGTGAGTTATGATGATGTGAATAAGTTAGTGAATAATAAATAAGCGGGATATGAAACAATCAATAATTATTGGAGCCCTTTTATTTTTTTGCTTGACACTACAGAGTTGTTTTGTAAAAACCAGTCCGAACATGTCTTTTATTGATAAAAAAGATTTAACAAATGATACAGAGGTCGTTTCAGTGCGGGTACCTATGTTTATGACGAAGGCATTTTTGAGAGGTAAGATTAAGGAACTTAATGAAGATGATGCAATTGTAGCCTTAGCATTAAGGAAAATTAAAAAAATGAAAATTATGACAATTTCTGGAAATGGGAAAGATGACCTCATGAAGAAGTTTAATGCCTATTTGGTTAAAAATAAGTTTGAAGAATTGATGAGTTTGTACAGCGAGGGGTCAAAAATCACCATTAATACGGAGATAAAAAACGATCAAGTTAAACGCGTATTACTCGGGATAGCAGATGATGAAGATTATGTATTTGTCGACATAAAAGCCGATTTGGATTTAAATGAATTATCCAAGATGATTGAATACTATGAAAACAAAAATGAAAAAGCTAAAATTATAAACTAGTTATGGAAAAATTAATAATTGCAATCGCACTCGTTTTTAGTGGGTTTACCGCACAGGCGCAAGTGTCAAAAGTTAATGAATTTATAAATTCACTATCAAAAAATCAAAAAGAAATAAAAATTTTTAGATTTAATAATGAGAATATAAAAGACGTTGCTAAACTTAAGGATGGAGACCTATTTTTCGATATTAAGCCAATGCTCTCCGATTCAGTGTTGATGAATCTTCAAGATTTAGTCATCTGCCAAATTGGTACAGAACAAGCCAATGAATCAAAATCTCTTGAAAATGTGATTAAAAAAGCAGACTTGAAAACCTTGTATGCCATAGAGCAAGAAGGCGTACTGGTCCAAATGTTAACGTCAAACATTGAGGATGACGTTAATATGGAAGATTTATTAATTGATGTAAAATCGTACGATAACTCTAGAATGACGGTGATGTTAATGGGGAAGAATCTAAGGGAATTTACGAGTAAAGGAAAGTAAAAGATGCTATACATAAAAAAAGCCTTGCAGTTCTTGCAAGGCTTTTTTTATGTATACAGCTTACGCTTATTTTTTCTTAGCTAATTCTTCAGCGATTGCTATTCCGATTTCAGCAGGAGACTGTACCACACGAATACCGCACTCAGCCATGATTTTCATCTTAGCAGCTGCAGTATCATCAGCACCACCAACAATAGCACCAGCATGACCCATACGGCGTCCTGGAGGCGCTGTTTGGCCTGCGATGAAACCTACTACTGGTTTAGTACCATTTTCTTTGATCCAAAGAGCAGCTTCAGCTTCCATACCACCACCGATTTCACCAATCATGATGATTGCTTCTGTTTCTGGATCATTCATTAATAACTCTACAGCTTCTTTCGTTGTAGTACCAATGATTGGGTCACCACCAATACCGATGGCAGTAGTGATACCAAGACCAGCTTTTACTGTTTGATCAACCGCTTCGTAAGTTAATGTTCCTGATTTAGAAACAATACCAACATTACCTTTTTTGAAGATAAAGCCTGGCATGATACCGATTTTAGCTTCATCTGCAGTGATAATACCTGGGCAGTTAGGTCCGATTAAACGAGAATTTTTGTCGCTCAAGTATGATTTTACTTGAATCATATCTTTAGTAGGGATACCTTCAGTAATACATACGATTACTTCGATACCAGCTTCAGCTGCTTCCATAATCGCATCTGCTGCAAATGCAGGAGGTACGAAAATAATAGAAACGTTAGCACCAGCTTTTTCTACGGCATCTTTAACAGTATTGAATACGGGACGGTCTAAATGCGTTTGACCACCTTTTCCTGGTGTAACACCACCAACTACGGTTGTTCCGTACTCGATCATTTGACTAGCATGATAAGTACCTTCTGTTCCGGTGAAACCTTGAACAACTACTTTTGAATCTTTATTAACTAATACACTCATTTCTTCTTAAAATTTTGCATCACAAATCTACCATTTTGCATTGGAAATAGGAAGTAATATGAATACTTATATGTCCTTAGTTGATAAAATGTTAGCAGAACTTGCTTTTTTGAATAAAATCCCAAGTTACAATGCCAATTGTGACAGAGACATTGAATGAATGTTTTGTTCCAAATTGTGGAATTTCAATGCAATGATCTATTTGTTCCATAACTTCTTCGTCTACACCATTTACTTCATTGCCAAATACTAAAGCATATTTAGCATCTTTTGATGGAATAAAGTTTTGCAATAGCACGCTATTCTCAGCTTGTTCGATAGCAATAATGGTATATCCTTGTTCCTTTAATATGTTAATCGCTTCAGTGGTTTCTTTGATGTGTTCCCAAGGAATAGATTGGGTTGCACCTAAAGCAGTCTTTTCAATTTCGCGATGTGGAGGTGTAGCCGTGATTCCACATAAGAATATTTTTTCTATAGCAAATCCATCAGCTGTTCTAAAAGCTGATCCGACGTTATGCATACTCCTCACATTGTCTAGGACTAGTGTTATGGCTGTTTTCTCCTGTTTTTTGAACGATTCAACATCAGCGCGTTGAAGCTGATCCATTGATAATTTTTGCATATTGCAAAGATAAGTATAGAAAACTTTAAAATAGATTTTGAATATTAGAAATAAGATGTTATTTTTGCATTCCGAATTTTAAGTAAAGAACGAATAAAAATTAGCTAAAAAATGGCAAATCATAAATCAGCGATCAAAAGAATTAGAGCAAACGCTACAAAGCGTTTAAGAAACCGTTACCAAGCAAAAACTACGCGTAACGCAATTAAAAAATTACGCACTTCTGCTACACCAGAAGAAGCTAAAACTTTATTGCCACGTATAATTTCTATGCTTGATCGTTTGGCTAAGAAAAATGTAATCCACAAGAAAAAAGCTTCTAACAACAAATCTAAGTTAACGAAATTCGTTAACGGATTAGTTTAAGCTTTCAGTATAATATATAAAGGGATACAGTTTCTCTGTATCCCTTTTCTTTATGTTTTTACTTTACCCTGGATTTTCTCTTTTCCAAGCGAATGAATGTAAAAAAAAGTGTCGAATTATTCGACACTTTTTTATTTACTTTTATTTTTCCATTACTGCTGCAATTGCCTTTTCTAAAGTTGCAGGGTTTTTCATATAAGGTTCTAGATTATAGATTTCAACTTTTTTGAAATCAATAGGATGACTTTCACTTTGTAGTGAGATGGTGCCTTTACTGATTAACTGACCCGCTTTCTCTTTTGCAAGGTCTGAGTGGGATACATTACCACCACCATATTGAGGTTTTTGATATTCCAAAACTTTCTCCCCATTTACAAAATGTTGGATAATAGAATCACCTAATACAAGGAAATCTGCTGTTACCCATTGATCACCGTGGTAAGTTTTTGATGTTGAACTGACACAATGAGGAGTGAATAATTTTCCATCCATGACAACATTGGTTCCTGGAGTACATAGATTACTTGTTGTGCGCTCGTTCTCTCCGTCGCCACCGAGCAATTGACCTTCAATTGAAACAGGGAAATCTTGGTCTTTTGACATTGTTTTAGGGTCTTGACCATGCAGCATCGCGCCACTGTTGCGGAACGCCCAGCCTTCTCCTCCTTTTGCTTGCTCACCTACGAATCGGTATTGGACACGAAGGATATAGGCAGAAAATTCTTTATTGTAGAATAAGTGGCCATATTGTTGATCAAATTGATCATAACCATCGTATCTAACTTTTAATAAACCATCTTCTACACGAAAAGTGTTTGCATAGTTTTCTCCAACTTCGTGTTTACTAATTTTTACTGTCCAATTTTTTATGTCCTTGCCGTTGAACAATTGTACTGCTTTTGGTTTTTTGTTTAATGAACTGGCGCTAACTGTAACACACAGGGCAATTCCTGCTAAACTAAAAAATAGTTTTTTATAATTCATGATTAAGATTTTAGGTATTAGAGACCTAAAATACTTAAAAAAATTAGATTAACAATTGTTTTTGCTTAACATACTCGCTTGGTCTGACCCCAATTACTTTATTGAATGTATTGCTAAATGTGGGTAAGCTGCTGTATCCAACCTTTAATGCAACTTCGTTAACGCTCAATTTTTCATCCAAAAGGAGTTTAAGTGCCGTCAACATTCTCAATATGGTATAGTACTGAATAAAAGACATGTTTAGTTCTTTTTGAAAAAGTCGCGCTAAAGTACGTTCGCTGATGTTGAATTTCTGAGAGAGTGTTTTGAAACTCACATTCTCCTCAATTCTACTTTCTAAGAAAGTAACGATATCTTTTAGTTTTTGATTACTCGGGTAAGGAAGTGCCAGGGGTAATTCATGCTGTGATATTTCGGGTAATAGTAATTTAAAAGCCTTTGCTAGCGAGTACTTCGGTTCTTCTACAGGGAAAATATTACCATTCCATCTATTTGTAAACATGATCAATTCATTTAAGAGATCATCGACGGGGTAGATACTAATTTTTTTATAAAACTCTTGATCGGTCTCATATTTTGGAAAATAGAGGTTACGCATGACGACGTCAGGCGTACTGGGATGAATGCTGTGTCGAATACCTGCCGGTATCCAAATATAGTGGCGAGCAGGTAGAAAGTACGATTTTTCTGCAGTTTTTAAAAAAACAACACCACCTTCTGTATATAAAAACTGATCTTTATTATGAACATGCTCTGCAATGAAATTTTCGCCAATAATGGCGTGATGACAATAGATACTATCTTCAAAGGAGTCAACCTCTGTTACATAATAACGATGGACGTATTTTGAGTCTATAATAGTGCTTTTTTTATTCATGTTTTTCTTCCCTTTCCCGTTACAAAGTTAAAATTTTTATACAAAAGCGACGTATTTCTTTATGAATGTAAGTTGGTACTCACCGTTAATGTTTGTGGTTTTGCTCTTGTAAGTATGTGTGTGCTAATTTTACCTGAATTTAACAATATTTAAACACCTGTATATCAATTGTTTAGTTGTTTTTTTTAAATATTGAATTCGAATGGCTTTGTTGCATTTAAAATATTAGATGCTGATTATTAAATAATTACAAATATATCGTCTTTATTGGATAATTTTGTGACTAGTTGCAATAAATTGACACGAAAAAAATAGCTTATTATTGTTTGTTCTAATATTCAAACAATTACTAAGAAAATGTAATGTTTAATATGAGTGAATTGAGGAAATAAGTTAAAGGTATATGTCGTACGATAGAATTAAACTTAAAAGTTTACATGATAAAGTAATTACTGCAGAGCAAGCAGCGCAGCTATTTGAAAATGGTATGATAGTTGGCTCTAGTGGTTTTACAAAAGCGGGTGATAGCAAGGTTGTTTTGCCAGCATTGGCTGAACGAGCACGAATTGATCCTTTGAAAATAACATTGATTACTGGTGCCTCTTTAGGCCATGGTACAGATGGTAAATTAGCAGAAGCTGGTGTTTTGGCGAAACGTATGCCTTTTCAGGTTGATCGTACACTTAGGGCGAAGATTAATAGTGGGGAAGTCTTATTTATCGATCAACATCTGAGTGAAACTGCTGAATTATTACATAATAAAAATTTGGCAGCTGTTGATATTGCTGTATTGGAAGTTGCTGCTATTGAAGCTGATGGGAGTATTGTTCCAACAACCTCAGTTGGTAACTCGGCCACTTTTGCAGCCTTGGCAAAGCAAGTGATCTTAGAAATTAACACAGCTGTTCCCTTGGAAATCCGTGGTATCCATGATATTTATCAAGCAGAAGATTATCCGAGACGAAATGTGATTCCTATTGTTGCTCCTGAAAATAAAATTGGGCGTAAAACAATTGCGCTGGATCCTTCAAAAGTTGTTGGTATCGTTTTTAGTAATATTGAGGATAGCCCAGCTGAAATAGCGGAGCCCGATAGTAAAACAACGGCTATTGCTGGTCATATTTTAAATTTCTTTGAGAAGGAAGTTGAAATGGGGCATTTGACGTCTAGTTTATTACCACTTCAAGCGGGTATTGGTAAGGTTGCAAATGCAGTTTTAACTGGATTTAAGGATAGTAGTTTCCGTAATTTAACGATGTTTTCAGAAGTACTACAGGACAGTACTTTTGATTTGATTGATGCTGGGGTAATGGATTTTGCTTCTGCTTCTTCAATTACCGTTTCAAAACCATGCTACGATCGTGTATTTGGTAATTTGGACAAATATCGCGATAAGATGGTTTTGAGACCTCAAAATATATCCAATACACCAGGATTAATCCGTCGTCTAGGTGTTATCGCTATTAATACAGCTATTGAATTTGATATTTATGGTAATGTAAATTCAACACATATTTCGGGAACAAATATTATGAATGGTATTGGTGGATCTGGTGATTTTGCTAGAAACGCCTACTTGAGTATATTCGTAACACAAGCGGCTTCCAAAGAGGATCGTATTTCGCATGTATTACCAATGGCTTCACATGTGGATCATACCGAGCATGATGTTGATATTTTAGTCACGGATATCGGCTTGGCGGATTTAAGGGGTTTAGCGCCTCGTGAGCGCGCTCAAGTTATTATTGATAACTGTGTGCATCCTGATTATAAAGAGCAGCTACAAGACTACTATGACCGTGCTTGTGAGCGAGGAGGGCATACACCACATATTATTGAGGAGGCTTTTAGCTGGCATGTACATTTGCGCGATCAGGGTACTATGAAGAAATAATAATATTCAAATAAAAACAGAGCAATCCAGATGGACTGCTCTGTTTTTATTTGAATACTTTACTTGTAAAGAACAATGCCCAGTGTTATGTGGATTAACTTGGGTTAATAACGTCTTGTAATCGTTTTATAATACTCCAGTTTAATATAGAGATCTGATAGGATGATATTATTTTTTGTGACGGCTTTTAACATTACTTCTATTCATCATTACTGAATGAATTTTGAAGTGATATTTCGTTTTTTGATATAAAAATCCAAAATTCTACCCGCTTCAAGGGGTCTATCGGTGCTCAAGATGTCCGCACCATTTTCGATAAACCGGGCATATAGCTGATCACCTTTTTGCTTAGCCTGTCTGTCCAAGTTTCCTAATGTACCTAAAATACACATGATGCCATGACCATGAATATGCTCTATTAGCGTTCGGTCTGCTTCTCTGGTACCTATAAATGCTATAATACGATTATCTGGGATATCTCGCTCATTGAGCCTTGTTAGGTCGGCAGTATTTTTTATAGGTGCTGATAGCATTAAGTCTGGTGCTAAATTGTGGACAACCGTTGCTTGATCTGCCGAATAGGTGATAATAACAGCGTAGCCTTCTGCTTTTTGCTTACGAATGGCACTTATCACTAAATCGTATGGCACTCCTTGCTTGACATCTAAAGTGAAAATAACTTTTCCTTTCCCCCATGATAAGGCTTCTTCTAATGTTGGAATTCGGTAGGGTGTCAATTTTCCATTGGGGTCTTTTAATCTTAAGTTCTTCAATTCATGAAGTGTCTTATTATCAAGAGGGCCAGAAACCATTTGAGGTTCTGTCCAGATTTTTATCATGCATTAATATTAATGCGGAATCTTTTGTTAATTGGACATCGCATTCGACGATAACGGGTCTGTAGCTAGCATTGAATGCAAAAGTTTCTATAGCGTTCTCTGGATAGCCTGTTGTTGGCCCGCCACGATGCAAGCTGATAAGCGGATATCGGTTTTCATCATATGTTAAGAATTGATAAAGCTCCTCTACTGTCTGTAAGTTAAGATTTTTATTGTTAGTCAGTACGTCTGAGGAAGTACCACTTCTAAAGCAGGACGCAAAAATGACTGTAATAAAGGTTACAAATAGAATGAGATTTATTCTATGATGCATATAATAAGGATTATGAGTGTTTCTTTAGTAATAAAATGAGCTCTTCAATAGAAGTGTTGATATGGTCAATTGTCAAATGTGCTTGTTTATAAAAAGGTTCTCTTTCTATTAATTTTTCACTAATGAAATGAAACAATTCTTCTTCGGTTTTTCCAATTAATATAGGTCTTTTGTTAGGTTTTGACTGAGAAAGACGGTCAAATAGCGACTTAGGTGACATCTCGAGATATACCGTGATACCATTTTCATTCATCCACTGCATATTATCAAAGAAGCATGGCGAACCACCACCTGTAGAAACGATTGCTTCTTGTAGGGCGGTATTTTGTAAGTGTCTGCGTTCTAGTGCCCTGAACTTATCTTCACCGTGTAGTTGAAAATATTCTGTAATGGACATGCCAATTTCTTTAACGATTTCTTCGTCCGTATCAATAAATGGTAATGCTAATTTGCTCGTTAATTTTTTGGCTAATGTGGTTTTTCCACTTCCCATATAGCCAATTAAGTATATTGGTTTTGGCATGCTATTATTTATCTAAACTTAAGTATCTATTTTCAATTTCTATCGCATCAGGTAGCGCATTATAATGCCATTTTTGCATCACTGTTCCTGATTTTAATAAGATGATGCCTGGATTGGCACGTATCATACTCTTAAGCGGAATTAGATCTGCATAAAATATTTCTGAAATTAACTGTAATTTGTCACTTAGATAATCAGCGTCTTCAGAAGAGCTTGCTGTCAATAAAACAATGCGAAGATTGTAATCTTGCGTTAGTTTTGTGGCAATCTTATTTACTCTTTCAATCGCTTCTAAATTAGTTTTTGAGAGATCTTTAGCAACAATTATTAGGTTATAATAAGGATTGTTGATTATTTCTTGTGTATGATCATTGCCTTCTGCATCTGTAATCAACAAATCGGTAATGGGTATCTGATATCCTTTTTTTACCAATCTGCTTTGTGGTTCCCCTATTATTTCCCAAGCAGTATCTTCCCAAACTTTCTCAGACATATAGATTTTATCCGTAATTTTTTTAGTCGCTCCAGTTTTCGTATTTTTCATACTGTAGATCTGTTCATATACGTCACCTTCTTTTCCTTCTGGCAAAACCATAAGCGAAGGGATATTATTACCTACCTTGTAAGGTAAAAAGTCAATAAATGGTAAATACATAAAGGTGTAAATTCCGATGGCGAAAGATATGATAGCAGTAATAGTGGCTATAAGAGTACGATTAAAGGGTTCCTTAATGACTGGTGTAATTTGATTTCGATAGACAAATATAATTAATATGAATGCCAGTAACACTAGGTCTTTACCGAAAGATTGCCAAGGTGTTAGTGGGATTGCATCTCCAAAACATCCACAGGAGGTAACGACTTCGAAAAATGCAGAATAGAACGTTAGAAAAGTAAAGAATATAATCAGGAGTAATAATCCCCAGGCGACAAGCTTTTTATAAAAACCTAGTAAAAGCCATAGTCCTAAAATAATTTCTAAAGCACATACCACGATTGCGATGCCGGTGGCATAATCATTTAAAAAATCGGTATGAAATACATGGAAATATTCTTCAAGTTTATATCCAAATCCTGTAGGATCATTTGCTTTAATAAAGCCGGAGAATATAAATAGAAAACCTGTAAATAATCTAGCAAACCACAAAAGATAGTTTGTTTTTTGTGGTTTATGGTTAATGACTTCTGACATAACTTTATTTTGTATTAGCTAATCCCATTTTTATTAATGCAAAAACAGCGTAGTTTAACATATCTTGATAGTTGGCATGGATTCCCTCTGAAGCAATTGTGCTACCATTATTATCTTCAATCTGTTTGACACGGTAAATCTTCATGAGTATCAGGTCAGTTAAAGAAGAAATACGCATATCGCGCCACGCTTCGCCATAGTCATGGTTTTTGGCAAACATGAGGTCGCGCGTTTCGGTTACCTTCTCCTTGTATTTTTCATTGACGAATTCAGGACTTAAATTTTCTTCTCCACCCTCACCTAATTCAAGTTGGATCATGCCCATAATACAGTAATTGATGATGCCAATATATTCTTCCAAAATACCTTCGCCTACTTTGGAGACTTTTTTAATCTCTAAGGTGCGGATGCGTTGGGCTTTGATGTAAATTTGATCCGTTATAGAAGGAAGTCGCATAATACGCCACGCTGTTCCATAATCTTTCGTTTTCTTGATAAATAAATCTTGGCAGTGCTCGATAACTGTATTGTATTCCTGAGTCGTATTCATAACTATTTTTTGCGTATTTCACGAGAAAGTGATTGAACTATTGTTACAAATATAATCAGAATTAACCATTTTTATACGTCACAATTATGTCCAATTTGGCTGAATATCGATAATAAAAAATAAAATTGTTGATATTTGATTAAAGGATTTATCGCCTGTGTATCGGTAAATTGTAAAAGGATAACAAATGAGTATTAAAAAACCAGAAATAAGGGAGGTAACGATCACCCGGTATATACAGCCTTTTCGTGAAGGTGGTTTCTTTGCCGGCTTTGGTAGATGCCGATGATGGCTTTAATTACGTGATAAAGTTTAGAGGGGCTGGCCAAGGAAGAAAAGCGCTAATTGCAGAGTTGATCGGTGGAGAATTGGCTCGTATTCTCAAACTCAGGATGCCTGAACTAGTTTTTGCCGATTTGGATGAGTCATTTGGTCGGACAGAACCTGATGAGGAAATTCAAGATTTACTAAAGTTTAGTGTTGGTAAAAATCTAGGTGTTCACTTTTTAAATGGCGCGATTACATTTGATGCAAATGTAGACAAGATCGGTGGTGAAGAAGCTTCTCGAATCGTATGGTTGGATGCGCTGTTGATGAATGTGGATCGGACTGTTCGGAATACGAACATGCTAATTTGGCATAAAGAGTTATGGTTAATTGATCATGGTGCTTCTTTATATTTTCATCATAGTTGGGATAATTGGGAAGAACAGGCATTGAAACCTTTTGTTCAAATTAAGGACCATGTGTTATTAAGGTTTGCTGATCAAGTTGGAGCAGTAGACAAATACTACCGTTCACGATTTACAGAGGAGGTTATTCGGGATATTGTAGCTATTGTGCCTGATGAATGGCTTCACGATGAATCTAGGGATTTAACGGCCGCTGAAGCGCGCGATGTTTATGTGTCATTTTTTATGAAGCGGTTATCACATGCTGATTATTTTTTAAACCAAATTGAAGATGCCAGAAAAAACATTATATGAGTATGCTGTGGTACGTTTGGTGCCACGTGTGGAACGGGAAGAATTTATTAATGTTGGCGTAGCACTTTATTGTCGAAAAAATCGTTTTGCAAATGTATTGTTCCATATCGATGAAACACGTGCCCATTTGTTATGTCCGGATGTTGATTTGGAGATGATTCGGAAACACTTGGAATCTTTTGTGAAAATTTGTGTTGGTGACAAAGATGGTGGAAAATTGGCAACACTGGATCTCACCGAACGTTTTCGATGGTTGACTGCAAATCGTAGTACGGTTATTCAATGTTCTCCAGTTCATCCAGGATTATGCAATGATCCAGCAGTAACACTACAGTTACTTTTTGAAAAGTTAGTTTTATAATTGTCTGTTTTGTCTATCATATAAGTATAGTATATTTGTGTTGTCATATTTAAATAGGGATGAAGCCCATGAGTAATTTTTACGAACATATTTATCAAAAACAATTAGAGGTATTTGAGATGCCCTCCAATAAAAAAATTTCGGGTTGGGCAGTTGGTATCCTAGACTTGTTGTTTCCGGAGCGTAATGCTGGAAGTATAAAATCTGTAGAAGGAGTGCAACTTGCTTTTCAACAAGCTGAAATCGAACTGGAACAGTTGTTGAGTAAATCTAAGGCTTGTGAAGCATGCGATCATTATCGAGTTGCCCATAGTTTTTTTCAATCTTTACCCCAACTCTATGAATTGATGTGCTCGGATGCCGATGCTTTGATTTCGGGCGATCCAGCAGCAAAGAATCAGCGGGAAGTAATTAGAACATATCCCGGCTTTTTTGCCGTTAGTATCTTTAGGATAGCAAATAGTCTTTATCGACTTGGAGTCCCCTTAATTCCACGAATTTTAACGGAACACGCACATTCGAAGACAGGTATCGATATTCATCCTGGAGCGACCATTGGACACCATTTGTATATCGATCATGGTACAGGCTTAGTGGTTGGGGAGACTTGCGTTATCGGTAATTATGTAAAACTGTATCAGGGGGTCACACTAGGGGCATTAAGTGTGGAGAAAATCTTATCTGATGTGAAAAGGCACCCTACAATTGAAGATCATACGATTATTTATGCAGGAGCAACGATATTGGGGGGAGAGACTATCGTAGGGCATCATTCAATAATCGGTGGAAATGTTTGGTTGACTAATTCAGTCGAACCCTATACCACCGTTTATCACCAAGCAAATGCTAAATTTATAGATTCCAAACCTTTAATCTAAATATGGGAAATATCATTGATACAATTGGAAATACACCATTGGTTGAAATTACAAAATTCCACGCCAATAAAAATGTGAAAATTTATGCTAAAATGGAGGGGAATAATCCTGCTGGTAGTGTAAAAGACCGAGCTGCATTGAATATGATTCGATCGGCAATGGAAAGAGGTGAAATTACAAAAAACACCAAATTAATTGAAGCAACAAGTGGTAATACTGGAATTGCATTAGCAATGATTGCTGGAATGTATGGACTGCATTTGGAATTAGTGATGCCAATAACGTCAACCCGGGAACGAACGCTTACCATGGAAGCATTTGGTGCAGAGGTTACTTTATTGGACACCATGGAAATATGTCGTGATTATGCCGAAGAGAAGGCTGCTTCTGAAGGTTATTTTATCTTGAATCAATTTGCTAATCCTGATAATTACCAAGCGCATATTAAGACTACAGGTCCCGAAATTTGGCGTGACACTGAGGGGAAGATTACCCACTTTGTGAGCGCAATGGGTACAACTGGTACCATTATGGGGAATTCCATTTATTTGAAAGATAGAAACCCTGTCATTCAGATTGTGGGTTGTCAACCAACAGCGGAATCTTCAATTCCTGGCATACGTCGTTGGCCAGAAGAGTATTTACCTAAAATATTTGATCCTTCTCGTGTCGACCGTATTATTGATATTTCACAAAAAGAATCTACTGAGATGGCGCGCGCATTAGTCAAAAAAGAAGGTGTTTTTGCTGGGATGAGTACTGGAGGAGCATTTGCTGCTGCCTTAAAAATAGCGAATGAGATTGAGGAGGGTGTGATTGTGTTCATTGCTTGTGATCGCGGTGATCGTTATTTAAGCTCAGACCTATTCGCTTAAATTTACCTTATATTATATTAAAAAAGAGCTGTTCACCTATGAATAGCTCTTTTTTTGTGGATAATTTATATGAGATGAATATATCGGCAGTCTATAGTTAAAGATGTAATGCAGGTTATATGCTTGTATTACAATTCGTTTGTTATAAACCGGTTTTGGTTTTCCACAATGTGAATCCATAATGTGGAAAACTGTATAAGTGACTCTGATAGTTATCCACATTAATTATACACTATGTTAATAATTATTTTAAAACATGTATTATATAACTTGTTGTTTATGAGTGAATAATACGTTGTTTTAATGTGTAATTATTTTTTGTGAAATAAGTATTCCACATTTTAAAGAAGAGTATATGTTTATTTAATTTATGCTAAGGTGTAATTTAAGTAACTCGTTAATATTAGGATATAGTAACCATAATACGACTTTCGTTTTTGAATTCTACACAATTTGCAACAGTTATTAACATAAAAATGTTAATAACTGTTATCGTAACCGCTATGATACAATTGATTTAAGTTTCCTTTTAATTATTTAATTGAATATCAAGTAGTTGCTTTATTATTTCTAAGGTTTTATATTTTCTTTTTTGGATTCAGACAATTTCATTTATCTTAGATTGTGTACATAATACAATCTTAGTGTTATGTATACATCACCAATTTAAACCATTGAATCAAAGACATATACAGTCTATTGTTATATAGTATGACCTATTTCGGCTGTCTGTGCTTTTATTTAGTTATCAATTATTTTTAAACCAAACCTAGAAATTATGAGTAATCTTAATTTAAGTCAATGTCATTGGAAAAAGGCTTTTTGGATGGGAGCAATAGTCTCTTTATCTACGATTTGCCAATCTCCGGTGCTTGCAAATGCTAAGGGAGGAACCCTTATGATGTTAGCACAAGAGAAAATCTCTGTTCAGGGTATTGTTACCAACTCTGATGATGGCTCTCCAATAGCTGGAGTGACCGTTTCGGTAATCGGTACCACTATTGCTGCAAAGACTAACCAACAGGGGGAGTATGTGTTAGCAAATGTTCCTAGTAATGGGAAGATAAGTTTCCGAATGGTTGGTATGACATCAACGGATGAAGATGTAAAGGGGAGAACCCGTATCATGGTAAGCTTAGCAAATTCTAATTCAAATTTAGATGAGGTCGTGGTGGTTGGGTATGGCGTTCAGAAAAAAGAAACTGTGACAGGATCCGTTGTTTCTGTAAAAGGTACTGAGCTATCAAAATCACCCGCCTTAAATGTTTCTAACTCGTTAGCAGGACGTGTACCAGGGGTTATTGCTACGAATGGCTCTGCAGAGCCAGGATATGATGGGTCTAGCATTCGTATACGTGGAACCAATACCTTAGGAAACTCAAGTCCTCTTATTGTTATTGATGGAATTCCTGCACGTGAAGGTGGTTTTGAACGCTTAAACCCAGCTGATATTGATAACATCTCTATCTTAAAAGATGCTTCTGCAGCTATTTATGGAGCTCGGGCTGCAAATGGTGTCATTCTTGTTACAACTAAACGAGGAGCAGAGGGGAAACCTAAATTATCTTACAATTTTAATAAAGGATTTTCGCAACCTACTGTTATTCCAAAGCTGGCAGATGCAGCTGAATATGCTGAAATGCGAAATGAGTTGGAGATCTATAAACTCAATGTTTCAGAATGGGCTGATGCACAAAATGCATTTAATACAACAGGGAACTATATCCGACCGGATAAAACGACTATTTCTGCACCTTTTACACCAGAGGATATCCGACTCTTAAAAGATGGAAGTGATCCATGGGGGCATCCAAATACAGATTGGTATGGTGAGACCTTAAAAGATTGGTCACCTCAAGAAAAGCATAATCTGCAGATCTCAGGTGGTAACGAGAATGTTAAATATTTAACTTCAATTGGGTATCAAAATCAAGATGCTTTTTATAAAAAATCAGCAACAGGTTACAAGCAATATGATCTGAGAATTAATTTGGATGCAAAAATCAGCAAATACATTACCACCAAATTTGGAGTCTTAGGGCGTCAGGAAAATCGTAGTTTCCCAACTAAGTCGTCAGGAACTATCTTTAGAATGTTAATGCGCGGGAATCCGACTGAACCTGCTTACTGGCCAAATGGTAAGCCTGGACCGGATATCGAGTACGGTGAAAATCCAGTTGTAATTACGACTAATGAGACTGGTTATGAGCGCGATAAGCGATATTACTTTCAAACTAATGGTCAAATCGATATCACGATTCCATGGGTTGAAGGACTTAAGTTTTCTGGAAATGCAGCGGTCGACAAGTATATAAAAAAGATCAAACGTTGGGAAACACCTTGGTACCTTTATACTTGGCAAGGTGCCTATGAGGCCGATGGAGTGACTCCACAATTGGTTCCTGGTAAACGTGGACCTGCGGACCCAAGACTTAATCAATCTGATGAAGATCAGCTAAATATTTTATTGGGCGGTGTGCTGACTTATGATAAAGTTATTGGTGACCATACTTTTAACGTATTGGCAGGGGTGAACAGAGAAACCATTCAAAATGATAATTTTTCAGCATATCGTAGGTATTTCTTATCCGATAATATTGATTATCTATTTGCTGGTGGGGATGTGGAAAAGAATAATGATGGTTCTGCTTGGGAGCGTGCCAGATTAAATTATTTTGGTCGTTTTAATTACAATTATAAATCTAAGTATATTGCAGAATTACTATGGCGGTATGACGGTTCGTATATGTTCCCAGAAAATACACGTTATGGATTTTTTCCTGGAGCAATGTTAGGTTGGGTAGCTTCAGAAGAAACATTTTGGAAAGACAATATAAAAGCAATTAATTATTTCAAAGTTCGAGCATCATATGGTCAGATGGGAAATGATAACGTCGAGTATGATGGTGTACTTAAAGAATATCAATATTTTTCTACTTATGGTTTTGGATCTTATGTGATTGGTGATGAAGTTGTAAAAACGCTTTCAGAGAGTCGCGTGCCTAATAAATTTATTACTTGGGAGGTATCTAATAATTACAACTTCGGAATTGACGCACAATTTCTTGGTGGTAAAATAAATTTTGAATTTGATGTCTTTAAAAATAGTAGAAATTCTATTCTGTGGTTAAGAAATGCTTCGATACCACAAAGCACAGGTATGAAATTGCCAGCTGAAAATATTGGGAAGGTTGATAATAAAGGTTGGGAGTTTAATTTAGGATATCGCGATCAAAAAGGAGATTGGGGTTACAGTGCTTCCATTAATGGAGGTTATGCTAAAAATAAAATTATCTTTTGGGATGAAGCTCCTGGAGCCCCAGATTGGCAAAAATCAACAGGTCGTGTAATAAATTCTCAACTGTATTATCAATATGATGGCATATTTAAGAACCAAGCGGAAATTGATGCCAATACCCTCGATTATTCCGATATTAATAAAAACCTCAGACCTGGGGATATGAAATACAAGGATTATGACGGTGATGGTAAAATTACAGGTGATGATCGTGTACGGTCAGATAAAAATTCAAGTCCTACATTTCAAGGAGGTTTGAATCTGGGACTTCGTTATAAGAATTTTGATTTATCCGTATTATTTCAAGGAGCTACAGGAGGCGAGGTTAGAGTCGGTACAGATGAATCTGGTGCAATTGGAAACTACCTACATGAGTTTTACGAAAATAGATGGACTATAGATAATCCGAGTAGTATACACCCACGTATTGCAGACCGATCAGATCAGTACTATTCTAGTGGTAACTCTTATTGGATGCATTCTAATAATTATCTCCGTTTAAAAAATGTGGAGATTGGTTATAATTTAAGTTCAAAACTTACGGAACGCTTAGGTATTTCAAGTTTTAGAGTCTATGCAAGTGGTATGAACTTATTGACCTGGTCTAAATTGAAAATGTACGATCCTGAATCGACGAATGCTATAGGACAATATTATCCGCAAGCACGATTAATCAACACGGGCATACTTTTATCTTTCTAATTCGCTATTATTATGAAAACAATAAAATTATTTTATATACCTATTTCGGCATTATTATTTACGGGCTTATTTACAAGCTGTAATGATGATTTTGTAAATACGAAGCCTCTTAACGAAGCACCTAAAGAATTGGTCTGGGCAGATGCAGGATTAGCACAGGCATTTGTAAATGATTTGTATAATGGGTTTGGACAAGGTGGTTTTAATGAACAAATGTTAGCCTCTTTATCTGACGAGTCTATGTTTACACACCCGGGAAGAGGAATCAACACGATTACAGAAAGTAGGTCAACGCCAACAGATCAGGGCTGGATTGTAGATTCTTACGAGTATGGAAATATGTACAAGTATATTCGAGCTGCAAATACAGCTATTGAGAATTTAAAAGAGCCTAAGTTTAGTAATGCAACGCAGGCTAAGCAAATGTTGGGAGAAGCTTATTTCTTAAGAGCCTATTATTATCAACAATTGTTACGTTTTTATGGAGCAATTCCACTGATTACAAAAATTTATTTGTTAGAAGATACGGATTTCACAGCTGCACGAAATACTTATGAAGAATGTGTAGATTTTATCGTAAAAGATTGTGACGAGGCAGCAGCGCTGTTGCAAGATGCGGTTAAGGTTGAAGGGCGCACAAGCCAAGCGGCGGCGCAAGCATTAAAAGCGCGCGTATTAACCTATGCTGCATCTGACCTCCATGATGTACCCACAGCAAAAGGAAAGTCTCCAACCATTGCTGCATATGGTAATTCGGAGTATCTAGGCTATGTTTCTGGTAGCCGTGTGGAGAGATGGCAAAAAGCTAAAGCTGCGGCAAAAGTCGTATTAGATCAAACCGCTTTGGCTTATAAACTAGATTTATTAGATAGCGTAACGGCAGCAGAAGGAAAGGCAAACTACATTGCTTTAGCTATGGGAGGAAAGTCAAAGGTGAGTGAAATTGATGCTAAACGCGATTTAATTCTCGGTCGCTTTTTTAATGATTTAAAAGATGAAGGTGGCGCTTATGTAGGACGAAATAATGGTCCTAATGGCTACCATAACTGGTCCGGTAACACCCCAACACAACTTTTAGTTGATGATTACGAGATGTTGTCAGGTGAGAAATTTGATTGGAATAAGCCATCACACTCCTCGAATATTTATGCCAATCGTGATCCAAGATTAAGTGCTTCCATCCTCTATGATGGTGCAAATTGGAAACCTAGGACTGATGACGTGAAGGAAAGAGATCCTGCAAATCAAATCCAAACAGGACAGTATGAAGTGTTAAATGAGAAGGGGGTTAAAGTGATTCAATATGGATTGGATACCCGTAATTCTCCGGTGGAAGATTGGAATGGTAGTTATATGGGCTATTATATGCGCAAGTTTGTTGATGGGGATCCCACGATCATAGATCAAAACTCTAGACAGCGTATACCGTGGCCAATACTTCGTTATACGGAGGTCGTGCTCAATTATGTAGAGGCTTGTATTGAATTGGGAGAAAATGATGAAGCTCGCAATTGGCTCAATAAAATACGCTTCAGAGCAGGTATGCCAGCTATTCCTAAGACGGAATCGGGACAAGATTTAAAAGCGAGATACCGTAATGAAAGACGTGTAGAATTAGCGTATGAAGAACATCGCTTTTTTGATACCCGTCGTTGGATGATAGCGAAAGAAACGGTCGGAAGACCAGTGACTTATATTAGTGTCTTTGGGTCTTTAAATACAGGGAAAAAAGTAAGTCTTTATCAATACAATACAGGTAATTACACCTATTCATATAAGGTGAATACCATAGCTCCAGGTATTGAAAATAGAAACTGGCTTGATAAAATGTATTTTATTTCTATTCATCGTGATGAAATCAATAGAAACAACAAATTAGTTCAAAATCCAGGATATTAATTTCAAAATCAGGCTATATAGCTAAAGGGGGTATTTCAAATTATAGGTAAAGTTCTCAATGTATGGATTTGCTTAAATATTTGAAGTTCCCCCTTTTTATTGATGTTAGTAGAGGTAAGTGCGGACCAATTGTTCCCATTCTTCATCTAAGGAACCTTTAAATTCAGTTTTTTTTGCACGGTTATACCAATATTGTGCATTCCATAGGTCTTTTTCTTTACGATGGAGGTATGCATGAATATGTGCAGATTTAGAATCCTGTAGATGATCGATAAGATCATGGGCTTTTTGCCAATCTCCTTTTTTATCCCACCATAAGGATTCTAACCATACCGATAGCTCAGCAGGAGGGAGAGCCATAGCTGTAGAGGATGAAAATTTTTCGAATGTTAACATGATTCTAAAATAATTAATTTTGCCATAAAAAAGGGTGATTATTTAATAATCACCCTTTTGTTTATTTAAATTTACTTGCCAGTGCAGCCAATTTAGAGGCCATATCTGTTACTGGTTCTTTTTCTTTCTTATCTTTATTGTTGAAGTTCTTCATTTCCCTTTTAGGTTTTGGGGATGAGGGAACTTCGTTAGTCTTCATGGAAAGACCTATGCGATTTCTTTTTTCGTCGATTTCAGTCACTGTAACTTCCACATGTTGCTGTACTTTTACGACCTCATGTGGGTCTGAAATAAAACGATTTGACAGTTGACTTAAGTGTACAAGACCATCTTGGTGAACACCAATGTCAACAAAAGCACCAAAATTGGTGATATTGGTAATTATGCCTGGCAATTTCATTCCCACTCGTAGGTCTGAAACAGCATTTACCCCATCTGTAAAGGAAAAGGCTTCGAATTTTTCACGCGGATCCAATCCAGGCTTCGCCAATTCAGCGATGATGTCATTGAGAGTCGGAAGACCAACTTCATCTGTGATGTAGTTTTTTAAAGGTATCGTTTTTCTTAACTCTGAATCTTTCAGTAAGTCTTGGACACTGGTTGCTAAATCCTTTGCCATTTGTTCGACCAATTTATAGCGTTCAGGATGTACTGCTGAAGCGTCTAGTGGATTTTCAGCATTTCGGATTCTTAAAAAACCTGCTGCCTGCTCAAATGCTTTTTCTCCTAAACGAGGAACCTTTTTCAATTCACGACGTGACTTAAATGGACCATTTTCCTTTCTATAGTTGATAATGGATTGTGCCAAAGCAGGACCTAAACCAGATACATAAGCTAGGATTTGTTTTGAAGCTGTATTCAACTCAACACCAACATTGTTGACACAACTCATGACCGTGTCGTCAAGAGATGTTTGCAGTTTGTTTTGATCTACATCATGTTGATATTGTCCAACACCTATTGATTTTGCATCGATTTTAACTAATTCTGCAAGGGGATCCATCAATCGTCTCCCTATTGAAACAGCGCCGCGGACTGTGATGTCTTGATCGGGAAATTCTTCTCTTGCAGTTTCTGAAGCAGAGTAAATGGATGCACCGCTCTCGTTGACCATGACGATAGTGGCATGCTCTAAATTAAGTTTACGAATAAACTCTTCTGTCTCTCGACCTGCAGTTCCATTACCAATGGCAATAGCTTCGATATCGTATTTTTTTACTAAAAAAGGAATCGTTCGTGTTGCCTCTGCTAGACCTCCAGAACCACTGTGTGGAAAGATTGCCGTATTTTCTAATAATGCACCCTGTTGATCTAATACTACAGTTTTGCAGCCTGTTCTAAAGCCCGGGTCGATTGCTAAGATTCGTTTTTGTCCTAAGGGAGCAGAAAGAAGTAATTGGCGTACATTATCAGCAAATACTTTAATCGCTTCTTCGTCTGCTTTCTGACGTGTTAAGACCCGGATTTCCGTTTCCATGGAAGGTTTTAATAAACGTTTATAACTATCTAATAATGCTAAACGAACCTGTGTAGCGGCATCATTTTTCGCTACTATATATACCTGTTCAATAGCAGGGATAACCAATTCTTCCGAAACTTCAATATCTAAGTAAAGGAGTTCTTCTTTCTCCCCACGACGCATCGCTAATACGCGATGAGATGGCGCATTTCTTAGTGATTCGGACCATTCGTAATAATCTTTATATTTTATTGCTGCTTCCTCTTTACCTGGAACTACGCGCGATACGAATTGACCTTTTTCTAAGAATACCTTACGTGTCTTATCTCTTACTTCTGCATTTTCAGCGATCGTTTCAGCAATAATATCTCTTGCTCCTGAAAGTGCTTCTTCCACTGATTTCACGCCCTTCTCTTCATCTACTAGATCGTTTGCTAACGTATTAAAATCTGTAGACTTTTGTGCTAATAAAATGTCGGCAAGCGGTTGAAGGCCTTTTTCACGCGCAATGCTAGCACGTGTTTTACGTTTTGGCTTATACGGAAGATAAATATCTTCCAAATTTGCCATTGTCTCCACCGTTTGAATTTTAAGTTCCAGCTCTGCAGTTAGTTTTCCTTGTTCTGAAATGGATTTTAAAATAGCATCCTTCCTTTTTAGCAAGTCGCGTAATTGCTGCATACGATCGCGAATCGTTGTAATTTGTACCTCATCCAAACTACCAGTCATCTCTTTTCTATAGCGAGAGATGAAAGGGACAGTAGCACCTTCGTCTAATAACGCAATCGTTGTTCGTACCTGTTTTTCGCTTATTGCTAATTCCTTCGAGACTATAATTTCATGTGCCATAAATAGGGAATGTAATATGTATTAAAATAGAAAGCTGTTGGAGATAATCCAACAGCTTTATTCGACAATATCTTATTGATAATACTCGCTTTAAATCTATGCTTCTTTAGAAGGTTCCGAAGGATTCTTAGCTATATCTGGAGTTGTTTTTTCTACAGAAGTTGTTGGGTTTTCTTCTGAGGATGTAGTTTGCTCTTTTTCAGCAAAATGATCGGAATAACCATACTGAAAATGATTAGGTTCTTCGCCATATTCAGGCTGACGATTATATTGCATCGTACCTTCAGGCGCTGTTAACTGTGGAGTCTTTTTTTCTGATTCCTCCGTGTTTTCAGCTTCTTCTTTTACCTTTTGCTCTGCAGCTTGTGCTTCTGCTAAAGGATTTTCCTCAATTTTTAAATCTATATCTTTTTCGAAATTATTAATTTGATCTGAGATTTCTCTTTTAATGCCTTCTGAGGCATCCTTAAATTCTCTTATCCCACGACCTAGGCCTCGGGCTAATTCTGGAAGCTTTTTACCACCAAATAATAAAAGAGCGATTACCAAAATCAACATCATTTCTGATGTTCCTATGTTAAGAAATGCAAATATTTGACTGTACATCTTACTATCTTTTTAATAAATTATAAATGCTAAGTTACAGCAATATTTTAAAAATGAAATAGTGTTTCAAGAAATATTAACAATTCGATTGTAAAAATCTTGTAGGCAAATTTGATAATTTCATTTTGGTTTATTCATAGATAAGAAATGTAAGATTGATAAAAATCTCGTACTTTTGCAATCTTTTCTAATTAAGTAGCAGGAAATATGTTGAAGCGATTAAAATCTTATAAGCCTTATTATTGGAGTACATTTATATTGGCTGGGCCAGTTGTAATTTCTCAACTTGGACACACTATGGTTCATATGGCTGATAGTGTTATTGTCGGTCACTTTGCTGGCACCATCCCTTTAGCTGCGGTATCATTGGTCAATTCGGTCTTTATGATTGTCATGGTTATTGGTTTAGGAATTGCTTATGGGATCACACCCTTGATTGCGCAAGAGAATGGACGGGGTAATAAAGAGGAGTGTGCTAAATTATTGTCTAATAGTATTTGGATTAATGCGCTGGCAGGCATTCTTTTATTTTGTCTTGTATATTTTGGATCCATGTTAGCTATTGATCATTTAGATCAAGATCCAGCAGTTGTGAAGGAAGCAAAACCTTATTTGCTTATTTTAAGCCTCTCTATTGTTCCATTAATGATTTTCAGTGCCTTTAAACAATTTGCTGAGGGTCTGGGTTTTACAAAGCAAGCCATGAATATTACCATTTGGGGTAATCTGCTGAATATCATTTTGGCTATTATTTTTGTCAATGGGATGTTTGGTATAAAGCCAATGGGTGTAAGTGGAGTTGGATATAGTACTTTAATCGATCGTGTCATGATGATGGTAGTCATGTTATTTTATGTGATGAGATCTTCTTATTTTAAGCCCTATATCAGTAAGTTTAGTATATGGGCCGTGGATACCATTCGTGTCGGTAAAATACTTAAGATAGGTACACCAGTGGCTATGCAATATGTTTTTGAAATTGGTGCATTTGCTGGTGCTGCACTTATAGCTGGGACTATTGGGGCTGTTGAACAGGCCTCGCATCAAGTTGCGATTCAACTCGCAGCGATGACTTATATGATGGCAAGTGGTATTGCAGCAGCTGCAACCATTAAAACTGGAAATAGTTTTGGTAATAAAAATTATTTCCGTTTGCAGCGTTTCGCGATTTCATCTTATCAATTGGTTTTGGTATTTATGCTGTTAACAGCCTCTATTTTTGCAATTTTCAACAATTACTTACCTTTTATTTTCACTAAGGATATGGCAGTTGTCACCATTGCTTCACATTTATTAATTATAGCGGGTTTGTTTCAACTTTTTGATGGAACGCAGGTAGTCGGACTTGGTGTATTAAGAGGAATGGGGGATGTAAATATCCCAACACTTATTACTTTTATAGCCTATTGGGTAATTGGATTGCCAAGTGGATATTTTATGGGAGTACATTTAAGAATGGGGGTAGAAGGAATCTGGTATGGCTTAACCTTAGGGTTATTGACATCATCCGTTTTACTATATTGGCGCTATAGAATTGTTATTCAAAAGCATTTAAACTCATAGTACAATTGTTTTTCGGCATAAAAAAGCCTTCTTTGAATGTTCAAAGAAGGCTTTTTTATGCGATAGCGCACTTTATATTTCTCGATTGATATCCCAATTTTCTAAATAATCGGCCACGCGTTTCAAAAATGTACCTCCTAAAGCTCCATCTATAACCCGATGGTCATAAGATAGGGAAAGGTACATCATTTGCCTGATACCAATCAGATCACCATGCTCTGTTTCTATGACAGCAGGTTTCTTCTTAATCGAACCGACTGCTAGGATGGCAGCTTGTGGTTGGTTAATGATCGGAGTCCCCATAATATTACCAAAAGCACCAATATTTGTGAAGGTAAATGTTCCTCCTTGTGTATCATCTGGTTTTAATTTGTTTGAACGGGAACGGTTAGCAAGGTCATTGACCGACTTACTAAGTCCTACTAGACTCAACTGATCAGCATTTTTTATGACGGGAACGATTAAATTTCCGTTTGGTAATGCTGCAGCCATTCCGATATTGATGTTTTTCTTTTTGATAATATGATTTCCATCTACGGAAATGTTAACCATTGGAAAATCTTTTAATGCCTTGGCAATTGCCTCAATAAAGATAGGAGTGAAGGTAATGTTTTCACCATCTCTCTTTTTGTAAATTTCCTTAGCTTTAGTACGCCAAGTGACCAAATTTGTGACATCAGCCTCTACGAATGAGCATACATGTGGCGAAGTTTGAACACTTTTTACCATGTGATCCGCTATGATTTTGCGCATCCTATCCATTTCGATGATTTCATCGCCACCAGAATTTATGGTATGAGCTGTTTCTGTAGTTGCTTTACAACATTTAACTTTTTCGGCACTAGGTACAGAAGCTGCTGGAGTAGTATGTGGCGTATTTGGGCTTGTATGAACGATTTGTCCACCCTTACTCGCTACATACTTTAAAATGTCTTCTTTTGTGACACGGCCTTCCGAGCCAGTACCTATAACCTGATCTAGTTCTTGTTGACTCAAACCTTCATGAGCAGCTATATTTTTAACTAACGGAGAATAGAACCTGATTCCATTATGGAGGTTGGGTTGTTGACTTTGAATAGTAGGCTGAATTTGATTCAATCCAGGTATTTCAATTCCTTTATCTTCAAGTTGTACCTCCGTTGAAACGATCTCTAATTTCTCAACAATTTGATCTTGGGGTTGTTTCGAACTTGATTGAGGTATTTCATTTTCCCCATTTTCAATTTCGATAATAGCGATTATATCACCTACTTGTGCAACTTGGTCAACTGAAAAAAGTTGTTCCTTTAATATTCCTTTTACTGGAGAAGGCACATCAGAGTCTACTTTATCTGTTGCGATTTCTAAAACTGCTTCATCTTCACTAATGGTATCACCTGGTTGTTTTAACCATTTCGTTACAGTAGCTTCAGATACACTTTCCCCCATTTTAGGAAGTAATAATTTATATAATGCCATAATAATTCAACTGCAATCCTTTTAAACACTAAGTTAGTTATTTTAAGGTTTATATTTTACAAAGTAAAATATAATTTTTGATAAATCAACTTTTACGGAATAATATTTTAAAAACTGATACCTATTTGATGTTCTTTGACAAGAAGTTGCCAAAGCATAAAAAGCGCTAACTGTTTCGTCCGTTCAATATTTGTGGCTCGGTCATTTTGAAATTGAAATTTTTTAGTTACTGTTTCCTGTTCACCTGCAATTGCAATCCAAACAGTACCGACAGGCTTTTCTGTTGTTCCACCGCCTGGACCTGCAATACCGCTTGTAGCAATAGCATAGTTGGTTTCAAATCTACTTTTGGAGCCTTCAGCCATTTCAATTACTGTTTGTTCACTTACGGCACCAAATTGAGCTAAAGTCTCTGCTTGAACACCTAATAACTCTTGTTTTAGTTTGTTCGAATAGGGGACGGTTCCACCTACATACATTTCACTGCAACCAGCTACAGCTGTTATTAGGGCAGCAAGACTACCACCAGTACAACTTTCTGCGGTTGTCAATGTTAATTTTAGATGGATGAATTTTTAATCAAAAAATTCTCTATTGATGTATCATAATCCGCGATAACATGACCAGTTAGTCTGTCTATTAGCTTTTGGGCATAACGCTTCGTATTGTTTTCAATCTCCTCTTTATTGCTTCCGCTACCCGATAGTCGTAATCGAACGAATGCTAGTGTTGGAAGATAAGCCAATTTTATAAATGCCGGTAATTCGGATTCGATATCGGCTATTTTTTCGGCAAGATATGATTCTCCGATTCCTCCTATGATAATATTTTCTTGAGAAAGGAAAGTGTTATTATTTTGGTTTGAAAATAGGGGTAATATTTGTGTGCCCATTAAGTGTTTCATTTCAAAAGGGACACCAGGCATAAAGATATAAGTAGTTTTCTCTTTTTCAATTAACATCCCTGGTGCTGTACCATATTGGTTGAATAGTACTTTGCATCCATCTAAAACATCTGCTTGCTGCTTGTTTATATCAAGCATCTTTTTTCCGCGTTGTTCGAATAATTGCGTTACATGATGAAGGACTGTTTGATCTCTTCGGAGGTGGGTATTAAAGTATTTTGCAGCAGTCTGTTTTGTAATATCGTCATTTGTGGGACCTAATCCACCAGTTATAAATACCAGGTCAACTTGATTATGACTTTCGGATAATGCTGCTAAAATTTCACCTTCTTTGTCGGATATAGAACGGATTTGTGATACCGAAATGTGGTTGTTTTGGAGTTGGGATGCTATCCAAGCTGAATTGGTATCTACAATTTGACCAATTAGGATCTCATCTCCTATAGTGATGATGTGCGCTTTCATAGATATGTTTAAAAATCCTTGTTATATTAAATAGCATAAGCTATGAAAATTTCTAGAAGAATTGGTGTACAATTGAAAAATAAAAAAGCAGTTATTAATAATAACTGCCGCCCGAACTATTTCTTTTCGAAAGTTTTAAATCTTGGAGAATCGAAGATTTAGCCCTGATGGTAACATTGTAACTTTGGTACCTTCCAAAGGGTGTCCATCCCATTGCGATATCCCAACAGTGAAGGTCTCTATAAATATTGAATTGTGTTAAGGTAATTTCTTTCGCTTTTAAGTCGTATCCGGAGTTAAATGTAACTTTCCATTTTGGTGTTAAACTAAAGTCTCCATGAATATTTACAGTACTCGTAATGGAAGAAGTATGACCCGGTTTAGAGTATTGAAAGCTAAATGAGCCCGCTAAATTCCAGGGAATACTAAAATTGACAAATGCATTCGGATCGGCGCTGATGCGTGATAAAGCCTGCGCTTGTTTCCGGTGTCATATTGCCTCCCATTTGGTTCCGAAGGGAGTCAATATTGTTATTCCTATTTTGAGCTGCTTTGGGATTAAAACTATAATCAAAAGAAAGACCGAAATTAGTTAATCGCGCTAACTTACCGTCATTAAATACATATTTGTCGTAACGCTGCCCCATTTGGTCAATAGCATAAGGGTCTAAAGTACCATTGAAGTTGATATTTACCTTTTCTTTGAATAATGCCGTTCTACCTGAAAAATTAAGGGGTGATAATTTCAATGAATCTGCTACAAAATTGTAATTTCCACTCAGGGACAATCCTTGAAGTAAAGGGATTTTCTTAATTCCACCATCTGTCGTGTCCGATTTACTTTTTATTTTTGCTTCGATATTATTGTCGATCGAGAAGCCAATACCCATTGATTTTCCTGCAGAAGGTGAGCCATAAACATTGGTTTGGAAAATTGAGTAACGGTTAAGCATACCAAATTCATCAATATAATTCTTGTAAAAACCGTACATAGCATCCGAAAAATCGGGTCTATAGTTTAGATTAACCGATGGCGTGATGACATGTCTTATTGCTTGTATTTTACCCATTTTTGGATAGCTACCATAAATTTTGGTAGACAAACCAGTTGATACCGAATAATCGTATGCTCTTTTAAATCCTTGCACTGTATCAGTTACAGGAATATATCCTTCTTTCGTGTTTTCCATCCTTTGACGGGTACTTTGTAGGTACCATCTTTCCGTATAGTTGACACTTGTATTGAACTGGAAATGCTTGAATGCATTTAAAGATAAACTGATGGGGATATTATGTTGAAAGCCGTTTGTAAATTTTTTTAAGGTCTGTTTAGAGAATAAAGTAGAATCACCTGTGTTTAACGTGTTTGTTCCTTGTAAACTATAACCGACATTGATTCGTTGATACCATTTTTGTTCATCCACACGGTCTTTAGAATCAAAAGGATTGAAAGAAGAAACGTTTAAACTAAAATTAGGAAGTTGTAACTGTACACTACCTGACGCCATGTCTTGATTATGACTTATGGTTGAAGTAAAGTTGACTTTTCCATCTGCAAATACACGTCCATACGCAATGGAAGAGCCCATCCTATTTTTAGTTAAGTCATCAATATTATTGGTGCCATTTACTCCGGTATTTCTAAAATAGGATGTAGTTCCAAAATTCACATTGGCGGAAAAGGAGGTTCCAGGATTAGCTTCCTGTCTTTGAGAGTGATTCCAGGTCACATTAAAATCTTTGTTAGCACCATAATTATCAGTTCCTTCAATGCCTGTTTTTGTAGACGCGTAACGTATGTTAAAGCCACCGTTGTACTTATAATTGACCATATACCTCGTGTTAACAGAGGCTTCCCAAGATCCTTTTGAATAGATACTACCGCGTATTTCACTATCCCAGTAATCATTAAATGCTAAATACCAACCTGCGTCTCGAATAGCAAATCCGCGCGTATAATCTTCCCCAAATGAAGGAAATAAAAATCCTGAAGACCTTTTGTCTGGTTTTGGGAAAAAGGCGAAAGGGAATCCTATAAACTTTAAAGGAATGTTTTGTAAAACAAGGTAGGAAGGCCCGGCTATGATCTGATTTTTAGTAACAATACCTTTGCTCAGAAAAATACCAAAGTGTGTATGTGGTTCAGGCAGATTACAGGTACTATAAAGTCCATGATATAAAGACATTTCATCGTATAGGTTTTTACGAACTACTTTCGCTTGGATGAAACCTCCTTCTACATCGGTCATAATACCATAAGTATTACCTTCTTGTTTCTCGTAATCATATAGCAGTGAATCTACCGTTTTAGGGCTTTCTCCACCCATCATGACAATAGGACGTCCGGTGTATTTTCCGTTGTGGTCTAAAATACCTGAAGCAAATATCTGTTTTTTATTTCGGTCGAGTCTGATATAATCTGCAGATAATTCAAAATCTTGATATTTAACCTTAGCGCCTTTATATAAATGACTTATGTTTTTATCCACTTCGGTACGCTGTGAATCGCGCGCGATAATGCTCACTTCTGCTTGAAGTCCACCATTATTTTTGGTACTGTCTTTGTTAATTAGCGTAGAGTCCCGCGTCATTTTAACGGAGTCGGGGTTTCCTTTGACCGAAACTGAATCTTTTAGACTCGTTGACGTTGTCTTTACTGGAATTTTTCCTTGCGAAAATGCTGCATGAACACTTAGCGAAAGAATAAGAAATATTGTTAAAATGTGTGTTAACGACTTCAAAATTAAAGACAAATGTTATTTTTGTAAATATATTAAACTAAGCTTGACAAAATTAGTCAAAAACAAATAGAAAGTGATGTTTTTTAACGAGATTAACATTTCCTACTTTTGTTGTACAATAATACTCATTACATTTTGTTATTAAATTACAGAATTTATAAAATATATACATGAAATCAGATTTGAATAGTAGTAAGCGGAAATTTATATTTTTTTTAGCCCCAGCGATTTTTTTATTAATGGTTTTAACCAGTGCTACTCCGCCGCAGGCTTATCAAATTCGAACGATTGTCATTGATGCGGGGCATGGAGGTAAAGATTCAGGAGCAAAGGGGTCTCGATCTTTGGAGAAAAATCTGGCATTGGAAGTGGCCTTGAAATTGGGAAAGGAAATAGAGCGCCAATTGCCAGGTGTGCGTGTATTGTATACGCGTAGAACAGATGAGTTTATTGATTTATATAAGCGTATTCGTATGGCTAATGCTGCTAAGGCGGATATATTTATTTCAATCCATTGTAATTCTGCCCCTGGCCGTTCTGCTAGAGGTACAGAAACTATCGTATCAGGTTCTCATCGATTAGGAGAACAAGCTGCGGCGATACGTGAGAATGCTTCCTTATTATTAGAAGAAAATTATAAGGAAAACTATCAAGGTTTTGATCCTAAAGATCCAGAAAGCTACATTATTTTTTCATTGATGAAAAATCAATATCGAGAGAAAAGTGTCAAATTGGCGAATTTGATGCAGCAAGAGTACGTGAAATCTGGCCGTGTAAGCAGGGGTATTTTAGAGCAAGGGTTGGCGGTTTTAGCAGAAGCAGGAATGCCCGCGGTGTTAACAGAAATTGGTTTTATGAACAATCGAGAAGAGGAAGCTTTTATGATATCTGATCAAGGGCAGCAGGAAATTGTTCAGAACTTGGTGGATGCGGTTAGTGCTTTCAAAAAAAGTGTAGAACGATAAACATATTTACTATTGTCTTGTTTAAAGGATAAATAGAATTCATTAAAAAATCTTAAGGAAATATTATTTTGAAAGTATCAAACGAGACCAAGGTCGGAATTTTAGCTGTAGTTGCTGTAGCATTATTATTTATAGGTTATAGTTTTTTAAAAGGTAACGATGTTTTTAGTAGCGACAATACTTATTATAGTACCTATGAATCAGTAGATGGTTTGACAGCTTCCAAACCTGTATTGGTTAATGGTTATCAGATTGGTCGTGTTTCTAAAATGACGCTGCAAGCTGATGGTAGTATCTTGACTCAATTTAAAATCAACGCCGAATATCAAGTGCCTAAAAATACAGTAGCACGGATATCCAGTACAGATTTGTTAGGAGGAAAAGCGATTGTTTTTGATATGGGAGACAGTCCAGAGTTTGCCAAAGATGGGGATATGTTGGCTTCGGGTATCCAGGCTAATATCATGGATAAGGTAGAACCTATTCAAAAAAGGGTGGAAACGATTACCGTGAAGTTAGATTCTGTGTTAACAGTGGTCAATTCAGTACTGGACGATCAGTTTCAAGCAGATTTTAAGAAAAGTATTCACAGTATTTCGACATCATTAAAAAATGTGGAGGTCATTACAAAAGATGTAGAAGGACTTGTTGGTTCGGAAAGAAAAAGATTATCTGTTATTTTGGGTAATTTGGAAGTTATTACCAATACATTTAGAAATAATAGCGATCAAATTACAACGATTATGTCAAACTTAGGTACTGTTACAGATAAAGCTGCTAAGTTGGATTTCCAACAGACGATGGATAAAGCAAATACTGCCATGACCGATTTCCAAATGATAGTAGATAAGATCAATAAGGGGCAAGGTTCAATAGGCTTATTGATCAATGATGATAAGCTTTATGATAATTTGAATAATGCATCACAAAGTCTTGATCATTTGATGAAGGATATAAAAGAAAAACCGGGTAAATATATCAAGTTATCCATTTTTGGTAAAAAGGGAGAACAATAGCAAATAAAAAGGCTTGATTCAAATCAAGCCTTTTTATTTTTTATAAGGTTTCCTTTAACCATCCGAAAAATTCTCTTTGCCATACTTGAGCGTTGTGACCAGAGAGTACCCAATGATTTTCGTCAGGTAGATAAACTAATCTACTTTTAATTTTCTTTAATTGCGCTGCTTGGAAAGCTCCAAGTCCTTGACCGATTGGTACACGATAGTCATGACCACCTTGAAAGATTAAAATTGGCGTATTCCATTTCTCAATATATTCCGATGGATTGAATGTTGTGTATGATTTTTCATTTGCTTTATCCCAATAAGGGCCACCTAATTCATGATTTGCAAAAAACATTTCCTCTGTTGTACCGTACCAGCTTCTCATATCAAATAGCCCATTGTGAGCAATTAATGATTTAAATCTGTTTTCATGGACTCCAGCGAGCATATAAACTGAGTAACCGCCGTAACTTGCTCCAATAGCGGCGCGGCGTGCTGTATCTACGTATTTTTCTGTGGAGATATCGTCTATAGCAGATAGATAATCACGGATGGGTTGTCCACCCCAATCTTTTGATATGGCTTCATTCCACTTAACACCCCAACCTGGCATACCACGACGGTTAGGTGCGATAACAATATAACCTTGAGAAGCGATTAACTGTAAGTTCCAACGGAATGAATAAAATTGGGTTAAAGCAGATTGTGGACCTCCTTCACAGTATAGAATAGTGGGGTACTTTTTTGTAGGGTCAAAATCAGGGGGATAAATTACCCAAGAAAATAAATCAGCACCATCTGAGGCTTTTGTAACTCTTGATTCAACTTTGTTATCACTAATTTTAGCATACATATTATCGTTAACAGTTGTTAGAGTGGTTAATTCTTTCGTAGCTAAGTCATATTTATAAATTTCAGTAGCACGTGTGAATTTCGTGGAAGTAACAATTAATTGATTATCTACTTGTCCGACAATACCTGTAATATCGAAGTTCCCTTCTGATATTTGTTTGATGGTAGCTAGGGATTTGTTTTTGAAGTTGGTTGGAATGGTTAATTCGAAAAGTTGAACTGTACCTTTGGATGGTGCTACAAAATAAATTTTACGGTTGTCCTTACTCCACATAAATGAGTTTACCGTACCATCCCAATGTGCCGTTAAATTTAATCTTTGGGATGAGGATTTATCAAATATGATGATGTCATTTTTATCTGCTTCATAACCATCCGTTTTCATGCTTAACCAGGTTAACTTGTTGCCGTCCGGACTATAAGTGGGGTTGGTGTCGTATCCGGACATTCCTTCTGTTAAGTTGATGGTTTCTTTCGATTTAAGATCATAGCGATAGATGTCGGTATTGGTACTAAGGGCATAATCCGTTCCAAATCTTTTTTTACTTACGTATAAGATGCCTTTACTATCTGGTGTCCATTCAAAATCTTCAGAACCTCCAAATGGCATTTGGGGGCTATAAAATGGCTCGTCTTTTAATAAATCTATTGCTTCTCCAAGTTTGCCATTATCATATGGAGCTACAAACGGGTGAATAAATTTTCCATCATTGAAGGTATCCCAATGACGATAATCCAGATTATCGAATACATATGCATCAGATTTTGGAAGATCTGGATACTTGTCGGTACTGTGATACTTTTTTAATAATACTGATTTACTGAATAAGATATGCTTTCCATCTGGCGATAGTTTTACATTTTCTAGTTCTGTAACATTATTGGTCAATTGTGTGGCTTCGCCTTTGTATCGGTTCCTTTTCCACAATTGGCCATTTAACAAATAAATGATATCACCATTTTCTGTAATCTGCACAACAGATTCTGCACCCTTTTCATTTGTTAATGGAGCTGAGGTGCCTGTTACCAAAGATAGCGTGTAGAGATTTTTCTCGGAACTATTGGTTTCCATGGCATAATTCGAGACACCATAAACAAGGGTCTTTCCATCTGCTGAAATCCCCTCTGCAGAAACACGACCTAACTTCCAAAGTGTCTGAGCATCTAATGGAGTTTTTGTAGGTGTTTCCATATTGAGAATAAGTTTAGCTTCTTTTTTTTCTTGTGCTATTATTGCCGAAGCACCCAACAAAAGAGAAAGTGTTATTAAAGATTTTTTTTTCATAAAAATACGAATATGAGCATGCAAGATACAAAAATCTACCTTATCTAACCCAATACGATTCTTTGGTCTGTCTGTTTTTTGTTACCCTTCAAATGCATTTGTATCAAAGTATATAAAGTGATGTGTCATATACCTACCTATAGATGAAATTATTATTCGTGCATTATCAGATGGGTATGAAAAGGATTTTCCGTGAATTCAAGTTAATTAATTGGATGAGAATGTAGGTCATGTTCAATTTCTGAAGAATATATGAAAGCTGATGGCATTTGGGGATAAAACTACCATTCCTATTATAATACTTTCTTTTTTAGTAGGATCAAGATGTATGTTAAATACATCTTGATCCCTTCTGTTGTTAATCTCATCGTTTATCGAATTGATACCAATTGATTTTTGTAGATAGTCGCATGAGTATAGCTAATATAATAAATATACCTATAGTGCCTACGATAAGCGAATAATCACGAAGTTGCATCAGGATAAATATGAAACTATAGAAAAGCCCTAAAACTCCAGAGAATATAAAGGCTGATTTTATATCTCGAGTAATGGACTTGATGAATGATGCAATTAAGATGATTGTTGCTATTGCGGCTAAGAGATAGGCCATATTGAAACCGAGGTGTTCACTAATTGATAGAAGTAGCGAATAAAATAGGACCATAGCAAAACCAATCAACATATATTGTATGAGGTGGATGCGTTGTTTTTTAATGATTTCTGTGAAAAATAGTGCTGCAAATGTCAAAATAATAATGAGTATCCCATATTTGGCTACCCGCATTGTTTTTTGATAATTATTGACTTCTTCTAAGAAATTGATTTGAATCATATCTTTTTCAGATGCAATATGATTATTCGTGGAAGGAGCAGGTTTCTGTCTGGTTATTATAGCCGTCATTCATGGGGGCGTTGATCGCATAATTGTTATTTATTTCATATAACTTCTCAACGGCGCCTGTCCACTGCTGAGAAAACTTCCTGTTGAAACTTGGGATATTCCAAGTTGCTTCAAAACTATTGTTTGTTATTTTTCGGTCGTCAGCTAAAACTGCTCCATTGAAGCTTGGATTTGCCCAAGTACCTTTTGCTTGAATGGTCGTTTGTTTTGCAAGGGGGAGAAAGTTGATGGATTGTGAACCTCTGATATTAAACTTAATCTGAAAATCACCTAAGGTGGTTTTTGTAGTAGAAAGATCAATTGCTGCAATCATATTGTTTTCAAAAGGATTCAATACTGACATATTGGGTTCAAATTCTATATCCTTTTGGTTGAAGACAAGAGTGGGAGATGCTCCAAGTCCTTTAAGATCACTTAGACCAATTATTATCTTAGCATTTTTCCATTCTAGATCAACTCCATTCAGATCTAATTTATTAAAATCAATTTCATCGAATGAACCTTTTAGGTTTAATTGAGCATTATATACAACACTTTTATAAATACCTCTTTTTAGCGATTCAGGGGAGATGGTACTGTTGATGTTTAATGTCTTTGGTAACAAGTACACGTACTGTGTTACATAAGTATTCTTGGTAGAAATGATATTTTTATCAGTAGTGACGATTTCTTTTACAACCTGATAGGGGATGGCGATAACAGGGCCTGAAATGACCTGTTGACCAGCCCATTTAAAGGCAATCTCATCACTAACTTCAGATTGGCGATTTTTTCTTTCTTCAATTAGATTTTTGACCCAGAATAGGGGAATAAGAAGTAGTAAGACAAGAATAACAATTGTGATCAGTTTAGTGAAGACAGAAGTTCCAATACGGTCTAAAAGGGATGTTTGATTCGTTTCCATGATTTTTGGATTTATAGTGTTGTTAAATTATGATGGTTGAGGTATTTTTTTAAGTCAAATGCTAATGAGCTTTTAATTTCATGCAGTGGAATCTTTAATAAATTTTCGAAATCTAAATCATAGAATTTTTGCATGGTATTACCTTTTGAAAAAGCCATTAAGTACATTTTGAAGTATTCAGGGTAGATGCAGGTTCCGATTCCAATCATAGCAAATTGGTATAAACTTATTTTCCCATTGCCCAATAATAAATATTGCATAGCAACTTCATCTTGTATTTCAGTACCAGAATCCGTGATGACATGAAAAACATCGTGATTTTCTAATTTTGGAATAACATCAAAGCCTTTTTCATGATAAAATAAACCGAGGTGATATCCCAACGATTCTTTTGGGAAGCTCAAAAAATCTTCTTTGCGAATATTCCAAGCTAGTTTATGTTGCTTGAATAATTGTGTGTAAATCTTTTGACTTGAGTTGTATAAGGCAATCATTATGGTTAGTCGTATATTCATTTTATTTGTTTTAAAAGTACTTTGAATTTCAAAGTAAATGGGTAAAAAAAATATTAGTACTGTTGTTTGATCAATTTTTCAAGCGCTTTTAAATGATCTTCGAAAGCTCTTTCACCAGCAATAGTCCTTCTATACCGTGTGTTTGGTTTCCTGTCAACGAATGTTTTGAACACTTCGATGTAGCTTTCCTTTTCTAAAGTCTTTAAATTAGAAGCGAGGTTACCATCAGTAACATCCAAAATAGCTTTCAAAGAATTAAAATCATATTCGTCATTAGCCATCAATACGCTCATAATTTGGAGGCGGACTTTATTTTCAAATATTTTATTGTATTGTGTTAAGTCGAAATTCACTATTCGTATTTTTTATGAACGATTATTCCATATATGATGTGCAGTACACCAAATCCCAAAGCCCAAAAGATAATCCCGTTACCAGGGAAAAGCAAAGCTAATAGTCCTAGCACGATTTCTAAAATTCCAAGGCCTTTTATTTCATTAAATGTATAATGACTACCTGCTGTAAGTGCTAAACCATAAAAAATCAATAGGATAGAGGCAACTATAGCATAGTTTTCTTTGAAGATGGATATGATTGCAAAAAGACCTCCGGTACATAGGGGGACGGCCATCGCAAACAATAGGGAGCGACTTGTCGTATTCCAGATACTTTGGCGGGTGGTTTTGGCTTTTTTTATGGCCATATATACTCCTGTAAAAATAGAAGCTAATAAAACGAGCGTTGCTGTTGTTAAAAGTTTCGTTATAACCAATGGCTCATTGACATAATGGTCCCGATAGCCCATCTGGCTATTAAAACCATACACTTCATAATAAGCATATGCTGATCCGAGTAGTGCATATGTACCTATGAGTACACTGGAAATTCCGCTAATGGAGATAAATTTGCTGGATTTTTCCATCAAATTTCGAATACTTGCTATTTCTTTTACTAAATCTTCTTGTTTCATAAAAGTACTTTGTTTTTCAAAGTAAATGAATAAGAATGAATTATGCAAATTTATTTTTTGACCGGAAAAATAAATCAAAAAATAATGAAAATTTATTGAGAAAAGACTTGCATTGTATGCATATGGTTTCTATCTTTGTGCCAACAAGAAATCCTAATGCGGAAGTGGCGTAATTGGTAGCCGCACCAGACTTAGGATCTGGCGTCGCAAGACGTGGGGGTTCGAGTCCCTTCTTCCGCACTTGAATGTCCTCCCGAATTTAAAATCCTCGGGAGGATTTTTTTTATCAAAATAATGCGTAAAGGTTTAGAAAGAGTATGAACATTTCACACGAAAAAGTTGACGCGATCAACGCAGTAATTAAAGTTGAATTAGCGCCAGAAGATTATAACCCACAAGTAGACAAAGAAATCAAGGATCAAGCCAAAAAAGCGAAATTACCTGGATTCCGTCCTGGATTAGTGCCTGCTGCACATATTAGACGTACTTATGGTAAATCAATTTTGCTTGACACAGTCAACAAAGTGGTTAATGATAGCATTACAGCGTATATTGGAGAAAATAAACTAGAAGTATTGGGTCAACCTCTTCCTCTAGAAGAGACAGCTGAATACAATTGGGATTATAAAGATACTTTCCAGTTCAAATATGAAATTGGTTTAGCTCCAGAATTTGCTAATCCTTTTACTAAAGATGCAGAATTTAAAGAGTACGATATTAAAGCGGATGACGAAACTTTGGAGTCTCGTATCAAAAATTTACGTCGTAGCTATGGTAAAATGACCAACCCTGAAGTTTCTGAAGAAGGTGATGTGTTATATGCTACTTTGAAACAAGATAAAGAAGAAGGTATTGAGAAAACAACTTCTGTGCGTACTGATATTATCGAAGATGCAAAGATTAAAAAATCTTTGATAGGTCTTAAACAAGATGATTCAGTTAAAATTGATATCAAAAAAGCATTCAAAGCAGAAGACATTGCTCGCTTATTAGGTATTACTCCTGAAGAAGTTGAAGCTCTAGATGTTACTAAATTCGATCTTACAGTAAAAAACATCAATCGTCTTGAAGAGTCTGATTTAAATCAGGAATTTTTCAATAAATTGTTTGCTGAAGGAGAAGTAACAGAAGAGTCTCAGTTCAGAGAAAAAGTAAAAGAAGAAGTTGAAAACTTGTTCAAACAAAATTCTGACCAACGTTTACGTAATGATATGTATACTTTCGGTATGGAAAAAGTTGCTGTTTCTTTCCCTGAAGAATTCTTGAAAAGATGGTTAAAAGCTACAAACCCAAGTATTTCTGAAGAGGAATTGACCGAAGGTTTTGCTGATTTCTTGAATAACTTGAAATGGACTATTATCGAAAACCGTGTCGTAACTGAGAATAATCTTGAAGTTAAGTATGATGAGGTAATCAACTTGGCAAAAGAGCGTATCTACGCACAAATTAAAATGTATAATATCAATGAAGAGCCTACTGATGAGCAATTATCACAATATGCTATTCAATTATTGCAAGATAAAGAGCAGGGTAACCGTTTGTTCGAAGAAGCAAAAGCACTTAAAGTGTTTGAATTCTTAAAAGGTCAAATTAAAATTAACAAGGAAGAGATTGAATACACAGCATTCGAAAAATTAGCATAAGCTAATTCCTTCTAACTTTATAGAAAGCCTTTCCTTAATTGGAAGGGCTTTTTTTATTTGTGATCTGTCCTGTTGTTCTCTTTGTTTTTTGTATACAGAAGGGTAGATATGCTATAAGCAGCTACTTGTAGGTTTTGAATTAGCTGTTCAAGAAGCTTTTAGAATTACAGTGTTCTTTAATTATGTAGATATGCTTTCAGTGTATTTATAAGCTTATTGTTGGACAGCTTTTTTCTTTTTTCCGAAAGGAAACATACGTTTTATAAATTCAGAAAATGAATTAAATTCTTGACGGTAGACTAATCCTACTGCGCTTACATATTCCTCACCATTAGGGTTAATAAGAAAATTTCGTGTATTGAGGCGGTTTGAACCTCTTAATAACAAGCGACCGTCCTTTCTAAGGTAGAATAGGGCTTCTGCATCGGTGGAAACACGATCTGAGAATACATTTAAATCTGTCAATTGATTACTTCTGTTATCGGTGATTCCTCCAGTAAGAATTAAGCGATCGTTGAAAAGTCTAAGGGATGCTGAGGCATCGTTTAAAGACTTGATATTGATGTCGAAAAAGTTAATGTTTAATGATTCAGCAATGATATTATTCAATTGATTGAAGGCTATTTCGGTACCGGCAGATAATAATGTATTATTCACCTCTTTTCCAAAATCAGTCTGTGAACCTGGTGTAAAACTGCGTCTGACGATTAAACTCAGCGCTTGTTGGTTGATATTATTTACATCGGAAAGATATCCTTGTAATTCATCCTTAACATACGGATCCTGAGGGAAGTTTAAATCAAAATTGATTTCAGGTTGGCTTAATAACCCTTTTAAATTCATATCTGCCTGCGCTAATATACGTTGTGGATTGTCTGTTTGTCCAGCGGCATTATACAAAGCAGATAAAGAAGTCCTCTGTTGGTAAATTGCCGTTAAGTTAATATTCGCTTCAGATGGGTTGCCCGCCCAGCGAATGGTACCTCCTTCTTTAAGATCAAATATTTTGTTGATATAATCTTGGGCTTTAAAATTGAATTTTCCAGAACTAATGATATAATCTCCAAACATTCCAAAATCACCTAAAGAAGCGATCTTCATGGTAATGTTACCTGTCCCACGACCCGATACACCCCCTAGAGATGTGTAGAGGTTCATTTCGGCATTAGGAGTGAGGGAAAGATCCATATTCATAGTAATACCATTGAAACTTTTCCTTTTCATTTGATCAGTGCTATTCAGACTATCTTTCGAAACAAAATAAATGAAATCATTATCACTAATGGTCATTGAACTATTGAATGGAATATTTATAATGGTATTATCGTTCGATTTAGCTTTGATATCAATATTGATAGCTGAAGTTACTCCTTTGAAATTGAAATCACCACTGGCATATGCTGTTCCATAATAGAGGTTGTTATCTTTAATTGTGGTATTAAGTGTTAAAAAATTATTTGCTTTAATTTTGATATCAATATTAGGGTCAGATAGTTTATTCAAATCGATCATGCCATTGATGATGGCCTCATTATCTTTTGGATCAAGGAGTTTAAAGTTATTTAGGAAAATCCCATTGGAAAGTATAATCACCTTATCTGATAGGTGATAAGGTGTTTTTAAATAGTTGATGATAAATGCTGCGTCTGTAAAATTAGCATTTCCGCTAATTTTGGGGTTTTGTATATCTCCTTTGATATTTAGTTCAGCATCCGCTTTTCCATGGAGATTTGATACCAAAGATTTAAGAAATGGTTGAAAAAGAATCAGGTCCGTATTTTGTAGTGCAGCCTTAAGATCTAATTTATCATTTTTGTCATTGATGTTGTATGTGCCAGATAGTGCAATACGTTTACTTCCATCTTCAATTTTGCTATCTAGATGAACGAGATCTGCATTCTGATCATAATTTGCTGTTAATTTTAACTGACCAATGGGGATTTGATTATAAATTATTGGGCTCGTAGATAAATTTGCAATAAAATAGGGTGATTTGAAAATGGAATTAATCTCTAAGTTTCCATTCATTTCACCGAGCATATTGATGCCAAGTGGTTTTGTAATACCATTTAATGAACTGAGGTTAAAATCTTTGAATAAAATATTTACGCGATCGCTTTCTTCATTCGATAACACCCCATTAAGCTGTACTTTTTGTTCATCGTGTTTTAATACTAAATCTTGAATATACCATTTTCCTTTTGAAACTTTTAATTCTGAGCCCTGGTTTAATGTCCATTTATTCTTATTTATTATAATGGTTGACGGGTCGAAGTTAATAAATGCAGGTTTCTGATGGGCAAATTGAATTACTCCGTTGAGATCTAAATTATTGCTAGCATCTAGTTCTGATAATTTGATGTTAAACCTTAGACTATCGTTAGCAAGAATATTAGCAATGTTTATATTCTTAATATAGGTGCTATCAGTGAGATTAATACGGTCCGCTGAGGCAGAGACTGACATAGATTCCGTATTCGAAATTTGATCAACAATTAGGTTTGCCACCTTAATGCCACTATAATTAAAGATGGGGCTATACAAGTTGAATTGTGCATGATGATCATCACTTGAAAATTTCGCATGAAGTGTTGCACCACTATCTAAGCTAATTTCTTTTTTAAAAAAAGTGGCTATGGGTTCAAATGACTTGATGTCAAGGTTAAGTTCAAAATTTTGCGTATTGTATGTTTTTGTTTCAAAACCGATTGCTGGGGCATAGCGCATAGCAAGCATCTTGAAGTAAGATACTATGGTATTTAAATCGATTCGACCATTTAGAGAAGCGTCGACGACATCAGAAGAAAGGGTTAGTACTCTGTTATTTTCATCTCCGATAGCTTCGAATGAAAATGTGTTGATATCAAAATTTCCTTTTTGTGTGCTGAAGTTAATATTATTTGCCTGTAGTTTCTCCGACTAGGTTATTGATATTGCTTCCCATTAAGTTAGTCTCGATTGTTGTGCTATGCACAATGATACCGTTTTGTTGTGAGAAATGAAGTGCGTATAAATCAGTATCATTAATATCCGCGGTAAGGTTATATCGAATAGCTGGATTTGACCAGTCTACCTCAGTTTGAAAATCAATTTTAGCATTTGGATCTTCAATTGCTCCTGAGCCTATAAATTTTTTATCAACAATTTTACCTGTCAATGGAATGTGCTGATAGGTATAATTCTTGAAGTCTACATTTTCTAAATGACCATCAATCGCTAACAACAAATTGTCGGAGCTGGTGCCACTACCTTTTAGATTAAGATCAAAACCACTTGTTTTTAAAACCTGATTGTCCAATAGTGTGCCTATGCTAAAAGCTTTTGACTGATATAGCCCATCATATTGAAAATCATTCTGAAAGTTTAAGGATGACTCGGTATAAATTGAACCTAAATCAGTTTTTACTTCTCCATGAATTTTGAAGTTATTATATAAGCCGTTCAAACTTCCGTTGTATATGATTGTATTTGCACTTTTTAGAAGTTCAGGAAGTTTAAAATCTTTTCGATTACTAAGCTTAGGGAGAATGTTTTGTAAGTCTTTATACGTAGACTCAAGTTTGAGGTTAGATAACTTGAATTCTGTTTGCTCGATATCTGGAAGACCTGTTATTTTAACATTTCCAATTAATTTCGTTGATTTTTCGGTCTCAATGTGAATATTTTTTGCATCTATGTGATTTACTTTACCTTTTGCAGTTGCTTTTTTTATTTTTAAATCAAATTTTACGCGATGCATTGCGGAAGAAAAAAAGGCAATATCTGATGAATTTAGAACTGAATTTTTAATATTTAAATCAACATCAACACGATTGTTAAAATCTGAGAAATCCTCAAAACCATTGAACTCTAGCTTAACATAATCTTTTATAATAGAACTATTCGTAATCAGTAATAATTTTTTTAATTCGATTTTGCGATTGCTTACAAAAGCATTGGTAGCTAGACCTTTTATTTCTAGCCCTTTTTTTTCGATTAAATTAAGTTGTTTTATATCAAGTTGGATTGTATTATTATCAAATTTTATTCCTTGAAAATCTGCATTGAGATGTTTAATATCTAGGTCTCCGAAATCAACTACTTTAGCATAATGCTTCTTCGTATGATCAATATAGCGAAATTGATTGTTTACTAATTTCAACTGTTTTAAGTCAAAAATCAGATTTTTACTCACCTGTTTTTTATCCTTTTTAGGAGGGTTTAGATAATCTAATAAGAACTTAATGTTTGAACTATCTTTGTATACTTGATAATAAGCTGATGTATTTTCTAAGGTCAATTTATTGATAACAATTTTATTGTTTCCCCAATACTGATTTAGATTGATAGACGCATTTAATCTTTCAGCGATTAAAATCGTATCACCTTTGGTATCATATAATTCAAATCCTTCTAAAATCAAAGAATGGAAAGGCTTGAAATAAATATTTTTTAGCGCAATTTTTGTGTTTAACTCTTTAGAGAGATAGGATACCGCTTTTTTGGCAATAAAGTTCTGAACGGGTTTCAATTGTAACGATAGCACCAATCCAGCTAGCAAAAGGAGTATGCTAACCAATGTAATGAGTGCTATTTTAATTATTTTTTTGATACTTTTGTACAATATTAATTACCCCAAAGCTATGGCTGTTATTTTAGGTATTGAATCATCTTGCGATGAAACATCTGCTTCAATTTGTATCGATGGAGAAATATTTTCCAATGTTATTGCTACTCAGGCGATTCATGCAAAATATGGAGGTGTAGTTCCAGAATTAGCATCACGTGCGCACCAACAAAATATTATACCAACGGTTGAAGAAGCCATTCGTGTTGCAAAAATACATAAAAATCAAATAGATGCAGTAGCTTTTACGCGCGGCCCAGGATTATTAGGTGCTTTATTGGTTGGAACTTCATTTGCAAAGTCTTTTGCTTTAGCTCGTAATATCCCATTGATTGATGTAAATCATATGCAAGCTCATATATTAGCACATTTTATTGAAGGACCTAAGCCTACTTTCCCTTTTTTATGTCTTACGGTATCTGGTGGACACACACAAATCGTATTGGTAAAGGATTATTTTGAAATGGAAATTTTGGGACAAACTTTAGATGATGCGGCTGGAGAGGCATTTGATAAAACAGCAAAGATTTTAAATTTGCCATATCCTGGCGGACCATTGATCGATAAGCATGCTCAAAATGGAAACCCGGATGCTTACAAACTCCCAGAACCCCAAATACAGGGTTTAGATTTTAGCTTTTCGGGGCTGAAGACTGCAATTCTTTATATGGTGCAAAAGGAAGAAAAGTCAGATTCTGATTTTTTAAAAAATCATATTGATGATGTGTGTGCATCTGTTCAATCTCGTATTGTATCGATATTGCTTAATAAGTTGAAAAAGGCTGCAAAGGAAACCGGTGTCAAAGATATTGCTATTGCTGGAGGAGTCTCTGCAAACTCAGGTTTGCGTAAAGAATTGGTTGCAATGGGGGAGCGTTATCATTGGAATGTATTTATCCCTAAGTTTGAGTATTGTACAGATAATGCGGCAATGATTGCTATTGCCGGATATCAGAAATATGTAATCAAAGATTTCGTCGGACAGGATGTAGGGCCATTGGCACGTATGCATATGTAGTCCGTTGATCTTGACCGTAAAAAAAGACTAGTTAAACAGCAATACCCCCAAACAGCTAGTCTTTTTTTATTTTATTGAGGAGCACTATAACCGTATGCTTCAGCGATACTTTTAAAAACTCCGGCAGTTGATTCATAAAAGTTCAAATTGTAGCCCTCAGCTCCCCAAAATACGGTTGCTATTTTGATGGATTTACCGGATTGAAAAATAGATAATACTTGTAGATTTTCGAAGTCGAATATTCCACCGTCATCTACACGCCAGGTGCTCATTTCATCGTATTTTGCAGGAAAATCTAATGTGATGATTTGATTATTGTGTAGATACGATAGTACAGCGAGTGCGGAATCATTTTTAACTTCAAAAAGCGTTAAGTTTATTTCATCTTGATTATTCAGTTCTGCTATCGTTAGGCTTTTTGTTATATGTCGATTATATTTATTTGATAATGTAGTTTTTGTCTGATGACTGGTCTCTTTTTCGGTCTTTTTGAAAGGTAAAAATTTGTTGTCATCAATGAATTTTTGATTCACTAATAGTGCAAAATCCCCCTCATTTATTTTTTCTTTTATAATGAAAAAATCGCCACCATTGTTTGAGAAATTGAAACTCGTTTGACGTCCATTAGAGGCTTCACTTTCAGGTTTTGTTGCTGAATAAATAATTGGAGTCATTTTATTATTGATGATGGCATATGTTGCGAGTTTGGGATTTATTTTCTCATTCTCTACTGGCAAGCTGACTAAAGAATCTTTTTTCTCATTTAAAAAAGAAAAGATTATTAGGTCTTTGGTACTATCTTTTTTTTCTTGACTGCTTTCTTTTATTTTTTCTTGCATGCAACTTGTTAATATTGTGCTCAGTATGCTAAATGATAGCCATATTTTTAAGGTTGTTCTCATCCTTGTTCTTGTATGTTTTTCTATTCTGTATTTTAAAAATACGGTAAATATCGTGAAAGTAAAATTTTCTTTTTTATGGAATTTTATTAACTGTGCATCCTAGTTTAAAATGTAAACTTAATTTTTAAAGCTATGCTAAATTCGAAATTGAATATTTATAAAAGAGAATGGTTAGAGGTTGTCTTTGCAGGGCGTAATCAATCTTACGGCGCTTTTGAATTACGAAATTTATCGAATAGGGCTACGAATTGGTCTATTGTGATTGTCTTGAGTTTGGTTGCTTTAGGTGTGGTGGGCAACAGTATTTATAATCGATATTTCAAACCTGATGTGCCAGTTGTTCAGCAAAGAGAAATTGTTGTTGATCTTAGCACTTTGTATGAAATGGAAGAAAAAGTGAAGGAAAAGCAAGTAGAAGAACCTGTTCCTGTTCAAGAAAAAACCTCTTTGCAGATTGCTGTAGATTTACCAAAAGAGGAATTGATACGTTTCGTAGAACCGAAAGTGACGCATAGAGATCGAGTTACAGAAGATATTGCAACGCAAGATGAATTGACTAAAACGAACAGGATGTCGGCACGTTTGAGTTTGAAAGCAAGCGCCACGGGCACTTCTATACCTAGGGGTGAGTTTGGCTCTGTAAAACGCGATGGCGGTATTACAGGTGTCAAAGAAGGGGCAGTATATGGAAATTCGGATGTTGTTAATGATTTTAAAACTGTAGAAGTAATGCCAACTCCACATGGAGGGATGCAAGCTTTTATGAAATGGGTGGGTGAGTATTACCAATATCCTGAAGCAGCTTTACAGCATGGTGTGAATGGGGTGGTTGAAGTTTCTTTTGTGGTAGAAAAGGATGGGACACTGACGGATATTTTGGTTAAAAGAGATATCTCCTATGATACAGGAAAAGCTGCTATCGAATTATTGCTTAAAGCGAAGAAATGGAGGCCCGGTATTCAAAATGGAAGACCCGTTCGAGTAGCCTATACATTGCCTATTCGTTTGAATACAGTTTCACAATAGACATGTCGCTTTTCGGGTTTAACTTTATTTAACAGTGAGCGATTTAAACTTTAGACAGTTTTCAACATCTTACTAACACATGTCTGCAAAAGTATGTGTTCATAATTGCGCAGACAAAAATATGTGAATTGTATTAAAAGAGAAATATCATGAAAAAGTTAATGTTAAGCTTGTTGCTATCTGGAGTTATATTTGCTGGTGTTGCACAAGAAAAAAGTAATGCGAAGGAAAATGTAAGCCGTGATGGCCGTCATGCTACGAAAAAAGAATTTAAGTTAGAAAAAAAGACAGCAGAAGAGATTGCGCAAATCCGTACTGATCGGATGGATAAAAAATTAAAATTTACAGATAAGCAGCGTAAGGAAATTTATTCATTGCAGTTGGATCAGGCTAAAAAAGATAAAAAGAACTTTGCCGATCGTCGAGTCGCGATGGAACAAATGAAAAAAGATCGCATGACGCAACGTGAAAAGTTGATTCAAAGTTTGAATCCTGAGCAACAAAAAGTGTATAAAGAGTCATTTGCGGAAAATCGTAAACAGCATCGTATGCGTAAATCAGGTGATCGTCCCGTGCGTCGTGATCGTATAGAAAGAAATCATAAAGAGGGGAAAGGTAATATAGAAGTTAGTAAAGAAACTTTGGTAAAGAATAGTTAATGTGTTTTAAGGTTTTGTGTTAATTTTTTTTCAGAAAGGTCCGCTCGTAAGAACGGACCTTTTTGTTATTTAATAAACCTTCTAGTTATTGGATTCATATCAAATATTTTAGTAACCAAATAACTTAATACAAAACTAATGATCGAAATCAATACTATTTTTACACCTGCTGGCAGGTAAGGTACTTTGAAAAATAGATCTGATATTCCTTGTACAATTATAAAGTGAGACAGGAATATACCGAAGGTGGTGAGTGACCAATCCTTGAGCGCTTTTGATTCTTTAATTTTTAGTTTTTGAAAAATAATAAAGACCGAAAAAGTCATCATGGCAACATTAATAGAACAGAAATACCATACAATTTCCAAATTAGCATAATTAGCAGGATAGAACTTTTGAGTAATTAAAAAACCAGAAAAAGTGATGGCAAATCCGACTAGAAATACCGGTATTGAAATCGCTAATGTTTTGTTCCAAGACCAAGTTAAAGGGAATTTGACTAAATAATAGGCAAGGACAATGTAACCAATGAAACCTGAGAAATAATAAAATGTCCCAAATTCATTCCATGTACATACACCCCAGATTCCTGTATCGCCATAATTACCTGTATAACCGAGTAAAGGTGCAGCCATTTTAATGTAGGGTAAGATCAAGGTTATGATCCAAAAACTCAAAAAGATTTGAATATCTTTTTTTGAGGCACGATCTAACCAAGAACCAAAAATGGGAATGATTAAGTAGATACCTATGAGCATATAAATATACCATAGCGGAGTCGTGTCATAATTAAAATTGAAAATAGAAGTGATTATCTTAGTTAGCGTACCCTCTACAGTATATTTTTCAATTGATATTAGCCCATTTGGACTCGATTTGATAAAATAGGCATAAAGGGCGAATGCTATGGGAAGGGCTATGGACCAAAATAATAATGGAATAATGATGCGTCCAATACGTTTTTTATAAAATGTGGCCAGATCTGTCTTGACAGGGAACAATAAGATGCCAGACATCATCGCAAAAAGTGGTACACAAGGCCTAACGAGACTTCCTATAAACACCGCAGTATGAAACGAAATACTATTGTCAAATGACGCTACAAAAGCATCACAACTGTGACATAATACGACTAAAAAGCAAGCGAAAATTCTTAAAAAATCAATCCAGGGAATGTAAGTTCTTTTTGTTTGTGAATCCATAAATAAGTGAGGTTTTTATTGATGGCGCTAAGCTAACAAGAAAAATAGCAATTGATTTCAAACCAATTGCTACATTTTTGTTAATCTTTATTCTTTTGTTGCTCTTTCCATTGTTTAGAGAAAGATTTGTCGGCTAGTTTTGGCAGCTGTCTGTTTTTGCCCCATATTTTTTTAAAGAATGTACTTATAAAAAAGTTTTTCAACTTACCTCCGAATAAATCAATTAGCTTTCTTCTCTGTATGAAGTACGTAAAGCCTTTCCATGCTTTTTTCTCTATTGACGGGGCTAAATCTTCCGCTACAGCATCTCTTCTATTTAACAATAGCATTCGTTGAATGTCAATACCAACAGGACATACCTCTGTACATTTACCACAAAGGGAAGAGGCGTAGCTTAAGTGTTTAAATTCTTTCATTCCACTAAGATGTGGCGATATGAGAGAACCAATAGGACCTTGATAAGTAGTTTCATAGGTGTGCCCACCAATATTTTGATAGATAGGGCATACATTTAAGCATGCTCCGCAACGAATGCAGTATAAACCTTGTCGTTGTTCCTTTTGGGCTAAAAGATTGGTGCGGCCATTGTCTAATAGGACTACGTACATTTCTTCAGGACCATCAGACTCGTAAGCTTGTCTGGGACCACTTAGCAAGGTGTTATAAACCGTTAAATTTTGTCCTGTTCCATGAGTGGAAAGCAACGGCCAAAATAAATCAAGGTCGTTTATCGATGGTAATATTTTCTCAATACCAACAATAGCAATATGAATTTTAGGAAAAGCTGTTGTTAAACGTGCATTACCTTCGTTTTCCGTAATGGCAATACTACCAGTATCTGCTATTAGAAAATTGGCTCCCGATATGCCTATATCAGCTGTTTTATATTTTTCGCGCAACAGTTCGCGCGCTTTCATTGTTAATTCTTCTGCAGTAGCTTCAAGTGGTGTTCCAAATTTATCGTGAAATAACTGGGCGATATCGGCTAGACTCAAATGCATCGCTGGAGTGACGATGTGATAAGGTTTTTGACCTAGTAATTGAATGATAAATTCACCAAGGTCACTTTCCAAAGCCTCAATTCCTTTTTCCTCTAAAAAATGATTCAGTTCAATTTCTTCTGAAGCCATGGATTTGGATTTGATAATGCTTTTGGCATTATTTCGTTCCATGATTTTCCAGATTTCATGACGGGCCTCTTCAGCGTCATTGGCCCATATCACTTTTCCACCTCTTTTTATGAATTTGCTTTCAAACTCTAATAGATATTTATCTAAATGTTCAATAGCTCTCCATTTTGTTAGATTTGCTTCTAAACGAGAGTTCTCCAGATTCACAAATTTACTCTTCCCTTTTTCGAAAGCAATATTATACTTGTCGATATTATAATTGATAATATCGCGATGCTTACTGTCGAAAGATTTGGTTGCACTTTCTTTCAAAAATTTATCTGCAGAGCTTACTGACATCTAATTCTTTTAATTTTATAAAAAAAGTTGGTAATAAATTACCAACTTTTAAAGATAACGCTTATAAATTATTTCTCGCATGATGCGATCAATTTATTTAATTTTTAAGTTCAAATTTAAGCTCAACTCATCCAATTGATTTTGATGTATTGTAGAAGGAGCATCAATCATCACATCTCTACCTGAATTGTTTTTAGGGAAAGCGATGACATCACGAATAGAATCTATTCCTGCTAATAAAGCTACCAAACGATCAAATCCAAATGCCAGTCCACCATGTGGAGGAGCGCCATAGGTAAATGCTTCCATTAAGAAGCCGAATTGTTTTTGTGCTTCTTCTGGTGTAAAGCCCAAATGCTTAAACATGAGTGATTGTAATTCACGGTCGTGAATACGTATCGAGCCACCGCCGACTTCAGTTTCCGTTCAGGACGAAATCATATGCATTGGCCCTCACTTCACCTGGATTAGTATCCAATAAAGCTATATCTTCAGGTTTTGGTGAAGTAAACGGGTGGTGCATCGCATGATAACGCTCCGATTCTTCGTCCCATTCTAACAATGGGAAATCCAATACCCAAAGTGGAGCAAATTTATTCTTATCGCGAAGACCTAATTGATTGGCAACTTCTAAGCGAAGTTCATTTAATTGCTTACGAACTTTGTCCTTCGGACCTGCCATGATTAAGAATAGATCTCCAGGTTTTGCTTGTAGTAATTTTGCGAATTCTAATAATTGCTCAGGGGAATAGAATTTGTCTACGGAAGACTTAACTGTACCGTCTTCGTTATAACGTGCATATACCAGACCCGTTGCACCAACTTGAGGACGCTTCACATAATCAGTTAATGCATCCAATTGTTTACGCGTGTAGTGCGCACAACCCTCAGCGTTGATGCCAACGACTAATTCAGCAGCGTCAAAAACTGGGAATCCTTTATCTTTTGCAACCTCATTCAATTCTACGAATTGCATGCCGAAACGAATATCAGGTTTATCAGAACCATATAAGCGCATCGCATCGGCATACGTCATACGCGGTACTTCTCCTAGGTCAATATTTTTAATTTTTTTGAATATATGCTTTGCCAAACCTTCGAAGAGATTTAATACATCTTCTTGTTCGACAAATGACATCTCGCAATCGATCTGTGTAAATTCTGGTTGGCGGTCAGCACGCAAATCTTCATCACGGAAACATTTTACAATTTGAAAATAACGGTCAAAACCAGATACCATCAATAATTGCTTGAAAGTTTGTGGAGATTGCGGTAATGCATAAAACTCTCCTGGATTCATACGTGAAGGGACAACAAAATCGCGTGCACCTTCTGGTGTAGATTTGATTAAAACAGGAGTTTCAACTTCAATAAAATTTTGCTCATCAAGAAATCGACGAACTTCCTGCGCAGTTTTATGACGTAATATTAAATTTTCTCTTACAGGTGTACGACGTAAATCTAAATATCTGAATTTCATTCTAATATCTTCTCCTCCATCTGTTTCATCTTCGATAGTAAATGGGGGTGTTTTAGACGAATTTAATATTTCCAGAGAAGATACCTTGATTTCAATTTCTCCAGTTGGAATCTTTAAGTTTTTGCTAGAACGTTCAATAACAGTTCCAGTTACCTTAATTACGTATTCACGGCCTAGTTCACGAGCGCTAGCACGTAAAGAATCATCGTCATCAGAATTAAATGTTAATTGTGTAATGCCATAGCGATCTCTTACATCTATGAAAGTCATCCCGCCTAAATCGCGTGATTTTTGAACCCAACCGCTTAGTGAAACCGTTTTACCTAAGTCAGCTATTGTTAATTCTCCGCACGTGTTTGTTCTATGCATACTCTAATTATAATTTTATACAAAATTATCTGTTTTTCGGGAGAATAACGAATGGCAATTTTGTTTTATTGAAAGAAAGATCAATCGTTTTTTTTTAGTTCGTTTCATTTGAGCTATAAATAAAATTTCGAAACGTAAATTTTTGTATTGTTTATATGGTATTTAATTACTCGTTTTTAATTTTAAACTATTCATTTCAATTAAGTTAATACGCATTGTTGAGAATGGAATAGCGATTCGTTTCATTTGTTTTTAGCTTAACCTTTCCATTTTTTTGTTAAGGTAAAATACACCTGATATTTTGTTTTAAAACAGGTTCACTAAGGTCTGATTTACATGGGAAGTTCGAGTGTAGTTGGGACTCGTTATAGCTTCAATTTTTGTCTTTTTTGAAACATCAACTTTGTGGTGAGCATGAAGTATTTCTCTACGTGTAAATCTGACTTTTAATCATTTTAAAGAAAGATTGCTTTGCCAATCTTTCTTCTTATTTCTGTTTCCCCTTTTAGATGTTTTTTTGCTATAAATGGCGCGTTTTTAACGTCATTGTTTTGTAAGTATAAGTTGATTATTAACATTTTGTGATTTACTAAGAAATAGGGTAGAAAATCTAATTTTTATTTCATAAAATCATGATTTTTTTAAAATAATTTGATATTTCACCTATACTTTCAACAATTTATAGCGAAAAAATGTAATTTCTTGATAGTTTTTTTTTGTGGTGAACCGTTTTTGAAAACGGTTCAAAAACTACATTTGGGAGCTATTTTTCAGCTTTTTGTTGTCTCTGTAATGCGGTTGTTTTTGCTTAAATGTAGCGCTTTCACTATGTGGAAAACTTTTTTGTGGGTAAAAGTGGGTAAAAGTGGGTGAAAGTGTATACTTTTACATTGAATTTGAAACCAATGCGTACAAAATGAGTTTTTTAATTGGCGAATATGAATGCAAGATGGACACCAAAGGAAGAATGGTGTTGCCTGCAGCGCTCAAAAGGCAGTTGCCTGATGTTGAGCGCGAGGGGCTTGTAATCAATCGTGGATTTGAAAAGCATTTGGTGATCTATACGCGCGAGGAATGGAATGCGATAACTGCTCGTTTGGCTCAGTTGAATCAATATGTTGAGAAAAATCGAATGTTTATTCGGAGTTTCACAAGAGGGGCAACCGAGTTGAGTTTAGATGCGGCAGGTCGGGTTTTATTACCAAAAAGCTTATTGGAATATTCAGGTATAACCGGAGAAGTTGTTTTGGCTTGTCAGGTTAATAAGATTGAAGTTTGGTCTAAAGACGGGTACGAGGATTTTATGAATGGTGATTTGGGAGAGGATTTCTCGGCTTTAGCTGAACAGGTTATGGGAGGTTTTGATTTAGGAGGATTAGCAAATGGATAATGTTTATCATGTGCCAGTTATGTTGAGGGAATGCATGGATGCATTGGCGATAAAGCCAAACGGCATTTATGTGGATGTGACATTTGGGGGAGGAGGGCACTCCAGAGAAATTTTAAAACACTTAGGACCAGAAGGTCGATTGTTTGCTTTTGATCAGGATCCAGACGCTTTGAATAATGTAATTGATGATTCGAGATTTACTTTGATTCATCAAAATTTTCGTTTCCTAAAAAATAACCTTCGTTTAAATGGCGTAAAACAGGTAGATGGTATTTTAGCGGATTTAGGAGTGTCTTCTCATCAGTTTGATGCTGCCGATCGTGGTTTCTCCATCCGTTTTGATGCTGATTTGGACATGCGGATGGATCAGATTTCTGATGTGGATGCTCGAACTGTATTGGCGACATATGCGGAAGAAGATCTTCATCGGATATTTGGGATGTATGGGGAGATTATCAATGCGAAGACATTAGCAAAAACTATTGTCACTGCGCGGTTAACATCACCCATTAATACTGTCTCAGAGTTAAAAGATGCTATAAAAAAGTTAGTTCCCAGAGGGAAAGAACATAAATATCATGCGCAGGTTTTTCAGGCTTTGCGTATTGAGGTTAACAGAGAGCTTGAGGCTCTGCAGGAGTTTCTGTTGCAAACTGTAGATGTCTTAAAGCCTGAAGGGCGCTTAGTGGTAATGTCCTATCATTCATTGGAAGATCGTTTGGTGAAGAACTTTATGGCTAAGGGTAAATTCAGAGGAGATGTGGAAAAGGATTTTTTTGGAAATGAAATTAAACCATTTCTAGTTATTAGTCGTAAGGCAATTACGGCAAATGAGAATGAGTTGGTGGAAAATAATAGATCGCGTAGTGCGAAACTACGCATTGCTGAAAAGTTGGATATAGCTTAATGCTTTAATTGATTGTCAGGATGGGTAAGAATACGATAAGACAGCAAGAATTAAGCGAAGAGGTTCAAGAGGAGTTGCAAGAAGCAGTTGAGGAGAAAGCTGAGGAAACGCAAAAGTTTTTGAGGACGTTGCTTACTGCGGGAAATCTATCAATTTACTCGATTGTAAATTACTTGCCTTTTGCTGGTTTTGTTACCTTGTTGATGTTGCTTTATATTACGAATAGGCATTACGCTGAGCGTACGATACGTAAAATAGATAAATTGAGTAGGGAAGTCAAAGAGTTGGGCTGGGATCATAAATCGCTCTCTGCTGAACTCATGAAAATGTCCACCCAGACAGAAATAGCAAAGCGTGTGGATTCTTTAGGTTTGAAAGAGCGAGTGGAAACCACCAATTAAGATTGAAATTGTAAAAGAAAAAAAGAAATAGGAGACGTTTATGAATATCAGAACTACCATTCTATTTCGTGTTTATATTGCTTTCGGTTTAATCGTCCTTGTGGCGATTGCTGTGTTTACGAAGCTTTTTCATTTACAATACGTTGATGGTGATAAGTGGCGTGCTCTATCGGATAGTTTGTCTATTCAGGAGCGTGAAGTAGAGGCTGCAAGAGGAAATATCTATTCCAATGACGGAAGTCTTTTGGCTACGTCTGTTCCGGAGTATGATTTGCGTTTCGATGCAATGGCGATTCCAGAAGAGGAAAATGATTATTTTAATCTGAAGGTTGACTCTTTAGCAATTAAGTTGTCTGGTTTTTTTAAAGATAAATCTTCCAGGCAGTATTTGACATTATTGAAGCAGGCGAGAAATAAAAAACAGCGTTATGTTTTGATTAAACGTGCTGTTTCGCATCAAGATTTGAAGGTTCTTAAAAGCTTTCCGCTTTTTAAAGCTGTACGGGTGGGTAAAGAACGATATCCTGGAGGCTTGATTACTGAGCGTCAAAATAAGCGTATTCTACCATTTGTGAATTTAGCTGCACGTACAATAGGTTATAAGAATGTTAAAGAAAACATTCATGTAGGCTTAGAGGGTGCGTACGGCGAATATATTGATGGAAAAAGCGGTAAACGATTGATGCAAAGAATAGCTGGAGGAGTTTGGATTCCGGTAAATCGAGATATTGAGGTGGCTCCTGTTGATGGTGCTGATATTATTTCGACTATTGATATCAATATGCAGGATATGGCGCAGAGAGCCTTAGAAAAGCAGATGATCGCAAGTAATGCAGATGAGGGTTGTGTGGTGATGATGGAAGTCAAGACTGGGGAAGTTCGTGCTGTAGCTAATTTCACGAAAGACAAAGATGGAGTCTATCGTGAAAAGATGAATATCGCAATTGCGCAAAGTGCAGAGCCAGGTTTCTACGTTTAAATTAGCTTCTTATCTAGCGGCTATCGATGATGGTTTGATTGACTCAAGCACGCATGTGAATGTTGGAAATGGCAATTGGCCAATCTATCGTCATACGATTAAAGATTCACATGCACCTAAAAAATCGGTGATGAGTGCACAGGAGGCTTTCGAGCAGTCATCAAATGTTGGTATTACGAAGCTGATTTATGAGAGTTATAAAGATAATCCAGGTAAATTTTCAGCTAAACTGCATTCTTTTGGTTTAGATCAAAAATTAGGATTACAAATAACAGGAGAGGGAGCTCCATTAATAAAAACTCCAAAGAGTAAAAGTTGGAGTGGTTTGTCACTTGTACAAATGGCCTATGGCTATGAATTGAAGGTGACACCATTGCAGATGCTGGCATTGTATAATGCTGTTGCAAATAACGGTAGAATGATTTCACCCTTATTTGTTAAGGAAATCAGACATCTGGGGAATACGATTGAAACATTTGAAGCTCGCGTTATCAATGAAAAAATTGCTTCAGATAAAGCAATAGGACAAGTTAGAGGAATGTTGGAGGGTACAATGAAGCAGGGGACTGGAAAAACGTTACGGAATCCTTTGTATACCTCAGGTGGTAAAACCGGAACGGCACAGATGGCGGATGGCGCGATGGGATATCGCAACCGTAAATACCAATCTTCTTTCGCGGGATATTTTCCTGCTGAAGATCCGAAGTACTCGATTATCGTAGTGATTCGAAATCCAAGAAATGGATATTATGGTGCATCTACTGCAGGACCTGTGTTTAAAGAGTTGGCTGATATGGTATATGCAAATGATTTGGATATGCATAGTGCCTTTAATAGAAAAAAACTGAATACTTCGGCATTAAACACGAAGGCATTGACACTTAAAGGGTCGCGTGAAGCAACTCAAAAGGTATATGAGCAGTTAGGTTTGAAGATTGTAAATTGGAATTCAATTGCACAGAATGACACAACAAGTTCGACTCTTGGGGTTCCATTTGTGGAATATCAAATAAAAGAAGGTGTAGTGCCGAACGTTATGGGGATGGGATTGATCGATGCATTGTTTGCTTTAGAAAATTCTGGATTTAAAACAAGCGTGATCGGAAAAGGAAAAGTGATGAAGCAGTCTTTGATTGCTAGTCAAAAGTTACCAATTGGTACAGCAGTAACAATAGAATTGAAGTAGGATGAAGAATTTAAAAACCATATTACACGCTATTCCCGTACAGGAAGTAGTCGGTCAGCTAGATGTTGAGGTAGTATCGCTTTGTTTTGATTCTCGTCAAGTTGTATTGGGTAGTTTGTTTATTGCAGTTAGGGGTGTGCACACAGATGGACATCTATTTATCGATAAAGCTATTGCATTTGGAGCCAGGGCGGTTATCGTAGAAGAATTGCCGGTGGAGACATTGGATTCGGTAGTTTATATTGTCGTAGCAGATTCTGCTCTTGCATTGGGAATAGTTGCGGCTAATTTTTATGATAATCCGTCGAAGAAAATGAAGTTGGTAGGGGTTACAGGTACTAATGGTAAAACAACCGTTGCAACTTTATTATTTCAATTGTTCACAGAATTGGGCTATCACGTTGGTTTGTTATCAACAGTGCAAAATCAAATTGGTGACCGTGTCATTCCAGCAACACATACAACACCAGATCCTATTCAATTGAATTACTTGCTACATGAAATGGTGGAAGAAGGCTGTGATTATTGTTTTATGGAGGTGAGTTCGCATGCAGTTGTACAGCAGCGAATAGCTGGGTTAAAATTTACGGGTGCTATTTTCACCAATATAACACATGATCATTTAGATTTTCATAAAACATTCAATAGTTACATTAAGGCAAAGAAAAAGTTCTTTGATGATTTAGATACAGCTGCTTTTGCGCTTACAAATGAAGATGACCGAAATGGCCAAGTGATGTTGCAAAACACATTTGCATATAAAAAGACTTATGGTTTACATTCAGGTGCTGATTTTAGTGCTAGAATAGTGGAAAGTCATTTCGATGGTATGTTGCTGAATATCGACGGTCATGATGTATGGGTGAAGTTGGTTGGAGGCTTTAATGCTTATAACTTATTAGCGGTCTATGGGGCAGCTATTTTGCTTGAACAAGAAACTGTTCGGGTGTTAACAGCGATGAGCGTATTGACAGGTGCTGAAGGGCGGTTTGAAACCATGAAAGCGCCAAATGGTGTCTTTGGAATTGTGGATTATGCACATACTCCTGATGCGGTTGAAAATGTATTGCAGACTATTGAAAAATTGCGCAATCAGAATCAACAGATCATTACCGTATTAGGTTGTGGTGGTGATCGTGATAAAACAAAGCGACCGGAAATGTCACAAGCGGCTTTGCGCTATAGCAATCGATTGATTATTACATCAGATAATCCGAGAACGGAGGATCCGCTCGTAATCATTAAAGAAATGGAAGCAGGTGTTGCTCCCGAACAAAAAAGTAAAGTTCTTTCCATTGCAGACCGTAAAGAAGCAATTCGTGTTGCTTATCAATTGGCAAAACCAGGGGATATCATTGTGGTCGCAGGAAAAGGACATGAGAAATATCAAGAGATAAATGGTGTACGTCAGCATTTTGATGATAAAGAGATTTTAGAATTAACATTTAACGAAGTATAATAATATGTTGTACCATTTATTCACATGGTTAAACGAATACATGCACATTCCAGGAGCTGGTTTGTTTCAGTATATTTCTTTCAGAACATCGATGGCAGTGATTTCTTCATTGATCATTACTACTGTTTTTGGAGGGAAACTGATTCAGGTGCTTCAGAATAAGCAAGTGGGAGAGACTATTCGTGATTTAGGATTAGAGGGGGAGAAAAAGAAGCAGGGTACACCAACAATGGGTGGCTTAATCATTATTGCTGGAATTTTGATTCCAACTTTGTTGTTTGCTAAGTTGACCAATATTTACGTCATCATTATGATTGTTTCCACATTATGGATGGGAGCTGTCGGTTTTTTGGATGATTATATTAAGGTTTTTCGTCATAATAAGGATGGCTTGGCTGGACGTTTTAAAGTAATAGGTCAGACAGGTTTAGGTATTTTCATTGCTTGTACGATGTATTTTCACCCAGAGATTGTCGTGCGTCAAAATGTAGCATCACCCACATCGACTAAGCCAGTTGAGGTTGTAATCAATCAAAGTACGGGCGAGAAGACGTATGCAGAGAATGTAAAATCATCAAAAACAAACATTCCATTTTATAAGAATAATGAATTTGATTATGCTAAAGTATTCAAGATGTTTGGTTTGCATAATGATATTTTAACATTTATTGTCTTCTTGGTTGTGGTTGTTTTTATCGTAACAGCCGTTTCCAATGGCGCTAATATAACAGATGGTATTGATGGTCTGGCAACGGGAAACTTCTGCAATCATTGGTGTTACCTTGGCGATATTGGCCTATGTATCTGGTAACGTTATCTTTTCTGATTATTTGAATATCATGTATATTCCTAATTCTGGAGAGCTTGTGATTTTTGCAGGTGCTTTTGTTGGTGCCTGTGTTGGATTTTTATGGTACAATACTTACCCTGCTCAAGTATTTATGGGTGATACTGGTAGTTTGGCTATCGGTGGGATTATCGCTGCTTTTGCAATATTGATTCGTAAAGAGTTGTTGATTCCGATTTTATGTGGTGTTTTCTTATTGGAGCTGGTTTCTGTAATTCTGCAGGTTTCTTATTTCAAATACACAAAGAAAAAGTATGGGGAAGGACGTCGTATATTTTTAATGTCTCCTTTGCATCATCACTTTCAGAAGAAAGGTTACCATGAGGCTAAGATTGTGACCCGTTTTGTTATCGTAGGAATTATTTTGGCCATTTTGACCATCGTAACTTTAAAAATTAGATAATCGACATGGCAAACATTTCATCAACATATTATCCACAGTCGGGAAAACTAATTGTTCTTGGTGCAGGTGAAAGTGGTGTCGGTACTGCGATCTTAGCTAAGCAAAAAGGATTTGATGTTTTTGTTTCTGATAAAGGAATGATTACTGAACAGTATAAAGCACAATTAGAGGGTGAGCAAATCTCTTATGAAGAGGGTGAGCATAGTGAAGATCATATTTTACAAGCTGATCTTGTTGTTAAAAGTCCTGGAATTCCGGAGCATGCTCCTCTTGTTGTTGCCTTGAAGGCAAAACAAATTCCCGTGATTGCAGAAATAGAATTTGCAGCACAATATACCGATGCAAAGTTGATTTGCATCACAGGATCAAATGGGAAATCCACAACAACGATGTTGACGTACGAGATGCTGAAACATGCCGGAAAACATGTCGGTTTAGCTGGGAATATCGGTAAAAGTTTTGCATTGCAGGTGGCGCGCGAGCAATTTGATGTTTATGTACTGGAGATTTCAAGTTTTATGTTGGATGATATGTATCAATTTAGAGCTGACATCGCAGTGATTTTGAATATTACAGCTGATCATTTGGATCGCTATGATTATAAAGTGGAGAATTATGTGGATTCTAAATTTAGAATGATTCAAAATCAGACGAAAAATGATTATTTCATTTATTGTCTGGATGATCCACAAACAACAGAAGGGTTGAAAAGGCATCATACCGCTGCGACACATTTACCCTTTACACAGGAGCAAAAAGTAGCATTTGGAGCGTATTTGTCTTCAATTAAAGATATTATAATTAACATACCTAATAGCGATACATTTACTATGAGAACGGAAGAGTTGTCTTTGACAGGGAAACACAATGTGTACAACAATATGGCTTCTGGCCTTATTGCCAAGGTTCAAGAATTGAGGAATCAAGCTATGAAGGAAAGTATGAGTTCATATGTCAATATTGCACACCGTTTGGAGCAAGTTGCATGTATTGGAGGTGTTCAATATATCAATGATTCAAAAGCAACAAATGTCAATTCTGTGTGGTATGCGCTGGAAAGTGTGTCTACGCCTATCGTTTTGATGTTGGGAGGAGTAGATAAAGGCAATGATTATGAGATGTTACGTGATCTAGTGAAAAATAAAGTACGCGCAATTGTCTGTATTGGGAAAGATAATGCAGCTATTCATGCTGCTTTTGAAGAGGATACGGATCTGATCGTAAACAGTTCTTCTATGCATGATGCAGTTCAGTTGGCATCGCATTTAGCACAAAAAGGAGATACGGTATTGTTGTCCCCAGCTTGTGCAAGTTTCGATTGGTTTAAAAATTATGAAGATCGTGGTGATAAATTTAAAGCTGCGGTTATGGAATTGTAGTAGAATAGGTTTTTAAAATAAATCTAAAGGGATTAATTATGGTAGAGCAGCTACTTTCTAAATTAAAAGGCGATCGTTGGATCTGGATTATTGTGATCCTGCTCTCGGGGTGGTCTTTGTTGGCGGTTTACAGTTCTGTAGGAACATTGGCCTATAAAGAAGGAAAGGGAACGGAGTTGTATTTGTTCAAGCACTTCTCATTAATTGTTGTAGGGTTTGTTTTGATGTATTTATCGCATAAACTGGATTACCGGTACTATGCGGGTATATCCAAATTATTAATGGTGATAACAGTTCCACTGTTATTATATACGTTGATTTTTGGTAGTAAGGTAAATGATGCAAGTCGTTGGGTAACCATACCTGTTATCAATCAAACATTTCAAACTTCCGATTTGGCAAAGTTGGCGTTGATTACTTTTTTGGCTCGTATGCTTTCAAGAAAGCAAGAGGAAATCAAAGATGTAAAAAAGTCATTTATTCCAATAATGGGTGCTGTTTGTGGTGTCTTTGTGTTAATTGCTTGGGCGAATATGTCTACAGCAATTATGTTGTTTGGGGTATGTGTATTGTTGCTTTTGATCGGACGTATTAGTTTTAAGCAGATTGCTATTGTATCAGCTGGTGTGTTTTTGTTAGGGATTATCGTTGTTTCCGTAGGACCAAGACGTGCCACTTATTATAGCCGTGTTAAAACATTTATGGGGGTAGAAAAAGATAGACAGGAAGGTATGCCTGTTTCTTTTCAAGATGATAAAAACTACCAAGCAAACAATGCGAAGATTGCAATAGCGACTGGAGGTGTATTCGGTAAGGGGCCGGGCAATAGTATTCAAAGGAATGTGCTGCCACACCCTTATTCAGATTTTATATTTGCCATCATTATCGAGGAGTATGGGACGATAGGTGGAGTTGTATTGATTTTTCTATACCTCGCATTGATGTATAGGTGTATTCGCATCGTAACATTAAGCCCTAAAGCGTTTGGTGCTTTTTTGGCTGCGGGTTTAGGATTTAGCTTGACCATTCAGGCATTTGCAAATATGGCCGTAGCAGTAGGTTTAGGGCCCGTTACAGGGGTGCCGCTTCCATTGGTCAGTATGGGAGGGACATCTATTTTATTTACAAGTATTGCATTAGGGATTATCCTGAGTGTAAGTAGAAATATTGAAGAATTAAAGGGTAAGCAGGAATTGGACGAACGACCTAAAGCAAAAAGAGTGGTTGTTGGTACTATTCCAGCATAAATATAGATAACGAATGGCTATACGTGTGATCATAAGTGGAGGTGGTACTGGCGGACATATTTTTCCAGCAGTAGCAATTGCTAATGCACTGAAAGCATTGGATCCGCAAAACGAAATTCTTTTCGTTGGCGCCAATGGTCGTATGGAAATGGAAAAAGTTCCTGCTGCTGGTTATAAAATTGTTGGTTTAGATATTCAAGGGATAAATAGACAAGTGTTGTGGAAAAACATCTTTCTACCATTCAAACTTTTTAAAAGTATGAACAAGGCACGTAAGATAGTCAGGGAGTTTAAACCCGATGTTGCAGTTGGTGTTGGTGGTTTTGCTTCGGGACCATTATTGATGGTTGCAAATCGATTGCATATACCAACTCTTGTACAGGAGCAGAATTCGTATGCGGGTGTTACCAATAAAAGGTTGGGAAATAAGGCAGCTAAGATTTGTGTCGCTTATGAGGGCATGGAACAATTTTTCCCTTCAGATAAAGTTTTGTTAACGGGTAACCCGATTCGTCGCGCTTCTGTTGAGATTGATGGTAAGCGTGATGAGGCATTTGCTTTTTTTGGTCTAGATCCTGATAAAAAGACCATTTTAGTAACAGGAGGGAGTTTGGGAGCGCGTACTTTAAATGAAAGTGTTATCGCTTCATTAGAGAAACTCAAGCATGCAGATGTACAATTGATCTGGCAATGTGGTAGTTATTATTACGATAAATTAAGTCAAGAACTACAGGGTAAATTGCCAGCGGGAATTCATATGTTAGCTTTTTTGCAACGAATGGACTTTGCGTATGCCGCAGCTGATGTAATCATCGGTAGGGCTGGTGCTGGTACAATCTCCGAATTATGTGTTGTTGGTAAACCGGTGATTTTGGTTCCTTCACCTAATGTAGCTGAAGATCATCAAACGAAAAATGCAATGGCTTTGGTGCAAAAGCAGGCTGCTGTATTGGTGAAAGATGATCAGGCCGTAGTAACTTTGTTCGACTCAGCTCTAGCTTTGCTGAATAACGCTGTCGAATCAAATTCTTTGGCTTATAATATAAAGAGATTAGCACTTCTTGATGCAGATGTTGTCATCGCTAGAGAAGTTTTAAAATTGGCAAATAAAGGAGGTAGATGATGAAAATTGATGCAATCAAACAAGTATATCTGATCGGGATAGGTGGAATTGGAATGAGTGGACTTGCTCGTTATTTTGCTCATTTAGGATGTGTGGTAAATGGGTATGATCGTACAGAAACGGAATTGACTAAAAAATTGGTTTCAGAAGGAATCGTTATTTCATACGTGGATGAGGTAGACACGTTGGATCCTATTTTTAGTTGTTCAAATGAGGAAACATTAATCATTTTTACCCCTGCTATACCTAAGGATTCAAAAATTAAACATTTTTTGGAGGCGGTGGGGCATACCTTGCATAAAAGATCGGAAGTCTTAGGTATCATTAGTGAAAGTCGTTTTACAATAGGTGTGGCTGGTACGCATGGTAAAACAACTACTTCGACAATGGTCGCTCATATTTTAAAAGATAGTGGTTTTGATTGTTCTGCCTTTTTGGGAGGAATCAGTTCCAATTACGATACCAACGTTTTATACGGGAATAATAATGTCGTTGTTGTAGAAGCAGATGAATATGATCGCTCATTTTTAACATTGCATCCCAATATTGCGATTGTGACTTCTGCTGATGCCGACCATTTGGATATTTATGGCGATGCAGGTCAATTGTTGGCATCATTCCAAATGTATTTGGATCGGGTCGTTGATGGGGGGACACGCATCGTGAAGAAAGGTTTACCTTTTGATGGAGAAATCTCTTATTCAGGGCATGAAGTAGCAGATGTTTATGCTTCTCATGTACATGTTAGAGATGGCGAGTTTTATTTTGATTATATTTCGGGAACGACGAAGATCGTTGATATCCATTTAGGATTACCAGGAACACACAATGTTGAAAACGCAGTAGCGGCGATAACAGTTGCTCGTATTTTGGGTATCGAAGATGATAAAATTAAATCAGCTTTGACGAATTTTAAAGGAGTCAAGAGAAGGTTTGAATACATTGTAAGAAATCAATCTGCTATTTATATTGATGACTATGCACATCATCCTGAGGAGTTACGCGCATTTTTGTCTTCAATGCGGAAGTTGTATCCAAACAAGAAGTTAACAGTTGTTTTTCAACCGCACTTATTCACAAGAACACGTGATTTTATAGATGGATTTGCAGAAGTGCTTTCGATGGCCGATCGTTTACTTTTAATGGAAATCTATCCTGCACGTGAATTGCCGATTGAAGGCGTAAATTCATCTTGGCTGTTAAGTAAAATTACAGCTCCGGAAAAAGCAATTGTTACTGCAGAAGAGGTGTTGGCGATAGCTAAAACTGAAAAGCTTGAATTATTGGTAACAGTTGGAGCCGGTGATATTGACAAATTAGTAAAACCGTTGAAGGAAATTATAGAACATGCTTAAATTTTTACACAACATACAATGGAATCGCGTACTGTATCTATCGCTCTTTTTTCTAGGAGTCATAGCTGTAGTTATCGTGATGTCTTTGGTCAACCGTAAGGATGATCAACAAGTATGTCGTGAAATCAATATTTTTATTGAAGGAAAGGAAGCTTTTATTGATCAGGGAGATATTTCCGCACTTATTAGTAAAAATTACGGTAATATCACTGGAAAACCATTGGTAGATATTCCTTTACATAAGATTGAACAGATGTTAAGAAAATTGCCTTATGTCTCAGAAGCAACGGTGCATTTGGATATGACAGGTATATTGGCTATTAATATCGCACAACGTGAGGTTGTCATGCGTGTCATCAATAAGAATGGCCGCGAATATTACATTGACTTAAATGGGCTGAAAGTACCTACTACGTTAAAGTATGTGCCACATGTGATGATTGCAACAGGTAACATCGATGAAGGATATAAAAACCCGTTAGACTCTGTTAGTTCTACTTTGGTAAAAGATTTATTCCGAGTGACACAGTTTATCGAAAGGGACGAATTATGGAGTAATCAAGTAGTCCAAGTATTTGTTAATCAGGATAAGGATATCGAATTGGTCCCACGGGTTGGTAATCAGCAGCTTATTATTGGAACTGCTGATTCGTTGGCCCAGAAATTTAGTTTATTACAGACATTCTATAAGGAAATCATTCCAAAAGTTGGAGTGGATGCTTATAATAAAGTGAATGTAAAATATGCAGGTCAGATTATTTGCGAAAAACGCGGTGCTTGGACATTTGACGACTTGTATAATCCAGAGAAGAAAGTAAAGAATAACACATTATAGTATACAGCATCAATACAGAATATTATGAACCCAAAATCAGCAGAAATTGAAAGAGAGAACCCGATTATTGTCGGACTCGATATTGGCACGACCAAGATTTGTGTTACGGTCGGAAGACGTAGCGGTGCAAATAAAATAGAACTTTTAGGCGTTGGTAAGGCAGATTCGGCAGGAGTAAGTCGAGGTGTAGTTGCCAATATTCAGAAAACAGTTAGCAGCATTCTTGAAGCGGTTGAAATAGCCGAAAATCAATCGAATGTTGATATCAAAGTTGTGAATGTTGGTATAGCTGGTCAACATATTAAAAGTATCCAACATCGTGGTATTTTTACCAAGACTGATAGCGATGATGAAGTGACAAGAAAAGATATTGAACGTCTCATTTCAGATATGTATAAATTAGTGTTGCCTCCGGGAGAAGAAATTATCCATGTGTTGCCTCAGGAGTTTACCATAGACAATGAGCCTGGTATCCGAGAACCTATTGGTATGGCTGGTCGTCGTATTGAGGCGAATTTCCATATTATTTCGGGGCGTGTTACGGATATCCGTAACATAAAAAGATGTATTGATAATTCAAATTTAGAAGTTTCAGAATTGATTCTTGAACCTTTGGCATCATCTGAAGCTGTATTAGATGATGACGAAAAAAATGCTGGTGTTGTTTTAGTTGATATTGGTGGAGGTACTACAGATGTGGCTATTTTCCATGAGGGAATAATCCGTCATACTGCTGTTATTCCTTTGGGTGGGAATATCGTAACAGAGGATATTCGCCAAGGTTGTTCTGTATTAAGAAGTCAAGCGGAGTTGTTAAAAACACGCTTTGGTTCTGCACTTGCTGATGAAAATAAAGAAAATGAAGTTATTTGTGTTCCCGGGCTAAAGGGTCGTGAACCAAAGGAGATATCGGTTAAAAATCTAGCTTATATCATACAGGCACGCATGGAAGAAATCATCGAGCATGTCTATTATGAAATCAAATCTTCGGGCTATGAAAATAAATTAATCGGAGGTATCGTTATTACTGGTGGTGGTGCACAGTTGAAACATTTAGTGCAACTCGTTGAATACATAACGGGTATCGATTGCCGTATAGGTTTTCCTAATGAATACCTAGCAAAAAATGAAGTTTTACCAAAACCTTTGTACGAGGAATTGAAGAGTCCCTTGTATGCAACGAGTATAGGCTTGTTGATGAAGGGTATTCAAGCGCACGAGGATGAGGTAGAAAGCCGTCGCACACCTAAGGTTGTAAAGAAAGATGTTGAGTCCGTCAAAGAGGTCGGTGAGCAGCAACAAAAGGAACACGGTTTATTGACCTGGTTCAAGAAATTAATGAAAGATGGCAACGAAATTGATGATGCCACTTTCTTAGATAAAAAATAGTTTTCAACATAAAATGTTTTTTTCCACATTTTAAACAATTGTGGAAAAAAATTGTTGAAAATATGTTATTATTACATTACGAATATTGAGTTTAAGTGAGGTTTGTACTGAGTTCATTATGAGTTAAATAGGGATAAGTTATGTCGATACAGTTTGAAATGTTAAAAGAACAATCATCAATAATTAAGGTTATTGGGGTTGGTGGTGGTGGCGGGAATGCCGTTAACCACATGTATAAGCAAGGAATTAGTGGAGTAGATTTCATCGTGTGTAATACCGATGCTCAAGCTTTGGAATTAAGTCCGATACCTAATAAAGTTCAGTTGGGTATGAGTTTGACAGAAGGTATGGGTGCAGGTGCAGATCCTGATGTTGGTGAAAATTCAGCTATCGAGAGTATTGATGATATCAAACGTATGTTGGGTACGAATACGAAGATGCTTTTTATCACCGCAGGTATGGGAGGTGGAACAGGTACTGGAGCAAGTCCGGTATTAGCGAAAGCTGCTAAGGAATTGGGCATTTTGACTGTAGCTATAATTACTACTCCTTTTACTTTCGAAGGTAAGCGCCGACGCTCTCAAGCGGAGGAAGGCTTGGCCGAATTGCGGAAATATGTTGATTCTTATTTGGTTATTTCTAATGACCGTCTAAGAGAAATATTTGGCAATCTCACCATGACAGCAGCTTTTGCAAAAGCTGATGACATTTTGACAACAGCTGCTAAAGGTATAGCTGAGATTATAACAATCCCTGGTTATGTGAATGTCGATTTTAAGGATGTGCGTACAGTTATGAATGATAGTGGCGTAGCCATTATGGGTAATGCTGTCGCTGAAGGTGAAGATCGTGCGATTAAAGCTGTAGAAGGAGCTTTGGCTTCTCCATTATTGAAAGATAATGAAATTGAAGGCGCTCGCTATATCTTATTGAATATTACTTCAGGTTTAAAAGAAGTAACGATGGATGAAGTGGCAATTGTGACGGATTATATTCAGGAGAAAGCTGGACTTTCAGCTGATTTGATTTGGGGTAATTGTATCGATGAAAATTTCGGTGAAGAATTATCAGTAACAATTATTGCTACAGGTTTTCAAACTTCTGAAGAAAGAGATATTGAACGTGAAAATACAAAGGTTACTTTACCCTTGACAGCTGCAGAACAAGTGGCATCTTTCATTAAACCGGTGAATCAGTTTGTGCAAAAAGAGGTATCAAATACTCCTTTAGTGAATCCTGTCCAAACCAATACAGAAAACGTATCAGCTCCTAATATAACGAATGATTTATTTTCAACACCTAAGAATGTTGTTCAACAAGTCGCTGTTGAAGAAAATACAATTATACGTCATGAATTAAATTTTGAGGAAGTGATTGAAGAAGAGACTTCTACTCAACAAAAGGGCAATGATTTCCAATTAAAAACGTCACCTTCTGTATTTCAATTTCAGATGCCAACTGTTTTTGATGATTTTTCAACAAATTCAGTTTCTCCACAAGAAGATCAAAATAGCAACTTTTCAGCCTCTGTCAATAATAGAGCTGAAATCGAGCAGGTAGAAGAAGAACAAGTTTCATTTGAGGACCAATTGGTTCGTACAAAAGAACGTATCTTGAGATTAAAGGAATTAAGTATGAAGTTGAAGTCTTCAAACGGACTTCAAGAATTAGAAAATGAGCCTGCTTATAAAAGAAAGCAGATGTCATTGGATGATACTCCACACTCTTCACAATCCCAAGTTTCACGATTTACGTTGTCTTTCGAAGACGGAAATACGGAGATTAGACCAAATAATTCTTTTCTACATGACAATGTAGACTAGTTTATTTTAAGATAAATAATATGAAAGCTATCTCTTATGAGATGGCTTTTTTTTGTACCTTTAAATTTGTGCCCTTTATATAGAATTGCATAATATTTATGAAATATCCATGTAGCAGAAGCTGTCGAATGCGGAGGAATGTACTATGGGTATTTCATATGATCGATAAAAAACAAGTAGTATACATATGAATAGCAAAATGAATAATCCAATATGGGTAATGAGTTCGGCATTTGACAAGCTGGATTTACCGCAATTAATCGATAAGACAAAACAAGTAGGCGCTTCGGGTATTGACTTGTGTGTGTTTAGAAAAGATGGAACACGGCAGGATCATACTGCGACTCACCTGAATTATGAAGGTTTTACTCTTAAGGATGCAAAACATACCATTGATATTTTCAATCAGGCAAAACTGCATCTATCTTTAGGTGCATTTGAAAATATGATTGGTGGAGAGGAGAGCGAGCGTGTGAAAAATCAAAACCATTTATTGAAGTTGATTCGTATTGCCCATTTATTAGGAGGTGATGCTAATAATGTTAAGGTAGGAACTTTTGTAGGGTATAATCATGATCTTGGAAATCAAATTGATGGGTTTCAGAAAAATCTCGATGAGTATAAACGTGTTTTTGCTCCAATTATAAAATATGCGGAAGATCTGGGAGTAACTGTGTTGTATGAGAACTGTCCAATGGAAGGCTGGAGGTCATCACGATATAGCAGTACTTATAATAATTTACCTGCAGTATTGGCTGCGCGAAAATTAATGTACGAAGTGATACCAAGTAAGGCTCATGGTGAGATTTATGATCCATCACACGATGTTTGGCAGAATACCGACCCTGTAGCTGTGATAAATGCCATGGACATCAATAGGCTACACCGTATTCACATTAAGACTACACGCAATCTAAGCACACAGGCACGTGTAGATTGGGGAGGGATGTATCCAATGCAACATGTGGATACCGAACTTGCTAGGAGGGCTAATATTGCTATACCAGCACATGATTGGGACAGACATCATTATGAAGCAATGCTTCCTGGTTTTGGTGGTTCGGATAGCATGGATTGGAGAGCGTTTGTAGATACGCTTCAAAGTAAAAAGTTTTCGGGTGTATTTGAAATCGAAAACGAAGCTAAGAATTCAAAAGATACAGGTGTTATGTCAGCGATTTTACAAGGTTTTACCACCTGTGTTAATTACTTTGCGCCCATGCTTTGGGATTTGGATGAAAAGAATGGATATGCTTATAAAGCGGAATCGGATTTGTCATTTACTACTGATAAAGATATTCCTGTGATGACTATCGATCAATTGAGATAGTGAATTTTAGAATTCACTTTGTCAGCTAATTGGCAGAGTGAATTCTAAATATTTCTATAAGTTCTGGAATATTGGATACATTTAACTTATCGAAGATTCTACTTTTGTAGGTACTTACTGTTGAGGGGCTCAAGTCCAAAGTTGTCGACACTTCGATAATTCCATATCCTTGAATTAAGTATTTAGCAACATCAACTTCTCTATTTGAAAGCCTCGAAAGCGGGCTCAACGTATTCATCTTCGCCTTACTTTGTGTCAATTTTTTAACGTAAAGATCTTTTACTTCGTTTGACATATATTTACCTCTTTCCTGTATCGTTAAAATGGCATTGTTTAATTCAGCCATAGCAGTGCTTTTATTGACAAACCCAGCAGCACCAGCTTCTATATAGCGTAAGGCGTAAAGCGATTCGTCATAAGAAGAGAATATTAGAATTTTGATGTTAGGCTGCATTTCGAGAATTTCTTTCACGACGCTAATATTGTTGCCACCTGGCATATTGATATCTAGCAAAAGCAAATCGAAATCCTCTTCATTAAGCAACTGTATGACCTCTTTGTAGTCTTGTGCCTGTGTAATGGCGCACTCGGGTATACTCTCTTTTATAATGACAGATGCTCCTAATCGAACAATACTATGGTCGTCGGCAATTAATATTTTTTTCATGATAAATATTTAGTAAATATTATTTTGCAAATTTGTTGTTTAAAAATAAATAAAAATATTGGGTTACGGGTTGTAAAATTTGTGTAAATATAGTCAAAGATTAGTTCTCTCCTGTTTATTTTATTTCTTTGCACTTTGTGTTTTAATCAGATTGGCGATAAGGTAATACAAATTGCTATATTTTTATATTGATTTTATTGAAATAACCTTATATTTAGGTAGATTATTACGATAATTGCAAAATTAAACAATTTATTTTATGGGATTTTTGAAAGAGTTTAAAGAATTTGCTATGCGCGGTAGCGTAGTTGATTTGGCAGTCGGTGTTGTTATCGGCGGTGCATTTGGAAAAATTGTAACATCGTTGGTAGACGATATTATTATGCCTCCGATAGGATTTTTAACGGGCGGTGTTGATTTTTCGCAAATTAAGTATGTACTTAAAGCAGCAGACGAAGTTGCAAAAAAGCCTGAAGTAGCGATTAATTTAGGGAATTTCATTAACGTTGTGATTCAATTTCTTATTGTTGCACTTTGTATTTTTATGGTGATAAAAGCCTTGAATTCGATGAAACGTAAAGAGGAAAAGGCTCCAGAAGCGGTAGTTCCTCCAACAAAAGAAGAAACACTTTTAACAGAAATCAGAGATTTACTTAAGAATAAGTAAGCGAATATCGTTGTACGATAAACAGATAAAGAATCTAGACTCTTTATCTGTTTTTTTATGGAATATTCCAATTTTTTAGAGAAGTTGTAATAATTGTTTGTAATTCTCTAAAAAATATTTTACTTTTGCATTCCTCTTTAGGGAGTATTATTAATAGAATCAAAAATAATTTAGCATATTAAGCGTCATGAAAAGAACATTTCAGCCATCGCAAAGAAAAAGAAGAAACAAGCACGGATTCAGAGATCGCATGAGTTCTGCAAATGGTAGAAGAATTTTAGCTTCTCGTAGAGCAAAGGGTAGAAAACGCCTTACAGTTTCTGACGAGGGTCGTCACAAAGGTTAATATTTTTTGCGTAGCTGGTGGCCAGGAGGCTCGTGTAATAACATGGCCGACTTTTCAGTCATCGATTATGATTAAAAATACATTTAAGAAAGAAGAACGTTTATGTAGTGTCAAGTTGATTGATACATTGTTTCATAAAGGTTCTTCTTTTGTTTGTTATCCCTATCGTGTTGTCTTTTATTCTCCAAAAGATGATAACCACCTTGTTTTAGAAAATACAGCATCACAAGTCATCATATCGGTTTCTAAGAGGCGCTTTAAAAGAGCTGTTGATCGCAATTTGATGAAACGACGTATGAGGGAGTGTTTTCGCTTGCAAAAAAACGTAGGTTTGACACCGTTTTTACAACAACATCACTTACCTTTGTTATTCACGATACAATATGTAGGTAAGGGCAAGTTAGCCTATGACTTTTTATATAGTCATATGGAAAAAGCGTTGATAAAGTTAAAGAATGAATGTTCTAAATTATATTTGGCAAAAGATAATCAAGCAGATTTTTAGTCTGTTATTTTTAGCGATTATTAGGATTTATCAAATTTTTATCTCTCCTTTTTTGGGAGCAAATTGCCGTTATACACCAACCTGTTCCCAATATGGCTATCAGGCTATTCAGAAGCATGGTCCTTTTAGAGGAGGCTGGTTAACCCTTAAACGTATTCTGAGTTGTAATCCTTGGGGTGGGCATGGTCATGATCCTGTTCCTTAATATCTTTACTATCATATGCATACTTATATTTTACAAATCGAGACCTCTACTTCTGTATGTTCAGTAGCTTTAGTTGAATCAGGCAAAATCTGTCAACACGAAAGTGTGGATGAACCTAATGTTCATGCAACTAAGCTCACACTCCTCATACAGGCTTTGCTAGATCGTCAAAATATAGGTTTCACGGAATTAGATGCCATTGCCGTGAGTATGGGGCCCGGCTCTTACACTGGCCTGAGGATTGGTGTTTCTACAGCTAAAGGACTTTGTTATGCTTTGGATATTCCCTTAATAGCGGTAAATACCTTATATGGAATTTACGCTGGATTTCTTGCTCATCATGCTAATGCTCAGGAATACGATCTTTATATCCCGATGCTAGATGCCAGAAGGATGGAAGTCTACTGTACTGCATTTAACAAAGAAGGATTGGTCGTTACAGCGACACAGGCACTGATTGTAGATGAAGCTAGTATGGATCACTATTTGGCTAAATATCCTCGCATATGCCTATTCGGGCCGGGTGCAGATAAACTAGAAGCCACTTTCAAGGCAGAGAAGGGTGTAGAGGTCATTACAGGGGTTCAGACCAATGCCGTTGATATAAGTCAAATAGCTTTCAATCGATATCAAGCTAAGGAATTTGAAGATGTCGCCTACTTTGAACCTTATTATTTAAAGGATTTTGTTGCCACTACTCCAAAGAAAAGACCGGTATTATAACCACCCTTTTCTTTTGAACCAATAATAAATTGCAATACAAATTCCGAGCATTATTCCTATTGCAACAGGGTACCCATAATACCATTCCAGTTCTGGCATGTTTTTAAAGTTCATACCGTATATGCCAGCAACAAATGTGATTGGCATGAAAAAAACAGAGAAAATGGTCAGAATACGCATAATCTCATTGGTATGGTTAGAAGAGATATTAAAGTAGATATTTAATAGTTGACTCGTATTTTCCGAAAGATTATCATAAAGGGTATTCGTTCGTAAATATAGATCTTTTAGATCGCGACTATAGACATCTCTTTTTTGGCTCGCATGAAAGTGTTCTACTATTTCTTTGTAAAGGATAATCACTTTTCGAACGACATCAATCTGTCTTTTAATAAAATAAACATGCTTGAGAACTAACTTTTTTTGACGCGTTAGAAAGACACCTTCCTCGTACTCATCTAATTTAGTAGAGATTTTAGGTAGTATCTTTTCAAAGGTTCCGAGTGCTGCCATACTTAAATAATTAGCCAAGTGTTTACTATCTTTTAATTTAGCAGATTTAAAATCCAGCAGTTTCATCTTATGTATGAATTCTACATTTTTTTTATGAAGCGTAATGACGAAGTCTGAACCATAAAAAATAGTCAACCGGTCGGTAATTTCACCAATATTGTCGGAATTATCTTTAAATGTAGAAGAGACCATACGTAATATGATGAAGGTGTAATTATCAAACTCTTCTATTTTTGGTAAATGTTCGGGTTCTAACGAGTCTTTAATCGATGCTTGATTGAGATTATACTTTTCTTTCAAGATCTCTAAATCCGCAATACTGGGTTCGAATACATCAATCCATTCGTAACTAGCCTGCTCTTTACTTATTATTGTGGATATCATAGGTTACATTAGATTTAGATGTTAATATACCGAACACAATTTCAAATTGCAAATCGTTAATAAATAAAGAAAGCCGCTAATCAGCGGCTTTCTTTATTGACATTTTTATAATCTTATTTTTTTTCTTTTTTATACTCTTCATTTAATTGTTTTACCACCTCATTGGTGATTTCCAATTTCGAATCCGCGTATAAAACAGTTGGGTTTGTTTTTGAATAGGTTAAAACAAGTGTATAACCATTGTCGCTAGCATGTTTTTTCAAAAATTCAGTTATCTTATTATAGACATTGTTGAATTCTGAAGACTCATCTTGTGCTAATGAAGAAGAAGCATTTTGATCCAGACGGCTTAACTCATCTTGTTTACGTGCTAATTTCTCTTCTGTTGCTTGTCTTTCATTGGCACTCATATTTGGTGCTTTTTGTTGATAATCTGCAACTTCACGTTGGAAAGCTTGGCTTTTACCTTGTAAATCTGCTTGAGCCTTCTTAACCTTTGCTTCTAATTTCGTTCTGATATCTTTGAAGTATTCATATTTTTGAGATAATGAATCAGAATTGATATAGACAATTTTTTCAGCTTTTGTTGAAGCTTCTTCTGTTAATGCAGCATCTTTTGTCGAGGTAGTACTTGGAGTTTTTGATGCTTGATTACAGGAAACAGCAGCCACTGAAATAGCTAGACCTAAGGTTACTTTTGATAAAGTTGAAAATATATTACTCATTGTTTATTTAGATTACACGTTTATTATAAGAACAAACCTACTATAAAAAAATTACATTTTAGTTTTGAGATTGCTAAAATATAAAAAAAATATGGAATAATAGTGTGGTTATATTGGCTGATAGTACTGATACTTGACTTGTTAAAGTGGTTAAAATTTCGTATTTTTGATTACAAGTATTTAATTATTTTCAATGAGCGAAGAAAACAAAAATGCATCATCCTATTCAGCCGATAATATCCAAGTTTTAGAGGGATTAGAGGCTGTACGTAAACGCCCTTCCATGTATATTGGAGACACTGGGGTTAAAGGTTTGCACCATTTGGTCTATGAGGTAGTCGATAACTCTATCGATGAAGCCGTTGCAGGTTATTGTACAGATATTTTTGTCACTATCCATACAGACAATTCTATTTCTGTAAAAGATAACGGACGTGGTATTCCAACAGGTATCAATAAAAAAGAAAATAGATCCGCACTGGAGATTGTAATGACTGTATTACACGCCGGTGGTAAATTTGATAAAGATACTTATAAAGTATCAGGTGGTCTTCACGGTGTGGGGGTTTCTTGTGTAAACGCTTTATCGGCGCATTTATCTGCAGTGATCCATCGTGATGGTAAGGTATTTCAGCAAGAATACGAAAAAGGGAAACCTTTATATACGGTAAAAGAAATTGGTGAATCAGATATAACAGGAACAATTGTTACTTTTAGACCTGACCAAGAGATTTTCACAACTACCACTATTTATAATTATGATACCCTAGCAAGTCGACTTCGCGAGCTGTCTTTCTTGAATAAGGGACTTAAATTATCTTTAGTAGATGAAAGAGAAACCTTAGAAGATGGTACTTTACGTCAGGACGTATTTTTATCTGAAGGCGGTTTACAAGAGTTTGTACAGTTTTTAGATAGCAATCGTCATCCGATTATACCACATCCAATTTATGTGGAAGGTATTAAACAAGGTATTCCTGTAGAATTAGCGTTGCAATATAACGAGACTTATACAGAGAATGTACATTCGTACGTGAATAACATCAATACCATTGAAGGTGGTTCTCATGTTGCTGGTTTTCGTCGTGGTTTGACACGTACCTTAAAAGCGTATGCTGATAAGTCTGGCTTATTGAAAAATTTGAAGATTGAAATAACTGGAGATGATTTCCGAGAGGGGTTGACTGCGGTGATTTCGGTTAAGGTAGCAGAACCTCAGTTTGAGGGGCAAACCAAAACAAAATTAGGTAACTCAGAAGTAATGGGTGCTGTTGATATTGCTGTAGGTGAAATTTTAAATATTTATTTGGAAGAAAACCCTAGAGAAGCAAAAGCAATTGTACAAAAAGTTGTTATCGCTGCTCAAGCTCGTGCTGCTGCTCGTAAAGCGCGCGATTTAGTACAACGTAAAACAGTAATGGGTGGTTCTGGTTTACCAGGTAAATTGGCCGATTGTCAAGATAATGACCCTACTAAATGTGAGATTTATTTCGTCGAGGGAGATTCAGCTGGTGGTACAGCAAAATCTGGTCGTGACCGAAAATATCAAGCGATTATGCCGCTACGTGGTAAAATCCTAAACGTAGAAAAGGCAATGGAACATAAGATCTATGAAAATGAAGAGATCAAAAATATGTTTACTGCCCTGGGTGTTAGTTTGGGTACTGCGGATGATCCCAAAGCTTTAAATTTAGATAAATTACGCTATCATCGCATCATCATTATGACCGATGCGGACGTAGATGGTTCTCACATTACAACTCTTATCCTAACATTTTATTTTAGGTATATGAAAGAGTTGATTGAGAAGGGGTATATCTACATCGCAACGCCACCTTTATATTTAGTGAAAAAAGGTAAGGAATTTCAATATGCTTGGAACGAAGACCAACGCTTAAATGCTATTCAGCAATTAAAGGGTGGAGGTAAAGAAGATAGTGTACATGTACAGCGCTATAAAGGTCTTGGAGAAATGAACGCAGAACAACTATGGGATACAACTATGAATCCTGAGACGCGTACATTACGTCAAGTAACGATAGAAAATGCTGCTGAATGTGATCGTATATTCTCAATGCTAATGGGCGATGAAGTTGCTCCACGTCGTGAGTTTATTGAACGAAATGCACGTTATGCTAAGATAGATATCTAATAGTTTTTATTTCATAAACTTTATAAAGGTCTAACTACTATCGTAGTTAGACCTTTTTTTGTTCATTATTTTTTGCTTAAAATTTGAAATAATATTTTGTGAAATTTGGAGATTACAAGTAACTTATAGTTTACGATTATATGTTTCTTTTAAAACCAGCCCTTTTTTATAAGATAAAGGGATAGGTTGATGGAGTAGATGCTATACCAATTATAAGATAAAACCTTACTGATTATAAGTTCATTTCTGGTTTTTTAACGATTTGACTCAACTCTAAAAAGATTTCGAGTCTGTAGAACTACGTTTTGTGTTTTCTGGTCTGTTAAATTTCTGATGGTTTATAGCCGGTTCGATAGCGTTGTGTTAAACTTCAATAGTTTGATTTTTATTTTTTGATTTAAAGGTAATTTGGATTTATTTTTAATAATCTGGATATATCTTGTTACAAATCAGTGCGATAAAATCATGTTTAGAATGGAGGTTTTTCGAATCAGTTACGCCTAATATTATCAAAAAATATACAGTTAACATTTTTAATAATTTAATTTTTTAATATTTCACTTTTTATGGAATCAGCCTATGAAAATAAAACTTTACTTATTGATTTGGTCATCCTTTTTAACACCATATTACCTTTATGGGCAGGAGTATGAACAGTTAGCACTAGACCAGTTATTTGAACAACTGTTGGAGGAGTTGGAAGAGGGTGTTGATGCTAGTGAGCTATCTGAAAAATGGAGTTACTATTTGAAAAACCCAATAGATCTAAATAAAACAAATGGAGAAGAACTGCGTGACTTAATATTTTTAAGCGCAATTCAAGTGGAAAATTTATTGACACACCGGAAGGAGTCGGGTGATTTTCTATCTGTACAAGAGTTGCAAAGCATTACTGGATTTGAATTAAGTACTATTCAAAATTTGCTTCCCTTCGTGACTGTGAATAATATCATTCATTATCGAGATTTTACTGTTAAGAATTTATTGACCAAATCTAAACAAGAAGTTATGATGCGTTACGGGCGTATACCACATAAGGCTAAAGGTTATGCAATAACAGATACTGCGCGTTCTCGATATCTTGGAGACCCTAACAGGTACTTGCTACGCTATAGGTTCAATTATAATAATAAGATTCGCTTAGCAGTCAATATGGATAAGGATGCAGGAGAACCATTTTTTAATGATAAACAACAATACGGTTTTGATTTTTACTCCGCAAGTCTTTCCATCCGAGATTTGGGAAAGCTGAAACATGTGGTGATTGGTGATTTTGCATTGCAGCTAGGGCAGGGGCTAACCATGTGGAATGGATTGAGTTTTGGGAAAGGGAGTATGATTGAAAGTGCAGCTAGGCAAGGAGCAGGGTTGCGGTCCTATACATCTTTAAATGAAGCAAATTTTTTAAGAGGAATATCCGGTACCATTTCATTAGGCAGTTTTGAGTTGACCCCTTACGTTTCCTATAGACATATCGATGGTAAGGTCGAAAAGATGCATGACGAATGGGCTATATCAACTTTAGCCATTTCAGGATTACATCGAACACCGACAGAACAAAACTATAGAAAGGCTATTGGTCAACTTGTCTACGGAAGCAATATACGCTACGGAAAGAACAGATTTAAGATAGGGGCAAATTTTGTCGCAACACAGCTTGAAGGTATAAAAACCCTAGGTAAGGCCCCTGAAAATAAATTCGATTTTGAAGGTAATTTATTACGAAATACAAGTCTCTATTATAACTATTCTTATAAAAGCGCTTATTTCTTTGGTGAAGTTGCCACTAGTTTAGACGAGGGGTATGCTTGGTTAACGGGATTGATTACGAGCATTACTCCGAAGTTCTCGACCGTGTTCTTGTATCGGGATTATCAAAAAAATTACCATAGTTTCTTCTCGCAGGCTATCGGGGAGACTAGTGGTACTCAAAATGAAAAAGGATTTTATTCCGGCATAGTCTATCATCCATCACGGAAAATTCAATGGACAACTTATGTTGATTTTTTTAAGTTTCCTTGGTTACGATATCGGGCATTAGAGCCTTCTTCAGGTTACGATATGATGTCCCAATTTTCTTATATATGGTATAAGAAGGGACAGCTATCCCTGCGCTTGCGCTATCGTCTGCGGGAAGAAAATACTCCTAGTTCGAAGACTCAAAAAGTCATTTTAGCAGAAGTTAAGAGGCATCAAATCCGTTTGGAGTACAAGTATAAGTTAAGTAGTATTTGGAGCATCCGTAATCGCATTGAGGCTATCCAATATGAGAAAGAATATCAAGATAAAGAATTGGGATGGATGGTGTATCAAGATTTGTTTTACAGTCATAACCAAAGTAAAATAACTACTAATGTACGATTAGCCTATTTTCATACAGATAGCTATAATACTCGAATCTATGCATTTGAAAACGATGTTTTATACGCATCATCTTTTCCGTTGTATTATCAAAAGGGATGGCGTATCTATAATAACATGAGGTATAGAATAAATCGTCATGTTGATTTATGGACTAAAATTTCGGCTTTCTACTATCCAGAATTAGATCAGATAGGTTCTGGTCTAGATGAGATTAAAGGAAATATTAAGTCAGAACTTAAAGTACAGTTGAGGATTCAATTCTGATGAAGACTAACTTCCATGAACAAGTAAAGAAGGTCCCATTTCTCAAAATTGTAATTTTTTATGGTATGGGTATTGGACTTGCGCATTTTATACCAGCAGGTAATGCGACATTTTCTATTTTGAATGCTATACTTATCACTGTTTTACTGAGTCAAGTTGTGTGGTTCATTATGCAACCAAGATTTCGGAGCCTTTATATCATTAACAGCTATGTCATACTTTTTGTATTTGGCTTATGGAATATATCTAGAACACACTTTAAGAATGATGCCAATCATTTTCACTTAGGAGCTAGCGATCAATTTATAGCAATAGTGGACGATGAACCAATTGTTAAAAATAATACGGTGAGATTTTCTGCTCTATTGCGTGCAAAAGAAACAAAGTCAACATTTCGAAAAGCGACGGGTAATCTGATGATGACTGTGGAATTAGATCGTACAGCCCCCATTCAATACGGAGATGAAATCATTTTTATCAACAAGATTAAAGCTATACCCAACCATTACAACCCTCTTGAATTTGATTATAAAAACTATTTAGCAAACCGCGGTATTTATTTTCAAAACAGGTTAAGTTTAGGTGAATATAAAGTCATCGGTCGGAATAAGGGCAATCGTATTAAAGCATTAGGATTGAACTTGAGACAAGGGTTAGTCCATAAGTTTAGAAAATATTTGGATGATGAAGAAGCATTTCAAATAGCAACAGCTCTTATTTTCGGATATCGTACTACTATGTCGACAGATACCTTACAGACCTTTAGTAATACAGGTACGATACATGTATTGAGTGTTTCGGGTATGCATGTAGGTATAGTTTTTTTATTGCTGTTGTGGTTGTTGCAGCAGGTAAAAGGAAATCATGTTCTCCACATCACTCGCACGGTTTTGTTGTTGTTAGCAATCTGGAGTTATACCATTCTCACTGGGATGGCTCCGTCCATATTAAGGGCTGCAATTATGTTAAGTTTTTTTCTTATAACCCGTTTACTAAGGAGAGAGGTGAATATTTTAAATACACTAGCTGCATCAGCATTTCTACTCTTACTGTTTCAACCAAATATGCTCTTTGACATTGGTTTTCAATTATCGTATAGTGCCGTCTTAGGTATTGTTTTTCTTTTTCCATTATATAAAAGAATCGCACCCTATACGGACGGTCGTTTTAGTCATCATATATGGGACAGTATTGGTATTTCATTAAGTGCTCAAACCTCTACGGCACCGTTGTCTTTATTTTATTTTGGTCAGTTTCCCAATTATTTCTTGATTGCAAATGTGCTTGTCGTGCTACCTGTCACGATTATCATGTATGTTGGTTTAGTCTTGATGTTCTTACCATTTGATTCTATTAATATATGGCTAGGGCATGTGCTACAATGGCTCGTTAAGTATATGTTTCTTATGCTTAAATTTTTGGATAAATTACCCTATTCGACATGGACAGGAATTGTTCTTTCCCCTATTATGGTGTTTGTAAGCTTAACCATGCTTTTGACCCTTACCTATGCCTTTCAATGGAAAAGTAAAAATGCAATGTATTTTAGTCTGTTTTTTGTATTGATTTTCGTCGTAATTTTTAACTACCAACAACATCTTAAATTAACCTATAAAGGTTTTCGAGTATACAATACAGGAAAAGATATAACGCTTGCATTTATTAAAAGGAATAAAGTGACTGTGATAAGTTCTTTTGATTCACTTAATACTAGGGCATTAAAGTACAGTATATATCGGGATTTGAGTAGATTTTCCAATTGGAATAGGAGTGGTTATCATAAATTGATTTCTGATGATTCTTTACGAGTTAATTATCTCATTCAAAAATCGGGCTTAATTATTCAGATTATGGAGCATGCAACACTTCAAGTTTTACCTACGGATGTATTGATTGTAAGAAAAAATAGTAAATGGAACTTTGTGGATAATGTAAAGCTTATTAAACCTAAAATTGTTTTGTTTGATGGGACAAATAGTGATCATAATATTCAGGTATGGCAGCATCAGTTGGACAGTTTGGCGATACCGCATTATAGCATAAAAAATAATTTTGCGTATGTTTGGGATAAGGAGTTATTATGAGTGTAGATAGCGTTAGCATATTAAGGCAATACTGGGGACATGATGGTTTTAGACCACTGCAGGAGGAAATAATTCAATCTGTTTTAGATAAGAAGGATACATTAGCTTTACTGCCCACTGGTGGAGGAAAATCAATCTGTTTTCAAGTTCCTGCGATGTTGATGCCAGGTATTTGCATCGTGGTGACACCTTTAATTGCATTGATGAAGGATCAAGTACAACATCTTAAGGATATTGGTATTGATGCGGTTGCCATCTATTCTGGACTGAAGCCAAGGGAAGTAGATATTATTTTAGATAACTGTATTTTTGGTCATATTAAGTTTCTTTATCTTTCACCGGAGCGGCTGTATAGTGATTTGGTTCAAGAGCGAATAAGACATATGTCTGTTAATCTTTTCGCAATCGATGAAGCACATTGTATTTCTCAATGGGGGTATGATTTTAGACCACCTTACTTACATCTTTCTAAGCTTAAAGAATTACATCCCGATGTACCTTATTTAGCACTTACAGCGACAGCCACAACAGAAGTAATTGCAGATATTCAGGATAAGTTGCAGTTTAAAACTAAACATGTATTTGTTAAAAGCTTTTTACGGGATAACCTTGGATACATGGCGCTGGAAGAAGAAAATAAATCGGCACGCATGATTCGTATCATTCAAAAATTAGGTGGTTGTGGAGTAGTATATGTGCGGAATAGGAGAGAGACCCAAGAGATTGCTCAATTTTTAACGAATAATGGTATTGCAGCAGATTTTTATCATGCTGGTTTGCCTGGAAAGGATCGAGATCGTAAGCAGGAGGATTGGATGCAAAATAGAACACGCGTTATCGTTGCTACAAATGCCTTTGGGATGGGGATTGACAAATCTGACGTAAGATTCGTTATCCATTTGGGCATTCCTGAATCGCTAGAGGCGTATTATCAAGAAGCAGGTCGTGCGGGGCGGGATGGGAAAAAAGCATTCCCAGTCCTATTGTATCAACAAGAAGATAAAAATCGACTTTTGAAAAATGCAGAACTCAGTTTCCCTACTGTGGCTTTCATTCAACAAGTTTATCATCACTTATGTAATCATTTTCAAATCCCTTATGGTGCAGGGGAAGGACTTAACTTTGATTTCGATGTTGTTGCTTTTATAAAAAAGTATAAAATAGAAACAATACCCACGCTAAGTGCGCTCAAGTTTTTGGAGAAAGATGGATGGTTAGCATTATCAGAGGCAGTATTTATACCTTCGCGATTTAAATTTGAGGTCCATCATCAGGAACTCTATAAAATCCAAGTTCAATATGAGCGATTCGATAAACTTATCAAGGCTATATTGCGATCTTATGGTGGCGTATTTGATGATTACATCACCATAAATGAATATGAGTTTGCCAAGAAGCTTGGCGTATCATTTGATCAAATAGTAAGCTTAATCCAAGGCCTAGTACAAATGGAAATAGCGAGTTATATACCTCCAACAGATGCACCACAGTTATCTTTTTTGCAAGATCGAGTAGATTATAAAAATCTATATGTAGATCATATTTTTATAAGGGAAAGAAAGCGTGTAAAGACAAAGCAGGTCGAGGCAATGCTCAACTATATTGATCATTCGCAATGTCGTAGTCAATCACTATTGCATTATTTTGGTGAACAGCATGCATTATTTTGCCAAGTATGCGATCTTTGCCTTATTCGAAATCATCAGGCTAAGATGCACATGAATATAAAATTAGAGATAGAACGGATTTTATTGAAGGAACCTAAAACTATCCATGATTTAATAGAGCATATTTCCTTCGGCGACGACGAAACAAAATTGGGAATAGTGAGAAGCTTGATTGATCATTTGAAAATACGCGTTGTAGAGGATTTGTATCATTGGAACACGAAAATCTAGTCGTTGTTAATACTGCTGCTAAATCCTGGAGATGCGAACTGTTAAAGAACCAGCATACAAAATGGCCATTAAATCCAGCAAAAGAAATTACATTTTTTATTTTGGAATTTAAATATTGAACTACCCCACCTAGTTACTTCTACAGGAGCAAACTGCTCATTTATGAGACGTAAGGTCAATAATTCTCCCGTCCATTTGTTTATTTTATCTATATCAGTCTAGCTGATTAACGTTCGATTGGTAATTTAAGTTCTTTTTGTCCCCATTCAGACCAAGATCCATCGTATACACTGATGTTTTTATTCCCGGAGAGATAACTTGCGAAAGCAAGAATGGATGCAGTGACACCAGAGCCACATGTGTAAATCTGATGGTCGCAATAGTCGGAGAAAAGTGAGGTTAATTCTTCTTTTGAACGGTAGTAATTGCCATCAAATACACGGTCGAATGGAAGATTATGTGAATAAGGAATATGTCCGCCCAATAATCCTGCTCTGGGTTCTGGAGCTGTCGCATTAAACCTTTCTTGGCTCCTAGCATCAATGATGCTAATATCTCTGTTGTTATAGGCGCTTAATATAGTTGCTTTGCCCGCATAATATTGGGGGTTGAATTGCGCAGTAGCATTACCTGCCTTTGTCGGAATTAAATATGTATTCTTTACTGGAAGTTTTTCTTTTTCCCATGCTGGGAGGCCACCGTCTAATACGAATACTTGTTCAAATCCCATCACTTTAAACATCCACCAAGCTCTAGGACTAGAATATATACCCCATCGATCGTAGAGGATTATCATATTATCGTTATCAATTCCTAACGTTTGTATTTCTTTTGTAAATTCATCTGCAGCAACGAGGGTATGGGGTAATGAGCTTTTTACATCTGAAAACTTATTTTCGATATCAAAAAATAGGGAATTTGGAATCAATCGTAGTTGAGAAACCTTTCATGGATTGTCCAACTTTATCAATTGTACAGTCTACTACTACTATTTTAGGATTGTCAAAGTTCTCTTGTAGTTGTTTAATTGTTATTAATGAAGTTTCAAAGTGCATGGTTAACTAAATTTATGTAACCTAAATTTAGTTATGTTTTTGATATAAACAAAAAAGCCCTAGCAAAATGCTAGGGCTTTATATTATTGAGTTGATATTAAAAACTATTTAGCGTTTTTCTCATCACCTTCCATTTGCTCTTTCAATTGTGCAAGAACGTCTAAGTCACCTAATGTAGATTTCTCAACTGAATCTTTCACTTTTTTAACAGCATTGTTAGCTACTTTAGCTTCTTTCTTACGAGCATTGAATTCTTCAACACGTGCTTCAGCTCTTTCATCTTCCCAAATACGAGAGTGAGAAATAACTAAACGTTTGTTTTCTTTGTTGAATTCAATGATTTTGAATGAAGCAACTTCATCAACTTTAAGTGCAGAATTATCTTCTTTTACAGAGTGTTTAGATGGACAGAATCCTTCAACACCGTATTGTAAAGCAACGATATCACCTTTGTCACCAACTTTCAATACAGTACCTTCATGAACTGAATCAATTGTGAAGATAGTTTCGAAAGTATCCCAAGGGTTTTCTTCTAATTGTTTATGACCTAAAGATAATTTTCTATTTTCTTCATCTAATTCTAAAACAACAACATCTAATCTTTCACCAACTTTAGTGAATTCGTTAGGGTGGTTGATTTTCTTAGACCAAGATAAGTCAGAGATATGGATTAAACCATCGATACCTTCTTCTAATTCTACGAACACACCGAAGTTAGTCATGTTTTTAACTACTGCAGTTTGTTTAGAACCTACTGGGTAACGTTCAACGATATTTTTCCATGGATCAGGAGTCAATTGTTTGATACCTAAGCTCATTTTACGCTCATCGCGATCTAAAGTTAAGATCTCAGCTTCGATTTCATCACTTACTTTTAAGAACTCTTGTGGAGAACGTAAGTTTTGAGACCAAGACATTTCAGAAACGTGGATTAATCCTTCAACACCAGGGATGATTTCTAAGAAAGCACCGTAATCAGCAACTGTTACGATTTTACCTTTTACTTTAGAACCAACAACTAATTCTTTATCTAAAGATTCCCAAGGATGCTCAGAAAGTTGTTTCAAGCCTAAAGCGATACGTTTTTTCTCATCATCAAAATCTAACACAACTACGTTGATAGTTTGATCTAATGTTAATACCTCTTTTGGATGCTCGATACGACCCCATGAAATATCAGTAATGTGAAGTAAACCATCAACACCACCTAAATCGATGAACACACCGAAATCTGTGATATTTTTAACAGTACCTTCTAATACCTGACCTTTTTCTAATTTAGATACGATTTCAGATTTTTGGTTCTCTAAGTCGTTTTCAATTAATACTTTGTGAGATACGACAACGTTTTTGAATTCGTGGTTGATTTTAACAACTTTGAATTCCATTGTTTTACCTACGTAAATATCGTAATCACGGATAGGTTTGATATCGATTTGAGATCCAGGTAAGAATGCTTCCACACCTTTGATATCAACGATAAGACCACCTTTAGTACGACTTTTAACATAACCGTTAATGATAGCATCATTTTCCAATGCCTCATTGATAGCTTCCCAAGATTTTTGAGTTTTAGCACGTTTGCGAGATAATACTAATTGTCCATTAGCATCTTCTTGCGACTCTACAAAAACGTCAACTACATCGCCAACTGCCAATTCTGGTAAGTCACGGAATTCAGATAATGAAACCAAACCGTCAGATTTGAAACCAACATTTAAGACAACGTCTTTATTGTTGATAGACACAACAGTACCTTCGATAATTTCACCTTGATTAATTTGGTTGAAAGTACCTGCGTATTGTTCTTCTAATTTAGCGCGCTCAGCATCGCTGTAATTTCCGAAACCTTTGTCATCTGCATCCCAGTCGAATTCACCCTCAGGAGTGATCCACGTGTTAGATTTGATTTCTTCGATTAGTTTTGAATCAGCCTCTGATTCAATTTTTTCTGTGTCTTTCACCACTTTGGTGTCAGCGCCTTGTAGCTCCGCGTTTTTCGCTGCTAGCTCTTTTTCTACTTCTTGTTTTTTTGCCATTAATTATTTTTTCTCCTTTTCCCCACATTGTAGGGACTGCAAAAATACGAAAAACTTTTATTAACAAGGATTTATATCTTGTTTTTTTTAAATTGTTATCCACATTCTACTTATATCATGTTATTTCGAACGAATTAACGTCAGAAAAGACAACTGCTTTTATAGTTTAAAATGCCTAGATATTAAGTTTGGGTTCTTGTTTTAGTTTAATTTTAGCTTTTACTCCATGTTTATGAGGCTAGCGTACTGTTAGTACGCTAAATGAAATTTTCATAACATTATAGGAGGTCTTTGTAACATCTTCAAGAAGATGTCATGATTTTATATAAGTGCTATCTGTCAACAGCATTTCTATTGAATAATTTAGGTGTCTTTAATAACAGTTCTGATAGGATGCCTAATGATCTAGCGTGCCAATATATATCCTTTTCAGTTGCATTGGCGAATACTTAACCGTTTGAGGGGGAGTGGCAGAAACTTGATATTATTGGTCGTCGTTACCCCGGAAAGAGTTATATGATTTTGGTCTCACAAATTTTATACTTTGTTTAGAGAGGGCTATTGCAGCATTTAGTTCATAACCTATCAATAATATTAAGGTATTAAGGTACATCCAGATCATGATGACAATCAGTGTACCGATCGAACCGTAAAGTTTATTGTACGTGCCGAAATTATTAATATAAAATGCAAAACCGGAGAAGGTTAAGATGGCTAAAATAGTTGCTAATGTAGCACCGGGACTAAATAATTTCCATCTTCGTGAAGATGTTGGAGCAAATTTATAGAGACAACTAACCGTAAAAAAATAAATTCCAAATATAACCAGCCAGCGTGCAGCTTTAATAACAAATGCCCAAAAGCTATTAGTGATGGCTATGCTATCTTTTAAATAGTTGACAATAATACCAGCATAAGTAAATATGGTCATTCCTATTGTGAGGGCAGTAATGATTAGAAAGGCCAAGCCTAGGGCAATTATTCTACGTTTAACCCAACTGCGTTTTTCAGCGATAAGAGACGATTTATTAAAAGCTCGCATCATAGAGGCCATGCCATTGGTGGCAAAATATGTCGCTAATATAAAACCAAAAGATAAAAGTCCTCCATTTTGATTTTTGATGATATCCTCTAATGTCGTTTCGACAACCTCATAGGCATTGTGAGGGATTACTACTTCAAGGAACTCGAGCAGTTTCTCTTGGAAATTGTCAATCGGTATATAAGGTATCAATGTGAAAAGAAAGATAATACCCGGGAAAATAGCCAACATAAAACTATATGATAGCGAAGACGCTTTACTTAAGATGGAATCACGTGATATCTCTTGAAAAAAAAATACCGCGACAGTATATAAAGGTAAAGAGCCGAATCCAGGTAAAATGACCGTTTTACTCCATTCAATAACTTGATTGTAAAGTTTTAATTTCAATAAGTATGGATGGATATTTGACATGATTATTCAAAATATTGAGCCATTTTCTCTAGAAAAATAGCGGGTGGCATTGTTGGTTTATTCTTATTGATATCAACAAATACCAATGTTGTTTCGCCTGTATTTAGCAAGTCTCCATTCTGATTGAAGAGTTCATATTCAAAGATAATTCTGACAGCTGGTTTTTTTCGAATAGTGGTCTTAATCGTTATTAAGTCATCATAACGCGCAGGCTTGATGTATTTACATTTCATTTCCATTACGGGTAACATGACGCCCATTTCCTCCAGTTCTCGATAAGAGATACCCGTACTTCTCAACATTTCGGTACGTGCTATCTCATAAAATGCAGCATAGTTACCATAGTAAACATATCCCATTTGATCGGTCTCGGCATAACGTACCCTTGTTTGATATTCGGATTGAAACATATTATTTTTTGATATTTCGGTCGTCTAAAGCTTTTTGAAATTTACGGGCATTAACGAGGTGTTCTGCAATATTTGTAGCAAAAGCATGGTAACCCGAAAAATCCTCTTTGGCACACATATAGATGAAATCGTGTTTTTTGTAATTCAATACTGCATCTATTGACGCGATACTTGGCATCATAATAGGACCTGGAGGAAGACCTTTATAGATGTAAGTATTGTACGGATTATCCGTTCTTAGATGTTTATTTAAAACTCTACGGATTGTAAAGTCGTTATTGGCGAAAATTACCGTTGGGTCAGCTTGCAATAATATTCCCTTTTGCAATCTATTCAGGTATAATCCCGCTATTGCAGGCATCTCATCCTTATGTAAAGCTTCTCCCTTTACAATCGCAGCAAGTGAACTTACCTCTTGTGGTGTTAGATTGATTGCTTTTGCTTTAGCAAGGCGTTCACTAGTCCAAAATTTAGTCCATTCATCGTGAAATCGAGCGAATAGCTTTTCAGGTTTCTGTGTTCCAGTATAGCTCATAAGTATTAGGAATAAACATGGCTAAGAAATTATCCGCAGTAAACCCATATGACTTCGCTAAACTTTCATTATTCAATAGGTTAAGGAATGTGAGCGAGTCGGCTTCAAAATTTTCTCCTAGTTTGCCAGCGAAATTATCTTTTAAACGAATGTTTTCGAATCTAAATTTCACGGCATCCTGATAGCCACCTCTTAGATTTCCGATGAATCTTCTGTTGTTCATACCAGGAGTCAAAGCATATCGGCCAGCTTTAACACTTTCCTTGTAATTTTGATATTGAGCAGCACGGTCAAAGCTAACAGGGTCTGACACAATTTTTTGATCTTTAATCTTTTGCAATACATTTTCATAGGTGTCGCCTGTATTGATATAGAGATATTTTTGAATATCCGTTACATTTGGAGCTAAAAAAGTACGATATGCTGTCCATCCGAAATATCCTCCTATAACTAGAAAAAGAAGAACAATTAATTTTATCCAAGTTGGTATTTTCTTTTTATTTTCCATTTTTTATGGATCTTTTTATTTTTTTCTAATTAGGGAGTTGTTGTTACTGGAATGCTATTCGATAGTGTCAGGTCTATTTTTGCACCTATACTGGTAATACCTACTTCCAAACCAGGTGATTGCGTAATGACTCGAGCAGTGCTCGTATCTGAAACGCCAATATCATAAGTCACTGTTCCTAGTGATAAACCGATACCCTGTAAAGCAAACCTTGCTTCTGCTACAGTTAAGCCAGATAAGTTTGGTATCTGTACTTCATTAGCACCTTGTCCATTACCTAGAATTAAATCTATTTTTGATCCTTTTGGAATCATTCTACCATCACGGATTGACTGTCCCGCAAATTGTGCATCTAAAACAATATCCCTTGCGATATCGGCGATGTAAGTGGTATCACCTATACGCAAATTATGATTTTTTAGTATAGAAGAGGCCTCAATTAATGTCTTGTCCTTAATTTTAGGAAATGCAATCTCCGGTGCTACCTCCGTAATAATTGTCAGGTAGATGGTACGGCCGCTTTTAACATGAAATTTTGCCTCTGGATCTTGTTCAATTACTAAACCTGGTTTAGCATCCATTTGATATACAGAGTCAATTTGATACTCCAAATTAGCATTTTCCAAAGCTGTAATAGCGGCGTTAATATGCAGGCCTTTTACAAGGGGCACATCGATTGATTCATCATGTTTCGTATAAACCTTTAAGCCTAAATATATAAATAGAAAAATTGCTGCAACAAATCCGATGGCAATAAGAAGGTTGTTTCTAAACGTATTCGTTCTTAAATATTGTAATATCTTTGACATTTATATTTCTTTAAAAAATCATTTTATACTATTCTCATCAAGCAAGATTAAAGCCATTATTTGTTTCGTTTATCCTACCAGCTAAATAATGAACAAAATTATTCGTTTTTCTGTGTATAGCAAATTATATTTGTTACAAGAATCACAATAATTTTTATGAAAACAAAAATAGCATTAATAACTGGAGGTTATACAGGCGAAGCAGAAGTTTCTTTCAAAAGTTCTGCATTTGTCTACTCGCAGCTGGATCAAGATAAGTATGATATCTATCAAATTACTATTACTCAGGATTCTTGGTTTTATGTGAGTGATTCTGGAATTAAGGTTCCGATAAACAAAGAAAATTTTACTTTAGCGCTTGATAATAGCATCATAAAATTTGATTTAGCATTTATTATGGTTCATGGTTTCCCCTGGTGAAGATGGTCGATTACAAAGCTATTTTGATTTAGTGGGCATGCCCTACTCATCATGCGATGCACTTACTTCAGCTCTAACGATGAATAAGGGCTATACAAAAGCTATTCTAGCAGATATCAGTGATTTGTACCTCGCAAAATCTGTCTTGTTATTTGAAGCGCAGCGCGCTGAAGGTGTTGCTCTTGTAGAAGAGAAATTAGCGTTGCCGTATTTTGTCAAACCAAATGCTGGTGGTAGTAGTATTGGCATGACGAAGGTAAAAGTAGCAGAAGAATTAAAAGAAGCTATTGATAAGGCATTTGATGCTGAAAATACAGGAAGTCAAGTTATTGTTGAAGAATTCGTTCATGGTCGTGAATTTTCTGAAGGTATTTATCGGAATATTGATGGTGAATTGATTGTACTTCCTGCCACGGAAGTTAAAACTACACGTGAGTTTTTTGATTTTGAGGCAAAATATATTCCAGGTTTAACGGAAGAAATAACTCCTGCAAGCCTAAATGAAGAGCAACAATTACGCATATCTAAGATACTGAAGGAAGTATATGTACGATTGAATTGTAAAGGAATGGTCCGTATTGATTTCTTTTTGGAAAACGATTCAGATAAGTTTTATTTTATTGAAATCAATACAATTCCAGGACAAACGCCGCAGAGTTTTATTCCGCAACAAGTAAGAGCGGCAGGTATAACAGAACAGGAGTTTTATGGGGAATTAATTGAAGTTGCTCTGAAAAGATAAAGACATATAGAAATAAAAAAAGGCTTATCAAATTATTGATAAGCCTTTTTTTATTATTTTCTAAAGTCGAACTTAGCGAGATTGGGTTTAAATTTTTTACTTCTCTTCAGCTCCTCTTGATAGATAAGCTGACCGATATTTTTCAGAAATGGATAGGTGACGGTTTCATATTCATAAACTCCGTCATTGTATATACCATTTTCATTAGATTGAATAACTACTGCTAATAAAAATTCAACACCATTTTCAAAATCAACGATATAGGCATTGTCAATGTTGTAGCCATATGAATCGCCATATTTATTGAAAATGCGCACATTAGCGTCTATTAAAGCATTTTTATATCGACCGTAAAAAAGTAATTTACTATACGCAGGCCAAAATTCGTTCGTGTCGTAATTCGGATAATCAGATTCAAATGGATACCTTGACATATAATCATATATAAGAGCATAGTCTTCTTTTGTTAATCTGAATCTGTCTTCACGATTGAATGCCTCTGGGAAAAGTAGCTTTTTCAAGACCAATTGTTGATCTTCTAGTGGGTAAACATTGAGGCCTTCAAAACTCCAGGGCTCATTAACAATTTCATCCTTATCATTCATATAGCCGACACCCTGAATTGTATTTTGAAGCAGAATAGGATAATCCTTTGGGTCAAATTGCGCTGCCTGATGATAGATGGTTTTTTGATTTTGGTAGAAAGTAATAGGATTGGTATGTTTAGCCCAGATACCTTTATCCCCAATTGCTAATCTGTTAACTATTCGACTATTTTTGGTTCCATGTTTTTTTAATTTACGATTGAGCTCAGCACGACCAATAAATTCATAGAGCCTATTTTGCGCATCATTATCACTGGTCAGTAAAATTTTTTTGATGTATTGTGCTACAGAAGGAAGTCCATTGGCGGCAGACTCATCGCGCAGTACAGTTGTTTGTTTTTCATAAGCTGAGTCGATACGTAACGGCGTGTCTTTTGATAATCCAGTTATGTTTAACTCATTTATTTTTTCTAAAGCTAAGATAGCTGTAGGTAATTTCACGGTACTGGCAGGGTAGAAGTACCAATTCGGATTTAATCTGTAGCTATAGGATGTAAAATGAGGAATATTGTTTTTGTCCCGATCAATCTGTGTATAAAGAATTTGAACTTCATTTTTAGTCGGGTGATCTAAAATATGTCGAAACAGCTCAGGATGACCTTGCAATAATTTTTCAAGGTAAACAGTGTCCATATTTTGAGCAAAAGAATTTGACATGATGCTGATACAAAAAAATGTTAGGTATTTGTACATGTTCTGTTAGTTCAAAAGTTGATTTATAACAAAGGCCTCCTAGTGTGGAAGCCTCTTTTTTATTTTCTTACATATACCTGAAAACTGTAGTCAAAAGCATGTTTTTCATCTTTCTCATGTTTGTCTTCACTTTCTAATGTCCATTCATGAGCTGGTAATTCAGGAAAGTATGCATCTCCATCAATCGTAGTATGCAGTCGCGTGAGTAGTACTCTATTGGCAAATGGTAAAGTTTGTTTAAAAATCTCACCTCCACCAATGATAAAAATTTCTCTTTCATCTCTACAATAATTCAATACTTCTTGAAAGCTATTGGCGATATCGACCTCATTTGATTTTGCTGTCATGTCGCGTGTTAGGATGATATTTCTACGGTCAGGAAGTGGTTTTCCTATAGATTCAAAAGTTTTTCTACCCATTACAACACTATGTTCTAATGTGTTTTTTTTGAAATACTTCAGATCATTGGGTAAATGCCAAGGCATTTTATTTCCTTTGCCGATTACATTGTTATCAGTAGCGGCTACGATTAATGTTATTTTTAGTTTGCTCATTTTATATTTTACACAATTGTATACGGATAATTGTACTTATACTGCTACTGGGGCTTTAATATGCGGATGTGATTCGTAATTCAACAATTCGAAGTCCTCAAATTTAAATTCGAAAATATCCTTTATCTCAGGATTGATTTTTAATTGAGGCAAAGGTTTGGGTTCACGACTCAATTGCAATGTTGTTTGTTCGAAGTGATTGCTGTAGATGTGGGCATCTCCTAGGGTGTGAATAAACTCGGCCGCTTCCATATCACAAACTTGTGCCACCATCATCGTTAACAAAGCATAAGAAGCAATGTTAAAAGGTACGCCTAAAAATATATCTGCACTTCTCTGATATAGTTGACAGGAAAGCTGTGGTTTCAAAATTCCGTTTTCAGGATCGGCAGGTGCCACATAAAATTGAAAAAAAGCATGGCAGGGAGGTAAAGCCATATTTTCAATTTCTGCTACATTCCATGCAGAAACAATGATTCTCCTTGAGTCCGGAGTAGTTTTTAATTGCTTGATTATTTTCTCAATTTGATCAATATGGCCACCATTAGGTGTTGGCCAAGAACGCCACTGTGACCCGTAAACAGGACCTAAATTGCCATTTTCATCAGCCCATTCATCCCAAATACTAACACCGTTATCTTTTAAATATTTGATATTTGTTTCACCTTTCAAAAACCAGATTAACTCATGTAATATAGATCTAAGGTGTAGCTTTTTTGTCGTGACAAGAGGAAATCCTTCTTTTAAATTGAAACGCATCTGATGTCCAAATACACTCTTAGTTCCTGTTCCTGTTCTGTCAGTTTTAGTCACCCCATTGGTATATACGTGTTGTAGTAAATCAAGATATTGTTTCATGTTACGGCTGCTTTTGTTGTGATTATTAAGTGGTTAAGTTTGTTTTCATAGCAATCATCTTAACCAACAGTATATTCATGTTTAAATTAATATACGAAGATAAGATATTTTCGAAGGATTTACGTCATCATAAAAAAAAGTGAGCAGGTGTCAGAGCACCATAAAGTTTTCTATAATTAACAGTAAAATGGTGCAAAGAATATATGAATTCACTCGGGATATAAAATTAAAGAGCATGCTTTTGACTGCACGGAATTTAGTGTGTTCTCTCTTGGTCCATCACTGCTTTTAGGATCATTAAAATCTCATAATTAGTGGAAAAGCGATTAAATCAGGATTAAGAATTTTCATTTGGTGCTTTTTGTTGTATTTTTGCAAAATCATTATGAGTAAAAAAGTAGCTTTCTATACCTTAGGATGTAAATTGAATTTTTCAGAAACATCCTCCATAGGTCGCGTCTTTCAAGACGCGGGTTATGAAACGACACCATTTAATAGTGCCGCAGATGTTTATGTTATTAATACATGTTCAGTAACCGATCATGCAGATAAGAAATGTCGTAAGGTGGTAAAGGAAGCACTCAAGTATTCACCAAACGCCTATATCACAATTGTTGGTTGTTATGCCCAATTAAAACCTGCTGAAATTGCCGAAATTCCAGGAGTAGATATGGTTTTAGGTGCAGCTGAGAAATTCAATATTATTGAACACATCAATGATTTGACAAAAAACGAAAAAGCAATCGTTCATAATGCACCTATTGATGAAACGAATCAATTTGTGTCAGCTTATTCCATTGGGGATCGTACGCGTACATTCTTGAAAGTTCAGGATGGTTGTGACTATTCTTGTACTTTTTGCACCATCCCTCTTGCGCGTGGTGCAAGTCGGTCGGGTAAAATCGATGATATTGTGCGTCAAGCAGAAGAAATTGCAGCCTCAGGTGTGAAAGAAATCGTACTTACAGGAGTTAATATTGGTGATTTTGGGATTCGTGATGGGCTAAGACAAGATAAATTCTTGGATCTTGTAAAAGCTTTGGATGAAGTACAAGGGATTGATCGTATTCGTATCTCCTCGATTGAACCTAATCTTTTAGCAAATGAGATTATCGAATTTGTAGCACAATCAAAACGTTTTGTCCCTCATTTTCATATGCCACTACAATCTGGTAATAATAAAGTGTTGAGTATGATGCGCCGCCGTTATAAGCGAGAACTTTATGCACAGCGTGTGGAGAAAATTAAACAATTAATGCCCGATTGTTGTATTGGAGTGGATGTAATTGTTGGATTCCCTGGTGAAACTCGTGAAGATTTTATCGATACTTACAATTTCTTGAATGAGATGGATATTTCTTATTTGCATGTGTTTACTTATTCCGAACGTGAGAATACGATAGCAGCGCAGATGGAAGGTGCTGTACCTGGATCTCAACGCAGTGAGCGGAGTAAGATGTTACACATTTTATCAGAGAAAAAACGTCGTGCTTTTTATGAAAAACAGCTGGATAAAGTGGGGGAGGTACTCTTTGAAAGTGACGAGAAGGAAGGCTTTATGCATGGGTTTTCTAAAAATTATGTAAAAGTACGTACAGCTTACGACCCTTTGTTGGTCAATGAAGTAGCCAACGTGAAATTCTTATCCATAACTGAAAATGGTGAAGTAGAAATAGAAGAATTGAAGGAACAGTTAGTTCACTAAGGTTTTGCAAAATAAAGAATATAAAAAAGGATCGGCTCAATTCCATTGGAATTGAGCCGATCCTTTTTTATCGATTATAATGTTGACTCTTTAGTTTTAGCATTCAGCCAGATAACAGTCGCTAATATCAGGATTACACCCAGCCATTGTATGGGGGTTACGGCCTCCTTTAGTATGAAGTAAGACATACAAACTGCTACTGGCAATTCTGCAGAACTTAAAATTCCACTTAATGAGTAACCAATCTTTGGAATCCCATAAGCAAAAAGAAGGGGTGGTATTACAGTTCCGAAAAAGGAAAGGATAAATCCAAAATGCCATATGCTATCGCCTAATGCTCCAGTGACTAAAAATGTGGGTGGAAATAGGCAGCAAATCATTATGCACGACCCTGTAACCATAAGAGCACTTTTTTGAATAGGGGGGTAGTCGTTTCCGACCCGTCCATTTACAATCAAAAATACGGCGTATGCGGTTGCTGCCAAAAGACCATATAGGATGCCAGTCCAATTGAGTTTATCAATCCCTTGTTCTATAAGGCCCGTCGCTAGCAAGGTTCCGACAAGAACAATAGCTATTCCAGTCAATTGACGGTTTGAAGGCTTATTTTTAAAGAAAATAAATTCAATTAAAGTACCGATCCAAATATATTGCATCAACAATACAATTGCCAAGGAGGCAGGTACCACTTGTACGCATTTATAATAAACAATGCTAACTAAGCCTGTAGAGATGCCACTGATGACTATTTTCCATTTATTAGTTTTCTTAACATAAGCTTGATTCACTTTAGGGCTGAATAGTTGGATGAACCCATATACCATCCATAAGATGAGCATACCAAATATGGCTTGTACACCCGTAACTTGTCCTAACGTATAATCTTGGGCATATGCTTTTTTGACAAATGTGGATAACAGCCCGAAACTGCTAGCCCCCACAAATACCGCAATTGCCCCCTTTAATTTTTCCATATGAATTTTTTACCGATTTGGACAAAATTACAATTTGCAGAGGTATAAGAAGAACCAGACGAGTGTTTGGCTGTTAAATATGGTTTTATTACATTTGATTAACAATTTATCTTTTTTATCATGGCTCTACAGCGCATTTTCTTATTTTTTATTAGTCTCGTATTTTTCTTGAGCAGTTGTTCCGTGAATAAAAAAGTAGCTGGTTCAGGAGGGAAAAATAGAGTGTTGACTGATGCCAGTGAGGCAAGAGGAAAGAATTATAGCAAAAGCTCTCTAGAAAGTTATGCCGATTTACTTCAAGTGAAGAAAAAAGAACTCAATCCTAATTTGTACTCTTTTATCGATGATTGGATGGGCATACCACATCGCATGGGCGGTGGTACAAAACGCGGAGTAGATTGCTCAGGGTTTGTCAATATCCTTTATCTAAAAGTATATCAGGAGGATTTACCTCGCTCTTCACGAGATATGAGTGTTGCGGTTAAGAAAAAGAGAAATTCGCAACTTAAGGAAGGAGATTTGGTATTTTTCTCATTTGGCGGACGTAATGTGGATCATGTAGGGGTTTATCTTCATAATAATAAATTTGTACATGTATCAACTAAAAAGGGGGTTATTATCTCCGATTTGTCAGATTCTTGGTATGCTAAATATTTTAAAAATGCAGGGACACCCAAATCCTAAACAGTGATAGTATTTGAATTCCCTTTTTTGTGTCAAATAATGGATAAAACTTTATAAAACTATTTTTATCCTTATTTTTGTCAAAAATAAAGTAAAGATGAGTATCAAGGGTAAAAAGATTTTTTTGGCATTATGTATTGTTGTACCATTTCTAATGTATTGTGTTTATTACTACAGTAACATGATTAGTAATGCACCTTTCCGTTTTACAGATTTCCAATCTGTAGTCTTTCGGTACGGCGAGCCTAATCATTTGGATAATCAATATGACTCCAATACTGGTATCTTTCAATATGTAACCAAGTCTAATGAAATCGAGAAGGATACGGTACGCATGAGTAAAGACGATTTACTTTACTTACACCGTAAAGCGCAAGAGTTAGGTTTTTGGAATCTCGATGATGATATGACAGGTCCTGAAGCAAAGCAAAACCCAGAGAACGCTACTATTCCTCGTTATTATTTAGAACTGAATTACAAAGACAAATCTAAAAAAGTAACCATGGATGCGGATTTTGCGGGCAACCCCAAAATGCGGGATGCTGGTAAATCCATGATTGATGAAGTCAATAGGATTTTAGCCTCAGCGCAATCTAGATCAAATTAAAAAAAATCAGTAAGATATTATAAAGGGAATCATTCGATTCCCTTTATTTGTTAAATTAATGGTTTGTTAACGATATGGTTGTTATTCATTCACATTAGAGCAGTAGCTTCGCCCTAAACTTTGTAACAAATCCAAATGAAAAATATTTTTGCTGTTGCTGCAGCTATGTCCTTGAGTTACTATGCTAGTGCTCAAGAAATCGCGAAAGGTATTGTTTTTAATGATATCAATAAGAATGGTGTTTTAGATAGAAATGAGATGGGGATACCCCATGTTTCAGTTAGTAATGGTGTAGATGTCGTTCAAACAGATGCTAAAGGACGCTATAAGCTAGCAGTTGCTAAGGATAACATTATCTTTGTTATCAAACCTTCCAACTTTGGATTACAACTGAACAAGAGTCACGAACCTCAGTTCTACTACATTCATAAACCTGAAGGTAGTCCAAATTTGAAATATAGTGGCGTTTCGCCAACTGGAAAATTGCCAAAAGAGATTAACTTTGCATTGACTGCTCAGCCCGAAGCCAAAGAATTTTCTGCTTTTGTGTTTGGGGATCCTCAAGCTTATAATATGGCAGAGATGGATTACTTTAAACGAGGAATCATTGATCGGATAGCGAATAAAAAGGAAGCTGCATTTGGTATCAGTCTTGGCGATTTAGTTGGCGATGATCTGTCTTTACATCCGGCATATAAAAGTACCATTTCATTAATGGGATTACCTTGGTTCAATGTAATTGGAAATCACGATTTAAATTACGATACGAAGGAAGATCGATATTCAGATGAAGCTTTCGAAGCGTCATTTGGTCCTGCAACATATTCCTTTAATTATGGTAATGCTCATTTTTTGATCATCGACAATATCATTTATCCCAATCCAGATACAGGCAAAGGATACAAGGGAGGTTTACGTCAAGATCAGTTAGATTTTATTGCCAATGATTTGAAATTTGTTCCTAAAGACAAACTAATCGTCTTAGCTTTTCATATTCCACTAGAACATGATAATCCTGCTGTATTCCGTGCGGCGGATCGTGACCGTTTATTTGATATCTTAAGTGAGTATCCGCACACATTGTCTTTATCAGCGCATACACATTATCAACAGCATAATTTTTTCGGAAATAAGGAAGGGTGGAAGCAAGAAAAACCTCATCATGAATATAATGTAGGAAACCACCTCTGGTGACTGGTACTCTGGAGAATATGATGCTGATGGTATACCCCAATCGACCATGCGCGACGGTACTCCAAAAGGATATGCGATGCTCCATGTTAAGGATAATCAATATAGTTTTGATTATAAAGTGGTTGGAAAAGAATCATCATATCAAATAGCGCTTTCAGGGCCAAGTGTTGTTGATCAAAAATATGTGCAACGCTACCCAATTTATGCCAATTTCTTTATCGGCAAAAGCGATGATCAGGTACAATACCGTATAAATGATGGAGAATGGAAAGATATGAAGCATGTGAAAGAAGTCGATCCATCTTTCGATGATAGTGTCAATCAATTTGATTTGGCAATTAGTTACAAAGAAGGGCGAAGACCATCAGATGGTACAGTATCTCCTCATTTATGGAAATTGAAATTACCGAAGCTAAATGCAGGTAACTATAAAATTGAAATTAAAGCAACGGATATGTTTAATCGCATTCATACAGCAGTGAAAGAAATCCAAGTTGTCAATCACGTTAAATAACTAATCACTCTAAAAATATCGTAAGCAACCTTTAATAGGTTGCTTTTTTTATGAAAGTTATTGAAAGTTTAAACATTACTTAAGGCTGGCTTAATATGGCAATTCTATATTTGTATCAGAGTAATTTTTGATTCATATAGTAAGGGTTAATGTGGGATCTGTTGGGAAACATGTCCAAAATTTAGTTTGTTTTTTAAGAAGAAAGGTAATCTTGGAGAAGATTACCTTTTCTTTTTTTTTACCTTATTTTTCTTGATCGATTTTGATACGTAAATTTCGCAGATCATCGGAAGCGGGGCTTTCGAAGACTTCTAGCTTGAAGAAGGTAATCGCGGCAAATAAGTGATCAAATAAATCCGAACGTATCCCTTCGTAGATCTCAAATCGAGTATCATTTGTGAAAACGTAAATTTCTAAAGGTACACCATGCTCTGTCGGATCCATTTGCCGGACCATACTGATCATTTCTTTATGCATATTTGGGTTCTGCCTTATGTAAGCAGTAATATAAGCTCTAAATAATCCGATATTAGTCATTTTACGACCATTTACAGGCATTGTCTGGTCGGCTTGACTCTTGATGTTGTATTCGTTAATTTCTAATCTTCGCTGCTCTATAAAAGGTTTTAGAAGTTTGATTTTTTCTAAATCCATTATTTCTTCCTCCGTCATAAAACGGATCGTGGAGATTTTAATATTTATCGCACGTTTTATTCTCCGTCCACCAGAGGTTTGCATACCCCTATAATTTTTAAAAGAATCGATAAGTAACGTGTGTGTGGGTATCGTGGTGATGGTTTTGTCGAAATTTTGAACCTTTACATTATTCAAGTTTATTTCGATGACAGATCCATCTGCATTATGTTTTGGCATTTCGATCCAATCTCCTACACGTATCGAATCATTAGCAGACACTGATATACTTGCAACAAACCCTAGGATTGTATCCTTAAAAACTAAAATTAATACGGCTGAGGCTGCTCCCAAAGAAACTAAAAAAGTCTTGGGTGAAATTCCTGTTAATATAGAAAAGATGATTGTTCCACCGATGCAGATTAAGACAATTTGAGCAACTTGTAAGTAACTTTCTAATGGTTTGTCAGCAAAGCTTTTCCGGGTTTTTAAAATATCGCGTATGATTTTTAAAGCAGAATGGATAATGGCCATAATGATTAAAACGAGCAATACTTCAATCCCTTTGTTGATTGCTTTTAACCAGTTTGGAAAACCTAAAAAGATAATGGGGCTAATCTGTTGAGCAATGAAGAGGGGAATAAAATGACTGATGTATTTTAGGGTCTTGTTTTTGATTAAATGATCATCAATTACATTTTTTGACTTTGTGATAAATCGAGTTACCAGTGTAAGGACTACTTTACGCGTAATAAAGTCAATCGTTAATAAGATAATAATAACGATTAGTAATAAGAATAGAGAATTTATCGTATGTGACCATTCGCTATTAAAACCTGCTTGAAGAAACTTTTGGTATGACCAATCATAAATTTTTGATTGGGACTGCTTATTGATTTTCTCTAATAAGTCGGTAGACGGTAATTGCATGTGCAAATATAAAAAAAGCCATTCGACGAATGGCTTTTTTTATATTAATTATTCACCCTCCAAAGGTAAGGTTTTTTCGTGTTTATGCTTAAAAAGTACTGCAAATAGAATCGCTAATACTAGGGTGTAAATCGAAAATGCTAACCAGATATGATGCCAGTCTTTTAGAATTAAATCGGCGTTGAATAACCCATTTTCACCAATTGATACCCCTCGTTCTTTTACAAAAGAAAGCAAGGTGTTATTATGCATATCGGTATCTAAAAAAGACGCAAGATCTGACATGTTGTTAAACGAAATGGAGTAATACTTATCTATGATCAAACCAGATACTAAACTACCAAATACGGCTCCAAAACCATTGGTCATCATCATAAATAAGCCTTGAGCGGAACTTCTAATCTGAGAGCTAGTAGATGTTTCTACAAATAATGAACCTGATATATTAAAAAAGTCAAATGCCATACCGTAAACGATACAGGAAAGGACGATCATCCACAAACCCGATGATGGATCACCGTAGGCAAAAAGTCCGAAACGTAGTACCCATGCAAACATCGAAATCAGCATTACTTTTTTGATGCCAAATCTTTTTAAGAAAAATGGAATAGCAAGAATAAAGAGGGTTTCTGATATTTGTGAAATCGACATGATAATTGTCGAATATTTAACAACGAACGAATCGGTGTACTTAGGGAAAAATTTGAACTCATCTAAGAATACATCTCCATAGGCATTTGTTAATTGAAGAGCGGCACCTAAAAAAGTGGAAAAGACAAAAAACAATGCCATTTTATAGTTCCCAAACAATTTGAATGCCTCTAATCCTAAGGTATGCAATAGGGATGAATTTTCATTTTTAATATTGCGAGGGGGGCATTTTGGAATGGAAAATGAAAATAGACCTAATCCCACTGCTGAAGCACCAGCTATGTAGAACTGCATGCCCGTAGCTTTGCTACCCGTTAAATTGACAATCCACATCGCGGCAATAAATCCAACAGTTCCCCAAACACGAATAGGAGGAAAAGCTTTGACCAAATCATACTTCCCTTGTATAAGAACTGTATAAGCTATGGAATTGGATAAAGCTAATGTTGGCATGTAAAAGCACATGGCCAAGAGCATCGCATAAAAAAATGTAACGGGGTCATTTATTTGAGGTAGATAGAACAGAACAGCTGCATATAAGAGATGGAGTATTAAGTATAATTTCTCTGCATTTACCCAGCGGTCAGCAATAATCCCCATTAAAGTAGGCATGAACAAAGAGGCAAAGCCCATTGTTGCAAAGATAGCTCCAAACTGTGTTCCGTCCCAATGTTTCGTTCCAAACCAGTAATTGGCTATTGTAATTAACCAAGCTCCCCACACAAAAAACTGGAGAAAGCTCATAATGGTTAGCCTTAATTTAATAGACATAAGTAATATATAGTTGAGTTTGTTTTGTTTCGATTATGCAATCGTTATTTTCTTCGAGATATCTCATCTCGAATTAAGGCCGCTTGCTCATAGTTCTCATCGTGGAGTGACTGCTCGAGTACAGTTTTCAATTGCTCGTCTGAAAGACTAGAGAATGGATTCTGTATTGGTGACTTTGCTGTTTCTTCTTTTATATCATCCGTTATAACATCTGCATTTACGGCATGCTCTAGATTCTCAAGAAAAGCAAATTCGTTGCCTTCTATAACGATTCCAGCAGAAGATAATATAAAGTCATAGGCATAAATGGGGGAACCAAAGCGTACAGCCAAAGCAACTGCATCTGAAGTCCGCGCATCAATTTCTACTGTTTTTTGTCCATCTGAACAAATGATTTTGGAGTAGAAAATACCTTCAATAAGATTGTATATAAGAACTTCCTGAAGGTTAATTTGAAATGCTTTAGCGAAGTTTTGAAATAAATCATGGGTTAGAGGGCGACTGGGAACCATTTTTTCAATTCTAATCGCTATAGCTTGTGCTTCATGACTTCCGATGATGATAGGGAGTCGACGATTGCCACCAGATTCACCTAGAACTAATGCATATGCTCCAGATTGTGTCTGACTATAGGATAAACCAACGATGTCTAACTTGATTTTCTTCATTATGATACCTTTACGGTTTACAAATATGCGAATAATTTGGAGCGAAAAAAAACTCCATTCACAAATTTATTGCGAATGGAGTTTTTAGATTAAGAATTTTATAATCCTTTATAAGTTTTTAAAGCTGTAATTAATTTGGGAACCACTTCAAACGCATCCCCTACAATACCATAATCAGCTACTTTAAAAAATGGTGCCTCAGGGTCTTTATTGATAACAACAATAGTTTTTGAAGAACTTACTCCCGCTAGGTGTTGAATAGCACCAGAGATACCAATGGCAATGTACAAATTAGGGCTCACGACGATTCCTGTTTGACCTACGTGTTCAGAGTGAGGTCTCCAGCCAGCATCAGATACAGGTTTTGAACAAGCGGTAGCAGCTCCTAGCACATTAGCCAACTCTTCTATCATAGCCCAGTTTTCAGGACCCTTTAAGCCTCGACCTGCCGAAACAACGATTTCTGCTTCTGGTAATGAAATTTTATCCGTTGCTCTCACGATTTCCTTGACAATCGTACTGAAATCTGCAGCATCGATGCTCGGATTATAATTTTCAATCGTCGCTGCAATATCCGACTCTTTGATTTCAAAAGAATTGGGATTGAGCGATATGACTTTGATGGGCGATGTTAAAGCAACAAATGCAAATGCCTTACCTGAAAAGGCTCCTGTTTTGACTTGCAAGTTGTCACCACTTCCAGTTGGTAATTCAATTGCACCATCGGCTAAAGCCGCATTTAATTTAGCTGCGACACGTGGTGCAAGCCCCTTCCCTGAAAAGGAATTTGATAAGACAATTAGCGAAGCTTCAATTGACTTTGCTGCGTCGACGATGATGGTAGTATAAGCTTGGTTAACAAAAGATTTTAATTGCTCGGTATTGACGTTTAGAACTTTTGTAGCACCATATTTACCCAACAGATTTAACTGACCTTCTGCTACATTTCCAATTGATAATGCGATAACGTGATTTCCGGATTGATCAGCAATAGCTTTAGCATAAGAGACAGCCTCAAAAGCTGATTTCTTAAACTGACCATCTGTGTTTTCTACATATACTAATATTGACATATTCTTTTTCTTTTAGTGTTGGTTAAATAACTTTTGCTTTTTCGTGCAAAAGCGAAACTAATTTTTCCACATCTCCCGCATCGACCAAGGTAACCACACCGCGCGGTTTCTGGCGTTTCAAATTTGACAATATGTGATAATTGCGCGACCTCAATAGGTTCAATAATATCCAGAGGTTTTGTTCTTGCAGTCATGATACCTCGCATATTAGGGATTTTTGTTTCGGCAACACCTTCAGCAGTTCCAATAACAGCAGGTAGATTTAAGGTTAGTACCTCTTTTCCTCCCTCGATCTCACGCTCAACAGTGGCAGTATTGCCTTCAATAGTTAATTTTTTACTGATTGAAACTGAAGGAATATTTAGAATTGAAGCTACGAATGCACCTACTTGTGTGCCATTATAATCGATAGACTCCCTTCCTGTCAATATGAGGTCAAAGTTGTTTTCTTTAGCATAGTTTGCAATTTGGTTGGCTACAAACCAAGCATCTCTAGGTGTGGCATTCACGCGAATTGCATTATCAGCACCTGTTGCTAAGGCCTTGCGAATGGTGGCATCAGTGGTTACATCTCCAACCGAAATAACAGTGACAGTACCTTTGCCTCCTTCAGCTAGATCTATTGCTTTTGATAAAGCAATTTCATCATATGGATTCACAATGTATTGCACACCAGCATTATTAAAAGCGGTGTTGTCATTCGTGAATGTAATTTTGGATGTCGTATCAGGGACATTACTTATACACACTAATATTTTCATAATCTATTACCGTTTTATTAAAACTTATTATAATTAGGTTAAATGTAAAGATAATTTAAGAGAGTTTCATCATTCTGCAATTTGGATTTGTAATTTTATTTTTAATAAAATTAGGTTTAAATATTACTAATTTTATATTTAAACTCCGAGTATTCGGTGTATTTTTTATGAAATGTGTAATTTTTGTCTAAAGATTGTGAAAATAATCAAGATGTCATGTTCGTCAATATTCTGTCATTTTTATATGCTAGCATAGTAAATGAGTTTTTTATATTGGTTTTTGAGCCTGTTCATTTATTTGTAGCTTTGTTTCTATAAAATTAGAAAATAAATGATGTCAGACCGTTTAGAACAACTACAGGAATTTTTGAAAGATTCACCTCAAGATCCCTTTTTGAAATATGCCATGGCTACAGAATATTTAAAATTAGGCAACCAAGAGGAAGCACTTAAGGGGTATCTGGATTTAGTGACCAACCATAGTGATTATGTTGGAACCTATTATCATTTGGGGAAGCTTTATGAAAAGATGACGCGTGTGGAAGAAGCTCGTGATATTTATCAAAAAGGAATCGTTATAACACAAAAGAAACGCAATATGCATGCCTTAGGAGAATTACGTGGGGCATTGAATTTACTCGATGGTGAGGATGAAGATGAATATTAACATTTCTTTAACATATTGATATTGATTTTTGGTATCCAATTTGCCTATACTTTTTTGAATATTGTTAGAGAGGATTTTAAAGAAGATGAAAAGGCTATTAATTTTACTGTGTTGTATCCAATTTTTGTTTATTGCGTGCGATAATCAACGTAAGGGTGCGGAAGCAGTGAAAGATAGTGTGGATAAACAATATGTTAGCTTACAAGAGCTTAGTGGCGCGTATATCGGTATTATGCCTTGTGCGGATTGTGACGGGATAGAAACTGTATTAAAATTGAATCAAAATTTTTCATACCGCTATACCTCTAAATATTTGAATAAGAGCGATGAAGTTTTTGTAAAAGATGGAAAGTGGAAGTTTGAAAACGATATCGTTACGCTAGAAGGAGTAGATTATAAATTCAAACTAGGTGAAAAAGCAAAGCTTTGGCAATTGGATTTATCAGGAGATGATATTGTTGGGGAATTGGCGGAAAATTATAAATTAGAGAAAATAAAAGATTAATGATTGTGCAGCAATCAAGATAAAAAAAGGACCTTCAATTTGAAGGTCCTTTTTTTATGATGTTATTTGCATAAATCTTTTAAATGGTTGACAACAAAGTCAATTTCTTCTTTTGTATTGTCGCGGGAGAATGAAAATCGAACAGACGGTCTATTGCCATCCGCTCTTATAGCTCCAAGCACGTGCGAACCAATATCTGTTCCAGAGCTACAGGCACTTCCTCCTGAACAAGAAATGCCAGCAATGTCCAAATTGAACAATAACATATCTGCCATGTCGGTACAAGGAAATGATACATTCAATACGGTATAAAGTGCTTTATTAGCAGTTGTGACTCCGTTGAACTTGATATCTGGTATTGCGGCCTGTAGCTGTTCCATCATATAGGATTTTAAGCCTTGTATGTAAGCTGCATGCTCTTCCATGTGTTCATAGCTCAGCTCAAGTGCTTTCGCTAATCCTGCGATACCATATACGTTCTCGGTACCACCGCGCATATTTCGCTCTTGGGCACCACCGTAAATCATTGGTTTTATTTTTGTGTTGGCATTGATATAAAGAAATCCTACACCCTTAGGTCCATGAAATTTGTGCGCAGCTCCAGTAATGAAATCGATTTTTAATTTACTCAGATCATGTGGATAATGTCCCATTGTTTGCACGGTGTCCGAATGAAATATGGCATTGTATTTTTGACAAATTTCAGCTATTTTTTCAATATCATTCAAGTTTCCCAACTCATTGTTCCCGTGCATGATAGAAACAAAAGTTCTTGGATTTTTTGATAATAAATCTTCCAATTGAATCATGTCAATGTTACCATCTCCATCTACCTGTAAGAGGTCGAGATGAACTTTTCCTGATTTTTCTATCGCTTCCAGCGTATGAAGTACAGCATGATGTTCAATGGGCGTAGTGATCGCATGTGTGATACCGAAATCTACAATTGAACGTACGATTGCCATATTATCAGCCTCCGTACCGCCAGATGTGAAAAATATTTCAGATGGAGAAGTATGTAAGATATGTGCAATTGTCTTACGGGCTTTTTCAACAATTGTTTTTACTTGTCGTCCGTGTGAATGAATAGAAGAAGGGTTTCCAAAATTATTTTCCATCGTGTCTATCATGACACGGATGACTTCTGGATCTAGCGCTGTAGTTGCAGCATTATCAAAATATACTTGCATAATGGACAAATTTAAATAAAACTAAGTTTACTTACAGTACTGTTCATGATTATTTAACAGAATTGACTCTTTTTTGATTTTTTCTGAAAAAAGTAACGATAGCAAGTAAGGCAAAGAAAAGACTTATGTATCCAAGTAGATCTCCAGTTCTAGTATACAGTGTTATTTCTTCGTTGAGATTAATCTCTTGAGTTAACGCTGCTGGTTCCCACCATGTCGATTTTTGAACGATATCACCACGTTGGTTGATAAAGCCGGAGATACCTGTATTAGCCGAGCGCGCTACCCATCTGCGATTTTCGATAGCCCTTAATTTGGCATAATCTAAATGTTGGTCTTTTCCAGAAGTATTCCCCCACCAACCATCATTGGTTATGATCGCAATAAATTGAGCGCCTTGCGCCACATATTGTGCTACATAGCTTCCCCAAATCGATTCATAACAAATGACCGGTGCTGCTCCTATACCACTTTGTGAATAGAATACAGAGGGTTTATCCTGTTTACCATAACCACCTGTAGTACCCCCAAAAGCACTAAATAAGGGTTTAAGGAAGTTGATAGCCGTACCAAACGGCATTTGTTCTACTCCAGGGACTAATTTTGATTTATGATAAAACTGTAATTTGGACGATACGTCAATTAGTGTTGCAGCATTGAAATTGTCTTTATAAACATTTGGTGCAATTTCTCTTGCCGTAAGCGTTCGTTTATCGTTATACAGTCGATAGCTTTCAATACCAGAAAGCACATTTCCATTTTTATAGTCATTTAAAAAATCGATAACGGTATGATACGTATTTGAATTTCTGAAATCTTCTTCATCAAAATCACCTCTTTGTGATAAGGCCGTTTCTGGCCAGATAAAAAACTCCGTATTCGATTTCGCAACAGAACGTGACAATTGCATTAAAGTTTGCAGCTGCTCCTCAGGGTTGATATAGCCGAACTTTCCAAAAGGATCAATATTAGGTTGTACCGTAACGATTTGAGAAGGATTGATATGTTCTTCATAAGTACTGTAACGTACAATAGAATAAATTGTTGGGACTGCCAATAGTAGAACAAGCATGACCTTCACCAAACGCGGTCTAATCAATACATTCATTTTCTTCTTGTTCAAATAAAGTAAGAAAACCAATATGTTAATCAACCATATCCAGATACTTCCACCATAAACACCCGTGAATTCGTACCATTGGATCAATTGATGAAAATTAGCAAAACCATTGCCTAGCGTCATCCAAGGAAATGCTAAATCCCAAGATTGATGTAAAAACTCGTATGATATCCAAAATGCCAATAATCCGAATAAAGAAAACCCAATGGATACTTTCTTACGCATCTGGTAGTATAGGCGAAATGCAATTGCCATTAACAATGCTCCCAATAAGAAGGGTATGAGTGAAATGAAAATTGCGATATACCAAGGCATTACTGCCGAGATGGAGTTGTAGACCCAATAGATAGATGCGGTGTTTCCAGATCACTGCCGTAAGTCCAGCAGTCAGAAATACCTTCTTTCCCTTTTTTGTAAAAGAATCGCTTCGAATGATATTTTCAATGGCGATTAATAAAGGAAGAAATGCGATTAATAAAATAGGACTACTATAGGGCACAGGAGGCCATCCTAACCATAATAAAAAGGCACTTAAAAGTGCCAGTAAATATTGATTTCTCACGATTAGATTTGAGATAAGATTTCGTTTTTCTTGTTTTCGTATTCAGCTTGCGTAATCAGTTGTTTGTCAAATAAGCTTTTCAATTTCCTTAATTTGAGTGTCATTTCATCATCTTCTTCCTCTATTTTTGGAATAATTATTTCCGCAATAGGTGGTAGTGCGATTTCTTTAACTTCTTCTACAACAGGTTCTATATAAGTATTGGTGATTTCCACCTCTATAGGTCTCTGGATTTCAAATGTTGGTGCTACTTGACTAGGAGGGGGAGCGATTTCATTTAACTTGGAATTCTCCAATGCACCTTTAATCAATTGATACAGTTTTCGAGCTTGAACTTTAGGAATGTAGTCGATACTTAAATTTTCACCAGTAAAGGGGATTACGGTTACTTTCGACCCAAATATTTCCTCTTTAAAAGCAATATCCTTAATATCTTTCCAACTGAAGATTTCGAAATCTGTAGCAAGACCCAACTTTGTGAATTCGCACAAGAAGATGCGCTTATTACTGATGGTAATACTATCCGGTAGGATAGTTACAGCGGGTTTTTTTTGTACTGCAATATAATCGATACGTTCCCCATCAGTCATCATATCTTGTAATTTGACGAGTAACCTTTCTACGATTTTTATATCTTGGCCATCGATGGCAAATAGTTCAAAGTTCATGTTAAATTTATTTTAAATAAACGAAGGCCAAACCTATTCTAAACCTCCCACACAAAATACAAATTCTCCTTTAATAGGATTGTTTTCAAAATGTAATTTTAAATCAGTCAATGTTCCGCGCACATTTTCTTCATACAACTTGCTCAATTCTCTGGAAATAGAAGCTTGTCGCTCTGCACCAAAGACTTGAATAAATTCATCTATTGTTTTTAGGATACGATGCGGTGACTCATAAAAAATCATGGTTCTTTTTTCTTCAGCTAGGAACTTCATGCGTGTCTGGCGACCTTTTTTAACGGGAAGAAAACCTTCAAAGCAAAAACGATCGTTCGGCAGTCCTGAATTTACCAAAGCGGGAACAAAAGCAGTGGCTCCAGGTAGACATTGTACCTCAAGACCTTCTTTGATGGCCTCTCGGACCAATAAAAAACCGGGGTCAGAAATAGCTGGTGTACCTGCATCGGAAATCAAAGCAATATTTTGGCCCTCCTTTAGAAATCTAATGATCTCGGAAATCGCTTTATGTTCATTGTGCTGATGATGCGCGAACACTTTTTTCTCGATTCCAAAATGTTTTAAAAGGGGCGCACTTGTGCGTGTATCCTCAGCAAGAATAACATCTGCTTCTTTTAACACACGTATAGCGCGAAAAGTCATGTCTTCTAAATTGCCAATTGGCGTAGGAACTAAATAAAGCATTTACAAAGGTAAGTTTTTTTTAATAATTGCAATCAAGGCTTTGACTTGCTATTTTCCTTCTCTTTCCTATTATGTCGCTAAAATCAGGTCAATCTGTCTTAATTCTTGTTCCGAGAATTGTTGGTGTTTCACGGCCTCTATTGCATCTTGAATTTGACTTACCTTACTTGCTCCAATCAAAACTGAAGTCACCTGCGGTTTATTCAATAACCAAGACACCGCCATTTGCGCTAGTTTTTGATTCCTTTGGGAAGCAATTTCATGTAAGGTTTTTATTTTTTCAATTTTTTCCGGTGTGATATCACTTTCATGTAAAGATATGCTGTCAGAAGCTGCACGCGAATCTTTGGGAATACCGTGAAGGTATTTATCTGTCAATAGACCTTGTGCCAATGGTGAGAAAGGAATACATCCCACGGCTTCTTCGTCCAGAAGATCCAATAAACTTTCTTCTACCCAGCGTTCGAACATGGAATATTTGGGTTGGTGAATCAAGCAGGGAGTGCCCATATCTCTCAATAGATCTATTGCTTGCTTCGCTTCAGAGGTTTTATAGTTTGATATACCTACATAGAGTGCTTTTCCTTGTTGCACAAGAAGACTTAAGGTGGCCATCGTTTCTTCTAGTGGTGTTTCAGGATCAGGTCTATGGTGATAGAAAATATCAACGTAATCAAGCTGCATTCTTTTTAGACTTTGATCTAAACTGGAAACCAGATATTTTTTTGATCCCCAATCTCCATATGGGCCATCCCACATCGTATATCCAGCTTTAGACGAAATAATCATTTCATCACGATAATTTTTGAAGTCACGTTGTACTATTTTCCCGAAGTTTCTCCTCTGCAGAGCCTGGAGGCGGACCATAGTTATTGGCCAAATCAAAATGTGTGATACCAGCATCAAAGGCTGTTTGGATTAGTTGTCGACTGTTTTCAAAGTCATTGTTATGGCCGAAATTCTGCCATAATCCCAAGGAAATTGCGGGTAGTTTTATTCCAGAATAACCTGAGCGGCGGTATTCCATTTCTTGATATCGATTGTCATTAGGTGTATAATGCATACTTTTTCGCGGTGTTAGATTTTACATAAGCAATTTACAAGTATTCTTAAATAAAGAAGCATGATGAGGGAAATGATTTATATTTCCTCATCATACTATTTCTTGATGAAGGAAGAGATATCGATTATTGTAATAACAATCGTGAGTGCCAATAGAAAGGACCCGAACGAATAACTTTGTTTTAATTAAATGACAGAATTAAAATTGTAAATAAAACAAATTTATCTAAGTTTGTTTCTTTAAAAATACACACAATTATGTTGCAATTGAATTATATCCGTGAAAACAGGGATAAGGTAATCGAGAGATTAGGTGTCAAAAATTTTAAGGAAACTGGATTAGTTGATGAAATCATCGCATTGGATGAACAACGTCGCAAGATTCAGACCGAATCAGATGCCCTTTCAGCTGAAGCAAATTCATCCGCAAAAAAAATCGGAGAATTGATGCGTCAAGGTAAAAAAGAAGAAGCTGAAGCCGTGAAATCCCAATCCTCAGGATATAAGGAACAAATCAAACAACTGATTGAACAGTTGAATACGATCGAGCAGGAATTGAATGCTAAGATCGTTCAACTCCCTAACCTTCCACATGAGACTGTCCCACTTGGTGTTGCTGCAGACGATAATGAGGTGGTACTAGAGCAGGGTGCTGTGCCTATATTGTCAGAAGATGCCGTAAGTCATTGGGATCTATTGACTAAATACGATATTGTCGATTTAGAATTAGGTGTTAAGGTAACAGGAGCAGGTTTTCCAGTATATAAAGGAAAAGGTGCGCGTTTGCAACGTGCATTAATCAACTTCTTTTTAGATGAGGCTGCAAAAGTAGGATATGAAGAAGTGCAGGTACCCATTATGGTAAATGAAGCTTCGGCTTTTGCTACTGGGCAGTTACCAGACAAAGAAGGGCAGATGTATCATGTGACACATGATGACTTATATTTAATTCCAACGGCAGAGGTTCCAGTTACGAATATGTACCGTGATGTGATTGTTAAGGAAGAGCAATTCCCGATCAGACACTGTGCTTATACACCATGTTTCCGCCGTGAAGCAGGTTCATATGGGGCCCATGTCCGCGGATTGAATCGCTTGCATCAGTTTGATAAAGTAGAAACGGTACAAATCGTTCATCCAGATAAATCTTATGAGGTGTTGGAAGAGATGAGTGCTTATGTACAAGGATTATTGCAGAAATTAGAATTACCTTATCGTGTATTGCGCTTATGCGGTGGCGATATGAGTTTCACGTCAGCTTTGACTTACGATTTGGAAGTATATAGTGCTGCCCAAAAACGTTGGTTAGAGGTTTCTTCAGTATCTAACTTTGAAACTTATCAATCTAACCGATTGAAAGTAAGATTTAAAAACGAAGACGGTAAGATGCAATTGGCGCATACTTTAAATGGCTCGGCATTAGCATTACCACGTATAGTTGCGTCATTGTTGGAAAATAATCAGTCTGAAAAAGGAATTAAAATACCAAAAGTATTGGTTCCATATACAGGATTTGACTATATCGATTAATTTTTTTTTATATAAATGGAAGGGCTTGTAATAAAATTGCAAGCCTTTTTTTATGTTAAAATTTTGTTAAATCTATTGATTACCGTATATAATTCTGTTATAACGGTTATTATGAAAATTTAGTTTATGTTTAGATGTTTTTGCTTATTTGATAAAAGATGAGGTGGTCAGTTGCGTTTCTTTGCTGTTTTAAACTTTTTCATTAAAATACTTGCAATAACAACAACAACTCTATATATTTGCTATCCGTTTTTCACATGTACTTCATGTGTTAATTTTACTATCCAATATACATCGTAGATTTTTGAAAAGAAAATTTACAGATTCTCGTAAGATCACTTAAAAGGAACTATAATAAAGTCCTCTTTCCGGTCTGTCATTCGCTCTATCTGTTAACAAACAAAGGATACCTGAATAGGAGGTAGATTTTTGTGTTGTGTCATTAAGGTTGTTTTAACAATTAAAGTTTAAACATTCCTGTTTACACATCCGATTTTAATAACAAATATTAATTAACAAACTAAATAGCATGAAACAAACATTACTTAGTTTTCTTTTAGGGGGGATGATATTATCATCAGTAGCATTCGCTCAAGAGAAAAAGATTAGTGGCCGTGTAACATCAACAACTGGTCAAGCAGTACCAGGTGTTACTGTTGTTGTACAAGGTACTAATCAAGCTACTCAAACTGATGCAAACGGTAACTATTCATTGAATGTACCTGCAGGTAAGGTAGTTTTATTTCGCTCCATTGGTTTTGGCGAAAAAACAATCCTTGTTAACAACAATACTTCAGTATTCAATATCTCATTAGAAGATAATACCAATACGATTGAAGAAGTTGTGGTTACGGCAATGGGTCAATCTCGTCAAAAGAGATCATTAAGTTATGCAACGCAAGAAGTAAAAGGTAGCAAATTGACAGAAGCTGCCAATAGTAACTTAGCAACAGCATTACAAGGTAAAGTATCAGGAGTACAGGTAACGCCTTCATCAGGTATGCCGGGTGCATCTGCTAATATTACGATTCGTGGAGCGCGCTCATTCACGGGTAACAACTCACCACTATATGTAGTGGATGGTATGCCTATTTCTTCTGGAAATGATGTTTCTACAGGAAATGGCGTAACAGGATCCGATTATGCTTCTAGAGGTTTGGATATCGATCCAAACGATATCGAGAGCATCAATATCTTGAAAGGACAAGCAGCATCTGCATTATATGGTATGCGTGCATCCAATGGTGTTATCTTGATTACGACTAAAAGTGGAAAAGGAAAACAAGGGAAACCTCAGATTTCTTATAATTCTAATGTTTCTTTTGATAAAGTATCTGTTCTTCCAGATTTTCAAAATACGTATGCACAAGGGGCAGGTGGCAAATATTCGCCAATGGCTTCAACGGCATGGGGACAACGTATCGATCAATTACATTTAGATCCAGTGTATGGTGGAAATGTTGATAATGACTATACAAAGAAATATGGTAAGCATGAAGGAATGTATTATGTGCCGCAACGTGCGAATGCAGGATTAGATCCATGGGCTGCGCCACAAGCATACAATAATGCGAAAGAATTCTTCGATATCGGACGTACTTTTAACAACTCTTTCAATATTGTGCAAGGATTTGACAAAGGAAGTTATGCGATGTCCTTAGGAGCGACTAATGCCGATGGTATAGTGCCATCTACAGGTATGGATCGTTATACGGCAAAATTAGCTGGTGAAGCTAAATTATCGGATAAATGGACAACAGGATTCTCTGGTAATTATGTCAATTCAAGAATCACAAAACAAACAGGTGCCAATAATGGTATCATGGCTACATTATTTGGAGCTCCTTCGTCTTACGACTTAAAGGGAATCCCTTCTCACTATTTAAATAATCCTGCACAACAAAATACATACCGTAGTACAGGAGGGTTCGATGGGGCATATTGGGCTACTGAGAACAATAAATTCTCTGAAGATACGCAACGTTTTTTTGGTAATGGATTTGGTCAATATGCGACTGATTTAGGAGAAAATCAAAAATTGACATTGAAATACCAAGCAGGTGTTGATTCTTATACATCCAATTATACCGATCTTTTTGGTTATGGACATTCCAATGGAAAAGGAGAAGTGGAGAACTACCATATCTCGGTAACGGAGTGGAACTCATTGGGTACTGCAGCATACAACTGGAAAATTAACGATGATTTAGTTTTCGATGCGATGGTTGGTAATGAAATAGTTAATCGTGTACGTAGAAGAGATTATGCCTTTGGTATGAACTTCAACTTTCCAGGATGGGATAATATCAATAATGCCTCAACAGTTACTACAGAGCAGAACTTACGCCGTACGCGTACATTCGGTACTTTTGGTAGTTTAGCGTTAGCTTACAAGAACATGTTGTTCTTTAACGCAACAGGTCGTAACGATATCGTTTCTTCGATGCCACGTAACAACCGTTCGTTCTTCTATCCATCAGTATCGGCTGGTTTTGTTTTCACAGAACTAGAAAGCCTTAAGAATTCTATCCTAACCATGGGTAAGATCAGGGCTTCATTTGCCGAAGTAGGACAAGCAGGTGATTACTATGAAAGTTATTATGACAAGCCCGTATATGGTGGTGGTTTCTCATCAGGTACTCCTATTTTGTACCCAATCAATAGTGATGGAATAACATCTTATACTCCGTATTCTAAAGTTTATGATCCAAACTTGAGACCTCAAAATACGCAAGCAATTGAGGTGGGTACAGATTTGACTTTCTTGAACGGATTGATCAATATGAACTATACGTTCTCACGTCAGAATGTAAAAGATCAGATTTTTGATGTGCCATTGGCAGCTTCTACTGGTTATTCAAGTTTAGTAACCAATGGTGGAAAAATCCATACAAATGTTCATGAGTTGACTTTAGCAGTTGCTCCTTACCGTTCCGGTGATTTCAAATGGGATTTTGCTTTTAACTTCACTAAAATAGACAACTACGTAGATGAGTTGAAAGAAGGAGTAAACAGTATCTTCATGGGTGGCTTCGTAGAAACCACAGGTACGTGCAGGTATTGGTTATAAATTCCCGGTTATTTATGGAGTTTCTTACTTAAGAAACGAGGCAGATCAGATTGTTGTAGATGAAAACGGCTTACCACAAGCTGGTGAAGAAAAAGTAATCGGTAATGTATCTCCTGATTTCAATTTAGGTTTCAATACAAACTTTGAATACAAAAAATTCCGTTTATCAGCAGTGATTGATTGGAAACAAGGTGGACAGATGTTCCATGGAACAGCAGGAGTATTGGGTTATTATGGTGTCACGCAACAGTCAGCAGATTACCGTAATGGGGATGGATTTTTATTCGAATTGCCAGCGGTGAAAGCTAACGGTGAAGTGAATGATATTATGATCGATGCACATCCTGAATTTGATGCAAATGGTAAGCAAACGAATACAGATGCCTTCAAATATTTCACTGCAATGAATGATATTTCCGAATCATCGATTCGTGGTACCTCATTCGTGAAATTGCGTGAAATTGCAGTAGGTTACCCAGTATATCAAAATTCAAAAATCAAAGTAGATGTCAATGCATTTGCACGTAATATCATTCTTTGGTCTGAACTGAAAGGATATGATCCTGAAGTATCTCAAGGAAACACCAATATGTCAGGTGCATTTGAACGTTTCTCTCTTCCAGGAACCTCAAGTTATGGTCTAGGTGTAAACATTAAATTCTAAAAATTAGGACAATGAAATTTAAATTAAATATAGTAGGATTATTAGCTATGGGAGTATTAGCTGCTCCAGTGGTTTTTACTTCTTGTTCAGAGGATGCGATGGACAATATCAACGAGAATGTTGATAAACCAAAAGACGTTCAAGCAAAATTTATTTTAACAGACGTCATTACACGTACTGCATTTTCAAATGTTGGTGGTGATTTCAATACGTATTTATCAAGTTATGTGGAGCACGAAATAGGTACGCATAATCAATTGTGGAATGCGGAACAAAGAGGTAACTCGGTAGCTGTAGCTTCCACTTTCAATAATACTTGGGGAAATGTGTATACCACATTGCGCGATGCTCGTTTAGTCATTGAAAAATGTTCAGTTGGTGGAAGCCAAGAGGGGAACTATGCCACTTTAGGTATGGGTCAGGTTATGGCAGCGTATAACTTAGCATTGTTGACCGATTTGTTTGGTGATGTACCTTATTCTGAAGGATTCAATCCTTTAGAAGTTCGTAATCCAAAATTGGATAAACAAGAAGATTTGTACAAACAGGTCAATGCCTACTTAGATGCAGCAATTGAAAATCTACCGAAAGGAGATACGCATGGAACTGGATCAGCAGGAGGGCAAGATTTATTATTCAGAGGAAATGCAAATAGTTGGTTGAAATTTGCACATGGCCTAAAAGCACGTTATGCGATGCGTTTGTTGAAAACTACTGTTGGTAATCAAGATGTGTTGAATACGGTAATTAATCATGTGGACAAATCATTTGCCAATGCAAATGAGGAAGCAAAATTTACAGAATATAGTACGGCTAACTTAAATCCATTATTTGACTTTCAATGGTCTAGAGATGGATTGGCTGCTAGTAGAAGTATCGTAGACAAAATGATCGATCGTAAAGATCCACGTTTGACTCGTAATTTTATGACGCCACCAAAAACAATTAATCGTGTAACTAATTGGATTCAAGTTTCGGATCTTGCGACCAATAAAGCGGCCTATGATTCATTAGCTGTGAATGGTCAAAATGAGCAAGTTCAGAATAAATATTTGACATCTACATTTGTTTACGCGCAGACTGCTCCAACGCAATTGTTGAGTTATCATGAATTGCAGTTTTTGAAGGCAGAAGCAATGCAACGTTTAGGTCAAGGTACTAGCGCTATTGAACCTGTATTAAAGAATGCGATAACAGCTGCAATTAAAAATTCAGAGATCGCTGTAAATGCAGCTTTTTCAGCAGCTACTGTTCTTAACAGTGGAAATATTATTGAAACTTCAGCAGATTTAAATGATGCGGATATTTCAAATTATTTTGAGGACAACGTAAAACCATTATTTGTAGCTAATCCTTTAAAAGAAATTGCTAATCAAAAATACTTAGGTTTCTTTGGAGCATCAGGTGAGTCTACAGAGATGTACAACGATATCCGTCGTTGGAAAGCAAATGGAGAAGAATTGATCGAGTTGAAAAACCCAGGTAAGTTCCCATTGCGTTTGCCATATGGTAGCGATGATACAACAACAAACCCTTATGTTCAAGCTGCATACGGTAATGGACAATATGTCTTTACTGAAAATGTATGGTGGGCTGGTGGAACAAGATAATATCAGTTTATAGTTTATAATCTAGACGGCAATCTCGAAAGAGGTTGCCGTTTTTTTTTATTTTGTTACGGTTGCACATAATTACTGTAAAAGTAGAATACGTTGGTTTTATATCAGAAATAATTATCTTCACTCTAATTTAAATCGAGAACTTATGATGTTAATCTAAAATAATTAGTGGTATTATATATATGAAGAAGTTTCTATTTACAATAATGATTCTTATTGTTGGTAAGGTGGTCCTTTCCCAAACGAAAAATCAATTGAACGTTTTGCAGATTAATATCTGGCAGGAGGGTACGTCCGTTCCAAATGGTTTTCCGGCTATAGCCGATGAAATCATTGATAAGAAAGCAGATGTTATCTTATTCAGCGAAGTTAGGAATTATAAGGAGACCGATTTTGTACAACGTATTTTGGACGAATTAAAAAGAAAAGGTTCTACATATTATGGTATAGCGAGTGCACCAACATTAGATGTAGCATTTATTTCTAAGTTTCCTATAAAACAACAGCAGCCTTTGTATGATGAGGTAAGTAAAATGGGTGGCGTGTTGAAAAGTAAGATTCAAGTTGCTGGAAGAAATTTTACATTTTATTCGGTTCATCTAGATTATACCAATTATGCCTGCTATCTACCGAGAGGTTATGACGGTGTTACCTGGGAAAAATTGGATGCGCCCATTGTAAATGCTATAAGTATCCTAGAAGCCAATCGTAAGGGAAAGCGTGATGATGCAATTCTTGATATCATTATAGACGCCGACAAAGAATCGAAAGATGCTACAATTGTCATTGCGGGAGATTTTAACGAACCCTCACATCTAGACTGGATTCACGCAACAAAAGATTTGTTCGATCATAGAGGTGCTGTAGTTTCCTTGGGATTGTTCTGTATTATTGACAAAAGCTGGATTCGTAGATAGTTTTAGAGAAAAGTATCCAGATCCTGTTACACATCCAGGATTTACATTTCATCATTTAATAAAGATGTAGCCATTGAAAAGCTTACTTGGGCACCTTTGGCAGATGAGCGTGACCGGATTGATTATGTTTATTACACAACGAATAAACCGCTTCATGTCACTGCGGTCAAAATTGTTGGTCCTGCAGAAACGGTGAGATTTGGTAAAAAACAAGAGCAAGATAGCCAAGATGAGTTTTTATTGCCCAAAGGTATATGGCCTACCGATCATAAGGCTTTGCTGGTGAAGTTTGAGTTTTAAACAGTTTATGATAGAGTTAAGCTTTGATTTAGGTAAGCTAAGTTTTTTTGGTTATTAGTAGACCTAAAGCTTCATATCTATCCATATAAACAACCACAACATATGCCCAGTGATAGGTATCACAGGCTATCATGGCATAAGGGTATATTGAGTTTAAAAGAGATATAGTCTACAATGAGAAAAGGGCGCATCAATTAGCAATCTATCACTCTTTTATAAGGAATATTTTATAGCGGTATTATGAGTTATATTTGAACAACTAAATTGTCGTTCACATCCGTCATAAAATAAATAAGAGTACTGAAATATTCCTAAATAATCTGTCTCATGATAGTTCGCATGCTAATAGTTTTTGTATTGGGGGCTTAAGTTGTAATAATGGAGGCTTCAACAGGAACACTTTATTGTTTTCATGAAACACAGTTAGCCTGTTGGAAAAGCCTTTGGTTCAAATGTTATCCACTTATTCATCATGAGTAGTTATTGTCAATGCATGGACAACCCCTTTTTTGATTTTAGTAGCTTGATATCACATTAATAATGGGAAACAATCTATAATACTGCTTGGTTATCTGTTGAAATGAAGGAATTATGTTGAATAACTACAGCATTACTAAAAAAAAGCTGTTAGTTATTGATAAGTTGTTCATACTTTTTGCGTAGCGGAGAAATTATGGGCACTAGATATCTATCTATTCACAGCCATTATCTACTTGTTGTTAGTAACTAGCTACTTGTTGACAATAAATGTCATCATTTGTCGACTAAAGGTCTTCTATTTAAATGAAGGTATGCTGTTATTGGGAGAAGGTGGTAATAGATTTAAACAATAGGAGGCATGATATCGAAAAAGTGACTAGCGAAAGCCTAAATGTAGTTCCGGTAAGCGGTAAATTAAGTCTAGTAATGGGTCCTACAGGCGTTAAAGGACATTTTTCATGAGTACTATCGCATAGTAACAATGGTTTAATAGGGTGTAACTATATGGTTGTTGTGGTAACTTACTCCAATCCTATCAGCTATCACCGGTTGTCAGAATTGAAAAGGTGGAGCTCGCTAAAACAATATGTTAAAATATTATCACTCATTAAGAGGAGCGTTTAAATAGTCAACGTTCTTCTCAGTGAGTGATAAATCAACTAGAAAGTTCATTCTAAAACGGAATTTGCTTTACTGAATAATTGGAATAAGCGTATTTTCCTCTAACCTCACTGCCACATGCTTTATCGAGGTAAAACCATCTTCTCTTGAAATAATGTTTGAAAGATCTAAGCCTCTTTTTGAGAAGGTACTGAGTAGAGCGGTACGAAATGTAGATTTGGAGGAACCCCAACCTTTTCCGGATATGGTATCATTGTTGAGTTGTATCAGTTCGTTAATCGAGTAATAACTGAATTTTTCTAGTAAATGTTGATAAAGATTTGTTGTAGCCATACAATTTAAAAATTTAAAGGATTAAACCATAAACTGTATCCAGATATTTTTGGTCGAAACCCATATTAATTTACCACCGTGGTTTCTCAACTCGGTTGGTATTGCATCGTGCAATTCTGAATACTCTACAAATATAGTAGATTTTATTTTTATTCATAATTTTTTTTAAAAATAATTGGATATTTGAAAGTATGTTGATGGTTTATTATCGCTGTCTACTATAAGATGGATTGGGAGTAAGATATGTAATACTTGTGGTATTTTTGGTTTGTGAACAAAAGGGGATGATCAGTTTTCCTGAGGATAATAAAGCTGGAGTGTTACTGCGATGTCGAATGTCGAGCCTTTGTTAGTCAATTTGAAGTAAAGGTGTTACTTTTTTTTCTTAAGCTAAGTCAATAGAAAATAAATAGCTATTCTTTAAGATAAGCGATTTTTTTACCTCAAAAAAAACCGCTTGAACTTTTTCATATTCCATAAAATCTAGAATATTTCAGGTTTAAGAGATTAATAATTTAACATTTTAATTGAAGAAACTGAGAATTCATTATTTGTAACGCGTTCGGATATTTATTTTTATCAGTGATAATTTATTAAGTGATTGTTACAAACTTGTTTTAAAGTATTTATCTGTTAATCAGCTGCTTGACTTTAGATATCTACTTTTTACTTCTTTTTTGTTATTTCTTCATTGTAAAATCGAATTATATTATAATATTTGTTTTAACATATTTTAACAATAAGGTCGTTGAAATATGTGTTACGAGCCATCAGTTCCATTGACTGAATAAAATATTTGTAGAAGCTGAAAAAGTAATTTTTGCAACATACAAAAATTGAGCAATCGACCAAATTCTTCAATATACTTTGAATTGAAAATTACATAATCATTTAATTATGTAATTTTCAATTTTGAGATAATTTTTGAAAGGGTCTGATTTTAAGAAAAGAAACTTACTTAACCAAAGTCTTTTTTTATTGAGACTTTAACTTTAATAAACACAAACATATGAAACAAAAATTACTCAGTTTTTTACTAGGTGGTGCTATTCTTACATCAGTAGCATTTGCACAAGAAAAGAAAGTTAGTGGACGTGTTTTAGGTGACGATGGCAGTGGACTGCCAGGTGTTACCGTAACCGTACAAGGAACTAGTCAAGCAACTCAAACAGATGCTAACGGAAACTATTCTATAAATGTTCCAATTGGAAAAATTTTATTATTTAGATCCATCGGTTTTACGGATAAAACTGTTGTAGTTCGTAACAACTCTGCTTTATATAATGTGTCTTTAGATGGTTCAACCTCAGCATTGGATGAAGTTATCGTTACTGGATACGGTACACAACGTAAACGAGAAATTACAGGATCTATTACATCTATAAAAGGAGAATCTCTTCAGGACGTTCCAGTTCCCTCTCTAGATAAAGCATTACAAGGACAGGCTGCGGGAGTCCAAGTTTCAACTACCTCAGGAGTATTGGGACAAGCTGCAAAAATTCGTATTCGTGGTACAAATTCAATATCTAGTTCAAGTAGTCCCCTTTATGTAATAGATGGAATTCCTTTTTTATCCTCGGATAATGGTGCAGTTATGGCTAATAACCCTTTGGCAGATATTAATCCAAATGATATTGCAAATTTAGAGGTTTTGAAGGATGGTGCTGCAACCGCTATTTATGGATCTAGAGCTGCAAATGGTGTCATATTGATTACGACTAAAAGAGGTAAAGTAGGAACGCCGGTCGTTACGTATGATGGTTGGGTAGGTGTTTCTTCGCCTTCTAAATATTTAGATCTATTAGATGCTAATCAATTTATTGAAATTACAAACGAAAAATTGACTAATTCTAATAGGCCAATTGCTGCATTTGAAACAAAAGACCCAACATCTGGGGAAGTTTATAATAAGGATTGGCAAAAAGAAATTTTTAGAACCGCTCTTCAACATAATCACGCATTATCTTTTAGTGGAGCTACTGATAAAACTAATTATTACTTTTCTGGAGGCTATACAAATATGCAGGGTATTGCTGATGCCAATAGTCTTCAAAAATTTTCTTTAAGAGCTAAAGCTGAGCAAAAGGTATTTAATGATAAAGTAACAATCGGGTTTAATTCGGCGGTAAGTAATCAGACCAATTATGGATTCAATTCTTCTGAAGCTGGACTATCGTCTAATGTAGCGGCAGCAATATTTGCATTCCCAAATGTTCCAGCCAAATGGGCAGATGGTAGCTATAATCTCTCGAGTGATTTGAAAAGTCTTGGACAAGGCTCAAATCTATTGCCAATTTATGGTAATTATACGAATCAACGTTATGTCTTAGATAAAAATATTTATAAGTCAAGCATTTTATCTTTTAATGGCAATGGTTTCATTAATGTAGACATCTTCAAAGGTTTAAGTTTTAGATCACAAATCGGTGTGACTACTCAAAATGGTGAAGATTTTCTTTATTGGGATGCAGGTCATGGTGATGGACAAAGTGTGAATGGTCGTGTGTATCAATACTCGTTGCCAAGAAATTTGTATAACTGGCAAAATTTGTTAAACTATTCAGCTGATTGGACTGATAATTCTTTATCCATTGTCGTTGGTTCTGAATATCAGAAGTCTAAAACACGTTATTTCTTTGCTCATGGATTTGATTTATCTTCTAATTATTTTGCTGAGAACGAAAATATAATATCTGGATCACTAGGAAATCAGCTACTTGGAGGAGCTGCATCAGAGAGGGCTTTCAATTCAATATTTGGTAAAGTAAATTATGCTTTTAAAGAGAAGTATTTGCTATCTGCATCAATACGTCATGATAAGCTGTCTGATTTACCTTTTGGAGAACAAGGAGCACTTCTACCTGGTGTATCGGCAGGTTGGGACGTTGCGAAGGAGAACTTTTTTAATAGTGACCTAATTTCTCAATTTAAAGTTCGTGGTGGTTACGCTAAGGTTGGTAATACTGAAATTGGTCTTTATCCATATGCTGGATTGTATTCAGCAACCCAATATGGCGCTGAAAATGGTATATATTTCTCTCAAGCGGCAAATGAAAAGTTGAAATTTGAAACGAGTTTTAAATGGAACTTTGGTGTGGATTTGGCATTTATGCAAGATAGATTTTTCTTTACTGCGGATTATTTTGTGAATGATATTAATAATATGATTCTAGCAGTGCCAACTCCACCATCATTAGGCATTCCAGATAATAGAATTTCGCAAAATATAGGGTTGATGTCGAATAGAGGTGTCGAAGCTAGTTTGTCAGGTCTTTTATTAAATAAAGGAGACTTCTCATGGAGTACAAATTTAAATGCTACCTATGTAAGTAATAATGTTGAAACTTTGGCAGGAAGACCTATTCCCTATAATTATCATAGAGTAGAAGTGGGGCATGCGATAGGTTCATTTTATGGTTATGAATTTGCTGGAGTTAATAGTCAAAATGGAAACTCACTTTTTAACAAAGGAAATGGAGACATTGTTCAAAATATAGGAGGGACGAGTAATTATGCCTTTTATGATGTTGAAAATCCTACTGATGTTTCACGGAGAGAGAATGCTGCATTGGGTGAATCTGACAAGAAATGGCTAGGTCAAGGTAATCCAAAGTGGTTTGGTGGATTTAACAATACTTTTAAGTATAAGGATTTTGATTTGACGGTTAATTTCAGTTTTTCAGCAGGATTTAAAATCTACAATAAAACCAGACAAGAGCTTTTGAATAATACCAATTTTGCTAATGCTGGAACTGAATTATTAGATAGATGGACTACACCAGGTCAACAAACGGATGTTCCAAAATTGTATTACGGTGTTGATAATGCACTTAATCTTAATGGAAGTTTGAATAGTAGATTCTTAGAAAATGGTTCGTATCTGAGAGCTCAGCGTATTGGAATGGGTTATAATTTTTCAAATGCAAATTTCTTGAAACGTATTCTAGTTACCAAATTACGGGTCTTTGCAACTGTAGATAATGCATTTGTATTAACTGGATATAAAGGCTTAGATCCAGATCTGGCAAATAGTTCTACTTCCAATGCACAACCTGCATTAGATTTTAGATCTAATCCTATACCTCGCACATTTACTTTTGGTGTAAATGCATCATTTTAATTTAGGCTTTTATAAAATTTGAAATAAATATGAAACTAAAATATATAAGTACCATTGCCTTAACAGCAATACTTTTGGCTTTATCTGTAACTTCTTGTAAGAAATTCACTGAACTACAACCATTGGATAAATTATCTGATAAGACGGCATTTACATCAAAGCAGAACATTGATTTAGCTTTGAATGGTGTCTATTGGCAGGCTGCTGTAGGGCGTTATGATCCGGGTACGGGCTTAACTACTGGTCGAGGTTATCCTTTTGGTGGGGCTTCTATAGAACAAGGTGAGATGCGTGGGGAAGATATGATAAATCTTCAGGCGTTTTACCAGATAACATACGAAGGTACCTATACTCCTACTACAGCAAACAATGTAAATCATTGGGAACAACTTTATGCATTGATCAATCAAGCAAATGTTTTCATAAAAGGAGTTGAAGGTGCAGTTGCTAGCGGAGTTTTAACACAAGAAGAGAGTGATATATATAAAGGTGAGGTTCTATTTTTGAGGGCTTTGGCACATCATGAATTAGTGCTGCATTTCTGTAAACCTTATGCTGATAATAAAGGGGCTAATCAAGGTGTACCTTATCGTACTAAAGCAATGATGGGTACTACTGATGTAGAAGAGGGTTTGTCTGAAAAACGTGGAACCGTAGCTGAGGATTATGCCAAAATTATTGAGGATCTTAATAATGCAGAATCATTTTTACCGGCAACTAAATCTAATAAATCTCTTTCAATTTCTAAAGCAACTAAAGGTGCAGCTATAGCATTAAAAACAAGGATATATTTGCATATGGGAGATTATCAGAATGTTATTGCCGAAGGTAATAAACTAGGTACTGATGCTTCTAATGGAGAATTTTCATCATTAATTGGTGGTTATAAATTGGAACTTGATGCAGAAACACCTTTTACTTCTCAAGAAAACAATTCAGAGTCTATTTTTTCGATTGCACAAACTCAAGCGCAAAATGGAGGAGTTAATGGAGCTATTGCTAGTATGTTTTCAGCAAGCTCGCTTCGAGGCCGAGATTTAATTGGGACAAGTCCAAATCTATATAATGCATCTTTTTGGGTTGAGGGAGATGTCAGAAAAACTAAACTACAATTAGTGCAAAAATCAGGGAGCTATCAAATGGTTTTTAATTATAAATATAGAGCCGTAGCAGTTTTAGATTCTTGGAATCCAATTATTCGCTATTCGGAAGTGCTATTGAATGTGGCGGAAGCTCATGCCTATAATGGTAATAATGCACAGGCATTCTCATTGCTTAATGCAGTGCGTAATAGATCTGTGCCCGCTGATAAAAAATTTGCAACCGCTCCTGCAGATTTGAAACTTGCTATTTATCAAGAACGTCGGATTGAATTTGCTGGAGAAGGTAAGAGATGGGCTGATATACATCGCTTGGTATTAAGTTCGTATGGTTATAATGGCGTGCCGTCAAAGGTACAGGCTACTCAAGTTACTACTGGGGGTTTGGATAATTATAAGCCAGGGTTAATAATAGAGCCAAAATTCCCAGGTATTCCATACCAGGAAAAATCATTTTTATGGCCATTGCCACAATCAGAAATGTCTTCAAATCCTAATTTGGAACAAAATCCTGGATATGGTAAATAATTCTGAGAAAATTTAAGGCAATTTTCCTAAACTAGGATATGCGGAGTCCCTACTGCATATCTTAGTTTTTTTTAAATACGATTGTTTTAAGTAAAGTGATAATCCGTTTCTGTCCTGAGGATAATAATACGAGACGTTACTGTGATGTCGAATGTAGAACTCTGTTCGTTCTGAAGTAGAGGTATTAATGGTTTGATTTCAAGCTAAGTATAATAAAGTAAATAGCTATTCTTTAAGATAAGCTATTTTTTTGTTAAAAAATCGATTGGATGTCTTCGTCTTTCGCGTAAATTCTAAAATCTTTCAAATATAGGACCTTCTTAATGTAACATTTTAATTGATATATCTGCCATTTTATTATGTGTGATAAATGTTTTAGGATATCTAATGATAATTTATTAAGTTTTTGTTACAAACTATTTTAAATTATTTCTTTGTTAATCAGTTGTTTGAGTGGTTGTATGTCATTTTTCATTTTTTTTTTATTATGTCTGCATTGTATATTCAAAATATATTATAATATTTGTTTTAACATTATTTAACAATTTGACTGTTGAAAATGGAATTGCAAACCATGTTACCATTGCCCGAATAAAATATTTGTTGAAGCTGAAAAGTAATTGAAAAGACTTTTCATTACATCTAAAAAAGCAATCGATTGCGTTATTGACTTTACTTTGAATTCTAGATTTTATAATCATTGATTTATAGAATTTTCAATTTTGAAGTAATTGTGATAAATGACCGATTTTTAAGAAAAGAAACTTACTTAACCAAAGTCTTTTTTTATTGAGACTTTAACTTTAATAAACACAAACATATGAAACAAACATTACTCAGTTTTTTTGTGGGTAGTATGATCCTGACCTCTGTTGCCTTTGCGCAAGAGAAAAAGGTAAGTGGTCGTGTGACTGCAGCTGATGGTAAACCATTGGCTGGAGTAACGATTGCTGTTCAAGGATCTAACCTAGCTACCCAAACAGATGCGAATGGAAATTATTCGTTCTCTGTACCAACCGGAAAAGTTATCGTTTTCCGTTCTATTGGATTTTCAGATAAAACTTTAATTGTAAAAGAAGGGCAATCGGCATTTAACGTCACATTAAGTAATTCTGAAAATGAACTTGAAGAGGTAATTGTTACAGCGCTGGGTGTAAAGCGTGAGAAGAGAGAATTGGGTTATTCTGCTGAGCAAGTATCTTCAAAAACTGTAAACCAAGCTAGCGCTGTTAATTTAGCTAATGGTCTTCAAGGTAAGGTTGCTGGTTTAAATGTGACCACCACTAGTTCAAGCGTGAATGAAGATGTGAAGATTAATCTACGTGGTATTCGCTCCTTAACAGGTAAAAATGACCCATTATTAGTCTTAGATGGGATTCAGATGGATGTAAAATACCTCTCATCCATTAATCCTAATGATGTTGATAACATTTCAGTATTAAAAGGTGGAGCTGCAGCAGCAATTTATGGACCTGATGCTAGGAACGGTGTAATTATGGTGACGACTAAGAAAAGTTCGGATACACCTACTGTAAATGTCAGCCACTCTACGCAATGGCAGGATGTATCATTTTTTCCTAAATTACAAAAACAATTTGGTCAAGGTTATGATGGTATAATTGATCCAGTAGAAAATTGGAATTGGGGGCCTGCTTTTGATGGGTCAACAATAGATATAGGGCCTAAATTACCAGATGGAAGTCAGCAAACAACAACTTATAGTGGAACTGATGAACGCGAAAAATTCTACAATACAGGAGTTACAAATCAAACTGGTGTTTCATTGACAGCAAAGGATTTCTTCATGAGTTTGGAGGATGCGGTAGTTAAGGGGATTGTACCTGATGATAAAAATAGAAGAACTGGTGTAAGGTTAAATTCACAAAGAGAATTTGGCATTTTTAGGGCAGGAATGAATTTTAATTATACACAACAAAATTACGATCTATATAATCAAACAGCACAAGCCGATTATTTTACAGGTCAAGGTGTTGGAGGTAATTCCGGATTATTTAGCCAACTGATTAATACACCTGCAGATATTATTTTGTCTAAATATAAAGATTATCAAAATGATAAGTTTTCAACTTATGAGAATTGGTTTACAAATTATGGTTTAAATCCATATTTTTCAATTGGAAACTGGCGTAAGGAAGGTAAAAAACAAGATTTATTATCGAATCTAGAATTGGGATTAAAACCTACTGATTGGCTGAGCTTCACCTATCGCGCTGGTTTAACGTCACGTAATATTGCTGAGCGAAATAAAACTGTTGGAGTTAATCCTTCTACTTGGGCAATAAACAGAGGGAAAGATCCAATTCCTGGGGCGATTGAGGAATATAACTATAATCAAACAGTTCTAACATCTGAATTCTTTGCTAATGTAGATACTAAAATTGATGATGATTTTACTTTTAAAGGGATTTTAGGTACTTACGTTAAACAAAATGATTGGAGAACAACAAGGGTTGGTGCTGATAATTTGGTAGTATCTGAGCTGTATAATTTGAGCAACAGAATTGGAATTTTATCAGGATCTTCTAATGGATTTAGAAGTCGACTTTTTTCAGTTTATGGTAGTGCGGGACTAAATTATAAAAATTGGGCAAATGTAGAGGTGACAGGACGTTGGGATAAAACTTCTACTTTAGCTGTGGGTAATAATTCTTATTTCTATCCAGGTGTGAATGCTGCGTTTATTTTGACAGATGCTATTCCTGAAATGAAATCAGACGTTTTTAATTATTTGAAAGTTAGAGGAGGATGGACTAAGACTGCTAATTCTGACATTGAACCATATTTCTTAGCTGCTACTTTTTCACAACCAGCAACAAGTGGATTTCCTTTCGGTTCTGTGTCGGGATTGACAGCTGGAAATACTACTTTTGATCCAAATCTAAAACCAGAACGTATTAATTCTACAGAAGCTGGATTTGAAGCCGGACTTTGGAATAATCGCTTGACTTTAGAAGCAACTTATTTTTATAACAAGAATACAGATCAAATTATTAGTGTAAATATTTCAGAAGCATCTGGATATTCTAGAAGTTATCGGAATGCAGCTTCATTTAACAGTTATGGTGTTGATTTTGGTTTTAATATAACACCTATCATTAAATTTAATAATGGTGGGGTGAACTTAAAAGGAAGTTTTCTGTGGAACGATTCTGAAGTAACCAGTATTGACGAAAGCCTTGGACTAAACGAACTTTCGATAGGAGGCTATGTTGCTGCAGGAAACTATGCAATAAAGGGAATGCCTGCATTTGAAATGCGTGGAACAGATTACAAACGTGATGATCTAGGACGTGTTATTGTAGATTCGAAAACAGGTAGACCTTCTGTATCTTCTGATAATGTGAATTTTGGTCGTACTTTACCTAAATGGATTGTTAATTTATCTCCTTCAGTAAATTGGAAAAACTTTAATTTATCTGCGATGATAGAACATAAAGGTGGTCATGTTATATCCTTTTATGGATTAGGGAATGATATGGCGTGGACAGGGGTGTCTGAAGCAACGGCCTATAATAATCGTGAGCCATTTATATTGCCAAATTCTGTTATTGCCGATCCTAAGAATGCTGGTCAGTATATTGAAAATACATCAGTTAAAATAGGTGAAAATGAGGAAATTTACAATTACTACACTGGTGAATTTAGGAATGCAGCTTCCAATTTTATAGTTAGTGCGAGCCAATGGAGATTTCGTGAACTTTCGCTGACTTATGATGTACCTTCAGATTGGTTGCAAGCACGTCAAAAAGTAGTGAAATCGTTATCAATTGCATTAGTTGGTCGTAATTTAGCATTATGGTTGCCGAAAGAAAATAAATTTATGGATCCTGACTTTAATAGTATGACATCGGATTATCCTAATGCTTATGGTAACGTTAATGCAAATGCAAATCCACCTGTGAGAAACTACGGATTTACGATTAATGCTAAGTTTTAACGATAAAAGAATTTTAAAATGAAAAATAAAATTATAATAGCCTTATTTTCAGCAGCTTTGGTGATAACGGGGTGCAAAGATAGCTTTTTTGATATTAATGAGAATCCTAACAACCCAACTGAGTCTAAAGTTAAAGCGAGTTATTTGTTACCAATGGTTCTGAAGCAAACTGCTACAAGAATGGGAACACAATATAGTTGGGCTGCATCCTGGTCAGGATATTGGGGAAGAGGTAGTGATTTCGGACCAAGTTTGCCGATGGAAAACTACGATATTACACCTTCATATCAACAAGCACAATGGGCGAATAGTACCACATCTTGGTATGATGTGTTGACAGATGCTGATTTTATGGAGAAGAAGGGTAGAGCCACAAATGAATTGTTCTACGTGGCTACAGCAAAAATAATGAAGTCAATTGGATTTATGTATCTGGTCGATATGTACAATAATGTGCCGTATTCAGATGCATTGAAAGGTGATGCTTCTGTTATTCCAAAATATGATAAAGGTGAGGATATTTATAAAGATTTACTGATACAGCTCGATTCTGCTCGTATTATTTTAAAACAATCTTTAACTATTAGTGATGAAATCAGAAATTCTGATGTTTTATTCGGAGGTGATTTGACTGAATGGCGTAAATTGGCTAATACGCAAGCATTGAAGTTATTGATTCATCAGTCGGAGTTTAACAAAACTCCAGCAGCTGAGATTGCTAAAATTACAGCAGATGGGAGTGGCTTTATTGAAGCTGATAAGTCTGCGGATCTTACGATAGCATTTGCTATGGCCGCTAATCAAGTTAATCCTATTTATTCCACTTATGTCATGAATCAAAGTGGAACTTTAACAGATGGTTTTAATCGTGTAAGTAACTATTTATTGAATAGATATAAGAACACAAATGATATTCGTTATCAATACTTATTTTTGAAGGCAAGAAATCCAGTTGATGCAAGTAATCCATGGGTTGGTAAAGATCTTGGGGCAACAAACGTGAAAGGAGCCTCATCTTCCCAAGAATCTATCGTAATTGGTAATGGAGTTTTAAAAGATGGAACGCAACCATTATGGTTGCTGACTTCTGTAGAAAGTTTATTTTTGCAGGCTGAGGCTATCCAACGTGGATGGATTTCTGGGGATGCTAAAGCGGCCTATGAAAATGCAGTAAAAGAGTCATTTAATTGGTTAGAAGTAACTAATGCGAATACTGTGGCAACTGCATTCCTGGCTTCGCCATCTGCAAATTGGGCAACTGCTTCAAATAAACTCGAGTTACTTATTAATCAAAAATACCTAGCTCTTCCTGGGATTAATAATTTTGAAGCATATGTTGATTATAGAAGATTGGGTTATCCAAAAGATATACCACTTTCTAAGAATTCAAGTGTTGGTGATAGAAAAATACCTTTACGCTTAATGTACCCTCAAAATGAATATAGTTACAATAGTACGAATGTTAATGCTCAAGGAGATATCAATCCACAAGTGAGTAAAATATTTTGGGATGTAAATTAATATCAACCAATATTATTTAGAAAGAAGCCGAATCACTCCATTAGTGATTCGGCTTTTTTCCGTATATTGTATCTACCAATATAAGCTTTCATGAAATTAGCTCTCCTATTGCTAGTCTGTTTGTTCTGCCAAAATTCTCTTGGGCAGTCAGGCTTTGTTTTGCATAAAAATAAGAAGCTTAGTTTTCCTTTTGTTTTCGTCCATAATCTTGTTATTGTTCCCGTAGAAGTCAATGGATTTATGATGAATTTTTTATTAGATACCGGTGTCAAGGAAACAATGATATTTGGTAAGTCACTTGGTGACATCGATAGTACCATCTTTAAAAATAAATTTCAGGGTCTGGGACGGAATGATGGTATTGATGGCGTATTGGCTATCAACAATCAGGTACGTATCGCAAAAAAAATGGTCGATAATGATCATCCAATCTATGTCTTAGAAAATGCGCAAATTGATATTTCATCACGGATAGGGATTGAAGTCAACGGTATTTTGGGAAGTCGTTTCTTTACTGACCACAGGATCGCATTTGACTTTATAAAAAAGAGAATCACCATTTTCCCAAACGACAATAAAATCAAATCATTAGCTAAAATGGAAGTTTTGCCTGTTGAGATTATAGGAAGTCGACCTTATATTGCTGTTGTTGTGCAACAAGATGAAGAAACTGATTGCTGGGAAGGCACTAATCGATATGGGGAATAGTGATGCTATATTATTGTTAAAAGAACGGATGCCTAACTACCAAGTACGCCCTCCATTTATTGCCGATTATATTGGACAGGGTTTTAATGGTGAGATATATGGCTTACGTAACCGTATCAAGGCACTACGTATGGGACCATTTGAAATGTCTTACCCTTTGGTAGCTTATCCCGAGTTACAATCAATGCAGAATGCAAAAATAGTGAACGAACGAATAGGATCTGTTGGGAATGAATTGTTACGAAGATTTAAAATTATATTTGATTATCCCAATAAACGAATATATTTAAGTAAGAATAGGAATTTCAATAAATACTATTACCTCAATATGAGTGGTCTTGAGATTATTCATGATGGTGTGAAATGGGAAAAACAGGAGATTCCAGTAACATTGGAAAAAGATGGAAGTAAAGAAATAAATTTTGATAATAAAGTTCAGTTCAAATTTGTTCTAAAACCACAATTTAAGATTGATATGGTGAGACCAGAATCGCCAGCGGAATTGTCTGGGCTTATGAAAGGAGATCTAATTTTAACCATAAATGGTAAAAATGCTACTTCGTTCAGCTTAGAAGAAATTACCAATTTGTTGAAATCCGAAGAGGGAAAAGAGATTATTTTAAAGATTGAGCGAAATAACGTAAAGCAGGAATACCGATTTCTGTTGAAAGATCCTCTTCCATTTATCCATGATTGATTTTATGTTGAGGGTTTCCTATAATATGCTCAGTTAGAAATATTAGTATCCCCTTTTTGCAGGAATTACCCCCACAATACTTTTTAGGATTATTTGATAATTGTAAACTTAAGATTAGCGAATAAGGAAGCTAATTTTAAATAACACTCCTTTATGCAACTATTTTGTTACAAATGTCTTTAGTAAACTTTTAATGTTTAATATTACTAAACTTTATTAAGTAATATTGTTCTTCTTTAATTTTTATACGTTATACTAAACCTTTATCATTCTTTAAAAATGAAACCGTTATGAGCTTAAGTCAGCTCAACTGCCGATATGTACCAAGCTCGCGAGGTAATATTCGGTACATGATACCCTCATTGAAACAAAACGTGGCGGAGTGATTTTTTTGAGACCGTTTAATTCAAATATTAAATCAATCAACGGCCAAAGGAAACAGAAAGGCCTTTAAAGAGTTGATATATTAATGCAATTATAATACGGAGTGTAAAGAGCTCATTGATATCGATTGAACTTAAAACCTAAATATATAATGATGAAAAAAAATCTATTTTTTTTATTTGCTTTATTTTTTACGCATACCATCAGTCAAGCCCAAACTGGGAAAATTAAACATGTCGTCATGGTCGGTTTTGATGGCCTAGGTGCTTATGCAATACCAAAGGCAGATATGCCAAATTTGAAGCAATTGATGCAAAATGGTAGTCATAGCCTACATGTGAGAACAGTACTGCCTTCTTCAAGTGCTGTAAATTGGGCTTCCATGCTGATGGGGGCAGGACCAACGATGCATGGGTATACCGAATGGGGAAGTCAAACACCTGAAATCCCTTCTATAGCTACAACCAAAAACGGACTATTTCCATCTATTTTTAATGCAGTTGCTACGAAGAACCCAAAAGCTACTTTTGCGGTTATTCACAGTTGGCCTGGTATTGGTTATTTGATAGATAAAAAGGTTGTACAACAAGTATACAATATGGAGGATAATGACGAAAAGGCGCTCCATAAAGCAATCGAGATTATTAAAAATGATAAACCAACCTTAACATTTGTACATTTTGATGAACCTGATGGTGTAGGACATAATATAGGTCATAACACACCTGAATATTATGCCGAACTGAAAAATGTAGATCATAAAATTGGGCAATTAGTACAGGCAGTTAAGGATGCGGGAATGGAAAAAGAAACCATATTTGTCGTAACTGCTGATCACGGTGGAGTCGATAAAGGTCATGGGGGTAAGTCGTTAGCGGAAGTCGAAATCCCTTTCGTCATGACTGGTCCTGGTGTTCCAAAAGGAAAGCAGATTGATCAACCGATGATGGTGTATGATATAGGACCAACATTGACTTGGTTACTAGGTGCGGCACAAGAAGACGTTTGGAGAGGGAAACCGATTAAAGCTTTTCAAAAATAGACCTATACTACAATCCCAATATGTAAATATCAAGTATTGGGATTGTTTCAACCCTAACCATACCTAACACAAAACGATTAATTATAAATGTTTAAATTTTACAGTTTTATTAGCGCAGGCATCATACTCCTTGCCAGTTGTAGTGTCAGTCAACGACCAAAACAACATCCTCATGTATTTATTCAAAATGATGGGAGAGCAACAAAGCAATGGAAGTTAGTGTGGGAAGATCAATTTAATGCAAATACGCTCGATACGTCTAAATGGAGTCGTATCCCTTCAGGTGGTGCGGATTGGAATAGACACATGAGCACCGATGATGCTTGTTTCGAAATGAAAGATGGGAAGCTCATCCTAAAAGGGATCAATAATACCGATTTAACGAAAGATACTCGTCCTTTTTTGACTGGAGGAATTTGGAGTAAAGGAAAATTTGCCTTTCAATATGGTCGTGTCGAAATAAGGGCTAAATTGGGAAGTGCCCAAGGGGCATGGCCTGCCATGTGGATGTTAGCCGAATTGGATAAGTACGGGAAATATCCTAAGAATGGAGAGATAGATATCATGGAACACCTTAATTATGATTCGATAATCTACCAAACGACCCATTCGTATTATACCTTAGACCTGGGGCAAAAAATGAACCCGCAACATCATGGTACAGCGAAAATTGATGCTGGACAGTACAACGTTTATGGTATCAGTTGGTATCCAGATCGAATCGTATTTCAGTTAAATGGAAAGGATACGTTTACGTATCCGAGAATAGCTGGTGTCGATCAGTCACAATGGCCTTACGATCAACCTTTCTTTCTACTTATCGATCAACAATTAGGAGGAAACTGGGTGGGTAAAGTTGATCAAAGCCAATTACCTGTAGAAATGGTAATCGATTGGGTCAAGGTGTATCAGTAGTATTATTAGGATTATTTTCAGAGTGCTTCAAACTTTTTAAGAGGAGAAATTGTGTGTTAAAAATAACAATTCCTTAATTTTAGTTTTAACATATACTAAACTATCTGTTGTAAATTTGTATCGTTGGAATGATTTGAGTCACTATGGTTTTACTATTTATAAACAACGAGATGATTCTTGACAGAAATTAATAATAGCAAAATGTTGATAAATAAAGATATAACTTATGCCTAATGAAGTTGCTTATGTAAATATTATAAGAATATAAAAAAGGAGATGCGGCAACATCTCCTCTAAATAGTCATCAAATTTCTAGATAATTTTAATAACCTAATTATTATTCAAATATGGAAAAGATTTCCTTCGTATCCAAATGGAAGGATAGATCGGTATTGCCTTTTTTTAAGCAGGCAAGTACCTCAAAAATGTTAGCCTTGTTGCTTCTATCAGCAAATGGAGTCGCGCATGCATTTGCTGAAACGACCACTACGTCAACAACCATTCAATCTCAAATCACTGTTAAGGGAACGATCTTGGAAAATGGGAAACCTTTAAAAGGTGTATCAATTGTGGTTAAAGGAAACGGTCAACTGGCAACGATGTCTAATGATGCTGGACAATTTACACTTAAAGTTCCCCAGGGAGCTTATATTCGGGTCAGTTCGGTCGGCTTCGAAACTCAGGAAGTAAAGGCTGAAGAGTCGATGCGCATTAATATGCAGAGTAGTAGTGAAATGCTTGAAGAATTGATTGTGGTTGGATATGGTAAGCAGAAAAAAGTGAACTTGACCGGTGCTGTTGATCAAATTAGTGCGAAGCAATTGGAGAATCGTCCGGTGACGAATCTTGGTGCGGCACTGCAAGGCCTTATTCCTAACTTAAATATTACGAATCCAAGTGGTAGTCCAACTGCAGGTGCAGAGTTCAATATTCGTGGTGCAACATCGATCAATGGTGGAGGACCATTGATTCTAGTGGATAATGTACCTTATTCTTCAGATGAGATTGCTCGTCTTAATCCCAACGATTTTGAAACGGTTACCGTATTGAAAGATGCGTCTTCGGCAGCAGTTTATGGTGCTCGTGCCGCATTCGGTGTGGTGTTGATCACTACAAAATCAGCTAAGACTGATCAGGTACAAGTTGATTTTGGTTACAATACAGCGATGAGAACAGTTGGGAAATTGCCAGAGATTGTGACAGATCCATTAACAGTGATGGAATATAAAAGATTGGCAGCAGCTCCGCTATATGATTTGTTTCCAGATGCTGTACGTGAATATGCTAAACAGATCCAAAATAACCCAGATCTTCCTCGCGTTATTACTGACCCTACCAATCCACTCAATTACATGTACTATGGTTCGACGGATTGGATGGGAGAAGCCTATAAGAAATATGCACCAAGTCAAACCTTTAACCTGAATATAGGTAAGAAATCAGAGAAATTATCATACTTGGTTTCTGGTGAATATTTACGACAGGATGGCATGTTGAAATATGGTAACGATAAAATGAATCGATATAACACACGTAGTAAAGTTGATCTTCAAGTAAACGATTGGTTGTCTTTTGGTAATAATTCGATGATTTCCATTCGTGATTTTGACTCTCCTGTATTTATGGATGGCGATTTCTTCTGGAATGTGAACCGTACGAGTTCACTTGATGTCGCTAAAAACCCGGACGGGAGTTGGACTCAGGCTGGAGCAGGTCTATTGGGACGTATGCAAGAAGGTGGACGAACGCGAAGAAAAATTAACGAATTTCAAACTACATTTAATGCTAAAGCTTCCATCATAAAAAATGTTTGGGATGTGAATGCTGATGTAACATTTAGAAGAACCTCGGGAAATACAAGTTCTTTTGATATTCCGATTCCTTACCGCACTGGCCCTGAGACGGAGGTTAAGTATGCTGGATCTACAACATCATATGCATCAAAAGGTAATGATAATAATAAATATGATGTCTTTAATCTATATACCAATTTTAATAAATCATTTGGTAAACATGATTTGTCCGCTTTATTGGGGTATAATCAAGAGTATCAAAAAAATGAATGGACTTCATTGAGAAGGAATGACCTAATATCGAATGATTTACCATCTCCTGAATTGGCTTCTGGAGCCATGACAACTAGACATACAATTAGTGATTGGGCTGTTCAGGGTATTTTTTACAGACTGGGATATAACTATGATAGTAAATACTTACTCGAATTGAATGGTCGATATGATGGTTCATCACGTTTCCCAACAGGTAATCGCTGGGGCTTCTTTCCTTCGGTAGCTGGGGCTTGGACGATATCAGAAGAGTCATTTTTTGAACCTTTGAAAGAAACAATTAACCAATTTAAATTGCGGGGTTCTTATGGGTCTTTAGGGAATCAGAATGTTAGTAACTATTCTTTTATACCGACTATGGATGTATCAAAAATAGGATGGGTTCTCGGCCCAGATAGACCTATAGGTTCCAATCCCCCAAACGCAATATCAAAATCTTTTACATGGGAAAAAGTGGCAAGTACAAATTTCGGGGTTGATGTGTCCATGCTCAATAACCGTTTGAACTTGACAGCAGATATGTACACCCGAACGACCAAAGATATGTTGGTACCGGGCAGAACATTGCCAGGTGTATTTGGTGTTAATTCTCCAAAAATGAATGCTGGAGACTTGAAAACGCAAGGATGGGATCTTCGTCTCGGATGGCGTGATCAGTTCAATTTAGGCGACTCTCCATTTTCTTATGATGTGGCTTTCGTGATTTCCAATTCTAAGGCAACCATTACTAAGTATGATAACCCGACTAATTTGTTATCTGACTATTATGTTGGACAACGACTGGGCACCATTTGGGGCTATACCTACGATGGGGTGTATGAAAATGAACAGCAATTAAAGGACTTAAGTATGGTGGACATTGGAAACTCCAATGTTGGCAATAACTCTTACATCGGTGATATAAAATTCAAAGATCAGAATGATGATCAGCGGATTAATAAGGGTAAAAATACCTTGGATGATCATGGTGATATGAATATTATTGGTAATAGTGATAAGCAATATCCGTATAGTTTGGACTTGAGTGGTAAATGGAAAGGCATTAGTTTACGCATGTTCTTACAGGGCGTGGGTAAAAGAGATTGGTACCCTGGAGGAAGTCATGTGTATTTCTGGGGTATCTACGCACAACCTTGGACGAATGTGACGAAACAAAATTTGGACCATTGGTCTCCAGAGAATCCAGACGGTTATTTCCCTGCTGTTCGTGCTTATGCTGCTGAAGAAAGTGGAAAATCATTAGCTGCTGCTAATAATCATTATATGCAAGATGCGAGTTACCTGCGTGTGAAAAATATCACAGTAGGTTATGAAATTCCTAAACAATGGTTAGAACGTACAGGGTTGGGTAGATTGTACTTTTATGCAAGTGGAGAAAATTTATTTGAAAAATCGAATTTGAAAGTGTCATTAGATCCTGAGGGACTTGATGGACAGATCTATCCTTTTCAACGGACTTATTCATTTGGAATGAATTTAAGCTTTTAATAATAAGGTAATGAAGAGATTTAATATTTTTTTAAGTGTGGGCATGCTGATGGTATTTTTAAGTTCTTGTAGTAAGGATTTTTTAGACCGTATGCCACAAACGAATATATCGGAGGATATGACTTTCCTCAACGTAAAAGATTTGGAAGTCTATACAAATAGCATGTATGGTATGATAGGGCCAAATTATTCGGATGGGTTTTCCGATAATATCGCAGGGCTTAGCGGTTCATCAACAACTGATAATATGGTCAGAAGTAATTTGACTGTAGCAAATGCTGGAGGATGGGATGATTGGAAAAGTTTACGCCGTATAAATTTTATGTTACAAAATGTACATAAGACAAAAGGGGATGCGGCATCAATCAATCATTTTATTGGTATTGCAAGGTTGTATAGAGCCAATTGGTATTACAAGATGGTCATGACCTATGGAGATGTGCCTTGGTATAGTGCGAAAATAGAGGAAAATGAAGAAGAGCTGTTGATGAAGACTCAAGATCCTAGAACATTGGTCGTAGATTCAGTGATGGCTGATCTGGAATTTGCGGCAGAGCATATTAAGCCAGATGGAACGAATACCAGAATAACAAAGTGGGCTGCACTGACACTACTATCCCGTATTGCTTTATATGAAGGTAGTTATCGTAAATATCATACTTACTTGAAGTTAGATCAGACGTCAAATGTCTTTTTTGAGAAGGCTGCAAAAGCGGCGAAACAGGTGATGGATCAAGGTGGGTTTGATATATACAATACAGGTAAGATAGGGGAAGATTATCGCGCTTTATTTTCAAGTACGGATTTATCAGCAAATAAAGAAGTTATCTTCTATAAGAAAAATAGTACTGGAGAAGGGGTAGCAAATAATAGTCATACCGTATTTGATTATCAATGGGCCTTGAGTAAAGATCTGATGGAAGAGTTTTTAATGAAGGATGGAACACGCTTTACCAACCAGTCCGGATATGATAAAAAAGTAATTACGGAGCTATTTAAAGATCGTGATCCAAGATTAGCAGAGACCATAATGGAACCTGGTTTTAAAACGAATCCCGAATTGCCAGTTCCTTATATCTTGAAACCTACTTTTGGAGGCTATTTACAAGTCAAATTTTACCCTCGTGATCCTAGTATCCGTTTGGGATGGGATTTAAACTATACTGATTTACCGATCATGCGTTATGCAGAAGTATTGTTGAATTACGCAGAAGCGAAAGCAGAATTGAACGATATCAGCCAAGCAGATCTTGACGCTACTATTGGCAAATTACGTAAACGTGTTGGCATGCCAAATTTAGTCGGAGGGAGTGTTACTGTTGACCCCATCTTAGCTGCTCGATATCCTAATGTCTCAAGTAATAAGGCCGTGATTTTAGAAATTCGTCGGGAGCGTAGAGTGGAGCTTGCAGCTGAAGGATTTCGCGCAAATGATTTAAATCGTTGGTATGTTGGTCAACTTTTTGCAGAAAATCCGAAAGGTATGTATGTCAAGGGACTCGGTGCTTTTGATGTTACAGGTGATGGTAAGGTCGATATTGCTATCCTAAATAGTAAAGATGATGTTACACCGATTGCAAATTTGCCAGAAGATGAGAAAAAAGACTTGGTGATATATTACCTTAGTGAAAATGTAATCTATCTTTCAGAGGGAACAAAAGGTCATATTCTATTTGCGCGAGACAGGGATCAGAAACGTGAATGGAAGGGTGATTACTATTATTATAGACCAATACCAATTCAACAAACAACATTGAATCCAAATTTAAAACAACCATTTGATTGGGCTAAGTAAGATAAAAAATAAACGTTGTAACCCATAACGACTTGTTAGTAATAATAGGTGGTTATGGGTTCATTTATAAACGAAGAATACTTATATAAGTATGATAAACACTAGAATGAAAAGTAAATATATGCTATTAACCTCCCTATTGGCATTAGGAATAGGAGGGGTAAATGCCCAGTATCGTGGTCAGGTCTTTATTGATTCTAATGGAAATGGAAAGCAGGATATAGGTGAAAATACAATCGAAAATGTAGTGGTTTCAGACGGTTATCAAGTGGTAAAAACAAATGCTGCTGGTCACTTTGAATTGCCTGACAATCCCAAAGCTCGCTTTGTATTTGCAACAATACCTACTGGTTTTAAATCTTCTAAAACTCACTTTTTGAAGATTGATGCGCAACAAAAGGATTATTCAATAGGACTTGTTAAGGATCCATCTCAAAATCCCGATGAGTTGAATTTTATTCAAATTACAGATACCGAAACGGCATTGTATGGTTCTTGGGTTGAGAACGTGCGTAAATATGCAGCAAATCAACAGAGTTCATTGGTTATGCATACTGGCGATATTTGTTACGAACCAGGTATGCGTTTCCATGCGCAACAGGTGAATAGTCAATTAATGGGAGTCCCTGTCTATTATGCCGTTGGTAATCATGATCTGGTCAAGGGAGAATATGGAGAAAAATTATTTGAGGACTTATTTGGCCCTACCTATTATTCCTTTGATGCTGGCCCAGCTCATTTTGTGGTGACACCTATGTGGGGTGGTGACTACCAACCTAGCTATACGAAAGATCAGGTGATTGCGTGGCTGAAAAAGGATCTTGAATTGAAAGATGAAAATAAACCTGTTGTTTTTATTAACCATGATTTTGCAATAGGACCTGACTTTGTGTTGAAGGGTAAAACCGAGGAAATAGACCTGAAAAAATATAATTTGAAGGCATGGTTATTTGGTCACTGGCATAATAATTATTCCTTTGTCAATAAGGAAAATGGTGTACGTGTCATTTCAACAAACGCACCTAATAAAGGAGGCATAGATCATGCTGTTGGTCAATTTCTACAAATCAAATTGACTAAAGATGGTGTGACTGATGTTGTTCCAAAATATAGCAATCTAAATGACCATATTCAACTTATAGATCCTGCGTTGCAAGGAAGCTCAAAGGATAAAATTCATTTTCATGTACAAGTATACGATAGTAATCGTGAAGTAAAGTCTGTACATATACGTGTGCTTGATGATAAGGGACAACAATTGTTACTAGAACCTTTAAAAGCTCTTTCGGATTGGTCATGGGAGTCTCAGCCCATTCTGAAGTTGACGAATAAATCTTTTACGGCTTTCATTGAAGTCGAATATAATGATGGCACACAGTCCATTAAGAAGCAAAATTTTGAAGGGAATGATAAAAAGCATGACCTTCAACTTAAATGGACCGGTAATCTAGCAGGGAATAGTTGGAAGGTAAGTCCTTTAGTCGTAGAGGGATTAGTTCTTGGGGCTACCTTTGACGATGGTGGAAATGGGAAATCTCATATAACAGCTTTGGATGAAAAATCAGGAAAAACTTTATGGACATTTACGACAGCTAATTCAATCAAACAGAAGTTGCGTTATGAAAATGGGATAGTAGCAGCTACTGATGTTGCTGGAAATGCCTATGCTTTGGAGGCTAAAACTGGAAAATTAATTTGGAAGAAGGAATTAAGTCAAGGAAGTCTGCCAAGTTTTGTGACAGCAGGTGTTATTTATGATGGAGCATATTATACAGGTTACGGTTCTTATTTAACGGCATTGGACTTAAAAACAGGCCAAGAATTGTGGCGTAATAAAGACTGGAATGGTGGGGAGGCGATGCCTGGAGAGATAACGGTAACTGAGGATATGTTATTTACTGGTGCCAATTGGAATAGTCTATTTGCACATGATCGCAAATCGGGTAAATTACTTTGGAAGAAGAATGAAGATGGTCTCCGCTTTAGAAGTGGTGGCGCTGCGGTTATTGGTCAAGAAGTGTATGTAACGGGATTAAATACCGTATTTGTTTTGGATAAATTGACTGGTAATGTATTACGTAAAAAAAGTTTCGATTATGATTTTAAAGTTATGGCTACCCCAGTGATTCGGGATAATCAATTGATACTGTCTACTTCTGGTCATGGTGTTATCGCTTTAAATAAAAATACGCTGGATGAGAATTGGAACTTTATGACAAAAGAAGCACTGATCTATACTTCTTCCTACAGTTCTCCTGATCAAAATAAGCTAGTTGCAACCGTCGAAGCAGCTGTACAGTGTATCGGTGATGACTTTATTTTTGCAGCGTCTGATGGATACCTATATCGCTTGGATAAAAATGGTAATCTAAAAGAAGAAATAAATATAGGTGTACCGATATTAGCAGAGGTGACGGTTAAGGATAACTTAATCTATGTTACTGATTTTGCGGGGAATGTATACTGTTTTAAACAATAATCCTATTAACAAAAGAGGTGAATCCAATGATTCACCTCTTTTGTTGTTTATAGACTTATACTTTTAGCGATTTAATTCTTGAATTAGGCCAATTAAATCCGTTGGTTGGTGAATTAATCGGTCATGAGCAAATGGAGTTAACTCCGATTCGTTATGCGTACCGTAAAGCGAACCAACTGAGTACAATACTTGGGCACTAGCAGCCGATTGTAAATCGGATGGTGTATCACCCAGATTAATGACTTGCTTTGGATCGGCTACTTGGCATTTCTTCATAGCCAATTGGATCATTTCAGGAGTTGGGCGACCATTTATAACATCGCTACTGGAAATCGAGCAGTTGATGATATTCTGACCTGTATTGTCCAGACTTAAGTACTGACTGTCTAATCCTTTATCCCAACCCAATTTTGCTAAGATGATATCGGTTACTTTTCTATAAAAGCCAGTGGTCAGTGCTATCTTTATATTTTGGCTTTTGCAAAATTCAAACACTTCCAATACGCCATCATATGGTTTAGCACCCACTGTCTCATAATGTGATTCTAAGGTATTGCAAAAATAATCGTATGATTCTTTTACTTTAGCATGGAAGGAAGGATGATTTTCACCTATAGCTTCTTTCCAAATCGTCTCGAATACCAAAATTTTTGACCAACCCATCATACTATTGATTTTAGATGGTGTAATGTCCAATTGAGTAGCAGTGATGGCGTCAAAGAAACATTTTTCTACCTCTCTATGATCTTGAACAGTTGTTCCTGCCATATCAAATACAGCTAATTTTAGTTTACTCATGCTTAATTTGTTTTTTGTTTTAATATGATTAAAAATATACGTTTAATTGCTTGATTTTTTATGCAAAAGATGTTTATTTCTTATTGATGCGGAACTTAAGTAAGAAATAAAAAAGCAACACATTTGTTTTGCAATACTAAATAATGTTTATATATACTATATTGATTTAATATTAAATTTATGTTATGAATTGCGCGATTAGGGATCATCAGTATTGGATTCACCTTATGTTAAGTAATAGAAACTTAATGTATGTGAAAACAAATAATTGATTACATTTGATTTGATTATGGAAGATAATACGATATTTAAAATTAGTAGTAAAATAAGGGAAATCCGTAAAGTTAAAGGGATTACCATTCATGAATTGGCGAATAAAGCTGGTGTCAGTAAGGGATTAATATCACAGATAGAAAATAACCGAACGATTCCTTCTCTGTTCGTTTTGATCAATATCATCAATGCTCTTGATGTGGATTTGAATGTGTTTTTTAAGGACTTTAACTCAGATAATGCATTAGGTCCTATAATTGTCAGAAAGAAGGATAGTTATGAAGCGTTTGAAAAAGAGCAAGCAATTGGTTTCCATTACAAGCGTATATTTTCTTCCTCTATTGATAGTTCAACTTTAGATATTGTATTGTTAGAGCTGTTGCCTGACGCCAAACGTCCAATGGTCAAAACCGAGGCTTTTGAATATAAATATATCCTGAGTGGTCAGGTTGAATATGTTTTCAAAGATCAGGTAATTGTGTTAGATGAAGGTGACTCTATTTTCTTCAATGGCCGATTGTCCCATACACCAAGAAATATTGGTCCTGATAAAGCGATTATGTTGATAATTTACTTTTTCGATCAAAATCGAAAATAACCTATGACAAATTAAAAATAAAAAAGACTTTCCTTAATAGGTAAGTCTTTTTTATTTTTAAGATATGAGCGAGTTAGAAAAGCCGATTTATTGTTTACAAATACTTAACAAAAGTTTAGTATTGTGTTAATTTTTGAAGTTTACTTTTGGATGTAGAGAAAGTATCACAGATATAAGCACTAAATAATGGAGATAACACAAAGATTTAAAAAGCGTATTAGTCAAATGGATGAAAAGTCTGTTGCCATTCTTTTGGCAGTCACAGCATTTCTATGTTATACTTGTATGTATTCTTTTCGAAAATCGTTTACTGCTGCTTCTTTTGATGATGCTACGGTCTGGGGTATTAATTACAAGGTATGCTTGGTGATTGCTCAGATGATAGGTTATATGTGCTCTAAATTTTACGGTATCAAATTTATTGCAGAAAGTAAACAAAAGAACCGTGGGCGCTATCTGATTGTTTTGATCTGCATTTCTTGGCTTAGTCTATTGGCATTTGCTTGGTTTCCCTCGTCCTTATAATGTTGCCTTTCTTTTGTTGAACGGTTTCCCTTTAGGCATGGTATGGGGATTAGTCTTCAGTTACCTGGAAGGTAGGAAATATACCGAAATAATGGGTGCGGTGATGGCTGTTAGTTTAATCTTTGCCTCTGGTCTCATCAAGACGGTAGGACGTTGGCTGATGCACACTTTTCCGATTAATGAATATTGGATGCCGTTCTGTACTGGTTTTTTGTTTCTTTTACCTTTTATAGCTTGTGTCTGGCTTTTAGAGCAGGCACCCCATCCTACAGAGCAAGATAAGGCGTTAAGGACAGAACGTGTAGCTATGGATAAGACAAGCAGGAAGGAGTTTTTTAAAATGTTTAAACCAGGTATTATATTAACGGTGGTTATCTATACTATGTTGACCATAATACGTGATGTGCGTGATAATTTTGAAATCGAAATATGGGAAATGCTTCATTTAAAAGGTAACGGTGTTTTTGCAAAAGTTGACGGTATGATTGCGTTGATTGTCTTAATATTAATAGCGCTACTTATCTTGGTCAAGGATAATCTGAAGGCTTTCAAATTAATTCATATGCTCATCATAAGCGGATTTTTTATAGCGGGGGTTTCAACGTATCTGTTCAGTATCCAAATGATCAGTGGATTAAGCTGGATGTTGATGGTAGGTCTTGGGTTGTATTTAGCCTATATCCCCTATAATGCCATATTCTTCGAAAGAATGATTGCTACATACAAAATGAAAAGTAATATTGGTTTTGTAATGTATTTGGCCGATGCTATTGGCTATTTAGGTAGTTTCTTTGTCTTACTCAATAAAGAGTTATTACCCAATTCAGTGACTTGGGGAAGTTATTTTATACAATTAGTTTTTTTTACATCAATAATTGGAGGGGGATTATCCTTATTATCATTATACTATTTTGTTCGTAAAAAGGATGCTGTCGATAAAAAAGAAGCTGTCGACAAAATGGAACAAGAAACAGTGAAATCTTGGTGTGTAAAAAATAGTGACGTTCAAATAAGTTAACATAAAACATAAAATGGATATAAATAAATATGATTTAATCGTTGTGGGAGGTGGGATTTTGGGGACTTTTCACGCTTATCATGCTTTATTAAAAGGATTAAAAGTATTAGAATTGGAGAAGGATAATTTTCCTATAAGTTCAACAGTTCGTAATTTTGGACAGGTCGTACCTTCTGGAATGTCCGGTAAATGGTTTGATTACGGGGTTAGAGGATTAGAAATATATAAGGCTATCCAAAAGGAAATGGATATTTCTGTACGCAATAATGGAAGCATCTACATTGCATCCGATTGTGACGAAGTTCAGATTGCACACGAATTGAGTACACATTATAAGCAAGTTGGCTATGAGCATGAGCTTTGGTCAAAAGAGCAAATATTGGCAGCCTATCCAATGATGCATGCAGATTATGTGAAGGAAGCGATTGTATTTAAGCAGGAGCTGAGTGTGGAGCCTGAGATGATGATCCATCGTTTACATCAGTATATGCAAAGTAAATTTGAAAAATATACGTTGAGGTTTAATAAGACGGTGATGGCTTGTGAAGATTATGCTGATTCGGTGAAAATAACAACAAGTGATTTGGAAACCTTTCAGGCGGATAAAGTCGTTATCTGTAATGGATATGAGTTTAAGGTGCTCTATCGTTCATTATTTGAAGATAGTGGTTTGAAGATTAGTAAATTACAAATGATGCGTACTAAACCGATGAAAACCATGCATCTGCCGGGTAATATCCTGACAGGACTTACCCTTCGTCGTTATGAAAGTTTTGAAGAGTATTGTCCTTCATTTCACAAGATAGCAGTGCCTGAGCATTATAAAGAATTGCGTGAAAATGGTATCCATATCTTATTTAAGCAAGCTGTTGATGGAAGCATCATTATAGGCGATTCGCATGAATATGCTAAAGGCAGTCAATTGGAAGAATTGGGGTTTTCTATCAATAGCCATATTAATGAATTGATGTTAATGGAAGCAAATCGTATCCTTCCTATGAATCATACTATGATCGCTAGCACATGGGCAGGTTTTTACGCACAGCATAAAAATGAAATTCTGGAAGTCGATGTTAGCGATCGTATTCATGTACGTACTGGGATCGGCGGTAAGGGGATGACTGCGAGTGCTGGCTATGCTGAGCAAAGTATTAAGCAGCTATTTGGATAAAAGATTTAAATAACAAACGCTGGGAATACCTAACAAAAATTTTGGTAGGTATTCCTGGTTATAGACGAATTGGTTCTTGACCCTTCATTTTTCCAACAGTGTTATCACAGTTGTTAAAGTCTTCATGATTGAATTTTAGGATGTATGTTTTGTGGTGTAAAAAGTATGGATTTAGGATTTTAGAATAAATTGATAGGTCGAATTTGGTGGGGCAAATAATTTATTGCAATTTTAACAGAGGTCAATGCTATTCGCTGACCCCCTGTTATTTAAAACCATTTTATGAAAAACCTAAAAGATCATAGCCTTATTATTATTTTATTCGGAATGATGTTTTTATCTTGCTCAACTCATGATAAAGAAACACATGAGCAGAAGCAAAAGATTGTTGGCACCTATCGTTTGGTAGATAGTAAAACAATTAGGGGTAAAGATACAATTGTTGCATTTACGGATACTTTAAGAACAGAAATGATTAAAATCTTTAATGAAAGTCATTTCTCGTTCTTTAACCACGACAAAGAAAAAGGGAAGGGAAAAGATCCATTATTTGTCTCTGGTGGTGGTACCTATTCGCTTAATGGAGTTAATTACCAAGAGCGTTTACAATATTGTAGTATGCGGGATTGGGAAAACAATATATTTGATTTCGAGTTGATTCAAAAAGGCGATACATTAATTCAAAAGGGAGAAGAAAATCTTCCAGAATTGGGAATCAAACAAGTGATCATTGAAACCTATGTTAAATTAAAATAGTTCCCGAATATGGGGACGCTTGTTTTTTTATTTAAACATAGCGCATTAAAAAACACCTTTCTGCATGAAGTACTGAAAGGTGTTTTTTTTATTGTATCGCTTTAAGCGATAACTAATTATTTTCTTTTTTCCATACGTACAAGGTATTGGTCATGTTCATCTTCGAATAAGACCTGAACCACCCAACCTAATTCATGGGATATTTTAATAAGCATTTTTTGATCAAGATAGAGCCATTTAAATTTTTCACCAAAATTCCCCTGGTATTGGTATTGGAAGTTGATCTCCCCAAAATAATGGTCAGGTCGCTTGATTTTATACTCTTCATATAAGTAATCAATATTTGACGTGTCAAATAAAAGTTGCCCCCTATCAGTCAGTAAAGTTTCGGCATGGATCAATAATTTCTTAAAACCTTCAATATCTCCTGCTAGACCAATACCATTCATTAAAAATAAAAGGGTGTCATATTTTTGGTTTTCAAATTGATAAAAGTCCGCATGATGTATTTTTTGAACACCTCTTTGTTGCATGATTTGGCAGGCGATATTGGAAATTTCTAATGCCTCTACATCAAAATTCTTATCCTGTAAATATAGACTATGACATCCAGCACCCGCACCAACATCCAGTACACGACCATCACACAATGAAAGAGCTATGAATTCTAGCTCTGGTATCTCTTCGTCGTCACGGAAAAAAATATCTACAGGCATCTCTTCAATATCACCATAACTGCTGTGTAAAAGCAGTGGGGCTATCTCTTTTTGATGAATGTAATAATCGTTTAAGGCTTCGCCGTATATATCTCTATTCATGAATCATTAAAATTTGTTTTGCCAATTGAATGGTTGCTGGATCACCTGTATTTTTCTTTGGTTCATCAGAGAGCTTGATTACTTGTGTCCATTCATCATCTTCTGGTTGGGTTTCTGTCATTTTGAGGACAATATTCATTTGTGGCAAACCTACATCATTGGTGAAATTAGTACCGACTCCAAAGGAATAGCCAATTCTACCTTTACAATATTGTGTAATATGAGCGACTTTATCATAATCTAGACCATCTGAAAAAATAATGGTTTTTGATAAAGGGTCGATTCCCTTACTTACATAGTGCATGATAATTTTTTCCGCGAACTCTAACGGGTCTCCACTGTCATGTCTGACGCCGTCAAATAATTTGGTTAACTTTTTGTCGAATTGTTTGAAAAAAACTTCTGTGGTATAGGTGTCAGATAATGCGATTCCTAAATCGCCACGATAGACATCGGACCAGTGCTCCAATCCCAGTAGGTTTGCCATTTTGTAACCATATTTGGCCGCATGAAACATAAACCATTCATGTGCATGCGTTCCAATTGGTTTCGTTTGGAATTGCATAGCAAGTAATACATTGCTGGTTCCAATGAAGGTACCTGCTCCATATTGTTTTAAAGTTTCAACCACAAGCTGGTGAACATGAAAAGAATGGCGTCTTCGCGTTCCAAAATCTGCAATTGTAATATCTAGTTTTTTATATTTTTCAATTTTATTTTTCGCATCTTCAATGACCTGATTATCAGGGAGGCGTTTTTGCGCTGTAATTTCGTAATATAGTTCACATATTAAAGCCATGATCGGCACTTCCCATAAGATGGTACGGTACCAGTAACCTTCAATTTTAACTTCTAGATCATCGCCAGTTTGGTTGATCGTAATCTCATCCGGGTCATAGCGATAACCTTGTAGAAAATCAAAATAAGTGGGGTCGATATAGGGACAGTTTTGAGCGAAAAATGTTTTCTCAGCCTTTGTCAACTTTAAACTCGCCATGTCATCGATGGCGGCTCTTAATTTTAAATCAAACCCTGCAGGAAATTTATGCTGACCACGATTGATAAATTGATAGCGAGCCTTTGCTTTGGGAAAGAGCTTGACAACAGCATATTGCATTGTAAACTTGTAAAAGTCGTTATCTAGTATGGATGTTAATTGAGCCATTCGCCTCGTATATAATATGAATAAGGATGTAAATTTACTAATTAACATCAATTTAAGGTAATTGTTCGAGAAAACCAATAGATCAATGACTGATTTTTTTTACAAAAAAAGAGGTTTGATATTATTTATCAAACCTCTTTTTTATTTTTTGATTATCGAGTTCGTGATCCACTACTACGATTATTCTCGGATTGAGATGTATTCCTTTCTACTGTACTGGAGGAACTTCTGCTTGAAGAAGAACCGCGGTCCGTTGTCGAAGATTGTACCCTTGCAGGTTGTGCGCTTCTGGTCTGTTGCCCTTGTGCAGGTCTACTTGTTCTAGCATCGTTGCTTGTCGAAGATTGTACCTTTGCAGGTTGTGCACTTCTGGTCTGTTGTCCTTGTGCAGGTCTGTTACTTCTGTTTTCACGACCTGTTGTCGATTGTACTTTCGCTGGTTGTTCGTTTCTGGCCGGTTGTGTCTGCGTAGTTTCTGCTACTTCTGGTAGCTTGTCCTTGTACAGGCTGGCCACTCTTACGTATTTCCTCTTGTTTTGAAGATGATGTATTACCCCTAGTTCTATCCGTGCGAACTGAACTACTATTTGTTTCAGTTCTGGCGTTGCCTGTATTAGAAGAGTTATTTATCGTTGCATTCGAATTATCTCGAGTACGGCTACTACCCGTTACGTTACTGCTATTTTGATTTCTGTTGGCCGCTCTATCATTGTTTCGTGTTGTTGTGCTATTATTTGAACCAGATCTTACTGTAGCGTTTCCCTTGTTATCAATGTAGAGTTCTCGGTTACCTCTGGTAGTTGTCATATTGTCTCTGCCAGAGATGACTTTATCATTTCTATTCTGCAATGACGAATTATTGTTACGAGTACGTGAAGAAGCATCAGCAATACGGCCTGGTCTTGCATCTGTTCTAGAATTGCGGTCAATATTAGGACGGTACATATCTATACTGTTTTTGGTTACACGTGAAGTACCTGCTCTTCCAGAATTATTGATATTTCTTACGCTTACTCGTTTGCCTGTACTGCGTTCAATATCCGATCTTCTCGGACCTCCATAATAGTTTCTATTGTTGACAATAATTGTGTTATTGATAATCGTGGTTTTATTATAGAAATTATTGTAATTACGTGGATGTACATAATAGCGATCCAATCGGTTACTATAGATATTGGATGACCCTACAAATACCCATAAATTCATCGGTAAGTTAATGGAAATATTGATACCTAAAGGTGCCCAACCATAGTAACCAGAACCCTGTCTCCAATTTACCCAAGCTGGTCCCCACTCATAATCAGGAGTCCATGCCCAACCATAATTATTATTGTACTCCCATCTGCCATAGTGGAAGGGTGCCCAACCCCATGAATAGTTAGATACCCAAGTGTTTCCATATTCAGTCATGGTCCAATAGCCATTTGTTGAATAGGGTTGAAAGTTTGGACCTACATCCGGAATCCACATATAACCATGTTCTCGGTCATTTACCCAATCTCCGTAAGGAGCGAGTTCATCATAGAACATTTGGAAAGAAACATCGCTCTGGTAATCGTTATACCCGCGCTGGGCAAATGTTGCATTTGGATTTGTAAAAAAAAGCACACTCAATATTGTTAGTGCTATCAGTTTTATATGTTTAATTCTTTTCATGACAATTCAATTTTGTAAATCGTGAAAAATAAGTTCTTTCAATTTGGTAAGTATGACACCTAAAATCGGCCTATGGTTTAATTAGACTTTTGGTTTTTTTTATTAGAAAACTTAATCCATATTATTTTGTTGTGTTTTAAGACTATAAGTGAACTTACAATGAAAGTAAGTGATTATGGGTTGATTATAATTATCTATTTTTTGTACCTTTATCCCTTCAATCGTGTCATAAAATAGTATACACAGGAAATATTTATTTTAATGTTAAATAAACTTCGTTCATTTTTTACTGAATTTGCAAATATTCATCGGTTCTTAACTCGCTTTTGGCGAGAGCTAGTTACACCTCCGTATGAATTCAAAGAGATAATTCGCCAATGTTTTGAGATTGGTTATAAATCTTTGCCATTAATCAGTTTAACTGGTTTTATTGTGGGGTTTGTTTTTACGAAACAATCACGACCATCTTTAGAAGAGTTTGGTGCCACGTCTTGGTTACCATCTTTAATATCTATAGCTATTATTCGTGCATTGGCGCCACTGGTTACCGCATTGATCGCTTCGGGTAAAATCGGGTCGCAAGTGGGGGCAGAGCTGAGTTTCTATGAATGTCACAGAACAAATTGATGCCATGGAAGTATCGGGGACGAATCCTTTTAAATTTTTAATAGTCAGTCGCATTATTGCAACTACAATCGGAATACCGATTTTATGTTTTTATGTGGCAGGCGTTGGGCTATTGGGCGGATATTTGAGTATGGCTGCGAAAGATGACTTGAGTTTTTTGAGTTTTTTTACACAGGTATTTGAAACAATTGGTTATCAAGATATATGGGCAATGGTTTTTAGAGCTGTTGTATTTGGATTTACTATAGGTGCGGTGAGCTGCTATTGTGGGTATTACTCTTCTAAAGGAACTGAAGGGGTCGGAAAGGCTGCAAATGCAGCTGTTGTTGCTTCTATGTTCTTGGTTTTTATTGAGGAAATAATCATCGTGCAAATCTTATCGATAATAAGTTAGATATGGAAAAAGTTAAAACACCTATTGATTATCAAGATGCTGTCATTACGATACGTGGCGTCAGTAAATCATTCGGAGAGAACCATGTTTTACGAAATGTTGATTTAGATTTATATCGCGGAGAAAATTTAGTTGTATTGGGTCGTTCCGGTACGGGTAAATCGGTCCTTATAAAACTGATAGCAGGTTTATTGAAACCTGATTCGGGCTCAATCCATGTTCTAGGCAGCTCTGTTAATGATTTAAAAGATAAAGATTTGATGCAATTGCGGTTGCGTATTGGTTTTTCATTTCAAAATAGTGCCTTATACGATAGTATGACCGTGCGTGAAAATCTGGAATTTCCACTGATTCGGAATAAAAGAAATCTGACACGTGCAGAGATTAATAAAGAAGTAGAAGATGTACTTGAAGGGGTAGGATTATCTCAGGCGATTAATCAGATGCCTTCCGAATTGTCTGGTGGACAGCGGAAAAGAATTGGTATTGCGCGAACATTGATCTTAAGACCAGATATCATGATGTATGATGAGCCAACAGCAGGCTTGGATCCGATAACTTGTTTGGATATCAATAGTTTGATAAATGAAGTGCAAGAGCGTTATAAGACATCCTCTATTATTATTACACACGATTTGTCTTGTGCAAAATCGGTGGGAGATCGCGTGGTAATGCTGCTAGATGGTAAGTTTGAAAGACAGGGATCTTTTAAGGAAATATTTGAAACAAATGATGCGCGAGTTAAAGCGTTTTATGATTATAATTTTATTGTTTAATTAAATGAGCAAAGCAGAAAATAAGAGAGCAGTAATAGTGGGACTATTCGTTTTTATAGGGTTAGCTATTCTGATTGCGGGTATTTTTGTATTGGGTAGCCAGCAAAAGAAATTCACAAAGACTTTCGAAATAGCTACGTCTTTCCCAGATGTTGCAGGATTGAAAGTAGGAAGCAATGTTTGGTTTTCAGGAGTGAAAGTAGGGATTATAAAAAATATTCATTTCAAGAACTTGCAAGACGTAGAGGTGGTTATGACCATCGAAGAAAAATCTTCTGAATATATTCGTAAAGATGCGATTACCAAATTAGGGTCCGATGGTCTTATTGGTAATAAAATCATTGTAATATCAGGCGGTTTCTCAAAATGCACCTTCAATTGAAGCAAATGATTTTCTTCGTTCAGCGAAAGCTGCAGATATGGAGGCTATGATGGAAACATTGCAGCTTAACAATCAGAATTTAGCAAAAATAACGACTGATTTTGTTGAGATTTCACGTGGCTTGGTTGAAGGACGTGGTGTCGTGGGCTCTTTGTTGACCGATACGGCTTTGGTTTCTTCTTTACAACAATCGCTACAATCAATAAGTCTGGTAATGGCAAAAGCAAATACAGCAACTTCTAACTTGGTGTTATTGACAGAAAAGTTGAATTCGAATAAAGGATTGGTTCACGACCTGACAACAGATACAGCAGTGTTTGCGAGTTTAAGAGCTTCAGCGGCTCAATTGCAAGGTGTTTCTCAGACAGCAAATGCGCTGATGACAAACTTAAATGCTGCTTCAGACAAATTAAGTAGTAAGGATAACGCCATTGGGACCCTGATCAATGACCCTGCAGTTGGTGACCAACTGAGAGATGTTGTTCGTAATTTGAATACAAGTACAGCTAAATTGGATCAAAATATGGAAGCTTTACAAAGCAATTTTTTGTTGAGAGGTTTCTTCAAAAAGAAGGAGAAGGAAGCGAAAAAAGCAACTGAAGAGTTGTTAAAGGACTCTGTACAATAGAAATTAAAATAGGAATGAAAGTAAAGGACAATTTTCTCAAAAAATTGTCCTTTACTTTTTTAAGGTATTCTGATTAGCCGTATCTTTGTTCGATTAATCATAGTCTGATTATGACTATTGTTGGATTTTATTTGATATAAATGAATAGTATTACAGATAGAGATGTTATCTATGAAGATAATCATCTTATCGCGATAAATAAGAGAGCAGGAGATATTGTTCAAGTCGACGATACAGGTGATAAATCCTTAGAAGAAATGGTTAAGGAGTATTTGAAAAATAAATACAACAAACCTAATGAAGCCTTTTTGGGGGTTATTCATCGTCTTGACAGGCCAGTAAGTGGTCTTATAGTTTTCGCGAAGACAAGCAAAGCACTTGAACGAATGAATAAACTTTTCAAAGAGCGTCTGGTAAAAAAGACCTACCTAGCCGTTGTGAGACAAAGACCTGCAGAGCCAACTGGGAAATTGATTAATTGGTTAGTGCGTAACCGTGAAAAGATGGTGACTAAGTCTTTTAACAAAGAGGTCAAAGATAGTAGTTATGCAGAATTGGATTACTCCTTGATTGGAGAATTGAATGGTTTTCACTTATTGAAGGTTGAGCCGTTGACTGGACGCACACATCAGATTCGTGTGCAACTATCGACTATGGGTTGCCCTATTGTAGGAGATAATAAATATGGTTATCCTCGTGGTAGTTCTAAAGGTAGTATATGCCTGCACGCAAGGTCTCTAGATTTTGTGCACCCAATCAAAAAAGAACCTATGAAGTTAACTGCTCCTTTGCAACATGACGGTTTTTGGGAGAAATTTTCTAAGTTTAAAGATTAATCTCAATCAACTTTCTCCTATTTTTAAGTATCTTTGTATTATGAAAACGGTTAAGTATTTGCTAGTTACGATTGTTTTATTTTTCACGATTAGTGTAACGGCTATTAGTTCAGTACAAGCACAATGTGCCATGTGCTCCTTAAATGCAGAAAATTCTACACAGAATGGTAATACGCAAGGGAAAGGTTTAAATGATGGCATTTTATTCTTACTAGCCATTCCTTATTTAGCAGCTGCAGGTTTGGGCTTTCTGTGGTATAAGAAATTTCGTATTGCAAAGGCGAATAAATCGCAGGAAAAAATTCTTTAAAAATAGCAACTATGCCAACTTCTAAATTTCATGCTCTTATTCATTCAAAATGTCCAAGATGTCATGTGGGAAATATGTTTGATGGATCTGCGTATGGTTTTCGTAAACAAAAGACAAATGATATATGTCCGGTTTGTAATTTAACTTTTGAAATCGAACCCGGATATTTTTACGCAGCTATGTATGTTAGTTATGCTTTGTCCGTGGCCCAAGTAGTTACTTTAGGAATTATAACAGGAGTATTGACTGGAAGTGAGTCACCTTGGACATATATGGTTGTGCTTTTTGCAACAATTATTATGTTTGCACCTTTCAACTATCGTTATTCCCGATTGGTATTGTTGCATTTAATGACTCCAAAAATAGCCTATGACCCGAAGTGGGAGCTTGCAGAGGAGAATAAAAATAAGAGCGATATTTAATATCGCTCTTATTTTTATAAGTATTTCATAGTACTATCAAAAATAAAGGCTTTATCCTTATATTTTGATAAAATCTCATTTTGAAGGTGAATGAGGTGATTTTGTTGAAATAACGCTATATCCTCTTCTGATGGAACCTGTATTTGTAAACAGTAGGTTACTCCTTCATGTGGAGAATTAAGCATTTCTAAAAAATGAGGATTAAACGTTGTATTGTTTAGAAGATTTTCTTTAATCCAAGAAACTATTTCCTGATGTACAGATTCTTCTGATATGATGGATATGTTATATAAATACATGAGGACAAAAATATAAACTTTAATTGCCTTATTGAAATATAAAATATATATATTGAAATACAATAATTATGAGTTGTTCTTGTAAAATTAAAGTTGCACATGATTTGTTATTGGTAATTAATTTTAATCTTTGATTAGGTTGACGAATGAGGTTTTTTATGCGCGCACACATTATATTTTCTACATTAATTATCATACTATTTCTAGGTATTGGCTGTTCGAGTAATAAAACAGAGCGTATACCTATAGAAAGTTTTTTTTCAACACCTGAAAAAACCTCCTTTAAGATTTCTCCAGATGGTAAATTTATCGCCTACATTGGTTTGGATAATCATTGTAAAAATATTTTTTTGTTGAATTTAGCAAATCGAGATAGTTCAAAACAATTAACCTATCAGAATGACATGAATGTCAATAGTTTTGTATGGGGGGATAATAAAGAAATAATTTTCTCAATTGAACAAACCTCTAATGATAGTCTGAGACTTTATTCTGTTAATATTTTAACGGATTCGCTTCAACCACTAATAAAGCCAATGAAGGCTAAGTTCCGTTGGGTTTCAACCAGCTCAATTATATGATAATGGAATTATTGTGGCAATCAATAATCGGGATTCATCTATTTTTGACTTACATAAGCTATATATCGATGGTAGAAAATCTGAAATGATTCTTCAAAATCCTGGAAATCTAAATTCTTGGTTTGTCTCTAATGATGGTCAGGTAAGATTGGTGATGGCTAATGATAGTGTTGAAGAATCATTGATGTATAGGCCAGACAATCAGCAACCTTTCCATCAGGTTTTAAAAAATGATTTTGGGTCTACTATTATTCCCATGGGTTTTGTGAAAAATTCGACGACTAATATTTATGCACTTTCCAACATAGGAAGGGATAAATTGTCTTTGGTAGAATACGACTTGAATCAAAAATTGGAAATTCATGAAGTTTTTAGTAATAAAGAGGTAGATCTTGACCGTGGGGGCTATTCATCCTTCACGAACGATATGATGTATTCTTCGTATACTATCTCTAAAAAAAACCGTCATTTTTTCAATAGCAATACAGCCCAAATTTTTAAAAGAATAACGGATAAGGCAAAAGGCTCTGAATTTGATATTATTGATGCAGACTCTACCTTTAGTAAAATTATAATCAGAACTTATACAGATACTAACCCAGGGGCAATTTATTATTTTGACTGCCAGGATAATGAATTACATAAGCTTACAGATAACAACCCTAATCTGAAAGACAGGGAATTGTCTCAAACAGAGTTGGTGAAATATCAAGCACGAGATGGTAAGATTATTACGGGCTTTATCACCTATCCATTGCATGAAAAACGAAAAAATCTTCCCGTTGTGGTTTTACCGCATGATGGGCCCAATCAAAGAGAGGTTTGGGGCTTTGATCATGAAGCACAGTTTTTTGCGAATCGTGGTTATGTTGTGTTTCAAATGAATTATCGTGGGTCGGTGGGTTATGGGAAATCATTTTGGTCTGCTGGATTTAAGGAATGGGGAGGTAAGATTCAAGATGATATTACTGATGGTGTAAAATGGCTTATTAAGGAAGGCATTGCCGATAAGGATAGGGTCGCAATAGTAGGGAAGGGGTTCGGTGGATACTCGGCACTCCATGCAGCTTGTTTCAATTCAGATCTATATGCATGTGCTGTATCTTATTCTGGGTATACCAATCTATTTACCTATTTTAGGGATATACCACCATATGTAAAACCATATTTGCAAAAGTATTATCAAATTATCGGTAATCCTATTCGTGAATCGGGCATGTTTAAGCAAATTTCACCCGTATTTCATTCCAATCGGGTGAAGATTCCAGTTTTAATTGCTCAAGGAGGTAAAGATCGGTTTAGTTCTGTCACAGATGCTAATCAATTCGTTCAAAAGCTTAAGAATAATAATATTCCAGTGCAGTATATTTTGAAAGAAGAAGAAGGTAGAACGTTTAAAAAGGATGAGAACGTGATTCAATATTATCAAGAATTAGAGAAGTTCCTAGATAAATACATTGGTAATTAAGGGTGATGAAAGAAACGAGTTATAACTATCGTAAGAACTTTGGATTGCTTTTTGTCTTTTTTGCATTTGTTACGCTTTTGTATTTAGTCGTTATTTTTGCAGCTCGAAATTACACGATAAACCATGTTGATAATGAATTTACAAATAGAAAATCAGAAGTATTTGACTTAACATTAATGCCCTTCAATGATTTTTTTCAAAATAGAGTACCTGAAGTTTCTTTTTATCAGGGTTATCTAGATTCTTTGGAGGCTGGGAAATATGCGTACAGCGTTTTAAGCTCTTATCCTTTTGTGAAAGAGATTGTATTTTATGACATGCTTTTTAGTAACGATAATAGAATACTTGCCGGATTTTCTATCAATGGCTTAAATATCAGGCCAAAGACATTATCTGTTTTCACTGTTAATAATCGAGGGTTAAGCAAAAGGTATATTACCAAAAGAGAAGAGATGGGTCCTTTTAATGAAGAACTCAATAGTATGGGGATTAAGGTGGCAAGTTATATTGATAAATTGCAAGCCAATTCCAAATTGACGGATAAAGATATACTTCGGGTATTTTATGCTACACAGCCCGGGCGTATAACCTATCTCAACATTCCGAGAATCAATGATTTGTTCGTATATAAGGATATTATGGATGTTAAGTTAGATCACATCGTCAATTACGAACAAGATATGTTTGTGTTTAATGTAGATCCAACGTTTCTAGAAGTCAAAAATATCTATCCCAATCTTTATGAACGTATCGAAATAGTCCCAATTGTCAGAGCACCGGTAACCTCAGATATTAAAGAATTTGTCACAGAGATGCCTTTGCCAGGTGCTTTAGCAGATTATAAATTACTTTTTCGCTCAAGTGAATCTTTTATATCCATGGAGGTGAATCGGAGCTTTTTTCCGATTGTGCTCGGAATTTCCCTCGTGTATATTACACTACTTGTAATCTTATATTTGATTTACCGAAATTTAGAAATTAACGGAAGGTTGTTTAAATTGCAATATGATTTCATCAATAATTTGACACATGAGTTTAAGACTCCGGTGAGTGTGATCAAGATCGCGGGGAATAACATTAAAAGCGCCCAGTCTTTATCCGATGAGGAGCGGACTATGTATGGTAATATATTGGACCAAGAATCAGATCGACTGAATAATTTAATGAACAAGCTATTATCCTTTAGTCAAATTGAGAATAAGACAATTAAGCTAAAAAAAGAAGAGATAGATTTAAATTCTTTTGTTGATAATATTGTTGCTTCTACCCAGTTGAAGCACACCGATTTTAAGATATCAAAAGACATTAACGTGAAATCCAGCTTGCTAGCCGACCCTGTATTATTAACAAGTGTATTTCAAAATTTAATGGATAATGCTTACAAATACTCAGATCAGAAGCGGAAAATACTAGATATTAAAATACAACAAAATAAAAAGAATTTTGTTATTATCTTTAGGGACGAAGGGATTGGTATAAGTAAGAGTGAGTTTTCAAATATATTTAAAAAATTCTATCGTATAAAGAGTCAATACAATCAGCAGGGGAGTATTGGTTTGGGTTTAGCCTTTTGTAAAGAAATAACAGAATTTATGGGGGGAGAAATTTCTGTTAAAAGTGAAATAGGTAAGGGAAACTACCTTTACTATCATTTTTTCAGTTTAAAAATATAATTAATTATGAGCAAAGAAATAACTGTAGCTGTTATTGAGGATGATGAAAACCTACGCTTTTTAGTTCGTCACAGATTAGAAACTGAAGGGTATAATGTTGTTCAAACGGGGGATGGAAATGAAGCTGAAAAGTTGATTTTAGAAAAAAAACCGGATGTTGTATTGTTAGATTGGATGTTACCAGGTAAAGAAGGTAATGAAATTTGTGAAAACATTCGTAAAGCAGGATTTGAAAATATAGTCATCATGATGACTGCTAAATCACAGGATATAGATAAGATAGAAGCATATAGTTTTGGAGTAACGGATTATATCAGTAAACCTTTCAATATGGATGTATTGATTGCGATGATTGAAAATAAAGTTCGATTTTTCTTACCTAAAAATACACCTGAGGTTTATCATTTTGGTAAAACTGAACATCAACCAAATATACATTCGCTCATCAGAGATGGTAAAAAGATTGAATTGACTATTCTAGAGAACCGGATCTTGTTGCATTTTTTACAAAATGTGGGTAAAGAAATAACACGTGAAGAATTAATGGAAGTAGTATGGGGATATAGTTCAAATGTCAATACAAGGACGCTCGATATGCATGTTGTGAGATTGAGAAAGAAGATTGAGAAAAATCCAGATAAGCCATACTATTTACAGACTGTGAGAGGTTTAGGTTATCGTTTTGTAGACGAAGAAGAGAATTAATCTGAATTGCTGAGTAAGAATTTGTTTTGTTAAAAACAATTCTTACCTTCGTATTATATACTGCGAGACCATGTTATCTGACAAGGATAACATGGTCTTGTTTCATTTTTGAAATAAGAAGGTAAATAAAATAATAACTAAAATTATGGCAGAAGTAACTTATTACACCGCAGAGGGATTACAAAAACTCAAGGAAGAGTTGCACTATCTTAAAACTGAAGGAAGAACTCTTATCTCAAACGCAATCGCTGAAGCTAGAGATAAAGGTGATTTATCTGAGAATGCAGAATATGATGCTGCAAAAGAAGCACAGGGTATGCATGAGGCGAAAATTGCTAACTTGGAAAATACAATGGCTAGTGCGCGATTGATCGATGAATCAAAATTAGATTCGACAAAAGTGTTGGCCTTGTCTATCGTGAAGATTAAAAATAAGAAAAATGGCGCAGAAATGACTTATCAACTGGTTTCTGAAACCGAAGCTGATATGAAGTTGGGTAAGATTTCTGTTAAGTCTCCTATTGCCAAAGGATTACTTGGTAAATCCAAAGGAGATATAGCGGTAATTGATGTGCCAGCTGGTCAAATCGAATTCGAGATTATCGATATAACAAGATAAATTATAACGGTTATGTGCGGTTTTGCCATAACCGCATATTATTAAAACATTATCTCATCAATTAAGGTTGCATTACATGCAGCCTTTTTTTATATTTGGTTTATAAACAACTCAAATATGTCTACAATTTTTTCAAAAATAGTGTCGGGGGAGATTTCTGCTTATAAGGTCGCAGAGAGTAATGATTTCTTAGCTTTTCTAGATGTTAGCCCTTTAGCTAAAGGTCATGTCTTAGTTATCCCAAAACGTGAAACAGACTATATATTTGATATTCATGACGACGAGTATATGGCCCTTTGGGTTTTTTCAAAAATAGTTGCTCAAGGTATTCAACGTGCTTTTCCTTGTAAAAAAATAGGAGTAGCAGTTATTGGATTAGAAGTTGCCCATGCTCATATCCATTTAGTTCCCCTTAATAATGTTTCTGATTTAAATTTTTCTCTTCCTAGGCTGTCCTTTACACACGAAGAATTTACTGAAATAGCAGAAGCGATAAAAGAGTCAATTATCAATGTTACAACTGATAATTAATCTTAAAGAAGCTTATCTAAAGTAGTATTTTAAATATAAATATAAAAAAAGACTATAATATATTATATCTTTGCAGCTTATATAGAAACTATATGTCTATATAAAATGTCATAGATTGTGATTATATTATCATGACATTTTTTCACAAAAATAAGTGGAAACATAAAAAAGAAATTATGCAAGATCTTTTGTTGTCTTTTCAACAATTACTGAACCCAGAGGAATTATTGAGCTCTGGAGGTTTTTATTTAGTTTTACTAATTGTATTTGCTGAAACAGGTTTGTTTTTTGGTTTCTTTTTGCCAGGAGATTATTTGTTATTTTTAGCGGGACTTTTTTGCGCATTAAATAAAATCGAAATTGATATCGTTACACTTTGTGCAGGTTTAATTGTCGCAGGTGTACTCGGTAATTTTGCTGGATATTGGTTTGGATATCGAGCGGGGTCCCATGCTCTTTAAGCGGAAAGATAGTTTAATTTTTAAGCGTAAATATGTCGTAATGGCCGAAGAGTTTTACCATAAATACGGTGGTACTGCACTTATTATTGGAAGATTTGTACCTATAGTAAGGACTTTTGCTCCTATTTTTGCTGGGGTCGTTAAATTAGATTTTAAGAAATTTGTAATTTTCAATATTTCCGGAGCTATGCTTTGGGTATTGCTATTAACCTTATCGGGTTATTTTCTGGGGATAGAATTCCCTTGGATAATAGATTACGTCGAATACATTATTGTTGGATTAATTGCCGTTGCCTTCTTACCGATTGTCATTGCATTGATCAAACGTAAATTGAATGATAATAAAAACAAACAAAATAATATACAGTAAATCAAATGAGTACACAAAATCCTTGGCATAAAGTATCTCCTGGTGCTAATGTGCCAAATTCAGTAAACGCAATTATTGAAATTTCAAATGGTTCAAAAGGTAAATACGAATTAGATAAAGAAACAGGTCTTTTATTATTAGATCGCGTTTTGAGTTCGTCTGTTGTTTATCCTGCTAATTACGGTTTTATTCCACAAACATATTGTGATGATAATGATCCTTTAGATATTTTAGTGATTTGTTCTGTTGATATTCTTCCATTGACGTTGGTAGAAGCACAAATCATTGGTGTGATGAACATGGTTGATGGTGGTGAACAAGATGATAAAATCATTGCTGTAGCTAAAAACGATCCTGTATATAATTATATTACAGATATTGAACAACTTTCCCCACACAGTATGAAAGAAATTGTTCAATTTTTCGAAAGCTATAAAGCGTTAGAAAAGAAAAATGTTGTTGTAGAAGGAGTTCAAGGACGTCTGGTAGCACAACAAATTCTATTGGATAGTATAGAATTGTACAATAAAGAATTTGGTAATAAATAAACCCCATAATGGCCCTCGATATTTTTTGGACAATATTTTTAGTAGTTGCAAATGGTTTTTTTGTTGCCGCAGAGTTCGCTATTGTCAAAGTAAGAGCCTCGCAGATTGAGCTCCAAGCAAAATCAGGAAGCAATGTTGCTAAAATTGCAAAAAATATTACAGAGCATTTGGATAAATACCTAGCTGCAACCCAGCTAGGTATTACTTTAGCATCCTTAGGCTTAGGCTGGAAAGGTGAAGCTGTGATGACCGAAATTGTGTCAAATATGTTTTCATATTTGAATGTTGACACTTCTCAAAGTTGGGCTAAATGGACAGGTTTTGCGCTTGCATTTGGTACCATTACATTTTTACATGTCGTTCTTGGTGAATTGGCACCGAAATCAATCGCCATACAAAAACCTGTAGCAACAACCATGAAAGTGGCTATACCATTACGGATATTTTATTGGCTATTGATGCCTTTGATTTATGTTTTTAATGGCTTTGCTAACTTTTTATTAAGATTGATCGGTATTCAATCTCATTCCAGCGAATCTTCCCATTCTTCAGAAGAATTACAGTATTTATTGGATAAGGGAAAAGAAAGTGGTGCCTTGGATACTTCTGAACATGAGTTGATTAAAAATGTTTTCGATTTTAATGAACGTATCGTAAAGAATATCATGGTTCCTCGAACCAAGATTGTTGCTGTAGAAGAAGATTGTGCAGCCATAGATTTCATTAATACAGTTACTGAAGAAGGATATTCTCGTATTCCTATTTATGACGATAGCATCGATCAAATTGTCGGTATCGTGCATACAAAGGATATTCTACCCATCGTTATGAAAGGTAAGGAAGTCGTATTGAAAGATATTATGCGTAAACCATACTTTATTCCCGAAACCAAAAAAATTAATGATTTGATGGCCGAGTTTCAATTGAAGAGAATTCAGTTGGCTATTGTTTTAGATGAATTTGGAGGAACGGCGGGTATGGTCACTTTGGAAGATATTGTTGAAGAACTTGTAGGAGAGATTCAAGATGAGTACGACGAGGAGACCCCAGTGGTTGAGCGCATTTCTGAAACAGAATATATGGTTGATGCTGGTGCAAGTATTCATGATGTAAACGAATTTTTACCTCTTGATTTACCAGAAAGTCAAGATTACGATACCGTTTCGGGATTGGTAAGTGATTTATTTGATAAGATTCCAGAAGTAGGAGAATACAAGGAAATATATGGTTATACGTTTACGATTATTCGTAAGACACAACAAAATATAGAATTTGTAAAATTAGAATTGGTTGAATCCATGGATGATGACCGAGAGGATTAATACTTATGCAGTTATTTTTTACAGAAGAGATTAGACCTGATTTCAAAAACTTTATTCTAAGTGAAGAAGAGAGTAAACATGCTATTCGAGTACTTCGACTTCAAGGAGGGGATAAAGTTCATCTCATTGATGGTCGCGGCGGATTGTATGAAGCGGAAATTTTAGACCCACACCCTAAAAGAACAGTCTTGACGATAATCCATGTTCAAGAGAATTTCCAGAAATCATCTTATCACCTACATATCGCTGTGGCACCAACTAAGAATATCGATCGCTTCGAATGGTTTTTAGAAAAAGCAACAGAGATTGGTATCCATGAAATTACACCTTTGATATGTGAACACTCAGAACGTAAAGAAGTTAAGTTGGATCGTTTGAATAAAGTAATTGTGTCGGCGATGAAACAATCTTTAAAAGCCTATATTCCAAAACTGAATCCCGCTATTACTTTTTCTCAGTTTTGTAAACAACAGGAAGAAAATACCGCTACAAAAGTTATCGCTCACTGTATTGATACTGAAAAGCAATATCTAAATCAGGTATTACAACCAGGTAAGCATTATATCGTAATGATTGGTCCGGAAGGTGATTTTTCGACAACAGAAATCGAACAAGCTTTAAACTTAGGTTATCTTCCCATTTCACTAGGAGAAGCAAGATTAAGAACAGAAACAGCAGCACTCACTTCATGTCTTGAAGTTTCGTTACTCAATAGATAAAATAAAATAAGCCGCTATTTAGCGGCTTATTTTATTTTATAAGAATTGCATCTATAATCATGATTTCAGAGTTCCCTTGTAAAGGGTCTTTATTGAATACCATTTTTCCCTTTAGTTTGACAGGTTCTTCGGTAAACTTAATCGCATCACCTTTTAAAAAGACTTCCACCATGGGTGGGATTCCATTTGATCCACAAAACATACATTGTGCTACCGGAAGTACGGATATCATGAAATTTTTGTGCGTCCGTCCACTTGTCAAGGGAACCATATAACCAGGGATCTCAACAATTTTATTTTCTAACGCCTTCAATTCAGCAGGGTAGAAAGGTGTGTATATTTTTTTACTCCCTTTATATGAAACCTGATAGGCCATTTTATCAATTGCTTCCCAAGTTTTGTTCATCATTGGGGTGTGGTCAGGCACACTTGGATCAAGCCCAATCTGCGCATTTGCAGTAAAGCAACAGGTTATCAGTAAGCTTAAGAATACGATTATTTTTTTCATCAGAATATATTATTTATGCGTATAAAGTTGAATGTTATAGTTGAACTAGTTACCCTCGGTTTGTTATTTAAAGCGCCTCGTTTCATAGTGTTCTAATTGTGCGATAAAATTTGTGAGATGGTAGTTCTATATGCCTTTACTGCCGGGATTAAAGCCGAAATGATACCGATAGTACAAGCTAATAAAATAAAAATAAATTCTATAGGATTTAGACGGAAAGCATCAATAAAATCAGCACTTTGACTTGTTTGTAAACTAATCATGTAAAGTGCGATATGTGCAAAAAGAAGACCTAAAAATCCACCTATTATTGTGATGACCATACCTTCAAGAATAACTAGTGAAAATAGTTTAAGTTTGGAGGCTCCTAAAGTGCGCATGATTGCTAAGTCATATTTACGCTGTTTCAGCGCGTTGTACAAGCTTATAAAAACACTTAATCCTGCGATCGACATAATGATATAGGCTAATATCTGTAAAGAGTCTATTCCTACACCTAATAGTGAAAATAAGCGAGAACTTTCTATCGCAGGTGAGGCTGCTTGCATTTGTGTATTTTGAGCTATAAATTTTGGTAATACAGCAAGTGCCGCTGGCGAACGGTATTGTACCAGTAAAGCGGTAATCTCTAAGCCAGCGGAGTGAATCATATCTGCTCCAATGGATTTAACCATCATACCATTATTCTGTTGCTCATGAGTATGATCGTGTTCATCATCGCTAATTTCACCATGATGATGGAGATAAGCATCCCTAGTCTCCACTAGATCTTCTTTGGCTTCGGCCTCTTCCGTAGTCAGCCCGTCATGGTGGCCCGAATGTTCGATTCCATGCACATCCCAAACACTACTAAGACTCGTCAGAATGAGGTTGTCCGTGATGTTGTTATTATGTGCTAATATCCCTACAACTGTAAATGGATGTTCAGCATGGCTATGGCCATCTTTGCTTAGGCCGTGTGAACTATGGATTTGATCACCAATTTTAATATGCTGCTTGCGGGCAACATCAGTTCCAATAACGACCTCGTAGTCTTGATGAAATAATGTCCCTTGTTGAATTTTGGTTTCATATAAAGTAAGAAAACTCGAATCCGTACCTACTATGCGATGCCCTTTATAATTGTCACCTAATGAAACCGGAACAGCAAGTTTTACAAGTGGGTTATGCTGTATTTTTTCAGCTTCAGCTAGGGAGATATTTCCAGTGGGGTTATCAATATGATACACACTAGACAAGATCAGCTGAAGTGGGCTTCCTTTGGCCCCTACTACTAAATCAATGTTTTTACTATTATTTTCCAGTTGTTTTTCAAAGCTATCGCTGGTAATTGAAAGTACGCATAATATAGCTACACCAAAAGCAGTGAGTAAGATACTAAGTACAGTCGATCCAGTTTGTTTACTGATGTTCTTCCAAACTAATTGAATGGTATTCATACTATTTATGATTAGGATTGAGGGTATTTAAGTCGTAGGTATTCGAAAAGTTGTTTTTTATTCTTTTATCATGGGTTGCGATGAGGAGTGTAGCTCCCTGTTGATCCGCTATTTCCATCAATAAAGATAAGACACGTATTGTATTTTGATCATCAAGTGAAGCTGTTGGTTCATCTGCAATCAAAAGTAAGGGTTTATTGATGACTGCTCGAGCAATAGCAGCACGCTGCAACTGGCCTCTACTTAATTCATTGGGATAGGCGTGAGCCTTGTCAGCCAGTTGAAGTTTAGTTAATACATCAAGCACATCATTTTTATTAACTGTTTTTTTTGCAAGTGATTGTGCTAGCTGAATGTTTTCAAGGATAGTCAGATTTTTGAGCAAATGTGCCTCTTGGAAAATAAAACCTATATGTTGTGACCGAAATTCATCTAATTTCGAAGTATTGAGTTGATAGATATCTTCTCGATTGATCCATACCTTTCCTTGCGTCGGTTTCGAGAGTCCTCCTAATAAATGAAGCAATGTTGTCTTACCTGTACCAGAATCTCCAAGCAAAAGAGTATGTTGACCTTTTTCAATTTGAACTGAAGGGAAACTGATTGACACAGCCCCTTTGTATTGAAAGGAGAGTTCTTGAGTTGTTATAATCGGATTTGTCTGCATGGTATCTTCATTTTTTCAAATGCTAAATTTAACCTAATTCTAGCACATAACCCGAATTGTTGTGACAATATTACATCACATATGTATTTATTATTAAGACCGACCATACTTAACATTTTGCATGTTAATCAAATATTAAGCCCATAATGTAGCCTCATTGTCTCGATATGGTGTTGTTAACAATTACTTAACGCAGAGTGAGTACAATAGTAATGTTAAGATAATATATACATAATATCATGATAATAGATTTGCAGAAACAAAAAAACAAATAAATTGAAACCACAATTAAAACTAAAGAAATTTGTTGCTACCCTAATTCTATTGGTAATAGCAACAGCTATTTTTGCACAAGGTAGTGGAAAGGTCGTTGGAAAAGTAAGTAACAGCAAGACGGGCGAAACAATTGCAGGTGTTACTGTGAAAATTTTAAACTCGGCTCGTGCAGGCAGTACAGATGTAACGGGTAATTATAGCATTCCTGGACTTTCTGTTGGAAAGTATACCTTGGAATTTAGCTATATCGGATATGCAACAAAACAGATAACAGACGTTGAGATCAAGGACAGCGAAATCACAAGTCTTGATATTATTTTAGATAATTCGGCAGGTAATGTTTTAGAGCAGGTCGTAATAACAGGGAGTTATAAAAAAGAATCTATTGGTGCATTATATGCACAGCAAAAAAATAGCATCTCGATTTCAGATGGTATCTCTGCTGAAATCATCAAAAGAACGCCAGATAAAAATACAGGTGAAGTTTTAAAGCGCGTGAGTGGTGCAAGTGTTCAAGATAATAAATTTATTGTTATTAGGGGATTAAGTGATCGCTATAACGCTGCTTTATTAAATAACAGTCCTTTGCCAAGTACAGAGCCAGATCGAAAAGCATTTTCATTTGATATTATTCCTTCTTCTTTAATAGATAATATAGTCATTAGTAAATCGGCTACTGCAGATTTACCTGGCGATTTAACTGGAGGTGCTGTTAATGTTAAAACTAAAGATTTTCCAGAGCGAAAAACTGTTGAAATAAGTGTTGGTTTAGGTGGTAATTCACAGACCACGTTTAAAGATTTTTACGGAAGTAAAAGAACAGTGGGTAATTATTTTGGAGTCAAAAATCCAGATAATAACTTACCATCTTCTTTTCCAGTAGATAGAGCAAGCTATACAAACTTAACTTCCGAACAAAAGGCCGATCATACCAAAGCATTTAAAAACACTTTTGGTTATAAAAAACTAGGCAAATCGCTTCCTTATCAAAATATGCAATTTATCTATGGTAATTCATATCGTTTGCGTAACGAGGGTAAGCTCGGAGTCATTGGTTTCCTTTACTTATCGCAATTCCGAAAGCATAACCAATGAAATTAGAAATGATTTTAATGGTCGTGATCAAGGATTAAACAGTTATTATTCTCAATATGAGGATACCTATTATCGTTTTAATTCTTCAATTGGAGCACTTGCTAATGTATCGTATATAAAAGATAATTTTAAAATCTCTTTGAAAAATATTTTCAATCAAGGACTTGAGCAAAATTTCATCAATAGATTTGGTGTTTTAGATAATGAGTCATTGCGTAAAAGTACATTGCTTGAAGTGCACCAAAAACGTATGATGAACTCAGTGCTTGATGGTGAATACCTGTTGAATTCGGATAAACAAACGAAACTATCGTGGAATTTATCGTACAGCAATATTAATGATGATACACCAGATTTAAGACAGTTGTCGTACACGAAGAATATAGCACATAAAGATGATCCATCTGTCCCGTTTGAAGCATCTATTCCAAATGGATCGGCTACTTCCGAGCAAGCTGGAAAGTTTTACAGCAACTTAAATGAAAATATTTACAGTGCGGCGCTTAATTGGTCCCAAAAGGCTAATCTATTAGGATTGGAACAAACATTAAAATTTGGTGCATTTAAACAATATAAAAAACGTGATATGAATGCACGCGTTTTAGGTTTTGTTAATAGAAATGAAGATTATACAGAAAACAATAGGTTATTACAGTTGCCACAAGATCAGTTGTTTGCAGAGGAAAATATTGCGAAGAATAAGTTTTTCTTAGATGATATTACCAATCCAACGAATAGTTTTGAAGGAATTGGGGATCTTAGCGGGGGATTCGGTATGATCTCAGGTAACGTTTCTGAAAAGTTAAAAGCAACGGTAGGGTTAAGAGTTGAAAACTATATTGAGAAATTGATGACAGGATCAAATTCAACAGATGTGGATAATAATGTCAACAATACTTATACCGATTTCTTACCATCATTGAACTTGTCTTATGAGTTGAATCCTAAAACAAACTTACGATTCAGTTATTCAAATACAGTGGCTAGAGCTCAATTTCGTGAACTCGCAGCATTTAGTTTTTATGATTTCGTAACCGGTAATGTGAAAATCGGTAATCCTGATTTGAAAAGAACAAAAATATCCAATTTCGACCTTCGTTATGAATTTTATCCAAGCTTAGGGAAATTATTTTCAGTGTCTGCATTTTACAAGAACTTAACAGACCCTATTGAATCTAATATTATTGCAGGTTCTACATCAGCGAGTAAGTCAATGTCTTTTACGAATGCGCCGAAAGCTTATATAATGGGAGCCGAAGTTGAAGTGAGACATGATTTAGGAATTTTTAATGAAGACTCTGATTTTTTAAAGAAGTTGACATTCAGTGCTAATGCTTCTTTGATTAAGTCTGAAGTTAATTTTGAAGGAACAGAATCATTGTTGGAAAATAAAAGGTCCTTATATGGTCAATCACCTTACCTTTTAAATACAGGTCTTCAATACTCGAGTGATGGTGGCTGGGAGTCCAGTGTTTTTTTCAATAGAATCGGACGTAGGATTGATATTGTTGGATTTGGGAACTATGTGAATGGTCAGTTTGAAGACGAGTACTCAACCATCTATGAGGCACCGAGAAGCATGTTGGATTTTCAATTAGCAAAGAAAATCATTGCCAATAAAGCAGAATTGAAATTTAATGCTGGTAATATCTTAAATAGTAAAGTTGTTTTTTACCAAGACATTGATAAAAGTGGTAAGTATAACAGCAATAGTGATCAATTAATTAATTCAGTAAAATACGGTAGAAATTTCTCACTATCATTTAGTTATAAATTTTAAAGATTAAATCATCATTCCTTAACATTAAGGTTACAACAAACAAATAGATTTACAAAAAATTAGATTATGAAATTGAATAGATCGACAAAATGGTTTGCATTAGCATTAGTAGCAACTTCAGTAAGTTTTGCAAGTTGTAGTAAATCTGATAATGATCCGGTAACTCCTCCTACTCCAGAAGAAAAGAAAGAAGCGGTTATCGAGGGAAAGATTTCTACTCGTAGAGTGTTAAGTGCAGATACGACTTATTTATTAAGAGCGTACGTACAAGTAGTAGATGGTGGTACTTTAGAAATACCAGCTGGTACTATTATTAAAGGTGAAAAATCAACTAAAGCAGCATTGATTGTTGAACGAGGTGGTAAAATCAAAGCGAATGGTACTGCCGAGAAGCCAATTGTGTTCACGTCAGATCAAACAGACGGTAACAGAGGTACTGGAGATTGGTCAGGTATTATAATATGTGGTAAATCTCTTGTGAATACATCTACAGGAACTGCGCAATATGAAGGGGGAGCTTTAGGTGCTACGATAGCAAATTACGGTGGTGGAACATCACCAGTCTTGGACGATAATTCAGGAGAGTTGACCTATGCTCGTATCGAATTTGCAGGTATTGCTATTGAGAAAGATAAAGAAATCAATGGTTTAACGTTATGTGCAGTAGGTTCGGGAACAAAAGTGAGTCATATCCAGGTTTCTTATGGTGGTGATGATTCTTTTGAATTTTTCGGAGGGACTGTTAATGCCTCTCATTTAATCGCTTACCGTGGTGTGGATGATGATTTTGATTTTGATCAAGGTTATAATGGTAAGATCCAATATGGTATTTCTATTAAAGATCCAATGATTGCTGATGCAGCTGGAACTTCTAGAGGTATCGAATTAGAAAATAAAGGTACAGTAGCTAATAATCAATATTCAAGACCGGTATTATCGAACTTTACTTTTATTGGCCCAGGTACAGAGTCTTCAGCTGCTCATGGTGCTGGTGTTCATTTCGGATTAAATAGTCGTATTGTATTAGCAAATTCAATTATTGTAGGTGCTAAAACAAGTGCTGTAGAATTTAATTCAGATTTCCCTGCTGCAGAATTGAAAGCGGGACGTTCTATCTTCTCAAATAATATGGTATTTGGCAATGTAGCGAACTATGGCTTAAAAGATGTTAGTGCATTTGCGTCGGTTGCTGATTTAACAGGTTATTTAAATGGATTTGGAGACTTTACTGTAGCATCTGTTGCTGCAGCAGGATTAACAGCAACAACCCTTTCAACTCCGAATTTATTATTAAAGTCTGACTCTCCTGCGTTAGGAAAAGCTAAATTTGAAGGTGCTGATTTTGCAAGCTTTAAAACAGAAACTTTCGTTGGTGCGATGGGTGCGACAGAAGACTGGACTAAAGGATGGGCTAGTTGGGATCCAAAAAATAATAAATACTAATAATAGTCTTAATCATATAAAGCTCGATCAATAGATCGGGCTTTTTTTATGTTTTTATGTATCCTACATCGGATTTAGATTTACTATTTTTCAATGCGATGACAAGGTCTAATAGCCAACTAAATTTAGATTAGAAAGAATAAAAGTTTAGCGCTATTTCGGCTCATAATGATAGACCACCTGGTAAGTTTCATTCTTTAGGTTGTCCGCCATTTGTCCAATGGCTAAATTCTGCTTCTGTGGTGTCGGTTCACATAAAGAATAATATTTGCCATTGTATAGAATTGCATCACCAATGGGTTGATCGAATTGTACAGCCATGGTAATATGTGTAGGGAACAATAAAGTAATCATTGGGAGATTGTATATCTCTTTCACCAAGTAAAAAAATAAAGCTGCTCGATCATCACAATCGCTGTATGGAGTATTGAGCGTTTCTTCTGGAGAGAGTCTCTTTTCCTTTCCAAAATTAATATCATCATTTTCGTAGAGAAATGCATATCGCGTAAAACGCATTAAATAGTCAACACCTTTTGTCGTATCCATTTTTTTTATATTTTCTCTCAGGACAGGAATGAGTGTTTGATACGTTTCCCTGCTTAAAGGAATATTAAAGTAGGTTTCATAGTCCACTCCAGGGTAATTGGCGAAGATTTTATTTACCTCAGCATTTATCTTCACTTTAAAGTGATACAACCGTTCATTGTATTTGAAGTTAATTTTTCTATCCACATATTTTTGTGGACTAAAATCAGGCATTTGAGTCACCTTATAGCTGAAATCATGAACCGCTTCATCTATTTTAATATTGACGGGTTTATAAACCCCATTACGTTGAAATAGTTTTCCATAATCGTGATAATTCAAACAGGTATATTGATTGTCATCAATAGAAAAAAATGGAATGTCAGCGATATCCTCGTTATTTTTTATATAAAATATAATCTGGTTATTACCCACAGCAAGCCTTGCATCATAACCCGAGCGACACATCAAGTACCATTTATAGAGGGTGTATCTACTGTAGTTATCTTCTTTTGCGCTTATCGCTTGAGCCGACTGACGTATCAGTTGATAATAAATCCAATCGTTCAGTCTGTATTTTTTTTTATAAGCTAGTAATGCATCTATGATTGAAGAATTTTGATTCGATGCTATTTTTTTGTAAAAATCTAGGATATGACCTTCGTTTACCTCAGTAGGAAAGTCTATCAAAAATGTTGAATCTAACGAGAATGTAAAGGGTGCATTATAGAAATCAACATGATAATCTTGTGCATAACTATTCGGCTTTTGAATAAAAATAAACAAAAGATAAAATAAGCCAGCAAGCAAATATGTATGAAATGATTTCAAGTTCTTAACAATTTGTTAACAATCAAGTTACATAAAAATAATATCAAAATAGATGCCTAAATTATTTGTTTACAGCTAAATGACTTTATGTTTCGATAATTTCTTTGTTCATTGTCGTTATTCATCTATAAGATTTTATAATTATGATGCATATGTAGTTGAATCCTTACTTCAAATTAATTTGTTAAAGTTATTGTAAATAGAAGCTAGATATTTGAGTCCTATTCAAATATTAACTATTTAAAGAGATGGAAATAAAAATTTCTACAAAATTTGTTGCTGAGCTAATTGGAACTTTTGGTTTAGTGCTATTTGGTTGTGGTGCTGCTGCTGTTGCAGGCACGACAACATTGGGCGGGTTGTCAGGATTAGGCTTGTTGGGCATCGCCCTAGCATTCGGTCTTTCCGTTGTTGTTTTTGCCTACGCTATTGGCGGATTAAGCGGTTGTCATATTAATCCTGCAGTAACCATTGGAGTTCTTGTCGCCGGAAAAATCACGGCGAAAGAAGCCGTAATTTATATGATTGCACAATTCTTAGGTGCATTACTGGGAGCTTTTGTTTTACAACAGATTCTGAGTGGGCAAATTGCGGGCTATGATGCTGGAGAGTGGGCATATGGAGCAAATGGATGGGGCAAGGAATATCAGAATGAGTATGGTGTAACAGCTGCATTTTTAACAGAAGCTGTTTTAACCTTTATTTTTCTATTCGTCATTCTTGCCACAACTTCTAAAGTGGGTAACCCGACTATGGCCGGATTAGCTATTGGGATTACCTTGGTATTGATCCATCTAGTAGCAATTCCGATCACAGGTACATCTGTAAATCCAGCTCGTAGTTTTGGTCCTGCTATTTTAGCTGGAGGAAAAGCCCTTTCGCAACTGTGGTTGTTCATTATCGCACCAATAGTAGGAGCAATAATTGCTGCTTTTGTTTGGCGTACCCTTGAACCAAAAGGAAATTAACTCGCAGATTTGCCCAAGAATTGTAGCTTCATTGCAAAATGAAGCTACTTCTTTTTCGTGTATAATTTTAAGGAATAATTATTAAAAAGGGTCTTTTTTGAAGTATCACTTTTTATATTGTGACGGAGATACAAAATTTGTATCTTCGTACAATGGAAAATTTTATTGTTTCTGCTCGTAAATATCGCCCAGTCACCTTCGATTCGGTTGTCGGTCAGCAACACATCACCGGTACCCTTAAGAATGCTATTCATAACAATCAGTTGGCACAGGCATTTTTATTCTGCGGACCTCGAGGTGTTGGTAAGACAACTTGCGCACGTATTTTGGCTAAAACAATAAATTGTGAAAATATTTCTGACAAGAGCGAGGCCTGTGGCGTATGCGATAGTTGTAAATCTTTTCAAAATGGAAACTCCTTTAGTATTCATGAGTTAGATGCAGCGTCGAATAATTCTGTCGATGACATTCGGAGTCTAATTGATCAAGTACGTATACCACCTCAAGTAGGAAAGTTCAAGATCTATATCATAGATGAGGTTCACATGCTTTCACAACAAGCCTTCAATGCTTTTCTGAAAACATTGGAAGAACCACCGGCTTATGCAATCTTTATATTAGCGACAACAGAAAAACATAAAATCCTTCCGACTATCTTATCAAGATGTCAGATTTTTGATTTTAACCGTATTCTTGTGGAGGATATGGCCAATCATTTAGCACGAATTGCTAAGAATGAAAATATTCAATATGATCAAGATGGACTTCATATCATTGCTCAAAAAGCAGATGGAGGATTGCGTGATGCACTTTCTATGTTTGACCAGATTGTCAGCTTCTCAAATAAACAGGTAACTTATCAAGCTGTCATTGACAACTTGAATATTTTAGACTATGATTATTTTTTCAAGCTGACGGATGCTATTATTACTGAAAACCCAGCAAATGCATTATTGGTACTCAACGATATTTTGAACAATGGATTTGATGGTAGTCATTTTATAGCTGGTTTAGCATCACATTTCAGAAATTTATTAGTGGCAAAAGAACCTGCTACCTTAAAATTATTAGAAGTAAGCGAAAGTATTCGTGCGAAATACTTAGATCAAGCACAAAAATCGTCAACAGGACTTTTATTATCAGCATTGAATATTTCTAATCAATGTGAGATTAATTATAAAACAAGTAAAAATCAAAGGCTTCAAGTTGAGCTAGCACTCTTAAAAATGTGCCACTTATCCAGTGCCATCCAATTGAGTAAGTTAGGGACTATCCAGCTACCTAATACTAGTGAAGAATTAAAAAAAAAACTCCCTAATCTAGTACAAATCCCAGATAATCCTATTTCTGAGGTAAAAAACGCAGTACCAGTTCCGGAAAAAAATAGTGTCGAAAATTCAAATGCAGGAGCTAACACGACGCCAATAGTTGCGGAAGCAAAATCTCCAGAGGCCACAAACCTACCACCTAAACTAAAAAAGGGTGCTTGGGGAACAACTAAAAGCTCCATGCCGTCATTGCCTGATTTGAATGCTATTTTTGATTCAAAATCGGTAGAAGAAACAGATAATGAACCTAGTTTGGTTAAAGGTACAGAGCAAGAAATTGTGACCTTTGAGCAATTTTCCCAGGTTTGGAATGCATTAGCTATTCAAATCAAAAAAGAAAATAAGATCAACTTATATACTTTAATGACAGCAGTCCCTCCTAGGTTAGTTGGAATTCAAATTGAAGTAGATGTAGAGAATATGGTGCAAATGGATGTACTGAGTATGGCGAAAATTGATTTATTAAATTTTCTACGCCCAGCACTGCGTAATTTTTCTTTAGATTTAAGAGGAGTTGTCATGAACCATGATGTTGTGCGTAAACCCTATACTTCACAAGAAAAATATCAGGCCATGGTTCAAAAAAATCCACTACTCGAGACTTTAAGAATAGAGTTGAACTTAGGCTTGAGTTAATATTTACAGATCTTTTTCTTGCACTAAGCCATATTTCTTTTTGTATCTTTGCCTTTCAAATTGGTTTGCTAATTGCTAGAAACCAACTCTTATTTAGAATATTGAGCATGCAAAATTTTCAAAGACACGATAGATCATCAGATCAACGTGAAACCAATCAGATGGTTTTCGGTATTCGTGCCGTTATAGAAGCGATAGATAGTGGTAAAGAAATCGAATCATTATTTGTACAAAGGGGTTTAGCCGGAAGTTTGTTGTTAGAATTGAAAGCTCTTTTGAAAGAGCATGAAATTGGATTTCAACAAGTTCCTATCGAAAAATTAAACCGTATCACACGCAAAAATCATCAAGGCGTTATTGCTATTATTTCCCCTATTATATATCAAAAAATTGAAGACATCGTTCCCGAGGTTTATGAGAAAGGGGAGGTGCCGTTATTTTTAATGTTGGATGGTGTTACAGATGTCCGCAATTTCGGAGCTATTGCCCGTACGGCAGAATGTTCTGGTGTACATGCTATTATTGTGCCGAAAAAAGGATCTGCAGAGGTAAATCCCGATGCAATCAAAACATCGGCAGGCGCTTTATATAAGATTCCAGTATGTCGTCATGAAGGTTTAGCTAAAGTTGGTAAATTTCTGATTGAGTCGGGTATACAGTTGGTAGTAAGTACGGAGAAAACAAAAGATGGCATCTACGATGTGGACTATACGGTACCCACTTGTATTATAATGGGAGCTGAAGATGTAGGTGTATCCGATGATTTAATCCGCATTGCCGACCATTTGGCGAAAATTCCTATGTTCGGAGAAATAGGATCATTAAATGTATCGGTTTCAGCAGGCGTTGTGTTGTACGAAGCTATTCGTCAACGTTTAAAATAAATTAATATCGTTATGGTCGTTTAATAATATAAACGTTATATAAACAAATAAGAGCGGCTATCTTTACGATAGCCGCTCTTATTATTTATAGCTTGAACAGATTAGTATTTGCTATTAGACTCTTTTCTTTTTCCAGAAAAGTCTCTAAAGCCACCACCGTTTCCTTCTTTACGATCTCCACCACGGTATCCACCTTCACGTCTTTCACCACCACCGCTTCTGCGTTCTCCGCCACCACGGTAACCACCTCCGCCTTCACGTCTTTCGCCACCGCCGAAGCTTCTGCGTTCTCCGCCACGGCTTCTACTTCCGCTTCCGCTTCCACCGCCGCCACTGCTACGATTATCGCTTTTTCCGTCTCCAGAAACCTCGATACGTACGTTACGACCGTTGAAATCTACTTCTTTGAATCCTTCGAATACTTTAGTTACCTCAGCATCTTCTACTTCGAAGAAAGTAAACACTCCTTTTAAATCAATTTTACCAATTGATTTTCCAGAAATTTTAGCGTTGTTACAGATAAATCCTAACATGTCTCCACGACTGAATTCATCCACAGAGCCTAAGTTCATGAATAGACGAGTGAAGCCTTTAGAGCTACCACGATCTCCTCTTTCACCACGCTCTCCGCGTTCACCTCTTTCGCTGCGTTCACCGCGTTCACGACCATTACTGATATCACGAGCTTCGATATTTAAATCATGTGCACCTTTGTAATAATCTAAGAATCTGTTGAATTCTAATGAAGCAAATCTTTTCACGATATCTTCTTTTGATAACGATTCAAAACCTTCCATAATAGCAGGTAGGAATTGACTGATTTGTTCTTCGTTTACTTCAACACTCTGAACTTTATTGATGATTGTTAACAATTGTTTTTCAACAACTTCAGGTCCTTGAGGAACTTGTTTACGCTCGAATTGTTTTCCGATAACTTTTTCAAGTTGACGAATTTTACTTTGTTCTTTAATGTTGATTAAAGAGATTGAAATACCAGTTTTACCAGCACGAGCTGTACGGCCCGAACGGTGAGTATAGTTTTCAATTTCATCAGGCAAAGAGAAGTTAATAACGTGAGTTACGTCGTTTACATCAATACCACGCGCCGCAACGTCAGTAGCAATTAATAATTGTAAACTACGGTCACGGTAACGTTTCATCACTTTGTCACGTTGTTGTTGAGATAAATCTCCGTGAAGTGAATCTGCATTGTAACCATCTTTAATTAATGATTCAGCAATTTCTTGCGTTTCAATTTTTGTACGACAAAACACGATACCAAAGATATCAGGATTAGAATCGACGATGCGTTTAAAAGCTGCATACTTGTCTTTTGCTCTAATCAAATAATACTGATGTTCGATATTGGCATTACCAGTGTTTTTTGTACCTACAGTCATTTCTACAGGATCTGTCATATAGTTTTTAGCTATACGGCGTACCTCAGAAGGCATCGTTGCAGAGAATAACCATGTTTTTTTAGTGTCAGGGGTTTCTGACAAAATATTGTTGATGTCTTCTTTGAAGCCCATGTTAAGCATTTCATCTGCTTCATCTAGGACAACATATCTTACTTGAGAGAAATCGATGGCATTACGGCCAATAATATCTAACATACGACCTGGGGTCGCTACTACAATTTGCACACCACGTCTAATTTGACGAAGCTGGTCACTAATATTTGTACCTCCATAAACCGCAACAACATGTACGTTGTCAAGGTTTTTAGCATATCTTTCTATATCTTTCGAGATTTGCAAACAAAGCTCACGTGTTGGACACAATACCAACGCTTGAGGGTGTTTCTGAGAAAAGTCTAATTGCTCTAATAATGGAAGACCAAATGCTGCTGTCTTACCTGTGCCGGTTTGGGCTAATCCGACAAAATCGTCGTTACCAGTCAATAAAACAGGAATGGCTTTTTCCTGAATTTCAGAAGGTTTTTCAAAACCTAATTCTGAGATGGCATTAACAATTTCCTCACGGATTCCCAGTTCTAAAAATGGGTTCATGAAATAATTTATACAATAGGCTCAATTGCCTAAGGCGATGCAAAGGTAAGTAAATATTTTTTACCAAACTAATTTTTACCGTAAGTATTTGATATAATGTGTTTTTTGATTGACAATCCAACAGTCAATGTTGCTTTGATATCGCTATACCCTGCTGTTTCGATTACAAAAATAATCTATTCGTCGATTCAAAATACTAAAAAGAAGCGAAAAAATCTGGCGAAGTTGAAAATAGTAAGACATAAAAAAGGGCTACTCATATGAAGAGTAGCCCTTTAATTATGCATTAACTTATGCTACTAATATAATGTAAATTCAACACGACGGTTTTGTTGACGACCTTCTGCAGTTTTATTGGATGCAATAGGTTGGTTTGGCCCGTAGCCAGTTGCTTCGATACGTGAAGGATTAGCACCTTTAGATACCAAGTAAGCTTTTACTGATTCAGCACGCTCTTTAGATAATCTTAAGTTCAATTGTAAAGAACCTGTATTATCGGTATGACCAGCTAATTTTAAACTGAAATCTTTCTCTACTAATAAAGCAGCTACTCTATTCAATGAATTGTAAGAAGTAGGGCGAATAACTGATTTACCAGTTTCAAACTCTAAATTTTTAATCGCTTCATCGACAGTTTTTCTGTCAGCTTCAGTGATGACAACTTTCTCAACAATTTTAGTCTCGTTTTTAACAAGGATTGGACAGCCAGCACCATCTACTTGAACACCTGAAGGTGTACCTGGGCATTTGTCAAACTTGTTAGCTACACCATCACCATCATCATCTTGCAGATCAGTGTTTAATGACGCTACTTTCGACTCTAATGCTTGGTTGGCAGCTACTAAGGCATCACGTTGTGCTTTCAAGTCATCATATTTTGTATTATAATCATTGACTAAAGTGGCAACCGGATTTGAATTATTCAAAGTAGGTAGTGAAGAGTTTCCTAATGCAATTTCCAAACCTGCGTGTGCATACGAGAATAAGTCGTTTTTGTAAGTCGGTACAGGACCTACAGCTGGATCAGATCCATCAAAGCGTTGATTAGCCCAATTTAACTGATATCCCAGGTCAAGATTAATACCTTTCGCAATTGCGAATTTTAGACCAAAGTCAGCAGGTACATATAATTTTGATTGCGAATCAAATGTATTGCTCGTTGAACCAGTCATTACTGTTGCCTCAGAGTTCAATACTCCTAAACCTAATGAAACATAAGGTTTAATGAAACTGTTGAAGAATCTCCAATTGGTGTTAGCCATTGTCCATTCTCCAGATAAAGCTACTGACCAAGGTGTCTTAGTCTCAAAAGATTGTGTGCCATCTTTATAGGCTCCACCAACTTTACCACCTAAATACGATGCTTTAAATCCAAAAGAAGGAGAGATTTGTTTCTTAATATAAGCGGAGTATCCTATATTATGATCCAAATCGTTATAATCTTTACGGTTGAAACCAAATATATTTGTTTGGTTGAGAACTCCAGCACCGATACCAATCGACCAGGTTTCTGTATTCGGTAGATGGTCCTAGTGGAGTAGTTCCTTCAATTGAACCAATTTTTGCATTTTGCGCAAATGAAGCAGATGTCAATAATCCAGCCGCCACTAATAAACCAGTTTTCTTAAGGTTAATCTTCATGTTATCTAATTTTGTCTTTAAATTGTAAATCGTATTCTCTGTCCAGTTAAAGACAATTATGTTGCCAATATTGTTTCGTTTCCTTTTTTTAGCATGTAATTTATCGTCTGTGTAGTTAATACGTGACATGAAATCTTGTTAAAAAGGTTAAAATCTGGCATCATGTATACTATAATTTACATACTTACGTTAAAATGTCGCTTATTTAGGAATTTGGGTATTTGCATCAGTTCTGCCAAAAAAATTAGGAATAACGATGCCCATCGCCATCTCTTTAATGATGTTTTCTGAAAAGAGGTTTCTGAAAAATGCTTTACGGCTTTTGGTGATTAAGATAATGTCGATATTTTCATCGCGTATCATCGTCTGAATACCACTCGCAATGCGCTCAGCAGAATTTGCAAAGTAAGTTCTACTTTTTACAGTATATGAAACATCATCGATTCCTGTTTCGGTAATGATTTTGTTAATCCATTGGCTTAGATTCTTATCCAAGACTTTCATGTCAACCTCTAGTTTGTTGATATGGATAAGTAGCAAATGGAAGTTTTTCCCGAAAACAGGAATTGCTTGTTTTAATACTTCTATCTCACCAGGCTTGAAGTTTGTCAATAAAGCGACAGTATCTTTTCTATAAACAGTAGCATTGGAAGGAATCGCTAATATTGGTGTTTGACATTCCCGGATCACATCATAAGTATTGCTTCCAATCAATACAGATTCAAGTCCGGAAGCCCCCTTCGTGCCCATCACAACAACCTTGTAGCTATTTTTTGCAGTTTCTTTACTAATCACCTCCGAGAGTATACCTTCGTCAAATAGTTGGCTTATTGTTAAATCTGGAGATTTCGCCTTTACTTCTTCAACAAGTTCATTTAATTTATCTTGCGACTCTTGCACAGTTGGATCAATGATTTTTTCGCCATGCACCACGAAATTTGCATATTTATTGATATGCTTTGTGAAAACATGCAGGAAGACCAATTCATCTTGATTTTCAAGTGCAATTTTGGTTGCATATTGAGCAGCTATGGTAGAGTTTTTGGAAAAGTCGATTGGCACTAATATTTTACCCATAATAATTAAGCTTTAGAAAAAAATGTAGGAATGATAGGATGATGAATGATTTGTTTTGAGACCGATTTTTTAAATAGTCTTTCGAAGAATGAACGACGTGTTTTAGTGATTAGCACGACATCAATTTCCTCTTCTCTGATCATGTTATTGATTACTTCCGGTATCGTGTCAAGTTCTTCCACGTCAGTTTTGATGGAGCCCACTTCAATGTCTACCTCTGTGATTTCGGTGTGTTTCTTAATTTGATACTTCCAGATTTCTAGTTTTTCTTCGATATCAGCTTCCGATTCAGCATGATAATGTACGTGTATAATTTCTACCTCTACATTTGTACCGAAAATCTTGATGTATTCGTTTAGGGTATCCAGCTCTTCATATTTGAAATTAGAAAGTAAGCCTATTTTTTGGATATTCTTCGTACGGTAATTAAAGGGAATAGCGATGACGGGGATATTACTTTTTTGACTCACCGCATAAGTCGTACTTCCCATGATAGCACTAGTATCATCAGTTTTTCCTTTTGTCCCCATGATGATGGCTAAATAGGTTTCATTTTTGGTTTCTTTCAATAATGATTCCGTAATGATACCCCGTTCGCACTTTGAACTAAATGTTAGCGTGGGGTAATCAGCTCTAAGTTTATCGATTAAACTAGACATCAAAACATCCGCTTTGAAATATTCTTCAGGGATTTGTTCGTTACCATCGTCAAAACTGCTGGATGAAACCGTATAATTATGATACAAATGAATCGAAAAACCTCTTTTTATTGCCAAATCAATTGCAAATTGAATTGCGGTGTTGGCATTTTCTGAAAAATCAATCGGGACTAAAATTTTACTGCTCATAGTGTTAGATCATTAGTTGTATGGTGTTTCACACCTACCTCAACGCGGTGTAAAACAGTTATTATTGTCTTTTGAATTTACTTAACACATACTAGACCTGTCAAGTTTTTTATGCTGTAAAGGTAAATTACCCCTTACCCTAAACATATGCTTAAATTAATGAAATAAAGTGATTTGTAATACATTATTTAATGCCTTATCTCACTAAATCTTAATTTTTTATTTTGTAATGGATTGAATTATTCATAAAAATAGTCAAAATTTATTTCAATTCATGACAATTTGAGTACATTATTATTGACTAAAACACATGTGCCTAATTGCATAACGAGGCAAATTTAAGTAAGTTTGCAACATCATAATTAGACAATTAGATTTCAATGACAAGTAAAGAAATTCGTCAGGCTTTTTTGGATTTTTTCAAAAGTAAAGGACACCAAATCGTACCATCTGCGCCAGTTGTGGTGAAAAATGATCCCACATTGATGTTTACAAACGCGGGAATGAATCAATTTAAAGATTTATTTTTGGGCGAAGCCGCCATTAAATTTCCACGAGTTGCCGACACACAACGTTGTTTACGTGTGTCCGGAAAGCATAACGATTTGGAAGAGGTAGGTATTGATACCTATCACCACACCTTATTCGAAATGTTAGGAAATTGGAGTTTTGGTGATTATTTCAAAAAAGAGGCTATTCAATGGGCTTGGGAGTTATTTACCGAAGTATATAAATTAGACAAAGATCGTCTTTACGTGACGATTTTTGAAGGCGATGATTCAGAAGGATTGGCGCGTGATACCGAAGCTTTTGATTTGTGGAAAGCCTTGATTCCTGAAGACCGTATTTTATTGGGAAATAAAAAAGATAACTTCTGGGAAATGGGGGAGACTGGCCCATGTGGTCCATGTTCTGAGATCCATTACGATATGCGTACGGCAGAAGAACGCGAAGAAGTGTCTGGTCAATCGTTGGTTAATGAAGATCATCCACAGGTAATAGAGGTTTGGAACTTAGTTTTCATGCAGTTCAATCGCCTTAAAAACGGATCATTGCAACCGTTACCAGCAAAACATGTCGATACAGGGATGGGTTTCGAGCGTTTGGTACGCTCTATTCAAGGCAAGACTTCAAATTACGATACCGATGTTTTCCAACCTACGATTCAATTTATCTCCAAGAAAGCGGGTATCGCTTATGGGCTAGATGAGAAAACCGATATCGCAATGCGTGTTGTTGCCGATCATATTCGCGCCATTAGTTTCGCCATTGCCGATGGTCAATTGCCATCGAATAATAAGGCAGGCTATGTTATCCGTCGCATCTTGCGTCGTGCAGTACGTTATGCTTATACATTCTTGAACTTCAAGACTCCATTTATCAACGAGTTGGTGCCTTTATTGGCAGACCAATTTGACGGTGTCTTTAATGAGTTGAAAGCACAAGAGAGCTTCGTTCAAAAAGTAATTTTAGAAGAAGAGGTTTCTTTCTTGAGAACTTTAGTGACAGGAGTACAACGTTTTGAGAATTATGCAGAAGCGAATACCACTATCGATGGCGATTTTGCCTTCGAATTGTATGATACTTACGGATTCCCGATTGATTTAACCGAACTGCTTGCTCGTGAAAAGGGACTGAGCGTCGATATGGATGGTTTTACCAAAGCATTACAGATTCAAAAAGAGCGTTCCCGTGCAGCGACGGCAATTGATACTGGAGATTGGATTTTAGTAAATGAAGATGAAGGTTTTGAATTTGTAGGGTATGATACCTTAACTGCAAAAACAGAAATTATAAAATACCGTAAGGTTTCAGCAAAAGGGAAAGATCAGTATCAATTGGTCCTATCCGTGACTCCTTTTTATGCAGAAGGTGGAGGACAGGTAGGGGATACAGGTGTCTTGATATCTGAAGTTTCAGGAGAGAAAATATACGTTACAGATACAAAAAAAGAGAACGGGCTATTTGTTCACTTTATCGATAAATTGCCCCAAAGTTTCGATGGTTTATTTGTTGCTCAAGTGGATCAAGCTAAACGCTTGGATACCGAGAATAATCACTCTGCGACACACTTATTACATGCAGCATTAAAGCAGGTATTAGGTGAACACGTCAATCAAAAAGGCTCCTTAGTAAATGCTGATATCCTGCGTTTCGACATCTCACACTTCTCAAAAGTAACAGATGAAGAGATCAAACAAGTAGAGGATATCGTGAATGCGAAGATTCGTGAAAATATTGTATTGAAAGAAGAACGTAATATCCCATACCAACAAGCATTGGATTCAGGAGTAACGGCTTTGTTTGGAGAAAAATATGGCGATTATGTACGCGTTATTACATTCGAAGATAAGTTCTCCAAGGAATTATGCGGTGGTACACATGTAAAAGCTACTGGACAGATCGGATTCTTTAAAATCATATCCGAATCAGCAGTTGCCGCTGGGGTACGTCGTATCGAAGCCATCAGTGGGACAAAATCTGCTGCAGTAATCCGTGAACATTTTGAATTGGTCGATCAGATCAAAGCTTTATTGAATAATCCGAAAGACTTTGTTTCCGCAATGGGCAAAATCGTAGAAGAAAATAGTGCTTTGAAAAAAGAAATCGAAAAAACAATCACTGAAAAATCCTTAGCGTTAAAATCGGATTTAGAAAATAAATTACAACAAGTTGGAGAAGTTAACTTCCTTGCTACAATCGTTGATCTACCAAATGCAGAAGCTGTCAAAACGTTAGCCTATGCCTTGAAGGGTGCCGTGAATAACTTGTTCTTGGTTATTGGAGCTGAATTTGATGGTAAACCGAGTCTGACAGTTGTTATTTCTGATGAATTAGCCAAATCTAAAGGTTGGAATGCTGGAAATATCATTCGCGATTTAGCAAAAGATATCCAAGGTGGTGGTGGCGGACAGCCATTTTTTGCAACAGCAGGTGGTAAAAATAGCGCAGGTTTAGTTACTGCAATAGAAAGAGCAATAGAATTTGTAAAATAATAAAGAGAAGATGATGAAACAGGCGTTGCTGATGGTAGGATTTTTATTTTTAGTTCTTATCGGATGTAAAAATAAAGATGAGTTTTCGATTTCTGGTCAAATTGAAAATACGGGAAATGTGAAAGTTATATCCCTATTTGAGGGAGAACGAAAATTGGACTCCATGTTTTTTGGAGACAATAATGCGTTTCAATTTAAAAGACCCACTAGTCAAGCACGCTTATTATCGCTTCGTGTTGGAAAAAATCGCTATGACCTGATTGCTTCACCAGGAGAAGAAATTGTGTTCAAAGCGGATCTTCAAAAAGATGTTAATGATTATCAGATCGAAGGCTCTGAATTATCATCAACAATTCAGGGTTTTTCAAAAATGAGAAATCGTCGCGATGCTGTTCGCGATTCTTTACAAGCAGATTTTGGAAAGAGAAGTATAGCAGCAGATGCAGATGATATTGAAAATTTGAGAAGCGAGTACAAGCAGAAATTCATGGAGCAATTGCAGTCGTATACAAAAGCAGCAGTAGCATTTGCTAATCAGCATAATGATATTGCAGGTTTTTATGCCATCAGCACATTAGATCCAGAGATTGCAGAGTCCGAAATCATTGCCTACGCCGATCAGATTAAAGATAAGTTTTTAGATAATCATTATGTTACGCAGTTTAAGCAAGAAACAGATAAATTGAGAAACCTTGGCTATAGGCCAACCAGCACCCGGTTTCGAATCTTTTACGCCCAATAACAAGCCTGTATCATTAGCAGATTTTAAAGGGAAGTATGTATTGGTCGATTTTTGGGCATCATGGTGCGTACCTTGTCGTCAAGAAAATCCTAATATAGTCAAGTTATATAATGCTTATAAAGGAAAAGGTTTTGATGTTTTCGGTGTTTCATTGGATGATAATCCAGGACCATGGATGCGTGCCATTGCAGACGACGGATTAAGCTGGACCAATGCATCCGACCTGAAAGCATGGGGATCACCCGTAGTTGGGTTGTATCGTATTACCGGAATACCAGCTTCTTATGTGTTGAATCCCGAAGGTCTAATCATTGCTAAAAATCTGAGAGGCAAAGAGTTAGAAGATTTTTTAAAAGAAACTTTAAGATAGCGCAAATTAAATATTAACTTACTGAATGTTACTTAACAATTTAATAACACTGCGTTAATGTTTTGTTGTCATTTTGTTCATAATTTAGCAAAAAAAAGAACATGAGCATTGCAAAGCAAAAAATATTAGTAGTTGATGATGAGCAGGATATTTTGGATTTAATTGCTTTTAATTTAAAGCGTGAAGGATATCAAGTATCTACTGCATCCAACGGTCACGAAGCTATCAATGTGGCAAAAGATATAAATCCAGATTTAATTATTTTGGATGTGATGATGCCTAAGATGGATGGTATTGAAGCTTGCCGACTCATGCGCGCAATGCCTGAGTTTAAAAATACATTTATGGTGTTTTTGACGGCAAGAAGTGAGGAGTATTCTGAAATCGCTGGTTTTCATGTTGGAGCAGATGATTATATAGCCAAACCGATCAAACCTCGTGCTTTGATGAGCCGCATCAATGCGATTCTAAGAAGAAATGTTTCGGAAGAAGCAGCAAGAGCACAGGATAGATTAGAAATCATGGATTTGGTCATTGATCGTGATTCATTTTTAGTTTATCGTGGTGAGCAGAAAATTGTTCTCGCAAAAAAAGAGTTTGAATTGATGTATCTACTCGCTTCAAAACCGAACAAAGTTTTTACGAGAGAACAGATATTGAAAAGTATCTGGGAAGACTCTGTCGTAGTAACCAATAGAACGATCGATGTGCATATCCGTAAACTAAGAGAAAAAATAGGTGAAGATTATGTTACCACTGTAAAAGGGGTAGGATATAAATTTGATGTAGCCTAAGGCTGACGTCCATATTAGAAAACAAAAAAGCAGTAATGATTCATTACTGCTTTTTTGTTTGAGCTTATTTTTGATAAAATCCCCGTTGTACTACCCCGACTACTACTTTTCGTATCTCCATGTTAACCTAGTAGTCATATCATAAATGCAGTCCCATAATAAAAGAAAGCCATTCGCTATTGAATTGTGGATTTAGTAGACTGTAAAATATTGAAATGCTTATATTTGTTAATATATCAATATTACAATCAGCAATGTCAACAATACTTATCAAATCTGCACAAATCGTTAATGAGGGGAAAATAACCACTGCGGATGTCTATATCAGCAATGGTCGTATCGAGATGATCGCTGCAGAAATCAATCATCCTGCCGATCAAGAGATCAATGCCGAAGGATTACACTTACTACCAGGATTGATCGACGATCAGGTGCATTTTCGCGAACCAGGGCTCACTTATAAAGCCGATATCTGGCATGAAAGTCGTGCTGCAGTAGCAGGGGGGACCACTTCATTTATGGAAATGCCCAATACCGTTCCCAATACCCTAACACAATCATTATTACAAGATAAATACGATATCGCATCCCAAAATGCTTTGGCCAATTATTCTTTCTTTATGGGAGCGGCCAATGATAATCTGGATGAAGTTCTAAAAACCAATCCACGCGATGTTTGTGGTGTAAAGGTATTCATGGGTTCTTCGACAGGAAATATGTTGGTTGATAACGAGCGTGCTTTGGAACAGATATTTGCCAACTCTCCGACATTAGTAGCTACACATTGTGAAGACGAAGCAACTATCCAAGCGAATTTAGCGGCCTATAAAGAAAAATTTGGAGAAGAGAATCTGACGATTGACATGCACCCGTTGATCCGCTCGGCAGAAGCTTGTTATCTATCATCTTCAAAAGCAGTTGAATTAGCGAAAAAAAATAACACACGTTTACATATCCTACATATTTCTACAGCGAAAGAAATTGCTTTATTCCGTAACGACATACCCTTGGCAGAAAAGATGATAACCGCAGAAGCATGTATTCACCATATGTGGTTCTCCGATGTCGATTATGCCACAAAAGGTAATTTTATCAAATGGAATCCAGCAGTTAAAACAGCGCATGATCGGGATGAGATCGTGAAAGCAGTGTTGGATGGCCATATTGATGTGATCGCTACCGATCATGCTCCCCACACCATTGCAGAGAAAACACAAGCCTACAGTTCAGCTCCATCAGGAGGACCGTTGGTGCAGCATGCTTTACAAGCTTTATTGGACATGTATCAAGCAGGTAAGATGACCTTAGAGCAAATTGTTCAAAAAACAGCACACAATACCGCTATCTGTTTCCAGATAGAAGAACGTGGATTTATACGCGAAGGCTATTGGGCAGATCTTGTTTTGGTCGATTTGAATAAACCCTATACCGTATCAAAATCAAACATCCTATCTAAATGTGGTTGGTCTCCATTTGAAGATCATACCTTCAAGTCATCCATCGAACATACCATCGTATCCGGAAGATTGGCCTATTCCAAGGGAAGTTTAATAGAGTACGGTGCAGGTCAACGTTTACTGTTTAATAGATAGTATATCCCATCACAACCTATGGATAAGCGAACATTTTTAAAATCCTTGGGCTTTGTAGCGTCAAGTATTCCAACGTTAACATTTGCCCAAGAAGATTTCTTTGACACCATTGGCCATCAAACGAAACTACTCGCACAAGTCTTGCGTAAAGGAGATACAATCGGATTAATAGCTCCTGCGGGAGTTATTGATACCGAAGAATCGATCGTGCTGACAAAGGAAATATTCGAGACCTTTGGATTTAAAGTCAAAGAAGGAAAATATATCCGCAGTAGATATGGTAACCTCGCCGGTAAGGACGAAGAACGCCTAGCCGATATCCATAGCATGTTTTCAGATCAAGAAGTCAAGGCTATTGTCTGTATACGAGGTGGTGCCGGCGCTTCCCGCTTACTGCCCCATATCGATTATCCATTAATCGCCGCCAATCCAAAAGTACTGCTCGGTTACAGTGACATTACCGCACTGATCATGGCTCTATTTAAGAAAACCGGATTGGTATCCTTTCACGGTGCAGTTGGAATTAGTACCTGGACCAATGCCGTAGCCCAAAGTTTCGAAAACCAGTTTTTCCTGAATAAAACAACAACATTTACCAACCCGATTGATAAGGGAGATAATTTCATCCAATATAAAGAGCGGATTACCACCCTAACTTCAGGACAGGCAGAAGGAATCTTATTAGGAGGTAACCTGACCTTAATATCTGGACTATGCGGATCAGACTATTTACCTGATTTTAAAAATGCCATCCTCTTCCTCGAAGAAATCGATGAAAATATCGAACGCGTAGACCGTATGTTCTGTCAATTGAAGCTATCCGGAATCTTAGACCAGATCAAAGGATTCGTGTTTGGAAAATGTACAGATTGCAGTCCAACAGCAGGCTATGGATCCCTGACCTTCGAACAAGTGTTGAACGATTACATCAAGCCATTAGGTATACCCGCCTATTCAGGAGCGATGATAGGACATATTGCCAATCAATTTATCTTACCCGTAGGTGCACAGGTAAGAATAGATGCCGATCAAGGTACGATCACGTTGTTAGAGAAAGTGTTATCCGATTAACGTGATGAAAATTATCATCTCTTTGATCTTTATTTTTTTCTGGAGTAAAATTTCAGCACAAACCATGAATTTGAATAAACAAGATTTCGAGAATGCATATGTTCGTTATAAAGAACATGCATTACAGTCGCGAAGATTTAAACATCAGGCTGTTGTCGATCTAATCAATAAGCATCAAGACCGTCAAGTCTTACACGTTACCCCAATAGGGAAGTCCGTACAGCAGCGCGCTATTTACGAGCTGACCTACGGGCAAGGGAAAAAGAAAGTCATGCTCTGGTCCCAAATGCATGGCGATGAGCCTACCGCAACGATGGCACTTTTTGATCTGTTCAATTTCTTGGAAGGAAAAGATGATTCATTCGAACCCATCAGAAACCATACTCCAGTCACAACTAGAAATTCACTTTATCCCCATGCTCAATCCCGATGGAGCAGAAGTATATACCAGAAGAAATGCTCAGCATATCGATTTGAATCGAGATGCTCGAGATACCGCAACACCAGAAGGTAAGGTACTGAGAAGTCGAGCAGAACTTATCAAGCCCCATTTTGGCTTCAATCTGCACGATCAAAATATTTATTATAATGTTCCAGGAACTAAAACGCCAGTTACCATTTCCCTATTAGCACCAGCCTATAATTGGGAACGGGAAGTCAATGAAGTGCGTGGCAATGCCATGAAAATTATAGCAGGTATGAATCATACCTTACAAGAGTATATCCCCGGTGCAGTAGCCAAGTATGACGATGAACATGCACCACGAGCTTTTGGCGATAATTTTCAGAAGTGGGGATCCAGTACGATATTGATAGAATCTGGAGCCTTTGCAGGTGATACTGAAAAACAAGAAATCAGAAAGTTGAATTTTATAGTCATCCTAAGTGCGCTACTACAAATAGCAGAGGATAGTTATCAACAATATTCCATTGCAGAGTATCAACAGATTCCTGTCAATGCCTCACAATTACACGATCTAGTCTTACGTCGCGTGGCAACAGTTTCACATGGATTACCGCTTCAAGTAGATATTGCCATTCGCCGTGATGAAATTACCATTGGGGAAGATTATTATGCAAAAGGTTATATTGAGGATATAGGAGATCTGCATGATTTTTTTGGTTACGACGATCTGGATCTAACCGGATTTGAACTGGTCGAAGGCAAAATATATGAAAAGCTATTTCACGATATCAGCGATCTAGAAAAATTGGATATCAAAGATTTGCTCAAAAAGGGATATGCAGCTGTGAAAATAGTACATTCTCCAGCGGAACCTTTACACCATTACCCAATCAATGTTTTGTCAAAAGGGCAGATGCAGAGCTTGAGGACGTTAAACCTTGGAAAGGAAGCTAATTTTTTCTTAAAAAAAGATGAAGAGATACGATATGCCGTGATCAACGGTTATTTGATTGATTTGGACAAGAAGCTGCCGGATCATATGAAGCAAGTGGTACGCTGATATAGGTATTTAGAATGGACAGAAAATAGCTTAAATCTATAATTTTGTCAGGATGTTCTAAAGAATAATAGTTCGAATGCTTACTTTTGAATATGGACATTAGAAAAACTAATTTACAGGATATAGACCAAGTCATGGCGATTATTGATAGCGCGCGAGGCTTGATGCGGGCTAGTGGCAATACGGTTCAATGGACAAATGGTTACCCATCTCGCGAATATATCCAATCTACGATTGATATTGGCGAGAATTATGTCTGTTTAGTAGCAGATACGATCGTAGCCACATTCTGTTTTTCCTTAGAACCAGACCCCAATTACGCCCATATCGAAGGCGGGAATTGGTTGAATGACCAGCCCTATGCTGTTGTTCACCGTTTGGCATCAAATGGCCAAGTGAAAGGCATTGCCATGCGTTGTTTTGAATGGTGTTTTGAGCAATGTCCTAATATTCGAGTGGATACCCATGAAACAAATATCCCGATGCAAAAAGTATTGACAAAATTAGGATACACACGTTGCGGTATTATTTACGTCGGTGATGGTACAGCACGTGTCGCATTTCAGAAAATCAATTCGTAATCATTCTCAACAATATTAAAAAAGAGCCTTCGGATTTATATATCCGAAGGCTCTTTTTTAATTAAAAGGAATACAATTAGTATCCTGGGTTTTGTTGTGCGGCAATACCTGGGTTAGTGTTCATTTCATCAAGGAAAATAGGAAGAATTGTTTTATTAGACTTTCTATCAATTGTTTTTCCTCGATTAGTGGTATTAATTGAACCCAGTTCGTCATTAAATTCAATGGTTTTATTCCAACGGATCATATCAAAAAATCGATGACCTTCACCAGCTAATTCCTTACTTCTTTCATCTGCGATCATATCTAAATTAATCGTAGTGGCATCTGCAAGAGCTAAATTAGGTGAGCGCATATGGATAGCATTTAAATAAGTTGCAGCAAGTGCTTTGTCTGATTTTAATGCGGCCTCTGCTGCCATTAAGTACACTTCAGAAAGACGGATAACTTTAAAGTTGACAGCAGTGCTATTTGAAGATTTTTTGTCGCCCTCCAAATTGATACCACCACTGTATTTGTAGATTGAACCAAGTCGTGTAGCGGAGGTCTCATCCCTAGCCATGACTCCCCAACGTACATCTTCAGAATCTTCTTTTAGACGATTTAATAAATAATCACTCGCTAAGAAATTTCCTATAATAGCAGAACTTCCATGGTAAGATCTCCTGAAATATGCACCAAAAGAGGCATTTACTAAATCGCTTTCATTTGGATAAATCGCCAATTCAAAGATGGACTCGCTACCAAACTCTGATTTCCAAGAGTCAACCCACTCCGCATTACTATATAAGGTATATACTTTTGAATCGATTACTTCTTTTGCAGCAGCCAAAGCATTAGGATAGTCTTCCATGTATAAATATACACGTGCTTGTAATGCTTTGTTGGCATAATAATTTAAATAGCCATTCAATTTAGTTTTTGGCAGTAAGGTTTCAGCAGCTTTTAGATCTATCAATATCTGTTTGTAGTTATCTTCAACTTTTGACCTCAATTCTTGTGCATTTGACACTAACTTTGTTGTAATATTTGGAATTCCCCAAGCAGTTTTATCCTCATTGTAAGGTTCTCCATACAAACGAACTAAATCAAAATTAATCAATGCACGGCTTGTTAATGCTTGACCTTCATACGACTTAAAGTCTTCCAATGATCCCTCTGCTTTTAAAGTTTCAATTCTCGCTAACAAATTGTTGATCTGTGCGATACCATTGAAGCCTTGTGTCCAAACACCAGAATAGCTATTGGAAGAAGCACTATGGTTAAAAGTATACAAATAATCAAAACCTCGACCAGCAGCGAAAATAGTGAAATCACCACCTTTAACATCGGCATACAATGGAAAATTTCGACCATAATAATCTCGATTTGAAAGAATGCTCATCACGCCATTGACAATAACTTTGGCGTCAGCAGCCGTTTGTATGGAGGTTTCAGCATCTCCGGAATTTGTAGGTTTAACGTCTAAGAAGTCCTTACAGGATGAAACTGAAACAGATATAAAGATGCACGAAGCAATAAATAATTTTCTCATTTTTTTTAATTCAATAGGTTAAAAATTAAATTCTAATCCAAATGTATAGGTTTTAGGAGTGGGCGTTTCCCATCCACGTGTACCATACTGATTAACCTCCGGGTCCATATATTTGTATTTTGAGAAAGTCAAAAGATTACTTCCATTAAAGAAAATACGGGCACTGTTAATACCTATTTTGCTCAAATAATCATTGGGAATTTTATAGGACAATGAAATGTTTTTCAATCGTAAATATGAAGCATCATAGAGGTGGCGGCTACTGATTTGATTGACATCTTCTAGATCTCGACCAGAAACCATAGGGAAGTTACCATCCATATTGGTAGGTGACCATGACTCATCAACAAAGTATTGTGCGTGAAGTCTTTCCCAATAGTAGCCATCATCAGCTACATCACGGGAACTAGCATCGTATAATTTACCACCTAGTTTATATGCAAAATTTAAGCCCAATGATAGTCCTTTATATTCCACATCCGTATTGATACCTCCATAAACTTTTGGGTTAGCGTTACCGATGATGGTTTGTTTTGCATCACCATAATTATAAGACGCACCTCTGCCATCTACTAAGAAATCTCCTGCTGTATCATCATTCGTGAACCACATGTTTTTACCATTCGTTTTATCAACACCTGCCCATTCTAAACCATAGAAAGCCAATGTCGATTGATTTTCTTGATAAATGAAACGAGCTCGATCGTCTTTACCTGTTGGATCGTACCAAACAATTGATTGACCATCACTTAATTTCTTAACTTTAGAATCAATAAATGTAGCATTAACACTTGCAGTCCATCTGAAATCCTGTTTTTTTATGATATCGGAACCTAATTCAAATTCAATTCCTTTATTGTTGATTTCACCAATGTTTTTTATCGTACTGGGGAAGCCAGTTACCGTCGAAATAGGGACCGCTTGGATGAGGTCTTTTGAATCTCTATTGAAATATTCAACGGTACCGAATATTTTATTTTCAAACAAACCGAATTCTAACGCGAGATTGGTCGTGTAATTTCTTTCCCAAGTGAGCTTAGTGTCAGCTATATTACTTAAAGCGCCACCCGGTTGTGTCATGTATTTATTGGAATAGCTCGTCAATGATCGCCAACCATAATTTGAAGTTGGTAAAGTGCCGTTTACACCATATGAAGCTCTTATCCTCAAAGCATTGATATCTTCTACTTGAGAAATAAAACTTTCTTTAGCAATGTTCCAAGAGCCAGCTACTGACCAAAAGTTACCCCAGCGAGGTATAGGGCCTAATTGAGAAGAACCATCCCTACGAAAAGATGCCGAAGCAAAGTAGCGTTCATCAAAGTTATATTCAGCACGTGATAATACGGACATCATATTGTTGCCCCAAGCATAAGCTCCTGCATCCAATTGTCCCGCGGTAGAGACGGTATGTAAAGCGGAAGAAGGTAAGTCTTTTCCAGTTGCACGGACGAAGCTATTCTCATTTTTTTCGGCTTCAAAACCTGCTAATAAATCCACATTATGGAGTCCAAATGTTTTATTATAGTTGGCTGTAGTCGACGAAACTAATTTTTGACTGTTCGATGTGATTTCAGTTACAGTACCATTTGTAGACGATCCGTTATAATGTTTTGCACTGTAGTAAATATGATCTTTAGACTCTGTCTCATCATATGAAAAGATCGTTTTAAGCGTCAATTCAGGGAGCAGTCTTAAAGTCAATGATTCTACAGCAGATATTTTACTGGTTTTAGAGCTATTTTCCCATTCTTTGTTATAGTAAAGTGGGTTGTAGGCTAAACTACCATATCGCGCAGTCCATTCATTACCCGTTTTATAATCTGTAGGCCAATAGAGCGGCCACAACAGATTTCTCGTTTGCATTAAATAGTTGCTACCCGTGTTACGAGTATCATTCATGCCGACTAATTTTGTTTTAGCAATATTGATATTCGACCCAAACTCTAAGTATTTACCGATTTTTTGGTTGAGGTTTACACGTCCACTGATACGATCATAATCATTCAATATGATGCGACTTTTATCTTGGGTGTAAGAAAGCGAAGTATAGTAGTTCGTATTATCTGTTCCACCGCTAACTGATAGATCATTCGTATTAAAGATGCCCGTTCTGAATAACGATTTGTTCCAATCGTAATATTTACCATCACGATTTTCGACACCATCAGTTTTACCGGTAATGTTTACTTTTTCAAACATGGATGTTCCTGGAGTAGAAAACTCGTAACCATGTATCCCAAACTTCGTTGCAAATCGATCGAGTACCCACTTGTTGGCAGCTGCTTCTGTAAGTCCTCCTGCAATACGAGAATCATAAAGAAGACTGTACAACATATTGATCTGGTCTTCAAGTGGTGCCGCTTCATTATTATCTGTTGCCCAACTCGGACTAAATCCAAGAGTAGATTTTAAGTTAATTTTTGGAGCTCCATTTTTTCCTTTTTTAGTCGTGATGATAATAACACCATTTGCTGCTCGAGAACCATACAAAGAAGATGCCGCGGCATCTTTCAGCACAGTTATTGTCTCGATATCAGAAGGATTTAAGGAACTCATCACATTATTTGAATTGACCAGATAATCGTTCATCTGTCCAGTTGACCCCGATACTACGGGAACACCGTCGATGACATATAATGGCTCATTCGAAGCACCCATGGAACCGATGCCACGGATACGGATAGCAGGTGTAGAGCCTGCTTGCCCCGAACTCGTGCTGACTTGTAAGCCTGCCACACGACCTGTCAAAGCATTTTGAAACGAAGTGACCGGCTGTTTATCTATAGCGTCATTTTTAACAACTGCGGCAGAACCCGTGAATGTACTTTTCTTAGCAGTTCCATAAGCAACTACCATGACCTCATCCAAAGCATTTTCTTCTTTTTCCAAGGAAATGGTTAATGTCTTGCGACCACTTACTTTAACTTGCTGTTTTTCATAGCCCACCGCACTGATGATGAGAGTTGCATCTTGACTGGCATTTAGCGTGAACAGTCCATTTGAGTTTGTTGATGTAGCGGTGTTTGTTCCTTTGATAGCGACGGTTACATCTGGAATAGCAGTGCCATTCACATCTGAAACTTTTCCCGCAACTTGGATTTGCTGTGCATGTACGACTTGGAGTGCCCCGCAAGCCATCGTACATAACGAGGTGAGTAAAATTTTATTCATAAGAGTGTTTTGGTTAGTTATGCTTTTAATAGATTGTGTTCAGGCAATCTATTTTATACCCTAGTAAGGTATAAGATAAGAATAAGATCATGATGTTTTATTCCTAAAAACCATAGATCTTATGCTATTTGTATTTTTTTATTGTGCTATAATACCTATTCCAGGTCGCTCAGATAAGACACAATTTCCATCGATGACTTTCATGCCATCATAAATATCATTACCGATCAGGAGTGCACCATCGAGATCAACCCAATCCGCTAAAGGACCCAATTGTGCAGCAGCAGAAATGGCACATGAAGTTTCCGTCATACAGCCGATCATAACCTTCATTTTTAAAGTCTGAGCCAATTCGGCCATACGTTTTGCTTCTCGCATCCCCGTGCACTTCATTAACTTGATATTGATCCCCGAATACACACCTTGCAGGGAAGGTACATCAGCCAATCGTTGACAAGCTTCATCTGCAATGGTTGGAATCGGGCTGTGTGCTGTAAGCCAAGCGTTATCATCGACTTGTTCTTTTGGCATAGGTTGTTCCAAAAATACAACACCACGCTCCGCTAACCAATGTGACATTTCCAAAGCCTCTTCCTTTACCTTCCATCCTTGGTTTACATCAGCGCAAAGTGGTCTGTCGGTACATTGACGGATGGTATCGATGATCATTTTATCAGTTTCAAGTCCCAATTTAACTTTTAGAATTTTAAACTGATCTGCTTCCATTACTTTTTTTCGAACGACATCTTCCGTATCGATACCGATGGTATAAGAAGTCGGCGGCGTCATAGCTGGATCTAAACCCCAAATCTTGTATAGAGGTTGTCCAAGCAGTTTACCGATTAAATCATGGAGCGCAATATCGACCGCAGCTTTTGCTGCGGTATTATTAACCATGACCTGATCGATGTATTGTAACAGTTCTTCCGTTTGAAAAGGGGAGTTGAATCCACGTAAATCCAACTTGTTAAGAAAATGGATGACACTCTCCTGCGATTCACCCAAGTAGGGAGGCATGCTCGCCTCACCGTAACCAACCACTCCATCATATTCCAATTGTGTCAATACCACTGGTGTAGTCGTTCTACTGAACGATGCCACAGTAAAGACATAGCGCATTTCTAGTGTATACGGTTTGAACCTCAGTTTGAAAGCTCCAAAATCTTTAGTAATCCAATCTGAATGTGTGCTCATGCTTATCTTTTATTTGATACTATAATAGCTGTTATGCTGTACTTGTTGTATTTGAGCGTCATTTGCACCGAGGTATCTTTTAGCAGCAACTACGGTTCGTGTCTGGAAATCATCATAATTGGCAGCATCTTTCAACATACTGTTGATCCGTACAGATCCAGCTGCATGTATAAAAGTTCCATTGCCCATATAGATAGCTACATGCGTTACGCGCGCATTTGGATTCGTGTTCTTTCCTGCAGCAAAAAATAAGAGGTCGGCAGGTTTTAGATTTTTAAGTGCTTTTTCGGGGTCAAAGTGCCCTTCTGAATCGAGAATATCCACGGTTTCACCAGCCAATACCTGTTGCGAAGCATCGCGGGGAATCACGTAGCCATTCATAAAATAAGCTGTTTTAGTGAAGCCACTGCAATCCACACCTTTTACAGATGTTCCCCCCCATAGATAAGGTAATCCCAACATGGTCTTCGCACTTGAAATTAAATTTTCAGCAGTTGGATTACGAGAATCAATCCATTTTTTTAAAGATAAAGCCTCATCCTTTTTAATATAAGCTTTACGACCATCAGGATAGGAGACCTCAAAATAATTATTCTTCTCTCCTTTAAGGACTAAAATATCACCATAAACAAGATCTGAAACGCGTTGACTTTGTGTATTGGGCTCCGATAGTGATTTCCCAAATTCGGAAGTATAGATTATTTTAGGCTGTTCATTCCATTGTTTAGCCTCTTCCTTGGTCATGGCTGTGATGGAAGAAGTCGGGATCCAGGCAATATACCCCTCTGGCGTACGGATACGATAATCACCACGATCTTTTTGTAGGATATCGACCTGTGTCCCCATCAATACCTGACTGGCCATCTCAGCAGCATGGTCGGGCTTGGTTCTCATATTGGCAACCGATAGGTTGACAATACCGATCCATTTATTACCGAGGTTTTGTTCAGGAAGAAGGGTTACTGCTACCTTAGCCGGGATATTTTTGAACCGTTGTTCGAAAGCTGCTTTAGCAGCAGGCTCTGTTGTTTCAATTTCATACTCATTTTCTGCAACTACAGTTTTTGTGAGCGCAAATATTTTAGTGCGTTTATCAGGTGCAAATTCTTTCCTTACGTTTTCTTGCAGTTCTTTAACCTGATAATAAATGGTTGAATCAACTTGTTGTGAAAAAGCATGATTAATCATGAAAAAGCCTGCACAGCTGAGGATAGCATATCTAAGTTTGTTTGTCATGCTGATTAGTTTGTTTTTTAAAGATAGACTAATTTGTATATTATCACAAGAAATGATGTCGATTTGTGAATTAATTTATGATTCTTTTGCATAAATGCGAATGCATAAGCCTTTTTTTCTAAAACGAGCGGAACGAGCTTATAGATTCTATTTAAGATAACTAGTATGTTAAACAAATCGACAGAAGTGAGCTCATGGGTACAAATGAAAAATGGAGACGCATAAATAATTATTCTGATGAAAAACTACCAAAAAGAAACACGCAATTGTGTATACTTGTATTGCAAAAATCGATTAAAATATGAGTTCAAGACGCCAATTTATTAAGAAGGGTATTATTGGAGCAACTGCCTTAGGTTCAATAGAAACATTATCAAGCTTTTCCACTGTCAGTAAAAAAGCTGGAATAAAGCCTATTGTTATTTCGACATGGGATTTTGGTATTGCAGCCAATCAAGCAGCGTGGGAAGTGCTTAAAAATGGTGGAAAAGCCATTGATGCCGTAGAGCAAGGCGTCCGCGTACCCGAAGCTGATTTGAAAAATATGACGGTAGGTAAAGGTGGCTATCCTGATCGTGATGGATTTGTGACGCTAGATGCTTGTATTATGGATTCAGAAGGAAACTGTGGGTCGGTAGCCGCATTAGAGCATATCGCTCATCCCATATCTGTCGCCCGTCTTGTTATGGACAAAACACCACATGTGATGTTGGCCGGTGATGGGGCATTGCAATTCGCATTGGAAAATGGTTTTGAAAAAGAAGATCTATTGACCCCTGAAGGAGAAAAAGCGTGGAAAGAATGGCTGAAGGAAAAACAGTATAAACCGATTATGAATATTGAAAATAAGTCTTTCGCTGTCGAGCGTTTGCCTGGCAATCAATATAATCACGATACGATTGGTATGTTGGCACTGGATGCCGAAGGAAATCTTTCGGGAGCCTGTACCACCAGTGGCATGGCCTTTAAAATGCATGGTCGCGTAGGAGATAGCCCTATTATTGGAGCAGGTCTGTATGTAGATAATGAAGTAGGAGGGGCAACATCCACTGGTGTAGGGGAAGAGGTGATCCGTACGGTAGGAAGTTTTCTTGTAGTCGAACTGATGCGTCAGGGATATTCACCAGAAGATGCCTGTAAAGAAGCAGTCAAACGTATCGTGAAAAAGAAACCGAATATTGCCAAAGATATCCAAGTTGGATTTTTGGCGCTCAATAAGAAGGGTGAATATGGATCTTATGCTTTACAAAAAGGTTTTTCTTACGCTGTTTGTCATAAAGAAAAACAAGATCTCTTAATTCCAGGGACTTATTATTATAAAAGCTAATTTAAAATCAGTAAACTGATATGACGCTTATTCTGTCATATAATTTATAAGTTTGAGTAATAAAGATATTAAAATATGAAAGCAACATTTGGAGGTGGCTGTTTTTGGTGTACAGAGGTTATTTTTCAAAATACCGAAGGCGTAAAAACTGTTTTACCAGGATATATGGGGGGATTGAATGATAACCCTACCTACGAACAAGTATGTACAGGTACAACAGAACATGTTGAAGTGGTACAGATCGAATACGATGAAGAGCTTGTGAATTATGAAGACCTATTGAAGATTTTCTTTAAGACACATAATCCAACGACACTAAACCGTCAAGGTAATGATGTCGGCACGCAATATAGATCCGTTGTATTTTTTCATGATGAGGAGCAAGAGATCTTAGCTAAAAACTTTATTGATGAATTAGACAGTGAAGATATATTTGAAGATCCGATCGTCACTACTGTCGAACCTGCTGTTACTTTTTGGGTGGCAGAAAACTATCATCATAATTATTTCAATACGCATCCGGAGAATCCATTCTGTTCTGTCGTGATTGCACCCAAATTACAAAAATTCATCAAAGAATTTAATTCATAAAAAAATCCGCTAAAAGCGGATTTTTTATGAATTATAATTATTGAACAGCAGATTGATTTAAAACAGCTCAATCTGACCACCATTGTCTGTTTGGATATCATCGGGATTTGTTATCTCTAATTTGATATCACTGGCGTCCGCAGGTTCTGTTGTTTTTTCTTCGTTTATTGCTGTAGTTTCTTCCGAAACAGGCGCAGCTGTTTCTTTAACGCTCAATGCTAAATCAATTTCTTCCGTTAGCAACTTCACATTTTTCACCGTATGGAATGAAAGTCGGTTACCCTGAGCTTTTATCCCCTTAACATCGATGATTTCGTTCAAGGGTTGATCCAAAGATTCCTCTATTTGCGACTTGCCTTTAAGAATGTCTAAATGAACGAGTGGATCTGTATTATTTGTCAATAAAATAAGTTTAGACCCTGGGTCATCATTAATAAACGACATCCCTTTTCCTACAGGAAGATCATCAAACTTGAATCTTTTCACATAATAGGTGCCCGACTTACCATCCTGATGAATGGCCGTATAGACATGATCAGGCATATATTTTTCGATACGAATCATTTTGTCATCGAAATAATTGCTCAAATCAAAATTGGACAATTCATACGACCCGTCAGATAGCACCATTAAAATCTTATCATCACCATCAAACTCACCCAAGTATTGACCTCTTTCATCCGCATTTAAGCGCTTCATGGTTTTATCAAACCAAATTTTGCGACCCGCTAACGTAGAGACACCAGCACTTTTGAATGTAATCTTTTTAACAGGATACTTCGACACGATATTTCCTTGAGAAGCACGGCCCTTTATTGCAATTTCAGCAAAATTCATATCAAAATTAAGTTTTCTTAATTTGGTATGTGGTTTTAGCTGAATGTTGACAATTTCAGCCTCACCGTTAGGGTTAGCAGTGAAATAGGTGACTTTAGAACCTTTAGAACCTTTGCTGATATCATATTCCTTATCGCGCGTAACACCAACAACTGAAAAACGCTTGATAAAACTTGTACCTGTATCGCCTTCTTTATAGATAGCATTGTAGATCGTCCTTTCATCGCCTTTTTTGAAGACTGCAACATGGATGATATCTTTTCCTACGAATACCTTGTCCTGAATTTTCGTGACGACATATTTACCATCAGAGCGGAACACAATGATATCATCGATATCGGAACAATCGCAAACAAACTCATCTTTCTTCATGCTCGAACCAATGAAACCCTCTTCACGGTTGACATAAAGTTTGGCATTTGCTAAGGCAACCTGAGTAGCCTCAACTTTATCGAATGCTCTTAATTCTGTTTTACGTTCACGTCCTTTACCATACTTCACACGCAGCCTCTCATACCAAGCAATCGCATATTCTGTTAGATTTTTAAGGTGGCGTTTGACATTTTTGATTTCCTCTTCTAAGGAAGCCATTTGATCATCCGCTTTCTTAACATCAAATCGCGTAATGCTACTCATCGGTTTATCGATCAGACGTTTGTAGTCTTCAGGAACGATAGCACGGTAGAAACTGCGAGAAGAAAGGCTCAAACAGACCGTCCAGTACTTCTACAACGGTATCAAAGTCTCCAGCATTTTCATAGGCTGAATGCTTATACATACCTTCTTGAATGAAAATCTTAAGTAAGGTGCTGAAGAATATTTTCTCAAGGAGATCATGTAACTTGATTTCCAGTTCTTGCTTTAAAAGATTCTTGGTATTATTGGTGTTCTCAATTAAGATATCATTAACGCTTAAAAAGTAAGGTTTATCTTTCTTGATGACACAGGTATTGGGAGAAATAGAAACTTCACAGGCCGTAAATGCAAACAAAGCGTCAATGGTTACATCAGGAGAGATACCTGGAGCCAAATGAACGATGATTTCCACAAATTCAGCCGTGTTATCTTCGATTTTCTTAATCTTGATTTTCCCTTTATCATTAGCCGCTACTACACTATCGATTAATCCACCAGTAGTGGTTCCAAAAGGAATTTCGGTAATGGCCAATGTTTTTTTATCGCGTTCTTCAATTTTGGCACGTACACGGATTTTTCCGCCACGCTGCCCTTCATTATAAGCAGAACAATCCGCCATTCCTCCTGTTGGGAAGTCGGGTAGGATATGAGGTCTTTCACCATGCAATACCTGGATAGATCCATCGATCAATTCCAAGAAGTTATGCGGCATGATCTTCGTCGCCAAACCTACGGCGATACCCTCAGCACCTTGGGCAAGTAATAAAGGGAATTTAACCGGTAAGGTAACCGGCTCCTTGTTACGACCATCATAGCTCAATTGCCAATTGGTAGTTTCCGGATTAAAGACCACATCCAAAGCGAATTTGGATAATCGGCCCTCAATATAACGAGGTGCTGCCGAAGCATCTCCAGTGATCGGGTCCCCCCAGTTTCCTTGACAGTCTATTAGTAGGTTTTTCTGACCTATCTGTACCATGGCATCACCAATGGAAGCATCACCGTGTGGGTGATATTTCATCGTGTTACCAATAACATTCGCTGCCTTATTGTATCTACCGTCATCCATTTCCTTTAATGAATGCAGGATACGGCGTTGTACAGGTTTGAACCCATCATTGATATGAGGTACTGCGCGATCTAAAATAACATAAGATGCATAGTCCAAAAACCAGTTTTCATACAAACCCGAAAGTGGGATTGTTTTACTATTATTTGTCTGTCCGTTATTTAATTCTTCTTGATTATCGTCTGCAGGATAGTTTGTTTCTTCACTCATGTAATCAATAATATGGTGTTTTTATTCTAATTTGCTGCAAAAAGAATAGATTTTTGCACGCGTAAAAATACGAAAAGCATTTCGTTTTATCCAATGGTAAAACAAATAGATTTATCCACAAAATGCCTGTGAAAATAAGTGCCTAAAACAGGATGAAAAGGGTTTATCGGTATGGCTTTAATTTGAAGCTGAAGCCAAATCATACCAATAACAATCGATACCCCATACGGTCAAATGAAAAGTGTCCGTTACTTTAAATCCGGCTTTTTCCAACACATTTCGAGATGCTTTATTGTCGATATCCGTCATGGCATGGAGCGGGAAATGGCTGAGGTGTTGATGGTAAAAGTCCATACAAGCGAGTGCCGCTTCTGTAGCATAACCTTTACCCCAAGTTTCTTTTCTAAAACGATATCCGAAATCTAAAAAATAGATTTTACCATTCGTCTCTTCATCCATAAATTTGAAACCTGTCCAACCGATAAATTGATTGGTCGATTTTTCAACTACCGCAACCCGAGCAGTACCATGCTGTTGGTATTGATCTAACAGATCCTCGATAACAAGTTTGGTATCTTCTATAGCGGTTGCAGGTTCCTTTTTTAAATAAGTATGGACCTCTGGTTGTGAATCCATCTCATAGAATCCCTGCAAGTCGTCCAATGTGATAGGGCGAATGATTAATCTTTCCGTTTCTAGTATAGGTAAGTATTTCATGTTATTGATATTTGGGACTAAAGTTAATAGAAATTAATGATCTTCAACAAGAATAGCTATTGGAGGATGTGGGTGTAAGGGAATGGACATTTGGATTGTGTCCAAATCCCATGAAATGTTTCGACCTGTGTTATGGATAGTTATTGACTATCCATAACACAGGTCGAAATGCTGAATAAAACAAACAGAATGTGTATTTCTTGATTATTTCTGATCAGGTAATTGCGGTGAAGAAGTATCTTCCGCTGACGATTCGTGAACCTTTTGCTTATACACTTTTTTCGGTTTTCGGACGATTCCCCACTTTTGTAGGAGTTCTTGTGTTGCATTGCGTTTAAGATGTTCCTTTTCCGGCTCACCAATTAAATAACCAATGGGTTCCATAGAAGGGATAGCATCAAAAATAACTTTAAGTGTAGCCGTCATAGGAAGTGCTAAAATTAAACCCGCCAATCCAAAGATCATCCCGCCCAACAAGATAGCAATGATAGCCATCAATGGGTTGATGCTTACCTTACCTCCAACAATATTTGGAGTTATGACATTACCTTCTAAAAATTGAACGACTTGGAAACCAGGCAATGACCCCAACGGCATAAAATCCAGTATCTTTTGTCGCTAAGGCAAAAAGTGCGGGTAATATGGATCCAATAGCGATACCGATATAAGGGAGTAGCATGAGTAAGGAAGCCAATGAGCCAAAAAACCAAGCGTACTGTATGCCCATTAACATCAGTCCAGCAGTGTTTAAAACGGCGACAATTCCCATCACAGTGACAAGTCCAAGGCAGTAACTTTGTACCACTTGGTAGATTTTACTTAACACACCGTGAATTTTTTTATTATCTGTGTTTTTAAAGGATTTAAAAAAGAACTCTTTAAAGAAGTCGCGGTAGTACAGTAGAAAGAAAATAAAGATAGGCACTAGGACTACTCCAGCCAACATACTTCCAATGGAACCAAATGCTGCCGAAATGTAGCCACCAACATTTTCTAGAACCCGATTACCTTGTTCTTGGACTTTCTCAATCACCTCACTTCGTTCTAATCCAAATTGTGATTGGACCCAATTTTGAATAGATTCTAACGCGACCAGCACCTTTTCTTGAATAGCGACAGCATCTTTTCCGATAATGATACTTTGGTGTATAATAAACCATAGCAACGTGCTGATAACCAAAATAGCCACAATGACAGCCATAATGGAAGCAAGTGCCTTCCCAAACCTTAATTTGTTTTCAAAAAAAGCGGCTACTGGGTAGAGCGTCATCGAAAGTATGATCGCAAAAAGTAAGGGAACCACTACGCTTTGCGTAACATATAAAAATCCAATAATTAGTGCTAATGCAAATAAGCTAGATGCGAGCTCAATTGAATAGGGTCTTTTTCCGGTTTTATTTTCCATATTAAAATTTGATAATAAACGATAGGGTGATATGCATTGGTAAACCAATTAATCTGTTTTTTTCTTAGAGCTAAATCCTTGCCAAAAAAACATGTATCCAAGTGCTATAACTAAGAATAGGGCATTAAAATACATCACCTGTGGTATACGTGTGATGATATCTTGATAATATAGCCCTGCAAATAATGCCCCTAAGCCAATACCTGCCTCCATGGAAATATACATTGTTGCCACTGCACGTCCACGTTGGTTGGGTTTTCCAAGGTCTATCGTCCAAGCATTGATTGCAGGAGATAAAATACCGGTCCCGATACCGTAAACACTCGCACCAAGCATTAATTTATTGAAAGAATCACCCTGACCGATTAAATATAAAGAAACACCAACTATGAATAATCCGACCATAATGACTTTGATCCGACCATATTTGTCTGATGCTTTTCCGGAAACAAAGCGGATTAAAATCGAAGCAATGGTGAATGCTGCAAAGAAAATTCCTTTATTGCTAAGATTGAGGTGGTCACTCCAATCCGGAATCAGCGTTAAAATTGCTCCAAATGCTGAGTAAGATAAAAAGGTGACAATTCCCGCAGGCAATACGCCAACATCAATAATATCTGTTCGTGATATCTTGAACATGGAGAGATTGAGCTTTTCTTTTTTTGTAATTGTCTCTTTCATATTCATCACAATGACAATAGAGAGTAGCGCAAAAAGGGAAGAACTATAAAACATGATGTTAATGCCATAATATTGGAATATGGCACTACCAATGGCTGGACCTACAGCACCCCCAATAGCAAAACAAAGACCATGCATACCCAGAGCCTCACCCCAACGTTCACGCGGAATGATATCGGCAACATAGGCAGAAGTTGCGGTTGGTTTAAAACCAGTTGAAAAACCATGTATCAATCTCAGTAGGAGAAAACCAGACACAGTCGTCAGGACTGGATACAGAAAACCACACAAGAAACAAACGATAGATCCGATTGCCATCACGGGTACACGTCCCCATCTATCGGTTAGCTTACCACTGAACGGCCGTGATATCCCAGCAGTTAATGTAAATAATGCAATGATTAAACCCTTATGTTCAGCACCCCCCATCTCACTTAAGTAGTTGGGCAATTCGGGAATGATCATATTGAAACTCGCAGAGAATAAAAGCGAGCTTAGACAAAGTAAGGCAAATTGTAATGTGTAAATGGATTTATTTTCCATCATAGTAGATGCGCTATTGTATGGTGTGAAAATGAATCGCCCTCTTTAATGTAAAGAAGGCGATATCTTATAATTTCTTTAATCTTGCTATTTCTGAACAAAAAATGGTGGTGGCCACAGCAACATTGAGCGATTCTGCCTCACCTATGCGCGGAATCGTAATGGGTTTGTCAACAAGAGCGATAATTTCATCAGAAATACCGTTACCCTCATTTCCCAATACAATAAATCCTTCGTTCGTCCAATCCGTATGGTAGATACTATCTCCATTCAATAAAGCCCCAAATACCGGAATTTTAGCCTCTAAAATGAAAGTCTTGAGATCAATATAATGAACTTGGGTCCGAGAAAGAGAACCCATTGTCGCTTGCACGACCTTTGGGTTGTACGCATCCACAGTGCCGATAGAGCAAATGATATGTTGAAAACCAAACCACTCTGCCGTTCGGATTATAGTTCCTAAATTTCCGGGGTCTTGGATATCATCCAATAGCAAGGTATGCTTTGCTTTGAAATCTAAGACATTTAATTCCGCTTGTTTCGGGATATGTACTAAAGCTAATATCCCTTGTGGAGATTTTAATGCACTGATTTTTTCAAATTCCTTTTCAGTCAGTACATAAGATTTTATATTTCCCGATATTTTACCCACTTTTGCGAGTACATCTTCTGTATAAAATATGCTGTCAACTTGATAAGAGGATGATAGGAATTCGATAACAGATTTTATTCCTTCGACAATAAAAAGACCATGTTGTTTGCGAAACTTTTTATTTTGAAGTGATGATATTAGAGTAATTTGTGCTTTTGACAACATTTTTTAATGATAAATAATCAACGCTTTTTAGCTTTTACAAGTATAGCGCTTTTGTTGCTAATTTTCACATCTTGCCGTTCAGCACGTTTCTTGAATGAGGACCAAGCATTGGTGGCACATGTGGATATAGAAGGGGTGAAGCCAGAATTAAAAGAAGCAGCAGCGCTTTATGTCTCCAATGATATCAGAGCAAATTCAAGGGTTAATTTATTTATTTATAATCTTTTTAATACTAAAAACGGGGAATATAAAAAACGTAATTTACGGAATGTAGGTGAAGCACCCCGTTTGTTGGATACGAGTTTAGTGGAGTTATCTGCGACACAAATTAAACGGTTTTTATTTTCAAAAGGTTATTTTGCCGCCAGTGTAGTTCCCGCTATTACGGTTAAAAATAAAAAAGCAACACTAGATTTCAATACCGTTTTGGGCGAACCCTATTACCTAAATAAAATCACCTATAATTTTGCTGATACTGCTGTTGCTGATCTCTACGCACGTGAAGTGAAGCCGAATGGGAGTATTATTGTAGGAAAGCAATACGATGCTGTCGATCTTATTACGGAAAGGGAAAAGCTATATCAAACCATGCGCAATCACGGTTATTTTGATTATATCCGTCAATACATGCGTGTAGCAGTAGATTCATCATCAAAAAAGCAACAGTTGAATCTTGAGCTCCAAGTTGAAAATCCAAGTGATTCTACGACGCATCAGGTCTATAAAATTGAAAATGTATTCGTCACGATTCGCAACTTTGGAACAGAAAAAAAGGAAATCAAAAAAACTTACGATAGCATCTCAAATATTCATTTCACAGACGAGACCAATAAATTTCGATTGAAACCATTAACACGGTATATGTACATCAAATCGGGAGAATTATACAATCTTTCGAAAGAAAACGCCTCTTACGACCGTCTGTATGAGATGAACGGATTTAGAAGTGTTAAAATCAATTACCAGAAGACCGATTCCAACCAATTGGATGTATTCTATGAGATGGTACCCCGGCCGTTGATGGGAAACCAAATCGAAGGAGAATTTACCTTGAGTTCAGGTATGAGTGGTTTTAATATCGGAAATACATTTTCGCATCGTAATATCTTTGGTGGAGCAGAATTGTTGGAAGTGAAATTACGATACGGAGTCTTATTTGATCCGAGACTTAGCGGTGGACTTTCCAACAAGATATTTAACAATGATTTTCAAATTGGTGTAAATCTAATCATACCACGATTAATGACACCTTTTCATGTGAATAACACGAGTCAATACGGATTAGCCAGGACGACCTTCTCTTCCAGTCTGCAAGTTTTCAATCAAGATGCCACTTATTCCAATCGATACTTTATCAATACCCTGAATTACTCTTGGTACGAATCTGAAAATAAATTTCACAGTTTTACACCGATTGTACTGGAATATAGACAAGGTCGGTTAAATGAAAATTTCGCACAGAATTTAATTGAGCAAGGTTATCTCTTATATGTAAGAAGTAACAATCGCGAATATTTTGGATTGGGTACACAGTATGCATTTACTTACAATGCCAAGAAGCTGACTAAAAAAGAGAATTTCAATTACTTCAAAGGTTCTGTAGATTTGAGTGGCAATGTATTGGATTTAATAAGTCGCGTCATCAAGTTTGATGAAAATTTAGACGGTGAAAAAAAGATCCTTGGTGTTCCTTACCTACAGTATGCTAAAACGGAGCTCGATTATCGGCTTTACCGAAATCTAGGCGGAAATAAACAATTTGTGTTCAGGATCAACCCGGGTATTGCCATACCTTATGGTAATAATTCGTCACTGATGATTTTTGAAAAAAGCTTTTACGGTGGTGGTATGAATGGTATGCGAGCTTGGCAAGCACGAACCTTAGGCCCTGGAAATTATAATCGTGCAAGTGTAAAGGAAGATCTAAGAGTGAATCTCCGCAATTTGGACCAACTGGGTGAGATTAAATTTGAAGGTAATGCCGAATACCGATTCCGGATATTAAACAGCTTCTTGGGAGCAAAGATGAATGGTGCTACTTTTGTTGATTTTGGAAACGTCTGGCGATTAAAAAAGAATGAATTAAATCCAGGCGGCGAGCTTAAGATGGATAAATTCTTAAAACAAATTGCAATAGGAACAGGGTTTGGATTGCGGTTCGATTCCGATTACTTTATTATCCGATTGGATGCTGGCTTGAAAGTGAAAGATCCTCAATTCGAAGGAAGTGATCAATGGGTATTAAAACATTTTTTCGACTCCAAGGAATTTAAGGATCAATATTATCAGACACATAGACCAGACCGTTATAATTTTATTCAATATAACTTTGGGATAGGGCTACCCTTTTAAATAATCAGATTTTTTATACTTGCGAAGATTGATTCGATTATAGAAGAAATATTTAAACCTTGCGAATGATTGAAGAAAAAGAAACCTATCGCGAGTATAATCGCAGTCAGCAATAACTTCTTAAATGCGTAAGCAATCAATAGGATGACAGCTGGGATAACCAAGAACATCAAGCCACTGATGGCAAATGCAGATAATCCTTTATCTGATTTGTAGATATAAAATAAGCGTGCCTTCGAATTTCCTTGATTCTTGTGTTTAAAAAAGACAAATGTCGACGATTCAATCCTATCATCAGGAACAGCGATTCCCTGATGGAACTGCAAATCTTGGGTAAAACCATTGATGCTGAATTTATAAGTACCATTGATACGTTCATTTGTGTTTTCAGCAGAATCTACTGCGATAATAGCCAGTTTACCATTGCGCGACAGATTTTCTTTTACCACAAAATTTTCTATTTTTTGAATTTGTGCCATCCCAAAAATTGGAAGGAGTAAGAAGAGAAATAATAACTTTTTCATCAGAAAAATTTGTTTTTAATAATGAGCATCAGTTTTCAATCGTATTATTGAACTCGTTTTACTCGATTTATCGGTCATGAATCTATTATGAGCCAAGTGCTTTTCTCAATTTTAATTGATCTGCGCTCATCATGGTTTCATTAAAAATTGTTTTCACTGCAATTTTAGACATTTTCTAGCTCTTTATAAAATAGATAGCCTTTAAAACTGAATAAATGTTTTTGTTATTTTATTTCCGAAACAATGAATAATTTGTACCTTTGTGGTACAAAAAAATAAAATCGAAATGGCAGAAACAGTACAACATAGAGAACCAAAAAAGACTGATAATAACGCAAATCAAACTCATTATTACAAGACTTTAGTAGTAGCTATCGTTTTAGGTCTTATAGGAGTATTCATTAGATTTGTACCAGATGTTTGCACAAGCCTTGATCAACATGTATCGATGTTTTCAACAATAGCAAATATTTGTGTGATCGTAGCAACTTTAATTGCATTTAGAACAGTTTTCGGAATTTTAGGATTCGGAAAAAATAAATAAATCAAGATAGATATATAGTAAACGTCAATTCAAATCGAGTTGACGTTTTTTTTATGCCTTTTTTTCATAACTCCTTAATTAAAAAAGGAGAGAGGACTGAGCCTCATTGATACATTTCGAACCTATAGGTAGAAATAGGTAAAGGATGGCTTAGGTCTGTTCTTTTGGCGTAATCAGGATGAAATTTGTCCTAATAAAAAAGGCGGTGTTTCTTATTTTAAGAAACACCGCCTTTTTTATATCGTATTGATAAGGATAGTTTATGCGAAGATCGACCATGTACTCCAAGGAATACGAGACAATATTAAAATTAATCCAAGAATGTAAAAAATCAATACTGTTTTATTTGCTTGCTTAGCATCAGTCAATTTTTTAGCTTTTGAATAACCAATTGTAATCAATACAATCGCGATAATCATTGTTAACGGATGTTCGATAATTTTAAAGCGCATCGTTGGATCTTTCATAATAGAGCCGGAGATCATGGATGGGTATTTTAATACGAAGAATAAAATCAATCCAATTAATAATTGCAAATGAGAGGCAATAAAACCTAAAAGAGCAATTTTTCTATTATACGGTTTATTACCTGAGAAGTTTACAAAGGTAATGATGATTGAAACAATCAGAGCTAACAATAAGATAATTGCTAATGTCGAGTGTAAGTGTAACATAATTTCTTCTTTAAATAATTCTTTGAATACAAAAGTATAAAATAACTAACGCTTTTCGCCTATTTCTTTAAATTCAGATTTATCTTTCCATTTTGGGAACGTAGCTTCTTGACTCAACGTATAACCAATATCAAAAAACAAGCGGATATCTGCTAGCATACCATCAAAATTCCATTCTGGAATGACCTCATCATTGACCGCATGGTAACGTCCAGCGAGTGCTTTTTTACGATCTGCTATAAGAGATGTATCTTGCTCGATATAGTCGCTACCACTTCCGGCATAGAGAGCAGGAACGCCCACCTTTGCAAAATTGAAATGATCGGAACGATAAAAGCCTCCAGAAACTCGGGTTTCCTTCAGCTTTCGTATAACGGTCAAATTTTAAAGCCGAACGTTCAGCATAATCGTCCATATCCGATTGGCCTTTACCAACGATCGATATATCTTTGGTTGCACCGGCGGCACTAAAAGCATCCATATTGATGTTGGCAACTGTTTTGTTCAACGCGTAAATCGGGTTTCTAACGTAATAATCAGAACCCAATAATCCATCTTCTTCTGAAGTTACTGCGAGAAATACAATGGAACGTTCAGGCGCTTTTTTTGCAGCTTTAAAAGCTTTAGCAATTTCAAATAATGCCGCGACACCAGCAGCATTATCAATGGCACCATTATAGATCGAATCACCATTCACCGCCTCACCAATACCTAGATGATCCCAATGGGCAGTATAGATAATGTATTCATCTTTGCGACTTTTACCTTCTAGAATCGCTATAACGTTATTGGATTTTGATTTCTTAATTTTATTGCTGACCTCGAAATCTGTTTTTATACCTAAAGGAATCGCCTTGAAACCTTTCTGCTTTGCCTTGTCTAATAACGAATCATCATATCCGGCCAATTTGAAGAGTTTGGAAGCACTTTCTGTAGATAACCAACCCTCAACTTGCGCGTATTTATTAGGCTCACTTACGTTGTCTAAATCCATTTGAGGAGCATTTCCCCAACCTGTTCGAATCACATTCCAACCGTAACTAGCTGCTTGGGTCTGATGGATGATCAGCACACCCGCGGCACCCTGACGTGCGGCTTCTTCATATTTATAGGTCCATCTACCGTAATAAGTCATGGTATCACCCTTAAAAAGAGTTTTATCATAATGCCCAGGATCATTGACCATAACCACAACGGTTTTCCCTTTCACGTCCAAGTCTTTGTAATCGTTCCAATCATATTCAGGCGCTACAATGCCGAATCCTGCAAAAACCAATGCTGTATTTTTCAATTCAACATGTTCCTGAAGACGACGACTGGTCACGACATAATCGGATAGATTGTGCAGGGTCATCTGATTTGAGTCAGACTTTAAGGTCAATAATACATTTGGAGTTGACGTAATTTCCACCATGGGCACTTCTTGGAAATAGCTCTTCCCATTTCCGGGTTTTAAGCCTAGTTTTTTATACTCAGCTGCTATATGTTGTGTCGCTAAGGTATCGCCTTTGGTAAATGGCTTGCGTCCTAAAAATTCATCCGAGGAAAGTTTTAGAATTTGAGCTTTATAACTTTTTTCTGTGACACTCTTCAGGGCATTGTGGTCTAATGTCGTTTGATTTTTTTGTGCAACAACCGACAAGGTCGATGCCATTAACATGCTTAATGCAATATGTTTAAATTGTTTTCTCATATTTACTTGATTTGGATAGGATCTACTTCAGCAATTGGGCTAAAGAGATAAACCTTATTGGTCATGATCTCGAGGCACCTGTAACGCTTCCTTATTTTTGACTGTTTTTGAAAGATACGACCATTCTTTAGTTTAAAATGCTCTTTTTCAGGGAGCATCTCTACCGTGAAAATTTGTTCCGATTGTTTATCAAATCGTTGTAGCGTTCTAAAAAGATGAAGGTCCGTACAACTTGAAGCAGCAGGGTTTTCTAAATATTTGACCACTGCATCTTTAATATCCTGTGGAAAGACCTCTAACTGTAAGAATGGGTCCATCAATTGTTTGAAATTATATTTCCATTCAATACCATGTGGCTTTACTTGATGTTTGAATTGTTGCCATGTTTTTAGATGTGCAAATTCATGAATCGTTGTGATTAAGAAAGCATAAGGATTCAGGTCATGATTGACAGATATGCGATGTCCTGCCCCACGATAAGGTGCTCTATAGTCACCAAATTTGGTGCTGCGAGACTTTGATATTTTTAATAAACATCCCGTATCATTGATCCATCTGGAAATAATGGGAGCGGCCACTTCTGGCATATATTTTCGCAATGTGCCACTATAATCTTCCATAGTACAAACATAAATATTTTATATGACCTTATAACAAACCGAAACTAAATAAGAAAACCGCTATATTCATACAGCGGTTTTCTTATTTAATTTAGACAGCTTTTTAATAAATACTGATCTGTTTATCCTTTGGATATTTGATGGAATACCCAAATCTTATCTTTTTAGTGGCACCTGCAGGGACATCCACATTCCACTTGAGTATACCTGTTTCTTTCGTTACGTCAGCTCCATTATGTTCATCTAATGTAATTTCCATCGATTTATCTGTCGCAATTGGAATCTGATCTTGTAGTGCGATGGTCACATTACTTTTCTTATTGTTTTTGATTGTAATTTCGTATACGAGACTTTGTTTTTTACTGCCACCCAAAATCTTGGTTTGGGATAGATCATTGACTCTATCGCGCTTAATACTGATCATCTTATCTTTACCCATGCTCATTCTGAGTGTGTCGCTAGTTGCATTTGGGTCAATGATGGTTTTGCCTACCAACATATTTTCGAACATCACATTTGCTGTACCTGGCATCAGGTTAAGTTTTTCATAATCCGTCAACTCAGCTATTAAATAAACATTAGGATCTAATCTTGGAAGCGCTAAATAAGTATAGTTTGCTGGATGTTTGTACTCTTTCAAAGAAACACTATGTGGTTTACCATTCGATGCGACATCATATGGAATAGCGATATCAAAGGTCGTGTTCAACTGATTCTCGTTTTGTTGCGTGAAATTATTAAGCGTGCTTGTCCCACGAATACGGATGTTTTTTTTCTGAGTTGTAGTCACCTCATCTAAAACAAGTCCCGCAGCCCTACCTTGCAAAGCCATCGGTGCAGTCGGTATATCTTGGTTATAATACAGTTGCCATGGCTCTAGTGTGGGGGCTATCCCGTATTGAGAAGGATTTCCGGTCGATAAACTTAACTTAACCTGCTTCCAATCTACGCCCGTTGCCTGCGTTACGTTCGCTTTATAGATAATTTCTAAGGGAGCGGAGATATTTGCTGAGCGCAGGTCATAAGATGCGTACCAAGATGCCTGAGTAGATGTGTAGGTAATATCAAAAGGTTGGCTACCAGCCTGATTGTTGATTACCTGCACGATCAACTGTCCGCCAGAGCCTGTTGTTTGTCCTCGGACTTCATCCAATTGTATCTTGGCTTTGTTGACGATATCCTGTTGACTCATGATTTGATCATCCAAGGTCGTTATATTGCTTTTTACTTCCAGATATTTGGTCTTGTAGTAATTAGCCATTTTAGCGAGTTCATCAACCGTAGTGCTGCCATTAGCACCTGCTATTTTTTGATTGTTCTCCAATAGCTTCAGGATACTTTCTTCCGTCGCTTTTTGATTTTCAAAAGTTTTAAGGGTGTTGGTCTCTTTCTTGAAATAGTTTTCTGCCTTTATAAAAGCATCGCTTTTAACATCAGTTTCGACATAGTTCACAGCCGATCTTACAGACATGACCGTAACATTCGGGGAACTACCGATCTGTATACTGTTTTCATCGATATTATTAGCTACATGCGTAAAAACGAGTTCACTTGCTCCAGTTGGAAGATTTACCGTAGCATGATGATTAAGCTCGGCTGAATTGGTGTACAGCATCACTTCTTTTAAATCTGTTTTAATAACTTTGGCATTCTGAGCAAATAAACCACCACTGATCATGATGCTTCCAATTGTTAATGAAATCTTTGTTATATCCATCCTGTTCGTTTAATACTTTATATAAAGATGCGGTAATATTTTATATTCCATAAAATATTTTTGCACCTATTTAGTGCTACTTTTCGATTCTGTTTCACATAGCACTGTAAATTAAATAATCTATATGCAGGTTATTTTTTTAATATTTCGAACAGGGATTGATTAATATATAATGTTTCTTTCCAAACTTTTTTTGAAAATAATATGCCCAGTTTCTTCTAAGCCTTTTAAATATTTAGCTGCGGTTATCCTAGAAACCCCCATGCGCTCAACGACAAACTCGATTTTACTATAGGGTTGTTCAAAAATTAGTTCCAATAATTCCTTATTATAGAGTTTTGGTGCTTCAGCTTTCACTTTTTCCTGTGTTTGCGTAAACATATTTTTTATGGAATCAATTTGTTGTATGGTTTGTTTTGCTGTTTCTTCAACTCCTTTTAATATAAAAAGTATCCAGTCCTCCCATCCATCTTTTGTTCTTACTTCTTGAAGTAAACGATAATAGTTAGACTTATTTTTAATAATATAGTCACTCAGATAAAGTACTGGACTGTCAAGTAGCCCGTGCAAAATCAGGTATAGTACATTAAGGATACGACCTGTCCTGCCATTACCATCGTAAAATGGGTGGATACTTTCAAATTGGTAATGCTGTATTGCTAACCTGATTAAAGGAGAAACCTCATTTTCTTCATTAATGTAATCCTCTAGGTTTTTCATTAATGATAGGATAACTTCCTTGTCATCAGGAGGTGTATAAATGACTTCACCTGTTACTGCATTTTTTAGAGAAGTGCCAGGAAGTTTTCTCAATCCTGCATTGTTTTCTTCCAGTATCTGTTGAATGGCAATAATTGTATTTGTATTTAAGAACCCACGCTTTTCTATAGTCCGGTGACCTTCTAAAATGGCTTCGCGATAACGCAAAACTTCTTTTGTTGACGAATCTATTTCGCTTCCCTTGATTGACAGTGCTTGATAAAGCTTATCATGCGTAGTAATTATGTTTTCAATTTCAGAACTTGCACGAGCCTCTTTGAGAATGACAGCATTTAATAAAATTGATTGATTAGGTAAAGTGTGAATTATTCCTTTCAACTCTGCCAAAGCTATACCAGACTTGGCGACTTGCCTTAATATGGGTATTGTCTCAATCTTTGATTGTAATACAGGTAAATACGGTAATGAATTATATGGTGCTTCTAAATTTAGTTCCATCGTGCAAAGTTTTTATATATGAATACACTGTCATGTAAAGATAATTAAATTTATTTATCATGAAGAGTCTGTTATATATACTTTTTCACGATTACCTATTGATTTGTTGGTAGCAATCGCTTCTTTTAGAATAGTCTGAGCTAAATTGATAATCATCCTTTTGTAGTCGTTAATAAATGGGTAACTCCGTATATCCAAAATTATATTCCATAAAATATTTTTGCCCTATATAGCTATTTGAGAGTTGGTTTTCGTCTATTTAGGGTCAATCTATAGCATATTGTTTACTAACAATAGTAGGTATTTGACTATTTTATTTAGTATTTATGGTTTTTTGTCTATACCTTAGTGCTTGTAATGATGTAGAGCATAGGGCTTTTTACAGCTACAATACCAAGACATTATTTATTAAATTTCCTTTGCAAAGAGATATTCTTGAAGGTCGGAAGGAAAATTATAAATTGTATTGATTTGAAACACAATTATATTGCATATAAAAAGCAATTTATCTAAGTTTGAGATAGAATCTGTATAAATCCAATATAAAATCAAGATGTTGTCGTATTGTTGTTTGCGTGTATACTGCTTTCCGATAGGATAATAAGAGGCTTTACAAAATACATTAAGTAAAAAATAGACGTATAAAAGTATGCTAGCAAGATTAGATATTAAGAATTACGCTTTAATTGATGAGCTATCCATTCGGTTTGATAAAGGGTTGAATATTATAACCGGCGAAACCGGTGCTGGTAAATCCATTATCATGGGTGCTCTGTCTCTTATTTTAGGGAGTAGGGTAGAAGGAAAATACTTTTTCAATCAAAATAAGAAATGTAGCATCGAAGGTTTCTTTCAAATTGAAGCATATGACCTGAAAGATTTCTTTTTGCTACATGATCTGGATTATGAAAAGGAAACCATTATTCGTCGCGAGATAAGTGTAGATGGTAAATCACGCGCTTTTGTCAATGACTCCCCCGTTACGCTAGCTGTACTTAAAAGTTTAGGCGAAAGGTTAATCGATATCCACTCGCAGCATGCTACTTTGCAGATCAATACCGAAGAATTTCAGTTTTTAGTGGTCGATAATGTTGCGAAATCTGCTGATTTGAAAGCAAGTTACCTCCATTCATTTCTTCGTTATAAAAAAGTGAAGAATGAATTGCGAAAAATAAGGGAACTTGCCAAACAGGCGCATATTGAGGCTGATTTTAATCAATTTCAATTTGATGAACTTCATCATGCTGGTCTGGCTCAAGGTGAGCAGGTGAGCTTGGAAGCTGAGCAACAGCAACTGGAGAATGCAGAGGAAATCAAAAGAGGTTTGCTAGGAGCATTGCATATCTTGGAAGAACAAGAGCAGAACGTAGTTTTGCAGTTGAAAGAGTCGCTGGTACAGCTAGAATCTGTGGCCCCATACCTAGCTGCTTTACCAGAGTTAAACAATCGACTTCGCAGTGTATGGATAGAAGCGAAAGATATTGCAACAGAAATTGGCAGTTTAGAACAAGGTACAAACTTGGATGAGGATAAATTATTAATCATCAATGAGCGCTTAAGTTTGATCTATAATCTTCAGAAAAAACATCATGTAGACTCTGTGGAAGAGTTATTAGCTATTAAAGACGTCCTAGAGCAAAAATTACTGGATGTCAATAGCCAAGATGAACGTATTCTGGCATTAGAAAAAGAATTGTCTGAAACTTACCAGCATGCCTTGGAAAAAGGGAAAGCATTAACGGAACTACGTCAAACCGCTTTGCCGGAAATCGAAGAACATGTGGTTTCTATGTTGGCAGAAGTCGGCATGCCCAATGCTAAACTGGAAGTGAAATTGACAGATCTAGCAGAAAATGAATTAAAAGAAAGTGGAATGAACAACATTCAATTTTTGTTTTCAGCAAATAAAGGTCAAGAATTACAAGCGATCCATAAGGTGGCTTCAGGAGGAGAGTTATCGCGTGTGATGTTGGCTATTAAATCATTAATCGCGAAGAGCTCTGCTTTACCAACCATCATATTCGATGAAATTGATACTGGTATTTCAGGGGAAGTAGCACTGAAAGTTGGCGAAATCATGGAACGATTGGCTGGAGATATGCAAGTTATCGCTATTTCCCATCTTCCGCAGATTGCATCAAAGGGGAAATCGCACTTTAAAGTTTACAAAATCGATGAAGGTGATAAAACAAAGTCCAATATTGTGCTTTTAAACCAAGAAGAGCGAATCAAGGAAATCGCTCAGATGTTGAGTGGCATAAAACCAACTTCGGCCGCTTTGGCGCATGCAAAAGCTTTGTTGAACATGGTGGGATAGATTTATAAAAAATATAATGATGATGCTACATTACGAAAGAGATCAACATAATTCTTCTGTTTCTTCTTAATCTTTTTCTGATTATGTGTAGTATGTTCTTAATCCTAATTCGGAACAAATTGGTATTTGGCAATTGGAAATAGGGTATATCTAAATTATTTTTATTTACTTCCTAGAATATGACTGTTGTATTGATGCTGAAAAGAGATGTTTAAGAGTACAAAGTGATACGCCATAAATGTAAAGCCTTGTTTCTAAATCAAGCAATATTGAACAAACCTGTATTCTAATGGTTTTTATCTTCTTTCAATTTTTTTACTTCGCTCGCAAGATCTAGTACCGCTTTGCTTAATGCTGCAATGGATTGGGTCTTGATGCGGTCTTCTTCAATGAATTTTTCCAGTAGTGCTAATAATTTGTCAGACCCATCTGAATTGAATGTCGGTTGGGTATGTTGACTAGAATTAGTCGATTGGTCATTGAATGTGTGTGAGTGTTGTATATTATAGATAACATTCTCGTCTTTAAAAGATTTGACAAAATCTGGTGTTACCCCAAGTGCGCCTGCCAGTTCTTTTAAAAGAGGTTCATCAAAAGCCACCATATTTTCAAAATCAGAAATACGTTGTTGGGAGTATCTGCTTCTGCATAACAACCCAAGTGCCTCCTGTTTAATTCCTTGAATTTCTCTTATCCGTTTTATATTGTGACCGATGTGCATGGTTTCTTTTTTTTCTTCAAAAATAGTATTCATATGCTATGATTTTGTGGGTCGGTACTTTACCGGTAAATCGGTAGGATACCATGAATTAATATGGATGACAAAGTCTAAATTTGATTTAAAATTACGAAAGTTTGTTGGTAATGACAAAATTGTAATTTGTTCTTCGGTGAGAGGAATTATAAACCAAGATTAAGCTTCTTAGTTCTTTGACGTATTGGTATTGATCGGAATAGTTAGTGGGTTAGGAATCACTATGTGATGAGTTAGAGGGTGAGAAACTTAGGACGTTAAGGGGTTAGAAGGTTAGTTTCTAGTTCACCATATACAATAATTGAGGTTGCTTGTACAGCCGTAGGGTGAGGGTCATTGCCACTCACTAAATATCTAAATAGTACTGGGGCGTTAGTTTCCAAGATTTGGAAGGCATACAACTCGTTCACATAAACTTTTCTTATCGAATATAGTTTGAAAATAATTTTTTACTAAAAAATAGATATAAGTGGTTGTTTCATTCTTTGTGTTCAAAATAGATAGACATTCTCTTGAGAAAGCTACTAATTTCTGATCAATTCCAATATGATATGAACGTTCTAAGTCGTTTTAATATACCTCAAACATGATCTCAGCTTCCAATAAAATCCGCCAGGCCGGCTGAGGTGAATAACCAAGAACAGGCATGCTCATATGCCTTAACTAAAACGATGATTATGAATAAAACTTTACAAGTACTGAAAGCCGAAAAGTATATTTCCCTGCTTCAAGATGGAGATGAGCGTGGCTTAAATTATTGCTACAATCGCTTTTACGGATATCTTTTTGTGAAATCATTCCGGGCTACAAAGGATGATTGTGCAGCTGAGAGTATAGCTCAGGAAGCATTATTGCGATTATGGCTATACCGAAAACAAGTGAAGGATATCGACGATACCTTTAACTTTTTAAAGGTACAGGTTAAATCGGCTTTATTTGCATTCTATAACACAACGCGAAATAGATTTCACAAAAGCTTACTGCGCTTAGATGGTATTGAGGATTATCAAGAGTTTTTACTCGGCTATGAAATAGAAGAAGAGGATGAAGTTGATCTGATCTATTTGGAGAAACTTGACGAAGAAAAACAAGAGCGATTGGATAAGCTTAACAAACTATTGCCAAGCCTTAACAATCAACAGCAACTATTCATCAAACTTTGTCTAAAATATAGTTTTAACTATGAACGTATTGCCCATTATTTGGGCGGTATATCTGACTATGAAGTGAGCTTACAGGTTGAAAAAACCATTGAGACACTCCGTTCTATATTCAATAATACGCAACAAATGGAGGTACTAAACAAACCATCAAAAATTATTCTTGAAGGTGAATTCAATGATCAACAGACCGAAATCTTTCGTATGCGTTATGAGCTTCAATTGTCATTTGAGCAAATCTCAGAAGCGCTACAGTTGAATCCATCTATGGTCAAACAACTGTTTGTACAGGCGCATGCTAAGATCAAAACTGCCAAGAAAACAGCTTAATAAAATAACCCGTTATGGAAAAAGATACTATTATTTTAACTCGGAAAGTTCAAATTTATTTGGATTGTGATGATAAAGAGCAACGGTCTGAGTATTATAAAAAGTTATTCGAATGGCAGGACATTGTGTACCGCGGATCGAATATGGTAATGACACACAAATATATCCAAGAGCAGATGAAAGATCTAATTTATTTGCGTGATGATGTTAAGGTTAAATTGGGAGATTTTAATAAGGATCAGGAAGGTATATTCACTACTTCGAAGTTGAATACTACTTATCAAATATTGGCTTTATATTTTAAAGGTAAACTGCCGTCGAATATTATTTCCGCAATTAATATGACCTTAAACAGGGTTTTTAGTATTGATCGTGTGGCTTATTGGAAAGGTGAAAAATCATTGCGAAATTATAAAAAAAATATGCCAATACCCTTTTCTGGAAATCAGGTGAAACTGAGCAATGATGAGAAAGGTTGGGATTTTAAATTGAAGCTTTTCAAAATTCCCTTCCGCACGTATCTAGGTAAAGACCGTTCAGATAAAAGGGTATTGCTACAGCGAGCATTGGTTGGGCAGATTAAGATTTGCGCGAGTTCTATTCAGATTGTGAAAGGGAAGATATTTCTGTTGCTAGCTCTGGAGTTACCAAAAAAGCAACACGAACTTAAAGATCATATCATTGCTGAAGCATCATTGTCTGTAGAGCATCCGATTGCAGTATCTATTGATAAGGATAGCTATCAAATAGGAAACAAAGAAGAATTTCTATACCGTCGGATGGCTATTCAGGCTGCTAGGCAACGGTTGCAAAAAGCTGCAGCATTCAATAGGGGAGGTCATGGTCGTAAGAAAAAGCTGAAAAGTTTGGAACATTTTAACGAAAAGGAGAAGCGGTATGTAGATAGTCGTCTCCATCTATATAGTCGAAAGTTGATCGATATATGTGTGAAATCTGAGGCTGGTACTTTACTGTTGGTCAATCAAAAGATGAAAGAAGAGTTCGCTAAAGGAGATGAATTCCTCTTACGAAACTGGAGCTATTATGGCCTGATTGAAAAGATAAAATACAAGGCTAATATGGCGGGTATAAACGTTATTGTAGAATAAGTTTTTTGCTTAGCTGATCAAAGTAGTTTAAATTTAACTCAGCTGGTTTGGCTCATGCAAATCTCTTGATAATAGGGTACGATAATTTTATAGTTATTTAGTTTAGTAATGAAACTAAGCAATAGTGGTCGCTGTACTAGATTCAAAGAATAAATGTCCCTTAAGTAGGGGCATTTATTCTTTGCTAAGTATGATTAATTACCAATTTCGGCGTCTGTCAAAACAATTTTGATAGCCATATCGTCAGGAGCTTGTGGAGTTAAACCACTTACATCCTTCGCAAAAATACGCACTTTACCAATTGAATAGTTAGATGAATAGTCATGACCAAATATTTCAGAAGGAATCATTTCATAGGCATCAGATCCTGCAAAGTTTACAGCTACACTAACATGCCCATCCTCGTAATATTGTTCATCTAAGTTTTTCACAGCAATCTCTATACTGTAAAGGTTTCCATCTTTTTTCCACTGATTGGATTTAACAGGATATACATAGCTAAAGCCATCTAAAATATCATTTCCTTGTGTAATATACTCCTTCGTGCAAGAAACTAAGCGAAGTTAAGGTTGCACCACCTATTAATAGGGCTAATAAAATTCTTTTCATATCTCTAGTTTTTTTCTTGTTTGCTCTTTAGTATGACTCCTGATTAACGAAGAAGTTTAACATTCTATTAACACTTCTAACAAAAAATGCACCACTAATGGTGCATTTTTATAAATAACTCAAATTCTATTAATCTTCTTTCTTATCAGCAGGCTCGATTGGTCTTTCAGAACGATCGGCAACTACTTCAATTTCTTTCGTTTCAGCATTTAAATCGACTTTTAGACGATCGCCAGATTTGATATCACCTTTTAATATTTCCTCAGCGATTGGATCTTCCAAATACTTCTGGATTGCTCGTTTTAATGGACGGGCTCCGAAATTAGTATCATATCCTTTCTCTGCAATAAAATCTTTAGCAACATCACTCAAGTCTATCGTATAGCCTAAATCTGTAATTCGACCAAAAAGAGATTGCAATTCAATATCAATGATTTTGAAGATATTCTCCTTAGATAACGAGTTGAAGACAATTACATCATCAATACGGTTTAAGAACTCGGGAGCAAATGCACGTTTTAAAGCTGTTTCGATAACAGTTCTAGAATGTGAATCCGCCTGTGTAGTTTTTGCCGCAGTGGTAAAACCAACACCTTGACCAAATTCTTTTAATTGACGTGCTCCGATATTTGAAGTCATGATGATGATTGTATTTCTAAAATCAACTTTACGACCTAAACTATCTGTCAATTGACCTTCGTCCAATACCTGCAATAATAAGTTGAAGACATCAGGATGTGCTTTTTCAATCTCATCCAATAAGATGACGGCGTATGGTTTACGACGGACTTTCTCTGTTAATTGTCCACCTTCTTCATAACCCACATATCCCGGAGGCGCTCCCACTAAACGGGAAATCGCAAATTTCTCCATGTACTCACTCATGTCGATTTGAATCAACGCATCTTGAGAATCAAACATAAAGCGCGCTAACTCTTTTGCTAGCTCGGTTTTACCAACACCAGTAGGACCAAGGAAGATGAATGAACCGATTGGTTTTTTCGGGTCTTTTAAACCTGCACGTGTACGTTGGATAGCTTTCACTAATTTATGTACAGCGTCATCTTGTCCAATGATTCTATTTTTCATCAAGTCACCCATGTTCAATAGCTTTTGGCTATCTGTTTGGCTCACACGTTGTACAGGAATACCCGTCATCATCGAAACAACTTCAGCAACATTATCTTCAGTTACGACATAACGTTTCGCTTTAGTTTCTTCTTCCCATGCTAATTTTTCACGGTCGAGTTCCTCCAACAGTTTTTTCTCAGTGTCACGTAACTTAGCAGCCTCTTCATATTTTTGACTACGCACCACACGATTTTTCTCTAATTTGATTTCTTCGATTTTCTCTTCGATATCAATGATCGTTTGTGGAACATGTATGTTCGTCAAATGCACACGAGAACCAGCCTCATCCAATGCATCGATAGCCTTATCAGGTAAGAAACGATCGGTTATATAACGAGTCGTTAAGCTTACACAAGCCTCAATAGCCTCAGGAGTATAGTTTACATTATGATGCTCCTCGTATTTTTCTTTAATACGATTTAAAATTTCAATCGTTTCATCATGAGTCGCTGGCTCAATGGTTACGCGTTGAAAACGACGATCCAAAGCACCATCTTTCTCGATGTATTGGCGATACTCATCTAATGTTGTAGCACCGATACATTGAATTTCACCCCTCGCCAATGCTGGCTTGAACATGTTGGATGCATCCAATGAAACCCGAAGCTCCACCAGCACCCACAATAGTGTGAATTTCATCGATAAATAAGATCACATCAGGTGATTTCTCCAATTCGTTCATCACCGCTTTCATACGCTCTTCAAACTGACCACGATATTTCGTGCCAGCAACTAAAGAGGCTAAGTCAAGTGTGACAACTCGTTTTCCGAATAAAACACGTGATACCTTACGTTGTACAATACGTAGTGCAAGTCCTTCTGCAATCGCAGATTTACCAACACCCGGTTCTCCGATTAACAACGGATTGTTTTTCTTACGACGTGATAAAATTTGAGAAACGCGTTCTATTTCTTTTTCACGACCTACGATAGGGTCAAGACGACCTTCCTCTGCGGCTTTTGTTAAGTCACGTCCGAAGTTATCCAAAACCGGAGTTTTAGATTTAATATCAGAGACCTTTTTAGGTTGAATGAATTGCTCTTCCTCAGGGTAATCGTCATCACCAGTCGACGATCCTGGAGCCTCATCACGAATTGTTGTCTTATTTTGTTCTACTTCCGCTTTGAAGATATCATAACTCACTTGATATTGCTGCAATATTTGAGAAGCGATATTATCCTCATCTCTTAAAATTGCCAATAATAAATGTTCTGTTCCTATGATTTCACTTTTAAAAATCTTAGCTTCTAAATATGTGATTTTAAGTACTTTTTCTGCTTGTTTTGTAAGTGGCATATTGCCAATAGGAGCGCGAGATACAGATGAGCTTTTCACGGCCTCCTCTACAGATAGACGTAAAGCTGCAGTATCGATTCCGATATTTTTCAGAATCTTGATTGCCATGCCATCACCTTCACGAATCAGACCTAACAATAAATGTTCCGTACCAATATAATCGTGACGCAATCTCAAAGCCTCTTCTCTACTGTACGATATGACATCTTTTACGCGCGGTGAAAATTTTGCTTCCATGTAATTTACCTTTCTTTTAATGACCAGAATGATATAAATGTAATAAATTTACTTTATCAATCCTTAATATTTTAGTAATATTTATCAACAATTAAGCCATCCTACAAATTCGATCAAAATGTCAGTATAAAAGTTTACATTTGTGTGTATTTATTGTCCAAATAAAGTATAATTGATTAGTATGTCAGACGAAAAAATAATCTTTTCAATGGCGGGTGTCAACAAAATCTACCCCCCTCAAAAACAAGTTTTAAAAAATATTTACCTTTCTTTTTTCTACGGTGCAAAGATTGGTGTAATCGGTCTTAATGGTTCGGGTAAATCCTCATTATTAAAAATAATTGCCGGTTTAGATAAATCATTCCAAGGTGAAGTTGTTTTCTCTCCAGGGTATTCTGTTGGCTATTTAGCGCAAGAGCCTATTTTGGATCCTGAAAAAACTGTTTTGGAAATTGTCCAAGAGGGTGTTGCTGAAATAACTGCTATCTTAAAAGAATACGAAGAAATTAATGAAAAATTTGGCTTACCAGAAGTGTATGAAAATGCAGATGAGATGGATAAGCTATTAAACAGACAAGGTGAGCTTCAAGATATTATTGATGCGACTAATGCTTGGGAAATTGACTCGAAATTAGAACGCGCAATGGATGCTTTACGTTGTCCTGAACCAGATGCGAAGATTGCCAATTTGTCAGGAGGTGAGCGTCGTCGTGTAGCAATGTGTCGTCTTTTACTTCAAGAACCGGATGTTTTATTGTTGGATGAGCCTACCAACCACTTGGACGCAGAGTCTATTGATTGGTTAGAACAACATTTACAACAATATAAAGGAACTGTCATTGCCGTTACCCACGATAGATACTTCTTGGATAATGTGGCTGGTTGGATCCTTGAGTTGGATCGTGGCGAAGGTCTTCCTTGGAAAGGAAATTACTCTTCTTGGTTGGATCAAAAATCAAAACGCTTAGCGCAAGAAGAGAAAACAGAATCAAAACGTCAGAAAACATTAGAGCGCGAGTTGGAATGGGTACGTATGGCGCCAAAAGCGAGACATGCCAAATCTAAAGCGCGTCTTCATAACTATGATAAATTAGCATCTGAAGAAACGAAAGATCGTGAAGAAAAATTAGAACTGTTCATCCCGCCAGGACCGCGTTTAGGAAATGTCGTGATCGAGGCGGATAATATTTCTAAAGCCTATGGTGACCGTATTTTATTTGAAAATTTAAGTTTCTCACTTCCTCCTGCTGGTATCGTAGGTATTATTGGTCCCAATGGTGCTGGTAAGACAACTTTATTCCGCCTAATCACTGGTCAGGAGCAACCGGATACAGGTACATTTAAAGTAGGTGAAACCGTTGTTATTGGATATGTAGATCAAAACCATGATGACCTTGATCCTGAGAAATCAGTATGGGAAAATATTACCGATGGTAATGAAAATATCATGCTGGGCAATCGCTCGTCAAACTCGAGAGCATATGTTTCTAAGTTCAACTTTAACGGTGCCGATCAACAAAAGAAAGTAGGTGTTTTATCAGGTGGTGAGCGTAACCGTGTACACTTGGCAATTACATTAAAGAAAAGTTCTAACGTACTGCTTTTAGATGAGCCTACCAACGATATTGACGTAAATACCTTACGTGCTTTAGAAGAAGGGTTGGAGAACTTTGGTGGTTGTGCTGTAGTCATCTCCCACGATAGATGGTTCTTAGATCGTATCTGTACACATATTCTAGCCTTTGAAGGTGATTCTCAAGTGAGATTCTTCGAGGGTAACTATTCGGAATATGAAGAAAATAGAAAGAAAAGACTTGGTGATGTTACACCACATCGTCTTAAATATAAAAAATTAGTAAAATAGTTCATGGACAGTGCGAAGCTTTTAGAGGCGATTATTGATCATGCTATCGATGGGATCATTACCATTGATAATCGCGGTATTATAGAATCTATCAATCCGGCAGCTTCTAGTTTATTTGGTTACACTGGAGAAGAGGTAATAGGCAATAATGTTTCGATGTTAATGCCCGAGCCGTACCATAGTGAGCACGATAGCTATATCAGTAATTATAAAAGTACAGGTCATAAAAAAATAATCGGGATAGGAAGGGAGGTTCTTGGAAGGAAAAAAGATGGAACCACCTTCCCGTTTCGTTTGGCTGTGAGTGAGGTATGGTATAAAAGAAGAAATATTTTTACCGGATTTATTCATGACCTTACACGAGAGAAACTGGCAGAAAATCGACTGAAAAGACACGCCGTTGAACTGGAGCAAAAAGTAAGCGAAAGAACGAAGGACTTGATTATGCTGGTGTCGGAGTTGGAAAAAACAAAGGCTGAAGTCTCCAAATCCTTGGAAAAAGAAAAAGAACTTGGTCAGTTAAAATCGCGGTTCGTTTCCATGGCTTCACACGAGTTTAGAACGCCATTGAGTTCGGTGCAATTATCCGCAGCCTTAATCGATAAGTATATCGAAAAACCCGATTTTGCTAGTGTGCTAAAACATACCAACAAGATCAAAGGTTCAGTTCAATTACTAACGAGCATCTTAAATGATTTTCTTTCCTTAGAAAAGCTCGAAGCTGGAGTGGTCACGGTTGATAAAAAGATGATTAATGTAGTCGAATTAGCAGAAGAAATTACTGAAGAGATGCAATTGATCTGTAAGAAAAATCAACATATCATCTATCAACATACCGGTGCCGTTGGTATATTTATGCTGGACGCTAACTTATTGAAAAATGCAGTTGTCAATTTGATTTCAAATGCCATAAAATATTCCGGAGAAGACACTTTCATTGAATTTAATACGATAGTTGACGCGGATACCTGTATTATAAAAGTGCGAGACAATGGCATTGGTATTCCTGTAGAGGAACAGGTCAATCTATTTGAACCATTTTTTAGAGCACATAATACGGGTAATATTCCGGGTACTGGACTTGGATTGAATATCGTGAAACGCTATGTTCACCTCATGGAGGGCACATTGGAATATAAATCTGCCATTAATGAAGGAGCTTTTTTTAAGATGATATTTACGCAAGAAAAATAGTTGTAAGTGGAAAAGAAGACAATACTAATTATAGAAGATAATTCAGATATCCGAGAGGGAGCGACAGAGATTTTGGAGTTAACCGGTCAATATCATGTAATCGCTGCAGAAAATGGACGCTCTGGAGTGGAACTTGCAACCACTCATTTACCTGATTTGATATTGTGCGATATTATGATGCCCGAATTGGATGGTTATGGGGTTTTATATATTCTCAGTAAAAACGAAGAAACGGCTCATATTCCATTTATCTTTATGACTGCTAAAGCAGAACGCTCGGATATGCGAAAAGCGATGGAATTGGGTGCTGATGATTATCTAACAAAACCTTTTGATGACGTCGAACTGCTAAATGCGATAGACGTTCGTTTTAAAAAACGTGGACAAATTGGAGAGGCCATCACCATCAAGAATTCTTTGTACCTCAGTTCTGAAGAACAAGATTTCCTGTTAAAGGAATTGGTCGATAAATCGCGTGTTAAAGTATTTAAAAAAAAGCAACCCATTTACGAACAAGGAGATTCTCCAGTATTCGTTTATTTTGTAATAAGTGGAACTGTCAGAAATTTTCTTTGTTATGAAGATGGACGTGAACTTTCTACAGATATGCAGTTAGCAGGTACATATCTAGGTTATGAAGCCATGTTATTGAATGAGAAATACTCCGATAATGTGGAAACTGTTGATAAATCTGAAATTGCACTCATTAGTAAGGAAGATTTTTTTGAATTGATGTACCGAAAACCACTGATAGCAGGAAAGTTTATTAAACTACTAACGGGTAATATCAGGGGAAAAGAAGAACAGCTGCTGGGATTCGCCTATGGTACCGTTCGTAAAAGAATCGCAAATGCCTTAATCAGTGTTGTTGAAAAAAGTATGGACCTGGGGAATGACGATGAATGTGTTATTCAGATATCCAGAGAGGGAATAGCGACGATTGCAGGTACTGCAAATGAAACTGTTTCTCGTATTCTTTCTGATTTTCGAGATGAAGATCTAATTGCTAAAGAGAAAAGTGCAATCCGTATTATATCGGTTAAAAAACTTCGAAATATTAAGCAATAGCGCATTTTTTGCTGGCTATAAAATATAAAAGGGGTGGATTCAAAAGAATCCACCCCTTTTATATTTTTAGACCATTGACCATTATCGCTTAAATATGTGACGAAGATCACTTTTTTAACTGACCAACTTCATGTGTAAGAATTTGAAGTCTATTTACTTTTGTTTTATTCGGATTTAGAATTTCAAAAGAGATCGCATGAAAGTAGTTGTTTATAGTATTCAGACTCATGAAAAGGAGTTGTTAGCAGTAGCCAATGGCAAAATGCATGATTTGACATTAATCGCCAATGGCCTTAATGAAGAAACTAAAGTGTATGCTTCAGGAAAGGATGTTGTGGTCATTTCGGGAGCTGATATTTTGAAGTCTTCCATGATGCAGACCTTAAAAAGTATGGGGGTGGCCAGAATTATGACACGCACCTTAGGAACCGATCATATTGATTTGGTGGAAGCGGGAAATTTAGATATACAAGTAGCCAATACGCCATTTGAAGATCAAAGTCCAAAAGGAATTGCAGAACAAACGATCCGTAATTTGAATTTGTGGGGCGCAGGAAAATGCGTAGGTACCGCTTGTTGCTGTTTGAAAGATTGTCCTGTAAAATCATAGGTTCATGATAGACAATACAAGCGAATCTAGACTGCAAGCGTTAATCGAAAAATACAATGTTGCAGCTCCACGTTATACGAGTTATCCAACCGTTCCTTTTTGGGATAATGATCATTTTTCTCCTGATGAATGGTCTACAAGGGTCTACCATTCCTATCAAAAATCGAAAGATGCCGGAATAAGTCTTTATATCCATCTTCCGTTTTGTGAAAGTCTATGTACCTACTGTGGATGCAATACAAGAATTACAAAAAACCATAGGGTTGAAATACCATATATAACTAGTTTACTAAAAGAGTGGGGGATGTATACAGCAATATTGAAGGATGGTGCGCCTTTGATCTCTGAAATTCACTTCGGTGGAGGAACCCCTACTTTTTTTGCACCAGAACATCTTGCAAAACTGATTAACGGTATTAAAGCACAAGCTCAAATCGCTAAAGATGCGTCATTTTCATTCGAAGCGCATCCGGGTAATACGACTTATGAGCACTTAGCTGTTTTGTATCAATTAGGTTTTCGAAGATTGAGCTTAGGAATTCAAGATTTTGATCCATTAGTACAATTCACAATTAATAGAAAACAGGAAGTGGCAGATGTGCAGCGTGTGATGCGAGAGGCACGTACACTTGGCTACACTTCTATTAATTTTGATTTAATATACGGTTTGCCTAAACAGAACCTAGCGACCATAACCGATACGCTAAAAGCATCTCTAAAACTGAATCCGGATCGCATATCTTTTTATAGTTATGCCCATGTCCCTTGGATTAAACCTGGGCAGCGTCATTATACAGAAGAAGATCTACCAAGAGGCGAAGAAAAATTAGCGCTATATACAGCTGGAAAGAAATTAATACAAGAGGCTGGATATGAGGATGTCGGGATGGATCATTTTGCTAGGATAGGTGATGAGTTGTTTCTTGCCTTTCAGCAAGAAAGACTCCATCGTAATTTTATGGGATATGCCGATCGTTATCGTCCACTTCTTATTGGTTTGGGAGTGTCATCTATCAGTGATTCGTGGGATGGTTTTGCGCAAAATGTGAAAAGTGTCGAAGAGTATCAAAAACTGTTAGCACAAAATGAAATCCCTGTAGTGAAAGGGCACCTACTTGATCCAGAAGATTTGGTCATTAGGCGGTATATCCTGAACCTCATGTGTAAAGGAAAAACAAAGTTCGTGAGCGGGTTTCCTTTCAATGAAGCGATTTTAAATAGATTGGAAGTGATGATATTGGAAGGATTGGTTACGGTGGAAGAGGATATTATCACGATTTCTCCATTAGGTAAGTCCTTTTTGAGGAATGTATGTATGCAATTTGATTTGAAGCTCCAACAGTCTAAGGGAGAAAAGAAATTATTTAGTCAAGCTATTTAAGATAAGACAATGGTTGAAATTAAGGATATCCAAGTAAATCAATCTTGTTTTCATTGTGGTGACGCGCTTCTTTCGAGCGATTATAGGTACGATGATCATGATTTTTGTTGTTTAGGTTGTCAGACGGTATACCAGATTCTACATGATAATAATCTGAAAAGTTATTACCGCTACAATCAACATCCTGGTAAATCGAATAAAGGGGAAATTGTAAATCTGGCATACTTAGATGAACCGGTAATTGCTGATAAATTGATTGATTTTAAAGGGGAGCAGATTACCATCGTTACTTTTTATATCCCTGTAATTCACTGTAGCTCTTGTATTTGGTTGTTAGAAAATTTATATAAAATAAATCCAAACGTGCTATCCTCGCAGGTCGATTTTATGAAAAAACAGGCGAGCATCACATTTAAACACCAAGATCTATCGCTTCGTAATCTTGTCGCCTTATTGATAAGCATTGGCTATGAGCCTAAAGTTACCTTGCAGGATATCGTTAAAGAAGGGAAAAAAGCGAATTCAAATCCATTAATTGCTAAAATAGCAGTTGCGGGGTTTTGTTTTGGAAATTCCATGATGTTGAGTTTTCCGGAATATTTCGGACTTGCAGCATTTGAAAAATCATATTCTTTGTTTTTTGGATATGCAAATTTATTATTTGCGATACCTGTACTGTGTTATAGTGCATCAGATTATTTTAAATCTGCATTTCTAAGTATTCGCCAAAAAAGATTAAATCTGGATGTACCATTGGCCTTAGGGATTTTTATCTTATTTGTGCGTACTGCGTATGATGTCATCACGCAGTCAGGAGCAGGCTTTGCAGATACGTTATGTAGTTTGGTGTTTTTTATTTTGATAGGAAAATGGATACAGGAAAAAACCTATCATCATATATCTTTTGAACGGGATTATAGGAGTTATTTTCCAGTGGCAGTCACCACGATAGTCGACGGAAAAGAAAAAGCGATTCAGCTTGCTGACCTACAGGTCGGAGATCGTATTCTGGTACGTAATAATGAAATAATTCCTGCTGATGCGCTATTGTTAAATGGAGAAGCTTGTATAGACTTTAGTTTTGTAACAGGAGAATCAAAACCAGTTGCCAAAACTTTGGGTGAAGTCATCTATGCAGGAGGGCGTCAAACGGCTAAAGCCATCGAGTTGGAGGTCGTCAAGTCTGTATCCCAGTCTTATTTAACCAGATTGTGGAATAATGAAAATTATAAACACTACGATAAGCCATTCCAAACCTTTATTGGGTACATCAGTAAATATTTTACGATTGTTTTATTATTGATTGCTGTTTCTGCGACAGTATTTTGGATGATAGACCAAGATGGCAACAAGGCTTGGGGTGCTTTTACAGCAGTATTGATTATTGCCTGTCCCTGTGCATTGGCATTAAGTTCTCCTTTTACCCTTGCAGCCGCTTTAAGTGTGTTCGATCGAAATAAATTTTATGCCAAAAATGCAGCAACAGTAGAACAGATGGCTACGGTCGATACCGTAGTTTTTGATAAAACAGGAACAATTTCTTCCCCAATGGTGAATGGGATTGCTTTTGAAGGTTTCTTAACCGCAGAGGAAAAAAGATTAGTATATTCTTCTTGTCGTAATTCAAGTCATCCTTTGAGCAGAGAGATCGTCAAATGGATGGAGGATATAGAAGCTGTCCCGGTAAATAGCTATCAGGAAAGTGTAGGTGAGGGGTCGGTTACGCATATTGGTAGAGCGATCGTTAAGATAGGGAGCGCCCGGTTTGTCGGTGCTTCTAAAACTATTGGTGAAGAATCCCACGTATTTGTTGCGATCAATGGTGAAGTAAAAGGTTGTTTCTCCATGGAACAGTCATGGCGTCCAGGATTATCGGGTGTTATACATAACTTGAAAAAATACGATCTGCATTTGATTTCTGGTGATAATGATCATAAAAAAGATGTTTTGAAGGATCTTTTTCCACCAACAGCCCAACTCATGTTTAATCAATCGCCATTGAATAAATTGGAAATTATAAACTTAATCCAAGAAAATGGAAGACATATCTGTATGCTTGGTGATGGCTTAAATGATGCTGGTGCATTGAAGGCTGCCGCATTGGGAATCGCAGTTAGTGATGATATCAATAATTTTTCACCTGGTTGCGATGCAATCTTGGATGGTGCTTCGTTCGAAAAATTGCCGCAATTTTTTGACTTTAGTAAAGATGTGGTACGTGTGATACATTTGAGTTTCGGTATTTCACTTTTCTATAATGTCATTGGGTTGAGTTTTGCCGTCCAAGGTGAGATGTCGCCATTATTTGCTGCGATATTGATGCCCATCAGCACTGTCACCATTATATCTTTTACGAGCTTGTTGACACATTGGTATGCCAAGAGGAGAGGCTTATAGTGATTTTATTAAATAAAATAAGGTATGAGTATTATTTTTATGTTGATTGGATGTAGTGTATTTCTTGCTTTAATATTTTTAGGGGCATTCTTTTGGGCTAATAAAACAGGACAGCATGATGATACCTATACACCTTCTGTCCGTATTTTATTTGATGATGATTTGGAAGAGATAGAACCTAAGCAGGTGCTTAAAAAATAGTAGTGGGCATGAGGAGTACCTAGTTACTCTTTAACACCTTGCCTTTATCTGTAATAAATAGGTAGTCGTAATCGGGGAATCTTTTAACCAATTTTACACCCTCTTTTTGGCCTAGGACCATAATGGACGTACTTAATGCATTGGCAAATTCTGCTGATGGACCATAGATCGTAACACTCGTTAGGCCGGTTGCAGGGATACCCGTTTTTGGATTGATGATATGGGCATATCGTTTGTTATCAATCTCAGCATACTTCTCGTAATTACCTGATGTTGCAACAGCACTTTCTTTCATCTTCAGTATTTTAATCGTTTTGTAAGACTTAAAGGGATTTTTAATCCCGATTAACCAAGGTTTGTTATTAGGCTGAAGACCCCAAGTGGCGATATCGCCAGAAGCATTTACGATTCCTGCTTTAACAGACTTCGCCTGCATCAAAGTTCTACCCATATCGGCAGCATAGCCTTTTCCAATTGATCCAAAACCAATCTTCATACCCGGCAAGGCGAGGTAAATACTGCTATTTATGCTATCTAAAATAATGTGGTTATAACCTACTTTTTCAATCGATTTTCGAATTACTTCTTCTGAAGGTAATGCCGTCATTGATCCGTCGAATTGCCAGATTTTGTCTAAAGCAATGATGCTGATGTCGAAAGCCCCATTGGAAAGTTGTGCATATGCAATTGCCCTTTTTGTCAAATTAAAAACTTCGCGATCTACCCTTACTGGTTTGATTCCTGCATTGCGGTTAACTTCTGAAATCTGACTTTCGGGTCGCCATTCTGATATGAGATTCTCAATTCGCGATACTTCAGCAATTACCAAATCAATATGATGATGCGCTGTTGTGCTATCGTGGTCAACCACAGTAATCTCAAATACAGAGCCCATCAAAGTAGTTTGTTGCCTCACGACAATTTGTGCATGGCTGTAGCTGTAATGGAAAAGTAGGAAAGTAACGAGCGTATACAAAAACTTCATAATCTGTTGCGTGACGATTTACATTAATAGCAATCTGTTAAGATTTGATTGCTTTCCTTATAATGACTTAATGCGCTATCTTTATGTAATAACGTTATTTCTTCAATAACTTGCTCCACGTCGCGTTGCATACGGAGTGATCCACAAATCATAATAACGCCTCCACTTTCTAAATGTGCTAAGAACAGAAGAACATCCTGCTTAATGAGATCCATGACATACTGTGACTCTTGCTCTCTTGAATAAGCAAAGTGAAATGTATTGAGGTGGTTATTTGCAATTTGCTCTCGAGCGAAATCTTGATAACGTTGCGTCAGACTGTTATCATATCGAAAGCCAGCATATAAATGAATAGCTGTGTTCTTGTTATTGCGGATCATTCCTAAAAATGGAGCTATACCTGTTCCATTTGCAATCATAATGACTGCTGGCACTTTTGGAAAGTGAAAGTCAGGATTACGCATCACACGAGCACGAATGATATCGTTCTCCGCTAATTGGTATAGAAAATTTGAACCCAATCCATTTTCATGCAATTTTACTTCAAGCTGAATCATCCCATTATTTTGTCCAATAGAATAGAACCGTTCTCTATTATCATGGGCGGGGTAAATGGCCAAGAGATCGCCTGATTCAAATTTTAGTTTTGATTGTGGTTTTAGTAAAACTGTAAATGTTGCATGATCTTCACCTGTTTTTTTGATCACTTTCAATTTTCTAATCCCGTCAACTTTTGCTTGATATAATGAAGGTGCTGTAGCTAGGGCTATACATGATTTCTCACTCCAATGATGAATCCAGTTTGTGAGTTCGGGAATTGATTTATCATTGATCTTATGCAGCGCTAAGAATCGGGTAGTCCAATTCTGTTTTTCTAGAATTTCGTCGATTTGTGCAGCGTACGCACAATAGTCAGGGTAAACTCGAGAGCCGAATCCTACAACGCTATAGTGTACATGTTTATTCTGCGGGAATTTCAGAACCAATTCTTCAAAATTTGAGGCATTGGTTGGTGCTGTCCCGATTCCATAAGTAGAGGTGAATATAATCAGATGCTGAGCATTCGGATATTTACCGTACTGATTCATTGAGGTAAGAAAAGAACGCTTGCCATCTCCTAACAATTGTTTATGTATTTGATTGGCATAGAATAAAGTGGATCCATTTTCCGAACCTACTAAAATAATGATTTCTGCTTGATCAGCTTTATATTTGTTCTTAACCTTAGTCTTTGTTCGCTTGAAAGTAATAACAAATCCTGAATAGATGAAAAAAACGATGTTTAATGAAGCGAGACCTAGGATAATTGCCCAGATAACATTTGTTCTACCCGTATGGATATCAAGACTAAGTTTTTCTAGAGCTGCGGTATATGGATATTTGACTTCCCTGATTATATCGCCATTAAATTGATTGACGGTTACCACGCGGTCTTTAAACTTAAGGGTGTAATACTCTTCTGGATCATCGTCCATAAAAGGAAATTCTATTTTTTCAAGATCAGCAAACGTGTTCTCTTGAAAAATACGGAATTCTTCTATTTTTTTATTTTCAGTACCATCTATAAGCTTATGCTTGATTTCTTCGTTTGGTCTCTTCATAAGATCCATGCGAGCCATAAATAAGTATGTCCCAGTCAAGGCGATGATGAGTACTGGGATTAAGAATAGTCTACCGCTGACAACGTGGAAATATTGAGCGAAGAAATCGCGATTTATTTTAGCGCAAAAATTCTTGATTCCTTGTTGACGTTTAAGGATGAGCGCAATTCCACTTATGCTAATCAGTAAGAGTAAAAAGGAAACTATGCCGACTATGATACGTCCTGTTTCATGGAGAAATAAGGAGCGATGTAATGCAGTCGTCCATTGTATAAACTGACTTTTGGGTTTAATTTCACCTAATACTGCACCCGTTATCGGATTGATATAGGCTTTTATGGTATTGCCCTCCTCATCCAAAGCATCGATACTGACAAATTGATTGTGATCGACTGCTATTTCAATGATTTCAGGATAAACCTTGCGCAATCCTGTTATGGATTGCGCAAGGTTTATGGAACTCGAATTTTCTACTTGGTATGCTTGTGTTTTTTCGTTAACAGCATCTATCGCTAATATAATTCCGGTTAAGGAAAGAATGAGTAAAAATAGGGATGATACTACGGCAAGAGCTAAATGTGCATACCTCCATATGGATAAGGTCATTATTACTTATTGGACTTTACTTAATTTTACAAATCGGATATATCCTTTACCATTGGCGCGTTCAGCAAGCGATTCTACGGTCAATGGTATTTCGACATCTGTAACATGATATTTTTGTTCTTCAACAGCAGATTCAAAACGTAGTTTATATCCTTTGTTTAACTTTGCATCGTCAATTTCAATTGTTCTCATTGCACGATCGCCTCCACCAACTGAGGCACCTGTAATTGCACTCAATTTTCCGTTGGACTTTGTTTGAAACTTGTGCCATTCCTTTAGGGTGTTATACCATTGTTTATCTGGCCCCAAAACAGAAAGCGTTTTTTCATAAGCTCCTTTAGGGTTGATTAATGATATGATAACGTAAGCACCTTCGCCTTCATAGCTATTCATTTGAATCATGCATTTGAATTTGCTAGTTTGTGCAAATGAATTTGCGCTGAAAAGCGTGATAACGGATATAAGTAGGATATATTTTAGTGAAATTTTCATACTGTTATTTTAAGAAATCGATAGATACATTGTTTTTCGTAAGAAATTCATTGTCCTTTGCCAAATCATAAGCGGTTTCATCAAATGACGTCATAAGGTCTTTCTTAGCACCAATCGAAATCAATTCTTGTAGAATAGTATCGTCTTTTGCAATTAATGCCGCTTTATGTAAGGGACTCATGCCATCATTGTCCTGCGCGTTGATATCAGTTCCCATTGAAGCAACCCTTTTGATTAGGTTTAAGTTTTCCTTCGCAACAGCTAAGTGCAATAGCGAGCTTTTATTTTTCTGAAGATCGGTAACTGTTAGTCCATTGTCTTTCAGTAAGGTTAGCTTTTCTTCAAAATTATTCCCCTGTTGATTTCCCCCTTGAGCAGCACGAGATCCTTGAGGAGCCGTTTCTGTGTATGAATTCAGCCAGTAGTAAGCTAGATTATTTCCATCCTTATTTAAGATCTTGATATCCGCTCCATTTTTTAGAAGTAAGGACGCAATTTCAGATGAACCACTTGCAATTGCTCTTGTCAATGCGGATTCGCCTTTATCATTAATGGCATTTACGTTATTGGTTTTCGATAGTAATAACTCGACCAACTTAGCATCTTTTCCAGCAGAAGCAACCATAAGTACAGTGTTACCCTCTTTGTCAGCCTTGTTAACGTCTACATTTTTATCCAAAAAGTAGTTGATGATTTCTATGTTGGGTCTACGAACTAGCGCTTGAAGAATCGTTGCACCATCTTTATTTGTCGCTTTAGGGTCTAAATGAAGGGTTTCTACTAGATATTTATACGTTTCAATACCGTTTGTAATTTGCTTTGATCCCTGCGTAGCGAAGAAAGGCGCTTCATTTGTAGGTTTTACACCTCTTGCTATAAGTTTTTCGATAATACCTATGTTGCCTAATTTTGCTGCATAGTCAGCAGCAGTTCGATCAAAATTATCGCGTTCTGTTACGGATAATCCTTTTGATATAAAATAATCGGTTACTTTTAAATCATCATCCGATGCTACTGCTAACAATAACAATGTTGCCCCATCCTCATATTTTTGTTTTGGATTGACACCTGCTTCAAATAGAAGATCATAGATTACTGTATTTTTATTTCCTGTAGAAGCTGCATATGCCGCAATAGGGTAGCCATGGCTATCTTGGTAGTTGACATCAGAAACCATGAGCTATTAGATATTTTACAAGTTCGATGTTTCCGGTTGATACTGCCCAGTGTAGATAACTACGGCTATGATGTGTTTTTTTAGTAACGCTGTTACCTTCTTGTTCAATTAAAAATTGAATAACATCATTTGGAGCTTTATTTAGAATAGCCATTGTTACGGGGTCAAATGACGCGGCATTTGGTTTAGAAGGACTATTTCCTTTTGATATTTCAGTTTTGACTGCTGCTAGTGTTGGAGCACCTTTCCAGAAGTCAGCGTTCATTAATGTATTGTTATTTTGGGCTTTCCCGTATAGAGCAGAAAAAAGTAAAGCTGCTAAGAATATCTTTTTCATATTTTGAGTTGAATATTTTAAGTGTTGATTTTATTTATACTAAATCTAAATAGTAGACAAATCTATAAAATATTATATGATTTCAAAAAAAAATAAAATTAAATTTAGAATTAATGGAGAGGATAGATGTTGAATTAAAATAGCGAGTGATCTCCTTTTAGTTTAGGATAGCTTATTATATAAGGTGGGATCCATTGGTGTCAATCTAATATCGGGTCCTATATATAAGTTGACTATAATGGGTTGAAGCTGTGCTTAAGATTTGCGAGTTGTTAGATTTCTTAGGTTTCTTGTCATTGTTGAGAGATGGATCCAATTCTTATTCCGATTATAAGGAATAGGTTCATCTGTCGTATGAACAGGCTAACCGATAAGTATCACTTTGTTTTTCTATTTGATGTTTTGGGTAACAGTTGGTGTATAGTTGGTTTATTGGGAGAGTTTAATGTGTTGTCCATAACGAATGGCAATTGAAATCCTTAAGGTGGTTATGAAGGTCCGGAAATCATCTTGATAATACGTTGATATCAAATTAGTACCAACTTCATCTTTAATAGTGTATTAAGAGTGGGATTATAGGGGGTTGGTAGAGGGTTAATAGGGGTATATCTCTATTAACCCCCTATTAATACCAAACTATATCTAATCTACATCTATTTTAATACCGAAGTTGGTACCTAGTTCATATTACTCAGGTTATAATCCAAGTAGGATCTGCATATTGAATATCTGCTGTTGTACTCAATAATCGGTCTTATCTTCGCGGGCTATTGATAGTGACCTACACTTATCGATCGAACCCAAAGTATGCTATGATAAAGGGGGGCATCTCGTTCTACTATTGCGTATTCACACTTATTCTAATAAAGAGACAATAATGTACGCACGGTATACTATAGAAAAGGAAGTATTAATCATTTCTGTCTATTATTGTACATTCAGATTTATTGATAAAGTATCTATACTATATATAAGGAGCGATCGGACATTCTGTTCTATTGATAATCATCCCTACTTATCTATAGCTGTACAATATGTGGTTACTATATGCTACATACAAGGAGCAATCTGGTCTTTCCGTCTATTATTGCGTATCCACACTTAATCTATAGCGCTGTAATAAGAAGCATGCGATCGGCCATCATAAAGGAGCGATCGGCCATAGCACCTGCTTTTTGATCGATATCCAGCTCTCAGTTCGGCTCTTTGAAAAAACAATCATCCAATGATACAGCAAGTTACCCCCTTTCTCAATAAATAAGCAAGAAAACGTTTGGAAGTGAATATAAAAATGGTCTATCTTTGCACCACTCCGCAAGGGAGGAACGGTCGGTTCGAAAGGGCTGACACTGAAAAAAAGAGGGTCTATGTTATTTAGACGCAGAAATCGAAAAGGACTCCAAAAATAAATTTTCACATTTATTTTGGATATACCAAAAAGATCTCTACCTTTGCAGTCCCAACGGAAACGAAGGGAACCAAAACAAGATCGATAACGGCGCAATGCCGACATCATATAGCCGAAGCGAGATGCGGAAGCGAAAAAAGTTCTTTAAAAATATAATCATGTAACGTAACGAGTAGTGTTGAGAAACGACGAAAGTTAAAAAAAATCAACCTGTTCAATTTTAGAATTAGAAATAAAATACAAGACAATTCTATTTATTATAAATAGTCTTGATCTTACACTTCATTTTACAATGGAGAGTTTGATCCTGGCTCAGGATGAACGCTAGCGGCAGGCCTAATACATGCAAGTCGGACGGGATTCAGAGCTAAGCTTGCTTAGTTCTGATGAGAGTGGCGCACGGGTGCGTAACGCGTGAGCAACCTACCCATATCTGGGGGATAGCCTCTCGAAAGAGAGATTAACACCGCATAACATCATCGAGTGGCATCACTCGATGATCAAATATTCATAGGATATGGATGGGCTCGCGTGACATTAGCTAGTTGGAGAGGTAACGGCTCACCAAGGCTACGATGTCTAGGGGCTCTGAGAGGAGAATCCCCCACACTGGTACTGAGACACGGACCAGACTCCTACGGGAGGCAGCAGTAAGGAATATTGGTCAATGGAGGCAACTCTGAACCAGCCATGCCGCGTGCAGGATGACTGCCCTATGGGTTGTAAACTGCTTTTGTCAGGGAATAAACCTACTTACGTGTAAGTAGCTGAATGTACCTGAAGAATAAGGATCGGCTAACTCCGTGCCAGCAGCCGCGGTAATACGGAGGATCCAAGCGTTATCCGGATTTATTGGGTTTAAAGGGTGCGTAGGCGGTCCTATAAGTCAGTGGTGAAAGACGGCAGCTTAACTGTCGCAGTGCCTTTGATACTGTAGGACTTGAATCTATTTGAAGTGGGCGGAATAAGACAAGTAGCGGTGAAATGCATAGATATGTCTTAGAACTCCGATTGCGAAGGCAGCTCACTAAGTTAGCATTGACGCTGATGCACGAAAGCGTGGGGATCAAACAGGATTAGATACCCTGGTAGTCCACGCCCTAAACGATGATAACTCGATGTTTGCGATACACAGTAAGCGTCCAAGCGAAAGCGTTAAGTTATCCACCTGGGGAGTACGGTCGCAAGATTGAAACTCAAAGGAATTGACGGGGGCCCGCACAAGCGGAGGAGCATGTGGTTTAATTCGATGATACGCGAGGAACCTTACCCGGGCTTGAAAGTTAGTGAATGATCCAGAGACGGATCAGTCCTTCGGGACACGAAACTAGGTGCTGCATGGCTGTCGTCAGCTCGTGCCGTGAGGTGTTGGGTTAAGTCCCGCAACGAGCGCAACCCCTATGTTTAGTTGCCAGCGAGTTATGTCGGGGACTCTAAACAGACTGCCTGTGCAAACAGTGAGGAAGGTGGGGACGACGTCAAGTCATCATGGCCCTTACGTCCGGGGCTACACACGTGCTACAATGGATGGTACAGCGGGCAGCTACATAGCAATATGATGCTAATCTCTAAAAGCCATTCACAGTTCGGATTGAGGTCTGCAACTCGACCTCATGAAGTTGGATTCGCTAGTAATCGCGTATCAGCAATGACGCGGTGAATACGTTCCCGGGCCTTGTACACACCGCCCGTCAAGCCATGAAAGTTGGGGGTACCTAAAGCATGTAACCGCAAGGAGCGTGTTAGGGTAAAACCGATAATTGGGGCTAAGTCGTAACAAGGTAGCCGTACCGGAAGGTGCGGCTGGAATACCTCCTTTCTAGAGCATTCAAGATTGAAGCTCGTTACGTATACACATGATTTATATTATAGAAACAAAAAGAAACATTTGAAGAAATGTGCCCATCCCTGTAGGATGGTCCAGAGAGAGAATGATAAGCTAGTCCCGTAGCTCAGTTGGTTAGAGCACTACACTGATAATGTAGGGGTCAGCAGTTCAAATCTGCTCGGGACTACCATAAAACGATACGGGGAATTAGCTCAGCTGGCTAGAGCACCTGCCTTGCACGCAGGGGGTCATCGGTTCGACTCCGATATTCTCCACAGGTCTGCCCGAACACCAAGATATTGTGTTCATTATAAGGGGGACAAAGAGTTCTTTGACATATTGAAAGAAAAAAATTACAAGAGAAGACAACAGTAGAGACAATACTGTGATGTGCTCGATGTATTATGAAGACCCTCGGTCAAGGCCGAACGGATTAATGCGTAGCATCATGGTTATATATATCAAAAAGCAACCCATAGTAGCAAAAGGGCTATGAGGTGAAGAAAGTAAATAAGGGCACACGGGGGATGCCTAGGCTCTCAGAGGCGATGAAGGACGTGATAAGCTGCGATAAGCTTCGGGGATCAGCAAATGTGAGTTCGATCCGAAGATTTCCGAATGGGGCAACCTAGCATACTGAAGGTATGTTGTATAATACGCGAACGCGCTGAACTGAAACATCTAAGTAGGCGTAGGAGAAGAAAATAATAATGATTTCCCAAGTAGTGGCGAGCGAACGGGAAAGAGCCCAAACCATTGATGTTACGGCATCAGTGGGGTTGTAGGGCTGCGATGTGGCATTAGCAAACAGAAGTGGAATGGGATGGGAAGCCCAGCTATAAACGGTGATAGCCCGGTACACGTATAGAATGCTAGCCTAGCAGTACCCTGAGTACCGCGGGGTCGGAGACGCCCTGTGGGAATCTGTCAGCACCATCTGATAAGGCTAAATACTCCTGAGAGACCGATAGTGAACTAGTACCGTGAGGGAAAGGTGAAAAGAACCTCGAACAGAGGAGTGAAAAGAACCTGAAACCGTGTGCTTACAAGCGGTCGGAGCTGCCAGGTGCAGTGACGGCGTGCCTTTTGCATAATGAGCCTACGAGTTACTCTTGTCTGGCAAGGTTAAGTGGTTCAGCCACGCAGCCGAAGCGAAAGCGAGTCTTAATAGGGCGCATAGTCAGATGAGGTAGACGCGAAACCTTGTGATCTACCCTTGGGCAGGTTGAAGTTGCAGTAACATGTAATGGAGGACCGAACCGATAAACGTTGAAAAGTTTTCGGATGACCTGAGGGTAGGGGTGAAAGGCTAATCAAACTGGGAAATAGCTCGTACTCCCCGAAATGTTTTTAGGAACAGCGTCGGCATAGAGTCTTATAGAGGTAGAGCTACCGATTGGGTGCGGGGGAGTCAAATCCTACCAAATCCAGACGAACTCCGAATGCTATAAGATATGGCCGGCAGTGAGGCTTTGGGTGCTAAGGTCCAAGGCCGAGAGGGAAAGAACCCAGACCATCAGCTAAGGTCCCTAAATATACGCTAAGTTGAACTAACGAGGTCCGGTTGCCTAGACAGCTAGGATGTTGGCTTGGAAGCAGCCATTCATTTAAAGAGTGCGTAACAGCTCACTAGTCGAGCGGCCGGGCGTGGATAATAAACGGGCATCAAGTGTATTACCGAAGCTATGGATTTGTATCATTAGATACATCTGGTAGGGGAGCATTCTATTTACGGTGAAGCGATCTGGTAATGGGTCGTGGAGTGCATAGAAAAGCAAATGTAGGCATAAGTAACGATAAGGCGGGTGAGAAACCCGCCCACCGAAAGACTAAGGTTTCCTGATCAACGCTAATCGGATCAGGGTTAGTCGGGGCCTAAGGCGCATCCGAAGGGAGTAAGCCGATGGACAACTGGTCAATATTCCAGTACTTTTTATAACTGCGATGTGGTGACGGAGTAGTGACACTGCCGCGAACTGACGGAATAGTTCGTTGAAAGGCGTAGGTATAGGGACGGTAGGCAAATCCGCCGACCCTGCTGAAACCCAATAGTACAGCAAAGCTTCGGCGGCGTTGATAGAGCAGGTAAACAGACTTCCAAGAAAACCCGCTAAGCTTCAGGTTATAAAAACCCGTACCGTAAACCGACACAGGTAGTCGAGGAGAGAATCCTAAGGTGCTCGAGTGAATCATGGCTAAGGAACTCGGCAAAATGGCCCTGTAACTTCGGGAGAAGGGGCGCTTCCTCCAGCAATGGAGAAGCCGCAGTGAAAAGGCCCAGGCGACTGTTTAACAAAAACATATGGCTTTGCAAAATCGAAAGATGAAGTATAAGGCCTGACACCTGCCCGGTGCTGGAAGGTTAAGAGGGGATGTCATCGTAAGAGAAGCATTGAATCGAAGCCCCAGTAAACGGCGGCCGTAACTATAACGGTCCTAAGGTAGCGAAATTCCTTGTCGGGTAAGTTCCGACCTGCACGAATGGTGTAACGATCTGGGCGCTGTCTCAGCCATGAGCTCGGTGAAATTGTGGTATCGGTGAAGACGCCGATTACCCGCAACGGGACGGAAAGACCCCATGCACCTTCACTATAGCTTAACATTGGAATTGGGTACAGGATGTGTAGGATAGGCGGGAGATGTTGAAGTGGCTTCGCTAGGAGTCATGGAATCAACCTTGAAATACCGCCCTTTCTGTATCCGGTTTCTAACTCGGTTATATCGAGGACATTGTTTGGTGGGTAGTTTGACTGGGGTGGTCGCCTCCAAAAAGGTAACGGAGGCTTTCAAAGGTAAGCTCAGTACGCTTGGTAACCGTACGAGGAGTGCAATGGCATAAGCTTGCTTGACTGTGAGACCAACAAGTCGAACAGGGTCGAAAGACGGACATAGTGATCCGGTGGTTCTGTATGGAAGGGCCATCGCTCAAAGGATAAAAGGTACGCTGGGGATAACAGGCTGATCTCCCCCAAGAGCTCATATCGACGGGGAGGTTTGGCACCTCGATGTCGGCTCGTCACATCCTGGGGCTGGAGAAGGTCCCAAGGGTTGGGCTGTTCGCCCATTAAAGTGGCACGCGAGCTGGGTTCAGAACGTCGCGAGACAGTTCGGTCCCTATCTGTTGTGGGCGTTGGAAGTTTGAGTGGATCTGTCCTTAGTACGAGAGGACCGGGATGGACTGACCGCTGGTAAACCAGTTATGCCGCCAGGTGTACGGCTGGGTAGCTACGTCGGGAATAGATAAGCGCTGAAAGCATCTAAGTGCGAAACTAGCCACGAGATGAGACTTCCTTATAGGGCCGTAGAAGACTACTACGTCGATAGGTTGCAGGTGTAAAGGTAGAGATACCATAGCTGAGCAATACTAATCACCCGAAGCTTTCTCAAGCAACGCAGACACTGTTGTCTTCCTCTTTTAGTTTTTCTTTCAATTGTCTATAGATCAGATGGTCACTTTATCCGTAATGGATAGTGTTTCTATATTCTGATAACCTTATTTTAGGTGCCTATATCGGCGGTGTCTACCTCTTCCCATTCCGAACAGAGAAGTCAAGCCCGCCAGAGCCGATGGTATTGCCGTAACAGGTGGGAGAGTAGGTCGGTGCCTTTTTTTATACAGAAGCCCTTGCAGTACAGCAAGGGCTTTTTTGTGTTCCGGATTTTCTGGGGGACAGCACCGCCGGACCGGAAATATCGCTAGAGCTGTTGGTATTACCTTAGCTGTTGAGAGCTAAGGTAATTTTATTTCTCCCTTTGTAACTTGTTTCCTTTATTCCGCTATCAACGGAAAATTAATGTCATATACATGAAATTCATCGTGTTTTTATCATTCTTTTTACGTCGAATTGAAGCTTCAGGCAACTGCTATAGCGATATTGAATCCTCAATATCATCTTTATAATTACTATATATATCCTAAATAGAACCATTTGTTTTCAAATTCATGTCCATTTTGAGCGTTTGTTTTGCTCATATGTTACCATTTTCATATAAATATGTGACGAATGTTATTTTTTTTGGTCATCGTTATCATTTTAATGTCATAAAACTAGCTCTACTTTTGATTAAGAAATCAATATTATAAGTAATGCAGTTAGAGCAGTTTAATTATGACAATAAGATTGTCAGAAATTTCGGAATCGCTACCATAATTTGGGGGATAGTTGGTATGTCCATTGGGCTACTTATAGCTACCCAATTGGTATGGCCGGCGATGAATTTTGGAATTCAATTTTCCACCTTTGGCCGTATTAGGCCTGTTCATACAAATGCAATAATCTTTGCATTTGTAGGTAATGCAATTTTCATGGGCGTATACTATTCTTTGCAACGGGTTTCTTAGGGCACGGATGTTCAGTGATTTACTTGGTAAAATCCATTTTTGGGGTTGGCAATTAGTCATTGTAGCATCGGCAATTACCTTGCCTCTTGGATTGACGACTAGTCATGAATATGCAGAAATGGAATGGCCGATTGACTTGGGTATCACCGTAATCTGGGTGGTGTTTGGAGTCAATATGTTCGGTACAATTATCAAGCGTAGGGAGCGACATATGTATGTAGCGGTTTGGTTTTACATTGCTACTTTCGTTACTGTTGCTGTTTTACATATTGTCAATTCTATTCAGCTGCCGGTATCGGGCTGGAAAAGTTACTATGTATATTCTGGAGTACAGGATGCTTTAGTGCAATGGTGGTATGGTCATAATGCTGTAGCATTTTTCTTGACGACTCCTTTCTTAGGTATGATGTATTATTTTTTACCTAAAATGGCTAATCGTCCTGTGTATTCTTATAAGTTGAGTATTCTTCATTTCTGGTCTTTAATCTTCATTTACATTTGGGCAGGTCCTCATCACCTGCTATATACGGCACTACCTGGATGGGTTCAATCGTTAGGGGTTGCATTTTCCATTATGTTGATTGCTCCAAGTTGGGGAGGTATGATCAATGGTTTATTGACGCTCCGTGGTGCATGGGATAAAGTTAGAACTGAACCTGTTCTGAAATTTATGGTGGTTGCCTTGACATGTTATGGTATGGCAACGTTTGAAGGTCCTATGTTGTCTTTGAAACAGGTGAATGCAATTGCACACTTTACAGATTGGATAGTTGCACACGTACACGTTGGCGCTTTGGGCTGGAATGGTTTTATGACTTTTGCAATTTTATACTGGTTGATTCCTCGTATTTATAGAACGGAATTATATTCTAAAAAATTGGCATCTGCGCATTTTTGGATCGGTACATTAGGGATTTTATTTTATGCAATTCCCATGTATTGGGCAGCGGTTGTACAGGGCTTAATGTGGAAGGAATTTACACCTGAAGGTGTTTTGAAATATCCCAATTTTTTAGCGACAACATTGGAAATTATTCCGATGCATATGATGCGTGCTTTTGGTGGAGCTTTATATTTAGGTGGAGCTATATTGATGACCTACAACTTGGTAAAAACCATGCGACAAGGTAAATTGTTAGCTGATGAACCTGCGCAAGCGCCTGCTCTATTGCCCCTAACAACGAACGAAAAATCGACTCACCGTCGTCTGGAGCGTAAGCCTGTTATGTTTATGGTACTCGCATTGATCGCTATTCTAATAGGAGGTGTGGTAGAGATGATTCCCACTTTTACAATTTCATCTAACATACCAACGATAGCAAGTGTGAAACCATACACAGCTTTAGAAATCCAAGGACGCGACCTTTACATCCGGGAGGGTTGTGTGAATTGTCATACACAATCGATTCGTCCTTTTAGATCGGAGACCGCGCGTTATGGTGAATACAGTAAAGCAGGGGAATATGTGTACGATCATCCGTTCTTATGGGGGTCAAAACGGACTGGTCCTGATTTGCATCGTATCGGTGGTAAATATCCGAATAAATGGCACTTTGACCATTTGTTAGATCCTACTATTACTTCTCCGGGTAGTATCATGCCTGTGTATCCTTGGTTGATCGATCAAGAATTAGACAACTCGTTACTGACGGCTAAATTGAAAGCCATGCGTACTTTGGGTGTGCCTTATAGTGATCAAGAGATTGCTCATGCTAAAGCGGATTTGGATAAGCAAGCGCAGGCTATCGTTGATGACTTGAAGAAAAATCAGGTTAACGTATTGGCTAATAGAGAGATCATTGCCATGATTGCCTACTTACAACGATTGGGAACAGATATTAAAGCTGAGCCGAAACAGGACGAAATCGTAGATGAACAAAATTAAAAAATAGCGGCATTATGTTCAAGCAAATCACAAATTTAAATGGTAGCGAACTGTATCTGATCGCTTCATTATGGATATTTCTAGTATTCTTCATTATTGTCGGTATTATGTTGTTTAGAATGAATAAAGAGCATATTTCTTATATGAAGGACATTCCATTCCAAGAGGATGATAATAACAATAGTCAATCATCAGATAGTTTATAAATATGGGTTTATTTTTAAATACAACAATTTCTAATGTAGAAACCTGGACGTTGGGCTCAGGTAGTGTCTATCAGGATATTTTAATCATTGTGTTTGTTGTTACAATGATTGTTTTGCTGATATCAGCACTGACAGTTAATAAGGCAATGCGTTCGATCCTACGAATGACAATGCCACATATTCTTGAAGAGGAGAAATCAGTGAAAATTAGAAGAAAGGAATCTCGAAAATCCTTTTGGAATAATTTATTGGGCTTACGTCCGATTTCTGAAGAAAAAGACCTGATGATCGATCATGAATATGATGGCATTACGGAACTGGATAATCCAATTCCAATATGGTTTAATGCTTTATTTTATTCGTCAATGGCTTTTGCGGTTGTTTATCTATTGATTTATCATGTGTTCAGTTGGGGAATGAATCAAGATCAAGAATATGTACAAGAGATGGGTAAAGCCGAAATTGCACGTCAGGAATATCTTGCTCAAGCAGCTAATTTGGTCGATGAATCCAATGTTATATATGATGCGTCTCAAGTAGCAGCTGGTAGTGCAATCTTTCAAGCCAATTGTGTCGCCTGTCATGGAGGAGCTGGAGAAGGAAGTATAGGACCCAATTTAGTGGATAGATATTGGCTACATGGAGGTGAAGTTAAAGATATTTTTAAAACGGTTAAGTATGGTATCCCAGATAAGGGTATGGTGCCTTGGGAGCAAACATTAACGCCAGCACAAATTGCCGAGGTGAGCAGCTATATCATTTCTATTCGAGATACTAAGCCTGCAAATCCAAAAGAACCGCAGGGTATTGAGGTGACCTATGTATCAGCAGATGAAAGTCCTGCAGGAGTTGATTCAACGATAGTTCGGTAAAAAGTAATATTATGAAAACAGGAGTAGCAAATTCACCCAGTAATCCAGCAATGAGCACAAAACGCAAGTGGGTATATGCGAAGAAACCTGCGGGAGATCTGTATAAATTGCGGCAATGGGTGGGGTATGGTTTGCTCTTGTTTTTATTTACTGCTCCTTTCATTAAGATTGGAGGAGCACCCATGCTGATGTTTAATATCATTGAACGTAAGTTCAGTATTATGGGTAGTATCTTTTACCCTCAAGATTTATACATTTTTGTATTCGGAATGTTGATCGTGATGGTTTGTGTAGTGCTTTTTACTGTTGTTTTTGGACGTATTTGGTGTGGTTGGGCTTGTCCGCAAACAATTTTTATGGAATTGATCTTTCGAAAAATTGAATATTGGATTGAAGGAGACTGGCAACAACAGAAAAAGTTGAATGCTGGTCCTGATACACATCAGAAAATCTTTAAAAAAGTATTAAAACATAGCCTGTTTTTATTGATTTCATTTTTTATCGCGAATATCTTTCTTTCCTATATAGTTGGTGTCGACGCTCTTTATAAGATAATAACAGATCCTATTGAACTGCATTTCGGAGGATTGTTTGCTATCTTCATTTTTACCTTGGTTTTTTATGGAGTTTTTGCCCACGTTAGAGAGATTGTTTGTACCACCATTTGTCCGTATGGCCGGTTGCAAGGGGTGCTGTTGGATGATCAAAGTATAACGGTTGCTTACGATCATCGTCGTGGCGAACCAAGAGGTAAGCATAAAGCCGCCTTAACGCAAACAAAGGGAGATTGTATTGACTGTCAATTGTGTGTACATGTTTGCCCTACTGGTATTGATATTCGAAATGGTCTGCAAATGGAATGCGTGAGCTGTACAGCTTGTATAGATGCTTGCGATGCTGTGATGGATAAAATCGGTAAGCCTAAAAAGCTAATTGGTTTTTATGCGATGGGAGAAATAGAAGGAACGATAGAAAAGCGTAATCATACAAGAGCTATCGCCTATTCGATTGTGTTAATAGCATTAATTTCTGTATTTGTACTTTTAATTAGTACCCGATCTGATGTCGGGGCTACGCTGCTCAGAGCAAAAGGTAGTTCGTATCAATTGCGTGATGATGGTATGATCAGTAATCTTTATGCTATTGAACTCACCAATAAAAGTGGAGATGAGATACCTTTTACTTTGATTCCCGTGGATAAGAAATTACACATTCAAGTCGTCAACCCCATACAAAGCTTAGCTAAAGATGGTCATGCCTCTTTAAGTTTCTTTCTTCTAATCAATAAAGATGAGGTCAAAAAATATAAAGAAGATGTAAAGGTTGAGATTTATTCAGGAGATAGAAAAGTGAAAACGTTAAACACAACTTTTATTGCTCCACCAGGGATGTAAGGGAGAATGGAAAGTTTAAAAACAATAGAAAATGAATTGGGGTAATAAAATATTTATTAGTTTAGGTGTATTCATGCTTGGGATCATATTGACAGGAATCTATATGGTCAGTCGTGATAGTGATAGTTTAGAGGATATGGATTATTACGAACAGGGTCTAAATTATAATCAGATTTATGATAAAAAGATAAATGCAATCGATCAACATGCAAAACCTAGCCTGAAAGTTGATCGTGATACTTTGTATATTAAATTTGTTAAGCCTGAAAATAAAGGAAAATTGTTATTTAAGAGGCCTTCTGATAGAAGTAAAGATCTAGAATTACCCTTTGAGACAAGGGCTAATGTATACCAGTTACCGCTTTCAAGTTTCAAAAAGGGGGCATGGAAATTAGAAATTATTTGGAGTAATGGTGGAATGGAATTCTTAACTGATCACCAAGTGCATTTATAATATGAGTTATCAATATTTCGCTTTCTTTATGGGGTTATTTGGCAGCATACACTGTGCAGTTATGTGTGGACCATTACTTCTTGCAACACAAGGAAGTCAAAAAATCAGCTGGCATATGGCCATCAATAAGCTTTTATATCAATTGGGACGATTGCTGACTTATGGTTTATATGGTATTGTGCTAGGGGCGATTGGTGCAATCGCAACGATACAGGGCTGGCAACAGGGGGCAAGTATTTTAACAGGTGTTTTGCTATTGACTATAGGTGCTTTTCAGATTTTCCAAATCAGATACAAACTTTTTATAAAATTACAGGGACGTCTTGTACAGCCTATTGCTAAACTTATGGGCCGTTGGTTGAATCGACCAGGGGGTAGTTTTGTCGCTGGTGTATTGAATGGAATTTTACCTTGTGGAATGCTGTACATGGCAGCAGCGGCGGCTATGAATACCGAATCAAGTTTATCCAGTTTCTTCTTTATGATTATGTTTGGATTGGGGACTTTGCCCTTATTATTGGTTTTTTCTTTTTTTGGAAATGTTGTCCGAACTTATTTTCGAGTAAATTTTTCGAGATGGCTTCCCTTTCTTTATCTTTTAATGGGAATTTGGTTTTTGCTGCGTGGCGCAAATTTGGATATTCCCTATTTAAGTCCATTGCTCCATGTTGATGGAGCAATGAACTGTAATTTTACTTAGTGGCTGACCATCCACCACCCAGAGACTTATAAAGCTCCACGAATGAATCGAGCTGGGATTGTTTTATTGAAACTAAATTCAATTCCGATGTCAAGGCATTGGATTGAGCAGTAATAACCTCTAGGTAGGTTGCGTATCCAGATTTAAATAGCAGACTGGCGTTCTTAACAGCTAAATGTGAATTGTCTACACGTGCTTCTGCCAATACCAATTGCTCCTTTAGCTTGGAAAGGGAAGTAAAGCTATTCGAAACTTCATTTACGGATCGTAGCACTGTTTTTTGTAATGCTATTTCTGCTTTTTCACTTTCCAATTTTGCGACTTCGTAATCTGTTTTTAATTTCTTATTCTTAAAAATAGGCATAGTTAAATTGCCTAATGCCGATCCGAGTAAGGAAACCTGGTATGTTGAACCAATTTTCAGGTAACATCGAGTTGACACCTAAAGTTCCTCCCAAAGTCAATGAAGGATATCGCAATGACTGTTTGATATTAATTTGAGCATTTGCAGCGATAAGGTCAAACTCCGCTTCTCGAATATCAGGTCGGTTGCGTATTAAATTCAATGGAGATCCCAGTGAAATCTTAGATTCATCAATAAGATATTTTAAACTTTTACCACGTTCGATTTTATCAGGCATACTTCCGGTTAATTCCAAAAGTGCATTCTCCTGAATTTGTATCTCTTGTTCTAATTGGGGTACTAATGAAGCCGCAAGGAGTCGTTGAGATTGCGTTTGTTGGATCGCTAATGAAGTAATTTCTCCGGCATCAAACTGTAATTGGATCATGCGTAGTGTACTATCATTCAACTGGACGTTTCGAAGGGCTACTTCTATTTGTGCATCGAGTTTCAACAAGTTAAAATAGCCAGTTGCGATGTTTGCAATCAAACTTGTCTGTATGGCATTTTTTGCTTCGGCTGTGCCCAAGTAGTTGGCCAATGCTTCCTCTTTTTGCGAGGATATTTTTCCCCAGATATCAATTTCCCAACTGAGGTTTAATGTTGTTAAATATTGGGATTGTGTTTTGAAAAGGTTATTTTTTGCATCTTTTCCTTCATAGATTTTTGATGCAGGTCCTCCATAGTAATTTTTGGAACGCCACTCTTGTCCGATGCCTGCAATTGTTGCATCTAACTCCGGTAAGTAACCGGCCTTTGCTTGATTTAGCTGACGGTTTGCAATCTGAATATTCAGGATAGCAGTGCGCATATCGTAGTTATTTGATAAGCCAGCATCTATTAATTTGACCAAACTTGAATCTGTAAAGAATTCACGCCAATTTACATACGCTAGGTTTTCTAGGGTATCCGTACCGTTGGAATCTAAACGATAATTGTCGGGTAGGTTGTAGTTTGGTGCTTGATAGCGTTGACCGACTTTACATGCGGAAAATAAGAGCAAGATAGCCGCTAATAAGCAGATATGACGATTTATATTTTTCATATGTGACGACTAATTTGTTTTAAATTTATTTTTTAGACGTTCATCTAAAGTTTTGAATATAACATAGAGCACAGGGATAATAAAGATACCCAATATGACCCCAAATAGCATTCCTCCTGCAGCACCGAAACTTATGGAATGATTACCTTGGGCTGAAGGACCTGAAGACCACATAAGCGGTATTAATCCAGCAACGAATGCGAAGGAAGTCATTAAGATCGGTCGTAATCGTAATTTTGCTCCTGCAATAGCCGAATCGTATATACTCAGTCCTTTATTACGTTCTTGTACGGCAAATTCAATGATCAGTATGGCATTTTTTGCGAGCAGTCCTATCAACATGATGACACCAACCTGTACATAGATATTGTTTTCTAAACCTACCATCAATATTGTTGCGTATACGCCAACTAGTCCTACGGGGATAGATAGTAAAACTGCCCATGGTAAGATGTAGCTTTCATACTGTGCTGATAATAGGAAGTATACAAAGACGATACTCATGATAAATATCAGTACGGTTTGCGAACCGGATTCTGCTTCTTCTAAACTCATCCCTGTCCACTCGTAGTCATAGTTTCCAGGTAATTTTTCAATCGCTAGTTTCTCAATCGCATTCATTGCATCACCCGTACTGTACCCTTCATTGGGGTTGGCATTAATGGTGATGGCATTGTACAGATTATAACGTGTTATGGTTTCTGGACCTACCACTTTTTTTAGAGTCAATAACGTACTGATCGGAACCATTTCGTTATTCTTGTTACGTACAAAAATTGATTTGAAAGACTCTGGGTCTGTTCGATAATCGTAATCTGCCTGAATATATACCCGATATTGTCGTCCGAAACGACTAAAATCACCTGCTTGTACGCGTCCATAATATGCGCGTATGGTTGACATTAATGATTTAATATCCACACCTAATGATTTTGCCTTAACAGCATCAATGTCCACTTCATATTGCGGGAAATTAGCTTTAAAGGAAGTATAGGCACTCTTAACTTCTGGTAATTGATTGATTTCATTGATGAAATTGTCGGCAATCGTACTGAAATCCAAGATTTCTCCGCCTAACTTATCTTCCAACACCAATTGAATTCCGGCGAAATCTCCAAAACCTTGAACTGTAGGTCTCGGAAACACATTGAATGTCGCTTCATTGATGACCGAAAGATCTTGACGGATAGTATCCATGAAATGTTCAATGTTCTTTATTTTCTCTCTCTTGTCATAACTTTTTAGGTTAATGTAACCTACTGCATAAGCAGGGCTTGTACTGCCATCCAATGCATTGTAACCGGAGATTGTCGTCATTCCCGAAATGTCAGGATTACGTTTTTGAAGGATACTATCGGCACGTCTTAACACTTCAGTGGTTTCTTGCCAACGAAGCTCCTGGTTGCATGGCTAAAGAATAAGTAACAAAACTATCATCTTCAGTAGGTATAAAACTTTTAGGTGCCAAGAGTAATAATGCGAATCCTAGACCTGAAATAACAACCAATCCTGTAATGGCAATTTTTTTGTTCCGGATTAAATACTTTACGCCTAAGATATAACGTGATGTTAAGCTATCAAACGAAGTATTGAACGCGGTGAAAAAACGTTTTTTATATGCCGTAAATTTATTTTTCTCTGGTTGAGTTGATTCTTCTCCATGTTCAGGAGCTTTTAAAATCAAGGCACATAGGGCCGGACTTAAAGTCAAAGCGGTAACTGCAGAAATTAAAATAGCGGTTGCTAATGTATATGCAAACTGCCTATAGAAAATACCAGCAGGACCTTCCATAAAACCTACAGGAATGAATACGGCAGCCATAACTAGGGTAATCGATAGGATAGCTCCAGAAATTTCAGACATTGTGGAGAGTGTGGCTTCCCTGGCTTTCATGCCGGTCTCATGCATTTTTAAGTGAATGGCCTCTACCACGACAATGGCATCATCGACCACAATACCGATGGAAAGGACCAATGCAAACATGGTCAAGACATTGAGGGAGAAACCAAATAAATTCAGGAAGAAAAATGTACCTATTAAGGATACGGGTATAGCAATGGCTGGAATGAGCGTGGATCTAAAATCTTGTAAAAAGATAAAGACAATAATGAATACCAAGATAAAGGCTTCAAATAGGGTATGCTTCACTTGGGAAATGGAAGAGTCAATTTGATCCCTTACCGAATAGGAAACTTCGTATTTGATTCCTTCTGGAAATGTCTTGGATAGCTCTTCTAATACTTTTCGTACTTCGATATCGATGTCATGGGCATTGGATCCTGAGGTTTGGGTTATATTCAGAGTTAAACCGGGATTACCATTTACCTTATTATCTGAGCCTAAATTTGATGAACCAAATTCTATTCGAGCTAAGTCCCTTAGGTATAATATGGAACCATCTTTATTTGTTTTGACGACGATATTCTCAAATTCTTCGGGTTGACTAAAACGGCCCTTATGCTTAATCACTGTTTCAAAAACCTCATCGGAAGTCTCTCCAAATTTTCCCGGAGCAATCTCAAAATTCTGATCTTTGATTGCGGCAATAACATCATCAGGGATGAGGTTGAATACCGCAAGTTTCTCTGGATTCAACCACATACGCATGGAGTAATCGCGAGCACCAACACGCGATACTTGGGCGATTCCATCTACACGGAGTAGGGGACGGATGATGTTAATTTGCGAATATGCTTGTAAGAAAGTTTCATCAAACATACTCTCTTTGGTATCAGAAAATAAATTGATGGTCATAATCACACCGGATTGTCGGGGCATGACGGTGATACCTGCCTCATTAACTTCCGAGGGAATAGAGCCTATCGCTTTTGATATTCTCGTTTGAACATTTACAGAAGCAATGTCTGGGTTGATTCCCGTTTTAAAAAATACCTGTACCGAACCAGAACCAGAGTTGCTGGCGGTGGAACGGATATAAGTCATATCTTCGACGCCATTAATGGCTTCTTCTATAGGTAAAAGAACTGATTTCGCTACCGTTTCAGCGTTAGCACCAGGGTAGCTTAAAGAAACGACTACAGATGGGGGTGCTATTTCTGGAAATCGTGAAACGGGTAACATTTTTAACCCCACTGCTCCTAATACTACTAATAGCATGGAAACAACGGTAGCCAATACGGGTTTGTTAACAAATGTTTTTAGCATTTATATGGGTTTTTGTTGAAAATTATAAAAAAGATTATTGGGTTTTGTCAATCGGAATGATAGTTGCACCTTCCGATATTTTGTCGAAACCAGATAGTAAGATTCTTTCTCCAACGGCTAAGCCTTCAGAGATGATATAGTTTGAATTGGATTTTCCCTCAATCTTGATGGCTCTGCGGTGAACCGTATTGTTCTTATCGACAACGTATACAAAAGTTTTATCTTGTAATTCTGAAGTAGATACTTGTGGTATTTGAATGACTCCTTTTTGTGTTTCTACAAATTTTAAAGTTCCTGTACTTCCTGTACGCAATATATTTTGCATATTCGGGAATGTAGCACGCAAAGAGATTGCGCCAGTAGTCCTATTTACTTGTCCATTGACAGCATCTACTTTACCTTTTTGGCTATAAGCTTCGCCATCTGCCAATACTAAAGAGACTTCTGGAAAGGCAAGTTTTCGAATCTTTCCGCTGGGTGTATGAATGGAATCTTGTAAGTCTTGCTTTGCTTGTTTCTTAGTGAAATATAAGAAGTCGGATTCACTCATAGAGAAGTATACATATACTTCTTGGACATCGGATAATACGGTTAGCGATTGCGCATCATTTTTTGTAGCCAAATTTCCTACCCGCTTAGGAATACGACCGATATAACCAGAAACAGGGGCTTTAATCGTTGTAAACTGTTTATTTATATCTGCAGAACGTACCGCTGCTGATGCTTGCTGTAGCGATGCTTTTGCAACGTCGAATTCCGATTGAGCAGATTTTAAACGTACTTCTGAAATGACTTCATTCTCCACAAGGGGACGTAATCTTTCAATCTCTAAGCGGGCATTTTGTAGTTTTGCCTTGGCCACATTTTCCGTGGCAACCATATTATTAAAGATTTCATCGTATGCAGAGGCATTAATTTTAAATAATTTTTGACCTGCTTCGACAAAGTCACCTTCATCGACATAGATCTCTTCTAAAACTCCCTCCACTTGTGGACGGATTTCAACATTTACTTTACCCTCAATAGTTCCGATATAATCTTTGATGGTATTCGCAGAACTTGTATCAATTGAGTATATTGGTAGAGCGATAGCATTGTTTTTTTTGTCTAATTCTTTAGTTTTACCAGAATTGCAGCTGAAAAATAATATTCCTGAAGAGCAAAGTGCTAAGGTAAAGAGCGTGATTTTATTCATAAAATATAAAATAGTTGTTAATTGATAATTAACATTTGACTTTTAAACTTTTGTGTAATGTAACATAAATGTTGCCAATTAAAACGTTATTGTTTAATTTAACGTTTGTTAACAACCTTCATTTATTCAAATGTATCAAACTTTTGAGGGTTATGCAATCCTATTGCGTGTATCTAATATGTTACAAATGTAAACGTTTGATCTGGACAATTGTTACTTATAAGGTTAAATTTAGTGGATTATTATATGGAAAACTTGATGAGTCAGATTGATATTGATTGGAATCAGTTATGGCAATGGCTATTAAATTGGTATTGGCTTCCGTTATTTATCCTTTATTTTGGGGTTATTAGTACGATCCTTATTGAGAATAGAAACCCAACGAAAACAATATCATGGGTAATGGTAATCGTTTTTCTACCTATTGTGGGGCTTATTCTTTATTATTTGTTTGGTCAAAAGTTTAGAAAAGTAAGGAGATTGCAGCATATCAATCGAGAACAACATCCAAAATTACTGGCGGCATGGGAGGAAAGTCTCATTCGAATGGATGAGCAATTGGAAACTATTAACAAAAGAATTGGAACATTGTCTCGTGTTTTTGATTACTTGAAGAATCAGAAATTAGCTTTTTTTTCCTTGAATAATCGGGTTGAACTGTTTATTAATGGGGAGGAAAAATTTCCTGTTCTGCTCAGAAGATTGCGAGAGGCCAAGCATTCCATTCATATGGAATATTACATATTTGAATTGGACAATATTGGTACACAAGTGCTCGATATTTTAGAAGAAAAAGCTAAATCTGGTGTTCAGGTACGTTTGATATTGGACAGCTTTGGTTCTCCTGATGTCATCAAACATTTAAGTAAACATCCACCTAGTTACCAATTTGTAGCCTTTCTACCTGTTAACTTTACTTCTTTAGCAAATGGTAATTACCGTAACCATCGAAAAATAGTAGTCATAGATTGCCAATATGGTTTTGTTGGTGGCATTAATATCTCGGATCGGTATATCAATCATCCTCATCAAAGTGATTATTGGCGGGATACATCAATGTCAGTGGAAGGAATCGCGGTCAATAATTTACAGATTCAATTTTGGAATAGTTGGAACCAAACTGAAGCAGAGCCATTTTTATTGAGTGAGGAATATTTGAATTTCAATATAGAGCATATGCCCGAGAAAGCTGCTGTTTCATTTTCTTCCAGTGACCCAGGCTCTTTGGGGCCTTTTAATATGGAAGCCATTATATTGGCCATCAATGAGGCTAAGGAAAGTATACAATTGTGTACGCCCTACTTTATACCAAGTGAGCAGCTATCAACAGCTTTGGAGATTGCTGTTTCATCGGGAGTAAAGGTAACGCTGATGTTGCCCGAGAAATCGGATTCTTATATTGTGCAACATGCCTCTTTTTCGTTTTTGAAACCCCTTTTACAACGCGGGGTTCAAGTCTATCTGTATAACAAAGGCTTTATCCATGCCAAGACCATCTGTATTGATGGGCAATTGGCGTTTGTAGGCACAGTAAATCTGGATATGCGCAGCTTCTACATCAATTATGAAATTGCGAGTGTGGTGTCGGACGAGTCTTATTGTAAACGTCTTGAGCATCAATTTGAAATCGATAAGGAAACGTCTGATTTAATAACGTTGTATACTTGGGCGCACCGTAAAAAATGGAAGCGTGGAATCGATTCTTTGTGTCGACTTTTGGCGCCATTGCTATAGCCTAAAAAATGTTAAAAATAGGGGATGTTTCCGATATGTAATTAAAATTGAATATATTTATCTATTCTATTTTAATTACCAGTAGTATTAGATGAAGTATATAAAATTATTGATGTTTTCGATGGGCGTTTGTGGCGCACAGCAGTTGGTTGCTCAGACCACTGACTCTACACTCCCTATCAATACAGTAGTCGAGCGCGTCCAAAAGTTGTTTCAAGTGTTTCCAGTTGAAAAATTGCATTTACATTTTGATAAACCTTACTATGCGGTAGGGGATACCCTTTGGTTTAACACCTATTTGTCTCGGAATCTTGCAGAATATGAACCCAGTAAAATTGCTTATGTGGAGGTACTCAATAGCCGAGATTCATTGATCCAAACTTTGCGGATTCCTTTGGATAAAGGTATGGGTGATGGTTATTTGGTATTGGATCCACAATATTTGAAACAAGAGAACTATCGCTTTCGGGCCTATACGAAATGGATGAGTAATTTTTCTACCGATTATTTTTATAATAAGGTAGTTCCTGTTGGCGATGTCATCAATAAAAAGCTCATCACAGACATTTCCTTTATCAATAACGATCAAAACGCTGCTAAAAGTCAAGCGGTCATTCAATTTAGAGATGCAGTTGGTAAACTTTTGGTTAATTCAAAAGTGAATTGGTCCTTGATTTCAGGATGGGAAACGATCTCAAATGGAAAGGGTGAAACCGATGGTTTGGGTAAACTTACGGTGAATTTGAGTGCCAAGGAAAGAGATATTTTGAAAAAAGCATTCTTGGAGGTTTCGATTCAAGAAAATAGGAATGAAAAACCATTGACAAGTTCGTTCTCCTTGAAGAATTCGCTTTGGGATGCTGATGTGCAATTTTTTCCGGAGGGTGGTGATTTGTTAGCTGGAATCAGTAAAAATGTTGCTTTTAAAGCTGTATCTGCAGAAGGTAAAGGCGTTCCTGTGAAAGGTCGTATTCTGGATGGCAAAGGCAAACAAGTTGCTGAATTTTCAGATTTAGGACTGGGAATGGGTTATTTTCATTTGCTACCATTGGCAAATGAAAAGTACGAAGCAGTGGTTACATTTGCTAATGGTCAAGAAAAGAAATATAAATTACCAGCAGTCGTTCAGAATAAGGCAAATGTTGTTTACGTAAAACAAGATGAGACCAATTTAAATATGGCCATTGTGACGAGTGACGAGGATTATACTAAAAATCCAAATCAATCGTACTATGTATTGGTGCAATCCAATGGACATCTTGTTTATGCAGCTCAAGCGAATTTAAAAAGTTCGACAGCTTTAATCGTCATTCCAAAGGAGCGCCTTCCCAATGGTATTGCACAAGTCACTTTGATGACTCCCGATGGTAAAGTTGTGAGTGAACGGTTAACTTTTGTGAAAAGTGAAAAGCTATTGGATATTAATTTAGCTGTTAATAAGGAACAATTCAAAGCGAAAGAAAAAGTCAATCTGAAGCTTTCCGTATTGAATAATGGCAAGAAATATCCAGGAAGGTATTCAATCGCTGTTATCGATGAATCTAAAGTTCCTTATGATGATAATCAAGATCTTTCTATTGTAAGCAATTTTCTGGTGACATCTGAGCTAAAGGGCTACATTGAAAATCCGAATGCTTACTTCGATGAAAAAAATCCGAATCGGGATCAAGCTTTAGATGCATTATTGATGACTCAGGGATACCGTAGATTTGACTACCAAGATCTAATAGCAGAAAAACTTCCTACTTTAACATTTATGCCAGAGCAGGGAATTGAATTGGCTGGGACGCTGCGTTTAAATACTGGAAGAACGGTGTCCAATGGCGGTTTACTACTTTCTATTCCTTCACGCAGTATCCGTAAAGATGCTTATACGGATGATAAAGGAAGATTTTTCTTTAAGGATCTCGTTTTTGCCGATTCGTCTAAAGTGACTGTTAATGCGCGTGGAAATGATAACTACCGCAATATGGTCATTAATATGGATCAATCTTATTTTCCGGAGATTGATAAGGACAATGCTTATAAGAACAACTTTGTTATGAATATTGATCGAGCGATTGCCCCATACTTGGAAAATAGTAAAAAGGAATATCGAAAATCTATTCTATTGGATGAGGTAGCTGTTGTTGGGGTTCAGAAAAAAGTAATTACGAATAGAGATTTTCCAGCGATTTCGGGACTATCCATGCCTGAACATCGTATTGAAACCTGAGCGTCTGGCAGGTTGTAACGTGTTAACGATGTGTCTGAGTACCTTGTTGACAGGGATAACCTACGACTCGCAAACTCAGAAATATTACGTTTCTCGAGATTATAATAGCGGTGGCCGTGTACCGGTCCAATTTTTCCTCAATGGAATGGCTATAGATGAACCTGGTCTTAATAGTATCAATGTTATCGATATCGAAGGAATTGAGATTTTCCTGAAAGATGATTTGGGAACTGTTTCAAGAATGTATCAAAATAATGGGGTTGTCTCAATTTATACTAAGAAAATAGAAGCTAAAAAACCTAGAATGTCTTTGGCGGAAATAGAAAAATTGTTACCAAAATCGAATGTCATCGACCTGTTTCCGTTGGGTTATATAAAAGAAAGAAAATTTTATACACCAACCTACGAAACGCCAGAAAGCAAGGCTGTGAATGATTTAAGAACGACTGTGTATTGGAATCCGAAAGTAGAGGTTACGGAGACTGGAGAGACTGCTTTAGACTTTTATAATGCAGATGGCAATGGTCGTTATAAAGTTATTGTAGAAGGAATGGATGATACAGGAAATATAGGCCGAAAAGTAATTTATTATGAAGTGAGATTATAGTAAAGACTACACGTTTAAAGTACTGATAAAAAAGGAGCCGCTTATTAAGCGGCTCCTTTTATTTTATATTCTTCAAAACTTCTCCTTCTTTAGAGTCTGCATCATCGCCTACTTTCTTAATACGTTCTGTCTGTTCAATAACAACTGCAAAGGATCGGGGTTCGATACCTCCGCCTAATTTTTGGGCGTAGAATTTAGTGAATTCAGCACCGAAGTATAAAATTGCGGCGGAGTAGTATATCCATAATAGCATGACAATAATGGAGCCTGCAGCACCGTAAAAACTCGCTGTCGAAGATAAGGTCAGATAGATGGATATGAAATACCTGCCTAGCATGAACAATAAGCCTGTGAAAATAGCTCCACCAAGGATATCTTTGAATTTTACTTTTGCATCGGGTAGAAATGAAAAGATGAAACCGAAAAGGGTTACAATGATCACAAAGGTGATACTTGTATTGATCCAATCAATCAATGTGATAGGAATAAAAGGGAAGTACTGTATAACCAAATTGGTAATGGCCGCAATAACCCCGTTAATCATGAGGGAAGCTATAAGTAAAAAACCCAGTGCAATGATGATGGAAAAAGAGATCAGTCGATTGATGATTAATTTGAGCCATCCTTTTTTTGGCTTAGGTTTTACTTTCCATATATCATTTATGGAGTCTTGGATATCGACAAAGAGCGTGGTAGCAGTAATAATAAGTGTGACGATACCGATTGTAATTCCAATATTTGATTTGTTTTCAAAATTTATCTTTTGAATATAAGATTGGATTTGCAGGGTTACATCTTTACCAAACAAGACCATCAATTCATCAAAAACCTCCTTTTGTGCGGATGTTTCTTGACTTAAATGTTGACCGTAGAAGAAGCCAATACACCAGATGACGATCATGAGTAATGGACCGATAGAGAAAACGGTATAATAGGCTAAGGATGCACTTTTTTTCATGCAGTTGTCATCCATAAATCCATTAAAGGCATCATAAACTAATTTTAAAACTTGTTTCCAGTAGGTAAGCGTCAATAAATCTTTAAAGTATACTTCTTTCATAATGTGATGTGCAAATAAAACAAATTTTAAGAATAAATACCCCCTATTTTAGGTAGGGGGTATTTATTTAGCTAAGTTCTTGATACATTTCTTCAATTTTTTCGTCAAACTCTTTGAGTATAACTTTCCTTTTCAGACTTAGTTTTGGCGTTAATTGGCCGTCGTCTATTGTCCATTCTTTGGGAAGTAATATGAATTTTTTTATTTTTTCCCAGTGACCAAATTCTGTTGATAAACGCTCGATCTCTTGGTTGTATTTTTCGATTACTTTTGGGTTTTTAACTGTTTCCTCTTTTGAAACAACAGCTATTCCCTTAAATTTCATCCATTTTTCGATTTCTTCAAAAGCGGGTACAATTAATGCCGAAGGAAATTTTCTGTTTTCTCCCAGTACCATAATCTGAGCAATAAGCGTGGATTCCATCAGCTTTGTTTCAATTGCTTGTGGAGCGATGTATTTTCCACCTGCGGTTTTAAACATCTCTTTTTTACGGTCCGTAATCTTTAAAAATCCATCGGATGATATTTCTCCTATATCTCCTGTTTTTAAAAATCCATTTTCATCAAATGTTTCTTTTGTGGCTTCATCATTTTTGTAATAACCAGAAGTGATGCTTGGCCCCTTAACAAGAATCTCCCCGTCCGGTGCTATTTTTACTTCTAGGTTTTTGAGTGGTCGCCCTACAGTTTCCAAACTTGATACCTGTATCCATAAATGTATTGACTGCGATAACGGGAGAAGTTTCTGTAAGTCCGTAGCCTTCTAACACTTTCATATCTGCTGCCCAGAAAACACGTGCTAGTCTTTCTTGTAATGCTGCTCCTCCTGAAACGATTATTTTTATATTACCACCTAATGCTTCTTTCCATTTCGAAAAAATTAATTTGCGAGCGATAGCGAGTTGAAAATTGTACCAAGCACTATTTTTTGCTGGTTCTTGATAGCGCAGTCCTAGGTCAAGGGCCCACATGAATAATGATTTTTTGATTCCTGTTAAATCTTTCCCTTTGGAAACAATTTTATCATACACTTTTTCCAATACACGTGGTACTGTTGTAAAAAGATCTGGTTTGACATCATTGATATCGACGACTACATTATCCAGTGTTTCGCAAAAATAAATCTCTACACCTTTTGAGTAATACATATAGACGACCATACGTTCGAAAATATGGCATAAAGGTAAAAAGCTGATTGCTTTTTTGAAATCGGGTCTTATGAGGTGGTTACAAGCCTGTACATTACTTAAAATATTTTTATGGGATAAGTATACCCCTTTCGGTTTCCCTGTTGTTCCTGATGTATAGATCAATGTCAATAAATCATCCTCTTGGATGGCATCGTTATATGGTATTAAATCTGTGCTTAGTTTTTCACCGATTTCAAATAGGCTATCCAGGTCTTTATGATGCGCTGTGTGGTCGAAGGAATAGATCGGAATGGTCAGTTGATGGTCGTTCAGCGCAGTGTCAACACGCTCAGAAAGATCTGTATTGCTCACAAATATTAACTTAACTTCTGCATCGTTGACGATGTATGACAGGTCTTGTGGTGCTAATGTTGGATATAGCGGCACAAGCGCAATCCCCAATTGATTACAGGCAAAATCCACGATACTCCATTCTGGTCGATTTCCTGACATGAGGGCTACACGATCACCTTTTTGCAATCCGATGTCCAATAATGCTTTACTAAGATTGTTTATTTTAGTAATAAAATCTTCGGTTTGATAGGTTTGCCAATGTGCATTTTTATCGCGGCCAGCAATAATAGTTTTATTCGAATATTCGGATTTATAGTTGGTTAGGAGATCAAAAATTCTACTTTGTTGTGCCATAATGAAATATTTAAAATATTTACTTAATTGGTTTATTACTAAGTATTCAAATGTAATCTAATATATGAAAAATGTTTTGATGTACATTTTTTATATTTAAAATAATTTGATAACATTTTAGAATTTGCGTCGTTTAATTATTGATATTACCTTTGAAAATTAAATTGAATAAAAAACACTGACATTACGTATGAAAAAATTATCTTGGATCTTAGGAATGGCAATTGGCTTATCGGGATTATCAAATGAAGCTTTTGCACAGTTAGATTCAAAAGGGGCAATCGGAGCTCGTTTTGGCTCTGCCCAAGGGATTACCTATAAACACACACTTTCAAATGATCGCGCCTTAGAAGCGCTCCTAAGTATTCAGAGCAATTCAGACTATAGACGGTTTAGAGTAGTGGGGTTGTATGAATATTATAAACCTTTATCATCTGCTTTTAATTGGTATTATGGGTTTGGTGGTGGTTTTGGCTCTTATAAAGAGAAAGACAAAACAATCGATGGCAGCCGTGTTGAATATGATTCTGAGTTAGCACTTAGTATAGATGGGATTATAGGAGTAGAATATAATATTCCAGAAACTCCTTTTCAGGTTTCATTGGATGTAAAACCCTATTTAGATTTTCTGCAGTCTAGTAGCATCAAATTACTAGATCCAATTGGTTTTTCATTCCGTTATAGATTTTAGTAAATGGTCTATAAAAATAAATAAGGTCACTTGGGTATAAAGTGACCTTATTTATTTTAAGATAGCCAGAATTGAGCTAATTTTTTCTGTTCTTCGGATTGTTCCTTCAATGGTTGTATTCTGAATAATTTCTTACTATTTGGACGAATTTCTATTTTAAGATTTTTGATAATCCCATCTCGCGCTATCAAAACATCTAAAAGTTCTCCTGCTGTGCTATGCTGCATAAAATAGTCGTATTCTTTATCTTTCATATCCAACCGGATACCATTGATAGCGATCAATTCATCGCGTACATTTAAACCTCCATCCCAAGCGCTAGAACCTCTTTCTACTGCCGTGACAGTTTGGATACCATCGTTTTTTTGATAACTAATCCCTATTCCTAAATTTTTGCTATCAGCATTAATGTCCATGATCTCATATCCAACAAGGTTGAAATACTGATTATAGGGTAATTCGCTATGTTCATGAGCTGCTTCAAAGATTTCTTTGACAGTAATACCGGTGACTTCTTCTACAAGCTGTTGGAACTCGAGTTCCTCAAAACCCCGGTTTTGTTGCAGATAAAAATGATTATAGGCTGCTTTTAGGACATCGTCGAGTTTTTTAGTACCGTTAGAAGAAGCAATTATCTTTAAATCTAGCAGGACCGTCAACATCGCTCCTTTATTGTAGTAGGATATGCTCGAGTTTGGAGAGTTTTCATCCTGACGGTAGTATTTTACCCAAGAATCAAAGCTGGCTTCTGCTGCAGATTGAATGAGATGCCCCGGACGATTGAGGACAGTTGTAAAATCATTCGCTAATAGGTTTAGATATTCTTGTTCGGAAAAGAAATCACATCTTTTGAGTATCAGGTTGTCGTAATACGAAGTAAAGCCTTCCATAATCCATAGACCTGTTGTATAGTTCTCTTGATCGTAGTTAAATGGCCCCAATGCTTTAGGACGAAGACGCTTTACATGCCATAAATGAAAGTACTCATGTGCGATTAGGCTGAGGTATGTCTTGTAGGAGGTTTCGTTGCTATATGCCGTTCTTGATGCTCCCAATACAGTGGAGTTGAGGTGTTCTAGCCCTCCTCCTCCAGATTGATAATTATGTGTGATGAATACATACCTTTTGTTGGGGTTGGACCCCCAAATACGGGTTTCTTCTTCAACAATTTTCTTTACATCGGCGGTTAACCTTTCTTTGTTATAGGTGCCGCCACCAACCATCGCAAACTCGTGCACCACGTTTGATGCTTGAATTGTCCATATATCCTGATTGCCAATTTCTATAGGTGAATCGTAAAGAATATCAAAGTCTGAAGCATAGAACATGTTTTGTCCGATTTTTTCAAGACCTGTTGATATATTTTCCCATAGCTTATGGGGAAAGAATCGGACAGTTACGGGTTCGGCGATCCTTCCAGCTATATGTAAGAATGTAGCTGTTGGTACAATAAAAGCATGATCTGCATTGATGAAATTGGTACGTACCGAAGTCTCAAACCCATATACATGGTAATTGAGGGTTATTGAGCTTTTGTTATGGTTGTATATACGCCAAGTGTTTTTACTTATTTTTTCAAACTCCATCTGGTCTTCGACCGTAAAACGTTCAATCTGCTTTGAATACTCTCGTACTAAGTAAGATCCTGGGGACCATACAGGCATTTTGACATCAATAAAATCCGCTTGAATTTCGGTGATAGACATTTTTATATCTGCGTAATGTGCTTGAGGCTCACTAAAGGAAACATCAAAATGTATTTTTGATGTACAGTTTATTTTTTCGATCATTTTAAAAGATTAAATAACCGATACGAATATCAGTTCAAAATATATTTGTGGTATACAAAAGTACAAGGTTATGAGTGTTATACAAAATTATTTGGACTTCTGTTTTTTAGCATACTATTTTATTTTCAGTGCTATTTTTGGTTATTATAAAATTAATAATTTGTATATTACCGCTAGATAGGGCTCTCAATGGGAGAGGATTGGAATAGAAGTTGTGTTGCATTCATGAAAGCAGTATAAAGCAATAAAACACGAATAATTTTACATTTATAGCAATGGAATTCTATTGTGAATCTAAGCAAATTTATCTAAGTTTATACGCTCGATAGAGCATAATCTTATTATTTATGATTTTAATAGTTGATAGCGGTTCATCCAAATCAGATTGGAAATTGGAACTTCCGGATAGCCCTCCTTTGTCTTTTTCTACAAATGGACTTAATCCGTTTTTCGTAAACGATAAAGAGATAACAAGGGTAATTAAAGAGATTCCGGAGATTATTCCATATGCTGATGAAATAACAGAGCTCTATTTCTATGGTGCGGGATGTATTTCTCCAGATCGTAGAGAAATGGTATCGAATGCATTGACTCCTCTGTTTGAGAATGCATTTATTTCCGTTGAAAATGATCTTGTGGGTAGTGCCTTGGCTACTTGTGGTAGAAACAAAGGGTATATTGCTACGCTAGGTACTGGATCTGATATTAGTTTTTTTGATGGCAATGAGGTACAGCCTTCCAATCATGGCAATGGTTATGTGCTAGGGGATGAGGGGTCTGGGGCCTGGTTTGGGAAAAAACTGATTACATTATTTTTATATGGTAGATTGCCTAAGGATTTAGCAGAGAATTTTGCTGAAAATTATCGGATCTCTAAAGAAATTGTAATAAAGAATGTGTACCAAAAGGAACGTCCTAATGCTTATTTAGCATCATTTGCACCTTTTTTATCGGCCAATATTACACACCCGTTTATTGATGAGCTTGTGCGTTCGGGTTTTGAAGAGTATGTGCAGACTTGTATTTTAACTTATCAAGATTATCAGGATTATGAATGTCACTTTGTTGGATCTATCGCTTACTATCTCGATTTGATTTTACGCGATGTTTGTAATGGGTACCATATTCAAATTGGCAAAATACTGAAGTCGCCGATCAACGAATTGTTTGATTTTGTGATAGAGAGAGAGAAAAGTCCACTTGTAAATATTTAATAATAATATGATGATTTTATCAACAATAATCGCTTGTTTTTCCATAATTTTTGGAAACCCGAGCATCTATGACTACAGCTTTAAAACTTTAGAAGGTAAAGATGTTAAGATGTCTGATTTTAAAGGAAAGAAAATTTTAATTGTGAACACTGCTTCTAAGTGTGGTTTCACTAAGCAGTATAAAGATCTGCAAGAGTTATATTCGCTCTATGGTAAAGATTTAGTAATCATTGGATTCCCTGCCAACAATTTTGGTAATCAAGAACCTGGTACAAATGGAGATATACAGGAGTTTTGTGAACAGAATTATGGTGTTGAGTTTTTAATGGCAGAAAAGGTTGAGGTGAAGGGCGACCAAATAGATCCTTTATTTAAATATTTGATTGCTCAGAAAAATCCTGATTTTGAAGGGGAAATCAAATGGAACTTTGAAAAGTTTCTAATTGATGAGAATGGCAAGCTAATCCATCGTTATCGTTCGGCCGTCAATCCAATGGCAGATGAGATTGTCAATTGGGTAAAGAAATAAGAATTGAAAACCAGCAGGAATATCTTGTTGGTTTTTTTTATCATTACAATAAAAAAGAAAAGTCCACCTTGGGAGGGTGGACTTTAACTAACCAATTATAAACCTAAATTATGAAAAGTATTTTGTAGCTATTTCTAGCTGTTATTATCGTTGTTGTTATAAGTTATACAAAGGTAATGCCAAAAACCGATTTATACATTAAGATAATGTTAATTATTTGTTAAATTATAGTAACAACTCCTGCATCTTGCCTCATATGCATCTTTTTCGCCAAGAAGGACTGTTTTTGTGTCCGAAGACGTTCTAAATGAGTAGTTTGCAGGGGCTCCACATTGCATGCAAACGGCATGTACTTTTGTAACGTGCTCTGCAATAGCCATAATATTCGGTATAGGACCAAAAGGTTGTGCCATAAAATCCATATCAAGTCCTGCAACTATGACACGAATTCCTTTGTTTGCCAATTTGACACAAACTTCTGTCAGCCCTTCATCAAAAAACTGCGCTTCATCAATGCCGACAACTTGTGTGTCTTGACTCAGCAGTAATATAGAAGAGGAATGGTCAACAGGGGTAGAAGGAATACTATTGCTGTCATGCGATACGACGAGATGATCATCATATCTTTTATCAACTGCAGGTTTGAAAATTTCTACATGTAGTCGGGCATACTGCGCACGTTTTAGCCTTCTTATGAGCTCTTCGGTTTTACCGGAAAACATGGATCCACAAATAACTTCTATACTCCCGTATAGTGGTCCTCTTTGTGTGAAATTATGTTCAGAAAAAAGCATTTAAATGAATTAAAATCAATAAATTGGGTATTATTGGAAATCAGTGATGAATCTGATGTTTATAGAAAAATAATACCACATAAGTCCTGCTAATATCAGAATTTAATATTAAATTTGAGTCTATAAAGGCTAAATACTTAACAATAAAGTATAAATCAGTAAGTTGAAAATGAAGTTTAATTCCAATTGTAAAATTTAAGCTTTTTATTGGAAATAGGGAAAGGAAATGTAAAAATTTATGGCTACGAAACAAAATTTATTTGATAAAATAGGTGATTTATTGCAAGAGTTGAATGCTCAATACCTGGAGCTTTCGAATAATGGCTTTGAAAATAAAAAGACGGATTTAGCATTGTTAGAGGCCACGGCACAATATATAGCTGCTCAAGCGGGTGTTTTAAAAGCTCAAGATCTGTTGGATAAGGGGAATCAATTGGCTCGCGAGGATGAGTTGGCAGCACCAAAGGTGTCCATACATAGAGAAGAGGAAGAGAAATTGTCGTTCAACAATTACTTTACACCACCTTCTAACTTGTTTCAAGGTCGCCAGACCAAAGAGGAACAGGCATCGCCCATCGCAACTCCTGTAGAGAATGAGATTCATACACCTATTCAACCTGTTGTTCTCCAAGAGGAATCAGATACGAAACCGATAGCAGATAATCTTCCAAAGCCAACACCAGTTGAAGTTGTAAAAGAGGAAGTGGTGGTTGATTTACCAGTTTCTGCTGAAAAAGAAGTAGAGCAGCCTGTTCAACAAGCACCTATTCAACCGGAAGTAGAAGAAGCAGCAGTTATTATTAATGAAGTGATAGAGGAACCGAAGGAGATTGTCATTGTAGAGGAAATTCTTCCTGTGACTCCTGTCCAAGAAGAGGCACCCGCTCGTCCACTCACTTTAAATGAAATTATTTCGCAACAGAAAAAGGCAGGTGTCCAAAATCGTGTTTATGAAATGAATGCAGCGGCAGGAGCTACGGCACAGGTTAAGGATATCAAAGCCATCATTAATCTGAATGATAAATTGTTGTTTATTAAAGATCTATTTAATGGTTATAGCTTAGCTTACAGTGAAGCTGTTGAATTGCTGAATAGATGTAATGATTATGCGGAAGCAGACGCATTCTTACAAACTAATTACGCCGTAAAGAATAGATGGGTTGAGAAACCGCAATCGGTTGAAAAGCTTTATGCTTTGCTTCGTAAAAGATTTGCATAAAAAAAGCTGACTTTTGTCAGCTTTTTTTATGAATTCCTGTTGACAGAGTCGGCAGGGAATGCTTTCGGAAGAAGCTTTATGCTGTTGTTTATGGGACATTCTGTCGGATTATTTTAATTGAAATTGTAACCAAGTATTACCTTCTAACCCATAAAAGAAGTATTTTGGTTGTAAAATTTCTGCTAATGTCTCTAGTTCTACACAATAGTTCTGGCCAGCTACTTTTCCAAATCCTTTTGTATTGATCAAAAAAACTTGGTTTAAATTTACTGCGTTACTATCTGCCCAATTAGGATCTGATAATAATGATGGTACCTGTGCTACTGTCATCTCTTCTGCATTGATGATAATAACTTTATCGGCATCTGCAATCGAATTTGTCGGTATTCCACCTGCAATAGTAATGCAGGATTGCAAATACTTACTGGTATTGATAATCGTTGGATTGATGTCATCTAAAATGATCACTTTGGGACGGTCATTTGCTGTAATAAATTTCAGCTTATGTGTGATAATATGTACGTCATCCTCCAAGACTTCCAAAAGCTCAGCTATTTTATCATTTTTATTGATTAATTGACCTACACATTTTGTGTAATTGATAATGTCATCACTTGTTACCAAATCAGCAGGGATCGCATAAATTTTATCTAAAATTTCTTGTGGTAAATGCGCTTGATCTACCTCATATTGATTTAGGATAGCTTCTACTAAAATTTCTTGATTGCTTTGCATGGCACAAATTTACAAAGGATGATTTGAACTTGCGAATTAAATGAAAGGTAATTTTGACATCTATGTTTTGATTTCAAATTTGTAAATTGCAATATATTTAGAATTTTTCATTTAGATTATACATTATGTTTGATAAATTATTCCAAGCGCAACAGAAGGCAGAAGAAATTAAACAAAGATTAAATCATATTTCTGTTTTTGGGGAGGCTGAGGGTGGATTGATAAAAGTCGTTGCCACAGCTAATAAAGAAATTAAAGAAATTACCATTGATCCTATCTTTTTGGGTAATGCTGATAAAGAGGAGTTGGAGGAACTACTTGTCGTAGCTTTGAATAAAGCATTGACACAAGCAGAAACAGGTTAGTCAGGCTGAGATGTCGGCTGCGAGTCAGGATATGCTTGGTGGTTTAGGAGGTTTATTTAATCAATAATCTTATGACAGCGACCTATTACGGACAATCGTGTGTAGCGTTTGATTTTGACGGGCACAACGTGCTATTGGATCCTTTTATCAGCTATAATCCGCTAGCCAAATCAATCGATGTAAACAGCCTCTTGCCTGAGTACATCTTTTTAAGTCATGGTCATCAAGATCATGTAGCTGATATGGCGCAGATTCAAAAGAATAGCCAGGCAACTGTTGCTGCAATTGTTGAAACTGCAGCGTGGGTAAGGAAGCAAGGTGTTCCAGATGATAAAGTAATCGAATTTAATCTCGGAGGGACTATTAAGACTACTTTTGGCACCGTTAAAATGGTATATGCATTGCATACCAACAGTACTCCTGATGGGCAGTATGGAGGTTTTCCTGTAGGCTTTATCTTGTATTCCAGCAATAAGAAAATCTATTTTGCTGGAGATACTGGCCTTACCATGGAGATGAAGCTTTTGGCAGGTCTGGGTCTTGATTGGGCTTTTTTACCAATAGGTGGCCATTATACCATGGATGTTGATGATGCGGTTAGAGCAGCTGAATTTATCAATTGTGATAAGATTGTAGGGATCCATTACGATACTTTTCCTCCTATCGTTATTGATAAAGAAAAGGCATTAGCGAAGTTCGCAAATTCTGGTAAGACACTTTATTTACCAGCAATTGGAGAATCAATCGAATTATAAATCAAAAGGGGGATAGGTTATTCCCCTTTTGATTGTTATATCGTTACTAATTTTTTTAAATCTTCTAAAGTGAATAGCGGTGTTTCTGTTAGTTTATTTTTCAGAATGGATTCTTTATAATCTTCGTAATGAAATAAGGTCCATTCACCATTATGATATTCTAAACTACTTAAATTCTCAACCCAATCACCTGAATTCATGTAGGTGACAGTACCTTTTCTGGTGATGACTTCTTTTATCTGTGGTTGATGTATGTGCCCACAGATTACATAATCGTAATTCTTTTCGATAGCGAGCTCTGTTGCTGTCTCTTCAAAATCTGAGATGTATTTAACCGCTTTTTTGACACTATTCTTTATCTTTTTTGATAATGAATATTTCTCTTTCCCCATTTTCAATAGAAACCAATTGATACAATGATTCAATTGGATGAGTTTGTCATAACCCCATCCCCCTAATTTTGCTAACCATTTGGAATGATGAATGGAGGCATCAAATACATCTCCGTGGAAGATCCATGCTTTCTTGTTGTTGAGTGAAAGTAAGAGCTTGTTGGTCAATTTGATATTACCCAGTTTTAAGTCGGCAAATTTCCGAAGCATTTCATCGTGGTTTCCCGTAATGTAATAAACCTCCGTTCCATTAGCACTTAAATCAATTATTTTTTTGATAACATGTAGGTGTTCGGATGGAAAGTAGCTTTTTTTGAATTGCCAGATATCGATTATATCACCATTCAAAATCAGCATTTTTGGAGCGATGGACTCCAAGTAATAAAGTAACTCTTTAGCGTGACTTCCATGTGTTCCGAGATGAATGTCTGATAATACTACAATATCTAGGTTTCGTTTCATAACTTCCTTTTTTCAAAAGACGCATTTTAATATGATGTACATATAAATGCTCTGTTATGAAATTATTAATAATAAAGGGTGAAGATAGTTATCTTCACCCTTTATTATTAATAATCGTAAATAGTTTGAGACTATTTTGTCGCTCTATTGATATGAAATTGAACTAAATCATCAATAGGAGAGCGTAATATTTTTCCAACTTTCATTCCATATTGCTGGGCTTTTTCTTCCAAAACATTGCGGAAATTGTAGCCTACAGAGCCAATACAGTTAAATGTATAGTCTTGGTAATTTGGATATTTACTCACTAAGTTTCTGAAAAATGCTTCGAAAGCATCATCTACGATTGCGCGTGTGTATTCAATATTAACATTGTTGTCGTACACAAACTTGCTGAAGCTTGCGCAGAAACGATTGGCTAATGGTTTGGTATATACCGCGTCCATGATTTCATCAGGAGTGATTTTGTAAGTGTCATAAAATACTTTACGAACATCTTGAGGCATTAAGTCGCGGATATAATCCGTTAATAATTTTTTACCGATATAACTGCCACTTCCCTCATCTCCTAAGATGTATGCGCAAGAATCAATGTTATAGGTGATTTCATTTCCATCGTAAATACAAGAGTTGGTACCCGTTCCTAAGATAGCGGCAAATCCTGATTCTTTACCTAGTAAAGCTCTGGCTGCAGCTAATAAGTCGTGTCCAACTTCAACTTGGGCCTTTGGAAATACTTCCTGAATAGCTTTGACAACGATATCAGCTTTTTCTTTATTATGGACCCCCGCCCCATAATAGTTAACCTCTTTGATATCTTCAAAAGGTAAATCATTGGGTAGACCTTTTCTTAAAGAGTTAACGATGTATTCGCTATCTACAAAATATGGGTTGTACCCTTCTGTGTTGAAGTAAATTTTTTTGTTTGAATCATCCAACAAACACCAGTTTGTTTTCGTTGATCCTCCGTCAGCAATAATAATCATTATTGAGTAGTTTTAATTGAGTTTTTCGTTTTAAAATAGGATTATTTGAATCCGATTTCCGAAAATACATTTTTTTATTTATAATTTATGTATTCTGGCAATAGTAAAATGAAATATTATTTGAGCTAGGATTATTGGTGTTCATAAAAAAGGCCTTAATTCTATAATTAAGGCCTTTTTTATGAACACTATCTGTTTGATTTGATAGTGTATTTTTTACAATTAGCTAACAGCTTATGGACCTTAATGGCCTCCCTCTGATTCGATATCATCAATATTAATTCCTTGTTTTTTCAACACGGACCTTACGGCAACGGCAAAAAACACAATGTAAATGAAACCGACCAATGGAAGTAAATAAGAATTGTGTATTCCTATTATATCTGCTAATTTTCCTTGGATAGGGGGGATGATACCTCCACCAAGAATCATCATTACTAAGAAGGCTGAACCTTGGGCTGTATATTTTCCAAGACCAACAATTGAAAGACTAAAGATAGATGACCACATAATAGAACAAGCTAATCCTCCGGCTAAGAAAGAATATATGGCTACAGTGCCGGTAGATAGAAGACCTACGACCATGGCAATGATTCCAAATAATCCAAAGATAATTAATGTTCTGGCAGGTTTTTCTTTACTCACGTAGAATGCGCCGATCTGTATAATGATACACACAACATAATAATAAAGGTGAGACATTTCGAAACCTGCTAATGTGTTGACTCCTATGATAATGGAGAATGCGACTAATGGAACAATGATCAGTAAGATGTTCTTCGTTGATTTAGTCAGGTTAAATGCTGTGATGGCACCAGCCCATCGGCCTATCATCATACTTCCCCAATACATGGATACATAGGGTGTGATTTGAGATGATTGTAGGCTTCCGAACTCCTTTAGGGTAAGTAGCTCACCTAAATTACTTCCGATGGCTACTTCGACTCCTACGTATAGAAATAACGCAATCATACCCAACACAAGTTGTGGGTATTTCATCGCGCCCCATCCTTCTGGATTTTTCTGTGCTTTTACGTTAGCAAAGATCAGACCCCCAATCACTACTATTAACGCTCCTGCTAACCACAACATGCGTTGTATCTCTAGGGGATGTGCGATTTCTTTTATATGAAGCTTTAATTCGTCAATGCTAACTTGGTCTGTTAGATTTTTCAATTGTCCTTGTAATTGTTCCAATTGAAGTGCTACATCACTTTTATAACTTAAAAAAACAGGTGCAAACATAGCGAAAAGCAAGATCGTCATGATGACTAGGGTATTTAGCGCTTTATTCGCTTTTTCCATAGGTTCGTTACTTATTCCTGCAGGCACCTTTTTGCTGAAATAAAATAAACTAGCAGCCAACAAGAATAATAGACCGACACCTATGTATAGGTATACTACTTTATCTAAGGGTAAATTGGCAATTTCGGAATCTGAAATTGTTTCGAAGGTTCCAAATAGGGCAAAACCGATTACCAATGGTCCAATGGTTGTTCCAAAAGAATTGATTCCACCACCTAAATTGACACGTGAAGAACCAGTTTTGGGATCTCCTAATAAGACTGCGAATGGATTGGCAGCTGTTTGTTGGAGAGAGAAGCCTAGTGCAACCGTGAACAAGCCAAGTAGCATACCTACGTATACATTGACTTCTACAGCGACAATCATGGCTGCTGCTCCTAATGCGGAGAAAAGTAAGCCATAGACAATACTTTTTTTATACCCCCATCTACCTACTAAGTCTTTTCCAGAAAATGTACTGAAAATAAATAATAATAAGGCACCTAGATAATACGCGGTGTAAAAGGCAAAGTCAATCAACTGGGATTGAAATTGGTCTAAATGAAAGTAGTTTTTACAAAAAGGAATAAATACACTATTTCCTGCTGCAATGAAACCCCAAAAGAAAAATACAATAATTAATGTATATAGGGCTGGATAATTTGTTTTGATAAGTTTATTTTCCATCTAAATCGTTTGCTTTGTTTTTTTTCTCCGCTAACTTAAAAAAAAAATGTCAAAACTGAATATAATATTGACGTTAATAAGTGCGTTTGTTTTTTAGTAAAACGATTTAATTAAAAATAGTTTGTCATATGGATGATTTTTTTTGCAATAAATTTTGAAATGTGGTATTTGTTTTTTTTCTTTGTGCAGGTTCTCATAATTTATTCCGCTTCAGGTGTAAAGAAATCACTTAGTTCTTAAATCCCTTGGTTTGTTAATCATAAAGATTAATGGAGCGCAATAAATAGATTTCATTTTAAAATAAAATCCTAATATATCATAATAAAAATTTAATGGATATTAATGAATTAAATGCAAAACTCGTGTCTGAATTACGCGAAATTGCAAAATTAATAGGTATCGGTGACGCTGATAAGCTTAGAAAGCAAGAGCTAATTGAAAAAATTATCAGTACTGGTGATGAGTCCGAAAATACTTCTGAAGCAAAGGAAGAGAATCTTGATGAATCAACTGAGAGACCTAGAAAAAGAATAAGAACAGCAGCAGTAAAATCATCAGAGCCTGTCACTATTCGGAAAAAAGAAAACGAAGAAATAGATTCAGCTGATAGTCAAGTAGCCCCATCAGAATCTGAAGAAAATATAAAAACAACTCCAGTAATAAAATCAACACCTTCAAAAGTAGAATCAACTTCATCTAATGCAGATTTTGATAATGTTATTGTCAATGAAGGGGTATTGGAGATCATGCCTGATGGCTATGGTTTTTTACGTTCATCCGATTATAACTATTTAACTTCTCCTGATGATATCTATGTTTCTCAGTCACAAATCAAATTATTTGGTTTGAAAACTGGAGATACGGTTAGAGGTAGTATCAGACCTCCGAAAGAAGGTGAGAAATATTTCCCATTGGTACGCGTAGAAGCCATCAATGGTCAAAACCCTGCGGAAATTCGTGACCGTGTTCCTTTTGATTTCTTAACACCATTATTCCCTACTGAACGTTTGAATTTGGATTTGGGTACGAGTAACTATTCGACACGTATCATGGATCTTTTTACACCGATAGGTAAGGGACAACGTGGTCTTATCGTAGCTCAACCAAAAACGGGTAAAACAAATTTATTAAAAGAGGTTGCAAATGCGATCGCTAAAAATCATCCTGAAGTCTATTTAATTATTTTATTAATTGATGAAAGACCTGAGGAAGTTACAGATATGTCGAGAAGTGTGCGTGCTGAAGTTGTTTCATCTACTTTTGATGAACCAGCAGAACGTCACGTGAAAATCGCGAATATCGTTTTAGAGAAAGCAAAACGTATGGTTGAATGTGGCCATGATGTTGTGATTTTACTAGATTCTATTACACGTCTGGCTCGTGCTTATAACACGGTTGCTCCGGCATCGGGTAAAATCTTATCTGGTGGTGTGGATGCAAATGCTTTACATAAACCAAAACGTTTCTTCGGTGCTGCACGTAATATTGAGCATGGAGGTTTCATTGACTATTTTAGCAACAGCGCTTACAGAGACTGGATCTAAAATGGACGAGGTTATTTTCGAAGAGTTTAAAGGTACTGGTAACATGGAATTACAATTGGATCGTAAATTGGCGAACAAACGTATTTTCCCTGCTATCGATTTGACTGCTTCAAGTACGCGTCGTGATGATTTATTAATGGACAAAGAATCTATCCGTCGTCTGTGGGTATTACGTAATCACTTGGCAGATATGAATTCGAACGAAGCGATGGAATTTTTATTAGCGCAAATGCGTGGTACTAAGTCCAATGAAGAGTTTTTGATTAGTATGAATGGGTAATTCCATTTGAATTTAATAATTTAGCCATCATTTATTAAAATGATGGCTTTTTTATTTATATATAAAATATGAAAAAACATATTCCTAATACCATAACGTGCTTAAATCTACTGAGTGGATGTATCGGGGTTTTAATGGCACTTAAAGGTGATTATATGGCGACAGCTTATTGCGTATTGGCCTCTGGTATATTTGATTTTTTCGATGGTATGGTCGCTAGACTGTTGCATGTGAAATCGAATATTGGTAAAGAATTAGATTCGTTGGCTGATATGGTGAGTTTTGGTTTCTTGCCAGGAGCCATTCTTTATAAGCTGTTGGGGGATGTGTTTGTTAATGAGCCAGTATTTGCTTACTTAGGTTTTTTTGTGACTGTTTTTTCTGCAGTACGATTGGCGAAGTTTAATCTTGATGAGCGTCAAACTACAGATTTTATAGGATTAAATACACCGATGAATACTTTCTATGTTTTATCGTTGCCTTTTATCGCCGATAAGTACCCCGAAATTATCCTAAATCCCTATTTCCTTTTAATCAGTATAGCTGTTACAAGTTATTTATTGATCAGTGAAATCAAGTTGTTCTCCATGAAGCTATCTTCGCTGTCTTGGGCAGAGAATAAGTACAAGTTTATCTTTGTTATTTTGGCAGTTGTACTTTTTGCTATTTTTCAATTTCTAGCTTTGCCTATCATACTTATTGTTTACATTTTGCTGTCATTTTTACATTTTCAGCGTTTGAAATAGGACTTATAAGGATGTTTCATACTGTTCCAACTCCATGAATAGTTCGGTGAAATGCGATTTTAATGTCTCAAATTCATTTTGAATAATACTGAATTCTTTATTCTCTTGGGCCAGCATTTCCATTTCTTGCAGGGCATCTTTGATATGGCTAGCACCAATATATTCCATTGTGGGTTTTATATGGTGTGCTGCATCACATATCTTTTGAAACTGCTGTTCAATAACTGCGATTTCTATTTTTTTGAAGTCTATGGGGGTTTGCGTTCTGTACAGCGCTATGAATTCTTTAATCATATCCTGATTGTTAAACATACTCTGTTGGATAATGGTTGGGCTTATGTGTTTATACATGATTCTGATAAATATTTACTTCCAATGAATCTTCGCACAGGGATAAGAGTTCTGTATTGCTCTTTTTTAAAATTGGATGTATATAATCTGGTGCGATTTCGGCTAACGGAATTAGGGTAAATTTTCGTTCCTGAATGTAAGGATGGGGAATTTGTAGATTCGGTAAGTTTACGACATCATGCTCGTAGTATAAGATGTCAATATCAATGACTCGAGCTCCCCATTTTTCGGAACGTACTCTTCCCAGTTTGTTTTCAATTGTTTGACATGTTTCTAATGCTTCTATGGGGTTGAGGAAGGTTTTGACCTCAATAATTTGATTTAAAAAACTAGGTTGATCTTCTACTCCCCAAGCTTCGGTTTCTACTATTGTAGAGGCCTTTGTAATTTTTCCGATTGAACTTTCAATGGCTTCGGAAGCACCTTTTAACTGCGCTATACGGTCACCAAGGTTTGCTCCTAATAAAATGTAGATGCTTTTCACCTTATAAATATAGAATTTTAGTTAATTAAATGAAAGATTTAAAAATTAATTTGTAACATTTGTAGTAATTTACGGACTAATGTAACAATCAAACTTTAGATTATTTATTTTATGAAATCATTTTTTAAATATGTACTTGCTACTGTCACTGGAATCGTGATTTCAACAGTAGTGTTATTTATTATAACATTAGGTATTATTGGTGCTATAGTAAGTTCTGCTTCTTCTGAGAAAGATGTGGTGGTGAAAGATAATTCTATTCTATATCTTTCCTTTAATCACTCGATTTCAGAACGGTCTGTCGAAAATCCTTTTGGTTCGCTTGATATTCCTGGATATAACACTAAAAACATAGGTTTAGATGATATTATCGCAAGGATAAAAAATGCAAAGGTGGATAGTAAAATAAAAGGTATTTATATGGATGCTAGTTCCATTGCTACTGGATTTGCTAGTCTGAAGGAAATTAGAGATGTCTTATTGGATTTTAAATCCTCGGGCAAGTTTATCGTTTCTTATAATGAGAGCTACTCTCAAAAAGCCTATTATATCGCGAGTGTTTCCGATAAGATATATGTGAATCCTGAAGGAGTTATTGACTTTAAAGGTTTAGCAAGTTCTACGATGTTTATGAAAGATGCCTTTGATAAACTGGGTGTCGATATGCAGGTTGTAAAAGTCGGAACTTTTAAAAGTGCAGTGGAGCCTTATTTTTTAAATGAAATGAGCGAGGCGAATCGTTTACAAGTTAATTCATATTTAGGTAGTATTTACCGAACTTTTATTGATGAAATTTCATCTTCTAGGGGAGTTTCAGCCGATTCGTTGGATATGATAGCGCGTAATTATCTCGTTCGCAATGCTGATGATGCTGTGCATTATAAATTGGCCGATGCTAAACTTTATAAAGATGAACTTATTACGGAGTTGAAGACTAGGATAAAGGTTGATGCGAAAGATGATTTGTCTACGGTTTCTTTATTAGATTATAAATTTAAAAATCCTAGTGCAGATGAATCGACACAAGTAGCTGTTCTATATGCTGAAGGTGCTATTGTTGGTGGTGAGGGGCAAAAAGGTGAAATTGGGTCTGATAAAATCTCTAGAGAGCTACGTAAATTGCGTGAAGATGATAAAGTAAAGGCAGTTGTTTTTCGGGTGAATTCTCCAGGGGGCTCGGCTTTAGCTTCTGATGTTATTTGGAGAGAAGTTGAGTTGACGAAGAAGGTGAAACCAATCGTTGTTTCAATGGGTGATTATGCTGCATCTGGAGGGTATTATATCTCGGCGGCAGCGGATTCGATTTTTGCTGAAGATAATACTATTACGGGTTCAATCGGTGTTTTTGGTGTAATTCCGAATTTTAAAAATTTATTGAACACTAAGATTGGAATTCACTTTGATGGTGTTAAAACGGGAAAATTTTCGGATTTGGGCATGGTTCCAGATAGACCTTTAACAGCGGAGGAGCGTGATATCATCCAAATTGAGGTCGACCGTGTTTACCAAACTTTTATGAAGCGTGTTTCAGATGGTCGTAAAATAACAATTGCCCAGGTGGATAGTATCGGTCAGGGACGGGTGTGGACCGGACAACAGGCTTTAAAAATGGGTCTAGTGGATCGTATTGGTGGCATCGATGATGCAATTCAATCTGCTGCTAAAAAAGCAAAAATAGATTCGTATTCGATAAAGCAATATCCTGCTAAAGAGGATGCCTTGTCTATGTTCTTATCTACATCTAAAGAAAAAGTCCAGATTTGGATGGCTGAACAGCAAATGGGTGAGTTTTATCAATATTTTAATGTTATAAAAAATGTTTCTGGTCAATCAGGTATTATGGCAAAACTGCCATATTCGATTGAAATTCATTAATTTTTTTTGAATTTATCAAAAAAAGCCTTTTATTATTCGAATAGTAAAAGGCTTTTTTTATATTTAGCTGTCCATTTGGATGGATAGGTAATACTTCATATAAACAATAGAGATGAAAACAGTAGATAATTTAAACTTCGCTAACAAAAAAGCGCTGATTCGTGTGGATTTTAATGTTCCTTTAGATGATAATTTTAATATTACAGATGACAATAGAATTCAAGGAGCTACTCCTACAATCAAAAAGGTATTAAATGATGGTGGGGCAGTTATCTTGATGTCGCATTTGGGAAGACCTAAGGATGGACCAACGGATAAGTATTCATTAAAACATATTGTATCACATTTATCTCAAGTTTTAGGAGTAGATGTTCAATTTGCTAATGATTGTATTGGTGAAGAAGCTGTTGAAAAAGCGAAAAACTTAAAACCTGGTCAAGTATTACTTTTAGAAAATCTTCGTTTTTATAAAGAAGAAGAAAAAGGCGATGTTGCTTTTGCAGAGAAATTATCGAAATTAGGTGATGTTTATGTTAATGATGCTTTTGGTACTGCACACCGTGCTCATGCTTCAACTGCTGTAGTTGCTCAGTTTTTCCCTGATGCAAAATACTTTGGTTATTTAATGGCTGCAGAAATTGGTAATGCGGAGAAAGTATTAAACAAAGCAGAACGTCCGTTTACTGCTATTATGGGTGGAGCTAAAGTTTCTGATAAATTGGAATTGATCGATGCTTTGTTGGATCGTGTCGATAATTTGATTATTGGTGGTGGTATGGCTTATACGTTTGTAAAAGCGCGCGGTGGAGAGATTGGAAAATCTTTAGTGGAATTAGATAAATTGGATTTAGCTAGAGAGCTTGTTAAAAAGGCTGCTGCTAAAGGTGTTAACTTAGTGTTGCCTACAGATGCTCAGATTGCGGATAAATTCTCTAACGATGCGAATGTATATGACGGACCTAATGATCAGATTCCTGCTGATTTAGAAGGTTTGGATATTGGTAAAGAGTCGGGTGAAGCCTTTGCTAAAATTATTGAATCATCTAAAACAATTCTATGGAATGGTCCTATGGGAGTTTTTGAATTTGATACTTTTGCTGTAGGAACGCGAGCTGTTGCTGATGCAGTGGTTAATGCAACTGAAAAAGGTGCTTTTTCATTGATTGGTGGAGGTGATTCTGCTGCTGCTGTTTCTAAATTTGGAATGACTGAAAAAGTAAGTTATGTATCCACTGGTGGTGGTGCTTTATTGGAATACATGGAAGGTAAGGTTTTACCTGGAGTGAAAGCAATCGAAGGATAATAACGCTTATGTAAATAATAAAAAAGGCATCGTGAGATGCCTTTTTTATTTAAAGGGCTTTAATAAGTATAATTTAAGCTGAATGTGGGAACAACTTTTTGTGTCGCTGTTATGTCATTGATATAGGTTAGTTTAAGAGCTGCTTCGAAATTGGGTAATGGGAATCGGAATGCGTTAAAATCAGCAGAAATTGCTAAACCAAAAGATTTTGGACTCGCATTGGATTGCTGATGGATATTTTGATAATCAGCAAACACACCACCTTTAATACGTTTAATATAAGTCAACCCTCCAATTGCCCAGTCTGGGTAGCTGATGGGGAACCTGTAGTTCAGCAATAACGTGTTTTTAATTTTCTCGTACTTGTAATATCCATATCCACTGATGGTGGGGATGTCATTGCTATATTGGTACTGACCCGATGCTTTTTGATAGGCGAATCTCAGTTGAAAACCATGATTGCTTAAAAAACCAGGGGTATAGAAACCCGTTCTGATTGAAAATATATTTCCATGTAGCTGATCTTCAAAGGGAAGGTGCCGGTAGGTAATGCTAAAATTTTGTCCCCATTTTGGAGTTATATCCATTTTTGCCATCATCGCATTCCTATTCCAATAAAATTGATACGTTAACGGTAACAATACTTTTGTGGTAAAGTTATTGAGGTTTCTGATACTTAAATTGTATCGTTGTAGGTATGATGTAGCAAAATTGAAACCTGTGCTGTAGCTATAGTTGCGTTTGTAATATCCTAGGGGTATTGCAATTTGTGCGGATACATCATGTTCTCTCCAGTCAAAGTTGAGCGTGCTATCCGCTTTATTGGCGATAGTAGCTGTCCCGATTTGACCTTTGTTTTCATATTTTAGGGTGAATTTTGGGAGGTATTTATTGTAATTTAATGTCGCGGAGTAGATTGATTTTTTGATATCTGTGTCATATTCATAACCCATTACTAACTGTGTTGTATTGAGTATATTATTTGATAGCCAGAAAATACCAGGTCTAAAATTGTCTAAGCTTTCAAAATTGGTGTTGCTTAATGAAAGGCTATGGAAGTTGAATGTTCTGGAAATACCTTTATAAGGACTCACGATATAGGCAGTCGAGCTATCGGTGGTGATTTCAATGTGTTTGTTGTTGAGTTCCTCGTTGCCGCGATAAGGTGTCGGTCGAGTTTCCTCGTTGCTTTGGTTGTTTAAGGTTATTTTGGATATTTTATATCCATTGTGCTGATAATTATTGAAAAGTATTTCATTATGCTCGGGGTTATAAGTCGGATTGAAAGCTCCGAAAGGAGCGCGAGTTAATTTGGAGGTTATTTTTGACTGTTTATTATATTGGAATAAATTATCTTCACCGCCATATTGTGCTTTGAACAGGATGTTGTTCTCATCGATATATTGTGGTCTTTCAAACTGTTCGTTTCCCCAATCTTGGAGGAATGTCATTTGTGTGGAATCTAGTGGTATTTCCACCAAGTTAGTTCCTTTATTTGAGATTGCAATGGCGATGATTTTAGTACCATCGGCATTAAAACACGGTTGTTGTAAGAATATATCTGCATCCATTGGGATATTTTTCAATACTTTCTTCGTATTGATATCGATTATGCTAATGGATGTTTGGTTACCTAAGTCTACTTCAATAGTTAATATTTCTTGCTTGAAAGGGTGAATTATCGGGTAATAATACCTGCTTTTGAAACTTATTTGTTCGTATTTCGCAGTCTTTAAATGGTAGATATTGATGACATTATAGGTCCTTTTTGTATAACGTAAATCTCTTTTTTGTTCGTCCCAAGTAATCATGTTATTCCTGAAATCGTAATTTGGGGTGATTTGACTCCCAATGTTTATGAGTGTTGAAATACGGTTGTTGGTGTCTATTTTAACGATTTTGGAGGTGTTATTAGCTGATTGTAATAAGGCTAATAAGTTATTGTTTTCATCTCTTTTAGGTAAAAGCCAGTCTTGGTAGTTTTTGCTTGATTTGGGCTCTATTATCTCATAGAGGTCTTTCTCGCTTATATCTGTACGCCATTTATGATTGAGGTCGTTCATGGTTCTCGTGAATAAGCCACTATTGTTGTAGCCGGTCATTTTTTTTAGCGATCGGCTAAAATTGTAAGGTGTGAGTATATTTTTCTTAAGATTATCGTACAATTCCGGTTCAAAGTTTTCCTTGAAATTTTGTTTTAGATAATGGGTCATAAAATAACCTATTGTATAATAGCTTGGTACTTTGTCACGATATGAACCCAATAAGTATTTTTCAAATTTATATTTTTTATTAACGCTTTCATTTGCTTTTAGAGGCATTTCAAAGGATGGTAGTTTTCCTCTTCCTCCTTTTGAATAGTGGGTTTCTGTCCATGTTGCATCCCCTTCAAAGTACCAAGAAGGGAGTGTGAGTCCATAGATCGCGAGTGCTAGTTGTTCTAGAAAAGGAGCTTTGAGCTTGCCTGTCAATTTATCGAACTGAACGACGTGTCTAAGTTCGTGCAGTGCGAGATTGGGAAGCCATTCTTGGTTGTCGGGTTTCTGGTGTAGGGCTGCTATAGAGTTCGGATTTTCTAGGGGCAAGCTGAACAAAACCATTGGGTTGCAGCTGTGTGTTTTGTAGAATTAATGAAATCTTTCTGGGCGTTACTTGAAGGTCTCTACTGCTAATTTTTAAATACGTTTCAATTTGATGCGCTAAGGTAATAGCACCATTTTTCATCTCGATGGGGAAGATAAGCCTAAATTCCTGACAGTCTATTTGATGCCATTTTTGAGACGGAGGTGCTTGACTATCTTCAAAAATTTGACAGATTCCGGTATGAAAAGTTAAAATTGATAATAGAATTGTTAACCAGTATGTTTTCATGTATTTCAGTTGTGTGCTATATTTAATGCATCAAGTATATTTGCTTATAATTTGCGTTATCAGGTTTTTTAACGGTGTATATCACATAGGTGTGTTTATTGTGTTTTTTGTAATTCTGTCGGATTATTTATGCTAAAATAAGATAACTTTTTTATTTAAAATTACTCATTTTGCTATTGTTTTATCCCCTTGGGCGAAGTCAAAAATTAGGGGCTATAAAAATCACTTTTTTTTGTGGCACATGCATGGGTTTGTTTTAGGCTAGTGGGCATTTTGAGTAAATCAATTTTCTGTTTATTTATAGCTGTTTTACAGTGAGTTGTTTTATTATCCTATCTTGCCTAAAGATAAGATAATGGTATTAAAAAGTGATTTTATCAGTTGTTTCCTTTTTGAGATTTAGTATTTTTAAATACTAAATCAAATAAATTCTTATATTATTCTAAAAAAGACGATTTTTGCATAAAATTTTAAATACACCGATGTAGCATATTAGTAAAGGAAGGGAATTATGGAAGAATTGGAAATGCAGGTAGAACAAATCGAACAGTTCATTGAGTCGAAGGATAATGATGGATTACAAGCATATTTAAATGAGCTAAATATTTCAGATGTAGAGGCGCTAATTGATGAGCTTCCTGAATATGGCCATATATTCATAGAGACCCTAAATTTGAACCGTGCGGTTAATGTGTTTCGTATCTTGGATTTCCCGACACAAGAACGTATTTTTAAAAAGCTTTCCGGTACTAAAATCAGTGAATTAATCAATGAAATGCCCCCCGATGATAGAACTTCCTTTTTTAGTGAGTTGAAGGATGGGGATGTAGTGAAGCAATTGATTATTCTACTGCCTCCGCAAGATCGTAAAGAAGCCCTTTCTTTATTAGGTTATCCTGAAGATAGTGTTGGTCGTTTGATGACACCCGATTATATCACGGTGAAACCACATTGGAATATTATTCGCATTTTAGAGCATATCCGTAGGTATGGGAAGAATTCGGAGACGATTGATGTTTTGTATGTTATTGATGCAGCAGGTAAATTGATTGATGATATCCGGATTAAAGATGTACTCATGGCCGATCCAAATGTTGTTGTTGGTGAGCTTATAGATAATCGTCTCATTTCTTTAAATGCCAATGATCCCCAAGAAGAAGCCATTAATATTTTCCGGATGAACAATCGAGTGGCCTTGCCAGTAATCGATGAACAGGGGATTATGTTGGGAATTGTTACGATTGATGATATACTATGGGTGGCAAATGAGGAATATACCGAGGATATGCAACGATTTGGGGGAACTGAAGCCTTGGACGAACCTTATCTGGATGTTTCTATAGTCAACTTGGTCAAAAAGCGTTCTGGCTGGTTGGTGGTATTATTTTTCGGACAACTACTCACGGCGACCGTTATTGAGCATTTTGAGCACCAATTGGCGAGTGCTATCATGTTATTTGCTTTAATGCCACTCATTATATCGAGCGGGGGTAATAGTGGCTCGCAGGCGTCTACATTGATTATTCAGGCAATGGCTCTAGGTGAGGTAACGATAGGGGATTGGTGGCGAGTCATGAAACGAGAACTTGTTTCTGGATTCTTACTCGGATTGATTCTTGGTGTCCTCGGATTTATCCGAATCATGACCTGGCAAGCTTTTTCACATGTTTACGGTGAACATTGGGTTTTGGTAGGACTTGTGGTGAGCTTATCATTAGTAGGCGTTGTCCTATGGGGGTCGTTGATGGGATCGATGCTTCCTTTTATATTGAGGAGACTCGGAGCTGATCCCGCTAGCTCTTCCGCTCCATTTGTATCAACTTTGGTAGATGTAACCGGCCTGTTAATTTACTTTACATTTGCTGTTTTACTCTTAAAGGGTGTTTTGATCTAAATGCCATGAAATTTATTCTAGTTGGAAGCGAGGGAGTTGCGAAAAATGTTTTTAAAAGATTTGTAAGAGTGCAATAATCTTCCGATAATTGCATCACCGAAACGGAATTGACGCTTCGGAAAAGTAAAAGGATTCCTGAATAGCTCAGTTGGTTAGAGCATCTGACTGTTAATCAGAGGGTCGCTGGTTCGAGCCCAGCTTCAGGAGCAAAACGATTTTGAATAGTAAAATCGTCATTCAATCGAAAATCTAGATTGAACGTATTAAGAGATAAGAATTTTAATTCTTAAATGACCAAAGAGCTATAGTAATATACTCTTGAATGATTCCTGAATAGCTCAGTTGGTTAGAGCATCTGACTGTTAATCAGAGGGTCGCTGGTTCGAGCCCAGCTTCAGGAGCAAAACAAAGCCTTTCCATTTTGGAGAGGCTTTTTGCTTTTGTTATGTTTTTTTTAAAATGTGCTGGCGAGCCTGAATGCTAAAGGAGGAAAATTGCTATTTTGCTATAGGTTGAAGTCTATCTCATTGCTCAAGTGTGATTCCCATGCCTTAATAACATACAGCTTCTAATAAAAAAAAGTCTACTATACTTGGTCTGGATGTCTTTATAGCATTTCAGATGTTCTCTGAGTAGATAATGTCAGATGTGATTATATTGTTGGGTTACTGGGGTAATATTGGACTAGATTTTGAAATGGCAAGTTGTAGTTGAAGGGTGGTATAGCTTTTCTTAATGCTGTAGGATTACTTGCGATATACTGCCTTTTGATGATTCTTACATGTTTTAAAGAGGTTCGATAGCTTAGAGAAGATAAATATTCTGGTATTCATTGCAGTATTTGTATTCATGTTGTGGTTTCGTATCCGAAAGAAATTAGCGTGGATGTATGTAATTGCTTTGTTATCAATCGATATCATGCGGTCTTCTGGATGAGGTTTATATTTCTAGCGCTAAAAAATAAAAAATATTTAAAAAAATTTGCAAATACGTTGAATTTAGCTATTTTTGTAGCGTCAAAAGGGAGGGATATTTAGTTGTCCTTCTTGAGAAGATTCCTGAATAGCTCAGTTGGTTAGAGCATCTGACTGTTAATCAGAGGGTCGCTGGTTCGAGCCCAGCTTCAGGAGCGTTAGGTGAAACCGGCTTTTAAGCCGGTTTTTTTTGTTTAAGTTATTTATTTATATACCTATGAGTTTAGTAGTAATGGGCACGGTAGCATTCGACGCTATCGAAACACCTTTTGGTAAAACAGATAAAATTGTTGGCGGAGCTGGTACTTTTGCAGCCCTTTCAGCATCTTTCTTATATGATAACGTCAAATTAGTAGGCGTAATTGGTGAAGATTTCGGAGATGATAACTTAAATATCATTACTAGTAAAGGTATAGCTGTTGAGGGGATTCAAATCATTGAAGGCGGAAAATCATTTTTCTGGGCTGGTAAGTATCATAATGATATGAATAGCCGTGATACCATCACGACAGAATTAAATGTATTGGCAGATTTTGACCCAATTATTCCTGAATCTTATCAAGATTGTGAATTCTTATTGTTGGGTAACGCTACTCCTCAAGTTCAAATGACGACTTTAAATCGCCTAAAAAACAAACCTAAATTGGTTGTTTTGGATACCATGAATTTCTGGATGGATATTGCAATGGATGATTTGAAAGCAGTATTGAACCATGTTGATGTATTAACGATCAATGATGGTGAAGCTCGTCAATTGTCAGGTGAATATTCGTTAGTGAAGGCTGCAGAAGTTATTTTACAAATGGGACCAAAATATCTAATCATCAAAAAAGGTGAGCACGGTGCATTATTATTTGGTGAAGGACAGATTTTCTCAGCGCCTGCATTACCATTGGCTGAGGTATTTGATCCAACTGGTGCTGGTGATGCATTTGCAGGTGGCTTTATTGGCTATTTAGCAAAAGTAAAAACAATCAACTTTACAAATATGAAGAATGCCACTATTTATGGGTCGGCATTAGCATCTTTCTGTGTTGAGAAATTCGGTACTGAGCGATTACAAACGTTGACTCAGGAAGAGATTGAAGCTAGATTGAAAGCATTTGTATCGTTGGCTAAGTTTGAATTTTAATTATCCAATCTTTCCGATAATAGGAAATTTTATAAATACTTGATCTGAATGAGGAGCTTCTGCAAGCTCCTCAGTTAGGTCTTGACCTGCCCAATGTTCGTAATGTTTGCCTGCTCTCCACAGTCGACTATCGGTGACATCATATATTAATCCTCTAAATGCAACCCATATCTCAGGTCTATCTTGACCATTTCTTAATGCTAATTTAGACTTCGAGTACACCGTAAGATTTTCATAATTATCCATGGCCGAAGTTAAAAAATCTTAATCGATAAGCTTATAGGTCGATAATGATTTTTTCATTACTTTTCGAGCAATATGTATTCGCGTTTTAACAGTTCCAATTGGTATGGATAAATGCTCTGATATTTCATGATACTTATATCCTTCGAAGTACATGCTAAATGGGATATAATAATCTTCAGAAAGTTTTGAAAGAGCCATGTGGATATCTTCCATAACAAATTTATTTTCTCCTTGATTTTTAGATGCAGATAAGATTAGATTTGCATTTGAAATCTCTTCTTCTTTGGTTATGAAGGAGTTTGTTTTAACAATTCGTCTATAATTGTTTATAAACGTGTTCTTCATAATGGTATATAACCATCCTTTGAGATTTGTCCCTTCTCTGAAATTGTTAAAGTAAGTAACAGCCTTTAGCAGTGTGTCCTGCACCAAATCGTTAGCGTCCTCGCTATCGTTCGTAAACTTTCTTGCGTAGTGTTTTAGAGAGTCTGATTGCTCTAATACTAATGAGTTGAATTCATACTTAGTCATATCACTGAATTTATATTCATATTTAAATGAATGGTTTACAAAACACTGAGTGAGAAATAATAATTCCCCAGCGATTCTAATACGGTTCAGTTGAGTATTTACAAATAGTATGCTAATTATTGACAATTGATATAAAATTAATAGATATTTAACAGTGGATTTCGTCTGTAGAAATGTTTTTTTTTATGAAATCGCCTATTCAAATGCCTTTAATTCGCGTTTTTTTTTATTCTTTCTCACTAATATTTATTTTATTATTAATCAAAAAATGTTTACTTCGCGTTCTAATTTTACATTGAATTTTTGATAAACATCGTTTATTATTTTAGACGATAGTTCAAAAATTTCATTTCCTGTAGCAGAATGTATATTTATTAGTACAAGAGCTTGATTCTTCCAGACACCAGCTTGTCCTACAACCTTACCCTTCCATTCACACTGTTCAATAAGCCACCCAGCAGCGAGCTTAATTTGATTGTTAGGCATGTTAAAACTAATTATATTCGGGAATAATTCTTTTAATTTATTATACTGTTCTAAGGATATGATGGGGTTTTTGAAAAAACTTCCTGCATTTCCAACTGTGCTTGGGTCAGGTAATTTTTCTACACGGATAGCAGAGACAACTTCAGCGATATCTCGAATGGTAGGATTGGTGATGTTTCTATTTTCTAATTCCTTACTTATTGCGCCATACGTGGTATTTATGGATGGTAAAGTATCTAGCTTATAGGTTACTTCAGTGATAATGTATCGTCCTTTTTGCTCGGATTTAAAGATACTATCTCTGTAAGAAAATTTGCAATCTTCATTGTGGAAAATTCGAAATACCCCTTCTAACGTATCAAAAGCTACGCAACTGTAGAAGATATTCATGAGTTCGGTTTCCATAGGCTCCAATGTTTTGAACAGGGGAGGCGCCGACTGTCCCAGGGATGAGTGCCATGTTTTCTAGGCCATTATAATTATTGTTTATACAGTACCATACCAGATCGTTCCATATTTCTCCTGCTGAAGCAGTAATAAAAATATCTTGCTTAAGTGTTGTCGCTTGTATTCCTTTAATATTTATTTTTATGATATAACCTTGGTATGGCTTGGTAAATAAAATATTACTTCCTCCTCCCAATGTTAGAAAATCCTTCTCGAATATACCTGCTTCAAATGCACTTAGTAGTTGTATGGGGTCGGTTATTTCAATGAAATTTGTAGCAATTTCCTCAATACCAAATGTATTATATTTTTTTAATGAAATAGCTGATTGTATATTTATATGCATTGTTGACTAGTTTTATCAAAAAATCAAAAAAATAAATTATCTTTATATATTAGTTAGTAAAGATAGTACAAAGCAGTTATTAAGGGTAATTAATTTTTGAATTGATGGCAAATGCAGATTTAAAAAGGATTAAGATATTGGAGGCGGCTACACGTCGTTTTGCTCATTTTGGTATGGCAAAAACGACTATGTCTGAGATTGCAACAGATTTGAATTTTTCAAAAGCACTTCTTTACTATTATTTTCCAGATAAAAACAGTCTATATTCAGCTGTATTTGAGTATGTAATAGATAAGATGGTTCAGGATATTAAATTGAAAATCGATACTTGTAACGACTTTGAAGAAATGCTGATGTATACCATTGACAAACGAGTTGAAATCATCAATCAATATTACAACTTATTTGAATATACGATCAATATGGTTAAAGAGCTTCCTGAAGAGTTGGAACGTGTATTCAAAGAATCTTTTGTTAGAGAAGTTGATCTTATTGGAGAAATTCTAACTTTAGGTGTAGAGAAAGATGAAATCGAAGTGGCTGATATTGAAGGTACAGCTCGGATTCTTCTCTATTCTCTATTAGGGATGAGAATGGGTATATTGAAGGATATAAAAAATATGCTTTTCCCAACTAAAGATGAATTTGATGTGATTTTAAGTCTACAAAAAAAGATGATGAAGATATTCTTAAAAGGTTTAAGAAAGTAAATTTTCTTCTTTATGCTTAATATCAGTTAGAATTTGTTGTGCGTGAATGCGCGAATTCTCAATAAACCACAGGTGCGTATTTAATCCGCCACAGACAACACCAGCTAGGTAAAGCCCATCTACATTGGTCTCCATAGTATCAGGGTCATGTTCAGGTTGACAAGGCGACTCGTTTGCGATGTTAATTCCTGCTGATTTGAGGAACTTAAAGTTAGGTTTATAGCCTGTTAGTGCCAAAACAAAATCGTTTTCTAAAATAACTTCACCATCTTGAGTCTGAATATGGGCATGAGAGTCGCTTATCTCACTTAAACTGCTGTTATAAAATACACGAATCTCACCAGCTAAAATTCTGTTTTCAATATCAGGTTTGACCCAGTATTTTACTCTTGGACTTATTTCTTTACCCCGAATAACCAGTGTAACATCTGCACCTTTTCTAAATGTTTCAAGCGCTGCATCTATTGACGAGTTACTGGCACCTACTACAATAACTTTTTGGTTTGCATAATAGTGCGGATCTTGATAATAGTGTTTTACTTTATCAAGATTTTCACCTGGTATATTGAGTAGCATTGGGATATCGTAAAATCCGGTTGCTATAATGACGTATTTAGAGGTGTAGATATTTTTAGTGGTTTTTGTATTAAAAATATCATTATGCTTGTCGATAGCGGTCACTTCTTCGAACAATTTAATGTTTAACTTGAATTTCTGTTGAATGCGACGATAATATTCTAGGGCTTCGGATCTCTTGGGCTTCGGAAGTGTGGTTACAAATGGAATATCGCCAATCTCTAATCGATCCGATGAGGAAAAGAAAGTCATGTTTTGCGGGTAATGATACAGCGAATTGACAAGGCATCCCTTTTCTAAGATTACATAGGAAAGGTTATTCAGAGAAGCTTCTAAAGCACAGGCAAGTCCAATTGGGCCTCCACCTACAATAATGATATCGTAATGATTATCTTGCATATTCGCTATTCATTTAAAATTAGTTGTCGTTATTGTTTAATGTCGGTTCAAGCTCTGCATCTGCCTTCTCCTTTAATTGCTGGACCAATTTAGCTATATCCGAAACAATTTTAGTGATAAATTGTAGTTGTTCGGTTAGTAAATTACTGTTTTCGTCCTCAAAATCATCTGTGGCTACTTGATTTTCTGGTATTTGAAAATCTACTGGGATGAATTTATTTTCTTCGTTAGAGCTGTTCAGTGCTCTAATTGCAGTTTCTAGCGCACTCAAAATCTTTCGAATTAACTTAACGTGGTTTTTTGTGATCGTATGGTTGGCTTTCGAAGAAGTAACTTGATTGTGAAGCGTAACAGCAAAAGAGGCAAGCACATGATTAAAAATAACAAACCTATTTACATCTTTAGTATACTTTTGCTTATTCTTGGGTTCTGTTAGCATGCGCTGGAAAGTTGAACCCATATTGGCCGTTTCTACGTACAGTTTTTTTCGTACTAATTTGTACTCTGTGATGGTCGGGTCATTTCCTGCAATCTCTTTCAATGTCAGTGCGATATAATGGTAGCTGGCAATCAATAGCTTTTGCATCGATTCTTTAATTTGAGTCGATTCCCAATTTGGGAAAATAACGTAGCTTGAAAGAAAAGCAATCATTCCTCCGATGAATGTGTCTAAAATACGTTCTTTCGTTACCTCCATTGTATTTGTACTCACAAAGCTTAGCATGATGAGGACATAGGGGGTCATGAAAATAACGGCAACGATATAATTTACTCGAAAAAGACTGTATGCACTTAAGAAGAAAAGTATCAATAAAATGAAACGAATCGTTTCATCATGCACCATATACAGTATGAAAGCACCAATAAGGCCGCCGATAATGGTTCCCATTAAGCGCTGTATATTCCTAGATTTCGTCAGCCCGAAGCCGGGTTTTAAAATCACCATGATGGTTAATAATATCCAGAATATATTTTCACTAATGTGGAACGATTTAGCAAGGAAGTATGTAGCAGACATTACTATAGCCATCCGTAAGGCATGCCTGAAATAAGTTGAATCTAGTGTTAAGTTTTCTCTAATCTTTTTAAAATCGATGATAGAGGGTTCGATGAATTTTTTTGCGTCATCTATTTCCAATTTGCTGACTTCTGTAGATTTCAAATGAGAGTAACTGTAGATATCGTTGATATGTCGAATGATATCCCGAACGTTGATCAAAATTTTTCTTAATGCTATGGTATTATAGTGAAATTCTTTTTCAATACTATCAATTTTCCGATGTAACAGATTGATTTCTTGGTCAAAATTATACATGGGAGTGGGTGTCCTATTGGCATTTAATTGGTATGCAATATGATCCAATTCATTTGTTAATTTTAAAATAATGTGCTTAAATTCATTTAAGATACCTGTATGTCCAAATTTTTCACTGACTGTATTGTAGTCATAATGTGTAGCCATACTTTGTTCAAAAAGATCAATGATATCGTTGAATACGAATGTGAGATAACGACCTGTCTTGGTCGTATCTTTAATGGATCTTTTACTTTGAAACAGTAAATTTCTAACATTTTCTTGATGATTATTGACCTCTACTTGTTTCTCAATAAGCTTAAGATAGTTTTTATCATTATCAACATTAATATCGTAAAAATTGGCTTTTAAACGGAGGTAATCTGCTACATGACGTATTGATTCGGACAACTCCTGTTGTGTTAACCGGTATGGCCTTACTTGTGTAATGGATAAGCTCACGATCATGTACCAAAGGCAGCCAATGCTATAGTAAAACAAATAGGTGAGTGCAGCATATAGTGTAAATGGAGTATCCACATGGATGAGCATCATTAGCGTACACATCAAACCAACGTTAGAAGCTCTCGCATTCAACACAGCAAACATTGCAAAAATGAAACATAATATGGCTATCAATATCGTCACCAGGTAGACATTTGTATTGATAGATACCGTAAGTATAAATGTGATTATGGTGAAGATACTAGTAAAATACATTCCGATACGACGATGGGACGGAGCCCCGGGGGTATCGGATAATCCCAGTAATAATGCACCAAAGGATACGAATGTTTCCATTCATGAATTGCCCCATGGCAGCGAATATAATCACGGGCACAATGCAGCCGATAGTAATCCTGATACCATCGGCGAAATATTGGCTATAAAAAAAACTTTTTATTTCTTGTGTTTGCTTCATAATGTTGAATACAAACAAATATACAAGATCGAATAAGGAAAAGCTACGCTATTTCGATAAAAAGCGTAGCTTTTAAAAAACGGTACGTCGGTGTTAGATACCGCTAACTTTTGTTTGTACATTTCCTTTTGTTGCCTTGGAATAAGGACATACGAGATGTGCTTTTTCTGCTAATTTTTGAGCTTCTGCAATACTTAATGTAGGAACATGTAAGTCAATTTCTGCTGAAAGAAAGAAAGCATTATTTTCTTCGTTGAATGTCACTCGGACGGTAACTGTTGCATCGGTCATATCGACATGATTTTTCTCGCTCACAGCAGCCACGGCTCCTAAAAAGCAGGAGCTCCACGCGGCAGCAAATAATTGTTCCGGATTGGTTGCTTTACCCTCACCTCCCATTTCAGTAGGTTTTTTAACAATCAAGTCAATAATCCCATCGGAAGATTTTACTTCCCCGTTGCGTCCTCCTGTTGCAGTCACTGCTGCTGTATATAATTGTCCCATTACGTATATTATGATTGATGTAACTATCATAACAAATGAGAATTGAATTTGTTCTTAATAATATTGTAATGTTAAGATGTTATTGTTAGCTATTTTTCATTTATACCTTTATTAAGATATAAATTTTATATATTTGAATGTTTGAAAATATTTAAACATTCTCCAATAACTACAATTGTTTTTTCTATAATATGAAATTAAGTACAAAAGAAGCCGTTTTTCAAAACGAAGTTTTGACGCGATTTGAACTTTTCAAAAGTTTATTTTTAACACTACCGTTTCAGCAAGTAAAGGATACAGGTACCTTATTGCCATTTTTTGCAAAGCATTGTGAAAATGGTGTAGAGAAGCATCAGACACCTGAGGAAATTATCAATAGCTTTTTTGAACAACACGATATTTATTCGGATGAGGAGACTCAGATCGATTTATTGTTTCGTTTTGTGCAATATATAGAAAGGCAAGTTGTTTTGTTTGATGCGATTGAAGATTCGTCTTTTAAAGCAATAGGTAAGACTGATAATTCAGCGCAGCTTGGTTCTTTGATTAAATCAGCTGAAGCTAATCCGGAACTTAAAAGAAAAATCGTTGCGAAATTAAAGGATTTTTCAGTTCGTTTAGTATTGACCGCTCATCCAACTCAATTTTACCCGGGCTCCGTTTTATCGATCATCAATGATTTAATTAGTGCAATTAAAGAGAATGATATTCACAATATCCATTTATTATTGCAACAATTAGGAAAAACTCCTTTTATCAATAATAATAAACCAACTCCAGTAGATGAAGCTATTAGCTTAGCTTGGTTTCTGGAAAATGTATTTTATAAGGTTGCTTCAGAAATTCAGACCTATATCGATGATGAGTTAGGAATCGAGACTGCTGAAGTAAAACAGTTAATTGAGCTTGGTTTTTGGCCTGGAGGGGATCGCGATGGTAATCCAAATGTTAGTGCCGAAAGTACAAAAAAAGTTGCTACGTTGTTAAGAACAATTTTGTTCCGTTGTTATTATAGGGATTTCAGAGTTGTTAAGCGTCGTATTACTTTTAGAGGGGTTGAAAAATATATGGACAATCTACAGGAACTGTTTTATGAAAATAGTTTCAATCCTGTTGAAGCTCCTATCGATGAGACCGACAATATTATTGAAAACCTAAAAGCTATACAAAGGGTACTTCATGAAGATCACAATAATCTTTTTGTAGAGATTGTAGATGATTTATTGCGTAAAGTGATGACTTTCGGTTGTTTCTTTACAACGTTGGATATTCGCCAAGATAGTAGTATTCTGACACAGACCTTTGATTATATCACTAAGAAATATCCAGAAGAGACAGGTGTTGCATCAGGATTTGGATTGTTGTCTGAAGAAGATAAACAAAAAAATATCAATTTTAAGGAATTGGATCTGATTTTTGATGATGAAGCTACGGCATTGGAAAAAGATACCCTAGAAGTAATACGTTTATTAAAGAATATTCAAAAATCGGGTTCTGAGCGTGCTGCTCAACGATTTATTATTAGTAATTGTCAACAAGCAAGTGATATTTTAGGATTACGACAGTTGTTCCTATGGTCGGGCTGGACTAAAGACACCTTGACGATTGATTTTGTACCCTTATTTGAAACCGTTGATGACTTAACTCGCGCGGCCGATGTGATGAAATCATTGTATACCAATAAGGAATATGCAAAGCATCTTAAACTGAGAGGTAATAAGCAAACGATTATGCTTGGTTACTCTGATAGTACAAAAGATGGTGGTTATTTGATGGCCAATTGGTCTATTTATAGTGCTAAAATAGAATTGACAGCAATTGCGAGAGAATATGGTGTGGATCTCGTTTTCTTTGATGGTCGTGGAGGGCCGCCTGCAAGGGGAGGAGGTAAGACACAAAGATTCTATGCATCCATGGGACAGGAAATTGCAAATGATCATATACAATTGACCATTCAGGGACAGACCATCAGTAGTCAATACGGCTCATTAGATACGGCTAGGTTCAATATTGAGCAATTGCTACATGCTGGTATCATTTCTGATCTGAAACAAAAATCTGGTGATACATTGACTCCGCATCAAAAGGGCATAGTGGATCGTTTAGCAGATTTGAGTTACAATAAGTTTATGGATTTACGTCAAAATCCATTGTTCTTAAGTTATTTGGAGACCTTATCACCTTTGAAAGTACTTTCTTCGATCAATATCAGTAGTCGTCCTGTTAAAAGGAATTCAGATAAAGAGTTGAAGCTTAAGGATTTGCGCGCCATTAGTTTTGTAACTGCTTGGAGTCAATTGAAACAAAATATTCCAGGTTTTTATGGAGTGGGTACGGCGCTTAAATGGGCAGAGCAAAACAACCTTTGGAAGGATGTACAGCAATTGTATCTGTCTTCAGGTTTTTTCCAGACGTTAATCGATAATTGTATGATGTCGATGACTAAATCGAACTTTGACATTACATCTTATATGCAGTTTGATGAAAAGTACGGCGAATTTTGGAAAATGCTACATGAGGAGTTTTTGGTTACCAAAGCATACTTGTTGAAGCTTAGCAATACATCAAAATTAATGGAGAATTACCCTATAGATCGTGAATCTATTTTGGCGCGTGAAAATATCGTATTGCCCCTATTGATAATACAACATTATGCTATCAAATTAATTAATGAAGGCAAATTAGATGAAAAGAAAAGAGAAATCTATGCTAAATTAATTGCTAGAACCATATATGGAGTAGTCAATGCTGGTAGAAATGTGGCATAAAGTTTCAACTCTTTTTTAATAAGAGTTTTGAAGCCCGTTTATTTTATTATTTTTGTGCTGTTAATATAATCGATATGAAATTTAATAAGTTATTTGTTGCGGTAGCAGTTTGTGGAAGTTCTTTATTAGCTTCTTGTAACTACCAAACAGGTTTGGATAAACAATATAAAAACTCACGAGCTTCTTTAGCTGATGGCGACGGATATGCTATGTTTAAATATGTTGGTGAGGAAGGAAATTATTTAGTGAATTTAGCAAAGTTTGCTGAGTCAAAATCGACATCAGCTGAGACGAAAGCTTTGTCATCTAAGATTCAAGAAGCGTATAGTACGATACTTCCACACTTGGACTCCTTGGCATTATCACTGCATGTGAATGATGCTATGAGAGGTGTTCCTGCTTTTGAAGTACCTGCTGCATTAGCTGCTGATAGTACGTCTGTATTCAATGATAAGGCGTATGCTGCTACAGTTTTAAAAATCCAAACTGAAGTAAATACTAAATTGACTAGAGAGTCAAAAAATACAAATGCGGATATTAACCACTTTTCAGAGGAAAGTTTAACAAAACTACAAGAGGTTTACAAACTTGCAGGTGGTAAAGTAGACGAGCACGCACATCACTAAATAAAAAATACTTTAATGACTGTAAATAAAATAGTTACAGGTGTTTTGTCGTATGGAATGTCCGGAAGGGTATTCCATACGCCATTTATAGCCAATAATGATCGGTTTGATTTGCGAGCTGTGGTTGAACGATCTACTAAAAAAGCCCAATTGGACAATCCTTCGATTATCAGTTATGATAGTGTCGAACAATTACTGGCAGACGAAGCAATTGAGCTAGTGATCATCAATACACCTAATGATACACATGTTTCCTTTGCTAAGCAGGCTTTGTTAGCTGGAAAGCATGTGCTGATTGAAAAACCTTTTGCTCCTACTGTTTCTGAGGCGAAAGAGTTGTTCGATTTAGGAAGAAAGGTGGGTAAGTTTGTATTACCCTATCACAATAGAAGATTTGATTCGGATTTCAATGCCCTAGCCTCGGTTTCTACACTCTGGAAAGGTAGGAGAGCCTGTTGAGGTTCACTTGCGATTTGATCGCTTTAGAGCTGAGATTGGGCAGAAGGTTTTTAAAGAGACTAAGCGCCCTGGAGCTGGTATTTTATTTGATTTGGGCTCTCATCTATTGGATCAGGTAATATCTTTATTTGGTAAACCAATATCTGCCATAAAACGGACATCCATCCATCGCAAAGATTCTGAAGTGGATGATTTTGCAACGCTATTATTGACTTTCGATAAAGGACTTACGGTGTTCATTACTGTTAGTATGTTGGTTTTAGAATCTCAATATAGTTTTTTATTACATGGTACTGAAGGCACTTTTGTAAAAGGCCGAACGGATGTTCAAGAAAATCAACTGCTTGCCGGCATTAGTCCGATTGAGGATCATTATGGGGAAGAAAATCAGCATGAAGAGGGTTTACTGACTTATTTGGACCAAGGCAATATGGTATCAGAAAGCGTAAAATCGATTAAAGGTGATTATATGCTGTTGTTTGATGCAGTATATGAGCAGATTAGGAATAATAAGGCTTATTTTGTAACTGAAGAACAGATTTATTGGCAATTGGAAATATTACAACAACCGACTTTGTGTTAAATTATTATCGTGTTCATAATAATTTAACATTAACATCATCTCGACTTCATTTATTATTTATAATTTCGAAACAATTAAGGAGGTCTTTTTGTGAGCGCTAATGGACGTGTTTGCAAAAGATAAACCAAAATCATTTTTATTTACTTTAAATGCTTTAATGTGAGATATGCTGCCATCGATATCGGCTCAAATGCGGTTAGACTTTTAATTGCTGATATTATTCAAGAAAAAGAAGGTTTTTCTTTTAAAAAGAATACACTATTAAGAGTTCCACTACGTCTTGGGGACGATGCTTTTATTCATCAAAAATTATCGCCTAAGAAAGCGGATAATCTAGTAAAGACAATGCGTGCATTCCGTGAATTGATGGATGTGTACAATGTCGAAGATTACATGGCATGTGCGACATCTGCAATGCGCGATGTGACCAATGGACCAGAAGTTGTTAAAAAAGTAAGTGAAATTGGCATTGATATCGCTATTATCGATGGAAACTAAAGAAGCTGAGATTATTTACAATAGCCATTTGGAAGCAAAGATGGATATGGATAAGGTTTATTTGTATATCGATGTTGGTGGAGGAAGTACAGAGTTGTCTTTGTTTGCCAATGCTAAATTGGTGAATTCAAAATCCTTTAACCTAGGTACAATTCGTATTTTAGACAATAAGGATGAACAAGAGACTTGGGATGATTTAAAGGAATGGGTATCCCATAATACGAAAATGTATAAGCAGGTATATGGCATTGGTACTGGTGGAAATATTAACAAGCTCTCACGTTTAGCAAATGAAAAGGCTGATAAGCCAATTTCTTATGCTAAGCTAAAGGCTCTTTATCACTATTTGACATCTTATTCATTAAAAGAACGAATCACTTTATTGGGGCTGAATGAGGATCGTGCTGATGTCATTATTCCTGCAACGGAGATTTTTATGACCATTATGAAATATGGGCATCTGAAGCAAATTATGGTACCTCGTGTCGGTTTAGTTGATGGTGTAATCCATACATTGATCAAAAAGAACCTGCTAAAATAGGACCGATAAATAAAAATGAATATCTAAGCAGAAAAAGCTTGTAGAATTTAAAAAAACGTTTAAATTTGCGATACCATTTTAAAAATAGGCCCAGGTGGCGAAATTGGTAGACGCACCACCTTGAGGGGGTGGCGCCTGTATGGGTGTGGCAGTTCGAATCTGCTCCTGGGTACATCACGTTGATGATAAAAAAGGTCTGGATATTTCCAGACCTTTTTTTATATTTGATTGGCTCTTACCGTTATTTCTGCGATATCCAATACTTCGATTTCTTTTTCCTTGTCTTTAATTTTAACACCATCTTTTAACATGGTCATGCAAAATGGGCAAGCGGAAGCAACTACAGTAGCTTGACTATCGATTACTTCTTCTATACGTTCTATATTAACATCTTTTGTACCCTTCTCTGGCTCCTTGAACATTTGTCCACCACCAGCGCCACAACAAAGGCCATTGCTCTTACATCTCTTTAATTCGATTAATTGGGCATCTAAGCTTTCCAGTACTTTCCTTGGAGCTTCATAGACTTCGTTTGCACGACCTAAATAGCAAGGGTCGTGATAGGTGATTTTTTTACCCTGAAAATCATGCCCATCTGCAGGTTTTAATTTTCCCTCATCAATGAGAGTTTGAATCAGTTGGGTATGATGTATAAGTTCGTAATTGCCTCCAAGTGCCGGATACTCGTTTTTAAGAGTATTGAAACAATGCGGACATGCTGTTACTATTTTTTTTACTTCATAGCCATCCAATACCTGAATGTTCATCATGGCTTGCATTTGGAATAAAAATTCATTACCAGCACGTTTTGCAGGATCACCCGTGCAACTTTCCTCTGTACCTAAAATGGCATATTTCAATCCGACATGTTGTAGGATACGACAAATATCCCTTGTTATTTTTTGAGCGCGTTCATCAAAACTTCCGGCGCAACCTACCCAAAATAGAATATCTGCGGTTTCACCTTTGGCCGTCAATTCTGCCATGGTCGGTACGTGTAATTCTTTTTCCATCATTATAGTTCTGTAAAAGGGTTATTGTTGAGAAGTCCAGTTTGCACGATCCATTTGCGAATATTTCCATGGAGCACCATTATTTTCGATATTCCCAAACATGGTATTGATGCTCGCTGGCGCTTGAGATTCTTCCATAACAGTATATCTTCGCAGCTCAACAATAATTTCTAAAGGATTTATGTTCACTGGGCATTGCTCTACGCAAGCATTACAGCTTGTACAGGCCCATAGTTCTTCACGTGTTATATATGTGTCTAGTAAAGATTTTCCGTCGTCTACAAATGCCCCATTAGCCTTTATATTCTTTCCCACTTCCTCAAGACGATCGCGTGTATCCATCATGATTTTTCTCGGTGATAATAGTTTTCCTGTAATGTTGGCAGGACAGGATGATGTACACCGTCCACATTCGGTACATGTATAGGCGTCTAATAGGTTTTTCCAGGTTAAGTCTTGGACGTCTTTTGCTCCAAATCGTAGCGGTTGCTCTGAAAGGGGAGGGGTAAAACTAGGGTCCAACATTGCCTTCACCTCATTTGTCACGTTTTCCATATTCGTCAATTCACCCTTTGGTTTCAGGTTCGAGAAGTACGTGTTTGGAAATGCCAGTAGAATATGGAGGTGTTTTGAATAGGGCAGATAATTTAAGAATGCCAATACGCCCAAGATATGGAAACCACCAAGATGTACGCTCAATTAGTACTAAACTACTTGGGTCATGAGGTAGAATGGATACTAAATATTGACTGATTGGAAAGGAGCCCACTGGGCTATAATGAGATCCTCCTAGGAGCTGTAATTTTTGATCTGCCGCATTCATCAATAAAAAAGCTGTCATTAATAGGATTTCTACTATCAAAATAAGGTTAGCATCGGTTTTAGGCCAGTTCGCTAATTCAGCACTATTCAGGCGCTTTAAGTGAATGACATTTCTACGGATTAAGAAAATTATACAGCCTACTAATACACCTAATGCAAGCCATTCAAATGAAGCGATGAGGATATCGTAAAAGCCTCCTAGAAAAGACAAAAAGCGATGGGTGCCAAACATCCCGTCTATGACGATTTCAATCATTTCAATATTGATGATACAAAAACCTATGTAAACGAAAAGATGCAGAATGGCAGGAGTAATTCTTTTGAACATTTTCTTTTGACCAAAGGCTACTAATAGCATAGTTTTAAGACGTTCTCCAGGTTTGTCGTTTCTATTAAGCGCTCTGCCTAAATTAATATTTCTATATAGCTGTCTGGCATTTTTGGCAAACAGCAAGATGGCGCCAATAAAGCATAATGTAAATATAAGTTGGTTAATCATATTTTTTTATCACAGTATACACAAATATAATATAAATAATATAGTATGCATGCATAATATATTATTTATAATTCTTAAAAATAAATGACATATATGGATAAGTGTAAGGTAAGGTAAGGTAAGGTAAGGTAAGGTAAGGTAAGGTAAGGTAAGGTAAGGTAAGGTAAGGTAAGGTAAGGTAAGGTAAGGTAAGGTAAGGTAAGGTAAGGTAAGGTAAGGTAAGGTAAGGTAAGGTAAGGTAAGGTAAAAAAAAACAGCAGCCCTTTTGGGACTGCTGTTTTTTATGTAAACCTAAATTTTACTTGAGGGATGCATGAAATTATTTTTTTGCAGGAGTAGCTGCAGTTGATGAGATACCCAATTTTGTTTTAACATCAGCAGTTAAATCATCACCACCTTGAAAGTAAGGAATGTTTGTGCTTGAAATATCAAATACATAAGCAAAACCTTTTTCTTTAGATACTAAAGTGATAGCATCTGTTACTTTTTTATGGATAGGAGAGATTAATTCTTCTTCTTTTTTGTTTAAATCTTCTTGAGCAACACGTTGGTTTTCGTTGATACGTGTTTCGATATCACGTAATTCATTACCTAATTTCTGTAATTCAAGATCAACTGTTTCTTTATTTGCTTCACTTCTGTTACGCGCTTTGTCATTTGCTTCTTTTTGCTTTGTTTGATACATCGCATACATGTCTTGAAGCTCTTTAGTCTTTCCATCGCTTAGAGTTTTCAATTGACCTTCAGCAGTTTTGAATTCTGGAGTTGATTGTATGATTTCCATCAAATTAAGATGCCCAATTTTTTGTTGTGCATGCGCTAACTGAGTAGCGAAAAAAACTGCTACAAATGCAATAGCACCTTTAAATAAATTTTTCATTCTTTTCATTTTAATCTTAAATCGTCCCTTTAAATATTATGAGACTAATTTTCGTGTTTCTAATTTAATACTTATTAATTCTCGTATTCCTTACCGCAATATTAATAAACTAATATTTAGTTTGCAAGTGCTGCATTAGGTTTTAATCCTAATTTAATAATGACATCATTACTTTTATCTAGCTTTGGATTTGCGTAAAGGAAAGTAGTTTCTTGACCTTTATCCATTACGATATCCAATCCTTGTGCTTTAGCCAAATCCTGAATGGCTTTTGAAACACGTAGTTGAATGGGTTTCTACCAATTGCTGACGCTGTTTGAACAACTCGCCTTCAAAACCAAATTTTTGCTTTTGAAAATCTTTAACATCTTTTTCTTTTTTTACGATTTCATCCTCACGACGTCTACGCATGTCTTCGTTTAATAAAACTTGATCGTTTTGATACGCTTTATATAATTTTTCAATTTCAGCGTATTGTTGATCAACTTCTAATTGCCATTTTTGAGAAAGATCATCTAATTGTTTTTGAGCTGATGTATATTCCGGAATATGTTTTAAAATGTATTCCGAATTAACATATGCAAAATTCTGTGCAAAAGTAGCTGATACCGTAACTACAACAAATGCTATTGCTAAAACTATTTTTTTCATGTTCTTCTTGTTATACTTCCACTAATATATGAATTCCTTTTATATGACATTTATTCGAGCAAAAAGTTTAAGCCGGATTAAAATCCGCCCATATTTTGCATGATACTAAATGTGAAGTTTTGTTTCCAAACGCTGCTTGTTAATCCTGGAATTGGATCAAATGCATGACCGTAATCAATTCCTAACATTCCGAAGATTGGTAAGAAAATACGTGCACCTACACCAGCAGAGCGTCTAACTTTAAATGGATTATATTCTGAAAAATTGTTCCAAGTATTACCTGCTTCAGCAAAGGCTAATACAAAGACAGTCGCTTGTTCATTCAACATCACAGGATGTCTCAATTCCATTTGATATTTTGTATAGATAGGACTTCCTGAACTTCTTGCCACACCTACATTTTGTGTTCCTTCTGGAATGATAACGCCGTTTGCATATCCACGCATAGCGATGATTTCAGAACCCTGTAAGAAGTCAAATCCTTGCATACCATCACCACCCACTTTGAATCGCTCAAAGGTTGAGATGCCAGTTTTATTAGAGTAGCTACCTAAGAAACCAAATTGTGCTTGTGCTTTGAAGACTAACTTACCAGCAATTTTTGCATACCATTGTGAATCAAATTTCCATTTGTGGTACTCTGTCCATTTATATCTAACTTCATCCGCAGCTGTTTGATAATTTATGTTATTAAATAACGAATAAGGAGGCGTAACCTGTACCGAGAACTTAAGGTTGGATCCTGAAGTTGGGTAAATCGGCGCATCAATTGTATTACGGCTAATTTCCTGTGTTAAGTTAATATTATATGCTGTACCATTGTCAAATAAGAAATAGTTGGCATAATTTTGCAATTTATAGCGTTGGAAAGATAATGACGTATTTACTTGGAACCAATTATCTGGCCATTGTACACGTTTACCTAAGGTTGCGGTTATACCAGTCATCCAAATACGGTTTAACTCGGCATCTTTTACCATTTGCTCTCCAGTGTACATGTTGAAACCTCCATATGAAGAGCTTGATGTATAAGCACTTAATCCAAAGTAAATAGGTTTTTTACCACCTAACCATGGCTCTGAGAATGAGAAGCTATACGACTGGTAACGTTTACCTGAGGTTTGTCCACGAATACTTAGTTTTTGTCCGTCACCGCGTGGCAATGGTTTCCAAGAGCTTTTATTAAAAAGGTTACTTGTCGAAAAGTTATTGAATGTTAATCCTAAAGTACCGATAATCTGTCCGGCACCGTAACCACCTGATAACTCTACCTGATCCGAAGGTTTTTCAGCGACATTGTATATAAGGTCAACTGTTCCATCTGCATGATTAATATTTTCTGGAACTGGGTTTGTTTTCTGCTCATCAAAATTACCCAATTGTGCAATCTCACGAACAGATGTCATAATTAATTCCTTTGAAAATTTTTGACCAGGTTTAGTACGAATGGATCTCAATACAACGCGGTCATTTGTAACATCATTACCTTTTACAATAATGTTGTTGATGGTGAATTGTGCACCTTCATAGACGCGTAAATTTAAGTCAATAGTGTCGTTGTATACTCTTGTTTGCTCAGGGTCAATAGAAAAAGTTAGATAACCATCGTTCATATATAATGAAGAAATATCATCACTGTTACGACCTCCACCTAATAATTTCGTTGTTAGCTTTTCTTCACTAAAGATATCACCTTTGCGCATCCCCAAAATACGATTTAAAACCGTATCAGTGTATTTCGCATTACCCGTCCATCTGATGTTACCAATATAATATTGGGGACCTTCATAAATGTCGATGTCTACCAATACATTTTTGTCATCAACTTTAATGACAGAGTCTTTCAGTATTTCAGCATCCCGGTAACCTTTATTGTGCATTTTGGAAACTAGAGTTTCCTTTGCTTCTTTGTACTTTTCGTCCTTAAATTTACCAGGTCCAAAAATACGGAACCAAGCTTTTTGCTTAACACCTTTTAAATTTTTACGAAGTTGCTTTTGTGTAAAATCTTTATTTCCAGTAAAGGTGATTTTTTGAACGCGGACTTTGCTTTTACGATCTACATCTGCCACTAAAATCTCATTGTTTACCTGTGCGGTATCCTTTAATGTACTGATTTTAATTTCTGGATACAAGTAAGCTTTTTCTCGTAAAAAACGTTGAATTGTATTACGAGTAGTGTTGATTAAATTTTCATTTACTACTTTTCCAGTATTATCGTTTAATCTTTTTCGTACTTCTTCAGTCTGGCTCTTACTTAAGCCATTGATGTCTATACGCGTTAAACGAGGTCTTTCAACGACACGGATGTCAAGAAAAATAGTTTCACCTTCAATTTTTTCAGCCCATAGCTGCACATCATCAAAAAGACCTTGTGCCATCATCACTTTTACTACACTTGATGTTTCCTCACTAGGAACTTGGATATATTGCCCAACAACTAGTTTTGATATCGTAATCAATACATTGTTGTCCAGGTGCTGCGTGCCCGAAACTGTGACACCACCAATGATATAATCTTTAGGGGATAGATAACTTATTTGGGAGGGGTCGTTCAGGTTAATAGCAGTTCCATTCACTTGTGCTTGTGCGAATTGTGGTTGGGTACATGCTAAAAATAATATAACAAATAGTATGCGCTTCATTTATAAATTTTTATTGATGCTAAAGTACATCAATCAGTTGTTAATTTTTGTTAATTAAGAAAAATTTAAGAACCAGCAAATGTGAAGGTTTAAAATCAGTCAGCAAAGTTACTAATAAAGATTAGATCTGTTCGCTAGTTTTTCCAAATCTTCTTTCCCTTTTTTGATAATCAAGAATGGCTTTAAATAGGTCTTCTTGCTCGAATTCAGGCCACATCTTATCTAAAAAGCAAAATTCTGCATAAGCAATCTGCCATAAAAGAAAATTACTAATTCTATATTCACCACTTGTCCGTATGAGTAAATCTGGATTTGGTAAGTTCGCGGTATATAGATTTTGTTGAAATACTTCGGTGGTGATTTCATCAATATTTAACTCTCCTTTAACAACTTTTTCAGCTATTTCTCTTGTTGCTTGTACGATTTCTTCTTGAGAACCATAACTCAATGCTAAAGTAAGAACACATTTGGTATTGTTCGCTGTCAATTCCATTGTTTCTCGGAGCTTTTCTTGGCAATTTTTTGGTAATTTGGATAAATCTCCAATTGCATTCAAGCGAACACCATTTTTTTGAAAAGTCTTGACTTCTTTTTTTAATGAAGAAACCAGCAACTCCATGAGTGCTATCACCTCTAATCTAGGTCTATTCCAGTTTTCAGATGAGAATGCATATAATGTAAGGTGTTTAACGCCGACTTGGATTGTGGCTTCTAGAGCTTCTCTTACTGCCTTAACACCACTCTGATGGCCAAAAATGCGTAATTTACCCTTTTCTTTTGCCCATCTTCCATTACCGTCCATAATGATGGCAATATGTTGGGGAAGATTGTTTTTGTCAATATGATCTATTGTGCTCATGTTCTATTTCTTTTCTTCTGCCTATCTCACGATTCGTACAAACATTTATAATAAAAACTATCTTAAATTATGTATAGTTTAGTTATGCGTTCTAAATTAATTTCTCTTGCTTTTATCACCATTGTTTTACTTATTCCTGCAGAGAATGGTTTTGAAGAGCGCATATCACATCGGCTATAATAGCGCTATAATGATGTGAATACCTATACCCCAGTGTCTACAGTTTATTAAATAATTTGATCCAGCTGGGCTATCACATATGCTGTAAATTAGCTGCTATTTCTGGCTAGGGAAACATATACGAATAAGCTAGTCTAAATATTTTTTGGTAAATATAAATCTTTTTGATGAATCGCAAATTAGAAATTTATGGTAATATCAATAATTCCTCACATCTAATCCCCAAAGTAATTTTTCTCGAAGGGTCTCAAAATAACTTTCTCCTTCTAATCGAATTAAATTAATGTAGAATGGTGCTTTAGTTATTTTTAGTTTTACATTACTCTCCACTGTTTCATTTTTAGAATCACAGCTCAATATATATTTTTCAGAGCGGCTCTCAATTTCTAGTTCTAATTCAAATTCAGAAGATATAACGACAGGTCGTACATTTAAATTGTGAGGAGAGATGGGGGTGATAACAAAATTACCACTACCCGGCATAATAATGGGACCACCACAGCTTAAGGAGTAAGCCGTCGATCCGGTTGGGGTTGCTATGATTAGACCATCGGCCCAGTATGAATTTAATAGCTCGCCATTTAAATAAGCATTCACGGTAATCATTGCCGAGCTATCATATCTAAAAACTGTAATATCGTTAAGAGCATAATTACTGTTTCCCCCAAAAAGTTCCCTGTCCGGAGATTCCACAGCTAAAAGTGCCCTTTTTTGTATTTTATATGTTTTTGCGAAAATCTGATCTATGGATGTTTCAAAATCTGTTTTATTGATTGAAGCTAAAAAACCCAATCTTCCAAAGTTTATTCCAGCGATTGGGATTCCCGAATTGTGAATTAATGATACTGCAGATAACATTGTCCCATCTCCACCTAGACTGAGCATAAAATCAGTATCAATAGGTAAATCTTGGTTTGAGGTATAGGTCGGGAAAGTTTCCGAACACTCAAATTGTTTTTTTAGGAATTTATAAAAGCTGTCGTAAATCCAAATTTCGGCATTTTTACCCTTTAAGTATTCCATCAAATGGCTTACGTGCGGGATAACCGAAGGACTAAAATCTCTACCATAAATTGCTACTCTCATATTGTACAGTAATTTTTATCTAGGGGTAATGATTACATTATTTTGCCAAAGATGAGAAAAAAGTAGCGTAATGCTAAATATTGATGTAATTCATCAATTGTTGATAGCGATCGTCTAAATCATCAAATTCTTGTAAAGTATTGAAACTAGTAATCACTTTATAATTTTGACGGGCAAATGAGGAAAGTAAACTGGAGATATTTGATTTATTCACTTTTATGATGACCTGTAATGAATCGTTTTCAGGAACCGCCTTTGTAGCACAATTTAATATCTGACAATTCTCGGCCTCGATAAGGTGTGCTATTTTTGATAATGAGAAATCATGAGTGCCAATTTCTAAAACGATAATGGCTCCTATATCATTGAGAGATTGCAGTACTGAAATTGTTTTTACAAGTTCTAATGAAGTTAACATTCCTTTAAATTTATTGTTTTCGTCCAGAACTGGCAAAGCATCGAGATGGTATGCCGTCATTAAACGAATCGCATCATATGGATGTTGGTTTGCTTTGACGTATATAGGTTCGGTTTTTAAGTGTATCGTAGCAATAGAAAGTTGATCATCCAATGCATTCAGTAGATCATTTTGACCGATATAACCCAAATAGTCATCACCATCTACAACAGGTAGTAAATGAAATTGAAAATCTTCCATACGATCTAAGGCAAAAGCGACGGTATCGGTTTGCTTAATCGTTGTGTTTTGGGATAGGGGAATGTTTGCGATATACATATGAATTATTTATCTGTATACTAATGACCTTAAAATTACTAAAAAGTTTAGAAATAAAACTGTTTAGTACTAAAAAAGCTTTATTACAGTAAAGGTCATTAAATTTTTACTTTAACTTTGCACAGTTTATTATATTATTGATAATGTATTGCACAAATTTTATCTACTTTTACAAAAGTGCGATTTATATTTTATATATGTAAGTAAGTTAAATCATAGTACTGGAATTTTATGAGTGAGATCGCAAGTCGAAAATTTATTGAAGTAAGAGAAGTCCTTCGGAACAAGAGTCCGAAATTAGCAAAATGGATTCCTTCTTTTTTGTTGAAATATTTAGAAAAGACGATTCACGAGGATGACATCAATGATATTATGACTCGTTTTTCAGATTTGAAAGGATTGGATTTTGTGGATGCATTGATTGAAGATCTAGGCGTCAATGTACAGTTAAAAGGTGTCGAGAATATTCTGGTTAATGAAAGTGTTATTTTTGCTTCCAATCATCCCTTAGGAGGTTTAGATGGAATTGCTTTTATGCATGCTATTGGTCGTCATCGCAAAGATGTTAAATTTTTGGTGAACGATATATTGATGAACGTTAGCAATCTCCAACCGCTATTTATTCCAGTTAATAAATTAGGTGGACAAGGGAAAAGTGGTATTGCGGCTATAGAGCAAGCCTATGCTTCGGATAGTGCTTTATTGGTCTTTCCGGCCGGTTTGGTTTCTCGAAAACAGCAAGGTGGAAGAATTGAAGATCTTGATTGGAAGAAAAGTTTTATAAATAAGGCGAAGAAATATAAAAAAGATGTAGTACCTGTCTATATTGACGGTAAAAACTCTAACTTTTTTTATAATTTTGCAAAGCTAAGACAGAAGATTGGCTTAAAGGTAAATTTGGAGATGCTTTATCTACCCGATGAAATGTTTTCTCAACGAAATCAAACTGTGACGATTGTCATTGGCAAAAAAATATCTTATACACATTTCGATCAATCTAAAAGCGAAAAAAAATGGGCTGAAGAAGTGAAGCGATTGGTTTACGGAATGTCTCAAGAAAAATAGAATTATGCAAGAAATTATTGCTCCTGTTGATAGAAACTTATTAAAGGCAGAATTAGGTAAGGATGCTTTTTTACGGTATACCAACAATGGAAATAACGAAATATATTTGATCAACTATCATAATGCACCAAATGTGATGCGTGAAATAGGAAGATTAAGAGAATTGACTTTTAGAGGTGCAGGTGGTGGTACTGGATTATCGATTGATATTGATGAAAATGATACCTGTGCAGACTGTTATGATCAATTAATTGCTTGGAATCCTGAAGAGGAGGAAGTTGTAGCTGGCTACCGTGTGATTAAATGTGCTGATGCATCTTTGATAAATGGTGTTCCTAATTTATCAACAGCACATTATTTTGAATTTTCTGATCGGTTTAAAAGTGATTATTTACCTTACACGATAGAGTTAGGAAGGTCCTTTGTTCAGCCAAAATTTCAACCTGCCATTGATAATAGAAAGGGAATATTCTCTTTGGATAACTTATGGGATGGTCTAGGGGCTTTGGTTATGATTAATTCAGATATAAAGTATCTTTTTGGTAAGGTAACCATGTATCCTCATTATAATAAAGAAGCGCGTGATTTGCTGCTCTATTTTATGGAATACCACTTTCCAGATAAAGAAAATCTAGTTGTGCCAATACCTAATTTGAATTGCGAAAATGATTTTTCTAAATTTGAAGGTATGTTTGAAGGTTTGGACTATAAAGAGTCGTATAAATTATTAAACAGTAAGGTACGTGCCTTGGGAGAGAATATTCCGCCCTTAATCAATACCTACATGAACCTTTCACCTACTATGAAGTCATTTGGTACAGCCATGAACGGTGAGTTTGGTGAGGTTGAGGAGACTGGTATCTTGATAACGATTGATGATGTATACCCTGTCAAAAAGGAGAGACATATGAGTACTTTCGAGCGAGATCGTGAGTATGGTAATAAAAAACCAAAGAGAGGCTAAGCCTCTCTTTTTGTTTTATCTCTTTTCGGATTAAGAATCTCTTCTTCTTGAAGTACTTCTATTTCGGCTGTCCGATCTTGGAGCAGAAGGTCTTCTTCTATTTCCGCTGGTAATAGACGAGCTTTGACCATTTCTGGAGGATGATGCCGGTTTGCCAGATTTTTTCGCTCCTGCCTTCTTAGGTGCTACCCCTGATATATGCATAGCATATGGATGTTGTTCGACCAAAGGAATCTCCATACGTATGGATTTTTGAATATCAAGTAGGAATGCATATTCTTCTTCATCACAGAATGAGATTGCCTTTCCATCTTTACCTGCTCTACCTGTACGGCCTATTCGGTGTACATATGACTCAGGGATATTCGGTAAATCGTAATTGATAACAAATGCCAATTCGTCGATATCAATACCACGAGCTGCAATATCTGTAGCAACTAGCACACGTAAAGTACGATCTTTGAAGTTTTTAAGCGCATTTTGACGTGCACTTTGTGATTTGTTACCGTGGATTGCAGCAGCTTGAATATTCTTTTTTTCAAGATCTTTAACGATGCGGTCTGCACCATGTTTTGTTTTAGAGAAAACTAATGCATGGCCTACGTTCTTTTCTTTTAAAATGTGAATCAATAAATCCTTCTTATCATTTTTCTTAACGTAATAAACCTCTTGTTGAATTTTTTCAGCTGTACTCGATTCTGGCGTGACCTCCACTTTAATAGGGTCAACTAGGATATGACTTGATAACTTTTGAATCTCAGGAGGCATAGTAGCTGAGAAAAATAATGTTTGCCTTTTTTCAGGGATTATTTTAATCAATTTCTTTACATCATGGATAAATCCCATATCCAACATACGGTCAGCTTCATCCAGAACAAAAAATTCTAAATGTTTGAAATCAATATATCCCTGTCCATATAAATCTAAGAGACGACCTGGTGTTGCAATAAGTATATCGACACCCTTCTTTAAAGCATCGCGCTGAGGTTGTTGGCCAACACCACCAAAAATTACTAGATTTTTAATTGGAAGGTCTTTTGAATATTGATTGAAGTTTTCTTCAATTTGAATAGCTAATTCACGTGTAGGAGTTAAAACTAATGCGCGAATATTCTTTTTCGCAGTTTTAACTTTTGAATAGCTTAACATTTGAATTATAGGAATAGCAAAAGCTGCTGTTTTACCAGTTCCTGTCTGAGCGCAACCTAATAAATCATTTTTTCTAAAAATAATGGGAATCGCTTGTTCCTGAATCGGAGTGGGAGTAGTATATCCAACAGCATCCAACGCCTTAAGGATTGGTGCTATGAGTTTTAAATCTTGAAATTGCAATCTTATTTATGTATTTGTAAGTGACAAAGGTAACTTAATTTTGTGGATTGCTTTGTAATTTATTGAAACAATTGAGTTTTTTCTAGTTGCGGATTCTCTTTCTTTGTTCAGATCTTCAATTGAGACATTTATACACTATAAATTATATGTATTCTTAAAATACGTTATATAACCGGATAGTTGCCGTATAGGATTAAAGTATGACATCTAAAATTGGCTGTCTAGGATGAAATATTTTTATCGACTAGTCCGGAGAATAAAAGTAGTAATCTGTTGCGGTTAAAGTCAATAATTCACAAGAAAGGGGTTAGAATTTATAATTCTAACCCCTTTCTATAACATCTATTGATGAATTTATTGATATCCTAATAATTTCATAACCTGTTTCGAATTCTGTTCCTCGCCAAACACCTCGTAATTGAATGTTTCATCGCGGTTACGACGGATGATGACATGTTTTGGTGATGGTAATAAACAATGGTGTATGCCTCCATAGCCACTTAATACATCTTGGTATGCGCCTGTATGGAAAAATCCTAAATATTGCAATTTTCGCGTCTTAGGCATAAATACAGAACTGGTATGAGCTTCTTGATTATAATAATCTTGCCCGTCGCAGGTAATACCACCTAAGTTCACACGCTCATACTCTGAATCCCAATTGTTGATTGGAAGTAGAATGTATTTTTGGTTTAAAGCCCAAACGTCTGGTAAATTAGTAATAAATGAACCATCGATCATAAACCATTTTTCACGATCATTTTGCAATTTACGACCTAATACCTTGTATAGGATACCTGAGGCCTCCGCAACCGTATATTTTCCAAACTCTGTAATAATATCAGGTTCCATCACCTCATGTTGTGCACAGATTTGTTTGATTCTATTCACAATTTCATTGACCATATACTCATAATCAAAATCGTGAACTAAAGAATCTTTGAAAGGCATGCCTCCTCCGATATCTAATGTATCTAAGTCTGGATTTACCTTTTTAAACTTACAGTACAATGTAACGTACTTTTCTAACTCATTCCAGTAATATGGCGTGTCCGATATTCCTGAATTAATAAAGAAGTGTAACAACTTTACCTTGAAATTAGGGTTGTTCGCAATCTTGTTGTTGTAGAATTCGATTACTTCTTCGATACGAATACCTAATCTCGATGTATAAAATTGAGAGTCGGGTTGTTCTTCCGATGCAATACGAATACCTAAAGCACATGGCTGCTCCAATTCAATTTCATCATCATAAAGATTAAATTCTTCTTTATTATCTAAGACAGGGATAATGTTAGTATACCCATCATGAATCATATCGATGATGTATTGTTTGTACTGATAGGTTTTAAAACCGTTACATATAACGGTGATGTCTTTTGTTACGGTACCTTGACGTTCCAAAGAGTCAATCATCGGCATATCGAATGCAGACGATGTTTCTAAGTGAATTTCATTCTTCAATGCCTCTTCAACGATATGTTTGAAGTGGGAAGATTTGGTGCAATAACAATATTTGTAAGACCCTCTGTAGTTGTGTTTCAAAATTGCGGTTTGAAACAAAATTTTCGCTTGTTGAATTTTTTTGCTGACGATTGGCAAGTAAGTAAAACGTAACGGCGTACCGTACGTTTCTATCATTTCCATTAAATTCAAATCGTGGAAATACAATTCGTCGTCGATGATTTCGAATCCGTCTTGCGGAAAACCAACACTTAGGTCAAGAAATTCCTGATAGCTCTGCATTTTTTATTATTTTTGCAAAGATATACTTTCAATATGAATACAAGAATAGGGAATGTGAATTATTTTTGTCTTCTATTTCAGGGAGTTGCATATTTTACTTAATCATTACATGGCGAATTCTATTCAAAACAGACTTATTGAAGTCACTGTTCAAGCTGTAAAACAGCTTTATAATGCAGATATTTCTGAAAATCAAATTGCTTTGCAAGAGACACGCAAAGAGTTTGAAGGACAAATTACAATCGTAACTTTTCCTGTTACCCGATTTTCTAAGAAATCTCCTGAGCAAACAGGTACGGAGATAGGTGAATATTTGAAAGCTCATATAACAGCGATAACTGATTTCAATGTCATCAAGGGTTTCCTTAATATTTGTCTTGCTGATCAATATTGGATCACGCTTTTAAATGAGACTATCGTTAAAAGTGATTTTGGAGTTTTTCCGTCGAATGGAAAAAGATTAATGGTGGAGTACTCTTCTCCTAATACCAATAAACCACTTCACTTAGGACATATTCGAAACAACTTATTAGGTTATTCTGTGGCAGAGCTTTTAAAGGCTTATGGTTATGAAGTGATAAAAGCTAACTTGGTCAATGATCGTGGTATTCACATTTGTAAATCTATGCTTGCATGGCAGAAGTTTGGAAATGGTGAAACTCCAGAGTCAACAGGTATGAAAGGCGACCACTTGGTGGGAAAATATTATGTTGTCTTTGACAAAGAATATAAAAAAGAAATAGATGCACTAAAAGCTGAAGGTCAAACTGAAGAAGATGCCAAAAAGAATGCTCCTTTGATTAAAGAGGCGCAAGCAATGTTACAACAATGGGAGGCTGGCGATGAAGCAGTGATAGGCCTTTGGAAAACGATGAACAACTGGGTGTATGCAGGTTTCGAAAAAACGTATAATCAGTTGGGCGTTAACTTCGATAAATATTATTACGAGTCAAATACCTATTTGTTAGGAAAAGATATCATCCAAGAAGGTTTGGATAGTGGTGTCTTCTTTACGAAAGAAGATAATTCTGTTTGGATTGATTTGACTGCCGAAGGTTTAGATGAAAAGTTAGTATTACGCGGCGATGGAACTTCGGTTTATATCACTCAGGATTTGGGTACAGCACAATTGAAATATGATGAATTCAAGATGAATGATTCTATTTACGTAGTGGGAAATGAACAAGATTACCATTTCAAGGTGTTGTTTTTAATTTTGAAAAAATTAGGCAAACCTTGGGCCGATGGTTTATTACATCTATCTTATGGAATGGTGGATTTACCTTCTGGTAAAATGAAATCTCGCGAAGGAACTGTTGTTGATGCGGATGACTTGATGAAAGAGATGATCGAGACTGCGAAAGAACGTACCGAGGAATTGGGTAAAACTGAAGGCTTTTCAGAAGAAAATAAAAATGCGCTTTATAATACCATCGGTATGGGAGCATTAAAATATTTCCTATTAAAGGTAGATCCAAAGAAACGTCTGTTATTTGATCCTAAGGAGTCAGTTGACTTTCAAGGGAACACTGGACCGTTTATCCAGTATACTTATGCTCGTATTAAGTCTGTGCTTTCTAAAGCAAATTTTGAGGAATGCTCTGCGGTCTCAACTCCTGCCTCTATATCAGCATATGAACGTGATTTGATTATGACTTTGGGGAATTTCCCGAGTGTAATCGCGATCTCAGCTCAAGAATTTAGTCCTGCTCAAATGTCCAATTACATTTATGATGTTGCAAAATTGTACAATAAATTTTATCATGAGGAGACTATTTTGAAGGCTGAAATTGAAGAAGTAAAAAACTTCCGTTTACATCTATCGGCTTCTGCTGCAAAAATTATTGCTAAAGGAATGAGTTTACTAGGAATTGAAGTTCCTGAACGTATGTAATTTATATGATTATGGATCAAAAAATTCGTGTTGGTTTAGTTGGGTTTGGTATTTCAGGGCAAGTCTTTCATGCCCCTGTTATGCGGTCTATTCCTGATTTGGAATTAGTAAAAGTAACTGCTCGAAAAGAAGAGCAAAAAGTAATTTTAAGAGAGCAATACCCTACGGCTATTGCTGTAGATCATATCGATTCGATATTAGAAGATGCGTCCATCGATTTGGTGGTCATAGCAACTTCGAATGATATGCACTATCCTTTTGCAAAGCAAGCATTGCTGGCAGGGAAGCATGTGGTTGTTGAAAAACCATTTTGCAATACATCTGAACAGGCTGATGAATTGATTGCTTTGGCAAAAGAAAAAGGTAAAATTTTATCTGTATATCATAACTTAAGGTTCAATTCGGATTTCAGAACCATTCGCGATGTGATCCACGATGAACGCCTAGGAAGCATTAAAAACTTTGAAGTTCGTTACGATCGTTTTCGTAATCACCTCAGACCAAATGCGTGGCGCGAAGATAATTTACCGGGATCTGGTATTTTTTATGATCTAGGTGCACACTTGATCGATCAGACATTACAACTATTCGGTAAACCCAATGGCGTATTTGCTGATTTGACAATTCAGAGACCAGGAGCAAAAGCGATTGATAATTTTGAATTGCTTTTGTACTATCCAGAAATGCGTGTTTCATTAAAGGGAGGGATGCTAGCAAAAGAAACCTACGCCTCGGTACACGATTTTTGCACTGAATGGTAATTTTTTGAAAAATGGAGTAGATCCACAAGAAGCATTGTTGCGCGCAGGAGCATTTCCGGATGAGGATTCAAATTGGGGTGAGGAAGATCCATCTATTTATGGAAAGTTAAACTTACTCTGGAATGGTGAAGATGTAGAAGAGATCGTACCTTCAAAGCGTGGTAGCTATCCAGATTATTACCAAAATATAGCAGATGCTATTCTGGGAAGAGCTTCACTTATCGTTACTGCTGAGCAAGGTCGTGATGTAATTCGTATCATCGAACTCGGGATGCAGAGTCAAGAAGAACGTCGCGTTGTTTCATTAGATGACCAATTAATCGCTTATTAAAGAATAGGAATATGAAGCAGTATGATGCCATTATAGTGGGAGGGGGAGCGTGTGGGCTTATGTGTGCTGCTCAAGCTGGATTGTTAGGTAAACGTACCCTAGTAATTGAGCGAAATGAAAAAGTAGGTGCTAAAATTTTAATTTCAGGTGGAGGCAGATGTAATTACACCAATTTGGGCACCAACATTGATAATTTTGTTTCTGAAAATCCACAGTTTTTAAAGTCCGCTTTTAGCCAATGGACAGTCGAGGATACCTTGGCTTTTTTTGAATCTCATGGTATCTATGGAGAGGAGAAAACCCTGGGACAATTATTTCCTTCAACTAATAAAGCAAAAGATGTGGTCGCAATATTCACTAAAATTTTGTTTGAAACCGATCAGGATATAATGTTAAATACTGTTGTTAAAGCAATAGATAAGTCAGATGACGGATTTGTTTTGACAATTGAAGGTGTGAAAGGTGAACAACAGCTAAGGACAAAAAAAGTGGTTATGGCAAGTGGTGGTTTACCTGTAGCTAAATTGGGAGCTTCGGACTTTGCCATTCGTACGGCAAAGAAATTTGATCTGTCAATCATACCAACAGCACCAGCTCTAGTCCCTTTAACGATTACTGGGAAAGAAGCGGAGTGGTATGCTTCTCTAGCAGGAAATTCGGTCTTTTCAAGAGTTTACAATCAAAAAATTAGTTTCGAAGAGAATATACTTTTTACCCATTGGGGATTAAGTGGTCCTGCTATTTTACAGATTTCGTCTTATTGGCGAGCTGGTGAAGAGCTTTACATCGACCTATTGCCGCAGTTTAAATTGGAGAAAATAATAAAAGAAGAACGTAATGAAGGTGGCAAGCGATTGGTGTCTAATATGCTGAATGATTACTTTACGAAGCGAATGGTAGAGGCATTAGGTAAGTTTTTACCCTTAGAAACTAAAATTGCGTCTTTAAGTAAGGCAGATGCAAAATTAATCATTGATACCATTCATAAGTTTAGAGTGAAACCTGCTGGTGATAAGGGTTACGATAAAGCAGAAGTGATGCGTGGGGGTGTGTCAACAGCTGAACTAAGTGCTAAGACTTTGGAGAGCAAGCAGGTCCCAGGTTTGTTTTTTGGAGGTGAAGCGGTGGATGTCACAGGCTGGTTAGGGGGCTATAATTTTCAATGGGCTTGGGCATCGGGTTATGCGATCGCACAGGCACTTTGATAAGAACTTGTATCTTTTCTTTATTTAAAGGTCCTATATTATCAATCTAAATCCTACCTTTGCAGAAGAAGCAAACTGGTTCTATCGCTGCTCCCTTGAGGAGGAGAGGAAAGTCCGGGCAACGCAGAGCAACACGCTTCCTAACGGGAAGGATGCTATTTAATAGTAGACAGAAAGTGCCACAGAAAATATACCGCTTTTCGGAGTAAGGGTGAAAATGTGAGGTAAGAGCTCACGGTCTTGCATGGCGACATGCATTGCGGTAAACCTCGTGTGTTGAAAGACCAAATAGGTTACGAAATTCGAAGGCTGCTCGTCTTCTTTTAGTTTAGGCTAAGATTCGTAATGGGTAGGTTGATGGAGCTAGTCAGTAATGACTAGCCTAGATAAATGATAGAAACTCCGATTTTTTCGGTTTACAGAACCCGGCTTATAAGGTTTGCTTCTTTTTTACTATATTACCAATAGTTTAGATAACCTTTAAAGAAGAGTAATAACACTTATTTATGAGTACAATATTAATTATTGATGACGAACGGGCAATCAGAAATTCACTAAGAGATATCTTAGAATATGAAGATTATCATATATTGGATGTAGATAATGGTATTGATGCCTTAGAAATCATTAAAAAGGAGAAAATTGATCTTGTTCTTTGCGATATAAAAATGAATAAGATGGATGGTATGGAGGTTTTGGCAACCGCTCAAAAAACAAACCCCGATCTTCCTTTTATTATGATTTCAGGTCATGGTACAATAGAAACTGCTGTCGAGGCTGCAAAAAAAGGTGCTTTTGACTTTTTAGAGAAACCACTTGATTTAAACCGTTTATTGATTACAGTAAGAAATGGTTTAGAAAAAGTCTCTTTAGTAACGGAAACCAAAGTTTTAAAGAAAAAGGTAACAAGTTATAAGACCAAGGAAATCCTAGGTAAATCTGACGCTATTACGCGAATCAAAGAAACAATCGACCGTGTTGCGCCAACTGATGCACGTGTGCTGATCACTGGGGCTAATGGAGCGGGTAAAGAATTGGTTGCAAGATGGTTACATGAGAAATCTAATCGTGCAGAAGGTCCTCTTGTGGAGGTTAACTGTGCTGCAATTCCTTCTGAACTTATAGAGTCTGAGTTGTTTGGCCATGAAAAAGGGTCTTTTACTTCTGCTATAAAGCAACGTCTTGGTAAATTTGAATTAGCGACCAATGGTACCCTATTTTTGGATGAAATAGGCGATATGAGCCTTTCAGCTCAGGCGAAGGTGCTCCGGGCTTTGCAAGAACATAAGATTACAAGGGTAGGTGGTGATAAGGAAATCGAGGTCAATGTAAGAGTTGTTGCAGCTACAAATAAAAACTTACTTAAGGAAATTGATGCAGGAAATTTTAGAATGGACTTGTATCACCGTCTTTCTGTTATTCTTATTCACGTACCTTCTTTGACTGAACGAGTAGATGATATTCCTTTATTGTCGAAGAATTTTTGCGAAGAAATCTGTAATGAGTATGGCGTTCCGATTAAAGAAATTACTGCTGCCGCATTAAAGGAATTATGTAACTTGCCATGGACAGGTAATATTCGTGAATTACGTAACATGATCGAACGTTTGATTATTTTAAGTGATAAATCAATTACAGATAGAGATGTTATTGCATTCGCAAATCCTTCGAATACAGTTAATGCTATTTCTGCTCATGCGGATATCGAGAATGGATCTAACAATGGAAAGCAAAATGGAGGACAGGTCGATTTGGACCATTTCGCATCTTTTCAGGATTTTAAAGATTTCGCAGAAAAAGAATTTATCAAATATAAATTAGAAAAAAATACCTGGAATGTTTCCAAGACGGCTGATGACTTAGATATACAACGGAGTCATTTGTATAGCAAAATTGAAAAATTCGGTTTAAAAAGAGATTAAAAAAAGGGCTTGATTTTAGTAATCAAGTCCTTTTTTTAATTCTAATATTTTACTTACTGATATTTCTGTATAGTCATTGATATAGGCAGGGCAAGGAGGTAATTGCTGTTTAGTATGAGTAGATAATACTGCTACAACTGTCATTCCTGCATTAATTCCTGCTGTAATCCCTGAGAATGAATCTTCAAAAACGATACAGTTTTTTGGGTCTACCTGTAAATTATCAGCTGATTTTAAATAAACTTCAGGGTGAGGTTTATGTAAAGTGACATCCTCACTACATAAAAGAGAACCCATTTTAGACCTAATATCAAGAGCATCCAAAATTAGATTCATATTTTGTCTTGGTGCTGAAGTCGCTACTCCGGTCTTAAAATCATTACTTTTTAACTCTTCCAAAAATTCTAAATAACCATTTATTGGAGAAATTTCATCTTTATAAATAGTTCTGAATAATGCTTCTTTTTCTGATTCTAAATCAATTAGCTCTTTAGGTGATATAGGTCTTTTGAAAAAATGTTGCATGATGTAGCTATTATGCTTTCCATACATGTGCTCTTCAAACTCTCTTTCATTACTTTCAATATTGTATTTTTTGAAAAAAGCTTCAAAAGCTTTTGCGTGATAGGGATTGGTGTGACATATTACTCCATCCATATCAAAAATGACGGCATACTTATTCATACAGCTAAGTTACATCTTTGGTGCCAGAATCAATAACAGACATGGTTAATGTTATGTCATCTCTGCATGAAATAATCTATGAACAAAAGATGATGCGAATATGTTTAGCATGCTTATTGGATATTCTAAACCTCATTATGACTTTTTCAACTGTTTTTTGTTGTAGGAATGTTGTTACTATAGAAAGAGATAGGATCATTATGCCATTTATATACCACAGGTCAAAATTTATTAGAAGTAGAAATAAGATATGCCACAAATAAATCCAAATCGTTGAGGACCCAATGAAATTTAATATGGGCACATTCATTTTTTGAATAATTGGTTTGAACCAAAAGATAAGGCAAAAAATTGTAATGGCATAAGAGATATAGAAAGAGCGTGGGGGGTATTTGAGCGCACCTATATCAAACGGCTCAGTTAAGCACCATATAGAATGGCTTAGGCCAATGATACTAATGAGTGCTGAGGCAATAAACAGTATAAATTTTGTCTTTTTGGTATATCCTTTATATTGTGTTCCTAACATGAAAAAAATCAGAAAACCTAGACTGTATGTCCCGAATTGATCAATATATTTTTGTGTACTTGATTCAAAGAGTTGTGCCGAATAATAAATAATGATTTCATAGGTAATGTAGTATAACAATAATTGCCATTGGTTTCTTTATGATACGACTACACAATGGCCCTAGAATAGCAATCATTAAAAAAACACGTATAATCCAAACATAGCCAAATCCATCCATCAGCATATAACTGGATATCATAATGTCTGGAAAATCTGTGTAATTAATCTTGAATAGAAAAGGGAATGCATATTGAATGCTGTAAAATACCGATAGAAATAACCAAACAGGAATCACAAGACGTACAAAACGTTTCCACAGGTATGAGCTGAAATCATTCAGAGAATTGAAAGTTTGATTCTTATCACCAAATAAATAGCCCGAAATGAAAATCATCAAGGGAACATCGAAATTACGGATTTGAAAGATTGTAAATGGTGGATTGATATGTGCCAGTATAATGCAGATTAGACCTATACTGCGAATAATATCAATTGATTTATCTCTTTCCACCACCATCTTTTTTTTGCGAAGATAGTAAATAGGTTAACTTTCGAAATATACAAAATGCTCTTATTTTCGAAAATAAAATTTATCAGGCTGAAAAATAAGTTGATATGATGATTAACTATTCAATCACATCGTAAGTTTAAAGTCATTTATGACTTTAAATCACTCTGGTTTTTTTAATAAATTATGAATAGTAGCTGTAATCGTTTCCGGATCTTCACCATCTTCGAGAAGTGAAAAAGCAATATAGGTTGCATAAATTTCAATATTAAATCTTTCATGTTTATCTGCAATGAATTGATCAATTTGTTGCTCAGAGCAATCAAAGCCGATTTGTTGTAATTCATTGAATAGATTTGTTGAAATTGTTGCATGTTCTTCACCGCAAGCAAATGCCACAAGTACATGAAATAAAAATTTATCTATAATTTCACTATCGGTGTTTTTAAATAGGGATAAAATATGATTGTAGTCAAACCTTGTTTTGGCACTATTAACAATACTATCCCAAATTTCATATTCTACAGATGCTTCCATAGTTCAGCTGTTTTTTTTATATAATCGGTTATATAAATATAAGTAAAAACAATTAGTAATCAAATTTTGTTTTTATTTATTTTAGAACTTAATCAGAAGCTATTTGTATGGCTTCTATATGGATATGGTATGATAATTGAATATGTTAAATGATTTTTTGAAATTAAAAGTAATTTTTCACTAGTTTTAAGAGAGCTAGAATATAGACTTATTTTATTCATTTAAACGCTACAATTATGGCAGTAAAGATTCTGATATTTTTTTTAATGATTTCATCACAGGTTTCTGCTCAGGATTTAAACCTTCTTAAGATTCGTAAAGAATATTCATTAGCAGTAAAAGATGAAGACATCTGTGAAAATAATTTGAATGTACTGCGAGCGAAAGCTAAAGCAACTACGGATAAGGGGTATTTAGCCGTGTATGAAATGGTATATGCAAAACATATGGGCAATCCATTTAAGAAGATTGGTCAATTTAAGAAAGGGAAAAATTTATTAGAAAGCTTAATTAAGCAAAACCCGAATAATGTGGAATTGCGTTTTATAAGGTGGAGCGTACAGATACATGCACCATCTATTTTAAATTATAGCGGTGACATCAATGAAGATAAAAAATATATTGTAGCTAATCTTTATACGCTCCAACCTCATGATGCAAAGGAGATTATATATAAATATATAAAAGGAGCAAATTGTTTCAGTGATGCCGAACTAAAAGAGATGTTAAGGTAACAATTTACATGTTTTACCTAAAATGTTTTTTATTCGTCAATTTAACTTTTTATTATGAAAAGTCAGTAATTTGACTTTAACTTGATGAATCGAGGTTTATATATTTTTTTTAATTATTATTTTTGCAGGAGTTAATCTATAACTGTTGTATTCATAATTTGATAGTATGGCTAAGCGTAATTTTGTTTCGAATTCGACCGACTCTTCGAGAATGTTTAAAAATGATTTTTTAGAGTCATTGACAAAAGTCCATTGGAGCGTTCCTCTTATATTCTATTTACCTGTGATTGGTTATTTTACATGGAAAGCAATAGGTCCCGGTGATCTCAGTATTCTGAGTTATATGCAGTATTTTGTGTTTGGACTTGCCTTCTGGACATTATTTGAATATGCTTTGCACCGTTGGATTTTTCATTATCATCCGACGAGTCAATGGGGTAAGAGAATTGCATTTATTTTCCATGGTGTTCACCATGATTATCCTAAGGATAGGCTAAGATTGGTTATGCCTTTATCTGCTAGTATTCCACTAGCTGCATTGGTATATTATTTATTTACGTTCTTTTTTAGTTCGGATATCATATTAGCAGCTTTTTTCTCTGGCTTTATGATTGGTTATTTAATATATGATGAATGTCATTATGCGATGCACCATGCGAATTTTAAAAGTGGAATTTTCAAGCGTATTAAACAGCATCATATGTTACACCATTATTCTGATCCAGAACATGGATTTGGTGTTAGCTCTGCTTTGTGGGATGAAGTGATGCGTTCGGGCTTTCCAAAAGAGAAGGAACATAGCGATAAAGTGCAGACAGATAAATAAAGGTTCGTGAAAATGAAATATGAACCTTAAACGGGGAAGTCTTAAAAGAATAAAGCTCAACTTTACCAGTTGGGCTTTATTTTTTGTTGGCGGGGAGTGAGGGATTAATACTTGAGCCCTAAATGGGGAAGGCTTCATCAAAAAATAAAGCCACTCGCTTCGCTCATTTTTTTTTGTTGGCGGGGAGTGAGGGATTAATACTTGAGCCCTAAATGGGGAAGGCTTCATCAAAAAATAAAGCCACTCGCTTCGCTCATTTTTTTTTGTTGTATATAGATTTTGTTTAAGCAAGCTTGCAAAAACCTATATACAACAAAAGCCCAACTGTAAAGTTGGGCTTTTGTTGGCGGAGAGCGAGGGATTCGAACCCCCGGACCTATGACAGTCAACAGTTTTCAAGACTGCCGCATTCGACCACTCTGCCAGCTCTCCGCCACAAAAGTAGAAAAATTCATTTAGTCACCAAAACTTATTTTTTACTCCATTGAAAATGAGGTAGATTAATTTTTGTGATGTTTTTTTTAGCATAAAAAATGCTAAAAAGGGCATTATAATCTATGAAAATGGCTTTTGAAAATTGGAAATATTTGGATTATTGAGTTTTTATTGACGATTTATTTATTTGGATTTTATGTTAGACTGAAGATCATTTGATTTAAAATATTTATTTTGATTTTTTGTGAAACAAAGGTTAAATTCATTGCCGAATGGTAAAGAAAAAAACGCAAGGTCAAAAAACGAATCGTCTGACAGGTTTTAAAACCAAAAAATGGCATTACATCGTATGTTTAGGCATATTTGTACTGTTGATTCTTTTGATTTTTTCTTGGCATTATCGTGCTGGTATTCGTTATTATATAGGTTCATGGAAGGGGAAACATGGGATTGTTGATAAGGAAGCGAAATACGATATTCGGAATGTGGAGATTATGAATAGACATTCAGATAAAGTTTTTGGTATTGATATTTCGCAATATCAAGGCGAAATAAAGTGGATTGAAGTGAATACAATAAATGATCAATTTCCTATAGATTTTGTATTTATGAGGGCGACGATGGGCGAGGTTAATAAAGATGAACGGTTTGATGATAATTGGAATGCCGCCGCTACGCGAGCAAATCTGAGGGGAGCATACCATTATTTCAGACCCAACGAGAATTCTGTCAAACAGGCTAAGAATTTTATAAAGACTGTTAAGCTTGAGCCAGGCGACTTGCCACCCGTTTTAGATATAGAGGAAATGCCTAAAGGACAATCCATGGATAGTTTAAAAGTCGGTTTAAAGCGCTGGTTAGATGAAGTCGAGGTGCATTATAAAGTTAAGCCTATTTTGTATTCTGGAGATAAATATTTCAGTGATTTTTTACAGCAAGAATTTAGTAATTACGTTTTGTGGATTGCGAATTATAATTTTTGGGTAGAGGATTTAAGGGATCATTGGAATTTTTGGCAATTTTCAGAAAAAGGAACAGTGACTGGAATTAGAGGAAATGTAGATTTAAATATCTTTAATGGTTCTATTGGAGAGTTGGAAGCATTAACAATCCCTTTTAAAAATTAGAAAATGAAAAATACTTATATAAAAATTAGCACATTATTGGTTTTGGTTACAGTAGCTAATCTACAGGTTAGTTACGCTAAACCCAATTCCTTAAATATAGCTTGTGCCTTACCCATAGACAGCATTCCGCTAGCTCGTTTAGATGTAGATGAATTCAAAGATTTGGTCGCATCAGGTGCAATAGTTTTGGATACGCGTTCAACAGGAGAATTTGCAGCAGGTCATGTACCAAATTCTATTTATGTAGGATGGAATGGACCATTTAAAGCTTGGGTATCAAAAGTATTTCCGAATAAGGATCAATCACTTGTTTTGATTTCTGATCAAGCAGGGCTTGCTCAGGTAACTGCTACACTTTTAGAATTGGGCTATAGCCATGTTTTAGGATATCTTGCGGAAGGGGTTGAAGCTTATAAACTTGAAAATAGACTTGATTCGATTGTCGAAGTTTCCGCAAAAGCTTATTATGATTTATCAACCTCAGGTCAAATAATAGACGTTAGATCCGAAAAAGAGTTTATAAATGAGCATATTGACAATGCGATGAATTTTCCCTTGAAAGATTTTTATAACTTTAATGTTGATATACCTCATGATAAAAATTATTATGTTCAATGTCTTTCCGGATATCGCAGTATGATTGCCATATCCATATTAAAAGCAAAGGGTGTTGAAAATGTAATTAATGTCCAAGGAGGGTATCAAGCATTGAAAAAAATAAAGGAGGATAAATAATGGCTACATTCGATGAGATAATTAAATCTAATGAGGTTGTATTGGTAGACTTTTTCGCAACTTGGTGTGGTCCATGTCAGACGATGGCGCCAATTTTACAAGATGTAAAAGAGTTTTATGATGAAGGATTGTCAATTATTAAAATTGACGTGGACAAAAACCCTAAGATTGCTTCTATCTATAAGGTTAGTGGAGTTCCGACATTCGTATTGTTCAAAAATGGTGAACAAATATGGAGGCAAAGTGGAATGATTACTAAAGCTGATCTGCATAAACTTATTGATTCACACAAATAACAAAGGAGATGTTTAAACATCTCCTTTTATTCTGAATGAAATTTTGTCAATTCGATTGCCATCCATATCCAGCACTTCGAATTCTATATTTTTATAATTAACCTGCTCGCCTTCAAGAGGTACATGGTCAAGTAGTAAAAAGACCAATCCACCCAATGTGGTGATGTTATTTATTTCATCTTCATCCTCTTCAGAAAGGCCTATTTCAAACTTTTCTAAAAAATCATCCAACTGGTATTGTCCATCTGCAATATATGAGCCATCCTCACGCTTTCTAATACGTGGCCTATCCTTCGATTGATCTTCAGGAAGATTACCAACAAGGTCCGAGAGAATATCTCGAAGCGTAATAATCCCTTGTGGAGACCCATATTCATCAATAACAATTGCTTGATGAATATGCGAAGCCCTAAGAGCGGTTAAAATACTATAAGCAGAACTATGCTCATTTACAAACTTTATCGGTTCTACCAATTGATTCAGATCGATAGGTTTTTCTTTCAAGTATTGCGATAGTAATTTTTTGACATGTACCACACCTATGATGTTATCTAAGTTCCCTTTGCAAACAGGATACATCGTATGTTCGGTATTCATGATAATATGACGATTTTCCTCGAAGCTATCTTCTAAATCCAAGAAAGCGATATTGCTCCTATGCGTCATAAGATTCATAGCCTTTTTATCACCTAGGCTTAAAAGACGGTCTACAATGTCATGTTCGATTCCTTCAATAGCTCCACTGTCCACTCCTTCATCTACCAAAGCTTTGATTTCTTCCTCAGTTACTGCATTGTGTGTTATTTTAATATTCAATAATTTGACGATAAAGTCTGTTGCAATACTGAGCAGCCATACAAATGGACGAACAATTTTGCTCAGAAGATTCATTGGGTAAGCAATGATCATCGCATATTTTTCGGGAATAGACATACCAATTCTTTTCGGCACGAGTTCTCCTAGTACCAAAGAAAAGAAAGTAATAATGAACACCACGATTATAACAGAAAGTTGTTCGCTATAGGGTGCTAATAAAGGTATTTGACTAAATATTTCCTTAAGGTAAACGGCAACACTTCCCCCGCTAAAGAAACCCGTTAGAATACCGATTAATGTTATCCCGATTTGGACGGTTGATAAAAAGTTATTAGGAGATTCTTTGAGGGCCAGGGCTATTTTTGCAGCCGGATTGTTTTTGTCAGATTCTGCTTGTAATCTCGCTTTTCTGCTGGAAACGATAGCAATTTCGGATGCCGATAATACTCCGTTAAGGATAATAAGAGCTAATATAATAAGTACTTCTGTGAGCATGTTTTTTTTCTACTTAGGCTAAATATAGTGATTTTTAGGAAGTTTAACCGTAAAAAAAAATAAGAGGCTTTGTTTTAAGCACATTAACGCTCTTGGTAAACAAAAAAGGCTTCTAATTTAGAAGCCTTTTTTGTGTTTATAAACCGCTATCATCTAGCATAAAGGTGTTTTTCTTTGTTTTCCATTTTCCTGATGTGAAATCAGGGAATTCAACAGTTTTATTACCTTGTTTGATTGATTCAGTAGATAATGGGAATACGGCACTCATTGTAACAGAGTCGTACACATCAAAAGGAGTTTGTTTTCCTAATTTAGTCGCTTGGATGAAGGAGTTGAATACAAACCAATCCATGCCACCGTGTCCAGAAACCCGTTGCTAACTCTTCATACTTTTTCCAGATAGGGTGGTCGTATTTATCTACCCATTCTTTTGCTGGATCCCAAGTATGTGGTTTTGATTTTCCTTCAATATGGATACCTTGAGCCACATCCATCCAGATACCTTCTGTACCCTGTACACGGAAACCGATTGAGTAAGGTCTTGGTAAATGCGTATCGTGTGTCAATAAAATCGTTTCACCATTTTGACATTGAATCATAGTTTGGGTGATATCCCCATTTTTATAATTCAATTTTGCATTCGGGTGGCCTGGAGATTGTTTTTCTACGTAAGATGCCAAACCTCTAGCTTTACTTGAGTAAGAAGTTAAATGTGTAAAACGATTTCCTGCATTGATGTCGATAAAAGGAAGGATAGGACCTAAACCATGTGTAGGGTATAAATCACCGTCTTGTTCAACATTATATTTTGTACGCCATTGCGCTTCCGAAATTGTTTGCGGACCAAACTCAACACCTTTTCCGTAATAGCTTTTACCATCATTGAAAAGTACTTCGCGTAAATCATGTTGGTAACCACCTTCTAAATGAAGTAATTCACCAAATAAGCCTTGACGGTGCATATTTAGAACAGCAAGGACATCACGACGGTAAGCAACATTCTCTAAAGTCATGTAAGGCTTTCCTGTTTCTTCAGACGCTTTTACAACATCCCAGTGGTCCTGTACTGTTAAACCTGCTATTACTTCGCAACCAACATATAATCCAGCTTTCATAGAATCAATTGCTTGATCTTTATGAAATTCCCATGGCGTAGCAATGATGACAGCATCAAGTTTTTCTTTGCTTAGCATTTTTTTGTAAGCATCGATACCACCAGTATATTCTTTAGGAAGTTTAGTTCCTTTTTTATCAAATTGCTTGCGGCACTGAGATAAAGACTCTTCTTGTGTGTCGCAAATTGCAACAATCTCTACATCTTCACGATTTAATGCGATAGCAACATGGTTACGCCCCCTAAGACCCACACCTATAAATGCTAATCTTACCTTACCACCTTTTGCAAATAAATCTGTACTGGAAAGGATACCCAATCCAGCAGTTGTAAGTGCTGTAGATTTTATGAAATTTCTTCTGTCCATAATTTTTGTACTTTATAATCAGGGTATTAAATTGCCCCGTTTAATTACTTTATGAGTTTAGTGCGATATAACTTAATTCGCTATTAAACAAATATATAAAAATGGTAATAGAAACTTAACATGCAAACGTTTGTCTAAAATGAAAAAAAAGAACAAACGTTTGTGTTGATATTTAATTAGCACTTTTCACAACTATTTGGGATATTGCAATCCAGTTAAAAACTTAATTATTTATAGTTAGTATAATTTTTAATGTCAAATTCGAATCAAATAAATGGTCTGAGAGCTGCAACTGCGTTTTCTTTAGGTGAAGATATCATTAGTGTAGATGCTTTTGGTTCAGGACATATCAACGATACATATCGTGTAACAACAAAAAATACAATTGGTAAATCCTTTCTGTTACAAAGGATTAATCATCATATTTTTCAAAATGTGGAAGGGCTTATGCTAAATATTAAGCATGTGACCGACCATTTAAAAACAAAAATTGCCCATTTGCCGGTTGAAATTCAAGAATCGAAGGTGCTAACCATTATTCCCACAAAATCCAATGATTTATATTTTTTGGATGAGGATGGAAATTATTGGCGTATGTTTATTCTTATAGATGGTACAAAAAGCTACGATGTTGTTGAAACAACAACGCAAGCCTCTGAAGGGGGAAAAGCATTTGGTGATTTTCAATTAAAGTTGGCAGATTTAGATGCCACTAAAATTGTTGAAGTATTGCCTAATTTTCATAATATCCAGTTTCGATTGGATAATTTGAAACGTGCAATTGCTGCAGACTCACAGGGACGGGTTAAGGAAGTCACAGAAATTTTAGACTTCATATTTACGAGAGAAGAACGGATGAAAACGATCCTTAATCTTGCGTCCAAAGGAGAACTTCCGTTGCGTATTACGCATAACGATACTAAATTTAACAATGTGCTGTTAGATCAAAATGATCAGGCGCAATGTGTAATTGATTTAGATACGGTTATGCCAGGATATGTGGCTTATGATTTTGGTGATGCCATCAGAACGATTATCAATCCGGTAGAGGAGGATGAAAAAGACCTGGCTAAGATTGTATTGAATATACCTTTGTATGCGGCTTATGCTGAAGGTTATTTAAATGAAGCTAAGGAGTTTTTGACCGATGTAGAAGTGGAATCTTTGTTAGAAGGGGTATTTTTGCTGCCTTATATGCAAGCGGTACGTTTTTTAACCGATTACCTAGAGGGAGATCATTATTTTAAAACAAAGTATGATGACCATAACCTTGTTAGAACAAAAACACAACTTAAACTAGTTGAGGAAATGGAAAAACAGGAAGAGGAGCTGAAGACAGCTATCAGCAATGTTTTACAAGATTAACTAAATAAAGAGAGCAGCATTTACCTCTGCTCTCTTTTTGTTTATATTTAGTATTATTGTATATGACAAAATCAATCAGTATTCGATCGGTCGATCATCAGGATAATTTAAGAAGCTATCAATCATTAAATGGGCTGTTATCATCAATCTCTTGGAATAATATAGAGGTTGCCAATTGGAAAGAGGATTATCCTTATTTCCCGCAAGCCAAGTTTAAAATAGCTTATGATGATAGGGGAGTTATTATTCAGTATGAAATAGAAGAAGAGGTCATAAAAGCCCAATATCATCGCCATAATGATAATATTTGGGAAGACAGCTGTGTAGAATTCTTTGTTTCTTTTGACAGCAAAAACCACTACTACAACTTTGAGTTTAACCCTATAGGTGCAGGCTTGATTGGCTATGGTACAAATAATAAGGCTGAGCGCTCTAGATTGACCGAAGAGGAGATAGACGTCGTAGAAGTTTTTACATGTATTGAGCGGGGTCATTTAGCGTCAAAATGGAGTATGATTCAATATATACCCTTTGAAGCTTTTATACACGATAAAATTACGTCTGCATTTTTGAAAGAAAATACGATTTTCGCTAATTTTTATAAATGTGGGGATCATTTACCTCATCCACATTTTTTATCTTGGAATAAAATAAATCATCCAACTCCAAATTTTCATTTACCCGAATTCTTTGGTGAATTAGTATTTGAATAAGAGTTGGATGACTCTTATTCAAGTTATTTATAGCTACTTTCTTTCTTGAATTTTTTCACAAGCAAGGCGTATACCAGTGCCCTGTACTTGTTTCGATTTGATTTTCCCATCTGATTTAGGACTTCTTCAATTGCTGTGTCCAACTTCGCGTTGTCAGGTAAGCCTAATTTTTTGATTAGAAAATTAGATTTCAATCTCTTGATTTCTTCGGGGTCGGAGGCGGCGATGGTTTCAGCGTCCGCTTTGTAGATGGAGGGCCCTAATCCTTTCGTAACCGACTCGATGAGCGAGTCTTCCAAAGGTAAATTTAGTTTTTTTGCTTCTGCAATATATGCAGCGATTTTTTCATCTAATTTGCTCATAATGTGGTGATGTTAAAATTTACGGTTTCTAATTCATGTTCAAATTAAACAATATTCCTCAAATAAGAAACAAAAATTATCTTTTTTAATGCGAAATTACCTATCTTTGCAGTAGGCGTGGAGGATAAAAAATAAATAACTTATTTAGAATATTTGTTACGGAATATTCTTGCAAATAAGGTTTTAATAAATTATCTTTGCACCTCAATTATTGAATATACGTAATCATAAGATAAAAATGAAAAAAGATTTGCATCCTTCAAATTACAGATTAGTTGTGTTTAAAGATATGTCAAATGACTATTCTTTCATCACAAAATCATGTGTTGATACAAAAGAGACAATCACTTGGGAAGATGGTAATGAATATCCGGTTGTGAAACTAGAGATTTCTCATACTTCACACCCTTTCTATACTGGTAAAATGAAATTGGTTGATACGGCTGGTCGTATTGATAAATTCCGTAGCCGTTATAACAAAAAATAATTTTTGTTATCCTAAGGATGTCACAATATTAAAACTCGATAATGCTCATTATCGAGTTTTTTTTGTTATTTTTATAGGGTGATAGTTGTATTATTTGATCAATCTACAGAGTCATGTTATCTGCAAGGTTTTAATGGATCCAAAAATCTATTTAACGCAGAGACTTTGTGGCCATTTACTTGTGTAAAACCCACTGCCTTACTTCGTGTGGGCATTTTATCTTTATTGGATAAATGGGAACGCGCATTAGATGCCGATTTTTTATATGACTCCATATGGAGCAAATTGACGATCGACGAACAGATTGTATTATCCTCAGATAAGGCTGACAGACTTTATTTCGTTTCTGCCAATATCATTCCTTCCGAATCTTTTATTGAAAAATTAGCATCGCTGTCTAAGGGTCAATCTCTTCAATCTGGCGAAGATTTGCTCGCGCTAAGAGTAGATTTTGAAAACCCCTCCAATGGACTGGTGGAAAAAGTGCCCTATGGGCAAGATCTGAATCGTTTACAGTTCATCGAAGATCTGTATTTAAACATTGGTGCGGAAATTTCAAAAGATTATGAAGACTTATGTCGGGAGCGTCTCTCCGAAGCCTACTCAGACAGTAATACGGTTTTGGGTGATCAGCTTTATGTAGGAAAATCTGTTGAGATGGAATGCGTAACTTTAAATACAAAGACAGGACCGATCTATATTGATGAAGGTGCCAATATTATGGAAGGAGCTCATCTAAGAGGGCCTTTATATATTGGCCGAAATGCAGTCGTGAAAATGGGGGCAACGATCTATGGGAATGTTTCTATAGGTGAGGGGGCTGTTGTGGGAGGAGAAGTCGCAAATTCGAGTATAGGTGACTTTAGTGCAAAGGGACATTATGGGTATTTAGGCTGTTCGGTTATCGGTGATTGGTGCAATCTAGGAGCTGGAACAACAAATTCAAATTTGAAAAATAACCTATCGTCGGTTCAACTGTTTGATTATAGTTTGGGTACTGTGCGAGATACCGGGTTGATGAAATGCGGATTGTTTATGGGCGACTTTAGTCGATCGGGTATACAGTCTGTTTTTAATACAGGAACGGTGGTAGGTATGGGCTGTATGTTATCTGAAACAGATTTTTATCCAAAATTTGTTCCTTCATTTAGCTGGCTCTATCAGAAAGGAAAACAAGCATATCAACTTCAAAAGTTTGTTTCTGATTTAGAAGTTGTATTTTTATCAAAAAATAGGAAATTAGACGAAAAGCTAATTGAAAGAATTATAGAAATTAATCAATCAACATTTAAAAACTAAACTATTATGCGTAAAAAAATTGTAGCAGGAAATTGGAAAATGAATTTGGATTATCAAGATGGAATTAGCTTATTCTCTGAAGTAGTGAATATGGCTAAGGATGAAATCGTTGGTGATCAACAATTGATTGTTTGTAGCCCATTCATTCATTTACATAGTATTGCACAATTGGCAAAAACAGCATCTCATGTTGCCGTTGGTGCTCAAAATATTCACCAAGCTGAATCAGGAGCTTATACAGGTGAAATTTCTGCAAGTCAAATTAAATCTATCGGTGTTGAGTATGCTATTTTAGGGCATTCAGAACGTAGAGCTTATTTCGGAGAAACAAATGCGATCTTAAGCGAGAAGGTAGATGCTGCATTGAAGCATGGTCTGTTACCGATTTTTTGTATTGGTGAGACAAAAGAAGAAAGAGAGTCTGGAAAGTTTTTTGACGTTATAAAAACACAATTAGAAGAAGCTGTGTTTCACCTGTCAAAAGAAGAGTTCTCAAAAGTAATCTTGGCTTATGAACCTGTGTGGGCAATTGGCACTGGTTTAACGGCTTCTCCTGAACAAGCTCAAGAAGTACATGCATTTATCCGTGCAACTGTTTCGGCGCACTACGGACAAGCTATTGCAGATGCAACGAGTATTCTATACGGTGGTAGCTGTAACCCTAAAAATGCAGGTGAGCTATTTGCTCAAGCTGATATTGATGGTGGCTTAATTGGTGGTGCATCTCTAAAATCAAGAGATTTCTTAGACATTGCTAAAGTTTTTAATAAGTAAAAATCTATTATGAAATACAGTGAGGTAATATTCACAAGAATAGCAGGAGAAGAGTGGCAACAGGATCTGTTTATTGCCGAGCTAGCTGATATAGGTTTTGATACTTTTGAAGATAGAGAATCGGGGTTTGCAGGGTTCATACCTACTGCAAACCTTGATCTTCAAGCTTTGGAAACAGTTATCTTGAAACAAGAAGATGGTTTTGAGGTTCGTTATGCGGTGAAAGACATTGAAGAACAGAATTGGAATAAGCTATGGGAAAGTAATTTTAATCCTATAATGATTGATGATCAGTGTTACGTTAGAGCTACTTTCCATGATCCCAAACCAGAAATACCACATGAAATCGTTATTGACCCCAAAATGTCCTTTGGAACAGGACATCATCAAACGACGACAATGATGCTTCGCTATATTCTTGAAAATGAATTTCAAGGCAAGGAAGTGTTGGATATGGGTTGTGGTACAGGTATATTAGCTATATTAGCAGCGCAGAAAAAAGCAAAAGAAATATTTGCGGTGGATTTTGACGATGTTTGTGTTGCAAGTGTCGAGGAAAACAAAGTCCTGAACAACATCACAAATATTGAAGCAAAATTAGGATCTTATGAAACTATTGTTGGACGCGAGTTCGATGCCATTTTGGCCAACATTAATCGTAATATTCTAATGGAACAATTTCCTCAATATAGCAAGTCTTTACGATTAAATGGGGAGTTGTATATTAGTGGATTTTTCGAAGGAGAAGATTTATCAATTTTGAAAGAACGTGCAGAATCCATCGGTTTTGAACTTATTTCTAATAAAATTTTGGACAATTGGTGTTCTGCTAAATTCGTGAAAGTAAAATAATAATATGCGCATACATTTCATTGCGATAGGAGGAAGTATCATGCACAACCTTGCGATCTCTCTGGAGAGGCAAGGTCATCAGGTTTCAGGGTCTGATGATCAAATTGTAGAACCTTCCCGTAGCCACCTTATTGATGCAGGTTTACTACCTGAACAATTAGGATGGTTTGAAGAAAAAATTACGGATGATATAGATGCTGTTATTTTAGGGGCTCATGCTCTTGTGAATAATCCAGAACTATTAAAGGCCCAAGAATTGGACCTCAAGATCTATTCATTTCCGGAGTTTATTCAAGAGCTTTCTCAAGATAAGACACGTGTAGTCATTGCCGGTAGTTATGGGAAAACCACAATTATGAGCATGATTATGCATGTGTTAAAAACTTTTGAAAGACCTTTTGATTATTTAGTGGGTGCGCAGTTGGAGGGTTTTGATAATTTAATCGAAATAACAAAGACAAATAAGATTATTTTAATTGAAGGCGATGAAAATGTAGCTTCCAGTTTGAGTAGCAAGTCAAAATTTATGTTTTACAAACCTAATATTGCACTTATTAGTGGCATTAATTGGAATGAATACAGTACTACGATAACCTTTGATAACTACTTAAAACAATTTGAAGATTTTATCAATACCATAGAATCAAAAGGGACATTGATCTATAATAAAGAAGATAAATACATTCAGAAAATCATCAATGATACAAAATCCTGTAAAATTAATCGACATGGTTATCAAATACCTGAATATACGATAAATAAGGGAACAACATTTGTAAAAGCTACTAAAGGTGATATCCCATTACAGGTTTTTGGAAAATATAACCTGTCGAATATTGCTGGTGCATATACCGTATGTGAGTGGCTTGGGATTAAGAAAGATGATTTTTTTGAAGCCATTAAGACTTTCAAGAGTTCCATCCGTTATTTGGAGTTTGTAGCAAGTTTTGAAGGTTTCCGTGGTGTACCAAGACTTTGATCATACACCCAAAAAGCTGAAGGCAAGTATTCATGCAATCAAAGAGCAATTTCCAAGTCAAAAATTGGTTGCTATCATTGAATTGAACGCTTACGACAGTCTGGATGAGAAGTTTGTCAACCAGTATAAGGATACGATGAACGAAGCTGATCTCCCTGTTGTGTTTGTCAATATGGAGTCAATTAAAGAGGTTAATAAGTGTACGACACATTTGCTAGAAGATATTAGAATCGCCTTTAATCGGTCAGATTTGGACATTGTAACGAATATAAAAGACCTGTACGAATTCCTTGAGAATTTTAAATCAAAAGGCAATAATTTATTGCTGATGAGTTCGGGCAATTACAGTGGGGTTAATTTGACCGAACTCGCGGATCATTTTTTTAAGAATTATTAATAAAGTTGCGTAAGCTATTTGATTGGGAATTATTTTATATTATATTTGTTTTGTAAATAAAAAAATCTACCAAATGAATGCATTAGGAAAAAAAATCAGATTACTGCGCCATCAAAAAGGATGGAGCCAAGAAGATGTAGCGAAAAGACTAGATATTTCTATTCCAGCTTTTTCAAAAATTGAAACAGGAATTACAGATGTTAATCTTTCTCGTTTAAACCAGATTTCAAAATTATTTAATTTGTCAGTAGTTCAACTATTATCGACTTCCGATATGGAAGAAGATAAAGAAGCGTTGAATGAGTTGGCTGAATTAACTAAAAAAGTGCAGATGCGTGAGACCGAAGTTATTGACTTGCAAAAGAAAGTAATCGATCTTTACGAACAATTGCACAAAAAATAAGGTTTATTCACCTTTGGGATAATTAAAGGCTTGCAGATCATCTCTGCAAGCCTTCTTACTTTTTGATTGACAACGTTAAGTTGTTTTTCTATACGTGGGATTGATTTACGTTAAAAGTCGTCTTCGTCTCCGAAATCGTCAAATCCACCAATAGAATCAATGTCCTCTAAATTAAAGTCATCTTCTAAGATGTCGTCAGAATCATCATCAGGTCCATTAAATGAACCAAATTTCTCATCATCTACTACAGTCATAGATTCACTTTTCATCATTGCCGTGTTCATAAAAATATACTTTATTTTTGCTTATTTAATAATGTAAAATTATGTAACAAAATTCGAACTTTAAACTTTTTTTTAAAAAAAATAATCAACGTAAAATGTTGATTATTAATATTGTTAAGGTATTTGTATATGAAATAAAAAATGACTATTGTCGTTATTCGACCACCTCGCCAATCTCATTCTCTACAGTTACGATATCTTTTAGTTGCGGTAAGTCTCGTACACCATTTATTCCGAAGTGATTCATAAATTGTGCGCTTGTGCTGTACAATAATGGTTTTCCAATTGAATCAGCCTTCCCAGCAATTTGAATCAGCTTCTTCTCTAAAAGACGTTGAATCGTATAATCACAGCTGACACCCCTTATTTGTTCAACTTCCAATTTGGTAATAGGTTGTCTATAGGCAATGATAGCCAAAGTTTCGAGCGCTGCTTGGCTGAGCTTTTTCTTGTCACGATGAATCTGCAATTGATTGATTGTATCATGATAAATAGCTTTTGTCAAAAATTGGTAGGCATTATTAATGACCTTTAATTCCAATACCTCATCCTCACTTGCATGTTTCTCAACAACTTTATCGATTAAGTTTTGCAATTCCTCTTTAGAAATTTCAATCGCTAACGCTTCTTGAAGCACATGCTTAATGTCCTGCAATGCAATTCCGTCTTCCGAAGCATATATAATAGCTTCTATGTTGCGTATAATATCCTTCACCGATTAATAATTGATAACTTGTTCAACCATATGTTCAGGAAGTTCGCGAAACTCATAACGTTGCGTTCTAAGTTGCGGTTCAAAACCAGCTTCTTTTATTGCTTGTTGAATTGAATTAGCCGTAAATCGATGTGGGGCACCAGCTGCAGAAACAACATTTTCCTCAATCATAATCGAACCAAAATCATTAGCCCCAGCATGTAGACATAGTTGAGCAGTTCTTTTTCCAACGGTCAACCAAGAAGCTTGAATATTCTTGATATTAGGAAGCATGATTCTACTTAAAGCTATCATACGGATATATTCTTCCCCAGTCACATCATTTGTAATTCCTCGGAGTCTTTTTAATAAAGTACCATCATCTTGAAATGGCCAAGGAATAAATGCCGTAAAACCGAAGTGTCCTTCTGGCTTCTCAGCTTGCACTTCTCTTACCCAAACAAAGTGTTCAAAACGCTCTTCGATAGTTTCGATATGGCCAAACATCATGGTCGCAGAAGTAGGAAGATCTATTTGATGTGCTGCACGCATAACATCTAACCATTCTTTACCACCACATTTTCCTTTTGAAATCAAACGTCTTACGCGATCGTTTAAGATTTCAGCTCCAGCACCAGGTAGTGAATCCAAGCCAGCTTCTTTCATTGCTGTTAAAACTTCAATGTGGGACAAGTTCTCTAATTTAGCGACATGGGCTATTTCCGGAGGGCCTAAGGAATGTAGTTTCAGCGTAGGGTAAAGGTCTTTTAATTGCTTGAAAAGATCGGTATAGAACGCCAAACCTAGATCTGGATGATGTCCACCCTGTAACAATAATTGATCTCCACCATATAAGAAGGTTTCCTCAATTTTTTGTTTATAGGTTTCAATATCTGTGATGTAACTATCCTCATGACCAGGGCGACGAAAGAAATTACAGAATTTACAGTTTGCAATACACACATTTGTAGTATTTACATTACGGTCGATTTGCCAAGTAACTTTACCATGTGGCACTTGTATCTTGCGTAATTCATTAGCAACATAAGTTAAGTCTGCCGTAGCTGCATGGTGATATAAATACATGCCTTCTTCTTTGGTTAAGAACTCAAATTTTAAGGCTTTTTCTAATAAATTGTTTACATTCATTAAGAACAAATATAAGCACCTTTTGCATTATATTTATTGATTGGCTGTAAGTTTTCAGTAATAGTGATCGGAATAATCAAAAAGTCTCTATCTTTTTTACGATAACGCTCGTTTACCTAAGTTAACGATTTTTATTTAGCTTATTTTCTTACGAATCATGAATAGCAAAATAGGCTATGAGCTACTCATGATTCGGGACTCATTTTTCCAATTTTAAACGGTTAAGTAGAACAATACAAAATCTGTTAGACTATTTTTATGTTCCAATTTTTGTATTTTTACAGAGATGATAGGATTCAAGAAAGTAGTAACTATTCTTATTTTAATTATAAATAGTTACGGTGTTTATGCTCAGGACTTTGCTGATGTTTATGAGAAGTTGCAACAGTCTAAGATATTGAACGATCATTTTTTTGGTTTCTCACTCTATGATTTGGATGAAAATCAATTTCTGGTCGATGTAAACGGGCATAAATATTTTACACCAGCTTCTAACACTAAGATTTTCACACTTTATACTGCATTAGAAATGCTTGGCGATTCTATACCAGGTATTCAGTACATTGAAAAAGGAGATTCGCTTTTGTTTTGGGGAACCGGTGATCCTACATTTTTACATAGTAAAATGGATTCCCATATTGTATACAACTTTTTGAAAAACTCAAATAAGAAGCTTTTTTATGTACCAACCAAGATGCAGAATAAGTTTTTTGCAGCGGGTTGGGCCATGGATGATTTTGATGCCTATTACCAACCGGAGATTGCCACACTTCCCATTTATGGGAATGTAGTTACCTTTCGAGGTACCGCTAATAATCAAATGCGTGTAGTCCCTACTTATTTTCAAGATATGCTGCACACTGAAGAATCGCTCGATAAAGGTAAATTTTCAATGAGTAGGTCGTTTACTGAAAATAGATTTTTAAAATCGAGAGAAACGGTGCCGAATAAATATGTCAACGAAGTCCCTTTTAAATCCTCAGCATCTTTAGTGGTTAAATTGTTGTCAGATACATTGAGGAAAATGGTAGAGATTATAGACTATAATAAGCCAGTTACGGTAAAAACAATTTATTCCAATGCTACAAGCTATGTTCTGCGCGAAATGATGCTACCCAGCGATAATTATTTGGCGGAACAAATCCTGATGATGGCCTCCCTGCAAAAGTTTGAAAAATTTGATACGTATCTAGTTCGAGATTGGATGAAGCAAAATTATTATAAGCGTTTTGCTGATGAAGTTGTCTTGCATGATGGTTCAGGTCTGTCGTGCTATAATAAAGTCACACCTAAAAGTATGATTGAGCTTTTGATAGCTGTGAAACAAAAAGTTCCAGATGAATCGAATCGGTTTAAGCTGTTTTCAGCAGGAGGTGTCGATGGAACGTTGAAAAGGGCATATAGCACAGACCGAGGTGTCCCATTTGTATTCGCGAAGTCGGGTACGATCACTTCTGTTTATTGTCAGAGTGGATATCTCATCACCAGATCAGGTAAGAAGCTGGCCTTCTCGTTCTTAAATAATAATTTTATCGACGAAAAGAACAGTGAAATACGCCAGGAAATGGTCGCTATCATGACCTATATAAGACAAAATTATTAATATTTCAATTTGCAAAGCTTAATTCTTACTTTTATTTTTCTAAACCTTGAATATGTCGATTGTACAAAAAAACAATAAAAAATTAATTCGTTCATGGGCGATGTTCGATTGGGCCAACTCGGCCTATAATTTGGTGATTACATCGACAATTTTTCCAGTTTATTATACAACGATTACCAATACAAAAGAGCATGGGGATGTGGTTCACTTTTTTGGGATAGAATTCGTCAATACCGCCCTCTCCAATTTTGCATTAGCGATTGCTTATTTGTTAATGGCATTGACGTTACCATTCATTTCTTCCTATGCCGATGCAAATGGCAAGAAAAAGCAAATCATGAAATTATTTACCGTGATTGGCGCTATTGCCTGTATGGGATTATTCTTTTTTAAGTTAGAAACATTAGAAATAGGCATTATCTGCTTTGTGATAGCTGCTATGGGCTATATTGGGGGCGTTCTTTTTAACAATTCGTATCTCCCACTTATCGCAACGGTCGATCAGCAAGATAAAGTCAGTGCGCAGGGTTTTTCATATGGTTATGTTGGCTGTGTTACCCTACAGATTTTATGCTTTATAATTGTATTGAAACCCGAATGGTTTGGTATATCCGATCCATCTCTACCCGCAAGGATATCATTTTTAATGGTTGGTCTTTGGTGGTTAGGATTTTCTCTTATTCCTTTTAAGTATCTTCCCAATATTCCAGCAACAAGTAAAGGATTGGGATTGTCTTTATTGGGAAAAGTAAAGTCTGAGATCCTATCGGTATGGGGACATATTCAGCATATAGCAGAGATAAAAAAGTTTTTACCAGCCTATTTTTTTTACAGTATAGGGGTTCAAACTCTGATGATCGTAGCATCAGCTTTTGGAGAAAAGATATTACACTTAGGAGCTACGAAATTGATCGGTACGATTCTGCTCATTCAACTGGTTGCGATTGCGGGGGCCTATCTGATGTCAGCACTGTCCGCGCGGATTGGCAATATTAAAGTATTGATGTTGGTGGTCGTTATCTGGATTGGAATCTGCGTTTCGGCATATTTTCTAAAAACCGAGTTGCAATTTTACATATTAGCGGCCTTAGTTGGATTGGTAATGGGAGGTATTCAATCACTTTCGAGATCGACATTTTCAAAATTGATTCCTGAAGATATACAAGACACCACCGCTTTTTTCTCGTTTTACGATGTAACAGAGAAATTAGCAATTGTAGTGGGGTTATTTTCATTTGCGTTGATCGAACAAATCACGCATAACATCAGATATTCGGCATTATCCTTATCTTTATTTTTTGTAATTGGATTGTTACTGTTAATGCGTCTATTGAGGTACAATAAATCCTAATTTTAAATTTTAGAAAAATAAAATATGAAAGTTGAACTTTTTGTTCCTTGTTTTATCGATCAATTGTATCCGGAAACGGCTTTTAATACCATACGATTGTTAGAGAAAGCAGGATGTGAAGTTTCTTATAACGCAGCGCAAACTTGTTGTGGACAACCTGCTTACAATGCCGGTTTCTGGGATGACGCAAAAGTCGTAGGTCAGAAATTTTTAAAAGATTTTAGTGCCGAACATTATATTGTATCACCCTCAGCATCTTGCACAGGGATGGTCAAATACAGCTATAATGATTTATTTAAGAGCTCCATCGAGCAGTCACATTGTAAAGCAATACAACGAAATATATTTGAAATTTCCGACTTTTTGGTGAATGTAGCTAAGAAAGATTATTTTGGAGCAGAATTAGAAGGAATTGCTGTTTACCATGATGCTTGTTCTGCATTGCGAGAATGTAAAATAAAAGATGAACCCAGACATCTGTTGAGCAAAGTGCTCGGCTTGGAAATGGTCGAAGTAAAAGATAGTGAAGTTTGTTGTGGATTTGGGGGAACTTTTTCGGTTAAATTTGAAGGAATATCATCAGCAATGGCAGAGCAGAAAGTGCAAAATGCCCTGGATATGAATGCCGATTATATTATTTCGACGGATGCCTCTTGTTTACTTCAATTGCAAGCTTATATCGATCAACATAGATTACCAATCAAGACCATTCATCTGGTCGATGTTTTAACAACTGGTTGGGGAAATATTTAAAAATAGAAACTTAAACTAAATACTAAAATTATGAATTCAAGAAGAGATTTTTTGAAAAACTTAGGATTGACAGCTGCAGGAGTAGCTTTAATGCCAAGCCTAGATTTGTTTGCTGCACCAAAGAATTGGTTTGATATTTCATTAGCAGAATGGTCATTGCACCAAACATTATTTAAAGGTGATTTGAAAAATATCGACTTCCCTGAGTTAGCAGCTAAAAAGTTCGGAATTTATGGAGTTGAATATGTCAATGCTTTCTTTAAAGATAAAGCACAGGACATGACCTATTTGAAAGACTTAAACAACCGCGCCAAAGACAATGGGGTACGCAACGTGCTTATCATGATTGATGGTGAAGGTAATTTAGGAGACGAAGATCCAGCGAAACGTAAACAAGCTGTTGAAAACCATTATAAATGGATTGATGCAGCTAATTTCTTAGGTTGTCATGCCGTACGTGTAAACGCTGCAGGTAAAGGAACACCAGAAGAAGTGAAAAAGGCAGTTGTCGAAAGTTTATCAACGTTAGCGGATTATGGTAAAAAAGGGAAAATTAGCGTTATCGTTGAAAATCATGGTGGTATTTCATCACACGGTGATTGGTTAGCAGATACGCTAAAGACTGTTGGTAAAAAGAATTGTGGAAGTTTACCTGATTTAGGAAACTTCTATGAGTATGACCGTTATCAAGGGGTTACTGATTTAATGCCGTATGCAAAAGGTGTGAGTGCAAAAACACACGATTTTGACGCAGAGGGTAATGAAACTCAAATTGATTACACACGTATGCTTAAAATCGTTAAAGACGCTAAGTTTAAAGGTTACATCGGTATCGAATACGAAGGAAGTAAACTGAGTGAAGTAGATGGTATTATCGCATCCAAAAAATTATTAGAGCGTTTGCGCCCTACAATTTAATCTTTTGATGCCAACCATCAACGCTATAATTGTTGATACTACCCCCCTAAACGATGCGCCAGCATAATTTAGGGGGGTATGTTTTATCACCTTCTTGTTTTTCTCCATTCTCCATATCCGTGTGCCAGATTTACTATTCGGTCTGATCTGCCCAAGTTCCAAATTTAAAAGTTCTATTTTCTGATAAAGAAGCTGGCAATCCCTTTTCCTATGAATCGTTATGTTCATCCGCTTTCTATGCAGGTTATCGTTCGATGTAGGAATAATTATATGGTTTGATTGGGCATCTGAAATAAATTAGTAATTTGCAGCTCCTTTTTAAAAGAACAGTAATCAATATCGTAACAAACCCAAATATGAGTCAGTTAAAAGATGAGGCACTTGCTTCACATTTGCAGGAATTACAAATAGAAAATATTTTAGTCAAGGGACACCCTGCAGGACTATTCGTACTGTTTTTTACCGAGATGTGGGAGCGATTCAGCTACTACGGCATGCGTGCTTTATTGACGATTTTTTTAATCAGTGAGATTACAAATGGAGGGTGGGGGTGGACCAATGCGGAAGCCATGAAATTGTATGGCCTCTATACTGGATTTGTATTTTTCACTCCGCTTATTGGAGGAGTGATAGCAGATCGCTTGACGGGGTATAAAAAAGCAATATTAATAGGGGCTTTTATTATGACGATGGGCCATTTAGCGATGGCATTAGAAGGATTACATGCCAATTTTTTCTTCCTTGGTTTGATTTTGATGATTTTAGGAAATGGACTGTTCAAACCCAATATTGCATCCATGGTTGGTAAGTTATATCCTGATTCCAGTAGTAAGAAGGATGCGGGTTATACTATTTTCTATATGGGTATTAACGGTGGAGCATTTTTAGGAATGATGCTTTGTGGTTATATCGGAGAGAAGGTAGGCTGGCACTTTGGATTCGGTCTGGCGGGTATATTTATGTTTCTAGGCATGTTGCAATTTTATTTTGCTCAAAAAATATTTGGCATCATAGGTGATTCACCTCATGTTGGCGAAGAGATGAAGGTAGTAGAGGCGACTAACCCAAATGAATCAAAAACACCTTCACATGTGACGCGAGACCGTCTCCTAGTCATCGGTATATTTATGTTTGCAAGTATTATCTTCCATTTGGCTTTTGAACAAGCAGGAGGTTCGATGACTATTTTTGCGAAAAATTATACGCAACGGATGCTGGAGGGGCAGAACGCAATAATCTTTAAATGGGTAGATGCAGCATTGACCATATTTCCCATCCTTGTTGTTTCGACTGTTTTATTTGCTTTAGCCAAGAAAATATGGTCCAAGTACCCCTTTATTGTTATTTGTTCAGCTTTATCATTTCTGATCATTTGGATTCTTTGCGGGTGGAAATTATTTCGCGAATACCATGCTTTAAGTTCTGAAATCACAGTCTCCTGGTTTCCTATGTTGAATTCTTTTTTCATCATCACATTAGCCACTTCTTTTAGTCGCATTTGGGAAAAGGTATGGAACCCATCGGGCCCAATTAAATTAGCCTTAGGCCTGGCTATTGTCGGTTTAAGCTTTGCTGTCCTATCTTACGGCAGTTTAACTATTCCACAAGGAGCTAAAACAGCTTCAGTAAGCATGATCTGGCTCGTATTGGCCTATTTCCTACAAACTGTTGGTGAGCTATGCTTATCACCTGTAGGCCTATCTTATGTAAGTAAATTATCTCCTAAAAAAGTGATAGGTCTTTTATTCGGACTCTGGTACTGTGGAAATGCAATTGCCAATTTTATAGGAGGTTTTATAGGTTCTTACATAGATGATATAACGGCTACACATTCTATGTCTTATTTCTTTGGGATGTTTACGGTTGTTTCTTTTATATTTGCCCTAGTTTTGGTTGCATGTAATACTGGTATCAAGAAAATGATGCACGGAATTCATTAATCCATATCTTTTTATTATTTTGTTAAAATTTTATCTTAGATAACCCTATAAATAAATATATGTATCAAGAAAGAGATGAAGCTCTTGTTATCCATTTGAAAAAACAAGGTGTGGACGATAAGATGGTAATTGGACATCCTGCGGGATTATTTGTCCTATTTTTTACCGAAATGTGGGAACGGTTTAGTTATTACGGCATGCGTGCCTTATTAACATTGTTCTTAATCAGTTCCCTTGCTGACAACGGATGGGGTTGGAGTAATGAAGAGGCCATGAAGTTATATGGTCTTTATACTGGATTGGTATACCTGACACCATTGATCGGTGGAATGATTGCCGATAAATTGACAGGATTCAAAAAAGCCATTCTCATAGGTGCTTTAATCATGACGATGGGTCATTTATCAATGGCCTTTGAAGGAATAAATCCAAATTTCTTTTATATCGGCCTTGGTTTAATGATTCTTGGTAATGGAATGTTCAAACCTAATATTTCCTCCATGGTTGGTAATCTTTATCCAGATGCCAGCGTTAAGAAAGATGCAGGCTACACCATATTCTATATGGGAATCAATGCAGGTTCATTCTTAGGCATGTTATTATGTGGTTACATCGGGGAGAAAGTTGGCTGGCACTTTGGTTTTGGATTAGCAGGTGTATTCATGTTCTTTGGTATGTTGCAGTTTTACTTTGCGCAACGGATTTTTGGCGTTATCGGGGAATCTCCAAAAGCAACCAAAGCTTTCCATGACGAGAAAATAAAAAATCATGAGGAAGAAGCAGAAGAGGTGATTCCTGCAAATGTTGTTAGAGATCGTTTGATCGTTATCGCTGTTTTGATGATTGCCAGTATTGTATTCTTTTTAGCATTTGAACAAGCAGGTGGATCGATGTCTATTTTTGCCAAAGATTATACACAACGTGTACTTTCAGGAAGTGCAGCAACAACTTTTAAATGGATCGATACCATTTTGACAATTGCACCTATGGTGATTGTGAGTATTGTTTTATATGCCTTGGCAAAAAAAATCTATAAGCTATATCCTTTAACGATCATCTTTACAGCAATATCATTTGCTGTGATTTGGTGCTTGGGCCTATGGAAAGTCTTTAGAGAGTTTGGAGCAACGGAAACCGAAGTAGCGGCTTCTTGGTTTCAAATCTTAAATGCCTTTTTTATTATCTCATTAGCAAACTCCTTCAGTAAATTCTGGGAAAAAGTATGGAACCCATCAGGACCAGTGAAATTTGCCCTTGGACTTGTTATGGTTGGTATTGGTTTTGCAGCTTTAGCCTATGGAGCTAGTGAGGTCCCACAAGGAGCTAAGACAGCTACTGTGAGTATGCTTTGGTTAGTTATTGCTTACTTCTTTCACTCTACTGGCGAACTTTGTTTATCACCAGTTGGATTGTCTTACGTGAGCAAATTATCACCTAAGAAATTGTTAGGATTATTATTCGGATTTTGGTTCTGTGCATCAGCAATTGCCAATTTTATTGGAGGTTACTTAGGCTCATATATTGATCGAATTACTGCAGAACACTCTATGTCTTATTTCTTTATGATTTTTGCCATTGTTCCAGCAGCAACTGCTTTAATATTACTTATTCTAAATCCTAAATTGAAGAAAATGATGCACGGTATTAATTAACTTGCGTTGCATTTATATCGTATTAAAAAGGCGTTCCATCTGGAACGCCTTTTTTTGATTCAAAAATGTGGTCTTATAATAGATATAATACAATTATTCCCTAAAAAATGCGATTGTTTTTTGTTTCTTTGTAGACTATTAATTCAATATTTTTAATACATATAATTAGATTAAAATATAAATATGAGTCAAGCATCTAAGGCTTCATTTTCAGGAGGGACGAATACGGATTTTTATAAATCAAATGTTTTAGGACAGCGGTCGGGGTTATTTGTATTATTTTTCACCGAAATGTGGGAACGTTTTTCGTTCTATGGTATGCGGGTACTATTGATCCAATTTCTAACAGCTGCGGTCATAAAAGGAGGATGGGCATGGAGTGCAGAACAGGCAGGTGCATTATATGGTACTTACGCGATGATGCTTTATTTGACGCCGATATTAGGTGGAATTATTGCTGATAAATATATTGGATCTCGAAAAGCAGTCATTATCGGGTCGATTATCATGACAATAGGACACGCTGCGATGGCATTTGATACCCAGGTTATGTTCTTTATAGGCTTAGCTTGTCTTGTTATCGGAACAGGTTTCTTCAAACCGAATATGCCTTCTATTTTAGGAGAAATGTACAAAGACTTACCAGAAAAGAAAGACGGTGCTTACACGATTTTTTATATGGGAGTCAATGCTGGTGCATTCTTTGGTATGATGCTTTGTGGTTATATCGCAGAAACGCAAGGCTGGCATTGGGGTTTTGGACTAGCAGGTATTTTTATGCTTTTAGGCACATTACAGTTTGTATTTGCTAAGCCTCTTATGGGTAATTTAGGAGTCCTAGATACCTCAAAAGAATTGAGCAACGAAGAGCAGTTACTAGCAGATTCTGACAAGAGAAACCCTTTTACTTCCCTTGATTATATTTTAATTTCCATCGTTTCAATTATCGGTTTTCTATATGCTTTCAATGATCCATTATCTAAAAATGGAATTATAGATATGTTCAGTGCATTGGATCTGCCATTTTTAAGAGGGCAGTACCTCATGATCATTGTGGCGTTAATTCTTTTCATCTATCTGATTGCTTCCCGTATCGGACGCTATGATAAAATAGTGAGAGATCGAATGATTGCTGTGGTCTTCTTAGCGTTCTTTTTGATATTTTTCTTTATGAGTTTTGAACAAGGTGCTACATCTTTAGTCATTGTTGCTCGCGACTATATTGATCGGAGTTTAACAGGAACCGCTTTAGCGACATTCAATATTATCAATGCTTTGTTGACAATCGTACCTTTAGCATTGATCTCATGGGTTTTGCTCAAGTTAGCCAAAGCAACATGGAAAAAGATTGCTTTGTCAAATATCATTTTGATTCTTTGTTTTGTGTTAATATGGGGTGCAGCTATCTGGATGTTGAAAAACGAATTCTCTAAAGAAGCATCAGAAATAACAGTTTCTTGGTTCTCTACCTTAAATTCATTCTTTATCATTGCGCTGGCTTCTACTGTTTCTAAGTTGTGGGAATCTAAATACAACCCATCTGCTGCGATGAAGTACGGTTATGGTTTAATTTTAGTCGCCATAGGATTCTTGGTAATCGGTTTAGGTTCTTGGGGAATAGGAGAGGGAGTTAAGATTTCCATGATTTTTTTAATACTAACTTATTTATTCCATACATTGGGCGAGCTGTTCATTTCGCCTGTAGGTCTTTCCTATGTGTCGAAATTGGTTCCAGCACGTATGTTAGCCTTTATGTTTGGAATTTGGTATTTAGCGATTGCCATCGCACAGAAAGTGGCCGCCGTATTAGGGGGGCAAGTAGAGACGATCCAACAGGAATATTCGTTGAGCCATTTCTTCTTTTTGTTCACAGCAATTCCAGCTGCCGCAGGTTTATTAGTAATGGTATTCAATCCCATTATTAAAAAATTAATGCACGGCGTTAAATAATAAAATGTGTTAGAGCTTCCTGTTAAGGAAGCTCTTTTTAATAATAATAGAAATGTCAAAACAAGGACAACAAACTTTAGAACAGGTTCAACATTTTGAAGGTAAATATCCGAAACAGATTTGGAGTTTATTTTTCTCGGAAATGTGGGAACGATTTTGCTTTTATGGCATGAGAGGTATGCTGGTTTTCTTTATGATTACCCAGCTTAATTTCGCAGAAAAAGAGGCAAACTTGCAGTATGGCGCGACACAAGCGTTTGTATATGCTTTTACTTTTATCGGCGGTCTATTTGCAGATAAAATATTGGGATTTAGAAAGTCGCTCTTCTGGGGAGGTAGCTTGATGATAATAGGAAGTGCTTTGTTAGCAACAGATCCACATCAGTTTTTCTTCTTTGGACTCGCATTTATTATTATTGGTACTGGGTTTTTCAAACCTAATATTTCAACGATGGTAGGGGAGTTGTACCGTTCGGATGACAACCGTCGTGACGCAGGTTTCTCTTTATTCTATGCCGGAATAAACTTGGGAGCATTCCTTGGTGGTTATATCTGTGTGGCGATTGGAAAAGGGTATATGTTGACCTCCATCATTGATGAAGCACATCGCTGGAACGTAGCTTTTGGTTTAGCTGCTGTCGGTATGTTTGTCAGTTTAATCAATTTTCAATTTACGAAACGTCATCTAGGACCTATTGGTTTACAACCTGGACATCCAGATGCAATCATAAAAGCCAAAAAATTACCTAAATGGGCTGAGTATGTCGTTTATATCAGTACTTTGCTCATGATTCCTCTTGTTCAGGTGATGGTCTCTAAAACGGAATATACAGATTATTTTATGTACCTAATAGGTCCATTAACGTTGATCTATCTGTTTTATGAAATGACAAAGCTCTCTAAAGTCGAAAGAAATAAATTGATTGCGGCGTTAGTCTTCATCTTATTTTCCATTATCTTTTGGGGTATTTACGAACAAAGTGGAGGTTCTTTGAGCATTTTTGCTGCTAAGAATCTGAATGATTCCATGATGGGAGGATTGGTTCATTTGGATCCAAATGGAGTCAATAATTCTGGAGGAGCGTTCTTTATCATTATTTTAGCACCAATTTTTGGATTATTATGGATTTGGTTATCAAAAAGAAAGATGGAACCAAATACGATCATTAAATTTGGATTAGGTTTTATTTTTCTTGGATTGGGCTATTATGTGTTATTTGGTACCAAGTTTTTCGCACAGGATGGCATTGCTTCTTTGGACATCTTTACTTTAGCTCTTCTTGTTATCACTGTCGGCGAATTATGCTTGTCGCCTATCGGTTTATCCATAATGACTAAGTTGTCTCCAGGGAGACTTCAAGGCATCATGATGGGGATGTGGTTTTTAGCAAGTGCATATGGACAATATGTTGCTGGCTTAATTGGCGCACATATGGCAGAAGCCAGAGAGGGAGATTCCTTGGCAGATAAATTGGTAACCTATACCGATAGTTATAAGCAGCTCGGACTTTACTCCTTGATTGCAGGTATTGTATTAATCGCACTTTCCCCATTCGTGAAGAAATTAATGGGAGGAGTGAAATAATCAGATCATGACAGATTATTAAACATAAAAAAAAGCTCGATAATTAAATATCGAGCTTTTTTTTATTTCTGATCGTAGATCCATTTAAATTTATATTCTTTTTCAGGTATTTTTATGCGATCTGCCAACCGTAATAAACGATCCGGAAGTTTCATTAAATAATCCCTTGCTTTTTCACCTTGTTCGTTTAAACCAGTTACCTGGTCTATTTTCCAATCCGTATTCAATTCTTTTAAAATATCAACATAATCGAGGGCAGTATAAATACCAAGACGTTGCGCTGCATCAGAGAAGTGTGCAAATGCTTCACCTTGTGGCTCACCCGATTCTCTTAAGAACTGCGCAGGCATCACAATTTTCTTACGCATCATATCCTCAAAAGCAATCATAACTTCACTTGGGTCTACCGTAAAAGCTTTCGATATAAAAGACATATAGGCTTTTGCATGACGCGCTTCATCTGCAGCAATCACACCACACATCTTCGCCAGTAATTTATCGCCATTCTTTTTAGAAAGTCCAGCGACACGACGATGAGAAACATTGGTCGCAATCTCTTGAAAGGAAGTATAGATAAAGTTACGATACGGATCGGCACCAGTACCGATATCAAAACCATCCTTAATTAAATATTGAGTAGATATTTCAAATTGACGCATGTCAATTCTTCCAGATAAATATAGATACTTATTCAAAAGATCACCGTGACGGTTTTCTTCAGCAGTCCAAGCACGTACCCATCTCATCCAGCCACCTTGCTCGTTTTTCTCTACATCGTCAACCATCGTTAACCAAGATTCATATGTAGGTAAAGCTTCCTCTGTAATGGTATCTCCAACTAGAACAGCAACTAAATCGTATGGAAGTTCTCTTGCACTCTCTTGTAAATCTCTAATTTCGTCAAAAAATGTATCCCTAGAAGCATCAGGTAGAAAATCTGCAGGTTGCCACATTTCATCTACAGGCTTTAAGTACTCGCTCATCTCATTTAGCATGAACGGTTTCCAAATAGCTCATAACTTCTCTTCGTGAGCCTTCGGGTAAATTTAGAGGTAATTCTTGCATATCAATACAAAGATAATTAAATCGGTTCAATATAAATTGTATTAAAAGAAAGATTATACGTTTATATGATAAAAAGCAAGAATCCACCTTTCTTAAAAAATGCTGTAGAAATCTCAATCTATATTTAAAAAGTAGATAATGAAGACATTTTTTCGCTAAATTACTGTTAACTTTGTTTATATCATGGAGCAAAAAAAATTGAAAGATTTCGATGTAAATAAGATTAGGGCTGATTTTCCAATCTTGAAAAGAGAGGTCAATGGAAAGCCTTTAGTTTATTTGGATAATGGAGCGACTACTCAAAAACCGCAGTCTGTTATTGATGCGATTACGCATTATTATTCCCAGATGAATAGTAATGTCCATAGAGGAGTTCATTATTTAAGCCAAATTTCTACCGATGCGTTTGAAGTGACAAGACGTAGTATTCAAGCTTTCATCAATGCAAAGCATGAACACGAAATCATCATTACTACCGGTACTACCCATAGTATAAATATTATTGCCACCTGTTTTGGCAAGGTGAATATTTCTGCTGGCGATGAGATTATTATTTCCGCTATGGAACACCATTCTAATATCGTCCCATGGCAGATGATCTGTGAAGAAAAGGGAGCTATTTTGAAAGTGATCCCCATGAATGAAAAAGGAGAACTAGATTTAGATGCCTATAAAGCACTTTTTTCGGATAGAACTAAAATTGCTTCTTTCACTTACGTTTCCAATTCGTTAGGAACCATCAATCCTGTAAAGGAGATGATTGCTATAGCACATGAGCATCAAGTCCCTGTTTTATTGGATGCAGCTCAAGCTATCCAACATATTAAATTGGATGTTCAAGATTTGGATGTCGATTTTCTTGTGTTCTCAGGACATAAAATGTATGGACCTACAGGTATTGGAGTCTTATATGGAAAAGAAGCGGCTTTAAATGCAATTCCACCTTACCAAGGTGGGGGAGATATGATTAAAGAAGTGACCTTTGAAAAGACTACTTACAATGAATTGCCTTTTAAATTTGAAGCTGGTACACCCAATATCGAAGCCGGAATTTGTTTGAATGCTGCAATTGAATATATCAATGCGATCGGCATTGAGCAAATTGCTGCCTATGAAGAAGCGTTATTATCTTACGGACAAGAGCAGTTAGCAACGGTACCAGGTATACGTTTTATTGGTACTGCAGCACAGAAAAGTTCGGTCATTTCATTTTTGATTGACGGTACACATCCTTATGATGTAGGCGTTATCCTCGATAAATTAGGTATTGCTGTTAGAACCGGACATCATTGTGCACAGCCTGTGATGGATCAATTTGGAATCCCAGGCACCATACGCGCTTCTTTTGCATTGTATAATACGAAAGAAGAAGTAGATATCTTAGTCGCTGGCTTGAAAAGGGCAGCAAGTATGTTGGTTTAAAAATTATAGATAGTAATGACTATTAGCGAAATACAAAATGAATTAATTGATGATTTTTCTTTTTTTACAGATTGGATGGAAAAATATGAATACATCATCCAGTTAGGAAAAGAAGTTCCATTAATAAGTGAAGAACATAAAAAAGATGATTTTATCATCAAAGGCTGTCAATCAAAAGTATGGTTGTTTCCAGAAGTAAAGGATGGAAAGGTTTACTTCACAGCAGATAGTGATGCTATTATTACAAAAGGGTTGGTCAGTTTGATGGTGAAAGTACTTTCAGGACATACTGCAAAGGAAATTGTGGATGCTGACTTATATTTTATAGATCAGATAGGCCTTAAGGAACATCTTTCCCCAACGCGCGCAAATGGGTTATTATCCATGGTGAAGCAAATGAAATTATACGCTTTAGCGCTACAAGCTAGAGGTTAAGTTAGTTATAAAATAAAAGGCCCATCTGAATTAGTCAGATGGGCCTTTTATTTTATAATGCTATTTATTATTATACTTGTAATAATAAACGAGCTGGATCTTCTAATAATTGTTTAACACGTACTAAGAAGCTTACAGACTCACGACCGTCAATTACACGGTGATCATAAGATAACGCGATGTACATCATCGGACGGATAACTACTTGACCATTTTCAGCAACTGGGCGTTGAATGATGTTGTGCATACCTAAGATTGCCGATTGTGGAGCATTGATGATTGGAGTAGACATCATCGATCCAAAAACACCACCATTGGTGATTGTAAATGTACCACCAGTCATTTCATCAATCGTTAATTTATTGTCACGTGCTTTTACAGCTAACGCACCAATTCCTTTTTCGATTTCTTGCAAAGACATCGATTCAGCATTTCTAAGCACAGGAAACTACTAATCCTTTAGGAGCAGAAACTGCGATTGAGATATCTGCGAAATCAGAATATACCAATTCATTGTTTTCAATTCTCGCATTTACAGCAGGCCATTCTTGCAATGCAGTTGTTACCGCTTTAGTGAAGAATGACATAAACCCAAGGCCTACACCATGTTTCTCTTTGAAAGAATCTTTGTATTTAGCACGTAAGTCCATGATAGGCTGCATGTTCACTTCATTGAAAGTAGTCAACATAGCAGTTTCATTTTTCACTGAAACTAAACGTTTAGCAATAGTTTTACGCAATGAAGTCATTTTCTCACGACGTTCGTTACGAGCACCAGCTACAGCAACTGGAGCAGCAGCTTTAGGAGCTTCTTTTGCAGGTGCAGCAGCAGCAGCTTTAGGAGCTAAAATTGCTTTCTCAGCATCCTCTTTAGTAATACGACCTTCTTTTCCTGTACCTTTAATCGTAGCAGGATCAATTCCCTTTTCTCTTAAAATTTTTGCAGCAGCAGGAGAAGCAGTACCAGCAGCATAAGAATCTGGATTCTCATCAGCAACGTTAGTTGTAGCTGGTGTACTTGCTTTTTCTTCAGAAGCAGCAGCTGCAGGTTTTGAATCACCAGTAGGAGCACCACCTTCTTCGATAGTACAAACTAGCGCACCAATTTCTAAAGTATCACCTTCTTGAGCAATAATTCTTAAGATACCTGCCTTTTCAGCTGGTAATTCAAAAGTTGCTTTATCAGATTCCAATTCTGCGATGTTTTCGTCCATTTCAACGTAATCGCCATCTTGTTTCAACCACTGTGACAAGGTTACCTCAGTAATGGATTCACCTACGGTTGGTACTTTAATTTCTAAGCTCATATATAATGTTCTTTACAGACAATTGCGTCTTTTGATAAAAGACGCAATTGGATAAAAATTGTTTTTATTCGAATGATTTATTTAAAATTTTAGCTTGTTGCGCTATGTGTTGTTTCATGTAGCCAGTAGCTGTACTGCCACTTTCTTTACGTGCTACAAATCCAGTAAACGCAATTTCTGTATTCATTAGTTTACGGCAATAGTAAGACCAAGCGCCCATATTTTCGTTTTCTTCTTGAACCCAAACAAATTCTGATGCTTTATTGTATTTTTTATGGATTGCTTTCAATTGCTCCTCAGGAATAGGGAATAATTGTTCCAATCTTACAATAGCGACATCTTTACGTTTGTCAACTTCTTGTTTTTCTAATAAATCGTAGTATATTTTACCTGAACAGAATAATACACGTTTTACATCTTTCGCAGTTACATTTACGTCGTCGATCACTTCTTGGAAAGTATTTGAAGTAAAATCTTTCAAAGGAGAAACAACTTTTGGATGACGCAACAACGATTTTGGTGTAAATACAACCAATGGTTTACGGAATTCGCGAACCTGTTGGCGACGTAATAAGTGGAAATAGTTAGCAGGTGTAGTACAGTTTGCCAATATTAAATTCTCATCAGCACAAAGTTCTAAGAATCTTTCGATACGACCAGAAGAGTGTTCTGGGCCTTGACCTTCCATACCGTGAGGTAATAACATGACCAAGCCATTTGAACGTTTCCATTTCGTTTCAGCAGAAGATAAATACTGATCAACTATGATTTGTGCACCGTTGTAGAAATCTCCAAATTGAGCTTCCCATATTGTTAAAGCATGTGGGTTAGCAGAAGCATAACCGTACTCGAAACCTAATACTGCATACTCAGAAAGTAGTGAGTTGTAGATCGAGAATTTATCTCCACCATTAATATTTGCTAATGGCGTATATGTTTCTTCAGAATTTTCTAAAGTCAATACGGCATGTCTGTGTGAAAATGTACCACGTTGTACATCTTGACCAGAAATACGTACACGACTTCCTTCATTTAACAAAGTAGCATAAGCCATCAACTCACCCATTGCCCAATCGTAAGAATCTTTTTCAATCATCTTAGCACGATCTTCGAATAAACGAGAGATTTTGCGGAAGAAGCTCTTATCAGTAGGAAGTGTTGTGATTTCTTTCGCTAACTGTACAAATGTTTTATCCGAAACATTTGTTTTAACAGTTTCGAAAGATTCACCTTTTTTAGCAGGGCGAAGGCCTTTCCAAGCTCCGGAGAAACATCGGTGTTTCTTCTGTTAAATTGACAACTTCTTTCGATTCTTCTAATTTCTCTTGTAATATAGCTTTGAAATCTTTTTCGATTTTTTTCGCATAAGACTCATCGATGCTACCTTCTTCGATTAATTTTTTTGCATAAACTTCCTTTGGATTAGGATGTTTTTCAATCAATTTGTATAGTAATGGTTGTGTGAACTTCGGTTCATCAGCCTCATTATGACCAAATCTTCTGTAGCATAATAAATCAATGAAAACGTCAGTTTTATATTTTTGACGGTATTCAACGGCTAATTTAATCGCATATACTAATGCTTCAGCATCGTCACCATTCACATGGAACACAGGTGAAGAAGTGATTTTTGCAACATCGGTACAATAAGTACCCGAACGTGCATCTTTATAGTTTGTTGTAAAACCAATTTGGTTGTTGATCACAATGTGGATCGTACCACCAGTTTTGTAACCATCCAATTTGGACATTTGCGTTACTTCATACACAACACCTTGTCCTGCAATAGCAGCATCACCGTGAATAGCAATAGGAGCGATTTTTGAAGAATCGCCTTCATATTTCATATCAATTTTAGAACGTACCAAACCTTCAACAATTGGATCTACTGTTTCCAAGTGAGACGGGTTTGGAGCTAAACTTAAGTGAATTGTTTTGCCATCATCTGTTTTGACATCTGTAGAATAACCTAAGTGATACTTAACGTCACCACCAAAGTTAACTTCTGGATCTTCCGCATAAGTTTTACCTTCAAATTCTGAAAATACAGTTTTATAAGGTTTACCCATGATATTTGTCAATACATTTAAACGGCCACGGTGAGCCATTCCGATAACAAATTCTTGAATACCCAACTCAGATCCTTTTTCAATAACAGCATCTAAAGCAGGAATTAAACTTTCAGCACCTTCAAGAGAGAAACGTTTTTGACCTAAGAATTTTGTTCCTAAGAAACTTTCAAAAGCAACTGCGTGGTTTAATTTATCTAAGATTCTTTTTTTGATATCTAAAGAATAGGTTGGTTTGTTGCGGTCAGCTTCCATACGGTCCTGCAACCATTTGATTTTCTCAGGGTTACGGATGTATTTGAACTCAGCACCAATAGAACGACAATAAGTGTCTTCAATTAATTGCCTAATATCTTTTAATTTGGCAGGGCCTAAGCCAACTTCAACACCAGCATTAAAGATCGTGTTCATGTCTGCTTCAGAAAGACCAAATGTCTCTAATTCTTTTCCAGGATAATATTTGCGACGCTCACGTACAGGATTTGTTTGCGTAAATAAATGACCACGGTCTCTGTAGCCATTGATCATGTTCAATACATTTATTTCCTTTAAAACATGATCTGGTGTTGCATCCGCAGTAGCACCAACACTTTCGCCCGCATTTTGACCAAAATCAAAACCTTCAAAAAATTTTTGCCAGCCAAAATCTACAGATTCTGGATCTTGTGTGTACGCTTGATATAAGCCGTCGATGTAGCTCGAGTCAGCGTTACTCAAATATGTAAGTTTGTCCATCTATTTGAAAAAATATGAATGTGTCAAAGTTAGGAATAAAAATAGAGTTTTAGGCACTGTGATTGATTATTTTAGTGACGAAATTCAATTTATTCTTGTTTTTATTAAGCTTTAAAAAATGACCTTATATCATCTATAGTCTTTTTAGTTATCCAAAAAAGACATTTCGTTATTTAGTCCGTGTAATCCTCAGGTACTTGAATACCTTTCGGGTAATGTGCATTAATTAATTTACGCCAATCTATCGGGTTGTTATCTTTATCGCTCGTTCCCACACCAGCGATATGGGACCACGTACCATAGTTAGTTGCAGGTGTGTAATCGAAAATATTTTGTTCAAACCAATAGGCCCCTTTTAACCAGTTGATATTATATTCCTGTACTAGAAAACTAGCGACAATAATTCTGGCAAAATAAGGCAAATACCCCGTTTTTTGCAATAGAATCATACTTTGATTCACAAAATCATTTTCTGTTTCACCAAATCTCCATTTATCAAATAGCAATTGGTCGTTGGTGCTGCTGGTCAGTACCTTTTTAAATCCTTTTTCTTTGAAGAAAACGTTAGGATATTTTTTTAGCATAAATCTAAAATAGTCTCTCCAGAGTAACATATCGACGATGCGGTCAAATCTTTTATTTTTCTTTCCGTTATCTCGTTTTTTGATTTCATGAAATAGACTTATTGGAGATAACGAACCCTGTGCAATGAAAGGAGATAATAAGGTATAGTCATTTTCCGACCCCTTTGGGTCATTCAATACCGTTTGCATCAATTCAAGAGCGAGATCTTCTCCACCTATTATCAATTTATTTTTGACCAGTGCTATTTCCTCAATACTGTATCCCAAATCTTCCAGTGTTGGGAGTGTTGTTTTTTCAAGATGCGGGGCGGTCATAAAATTGGAAGGGAATTCGGCCGTCGGTCTGACAAAACTTTCACGCTCTATTTTCTTTTTGAACGTCGCAAATGAATTCGGAATATCGCGTATTGGAAATGGTAGATCCTCTTTATGATAGAGTGTGTGACCGATAATATGCTTTAAATTAATTTTACATTTCCAAAGTTCCTCTTCCACTTTTTCAGAGATTGATGTTTCTCTGAAAGCTACTTCACGATGGTGATAAACCTCATCCACTTCATACTTTTGGGCGATACGCGGTATGATATCTTCCGGATAGCCAACAAAAGTTATTAAATCACTACCTAAAGATTGAAGTTTTTCTTTTAGTGCTTTTACTGTTTCAAGCTGAAACGCTGCTCGAATTACATTTGTGTTTAGAAAGTCGTATTGGTTTTTAGCATAATATCTGGGGTCAAAACAAAAGATAGGGATGATGAAGGAACTTTTTGAGGATGCTTCTAAAAACACTTCATTATCATGAAGCCTCAAATCATTTCTAAACCAAATCAAAGCAGCCCTTTTTTCCATACAGATATAATTTTTTTATATTATTTTCCTCAAAAAAGCATATAGGAAGTACAAATATATAAGGTTATTGTTTGTTTTAGGGACAATATTTAGATATTTACAATAAAAGGACAAAGAAAAAGGGGAATAAAAAGCAGGGCAAATTAAACCTTCGTGTATTTTATTTGTTTAATCTTTAATTAACGAAATTTGAATGTTTCATTCATGGAAGTATTAATTACAGGATTAAATACATATTTGGGAAGAAGGGCTGTCAGCCATCTAAATTCTGATGAATTTAGAGTCACTGGATTGGTCAGGAATTTACCCCTTTTTAATAAGCGCATACTGGAAACCGGTAACCGCAAAGTTGCTGGAGATTGATTTGTTCAAAACGCATCGTACTCCCATGAATTTCTCTATAAAGAAATTACAACTGGGAGTTTATTTTACCCAAGTACCGGGATTGAACGATGAATTGAATATGCAGATGGAGCTTATTTCTCTTCGCAATTTTATTCAGTTATGTCAGGATAATGGATGTGATCGCGTGATCTATATTGCGCGCTTAATGGATTCGAGCTATATTGATGCTATCCAAAACCTATTTAAAGAGTATAGGGTGAAATATACCGTTGTTTTACAAAGTAGCGCAGTTGGTAAAGAAACCATTTTAAGTGATATTTTTGGAAAACTATCCAAAAGTAAATATATCCCTTATTGGGGATTGATTGCTAATCTCAGATTTAGACCTATTCCCTTATTAGATGTGTATCGCTGGATAAGGACCATGCCATGGGAACAACATTTCATAGGTGAGGTCATCTATTTGGGAGGGGAGGAGTCGCTGAGTTGTAAGCAGCTTTTTTTAAGATATATGCAGATTAATCATCCAAACAGTGGTTACCAGATTATTGCTATTAGCAAATGGATGGCTAAGTTGGTCTATACACGTTTTTTTAAGATTCATAAAGAAAACTTTGATGAATTTAGACGCGTTATGCGTTACGAGTCGGAAGTGGATAACAGCACTTGGTCTAAAACAGCTCCTTTTACATTTACACCCATGAATCAAACCATGTTGGTAGATCAATAAAACTGATTATAACGTTTAAAACTTTTTCATGCCGATTATTCTACTAATTTTGTATTAGAACAATAGAATGCAGCTATATGGGGTATAAAAGTTTAGCGGAATGTGTTGTCGATCTAGAGCAGCATGGACATTTAATCCGAATAAAAGAAGAGGTTGATCCTTATTTAGAAATGGCAGCCATACATATGCGTGTATTCGACGCAGAAGGGCCTGCCTTATATTTTGAAAACATTAAGGGTTCTGAATTTCCTGCCGTCTCTAATTTATTTGGAACTCTGGATCGCTCTAAATTTATGTTTAGAGATACATTAGACCATATCAAAAAATTGGTCGATGTTAAAATGGACCCTACCGCAGTTTTAAAAAATCCTTTTAAATATTTAAGTTCCTCTGCAGTTGCATTGGGGGCCTTACCATGGAAAAAGAAGGCTAATGCGCCTATATTATATGGTAAGACCGAAATAAGCAAGTTACCGCAGATTGTCAACTGGCCTATGGATGGTGGTGCATTTGTCACCATGCCTCAGGTATATACAGAAGACATCACAAAGCCGGGGATCATGCAGGCAAACCTAGGAATGTACCGCATACAACTTTCGGGTAATGATTATATTCAAGATAAAGAGATTGGTTTACATTATCAGTTGCATCGTGGCATTGGTATCCATCAGCAGAAAGCAAATCAATTAGGGAGACCTTTAAAAGTCAGCGTATTTATAGGAGGACCTCCTTCACATCCATTGTCAGCAGTTATGCCATTACCCGAGGGCTTATCGGAGATGATATTTGCAGGAGCATTGGGAAATCGTCGTTTTCGATATTTTTATGATAACGAAGGTTTTTGTATCTCAGCAGACGCAGATTTTGTAATTACAGGCACTGTTTATCCGAATGAAAATAAGCCTGAAGGACCATTTGGAGATCATATCGGTTACTATAGTTTGACGCATCCTTTTCCTTTGATGAAGGTGCACAATGTATACCATAAGAAAAATCCCATTTGGTCTTTTACTGTCGTTGGTAGACCTCCACAGGAAGATACGAGTTTCGGCAATTTGATTCATGAGATTACAGGAGCAGCAATTCCGAAGGAGATAAATGGTCTTCAAGCCGTTCATGCTGTGGATGCAGCTGGTGTGCACCCCCTGTTGTTTGCTATCGGTAGAGAAAGCTATACACCTTACCAAGAGGTGGATCGTCCCCAAGAAATTTTGACAATCGCCAATCAAGCATTGGGTAAGAATCAATTGAGTTTGGCTAAATATTTATTTATTGCCGCTATTGAAGATGATCCCAAATTGGATATATATGATGTCTCCGGATTTTTTAAACATATGTTAGAGCGGATCGATCTTTCCAGAGACTTGCATTTTCACACCAATACAACCATCGATACATTGGATTATTCTGGCGATGGTCTCAATGCAGGGTCGAAAGTGGTATTTGCAGCAGCAGGTAGCAAGAAAAGGACATTAAAGACTGAAATTCCAGTAGGATTGGACATCCCAAGACCATTTAACAACGTTAAAATGGCTATACCTGGTATTCTTGTTGTCGATGGTGCGGCATTTACGACCTATGAGCAAGAAGAAATCGTCATGAGGAATTGGTGTGAAGCGATGAAGGATATCGATTTTGAAGGTATCCAAATGATTGTACTGGCAGATGATGCGAACTTTACAGCTGCAAATGAGAATAATTTTGTTTGGGTGACTTTTACGAGATCAAATCCAGCTTATGATATCTATGGAGTCAATAGCTTTACAAAATACAAGCACTGGGGCTGTCACGGACCGTTTATTATTGATGCCAGACGTAAACCACATCATGCACCAGATTTAATCAAAGACCCAGCTGTTGAAAAAAAGGTTGATGCTCTGGGTGCAAAAGGTGGCTCATTATATGGTATTATATAATATGTAGCGGAGTTATTGATTGTTAAAAACATGAAAAAACGGGTATTTGCAGTAAAGCGAATACCCGTTTTTTAGTTTAATTCTTTTATTATTTAGATAGAAATTAAAGGGGATTTAATAGGTTGTTTTTTAACTTTTGTCAGTAAAATGATACATAAAATATTAACCATATGCTAGTTGTGAGACTTGGTGATAAAATATAATACTGTATGTTTGTAATACAAAACGGGGATTTCGAGGACTATTAATAGCATTTGAAAATCCAATAATTTGTGTTAAACTAATTTTTTATAATCGATTCATCTAAAATAAAACGGAATGCCTTTACGACGATTTTTTTATATGCTTTTTATTCTTTTGCTCATCAGCAGTTGCGCTAGTAAAAAAGCCCAACATCAGGAAACCTCATTTGATGAAGGTATCGGGCAGATTAAGCATCTGGTAGTAATTTATATGGAAAACCGTAGTTTTGATAATCTATATGGAGAGTTTAAAGGAGCGAACGGTATTAAAAATGCTAGAAAAGGCAATTTTGCACAGGTTGACGAGAATGGTAAACCATATCAGTATCTTCCTGAAATTCCTCGAAACAATTCCTTTCCGACCAATCTCCCCAACGCACTTTTTAATATAGATCAGTATGTTCCTTCAGACAAAGCAACACCTGATGTTACACATCGGTTTTTTCATAACAAGATGCAAATCAACGGTGGAAAGATGGACAAGTTTGCGTTATATAACGACACCAAAGGATTAGCGATGGGTTATTATAACACGAAAAAAATACCGTTATATCCGATTGCTCAAAAATACACACTGTGTGACAATTTTTTTCAAAGCGTATTTGGAGGTTCTTATTTTAATCATGTATATATGATAGCAGCTGCTGCGCCAGTTTGGCCGGATGCTCCAGAATCATTAATAGCGAAATTCGATGCTGATGGCAAGATGATAAAAGATGGAGCTGTTACTTCTGATGGTTATGTTGTCAACCATATTCTTTCACGAAATGCCCCTTATCCAGCAAAATCGGACACTTCCAAATTATTGCCATCCCAGACGATGCCGACTATTGGAGATCGTTTGAGCGAAAAAGATATCTCTTGGGCTTGGTATTCTGAGGGTTGGGATGATGCGGTGGCAGGAAGGAAAAATAATTTTGCTTATAACCATGAACCCTTCCTTTATTTTGCCAATTATGAAGAGGGAACAGCAGGTCGAAAACATATGAAGGATCAAAATGATTTCATAAAAGCAGCGAAAGAAGGTACTCTTCCCAGCGTTTCCTTTGTGAAACCAGGCGGTGGGAATGACGAACATCCAGGTGGTTTCTGCAGTATATTCATCAGAAGAACTTGCCGTGAATCTGATCAACGCAGTTTTAGACGGTCCAAACGCAAAGGATGCATTGGTTATCTTAACCTATGATGAATTTGGTGGATTTTTTGACCATGTTGCGCCACCTGTTATCGATAGATGGGGACCTGGGAGCCGTATTCCAGCAATTGTTATTGGGCCATTTGCCAAAAAAGGTGTAGTCGATCATACGCAATATGAGACCGTCAGCATTCTTTCTTTTATAGAGCATCGTTGGGGGATAGAACCACTTGCTGAACGAGATAAAAATGCAAATCCATTTAGGAATGCTTTGATATTTAACTAATCATTATTGGTCAGGAAGAGGAATATGTTATGTGTAAGAAGGCCGGAATAGTAGCGCTTCTGTTTATCGTAATCTTTATTGTAAGTTTTACTTCTATTAATTCGAAAGATACAGAACAATCACATGTCAGTTCACGTGAGCGAAAAATTCAAAACGAAGTTTTCAACCAACTTGTATCCTTCCAAGATTATGTAAGAGATACGCTTTTAGTGGAGGTTGGCAAAAATCAGGTTGATGAACAAAATGTTCGGCAAGCATTTTTAAAGTCTAGATTGTTGTTCAAAAAATTTGAATGGGCATCAGAATATTTTTCTGCAGACTTGAGTAAGCGATTAAATGGCCCACCCGTAGAGGAGATTGAGAATGCTGATTTATTAGACCCTTCTTTAGCACGTGCTATTGATCCAATGGGCTTACAGGTGATTGAGGAGTTTATTTACCCAAATTACGATACATCAAGAAAAGAAGAGCTCATCAGTGAAGTTAGGCATTTAGTATCCAATACAGCATTTCTGATTTCTTATTTCCATGATCAGCAGCTTGCCGATTGGCGAATATTGGATGCTAGCAAGTTAGAGGTTTTTAGGATAATCGCTTTAGGTATCACTGGATTTGATAATGCACTTTCTTTGAACAGTATGCAAGAGTGTTCGGAATCCTTAAAAAGTCTTCGTGATATCCTTTCTCTTTATATCAATAAAAAGAGAAAAACTTCCTTACTACAAGATCTAGATGCCTCGATTGCTTATCTTTCACAGCACCCTGATTTTAACTCCTTCGACAGAGCTTTTTTTATTAAACGCTTTGGAAATAAGGTCAGTACTGGGATAGCGCAACTGGAGCAGGATTTACCGGGGCGTAAAATTAAATACAACCGAATGCTTAGGCAGGAGGCAAGAACAATGTTTGATTCCGATGCATTCAATGTAGATGCATTTACTCCCGGTCCTGAATTTCATATGACAGATGCAAAAGTGGAGTTGGGAGAAAAGCTTTTTTATGATGTCGCATTATCGGGTACAGGTACGAGAAGCTGTGCTTCCTGTCATAATCCAGGTTTAGCATTTACAGACGGACTCGTTAAAAACACCAATATTCATAATCCATCGAAACTCTTGACAAGAAACACACCTACATTACTCAACGCAGCTTTACAATCAAATTACTTTTACGACATGAGAGCGTTAACGTTGGAGGATCAGGTGCGTGATGTAATCGGTAACAAACACGAGATGGATGGCGCGATGGAGGCGGTCATAAACTATGTTTCTGCAGATAGGTCATACCGATCTTTATTCGCAAAGACTTTTTCTACCACCTCAGAAAATGGAATCGGTTCGGATCAAGTAACCAATGCCCTAGCTTCTTATATCCGTAGTTTGACTACGCTGAACAGTCGGTTTGATGCTTATATGCGTGGTAATGATGATGCGTTATCAAAACAGGAATTGAACGGTTTTAATTTATTTATGGGGAAAGCGAAATGCGCCACCTGTCATTTCGTTCCTTTGTTTAATGGTGCTACCCCTCCAAAATACGTTTCGAGCGAAACAGAAGTATTGGGTGTTCCAGTCTCTTTGGCAGACTCCACGCTGGACGCTGATTTAGGCTATTATAGTGTGATTGGTATTGATTCCTATAAAAATGCATTTAAAATACCTACTGTTCGGAATGTCAAAAAAACAGCACCATATATGCACAATGGTGTTTATGAAACGTTAGACCAAGTAATGGAATTTTATAATAACGCAGGAGGGGTAGGGTTAGGAATGAATCTTTCGAATCAAACGCTTCCTGATGAAAATCTGCAACTTACTGAAAAAGAAATAAAGGATGTTATTGCGTTTATGGAGAGTTTGGAAAGTACACATGTCGTGTTCTAACACCGGTAAGGCCTATTTTTTCATTCCTTTCATCAGCCATTTGATTCTAGTCTTTAATTTTCTATTTATTATTTCTTGTCCTATGGCAATTTAATTGTTGATAAGGATAGCGAGTTTAGGGCCATATTTAAATTACTGTACTTTAAATTCAAGATAAAACATGAATAGTATTCTTTTTTTAGGTTTAACACTTCTTTTTATATTGATTTTCTACTTTGCAAATGGACGGAATAAACAAGTCTTGCTTCTGAATATAGCTTGGGCATTAATGATAGGTTCATTGGCTTTTTTAGGTGTTTTTATTTCTAATCCAAAGTTATTTATCATTGGTTTGATTGGCACTATTCTTTTAAATGCCCTGCTACTTAGAAAAATAAAGGATACCCGATTAAACATCCAGCTCTTGTTGGTCATTCAGTCTTTAAGGGTGATTGTTGAGTTATTCCTATATGCGTTATACCTCGAAAAGATGATTCCTAAATTGATGACTTTTAAAGGGATGAATTTTGATATTTTAATAGGGTTTTCTAGTATTTTGTTCCTATTCGTTTACCTATTTCAGTATGATGTTTTAAAGAGTTGGGTATTTGGATTATGGAATTATCTTGGAATTTTATCTTTGATTATCGTTGTTTCAATTGGTGTGCTATCTTCACCTGTGCCCATTCAGCAATTTGGTTTTGATCAACCAAATGTGGCGGTACTTGTTTATCCCTATGCCTTACTACCAACGATTATTGTTCCTATTGCTATACTTGCGCATGTGCTTTTGCTAATAATGTGGAGAGGCCAAAGAGGTGGTACTATATCAACTTCTAAAGCAAGAGTTTGAGGCTAAGCCTGATGATTGGTTAGCATTTTTGAATAACGAAAATAGCATGCTACCATTGCTATAGCATTTAGGGGAAATGAAGACTGGAGGCCTATCACGTTAAGATGATGAGCCTCCAGTTCATTTAAGGACTTATTTATTACAATAAAAATTCGTGTAATTTTGCCAGTGCAAGCTGGTAGTTTTGCTGTGCTTCTACCGATTTGCTGTAATTTTCGTAATAGATATTCTGTTCTACGGTATACTCCAAAAGGGTGATTTCGCCAGCATCAAGTGCTTTTTTCAACAATCGGTTCGTACTGCTATTATCGATGGAACTACGGTATATTTCCATTGTTTTTTTATCGTTATTTGCTTTCTGATATAAGGATTGTAATTGCGTAAACGCTTGTGTTTGAAAATCCTTTAGTCTTTCCTCGGAAGCTATTTTTGCTAATCTAGCATGTTTTACCTTGTTTTTATTTTGCCATAACGGTATTGATACGCCTAAAGTAACCCCTTTAAAATCTTCGTCAATTATCTTTTCTCGGGCGAAACCAGCATTGATCGTTGGAAGATTAGCCGATTTCTGTACAGCAATATGCTGATCATCGACGATAATTTCTTGTTGAAGCGATTGCAATATTGGACTGCGTTTTATGACTTCAGCATACCAAGTTTCAAAATGGGTAGGTAATGCTTCTAAAGGATACTCGGTTTCCAGTATTGCTACTTCAACACCACCATTTTGTTGCTTTAAATCCCCTAATGTACGTTCTCGTTCGGTGTGAATCTGCGCAATCTGTCCTTGTATATTGGCTAAATTTACTTTAGATCGGTTGAACTCTATAATGGTAGCATCGCCAAGAGCGAGCTTTTTCTTATAGAGGGTGAAAATCTCTTGAGCATGTTGTTGTTGCGTTTCGAGTTGTGCGATTAAATTGTTGTAATAAATAACCGTAATGATGCTTTCCTTTGCCGTTTGTAGGATTTGGATCCGTTGGGTATTGTAATCCAACTCCACCAATTTGTTTTGGCTATTGGCAAGCGTTTTCCTTTTGCCAGTAAGCGTAGCAATATCAAATTCCTGTGTTATGCTCAGGTCTTGTTGCTTGCCCAAATCACTTGGTTTCCCCCAGAGGTAGCTGTATGCTACTTCTGGGTTATTCAGGTAAATGCCTGTCAAGTTCTGTACTTTGAGGGCATCGATTTGCGTATTTAAAGCACGCAAGCTTGTATTGTTTTGATCTATATCCTGTAGTATGCGCTCATAGACAGTTTGTGCAAATGAGGGTGAATAGCTCAGAGATAAGATGAATATGAAAACTAAATATTTCATGTCTTCCGAATTAATCTAATGTTATTGTATTTTTTTCTTTTTTGCCCATCATGGTGTACACAATCGGTACAATAAAAGCATTGAGCAGTGTAGAGGTTATCAATCCGCCAAGTAGTACCTGTGCCATGGGGCTTTGGATCTCATTACCGGGTAGACTTCCCCCCATTGCTAGCGGTATCAAGGCAAGTGCCGAGGTGAAAGCTGTCATGAGGATAGGAGCTAAACGGTCCGTCGAACCGTGAATGACACTGTCGATGACGCTCATACCTTGTTGTTGCAGATCATTGAATCGTGATACCAGTAGCATACCGTTCCGAGTAGCGATACCAAATAGCGATATAAATCCGATGATGGCAGGGATACTCAGATCATTACCTGTAAAGAATAGCGTCAAAATGCCGCCAATTAATGCTAAAGGAAGATTGACCAAAATTAAAAACGATTGTTTAGCACTCTTAAATTCATTATAAAGCAGCAAATAAATGACTGCAATGGAGAATATCGAAGTGAGAAGTAGGATACGCGAGGCAGCCTGTTCACTTTCAAATTGCCCACCATATTCAATACTATATCCTTCTGGTAAGGGTACATCTGTTTTGATTTTTTCTTGTATATCATTAACGACACCTCTTAAATCGCGTCCTTCAACATTGGCAGAGACGACAATCTTGCGGGATACATTTTCTCTATTGATGGTGTTAGGACCAGTAGAAGAAGTGATGTCCACGACATGCTCCAATGGAATTTTCTGGCCATTGGCATCTATCATCAGGTTTTTTATGGATTCCATATTAGTACGATGGTCCGGGTTCACTTTTACGGTCAGGTCATAAACCTGATTCCCTTCGTATACACTGGATACTTCCGTTCCTGCTAGTAGCACTTCGATTTGCTCTGAAAGTTGCGGCAGCGTAATGCCGTATTTGGCCAAAAGAGCACGTTTTGGTTTTATCTTCAACTGCGGTCTGTCGATCTGTTGTTCGACATTCAGATCGACAAGTCCATCAACGCCACCAATTGAGCCTTTAATCTTATTGGCAATTTCATAGAGTTGATGCAAATCTGACCCAAATATTTTTATCGCGATATTAGCTTGCGTCCCTGATAGCATGGCATCGATGCGGTGCGATATCGGTTGACCGATCTCCAGGCTAACTCCAGGGATAAGATTCAACTGTTCGCGAACATCAGCAACAAATTCTTCACGTGTCCGGTCCGAAAGCTCGTATGGAGCTTCAATCTCCGAAACATTCACCCCTAAAGCATGTTCGTCTAGTTCTGCACGCCCCGTCTTTCGTCCTGTTGTTTTTATTTCAGGAATTGACAACAATATTTTCTCCGCCAGATTACCGATTTTATCCGATTCTTCAAGAGATACACCCGGTAATGTATTGACATTGACGGTCAGAGAACCCTCGTTGAAAGAAGGAAGAAAACTTCTTCCAAGCGTAAAGAATAAACCCAACGATACCATAAAGATAACGACGGTCACGGCTATGATACTTTTTTTGTATTTCAAACTCCAGAGCAAACATTTTTCATATACTCTTTTTAGATGAAAAGTTACCCAAGGTTCTTTTTTCGAACTTTCAGATTTTGAGTTGAGTAAAAAGCTACACAATACGGGGGTAAGAGTCAGCGCCACAACTGTCGAGGCAGCAAGTGCGATGATAAAAGCTATACCCAATGGTGCCAACATACGTCCCTCCATCCCAGAAAGGAAAAATAGGGGTACAAAACTAGCAATGATAATGAGTGTCGAGTTTAAGATCGGCATGCGCACTTCTCGTGAAGCTTCGTAAATGACCTTCAGTAGAGGGGACTGCTGTTGAATAGGCAATAGCCTGTTTTCTCGAAGGCGTTTGAAGACATTTTCGACATCGACAATGGCATCATCCACAAGCGAGCCGATAGCAATAGCCATACCACCCAGACTCATGGTGTTGATCGTAAGTCCCATTCCTTTGAGTGCCAGTATGGAAGCTACGAGCGATAGGGGAATGGTAACTAGAGAAATCAAGGTCGTACGTACATTCATCAAAAAGATGAATAGAATAATGACGACAAATATACCGCCTTCAATCAGCGCGCTATTGACATTATTTATCGAACTGTCGATAAAACGCGATTGACGGAAGATATCTGATGAGATTTGTATATCATCAGGTAGATTTCGCTTTAAATCTTCCAACGCCATATCTATTTTTTCGGTCAGTTCGATCGTACCTGTATTCGGTTGTTTCGTGACGGTGATCAATACCGCAGGTTTTCCCTTCACCGAGGCTAAACCTATTTTAGGCTCCTTGTTTCCGATACGTACTTCGGCAACTTGAGATAATAAAATAGGTGTATTGTTAATCGATTTGATGACCGAAAGACTGATTTCTTCTAAGTTATTGGTGGAGATAATCCCCTGAACCAAGTATTCGTTACCATATTCGTAAAGTACTCCACCCGTTGCGTTTTGATTCATTGACTTTACAGCATCCATTACTTCGGACATGGATACTTTATAATGTTTCATCTTTTCGGGATGGAGAAGAATTTGGTACTCTTTGATATCACCCCCCAATACGGCGACTTGTGCGACTCCACCCGTAGCTAATAGACGAGGACGTATTGTCCAATCGGCCAATGCTCTCAACTCTTGGAGCGAGGTACTGTCGGATTGAAGCCCAATGATCATGACCTCTCCCAATATAGAGGACTGTGGACCTAATGTGGGATTCTCCACATTATCTGGTAAGTCATTTTGAACAACCGTCAATTTTTCGGATACGATCTGTCTGGCCTTAAAAATATCGGTTCCCCATTCAAATTCTACCCACACTACGGAGAATCCTGTGGTGGAACTGGAGCGTACACGACGTACGTCTGTTGCACCATTAATGGCGGTTTCGACAGGGAAAGTAACCAATCGTTCCACCTCCTCTGGTACCATACCCTTAGCCTCAGTCATGATAACGACGGTTGGCGCATTTAAATCTGGGAAAACGTCGACCTCCATGTTTTTTGCAGTATATACACCTGCAATCATCAATAAGACAGACGCCACTAGCACAACTAATCTGTTGTTCAGTGAAAATTTAATTATTTTATCTAACATCTTGTTGATTCCTTAATTAATGTACATGACCTTCAGGAATCAACGATGCATTTGCTGCGATCTTGACCTGATAAACACCATTTGTTACGATTTCTTCGCCCTTGTTTAGTCCTGAAGTAATCAAAACACGTTCTCCATCACTATGACCTATTTTGACCTCCTGTCTGCTAAATACTTCTTTTCCTTTTTTTAGATATATAAAGTATACGCCCTGATCTTCGGTTAATGCAGATACTGGTACGGTGAGCGCCTGCGGAATAGGGTGTGCAATGAGCGATATATCGACATATGCACCCGGAAGAACGGTGCCCACATTATCAAATTCAAATAACATGGGTATGTAAAATGAATTTTTCTCGATGCCTTTACCATAGGAGACGAGTCGTCCATTGAGTTGTTCTAATTTCAGTGTTTTGTTATCGTAAGAAGTACGGAAATATGCGGTTTTGATGCTATGCATATCGCTGAAGTATTTTTCTGCTACATCTGCTCGAAGCTGCAGCTTTTTGTTTTTCGTAATCGTAGCAATTGGCTGTCCTACGGTTACGTAGTCACCGTCTTGGATCAATTTGTTTTTAACAAATCCGGCAATCGGTGCTTTCACAAGCACACCATTGCTGCTGCGGTTTGCAGATAATGCATTGAAGGTTGTTTTTGCATTCTCAAAGCGCAATTTAGCATCTTGATAATTTTTTTGTGAAATCAATTGATCTTCTATTAGGCTCTGTGCTCTTTCCCATTCATTTTTAGCACTTTCGTATTCGGCACTTGCTTTGTTGGTTGGGTCACCTTCAAGTAGGTTTTTAGAGGAAATGGCCAATAGATTTTCGCCCGATTTGATGGCACTACCTGCTGTAAAGTTTGACTTGCTAAAGGATACCACACCATTGGTGGTCGCCACTACGGTGACATCATCGCCAACTGCATTTTCGATCTGACCACTGGTACGGATGACACGGTGGAAATCACGTAATTCAATTACTTCTGTTTTTAATTGTGCTGTTTTTGCCTGTGCTTCTGTGAAAATGATTTCACCGTCGGAATGGCCTTCTTCACTACTATGGTCATGACCAGCATGGCTATCTTTAGCGACTTTCTCTCCGTCGTCATGGCTGTGGTTATGTCCTTCATGATCGTGACCTTCGTGTCCTTCATGGCTATGGTCGTGTTCAGCATGGTCATGTCCATCCTGTTTAATACTTTGTTTTTCTGTTTTTTTTGCTTCTGTGCTTTGGCAAGACGACAGAACGAAGATAGTTCCAGCCATAAAAAGGCAGAAAGCATATAACTTAATACGCATTTTTGTATAGATATAGGAAGATACGCGACGCTCTATGAGGTCGATGTATCAAAAATAAAATCGATAATAAAGTGAATTAACAACTGCTATATGAGCACGTTGTTCTTTTTTGTTCGGATTGTTTAAGAATAAGCTGGGGGAGCTCGTAAACCCATGCTAAGGGAATACAATCTATAGTAAATTGGATATTGATAAGCATATAGCCCCCCATTATCTGTAGCGGAGAGGTTTTCTTGCTGGTTATAATATTCCTGAAAAAAATAAGCTACCAAAAAATTCAGCTGCTTGTAAAAATCCCAATCAGATAATTTAAATTCAAGATCCTGATTGTTGTTTGTGGTTAGAAATTCCTTTTCAAGGACACAAGGTTCGGTTTCTTGTGAATCGCGATTTTCAGCTACGGAATCGATGCATTCTTCTACAGTAAAGCAAGTCGCAAGCCCATGGTGGTGATGGGGCATGGTGATACTTAATAATAAGAGTATCGTCGCTATTGTTGTACTGAATAAGTGCCTTTTGAATTTCATAAATATTTCCAAATTTAGATAAATTTATCTTAATTACAGTTTTAATTGTGTCACATCAAGTAAATTTATTCGTTTGAGTCTTTTTATTTAGGACTCATGAATGCTATGCAATTACCGATTTTTCCTCTTCCATCAAGGAATGATTTTTACTGGAAATATAGGTAATTATTTATTGTTTTACGGTTTGGTCATATAGATGTTGCAAACTTATGGTTATTGCGGTATGTGCCGATGCTGGTTTATCCAAAAGTTATTTAGGAAAAACTAAACATGTTTCCGCTTGTTAAAAGGAACGCTTCTAAATAGGAACGAGATTGTGTAAAGTCATTTCATTATCCCTAGTTTTGTATAGAATATTAATTAAATAGCTATGTCGAAGACGAAACTTACCATTAACAATAATGGATCGGTAAAAATAGAAGGCGATTTCGAAATCGTTGATAGAAATGGTGATGCATATGGTTTGCAGGGCAGAACAGTACTTTCAATCTGTCGTTGTGGATTATCTAAAAACAAACCTTTTTGCGATGGTGCCCATAATGGTCACTTTGAACATGAAGCGATTGCTTTTGACCTTCCTCCAAAGAAAGTATAAGCATGCTGTGTAATCTATTTTGATTACGAGTCATTATTATAAATATACGATACCCATCTGCACAATGTTAAGCGTTGCAGATGGGTGTTTTTTTTTCAAACCATGAGTTAGAGATTTTCTAAGATAGTTGGTTACCTTTTTGAAACGCTATTTTGATAGGTGATTAAGAGAATGCTGGAAAAGTATTGACCTTATCAAGTTAAATCCTGATTCGGAAATGCGTTCTATATAACAGTGGGTAAATACAGTAGTAATAGAGGGTTTCTAGAGGGTTCATAGAGGTAAAACACTATAAAACCTCTGTTATATCTCTATTATAACTCACTAATTATTTAATTAATCTAGTAGCTGCTATCCTTCAGGTCCCTTTAAGATTAGAATTTAATGGAAGATAATCTGAAGAAGTTATTGTGAGGCTGATTTCTTTAGTATGATTAATACTTTTGAGTAATACATTAAGAAAGGTATTTATTAACTTTAATCTTTATTCACATACAAACCAAATATTAAACCATATGTCAAAGAAAGTATTACTGTTATTTTCTATGCTGCTTGCTGTACTGGTACCACAGATTTCAAAGGCAGCTGCAAAGCTTGATTTTTACCAGATTAAAATCTATCACCTGAAGACTGCTGAGCAGGAGAGTCGAGTGGATCAGTTTTTAAAGGATGCTTATCTTCCTGCCTTGCACAGGGCGGGTATATCCAGTGTTGGTGTATTTAAGCCCATTGTTGACGACAGTAAGGCGGGTGAAGAGAAGCTGATCTATGTACTGATTCCGTTTACCTCACATGATGATTTTTTTAAGCTGGATGCAAAACTAAACAAAGATCAGAAATATCAGCAGAATGGTGCCGACTATCTAGATGCCAAACATAATGATCCTCCGTACAACAGATTGGAGACAATCCTGCTGAATGCATTTGAAAAGAACCCGAGGTTCGGTCTTCCGAATCTAAGTGCGGTAAAAAAGGATAGAGTTTATGAGCTGAGGAGTTATGAAGGTCCGACAGAGAACATCTCGACCAATAAGATTGATATGTTTAATTCAGGTGATGAGGTTGGGTTGTTTAAGCGTTTGGGTTTTAATGCTGTATTTTATGGACAGGTGGTTGCAGGCAGTTTCTATGCCGAACCTGATGTATATGACTACTTTTGAGAACCGTGCTGATCGTGACAAGCACTGGGATGCATTTGGAAAGGACGATTATTGGAAAAAGCTTTCTGCAATGCCCGAGTATCAGAATAATGTCTCTAAAGGGAATACCTGGTTTCTGTATCCAACCGATTATTCGGATATATAAGATATCCCGATTACGATTGCTGTGTAAGCAGTATTGTCACTGGCAGTGCGGCTTTTGCAATTGGGATAGGCTCAAAGTAGAATTTCATACCTTAATTTCGTTGACTAAAGGTGCTATTCAAAAAAAAGCCATCCACTTCACTCATTTTTTGTTGCTTATAGCTTTTGTTTAAGCAAGCTTACAAAATCTTATAAACAACAAAAGCCCAACTTTGCTTTGGGCTTTGTTTTTTGTTGGCGGAGAGCGAGGGATTATTCTATGAACCCTAAATGGGGGAGGCTTCATCAAAAAATAAAGCCATTCACTTCGCTCATTTTTTTGTTGCTTATAGCTTTTGTTTAAGCAAGCTTACAAAATCTTATAAACAACAAAAGCCCAACTTTGCAGTTGGGCTTTATTTTTTGTTGGCGGAGAGCGAGGGATTCGAACCCCCGGACCTATGACAGTCAACAGTTTTCAAGACTGCCGCATTCGACCACTCTGCCAGCTCTCCGCGACAAAAGTACAAATTTTAACGGTGCTACCAAATTTATTTTAACATTTATGGCCTTTTTAATCCATTTCAAGCCGTATCTTATTGTTTTAAAGTCACTTTAATTTTGATTTTTTTCTTTAAATCTTTATCCCTAGTTTGCAAACATGGAGAAGGATTATACTTTATTACGATCATCGTTAATGGCAGCATGTAAATTGCATGTTGAAGATCGGATTGCGAATTTAGAACTGGCATTAAAATCAGCTCATGAGGCAAGTACTGATGATACGAAAAGTAGTGCGGGCGATAAATACGAAACAACTCGGGAAATGATGCAACAGGATATCGCGAGATGTCAAATGCAATTAGCAGAAGCTAAAAAAGATGAATCTATTTTGAATGGATTGTCGCAACCTAAGCCCTTAGGTTTTGTTCAGAATGGTAGTATTGTCAATACAAATTTGGGGGTTTATTTTATTGCGATTAGCATAGGGGTAGTGCCTATTGATAAGGAGAAAGTGTTTGTTATCTCAAATCTTTCACCAATCGGTAAATTGCTTCTAAAAAAGAAAATTGGGGAATCTTTTTCTTTTAATAATGTAGAACAGCATGTACTTGCTATAAATTAATCTGGAAATAAAACTATTTGCAGCTTTAATTGTTTTATCAAGGTGTCTATTTAATATTTAGGCTTTTGACAAAATAAAAACTGTGATTATGGAATTAAAAAGAGTATTTCCAATGTTAATGTTGGCGGGCACTTTAGTTGTTGCAATGCCCTCGTGTAAATCAAAAATTTCTGACGCTGATCTGAAGGCTAAGGTGGAAACAGTAATAAGCGGACATCAAGGTATTACAACTTCAGTTAAGGATGCGGTCGTAACGCTAGAAGGTTTTGCATCTTCAGAGTCCGAGAAATCACAAATTGAGACAGATGTTAAAACAGCTGATAAATCAATCAAGTCTGTGGTTAATAATATTATAGTTCAAGTAACTGCGCCAGCAGAAATTTCTGTTAATACAGTGGATGAATCCTTGGCAAAAGGTATCGTTGATGCAACAAAAGATTTTCCAACTGTAAAAGCTACTGTTAAAGATGGTGTAATATCGGTAACTGGAAACATTGAAAAAGCTAAGTTAGTAACACTTAAACAAGCTTTAGATAATTTACATCCGAAGAGAGTGGATTTGAGTGCTGTTACTACTAATTAATCATTTCAAAATTGAATATTATGGCTTTAGAAGAAAAATATAAAGTATTATTAGATACTGCGAAATCATCAGGAATTAATGACTTGAATTTTGCTGAAAGAGATGGTGTTTTACAGATTAGAGGAACAGCGCCTACTGCAGAAGTGAAAAATAAATTGTGGGAAATATATGGCGATATAGATCCTAATTTTGCTACTGGAGATGTCGTAATGGATGTTGAAGTGGCAACTGAAGTCCCAGGCAGCCAAGTTAAGGTCATTACTGATAGCTCAAATTTGAATATTCGTAAAGGCCCGGGTACTGACCAACAAATTGTTGGAAAAGCCGCTAAAGACGAGATAATAACCCTTATTAGCAAGGCGAATGACCAATGGTGGCTTGTTCGCACAAAGGATAATGAAGAAGGATATTGTTATGCGCAGTATTTGCAGACTGTGTAAGTTAATTATATGTGTTTACAGAGCCTAAAATTTTTATTTTAGGCTTTGTTGTTTTTTAGGCTGTAGCGGAACCACCACAATTGTTGCTCCCTATAGAACTAATTTCAAAATCATTTGAAACATTGTTATCTTTGATTTTTTGAGCAATATCTTAATTATATTATGCGAAATCTTGTATTTGGATGTCTTTTAATTTTACTGTCTTTTAGTTCTTGTCAAACAAAACCGCCTACTTTCGGCGATATTTTGGCATCATCTTATGACCAAAAACTATTTAAAGATTTTGATAGTACAGCGTACTTTACTGCTGTACAAAGGGAATTAAAAAACGAAAAGATTCGTTTTTTTAATCCAAAATGGATGAGTGAAATCGCGGATTCAACTAAAGGATTTACTTGGATACATGGCCAATTGCTTACTGGTGGTACGGATACTTTGCTATATTATTTGAATAGGGCAGATGAACATGGTATTAAATCATCCATTTTTCATACAGAAGAAATTCAAAATGCACTGCATAAGTTGAAAAAGAACAATATAGCAGACTTGGATGAGGCTTATACTGTATTGGCAAAAATTGAATTGCTATCTTCTGATGCGTTAGTTGCTTACGTTAACATGTTGGAGAATGGTATTGTTAACCCCAAAAGGCTTTACGGAAGATACTTTGTTGAGCATAGTCGCTATTCTTTAAATAAAGCAAAACAATTATTGGATAGTAATCTCATTGTTTCGGAAGTAATCCATGAAGCTCAGCCAACGAACGCTTATTATAAGAAATTTCAACAACTATTAACCGAGGGAAATGTTCGTTCTGAGGACTATAATGATGTTTTGATGACGATGGAAAGATTGCGCTGGATGGGGCAGGACTTTCCTGAGAAATATGTGTTTGTCAATATTCCTGAAATGAAGCTGCAGATGATTGACGACGGGGCCATGCAGCAGATCATGAATGTATGTGTAGGTGAAACGGAGAATAAAGCTTATGCTAAAACTGGTGAAAACCATGAAACACCGATCATGAGCGGTACATTGGACCGAATGCAGGTGAATCCTGTTTGGAATATACCGAGCAGTATTGTTAAAAAAGAGTTATTAAGAAGTGTTAGAGCCAACCCTAGTTATCTTGAAAGCCGAAATATGGTTGTTTATAATCTGAAGGGACAGCTTGTAGATCCATATAACGTCAACTGGCAAGCAGATTCTGTTGAAAATTTTAAGTTTAAACAAAATCCTGGTTTTGACAATTCATTGGGAAATATCAAATTTATCTTTGCTAATCCTTATGCGATTTATTTGCATGATACTCCTGCAAAACAGAAGTTTAAAGTTAGTAACCGTGCTTTAAGCCATGGCTGTGTTCGGGTTGAAGATCCTACTAGTTTGGCGTCTTTTTTGGTTAATAATGAAAAAGAGGCTTCTAAGATTGCGACTGAAATAAAAGATTCTGTAAACAACTCAAGATGGGTTAAAATGAAACAAGGGGTTCCGGTTTATTTATCTTATTATACCACTTGGTTGGATGGAGATAATAAAATTCAGCACTTCCCAGATATTTATGGTTATGATGAAAGGTTAAGAGTTGCGCTGAATAAATATGTAATTAAAGAGTAAAGCGATAAAATAAAATCCCCTTTACGTTTTGATATAAAGGGGATTTTATTTTATTCAGATTTGCTTTTAGTCGCTTTTTTAGTTTTCTTTTCAGCTCTTTTTTCTTTTAGCGTCTTTTCAGCTTTCTTTTTATCATTCTTTACCGCATTTTGTTCTTTAGCCATAACAGTTATGTTTAAGTGAATAATAATATTTCTTACTAAAGCTACTAATAATAAATAAGAATCTGTCTCTATTGACATGTTTTTAATTGTTTAGTAACCTTTTTGTATTTTACTGAAAATAGATAATATGAGTAATGATGTCTAAATGCAGGAGTTAAGATTAAACTTTTTTGCATTATATACGTCTTAGTATTTTGAACTTTATAATTTCAACAGATGAAGAAACGATTTTTAAGTAAAGCCTTAACTTTATTTGAAGTATTTAAAACACATAAAATTACAGCAGGAGATCTCGAAAATGCTGAGGTAAAATCTCAAAATTTAGATGCGCGAAAAGAAGATTTTCGACTTTTGATTGCCATGTGTAAAGACACATTTTCGGGGCGTTATAAAATGGATAAATGGAATTTATCGGTTATTGTGGCTACAATAGCCTATGTGGTGTCGCCTTTAGATGCTATACCGGACGTAATTCCGGTATTGGGATGGGTAGATGATATTACCATAATCGGATATGCTATAACAAAATTATCGGAAGAAATATCAAAATATAAGCTGTTTAAAAAGCAGGTTTTACCTGCAGAAAATTAATGTGTTAACTCGAAAATAGATAGCAAAAAAGCCCTTGTTGAAATCATTCAGCAAGGGCTTTTTTTTAACCGCTATTGTTGCTTTTTATTTTAGCATGTTTTAATATTTTATTTTAGCTTTTTAAAAAAGTTTCAATTTTATTTTAAATCATAATTATTTGATTTAGAGCGTGTTTGAAATGTGTAGATTAAACAATAAGCTAAATTTTGTTTTTATCTATCTATTATATTTAGCTAGATTTGGTCAATATTTTAAAACAAAAGTATGACTTTATCAAAGATTAAACAGTTAGCTGCTTTAGGTATCCACCAGCCTAAGGAAGTATTTTGTCAATTGGATAGAACTGCACTCACGGCATATGCTATTCAAAAAGGAGAAGCTTCTCTAGCCGAGAATGGAGCTTTGAATATTTTGACAGGAAAATTTACAGGAAGATCGCCTAAGGATCGCTATCTCGTAAAGGATGAAATCACCGAAAATAGAGTTTTTTGGAATGATGTTAATCAAGCGATATCCAAAGATGTTTTTAATAAATTGTATGATCTGACCACTGCTTATTTATCCGCTAAAGAGCTTTTTGTAAGAGATTGTCAAGTGGTGTCGAGTGATGACCTGGCCAAACACATTTTAGTAGTATCGACAAAGGCGACCCAAGATCTTTTTGCTTCCAACATGTTTATTGAAGCAGCAGGTATAGAAAATTCGGAAGTGGATTGGACAGTACTCGTGGCTTCAGATCTGCAGGTCTCGGATTTTCAGCAACTGGGCCTCAATGCTTCAAATTGTGTGGCTATAGATTTTAGCCGACATGTCGTTTTGATCATTGGCACGGGTTATACTGGAGAGATTAAGAAAAGTATTTTTTCAATTTTAAATTTTATACTACCTGTTGAAGATGGTGTTTTATCCATGCACTGCTCGGCTAACGTGGGTAAAGATGGAGATACGGCCTTGTTTTTTGGTCTTTCTGGTACAGGAAAAACTACGCTATCTGCCGATGTAAATCGTTATTTAGTAGGTGATGATGAGCACGGATGGTCCGATAAAGGAATATTTAATTTTGAAGGGGGCTGTTATGCGAAATGCTTAGGGCTGGACCCTCAGCATGAACCCGAAATCTGTGGCGCAATTAAGTCGGGGTCTTTACTGGAAAATGTTAAATTTCATGAGGGTACAGCAATACCTAATTTTCAGGATTCAGAGATAACCGAAAATATGCGTGTTTCTTATCCTTTGTCTTATATATCATCTTATCGCGATGTCAAGCTCGTGAGTGCACCTAATAATATATTCTTTTTGTCGGCTGATGCGTTTGGTGTTCTTCCGCCAATATCTAGATTAACGGTGGAGCAAGCCATGTATTATTTTATCAACGGTTATACGGCAAAGGTAGCGGGGACAGAAATGGGTGTTTCAAAGCCGACTGCTACATTTTCAGCATGCTTTGGACAGGCTTTCATGCCTTTGCATCCTATGGAATATGCCGAACTCTTGCGCGATAAATTAAAGCACAACCCCAAAACTAAAGTTTGGTTAGTGAATACCGGTTGGATCGGTGGACCATATGGTGTTGGTAGAAGAATTAAGTTATCCTATACACGTAGTTTGATCCAAGCGGCCTTATCAGGCGAATTGGAAGAATTCCCAATGGATGTGCATCCGGTATTTGAATTGAAATACCCGACATTTTGCGAAGCTGTTCCTAAGCAGGTTTTAGATGCCAAGCAGCTCTGGGGAAATGATGAGGCTTATGACGAACAGGCTAAATCTTTAAAAGTACTTTTTGAAAATAATTTCAAAAAATACCAAGATACCTACTTTACAACTGTTTAATATCAGCCGTTATTAAATCAATAATTTGATATATGAAGACGTTAGGTCAATTTATAATTGAAAAGCAAGCAGATTTTCCATTTGCAAAGGGGGAGTTATCCCGTTTATTAAGAGATATTGCCATAGCAGCAAAATTAGTAAACCGTGAAGTCAATAAAGCAGGGTTAGCAGATCTGCTCGGTGCTTGTGGTGATATGAATATACAAGGTGAAGATCAGCAAAAATTGGATGTATATGCCGATGTTCAATTCATATCGGCTCTTCAACAGGGGGGAGAGTGCTGCTATGTAGCCTCGGAGGAGCATGAATTTGGAATCGACTTATCAAAAGGTGATGTCTCCAAAAACGCAAAGTATATCGTCTGTATTGATCCCTTGGATGGTTCCTCAAACATTGACGTGAATGTTTCTGTTGGTACTATTTTTTCAATCTATAGAAGAGCAAGTACAGAACAGGTAACAATGGCTGATGATCTGCTGCAAAAGGGTGAAAAACAAATAGCTGCCGGATATATTATTTATGGTTCTTCGACCATGCTTGTTTATACAACCGGCAATGGCGTAAATGGCTTTACTTTGGACCCTTCTATAGGGGAGTTTTGTTTGTCTCATCCAAATATGAAAATACCGGAAAATGGACAGATTTACTCTATCAACGAAGGGAATTATATAAAATTCCCACAAGCAATCAAAAACTATATAAAATATTGTCAGATTGAAGATTCGGCTTCAAAACGTCCTTATACGTCACGTTATATCGGCTCTATGGTGGCAGATGTGCATCGTAATCTAATCCGTGGAGGGGTGTTTATTTATCCTGAAACTTTATCTTTTCCCAATGGGAAGCTGCGGTTGATGTACGAGTGCAATCCGATGGCTTTTATAATTGAACAGGCAGGGGGGAAGGCCACTACTGGTAGCGATCGTATCTTAACTATTCAACCAACAGCATTACATCAGCGTATCCCCATAGTCATCGGTAGTAGGAAAATGGTGGAGCAGGTTGAATATTTCTATAGTATGGAACTTGAATCATCATTAAATGTGTAAATAAACTGGGCTAAGTTGTTCCTTATTTAGATATCCTTTGCTTAAATTTGATTTTATATTTCAGTCGAATCATTATTATATGAAAAAGGTTATAGGGATTATCATGCTGTGCTTGGTTTGTTTTAGTGTCCAAAAGGCAGCAGCACAAGTCAATTCAATCGTGGAGAAGGATACATTGAATTATCCATATCATCCAGAAGCTAATGCAGAGGAAGATCTACAAAAGTTAATTGCGAAAGCTGGTCAAGAGTCTAAGCATATCGTTATTCAAGCAGGTGGCAATTGGTGCATCTGGTGTTTGCGCTTCAATGATTATATTCATAAAACACCAGAAATCAATCAGTATCTGCAAGATAATTATTTGTATTATCATCTCAATTACTCGAAAGAGAACAAAAATGAAGATGTGTTCAAAAAATATGTTCCTGATTCGTTAAAATTAGGTTATCCATTTTTTATCGTGCTGGATAGCAACGGTAAGGTGTTGAAAATACAGGAAAGTGGCGGCTTTGAAGACGGTAAAAGTTATGATAAGGCGAAAGTGATGCAGTTTTTCACAACTTGGGCTAAAAAATAAATATAATACAGCAATAAAAGGGCTTTAGGGTATATTCTAAAGCCCTTTTTGTTTTTTTATAGATTCATTTTGTATAGGTCATGGAATAGCGATTAGGACGATATCGTATTTGGAGATTATATTTCTATTAACAATTGGTTAGTTTTGTAAACTTATTCTCTTGACATGTTGTTTAAGAGATATTCTTGCAGGGTTTCGCAAGTGTTTTTAGGAAAAGTAATCATGGAAGAAAAATTGAGAATATTTGATTTGGCAGAAAGGCAGTTGGAGTTATATCCGGATCTGACCATGTTTTCGAATAAGATAAATGGGGAATGGGAGACGATTACGACTCAAGAATTTTTAGATAAAGTCCAAGCGATAGCAAAGGGTTTAATAACATTAGGTGTTAAGCCCAATGAAAAGGTCGGATTGATAGCGGAAAGTAGCGTGGAATGGCACATCATAGATTTTGCAATCCAACAAATTGGAGCAGTAGTAGTCGCAATCTATCCCAATATTACAGATGCTGATTATCAGTATATCTTTAATGATGCAGAGATTAGAGTTGCTATTGTTAGTACTAAAAGTCTTTACCAAAGAATCGTGAATCTCAAAGATTCAATTTACACCTTAAAGTATATCTTTTGTATTGCTTCGCACGACCAAGTGCGTAATTGGGATGAAATGGTACAGATTGGTGCACAAGTGGAGGATGGACATGTACAAGAACTGAAGAATCAAGTGAAGTCTTCAGACCTCGCCACCTTGATATACACCTCTGGTACTACAGGGAAGCCAAAGGGAGTGATGTTGTCTCATGATAACATCATCGCAAATGTGAGGTCTGCAGAAGAGATCACGCCCTGTAAAGCATACGATAGAGGCTTAACATTCTTACCTCCTTGTCATGCTTATGAAAGGATGGTAATCTACACCTATTTGTATATTGGTATTACCGTATATATTGCAGAATCTTTTGATAAGATTGGTCAAAATTTAATGGAAGTAAAGCCCAATATCATGACCGCGGTTCCTAGGATATTGGAAAAAGTATATGAAAAGATTATCAAAAAGGGGCATGATCTGCATGGTGTAAAACGTAAAATATTTGACTGGGCAGTATCGGTAGGGGAAAAGTATGATCCGAATCCAGCAAAAAGAAGTTTCGTCTATGACCTCAAATTAAACCTTGCTCGAAAACTGGTACTGAATAAATGGTATGAAGGTCTTGGTGGGGCATTACAAACAGTTGCATCTGGTAGTGCATCATTACAAAGTAAATTGACTCGTGTGTTTTTGGCCGCTGGAATTCCCATTTATGAGGGCTATGGTTTGACAGAGGCTTCGCCACTTATTTCGGTAAATCATTATTTGAAAGGTATCCGTGTGGGCACAGTGGGGTTAGCAGTAAAAAATGTTCAGATAAAATTAGCGGAGGATGGGGAAATTTTAGTCAAAGGTCCAAATGTGATGATGGGGTATTATAAAAACCCAGAAGAAACCAATAAGACCATTATTGACGGATGGTTGTATACTGGTGATATTGGGGCTTGGGAAGATGGTATATTTTTAAAAATCATCGATCGTAAAAAAGAGCTTTTTAAGATATCGGGCGGAAAGTATGTCACGCCTCAACCTATTGAGAAAAAACTGGTAGAATCTAAGTTTATCGAACAAGCAATGGTCGTGGGTGATGGAATGAAATTTGCCTCTGCTTTTATCGTTCCTAGTTATGCACACCTCATGGATTGGGCTAAGTCGGAAGAACCGGGTCTTGTACATTTATCTAAACAAGAATTTTTGAAGCAAGATAAAATCATAAAGAAAATAAATCAAGAGGTTCGAATTGCAAACCAACACTTCGGTAATTGGGAACAAATAAAAAGACCCATGATTATTGCAGATGAATTTACAATTGATGGGGGTGAATTGACACCGACACTCAAACTAAAGCGAAAGGTAATCTTAAAGAAATATAAGCAAGAGTACGATCAGCTATATCAAAACTCGGACGATTAAATTTCAAGAAATAGTCATATCCTTAGGTTAGATTTGGGATATTTTTTTGATTTAAAATACCTGTTCAACCATTTTTAAATGGATTATTTAATGTTAAAATTTAAATTTAGGTGCTGAGTACTTCCATTTAGTTTCATTTTTGTGGTCCAAATTCGTGAAATAGTACCTGTAAATTGAGGTGATTAATTTTTAAATTAAATTTAAAATCTTAATTATGAACGATGTAATAATTTATTGTTAAAAAATATGATAAACAGTTTTTAAATACCAATAAATGTACTACTTTTGTAGCACAAACATGGTAGATGTAGCTCAGTTGGTTAGAGCATCGGTTTGTGGTACCGAGGGTCGTGGGTTCGAGCCCCATCATTTACCCGAAGCCAGTACGAAAGTACTGGCTTTTGTTTTTTATACGATTTCAAATCCCATATTCCTTCATCATTAGCCTACTTTTTTATTCGTTTTAAGTATTATACCTTTTGCATCATCATGTGCATATTGCTCGCAAATGTTGGTACATATATTGATGATAGCTCACTGGTCTTGAGAAACAATTTATGCTGATGAAAACACACTTCTATCTTCTTTTGGTTTTAATAGTGGGGTTTGAACCTGTATCTGCACAGCAGCAGCTACCGAAGGGCTTTAGTTATGTTAAGGAAGTCATACCTCATATACATACTGATTTGCGGTATTATGGTTCGCATAACTTTGTCGGTAGAAAAGTTGACGGATATAATGCTCCTGTACTTATCTTAAGTACTAAGGCGACCTATGCATTAAAGAAAATAGAGGCGGAGTTGAATAAGCAAGGTTTGGCGTTGAAAATATTTGACGGTTACCGGCCGCAGAAAGCAGTTTCACATTTTCAAAAATGGGCAGTACAAATTGACGATACGCTAGGGAAAAGAGAGTTTTATCCGCATATCGATAAGCGCAATTTATTCAAGTTGGGCTTTATTGCAAATAAATCTGGACATAGTCGTGGAAGTACTGTCGACCTGACTATTATGGAACTTGAAAATGGCAAGGAGTTGGATATGGGGGGAGCATTTGATTTTTTTGGAGCTGTTTCACATTTCAATAGCCCGGCAATCAATCGTACTCAAAAGGAAAATAGATTGTTATTGAAAAATGTCATGTCGAAATATGGTTTTAAAGGATATATTAAGGAATGGTGGCATTATACACTGGTCGATGAGCCTTATCAAAAAACGTATTTTGATTTCGATGTTAAATAACAATAAACAGACTTTCGCTTGAAGTCTTGAGACTGTATGCGATTCACCTTATCTATCTTATTTTTAAGGATGATCAGATACTTACGGAAATTTTCCATCTGTTAATCCGCTTTAATCGGACATAATTAATTATTTTCCCTCTAAAAATTCTCTTGATGGAACAGGAGAAATGGATAACTTTGCTTTACATAGGACACCACTAAAATGGTAAATAAAACAAATTTATCTAAGCTTGAAAACCAGAACTCGTTTTAATGTGTTAGTCCTGAATACGTTTATATTACATTTTTTTTATTGAAATTATTGCATGAAACTATCTAAATATATATTGATTTTATTTTTACTGTTGTCCTTTTGTGAGAAGAGCCCGGCTCAGGTAGCAGTTGATACCCTTCATGCGAAGCAAGAGAGCGCTTTAGGTAGTCATTCGCGCAACCGCAATAATTTGAATCGGCGAGAAAATAAATCCCGTCGCAATAATAGCGATACTACTCTTGTACAGAAGGATGTGGCTGCTGATAGTTTGCGTACAGATCTATCAAAAATTAATGTAAAATATATTGCTAATATCCATGCTGGAGCATTGGAAAAAGAGGCTATGCATAAACGCGACCTCCGCATTCAATTCGTTGACAAGGTGCATGCCTTTAAAGAGGTCTTACCAGCAGATTCGGTCACTGCATGGACAACTTATATAAAAACTCAAATAGCAGACTTAAACGCCTTTCAAAGCAGCTTAGCGAGCTACAATCAAAGTCTTGAACTGACCTTAAGTCAATTGAAAGATTTCCGAACGAAATATAGTCAAAGTGAATCGAATGAACGATTAAATCAATATTTGACGACGTCTGAGCAACAGGTGCAAAGTAAAATAGACTCTGTGAAAGTTTCTGTAGACATGACTTATGATGATTTGAGAGCTTACAGTAGTGTTTCGAATCATGTTAAAGAAACTGTTGCAAAAAATATAAATAAGAAACGTGCTGATTCTTCCACGGTGAAAAGCTCCTTGTGGAAAGCTGGTGGCGCGACAGTTACAAAGGAGAAAATCTTAAATAACTTAAAAAATAACTATAGTAAGAGCAAGTCTCTAGATACTTATGTGAATAAAACTACCTGGACAAGCAGGGTTTTATTGGTTATGCTCGTGCTCGCTTATCTATACTGGATTGCTTCTACAGCTTATGTTTTAAATAAAAATAATAATACAAAGTTAGATACAAAATTGCCCTTTAATCCGTGGGTCCAGATTGGAAAGGCGTTGGTTTTATTATTAACGCTTTTGCCTATTGTTGCTATTGTTACGCCAACATTAGTTATTCAGGGCACCCAATTTCTGATTATTGCCCTGTTTGGGATTTTGTTGAAGAATAAAATTACTTTAAAACACCGCAAGATTGTTGGTTTTTTACTCCTTTTTTATATCTGCGATGTACTTGTCAACTCTGTCGTCAGTGGTGACCTCATCTTGCGAATTGTATGTATTGTATTTAATATTGCAGCCTTATACATTGGTTTCTATTTAAAGAAAAATATCAAAGATAGTGCTGCTGCTGGATACATTCAACTTCCTGTTTTTATTGTATTTGCTATTTTAAATGGTTGTGCTATTCTTTTGAATATTTTAGGGTATGTAGACCATTCGCGTAGTTTTAGTATTGCTGGTGTGGTTGGTTTGGCGCAATCTTTTACATTGACATTTTTTATGCAAATGATAAAAGATGATGTCAGGAATCAATTTGCGAGAAATAGGATTAAAAAAGGTTTTTGGTTACGGTTTAGTGAGGAACGTGCTTTGAAAACTACAGGCGATGTACTGAAGTTTGTATGTTTACTGCTGGCCATCATTGTATTGGCGAATAACTTACAGTTTGCAGCTTCATTGGCATCTTCTGTCTCCAATTTTTTAAGCAATAACCATCAATTGGGTGGTATCAGTTTTACATTTGGTAATTTGGTATTGGCTGTTATCATACTAAGTGCTGCAAACTGGTTTCAAAAGAACTTGAATCTACTTTTGATCGGAGGTGAAAATGGTACAATAAGTAAAGATTACGATCAAAAGATGACCTTATTTCCGCTATTTAGGTTGATTATTATCGTTGTTGGATTTTTCATAGCGATATCGGCATTGGGAGTAAGTTTAGATAAGTTAACGGTAATCGTAGGGGCACTGAGTGTTGGTATTGGACTTGGGATGCAGAACATCATCAATAATTTTGTGTCTGGAATTATCTTGGCTTTTGATAAGCCTTTTCGGGTTGGCGATCGTATCGAACTGGCTGACAAAAAGGGTCGCGTCAAAGAAATCGGGATTCGTGCGAGTGTCTTGAATACGGGTGATGGTGCTGAGGTTATTATTCCCAATGGAGATCTGTTATCCGGTCGTGTTGTCAATTGGACTTTATCTAATGATGATGCAAAAACTAGTTTTGTGGTGCAGGTAGATCGTTCTGCCGATCTTGAGACATTAAAATCATGGATTAAAAAAGCGGTTGAAAATAGCAAATACAGTAAACCTGAGTTGGGAACGGGAATCAGTGTTCAGGACATCAGTGAGGGGATGATTTATTTAAGCATTAGTTGTTGGATTGATAATTCGGGTAACGCTGGTGGTTTTAAAAATGATGTATTGATCGAATTGGATGATCGCTTCAAAAAGGAAGGATTGAAATTTTTCAGTATTGCTTAATTATCGAAATAGCTGAATATATAGCATCACATACAAGGCCATAACGAAGCAGTTATGGCCTTTTTCATTTTTGAGCTCTTTGCTCTGCTTCACAACTATTTTCTATAATCGGAGATTATCGTGCAAGTATTCTGGTACGTATTACGGTATATCGTATCCATTATAGGTGGTAACGTGTATTTTAATGGATACAATCTATTATTTTCAATTCTGTTTCCTACATTTACACACCTAAAAACAGTTTTAAAACAAATTATTATTTAACGTCTAAACAGCTATAAATAAAATAGGAAAAACACAAAATTGTTATATAATGTATAAACAACACAGGAAGGTGATGTTCGCTTTAACATTGCCTTTAATGGTGAGTATTGCTCCAGCGCAAGCCAATTTTAGGTCTGAAGCTATTCAACAGGAAACAAACCCTGAACTAACTATTGTAAGTGCAAAAAAAATAAATGCGTCGACTATTGAGGTGCTATTCTCCGATAATCAACGTTTGACTTTCGACTTTTATGGAGGTCATATTTTTCGGTTATTTCAGGATAATGCAGGCGGTATCATTCGTAATCCCGAAGCGAAGCCAGCAGCTGAAATATTAGTTTCAAATCCAAGAAGTCCCATCCAGCAGTTAGACCTTAGCGACGCTAATAATCAGATAACTATTACAACAGGTGAAATTACTGTTCTGATTGATAAAACAACCAATTTACTGAAAGTCATCAATCAGAAAAGCAATGGAGAGGCCATTGTTTTTACGAAGCCGATTCAGTTTGAAAAAGGAAAAGTAACCTTAAGTCTTCAAGAAAATCCGGAGGAATATTTTTATGGTGGCGGTGTCCAGAATGGACGATTCTCTCATAAAGGGAAAATTATTTCGATTGAAAATCAAAATAGTTGGACGGATGGCGGTGTCGCTTCTCCTACTCCTTATTATTGGTCTTCGAAAGGATATGGATTTATGTGGCACACCTTTAAGCCTGGTAAATATGATTTTGGGGCTAAGGAGAAAGGACAGGTTCAGTTAGCACATGACAGCGAATATTTGGATGTTTTCTTTATGGTCAATGAGGGAGCTGTGCCCTTATTGAATGATTTTTATCAATTGACAGGAAATCCTATTTTACTGCCGAAGTTTGGCTTTTATCAGGGACATTTGAATGCTTATAATCGTGATTATTGGAAGGAAGATGAGAAGGGGATTCTGTTTGAAGATGGAAAACGCTATAAAGAAAGTCAAAAGGAAAATGGCGGTATCAAGGAATCATTGAATGGTGAGTTGAATAATTATCAATTCTCGGCTCGTGCCGTTATTGATCGTTATAAGAAGCATGATATGCCATTTGGCTGGTTATTGCCCAACGATGGTTACGGAGCGGGATATGGACAGACAGAAACTTTGGATGGTAATATTGCCAATCTAAAGAGTTTAGGCGACTATGCGCGTAAAAATGGTGTTGAGATTGGATTGTGGACACAGTCTGACTTACATCCGAAATCTGAAATCAGTGCACTGTTGCAACGTGATATTGTGAAGGAAGTGAGAGATGCGGGTGTACGTGTATTGAAAACAGATGTGGCTTGGGTAGGTGCTGGTTATTCTTTTGGATTGAATGGCGTAGCCGATGTTGGTCATATCATCCCTTATTATGGGAATGATGCTAGACCGTTTACAATTTCATTAGACGGCTGGGCAGGTACACAACGCTATGCAGGAATTTGGTCTGGAGATCAGACTGGTGGTGTGTGGGAGTATATTCGATTTCATATCCCAACATATCTGGGGTCTGGCTTGTCTGGACAGCCAAATATCACTTCTGATATGGATGGTATTTTTGGTGGAAAAAATAATGCTGTCAATATCCGTGACTTCCAATGGAAAACATTTACGCCTATGGAATTGAATATGGATGGTTGGGGTTCGAATGAAAAGTATCCGCAAGCATTGGGCGAACCTGTTACTTCTATCAATCGAAATTATTTGAAGTTGAAGTCAGAATTGATGCCCTATGCTTATAGTATTGCGAAAGAAGCGGTAGATGGCTTGCCTATGATACGGGCATTATTTTTAGAATATCCTAATGCCTATACGCAAGGGACAGCTACCCAATATGAATACCTTTATGGACCTTCATTATTAGTGGCGCCAATCTATCAAGCTACAAAATCTGATGATAAAGGGAATGATATCCGCAATGGAATCTATTTACCAGCAGGAACTTGGGTTGATTATTTTTCAGGGGATCAATTTGATGGTAATGTTATCCTCAATAATTTTGATGCTCCAATATGGAAATTGCCTGTTTTTGTAAAAAGAGGTGCTATTATCCCGATGACAAATCCGAATAATAATGTGCATGAGATAAACCAGGGTCTTCGGATCTATGAAATTTATCCGGCAGGAAAAACTTCGTTTACTGAATATGATGATGATGGTATTTCCGAGGCTTATAAATTAGGGAAAGGAACTTCAACGTTGATTGAATCTACTTTAGATAACAAAAATCGTGTTTTTGTTACTGTAAAAACTACTGTAGGTGATTTTGATGGATTCATTAAGGATAAGCAAACGGAATTTAGAATAAATGTAACTGCAAAGCCTAAAAAATTAACGGCTTCAATCGGGAAACGAAAGTTGAAATTAGTTGAAGTAAAATCTTTGGGAGAATTGGAAAACCAAGAGAACGTGTATTTTTATGAGGCTATGCCGAATATGAACAAATTCTCGACGAAAGGCAGTGAATTTGAAAAGCAGGTCATTACTAAAAATGCACTTGTCCATATTAAATTAGCAGCTACAGATATTACGGTCAATGAAGTGAACTTGTCGGTCGAAGGATTTCAATTTACACCTACTGATCGTTTCCATATGACGGCAGGTGATTTAGTAGCACCGCAAAATGCGGTGGTTACCGAAGAGAATAAAGCAGCATATACATTGACTCCTTCTTGGAATAAGGTGGATCTTGCCGATTATTATGAAATCGAATTTAATGACATGTTTTACACCACCATTAAAGACAATGCATTGTTATTTGATGGATTAAAAGCAGAGACGGAATATACGTTTAAATTACGCGCAGTCAATAAACAGACGAAATCAGATTGGACTGAAATCAAAGCAGTAACCAAATCTAATCCATTGGAATTTGCGATTCAGAATATTAAGGGAGAAACGACTGCCGAAAATCAAGAAGGTTCAGGTATCGATAAGCTGCTTGATTTTGATGAAAGCAATATGTGGCATACCGTATGGGGTAAAAATTCGTTACCATTTGATATGGTCTTGGATCTGAAATCTGTGAACCAACTGGATAAATTTCATTATTTATCAAGAAAAGGTAATGGAAGCCTGTTGAAAGGAAAGGTGTACTCGAGCACAGATAAAGACAATTGGACGGAAGCTGGTCCATTTGAATGGAAAAGCAGTGATGAAGTGAAGGTTTTCAACTTTAAAGATCATCCAACAGCTCGTTATGTAAAATTGGCGATTACTGAAGGTGTAGGTGGCTTTGGTTCAGGTCGCGAGCTTTATGTTTTTAAAGTACCTGGAACGGAAAGTTACATCCCTGGAGATATCAATAATGACCGACTTATTGATCGAAATGATTTAACATCTTATACAAATTACACCGGATTGAAAAGGGGTGATGCTGATTTTGAAGGGTATGTGAGTAATGGTGATATCAATAAAAATGATGTGATCGACGCTTATGATATTTCGATCGTGGCTACCCAATTGGATGGCGGAGTTAACGATGCTAAGCTAGATAAAGTGGCTGGTCAGATCAGCCTGACAACAGCAAAACAAAGTTATAAAAAGGGAGAGATCATTGAAGTTACAGTAAAAGGTAAAGATTTGAAATCTGTGAATGCTATTAGTTTTGGATTACCTTATCAGTCTCAGGATTATGAGTTTGTATCTGTTCAAGCATTGGCAGTTCAGGATATGGACAATCTGACCAATGACCGTCTACATACAAGTGGAGAAAAAGTGTTGTACCCGACTTTTGTAAACATTGGCGATAAGAAAGCAATAAATGGAAATGAAGATCTCTTCATCTTGAAATTAAGAGCGAAAAAAGATGTTCTTTATAATTTGAAAGCTGTTCAAGGGTTTTTAGTTGATAAATATCTAAACACAGTCAAATTCTAATTTTATTAATTTTTTTGATTTGCAAAAGGGGCTGAGAAAGAGATTTCTTAGCCCTTTTTTTATGCTAATTTTAGACTTAAAATTGGCATGTAAATGAGCTTTGTTCAGGTAAAATATATATCTTTATAACTAACTATGATAGTTACACTCCTCTTTTGAACACGAATTATACTTGGGGTATTTGACAGACAAGCATATCATATTGGTTTTGTGTATCATCAATAGCTTGGCATTTACATTTGTAATATGAAAAGATCCATTAAAATCATCAAGAATAGGTCGGATATTGGGGCCGGTACCAGAGGCTCCGACTTAGGCATAGATGCAATTGAAATTGCGGCAATTAATAAAGGAAGTCAATATTTTCATGATTATCCTTTTGTTGATGTTAAAACCCGTAACGATGCTATATACGATCGTACATTGTATCCATTCGCCAAAAGAATTAAACAAGTTTTAAAACAATGTCGTGAGGTGGCATCCGTTGTTGAAAAAACGTTGGAGGATGACCATTTTCCACTTGTTTTCTCCGGTGACCATTCTTCTGCCATTGGGACTATTTCTGGAATAAAGGCTGCATTTCCTCATAAGACTTTGGGCATCATTTGGATCGATGCACATGCTGATATACATTCTCCCTATACAACACCTTCAGGTAATATGCATGGGATGCCTTTGGCTGCAACTATGGATGAAGACAACCTATCATGTGCGGTGAATGCTATTGACGAGGACACAAAGAAATATTGGCATAAGTTAAAAGAGATTGGGGGAAAGGTAGGGAAGTTTAAATCCAAGAATCTCGTTTATTTTGGTGTTCGCGATACCGAAGAACCAGAGGATATTTTGATGCGTGAACTGGAAGTGAAAAATTATACGGTAGATGAGGTACGAAATAAAACAGTGAGCTGTTGTGTAATCGAAGTATTGCAGAAACTAGAAAATTGCGATATGATCTATGTTTCTTTTGATGTGGATAGCATGGATAGCGAACTGATCTCTAATGGAACCGGTACACCTGTGCCCAAGGGTTTCTTTCCAACAGAAATTGTGGCTCTTCTTGAAGGGATTTTAAGTGCTAAAAAAGTCGTTTGTTTTGAAATAGTAGAGGTTAATCCGCTATTGGACAATAAAGGGAATAAGGCTGCTGAGGTTGCTTTTGATATTTTGGAAAAAGTAACAAAATCAATCGAACGAACGGTAAAACTGGTACATTAAATATGTTTGGAAAACAATTTACAGGTATCGCTCACTTATGATTCGAGTATTTATAAATAGATGAAAAAAGGATGAATACTTATTATTCATCCTTTTTTATGTACTAATGTGCCTGACTATCTACTTCAAATATTCCAAAAACGTTGTTATCGGTATCGATAAAATAACCCTGATAGCATCGTCCCGGTATCGCAAATTTAGGAAGCGCAACCTGTCCGCCCTTTTTTAAGATTAGAGCCGCTATTTTATCAAAATTTTCAACTTCCATGGAACAGGTAAATGCATTGGTTCCACAATGTGTCGGGGGAATAGCGGCTGGTCGTTGTAACAACCCGCCCATCATTCCCGCAGTTTCTATGCGATAGTATACAATTGGTAAATTTTCTTCTTTTGAAAACTTCCAGTCGAAAACTTGGGCATAAAATTCAATTAGTTTTTCCGGTTCCGTTGCTTGGATTTCAAAGTAAACAACAGTGTTTTTCATTACTGCATTTTTTTATTTCCTTCAAAGTGAACCATCCAAGAGATACCATATTTATCTTGAAATGATGCATATAATTCTGCCCAAAATTGTTCGCCTAAAGGCATTTCAATATTTTGGGCGCCAGCAGTAAGTTTAGCATATAAATCTTTCGCTTCTTCAGCTGTTTGAGTATCCAACATCAGATAAGCGTTGGTACCAGTTGTTGCCTTGTGTCCGAAACCTTCAATACAATCAGACCCCATCAGCATGACCGTATCATTGATTTTGATTGCCGTATGCATTACTTTATTAGCAGCATCGGCAGGTGTAGGGAAATTGGGGTCGGCAGGCATATCTCCAAAACGATATACGCCTAATGAAGGTGCATTGAAGACAGATTGGTAAAATTCGAATGCTTCTTCGCAATTACCATTAAAGTTTAGATAAGCATGTAAAATAGCCATAATTTTATTTTTTATATTTAAGTTAAATCAAAAGTAATCGTTCTATTGACAACTGTATGTCAGGAGGTAAATGAAGGGAGACATTTATTTACATTCGTGAATCTCCCTTAGAATAGCGTTCCAAATAGCTGAGTTTAATATGCCATCTCTTTCAAATTTAAGGTAATATATAGCCAAAACACTTCGCATATGACAAGAAATGCAAGTGATGAAAAATCATTAAAAATCCTTTCTTATTCGACTTAAAGAGGTATCAGTTATGCCAAGATAGGAGGCGATGTATTTTAGTGCAGCTTGCTTGATTATTTGGGGTTTGTTACTGATTAGATTATGATAACGCTCGGAAGCAGAAAGTGAAACCATATCAATAAAGCGTTTTTTATTAATATGTAAAGCATAGGTCATCCAGGAGCGTCCCCATTCATTAAATGCAGGAATCGTATGATATAACGCTTGAAAAGTATTAAAATCGATTTTCCACAGGGTACAATCTGTTAAACATTGTAGATTTTCAGGCGATGGGAATTGGAGGAAAAGGGAAGTGACTTCGATGACGATATCATGGTCTCCAAAAAAATCTGTTGTAATTTCATTACCATTATAATCATGGATAAAGGAACGTATCAAACCACCTTCTAAGATATAGTATTCATGGGCTTTGTCATCTTTACGAAGCAAATATTCATTTTTAGAAAAATGAACAAGTTCATGTCCCATTATAATTTTTTTAAGGTCACTTGGTTTGATGTTAAGATTTTCATAATGATGGAGTAAAGCTTTCATAATCGGTCGTTTATCGTGCGTTTCTTGATATGAATTTATGTAAAAAATGGCGAAAATTATTAAAAAAATGAAAAGGATTATTTTAATATCATGACAGATAGGGGATAGGGGGGAGGTGTTGTTTTTTAATTTAAATATTGATTTAGTCATTTTGATGTATAAATGATAAGTAATCTGATGTTTTAATGTTAATTTTTTAATAAAATTTAAAAAACATTATGAATTTAATTATTATTTGTTTTAATTTGTGCCAATAGTTCAACTAAAGGATAGAAACAATAAAAAAATAATAATATGTGTGGTATCATTGGAGCATTTGATTTGAAAGATTCTGTTGAAGTCGTTAGACCTCAAGTTTTAGAAATGTCTAAACGTATACGTCACCGTGGACCAGATTGGTCAGGTATCTATAGCTCAGAACAGGCAATATTGGCGCATGAGCGTTTAGCTATTGTAGATCCAAAATCCGGAAGTCAACCGTTATATAGTCCCGATGGACAGGTTGTGTTGGCGGTAAATGGAGAAATTTACAATCATCAAGAATTGCGTGCCAGTTTGCCCGACTATGATTTTGCGACTGAATCAGATTCTGAGGTTATATTAGCGATGTATTTGCAAAAAGGTCCTCAGTTTATAGAAGAGCTAAACGGAATTTTTGGTTTTGCTTTATACGATGCCCGCGACGGTTCTTTTTTAATAGCTCGCGATCATATGGGCATCATACCGCTTTACTATGGTTCTGATGAAAAAGGACAGTTTTTTGTGGCATCGGAATTAAAATCGTTGGAAGGATTCTGTACCACGATGGATCAATTTCCTCCAGGACATTATATGTATAGTATCGAGAGTAAGGAACCCAAAAGATGGTATTCAAGGGAATGGGAGTCTTACGATGTGGTCAAAGATGCGGAAACTGATATCGTCAGGCTGCGCGAGTCTTTGGAGGCTGCTGTACACCGTCAATTGATGTCCGATGTACCTTATGGCGTATTGCTATCAGGTGGATTAGATTCGTCTGTTATCGCTGCTATTACAAAGAAGTTTGCTTCAAAACGTATCGAATCTGGCGATGAGGACGAGGCATGGTATCCGCAACTACATTCTTTTGCAGTTGGCTTAAAAGGTGCTCCAGATTTAATTGCAGCCAAAAAAGCAGCTGATCATATTGGTACGATCCATCATGAAGTCAACTTTACGATTCAAGAAGGTCTCGATGCCATCCGTGATGTCATTTACCATTTAGAAACTTATGATGTGACCACGATCAGGGCTTCGACACCGATGTACCTATTGTCTCGCGTCATTAAATCGATGGGAATAAAAATGGTGTTATCTGGAGAAGGTTTCTGATGAGTTGTTTGGGGGATATCTATATTTTCATAAGGCACCGAATGCGAAGGAATTTCATGAAGAAACAGTTCGGAAATTAAAGAAGTTGTATTTATATGATTGTCTACGTGCCAACAAATCTTTGGCGGCATGGGGTGTTGAGGGACGAGTACCATTTTTAGATAAGGAATTTATGGATGTAGCCATGACCATGAATCCAACGGATAAAATGATTAAAGATGGGCGTATGGAGAAATGGGTGTTACGTAAAGCTTTTGAGGATTACCTGCCAGAAAGTATCGCTTGGAGACAAAAGGAACAATTTTCTGATGGTGTTGGATACAGTTGGATCGATACCCTCAAAGAACAGGCTGAGCGTAAAGTAAGCGATGTTGCATTTGCAGGTGCAGCAGATAGATTTCCAATCAATACACCTAAAAATAAAGAAGAATTTTTATATCGCAGCATATTTGAGTCTCATTTTCCATCAGAAGCTGCCTCGAGAACGGTACCATCGGTTAAGTCAGTTGCTTGCAGTACTCCAGAAGCATTGCTATGGGATGCTTCCTTCCAAAACTTAAATGATCCATCGGGAAGAGCAGTTGCGGCTGTGCATCTTGATAGTTATGCGAAAAAAGAAGTGTTAATGGATTAAAAGCCGTCAATGTTTCTTTATCCAGTTTCAAATATGCAGCCCTCGAAAAGTCATGTAAAATAAGCGCGTGGTTAACTAAAAAAACAGCGCTAAGGATGTGTCGCACATTTTCTAGGAATAGCGCTGTATTTAGCGAAAAAGGAGTGGAGTTCTATAATTCTACTCCTTTTTACTTAAAAGACCAGTGTGGTGAGCGTCAGGAATGGTCTTGTTTTCTTATTCCTTTGGTTACCTTACTAAGATACTTTGATATGATTGGCCTTGATTTTTTCTCCGAAAAATATTTCTGCTTTTGATTCAAAATTTCGAGGATCATCTGTTGTGAAAAACTGTAATGTTCCCTGTTTGGAACTATTGTTCTCAATTACTGAATGTGTTTGCAGGTATGTTTTTAAGCTCTTGGCAACGAGTGGGCCTTGCGAAATGATGCTGATGTGCTTGGGCACGAATTGTGTGATCACAGGTAGCAACAATGGGTAATGGGTGCAAGCTAAGATGATCGTATCGATATCGGGCGATTGTTTTAACAATTCCTTGATATCTTTTCCAACGAAATATTTAGCCCCCTCGGTATCGATTTCATTGTTTTCAACTAAGGGAACCCAAAAAGGACAATCGTGCTGAAAAACTTGAATTTCAGGATTGAACTTATTGATTTCAATTTTATAAGACTCTGATTTTACGGTGCCTGTTGTTGCCAAAATACCGACTTGATTGGTTTTTGTAAATTCTTTTACAATTTCTGTTGTAGGGCGTATGACCCCCAATACTCTTTTTCCGGGAGGAAGGTCGTGCTGTTGAATAGAGCGTAGTGCTTTTGCTGAAGCTGTATTGCAGGCTAAGATAACCAGATTGCATCCAAGTTCAAATAACTTAAAAACACATTGTTTAGTAAATTCATATACCGTTTCGAATGAGCGTGTACCGTAGGGTACGCGAGCATTATCGCCTAGATAGATATAATCGTATTGTGGTAGTTGTTTTTTGATTTCCTTGAATACCGATAAACCACCGTATCCAGAATCAAAAATCCCTATTGGACCAATATGCTGTTTTTCTTGCTCCATAAAAAAAGTGCTATAAGAATTACCTTATAGCACTTTGGTTTCTATAAGGTAAACTATATTTGTTTAAGCAAAGATGGTTTTTCTTTGTATATTTTCCATATTAATTCTCCAAATAAAGTGTTTTGCCATGCAAACCATTTACGGGTGAAGTTTTTGGGATCATCTTTATGAAATGATTCGTGCATAAAACCTGTATCTCCATGTGTAGCAATCAGCATTTTAACACAATCTACGATTTCTTGATCATTAATTGATGTAAAGGCACGCATCATGATGGACATTGGCCAAATGAAGTCACGACCGATATGTGGTCCTCCAATACCTTCTCCAGCAGTACCTTTGAAGAAAAAGGGATTGTTGTCTGATAAGATATATTGACGTGTGCGTTGATAGATTGGATCTTCTGCTTTAACAGCATCCAAGTAAGGTAACGAAAGTAAGCTAGGTACATTGGCATCATCCATCATCAAAAATGAACCGAAGCCATCAACTTCGAAAGCATATACTTGACCAAATTGTGGATGGTTTATTATTCCGTATTTTTGAACAGCCGTCTCTACCTCATTAGCTAAAGCTTCCATTTTGGCGGCTAAAGTCGTATTATTTTTTACTTTTCTTAAAATCTCTGCAGATTGTCTTAAACTGACTACGGCAAAAAGGTTAGAAGGAATCAAGAAAGAAAATACAGTAGAATCATCTGAAGGTCTGAAGCTGGAACAAATTAGGCCAACAGGTTTAACAGGGTATCCATATCCATCCACTTGTAGGGTATCCGATCCACGAGGTGTGTCGCGCATAAATTTGTATGGACCTAAATTTTCTTTACGCTGCTGCTCTACAAATGTTTTATAAATTTTTTCTTGTGCTGCTTCCCACTCCTCATTAAAGGGATTATCATCGTTTGTTTCTTTCCAATAGTGATAAGCAAGTCTAATTGGGTAACAAAGAGAATCGATTTCCCATTTGCGCTCATGAATCCCTGGTTTCATGTCCGTATGGTCGCTGAACCATTCTCCTTTTTTTGTTGGATCATTATAGAACGCATTTGCATAAGGGTCGATGTTGATGCACTTGCTTTGTTTATGAATTAAACCCGAAATCAGATTTTTGAGACTTTTATCATCTTTCATAAAAGCTAGGTACGGCCACACTTGAGCACTACTATCTCGTAACCACATGGCGTCTATGTCACCTGTAATTACATAGGTGTAATTACGGCCATTTTCGACGTATGGAAATACAGTCGTATCTAAAGTGTTTGGAAGACAGTTCCCGAAAAGCCATGCCAATTCTTTGTTTGTAGTCGCTTTACCAAATGTTGCAATTGTATTTTCAATAGCTTTACTGGAGAATAGACGCTTACCTAGGGGAGTACGCACCGTGGGGAATGAAGTCTGCATCGTTGCAAAAGATACTTTGCTCGCAAATAATCCAGCACCCAATGCGGCTGAATTTTGAATGAATGTTCTGCGTTTCATTGTTAAATATCAATAAGGTTATTTATTATCATACTGGTTCTATACTAAAGGCAAGGTAATAAAAAAACGTTAAAAGAGAAAGCAAATACGTTTTAGCATGATTATTTTATATTTAGTAATTGTTATAAGTTTAAAAAACCGTTATTTTGTTTTTAGGAATGGATTTTGCTGTTCTTTTTAATGTTTAAAAAAATCTCATGAAAGAAAAAGGGTCATTAAAATATTTAGCAATAGCTGGAGTGATCTCGCTTGGAATGTTGTCTCAAGATGAAGTGCATGCACAAATTAAGAATCAGCCCTATTCCTATCAATTTTCTCAAAAAATGAATGATGTTTTGTATTCGCCAAATACGCGATTACATACCTCTTCTAAACCATTTCTATTTAAGGATGAATTATTGGTAAAGTTCGACTCTATTCAATCGAATCAGCCGGTAGCCTCAGATAACTGGTTTATGCGTAAGCTATTTAATGAACATCTAATCGAAGTGGCGAAAGAAGATTATACTTTTTATGCCGATTTATTGCCCGATATGATCATTGGGAAAGACGGATTAGGGGATAAGCGCAATACTTGGATGAACTCAAGAGGTTTTCAAGCTGGTGTTACGTTAGGCGATAAATTTACATTCTATACGAGTGCAACTGAGAACCAAGCTGTTTTTCCAGAATACCTATCGGAATATATCGATGATAGAAAAGTGATACCTGGTGAGGGAAATACTAAACACCAGTCGAACAATAAGAAAGATTGGATGAATGCTACTGCTAGTATGACTTATGATTTTAGCAAGCATTTTCAGGCAACTGTAGCGTATGATAAGAACTTCATCGGTGACGGTTATCGTTCGATGTTATTATCTGATTTTTCTTCGAACTACACGCATTTGAAATTTACGGGAACAATCGGGAATGTTCAATATACTTCGGTATGGGCCTATATGAACGATCCGACCAATAAAAGAGCGGATGATATGGGAGCAACAGAGCGTTATGGTGATGGAAAGAAATGGGGTGTTTTTCAGTATATTGACTACAATGTGACAAACAGATTTTCGGTAGGTTTCTTTCAGTCGATCACTTGGGCTAACCAAGATGCTGCTGGAAAAAGAGGCTTTGATTTCACCTATATCAATCCAGTGATGTTCTTACGCCCTGTGGAGTCAAATAACTCCTCTTCGCCTGATAAGATGTTTTTGGGATTGAATTCTAAATATAAAGTACTTAAAAATGTAACTGCTTATGGACAATTCTTACTAGGAGAATTTACAGCAAAGGAGTTTTTTGCGGGAAAAGGTTATGTGCATAACAAATGGGGAGCACAGTTGGGTGTAAGGGGCTATGATATTTTTGACGTTAAAAACTTAAACTTTTTAGTTGAATATAATACAGCGAGACCTTATACCTATGCGCATTTTGATTCGGGTTCAAATTATAGTAATAATGCTGAGCCATTGGCGCATCCTTTAGGTGCCAACTTTAGAGAAGTGGTCGGTATCGCGAATTATGCTTGGAAAAGATTTGATTTTTCGGCACAACTCAACTATAATGAAAAAGGCTTGGATTTAGAGGACGGCTCGAATATGGGCGGTGATATTTTTCAATCTTATCGTACTTTTGCAAATAAATATGGTAATCATATTGGGCAAGGACTCAAAAGTCAAGTCGTCTATGCGGATGCAAAAGCAGCTTATGTGTTGAATCCTAAATATAACTTGAGATTTGAACTTGGCTATACGCAACGTTATCAAAAAATTGAATATGAAACTCCAGTTACAAATAAATCTGGTGTGTTTAGTATTGGTCTTCGTTCGAGCTTTAGATCGATGTACAGAGATTTTTAAGGTTTGAAAAATATATAATTGATGAAAAAAATATTAATCCTCAATGGTCCTAATCTCAACTTATTAGGCGTACGCGAAAAGTCGATTTATGGAGCGCAAGATTTTGAAAGCTATTTTTCAACGTTAAAAAGTAAGTATGAATCTGTCGCACTGCATTATTTTCAAAGTAATACAGAAGGATTTATTATTGATAAATTGCATGAAGTAGGTTTTGAATTTGATGGCATTGTACTCAATGCAGGGGCTTACACACATACTTCTGTCGCAATAGCAGATGCCATTGCTGCTATCAATACTCCCGTTGTAGAGGTGCATATTTCTAATGTCCATACTAGGGAAGCTTTTAGGCACCATTCCTATCTTGCAAAAAATTGTGTAGGGGTGATTTGTGGCTTTGGGCTAGATAGCTATCGATTAGGCTTAGAAGCGCTATTAGCACGTTGATATATAGTGAAATAAAAAAACCTCTTGATAACTAAATCAAGAGGTTTTTTTATGCGATTGTCTTTTACTTTTTAAGATGAATATCAAAATATTTGGCTATTTTCTCGTACATATGAATACGATCTTTACCTGAAACATTATGCTCATGGGTAGGGTATAGGAAATAATCAACTTGTTTCCCCGCTTTGATACAAGCTTCTACAAACTCCATGCTGTGCTGCTGCAATACAACCGGATCTTGTGCACCATGAATAATCAAAAGATCGCCCTTCAATTGGTCGGCTTTATTGATAAGCGATGTCAACTGATAACCTTCTGGGTTTTCCTGAGGCATATCCATATAACGTTCTCCATACATGATTTCATAGTATTTCCAATCCATGACCGGACCTCCAGCTACAGCGGCTTTGAAGATGTCGTTGTGATGGATCATAAATGAAGTTGTCATAAATCCCCCAAAGCTCCATCCGAAAATACCCATTTTTTCTTGGTCTACAAATGACTTCGATTTTAGGTATTCAATACCTTTCATCTGATCGGCCATTTCTGCTTGTCCCAATTGGCGATGTGTTGCGGTTGCAAATGCACGCCCCCTTGCATCGGTACCTCTATTGTCCATTGTAAATACGATATAGCCCTGTTGTGCCATATACATATCGAAGTAACCAGCACCACCTAACCATTTATTGGTTACCAGTTGCGAATGAGAACCTCCGTATAGGTAGTACATGACGGGGTACTTTTTAGCAGGGTCGAAATCATTTGGATAAATGATACGTCCTGTTAAAGGAGTAGCACCATCTGCAGAAGTCAATGTCACAAATTCGATTTTAGGCGGATTGACTTTTCCTAAAAATGGATTAGGGGAAGAGATTACTTGATCAACTTTACCTGTCTTTATACCTTTTACCTGTACAATGTTGGGTGTTGTTAGGTTGCTGTATTGATCCAATACATACGTACCATCACTATTTAATTTCGCATTATGCGTCCCTCTAACTTGGGTCAACTGTGTCGTTTTTCCCGTTTTGATATCCAGTTCAAATAGTTGACGGTCTAGACCATCATTGGTAACACCGGTATACGAAATTTTATCTCCCTTTGGTGAAAATTCACCTAATTGCTGTACGATAAGATTTTCATGACCTAGTTTTTTTATCAATTTACCGTCTGTATTATACAGGTACAATTGATTGAACCCTTCTCTATCAGACTGATAAAGAAACTGTTTTGGGTTATTGGGTAAAAATAGAAGATCATTTTGTGGTTCGACCCAAGTGGAAGCCGTTTCTTCGAATAATGTTTTGATAAAACGACCATCTTGAGCACTGTATTGGTTCAGCTTCAGATGATTTTGTTCGCGGTTCAGTACACCAACGTAGATACTTTGTCCAGAGGGATCCCATGTTACTGCTGTTAAAAAATGATCACGTGGTTCACCTATCGCCAGGGTTACTTTTTCAGCTGTCTTTGTGTTATATATTACTAAAGTAACTTCTTCATTTTTCATTCCTGCCATAGGATAACGAATATCTTTGACAGAAGCCACACGTGTATCCCATTGGATCAATGGATATTTGCTCACCATGGTTTCATCTTTGCGATAGTATAGCAACTTGTCATTTTGCGAATTCCACCACATACCTTTTTTTATGCCAAACTCTTGTCTATGTGTATTGTCGCTACCATTGACTATGCCATCGGTGGTGTCTGTTGTTACTGCCGTTAATTTGCCATCAGCAGTTTTTAAGTTGATGTTATTCCCAATTAAGAAGGCAACTTTACTGTAATTAGCAGCATATTCTTGGTTGCTACCTGCTTGGTCAGACTGTAGTGCATGAACGACTTGTTTATTTTTAACATCATAAGCGATGTGATACAAGGATAGTTTTGTGCGCAGTGTAAAATTAATGGTATTGGAGTCTTCCCACTGGTAATCACTTGGGAAAGTTTGCAAATTAATTTGCTCTGTTGGAAGCTTTGCTTTTAAAGCAGATTGTAAATCATCTTTACTTATTATAATTGTTTCGGTACCATTGCCATTGGCACTTTTTTGCACCAAATTTTGATAGCTCTTGTCTAAATAGCTAAAGTTATTGCTATTTGGAATCCAATTACTGCTAACAAGGGCAGTAGGTGCATATGTACGGGGTCCGAAGACTGTCTCTTCTATGTTCAAGTTGCGCTGGCCGTAAGCCATTGAACTTGCTAATAATAAAAGTAGCGTGAGTTTTTTCATGCTTATAAAAATTTTTAGTGCCTAAAATTATTGTTTTCTTTTGACTATTTATCATATTCCAGATAAAACACAACTTTTTTACAGGGAGTAAGATATTGAATTTCGATTAAAAACAATATTATATATATGTTTTACCTCTATTTGTAAACTATCTGCCAAATGATAATTTCTTTTTGTAATATTTAATTTGGTACTTTTGCGAAAGTAAAACGATTAACATGTGTTTAGTCTTTTATCGCTTAATATCCACTTTAATAAGATAACCTACATTGCGTGAACGTATAGAAAAAGTATGGCAAAAGACTCGGTTTTTCATCAATAGCCAACCGTTTCATGAAGGATTAAAAATTACCATTGCTGTCCTAATTCCTGTTCTTATATTTACTTGTTTTGGTCAATTGCATTATGGTGTAACGTTAGGCATAGGTAGTATCATTGCGAGTACACCAGATTTGGTAGGTCCCTACCGAGAACGTCGTAAATCTTTGCTTATCACTGTTGTTGTCGTGTTTTGTATGAGTATGCTCACTCGTATTCTCCCGTTTTCAGATTTGTTTTTAGGGTTATTTATTACTTTTTTCTCTTTTGCTGCTTGCATGCTAACGGTTTTTGGAATTAGGGCAATGGGGATAGGTGCTTCTTGTTTACTGGCGCTATTCTTTAGTTTGACACTTACGCATGAAAGTAGTCATCCGATTACGGAAGCTTTACTGTTGACAGCTGGTGCAATTTGGTATATGTTGTTTGTATTGTTGGTGCGTTACTTAAGACCTTATCGGGTCAGTCAGCAGGTTTTGGCTGAATGTGCATATCGAATCGGTCTCTTATTAAGGGTTAAAGCTGATTTTTTTGATGCTACTACTGCCATTGCAAAGACACACAAACGTGTTATTCAGGTGAATGTTATCCTTAATCAACGTCAAGAAAATGTACGGGAGCTCTTGTTCTCTGCGGCTACAGAGAAACAATTTGCCAGTGATCAGTATAAGCAACTCACTTTTATTTTCGCTACGTTGATGGAATTATTCGAACGAATAAATGCCTCACATCATGATTATTATCAGATTCGTGAAAAATATGGACATACAAAGGTCTATCAAATGGTTCCGGATCTGTTGGTAAGTTGTGCCCAGGAATTGGAGCTGCTCTCTACCGCTATAAGTTTACTAAAATCACCAAAATATCCGATACAATTTACAGGACAATGGGATAAAGCTTATGAGGAAATTGTTTCATTGGAAAATCAGGAGCAGAGTACGACAATCGTCCTGAAGAAAATTCTCGTCAATATCCGTTATGTAATGCAGAAAATTAGGGAAATACATCGCATACTATCTAAATCGGGAGATGTGGATGATCATTCTAAATTACTGTTACATAAGGAAAGATTTTTTAAACAACGTACGTTTTCTTGGCCAGCTTTACAGGCTCATTTGAATATCAAATCTCCAATTTTTAGACATTCACTACGTGTCGCTATAGTGATGTTAATCGCATTTGTGATTACAAAGGCACTTCCGGTTTATTTTCCGGCTTACCTTGCTTTAACACAGCATAGTTTTTGGATTTATATCACCATTATTGTTATTTTACGACCAGGGTTTAGTTTAAGTAAGCAAAGAAGTATCGATCGACTGAAAGGTTCTTTCTTAGGAGGGATCTTAGGGTTGTTAAGTATCTATTTTATAACTAATGCCTTTATGTTATTGGCTGTGATGTTAGTCTATATGCTGCTGACATTTACTTTTTTGCGCAGTAAGTACGTCTATGGATCATTTTTTCTGACCGCTTTTTTTCTGATTGCGTATTACTTTTTTACGGGAGTAAATGATTTTGGGGTGCTCTTATTGAAAGAACGTTTGATAGATACTGTTATAGGATGTGTGCTTTCTTTTTTAGCTTTTCATCTGATTCTTCCTACGTGGGAGAGCGATTCTGTTCATATTTATTTGAAGAAGGCAATACACGCTAATTTACATTTCTTATCTGTTAGCTTTAGAACGTTTTCTGGTGATGGGATAGACCTTGCAGATTATAAGTTTGCCCGTAAAGAAGTGTACTTAAGTTTAGCAGAATTAAATGCCTTGAATGAAAGAATAGTGAATGAACCGAGTTATCAACGTCCTTTTACTAAAGAATTGAACGACTTTTCGATTTTTACGCATCAATTGATTTCATATGCGATGGCCTTTACCAATATGTTAGACCATAAATCTGGCTTGAGTTTTCAGGATGAACATGAAAGGTTGATGAATAAGATTCTTTCGAAATTAAAGAAATCATATGCATTGTTTGCAACAGATACTTGGGATGGTATGGGGTTAAAGTCTAACCGGTTAAAACCTGGTCATGATGATGTAGGTGAAGGCATATTGGTCAGGGAGCAGTTGGAGTTGATGCTGGACCTAGTTGAAAAATTGTATCATACCTCTCTGGATATATCATTATTGTCGAAGCGGTAAATTAGATTTTCTGAAAAATTAGAAATAAAGGTAGCGGGATATTTAGATGGATCAAAAAAAGCTATTTGTTCGGTCTACTTTTCAAGCTACCTTTATTGTGTTTTGTATCGTTATGCGAGTGGATTGATATGATCGGCTACAGGAAATTCTTGTCCGGTATTGCCAATTAGTTTGTTCAACTCAAAGCGTGCATTGTCTGTCATGTCTTTGCCTCCGGCAAGTTTTGCTTTATCCAATAATTCCAATGCTAATTTTTCTTCTTCACGTTGCTCATTGACTAGCCATTGTAGGAAGTTCCAAGTTGCCCAATCACCCTCCTTCATACTCATATTTACGATTTTGTAAATCGATTCGGTATTCTCAATCTCTTGTTGCAAAACCATTTCAAAGCATTCCAAGGTGTTTTTAGGCTCTGGTTCTGGTTTTTTGATTGCATCAATCTTCACCGAGCTTCCCCTTTCTTGTACATACTCGATGATTTTCGCCATGTGTACGCGCTCTTCCTGAGAGTGTTTCATCATAAAAGATTTGACGCCGTCCAGCATATTGTCGTCAGCCCAACAGGCTAACATTAGATATACTTGTGCTGAATAGGCTTCCAGTGTGATTTGTTCATTTAAAGCTTTACAAAGTGTTTTTGATAATCGATCTGTTTTAATTGCCATTATTGTAAGATTTAGTACCTCAAATTTACCGTGTAAATCCAGGTGAAATGTTAAAGAAATATAACCTCAATAAAGCATGAAAGTTAGAAATTCAGGCTCTTTATCAAGTAACAATTGGATAGTATAAATGTTTTTAGCAATTATTGATTCCCATTGTTTAATAAAATCAATAAATATGATTCGTGTTCTTTTGTCTACAATTTTGAGCAACTTTTAACAGCATTTTTTATCCCTTCAGACTGCTTTATAGAAGCTTTACTTTATTTTAAAATTTTTCCATCAGATTGTTTTGATAGTTCACATTCGATTGGTTTTAATTATCTATCGATTTGTTTATCTCCTTTGCTTTTTAGCGTAAATATCTGCGGAATATTAATCTGAAGAACAGGGAACATATTCTTACTTTAGGAGTCTTAATGTGCTGATATAAAAACATTTTTTCCGCTAACGTTAGAAATACTGAAATAATAGTCTCTATGAAAATTTACTGATCTGTTTTTATTTTTTTGGTATCTTAGCATATAACCTTACTAAATTAAAACCAAATGCTACATAAGACTATTGTAATTCTCTTTTTAATCTTCGCACAATTTTCTGCTTCAGCGCAGGAGTATACCTTGATAAAGGATATATCCTACCGAGAAAAAAATGAAAATGATGCGTATAAAAAAGAGCGATGTAAACTCGATCTTTATCTTCCGCAGGGTAAACCCAATTTTGCTACCATTGTGTGGTTTCATGGTGGAGGACTAGAAGGAGGGGAGAAATTCATTCCATTGGAGCTTAAAGAAAAAGGAGTAGCGGTTATCGCAGTTAATTATAGACTAAGTCCGAAAGTACAGGGTCCGGCTTATATTGACGATGCTGCGGCAGCTGTTGCTTGGGCTTTTAATCATATTGCATCTCATGGGGGTGACCCTTCAAAAATCTATGTTTCAGGTCATTCTGCTGGTGGGTATTTGGCATTGATGGTTGGTTTGGATAAAGCATACCTTAAACAGTATAATATAGATGCTAATCGCATTAAGGGACTGGCTCCGATCAGTGGGCAAACCAATACGCATTATACCATTAAGAAAGAACGAGGACAATCGATGGAAATTCCAATTATCGATCAGTATGCCCCATTGACCTTTGCTAGAAACGATGCACCACCGGTTTCTATTGATTACTGGAGATCCAAAGTTGGAATTGCCTGCGAGATATGAAGAGAATGCCCATCTGGCTGCTGTATTAGAAAATTTAAAACACCCTAATATACAATTGTATCAATTGCAAGGTTTTGATCATGGAGGCGTTTATGCACCTGGCTGTCTGTTAATGCTTAATTGGATTGAAAAGCAATCAAAATAACTAGCTGCAGAAAGAGCTGCGCTGCTGAAATCAAAATTCTTCGGAATCTTCTTGTAATAAATCAAACGATGTTTATATCAGATTGATGTTGCGTTGAACCCGATATCAGTTGGTAAACTTTGTTTTTTTAATATCGAATTCAGAAATATACAGTTTCTAATACTGCTTTGTTGTGTTTTACTGTCCATATGCCGTTTAATTGTTAACTTTATTATATCTATAAATTAAACATAAGCATGACATCCAAAAGAGACATTCTTGACAGACTTAAAGCTGGGGAACAAGTAAGCCTAAGTGATCCTGATTACTATAAAATCTATGAGGTTGTTGATAACACAATCAGGTTATCTCAAAAACTTAATAGTTCAGCAGATACCAATGAATTACGCAATTGCTTGAGTGAAATAATCGGGACAAAAGTAGCCGATAGCACCATTATATTTCCTCCATTTTATACTAATTTTGGACGTTTTATCTCGATTGGGGAAAATGTTTTTATTAACCATGCCTGTTCTTTCTTAGATATGGGGGGGATAACGATTGAGGACGGAGCATTAATTGGTCCTAAAGTAAATCTCATTACAGAAAACCACCCTTTAAATCCAGCTGACAGAAGCGCTTTAGTTACAAAACCTATCCTCATCAAGCGTAAAGCCTGGATAGGGGCGGGGGCTACAATATTGCCAGGAGTAACAGTTGGGGAAAATTCGGTGGTTGCTGCGGGGGCAGTTGTTTCAAAGGATGTACCAGATAATGTAGTAGTCGGTGGTATACCTGCTAAATTTATAAAAAAGATTACCGAATGATTGCCTTATTCTTATGCAGGAAGACTTTCTCAAGCTGATGAATGCTGGTTGTTATACTTGCGGATAAATAGTACGTTCATTTTTCTTATTTGCAGATGAACGTACAAGTTTTATGATTTAGTAATCCGACCCTGCAGTTCTAAATTCATTTGGACTGATTCCAACATTTTTTTTAAAAAATCGAGAAAAATGTTGTGGGTATTTGAAGCCTAATTCGTAAGCAATCTCATTGATAGTTTTACTTCGGTCATGTATCTTATTTATTGCTTCAGCTACGATTTTTTTTTGGATATATTCCTGGGCACATTTTCCAGCTTCTTTTTTTATCCGATCTCCAAAATAATTCGCTGATATATTCAGTTTTTCGGCAAAATAGGCAACGGAAGGTATTCCGACTTCGATGAGATCTTCAGATGAGAAATATTGGTTAAGCAAATCATTGAAATTTTTCACCATACCTTGATTCAGACTTTCCTGCGTAATGAATTGACGATCGTAAAAACGTTCACAGTAATTTAGGAACAGTTCAATATTCGAAGTCAGTAATTTTTTACTGTGCTTATCTATTGATTGACTCAATTCATATTCGATTTTAGAAAAGCAGTCGGCAACAATTTTTGTTTCCCGTTCTGATAATTGTATGATCTGATGACAGTCTTTATGGAAAAAGTAGTAAGCGCTCAGTTTTTCTGCAAGAGACGTTCCTGTTATTAAGTCGTGGTGGAATACAAGTGCATGTCCTTTGCCTTTAATTTCAGCAGTATTATGCTCTATTCCGATAACTTGTCCAGGAGCAATAAACGCTAATTGCCCTTCATGATTGTCAAGAACAGATAGTGCGATACAATATAGATTTAAATGCACAGTACTGTCTCGACGTACTATCGCCTTAGACCAGTCTACGATATTGACGAGTGGATGACGAGTTTCAAATTGATTGAAAGTATTGAATGCAGAAACGGTGTTTAGATGAGTGAGTGTTTTCATGTTACTGACATTTACTATTTGATTAATTTTTGCCATTTGAGATAGATATCTAATCTCCATAGCTATTCGATCCTAGTGTGGAAGTTGACAAGACCTATAATAAGCTATCCCGATAGATATCAACAAACATCAGGAAATTAGTTAAGGTCAATATATGGAAGGGGAGGAAAACGAAAAATTGGTTACTGAAAACGATTTTATCCACTAACTATCCACTCTTTGAAATCCGATGCTTTGTTTTTACTGATATAAATACGTTCGGGAGTATCTATGTCAAGTGTGATAAGGAGACGATTATCAAACCAGATCGTGATGCTCTGAACTGAACTTCTGGCAATAATAAATTGTTTATTGGCACGGTAAAATTTTGTCGGATTTAAAGTCGTAAAGATATAATCGAGTGTTCTCGAATAGCGATAATTGTTGCCATCTTTTATATAAATGCTGGTGTTCTTATCCGTCGTATAAAAAAAAGCAACAGTTTGTAAATCAATAGGAAGTAGCTTGTCCTGGACGGAAATAAGGAGTTTGTCTTTGTACTGCGAAGTAGGAGCCAATTGTGTGATCTTTGTGATATAAGAAACCAGATCATTTTGGGAAAACCGTTTAAATTTTTGAAGCGCTCGCTCGAGATCACTTGATTTTATGGGCTTGAGTAAGTAGCCGATGCTGCTGACTTTAAATGCATCGATGGCATATTCATCATAAGCTGTTGTAAATATGATGGGTACTTCGATTTGGATATGATCAAATATCAAAAATGCAGATCCGTCGGATAGGTGAATGTCCATTAAAATGAGATCGGGTGCTGGATGTGTATTTAACCAATTGATGGTTTGGCTTACACTCTCTGTATTTCCTAAAACTTGTATCGAAGGGTCGATTTCTTTTAATATTTCAACTAGGCTTTCGTAAGCTGCAGTTTCATCTTCTACAATCAATACCTGCATAAATAATTACTTTAAGGGTAAATAAACGGTGAATGTCTTTCCATCATCTTCTACCCGGATTGACTTTTCTAACAATAATAAAAATCGGCTCTCCAGATTTTTGAGTCCTGTACCATTGGTATTGGCTGTTGTTAATTTAGGATAAATCGGATTGGAGATAACCAGTTCATTATTCTCGTTCAAGTAGATGTCAATAACCATTTTATGGTCGCTGTCTATTGTGTTGTGAACAACAATATTATCCAGCAGGGGAAGGATGGAGAGGACGGGGAGTGTGTAATCCAATACGTTTTGGTCAATATGGATATGGTATGCCAGCTTATTGGCAAAACGGATTTCCATCATATACTTGAAGGCATCTACAAATGCTAGTTTCTTCCCTTAAGGTAACAAGCCCTTTTTTATCACTCTGTAGGATGTATCGGAATACATCGGATAACTTGTTGACATAGGTCAATGTGACTTCATCATTCTTTTTTCGTATCAAAGAGGTTAAACCATTGAGCGAATTGAAAAAGAAATGGGGGTTGATCTGATTGGTAAGTGCGTCATAGCGGCTTTCCAGATTTTTGACTGTAAGTTCTTCAATCTGCTGTTCTTTTTTCCTCCTTTCGATATACAGTTGTATAATATGTCCCATCAATGAACTTAATAGGGAAACAACAAAGAATTGGAAAAGGACAAAACTTCCGAAATGCCTCACCTTGGTAAAGAGTAACACTGAAATACCACCATAAACAACGTACGCAATAGCAGAAATCAAGAGGCTATATCCAAATCTTTTTTTGAAAGAGGAGGTTTTAAGATTTGCTAAATTGGTTTTGATCAATAAAAAAATCAATGACACAAAGAATGCATAACGAAACAGAAAAAAAATGATATGAGCCATTTTTCTTGATTCGTCAAGATTTTTTAATTCAAAGGGCAACCAGGTGATATCTGGATATATAACAAATATAGCAGCAGCGACACTTATTAGCAGTAATTGCCATGAGTTGTATTTTGTTAACAATGTTTATTCGATTTTGTACAACAATAAAATAGTACCTAAGATAAAGGTACGATCTTCTTTTTCTAAAAGGAATACCTAATCGAACTAAAGCGAAAAATATAGTATGAAAGCGAAATCTAATCGAAGTATACCGTGTACCCTAATCAATAGTGGTGCGGTTATTAGCTTGGCCCATGCATTTTTTTCTGAAACAAAAGAATGCATAATGATGTAAGTATAATATTAAGTGGCTTGTAGTCAGTAATAATGGTAAGGGAAACCGTAATCTGTATACAGGAGTAGTGAAAAGCATATTCGAACTTTGAATCATAAAATCTATTCAAGTGATAGATAACAGGTAATTATAAACATGTAGTGAAAGAAAATGAATCTTTCATGTATAAAAAAATAGAAACATGGAAAAAAGACAATTAGGACTTAGCGGACTTGAAGTTTCGGCTTTGGGACTGGGATGTATGGGGTTGAGCTTCGGCTATGGATCTGCTACGGATAAGCAACAAGCAATTCATTTGATACAGAAAGCGTATGATGAAGGGATCACTTTTTTCGACACAGCCGAGTGTTACGGTCCTTTTACGAACGAAGAATTGCTAGGCGAGGCTTTAATTCCTTTTCGGAATAAGGTCGTGATTGCGACCAAATTTGGGTTTCAGGATGGCGACTCTAAAAAAGAATTGGATAGTAGTCCTGCACGGATAAGAGCCGTGGTAGAAGCGTCCATGAAGAGGCTCAAAACAGATTATATTGATTTGTTTTATCAACATCGTGTGGACCCTAAAGTACCCATTGAAGTTGTTGCAGGAACGATTCGAGATCTTATAGATGAAGGGAAAATAAGACATTGGGGATTGTCGGAAGCAGGAGCAGAGACGATCCGTATTGCCCATGCGGTGCAACCTTTAGCTGCCTTACAGAGTGAATATTCGTTATTCTTTCGCGAAGCGGAAAGAGAAATTATTCCGACGCTGGAAGAGCTCGGGATTGGTTTTGTTCCGTTCAGTCCCTTAGGTAAAGGTTTTCTGACAGGAGCGATTAATGAAACCACACAATTTGATCCTACTGATTTCAGGAATATAGTACCTCGCTTTTCGCCAGAGAATAGAAAAGCGAATCAGGCCTTGGTCGACTTATTGAAAGCAATTGCTATCGATAAGGAAGCAACACCTGCACAGATTGCATTAGCTTGGTTATTGGCACAAAAACCATGGATCGTACCTATCCCTGGAACGACAAAAATACACCGTTTGCAGGAAAATATCGGTTCTGCTTTCATCAGACTGTCAACAACAGATCTTGAGCAGATTAAATTGGCAGCATCAAAAATTTCTATTCAGGGAGCAAGGTATCCTGAGGCTCTGCAAAATAGGGTAGGGAAATAGGAAGGTAGATTGGCGACGGATTAGGGGTTTAGATAAGTAATAATGGTAGTAACTTCAGTAAAGGGTATACTAACCTTTAGGTTGATTGTGGGGATATTTGTTTATTAAAATAAGTTAAAGATGAAAGCAATAACACAGTATGGTCTACTAATATGTATAAGTTTATTCCTGATGATGGCTTGTACTCATGCAAATGATACCGTAAATGATCGATCTAAACCGCATGCCCAAAAGGATAAATGGAAGCAAAGTAAGAAGATATTGATTGTTTATTTATCTCGTACTAATAACACTAAGGCCATTGCAAAGATGATTCATCAAGAAGTTGAAGGTGATCTTGTGGCTGTCGAATTGATAAAAGATTACCCCCTAGACTATCAAACTACGGTAGATCAGGTTGCCCGAGAAAACGAAAGTGGTTATTTGCCTCCTTTGAAAACTATAATTTCCGATATAACACAATATGATATTGTCTTTATTGGATTTCCGACCTGGGGAATGCAGTTGCCTCCACCTATAAAAAGTTTTTTGAACCAATATGATTTAAGCGGAAAAACTGTCGTCACATTTAATACCAATGCGGGTTATGGTATTGGGAATAGTTTTGAAATGGTAAAGCAATTATGCCCTAATAGCACCATTTTGGAAGGATTTTCTACAAAAGGGGGCAAAGAAAAAGAAGGGTTATTTATGGTGATGAAGGGGGATAAAGAATTGGAGGTTCAGGCCAATATTAAAAAATGGTTAATGAAAATAGGCATAAATTAGAGGACACAACGTATAGTTACATCATATAGAAAAAGTATTAAGAGGATATGATGCGCTCGATATGATATTCAAGCTCTATTTTGGATAAGCAGGAAATATTTCCTGCTTTTTTTATCATTGAAATTTTTGAAAATTTCATTCTATGCTGTTGTAATATCTACATCTAGACTACTATTTGATTTTTATAAAAAATAGTCGTTAATTTTATTGACATGCTTTAGCGATTCACATTATTTCTTTAACTTGAGCCTATACAAAAACTGGTGCCATCTTTAATCCTAAATTATGACCAAGCTCACGCTAATAATTAACTTTGTGCTATTGTCAACAATGATTTTAGCACAGGAAAAATTGAATGTAAAATTTAAAGATGCTATACCTGTTCTTAATTTGGGAACTTTCCATATGGGGGAAACTACGGATGCAAGCAAAGTTGAATTTGATGAGCATAACGAGGATAATGTTAAAGAAATTCATGAGATAGCAAAGAAATTGGCTGCTTTTAAACCTACAATTCTTATTGTCGAATCACTTTTGAAAAATCAGGATAATTTGGAGCAATCGTATCAGAAGTATCTTCATCAACCTGATATGAAATTTGAGAGACCTGATGAAATTGAATTGTTAGCATTTGAAATAGGTCGATTGGCAGGAACGCAACGCATCTATGGCATAGATTATAAAGAAGAATACAATTACGATCTGTTTAATTCTTTAAAAAACAAGGTGGACGCAATAACTTTCCCAGCTTATTATAAAATGATGCAAAATCATGAGTCAGAGTATATTAAAAAACTAGATAGAAAACCGACTATTCAGGATATGTTGATAGGAACTAACCAGCCTGAATATTTGAATTTCCTAATCAATGCCAATGCAGATCTGCTCACCTATGTCTCGACCAAAGGTAAGGCTGAGGGGGCGGATGAGGCCGCCAAGTTTTACCATCGAAATTTAGTTATTTTTTCCAATCTGAATCAAATTGAAGTAACTGAAAAGGACCGAATATTCATTTTAATGGGAGCTACGCACACGGCATTTCTGAAAGAATTGATGAAAAGAAGCCCTAAATATATTTTGTATGATGTTTTTGATTATTTAAAGGATTAGACATATCTGATGCTAATATCAATACAATTATATTGTGTATCTAAGCAAAATTATCTAAGTTTAAAGACTATTAAAATGGAATATAAAATACAGTATCCAGATAAGAAGGGAGCTCTGTAATTGAACCAATTGTCATCAAATTCATTTTATTTATAGCTTTTAATTTGATATTCGAGTTGTCTAGGGTAGGATAGCTATTTTTCGCTTAAAAGTTATATTGTGTGGGTATATAAGTCGGAATGATTTGAAGGGGAGCTGAACGAAGTTGGAGAGGGAGTCTATAAAAATATGAAGAGTATAGTAATATCGTTGTTATGTATTTGGATGCTGGGTATCGGTACAATATCTAGTTATGCTCAGGGTTTGTATTTTGTAAGTCATGAAGAGGTACAGAATAAACGAACTGGACTTGAATTATTTGGCGAAAATGTGCTTTCCATACAGGATCAATTTGATATGAAGTTTGCATTGAAGTACCGTCCAGGTCAGGAGACTTATTTTGGTTACGTATTTCGGATTATCCTTAACGATCAATATAATATAGACTTAATCAGCCGTGACTATAGTACGCAAAATAGAAAGTTAAGTCTAGTGGTTGGTGATCAAGAGTATACGATTGCATTGAAAAATAATGCACTTGATCCCTATCAATGGCTCAATGTGCATATTATGTTGGATTTGAAATCAGGAAATTTGCACTTTAGCATTGGTGAACAACAAGTTGATATTCCTCTGTCGTTTCCTAAACAGATTGCAGCTCGGATTTCCTTTGGTGCGAACAATATGACAAGGTACTCTACTACTGATGTACCACCAATCTATGTAAAAGATATTCAATTGTATCAAGGGGGAAAAGAGCGCTATAAATGGACACTCCTGGAAGAAGGAAATCTTTTAGATACACTGCGAAATGAAAAGGCGATTGCTATTAACCCAGTATGGGTACAGTCTTTACATCGTAAATGGTTAGCTTCGAATACACTTTATGCGAGCCCAGCTGCAAGTGTATGTTTTGATCAGGAAAGGGAAATCCTTTATATTGTGGGCAATGAATACATCACTAAATATGCTATAGCAACAGGTAAACAGGAACGTATAATATATGCTGATGGACCATTGGGTCTCTTGCCAGGCAATCAATCTCTTTATGTTGGTAAGGGGAACCAGGTCTTTAATTATTTCCCAGACCAACAGTTACTGACTTCCTTTGATGAGAAAACTCGAACTTGGAGCAAAAGATATACAACTGGACAAACGACTGCTTATTGGCATTCCAATAAATTTTTTAGTAAGTCTGATTCCGCAATTTATGTCTTAGGTGGTTATGGATATTTTACCTATAAAAATCAGCTTTCCAAAATTTCAATGAAAGATGGTCAATGGCAGGAAGTAATATTGAAGGAGTCTGCTTATACACCTCGATATTTGTCTAGCCTAGGTGTAACTGATAAAGGTGCTTATATTTTGGGTGGATATGGTAATAAGTCAGGTAAGCAGGAGTTGAATCCACATTATTATTATGATTTGCTCTATTTTGATCCTGTAAAAGCCACAATCCGTAAGGTTGCAAACCTTCCTATGACTGACGAAGAATATATTTTTGGTAATTCTATGGTCATCGTTGGTCAGCAATTCTATACCCTGATGCATACGAAAAATGTATTCGACACCAGTATCCGACTTTTAGGTGGTGGATTAGATGGTACAGATATTAAAGTGCTTGAGGATAGTATACCGTATAAATTTAGTGATATTAAGTCTTATTCGGATCTCTTTTTTGCCTCTCGTTCTCAAAAACTCTTGGCGGTTACTTTGTTTGATAATGGTGAACAAACGGAGGTGAAAATATATAGTCTTAATTTTCCTCCCCAGTTTTTAGATCGTGTTTCTATCAGTGGTAGTTCATTCATGAGTAAAGGTGTGATATTTCTCCTATTGCTTTTGAGTGGAGTAATAATTTCAATGGCATTCTTGTGGAGAATTAGAAAAAAGATACCAAGTAGATTGGATACTCCTGATAAGAAAGAATTGATTTCACCCTTAAAAATAGAACCAGAATTACATGTTGAGCCACAAGTAGTCAATCACATCTATTTATTTGGCCCGTTTCGCGTGTTTGATCACATGGGATTGGAGGTGACTCGTCAATTCACTCCTGTTCTTAGACAATTATTTCTCAGTATTTGCTTATATACTTTTTCATCTAAAAAGGGTATTAGCTCCGAGCGTTTATATGAATTGTTGTGGTCGGATAAATCTACTAAAAGTGCGCGTAATAATCTATTGGTCAATATGGGTAAGTTAAAAACGCTTCTTTCGGATGTTGTTGGACTCGAGATCTCTAAAGAAACGGGTTATTGGGCGATAAAACTGGGTGAGGATAACGCTTATATCGATTATGCATATTTTAAAGCAGTGTCGAAAAATACAAGATTAGACTTTCGTGAAAAAATGATGGTCATCGCAGATATCGTTCAAAAAGGAAGCTTTTTAGAGGATATGAATTACGAATGGATGGATGAATATAAAAGCGAGGTATCGACAATTGTGACGGAGGTCTACACCGGCTATCAGGAAGTGATGGATGCAGGAAATGAAAAAGAAGATGTGCAGCTCATGATTGCTAATAAGATTATGCAATTTAATCCGATGAATGAAGAAGCGATGTATGTAGGTTGTCTGTTGATGTCTAAATCAGGTATGCATCAGGAAGCTCGAATAACTTATGAAAGCTTTGCACAAGAATACCTTAAGCTTTATGGAGAAGCCTATCCTATATCCCTTAAAGAAATTTTAAAACGTTCCTAAAACGTTTATCAAGGCCACTAGTGTGGTATATTTTATTAAAATATTAACCTGACAATCAGCTTGTTGTATTATTAATTTGTGCGGTTGTTTCAAATTAATATAAAATTAAGTCAAAATTAAGCTCTTCCAGTTTCATTTGTATAACCAATTAAAAACAGGAGGACTTTATGATATGATGACCTATTTTATTGCGTCTTGATGATCACGTATTAATAGTGAAATATGCAGGATTAATAGCCCTTGATTTGGTCGTTTAACGAATCTAATCAGATGGGGTGCTTATCTATAACCAAAGTAAAACCTATAAATCATATGAATAATTTGGAAAGTAATCGAAAATTATGGACTACGGGGAGTGTATTATTCAGGTGGACGAAGCAGATGTCGGGATGTGCTTTGCTCATCGGAACGGTTATTATGCCGTTTGAAGGATCTTCCATACCATTAAATAAAAACAACAGATTTGTTGTTATGCAACAGCAAGTGCGTGGTAAGGTAACTGATGTCAGTGGTATACCGATTGGTGGTGCTAGCATCAAAGTTGTTGGAACAAATCGACAAGTGGCTGCTGATGCGAATGGAGTATTTAGTATCCAAGCAAACAATGGGGATATATTGCAGGTGACCTATGTCGGTTATGCGACAAAAAGTGCAGTCATCAATGGCGAAAATATCAATATTCAATTGGAATTGAATCAAACGGGATTGGAGGAAGTTGTAGTAGTCGGTTTTGGAACTCAAAAGAAAGGGAATGTAACAGCTGCGATCTCCACCATACAGGCTAAAGATATCAATACCACGACCAGTTCAAGTTTAACCCAAAGTCTACAAGGAAAAATACCAGGGTTGCAAATTAGGCAGCAGAGTTCAGAACCAGGAGCATTTAGGTCCAGTATCAATATTAGAGGTTTTGGTGAACCTCTTTATGTCATTGATGGTATCGTGCGTGATGGGGGAGTTGAATTTCAACAGTTAAATCCAAATGATATCGAAAGTATATCGATCCTAAAGGATGCTTCAGCAGCTATTTACGGATTGAATGCTGCTAATGGCGTAATCCTGGTGACGACAAAAAAAGGTGTTAATGGAAAACCTGCTTTTAATTATATTGGAACAGTAGGACTGCAGCAACCGACTAATGTGCCTAAGATGGCGAATGCTGCCCAATATTTGGAAATGTACGATAATGCGCTATTCTTTAGGGATGGTGTTCATAATATAACTGAGGAAGAATTGAATAAATGGCGTGAAGGTGGACCAGGTTATGAGAGTACCAATTGGTATAAGGAGACTTTTAAGAATACAGCACCGCAGCATCAACATGATTTTTCGGTAAGGGGTGGTACCGACGCTATTAATTATTTTACAAGTGTTGGCTATTTTAACGAAGGTGGACTCTTCAAAAGTGGTGATATGGGCTATGATCGTTATACATTTAGAAGCAATCTTTCAGCTAAACTTAGTGACCGACTTAAGGCGGATGTCATGGTATCTGGTCGTCGATCTAAACGTGAATTTCCTGGAGGAGATGGTTTTATCTGGATGTATAAGGGAACCATCATCAGTCATCCAACTGAAAGCCCTTTTATCAATGGAGATCCAAATTATCCGGCAAATATCTATAATCAACAAAATGCCGTCATCATGTCTCAGAAGGACTATGCTGGCTACACGGAAGATCGGAATAAAAGTTTCCAATCGTCCATCGCACTTACTTATGACGTGCCTGGAATTGACGGTTTAAAGGCTATTGGTACTGTTTCTTACGATAGTTATAATGTTTACAATAAGAACGTATGGAAGAACTATAGAATCTATAATGAGGACCTCACTTCCATGGTCTTTAATAATCCAAGGATTGCTAATAATATTGATGATGCCGAACGTCTTGTGTTTCAGGGGCAACTTAATTATGACCGTACTTTTGCGGCGCACCATAACCTAAGCGCAACTGGTGTATTTGAAATGAAGCAGTATACCAAAAAACATAGTTATCTGTGGCGTGAGTATGATTTTTATACCACTGATGTCATGGATTATGCTTCGGGAAGACAGACCAATAATGGTGATGAAATTGAGGAACGGAACATGTCATACATTGGTCGTGTTAATTATGATTTCAAAGGGAAGTACTTATTGGGCGCTTCTTTTCGATACGATGGTTTCTTATCGTTATGCCCCAGGAGAAAGATGGGGTTTCTTTCCCAATATTTCGGCCGGATGGCGATTGTCTGAAGAAGCATTTATGAAAGATAATCTCCCTTTTGTAAATAATCTAAAGATTAGAGCTTCACATGGGATGATTGGTGAGAACCAAGGAAATGCATTTCAACATATTTTAGGTTTTTCTCCACGACCAAAGGAGGGGGCTGAATTTGTGAATGGTTCCTATGTAGGTGGCCTGGGAGCTCCAGGAGTAATCAATCCGAATTTTACCTGGATCAAATCCAAGATTACCGATGTTGGTATAGAAGGAGCATTGTTTGGTGGGAAAATAGCTTTTGAGGCCGATTACTATCAACGTGAAAAAACTGGGAAATTAATTCAGAGAAGCGGAGGACTACCAAATACATTTGGGGGCGATATGCCTATCGAAAATTTTGAAAGTGAGCTTACACGCGGATTTGATTTCGTCATCTCACATCAAAATCAGGTCAATGATTTTAAGTATGGTATTAGTATTAATATGAATCTAGCACGTACTAAACACTTGATTGTAGATAAGCCTGAAGCAAATAGCAGTTATGATCGTTGGCGAAATGGATATGCTGACCGTTGGAATGATTTGGAGTGGGGATTTAATAACACGGGTCAATTTCAAAATATGGAACAAATTTATCAGTCTATTGTCTATGGTGGTGATCGTGGCAATACACAAATCCTGCCAGGTGATTTCACGTATGAGGATGTTAATGGAGACGGCGTTATCGATGATAAAGACTTAATGCCTATTTTCAGGAATCGTGATCCGAAGATGTTCTATGGATTTACCTTGAATGCGGAATGGAAGAATATAGATTTGAATATGGTGATGCAAGGAGCATCATTATATACCATGCGCTATAACGAAGTGTTTTCACAGATGTTTTTCAATAACGGTAATCTTCCTGAGTATTTCTATGACAGATGGCATCTGGCAGATCCCTATGATGTTAATAGTGAGTGGATAGCAGGGAAGTGGCCAGCTAACCGATTCTCTGAATATATGGGTTCATCTTATAGAGAGAGTGATGCTTGGCGTATGAAGGCCAATTATCTCCGTATGAAAAGTATAGAGCTCGGTTATACCGTTCCTTTAAGCGAAGCGAATAAACGATTTATCAAAAAGATAAGGGTTTATGGAAATGCTCATAACCTATTCACTTTTGCCGATTCATTTATCAAGCAGTTTGATCCAGAGCGTTTTGAGGGGGATTACAATGCAGGCTATAACTATCCGCTGATCAAGAGTTACAACTTAGGGGTTAATCTTACATTTTAATATTTAGAATTATGAAATATCATCATATATCCAGCATATTTTGTGGAGCATTATTGGCTTTTTCGACTTCATGTTCCGATTTTTTAGATGTTACGCCGCGTAATAAGATACCTGGAGATGCGGTCTTATCGGATCCCAACGGTGTGAAAGCTTTCTTAGCCAATTTATATTATCAAGCACCAATCGAGGATCATGTTTATTTCCCTAGAGAAGGATTCAATGCCAGAGGTAATACGGGTTTTCTTTCTCTTGCACAGTATGGTATGGAAGCGATCCACTCGGAGTGGCCAAATTGGAATGAATATAAAAATGACTGGTGGGAGAAGGGCTATAAGCTGAATAGAAGTATCAATATTCTTATCCAATCTATACCGACGTTGAATATGGCGGATAAAGAAAAGCAGGTACTGGCAGGTGAAGCCGCATTTTTAAGAGCGTATACCTATTTTGCACTTGCTAAACGTTATGGCGGAGTACCTCTGATTTTGGATAACCAGGATTTTACCAATGATTTTGAAATGTTGAAAGTACCTCGAAGTACTGAAAAGGAAACATGGGATCTGGTTTTAAGTGAATGTGATCGCGCGATAGAGTTGCTTCCTGAGGAGCATGCTAATGGCGATGAAAGTAAGCGTCGAGCAACCAAATGGGCTGCTTATGCCCTTAAATCGCGAGCAGCATTACATGCAGCATCGGTAGCTAAGTATTGGAATAATGCTCCTTTGTCTGGAGAAGCGGTCTCATTGAAATTTGTAGGCATGGAGGCTTCGCAAGCAGCAGCTTATTATAAGGCCTGTATAGACGCATCCATGGCGTTGATTAGTTCAGGTAGATTCAGTTTGTATAAAGCAACTCCTGCTAACCCAGCTGAAGCCATCAAAAACTATCAGGAGATGTTTGTCGATCCCAGTATTGCCTCATCAGAAGCGATATTAATTAAAGGCTATGCACAGGTCGGTAATGATCTTTCGCACGATCTTGATGGTTGGAATGGGCCGAATCAGACTGGGGAGGGTTTTCCACATCGTGGACGTACTAATCCAATCCTTGAGATGGTCGATTTATACGAAAGTTATGATAACCCAGGTCATGCTTCACCGGTTGTGACGACAGCTGATGGTCAAGTTTCATCGGCTGAGGGGTACAAAGAAGGGGTTGCTTATCGCCATTTCGATTCACCAGATGAAATCTTTAAAAATAAGGATGCACGATTCTTTGCGTCGATTATTTATCCGAATGCCACTTGGAAAAACCAAACTATTGTGATCAATGGTGGAATAGTTAAACCAGACGGCTCTTTGATCGATAGTCGAACTTCTTTTGAACATGAAGGCATTACTTATTTTACATATGGTAAGGAACAACCTAATCAGTATTCGGGCTTTGATGGCTCTGCGGATATGACAAGAACTGGATTCTTGATGCGTAAGTTCTTGAATGAAAATATGCGGTTCACGACATGGCTACAATCAACCACGGACTACATGGATATGCGCTATGCAGAAGTGTTGCTCAATTTTGCCGAAGCGGTAGTGGAAAGCGGATACACCCAGGAAAATGCTGTTAGTTTGGCGACAAAAGCGATTAATGATATCCGATTTCGAGCTGGACATACGGTAGCGATAACACTTAATTTAGAAAATGTGCTTCGAGAACGTACGGTGGAACTCGCATTTGAGAATAAAAACTTTTGGGATTTGATACGCAGGAGAACATTCCATACCACGTTTAAAAATAAGATAAAAGAGGCACTGGTTCCTTTAATCGACTTGAGAGGAAATAAACCTCAGTATATTTATGTCCGTAAAAATGTGGCAGGATCCAATAGTCAGAATTTTCCAGAAAAGGACTATTATAGACACATTCCAAATGTCGCTGGAAATGGCGTAGTCCAAAATCCACAACAATAACACCTAAAATGAAAGCTATGAAAAGAATATTGTATCTATCCTTCGTCTCGCTGCAGCTTGCGTTGTTTACAGCTTGCGGTCTCAGTGATATTGACAATTATGAAGGACCAAATGCCACGATATCAGGTGGCCTATATGATGTGGAGACTGGTGAGCTTATCCAGCAAGATATCATTAGAGGTTCGCAGATCGAATATATTGAACTCGGATTTAAAAATCCACAGACGCAGTACATTGTCGTAAAAAATGACGGTACTTACCGTAATAACATCATGTTTGCAAATCGGTATACGGTACAACCTGTAAGAGGAAATTTTGTGCCTATCGAAAAACAGGAGATTGCGGTAGCTGGTAATACAGTCATGGATTTTAAGGTGCAACCTTATATCCGTATCAAAGATGCTGTAATTAAGCAAGTAGGAGATCAGGTAGTGGCCACATTTAAGGTGCAGCAAACAGTAGCGAACGCTGTAAAACGTATCGGACTATTTGCGCATCAAGAGATTAATGTTGGTGAACCTTTGAATATTGTGAATAAGCAAGAGGATATCAATGGGCAATTGGATGAAAGTCAGGTTTATCAATTGGAAATAGACTTAGTGGCTAACAACACTAAACTAGTCAAAGGAAAATCGTACTATTTTAGGGTTGGTGCACTGATTGATGCGAGTGAAGCAAAGTATAATTATGCTTCTACGATTCAATTGACTGTCCTGTAGTGCCGAAATGTTTTAAGTTAATTTAATGGAGGTTGCCAAAGTATGTATGCTTTGCGCAACCTCTTTATGAGAAAGTATATGATAACAATATTAAAAAGAGGACGCTTATATGTATTGGCGATGCTTTGCGTGGGCTGTGCAACGAATAAAAAAATTGATTCGCCAGTAGACCAGGTCAATCCTTATATGGGCAATATCAGCCACCTGTTGGTGCCCACATATCCGACGATACATCTACCTAATAGTATGCTTCGGGTATATCCAGAAAGACAAGATTTCACCACGGATCAACTCTATGGTTTACCTATGATTGTGACCAGTCATCGGGGACGGTCTGCTTTTAACCTGAGCCCGCTAGATAGAACTGCGAAAACACAATTTAATAATGTATATGCCTTAGACTATGATAATGAGGTGATAAAACCCTATTTATACACGTCAAATCTGCAGAACGGGGATATGGATGTCAAATATGCACCATCCCATCAGTCGGCATTGTATGAAATCAGATTTAGGGAACGCTATGCACCTTCACTAATCCTAAATACCCAATCTGGAACAATATCAGTGAGTGGAAATAAGATTAAAGCTTCTCAGAACTTGGATAATAAGACAATTGTCTATCTATATGCTGAGGTAGACCAGCAGCCAATTAAAATAGGGACATTAAATGGCGAAGGGCAGTTGGATGATCAAATGACTTCCAAATCGGGTGATCAGGTCGCTGCTATTCTTCATTTTGAACCCGGATTGGAGTTGTTGAAAATACGATATGGTATATCATTCATCAGCGAGGAGCAGGCGGAGTTAAATCTAAGACGTGAAATAAAGGATTATGATCTGGAAGTGCTTGCTAATAAGGGGCGTGATATATGGAATAATGCTTTGGGTAAAATTCAAGTGAAAGGATTATCTCCAGATGATGAGGCTTTGTTTTACAGCTCGGCCTATCGCTGTTATGAAAGACCGGTTAATATAACTGAAGATGGTCGTTATTTCAGTGCATTTGATGGTCAGGTGCATGCGGCTGAACGACCTTTTTATACCGATGATTGGATTTGGGATACGTATCGTGCTACGCATCCGTTACGGTTATTAATCGATCAGGACGTTGAGTCTGATATGATTCAATCCTTTGTTAGGATGGCAGAGCAGATGGACCAGTTTTGGTTACCTACTTTTCCTGAGATTACCGGCGATTCGCGCCGTATGAATTCTAACCATGGTGTGGCGACTATAGCTGATGCCTATTCCAAAGGATTGCGTTCATTCGATGTGGAGAAAGCATACCAAAGTGCTAAAGGAGCAATTGAAGATAAAACATTAGCACCTTGGTCGGCACAACCTGCGGGTTGGTTGGATGATTTTTATAAAACTCATGGATACATCCCTGCATTGAAACCTGGAGAGGAAGAGACAGTACCTGAAGTGCATCATTTTGAAAAACGTCAACCCATTGCTGTGACCTTGGGTACATCATACGATGAGTGGTGTTTGGCCCAGTTGGCAATGCAATTGGGTAAAAAGGAAGATCATGAAAAGTATAGTAAACGTGCGCTCAACTATAGAAATGTTTTTAATGCCAAAACGGGCTTTTTTCATCCTAAAGATAAAGATGGAAAATTTATAGAACCATTTGATTACCGGTATGATGGAGGGCAGGGAGCGCGCGAGTATTATGGAGAAAATAATGGCTGGGTATACCGATGGGATGTACCGCACCATATTGCAGATCTGATCGATCTGATGGGAGGGCGGAATAAATTCATTGAAAATCTGGATCAGACGTTCAGAGAACCTCTGGGGAAAAGTAAGTTTGAGTTTTACAGTCAACTTCCCGATCATACGGGTAATGTTGGACAGTTTTCGATGGCAAATGAACCCAGTCTACATGTTCCTTACTTGTACAACTATGTGGGTCAGCCTTGGAAATCTCAAAAAAGGATTCATCAATTGGTACATCAATGGTTTAGAAATGACCTAATGGGTATGCCCGGTGATGAAGATGGTGGTGGTATGTCGGCATTTGTTGTGTTTACCATGTTGGGGTTCTACCCCGTGACTCCAGGTATGCCTATATATGTAATCGGAACTCCTTTCTTTAAGGAGGCGCAGATTACATTATCAGGAGGTAAAAAATTGATGATCAAAGCTGAAAATCTATCGAAACAACATAAGTATATCCAGTCTGCTAAAATCAATGGAAAGGAATGGAATAAGGCTTGGTTTGCGCATGATGATATCGTAAACGGTGGCTTAATTGAATTTGTAATGGGACAATACCCCAATAAGGAATGGGGGGCGAAAATGGAAGATGCACCACCTTCCTTTAAATACTAGCGTTGCTATTGATGATTGCGTCAAAGTAGATAAAGCCCAATGATGTCATTGGGCTTTATCTGTGTTGGCACTATACTCCTTAATTTTTTATAATTTTTGCTTAGTTATTAAACTGGTGAAGAAAACGTTACTTTAATTTGCTTACTCCCAGTTGTATTTTGTTGGAGAGACGCCAATATATTGTTTAAATTCTTTTAAAAAATGATTATAGTCGTAGTATCCTGATAAAAAAGTATTGTCTATTATTTCCTTTTGGGACTTGTTTTGACAATGGCCGAACATAAATATAAAGCGTTGTAAAGAGATGTATTTTTTAGGTGAAATACCGATATATTTCACAAAACTTCTTTGCAACCATTTGCGGTTAACTTTTCCACCAAGATCATGAATTAATTCTGATACAGTTATATTGCCTTTGTTGTAATCAATTTTTTCTAAAGCAGCCTGCAATAGGTAGGGGCGGTTTTCAATTACAGTGTAGGTGCTAAGGGTCTCTTTCAATAGTTCGAACTGGTCAGAGATAGTTTCCTTTTGATACAATTGATCGATGATCTGAATCCAACGATTACTCATGATTTCACTTAGACTACAGTACGGTCTTGTAAGAAAGAATGCTGGCTCCACATTAAAAATTTCATAAAATGATGAAGGTTTAAAGCGTAGAACGATTATATACGGCAAGTCTTCAGGTAATTGCCAGTAGGTGTTTTCTATAACGCCACAACAGACCCATGCTGCATTTAACTTAATTTCTACATCGGCCTTTTTAAGATGAACGACATTGGTTTTCTCGGGCATAAAAATTAGGGTGGGAAGACCATCGTTAAATAAGGGCTGGCTGCTTTGTAAATCCTTACATGAAAATACATAAGCACCTAAGATATGCTCAGATTTAAAAAATAAATCTGAAACCGTCAGGTGATCTATCGTTCCCATATCAAGGGAGCCTGATAATTTAATATTTCCTAAAAAATTGATGGGCATACCTTGCAAAATTACTTAAAATAATGTCAATATCATGTTGAAATATTGTCCAATTTTTACTTTTTGGCTCCTCGGTATATTACTATTTTTGTTTAAAATGATCATTGAGTCAGTTGGTTACATGTGGCGTGGGTATTTGCCTATGTGCAAATTTTCGTCATGTAATACAAACGACAAAGAATAATTATTCTTCAAGTCATTTTCAAATAACAAGGAGAAAATTTAAATGAATATTTAGAAAGAATCACATGATTTATAAAACAGACGAAGAAATCGAATTAATGGAAATAAGTGCCAAATTGACGAGTGGCACCTTGGCTGCTATAGCCTCGATCATCAAACCGGGTATGTCAACCCTTGATATTGATAGATATGCGAATGAATTTATTCGTGACCATGGAGCGCTTCCTTCCTTTCATAACTTTGGCGGATTCCCTTTCCATATTTGTGCTTCTGTCAATGATGCCATTGTACATGGCTTTCCAAATCATCAGCCCTTAAAAGAAGGTGATATCGTTTCCATAGATGTAGGGGCTTATAAAAATGGATTTCATGGTGATCAGGCTTATACATTTATCATTGGTGACGTTGCTGAAGAGTTAATCCAATTGGTTAAGATAACAAAGGAATCATTGGCAAAAGGAATTGCGCAAGCTATACATGGTAATAGAATAGGGGATATAGGCTATGCTATCGAATCTCATATTGTTCCTTACGGATATGGTTTAGTTAGGGAAACTGGTTGGTCATGGCTTAGGCCGTGAATTGCATGAAGGACCTGATATCCCTAACTATGGACAGCGAGGTAAAGGTAAAATGTTGAAGGAAAATCTGGTGATCGCTATCGAACCGATGATTAATTTAGGAACGGAAGATAATTATACTGATGAAGATGGCTGGACTATTCGAACTGCCGATGGTAAACCTTCCGTTCATTTTGAACAGGACGTATGCATAAAGAAAAATGTACCCATGATCTTAACAGATATCGAAATTATTGAAAAATCCGAAAAAGCTAATGATAATTTGAATTCTTCTTACTACTAATAACACCCATATGCTCTGTTGAAGTCTAAAATTGATGTTAACTTTTAAGAAGAGGAATTACCAATATCCTTTTTTTGATTTGTGCTGATTTCATTTTTTGTAGTAGTATAGGTTTACTTTATTAAGGCGCTTATGTATTAGTTGTTAATCTGTTGAGAACACATGAATTAACAGTGAAAAACTTGAATATAAATTGTTAGATTTGAATAGGAACTAACACTGAACCGTTATTGCTCTCATACTTTATGAGACCCAATTACTGAATAAGGCCTATACTAAGTTTTACTATGGATGCATATGCTAATGTGATTATTACTACTAATCGAGGAATGATGAGAAATTGGCTATTCGCCCCCCTGTTTTTATATGCTCTGATGCTACAGGGATGTATTAAGGATGCTCCACTAAATCCGGAAGCAGATATCGAAACCGTTGTAGTTGATCCACATTTGTTGACAGGTAATATCTTTGTCGATCAGGTAAATCGGACAATAACTCTTAATCTAACCAACGAAGCTTATGAATCGGGCATATCGCCAGTATTGATTTTATCTAAGGGAGCATCTGTAAAACCTGCTAGTGGTACCCTAATCAAGTTTGATGCTGATCAAGATGTTGTATATGATGTCACATCCGAGTCGGGTGAAAATACGAAACGCTATACGGTTAAAGTCGTAAACATCGGGCATTGGGATTTTGCCTTTGAAAATTGGAAAAGTCACTCAACCGATAAATATGAATATCCTGTAGATGACGATGGGCTACAGCTTTGGTCTTCGGGTAATGCTGGAGTTGCCCTTTCTGGAGTACCTGCACGTAGTGATGCGTATCCTACGCGATCGACAACTGATGGTTATCTGGGTACAAAAGCAGCCGAGTTGGTCACTATCAAAGGAACTCCATTGTCGGAGCTCATTGGTATACGATTGTACGCTGGGTCCTTATTTTTAGGGAATTTCAATGCCTCACAAGCAATGCTCAACCCCCTTAAAGCGACAGAATTTGGAGTACCCTATAAAGGTTTACCTAAATCGTTTACGGGGTACTATAAATATAGTGCTGGACCAGATTTTATTAATAAAGCAGGGCAAGTTCAGCCCGGTGTTAAAGATAAATGTGCTATATATGCTGTTTTGTTCAATGGTCCGGATAGACTCAATGCCACTAATATCATGACCTCTGATCAGGTGATTGCAATGGCCGAGCTTCGGGATGGTTCTGATAAAGCAAATTTTACACGATTTGATATTCCTTTTGTTTATAAACAGCAGGCTGTTATTAGTAAAAATTTGATGATGGCGATTGTGACGTCCTCTAGTGCTGAAGGTGATCAATATAGAGGAGCTATAGGATCTCGACTGGTTGTGGATAGTTTAAGTATTGTACCTCTATTATGAAGAAATATATAGCAATATCCATGTTTTGTTGTTCAATAGCATTTTCAAGTATTCTAAATGCACAGGAAATACAACCGAAATTTAAATATAATAATATTAAACATGCCATTACTTTAGGATATAATATTGGCGCTACAGTTCCTTTTTCCTTACCGAATACGATTCGGGAAATCAATAGCTATGCTCCGTTATTCACACCATCTTTTGGATACCAAGCAACCTATGATCTTTCTTCAAAGTGGTTGATGGGAGTAGGATTGCGGGTGGATGTTAAAGGCATGAAAGTTACAGATAGTGTTCAGTATTTTCATACCATCATTTCTGTGGATAATGGAAATGGTGAACTTGGGTCATTCGAAGGTGATTTTACTGGGACAAATGCGACAATATCTAGAAATGTATATTTAACCTTACCTATTTTTGCAGGTTATCGTCAAGGAGAATGGGATTTTAAGTTCGGAATGTATTTCGCTTACTTATTGTCTGCTGAATTTAAAGGAACGGTCTCTGAAGGTTATATTAGGAAAGGAAACTCATTAGGTGAAAAAGTTTTGATTGAGCGTGCAGACTTTGATTTTTCGCGTGAGGTAAGGTCATTTGATCTTGGTGCTCATGTTGGTGTTTCGAGACATTTTGGCAAACGTTGGGAGGCTGATTTGACTGGACAGCTAGGTTTCAATCCTGTTTTTCCTTCATCTTTTCGAGGAGTAGGTTATAATTTACATAATATGTACTTAACGCTTGGGGTAGCCTATCAAATTTGGTAAATGGGTTTGGTATTTTCTGATATTTATGACAACTAGCATATCTCTTACCTCTTGATTATATGTATTGAGGGAATATATACACCAGAAAAAGTGCTTTTTATAAAAAAAATAAGCCGCTGACAAGTGGCTTATTTTTTTAAACCCATTGAAAATAAGATGTATAGTGACTTTATTTTTTTTATTAATTAATGGATAGTTATTGTGTTGCTATCTCTTTAGACCTTAGGGTATAGTGATTTGATAATTGAAATAATGCCCTTTTTATCATATCCATACAATGCATGGAGTTGCTCTTGTGTTCCTTGTGTTGCAAACTCATCAGGTAAGCCAAGGCGCTTTAAAATGGAATGATAATCATTGTCTACCATAAATTCCATTACAGCGCTACCTACTCCCCCTGAGATGCAACCATCTTCGATGGTAATTACAATTGAAAATTGACTAAAAACTTCGTTTAATAAGGCCTCATCAAGCGGTTTAAAGAATCTTAAGTCATAATGGGCTACATCAATGTGTTCTTTAATTAGTTCTTTGCATGCTTCTATTGCGTATTGACCAATTGGACCAAGCGATAATAAAGCGATGTTTCTTGCCAGATTTGATTTTTCGTCCTTTTCCTATTGTCAGTTTCTTAAAGTTATCGGTTGGGATATCTGTACCTGAGTTTTTTGGATATCGGATGGCAATTGGTCCTTTTACTGTTCCACATTGGGCAGTGAAAAGAAGATTCTTAAAGTCTTCAAGGTTCATGGGTGAGGCACCTATTAAGTTCGGAATACATCTGAGGAAAGAAATGTCAAATGCACCATGATGAGTGGGACCGTCCGCCCCTACAACTCCAGCGCGGTCTATACAGAAGATAACTTGTAGCTTTTGTAAAGCTACATCATGTATAAGTTGATCGTAGGCACGCTGTAAAAATGTAGAATAAATCGTGCAAAACGGAAGCAGGCCATCTGCAGCAAGTCCTGCTGAAAATGTAACGGCATGCTGTTCGGTGATGCCTACATCAAAAACTCGATCTGGCATTTCTAATTTCATTTTGGATAAAGCGCTACCCGATAACATGGCTGGGCAGACCGCTATAATGCGGGCATTATCTTTTGCTAGTTTGATTAATGTGTCTCCAAACACATCTTGGTATGTGATAGCATGGTTAATGTTGCTATTTGTACTCATTTTAACTCCAGTAGATTTGTCAAAAATACCTGGAGCATGCCATTTTTCGGGATCAATTAGAGCGGGGGCAAAACCTTTTCCCTTAACCGTAATGCAATGGAGCAATTTTGGACCTGATATATGCTTTAGTTTTTCGAACAAACTAATCAATTTTTTTAAATCATGTCCATCAACAGGGCCAAAATAGCGAATGTTCAGAGCTTCAAAAAAATTGCTGTATTTCATTAAACCCCCTTTGATGATTTTTTCAAGTTTTCGTAGGGTATCTGCTGCCCATTTTTTCGATGGGTTTTCTGATGAAAGGAGGTTTTTTAGGTATGATTTTAAAATATTGTAGTGTTTGTCAGTAGTGAGATCGATTAAATAATTCTGAAGAGCACCAGTATTGCTGTCTATGGACATGTTGTTGTCGTTGAGAATAATCAACATGTTTGGTTGTTCATAACCTGCATTGTTCAACGCTTCAAAAGCAAGTCCGGCAGTCATAGCGCCATCACCAATAACGGCAATATGTTGACGGCTGTATTCGCCACGATATCTTGCAGCAATAGCCATACCCACGATGGCTGAAATGGAAGTCGAGGAATGTCCCGTTCCGAATGCATCGTATTCACTCTCGTCCATACTTGGGAAACCACTTATTCCTCCTAGTAGACGATTAGAATAGAATTGTTTCATTCTTCCAGTTAGTAATTTATGGGGATATGCCTGATGTCCTACATCCCAGATGAGTTTATCCAAAGGGGTATTAAATACATAATGTAATGCAACAGTAAGTTCAATAACACCTAAACTAGAACTGAAATGACCTCCGTTAGCCGCCACATGGTCGATGAGAAAGGATCGTAGGTCTTGACAGACCTGTTTTAAAGATGAAACGGTTAGATTACGTAAATCGCTTGGACTATTGATGAAATTATTCTGTTGCATGGTACTTTTTTTTTCAAAGGTAAATTACTTAGATTTGCGATACAGGTGTAGATTTTGTAAAAATTACCAGTACAGATATGAAGTCATATAAATTCGAACTATTTACAAGTACCATAGAGAAAAATATCAAAAATGGTATTTTCAAAGCCGGTCATAAATTGCCCTCTATTAGAGAATTGAAGGAGCAGTTTCAGATAAGTGTCAGTACAATACAGAGTGGATACGAGTATCTTATGATTCATGGTTTGGTGGAAAGTATTCCTAAATCGGGTTATTATGTAAGTCAGCGAACAAGGGAGTCCAAAATTGAATCTAAAACCATATACATTCCGGTAGTTAGAGATGCTGTATTTAAGAATCATCTTGCACTGACAACTTCTGCAAGACCAGGAAGTAAGTTTTCTGAATTCAATGTAGCTGCACCTGGAGATCTGCTGGTACCTCAGAAATTATTGCTACGCACCATGCAACAGGTAATCAGAGAACAGGGGGCAGGTCTGCTTAGGTATTATCCGTCAAATGGTTCCATAGAATTGAAGGAGCACATCATTACCCGGGCCGCTGCCTACCGTACTGTTATTCATATGGACGAATTGCTAATTACGGATGGTGCACTTCAAGCGTTGTATATTGCTTTGGCTGCTGTTTGTGTTGCAGGAGATATAGTAGCAGTCGAAAGCCCTTGTGTTTTTTCAATACTCGAAGTAATCCGTGTGTTAAATCTTAAAGTTATTGAAATCCCTATAATTCCAATTACTGGGTTTGATGTTGATTTTTTTGTAAGGGCTTGTCGTGACAATAAGGTTAAGGCAGCAATCGTAACACCCAATTTTCATAACCCGACAGGGATATTAATGCCAGATGAGCAAAAGCTTGCCTTGGTGACTATAGCGCAACAATACGACGTTGCACTTATAGAAAATGATATTTATGGTGATTTAAATTTTCATGGACAGCGACCCTCTACATTAAGAACTTTCGATGTAAGCGGTCTTGTACTTACGTATTCTTCATATTCAAAAACGTTAGCTCCGGGTATAAGGCTTGGTTGGCTTGCCGCTGGAAAATTTATGCAGCGTGCAGAACAGATTAAATTCTCCCTTGGAAGTACAATCTCTCCAGTATATCAGGAAACAGTAAACAAACTGTTGAAAGGGAGCAGTTACGACCGTCATATCCGTTCCTTTAGAATGCAATTGGCTAAGAATGCTTATTGTGCCGTTAATTTGCTTTCTGATACTTTCCCAAGTAAAACGTCTATTTTAATGCCTGAAGGTGGTTATAATATTTGGGTAAAGATGCCTGATGAGACGGATATGGACAAATTTTATAAACAATGCGAACGAATTGGAGTCAGGTTTACTCCTGGTTATACTTTTTCATTTTCTGGTGCTTTCGGAAATTATTTTCGATTGGTGTTTGCGGATAAATTTTCGAATAAAAAGATGGAAGCGATTAAGCTTGCCGGTCAACTATCTTGATTACAACTGTACTGGTCTTTGTTTCATAAGCTGTCCTCCTTATTTTTTTGAAAGACCAATACATTTGTCTGTACACATTAATTACGTTAGTATGAAAATAACAATAAAATTCACTGTAGCTACAGAGGAGGGGCTGGAAGCTCTTTTAAAGTTAACGCGTGCGATAGCGATAGAAAAGTTTTCAAAGTATCTAGAACCTCAATTGATGGAGGAATATATACAGACCAATTTTAATGATAAAGCTTTGGTGGTAGAACTGAACAGCATGTCAAATCAGTGGCTTATTGCATATGTAGATAATATACCTGCAGGATTCGTACAAATTACTTCTAAGGGTGTTAGACCTTCGAGTTTGGAACGTAAACGGGCTATCCGTATTGCTAATTTTGGAGTATTAAAAAAATATGTAGATTCGGGAATAGAAAAAGTATTATTGGAAAAAAGCTTAATTGTTTGTAAGCCATATGAAGCTATCTGGATTAATGAGTATATTCAAAATCCACTAATTGGACTTTTTGAAAGTCGAGGATTTGTTAGACAGAAGGAGATATATGAACTCGATGAATTGCCTTTGAATTCGCTTTATTTGATTGCGCTAAAGGTTTCGTAGAGAAGTTAGTGACAACGGGGGGTAATACATTTTCCTTGATAGGATGTTGAGGAGGGGATTAATTTAAGTGTTACCTTTCATTTTCATCGTTTTTTGATCCCATTTTGATGGAGTGATGAATTTCTTAGTAGAGAACTCAGTTCGCTTCCCGAGAATTGTAATACTGATATAAATAGGATGTAGACCTGCTTGATAAGCTTTTGCTCCACGTGCATATACGTAGGCTGTAACTTGATTACTCATTGTGGTGGTGTTTTATTTCAATATTCAATTTATTCTTTTGGGTATGAACTGTCAAGATGTTTAAAGGCTAGTCACGTAATGACCTTGTTTATTGCTCATCGAATAGTTCATTTCAGCGAGACCCTAGCTAACCATTTATTAGGGTCTCGCTGGAAATGAGAGGTATTGAAAAATACGGGATTGGTCTATAAACAGAAAACCCTACAAATCGTTGAATTTGTAGGGTTTTGATACATTTACCTTGTTAGGATGCGGAGAGAGAGGGATTCGAACCCTCGGTACCGTTAAGTACACACGCTTTCCAAGCGTGCTCGATCGACCACTCTGACATCTCTCCGTAGTCTGTTGGCAAAAATAGAAGTATAATTCTATTTTCCAAAACAATTTTCATTAAAATGTGTTATTTCCGCATTAATAAAAAAACTACCTTTACTCAAGGTGTTTGAAATTAGAAAATTATGGTCAACAAAAAATTATGGTCAATATTGCCGATTGCCAGTCTAGTGTTTGGTTGTCAATCCAATAATAGTTCGGTTCAACATAAAACAGATCGAACAGTATTCTTAGATGTATCTGGTATGGATACGACTGTACATCCTGGAGATAACTTCTTTATGTATGCTAATGGACAATGGTTGAATAAAACAGTCATTCCTCCTTCGGAGTCTGGTTGGGGGTCATTTTATACTTTGAATGATGAGAATTTACAAAAACTTCATGGTATTTTAGAAAAGGCTGCGCAATCCAATAGTAAGAAAGGTACAGATCAACAAAAAGTAGGTGATTTCTATACCAGTGGAATGGATACGCTTACAATAGAAAAATTAGGTGTTTCACCTATTGCAGCGTTATTGGAAAAGATTGATGGATTAAAATCAATCGAGGAGCTGATTGCTTATAGTGCTGATGGGTTTAGAGATGGAGACGGGGATTTATTCTCTTTTTATATCGCTGCAGATGAGCGGATGAGTAATAAGAATGCTGCGACTTTTGTGCAGGGGGGGCTTAATCTTCCTGAAGCAAGCTATTATCTAGATCAGGATGATAAAGCAAAGAAAATACGCGAAGCATATACGAATTACCTGAGTAAATTATTTACTTTGGCAGGTAAACAGGCTACTGCCAAAGCTGATGCTGAGTCTGTCTTGAAGATAGAAACTGCAATTGCTAAATCTCATTTGAGCCCAGTGGAGTTACGTGATCCTATTAAGAACTACAATAAAGTTGCAGTAACGACTTTTCAAAAAGAAACTCCAAATCTCAATTGGAGCGATATTCTAGAAAGATTATCTATTAAAACAGATACCTTACTGGTGCAACAACCTAAATTTTATGTAGCCCTTAATAATTTATTGAAATCCGAACCATTGGATACTTGGAAGCTTAAGTTGAAGGCTGATTTACTGAATTCTTCTGCATCAGCATTGACAAAAGATTTCCGTGATGCTCGATTTGAACTGTATGGTAAAACTTTACAGGGACAAAAGGAGCAAAAAGAACGGTGGAAACTCATGGTGAGTACGGTGGATAATAACTTAGGTGAAGTAATCGGGAAATTATTTACTGAGGAATATTTTAAACCCGAGGCTAAGAAAAGAATGCTTGAGTTGGTCAATAATCTTGAAATCTCCTATCGTGACCGTATTGAAAAGTTAGATTGGATGACTGCAGAAACAAAGAAAAAGGCGATAGAAAAACTGCAAGCTTTCACGAAAAAAATTGGATATCCCGATAAGTGGAAAGATTATTCTGATGTAGAGGTCAATAAAGATACCTACTATGCTAACTTACAATCAGCTTCCCGTCATGCATATAAGGAGATGATTGACAAAATGGGTAAACCTGTAGATAAGACAGAGTGGTTGATGACAACACCGACTGTCAATGCCTACTATAATCCGCCATATAATGAAATCGTATTTCCTGCCGGAATACTTCAGTTCCCATTCTTCGATGCCAATGCAGACGATGCCATTAATTATGGCGCTATTGGGGCAGTGATAGGGCATGAAATGACGCACGGTTTTGATGATCAAGGTCGTCAATACGATAAAGAGGGAAATCTTAAAGATTGGTGGACACCAGAAGATGCGACAAAGTTCACAACAAAAGCTAATCAAGTTGCAGCGTTATATAATAGTTTTACTTTGCTTGATAATCAACATGTCAATGGGCAACTGACTCTAGGTGAAAATTTAGCTGATATTGGTGGTTTGAGTATCGCATTCGATGCTTTTAAAAAGACAAAGCAAGGGCAGGAGTTAAATAAAATAGATGGTTTTACACCTGATCAGCGTTTCTTTTTGAGTTTTGCACAAGTTTGGCGGATTAAAAATAGTGATGAAAGAATGCAAATGCGCTTGAAGGTCGATCCACATAGTCCCGAAGAGTTTCGTGTGAACGGGCCGGTGTATAATATGGATGCTTTTTATCAAGCATTTAATATTCCTAATACAGCTAAAATGTATGTAGCACCTGAGAAACGCGTTTCAGTTTGGTAGTGGTAAAATAAAAGTGTAATATATTTTAAAAAGTGAATAATAATTGCTATTTTTGCCGTTCATTAACAATAAACACATTTAATTAATTTATTAACAATGTACGCAATAGTAAATATAGCAGGACAGCAATTCAAGGTTGCAAAAGACCAATTTCTTTTTGTGCACCGCTTACAAGGAGAAGAAGGCGCTAGTATTGAATTTGACAATGTATTGTTAGCAGAAGATGGTGGTAAGTTCACAATCGGTACTCCGAACGTGGCTGGTGCTAAAATTTCGGCTAAAATTTTGTCTCATTTAAAAGGTGATAAAGTTATCGTTTTCAAGAAAAAACGTCGTAAAGGCTACAAAAAGAAAAACGGTCACCGTCAACAATTCACTAAAATCCAGATTACTGGTATTACATTATAATTGAATTTTTAATCAGACATTAGTCTTAAATTGAGATAAAAAAATGGCACATAAAAAAGGTGCGGGTAGTTCCAAGAACGGCCGTGAGTCACATTCGAAACGTTTGGGTATCAAAATCTTCGGTGGTCAAGCTGCTATCGCAGGTAACATCATTGTTCGCCAGCGTGGTACTAAACACAATCCTGACTTAAATGTTGGTATTGGTAAAGATCATACGTTGTTCGCTTTAATTGATGGTAAAGTAGTTTTCCGTAAAAAAGCAAACAACAAATCTTATGTTTCTGTAGTTCCTGCAGAGCAAGCGTAAGTTTTGCTACACAATATTTGTAAAGGCGTTAAGTTTACTTAACGCCTTTTTTTGTTTTAAACCTTAAGTATAAGCTCATTATTATTCTTTATCGTAATTATTTGTGCGAGAATACGAGTTTGGTACAATTTTATACGCTAATAACAGTTTATAGATTATATTAAACGTTCATGATATCGAAAAGTCTATCCTATAGTATTCCAGCAGTTGTACTCTTGCTATTATCATCTTGTAGTTCTATGTATATGCCTAATGTACCAGCAGCGCCAATGTTTAAAGATGCGGGTGAAGTATATGTTTCTGGGAATATCAATTTGAAAGGTAATGTCTCGGCCAGTGGAGGTGTGGCCCTTTCCGATCATATTGGGATTATTGCAAATGGTTCTTACATTGATAGGAAAGATAGTCCAACAGATTTTTCTCAAAAAATGGGAGAGTTTGGGATTGGTTATTTCAAGAGTTTTGGACAACACCGCAATCGTGTTTTTGAAGTATATGCTGGTTATGGTTTAGGTGTTGCCAATGAAGTGGACACGCGAACCTCAACTGCAGGGCCTACAGTAATTGAAAGGCGCGATATGGATTTTGATAAAATATTCGTCCAAGTCAATTACTCTTCTACAAAACGAGAGAAAATTCGTTTATTTGGCGGAGATCGTGCGCTGAATTATGGTACTATTTTAAGATTGTCGCATGTAAATATGACCGATTTTAAAATTGATCAACTAGATGCTCATAGAGAACGTAATGTCTTGATAGAGCCTGTTTTTTATACACGTATGGAAGTTGGACGTGGCTGGCAGATCCAATACATGACAGGTATGAACTTTGGCTTGATGAGTAATGATTATTTAAAGGCAGGGCATCCCATCAATAGTTTGGGGATTCTTTATAAATTTGGAGGGAAAAATTAAATCATGATAAACGTATTGAAAAAGAATTGGCTATACGCATTGATGAGTATAGCATTATTGAGCAGTTGTGGCATTAGTCGGCAAAAAGCTCAAATTGAAAATCTTGGTAAATGTAAATTCGATATACAATCTGTTGATAGTATTCGTGTGGCGGGTACCTCTATTCAAAAAATAGTTAAGGCCGATGGTATTGACTTGTCAGCATTGCCAAGTGTCGCTTTAGGTATGTTACGCAAAAACATCCCTTTAGATGCGGTCATTCGTTTGAAAATCGAGAATCCAACGTTAAAAAAAGCTGCTATTAATCAATTTCAATATATTATCCTTTTTGAGAAAAAACAATTGGCAGAAGGGATTGTCAATCAGTCGATTTCATTAGAGCCGGGAGAATCTACAATAGCTTCGGTACGATTGAATACCAATATATATGAATTAATCAATAATGGTGATTTAGCAGGTTTTATTGGTTCCAGTTCAAACACTAAAAAGGGATTATTCACGATAAAGATAAAACCATCTATTAATATTGCCGGTAAGTCGATTTTTTATCCGGGTTATATTACTATTGATAAAGAAGTGAGTCGCAATATTTTACTGTAACCAACAAAAGCATTATATAAATAAGGCTTGTAAAACTTTGTTTTACAAGCCTTATTTTTTTTGTAAAACGGTAATATTCATCTTTTGTAATAAAAAAGTTATGATACTTATTGTTTAAAATACACAATCAAATTAATATCTTAGACAAATAATATGACTGGATTAGTGATGGTGGGAAGACCAATTATTTATAGAAAAAATAGAAATGCGTAAAAGTTTACTTGCTCTTATCTTGTTAGGATTCTCTAGCACGTCGTTTGCACAGCAAAAAGTGGAAAGCTATGTACAAGAAATAAAGGGTACAAAATTGAAATTTGACATGATTGCAATTCCAGCAGGCGTGTATAAGCAAGGCGGTACTGTTAAAGCGGATGAAGAACCCATTCATGATGTTAAAATAGCTCCCTTTTGGATGGGTAAATATGAAGTTACCTGGAATTTGTTTGAACCATTCCTATATAAAGATTATGAGGTTACGCAAAGTTTAGATGGGAAGATCACACCTGAAGTAGATGCAGTCACGCGTCCTACAAAACCATATTTGGACATGACATTTGGCATGGGTAAAGAGGGGCACCCTGCTTTGGCGATGACACATTATAATGCGATTCAGTTTTGCAAATGGTTGTACGTTCGTACCGGTGAGTTTTATAGACTTCCAACAGAAGCTGAGTGGGAATATGCTTGTCGTGCTGGTAGCGATAAGGCTTATAGTTTTGGAGATGATGCTGCACAACTGGACCAATATGCATGGCATAAAGGAAATAGTGAGGGGGCTACACACTTAGTTGGTACCAAGAAACCCAATGCATGGGGATTGTTTGATATGCATGGAAATGTATCTGAATGGACATTCGATCAATATATAGAAGATTATTACAAACAGTTTGATGGCAAAGTGGCGGATAATCCTGTTGCAGTACCTACGACATTATATCCAAACAGTGTAAGAGGAGGTTCTTTTGACAGTGAAGCTGTAGATTTACGAAGTGCTGCACGATTGGCTTCAGATCCGTATTGGAAACAGTTAGATCCGCAAATCCCTAAAAGCAACTGGTGGTTTCCTGAAGCACCATTCGTGGGTATGCGTTTAGTAAGACCTGTTACCCCTCCTTCGCATGAGGAAATTATGGCCTATTATGATAAGGCCCCAATTAAAGATTACTAATTATAACCTTAATACCTAAAATATGGAAAAATTTGAACGTCGTGATTTTTTAAAAACGACAGCAGCTATTGCAGGCGGAACAGTTTTAAGTTCAATGCCTTTAGCAGGAGCATTCGCAGCAGGAAGTGATGTGATCAAAGTCGCATTGATCGGTTGTGGTGGTCGTGGTACAGGGGCTACATTTGATGCCTTAAATTCGGGTTTCAATATTAAAGTAGTGGCATTAGCCGATGCTTTCAAAGATAATTTGGATAGCACTTATAAAACATTAAAAGATAAATGGCAGGATAAGATCGATGTGCCTGAACAACATAAGTTCGTTGGATTTGATGCTTATAAAGAAGCAATTAAATTGGCCGATGTCGTTATTTTAACAACGCCTCCAGGTTTCCGTCCTATTCATTTTGAAGAAGCTGTACGTCAAGGAAAGCATGTTTTTATGGAAAAAGCAGTTGCAGTAGACGTACCGGGTGTTCGTCGTATATTAGCGGCAGCAGAAATCGCAAAGCAAAAAAAGTTAAATGTTGTCGTTGGACTTCAAAGAAGGTACCAATTCAATTATAAAGAAGGGATTCAACGCATCCATGATGGTGCTATCGGTGATGTAGTCGCAGGACAAGTTTACTGGAATAGTGGTGGCGTATGGGTGAGACCACGTAAACCAGGGCAAACCGAAATGGAATATCAGATGCGTAACTGGTATTATTTTAATTGGTTATGTGGTGACCATATCGTAGAGCAACACGTTCATAATATTGATATTGCCAATTGGGTGAAAGGTGCATATCCCATCCGTATCCAAGGTACAGGAAGCCGTGCGCATAGAACAGGTAAAGAATATGGTGAAATCTACGATAATTTTGCATTGGAGCTTACTTATGCAGACAACTCGGTGGTCTATAGTCAGTGTGCCCATTTTGAAGGAGTAACAAATCGTGTTGACGAGCAGTTTCAGGCAACTAAAGGCAGAGCATATTTTTCAGCAAATGGTCAAGCGGTATTATGGGATGCAAAAGGTAATGAAGTTTATAGACATGATCCTAAAGGAAATCCAAATCCTTACCAACAAGAGCATAAAGAATTATTTGAAGCAGTATCAAAAGGTGAATACAAATTTGCTAATGCAGAATATGGTGCTTATAGTTCTTTGACGGGTATTCTAGGACGTATTGCCTGTTATACAGGTAAAGTTGTCAAATGGGATGCTGCAATCAAATCTGAAATAGATTTGATGCCGACAAATTATGCATGGGATGCTTTACCGAAGATATTACCAAATGAAGAAGGTTTCTACCCAGTAGCTATACCAGGTCAGAATACAAATTTATACATTTAATAAGAGGATACATTCATGTATTTCAAATCATGGATACTGCTCTCAATTAGTTTTTTTGGTTTGTGCAGCTTAACTGCTGCACGAACTGAACAAACTTCTTATTCTCCAAAATCTCTCCAAAAAATTATCTTATCAGGACCTGCACAGGGGACATCTTATCATATTACTTACTTTGAATACAGCGAAACAGTTTCGAAAAGTGATATTGATAGTATCTTGAAATCTATTGATTTATCGATGTCGATTTACCATAGAGAGTCGACAATCAATAAATTCAATAATCACAATGGCGGCCCTATAAAACTTGATCCTCATTTTCAAAAAGTAATGCAGGCATCTGTTTATTATAACCGGATTACGAATGGTATTTTCGACATTACTGTTGCTCCTCTTGTTCAATTGTGGGGGTTTGGCCCTAAGCAAATAAAAAAGTTCCCCGATTCTACTGAAATAGCGACGACTTTGCTGTCCGTCGGGATGGATAAATTGATATGGAAGGCTCCTTACCTAGACAAAAATAACTCAACTGTCAGTATTGATGTCAATGGCATCGCACAAGGATATTCGGTAGATGTTTTAGCCGAATTTTTAGAACGTAAGGATATTAAAAATTACATCGTTGAGTTGGGAGGGGAAATGCGCATAAAAGGAAAGAATTTAGAGGGTGATTATTTTAAAATCGGTATTGAAAGACCGACTTCAGATGATAATCAACATTTGAAAACTGAGGTGGTATCGATTAAATCTGGGGCATTGACCACAGCAGGAAATTTTGAGAAGTTCATGATGAATGGACAACAGAAAATCAGTCACCATGTTAATCCGTTGACAGGATATATGTTTTCAAGCCCAATAGTCAGTGTCACTGTTTATGCTAAAACCGCAATGGAAGCTGATGCACTTGATAATTATTTTATGGCTTTGACAGCAGATGAGATTATTCATTTTGTGGAAAAGAAGAAGAATTTAGAAGTTTATATTATATTTAAAAATGATAAAGGAGAAATAGAAGAAAGGTATTCGAAAGGATTTTCCGCTTTTTTTCTCAATAAAACAAGATAATAGACATTATGAAAAGGTCAGAGTTTTTAAAAAATACATTATTAGTAGCGGGTTTCTGCCGTTAGCTTAACTGCTTTAGGTGGTGAAGCTTCACAAACTCAAAAAAATAAAGCAGGTGCATTATTTAATTTAGACTATGCCCCACATCAAGGGATGTTCAGTGCTAGTGCTGGCAAAAGTTTCGTAGATGAAATCAAATACATGCATGAATTGGGCTTCAGAAGCATAGAGGACAATGGAATGCCAGGTCGAAGCATTGATGAACAAAAGAAAATTGGCGAAACGTTAGCAGCTCTTGGAATGCGAATGGGAGTATTTGTTGTACCAAAAGGTGGTAATGGTGCAAATACATTAGCTGCAGGAAAGCAAGATTTTGTAGATATCTTTTTAAAAGGATGTAAAGAATCTGTGGAAGTTGCTAAACGTGTAAATGCTAAATGGGTAACAGTTGTTCCTGGTGATTACGAACGTAATTTATCCATTGGTGTGCAAACTGGGAATGTAATTGAAGCCTTGAAAAGAGGCGCTGAGATATTTGAACCACATGGTATAACAATGGTCTTGGAACCCTTAAGTGATAGCCCTGACCTGTTTTTGAGATATTCCGACCAGACGTATGAAATCTGTAAAGGAGTGGGGAGTCCTTCTTGTAAATTATTGTATGATGCTTATCATATGCAAAAGAACGAAGGTAATCTGATTCATAAAATGAATGAATGTTGGAATGAAATTGCCTATGTCCAAGTTGGAGATAATCCCGGTAGAAGAGAACCCACAACTGGTGAAATAAATTACAAAAATGTTTTTAAATGGCTTCATGAGAAGGGATTTAAAGGCGTAGTAGGTATGGAGCATGGTATGTCCAAAGGCGGCAAGGTAGGTGAAGAAGCGTTAGTGAATGCATACCGAGAAGTAGATAATTTCTTAGTGTAACTTGTACATTTGTTTTTTTTATCCTAAATTGTCATTATATAATCCAATTATTGATAGAATTCTCTTAAAAAAAATTAAAATAATCCAAACTTATAATGTCTACATCTATTAGATTTAAATTGTCGTTCATGATGTTCCTAGAGTTTTTTATCTGGGGCGCATGGTTCGTTACATTAGGTACATACCTAAGTAAAAATTTACAAGCACAACCGCTCGAAATCGCGAATGTCTTTTCTACACAATCTTTAGGAGCGATTATCGCACCTTTTATCATTGGTATGATTGCCGATCGTTACTTCAATGCCGAGCGTATATTGGGAGTCTTACATATTATTGGTGCTGTTTTGATGTATCAAATGTATACCGCGACAGAGATATCTACATTTTATCCATATGTATTGGCTTACATGGTACTTTACATGCCGACGTTATCTTTAGTGAATTCAGTTTCTTTTAGACAATTAAGCAATCCAGAAAAGCAATTCTCAAATATCCGTATCTGGGGAACTATTGGTTGGATTATAGCAGGTCTTTCGATCAGTTACCTATTCAAATGGGACGCTGCGGAAGCATCTTCTGCAGGAGCCTTGAAAAACACGTTTTTAATGGGAGCTGTAGCTTCATTAGTTTTGGGTCTATTCTCATTTACTTTACCTAAAACTCCTCCAATTAAAATCGAATCTGATCAGAAGCCTTCTTTTGCATCCATTATCGGTTTGGATGCCATCAAATTGCTGAAAGATCGCAACTTCTTGATTTTCTTTATTTCTTCTATTTTAATCTGTATTCCTTTGGCATTTTATTATCAAAATGCGAATCCGTTTTTAGATCAAATAGGGATGGAGAAACCCAACCGGTAAAATGACTATTGGTCAGATTTCAGAAGTGTTATTTTTATTAGCATTGCCAGTTTTCTTTAGCAAATTTGGTTTCAAGAAAACGATATTGGTGGGTATGCTTGCTTGGGCGTTGAGATATGTCTTATTCGCATATGGTAACGCTGGAGATCTTTCATTCATGTTGATTCTAGGTATTGCATTACACGGTATCTGTTATGATTTCTTTTTCGTTTCGGGACAGATTTATACAGACAGTAAAGCTGGAATTAAATATAAAAGTGCTGCACAAGGTTTGATTACATTGGCGACATATGGAGTTGGTCAGTTAATTGGATTCTGGGTTGCAGGTTTTATCGGAGAGAAATATGCCTATTTACAAGAATCTAATGTGGCAGATTTCTGGAAACAAACATGGATTATTCCAGCAGGAATTGCATGCGTAGTATTTGTTATTTTCTTAGTTGCTTTTAAAGATGAGAAAGTAGAAAATAAAGTTGTTTCCGAGTAATAATTAAAAAAACTAAAACTAAACATAAATTTAAAATGGCTGAAAATAACACTTATGATGCTATTGTCATTGGTTCAGGAATCAGTGGTGGATGGGCAGCAAAGGAATTAACAGAAAAGGGTTTAAAAACCCTTATGTTAGAACGTGGTCGTAATATTGAACACGTGAAAGATTATCCTGCAGCAAATAAAAATCCTTGGGATTTTCCACATGCTGGGGGCCGAACGCAAGAGATGATTAAAGAACGTCCAGTTTTAAGTAGAGATTATCCACTCAATGAAAAAAACTTGGACTTTTGGGTTAACGAAGAAGAGAGTCCTTATACCGAAACAAAACGTTTTGATTGGTATAGAGGTTACCACGTAGGTGGTCGTTCATTGATGTGGGGCAGACAGTCTTATCGTCTTGGCGATTTAGACTTTGAAGCAAATTTAAAAGATGGACACGGCGCAGATTGGCCGATTCGTTATAAAGATATCGCTCCTTGGTATAGTTATGCAGAGAAATTTGCAGGTATCAGTGGTAATCGTGATGGTTTAGATGTATTGCCAGATGGTGATTTTATGCCGGCTATGGCGATGAATATCGTAGAGAAAGATTTAGCAGCTCGTTTGAAGAAAGAATATAGCGGGAATCGCCATTTTATTATGGGAAGAACAGCTAATATCACTGTTCCTCATCACAATCGTGTTAACTGTCAATATCAAAATCAATGTTGGTTAGGTTGTAATTTTGGTGCTTATTTCAGCACACAATCGGCAACGTTGCCAGCAGCAGTAGCAACAGGTAATTTGACATTACGTCCTTTCTCAATCGTAACGAAGATCATCTATGATAAGAATACAAAGAAAGCTACAGGGGTTGAGATTATCGATGCTGAAACGAATCAAACATATGAGTTTTATGCTAAAGTTATCTTTGTGAATGCTTCGGCATTTAACTCTACTTGGGTATTGATGAATTCAGCTACTGATGTATGGGAAGGTGGACTTGGAAGTAGCAGCGGCGAATTAGGTCATAATGCAATGGACCATCACTTCCGTTGTGGTGCAGGTGGACGAGTTGAAGGTTACCTAGACAGCTATGTATTTGGTCGTAGACCAACAGGATTATATGTACCTCGCTTTGTTAACGTTGCTGGTGATGATAAAAAACGTGATTACGTACGTGGTTTTGGTTATCAAGGTGCCGCAAGTCGTGGACGTTGGTCAGGTGAAGTAGCAGAAATGAGCGTAGGTGGCGCATGGAAAGATGCGATTACTGAGGCAGGTGATTGGGGAGTAGGTTTTACAGCCTTCGGGGAGATTCTACCATATCATGAAAATAAAATTAGCTTAGATAAAACGAAAAAGGATAAATGGGGCCTTCCTGTTTTAGCCATGGACGTTGAAATCAAAGACAATGAATTGAAGATGCGTGGCGACATGCAGAACGAGATGAAGGAAATGTTGGAGAAAATTGGTGTTAAAGACGCGTATACTTATGATAATGTATATGGTTTTGGCCAAGGTATTCATGAGATGGGAACTGCTCGTATGGGTAGAGATCCAAAATCATCTGTATTAAATGGTAATAACCAAGTATGGGATGCACTCAATGTTTTTGTAACGGATGGAGCAGCGATGGCTTCTGGAGGTTGCGTAAACCCTTCATTGACCTACATGGCATTAACTGCTAGGGCGGTTGATTTTGCAGTAAGCGAACTGAAAAAAGGTAACCTATAATCATCAATAAATCTAAATTATGGAAAAGAACAATTCGTCAAGAAGAGACTTTCTAAAAAAAGCAGCCTTATTTGGTGCTGGAGTAACCATTTTACCTCGCCATGTTTTAGGTGGTGCTGGGTTTACCGCACCTAGTGATATGCTGAACGTAGCATCGGTAGGAGTCGGTGGTATGGGAGCAGGAGATATATCGAGATTTGCATCGAGTGGAAAAGCAAATATTGCTTTTCTATGTGATGTGGATACCCGTCGTGCAGCGGATACAGTGAAGAAGTTCCCTAAAGCAAAATTTTATAAAGACTACCGTGAAATGCTCGATAAAGAGCATAAACATATTGATGCTGTTTCCGTATCAACACCAGATCACCAACATGCCATTGTTGCGTTAGCAGCCATGCAATTGGGGAAACATGTTTACGTACAAAAACCATTGGCTCATGATGTTTGGGAAGCTCGTGCTTTGACACATGCGGCTAAGAAATACAAAGTTGTTACGCAAATGGGGAACCAAGGCTCATCAGGTGATGGTGTAAGACAGATGAGAGAATGGGTTGATGCCGGCATGATAGGTGACCTTAAAGAAATCTACTGTTGGACGGATCGTCCAGTATGGCCTCAAGGCATCCAATGGCCTACTCAAAAAGCAGAAGTGCCAAAAGAGTTGGACTGGGATCTTTGGTTGGGTACTGCTCCGAAAAAGGATTATGTTGAAAAATTGATTCCCTTCAACTGGAGAGGTTGGTGGGATTATGGAACGGGAGCACTAGGTGATATGGGTTGCCATAATATGGAAGCTCCGTTCAGTATCTACGGACTTCAATATGTGAAAGACGTACAAGCTACTGTAGGTTCGGTATATGTAGATGAATTTAAAAGAGGATACTTCCCAGAAAGTTGCCCACCGTCAAGTTATGCGGTGATGACATTTCCGAAAACAGATAAGACGACCGGAGATGTTAAATTGCACTGGATGGATGGTGGAATCCAACCGCCGAGACCAGAGGAATTAGGCGCAAATGAAGCGTTTGGCGACGGTGGTAACGGTATTTTATTTATTGGAACCAAAGGTAAAATATTAGCAGATACTTATGCAGCTAATCCTAGATTATTACCTACTTCCACTAACTATCCAACACCAAAACAAACCTATGCCCGCGTTAAAGGTGGTGCAGATGGTCACTGGGCACAATGGGTAGAGGGCTGTATTGCCGGATACGGTAAGATGGAAATGTCTTCTCCATTTGAAATTGCAGGACCTTTAACTGAGGCTTTATTGATGGCTAACTTGGCAATCCGTGGATCGGATTTAAAAGTGAATAATGATTATCCTGGAAGAAATTTACGTCTATTATGGGATAATGATAATATGCGTGTCACTAATTTTGATGAAGTAAACCAGTTCGTAAAACGAAATTATCGTCCAGGCTGGGAAGTAAATTATACATTTTAAGTATTAAAAGAGATTGATTATGAATAGAAGAGAAGCAATTCGACGTGCTGCCATGTTGATGGGAGGGGTGGTCATTGGTTCAAGCCTTTTTCTTGAAGGGTGTTCACGTTCTGCTACTAAACAGATTGAATCCTTATTTGAGCCTAAGACAACAGATTTATTAGGTGATTTAGCAGAGGCTATTTTACCTCAAACTTCTACGCCAGGAGCTAAGGAAGCAGGTGTAGGAAGCTTTATCCCAGTAATGGTAAGAGATTGTTATACCAATGAACAACAAAAAGTGTTCATGGATGGTATCAATAATTTAGATAAAAAAGCACAAGAGTTAACGAAGAAAAATTTCTTGGATCTATCTGCTGAAGAACGTACAAATTTTGTGAATCTATTAGACAAAGAAGCTAATGAGTTTAATAACAAGCAAAATGAGGAAACGAAAGAGGAACGTGAAAAGAATGCTGTTAAACAAAATGAATTATATAGGGAAGTTGAAAGCAAACCACCTCATTGGTTCACGATGTTTAAGCAATTGACTTTAACAGGATATTTCAACTCAGAACTGGGCTTGACAAAAGCATTACGTTACGTGAAGATTCCTGGAAAGTTTGACGGTAATTATCCTTATAAAAAAGGGGATAAAGCTTTTGCTGGTTAATAAAACCTTGTTGGTTAACGATAAAAAAAGGAGTATTTCAGCTGAAATACTCCTTTTTTTTGTTAGGTATTATTAACAATATTACTCCAATAGTGAACACTATATAGAAAATAAAAAACCGTTCTAAGCTGGCTTTACCTTGTTTCTATTTCTAAAGCGAATGAAATTCGTTCTTGTTTAGTGACTGTCATAAAATAACCTTTTTCTGTTGAGTTTCCGCTGATTTCGACGGTATCATTGTAACGTAGTTCTTTCAAATAATTCATTTCTATTGACACGATTTGGTTGGTTAATACCAGTTCCATCGGCAATAGATCCATGCACCAGTCGAGATATTTGACATTATTGGCATGGTTGACAATATCTAAATCAGATATTTTAACAGTATAATTCCCTATTGGTTTAACAACCTGTGTTAGGTTTAATCTTGAAAAAGGTTTTTGCGTACTGGAGCGGTCTGAAAATGTTTTAAAATCACCAATTGGAACGGCCAATTCTCCAGGAGCCCTCTTGACAGTGTTGATTACTGCCCAATAGCTTGTCGCTGTTACATACAATTGATCATTGACATAGATTTCAAAATTACGAGTCGATTTAGAACCCTCCAAGTTTTGTATCCATGTTTTGATCCTGACAACATCCATCCATTTGGGCAAACGATTAATCTCGAATCGGATACGACTTAAAACCCAAGATTGGTTGTTTTTAGCCATTTCCTTAAAACCAAAACCAGCAATAGTCGCATGTTCCCCAGCAGTGAGCTGTAGTAAATTAGAAAGATCAGAATAGCGGATTCTGGCATTTGAATAGCATTGCGTAAAATTGATTTCCCAGTTTTTTTCAAATGTTGAAATGTCCATTTTTGATAAGTTTTAACAAAAATACTTAATATTATGAAGTCGCCTGTTCTGATTTGTAAAATATATGTTAAAATCTAAATAGTATTGCTATTATATCGAGTAATGCCTATATTTAAATAAGGTTAAGCATACGTTATAGCAGGTAGAAACGTTATAAATAAAATGTCTTATTTAATCAGAATTGTCAATTATAAATTATTAGTAGTATGATCGGAGAATTGATAGAAAAAGAGCAAATCTCTTCATTCAAAATTGTCGCGGCGAATGAAGATAGAAGTCTAACGTTTTTAGAAACATTAAAAGGAGCTTTAAGATTAGGTAATGAATTTAAATCCAAGACGACGATAGCCTTTCAGACAGAGGCTGGTCCAAAAAAAGTTGAAACAACGGTTTGGTCGTTAACAGATAAGTATCTTCAGATTAAAAGCGGGGTATTGATTCCTCTGAGGTCCATATTGGCAATAGAATATTAAATGCAAATAATTACTTAAAAAAGAAAGGTGCTGAATTTTCAGCACCTTTCTTTTTTCTCTTTGGCAAGATCTATATCTTCTTGATTTAGTTCAAGAGTATGATCTATTTGCTCTAAATTTGCGGATTTTTCGTATTGAAGTTGAATGAGGATTGGAAAATGATCGGAATTGTAATGATGCAATCTTTTCATTTTTTTCAATTTGAAGTCAGTACTACAAAAAATATGATCTAACGGAAATCGCATAAAAAAATGATGGGCATGGAAAGTGTTTAGAAAAAAGCGTCCTCTTCTAGGGTCCAGCAATTGGCTTGTTTTTAAAAATAAATCGGTAGTGTAACTCCAAGCCACATCATTTAAATCGCCACATACGATTACAGGAATTTTTGACTTACTTGCTTTATCAGCGATTATTAATAGTTCTTTATCACGTTCCGTAGACCTTGGATTTTCTCCAGGTACAGGGGGAGTAGGGTGAACGGCGTATACTTGAATGACCTGACCACTGGGTAATATAACTTTTGTATGGATTGAAGGGATATCATGCTCTACTAAAAACTTGATTTCACTATCTTTTAACTCATATTTAGAATAAAGCAGCATACCGTAAGTATTGTCAATTGGTTGCTCTACGCGATAAGGAAAAGCATTCGTAGCCTCTTTTATTTTATGCATCCACTCATGACTAGTTTCCAATAACAGGAGGAGATCTGGGTTGGCTTTCTTTATTTCCTCAATACATCCTGAATAGTTGTCGTTATCTTCAAATACATTCGATATCATGATACTTATTTTTTGATCAGGTATATCTTTTTTAGTTCGTAGAACCTGTTTTTTCCCAAGTGCTGTAAATGGCAGAATCTGTCTCAGGAGATACACGATTGTCCCAGATAGTAGACTGATGTAGATATAGAATGCCGTTGTTCTGGAGCAATAAACCACCAGTAAAAAAAGTGCCAATGAGGTTAATACGAGCTTTTGTAATCTGGGGTATTCAAAGACACGGAAGGTCCAATAATCATTCCTAATCAAAGGAATAAAGCTTATAACAATAAGTAAGGAGGAGAAAATGTAAATAGCTGTATCCATATTCTATTTTTTTATTCCGTTAAAAATAGAAAAATAATTGAAAATAGATGGAAAAATTGCTAAAACAAAAATTGATTTTATTTCTTAAGTATGTTGGTAATAAGAAGTAATAAATCATTTAGGAGAACGATGTGATGAAGACTCCTAAATGATTTAAATAACTATAGTTACTCTTCGTATAAACGTTCCACCGAAAAACCGTTTTGCTTTAGGTTTAACGCTATTTCAAAAGCTTGGATATTTAGCGCTTCTAGTTTTAGAATCAGTCCGTTACTTAAACGGTTAATTTTAATAGTAACGATATTGGGGATTTTCTTTAAAGTCTCCTCTAATTGAATGATTTTGTCATCATTAATTAGCATAGTTTCAAAAATGTATTTTTCCATAACATTAAATATTAAGGTTTTAAAATCAAAGTACTGGGTATTATCTTTGTCCATTGTTCTTTTTCAAAAGAAATTTGTTTCCACGCCACGAAACTGATGAGCATGATGTCGAATTGTGCGTAGTCTATAGTATGCGTGTTAACTTCATCAATTACAGTAATATGATTCGGTGCGGCATAGTCTAGCGAACGAATTGCCTCTTTAAGCTCTACCGAATTTTTAATAATATGATCATCGTCTAAGAAGGTGATATTTACGGCACTGTTTTGGACTAATTTATGTACGTAAATTAAAATAAAGCTGTCACTAACCGATTTGATGGGTACAAGTATATTTTTAACTATTTTGGGGAGACCTTTATCTACCAAAATCCCACATGGAATTTCAATCGATTTTAAAAGTGCAGTGGTATTATCTTCAAAACCACTGTGATTAAATAAGTTTTCTTTACCAGTTAAAGAACCTAATAATCTTTCTGGATTTACGACTTTACTTGTAAAACCAATAATACTACCAAGTACTGATCCCTCATAGACCGATTGACCAATACCCGTTAACAATAGGTCGAAATCTTCTTCGTTAGCCATTTTAGCTATATCTTCGTTGATGTTGTCAGTTCCTCTAAAAATTGCGGTATAGGGCTGATCTAATTTTTCACTTTCATCATTTAATAAGGAGAAATTATCCCTTTCGTATTCTATCGAGTTATAAGTGTTCAATTCATTTCCAATGGAGAGGTGTAAAGCTGTTACCGTACTGTTTTCCTGCGATTTTTTTGTTAGCATATTTGCTATACGTAAAAGAGTTTTCCCAGAATTTGGATTACCAAATGAAATCAAAATGTTGTATTTATTCTTTTTAGAAATAAGGTCTGCATTATTTTCAATTTCGGGTTTAAAAAACTTATTGATGAGGTCCAATGCAGGGCCTGTCATAAATGTTGTGATCAGGGCCATCAATACTAATATCGCGAACATTTCATCGGTAAGCACTCCAAGGTCATATCCAATATTCAGAGCAATCAATTCCATTAATCCCCTTGTATTCATTAAAGCTCCGATGGTTAGACTACTGTGCCAATTTTGGCCGACAAATCTCGCTGATAAAGCACTTCCAATAAATTTACCGACTACGGCAATGGTAACTACCCAGAAACAGGTTTGCCAATGTTCAGCTTCATTAAGTAATCCAATCTGTGTACGAAGGCCTGTGTATACAAAAAACAATGGCAGAAGAAGCACCTGTGCAACGTCTTCAACTTTTTCAATGAAGATGCTTCTAAAACTCGTGTTAGTAGGCATGATCACACCAGCCATAAAAGCTCCGAATAGAGCATGTATGCCAATGACTTCCGAGGTCCATGAAGAGATGAGTAATGTGAGAAAAAATACGCCTACAATAGATTTTCCCAATCGTTCTTTAGTAGTATGAAGATCGCCGATACGTTGTAGAAATGGTTTCACAAGTCGAACCATCACTAGCACATAAGCTACAGCAAAAGCAATCGTATAAATTGCACTCACAACAGATCCCGCTTTTACTACCGCAATCACAGCTGCCAAAAGACACCATGCTGTGATGTCGTCAGCGGCTGCACATGTGATGGCGATTGATCCTAAACGAGTCTTGCTCATACCTCTTTCCTGTACTATTCTTGCCAATACAGGAAAAGCAGTGATACTCATGGATATCCCGATAAATAAGGCATAAGATAAAAATGAAATACCTTCCGGCGCGGTGGACTGAAAGATAACATACGCTAAACCCATTCCAAGTAGAAAGGGAAAAATAATACTAACATGACTGATAACAATGGCATCTTGCGCTTTGTTTTTTAAGATTTTTAGATCTAACTCCATGCCTACCACGAACATAAAAAGTACAAGTCCTATTTGGCTGAGCACCCCCAAATTACCTAGTGAACTCGCAGGAAAAAGGAATAAGGATAGTTCTGGAAAATAATTTCCTAAGAGAGATGGACCTAGTGCAATACCGGCTACAATTTCCCCAATTACCGAAGGTTGTCCTATTTTTTTTAATAAGATTCCAAAAATTCGGGCTACAAATATGATGGTTATTATCTGCAACATCAGGATAGCTAAAGGGTAGGAGAGATTTTCCTTTAGGTGATTTATAAAATGAGACCAAGCAGAATGTGCAGGGGTTTGATTATTGATATCAGTTCGGATTTCGAAGAGTGTTCCTTGCTGTACAATAAAATAACCTAAGGATATCCCTAAGATTAAAATTATCAGGTAAAAAAAAGTGGATCTATACTTGCCTTTTAACATATTTTTGTCTGCTTGTAAGCAACAAGTATAACCGCTAAAAGATTCTCTACAAACTTAATTCGTAAATTTTGTACCGAACGAAGATAAAAATGTACTAAACAGTCAGGCTACTCATAAAATGGGCTTTGTATGGTGAAGAGAGAATAAGTTGTACCTCTGGAGGTACACCCTTTATTTTACAGATGACATATTGTGCGGTATAGGAAGTCACCGCAGCTAATGAAACGACATTTCGCCGATTAATTTGACAGAATTTTCCTGTAGGAAGAAGCGTTATAAGCTCTTCGAGACTTATGTTTTTTGCTAGAATATGCTGTCCGTCTGTCATATTTATATATTTATCCCTTCTATCGTGATCAGCAACCTCAATATAAGAAATTAGAGCTGCGTTAATCCTAGTTTTACCTTGGTTACTATTCAACTCGATTATATCCAAGCTTGATTCTTCAAAAAATTGGAGCCATTTTACGGCTTTATCGAAAGCAATCTGTAATCTATCCGCTTGATAAGGTTTACGTAAATAATCGACAGCATGTAAATCAAATGCATCAGCTGCATACTCTTTGTAAGCTGTTGAAAATATAATCGCTTTATCGGGTAATCGCTTTGCTATATCGAGACCATTCATACCAGGCATATGGATATCGAGAATACAAGTGTTGAAATCTAGGTTGTTGCTCTGTTCTAAAAATTTATAGGGATTATTGAAACTTTTGACGATTTCAACACCCTTAAAATCTTGACATACCGCTTGCAGGTAGCTCAGGGAAGGAAGTTCATCATCCAATAGGATACATTTAATCATTTTTGTATAATTTTATTTTTACCGTTACCGTATAGATACCTTCTTTTTGCTCTGTGTTAAGATGATAATCAGAACCATATATTTTTTTCAATCGCTGAGCAAAGGTTTTATTACCCAATCCCCCTAAGTTTGACGTTGTAAACTGTTTAGGTTGAATTCGGTTAGATACGATGAGGATAAATTGATCATCCATCACTTCAAATACAACTGAAATGAAGCTGTTTTCATTTTGAACATCAGCATGTTTAAATGCATTTTCTATTGGATTGATGGTCATAAACGGAGCGATAAACAATTCCCCGGCTTCAGGACTGATTTTTTTACGAATGTGAAGGTCAAATAGTGGACTTATTTTAAGTTTATTGATCTCAATCAGGTTCTGAGCGAATGCAATCTCATCTTTCAGTTTGACAAATTTTCCATCTGTTTCGTAAAGAATGTAATCCAATACATTGGATAGTTTGTCTAGTGCATGATAACTTTGGTAAGCGTGTGATTGGATTGCATTTAATGCATTTTTTAGCAAATGTGGATCTAATTTATAATCAATTGATTCATCTGGAAATGCGACACTGCTGATTTCACGACTCTGTCTTATCAATAACTCGTTTTGACGTTTTAAGTTACGCGTTTTCCAATAGAGATAGCCAATTAATAGGATAGCAGCTATAATTCCGATAATCAATAAACAATAATAAAAAGGGGACATACTATTCTATTTTATTCTAATATAGCAATTTTCTAAAAAGACTTGGTGCTTTTAGGGTTGCTCTTTTGTGAAAACGCAGATTTAATCAGTTATTCTTAAACAAGAAAAGCTCATCTTTTGGATGAGCTTTCTTGTACCTAGGGCGGGAATCGAACCCGCACTTCCTTAACGGAAACAGGATTTTAAGTCCTGCGTGTCTACCAGTTCCACCACCTAGGCAGGTGATATTAATGTGGAGCGAAAGACGAGATTCGAACTCGCGACCCCAACCTTGGCAAGGTTGTGCTCTACCAGCTGAGCTACTTTCGCATTGTTAACAGTCAACAGTTGTTTTCTGTTTTGGTGATGCAAATATACGGCGATTTTTCAAAATTCAAAATTTAAATAAGCACTTTTTTATATATTCGATGTAATCCCCTCAGACTAAGTATATTTGTTTTGTAGGATATTCATGAATGCTTCAACATTACTGGTTTCTCTACCATTAAGAATTCATTTATAACCGAAATAGTGCATTTTATTATCTCATGTTGCGTATAGAGGGAGTATTGAAGTAGGGGATCATGAATACTTTTGATTTCGCTATGTTATGCGCTATAGCTATTCATTAATAGTAAAGAAAAATTAATATTAATATCGATAACAGCATTAAAACAAAAAAGCTCATCTTTTGGATGAGCTTTTTTGTACCTAGGGCGGGAATCGAACCCGCACTTCCTTAACGGAAACAGGATTTTAAGTCCTGCGTGTCTACCAGTTCCACCACCTAGGCAAGGTGTATTTAGTGGAGCGAAAAACGAGATTCGAACTCGCGACCCCAACCTTGGCAAGGTTGTGCTCTACCAGCTGAGCTATTTTCGCTTTTGATACTGCAAATATAGGCAGATTATAGATACTACAAAATGTTTTTTTACTGTTAAAACGTAATTCCCTCAAATGAAGCGAGATAATTTTTAAGATATCAGAAATCTAGTACAATTACACGTGAATTGTGCTCAATTTGCGGTACAGCTAAGTAAGAGCTACGATTATCGTAGGGTAGTTTTTCTTTATTAAAGCTAAAAACTAATCGTATTGAACCGCCAGTGGTACGCATCGACAAGCGTAAGCTTGTTGCTATCGACCGGAAGTTCGGTTATGATTTTCAGAACCTGCATGGCCATCATACTACCGATGATACCTGGGAGCGGACCCAATACCCCATATTGTTCACAAGTAGGGGCATCTTCCGGACGAGGTGCCTCGGGATATAAATCCCGAAGTTGTTTACTCCCCTTATAATTGAAAACAGCCATTTGCCCTTCAAAGGCGAAAATACTACCATAAACCAATACTTTGTTTGTTCGAACACAGGCATCATTGACGATGTACCGCGTATTGAAATTATCGGAACCATCTACAACGATGTCATAATCTTGAATAATAGATTCTGCATTCTCAATGTTTATTTTTATAAATAGGCAATCGATGTTGACAGATGAATTCAGCTCTTGGATAAATGTCGATGCACTATATACTTTTTCCTGCTGTACCCGTTTTTCATTGTGGATAATCTGTCGATTAAGATTATGGATTTCTACATGATCAAAATCTATAATCCCTAAATTGCCAACTCCTGCAGCTGCCAGATACTGAAGTACTGGTGAAACCCAGTCCTCCAGCCCCAATAACCAAGACTTTCGCAGCCATTATTTTTTGCTGCCCTTCAATGCCAATTTCGTTAATGAAGATTTGACGGGAATACCGATCAAAAGCATCGTGTGGTTGCATATATAAATGAATTTTTCGTTTTATTTGATATTAATTTCCAGAATAACTTACCTCCCAATCTTTCATGATAGGGTCATACCCAGCTTGTCTAATGACATCCTGCATGGTTTCCATACTACGTTCATCGCTGATTTCAAATTGCTCGAGCGATTGTGGGTCCACAACATAACCACCTGGGTTAGTTTTGGAAGCGGCACTCATACTCGTGACACCGATTGGAATAATATGGTCTCTAAATTTTTCACGTTCACGTGTTGATATGGAAATTTCCAAATGCTCATTCCATAGCCGATATGCGCAGATCAATTGGAGTAGATCGCGGTCTTCCATAATAAAATTTGGTGTTGACACTCCTTCAGCCGGACGTAATCTTGGAAACGAAACTGAATATTTTGTGCGCCAATAGTGTTTTTCTAAGTAATCAATATGTAATGCATTGAAAAAGCTGTCCACCCGCCAGTCTTCAAGGCCTAAAAGAACCCCTAATCCGATTTTATGGATACCCGCTTGACCGATCCGGTCGGGTGTATCCAAACGATATTCAAAATTTGATTTCTTGCCTTTCGGATGGTATGTTTTATATACTTCTTGATGGTAGGTTTCTTGATATACTAACACAGCATGGACACCCTCTTCTTGTAAGATGTGATATTCTTCCAATTGTAAAGGTTGTACCTCAATTGATATTTGAGAAAAATGGGGTTTCAATAAGGTGATGGCATTTCTGAAGTAATTGATATCTACCGTTTTATTGGCCTCGCCACTGACCAATAGAACGTGGCTGATACCCATTGCTTTCAATGCCATGGCTTCCAGCAGTAATTCGCCGTTTGAAAGTGTCTTTCGCTTGATCTTATTGTCCATACTAAACCCGCAATAAGTACAGATATTCTGACATTCATTACTCAGGTATAATGGTGCATACAATTGAATGGTTTTACCAAATCTTTGCTGCGTTATACGCTGCGTCATCTGTGCCATTTTTTCCAATTCGGTCGCTGCTGCAGGAGATAAGAAAGTGAGGAAATCGTTTAGGTTTCTTTTTTCCTTATGTAGGCTTCTTCTTACATCCTCAACTGTTGTGTTATATATCTTTCGCTTGATATCTTGCCATTCATATTGCGCAAATAGTTCCTGAAAAGCTTGCATAGTTATATTTTAATCAATTAAAAATGAGGTTAAAGGACTGGATGCTATAGCCCGATTTTCCGATACGCCCAGACCCGCTTGAAAAGCTTTTCGACCCGCTATTACGGCTTCTTTAAATGCTTCGGCCATCTGTATGGGATATTGCGCTGACGCAATGGCGGTGTTGACCAATACCGCATCCGCACCAATTTCCATCGCTTTCGCAGCATCCGAAGGTGCACCAATACCGGCATCAATAATCACCGGAACATGACTTTGGGCAATGATCATTTCTAAGAAATCCAACGTGCGCAAACCTTTATTACTCCCAATTGGCGCAGCTAAAGGCATCACTGCAGCTGTTCCGACATCTTCGAGTCTTTTACATAGAACGGGGTCGGCATGTATATATGGAAGTACGATAAAACCCAGTTTTGCGAGTTGTTCAGTGGCGAGCAACGTTTCAATTGGATCAGGCATGAGGTAACGGGAATCTGGATGAATTTCCAGTTTTATCCAATCTGTTTCCAAGGCTTCACGCGCAAGCTGTGCCGCTAAAATGGCTTCTTTTGCATTACGAACACCAGAAGTATTGGGTAATAAGTGTACATGAGGAATTTGTAAAGCCTCTAAAAATGTGTCCGAAGAAGATTGATGATCTAAACGTTTTAGAGCCATCGTCACCAACTCAGATCCAGACGCTTTAATAGCATCATGCATTTGGTTGAGATGACCAAACTTCCCTGTTCCTAAGAAAAGTCTGGATTGGAATATACGATCGGCTATTATTAAATTGTCCATTGTAGTTTGTTTTTGAGTTCTTGAATGAGGTCAGGTTGTTCGGATAGTAGACTAGAAACAGCTACCCCATACAATCCAGCTTCCTGTAGTTGTATAATATCCTCTTGCGAGATACCACCTATGGCATAAATAGGCGGGTAGGTAATGACCTCATTTTTTAATTGTTGCATGATCTGTTGGTATCCATTAAGGCCTAAAATTGGACTTAGTTTTTCTTTGGTTGTCGTGAAGCGCAATGGCCCAAGACCGATATAATCGCAATTTTCTACGATGCGTTGTTTTACGTCAGTCAAGTTATTGGCTGTACCACCGATAATTTTGTCTGGGCCAAGCAATTCCCGAGCTTTCTGTATGCTTGTATCCGTTAACCCCAAATGGACGCCGTCAGCATCAATCGTTTTGGCAATGCCAATATGATCATTGATGATTAGGGTAGCACCGTACTGTATGCATTTTTTTTGCACCCGAATTGCTAAGGCTAATAATTGTACTTCATCGCCTTGTTTCCAACGAAGTTGAATCCAATCGGCACCATACTTGAGCACGTTGTTAATGTTTTTTTCCTGCTCTATGGCGGTTTTCCCTTGCGATATATATTGAATTTTACTGAACATGGTGTTGACCGAGTAAGCTGTCATGACTATTTAAAAATTGTTCGACATAAATTTTCCCCAAGCGGCACGCTGTCCTTAAATCATGACCTAAGGCTATATAAGCTGCGATTGCAGACGACAATACACATCCAGAACCATGCTTCTCCCAAACCTGTGTTCCCGATGGAGGCAAGTGAAATTGTTGGTTTTGTGTATGTAAGATATCTGTTCCTTTAAACTCGCGTTGATGTCCTCCTTTTTGCAAGATGGCAACTTGCGTCGTTTGAATGAAGTCGAGTAGCCCATTTTCCTGAAAATATTCATATTCAAACTGGTTGGGCGTTATCAATTGGAGTTGATTCAGGATAGCTGGAAAACCAGTACAGGGCTGTAGATTGAAAAAATTAAAACCAGAAGTACTGCTGATGACAGGATCCCAAATGATAAACGCATCTTTACAATGCTTTCGGATGGCGTATACTATTTTTACCAAAAATGATGGATTGGGTATAATGCCGATCTTAACTACTGTTATCGGATATTTGACAAGAAGTGTTTCGATAGCAAATAATATATCATGCAGCGCAAACCATTCCAATTGGAAAAGTTTATCAGCAGATTGTAAGGTATTGGCAGTTAATACAGCCATACCCTGAACATGTAGCTGTTCCATTGTTTTGCTATCTGCAAGTACCCCTGCACCTCCGCAGGGATCAAATCCAGCTATGCTGAGTACGTAAGGTCTTTCTGTAGGCATTTTTTTAAACTGATTAAAGGTTGTTCATTTTTCCAGATTGTACCCAGTAGCGCCACACCATCTACGCCAGCCTCATATAGTGTCCCCATGTTTTCGGCATGGATACCTGCAAGTCCAATTAATTGGACTTGCAGGTTGTTTCGAGACGCCAGTTCGTGCTTCACTGAATCAGTTTTTCCATGATTAGGCTTCGAAATACTTGAAAACATAGGACTGAACAGAGCATAAGACCACTGGCTATCCAGCGTATTGAAATCGTCGATGCTATGAACAGATGTCGACCGGATGATATCCTGATCGTATTGGTCCTGTTTATTTGACTTTCGATCATTTTCGTTGAAATGTAGCCTGTTTATCCCCAAGTCTTCAGCAAGATGATGATGACTATGCAAGACAAGGCGATTTCGGTAAGGAAGAGCAATTTCCTGTACAAATAGGGACATTTCCTTATCCGAGAAGGCATATTTTCTGATGTGCAATAATTTCAATCCGGCCTCAAACATCAGATTTATCCAGTACGATTCATGATATACATGCTGTTCTGCAGTGATCACAATGATCATAAATACAATTCTTTACCTTGTTCTATAAATTCTTTGGACATGTCCATCATTCCTTGTTCGGCAGCATCACGAATCTCTTGCGTAATCTTCATAGAGCAGAATTTAGGACCGCACATGGAACAGAAGTGTGCTACTTTAGCGCCATCTGCAGGTAGTGTCTCATCATGAAATTCTCGTGCGGTATCTGGGTCTAAAGAAAGATTGAACTGGTCTTCCCAACGGAATTCAAATCTTGCTTTGCTCAAGGCATTGTCACGATATTGAGCACCAGGATGGCCTTTAGCAAGATCGGCAGCATGCGCGGCCAATTTATAGGTGATCACACCATCTTTCACATCTTTTCTATTGGGTAGACCCAGGTGTTCTTTGGGAGTCACATAACATAACATGGCACAACCAAACCAACCGATCATAGCAGCACCTATAGCCGATGTGATATGGTCATAACCAGGAGCAATATCTGTCGTCAATGGACCTAATGTATAGAATGGAGCCTCATCACATACTTCCAGTTGTTTGTCCATATTCTCCTTGATCATATGCATCGGTACGTGGCCAGGTCCTTCAATCATGACCTGTACATCATGTTTCCAAGCAATTTTCGTTAATTCACCTAAAGTCTCCAATTCAGCAAATTGTGCAGCATCATTGGCATCGGCAATAGAGCCCGGGCGAAGTCCATCACCTAACGAAAAAGCAACATCGTACTGTTTCATAATCTGACAGATGTCTTCAAAATGAGTGTATAGGAAATTTTCTTTATGATGAAACAAACACCATTTTGCCATGATAGAACCCCCACGAGATACAATGCCGGTAACACGCTGTGCTGTTAAATGGATATAACGTAAAAGAACACCCGCATGTATGGTGAAGTAGGAGACTCCTTGTTCGGCCTGTTCGATTAAGGTATCCCTAAATATTTCCCAAGTAAGATCTTCCGCTACACCTTTTACTTTTTCTAAAGCTTGATAGATGGGAAACTGTTCCGATTGGAACTGGCGAATTGCGGATAATCCATTCACGTGTTTCATGAATATTTTTACCCGTTGAAAGGTCCATAATCGTATCAGCACCCCAACGACAAGCCCATACCGCTTTGTCTACCTCTTCTTCAATACTGGAAGTAACTGCGCTATTGCCAATATTGGCATTGATTTTAACCAAGAAATTTCGTCCGATGATCATCGGTTCACTTTCTGGGTGGTTGATGTTATTTGGGATGATGGCTCTACCAGCCGCAATTTCCTCACGGACAAACTCTGGTGTAATAGATTTTTTTGGTGTACGAGCTCCAAAACTGTGTCCAGCATGTTGATGTTCCATACCTTTTGTTGCAGCCTGTATCTGTTCAATACGCTGGTTTTCACGGATGGCTACATACTCCATTTCGGGCGTTATGATTCCCTTTCTGGCATAATGCAATTGGCTAACATTTTTGCCATCCAATGCTTTTTTAGGTTTATGGCTGTATTCAAAACGAAGTTGATCCAATTCGATATCTGCTAATCTTTCTTTACCGTAGTCCGAACTGATCTGGGGTAAAATCTGAACATCATTTCTATCCAATATCCAATTTTCCCGCGTTCGAGGTAACCCTTTTCGAATATCGATTTGTGCATGATCATCTGTATAAGGACCTGATGTATCATAAATAGTGACTGGTGGATTGATTTCTACACCACCTTTGCTCAATTTGGTTGGACTTAACGTGATTTCACGCATGGCAACTCGAATTGGAAAAAGTTGTCCTGAGATATAGACCTTTTTCGAATTTGGAAAAGGAGTCTGGGTAATGTTCTGTTCTAACATAATGGTATATTTTAGGTATAAGTGTATTTATCCGCCTTGTGTTGCAGTGATAATGAGAATTGTGTCTTGATTTTTTAGTTGGGTGGTAGACCAAGCTTTTTTAGGAATAACTTGGTTGTTTAGGGCTACAGCAATGCCCTTGCTTTTTTCTGGAAATTCCAAAAGCATCAATCCTTCCAAAGAGGAGGGAGGCTGTGCGAAAAAACGTTGTTGGTGGTTGATTGTGAGTTCCATTCCTTTTAATTTTTTTAATGTAAAAAACTTTAGGAATGGCCACAGTTATGCAGGTATATGCACAATGAAGACATCTTACTTTTCCCTACGCCAGTATGATCCGGATCAGGTTCTAAGGGTAAAATCTCAGCCTGCAAATCTTGCAGACACCCCTAAAGTTTTCACTAAACTAGGGAAAATATTCTAATAAACGAAAAGAAGGAAAAAGTAATCACCGTTTTCATCTTGGATATGGTAGTAACCGAGTTCCTGATTATGTAGTGAAAATTAAATCTGTATTAACAATTAATGGGATAATCAAATCTTTGTTAATACAATAGTAATAGCCTGTTAATATGTGTGTTAAAATGAAGGTCTACATTTGAGGAATTTTAAAATCTACCTATAATGAAAAAGAAATCAAGTTTATTTGCTTTGATAGCTGTAGCTTCTTCGTCGGTATTCGCGCAACAAGACGATACTGTAGTACAGTTAAATGAATTTAGAAACCCTAAGAAAAGAGAAGTTATTAATATTCCAAATGTTAATAATTATCAAGTGTTAAAATGTGACTTTCATATGCATACTGTTTTTACAGATGGACATGTTTGGCCTAATGTTCGTGTGCAAGAAGCTTGGAAGGAAGGACTGGATGCAATTTCTTTTACCGAACATGTCGAGTATACACCACATAAAGAAGATGTGAAACCAGGTAATTTGAGATCTTATGAATTGGCGAAAAATATAGCTGCCGAGAGTAATATTTTACTTATCAAGGGTACAGAAATCACACGAGGTACGCCTCCAGGACATTTTAATGCTTTATTCATTCAAGATGATAAAAACCTTGTAGTTGACAACTCGCCGAGTTTGGATGAAAAGGCTATTCAGGCAGCTGTAGATCAGAATGCATTTATTTTCTGGAATCACCCAGGATGGAAGGCCACTACGATCAAAGGCTCTTACGATTGGGTTCCATTTGTTGAGAAAATGTATGCCGAAAAGAAGTTAAATGGTATTGAAGTTGTCAATGGTTTTGGTTTTCATAAAAAGGCTTTAGACTGGGCTTTAGACCGTAACCTTACGGTTATCGGAAATACGGATGTCCACAATCTCATTGCGCATGATTATGATATCTCCCGAGCTGGTGTACACCGTACGATGACTTTAGTGATGTCCAAAGACCGTTCTGCCGCATCTATCCGAGAGGCTTTGGAGCAAGGTCGTACGATAGCTTGGTCTAGCAATTATCTTTTTGGTAAGGAAGAGCATGTTCGCGATTTATTTCATGCATGTGTTTCTCTAAGTCCTGCATACCATAAGACTGCTTCTGCGAAAAAAGGTGATGTAAATTATTATGAATTAACAAACAATAGTGATTTATATTTTGAGTTAGAGCTTAAGGATGGTAATGCGACGCAAAAACTGACTTTATACCCTGAATCGACACAGGTCTTGACGGCTTCTGCTGGTCAAAGTGCTTTAACTTATGAAGTAGTATCAACATATGTTCGAAGTGATAAGCATCTTCAAATTAAATTAAGCCTGTAATTTCCCCTATTAAATCATGAATAAATTTATACCAATATTTCTATTGGCAGGGATTTCTTTTGCTAATAATTTGCAAGCGAGGTCTAGTTTTGCTATTGAAACGGTGCTCTTGCAAGAACAAGGGAAAGTGACCGGAAAGGTCGTTGATGGACGTGGGAATGCTATTTCTGGCGCTACTGTGGCGATTAAAGGGACGACAAATGTGATTGCAACAAATGATCGTGGTGAGTTTGATTTCTCCGTATCGCAAACAAAGTCGTTTACGTTGACAGTTTCCTGTGTAGGGTTCTCTACTAAGGATTTTCAGATTGAACCTAATCAGCAAATTGTAATCACTTTAGATAATAAAAACGATTTGGAAGAAGTTGTGGTCGTTGGTTACGGGACACAAAAAAAATCAAATTTAACAGGAGCTGTTTCTCAGATTACTTCAGAAGTGCTGGAAAATAGACCTGCACCAAATCTTTCACGCATGTTGCAAGGTACGCTTCCAAACTTAAATCTTAAGATGGTAGATGGTAGCCCTACACGGGGTGCAACTTTTAATGTTCGTGGGACCACATCTATTGGTGCTGGTGGTGCTGCTTTAGTCCTTATTGATGGGGTCGAAGGTGATGCAAATATGGTTAACCCAAATGATATCGCATCTGTAACGGTTCTGAAAGATGCCTCTTCGGCAGCTATTTATGGCTCTAGAGCGGCGTTTGGGGTGGTTTTGATTACGACTAAAGCACCAGTTAAAGGAAAGACAAAAATTGATTTTAATACAAGTTATTCTTTTAATAAACGTACCGTAGAACCAAAATTGGTTACGAATGGCTATGAATGGGCTAAGAATTTTAATGATGGCTTCAACGCTTGGTATGATTATAAATCTACACCAATTTCGGTTAATAATATTTACCCTTTTTCCCTTGAATACCTTGAGGCTTTAAAGCAACATAATGAAAATCCAACTGGTGAGGATGTGGTTTTTAATGAAGCAAAAAACAGATATGAATATTTCGGAAATACAGATTGGTATAACGAAATCTATAAAGATGTCATGCCAGCAACTGAGCAAGCATTGAGTATTTCTGGCGGAGGTGAAAAGGCTTCATATTTATTGTCTGGTCGGTATTACCATCAGGATGGTATTTTTAAATATAATCCAGACAAGTTTAATAAATATAACATGCGTGGGAAGGGAGAGGTTAAGATCAACGATTGGTTAACTTTTCAAAATAATACAGAGATCAGTACCTATGATTATCGCTACCCCATGTTTGCTGATGGTGATGGCAATATCTGGAGACAATTTGAGCATCAAGGTTACCCCATGGCAGTTATGAAAAATCCTGATGGAACGTATACGCATACAGCTGTATATACAGGGGTTGCTTCTTACATGGAAGGGAACAATAAGTCGGATTTAAATAACACCTATTTGCGTAATACTGCAGGTGTAATTATCAAACCTATTGCGGATCTGACTGTGAAAGGTGATTTTACTTATTCAAGAACTTGGGAAAATGAAACGCGCACGAATAATTATTTGAATTATAGTAATGCTCCAGGTGAAATGGCTCGATTTGGGCGTAGCATGTTGCGCGAATGGAATGAAAACACCCGCTATTTGGCTGGGAATATTACAGCGAATTATGTGAAGACGTTTAATGATAAGCATGATTTTAATGGCTTAGTGGGTTATAATGTCGAATCTTCAACCACAAAGGCGTTACGTGCTCAGCGTGACGGTATTCTTTTGGAGAGTAAACCTGACTTCAATTTGATGGATGGGTTGAATTATAATATTACAGGAGGTGGTAAAGAATGGGCATATTTGGGTTTATTTTACCGATTTAACTATGCGTATGATAATAAATATCTGATCGAGTTGAATGGTCGTTACGACGGTTCGTCAAAATTTCCTGAAAATCAACGTTTTGGTTTTTTTCCTTCCATATCAGCAGGTTGGGTGCTGTCGCAGGAGAAGTTCTTTGCACCGGTTAAAGCGGTCGTTAATAATTTAAAATTCCGTGCTTCTTATGGTTCTTTGGGTAATGGAAATGTTGATCCATATCGTTACTTAGAACAGATGAACGTGAGTAAAACTTCTGTGGTCCTCAATGGTGTGCAGACAAGTTATACGAGGTTACCAGGAGTAATTCCAGATGGATTGACATGGGAACGTTCGACCACTTTTAATATCGGAGCAGATGTTGGATTTTTCAACAATAGTCTAAACTTCACTTTTGATTGGTACAACCGGAATACTTACGATATGTTTACCGTAGGGCAGCCATTACCAAATGTTTTTGGTGCTACAGTTCCTTATGGAAATTATGCCGATATGTCGACAAAGGGATGGGAGTTGACCGCTAATTTTAACAGCCAGTTTGAGTTGGGAGGAAAACCTTTTAATTGGGGAATAAATGGTTCACTTTGGGATAGTAAATCTACAATTGAACGATTTAATAACCCGAACAATCTCTTGAGTACTTATTATGTAGGGCAGCAGGTAGGGGAAATCTGGGGATATGAGACAGAAGGATTCTTTACTTCGCTAGATGATGTTAAAAATCATGCAAATCAGAGTTTTATTAAAAACTCAAATAATAATATCTGGTTACCAGGCGATCTTAAATTTGCCGATTTGAATGGTGATGGTGTCATTAATCAAGGTGATAAAACCTTGGAGAACCCAGGTGACCGTAAAATTATTGGAAATAATGAACCCCGATATCAATACGGATTTACACTTTCAGGAAACTGGAACGGTTTTGGACTTTCTGCATTTTTCCAAGGGATTGGAAAACGTGATTGGTATTTTGCTTCTGAGGCAGGTTTATTCTGGGGACCTTATAATAGACCTTATGGATATCAACCAGAGAAAATGATGAATGATATCTGGACTGAAGAAAATACAGATGGTTATTTCCCTCGCTACCGTGGCTATACAGCTCTTGGGGCTGACCGTTCTTTAGGCGCTCCGCAGACACGTTACTTACAAGATGTTTCTTACTTGCGATTGAAAACATTGACAGTAGATTATACCCTTCCGAAAAGTTGGGTCAATCGTTTGAAGATTTCAAATGCTCAAATTTATATGTCAGCGCAGAATTTATTTACTTTTTCAGGACTATTCAAACATTCGGAGAACTTCGATCCCGAAGTAATGGAAACCCCTATTGGCGAATTGACGAATGGATCGGGACAAGGGTATGCTTACCCAATGTTAAAAACGACTACTATTGGTCTAAACTTAACTTTTTAATACGTGATTGTCATGAAGACTAAAAATATAATTTTATTATTACTTGTCGGTTTATTTACGACTTCTTGTAGTAAAGAGTTCTTAGATAAAGAGCCTTTTGATAAGCTTGTTCCAAATTCATATTTTACTACGGAAGCTGATTTAGCTTTATTTTCTAATTCTTTCTATCAAGACTTTATTCCTACAGGCTTGAGTATTGTTCAAGCGGATGAAATGGGTGACTATACCTCCAAGAATAATTCACCGACTTTTATTGCGGGGAATTTTTCGTCAGTAGATCAGGGCTCTTGGAGTTGGACAAAACTTAGAAATGTTAATTATTTTCTTGAAAAGTATAATAACCCTAATATTTCAGAAGAAGCTAGAAATCATTATGCTGGTGTAGCTCGTTTTTTTAGAGCCTATTTTTATTATGAGATGGTCAAAGATTTTGGTGATGTGCCTTGGTATTCAAAAACCTTGACAACTACAGATGCAGACCTCTATAAGCCGCGTGATCCGAGAGCAATGGTGATGGATTCGGTATTAGCAGATCTGGATTTCGCAGTTGCAAATATTCGTCCTGCAAAGGACAATAGTGCTTCGATGATAACCAAATGGGTAGCCTTAGGTTTGAAATCTCGTATTTGCCTCTTTGAAGGAACTTTTAGGAAATACCATGAGGATTTAAAGCTACGGAATACAGCGAACCAATGGTTGACAGCATCAGCTGCAGCTTCAGAGGAAATTATGAAGGGAAGCCAATATGCGTTGTATTCAACGGGGAATCCATCTAGTGACTATAGAACACTGTTTACAAGTGAAAATCCGGTTAGTACAGAGGTTATGTGGGCCAATGTCTTTAATAATTCGATAAAGAGATGGCATGAGATTACCTGGAAGTTTAATTCAGCAACTTATGGAGCGCGCTGGGGTTTAAATAAACAATTTGTAAATACTTATTTAAATACTGATGGAACACGTTTTACGGATAAGGTCAATTATGATCAAATACTATTTGTAGATGAAATGAAAGACCGTGATCCACGGTTAGAACAGACTGTCCGCTCAATAGGATATAAGCGTTCTGATGGTTCTGCTGCCCCACCAAATTTTGGTTATACATTCACGGGTTATCATATCCATAAATTTAGTTTAGATGATAAACGTCTTGATGGAGTTGCAGAAGGGTATAATTCCATTACGATGATGCGTTATGCTGAAATTTTATTGAATTATGCAGAGGCGAAAGCCGAGTTAGGGCCGATGGATCCAGAGATATGGAAACAGACAATTGGTGCTTTACGTACACGTGCAGGTATCAATGCACAAGAACCAGCTGTAGCGGATCAGTATCTGAAAACGGTTTATTTTCCAGAGATATCAGATAAATACTTATTGGAAGTACGTAGAGAACGTGGTATTGAGTTAGTATATGAGGGTTTACGTTATGATGATTTATTGCGTTGGAAAAAGGGTAAATTATTGGAGATGGATTGGAAAGGGATTTATGTTCCAGCACTTGATCTCGAAATGGATTTAGATGGTAATAAAACTCCTGATGTGTGTTTTGTAAAGACTATTCCTGCAAAAACAACGGCAGGAGTCGTTTATTATGTCGTAGATGGTTCTGCAGCAAAATTATCGGAAGGAACCAAAGGTCATATCATTTGGCGATCTGATGAAGAACGGGAATTTAGTGATAAAAAATATTATAAACCGATATCGAATAATGATATCGTGTTAAATGATAATTTAGTACAAAACCCTGGTTGGAAATAAAAAATAGGAATGAAACATAAAGAAAATGGGAAATTAAGTTCTCGTTTTCTTTATGTCTCTTTGCTAACAAGAGTGACGTCCTCCCAATTTCAGGAGTATTCTAAAGTAGAAAAATTTGCTGTTTTGACCTGATTTTCAATAAACATTTCAGGTGTTAAATCCCCTAAACAGTTATGGGGTCTGAAGGTATTATATTTTCCTCCTATTTAAAATTAGTAATTCAATCCCGAATTCTCTACTTTTAAATGCTCCAGTTTTTTGGGAGGAGGTCATTCAATTCTATTCACATGCTTTAGCTAATATTATTATTTAATATTCTATTAACATTACATTTTCTAATTTTGGAAAGGATTTGAAAATTAGATTTTTGTACAGTATCTTTAATTATAAATCTAAATAATCAATAGCTTTTGCGGGAATCATGGATAATATATCAATTGAAGTATTAATTAATATTAAACAGGGTGATAAATTTGCTTTTAAATTGCTATATGAAAATTTTTCGCCATTAATTTTTGATATATCTTACAAAATATTAAAGGATAAAGAAGCCGCAGAAGAGATTGTTCAAGATTGTTTTTTACGTGTTTGGATTAATCGTGAACAGATTGATCTTGAAAAAAATATTTGGGCACTTATTTATTTGTCAGCGAAACGATTATGTTTTAATCGATTAAGAGATTTCCGGATTGCGGACCGGTATTTAAATCAAATCGATTTCGAACCAATAAATGATATAGAACAAAAAATCGATGTCAAGGATCTTGAACGCAAGCTTCAACGATCAATAAATAACCTTCCTGAACAACAAAAGAAAGCTTTAAATTTGAGTAGAGTAGAAGGGTACAGTCATAATCAAATTGCACAAGAGATGGGTATTTCTCCAAATACCGTTAAAAATCATATAAGTCAAGCACTTAAAAGTCTAAGGAAAAGCTTAGTTCAAGCTAATTGTGATTATATTTTATTTATTTTAATATTTTTTTGCTAGTCAACTAGTCGTATCTCGCTAGTTTGGTGTACATAGTATATAGATGTACAACATTGGATAAAAATAGATTTAGTTTTCTCTTTGCCAAATATTTGGCAAACAGTCTTGATGAACAAGAAAGTCAAGAGCTGGATGGATATTTCCAGCAGATGGATGAACATAATTTTGGAGACATTGTAGATGACCAGATAAAGCCTGTTATTGACAATAATTTTGATAAAGATAGGATTTTTGATCATATTATTGAAGTGAGTGCTAAGGCTAAAGCAAAACCTAATATGTTGAGATATGTCTTTTTAGGTAAGGTCGCTGCAAGTGTAGTATTAGTGAGTTTGTTCTCATTTTTTATTATCAGATATACGCAAACTAAGAAAATCACACAAATAGGAGCTGCTCAAAATATTACAATAACAGATATACAATTGCCCTATCAAGAAGCCATGATTACGCTTGCAGATGGAAAACAAATGCTGTTGGATGAAAATTTAAAAGATACCATTCGTTATAAAGGTCTTGCATTTGTGCGTCTTTTGGATGGTACTATTGCTATGAATCAGGATATCTCCAAGTCACACTTTAAACCTCAAGATAAACATCATTTTTCTGCTCCAAAAGGTACTACAATGCGTTTGTTGCTTCCTGATAGCTCTATCGTTTATCTTAATTCAAGTTCAAGTATGGATTTGTATGCCTCATTTGGTCGTACTGAGAGACAATTAGAACTTGATGGTGAAGCTTTTTTTGAAGTCGCCCATAATAAAGATTTACCTTTTGTTGTAAGCGCAAAAAATACGAAAGTAGCTGTATTGGGAACCAAATTTAACCTGTCAGCATATGTGACAGATAATGCTGTAAAAACGACTTTGATCTCGGGGATGGTTGATGTGTCAGCTAACAGCAAACATAAGCAAATAACCCCTGGTCAGCAGGCAGTAGTTGATAGCAAAAATAGTATTGTGGTAGAAAAAACGGTTGATATACGAACAGTTCTAGCATGGAAAGAAGGCTATTTTAGATTTAAGAATGAATCCATCCAAAAAATTATGATTGATTTAGCTAAATGGTATCCAATTGAAGATGTGGATATACGTTTTCATTCAAGTGATAAATTTACAGGGAGTCTAAAACGCTCTAAAAAATTAAAAGATGTTTTAGATGGAATAGAACAAATTTCGGATTTACGATTTGATATTCAAGAAGGGAGGGTAATCGTTATGAAGTAATTCAGAATATCAATTCAGGAAAAGAGAGAATGCGCCAACATTCCCTCTTTAATAGTACCTGGAGCTATAATCAGTTTTATATAAAATTATTAAAACCAAATACCTATTCAAATGTATAAAAATATTACTGCAATCGTGCGGAAGAGACGACGATTGCTTAAGTGTATCCTTATGATGAAAATTATTTCATTTTTGCTTCTTGGAGTTTTCTTGCAAGCAGGTGCCACGACCTATGCACAGAAAGTTACTTTATCAGTTTCGAAGGCAGAACTTGCAGATGTTCTTGCCAAAATTCAGGAACAAACCAATTTAGATTTTCTATATAACAGCAGCCAGTTAGAACATGTTGACAAAATAGATCTTCATGTTAAAAATGAAGACCTTAAAAAAGTATTAGATGCCTGTCTTAATCCGCGAGGGTTATTATATATCGTGCAGAATAATACCGTACTTATAAAAAAAGCGAGCGAATTATCTTCGAATGAATCAGGTGCAAAGCAAATGCAGAAACAATTGCAGGGGCTGGTGTTAAACGGAGACGGAGTACCTTTGGTGGGGGCATCGATTCGTCTATTACATAGTAATATCGCAACAGCATCAAAAGCAGACGGAACATTCGTTATTCCAGTTTTACAAAATGAAGGAAGGGTTTTAATTTCCGCCTTGGGGCACGAAGAGCAAGAAGTTGATTTTAACATTACTGAGAAATTGACTATTCGCTTAGAAAGTAAAATCAGCAATCTTAATGAAGTTGTAGTGGTTGGTTATGGGGTTCAAAAAAAAGCGAATCTAACTGGATCAGTTGCCCAGATTAATGCAGAGGATATCGCCCTTAGACCTGACGCCAATATAGCCAATTCCCTTCAAGGACTATTACCAGGCCTTAATATCCAGATGAATAATGGAGACCCTTCAGAAACTCCAGATATCAATGTTCGTGGGTTTAATTCTATAAATGGTGGAAGTCCTCTAGTTTTGATAGATGGTATTGAGGGAAATATTACTCGTGTCAATCCCAATGATATTGAGTCAGTAACTGTATTGAAAGATGCAGCTTCATCAGCTATCTATGGTGCACGTGGTGCCTTTGGGGTTATATTGATAACAACTAAGACAGGCAAATCAGGTACTACCTCTATTACATATTCAAACAATTATGGATGGACTACTCCAACAGCAAGAACGGACTATGTTACTGATCCCTATGTTTATGCTAAAACCGTAGATGCTGCTTTATTTGGTTATAATGGTACAAGTTATAGCCAGTATAATGACATGGATTGGGAAGCTATTAAAATGGTTTCGAAAGGTGAGATTGCACCTTTTCATGAATTGCAGGCTGATGGAACGAACAAGTTTTTTTATAAAACAGATTGGTGGGATTATCTTTTCCGTAAATACCAGACGTCCAATTTTCATAATATTTCAATTTCTGGTGGTACAGATAAGCTTAGGGGTTATGTATCGGGAAGAATATATAATCGAGCAAGTATCAATAATATCAATAAAGATGCGGGAATGGATCGTCAAAATTTGAAGACTAACTTAGTTTTTAAACCCTATGATTGGTTAGAAGTTTCTAACAATATCCAATTTATTAATGAAGAAGACAAAGATTATGGTGGGTTTTCAAATGGTTTTGGTGGCCTTTGGAGTACTACTACCTGGTATAACTTAATGCCATTTTACCCCAATTTTGTCAATGGTATACCTACTGATATCGGTACAGGTTCTGGAGGTCAAGGTGGTAATGCAGGTTTAGAATCAGGTAAATCTTGGCGTTTGTTTAATAATGAGGAATTTACAAACACATTTCGTGTAGTTGCCAAGCCGCTCAAAGGATTGCAAATTAATTTTGATTACAGCAATCGTATTGAAAATACAAGTAGAAATTTTCGCTTAAATCCTTTTAGTTATTTAGCTGGTAATAAATTAACCCCCCAAACGGTTGGGATTAATAGATTAACCGAATATCGATGGAAAGATAAATATAATGCGCTCAATTTATTTGCCACCTACAGCAAATCTTTAGCCGATAAACATCATTTCAAATTGCTTGCAGGTTTTAATCAAGAAGAATTTGATAGAGATCGAATTGCGGCTGTTGCGGATGATTTATTAGTCGAAGATTTATCCAACCTTGCTTTAGCGACGACGATGAATAGTATTTCCGGCTCAGCCACCAATTGGGCAGTACGTGGTTTTTTTGGTCGACTTAATTATAATTATGATGAAAAATATTTGATTGAAATCAATTCACGTTATGATGGTTCATCACGTTTTCCTACAGATAGCCGTTGGGGATTTTTCCCTTCAGTGTCTGCAGGATGGCAAGTTGATAAAGAAACCTTTTGGCAAAATATCAAAATGTATGTCCCATCAATAAAGTTGAGAGGATCTTATGGGAAATTGGGTAATCAAACTGTAGATGTAAATACATTCAAGGAATTGATGAATGTGCAAAGGAATAATAGTTGGTTGAATCAAGGTAATATGTTGACTGTAGCACAAATGCCAGCACCATTACCAAGTGTCGTAACTTGGGAAACGACCAAAAGTGTAAATTTAGGAGTTGATCTGGGTTTGATTAAAAATAAACTTTTTGTAAATGTAGATTGGTATCGCAAGAATGTTGAAGGTATGTATTTACCTGGAGAACCCTTACCAGCGGTATTTGGAGCAAATGAGCCTAAAGAAAACTATGCAGCTTTGCGCAATGAGGGGTTTGAACTAGGTATTAGTTATCAACATAAATTTGATGTAGCAGGCTCTCCTTTAAATTTTAACGTTACTGCCAATGTATCCAATTTCAAAGCTATAATTACAAAATTTAATAATCCCAATGGCTTGTTAAACTCATATTATGAAGGTCAGCAATTGGGTGAGATATGGGGTTATCGTGTTGACGGACAATTCCAATCGGATGATGAAGCCTTAGCTTACCAAAACTCATTTGCGACTCCATCTACATCCCTTGCTAAAGTTTATAACGATATTTTGAGTGTGATGCAGAATAGTCAGTGGAATCATTTACGTGCTGGAGATATCAAATATTTAGATGTGAATGGGGATGGCAGAATTGATAATGGAAACAACACGTTGAATGATCACGGAGATTTGGAGCGTATCGGAAATGCGATGCCAAGATTTCCATTTGGCCTTAATTTGAATGCAAAATGGAGAAATATTGATATGTCTATTGCAGTAGCAGGAGTTGCTAAACAAGATTGGTACCCTACAGGAGAACTTTATTGGGGAAGTTATCAAAGACCTTATCTTTCTTTCATCCGTAAAGATTTAATCGATAACGCTTGGACCCCAGATCAAAAAGAAAACACTTATCCACAGATTTACAGAGGGTATTCATCACTCCAAAGTGGTCGTTCCTTGTATGAAATAAATGATTATTATTTAACGAATGTCGGATTTCTAAGGGTCAAAAATTTTAGCCTTGGTTATACGCTGCCACAAGAATGGACTCGGAAAGCTAAGATTGATAAATTACGTTTATTTTTCTCTGGTGAGAACATGTTTACCTGGAGTTTTGGTAAGTTGACAAAATATATTGATCCTGAACAAGCAGGTGCTGCGGTCAATTATTCTTTACCAGCTACCGCTGATGATCGCGGAGATCAACGTGCTTACCCGATGGGTAAAACGTATTCCTTTGGTGTAATATTGAGTCTATAAAAAATTAGCATATCATGAAAATATCTATAAAAAATATATATGTTTATACCCTTGTTATTACAGGCTTGTTCATGTCTTGTAACAAGGATTTTCTAAATCGGGCTTCTGAAGATCAAGTCGAAGCGCCATTTTTCTTTAATACAGCCAAGGATCTAGAAGTGGCTACAAATGATTTTTATTCCATGCTTCCCGGCACTGATAATTATACAGAAGATGCTGCTTCTGATAATTTAGTTCCTTTGAATCCACATGCGCGAGTGCGTGGCAATAGATTGGTTCCAGTAGGTAGTGGAACAGGAGGGTGGTCCTGGAGTAATCTTCGCAAGATCAACTATTTCTTGGCCAATTATCAAAAAGTTCAGGATGAAGAAGCTAAAGCCAAATTCAGTGGAATAGCACGTTTCTTTCGTGCTTATTTTTATTATGATAAGGTAAAGACATTTGGAGATGTGCCTTGGTATAGTAAAGTATTAACAGCAGCTGACCCAGATTTATATAAAGGGCGTGATTCGAGAGCCCTCGTTATGGATTCTGTGATGGCTGATTTGGATTATGCGATTCAAAATATTCCAGCAGAGAAACAAGTGAATCTAATCACACGCTATACAGCCATGTTACTGAAAGCGCGAGTAGCTTTATTTGAGGGGACATTTAGAAAATACCATGGTCTAGAAGGTGCCGATGTATATTTAAGCTTAGCAGCAGAAGCATCGCAAATGTTGATCACTTCGGGAGCTTATACCTTATATACTGAAGGAGGAGCTGCTGCAGCTTACCGTAATTTATTTGCTCGCAATCATCAAGACAATATTGAAACGCTATTAGCAGTTGACTATGAACAAGGAATTAAAGTGCACTCTTTGGGATCTTCTTTTACATCAGCGACACAAGGTTCATATGGTGTGCCCAAAGATTTAGTCGAAAGCTATTTAATGACTGATGGTTCAAGGTTTACGGATAAAACCAATTTTAGAACAATGGGCTTTTATCAAGAAATGCAAAATAGAGATCCTCGTTTAGTGCAAACTACCGCAGGTCCTGATTTTCGTGTCAATGGAGAAGCAAAAAATGAACCCGTCAATCTGACGATTACGACTACGGGATACCGCTTGATTAAGGCCTTACCCGATCGCAGTCAATGGACGACTTCTGGGGCATTTTTTGATATAATTTTGTTTCGTTATGCAGAGGCACTATTAATTTTTGCTGAAGCTAAAGCCGAATTAGGAACTCTTAGTCAGACAGACTTAGATCTTTCTATTAATAAATTGAGAGCCCGTGTAGGGATGCCTAATTTAAATCTAATACAGGCAAATGGTGATCCCGATCCCTTTTTAGAAAGCATGTATCCGAATGTTTCTAAAAGTGCATTTAAAGGAGTGATTCTTGAAATCAGAAGAGAACGTCGTGCCGAATTATTCAATGAGGGATTGCGGTGGGACGATCTTATGCGTTGGAAAGAAGGTAATAAGGTTACCCAACCTATGGTGGGTATTTATTTTTCAGGAACAGGATCTTTTGATTTTACAGGCGATGCGATAGCAGATGTTTTTGTGCATACCGGAAATACTTCATCAGCACCTTCGTCGGTTACTTCTATGATCAATATCACCCAGCGCACCCTTCGTAATCCCTTGAATGGTCAACAAAATGCTACTTCAGGTAATATTGATCCATTTCCGCAAGGAGGCCAATTTGATGAGAGCAAAGATTATTTTGCACCGATTCCTACTGAAGATCTACTTTTAAACAAGAATCTAAAACAGAATCCAAAATGGTCAGAGCAATGAGAAATATCATCTTAAAAATCTGTTTCTTCTGGTTGATCTTACCTCAGTTGGGATTTGGTCAATTAACAGGACATCCCCGAAAAATCGGATATGCGTTAGATTTTCAAAAAATCACAAAGGAACGAATGCAGTATGCCAAATCTTTAGGGATTGATTATATCGAACTTTCGGGTATCGGTGCCCTCTTGAATAAAGATTTGACAATAAAAGTTTCAGAACAATATTGGTCAGCTCGCATAGACAGCATTAAACGAATACTGGATGAAACAGGAATAAAAGTGTGGTCTATTCATATGCCATTTTCAAAGCAAATTGATCTTTCCCTCGCTAATGAAGACGAACGAAAATATGTCGTCAATGCACAGATCAACTTACTGTCTATATTACGTCGAGCAGAACCTAATATCATCTTGTTTCACCCCTCTTATTATCTAGATCAACAGGGACGTTCGCAGCGGAAAGATCAGTTAGTAAAATCAGTGAATGAGTTGTACAAAGTCATACGTCGTCATCGTTTAGAAATGGTGGTTGAAAATATGTTAGGCCCCACACTATTGGTCGGTGATAGGGAACGTCCCTTATTAAGAACAGTCGAAGAATGTCAAGAATTATTCAAGCGCTTTCCCAAGAAAGTTGGATTAGCTGTTGATATGTGCCATATAGCAATGTCTGAGAATCTGCTATTGGCATTTGGAAAACGTGTGAAAACCCTGCATGTATCAGATGGTGATGGTACTGCCGAAACACATTATTTACCCTGCAATGGTTTAGGTAAAAATAATTGGAATGAAATTTTTAAAGCCTTGGATTATATCGGGTATAAAGGAGTATTTATGTATGAATGTAAGTTTAAAGACGAACGCGAATTAGTTGATTGCTATCAATTACTACAGGATCGCTATGTCGATACATTACTAAAAAATTAGATGATACAATATGAAAAATATAAATTATTTATACTTAACTATCCTCCTCATATTGGGATTGACAAGTTGTAAAAAGGAGCAAGATCTTTTTGAAGAAAAGTTGCTGACGGGTACCGAATATATAGAAGTGAGCAGTAAATCTGAGGTATATAGTTTTGAAGTACTGTCCAATCAGACTATCCATATGGAGGCGGATGTTGATTGGATCCAGTTGGATAGTCTTTCGTATGAAAAAGGAAAACGAAAAGTTGGTTTTAAAGTTGTGAAAAATGAGGATGACGAACGGTCGGGAATTATAGTTGTTAAGGTGAATGATGAATTGACTAAGCAGGTCCTTATTATTCAGGAATCGGGAAAAGTTCCGGTATTTTTTGTCACAGTAGATGGTACAGGTGATGGTAAATCCTGGAGCTCGCCAACGAACTTAAACACAGCAATCGATCAATCAACAACAAATAGTATTATTTATTTAACAGAAGGCGTATACAAACCATCCAAGACTATTCGCAATGGAGACGCATCAGAGGAAGCTGATAAAACTTTTGAAATTTCAAAAAACATATCTTTAATCGGTGGTTTTGAGAAAGATGCACGACCAGGAGCTAAAGCAGACGCTCGTATTTACAAGACAATTTTGGATGGTAAAATGTCATCCGGAAAAGAGGCTTTTCATACCGTCACAATAACAGCCCCATTTGATGCTGAATCCAAGGTGTATTTAGAGGGATTAATTATTACAGGTGGACATGCTACTGATAGAAGCACCAATACAACTATTAACGGTATTAAATATAGTAGAGGTCAAGGAGGCGGGATGTTGATCGCAAATGCCATCGTTCACTTAAAAAATGTTGAAATATTAGCAAATAAGGCATCAGCAGATAAAGGTACTGCAGGATTTGGAGCGGGTGTTTATGCGTTTTCCGGAGCGAAATTATTGATGGAAGATGTCAAAATCAACAATAATATTAATTCAGCTAATAATGGGGGCGGAATATGGATAAATGGTGCATCTATGATCGCATTTAGATCCCAGTTTAATAATAACTCAGCTAAAGGTACCGCGGGCGGAATCCATGGATATCCAGATGCTAGTATCACATTATACAATTCTGAGGTATTGAATAATAGTAATACTTCTTATGGTGCAGGTGTTTATATGCGTGACAATTCAGATTTGATCATGATCAATACCTTAGTGTCCGGAAATACGAGTACTTCTGTCAATGGGGGTGGAGGAGTGATGTTATATGATGCCAGCAATGCACATATTATAAGCAGTACGATTACAGGAAATAATGTGGTCGGTCCTGGGGCAGGTATTTATAGACGCTCAAAAGCCAACAATCTGACGATATACAACTCGATTATCACCGGTAATAAGCAGATGAGTACCTCTACTGATGTCGATGCATATAGTGACAATGTCGCTGTGATACCTGTTATTAAAAATACGGTTATTACCAGTTCTGTATATGGAGATGCCGGTACCATATTAAGTGGGCAAATATTCTCTCCTTCGACGATGTTAAGTCCGAGTTATCTTCCTATCGGAACAAACAACCCTGCATTAATTTATGGGATCGAAGCGACACAATTATTGGAAATAGCAAATATGTATAACCCTATACTTGATAAAGCAATTGCGTCTGATAAGAATGAGGAGTCTAGAACTTCAAAAGTGATGGGTTTTAAAGTGAAATAATATGTTAAAATTTATTTTTACCACAATTTATGTTGTATTTATTGCTTTCTTAGGATTTGCTAAGCCCAAAAACGTTATGTTGGTTTTGGGTTCAGCAAATTCCGATATTCTAAGCGAACGCATAGAAATTGCTTATCGATTGTATAAAACCCAAGAGATAGATCAGATTATTGTTAGTGGTGGATGCGGTGCACATGGATCCACCATATGTGAGGCTACAGCCATGTCTGAAGGATTACAGCTCAAAGGAGTTCCTCAATTGAAAATATATAAAGAAGAAAATGCTAAAACGACAGTACAAAATTATATTTTCAGTAGGATTCTAAGAGATGAAAAGGGAAATAAAATAATCCAACCTGGAGATACCGTTTTTGTGGTTTCAAATCATTGGCATGCTATTGCTGTTGCAGCAAGATTTCAACAATACGATCAGGTTGTAAGTAGATTTTATATCGAAGGTGCATTACAGCCCAAAACGACAGATAAGCTTGATTATGCATCAATTTTTAATGGTCAAGTGGACAACAATAAGTTCATTATTCGAGGTAAATGGCTGACACCAGATGCAGTTTGGAAAGTAAAAGACTCTACCTATTATTTAATGGATCAATTAATATATGTCACCGATGAGCAAAATCGTTCTTTTGCCTTAAAAGAACGAAAAGATGTTTTCCCTTACTTAGATACCATCAGTAGAGATGGTCAGGTTGCTTTTATCGATGAAGGTGATTTTTGGTGGATCAAAGCAGAAGACGCCCTTCTAAAAGTAGATAAGTTATCTCTGAAAGTCTTAGAAAATAGATCGTGGAATAAATTCATAAAAGACATGCCTATCGCTTGGCATCATAAATCCTTTTCAGCAGGTTTCATGTATCGTAATAAATTAATCTTATTTGCCGATGATATACATTTAGTTGCTGAACGCAAAGGTGATGGTTTTGTGTATGTAAAAGAAGATGTTGGAAATTTATTGTTTCGAAACTGGCCTTTTTCTTGGGGAAAAGGCAATGTATCAGGTGTTTTTAATGATATAAAAAACAAACAGATTGTTTTATATAGAAATATGGAAACCCTTAACCTGGATCCTGAAAAAATGATTATGAAATCTCCAAAACCATTAAAACTTAAATGGATTGAAGAACAAAAAACTAATTAAAAAAATGAAAAATAATATTATATATAGTTTAATCGTCTTATTTCTCTTTACTGCATGCAGTAAAGAAGAAGAAGGTACACAGCTACCTTACGATTATTCCCAAGTAGAACTTGTTGATCTAAAGAAATTAATTGGAGAGACAGCGTGGAAAAAGAAAGAAGTCGCAGACGGAGTAGCATGGAAGTATTTCCATTTTTCTAACATATTTGATTCTAGACAATATGTTAATATATTGGAGATTGATCTGAATAAAGGACTACAACTGGAAATCCCTTATGTAAAATCCAGATTTTTAAAAACTAGTGATGCTGCAATTGCAAATAATGCTCTGGTGGCATTTAATGGTAGTTATTTTAATACGACAACTGGCGGATCCACGGTATTTTTTAAGAACGATGGACAAGTGATTAATAATACGATAAGCGGTTTTAACCCTTATCGTGAAAATGGAGCAATAACAATAAATTCGGCAGGAGCTACACATATTGTTGCAAAACCAGGAACAGGATGGTTGTCTGTCACCGAACCGATTGCCTTAGCAGGTGGGCCACTTTTGATTTTGAATGGGAAACCGTTGTCTCAATTAGATGTGGACTTCAATAGAAATAGACATCCACGTACAGCAGTTGGCATAACTCCCGACAATAAGTTGATGGTTGTTGTTGTAGATGGCCGATCTTCCCAATCACAGGGGCTTACTATTCCTCAATTATCTGAGTTAATGGAAGCACTCGGTTGTACCTCGGCATTAAATTATGATGGAGGAGGTTCATCTACAGCTTGGGTTAAAGGTGAAGGAGTTGTTAACTTCCCTTCTGACAATGATAAATTTGATCACGACGGAGAAAGAGGTGTTGCAACTGTTTTTACCGTTAAACTCAAATAATGCTCTGTAGTGTAAGTAGATGAAATTTACTAAACGTGTTGCTCATAAATGAGTAACACGTTTTTTATATGGGGAAGGTGTTATAGTACTCACTTTCAAAGCCGACACTATTTTATAAAGCCATCTATTGTGACAATTAAAGTTGCTCCTACAATGTTTTAGACTATAAGATATTATGAAGTTTAATGTATTGAAGCAACATAATTGTTTTAGCGTCCTTGATCCCTCCACTTTCTACCAGCTGCATCGCTTCGGTAATATCTAATTCCAAAACTTCAATATTTTCTTCCTCATGATCCAGTCCACCACCTTCACTCACCTTCATTTCTTTTGCATATTCGGCTATAAAGAAATACAAAATTTCCGTAACAGAAACCTGGGGACATATAAGCTTCAAATATCTTTCGTACGTCTGTAATTTTATAACCAGTTTCTTCTTCTGTCTCTCTTCTGATGCAGTCTTCGGCATTATCCTTATCCAATAAACCCGCACAGGCCTCGATTAACATCCCTGTCTCATTTCCATTGACAAATGTAGGGAGTCGAAATTGACGGGTGAGGATAACTGTTTTCTGTTCTTTATTGTACAGTAAAATAGTGGCGCCGTTTCCTCTGTCATAAGCCTCTCTGCTTTGGCTCATGATTGTGCCGTCTTTTTTTGAATATTCGTAAGTTATCTTTCTAAGGACGTACCAATTATCTGACAATACTTTGGTATCTGTGATCTTGATATTATCTATCATGTATTAGGTGTTTCGTGCTGATGTAATTGACAATAATCCTATCTGTTTCTAAGTAGTTTTTGTCCTTATTTGTTGAATAAGTTATCAGTTGATAAAGGTATGAAAATTTACAAATCACTTATATTACTTTTAAAAACCAAAGGATTACGAAAATAGTTTTTACAGGAAGTTTTCTTAAATGGAGGGCGGCTTTTGTAAGGTGCTAAGGAATGATTAAAATCAACTGAGTACCAAATTGGGAATTAAGATAGATATTAGATGAGTTTAACAGGGAATTAATAGAGGGTATCTAGAATTTCACCTCTATGAACTCTCTATGAACCCTTTATAAAACCACTATAATATACCTGTTAAGTTATAAGTTGGTAACACTTAAGTGTGATGTTGAATAGCATATTTTAGATTTTAAAAAATATAGGATATCAACAAGAAAAGCTCATCTTTTGGATGAGCTTTCTTGTACCTAGGGCGGGAATCGAACCCGCACTTCCTTAACGGAAACAGGATTTTAAGTCCTGCGTGTCTACCAGTTCCACCACCTAGGCAGGTGATATTCATGTGGAGCGAAAGACGAGATTCGAACTCGCGACCCCAACCTTGGCAAGGTTGTGCTCTACCAACTGAGCTACTTTCGCATTACTAACAGTCAACTGTTGTTTTCTGTTTTGGTGATGCAAATATAGAGCTAATAATTATAAAAACAAATTTTAATACAAGCTTTAGTGTCTTTTTTTTATAAGCCCTTTTCTTTCAGGAGAGAAGAAATGATATCGCTCTCAAAACCTCGTGACAATGCATATTGAAATAGCTTATTTTTTAGGATATAGGGATCTTTGTCTTTCAAAGATAGTTGCTTTTTATCAATCAGGTCGCTTAGTTTACTTTCGTATTCATCCAGATCTATCTTAGAAAAAGCAAGTCTAATCAAGGGATCTGATACCTTTTTGAATTTTAAGGATTGTTTTATCTTGATTCTACCCCAACTCTTCATTCGCAATTTCCCTAAAGTATAAGCAATGGCAAACCTTTCCTCATTGAGGAAATTTTCCGTTATCAATTGGGAGATGATCTGCTCTACATCTTCTTGGTGCAAACCCCAGTCGTACAATTTATCTCTTACTTCCTGTTGTGCTCTTTCCTGATAGGCACAATAACTTTCAGCCTTTAGCAATGCCTGCTTAGGGCTATAGCTTTTCTTTCTCGTTTTCTCTTCGTCAAACATCTTTACAAATTTCAAAAATATATTGAACTTACTGAAAAAATGTTGAGCTTTGATTGAATAAAACTTTATATAATGTATACCATAGCGGATATTTCGGAGATTGTAGCACCTCAAAGATCGATTATTGTAGCCCATGAATCCATCATTCAAAATTTGATTTATGATACACGTAAGATCATGAATGCAGAAACAGGTTTGTTTTTTGCTTTGGTCAACCGTAGGGATGGGCATGATTTCATCATGGATGCTTACAGCAAAGGTGTCCGAAACTTTGTCTTGCAAAATGATCTACAACAGGAGCTTGTATTGACTGATGCCAATATCTTATGGGTGCCAGATACATTTTTGGCCTTGCAAGCGATAGCTGCTTTTCAAAGAAAGAAATTCAAATCTCCAGTCTTGGGAATAACGGGGAGCAATGGTAAAACCATTGTCAAAGAATGGTTATTCCAATTGTTGTCTCCTGAATACAAGATCTACCGTAGTCCCAAAAGCTACAACTCACAATTAGGGGTTGCATTATCACTTTGGGAGTTAAATGAGCAGTATAACTTTGCCATCATAGAAGCGGGTATTAGTGAAGTAGGCGAAATGGCTAGGTTGGAAAAAATGATTAAACCTACGCATGGTGTATTGACCAATATTGGTGTTGCGCATAGAGAGGGCTTCCAATCTAAAGAGGAAAAAATTGATGAAAAATTAAAACTCTTTACAGATGCGGAAGTATTGGTCTATCCGCAGAAATATTTGGAACATGTCTATATGCCTTCTCAGATTTATAAATTTGCTTGGGGTGATGAGGAGTCCTGCCAATTGGAAGTGTATTCCCTAAAAAAGGAAGACAATCAATCGACCTTGGTCAGTTTATGTTTTTCACGTCAGATCTTTACTGTAAAAATCCCTTTTGTCGATCAAGCTTCCATTGAAAATGCCATTTCTTGCATTGGGGTGATGATTACCTTTGGATATGATGTAAAGGTAATTGCTGAACGTATCGCAACCTTACAGCCAATGGAGATGCGTTTGGAGTTGAAGAAAGGGAAACAGAACAGTTTCCATTATCGATGATTCTTATAGTAATGATTTAGTGGCGTTGCAAATCGCATTGGATTTTTTAAAGCAACAGAAGCAACACTTGCGTAAGATCCTGATTCTATCGGATATTCCAGGTGTTCAGGTAAAGGATGAAAAGACATTTGGTAAATTGAAACGCTTGATTTCGGAGAGTGGATTGACCGAGTTGATTTTTATAGGACCGGTCTTAGGTCAATTGGTTTCTCAGTTTACATTGCCGATAACAAATTATGCAGACACAAAATCATTTCTTGAAGACCTCAAGCATATCAATTATAGCGATGCTACGATTCTGATTAAAGGCGCTCGGGATTACCACTTCGAGCAGATAAGTAAGCGGTTGGTAGCAAAATCGCACGATACGACCTTAGAAATTAATCTCAATGCGCTCGAGCATAACCTCAATGTATATCGCGGATTATTGCCTCCAGGTGTTAAATTAATGGCTATGGTGAAGGCTTTTTCCTATGGTAGTGGAAGTTTTGAAATCGCTAATTTATTGCAGTTTAATCATGTGGATTACTTAACAGTTGCATTTACGGATGAGGGGGTGGATTTAAGGAATGGAGGCATTACCTTGCCTATCGTGGTGATGAGCCCAGATGAGAATGCTTTTGACGCGATAGTGCAGCACAGATTGGAACCCGAAATCTATAGTTTTAGAATTTTGAACTCTTTTATTCGTTATCTAAAGCAACATGATTTGAAGGGATTTCCTGTTCATATCAAAGTAGATACCGGAATGCACCGATTGGGATTTATGCCCGAGGAAATAGAGGCATTGCTAGCTATTTTAAAAAATCAAGAAGTGATTAGGGTGCAGTCCGTATTCTCACATCTTGCTTCTGCAGGAAATGTTGTCGATGATAAGTTTACTGAAAATCAGATTCAGTTGTTGGACGAGTTTACGGCTCAGTTAAAACAGGAATTAGGCTATTCATTTATTCGTCATATAGCGGCAACTTCTGGAATTGCTTTATGGCCTTCGGCTTATTTTGACATGGTCCGCCTGGGAATTGGTCTTTATGGAATAGACTTGGAAAGAGAAGACTTGCCCGTGAAGGAAGTGAGTGTGCTGAAAACGAACGTTACACAGATAAAACAATTGTCGGCTACGGAGACCATAGGGTACAATCGAGCAGGAGTAATACATCGACCTAGTCGTATTGCAACGATTAAGATTGGTTATGCCGATGGTTATGATCGTCGTTTTGGAAATGGGGTCGGGAAGATGTCCATTAATGGACAAATTGTAGCTACAGTAGGCAATATCTGTATGGATATGTGCATGTTGGATGTCACAGATATTGAAGTCAATGAAGAAGATGAAGTTATTGTATATCCTGATATAAAAGAGGCAGCTTTGGCCATTGGGACCATACCGTATGAATTGTTGGTCAATATCTCGCAACGGGTGAAAAGAGTTTATTTTTACGAGTAATTCAACGCATATTTTGCATATTTGTAGGGTCTATAGGAACAAGTAATATGTTGTCAAAATTAGTAAGATCTTTTTTAAATTATCTCATAAAAGGAACCTTGGTGGTCGTTCCTTTAGCTGGTGCTGTTTTTCTAATTGTTTGGATCGTTGCTTCGGTGGATTCGGCATTGAACCTAACCGGTTTATTTCTGGAGGATGAAACTGGACATCCGGTATATATTCCAGGGATCGGTATCTTAACTGTCATATTGATTCTGGTATTGGCAGGAATCGTCTTTACAAACTTTGTAACAGACCCCATTAAAGGGTGGTTAAATCACCAGATCAAACGTATCCCGTTATTGAATACACTGTATTCTTCCATTAAAGATTTTACCGAAGCATTTGTTGGCGATGCCAAAAAATTCAATGTACCTGTATTGGTAAAAGTGAATGAAATAGGGGTGAGTAAAATTGGCTTCTTGACACAGTCCGATTTATCAAAAATTAAGCTGACAGATGAAGTGGTCGTTTATTTCCCATATTCTTACTCATTTGCGGGGCAGGTTGTTGTTGTAAAATCTTCTTTAGTAACAAAATTAGATATGTCCGCTACAGACGCGATGAAACTGGTCGTATCTGGTGGTGTCAGTGGTTTAGAATAAGATACATACAGAAATTTTTATAAAAACAAAAGGGAATCATTGGTAAAATGGTTCCCTTTTGTTTACATTTAACTTGTATTTTAAATCTTAATCCGTGATGAATGTTGAATTTAAAACAGTGGAAGCGTATATCGCTTCTTTCCCAATAGAAGTGCAGCCTATCTTGTTGCAGGTGCGCAAAACCATTTTACAGCACGCCCATGAGGCTACAGAGGGAATTGCCTATGGTATGCCTGCTTACAAATTAAAAGGAAAACCGCTTGTTTACTTCGGTGGATTTCAGAAACATATTGGCTTTTATGCAACTCCAACCGGTCATTCGAAATTTGAAGCCGAACTTGCTTCTTATAAGCAAGGTAAAGGTTCGGTTCAATTTCCACTAAAGCAACCGATACCTTATGAATTGATTGGAAGAATTGTTGATTTTAGGGTTTCAGAGACTTTGGAGAAATTTAAATAGCTATCATGAAAATAGGGATGGATCGATTATGGAATCGTTTGTGGAGTAGTAAGGTTCCTGAAAACTTACAGGAACAGTGGAAGGATAAAGCAGCGCTATCTTATATAAACAGCCAGATGGATGTTGAGCTCATGCGTCTTTGTCTGGATAAAGTTAAGGGTGATTCAAAGGATGATACTTTTTTACAAGCTTTTCTAGATTTTCAGCATATTGCTTTGCAACCAACTAAAATAGTTTCTGCTAGTCTAGAGATCGACTTCATGGAAAGGTATGTGTCTTTATTTAGTCAAGTTTCTGCTGTAGATATATCCATAGGATGGACTAAAAAAGTAGAAAATCCGCATTTGTCAGTACCTCGATTTATTTTACTGCCATTGGTTCAAAATGCATTATGGCAAGGGTACCATGAAGCGGAAAGATATCCAATGAAAATCAAGATTTCAGTATTTGAAAAAATCATTTCATTGGATATTACAAATCATGTCAATCATCATATTGTCGATCAAAAGATCAGTGATGCTATGGATAACTATCAGGCACGTTTACAGTATGAATTTGGCGATCAACATACACTTATTATGAATAGTAATGCACATACATTTCGCTCAAATTTAACGTTGCGGTTTTAGATAACCCCAAAGTGTGCTAAAGCATTGTATATACCATCATTATCGACATCATCTGTTATGTAGTCTGCTATTGCTTTTACTTCAGGGTTAGCATTGCCCATGGCGATACCATATGCGGTATGTTTTAACATCGTGATATCATTTCCACCATCACCAAAAGACATTGTTTCTTTCAAGTCGATATCAAAATGTTTGATAAAGATATCGATTCCTACTTGTTTACTTTGTCCTAAGGGATTGACATCTGCAAATAGGGGTGTCCAACGTGATGCAATAGAATTCGGCATGACGGTGTCCATAAAAACCTCTTGTACTTCAGGTTGAATAAAGATATTGGTTTGGAGTACAGATGACATATCAAAGTCTGCATAAGATCTTTGAGGTGGAACCGGTAAGTTTAAAAGTGCATACATAGAAGCGATTTCGGGAGTGACCTGAAATATCGAAATTTCCTCTTCAGACATCAACGAAAAACTAATATCATTTTCTGCAGCATGGTCGATCAAAGATAAAATATCTGCAGCATCAATACCTTTTCTAAAAAGTACATCTCCTTCTTTGGTTATGCAATAGCCTCCGTTAAATGTAATAAATCCGTCAAAGTCTAAGTATTTGATATGATCTAAACTATTGATAGATCTTCCTGTGGAAACAATTACTTTTATTCCTTTTGATTTTAATTCTTGAATGGCTTTTTCAGTTGAGGCTGGAACTTGATGTGTATCGAAACTAAGTAGGGTACCGTCGATATCAAAAAATACTGCTTTAATCATGCTTTAATATAAATGTGTGTATTACAAAGGTAATAATTAGAAAAATGTTTTGTGACCTATTGCTGTCATAATCAAAATAACGGTGCTATAGAGCCAGTTTTTAATCCTGTATCGTTTGAATCTTTTCCAATATAACTTGTACTGCTTCTTCTGATTTTAATATCCTTTCATGACCAACACCATTAAAATCAATGGCATCAGTTAAGGGATGGTTTTCGAAAAATGATTGCAAATAGGGGAAAGGAGCAATCTTGTCTTCCTGATCGTAAAGAACAAGATGATGTTGGTCTTCAGGAAAATGGTACAAACTATTTAAATGGAAGTAGGTCGTTTTCATGTTGAATCTTTTTTCAAAACCCTCAAAAAAATGCTGTTGTATTGTATGTGGAATGTTAACAAAATCCATACTTGCCGCAAAGTTCGCTTTTAGATCTACCAAAGGCGTGAGACTAATGATACGAGCAGGTGATAGCTTGAGGTTGGATAGCGCAGCGATGTTGGCCATAGCTCCAAGGGAATGCCCAATTGCTATGTAAGGTGCTCCATATGTCGTGATAATAGCTTTTACAGCTTCGATATACAAAATTAGATTAGAGAGTTCTCCCGCTGCCTCCCCATTACCAGGTGCATCAAAGGCAATTATCTTGAAATCACCGTTATTTAAAAGTTTTTCAATGTAGAAGGCAAAATCTGCTGCCTTGGATCCCCAGCCATGCGTTAGCAGGATAATTTTATCTCCAGATCCCCAAGTGTAAACTGGGAACGACAACAATTCTCCTGTGAAAAACTCGTCTTTCACAGCATGTTGACTTTTAGAAGCTAGTTGTAATAATTGTTCTTGGTTATGTCTCAATGGCATCTTTGGAGAGTAGCAGATATAGGACCAAATCTGATCCATATATGCTGCTGCAGAAAGCTGTTCTGGAGATTTCAACTGTTCAATACTTTGTCTTAATTTTTTCATTGGAATATACGATTATGCATGACCGATTCGTTTTTTATAGGCTTACAAACTGCTTTTGGCAGTTTTAATGGTGTTGAACCTCATGGAGCAGAAGCTATTGTTTTCCATTTGAGATTCCTTTTGAACCCTATTGTTTGTGATCCTATCCGTTTAGATAGGGTCTCGATAGTTAATTGAACAGGGCCAGTAAGCGTTCTTTATTCATGAAATCTGCTATAGGATTATGCGTGTCGGCAAAGATGTTCTCTGCTATAGCTGTTTTATTTGCCTGCAATTTCATGATTTTATCTTCCACAGTATCCGGGCAGATCAAGCGTATCGCTGTAACATCTTTAGATTGCCCGATCCGGAAAGCACGATCGATGGCTTGAGTTTCCACTGCTGGATTCCACCACGGATCGACCAGATAGACTAAGCTTGCCGCGGTTAGATTTAAACCTGTACCTCCTGCTTTTAAGCTAATCAAAATAACCCTTTCTGCGTCGTTTTCTTGAAATTGCGTCACAATATGTTGCCTATCTCTCGATTGTCCTGTCAACTTTAGTGCCGATATTTCGTGTTTGGCCAATGCAACTTCAATGAGATTCAGCATACTGACAAATTGTGAGAAAATAATGATTTTTTGATAAGGGCACTTATCGCGTACCTGCTCCACAAGCATTTCAATTTTACAGGAGTCTTGCTCTACAGTAAGGTCTTCTGTTTTTAATAATTTTGTCGAATTACATATTTGACGCAATTTAGTGAGCCCTTTCAGTACGTGCATGGGACTTTTGCGGATTTCATCACCATCTTTCGCAGAGATAAATTCACGAAACTCTTTCTCGTAAGTATCGTAAATATGTCGTTGTGCAGGTTTCATTTCGCAGTAAAGTATCAGTTCATTTTTAAGCGGTAACTCTTTTGCGACCTCAGCTTTTGTGCGACGTAGGATAAAGGGTTTCACTTTGCGCTGGAGTTCCTCGAGTCTTTTTTTATTGCTAAATCCATCAATAGGGGTCGTGTATACATCTTTAAAGTATTTTTTTGAACCTAATAACCCTGGATTGACAAACGATAATTGTGAAAATAAATCGAGGGTACTATTCTCAATAGGAGTCCCCGTTATCACGATACGATTACGTGATTTTAGTTTAGTGACAGCTTGATACCGTTGCGAGTTTGGGTTTTTTATTTGCTGAGACTCATCTAAGAAGATATAGTTGAAGGACTGTTTTTTTAAATGATTGATATCGGTCAATAAGTTGTGATAGGATATCAATATCAATTCGTATTGCTCAAAATTTAGACAATCCTTTTGACGGTCAGGTCCCTGTAGCTCCAATATTCGGATGGATGGAGCGAATTTTTTCAATTCATTTTTCCAGTTGAAAATCAGCGTTGTCGGAAGTACCAATAAATTACAGTTGTGTTCTACTTTATTTCGTTGATCTAAGATAAAAGCAATGATCTGTATGGTTTTTCCGAGGCCCATATCATCAGCTAAACACCCTCCAAAATTAAATTCGTCTAAAAAATTGAGCCAATTTAGGCCATCCTGCTGATAACTTCGGAGTGTTCCCTTAAAATCTTTGGACAGGACGACAGGTTGTACTTGATCGATCTGTTGGATTTTATTTTTTATTTCGTTCAACCGCTCTTTTGCAGCTTGGGATAGCCATTGTTCTTCAAAGTACCGGTCTAGGGCTGTGTAGTTGGTTTCTGCTATCTGTAGAAGGGTATCATCGATAATTTCGCCTGCTAGAAAAAACTGCTCAAACTTATTTATCCATTCTTCGGGTAGTATACCTACAGTTCCATCATCTAAGGTGATGAATTTTGATTTATTGCGAATGGCCTTTTGTAGGTTTTTAAGAGAACCTTTATTTTTACCAAACTGTATATTCACGTTTACATTGAACCAATTCTGTCCACTGAGTACATGAATCGTTATTTTACCTTTAAAGGAATTGAATTTATTGGTTTTTATTTCATTAAAGCCGATGATGGAAATCTGATGGTTGCGCCAATCTTCAAAAACATTTAAAAACCAGTCTTGTTCAAGGAAATGTTTACGATGTAAATAGAAGTGCTGAAAATCCTCTTCGAGTTGTTCCTTAAAATAAGGATGTTGTTTCACAATTAAACTCACGATTCGAAGTTCTGCCTCAGCATCCCGTTTTACTAAGAATTTCTGTCCATGATGATCAAATCCGAAAATAGATCTTCTACTTCTTACCGGAACTTCCACATCTGCATAGCGCATGGTTGGGATTAGATTGATATAATCTCCCGATTCTTCCAGGTATATAATGGCTTCTGTATCGGTATAGAATTGTTGTTCCTTGATCTGTTTGGAGCTGGCTTTGGGAATGTGATGATAATTTACTTCTACAACTTCTTCCATAGCCATTAGAAAATCCTTTTTAAAATCCTCAAATTTGGATTGATGTACTTTGAGATGATCCGCTGTCGTGGCGAATACTTGGAAAAGTGTTAGAATTTGGGGAATCTCGATAAAATAAAAATGCTGTTGCACCTGTATGAAATGATCGAACACAAGGGGTAAGTTTTGCAGGGTATGCTCTTGTCCTGCAATTTCAATATAACTTCGTATGGTGAAAAATGGTGCTTCCTGATCAACATCGATACGAATTGTTTTTGGCAATGGTCTCAGCGTGATTTGGATTAAACTATTCGCTCCAATATTTTGTGATAGCGTTTTATCATGCCTATAAATTTCTAATCCGAGCGGGTTTTTGATCAACATTTTAAATGCTACGACTTGTTGATTATCTTCCGCAATCGTATTTTGTCCTAGAAAATGTAGGGCAGTGAAAAACTGACTTTCGGTAATATCTTTGCTTTTCCAGATCATCTCTTCGCAGGAAATCTCTTGCAAGGGATTTTTTAACGTACCATTTTTTGTTCGATCTGATCGATAGAGTAATACTTGGGGGTGTTTGTAGTATTTATGTTCTTTGAGTACTAATATGTTCGTTTGCTGTTCTACTGCATTGTTCTCTTTAGGGAAAACCATTTCCTGAGGGAGAACTGCGCGCGATAGCTCCAGTAGATTATCGTCCTTTTTATGTATGTGTACTTGGTCATTGACCCATTGGATCTCGAAATAATCTTCCAATTGCTGTTCATCCTCTAGGCCATATTTTACGGCTATTTTAGTCAAATAGGACTGATAGGCAACTACAGAGAAAAACAAGTGTAATTGTTCGTTTTTGATGAGCTGATTTAAAGCAATTTTTTGATGTACACAAAATGCTTCTGTTTCTGAACAATTACAGCATAAGGAAAGTGTCGGATGATCAAAGACAACGATAACCGTATAGGTGATTCCTAAAGATTGGATGAAAAATTGGGCTTCATTTTTTTGAATAGCATATACTTGTGTAGGATAGTTGATTTCTGCCAAACCGGACATCCACGAAAAATAACGGTAACGGATGGTTTCATCGAAGATGATATCGGTCAATCTGTATTGGTGAAAATCGTCTAAATTTTCTAAAGAAACGGATTTTGTGTGCATGCTAGTCAAACTTAAAAAAAATTGTTTTATTTACAATTTTAATTCCGTCATGATCTTGTTTTTTATAGAGCGGTTGGTGAAATTATATCAGTTGAACCGTTTGATTAAAGGATTGTAAGGGGAAATGGAGCGTATATCCAGTATATGCTCCATTTGTTTTTTTATCCTCTTTCGCGTTCGAGCAAGATCATCATCATGAAACAGAGGATAAGCCTTGTTTCATCTTCGGGATTGATATTAGCTAATTTTTCCAATGTAAATTTGCGACCGAAGAAAGATGGCTTTTTGAGGAGCTGTAATAGCACATTCTCACGTTTGTCATACAAACTATAAGAAGGATTGAATATATACCCGGTGAGTATGTTCAGAATGGGGATTTCACCTAGGAGATTATCACCAACCTTTATCCAAGCATTATCTTCTTTGATGAGATAATCTTCCATACCAGCACTATCAAAAGCGTTATAGTTCGCTTTCCATAGTGATTTCATTCCTTTTCGGCCTATTTTTCCGATGGTTTCGTTGGTCCTTGCATCTGTAATGGTATAGTTTGCATTGAAATCTAACCAACGATCAGCCTTTATGCCGTACAGTTGTTCTGAACGACTTTCGTTCGCAAATATCATGATTTCTTCTTTCAGTTTAAAGAGCTTCTGACGGACATAAAAAAGCGTGCGGTTTTCACTATCCTTGATGGTGAAATCGTTGTGGAAGGTCGAAATCTTGAATTGAAAGTATAACGGAAAATTGAAATTACTCATATTTTTTCATGCTTATATTAAAGCATATTAATTTTAAAGTTAGATAAAATTGTTTGGACTGAAAGGTCTGATTTATTTTTTGTTCTTTACAATTGATATTGAAATACCAACATGTGTTTCATTTGTAATCCATTCTCTATGAGTGGTACAGGATAATTGTTTAGAAAGAAATTTTTGCGGATATGGTCCATTTCAAATTCATTTCGCATATAGAATTGATGCTGGCGATAGCCCACATCGGCAGTCCCAACCCATATTTTTTGAAAATGATGATCTCTTGCATAGCTTTTTAAATAGGAAAGCATGTCCGACCCAAACCCTTGTGATTGTTCATGGGGAGCAATAGCCATATTTTTAAGTTCGAGCGTATCGGTATCCAACTTCATAATAGCCATAACACCAATTGCTACAATGGATTTTTCATCAAGAGATGATTTGTTTTTATCGGTGATGGAGCTATTATGATCCAAACATCCAACTTGATTTTTGAGTGGATCTAAGGATATGTTGGTTTCTTTTGTTAGCATAAAGATCGAGCAATCATAAATATAGCTATCAATTATCTCTTTAGTTTCGTCCGCGAGCAATAATAAATCATAAGGTATGGGAGCATCATCTGCTAATGGCACTATGTTATCATGTTGTTTCATACTAATAGCTTAATTTTAATCCGCCGAAAAAGTTTCGAGTAGGAGCTGCATTATAGTACCTTCCTCCAAACGCATTGATATCATTACCCAAGCTGTATTTTTCATTCAGTAGATTGTCAACACCTAGATAGACTTGCGCCTGTAGTTGAGTTGAAAATTTGAATCCCCAGTGCAGTTTTGCTTGAACCAGATGATAGGCTTCTGAAAATGCTGTATTTGCATCGTTCAAGGGAATTTTGGAGGTATAGTTATGCTGTATATTAAAACCGATGCGATGGGCGAGATCTAAGTTTGCCGCATGGACAATGACCCAGTCAGGCACTGCAGTGAGTTTGTTGTTGTCGTAATTTTCATCCTCCACTTGATAATTTCCAAAACGATAGTGATTATAGGTTACGCTAGAATTGATATATAATCCCTGTATAAAATTTTCCGTATTGGGTGTGATGATGTACCCCATGATGGAACTTTCAAATCCTTTTTGCTTCACCTTTCCAGCATTCTGATAATATTCTATTCCATCTGTATTTAATTGACGAATAATGGCATTATCCATTTGATATTGGTAATAAGAAAAGTCCGTGATGAAGCGTCGATTCATCCATTCCCATCGTAATCCAACCTCATGGTTATAACCAGATTCTGGTTTCAATTCCGTGTTGATCAGGTTGTCCGAAGAACGTACTTCTGCAATGGTGGGCGTGGAGAATCCCGAAGAGATGGAAACCTCGGAGCGCAAGGTTTGGTGCTAACAGATAAGATGTCGCAATCTTGGGCATCCAATTTGTTCCAAAGTTGATCTGTTCCTTTTGCGACGATGCGGTTGGATATAATTGTTTATAGGCAATTTGATTCTGATTTAATCCTATGGCACCTTCTAGGGTCCATCTGTTAGCTAGCGTCATTTTTGTTCTTGCAAAATAGAAATTCTGCCAGTTTTCCAATTTATCCGATGCCTGTTTGTCAGCAGCTATTCCTCCATTATTATCGTAGTTAGCGATATCATACCAACCCTTTTGTCCTTCTGTACCGATTTGTATTTGCCAGTCTATACTATTTTTTGATTCGTAAGAGAAGTAGCTGCGATAACCTAGGTTCTGCTCATCTCTAAATTCATAGTTCGTGATAAAGGGATTTTCTATTTTTGACGAAGAACCAAAGACGGTAGTGGTGTTGCTGATCTTATTGCTGATCTGTATCTGATGTGATATACCACCGTAGAAAGTTTTATTATCTATAGCCGCTTTTTGTTGTTTTGCGGATGGTGTGGTTGCTGTAGCAGGGCGAGCAGCTCTTGGATTTTCTTGATATTGAGCAAGCGTAAGTCCTCCAGGAGTCTGATAGTTCAGGTCGCTATAGAGCGCGAAAAGTTTTAAACTTGCTTTAGGTTTATAATTCCATTCATGCGCCGTTTGGAAAGTCTTTTTATTCAAAGCAGAATTTTCGCGATAACCATCTGATCTTGTAAAACTTTGATCGAAGGAGAAGCGATATTTTGCATTTACCTGATGTTGGGTAGAAAACTGTTGTTGTGCAAAACCAAATGAGCCACCAGCTAGATTGAGGGAGGTTTTAGATTCAATTTCTCGTTGAAAACCATTGGGTTTTATCACTAAAACTCCTCCAGAGTTTGGTCCGAAAATAGAACCATCAGGTCCTTTTAGCACTTCGATTTGAGCGATGGAAGCTGGATCGATGAGGTTCAGGTAAGTGTTTCCTCCCGCATCTGTCATCGGAAATTCATCGATATAGACCTTAACATTTCGAATACCAAAAGGTGAGCGAATTAAACTTCCACGAAGAGCCAAACGGTAGCTTCCTGGTGAGCGTTCTTCCATTCGTAAACCAGGGACTGTATTTAGGCCCGGTAAAAGGCTGGCGCTATGTTGACTGAGTAAGGTGTTTTGTCCTACTACGGAGGCAGAAACCCGCCGTTGTCAATAAGGCCTGCTTTGTAAGATAGCCCGATACTTGAGCAGTTTCTAATTGATAAGCAGTAAGGGAATCCTTTTTTGCTTCTTGAGCATATAGGGATGATGTAATGAATAATAAACAGTATAATGGTGACTTAATAACAGACATATCGTATAGTGGGTCAAAATATTTTGCCCTAAAATAACGAAAAACTCTAATTATGCCATCTTTTAAAATGTTTCATTGAGTCCTAAGAATAATCCACGTTGATGGTAGCCTCCGATCGCATAGTCTATACATAGGTTGGTACGTGTCGCCTTGTTGAATAAAATACGAATGCCTGCTCCGCCTGCTGCTCGCCAAGATTCAAACAACTTGCTGTCCATATCATTATTGGTCGATTGGATATTAAAAAATGTTGCCCCGCTAATGAATTTGTTTCGGAATATGGGGAATCGATATTCTGCCTCATTATAAAAGTAAGAAAGGCCTTTGAAAAAACCCATGGTATAGCCACGTCCTGATCTTACAGAAGCATCTTTTGCTGTTCCAGGAAGATCCAAATAGGGAAGTCTTCCGGAGATTCTGTAAGAACCATAATTCCAAAATGCCAGTACATGTTCTGGATTCTCTTCCGATAAACTGAAATACTTTCTAAAATCTGTAGTGAGTTGTATCGCATTTTTACTACTCCCCATCCACTCTTGGTTCATCCGGATGCCGATGTCCGAATAAATCCCTTTATAAGCACGGTTTGGATTATCACGGGTCATGTATTGGACATTGAACAAAAGTCCATTCGAATTGAATTTCTCAGGGTCAAAGCCATAACGCTTGCTATAGACGTAATTGGGGTTGTCATTATTATCTGTCGAAGCTTTGATATTCCGACGAATATCAAAGGCAAACCCGGCTCCTAAAAAGAGATTGTCAGAAACTCTTTTGTACAGTTTTTCATTGATGCTGAAGGATGTATATTTATAGATATACATATTTTTATCAGGGTCGGTTAAGATATCATCTTCGTGTTTTCCCGTAAATGTTTTGGTCATGCCTAATCCGGCATCTGGATTGACCATTTTGACAATGGACCACCCACCCTGTATATTCCATTTATTCTCTTTTGTATAGATATTATGGCTGACATAGAAGACCATAATGCCTTTAGTTGTTACCGATGCTGTCGAAGCGGCGGTGGACATCGTTGTATTTGATTTATCACCAAGCACAATCCCCGCGACACCTTTGATACCGATTTGTGCACCGATAGTGGGGTTTAGGGCGACACCCGGCATCAGCGTAATTCCCGAACGTTTTTTATAGGGGTTTCTTTCCCTTTTGGGATGTAATATGTTGCGAAACAAATCGGAGATATCATACTGATAAATCGCATTTGAATCGATTTTGTGCTGATTAAAGGTTGATTTAGATTCAATTCTTGATGAATCTGATACGATATTGACCTGGGCTTGAGTACTCGAAATAAAAGTTATAAACAGAAGCGATATACAGGCTAAAGTTAAGGGGTATGCATTTAAATTAGGTAGCGGTTTTTTCATTTATCAAGTTTAAACTGCAAATTTTTAATCGTTTATAGCGTTGTTTGTGTACGCTTGTATACTTACAAATATAGTTAAAAGAAAGACTTAAGATATTTCTTGAGACTAATTTTTAATTAATATCGTTTGATGGTTTGTACCTCGTTTTGTAACTACCTATCTTTATCAAAAAAATAGATAATATGAAATTAAAGGTTCTATTCAGTCTGGTATATGTTCTCACCTTTAGCATGTTGGTACATGCACAGGAACTTTATACACCTCGACATATCAAACAAGCTTACCAAAATGAAACACGTAGTTTAACAGGGGCACCTGGAGCAAAATACTGGCAAAATAAAGGTCGCTATGATATGCAGATCACGGTTGATCCTGTAACAAAAGTCGTATCGGGTAAAGAGCGTATTCTATATGAGAATAATAGCCCTAATAGATTAAATGAACTTGTCATAAGTTTTGTTAACAATGTTCACAAGCCAACGGCAGCAAGGGCTTTGGGGGTAAGTGCAGATTTTATTACGTCTGGACTGAAGTTGAGATCCTTGAAAGTAAACGATAAAATATACGAAATAGATAGTCAGGACTGGACAACGGTAAACCGAGTAAAGCTTAAAGAGGACATCAGCTCGCTGGCTGTCGCAACAGTTGAAATGGAGTGGGAATACCCATTGTCTCTAGCGAGTGACCGTGAAGGGCAGATCGATTCTGGAACATATTATTGCGCTTATGCATATCCGCGGATTGCTGTTTATGACGATTATAATGGCTGGGATATGTTAGAGCATAATGGACGTCAAGAGTTTTATCATGACTTTAATGATTATCAAGTTGATATTTGTGTCCCTAAAAATTATGTGGTATGGGGTACTGGGAAATTACTCAATCCAGAAGAAGTTTTGCAAACTGAAGTATTGGGTCGTTTTAACAAATCATTGATTTCGGATGAGGTGATACCAGTGGCTACTTTACACGATATGCAAGAACATAAAGTCACCAAACAACAGGAATGGAATACCTGGAGCTTTAATGCTGGGCATATTACCGATTTTTGTTTTGCATTGAGTAACCATTACGTCTGGGATGCCTCTAGTGTACAGCTGGCTACGAAGCGCGTAAGTGTTCAAGCCGCCTATTTGAGTGGGACCAAAGATTTTGAACAGTATGTTGGCTGGGAACGCTATTGTATTGATTGGTTTTCTAAAAATTGGCCAGGAGTAGAATATCCATTCCCAACGATGACAGCAGTACAAGGTTTTGCGGATATGGAATACCCGATGATGGTCAATGATAGCAGCGTACCTGATAATTTTATGGATGCAAGGCAAACAGTAGATCATGAGATAGCACATACTTATTTTCCTTTTTATATGGGCACTAATGAAACGCGCTATGCATTTATGGATGAAGGATGGGCAACGGCCTTTGAATTGCTCATTGGTATGGATGAAAATGGTGAGGAAGCCGCAAAGAAGCTATTCAAAGAGTTTAGAGTAGAAGGGTGGATTAAAGAACCCTCGACAGAAACAGGACCAACCTTTAATTTCATTGTCTTCGCAATTGAGTGGTAAAGGTTATGGAAACAATGCCTATATCAAGTCAGCATTATCCTATCTGGCCCTAAAAGATTATCTCGGCGATGTGCCATTCAAAAAAGCGCTGCATCATTACATGGATAATTGGCATGGTAAACACCCAATGCCTTGGGATTATTTTTATTCTTTTAATGCCGGTACTGGGCTAAACCTGAATTGGTTTTGGAATAATTGGTATTTCAGCAATCATTATATCGATTTGAAATTGGCAAAAGTAGAACAGAAAAATAAAACAATTACGCTGGAAATTGAAAATATAGGTGGATTTGCTATTCCTTTTGATGTGATATTGACTTATGTGGATGGTAAAAAAGAAAAAATCCATTTTACACCTCAAATTTGGGAAAAGAATGAAGCTTCAACAGTACTGAAATTAAAAAGTAAAGCTCAGGTAAAAGAAGTGTTTCTAGATAATGATATTTTTATGGATTATACAAGCGATGATAATCGGATGATATTATAAAATTGTATGGAGATACTAATTTCTTGTATTAGGACTATGCCTTCAAGCTGTATGTGCCATGTGATAGGGCATATACAGCTTGAAGGCATTTTTTTTTGATTAAGATCTTACAAGATGAAGGATGCAATCCTTATTTTTTACTTTTTTTGATGTTTTTAAACATCATTTTTCGAAGTTGAAAATAACCAAGTGTTAGTTTTTGATTTGAACGGAGGTAGGGGATACTCATAATTACGAGTAGCGAGATACAAGCCGACGTGCCTAAAGCTCCTCCAAATCCATCAAAAAATTGGCTGGTATTGATGTAGATCAGACTATACACTAGACCAGAAAGGGATACGCCTATAAATGTAGACAATTGATGGCTCGAAACCATACCGACAAAAGAGGAACCAATAAAGATTAATGGGATATGATTGGCCAATTGTTCGGGTATGTATGTTGGGAAAAAATGAATAAATCCAGCAACAATACATGTTAGTAAGGAAGAAGATAAAACACCACCTAGTTTCAACTTATTGTTGAAATAATACGTGAGTAAACTTCCAAATACACCCGTGAATATGAGAATAACTGTATGAATCATTATCTAGAGAATAAAAATAAAATCAGGTAGGTGATGGCTACACCTGCAAACGCTAATGTTCCTAATTTTCCCCCTATGCCATTTAAGAGACTTTTAGAAATAATCAATAATACAGCTGTACATATACTGGCAGCAAGAATAAAATAAATATCTCCTGCGACCTTCGGGCCCGACATACCGACAAATGAACCACAATAAATAGCTGGAGGTATATGCGATAGATAATTGGACTTCTTATTTAAATAGGGGATTAATGCACCTGCTAATCCAACGATACTTGCAGCGAAAACAGAACCTAATCCAAAATGATTGTGGAGGAAATAGCAACCAACAGCACCTATAGGCACCCATACAGCGATGTAAATTTTTTCAAATGTTAACTTGTTATGATGAATGGGCGATCTGAAAAATGAATACAGTAATAGAAAGGAAATAATAACAATAAAAAATGATAAACCGATGGTGGAGTTGTTTTCCTTGAATATTGCTAATAAGAACAATAATTGTATTACAAAAAGCAGTAATAGGGAAGTATAGCGAATGACTCTATTTTGGGATGTTTTTGACATTATTTTGCAAAAGTACGAAGTTAATTGACATTGAAACAATCGTATATCAATTTTTTATACTTTATGAGAATTGGTCTCAAGTCTATTTTGTGTCAAATTTTAGCATATTCTGAAATAAATATTTCTATATTTAGCCTCATATTTGAAAAATTTCAAAACTAAATCTATTAATCTTATCTAAATGAATACTATTTTAAGTACGAAGGATTATATTGTATTTTTTGTATACTTTATAATTGTTGCTTCTTATGGTTTGTGGATATACTACAAAAAGAAGTCTGCTTCCGAGGGAGCGAAGGATTATTTTCTTGCTGAAGGGTCATTGACATGGTGGGCTATTGGAGCCTCGTTGATCGCTTCAAATATCTCGGCAGAACAATTTATCGGGATGAGTGGGTCAGGCTTTAAAATGGGACTTGCAATTGCAGCCTATGAGTGGATGGCTTCCATAACACTAATCGTAGTGGCTGTATTTTTTATGCCTGTTTATCTTAAAAATAAGATATTCACGATGCCCCAATTCTTGAATCAGCGTTATAATGGTACAGTAGCCATGATCATGGCCGTTTTTTGGCTGATGCTTTATATCGTGGTCAATTTGATGTCTATTCTCTATTTAGGAGCAGTTGCCATTAGTGGGATTTCAGGTTTAGATCTGACCTTGTGTATTATGTTATTGGCTGTTTTTGCTATCATTATTACCTTAGGAGGGATGAAGGTAATCGGCTATACCGATGTTATTCAAGTATTCTTCTTGATTTTAGGTGGTTTAGTAGCTACTTATATTGCGCTTAATATCATATCCGATGGTAATGGTGTGCTAGCAGGTTTCACAACTTTACATAACGATGCTCCCGAGCATTTTGATATGATATTTAAGACCGATAATCCTAACTATATGGACCTTCCGGGTATCAGTGTATTGATTGGAGGGATGTGGATCGCAAACTTAAGTTACTGGGGATGTAATCAGTACATCACGCAACGCGCTTTAGGAGCATCTTTGCCTACAGCTAGAAACGGTCTTTTGTTTGCTGCGTTCTTGAAAATGTTAATGCCCGTAATTGTGGTTATTCCTGGTATTGCAGTTTATTATATTGTCAATAAAGATTTGGGCGCTATTGATGCATCGAGCTTATTGACCTCTACAGGAGCTCAGGATCCGAATAAAGCTTATCCAGCATTGTTAACACTGCTTCCAGTAGGATTGAAAGGTTTATCATTTGCGGCATTAACGGCAGCTATTGTGGCTTCTTTAGCGGGTAAGGCAAATAGTATTGCCACTATTTTTACATTAGATATCTATCAAAAAGCATTTAATAAAGATGCTTCAGATACAAGATTGGTAAATGTCGGTAAAATTGCAGTAGTGGTATCCATGCTTATGGGAACTGGATTGGCACTTATTTTGGGTGAGTCGTTGATGGGAGAAGGTAAACAAGGATTCCAATATATTCAAGAATATACCGGATTTGTTTCACCAGGAATTTTTGCGATGTTTATTTTAGGTTTCTTCTGGAAGAAAACGACTTCAAATGCCGCGATGTTTGCAACGATCGGTGGATTTATCTTATCCGTTGTCTTCAAAAAACTACCTGATTTGATGGATTTATCTTTTTTATCAAGTACAGGTTTCTCTGTTTTAAACCCATCTTCTGGACTTTATGAAATTCCATTTATTGATCGTATGGGATTCGTCTTTATCATCTGTGTTATTTTCATGGTCATCATTAGTTTAATTGATAATAAGCGTGGTATTGTCCCGAAAGGATTGGAAATCGATGCGAAAATGTTCAAGGTGCATAATGGATTCCTCGTTGGATCACTCATTGTATTTTTAATAGTTATCGCTTTGTATTCAATTTATTGGTAATAGATGAAATGAAGCATTTTAAATAAGAAAAGGCATCCAATTGGATGCCTTTTCTTATTTAAAAATGGGAAGATTACCCATGTTTCCTTGAAACTTACTGATAGCCTCTCTTTGACAAACTGTTGTTATTGGTTCAGCAATTTGAATCACTGTTTTCTTCAATTGGATTTTCAGGGATAAATTCTTTTGGGCTACAGTTAAAAAATGAAGCTAGTTTATTCAGCTGGTCATAAGAATACATGCTGGCAGAATTTTTCATTTCTATTTGACCGATGTAGCCCGCCGATACATTAAAAAGATGCGCAATTTTAGCTTGACTCACGTGGAGATCTTTTCTTTTTTTACGTACGAGATTGACTATTTCAAATTCTATAAGTGATTTAGGCATAATATTTTAAAAAATAGTTGCTTAGTTAATACTAAGTTTTTATATTTGTTTTAACTTAGCTTTAGCTAAGTATACTGTGAGCTTTGTTAATGGTTTGGTGATCATAAAATGTATACTGAAATCTATGTCGATAATGCGAGCCCTATAAGGCTCAACATCATAGATAGGCATACATGTAGTGTTTATTAGCAATATGATATTACTACTATAATAGTAGTAAGTGCAAATAGGAACTATCTGATTGACCAAAGGTGCTATATTAACGAGTTGACAATACAATTGAACATCCAGTTATCGCATAATTAAGTTCAAAAACCAATTTCTAAACGATGATATTTATAACCAACAGTAAGCAGCAGTCCCACACTAAAGATCGGATTCATTTATTTTTCCATGCACTATTTATAAAGAACATTCAGTTTTATCGAGAGTAAAATTGGATTGTCTTTAAAAAAAACAATACGGGTTTAGACCATCCTTGTGGTATGTTTTCGCCTTCATATTGCACCCTCTTAATAAAATTTTAGGGAGGATGGTAATGCCTTGTGATTTTTTCCGACCTGCTTTTCTTTCAAAATCTGCGATGATAGGAAAATTAACTTCTTTATTCTTGATACAATAAATATAGTGATTTTTTCTTAGTAAGCAAATGATGACATTAGGACTTTTTCATTTTGTTCAATGCAATGGAAGGTGGGTCGGTTTTTTTGTAACAACGCTCAACGAATCAGAATACTTGGTTTGTTCAGTCAAATCGTAATATAAACATGACAAGCAATTAATAAAACAAAAATTGATGAAAATAGTATTACAGGACCGCTTTAAAATTCGTCCCATGAAAGAATTTCAATACCATAATCGTGAACAGCCGCTTAAGAGTATTTTAAAAACAAAACCTAAAGAACGATATTATGCGCGATTTACCTTACTAATGGAAGAGTTTGATTCTTATAGTTGTGTCGTGCGCGACGAAAATGCAGATATATTAAGGATCTCGCTAGTGAATATGGCGATTTACGAATTTTATTTGTTCGCCTATGGCTTATCAGCTAACTTTTCTGCTTCTCGTATATATGTTTATAATGGTGATCGTTGTCATTATGTACATAGTATAGAATGTGGAGATGTTGAGTTGTGGAAGGAAACTCATTTGTATTGCTATGAAATAACGTTGCCTGCTGCTACCGAAAGAGAGGAGTATCAACAGCGAATATTAAATGATTTGGAAGAGATGTTTAAATTGGATGTACATTTAGAAAAAGAGCAGGTTGTCTCGGATATCTATTTTAATGAACAACTGGGTTGCTTAGAACCAACGAGTTGGCATGAACAGACCGTGATGACCATTAGACCTCGGCCAGGTGTATGTTACTAAACAGTTTTGTATTATTTGCGTTTTATGCTCCAAAAATAGCTCGTTAATAATCAATAGTAGGGAGAAACTGCTATTGGTTTGATTGAACTTAATAAAAAAGGCAGGTGTTTTCGCATCTGCCTTTTTTATTTGTTTGACATGAGGTTCTTATCTTTGACCAGGTAAGTAAATTTGGAACCCAAGTCCTACGCCTAATCCCGATGCTTTGTCTCCCAAATTAACATTTGATTTGGTGTAGTTGTATCCCACGGTTGCTTCAAGTGCGACTGTTCTTGTAATGAAGTGCGCATAACCAAGATTTGCTCCTAAAGCTAATGATGCACCCTTACCGATAGAACTTCCTGCTATCCCAATATCACCTTGTCCAAAAAAGCGACCTGATGAAGATGACCCTTCTGGAAAATAGTATCTCACAAATGGGGCGATACCATAGTTCCATTCATTATCATGACCTTTAGCAGCGGTTAAACCTAAGTTCGCTTGAGCACCAATGGCTATACCATCAGAAACAAAATATCCAGCTCTTGGCTGCAGATTGACATTGAACGCTTTGCCCTCGAAACTATAACCTAGATTGGCTAAAGAACCTCCGACCATCCAATTCCCCTGTTTTATTGGAGCACTGCCAACATCTGCGGTGCTCTGTGGTGTAGTTTCTATTCTTTGTGCGTTCGCACTGAAAGCGATTCCACCCATGATTGTAAGTAGTAATGCTAGTTTTTTCATGTGTCTTAAGTTTTCTATATATTTAACGATATGTTGTTTTATTATATAACAGTAAACGAAAGCAATAGTTTTTATTTTCTTTAATTATAACTTACATATTTTCTAATCAATTGCCTATTTGTAGGTTTATAATCTTGTTTGTTTGGTTGTTAAGAGCCGATTATTTCGATATTATCAGAATAGCTTAATTATTATTCTTATGCGAATTTTCAACAGTAAACGAGTCGCTTTAATGTTGAAAGTAAACCTATTATTCCAAGTTTTTTACAATTTGAGCTGAGCCCGTAACACCTGGTTCTAATGCTATTAACTTAAAATTTCGGAAGTGGATCTCCGAACCTTCGGACTCTAAACATAAATATCCTTTTTTGATTGTAGATTGACGAATTCCATTGACAAATTTGCCATTTACCGCCAATTTTATTGTTCCATCAACACAAATAACCGTGTACTTATTCCATTCTCCTTTACCTTTAGCACGATTTTCAATAGACTTACTGCGCGTACCACGTGGATTATCGGGTATCGTTTCTACTCCGCCTACACCAAATAATTCACCGTGAACATAGGCTATTGGAGGTTTGATGCCATCTTTCTCATTTTGATTTACCCAATCCAATTCTAACATTTGGACTTCAACGCCTCCTGGAAGACGACCTATGGAATCGGGAATAGCATCAGACCATACGAAGATGCCTGAATTACCTCCAGCATTGATATGATTCCATTCTACATGAATGATGAAATTTTCATATTGTTTTTCGGAACGCATAACGCCAATTGGAAGTCCAGTGCAGATCAATGATTCTTCCTTTAATCGCCACGTATCGGATGCAGTATTGACGTTGATCCAATTGATCGGGTTTTTAGTAGGTTTAGCTTCGAGAAGCAGATCATCGAGTTGTACTTCCTCTCCAAAGGATAAAGTCACTTGTTGTGAAAAGCTGCTTTTACATAAAAAGAATATGATGAAAAATAAACCAATTGCTTTAGTATTCATATTGCTTTGAAAAAATGGTTATAACTGGATTTAAATAAACGTTGTAGACTAATGTCTATAAACAAACTTAGATAAATTTGTTTACAATTATTATTGCATCATTATATAAAACAAATTTATTCGTTCGAGTTGTTTTATTTGGGATACAGGTTTACTACGCAATTATTGAATTCCGTTAAGAATCACTTTAATAACGGAAATAGAGAAAACAATTCATCGGATTAAATTTATTTTGTTTGCTGCTTATTTTTTTATAAAATAGCATACACAATTATACTTGTGCAACTGTTGCGACCTAGAAGGTGTTATTTTCCTTTTTACATTTTTTTTTTAATTGGAGTTCTTGTAAATCAAGGTATTGCTGATGATGCATTAGAGCAGTTATATGTGCGCGATTTATACGGAATCACGTTCTGATTTTGTAATTGGGCTATTTTTTTTTCTTATCTTTAACAGTAAGGTGCACGAGGGCGATTGGAGTAAGTGAGTTGAAAATTACACTGAAAAATTATCCTTTAGAGGTTTGATACCGCAAAGCTCGGCCATCATGCTAATTTCTAATATCCAATTATATGATAAAAACCGCAGGTCTTCTGTTTAGAGAAGCAATCAAGAATGAAAAACCATTGCAGGTAGTAGGGGCTATCCACGCCAATCATGCATTATTGGCTCAACAGGCAGGTTTTCAAGCCATTTATTTATCTGGGGGAGGTGTTGCAGCAGGTTCTTTGGGAATACCAGATTTAGGTATTACAACGCTTGAGGATGTATTGGTGGATGTACAACGTATCACCAATGTCTGTTCGGTTCCGCTATTGGTTGATATTGATACTGGATTTGGTCCATCAGCTTTTAATGTCGCACGTACGATTAAGTCTTTGATAAAAGCTGGAGCTGCTGCGGTGCATATGGAAGATCAGGTTGGAGCGAAACGTTGTGGTCATCGACCGGGTAAAGAATTAGTATCAAAAGCAGAGATGGTCGACCGTATAAAAGCTGCTGTAGATGCGCGGACTGATCATACTTTTGTTATCGGTGCACGTACAGATGCCCTTGCTTCTGAAGGTTTGGATGCAGCACTAGAGCGAGCGGTTGCTTACAAAGAAGCTGGCGCAGATTTTATTTTTGCAGAGGCCGTACATAAACTGGAACAATACAAAAGTTTCAGTGAGGCCACTCAATTGCCAATTTTAGCAAATATCACTGAATTTGGTGAAACCCCTTTGTTTACTCGAGAAGAACTGTCTCAAGCTGATGTCTCCATTATCTTGTACCCATTGTCTGCTTTTAGAGCTGCAAATAAAGCGGCTGAAAATGTATATCAACACATAAGAAAAGACGGTACACAATCTGCGGTAATAGACAGTATGCAGACTCGAGAAGAACTGTATCGCAGCATAGATTATTACGCATATGAAAATAGATTAGATCAATTGTTCAATACCAAGCATGATGACAGAAACCAATGAAACGGGTTTTAAACCCAAGAAAAGCGTAGCGCTATCTGGTGTTACCGCTGGCAATACAGCTTTAAGTACAGTAGGGAAAAGTGGAAATGACTTGCACTATCGAGGGTATGATATCTTGGAGCTTGCCGAGCAAGCTTGTTTTGAGGAAGTAGCCTATTTATTGATTTATGGGAGCTTACCAACCAAAGCGCAACTCACAACCTATCAAGCGCAATTGATCAGTCAACGTGGATTACCGATTGCGATACAAAAGGTCTTAAAACAATTACCGACTACGGCTCATGCCATGGATGTCCTTCGGACCTATGTTTCTGTGTTTGGAAGCATCCAACCAGAAAAGGAAAGTCATCCGAGTGCTGGAGCTCGTGATATTGCTAATCGGCTGATGGCGTCCATGGCGTCGGCTTTATTATACTGGTACCACTTCAGTCAGCATGGTCGTGAAATTAAGGTAGAGACCAATGACGGAACTTTAGGAGCCCATTTTTTGCATCTTTTACATGGTACTGAACCACCACCTTCTTGGGTAAGAGCAATGCAGGTATCACTTAACTTATATGCAGAGCATGAGTTCAACGCTTCTACGTTTGCTGCACGGGTTATTGCAGGTACGGGCTCTGATTTGTATTCTTGCATTGCAGGTGCTATTGGTGCATTGCGTGGACCAAAACATGGCGGAGCTAATGAGGTCGCTTTTGAGATTCAGAGCAGATATGCAGATGCGGATGAGGCGGAAGCTGATATTCGTAAAAGATTGGTGAACAAAGAGGTCATCATCGGTTTTGGACATCCTGTATATACGATTTCAGATCCACGGAATCAGGTGATCAAGCGAATTGCTAAAGAGCTTTCAGAAGAAGCGGGCGATATGACGCTCTATTCCATAGCTGAACGATTGGAGTCGGTCATGTGGGAAGAAAAGAAAATGTTTCCTAATCTGGATTGGTATTCGGCTGTTTCTTATCATCTGATGGGAATTCCTACTGAAATGTTTACCCCTTTATTTGTTTTATCGCGGATTACAGGATGGTCTGCACATGTATTTGAACAGCGACAAGATGGAAAAATTATTCGTCCCAGTGCCCATTATATAGGTCCGGATAACCGACCTTATGTTCCAATTTCCGAGCGGTAATAGGGGACAACAATCGATTAATCACGATAATATATACTTATAGTTTTAGGAAATCAATATGGCATCACTAATTTCGAATGAGAGACCACAAGCAGATCGGGTACTAACGGATATCGCCGATTATGTACTCCATTACAAAGTGGAGAGTACAGTTGCCTGGAAGACGGCATTTTATTGTTTTTTGGATACGCTAGGCTGTGGTTTTGAAGCATTGACCTATCCAGCTTGTACAAAACTCCTAGGTCCAGTTGTTGCGGGTACTATGGTGCCTAACGGTGCTAAAATACCCGGTACTGCTTACCAATTAGATCCCATTCAAGCTGCATTTAATATTGGGACAATCATTAGATGGTTGGACTTTAATGATACTTGGTTGGCCGCGGAGTGGGGGCACCCTTCAGATAATTTGGGCGGAATCTTAGCAACTGCCGATTGGTTGAGTAGGACCCGAAGTGCTAATGGCGAAAAACCATTGAAAGCGAAAGAAGTATTGGAAGCGATGGTCATGGCTCATGAAATACAAGGGATATTGGCATTGGAAAATTCTTTTAATAAAGTAGGTTTGGACCATGTTATCTTAGTGAAAGTTGCTTCAACAGCAGTTGTTGGTAAATTGCTAGGACTTAGCCGGGATGAATTGATCAATGCTATTTCATTAGCTTTCGTAGATGGGCAGGCACTTAGGACATACCGTCATGCACCAAATACAGGAAGCCGAAAATCCTGGGCGGCCGGAGATGCAACCTCACGTGCGGTCCGTTTAGCTTTGATAGCGCAAACAGGTGAGATGGGATACCCATCTGTATTGTCTGCACCTGTATGGGGTTTTTATGATGTGTCCTTTAAAGGACAAACATTCAAATTTCAGCGACCATATGGTTCGTACGTGATGGAAAATGTATTGTTCAAAATTTCATTTCCAGCAGAATTTCACGCACAAACTGCCGTAGAGGCTGCCATGCAGCTCCATGAACAACTTCTTGCAATTGGTAAAACAGCTGAAGATATTGCACATATTTACATTCGTACCCATGACGCTGCTATACGAATCATCGATAAGCGGGGACCTTTGCATAATCCTGCAGATCGTGATCATTGTCTCCAATACATGGTTGCTGTTCCCCTATTATTCGGAAGGTTGACCGCTGAAGATTATGAAGATCAGGTCGCAAAAGATCCGCGTATTGATGTATTGCGCAATAAAATTAAATGTGTTGAGGATCTAAAATTTACCGAAGATTACCATAATCCAGAAAAGAGAGCTATTGCAAATGGGCTGACGGTAACACTTAATGATGGAACCATATTGGCAGAAGTATTGGTGGAATACCCTATCGGTCATCCTCGTCGTCGGGAAGAGGGAATTCCTAAATTAATTGAAAAATATCGGATAAATCTGGCTCGAATATTTACCGAAAGCCAACAAAAACAAATTCTAAATGCGACATTGGATTACGATACATTTGTTGCTATGGATGTCAATAAATTGGTTGATCTGATGACCTTATAGCGTGAATTCGTAATTGAGGGATAACTAGGCTGCTCTATATTAAACCATAGAGCAGCCTAGTTAATTTCCTTTAAGTTACGGATGGCCAATTCGACTCGAATCCATTGTAAAAAGTAAAGTGCTCTTGTGCACGTTGAGATAGTGATGCTGGAATGATCCATTGTTCTCCGAAATTAGCAAAGGACTCGCATTCTTGTACAAATTTTTGAAGTCCAACTTGATCCATGTGTGCAAATACACCACCGGTATGTATCGGGTACCCGATACCTAAAGTAGCTCCTATATCGCCATCGATGGGACGGTCTAACACGCCCTCAGCTAGACAGCGGTAGCTGTCCAATGCCATCACATGTAATAGTCTGTTTTGAATATGTTCTTTATCGGGTATGGTCGATAAAGTTCCTAAACTTCCATCTTGCCAAACCGTTTTATTCCTAGATAAGGTGTCGTAATCATAAAAACCTCGACCCGACTTTCGTCCCTGGCGACCCGCATCTACCAGCTTCTTTATATATCTGTAACAACGTTGTTGACTACTGTGCTGACTGGGCAATTGGTCGTAGACATGTAGCATAAGAGGAAGAGAAATTTCATCAAGTACAGTCAATGGTCCCACAGCAAATCCAATATGTCGTGCCTGTTCATCTATTACTGAAGCAGGAATACCTTCCAATAACATCGTTACTGCTTCCAATAAATAATTAAAGAATATGCGGGAAGTGAAAAATGCGGGACCATCGTGAACAACAATAGGAATTTTACCCAGTTGTCTGGTGACTTGTAGCGCTTTGGATAAGGTTAGTTCGCTGGTTTGCTTCCCTCTGATTATTTCTACCAATGCCATCCTATCTACTGGTGAAAAAAAATGCATACCGATGAAGTTCTCGGGTTTAGCACTTACTTCTGCAAGTTCGCTTATAGGTAGGGAAGTAGTATTGGAAGCGAAAAAGCCTTCCTTTGTAAGAAAAGGTAACGTTTCGGTACTGACTATTTCTTTTAGCTTCTTATCTTCAAAAACCGCCTCAATAATGAGGTCTACTGCGCCAATATCGTTCAGTTGATCTGTCGGGTGAATATGGGAAAGGAGTATTTGTCTTTTTTTTTCGTTCATTTTTCCCTGTTCCACCAATTTTGAGCTGACCTTTTCTGCATATGCTTTTCCTTGTTCTGCTTGTTGTATCGTCACATCTTTTAAGATAACATCTACTCCCGACCGCGCTGCTTCAAAAGCAATTCCAGCACCCATCATGCCGGCCCCTAATACCGCTAATCGATTTAGTTGGTATGTGTTTTCATCTTGAACTTGCGATGGGTTACTTGCTTCTTGTATACCATAAAACTGTGTACGTACCATACTCCAAGTTTTTGGGTTATTAAGAATCTCCACATAGTATTCCACCTCCCTTTCCAAGATTTCCATTTTTGAATGTCTCGCACTTTCATAAATTAAATCAAGACATGCGTTGATTCCTGGTGTGAGTCCACCGTATCGCTTTCTAACTGTTTCAGATTCCTTTTTCCACGTGTTTTCATCCCAAGTAACAGCTTGTCTGGATGCTGTATTATTGCGGTTTTTTACGATCCATTCTTTCGCTAGAAAGATGGCGTCGTTTGTATTCGGAGCGAGCTGATGAATAAGACCTAGGGCTTTTGCCTTTTCAGCGGAAATTAGTTTCCCCTGTATGAGTAAGGGAAGGGCGTCTTCTAATTTAAGTGATGTTGCTATTTGTGTCGTTGCTCCAAATCCTGGGAAAATTCCGTATTTGGACTCTGGGAATCCCAATTTCACTTGATTTAACCCAACACGATAATGTGCCCAGAGCATCATAGAAAGTGATATACTGAAACAATCGTCGTCTATAAGGCCTACGATTTGCTTTTGTTGTTGTTGTAATGACTGGAATTGACGGAGTATGGCTGTAAGACGTTGTTTGAATCTCTTTTCCTGCTTTGCTTGATAAAGAAATGTTTTGTATTCAATTGTTTGTTTAGTAAAAGGGCTTTTGAATATTATTCCTATGACCTCGGACTGTGCAATTTGTTCTTTAACTAGCGCCACAAATTCCTCTAAATGGTCAAGACAATCGCTGTTTTCGTTATCGGGCTTAGGGCTAATCAATACAATGCCTCTTTCATCCTGCTCGTGTAGGAAATGAGTTAAATTTGCATTTTTTGCTATATCCATTGTAACTATTTTATAAAAAAGTTGAGCATTAAATATTTATCATATTTCCTTTGAAGGAATAGTGGTGTCGGATTTTGGTTGATAATTGACCTTATCAATGGTCATTTTGGCAATTATTTCCAACATAATTTCTGATGTACCTCCAATTATGGTGCCTACTCGAACATCACGGTATAAACGCGCAATTTTAAAGTCCTCTGTAAAACCATAACCGCCAAAGAGTTGGAAACATTGATGGACCACGCTTATGGCCAGCTCACTTGCTTGTAATTTGGCAATGGAACATTCCTGCACAGCATATTGCCCCCATTGTTGTAGATCACAACAGGAATAGACAAAGGCTTTTGTGGTGGCGATATTAGCGACCATTTGGGCTACGCGATGCCGGATTACTTGAAAATCTTGAATCTTTTGCTTAAAAGCTTCTCGTTTATTGATATACTCCATGGTATATTGTAGCGCCGAATCTGCCGTTGCTATACCTTGTATAGCTGCGGTCAATCGTTCCAACTGCAAGCCGCCCATTAAATAAGCAAAACCAGCCCCTTCTTTACCAATTAAATGAGAAACGGGCACTTTCACCTGATCAAAGCCTAATTCTGCGGTGTCTGAGGCATGCCAACCCATTTTATTGATTTTTGTTGCACTCACGCCTATGGCATGTCGGTCAATCAGAAGAAGACTGATTCCTTTACTACCCTTGGTGGGGTCAGTTTTAACTGCGGTAATAAAGAAATCACCATAATATCCATTTGTAATGAAGGTTTTAGAACCATTGACGATGTAATGATCACCTTCGCGGATCGCTGAAGTTTTGATATGCTGAATATCCGAACCGGCACCAGGTTCAGTGATGGCAACGGCACTGATTAAATCACCAGCAATAACGCCGCTTAAGTAATGCCGTTTCAATTCTTCAGATGCATGTTTCAATAGATACGGAGCAGACATGTACTGAATGACCAAGGCTGTAATGGTAAATCCTCCAGAGAAACAGTGGGAGAGTTCTTCACAAAAGATCATGGAGTAATAAAAGTCCAGATCTAGTCCACCGTAAGTTTCAGGGTAGTTGAGCCCCATAAAGCCCATATCACCCATCTTTTTCCAAATAGAACGATCGATTTGTCCTTCTTCCTCCCAACGGTCGATATTCGGTAGAATTTCTCTACGGATGAATGCTCTTAAACTTTCGCGAAATACGTGATGCTCAACTGTAAGTTGTGTTGCTTGCATATGCTATCATTTATATTGGTTATAATTTCCTATTCGCTTTTGGTGAAAGGATAGGATTGAGACGAAATTAAATTAAAAAGCTGATTTTTTCACCTATTTAAAGGTTAAAATTATGTGAAAGTGTTTTTAAATCAAGTAGTTTGCTGTATTTAGCGTTTAAAACTACTTTTTTTTACTTAATCTAAAATAAGTACATATGCAATTGATTTACTGTTTGCTAATTTTTGTACCTTTAATCTGAATTCATGATAACGCTATTACCTTCATGCTGGATACAGGAGTCTAAAGAGATTTAAATTCTGTATACCGTAACTAATTTTAAGTTGAAAGGGGACTAGTAGCATAAATAACCAAATTATAAACGATGAATAAACAAGTATTTATTGTCGCGGCGCAACGAACCGCCATAGGAAGCTTTGGTGGGGGATTGTCCACATTGAGCGCAACGAAATTGGGCGTTGAAGTTGTTTCTGCTCTTTTGAAAGAAGTTAGTTTTGATGCAGCAGAAGTGGACGAAGTGTTGATGGGTTGTGTTTTGCAGGCAGACCTTGGGCAGGCCCCTGCTCGTCAGGTATGTAAATTTGCAGGTTTACCGGACCATGTAGTGGCAACAACTATTAATAAGGTCTGTGCCAGTGGTATGAAAGCGGTAGCATGGGCAGCTCAGGCTATCTTATTGGGCGATGCTGAGGTCGTCATTGCTGGCGGTATGGAGAGTATGAGCAATGTACCTTATTATGTACCTGCTGCACGCTGGGGGACGAAGTATGGCCATCAGACCTTGGTGGATGGTGTACAAAAAGATGGACTCTCTGATGCCTATTCACAGGAAGCTATGGGAGTTTTTGCGGAGCTCTGTGCTACGAAGTACGGCGTAAGTCGCGAAGAGCAAGATGCATATGCTGTGTCTTCATATACACGAAGTCGTGATGCTTGGGAGCAAGGGAAGTTTGATAAAGAGGTGACTGCTGTAACCATTTCGACCCGTAAAGGTGAACAAATTGTCAAGCAAGATGAAGAATTTGCGCAGGTAAATTTTGATAAGATATACGGTTTAAAACCAGCCTTCCAAGTAGGAGGTACCATTACAGCCGCAAACGCTTCTACATTAAGTGATGGGGCTGCTGCATTATTGTTGATGTCTGGTGAAAAAATGGAAGCATTAGGTCTAAAGCCTTTAGCCGAAATTGTAGCTTATGCAGATGCGGAGCAGGAACCCAAATGGTTCACAACAACACCTAGTATTGCGGTGGAAAAAGTATTGAAGAAAGCTAACCTTTCTATTTCAGATATTGATTTTTTTGAATTTAATGAAGCATTCTCTGTCGTAGCCCTGGCCAATGCACGTATATTGGATATTCCCTTAGAAAAATTAAATGTATATGGTGGAGCCGTTTCTTTAGGACATCCACTTGGGTGTTCAGGGGCTCGTATTCTTGTTACTTTAACCAGTGTGCTGGAACAAGAAGCAGGGCAGTATGGATTAGCAGCGATATGTAATGGCGGGGGAGGTGCCTCAGCGATGATTATAAAAAAATGTAGTTAATAAACCATCCTTTCTTTCGATATCGTGTCAGGTTTTTTTTTATTAGGAAACCGCAAATGACAAACTATAAAACATATAATCGTGTATCTCGAATGGATTTTATGATTGATTAATCGAAGTTTTAGCATAAATATCTACTTGTAAATAAGGATAAAACGGCCGTACTCATATTTTGAGATACGGTCGTTTCTTTTAGGTATGAGCGATCATTCCTATTCCTGAATTTCTTTTGTTTAGGTAAAGCTCAAAATAAAAAAATATAAAATAATTTGCTTTCTCAGTTTTCCTTTCTATATTAGTGTGTTAATTAAATAATACAGTAGTATGATAACTATTAAAAACCTAAATTTCAGCTACAGTAAGAAGCGACCATTATTTAAAAATATGAACCTTGAATTAAAGGAGGGACATATTTATGGTTTACTGGGGAAAAATGGTGCAGGCAAATCAACCTTACTGAAGAATATGGCCGGCTTGGTCTATCCTGTAAGTGGTACGATTGAAGTGTTGCATTTCGATCCTTGCAATCGCGAACCTGCTTTGCTTCAGGAAATAAGTTTTATTCCTGAGGAATTTCATTTACCAGCGGTGAAATCCGCATCTTTTGTCAAATCGAATGCGAGCTTTTATCCAAAGTTTGATCATCAGTATTTCAGCGAATTGATTCATGAGTTTGAGATTCCAATTGAACAGAAGCTGGCGGATATGAGCTACGGACAAAAGAAGAAGTATATCATCTCATTCGGTTTGGCTTCAAATACGAAAATCATGATTATGGATGAGCCCACTAATGGTCTCGATATCCCTTCCAAGGTTCAGTTCCGTAAGATTATGGCTTCCGCTATTTCAGACGAACGTTGTGTGGTTATATCGACACATCAGGTGCGTGATTTAGATAACCTGATCGATGCTGTCATTCTACTGGATGAGCACAGAGTGGTATTAAATGCCGATGTCAATACCATAACGGATCGCATATGCTTTAAAAAAATGCATGCACTTGATGATCAAGTACTCTATGCTGAACCAGCATTAGGTGGCTTTAATACGATACAGTTGAATACATTGGGCGAAGACTCTAAATTAGATTTAGAAATCTTGTTTAATGCAGTTTTGCAGAAGAAAGAATTGATTACAAACCTTTTAAATGTTACAGAAGATGTCGAACGTATTTAATTTTAATCGCTTATGCGCATTGATTCGCCGACAATGGGTCTCTGTGGGACGTATCTACCTGATGTCTTTGGTTATTTTAGCTGGTATTTTTATCGCATTTTATGGATTTAATTGCTATAAATATTTTGTAGAATTAAAAGTTGGTAACAATATAGGGGAAAATCTCTTTAGTTTTCGTACACCCTTATTTTGTATTCTAGGCTTGTTTTTCATTACGGTTATTTCGGGTAGTTATTTTTCTAATCTAGGACAAAAAACAAAGGCTATTTTTGAATTGATGATTCCTGCCTCCCGTTTGGAAAAATTCCTTACCTCTATTTTTTATACCGTCATTGTTAGCTTGTCGGCTTATTTCTTGTTATTCTTCTTAGTTGATCTTGCTTTCGTTTCCCATCTAAGAAGTACGGGATCTTCTATTACCACCATTATGGACGATTCTGGAGGTAAGTTGATGAACGACAATTGGATTTACTTCTTTCAATTGGAGAAATCGGAATTCTTGCCTTATTTTTATTTTCTACCGTTTTTATTAAATGCCCTATTTTTATTGGGTTCAATTGCTTATCAAAATTATCAATACATTAAAACAGCCATTACTATGATTGTATATATAGCCATTTGGGGACTTACATTTGCTTATGTAATGAAATTAAGAACAGATAATACTATTGGCTTGGGTAATAGCACTGGTTATTTTCATGACAAGAACAATGTTTTGGAAATTCTCCTTGTGATTGGAATAGTGTTAACATTGATTTTTTGGGGATTAGCATTCTTGAGATTGAAGGAAAAGGAGGTTTAAAATGGATTTTAGCGCAAATAAAGCCATTTATCTACAGATTGCAGCATATGTATGTGATCATATATTATTGGGAAAATGGAAGGTAGATGATAAGATTCCCTCAGTACGTGAACTTGCAGTACAATTGGAAGTTAATCCAAATACGGTGATGCGAACTTATGACCTACTGCAACAGAAGGAAATTGTCGTCAATAAACGTGGGGTAGGTTTTTTTGTGACCGAAGCCTCTGTGAAAAACGTAAAGGAATATCGGAAAGCCGTCTTCCTTGAAGAGGATCTTTTTCCATTTTTTAGAAATATTTATTTATTAGAAATTAGTTTGGACGAACTAAAACAACGTTATCAAGCTTTTATCGAACAAAATTTTAAAAATAACGAATCATGAAATTGAGTAGTAAAATACTGATAGGCTTGGGAATAACATTCTTTGTTATTCCAATAGTCATGACTTCATATATCGCAGGTGATAATAGGGTCGATTCAAAAGTGTATGAGGAGATTCTTCGCAAAGAGGGAAATGACCCCAAAAGTGAGGATACTTATCTGAAAACGTATCATACCAATAGCTTTCGCAATTTGAAAATTAATGGAAACCAAAAAGGAGCAATCGCTTTGTTTATTGTGAAAAGTGATCAATATGCGGTTAAAGTGGATAAAAATAGTGAGCGTGAAGTACTTGTCGCTGTTGATGGCAACGGTCAGTTGAACATTGAACTGACGGATAATGCGAAATCCTATTATAAACGGATATATATATTTACCCCAGATATTAAACAAATAGAACTATCTGAAGTTCGTGTCAATAATTTTTCAGGACAGTGCGACCAATTGGAAATATTCGGGAATAAGATTGAAGATTTTACTTTTGATTCAAATGTGCAGATAAATGCTCTTTCCTTACGATTGAAAAATTCGCTTATCAGTGGCGATCGGCAACAATCATTTAATCTTGATCAGTTGACATTGGATCTAGATAGTAGCGATGTGAATATAGCCAAGCAAAATTATGAAGACGTATTCATTCAAGCCAAAGACTCTAAGGTAAATTTTTCAGGGGAAAATCCAGATGCCAAATTGAAGTTTTTGAATTTGAAAACTGTCGGAAATACTTCGATAGGTTTGGGTAATCTTCAAGTGGAAAATATAGAAGGGCAACTGTCTCAAGAAACGAAAACAGATCTCCCTGTTTCACTATTACGTAAGATAATAAAATAATGGACTACTCAGTCTATATGTAATATATTATGCTTGTAAACATAGGTTTACAGTATTCCTAAAAAAAATCGCTCTTCAAATTTAATTGAAGAGCGATTTTTAGTTTATATAGCGTCGCGTTATTTAGCCTTTTTTACTGTAACCTGCGCAGCTTGATAAGTTTCTGGTTCGGCTTTATAGATTTTAAATTTTACTTCATAGCCCTCTGGAGCATAAATTACAATAGGCATTCTGCCATTGTAGTCCGATACAATAGATTTAGCTTGTACAAATGTGTTCTTCTTTTCACCTTCACATAGCATTTGGGTCATTCCAACATTTCCATTTGTTTTGAAAACATAATAATTATAGCCCCAACCTTCTAAATTTTTCTCTTCAAATTCCCCAGAAAGGAAATACGTATTACAGGCATCTGTTTCCATATATTTACCTGCAAAGAATTCAATTTTCTTGTTGTTGTCAGCTGCTATTCCAGCATGAGGAACTTCAATGACATATTTTACCATGCCTTTTTCTGGCGCTGGAAATACATTTACATCTTGTTTAAGTAAAGTTTGTGCCATGGCAGATATGGAGAATAATAAAGTAGCAACGATCATTCCTGTTTGTAACATCAACTTTTTCATATATTTTGTTTTTATCATGTATATATGATTAGAGCGATATTCAAGCGATAGGTTTAGTCAATAATCTATTTTTTTGTCCTAAAAAATTGGTTCTGATGTTAGAAATAGTGTTATTGGTTTGGTAAATAAGCTGTTGCATTTTGTTTTTTGTTGAATTATGAAGCTCTAGTTTCTATTTTTTATAGCTTTAATCAATCATTTGTTTAGATTATTTAGGTAAAAAGCTCGCTTTTACAGTAATGTTCGCTGTTTTTTTTCTAGAAGTGGTATTAAAAGCGCCGCCATAAGAATATTCCTCATTATCATTTTGACCAGTAATCTGGAAAACTCCTAAATCAGCTTTGACCAGTGGGCCCAAAGAGGAGCTTGATTCATTAGCAATGTTTTCTGCTCTTTGGTGTGCATTTTTAGAAGCTTGTGAAATGAGTTCCAGCTTTAAATCTTCTAATTTGGAGTAATAGTAATTTGGTGTACTCGAGCTTAATTCTAATCCTTGAGATATCAATGTGGAGATTTCGCGAGATGCATCGTCCACTTTATTGAGGTCTCGAGATTCTACTCCTACACTTTGTGACAGTGTATAACCTGAAAATGTATTGTAGCTACTTCCTTTTTCATCGGTATGGTATTCAAAATCTTTGTTGATATTCACGGCTTCAAATCTAATTTCTTCCGATTTCAAACCTTGTGAAATTAAAAACTTACGAACCAGTTCACGATCTTCAGCTAACTGGTCGGAGGCGCCTTTTAAATCGAAATTCTTACGACTGTAGGTCGCATTCCACTTCACTAAATCAGATTCAAAATCTTTTTTAGCATTTCCATTAACAGTAATCGTTTGCGATGATTTAAATTTATACCGATATGCATTACTAAAAAGACTTGTAGAAATAATAATAACTAAACCAGCAATTAGGGCTATTATGATTGGATTATATTTCATGATTATTTTATAAAAAGGTTATCTAAATGTATAATACAGTCTACAATGTAGCAATCATGATACCAAAAAACAATCCTTTTTTGGATATAAATGGATAATTTGCATTTTTTTTGAATCAGATTGTTGATATATTGATAAATAATGAATAAAAGGATCATTTTTATAGGATTATTTGCATTGCAGGGAACGGTGTTGTTTGCTCAAAAACAACCGCTTAACCACACTGTTTATGATGGTTGGCAAAGTTTAAATGCAAGTGAAATAAGTGCGAGTGGAAAATACATCTCTTATCAGATCTTGCCTCAAGAGGGTGATGGTGTATTTTATTTAAAGGATAATATAAATAAAGCGCTATTGTCACTGCCTAGAGGGTATAATGCAAGCATGACAAATGATGAAACACATGTTGTTTCTTTAATAAAACCAAAATTTGACGATACGCGTCAAGCCAAGATCAAGAAGAAGAAAGCAGATGATATGCCGAAGGATTCTCTTGCCATCTATACCATTGCTACAGGGCATCTTTTGAAGTTTGCGGATGTCAAGTCATATAAAATGGCAGAAGAAGGATCAGCTCATTTTAGTTTTTTGACGGATAGCAAAACTACCCCATCCGATACCACAGCTGGTAAAAGTAAGAAAATAAGCAAAATCAGTACATTACATCTTTTTGACTTCGTAACAGGGGATACGGTTAACTTCCAACATGTGGATCAATATGCCTTCAATAGATTGGGTAGCAAATTGGTGTTTACTAAAAAAGCAGAAGCAAAAGATTCGACTTCGACTATTGCGGGTGTTTATTTGTATGATTTAACAAATAAAGCCCTTAAGAAGATTACGAATGGTCGAGGAAACTTATAAGAACTTTACATTTGATGATCAGGGAAATCAGTTGGTTTATTTAGCAGATAAGAGTGCGGAAAAGTCTTTGTTAAAGGATTTTAATCTTTACTATTATACCTCCCAGCTTGATTCTGCACAGCTTGTGGTTCAAAAAAATACGGCAGGCATGCCTGCTAATTGGGCTGTAAGCGGTGATGGAGATTTGAAATTCAGTAAAAATGGTCAAAAGCTATTTTTAGGATTGGCACCAATACCACGTGTTAGGGATACTACCTTGGTGGATTTTGAACATGCAAAAGTAGATGTATGGCATTGGCAAGATGATTATTTGCAACCACAGCAATTGGTGAATTTGAAAAAGGATCTTGCTCAAAGCTATTTAAGTGTTTATTACCCACAACAAGTGAATCGCGTGATCCCTTTGGTTGATGAAAAATTCAATCCGGTGCGAACAACTATTGAAGCCGATCAAGAGTATGTATTGGCGACGACCGACTTTGGTAGAAGAATAGCGACACAATGGGACTATCAAAGTAAACAAGATGTCTATGTGGTATCCACGGTAACAGGGGCTCGTCAAATGGTGGTTGAGAATTTAGCTGGGCAAGCGGTGTTATCGCCAGATGGTCAATTTGTTCTTTATTTTAATCAAGAAAATGGCAATTGGTACTCGTATCGTATCGCTTCGAAAAAAGTAACCTTATTGAATGAAGGGTTACCAGTATCCTTTGTCGATGAAGATAACGATATGCCAGCTAAGCCGAGTGGCTATGGTATGGCAGCTTGGGGATCCGATAATAAGGGGGTATATGTATATGACAAGTACGATATTTGGTATTTTGCTTTAGACGGATCTGATAAATATATTGCTACGAACGGTTATGGTCGCGCATCAAGCACAGTGTTACGCTATAAAAATCTGCTTCATGTACACAACAGCTATAGAAAATCAAATACACTAGATAATCGTTTGCAGAATATTTTGACGGCATTTAATGAGGCGACAAAAGAAAATGGGTTTTATGAATTAAGAGGAAAGCGAAAAGATCCTAAGGTAATTATAATGGCTCCTCATGTTTTTAAAAATCTGCAAGCTTCGGGAGATCAGAAAAATGTAATCTATACAAAGGAAGATTATGGCAATAGTCCTGACTTATACCTCAATAATAATACGTTTAAAAAGGAAGAGCAGCTGACTGCATTGAATCCGCAACAGGCAGATTATAATTGGGGCACGGCCGAGTTGATGCAATGGACAACCCCTGGGGGACATCAAGCGGAAGGGATCTTGTATAAACCTGAAGATTTTGATGCTAATAAGAAATATCCGGTTATTGCTTATTTCTATGAGAAATTGACGGAGGGCTTATATAGTTATCAAGCACCAGCACCTACGCCATCTCGGTTGAACATTCCATACTTTGTTAGTAATGGCTATATTGTTTTCGCTCCGGATATATCTTATGTAACTGGTGAGCCGGGTAAATCTGCTGAGGAGTATATCAATTCGGGTATGAAAAAATTAACAGAGTACCCTTGGGTAGATGCAGCTAAGTTGGGAATCCAAGGTCAAAGTTGGGGTGGATATCAAGTGGCGCACTTGATAACAGCAACAGATATGTATGCAGCAGCATGGGCAGGTGCGCCTGTTGTGAATATGACTTCAGCTTATGGAGGTATTCGCTGGCAGACAGGTATGTCACGACAGTTCCAATATGAAAATACGCAAAGTAGAATTGGAAAGACTTTGTGGGAGGGGCAAGAGGCTTATCTTGCAAACTCACCTTTATTCCATTTAGATAAAGTTACCACTCCAGTGGTCATTATGGCCAATGATAATGATGGTGCAGTGCCATGGTATCAAGGTATAGAAATGTTTACGGCATTGCGTCGTCTACAGAAACCTGTTTGGATGTTAAACTATAATGGCGATGCACACAATTTGTTATTAAGACAGAATAGAAAAGATATCCAAATACGGGAACAGCAATTTTTCGACCATTATCTAAAAGGAGCACCTGCTCCCAAATGGTTAAAATCTGGAGTTTTAGCAAAAGAAAAAGGAATAGATTGGGGTTTTTCCATAGATTAGTTATAAAAAAGAGCTTATTTGTTACAAATAAGCTCTTTTTTATGCTGTTGATTCTAATTATTTAAACTTTTTCAATAAAAAGTGAAAAAAAATTTCAATTTTTATTGAAAACAATATACTTTTACAAAGTAATTTGATGGAAAGTCAAATAGCGGGGTGTTTAAAACTTAAAATTTCAATCATATAATGTCTAACTTAAGATTTCAATCTGTTGAAGCGGCGATATCTCGCCAAAATGCTTCTCTAAAAGTAGAAACTAAAAAAGCAACCGAAATTTACGGAAAAAACGTTTTTTCAATTGCGAAGATGAAAGATTACCTTCCTAAAAACTCATATAAAGAGTTGGCTCAGGCTATAGAAGAAGGTTCGGCTATCTCTCGTGATCTGGCAGAGCATATTTCGCAGGCAATGAAAAGTTGGGCACTATCAAACGGTGCTTCGCATTATACACATTGGTTTCAACCTTTGACAGGTTCTACTGCTGAGAAACATGATGCATTCTTTGAACCTGATGATAATGGTGATGCAATTGAAAAGTTTACAGCAGATGCATTGGTCCAACAAGAAACCGGATGCGTCCAGTTTTCCTAACGGCGGTATACGTAATACATTCGAAGCTCGTGGTTACACTGCTTGGGATACTTCATCCCCTGCTTTCCTTTACGAAACAGGTTCAGGCAAGACTTTATGTATTCCTACTGTTTTTGTATCGTATACAGGGGAAGCATTGGATTATAAAGCACCGTTGCTAAAAGCAATCAGTGCTATTGATAAGGCTTCAACAGAAGTAGCACAATATTTTGATAAACAGATTACGAAAGTAAATGTCTCTTTAGGTATTGAACAAGAATATTTCTTAGTTGACATTTCTTTATATAATGCACGTCCCGATTTACAATTGACAGGACGTACGTTATTTGGCCATATGTCTGCAAAAGGACAACAGTTGGACGATCATTATTTCGGAGCTATCCCAGAGCGTGTTTTAGCGTTTATGGTTGATTTGGAAAATGAGGCTTTAAAATTAGGTATTCCATTAAAGACACGTCACAATGAGGTAGCACCTTCTCAATTTGAATGTGCACCTATGTACGAAGAAATGAACTTAGCGATTGATCATAACCAATTGTTGCAAAACCTAATGGACCAAGTTGCATTGCGTCACCACTTTAAGATATTATTACATGAAAAACCTTATAGTGGAGTAAATGGTTCGGGTAAGCACAATAACTGGTCTTTGATTACCAACACAGGTGTAAATTTATTGTCTCCAGGAAAGACTCCAAAAAACAACCTGATGTTCTTGACTTTCTTTGTCAATACCATTAAAGCGGTTCATGAATATGCTGACCTTTTGCGTGCATCTATTGCGAGTGCAAGTAATGACCATCGCTTAGGCGCTAATGAGGCTCCTCCGGCAATTATTTCGATATTCTTAGGGTCGCAACTGGATGATCTTTTAGAAGAAGTAGAGTCGGCTCGTGTTGCTAAAAAGGTGAAATCTGAAGCTAATTTATGGCATGGAATACCTAAAGTTCCCGAGTTGAGATTGGATAATACAGATCGTAACCGTACCTCTCCATTTGCATTCACAGGTAATAAATTTGAGTTCAGAGCAGTAGGCTCTTCTGCTAACTCTGCATTGCCAATGACCGTGTTAAATGTTATTGTTGCCAATCAATTGAATGAATTTAAGATAGAGGTTGACAAACAAATCAAAAAAGGTATTAAGAAAGACTTAGCAATACTTAATGTAATCCGCAAGTATATCAAAGATTCTAAAGCAATCCGTTTTGAAGGAAATGGCTATAGTGAAGAGTGGGAGAAAGAAGCGGAAGCAAGAGGCTTATCCAATATCAAATCTACACCTAAAGCTTTAGATGTTTATGTGAAAGAAGAAGCATTAGCTTTATTTGAAAAATTAGGAATCTATACCAGACGCGAAAGTGAAGCTCGTCATGAAATATTGTTAGAGAACTTTTACAAAAAACTTCAGATTGAAGCACGTGTTATTGAAGAAATCGTTAATAATCAAATTGCTCCAGCATGTTTGGTCTATCAAAATGAGTTGATCAAAAATGTACAAGGCTTGAAGGATCTTGGTTTAGGAAAAGAAGCTTATAGCTCGCAGTTGAATTTCTTAGAACGTATATCACTACATGTAAATACCGTTCTTGAAAAGGCTGAGGAGATGCGTAAAGAACGTAAAAAAGCAAATCAGATTGAGGATATGCGTGAAAAATCTATTGCTTATGATGAGCTAGTCAAGCCATATTTTGATGATATTCGCTACCATGTTAATAAATTAGAGAAAATTGTAGATGACCAAAAATGGCCATTGCCTAAATTGCGTGAATTATTATTCATGGGTTAGACGACACATGAGCATACATACTAGAAGCTACTCAACTTGAGTAGCTTCTAGTATTTACAGGCTTATTGTAACAATATGTTGTATTGTCATATTAATTTCATATTGTCGTTGTTTCTTATTTCCTCAATCCTTAAATTTAGTACTTAAAAGGAAGAAGAAATGAAGATGTTTGCAATTAAATACAGGAAACTATCTATAGTCACAGCAGTTATTGCGACGGTGATGACTATGAGTGCTTTTATTCCGCATCAGGAGAAGCAAAAAGAGGAAAAATTCACGAATCTGAAAGTATTACCAAAAAATACCACTCCAGATGAGTTAAAGGTAATTATGCGCGAGTTTAATGCCTCTTTGGGAGTGAAGTGTGGGTTTCTGCCATGCGCCATCGCAAGAGAATCCTAAAGAATTGGATTTTGCAAGTGATGGCAACAAGCATAAAAATATAGCCAGAGATATGATTAAGATGACGGCTAAGATCAATAAAAAATATTTTCATCGAACAAATAAGGAAGGACAGATTAAGGCAATTTCATGTAAAACTTGCCATAATGGAAATGAACATCCGGAAATGAAAATAGCAGGTTTGTAAGTCACGAGAAGATGGATTAAAAGTCTTTCTTGGTTTTCCAATAAAGGAAAGTAAGCATGAGAGAGACCAGATTTTTTTTTAAAATCTGGTCTCTCTTTAATTAAACTCGGATTGCCAAACTCAAATTGTGTTTTTAATACATCCAACTTAATTGTGGACCAAATCTTTGAGGTACATTATTCCATGCTCATCATAAAGTGCTGGCAACATTTAATTTTTCGATATCTTGTACGGTCAATTGAATATGTGTCGCAGCTGTAAAATCTTCCAACTGCTGTAATTTAGTAACGCTTACAATCGGAGCAGTGATACTAGGACGTGCAATAATCCAAGCAAGCGCTATACTTGATACCGAAGTCTGGTGTTGGTCAGAAACTTCATCCAATGCTTTTAAGATACGTAAACCACGATCGTCTAGCATCTCTTTGACAGAACCTCCACGTACAGATTTCGACAAATCGTCTAAATTGCGGTATTTACCCGTTAAAAATCCACTTGCCAATGAATAATAAGTAATGACTCCTAAATTATTGTCTTGGACTATTTTTTCATACTGCTGTTCATATTTTTGTCTGTGATATAAGTTGTATTCGGGTTGAAGAGACTCGTACCTAGGGAGATGAAGTAGTTTGCTTTTTTCCAATGATTCCTCTAAACGAGTAGGACTTAAATTAGAGGCGCCTATCCATTTTACTTTTCCTTCTTTTATTAATTGTTGATATGCTTCCAATGTTTCTTCTACAGGAATAGATTCATTATCGAAATGTGTTTGATACAAATCAATGGTATCAATCTGTAACCTTTTAAGTGAAAACTCAACTTCTTTAATGATATAGTCTTTTGCGGTGTTGGGGGTAGGGGTATCTTTCTTTGTACCTCCAACTTTTGTTGCAATTAAAACCTGGTCGCGCTTCCCTGATTTTTTTAACCAGTTACCAATAATTTGCTCAGATTCACCACCGCTATTTCCCGGTACCCAGTACGAATACTGATTAGCAGTATCGATTAAACTAAAACCTCGATCTACAAATCCATCTAATATGGCAAAGGATTGTTTCTCATCGATTGTCCAACCAAATACATTTCCTCCAAAAACTATAGGTTCAAATGTTAAGTCCGTATTTCCCAATTTTACTTTACTCATAATACCGTGTTTTAGTTTATATAAAATTAGCGAATAATAAGACAGGTGCTGTTATGAAATATAAATAGTGAAATTGAGATTACATTTTATAGCCGGATAATATTTATATAAAATAATCTCCTTCATTATCAGTTGTTTTATGCTGTGGATGAATTTTTATTTTGCATATGTAAAATAAATATCTACCTTTGCATCACTCCAAACAACGAAATACTTGTTGAAACGGGATGCCCAGTTGGCGGAATTGGTAGACGCGCTAGTCTCAAACACTAGTGGGAAACCGTGCCGGTTCGATTCCGGCACTGGGTACGGAAAAAAGGTCTGAAGTTTATTCTTCAGACCTTTTTTATTTATAGTGCATGTAAATATCCCCCGCATTAGAATTTCATTAGATATTCCTGAAGCTATTCATTTTACTCCTATATTTCTTTAATTTTGTGATTAAAGCAATTTACGATGCAGATTTTAGTGATAGAGGACGATAAACGGATCAGTGATTTTCTAATTAAGGGATTGGAAGAGAACGGCTATTTGGTTACTTTGTGCCGTTCTGCAGAGGAGGTGCTTGCTAACTATTTGAATATCGCTTGGGATCTATTGATTGTAGACATTATGCTTCCCGGTATGGATGGGCGACAATTGGTTAGTACATTGCGATATAAGAAGTGTCATGCTCCCGTTTTGATGCTCAGTGCATTGAATACCGTGCAAGATAAAGTTGATTCATTGGACCTTGGAGCGGATGACTATTTAACGAAACCCTTTCATTTTGATGAATTGTTATCACGGATCAAGGCACTCACACGTCGGAGTCAGCAGGGTTTTGAAATTCCAAAAAATCAGTTTATCCAAGTAGGAGCATTAAAGATTGATAAAGATCAATACAAAGTATTTGATTCCGATCAAGAAATTGAATTATCACCACGTGAATTCAAACTGCTGATGTATCTGGTGGAGAACCAAAATAAAGCCGTTAGCAGAATCCAAATCTTAAATGCAGTTTGGGGCATTAATTTTGACAACCAAACGAATGTAGTAGATGTTTATATTTCTTATGTGCGTAATAAAATCGAAAAGCATCAAAAATATATTTTCACGGTAAAAGGGGTAGGGTATCTATTTAAACTAGCGAAATGAATTTAAAGAATCGCCTTTCTGTTTATGCTGCCTTTATTTTTGGGGTTATCATTTTGATTGCATCGACGATTATTTATGTCTCCTTTTATACCAAAATGGAAAGCCAGGAGTTTCGGAATTTGGAAAATAAAACCTTATTATCCGCTTTATTTTATCTGGAGAAAGACGAAGTATCCTTTATCGAGCATGAATCAATTAAAAATCAACTTCAAAAAAACATTTCTAAAAGTAACATATTAGTTGTTGATTCGCTCAACAGACGCTACGATGGATTAATGGAAGACGAGGCACCTATGTCATCCGATTTTTTTGATTTAGTTCGTAAACAAAATATCGCACAGCTCAAGACCGATTCATTTTTTTACAATGGACTTTTCTACCATGATAATGAAGGCGATTTTGTCATCGTAACTCGGGCATCAACCGCTGAGTTTCACGATCAAATGCAACTGTTGCTCCATATTCTATTAGCAGTCTCGTTAATTGGATTGATTTTGATATTGATCTTCTCTCAATTTTTAGGAAATATCGCTTATGATCCTATACTCAAAATGATCAGTGAAATTAAGAAAAGAGATAATCAAAACTTTAATGAACCCATTGTTTTAAATAAATCTTACCAAGAAGTACAAGAATTGGTCGACACGTACAATCATTTTGTTGAAAAGCTAAGCCAAACCTTTTCCATTCAAAAGAATTTCATCGATTATGTGTCTCATGAGTTGCGGACACCTCTTGCTGCAATTTTAGGAACTTTGGAGGTAAGTAAACAGAAACCTCGAACTGTTGCTGAGCATGAGTTGATCAGTTTGCAGTTGAAACGCTACACGGAAGATCTGCGTGATACGATTGATCATATGATGATCCTATCTGGGGCAAAGACTAATTTTGAGACCAAGAAGATCCGTATCGACGAGGTGCTATGGGAAATCATAGAGCAAGTGACTTTGGTGCACCACGCACAAATCAATGTTGATATTCAGGTTGCAGACACCGACCTGTTGAAAGTGGAGGCAAATGATAAACTGTTACAGCTTGCTATTCAGAATATTGTGTTGAATGCGGTTAAATATTCCGATAATCAACCCGTTGAAATCCGTCTGAAGTCGCAGGGAGGTAAATTGCTTGTTGAAATCGTGGATCAAGGTATAGGTATCCTTCCAGCAGAGCTTATTCGTGTCACAGATAATTTTTATAGAGGTGAAAATGCGCAAGAATATAATGGTAAAGGAATTGGTTTATCACTGGCTAATGTGATTTTTACACTGCATCATATTCACATGCATATCCGTTCTGGTTCACAAGGAACAATCGTATCCCTTCAATTCTAATCAAATTCTAATCTACTTCAAAATTCCTGTTAATCTATCAACCATAGCTTTGCTAAAAATAGTAAATAGTGAAGATATATTGGTTTATAGGAGCTTTTCTATTGACAGTTGGTCAATCGCAAGCACAAACGTATTCGAGACAGGCATTGAAAGATATGCTTTTGCAGAACAATGGACAACTTATTGCTCAAAAATATCAGATTGAAGCCGCTGATGCGCTGATCGTACAAGAGAAATTATGGTCTAATCCGACGCTAAGTATCAGTGAAGTCAATCTTTGGAAAAACGGTACCACAGAGACCTTGCCTTATCTTTTTGGTAAATATGGTCAACATCAACAGATTGGTCTAGAATTGGAACAAGTAATTGAAACTGCCGGTAAACGTAAAAAGAGAGTCAATCTCAAATCCTTAGAAAAGAAAGATGCTTTATTGGATTATGAAGAATTACTGCGTGAACTACAATTTGAGCTCGACGAAGCCTATTGGAGCTATGTTGCTGTTTCGAGAAAAGAAGTATTAGTGGATTCCATCGTGAATTTGTACCAAAGTTTGGAAAGTCAATATAAACGTCAGTCCGATCTTAATAACATTCCTAAATCCGATCATCTCCGCATTCAATCAGCCTTGATCAACTTTGAAAAGGATCGGGTGGAATTGTATACAGAAAAAAACACTTGGTTAAATAAAATTAAAGTTTTGACCCAAGATGAAGCCATCACCGAAGCACAGATCGAAACCATAAATATTCCGTTAAATCTAAGTCAAAGCATACCCGTTGATTTAGAAAAACAATTGTTGGACCAAAATATTGGCTATCAAAAACAGGCCAATGAACGGGATAAAGCGCAACAACAGTTATTGATTGAGCAAGCGGAGAAAAAGCCAGATCTGGCTTTTCAACTCAGTTACGACCGGGGAGGAAATATCATGCGTGATTTTGTGGGTATAGGTGTTAGCATGGACCTACCTATTTGGAATCGGAATAAGGGGAATATTAAAGCTGCAGAAAATATGGTGAAGCATGCAGAAATACAACAAAATACAGTTGTCAATCAGTTGAAAACGCAGCTAAATGAATTAAAATACCAAGTGCAACTCTATGAAACAACTTTGTTGAAGTCCCAAAAACTTGATTCGAAAGAACGCAGCGCTATGATTGCCAATTATCAAAAGCATTTACAAAAGAAGCAGATCACTTTATTGGAATTTATAGATTTTATCGAGGCTTATCAAGAAACCGAATGTGGGGTTGTTGAAATGACCTTAGCCTATCAGGTGGCTTATGCTCAGCTTCAGTATTTAACAGGAGGAAAGTTCTAAATATAAATAACCAAACCGAGCTTGTTAGCTCAGCAGTAATATGATGACGATGAAACACAAGATAATATATTTACCGATGGTCGTTTTGATAAGATTACTATCGGGATGCAGTGGTGACACGACTGCGAATACTGATGAAACAGTAGCCGATACGAAATTTTGTCTTAGTGAACAGATGAAAAAAACTACTACGATTAGTACGTTAGAACTTTTGCCAATTACCGAACAATTGTCTTTATCGGGTAAGATTGATTACAATGAAAATGATCTGGTCGCATTCAGAAGCTTACTAGAAGGTACAGTGGAAAGTGTAGGGTTTGAATTGGGGGATTATGTAAAGGCTGGACAGCTATTAGCAACGATCAAATCAACACATGTGCAAGAGCTGTTTCAAGAGCACCGGAAACTACCAGAATCAGATTGTGATGGCGACCAAACAATTGCAAACGAAAAAGGAGTTATTGCAGGACGGTATGGTCGCTGGTACGGAAGTGTTGACAAGTGAACATGAATTGGCAAGTTTGAAAATAGAACGGGACCGTGTACAGCAAATTTTAAAGATGTATCGTGCAAAGGGACAAGGGTCTTTTGAAATTGTAGCACCAAAGAATGGCTACATCATTCAAAAAGCAGTCAGTATTGGTCAAAGTATTTCTGCCGATCAAGATCCCCTATTTTCGATATCCAATCTGAAGCAAGTGTGGGTGATGGTCAATATCTACGCCAATAATTTAAAATATATCAAAGAAGGTGATGCTGTAAAAGTCAAGACTATTGCGCAGCCGGATACTTTTTATCCTGGAAAAATTGATAAAATATACCATGTGTTTGATGATAATGAACATGTGTTAAAAGCCAGAGTAATATTGGAAAACCAAAACTTACAATTGATGCCAGGTTTAGCAGCGGATATCATTATCGATAAATCCAATGCTGGGGCAGAAGCCTATGCTATACCTAACGCTGCTATCGTATTCCATAATAATAAAGAATATATCGTTGTGTATAAAGATGATTGCGCCATATCTACCAAGCGAATCACTACGCTAACCTCCAATGAACAATATACCTTCGTCCAAGAAAAATTCGCTGCCGATGAGCAGGTCATCAGTAAGAATGCCTTGTTATTATTTGAACAATTAAATCCATAAGGCATGCAAAAGTTAGTTCAAAATATCGTGACTTTTTCGTTGCGAAATACCACATTTATTCTATTTGCTACACTTGCATTATTGTTTGCTGGCGTTTATGCTTTAAAACATACTGCGATTGAAGCATTTCCAGATGTGACCAGTACCCGCGGCCGTATCATTACCCAGTGGCCGGGTAGAAGTGCTGAGGAAATGGAAAAACTGGTCACCTTACCTATTTCTAAGGTGATGAACAGTATACCTCATAAATCCAATATTCGTTCCATATCCTTATTTGGTCTTTCTGTAGTAACGGTCCAATTTGAAGATGGTGTAGATGATTTTTATGCACAACAATATGTATCCAATAAATTAAATGGAGTCAGTTTACCTGAAGGAGCAAATGCGGAGATTGAGCCACCATCAGGAGCTACAGGTGAGATCTTTCGATATGTAATCAAAAGCGATCTTCCTATAAAAGAAATTACCGCTATTCAGGATTGGGTGATCGAACGCGAACTGTTATCGGTACCTGGAGTTGCCGATGTGGTGAGTTTTGGCGGGGAAGAGAAAACTTATGAAATTAAGATTAATCCAACGGAATTAAAGAATTTTGACCTATCGCCTTTAGATGTCTATGAGGCTGTATCCAAATCAAACGTTAATGTGGGGGGAGATGTCATCGAACAGGGGAGTCAAGCCTATGTCGTCAGAGGAGTTGGTTTGTTAGATAAAATAGAGGATATTGGTAACATTACGATCAAGTTAAATGGCTCAACACCTATCTTGATTAAGAATGTCGCTGATGTCGTCGTATCGCATAAACCCCGTCTGGGACAAGTGGGCTATAATGAACATCATGATATGGTCGAAGGAATTGTCGTGATGTTGCGTGGAGAAAATCCGTCTGCAGTTATCGAGGGTCTAAGGGCCAAAATAACCGAACTTAACGAACGTACACTACCCGATAATGTCAAGATCGAAACGGTCATAGACCGTACCAAATTGGTTGATAATACGGTAAAAACGGTATCTAAAAACTTGATTGAAGGTATACTTTTGGTTTCACTTATTGTTTTTATTTTCCTTTATAATTGGAAATCCACTTTTATTGTTGCTTCGGTTATCCCCCTCGCTTTCCTCTTTGCCATTATCATGTTAAAGATACAGGGATTACCTGCTAATTTAATATCCATGGGATCCTTGGATTTCGGTTTATTATTGGAAGGAACACTCGTTATAGTCGAGACCGTATTTGTTGCCATGGCGACATTATCACATCAAGTAGGGGCCGAACGATTTGCCAAAATGAGTAAGTTGGGCGTGATTAAAAAAAGTGCTGGTAGTGTAGCTTCCTACATCTTCTTTGCATTGCTAATTTTGATCGTTGCGCTATTGCCTATCTTTTCTTTTCAAAAAGTAGAAGGTAAGATGTTTACTCCTTTGGCATTTACGTTGGGTTACGCTTTATTAGGATCCTTGATCTTAAGTTTGACCTACGTTCCAGCTATGTGTAAATTATTGTTTACAAAAAATATCGATGAGAAAGAAAATCTGATTACGCGATTTTTTCAAAAAACAATTTTCGGCATGTATGCGACAGCATTCCGTTACAAAAAAACAACCATTGGTCTATTTCTGGGGATTTTAGCTTTGTGTCTTTTCAAATTCATGCACTATGGCTCCGAATTTCTTCCAAAGCTCAATGAGGGAGCGATCTACATACGGGCAACTTTACCCAATAGTGTCAATTTAAAAGAGTCAACTCGATTGACGGAAGAGATGAAAGAATTGATGCAGAAAGATTGTGAGGAGATTGATTTTGTACTCACGCAGACAGGTAGACCAAATGATGGAAACTGATCCAACCGGATTTTTCAATATCGAATTCAATGTGCAGCTGAAAGATGCCAGTGAATGGAAAAGGAAAGTTTCTAAAGAAGATATTATCCAAGAGATGCGCACCAAATTGCATCATTATCCCGGTATAACCTTTGGATTCAGTCAGCCTATTCAAGATAATGTCGAAGAGTATGTTGCTGGGGTGAAGAGTTCTCTGGTTATCAAAATTTTTGGTGATGACCTTTACGATTTAGAAAAATATGCCAATAAAGTGGCAGAATCCATTTCAAAAGTTAAGGGCATCGCGGATATCAATGTGTATAAGAACATTGGATTGCCCGAATTGAAAATTCAATTGCACGACTCCAAGATGGCAAAATATGGTATTCAGACACGCGATGTACAAGCTGTTATCGAAATGACTATCGGTGGGCAGGCGGCGACAACCTTTTATGAGGGCGACAGGCAATTTGATGTCATTCTTCGTTTTCAAGAAGCATATCGCGATTCACCAACTAAAATTGGCAATATCTTGATACCCACAAGTAATGGACAGAATATTCCACTACAAGAAATAGCGAGTATCGCTTATCAAACGGGGCCAGCATTCATCTATCGTGAAGGCAATAGTCGCTACATAGGTGTTGGATTTAGTATCGAAGGTCGCGATTTGGGTAGTACTATCGTAGAAGCGAAGCAGGTTGTTGCTGCCGAAGTGAGTTTACCAAAGGAAAACCATATGGAGTGGGCCGGAGAGTTTGAAAGTAAAGAGCGTGCTGCAAAACAACTGGCTTTAGTAGTTCCTATTTCCTTGGTACTCATTTTATTATTGCTATATGCCAATTTTGGGAATGTAAAAGACACTGCAATAGCTTCATTGACTTTACCTTTTGCCTTTATTGGTGGGTTTATTTCACTTTGGGCGACCGGAACGATATTTGGAATATCAGCAGGTATTGGTTTTATCATATTATTTGGTGTTGCTACTATCGATGGAATTGTTTTGATAGGCGTCATTAGGGATAACCTGAAACATAAGATGAAGTTAAAAGATTCCATTATCCAGGGGGTTAGAAGCAGGATTCGACCTGTGGTGATGATTGCCTTAATGGGTTCCATGGGCTTGTTGCCAGCAGCTTTATCAACGGGTATGGGGTCTGAAATCCAGAAACCACTTGCCATTATGATTGTAGGTGGACTTTTGATTTGTTTGGTGTTATCATTCACCATTTTACCTGTCGTTTTCTACCTTGCTTATCGGAAAGAGAAAGCGTAAGCGCGCTTATCATTTCAAAATTAACAATATAAAATGTGATGAGCTTGCATAAAAACCAAGCTTATTGCATTTTATTCAGTACTCATATAGGGTGTTTTCACCCGTATGATAGGTGTTGAATGCCTAATGGATGGATTTACTATCCAGCATTTAAATCCTAGATAGGGAGTGCTTACTGGTGGTGATTACCCTTGAGTAGAGGCGCGATAGATTAATTCGGCGTCGAGCATAATCGTTCTATTGGGAGCAGCTTTATCCTTTATTTTTTCCAATACCAACTCAGCTGCCGCTTCGCCCATCTGAATCAAGGGTTGCTCCACACTGGTCAATTTTGGATGCACAATAGTCGCCAACTCTGTTCCTGAAAAACTAGCAACGGCCACCTGCATGGGTATTTTGATTCCCATTTCAAGAAGATAGTTCATGGCACCAATGGCTAAGGTATCTGTAAAAGCAAAGATACTATCAAATTCAATGTTCTTGCTCCATAGCTTTTGTGCAGCAGCTCTGCCATGTTCAAAACCAAGCCCTTCTGCTTTTATGATTAGGCCTGGGTCAAAAATACCATGCTTATTTAGTATTCGCTCATAGCCTGTAGCTCTTTCTTTGGCATTTCTAATCGTGGAAGGTCCCATGATATGTGCAATTCTTTTTTTTCCACTGCTGATCAGGTGTTCAACCATTAAAGCTGCTTTAATGTTATCATTGACCGTTACGCTCGAAGCATCAAAGGACTGGTCGGGCATTCTATCAAAAAATACCAGTGGAGTTCCTGAATCTAGGATCCGTTTATAAATATCGAGGTTCTCCGATTCGTGACAGGGATTGATGATGATGGCATCTACATTGAATTCTTCCAAGAGTTGGAGATTTTTTCTTTCTATTTCAGGGTTTTCGTCCGATTGCAAGATCATTACGCGATATCCAAGCGGATATAAAATATGCTGTATACCACGAAGCACCGTTGAAGAAAAAGGAGTCACCATCTCTGGAAACCAACAAGCCGATGTTCTTTGTACGTCCATATTTTAAATTTAATGCGGAAGGGTTGGGCTTATAACCTAATTTTTCTGCAGCATCCAAAACCTTTTTTTTGGTGTCCTCGTGTATATTTTTATCATTCAATAAAGCCCTTGATATCGTAGAGGTCGAGAGCAGTAAATATTTGGACAGGTCTTTGATGGTGATACGCTTCATTGGGCTTGCCGATTTGTTGTTGACAAAAGTAATCAAAAAAAATGGGCCTGGGAACGTGCCCAAACTTTGGTAACGTTCCCAAAGATGTTTTTCCATTGTACCATTGGTAGCTGACGGGCTATTTTTATAAGTTTGGGTAGATAAAGAGCTTTTATTATGATAATTAAAAAGTATAGTTATAACCGTAACATTATCCAAGCGGGTATTTTACATATAGGAGTGGGCAATTTTCATCGCGCACATCAAGCGTTTTATACAGATCAATTACTTCAGGATGACGATCAACAAGGATGGGGTATTTGTGGTGTGTGTTTGCTGCCTTCAGACGAGAAAATCGTTAAAAATCTAAGCGCACAAAACTTAGAATATTCTTTAACCATATGTGGTCGAGATGGTCAAGATGAAGTATACGAGATAGGTGCTTTACAAGAATTGCTTTGGGCAGTAGAAGACCCACAGGCCGTATTGGATAAGATTGCGGATTCCGCCATTAAAATCATTACACTCACCATTACAGAAGGCGGCTACAATTTAGATAAGACGACCAATTCCTTTATGTTGGATAATGAAAAAATTAAACATGACCTTGAAAATCCAAGTGCACCAAATACCGTTTTTGGTTTTATAGCCGAAGGACTTCGTCAACGCAGAGCAAAGGGGAACGGTCCGATTACGATCCTTTCTTGTGATAACCTGCAACATAATGGCCATACTTCTAAAAAATCTTTCATGACATTTATAGCTGCGCAAGATAAAGAACTCGCTGCATGGGTAATTGAAAATGTCACGTTTCCAAATAGTATGGTCGATCGTATTACGCCAAGTACCACAGCTGAAGATGTAGAAAGATTGAATACAAGAAGTGGATTACAGGATAAAGCACCTGTATATTGTGAAGATTTTGTTCAATGGGTTATTGAAGATAATTTTATTGCGGGCCGCCCAGCCTGGGAGCGCGTAGGGGTTACGTTTACAGATGATGTTTCCTCATTTGAAAACATGAAACTAAGTCTTCTGAATGCTTCTCATGTTTTATTATCATATCCTTCTTTTCTTGCTGGTTATCGCAAAGTTGACGACGCGATGCTCGATTCAGATATCGTGCAGTATATCCGAGACTTCATGGATATTGATATCACGCCTTATGTACCCGCTCCAGAAGGAGTAGATCTAGAAGAATACAAGAAAACTTTGATAGCACGTTTTTCGAATCATTCGGTCAGCGATCAAGTCAGTAGATTATGTTTTGATGGAATTTCCAAATTTCCGGTATATATCATGCCCAATTTGGCGAAAATGATTCACGATGGTGGAGACCTCACCCGTGTTGCTTTTCTGATCGCATCCTATAGACATTATTTAAAATATAAGTTGGATGATCAAGGGCAAGCTTTTGAGATTGCGGAGCCCTGGATGACATCAGAAGATGAAAAACAGATTGCCAGCTCGGATATCCTTGACTTCTTAGAGTTGTCTGTATTTAAGCGTATTGACTTAAAGTCGAATAGACAATTCGTTTCTTTATATCAGCAATATGTTGTTGAAATAAAAGAAGAAGGTACGAAGGCCGTGTTAAAAACGATTGTGGGATAAGGCTATTATTTTTAGAATATTAATATTTCATTTATGGATATGAAACATCGTAATAGCGTGATGCCATTTGCTATTGTGACGTTCATTTACTTTATTGTTGGTTTTTTGACAACAGTAAATGAACAGTTGCAGGCGCCTTTAAAATTTACGTTTCTGGCCGAAGCTGGAAATTTAAAAAATACGCTCACGACTTCAATCTCATTTTTTTTCTTTCTGGGCTATTTGGTTAATGGCTCATTGGCAAGTAAATGGGTGAATGCTGTTGGATATAAAAATACGATCGTGCGCGGTTTGATGTTCATGATAGCGGGACTTGTCCTGTATTTATGTTCTTCGTGGTTTGGTTATCGTTACCCGGATCAGGCCTTTCATTTTGAGCAAGCGACTATACCTTATGGCTTCCTTATTTTTGTAGTAGGTTCTTATTTAATGGGGACAGCCGCTGCCATTATACAAGTTGTAGTCAATCCCTATGTGGCATCTTATGAAACTGGGCAAGACACAACCTGTACAGCGCTTAAATATCACGACTGCTATTAATTCAATTGGTACAACGACGGCTCCATTTTTTGTCACTGTCGTCATGTTCAGTGGCATATCTATAGCCAATGTCGAGATCAAGCAATTGCTAATGCCATTTATGCTCTTGATCGTGTGTTTGGTATTGGTAACTTTTGTTACCCAACGAATTCATTTGCCCGATATCGCCCATACCAGAGCGGCGGTAGGTGAAAAATTAGAACGGAGTATATGGTCTTTTAGACATTTCGCTTTGGGCGTGGCGGCTATCTTTTTTTATGTAGGAACGGAAGTTGCTATTGGAGCAAATATCAATCTCCATGCATTCGAACTGGAAGACTCCGGTCATCCGGTGACCTTTTTTGGTCGGACAGATATTATTATTGGTGGGGTTGACTTAGGCATCCATGCGTTGTTGTCAACGCTATATTGGGGTGGTTTTTTGGTTGGACGATCTATATCCAGTTTCTTTGGCAATATATCGGCAAGAACACAATTAGTGACGACGACCATATTAGCGACTATATTGGCGGTTTTAGCGATGTTGACACAAAATCTATGGTTTTTGGTCGTCATCGGTCTTTTGCATTCCACGATGTGGAGCTGTATATTTTCACTCTCCATAAAAGGATTGAATAAGTATACTTCCAAGGCATCGGGATTGTTTATTTCGGCTGTATTTGGAGGTGCTGTATTTACCTTGGTACAAGGTGGATTGGCGGATGTTCTGGGATCGTGGAGATGGACATGGTGCCTTACGGTAGTTTGTGAACTCTTTATGTTAACTTATGCCTTATTTGGATCTCGAATAAGGGAAAAGGATAGGATAGATTAATTTCAACTGCGAGTACTCCGGTATCCTTATTAAACATAATTTCTTATTAAATTTGGATAGCCCATTAGGGAACAGCAGCAAGTATAGGGTGTTTCAACTATTTGATTATGAGTCTATACTCATGGGTCGTACTTGAAATTCTTTTTTAAGATAGAAGAATAGCATGAAAGATAAGAAAAATAACATTGCCTGTTTTGGCGAAGTATTATGGGATATATTCCCTGGAGGGCAAAGAAGAGCCGGTGGAGCACCTTTTAATGTTGCGTATCACCTTTCCAAAATGGGGGTAGAAGCCCATATGATCAGCAGTGTTGGTCAGGATGAGCTGGGCCGCGAGTTGTTGCAGCAGATTCAGGATTGGAACATCTCTACTGCGGGTATTCAGCTCAACGGTACCTATCCAACCAGTACAGTCATTGCAAGTATTGATGAGCATAACGATGCGCATTATGATATTGTTCAAAATGTTGCGTGGGATTATATTGAAGTGAATCCGGTCAATCAGGGAATGGTAGCTGCATCCGACGCTTTGGTATTTGGAACTTTGGCTATACGCAATGAAAAATCCAAGAATACCCTTTTTGAATTGCTAGATGCAAGTGCGTATAATGTTTTTGACATTAACCTCCGTCCGCCTCATTATGATGTTCATATCATTAAAGATCTATTGCACAAAACGCAGCTGGCAAAATTCAATAAAGCAGAATTACGCATGATGATTGATTTTATGGGTAAGGAATACCACACCGAAGAAGATAGCATACGTTATCTGCAAGATACCTTTGGGATGCAGGAGGTTATTGTATCCAAAGGGAGTAAGGGAGCACTTTATGCATATCAAGATGAGTTCTATTTAATGCCGACCATACCTGTTGCAGTAAAAGACACCGTAGGAAGTGGGGATTCATTCCTTGCTGGATTTTTATCAAAAAGATTTGACGGACAGTCATCGGCAAATGAAATGATGCATCAAGCGGTCTCTTTAGGTGCCTTTATCACGGCACGAGAAGGTGCCTGTCCGGAGTATACTTTAGCAGCATTCAGCTCCTTTCGAGATGGAGTGGAGGAGAAGAAAAATTCATGCTAAATAAGACTGAAAAAGTCGAAGACCCATATAAAAGGTCTTCGACTTTTTAGTCTTGTTGCAATTCGGATAAATTAATTTTCATTGTTATTATATTTTTCAGTAAATATTTTAAATGGTATCGCAAAGAGACAATTTATCTTGATCAGTTCTTCGAGACTGGTTTTTTCTACTGATGGATGTGCGTGAAATTTATCATAATAACAGAATTTATAGGGTATATTTTCGTATTCAAAGTTTAAATATGTAGTTTCTCCTGTATAAGGCTCATCTGTTACTGCTGTCTGGTATATGTTGAAGTTTTCTATTTTTTTTCTTTCAAAACACAGATGATCTTTGCAATCACCTTTCTTTGAATACTGTAAATAATGAAGATTATCATTCGTGAGTACTAAATAATAATGCGCGATGTTAAGCATCTTATTTATATGATCTTCTATTCTTTTTTTTACAGTTTCACCAACTTCAGTGCGATCTTCCTGTTCTTTGAAAACATATGCCCCTCGTTTTTCTTTACATGATATAATTGCAATTATATCATGTTCCTCAATTTGTAAAACTATGGGGTTGATATGTTCACTTTCCTGAATAAATTGTTTTTTTATCTCAATTTCTCTGCCTGCTATTTGTAAAGCAAAATTATCTGAAGTATAATTTATCTTTTCTTGGAGCTTTGCATCTATTTTAAATAGTATTCGGTAGCTATATAAGCAGAAAAGTATAACAATTAATAGGGCTATAGCTACCATCCACATGATTTTTTATTGTTAAAGTCTAACTACTTTTAAAGTAACGTTCATTCGTTCATGTATTTCGGGCACTTTGTTTAACACAGACTTGTGTTAAACCAGTGATTAATACTAAGAATATATTTTAATTCTAGATTCTAATAATCGATCTAAATATAAAATACATCATTGGGTCATCATTAAACTCATTTTAGTCTTATTTCCTGCGCAAAGGAAATATATATATTGTGTTTATACAAGTTTTTGTGGATATTCATGAAATTGTTTATAAGTTTATATCTGGAAAGCATACCGGAATCAATAAAATAACTATAATGGCTACATCAAAAAAAGAAACCTCACCAATGAATGAAACATCGCCAAAGAAAGCACGTAAAGTGAATTCTGGCCCTATTCGGGAAAAGGGAAGGACAATGGACAAAATGGTAGCCGCTGTTGGTCAAGTATTGCAAAAGGAGGGATATTATGGGCTCAATATTGCAAGTATCACAAAAGCTGCAGGTGTGGATAGACGTTTGGTTTCGCTTTATTTTGGCAATGTTGATAATTTGATTGCAATATACCTGAAGAAAAATGATTACTGGGAAAATGCCGGTAAGGATGACATAACTGCCATGTTGGAACAAGATAATGATGTAGGACAGGCTGCTATTACTAAGCTTCTACAAGGTCAATTTGATACCGTAAATAATAGTGAAATACTTCAAAAATTGATTCACTGGGAGCTGGGTGAAAATAATAAAACGCTTCGCGAAACTAGCGGACAGTAGGGAAGAAAGTGGCCAACTTATTTTAGATCGCGTTGAAGCCAATTTTCCTAAAAATGGTATCGATTTAAAAGCTGTTCTAGCTTTACAAATTGGAGGATTATACTATCTATCCTTGCACGCTAATATCAATGGTAGTACTTTTTGTGGAATCGATACCAGTAAGCCTGAGGGGAAAGAACGGATAAGTAAAGCTATGGAATCTTTAATCGCGATGTTATATGAGAAAAAGAAATAGCGCAAAGAATAAACTAAGGTATTTTTATATATTTCGGTTTTTTCAAAATATCCCATAGTTCTTCTTCCGAGTATCGTTTACCTCCTCCATGTACCAGCTTAAGGTTGCATACTAGGCAGAGGTCATTCATGGGATGGTATCTTCTTTCATATACTTCCCTAGTATATCCTGTCAAATCCTTCAGTTTATCGCGCGTTATACCATTTTTATATCCATGCTCTAAGCTTTTGGATTTGTCACGTTCGCAAAATTCCATTAAGGTGCATCTATAGCGCAATTTGGATAGGTGATGAATGCTATTTTATCACAGCTCTTTACGATAAGTTTGTGGTGGAAATTTGAATTTCGCCTTGAATATTCTTGAAAAATAATGAGGAGAATCAAAACCTGTATGGTAGCTTACTTCCTTGACAGATAAGTTGGTGTTCTTAAGCAATTCACTAGCCTTATTCAGACGCAAGTTAAGATGATATTGACTAGGGGAAGTACCTGTATGTTTTTTAAAAGCCTTTCGAAACTTAGAATAACTGTAAGGGAAATGCTTAGCTAGCTCTTCAATATTTACAGGGTCACTTAATTGATGCTGCAGATGAAAGATAACTTTTGAAATCCAGACTGCTTCTGAATTGTTATCGATAGCCTGCTTGTCTTTTATAACATTGAGTAATCCCAAAATCTGAAGGTTGATACCAATAATTTGTTGAGGGTAGCCAATCTGCGCTTGAGATACCACACCCAATAAGTGGGAAAATAAGGATAATAAATCTTTATTGAGCCCAGTCTTAATTACTGGTTTTTCGGGATCAAAAAATTTACTCATAATCTGTGCGGGATAACTTCCATTGAATCCTACCCAATACTCTTCCCAGCCAATATTGTCATTGGGCTTATAACGATGCCACATCCCTGGGGATAAGATAAAACAGGTACCCGCTTCAATAGCTTGATTAGGAGTTTCGGCCGAGTCGAATATACCGCTTCCACTAGTAATGAATACAATGTAGTATGCGTTAAGAATTCGGCCCTTGTTCCAAGAAAAACCATGATCATCGGGATGTTGTTGCAAATCCGGATAGTGCATGTTTTTTGGTGTTCTACTATATCCTACTGTTGTAATGTAAAAGCCCCAATCTTTTTCTTGGTCACTTAAGTTCAAGTACTTGTGGTAGTTGTCTAGCATGGATGTCTATATTTTGGCTATTTCAAAACTATATAAAAAATGTCAGAAAGTGCAAGGATAATGTCAATTCCTTTATTTCTTTCCTTACCTGTAAGGCATACCTTAGTTATTAATTATTAAACTGAATTTAAACCTTTATGAACACAACCTTAAGCAAAAGCCAGTTGGACTTTTATGATGTTAATGGGTATCTTATTATTGAGGATTTTTTGAATAGCGAAGAGCTTGAGGTATGGAGAAATGCAGTAACTCGAGCAATAGCGGATAGAAAAGGACTGAAAATACCTGGAAAGAATATTTGCATTGGAGATGATGATGGTATCAATGAAGATGCGACCTATTTTAACAACGTATTTGATCAATTGCTTAACCTTTGGCAGACGAGCGAGCGGGTCAAGCGAATTATGTTAGATGAGCGAATAGGTAAAATGGCTGCCGAGCTGGCACAGGTAGATGGCATTCGCATATGGCATGATCAGGCATTGATTAAAAAACCATGGGCCAACCCAACTTCTTGGCATTTGGATACTCCTTTTTGGTCATTCTCTGACCGACGTGCACTCTCTATCTGGGTAGCATTAGATGATGCGACACTAGAAAATGGCTGTTTATTTTTCATTCCCGGATCGCATAAACAAACAACATTCAAAAATACGGGAATTGGCAAAAATATGGCCGGAATATTTGAAGACTACCCGCAATTTAAATTAAGTCCAGCTGTACCAGCAATGATGAAAGCTGGCTCTTGCTCCTTTCATAATGGATTGACGATACATGGTGCTCATGCGAATATGACACCCGGATTTAGGAGAGCAATGACCTGTGCTTATATGCCGGATGGCAATACCTATAATGGAATACCGAATATATTGCCAGAAGAATATGAAAAGACATTGAAGATAGGAGATTTGTTGGATAACAATAATCAAAACCCACTGATTTATAAATTCTGATGCGATGGAGATTGACTTTTTTTGTCCTCGTTGGGGATCGGAATCCGTAGGTTGGGGCAAATTTGCCTCTCGGATTAAAAGAGACGGATTTGCAGGAGTAGAGGTATTCCCTTTGGATAATGCTCTAAAAAATAAGGATATGTTGGCTGTATTGAATGATAATAGGCTTTCATACATACTGCTCCACACTGAACTAAACGAAGGACCAAAGTTTGATCGTTATCTTGACGCATTGGAGCGCAACCTATACGCGCTACTAACTTATCAAGATACAACTTCGTCACCTGAATTTATAGTTTCACAAACAGGCAGAGAATATTATACAAGGAGTCAGATGGAAACTTGTTTTGTATTGTGCGACCGTATTATGAAGGAGTCGGGTATCAAGATTATCCATGAAACGCATCGAAATAAATGGTCGTATGCGGCCCATGTAGTCAACGAGTACTTAAAGAATTTCCCTAGCTTGGAGTTGGCGCTAGATATTTCACATTGGGTATGTGTGTCAGAAAGCTTTCTCGAAGATCAAGAAGATGCCGTTGAAAGAGCGATACAGCATACAAGGCACATACATGCTCGCGTGGGGTTTCCACAGGGGCCACAGGTCACAGATCCGAGAACAAGGGAAAACCAAGTTGCGTTACAGCATCATCTAGCTTGGTGGGATCGTTGGATAAAATACCTAAAAGAAGAAGGGGCACAAAGAGCAACAATCACACCCGAATTTGGTCCCAGTCCATATATGTTCTGTTTTCCAAATACATCGAAACCGGTTGCAGATCAATATCAAATAAATTGTTGGATGAGAGAACTCCTTTATAATCGATATTCAATTGCAGACTTGATACCCTAATTGTATGATGAAATTTTCAATACATTTTTTCGATAAAGCCAAGCTACGTAATTTCTAATATGGTCATGTCACCAACATAAGTGAAAAATTAGAATTGTGAAAAGTTCGAGATTCATTGAAGAAGTTTAGCGTCACCCTTTATGCGCGCGGTAATCCGAAAATGATCTTTTTCAAGTTGCATTAACATGATTATTGTCCTAAAAATTGATCTCGCATAAGGTTAAGATCTTGTGTTGCTTTCTTATTAAGTGTTTCGCTTATGCTACATAGAGATAAAACCAAATAGACACTAAAAACAAACCATTATTTAACTAATTACCCACCTAAATTAACAGCAAGTTATGAAAAAAAGAAATCGATTGCTCTTTCTAGCAATTAAGTATTACAGGAAAATAAACGTGCAAAAAGTCACAGCGCTAGGGGCTGTACTGTTTTTGTATCCAGACATTGTGCTCACTGCAAAAGGGGATGCTTTTGGTCAGGAGAAAATAAATGAAATCTCCTATCAGGCTGAGCATAGCGTAACAGGGGTCGTTTATGATGAAGATGGGAAAGCAATTATGGGGGCTAGTATAATCGACCTTGGTACAGGAAACAGTATCAGTACTGACGAAGATGGAAAGTTTTCCTTGAAAGTAAAACAGAAAACCATCTTAAAGATTTCCTTCACTGGATTTATCTCACAAGAGATTGAGGTTGAAAAGCAAAAAGAATTCACAATCACACTTCTTAGAGATTTACAAACATTAGATGAAGTTGTCGTAGTAGGATATGGTACTCAAAAGAAAGCAACTTTAACAGGCGCTGTGGTAACGGTTAAAGGTACTGACCTCGTTAAAAGTCCCGCTGCAAACGTTACCCAGTCACTTGCAGGGAGGTTACCTGGGGTAGTCATTAATAGCCGTAGTGGGGAACCAGGGAGAGACGATCCCTCGATTATGATTAGAGGACGAGGCACTACAGGAGCAACAAATCCCTTGGTTATAATTGACGGTGTCGAACGGGGAGGCTTAGGACAAATAAACCCGAATGATATCGAAACGATATCCGTATTGAAAGATGCTTCGGCAGCCATCTATGGTTCCAGAGCAGCAAATGGGGTTATCTTAGTGACGACTAAACGTGGGGTGAACGGTAAGCCGTCTATTAATCTTTCTTTTAATCAGGGTTTTAGTCAACCGACCAGAAATCCGAAAATGGCCGATTCATACACCTTTGCTAAGATATCAAACAACATTGAAAGAGATGAAGGCAGGGAACCCATTTATTCGGACCTTGAACTTCAAAAGTACAAAGACGGCAGTGATCCCAATTACCCGAGTACAGACTGGTATTCGTCGCTTGTGCGCACAGCTGCGCCACAACATCGAGGCAATATATCGGTAGCTGGTGGGAGTGATCGGTCAAAGTACTATTTCTCTTTGGGAGAACTCTCTCAGTCAGGTCAGTATAAGGAAGGTTCAACTAAATTTGGGTCGTATAATTTACGGTCCAATGTAGATGTCGAAGTCACCAACAATCTGACCGTGGGTTTAAATATGTCTGGACGTGTTGACAATCGGCATTACCCATTCAGAAGTAACAATGAGCTCAATAGTCATATTTACCTTTATCAACCGAATTGGCAGGCTTACTGGCCAGGAACGGATTATATGCAACCTTTAAGAGGAAGTGAGAATGCCCATAATTGGGTTACAGATAATGCAGGATTTCATCAGGAAGATACAAGAACTGCTCAAAGTACTCTGTCATTTAAATGGGACGTTCCTTGGGTTAATGGTTTATCTGTCGATGGAAGTGGTAGTTATGATTTTGGAGGTGTTTATACCAAAAGATTTGAGACTCCAAGTTATGTTTATCAAATTGATGGTAAGACAGGAGAATATTCCAAACAGTTGTCGGGGATGAGTCCCTCACTGGCCAGATTAAATCAAACTAACTATGCCGTTACCCAGAGTTATTTCACTTCGAAAATTAATTATGCTAAACAATTTAACTTGCATCATGTGGGAATAATGGTTGGCTATGAACAGACCCAAATTAAGAACTCGACCCTAGAAGCGGGTAGGAGTGATTTCTTGTCCATCAGTTTACCAGAAATAAATATGGGAAGTAGCGATAAGACTAAACAATCCAATGGAGGTTTTTCTGGTCAGGACGCAAGACAAAATGTGTTTTCGAGGGTAAATTACAATTATGCAGAGAAATATCTGGCGGAGATAACGTTAAGAGCCGATGGTTCATCCAAATTTCCGAAAGAAAAGAGATACGGTTTTTTCCCTGGGGTTTCATTAGGATGGAGAATCTCTGAAGAGTCTTTTATGACCGACCTCGATTTTATCGATAACTTGAAAATAAGAGGATCATACGGTAAAATGGGTAACGATGCTATTGCAGCATTTCAGTATATGATGACTTATGGCTTTAATAACAATTATGTCATTGGTAATAATGATGTTTCTGGGTTGGTACAAACTAATGTGCCCAATCCTTTTATTACTTGGGAAACTGCGCGAACATGGAATATTGGTTTTGATGCCGGTTTTTGGAATGGTTTATTGGATATCGAATTCGATTATTTCAAATCTAGGCGGTCTGATATTCTGACCAAACGTAATGCGACGGTACCTGATTATACCGGGTTAAAATTACCTGATGAAAACATTGGAATTGTGGATAATAAGGGTTTTGAGCTTGTGTTATCACATCGGAATATGGTAAATGCCTTAACTTACAGATTATCGGGTAATGTATCCTTTGCTCGTAATAAAGTTGTATTTGCGGATGAGCAACCTGCAGCAGAGCCCTATCAATATGCCACGGGTAGGCCATATGGAGCTGCATTGTTATATAAATCAATTGGTGTATTTAGAGACCAAGCGCAAGTTGATGCTACTCCGAATCTACCAGGTACAAAACCTGGAGACCTCATTTATGAAGATGTCAATAACGATGGTACTATTAATTCGTTAGATCGAATTAGGGTTGATCAAACGAATATCCCTGAGGTAACCTTTGGATTCAATGCAAGTGTCGCATATAAAGGACTTGAACTTTCTGTGCTTTTTCAAGGGCAAGAAAACGTAAAACAATATTTTGGCGGTTGGTTCCCTGTCATGAGTCATACCTTCGGTAACTTTCTCGATTGGCGCGCAAATGATAGTTGGTCACCGGATCATGTAGATGCTACTATGCCTCGGGGTAGTACAGCGTTATGGACAACTAGTACCAATAGCTCATATGCGTCTACTCACTGGTTGAAAGATGCCGGTTTTCTTCGCTTAAAAAATATCGAACTAGGGTATAATCTCCCGTTGAATATCTGCAAATCGTTGGGCTTAAAAGCACTCCGTGTAAATGTCAGCGGAAGCAATCTATTTATGATTTACGATAATATGAAAAAAATGGGATTCGATCCAGAGACTCAAGATTTCTGGTACTATCCACAGCAACGTGTGTTAAATTTTGGAATGAATTTAACGTTTTAATTTTATGTTTAATCCTATAGAAATGAAAAAAATTATCTATATCTTATTAATTGTTTTTACAGTGAGCTCTTGCGATGTGCTGGAGTTGAAGCCATTGGATAAACTGTCTGAAGGAGATACATGGTCAGACGCGGCATTAGTTCAATTGTATGTGAATGCAAATTATAACGCTATTTTACACGGGTATGAAGATGATGTCTTTGCTGCTGCAAGTGATGAATCCTATGATTTACATAATCACGGCAATATGTTCGTTTTACAAAAAGGTGAGGTGACCTCTGATAATATTTCGATGCTCTCTGGTAGGGTTAATTATTGGCAGCTCGGTTTCAGTCAAATTCGCAATATGAATGTGTTTTTCTCAAAAATACAGGCTGCGCCTATTGATGAGGCTGTTAAGAATATCATGATCGGAGAAATGAAGTTTCTTAGGGCATTTGTTTATGCCAATTTAATTTGGAGGTACGGAGGAGTGCCCATTATTACGAAGGTATATGAATTGAATGAGGACTATTCTTTGTCCCGCGATTCGTATGAGAACGGTGTAGACTTTATCGTTAAAGAATTGGATGAAGCGATTCAGTTACTACCATCAAAGCAAAGTGCTAGTCAGCTTGGTAGAGCGTCGGGTGATGCGAGTAAAGCACTCAAATCCCGTGTTCTATTGTATGCGGCAAGTAAGTTAAACAATGCTTCAAATGATAAGTCCAAATGGCAGGCAGCCTCTGACGCTGCTCGGGAATTATTGGGGGCCTATGTACTTTATCCAGATTATCAAAATCTGTTTCTGAAAGATAATGATGAAATCATATGGGCACGTTATTTTACTCAGGCCAACAGTACGGATTATAATTGGAAAAATGGACGTAATGGAGATGAGGGCGGAAACTTTCAAGGACCGACACAAAATTTGGTCAATGCTTACGAAATGAAAGGTACCGGACTACTTCCATATCATATTCAAGTGGATGGAACACGAATCGTTAATCAGCTATCGGGCTATGATCCTATGAAACCATATGAAGGTCGTGATCCACGATTTTACGCAACCATACTTTATGACGGGTCGATGTGGATGGGACGTGAAACGGAGACATTTAAAGGCGGGTTAGATTCCCCAGAAAGTACTGTTCAACCTTGGAATGCCTCGTTGACGGGGTATGCTTTAAAGAAATTTATGAATGAAGACATACCACCCACCGGTAATACAGAGAAGCCAACAAATCCATGGATCTATTTCAGATATGCCGAGATTTTGCTAAATTATGCCGAAGCAGAATTTGAATTAGGAAATGAGGGGGTAGCAAGAGAATACCTTAATAAAGTTAGAGACCGATTAAGCGTTAAGATGCCACCGGTAACGGATGCTGGAGAAAAGCTGAGGGAAAGAATCCACAACGAACGTTTGGTAGAGTTAGCGTTCGAAGAGCATCGTTTTTACGATGTTAGACGGTGGATGATTGCAGAAAAAACCGAAAATTTGGATCTGTTAAAAATGACGATATTAAAGCAAGCAGAGAATAAGAAAAACTATACGATAAGTGTTTTGTCGGGGGAACGTGATTTTAAAAAACAGCATTATCGACTTCCTATACCACGTGCTGAGATTGACAAAAGCTTAAATAAATTGGCACAAAACGAAGGTTATTAAGCATCTACTTATATAAGCAGGAGCAGAATTTCTAAAGGTCTGTTCTTGAAAAATCATCCATGTTCTATTAGATGTTGCATAAATTGATTATAAAAAAAGTTTAAATAATAAAAAATGGAATATTTAAAACGACCCATAATACTTTGTATCGGAATCCTTATTTCCTTTGTCAATCCTTTGTTCGCTCAAGTTTTGAAAGCGCCTTTTATTCCGTCATACGAGGATATTAACAAACCTTTTGGGCAGCATGATGAGGGTTCGTTTCTGAAGCCATCAAAAGTGAATCGTCCTGAAACTTGGTTTCATTATATCGGCGGAAATGTATCGAAGGCAGGGATTACGAAAGATCTGGAGGCCATAGCAACTTCTGGGTTTTCAGGAATCCATCTTTTTCATGGCCAGTTCGGAGGCCCTTGGCCAGGTGTAGAAACCTCAGATAACAAGCCTTAGTCCAAAATGGGATGATGCAGTACGTCATACCGCCAAGGAATGTGAACGCCTAGGGTTGCGCTTTACAATGAATAATACACCAGGATGGGCAACTGCTGGTGGCCCGTGGATTGAACCCTCTAACGCGATGCGGAACCTGACAGTAAGCCGTACGGATGTAACTGGCGGTAATGCCATTAATCAGCTTCTGTCGCTTCCAGCATTCACTAAAGAGTCTTGGCGCGATTACAAGGAAGTAGCCGTGCTTGCTTTTCCAACACCACTTGACGATACCGGTCTGCCGCTTGTACCCCAATCCATAAAAAGTAATATTGCTACTGAATGGGAATCTTATTTGGCGGGGGATGCCAAGGAATCGATGCAGTTGTTACCAACCTCTGCTGATAAACCCCATTGGGTTGAAGTTACTTTTACCGACCCTGTAATGCTTAGGTCAGTAGAGATGCCCAGTATCAATAGCTTCAATCATGGACAATGTTATGAACCAGGGGTTACTGTTTCAATACAGGCAGTGTTGCCAAATGGGCAATTAAAGGACATCCTACGGGCTGATATGCCTCAATCAAATTGGCAAGACGATAAACCGATTACGTTAGCTTGTTCTGAAGTCGCTGGAGTGAATAAATACCGGATCTCCATTGTCAATAAATACAATATGGCGCTTTCTTCGCTCCGTCTTTTCTCTGCCGCCCGGAAAAATAGTTGGGAGTCGGAGGCGGGTTGGACTTTACGGAGCATTCAGCGTTCTGGTCAATCACCCGCTCAATCTTCAAAAGCATTCATTGCACCTAGGCACATACTGGATATTTCCGATAAGATGGATGAAAATGGAAATCTAAATTGGGTTGCTCCTAGTGGGAATTGGACCATACTTAGAATGGGGCATGTGAATACTGGAGCACGGAATGGTCCAGCTCCTGCTGAAGGTACGGGATGGGAGGCTAATAAGTTCTCTAAATCTGGTCCTGACGCACACTTTGCAGGGTATATAGGGCGACTTGTAGATCAAAAAGGACCGCTTGCAGGTGGATTATTGGATGGGATGCTGCTGGATAGCTGGGAGTGCCATACGCAAACTTGGACGGCCAGTATGGAAGATGAATTTAGTCGCGTTGCAAACTATGAACTTCGTAAGTGGCTTCCAGCAATGTTTGGATATGTCATCGGAGACCACGAAACTACAGCAAGATTTTTGTACGATTGGCGAAGGACTGTGAATGATCTTGTTACTCATAATTTTTATGGTCGTATGACCGATTTAGCACATGAAAAGGGGCTATATGTTACTTATGAAACAGCCGCTGGAGATGTTTTTCCAGCGGATATCCTAGAGTATTTTAAGTTTGCAGACGTACCGATGGCCGAATTCTGGTTGCCGATGTCTGATGGATTTGTTGGCTCATTAAATTTCAAACCAATTAAGCCCACAGCATCTGCCGCAAGGATGTATGGGAAACCTCGCGTGGCCGCAGAATCGTTTACAGATATGAGTTTGACATGGGATGAACACTTGGAAGACCTAAAAGAAGCGGCCAACATCAATAGCATAGAAGGTGTTTCGCATTTTGTATTCCATACGTATACACACAATCCCCAAACTCCTTTTTTAGCGCCAGGATCATCTTTTGGTGCAGGGATCGGTACTCCTTTCGTACGGGGGCAGACATGGTGGAATTATGTTCCAGATTTTCAAGATTATTTAGCGCGATGTAGCTTCATGCTTGAACGCGGAAAACCGGTGTCCGATGTATTATGGTATCTCGGAGATGAAATAAACCATAAGCCTGATCAACATGCACCATTTCCAGCAGGATTTAAATACGATTACTGCAACCCCGATGTGCTGCTGAATCGGCTAAAAGTAGAAAATGGGCTTTTGGTTACACCAGAAGGAATTAGTTATCGTGTATTATGGCTACCGGATGTTCCGTATATGTTACCTGAAACATTAGAGAAAATACAGACATTGGTACGCGATGGCGCTACAGTTGTCGGCAACCCTCCTAGAGGGCTAGCGACACTTAGAGGTGGCGATGCTGCCAAGCGACGTTTTAATGACGTTGTGAAAGGTCTATGGGGAAAAGGGAGCAGTAAAGAGCAGAAGATTGGAAAGGGCTATGTTCTTTCTGGTATGTCGCTCGAGGAAGCATTTTCGGTATTGAAAATAGCTCCTGATGTGATTGGGGGAGATGCATTATGGTCCCATAGGCAGATTGAAGGAGCTGATTGGTACTTTATAAGTGCACCCAAGGGGCGTGGTTTTAAGGGCACACTTGATTTTCGCAGCAGTGGAGATGTGCAACTTTGGGATCCTATGACAGGTCGTTCAATGCCGGTTGAGAGCAACAAGAACGGAGATCGTACAACGGTTAAGATTGATTTAGCTCGTGCCGGTTCGTGTTTCATCGTATTTAGAAAAAAAGATCAAGATCATGTGTCTCCTGAGTTTAAGCAGAAAATGACGGTTGAAACTTTGCCAATTGAAGGGCGATGGATGCTTGCTTTCCCTACGGGATGGGGAGCTCCCGCAGCATTACCATTGACAGACTTAAAACCTTGGAAAGACCTTGATATCGCTCCTGAAGGAAAAGCATTTTCGGGTACAGCGACTTATACGACAACTTTCGATATCAAGAAAATCGATCTTGAAGAGCATTATATTCTTGACCTTGGCAATGTAGATATGGCTGCGGCTGTATCGGTCAATGGCGAAAAACCATACAAATTATGGGCAACTCCTTATTGTATTGATATTACAGATTGGATTAAAGAAGGTGTAAATACACTTTCTATTGAAGTAACCAGTACGTGGTTCAATCGTCTAGTTTATGATGCTGGACAAGCTGAAGATAAGCGAAAAACATGGACGGTAGCAGGACCGGACAAAAATTCACCACTACGGAAGTCTGGATTGTTGGGACCTGTAGTCTTGCAGATTCAAAAGAGGGAATGATGTGCCTTATAATCAGGTAATTGAAAGATTTGAGCAGGAGGCAATTTGCCGCGGATTAAAATCTTATTTATCGACTAAGATTTTAATGAGAGAATGAATGGTAGCTGTAGACTAATTTAATCCTTTCAAAAGGATTAAATTAGTCTACTTCTCCTAAATGAGAAGCATCGCCTTTAATTTCAAATTGACAATATCTTTTTGTGTATATAAATTAGAGCATGGAAAATAAAATGAATGCTAAGTTGAAATTAAACTAAGGTATTTTCATATACTTCGGTTTTTTCAAGATATCCCATAGTTCCTCTTCCGAGTATCGTTTACTTCCTCGGTGTACAAACTTTAGGTTACAGGCTAATCGGAGACCATTCATGGAAAAATATCTTCTTTCATATACTTCTCTTGGATATCCTGTCAACTCCTTCAGTTTATCGCGAGGTATACCATTTTCATATCCATGTTCAAGGCTTTTGGCTTTATAATGTTCGGCAAGTTGTTTTTTTGTGAGTTTACATCTATTTGGCGTTTTGTGTATTGGTTCATGACCGATGGATGTAATAAAATCGTTCAGATTTTGGTCCAGTTTCCAAATTATGGCACCAGGTGTTGTTTTCATTTTTGCGGCTAACTCTTTTACAGTTGGCTTACCGGATTCTTTTATGAGGCCCATATAATGGTCCTTTACGCTAACCTTCGTTAAGGGAACCTTTGTACCGGCCAAGTAGCATAATTTGTTCCACCCAAATTTTTCTTTTAGGTACCATAATGAAGGATAATTTTCCGGTTTTAGTCTTAAATAATCTTTACCATATAGGATCTTGTGTTTTCTGATGAGCTTTATAACCGCTTCTTTGGCCTCAGGTTCACTCATTGTCGTCATTCTAAAATAGGGACGCAAACCGACATATTCCAATACATCTGGCCATGAATTAACACCAAAATGGGTAAAGTAAGATCTGAAATTATACAATCCATTCTTGGAAATGCAATCGGAGACAGCGGGAATTTTTTGATTTTTGATTCGATATTGTATCAAAGAGTTTTTTAATTTAATTTTAGAAGGTATTCTTCTCGAATTAGGTTCAAAACCACTTTCAGCAATAAATTTATTCCATGACCCAAAGTATTTGGTAATGGTACTCGATTTATTGGAAAATTCTCTCCGCATAGGAATGCGTTTGTGTGTTTTGTAAAATTCATGAACCAGGTTAAACAACTCCTCCGTAATCTCTGATTTTGATTTCGTTACATTAGGTTTGAAGCCAGCTGCGGTTATGAAATTGTTCCATGTTCCAAAATATTTGCGTGCAATAGTATTGACCTGCTCAAACTCGCGTCTAATGGGGGTACGCCCGTGGAGATCATAAAACGCTCTTACCTTAGAAAATGCATTGGCAATAATTTTTTCTTGTGTTTCTTTCAAAACGTTTATTTTTTTGCGTTATTAGAATAGCGTTTATAATTTTTCTTTAAATTAATAAATTATGCGCAATTTACCAATATATTAAGAAAATATGTGTTTCTCTTATATCATTACTGATTTAGAATTAAGTGAGAACTTGTCACCAGCGAGGTCGAAGTATTTTACATGTTCGTTCGCTCTTAAACTTAACCAAACGACTATAGTAGGTGAGTATGGCGGTGAAGTGTTTTTTCAGCTATTTGCTATTGATTTAACTTTACATGTTTTACGAACTGCATCACAGGTACCTTCAAAGGATGAATTGTCCATTATGAATAGGTTTGCCTCTCAGTTAGGGCTTTTCTTAGAAACGACCGAAGATATTGGTCAGGTTTGTTATGCATATCATAATAGTGAGTTAAGAGATGAGTTTAAGCAGGTTTTTTGCCGAGTAGATATTTTAGATTATTGTTATGCGTTTTTGTACATTACGGATAATGCTATCAGTGTTAACGAATCGATGTCATCAAAAGTAATCGAAATTCCCTATCCAACGGATGCGGATGTTTTTTGGAAATTGGTCCATATTGGAAAGGTATTTAGAAACTTAACTGCGATTGATCAATCATATTCAGCTAACATTTCAACAAGCTTCCCCATTGTAGGTGATAATCAGGTGAACTCTTACCTATTTCGAGAAGGAAGTGTGTATATCAATGATGAACAATATTTCGGAAACATTCCTGAGCGCGCCTGGAACTTCAAGTGCTTCAATTATTTTCCAGCTCAGGAATGGTTGAAAAGATACCTAGGTTCGAATTTAGAAGAATTGGATATCGTGCAATATCAAATTTTAATTGACGCACTAAGCAATACAGTTCGCCTTAGGAACGAGATAGACCTAAGCTATTAGGTTGCAATTCTTTTATAAATGTTTTTAAAAAAGGTAGTTCTTCCAACTCTTTTTCATCAATGATGATTTCATTGAAACAAACGATATCTAGATCAATAGTACGTGGTGCATTCTTATTATCTGTTCGGACTCTCCCCATCAGAGCTTCAATTTCTTTGAGTTTCCATTTTAACTGTAACATAGACATATTACTGTGTAATAAGACAGCTCCGTTTGTAAAGTCATCTTGATCTTTGAATTTCAGAGGCTTCGTTTTGATAAAATCCGTTCGTTTTGTTACTGTCCCCAGTTTGCACAGTTTTTCTAATGCTTTTTGCATATTGATTTCGGAATCAATGTTTGATCCCATAGCAATTAATGCCAAATTAAATCGGTCTTTACTGGAGACCTTTACCATTACATTATCGGCAAAACGTAGTGCATGCGGTTTTTCAACTGTTATATTAATTTCTTCTATCCGAGGGTCAAACTCAGCAATAACGGTATATACTTGTTCTGCTAAGGTTTCGATCAAGTTGAAAGATTGATTATCAATAATCTTAATTATTGTTTTGTTCACATCTTTATAATTTATTGCATAGTGAACATCATCTTGCAGCGTTGCTATAGCAGCGTTATACTTGAAGGAGAATGATATAACTACATCCTGTAATTTTCTTTTTTCCCAATCTAGATAGCCGATGTAAGCCCGTAAGCGTAAATTGTCAACCTGTATAGTCAGTAACTTTGTTATAGATGATGTGTTTGGCATTTTATTTTTAATTATAGATTTATGATGATAAATGTTCGCCGCCATCTATGAAGAGTAGTTGTCCGGTGATAAAGGACATCTCGACCAGAAAGCGAACCGCTCTTTGAATATCTTCCAGACTTCCAATCTGTTTGAGTGGAATATGTTCCGCGAGCTCTTTTAAATATTGTTCTCCCTTACCCTTGGGAGGAAGAATTAAACCCGGGCAGATCCCATTGACGCGTATATGTGGAGCGAGTTCCAAGGCTGATATTTTCGTAAATTCGGCCAATAACTTTTTTGCCAGGATATAATCCAGATGCATCGTATGGTTTTTATTGATTTTGGTATCCAAAAGATTGATAACGATTCCCTTGCCATATATTTGATAAAAAGCTTTAGTAAGGGAATAAGCACCTTCAAAATTGATCTTCATTTGGCGACCAAGCATCAGACTTCCTTTATTTGTATAATTGGAAGGTGAAAAATCTGAGGCACTATTGATCATTACTTCGATCATGATATTTTTCGACTTTAGGTCATCGAAGACCTTATTAAAGTCATTATCTGCTAAAAAATCGAATTGTACGAGAAACTGCCTTTCGTCCTATACCTTCAATCTGCTGTTTTACCTGTTCAATTTTTGCTAGCGAACTTCGATAATGCAATACCAGATGATACCCCATTTCTGCCAATTCCAAAGCTATTGCTTTTCCAATTCTATCAGAAGCGCCTGTCACCAGTGCATAGCGGTCTGTTTTTACACGTTGTTCAGAAACTTTCATGTACTATATATTTTTCGTTCACACCCAAAGTTTCTAAACTCTTCTGTATAGCATCCATCATGTTTGGGGGGCCACATAAATAATAATATTTCAGGTCTGCAGCTTGCAGTTTTCTGATAATGTCTGTTGTGATATAGCCACTTTCATATCCTTTTAGTTGTTCTTTCGAGAGTACATTAATAAAATTATCTTTTAATAAGGTATGAAAATATGTGTTTTGGATTATATCTGCACTTGTCTTATTCGCAAATAGAAGTTTGTTATTTCCTATTGATCCTTCTTTCTCTAAATGACGAAATAGGGCAATAAAAGGTGTAATACCTGCTCCACCCGCAATAAATATTCCTTCTCCTTTGTAAGTTATGGAGCCAAATACACTGTGTACGATGAGTTCATCGCCTGCTACCAAAGTAAGGAGTTTCTCAGTTACAGCATGATGGGAGGGATATGTTTTTATGGTAAACTCCAAAAAATCATCTTCTGGCAATGAGGTGAAAGTGAAAGGTCGAAGTTGATCGGACCAATCGGGCAGATTGATGGCGATATCTGCAGCCTGTCCTGGCTGAAAGGTAATCGAATCTGGTCTATCTGTTTGAATCAGCAGTACATCATGGGTAAGGTGCTTGATTTCTCTAATCTTGAGTATACTTTTCATGTCCGGTATGATTAACGATTAATGTATGTCATAAATTTTTGCTGTATATCTTTATTATTGAAAACCCCCGAATAGTTCTCCGTAATTGTTCGGCTATTGGTATCCTTTATGCCTCGTGATGCTACACAGAGGTGGTCAGCTTCTATCCATACAGCGACATCATCATGACCTAAGACATGCTTCATACCTTCTGTAATCTGAATAGTCAGACGTTCTTGTACTTGTGGTCTTTTGGCATAATATTGGACCAAACGATTGATTTTTGATAATCCAATTACTTTTCCATGTGGAATATAAGCAACATGAACTTTTCCAATGATGGGAACAAAATGATGTTCGCAATGGGAGTAAAGTGTAATATCCTTTTCAATGAGCATCTGATCGTAGCTATATCGGTTTTCAAAGAGGCTTATTTGAGGCATATTCGCAGCATTCAATCCGCTGAATGCTTCGTTAACATACATTTTAGCTACTCTTAATGGAGTGCCACGCAGGCTATCGTCGGTCAAGTCCAATCCCAGTGTCCACATAATCTCACTAAATAATCTAGCTATTTTTTCAATTTTCTCATTGTCATTAAGTTCAAATGCATCTTCTCGTAACGGGGTGTCTATGTTACGCCCTATTACGGGCATATGCAATAAATCTTCCATATATGTTCTATTATATGTATTGTTCAGTTATTTTTTTCATCACGCGATCGACCATGGCATCACAATAAATCAGGTTGAATTCGTATAGTTCTGTCTCAGAATATATCTTTTTCAGCTCTTTTTGTAACATTCCCTTGGCCCTGTTAAGTCTTACTTTTACATTACTTTCGGTAATTTCCAGCACTTCTGCTGTTTCTGCTACATTGAGCCCGTTTATTTCTCGTAGAGAAAAAACAATACGATACTCGTCCGGAATTTTTTCCAACGATTTTTCTATGACATATCTCAGTTCTCTACTGTACACTTGCCTGTTGGTATCATTGTTTGAATTGTTAAACATGGGACATAAATTTTCATTGATATTATCAGTGGGCAATTCATTTTTATAACTGAATTTCTGTTTCTTATGATAACAGTTGTTAAGCATGATACGCATTAACCAGGTCTTGAAATTTGAACGTTGTTCAAATTGTGATAGACACCTAAAGGCGTCCAAATAACTATCCTGCATTAAATCCTGTGTATCTTCATGATTGTAATTATAAGATCGTCCTACTTTATATAGGCATGGATTAAATCTTCTTACGATCACCTCGTAGAGCGATTTTTCTCCTTGAAGTATGCAGGAAATAATCTCCGTTTCTGTCCGTTGATCCATGTCTTTCATCTATTGATTTATTGTTTTGGATAATATCCCCATTGAGAAGTCGTGATTGCTATAAATCAGTGTCTTACTATTATAGATACGAGGTTAACCAAGTTGTGACGATATACTCTCCAAGATACGAATTTTTGAGTACGAGTAAACCTACAATTATTGCTATTATGTCGACAACTACCAATTAGGTTTTTTCATTTTAAATTATCGTTTATATCCTATTAGAGTTAATGAACATATTAAAGGTTACAGGAGTAACCTGATTTTTTGCTTTTAGTGCACAATTAGTGCTTATATGGGACAAACAAGATGCTGCTATTCATCAGCCCGAGATGAGGTCGGATGAAGTTTTGGCGCATGTAGCAAAATTTATTAAACCTGGTGTTTTATTTGTTACTTATGCCATCGCAGGTAATCTGAAAAGAAGTATAAAAGCTTTGGGCTTTACTATTGCGCAAGTTCCAGGTGCGCTAGAAAAGAGAGAGATGCTACGAGCGACAAAGATATAATATGTAAAAACCTACATTAAACGATGACTTATAATAGTTAGCATGCTAATTTATTGAACTATTGTGCGGTCAAGTTGCAATGGGGGAGGCTTAGGTAGGAATACTTTTTAGGTTATGCTAGGCACTTCGTGGGATACAGGTCCCCCCTTTTTACACAAAAGAGGAGCTTATTCTGAATAATTAAGCAGTTGTCGAAAAGAAATGATGCTCAGGTTAGCTGAGTCGTAGTCTGTTTATGAAAAGGATGGCCTTTATGTATAGAAGTAATTGCTTTCCCTAAATTGTTATACACTAGTTTCGTTTAATGATATATACTACCAAAGGAGTCTATACTTATTGAGTCAAAATCAATTTCTTTCTTTTCTAAAATGTACTACATGATATGGAAAGGTGTTCCATATTTCTAAATAGCTATTAGGCTTATTGTAGACAAAGTCACCTTATTGTTAAGATGTGGATACCTTTAGGAGAAACTATTCATTCGTTGCCAATTAGTGTTCTGATTATTTGAAGAAGTACTTCCTTTTTTAGAAGAAGGAGGACATAAAACTATTGAAAATAGGTCATGTGATGGATGAAGTAACTAGCAAAAGGCATAAAGTGTTCAAGGTAAGCGGCAGATTTTCACCTGAAACAGGCATTTTGGTCTTTAAAAGCTGTTTTTCAATCATGAAGAAAGTGGTGAAGTAGCATTATTTCTATAATCGATTAATAATTGTTGCGTTAACTGTTTTAGTGAAGAGGATGTAAACTAACTATTTCTCTCGATAAGATTACTATTGGTAAAGGAGCTCCATTCTTTGCTAATACAGTAAAAAGACCGGTTAAAAGAATCGGAAGAAGGATTAAATTGTTGCGGTCTGCAAATCTTATTGAATTCTGGGGCCGAGCCCAGAGTTGTGGTTACCCGAAATAGAGAAGTCTATAAAATTATTTACTAAATGACCATTGTCTATTAAATGCGTTTTGTTTCATAATGAAGTGCAATTACGCCACAAGGAAATGTTTTCGTTTCCACAAGTTTCAGTTTTGTAGTTTCAATTATACCCTTAAATAACGGGATTCCATGTCCAAGTAAAATTGGATTGACAAATAACCAAAATTCGTCAATTAAACCTTGACTTAGTAGTGAGTGAGAAGCAGTTGGACTTCCAAAAATCAAAATTTCTTTTCCTTCTTGTTTCTTTATTTTATTTATGTTGTCTGCAAGTTCGTCGCTAATGACTGTAGTGTTGTCAAGTCCTTCCTCGCTGATGGTCTTTGATAAAACAATTTTTGCAACTTTTTTATACCAAACTGAATGTTCTTTGTCGTGTTTGGAAGCGTTTGGGTTTTCCCCTGCAGTTGGCCAATAACTTTGCATCATTTCGTAAGTTACCCGTCCATAAAGTGCAGTGTCGGCTTTGTCCGTCATAGTAGCCACAAAGTCAAATAGCTCATCGTCTAAATTTATCCAGTCCATTTCTCCGTTTGGCCCAGCTACAAAACCGTCAAGCGAAGTGTGCATGAAAAAAATTAAATGTCTCATTTTAGATATGTTTAAGTGGTTATATAACTTTTTGTTTAAGTAGTTTTTTCTATTGCTCAGCTGCCAAGCTTGTAGATAAATTCTTCTATTTCAGTTTGTCGTGCATTAGCAAAACCTTTGTCACAACCAATTTTGAGAAAGCCACTTTTTTCTAGAACGTTTTGTGAACGAAAATTGTCAAATGCAACTCGTCCAAAAATTGGTCTTGTCGTTTCAATGTCTAAAAAGTTTTTTAAAGCTTTTGTTGCAATTCCCTGTCCCCAGAATTTTTTGTCTATCCAATAGGTAATTTCGGCATCGTCCTCCATGACAAACTTTGCTATACTTCCTACAATAACATTGTCCGCTATAATTGTCTGATTATTTACGGTTGGATCATTCAATAATTTTGTGTATTTGGTCAAATATGCGGCTTTGTCTGTCGGATCTTTTGGTGTGAACGCAGCGAGATGATTTGCTTCTTTGTCAAGTTGAAAGAGAAAAAAAATAGCTAAGTCTGCAACTTCTGTTTGTCTCAATTTTATGTCAAGTTTGTCGTTCGTCATATTTTCTTGCCTTAGTTGAGTTTACCATTGTTTTTTGGGGGTCTTCCTAAAATGCCCTATAATAACACCATTTGCGAAATGAAATTTCGCTAAACATACCCCATGTCCATATAGCGTAATAGGTATCTATAAAATTAGTAATTTTTTGTCAATCAATAAGATAACTATTTTATATTTCTTGAATGGTAAAACAAAAAAACTTGGATTTTAAGTTGGTAGACTATTGGATAGGGAATGGTATAGTTCAGTAGGTATAAAACTCGAACCAGTTAATTTCATTCCAATAAAAACTATCTGAATATATTCTTTGTATCATTGTGTTTTTAACCGAGCCAAACATAAGTATTCTTTAAAAAGAAAGCATGGTCATTCGAGCCCGATTCGAGCACATTATCATTAACCATTATGATGAGTCTGGATTTTTATGCACATGCTCTTTAAATATAACAGATGCTTTCATGAAAAAGGCACGGTTCGTAAACGAAAAAAATAAATAAAGTAGAAATATGAAAACAGTAAATAATACTACGTACAAAGGTACAACAGTAAGCGTGTACGACAACAAGCATGAGGCATCTATTGCGGTAGCTCAACAGATAGCAGATTTAATTAAATCTAAAAATGAAGCTGGAGAAAAGGCAGTATTAGGTTTAGCAACGGGTGCGACACCAATTGAGGTATACAACGAACTGATTCGTATGCATAAAGAAGAAGAATTGAGCTTTCAGAATGTAATCACTTTTAACTTGGATGAGTACTACCCGATGGAGCCTACAGCCAAGCAAAGTTATGTTGCATTTATGAATGAACATCTTTTCGATCATGTAGATGTCGTGAAGGAGCATGTTAATATTCCTGATGGTGAGATAGCTAGCGATGATGTGGCTGCCTACTGTGAAGCCTACGAACAAAAGATAACAAGCTACGGCGGATTGGATCTACAGCTTTTGGGTATTGGTAGAACAGGACACGTCGGTTTTAATGAGCCGGGTTCGACAGTCGATTCGCTTACGCGACTGGTGGAACTCAATGAGGTAACCCGTGCAGATGCAGCGGCAAACTTTGATGGTATAGCCAATGTGCCCACTCATGCGATTACGATGGGTGTAGGTACGATAGCTAAAGCAAAGAAAATCATCTTAATGGCATGGGGTGAAGGTAAAGCGGAGATCGTTCAAAAAGCATTAGAGAGCGAGATCACAACAGAAGTACCCGCTACTTATTTACAAGAATTTGATGGAGTTGAAATGGTGTTGGATAAAGGTGCTGCAACTAAATTAAGTCTTTAAAAATAACCGAGTAGAAATACATGATTTAGAGGATTGTGGAAAATAGTGGACACTCTAAGTCATTTCCAGATCTTGCATGGGATGGAACCCATCCCAACGATTCTCTTCGAATCCGCCAGAAACAAAAAAAGCTTCACATTTATGTGAAGCTTTTTTTGCGATTTAGTTTGCACATTTTGTTAAAAACTAACATTGTGTTTTATTTCAACTCTCAAACAGAAAAAGTAGCTGTATTTATTAATATGACTGATTTATTACGTTAAGCACTTTTGGTCTTAAGCTTCACTCGCTCTCCCTGTGGACTAATACCGTAATTGGGTTAGTTAACGCAGATATTTTCTTTTGCGCTATTCAAATACTGCACAGAACACTACATTTACTATTCCAAACAATGTCATTGCTGTTTTATGGTTTTAGTTTTCCTATTATTACCGCAAGTTTGATGCAAATTAAATATTATGAAAAAGCTAATTTTTACAGTTCTCAGGTTCTTTATTGCGCTATTAATAGTAAATGCGCAAGGCATCAACTTCTTTCATACGTACGCTGCTGGAGGAAAGCTGCTGATGTGTGTGGATAGTTCGGCGGCAAATGTCAATTACGACAATACATTCCCAAATCAGCCTAATACATCCTTTAATTATTTACCGGAGGTCAATAATGTGAGTATCCAAATCTATTTCAGACCGACAGACCCGGTACAGCACTATCGTTATAGTATTTTAGCTGATGATGAGCCCATCGTGGTTAATAAGCCAATCGACCTCGCGCAATTAAAAGAGGTGGATATGTCGGGCGAACCATTCAGATTTAGAACACTAGGTGTTTTTCCTATTAAAGGGAAAACCATTACAACCTTAGTCTACAGCATCGAAAAGCCGTTAGATATATAGATAGAGCTGTTTTTTACGGGAAGCCTATTCCAAAAGCTAAAATTAAGGCTATAGCAAAACGCTTTGCAACTGATGAAGGAGTTGACTACAGTTATATTACTGATCCAAAAGAAAAAACAGGAAAAAAAAGAAAGTCAATCGGTACATAGGGGAATTGATGCAAGGCAAAAGGAAACGGAATAAAGGAAGGGAGGGTGCGACGGCATGTGTTTATGCCGTAGTCTTTTGCGGGCTGAGGGTTGAATGCCCTGTGTACTTTGAATGTCTTTTTCGACTGTTCTTTTGATAAAACTGATATTCCTAATCTTATCTTTCTCTAAAGATTTATGAATTCAAAAGCTATATTATTTTATAGGGAATTGGAAGATGATTTGTGGTTGCGACGGCAAGGTAAGCAGCTTTCAATTTGCTATATTGAGCTGCTAAAAGCTCTTTTACGAATGGAATGTGAAATGGAGTAAATGTGCTTTGCAGCGTGGTGGGGTTCATGATAAAAACTGCGTGAGTGATTGAAGAGAAAAGCCCACAGCCGGGCGAGAACTTGCAACGAAAAGCGCGGTCCAAAATAAGACAAGCCCAGTTAAAAAGAAGCTATACCGTAATTTCAGCATGCACCTAGGAAAAATCATAAAAATTGGATCATGCTTCTTTTATTGAGGAACCTGAAAATTTGTTATGAAATTGTTACACTTCCTAATTTTCTATACCCTAAAATCCATTAATTAAAAAAATTACGAAATCGCAGTTGATTTATTGTTTTTATTAACTTATATAGGTTAAAAAAAGTTATCTATTTCGTTAATTAAAGTTTATGATTATTTTTATTGTATATTTATAATACTAACCATAAGAACTAGATTATGAGAAAAATTTATTTGTATTTAGCTATTTTTATCTTCTTTTCGTGTAACAGGGAGGATATTAATAAGGACAACTTGCCACAGATGCATGGCTGAACGATACAAAACTTGAAATTGATGCTATCAAAGCAAGAGGAACTCAGGGAACCAATGTTGCGGCTATTCTATTGAAGAAAGTCAAATATACTCAGCTATTATCCGGTAACATGGTCTCTGCTATAAAAACAAAGGCAGCTGGAGGAAATGTCGCAAAACCGCCACCCCCAAAATGTGAGGATAGTGAATATGTAAAGGGTCCACTTCTTACAACAAATTGGGACCAAATCGGTGGCTAAAATAATTATATGCCGGCGAAAAGTTGTACTCCTTTTTATTGCAATGGTAAAGCTTTTACTGGTTGTGTAGCCACTGCAATGGCATAGGTCATGAGATATCATCAGTATCCAACTACATTTAATTATAGCATTATGCCCAGTAGTGTTCCAAATTATTCAGATGTTTCTGCAGGGGCAAATGAAATATCTAAACTGATGTGGCTGGCAGCGGATGCAGTTGGTTCAAATTATAACTGTGATGGAAACCGGAGCGGCTGCCAACATAAGTGATATTTCCTCTACTTTTAAAAGTCTTGGGTATTCCACTTCCGCAACTTCGGGTGATTTTAATTCTTCGACAGTTTTGAGTGAAATAACAAGTAACAGGCCCGCTATATTATCAGGTTACAGTACCAAGAGCGGATCAATTTTTCCTACATACGGTGGCGGACATGTATGGATAGTAGACGGAGCTCACCAGCTCATAACATGTTCCGAAACTTTACCCGATGGTTCAACAGTTGGAGGAGGGGGATATCTGTGGCTCCACATGAATTGGGGATGGGGTGGTTCGCATAACGGCTGGTTCGGGTATGCCAATGCAGATTCAGGTAATGGAAATTACCAATATAAACGACAAATGGTTTATTCTATTCATAAATAAAATCAATATGAACAAGTTATTGTTAATAATCGTAAGTGTTCTTTCTTTCATTGCATGTAAGAAAGAGGAAACTAAGCAAACAAACCTATATGACAAGGTTCAGCTAAATTTAGTAGATGAGAATGGTATAAATGTCCTTAATTCGAAGTTGACAATAGCTGATCTGGATCTATATTACGTCACAAGTGCAGGTGATAAAATCCTTCAAAATCATGAAAACCTGGATTTTCCAAAGAATATGAATATTATAAATGATAGGCAGGATAAGATGCTGATTGTGTTTGCAAATGTGGACGCTCAAAATAATGAGTTTGCTGAAAGCATATTAAAAGTTAAAGGTTATAATGATATAACAATTAAGGTTAAGGTTCAAAAAACCGGTGGTAGCGTTGGGTACTCAGATCTATTTGTAAATGGAGAAAGTATTTCGATAGACTTGCGGGCTAAGCCACTGAAGGTACAACTTAAAAAATAATTATCTAAAAAATGACGAAGACCACTGATCAGTGGTCTTCGTCATTTCTCACTTATGGCTTATAAAATCGCCCACCCCCTCTAATAGCAGAATTGATATAAATCATCTATATCAAAAAAGTTCGACCGTTTAATAAATACACTGCAAATTTTCATCCCTACACTGGCAATCCGTTAAGATGATTTATGACTAGAAGGGTAACTTCTGTTCGAATACAGCAGATACAAAAAAAGCTTCACATTTATGTGAAGCTTTTTTTGTGATCCAGCTGGGATTCGAACCCAGGACCCATACATTAAAAGTGTATTGCTCTACCAGCTGAGCTACTAAATCGTACTCTTTATTTCTGAAGTTTCCTTCGTTGTTTGGAGTGATGCAAAGGTAGAAAAATACTTGACATATGCCAAACGTATGTCGTAATTATTCCTTAAATCCTTTATTTTGAGGGAGAATATTTTTTTAAGATGCTATTTTTAGACTGTGATTTTCTGATTTACGTGCTCATTCGACCAAAATTAAAGGCTTCAAATACCTATTTAATCTTAAAATATGCATTTATTGCACCGCGATATTAAAAATTGATATCCCAGATTCCAACTGATCGCTCTAATTCTACAAGCGCTACAGCATTATTGAACCGTATTTCATAATAATGTTGTTGCACTTCATTGTAGGTACGTTGTGCCGTTAACACTTCTAATAAACTCGTTTCACCTCGTTTGTAGCTATATAGTTTGCCATCTAAGATAGATTTTGCATCTTGAAGTAAGCCGTTATCAAATTGTTGTAGTTGTTTTTGGGTGGCTTCGTATTGGTAAAATGCTTGGGTAACATCGCGCTGTACCTGCAACTCGACCTGACTATATGCCACTTCCGATTGTTGAGCGGTATAGTAAGCAGCTTTTAGTTCTCCTTTTCGTTTGTTGGAAAATTTTAATGGAACCCGTACTCCAATATTGCTTTGTGTGAAAGAAGGGCTGGGAGCGGTTTCATTTTTAGCTGTTTCATTGTATTCCACACCGGCAACTAAGCCCAAATCAATGATTCTATTGGCCTTTGCCAATTTTATCATCTTTTCGGACACATCCTTATTTTGCAACGCGTATAGCAGATCTGCGCGATTCAGTTGTGCGCTCTCGATCAGTTTCTGCCAATTGGAAGTTTCTATGGAAGGCTGAAAAATCTCCAACAGTTGCCAACAAGGTGCCCATTTGCGAATTTCCCATCAGTAAGGCTAGATTACTCAGCGATGATTTCCAACTTCCAATAGACGAAGTGGCTTCATTCCATAGGGTTGAGGCTTCGAGTTTACTTTGTTTAGCATCTACTTCTGTAATGGCACCTAATTTCGCTCGCATACTATCCGATTTTGCTAATTGGCTCATCGCTTCGTAGGAATTGAGCTGCAGTTTTACAAGCTGTTCATGTTGGATGCTAAGTAGATATTGAAGGGTGGCATCTGCTTGAAGATTTCGAAAATAGTCAATCAGAATGTGTTTGCTGAGTTCGGATTCACTTTTAGCAAGATCTACGCGCGCCTTCCGTTTTCCTCCAAGCTCTATTGTCCAATCAAGTTCAGCGGTGTATCCGTAACCCATCTTTTTATTGCGCTGGTCGTTATTAAAGATACCGGCACTGAATTCGGGATCTGGGATAACTTTAGCCATCTCTATACCGGCTTCTGAAATAGGAATATTGAATTTTTCTGCAGCAAAAGCCTTATTGTTCTTGGCTACAGCTTCCATATAATCGGAGTAAGCGATTGTTTTTTTTTGAAAAGAAGTATCGACCTGACCTTGTGCTACCGCAGTGAGCACAAGGATGTAGCAGGTGAGTAATAGATTTTTCTTATTTATTTTTTTGACGTTTAACATGTCCTTGTTTTTATGGTGAATACTAATGCTCCTTTTTTTTAGCGTTCTTTTTCTCTAAAAGATAATAGAGCGATGGCAAAGCATAGAGTGTGATGATGGTCGCAAAGAATAATCCGTAAACGATTACAGTAGCCAATGGTCTTTGCACATCCGAACCGATGCCTGTAGCTAGGGATGCGGGTAGTAGGCCTAAAATAGCAACTGTAGCCGTCATGATGACCGGTCTAAAGCGATGTTGTGAACCTTCAGAAACAGCTTGTCGTAAGGAATAGCCTTTTTTTCGTAAGGTATTGAATTGTGATATCATCAATACTCCGTTTTGAATGGCAACACCAAAAAGAGCAATGAAACCAACTACCGAAGATACATTGAGGGTCATTCCACGAACATTTAAGGCAAGCATGCCACCAAATATGGCAAGTGGGACAACGCTCATCAGCAATCCTGCTTGGGCAAAACTCCCAAAAGCACCATAAAGGAGTATGAACATAATCGCTAATGCTATAGGTACGATGATGGCCAGATGTTGATATGCTCGATTTTGATTCTCAAATTGACCGCCCCATTTGATTTTAATACTGTCGTGGTCATAGGGGATATCCTGTTCTATTTTAGCTTGTGCTTCTTTTAAAAATGAACTCAAATCATTGCCGCGGAGGTTAAGACGTACTGTTAAATGTCTTTTATTCATCTCGCGAGCGATGGTGCTCTCACCTGTATTGAGTTTTACTTCAGCAATCTGCGATAGTGGAATTTTAGCTCCTGATTCATTGGTGAGCATCAGATTTCCTATTTTTTCCGGTGTATTGCGACTTTCTTCATTATAACGACAGATAATATCATATACTTTTCCTTCTTGAAATATTTGAGAAATCGCTTTTCCGCCGATAGCCGTTTCAATAAGGTCTGAAACATCAGCGATGTTTAGTCCGTATTGCGCTATTTTGTTGCGATCTGCTTTAATCTGTAACTGGGGCAATGGGGGCTCTTGATCAATAGCCAAATCTACTGCGCCTTTTACTTTTCGTAATGTCGAAAGCACTTCTTCTGCTACCCTACGGATTTCCTTGAAATCTTCGCCATATACTTTTACCACCAATTCGCTATGTGCTCCGGCTATTTTATCCATGACACCATCTATCATGGGTTGAGAAAAGGCAACATCATAACCGGGCATCTGTGCATATTCTGCAGCAAGTTCTTCGATGAGATCAGCTTTGGTTCGACCATTTTTCCATTGTTTATAAGGGAGCAATCCGACGCTACACTCAAAATGTGAAGGTGTCCAAGCGTCTGTGCCATCATCATTACGGCCGGCTTGTACCATGATATAGGTCACTTCATCGTACTTTAAGGTGCGAGCCCGTAGCGTATCGCTCATTTCTTTTGATTTTTCTACCGTTATTCCAGGAGGAAGAGACACTTGTAGCCAGATGGAACCTTCGTCCAATGGGGGTAGAAAGTCTTTACCAACTGTAGATGTCAGTAACACAGCACCAGAGAATATAAGTACTAGAGGTAAAAACACACGTTTTGGATGCTGTAATAATTTATTCACATGGCGATGGTAGCCAGATGTTATTTTCTCCAACCATTTATTATGATATACTTTTTGAGGCTTTCTATAGACCACGTAAGCAAGTCCTGGAATCAGAAATAAGGCTACTAATAGTGCTCCTAATAAGGCATAACCTACTGTGAACGCCATAGGAGTGAATAATTTTTTCTCCACGCGTTCAAAGGCAAACAAGGGAATGTAGGCAGTGATGATAATAATCGTTGCGAAAAATATCGGTTTAGCCATTTGCTTGACTAGGGATGCCACGCCAAACTCGGTGAGTTCTTCATGTTCATTTTCCTCTCTTTTTTTCAATATCGCTTCCATCATCACAATTGCACCATCGACGATAATCCCAAAATCAATAGCACCCAATGACAGTAAGTTGGCTGGAACATTGGTGAAATGCATGAGGATAAAGGCAGTTAATAAGGCTACTGGTATGGTAATAGCAACCAGTAGCGCACCGCGCCAACTTCCTAAAAATACAATCAGTACGATAATGACTAATCCCATTCCTTCTAAAAGAGTGTGTGAAACGGTTTGTAACGTCGTTTCAACCAGGTGGGTACGGTCCATGAACGGATGGATCTGGACTCCTTCTGGTAGAATGCTATCATTTAGTTCTTCAACAGCTGCGTTCACGCCTTCTAAAACAACCGATGGATTTTGTCCCTTCAATAAGAGCACGATTCCCTCGATATTGTCTGAATAGTTTACACCACGTTTGTCTGAATAGCCTAAAGCACCTTTTCGTTCTAGATTGCCATATTTGATTTGACCGATATCTTTCATCAAAATTGCTGTACCCTGTTGTGATTTGACTACAATATTGCCAATATCATCCAATGTTCTGACAAGTCCAATACCTCTTACAACGTAAGACTGATCTCCTCTATTCATCACGCTTCCACCTGCATTGGTGTTATTGGCTTCGACTTTATTAACGACCTCACTCAGGGAAATTCCATATTGCTCCAATTTTTGTGGCTCGATTTCAATCTGAAATTGTGTGGTAATCCCCCCGAAATTAGTCACATCGACTACGCCCGATACTTGTTTTATACGGGGTATGATGACGAAAGTTTGCAGATCGGTTAGTTCACGTAGGTCATGCGATTTACTTTCGATGATGTACCGGAATATCTCGCCTGTAGGGGAGGTGAGGGGGTCAAGATTTGGTGCTGCCTGATAGGGAAGTTCCAAATCTGCCAGGCGCTCCTGAATCCTTGCTCTTGCGAAATAATCGTCTGTTCCATCTTGAAAGACAATCGTGACCATGGAAAGCCCGAATGTACTTTTACTACGCATGACATGCATACCTGGTAAGCCGTTTATAGCACGCTCTATTGGAATGGTAATCTGTTGTTCTATTTCTTCGGCTGCAAGACCCGGTACTTGTGTCACCACTTGTGAACTGACGTCGCCGATATCGGGGTAAGCTTCTATAGAAAGTTGGGTCCATGAGTAATATCCAAAGAAGGTCATTAGCGTAAAAAGTGCTAAAATAAGCCAGCGTTTGGCGATGGTATTGGTGAATATGTTTTTCATCAGAATAACTTATTTTTAAAGGCGATGAAGCTATCAGGAGCACGACTTAATTTTGTGAGCTCTTGTATCCATGATGGTTTCACTGCTAATATGTTTTGTATTGTTCTTTATTTCGCATTTAGTAAATAGAATGCACCTTCACTGATAATGCTGTCTCCTGCGATTAAACCCGCTACAATCTGTACTTTACCCTCCTCTGTGACACCGGTCTCCACATCACGTTTTACATATTTGTTTTTACCGATTTGCACGAGTACATAACTTTGGTCATTGTATTGCAACAGTGATTTTTCGGGTATAAAGATCGCGTCGGATGGTTTTTCAATAAAATTGACCGTTACATACATCCCAGGCTTGAGCAGGCGATCTGGGTTCTGACACTCGATAAGCACTTGCACGCTGCGTGTATCTTCATTGACGATCTCATCAATGTGGTAAATGCTACCCTTTATCTTCTTGCCTGGGAAGGCTGCAATAGCAATTTCAGCAACATCAAGTTTATTGATGAGATGGAGATGTTGTTCTTTCACCATACCTACGACCCAGACTTTGCTCAATTCGGCGACCTTTGCACGAGGAGTTTCGTCCGATTTGATGTATTGACCCATGACGATATCATTCGTGATGACTTCTCCTGCTATAGGTGATCGAACAATAAGGGGTTGTCCTAAAACGAGCTTCTCTACATTTACATTGAATATCTGGAGTGAGGCTAAAGCATTTTGATATTCTTTCTGAGTAATCTCATAATTTGCCCTTGCTTCTTCGACATCTTTTTCTGAGCCGACTCCATTAATTTTGAGGTCTTGTTGTCGTTTTAAAATTAGTCCTGCATTTTGATAGGCTGTTTTTGCTTGAAAAAATAGCTTTTGCGTGTCTGTAAATTCAGGTGAGGCGAGCTCAAATAAAGGAGTGCCTGGTTTTGTCTTCATCCCTAATTTAAGTTGCACGGCGGTCACTCTTCCTGAAAAAGGAGAAGCAATCTCTGCATATAGATTAGGAATAGCTTTCACTGTTCCTGCTGCTACGAGCTCGAGCTGATGCGATTCTTGTTGTATGGTAATGGTCTTTAACTGTGCGATTACTTGTGCTTTATCGTGTACATAAATGGTATCTCCGCTAACAGTGAAATCTGCTATTTTTTCATGTTCGACTTTTGTTTGGCAACCCAATAGGGATAGCGAAATAAAAAGGATTCTTATAAAAGTGATGTGTTTTTTTTTTGTTGTTTTCATTAGAATTAATTGTCTATTCATTAATCTATTCGTTTTTTAAAGGCCTTCATGCTGCCTTAAAGATTTTATCGATATCGCTTTATTTACTTATTTGGTCCTTCTTTTTAGTAGAGGGCCATTTGTATTTTTTTTACAATGCAAAAGTGCGCAACTTAGCGTGCGATAGCTGTTAGAGGAGTGATAGAAAAATATTAGAATTTTATTAGAAAGGTATTTGTATTAAAGATGAGATCGATAATAGCGTGCGTTTGAAAGTCTTTCACACTGGGGTTGGTGAAAAACCGTGTTTTTCCTGATTAGCAGTGCGGTAAAATGATGGTGAACCTGGTTCCCTTGTTTTCTTGTGAAGCTACAGTTATTTCACCTTTATGGAGTGCCACAATTTTTTGTGTGAGGGGCAAACCAATACCGTGTCCATAAGTATATGTTCTATTCTCCCCTCTATAAAATGGGGTGAAAATTTGAAGTAAGTCATGTTCTGAAATACCGATTCCCTTATCAACGAATAATAAAGTTATATTTTTACTGTCAAATCGGACCGACACGGTACAGCGATGTGGAGTAGAAAATTTGCACCCGTTTTCAAAAAGATTAGTGAATGCTACTTTTAGTAGGTATTCATTGCCATTGACTGAAATCTGGTCATCATTGTCTATCTCATCTTCAAAATGGATATCGATTTTGAAGTCTGAATTTGTTTTTTGGACTTGTTGTCTGGCATCTAATAAGACTTCATCGACACGAATCGGCTTGAATGCAATTTCTGTAGGATCGTAACTGGCTTTTGCCAAGTCGAGTAGGCTGTTGGATAAACGGACTAATTTTTTCGAGTCGTTTAAAGCGTCCTTAATCGCTGTTTGATATTCACTAGGCGTACGTTCTTTGTTGCTTGATAGTTCAAGCTCTGTAATAATAGCGGCTAGTGGGGTGCGCAATTCATGTGAAATATTCGAGACGAAATTCTTTTGTGCATCGAAGGAACTCTCCAAGCGGTTGAGCATTTCATTGAATGTATTGGCAAGTTCAGAAAGCTCATCTTTATTACCATTGTTTGATAATCGTAAATCTAGGTTTGTAGCGGAAATGTTCTTTGCTTTCGCAATCATGGCACGCACAGGTTCAAATGCTTTTTTAGAAAAAAAGATGCCTGCTACAAGTATGAATAAAATAGAAATAATAAAAACAAGGATACTGTTGTGGAGTAAGTTATTGAGTTTACTATAACCATATTGATCATACGCAGCTGCGGTAACGATATATTTCTTGCCTTCATAGATATACTGTAAGCCTATTACTTGCCAGCCTTCCTGATAAAATTCAATTTCCCCTTTTTGGTATATTTCATCAATCATTGGCTTGGTTTCTTTGACAAAATCTAGGTCAACAGCATCATGATACAGTAGGTCAAAGTGGGTGTTATAAATGGCAACTTCAACTTCATTGAGTATTTTTCGGTTATTATGGTAGATATCTTGCAATATCTTTTTGTCAACATTAGCGTTTAGAAAGAGATTGGCCTTGGTAATGGCTTCTTTCTTGAGTAGGTTGTAAAACTCAATTTGCCGGTTTTCCTTAGCAGATAAATAAATCACGGTAGCAAACAGACCTAATATGATTGCCGTTGTTACTGTAAATAGTATAATCAGTCGCGTTCTTATTTTCATGATTCCTTCTTCAGAATAAAGCCCATTCCAGATTTTGTATGAATAAGTTTTTTATCAAAATTGCGGTCTATTTTTTTTCTAAGATAGTTGATGTATACGTCAATAAAGTTGGTACCAGTGTCGAAATGGGTCTCCCAAACTTTATCAGCTATTTCTACGCGAGACAATACCCGATTCGGATTTTGCATCAAATATTCCAATAACTTGAATTCTTTTGGAGTTAAATCGATCTCTTGTTGATTCCGTTTTACGATTTTGCTGTGTAAGTTCATTTCGAGATCCTCATAGCGCAAGACAAAACCTTGGCTGTTTGACTGATGTTGATTTCGCTTTAGTAATGCTCTAATTCGTACTAAAAGCTCACGCATTTCGAAAGGTTTTACTAAATAGTCATCTGCTCCAGCATCGAAGCCTTCTACTTTATCGTCCGTCGTACCAAGTGCAGTAAGCATGATGATCGGTAGGTCAGGTCTTGTTTGTCTAATGTGTTTACAAAGATCTAACCCGTCCATTTTGGGAAGGATGATATCGGTAATAATCAGATCGAAATTATCTTGCGAAGACAGCTTTTTTCCAGAAAGGCCATCGTATGCCAAAGTGGTCGTAAAGCCTTGTTCTTCCAGTCCTCTTTTTATAAGTTCTGCAACACGTTGGTCGTCTTCTACAATTAATATTTTCATCAGAATAAATTGTTTTTTAATTGCGATAAAGCTATCATGAGCACCTAATTCATCACGGTTTGTGAAATCTTGTAGCCCATAATGGTTTCATTAGATAAATTGCTTCGTGAGCTTGTAAACTCGGATATTTATATCTGTATTTTTTTAACGGGATATATGAACTCACCAACGCTGAGTCCTATACCCATTGTATTTGTTCAGATACAAACTTACAATTTAAGATGCTATTATTGTAATCAGGAAACTTTGCTAATTTATTTTTGTTGTAACCAGCATGATACTTGCTTCATGTTGGCGGTCTTATTTTTAAGGTGAAAAACGTATTGCCAGTAGATATTACTTTAATTTTATTGAAAAATCAGAAAAACTAAATTAATAAATGTTGGAAATTAATTTTTAAGGTTTTTTAATTAACTTCGTATTAGGTTACTGCCGTATATTTTTATAGACCAATTAGTATGCAGTTGAGAAGGTGATTAGTAATTGGATATAAAGTGTAATTGTAGCACTAATAGATCACTTTTTTTACAAGAAATTAAAGAGTAGGATTATGTTATTATTCATTAAATCAGTTCATATGAAGTATCTTTTTTCAATTGTTTTTGTTGTGTTTCTTTTTCTACGAAAAGAAACGGCGGCCTGCACGCGAGTGGTGTATAAAGGGCCTAATGGTACCGTAATTACAGCGCGGAGTATGGATTGGAAGGACGAAATTTCAGCTAATCTATGGGTGTTCCCGCGTGGTATGGACCGGAATGGTGAGGTAGGACCTAAGTCCCTGAAATGGACTTCAAAGTATGGAAGTGTCATTTCAAGTGCATGGGATATTGCAACTGTTGACGGCTTGAATGAAAAGGGCTTAGTGGCTAATGTATTATGGTTAGTAGAGTCTAGTTATCCAAAATTCAATCCTGCTGGTGATAAACAGGGAATCACGATCTCGGCTTGGGCACAGTATGTCTTGGATAATTTTGCAAATGTAAGTGAAGCGGTTACGGCATTGCGGGATGAACCATTTGTTGTTGTGAGTGATTATATTCCAGGAACTAAGAAATTTGCAACACTGCATTTGTCGATTTCTGATGCTTCAGGTGATAATGCTATTTTTGAATATGTAAATGGGAGACTGATGATTCATCATGATGTTGCTTATACTGTGATGACAAATTCGCCCGTATTTTCCGAACAACTTGCTTTGAATAGCTACTGGGAAGGAATACCAGGTACGGTCATGTTGCCAGGTACAAATCGTGCCGCAGATCGTTTTGTTAGAGCATCCTATTATATCAATGCGATTCCACAGACTGACGATGTTAGAACTGCTGTGGCTAGTGTATTTAGTGTGATTCGAAATTGTTCGGTACCGTTTGGTATAAGTTCACCTACAGAGCCTAATATTTCCTCTACGCGTTGGCGTTCTGTTGCTGATCAAAAAAATAAAATTTATTATTTTGAAACGGTTCTGACACCGAATACGTTTTGGGTTGATTTGACAAAATTTGATTTGCAGAAGGGAGCCAAAACGATGAAGTTAGATTTAAATCAATTTGCCACGTATAACGGTTTATCCAATAGCAATTTTAAAGTTGCCGATCCTTTTAAGTTTTTAGGAATTTAATTGTACTAAAATAAAAGAACTGTTTTATCTATTGTTAAGACGGTTCTTTTTGTTTTCTTAACGGATGATTTGATATTAGATAAAAACTACTAGATTTAGAAAGAAATAGTTTAGTGTAACGGTATTTAGGTGTGGAATGAAAAGAAATTGAGGTAGAACTGCTATGCCTTTGATTATTTGTATCAATACGTTACGCCTTTCAGTTTTATTGATTATTTTTGAACTTTAAAAAAATATTTATAACCATTTCATGTCACTAATACTTAAAGATGGACGTCCTGTAGTCAGGCTAAGAGCGTTTCGTGCTATTGATGACCCCAGAACTTGTGAACGTTTTATACAGGGACATGAGCATGTGTTGGCAGCAATAGGTGTTAAAAAAGTAACGTCATCCAAAAATGATTGGATGTATAATCCAGCTGCCTTTGTATTGATTGTTGAGTCTCTTGATGGAGAAAATGTATATGGCGGTGCACGCATACATGTTGCGGGGGGCTCACAACCGCTTCCTATCGAAGAAGCTACTGGGAAGATGGATCCTAAAATCTTTGACTTGGTTTGGGATTATGCGCAAGAAGGAACAGGCGAAGGTTGTGGTCTATGGAATTCTAGGGAAATTGCTGGCTACGGTATCGGAAGTATCTTTCTGACTAGAGCGGCAATCGCTATTGCTCCTCAAATAGGTATCAAATCATTATTTGCTCTTTGTGCTCCGTATACGATAAATCTGACCAAAAGTGTTGGATATCGACTGGAAAGTAGCGTTGGAAATAATGGTACATTTTATTACCCAAAGTTAGACCTCCTTGCTACGACAATGATTCTTGATGATGTAGATAATTTGAGTTTAGCTGATGAAGGCGACAAAAATGCCATCATGGACTTAAGAAATCACGGTGATGTCGTTAGGATAGAGGAATTGCGTTCAAAAGAAATTGAAATACATTATATGCTGCAATTGGATAATATGGATCAGTGGGATTTGAAAACCATCGTTCATAATGCTAGAAAGCAGACAATATTAGATATTAATATGAAGGAAAAAGATGTGCAGATAATGTAACATCAATTCGAAATAAAAATATGATCAAGAACTTAAATTTAGCCTATAAACCTCTATACTTTAGAAAAACAGTTACACAAGATATGTTATCATTGGATACACTACGGAAGAATGGTGATATCGTATTTGTGTTTGATGAAATCGAAAGGCAGATTAATGAATTAATTCGTTGCAGATTTCCAGCTGGATGGGTTTCACCCGAACAATTTGACGGGTATGTACAAGCGCTACTAAATGGGAAGTCTTTAGATGAGTATGGCGTTTGGGTCTATTATCCGTGGCGAAAAACACTGATTCATGTTCTTGATGAGCAAGAATTTGTTGAGGTCAGGACGAATCGTAATCAATTAAAAATAACAGAAGCTGAACGTGATACTCTTGCTAATAAAAAAGTAGGGATTATTGGTTTATCTGTTGGTCACGCTATCGCATTGACCATGGCCATGGAGCGGACTTGTGGGATATTAAGAATTGCTGATTTTGATGAGTTGGATCTTAGTAATTTGAATAGACTACGTACAGGTATTTTTAATCTATCTGTTCCAAAGGTTATTATTGCTGCAAGGGAGATTGTAGAAATAGATCCTTTTATTCAGGTTGAAATTTTTCCAACGGGTGTAAGCCACGGTAATTACGATGATTTTTTAGGAGGAAATGGACAACTAGATTTGCTTGTTGAGGTATGTGATAGTTTTGAAGTTAAAATTGAAAGTAGAATTTGTGCAAGGAAATTTCGAATTCCAGTTGTCATGGACACAAATGATCGGGGTATGTTGGATGTTGAACGATTTGATCTGGAACCGGAGCGTCCAATTTTTCATGGCTTAGTAGATGATTTGACAAGAGAAAAATTGGATATGTTATCGGAAGGAGAAAGGTTAAGGTACCTCATGCAACTTGTGGATGCTGAAAATCTATCTGATCGGATGAAAAAGTCAGTGCCGGAAATTAAAAAATCGATTATTTCCTGGCCTCAACTTGCTTCTGAAGTTGTTTTAGGTAGTGCTATGACTACCTCGGTATGTCGAAGATTATTGCTTGGACAACCTGTGCTGTCGGGTCGTTATTACCTGGATATGGAAGGTTTGGCAAGTCACAGTCGCAATTGATTTCTATGAAGTACATTTTTGGTGCGAATATTAAAAATCTAGTGCTATTTATTTTTTTAATGACCGCGTATCTCGCTTTGCATGCGATGGTGCCGCTTCAGTTTGAAAAAGATAGTTCAGCTGTATATATTGGGAAGCATGTTTCTTTATTCCAAGATGCTACAAAGCAGCTTAGCATTACGGATATCATTGATCACACTAATTTGTTCAATGAAAGCAAGGATGATGTGCCTAATTTGGGGATCGGTGATGTAAATAATTGGATAAGGTTTGAGTTGAAAAATCTTACTGACGAAGAGAAGTTAGTGGTAAATCTCTCGCATGCCAATATCGATGAGGTCGTTTTTTATTCTTTAAAGAATGGGGTTATAGATAGTACGCGTTTCGAATCGGGAACAGCCTTAAATAAGCGTGATTACCCCCATCAATTTTACCTATTTGAAATTCCTATTAAAAAAGGGGAAGATGTGATATGTTATTTCAAACTCAGAAGTAACACACAATTGTTAGTGCCAATTTCGATTCATACTGAAAAAGGATTACTGGAAATACTCTTAGATACCGATATTTTTTCAGCATTGTTTATTGGGCTGATGATGTCGATGATTTTTTACAATATATTTTTATATTTTTCTACAGGTGAGAAACACTATATAATATATGTTAACTATATTTTTTGGGTTACTATAGCACAATGTGCAGTGCTAGGAATTCTTGAGCCGATATTTTCTATTCATAATCGCTGGGTTTTAAATCGATTATTAACTTTTTCTGGAGCGATGTCTGGAATAGGTGCGATATATTTTGTCAAGTCATTTCTCCAAACTGCGAAGGATGCTCCTAAACTCAATAAATTATTGAATATTTTCTTAATTGGGTATTTTATTGCAATCGGATTTTTATGTTTCGGTTACTTAATTCCAGCATATAAATTAGTCAATGTAGTAGCCGGTGGAGGGTCTATAATTGTTTTAATTTTAGCGTTCAAATTGAGTCGTGAAAAATATGAACAAACGAAATATTTTTTGATTGCATGGTGTGTGTTTTTAGTCAGTGTAGTGGTATATGTATTTAAGGACTACAATTTACTCCCCTATAACTTTTTCACCGTAAGAGCTGTTCAAATTGGGTCGGTATTTGAAGCCATTTTACTTTCTTTTGCATTAGGAGATAAGATCAATATCTATCGTAAGGAAAAAGATGAATCTCAAGCACGCGAATTGTCCATTTCATTAGAAAATCAATTATTGATTCGTGAGCAAAATGTCATTTTAGAAGACAAAGTTGAAGAAAGAACTCGTGCGTTGACTGCTTCTAATGAGTCTTTACAGGCTACTTTAACTCATCTTAAAGAAACACAGTCACAACTTGTTGAAGCAGAGAAAATGGCCTCTTTAGGGCAATTGACTGCTGGGGTAGCTCATGAAATCAATAATCCGATTAATTTTGTGACTTCTAATGTTGCTCCTTTGAAGCGCGACATTAAAATGATTTGGGAGACTTTGGAGGAGGTCGAACAGGTAGCTCTGGATGATAATTTATCTTCAGATGAGAAGAGATCACGTATCGAAAATTTCAAAGATGAAATTGATTTGGATTATCTCAAAACTGAAGTCGAATTCTTGCTTAAAGGAATGAGTGATGGTGCCAATAGGACTGCAGAAATTGTTAAGAGCCTACGGATTTTTTCACGTGTTGACGAGGATACCCTCAAATTTGCGGATATTAACGAAGGCTTAGAGTCAACGATGGTTATCCTTAATAGTTTGGTGCAAGATGGAATTGTTGTGCAGAAGAAATATGGTGCCCTCCCGAAGATTGAATGCTATGCAGGTAAATTGAATCAGGTATTTTTGAATATCATCACGAATGCGATTTATGCACTTCATGATAAAGTAAAGACAAGGGATGGAGCGAAATTAACACTGGAGACAGGAGTGTGTGAAAATGCATCGGCTATTTATGTTATAATAAGGGATAATGGCATAGGGATTCCGGACCATATCCGAGATCGCATTTTCGAACCTTTTTTTACAACTAAAGATGTAGGGGAGGGTACGGGTTTGGGCATGTCTATCGCTTACAATACCATAATCAAGCATAATGGCAAAATAGAAATTGAGTCTGTAGAAGGGGAGGGGACTTCATTTATATTGATTATCCCAATACGACAAAATATTTAAGGAACAGTGTGCCTTGAAAGTCATTAATTTTATTAATTTCGTCTCTACGATTGCTATACGGCGGCCTACTGTTATATTATGAAAAGAAACTTAGAAATATTATATATTGACGATGAGATAAATAATTTATTCGGTTTTAAGGCTAACTTTAGATACCGGTATATTGTTCATACAGCCTCATCGACCATCGAAGCAGAAAAAATACTTCTTGATAATCCTGATATACGCATCATTTTTTGTGATCAACGTATGCCTGATGAATTGGGTATTGATTTCTTTGAAAGGACAAAAAGAGACTATCCTCGGCCTATCCGTATTTTGCTTACTGCATATGCTGATATGGAGACTGTTATAGATGCTGTTAATAAGGGACATATTTTTAGGTTTATTCGTAAACCATGGTTGGAAGAAGATATGATATCTTGCATTGAAGAAGCAGATAAATTTTATACAGCCAACTCGATGTTAGCGATCAAGAACGAGGAGCTGGAGAAGGCTTATTATGAGTTGGATAAATTTGCTTACAGTGTGAGTCATGATCTTCGAGATCCCTTGACGGGTGTATTGTCTGCGGTGAAGCTTGCTTTGGAATTTGATCAAGTAGACCAAATTCATGAGTTATTGGCTTTAATGGAGTCGTCTTTAACTCGTTTAGATGATTATATCGATAGCTTACGTGATTATTATCTGCTGAGACGCGGTGAATTGTTGTTGTGTCATATTGAATTTAAAGACCTTTTTGCGAATATAGAGGCTTTTTATAGTATGCACACACGTAATAGTGATGTTGAATTTGCCATTAGTGTCAATCAAAGCGAAATCTTTAATAGTGATAAGGCCGTATTGGAATTAATTTTGCATAATCTATTGTCAAATTCATTCAAATATCAGCGGAAAGATTGCGATAATAAGTTTGTTAAACTTGCTGTAACGGTCGAGAATGGTTCTGCAATTTTAGAGGTTTCTGATAGTGGTATTGGTATATCTTCGGAATATATAAATGATATTTTTAAGCTGTTCTTTAGGGCTAGCGATCAAGCAAAAGGTATGGGATTTGGTCTTTACAATGTACAAAGTGCCTTGTTGAAATTACAGGGTACTGTTGAAGTAAAGTCGCAATTAGGCGTCGGAACAACATTTACAATAGTTGTCCCGAATAAGTAGTTAAGCACAATTTCTAAGAGAGTAATTTTTGTCGAAGTAGAAACTCTAATTGTTCATTTGATACTTCTAGTTTTGAATAGGTCTCCAAGATATTTTTTCTTTCAGAATAGATTTCATATGCGCGACCTATTGTTTCGTCTAATTCGTCTTCATTCCAAGGCTTATTTAGATAGTGAAAAATTTTCCCTTTGTTAACTGCTTCGATTACTGCTTCCATATCTGTATAGCCCGTCAGTAGTATACGCATGGGTTCAGGGTTAATCTTGATGATTTCTTCCAGAAACTCTACACCAGTCATCTTAGGCATTCTCTGGTCAGTAATAATGATGTCTATGGGTTTTTCCTTTACAATATCAATAGCTACTGAGCCACTGATAGCAGTATAAACCTTGTATTTGAAACGAAATGTCGCTTTAAAAGAAATAAGATTGTTCTCTTCATCGTCAACATATAGTATTGTGATCTTATCGTTTTTGTTTTTCATAATGCTTGTTACAATAAATATAAGAAATCTAAAAATAAGAGTTCGTAGCATTGCTATAACAATGCTACGAACTTGTATTTGGGTCTTATCTTATCATTAGCATGATCTTTTAATCAATCGCTTTATACTTAGAAGTTCGATAATCTAACCTCATTGCATGAATTAGATAAAATAATTCCCATTATAAGTAATGTGTAACTATGTACAGCTAAGTTAAAGAATAAATCTAATCAAGTTTCAAAATTACCTAGATTCATGATGAATATTTATTGAAGTATTCGAATCCATAAGAAACAAAAAAAGCTTCACATTTCTGTGAAGCTTTTTGTGATCCAGCTGGGATTCGAACCCAGGACCCATACATTAAAAGTGTATTGCTCTACCAGCTGAGCTACTGAATCCTTTCTGTTTAGGAAATAAGTTCCTTTTTTGAAAGTGATGCAAAGATAGGGTTTCTCAATGCAAAATCCAAATAAAATTCAAGTTTAATTTAAGTGCTTAATACACTGATGTATTTTTCGATATAAAGGTCTCTATCGCGAGATTTGTATTGCTGAATGTAGCGTGGGTGTTCAAGAACTGTCAGTTTTTCAAATAGTTTCCCTTCTTTATTTATTTTTTCAATGAAGGTTGCGTTTTTTTTTCCCCAATACAAATACTTCTTTTGTATCTAACCCAATATTTATGTGCTTTATGAGTGTGTTGACCATAAATGGTTTGACTGCGTCAAATAAGTATTTATCATCATAATAGTTCGCATTGATCCACTTGCCTTCCTTTGTACGCCGGACAATTGCTAATGGAAATGGGGAATTGATGTAAAATTTTTGGTAAAATTCTGCTGCTCCTCCAAATTCTTTAATCATATCATAAAGGAATACGGAGGAAATTTCGTGACTATAGGCCGATTTCATGCTAATTCCACAAACTTGTTCGAGGCGTTTCGTGTCAGTAAAGGGTATGCCTGTGATTCCAGCTCCATGGCGGCTCGGATTAATGCCAATAATAAATTTGCGACTTACATCATCATGATAGAATTTGTTGTAGAACTGCTGCATCACTGTTAATGTTTCTGGATTATCTAAATAGGGATTTAGGATCCTGAAATCATTAGGGATATCACCCGTGTAATGTAGGTTTTTATTGAATTCAATAATCTTTTCGGCTAAAGTGCTGATCATAAATTACCGTGTAAAGTGGTGTTTATATAAGCTAATTATACCAGCATTGCGATCTGAAATTTTAGAAGTAGTGAACATGTTGTATATAGCCTAGTTTTTGGAATGATCAAGAAAAAACGATAGCGTCCAATCTATTTTTATTAATCATCATTATGTACATTAATTATGGTCTCAATAATCATGGTATTTGTGAGATACAACAACAGATTGTTGCTATTTGTTTTCTGTTTTACAAGTGATGTTGGTTTTCAATAACTTTTATCTTGCTGTCCATTTAAACAAAAAAGCCAATCATGAGATTGGCTTTTTTGTTTAAATGGTACGGTCGGAAGACTGTCGCAATTTATGGATCTGTTGATAGACTTCAATTCTGATTATAAAAACATACGTTTAGGTATGCCGCTTACAATTATTAAAATATTATCTTGGTTCCGGTAGCAAGTTTGTTGTTTTTTGCAAAGACGCCACATAGGTGAAATAAGAGTCTGGCACCTACATTACCGTCCCAATCATCATCACCAGGAGCGACTTCGACCAAATCAATACCGATGATGTTTTTATCGCTATTGGCCAATTTACTTAGTAAGTATGTTGCTTGTTCGTAAGATAGTCCTCCAGGTACTGGAGTACCAGTGTTAGGGCAGTACCAACGCTGTAAGGCATCAATATCAAAACTTACTGCTACGTTAGTTGGTAATTGTGCTAATATCGCATCACATTGGTCTTTCCAGGTTTTGCCCTCAAAGCTGTTTGCTTTTAAATCAGTGTCTGTATATACCTTTACTTTATTTGAAGTTTGAACTGCTTCCAATTCTCCTTCACTAAAATCGCGGATGCCTACTTGTACAATTTTTTCAATTTGTGGTAATTGAATGGCATTATACATAATGGAAGCGTGGGAATATGTAAATCCTTCGTAAGCATTACGTAAATCCATATGTGCATCAAAATGTAGGATTCCGAATGCATGATGTTTCTCTGCCAATGCTTGGTAATAACCTAGTGGTGTAGAGTGATCTCCACCTAATAAAATTACCTTTTTACCTTGACTCATCCAGTACAAGGCACGTTCTTTGACTTCGGCATTGAATTGTGCTGATGCCTTATTTATTTCTTCTAAATCGTTTTTTAATGCAGGGATTGTTGCTATGTCATCACCATTCTCTAATGCTTCTATGATAGGTTGCGCTAAACGTTTATATTTTTCGCTATTTTCTATCCAATGTTCCGGTGCTTCGTCCATGTAAATACCTAGTTTCCATAATTCTGGAAATTCTTGATGTAATAAGTCTACTTGGAAAGAGGCGTTTAGTATAGTCTCAGGGCCATTACTAGCACCGCTCCCATAACTTACAGTTACTTCCCAAGGTGTTGGTATTACAATAATATCACTTTCCTCAGCCGAAAATGGTAGTCCATATATGCTTGAATCCGGTAAACCAGGTTGTGATGGATCGAAATTTTCAATCTTTGTTTGCTTTGTCGACATGTTATGATTCGCTAATTGAACTGCAAATATAAAAAAAACTTATGTCCAGTAAAGAAGATATGCTAAGCCACTATGTCGTGGATAAATGAAAAAGAAAGGTTCAGGAATTTAGGGTATCTTTACGGCCTACTAAAATTATAAGAAATAAAATGGCAGAGCAACGCATCCATATCTGGACAGGAACGTCAAATAAAACAGATGAACAATTTTATAAATATTTTGACCAAAGCAAGTTTATCAAAGATTACCATAGGTTTAAAACTGATGAAACCTATTCAAGAAATGCACCTGACTTTAACCTCCGCTCTCAATTCAGTAAAGCAATCGACAAACAGTACGATTACGACGTAGACTGGATCACCATTTACTACAGTCGCAAAAGAATGAGCATCCAGGCTGCCATTGAAGAGCTACCTATATGGAATGATCAAACTGAAGTTGAGATCTATCAAGCATGTGTAAGCAAAGGAATTTCAACTGTAAATGCGATACTTTGTTATGCCGATGAGGAGCTTAAGATAGATAAACCACTCGAAAATTACAACGACATGATCTATGTTGGTAGCTTTAATATCTCTAGCTAACAGTTAGCATAAAGTGTATCATAGTATACAAAAAAAGCCCAATCTGCGATTGAGCTTTTTTTGTATATAGTTGAAATATAGTGCGACATACATTTCCCGCATGCATAGCTGAAGTGGAAATGGTCGAGCCCAATACTTCTGTTCGAATCCGAATGTCTTTAAACAAAGAAAGCCCAATCTTGCGATTGAGCTTTCTTAAGTGATCCAGCTGGGATTCGAACCCAGGACCCATACATTAAAAGTGTATTGCTCTACCAGCTGAGCTACTGAATCCTTTCTTTTTTGGAAGTAAATTCCGTTTCTGAAAGTGATGCAAAGGTAGAAAAAATAGTGATATGTGCCAACTATTAGATCTGATATGGTTGAATTATTTTATTACTGTTTGGTAATGAAATGATTAATTTTTCGCTAGCTTATCTTTTTGCGTGTATCATCCTAGGGTTTTGTTGCATATCATGATGCAATGTCACGGTTTTGAATCCTTTTTTACGCAGCATATCTACCGTTTCTGGGCCATAATACTGATTAATTTCAAAATATAAGTCTCCATCCGCAGTTAAATGCTTCAAAGCGAAAGAAGCGATGGTTTCATAAAATAGTAAAGGAGCGGTTTCTTCAACAAAAAGTGCGAGGTGTGGTTCAAATTCTAATACATTGGGATGCATCTCCTCTTTTTCTTTTGGCGTGATGTATGGAGGATTGCTCACAATGATATGATATTGTTGCGTTTGGAAAATGTATTCCCACTCCAAAATATCAGCGTTTACAAAATCAACAGGAGTACCCAATCGTTGTGCGTTGCGCTTTGCTGTTGCGATAGCTTCCTTAGATATGTCCAATGCTGAAATATGTGCTTCTTTTAGGTGTTTTTTTAAAGAAATAGGGATACAACCCGACCCCGTTCCGATATCGATAATGCGGAGAGGCGTTTGGTCTTTGTGATTACGGATAATCATATCGACGAGCTCTTCGGTCTCTGAACGGGGGATTAAGACGAATGGATTAACTTCAAAAATCTCACCGTAGAAGTCTGCTTTTTTTAATATATGTTGAATTGGTTTTTGATTCTTCAGATCCTTTAAAATACGAGTTATTCGAATGCTTTGTTCTTCCGATAATACGTGTTCTTTGTTTAAACTATATTGCATTCTAGAAAGCCCTAATACATCTTCTACAACCATATAGAAGATGTTTTTAATTTCTTCTGTATGATAAAATGTGGCTAGTTCCTCTTGGAATAAGCTGTCATAGGTTTTTAAATTTTCCATAGGTCAAACTTAGATAAATTTGTTTTATTTACAATTATAATTGCATCATATATAAAACATTTATTCGTTCGTATCTTTTTTATTTGGTACTTATGGCTGTTATACAATTATCGATTTTCCCTCTACAATCAAGAGTTATTTTATAGCGTAAATTTACAATATATCTTGTATTTTTTGTTACAGCATTGTTTTGATACTTTTGTGTATGAATAAGCAAGAAAGCTACATGCATAGGTGTCTCGAATTGGCAGTTTTAGGTGCTGGTACTACAAGTCCCAATCCAATGGTCGGGGCTGTGATTGTTTTTGAAGATCAAATTATAGGTGAAGGATACACTTCTCCTTACGGTGGGGCACATGCAGAAGTAAACGCTATTCAACAAGTCTTGGATCGTTATCATGAAGATGCTGCTGCTATATTACATGCTGCCGTTTTTTACGTTAGTCTCGAGCCTTGTGCGCACTATGGTAAGACTCCTCCTTGTGCGGATCTAATAGCGAAATATAAACCTAAAAAGGTGTGTATAGCCTGTTTGGATCCTTTTGCTAAAGTGGACGGTAAAGGAATTACGATCTTAAAAGAGGCTGGTATTGCAGTTGAAGTCGGTTTATTAGAGCAAGAAGCTTTATGGCTAAACAGAAGATTTTTCACACGTGTTCAAAAAAATAGACCTTATGTAATCCTCAAATGGGCCGAAAGTGCAGATGGGTTTATTGGGAAAGAGGGTGAACAGGTATGGATTAGTAATCAAGCGAGTAAGCAATTGGTTCATAAATGGCGGGCTGAAGAAGATGCCATCCTAGTTGGAACCAAAACTGCATTAGTTGATAATCCAAGTTTGACTGTGCGCGAATGGAAGGGGAGGAACCCAAAGCGGATATTGATCGATAAATTACTTGTCGTACCGACTGATGCGGCTATATTAAATGATGAAGCCGAAACCCTGATATTCAATGCTGTTAAATCAGAATGGATGGGGCATAATAAGTATATTGAGTTGGAAAACTTTGATTGGTACCTACCTCAGAATATCCTATATCAATTATATTTAATGGATGTGCAATCTATTATTATTGAGGGTGGAGCTAAGACCCTCAATTTATTTATTGAAGCTGGCCTGTGGGATGAAGCACGTATATTTAAGGGGACAAGTATATTGGGTGAGGGCATCAAAGCGCCTCATATCAGTGGCACACTTAAAAAAACTAAGAAAGTTTCTGATGATCAATTGGAAATTTGGGTCAATTCGTAATTATTTAATTTTTAGAATTATTTGATTATCTTTAGGTTATGGCTATTCCTGAAGACCTATTGCAATTTATATGGAAGTTTCGTCTTTTTCAGACGTACCCATTAGAAACCGTTAATGGAGACCACATTCATGTCCTTCATGTAGGAGAGCATAATAAAAATGCGGGTCCCGATTTTTTACTTTCAAAAATTCGCATTGGAAGAGAGGAGTGGACGGGTAGCGTAGAGATTCATGTCAAGTCGTCGGATTGGTTTCTGCACGGGCATCAGCACGATGCGAAGTATGCAAATGTAATTCTACATGTTGTATGGGACGATGATAAACAAGTTTTTCATGACGATGGTTCAGTCATTCCAACCTTTAAATTGGCGGATTATGTTTCGGAAAAGCTGCTAGGGCAATATCAACGGTTGATGGAGGGGCAAAGTTGGATTCCCTGTGAAAGTCAGATACAGCATTTAAATACCTTTAAGGTGGAAGGATGGGTTGACCGTATGGCTGTAGAAAGAATGGAAGAGAAATCAAAAGTAATTCTAGGATTGCTTAAAAAATTTGATGGAGACTGGGAGAAAACGTTCTTTATCTGGTTGTTTCGAAGTTTTGGATTTAAAGTAAATGCAGAGGCTTTTCAAGCTCTAGGCGAGCAATTGTCTAGCTTGTTGTTACAAAAGTATAGAAATGACGGACTTAAGTTAGAAGCTATGATTTTTGGTCAAGCAGGACTTTTGAATACAAATTTTGATGAAAGTTATCCCGTGAAATTACAACAGGAATATCAGTATCTTCAAAAAGCCCACGCTTTGAAGGAAACTCATTTTCCATTGCTTTTTTCGCGGATGCGACCGCATAATTTCCCTACAATTCGATTAGCCCAACTAGCCATTTTATTGCAGCATGAGAATATACGTTTACAAGGTATATTGGATTTGGTGAACTTGGACGACTTTAGATGCGTACTCGATAATCTTCACATGAATTCGTATTGGAAAAGTCATTTTAATTTTGGAAAGCAGACGCATATCGTCAGTAATCATCGGTTGAGTATGATGACTCAAAATAGTTTAATTATTAATGCTGTCATTGCATTTACTTTTTCTTATGGAGATTATTTTAAACAGGAGCATTTTAAAGAAAAGGCGATGAACTGGCTGGAGGAGCTACCTACAGAAAAGAATAATATTGTTCAGAAATTTGAATATATAGGAATAAATGCTTCGCATGCAGCCCATTCACAAGGCTTATTACACATCAAGAACAAGTACTGTGACTTAAAAAAATGCTTAAACTGTGGAATTGGCTTGGAGTTGTTAAAAAGGTAATTTACAATTCTTTAAGGATGTTTGAAATGTCACTATAACCTTTTGATGCGGCAAGATCCGAAGCCGTTTTGTTGTTTTTGGTCTTTAGTTCAATATGGGATCCATGTTCTAAGAGTAAAACTATGAGTTCAATATTTCCCATTTGTGCGGCCAAATGTAATGCTGTCACACCATTGTTTTGCGTATTATTGACATTAGCGCCCGCTTCTATGAGCAATTTGCTGATATTATTGTTTTTGTTTAGTAAGGCAATATGTAAAGGGAAAAGGTTCTCCTCATTTTGAGTAGGGACGTCTGGGTTTGCTTTGTTTTTGAGCAATAGCCTTACCGTATCTTCTTTATTAAAATGGGTTGCTAGAGCAAGAGCAGAGTATCCATGTGTGGAAATTTCATTGACAACAGTAGGTATCTGTTTGATCATAGCTTCAATATAATTATTCAGACCTGCCGCAACCGCCTCATGTACATTCAATCCTTGATTATGTTTTAAGAGCACACGGATAATTTGCGGTTTGTGAAAGTAACAAGCTAATAATAGTGGTGAAATACCATGACTTGTTTCTTCTAATATTAAAGCAGGATTACTTGTTAAAAGTAAATCTAAATCTCTACTATTTCCAGATTCAATATATTGTTCTAATATGCTTAAACTCATTTTTGTACTATTCGTTTATTTATGGTATCTAAAATAGTGAAAATTTATGATGGAAATCTGTATAAAGAAAAAAAACAAGGAATTTATCTACTATAGTTGATCTTTTTAGCACTGAGACTATGGTCTTTTACTTGCGTTTTTATCCGCGTTTATTGTGGATAAGATAGAATTTGCAACAGTTTTGTAGATGCATGTTTACAAGTTTAACTGTCGGTTGTTAATTTTTACAAAATTATTATTTCGAATGCTACATTTGTAATGCCCCTCCCAAAGGGCATGTTTTTCATAGGTAGATGTAGGGTCGAATATTTCTTATTCGACCCTTTTTTATAGCTTTGCTTATTAAATTGAAAATATGGCAAGAAAAATTGTAGTGGCGATAACTGGGGCTAGTGGTTCCATATATGCTCAAGTTCTGCTGAATCGACTTGTCGAATTGCAAGGTCAGATCAGTGAGGTAGGGGTTGTGATGTCTGATAATGCCAAAGATGTGTGGCAAGAAGAGTTGCAAAATCAAGATTATAATGATATTCCTTTCCAGTTTTACAATAAAAATGATTTTTTCGCTCCTTTTGCGTCAGGGTCTGCACGTTTTGATACCATGATTGTCTGTCCTTGTTCGATGGGGACATTGGCTCGTATTGCTCATGGAATCTCTTCAGATTTGACAACGCGAGCTGCGGATGTGATATTGAAAGAAAGACGTAAGTTAATTTTAGTTACCCGAGAAACACCATTAAGTCACATACATATTCAAAATATGAAGACTGTCAGCGACGCAGGAGGTATTATTTGCCCGGCATCGCCTTCCTTTTATAGTTTACCTAAGACTTTCGATGAGTTGGCCGGTACAGTTGTTGATCGTGTCTTGAGTTTGGCGGGTTTTGATTTCGATCATTACCAATGGGGTCAGGAATAGATGGGTAATACATGAATATTTTTTAAAATTCAATGCAGAATCGATACTATTTTGTAACTTTGTTTTTTGAAATGAAGCAGTCTAAAGCTACACGTATTAAAAATCATCCTTCCTCTAATTTTCAAAGAGAAAAATCACTGTTTTTATTGGATTCTGTTAAAGAGATGATGATTTCATGCTGTAAAACTGCACATATTTACTATTCAAATTCAATAAATTACAATTTCTTAAGCATATGAAAAGCGTTTTAATTACTTCAGTAAAAGTGGTTTTGCCAGGAAATGAATTTGATCAACAGGTGGTTGATGTATTCATTGAAAAGGGGAAGATTTCGAAAATTGCAAAATCCATTGAAGTCGCTGATAAAAATATTGAAATATTCGACGGTATAGGCAATATTCTTTCTGTCGGTTTTTTTGATTTAAATGCCAATTTTGGAGAACCAGGGTTGGAAACAAAAGAAGATATCAGTTCAGGTTTCTGCTGCTGCTGCAGCAGGTGGTTTTACAGCAGTAGCGGTTATGCCGAATACAGAACCTGCAATCCAAAGTCGTGCTGAAGTGGCTTTAATCGTGAATATCGCAAAAGGTAATTTAGTTGATGTATTGCCGATAGGTGCTGTAAGCAGAAACCGTGAGGGCAGTGACATGGCTGAATTGTACGATATGAAAAAAACCGGAGCAATTGCTTTTAGTGATGGCAATAGAAGTATTCAGCAAGCCGGTTTAATGAGCCGTGCTTTGTTATATGCGCGTGGGTTTGGTGGTTTGATCATCTCTCATGCCGAAGATGCGTCTATGGCAGGTGGAAATAAAATGAATGAGGGTGTTATGAGTACTTATTTGGGCATGAAAGGTATTCCTAATCTTGCCGAGACTTTGATGATTTCCCGCGATTTATATTTGGCAGAATATGCCGAATCGCCCATTCACTTCACTTCCATCAGTACTGCAGAAGGGGTAGATCTAATTAAAAAAGCGAAAGCGAAAGGAATTCAGGTTACTTGTGATGTTGCAGCCCATCAATTGGTTTTTACAGATGATGATATCGTTAGTTTCGATAGTAATTATAAAGTAAATCCGCCATTGCGTACCAAAGCCGATGCAAAAGCGTTAATAAAGGGATTAAAGGATGGTGTTATTGACGCTGTGGTTTCGCAACATACTCCGCATGAAATTGAATTTAAAAATGTTGAATTTCATATTGCAAAAAATGGAATAATCGGATTACAAACGGTATTGCCTCTTTTAGTAAAAGCTGGGTTGAACGATCAACAAATAGTTGAAAAATTAGCTGTAAATTCACGTCAGGTAGTAGGCTTAACCATTCCTCAAATTAAGGAGGGTGAAGAAGCAAATCTCGTGCTCTTTAATCTGGACGAAGCTTGGGTTTTTGATAATCAGTCAAATAAATCCAAATCAAGAAATAGTCCTTTATTTGGAAAAGAGCTAAAAGGAAAAGTTAAATTAGTGATCAATAATGGTCAAATCATAAAAAATGCTTAATAATGGAAGCGAATATTAAAGCGGCTGTTGCTGCAGGGATCAATACCTACGGTAGAGTAGATAACATCGAAACAAAATCAGAGTTCTTAACAAAAGTTGAATCAGTTTTTGATACAGATGGAAAATATATCGATAAATTGGCTTTGTTGGATCAGGCATTTGACGACTATCCACTATTTGATGAGTTGAGAGAAGTATATGTCGATTTACTATTGATGAATTTCTTCTCTACAGATATTCTAAAATTAGAAGAGGATTATTTAGAATCTGAGGAATGGGAGAAAATCGAAGATGAAACGATTGACCGTGGAACAGAATTGTTAAACATATTTTTATATCTACGTGAATGTAAGGATGATGAAATCGATCCAGATTTAGATGATTACTTGAAAGAGTTCTTGTTGGTTGATGAGGATGAATTCCAGGATGAGCATGAGATCTATGAAGATATCATTGCAAATCAAATTTTAGTAGAGAGTACATATGCAGAAATTGCGAAGACAGCGAAAACAATTGACCCTTCAAGTGAGGTTTATGAGTTGTTTTATGCGATCTTAAGTTTCTTTAGCGAAATTAATCCAAAAGAGGCTCAATTAGCAGATTATGAGGCTCAAAGTGAAAACAAAGCTTTTGACGCAGCACTTTATCAAGTCATCACTAACTTTTACAAAGCGTAATGGAAGTTGGCGTTGACAAAAATAGTAAGATTACAAGTATTGTATATGGTGTTGTCTTGGGGGTTACTTCTTTTGTTTTGGGATTATTTTCGATTTATTCAATAAAACCATTAGAGGGAACATCTTTATTACAATTCATCAATCCTTTTTTTAACTTTATTTTATTTTTTGGTGTTACGGTTTTACTAACCTTTTCGCTAAGAAAAAAAATGGGTGGAATATGGGATTTTACTAAAGCTGTAAAATGTATTTACATCATGCTTGTTATTAACCATTTAGTCGCTTCAGTAAGTACTTTTTCATATTTAAGCTATTTTGAACCAACAATTCAAGAGGAAAATTTTCATATCATGATGAATGCTCGGATTGAAAGTATGGAAAATAGTACAGCCTTTGATAGTGAAGAGGAAAAGCAGCAAACAATTGATATGAGTATAGAACAAATGGAGAAGGATAATGAATCAGTTGCTACGATGACTTTAGGGGCGCGTATGAAAGGTTTTGTTATTACACTACTTCCTTATTTTTTGTTTGCCCTATTGTTAGCAGCATTGACAAAGAATGGTCAAAAAAGTATAGGTAATCCTACAGTTTAAAAGTATAATTTTTAAATAAAATCAATACGTTAAGGTGTTGTCATGAAGACGATACCTTAACTTGTTTATAAAGCAAATATATTGACAATGATCAACGTACATATGGATATTTCAGTTGTTGTTCCTCTTTTTAATGAAGAAGAGTCGTTGCCCGAGTTGACCTCTTGGATAGACCGTGTAATGGCAAAGCATCAGTTTTCTTATGAAATTATTTTAGTTGATGATGGAAGTAAAGATAAGTCTTGGTCTATCATTGAAGATTTAAAGAGAGACAACAATAATATTACAGCTATCAAATTCAGACGTAATTATGGTAAATCAGCAGCCTTAAATGTTGGCTTTGCAGCCGCTCAAGGGGATGTGGTGATTACGATGGATGCCGATTTACAGGATAGTCCTGATGAAATTCCAGAATTGTATGATCGTATCATGAATAAAGGAGCAGACCTTGTTTCGGGATGGAAGCAGAAGCGTTATGATCCGCTAACGAAGACATTACCAACTAAACTTTTCAATGCCGTTACACGTAGCATGTCTGGTATAGATAATTTACATGATTTCAATTGTGGTCTAAAAGCATATCGCAAAGAAGTGGTCAAAAATATTGAAGTATACGGTGAAATGCATCGCTATATTCCAGTGATTGCCAAATGGGCAGGTTTTACGAATATTCAAGAACAGGTGGTACAACATTATCCCCGTAAATATGGAGTGACTAAGTTTGGCGCCGGACGTTTTGTGAAGGGATTTCTAGATTTATTGTCCATATTTTTTGTTGGTAAATTTGCTAAACGACCGATGCATTTTTTCGGTGTTATGGGGGTAATCAGCTTTTTACTGGGTCTTGTAATTACGCTATTTTTGATTTGTCAAAAATTGATGAGTATAGCGGCAGGGACAGCATTTAGAGATATTACCGATCAGCCTATGTTTTTCCTTTCACTAACAGCAATCATAATTGGTACGCAATTGTTTTTGACCGGATTTCTTGCAGAGTTGGTTTCAAGAAATAGTACAGATCGTAATAATTACCAGATTGATAAAGTAATTTAAGCTACTGATATGCGTATTGTAATTTTAGGATCTGCATATCCATTGCGAGGAGGAGGCATTGCTTCATTTAATGAACGGTTAGCAGAACATTATCAGCAATTGGGACACGAAGTCGATATCTATTCTTTCTCATTGCAGTATCCTAATTTTCTATTTCCAGGCAAATCGCAGTTTTCAGACGAACCTGCACCAAAGGATTTACGCATTTTTTCGAAAGTGAATTCGATTAATCCATTTAATTGGATAAAAATAGGACGAGAGCTTAAAAAAGCTAAATATGATCTTTTGATCGTGCGCTTTTGGATGCCTTTCTTTGGTCCTTGTTTAGGTACGATACAGCGAATTGTACGTCAAAATAACCATACGAAGGTCGTCTGCATTGCTGATAATATTATTCCGCATGAACAGCGGATAGGGGACAAAATATTGGCTCAATATTTTTTAAATGCGGTCGATGGCTGTGTTACGATGAGTCAAAGTGTATTGGAAGATTTAAGCAAAATTAATCCACATATACCAGCCATCTATAGCCCTCATCCGCTATATGACAACTACGGACCAGCTATTGGTTTAGAACAAGCAAGAGCACAGCTAAACATTCCGCTATCAGAAAAAGTTGTCCTGTTTTTTGGTTTTATTCGCCAGTATAAAGGATTGGATATACTGTTGGAGGCCTTAGGAAAACCTGAAATAAAAAACTTAAATGTCAAATTACTCTTGGCAGGAGAGTTTTATGGAGATGAAGCATATTATCAAGATTTAATTCAAAAATATCATTTACAAGATCGCATATATCCGCATACTTCTTTTATTCCTAATGATGAAGTTGGAAGGTATTTTTGTGCTGCTGATGCAGTAGTGCTGCCTTATCGAACTGCCACGCAGAGTGGTATTACACAAGTAGCATATCATTATGATGTCCCAATGATTGTTACTCGAGTAGGGGGCTTACCCGAGCTGGTGCATGACGAAGTAGTGGGCCTTGTCGTCGAGCCAACAGCAGAAGAGGTTGCTAAGGGGATCATTGCCTTCTATCAGGATGATAGAAGTAGATTGTTTCGTGAGAATATGAAAGAAGAAAAGAAAAAGTACAGTTGGGATACCTTTGGAGAGGAAATCCTACGCTTGGGACAGTAATTTTAGCTGCAGCGATTTTCGGTCTTTAGCAACCTGTACAGGCGTCGTAAATAATGAATAAAGCGAAAGCCATTCCTGTATGTTATTAAAATACTTAGTAGCGAATGATTTACGTATATGTTAATGCAATTTTATTGTGAATCTAATCAAATTTATCTAAGTTTGAATATAGACAATTGCATAAATTAAGGGAACATTGGTAGCATTAACACAGGGTAGTTTAGATAAGATCGAAGAACTTTTTAAGGATCAAGGATATAGGGTGAGGTATGAGAAAGGAACCTTTAAAACAGGCGCATGTCTTTTGCAAAGCTCACATGTAGTGGTAGTGAATAAGTTTTCTAATCTTGAAATGAAAATTCAATCCTTAATAGGGATTTTAAATGATGTTGATATTGATGAAGCACTCATTAGTGATAAACATCATGCTATTTATACACAAATTGCTAAACTAAAATCAAAACGTTGAAAATCAAATTTTTAGGAACGGGAACTTCACAGGGTGTACCTGTAATAGCTTGTCAATGTGTTGTTTGTAAGTCAAATAGCCATTATGACAAACGCTTACGTTCTTCAATTTTGATTAGCTATCATGATAAAAATATCGTTGTAGATACTGGTCCTGATTTTAGATACCAGATGCTGCGGGAAACAGGTGATGCATATGGATGCCGTATTGATGACACATTCGCATAAGGATCATATTGCTGGTTTGGATGATGTGCGCGCATTCAATTTTAAACAACAATCTTCGATTGATATTTATGGTACGAAAGTGCTACATGATGCATTGAGGCGTGAATTTTATTATGCCTTTTCTGGAGTAAAATATCCAGGGATTCCGCGCCTTGAATTAGTTGAAATAGAAGCCTTAAAATCATTTTCCCTGTTTGAGAAGGAAGTTCTTCCACTTGAGGTGATGCATTATCAGATGCCGGTCTTGGGTTTTAGAATAGATGATTTCGCATACATTACTGATGCTAAAACAGTTTCAATAGCTACTCGAGAAAAATTGACCGGATTGAAAGTGTTGGTCATTAATGCACTACAGAAAGAAAGTCATGTTTCCCATATGACGTTGGAAGAGGCAATCCTATTTGCGCAAGAAGTTGGTGCTGAACAAACTTATCTCACCCATATTGGCCATCGCATGGGCTTGCATGATATGGTTTCAAACGAGTTACCTGATGGTATTTCTTTAGCATATGACCAACTCGAAATCAACCTATAAAGGTATTACTTTTTTACATTTCCAAACAACAAGCCCATTCATATGTTATATGAACATGTAATCACATGTTAACATATTATATTATGGGAAATTTATTGTACATCATCGCTGTGATTTTAGTTATTATCTGGGCGATTAGTTTTTTGGGAGGTTTCTATACAGGTGGAATCATACACACTTTACTCGTTATCGCAATTATTGTGATATTATTGCGTGTGATAAGAGGAAATACATAGGTCTTTACATTTTTAAATAGAGTTGGGCAATTTCTATATCTTCGGGATAGGTAATTTTAATGTTTTTATAATCACCGGTCACGATTTCAATGGAGTTGCCTAATTTTTCTACCACGGAAGCATCATCTGTAAATGTTGCTTCTTCGTTTTGTTGATATGCAGTTTCTAATAAGTTCCCTTCAAAGACCTGTGGTGTTTGTACAAGCCAGATTTGGCTTCGGTCAATAGCCTTGTTACAGTTTCCTGTTGTGAAACGAACAGAATCTGTACACGATCTTGCGACGATAACTGCTTTTGATTTCTTAACTTTTTCAAAGGCAAGATCTATCGTTGAGATCGCAATTAAAGGTCTTGCTGCGTCATGGACAGCTATTGCATGGTCATTTAGTTGTAGTTGTCTATTTTTGATAAAGGCGATTCCATTTTTGACGGATTGAAATCGAGTCTTGCCCCCATAAGTAATAGCATGCGGAATGCTGAAGTTGTATTGTTGGCAAAGTGATTTCCAAAATTCCTCCATTTCAGGGTCGATTGCAATAATAATTTGTGGCTGCGTTTTACTTGCATAAAATTTTTCGATCGTATGCATCAATACAGGCTTGTTGTCCAGAAGGAGGTATTGCTTAGGTAAATCTGACTGCATTCGACTTCCTTTTCCTGCGGCCACTATAATTACGAAATTTTGATCACTCATCTTATATTGTCAATATGGGGTGGGTCGGAAACAAAAAACGTGGATAAATACGATATTTATCCACGTTTATATTTTATATATCTGATTAGATAATCAACATGGCATCGCCATAGCTATAAAATCTGTATTTTTCTTTAACAGCTTGTTCGTAAGCATTCATGACATGTTCATAACCTCCAAAAGCAGCAATCATAACCAATAAAGTAGATTCTGGTGTATGGAAATTTGTAATCATAGAGTTTGCAATACTGAAATCGTACGGAGGATAGATGAACTTACTTGTCCAATCATTAGCAGGCTTTAAATGACGATCTGCAGAAACAGCAGATTCGATAGCACGCATTGATGTAGTACCTACAGCACAAACTTTTCTCTTAGCATCAATCGCTTTATTAACAGTTTTGGCAGCTTCTTCAGTAATGATGAACTGCTCCGAATCCATCTTGTGCTTTGTTAAATCTTCTACTTCAACGGTTCTGAAAGTACCCAATCCTACGTGAAGCGTTACTTCAGCAAAATCAACACCCTTCAATTCCAAACGTTTCATCAACTCACGAGAGAAGTGAAGACCTGCTGTTGGAGCTGCTACTGCACCTTCATTTTTAGCATAGATCGTTTGGTAACGGAATTTATCTTCAGGTGTTGCTTTACGAGTGATATATTTTGGAAGTGGTGTCTCACCTAAGATCTCTATATTACGACGGAATTCTTCATCCGTACCATCAAATAAGAAACGGATCGTACGACCACGAGAAGTTGTGTTGTCTACTACTTCAGCAACTAATAAATCATCATCTCCAAAATAAAGTTTATTACCTACACGGATTTTACGAGCTGGATCAACTAGAACATCCCATAAGCGAAGTTCTTTGTTTAATTCACGTAACAAGAAAACTTCGATTGTAGCTCCAGTTTTTTCTTTATTGCCATACAGACGTGCTGGAAAAACTTTTGTATTATTTAAGATCATGACATCTTTGTCATCAAAATAATCTAATACATCTTTAAAAATTTTATGCTCAATTTTACCAGTGTCGCGGTGTAAAACCATTAAGCGTGATTCGTCACGATTTTCAGTTGGTTCAGACGCCAAAAGAGACTCTGGTAAGTTGAATTTAAATTGAGATAACTTCATCTTTAATATTGATATTTTAAATGATTGCCTTTATTGTATTTAAGTTCCAAATAACAGACTTATCGGAACATAAATAAGCATACAAAGGTAGTCAAATTTTTAGTTAAAAGGGAGTTTCTTTCATGATTAAATTGATTAATGAATTGATTTTGACATAAAATCAAAACTAAATTGTAATTTAGAAGCTGAATATGCTAGCTATAGGTCTCATAAAAGAAAGTGCGAAATTCGCACTATCGGCTTTAAAAGATAATCGAACACGGACATTGTTATCCTTATTAGGGGTGACAATTGGTATTTTAACGATTATTGGTGTCTTTTCAGCCGTCGATACATTACGAAATAATATTGAAGACTCTGTCAAAAAGATAGGGTCAAATACACTGTATATCCAAAAATGGCCTTGGGCAGGTGGACCCGACTTCCCCTGGTGGAAATACTTGAATAGACCAGAAACCCAAGTATGAAGATTATTTAGCGCTAAAGGAGCGTATTACTACAGCTGATAAAATAGCCTATATGATTGATATCGGTAACTCCACGATTAAATACAAAAATAATAATGCTTCGGGTGTTTCCATTTCTGCAGGAACGCAGGATCAATATAATATCCAAAATCTGAATGTCGAAAAAGGAAGGTATTTTGTTGAGAGTGAAACGCGGGCCGGTTCTTTAGTAACGGTGTTGGGAGCTGTTATTGCGGAAGGTCTTTTCCCGAATACGGATCCTTTGGGTAAGTATGTCAATATGTTGGGGAGAAAAGTTCAAGTAGTAGGCGTCTTAAAGAAGGAGGGAGAAGGAGTCCTGATTAATACCTCACCGGATAACAGTGCCTTCATTCCTTTTGAACTTGCTCGAAATTTGGTAAACTACGATAATTTCTCTCCTAGTATAGCCGTTCGGGTGATGTCTAAATATACGCTGGCTGAAGCCGAAAGTGAAATTAAAGTGTTGATGCGTTCTATCCATCGTATTGCGCCACAACGTGAGGATGATTTTTCTATTAATCAAACAACGATGATTACATCGCAGTTGGATAAAATGTTTGGGATTGTCAATTTAGCGGGATTTTGTATCGGTATATTTTCTGTTTTAGTAGGGGGATTTGGGATTGCCAATATTATGTTTGTAAGCGTAAAAGAGCGAACGCATATTATCGGTATACAAAAAGCTTTAGGCGCAAAAAATTTCTTCATTCTATCACAGTTTTTGATTGAATCCATTGTCCTATGTTTGTTAGGGGGGGCTATTGGATTATCGATTGTCTATCTAATCACCCTGTTAGTGAAACTTACCATTGGAATGGCGATTATAGTGAGTTTGAAGATGGTCGTTTTAACTGTTTTTATTTCAACGATAATTGGATTGATTTCAGGAATAGTACCTGCCTTAATGGCTTCTAGATTAGATCCTGTGGAAGCAATAAGAAGTAAATAATAGGTTTTGCTCTCTTTTTACAATCCTGTAGACTGGTATATGCTGATAGCTAATGACGTTTCTAAAGAATTGATTCCATTGGAACGTGATAATATTACTATTCTATCACGTTTTGAAAAATATGCTATGAACAATCCTGACCATTTCGGTCGCTAGGTATTTTTATTTCGTTTCACGTGTTCATCCATATCGTATACAATTTATTTAAGTTTGGTAAATAATTTCAAAAAATTGAGCACTATCCTAATCATCGACGACGAAGATAAGATCCGTACATTACTCGCTAGAATAATTACGCTAGAGGGCTATGAGGTATTTCAAGCATCAGACCTAAAGAAAGGTTTGAGACGATTGGAAGAACAAGATATAGACGTTGTAATCTGTGATGTCAAATTGCCTGATGGAAGTGGAGTTGATATTACAAAAGTAATCAAGGACAAATATCCGTATATCGAAATCATTTTATTGACAGCTTATGGGAATATTCCTGATGGGGTACAGGCGATTAAAAATGGTGCGTTTGATTATATTACTAAAGGAGACGATAATAATAAGATTATCCCTCTTTTATACAATGCTAGTGAAAAGGTAGCGCTGGCAAAGCGTGTGCGAGAGCTCGAAAGACAGCTTGGTGATCGTCATTCATTTGATAAAATTGTCGGGAAATCTAAAGCAATCTTGAATGCTATTGATTTGGCAAAGAGAGTTGCTGTAACGGATACAACTGTTTTACTGACGGGTGACACGGGAACTGGAAAAGAAGTTTTTGCACAAGCGATACATCAGGCTAGCAATCGTCAAAAATTCAATTTTGTAGCCATTAATTGTGCTGCATTCAGTAAGGACTTGTTGGAAAGTGAATTGTTTGGACATAAAGCAGGTTCATTTACTGGGGCATTGAAGGATCAAAAAGGACTTTTCGAAGAGGCTAATAAAGGAACGATTTTTCTGGATGAAATTGGCGAAATGGCCATAGAGCTGCAGGCTAAAATCTTAAGAGTATTGGAAACCGGTGAATTTTTGAAAGTCGGTGATACTAAGGTAACACGGGTGGATGTTCGTATTATTACGGCAACCAATCGTAACTTAGAGGAGGAAATGGTAAACGAGAACTTCCGGAGCGATTTATTTTATCGTCTTTCAGTATTCAGCATCTATTTGCCCGCATTGCGTGAACGTAAACAGGATATCCATTTATTAGCGATTTATTTTACACAAATATTTTCTACACGAGCTAACCGGAGAGAGTTACAGATTTCGCCAGAATATGTAACTGCTTTGGAAAACCATGATTGGAAAGGAAATATTCGAGAACTTAAGAACTGCATAGAACGTAGTGTGATTTTATCAGATACTGATGTATTGTGTGTAGAAACACTTCCTTTTGCCCGTATTTCTGTGGATTCGGGGACTAGAATATTATCTGCCTTCTCCATGGAGAGTGTAGAAAAATTACATATCCAAAAAGTATTGCACCATACCCATGGTAATAAAGCTGAAGCTGCTCGACTCTTGGAAATTGGTATTGCTACTCTTTACCGTAAGATAGAAGAGTACAAATTAGTATAGGAGTGAACTGAACAATAACATGCCTTAATGCTGTATTTTTCCGATTCAGCTTCATACCAACTTATCCCCATATTCGGACTGTGAGCACGGTGAGACCACTATAAGTCTACGTTGTGTCCACCTTTTATAGTGCTTTCACTATGGTAGCACTATAGTTAGAACCTAATTACATGAACAAGCTGTGTCAGCGTAAGTCCCAATTATGTCGCTCGCAGAGACCAATGTTTACGTATCAGTCTCGCATTTATGTATCTAAAATATACGCGTGATGGGCATCGTTTTAATAAATAACACTGGTGATTACCAATTTAAATGTCATCATAAAAGATAAGAACAATACTTCTATTATGATAAGAGGCCTATCAAAATGATAGGTTATTTTGTTTACAGTTATTTTTGTTTTTCGTTTAAACGTCTGTTTTTCATTGTGTTGATATTATTTTTGTTGGGTTTGGAATAAAATTGGCATAAACCATTTCAAATGAACACTCATGTTAAATTCGAAATGGAAAAAAATCAGGCAGTACGACAAGTACTGGAAGTGTGGTATTACCCACGGGTTATTGAAACTTGCTTTTGTCGCAATCGTGACTTTTGCACTGGTAAAATTGGTAGACGAACTCAGTATATAAACTTATAGATATGATAGCCATAGTATTGACCCTCGTCGGTGTAATTTGTTTTGTACTATTTTTTAAATCAATTGACTTCTTTGATCAGATTTAATTATTTACTCCTGCTTTTATTAACAAATGAAATACCTTGAATAAGATGAAAACAAAAATGATAAGTACGCTTGAAGAATGGATGCCTGAGTCCCGTAGCTGGATTTCGGATAATGATTTTAGTGATCATACAATTTCCGACTATCAAATTTTGGAAAAATTGGCTGATGTATGTTTAAAAAAGATGAATTCTGAAAATGAGCATGAGAATGAAGATGCAGGCGAAATCGCCAAAGTTGTGAATCTGATGTATCAGGGAGGTAATCAATATACACGCAATGCCATTGAAAATGAGTTTTTGACTAAACTAGCTATAGCAGAAAGTCCTGCAAGTTTGAAAAAACATCTAGACATACTCCCAAAAGAACTGAGAAAGGAATATCTAAAAACGATATTGGAAAATTAATATTAAAACAGGTGATGATAGCATTATTCATAATAGCAATTGGCGTGTTTGCATACATCGTGTATGTATTGCTAAAGCCAGAACAGTTTTAACGATAAAACTGAGGTTGAAATATATTTGAAATTTAATTATGAACACAGAAATAATAGCCATAATCGTCCTATTTCTGGGCACGATCGCCTTAGCAATTCCTCTTGGAAGATATATTGCCAAGGTATTTGCTGGAGATAAGACATTTCTCGACCCCATCTTCTATCCGATTGAAGGGTTTTTCTATAAAATAACAGGAATCGATTCAAAGGTTGAAATGAATTGGAAGCAACAGATGGTTGCACTATTGACGATTAATATGCTGTGGTTCCTATTGGGAATGTCGGTGTTGATGACGCAAGGTATGTTACCCTTAAATCCAGACCATAACCCAAGCATGTCTCCAGATTTAGCATTTAATACAGTGATATCTTTTGTCGTTAACTGCAATTTACAACATTATTCTGGTGAAACAGGGGTAAGTTATTTGGGGCAATATTGGTTGATGTTTTTGCAATTTGTAAGTGCGGGTACAGGTATGGCTGCTGTAGTAACTCTTTTTAGGGCTTTTAGGGATAAAACTGCTATAGATTTGGGTAATTTTTATGAATACTTTATAAAATCTTGCACCCGTATATTGCTTCCTTTATCCTTTGTTGTAGCTATTTTACTTGTTTTTCAAGGTACACCAATGACATTTGACGGCAAGGATACAATGGTGAGTTTGCAAGGAGATACGGTCCAAGTGTCAAGGGGCCCTGCGGCAGCATTTGTTGCCATTAAACATATTGGTACCAATGGTGGTGGTTTTTTTGGTGCGAATTCGGCTCATCCTTTTGAAAATCCGACGTACTTCAGTAATATGGTGGAAATGGCCGCCCAGATGATCGTTCCGTTTGCCATGATCTTTGCTTTCGGTTATTTTATCAAAAGAAGAAAATTATCGTGGATGATGTTTGCAGTGATGACTGTGGGGTTTTTGCTGCTGGCTATCCCTAATATTCGTATGGAGATGAATGGTAATCCTGCTATTGAAAAACTGGGAATAGATCAATCATTAGGTGCCATGGAAGGAAAGGAAATTCGTATCGGTGCTGCTACATCTGGTTTTTGGAGTATTGTGACAACAGTGATTTCAACAGGGTCTGTCAATTCAATGCATGATAGTTCTATGCCACTTTCTGGTATGAACGAATTGCTTGCCATGATGATCAATAGCTTCTACGGAGGGGCAGGAGTAGGTATTCTGAACTTTTTTATATTCATTATTCTGGCTGTATTTATCAGTGGTCTGATGGTAGGACGTACACCCGAATTTCTGGGTAAAAAAATCGAAGCTAGGGAAATGAAGATCGCCATGATCATTGCTTTGATCCATCCATTTTTAATTTTAGTTGGTGTTGGTTTAGCAACTGCTTTCCCGGGTCAGGGTGCCGCAACTTTAAATAATCCAGGATTTCACGGATTTAGTGAGATTTTATATGAGTATACTTCTTCATCAGCGAATAATGGAAGTGGTTTTGAAGGTCTAGGCGATAATACCCCTTGGTGGAATATCAGTACGGGCATCGTTTTGATATTATCGCGATTCTTACCCATTATTGGCCCCGTTGCTATTGCAGGTCTATTGGCTCAGAAGAAATTTATTCCACAAGGGGAGGGAACTTTGCAAACCGATACGGCAACTTTTGGGATTCTGATATTTACCGTTATCGCAATTGTAGCTGCATTATCATTCTTCCCAGCATTGGCTTTAGGGCCCATTGCAGAGTATTTTTCAATGCACTAATCTCATTTGAATGGTAAATAATCTGTGGCTCATATATTTCTGACATGGATGTTTACTTCATTAATAATAATATTTTAATATGAATAAGAATCAATCATTGTTTCAGCATGACCTATTGCTGCAAGCTGGCAAACAGTCGTTCGTGAAATTGAATCCTAAACTCATGTTTCGGAATCCTGTTATGTTTACCGTAGAAATCGGGACTTTCGTGATGCTTGTAGTTTGTATATGGATACTGGCGGGAGAATCATCGCAGGGTAATTTTGGATATAATTTTATCATATTCTTGCTGCTATTGCTGACATTATTATTCGCCAATTTTGCTGAAGCTATTGCCGAAGCGAGAGGGAAGGCACAAGCCGATAGTTTGCGTAAAACGCGAGAGGAGACACCTGCTAAACTGGCAGATGGAAAAATTGTTTCTTCTTCGCAGTTAGTTAAAGGCGATATTTTTATTTGCGAAGCAGGAGATATTATCCCTTCTGACGGAGAGATTGTTTCTGGATTGGCAACAATAGATGAAAGTGCCATAACCGGTGAATCAGCTCCAGTGATACGAGAGAGTGGTGGCGATAAGAGTAGTGTGACCGGTGGTACAAAGGTATTGTCCGATAGCATACAAGTGAAGGTAACGACCGAGCCTGGAGAAAGTTTTTTAGATAAAATGATTGCTCTGGTTGAAGGTGCAAGCCGTCAAAAAACACCGAATGAAATCGCATTAACAATCCTGTTGGCAGGTTTTACATTGGTATTTATTATTGTGACGGTCACCCTAAAGCCCTTTGCAGATTATGCTAAAGCCCCTATTACAATTGCGGCTTTTATCTCTTTATTTATCTGTTTAATACCGACAACTATTGGCGGTTTGTTATCTGCTATTGGTATAGCTGGAATGGATAGAGCGCTACGAGCAAATGTGATTACTAAAAGTGGGAAAGCTGTGGAGACGGCAGGTGATATTGATGTCTTGTTATTGGATAAGACAGGAACGATTACCATAGGTAATCGTAAAGCAACTCATTTTTATCCGTCCAATAACATAGCTGAACAGCAATTGATAAGAGCAGCTGTTCTGAGTTCGATGAGTGATGAAACCCCAGAAGGGAAGTCAATCATCGAACTGGCTGGAATAAACCCAATTTCGTATCCCATTCATTCGCCAGTTTTTATCAAGTTTACCGCAGAAACCAGAAGCTCAGGGATTGATTTTGATCAGACCCGTATTCGTAAGGGAGCAACAGATGCGATTCGAAATATTGTAACGCAAGCAGGCCATGCCTTCCCATTAGATATAACGGATAACGTTACGAAAATATCTCAAAATGGAGGTACTCCTCTGGTTGTTTGTGAAAATGAAATAGCCTTGGGTGTAATCGAATTGCAAGATGTGATCAAGCCTGGTATCCAAGAAAGATTCGAACGTTTGCGAAAAATGGGAATCAAAACGGTGATGGTAACCGGTGATAACCCGTTGACAGCTAGGTATATTGCTAAAAAGGCGGGGGTAGATGATTTTATTGCTGAAGCTAAGCCTGAAGATAAAATGAACTACATCAAGATGGAGCAGGCAAATGGACGTTTGGTTGCGATGATGGGCGATGGAACAAATGATGCTCCTGCACTGGCACAGGCAGATGTTGGTGTAGCTATGAATAGTGGGACTCAGGCCGCTAAAGAAGCTGGAAATATGGTCGACTTGGATAATGACCCTACGAAATTAATTGAAGTTGTAGAGATCGGTAAACAGCTGTTGATGACAAGGGGCACCTTAACTACTTTCAGTATTGCAAATGATGTAGCTAAATATTTTGCAATCATTCCAGCGTTATTCATAACGACCATTCCGGCATTACAAGGATTGAACATCATGCATTTACATAGTCCTGAAAGCGCTATTTTATCTGCTGTTATATTTAATGCGCTTATCATTCCATTTTTGATTCCTTTGGCGTTAAGGGGTGTGGCTTATAAACCAATTGGTGCTAGCGCTTTGTTGCGTCGCAACTTACTGATCTTTGGTCTAGGGGGTGTTTTAGTGCCTTTTGTGGGTATTAAACTTATTGACCTCATTGTTTCCTTATTTTTTTAAATATCAACACTATGAAAAAGCATATTTTACCAGCAATTAAGCTGACCATTATTTTGATTGTTTTTTTTGCAGTAATCTACCCCTTTACTATTTGGACCATTGCTCAGGCAGCTCCAAATAACGGTAAAGGTGAAATCATTACTTTTCAAGGCAAGACCTATTACAAGAATATTGGCCAGTCTTTTACCGATGATCATTATTTCTGGTCGCGTCCTTCTGCTGTAAATTATAATGCAGCAGGTTCTGCGGGTAGTAATAAAGGACCATCCAATCCATCATACCTCGCAGAGGTCGAAGCTAGAATTGATACTTTTTTGGTGCATAATCCTGAAATCACCAAACGCGAAATACCTGTTGATTTGATTACGGCTAGTGGGAGTGGTTTGGATCCACACTTCTCTATACAAGCGGCTCAAGTACAAGTGAAACGTATCGCTAAGATCAGAAATATATCAACAGTAGCTCTTGTTGCTTTGATTGAGGATCATACCGAAAGACCGCTGTTTGGGATATTTGGTCCAGCGAAAATCAATGTGCTAAAATTGAATATTGCATTAGATCAATTAGCCGCGAAATAATGATGATATGGAATACCTATGTAGCACAAGCTACAGACATGGATGAATCTAATTCTTTCATGAGTTTCATCGCACTCGGATTGGATATTCCAAAAGGCCATTAAAAATCAAATTATATAAATATGAAATTGAGAAGTAAATAATTTTGACACAGGAGGCAAATATTATTTATTCAAGCTATCATCAACAAATGAAAAAAATAATAGGATGAAAAGATATATCATCTGTTCCATATTGTTATTAGGAACAATCCAAATTTTGCAAGCACAGGAAAAGGTTGAGGACAAAAAAGCGTTAACCGTGAGTGGTTACGTCGAGGTGTATGGGCAGTACGATTTTTCAAATCCGAAAAATAATGTGAGACCTGGATTTGTGTATAGCCACCATCGGAATAACGAGGTGAATTTAAACCTTGGACTGATTAAAGTGAATTACGATACCGAGAGGGTCAGAGCTAACCTCGCGCTTGGGGCTGGAACTTATATGAATGTAAATTATGCTGCGGAACCTGCAACATTAAAAAATAGCTATGAAGCAAATGTAGGGATTAAAATTTCGGAAAAACATAATCTATGGATTGATGCAGGTATTTTTCCATCGCATATTGGATTTGAAAGTGCTATTAGTAAAGACTGCTATACCTTGACAAGGAGTATGGGCGCCGAAAACTCCCCATACTTTGAAACAGGAGCAAAGGTGTCGTATACAACGGAAGATGGTAAGTGGTTGTTAAGTGGGCTAGTTTTAAATGGATGGCAAAGAATTCAGCGAGTTGACGGAAATAGTACTCCTGCCTTTGGACACCAAGTAACTTATAAACCAACAGATAAAGTAACGTTGAATAGCAGTTCGTTTATGGGGAGTGATCAAGCTGACTCTGTCCGTAGAATACGTTATTTTCATCATTTTTATGGACAGTTCCAATTATATGATAAGCTTGTTTTGATAACAGGTTTTGATATTGGGGTAGAACAAAAGCAGAAGGGAAGTTCGAAATACAATACCTGGCTTACCCCTGTTTTGATTGCTTCTTATAAGGTCCATGATGATTTAGCGTTTGCTCTTCGAGGTGAATATTATCAAGATAAGGATGGCGTATTGATCGATACCGGGACACCACATGGCTTTCAAACTTTTGGCTATTCTTTTACGTTAGATTATACGGTTTTGGCGAATTTAATCTGGCGAACTGAATTTAAAAAATTACAGAGTAAAGATGCTATTTTTGTTGAACGAAATGCTGCCTTGACGAAAGATAATATGATAGGAATCACTTCCTTGGCGTTGCGTTTTTAATTTAACCATTATTTTCACGCTAATCTATTGCATGTGTTTCACAATAGAATAGCGTGAATTATCATATGATCTATTCTTGTATGGAAGAAAGGAAAGATGCGGAATATTTCTTGAACCTGATAAAAAAGTCTAGGAAAGGAAAATTTAAACTGTACATCGGTATGAGTGCCGGTGTGGGTAAAACATACCGTATGTTGCAAGAAGCGCATACACTTTTGCATAATGGTATAGCTGTTAAAATAGGCTATGTGGAGACCCATAATAGAAAGGAAACGGAAGCGCTGTTGGATGGACTTCCTGTAATACCGAGACGTAAATTGTTTTATAAGGGTAAAGAGCTTGAAGATTTGGATGTACAGGCAATTATTAATTTGCATCCTGAGATTGTTATTATTGACGAGCTAGCGCATAGTAATATGGAAGGTAGTCTCAATGAAAAGCGCTGGCAGGACGTTGTCGATATATTGGATAGTGGTATTAATGTGATTAGCGCAGTCAACATCCAGCACATTGAAAGTTTACATGATGAGGTTAAAGAAATCACAGGAATCGATGTGCAGGAACGTATACCTGATCGTGTTTTGGGCTTGGCAGATGAAGTAGTTAATATTGATTTGACTGCTGAGGAGCTAATTGATAGGTTGAAGGAGGGGAAAATTTATGATGCAGCCAAGATTGAAATGGCATTAGCCAATTTTTTTAATACTAATCATATCTTGCAGTTGCGCGAGTTGGCATTGAAAGAAGTGGCGTCGCAAGTACAAAGGAAAGTTGAGGCGGAGGTTATTCACAGTAAATACGTAAAAAAAGAACAACTTTTAGCTTGTATTAGTTCAAATGAAAAGACAGCAAAGATTGTGATTCGTAAGACCGCAAGATTAGCAAATTATTATAATAGTAAATGGTTTGTGCTCTATGTACAGACACCAAAAGAAAGTGTTTCTAAAATAGCCTTGGATAAACAACGGCATTTGATTAATAATTTTAAATTAGCAACAGAATTGGGTGCGGAAATCATCAAAATTAATCACAGAAATGTCGCAAAAGCGATTATAGAACAATGTGAAACTAGGCAGATAACGACCGTTTGTATTGGGAAACCACATTTGATATTGATTAAGATAATCTGGGCAACAAATACTTTTAATACCCTTTTAACAAAGCTTTCGAACGAAAAAATTGACCTTATAATTCTTTCATAATGCGCATTAAAACAAAATTAACTTATGGTATTGGATTACTTTTTCTCATGATCGTACTATTGGTTGTGGTAAGCGGTTGGTACGTCAATCAATTGAAGAGGGACACGAATAATATCCTAAATGCGAACTACAATACCTTACAATATGCTCGGAATATGTTATTGGCATTGGAAGAGTATGCTGTTGATACAACGGCGTTACATGATTTTAAAGAAAATTTAGAGAAACAAAAAGAGAATGTTACGGAGATTGGAGAGGTACAAGCAACACAATTGGTAGAGAAGCATTTTTATCAATTTATTGAAAATAAATTTGATCAGACATTTGTTTCAAAAATTAGGAAAGATATCACAGAATTGATGCGGCTCAACATGGAAGCCATAGAACGGAAAAGTGATATAGCGTCTGTCACAGCAGAAAAGGCCATTGCTGTTATTTCGATTACGGGAACATTATGTTTTTTGATTGCTTTTATTCTCATTGTCAATCTACCGTCCAATATTGCCAACCCAATAAAGGAATTGACAGAAAGTATTAAACAGATTGCGAATGAAAATTATAAAAAAAGAATTCATTACGAAGGACGCAATGAATTTGGTGAGCTTGCAAAGTCCTTTAATACAATGGCAGAGAAGCTTGAAGAATATGCCGAAAGCAAATTGGATAAGATATTGAAGGGGAAAAAGCGAATCGATACGCTGATTAATAAGATGCATGACCCCGTAATTGGTATCGATGAAGAGAAGGTGGTTTTATTTGCGAATGAAGAGGCTTTGAAGATTACGGGTTTACTTGGAGAACAATTGATTGGAAAGCAGATACAGGATGTGGCTGTTACGAATGATCTGGTCAGGGATTTTATTAAAGATATCTTTCGCGATAAGCAGCAACGGGATGGGGAGCTTTTAAAAATTTATGCTAATGGTAAGGAAAGTTATTTTGAAAAAGAGATTGTCGACATCAATATTGTGCCAACGGGTGAATCAGAATCACAATTTATAGGCCAGGTCATCATGTTGCGTAATATAACGCAATTTAAAGAGATGGATTTTGCAAAAACGAATTTTATAGCAACAATCTCTCACGAGTTGAAAACACCTATTGCCTCTATAAAAATGGGATTGCAATTGTTGGAAAATAAACAAATCGGTACGCTTAACGAAGATCAGAACAATCTTGTTCAAAGTATTCGTGATGATACGGTTCGGTTATTGAAAATTACGGGTGAATTGTTGGATATGACTCAGGTTGAAAGCGGAACAATTCAATTAAATGTATCACCCACGAATGTCAGCGAACTGGTGGAATATGCGATACGTGCAACAAAGGCTATGGCTGAGCAAAAGAACATTGAATTGCGATTACAAATGGAAAATAATCTTCCGGATGTACTTGCAGATAATGAAAAAACGGCTTGGGTGCTGACCAATTTATTGTCAAATGCGGTGCGTTATTCTTATGAAAATTCGGCTATTTATATCATCATAGCATCGACTGATGATCAGGTTAGAATCGCTGTAAAAGATGCTGGACAGGGAATAGAAGGACAATATAGGGATAAGATATTTGAACGTTACTTTCGTATACCAGGAACAAAAAAAGAAGGAACAGGTTTGGGGTTGAGTATCAGTAAGGAATTTATTGAGGCGCAAGGAGGAACCATTACGGTCGAAAGTGAATATGGTTCGGGAAGTATATTTTCTTTTACATTGAATGGTGTGGTAACTGTCCATTCGAAAAATGGCTGATCTTTGGATGTTGATCTACAGGGAAATATACGTTAAATATGCAAGCTGATTTTTAAGTTTATAATTGGTGAACTTAAAAATCAGCTTGCTTTAGCAGGGTAGTAAATGGTTTATGCCAATTTACCCAAAGCTTCTTTAATACGTCTTAATGCTTCTACTAGGCTTTCGTCTGAAGCAGCATAAGATAGACGAATATATTTGTCATTTCCGAATGAATCACCACCAACGGTAGCAACATGACCTACGTTTAATAAGTACAATGCTAAGTCTGATGAGTTTTTGATTACATTTCCATTTTCATCTTTTTTTCCAAAGAATGAACTGATCTCAGGGAAGAAATAGAATGCGCCTTCAGGTAAATTTGTCTTAACACCTGGAATTGCAGCTAATAGATCATACACCAACTGACGGCGACGTACAAATGCTTCCTTCATGATATTCACTGATTCTAATCCTTGCTCATAAGCAACGATACCAGCACGTTGTGAAATCGAGCAAGTTCCAGAGGTTGTCTGTCCCTGTAATTTATCATTTGCAGCAGCAATCTCTTTATTACAAGCGATATAGCCTAATCTCCATCCTGTCATTGCAAATGCTTTAGAAAAACCATTTACGATAATAACGCGATCTTTAATACTGTCAAATTGGGCAATTGATTCGTGTTTGTCTACAAAATTGATATGCTCATAGATTTCATCGGATAGGATGAACACATGTGGATGTTTTTCAAAAACTTTTGCCAAAGCAGCCAATTCATCTTTACTATACACCGTACCTGTAGGGTTATTGGGTGATGAAAACATGAATAATTTAGTTTTTGGCGTGATGGCAGCTTCGAGTTGCTCAGGCGTAATTTTAAAGTTGTTATCAATTTCAGTATTAATGTAAACAGATTTTCCTTCTGCCAATACAACCATTTCTGAATATGAAACCCAATATGGAGTAGGGATTACGACTTCATCACCTGGATTAACAAGTGTTAAAATAACATTTGATAAAGATTGTTTTGCACCTGTGGAAACTACGATTTGAGAAATATCATAATCAAGATTATTTTCAATCTTCAATTTATTCACAATAGCCTGACGCAATTCTGGGTATCCTGGAACTGGAGAGTAACGCGTCCAATTTTCGTCCAATGCCTTCTTAGCAGCTTCTTTAACGTGGTCTGGAGTATTAAAATCTGGTTCACCAACACTTAAGCTGATAACATTAACGCCTTTTGCGGCTAATTCACGACCAAGCTTAGTCATTTTAAGCGTAGCCGATTCGGATAGATTGTTTATCCGATCTGATAAATATGATTGTGTGCTCATGGTAAGACAAAGATATTATTTAGAATGCAATTAATGCGCTAATTTCTTGAAAAAAGACAAACGATTGTTTGTGTTTTCCTGAAAATATGTAAAGTTAGCTAGATTTCTATTATTTTAAAATAACTTGTAGTTTTGACGGGTCGCTTTTTTGTACACACATCAATACATGCATATTATGAAAGTAAAAATAGACTCCTTTGTTATTGGCTTGTTTGTCGCTATTATTTTAGCATATATCTATCCCAACCTGGCATTAATAGAAGGAAAATTTTCTTTAGATTCAATTACTACGATAGGTATTTCTTTGATATTCTTTTTTTACGGCCTCAAATTAAGTTTAACAGATCTAAAAGCGGGATTGTCAAATTGGAAATTACATGTGCTCGTTCATTTTTCAACTTTTATCCTCTTCCCTCTATTAGTCTTGCTATTTCTACCCTTTGTAAAGACAGAAATTCAGCACCAATTTTGGCTTTCTTTTTTCTTTTTAGCAGCGCTACCTTCGACTGTTTCTTCATCTGTAGTGATGGTGTCGATAGCAAAAGGAAATATGCCAGCAGCTATATTTAATGCAAGTATATCCGGTATTATAGGAGTTATTGTCACCCCTTTATGGATGGGGTTGTTTTTAACAGTGAACTCTGATTTTGATTTCGGTCATATTTACCTAGGACTGTTTCTAGAAATCATACTTCCAGTTATTCTTGGGATAGCATTACAACCCTATTTGGGTAAATGGGCGCGTAGGTTTTCAAAGCCATTAAGTACGTTTGATAAAACGATCATTCTTTTAATAGTCTATAAAAGTTTTGCAGACTCTTTTATAGAAAAGATTTTTGATGCGGTGGACGTCTGGTATTTCATATCGGTTTTTGCAGGAGTAATTCTTCTGTTTTGCTTAGTCTATTTGCTTATCTGGTATATTGCTAAATTGTTGAAATTTCCAATCGAGGATCAAATTACAGCTATTTTTTGTGGCTCTAAAAAATCACTTACACATGGTTCTGTTTTTGCGAAAATTATTTTTAGTCATGTGGGACTAGGTTTCGGACTTGTATTTTTCCCGATTATGATCTACCATGCTTTCCAGATATTTGTTGCTAGCATCATTGCGCAGCGTTATGCCAAAAGGTTGTCGGTTAAAAACTAAAAAGTAAACAATTACGTTATATCACTACCTTTGTCGCGATTGAAAATAATATATATATGTCTAAGCAAAAAAGATTAGTCCTACTTTCCCTTTTAACGGGATTAGGGTTAATGATTATTAAGTTTGTAGCGTATTTCCTAACGGCTTCTAATGCTATTTTTACGGATGCAGCAGAAAGTATTGTTAATGTTATTGCTTCCAGTTTTGCTTTTTATAGTATTTATTTAGCAGCACAACCTAAAGATAGGAACCATCCTTATGGACATGGTAAAGTGGAGTTCTTTTCTGTTTTTTTAGAAGGAGGATTAATCTTTATCGCAGGGGCAATTATTTTGGTAAAAGGTTTCTATAATATCTTTTTTCCTGCTACATTATCCAATTTGGAGGAAGGTATTTGGTTAATTGCCATTACAGCGCTGATTAATTTTATCGTCGGATTTTATATCATGAAAAGGGGACGTGCATTGGGTTCTCTTACCTTGGAAGCTGATGGTAAACACTTACAGATTGATGCGTACAGTACAGTAGGGCTTATTGTCGGGTTGATTCTCATGAAATTAACGGGATTGAACTGGATTGATATAGCGATATCATTTGCGCTTGGTAGTTTTATTTTATATAATGGGTATAAGTTGTTGCGCCAATCAATTGGAGGACTTATGGATGAGTCCGATGTGGATCTTGTGAAAGAAGTGGTTAATGTTTTACAGGAAAATAGGCATGCGGATTGGATTGATATTCATAACTTAAGGGTTCAACGTTATGGTAATGAGCTGCATGTAGATTGTCATTTGACTTTGCCAAACTATTATTCCTTGAATAAAGTGCATGATGAAATATCAACGTTAGATAAGATCGTGAATACAAAAATGTCTATTAAAACAGAGTTTTTTATACATGCAGATCCTTGTTTACCAGAGTGTTGTCATTACTGTCAGGTAGAGAATTGTCCTATACGTTCTGAAGAATTTAAAGCACAAATCGATTGGGTCGTCGAAAATGTTACTGCCAACCGGAAACACTTTCTTTCTTAAACTGAAAACTGAAAATTTAAGTGCATAAAAATAGGAGGGGGCTTGCCTTAAATGTCTATCAAAAAAAGTATCTTTGCTTTTTAGAAACGATTTTTAAAAATCCTATATGAAGCAAATACGTAATTTCTGTATCATCGCACACATTGATCATGGTAAAAGTACATTAGCCGATCGATTATTGGAGTACACGAATACCATTACAAAACGTGAAGCGCAGGCACAATTACTTGATAATATGGATTTGGAACGTGAACGTGGTATTACCATCAAAAGTCACGCCATCCAAATGAATTATATACAGGACGGTCAAGAGTATATTTTAAATTTAATTGATACTCCCGGACACGTCGATTTCTCGTATGAAGTGTCACGCTCAATAGCGGCCTGTGAAGGCGCTTTATTAATTGTAGATGCTTCTCAAGGAATTCAAGCACAAACAATCTCCAATCTTTATTTAGCTCTTGAGCATGATTTGGAAATTATCCCAATTTTAAATAAAATGGATCTTCCGGGTGCAATGCCTGAGGAAGTAAAAGATCAAATTATTGATTTAATTGGTGGTCAACGTGAAGATATTATTCCAGCATCAGGTAAAACTGGTTTGGGTATTCCAGATATTTTAAAAGCGATTATAGCGCGTGTACCAGCACCAGTAGGTGATCCGGCTGCACCATTACAAGCTTTGATCTTTGACTCTGTATTTAACTCTTTCCGTGGTATCATGGCCTATTTCAAGGTTGTAAATGGAGAGATTCGCAAAGGTGATAAAGTGAAATTTGTTGCAACAGGGAAAGAATATTCTGCGGATGAAATCGGTACATTGAAGTTAAATCAAGTTGCCAAGGATGTTATTAGAACGGGCGATGTTGGTTATATTATATCAGGTATCAAAGAAGCGCGTGAAGTAAAAGTAGGGGATACCATTACGCATAAAGAAAGACCTTGTACTGGAGCTATTCAAGGATTTGAAGAAGTGAAACCAATGGTTTTTGCAGGTATATATCCTGTTGATACGGAGGACTATGAAGAATTACGGGAGTCCATGCATCGTTTGCAATTGAATGATGCTTCTTTGGTTTTTGAACCAGAGTCATCAGTAGCTTTAGGTTTTGGATTCCGTTGTGGTTTCTTGGGAATGCTCCACATGGAGATTATCCAAGAACGCCTTGAGCGTGAATTTGATATGACGGTTATCACAACGGTTCCCAACGTGTCTTACAAGGCTTATTTAACAAAAGACAATGAAGAGGTTCAAGTGCACAACCCGTCAGATTTACCTGATCCTAGTAAGCTGAATGCTATTCAAGAGCCTTATATCAAAGCAAATATCATTACCAAATCTGATTTCGTAGGGCCAATTATGTCGCTATGTATTCAAAAACGTGGTACTGTTATTAATCAATCATATTTAACTTCCGATCGTGTTGAATTGGTTTTTGAAATGCCAATGGGTGAGATTGTATTTGATTTTTACGATAAATTGAAGACGATATCTAAAGGGTATGCTTCTTTCGATTATACTCAAATCGGTTACCGCCAATCAGATCTAGTACGTTTGGATATTCTCTTGAATGATGAGCCTGTCGATGCATTATCATCTTTGATTCACAGAAGTAATGCATATGATTTTGGTAAGAAAATTTGTGAAAAGTTAAAGGAACTATTACCTCGTCAGCAGTTTGAAATTCGTATCCAAGCATCTATTGGGATGAAAATCATTGCTCGTGAGACGATTTCTGCATTACGTAAGGATGTAACAGCAAAATGTTATGGAGGAGATATTTCTCGTAAGCGTAAGCTATTGGAAAAACAGAAGAAAGGTAAAAAACGTATGCGTCAAGTAGGTAACGTTGAAATTCCACAATCGGCATTCATGGCAGTACTGAAATTAGATTAGAAAACTTATAAAATCCTATTCCTATAAAAATGAATTTATTAGACGGTAAACTCGTATCAGCTAAAATAAAAGAAGACATCAAAATAGATGCAGCTGATTTTACAGCGAAAGCTGGACGTAAACCTCATTTGGTAGCTATCTTAGTTGGAAACGACGGTGGTAGTGAAACCTATGTGGCGAGTAAAATGCGTAATTGTGAATTAGTAGGTTTTGAATCTACCAATATTCGTTACGATGTTGATGTGACTGAAGAAGAATTGATTGCGAAAATTCAAGAAATTAATGCCGACGCAACCATTGATGGTTTAATCGTTCAATTGCCACTTCCAAAGCATATCGATCCCGATAAAATAACAGAGGCTATTGATTACCGTAAAGATGTAGATGGATTTCATCCGATCAATTTGGGTAGAATGCAACGTAATTTGCCTTGCTTTATCCCAGCGACTCCTTACGGTATTATGTTGATGCTTGATTATTATCAAATTGATACAGCAGGTAAGCATGCAGTAGTTGTAGGTAGAAGTAATATCGTTGGTTCGCCAATGAGTATCCTACTAGCACGTAATTCAAATCCAGGGAATTGTACGGTTACATTAACGCATAGTCGTACGCAAGATTTGAAGACTGAAGTTTTGCGCGCAGATATTATTGTAGCAGCAATAGGGAAGAAAAATTTCGTAACTCCTGATATGGTAAAAGAAGGTGCTGTTGTCATTGATGTGGGAATCAATAGAGAAAATTCTACAGAAACAAAATCTGGATTTAAATTATACGGAGATGTGGATTTTGAGCATGTGGCACCAAAAGCTTCTTGGATAACGCCTGTACCGGGTGGAGTTGGCTTGATGACTATCGTCGGGCTCTTAAAGAATACATTGGAAGCAGCTAAAGGGAGCATTTATCCAAAGGGATAATTGGCATAAATATTGATTGGTTAAGTCTGTTAACCAAAAAATATATAAAATGAAAAAAATTGCATTTTTAGCATTGTTTGCAGGAGCTTCGTTGACTTTTGCAGCTTGTAATAACACTCCAAAAGAAGATAAGAATAGTGACGGTGAAATTACTGTTGGAGAAAAGTTAGATAATTCTTTGGATAGTTTAGATAAACATACAGACATGGCAGCTAATGAAGCGAAAGCTAAATATGAGCAAGCTAAAAAAGATCTGGATGAAGCTATTGCTAAAGGAGACAAGAAAGCGGAAGAAGCTGCTCGTAAAACAGTAGATGAAACAAAAACTGCTTGGGATAAAATTACAGCAGGAACTGAAAAAGTAGCGGATGACGTAGAAGATGGTGTTAAGGATGCTGCACATGCTACTGGAAACGCATTGGATAAAGCTGCTGATGCAACCGCTAAAGCTGGTAAATCTGCTGTTGAAGGAACTAAAGATGCAGCTAAAGCTGTAGGCAATGCGGCTGATAAAGCGGCAAAAGATGTTTCGAACAAAGCGAAAAAAGTAGGTGAAGCTTTGAAAAACTAATTTCATAAGCAAGAACTCATAAAAAAAACCCTTTCAGCATATGCTGAAAGGGTTTTTTTATGAGTTTAATAAATTACTTCATTTTCCGAATACTAACAGCGTTCTTATGTGCGTGTAGCCCTTCTAATTCTGCAAGAATCTCTACAGTGGAACCTATATTTAATAAACCGTCTGGACTGATGTGTTGGAAAGTAATCTTTTTAACAAAAGAATCAACCGATACACCAGAATAAGATTTTGCATAGCCAGAAGTCGGAAGCGTATGATTCGTTCCTGAAGCATAATCACCTACGCTCTCTGGTGTTAAGTGTCCTAAAAATACAGAACCTGCATTTAAAATAAGACGGATTAAGCGTTCCCATTCATCTGTCTCTAAAATCAGATGTTCAGGGGCATAAGCATTACTAAATGCAATTGCTTTTTGTAGATCGGTTACCAATACAGCATAGGAATTTTCGATTGCCTTGTTTGCTAATTCAAAACGCGGTAAAACAGCTAATTGTTTTTCTAGTTCTAGATTTACCTCCGCAATAATACTTGCCGATGTCGCGACCAATACCGCTTGGCTGTCCGCTCCATGCTCTGCTTGTGCTAATAAATCAGCAGCAACAAAAGCAGGTGTTGCCGTCTCGTCAGCAATGACCAATACTTCGGAAGGACCTGCCGGCATGTCGATGCTAACATTTGTCATTCCTTGAACAATACTTTTTGCCTTAGTTACAAATTGATTACCAGGTCCAAATATTTTATATACTTGAGGAATGGTTTCTGTACCGAAAGCCATTGCGGCAATGGCTTGGGCTCCACCGACTAGATAGATGCGCTCTATTTTTAAAAGTTTGAGACAATAGGCTACAAAACCATTAATTTTTCCGCTTTTTTGAGGTGGAGAACAAACAACAATCTCTTTACAGCCGGCAATTCGAGCGGGTACCCCTAGCATCAATAAGGTGCTAGGTAATACGGCAGAACCGCCAGGGATATAAAGACCTACCTTCTCAATCGGACGAATTTCTCGCCAACATTTTACGCCTGCTGTTGTTTCTACGACACGCTCACGTTTTACTTGTGAAGAGTGAAATTTATGAATATTTTGAAAGGCAATTTCTAAAGCTCTTTGTTGATCGCGATTAATGGTAGACGCTAATGCATCAATATCGTCGGAGTCGAGATAAAGCTTTTCTAGCTCAACTTTGTCAAATTGCTGTGCATAGTGAATTAAAGCTTTATCGCCATTTTGACGTACCTCTTGTATAATATCCAAAACAGTATCTTGGATAGCATGGGAAGGGTCTGTATTACGCGTCGTTAATACCAACAGTTCTGCTGGTGTTAACGTAGCATATTCAAAAGTTTTAAGCATCATGAATTTTGTTTTAAGCGCAGAGCGCTTATTATTACATAATAATTTTTTCAATCGGCATGACCACAATTCCTTGTGCACCTGCAGACTTCAACTTGTTGATCTTATCCCAAAAGTCATCTTCTGAAATAACAGTATGTACAGCTACCCATCCTTCTTCTGCTAGAGGAACGACGGTTGGCGATTTTACACCATGTAAAAGTGCTGTAATCGTTGGTAAATTTATCTTTTCGACATTGAGAACGACATATTTCGTTTCTTTGGCTAATAAGACTGATTGAATTCTTTGTAAAAGTTCTGCTAAGATTTCATTATCCTCTATACCCGGGCGACCAATTAGTATCGCTTCAGATTTACGGACATCAGCAAACTGTTTGAGGCCATTATTTTTTAGTGTCCCGCCGGTGGAAACAATATCACAGATAGCATCGCTAAGCCCCAATCCAGGTGCAATTTCTACAGAACCTGAAATCATTTGGATATCCGCCTCAATACGGTATTCATCCAAAAACTTCTTTAAGATAACGGGGTAAGAGGTTGCGATAGATTTGCCATTTAGATCTTTAAGATCTTTAATATGACTGTCTTTTTGAACGGCTAATTTCAAAGTGCATTTTCCAAAACCAAGACGCTGTAAGTAATTAACCTCAGATTCTGTTTCATCAATAACGTTTTCTCCAACTATTCCTAGATCTGCAATCCCTTGTTCTACGTATCCTGGGATATCATCGTCACGAAGGAAAAGAATTTCAAGAGGAAAATTAGAAACGGTTGTTATTAAAGAACTTTTATAGTTTTCGAAGTCAAGACCACAGTTTTTGAGTAATTGAACAGACTTTTCGTTTAGTCTACCCGATTTTTGGATAGCAATTTTAAGATTTTTCAAAGCTTTATAATGTTAGCTGTAAATTATTAATAAATAGAAATCAAACACAAGGGAAAAAATGCTTCACGTAGAAACACACTAATTACATATCGCCGCAATGGCGATGATGCATATGAAAGTGATGTCCGTGAGCAAAAATCATGTTTGTATTAATAATGAGCCAAAAATAATACTTTGTTAATAGAAATCAAATTAAAATAGCTTTTATTTGATAAAAATAAAATAGAGATAGCATAAATATGACATATCGTTACTTATTTGACGTTTTATTTACTACAATTTCTAATTAGGATGTTGGTGCTTTGGAAGTACTAAGCCATAAGATAATCTTACACAAGATTATTACACATTGAAAGCATTAATACTTTTTTAGTCTAAAATTTAATATTAATTTTAAATTCTCCTTAATTGTAATGTTAATTGGGGATTTAAACATCCGATAAATAATAAACTATAATATGAATTTTGAAAATCTAAATCGCCGTTCTTTTCTAAAGAAAACAAATACCATGGTTTTAGGAACTGCTCTTGCTGCCTCGAGTTTTGATTTATATGCAAATGGTGCTTCAAAAAAAATTAAAGTGGGGCTTGTGGGCTGTGGAGGTAGGGGAAACCGGAGCTGCCTCACAGGCATTGCGTGCAGACCCTAATGTCATTATTACCGCTGTTGCGGATGTTTTTCAGGATCAGGTAGATCTTTGTTTGGATTCTTTAAAACAGATTTCCAAGGATCAAGTCGCGGTAGATGATAAGCACATATTTTTAGGTTTTCTAGGTTTTCAAGAATTAATGAAGACAGATGTAGACGTTGTCTTACTCTGTTCTCCTCCAAATTTTAGACCAGACCACTTGGAGGAAGCCGTAAAAAGGGGGAAACATATTTTTTGTGAAAAACCTGTTGCCGTAGATATTCCGAACTTGAAGCGTGTGTTTGAAAGCGTTAAGATAGCAAAGGCTAAAAATCTGTGTTTAGTAAGTGGTTTTTGTTTTCGTTATGCAACCCCTAATCGTGAAATTTTTCAACGCGTAAAACAAGGGGATATTGGACAAATACAATCTGTTTCTACTTTTAGATTTGGGGGAGAGTTGTCGCATCGAGAGAGACAAGCCGGATGGTCTGATTTGGAATATCAATTGCGGAATTGGTTTTATTTTCAAAGATATTCTGGGGACCTTATTGTGGAGCAAGCCATTCATAGTGTCGATATGATGTCATGGGCATTGGGTGATGTTGTTCCAAAGAGTGTGGTTGCTACGGGTGGAAGACAGTCTCGAGAAATGGATAAATTTGGTAATGTCTTTGATCATATGTCTATTGAGTTTGATTATGGCGAAGGATTAAAAGCTTTTCATTCTTGTCGTCAACAAAATGGTACAACATCTAGAAATACGGTTGATATTATCGGAAAGAATGGAAGAGCAAATTTGAATATTCCTTCCAATTTCGAAATCTACGGGGATAAGGCTTGGAAGTTTGCGGGACGTAATAATAACATGTATCAGACGCAACATGATGAGCTTTTTCAAGCGATTCGAAATAAGCAAGTCATTAATGACGGACCTCATCTTGCGAATAGCACGTTACTTGCCATATGGTCGCGAGCAGCAGCTTATACAGGGCAAGCGATTACGTATGATCAGATTATGCAATCGACTGAGGTTTTGGGACCCAATTCATTAGATTATGCTTGGGAAATGGAAACGGATAAGCTTCCGGTAGCCCAACCGGGTAAAACTCCATTTGTTTAAAAATATGAAGACTGTAATTAAGATATTAGTAGTGGGTTGTGGTAATATGGGGGCTTCCCATGCTCGTGCTTATCATGACTTAGCAGGGTTTGAAATTGTAGGTTTGGTGTCCAGAGGAAATAGTAAATCTATTCTGAACGAATCGTTGCAAACTTCTTATCCCGAATTCAATGATTATGAGCAAGCATTGGCTGCAACTAAGCCAGATGCTGTATGCATTTCCACTTACCCAGATACGCATGAAAGGTATGCGATTCGTGCTTTTGAGAATGGAGCGCATGTTTTTGTGGAAAAACCATTGGCAGATACTGTTATTGGAGCTCAGAATGTAATAAAGGCTGCGCAGCAGTTTAATAAAAAATTGGTGGTGGGGTATATTTTGAGACATCATCCTTCTTGGATAAAATTTATTGAGATCAGTCGCACACTAGGAACTCCATTGGTCATGCGCATGAATTTGAATCAGCAAAGTCATGGTTTTATGTGGGATGTGCATCGTAATTTAATGGATAGTTTGAGTCCTATCGTTGATTGTGGGGTGCATTATATTGATGTTATGTGTCAGATGACCGATGCTAAACCTATTCGGGTATCTGCTATAGGAGCACGTCTAACGGCTGATATACCGGAAACGAATTATAATTATGGTCAACTTCAACTGCATTTTGATGATGGCTCTGTAGGTTGGTATGAAGCAGGTTGGGGACCTATGGTGAGTCAGACGGCATTTTTCGTGAAGGATGTTTTTGGCCCTAAAGGTGCGGTGTCCATTGTGCCGAACGCAGCAATCAAGGAAGGTGTTTCTGATTCGGTAGAAGCTCATACTAAAACAGAATCTCTACGGATTCATTATGCTGATATCGATGCAGCGAACGAGTTTATAAGGACGGATGAATGGATGCACTTAGAAGATGAGCCTACGCATCAAGATTTATGTGAGCGAGAACAGTTATTTTTCGAAAAAGCAATTGTTGAAAATTTGGATTTAACAAAGCAGTGTGAAGATGCCTTGAATAGCCTACGTATTGCTTTCGCTTGTGATCGGGCCGTGAAAACTAAAATGATGATAGATTTGCAGGATTTTTTGTAAAAGTAGCAACCCTAATTTGTTGTGCATCTTTCCTATATCTGAAAAAGAAATTGAATTTAAATCTTTTTATTACAAAAGATAGATCTTTTGGTCTATCTTTTGTTGTTTACCAGCTATATTTGTAAAGTATGAGAAAGTTGGTTCATGTTGTTTTTCTGACTATACTGTTATCCCATTCTGCTATAGCTCAGGATAAAGTATGGCAAATGAAGTTAAGTTTTAAGGGGCAGGTGTCTTTGGAGGAATTAGGGCAATCAGTTCCAGAATTTGCTGTTGATTTTTATGAACCTTTTAGTAAGGGGACGGGGCATTCGGACGTCCAAGTATTTACCTCACCATCGAAAATAAAATCAATTGATCAGGTAGGTCGTGTTTTAATTGCAGACCGTATTCAAAAACAAGAGTATTCCTATACAACAGGAGACGATGTGCTTTCACAGGAGGCCTTATTTCAGGATTATCCATTATTGAAGTCGCCTACTGATCAATCGGATGCATATCTTATTTTGGAAGAGGAGCCTGATCAAGAGATGATCAATGGAATAAATTGTGTGAAAGCAACATTAAAAGTTGTCAATCCGGACGAAGGTGAAGTCGCGATGACGGTCTGGTATGCACCGGAGATTCCTAGCTATTATGTAAGTAGTATGCCATTCTTGATTCACATTCCTGGTGCTGTATTGCGATTGAACGATCAGGTTCATCATTCTTTGGGTTTTGAAGTTTCGGATTTAACAGAAGTCAATGGCTTAAAAGAGTTTGATTTGCCTCAGGATATGAAAATAGTTAAGCTTTCAGCAAATGAGGGCAGTAATTTGGACGATGCGAGTATTTTTCAGGATGCATTTGAATTGAAAGCTCCATTGAAGTGGTTCTCGCAACATAGCACTTCTTTTGGTGATGAACATTTATTTGGGGTTAAAAAAACAGATGGTACTGTTGTTCAGCCTGCAAATTTTTACTCGATTGACGTATTGAATAAGGATAGAGCGATTGTTTCTGATAGTAGCAGTTTGTTTTGGATTATCGACGATGAGGCTAAGAAAATAAACCAAGTGGGTTTTGAGGTACTTTACGGTATCAATGAAGAGAATATGGTCTATGCAATAGAAGATCATTATGGGATTATTAATGCTTCTGGGGTGTCAATCATTGGTGGATTAAGTAATATCAGTAATTTTGTTGGGTCATATTTATTATTTTCAGAGAATAATAAGCAGGGATTGATGGATTTTGACGGAAATATTGTTTTAAAACCCGTATTAGATTTTATAGATACGGATGATCAGGGTAATATTCTCGTTAAAGATTTAAAAGTTAGTCCTGAGATACAGCAATACTCACTTGCTGATTTTCAGGAAAAGTATCTTAAATAGGCTGCATTGAAGATGCTTTATGGTCTGAAATAATAAGCTGGAACTTTATTACGGAGCTTACTGAATCAGTAATTATGGGCTTGTTGAACAATAGTAAAGCTTTTAGTATTGGATTTAATTTTTTTGATAATTACAAAAGGCGACCATGGTCGCCTTTTGTAATTATCATCCCTTAAGGGATATTTAAGTATTTATGAGTCTGAAGTGAGATATTCCATTTGGGATTATCTTTAACGTGGTCGATAATAAGTGGGGTCATTTCTGAATATTTGGACCATTCGGGCTGTAAATATAATTTACAGTTGCTACTCACTAAATTTGCATGCTCCTCCGCCCATTCAAAATCACTTTTATTGAAAACGATGACTTTTAATTCACCTGCAGCTTCTAGGACATCTTTTCGTGGGGCTTTGAATTTTTTTGGTGATAAACAAATCCAATCCCATTCGCCACTTAATGGGTATGCACCCGATGTTTCGATGAAAGTTTGGATTCCAGCATGATGTAAGCCTTTTGTTAAGTAATCCAGATTGTATATTAAAGGTTCTCCTCCAGTGATTACAACAGTTTTAGCAGGATACTTTTTTGCGTTTTCAATAATCTGGTCAGCAGGAGTAAGTGGGTGCAAATCAGCATCCCAGCTCTCTTTGACATCACACCAGTGACAACCCACATCACATCCTCCTAATCGAATAAAATATGCAGCTTTTCCTGTGTGAAATCCCTCTCCCTGAATTGTATAGAACTCTTCCATCAACGGAAGTAAAGTGCCGTCTTCTGGAACTTGATGTGACATATGTAATGAATTTAAGATTGCAAAATTAATAAAAAAGATTGTCATATCGGGATTGTTTTAATTTCATTACTTTTAGATTAGATTGATTTGGAGATGGTAATTTCTTTTTTTTGATGATATTTTTCTTTTTTAAAGCTGGACGTTTTGGATAATAATGTGCCAAACTGTTATATCCATGCAAGGGTCACATCACTTTTCACATGTATTATCTGAAACAGGCTTAGATATGAAAGCTGTTTGATTGGTTTGAGTGAAGAACAATCATGTATAAAGACTAAAATGCAATTGTGGATTATTTTCAGTATATTTGATGCATAATAAATCTACTATTAGATTTTGAATTTTAAGCTTTATGAATAATAAGCAATTTAGTATGTTGTGTGTTCGTAAAGTGTTGTTTAATAAATAATTACTATAAATAATCATATTTGTTGATGATTAAAATTACATTACCTGATGGTTCCGTTCGTGAATATGAAAAAGGGACTTCAGCTGCTCAAGTAGCATTGTCAATTTCGGAGGGTTTAGCTAGAAATGTTTTAGCTGCCGAAGTAAATGGAGAGGTTTGGGATTCATCCCGTCCAATTGAAGAAGATTCTACCGTAAAGTTGTTGACCTGGAATGATACAGAAGGTAAATCTACCTTTTGGCATTCTTCAGCGCATATCTTAGCCGAAGCATTGGAAGAGCTTTATCCAGGTATTCAATTTGGTATCGGTCCAGCTATTGAAACAGGTTTCTACTATGATGTAGATTTCGGAGATCGCGAATTTTCATCGGATGATTTTAAACAAATCGAAGATAAAATGTTGGAATTGGCAAAACGTAAAGAAACTTTCGAACGTAAAGCTGTTTCAAAGGCAGATGCTATTGCTTATTTTACTGAAAAAGGAGATGAGTATAAATTAGATCTAATCAAGGATTTGGAAGATGGCAAGATCACGTTCTATACACAGGGCGAATTTACTGACCTTTGCCGGGGTCCTCATATTCCCAATACGGGCTTTATTAAAGCGATTAAATTAACAAATGTCGCTGGTGCGTATTGGAGAGGTGATGAGTCTCGTAAGCAGTTGACTCGTATCTATGGTGTTACATTCCCTAAGGCTTCGGAATTAACGGAATATATTAAGTTTATCGAAGAAGCTAAGAGACGTGATCACCGTAAATTAGGTAAAGAAATGGAGTTGTTTGCTTTTTCAGAGAAAGTAGGCGCAGGGCTTCCATTATGGTTACCGAAGGGAGCAGCTTTGCGTCAGAAATTACAAGATTTCTTGCAGAGAGCACAATTGAAAGGTGGATATGAGCCTGTCATGACTCCCCATATCGGAAACAAGCAATTGTATGTCACTTCGGGTCATTATGATAAGTATGGTGAAGATTCATTTCAACCGATAAGGACTCCAGTTGAAGGCGAAGAGTTTTTCTTGAAGCCAATGAACTGTCCTCATCATTGTGAAATATATAAAACAAAACCACGTTCTTACAAGGATCTTCCTGTACGTTTTGCAGAGTTTGGTACTGTGTATCGATATGAGCAGTCTGGAGAATTACATGGTTTGACTCGGGTAAGAGGATTTACGCAAGATGATGCGCATTTATTTTGCCGACCTGATCAAGTTAAAGAGGAGTTTAAAAAAGTAATCGACTTGGTGTTATATGTTTTCAAAGCTTTAGGTTTTGAAGAATATACCGCACAAATTTCATTGCGGGACCCAGAGAATCGCACCAAATACATTGGTAGTGATGAGAACTGGGCTCTGGCTGAAAGTGCCATTATCGAAGCTGCAGCAGAAAAGGGATTGTCGACAGTTGTTGAATACGGCGAAGCGGCTTTCTATGGACCTAAGCTAGACTTTATGGTTAAAGATGCTTTGGGTCGCAGATGGCAGTTGGGTACTATTCAAGTGGATTACAATTTGCCTGAACGATTTGAATTAGAGTATACAGGTTCTGATAATGCAAAACATAGACCTGTGATGATTCATCGTGCGCCATTTGGTTCAATGGAGCGTTTTATCGCTGTATTAATTGAACATTGTGCAGGAGAATTTCCATTATGGCTTGCTCCAGAACAATTTATCATCTTGCCAGTATCAGAAAAATATGAAGAATATGCGAAAAATCTTTTAGAATCGCTAAATAATTCCGATATTCGCGGACTGATAGACTTGCGCGATGAGAAAGTAGGTCGTAAAATCAGAGATGCAGAGATGAAAAAACTACCTTACATGTTGATTGTAGGGGAGAAAGAGGCTGAGAGTGGCACGGTTTCTGTGCGTAAACATGGTTCAGTAGACTTGGGTTCCATGACTGCTGACGAATTTAGAGAAGTATTAATTAAAGAAATAACCGTTTAAATATTTAAACATTTGGCATTAAAAAGACCAGGTGGTCCTAGACCACCAATGAGAAAGAAAGAACCAGATCACCGCATTAATGAGCTAATCCGTGTGCCTGAGGTACGTTTGGTAGGTGATAATGTGGAAACAGGAGTTTATCCTACACGTAAAGCTTTAGAGCTTGCAGATGAATTGGAACTTGATTTAGTTGAGATTTCGCCAAATGCTGTTCCGCCGGTTTGTAAAATTATCGACTACAGTAAATTTGTTTACGAGCAAAAGAAGAAACAAAAAGAAATCAAAGCTAATGCAAAACAAACTGTTATTAAGGAAATCCGTTTCGGACCTAATACCAGTGAACATGATTTTGATTTCAAATTGAAACATGCAATCAAATTTCTTGAAAGTGGAGAAAAAGTTCGTGCTTACGTACACTTTAAAGGCCGTGCAATTGTACACAAGGAACAAGGCGAAATCTTGTTATTGCGTTTTGCACAAGCTTTAGAAGAAGTGGGTAAAGTAGAATTGCTGCCGAAATTAGAGGGAAAACGTATGTTTTTGACTTTAGCACCTAAAGTGGTTGCTAAGAAATAATAATAGAAATTCTAACAGATTGATATAAAATTTAAGTATTATGCCAAAAGTAAAAACCAATTCCAGTGCTAAAAAACGTTTTAAGCTTACTGGAACAGGTAAAATCGCAAGAAAAAACGCTTTCAAAAGCCACATCTTGACAAAAAAGAGCACAAAACGTAAACGTAACTTAACAACAACAAGTTATGTATCTGATGGCGACATGGGCAACGTTAAACGTATGCTTGCTATCGGAAAATAAGTTTTATTCGATTTAATTAATAATAATTTTTTAACCGGGTACAGGGTAGTAAGTTCATTGTGAAACATGACGCCTTTTACCAAATAATTTTAAAAATATGCCACGTTCGGTTAACGCAGTTGCTTCGAGAAGAAGACGTAAAAAAATCCTAAAATTAGCTAAAGGCTATTATGGGTCACGCAGCAAAGTATATACTATTGCTAAGAATTCAGTAGAAAAAGGTTTACAGTACGCTTACCGCGACCGTAAAACTAAAAAACGCGAGTTTAGAGCTTTATGGATTCAACGTATTAACGCTGGAGCTCGTCAACAAGGTTTATCTTATTCCGTGTTGATTGGTAAATTAAATGCTAAAAACATTGGTTTAAACCGTAAGGTTTTAGCTGATTTAGCTTTAAACAACCCAGATGCTTTCAAAGCAGTTATTGACGCAGTAAAATAGAGTTTTAACCCCGAGTCAATTTGTTAGATATTGGAAAGGAACCCATCAGGGTTCCTTTTTTTTATTTTTAATGTTACAAGCTTCAACTAATTTTATCATTAGTAATGAGCTGTTTTAATGTTTATTTTTTTGAACTGTTTTGAAGTTTGTAATATATTTTTATTTTTATATAAAAGAGTCGTAGTTTATGAAGTTTCAAGATCTAGTTAATTTGTATGAAGAAGGGAGATATGAGGATTGTTTATCTGAATTAGAAGTTTTTCTAGTATTAAATCCACAAGATATTCCCGCATTAATTTTAAAAGCTACCGTACTTAAGGAACTTGATTTTCAAAATTTAGATGAAGACAGTAATGAACTGACATTAGACGATTTTCAAGAGGTTATTAGTATATACAAATCTATTTTACAGCTTGAACCAAATAATGAGGCCGCCCTTTTTGGTCTGTTGGAAACTACTCGTTTTTTCTATAAAGATTTAGATTACGATGAATATGCTTCTTATATAGAACGATTGAGTATCCATGAGGATGAGTTAGAGAATGTATGTCGTTTTCGAGCTGATTTGAATTATTTACATGAGAAATATCAAGAGTCTATTGGTAATATCAATGAATTGCTTTCCATTTATGAAGTATTATATGCCCATGATCGTATTAGTAAATGTGCACTATTAACAGAAAGTGTACTTTTTAAAGCAATGATTCTTCGCGAGAAACCTAAATCATCATCAACAGGCACTTGCCGAGTTCAGAAAATATAAACATGATATTTTATCTAATAACGTGCTGTTATACCTGGATATTGGTCAGCTTGCTATGGAGTATCATGATTATGAGATGATTGGTTGGGCGGGTGTCAAGGCCGTATTATATGGAAATGAAGAGCCTGAAATTGATGCTGAGATCTTCAAATTTTATGAACAGGTCGTATCGCTGTTAAATGGTGGTTTGGAGGATAAACAGTGTATTTACTTTGCTATCATGGTGCAACGTAATTTTCGGGAAGAACTCGGATTAGACTTATCAGATCCTTTAATAGAAGCTAAGCGTTACATCCAACGTTATCCAGATTGGTTTATTCCTTATCATTTTGCAGGAACCTATATACTTGAAGGTGGAAATCATGAAGAAGCGTTACCTTACCTTCAGAAAGCAGTAGAGCTTGGTGGTTTTTCAATAACCATTCATCGCTTCATCCTTACTTACTACGAAGTCCATAAAGAGTTACCTGAAATATTGAATTGGCCAGTAGATGGTCCTATTGACTATTTTAATGCAGGCTGCGAGTTTTCTGAATTTGAGAATTCTATCGGTTCACCAATTCTTGATATGTCCTTGCTAAATTATCGATTGCAGTTTTTTGAGCGATCATATTTAGCTTTTAAAGCATATTTTCACGAAAATCAATTTGAAGCAAATTACTTTATCAATAGTCAGTTGATGTCTATGTGTTGTAATAATTATGCACTGGCATTGAATAGCAAGCGAAAATATGATGAAGTAATCGAAATATGTAAGGAGGGACTTACTTATAGTCGATTTTGGGAACTGTACAATACATTGGCGGATGCGTATTTTGAGAAAGAAGAGTATGAAGATGCATTAATCAACTACCATGAGTTATTAGATGATAGCTTTAAAGAGTTTGATATGCCAAATTATCTTCGAATATCTGCATACGTGACCAAATGTGAGTTTAAGTTGGGGTATATAAAAGAGGCTGAGGAAAGGTTGAGGACTATTGCACAAGAATATGATGAACTCATCCAGTCTTCAGAATATGCTGACTATGAGGAAGAAGAGCTGTTTGTTACACGTCAAGCTTATATGGAGATTCAGAACGCACGTTTTGATCTAATCAATCATAGGGGAGATTCAGAAACTTTGAAGGATTGGCAAAAAGAATTGGAAAGTAAACCTGATGATGCATCAAACTGGTATATGTTGATGCAAAATTACTTTCAATTGGAGCAGTATGATCAATGTATAGCTTGCGCAAATAATTATGAAGCTACTAAACCGTTGCAGGAAATGGCTTTAATCGATTATCGTAAGTTGCATTATTTGAGAGGAAAATCATATTTCTTAATTGGGGATTTTCCAGCGGCGCTAAAGGATTTATTAGTCGCTTATGACTCTACGAAGTCTACTTTAAAAGAAGAAGAATCGTATGGCGATTTTCACTTGATACTACTGCATCTTATACATTCTTATTTCCATTTACAAGATTGGGAAAATGTAATTCGTATCAGCCAGGAATCTGATGCTATGTATAGTAGTGAAAATTGGGAAGAAGACGATGATTGGAATGAAATGACCTTTATGTCTGCCGAAGCATCTTTTGCAATTGGTGCTGGCGAAGTTGCTAAAGAGAAGATACAAGCTATCCTAAAGTTATTCCCTAAGGATGAAAAAGCGTTAGAGAAAAAGAAAGCATGGAGCTCTGGTTGGTTTGGTTGGTTGAAAAAGTAATGCTATTGCGATTGGTGAAAGCCTAAATTTTATCATGCCATTTATTGTTGTATAGCAGTAAATATAGTTAAGGTTATGATAATAAAAATATATAACATAGCTATGGCTATGTTATAAGGGACCGATACCATGAATAGTAAGGCTTCGAAAAACAAGATAAGAAAGGCGGAGACTGTTATAGCGGCGCAAATAATATGGTCGTGCAAATTAAATGAACTTACCAGATTTAAAAAATACTTAATAAAGGGACTGATTTTATAAGGTCCTTTTTTATTTTGTTACTATTTCATCAATTCTTATTCGAAAAAAAACACGCTGTAAGCGTGCGACATTTTTTGAATAAGGGCAGGTTAATCTTCACCTGATAATAAATCATCTCCATCAAATGTAAACTCAATTACCTCGGTGTAACTTTCTAAAGCTTGTAGTTCGAAATCTTTAATCATCTTCTTTAATTTTTATTTACCATAAAGGTAAGCTTAGTTGTTAACCTCAGAGTAAATTTGATGTGAAGTTTTTGTTAAGTCTTGAAATATATTTATTTGCTTAACATTGGATTCTTTTTTAGAGGATTTATAAACGAAAAAGGGTCTATAATCCTTAGTATTTTAAAAGAAAAACTTATCTTAGTAGACTTACTTACTTTAGGTTTCATAATATATTTGGAGCTTATATTTTTCCTTATTCATCACTAAATGAAAATGTCTTTATGGCAAACTTAATTAATTTAAAAATTTTCAAACAGTTTTTACAGTCTAGTAATATAGGTGGTATCTTATTGTTTATCTGTGTTATTCTGTCTTTGATTGTTGCAAATACTCCTTTAGCGGAATCTTTTAACAATTTATTGAATACAACATTAGGGTTCGAAACAGAACATATCCAATTAAACTATTCGGTGCTGCTATGGATTAATGACGGTTTGATGGCCATATTTTTTCTTTTGGTAGGTTTAGAGATAAAGCGCGAACTGGTTGAGGGTGAATTGTCGTCACCAAAAAAAGCGCTATTACCAATCTTAGCTGCTTTTGGTGGAGCTATTTTACCTGCACTTATTTATTTGTACATTAATAAAGGATTACCTACCGAGCATGGCTGGGGGATTCCGATGGCTACTGATATTGCATTTGCATTGGCAGTTATTACTTTGTTGGGTAAGCGTGTTTCCAGCTAGTTTAAAGATATTTTTGGCAGCTTTAGCAATCGTTGATGACTTGTTGGCTATTTTGGTAATCGCTTTATTCTATAGCGGCGATCTACATTACAACTACTTATTTATTGCATTGGGCATATTTGCTTTCTTATTGCTTTTAAACTATTTAGGGGTTAAAAAAATATGGGCTTATTTGATACCAGGAGTTTTTATATGGTATTTTATACATCACTCAGGTATACATGCAACGATAGCCGGTGTATTGGTGGCATTAGCCTTACCAACAAATACGACAGATGATGAATCACCTTTAGAGAAATTGGAACATATGCTGACTTCTCCTGTTAATTTTATTATTATACCTCTTTTTGCAATAGCCAATACCAATATTACGATTCATAGCGAAATGGTCGGTGGTTTAACTACAGCGTTGGGGCTCGGTATTATTGGTGGGTTGATTGTTGGAAAGTCTTTAGGCATATTGGGAGTATCTTTCATTGCTACCAAATTGAAGCTATGTACATTGCCTGAGGGCGCAAATTGGAAGCATATATTTGGCGTGGGACTATTGGGTGGTATTGGATTTACAATGTCCATTTTTGTATCCATATTAGCTTTTACAGATCCACTCTTGGTGGAGGAAGCAAAATTTGCCGTATTGATTGGTTCTTTATTTTCAGGTGCAGCAGGATACCTGTTTCTATCGAGTATAGGCAATAAAAAAAGCGCTTAATACTAAAAAGCAGTCTCTACTTGAAGTGCCCCAGATGTATCTAACATTTTCGGGGCACTCCGACATCGAGGCTGCTTTTTATCAATTACCTACCACATTAACTGCAATTTCGAAATCTACTCGATCTTTTATACGTTGAAATAAGACGGCCATACTATACCACTGATAGTAATCACGTTAATTTGGTATCCTTTATTTTATTCTATATTTTTCTGTTTACTATTAAACGTGCCTTTTACCCCTTAAGGAATAACAGTACTAGCTGGGTTTTAACCAAGCTTGCATAGAAATTAGCATTGACTTTTATTCATTACATGAACTTCTAAAGTTTCAATATCTTTAAAACTTAGTTATTGGGCGGTGGAAATATTGACTCGTAGCTATAATTAAGGAAAAGATTGTGCATATTTCCACGAGAATAATCGAATTTAAATTTCGAAATGGTTGTTGATCAAGTGCTTTCCATTTATTTAAACCAATAAATACACTTTGCACCTTTATACGGCTAGGTTTCATTAAGGTTGTAAAGTAGACTTAGTAGTTTCATAACAGTTTCTTATTTTGATGCGAGCAGCTATAGATCAACGGCGAGCTTCATGATTGGTATCCAATGAATTTGTACATCTATGTAACCGGCTTCATCTTTTAGGTGTCTGTTGTGCAATATCAGGATATTAAAATGCCTAAAAAATAGCACATACTCATAGCCAAAGAATGACTAAAGAGAATAGGTGCGGTTTGTACTATATGTCTAATTGCATGCCTTTAACAATATGGACTTCTTTTCAGAGCCTATTGTATTGGTACTGCTTTGGAAAGGACTTATAGAGGTTAGTTACAATAGGATTATGCATCTAAAATAATGATGTCGAAAATGCTGAATACATGGATATATTCAGTCGCCTTTTTAATGAAGTTATTTCCATCTTTTGTCTTTTTGTTGTTACATACTGTACTAGTTACAATAAGTTGATGATTTTTTTATTGTTGATAATCAACATTTTAATATTTAATTCAAAAGATATTTCATGAATAATTATGAAGAGTCAATCGATTGCGTAAATTGTAATTAACAACTAAACATACAGTGCTAGGGGAGATCCTGAGATAGGGTATAGCACTGATTAAATTACCAAATTAAACCTTTTTCACATTATGAGAAAACTACTACAGTTTCTTAACGAGGATTTTATTGAGCACAAATTATCGGTAAAACACTCTCTATGGGCATCCACTGCTTTACTACTGATTAGTCATCAGTCTTTGGGTAGTCCTATGTCAAAATTTACAGAAACCTCGGCTCATGAGGTTCATGTTACTGCAATTCAGACACCTATCCGGGGAAAGATTCAAGATGCACTCACAAAAGAGCCTATTAGTGGCGCAACAATTAAAGTACTAGGAAAGTCTATTGCAACTTCATCCGATTCAGATGGTAATTTTCAAATTGCTGCTGCTTTAAACGATGTTTTGGAAATTACTTATATCGGGTTTTCAAAGCAATCGCAAACAGTAACTTCAACAGCAGGACCTTTGGTTATCGGATTGCATGTTAAAAGTGATGATTTGGAAGAGGTTGTCGTGACGGGATATAGTACACAGCGTAAAAAGGATCTTACAGGTGCTGTTGCAGTCGTGAATGTTAATGAATTGAAATCACAACCTGCCGCAAGTGCTGTTGAAGCTTTACAAGGACGAGCTACAGGTGTACAGATTGTGAATGACGGAGCACCAGGATCTACACCTCAAATTAAAATTAGAGGTTATAGTACTATTAATAATAATGAGCCATTATATGTTATTGATGGTGTGCCCTTTGAAGGGAAATTAAGCTGGTTGAATCAAAATGACATTGAAACCATGCAGGTATTGAAAGATGCTTCTGCTGCTTCTATCTACGGTGCGCGTGCAAATAATGGGGTTGTAATTATCACCACGAAAACAGGTAAAGCTAACAGTAAACCTATGATTAATTTGGACGCTTATGTGGGAGTGGGTGTGCCCAACTCTTCTAGTTTTCCAAAGATGATGAGTCCACAACAGATTTTAGATATGGACAATAGCCTCAATGGAACAAGTTTAATACTTCCTGAGTACCTATTAGCAGGAGCTAAAACTAGATATGATATTACTGCTGCTGATGTGGATATGTCTAAGTATAATTATAAAGGTAAAGACCGATCTTCATTTTATCAAATTACGAAAGCGAATCAAGCAGGTACGGATTGGTTTAAAGAAATTACGCAAAATGCACCCATTCAATCGTATCAATTAAGTTCTAGTGGTGGTGGTGAGAATGCGACTTATGCTTTTTCAGGAGGGTATTTGAATCAGCAGGGGACTGTGATACATTCTGGGTTTAAAAAATATAACATTCGTACCAATACCGCTTTCAAAGCATTTAACAACAAGGTTCGTTTTGGTGAGAATATGCAATATGCATTTACTGAAGGCTATGGAATGGGTGTAAATCCAAATACTGCAGGAGGCTATCAAGGTGATGGTAGTGTAATGGGATGGGCTTACCGTATACAGAATATCATTCCTGTTTATGATGAAGGTGGGAATTTTGCAGGATCATTTGGTAAAAATAATGGTAATGGGGAGAATCCTGTAGCAATAGCTTATAGAGCCAAAGACAATAAAAATAAGAGTAATTTCTTTTTTGGAAATGTGTTTGCGGAAGCTGACCTAATCAAAGGTTTAACTTTGAGAACAAATCTAGGGATGCGTTATGAAAACTATAATGGAGCGACTTACACATATCCAAATCCAGAGTTCTCGGAGGGAAGTTTCAATAATGGTATGAGTGAATATTACGGTTTTACAACAGAATGGACGTGGACGAATACCTTGAACTATAGACCTGAACTTGGAGAAAATCATAATTTAAATGTTCTTGCTGGAACAGAAGCAATCGAAAATAGATGGAGAGAAATATCGGGAAGCCGAAATGGTTACTTCACGATGAGTAGTATGGATTATTTATACTTGAATGGAGGAACATCCAATATTGGTAACGCTGGTTCGGGAACGGTTGGTTCGATGTACTCGGTGTTTGGTAAAGTAGATTATTCGTATTTAAATCGTTATCTTTTTAGTGCCACTGTCAGACGAGATGGATCATCTAATTTTGGAGAAGATAATAAATATGGGGTATTTCCAGGAATCTCAGGAGCTTGGCGAATCTCGGAGGAAGACTTTGCTAAAGATTTATCATGGTTAAATGATTTAAAATTTAGAGCAGGATATGGGGTGACAGGAAATCAGCGTATTCCAGCAAATCAATATATTAATCGATATACCTCATCTTTAACTTCGACTTCTTATCCAATTCATGATGCTACTGAATCAGGTCTCGCAGTAAATGCATATAGTAATCCAGCAATTAAGTGGGAACAGGTAAAAGCATTGAACGTGGGATTAGATTTTAGTTTATTCCAAGGTGATTTTGATGGAGCTGTGGATTGGTATACTAAGACTACTTCAGATATGTTATATCGCTTACCTTTACCAGCCTCAGCGGTGGGTAGAGCGGCTTCACCATACGTGAATATTGGAAGTATGAAAAATACAGGCCTTGAATTAGCATTGGGCTATCATTATGGACATAGACAACAGAAAGATTTTACATTAGATATTGGCGCTAATATTTCAAAAAATAAAAATGAAATTACGGAATTAGCTCCATCAATCACGCAAGATATTTATGGATCCATTCGTAATTTGCAAACATCGATTTTAACAGCAGGACAACCTTACGGTGCATTCTTTGGTTATAAAACGGAAGGAATTTATCAAAGTGATGAGGATGTGAAAAACTCGGCGTCTTATGATAAAGCACGCGCAGGTGGACTTAAATATGCTGATCTCAATGGTGACGGTGTCATCACGGGAGAAGATAGAACAGTGATTGGAAATCCACATCCTGATTTTATCTATTCCTTGAATATTAATGCGACTTACAAAAATTTTGATTTAGCAGTATTCTTTTACGGTTCTCAAGGAAACGATATCTATGATGCGACACGTTTATTTACGGACTTCGGAGTTTTTGCAGGACAAAAAAGTGCTCGTTTGTTAGATGCTTGGAGTCCTTCAAATACGGGTAGTTTCTATTCCTTCTTTGACGAATGATGCATCAGGTTTGGAATATGCTTCTTCAAGTTATTTTGTCCAAGATGGTAGTTTCTTGAAATTGAAAAACCTACAAGTTGGTTATTCTTTTGATACTAAAAAATTATTTGGAGAAAACACTTCATTTAACAAAATGCGTATTTATGGAGGAGCAACCAATTTATTAACGTTTACAAAATATGATGGAATGGACCCTGAAGTATCAGCTTTTGCTTCTGATTATTCTGCTATTGGTGTGAACTTAGGGATTTACCCACAGGCTAGACAATTTATATTCGGAGTAAGTTTAGGTTTTTAATCATCAAAGTAGAAAGTAATGAAAATATATACTATAATAGCACAGATTGGAATCGCGGCATTTTTGATGACGGGATGTTCCAAAGAATTTTTAAATAAAGTACCTCAAGGAGAGTTGTCAGACTCACAGATAGGCTCTGCAGAAAGTATAGAGATGCAACTACTAGGTGCATATTCTATTATGAATGGTAACGTCAGTGGCACTTGGGGTAACTATGCATCTGCACCTAGTCAATGGATATTCGGTGAAATGACATCTGATAATGCACATAAAGGTTCTGACCAGACGGATCAGCCAAATATGAACATGATTGAAAGTTACTCTGTCAATAGCGAAAATGATAATTTGAGCACCATGTGGCAAGTGTATTATGAAGGTGTTCAACGCGCGAATAAAACACTGGTGTTACTTGCAGCTGATCAAGCAGGTGTAAAAGAGGTGACCGCAGAACGTGTGATTCAAATTCAAGCTGAGTCAAGAATGTTGCGCGCGCATTATTACTTTTTTATGTGGCGTATCTTTAAAAATCTACCTTGGATAGATGAAAATACGACTTTTGAAGATGCTAAAGTAAAGCCAAATACGGAAGACATATTACCGAAAATCATTGAAGATTTGAAATTTGCAGCTTCAAATTTACCAAACACAAAAATTAATAATGAGTATGGTCGTATGGATCAAAACGCTGCCAAAGCATACTTAGGTAAAGTTTATCTATATGAGAAGAAATATGCTGAAGCTTTACCTTTATTCAAAGAGGTGATTGGAGGAAAGGATATCACTTCGATGAATTTTTGGAATAATTTTAATATTTTAACGGAGAATGGATCGGAAGCGATAATGGTTGCTAAACATGCTATCAATAGTAATGGTAATGGTGAGAATGCGAATGTAGGGGATATGTTAGGCGGGTTGTACGGAACATCTCCTGTGGGTTGCTGTGGTTTTTATCAACCGACGATTGACTTGGCAAATGCTTTCAAAGTGACTGCCAATGGACTTCCGATGCTGGATAACAGCTATCGCACAAATGCTTATAAATCAGATATGGGTTTGGTCGATACAAAAACTGATTCTGCAAAAACAAAATATAAAGTTGATACAACTCTTCGTTTTGACCCTCGTTTAGATTATACAGTAGGACGTAGAGGTGTAATGTATTTGGATTATGGGGTAATGCCTGGTGACGATTGGATTCGCGATGCAAAGTATGGTGGTCCTTTTGTAGGTATGAAAACGATGATACCTAAAGCTTTATTTGCTACGCAATCTGCTTCTGGAGAGAATTATATCACTGGACTTGATGTTAATATTATCCGATTGGCCGATGTTGTGTTAATGGCTGCTGAATGTGAAGTTGAATTGGGTAATTTAAGTGGAGCACTTATTTTAGTGAATAGTGTAAGAAATCGTGCAGCTAAATTAGAAGCTAAGAAAACGATTGAGGGTAAAAATGCTGCTCGCTATTCAGTGAAGCCATATCCTGTTTTCACAAGTCAAGATAATGCGCGACAAGCTGTGCGTTTTGAACGTCGTTTAGAATTGGCTATGGAAGGACATCGTTTCTTTGATTTAGTGAGATGGGGGATTGCTAAAGATGTAATTACAACATATTCCGCATTTGAAGGTGTTTTACTTCCTTCTTATAAAAATTTGAATTTTACTTCTAAAAGCGAAATTTATCCAATCCCATTGGGTGAAATTGATAAGAGTAATGGTACTTTAACTCAAAATACTGGTTATTAATTTTTTGAAATAAATAAACGGTAAAGGGTTCTTCAGTTTATGAAGAACCCTTTTTTATTCTCAGTTATGATGTTCTTGAAATATGATATTCGATTGAAGGTGTTTAATAAAAACAATATTTCCGCAGCATGTTCTTCAATCTATTAGAGTAGTTTAAGATCTGCGATAAAAGCATCGACATATTGTTCGTCTGTTGCCCATGAGGTTATTAATCTAATTGCCGCATGATCTTCATCTATCTCCTTCCAAACAAAGAATAAATAATTCTCATTGAGTTTTGCAATGACGGTTTTTGGTAATATGGGGAAGATTTGATTTGTTGTAGAATTTGTTAAAAAAGAAAAACCTTTGGATTTCACAGTAGTTGCTATTTTCATAGCCATTTTGTTAGCATGATCTGCCAATTCGAAATATAGGTCTTCCTTAAACAATTCAAGGAACTGTATAGCAAGTAGACGTCCTTTAGCTAACATTGCACCCCTTTGCTTCAGTACATATTCAAAATCTTCTGCCAGATGAGGGTCTCTGAAAATAACAGCTTCTCCTAATAAAGCACCATTTTTAGTCCCACCGATATAGAATACATCTGTTAAAGTTGCAATATCTGTAAGTGTCAAATCATTATCTTGAGCCATTAAAGCATGTCCCAATCGAGCACCATCAAGAAAGAGCAATAGTTTATGTGCAAGACAACATGCTGCCAGATTCTCTAATTCTTTTTTGAGATATATCGTACCTATCTCAGTGGAATTAGAAATATAAACGATTCTAGGTTTTACTACATGTGGTTTTAGTGCATATTCTTGCAATGCTTTTTCAATAGCAGCTGGATTTAGTTTGCCATCTGTGGTTTCTACAGTAATGACTTTATGACCGGTAGCCTCAATAGCTCCTGTCTCATTCGCTGCAATATGTCCTGTTTTAGCACTGATGACCGCTTCATGTGGACGCAAAAGAAAGGAAATAACAATAAGATTGGTCTGCGTGCCTCCAGAAAGAAAATGTATGGCAGCAAATGGATTATTAATTTTATTTTTTAAAATTTCTTTTGCTTGTATTCCATACTCATCCTCTCCATATCCAAGTTGTTGTACGAGGTTTGTTTCTATTAGTTTAGTTAGAATATTTGGGTGTGCACCCTCAGAATAATCATTTTTGAAATTATACATCTTTTATTTTAGTGTCAAGCGTAAGGAAGTATATCTTTATTCTCTTATTATCACTTTAGGTTGTTTTATCCAATGTGATTTGAATGCAAATGTAAGAATAAAAAATAAAGGAGGGTTTAGCAAAAAGCCTTTGAGAGCGCATCTTTTTGATGTTCTTTAGGTATACTTAGTTCAGTAGGAAAGTAATGCCACTTTGATTTTGGGATAAAAAAAATCACGAAAGCAGGCTTTCGTGATTTTTTATTTTTTGAATACCGTTGTTTATTTAGCCTTTTTTATTTTTCATGGTCATTCTAGCTTTCTTGCCAGCACCATAATTATATGTTTTGGTATTACTTTCTTTCTTCTGATGGAAGGCCCCACCTCGAGTTTCATTACTTTCATCTTCAGCAGAAACCGGCATCTTTATTTCCTTTTTTCGCACTATATATGGACATGCGTTCTGGTAAATCAAGAACCTCCATTTTTCGGCCTATAATTTGTTCAATTTTTCTAACTTCAGGTAACTCCAAGTCAGTTGCGAAAGTGAAAGCCAATTGCTCTTCAGAACCAGATTTTAAGATTCGTTGGATAAGCATATCATTGTTTTCAGGTATCTCAAAATGAAAGATATAGGGTATACCTGATAAATCTATCTCGTCAGCTCCCTCATTTGCTACGATTAAAATCCGATGGGTATCCTGTTGTTTAAATAAATCGATATCTTCAATGGCTCTATCTTCAATAAATAAAGGATTGAGTATAAGGATTTCATCATTATATTTACGATGTAAGCTTTTACCAAGTTTTTGTGCAGTTAACTTGCTATTTACGAAAATAATAACCTTATCGAAAGTCTCATTATCTAGCATTAAACTATTAAGAAGTGTAATTTTAGTGGTAAAATTTGGTACCTGATAGAGAAATAAATCATGTACTTCAAGTTGCTCTTGTGCTAATTCTTCCACTTCGATTAATGCAGGTAGGACCATGAAATCGTCAATCATCTGATGTAATTTTTCATGCTCTACTGTGCTAAAGATGAGATGCTGGCATTTTTTACAACTTTGTGCAAGTTCTTTAACAGGCGTAATCATGCCGTTTTTTATAATCTCCTCCGCATCGTCAATAATAAAAGTATGAATTAAGTTTAGATTTAAGCCTAATTTAAGGTATACCGCTCTTGCTCGGTTCGGGGTCGCCACGACAATCTCAACACCAGCTACAAGTTTTTCAATTTCCTGCTCCATACTGCCTCCATCACGTAGGCCTATGATACTCAGATCTTTATTTTTGCTAATTAAATAAAATTGATCTAGAATGTTTTGGATTCGTTCTTGATCGGGTGCTAAAATCAAAACTTTTGGCGCATCAGCAACATTGAATTTTAATCCAGAAAGTACACTGAGCACATAAGTCGTCGTTTTACCTGAATCTTCAGGACCAATCGCTATGATATCTTGGCCACCTAATATACGTGATATAGATTTGACTTGTAATTCCTTAGCTGTTAAATATCCCAAGTCCTCCATGGACTTATGTAACCGCTTACCTAGTTTTAATTTATCGAGAGACACTTTTTGTCGTATTTAATGAATAATGCTCAAAGTTACTTAAAATACTTTGTAAAGACGGCGTTATTGGCCTTTGTGGATTTAACCATAGGGGAGAAATAAACGGTGAAATCGGAGATAGATTGCGGTTAGGAAGCTAAGCAGCTTAATAATTGGGACATTATTTTTGGAAACAGAAATTATTCACCGTAACAGCTAATCGCTAAATATTAATTTTATCTTTCAAAAAGATCAAGATATATTTTGATGTTCTCTTCAACTTTGTCAAGAACGTAAGCCTAGGTTTCGTAATGAGGTGCGCTTAGAAAACCTGCACATCTTTTTGATAAGTCAATTATGATGCCCATGGTTTGGTTTATGGCTCTCATATTCATCATTGTTAGGTAGACGTATTTTTTGGTTTTAAATAAACAGATTGTGGCTTTAGAATAGAAATGGCGTATTGTTTGCCTGTTTCTCTTATTGCTTTATTATGGGTATCTTTAAAAAGATGCAGTAGCATTATTTAAAAAGGAGGGGCAGATGTCCACAGATGTAGAACAATATTCATTCGTATTTCAGCCTTGTGAAAAGGGTATTCAAATTGTAAAATCCATTAAGGAGAACTTGAAAAGTAAAATTGGGTGGTTCCACAGTTGTCACTCATTGGCACATATTACGATATGTGAGTATCATGCCGATTTGGAGACGTTATCCAAAATTAAAAAACAAGTTGCTGAAGTATTGAAATACGAGGGCTCTCAATATGTTTATTTTGACACTTATAACGCGTTCCGCAATGGTGCCTTTTATATTGCACCAGCGCTAAAATCAAAGCAGTTTTTGAAGAAAAAAATGGAAGCTATAACGAAGATAAATATCTCCACACTACTTTCTAAATGTGATGAACCTCACTTGACAGTGGGTCGAGATTTGAACCCTGAGAAACTAGCTGTAGCTGTTGAAAGTTTTAAAGCAATTGATTTAGATTTTTTTTGTTCAAGCATTTTTCTGCGTAAATATAATCCGGCTAGAGAACAGTATGATATCATCGAAGAATTTAAGTTTGGCAATTTTCCAAAACCTCCTTTAGAGGAAGGGCAACTCACCTTTAATTTCTAATAAAAGTTTAGTTTTCTGTATTAGGATTTTTATCTTTATTTCTACAAGAATAGATTGCATCTAAAACACGAGAGATAGCTACATGAGTAAAGATCCTTATCAGCATGAAAAATCGCTTTCTGATGTGCACGAAAGTGTCGAAATCAGTAAAGGAAAGTCAAAGATCAAAAGGGTACTGAGTTTCTTTGGACCGGCTTATTTAATAAGTGTAGGCTATATGGATCCAGGAAATTGGGCTACGGATTTGGCTGGAGGAAGCCAGTTTGGCTACGCGTTGCTTTGGGTACTATTGATGAGTAATATCATGGCTTTGCTCTTACAAAGTCTTTGTACACGTTTGGGGATTGTAAGAAGAAAAGATTTGGCGCAGTGTAATCGGGAGACCTATCCAAAGCGGATGAATTTCGTTCTTTATATTTTAGCCGAAATAGCAATTGCAGCCTGTGATCTTGCAGAAGTACTGGGTATGGCGATTGGGCTAAACCTACTTTTTGGAATAGATATCCTTTGGGGGGTACTCATCAGTTTTGCGGATACATTTCTAATCATGTATTTGCAGAAATTGGGCATACGAAAAATGGAGCTCTTTATCATTGGGCTCATCACCATGATTGGGATGTGTTTTATGGTGGAAATGTTTTTAGTGAAACCTGACTTTGGCGAAGTTGTGAAAGGTTTTATTCCTAGTCTACCTAACAGTGCTGCACTTTATATTTCTATAGGGATTATAGGGGCAACCGTGATGCCGCATAATTTATATTTACATTCTGCTCTTGTTCAAACGAGAAAAATAGAGCGAGATGACTATTCCATTAAAAAAGCCATAAAATATAACTTTTTTGATAGTGCAATTGCTTTAAATATGGCTTTTTTGGTCAATGCCGCTATCCTCATCCTAGCTTCAGCGGCCTTTCATAAAAATGGTATGCACAATGTTGCCGATCTGGAGGATGCCTATCATTTATTGGGAAAAACCTTAGGTACAGATTTAGCACCTAAATTATTTGCAGTGGCATTGATATTGGCAGGTCAAAGTTTCTACTGTTACAGGTACATTGGCTGGGCAGATTGTAATGGAAGGTTATTTAAGGCTGCGTATCAGTCCAACTTTAAGAAGAATTATAACACGACTGCTAGCGATTATACCTGCCGTATTGGTGATTCTAATAGCAGGAGAATCGAAGGTAGGATCTTTACTTATTTTTAGTCAGGTTATACTTAGTATGCAACTGGCATTTGCAGTTATTCCCTTAATCCACTTTGTAAGTGATAAGAAAAAGATGGGAAAATTTGTGATTAAACCTTATGTGCAAGTATTGGCTTGGTTGGTTGCGGTCATTATCGCAGTACTGAATATAAAGCTGGTGTTTGAGGAGATATCCAGTTGGATAATCAAATATGATGTTTGGTGGTTAACAGTTCTATTGATAATGGGGGCAATCGGAATGGTGACTTTATTAATCATGACTCTTATGTACCCGATACTCCATAAGAAGAAATCAATTGAATTGGATGTACATGCTCCATTTGAGGATTTAAAATTTGATGAACCCAAGCTTTTTAATAAAATTGTAATTGCATTGGACTATTCGACCTCAGATACAAAAGCAGTTCAATATGCCCTTTCTATATCTCAGCCAGATTCTCATTTTATATTAGTGCATATTGTTGAGAGTGCGGGGGTAAAATATACAGGTGAAAGTACAGATGATTTAGAATCCAGGCAGGACTTAGATCGCTTGAAAAAATATGAACAATTCTTTTTAGATCGCCATTTTAAGGTTGATTTTGAACTTGGATATAATAATCGTGTTGTTTCCATAACAAGAATATGTGAGCAGTACCAAGCCGATTTATTAATCGTTGGTAGCCATGGACATAGAGGTATAAAAGATTTTATTTTTGGAGAAACTGTAAATAAATTGAGACATGCCGTTAAAATACCTGTGTTTATTGCTCAATAACCTGATATGATAATTATTTAAGATAAAAGATACTTGAACTGTTCGCTATCTTTTTTATCTTAGTCCTTTAGATGTAAGGCGGATGGATATAATTAAACAGGTTCATATAGAGAAAGATGCAGCAAACTTCTTTAATCTTTCTATGTATCAGAATAAAATTACTTTTTTAAGTAATCTCATGATTTCTTCAAACAGTAATCAGATTTTAGAAAGGGTGCGAATCGAAATCAGTGCAAGTAGCGCATGGATGGAATCATACTCTTATCAACTTGCTTATTTACCCATAGGAATTTCGGTTAAAATTCCCACGGATAATATCGTCATTGATCCTGCATATTTTATGCAATTAACGGAGGTCGAGCGAAGTTTTTTTAGCATATTGATCTATCAGGATGATCATCTATTGGGTGAAGAAGTTGCTTCAATTGAGTTGCAACCATTATCCTTTTTTGGTGGTTTTGCTACATTTCCAGAATTATTAGCTTCCTATATCACGCCCAACAACCCTTATGTTTATGCAATTAAAAAGAAAGCGATAGCTTATTTAGAGCAACAACGATTACCTGCTAAATTTGAAGGTTACCAATCTGAGAATCCCGAGCGTATATTGGAAATGATGCGGGCTATTTATAACGCTATACAAGATGAAGAAATCGTCTATAGCGCATTGCCTCCAAGTTTTGAAGAAAAGGGACAGCGATTGAGACTTTTGGATTTGATCGCAAGCGAGCGTTTTGGTAATTGTATTGATATCAGTTTGCTATTAGCAGCTTGTTTGGAAGCTATTGATTTAAACCCTATTATAATCGTCACAAAGGAACATGCATTTGTGGGCTGTTGGCTTCAAAAAGAAAATTTTTCAGAAACTATTAATGAAGATAAAACTGCCATTACCAAACGAATTGCTAAAGGAATAAGTGAATTAGTGATTATCGAATCCACAAGTGTGTGTAAGGGTAATACTATTGGTTTTAATCAAGCTATTGACTTGGGCGAATCAAACTTAATTGGAAAGGACGATTTCCTGTTGTCAATCGATATCAAGCGGGCTCGCTTGAGTGGAATAAAACCTCTCCCGTTAAAACTGAGTGAAAGTATGGGTGATTTTTCTGAACATTTGTCTAACAATGATAATGGCAGTAGGACGGATGAAAAGATAGCACTTGGTAAAATATACGAAGAACAGGATTTTATTGATTATAAATTACTCAGTAAGCAGAAAGTTTGGGAACGTAAATTATTAGATCTATCACTGCGCAACAATTTACTCAATTTGCGCATGACCAAAAACATGTTGCAGATTATGGATGTCAATATTCATGATTTAGAAGATTTGTTGGTTGATGGAAAAAGTTTTTCAATCAGTGCAAATGCTGATGCACAAGTACTAAAGCAGTATAATATTTTTAATGAAGCATTGCATTCCTCGTCTTTGTCATATCAATCTGCAAGTGAAGAATTGACTCATAATCGTTTGGTATCTTATTATCATAGTGAAGATTTAGATACTATTTTGACGCATATATCTCGAAATGCTAAACTTTCAATTGAAGAGAATGGGTATAGTACACTTTACCTGGCCATTGGTTTATTAAAATGGCGAGATAAAAAGACACCGGATCAGTTGCGATCTGCTCCTATTATATTGATGCCTGTGGAATTAAACCGTCGCTCTATTAGCAGTAAATTTACGCTTCGAAGTCGGGAGGAAGAAGCCATGATAAATATCACTTTATTGGAATTTCTGAGACAAGAGCATGGTTTGAATTTAAGTGGTCTTGAAGAGCTACCAAAAGACGGTAAGGGAATCGATGTTGCTCAGGTGATTGCGCATATACGACGGGCAATCATGGAGTTAAAGGGATGGGATATTGCAGACCAGGTGGTATTGGGTAATTTTTCATTTAATAAGCTGATTCTTTGGAACGATATTGCGCATCAGGCGGATCAGATTGCCAAAAGTCCCATTGTTAGGAGTCTTATGGATGGACAGTTACGATTAGATATTGCTGCGGATAATCCTGTTTTAGATTTTGATAATATTCATCCGACTTCATTAGCATTGCCCATTGCTACTGATGTCTCTCAATTAGAAGCGGTTTTTACTTCCAGTATAAATCAAAGTTTTGTTTTACATGGTCCTCCGGGGACAGGGAAATCACAGACGATTACTAATATTATCGCTAACGCGCTATATCAAGGAAAGAAAGTATTATTTGTAGCTGCAAAGAAGGCCGCATTAGATGTCGTATATAAACGATTGACAGCAATAGGTCTCGCAAATTTTTGTTTGGAATTGCATTCCAACAAAGCGAAGAAATCGGATGTGCTTGCTCAGCTTTCTGATACGTTGGAACAGCCTCAATTGAAAGGAAATTTCGACTTTAATGAAGAAGCCAATCGTTTAATAAATGCTAAAAAAGAACTTCAAGTTTATATAGAGTTACTTCATGAACAAAAACCGATTGGTTGGAGTTTATACGACAGTATTTCTGAAATTAGTGTATTATCAAGCTATGGTTTCCCTGAAATAGAGCTGGGAGAAATAGATTTTAATGTGTTGACAAATGAAAAATGGAAATCTTGGAAAGATGTGGTCGAGGAATTGCAGTCGGTCTCAAAAATCATAATCAAACCCAGCGAAAATCCATTCAAAGGAATTTCACTACTTCAATATTCAGCTCCAATTCAGCAACAGGTTGAAACATCGGCTCTTCAAGTACAGGAAAATTTATCACACTATGATAGTTTGAGGAATCTCGTTTTATCGGCACTAGATATTCCGCTTCAAGTATCAACCTGGGACAATCTATATCGGTTTAACGAATTTGCACTTTTATTGTCGAAATTGCCACTGACAGCCTTGTCGCTCTGGCAATTTATATCGAAAAAGAAAGAAGAAGAGAAATTTCAAAAATGGTTATCCGATTTTGAAAACTTTCAGGTTAAGCGACAAAACTTATTGAATATTGCACACAAAAGTGTGTTGACGGCTAATTTAATGCCTTTAGAGTCGTTATGGAGAGTGGCACAACAAACATGGTTTTTACCTAAGTGGTTGAAAAAAAGGAAAGTAAAAAAAGGATTGTCTGCCTTTAGTATCCTAGTTTTTAATGACGATGAAACCATTGATCAATTTTTTGCTGATGTAAATACTTTTCAAGAACTCGAAACTAAAGTTAGATCACGTGAATATGATGAGATACCAGCTTTATTGTCCAGTTCATATTTGGCAGAAGAGACTAATGTAGGTATAATTAAAGAGCAACTTGTATTGTTAGCATCGTTAAATCGGATTTTGGTAGAACTTACACCCCTCTCGGTAGGGGAAATTTTAACAAAGTGGATGACTCATTCGAAGCTAAATTCGGACGAGTTGATTCCTGATCAAGAACAAGTATTACACAGGTTTACCAATGCCTGGGATAGATTATCAGTTGCAATTGATCAATTGCAGGTTGATACACATTTGGATATTCGGAAATACCCGATAGCAGGGGACTGGGTGAAGACTATCACTAAAAAGGTTTCTGAGATTGTGGAAAATATTGATACGTTGAAAAATTGGACTAATTATGCTAGGATAAGAGAGCGGGCTATTGAATCAGATATACAATGGTTTATAGCGTTGTACGAGCAGGACCGCATTGAGCATGATAATTTGGTTCATCATTTTGATTATCTTATTCATTTTAATTTAACCAATCAGGTTATTGCTGTACATGAGCCTTTAAATATGTTTAACGTTCTACTATTTGAGGATAAGATCAATAAATATAAACAGATTGCAAACTCATTTACTGAATTGACAAAAAAAGAGCTGCTGTTGCGTTTGAATGAGCGCTTACCTAATGGCACAATAGAAGCACTTCAAGGTTCTGAAATTGCCATTTTGAAACGCGCAATTAAAAACAGAGGACGAGGATTGAGTATTAGGCGGTTGTTTGATCAAATTCCTACGCTGCTACCTCGATTGGCTCCTTGTATGTTGATGAGCCCGATTTCGGTAGCGCAGTATTTTGAAGCTGATCCGAATCAATTTGATTTACTGATATTTGACGAAGCTTCTCAATTACCTACATGTGAAGCAGTGAGCTCTTTAGCAAGGGCACAGCATGCCGTCATAGTTGGAGATCCTAAGCAAATGCCGCCTACTTCATTTTTTATGACCAATAAAGTCGATGAAGATAATATGGAGATTGAAGATTTGGAGAGTATTTTAGATGATTGCCTTTCTTTATCATTCCCTTCCAAATATTTGTTACGTCATTATCGCAGTAAACATGAAAGTTTGATTGCCTTTAGTAATGCCCATTACTACGATAATAAATTATTAACATTTCCATCTGCAGACGACTTAAATAGTAGAGTGACCTATGAACATGTCAAAGGGTATTATGATAAAGGTAAAAGTCGACAGAATAAGTTTGAAGCACAAGCTATTGTCAATGACATAGCAAAACGGCTTCGGAATGATAAAACCAGTAAGCAGAGTATTGGTATCGTTACTTTTAGCCAGGTGCAACAAAGTCTGATTGAAGATAAATTAAATGAATTATACCGACTTGATCCTGAACTTGAACTTTTAGCAACAGAAAGCGAGGAGCCTATTTTCATTAAGAACCTGGAAAATGTACAGGGAGATGAGCGTGATGTAATCTTATTCTCTATTGGCTATGGACCGGATGAGCATGGTCAAGTAAGCATGAATTTTGGTCCGTTGAATAGGGAAGGGGGCTGGCGGAGACTTAATGTCGCTGTGACTAGAGCACGTGAGGAAATGAAGGTTTTTGCTACCCTTCGAGCAGATCAGATTAACTTGAATCGAACGGCTTCAGAGGGTGTTGCCGGATTGAAAAGCTTTCTATCTTTTGCTGAGAGAGGACATTTGATAATTGATGCTTCTCAGATTAAGCTGGAGAATAATCATAGAAATTTAAGTCAAAATGTGGCCGATAGATTGAAAGCTGAAGGATTGACAGTGAATAAAAATATTGGTACGTCTGATTACAAAGTTGATCTAGGTGTTGTCCATCCAGAATATCCAAAGCAATATATTTTAGCTGTTTTATTAGATGGTCCTAATTATTTTAATGCTGAAACAACTAATGATAGAGAACTGGTATTACCCCAGATGTTGACAAGCCTTGGTTGGAATATCTTTAGGATTTGGTCATTAGATTGGATTGAGAATGCTGATGAAGTTGTAGCGTCTATCTTGGAGAAGGTAAATGGACTGTTGCATAAAATAGAAAAAGAGCATGAATCAGTAACTTTAGGAGACTATGCGCTTAATGAACATCGCATTGAAGAAATTGATGCTTCTCCGATATTATCGAAGAAGATTCCATATGAATCAACTGTTTTAAAACATGAATATGGCGGCGAAAATGAATTGCTATATGATATAGAGAATAAAATCATTATTCGAAAACAGATGGAAATGATTATTTATAATGAATCACCTATTAGTCGACTGTTTCTTTATAAAAGGATTATTGACCATTGGGAAGCAAAAGCGAGTATTAAAGTTGAGCGTATTTTGAATGAAATTATTGACGAATTACAACCTTATATAACCGAACATCAGCAGCCATTTTATTGGAAGCAGGAGGATTTACCAGGAATTGATTTTTATCGATCAAATAATGGAGTAAGGCGAACTGTGGAAGATATTGCACCAGAAGAAATTATTGTTGCATTACAGGAAGCTATCGAGCAAAATATGAGTGTGGCTGAAGAAGATTTGATTCGTTATTTAGCCCGTCAATTTGATTTTCCAAAAGTAGGGAAGCAAATTGATAGCTCTATGCGATATGCAATTGATTTAGCTGTCGAGAGACAGCTTGTCGCAAAAGAGGAAGGCCGCATTAAGATCTTATAATGCTAAAGAATTTGAGACTAAAAAATGAACGATAGTACTATGCTGTTTCGATTTATCCCTTGTGTTCATGTTTAATTGGGATGGGCAAGTACGCTAAAACTAGGATGATTTAAATCGGCAATGAATAGTTTTTGCAAAAAAGGATGAAGTAAGGAGGTGTTCTAGTTTCGATATGGATAAGTATTTTAGGTACAAAAAAAGGAGATAATCGAAATTATCTCCTTTTATGTATGTTATACCGGATAAGAATTATTCAGCAATTACTTCGAAAGGAACTTGAACTTTCACTTCTTTGTGTAAGTTTAAGTTAGCTAAGTATTCGCCAATTTCTTTAGGCTCAACTTCGAAAGTAATACGACGACGGTCAACATCAAAACCTTTAGCTTTCAAAGCATCAGCAATTTGAATGCTGTTTACTTTACCGAAGATTTTACCTGTTTCACCAGCTTTAGCACCGATTGATAACTTAACAGTTTCCAATTTAGTAGCTAATTCTGTAGCGTCTTTCTTAATTTTATCTTGTTTGAACTGAGCTTGTTTAATGTTTTCAGCTAAAACTTTTTTTGCTGATACAGTCGCTTGCATAGCAAATCCTTGCGGGATTAAATAATTACGACCGTAACCTGGCTTTACATTTACGATATCATTTTGCTCACCTAAGCCTTTGATATCTTGTTTTAAAATAACTTCCATGTTCTCTAGTCCTCCTTATTTTAATGAATCAGCTAAGTAAGGTAACAAGCCGATGTGACGAGCACGTTTAACCGCTTGAGCTACTTTACGTTGGAATTTCAATGATGTACCAGTTAAACGACGAGGTAAGATTTTACCTTGATCATTCACGAATTTCATCAAAAAGTTAGCGTCTTTATAATCGATGTATTTGATACCATTCTTTTTGAAACGGCAATATTTTTTACGATTGTCCTCTACTTTAGGGGCAGTTACGTACTGGATATTTTCGTTAGCCATTAGTTTGATCCCTCCTCAGTTTTAGTTTCCGCTTTTTTGTTGAATGCACCGCTACGTTTTTTCTCGCTGTAAGCTTTAGCATGTTTGTCTAAAGCAATAGTTAAGAAACGCATAACACGCTCATCACGTTTGTATTCAACCTCTAATTTATTGATTAATTCTCCTGGAGCCTTGAATTCAGTTAAGTGATAAAACCCAGTTGATTTTTTCTGGATTGGATACGCTAATTTTTTCAAACCCCAATTGTCTTCAGCGACAATTTCGGCTCCGCCTTCTGTTAAGATGTTTTTGAATTTTGCGATTGTTTCTTTCGCAGCATCTTCAGAAAGCAACGGGGTAAGAACGATTACAGATTCGTACTGTTGCATTTTGTTAAATAATTATGTTTATTAATTTTTTATCCGTACTTACGGAAGTGCAAAGATAATTAATAGATTTTAAATATACAATGACTACTGTTAGTTTTTATTTTAGTTTTTGCATTTCGGCTTGTATAGCAGTTCGTGTTTTAGCTGATACCGGAATTAATGGTAGACGTACGTGGTCTTGACCCAACCCTTGTTCCTGTAGGATATATTTGACACCGCATGGATTGCCATCAACAAAACAAAGATCCGTTATTTCTAATAGCGCATTATGCACCGATCTAGCTTCCACAAAATCTCCGGTAGCACATAATGCAGCTAATTGGGATACTTGTGCAGGGTATGCATTGCCAACTACCGAAATAATACCTACTGCGCCTAAAGCCATCATAGGTAATGTGGCGGGGTCATCACCTGATATCAATAAAAAATCTGCAGGCTTGTCTCTCAAAATTTCACTGAATTGAGCAAAATTACCAGACGCTTCTTTTGTTGCGACTATATTTTTAAAGTCTTTAGCTAAACGTACTGTTGTTTCTGGGGTCATGTTACTTCCTGTACGTCCAGGTACATTATACAGAATAATCGGAAGGGGGGATGCCTCTGCTATCGCTTTGTAATGCTGATAAATTCCTTCTTGTACTGGTTTGTTGTAATAAGGAGATACAGATAGAATAGCGCAGAAACCTGTTGGATCAAAGTCTTTGATCTGCTCAACGATTTCGGCTGTGTTGTTTCCGCCGATACCCGCAACTAATGGAATGCGAGCATTCACTTGTTTGACAGTGAAATCCCAGATACGCTTTCGCTCATCTTTAGATAAAGTTGCCACTTCCCCAGTAGTACCTAAAGAGACTAAATAATTCATACCGGAGTCGATTTGATATTCAATTAGCTTTGCTAAAGAATCAAAATCAACTGTTCCATCTGCGTTGAAAGGTGTAACTAATGCTACACCAGCTCCATGAAGCTCGTTCATTGTGTTGATTGTAAAGATTAATATTTAATTTATATACTAGTTTTATCGTTGATCATCGCTAATAGTTCATGTTCATCGATCATTTTGATGTTTAATTTTTCTGCCTTCGCCAATTTAGAAGGCCCCATCTTATCTCCTGCGACAAGATAACTTAATTTAGCTGAAATGCTGGAAACCATTTTCCCACCATTATTTTCAATAAGTTCTGCCAACTGCTCTCTTGAATGAAGTGCAAAGACACCTGATATTAAAAAGGTTTGACCAGTTAGCGTATTACTGTCCAAAATTACTTCTTTCTCTTCAATTTCAAACTGTAATCCGTAAGATTTTAGTTGTGCTATTTGCTCTTCGTGGGCAGGTATGTGTAAATAGTGATGTATGCTTTCAGCAATGCGGATTCCAATATCTTGAACAGTAGCTATTTCTTCTATAGAAGCCGCCTTGATAGCATCAATATTTTTGAAATGATGTGCCAATTTTTTTGCTATCGTTTCTCCAACATGCCGAATCCCTAATGCAAAAAGCAATTTTTCAAAAGGTTTATCTTTTGATTTTTCAATTCCTTTTAACATATTATCGATGGATTTTTGACCAAAGCGCTCTAAGTTCTGAAGTTGGTCTTGATGATCTTGGAGACCATAGATATCAACGACATTTTTCAGAATTCCTTTTTTATAGAACGTTTCTACTGTTTCATCTCCCATCCCTTCGATATCCATCATTTTACGCCCTATGAAATGTTGCATTTTCCCAACAATCTGGGGTGGACAACCATCTTCATTAGGACAATAATGTACAGCTTCTCCCTCTTGGCGGATTAATTCTGTATGACATTCTGGACAGTGCGTTGGGTAGATGTACGCTTTAGCATCCGGAAGTCTTTTATCCTCATTTGCAGCGATGATCTTCGGGATTATTTCTCCACCTTTTTCAACGAAAACGGTATCCCCCTCATGGAGGTCAAGTCTTGCGATTTCATTGGCATTATGTAAGGAAGCTCTTCTAACAGTTGTTCCTGCTAGAGAAACGGCTTTTAGATTTGCGACTGGTGTAACAGCACCTGTACGGCCCACCTGATAACTGATTGATTCGAGTTGTGTTTCAACTCGCTCCGCTTGGAATTTATAGGAAATTGCCCAACGTGGGTTCTTGGCTGTAAAACCCAGTTCCTCTTGCGCGCCATAATCATTTACTTTAATTACGATACCATCGATCTCATAACTGAGATCATGTCTTTTTTCATTCCAGTAATCAATGAAGGAGAATACATCATCTAAAGTCTGACATTTCTGTGTGTGTTCACAAACGTGAAATCCCCATTCTTTGACAGCTTGTAAGCTTTCCCAATGATTATGAAATAGTTTATTTCTATTGTCACAGTATAAGAAGTACAAGAAACAATCTAAAGGTCTTTTAGCTACCTCTGCAGAATCTTGTAATTTAATTGTTCCTGCTGCAAAATTACGTGGGTTGGCATAAGTTTGTTCCTCATTTTCTTCCCTTTCGGCATTCAAACGTAAAAAGGCCGTCTTATGCATAAAGATTTCTCCCCTGATTTCAAATTCTTCAGGGTAATGACCTTTTTTTAAATGAATTGGAATACTTCTAATTGTTTTGACATTATTGGTAACAACATCTCCCTGTGTGCCATCTCCACGTGTAACTGCTTTTGATAGTTTACCATTTTGGTAGGTGAGGCTGATGGATAAGCCATCAAATTTCAATTCACAGATATATTCAAAATTATCACCTATTAATTTACGAACCCTTAGGTCAAAATCGCGAAGGTCGTCTTGGTTATAGGTATTGCCTAATGATAGCATAGGCCAACGATGCCTAACAGTTTCGAATTTCGTGGTTACATCTCCACCCACCCGCTGGGTAGGAGAGTTGGGGTCTGCGAATTCAGGGTATTGTGCTTCTAAGGCCTCCAATTCTTTCATTTTATGATCGAAATCATAATCTGAAATAAGGCTTTGAGCCAACACATAATATTGATAATTATAGTGGTTTAGCTCTTGCGTTAGTGAAGTTATTTTTTGTTCAATATCCATGGATGACATGTTGCGAATTTACAAATAAAAAGTACGTTTAATCAATTTACAAATAGAAATTAATAAAAAATGCAGCTATTGATAAGAGCTGCATTTTTATGCGTTTTTACTTCATGCGAGTAAGGCGTTTAAAAAAAGTTCTCTTGATCTAAGTCTGAAAATTTTTGTTTCTTATCCAGATAGAAATCAGCAATTATTGATTTCTTATATTCACCAGTCTTATTTTCAAGTTGAAGATTATTATTTCTTTTTTTAGCGTTTTTGAAAATATTTAGGAAAAAAGATTGATGTGCCCGGCTCACCGCCCAAGCATCTTTGAATTTTCGATCTAAAAGAAATTTGACTAGAGCTGCAAAATCAAACCAAAAGCGAATAAAAATAATGGTAAAAACCTGACTTATTGCTAGGTTTTTTTGTAGCATATATAGATTATTCCTGAAGTTTAAATAAGTTTTTTGTGGGTTGCTCGCATTCAGAGTGCCTCCTCCTACATGATAGACTGTTGAATCTGGGCAGTATCCAATACGATAGCCCATCCTTTTTAAGCGCCAGCAAAGGTCTATTTCTTCCATATGTGCAAAAAAATCTTCATCAAGTCCCTGTGCTTCTTTCCACGCATGGCTTTTGATGAACAATGCAGCTCCTGATGCCCAGAAAATTTCTTTTTCATCATCATATTGACCAAGGTCATATTCTACCTTATCCATAATACGTCCACAACAGAAAGGGAAGCCATAGCGGTCCAAGTATCCTCCTGCAGCGCCAGCATGTTCAAATTTGGCTTTATTATGGAAAGCAAGTATTTTAGGCTGCGCCGCAACCAATTTTTCGTCTCGCTCTAGCATCTCGATGACGGGTTTCTATCCAGTTTGGTGTAACTTCAACATCAGAATTGAGTAGCACATAGTAATCTGCTTCGATTCTTGACAAAATATGGTTATAGCCGCCAGCAAAACCGAAATTCTGCTCGTTTTCTAATAGGGTAATTTTGGGGTATGATGCACTTACAAATGCCAAAGAGTCATCTGTAGACGCATTATCTCCAATTACGAATTCTATATTTGGGTAACTGCTGTTATATACAGAAGGTAAAAATTTTTCTAAGAAAAATCTCCCGTTCCAATTTAAAATAACTACAGCTACTTTAGGGTAATTTTTCATTTTCTACGTTTTCTTTTCCATCTTTTGTGAGACCAAAGCCAATATTGTGGTTCTTCGCGGATGATGTTTTCCGTAAAAGCGTTGTAAATATGGGTGATTTCTTTGTCTGAATAAGCAGATGGATCTTCAATTAATGTGGTAAATTTACAAAAATAATATCCTCTTTTTTCTTTTCTCCCAATATGGCAATAAACAATAGGTCCATTGGTCATTTTTGATATCCGCTCAAGACCTGTATATACGAGTGTCTCTTGGTTTAAGAATTGGAGGAAGTAATCCGAATCTGAATAGGTCGGAGCTTGATCTGCCACAAAAACGCTCACACTCGGTTTACCCCTTAATTTAACTAAATGCCTTACAATTTGCTTCATGGGTACCATAACTGCTCCAAATCTTGTGCGAACTTGATTATAGACTTGGTCTACGGTCTTATTATTTAAGGGCTTATATACGATAAGTGTTGGTGCATCTGTGATGGTGCTTAAGCCATGGATCCCATATTCCCAATTGGCATAGTGGGCAGTAGCTGCAATTACTGTTTTATTTTGATCTAAATGCCTCGTGAGTTCATGCTCGTCCACAAGCGTAAGTCTTCTACTGACCTCATCTTTTGAAATGCGCTTAAATTTTAGACATTCTAAAATAAGATCTGGGAAAAAGCGATAGAATTTCTTCGCTATTGCACGTATTTCTTCTTCGCTTTTTTCAGGAAATGAATTTCTTAGGTTATCAAAAATCACATTTTTACGATATCGAACAATATAATATAGGATATAATAAAATAGGTCGGATACCTTAAATATCAACCAGAATGGCATTAAAGCGATTAGATATAAAAGTGCTGATAATGCTTTTTGTTTCATGTATTCTTTGTAACTATTCTAAATCTTACCTGCAAATATCCCTAATTTAAGTTATTTTTGCAGCAGATAAAATAAAATTCAGCGATTTTTATGTCAACTCATTTATTATTAACAACTTGTTACTTACCTCCAATATCATATTTTCATTGTATTCAACAAAATCCTTTGCCGATTTTGATTGAGAAGTATGATAATTTTCAAAAACAAACTTATCGCTCCAGAACGCGTATTGCTACTGCAAATGGAATACAGGAATTGATTGTACCTATTCAGCATAGCAAAAGTGAGCGTTCACCAATGTCCCATAAACGGATTTCGTACGAATTTGATTGGCAAAGATTACATTGGTTAAGTTTGCAGGCGGCTTATCGAAATTCAGCTTATTTTGAATATTATGAGGATGATTTTGCTCAGTTTTATAATAAAAAATATGATTTATTATTTGATTATAATGTAGCACAATTAGAGCTTTTGTTAAAATCATTGAAATTAAAGCGAGAACTTTCCTTTACTGATGAATATTTTAGAGAAGTACCCAATGTGGTAGACCTTAGAGATCAGATTCACCCAAAGAAACAGAGTCTTTTGTTGAATCCTAAACCATATTATCAAGTTTTTGAAGAAAAGAATGGATTTTATCCAGATTTAAGTATAGTGGACCTGTTATTTAGTCAGGGACCGCAGTCTAAAAATTACTTTTAAAAAGTAATTATAGTCGGAATCAAACTTTTTAGACCTATTATTGTTTTTCGATAATAGGTTTGTTTTTTATGAAGAGAATTTTAGCGACTACTTTTTGTTTGTTTTTGTGTTTTTCTGTTTTTGCTCAAACTGGAGTAGATACCTTACATTTCCGTAAGGTATATTATTTTGGTGGTACTGGAATGGGATTCCCTATGGGGAAAACCAAGGATGTTTTATCTCCTAAGTTTTCAGGAAGCTTAGGATTGGATATCTCGTTGAAAAACCCTAAATACTATCTTTATCCTGCATTATATACGTTGTCATTTGACTATAAGCAAAAAATTCAAGACAATCAATATGCCTTTAAAGTTGAAGATGCGAATGCGAATTTTTACACTTTATCATTAGCCGGTGGTGTTCGTAAACAATTGAGATTGTTGAATGCCTATGCCTATGCAGGCCCAGGGTTTGGCTTTCTAGTAGAGCCTAGAGTGCATGTAGATGCTGTCAATAACATTGCACAAATAGATAATAAGAAGAAATTTTCTTTTTCAGGTAAACTTGGGGTAGGTGCCGATTATCGGTTTAATGGTTTCTTCCTAGGTATGGAAATCGGATACTTGCATTCCTTCAATAAAATACAGGAAACGCCAATCAATATCATGACCATTATGGTTGGCCTCAAGTCCGATATAACAGGATTGGGTGATAAGGTAATCAAAGTGATAGGGGTAGATGGCTCGATCAGTGGAAAAGAGAAATAATAATTAACTCTTTCCCACTTCTTACCCTCAATTATAGATTTTCACAATATCCTCGATTTTTCCGATCTTTTGATTCGAGATTTGGTTGATGATAATTTTAAAAACTTCAAGACGAGCTTTCTTTTTGTTATCGGTTTCAATTTCAACCCAAGGTGTTTTTTTTGTACTTGTATTTTTGAACAATTCTTTAATATAGATGCTGTAGGTGTCCCACTTTTCCTGAGCTTGTTTGTCAAGAGGGCCAATTTTCCATTGTTTTAAGACATCGGTTTTTCTTTCTTCCAGTCTTTTTGCTTGTTCTTCTTTAGAAATGGTCAAGAATAACTTGATTAAGATGACGCCATCTTGTATTAATAGTTCTTCCACCTCTTTGACTTGTTTTAAGAACAGTTTGTACTGTTCTTCTGTGCAGAAGCCAAATACGGGTTCAACAACAGCACGATTGTACCAGCTTCTATCAAAAAAAACAAGCCCTCCAGCATTGGGTAATTGTTTAAAATAGCGTTGAAAGTACCATTGGTTAGATTCTTCTTCTGTAGGCTTAGGTAAGCTAACGACACGCAATTTTTTTGGATTCAGGTATTCGACAAGTCTTTCTATAGCGCCTCCCTTACCGGCAGCATCTCTTCCTTCAAAAATAATCAATACTCGCTTGTTTTCTGCGATGACGGTATTTTGGACTGCTGTTAGTTGAATTTGCAGTTCATGTAGCTCTTTTTCGTATTCGTATGTTTCTAAAAATTTCTTTTCCTTGATTACTTTTTTATCGACCAAGTATTGGAAAACCTCTTTATTGTTTAAGATGTTTACAAAATCTTCTAAATTAAAATCCGCCATATGGAATATATTTAATTGGGTTACCATGATATAACATTCAATATACGGTAGAAGTTTATTTTTTAGACCGATTTCTGCGATAAATATTTTGAACCAACAATAATGTCTTCACTAAGGCGTTATACATGTAGTAAATCAGTTGTTCCTTAAATTAAAGAACAGCGGTTTGTTTTATCAAGTATTGATTTGATAAAATTTAAAAAAAAATGAACGGTGCACAATAATATAATCAGTCGGTCGTTTTAATTACAAATACTTTTCATAAAATAGGTTAATATATGGCTAACGATAAGCTTGAGGTTCCCCACTTCAAGCTTTTCTATTTTTAGAAGGTCATATATGTAAATAAGAAGTCAATTTTTTTTAAAAATTGTTCAATTTTCATTCTGAGAAACTACTTTTGCTTCAAATCATAAGATATGGAATACATCAAGAATGTTAATGACTACATTGCTACGGAAAGAGATCAATTGCTTGCCCATCCACTTTATTCTAAAATAAAAACGTTAGGGGATCTTCAGGTTTTTATGCAGGGGCATGTTTATGCAGTATGGGATTTTATGTCACTATTGAAAGCATTACAGCAAAAGTTAACATGTACTACTACACCTTGGTACCCTTCTGCGTATCCAGATACGAGATATTTGATTAATGAAATTGTTGTTGCTGAAGAATCAGATGAGTATATTGACGGTAGACGCTTAAGTCATTTCGAGATGTATCTTGATGCGTTGGAAGCTATCGGAGGGAGTACACATGAAGTTAATGAGTTCTTAAATCAAGTTTATAAGGGTTCTCCTATTTTCGAAGTGATAGCTGAAAGCACACTACATTCAAACATAAAAGAGTTTTTGACATTTACCTTTGATATTATTGAAAATGGATCAGCGCATGAAATAGCTGCCGCATTTACATTTGGGAGAGAAGATCTAATCCCAGATATGTTTTCTTCTATTCTCAAGGAGATTCAACTGAATTTTCCTAATGCAAATCTAGAAAAACTGCTTTATTACTTTGAAAGGCATATTGAATTGGATGCAGACGAACATGGACCATTGGCGATGAAAATGATTATGGAATTGTGTGGTGATGATCTTGGGAAATGGAAAGAAGTGGAGGAAGTGTCGAAATTGGCTCTAGAAAAGAGAATTAAATTATGGGATGCAATTGATGCAAAGTTATAATCGATTCAATTTAAAGAAGTTTTAATTGTGGGGTTATTGTAATTTAATTTAAGCATGCTATCTTTGTTATAGAACAAGCCTAGTTGTAAATAAATATGTTTTTTCAATATCTTCAGGAATTATGGAAATCTTTAATGCGAAGAAAAGATCATGTTTTCCTACACGAAAAACAATATGAATTGCCCCATTTACTATCGGGCAATTTTTCTGTTATAACGTACAATGTCGCAGGGTTACCACAAGTTATTTCATCAGCAAAGACGAATCGGTCAAAAAGTATAGCACATATTGGTGTATTACTAAATAGGTTCGATATTGCCCACATCCAAGAAGATTTCAATTACAACCACTATTTATACCAATACGGTAACCTACACCCATTTCGTACAATCAGTATGGGGTTGGCCATATTTGGCGATGGGTTGGACTGTTTATCAAAATATCCACTCTCTAATTTTAAACGGATAGAATGGCTTAATAGAACGGGCTCAGATCGGTTGACACCAAAAGGGTTCAGTTGCTGCACCCTTCACTTGGGGCAAGGGGTAGAACTCGATTTTTATAATATACATGCCAATTCTCAAGATAATAAAAGAGCCGCACAGGCTAGGAGAGCCAATTATCATCAATTAGCAGCTTATATCAATAAGTTTTCGGTTGGTAAAGCTATTATTGTCGCTGGAGATTTTAATGCTCATTTTTCATATGCTGAAGATAATTTGGTTGATTTTATGAATAAGACGCAATTAAGTGATAGTTGGGTTTCGCTCCAACATAATCATGTGGCACCAACCATTGATCCATTGTTTCTATGTCTAGATATAATGGATATTGATAATAAGTCGGAATCAATCGATAAGGTCATGTTTAGGAGCAATGATAGGCTTGTTTCTAACACCAAAGCGATATCAAGTGGAGAAAGCAGATTTTGTTAATGAGCAGGGGCATGCGCTATCCGATCATTGGCCGATTTCAGTCATATTCGATTGGAAGTTGAATCAGTAAGGAAGGTTTGATATTTCTCCTCTTATAAACCCTTGCTAGTAGAGGAGATCCGATAATTATTTAATAATCACGAGTCCCAAATAAAAGACTCAAATGAATATTTGTTTTATATATCACAGACTTAAACTGTGTATAAAACATACTTATCTAAGTTTAAAAGGAAAAAAATGGCTAACGCAACAGGATATTTAAAAAAGCTACGCTTAGAAGCTAAAAAGAATTTAATTGAGGGAGAAGCATTCTTAAAGGAGAATGGCATGCGCGATTGCGTAGTAAGCTTACCTTCGGGTTTACAATATGAAATCATTGTGGATGGAGAGGGAAAGACCCCAAAATTAACAAATAGTGTTAAGTGTTTTTATAAGGGGACCTTAATCAATGGTACAGTTTTCGATTCAACAGAGAAGCGTAAAAAGGCAGCTTCATTTCCTGTTAACGAAGTCATACCAGGATGGACGGAGGCTCTGCAATTAATGAAAGAGGGAAGTAAGTGGCGTTTGTTTATTCCATCGGCACTTGGATATGGAGAATTGAGTGTTTCAAAAGAGATTGGTGGGAATGCTACTTTGATATTTGAAGTGGAGCTTGTATCCATTCACTAGTACGTATATTTTAAAATCAAATAGTCGGTTGTATGTTCCGTTAGAATTTTAGGACACTTGTATTCTCCAATCAAAACTTTTCGATACTGGGAGATATGGATTTTTGAGGTGAATTTACATTTGATGTTCGCATTATTAAGAATAAAAAGTAGGTTTGTAATATGAAAATATTACAAACCGTTTCTTTAGAAGATGTTCGAGTTTTTGCTCCGATTGGGTTTTACGAAGAAGAGCAACTTTTGGGAAATGAATTTTTAGTACAAGCTTCAGTGAGCTTTGATGCAGGTGATGATGATTACGAAAATTTGGATAAGACTGTCAATTATGAAATCTTATATCAAATTATTCAAAAAGTTATGACGCCTAAACGTAAGTTGTTAGAGTCAGCTGCTCATGAGATTTTAAAAGCGATCCATCTGTATTTTTCGTTTGCGCAATCTATCGATGTTTCCATAAAAAAATTAAATCCTCCTTTTGGAGGTGATTTTGCTCATTCAAAGGTTTCCGTTCGGTACTCACAACCCAATTCAGGCCTGGTCATTTAACCTCCAATCAGAGGAATTCTACCAGACTATCATTTCGAAGTCTTGCTTTTAGTTCTGACTATGCAAGGCTTTTTTTATGATTTTTTCCTCTGTTGTTATTGCTGTTCCCAAGATGCAAATGACAACAGAAATATGACATCATCTCTTACTGTATTTGTTTAACAATTTTACAAATACATTTATGATATCAAATTTGTTTGGATTGTTCATTTCTATTATAACGAGTAGGGGAAACCATAAAGTCGGATTTCCAGTTGTGGGGACCTTATTATAAAATCTCTTCTAAATATGTATTATAAGTTTATATGGTTACTGTAAATATTTGCTTTATAATTGTTTATGTCTTATTTTCTGTTTTATCCAAACTTTTATCTAGCCCTATTACTAGAATGTATGCTTCATCTGTTGATTTTCCCTTGTTAGATGGTGGGGTTGTTGAGATTTTGATGAGGTGGCCTGTTGTTCCGATTAACTAGATTATTCTTAAACGGTTTTAGTTTTCTGTATAGGTGAAGGAATTCGTGGTTCAACCTTTTGTTTTAAGACTAGAATTAGTTGATTTAACGATCTTTTTGCACGAAGTCTAGTGATGTACTTGCTTTTTCAAAATCATAGCTTACAGAGGGCTGATACGTATTCTAGATGATTTACCTTTCTAGAGCCTGATTTGGTTTACTTGATTTGATTCATATGTTTTTTATGGAATTGGATTCTAATTCCAACGAAATAGCTGTATATAATACTTGTAATATATAAACTAAATATTCATTTAATGAATATTTAGTTTATTGATTAATAGAATGTTATATAATATTTATTTATCCTTAATCTATTGTGATAAGAGTTTTATCGTATGGCACAACTTGTTATTATCTGTTTTATTTGAAATAGTTAGCTAGCTCTAGAAGATGTAACGATAAGAGACAGAGTAATTTCTAGCGCTTTGCTATCCTCTTTTTTAATAGTTGTTTGGCTCTGTGCATAGGTTATAAATTGATTTCCATTCCTAATCTTAGGTGTAAAACATCCCTATTGGGGATAATTTGTTAAAATTCTATACTATTATTTTTAGTTTCCAAATTTTTGGTGATTGTTACTTATAATGAGGAGGTTAAGGAATGCTGTCGTGAATGTGAGATTCAATTTTTTCATTATGAATTTTGTAAATATTATGTTCAATAAGTTGTATGTCAGCATTTAATATGTGGTTGTATTACCTGTTTGTTTATATTAATTTGGAGTAAAAAACACCTTGCCATCGGAGTGAATGTCGTATTGCAAATTGAAAACTATAGAGGATTCCATCCATTTTTAACACCGAACGTTTTCGATTTCAAGTGTTTATTCAACAGGTGAAATGGTTTAGTTTTGATTAACCCCTTAGTTTACCCGATACTAAATCATGTGCACTGGTATGAAGAGTCTCCAAATTTTCGGTCTATGTAAGGTTCATTATCACAATATATAAAAGGAAAATGCCATGGAGATTTTATTGAAATAGACGCATAATCTAGAAGGTCTCTTGTAGGTTAGCGACAATAATATTGTTGTCGCTTTATTTTTAAATAAAATTGAATTACCTTCATTTTAAATTTATAAAATGAAAAAACTCACGATTTCCTTGCTGTGTTTATTATTTGTTGTGGCCGCTAAAGGTCAAACACATCGCTTATTATTCCATACAACGTATGGAGATTTTAAGGTTGTTCTGTATGATTTTACGCCGAAACATCGCGATTTAATATTGAAGGCAATTGACGATCAAGTTTATAAAGATGCGCTATTCAATCGTATTATTTCCAATTTTGTGGTGCAAGGAGGAGAACATGATATTGATATAGAACAACGCGAAGCACAGGATCCATCAAATAGAAAACCTCGTTTAGCGCCAGAATTTGATAATCGGGCATACCATAAGATAGGGGCTTTGGGAGCTGGGAGGGATAGCAATACTGAAAAAGCATCCTTCTTGAATCAAATCTATTTTGTAGTCGGCAAACCTGTCTCCGCGCATGATTTGAATCAATTGGAAGAAAAAAAAGGAATTAAATATTCGAACGAACAAAGAAGTGACTACTTGAAAAGCGGTGGGCAACCGCGGTTGGATCATGATTTTACGGTATTTGGCGAGATATATGATGGATTGGACGTAATCTTAAAAATTAGTAAAGTAAAAACTGATGCCAAAGACTATCCCTTGCAAGAAGTACGATTCGAATTGTCTGAGATTAAGGATTAAAGTGTACAGTTGAATTCTTTTTATGCTCTGTGATATCGATTATTGTAGCTTAATTAAGATTTAGTTACTGTTTAATGAGCAATTACGGTAGTTATCGTGGTGGTGAGAACTGGATTAATAGCGGTTCATATTGTGTAAATAATAAAGTGCATTACATCTTATTTTATTATTTACAGGATTTATTGAGACAATAAGAAGTTTGCATAAAAATTAGGTATTGCACTTGTTTTTATTTCGTTAGTTACCATCCTTACATTATAGGGAGTTCGAATGATTTCAGCTACAACACGGTCTTCGTACAACTGCAATAAAAGGTATGAAGCGTCTTTAGATTTCTCCTTAGGTCGTCCAACTGAGCCTGCGTTAATAACCCATTTTTTATCAAGACACTTGATAAAAGAAGTATGCGTATGCCCCATCACCAATATGTCGGCCTGTGTTTCGCTTAGTATCTGTTCAAACGTACTGTCCGGTTCTGTTTCATACAGATACTCTTCATTGCTTGCTAAACTACCATGAACTAACTGAATACGCCAACGTTTATGTTTTACTTTGAAATCCAATTGCATCAGATAAGGGCATTGACTTAAAAACAATTTATTTTCCTCTTTAATGATTTCTTTAGTATGGCTAATAGCACGGATACGACATTCTGTTTCTTCGTTATTGTGTTTTTGAAGTGGTATTATAGGGTGGTCAAAAGCGATGCGTTCATCGTGATTACCCATTAAGCAAGGGATTTTTTCTTGTATCACCCGTTCGATCACCTCATTGCTCCAAGGAGCAAAGTCTACCAAATCCCCTAAACAATATCTGTGTTCGATATTCCTTGCTGCGATATCAGCCAATACTGTTGTTAGAGCAGGTAAGTTTCCGTGTATATCACTAAAAATGGCAATCTGTATCATATATAGTTTGTGGGTAAAATTAATAAATTCACCAAAGTAATTTATGGTACTTTTTGCAGATTTAGTCGTCTTTTAATTCAATTTTAATCACAGCTGCGATATCAGCCAATACTGTTGTTAGAGCAGGTAAGTTTCCGTGTATATCACTAAAAATGGCAATCTGTATCATATATAGTTTGTGGGTAAAATTAATAAATTCACCAAAGTAATTTATGGTACTTTTTGCAGATTTAGTCGTCTTTTAATTCAATTTTAATCACATTATATATCCTTAACATATTAATTTCCCTTGTGATTTTCTATTATTGAGGAATAGGTGTAAGAGGAACTACATCTCACTTCTGTTGAACAACAATTTTGAAGATACTGGTAGAAAGCTATTTTCTTATCCTAGATCAATTAATATTGGCAGTTCTAGTGTTAACTTTGTGGTATACTAAAGGAAAAGAATATGAAAAATGTAGAAATTATTGCAAAACCGCAAGCAGCTCACTTTGTTGGAGATGGATTTCGAGTACATAATTTGATACCAAGTATTGCTTCTGCTACTAGGATGAGTCCCTTTATTCTTTTGGATTATAACTCGACTTACAATTTTCCGCCGAGTGAAGTTCCGAAAGGAGTAGGAGTACACCCACACCGTGGATTTGAAACCGTTACAATTGCCTATAAAGGTAGAGTTGAGCATGGAGATAGCTCTGGTGGAGGTGGTGTCATTGGGGAAGGTGATGTGCAATGGATGACCGCAGCATCAGGTATACTGCATAAAGAGTTTCATGAAACGGAATGGAGTAAAATAGGGGGAGATTTCCAGATGGTTCAATTGTGGGTAAATTTGCCTGCAAAAGACAAGATGAGTATTCCAAAATATCAGGCGATAGCCAATCATGAGCAGACAAAAGTTAAACTTGATAAAGGTGTTGTGGAAGTAATAGCCGGTGAATACCAGGAGAATAAAGGACCTGCATCTACTTTTACACCCATGCATGTTATGAACGCTAAACTAGATGCGGGTGGAAATGCAATGTTTTCATTTCCTAAACATTATAATACTGCAATGATTGTTATCGAAGGTAATGTGATGATCAATGGTAAAGAGAAGGCACCTTCAGATCATTTTGTACTATTCAAAAATGATGGTGAAGATTTTGAAATTCAAGCGATAGATCAAGCAATAGTACTAGTTATGAGTGGAGAGCCTATATTGGAACCTATTGTGAGCCATGGACCATTTGTGATGAATACTAGGGAGGAAATCAGTCAAGCATTTGAAGATTTTAATAATGGTAGATTCGGTTATTTAGCTGATTAGTAGAAGGGGCGATTCTCTTGTGAATCGCCTATTTTATGAGGTTATTAATCATTTCTAATTTTTAAAATATAACGATAAACGCTATGAGCTTCGTCTATATTAACACGGTATTGAAAATGTGCTGCAAGGTTTATTTCTAAGTCTCGGAAAATGGTCATCATATGTATCAATGCAAGCCAATTGTTCTCAATAGATGCATCTGCATAGGTTTGTAATATGGATTGATATAATTCCTTAGCGAGGTGTTTTTTTGCAAGTTTTCCAGATTTACCAAAAGAAACTTGAAATTTTTTCTCTACACCAATGTGCCAAGCGATTAGATTCATAAACATGGGGCGGACTACAGATTCCATCATATCTTTAGCATATAGCACCTCTTTTCGGGCCAGTCCTTTCGCCACGTATGTGCAAACCCACCAAAACTCATTGCAGGTCTCCTGAAATATTCTTTCATTGGGTTTAACAATGTGATAATCGCTATCATTTGAAGTGATGATGTTTTTGAAGAGATGATCTTTGTCTACCCAAATCATTGTTAAACTATCGTTCTTAAAATCAGAATGGAATTTACTTTTAGGAAACAGGGTTAAATCAACACGGTTTTCATCTTCAAAAATCATTAAATACGTGAATGTTACTTTTTCTTCTTTTGGGTCTGACCCTAATAGCATTTCATCTGGAAGTTGCTGAATGATAATTTTTCCTAAAAAAGAAGTCCATTCTCTGTCGGCTATAAACGACTCGATATCATTTACAATAAAGAGTAAGTCAAAGTCTTGATATCTGTCGGGGAGAATATTGGGATTTGCACGAGAACCATTGAGTAGAACCGCTCGAACACGTGCATCATTTTCAGCAAAATCGATAATGGTATTTTTAAGTTCTTTGTTATCCATGATGAAAATGAGTTATAAATGTCTCGTAATTTGCTTAAATAAAACAATATTGAGTAGATGGAAGAAGAAATTTTGAGAACATTTTTAGTATGAAATAAAAATTAAGAAATATAAAATGAATTTCAAAATCATTTTATATTTTGTCCTACTAAATATAAGATACATATGGCTTCAGGTATATTTGCAATATTGGATGATATTGCCGCTCTAATGGATGATGTGGCGGTTACGAGTAAAATTGCTGCAAGCAAGACTGCTGGAATTCTTGGCGATGATTTAGCTGTAAATGCGGAGAAAGCTACTGGTTTTCTTTCCTCACGTGAAATTCCGGTCTTGTGGGCAATCACGAAAGGTTCGTTTATCAATAAAATCATCATTGTACCAATTGCTTTGTTGTTGAATGTCTTTTTTCCTGTCGCCATTAAATTTATTTTAATCATAGGTGGAATCTATTTGGCGTATGAAGGGGTCGAAAAGATTATTGAGTATTTGTTCCATCGGCAGAAGACAGGTCATGAGGTGGTCGTTGAAAATGAAGAAAATAACAGCGAATTAGAGAAAACTAAAGTAAAATCAGCTATTACAACAGATTTCATATTATCTGTTGAGATTGTGATCATTGCATTGGGAACGGTATTAAATGAAAGCCTAACGATTCAAATTTTAACAGTATCTGTCGTTGCTATGTTCGCTACTATTGGTGTATATGGGATTGTTGCATTAATTGTTCGCATGGACGATGCGGGGTATAAGTTAATCAAGCGATCGAATGATAAAGGTGTCGTTTCTAAATTTGGGCATTTATTGGTTAAATCCTTACCTGTTGTCATCAAAGTTTTAGCAGTGGTAGGAACTGTTGCTCTGATTTTAGTGTCGGGTGGTATTTTTGAACATAATATTGATTATTTGCATCACTTTTTACCAAATATACCATCTATTTTGAAACAAATTGGTTATGGTATAGTGGCTGGATTATCTGCAGTTTCTGGTCATGACAGCAGTTAAGAAGGCATTTGCTAGTAATTAATATTACGTGAGTATGGTATGAAAAAGGTATCCATTTGGATGCCTTTTTTGTAAGCTTTTAAGCTGCATTTAAGGAAACAGTTTTTTGATTTTATCTATTTCAAAAGTGTTCTGAGAGTTGAATGATATGGAATTCATATAATGAAGCAATGATTTATTCATTTGTGTTATATATTAAAAGATTGTAATTCATGGATTATTAAAATATTAATTTTGATCTACAATACTTTTAAGCTGTTGTTTTGCCAAATCAAACTGGTATATTTAGATAAAAGCAATTCAGCTTTCCCACTATTCAAATAATATGAGACAGTTAGCGGTTAAAATATTACAGTTGGTAAAAGAACACAAAGATCTTCTACCCTTGATGACAAATGAATATTTTCAAGATGAATTGGCCATTTTAGAAAGGAGTGGTTTTATTAGGGGTTATAAGCCAGCAATTGGGCAAAGTCCCTATGAATGCTATGATATTACAAGAAAGGGTATCGAACGTCTTATTGAATTAGAAGCATCAAATTATAAAAGAGTAGGCTAATTACCTGCTCTTTTTATTTATGGATCTTTAAGGTAATGCTTGCGCCTAATTGGAATAAGGTGTTGCATTATGTTTCTTACATAACTAATTGTTAGTTATGTGTTTGAGCTGTTTGTCGAGACCCTAATTTTCAAAATATTAGAGTCTCGCTAGGGTCTCGCTGGAAATAAGAAATATGGAATAGTCAGGAAGGCATATAAACGACAAAACCCTATAAATACTGCTATTTATAGGGTTTTGATACTACTTGTTTTGTTAATCGTGGAGCCGGAGAGATTCGAACTCTCGTCCAGTCATGGTACTGTATACGCTTTCTACATGCTTAGCTACTCTTTGAGTGTCGAGCGAGGGAAGGTGAGTTGCTTACCTATACCGTACGCCGTATTTGCTGAGTCTTACAGATGATTAGCAAAATCACATCTGCCAGTTCTATTGTTCGATGCCCCGAATGTTAAACCAAAGAACAGGATCTAACGGGACAAATAGCTATGTTAAGTCTAACTTAAGCAGCTAAGGCGTAGTTTTCTTCGCCAGTTGTAATTCTGAAAGTTCCGATTAAAGTGCTCTACTAACAACGCACTGCATGCTTACATAACCGTCTCCATCCTGTCAATTCCGGTCGACCCCAATTATGTAGAACACAAAAATACAAATATTATTTCAATAAAGAGCTAATGCAGGCAGTACGAATGTAATTTATTTACTAACTTACATATATTGATATACAAACAATTGTTAATCAGAATTGTTATCAGAATGAAATATTCATTGAATCAAAATTAAATCTACATGGCTAAAGAATTAAAATCTAAAAAAACGAAAAAGACCAATAATAAAGTGTCTAAACCAGTAGCAAAGAAAAAATCTGCTGATGAAGTCAGTAATATATATGCAACTACTGAAAAATCTAAAAAGCCGCGCAAATTAAAGAAGTCATCTAAAAAGGAGGTTTCAAATGATGATTCTAAATTAATTAAGGCTTATAAAAAACTGAATAAGAAAGTGCGAGAAGCACTTTTAGATATACAGGAAAAATTACCTTTTTTTCATGTAGAGGAGAATGGTCAAACTACCGGTTCAAAGAAAAAAGAAGGTTCATCGAAACCAGTGAAAGAGCAAAAGGCTTCGGATACGAAAAGTAAGAAGAATGCTGTGGATAGGAAAAGTGCGTCAAATAAAGGTATCTCCCCTAAAAATAAAAAAGAGGATAAACCAGAGTCTTCTAAAACTGAAGCGAAAAAATCTAAAGTTGATAAAAAAAAGAAATCAAACAATGATGAAAGCCCTAAGTCTGTAGCTAACAGCAAAGCTAAAGCTTCAGGAGAGGTCAAGGATAAAAAAAGTGAAGGAAAGAAGGATAAAAACTCAAAGGAGTCAGTTGCTACTAAAGGTATAACAGCCAAAGTGGATGAAACAAAAGCCCCGGTAGCGACAAAGGTCCCTGAGGTCAAAAAACCTGTAGCGCCTGTTAGTGCTTCGGCAACAAAGCCTGCAACTGCTAAATCTGCGCCTGCTAAAAAGGTTGAAGTAAAAGCTCCTGTAGCTTCAAAGACAGCTGAGGTCAAAAAAGCTGCTGCGCCTGCTAGTGCTTCAGCAGCAAAGCCGGCAGCTACTAAATCTGCTCCTGCTAAAAAGGTTGAAGTAAAAGCTCCTGTAGCTTCAAAGACAGTTGAGGTCAAAAAACCTGCTGTGCCTGCAAGTGCTTCAGCAACAAAGCCGGCAGTGCCAGCGAGTGATACTGCATCAAAACCAGTAGCTGCTAAATCTACTACTAAAAAGGATGAAGCAAAAGCTCCAGTAGCTTCAAAGGCAGCTGAGGTTAAAAAGCCTGCAACGCCTTCAACTGCTTCTAAAGCAAAGCCGTCAGCTGCTAAATCTGCTTCTGTTAAAAAAGATGAAGCAAAATCTCCTGAAGCTATAAAGAAGGCTGAGGTTAAAAAGCCTGTAGTGCCTGCGAATGCTTCTGCACCAAAACCAGCAGCTCAATCTGCGCCAAAGACGTTGGAATCAACGAAAACAGATGATGTAAAAGCTCCTGTTGAAAATACGTCTCCAACGGAGGATGCTTCTGACGTAAAAAAATAGGCATATGCTATCCTTAAAAATAATAAAAAAGGTTGTTTCATATTATGAAACAACCTTTTTTATAAAACTAAATATTAAGTTTATTTAAGTAAGCCAGCTCGCTTGAGTAAAGCATCGACTGTAGGTTTCTTGGCCTCTAAATTCTTTATATAAACTCATCGGATGTTTAGTGCCCCCTTTAGATAATACAGTATCTTTAAACTTTGTTGCAATTTCCTTGTTAAAGATGCCATTTTGTTTAAAGTAGTCAAATGCATCAGCATCCAACACCTCCGCCCATTTGTAACTATAATAACCGGATGAATAACCACCATTGAAAATATGCGAGAATGAAGTACTCATTGCATTATCCACAACATCTGGATAGAGTTGTGTAGATGCGAATTGTTCATTTTCAAATTGTTTTAGGTTATTGATTGTTGTTGGATCTTGACCATGCCAGCCCATATCTAACTTACCAAAGCTCAACTGACGGAGAGTTGCCATACCCTCTAAGAAAGATGCACTTTCACGTATTTTTTCAACGAGCTCCATAGGAATAGCTTCTCCTGTTTCATAATGTTTAGCGAAAAGAGCAAGGGCCTCCTGTTCATAACACCAGTTCTCCATGATTTGGCTTGGCAATTCGACAAAATCCCAAAACACAGAAGTTCCAGAAAGTGTAGGGTAAACCGTATCTGCAAGCATACCATGTAAAGCATGACCAAATTCATGAAATAAAGTGGTCACTTCATTAAAGGTTAAGAGTGATGGTTTAGTCTCTGTTGCTGGTGTGAAGTTACAAACGATAGAAACATGAGGGCGTTCATTAATACCATCTTTCTTATATTGTGGTTTGAAAGAGGTCATCCAGGCACCATTACGTTTACCTTTTCTTGGGAAAAAGTCAGCATAGAAAACAGCGATGAAATTACCTTTATCGTCTTTTACTTCAAAAGTCTGTACATCTTTATGATATTTGTCAATAGTTTGTACTTCATTGAAGTGTAAACCAAATAATTTTCCAGCTATTTCAAATGCACCTTCTAGTACGTTCTCTAATTTGAAATAGGGTTTTAACTGCTCGTCATCAAGTTGAAATTTCTTTTGTTTCAATTTTTCAGCATAATAAGTTCCATCCCATTTTTCCAAAACGGCGATGCCATCGGTTTCATTGGCGAAAGAGGTCAGTTCCTGAAATTCATCTATTGCGGCAGGTTTTGCCTTGATTAATAGATCATCTAAGAATTCATTTACTTTAACAGGTTTTTGTGCCATACGCTCTTCTAAAACAAAGTGGGCATGGGTTTCATAACCTAAAAGTTGAGCGCGCTGGAAACGTAGTTTTGTTATTTTTAAAACAATCTCTTCATTATTGTTTTCATTTGCCTGGTATCCTTTTTTACCTGCAGCTATGCTTATTGTTTTACGTAGTTCACGATTATCGGCGTAGGTTACAAAGGGTACATAACTCGGGTAGTCCAAGGTAAAGATCCAACCTGCTTTTTCTTGGGATTTTGCTAATCCTGCTGCCGCTTCTTTGACACCATCCGGCAATCCAGCCAGTTCAGTTTCGTCAGTGATATGAAGTTCATAAGCATTCGTATCTGCTAATACGTGCTCTCCGTATTTTAATTTTAGAAGTGAAAGTTCCGTATCAATAGCACGGAGTTGATTTTTTTCATCATCCGCTAGAAGCGCTCCATTACGAACAAAATCTTTATAATTTTTCTCTAATAAGGTAGATTCCTCCACTGTTAGCTCTAACTTCTCTTTTTGATCATAGATTTGCTTAATTCTTTTGAATAAGTCAAAATTAAGGGTGATATCATTGCCCAATGCTGAAAGTTTAGGAGCAACATCTTGTGCAATTTGCTCCAACTCGTCGTTTGTTTCCGCTGAATGCAGATTAAAAAAAACATTAGATAGACGATCTAATGGCATGCCCGAAAAAGCGAGTGCTGCAATCGTATTTCCGAAAGTCGCTTGCTCAGTTGCATGGGCAATATCATCAACTTCAGCCCTAGTGCTAGCGATAGCTTTATCAAATGCTGGTATATAGTCTTCGTTTTTTATTTTAGAAAATGGCGCGGTATTATGAACCGTCTCAAAATGTTTTGTTAAGATACTCATAAAGTAAATTTAGTAGATTATTTTGAACCTATGTAGAAAAATGAAAATTACGACAGCAAGATGATATTCAAATTTCACTTCATTTTACCAGTCTATTCGTATTAATGGCAGGGATTGATTACGGAGTATAGGGTCTTTTAGGTTCAAAATAATTCCATAACAAATGAGAGATTTTTCTAGTGAGATCTTCAGCTTCATTATTTTTGGTCCAACTTTGATCCTTAATGTTATTTGTTAAAACACAAAAGACGTAATCACCACTAGGAGCATTGACGAGCACGACCTCCCCTCGAGCTTCATCAACAGAACCGGTTTTAGATGCTGTTTTGATATTTGCGGGTATCTGTGAAAGAGAGCGGTCATTGTAGAAAATATTCCCTAAATGACGATACATGTTTTCTGATGCTTTAGGGCTTACTACTTTACCTTTGTATAGGAGCTCAACCAAGGTTGCCATTTCTTTTGGAGTTGTTTGTCCCCAACCATATTTTTCCCAGATTTCATTACGCCCTTCGGTACGTGAATTGACTTTCGTGTTTGGAAGCCCTAATTGGTCCATCAATAAATTTATCGTGATACCTCCACCAGCAAGTTGTTGATTCCAAATAGAGGCAACATTATCGCTATAGGTTATCATTAAAGCAACCATAGTAGCCAAATCTGTCTCCGTACTATCCTTGAAAAATTGCATCACTCCTGAACCGCTATATTGCTGAGATGAGCGGTATATGAATTTTTGGTCTAAATTTAATTCACCTCGTTCTATTTTATTGAAAATTCCAACTAAGATTGGAACTTTTACGATGCTAGCTGTTGGGAAAACAGTGTCTGCTTGAATAAGAACTTCTTCCTGTGTCTTAAGGTTCTTGACATAGATACCAATATCTCCGGCAAAGTTTTGCGTCAATTCCCTTAATTTTCGGTCTAATTTTGTATCAATTTTCTGAGCAATTAGGCCAGTAGGAATGAGCAATGAAGTTGATATAAGGAGTAATAAAAGATTTGTTCTCATTAGATTTAAATTGTATCTTATAAATGTAATCATAATTAAACTAAAATTAATAAGACGAACGATATGAATCTTTTTATGTTATTATTGGGATGTAAACCACTAGGGAGGCATATTGAACAGCATGATATTTATTTTGGAATTGCTAATGAGTTACGGGATTTAGTTCCCTCGATTGTAGATTATTGGCAACAGGCGGACGGAAAGATACACATTGATGCCTGGCGCAAGGTTACAAAAGTTGGAGAATACCAAATTACTGTTTCTGCAAGCGCCGTTGATAATAGCCAATTAAAACTTTATTTTGTCAATTTAGGGGGATATAAACCTAATGAGTTAGAAGAATATCATTATAAGGAGCTCGTTGTTGCTTCTGATATAGAACAGGCAAAATGCTTGGCGGAGAAAACTGTTTTCTTCAAAAATCATTTATCTCCACATATTGATGATAAGTATGGCATTGATGTCGATGATATCTATGAAATTGAAGATATATTGCCGGAATCATTTAAGCGAAATTTTTATATTAAAATCGATAATCTTGTTGACAATGAAATAGAAGAGGATGTAGTCACCAACGGATACTATCCACTGGATGAATTGATATAATAAAGGGATAGGTTGCTTGATTGAAAAGTTTTGTGCTTTTCCATGTAATAGATCCCGTAATGTGGGTTACAGGTTTAGATGGTACATGGATTGCAAGATTTTATGAAATCACCATTCGGTATGGATTCCAAATTGAGATTTTTTTAATTATAAAATGGAAAATCTAAAATTATCGTTGCAAAGAGAATGTCCAACTAAGACGTGCGAAATAATTGGAATTGACAGCGATTTGTTTTATGTTGATATTGAAAAATAGAGATTTGTAATAGGTCAAAATCAACTATATGTAGCTAACAAAGATACAAATGACTTACTTTAGAGACATTATTGTTTTAACCATCTTGCGACCGTATTAATGCATTTCAATGTAATTAATTAACATTTATCAAACTTTATAGCATTTATCTCAGCAATCAGAAAATGAATTTTTGAAAAAATTAACATGCAAATGTTCATTCTAAAATATAATTGACGTAATTTTGCAAATCCTAAAATCAATATGGATTGGTTGGACTAGGGAAAAATAAATATTATGAAAAGAATAACTGAATCCAAAAAGGTTTTTGGTATTACGAAGAATGAAGATTTAGCGACGTTAAAAAAGATATATCGTGACTTAATCAAAGCTTGGCATCCTGATAAGTTTCAAGATGAAGTGAAAAAAGAGGAAGCGGAGTTGAAGAGTACAGAAATTATTGAAGCATATCACTTCTTAGTTAGTATAGCTCCTGAGACACATGAAGCTAATGTAGAAGAGTATAACAACACGATCAATAACTTCTTTATCGAGGATTTTGAATTTAAAGGTCAGACGTTAAGAGTTACATTTCAGGATAAAAGCACATATGAGTATTTTGGTGTTCCAAAAACTGTGTACACTAAGTTTATTAATGCTGACTCTCGTCCAAGATTTGGTAGAAGACAAATTTTCAATTCTTATACATTCCGCAAAAGCGCGAATGGAATGGAAGCATAGTCTTATTACTTATCCTAAAAAAGGCCTTATTATCAATAGTAAGGCCTTTTTTATACATGAATATTTTGGATTAAGCTTCAGAAATTGCATTGATAATATCGTATTGTGTTATGATATTAATTTTACCAAAATCATCTTCTACCAATACTGCCTGCGTTTCTTTGTTAATTAAAGCTGATATCTTGTCTATGGATGTATTTAAATCAACAAAGGGAAAAGGCTTTGTCATTACTTCTTGCACAGATGATGACCTGAGTGAAGAATTTTCCAATAAGGCACTGAGAATGTCAGATTCAGTTATTTTACCAACTACCATCCCTTGTTGCGTTACAGGTATTTGTGAAATATTTAGGGTTTTCATGAAATTGAATGCTTCAAATACAGTTTGATTGACATCTGCGGTAACAATCGCTTGTTCGCCCCTTTTTTTCAATATGCTCTTCGCATTTAGTTTCTCATCTTCTAAGAACCCTCTTTCTCTCAGCCAATCCTCATTATACATCTTACCCATGTACCGTGAACCGTGATCATGGAAGATTACAACCACCACATCATCATCATTTAAAGAGTCCTTTAATTGAATAAGACCAGCCAAAGCTGCACCAGCTGAGTTACCTGCAAAAATTCCTTCTTTGCGCGCCAATTCTCGAGTCATTAAAGCCGCATCTTTATCGGTTACTTTTTCAAAGAAATCAATCAAACTAAAATCGACATTTTGGGGAAGAAAATCTTCACCTATACCCTCTGTGATATAAGGGTATATCTCATCTTTATCAAAAACACCCGTTTCCTTATATTTTTTAAAAACAGAACCATAAGTATCTATGCCCCATACTTTGATATTGGGGTTTTGCTCTCTTAAATATCGAGCTGTGCCTGATATGGTACCACCGGTCCCCACTCCAACGACAAGATGGGTAATCTTTCCTTCCGTTTGTTCCCATATTTCAGGACCCGTTTGCTCATAATGTGCTTGGGCATTTGATGGGTTATCGTATTGATTCGCTTTCCAGCTGTTTGGTACTTCACGTTCTAAGCGACTTGAAACAGAATAGTAGGAGCGAGGGTCTTCGGGATCTACATTTGTTGGACACACAATTACCTCTGCTCCAAAAGCCCGCAGTGCATCAACTTTTTCTTTAGATTGCTTATCTGTTGTTGTAAATATACATTTATAGCCTTTGACCACTGCTGCCATTGCCAATCCCATTCCGGTATTTCCAGAAGTTCCTTCAATGATTGTTCCCCCTGGTTTCAATAAACCTGCCTGCTCCGCATCTTCGATCATTTTAAGTGCCATCCTATCTTTAATCGAGTTTCCAGGATTGCTGGTCTCTATTTTAGCGAGGATAGTTCCTTTTAGATCTTTGGTTATTTTGTTTAGTTTAACAAGAGGGGTGTTTCCAATTGTTTCTAAAATGTTATTATACCACATAAGGTTACCGTTAGTTTCTTTAAAAATAACAAAAAATGTCTATTTCTTAGAATTTCAAGTGCTTTACTGTCAGCCCATTATTTTTAAGTTGTTTAAGTGCATCTATGCCGATACTGATATGGGCATCTACATATTTAGCGGTTACACTGACATCGCTATTTGCTGTTTTAACACCTTCAGGAATCATAGGTTGATCAGAAACAAGTAATAATGCCCCTGTAGGAATTTTATTCGCAAATCCAACACTAAATATGGTTGCGGTTTCCATATCTACTGCCATAGCACGTATGGATTTTAGATATTTTTTAAAATCTTTATCGTGTTCCCAAACACGTCTGTTTGTCGTGTAAACCGTACCTGTCCAGTAATCTCTTGAATGATCACGTATGGTTGTAGAAATTGCTTTTTGTAATGCAAAAGATGGAAGGGAGGGTACTTCTGCAGGAAAATAATCATTTGAAGTTCCCTCACCACGGATGGCAGCAATGGGTAATATAAGTTCTCCAACACCAATTTTCTTTTTCAATCCACCGGTTTTTCCTAAAAAAAGCACAGCCTTTGGTGTAATGGCTGATAATAGATCCATTACCGTGGCTGCCATTGGACTACCCATACCAAAATTGATAATGGTGATACCACCCGCAGTTACACTTTGCATAGGTTTATCCTCTCCATAGATGGGGGCATCATCATGCATTTCAGAAAAAATAGTGATATATTTTGAAAAGTTCGTAAGTAGGATATATTCGCCAAACTCTTCCAAGGGCCTTCCTGTATATCGGGGCAACCAGTTGTGAACAATTTCTTCCTTGGATTTCAAACCAGGTGTGATAGGACTATCTACATTTTTTTTACTTTTTGCCATAATTCTTCAATTTAATAATTAAACATGTTTGAAGGAAGAATGATTGATAGAACCCATGCGTTTAAAAAAAATCCCTCGCGGTAAGCGAGGGATTTTAATTAAGCGACTTGCAATTTTTTGATATCCGACTTTTCAAATTTTTTCAATGCATATTCCAATGTGATATGCAATTCTTTTTGATTGGTCTTTTCCTTCGATGTTGGAATTTCAAACATTGCGTCGAGCATAATAGCCTCGCATATACTTCTTAAACCACGAGCTCCAAGTTTAAATTCATCTGCTTTATCAACAATAAAATTGTAAACCTCTGCATCAAATTTCAACTCAATTCCTTCGTATTCAAATAATTTTCTGTACTGTTTGATTAACGCATTTTTAGGTACTGTTAAGATACTCAATAGTGTCTCTTTGTCCAATGGATTTAAATACGTTAATACAGGTAATCTTCCTATTAATTCTGGAATTAATCCAAAACTTTTTAAATCCTGAGGGGTGATGTATTTATAAAGATTTTTTAAATCGATTTCTGTTTCATCCTCATTCATGCGATAACCTACTGTTTGTGTGCGCAGACGATTCGCAATTTTCTTTTGAATACCATCAAATGCGCCACCGCAGATAAATAAAATGTTGCTCGTATTTACGGCAATCATTTTTTGATCAGGGTGTTTACGACCACCTTGAGGCGGTACATTAACTACTGTTCCTTCCAAGATTTTAAGCAATGCTTGCTGCACACCCTCTCCCGACACATCTCTAGTGATCGAAGGGTTATCACTCTTACGAGCGACCTTATCAATCTCATCAATATAGATGATACCACGTTCAGCTGCAGCTACATCATAATCGGCAGCTTGTAATAAGCGTGTTAAAATACTCTCAACATCTTCTCCGACATAACCCGCTTCTGTCAATACAGTCGCATCTACGATACTAAAAGGAACATTTAAAATTTTGGCAACCGTTTTTGCCAATAATGTTTTACCAGTACCTGTTTCACCGACGACAATCAAATTTGATTTTTCAATCTCAATCTCATCCTCATCAACTTTTTGATTCAAACGTTTGTAGTGATTATAAACCGCAACAGAGATTACTTTTTTAGCATCGTCCTGTCCGATAACGTACTGATCCAAGTGTTCTTTAATTTCTAAAGGACGAATGAGTTTTAACGCAGTTTGTAATGTTTTACTTTTACGTTGTTTCAATTCTTCCGCTAGAATTTCGCCAGCTTGATTGATACAACGGTCACAGATGTGAGCGCCATCTCCAGCGATAAGCATTTGGGCGTCACTTTTACTCATTCCACAGAAGGAACAGTGAACGCCACTATTATTATTTTTAGCCATTATTATTTAATAATCTCCTTTTTAGGAAGTAAAATCTCATCTATCATTCCAAAGTCCTTAGCCTCTGAAGCCTTCATCCAATAATCACGGTCAGAAGATTTTTCTACCCATTCGTAAGTTTGTCCCGAGTGATCAGCGATGATGGTATACAGCTCTTCTTTCAATTTCATCATCTCGCGTAGATTGATTTCCATATCCGAAGCAACACCTTGAGCACCGCCTGAAGGTTGGTGGATCATCACACGAGAGTGTCTTAATGCAGCACGTTTACCTTTAGCGCCCGCAACTAATAAAACAGCACCCATAGAAGCAGCAATACCTGTACAGATTGTGGCTACATCTGGTGCAATATATTGCATGGTATCATAAATACCTAAACCTGCATATACACTACCACCTGGTGAATTGATGTAGATTTGAATATCTCGTTGTGCATCTGTAGATTGTAAAAACAATAATTGTGCCTGAATGATGTTGGCTACCTGATCGTTGATACCATCACCTAAGAAAATAATACGATCCATCATTAAACGTGAAAATACATCCATCTGAGCAACATTTAGTTGACGCTCTTCTACGATGTAAGGAGTCAAGTTAGTAGGTGTATTTACTTGCGCACGTGCTATAAAACTATCAACATGTTGACTTCCAATTCGATGATGCTTAACTGCATATTTTCTGAATTCGTTTTTATCTATATTCATATTCTTTGTGATTCAAATTTATAAGACTAATATAAAACTATATTTTAAATAATAAATACTATATGCCATTTGTTTTACACATGAGTTACAATTCTACTAGAGTTGATCATAGTTTGGGAGTTCTTCAATAAATATAAATGATTTATTATCAAAATCTATCTTACAATAGTAATGCTCCAATCCATTACTCACGAGTAGTAGTGGTATTTTGTGGATGGAATTGTAGTTTGCTATCTGTTCAAAAGTAGCTTGCGTAATCTTTATGTGTGGTGCTTTAAATTCTGCTAATACTATTTTCTCTCCGCGATTATTATAAATCAATAAATCACTTCTTTTTTGTAAGTCGTTTAATTTCAACCCACCTTCAATTTTCATTAATGATTTCGGGTATTTTTTTTTAATATGGAGATAATGTACCCAATGTTGACGTACCCATTCCTCAGGTGTTAAAACAAGTTTCTTTTTTCGCAAATCATCAAAAATGAAAATAGTTTCATTTTCTTTTGTCAATTTCGCTGGATAAGGCGGTAAATTTAACGGAATCGGGTTAAACATCTTACAAAGATACTAATTTTGGTTTACTCGTAATAATCCCTAAGCAGGAATCTATAATACAAATTTTACTGTTCATCAATTTAGTTGTAATTTAGTGGCATCATGAATATCAGTCCCATTTTAGCAGACATAAAGAAACGAAAATTTCAACCCGTATATTTATTGCACGGTGAAGAGAGTTATTTTATAGATGTCATTAGTAATGCCTTGGAGCATACGGTCCTTAATGATGCACAAAAAGGGTTTGATCAAACCATATTATATGGGAAGGATACTGATTTCTCAACGATTGTAAGTGCTGCTAGGCGCTACCCCATGATGAGCGATCATCAATTGATCATCATCAAAGAAGCTCAGGATCTAAAATGGAAGGACGACGATTTGCTCCTTAAATACGTGGATCAATGTACAGCGACTACTGTATTGGTGTTTGATTATAAGTATAGTAAATTTGATAAGCGCAAAAAACTATACAAGGCGATTGAAAAAAAAGGCCTTGTTGTTGAATCAAATAAACTTTACGATGATAAGGTAGCCGCTTGGGTTATCTCTTATATTAAAGAGCAAGGCTGGAGCATACATCCACAGGCAGCGGCGTTGCTGTCCGAATATTTAGGGACAGAGCTTTCTAAAATCGTGAATGAGCTGAATAAGTTGATGCTCAATGTGCCGAAAGAAAAAGAAATCGTGGTAGCGGATATTGAACAGAATATAGGTATTTCGAAAGATTTTAATGTTTTTGAGCTCAACACCGCATTAGCTAAGCGCAATGCTTTTAAAGCGTATCAGATTATTGATTATTTTGCCGCAAACCCTAAAAGTAATCCTTTAGTACTTGTATTAGGTAATATGGCAGGATACTTTACAAAGATATTAAAATACCATTATATCGTTGACAAAAATACTGCAGCTAAAGAATTGGGAGTACATCCTTTCTTTTTGAAAGAGTATGAACTTGCAGCCCGTAATTACAACAGAAGGAAAACTTTTTCTATTATTGAAAATCTAAAAGATGCTGATCTAAAATCAAAGGGAGTCCAGGTTGGAAGCAATACAAATACCAAAGATATTTTGACAGAGTTGCTCTTTAATATCCTTAATTAGGCTAGTAATTCCATTAAATAAAATATTATTTTAATCTAAAAAAGCCTTTCTCATTTATTTGAGAGAGGCTTTTTTTGTAATAAGATCTATTTTAAATTGATATAACCAGTTGTTTTATAGTGTTTTGTGTGTTTTTGTTTTCTTTTTGTAATTTTTAAATTAAACACTTGTTTAATTTAAACACTTGTTTAAATTTGCACACGGTTTTTTTAAATCATCAAGAATGGAATTTAGTGAGAAACAATTAGAAATATTGCATGTTGCAGAGAATCTTTTTTCAAAAAATGGTTTTGATGGGACATCTGTTCGTGACATTGCACAAGAGGCACAGGTCAATGTCGCAATGATCAATTATTATTTTGGGTCTAAGGATAAATTATTGGATGATTTGTTCACCTATCGAGTTGAAAAATTTAAAATGGATGAAAGTATTTTGAACCTCACTTCACCCGTAATGGAAATTCTCGACGAAATGGTCAGTTCGTATATCAAGTATATGAATTCGAGCCTGGCTATTTATCAGATTATTGCTATCGAAGCAGGTGTAAAAAGAAGATTAATGCTATCTGATTCATATAAAAATCTAAAGGAACATAATCTACAAGTTATTTCGAGTATTATTCATCGCGGAATAGAAACTGGAGAATTTTTATCAGGCAATGATCCAATATTAATCCATGCTACGATGATGGGGACCTTCATGAATTTTCAGATGAATAAAACATTTTTAAAATCGCAATTAAATATAACTACAGACGAGGCCTATAGCAAATATATGGAATCTACCCTAGTCATACATTTACAAAGAACGATTAAAGCTTTATTAACATATGCATATTAAAATAGGAAAGTTGGCGCTCTTGCTTTTCTGTCTTCAGGGCTCGGCATTTGCACAGCAAAATGGCCCTCTTACCTTGCAAGAGGTTATCCATCTTGCACAGACACAAAGTTTAGAAGCAAAAGCTACAGAGACAAAAATTAGAGGAAGAAAACTGGAGTTAGAAGCTTCCAAGAATAGTTTGCTCCCTGATGCTAAACTAAGTGGCCAATATTTGGCTATGACCTCACCAGATGTAAAACTGCAAATACCACTGTCTTCTTCTTCAGATCCGATGGATATCAAGGCTAATCAGCTGTTGTTAGGACAGGCTTCCATCAGTATGCCTATCTATACCGGAGGAAAGATTAAAAATAGTATTGCTGCTGCGGGTAATGCTGTAAAGGCTGAAGAATATACAGCATTGGCACTTAAAGATCAATTAGCACAGCGTGGTATCAATTTGTTTATCAGCTTATACAAAGCACAGCAGACAGCGCTTTTAATGGAGGAAAATATAAAAAGAGCCGAGCAACGAGTGATTGATTTCAGAGCCATGGAAGCGAATGGTATTATTCCAAGAAACGACCTTTTAAAATCAGAGCTGCAATTGTCCAATTATAAAGTTGCCTTACAGGAAGCTGAGAAAAATAAAGCGGTGTTAAATTATGAACTGGTTAATTTTCTAAAATTAGATGAGGGTACACATATATCAGCTATACAATTGGAGGATCCTGAAGTTGCTGTAAGATCTTCTGATGCCCAGATTGCACTGAATAATAGAAATGAGTTGAAAGCTCTGCAAGCACAACACGATATTGCTGAAAATAAAGTCAATATCGAAAAGGCTAACGCATTACCTAAAATTGCTGTATCTGGAGGTTATGCCGCATTAGATGTACATAATTTGTTAACGGTGAAAAATGCCATGAATGTAGGAGTAGGCGTGTCCTATGATATTGGCTCGCTTTATAAAAATAAGAAAAATGTCAATATCGCGCGTAATCAAGTTAGTCAAATTGATGAAAATGTTGTCATTATGAACGATAAAATAAAGGTTCAAGTGCAACAAGCAAATGAAAACTTTCAGCTGTCGGTCTCGCAGAAACCAGCTCTATTCTGAAGCTGTTAGTCAAGCAAATGAAAATTATCGAATCGTCAAGGATAAGTATGATAACGGCGTGGCAGATACAGATGATTTATTAGAAGCCGACGTACAGCAATTACAGTCAAAAATTAACTTAGCAATTTCCAAAGCGAATACGGTAGAGAAATATTACGACCTGCTTTTGGTAAATGGACAAATAGCAACAAAATAATTATAATAGCAATGGAAAATCAAGAAGAAAAGAAACCATCGAGTAAAAAGTTCGCCTTCATTCTAATAGCCCTTATTTTAGTTGGGGGTGGTTATGGAGGTTATAAATATATACACGGTCAATCACATGAGACTACAGATGATGCGCAGGTTGATAAAAATATGAACCCCATCATTCCAAAAGTAGGAGGATATATTTCCCAAGTATATGTGAAAGATAATGATCTTGTCAAAAAGGGGGATACCCTCTTTACCATTGACACTCAAGATTATTTAATTTCTGTGAAAGAGGCGGAAGCGGCACTCTTGGGAGCAGAAAGTTCTTTCGAGGTTTCAAAAGCTGATGTTAACGCAACCTCAGCGAATGTTGCTGTTTCCGATGCAACTGTTCGCTCTAACGTCGGAAGTATAGATGCCGCAAAGATTAGAGCCGAACAAACTCAGAATGATTTTACCCGTTATTCGAACCTATATCATAATCATTCGATCACCAAACAACAATATGAGCAAGCGCTGACAGCAAAGTTAGAAGCAGAGAAGCAAGTGGAGATCTTACAGCAACAACGTAATGCCTCCAACTCGCAACGCGAGGCTGTGGTGAGTAAAACTAATGTAGCAAGTAAGCAGACGTTAGTTGCACAAGCGAATATAGAGCGTGCAAAAGCGGCGCTTGATGCAGCGAAGTTGAACCTTTCGTATACGGTTGTGACTGCCTCTGCAGATGGTCAGATTTCAAATGTAAAAATTAGACCAGGTCAAATGGTTAATCCCGGAGCAGCCTTGTTTTACATAGTCGACAATCATGAAACTTGGGTAGTTGCCAATTTCAAAGAGACACAAATGAATGATATCCGTATTGGACAAAAAGTAGAGGTGATTGTAGATGCATACCCAAGTATTAAGTTTGAAGGTGAAGTGAATTCTTTCTCACCAGCGACAGGGTCTAGATTTTCTTTGTTACCTCCGGACAATGCAACGGGTAACTTTGTGAAAACCGTGCAGCGTCTGCCTGTGAAGATATTATTAACGAATGCTAATACGGCCGATAATATTGCATTATTACGTTCAGGGATGAACGCAGATGTTGATGTCCATTTAAAATAGAACTATGACAGCTACACTTGATCAAGATAGTCTTATTGAATATGGGTATCGACGTGTCATCATTACCATTATAGCCGTACTTTGTGCTTTATTGGAGATTGTGGATACCACGATTGTTAATGTTGCTCTCAATGATATGAAAGGAACATTGGGTGCTACGTTGACTGATATCGCTTGGGTGATCACTGCATATGCAATCGCAAATGTTATCGTAATCCCCATGACAAGTTGGCTATCGCAGCAATTTGGTCGCAAAAATTACTTTGCTGCCTCCATTATTATTTTTACCGTATCTTCTTTTTTCTGTGGTAATTCGACGAATTTATGGGAACTCGTATTTTTTAGATTTATACAAGGAATGGGAGGCGGGGCACTTTTGGTTACCGCCCAAACCATTATCACTGAAAGCTATCCACCTGCTAAAAGAAGTATGGCACAAGCTATCTATGGGATGGGGGTTATTGTGGGTCCTACTTTAGGGCCACCTTTAGGTGGTTATATCGTCGATCATTTCTCTTGGCCTTATATTTTCTATATCAATGTGCCTTTAGGTATTATTGCGGTTCTCTTGACACTTTCATTTGTTAGAAGTCCAAAATATGGTGAAAAACAAGCTGCAAAAGATGTGGATTGGTGGGGTATGGTATTTCTCATTATGTTCATTGGTTCATTACAATATGTATTGGAACATGGACAACAAGATGATTGGTTTTCTAATAGTACCATTGTTGTGTTATCCGTGGCCTCCGTCTTAGGATTGTTATTTTTTGTGTGGCGAGAGTTGACATATGATCGGCCAATTGTGAATCTTCGCGTTCTAAAAGACAAAAATCTGCAAGTAGGGGTCGTAATGAGTTTTATATTAGGATTTGGTTTATTCGGTTCAACATTTGTAATCCCGATATACACGCAATCCATTCTAGGTTGGACTGCTACAGATGCAGGGTTACTATTGATTCCAAGTTCACTGATGACGGGCGCGATGATGCCTTTTATAGGGAAGATGATTCAAAATGGAGTTCCTCAAAAGTATATGGTAGCGTTAGGTCTATGTATATTCTTTGGTTTTTCATTTGTCATGTACAGCCGATTGACCAATGATACAGGTGCGGAGCATATGTTCTGGCCATTGATATTCAGAGGAGTCGGTTTGGGTCTGTTATTTGTTCCTGTCATGACTTTATCCCTTTCTACTTTGTCGGGTAAAAGCATAGGTGAAGGCGCAGCTTTTACAGGTATGATGCGTCAGCTTGGAGGTTCATTTGGAATTGCATTGATTACCACTTTTATTTCCCGATTCACGCAGGCGCACCGTGTCAATTTGCTCTCGCATCTGGATACCACGAGTTTCGAAGTGCAGCAGCGAGTTAACCAGCTTCAAGCCAGCTTTATTGCTAAAGGATTTGCTCCTAATGAAGCATTAGCAAAGGCCTATCAGCTATTGGAAGGTTCTGTGACAAAGCAAGCAACTGTATTGTCGTATATGGATGTGTTCCTATATATTGGGTTATTATTTATCGCTTGTGTCCCTTTTGTTCTAATGATTAAACAAGGGAAGAATAAAGTGGATACGTCGAGTTTACATTAAATGATATGTATGGCTCTAAAAAAACAGTAATAGATTTTATCTGTTACTGTTTTTTTATGCGGTCGTGACAAATATTTTTATGCTAACAATTGTGCTATTTGTTTGTTTATAATTTGATATTCCTTGTGAACGGTACACAAGTTTAACATAGGGATGGGGCTCTAAACAAACTAATGATAGATTTATGAAATTATTACTTATTCTTTTTACGGCATTTTTCATTTCTTTAGTAGGTACAAAATTAGTATATGGTTTTTGGGACTTCTCGTTCGCCGGAAATCTAGGGATGTCTGTCTTTATCATTTTTACAGGATTGTCGCACTTTAAGTTTCAAAAGGGGATGACCATGATGATGCCCGATTTTATGCCTGCAAAGTTGTTTTTTGTTTACTTAACGGGAGTTTTGGAAATTGCTGCGGGTATTGGGCTAATGATACCATCATTACGTACTATTACAGCCGTATTGTTGATTATTTTCTTTATCGTTGTTTTTATAGCAAATGTAAATTCCTCAAAAAAGATGATCAATATGTTTAAGGCAGATTATACTGGCCCGGGCATGAATTATCTTTACGCGCAAAGACTTCCTATGCAGCTTATTTTGATTGCGTGGGTCTGGTATTTTGGGCTATACATAAAATAATAATGTGCTAAAAAATCCTCCATCATCGAGCGATGAGGAGGATTAAACCAATTATAATAGAGGGAGGAGGGAATATTATTTTGTTAGGATATTATCGAAAGTAATGGACATATAATATAAAGCACCAAGTGTTGGACCACCAGCATATTGAATGTAGTGGTTGTTGAATACATTACTACCACCAAGTTTTATAACTGCCTTCGTCAGTTTGTAACTCATCTGAGCATCGATATTATGATAAGCAGATACACGTGCATTTACGAGTGGGCTTTCCCAATCAAAAGCATCTTGCCATTTCCAAACGACATTAAAACCAAAATTTGGTACGATTTCTCTATTTCCAAACGATAGATTCGATGCCCATTTAGGTGTGTTAAAGCCCGTAACAAAAAGATCTGACTCCTTGTTTTTTGTTATGTCACTGAAATTGATATTGCCAGACAGGGTATAGTTGCCACTGAAGTTGTACGTTACACCCAAAGAACTTCCGTAGTTATTGTAACTGTTTTTCGCGTTGGTATAAACCCGATAACGTGTTTGTTGCGATCTATTGTTGGCCAACATATCAAGTACTGAAGCGTCGGTCGTTATTTTGTCTGTGGCAGGAACAGCAACCTCTACCTGCCCCAAGAATCCATTGTAAACATTGCTGTAAAGATCCCAATCAATCGCTAATTTATTTTGCAAAAGAACTGCTTTATAACCAATCTCAAAAGACTTGATGCTTTCCGGTTTCTGTTGCTCTTAGATTTGTCACGGTCAATAGTCCACGGTTCTTAAGTGCTGCATCATTGGATGTCAATCCATTTGCTACATCTTTATTTACTGCAGCATTGAAGGTATTGACAGATTGTAAAGTATATGAATTATCTAAATACCCAAGGCCCTCATTGATATAAGGTAGGCCCCCTACACGACGCACATTTCCATTATTGACGAATGATAGGGCTTCAAAAAGAGCGGGAAATCGATAGCCATTCTGAAATGATGCTCTCAAGTTATGTTTCTCTTTTAAAGTATACACAGCCGCGATTCTAGGATTAATTTTAGCGGAAAATTCTGGATTATAGTCCACACGTAAGGAACCGAAAATCTTTAATTTCTCTTCTAATAAGGATTTTGTAATTTGACCAAAACCACCAATTTTTTTATAATAGACATTATCTCCAAAAGAGCCATTGGGTAAAGGTTGACTGCGTTCGGCAACAGGTCTTTTAAAGTCAACAAAATTATTTCCGTCAGGAACAACTTCGTATACGGTTGCATCGCCGCCCACAAGAAGGTTGAAAATATTGATATGCCGGCTTAGATCCCACTGGGCATTGGCATGATATGTTCTGCTCATCTGTTTCAATTGCGCTCCTCCAGTTGCGGTACCTGTAGCTATACCTGCATTCAGGTGATCCCAATTATTGATCTTCGTGATCGTGTTTTTCAAAGATGTAAAATCATTTGTACCCGGCTCCACGCGGCCATTATCGGCTAATCTTCTTGCATTTTGCAAGGCTTCTGTTAATGAAGTCCCTTCATTTAATTGTGTCTGCAATGTGTTTTTGAAAAGATCTCTCCAGGCATTGTTCGATAGATGGGTTAGGTCTAAATTGTCTGCCAAAGGTTTTATATTGTAGGAGTCACCCGTGTTTTCTGTCGAAATATAAGTCTTTATGGAGTAGTCATTTCCTTTCAATTCTAATTTGTGATTTTGAACTTTCACATTGTCCAATTGAATTTTATTACCACGTTGGAATACACCATCCATTTGACCAAACCGATAACTATAAGACAATTCAGCATTTTCCGTGAAGCGGTAATGCAATGCGGCATCGAATTTTAAGTTTTCGACTGTTGGCTTCGCTAAATCCTGTTCTTTATATCCCGTTCGCCTAACGATAAGAGATTGGTTAGATTTGCCATCAAAATTTAATCCACTTAAAGTGACAGCATTATTATTTTCGTCACCGTAAATATTCCAACCATCATAAGCAGGATTGTTATTGCCTGAAAGTTCAGGATAGTTAGGATTTGCTGTGTTTAAATTGTTTGGATTTTGATCTTGAAATGAATTGGACAACCAATCGGTACCTCTTAAATAGCTGATATTGACCTTAAATGCAAATTTATTATTAAAGGATTTAGCAAAACGAACGGCATTTTCTGTTAGGTTGCTCAATTCTCTTCCTGTACCGCCAGTATGATTAAGGCCATTTTTTGTGTACACGCTCAGCCCCTCATAGAGGAAAGGATTTTTGGTCAACAGGTTAGCCATACCATTTATTGCATTCATTCCATAGAGTGCAGAGGAGGCCCCAGGAGTTATTTCTATGCTAGCGATGTCTAGTTCCGTCGGACCAATTGCATTACCAAGTGGAACACCTAATGTAGCTGCTTGCATATCAACACCATCTGCGAGTTGTACAAATCTAAAATTGTTGGGAATGTTGAATCCCCTTGTATTGGGGATTTTGAAGGTGATACTCGAAGTCGTCATTTGAACACCTTTTACATTTTCCAGCGCATCATAAAAGCTAGGTGCAGGAGACTCCCGGATTGCTCTAATATCTAATTTTTCTATAGATACGGGTGATTTTAGAATGCTTTCTTGCGTTCTTGAAGCTGTGACGACCACTTCTTTACCTAGTATCGTTTGTGTCAGTAATGCGAGATTCAAATCGGACTCAGGACCCGTAATATCATAGGTTTTAGTTTCAAAACCGACCCCGGATACTTTTATAGTAAAGGGATATTTCGCTTTTGTGTTGAGTTTAAAATCACCTTTATTATTCGTCGAGGTTCCATTAACGGTCCCTTCGATAGTGATTGTAATCCCTGGTAAAGGTTCCTTTGTAATCTGGTCAATGACATGCCCTGTAAGTTCAATTATATTTGTGCCCTGAGCAAATGATGGAAGGGTCGTGGTCATTCCAAGAATCACTATAATAGTAAAATTTAGTACTGCTCTTTTCATATTTAATATTTAATCTATCGATTTGGTAGACAAATATATTTTTTAGTTTTCATATTATAGTATTATTTTTTAATAATCTGTTATTTGGTTGTTTTAAGTAGTTGTTAATGAGTTAGTTTTATTTTTTTCATTTCAAAGTTTATTGACGTGATTGCTGCTTTTTTAAGAGTATTGGTTATCATTTATAATTATTTTTCTATAAAAATAGCCAAATTTAAAAACAGAATGAAGAGCAGGAATCAGCTGATAGAAAGATATACCGAAAGTGGTGGTCGATATTGTTCTTAATTTGCATAGTAGAATTTTCTTGCAAGAGAAAACTAAAAATAATAAAGGTGATTGTCACTATCCTCTCGTTACATAGTATATTAATTATATATAAAAGTCAATCGATTGCGCTAGATAAAACATTACATAATTTGAATTATTTTTTTTAAAATGATTTCTCTTTTATAAATTAGGTTAACACCAATGTAAACATTAAATATGAAGAACAAATCTTTTTACGCATTATGTAGTGCTATACTACTGACTGTTTTTTCCTGTAAAGACATTTCACAGGATTTAATTAATTATGAAGGCGCTCTACCTGGTGATGGGAAAAATCAGGTGCTAAATCTTACCAATGAATGGCGGAATAATCCCTACAAATTAAATGTCGTTTATTTTGTTCCGGAAGATTTGGATTCAATACCAAATTTTAGATCACGTTTGAGTAAAATACTGTTGGACGCACAAGCCATGTTTGCCGATAACATGGATCGCGAAGGGTTTGGAAGAAAATCTTTTGGCTTGGATTTAATCAATGATACACTCATTAATATCATCTACATTCCGGGTAATTTCGGCAAAGCAACTTATCCATATGATGGAGGACATGGTGCTGTAAAAGCTGAAGTTGATGCTTATTATTCCTTAAATCCTTCCGCTAAAAAAAGTGAACATAATTTGATCGTTATCCCAACTTACGATAGCGATCCGTCCAATCCTGGAGGCCCTCCTTTTTATGGAACAGGCACGACCTGCTATGCACTTGATTATGTCAATTTAGATGCGAAAAACTTAGGGATAGGTGGAGATATAGGGTGGAAGGCAACGGTATGGATAGGAGGGATGATACATGAGTTAGGACATGGTTTAAATGCAAGTCATAATCGTATGAATAAGACTTTAGCCCCCTCTTTAGGAACTGCTTTGATGGGAAGTGGTAATTCTACCTACGGTATTTCAACAACCTCATTGACACAAGCGACTACGGCAACATTTAATAATAGTCAAGTGTTTAGCACGGTAACACGTTCGGATTGGTACCAAAATGCATCAGTAGATATTACGTCATTATCATCGTCATTTTCTAATAATAGCATCATCATTTCTGGTAAGTTTACGACAACCAAGCCTGTGAAAGATGTTGTTATCTGGCATGATAGAACCCCTTATGGCGGCAATCAAGATTACGATGCTGTACAATGGGCGACTAAGGTAATCGGGCAAGATAGTTTTAGATTTGAATGTCCATTGTCAGATTTTTACGATTTGACAGACGAGTACCAATTAAGAATTGGTTTTCTACATGAAAATGGAAGTCGCTCCACCTATGGCTATCTCTATAACTTCGTTAATGGTATTCCTAATCTTTCTCAAGTTGTGGTGCACGATTTATTGCCAACAACTGGATGGTCGATAATAGCAAGCGATAGTCAAGAAAACGGAAGTCCTGCCAGTAATGTGTTGGACAAGGATCGAAATACGATTTGGCATACACCATGGTCTTCTGCTCAAACACCACAACCGCACTATTTCTCTGTTGACATGGGAGCGACACGCTCTGTTAAAGGTCTTGCTTTCCGAAATCGTGATAATTTGAATGGTGCTATGAAAGATGTTCATATTTATTCGAGCACAAATGGGACTGCATGGAGTTTAGTGAAAACAGCACAGTTGATACAAGTCTCAGGAAGTTGGATAAATGTCGATCTTACTTCAGTATTGAATACCCGATACTTGAAAATAGAGTCGACAAGTTCATGGGGAAATTTCTTCTATTCTCATTTAGCTGATTTTGGTGTTTACTCAAATTAAGGGAGTTAAATAGCTTAATAAAGAGAGGCCTTGATATTAATATCAAGGCCTCTCTTTATTTATTAAAATAGTGCTTATTTGTACATTTCAGCACGTTGTGCTTGTACAACTTCACTATTGATATACTCGTCATAAGACATCAATTTATCAATGATTCCTTTCGGAGTCAATTCAATAATACGGTTTGCTACTGTCTCAGTCAATTCGTGGTCACGAGAAGTAAACAACATGGAACCTTTAAAATCTACCATCCCATTATTTAATGCTGTGATGGATTCCAAATCCAAGTGGTTCGTTGGCTCATCAAAGATTAAGAAATTTGCTCCTTGTAGCATCATTCTTGAGAACATACAACGCATTTTCTCACCACCGGATAGTACGGAGCATTTTTTCAACACTTCCTCTCCGGAAAATAACATTTTACCTAAGAATCCACGGATAAATTGCTCATCAGCATCCGGGTTGGTCGTATAATCTCTTAACCAATCTACAAGATTCTCTGTCTTACCATCGAAAAACGATGAGTTATCCATTGGCATGTCGGCAGGAGTGATAGTAATACCCCATTTGATATCGCCTGTATAATCTTGGTCGCGGCCTGCAATGATATCATAGAATGCTGATGTAATCAATGAGTTGGCACCTAAAACAGCAATTTTATCACCCTTATTGATCATGAAGGTAATGTCCTTGAAGAAAACTTCACCATTTACTGTTTTACTCAATCCTTCAACATGTAACGTTTGATCTCCCGGATCTCTGTTCATGGTGTTGAACATGATTGCAGGGTATTTACGGTTAGAAGGTTTGATTTCATCGATATTGATTTTATCCAAAGCTTTCTTACGAGAAGTTGCTTGTTTTGATTTCGATGCATTGGCAGAGAATCGACGGATAAACTCTTGAAGTTCTTTTACTTTATCTTCAGTTTTTTTGTTCTGATCTGTACGTTGTTTCAATGCTAATTGTGACGATTCGTACCAGAAAGAGTAACTACCTGTATAGATGGTCATTTTACCGAAATCAATATCTACCGTATGCGTACATACAGCATCTAAGAAGTGACGGTCATGGGATACCACCAATACGATGGCTTCATAAGAAGCTAAGAAATCTTCCAACCAAGCAATCGTATTGATGTCAAGGTCGTTGGTAGGCTCATCGAGAATTAAAATATCTGGTTTACCAAATAAAGCTTGTGCCAATAGTACACGTACTTTTTGGTTACCATCGATTTCTGATACTAATTTATAATGGAACTCTTCTTTAATACCTAAACTACTTAAAAGAGTAGCAGCGTTAGATTCAGCATTCCAGCCATCCATTTCTGCAAATAAACTTTCAAGTTCTCCTGCGCGCTCACCATCTGCATCAGAGAAATCCTCTTTCATATAGATAGCATCTTTCTCTTTCATGATCTTGTAAAGTTCATGATTACCCATCATTACGGTTTCCAATACTGTAAATTCGTCGAAAGCATAGTGATCTTGACTTAAGACCGACATTCTATCTCCAGGAGTAAAAGCAACAGAACCAGTAGATGGATCGACTTCACCAGAAACAATTTTTAAAAAAGTTGATTTTCCAGCTCCGTTGGCACCAATAATACCGTAACAGTTACCAGGTGTGAATTTTAGATTGACATCTTCGAATAGTACACGTTTACCATAACGAAGGGAAAGATTTGACACATTAATCATCCTGCAAAGATACGCTTTATTTCTATTATTTTTACTTGCATTTTTAAGTGTATTGTAAAGTAATCTGTATATTTTTCATCCAATTTAATTTCAAATATGCTACTTTCACTAGCTACACTTAAACACTATATGAGCTTGTTAAGTATCTTTCTTAAGAGATATCCATAAAATTTTAAAGCAATATGTCTAGAGCTCTTTGAATGAAGTAATTTTTATTTCTAAAAACTTGGGATAATAAGAATTGATTTTTTTTGTGATTCACTTTGAAATTTTTAGTCTCGAAACACATATATAACTGTTTAAAAAACAGTTATATATTCGTTGTATAAATATTAAGTAATTTTAATAATATTTCTTTTCATTTTATATCTTTGGACTTTATTTTAATAGATATATTATGAAAAGAATTCTACTATTATCGTTATCAGTTATTACATTAACTTCATGTTCGACAATTTTTACAGGTACAAAACAGACCGTAACCATTAAAACTTACCCAGAAGGCGCTAAAGTTGAGGTTGATGGTCTTGATCGAGGAATAACACCTGTGGCAGTAAGATTAAAAAAAGGTTTCAGTGGTCAGACAGTTACCTTAAAGAAGGAAGGCTATGAATTTAAGATGTTCCAACCTGAAACTACTTTTAATCCTGTTTCTGTTTTAAACTTTATAGGATTAATTGGATGGGGTGTCGACGCGGCTACTGGAGCGATGATGAAATATGATCCTAAAGTGTATGAAATAACTCTAGATCCTAAAAAATAAGGATTTTCCATAATCTCATGACCAACATATACACTCTGTCGTATGTTTTTTATAATCCTATACGACAGGGGTTTTTATTTTAACTTTCTTTGTGACCTAAAAATTATAGTTGTTTTTTTTCGTGTAACTAATTTACTGTGAATCAGTAAAGAAATCTGATCCTTCTTCATAAATGAACAGCTCTCTTTTTATTTTTTTATCAAAATATTTTAAAGACCAATAATCTATATTGTTAATGCCTCTGGTATTATCTGTTTTCAAATTCCTTTCTAGATGTTGATGTTTTTTGAAAGCTTTTACATTATATTATCAGGAAATGGTACTGATTTTATGAAAAATAATTAATTCCCTTACATTCTGATGATAATTCTTGTTAAATAATGTGAAATATATATGACCGCTGCTAGATCACAGTACGAAATTCAGTAAATTGCTGTTTAATTGATTGAAAATTAGAAATAGGAAGATATGAAATGCCCAAATTGTAACGAAACTTTATTGATGACCGAGCGTCATCAAGTAGAAATTGATTATTGCCCTATTTGTAGGGGCGTATGGTTGGATAAAGGAGAAACTTGATAAGCTGATGTCTTATGCAGCTGATCAAAATAAAGGATCTTCAAATACTTTTGAAGATCGTTCCGTACGTCCTGAACATATAAACAGAGAGAGAGCCGAAGATCGGGATCAATATCGTGGTGATCATCGCAATGAACATAACAGACATCAACAATATCCTAAAAAGAAGAAATCATTCCTTTCTGATTTCTTTGATTTTGATTAGATTTTAAATTGTTTTTGTGATTCCTACGAAAGCAAATGTCAGCACAATTATATCGATCTCTTTAAGACCGGTGTAGAACAAATAAGTAAAAGGTCTGCAGAAAGCATTAAAGGTTTTCTGCAGACTTTTTGCATTATATAGGTTCTCTTTTAATACAGATATTTAAATTCCGGACAACTAGTTTTGATTGTTTCTATTATAGAATTAAATTTTCTCTAATGAATACTCTAGAAGTTCACGCATGTCTTTATTGAATCATATTGATGTCTATTTATTTGATTTTGTCTATTATGCGTAATATATTGGCAATTGTGAAGAAATTATTTATCGAAATAGTCTCTAAATTTGCAACGCAAAATTTTTATAGAAACGAAAGTGAAACTTATTACCAGAATGGTAAAGCGGATTTTAACAATTGGGTTGTTATTATTTGCTATTTCAGATGCAAAGGCATCTGATACTTTAAGAACTTCTTTGGATGATATCATCAGTAAAGCAATACTGAATGCCAAGCAAATAGAGCAATCTCATTTGCAAATTGAAGAACGGAATTTAGCTGTGAAACAGCAGCGCATGGAATTACTCCCAGAAATTTCATTACGAGGGTCTGCAAGTTACGCAACCAACATGCCTATCTATGATCAAGGCATTTTTAATAGACCTAGCCAGCATGATGTTATCCATTATTTATACGATACAGGAGTTGACTTTTATTTAAATCTTTATAATGGGCATAAAGATTTAATGAAAATCGAATCCCGAAAATTGGAACAGGTGCTCGCTTCGATCGAATGGTCCAATGATAAAGCGCGTATCAAATTAGATGTTTGTAACCTGTTCTTAGAGTTGGAAAGATCTTATATGGATCAAGCACTTATTGAATCTGATATCCTGGATCAAAAGTCGCAACTAAAGGAAATTAAGAACCTGTATAATTCTGGTGTGGTACTGCATAGTGATGTGTTGCGTATGGAACTGGAAACTTTCCAAGCGTGAGATGCTGTCCGTTCAGATTGTTCACGATATTCAAACTTTGAACCAGAAATTGAAATTTATTATTGCCGATGACGTCGATATTATTCCAATTCCTCATGATTTTACGGGGACGGTCGAAAGTTATGATGATGCTTGGACATTTGCTAAACATCACGCTTTTAGCCTCCAAAAGTCGGAACAGGAAGTCAGGCTAAAACAACTTGCAATCAAACAATATCAAGCTAATTACCTACCTGAATTGTCTCTGGTCGGGAATTTTACATTTGCTAACCCCCAGATATTTCTGTATCCCTACAACGATAGTTGGTATAATCTAGGTATTGTTGGTGTTAAATTGAAGATCCCGATTTCATCAGTTTATCGCAATAAGCATGTTGTGCGGGAGGCAAAGATTTCTTTAGAGCGAGAGGAAGTGAAACATCATTTGGAAGAGGAACAGATGCAAAATCAGCTCCTACAAGCACATTTGGATTATAAACTAGCCTGTGTACAGCGGGATGTCTGTTTGAAAAATGTAGGTCTTGCTAAAGAAAATGCGCGTATTATCAAAAATAGGTACTTTAAGTCATCTGCTTTGGTAACTGATTTACTGGATGCGGATATGGAGCATCTCAAAACCCTATTTGAGCTAGAATCTGCAAAAATAGCGATACAAAAACACTATTATTTTATTGAATTTTTAAAAGGTACTATTTAATGAAACCTAAATCTCGTTGGTCATTGACCGATGCTAAGTTGACAACAGTTACGAATTGGATTGCTGTATTTGTTTTGTGTGTGCTATTATTTTGGGGAGGACGTACCTTATGGATTAGAATCAATTACGCCTATACCAATGATGCTCAGGTAACGCAATATATTAACCCCATTATTTCCAGAGTGGGGGGCTATGTGGTTTCGGTACATTATCAAGATCATCAAATTGTGAAACGTGGCGATACTTTATTGATTATTGATAATCGTGAATATAAATATGAGGCAGATCAAGCGAACGCTTCGGTCTACAAGGAACATGCAGAAATGAATGTACTGAGTAGTCAAAAACAAATTTTGATCGAAGAACACGAATCGTTGAAAAAATCAATTGCTGCCAACGAAGCCCGCGTCGTAAAACAGCAGTTAGAGTTTAATCGCTATCAGTTTCTATATGAAGAAAAATCTGCTACGGCACAACAACTGGAAGAGGTAAAAGCTACTTTGGATGTCTATAAAAGTGAAGTAGCGGCTTTGCAACATAAATTGGAAGCTTCAAAAGAGCGCGTGCACGATGTCGATGTACAGAAGACAGTGGTTAGCGCGGAGAAAAATAGATTATCAGCAGCTGCTGGACGAAAACATCTAGATGTCGGATATACAGTCGTTCGTGCTCCATATGACGGGATGATTGGTAAACGAAGTATTGAAGAAGGACAAATGGTCAATGCAGGTGAAGTATTAGGTTTTATAGTGAATGCGGAAACACCAACCTGGGTAACTGCAAATTTTAAAGAAACGCAGTTACGCTATTTGCATCTTCATGATCAAGTAGAAGTGATTGCTGATGCCTATCCTGATCAGGTATTTAAGGGTAAAATTATTTCAATATCTCCAGCAACTGGATCGTCTTTCTCTTTGTTGCCACCGGATAATGCTACTGGGAATTTTGTGAAAATCGTGCAGCGGATTCCGGTTCGAATAGAATTGGATAAAAAACAAGAAGAACAGGTGTTGCGTTCGGGGATGAATGTTAATGTATCCGTTGCAAAAAATAGAAAATAGTGAAAGGAATATTTAGAGAATGGGTTCCGGAATGGCTTATTAAGTTAATTTTATTCAGTTGCTTAATGCCGAGTATGGTTTTATTCTTCTTACCAGGGGCGAATATACAGGTTACTGCAGGTTACTACGGTTCTCAACCCAGTGATATACAATTTTTGATTATTCTGTTTTATGCTGGATTCGTTGGATTTTACATCTTAGAAAGACGTTTTTTTCTCTTTTTCCCTGTTAAGCAGTATTATGTCATATTCAATCTGTTGCAGGTTTTGAATTGTTATTTGATGTACAGCATCACCGATATTACTTGGGTCTATGGGCTACGATTTATACAAGGTATGCTGTTTGCAAGTGCAGTCAATCTATCCATATCGATGATATTTTCACGCTTAAATAGCGAGCGTGCTAAGGAAGTCAGTTATTCCATCTTTTTTGGAATGTTACTCTGCAGTTCACCTTTTAACAGTTTTGTAACTGCCGAATTTATCGATTCATTTAATTTTGATGAACTATACCTCTATGCCGCTTTGGCTTTTGTACCAGGTCTATTGCTGGTGTTGATTTCAATGAAATCTACGCGTCATGTCAAACCCTATCCTTTATTTTCATTGGATTGGCCAAGCTGTGTTTTTTTTAGTGGCCTCATCATTGCCTTTGGTTACATGATGGTTTATGGTCAAGAGGTGTATTGGTTTCTGGGATTCACATATGCAGGTTGCACTATTTCTAGGCATTGCATTATTGTTTTGTTTTGTCACTCGCCAATTGGCTTTAAAACGTGTCTATGTCGATATTTCTATTTTCATGAATCGTCGATTTCTTTTGGGCTTACTGATTCTTTATATGATGTACATCGAACGATTTTCCCTTTCAGTTTCCAATCAATATTTTCTACAGGTACTCAAAGTAGATCCAATCCACCTGTCTTATATGCAGTGGTTTAATATTTTGGGAATTATTATAGGTGTTTTATTTGCCATGTACTGGATCGTTGCGCATAAATCAGTCAAATGGATTTGGATATTAGGTTATTGCTTTTTACTTACATTTCATCAGATTATGTTTTTTTCATTTGAAAGTGAAGGAAATGATTATTACTTCTGGATTCCGTTGTGTATACATGGGATAGGGGTAGGATTAATCATGGTGCCGACTATATTATTTACGATAGCAAGCGTAAAGCCACATCTTGCGGTTTCGGCGGCAGCTATCTGCTTGGCGGTGCGGTATTTTGGGTATACCAGTAGTATTGGCTTGCAAAATTTCTTTAAATTATTTGAAAGTAATCAGCATCAACAAGTATTTCAGGATCAGTTGCAACGGAGCAATGTTATTTTGCAGACTTATTTTGACAAAGAAGCTGCCAAACTACTGGAAAATGGCCTTCAATTTCATGAGCAGGCTACTGCTATAAAACTAGTAGCGGAGCGAGTCAAGAATCAATCTTTCGTTCGTTTTGCTATGGATTATTACGAATTGATGTCCATCATCAGTATCTGCATATTAATTCTGATTTTTTTATCACCCTCACTTAAAAGCATGTATAAAAAACTTAAACAGAATATGGTGTCACCAGCATAATAAAAGGCATCCATACACCACATGCTTAGGTATGGATGCCTTAACAATAACTAGATAAAATGATAAAGGAATATCACATCACCTACATAAGCAGGTTTAGCATTATCCTTGATCAATAGCGTTGCCTCTATGATGACCTTAATTACACCTCTTAAATTGGTGACAGTTTTTACTTTAGCCTGTAATTGAACTTCACTATCAACTAATACTGCCTGTCCAAATTTGAGGTTTTCAATACCATAATTGATTTCCATTTTCACATTTCTCACTTCGGAAATCTGTTTCCACAAGTAAGGGATCATTGAAAGCGTTAAATATCCATGGGCAATAGTTGATTTGAAAGGTCCTTCCGATTCCGCTTTTTCCTTATCAACGTGTATCCATTGATGATCCAGTGTGGCATCAGCAAAACTATTGATCTGTTTCTGATCTATTTTATGCCATTCGGATAGTCCCAAGAGCTTTCCCTCATAGGACTTATAATCTTCGTAATTGTTTATTATAACCATATTTTTTGATATGTTAGTTGTAAGTTGATTATTCTTGATATTCAAAACAATTTTGTTAAATGAATATAGCGAATATATATTAAAATAAGCTCATCCTTTTAAGGAAAGCCATAACTACATAATTTATATATAGATACTGTTTTTGAATGTATAAAGAATGTGAATAGATTTTTTTATATTGAAAACAAAAAGGCGAGAAAAACTTATTTTTGATAGTTGATTAATTTATGATGTTATGCTTGGTTTTGGACATATAGGTAGGAAAATTTTGGTATATGGTTTATGTTGTACTTCACTTGTATTTTCATCGCATGTTATACAGCAAACAACAGCAACAAACGTTGTATATGAGGTGACATTCCAGAACAATACGGGCAGTGAAATCAACTTAAGCGATTTAAAAGGAAAAGTCGTACTAATCAATTATTGGGCAAAATGGTGTGTCCCCTGTCTAGCTGAGATGCCTGCACTCAACCAATTGTATGTTGATATGAAAGCTAATGAAAATATCGTTTTCATGGCAGTTGATATGGATCGGGACCTAGGTAAGTCGGCTCGATTTATGAAAAAAAGAAAATATAGTCTTCCTCTTTATCAGCTCAACTCAGAGCTGCCCGCAGACTTAACCACGCGATCCATACCCACAACGATTATATTGGATAAAAAAGGCTTGTTGGTGAATAAACATGTTGGTACCATGAATTTTAAATCCACCAAATTTAAAGAAGCCCTGCAGCAGCTCAGTGAGGAATAGCATTGCAATGGAAAAAGCCATTTCATAATCAATAAAATGGCTTTTATGCTTATTTCGGAAGTTTTGGATGAATTAAAAAATCATGAAATAATTTCGTGTTTTCAGCCACTAAATACTCGTAAATTTTTGCACCATGGCTAAGCCTTTTTACTCCAATTTCCGTTAATACAGCAGCTTTAGGAAGCTTGTCCGTTAAAAATAAATTGAGAGGCAAGCGGGTTGAGTTTACTATTTTTTCAATATCAACTTTAGTTTCTGCCAAGGGTACAAAGAATCCATCGGCACCTGCTTGGTCATAGATTTGCGCTCTTTTTAGGGTTTCCTCCAGCGCAGTTTCATGCTTAGTCGTGTAAGTATCTGTTCTCGCATTGATAAATATATTTTTTGTCAATGCTTTAATGGCTGCTATCTTATCTGAAAGAAGCGTTGCTTTGCCAAGTGTACGTTTAGACTTAACAACTTTTCCATCTTCTAAGTTGATGCCAGCCACTCCTAATTCAACGAGTTGCTTGACATACTTGGCGACTTGATCAGGATCATCGGAGTAACCAGATTCAAAATCGACAGAAACGGGTATTTTAACAGATTTCACGATTCTTTCAACTATAAATAGTAATTCATCCACAGACATCTGTTCCCCGTCGGCATAGCCAAGTGAATTGGCTATAGCATGACTGGAGCTTCCGAGGGCTTTAAAACCAGTAGATTCCGCTATTTTAGCGCTTTGTGCATCCCAAACATTTCCTAATAAAAGTAAATCATTTTGATGGTGTAGTTTTGAAAATTTTGTATAAGACATATGGTATTCTCCGTTCTTTAAGATATAAAACAGGTCAAAGGGTACAATTGTTTTAGAACAGGAAAATAGTCGGAAATATACAGGTACTTATTTCTCTGTAAGTCCAAAAATTGCAACATGTTCATTTTTGATATACAGGTTGAATGTCTGTTCTGCAATATCGTAGTGTAATTCTTTATTTTCAAGAATCTTATATAGGTCTGCTTCAATATTTTCACCCATACATGCACGCATCGTAGTTCCTAAGTTTGGGAAGGCAATGGTGTTGCTGTTGATCATAAAAGGACCAAAAAAATTATTACAGCTGGAGTTTCCAGATATTTGTCCTTTATCCGCATCAAATAATAGAAAGGCATTATACTTGGCAACTTCCTTGCCATTCAAACTAATTAATTTCCACTTGTGTCTCGATAAAAATGCAGCAGCAGTTGGCAAAGATTGCTCATTTTTAGCCGCTGTTTTCGCTACTATTTTTACAAGTTCATATTGGTATGCCGAAGCATCTTGAGGTGGATTTTCTACCAGGGTTCGATTGACGATGATGGTATAAGTGTAACCCTCTTCATATTCAAATCCCTCGATATGACTATAGAAATATTCCCAATCATCTTTTGGGCTATATTTTACCTGTAAACATTTCATCTGACCTACACCTTGGCAATCGACACGTTTATCATTGATTTCCATCGTTAGGTTTTCGCCTGCTGATTGCGATTTATGTAATGTCTTTAAGAGTGTATAGCGATAACTGGGTTTGTTGGGTACAGGGTCTGCTAATTTTGTTCTTCTTAGACGTAGTTCATAATTGTAATTTGGATCATACTCAAAGGAGTCGATACGCGCATAAAAGGGTTCCCAATCCTTACTATTATAATATTTTACTTGTAGTGCCTTTTCATGAGGTATGCCACTTTTTAATTTTATTGTAACATCATTTGTCTGTGCCAATGATGTTAAACTGATTGTTGTGAGAGACAAAAATAATAGGGCTGAAAATTTGATCATATGCTTTATTTGTAAATAGAAAACGTTGTGTCATTAAAAAATATTGTATTTTTAATGCATGAACCTTTTAAACAAAGTTATTGTTTTTTCTTTCTTATTCGTACAGTTTCATAATGGGTACAGCCAAAGTAGTAAACAGACCTTCAAGTCGCAGTTAGCATTGGGTGAAATTATCGATAAACAATTAAGTGAAATATCTGGAATTACTTATGCCACACAATCTTCTTACTTTTGGGTTCATAATGACAGCGGTGATGGGGCTCGGATTTATTTAATTGACAAAGAATGCAAATTACTATGTGACTATGAACTGGAAGCTATTGATGTAAAGGATTGTGAAGATATGGCTCGCGTAATAATCAGCGGGAAACCCTATTTAATTTTGGCGGATATTGGAGACAATCGGGCTATTCGTACTCATATTAAGTTGTATATATTCCCGGAGCCTATATATAAATCCGGGGATAACGCCATGCTGATAGCAAAGAAAGAAATTCGAACCGTAACCCTGCGGTATAGCGATGGACCGCGGGACGCCGAGGCATTATTTATAGACCCGAAAGATCGACAACTTTATGTGATTTCGAAAAGAGATTTTCAATCGACGGTTTATAAGGCAGTTATATTTAACGATTTGAAAAAGAATAATGCGCTACTCTCACCAATTATAAAATTGCCTTTTACTTTTGTAACCTCTGCCGATATCAGCACTTCAGGTGACGAGATTCTTATTAAAAATTTGACTGAAATTTTCTATTGGAAAAGAAACAGGAATGAATCAGTGGAACATACCTTATCCAAAAAAACAACCTCAATACCTTATCAAGTCGAGCCACAAGGAGAAGCCATTACTTTTGGAGGAAACGAAGAAGGTTTTTATACAATAAGTGAACGCCCATTTGGTCTTAAATCATATCTTTATTTTTTTGAAAAACGATAACATGAAAAACAACAATCACAACTATTGCTTAGTTACGCTATTCTTATTCTTCTTATGCGCCAATACACACGCTGCAATTGTAGATACCTTAAATATCAATAGTAAAAGCATGTCAAAAGAAGTAAAAGCAGTTGTTATACTTCCGGAAAAGTACGATAAGTCACAACAATATCCAGTGTTATACCTGCTACATGGCTATGGAGGGCGATATGATAATTGGGTTAATAATGTTCCTGAAGTAAAGAAGCTCGTCGATACCTATAATTATATCGTGGTGTGCCCTGATGGTGGTGTCGATAGTTGGTATTGGGATATTCAAGGTGACAATAACTATCAATATGATACTTTTATCAGTGGAGAGTTGCCCGCATATATCGATGCACATTATATGACCAAAAAAGAAAGAACTGGCCGAGCGATCACTGGCTTGAGTATGGGTGGTCATGGTGCCATTACGTTGGCGATTAAACATCAAGATGTATATGGCGCAGCTGGAAGTACCTCTGGTGGCTTAGATATTCGTCCGTTCCCAATGAATTGGAATATCAAAAGTAGGATTGGCACATACGCCACACACCCACAGGAATGGGAAACCAGATCTGCTATCAATATGGTACATCTACTTACCCCAAATCAATTGGAACTTATTATAGATTGTGGTAAAGAGGATTTTTTTTATAACGTGAATCTAGCCGTTCATGATAAATTAGATTACTATAATATTCCACATACTTTTATTACCCGCGCTGGTGCTCATAATTGGGATTACTGGTCTAAATCCATTGTTTATCAGATGGCATTCTTTCATGATTTTTTCAATAAAAAACACAGTTAAAAAAAATTTAGATAAATAATTGGCTTTTTTGGATAAATAATTTAGCTTTGTATTGAAGATATTTTTATAACCAAATTATAAACTTAATACTATAAAGCCTTGTTAACCACAAGGCTTTTTTTATCTTTGAGAAATTACTAAATTAGAAAAATGCGTCGATTACTTAAGCTTATCCCTATCCTTTTAGCCTGCTTTCTCTTTATTTTAAATCAAACTTTCGCGCAAAGCAAGTTTCAATATTCTGGTTATATCAAGAATGGTGAAAACGGTGAAACGCTGGTAGGAGCAGTTGTACGTGATTTAAACTCAAGTCAAATCGCAAGAACAAATAATTATGGTTTTTTCTCTATCCAATTGCCTGAAGGCAAGCAATCCTTTGCAATCTCTTATGTCGGTTTTGATGAACAGATATTCGATGTAACCATAAGCCGAGATAGCGTTTTGAACGTCGAAATGACGCCAAGTGGAAATAAGTTGGAAGAGGTCGTGGTATCCGGAAGAAGAAAAGTTGGAAATGTCACAGGAGTGCAGACAGGTTTAGTTAAATTGGAAATTAAAGACATTAAAAATATTCCTGTTGTATTTGGTGAACAAGACGTGTTGAAAACAATCCAATTATTACCAGGAGTGACCAGTGGAGGTGAGGGAAGTAGTTCATTTTATGTACGCGGTGGTGGTGGGGATCAAAACTTGATTTTGTTGGATGAAGCTGCTGTATATAACGCCTCCCATCTTTTTGGTTTTTTCTCTACGTTTAATTCCGATGCTATCAAGGATGTTAATTTTTATAAAGGAGGGATGCCAGCCTATTTTGGAGGAAAAGTATCTTCTGTTATGGATATCAGTATGATCGATGGTAACAATAAGGAATTCGGCGTTGAAGGTGGTGTCGGTCTGATTGCTTCGCGCCTTAAAGTTGAAGGACCTATTGTAAAAGACAAAGGTTCCTTTATGATCAGTGGCCGTAGAACTTATGCCGATCTGTTCTTGAAACTTTCTAAAGATGAAGATGTCAACCAAAGTAAACTGTTCTTTTATGATCTCAATGCAAAAGTAAACTACCGCTTTAATAATAAAAACTCCTTGTTCTTGTCTGGATATTTTGGGAAAGATGCCATGGCCTATAGCAATCTTTTCGATTTCAATTGGGGGAATGCCACTGGGACTGTTCGATGGAATCATGTATGGAACAATAAATTGTTTAGCAACACGACCTTTATTTACAGTGATTTTAATTATAATGTCAATATAGAAGATAACTCAAATTTTAAGATTACCTCTAAAATCGAAAACATCAATCTGAAGCAGGACTTTCAATATTATCCGAATAATGATCATCAGACTCGTTTTGGTCTTCAAACTTCCATGCAGACTATTCGGCCTGCAAGTCTATATGGAGGAGATGGGTCAGCAGTAAATACCATTGAGATTGAACCACGCAAAGGTTTAGAAACAGCAGTATATGTCTCAGATGAATGGACGTTGTCGGATAAATTCAAAGCTTTATATGGCTTAAGGGTAAATCAGTATAGTATGTTGGGGCCAGGCACGATCTATAGTTTTGATGCTGGAGGTAATCCGATTGAAAAAATATTGTATGGTAAAAATAAAGTAATTAAAAATTATCTGACCTTCGAACCACGTCTATCTTTGAACTATATGTTTAATGATATGCAGAGTGTAAAAGCTTCGTTTAATCGTAATTCGCAAAATTTACATCAATTGACCAATACCACATCCAGTCTTCCTACGGACCAGTTTGTATTGAGTTCAAATAATATCAAGCCGCAGTTGGCCAGTCAAGTCTCCTTAGGTTATTTTCAAAATTTTCAGGACGCAAAGTATGAAGCTTCTGTAGAGACCTATTATAAAGATTTACAAAATCAGATAGACTTTAAAAATGGTGCAGACCTACAAGCAAATGAAATGCTAGATGGTGAACTTTTATTTGGTAAAGGCAGGGCTTATGGTGTTGAATGGTTTTTGAAGAAAAATAAGGGAAAATTGACCGGGTGGTTAAGTTATACCTTATCAAAAAGCGAGCGTCAATTCGATCAGATCAATGCCGGAGAATGGTTTAATGCAAGACAAGATAAGACGCATAATGTGTCTTTGGTAGCGATGTATAAATTGACAAATAAGTGGACCTTAGGGGGAACATTTGTGTACTATACGGGCGATGCGGTTACTTTTCCATCAGGAAAATATCAAGTGGATGGCAAGACATTATTTTATTATACGGATCGTAATCGTTATCGTATGCCCAACTATCATCGTCTGGATGTGTCAGCAACATATGATCCAGGAGCGAAGCTAAACAAACGCTACTCTTCTTCTTGGTCATTTGGACTGTACAATGCCTATAATCGGAAAAATGCCTACTTAATTGATTTCAAAGAAAATGAAGATAACCCTAATATTACGGAAGCTTATCGGATCGCTTTGTTTGGAATCATTCCTTCTGTCACTTGGAATTTTAAATTTTAATAATGAAAATGAAATTATTTTTAAATTATATCTCCCTATTCATGATTTTATTCCTAGGTTCTTGCGAGGATAAGATCGATCTTGAATTGGGCTCTATTGAAGAGAAGTATGTCATAGTAGCCGACTTACATAATGCCAATCCATTGCAAACGATTCAAATCAATAAAGCTGTTGATTTTTCTAACAATACAACTAAAAACCCTGTACTAGGAGCACATGTATTGGTAGAAAATACGACGAGTGGACGATCCTATAAATTTGTAGATGGAGGTGATGGGAGCTACACTATCGATAAAATGACTTTAAATGAAGGCGACTCTTATGCTCTTCATATTGAAATGTCCGATGGTGAAGCATTTGAAGCAACGTGTAAAATGCCCGTTTTTGTCAATGTCGACTCTATTGGCCTCCTTCGTAAAAAAAGATTTGATGAAGAGTATATATATGCAACATTGAGCTTTGTCGATCCTGTAGGGGAAGAGAATTATTATAAATACAAATTGAAGTTAAATGACGAAGAATTTAAATTCAGTGACGTCTTTAGTGACAAGTTTAATGACGGTTTACTCGTTGAACATGAAATAACAAATGAAGACAATGATTTAAAAGTTGGGGATCGGATTCAGATATTAAGGCAGTGTATCGCCAAAGATGTGTACACGTATTGGTCCAATATTCAGGGTCAAAATCCAGGATCAGCAGCACCTTTTAATCCAATTTCTAATATTTCCAATGGAGCTTTGGGGTATTTTAGCGTCAGTAGTGCACAGTATTACCACCTAGATGTAGCAGAAAAGCGAAAATTATAGTACTTCAAAACGATAGTTTTTAGCGAGAAGGTATGCTATGGCTTTTGGAAGTGCGTATGTTACACGTGGGATTGCCTTTATATTATCATGAAAGACAATGATGGAACCATTTTCGGTGTTTTCAATTGTATTCTTGTAACATTTTTCAGGACTCAAAGATAGGTCGAAATCACCGGTAAGGACATCCCACATGATGATTTCGTAATTTGGATACAAAGTTTTCAGTTGTGACTTTTTTGCCCTACCATAAGGAGGACGAAACAGCTTACTTTTGGTTAAATGTTGGCATTTTTCAATATTTTCTAAATATTCTTCATCTGTAGTTATCCAGCCTTTCAGATGATTATAGGTGTGATTACCCACTTGATGCCCTTCTTCCAAAATTCTTTCAAACAAATGTGGATTTTTTTTAATATTTTCACCTACGCAAAAAAAAGTCGCCTTGATGTTGTATTCCTTTAGTGTATCTAAAACAAAAGGAGTGAGTTTCTGGAATAGGTCCATCATCAAATGTGAGATAAATTTTGTTTTCTTTCCTAGATTTATTCCAAATTGATTTTGGATAAAACAGTTTAAGAAAGAAAGGTGCTTTAACAAGATACATACATTACATTTTAACAAATGTATTAAAACTATTAAGTTCTTACTATGGACGATAGAAAAAATTATAAAAAAATGGCTCTAATGGCTATCATGTTTTCCATGATGGGCTATGCGAGTTTTGGACAGGGGAAGGTAACCGTAGAAGAGGCAATACGAGTTACTTTGGAGAGAAACCTGCAAGTAAAGCAGGCAACATTGAATAAAGACCTCGCTGCACAAGATGTGTTCCAAGCGAAGTCCAATCTATATCCTGATTTAGGCATCAGTGTCAATCAACGATATAATAATGGATTTGCATTTGACCAAGTAGCAGGAAAGGTACTTACGGGTAATGACTGGACTACTACTTCAAGTGGCTCATTGAGTTCAAACGTAACCATTTTCCAAGGTTTACAAAAAGTCAATCAAATTAAAGCCAATAAATTATTATTGGAATCGGCAGCAACACAAATAGAAAAGATCAAGTACGACCTGATGCTTTCCGTTTTGGTCAATTATTTAGAAGCAATCACCAACAAGGAGATGACGATTGCAAGTGAGCAACAAATCTTATTGTCTAAGGAGCAAGTGAAAAATGATTCTATTCAATTCGAAGTTGGAAATAAGACTTTGGCCGATCTATCCCAATCTAAAAACCAAGTTGCTACAGATCAACTTAATCTTGTTAATGCAAAAAATGCTTATGAGTCTTCTTTGTTAGCCCTTAAGCAATTGATGGAGCTATCTCCTCAGACCGATCTGCAATTGGTGAAACCACAAGTAGAAGCAATCGATCAGGTATTAGAGCAATATACTGCTGAAACCGTTTTTGATAAAGCTAAAAGTTTTAATCCCGAACTGAAAAAGGCACAATTGGATAAACAAGCCGCATTAAAACAGATTGCTATTGCAAAAGGAGGTTATTTACCAACTCTTTCTTTGGGTGTTAGTTATGGGTCTAATTATTCTTCAAAGGCATATGACCTAGTTACTCAAACTGTTATTCCTTTTGGAGACCAGGTGAACAAAAATAAATCGTTTGGTGCTGGTCTGTCATTATCGATCCCTATTTTTGATAATAATAAAAACAAGGTTAATGTATCAAAAGCGAAGATTAACCTACAATTGGCAGAGACCAATGAGCAGCTTTTGGAAACAACTTTAAATAAAACCGTCAATCAAGCTGTTCTGGACTTATCTGCTGCAGCGCAGCGATATCAATCGAGCTTAGCTGCTTTTAGCAGCGCAACAGATGCCTTTCAGGTCATCAAAGAACGCTACGACATTGGAATGGCTAACGGTATTGAACTATTTACTGCTCAAACAAATAGAAATAAAGCTGAATTTGATTTGATTCAAGCAAAATATAATATGATCTTTAAAGATAAAATAATAGATTATTATGTTGGAAATCCGATTAAATTTGATGTCAATTAACTCCTTAACGAAAATTTGAAATGGCTAAAAAGAAAAGTAAATTAACAAAGATCATATTAATAAGTGCTGTAGTTATATTAGTATTGGTTTTAGTTGGCAGCAAATTAGGATGGTTCGGAAAAGGGGATGTCATCAAAGTTGCTGTGGATACCGCAAAAGAGATGGAAATCAATGAGTTGGTTTCTGCAAGTGGTAAGATTCAACCGGAATTTGAAGTTAAATTAAGTTCTGAGGTTTCGGGAGAGGTCGTTGAATTGAATATCAAGGAAGGCGATATCGTTAAAAAAGGACAAGTTTTATGTCGTATTAAACCTGATATCTTACAATCGGGATACGATCGTTCTATTGCAACGTTAAATTCACAAAGAGCTAATCTAGCAGCTGCCCAACAACAATTGAAGCAGCAACAGGCAAATTTTAGTAATGTGGAGGCAACTTTTAAAAGAAATCAAGAATTGTTCAATAAAAGGGTGATATCTGCTGCTGAAATGGATAAAAGTTCTTCCGAGTATTACTCGACTCTAGCAGCTATTGAAGCGCAGAAGCAAACGGTACTTTCTACTAAATATGGAATTGACCAGTCGCAAGCGACAGTAAAAGAAGCGAAGGATAACTTAGACCGAACGACAATATATTCTCCAAGTGATGGTGTCGTATCTCTTTTATCTATCGAATTGGGAGAGCGTGTGGTAGGAAACTGCCCAGATGGCTGGAACAGAAATTATGCGTATTGCCAATATGGAAGTTATGGAAGTGAATGTTGATGTGAATGAAAATGACATCAATCGCGTTCGTGTAGGAAATGAAGCAGAAATTGAAGTAGACGCTTACCAAGATCGCAAGTTTAAGGGTATCGTAACAGAAATTGCTTCTTCATCCAAAAATATAGCAACGGTTACTGCAGGTTCTTCTACAGAACAAGTGACAAACTTTAATGTAAAAGTACGTATCCAATTGAGCTCCTATGAGGATCTATTAAAGGAAACTCATGTTTCGCCTTTTAAACCAGGTTTGTCAGCGACAGTGCAGATCTTTACACGTCATCAGAAAGGCTTAGCAATCCCAATTCAATCTGTAACCATCAGAAATGGTGTTGGAGCAGATAGCTTAAGCAATGATAGTCTTAAAGAATACGTTTTCGTACTTAATAATGGCTTGGTTAAACAAACTGTTGTAAAGACCGGTATTCAGGATGATAAGAATATTATAATTTTATCAGGCCTTAAAAAAGGAGATGAGATTGTATCTAGACCATTTGATGCGATTTCCAAAACATTGAAGGACGATAGTAAAGTCGAGAAAGTAGATAAAAATAGTCTATAGTACTTAAAGCCTTTATTTAAGGTTTGAAACATAACAAAAAGGTTGTATTTAATTAAAAATTCCGTAACTTAATGAAAACTAAATCATTGTGTTACGGAATTTTTTTAAATATTTTAATTTATCCCGAACTGAACAGAACGGTTTTTTTGTCTTGTTCCTGATGATTTTGGTGTTCATCAGTTTTCCATATTTTTATAACTTCTTGCATCCCACTGATTTTGACTCCTTTGAAATTCGAGATTTTACGGAAGATACAAGTGGTGTCAACTCAAGGCATTATAAGCGGACATCTGGTGAATGGGCAAATAGCAAAGGCTCCGCTTCAAATCAATTAAAAACAGCAGCAAAATTGTTTCCTTTCGACCCCAATCGCTTGGATGAGGATGGCTGGAAAAGGTTGGGATTGTCAGATAAACAGGTGCGTGTTATTCTGAATTATAGAAATAAGGGTGGTCAGTTTTACAAGAAAGAAGATTTGGCAAAAATCTACTCCATTTCGCCAGATGAATTTAAACGTCTCCAAGATTTTATTGTGATAGAACAGGTTTCTGCTTATAAACAAGAGGAAGAGAAACAAGAATATCAGACTGTACAAAAAGTAGGTCAAAAGGAGTTTAGATTAGCTCCTCCAATTATTGATGTTAATCTTGCAGATACGACAGCGTTTATTAAACTTCGCGGTATAGGCTCGGTTTTTGCAAATCGTATTGTTAGCTATCGAAAATCACTAGGTGGTTTTGTAACGGTACAGCAAATAAAGGAAATATATGGACTTCCATTAGAGACTTACGAAGCTATATTTCCTTATTTAAAAATCAGTTCAGATCCGATGATTTATAAACTTAATATCAATGATTTGGATGTTAAGTCTTTGGCCAAACATCCCTATATTAATTACAAGCAAGGTACAGCGATAGTCAATTATCGAATTCAGCATGGACGCTTTCAAAACATGGAAGATTTAAGAAAGGTCCTCCTATTAGATGATGATTTTTTGCGTAAACTTGCACCATATTTAACATTTTAAATGATGCTAGAAGAAAAATTAAAACGTGTTGTTCGTGATGTATATGATTTTCCAAAACCTGGAATTGTTTTTAAAGATATAACACCGTTATTGCAAGATGCAAAACTCTGTTTAGAAATGGTAGATGCATTTGTAGAGCAGATAAAAGATTGTGAATTGGATGCGGTTGCCGGTATCGAAAGTAGAGGTTTTCTATTTGGCATGATGCTAGCGAGTCGCTTGCAGGTGCCTTTTATACCTATACGCAAGCAAGGGAAATTACCTTTTCATACGATTTCAGAATCTTATGCCCTCGAATATGGGCAAGCTACTATTGAAATGCATGAAGATGCTTTCCCTAAAGGGAGTAAAATATTGATTCATGATGATTTATTAGCGACAGGTGGTACCGTAGTCGCTGCAAGTAAGTTAATTGAAAAATTGGGTGGTGAAGTTGCAGGATACTGCTTTGTCATCAGTTTAGATTTTCTAAATAGCCAAGGACGGTTAACCCGCTTTAGTCCGAATATTTTTTCATTAGCACATTATAATTAATTTAATTTAAAAACCCAATAAATTTTTATGGAATGGATCTCGGACCCACAAATTTGGATTTCACTACTGACATTGACAGTTTTAGAAGTTGTACTCGGAATAGATAACATTGTGTTTATCTCCATACTGAGTGGTAAATTACCTGCTGAACAGCAAAAAAAGGCGCGTCAGCTAGGTTTACTTTTGGCTTTAGTAACTCGTGTTTTATTACTATTTTCAATCAAATGGATCATGTCTTTGACAGAGCCATTTATTAATTTTGCAACTACTTTTGGAATTGATAATCCAGATTGGTCCCGTTACTTAGAATTATCGGGTAGAGATTTGATTCTATTTATTGGGGGTTTATTTTTGATATATAAAAGTACAACAGAAATTCATCATAAAATGGATGGACATACGGAAGAACAAAAGACCATCAAAAAGGGAGTTACTTTTATTGGGACACTCTTTCAAATCTTGATTTTAGATATTGTATTCTCATTAGATTCAGTCATAACAGCTGTTGGTATGGTCGATCAAATTGGTGTTATGGTTGCAGCAGTTATTATTGCAGTACTGATTATGTTATTGTCTGCAGAACAGATCAGCAAATTTGTTAATGACTATCCATCGGTCAAAATGTTGGCACTATCGTTCCTATTGTTGATTGGAGTGTCGTTGACAGCCGAAGCTTTTGATCAGACTATCCCAAAAGGATACATCTATTTTGCGATGGCTTTTTCAGTTTTAGTCGAATTTCTTAATATTAAAAGTGAGAAAAAACAACTGCAAAAGGATAATCAAAAAATAGAGAAATAGACATAAAAAAAGCTATCCTTTTTAAAAAGGATAGCTTTTTTATTGAATTATTTATCGGCAATTATAAACTTAAAGCCGCTGCTTGCGCAATCTTTTTAGGAATATCGGTGTTTTCCATTTTATGCGTAAATAATTCCGAACCTGCTCCAATCGCATAAATTGGAACATATCCTGCCGAATGGTTGCCCGAGGCCCATGATATATTAGCCACTTCATTTAACGTTTTTACAGCCAGTGCAACAAGTTTCTCATCGCTAGCATAAAGACTTTTTTCTGTGGCATTCACATGTTTGATAAAGCTATTCTCGTAAGCTTGAAAAATCGCTTTTTCTTGAGCCTCATTGATCTTTACTTTTGACCATAGACCAAGATTTTCCGATAGTATATGCTTGATTTCTTCCCAAGTTGCTTTTGGTTGTTCCACTCTCACTTTCGAAATTATTTTTGAAAGCTCACCTTGAGAAACTTTTTGGTTCGCTAAAATTTTAAAATTGAGATTACTGCTCCCAGTACCCAAGGTCATACCACCTGTTTCGTGATCAGCAGTAATGATGATCAATGTTTCTTCAGGATGTTTTAAATAGAAATCATAAGCGACTTGAACAGAGCTGTTGAAGTCTACCACCTCGTGTAGCGTAGTAGCAGCATCATTACTATGGCTAGACCAATCGATTTTACCACCTTCTACCATCAAGAAAAATCCATTGTCATTATTTTTCGTAAGCGATTCAATAGCAACTTCTGTTATTTGTTTCAAATTCAAGTCTCCATCTTTTTGATCAATCGCAAATTTTAGGGATTCAGGATCTGTGTTTTTATTGTTCATGAATATAATCTTATCCGCTTTGCCTTTTACGCTATCATAGTCCGATTTTCCAAAAGCAAGTGTATATCCCGATTTCTCAAATAAGGTGAAAATAGGAGTGACAGTTTCCTTCGCAGCATTGGTATCATGCTTTAAAAATCCTGAACCAGCAAAAAAGTCGAAGTTTGATTTAGGGATGTCTGTCGCTATTTCATAATATTTATTTCTGCTGGTTTGGTGTGCGTAGAAAGAAGCTGGAGTAGCGTGGTCAATACTCACACTCGTGGTGATTCCAACTTTCATTCCCTTTTCTTTCGCTGCATATGCAATACTTTTCAAAGCTATTGTTTGTGTTGAGTCCATCCCAATGACACCGTTTTTTGTTTTGGAACCTACTGCTAGTGCAGTTCCTCCTGCAGCAGAATCTGTAATGCCGTTAGAAAGGGAGTAAGTTGATGCAAAAGTGGCTACAGGGAATTGTGAAAAGACCAAAGGTTTCAATCCGATTCTATTTTCTAGATCTGCAAGATAAACTTCGGTGGAATTGACTTGATTCAGTCCCATACCATCACCGATCATATAAAATATATACTTGGGTTTATTTTGGGCGAATAAAATGGATAGCGACGCTAAGTAGAAAATAGTTGTTGCAACTGTACGTTTGATCATGAGTAATGTTGTGTTAGTATAGGTATTTAAATTATGTTATGTATTAAAAGGGCTAATATAATAAACCCATATTTGTTTAATGTTAAGTTTTTGAAAATAGGAGCTAGACGATGCAGTCAAGATACTAAAATCCGAACTTACGTGGAAAATAACTTAAAGAAAGCATAAAATATTGTGTCAAATTGTTACGATACCCTTGTGTAAATTCGGTGAGTCCATTTAACATATACAATCCTTTATTTTCCTGCAGTAAATCATAGGCTGCCAATTTTACCTCTAAATTATTACCCTTCATCATTCGATAGCTTGTATTGGCATTCCAGATCAATGCATGGTCTTTGTAGGTTCCAGATGTGGATAGACGGCTTGTAGCATTGCTGTTGATCTGCCAACGATTAGTCAAGGAATAACTCATGCTGAGACCTGAGCTCCAATAATTGGAAACATAGTCATTGTTACTATTCCCTAATTTATTATATCTGCTATAACGGTTCCAGCCATTTGTCCAACCAATCTGATATCGATCCACAAGAGTATAATAGCTCTCTAATTCTATATTTTGTGCATTATGGAGCATCTCTTGTTTTTCTTGGTCCATGTATTGAAACTTATTACCCCAGTTGAGATTACCGCGAAATTGCATATTCAAGGTTTGATTTTTACCTATTAAATAGGATTTATCCAAATTCCCTGAAAAATAATAGAGCTTCATCAGATCCTTTATCTGCGTGACATAGTTCTGCTGCTGTCCTGGTACATAAACAATGCTGTCGGTTAATCCGTTTTTATATAGTGTAAGGCCTAAACTTACACTACCGGAATATCCATGTTGACGCTGCTCATTATAATTATTGCTCAGCGTAATGCGACTGCGGCTAGTTTTATTGAGATGTTCTGCTCCAAAATAACGGAACGCGACATGGCTATTATCATAGATTGGACGCAATCGGTCTAAATTGGGATACTCTTCATCATATTCAAAATTTAGTGCACTAGACATATAATATTTTCCATTTTTAGTATAGTAATTATTAATTCCAATTTTTGGTATGAATGTCCCAAAATGCTGCTCAAGATTACGGTAATCCAACGACGAACTATTTTTTTCGTTATGGAAGCGGCTGCCAAGGCTCATATTAAGATTTGTTGAATTACTATATCTGCCATCCATGTTGGTGTATCCTATGTTTTTAGAGTAATGGATAGTAGGCATATATTGTACGCGATTAAAAGTGCTGATGTGACTGAGGTCAGTATTTTGTTCGAATTGGTTCCCAATAAGGTTCTTAACATCATTGTCGGTATTGGTATGGTAATAGCTTATTTTTTGCGTTATTCGCCAATCATTGTAGTTTGCCGTGAGCTGTATATCGTGCGTTTGCTGATCTAACTTATTGTCGTAAAAACGGTGATCATTGCGATTGAGACTGTCATTATCGTAATTGATATAGGTGCTCTTACGTTCATTTCTATTGTTTTGTTGGCTGATGTCGCTATTGATTAGTACCCCGTAGGTTATCAGTTGCCAGAAAGATTTATCCCCTTTGGAAGTCATCCGCATGTTGGGACTTGAATTGACACCATAGACATCCAGCTTAGAGCTGAAATTAAGTCGTCTGATTTGATTGTTAGAATTGTTATTAGCTGTGTTTTCAGCATGATTGCCCTCATAATTGTATTGTGTTATATCATCGGATTCGTCTTGATTTTTTTGATGGTAAGCATTTATATTAGCAGTAAAGCTGTTCTGTCGTTCTTTTATTTTTCCTCCTGTATTGGTGTACCGAAGGTCCATCTGTTGGTTTTGACGGTGGTTCTCATTCTGATTATTATTGGTACGTGTATTATTATTATGTTCCTCGGATAGGAGTGTGGTCGTCGAGTGGCTTTCGGTGCGGATGTTGTCCCAACGTGATAGTACGTTTCCGATAATATTGTGCTTCCGGTTTACTTCATTGGTTCCGATGATATCATATTGATATCTTGACCCCAAAACATGTTGGTTATTGATACCAGTACTTAGAAAGTCCGAATCAAAATCAGCATTGATACCGACACCTTTAAAGCTGGTGTTTCTTAATAGCTGATCCATATTCTGCAGGTTCTTGTTGCTATTATTTCCAGAGTAGCCCAAAGTAAATTGTGATTTATTTTTTGCAAGATTGAAATTAGCATGTTGTTGATAACGTTTGGTAGTACCTAATCCTATGGAAGCATTTCCAAAATACATATTTTCCTTACCTTTTTTCAATGCTACGTTCATTTCATATTTTACATCATGCGGATTCTCTTTTTTTTCTTTCTCATTACGCTTATCGTAGACTTGTAATTTTTTAACCGCATCTTTTGAAAGGTTCTGCAATACAATGGCTTTATCACTTCCAAAAAACTCTTTTCCATTCACCAATACATTGGGTATCTCACGTCCGTTGTAGGTTAGACTACCATCTCCCCAAACCACTACACCAGGCAGCTTTCGAAGTAAATCTTCGACTACCGCATTGCTGTCCAATTGGAATGCATCGGCATTAAACTCCAAGGTATCTCCATTCATACGTACCGGCGGAATGACTTCGACCTCTTCGAGCTGATTTTCTACAAACGCCATGTGGATTTTGCCAAAGTCCTTCTCCTCATTTTTGCTAAGCATAAACTCCTGTAAGACTTTTTGAAATCCTTGATACCGTAGTTCTAATAGATAGGGTTTATTCGCTGCAAGGTCATTTACGACAAATTTACCATAAGCATCAGTTAAGGTTACTTTTTCGACAGACTCTTTCCCTTTCTCGTAGATCGAAACAGAAGCAGAACGTAATATATTTTTGTATAACGTATCGATTGCGATGCCTTGAATTTTCGTTTGTGCATTTAGCGTGCCTATACAACATAGCGTGATTAGGATATAGCGGATAAAGGTATATGACATAAGGGTTATCGTAATTTGAAACGTACAAAAATAGGATTGTTGACTTTTTCTAACATTTTGAGGCGATCGCTTACAGGATGACGTTCATCAATAGATTTCCCGATGGCCTGTCGAATATCTTCTGGAAATAAGATCGAGTATAAATATTCACCATCTGTACCTAAGGTATTATAGTTCAAAAAAGCGAGATAGTCATTGCACTTGTCCGGTATAATATTTTGAAGCCCTATGATTTCTTTGGTCGTAGGATCGAGTGCTAATGTTAAATTTCCGCTCTGCTGGAATTGAATGATCAAATAATTTTGGTAAGGAAAGACATCCCCAATACCGGTAATGATACTTTGATGGGCATCCATATACTGCATAGCAGGCATATAATCTTTTATTTTAGTCAATTCATCTAGATTTGGTGTGTTTTTTAAAGGGAAAATAAACTGATAGATCTTTGAGACTCCCATTGAATCCAGTTCAAACAGTTGCGTACTATAGGTAAAACTCGCATAGGCTTTATTGTTCTTTTGAAGTGACCCTAATGAACCGAATGAATAGAATGCCAGGAATGTACTATCCATTTTTTGATAGATGACGATGGTACTATCACCTCGTCTTAGAGACTTGGTATCCATGTTTTTTTTACCAATAAAATCAGGAACTGAATAATGCCAAGAAGAATTTCCGATGGTTGTGGTATATTGAAAGCTATCATCGTGATTGATCGATATGGTATCGATCAGGTTACCATCTCGATCCAGATTTATTTTCATCTTATTGTAAGAAAGTCTAAACCCTTTTTCTGTTGCTATAATGTGATGGAATAACTGAGAATCTTCCTTTGTTTTTTTTATACCAGCTACTTCATCGACAATCTTAATGAGATCTCCTTTTAAGTTATAGAGGTATAGATAACCTTTTCTTGATAATATGGCTATCCGATCGTTAGTAAGGGTACTGCTATAGGCTCTATCCAATAATTGGTTTTTATTACCTTTTAAAGGAATATACTCCAAATCGCTGATTCGTTCGGAAATAGTCCCTCCTAATGTGGTTTCGGGTACGATACGTATTTTTTCTAAAGGAATATCTTTAGCATAAATAAGGCGTTGAGCAGCAAGATGACTTGACTGAAATAGTAACGCGGCTAAGCATAAGAGTATAATTCGCATTTTAAGATATAGATCTAAGTTTATTTGCTTGGTTAAATTATCCTTTAATTGCGGTTAACAATTTTTTAGGATAAAGTGAAATTGGGTAATTATTATCTATGAATGTAAATATATTTTATCGTAAATAAAATATCTAGAATAAGACAATCGATTGCGTATTTGTCATTTACTACCCATTGAAGTCAATTATTATTTAGCGTTATTTTTTTTAGGAGTAGCTTGGGTCTTAAAACAATTCTTGCAAGATAATTGTTACAACAAGGTAGCATTGCAGCATACTACATCTATCTGCAATGAAACTAACTGAAAACAGATAAACTAAAATTTGAACATTATGGAAATTAATCTTTTAAATTCTGCTAAAGAATTTTTTAACGAAGAGGCCTTATCTAAGCTTGGTAATTCCTTGGGAGAAAATAAGGAAAAAGTAAAATCAGCAATTGGAACAATTGTTCCATCGCTTTTTTTAGGATTACAGAAAGAATCTGGAACGGGATTGAATGCCATATTGGAGAAAGCGAAACAATATTTCGGAGACTTTAAATTTGATGACTATTTAAAAACGAATACTGAAACCGGACGGATCAATGGTTTGGTGGATTCCGAGCCTATCTCGCCCCATCATAATGATCTATTACAATCCATTTTTGGCGGTAAGTTCGATACGATTGTTTCGAATTTAGGAAGTGCTATTGGCGCTAATGGCGCAACAGTTGAAAAACTATTAAGCCTTTCTTTACCCGCGGTGTTTTCAAGTTTAACACAAAATGGAACCAATTGGAATGCCAGTGCTGTCACGCGATTGCTGGATGAAAATAAGCATAATTTTGCTGCCGCATTACCTGCAGGTTTGGGGTTAGGAGCATTTGGATCTCCGGTGACTACTTCTGGAGAAGTGGTTACACCTACAGCGAATACCACAGTCGATGACAAGTCTATTGAAGCCGTGTTGGTTTCCGTACCTGTAGATAAGGACCCCGCAATCATACATCCTGAAAATGTAACAGACGAGGCTGTATCAAGAGAGGAAGAGTTGACCGTAGTACCGCCAATTGTGCCACCTATTGATCATGTTCCCATTATTCCTCGTCCTCCGGTAGGGGCTACAGTAGATCCTTTACATACCGAAAATCCACAGTCTGGCGGTGGCGGTATATGGAAGTTATTGATCCCAATTGTTATTATTGCCATACTCTGGTTTTTATTTGGTAGAGGATGTAAAGGAGATAAAGATCAAGTAGCAGTGGTTGATACCATGCAAACAACGGCTGTAGATACCAGTATTACTGTTGTCGCAGTTACCCCTGTTGTTCGGGAAAGCTTAGAGGTCATCTTACCCGATGGAGTAAAATTACAAGCTTATAAAGGTGGTATAGAAGATCAGCTGGTTCAGTTTTTAAAAACAGATTATAAGGCATTAGGTGAGGAAGAATTGAAAGATAAATGGTTTAATTTTGATAATTTAAATTTCGAAACAGGAACTGCCAAAGTATTACCAGAAAGTGAAATTCAGTTGGCGAATTTAGCCGCAATTTTACATGCCTTTCCAGCTGCAACCATTAAAATAGGCGGATATACTGATAAAACAGGAAATGAAAATTTCAATAAAAAATTATCTCAAGATCGTGCAGATGTCGTCAAAGTCTTTCTAGTAGGAAAGGGACCAAGTGGTCAAGTGATAGGAGCAGAGGGATATGGTTCTGAATTTGCAAAAGCGGATGCTGATGCACCAGAGTCCGAACGTATATTAGATCGCATCGTAGCTATAAGTGTACGATAGTAAAGATTTCTGAAATATAAAAAGGGGATAAATAGGTTTTTATCCCCTTTTTTATATCACAATAATATTGCATTTTTGCGGGTATGGAACAAAAACTTAAGGAAATTTTGAAATCTGATTTTGAGAAATATATGCGTTATGCAGTAGTGACAAAAGCCGGATTTGGATTTGATATTTTTGGCGAATATGCCGTATCTGTCCTGAACTTCTACGTTGGTAGCGCGATTTTAAATCACGAAAATAAGCTAGAAGGTTCCATGTATCTGCTTGAATTATATAATGTCGGTCTTGGTGGTGCCATAACCCAAGAAGATAGAGAAGAGCTGGCACTCGTCTTTGCAAAGGACCCAACTCTTGACTATGGTGTTTTAAAACCTATTTTTGATTAATCTTGCAGGGTCCATACGAGTTTTTCTATCGCATAACCAGAGTTTCTAGCGTATTTTAAAAAGTCCAATTTTATCTCCTCTGGTATGACCTTTTCCCTGGATAATATCCACATATAATCTAAGGTGTCTCCAAATACGAGTGCATATTGATAATCTTTATCTATTTTTACGACATGGTATCCACTGTAAAATGGACCAAAAAACGAGACCTTTAATGCTGCTCTCGTTGGCAGATCTATAAACTTTGCTTTACCAACGGATTGATTCCATTTATTTTTCTGCTTATGGAATCCTTGATTGTTAACCCGAATACTTCCATCCTCATGCTTACTGTAGGTTGCCGTTACCTGCGACAGTCCCTTTTCCCATTTAAAATCGAGCCGAGCTATTTCATACCAGCTACCTAAATAACGATCGATATCAAAGGGTTCAACAACTTTTACTTTAGATTTAATAGGTTTGAATGCGTTATAGGCCAAAGTAGCAACTGCAGTAGCGGCGAGTATAAAGAGTGATTTTTTCTTATCCATTATCGTGTTATTTATGTTTGTATTCATTTATCGTTTGTATAAACGACATACCATTAAAACAGACAAGGGGAGGGGAATGTTTTGTATATTATGTGAATAAAAATAGTAATTTCGTTGTTTTAAAAATTAATACGTGTATTCAAGAGAAGAAGTGAAGCAATTGAAGGAGTCTTTTTGGACTCGTTTTGGCCAATATATGGCATTGCATACATCAGCAGATGGAGTAAAGATCAATTGGGTGAATTATAGAACTGGAGTGAAAAATCTTCGTTTTAAAATGGAAGCTGATAAGCGCACCGCTATCATCGCAATTGAATGGAATCACCAAGATCTATCCATGCGTAAATTAATGTGGGAACAATTTGAAGAATACCGCAATATTTTAAAGGGTATTTTGGAAGAAGATTGGACTTGGGATTTAGAAGTCGTAGATGAATATGGAAAATCCGTCAGTATGATTTATATAACCATGGAGGGAAAGAGTATTTTTAAACAAGAAGATTGGCCAGCGTTGATTTCCTTTTTTAAGCCGCGATTAATTGCATTAGATGAATTTTGGTGCGATGCCCAATATGGTTTTGAGCTTTTTAAAAGTTAAATTATTACGCTGATAGGGTTTTATTTGAAAATGTAATTTTTACCTTTGCGCTAAAATTGTAGTGTTTATGAAAAATATACTAAAAAGTCTGATTGTAGTCGCATTGACCTTGCAGATTTCTTCCGTATTTGCTTGGGGATCCACAGGACATCGTGTTGTTGCCGAAGTGGCAGAACGTCATTTGAATAAAAAGGCTAAAAGAAATATTGAAAAAATAATCGGAAAACAGAAATTAGCCTACTGGGCAAATTGGGGCGATTTCATTAAATCTGATCCACATGAGGAGTTTAAAAAACTTGGAAATTCTCATTTCATCAATACCAATCCACATTTGCCTTGGGCAGATTTTCAGTTGGCCATGGAAAACTCAAGTGAAGAGAACTTATACAAGACCGTTTTGAGATTGGAAAAATCATTTTCGGATAAAGCATTGCCTTTAGAGAAAAAGAAGCAAAACCTTTATATGTTGATCCATTTAATCGGCGATGCGCACCAACCCATGCACGTGAGTAAAGCAGAGGATCAAGGCGGGAATAAAATTGAGGTGAGTTGGTTCGGTAAAAAATCTAATATTCACCGTGTGTGGGATTCAGATTTAGTCGATGGTGAAAAATATAGCTATACAGAATATGCAACTGTATTGGATATTTTAGGTAAACCTGAGACGAAGCAATTACAAGGAGGAAACTTAGCAAGTTGGTTGTACGAGTCCAATCAACTGTCAGATAAAATCTATGCAGATGTAGCTCATAATGCGAACCTTTCTTACAGCTATGTTTACAACAATATCTACACAGTGGAAAATTGTATGTTAAGAGGAGGCTTACGTTTAGCAAAGGTATTGAACGACATCTTTGGTTAGTTATCAATTCAAACATGAGAAAAGGGAAATGGAATTATTCATTTCCCTTTTTTAATGTTTTTTTACTTGATTTCGGTATTATTGTTGTAGTCAGATTGAAGTAATATCCTGATTATTTCCAATAAGTCGCCTAAATACTGCAAATATGACCTTATCACTTCTGTTTAAAAAAATAGCACCATTTGCCAAACCTTATAAAAGCCTTATTTTTTATACATTGATCTTAACATTAGTCGGTTCATTCGCGGCGCAGATCAATGCCTTTATATTGAAATATACGGTAGATTCCATTAGCGATTTGATGGTTGCTAAAGAGCCACTATCTAAAGGAATGCATCTGATTGGAATTATTTCAGGTATTCTTTTGTTGAAGGAAATTATCTATTCCTTTATTCAATTTGGACAGAAATTTTATGGTGAAAAGTTGCGCATATTTATTGCGCGTGATTTTTCACAACGAATCGTAGAGAAAATTTTGACCTATAAGATGGCTTTTTACACTTCAGAAGAGAATGAAAGCGGAAAATTACAAACGCGAATCGATTCTGGTATCAGCTCCCTAACCAGGCTGGTTCAGAATTTCTTCATTGATATTCTACCCCTGTTTGCCAATGCTATCGTGGCATTGGTGTGTATGTTTCTGGCCAACGTATATGTCGGATTAGTAGGTTTGGCAGTCATCCCCATTTATTTTTATATTAGTCAAAACCAAGCTGTAAAGTTAAGTGGATTCCGACGTCAGATGCGGAAGTATAGGGAGTCGAAAAACAATAGGATCATCAATCTGATTGACTCTATATTGGTCATTAAATCTTTTGTCCGTGAACCCCAAGAAGCCGAGAGGCATGAGAAAATTCAATTTGAAATGACAGAAAATCAGATGCAAACTCGGAAAACGAGTTTTATATTTGATAGTCTAAAAAATTTCATTGAGCAAATTGCAGTGGTCGTGATCATCGTATTGACCGCTTATCTGGTGCTTGACAATCAAATAACAATAGGGGCGATTATGTTTCATATTATGTTATTCTCCAACGTTTCAGCGCCAATTCGTCAGCTACATCGTATTTATGATGAGGTCAATGATGCGTTGATCTACTCCGAATCTTTTTTCGAAATATTGGAATCTGATGATCTTACAGAAGGGAGCGGAACGTTTAAACCTGAGCAGATAAAAGGTCATATTTCGATTCAAAATGTTTCATTTGAGTATCCCAATGGAACCCATGCCTTAAAAGATATCTCCTTTGAAATAAAACCAAATCAAATCACAGCACTTGTAGGACTGAGCGGTGCCGGTAAAAGTACCGTCATCAATTTACTCGATAAATTTTATGAACCAACGGCAGGTCAGATCCTTTTAGATGGAGTTGATCTGCGAAATTACGATACTGATTTTTTAAGACAGAACACGGGGATGGTATTGCAGCGTAATCATATTTTTAAGGGCTCAATTTTTGAGAATATTGAATATGGAAAAATAGGAAGTAGTCAGGAGGAGATTATACAAGCAGCGAAAGATGCTTACATCCATGAGCAGATCATGGAACTTCCGCAAGGCTACGATTCGGGAGCTCACTTATTATCCGGTGGTCAACAGCAGCGCATTGCTATTGCCCGGTTATTTTTAAAAAATCCACCTATTATATTTTTGGATGAACCTACCGCAAATTTAGATGCCATCGCGACAGAGCAGATTAAAAATAGTTTAGATGCTATCAAAAAGGACCGTACAGTAATCATTATTTCGCACAGTATTTCTCAGATCATAGATTCCAATGCGATCGTCGTTATGGAAAAAGGAAGGGTGGTCGAAAAGGGGGTTCATGAAGACCTTTACGACCTTCGCGGCACTTACTATAAAATATTTTCTGCCATGGCAAATAGCTTAAATCTCGATAAGATAAGTAAGACCCTGTTACATTAGTGGTTTTTGCTGTGAAGGTACATTCCGACTACCACCAAGAAAATTCCCAATAGCGCTAAATTATTGGGAAAGAGACTGTTTAATAGGATGATTTCACCTAATAAAGTAAAGATAACTTCCATCGCTTGTGTAGCCTCCACCGCGGCTAACCCTTTCTGGTCATGTTGCACCAATTCCGTTCCTTTAAAGAAAAGTAGCGTTGCGATAACACCTGAAAACAAAGCCACAAGTAACGTCTGCAACAGTTGTCCTTGTTCGGGAAGCCCATGCTCGTGATATCCAAAAAACATCAGGATGATCCAAAAAGGCATGCTCGCTAAAGTCATTCCTAAAGTCCGTTGATAGGTGTCTAAGGAACCCTGTGTTAGTGCCATCATTTTACGATTGCCGAGTGGGTAAGCAATAGCTGCTATCAAAACAGGGATAGTCCCCAACAATAGCGTAGACCAAGAGGTCGATTTGGCCTCTGCCATCTGCATGATTACAATGCCTATTAAAATGATACAGGAGAAAAAGAGTGTCGCTTTTGAAAAAGGTTGTCGGTCTTGCTTTTTCTGAAGGAAATGACCGATAAACATACCGGCGATGATAGTGGATTCGAAAGTTCCAGCAACCAACCATGAGGGACCATAGCTGGCACCAAATGTAAGGAGCGCATAGAACACCCCAAAACCCATGGTACTCCACACCAACCACGGCATCAAGTTCCTTTTCATCTCGATCAGCAACGGTTTCAAATTGCCTCGAATAACAACGATGAGCAATAGCACGGGAAGCATCCATAAGAATCTAAGCGCCGATGACCATTGCCAACCACCTCCAGATACAGCCATGATACGGTTGAGTACAAAAGTACTGGCAAAAAATAAAGAGGCTAGTATTCCAAGCCAAAGTGCTTTAGATTTAGGGGTAAGGGGCATGCTTAAGTTTTGATCATGATTAAGATTTCTAAAGTAGGGAATGTCTTGGATAATGTCAATAGCCATTCTATTCAGCAGTAGAAAAAAGATATTCTTGATTTATGCATCAATTGTTGCTAAAATTTGTTTATTTTGCATCCTTAATAAAATAGGAGTAAGAAAATTAATCATTATGATTATACAACCAAGAACTAGAGGTTTTATTTGTTTAACCTCGCATCCAGAAGGAACTGCGCAAAACATTAAAAACCAGATTGAATACGTGAAATCCAAAGGTGAAATCGCTAATGGCCCTAAGAAAGTATTGGTTATTGGTGCATCTACGGGATTCGGTATGTCATCTCGTATTTCAGCAGCATTCGGTTCTGGAGCAGCGACAATTGGCGTATTTTTTGAAAAACCTGCTGCAGAGGGGAAACCTGGTACAGCTGGTTGGTATAATACTGCTGCTTTTGAAAAAGAAGCACAACAAGCTGGTCTTTATGCAAAAAGTATCAATGGCGATGCTTTTTCTGATGAAATCAAAAAGCAAACGATAGCCCTAATCAAACAAGACTTAGGTCAAGTGGATTTAGTAATCTATAGTTTGGCATCTCCAAGACGTACACATCCTAAAACAGGCGTAGCACATGCTTCTGTTTTAAAACCTATAGAAGTTCCTTTTACGGATAAAACAGTAGATTTTCACACAGGTGTGGTTTCAGATATTACCATCAATCCGATTGATAATGAAGAAGAAATCGCAAATACAGTAGCCGTAATGGGTGGTGAGGATTGGAAATTCTGGATTGAAGATTTGAAAGAAGCTGGAGTTTTGGCCGAAGGTGCTAAAACTGTTGCATATTCCTATATTGGCCCTGAATTAACGTATCCAATATACCGTAATGGTACGATTGGTCGCGCAAAGGACAATTTAGAAGGTACTGTACCTGCTATCAATGAAATCTTGAAAGACATTAACGGTGTTTCTTATGTTTCTGTTAACAAGGCTTTGGTGACGCAGTCAAGTTCAGCAATTCCAGTAGTTCCTTTATATATATCGTTACTATACAAAGTGATGAAAGAAAAAGGTATTCACGAAGGAACGATTGAGCAAATGCAGCGCTTATTTGCAGAAAGATTGTATACTGCAGATGGTCAAGTTCAATTAGACGAAAAAGGCCGTATCCGTGTAGACGATTTGGAAATGAGAGCTGATGTTCAAGCTGAAGTAGCGGCATTATGGGACAAAGCATGTACGGAAAACCTATCTGAAATTTCAGATATTCAAGGTTACCGCGACGAGTTTTTCCACCTTTTTGGTTTTAATTTCGAAGGTATCGATTATAATGCAGATACAAATGAATTGGTCAATGTACCAAGTATCTAAGTATCATTACATATTTTAATAAGAAAGGCGACCATGGGTCGCCTTTCTTATTTTTCACTATTTTTTGAAACCATTTTAAGAAGAGCCTGCAGTGTTTTCCAGTTGCGTGTGGTTGCCGACACCTTTAGTTTAGCTTCAATGAAATTGTTCGTTAATTTAGTTTTTCCATAGCCATAGGGGCAGTACAGATAGATTGTTCTACCCATGAGAACAGCTGCTTCATCAGGTAGTTTTTTGTCCAGAATAGGAGTGAGGTCCTTTATTTCGGGGGCCTTTGATAAAAATGTAACATGAAAGTAGGACAGCTTATTATGAGGATCCTTTAACAAAGGATTTTGATTCACGATAACATATAGATCATCGCTGTGCAAGACTAGGCAGGGCACATGGTATCCGAAATCTTGGAGGATTACGTTCATTATCCTACTTTCCAAGAGAGTCACATCGGTTATTTCAGATTGAAACACAATATTCCCACTTTGGATATAAGTTTCGACTTCCTGAAGGCCTATTCCTTGAAGTGAGGTCCTTAAACTCTCCATCTTGATGAGATGATGACCACTTACATTGATACCTCTTAATATTGCTATGTACATAAACGGGTTATTTTAACGGAATTTAGTCTATTTTATAAACAGGTTAAACCTATTTTCAAAATAAGCTAAATTTATTTTAGGTACAATTTTAAATACAACTCATCTGTATCGAATGCTGCTATAGGTATATTTCTTTTATCCACATAAATGTTTAGGGCTGATGAAAATTTTCTTCCTTTAATCTGAATCTTAAAATCTCAACCCTACAAAAAAAAGGCAGTCTTCCTAATTAGGAAGACTGCCTCTTGTATTTTATATCGTTTAGCGCGAGATTAGTGTTTGAAATGACGTACACCTGTCGTCACCATCGCTAATCCTTTTTCGTTACACATGTCAATCGATAACTGATCTTTAATCGAGCCACCTGGTTGCAGTACAGCAGCGATTCCAGCATCAGCAGCAATCTCCACACAGTCAGGGAAAGGGAAGAAAGCATCAGAAGCCATAGAACAGCCTTTCAAGTCAAATCCAAAAGCATTAGCTTTTTCAATCGCTTGTTTCAAAGAGTCAACACGTGAAGTCTGACCTACACCAGAAGTGATCAACGTACCATTTTTAGCAAATACAATGGTATTTGATTTGGTATGTTTAACAATTTTATTGGCGAAAAATAAGTCTTCCAACTGAGCTGCAGTAGGTACTACAGTCGTTACAGCAGTCATTTGCTCAGGACCTTCAACCGTATTGTCTTTATCTTGTTGAATAACACCATTCAACAACGTTTTGAATTGTTGTGTCGGTAATTCAACCTCTTTGCGAACAAGAATGATACGGTTTTTCTTCGCTGTAAGGATTGCAATCGCATCTTCCGAGTAAGAAGGAGCAATTAGAACTTCAAAAAACAAATTATTGATCTCCGTTGCAGTTTCCGCATCAACCTCACCATTTGTAATCAATACACCACCAAAGGCAGAAACAGGATCACATGCTAGCGCATCAACCCAAGCTTGCTTAATTGTTGGACGTGAAGCAACTCCACAAGCATTTGTATGTTTTAAGATCGCAAATGTAGGTTCCGTAAATTCATCAATAATAGCTACAGCAGCATCTACATCCACCAAGTTATTGTATGATAATTCCTTACCATTCAATTTCGTGAACATCGCTTCTAAATCACCGTAGAAAACTCCTTTTTGATGTGGGTTTTCACCGTAACGTAATACTTGTGCTTTTTGTTCAGATTGTTTGAACACATCCAACGTATTTTCTTTATTGAAGTAGTTGAAAATAGCGGTGTCGTAATGTGATGACGTATTGAAAGCAAGTTTCGCGAAATCCTTACGTTGCTCTAAAGTTGTTGTACCTTCTTGATTTGCAAGCATTTCTTCCAATGCTGTATAATCATTTTTAGAAGATAGGATAACAACATCATTAAAGTTCTTCGCAGCAGCACGAATCAATGAAATACCACCGATATCAATTTTTTCAATAATGTCTTCCTCAGAAGCACCAGAAGCTACTGTTTCCTCAAAAGGATATAAATCAACAATGACTAAATCAATCTCTGGAATCTCATATTGAGCTAATTGTTGTTGGTCACTTTCTAAAGGTCTTCTTGCTAATATACCACCAAATACTTTTGGGTGTAATGTTTTAACACGACCTCCCAAAATAGAAGGATAGCTCGTTAAGTCTTCTACAGGAACTACATCAATACCTAAGTCTTTGATGAAAGCTTCTGTGCCACCTGTAGAATAGAAGGTAACACCGTATTTGTTTAATAATTGAATTAATGGTGCTAAGTTGTCTTTATAATATACAGACACTAAAGCATTTTTAATCTTTACAGAATGGCTCATTAGTATAATTTGTTTGCTGGCGCAAAGATAGGTAAATAATAAGTATACGCAAACCCTTTTATTCGAGATGAAAACATAAAAGACCGCTCTAGGCAGTCTTTTATCTGTTATTTGTATATTTTCTTTTTTAGATCCTCACAGATATCATCTGTTATCTTCCAGATAGGTTCGGGGTCATCGGTGTTATTGATGATCACTTGATCGCAACTATCTCGGTAAGGTAAAAGGAATTCACTGTAAGAGGGTAAAACATGGTTGACCCATTTATAACGAATATCATCTTCTAAATATCCACGCTCAATCAGATCACGCTTCAAGCGACGCTCAAAAGCGATGTCTTGATCGGCATCCAAAAAAATACGATGATCAATCAGCTTATTTACTTCTGTATAGTGATATATAAATAGACCCTCAATAATCAAAATAGGTGCAGGATTAATTTCGAGCATCTTTGGTATTAATGCAGGATTATTGAATGTATATTCTTCCTTGTACACCGTTTTTCCTTCAAACAGATCATTGATATCTTTATAGAAAGCTTGGCGATCGATCGAAGTGGGGAGATCAAAATTATATAATTTGTTTTCCTCTTGCGTTTTTGTGTTTGCAGGAATATAATAGTCATCTTGTGAGATGAGTGTTACTTCTTTGCTACTAAAGTGCTTTAAAAAACAATTTAGAAAGAATGTTTTACCAGAGCCGCTACTACCCGCGATTCCAATGACATATGGCTTTTTATTCATTTAATATATAATATTCAAAAAGATTCGAAAAAACTAATCCTCTAATGGGACTCCATAAGTGATTTCGATTTGAAAGCGTTTATCCAATGCGCCGATGTAGGCAGCTGCAGATTTTGATAAAACGACTATTGCATTATGCGTATCCGCATTTTCATTAAACTTCCCAACAACTTTTGCATAGGTTACGCTACGTGTCATTGGATTTGTTATTTTTAAAACAGTTCCAATTGCGGCTGTTTTGTGTAAGGCCAAGTTACTGGTGCCGTTAGCATTCAACCCTTCAATCCAGACGCCAATACCACGTTCCGTTTTTTCACGGATACCGTATTTATTAGCAGCAATTTGAGGTTCATCTACATCAAGGCTATCCGGAGAAATTAAACTAATATTAGGTTTCTCGACAATACTTATGGCGTCATTATTCGGGACTTTTAAAATTTGTCCACCACTAATGCTGTTTGAGTGTAGATTGTTGGCTCTTTTTATCTCTTCAACAGTTACATTAAATTTACGGGAAATGGCATAAAGCGTTTCTTGATTACCAACAGTGTAATCCATCAATTCTTTCTTAGCGCTCTTATTTGGAGTGCTCTTTGGATCGTTGGGCGTTACATAAAACATTTTGCCCGTTGGGATTTTGACAATCTGACCCACGGCTAAAGTTTTGTTGCCATTTAATTCTGTTATTTTACCAACACTCGTTTTATATCTTTTACTCAATTGATAATAGTTATCCCCCTTTTCAATTTTAAAAAGAACATATTCTTGACCGTCAATTTTTTCTACTCCAATGGAGTCAGGTACGGCAGCGTTAGAAAATGTATGAGCGATAACTTGATTGTGATTTATGGCTAGCATTGTTATTGATAAGAATGCCAGTGTTTTATATGTAGTAGATTTTAATAGAATATTCATCATGTTTTACAATTATACTAAATACGATACAAACTCTCGTTTATTGTGTGTTAAAAGAAAAATTTGACAACCAATTTGAAAATAAATTTGTACCAATTTTAATTCCAGATTACGAATGATCATGGCCTCATCCAGAATTTCATTTTTATTTGAAATCAGCAACCTGATATTATATTTTTCATCTTGTTTTTCATGAAAACTCCATAAAAAATTAGAACCTGATTTACTGATCCAAAGATCTTCATTTTTATAATGCAGCAAAAAAGCAGGTTTTTGCCCATTGAATTCCAAGGGAAAGACTATGTTATTATCAAAAGGTTTAATTCCCGAGTCTATCCTTGTTGAAATTTGGTTAGATACTAGCGAAAAATATTGTTCAAAACCCGATGTAATATGTTGTGGTCTGATCTGTATGTATCCGTTTAAGATACCGATATATTGATATTGATGAAAAAGAAAATCTGTATTCGGAATTTTATGATTCAAGACCCACACGCCTGGAGATACAGGACTGTTTTCGGAAACCTTTCTCAGCACGACCACTTCCTTTTGAATAGCGGCTAGCGTCCATTCTTTTTCGGGCAGCAGGTAATGATCTAATTTGATTGTCCCGTCAAAACCCATCACCGTGATATAGGGAAGCGTTGTTTCTGGATCGCGACACTCGATTGCTAGCAATTTACTGTGTTCATCTACTTCTATCTTCCAGATCGGAAATCTGAATGTTTGAGAAAATGCGCTAGAAATAGTATATTTAGACATAGCAAATGTATTAATCGCTCGTTTATTATTTTTTAATAATCTTATTATGAAAGACAAAATTAGTAAATCATTTTTAATAACAGTCTTTTTAAGCTTGGTATTATTCACCTCAAGCTTTGCACAAAAGGTCTATGTGTTTGAATTAAAAGAGGATATAGGGCCAAGTGCATGGCGCACAGTGAAGCAAGCTTATGACAGTGCGCAGAGTAGAAAGGTAGATTATGTACTGCTGGAGCTGAATACCTATGGGGGTGCCCTGAATTTTGCAGATTCCATTCGAACGAAGCTTTTGGAATCAAAAATAAAAACCATTGTCTATATTAATAATAATGCCGCTTCTGCAGGAGCACTCATTTCGCTCGCGAGCGATTATATCTATATCCATCCAGGTGGGAGTATCGGTGCCGCAAGTGTTGTTAATGCGCAAGGAGAAGTATTGCCAGAGAAATATCAATCCTATATGCGCGGGCTCATGCGTGCCACTGCTGAAGTCCGCAATCGAGACCCGCAGTTGGCTGAAGCCTTTGTAGACCCTAATGTATCTTTACCAAGTATTAAAAAAGATGGACAATTGCTTACTTTAACAAGTAAAGAAGCCGTGAAGTTTGAACTTGCAAAGGCAGAAGTTACGAATCGCGATATGATCTATAAGGATCTCAATTTAACTCAGGTTCAGGAAACCGTTTATCGTAAAGGAACAATCGATCATATCATCGGTTTCTTAATCAATCCAGCTGTAAGCGGGATTTTGATCTTGCTGATCATTGGTGGGATCTATGCGGAGATGCAAGCTCCCGGCTTAGGTTTTGCAATTGCTGTGTCCATAGTTGCTGCTATGTTGTTTTTTGCACCGCTCTATATACAAGGTTTGGCTGCAAACTGGGAGATAGCTGTTTTTGTGGTTGGTATCATATTGATCATGTTAGAAGTTTTTGTTATTCCAGGGTTTGGAATAATCGGTATATTAGGAATTATTTTCGTTACTTGCGGTCTGACTTTTAGTCTGGTTGCCAATGATTTTTTAGATTTTAAACTCGCTTATCCAGGTATGTTGTTCAATTCATTTTTGTTAGTTATAGGAGCCATGGTATTATCGGTCATATTGATGGTAATATTTGGAAAGAGTTTATTGAAAGCCCCCGTCTTTAGACGTCTGGTGCTGAAGGAAGAACAAAAATCCGAAGAAGGGTATACCTCTTCTGTTTTAAAATCCAATTTGTTGAATAAAGAGGGAATTGCAAGGACCGTCTTACGACCATCGGGTAAAATCGAGATCGAAGGTGTCTGGTACGATGCAGTTGCTTTAGATGGATTTATTGAAGAGGGGGAGGAGATTTATGTGGATAAACATGAGAATTACAGTCTGTTTGTCAGAAGAAAAACGGAACATTCTTAAGCGTTCATCCAGATGAAAAAAGGCTCTATTCTTACCGAATAGAGCCTTTTTATATTATAAACTAGAATGCTTAAAATTTAGAACCAATCGTTAGCATGACATTTGTTCTACTGTTTTTAATGTCCACGCTTGGGCTAACCGTATTCCAGTCGCCTTCATAAGTGATCAAATAAGGACTTTCTTTATAATTGTTGGCCTGATAAACACCGGTTAGATCTAGATAAAGACCACGACCTAATTTTGCACCTAGACCAGCAGAAATTCCATAAGTCTTATAGTCTGCGCTTTTGTAAGGGTTACCGTTATAGTTGAAACCAGCTCGACCACTAAATACTTGATCAAATAACACTTCACCACCTACACGGACATTGAATGCTGCTTGATAGGTATCTTTGATGTTAGCGTTCATTTGTTTTTCGTCAGCTTTATTGTAGTTGTTCACATCTCTCCAACGCATACTAGCATAATCCACAAACTCAACTTCGGCTGTTAACAGACCCGCACCAAAATATTGCGTAACACCTGCAGATAATTTATAGGGCGTTTGTAAGTTGTAGTCGTACGAGCTATCATAATACTTCGATCCATAATCGTGGAATGAAGTACCGGCTTCAGGTTTAAAGTAGTTGATATCAGTATAAGCGGTTGATTCATCCGTGATAGACATGAATGTCGGTGTTTTAGCCGTGAAACCCAAACTTAAAGAAGGAGTCGCTTTATAGATCATACCCAATTTGAAATCAAAACCTGATCCTTGCGTCACTTGTCCGTAATGGTCAAATAATTCGTAATCAACGTCAACAAATTCTGATTCCGTTGAACCAGGTTTTAAGTATTTGGAATCCGGATTTAAAGCCTCAATACCTTTAGCAGTTTTAGTCATGCCATATTCCGTAAAAACCGCTGATTTTTCATAACGGAAATCGGTCAAACTAAAGGTAGCACCAATATAAAATTTATTACTATAATTTGAACCGAACGATAAGGCAGTTTCAGATTTTCCACCCTTGGTCCAGACGGAGTTAAGTTGTTCGTTATCTCTACCTTCAGCCAATGGGAAATAAAAGTTCTTGTCTTTTCCAGTAGTTTTATCAAACATGAGGGATGAATTCAGGTCATTCGCCCATTCACTACCATTTTGATCGAACATCTGATCCGCATAGGCATGCGTAATGGAATTGTCGCTATTAATACCTTGATAATCTAATTTATTGTTAAAAAGATTGGTTCTATTATAAGCGATACCGACGTTGAAATTCAACCAGCCTCTGGTTAGATCACCGCCATATTTTGTTGTTGGCATATGAAAAACTATACCACCATTATCGATGTTGAAGTTGTCGGTTTTACTGTCGCTTTTATTGCCAAAATAGTTACTCTTATTTTTATTATTTTGGAAGCGAAATGTTGCAGAAGCATCAGACTGATTATAGAATCCTAAACCAGCTGGGTTTCCCGTAATGGAACTAATATCCCCACCTAATGCAGTAGAAGCTCCACCCATTGCTTTGAAGCGCGCAGTTCCTCCATTGTCTCCTTGAGAAAATAAAAGTACGTCTTCTGTATATTGGGCGTTTGCAGTGCCAACCATACCTACAGCAAGTACACTCCCGAAAAGTATTTTTTTAATAGTCATATAGTTTATATTATAGTAGTAATATAAGAGTGATTGACTATACATCAATCACTCTTATTTATCAATCAAATTATCTTGTACGGCCTCCGCCACTGCTACGTGTTGCGCCACCGCCACCACCTGAAGATCTGGTAGAACCACCACCACTATTGAAGCTGCCACTAGAGCGGGTTGGCGGGTTGCTCACTCTTGGTTGTGAAGAACGTGCCGGTTCATATGAGCGCGTCCTAGCTTCTTGAGTATTACTTCTACGAGCTGGATTCGTTTGCTGTACTCTGTTGGAACTAGTCGAGCGTGTTCTTCCAACAGAACCATTGTTGTAACCAGGTCGGTTTGTATTGCTGTTGCCAATACGTGTTCTTCCAGACGATGTAGCCCTAGTTCTGTCGGTTGTTGCCGAAGAACGTGTTCTGCTAACACTACTGATGCGACCATTTGCATCTCTAGATACAACTGCATTCGATCGTGTACGACCTGAAGTGCCACTTGTATTGCTATAGCGAGAGCCTGATCGGCTTCTCGTGTTGTAATTATCGCGATAAGAAGAACGTGAAGCTAGCTGACGGGATCTATGATTGCCCCAATAAGGACGACCGTATCCACCGCCCCAATAGTTACCGTAGTAACCACCGAAACCGCCACCCCAGTAGCCACCCATGCCACCGTAGTAACCGCCGTATCCCCAACCAGAATACCAAGGGTTATAGCCAAAGCCAAAACCTAGGCCAACTGACCATCCGCCACCAAATCCAAATGATGGTCCGTACATATTTCCGTACCAACCGCCATAGCCCATACCATACCAAGGGTCAAAGAAAGGGTCAAAGTAGGTCATGCCAGGCGAAGCATAGTAAAAACGATTGATACGATTTGCGTATTCTAAATCCTCGTATTTACCCTCTTCGTATTCAGCATCAGAGTAATCATCACTATAATACCCATTATCTTGTCCTTGATCCACTTCATTCTCATCCGTGTAATAATAATCTGGAGCCTGATAAGCTTGTCTTGCCTGGGCATTATTATTATAGACATCATCACTGTGTGTGATTTGTCTGCTAGTAGTACAGGATCCTAAAGTCAAGGCTCCTGAAATCACAATAGCGCCGAGTAAAAAACTATTTTTTTTCATAATATACTAAGTCGTTATGTTCGACAATACAGTCTAATTTACTATCTTAGACCCAAATTTCGGATAAGGGTTTAATCGTATTATCAAAAATAATAAATATTTCTTTTTAGAAATAACATTCCTTTATTAGACGGAATTCTTAATCACAATGTTACAATAAATTTTTGAAATAATAATATGGGTAAAGGTATAACAAGTCGTGCAGAAGATTATTCACAATGGTACAACGATCTTGTAATCAAGGCTGACTTGGCAGAATATGCTGCAGTAAGAGGTTGCATGGTAATTAAACCATATGGATATGCTATTTGGGAGCGTATGCAAGCAGTTTTAGATAAGAAATTTAAAGATACTGGTCACAGTAATGCTTATTTTCCTTTGTTCATCCCTAAGTCATTTTTTTCGAAAGAAGCTTCGCACGTAGAAGGTTTTGCGACTGAATGTGCTGTAGTGACACATTACCGTTTGAAAAATGATGGTAACGGAAATATTATTGTAGATGAAGATGCTAAATTGGAAGAAGAACTAATCGTTAGACCAACTTCTGAAACGATTATTTGGAATACGTATCGTGGCTGGATCGAGTCTTATCGCGATCTTCCAATCTTGGTTAACCAATGGGCGAATGTCGTGCGTTGGGAAATGCGCACTAGATTGTTTTTGCGTACAACAGAATTCTTGTGGCAAGAAGGCCATACGGCACATGCTACACAAGAGGAAGCGATCGAAGAAACAGAAAAAATGTTACACGTCTATGGCGATTTCGTTGAGAAGTATTTAGGCGTACCTGTTATTCGTGGTCGTAAAACAGAGAACGAACGTTTTGCTGGTGCTATCGATACTTACTGTATCGAAGCGTTGATGCAAGATGGAAAAGCGTTACAGGCGGGTACATCACATTTTCTAGGTCAGAACTTTGCAAAAGCTTTTGATGTGAAATTCACTTCTAAAGAAGGTAAGTTAGAACATGTATGGGCTACATCATGGGGTGTTTCTACGCGTTTGATGGGTGCTTTAGTGATGGCGCACTCTGACGATCTAGGCTTAGTATTACCTCCAATGCTTGCTCCAATTCAAGTTGTGGTCGTTCCGATTTTTAAAACGGCGGAAGAGAAGCAGGCAATCGATACATTTATCGATGCTTTGTCTACCGAATTAAAAGCTAAAAATATCTCTATTAAATACGATGACCGCGATACACAAAGACCTGGGTTCAAATTTGCAGAATGGGAATTGAAGGGAGTACCATTGCGCTTAGCAGTTGGTGCACGTGATATGCAAAACGGTACGGTAGAATTAGCAAGACGCGATACCCAGACAAAAGAAACAGTTGAACAAGCTGGTTTAGGCACTCGAATCGAAGCGTTATTGACAGAAATTCAAGAGAATATCTTCCAGAAAGCATTGGATTATAGAGATTCACATATTACAGAAGTAAATTCATACGATGAATTTAAAGAAGTATTAGAAACGAAAGCGGGCTTTATCTCTTGTCATTGGGATGGAACAGTAGAAACAGAGAAACTCGTTAAAGAAGAAACTAAAGCGACTATTCGTTGTATCCCTTTAGATGCAAAAGAAGAAGCAGGGGTTTGTATTTTCACAGGCAAGCCATCAACGAAACGTGTTTTATTTGCGAAAGCATATTAATTATAGTAAATTCATAACTCATGCGTTATCTTATATTAGGTTGTGGATGGGTAGGCGAGTTTGTTGCTAAGTTATGGTTGGAAGAAGGACATGAAGTCTGGGCTTCGACCACTACGGAAGAAAAATACCATCGGTTAGTAGCCGATGGTATTTTTGTGTTTAAACAGAATTTTGACGAACAAGCTACTCCCGCTATCGATTTACCGACGGAATTTGATTATATCTTGGTCAGTATCCCGGCAACAAATAAATCAACACAAGACCAGTTGACTAGTCGATTTATTCGGGTATGTGATTTTTTGTCTGGAGTCAAATACCAAAAGATGATCTTCTTAAGCTCTATTGGCATCTATCCTGATCTTTCCAAAGAAATCGATGAGGATACCTTTGAAGATGAAGAACTTCAAGCAAAACTTTTAAGCGCAGAAAAAGCTGTAAGTCGATTTCCACGTACCCATATTTACCGGTTAGGTGGGTTATTTGGTCAAAATCGCATATTTGCAAAATATTTTCAATCCAAAGAGTGTAGCACAGGTGATCAACCAGCGAACTTTATTCATCTGGAAGATGTGGCAGCACTGATCCGTACTGGTTTTATCAAGCCATTGCAGCATACCCTGTACAATGTGGTATGTCCGCAGCATCCCTCAAAGAAAGATGTTATTTTGGCATCAGCACATAAATATGGCTTTGAACAACCAAGCGCTTTCATTGCCGGAGCATCATTTCAAAAAATTGTTAAATCGACACGCTTGCAAAATGACCTGAATTATACTTTTCAATATGAATCTCCGTTAGATTTTTAATAAATTTACGTTTTACGAATTACATCTAAATATCATTAATATGGCATATAAATTTGCAACTAAGGCGATTCATGCTGGTCAACAATCGGACCCTACAACGGGTGCGGTGATGACTCCTATATATCAGACGTCCACTTACCAACAAGCCTCTCCTGGAGAACATAAAGGATATGAGTACTCAAGAGGAACTAATCCTACACGTAAGGCTTTGGAAGACTGTTTGGCAGCGCTAGAAAACGGGCAACATGGCCTCGCATTTTCAAGTGGTATGGCAGCGACAGACTGTGTTTTGCGTTTGCTGAAACCAGGCGACGAAGTAGTAACAGGTGATGATCTCTATGGTGGTTCTTATCGTATTTTTACAAAAGTATATGAGGTGTATGGTATTACCTTCAAATTTGTCAATACTTCAGATGTGGAGGCCGTACGTGCAGCAATATCTGATAAGACTAAATTGATTTGGGTTGAAACACCAACGAACCCGACATTAAAACTGGCGGATATCGAAGCTATTGGACAGGTGGCAAAAGAGAAAAAAGTACTTTATGTCGTGGACAACACCTTTGCTTCTCCTTATCTGCAGAATCCGTTGGATCTAGGAGCGGATATTGTCATGCACTCCGCAACCAAATACATCAATGGTCACTCGGATGTCGTCATGGGCGCATTGGTCATGAATTCTGATGAGCTATATAAGCAGTTGTTCTTTTTTTACAACGCCGTAGGGGGCACTCCTGGTCCACAGGACTCTTTCCTAGCACTTCGTGGCATAAAAACTTTACATTTACGTATGGAAGCGCATTGTGCTAATGGACGTAAAGTAGCGGAGTACCTAAAAAATCATCCCAAAGTTGAAAAAATATATTGGCCAGGTTTTGAAGACCATCCAGGACATGAAATTGCTAAAAAGCAAATGCGTGATTTTGGAGGTATGATTTCCATTGTTCTGAAAGGTGCTGATTTGAAAGAAACATTCCGTATTTCTTCGCAATTCAAAGTATTTACCTTGGCAGAGTCCTTAGGAGGAGTAGAATCATTGATCAACCATCCAGCAACCATGACACACGGCTCAATTCCGAAAGAAATACGTGAAAAAGTGGGCGTTGTCGATAATTTGATCCGTATATCTGTCGGAATAGAAGATGCGGATGATCTGATTGCAGATCTTGAGCAAGCTTTAGTATAAATATAGATAGAAAAAAGAATGACCATCAGTTCCTGCTTACAATTTGTGCGCTGGTGCTGATGGTTTTTAGTTGATATAAATGGCAGATTTTAATATTAAGGATTTTTTAGATAAGAAAGTCGAAGAGTATAATCAACCTAATTTTATTCCGAATGATCCAATCTGCATACCTCACCGCTTCCAAAAGCAAGAGGATGTTGAAATTATGGGTTTTATAGCGGCAATTTTAGCTTGGGGACAACGGAAGACCATCATTAATAAATGCACGGAAACTGATCGAACGGATGGACGGGAGCCCACATGATTTCATTATGAACCATCAAGACACCGATCTTAAGCAATTACTGGGTTTTAAGCACCGCACGTTTAATGACACCGATCTATTGTATTTTATTCAGTTTTTCCGATACCATTATAGTCACTTTCCTTCTTTGGAAGATGCTTTTTTAATCGGTCAGGAAAACTCCAAGAACGTTATTCTTGAAAAGGCTTTGGATGAGTTTAAAAATTATTTTTTTTCAATGCCCGATTTTCCGGTAAGAACAAGAAAGCATATCAGTTCTCCTGCTCAAAAATCGAGTGTTAAACGCATCAATATGTTTTTGAGGTGGATGGTGCGCAAGGATGATAAAGGTGTAGATTTTGGGATTTGGAAACGGTTGAATCAAAAGGACCTCATCTGTCCATGTGATGTGCATGTGGAGCGTGTGGCTCGTAAATTTGGATTGATTACCTTAGATAAGGTCAATTGGAAAACAGCGCTGGAACTAACGGGTAATTTAAGACAGTTGGATCCACTGGATCCAGTAAAATATGATTTTGCCTTGTTTGGCCTAGGGGTAGAAAGAGAACTTTAAAACAGATCCGAGAGCAATGGTTGTCGGATCTGTTTTTGCACCCCTTACCAGGTGTTAAGGGGTGTAATATTCTTTTATCGCATCAATGAATTGCTGTAGAACCGGATGTTGGCTTTGATGGTCATAGGCTAAAATAACCTCAGTCTGAATATCCTGTTCTTTTAACGGATGGAAATCCAAGGCCAATTCCGTTTGCTGTTGTGATACCGAAGTGGGAACAAACGCAATCCCCAATCCATTAGCCACAAGTTCCAATATGGAATGCATGGTGTTGCACTCATGTGCAATTTGAGGATGAAAACCGATACGGTTTGCGCATGCTATGATTTGGTTATGGTAATCATCGGCGTAATTTGAATTGTAGGAGATGAAATCTTCCTGCATCAACGTAATGGCATTAATATCCTTTTTCCAACCTTTAGGTGTTGCTAAGCAAAACGAATCCTTAAACAGGGATAAGATCTGAAGATTTGTGGTAAATATCGGTGCACGTAATATTCCGAGATCCAGTTTACCGCTCTCTAATGCTTTTTTTTGCTTTTGAGAAGAGGTTTCATAGAGGTAAACATGTAAATAGGGGAACTCTTTCTTGATTTTTTTTAAAATATGTGCTAACATATTTTTTGGTGTTGAACTGATGTAGCCTAGCCTAAAATCGCCAGATATGGCATGGTGCAACTGCTTAGTCATCAGTTTAGCCTTCTCCAATTGTTGCATCAATTGATCGCATTCCTTTAAAAAATAACGACCTGCATTTGTTATTTCTACACGCTTGTTGTTGCGGTAAAACAAAATAACCCCCAATTCTTTCTCTAAATCTTTGATTTGACGGGTAAGTGGCGGTTGCGATATATGCAGTTTTTCCGCCGCACGACCAAAGTGCAGTTCTTCAGCTACTGCTTTAAAATAATGTAAATGTCTTAATTCCATCGATACTTGCAAGGTATTAATAATTGTCTAAAATAGTATTTTTAAAGTATTAATCAATGCTTTAGATTTGAAAGTATTAAAAAAGAAAGACATGACAGAAAAATCAACATTAAAAGAGATTGAAGAACGATTTGATCAGGATGTAACACGATTTTCCAATCTGGATACGGGGCAACAGACCACTTTAGATGCCCTGTTTAATATGGAATTGATTACTGATGGTATTGCTGCTGTTTATCCCGAATTGAAACGTGTACTTGATATTGGTTGCGGTGCGGGAAACTACCCGGTAAAATTAGCACATAAAGTTTCAGATTTTGACTGTACGCTGGTTGATTTAAGTCAGCCTATGTTGGATAAAGCGAAAGAGCGCGTTCAAGAAATGACCTCCGGTGAAGTGGAGTGTGTAAAAGGTGATTTTAGAACGGTTGATTTAACGGCCAACAGTTACGATGTTATCATCGCCACAGCGGTTTTGCACCATCTCCGTGATGATCAGGATTGGGAAGGAGCATTTCAAAAGCTGTATGGTTTACTTAAAGAAGGAGGAAGTATCTGGATTTTTGACTTGGTGATACACGATCACGAAGCGATTCAGAATTTGGTTTATAAGAATCACTATGGAGCATACCTGACAAGCTTGAAAGATGAATCTTATCGCGATCATGTTTTTGCATATATTGAAAAAGAAGATACACCCCGTAGTGTAAATTATCAATTGGACTTATTGAAAAAAGTGGGCTTCAAATCAGTTGATGTGCTGCATAAAAAATTAAATTTTGCCTCTTTCGTCGCTTTTAAATCTGGAAATAAGGCATCTTAAGTAGCTTAGTTGATTTTGTTTACATGATCGTGAATTTTAGTTCGCAAATAGCACATTGATGGATTGTTATTTAGTTAGGTAATAGACTTGTATATCCTTCATATCTCATTAATTTTTACTAGAGTTATTATACAGCTATAATAGAGGGTTTCTAGAGGGTTCATAGAGGTAAAACTCTATAAACCCTCTATTGAAACTGAGTAAAATCTTTCGAAAATCATATTGAATATTAAATCAGTGGTAGCTATGGTGCGAAACAGTCTTTTAGATATTCATAAGTGGAAGCAGAATTTGTTGAAAAATTAATATTTGTAGCGCCGACTGCCCATCCGCCAAATGATTTTCGTACTTTTATAAGCTATTTTAAACAACATATAATTTTAGGAGAAAGCTTTGGATTTTTTAGCAGGATTGAACCCTTCTCAAAGAGGAGCTGTAGAACAAACTGAGGGCCCGGTAATGATAGTTGCTGGAGCTGGATCAGGAAAAACACGTGTAATTACCTATCGTGTAGCACATTTGATAAAAAAAGGTGTCGACCCTTTTAATATACTCGTTTTGACGTTTACGAATAAAGCGGCAAAGGAAATGCGTAATCGTATTACAACTGTGGTTGGTGCAGAGGCCAAGAATATTTGGATGGGTACCTTTCACTCGGTGTTTGCAAAGATATTACGTGTGGAGGCTGAACTGATCGGATACCCACGCAACTTTACGATTTATGATACCGACGATACCAAGAGTTTATTGCGTTCGATTTTAAAAGAAATGAATTTGGATGACAAGCTATATAATGTCAATCATGTTTATGGACGTATCTCGCAATCAAAAAATAACCTGATATCGCCACAAGAATATAATAAAAATGAAGCCTTAAAGGCCGAAGATATTTCGAATGGTAGGGGGCAGCTGTGTGAAATCTACATGACCTACGCACAACGTTGTTACCGTGCAGGAGCTATGGATTTTGACGATTTATTGTTCAAGACCAATGTATTATTGAATAAGCACCCTGAAGTATTGCATAAATACCAACATCAGTTTAAATATTTGATGGTCGATGAGTATCAGGATACCAACTTTTCACAATATTTAATCGTTAAACGCTTGGCCGCTGTAAACGAAAATATTTGTGTTGTAGGTGATGATGCCCAGAGTATATATGCTTTCCGTGGAGCAAATATTCAGAATATCTTAAATTTTCAAAAAGATTATCCCACTGTACAGGTTTTCAAACTAGAGCAAAATTATCGTTCGACACAGATGATCGTGAATGCTGCCAATTCGATTATTGCAAATAATAAGAATCAGTTGGAAAAGAATGTCTTTTCGGATAATGAAGAAGGGGAGAAGATAAAAGTATCGCGTGCATTTTCGGATAACGAAGAAGGTAAAATTGTTGCGGAATTAATTTCACAAGAAAAGTCTTTGAAATCGTTAAATTATAAAGACTTCGCCATTCTTTATCGTACCAACGCACAATCTAGAGCGATGGAGGAAGCCTTACGTAAAATCAATATCCCTTATAAAATATATGGCGGTACTTCATTTTACCAAAGGAAAGAGATAAAGGATTTAATCGCTTATTTTAGATTGACCTTTAACCCAAATGATGAAGAAGCATTGAAGCGCGTGATCAATTATCCACGTAGGGGGATAGGCGATACCACTATAGAGAAAATAGTGATTGCTGCCGATCAACATCAATATCGTCTTTGGGATATCGTAGCCAATGCACAAATGTTTATGGATGGCAGAAGCGCAGCATCTGTTGGCGGATTTGGTCAAATGATTTTAAGTTTTCAGGCCTTAGCAAAAACGAATAGCGCTTTTGATACCGCTATGCATATTGCACAGCATTCGGGTATACTAAAAGAATTGTACGAAGATAAATCTGTAGAAGGATTGACTAGGTACGAACACATACAAGAGTTGTTGAATGGTATTAAAGAGTTTTCTGAGCGCGAGGATATTGAGGAAAGAGGATTGGACGTGTATATGCAAGATATTGCATTATTGACCAATGATGATAATGACAAAGATCCAAATGCAGATACCGTATCTTTGATGACGATACACTCTTCCAAAGGGTTAGAATTTCCTGTTGTATTCATCGTAGGGCTAGAAGAAAATTTATTTCCATCACAATTGGCATTGAATTCGCGGACTGAATTGGAGGAAGAGCGAAGATTATTTTACGTTGCAGTAACCAGAGCTGAGAAAAAATTATTACTTTCGTACGCAACTTCTAGATATCGTTGGGGAACACTGAATAACTGTGAACCAAGCAGATTCTTGGATGAATTGAATCCATCTTGTTTGGATTTGGATTTTAAACCAAGACAAAGTTCTTCTGCAGAATCTGGAGGCTTCCAAGGTGAGCGTATTGCTTGGCAGCAAAAGGAGACGGATAGTTTTTCAAAACCTAAGCCGAAACCTTTTAAAACTACCTCGATATTACCCAAAGCGCATACACCTTCCGCAGGCTTCGCTCCATCCGACACCAATAATTTACAGGTTGGCATGGAAGTAGAGCATGAAAGATTTGGATTTGGAAAGGTTGTTAACCTCGAAGGATCAAAAGGAGAAGTAAAAGCAACTATTTTCTTTAAAGACTTGGGACAGAAACAATTGTTGCTTAAATTTGCAAAACTGAGAATTATTCAATAATTTAATACCAAAGTACAGAATACAACGTTGTATTGGTACTGAAATTCACTATATGAACTTTGACTACAACAGCACAAGACCGAAGCTAATCCTAGCTGAATACGGTAGGAATGTGCAAAATATGGTAAACTATATTTGTGATTTACCTACAAAAGAAGAAAGAAATAAGTATGCCCAAGTTGTCATAGATATGATGGGGGTGCTGAATCCGCATTTAAGAGATGTGGCAGACTTCAAACATAAATTGTGGGATCACTTGCAAATTATTTCTGATTTTACGATTGATGTAGATTCTCCATACCCTACAGCCACTCCTGAATTGGTAAAACATGAACCCGAGTTGTTATCGTATCCACAACATAGAATCAAGTATAAACACTATGGTTTTACGGTGGAAAAAATGATTAACAAAGCGATTTCAATCACAGATGATGAAAAACGTCAAAAAATGGCGCTTTCGATTGCTAACTTTATGAAGATGGCGTATACCACTTGGAATAAAGATGCAGTAGCTGATGAATTTATCATTCAAGATTTGGCGGAATTGTCGAGTCAAGTATTGCAATTGCCAGAAGGTACGGTATTGACAAAACTTGATTTCAAAAGCGCGCCTCCAGGTAATCGAATTAAAGGAAATAATCCGACTCCGACTAATAATAATTCTGGTCATTCTAGTAATAACCATGGTCGAAGCAACAATAACACCAATTCGAATAATAGAAGACCTTCTGGAACGAATTCTTTTCAAAAACGAAGTAATAGTAGCGGCGGAAGTACAAACAATAGTAATAGACGTCCTTATCAAAATAATAATAATAGCAATAACAACAATAATAATAGCAACAGCGGTTATAAAAGAGGGTAATTGTTACTACTTAGGTATGATATAAGGCAATTGTGAAGTGATTTTTATTTCTTTTCAATTGCTTTTTTTCTTATAAATAATGCAATAAAAATATATAAAAGATATAGGTGTACGAATGAATGCATTTGAAATCAATGGCGGGAAGCCATTAAAGGGCGAGATTATTCCTCAAGGGGCAAAAAATGAAGCATTGCAAATATTGTCAGCAGTATTGTTGACAGAAGAAACCGATGACCATTAGTAATGTTCCAGATATTAAAGATGTTAATAAATTAATAGATCTTTTAAAAGCACTAGGTGTTAGCGTTAATCGCATCGATGACGATACTTATGTTTTTGAAGCAAAAGATATCAATATAGATTATTTTCAATCTCAAGAATTCAAAGAAAAGGGTGGTGGATTGAGAGGGTCTATCATGATTGTTGGTCCTTTATTAGCTCGTTTTGGAAAAGCTGCTATTCCAAAACCTGGAGGTGATAAAATTGGTCGCCGTCGCTTGGATACCCATTTCTTGGGCTTTGAAAAACTAGGTGCTAAATTTGTATATGATGCCGAAAATCACTTCTTCAATGTAGATGCTACTCAACTAAAGGGGGCCTATATTTTATTGGATGAAGCATCTGTTACAGGTACAGCAAATGTCGTAATGGCAGCAGTGTTAGCAAAGGGTGTAACGGAATTATATAATGCAGCATGTGAACCTTATTTGCAACAGTTATGTAAAATGTTGAATCGTATGGGGGCTAAGATCTCGGGTATAGGTTCAAATTTACTGACTATAGAAGGTGTAGAGCGCTTGGGAGGTACATCCCATCGTATGTTGCCCGATATGATTGAAATCGGTTCTTTCATCGGTTTGGCTGCAATGACAGGCTCCGAAATCACGATAAAAGATGTTTGTTATAAAGAGTTGGGTATTATTCCGACTGTGTTTCAGCGTCTAGGTATTAAAATGGAATTAAGAGGCGATGATCTTTTTATTCCAGCACAAGAATCATATGAAATCGATACGTTTATCGATGGTTCTATCTTGACCATATCAGATTCTCCATGGCCAGGATTTACACCTGACTTATTGAGTATTGTTTTGGTTGTGGCGACACAAGCAAAAGGTAATGTGTTGATCCACCAAAAGATGTTTGAAAGCCGTTTGTTCTTTGTCGATAAATTAATCGATATGGGAGCGCAAATTATCCTTTGTGATCCACATCGTGCTACGGTAATCGGATTGAATAAAATGTATCCGATGCGTGGTATTGAAATGACTTCACCGGATATTCGTGCCGGAGTATCGTTATTGATCGCTGCATTATCTGCAAAAGGAACTTCTACGATCCACAATATCGAACAGATAGAAAGAGGTTATCAACATATTGAGGAGCGTCTAAAAAAATTAGGAGCGGACATACGTCGGGTGGATGTAGCTCCTAAAGGACACTAAGCCATGCTATTGTCATAATTGTTATTTTGTATACTATTTTACTAGATTTTATTTAAATCTTATAATATCTTTGATATAACAAATGTTTGAACATATAAAATAGATTAAATTAATTATGAAAAAATTATTAGTATTACCAGTTATCGCAGCAGTTATTATGTCTTCATGTGCTGGAAACCCAGAGGGTAAAAAAGCAGAGGTGCAAGATTCTGTAGCTACTGAGGAAATTGTTAAAGTAGGAGAGGAGTATCAAGTTGATGCCGCACAATCAAAAGTGATCTGGACAGGAACAAAAGTAACCGGTGCACACACAGGTACTATTGCCATTAAATCAGGTTCATTACATGTTGATAACGGAGTCTTGACAGGTGGTACATTTTCTTTGGATTTGAATACAATCAGTTCTACAGATTTAGAAGGGGAGTACAAAGATAAATTAGACGGACATTTAAAATCGGAAGATTTCTTTGATGTTGCTCAATTTCCTGAAGCTACTTTTGTAGTTACTAAAACTGAAGCTGGTGCTACTGCACAGGATGTGAAGGTTTCGGGTAACTTAACAATCAAGGGTATTACTAAAAATATTTCATTCGATGCTAAAGTTGTCGAATCAAATGCGACTACAATCAAAACAGAAGCTGATTTTAATATCGTTCGTGCAGATTGGGGTGTAAATTATGAAGGTAAAAAGGATGATTTGATTTCTGCTGAAATTAATTTTAAAGTTACTTTAGTAGCGAATAAATAGTCTCATCTGGACAACATATATAATAAAAACGGAGCGATAATTAATTATCGCTCCGTTTTTTTATAGCCTTTTGGGCAAGCGCTTAAACTATACTAAGCGACATCTCTCAAGTCTACGGCAACAACACGGGATACCCCCTGTTTCTACCATGGTAACACCATAAATGATATCTGTACTTGCTATTGTTTTCTTATTGTGCGATACGACAATAAATTGTGAATTTTTAGAGAAGTCACGAATGATGTTATTGAATTTATCAATATTCGTATCGTCTAATGGTGCATCCACTTCATCAAAAATACAGAACGGTGCTGGTTTTGATAAATATAGCGAGAAAAGAAGTGCTGTTGAGGTCAATGTCTTTTCACCACCAGATAGCTGATTGATGGATAGTGGCTTTTTACCTTTGGGGCGTGCAACGATATCAATATCCGAATCTAAAGGTTTGGAAGGATCTGTGAGAATTAAATCACAACTATCTTCTTCGTTAAAGAGGGAACGGAAAACCTTGATGAAATTTTCGCGCACACTATTGAATGTAAACATAAACTGCACTTCAGCCGTATCGTCGATTTCTTTAATCGTTGCCAGTAATGAGCCTTTAGCCTCCAATAAGTCGGCCTTTTCCTTATTGATGAAATTATAGCGTTCATTCATCTCGTCAAAAGCTTCTTTAGCCATTAAATTGATGGAGCCATATTCATTCAGCTGTTTTTTAAGCTTGGTACATTTGACAGCCAGTACTTCCTGATCCTCTACGATAGTAGGTGGTTCTTCTTGCTCTAAGAGATCTTTTAGTTCAATATTAAATTCAACGGATAGACGTTCTTTTAATGTATTGAGGTCAATTTGAAGTGCTGTCTTCTTATCTTTAATTTCAGAAATCAGGATATCATCCTGTTCTTTTGTTCGACGGTACTGAATGATTTGTTGTTCCAATTCATTCATCTGCTTACGGACACCATAGTAGCTTTTCTCCAAATCTTCCAGACCTTTTTCTAAGGCGTCTTTCTGCGTGTACATCTCCACCAAATCTTCGTCTTCTTCATCTACGAATTGTGCCGTATTCTTTAATGCAAGTTGCACTTCTTCCAAATCTTTGGCATTGCGTTCAATACGCGCCTCAAAATCATCTTGTTGCGTCTCGCGGAATTCAAGATCCTTGTTGATGTTTGAGACCTTGTTCTGCTGTTGATGATAGCCGATGTTACCTTGGTTATAGCTGGCTGATTTTTCCGTTAGTATATCTGAAATTTCGTTAAAACGGTCTTGGAAATCCTGTAGATCCCCAATATGTTGTTCACGTTCATGCTTTAGATCCTGTATCTGAGGTTCAAGGACTAATAGATCATTTTCGATCGTCATGATCTTATCCTGAATATCCTGCTTACGAGTTAGGGCATTCTTAATGAATGTTTGGTATTGTTCCTGTTTTGTTTTGACAGAAATCAATTCATTATTCAGACGGTTCAATTGGAAACGAAGTTCATCGATCATTTCCTTTTGAGAGTTGGATTTTAAAGCATTTAAGCGCCCTGTTTCATCCGAGATTTTATCTTGTAATTGCGTTATATTTTCAGTAATTCTCTTGATTTCCTTTGCTAGGATCTCAATATTCTTAGCGCGTCCTATTCTTTTACCTTCGAATAAACCAACAGAACCACCAGATAAACCTAATTTACTTTTTGAGAACTTACCATTTTTTTGCAAAATGATGTCATCTCCTTGTGGGAGTTCCAAATTGAGTTCATGTTCGCGCTCTTGTTGTAAAATGTAGACATTTTGTAATAAGAGCTGACATAATGATTTAAATTTATCATCAACAGTAATAACATCCATTGCTGGTATAAGCAAGTCGTTAGTTTGTGTTGTAGGCTTAGGGACTGCTTGAATCGCATCCAATATGAAGAAGTTAGCACGACCCCGAGCGGCATCACTTAATAAATTGATGGCTTGAACGGCGTCTTGCTGCGTATCCACCACATAATGATTCATAATGGGCTCCAAATAGTTTTCAACGGCTACACGGTAGTCTTCTTCACAGAATAAGACGTCCGAAAATAGCGGCGGTTGCTTTTTCCAACCTGCATTTTTCTTTAAAAATCGGATGGAGTCAGGGAAACCTTCTAAATTATCTATTAGGGATTTTGTTAAATTGTACTCGTTCTGTTTGGCATCTACCAAGCGCGATTCTTTACTTAACTCTTCTTTGAGCGTATTGATGTTCGTCGTGTGGTTTTGGATCTGAAGTTGCAATTCTTCTTCCATTTGTAAGCCGGTCTCGTATTGCTGCTGCTGGGTTTCTACTCGCCCTTCTAACTCTGCAACTGCAATATTGAACTGATTCAATTCAATTTCTTTCGATTCGGTATCCGTTACTGTACGTATGGATTCTTGTTGGAGTGCCTCTCTTTGAATATTGAGGACAGCTATATCTTTTTCAATGCTATAGATTCGGTCCTGTAAGGAGCCACTTGACTTATTGAAAGCATCCAGTTTTCCTTTTGCCGTTTGTTGTTGTCCTCTCAGTTCCTCAACTTCAAATTTGTTCTTTTCCAGATTGTTTTGAAAACTGTCTAGCTGTTGTTGTTCGTGATACAACTCCTCATTTAAACGCTTAATGGTATAGAGCACGTGATTGAGTTGTTGTTTGTCATTATTGACTTCAAAACTTAATCTGTTTTCTTTGTCCTGAAGATTTTTAAGCTGCTCGTTTTTAACTTTCTTTTCTGATTCGTAATTGCGAATCTTATTGATAAACTCTTGCGCCGTCTTTTGTTGAAAGGAAACGTTTTTTTCTTGCTCTAAATTATCTTCACGTATTTGTTTTAATTCATTTTCTGCCTTTTCGATGTGCACTTGAGCATCCGTACTCTGTTTAGACAGTTTAGACTCTTGATGCTGCAATCGTTCCAATTCAGTGCTGAAATCACCGATGCGGTAATAAGCGAGGTTGACACTGCTCTGACGGTATTCATCCTTTAATAGGATGTATTTTTCAGCTTTTTTGGCTTGGCTCTCTAGGGATCTCAGGTTTTTATTAATCTCAAAAAGTAAGTCATCTACGCGGCTTAGATCTAGTTCTGTATCCCTAAGTTTATTTAAACTTTGTTTTTTACGAACTTTATATTTAGATATACCTGAAGCCTCTTCAAATAGATTACGACGTGAGTTTTCTTTGTTATTGATGATTTCATCTATCATTCTGAGTTCAATGATAGAGTAGGAGTCTGCTCCGACACCGGTATCTAAGAACAGATCTGTAATATCTTTTAAACGACATTTTACATCGTTCAAGCGATATTCACTATCTCCATTTCTAAATAATTTACGGGTCACAGTGACTGTCGTAAATGCTGTGGGGAGGACATTTTTGTTGTTGTCAAAAGTGAGTGAAACTTCTGCTAAGTTTGCCGCCTTACGATTTTTCGTTCCATTGAAAATGATGTTTTCCATTTTTTCGGAACGGAGCATGCGTGTACTCTGCTCTCCCAAAACCCAACGTATGGCATCAACAACATTTGATTTGCCACAACCATTAGGGCCCACGATAGCGGTGACACCCTCATTAAAATTGATTGTTATCTTGTCGCCGAAGCTCTTGAATCCTTTTATTTCTAGTTTGGTTAACTGCATTTATACTACAATTTTGCTGCATTAAATAGGAAACGAAATTAAGAAATAAGTTCAACTTATTTGCACGATTTTGCGATTCAAGAGCGGAAGTTTTGTTAACCCATTGGTTATGTCCAGTAATCAAAAATTGCGAATAGTAAACTATTCGCAATTTCCGGTTTCAACATCACAAGTTGGACCTTCGTTATTGTTCATAATGATATTGGGTTTGGCATCATCATATGCTTGACGAAGTGTTTGTTCAAACATTTCAAGGGGTTGCGCTCCGGCAATTCCAAATTTTTGATTGAATACAAAAAAGGGAACTCCACGTAATCCTAAGTTGACACCTTCTTGGATATCTTGTGTTACTTCGTATGTAAAACGATCTGTTGTCAATACCTCTTCCACAGCAGTAATATCAAGCCCTATTTCTACAGCAAGTTGTACCAGGATAGCGTGGTTGTTCACATCTAGGCCTTCGCTAAAATGTGCTTTTAACAGACGCTCTTTTTGTGCGTTGCCTTGGTTTGTTTCTTGAGCCAAATGGATTAGGCGATGTGCATTCAAGGTGTTAACGATCAATGATTTTTCAAAATCAAAATCGATGTCCAACGATTTTCCGATCGACTGCACTTGTTGCATCATACCTAAGGTTTCCTCCTCAGTAAGCCCTTTGGCATTTTTAATATAGTCAATAGCAGGGATGCCTGCAGTATCCTTCGGAAATTGGGGATGTAACTGATACGATTTCCAGATAATGGAGACTTCATCTCGATGTGGGAAATTTTCTAATGCTTTTTCTAATCTTTTTTTTCCGATATAACAGAACGGACAAACGATGTCAGACCAAATTTCTATTTTCATGATATGTATTTGAAGGTTTGGAAACACACAAATGAGCATTTCCAAACATATGTTAGTTAAATTTAATGATAAAATCTTCGTGATTTGGTCTTACTTTTTTCAAGTTTACCAACCAGTCATGCTCTTCATCACGGTAACCTAATGCTAATATGGTAACCGATTTAAGTCCTAATTTGTCTAATCCGAGGAGTGCGTCCAATTGCTCATTGTTAAAACCTTCCATTGGGGTCGCATCAATTCTCTGTTCAGCTGCTGCCGCTAAAGCTAATCCGAATCCAATATAAGCTTGACGAGCAGCATGATTGAACTGTTGTTCTTTGGATAATGTCGATAATTTTGCAAATAGATTGTTTTTATAATCATCAGCATAGCCCAATGGCAATCCTCTCTCTTCTGCTTGCTGTGCAAAAGGAGCGTTCACGCGCTCTTCGGTATAACCATCGTATGCTGCGAATACTAAGATATGTGAACTGTCGATGATCTGCGATTGCCCATAAGCAATAGGTTGAATTTTAGCCCGCAATTCGGGGTTTGTAATCTCAATGACTTTAAATGGATGCAATCCGGAAGAAGTAGGAGCCAAGCGAGCAGTTTCTAGAATGTAATCGATTTTCTCTTGTGCTACAGGAGTGCCATTCATTTTTTTAGTAGCATATCTCCATTTCAAATTTTCTAATAAACTCATATTAGTGGTTGTTGTATTTTAATGATATAATAAATCCCTGAATAGCATCTGTTAATATAGGTGATACCTCTTCAGGATTTGTTTCGTTGTTTGATATAAATTCAATGGTAATGATGCCATGCAGGATGGACCAAAAAGTCTTGAATTTTAAATGTAGGTTGATGTCTTCAACTCGGTTTTCCTCCACACATGTAGAAATGCAGCTCAGCATCACGTCCGATGCTGCTTTCATTTCTTTGAAACTATTAACGACTTCACATTGTGGGATACCGAGTCCAAACATAATCTCATAGTATTTCTTATGCTCAAATGCGAATTTCCAGTAAGAGATCGCCATGTCAAATAAGTTTTGATCAGCAGTTTTGTTATGATCTACTGCTGAAGCCAATTCTTTGGCCATCAATGAAAATCCTACTTTGGTGAAATAGGCTATAATAGCATCTTTGTTTTCAAAATGTTTGTATATGACTGGAGCGCTATATTCTATGGCATCGGCAATTTTTCGAATAGAAAGGGCCTGCCACCCCTCTTCTTGTACGATCTGCCAAGACTGCTCAATGATTTGCAATCTTATTTTTTCTAAATCCCTTAATTTTCGCTCCGAAACACCCATGTTATGTTTTTTAGTTAACAGTGTTAGCAAAAGTAACAATGATTTTTTTAGTTTTTATATGTCATCACATTTAATACATTTCGATGACAGAAAAGGGTATGTGTCAATTGGGTTTAGGCTAATATTGCTATACCTTTCAAATTTTGAGAAATAGAAAGATTTAGGGGCTCGTATTTTTTTAAGATGGTTAATTTAAGTTCTTTAAATAATTGATGAATGCGATGTTCGACTAAAATTTTACGTATAGCATTTGGTTTTATCTAAAAAAATTAGTACATTTGTAGTTGATGCGGATTTAGGGGCTTAATTGCAACTACTTCTAGTCAGTTTTTAAAATATAAATCATTGATAAAAATTACCAGTTTTTATCTCATCCATACAATTTTTGATTTTTAAAGATTGACCTGATATTTTGATTTATCAATATATTGGTTCTTCTCCACCAAAATATTTCTCTGGTCATGTATAATGATCGGTAGCAATAAGCTTTCAAAACGCAGCATCAAGGTTTAATTCACACGTTCTGGTCTATAGCCAGCGTTTATTCAGTTCACTTTAATTTATAAAATATGTTAGGATTTATTATGAAATTTCTATTGACAGTTGTTGTTTCAACTTGGTTAATCATGCAAAGTGCTACAGGAAGCTTCCTGAGTTTACCAGTGCTTTTTGCCACCTTAGCATTTGCCTTGTTTATTTGGGATGCCGTTATTTCTTACCGTAAATCGGAGGAAAGAAAAGAAAATTTACAGCATTTGAACGATTTCCTTAAATATAAACAAAGCAAATACCGTGGTTTTTAAAAGATTGTTTCTTTTGGTACATCCAATTTAATGCAGTGTAGATTTTTATCCACTGCATTTTTTTATGCCTTTTAATTTAAAAGGATCGTAAAAATTGATTGATTTCAAAATTGAACCTTTCGGGTTCTTCTAGATTTGGTAAATGTCCCGATTCCATAAATTCTAGATATTTAACCTGAGGTATATGGTTGAGCAGGGTGTTTATCTGCAGCTCGCTAACCAATTTATCTTCTCTTCCCTTGATGACGAGGGTTGGGACTTCTATCGTAGGTAATATCGCGGTCGTATCCGTTCGAGCAGCCAATGCTAATTGGGTTGAACAAATATTTTGCAAATCGTTTCTCCTGATGGAACTTTTGATGATTTCAATAGCTTCGGGATTTTCAGCTAGGGTTTTTTTTGAAAAGATAGTTTCAATGAATCCTAATGAAAAAGGACGCTTCCCATATTTTAGTAAGGCTTGAATGGCGTCAAAGCGTTTTTGTTTACCTTTGTTATCATCAGCAAGCGAGTGTGTGTCACTTAATATAAGGCCTTTTAATTCATTTCCCATCAGTTCGTATGTGCGCAATGCGATGTAACCACCCATGGAAACGCCGCATAAGACTACATGGCCTAAATTTAGATGCGCTATAAATTCCTTCAAATCTTTTGCGAAGACATCAATACTGAAAAATCCATGACCACGTGTGCTGTGTCCATGCCCTCTAATATCAACTGCAATTCCGGTCATCTGTTCATCCAGCTGTTGCAATTGTGCCCGCCACATGTTTTTGTTAAAGGGGAAGCCGTGTAAAAAAATGACTGTTTTTTCAGGTGGATGTACCTTACTAGGTCTAATCATGTATGAAATGCTAATGTCACCAATGCGTATTTTGCCTAGTTTCGTTTCTTTTTTGGACATATAGTAGTCTTTGTGAGAAAAAATAAAAAAAAATTACTCCTGTAAATGTAATACTATCAATAAGATAAAAAAAATATTGCTTTTATTATTAAAAAAAGATGCGAAATAGTTTGCAAAACTGAAAAAAGTCCCGATATTTGTATCACCAAACAAAAGGGTATGACTTTTAATAAAGTCATCAAAAATGCACTCATGGCTCAATTGGATAGAGCACCTGACTACGGATCAGGAGGTTAGGGGTTCGACTCCCTTTGAGTGCACAGTTTGGAAAGCCTGATCATTATTTTGATCAGGCTTTTTTGTTTTTAAGCTTCATTCGTCTCCGGATTTTCTACATTTGATTTCTTTCTTTCTTTCTTTCTTTCTTTCTTTCTTTCTTTCGCTCATTTTTTCAAAGTTGGTATGATGATGTTTTTCATTTGATCCAATTTAAGAGACCTCTTTAATTTTGACCGAGCTGATTGAATGTTCATATTGCTTTTATTTCGCGTTATTTCGAAGAGGTTATATCCCTAATATGTTATTGTTTTGATGTCATTTCGCAGCATAGGGGATTTAGATTACGAATTGATATTAATGGCATTGGATAGAGGGTGATTTATTTTCTTTCATTATCAGTGGATTAGATAATATTTGAAAAAATAATTTGGAGACAGGGCTATTTTGCCTATATTTGCATCACCAAAACGGAAGAACAGCAATGAAGATGACGTAATGGTTGACGCGCTCATGGCTCAATTGGATAGAGCACCTGACTACGGATCAGGAGGTTAGGGGTTCGACTCCCTTTGAGCGCACTATTTGAAAAGCCTAATCAATATAGCGATTAGGCTTTTATTTTTTTACTCTATTACTCTAAATACTACTATGCTAAACCTTGTAATATTTGGCCCTCCGGGGGCAGGGAAGGGAACACAATCGCAGAAACTTATCGATAAATACCAGTTAGTTCATGTTTCAACAGGTGATATCTTTAGGGCTCATATTCAAAACCAGACAACTCTAGGTAAACAAGTCAGTCAGATTATAGCTGATGGAAATTTGGTGCCAGATTCGGTTACGATTGCGATGTTGGAAGAGGAAGTGAAGAAAAATCCGGAAGCAAAAGGATTTATTTTTGATGGTTTCCCACGTACAGTGGCGCAAGCTGAGGCATTGGATGCTTTCTTAGCGACTATTAACACTTCTATTTCAGTAGTTATTGCTTTAGATGTGAATGAAGATGAATTAAAAACACGCATTGCCAAACGTCAGGAGATTTCTGGACGTGCAGATGATGCTGCAGATAAATTGGTGAAACGTATCGATGAGTATTTTACAAAAACGATTCATGTATTGCCTTATTATGAAGCACAAGGTAAATTGTCTAAGGTAAACGGTATCGGTGATATTGATGTTATCTTTGGAGATTTAACGGCTATTATTGACAATTATTAAATAATAAAACGGCAACGTTTTACTAAAAATTATATTTTATTTCTATGGCGCAAGGTTCGAATTTTGTTGATTATGTGAAGGTGTGTTGTCGATCGGGACACGGAGGATCAGGCTCAGCGCACTTACATCGAGATAAAACAACCATGAAAGGTGGTCCTGATGGTGGTGATGGCGGACGAGGTGGTCATATCATCCTTAAAGGGAACACGCAATTGTGGACTTTATTACACCTGAAATACAGGAAGCATATCATCGCTTCTAGTGGTGGGTCTGGTAGCTCTGGAACGAGTACAGGTGCCTCAGGGGCTGATGAAATTCTTGAGGTTCCAGCTGGTACAGTAGCCAAAGATGCTGAAACGGGTGAGATTTTATTTGAAATTACGGAAGATGGTGAAACGCAGATTCTAACACCTGGTGGAAAAGGTGGTTTAGGAAACTGGCACTTCAAATCGTCTACACAGCAAACGCCACGTTTTGCGCAGCCAGGTATGCCGGGTCAAGAGCGTTGGATTATCTTGGAATTGAAAGTGTTGGCAGATGTCGGTTTAGTGGGATTTCCAAATGCTGGAAAATCTACGCTATTGTCTGTGGTTTCAGCTGCTAAGCCTGAAATAGCGAATTATCCTTTTACGACTTTGGTTCCCAATTTAGGGATCGTGAGTTACCGTGATGGAAAATCTTTTGTAATGGCTGATATTCCAGGTATTATAGAGGGCGCATCGGAAGGTAAAGGTTTAGGTTATCGATTTTTGAGGCATATTGAGCGAAACTCTGTTTTGTTATTTATGGTTCCTGCGGACACTGAACGTACGATAAAGCAAGAATATGATATTCTATTGAACGAACTTTCTGTCTACAATCCAGAGCTTCGTGATAAGCCTAAATTATTGGCGATTACAAAGTCGGATATGTTGGATGATGAATTGGAACGTGAGATGGAAAAGGAAGTTTCCTGAAGGACTCCCGCATATCTTTATCTCATCTGTTGCTGGTAAGAATATCCTACAATTAAAAGATATGATTTGGAAAGCAATTAATTCGTAGTATTTGATTGCTGATATAAAAAAAGCGATTGCAATTTTGCAATCGCTTTTTTTGTTTAAATACGCTTGTTTTTGAATTGTAGTTTGTAACTTTAGGCTATTAAACTTATAAATTATGAATCAACCTACGCAAAAATATTGTGTACAATGTGGTACCTTAATTCATGTGCAAGCCGAAATCTGTCCTTCGTGCGGTGTACGTCAACCCTTATACTTCAGTCAACAGCAGTATGGTGGCCCTGTAAAGGATGAAAGATGGTTAGCTTGTTTGTTGTTGTGTATTTTTTTAGGTCCATTTGGTGCTCATCGTTTTTATGTAGGTAAGATTGGTACGGGTGTTATTCAATTGCTCACCTTTGGAGGTTGTGGTATATGGTATATCATCGATTTGGTCATGATCATTATTGGGAATTTTAAAGACGCTGATGGGAATGTGATTAAAAATGGTTAAAGAAAGTCCTAATTAATTCTGAAATTTAATTACTGGAGCAGAGATCATTATAAAATCCGAAATTATATAAAAAAAAGTCTTTCTACTTTGATGATTTTGTTATACCTTTGTCTCCTGTGAAAATTGAAGTAAATGCTTTCGCAAATGTTATAAAAAACGATACCTTCGTTATCGTTGAATCAATTTATTTATTGATTATTTAGCCCATTTAGGGCTTTTTTTATACACCAAACTTCGATGTAACAATAAATTAGGAAAAAACAATTTTATAATTTAATAAATAATGACCAACTACAGCAAATTGCCTGCAATTTTAGTTTTAGAAGACGGAACTGTTTACCACGGAAAAGCAGCGGGTAAAATTGGAACGACTACTGGCGAAATTTGTTTCAATACCGGAACTACAGGTTACCAAGAGATTTTTACCGATCCTTCATATTTCGGACAAATTATGGTAACAACCAATGCCCATATTGGTAACTATGGAATTGACAAAAATGATGCTGAATCAGATAAGATTCAAATAGCAGGATTAGTTTGTAAAAATTATAATATTAACTATAGTCGCAAAATGGCAGACGAATCTATTCAGAGCTATTTTGAAGAAGGAAATTTAGTTGGTATTTCGGATATTGATACACGTTCATTGGTCCGTCATATTCGCAATAAAGGTGCTATGAATGCGATTATTTCATCGGAGAATTTGGATATCGATTCGTTAAAAGCAGCTTTAGCAAATGTACCATCAATGGATGGATTGGAATTATCTTCGCGTGTTTCGACGACAGAAACCCTATTTCTATGGTAATGAAGAAGCTCCTGTTCGCGTTGCCGTGTTAGACTTAGGTATTAAGAAGAACATCCTTCGCAACTTTGATCAAAGAGATGTTTATGCTAAGGTATTTCCTGCTAAGACAACTTTCGCTGAGATGCAAGAATGGAATCCAGCGGGATATTTTATCTCCAATGGTCCTGGTGATCCTTCAGCTATGGATTACGCAATACAAACGGTTAAAGATATTTTAGCAGCAGATCAACCCATGTTTGGAATATGTCTTGGACACCAAATATTAGCATTAGCGAATGATATCCGTACTGAAAAAATGCATAATGGACACCGCGGAATCAATCACCCTGTGAAAAACATCATTGCAAATCGTTGTGAGATTACGTCACAAAACCACGGTTTTGGTGTTATAGCTCAAGATATTGAACAATCCGATAAAGTAGAAGTAACCCATATCAATTTAAATGATCAATCTATCGAAGGAATTCGTGTGATCGGTAAGAACGCTTTTTCGGTGCAATACCACCCAGAATCATCTCCTGGACCACATGATTCACGTTATTTATTCGACGATTTCATTGCGTTGATAAAAAAATAATTCATAAGTATCGGGGTTAGCATTGCTAGCCCCTTTTTTTTGGCTTTGGGTATTCATTCTTGCCATAAAATTGTGGAATACGTTTTTTAATAAGCCCAATTTTAGTTATATTTGAGTGTTAAATCAGAATATAATTTTTTAGTGTAAAAATTACACTAAGTATTGTATAAAAATACTATATAAAAATTTAAACCAATATTACAATGAGTTTAATTATTGATGTACATGCGCGTCAGATTTTGGATTCGCGCGGAAATCCTACTATCGAAGTAGATGTAACGACACAAAATGGTTTCGTTGGACGTGCTGCAGTACCTTCTGGTGCTTCTACAGGTGTTCATGAGGCAGTAGAGTTACGTGATGGTGATAAGTCAAAATACTTAGGTAAAGGTGTTTTGAAAGCAGTAGAAAATGTAAATACTAAAATCGCTGCGGCTTTAGAAGGTGTTGATGTTTTCGAACAAAATACAATCGACAAAATCATGATCGATTTGGACGGAACTGAAAATAAAGGAAACTTAGGTGCTAATGCTATTTTAGGTGTTTCTTTAGCTGTTGCGAAAGCTGCTGCTCAGGAGTCTCGCCAACCGTTATATCGTTATATTGGTGGTGTTAATGCGAATACTTTACCTATTCCGATGATGAACATCATTAATGGTGGTTCTCACTCGGATGCTCCTATCGCTTTCCAAGAGTTTATGATTATGCCAGTTGGTGCACCTTCATTCTCTGAAGCTTTACGTTGGGGAACTGAAGTATTCCATAGCTTGAAAAAGATTTTACATGACCGTGGTTTATCTACAGCTGTAGGTGACGAGGGTGGATTTGCTCCAACTTTTGACGGTACTGAAGATGCAATCGAGACGGTATTAAAAGCAATTGAAGCTGCTGGTTACAAGCCAGGATCTGATATTTGTTTAGCTTTAGATTGTGCTGCATCAGAATTTTACGTAAACGGTAAATACGATTATACAAAATTTGAAGGTGATAAAGGTGCAATCCGTAGCTCTGAAGAACAAGTAGCTTACTTAGCAGAATTGACTGAAAAATATCCTATCATCTCTATTGAAGATGGTATGCAAGAAGATGATTGGTCTGGATGGAAATTGTTAACAGAGAAAATCGGTGCTACTATTCAATTAGTAGGTGACGATTTATTTGTTACGAACACAAAACGTTTACAACAAGGTGTTGATACGGATACAGCAAACTCAATCTTAGTAAAAGTTAACCAAATCGGTTCATTAACAGAAACGATCAATGCGGTTACTTTAGCACAGAACTCAAACTATACTTCGGTTATGTCTCACCGTTCTGGTGAAACTGAAGATGCAACAATTGCTGATTTAGCTGTTGCTTTGAACTGTGGTCAAATTAAGACTGGTTCTGCTTCTCGTTCTGATCGTATGGCTAAATACAATCAATTGTTACGTATTGAAGAAGAATTGGGTGCTAACGCTCGTTTTATCGGAAAGAACTTCCGTTTTGCGAAAAAATAATTTGCAAATACTTTATAAAAAAGGCGACTCTACACAGGTAGAGTCGCCTTTTTTAATACCTAATTATTTGTGGTAGGTATATGGAGATTAAGGTTGAGTTCTTTGTTTAATTTTTGGATAAAGTAAGCTGCCAGTAGGGGCGATTCTACTTCGATATTTTGGTGGATGAAAAAGTACAAGTTTTGTAAACCTGCCTCTCGCCATTGTTTAATTACAGTTACCCACTCTGCTAATCGGGGATAATCGGAAGGGTCGTTGGCTCCGACATAACGGATGAATGCTGAAGTTGTGGTCAATCGCATATGCAATAAATCACGTCTTCCTGCTGTATCAACCAAGACATTTGTCATGTCAAACTCTTCGAGTAATTTATAATATGAAGTAGCTGTTGCGGGATTGGAGAACCACTCTTCATTACGGACTTCTACTGCTAGGGGTATGCCTTTTGGAAATTTAATTAAAAACTCCCGCAAACGCTCGATATCTTTTGGCTTATAGTTATCGTGCATTTGTAGGAAAGTCATCCCTAATTTTTCTTCAAATAAAGCGATACTATCTGTAAATTCCTTAACTTTTTCATCAGTATTGAGTAAGCGGCTATAGTGGCTAATGGATTGGGGTATTTTAGGACAAAACTTAAAATCGGGAGTAGTCTTTTCTTTCCAGGTCTCAACTTGACTTTTTGATGGTGTATTGTAAAAAGTCGCATTGAGTTCAATACTATTGAACTGCTTACTGTAGTATGGAAGTTCATCCTTTGTGCCTTTTGGATAGAATCCTTTCAAATCGGACTTGTTCCACTTCGCACATCCAACATAGGCTGCAAAGTTGTCTTTATGCTGCAGTTCCTTTAATAAGCTTAGGGTATCAGGCGCAGTAGGGGGTAATGTAAAGTCTATATCCTTAGGGTTCGATACTTGTCCAAATTTCATGTTTTCGTTTTTTAATGTTTAAAATTGTAAAGTAGAGATGAAAGATTAATGATGATTTACATGTTCAAATTTTTTGTTATCGTAGCTTGGTCGTGTATCATGTAGAGGAACAGTGTTTTGAAATTTGATTTTTCTTAATGTAGTTCATCCCAGAATTCTTGAAATTGCTGTTTCAATTGTGCTAGTTCTTGTTCTAAATTTTCAATTCTTTTATGTAAAGCATCCGTGTTTTCAGGAGTACCATGTGTTTGTTCAAATTGCGCAAGATTAACGTCGCCTAACAAATGAATATAGCGAATTTCCTTATGTCCAGGCTGCTTTTCTAATGCTTTTACAAAACCTTCGGTCGCTAATTTTTCGAGTTGTGAGGTGATATCTTCTAAAGCTTCAAAATCATAAATGCTTCCAGAATTTGAATTAATCTCACCGGCTGTTAATGGTCCACGAAGTAAAAGAAGACAGATAATGGCCAATTCTGAAGGAAGTAAAGGAAATTGTATGGCGAGATTGTGCTTATATTTCGTAACACGGCTTCCGCCACCTACCACATGTGCGATGAGTCCTCTTTTCTTCAATATAGCTAAGGTGTTGATGATGGTCTCGTCCGTATATTGTGCAATAGGTCTACGTGCGGTCTTTTGATTACATGCACTTTGTAGTCCGTTTAGTGACATTGGGTAATATTCGGGCGTGACCTTTGACTTTTCTATCAATGACCCTAAGACACGCTGCTCTTCTGCAGATAGTTGAGGTTTTGGACTGAGTTCCATATGTTTAATTAGTTGTAACCAAACTTAAATAAATTTGTTCTATTTACAATTTTTATTGTGTCATATATAAAAAAAATATTCGTTTGCGTCTTCCATCAAGAAATATTTTTTAACGGGAATAGGCCGTTTTTTTTTATAAAGAGAAACTATTTTTTAAAATATTATCCACAATAAAAACCAATAATTGACCTTTTTATTATCTTAGTAAAGTTTTAAATACATTGTTTTGCTAAAGATTGCTTTCCACCCCGAATATATTCATCCCGTACGTGAAGGTCATCGATTTCCGATGGAAAAGTATGAATTAATTCCTTTACAATTATTGCACGAGGGTGTGGTCAGTAAATCTGATTTTTTTGAACCGAAGCTGGCTTCATTTGAAGTGGCATGTCTGGCTCACGACCCGAGTTATGTCCAATCCTTATTTGATCTGACGTTAGACGCTAAGATGATCAGGAGGATTGGTTTTCCCTTGACAAAAAGCTTAGTCGATCGTGAACGCTACCTGTTGGATGGTACCATTCAATCAGCGTTATATGCACAACAAAATGGAGTTTCCTTTAATGTTGCTGGCGGTACGCATCATGCAGGTTATGATTTCGGAGAAGGATTTTGTTTACTTAATGATCAGGCGGTGGCTGCACGGTATTTATTAAAGCATAAATCTGTGCAACGAATCTTAATAATTGACTTAGATGTCCATCAAGGTAACGGAACTGCTCATATCTTTCAAGATGATAACCGAGTATTTACTTTTTCGGTACATGGAGAGAAGAATTTTCCATTTATCAAGGAACGTTCAGATTTAGATATCCCTATCGCAGATGGCATAATGGATGATGCATATTTGCAGGTGTTGGATACTTATTTGCCTGCGGTATTCGAAAAAGTAAGGCCAGATTTTGTATTTTACCAAGCAGGAGTTGATATTTTGGAAACAGATAAGTTGGGAAAGTTGAAACTTTCGCATGAAGGCTGTCGATCGCGGGATGAATTTGTCTTTAAACTTTGCTTGAAAAATCAAGTTCCTGTACAGGTGAGTATGGGGGGAGGCTATTCTCCACGTATAAAAGATATCGTCAATGCGCATTGTCAAACATTTAAGACTGCGCTAGATTTATATAATTTTTAAAAAATAAAATTTAATTAAAAAATATGTTTTTTCATCAAGATGCAACTTTCGAGCAACTTTCTATTCATCGCGTAGGAAACAAGTCGCAAGAAGAGTTTTATATTTTATCCGAACAACCTGTTCCATTGGAAAACGATGAAGTCTTACCGCCTTTATTAATGCAATATTTTATGGGTCCGTTTGCAAAAGTGAATGAAGTCTATCGTTTGTTCCATCCCAATGGGGAATTGGAGTTGAATGAGATCTATTATTTCACGAAGCAGTTTTTTAAAGGTCAGTTGCCTTTTCATGAATTTTCACAACAGGTGGCCAAACATCTTTACGAAGTTTGTATGCACCCGAAGATTAAACCGGGAGAAGTTTATGTCGTATCCTTGAAAAATGTACAGATTGAGGGTGAGAATTACGATGCAATTGGCATTTTTAAATCTGAGAATAAGGAAACGTATTTAAAGGTCTATCCTAACCAAGGCGGTTTTCAATTGGATTATGAGGAAGAGGCAATTAATATCAATAAATTAGATAAGGGAGTTATTATAGTAAATGTAGAAGAGGAAGAGGGATACAAGGTGCTGATTGTGGATCAAACCAACAAAACAGAAGCTGTGTATTGGAAGGATGATTTCTTGAAAATAAAAATTCGTAACGATGACTTTAATCAAACAGGCAACTATCTGAAAGTCTATAAAAACTTTGTCAATGAAAAACTGGATGATATGTTTGAATTGGAAAAAGCAGATAAAATTGATTTACTCAATAAGTCCATGAATTATTTCAAGGAGAAAGAAACCTTTGACCAAGAGGAATTTGAGGAAGAGGTTATCGGGAATCCAATTGCGGCGAGTTTGTTTAAAGATTTTAGGTCTGGATTTGAAGATGAGTTTGAGTCTCCTTTTCAAAGTAGTTTTGATATCGCTGATAAAGCCGTTAAAAAAATGGAAACGTCTTATAAAACCGTCTTAAAATTAGATAAAAATTTCCATGTTTATTTACATGGGAAACGAGAATATATCGAGAAAGGATTTGATGAGGAAAAAGGGATGAATTACTATAAATTATATTTTGAAAATGAAAGCTAATCATTAGATGAAAACGATATTGCGTAAGCCTCTGCTATGTTTTGCTATCCTGTTGCTTCTTATTGGTATTTTGACCTATATGGAAGGGCAGACTGCTTTAGTCGAACGCTATTTTTCACGATTGTGGTATCCCTTATTTTCATATGTTCCGCAGGCTATTTTCGGATATATACCTTTTAGTATTGGAGATATATGCTATGTAATCATCGTGGTTTCCCTAGTTGGAATAGCTGTGTGTGCGCTTAAAAATTTATTGAGAAAGAATTATATTCATGCGATTAAATCCTTTATTTGCCTTTTAAATGTTGTATTGGGATTATATCTGTATTTTTATAGTAGTTGGGCAATGCATTATTATCGGGCTCCGATTACAGAAAACGCAGGTTTGGATACCGATAGTCTACAACTGGCCGATTATTTGGTGCTTCTGGAGCAGAGTTTAGATTCAACGAACACATTACGAGCGGAAGTAAATCCAAAAGAATGGGAAAATCATGGAGAGAAAATAAAAAGGGATATGGAAGAATTGGTTCGTACAGACACGACATTTCAATCTTTCCTTTCCACAACACTCATCCGTGCGAAAGGCCCACTCAATAGTACTTTGGTGTCCTATTTTGGCGTTTCTGGATATTTTAATCCTTTTACGCATGAAGCACATGTGAATACGGAAATGCCTGTGGTTTCCAGCCCTTTTACTTATGTTCATGAACTTGCTCATCAACAAGGGATAGGATTTGAGGATGAAGCTAATTTTATTGCATATGTACGGTTGAGAAACCATTCGGAAGCCTTCTATCGCTACTCAAATTATTTGCAAACGACGACTTATATGTTGCAAGAGTTGAGAGGGATTGATGAAGGGTTGTTTTTGAGTTTTAAAAATCGCCTCTCAAAGGGTGTATTAAGTGATTTACAGGAGGAAGCTGCTTTTTGGAGTAATTATACAGGCTGGATCAATACTGCATCAGGAATCTTCTATAATGGCTATTTGAAGCACAACAATCAACAGGAGGGCATGGCCCGTTATGATCGAATGACAAAACTTGTTTTAGCCTATGAACTAAAGCAACAAGGCTGTCGATAATATAAAAGAGTATCAAATAAAAAAAGCGAGCTATGCTCGCTTTTTTTATTTGATACTGATAATTTCAGTTTTTCCATCTACTCCAGGACTTCCTGAGTAAATCTGTCCTTGAGGAAGACCTCTTAGCCCTCCAGGAGCCTGTCTCACGCGATCATAAATTGATCTCAGGTCACTTGTGGCATTGACATTTTTCCCTCCACCTTCATTTGCAATTTGAAGATAATTCGGTTGCTTCTTATTTTCACGCTGTGGCACGATACTATTTTCAGCAAGTGTTAACTTCACATTCCCACCGTTTCCATTTGGGTATGTTTTTGTTCCGTTAAAGGCATTATCTCCTTTCGCTATGATATAGAGAGACCCTAACTTTTGGAAATTTGCTTGAATATCAAAATTAGCACCATTGTTCTTGCTATCTGTTCCCGAAATGGAAGCATTATTGCTAATGATGGCGTGACCAATGTTCAGATTGACATTTTTGTTCCCGTAAAACATCAAGGATGCTTTATCTCCCATTATTAAGGTATCAATATGCAAATTAATAGTCGAGTCAGATGATTTGTTATTATAGACTTTTTTAGCCTTTTTCCCAATCTCTAACTTACTGATGTGCTCAACATTGCTTTGAGCATGTGACTGAAATGCCAAAAAGGCAAAAGCTAACATTGCAATTATTTTTTTCATGGCTATTAGTAATTTATGTTAAACAACATTCATTTGACGAATAGCGTTTTTGAAGGTTTAATGCGCTACTTCAAATACTGAACAATTAATTTAGCTGTTTTGTTTGATGCCCCTGGTTGTCCTAACTTTTCGGCAAGTACCTCATAGTTTTCCATTACGCTCGCGCGGTATTCTGGTTTATTGATAAGTTGATCTAATTCTTGTGCGATATCGTAGGTTGTGCAATCTTCTTGAATCAATTCACGAACAGAAAGATAGTTATTAATCAGATTGACCAATGAAATGAATTTGACTTTGATCACCAGCTTCGCTATCCAAATCGATATGGCATTGGCTTTATAGACTACGACTTGAGGGATTTTTAGGATTCCTGTTTCTAGTGTAGCTGTTCCACTTGTTACCACTGCTGCTTCGGCATGTTTGAGCAAATCATAGGTGGCATTAAATACGACAGGAATATGCTGATCACCTATATATTGTTGGTAATAGGCTTGATTGAAATTAGGTGCTCCGGCTATGACAAATTGATGCATTGGGAAAAGGTAAGTTAAATTGGCCATGATGGGTAATAACTTGGCGATTTCCATTTTACGGCTTCCGGGCAATAGGGCTATGATTGGCCTATCCGTTAGCTGTTGATCCTTAATGAAATTAGGATTGAATTTATGGGCAGAAATGGCATCCAATAGCGGATTGCCAACGTAATCAACTGGCATTTTCCATGTTTTGTAGAAATCCACTTCAAAAGGGAGGATACAGAACATATGGTCCACGACACGCTTGATTTTGACGACACGTTTTTGATTCCAGGCCCAGACTTTAGGAGAGATATAATAACAGGTTTTTAGGCCATTCTTCTTTGCAAATTCTGCAATTTTAAGGTTAAAACCAGGAAAGTCGATGAGGATAACACAGTCAGGTTGTTCCTTGATGATGTCTGCTTTGACTTTTTTAAGGTTTTTTGCGATGGTACCTAAATTTTTAAGAACTTCTACAAAACCCATAAAAGCCATATCTGCGGTATGAATCAATGCTTTTTGATTTGTAGCCTCTTCCATTTCCGTTCCACCCACTATTTTAAAAGTAGCGTCCGAATCTTCGATCTTTAGTGCTTTGATTAAGTTTGCACCATGCAGATCTCCCGATGTTTCGCCAGCTATAAGGTAATATTTCATTTGCTCGATTCTATTCAATAATAGGGTTAAAGATAAGATTATTCTTCTTCATTAATAGATGACGGTCATTTACTTTTTCCATAAATGAAAAGCATTTAAGTGAAATTGTGGCTGATTTTAAAGAAATGTTTCTATATTTAATAGAGATTTAGCATGTATAGATCTTTAATATTACTTTTGTATTATGGATAGATTTTTAGCACTTATTCGAAATAAATACTTTTTAGCTGGTATCGCTTTTACGATATGGATGTGTTTTTTTGATCGGAATGATTTTGCGACACAATACAGTTATCAGCACCAGAAGAGTAATCTAGAACGGGAAAAAGATTTTTATGAAAAGGAAAATGAACAAATCATTGAGACCGTCACTAATATTCGATCTGACCAACGTGAAGTGCAAAGAATAGCGCGTGAAAAATATAAAATGAAGAAAGAAAACGAAGACGTTTATATTGTGACTGAAGTCGAACTTGCAGATAAATAGGATGGAGGTCTTCCGTGCCTATCAGGTATGGAAAAATAATAATACCCGAAACAAATAGGCTGCTTCATTTTTGAAGCAGCCTATTTGTTTTATTCTTTTGATTTTTGCTCTTCAGCATATTCTTTACGTATGACTGAATGCTTTTTGCTATATACAAAATAGACGACAACCCCGATCAACATCCAAATACCTAAACGTTCCCAAGATTCGACTGGTAATGAAGCCATCATCAATACGCAGACCAAAATCCCTAAGATTGGTACAAGTGGTACAAATGGTGTTTTAAAGGGCCGTTCTAAGTTAGGTTCTGTTTTCCGTAAAACAAGAATACCGATACAAACTAAGGTAAAGGCAAATAAAGTACCAATACTTACCATATGACCTAAATCTGAAACCGGCACAAATCCTGCAAAAATACTGACAAAAACCATAAAGATAAGATTGGTTTTCCATGGAGTTTGTCTTTTTGATAGGTCAGAGAATACTTTAGGCAATAAACCATCTTTACTCATGGAATAAAAAACACGACTTTGCCCTAAAAGCATCACTAGGATAACGGAAGTATATCCAGCAATAATAGTGACGATTAAAGCGGTATTTAAGAATGTATATCCTGTTTTAGCAAAGGCAGTTGCAACGGGTTTGGCGTCACCTTTAAATTCAGTATACGGTGCTAATCCTGTTAATACATAAGAGAAGAGTACATATAATAACGTACAGATAATCAAGGAACCGATAATACCAATTGGCATTCCTTTTTTAGGGTTTTTCGCTTCTTGAGCAGCAGTACTAACGGCATCAAAACCTATAAAAGCAAAGAATACGACACCCGCAGCACGTAAAATTCCGCTAAAGCCATAATGTCCAAAATCGTCACTTTGAAGGAAACTCCAGAAACTTAATTGACCACTTTTCACGAGCTCTTCGCCGTGGTTGATCGGTATAAAAGGAGTGTGGTTGGCATCATCTATGAAGCCCCAACCCAATACGATGAAAATGAGAACAACAGCAACTTTTAAAATTACCAAAATATTATTGACAAAAGAAGATTCTTCTGTTCCGCGCATCAAGAGCAAGGAAAGCAAACAAACAATGACAATGGCTGGTACATTCACAATACCGCCTTCCCAAGGACCGTGTAAAAATTGACTTGGAAGCTCTATACCTAAAGTTATTAGGAGCTGATTGAAATATTGCGACCAACTCACAGATACTGTAGCTGCTGCTAGCGCATACTCTAAGACCAAATCCCAGCCAATGATCCAAGCCATAAATTCGCCCATAGTCGCATAGGAATAGGTATATGCTGAACCCGCAACCGGTATCATCGATGCAAACTCTGCATAACATAATCCAGCAAACCCACAGCCGACTGCTGCAATGATAAAAGAGAGCACAACAGCGGGGCCAGCATGATCAGCAGCAGCGATACCTGTTAATGAGAATAGTCCGGCACCAATAATGGCACCTACTCCTAATGCAATAAGACCGGAACTGGAAAGTGTACGTTTTAAGGTAGCTTGACCATTGAGATCCGCCTCTGCTATTAGTTTGCTAATTGATTTTTTAAAAAGCATAAGATATTTTAAGTTATAGTGGTTTTAAAATTGTAATATTTGTCTTTTCAAAGTCAAACTTAGATAAATTTGTTTTATTTACAATTTTATTTTTGTCATATATAAAATAAATTTATTCGTTCGACTCTTTTTATTTGGAACTTATGAATGCTACGCAATTGTCGATTTCTCCTTTTCCATCGAGAAATGATTTTCAGAGAAAATATACCTTATTTGAACAACCTTTAGGAGGTTTATTTCATACCGTTTTAGCAGTCATTATTTAGCATATGTTGTCGAATTATATTGCCCTTCTTGAAAATATCTTTCCAACGGAAGTTTTGAAGCTGGTTTTTAGCTTCTCAAGCGCTGATTCTTCCTCTTGTAATTAAAAAACAATTAAGGGAAGTATAAAAAAAAATGATGGAACGATTATACTGAACGGGATAGCGTTATAAATAAACGTGAAAAAAAAAGCTTTTAACTGAAATACAGTTAAAAGCTTTTTAATATGGAGCATTTTTAAGATGTAAAAAATACCTTTATTTTTTACTATTGAATTTTTTATACGAATCCATAATATACAGTTTTATATCTTCTTGTAATGCGTGTTCGATAAATTTGTAAGTTGGTCTGTATTGTTCTTTGAATAAAGCCAGTTTCAGGGTCGACAAGAGGAGTCAAGGACTGAATAAGATCACTTGAGAATTTACGGTCAATTGCTCTTTTTTGTTGCTCTTCGACCAGTAATTTATAGCTTTGGCGTGCTCTTTTTGCTTCCTTACTGAAAACGCGCGAAGGAGATATTCGGATACCACCACGTTCTTGACCAATATCAGTGTATTTACCGGCTAGTTTTGCTGCCTGTATTTCAGCACGCAACCTACTATCGGTCATTCTTTCGATAACTACCTCACTCAATTCAATAGCCGTGTTTAGTCTGTTTAAATAAACTCTTTTTACACCGAAGTCATATACAAATACAGTGTCCTTTTGGTAACCGGTCGATTCGATTGCTAAATAATCATCTAATTGGGCGTCGATTACAAAATTTCCATTTTGATCGGTCAGTACTTCCGTGTTTGTTCTTATATTTTTAATAGAAACTCCACTGATGGTCTGGCTACTTACCAATTCCATTGCGATACCTTTGACTTTTTCCTGTGCATGTAGTTTTCCTAACATACTACTGAAGGCTAAGATTGTCAAGATGCTTAAACGCTGTATGAATGCTGCTGTCATTTGTTCTTTTTTATAATCAAAAATACATAATAATAAGTACTTAGATCTTTCAAAAATTAATTATTTTAACAAAAAAATGTCATATGCTCTTTTACATATGACATTTAAGTTTTTTATTTAGCAGTCCAGCTATTATTTTCAGGAACATGATCTGGAAATACATGATCAGGATCTAACTGGACAGATACTAAAGGTTCTTTAGAATCTATCTTGAAATCGAACGATTGGTTTCTTTCCCAAATTTCTACCGGTAGTTTTTTTCGGATTTTCTTTCCAGAGGCTGTTGTTGCCTCTATGACAACAGGCATGGGAAGTTTTTCTAAATTTTGCACGGTAATGATTGCACCCTGTGATGGATCATTTTTCAAGTAAGATACTTGGCTAATGGCTTGATCTACCTGCCAATTATTGATAAACCAACCGCGCCAAAACCAATTTAAATTCTCACCGGTTCCATTTTCGATGGAACGGAAGAAATCTTCTGGAGTAGGGTGCTTATAGGCCCAATCTGAAATGTATTTTTTAAAGGCAAAATCGAAACGCTCCTTACCAATAATCTCATTGCGTAAAAGTTTTAATCCATAGGCCGGTTTATAGTATACTAAAATCCCGATATTTCGTTCATTCATATTTTGCGGCGTGTTCATAACAGATTCTAATCTTTGGTCGGTAAAACGGACAGCTTGACTGTTTGGGTCGCCTACTTTTTTAGCGTATTCACCATTATTGAAACTTTCAGTAGCAATTTCGTTAATAAATGTATTGAATCCTTCGTCCATCCATCCAAATTCTCTTTCATTGCTGGAAACAATCATTGGAAACCAATTATGACCAAATTCATGGTTAGTCACTCCCCACAATGAGCCAGCTTTAGCTCGGTTGCCACAGAAGGATAGTGCTGGGTATTCCATACCTCCTACATTTGAAGCCACATTAACGGCAACAGGGTAAGGATACTCATACCACTGATCTGAATAATGTTCGATTGCTGCCTTTGTATATTCTGTAGAACGTTCCCAAGCATTATTGCCGTTACTTTCTTCTGGATAAGCAGAAATGGCAAGTGATTTTTTTCCGCTAGCTAAATTTATTCGTGCGGCATCCAAAATAAAAGAAGAAGAAGAAGCCCAGGCAATATCCTGTGCATTATTAAGACTGTATTTCCATGTCAAGCTCTTTTTATTTGGTCTTGAATTTTTTTGCGCTACTTCTTGTGCAGAACGTATAATAATGGTTTGGTCACTTGTTTTTGCATTTTCATATCTTTTGAGTTGCTCTGCAGTGAAAACCTCTTGTGGATTAAGCAATTCGCCGCCCAATACTACGATATGATTGGCGGGAGCAGTAATTTCGACCTTATAATTTCCAAATTCCCGATAGAATTCACCAGGACCGGTATAGGGAAGGGTATTCCATCCGCGAATATTATCATAGACACAAAGCCTTGGAAACCATTGTGCTATCGCGTATACATTGCCTTGAGCTGTTGGTAGGATACCTGTTCGATCCGCACCATATTCTGGGATGGTATAGGAATACTGTATTTTAAAACCTGCTTTTCCTCCTTTTGAAGCTAATGCTTGAGGAAGTCTAATTTGCATACGGGTGTCGGTAATGATGTATTCAATAGCTTTTCCCGTTAAGTCGGTGACAGAAGAGATTGTGTAACCGCCATCAAAATTATTATTGGCATCGCCATATCTACTTTTCGTTAATGGAGAAATGGCTTGGCCGCGACCTTCCTTTGAAAACATATTCTGATCCAGCTGTAACCAAATATAATCAAGCTGATCAGGGCTATTATTCGTATAGTTTATTTCGACATCTCCAGCAATGCTGTTTTTTTTGTCGTCCAATGCGGCTGTGATTTTATAATCGGCATTGTTTTGCCAGTAGGCTGGTCCCGGTTTTCCACTTGCAGAGCGAAATTCATCACCATTATTGTTGAAAAACAAAGGTGCAAATGCTTCCGTATAACTATAATTGCTTTTTTGTTGCGCAAAGCTTAAAGAAGTGATTGATAAGGACAGAATACTTATTGATAGTAGGGGTAATCTTTTCATACTTAATTGTAAGGCTTGTTCTGCTCTAAATATAGTATGAAAAGATGTAATGTGAAATTATTTCTGATAAATAATCGGTTTGTAACGATTATTTTAAGATAGAGGCGTATTCAATTTCATCAAAACCCACCAAGATTTGTTGACCACCTTCAATGACTGGACGCTTGATCATGCTGGTGTTTTTAGCCAAAACTGTGTTCGCCGATTTGGCATCGATAACAGCTGCTTGTTCGTCGGCATCTAGTTTTTTCCAAGTGGTTTCCTTTCTTATTCAATAGTTTTTCCCAGCTAATTTCTTTTTCCCATTCGATTAGTTTCGCCTCCGAAATACCCTCTTTTTTGTAGTCGTGAAAAGTGTAGTCTAATTGATTATCTGCTAGCCAAGTAATTGCTTTTTTGACTGTGTTGCAGTTTTTGATTCCATAAACGTGTAACATAATATCCAATATTTTTAACCAAACTTAGATAAATTGAGCTTTATAAACAATATAATCAAGCGGAATATAGCAACAAGTTATTGTTAGGATGTATTTTATATGTTTATCTATAGTAATCGTTATGCTTATGCAATGAAATAGTGGCTTTAGTGTAGCGCTAAAAGCATATAATCTCCCAGTTAAATTACCTTTTCAAGTCGTGATGTTGCTATATGCAGATATTGGGAAGGTATAACAGTTTTCCGTCATCATTATGAGTAGAGCCAGTAATATGGAAGGAAGTCACTATCTTTAGGTTAATTAATGAGGTTAGTGTAATATGTACACTTTATAAATTATGTAGAACAATAATTTTTTTTTACCTTAGTCCATAAATAGATTATAAATATCAAAAGCAAATTATAATATGAGCCTAAAAGATTTTAAAGGTGTATTGACAGGAGATCAAGTACAAGAGTTGTTCGAATTAGCAAAAGAGCATAAATTCGCACTTCCAGCAGTTAACGTTACTGGTACAAACTCAATCAATGCTGTGATGGAAACTGCTAAAGCAGTTAACTCACCTGTAATTATTCAATTATCAAACGGTGGAGCACAATTTTACGCTGGTAAAACATTAAATAATGATGGTTTAAAAGCGTGTATTCTAGGTGCTGTAGCTGCTGCTCAACACGTACATTTATTAGCAGAACACTATGGTGTTGCTGTTATTTTGCATACTGACCATGCTGCTAAGAAATTGTTACCTTGGATCGACGGTTTATTAGATGCTGGAGAGAAATTTTTTGCGCAACATGGTAAGCCATTATTTTCTTCTCATATGTTAGATTTATCTGAAGAGTCTATCGAAGAAAATATCGAAATTTCTGCAAAATACCTTGCTCGTATGAAACCACTAGGTATGACTATAGAGATTGAATTGGGTGTTACAGGTGGAGAAGAAGATGGTGTAGATAATTCTGATGTTGATAGCTCTAAATTATATACGCAACCAGAAGAAGTGGCTTATGCTTACGAAGAATTGTCGAAAATTTCTGATAAATTTACTGTAGCAGCTGCTTTTGGTAATGTACACGGTGTATACAAACCAGGAAACGTAAAATTACAACCTGTTATTCTTCATAATTCGCAGGAGTATATTCGTGAGAAATTCAATTTAACAGCTCAAAAACCAGTAAACTTTGTTTTCCATGGTGGTTCAGGTTCTTCTCCGGCAGAAATCGAAGAAGCAATCTCATACGGTGCTATCAAAATGAATATCGATACAGATATGCAATGGGCTATGTGGGATGGCGTTCGTGAATACGAAGCTAAAAACCATGACTTCTTACAAAGTCAAATTGGTAATCCTGAAAGTGCTGATTCACCAAATAAAAAATACTATGATCCTCGCGTTTGGTTACGTAAAGGGGAAGAAGCTTTCGTTACACGTTTGAAACAAGCTTTCGAAGAATTAAATGCAATCGATATTAACAATAAATTGTAATATCAGATCATGCTACCTTTGGTAGCTATTAAGAGCGCATGGAGGGATTTCACTTCATGCGCTTTTTTAATGCTTTATTTTTGTCTATTTTTTGTTAAAAACTGCTAAATTATGTGCTAAAGTCAAGGATGGTGCATATTTTGCAGAACAGTTACACGAAAACAATAAATGAATATGAAAAAATTAGGATTAGGTGCGATTTTATATTTTATTGCGCAATTTGGTTTTGCTCAAACAAAGCAAAATGTGGGAACTTTTAATTCCGTAGATGTGACGGATAAAATACAAGTGGAGTTGATTCATGGAAAATCCAATGAGGTCGTGATAGAAGGTGATAATTCCGAAAATATTCAAGTTGTCAATACAAATGGGGCACTGCGTATAAAAATGAATACTTTAAACGCCTTACAGGGTAATAATGTTAATGTAAAGGTTTATTACGATGCATTGAAAAGTGTGTCAGCAAAGAAGGGAGCCAAGCTCATTAATAGAGACGCTGATCAGCTTGTATCCGATCAGTTGAGCGTATCTGCAGCTGAAGGGGGCTTGATTGTTATGCATATACAGGCTAAGAAGGTGGATGTCAAAGCAACATCTGGTTCAACGATCTCTCTTATAGGAAAAAGTATAACGCAGGATGTCATTTCTAATTTCGGAGGTAAATATGAAGGTAAAGATTTACTGACCGATGTGAGCAATGTGACTGTGAATGGCGGAGGTAAAGCAGAAGTTTATGCTAAAGATTCTATTGTCGCCAAAACAAGAGCAGGGGGTGTAATCGATGTTTATGGTAAACCTGCCCACAAGTCAGAAAAAAAATTGGCTGGAGGTATTATCAATTATAAATAATTGGCACGCTATGTAGTAAAGCAAGCACCTGATGGATTCAAGTGCTTGCTTTACTATTTCATCAACATGTTAGGTGTTGCGATAATCGACAAATGTATTTTTAGCAATACCTAAGCCATCTATACCATATTCGATTACATCACCATCGACTAAAAAACGTTGTGGGATGTGTCCGATACCTGTTCCGGCGGGTGAACCTGTAGAAACAATATCACCAGGAAATAGTCCAAAGAAATCGGAGATATAGGATAAAAGATCTTTTACAGGAGTAATGAAGTTTTTTGTATTCCCCTCTTGCATCAATTCTCCATTCAATTTTAACCAGATACGCAAATTTCCGTCATCTTCAATTTCATCTTTGGTGACGAAGTAAGGGCCTAATGGAGCAAAAGTATTGTAACCTTTTCCTTTGTCCCAAGTTCCGCCTCTGTTTTTCATAAAATGCCTTTCTGTTACATCATTCATCATGACATATCCTGCAATATAATCGCTGGATTCTTCAATAGGAAAATGGTTTCCTTTTTTTCCAATAACAATAGCCAATTCTGTTTCCCAATCTGTATGGTAAGAATTTTTCGGAATGATGATATCATCAAAGGGACCATTTAATGCTGAAATAGCTTTTAAAAATAAAATGGGCTCTTGCTCTAGATTCAACCCCGTCTCTCTTGCATGGTCTGAATAATTAAGACCCACACATACAATCTTACGTGGATTTGCAATAGGAGTGCCGATACGGGAATCGGCGGGAATTTGATTTAGATTTTTTAAATTTTTATTAATATAATCTTGTAGTCTTTCAAGTCCGCTGTTGGCAAGAAAATCATTATCGTAATCTTCCCCGAATCCGGATGTGTCGTAATGTATATTGTTAATAAGAATCCCTGTTTTTTCCTGATCTAATGGCCCGTATCGAAATAGCTTCATGTTAATTGTAATGTTGAATGGCAAATTTAACCCTATATTCTTATTTGATCGTTCTTAAATTGTCAAAATGAGGTTTTGAAGTTCTTAAAAGGTATTTTGTTATTTGTATAACGATAAATGCGTGCTGTCTACATTTTATGAGAATGAAAAAAGGTTCCATTTACGGAACCTTGATTTTTATAAATTGCTTTGTTTTTTCTTCTTTTTTCGAACAACTGGTTTAGCGGCCATCTTTAACTCATATTGTTTTTCAAGATACAGGATAATCTCGCCTGCAATATCTTTTTTCGTCGCCTTTTCTATTCCTTCCAATCCTGGTGAAGAGTTTACTTCTAACACGAGTGGACCTCTGTCGGATGGCATCATGTCAACACCACAGACCGTTAATCCCATAGAAGCTGCTGCTGCAATTGCCGTTTCGCGTTCGTTTTTCGTTAATCTAATGATTTCGGCTGTTCCACCGCGATGGATATTCGAACGAAATTCCCCTTCTTTGGCTGTTCTTTTCATAGCACCTACTACTTTTCCTCCAACAACAAAAGCACGAATGTCGGTGCCTTTTGCTTCCTTAATATATTCTTGAATTAATATATTATTTCCTAGGCCATAGAAGGCTTCGATAACAGAAGATGCTGCTTTTTTGGTTTCTGCTAATACAACTCCAATGCCTTGCGTTCCTTCCAATAACTTGATGACCAGTGGAGCACCACCGACCATATTGATAAGGTCGTCTACATCCGAAGCGGTACGCGCAAATCCAGTAATGGGAAGTCCTATACCTGCACCAGAAAGAATTTGCATACAACGCAGCTTGTCTCTCGAACGGGTGATTGCTTGACTCGGATTAGCGGATATGACGTCCATAACTTCAAATTGTCTTACAATGGCAGAACCATAGAAAGTAACGGAAGCTCCTATACGAGGAATGATTGCATCAATATCAGAAATATCCTGACCTTTATAGTGGATGCTTGGTTTGCCTTGTTGAATGCCCACATAGCATTTGCTGTGGTCAATAACAACGCATTCATGTCCACGTGTTTCTGCGGCTTCTACTAATCGACGTGTCGAGTATAAGCTTTTAACTGTTGATAATACAGCGATTTTCACTTTGCTATGATTAGAATGATTTAATTGTAATACTGGTCTATAAACAAATATGTACGAATATAAGTTTTATCCAATGGATTTTTGGGACACATTTGATCGTGAGACATCAACGATAAATTTTTTACTTAGGAAGCTTTTTCCTAATAACATGGGGTATCGCATGGAAGAGCGGTCTCTAAAAGATAACTTAATGTCGAATAATTGATTGTATAATTTGGCTTTCGTTAAAATATAATAACGCTTTTCTTTGTGACCGAATGAACTTTTAACGATCTTTTCTTTATAAACGGGGAACTGAAATATGCGTAGTTCCTGTGTTTTAAAATTAATGATAATATGACAAACAATCCATTTTTGATTGTCAATTATTTTGATTTCATAAGATTCACAATGTAAAACAGAAGATCCCGCTCCAGTATCTACTTTAGCTTCGAAATTAAATATACCAAGTTCTGGTAAATCTAGCGATTCCTTCCATCCCACAATTAGTTTATCTTTCATGGCTATAGGGAGTAATAAGGCTTGAAATTACATCAAGCCTTATTCTAATTTTTATTATTCGTAAATAAATTCGCCGTAAGGAGATTTTACTGTTACTTGTTTTGTAGCAGATGTCTCTACGCGACCAATAATTTGTGCTGGTATACCAAAAGATTCTGATATTGCAATAATTGCAGCTGCAATGTCTTCAGAAACATATAATTCCATGCGGTGTCCCATATTGAATACTTTGTACATTTCTTTCCAATCGGTATTTGATTCTTTTTGAATTAATTCAAATAAAGGAGGAATAGGGAATAGGTTGTCTTTAATGACGTGTACGCCATCAACAAAATGCAATACTTTCGTTTGTGCACCACCAGAACAATGAACCATACCATCAATTTGAGGACGGTAAAGGTCTAATATTTTTTTGATGACGGGTGCGTAAGTTCGAGTCGGAGATAGCACTAATTTTCCGGCAGTAATTTCTTCACCTGTTTCAACTGTGATTTTGTCGGTTAAATTTTGACTTCCTGCAAAAACTAAATCATAAGGAACAGCTGGGTCAAAACTTTCAGCATATTTTTCGGCAATACTTTTATTGAAAACATCATGACGCGCTGAAGTCAAGCCATTGGAACCCATGCCGCCATTATATTCGTTTTCGTAAGTCGCTTTTCCTGAGGAAGACAAACCAACGATGACATTACCTGGTTTGATATTATGATTAGAGATTACATCTTCACGCTTCATGCGGCATGTAACCGTACTGTCTACAATGATCGTGCGTACCAAATCACCTACATCTGCTGTTTCACCACCTGTCGAGTAGATGCCAATTCCCATTTCACGGAGTTCTGCTAGAATTTCTTCTGTACCATTGATGATTTCTGCAAGAACTTCTCCAGGAATAACATTTTTATTACGACCAATTGTTGAAGATAGCAAAATATTGTCTGTAGCACCGACACAAAGTAAATCATCTAAATTCATGATGATTGCATCTTGTGCTATACCTCTCCAAACAGATATATCACCTGTTTCTTTCCAGTAAACATAGGCCAAGGAAGATTTTGTACCTGCGCCATCGGCGTGCATAATATTACACCACTGCTCATCACCACCTAGAATATCAGGAATGATTTTACAAAAAGCTTTAGGATACAATCCTTTATCGATGTTCTTAATAGCATTGTGTACATCCTCTTTACCTGCGGATACACCTCTTTGGTTATATTTTAAATCTGACATGTTGCTGCAAAAATAATGATTCGTTATGAATTTAATGCTTTTATTACTGGAAATATTTGTTAATCTTTTTTAAGGATAGTTTCCCATTCTTTAAATAGTTTTTCTAATGAATATTGAGCATTTGCCGGACTGGTACTTGGTAATATGTAATATTGATGGTACTCCGTTCTTTTAAAATGTTTTTTAAAGAGCTGATGCGCCTTTTGACCATTGAAAATTATGGTGTGCAATTGTGGGTGGTCGGTTAGGAATTGGGCAAGGTTATTCGGTTCTTCTTCAACGATAGCGATATCCATACTCCCTTTTCTGTTCGCTTGTGCACAGACATCCCATAGTCCAATTTGGTTTATTAAAAGCGTTTCTAACTTTTCGCTATATGATTTAAAATCCGTGCTATTAAAAATCAGTTTTATTAATTTCCAGAATCGATTTTGAGGATGTGCATAATATTCTCCTTCTTGAATGGATTTATCGCCTGGTAATGACCCTAAGATCAGTATTTGAATATGATTGTTTGCAATTGGTGCGAAAGATTGTTTTAACATATTGATAATGAACTTCTGCTGCGAATTTAAAAATTCTTTCTGATATCATGAATTTTCTAAGCCTGAAATCTTAATATGTTCTATTTCCTCTGAAAATAATTCTTGATGGTAGATGGGATGTCGATAATTGCGTAGCAATGATGAGTTCGACATAAAAAGACTCGAACGAATAATTTTGTTTTATAAAATGCAATAATATATAATAAAATATTATCTAAGTTTGATATGAAACAATAATAAACTAAACACTTATGGAAAAATTAATCAAACCACTTTCCGGTTATTTGGCTCTTTTAATGGCTATTGTTCTTATGCTATTGGCTATTGTATTTTTCGTTCAGGCAGACAATTCACCCTGGTATATTTTGGGGGGTATTTTGTTTTTAATAGCAGCATTGTTCTTATTAAAAGGGTTGATGATCATCAACCCGAACCATTCGCGTGTATTGAATTTCTTTGGTCGTTATGTGGGAACTGTTAAAGAAAATGGACTATTCTTTGTCAATCCTTTGTATTCAACTTTAAAAGTGAGTTTAAGGTTGGATAATCTGCAGGGACAGACTTTAAAAGTAAATGATAAAATGGGTAACCCTATTGAAATTGGTGCGGTAATCGTTTGGCAGGTAGGAGACACCTATAAGTCGACTTATGATGTTACGAATTATACATCTTACGTAAATACACAGAGTGAAGCAGCTGTAAGGCATCTAGCCGGTAGTTTTCCATATGATAACTTGGAACTTGACTCCAATAATGAAGAGTCAATTACTTTGCGTGAAGGTGGTGAGATGGTCAATCAAATATTAGAGCGGGAGTTATCCGACCGATTGGCACCAGCAGGTATTCTTATTAAAGAAGCACGTATCAGTCACCTGGCCTATGCTTCTGAAATAGCTGGAGCGATGTTACAACGTCAACAAGCGACAGCTATTGTCGCTGCTCGAGCAAAAATTGTGGAAGGTGCAGTAGGTATGGTAGAGATGGCCTTACAGAAATTGTCTGAGAAGGATATTGTTGAACTTGATAATGAGAAGAAGGCTGCAATGGTCAGCAACTTAATGGTGGTGTTGTGCGGTGAGAAAGCCGTATCTCCGGTTCTTAACACAGGATCTCTAAATCAATAAGTATTTTTCAAGTTCGTTTTTAATTATGTTGAAATAAGGTAATAAATTCTAAATTTGAATGATTTTTGATTAGTAAGATTATATTAAATATGAATAGTAATTTTAGATTGCTTGTTATCAGTACGAGCACAATTCACGGAAGTTCGTTTTTAGCTTATATAAAGGATGATTTCGTCGACTTCATTCAAACGGATGAATTGATTTTTGTGCCCTATGCAAGGCCCTCTGGGATTTCTTATGATGATTATACGGTAAATGTCCAATCAGCATTGGCTGAAAAGGGGATTGCAGTAAAAGGTTTACATACATTTTCGGATAAAAAGGAAGCAATCAAACAGGCAAAAGCAATTTTTATAGGAGGAGGTAATACTTTTCTTTTACTCAAAACGCTGTATGAATTGGATCTTATTGGCGACTTGAAAACTGCTGTTGCGGCAGGTGTCCCTTATGTAGGTACTTCTGCGGGATCTAATTTAACGGGATTGACGATAGGGACAACTAATGATATGCCCATTGTTTATCCACCTAGTTTTGATGCCTTGCAGTTTTTGCCCTTTAATCTCAACCCACATTATCTGGATCCAGACCCCAATTCCACCCATAAAGGAGAAACAAGAGAAACGCGGATAAATGAATTTCATCAATTCAATTGTCAAGCAGTTTTGGGATTAAGAGAAGGAAGTTGGTTGCATGTCGAAAATGGCGAAATTCAACTTAAAGGTACACTATCAGCAAGATTGTTTCAACAAGGAGAAGAGCCTATTGAGCTTAATCCTGGTCAACTTAATTTCTGAGACTTTTGCACATCATGTTTGCAATTCAGTCTTTTGATCTTAGCGGCGACACTAAAAAAGTAAATATTTATGGGAAAAAAAATAAAAGTACATCCCGCAGATCTTGCTGAGGCTCTAGGTAAATTAGATAAGGAGTCTTTATATCAACAATTCAATCAATATAATCTTGAATTGAAACTCGAGATATTCTCCTTTTTAGAAAAGGACGTTCAATATCGATTAGCACGTTCTCTTTCTGAATCGCAACTGACTGAATTGCTCAATAATTTGAAACCCGATATTAGGAATCAATTGTTTTCTGATTTACCTGATAATTTGATTAAATATTTAATCAATCTATTGAATGAACGGGAAAAGCAATTGGCTCTGAAGCTGATTGGTTATGCTGAGAACAGTATAGCACGACTGATGACTCCTATGTATGTACAAGTTCGACCTTACTTTACTGTCGAGCATGTTTTTAAGCATATTAAGTTATTTGGTAAAAAGGCTGAGACATTAAATTTCATTTATGTGGTAGATGAAAATAATGTGTTGATTGATGATTTGAAAATAGGAGAGTTGTTATTGGCAGATGCTGATACGAAAATTTCGGAATTGATCGACTATAATTTTGCTGCTATAAAAGCAGCGACACCTATGGAGGAGGCGTTTGAGATTTTTCAAAAATATGATCGAAGTGCGCTTCCTATTACGACAGAAAATGGAGTTTTGGTGGGGATTGTCACGTTTGATGATGTGTTGGATCAGATAGCAGACCGTGATACGGAGGATATCCATCGTTTTGGTGGTATGGACGAGCTCGATGTTGCATATACAAAAACGCCCTTGATGAAATTAATTCAGAAAAGAGCAGGGTGGCTTGTTATTTTATTTTTAAGTGAAATGCTGACGGCATCAGCAATGGCTTATTATGATGGTGAAATAGAAAAAGCAGTAGTTTTAGCATTATTTGTTCCATTAATTATTTCGAGTGGCGGAAATTCGGGTTCACAAGCTGCTTCTTTGATTATTCGTGCCATGGCTTTAGGCGAAATAAAGCTAAAAGATTGGTGGTATGTGATGAAACGGGAGATCTCTTCAGGATTGATTTTGGGAGGGATACTGGGTATTATAGGTTTTTTAAGGATTTTAGTATGGCAAGAATTGGGAATCTATGATTACGGTGTCTATTGGCTGTATATTGCCTTAAGTGTATCCATATCGTTGTTATTTGTGGTGCTTTGGGGGACTTTGTCTGGTTCTGTGATTCCGTTTGTTTTACGGAAGTTTGGTTTAGATCCTGCAACTGCTTCCGCACCATTTGTAGCGACTTTGGTGGATGTATCTGGATTGATTATTTACTTTACCATTGCAGGTTTATTTTTAGCGGGTAAATTGCTGTAAAGTTTCTTTGCATAAGATTTTAAAACTGATCGTGCTTTTCATTGTTATTTAAAGACCGAGCATTAAATTGGCTCGATTGACTTAAATAACTTAATATGGCAAAGATTGTTGCAGATCAATTGGTTGAAATGCTTGTTGAAGCAGGTGTAAAACGTGTATATGCGGTTACGGGAGATAGTCTTAATTTTTTTAATGAAGCCATCCGTAAGGATGGTCGAATCAAATGGATTCATGTAAGGCATGAAGAAGTGGGGGCTTATGCTGCAGCTGCTGAAGCTGAATTGGATGGCATAGCCTGTTGTGCTGGAAGTTGTGGCCCAGGGCACATCCATCTTATCAACGGTATGTACGAGGCCCATCGTTCTCATGTTCCCATGATCGTGATAGCGTCTACCATTAATACCCCGGAAATGGGAATGGGATATTTTCAAGAAACAAATACCATCAAGCTTTTTGATGACTGTAGTTGTTATAATCAGTTAATCACTACAGCCGAACAAGCACCTCGAATTATTCAAACGGCTATACAACATGCGATTGGGCAGAAAGGTGTAGCAGTCATCGGTTTACCGGGCGATGTGTTAGAGATGAAAGCTCAAGATTCGTCAGTATCTACACAGTTGTTTCGTGTAAATCCAGTCATTCGACCTTCTGATGATGAGTTAGATGCTCTTGCTAAGACAATCAATGTAAGTAAGTGTGTGACTATTTTTTGTGGAATTGGTGCTACAGCTGCCCATCGTGAAGTTGTTGAACTCTCACAGAAGATTTTAGCTCCTGTAGGTTATTCTTTTAGAGGAAAGATGGGGATTCAACATGATAATCCTTTTGAAATAGGTATGACAGGTCTATTGGGACAGGCATCAGCTTATCAGAGTATGCACGAGTCTGATCTGGTCTTGTTATTAGGGACTGATTTTCCTTACGATAAGTTTATGCCTGAAGATAATAAAATCATTCAAATTGATACTGCAGTGGAACGATTAGGACGGAGGGCAAAACTAGAGATGGGGCTATGTGGTGATATTAAACACACCCTGCTGGCGCTATTACCGTTATTGGATCAAAAAGAAGATACGAGCTTTTTAGAATCTCAATTGAAGATTTATGAGAAAGTGAAAGATAATATGAGGATGTTTATGGAAGAGCAGGGGGGAGAGGATACCATTCAACCAGAGTTTCTTGGCACACTGCATTAACGAACTCGCCACCGACAGTGCAATCTTTACCGTTGATACGGGTATGACCTGCGTTTGGGGCGCTCGCTTCATTACGGGGACAGGTAAAAGACAGATGTTAGGTTCTTTCAATCATGGGTCAATGGCCAACGCAATGCCTATGGCAATAGGTGCAGCGCTGTCACATCCTGAAAGACAAATCATTGCTATGTGTGGCGATGGAGGTTTGTCCATGTTGCTTGGTGATTTAGCGACAATCAACCAGTATCAACTACCAATTAAAATCATAGTCTTCAATAATAGATCGTTGGGTATGGTTAAATTAGAAATGGAAGTTGTTGGATTGCCAGATCATGAGACCAATATGATGAACCCTGATTTTGCTGCTATAGCTCAAGCTATGGGTTTTAAAGGCATTAATGTGCATAAACCCGAGGAAGTAAGGAATGCTGTAGAATTTGCATTATCGCATCCTGGACCTATTCTTCTAAATGTTTTCACCAATCCTAATGCATTAGCAATGCCTCCGAAAGTAGATTTTGATCAAATGGTGGGGATGGCAAAATCCATGTCCAAGCTGATGTTAGGTGGCAAGATGCAGGAAGTACTGGATACCATAAAATCCAACTATAAACATCTCAAAGAGCTGTAATGTATACTATAAAACACCTAAGAATTTATTTATGTTATCGGATTCTTTAGGTGTTTTTATACTTTTTGAATTTCTTTAATTTTTCTTGGATACCAGATCTCCGTCTCTTTAAATGGAGGTAAAAATGATGTTTTGGACCTTTTAAAATTTGACTTGAGTAAATCCCATTTGCACCAGAAAAGAAATAGGCAATACAGCATGCTATACCAAAATATATACTTGCCTCATAACCAAAGAGCTCGATTCCCATGAGTAGACAAGCAAATGGTGTATTGGTCGCTCCAGCAAACACGGCGATAAAACCCATTGCTGCCAATAATCCCAGGGGTAGTGGAATGATTCCAAAGAGGGCATTGCCGAGTGCCGCTCCAATAAAAAAGAGGGGTGTTACTTCTCCGCCTTTAAATCCAGCTGAAAGGGTGAATGTGGTCAGTAATAGCTTAATCAAAAAATCATAAGAATTTAAGGGGCTGTCAAATGATGCTAATATTGTAGGGATCCCTAATCCAATATATTTCGTGCTTCCTAAGAACCAAATCGAAAGTACAAGTATCAATCCTCCGATAAAAGGTCGAAGTGGAGGATATGCTATTTTTTTGAACACCGTGCCAAAGAGGTCACTGCATAGTGTAAAGAGGTAGGCCACTAATCCGAAAATTGCACCTGCCACAACTGAATAAAGTATGGATGATGTATTTATTGCAGGTATGTCCTCCTGAATATGGTAATGTGTGTGGGCTACATTCCATAGGGAACATGTATAGTTGGCGATAAAGGCAACGAGTATACTTGGGATCAGTGCTTTTAATCTGGACTTTCCCCCTGTGATGACCTCTAATCCAAATAATGCTCCGGCCCAAGGTGTCCCAAAAATAGAAGCAAATCCGGCACTAATTCCAATTATAATTAAAATTTTCCGGTCATCATGATTGAGCTTCAAAACTCTTGTGCATTGATCAGCAATAGCTCCTCCGATTTGTACTGCTGTCCCTTCTCTTCCTGCCGATCCTCCAAAAAGGTGGGTGAGTAACGTACTGAACAAAACCAAAGGAGCCATTTTTAAAGGGATTGGATGTTCACTTTGGTAATATTCTTTAAGTAAAAGGTTATTACCCTTGTCCGATACACCACCGTAGTAGTAATATAATAGGCCAATGGTCAATCCTGCTAGGGGTAAGCCTAAAATAATCAAAGGATGGGCCTCTCTATAATTGGTTACCCAAGACAAACTTGTTAGAAAGAAGGCGGAAATGGAACCAACGACGCTACCGACTACTGCGGTAATCAATAGCCATTTTAGGGCTGTGATCGTTATTGTACGAAACGAATTTTCTGAAAGGTTACTGTTTTTTGCTAACATGTCTACTTGATAATATCATACACCATTACAAACGGTACAGCTTGTACCATCTAAAGTAGACGTCATCAGCTTCTTAAAGCGGTTTAGGGCAGACATCATTGCCTTATTTAGGTAAAATTAAATAAAACGGATGATTAATGCAACCCAACCCACGATCATTAAGAGTCCTCCTAGTGGTGTGATAGGGCCTAGGAATTTTAGATTCTTATTCCAATACTGCGCGAACGACAGCAAATAGATGCTAACTGAAAATAATAAAGTACCCGCAGTCATACTATAGAAGGCTAATCGTTCACTGTAAAGATCAAAATGTAGATTGAAGCCAAGCACTAATAAGGTAATTGCTATATACATTTGATAACGAACGCCAACTTCAAATGAGGCAAGTTTTTCTTCGCTGATTATTTTTTTAAAGGCATGTGCCCCAAAAGCTCCTAACATAATTGCTGTGGAACCTAAGATTGCTGCTGTGATGATTACAAGATTATTCATAAAAGTATGTTTAGGGTTTTATCATATCAATGTGGGGGATTCCGAAATCCAAGTATTCTTCTGATACTTGTTCAAATCCAAAGCAACCATAAAATTTCTTTAAATAGGTCTGAGCACCGATCTGAATAGCTGTCTGGCCATGTTTTTCGTAAGTTAGGGCAATTGCTTTTTCTACGAGCGATTTGCCATAATGATTTCCCCTGAAGGAAGGGTTCGTGACTATACGTCCAATAGATGGCTCCGGATAAGAGAAACTTGGTGGTACAAGTCTCGCATAAACAATAATTTCATGGCCGATTTCTGCCCAAAGATGGGAGCAATGGAAATCTTTATCGTCCAATTCTGGGTAAAAACATTGTTGTTCATTGACAAAAATATTTACCCGTAATTGCAGAATGCGATATAATTCTTCCGTAGTCAATTCGGAGAAAGCCTTATGTTTCCAAAATAATTCCATAAAAAAGAAGAGCTATATTGCTATAGCCCTTTTATAATATTACGTGTATTCAATTAAGCTAATAATCCTTTTACAAGTTCAGAGATGGTGCGGCCATCAGCTTTCCCTGCCAATTGTTGGTTAGCAGCTGCCATTACTTTTCCCATATCTTTCACCGAGGATGCTCCAGTAGTACTGATGATTTCCTTGATAATCTTCTCGACTTCTTCCTTACTTAATTGTTGTGGTAAGTATGCTTCAATAACTTCCTGCTCTTCGACCTCAATCGCATATAAATCTTCTCTGTTTTGATCTTTGTAAATCTCAGCAGATTCTTTACGTTGTTTAACTAATTTCTGAAGAACTTTGATTTCTGTTTCTTCTGTCAATTCTTCGCTATGACCTTTTTCAGTCTTTGCTAGTAAAATTGCTGCTTTCACAGCACGTAAGCCACGTAATTTACTCGCATCTTTTGCGATCATCGCTGCTTTAATATCCTGATTGATTTTTTCTTCTAAAGCCATATTTTAATTGATTTTATTATTTTCTATTTATGATCGTTCCTGAGGCCTGCGCAGTAGGCATGATAATAAGGTCATTGATGTTGACATGCTGGGGTCTACTGATGACAAATGATATCGTTTCTGCGATATCTTTTCCCGTTAATGCTTCGATACCTGAATATACATTTTTCGCACGATCCTTATCTCCCTTAAAGCGCACTTCTGAAAACTCTGTTTCAACCATTCCAGGGTTGATACCGGTTACTTTTATTCCCTTTGAAAGTAAGTCAATACGCATCGCTTGATTTAGCGCATCTACCGCATGTTTACTGGCGCAGTAGACGTTTCCATTGGGGTATACCTCTTTAGCAGCGATTGATCCTAGATTGACGATATGCGCTCCTTCTTGGTTCTCTAAAAGGGGTATGACAGTTTTTGTTACGTACAATAGTCCTTTAACGTTGGTGTCAATCATACGATCCCAATCGCCGATGTCACCATCTTGAATAGCATCCAAACCTTGACTTAGGCCCGCGTTATTGATCAGGACGTTGATGTTTTTCCATTCTTCAGGGAGGTTATCTATTTTAGTTTTTACTTCATCGTAATTACGAACATCAAGTTCAAAGATGTGAATAGCGAGTTTTGGGTATTGCTTTGTCAACCTATCCTTGATTTCTTCTAATCTTTGGAAGCGACGAGCGCAAAGTAATAAGTTAAACCCTTCATGTGCGAAGACTTCGGCACAAGCTTCTCCGATACCTGAAACTTGCCCCTGTGATGAATATTGTCTTTGACATCGTATTGATATTAAAAATGAAACTTAATTGCGAGTTTTATTTTGTCGCGATATAAATGGTACAAACCCCGAAAGTTTGAGGACGAATGATTGTGCTTGAAAATCCTACAGCTTTTGTAATTGTCGCAAATTTTTCCCCATCGGGAAATCTAGCTACAGATTCCGGTAGATAGGAGTAAGCGCTTGAGTCTTTTGAGAATAATTTTCCTATTGTTGGTGTAATCCTTTTGAAATAGAAATTATACAATTGTTTTATTGGGAATTTTTTAGGGTTAGAAAATTCCAATATCACTGCTTTCCCTCCTGGTTTCAATACACGACAGATATCTGCTAAGCCTTGCTCTAGGTTTTCGAAATTACGAACCCCAAAAGCTACAGTTACAGCATCGAAGCTATTGTCTTCAAATTGAAGATGCTCAGAATCGCCAAGCTGAACTTCAAACTGATCGGATAGCCCTTTTTGTTTAATCTTTTGTTGTGCAACATCGAGCATGCCTTGGGAGATGTCTACCCCAATTATTTTTTTTGGATTCAATATCTTAATCGATTCCAGGGCAAAATCACCCGTTCCTGTCGCTACATCGAGCATGTACTGCGGAGCAATTGATTTTAAAGCATTGATTGCTTTTTTACGCCAAATTATATCGATACCTAAAGATAGAAAATGATTTAAAAAATCGTAAGTTTTTGAGATGTTATTAAACATGTCTGCAACTTGTTGTTTTTTACCGTCTTTTGCGTCTTTGTAAGGTTTTAATGATGATGCTTCATTTGTCATAGTAGCAAAGATACAATATTCTGATTGAGCTTTAATATGATCGAAAAGGAAAAAATGAAATCGCGGATTTTTCTGATTCAATCTCTTGTCGAATTAATAACAGGAATGTCCTTTTTAATATTTATTGGTTTTGTATTGTACGATTGCTAGGATAATTAGCGTAACTTTGTTAACATAGGGTAAAGTTGTTAACATTTATATAAGGTGTTGTTATTTAGCTATGGTTTTTGTTTATCAACATTTTTTTCCACATCAATTGTGGAAAAGTATCGATGTAAATCGATGTTTATCAAAAGCTTTTAGGGTCATTGTTTTCACAACTAATTTGACTGTGTACAACTCTTAAAAAATGTCAACCTTATTTTTTATACATTTGCTATCCGCTATCAATTTTTTAGCGTACATGCACACGTTTTGGATATCACATAAAGATGAGTAACGATAATAATTTTGAAGATAAGAATGCTGGAACTGGAAAGAAGACCAATTTCGGAGAGCGTAGAACTAAACTCAATAACTTAGTTGGCGGCATGGGCAAATTGCCTCCGCAAGCTTTGGATTTAGAGGAAGCAGTTCTAGGTGCTTTGATGTTGGAAAAGAATGCTTTAAGTGAAGTTATTGACATCCTTAAGCCAGAATCTTTCTATAAAGATGCACATCAGAAAATTTTCGAAGCTATTTTTAGTTTATTCCAAAAATCATCTCCCATAGATTTGTTAACTGTAACTGCTGAGCTTCGAAAGATGGGAGCTTTAGAGATGGTAGGTGGTGCTTACTATATAACGCAATTAACCGATCGTGTTGTTTCTGCAGCTAATATTGAATTTCATGCTCGGATTATTTCTCAGAAATATATTCAACGTGAATTAATTAAAGTTTCAACAGAGATCATCAACAGTTCTTATGATGAAACTTCTGATATCTTTGATTTGTTGGATCATGCAGAGAAGAGCTTGTTTGATATTGCTCAAAACAACTTAAGAAGAGATTCTAGGAAAATGGACGACATCATGCGTGAAGCAATATCTAATTTGGAGTTGTTGCGTGATCGTACTGATGGATTGACAGGAGTGCCTTCGGGTTTAACGGCATTAGATCGCATGACCTCAGGATGGCAACCTTCGGATTTGGTTATTATTGCTGCTCGTCCTGCAATGGGGAAAACAGCTTTCGTATTATCTATAGCACGTAATGCTGCGGTAGATCATAACAAGCCTGTTGCGGTTTTCTCACTAGAGATGTCATCGGTGCAGTTGGTGAATCGTTTGATTGCTGGTGAAACCGAAATAGAACAGGAGAAATTAAAGAAGGGGAATTTAGCCGATCACGAGTGGCAGCAATTGCATTCTAGAATTGGACGCTTGACTGAAGCGCCATTGATCATTGATGACACTCCGGCTTTAAATGTGTTTGAATTTAGGGCAAAATGTAGGCGTTTAAAGGCGCAGCATGATATTCAGATGGTTATTGTCGATTATTTGCAGCTTATGCAAGGTAAAGCTGATGGTAAAGGTGGTGGTAACCGTGAGCAGGAGATTGGTAGTATTTCAAGAGCCTTGAAATCTGTTGCGAAAGAGTTGAATGTTCCTGTATTGGCATTGTCTCAATTAAGTCGTGCGGTAGAGTCACGTCCTGGGAACTCAAAACGACCTATGCTTTCGGATTTACGTGAATCTGGGTCTATTGAGCAGGATGCGGATATGGTGTTGTTTTTATATCGTCCTGAATATTATGGTATGACAGAGGATGAAGAAGGACGTTCTACAGCTGGATTAGGAGAGGTTATTATTGCTAAGCACCGTAATGGTGAAACTGGTATTGTTCCACTTCGTTTTATAGGTAAATATGTGAAATTTGTGGATTTGGAAGATGAGTTTCTCAGGAATAGGTGCTGCTGATGGGTTTAATAACCCTACTTCATTTAGCTCTCCTGCTATGAATCCTTCTGCCCTATTTAGTGGAGGTGATAAGGGCGGTATGACTGGTGGTATTACCATGCCATCACGAATGAATGATATGCCTGATGATGCTCCATTTTAATGAAAAATAATTAAATCGTCTAAGTTTCTCAGATTTTAGTCTGATCACTTGGAATGATGCTATATCATGATAAAGGGCTGTTCATAGAACAGCCCTTTATTTATTTCATGCGGATAATTTTATCAACCACATAAACGGTATTTCCGCGCCAAGGTAATATTCCATGGTACTCTTTATAGTGTAAGTCGAAAAATTTTCCACTGTTCGTTTCAAGCTGTTTGAAAATGGCATCATCCTCAATGGAGAATTCGAACTGATTGCTGGTAATACCTCCTGTTTTCATCTGTCCAAAACCTTCTTGGATAAGTTTGCCTTCGTAAGTTTTGAAAACGTTACCTTTTTTTACGGCGTAATTTAAATAGCCGGATTTAACACCTTCTCCAAATACGAAGTAATATTTATAATAGGTTGCACATGCTCCAATGGCTACGATGAGTAGGATAGCAATGGTTAAAAACTTTTTGAAACCACCTGATTTTTTTTGTGTATCAACAGAATTGTTCATAATATCTTTATTTTAATATAAATATATAGGTTTTATCGTCAATATAATTATTCCCTCTAAAATAGAGATAGTCGTTTTTATTTTAATGTAGCGTTTTGTCTAAAATTATGATCAGATGAGACATCTCTGTATATAATTATATAGATTTGTCTTGACAAGAAGTTATGATGGATAGCACGACAGATAGGAAGAGGAAAATTATCCATTTGGATATGGATGCATTTTTTGCTTCTGTTGATCAACGTGATTTTGAGGAGCTGCGAGGGAAGCCTATTGCTGTTGGTGGATCTCCAGATGGTCGCGGTGTAGTGGCTACCGCAAGTTATGAGGCGCGTAAATATGGCGTTAAATCAGCTATGTCTTCTTCAAGTGCTCTAAAATTGTGTCCCCATTTAATATTTACTAAGCCTAGATTTGACGTTTACAAGCAAGTGTCAGACCATATTCGTACAATTTTCAATCGTTATACGGAGTTGGTTGAGCCCCTGTCTTTGGATGAAGCTTTTTTAGATGTTTCTGATGATAAGCAAAATATTGGATCAGCTTTGGAAATCGCAAAAAGAATAAAAATTGCGATAAAGGAGGAGCTTAATCTAACGGTATCAGCAGGAGTTTCTGTCAATAAGTTTGTTGCAAAGATAGCTTCGGACATGAATAAGCCAGATGGTCTTACTTTTATAGGTCCGTCCAAGATTTTTTCTTTTATGGAGGAATTGCCTGTCGAGAAATTCTTTGGTGTAGGGAAAGTGACAGCAAATAAAATGAGGTCATTAGGTATTTTTAAGGGGTTAGACTTAAAAAAGCAATCACATACTGATCTGGTTCGATGGTTTGGAAAATCGGGCGATTTCTTTTACCAAATTGTAAGGGGAATCGATGATCGACCTGTCGTCCCGAATCGTATTCGTAAATCAATCGGTATTGAGGATACTTTTTCTAGTGATGTAGCGCATGTAGAAGATTTAAAATTAATCTTACAGGATTTAAGTACAAGACTTTATGGTCGCTTAGAAAAAGGTGACAAACGGGGGAGAACCTTAACATTAAAAGTGAAATATGCAGATTTTACAGTATTGACGCGAAGTGTTTCCATTTTACAAGTTTTTAAAAAGCAAGAAGAAATGTACCAAGTTGCTCTGGCTTTATTCCTTAAATTGGAGTCGGATAAAAAGGTTCGTTTAATGGGAATTTCGATTTCAAATTTTCAAGATGAAAATAATGAGCGCTTCGAGGGGTATCAATTATCACTGTTCGATGATGAATGAATTTTGTGTTCTTAATAACCTTGTTACAACTTAAATTTCTTATAAATAAGGGCAATTTCCTATCTTAGTGCTCAAACTTAGATAATCTTCATATTTAAATGAGTAAATTAATTACCGCGCTGAGTCTTACGGCTTTTATTCTGGTTTCAGAATCTTCAGTTCAAGCGCAACAAAAACGATTGGATTTTGATCAATCTTGGGGGAATCGAAATTCATTAACACAGAGCATCAACAGTTATCCAGGTTGGGCAAATAATAATGCTTACTTAGAACGTGATGCCCAAGATGGTAAAACGTATCAAGTAGATTTGAAAACAGGAAAACGCGAAGTGTATATTGTGCCTGCTAAATCTTCTATAAAGGTATATGTCTCCAAAAATGATATTTTCATTCAGGATGGCAGTCAGGAAGCAAAGCAATTGACAAATTCTCCTGATATTGAAGAGCAAAATCCGACACTCTCTCCAGATGGCAATTTTATCGCATTTACACGCAAAAGCGATCTTTATGCTATTGATCTAGTTTCAGGAAAAGAAATTCGCTATACGAATGACGGTACAGATGTCATATATAATGGTTGGTCTTCATGGGTCTATTATGAAGAAATTTTAGGTCGATCGACGAACTATAAAGCTTTTTGGTGGTCGCCGGATAGTAAAAAGCTCGCTTTTATGCGCTTTGATGATACCAAGGTTCCGATGTTTCCGATTTATGTCTCCAAAGGTCAGCACGGGTATCTTGAAGAGACACGTTATCCAAAGGCTGGTGATCCAAACCCAGAGGTTAAAGTTGGATTTGTCAACGCGACGGGTGGTCAAGTTACATGGTCTGATTTTAACGAAAAAGATGATCAATACTTTGGTCAACCTTATTGGAGTTTTGATAGTAAGAATATCATGGTGCAGTGGATGAACCGTGACCAAAATAATTTGAAGTTTTATCAGGTTGATCCTATCTCTGGCCAAAAAGTGGAGATTTATGACGAAAAACAACCTTCGTGGATTAACTTAGATCATGAAGAACGCATTACTTATTTAGCCGATAATAAACATTATATCTTAAAATCAGATCAGACAGGTTGGGCTCATTATTATTTGTATACGTTAGATGGTAAGCTATTAAATCCAATCACATCAGGTGACTGGCAAGTAACTTCATTGGAGTATATTGATGAGAAGTCTAAAGTGGTTTATTTTATGGCACGAAAAGAAAATTCGGCTCGTTGGGATTTGTATCGCGTTGATTTTTCAGGTAAAAACTTGAAGCGATTGACATTTGGAGATTATTCTCATGACGTGAAGGTTTCTCCGAATGGTCAATATTTCATTACGAATTATTCCAATGTGAGCACGCCAAATAAAATAGCGTTAGTCGATAACAAAGGAAAAGTTATTAAGGAATTGGCCGATAGTAAAGCGGCGGATTTTAATGGATATAAATTTGGCGAAACAAAGTATTTCACTATTAAATCTGATGATGGACAGTATGATTTACCGGTGGTAGTTACTTACCCGACAGATTTTGATGAAACAAAAGAGTATCCCGTTATTTTTAGTATTTATGGTGGCCCTGATGCTGGAACAGTAAAAGATACTTGGAAAGGTACTAGAAGCCAATATTGGGCTAATGAAGGTGTTATTCAGGTCTCTGCCGACCACCGTGCATCTGGCCAATTCGGAAAACAAGGGGTAGCGCTTATGCATCGCAATTTAGGCCACTGGGAAATTATAGATTACGTTACGGTTGCAAAATGGTTTAAAGCGAAACCTTGGGTTGCTAAGCATAAATTTTTGATTACGGGCCATAGTTATGGTGGTTACATGACTTGTTTGGCTATGACAAAAGCGGCTGATGTTTTTGACTTTGGTATCGCTGGTGCTCCTGTAACATCGTGGGAATTGTATGACACCCATTATACAGAGCGTTGGATGGATACACCTCAGGATAATCCTGAAGGATACAAAAATGGTTCTGTATTAACGTATGCAGAGAAATATAAAGGTGTCTTAAGAATTATGCATGGTGATATGGATGATAATGTTCATTTGCAAAATACCATGCAATTGGTGGATGCATTGACAGATCGTGCTGTTCCTTTTGAATTGATGATTTATCCTGGTAGCCGACATGGTTTTGAAAGATCTAAGAGTGCTTATGATTTTAAGGAACGTGTACGTTTTTATTATCAGTATTTGCTCGAAAAACCAATTCCAAAAGAATTCAAATAGGCGTGTAAAAACAGAAAAAGCCATCTCAAAATTTTATTTGAGATGGCTTTTTTGTTAAGTCGCCTTTTATCTGTAAAAAAAGAAGAAATATTGGAGCGTTAAATTGTTGATAACCAAAAATTATTTCATCTTTGTGTAATCTATTTTTATTTCAATGATTCAGTTTCTCAAGGAGAGCACTTTTGCTGTTAATGAAGTTTTAAGCAAGTCAATTCGTATACTAAAGGGACATTATTTCTCTATTGGGGGATTGTTATTGTCTATTTTTTTATTGTTTGTACTTGCACATGAACTGACGTTTTATTTGGAAACGTCAAGTCTACTCATCAAAATCCCTTTGATGTTACTGTTTGCGATTAGTTTATTAGGTTTACAATTGTTCCTTTTTAAATACATTTTGAATCTATTGGATCATAAAGAGAACGTAGGGCTTGTGAAAACATGGCCATCGTGGTCAGAATTGGTTTCTTTTTTAGGAGGAATTGTCGTTTTTACCTTTGCTTCTATTTTGATTTCTGTATTTGCAATGATCGTGTGTTTCCCACTTATTTATATGGGGATTGATACGGAAGTAGTTTCTTTTGAAGTTGTACCAAATGTAGCGGCTATATTATCATTCTTTATTTTGCTCCGAATTTCATTTTTCCCATTCTTTATCATTGATAAAGGAGCAAATGTGACAAAATCGCTGCGATGGAGTCTTGCCATTACAAAGGGAAATATCGTTCGCCTATTTTTAATTCTATTGAGTTTAGCATTTGCTAGTGTAATGAATATCTATTGGGTCTATATGGATTATTCTATTATGGCGATAATATTTAGTATAATAAATTCGTTTTTGATTATTCCTTTGACATCTGTGGTTTATACAGTTGCTTATAGGGACATGATTCAGGAATATAAGGGAAGTGAAGACCCCAGTATTTTAAGTAATATATTTTAATAAAGAATTTTGATTTTGAAGAAAAAAGGAATCGCTATTTTAGGTTCGACGGGTAGTATAGGTACACAAACCTTAGATGTGGTTCGCGCTTTTCCTAGTCATTTTAATGTTGTTGTATTAACCTGTGCTTCGAATGCTACGTTGCTCGTTGCTCAGGCTTTGGAATTTCTACCCCAAGCTGTTGTTATTATCAATGAAGACCTCCTTGATTTTGTTCGGTCAAAATTAAGTCATACTTCCATTGCTGTTTATGCAGGGATATCTGCATTGGAGGAAGTGGTACAGTTTGAAGCAATTGATGTTGTTTTAAATGCTATCGTGGGGGCCGCAGGATTAAGACCAACAGTGAAGGCGATTGAGAGTGGGAAAGATATCGCTCTTGCTAATAAAGAGACATTGGTTGTCGCTGGTGAGCTGGTTATGCAATTAGCTTCGAAACATCAGGTTAAGATGTTACCTGTGGATTCAGAGCATTCAGCAATCTTTCAGTGTTTGGCAGGGGAGGAAAAGAATCCTATTGAGAAAATTTACATCACGGCCTCTGGTGGTCCTTTTCGTGGAAAAGATCGTTCCTTTTTATCATCAGTTAAAAAGGAACATGCCTTAAAGCATCCAAACTGGGTAATGGGTGCCAAAATAACAATTGATTCGGCTTCTTTAATGAACAAAGGACTGGAAGTGATAGAAGCTAAATGGCTTTTTGACCTTGAAGTTGATCAAGTTGATGTTATTGTACATCCGCAGTCTATTGTGCATTCACTGGTGCAATTTCAAGATGGTTCTATGAAAGCGCAACTTGGATTGCCCGATATGAAATTGCCGATACAATATGCCTTGTCTTATCCCAATCGTTTGGAGAATAATTTTGAACGATTTAATTTCTTGGATTATCCGGAGCTGACTTTCGAAAAACCCGACATGGCAACTTTTAGAAATTTGGCTTTGGCCTACGATTCATTGCGGAAAGGTGGTAATCGTGCATGTGTTTTAAATGCAGCTAATGAAATTGTCGTTGATTCCTTTTTGAATGATAAGATTAGTTTCTTGGGGATGAGTGATGTTATCGAGGCTGTGTTGGAAAAAGTAAATTACCTTGTGAGACCAAGTCTAGATGACTATATTGAGTCGGATTATGAGGCAAGGAGAATTGCGAGAGAAATAATCATTAAGTAAAATTATAGAAGAAGAGATACATGGGTGTTTTAATTATGGTGGCGCAAGTTATTTTAGGCTTGTCAATTTTAATTGTATTGCATGAGTTAGGTCACTTTTTAGCGGCTAGGGCTTTTGGAATCAAAGTAGAAAAATTTTATTTGTTTTTTGATGCTTGGGGTGTCAAATTATTCAAATTTAAATATAAAGACTGTGAGTATGGTATTGGTTGGTTGCCTTTAGGTGGTTACGTTAAGATTGCGGGTATGATCGATGAATCGATGGATACTGAGCAGTTGAAAGGTGAACCACAGGATTGGGAATTCCGTTCCAAACCAGCTTGGCAACGTTTAATTGTCATGTTGGGTGGTATTATTGTCAATGTGATTGTTGGTGTCATTGTATTTTGGATGTTAACATTCAAAATGGGGACTACCGATATTAAAAATGATCAATTGGTGAATGGTATTGTACCAGGAGAAATTGGTAAATCAATTGGGTTGCAGGTAGGAGATCGTATACTGGCCATCGATGGGACTAAGATTGAAAATTATTCTGATTTGATCAGTTCTAAATTATTGATGGGGGGAGTTGACTTGACGGTAAACCGTGGAGGTATCGATACTCAGGTACACGTTCCTGCAGATATTTTGAATACAATTGCAGATAAGAAGGATGAGAAGTTTATAGAGCCCCGTATGAAAATGACTGCTGTTGCAGCTACACAACCAGGTTCTGAAGCAGTAAAAATGGGCTTTATCAAAGGGGATAGTATTATTGCTGTTGATAATACACCTATCCAGTTTTTTGATCAATTTAAGGATCAATTAAAAGGGAAAGTTGGAAAGCAGATAGAATTGAAAGTTATTCGTGATGGCCAAGAACAATTATTAAGTGGTGTGGTTCCAGCGGATGCGATTTTGGGTTTTAATGTCAATCCAGATCAAACACTTAAAACATTTACAATACACTATAGCCTATTAGAATCTTTACCAATGGGTGCAAAGAAAGCATTTACTGTTATTACAGATAATGCAAAAGGGTTTGGTAAAATATTTAAGGGTGAAATTCGTGCAGATAAAGCACTTTCTGGACCTGTTGGTATAGCACAGTTATTTGGAACAGAAGTGGATTGGGTACGTTTTTGGTCATTGGTAGGTATGTTGTCGATGGCCTTAGCATTTATGAATCTATTACCTATTCCTGCTTTAGATGGAGGGCATGTTGTTTTCCTTTTGATTGAAATGATACAAGGAAAGCCGCTTAGTGAGAAGTTCTTAGAAAAAGCACAAATGGTAGGATTCTTTATTTTGCTGGCTTTGATGGTATTCATTTTTGGAAATGATATTTTTAAATTATTTAAGTAAGAAATATTAAGCTTATTGAACAAGGTCTTACTTCATTTGTAAGACCTTGTTTATTTTTAGATATTTGTATTATGGATGGAAAAACTAGAGCAACGATTAAACCAGGGATGTTGGTTAACATTATCTTGAAAAAAGATCAACGTTCCGGAGAAACTTACAGAAGGTATCGTAAAAGATTTATTGACTTCGGCACCTTATCATCACAGAGGAATAAAGGTTCGATTAATGGATGGTCAAATAGGTCGAGTTGCAGAGATTATTGAAGACGATTTTTAAGTCGGTCTTGCATTTAATAAAAAAGCTTCTATCCCTTAGGGATAGAAGCTTTTTTATTAAATATTTTCAGCGTTTTATTGTGCTGTTTCAGCTTTAGGAAGCTCTTCTTTTGTTACCTCAGTTGCTTTGGTTGTCTTGTTTACCCTTGCTTTATTTTTTGGTCGCCTAACACCATAAGAACCATTTGTGATTTTTCCTTTTCCGGTTTTGATATCTCCTTTGCCCATACTTCAATGTGTAAAATTAGTGATAGTTGAATTATTCAGCTGTTTTTCAGCTGAATAATTCAATTTAAGCAATTAAAGGCTAACTATCAAATTTATTGAAATTATATAATTGGAAATATCTTTTTCTGAAGATCAATTTTATAATTTTTCTTTAAAGTGTCGAAAAAATTTTGGTTGCTAGCCGTATTTTGAAACACGAGATAGGGTATTTCGACTATTTTATCTTGTGTTTTTATTCTGAAATAACCAAATAAAAGACCTTTAGTATTTTGAATGGATTCTATCTGTTGCACTGCCTTCACATCGGTGAGCATATTAAAGCGATAAGTCTCTTTTGTAGTCGATTCAATAAGCACTTCTGCAGTTTCTTTATTGTACCATATAATTTGATCTGTTGCTTTCTTTAAATGATTTTTAAAAAGAAAAAGGTAGCCCATCATATAAATGGAAATTGGAAGTAAGAAAAGGAGCAACTTAACCTTAATAATCAATGCAAGCATGATAATTAATAGGATAGCGCCAATTCCTACATTTTTCATCACTTTTTGCGAAGTGTCTGCAATGATAAGTTTAGAGGTGTCTATTTTCTGAAAACCATTTCTAACAATAATAGTTGGACTACTACTGGTCGTAAACGAACTTGTTAACTTTTTACTGATAAAGTATAGCAAGAATAGAATGAGTCCAACTATTAAGATGATTTTGGTCATGACAGTTTATGTATTAATACTGTTCGTTATCATTTGGGTAGTTTGTTGCTTTTACGTCAGCAACATATTGTTCTACAGCACCGGTTATTTCTTGATATAGTTGTGCATATTGTCTTAAGAATTTCGGTTTAAATCCTTTTGTTAAACCTAGCATATCATTGACTACCAAAACCTGTCCATCACATTGATTACCAGCTCCAATACCTATTGTTGGTATCGTTAACGAGGCGCTAACTTCGGCAGCTAATGTTGCTGGTATTTTTTCCAATACAACAGCGAAACAACCTGCTTCTTGTAGCGCTAAAGCATCTGCTTTTAATTTCTCGGCTTCACTATCTTCTTTTGCACGGACACCAAAATTTCCGAATTTATTGATTGCCTGTGGCGTCAATCCTAAATGGCCACATACAGGAATTCCAGCGTTTATGATTTTTTTGATATTGTCAATGATTTCAATGCCACCTTCCAATTTAAGGGCGTGTGCTCCAGATTCTTTCATGACACGTACTGCAGAGAGATAAGCTTGGTCGACGCTACCTTGGTATTCTCCGAATGGAAGGTCCACTAAAACTAAAGCTCTTGTTGTGCCACGTACGACAGAAGCGGCATGATAGATCATATGGTCTAATGTGATAGGGAGGGTGGTCTCGTAACCTGCAAATACGTTCGCAGCCGAATCTCCTACTAAAATGATGTCGATTCCACCTTCGTCAAGCGCCTTTGCCATTGTGAAATCATAACCTGTTAACATCGCAATTTTTTCATGGCGATGCTTCATTTCCTGCACTTGTACTGTTGTGATACGTTTTATTTCTTTATTTACAGACATTACTTATAATTTAATTAATCAAAATTAGAGAAATTCGTTGAATTAAGGTCATTAATTGTTGATTTTAAAATGTTAGTTGCGCATTTACCAGATTAAATTGCTTTGATTTTACTATTTTTGTAGGATGAGAGAAAACGAGACTCGCTTATTTAAATTTCCGAAATTTTCCGACCTTATTGTATTTGAAGATGACAATTTGATCGTTATTAATAAACCACCTTTTGTCGCTTCTTTGGACGAACGCGAGGGAGGGGAGGTCAATATATTACGCTTGGCGAAAAAATATCATGCTGATGCACAAGTTTGCCATCGATTAGATAAGGAAACATCGGGGCTGTTACTCATTGCTAAAAACCCTGAAACTTATCGCTCCGTTTCAATCGAATTTGAAAGACGTCGTGTTAATAAAGTATATCATGCCATTATTGCTGGGACGCATACTTTCACGGATCTAAAGGTCGAACTACCAATTTTAAATCAAGGTAGTAAAAATGTATCTATCGATCGTGTCAATGGTAAAGCGGCTACTACAATTTTTAATTCTTTACGTTATTTTAATCATTTTACTTTAGTGGAATGTAAACCAATTACGGGACGTATGCATCAAATCCGAATTCACCTGGCAACGCAAAAAGCTGCTATTGTAGGGGATGATATGTATCATGGAAAGCCTGTATATTTGTCGCAGATTAAAAAACGCGGATTTACTTTGTCCAAGAATGAAGAGGAACAACCGATTATGAAACGTTTTGCGTTGCATTCTAGGTATGTTGACTTTACAATTGATGGCAAGAAGTTTGAATTTGAAGCACCGTATCCCAAAGACTTTGCGACTTTACTGAAGCAATTAGAAAAGTTTGACTCTTAAAAAGCATGTGCCATGAATCCAAAAACGAAAAAAATAATCGTTAACGTTGTATTTGCAGTCTTTCTTCTTTTATTATTATGGCCAACAAGTAGGGCGTATTTTCAGCAAGGCTTAATGAAAATCGGTTTGTTTAAGCCCTCTCTTGAGGAGCCTAAAAAAATAGATTCAGCGTCTACGATACCTACTCAGAATAACATTTCTTTTAAGAATGATATGGGAGAGGTCGTGCATATGACTGATTTGAAAGGGAAAGTGGTTTTTATCAATTTTTGGGCTACTTGGTGTCCTCCTTGTATTGCAGAGATGCCTTCAATTGCTGTTTTATACGAGCGGTTGAAAGATAATAAAGATGTTGTTTTTCTTATTGTGGAGATTGAAGGTGAGTCTGAAAAAGCAAACAAGTTTATGCAAGGTAAGCAATTAACTCTTCCTGTGTATTATCCAAATTCTCAGATTCCACAAGAATGGTTAGGCGGATCGATACCCACAACAATAATCATCAATAAAGAAGGCGAAATCGCGACTAAACATGAAGGTTTAGCCGATTATTCTCGTCAAGATGTCTCTGATTTTATAATTGAATTAACAAAAAAATAAGTACAGAATAATAGGTATGACAAGAGCAGAAACTTATTCAGCAGATTAAACTAAAGAAGTCATTTCTTTGTGTTGGTTTGGACACCGATATCACTAAAATACCTACGCATCTTCTAGGAGAGGAGGATCCTATTTATACTTTCAATAAGGCTATTATAGAGGCTACAGCAGATTTATGTGTTGCTTACAAGCCGAATATTGCATTTTATGAAAGTTACGGTATCAAAGGATGGCAATCTTTGCAAAAAACGTGGGAGGCTTTGCCTAAAGATTGCTTGAGCATAGCTGATGCAAAACGTGGTGATATTGGAAATACGTCGAAAATGTATGCACAAGCTTTTTTTGACGAAAAACAATCTGGCTTAGGATTTGATTCCATTACTATCGCTCCTTATATGGGAAATGACTCGGTTACACCATTTTTGGATTTTGAAGGAAAGTGGGCAATTGTATTGGCACTGACATCAAATGAAGGGAGTCTAGATTTTCAGAATTTTAAAAATTCCGCTGGTTTACAGTTGTTTGAACAGGTTATCGATAAGGTAAATACTTGGGGTACGATCGAGAATTTGATGTATGTGGTAGGTGCTACGCGTGGAGAAGGATTTGTTAAAATTCGGGAGCATGCACCAGATCACTTTTTGTTGGTACCAGGTGTTGGTGCTCAAGGAGGATCGCTTCAAGATGTTTGTCAATATGGTATGAATAAGGATTGTGGTCTTTTAGTAAATAGTACTCGGGGTATTATTTATGCTTCAAAAGGTCTTGATTTTGCAGAAAAGGCCAGAGAGGAAGCTTTAAAATTGCAACAAGAAATGGAAATAGAATTGATAAAGGCTGGTATTATTGATTAACAGCTACAATAAAACAAAAAGTGCTTCATTTAACCCAAAATGAAGCACTTTTTGTTTTTAGCCTATTTATTTTTCTTCTAAAGGAAGATAAAAAGGGAGTATTTAAGCGTATTTAAGTCAAATTTCGATACTATAATTTCATATCAAATGTGTAACTTTGCGCCATGCCAGAAAAAATTATAATTCTTGACTTTGGTTCGCAATACACGCAATTGATCGCGCGTCGTGTAAGAGAACTTAATGTGTATTGTGAAATTCACCCTTTCAACAAATTACCTGAATTTGATGAGACTGTAAAAGGAGTAATCCTTTCAGGAAGTCCATCTTCAGTGAGACAAGAGAATGCACCACAAATTGATTTTAAATCAATTCAGGAGCGTTTCCCTTTATTAGGCGTTTGTTATGGTGCACAATATATCGCTCAAAAATCAGGAGGTGAAGTTTTACCTTCGGAGATTCGTGAATACGGACGTGCCAATTTGCAATTTGTGAATGCTGAGAATGAATTATTAGCAGGTGTACCGGTACAATCTCAGGTATGGATGTCACATGGTGATACCATCAAAGAGGTTCCTTCAAATTTTGAAATTATCGCGAGTACTGATAAAGTTCGAGTTGCAGCTTACCATATTGTTGGTACAAAAACTTACGGTATTCAGTTCCACCCAGAAGTTACTCACAGTACAGATGGAGCAGTTTTGTTGAAAAACTTTGTCGTTAACATTTGTGGATGTGCTCAAGAGTGGACTCCTGATGCATTTGCAGAAACTAGTGTTGCATCATTGAAAGCACAATTGGGTGATGATCACGTTATTTTAGCATTATCTGGTGGTGTCGATTCTACTGTTGCAGCTGTATTATTGCACCAAGCAATTGGGAAAAATTTACATTGTATATTTGTAGACCACGGTTTGTTACGTAAAGATGAATTCGAACAAGTATTGGATTCGTATAAAAACATGGGCCTTAATATTAAAGGCATAAATGCAAAAGAGTTATTCTTCGGTCGTTTAGCTGGTGTTTCTGATCCAGAGCAAAAACGTAAAATCATTGGAAATTCATTTATTGATGTATTTGATGAGGCTGCGAAGGAAATTCAAAAAGAATTACCTGAAGGTGTTGAAGCAAAATGGTTAGGTCAAGGTACTATTTATCCTGATATTATTGAATCAGTATCGGTAAATGGCCCATCTGCAACGATTAAATCGCATCATAATGTTGGCGGATTGCCAGATTATATGAAATTGAAAGTGGTTGAGCCTTTGAAAGCTTTATTTAAAGATGAGGTAAGACGTGTTGGTAAAACATTAGGTGTTGATCCAGCTATCCTTGGGAGACATCCTTTTCCTGGACCTGGCTTGGGAATTCGTATCTTAGGTGATATTACCGAAGACCGTGTTCGTATTGTGCAAGAAGCTGATGATATTTACATTCGTAATTTAAAAGAAGCGGGTTGGTATGATAAAGTTTGGCAAGCTGGCACGATTTTTCTTCCAGTTCGTTCAGTAGGCGTTATGGGTGATGAACGTACATATGAGCATGTCGTTAGTTTACGTGCAGTAGGTTCATTAGACGGTATGACTGCAGATTGGATTCACTTACCCTATGACTTATTGGCTAAGATTTCAAATGAAATTATCAACCATGTCAAAGGCATTAATAGAGTTGTATATGATATCAGTTCAAAACCACCAGCTACGATTGAGTGGGAATAAAATTGCTCTTGCAGTAGCATTGGCTTTAAGCCTTGCAAGCTGTACGACAAAAAAAATAGGCGTACTTCGCTCACCTTCTCAAAGAGGTGAGCAAGGTGCTGCTTCTAATAATAGTGGGATAACTACTGCTGAACAAGCAGAAGAAGCCAAAAAACTCGAAGCGGCTAAAGCGAGTGAAAATCTTAAAAGTCAAAAATCAATTGCTCTTCTTTTACCTTTTCAACTGAATCATATAGCTGGAATGCAGCCTACTGCTGAGGATATTAAAAGATCAGCTCTAGCGTTGGATTTTTATCAAGGTTTTCAATTGGGACTAGAAGAGCTAGGTGAGAAGGGTAGTAAATTTAATCTTCAGGTTATTGATTCTGAAGATGATAATTATAGAAACACCTCCTTAGCAACATCTTCTTCTGTGAAAAATGCGAACCTAATCGTGGGACCGATTTATCCAAAAGAGATTAGAGCATTTTCACGAGCGATTCAAGATAAAAATACGTTACAAATTTCTCCTTTAGCAGCGACTTTGGCTTCAGAATTCGAAGTTTCAAATTTAGTGTCTTTAACTCCTTCTATTCGAGTTCATTCTGAATTAATGGCCAAGTATGTAGCCAAGCAATTTGCTTTAGGTGATGTTGTATTGGTTTATGATATACAGGACGCTGATAGTAAACAGTTTTTAGACAGTTTTATGTCTGAAGCGCTGGGCTATAATAAAGATCTACAAATTAAAGTAGTGAATTCTATAGCTGAATTGAATGATAATCTAGTAGCAACTGGTAACAACCATATTGTTTGTGGTACAACAAATAGAAATCAAATTAGGACATTGTTAGCAAACATGGATGTGCAAACGACTGAATTTGGTTACGGGTTTAAATTGTACGGTCATCCAAATTGGGCTAAATTGTCATTTGAAGATTACATGTATATGGATCGTTACGAATTGACGTTGACTACCTCTACATTGGTCGATGAAAGAGCTGAAAAAACCCGCAAATTCGATTATAATTATAAAACTAAATTCCAAGTTGCGGCATCAGATTTTTCTTATAAAGGATATGACGCCGCTATTTATTTTGGTGGTCTTCTATCCAAATACGGTACAGACTATGTACAGTATCTCGTGAAGGAATCGTACTCTGGAATAAGCAATGATTTTAGTTTTGATTATTTTCCGAAATGGGGCTATGTGAACAGGGGAATTAGATTTATAGTATATCGTAATAATAGTTTTGTTAGAAAATAAAAAATGAGTGATTTTAGTGAAAAAAGAGTACAGCAGCAAATTCGTAATTTTGAAAGAGCACTGGATGGTTATGAAGGGAATGAGCCGTTTGCACGTTATCTCACTTCATTTTTTAAAATAAACAAGCAAATGGGCTCAAAAGACCGTAAATGGACTTCCCGTTTGTGTTATAATTTTTTTAGATTAGGAAAGGGTGCAAAACAGCTTTCGCAACAAAAAAGACTTGTCATCGCTGAGTATTTATGTGAAAAAGAAAGCCCTCTTGTTTCATTGTTTGAACCGGAATGGAATTTGGATTTGACATTAGAAGAGAAATTAATTTTTCTACAGGACCAGAATTTATTGCTCTTGGAAGATGTTTTTCCATTTACTAATAAGCTATCGCCAGCAATCGATCAAAATATTTTTATTCAAAGTCTGTTTATCCAACCCGATTTATTCATTCGCGTAAAGAAAGGTAAAGAAAAGTTTGTGAAAGCTATTTTTGAAGCTGAGCAGATTATTTATCACTTTATCTCCGATCAAACTATTGCTTTGGCTAATGGTACCTCTTTGCAAAGATTCAAAGATTTGGAAGGTGTGATTGAGGTGCAAGACCTTTCTTCACAACGTACTGTTGAATTTATGAGTGCTTTTCCTAAAGAAAACTGGTGGGATGCATGTGCTGCCTCAGGTGGTAAGGCATTATTGTTTCTTGATAAATATCCAACAACAAATCTGATGGTGTCCGATATTCGTATGAGTATTTTGCGTAATCTTGATGAACGTTTTGAGAGGGCTGGAATCCAAAATTATCGCAAGAAGATAGTCGATTTGACGAAAGATACAACACCTATTTTAGGAGCGGAGCTTTTCGATGGAATTATTGTAGATGCTCCTTGTACGGGGTCTGGTACCTGGGGACGAAGCCCTGAGAATATCAGTTATTTTAATGCCAAAAAGATTGAAGATTTTTCTGCTTTGCAAAAAGATATCGTTAAAAATGCTTCGTTGCATCTGAAAGCTGGAAAACCTTTGGTTTATATCACTTGTTCGGTTTTTGAAAAAGAAAACGAGGATGTTATTGACTATATCCAAAAAGAATTGGGCTATACACTAGACTCATATAAAGTGTTAAAAGGATATACTGAAAAAGCAGATAGTATGTTTGTAGCCCGCTTAATTAAACTGTAATCTTGTAAGATATTATATCATAAGCCATCTGTAGAAATACAGATGGCTTTGTTTTTTTAATTATATTGTGAATGGCTTTATTCATTATTCGCACTTGCTTGGTACTACAAGTACGGGGCATGTTGCTTTTCTAATTACGGCCTCGGAAACAGATCCAGATATAAAGTGGTCGAAGCCAGTTCGGCCATTGGAACCCATTACAATCAAATCTGCAGACCACTCATGTGATGTGGCTAATATTTCCTCTTTCACAGATCCTATCCTGTTGAATAGGAAAACTTCATTTGCTTTATCAAATTCTTTTCCCAGTTGCTCTAAGTATTTTTGAGCATTTTGTTGTTCTATTTCAGATACCTCTGGTATTATGATGGGCTGTTGACCCAATAATGGATCAGCACCGTAGCTTGCGGGTGAGGTGGGGGAAGTTACTGTTACTAGAGCGACCGATGCCTCAAATTTATTAACCATTTCTTTGGCATAAGTGATTGCTTTATGTGAACATGGTTCATCGTCCACAGCAACTAATATTCTTGTTATTTTTACGACATTGGTATCCATGGTTGTTATATTAAGTTTATATTCGTATTTAATAATAACTTGAATATACGCTTTTTTGTTTTAGAAATATGGAATACGGAATTTGTAATTTAACAATTGTTCCCCTTCGTGCAGATGAGGCACATCGTAGTGAAATGGTTTCACAAGTGCTGTTTGGTGAAGCGTTTGAAATACAAATGAAATCGAAGGAATGGACAAAGGTTTGTATGATTGCTGATGGTTATACTGGTTGGATTCAAAATGGCCAGTTTTTAACCCTTAATGAAATGCAATACCAAGACTACCTTTCCCTGGATAAAGAATACGTTGGTTTTGAAGGAGGTTTTTTAACAAATGGTGAATTTCGTATTGAACTATTGCACGGAACTGTTATTAGGAAAGATTTCGCTTATCTTAACGATAGAAGATTGAAGCAATTTGTAGTACCGCATGCCCCTATTGATCAAACAAGTTTTCAACTTGAGGTGAGTTTACTCGCTAAGCGGTATTGGGAGGTGCCTTACCTGTGGGGAGGACGTTCGAAATTTGGTATTGATTGTTCTGGTTTTGCGCAATTAATCTATCAATCCTTTGGGCATGCCTTACCACGAGATGCGTATCAACAAGCGGAGTTAGGGCATATGGTGGACTTTTTGTCAGAAATTGAAAACGGAGATCTGGCATTTTTTGACAATGAGCAGGGGAGAATCAATCATGTGGGTATCCTATTGGATTCGGAAACAATCATACATGCTTCCGGCCGTGTACGAATAGACAGCATGGATCAGGAAGGGATATTTAACAAAGAGTTGAATAAATACACACATAAATTACGCATCATTAAGCGTTATATATAAAAAAGGGAGAGGTCTTAATAGAGACCTCTCCCTTTTTATATATTCAAAAATGATTAGAATTTGAAAGTCAAACCAAATTTAGCAGTATCAAAGAAGTTGTTGAAACTGTTGATGTTTGCGTTAAAAGCGTTTGAAGACTTGCCGCCGTCTGCTTTAGCTGTTCCAAATGATACTAAGTCTGTCAAACCAAAGTTGATAGCAATATTTTCAGTAACAAAGTAATTAACACCTAATCCAGCACCAGCACCAAAACCTTTAATTTTAGGAACGTCTAACGTAGATGTGCCATCGTTTATTTCACCAGTTGCTTGTTGGTAACCAGCTGCCAATTGAGCATAAGTTTTAAAACGTGAACCTAGATCTAAGAAGTAGTAACGACCATAAGCGCCAATTCCAAAGTTGCTTACTTTATCGTAAGTATCACTAGTACCCATATAATTCGTGTTTTTTTCGTTACCGAAATTGAAATCTAATCCAACAGCAATTTTATCAGATACGAAGTAACCTACAGAAGGATTGAAGTTGAACGTACTTGTTTTTTCTTTTGCAGTCTTATCATTTGTTGTGTTTGCAGAGAAATTTCCCTCTACAATAAAGTCCGTTTTTTTGAAACCAAATTCTTGCGCTTGAGAAGCAAATGTTAAACCAGCTACAGCAGTTAATGTAAGTAATAATTTTTTCATTTTTTGTAATTTGTTTTTTAAAATCAACAATCAAACATTTTGACTATTTAACTTATATTATCAATATGGATACCAAAGCGCTTTAAAATTGTCATGAAAATGTACGAAGAATTTGATAAAACTATAATGTAATCGCAATCAGCAACTTGTATTTCGCTTTATTTTTGCTGAAATTTAAAAATATGATTGGCTATTTTTTAGATTCGGCAAACATATGACTATTTGTGTTAATTTGTCAGTTTGTAGGATGGCACAAAAAAAGACCATATGTCAGTGCTGACATATGGTCTTGTATATTATTTTAAATTTACTATTTAGTCAAAATATTCTTTGATACGTTCGAAGAATGATTTTTCCGACTTGCCTGGTTGAGGCTTGAAATTTGGTGATTCTTTTAATTTTTCTAAGATTTCTTTCTCATCAGAAGAAACAGCCTTCGGAGTCCAGATATTTACATAAATAAGTTGATCTCCTTTGTGATATGAATTGACTTCAGGAATACCCTTACCTTTTAATCTTAATATTTTACCAGCTTGAGTTCCTGGGTCTATCTTAATTTTTGCTTTACCATCAATAGTTGGAACTTCAACACTTGTTCCTAATGTAGCATCTACAAAATTGATATATAAATCATAAATGACATTAAGACCATCCCTTTTTAATGCTTCATGAGGTATTTCTTCAATGAGAATAATAAGGTCTCCAGCAATACCGCCACGAGGAGCTGCATTACCTTTACCGCTCATTGACAATTGCATTCCTTCACTTACTCCTGCTGGGATATTGATTGCAATCGTTTCTTCGCCTCTTTCTAAGCCTTCACCTCTACATGTTGTACATTTTGCAGTAATTTCTACACCTTCTCCATTACAAGTAGGGCAGGTGCTTGTAGTTTGCATTTGTCCTAAAATAGTATTGGTAACACGGCGTACAGATCCTGAACCACCACAAGTATTACAAGTATGGAAAGATGATTTATCTTTAGCACCATTTCCATCACAGGTATGGCAGCTAACTTGTTTATTTACTTTAACTTTTTTCTCAACACCTTTAGCAATTTCCTCTAGAGTCAATTTAACTTTAATGCGAAGATTCGTTCCTCTAGCAACGCGACGGCCGCCTCTAGAGCCTCCGCCACCACCACCGAAGAAACTTTCGAAAGGATGACCACCACCACCAAATATATCTCCAAATTGACTAAATATGTCGTCCATATTCATGCCACCACCGTAACCACCACCGGAAGCAGAGTTGCCCGCATGACCAAATTGATCATAGCGTTGTTTTTTCTGAGGATTGCTCAAAACATCATATGCTTCGGCGGCCTCTTTAAATTTTTCTTCAGCTTCATGATCCCCAGGGTTTTTGTCTGGGTGATACTTTACGGCTAGTTTACGATAGGCAGATTTGATCTCTTTTTCATCTGCACCACGAGCTACACCTAATATATCGTAATAATCTCTTTTTGACATCTTTTTTATCTTATTGACCTATAATTACCTTTGCATGACGGATTACTTTATCATTTAAATAGTAACCTTTTTCAATGACATCAACTACTTTGTTCTTTAAATCTGGAGTAGGGGCTGGGATAGCTGTAATTGCTTCTTGTAAATCCGCATCGAAATCTAGACCTAATACTTCCATCTCTTTTAACCCCTGTTGTTCTAGAGTTTGTCTGAATTTATTATTGACGATATCAATGCCTGTTTTTAAAGATTCTATATCTGTTGCCGTTTCCATTGCTTTTAAAGCTCTGTCAAAGTCGTCTACTGTTGATAGTAATTTTGTGATAACATCTTTTCCTGCAGATTGGATTAGTTCAACGCGTTCCTTACTCGTACGTTTTCTATAATTGTCAAATTCTGCAGATAAACGTATATATTTATCTTTTGATTCTGCTAATTCTGCAGTTAATTTTTCCTCAACAGATAGTTCAATTGTTTCTTCTTGATTTTCCGTTGTATTATCCTCAATAGGATCTTGAATAGTCTCGTTATTTTTCTCTTGTTCGCTCATTTCTTCTAAATTCTATGTTGGAAACTAATGTTCTGTCTTTAAAATTTAAGTACAGTCAAAGTTGTTGCCAAAATGAAAAAATCCGACAGCTTGTCAGTAACCAAGGAATTGGACTAACAAAATGTCGGATGATAAGGATTTATGTCAGTATTGACAGCTTATATCTCTACCTGATCTACAAGTACGCCATCGGCGGTTTTGATGATGCGTGCTGGCATATTGCGGATGATTTGGTAATCATGTGTTGCCATTAAAATAGCAGTGCCTGAAGATGCGATATCACGTAAAAGCAATACAATTTCTTCTGAAGTTGCCGGGTCTAGATTTCCTGTTGGCTCATCAGCCAATATAATTTCGGGATTGTTCAATAGTGCACGTGCTATCACGATACGTTGCTGTTCACCTCCCGAAAGTTCATGTGGCATTTTTTTTAATTTAGAACGAAGTCCCACTTTTTCTAGCACATCAAGCATGCGATGTTCAATTTGAGTTCTATCTTTCCAACCAGTTGCTCTTAGCGCAAACTCTAGATTCTTTTCTACTGAACGGTCGGACAAAAGATGAAAGTCTTGAAATACAATCCCTAATTTACGTCTCAAATAAGGTACATCATTTTCATGTAGTTTTTTGAGATCAAATCCTGCAATTAATCCTTCACCGTTTCCAATGTATAAATCGCCGTAGATGATTTTAAGTAAACTACTTTTTCCACTTCCTGATTGGCCAATGAGATAAAGAAATTCTCCCTTATTGATATTCAAATTCACATTGGATAAAACCAAGTGTTTTTGTTGGTAGATATCGACGTTTTTTAATGTGATTACTGTATTTCCAGACATTGAACTATAATTCTAATTTTTTTATTTGTCCAAATGGTAAATCCTTCACCATTTGCATAATGTATTCTGACTTATCTGCGAGACCGATTTTTTCCAAAGATTTATCAGGTCGATCGACCCTGAAGTATGCTAATAGAGTGAATGAATCATCTCTTAATTGAACATAGTCTGGGATTTTGGCAACTCCTTTTACTTTGATTATATACATGTATTACAAAGTTAATACTTTTTATTTCAAAACCCTTTTACGAATATAAGGCTATGTTTATTGGTTTGCAAATAAAAATTCAAGGGTATTGACACCATCTGCGTAATCATCTAGAGCTGGACTTTGACTAGACCCGAATTTAAAAGTCGGTGTCTTAAGTTGTATAGCGGTATCAGTTGTTACACATTGTAAACGGTCTTGTATTGCATCCAGTGCTTGTGCAAGATCATTTAGGTTGTCATACTCTTCAAAGTAAATCGTTGCCAATGGAGATGAAATCTTGTTGTCTTCCTTTAAAAGTAAAAAACCATTATCATAATGTTTATCGCCATTGATGAGGTAAATGGATTTGTTATAATCATAATTGTTATTGTACTTGAAATGCGTATTGACACTTTCGAATGCGATGATTCCTTCGTAAAAATGACTAATGTCGTAGTTCTTTGGAACATATATTTTTGAGACCGAACGGCAGCCTAAACCATAAAAATCAAAAATATCATGGCCTAATGCATTTAATTGTTCTGGTGACTCTTTACCAGTAATAATGGCTACGCTGTTTCTGTTTTTTCGAATAATATTTGGTTTTTTTCCAAAATAATGTTCAAAATAACGTGAGGAATTATTTGATCCAGTGGCAATGATTAAATCAAAATCTGTTAATCTTTCTACTAACGCTACTTTATCCTTAAATCTCGGCTCCACCTCGATTAGTTTTTTAACAATATAGCTAGTCAAAAGAGCATCGTCTGAGGAAACCTTAACTTGAGCCTTGAACCCTGAAGCCAATACGCATAATAAATCATGTAAGCCTACTAAGGGGATGTTTCCAGCTAATATTAGTCCTACAATTTTATCACTTTCAATATCAGGATATGGCGATAGCCACTGTTCTAATTGCTCAAGTTTTAAATTAGCTTTCCATGAAGTAAATGCTTTTGTTACTTGCTCTGCTGTATACCATGGATTTCTATGATGTGCAGATGTTATTAAATCACGCAGCTCTGCATTATCATCATGGAATAAGTCTGCTAGCTTTGCAAAAGCTTCTAATCGTTGTTTCTTTGTCAAAATGTAAAATTTTATAAACGTGTATACACAAATTTGTTTTATATTTGTGTTATCAAATACAATCAGCAAAACCAAATTACTACTATTTAAAACGTGTAAAATGATTTGATTGTATATATGATAGTACAAAAATAGTTTTTTATCATAATTTTGAGGTTATAAATGGCGATTAAAATTACAGACGAGTGTATTAACTGTGGTGCTTGTGAACCGGAGTGCCCAAATAATGCAATATATGACGCTGGCGTGAGCTGGAAATTCTCTGATGGAACTGCATTAGAAGGTGTTATTGATTTTGGTGATGGTGTGACGTTGGATGCTGAAGATTCTCAGGCTGCAATATCAGATGAAGTATATTATATTGTTTCAGACAAGTGCACAGAGTGTGTGGGTTTTCATGATGAACCCCAATGTGCGGCAGTTTGTCCGGTAGACTGTTGTGTGGATGACGAAGAAGTTCGTGAGTCTGAAGAAGAGTTATTAGCAAAAAAAGCTTGGCTACATGCTGAATAAAAGCGTAGCTTTTAAAATAAAATTTTGAAAAAGGTAGAATAATAAAATATTCTACCTTTTTTTATGTCTTTATAGAAGCATAAAATTTGTTGTTATTGTTTCCCGCCATATTTATATTTGTGAAAGCCTAGTATTTTTTTATTTTTGTATTTTAACTTTTTTAATAGTTTGCCGATGTATAAATCAAAAATGGGGCTAGTTACCCTTGTTTCGGTCACAATTGCAGCAATTATAGCAATATGTTACGAATTTAGTTGGGTCGATTTTTCTCCATCATTTTTAATGGCAGTAAGATGGTTTGTCGCTACTGTGTTGATATTGAACGCTTTTGTGAGGAAAAATCTAACAACTTGGATCCTGACGTGTATGATTTTGGGTATTTTTGTGGGGTTGGATTTTCCAAATATTGCCATTTCACTACAACCTTTAAGTAAAGGGTTTATTAAGTTAGTGAAAACTATTGTGGGTCCTATTTTATTTGCGACTTTGGTGTATGGTATAGCAGGGCATTCTGATTTGAAACAAGTAGGCCGCATGGCATGGAAATCTATGTTGTATTTCTTCTGTGCTACAACTTGTGCCATTTTCATTGGGCTTGGTGCAATCAATCTCACACAAGCGGGAGTGGGTGTCGATGTTGCGCATATGCCTCATGAAGAGTTACCTACTACGCATGCCAATAATGATGCAGACGTATTAGCATCTTTGCCAGATCATGTTCATCCTGTATATAAATTTACGGCATTTTTTAGAGATTTATTTCCAGAAAATATAGTAAAAGCAGTATATGATAATCAAGTTTTGCAGATTGTGGTGTTTTCAGTTATTTTTGGGATTGGACTAGCGATGGTCGATGAAAAGAAAAGAAAACCTTTGGTCGATTTTACGGAGAGTCTTTCAGAAACCATGTTTAAGTTTACTAACCTGATCATGTATTTTGCTCCGATTGGTGTGGGCGCAGCTATGGCTTTCACCGTAGGGCATCTTGGAGTGGATATTTTGAAAAATCTTTTTATGTTATTGGCAACTTTATATTTAGCATTAATTGGCTTTTTATTATTGGTGTTATTACCAGTCGCACTGTATTTGAAAATTCCAGTGTTAAAGTTTATTAACGCTATTAAAGAACCCGTTTCAATCGCTTTTGCTACAACAAGTTTCTGATGCTGCTTTACCAAAGGCAATGTCTGCCATGGAAAAATTTGGAGTTCCCCGTAAAATTGTATCTTTTGTTATCCCAACGGGATATAGTTTCAATTTGGATGGTACATCCTTGTATCTGTCATTGGCAGCTATTTTCGTAGCACAAGCAGCTGGTATACATATGACATTTGGGGAGCAATTGATGATTGCTTTTACTTTGATGATTACTTCTAAGGGTGTTGCAGCAGTGCCTCGTGCTTCATTGATCATTTTAATTGCTACGGCAGATCAGTTCGGTTTACCAACATTTGTGATTGCTGCTATTTTGGGTATTGATGAATTAATGGATATGGCGCGCACTTCTGTCAATGTAATAGGAAATTGTTTAGCGACTGTTGTAGTTGCCAAATGGGAAGGTGAATTTGACGAAGAGGCCCCATTTAGGGATGAAAATGAACAACAAACTGAATTGAACAGTTAGATTGTATTCTGATTGCATAAAAAAGGATCCTATTGCGTTATAGGATCCTTTTTTTATGCAATCAGATCTCCATCAACATAATACCAAACTCCCTTAATTTGTTTGAAATTGGATCTCTCATGGTGAATCTGTAAATTGAGCTGTGCATCTAGGTAATGTGCTTCAAATTCCACAACTGAGGTGGTACTTGTTAGGATATGCAGCTGCATCCATTTGGATTCTTTGGCCCACATTTCAATTTCTTTTTTATCTTGAAAGTTACGTGTTGTCGGATGAAAGCTATTGTATAGAAAGTCAATATTTTGAACGACGAATGCACTATATCTTGCTCGCATTAATTGCTCTGAAGAAAGTGCTTTCTGTTGGTTAAGATGAATTCGTTGGCAGCATTCCTCATATGGGAGACTATTGCCACAATAACATTTATTCGTATATTTTGTCAATGCACCAAGATTTTAATGTTTAGCAAATGTAAAAAATGATTCCGAGTTTTTTAGGTGATAAAATTTATAACGCATGATTTTTCTAAACCGTAACCTAATTAAATATTTTTATTCTGTTCATTTCTAGTGTTTTTTATCGGTTTTAACAAATATTAACAACCTTGCATTAATCTTCTATTATAAAGTATAGTCATACCTATAAATAATTTGAAAATATAAATTTTAGGGAGGAGCAGGAATGAAAAAATTAGTTTACTTAACGGTTTTAGTCGGCGGTTTGTTTTTTGTAAAACCTGCAGAAGCACAAGTTAATGTGAGTATCAATATCGGTAATCAACCCACATGGGGGCCAGTGGGATATGATTATGCCCGTTATTATTACATTCCTGAAATTAATGTGTATTATGATGTTGTCAATCGCAGGTATACACATTATCAGGGTAGAAGATGGATAACGAGTAGGAATTTACCAGGGAGATATCGGAATTTTAATTTTTACAACACTTATAAAGTGGTCGTAAACGACAGAGATCCTTGGAGACATCATGACCGCTATAGAAGAGAATACGGACATTATGCACATCGCAGAAATCAAGTCAATTTGAGAGACCATAGAGGGCATGATCACCCACGAAACAACAATCGTTACGATGATCATCGTATAGAAAAGCGTAATGATCATAGAAGGGGGCGGTCTGAAAATAGAAAATCTGAAAAGAGAAATGGTAAGAAAGACCATGACCGTCGCTCGGATAGAGGCGAGGGCCACGGTAGACGATAAAGTTTAGGCTATGTATGTATAATAAAAAAAGAGGAAACAAAGGTTTCCTCTTTTTTTATTATACACTATTTATATGGGGTAGGCCGTTTCGCTTTTGGTTTCTGATAAAACAAAATAAGTTTGCACGGTGTTGACATGTGGCAATACGGCTAAACGATATCTTAAAAATTCGTGATAAGCCTGCATGTCTCTAGTCGCTATTCTAAGCATAAAATCATAAGATCCAGCCATTTGGTAACATTCCATTACTTCAGGGAATTTTGCCACTTCTTTTTCAAACTCATTCAATACCTCTGCTGTATGGGCTTTTAAGAATACCTGAGAAAAGGATATCAGACCCATATTTATTTTTTGACGGTCGAGAATGGCTACTGTTTTCTTAATATAACCTTGTTGCTTAAGTTTCTTGACCCTTTCGTGTATTGCTGCGATTGATTTATGGAGCCTAAATGCTAGTTCCTTATTGCTTAGCGTAGCATCATGTTGAAGTATCCTGAGTAGTTTGATATCTATTTCATCGAGCTGCATATTGTGTTTTTTATGGATATCAATAAAATGTTATCCTTGTTTCTGTAATATTTTTTAAATATATCATTATTACCATAAAATTTATTGATTTATCTTGTTTGTGTTGAATATTATTTTGTTTTAAAGCAATTTTGCCGATGATATTGGGTTTTATGTGTCACCTGATATTTTAAAATAATATGTCATGAATAACGAATTGATGTTTAGTAAATGTTTGTCTCCTGAGCTTGATAATAGATTTAAACATTTATGGTGTTTAGTTGGAAATACACCAATGTTGGAGTTACAATATACGTATAAGGGCAAAGCAGGTAAAATATATGTAAAATGTGAAAACTATAATTTGACAGGAAGTATTAAGGATCGCATGGCATTGTATATTATGTACAAAGCCTATATGAATTGTCAAATTCAACCTGAAGATATGATTGTAGAAGCTACTAGTGGTAATACTGGAATTTCATTTTCTGCGATTGGTAAAGCTTTGGGACACCAAGTGAAAATTATCATGCCTAATTGGTTGAGTAAAGAGCGTATCGATATTATTAAAAGTATGGGTGCTGATATTCAACTGGTCAGTAAAGAGGAGGGAGGCTTCTTAGGTAGTATCAAACTGAGTGAGGAGTTAGCTGAAAAAGGAGGTGTGTTTTTGCCAAGACAATTTGAAAATGATTTTAATGCAGAAGCACATGAATTGACAACAGGTCGTGAGATTGGTTTGCAGTTAGCCTCTAAGGGGTTAGTTGCGGATGCATTTGTAGCTGGTGTAGGGACAGGTGGCACAGTGATGGGCGTAGGTCGCCATTTACGTAGCCTGAACCCGAATGTAAAGGTTCATCCTTTAGAAACCTGCAGAAAGCCCAACGATGTCAACAGGACATAAAATTGGTTCACATCGTATTCAAGGGATATCGGATGAGTTTATTCCTGCTATTGTGAAATTGGATGAATTGGATGAAATTATTGCTGCATCAGACGGCGATTCTATTATAATGGCTCAAAAACTAGCCAAAGAGCTCGGGCTAGCTGTAGGGATTTCTTCTGGAGCCAATGTGATTGGTGCTATTAAATTGAAGCAACAATTAGGTGAGGAAGCTGTTGTTGTGACGTTATTGTGTGATGATAATAAAAAATATTTAAGTACAGATCTAGTGAAAGAACAAGCTATTGTTGATGGATATATCTCTACGGATCTTATATTCACAGGATTCCAACCGATCAGTAGGTTAGAACAATCACTTTTTAAAGCTGAAACAGTGTAAATTTTAGTTTTCACTGAATTATATATTAAGTGATTGGTTTGTAATTAAGGATAAACTGGTCGCAATGAGAATATCCTATTGCGGCCAGTTTTCGAACCAATTATCATTTTGCCACTCGGCATTATTTAAGTATTGTTTATGAAAAGATTAATTGTAAAATTATTGCTTTCAGTAGCTTTTCTATTTCCTTCTTTTGCGCAATCACAGGAAGCTGACACGTTATTGAAATTAGATGAGTTGGAGTTTGTGGACGGAAGTATTGATGAGAATCAGATAGCGGCCATTGCGGTTGATTCGTCCGTGCATATTATGCCCATTAAGACCATTGCTGAATCAAAAGAAAGTAAAGTGAATGATTCGCTTTTCGGTATATTTTTGGGTGGACTTATAGGTGGTTTTGCTGCTCTATTGATGCCCTGTATCTTTCCAATGCTACCCCTTACGGTAAGTTTTTTTACTAAAGGGAATAAAAATAGATCAAAGTCTTTTATTAGTGCTTTGTTTTATGGAGTTTCCATTATTGTTATTTATGTTGTATTAGGATTGGCCGTAACGATGATTTTCGGTTCAGATGCCCTCAATGCCTTGTCAACAAATGGACTTTTTAACTTTTTCTTCTTTTTAATGTTGCTTGCTTTTGGAGCATCATTTTTAGGTGCTTTTGAAATCAGCCTTCCAAGTTCATGGGTGAATAAAATGGATGAAAAATCAGATAAGGGGGGATGGGCTGGTATATTTTTCATGGCAGCAACTTTAGCGTTGGTGTCATTTTCCTGCACAGGTCCCATCATTGGTACTTTGTTGGTGCAAGCGGCTACTAATGGAGCGCTATTAGGCCCTGCCGTCGGAATGTTTGGATTTTCTTTAGCTTTAGCTATACCATTTGCGTTATTTGCTTTGTTTCCAAGCGCAATGAAAGCAATGCCAAAATCTGGAGGTTGGTTGAATAGCGTGAAAGTAGTATTGGGATTCTTAGAACTTGCGTTTGCTTTGAAATTTCTTTCTAATGTAGATTTAGCCTACCACTGGAATTGGTTTGATCGTGAAGTATTCTTGGCTTTATGGATTGTTATTTTTGGATTAATGGGGCTCTATTTACTGGGTAAAATCAAGTTTGCACATGATAGCAATCTGACTCACTTATCTGTGTTAAGAACTTTCTTTGCAATTGTTGTGCTATCATTTACTGTATATATGGTTCCAGGACTATGGGGGGCACCACTGAAATCAATTTCTGCATTTTTGCCTCCGCAAAGTACGCAAGATTTTGATTTAAACCCAGTTTATGCAGGTGATGTTTCGCATAAAGAGGATGTTTCTAGTCGTAAATATGCTGATTTATTTCATGCTCCATTGGGTTTGAATGTATTTTTTGATTATGAGGAAGGCATGGCATATGCGAAAACCCAAAATAAGATGGTGATGATTGATTTCACGGGACACGCTTGTGTGAACTGTCGAAAAATGGAAGCTAATGTTTGGACCGATCAACATGTTCGTTCTTTTTTAACTAACGATGTGGTTATCATTCAACTTTATGTCGATGATCGTACTGAACTCGCGATCGAAGATCAACAAGTAACAAGCGATGGGAAATTGTTGAAAATGATTGGAAGTAAATGGAGTTATTTACAAGCAAATCAGTTTGAGTCAAATTCACAGCCTTTTTATGTATTAATGAATCCATCTGACCGTCAAGTTTTAATTAAACCTAAAGGCGCAGACTATGATGCGAATACTTATTTAATGTATTTAAAGGAAGGTCTGGAAGTTTTTAATAAGGTGAAATAGTTTTGCATAACTAATCTGATAAAAAATGTTTTTGTTTTTGACGCAAAAAGCTTTCGTAAAATTGGATTTCTGAAAAATTTAATCTTACTTTTACACCATCAATGCTATTGGATAACGAATACTATTATTCAGTGGCTTTAGGGTGGGGCTAATAGTGAATTATAACATGAAGAAAGCATTCAATCTGGGGTTGATCCTCGGGTTATTATCAATATCATCTTTTGCATTACAATCTTGCAATGAAGGTGCTAAAGGAAAATCAGGTTCAATACAAAATGATACCGTTGTTAATACAGCGGTTATAGATAAGTTGGGAGCGGATAAGGTAGAACAAAAAATAATTGACGACTCTATAGCTGTTAAGAACAAAAAGACGGTGTTGCATCATGCAGTTGATACGTCTAAGTTATTGACGGATTCGGTTTCTCCACGATATATTTATCTTACATTTGATGATGGTCCATTAAATGGAAGTCAATTTATTGATTCAATTGCAACAGCCAAGAATGTGAAAATTAATACTTTTTTAATCGGTAAGCATGATCGGATGAGCAAAGGCCTACATAAATACTATGAACGTTATATAAATAATCCATTGGTTGATTGTTATAATCATAGTTTTACACATGCTCACAATAAATTTACAGAGTTCTATAGCAATGCGGAGTCTTCATTCGAGGATTTTGATAAGAATGAAAAGGAGTTAAATCTACAGCATAAAATCGTTCGCTTACCAGGTCGTAATATTTGGTATTTTGCGGATCGTAAACGTATTGATATGGAAAGTGGTTCTAGCACTGCCGATATGCTCTATCAAAATGGCTATCGAACAATGGGATGGGATTGTGAGTGGAAAAAGGGTAAGCCATCTGGTATTCCTAAGGAGTCCGTTAGCTTTATATACCGCCAAATCAATAATAGGTTGCGTAATGGTACTTCATTTTCTAAAAATAATGTCGTTTTATTGATGCATGATGATATGTTTCAGACTAGAAAGGGACAGCAGATGCTGAGCGATTTAATTGACAGTTTGAAGTCACATCCTAACTATGAATTTGCTCATATGCGGGATTATCCGAAGCAGAAATAAAAGAAAGGCTACAACAGAGTTGTAGCCTTTCTTTTTAATTTTGTTTTCTTAAATATTTTGTCAATATGACGATAGTCTGGCCATCTATCTTACCTTCAATTTGTTCCGTGTTATCAAAAACAAGTCGGATGTTTTTAACGACGGTACCTAATGTTGCACGAATTGAAGATCCTTTTACATCTAAAGTTTTTGTAAGTACTACAGAATCCCCATCCAACAACTGTTGACCTATACTATCGAGGTGAAATTCCACATAGCCATCATTTTCATGATCACCTGTTTGTTTTGCCCACTCCAATGTCGCATCGTCTAGATATAAAATATCTAGCGCATCTGAAGCCCAGCCTTCGTTTTTCAATCGATTCAACATACGCCATGCCGCTACTTGTACAGCAGGTATTTCAGACCACATGGTATCAGGTAAGAATTTCCAGTAGTCAGCATCTAATTGTGTCGATTTATTTAGTTGATCGGCACATGTTTGACATACTACAATGGTGTTTTCTGCATTAGCTTGTAAATCTGGGGGTAATGTGTATAAGGTTAAATCGTCAGTTGCTTGACTCAATTCACATTTATTTCCCGCTCTTTCGAATAGTTGATTTTCTAATTTCATCTAAATTTTGGATAAGTTGCAAACGATAAGGTACAAACATAATGAATATTTATAACTCTAGATAAATAAACCCCCAAGTAGAAAATGAAAAATATTTGGAATGTATTTTGCGTTAATGTGAATTATAAAATTAGTATCTTATTTTATAATTAACAGAAATGTAACTTAAATTATTGAAATATGAAATGGCAAGGAGGTAGAAAGAGTGACAACTTTGAGGATAGAAGGGGAATGTCCGGTGGACAGAAGCTAACTTTGGGAGGAATTGGGGGAGTAATTGTATTAATCATTGGTTTCTTAATGGGAGGCGACCCTTCACAATTGCTGCAGCAAGCGCAAAACATGACGGGTACGGAAACAGGTGGGACAGCCAAGGGAAATCAGTGAAGAGGAAGCTAAATTAACAGATTTTTCGAGAATTGTTCTGGGAAGTACCGAGTCTGTATGGAGCAATCTTTTTAAGGAACAATTAGGAAAAAATTATGAACCAACAAAGTTGGTGTTTTATGATGGAGGTACAGAAACAGACGGATGTGGAATTGGTAAAGCGTCATATGGACCATTTTACTGTCCGGGAGATCATAAAATCTATTTAGATTTAACATTTAATCAAGAATTGACAACAAAATTCGGTGCTAAGGGAGAATTTGCATTAGCTTATGTAATTGCACATGAGGTTGGACACCATGTGCAGCAACTTGTTGGGTTACTCCCAAAGACAAATGCCATGCGTGGTAAATTGAGCGAAGTTGAAAATAATAAATTATCGGTGATGACTGAATTACAAGCCGATTATTATGCAGGAGTATGGGCCCATCATGTCAATAAAATGTCTGATATAGAAATTGATTATAACGATATCTTAGATGGTATGGCGGCAGCTGAAGCTGTTGGGGACGATAAATTACAAGAACAGGCTCAGGGTTATGCAGTACCTGATTCATTTACACATGGTACATCTGCACAACGCCGTGCATGGTTTAAAAAGGGCTATGATTCGGGTGATATACGTGCCGGAAATACTTTTCAAGATCCTAGTTTAAATTAATATCTATTGTACAAGCAGATTGCAACCTCTTATATCGCTTTGATCAAAACGACCTAAGACTTCAAAAGATCCGTCCTCATAGATTTTTCCCAGATCTTGAGTTGCAATGAAAGAGCATGAATACCGGTTTGCTAAATCAATGACATTGATAGCGCCGGTTTTTTTGTTTGCTGCAAGTGTTAAGGGATCATTCGTTTCTCTGATTAAAATTTTCATCCAGCTTGGGTGTTTAAATATACCATCGCTATAGGAGTAGCCTTGTGATAGTAATTCGGTCATTCCGTATTCGGAATGTATACCGGGCACCTGAAAACTGTTACAGAGCAGCTCATGGACTTCTTCACGAATCATTTCTTTGCGCTTTCCTTTCATACCGCCTGTCTCCATAATGATTAACTCAGGAAAGGTCAATGCGTATTTCTCAATAAAATCAAGCAGGGCAAAGGTGACTCCGAATAAAATCGTTTTTGTACCCTTTGCTTTTAATTGAAGAAGCGTTTGGTAGAGCTCTTCATGATTATACAAAAAATAGTTGCTTTCGGGTTGTTTACTTTGCTCCATTAAATCATTGATCATATAGATTAAAGAGGAGCCTGTTCGTTCTAAATAGGAGGGTAGAAGTGCCAGAATGGCAATATTTTCTATTTTACCATAGAATTGTTCAAAAGCTCGACGAAAACTGTTCTCATAAACTTCCTTTTGTGCTACAAAATGATTGCTTGTCACCATTCCAGTAGTTCCTGAGCTCGTAAATATTATCTCTGAACTTAGATTCTGCGCAAGAATTTTCTGTGTTTTAAAAAACTCGATGGGAAGAAAAGGGATTTTAGTATAATGGTCTATGGTATCAATTTTCCTATTCAAATATTGCACATATTTTCTATAGATAGGCACATTGTTCATTTGAAAATGAAAAGTGTCTAAGCAAATTTCATTAAATTCAGTGTCATTTTGAATAGTAAATACCCGTTCCCAATTCATATTATAAATATTTCAATGCAAACTTATGTAAATTTGCTTTCTTTAACAATATAATTACGTTGAGAAAAACTCAAATATATTCGTTTTTGGGCTCTGTGAATCGTCGATCATGAATGCTTTATCATTAAGATTACTTTTAATAAGTAGATAAGCACTATTTTTAAACGATATATAGGTGGTAAGCTTCTATAAGATAAAAAAGGTTCTTGAGCGATGGCTAAGAACCTTTTTATATATTTATAATTTCAGTTTGTATTACAACATACCACCATCAACCGGTAAGACTTGTCCTGTTACATAAGCAGATAAATCTGAAGCAAGGAATAGACACACATTGGCCACATCTTCTGCTTCTCCGGCACGTTTCAGAGGGATACCTGCTTCCCAACCTGCTACAACTTTAGGGTCTAATACATCGGTCATCTCTGTGCGGATAAATCCTGGTGCTACCACATTGGATCTGATATTTCGAGAACCTAACTCTTTAGCTACTGATTTAGAAAAACCAATGATACCAGCTTTAGATGCTGCATAATTAGCTTGTCCTGCATTTCCTTGTACACCAACTACAGAACTCATATTGATAAAAGAACCTTTGCGGTTTTTCATCATGATTTTAGAGGCCGCCTTAGTAACATTGAACACAGATTTTAAATTAACATTGATGACATCGTCCCAGTTCTCTTCTGTCATACGCATCAATAAGCCGTCTTTCGTAATACCAGCATTATTAACGACAATATCAATCGTTCCAAAATCAGTAACGATATCATTGATTAATTTTTCAGCATCAGCAAATTTTGATGCATCCGAACGGTAACCTTTTACAGTAGTTCCGAAAGCCTGAAGTTCTTGCTCTAAAGCTTGGCCTTTTTCCACAGATGATAAATATGTGAATGCTACTTTTGCACCGTTTTGAGCAAATACTTCAGCAATTTTTCTTCCTATTCCTTTTGACGCTCCTGTGATAAGAGCAGTTTTTCCTTCAAGTAATTTCATTCTTATGTATTATATGTAATAAAGGTACTTGCAAAAATGTTAAAACTATACTACAATCGCAACCCTAATAACAATTTAATTACGTGATTTCAAAATTAAAATTTGAAAAATTAGTATTAAAGGAGGTTTAATCCTTGAAGAACGTCAATATTTGAAATTAATGAAAAAAATTAAGTTAGGGAATTCTTAATAATAGTACGGTAAATTTGAATAAGTGGTTTTAAAAAGTACAGTTTTTTGACAAAAGGATTGCGTTTATATAAAAATCTATATTAAATTTGCATCAATCACGAAGACATGAGTAAAAGAACAAAAAATACCAAAGAGGTTGACGTCGTTTTAATTGGCGCAGGTATCATGAGCGCAACTTTGGGCACACTTATTAATGAGTTGAGTCCAGATATTAAAATAGAGATTTTAGAGCGCTTGGATGTTGTTGCAGCAGAGAGTTCAGATGCATGGAATAATGCAGGAACTGGTCACTCTGCATTATGTGAGTTGAATTATACCCCACAACAAGCGGATGGTTCTGTAAAAATTGATAAAGCAATCAGTATTGCTGAACAATTTGAAGTTTCCAAACAATTTTGGACTTATTTGGTTGATCAGGGTGTTATTAAAAAACCTGAAGACTTTATTCGCTCCGTACCGCACATGAGTGCTGTTTTTGGGGAGAAAGATATTGACTTTTTACGTAAAAGATATGATGCTTTATCCAAGAATAACTTGTTTAAAGGCATGGAGTATACAGAAGATAAAGCTGTTCTAAACGAATGGATTCCATTGATGATGAAAGGACGTCCAGTAGATGATAAAATAGCTGCGACGAAGATGATATTGGGAACAGATGTAAACTTTGGTTCATTAACCCGAGATTTGGTTGAACATTTGGATGCTAAGGAAAATATTACTCTTCATCTTACTCAAGAGGTACGTGACATTGAAAGAAACGATAATGGCACGTGGGAATTAGAAGTAAAAGATTTAAAAACAGGAGAAAAAAGGACGATCAATGCTAAATTTGTATTCATTGGTGCCGGTGGACACTCACTATTGTTGTTAGAAAAATCGGGTATTCCAGAATCTAAAGGTTATGGTGGATTTCCTGTTGGCGGACAATGGTTACGTTGTGTCAATGAAGATGTTATCAAGAATCATCATGCAAAAGTATATGGTAAAGCATCTATAGGTGCACCTCCTATGTCTGTTCCACATCTCGATACGCGTTATATTGATGGCAAGCAAGCTTTATTATTTGGACCTTATGCTGGTTTTTCGACGAAATTCTTGAAGCAAGGTTCTTACTTTGATTTACCTGCATCGATTAAATTGTCAAATATTAAACCTATGTTATCCGTGGGACGGGACAATATGGATTTGACGAAATATTTAATTTCTGAGGTGATGAAGAGTCCTAAAGACAAATTGGATGCATTGAAGCAATTTATGCCTACAGCAAAATTAGAAGACTGGAAAATTGAGGTCGCAGGTCAACGTGTTCAAGTCATCAAAAAAGATGCTGAACATGGTGGAGTCCTTGAGTTTGGTACTGAGGTCGTTTCTTCTGCTGATGGTTCTATTGCTGCATTGTTGGGAGCCTCTCCTGGTGCATCTACTTCAGTTGCTATCATGATTAAACTGTTAAAAAGATGTTTCCCTGAACGTGCTAAAGCGGATGAATATCGTAAGAAATTACGCGAAATGATTCCATCACATGGACAGTCTTTGAATGATAATGTTGAATTGTGTGAGGCTACTAGAAAGCGTACGCATCTCGCATTGAAACTTGAAAATTTTAAAGATTAATTTCTATTAACCATACTTATGGGGTGCTTGCAGTACTATTTACTGTCGCAGGCTGAGATTATACCCAATAACAACAATTGCTCATCATACTGAGCAATTGTTGTTATATACCTGATCCAGATAATGCTGGCGTAGGGATTTTAATTTCAATAACCTTGCATTTCTAGCCACTCCTAAAGTGTGTATTATTTTATTTTACACATATTTTGAATGCAGTCAGATCAAATTTTAAATGATTTTTTTCAACAGATTAAAGCGACATCATTAGCAGAATGGTTTGCTGTGGGCTTTGGAATTTTGCAAGTGTGGTTCGCTAAGTCTAATAAACCCATTAACTACCTTTTTGGTATTTTTGGCATCTTAATATCTATTTATGTTTTGTATTTCGCAAAACTTTATGGTGAAATTGCCTTAAATATGTATTATTTGTTGATGAGTATATATGGTTGGATATACTGGCAACAAAAAAGTAAAGAACAACATGTAATAACCACTTCAACAAAAAAGGATTGGGTGATTGTTTTGTTTATTTGTATCATAGGTTTTAATATCTTTTACTTTGGCTTATTGCATGCTACGGACTCCGATGTTCCGCTATGGGATGCCCTGGTTTCTTGTACAGCATGGGCAGGCATGTGGTTATTGGCAAAGCGGAAAATAGAAAATTGGATTTTGTTGAACATCAGCAATCTCATGGCAATACCCTTACTCTATCATAAAGATTTGTTGCTATTCGCAGCTCTAACATTATTTTTATTTATTATGGCTTTCTTCGGCTATTTTAACTGGAAAAGAATTCTAAAACGTGAAATTATATATGGTAATCAATCAAGCTCAAATTAATCTTATAAAAGACCAACAAGCGCATGCAATAGTTGCTAAAACGATGACTTCGGAACAGTTGGAATTGGCAATTTCTGGAAAATGGTTTAAGATTTGGGTTCCAAAATCTCTTGGAGGTTTGGGCTTATCTCTGTCTGAAGGTATGCAGTTTTTAGAGGAGATTGCATATCATGATGGCGGTTTGGCCTGGACTATAACTTTGTGCTCGGGAGCTAATCTATTCGTAGGGTTTATTGATCCGAAAACAGGCGAAGAAATCTTTCAAAATCCTGCGGTATGCTTGGGCGGTAGTGGCCGAGCATCTGGCTATGCTGAAAAGGAGGAAGCTGGATATCGAATTAAGGGCCATTGGAAATATGCGACAGGAGCTCCTCATTTGACGCATTTTACCGCCAACTGCATAATAACTGAGAAAGGGATCCCTGTGCTTGATGAAAGTGGACAACCCTTAATATATTCTTTCTTTTTTGACCGTGATGATGTTTTGATTCATTACGATTGGGACACCTTTGGGCTAGAATGTACCGCAAGCCATAGTTTTTCCGTTGAGAATCATTTTGTAGGAGATTCACGTAGTTTCGTTATAAAAGAATCGGAAAGCACATGGCCCGATTTATTATATCAGTATCCTTTTATTCCATTTGCAGAATTAACATTGCTTAGTAATTTTATTGGCATGTATAAACGATTTCTGGATTTAGTTGAAAAATATTTTATTATTAAATCCCAAGACCAAGTCTGGTTGCAAGAAAAGGGGAAAGATAGATTTAAGCAACTAGATTTATTTCAGCAAGACTTTAATAAGCGTAGGAATCTGATTCAGGGATTAACGGAGCGATCTTGGGAAAATCAGGAAAGTGGAATCGATAATACCATGATGTTTCAAAAAATTGCACAGGAAAGTCGAGATTTTGTATCCGTCATTAAAAAAAACACGGTCGAACTATTTCCTATTTGTGGTATAGGTGCAGCACAGCGTGATCAAGAGATGAATATTGTCTTTAGAAATATTTTTACAGCAACGCAACATAGCTTATTGCAACAATAACATCAGTCCTTTTTGATTAATTGAACTGATGTTGTATTACTGTTTTTCAATCGCTTCTTTTAGATTCATCAAACGTAAATATGATGGACATTTTTCCAGTTCTCTATTCCATCGCTCAAGGGCAGCTAAATTAGCCTGAAGAAATTTCGGTAAATCGAAAATGTGCATATCAACAGTAATCTGTATTTCACTAGGTAATGAAGCAGTATCAAAATAGTCTTTTAGTTCCTCAATAGTCATACCTCAAAGATAAAATTATAATATGACAGAAAGAACTTGAGATAGTTCTTTCTTGTATTAGATTCATTATATTTATAGTTTAGTGAAAAAAAATGCTATTTCCATTATGATTATACAGAAGAGTAGTGTTTCGGATTTGTCTACGCATATGAAGTTATATCGTCAAGCTATTGCGTTTCAACACGCATTGGGAAATGTTAATTGGATAGGTTTTGAAGATGATGCTGTACTTCAGGAAATCAAAGCCGAACAGCAGTATAAGATTCTTGTAGGAGGTCAAGTTGCATGCGTCTTCCTATTGGCGACATCAGACCCGCTACTTTGGCAAGAAAAGAATGAACAACCGGCGATTTATATCCATCGTATAGCTACTAATCCAGACTTTAGAGGTCAACATTTTGTAATCAAAATTGTTAGTTTTGTTAAGAGTTTAGCAAGGAGAGAGGGTAAGAAATATATCCGGATGGATACCACTGCAGGTAATGAACGATTGAATCGGTATTATGAACATTGTGGGTTTAGCATTGTAAAGACAATTGTTATCCAAGAAGCAATTGATATGCCAGCACATTATCAAAATAATTCTTTTACATTATTTGAAATGTCGGTAGAGTAGGATATAATAGATGAGTGTATATCATTATTAGTTGTCATTTTAATCGACTCGATTTACTTTAGTCTTAACTGTTACTAGGTTACAATGGTGTTTTATTTTTAATTTTTTTTGCCACTATCGCTCCTAGATAGGCCATAGGTAGATAAGCTGCAACTATATCTATTATTGTATACCATGTTGGCGACGGTAACATAAAGACACTTGCTATACCACCTGCCAAGAAAAGTAGACCAATTATTAGGGCATAATTAAGTTTGTTCTTTTCAACTATAAAGGCTGTGATACCTGCTCCGAATAGAGTTCCAAGGGCATGTGCTAAGAAAGGGAAAATAAAATGTTTTGGTTGGAACAGGTGCATGGAGGCTTTTAATCCTTCGGTAGTGGTGATATCGGCTCCAAGCGGAGCGGGAATGATAACCCCACTTAACATGATAATACTCATATTAATTATACTGCCTATGATGATACCAATCACTATTGCTAGCAGATTCTTTAAAACAGGATTCATAAATTTACATTTTAGAAAATTTATTTATAATATTATTATAAATAAATTTAGTGTTTTTCATTGATAAAAGTTGTATTTAGATAAGGGAAATTGGTAAAAATTGTCCTAATACATGTTGTTTTTCTATTATCCTTCCACTATTCTAATAATTTATAATCTAGCCCTCAGTCCGTAAATAACACGAATGCATATTAATTAAACACTATTAAGCATTTGATTGTTATACATATACAAGTAATGAAGGAGTTTTTTATGGATAATAGTAAAAAAAGTTTGAATGCACGTATTGCACGATACAATAAGCATTACGGATTTTTAGAAAATCCTCACAAATTTAGTATAGAGTGTAATCCACATCGACTGATTATTAGAAATTTTGCACTACGTAATAATAGGCGTGAACTTTATGAAGAATATATACGGAGCTTTTATCCTGATAAAGCAGCGAAGGAGCTTGGAGAGTTTGATTCGTGTTTAATGTATTTGAAGTTTTTTAATCAGGAAGAAGCGAAAGAGTGGTTTGTTTCTAATGATACAAAAGTAGTAGAATCGGATATTCAAGTGATTGAGAATGATGCGATACTCAGGATGTTGTTTGTGGAAGATGAGCAAGATAGAAAGGAGCTTTTGCAGGCTGAGCAGACTTATATCTTAAATCGTATAGCGCCAGAGTCTATTTTGCAAGAGCGTGAAAATTTTTGGATAGATACGAGAGTTTGTTAGTCTCTTCTTAAAACATTCTAGGGGTAGGTTTCCTTGGTCGTTAATAATATATGAGGGGAAGCCTAAGCTTCCCCGTTTTGATATAGAGACATATATGATTAATCAGAAATATACATCATCTATGAGAAAAAATAAAAATGTTAATTACAGCTCTTTTTCAGCTGTCTCGTCTAAATATTTTTCTAGACTATCATCTAACTCATCCATCCAAGCGGTGTGGTGCGTTTCCGCTTTCGTACCATCCATAACAGACGTATAGATTTGATCACGATAATTTAAGATATTATTTTCTTTATCCTTTAACCAGCTTTTGAACATGCCAGCTATTTTATCAAGATTAAAACTCGGATAATCGGTATAGCTCATCAAATCTTTGATGTAGTTGGTTTGGAAATCAACATGATCTTCTCCGGTTTTAGTAAGAGCTTCATCATCCATCCATTTTTTTATATCGAGTAAGCGTTCTTCTTTAGCAGGCACTGGGATCCTTCCTAAGATATAATCTCTTGCGAACCAAGCTTGCGTATCAAACATGTTGAACGTGTAATATTGGTCTTGCATACCCAAAAACAATAAGCGTTCATTGTGATTGAAGATTACGCCTTTGTACAAGTCGTCAGGGTATAAGCAGTTACTTGTTTTTAAACGTAAATTATCAGGTAAAAAAGGGAATTTATGTTGATAACCAGTACACAAGATAACAGCATCAAATTCTTCTGAAGTTCCATCTTCAAAGTAAGCCACACTATCTTCAAAGTGTGATAGTTTTGCTTTTTCCTTTATGCCTTCAGGCCAATTACATCCGATTGCATTTGTTCTATATGCTATAGTAACTGATTTACTACCATGTTTATAACATTGTACACCAATATCTTCTGCGGAATAGCTGCTTCCAATTAATAGCAATCTTTGATCTTTAAATTGATCCGCTCCACGGAAATCATGAGCATGCATTACAGCTCCTGGGAAATTTTCAATTCCTTTGAAATATGGATGATTTGGAGTAGAGAAATGGCCCGTACCAACAATTAGATAATCAAAGAATTCTTCAAAAGTTTCATTCTTTTCTAAATTATCAAAAACTACTCTAAATTGTTGTTTTTCTTCGATGTAATCAACCCAACGTGCGACCGTATTGAACTGAATAAAATCTCTTGCATTACTTTGGTTAATGCGGCCTTGTATGTAGTCAAAAAGTACCTCACGAGGAGGGTAAGAGGATATTTTTTGACCAAAATGTTCTGTAAATGTATAATCTGCGAATTCAAGACATTCCTTAGGTCCATTTGACCACAAGTATTTGTACATACTTCCGTGAAGTGGCTCTCCATATTTACCGACACCCGTGCGCCAAGTAAAGTTCCACATTCCACCCCAATTGTCTTGTTTTTCGTAGCATTTAATTTCTGGGATGGGATTACCTTTTTTCTGTTCCGATTCAAATGCTCGTAGCATAGCTAGACCACTCGGTCCAGCACCAATAATTCCAACTTTAAAATTTGTCATATAATATAATTAACATGTATGCCCATCCCAAATAGGTGAGCGCTATAATTCGTCTTTGAAATCGAATTTTTAAATTCTAGACCATACTCATATTGAGTATGCAAAATGAAGAGATTAATAATCTCTAAAATAGATGGCAATAGCCAAAAAGATGCACAACATCAATGTAGTTGTGCCAAAGAAATGACCTAATATAATTATATTAAGGTATTTTCATCATAATGGCTAAGCTAGGGAAAATTTATGGCAATGTCAAGTGTTAATTTATATAAGTGGTTAATAATTACCAACTTTGTTGTGTTAAATTATATAAATACGACTTATTTGATTCCTGTATATGTGGAGCTATTCATCGCCAAGTTTTTCCAAACTGATGTAAATAATAATATCAAATGATGCTGAGGAGAATCTGATACAAAATACATGAGCTTGCGAATATATTCATAACTTTAATTCATGGAATTACTCATTTCGATTTTGTGTGCTAAATATGGAGTTTCTTCAACACTTGTCTACCAGCTTTTATCACATATGGAAAAAAGAACCTATACGCCTCATGAAATGGTTATAGGACTTCAAGCTCGTAAGCAATATTACTATAGAATTGATGGAAACTATAGTTGAAAAGAGTAACTGGAAAAATAAATTTGGCATTATTTGGACAGGACAGTTATTTTCTATATTGAGCAGTTCGATTGCTCAATTCGCTATGGTCTTGTGGATAGGGATGGAAACCGGCTCGGCTGAAGCACTTGCATACGCCGCTATTGCAGGATTGTTGCCACAGATTATTTTGGGACCATTTGCTGGAGTATTTATTGATAGGTGGAATCGTAAATGGACCATGAGAGGAGCTGATTTATTTGTCGCCCTCTGTTCTGCTGCAATAGCATTATTCTTTTACTTAGATATCGTAGAGTTGTGGTCTATTTATATTTTACTGATGCTTAGATCTGTGGGAAGTGCATTTCATGCACCTGTTATGAAATCTGCGATACCTATATTGGCACCTAAATCTGCACTTGTCCGTATTGCTGGAGTGAATGAAATAATCCAATCTATATCTATCATTTGCGGACCGATGCTAGGCGCAATATGTTTATTAACCTTTGGTATGAGCATCGTGATGATATTGGATGTTATAGGGGCTTTTATTGCCAGTTTTTCGTTGTTATTCGTTTCAATTCCCAGCATACCAAAGGAAAGGAGATCTGCAAAGACCATGTTACAAGATATGACCGATGGGGCTGCTGCAATCCTTCAAAATAGAGGTATGACCTGTCAGAAGTGATTGTCAATTTCTTTGTAATGCCAATTGTGGCAGTTATGCCATTGATGACATTACAATACTTTAAAGGGACGGCATATCAAGTGAGCTTAATCGAGGGTTTTTATGGGATTGGTTTACTGGTTGGAGGTGTTATTTTAAGTCTTTGGAATCCAAAAATAAGAAAAGTGAGCTTAATTATCCTTGGTTTTTCTGGACTCGGCGTTGTGTTAGCCATATGTGGTGCATTGCCTTCCGGATACTTCACAGCTTATGCTATTTTGACCATTGTGCAAGGCTTTGCAGTTCCACTCTTTACAGGTCCATTCACCGTGTTAATTCAAACACAGTTTCCTCCGGCATATTTAGGTCGTGTTTTGCCTTATTTGGTAGCATAAGCAAACTTCCTGCTATGATTGGACTGTTGTTTGCAGGGTATATTGCTGATGATATCGGTGTAGAGAAGCTTTTTGTGTTTGGTGGTGTCGTGGTTGCAATGACTGGAATTATATTGTTCTTTATTCCTTCTGTGCAGCATTTAGAGGGAAAATCAGTCCATTAATAATCATATTCAAGGCTAAGGTGTTGAATATGATTATTAATGAAGGCGTTACCTAGTTAATTTTATTTGTGGGATCTATGTTTTTTAACATAAAATGCACTCTTTCTTCAACTGTTCCTATGGGAACATCGATTACTTCATAGCCATAATCGCAGTAGGTTTTTTTTATCTTTTCATAGGTTTCGAATGCTTCTTGCCATGACTGTTTTCTTTCTTCGTCAGTTTCATAGATAGCCAACCATGGGGGGAGAATAAAAACCTTTTTATTATATAAATGTGTTGTTGGTATTTGTTCTATTTCAGATGTGACGCCTAGTTTGATTATCCGCATATAGCAGATGGTATCTAATATTCCACGATCAAAAAAGGTAATAGCGTTTTCATCATGACCGATTTTGAAGCTCTCTAGTGATGCCTCAAGCATCAGTTTGGCATAAAGGACTTTATTTCCCCAAGGAAGTCCTTTACCATTTGATAGGATCTGTTGTTTTATAATCTTGCGAGCATCTTCTGGAATAGTTTTATAGCCCCTTTTTCTTAAAGCGCGTAGTAAGGTTGTTTTACCAGCACCCGGACCTCCTGTTATAATATAACAATTGTTTTTTCGAGTATTCATTTTGATTTAATTTAAGGTATCTGAATTTGGAAAATAGACTTCATAAGATGTATAATTTTCCAATTTTCCCAGATGATTTGAAAAGAAATCTTGCCTATTTGTTATGTAGATTCTTATATTTAAGTACTTATTTTTAAAGTCATTTATATGAATAGATTTTCATACATCCTTATTGTAATGTTTATACTACTAGCAGTCATTTCTACTTTTCTATATTCCATTGGAGAAATGGACTTGTCAGGTTTTATATTATCTACTAGCTCGTCAGTTTTAGGTATTCTAGGGCAAAAACTAAGTGTAGATAAAAGAAAGAGATTGAATACTTCCAATTCATCTGAAGAATTGTAATAAGCTCTGGCCTGAACAATGAGGGATTATTTTTTAAGGGCACTGTGGTTAGTAAGAACGAGTTGAAATATATGAACTTATTGCGATAGTATGTTATAGTTGGATTGACTATCGTAACAAGCCACATACTACGTCAACTTACATGTGCAATGGTATTTGGTTTGGATCAGTTTATTCAAAAGATAGACTAATCTTATTATAGCCTAGACCTTTGAGAAGAGGTGTGAAAACACTTAATGCATTAGAACGTGTTTGTTGAAGAATGTCAGATTTTCGAACTTCAATTGCGATTTGTTTTTCTGCATTTTTGTAAGCTTCATCCACAAGGTTTGCCTCTCGAAAGAATGCCATCTTGGTATCATATACACGCGAAGAATTGTGGTCAATTTTAATGTAACAAATCTCAGGTTGCGGTAGTCGCATGGAAACAGAATCTCCAAAAACCTGGATATCCTCCTGTTTAACTTTAGTTAAGTCGACACATCCTACGGCGTCAGCTTTAATGATTAATAATACACTCGCTTCTGGAAGAAATTGGCTGATATTTTTATGTTCGACAACATCACTAAATCTATATTTGACTAATTCCAATTTTCCCATTGCTTCAATACGTTCAATTAAAAGCTGGTGAGAGGTCACTTGTTTTGTATTGAAATCAAATTTTGGCCATAAAAACCAACCGATTAGACCTATTATTGCGAGTGTAAATATTATTTTTAAAAATCTTCCCATACTGTAAACCAATCAATTTACAGACCAGAATTTTAATATAGAGTTAAAATGTGGTATTTTTTTGATTTTTATAATCAGAATGTTACTGTGATAAATGATATATGGCTTTTTAATAGTTGTCTATTGGGAGGATTTGAAAATCCAGTAATCGTTAAATATAAGAAGAAGCAGGTCTGTGATACTTTTAGAGTAATATAATTTTGAGAATATTGAATGTTGCAGTATTTTGCAATTATGTGTATTATTGCACTTAAAAATCTCGACACCTTTCCAATTTGACGCGGTTTGATGGTTAGTATTTTCGCAACTTTATATTTATAGGACCTACGTTATTGCTGTTCAGACGTATGTTTTTTTCTAGGGTTTATTTTATGGAAAATTGTGCTGTTAATATTACTGATTTTTTGCAACCCTCAGTTATTAAAATAGATGTTGCATCTAATTATTAGGTAACGACTGTTTCTTTAGTTCATCAGACCGGTTTATTAGAAGAATAGAAAAATTTAAAATATGTGTCATGTAGAAATGAGTGGTGTTGATTATGCTGGATTGGGTTATTTACAGCTCCATCATATGGATATGCAGTCAAAAGATAATTTTTAATATAAATCAATGAATATAAATACTTTAAAAAATTTGAAAGACTTTAAATTGACTCTTAAATTAGCGCGTGCTGTTAGTACTGCTCGTGCTCTTTATAAATTTAGTATGCTCTGGAAATGGCGACGGTTTATTGTTAGTATGGTACTTCTTGGACTTGTTCAACTTTCTATGGGACAAAAGAAACCTGTTGATTACGTCAATCCATTTATTGGCACTACTAATTACGGCACTACAAATCCGGGAGCTCAGGTCCCTCAAGGATTAATGAATGTATCTCCGTTCAATGTTATGGGGTCTTCTCTTAATAAGTCCGATAAAGATGCAGGATGGTGGTCAACACCCTATGAATATAACAACAAATTTTTTACAGGATTTTCGCACGTCAATCTCAGCGGAGTAGGGTGCCCCGATATGGGCAGTCTCTTGCTCATGCCTACCACTGGAGAGCTGCAGGTGGATTACAAAAAATATGGAAGTACTTATTCGAATGAAAATGCTTCAGCTGGATATTACACGAATCAACTGGATAAGTATCATGTAAAAACAGAAGCCACAGCAACGCAGAGAACAGGTATTTCTAGATTCACTTTTCCAAAGGGGAAGAGTCATATATTGTTAAACTTAGGTGAAGGTCTGACCAACGAGACGGGGGCAACCATGCGTTTTGTTAATGATAGAGAGATAGAAGGCTCTAAACTATTGGGGTCATTTTGTTATGTCAATAATCAAGCGGTATATCCACTATATTTTGTAATGCGCTTGAGCAAAAAACCAATTCAAAAAGGATATTGGAAATTCCAAAGACAAGGTGCTCCGTGGGAAAATGAATGGAATAAAGATGCAGGGAAATACAAGCTCTTCACTGCTTACCAAAATGAAATGTCAGGTGATGATATTGGTGCATATCTTAGTTTTGAAACAGCAGAAAATGAGCAGATTGAAGTTCAAGTAGGTGTTTCCTTTGTAAGTATTGAAAATGCACGCCAGAATCTGGAACACGAACAACCACAAGGTGGTTTTGACCAAATTAGAGTAGCTGCTCATAAGAGATGGAATGAAGACTTATCGAAGATAGAAGTTGAGGGAGGAAGTGAAGATCAAAAAACGGTGTTTTATACCGCATTGTACCATGCTTTAATTCATCCGAATATTCTACAAGATGTGAATGGTCAATATCCAGCAATGGAGAGTAGAGAAACTCGTCATACAGATGGCAATCGCTATACTGTCTTCTCGTTGTGGGATACTTATCGTAATGTTCAACCATTGATGAGCCTGTTGTTTCCTGATAGGCAGACCGAGATGATTCGCTCTATGATTGATATCTATAAGGAAAGCGGTTGGATGCCCAAATGGGAATTGTATGGACGTGAATCGTATACTATGGATGGTGATCCAGCTATTCCTGTTATTGTAGATGCATGGATGAAAGGTATTCGCGATTATGATCATGAAGCGGCATACGAAGCTTTTTATAAGTCTGCAACACGCGTAGATAGTGCAAACAAGATACGACCCGATAATGCCGACTATGTAAAATACGGCTATGTACCCTTGCGTGAGCCATTCGATAATTCAGTTTCACATGCTATCGAATATTATCTTGCAGATTGGAACCTTGCTCAGTTTGCCGCTTCGCTAGACAAAAAGGAGGATGCTAAATTGTTTACTGAACGTGCTAAAGGGTATAAACATTATTATTCCAAGGAATATGGCACTTTTCGACCTATACTTCCTGATGGCACTTTTTTAACACCTTTTGACCCATTGCAGGGAGCGAATTTTGAACCTAATCATGGATTCCATGAGGGTAATGCATGGAACTATTCGTTTGCAATTCCGCATGATATTCCGGGATTGATGAAATTGATGGGTGGTAAACGTAAATTTGTTGAGAAACTTCAGGAGACCTTTGATAAGGGATATTTTGATGTAACCAATGAGCCGGATATGCTTTATCCACATATTTTTTCAGAAATAGAGGGTGAAGAATGGCGGACCCAAAAACTGGTTACAGAGATTTTAAATAAACACTTTACAAATGCACCAGGAGGTATACCAGGAAATGATGATACCGGAACAATGTCGACATGGGCATCTATGAATATGATTGGTATTTACCCACTTTGTCCAGGTAGACCTGAATATACTATTGTAACTCCTGTATTCGATAAAGTGACTATCCATCTGGATGCGAAATACCACCATGGAAAGGATAAGTTAGTGATTCGACGTGAGCGTTTGGGACAAGATGGATATATTAAAAGTATTTCGGTCGATGGCAAGAAAAATAAAGGATTCAAAGTATCACATCATGAACTTGTAAATACTGATGAAATTGTTGTTGCCACGGGAAGTCGTTAATCAAAATGTTATTTAAACATTCACCTGTTCAGGGTTCTTATCAAAGAATGTAAGTTTATAGACCCAAAATTTGAAAATTAATGGTGGATAGCAAGATGACTCTACTCATAAGAAAGGCTTACATTTTTATGTAAGCCTTTCTTATGATATTTTTCCAATATGGCATATTGACAAGTCTAGATGACTATTCGAATTTGACCTATTATGACTATTTTGATTTACAGTTGAAGAAGAGTAAGTAATTCTGTGGAATATCCTTGACTTCAATATGAGATTTGATGAAGTTTAAATATTGTTTTAGCTAATAATTTCAATCAAAATTATGTAAGGTGGGATGTCTAAAAAGCAGTTTGTTTATGTTGATTTATACTGAATATAAAAATGTTTTTAATGAAGGATTAAGCGATCTTTTTATACTAAATTAATCGATATACGAAATATTTGCTACATTGTAGGTAATGGACGGAAAAGAGAATAATCCGAATATGCAACTTAAGCATTGGTCTAAGGTAGAGTATTTACACCAAACCAATACGAACACTAATATTCATATAAAAGGAACGACAAGTTATTATAGTAACGCTTGGACGGGAAATTTTGAGGAAAGTGTTGTTCGCTATTTATATGGTGATGAATATAGTGTAAGTCAGTGGAAATCAACCTGGAAAGTCGACCAATTGTATATTGGATCGCATGTCTGTATCGCCGCTGAAGTGGTTATTTTAATGGGGGGTAATAATACCCATCGTTCTGATTGGTTTAGCCTGTATCCTTTTATGGAAACAATAACAGAATCTTATGAGAGTAAAGGTGATACTATTATTGGCGATGGTGCTTGGTTAGGATTACGTGCTATATTGCTTCCTGGTGTTCATATTGGAGAAGGTGCTATTGTCGCTTCTGGTTCGGTAGTTACAAAGAACGTTGCTCCTTATAGTATCGTGGGTGGTAATCCTGCGAAGTTTATTAAATTTAGGTTTTCTCAAGAGGTTATTTTGACATTGATTGATTTGAAAATTTATGAATGGTGTTCGGAGAAATTCAGACAATTGCAGCCATTTGTTTGTAGTGATAATATTGAACGGTTGGTGGAAGAGGAACAAAAATATGAAATTTTGCTAAAATGTAAATGAATATAAATTTTAGTTGCAAATTTAATTTTTTAAAGTGACGTTTATCGCTTAGGATTTCGAGCTGAAAAGTATCAAATAAAAACTCAATCCTTAAGATGAGTATAGTGATTAATCCCAATGCTAAGTTTATCCTTCTAGTACTACATTTTTTCCGACATTTTAGTTATTTTTGTAGGTCATAGCTCAAGTTAATATTAACTTCATTAATCCATCTTATCTATTATAATAACCTTTTATTATTTACTGCACATAGGTGTATTCTAATGATAAGCTTTAAGGATGTGTCAATTAAAATGAGCAAATAAGTAGCTTAAAGAGCTATTTAACGAATTATTAGAAGAAATGGAAAGTAATAAAAAAGATGTTTTAAGGATTGGTATCGTTGGATACGGTAATTTGGGAAGAGGAGTTGAATTGGCTATTCGCCAACATCCAGATATGGAGCTCATTGCAATTTTTACAAGAAGGGATCCTGCATTATTAGATATTGGCCCTCATGCACATATTATCACTGAAATCTCCAAATTTGTTGGTAAGATAGATGTGATGATCCTTTGTGGAGGATCTGCGAAGGATTTGCCAGAACAAGTATTGCAGGTTGGGCAGTTGTTCAATACGGTAGATAGTTTTGATACACACGCCAAGATTCCCGAATACTTTGATCGCATTGATTTAGTTGGAAAAGAGAATAATACGTTGAATTTAATTTCTACGGGCTGGGATCCAGGATTGTTTTCTATGGCTAGGTTAATAGGAAAGAGTATTTTACCAGTTGGAGAGGAATATACTTTTTGGGGTAAGGGCTTAAGTCAAGGACACTCTGATGCGGTAAGACGTGTTGATGGTGTAAAGAATGGTGTGCAGTATACCATTCCTTTAGAGCGCGCATTGGAAAAGGTTCGTGCGGGTGAAAATCCTCAATTAACAACGGCGGAGAAACATCAACGTGTCTGCTATGTTGTGGCAGAAGTTGATGCGGACAAAGTGGCTATAGAAAATACAATCAAAACAATGCCGCACTATTTTGATCAGTACGAGACTATTGTTCATTTTATTAGTGAAGAGGATTTATTAGCCGAACACTCAAGTATGCCGCATGGTGGTACAGTATTCCGTACAGGAATAACAGGTAATGGAACTAAGCAACGTATTGAATTCAACTTGGCTCTGGAAGATAATCCAGAATTTACTTCAAGTGTATTGGTCGCCTATGCAAGAGCTGTATGTAAGTTAGCTGCTGCAGGTCAAACTGGTGCTTGTACTGTCTTTGATATTCCTTTAGGGTATTTGTCTCCAGAATCTCCTGCTGAATTGCGACGTACACTGTTGTAGCGCAATAAAGGATCCAGCATATGGTAGTTTTTGGTGTTTAGGTTACATGCAATAAGTGACAACCGCATATCCAAGGATTTTATAAAAAGAGATAGCCATACACTTAGTGTATGGCTATCTCTTTTAGATGGGCTTATATAGCTAAATTAAAAGTCTTTTATTTGGAAATTCATGTCTCTCACTTGAAACATTATTTTCCCGTCATAAATGGCATCAAGATCAATTGTACCTTTTGTATATTTATCAGTACCTAAAGTAATTTTTTCTTGGATATCAATTGTTCCAACGACCGTGTAAGTCATAAAATCACTTTCTGAAGTTGTAGGTTGTTGCGTTGCAATCATAGGGCCAACATATTTTTTTAATATTAATTGGTTTGCACTCGGGAGTTTACCTACTGGAATTTTACCCAAAGGTAGATCTTCTAATTTTTTTTCTAGTTTTATTTCAAGGGTTGTACCGTACGTAGACCAAAACTTATAAGAGCTTTCCTCACTTGTTGTGTGATAAAAATTCCAAGACTTCGTGTTGAATTTAAAACTGTCACTGGTATAATAAATATTATTATTAGGTACAGTACAAGTTTCATTCTTAAGTGAATAAGTAGCGAAGTTGCCTTTTAGGTGTAATAATTTTGAATTTTCTTGTTCGTAAAGTAAATTTCCTTCGAATTCGAATGTTAATTGTTTTGTATCCGGATTGAATCCGAAGTTTTTGATTTTTATTGTGGTGTCTGGGTTAAACGAGGGCGTGAGGTAGGTGAAAAAACCGATTCCATTTTCCATGCGATCCAAACGTACATTGATGAGCTCGCCAGTTTTTAGAAAGCTGAAATTGAGCATTAGGTTTTCGTCACCTTGTTTAAAAGACATATTAGCATTAAGGGTGTTGCATTTTTCATTACCCGTAATATTTTCTTGTGCTATTTTAATGACCTGTCCATCGACTTCGATTGGCGTGAAATAGTTTGTAGTTTCGACAATCTTGTCCTCTTTACTGCAACTGAGTGTGAGTAGTGTAACAGCTATGATTAAAATTTTTTTCATTTATACTTTAATTTATTTTTACAAATAGTAAATATAATGATTAAAATTTTGAAGGAGAAAAAATTACCTTAGATAAAGTAGAGTATCTAGAAGTTTAGAAGCTAAGATTTTATAGTTAAAGTAATGCTATCAGATTTTCGGTATAAAAAAATGCGCAGTTTATGGCTGCGCATCTGAAAAAATAATGTTAATACTATTAACCTAAATAAGATTTTAAGATCTTGCTACGAGATGTATGACGTAAGCGTTGTAAAGCTTTGTCTTTAATCTGACGGACACGTTCGCGCGTTAAGTTGAATTTTTCACCGATTTCCTCTAAAGATAATTGGTGGTTTGATCCAAGTCCGAAAAATAATACAATTATTTCTCTTTCGCGTTCTGTCAATGTTGACAATGAACGTCTTATTTCCTCTGATAAAGACTCATCGATAAGGGAGCTGTCAGTTTCTGGGTCATGATTCTCTAATACGTCTAATAGGGTATTTTCTTCCCCTTGCACGAATGGTGCATCCATAGAGACATGTCTGCCCGAATTACTTAACGTATCCGAAACTTTATCGACTGTTGTTTCAAGAATTTCTGCTAATTCTTCTGGTGAAGGTTCGCGTTCATATTCTTGTTCTAATTTAGAGAATGCTTTACTAATTTTACTTAATGAACCGACCTGGTTCAATGGTAAACGTACAATACGAGATTGCTCCGCAATAGCCTGAAGAATCGATTGACGAATCCACCATACCGCATAAGAGATAAATTTAAAACCCTTTGTCTCGTCAAAACGCTTAGCTGCTTTAATTAAGCCCAAGTTACCTTCGTTGATTAAATCACCTAAGGTTAATCCTTGATTCTGATATTGTTTTGCTACAGATACGACGAAACGTAAGTTGGTTTTAGTCAATTTCTCCAAGGCAACTTGGTCACCTTCGCGAATACGTTGTGCTAATTCAACTTCTTCTTCTGCTGTAATTAAGTCTACTTTACCAATTTCGTGTAAATACTTGTCCAAAGACTGTGATTCACGATTGGTAATCGATTGTGTAATTTTGAGCTGTCTCATTAATTATATTAATACCTTTCTCCTCTGAAATGTTTGCAAAAATACAAAATAAAAACGACTTATTGTAATATTTATTGCTGATGTATGATTATATCTGGTTGATTATGAGGTTTTTTATTTAAAATATATCATAGCAAAAATTATTCCAAAAAGATGTATTTAAGTCATAATAGTGTTTGAACTTTTAAATCGAATTCTAAACGATTGGTAATGAATGCCCTCTGCTGTCGCGAATGATTTGTGATAAGATTTATGTATTTGTCAGTATAAAATTAAGCTTATCAAAGTTTCCGTAAATATTTTATCCTTGCCCAAAACTTTTTAATGATTCACGTGTTTTGCAATAAAACAATAACTTTTGATTATGCCAATTATTATACATTTAGACAGGGTAATGCGCGATCGCAGAATGTCATTGAATGAGCTTAGCGCTAAGGTAGGCATCACGCTATCAAATCTTTCCATTATTAAAAATCAAAAAGCCAAAGCGTTGCGTTTGGATACTTTGGCTTCAATTTGTCATGCTTTGCATTGTCAGCCAGCAGATTTGATGGTATATGTACCCGAAGAGGGGGTAGAAACCGACTAAAAGCGATAACCCCTTAGAAAGTCTATAATTTCCATTTTCTTTTTGCCTTCTATTTGCAGCTCTAAAACATTTATGTAGCCGTCGTTTCCCGCAAATTTAAGATAGGTTTTTCCGTCCGTTTTATAAGTGCCTGGTGAATCTCCTACGGTATTATATTCTTTTGTAACGTTGTAAAGTTTTAAAACTTTATTATCTAAGCTTGTAAAAGCTGCTGGATATGGACTTAATCCTCTAATTAAGTTGTAGATGGAGTCAATGTCATTGTTCCAGTCAATCAGGCAGTTTTCCTTAAATATTTTAGGAGCGTGCTTCAGTTCATTTTCGGGAATTAATGTGCTTTGGGCAGTTGGTGTTAAGCTGTTGTTTTTTATACCAGTTACGGTTCTTAGTAAAAGCTGTGCTCCCGTATGCATAAGTTTGTCATGTAAGATGCCCGCATTGTCATCTTCAGCAATATTAACTTCTTCTGATAATAAGATGTTACCTGTATCAATTTCATGTTGTAATAAGAATGTGGATACCCCACTTACTTTTTCACCATTGATAATAGCATGGTTAATGGGAGCTGCGCCACGGTATTGTGGCAATAAAGAAGCGTGTACGTTGATTGTTCCATGTGTTGGCATGTTCCAAACGACTTCGGGCAACATGCGGAAGGCGACGACAACCTGTAAATCTGCTTGATAGCCTTTCAGTTCTTTCAGAAATATTGGGTCTTTGAGTTTAATTGGTTGCAATACAGGTATATTGTGTGTTTCTGCATAAACTTTTACCGCAGATTGGTGAAGCTTTTGTCCACGACCAGCAGGTTTGTCTGGTGCTGTAACGACTGCTACTATATTTTCTCCAGATTGCACAAGTGCATCTAATGAAGCGACTGCAAAGTCTGGAGTTCCCATGAAAATGATGCGCATATACGTTTTGTTTTCTTATTTTAGTACTGAGGTGATGGAAGCAGCAGGAATAAAATAGGCTGGTTCACATTTTTTTTTAACTTTGCGAAGTTACATAAATAATTTAAAAGCTTGAATTTTCCATATTTTTTAGCCAAGAGAATCACTTTTTTAGGAAAAAGAACTTTTTCTAAATTAATTGTGCGCATTACCGTAGGGGCAATTGCCTTGGCGATTGCGGCAATTATTCTTTCGGTGGCTGTTTTGCGTGGGTTTAAGTCGGAGATTACCGCCAAGCAACGGGGGTTTCTTTGGGGATGTTGTGGTCTTACGTTATGACCTTAATAGTTCCTATGAAAACTCACCAATTGCCTTGGATACAACGGAATTGAACACTTTGACAAAATTACCCAACGTAGCGGGCATACATGCTTTTGCGACCAAACCTGGGATTATCAATGTTAATGATGAGGTGGAAGGGGTGTTACTGAAAGGTGTTGATACCTCTTACGATCAGAGCTACCTAAAGAGTATATTAGTAGCTGGTGATACGATCGATTTTAGAACTGATCATGATGCTGGAAAGCAAATCTTGATATCTAAATATTTGGCAAATAGATTAATGCTGAAGGAGGGGGATGATTTCATCATGTACTTCGTACAACAGCCTATTCGTAAACGTAAGTTTGAAATTAAAGGGATATATAACTCGGGCTCCGAAGAATTGGATAAAATTTATGTCATTGGTTCTCTCAATCTGATTCGTAGGCTTAATAATTTGGATAGTGCAGCTGTTGGTGGATATGAATTGCGCATACATGATTTTTCTAAACTACAGCAGACCACAAATGAAATTGATGATATGGTACCGATGGATCTGCATGCCGTAAGCATTCGGGATCAAATGGCAGATATCTTTCAGTGGTTGGATCTATTAGATATGAATACTACCATTATCTTTATATTGGTTACTTTGGTAGCTATTATTAACATGATTTCAGCTTTGCTCATTACTATCTTGGAACGGACATCTATGATTGGTATTTTGAAAGCACTTGGTTTTCATAATAATGGGGTGCGGCGAGTTTTTATGTACAACGCGTTATATCTGATTGGTTTAGGGTTGATTCTAGGTAATTTGATTGGCCTTGGTTTGTACTTCTTTCAGGATTACACCCAGTTTTTTAAGTTGGATGAAAAGACCTATTATATCTCATATGTGGCTGTTAAACTCTATTGGACGGACATTGCTTTGATCAACTTATCGGTGGTTATTATTGGAATGTTGGCCTTATTTATTCCTTCCTTACTGATTACAAAAATCAGTCCAGTGCGCGCGATTTCTTTCAAATAAATGACTGTTTTAATTGTGGTTCCGAAATAAATATTTTACTTTTAGAGGTTTGGTAAGTGGATTTCTATAGGTAATCCGCTGTAAACACATACTTGAACTAGCTTATATATTTATGAATAGAAACGTATTAGATCACTTATCGCATGCTTTTGAAGCTCCTTTAAAAAGTCCAGTACTCATCTTCGCGCTCGTATTATTTATCATTTTATTGTCGCCTATACTATTGCGATCCATTAAGGTTCCGGGCATTATAGGCTTGATTATTTCGGGAGTGATTATTGGTCCACATGGATTGAATTGGTTAGAGAAAAATTCGGCAGTGGATCTTTTTTCAACAATCGGTTTGCTATATATTATGTTTATAGCTGGATTGGAGTTGGATATGAATGAATTCAAGAAGACGAAACATAAAAGTGTTATGTTCGGTTTTTTTACTTTCATCATACCTATTTCTATTGGTTTTCCAGTGTGCTTTTATCTTTTGGATTATGGGATATTAGCCAGTATACTGATATCCAGTATGTTTGCTACGCATACTTTGGTTTCCTATCCTATAGTTAATAGTTACGGTATTTCGAAGAATGAGGCTGTCGCCATCACTATTGGAGGTACCATTTTGACAGATACGGCTGTGTTGATTATACTTGCAGTCATCACTGGTGCTTCGCAGGGGAATATAGGACAAGAATTTTGGGTAACCTTAGGCGTTTCGTTTTCTATTTTTCTCTTTATTATGTTTGGTGTCATTCCTCGCATTGCAAAATGGTTTTTCGAGCGTATTGAAAGTGAAAAAACTTCCCATTATATTTTTATCCTATCCATCGTTTTTTTTGCAGCTTTCTTATCTGAAATTGCGGGTTTGGAGCCGATTATCGGAGCGTTTGTGGCTGGTCTTGCTTTGAATAAATTGATTCCACATTCGTCTGCATTGATGAATCGAATCGAATTTATTGGTAATGCGATTTTTATTCCATTCTTTTTAATTAGTGTAGGGATGATTGTGGATGTTAGCGTTCTTCTACGCGGCCCAGAGGCTTTAATCGTGGCAGCAACACTGACCGTAGTAGCGATATTGGGTAAATGGGGTGCAGCATGGGTGACACAATTTGTCTTTAAGTATTCAATTGGTCAACGTAACGTGATATTTGGTTTGAGTAGTTCACATGCTGCGGCAACTCTAGCCGTTATTATGGTTGGTTATAAAAATGAAATTATTGATGAGAATGTACTGAATGGGACAATTTTATTGATTTTAGTGACTTGTATCGTGGCAACTATTGTAACCGAAGCGGCTTCTAAGAAAATTGTTATGGATGGGGATCAGGATGATACCCATATCAATATTGTGAAGGAACATGATGAACATATTATGATTCCATTAGCAAATATGGAAAATATGAAATCTATTTTAGATTTTGCTACTTTAATGCGAAGTAAGAAATCACATCATCCGATCAGTATTGTCTCCGTAGTAAAGGATAACGAGCAAGCGGAAAAGAATATGGCTATTGCTCGTAAAAATCTTGATAACATAGCAAAATATGCTTCAGGTAGTGAAACAGAGGTAAGTATCGCAGCTACAATTGACTTTAATATTCCTAGTGGAATCAGCAGAAGTGCTAAAGAGGTGATGGCAGATTGTATTCTTTTAGGGTGGCCAAGTGCTAGTAATTTTGTGGATAAAATAGTCGGTGAAAAATCAGAGAGTATTCTTAATCGTACTTCTGCAAATGTGATGATGTGCCAATTCAAAAAGCCATTTATCACCCATAGTAAAATTATCGTTTTTGCTCCACCATTATCACAATCTGAATTTGGTTTTGAGTATTGGGTAGAGAAAGTGTTAAAATTAGGACAGGAGCTTACTATTTCGGTCACTTTTGTATGTGATGAACGCACAGAGGCTGCTACTACTGTGTTCCTAGATGAAATCAAAAATTCAGTTCCCGTTAATTTTAGAATTTATGATAATTGGGATCATATTCATGGTTTAATCTCATTTAGGGAGGATAATGCGCTGTTGTTTTATGTTTCTTCCCGTTATGGAGAGGTGTCTTATCGTGATTCATTGGATGGTTTGGCAAAGAAATTGGAACGTATCCATGAAAATGACAACGTGGTGCTGGTATTTCCAAGCCGGGTGGACAATCATCATATTGATGAATATGAAGATGTGCAAGCGGCGCCGATCTTTAGAAAAATCAGTAAGGAAATCGGTAACATGTTCAATAAGGAGAAATAGAAATACACTATGGCAAGTAAAATAGTTAAGTCCGAGCATGGATTATTGCAGGTTCCTGACCAACCTATCATCCCTTTTATTATTGGAGATGGTATTGGGCCAGATATTTGGCACGCTTCGGTGCGGGTCTTTGATCATGCTGTAGAAAAAACTTATGCAGGTAGAAGGAAGATTGAATGGAAAGAGGTGCTTGCAGGAGAAAAAGCATTTAATGAAACTGGAGAATGGCTGCCTGAAAAGACGTTGCAGGTGTTAAAAGAATATTTGGTAGGTATCAAAGGTCCCTTAACAACACCCATCGGTGGTGGAATCCGTTCGTTAAATGTCGCTCTACGTAAAGAACTCGATTTATTTGTTTGTCAACGACCTACGAAATGGTACGAAGGAGTTCCTTCTCCTGTAAAGCATCCGGAGGATGTCAATATGGTTATTTTTCGAGAGAATACAGAAGATATCTATGCGGGTATTGAATTCGCTGCCGGTACGGCTGATGCACAGAAAATTCAAAATTTTTTACGTGACGAATTGCATGTAGATTATAATTTTTCATCAGAAACGGGTGTTGGCATCAAACTGGTATCAGAAAAAGGTTCAAAGCGCCTTATACGCGCTGCGATTGAACATGCATTGGAACATAATTTACCCTCTGTGACCTTGGTTCATAAGGGGAATATTATGAAATTTACGGAAGGAGCCTTTAAAAATTGGGGATACGAACTCGCTGAAACAGAATTTGCTGATAAAACTTATAATTGGGGACAGTGGGAGCGTACCAAAGCAGAAAAAGGTGATTTGGCAGCCAATGCAGAACAGCAACATGCTTTGGATTCTGGTAAAATTTTAATAAAAGATGTAATTGCAGATAATTTCTTACAACAGATTTTATTGAATCCTAAGGATTATTCGGTAATCGCTACCCTAAATTTAAATGGGGATTATATTTCAGATTCTTTGGCGGCAATTGTTGGTGGTATTGGCATTGCTCCTGGAGCGAATATTAATTATGATACTGGACATGCTGTGTTTGAGGCTACACATGGGACTGCACCACGTTTTGCCAACACAGATACGATGAATCCTTCTTCGGTGATTTTAAGCGGTGTCATGATGCTGGTATACATGGGTTGGCAAGAGGCTGCCGACGCAATTGTTAAAGCATTGGGCGAAACCATAAAAGCCAAGACCGTAACGGTCGATTTCTATAATTTAATGAAAGATGCAACGCTTGTAAAGACAAGTGAGTTTGCCGATCATATTATCGAAAAATTGTAAAAACTATTTTGAATACCAGAGATAAAGCTGACCTTTGAACATTGTTTAAAGGTCAGCTTTTTTTATATGAAATTTTCAGATTTACCTCCCTTTTTAAAATCATCTACTGTGTTCTCAAAGATGGAAATCCAACAATTACTGACGGTAGAGGAGTTGCCAGACGAAGATGCTATTGATGCGATTCGTGATGAACCAGAAATATACGACTTGCTCAACGCCTTTATTGGAGACGAGAGTAGTCGGTTGGTACATTTACAGCTTTATGCCAAACGATTATTGAAAAATAACGATGTAATACAGGCTTGGAAAGTCATGCTACTTTAGGTGGTTTAATAATATCATTTTTAATGATTTTAGGTGGTTTTTATAGAATCTTTGTATGTTTTTGCTGTTTGCTTTTTGTTAATTTCATTAAAATTGATTTTTTGTTGAAATTTAAATAAGAAATCTTGTATCTTTGGTTTTTGGTAAGCAAACGATTGTCTTGCCAAATCTTAGAAAGCTATACATAAAACAAACTATATATCAATGAAACATAATTTTGGAGCAGGTCCTTGCATTCTGCCAAAGGAAGTTTTTCAAGAAGCTTCACAAGCTGTTATTGATTTTAATAATACAGGTTTATCCATTTTGGAGGTTTCGCATCGTTCTAAAGAATTCGAAGCAGTATTGGATGAATCGACTAAATTGGTGCGTGAATTGTTAAATGTACCGCAAGGATATTCCATCTTGTTTTTACAAGGAGGAGCAAGCTTACAATTTGCCATGATAGCGTTGAATTTGTTACCAGAAAGTGGTAAAGCGGTTTATTTGGATACAGGTGTTTGGGCGTCAAAGGCAATTAAAGAAGCAAAAAAAATAGGAGCAGTAGAAGTAGTTGCCTCGTCGAGTGACAAAAACTACACTTATATTCCAAAACAGTTTTCTGTTCCTGCTGACGCAGCGTATTTCCACTATACTTCGAATAATACCATTTACGGTACGGAAGTATTTGATGTGCCGGCTTCAGGTGTTCCAATTGTGGTTGATATGTCTTCAGATATTCTGAGCCGCCAAATTGATGTTGCAGACTTTGATTTGATTTATGCAGGGGCACAAAAGAATATGGGTCCTGCTGGAGCTACATTGGTTATTGTTAAAGATGAAATATTAGGTAAATCTGGTCGTGTAATTCCTTCTATATTGGACTATACAGCGCATATTGGTGCAGGTTCGATGTACAATACACCCCCAGTTTTTTCAATTTTTGTATCGTTACTTAATTTACGTTGGTTAAAAGCAAAAGGTGGCGTAACAGTTATTGAACAAGAGAATATAATCAAAGCGCGTACTTTGTATGATGAGATAGACCGTAACCCATTCTTCAAAGGGACTGCAGTTGTGGAAGATCGATCACGTATGAACGTGACCTTTATAATGGATTCTGCTGAATTAGAAGCGGAGTTCTTGATTTTAGCTAAAGAACGCGATTTAATCGGTATCAAAGGTCACCGTTCAGTAGGTGGATTTAGAGCATCGATTTATAATGCATTATCGATTACCAGTATCAATGCCTTGGTAGATGCGATGAAGGAGTTTGAGGAATTAAAAAAATAAAATCTAATTTATATCATGAGAATATTAGCAAATGATGGTATCGATCCAGCAGGAAAAAAACTTTTGGAGGATGCCGGATTTGAAGTCGATACAAATCATATACCGCAAGAAGAATTAGCGGAAAAATTACAAGCCTACGACGCAATTACAGTGCGTAGTGCAACAAAAGTTAGGCAATCATTAATCGATGTTTGTCCAAATCTAAAGGTGATAGGTCGTGGTGGTGTAGGTATGGATAATATCGATGTTGACTACGCACGTTCTAAAGGTATTGCTGTCTTAAACACACCTGCGGCTTCTTCTTTATCCGTAGCAGAGTTGGTATTTGCTCATCTTTTGAATGGAGTACGTTTCTTATATGATTCTAATCGTCAGATGCCAGTATCAGGTGATAGCCAGTTTGGAGCTTTGAAGAAAGCGTACGCTGGGGGGTCGGAGTTGAGAGGTAAAACTTTAGGTGTCGTTGGATTCGGTCGTATTGGGCGTGAAACAGCAAAAATAGGATTGGGAATGGGCATGGATATCGTTTATTACGATTTAGCTGATGGTCCTAAAACATTGACATTAACACTAACTCAGGGATTTGAAGTAGAGTTACCTGTGGATCAGGTATCCATGGAAGATTTGTTGAAAACTTCAGATTTCATTACTTTACATGTGCCGTTTTTGGATAAGCCAGCAATTGGTGTACAAGAGTTCGCTTTATTAAAAGATCAGGTTGGTTTGGTGAATGCTGCTCGTGGTGGTGTAATTGATGAGCTTGCATTAATTGAAGCTTTAGATTCTGGTAAAGTCGCTTTTGCAGGATTGGATGTGTTTGATAATGAGCCTACTCCGAAGACGGGGATTTTAAAGCACCCGAAAATTTCGTTGACACCACATATTGGTGCAGCCACAAATGAAGCACAAGAGCGAATTGGTGTCGAATTAGCGCAGTTGATTATCGAGAGTCTTAAGAAGTAGATTTCCGCAACAATATTTGGTGCGGCACAAACACTTATGTATTTGTGCCGCTTTTTTATGCGAAAAAAGTAAGTAATTGCCTATATTCACGGCAAAATTTAAATATAATGTAAGTCAGTATGAAAATTTTAAAATTTGGTGGTACATCTGTCGGTAGTGCAGAGCGCATCAAAGGGTTGTTAGATATCGTAAACCCTTCTGAGCGTCAGGTTGTGGTGTTGTCAGCAGTGTCTGGGACAACAAATGCTTTAGTAGAAATTGGTCAAGCTTATCTTGCGGATAACAAGGACTTGGCAAAGGAGTTGATTAAGAAGCATAAAGACAAGTACGAAGACCTAATTAAGGAATTGTTCAAAACTGAAGCGGGATATAAAAATGGTAAGAGCTTAATCGAGTCACATTTTAATTTTATTGAAGGATTTGCGCATGAGATCTTTACTCCTGTGGAAGAGAAGATTATTTTAGCACAGGGTGAATTGTTATCTACAGCTTTGTTTCACTTTCACTTAACAGAGATCAATGTTCCTTCTGTTTTATTGCCTGCATTGGATTTCATGAAAATTGATGAAGATAATGAACCTATTGTAGATTACATTACCTCTAAATTGACACCCTTGATTGCGAATCATCCTGAGAATACATTGTTCATTACACAGGGCTTTATTTGTCGTAATTCTTTCGGTGAAGTCGATAATTTACGTCGTGGTGGATCGGATTATACAGCATCTTTAATTGGTGCAGCAATAGGTGCTGATGAAGTGCAGATCTGGACGGATATTGACGGTATGCATAATAATGATCCTCGTATCGTAAAAAACACTTCTCCTATCGCTCATTTGAGTTTTGATGAAGCAGCAGAATTAGCCTACTTTGGTGCGAAAATTTTACATCCTCAATCGGTTTTTCCTGCGCAAAAATATAATGTACCAGTACGTTTGTTGAATACATTAGATCCGACTGCAAGCGGCACATTGATTAGTAAAGAGGGAGGACAAAAGGGAAGTATTCGTGCGATTGCGGCCAAAGATGGCATCACTGCTATTCATATCCATTCTTCTAGGATGTTGTTGGCCTATGGTTTTTTACGTCGTGTTTTTGAAATTTTCGAACGCTACAAGACACCAATCGATATGATTACGACATCAGAAGTGGCCGTATCTGTGACAATTGATGACACGAAAAATCTGCAGGATATCATCAAAGAAGTAGAGGACTTTGGAACAGTTTCAGTTGATGAGGGGCAAACTATTGTCTGTGTAGTAGGTGACTTTGACTTGAATACACATGGTTATGCGGCACGAGTATTGGATGCTGTTAAGCACTTACCTGTCCGTATGATTTCATACGGAGGGTCTGATTATAATGTCTCTGTTTTGTTGGATACAAATCATAAAGTAGAAGCTTTACGTTCTTTACACAACCGTTTATTTTAATTGTAATTTTCTAAATGAAAAACAAAAATATAGAGAGCCAGTTCATTGGAAAGGAAACACCTTTCTACTATTATGACCTGAACGTGTTAGAAGATACGTTAGATGCAGCAATTGCTGCTTCGAGTAAACGTGGGTTTCATGTGCATTTTGCTGTGAAATCTAATTTCAATAGCCGTCTTCTCGAGATGATACAAGCTAAAGGATTTGGAGCAGACTGTGTGAGTGGTAATGAGGTGCAACGTGCAATTGATGCAGGTTTTGACGCTAAAATGATCACTTTTGCCGGAGTTGGTAAGTCTGACAAGGAGATTAATCTAGCGCTAGAACATGATATTTTCGCTTTTAACGTGGAATCGATCCAAGAGTTGGAAGTAATCAATGAACTGGCTGCAGTAAAGGGACGTAAGGCTAAAGTAGCTTTGCGTATTAACCCAAATGTGGATGCAAATACGCATCATTACATTACGACTGGATTAGATGAGAATAAGTTTGGTGTCACTAATGCAGAGCTTGAGAGAGCTGCGGCAGTCATTCGAACTTGTGAAAACATCGAACTTATTGGCCTTCACTTTCATATTGGTTCACAAATAACAGATATGAATGTGTTTAAAAGTTTGTGTGTCAAGGTGAATGAATGGAAGAATTGGTTTGAAGAGCGAGGTGTCCCGATCAAGGTACTGAACGTGGGGGGGGGATTGGGTGTGGATTACCACAATCCAGATAAGAATGCTATTCCTGACTTTGAATCATATTTTGATATCTTTGAAAAGTTTTTGGAGAGAACGCCACAGCAGGAGGTTCATTTTGAATTAGGTCGTGCTTTAGTGGCTCAATGTGGTTCGTTGATCAGTAAGGTTCTGTATGTTAAAAATGGTGTCAAGAAGAACTTTTTGATATTAGATGCAGGTATGACTGAGTTGATGCGTCCTGCTTTGTACCAGGCTTTTCATAAAATTGAAAAACTAGGTGAAGATGTAGCTTCGGATATCATTAATTATGATGTCGTGGGACCAATTTGTGAAAGTTCAGATTGTTTCGGTAAGGAAGTGCCTTTACCTCTTTCTAGAAGGGGCGACTTAATCGCAATCCGTACAGCTGGAGCGTATGGTGAAGTGATGTCTTCACAATATAATCTGAGAGAAGAAATTCGTTACGTTTATAGTGACGAATTAGCGTAGTACTTAAATCCTATGAAATAGAATTGGCCTAAACTTTAAAGAGTTTGGGCCTTTTCGCTTTAGAGGTTATTTATAGCATATTTAATTTTAATTAATTCATGCTATTTTAGCTTGTAATTGTGTTATATAACTCTTTTTTAAAACATGCTTTTGGTAACCTGACTGCCAGCGCACGCGAAATATATTTCTGTTTTGCTGTTCATCGTCGTACCTTTGTATATGCAAGAAATACTTCAGAAATTATTTATACAGCAGACTACGGTTGATTTTGATCTAAAGGAGGATACTACTGTTTTATTGGCGAATTATGCATTCTTACCAATAAAAGAGTTGATTGATTTTAAACTTGATGCAACAACTGAGTATGAACAGATATTGGTGGAATTGGATACCATGAATTGGCTAGATCCTGTTGTAATGGCATTATTAAAAGGGATAGCGGGATTACAGGCGGGAAATTTAAATGCAGAGATTCATTTATTAGAAGCGCAAGCACAGCAAATTACTGCCTTGGGATATAGCTATCTTGCTTTAGGTTATTTTTTGCAAAACCAGATTGAAAAGGCTGTTCAGGTATATACCGACGCAATTGTATCCTATCCTAAAGAACCTTATTTTTATGCATGTCGTTGTGTACTGAATCGTATTTTAGATGATGACGAAGGTGCTTTTTATGATTATCAAATTGCTAAGCGACTTGATTTTAATTACCATAGCTTATTGGAATGGGAGGAACACTTACCTTATTTGGTAACACTCAAATCTGAGCAAGCAGAGATAGAAGAATTGGAAGAAACTTGGAGTCAGGATACGCAAGATCTAGATGTATTGGCTAGACTAGCACTGGAATTTGTACATATTTATGATTATCAACATGCAGTCAATCTATATACACAGGGGTTATCACTGGCAAAAGATCAGTCAGATTGGTATGTTTACCGTGCCGCCATTTATACCAAATTGACGCAATATGTGGCAGCCCTGGCAGACTGTGATTTAGCACTGGCAATTGATTCCGGTTGTGTTTCTGCTTACGTATTACGTGCAAAGGTACAAGAATGTTTGTGTAGACATACCGAGGCTTTAGCAGATTATGAAAAAGCAGAATCACTAAACCCAGAGCAATCCGTGATTTATGAGGAACGTGCTTCCTTGTTTGAGCGAATTGGAAAGTTTGAAGATGCAGTTATCGATTATTCGAAATTGATATCTTTGATGAAAGATGATTTCTATCCTTATGTGTTAAGAGCTGATGTATTTGAGCGTTTGGGGAAGCAGGAGGAAGCTTTAATGGATTATTCAAAGGCGATTGATTTGAACCCTTATTATTCAGATCTCTATCAATATCGAGCTGCGATAAAAGAATCCTTAGGCGATATATTGGGAGCTGAAGCTGATTTGCGCAAGTTTGAAGAATTGGATGAAGACTAGATGATTATTGTTATAAAAAAAAGGTTCAGTGTTTAACACTGAACCTTTTTTTATATTAAATACCTAATTCAACTTGGAACAGGAAGCCCCAAGAGTTCTTTTGGTTAACGTTGTTGAATTGCCCCTCTTTGAAAGTGTAATTTCCACTCAAATTGAATTTCAGGCGATGTGCTTTCATATATTTGTTTAAGCCAGCTTCTATAATTTCAGTTTGCTTCTCATAAGCGCGGATGTCTTGGTGTGGCTTTACAAATGTATAACGACTCACGACTTCGAAACCATGATTCATGAGGTAAGACATTTGCTGATTGATACCAAATCCTTTATAAGCATAGGCTGTTTTACCTTCTAAGTCAAGATTCAGTGGGTTGTCTACGTCACGACGCATGTATTCTGCTTGATAGGCAAATCCCTGATATTTTAAGATGGCATCTACGAAACTTGTTTTAAGTGTAAATGGATTTTCAACATATTTGCCTGTTTGACCTCCTACGCGGGTAGTTTCTGTCGTTGTAGCTGTAGCCACCACCGATTGAAAGTTTCGGTGTTTCTTCTCTTTCTAAGTCACCTTCTGAATAGTCTCCGCCATTTTTAAAGTTACCTAAGGGCAAAAATTCGACACGACCAGTGTAAGATAGTCCACCATCCGTGCCACTAGCTGCTCTACCTTCACCGGTTGATATAGCTACTTTGGCATTGATAGGTACTTCTCCAATTTTCTTGCTTAGATTAGCGCTCATACCGAAATCACGGTCAACAGTAAACTTTGAATTCACTAAGGAACGGTCTGCAAACTGTAGCTGCCCAGAAGAGTTCACACGTTGTCTGTTTCCTGGTAACTTGTTTTGACCAAAACTGATGTAAAAATCATCAGTGAAATTGTAGAATACAACTGCGTCACGAACAATGTTCGGAATACCTGTCTCGTCAAAATCCTGGTCACTTCTAGTGAAAGCTAATTGTATTGAGTAGCTAATTTTAGGCGTGTATATGTAACCGTCCACACGCATGCGTAATCGGCGCACACGTGCATCCCATTCGCCATTTGTTTCGCCATCCAATTTTTCTGTGAAACCAATGCGGTTTTGCATTCTAAACCTAAAGTTCGTATAGAAGAGGGAGTCATTGCTGTGGAATTGGATTCCTTTGAAATTCAAGATAGTAGCTCTATCGTCTCGTTCTTGCGCTTTTGACGCAAATGTTAATGTCGCTAGTAAGGCTGTAAGGGTAACAATTTTTGTTGCTCTCATTCGTCTTTAAAAAAAAGTAATTATAGTAAGGGTTGTTTGTTATTGACTTTTTTAATTTTTATTTATTTTATTCAATTGTACAGGCTATCTCGTAATCCTTGCATATTGGATCAATTCAAGTATAGCTTTAGTCAAATCACTATCCATTGGTATTAATGTAAGCGATGTTCTTTCAACTACATTAAAAGCAGACATCTTTTAAGATTAGACTATTTTTGTCAGAGACAAAGATAATAATCTAATTGGTTATGCAGGTGTAGGATAAATCAATAACAAGTAAAAAGCCACTAAACAGAGGCTTTTTACCATTACTATAACTCTTTGCGCAATCTAGCGACAGGAATATTAAGTGCTTCCCGGTATTTTGCAACAGTACGTCGTGCAATGTTATATCCTTTGTCTTTCAAGATTTCAGTCAGCTTTTCATCAGCTAGTGGTTTTCTTTTGTCCTCATTTGCAATGCATTCTTCGAGAATTTTTTTGACTTCCTTGTTGGATACCTCTTCTCCAGATTCGGTTTGAATGGCTTCAGAGAAAAATGATTTGAGAAGGAAGGTTCCAAATTCTGTCTGTACGTATTTGGAGTTTGCAACACGCGAAACAGTGGATATATCCATACCTATGCGATCAGCGATATCTTTTAATATCATAGGCTTCAGTTTCACATCATCACCTGTCAGGAAATAATCATACTGATATTCCATAATTGCGTTCATCGTTTTCAATAAAGTTTGTTGTCTTTGTTTGATGGCGTCGATGAACCATTTGGCCGAGTCCAGTTTTTGTTTGACAAACTGAACGGCTTCCTTCATCTTTTTGTCCTTTTGGTCTGATTTATCGTAATGCTCAAACATGCTCTGATAAGAGCGACTCACCCGTAGCTCGGGTGCATTTCTACCATTTAGCGTGAGGTGTAAGATCCCATCATTGTTGCTAATGTGAAAATCAGGGATTACGTGAAGTTGTTTCCCAGCTACAGCGCCTGAATCGCCTGGTTTTGGATTTAGCTTAAGGATTTCATTTATGATATTTTTTAAATCCTCAGAGGTCAGTCCCAGCGATTTTTCAAGTTTGTCATAGTGTTTTTTTGTAAACTCTTCTAGGTAGTTTTTCACTATTTTAATCGCTTGAGCAATAATGGGATTGTTTTGATCTTTTTTCTCTAACTGTATCAATAAACATTCTTGTAGATCACGTGCTCCAATTCCAGCAGGTTCAAAATCTTGAATAACTTTAAGCATTTCCAATACTTCACCTTCTGTTGCAATGACATTTTGTGAAAAAGCAAGGTCGTCAATAAGACTCAATATGGGTCTACGTAAATAACCATCATCATCTAAACTCCCGATAATTTGTTGTCCAATCAGAAAATCGCGGTCATCAAGGGCTAACAAGTCCAACTGTTGCTGTAGTTTTTCGAAAAACGAATCTTGTACAGCAATCGGGATTTCTTTTTTATCATCATCTTCGTCAGAATAATTATAATTATTGGAATAATCCGTAAAATCATCCTCCTGAATATATTCATCTACATTAAATTCATCACTTTCATGGTTTTCATCAGTGTCAAAACTGTCGTCTGGATCACGGTCGGGGTATTCTTCATTTGGTTCGGACATATTTGCTAAACTACCGTCCTCAAGGGCTGGATTCTCTTCTAGTTCTTCTTTTATGCGCGCATCCAAAGATACCGTAGGAACTTGTAAAAGCTTGATAAACTGAATCTGTTGCGGAGATAGTTTCTGTAATAACTTTTGTTGTAATGTTTGCTTTAACATGTTTTATATGACTAATTGCATATAAATTTATATAATATATATCGATTAATGAAAAGAAAACGTATCGATAGTATTTTTAGGTATAATTTTTGTTGTCTTCTTGATTCTTATATTCCTAATTATCAGATTTAGAATAATGAAATGTTAAATTTCGTTAATTGTTATAGCTACATGTAAAACCTTAGTTTTTTTGCTTGTTTTCACAAAACATTTTTAGACCTTTACCGTATGTTTAAACGGATTAAGAATAAATTTATTCGCTATATAGCGTTCGGTATATATTTTTTAATCGTCCTAGTTTGTGCCATACAGCTTAACTTTTTGGGACTCTTCGGCTATTCTCCTACTAAAAAGGATATTACGATGCCTAATGTTAATATTTCAACGGAATTGTTTACAGCTGATAGTGTTTTGATCGGTCGATATTTTGATGAAGATCGTAACCCAGTGGCTTTTGATAGTATATCTAAAAATGTGATTAATGCATTAGTTGCAACAGAGGATGTTCGTTTTTATAAACATAGTGGTGTTGATTTTTTAGGATTAGGCTCAGGTATTATATCGACATTGACAGGGGATAAGAGAGGAGCAAGTACGATTACTCAGCAACTAGCAAAAAATCTATATCGAACACGATATAACAAGTCGGTTGGATTATTGGGTAGAATTCCTGGCATAGGTCTGATTGTAACCAAATTCAAAGAGTGGATGACCGCTTATAAGTTGGAGACCCGATATAGTAAGGCTGAGATTATTACTATGTATTTAAATACAGTATCATTTAGCAATAATTCATATGGAATACAAACAGCTGCACGACGCTATTTTAGTAAAAATGCTAGCGATTTGTCTATCAATGAAGCAGCTGTATTAGTCGGTATGCTGAAAGGTACGACTATGTATAATCCCATGCGTAATTTAGATAAATCGCGGGAACGAAGGAATGTGGTTTTATTGCAGATGCAGAAGGCCAACTATATCGATCAGGCTCAAGTGGAAACCTTGTCTAAGGAACCCTTGGTCTTGCATACGGATAATAAAGATGTGCATGCTGGTGAAGACTCTTATATAAGGGCCGCTGTGGAGCGTTGGTTGGAAAAGTGGGCTGAAGATAATGATCGCGATATTTACAGAGATGGATTGAAGATATATACGACAATCAACTCAAAATTGCAGAAGCATGCCGAAGAGTCTGTAGCAAAACAGATGGAGATATTGCAAAGAAGATTAAAGAACGCTTGGGGTGATGAAGAGCCATGGCGCGATCTATCGGGTAAAGTGATTCCTGGATTTATAGAGAATTTAGCTAAAAAGACAGATTATTATAAGCACCTAACAAAAAAGTATGATAACCGTACTGATAGTATTGATTTTTATTTGAATCAGAAAAAACAAATGGAGATTTTTTCATGGAAGGGAGAACGTTTGCGTGAAAAAGTTCAGATGTCCACAATGGATTCGATTAAATACTATGTGACGATGCTGAATACAGGTGTTATGAGTATGGATCCATATTCGGGTGAAATCAAAGTATGGGTTGGCGGTATTGATCATCAGTTCTTTAAATATGATCACGTTAATCAATCTAAAAGACAAGCGGGATCAACCTTCAAGCCTTTTGTTTATTTAGCCGCATTGGAGTCGGGTATGACGCCTTGTGACCAGGTGCAGGATAAACCAGTCACGATTAAAATTGATAAAGGAGATTCAATTGAAGTTTGGGAGCCTAAAAATGCAGATTGGAATTTCAGTTATCGCGAAATGTCGTTACGCTGGGCAATGGCACGTTCTGTTAATTCTATCACGGTTCAGTTAACGGAAAAAGTTGGTGCGGATAAAATTGCTGAAGCAGCGCATCGTGTAGGTATTGAAAGTAAATTGAACCCCGTACCATCCATTGGTTTAGGGCCAAATGATGTATCGGTGTTTGAAATGGTGAATGGCTATTCGACTATGATGAATGAAGGTGAGCGTTTAACTCCTATATTAGTTTCGCGTATTGAAGATTATGATGGGAAGGTGATTGCAACTTTTAAGCCAGAAAGAAAGCAAGTGGTGGATAAGCAAGATGCATGGTTGATGACCTATATGTTGCGTGGGGGGATGGAAGAACCTGGCGGTACTTCTCAAGCATTATGGGAATACGATTTATTTGCAAAAGAGAATGAGATTGGAGGGAAAACAGGTACTTCATCGGAATATGTGGATGGTTGGTATATGGGGGTTACGAAAGATTTGGTGACTGCCGTATGGGTTGGTTGTGATGATCGGAATGTTCACTTTAAAAACTCGCAAACAGGAGAGGGGTCGAAGACGGCATTGCCTATTTTCGGTTTGTTTATGGAGGCCGTGTATAAGGATAAGTCATTAGGTTATACTCAGGGTAAATTTCCTGCGCCAACCGTAGAGATAACCAAGAAATATAAATGTGTGACACCTCGTCCAATTCGTGAAGAATCCTTGTCAGATTCTACAGCAGTAGATGACGGTGTGGATTTGGAGGATATTGGTAGCGGTGAAGTAATTCAAGAAGAGGGGGTAGCAACTCCTGAGGGTGATGTTGATATGGGAGCTTTATCCACGGAAAAAGATGTGGTCGCTACAAAGTTGCGCGATTCACTTGGTAACGTTGGGTAGCGAGTTTGTAAAAGTTTTTTTAATCGGTTGTTTATGAAGAATAAACAACCGATTTTTTTTGTGGAGTATTTACGATAGTAAGGGATAGATTGTGCCAGTTAGCGTTGTGCTTACGGATAAGTTTCTCTTTTTGCATTCGTGTGAATTGCCCCAGCTGTAATAGTCTTTTTTCTGCTTGTTCGTTAGATTGGAAATGTTCCATATAAACAATACGTGTCAGGTGCGGACCATTGGGAAATAGTATTTTGCTACTACTTTTTATTTCGTTCATTGTTATGTTGATATCCGATGTAATATCCGCTTTTAAGAATTGTCTATTGCTATCGGTAATGATGTATAAAATGTGTAATTTCATGATTGCGCTAATAAATTTGGTTATTTGTGTTTTTTTTACTAATTTTATTGGCACAATAATACTAATATTTTTAGATATTAAAAAATTAAATTTAAAAAAATATGCCAAACATCGCTTCCAATCTTAAGTTTTTAAGAAAAACGAAAAGACTTACACAACAGCAGTTTGCCGATTTAATGGAGATAAAAAGAGCTTCTGTTGGAGCTTATGAGGAGGATCGTGCGGAACCCAAATATGAGTTGCTAAAAAAAATAGCAGAGTTTTATGACATGACAATGGATGAACTTGCTAACGATGAAATCAACGAAAAATGGCGTCCTGCTCCAAAAAGTAACGCTTCAAACCTTCGTGTGTTAAGTGTGACCGTCGATGGGCAAGATCGTGAAAACATCGAATTGGTTCCAGTAAAAGCTAGTGCAGGATATATGAATGGTTATGCAGATCCTGAATATGTGGCTACTCTTCCAAAGTTTTCGTTACCTATGTTTAATCAGGGTACCTACCGTGCTTTTGAAATCAAAGGAGATTCGATGCGACCATTGGCTAGTGGGTCAATTGTGGTGGCAGAGTATGTGGAGAATTGGAATGATATTAAAGCAGCCCAGACGTATGTGATTGTTTCAAAAGATGAGGGCGTTGTTTATAAGCGGGTAGCCTATAAGTTTAAAGAGGATAAAGGATTGAAGTTGTTGTCTGATAATAAAAGCTATGACCCATATTGGGTAGAAGCGGGTGATATTATGGAAGTCTGGCGTGCTAAGGCGTATATCAGCACGGTATTGCCTGAACCTAATAACGAACCGACAATGGAAACTTTGTCGACCATGATGGCTGAAATGCAAAAGACGATAAATTCGGTTGTGGATAAGGGCTAAATAGGCGCATTGATTTAGAACTTTTTCATCTATATTTTGTTTGTTGAAAAAATATTTTTATCTTTGTCCTATCTGAGAGGAAGGGGGCAACGTATGCCCCCTTTTTTAATTCATTGATTTCAGTCTTTTTATTCGATTTCGAAAGAATATGCAAAATGTAGAGAAAAGAGTTGTCGAACTCATTCAAGAAAAGTTAGCAGATCGCGATGATTTGTTTATTGTAAGTGTTAAATTTCACCCAAACAGTGTGTTGGAAGTTTTGCTAGATGGTGATCAGGGGATTAGTATCGATGATTGTGTACAAGTCAGTAGATTTGTAGGTTTTCAGTTAGAGGAGGAAGAGGTGGTAGAAAAAGCTTATCGCCTTGAAGTGTCTTCACCAGGTATAGATACTAATTTGGTCCACCTGAGACAATACAAGAAAAATATTGGGCGTAATGTCCAAGTGAAGTTGAATGATGGTACGAAAACTGAAGGAAAACTACTGACAGTTGAGGAAGCACAGATAACAATTGAAGAAACGATAAAAGAAAAAGGAACAAAAGCGCAGCAGGCTGCTCGTATCATTCCTTTGGAACAAATAAAAGCAACTAAGGTGTTAATTTCATTTAAATAAAAATGAGCAGCAATATCAATTTGATTGACTCTTTCCAAGAGTTCAAAGAGTTTAAAAACATTGACCGTCCTACGGTTATTTCTGTCTTAGAAGAAGTATTTCGTAGCATGATCCGTAGACGTTTCGGTACAGATGAGAACTGTGACGTTATCGTGAATCCTGATAATGGGGATTTAGAGATCTGGAGAACACGTGTTGTTGTTGAAGATGAATTTTCGGAAGATGATGATCTAGAGATTGAATTAACAGAAGCGAAGAAACTTGATGTTGATTTAGAAGTTGGCGATGACTATATTGAGCAAATTACATTAGAGAGTTTTGGTCGTCGTGCAATTTTGGCAGCACGTCAGACTTTGGTTTCAAAAGTATTGGAATTAGAGAAAGACGAAGTTTTCAAAAAATATAAAGACCGCGAGGGTGAATTGGTAATTGGTGAGGTCTACCAAATTTGGAAAAAAGAATTACTTGTTTTGGATGATGATGGTAATGAGTTGATCTTACCAAAGACAGAACAGATCCCAGCAGATTATTTCAAAAAAGGGGATAGCATTCGTGCGGTAGTTTATAAAGTAGATATGATGAATAATAATCCTAAGATTCTTATTTCTCGTACTGCTCCTGAATTTTTACAACGTTTGTTTGAATTGGAAGTTCCTGAGATTTTTGATGGATTGATTACCATCAAAAAGATTGTGCGCGAACCAGGAGAACGTGCTAAAGTAGCTGTTGAGTCTTATGATGATCGTATTGATCCAGTAGGTGCTTGTGTAGGTATGAAAGGATCGCGTATTCATGGTATCGTTCGTGAATTGCGTAATGAAAACATTGATGTAATCAATTTTACAACGAATCATTCACTTTATATTACACGTGCATTAAGTCCAGCTCGTATAAGTTCCATCAAGATTGATGAAGAAAATAAGACAGCAGCTGTGTACTTAAAATCCGATCAAGTATCTTTGGCAATTGGCCGCGGTGGTCACAATATTAAATTGGCCGGAAAATTGACGGGTTATGAGATCGATGTATATCGTGAGAATGACGAGTTTGATGAGGATGTGGATATCGAAGAATTCAGCGATGAAATTGAAAGCTGGGTGATTGATGCATTGAAACGTGTAGGCTTAGATTCTGCACGCTCGGTATTAGCACTTACAGAAGAAGAATTGCTGAGACGCACTGACTTGGAAGAAGATACAGTAAAAGAAATTTTACGTATTTTACAGGCTGAATTCGAATAAAATGAAGCCACATAATTTGTTTTCATCTCTATTTCAAATTTAATTGTTATAGAGATGTAAAAAAACCATATTTTTGTATTAAATATTTAATTAGTTAAAATAATAGATGACTGAAGGAAAAGGTACAAACCTGCTTAAAGCAGCAAAGGAACTCAATATTGGCATATCTACTGCCGTAGATTGTTTAGTGAAAAAAGGATATGACGTAGACGCCAAACCTAATACTAAGCTATCCGGAGAGATGTACAATGTGCTGTTGAAAGAGTTTCAAGGTGACAAAATCGTGAAAGATGAAGCTAAGCAAATTGTTATTGGCAAAATTCGTCGTGATGAGTCGCCAGTGGCTTCTCCTAAAGAATCATCTAAAAATGACGATTATGAAGAAACTGTAGCTTCAAAAGAAATTTTGATTAAGAATGCTGCGGCTAATACAAGAGAAGAATCTGATGCTGGTAAAAAAGAGGCTCCTGCTGAGAAAGTAGCGAGTGTTGAAACTGCAGAAAGTTCGTCAAATACACACACTGGAGGGATGAAAGTTGTGGGGAAAATTGATTTAGACTCTTTGAAAAGAGGATCTAAACCTAAAAAAGAAGAAACTCCAGTTGTGAAAGCTGAAACTCCAAAGGAAGTGGAGAAGAAGCCAGAGGTGGTTAAACAGGCTACTATCCCTGCTCCAAAGCCTATCATAAAAGAAGAGCCGAAAGTAGAAGCTCCTAAAGTAGAGACACCAAAAGCTCCAGTAGTGGAAGCACCAAAAGTAGAAGAGAAAGCGAAAGAAACCCCAAAGGTTGTCGTCGCTGCACCTCAAAAAGTTGAAGTTAAAACTGAAGCTCCTAAAGTTCAAGAGAAGAAAGTGGTAGAAGAAAAGCCAAAAAATGAAAAACCTGCTGTGAAAGCACCGGTTGAAACTCCTGTAAAGGAAGTGAAAAAAGTTAATCCTGCAGATGAGGTTATCAGTGCTAAAGCAGAAAGATTAACAGGTCCAAAAGTAATTGGTAAGATTGAATTGCCTACGGCAAGACCTTCTCATAGAGATAAACCAGTAGCATCTTCTTCAAGTGCTACGGGTAATGATCATAAACGTAAGCGTAAGCGTACAAATAATACGGGAACTCCCCCTCCAGGTGGTGGTACTCATCCAAATCGTACGGGAGGTCCAAACCAAGGTGGTGGAAATCATCCAAACCGTACAGGAGGAAATGCAACAGGTACTCATCAAAACCGTCCAGCAGGAGGTCCAGGAGGAAATAATCAAAACCGTCCAGCGGGTGGTCCAGGTGGTCATCATAACCGCCCAGGAGGTCCAGGTGCTCATAAAGGTCGTCCAGCCTTCAATAATAGAAGTACTGGACCTAACGTACCAAAAGAGGAACCTACAGAAAAGGAAATTCAAGACCAAATTAAGGCTACTTTAGCTCGTTTGAGCGGTGCTGGTAAATCTGGTAAATTTGCACAACGAGCAAAGTTGAGACGTCAAAAGCGTGACGATGTTGCTAATATTGCAGAAGAAGAAGCATTAGAAAGAGAGATGCAGGCTAAAGTTTTACGTGTTACAGAGTTTGTAACCGCAAATGAACTTGCAAATTTAATGGATGTCGCTGTTACGCAAATTATCGCAACTTGTATGAGTTTAGGTATGTTTGTCTCAATTAACCAACGTTTAGATGCTGAAACTTTAACGATTGTTGCTGACGAATTTGGTTATCAGATTGAATTTATCAAACCAGAAGATGAGGAGATTGCAGATCTTGAAGAGTTAGATAATGAAGACTCATTAATTTCTCGTGCTCCGATCGTAACGGTAATGGGTCACGTCGATCATGGTAAAACATCGCTATTGGATTACGTTCGTAAAGCCAATGTGACTCATGGTGAAGCAGGGGGTATTACACAGCACATTGGTGCTTATGCAGTACAATTAGATGGTGGTCGTAAGATTACATTTTTAGATACACCGGGTCACGAGGCTTTTACAGCCATGCGTGCTCGTGGTGCGAAAGTAACGGATATCGTTATTATTGTTATTGCTGCAGACGATGCTGTGATGCCACAAACAAAAGAGGCTATCAACCACGCACAAGCTGCTGGTGTGCCAATCGTATTTGCATTTACTAAAGTAGACAAGCCTGGTGCTAATACAGACCGTATTAAAGAGCAGTTGTCTCAAATGAACATATTAGTAGAGGATTGGGGTGGTAAATACCAAGCTCAAGAGATTTCATCTAAAACTGGATTGAATGTAGATCTTTTATTAGAGAAAGTATTATTAGAAGCTGAGATGTTAGACCTGAAAGCCGATCCTAACAAACGTGCTGTAGGTTCAGTAATCGAGGCTGCTTTAGATAAAGGTAGAGGTATTGTTACAACTGTATTAATCTTAGGAGGTACTTTACGTGTAGGAGATCCAATTTTAGCAGGTTTCTCATAGTGGTAAAGTAAAAGCATTGACAAATGAACGCGGTGAACGTGTGAAAGAAGCAGGCCCTTCTGTACCAGTCCAAATATTAGGTATGGCAGGTGCACCTACTGCAGGTGATAAATTCTACACAATGGATAGCGAGTCTGAAGCTCGTAATGTGGCGAATAAACGTCTTCAATTGCAACGTGAGCAAGGTATGCGTGCTACGAAACATATTACTTTAGATGAGATCGGTCGTCGTTTGGCAATCGGTAACTTTAAAGAATTGAACGTAATCGTGAAAGGTGACGTGGATGGTTCAATTGAGGCACTATCGGATTCATTATTGAAATTGTCTACACAAGAGATTCAGGTGAATGTGATTCACAAATCAGTGGGTGCTATTTCAGAGTCAGACGTATTATTAGCTTCTGCATCTGATGCAATCATTATCGGTTTCCAAGTTCGTCCATCGATTGGTGCACGTAAATTGGCTGAGCAAGAGCAAATTGATATTCGTCTTTACTCGATTATCTATGATGCTATTGAAGAACTTAAATCGGCAATGGAAGGTATGTTAGCTCCGAAATTCGAAGAGAAGATTGTTGCTAACGTTGAAATCCGTGAGACATTTAAAATCTCCAAAGTGGGTACAATCGCAGGTTGTATGGTATTGGATGGTAAAATTAACCGCAATAATGATATTCGTATCGTACGTGATGGTGTTGTTATATTCACAGGAAAATTAGCTTCACTGAAACGTTTCAAAGACGATGTGAAAGAAGTTTCATTTGGGTATGAGTGTGGTTTGAACATTCAAGGTTATAATGATATACAAGAAGGAGATATCGTTGAAGCATACGAACAAGTTGAAGTAAAACGTAAATTGTAATCAAACAGTTTATAACATATAGAAAAGAGCGTTTTTAATTAAACGCTCTTTTTTTTGGTCTTTTTTTGTGATGTACCTGTTTTTTATGAGGTGAATATCTCCTCGTTATATCGTAAAGCTTTCTTCAAGTTAATAATTTCTTATTATCCAGAAGCTCACAACAATTATGAAAACGATTATGATGGCTTTATAGCCGAACAAAATCTTACGCCATTTGAGGATTTTGGGTGTTGGATTTTTGTTATATTCAAAGCTTAAACCTGTAATGATATAAGGGATAGCGATGACAACCAAAAAGTTTTGCCTCCACGCATTATAGAAGTCAAAATTCAATAAATCATGTATTGCGCGCTGTGATCCACAACCCGGACACTTGTATCCAGTTAATGCATAGAAAGGACATTTTGGGAATAAGTTATATTGCATTGGATTAAAAAACTTATAGATTAGGATTAAACATGTTAATGCTATAAACCCTATTATCCATGTGTAGTACTTCTTAATCACCATAATTCATTTTTTTAAAAAATGTGCGCGATTATATTCATAATTCATTCGTGCAATATTGAGAACAGAAATACCTTGTGGACATTCTACTTCACATGCTTCGGTATTTGTACAATGTCCAAATAGTTCTTCATCCATTTGATTGACCATATCAATTACTCTTGTCAGTCGTTCTTCTTTACCCTGAGGTAATAATACCATATGGTTGATTTTAGCTGAAGTAAAAAGTGCTGCACTTCCGTTCTTACAGGTTGCGACACAGGCTCCACACCCAATACAGGCAGCTGCATCGAAGGCTGCTTCTGTCACTTGATGTGTTACGGGAATGGTTAATGCCTCTGGCGCTTGCCCTGTATTTATGGACACATATCCACCAGAGGAAATAATGCGATCAAAAGCTGAACGATCTACTTTTAAATCTTTTTTTACGGGAAATGCTTCAGATCTGAAGGGTTCGATGAAAATGACCTCACCATCTCTGAAGGATCTCAAATGTAATTGGCAAGTGGTGGTGTTTTTCAACGGCCCATGTGCAATACCATTAATCATCATACCACATTGTCCGCAGATCCCTTCCCTGCAATCGTGATCAAATTCGACAGGTATATCATTCGCTAGTATGAGTTTCTCATTTAATGTATCGAGCATCTCTAAAAAGGACATATGTAGATTGAGGTTTTCTAAGGTATAATCAACGAGCTTGCCGGTCGTATTTTTATTCTCTTGTCTCCAAATTTTTAGATGTAATTTCATAACTTGAATTTTAAAATTATTTATAACTACGTACAATTGGTTGAATGACTTCAAAGGATAGTGGTTTCTTTATGAAGTAGGGGGATATCAGTTTTATTCCATTCCCAAGCAGAAATAAATTGATACTCATCATCATTTCTTTTTGCTTCACCTTCAGGTGTTTGATATTCTTCACGGAAATGTGCGCCACAGGACTCATTTCTTGTAAGGGCATCGTAACACATCAGTTCTCCGATTTCGAGATAATCAGCGACTCTACCCACCTTTTCTATTTCGGTATTCATGCTTGTTTCATTGCCTGGAATATGGACATTATTGTGAAATTCCTCACGTAATTTTCGGATCTCTGAGATTGCAAATTTTAATCCGCCTTCATTTCGGGCAAGACCGCAGTAATCATATAGGATTTTCCCGAGTGTTTTATGAAAATAATCCACAGTTTTGCTTCCTTTGCTTTTGCTAAATTGTTGCAATTGCGTTCTTATCCCTTGTTCTGCTTTTTCAAACTCTATATGATCAGTTGATATTTTTCCAGTGTGTATATCTCCAGCGAGATAATTTGCAATGGTATAGGGGGCAATAAAATACCCATCAACAGAAGCCTGAAGTAGAGAATTTGCTCCCAATCTATTTGCTCCGTGATCTGCAAAATTTGCTTCACCCAAAGCAAATAATCCCGGAATTGTAGTCATTAATTCGTAATCTACCCATAATCCTCCCATTGAAAAGTGTGCGGAAGGGGAAATCATCATAGGCACTTCATACGCATTGTAACCGGTGATTTTTTCATACATGTCGAATAAATTTCCGTATTTTTCTTGTATTTTTTCCTTTCCTTGCTCTTTAATAGCTTTAGAGAAATCAAGATAAACCGCATTTTTTAAAGGACCTATGCCAAATCCGGCATCGATTCTTTCTTTTGCGGCACGTGACGAAATATCTCTTGGAGCTAGGTTTCCGAAGGCAGGGTATCTTCTTTCCAGGTAATAATCTCTTTCTTGTTCAGGGATCTCATTTGCAGATCGTTGTTCATTTTCTTTAAGTGGTACCCATATACGTCCATCATTTCTTAAGGACTCAGACATGAGTGTTAATTTCGATTGATAATCTCCAGATTGTGGTAATGATGTTGGATGAATTTGAATCCAGCTCGGACTGGCCATCAATGCTCCTTTTTTATGCGCTCTCCAGATTGCAGAACCATTGCAACCCATCGCTAAAGTCGAAAGGTAGTAGATTTTTCCGTAGCCGCCAGTAGCCAATACAACGGCATGTGCGGCGTGTCGTTCAATCTCACCTGTATCTAGATTTCTGATAATTACGCCACGCGCTTTTCCATCAATAACAACTAGATCTAACATTTCATGACGTGCATGTAGTTTGACCGTTTTTTTTCCGACTTGACGCATAAGTGCCTGATAAGACCCAAGTAGCAACTGCTGTCCGGTCTGTCCTCTTGAATAAAATGTACGGCTTACTTGAACACCACCAAAGGAACGATTGTTCAAGTAGCCACCATATTCCCTGCCAAATGGAACTCCTTGAGCAACTGCTTGATCGATGAGGTTGAGTGAACATTCGGCCATTCTGTAAACATTGGCTTCTCTAGCACGAAAATCTCCTCCTTTTAAAGTGTCTACAAACATACGGTAGACGCTGTCACCATCATTTTTATAGTTTTTTGCCGCATTGACACCCCCTTGTGCTGCGACTGAATGGGCGCGTCTCGGGCTATCTTGAAAGCAAAATGATTTAACATTATAGCCCATTTCACCTAACGATGCGGCAAGAGAGCTTCCTGCTAATCCAGTTCCTATCACAATGATATCTAGTTTTTTTCGGTTAGCCGGATTTACTAATTTTGCTGTTTTTTTATAGTTTTCCCATTTTTTCTCTAAAGAACCCTCTGGGATTTTTGCATCTAAATTCATGTTCTTAAAATTTAAAGGTTACTATTGTGTAAAATAAATGTAAATCGGCATCATAGCAAATCCGATACTAATAATGATGGAATAGATTATACCACAGTTTTTTATCCATGTCACATATTTTGGATGGAAAAGGCCTAAGGTCCGTACGGCACTATGTACGCCGTGAATCAGATGGTAACATAAAGCAACCATTGATAGTACATAAATGAGGACATACCACCATTCTTTAAAAGTGGTAACCACCAATATATAGAGGTCCTTATTTCCGTTGCTATCTAATGGTGGTGTTCCGAACTTATAGACATACCAAAAATTTTGAAAGTGTATAACTAAAAATATTAAGATGATTGTACCCAAAATACCCATGTTACGACTATACCATTTACTTGCTCTTTGTCTTTGGTCCCGTTGATATTGTTTAGCAGATTTTCTGTTTTTAATAGAGATAACCAGTGCATCTAGGGCATGTATAATAATGCTTGCGTATAAGACATATGATATGATCTTTATTAAGATATTACCTGATAAAAATTGAGAATAGGCATTGAATTGTGTGTGTGCTTGTTCTGAAGGTAAGAACAGCTGCAAATTTCCTAAAAAATGAATGATTAGGAAGAAGCAAAGGAATAAACCTGTTAAACACATTACTAATTTTCGAGATAGGGTTGTCAACATATGTAAAGAATTAATAATAACCGATTATTTTCATCCACAGGCCACCAACAGCCATATAGATCACAAGTAATAGAACTCCAATTTCAAAACCTTTTACCCACCATGATTTGAGGTCCACATATCCACTACCGAAGTAAACTGGGGCTGGGCCATGTCCATAATGGGTAAGTACACCATATATGGACCCAACGAAGCCAAGCATCATAGCCAATAACATACCTGGTATACCTAAAGAAACTCCAACTCCGAGCATTGCAGCATACATCGCAGCAACATGGGCTGTAGCACTTGCAAAAATATAATGGCTATAGAAGTAAACTAAAATGATAACAGGAAATGCGACTACCCAATTGAGTCCACCGATTTGGGTTTTAATCAATTCGCTAAACCAACTAATGAAACCAAGCTCATTCAAAGAACTGGCCATCATGACAAGCACCGCAAACCAAACAATAGTGTCCCAGGCTCCCTTTTCAGATTTGATATCCTCCCAAGTAAGTACAGATGTGAGCAGTAAAAGTGTCAGTCCGATGAAGGCAGTTGTAGTGGCATCAATGGATAACGATCCTCCAAATATCCATAATCCTAAAAGAATGAAAAAAGCAAGTAACATTAACCATTCATTTGTTTTGATTGCCCCCATCTCTTTTAACTTTTCTGTTGCCATTTTTGGAGCATCAGCAGTTTTTTTTAACTCAGGGGGGTATAATTTGTATAAAACTAATGGGACGATGAAAAAGGCGACAAGTCCAGGTACAAAACCAGCAGCTGCCCATGACATCCAAGTAATATTAATTCCTAAATCGGCCGCAAATTTCTGACACATCGGATTACTAGCTGTTCCAGTAAGAAACATAGAAGAACCTATGAGATTCATATAGTAACTATTGAGTGTCAGATAAGAACCGATTTTTTTATGTGTGTCTGGATCTTCCGGTAGAGAACCAAAGCTGATAGCCATTGATTTCATAATGGGATAGATGATACCGCCACCACGTGCAGTATTGCTGGGGATAGCAGGAGCAAGACAAACATCTGCAAGTCCCAATCCATAAGCTAAGCCTAATGAACTTCTTCCAAAAATTTTGATAAAGATAAAAGCAATTCTATTTCCTAAACCCGTTTTTATAAAACCTCTTGCTATAAAAAATGAGATTCCAATAAGCCAGATTACTTTATCACCAAAGCCACTCAGTGATTTTGTAATGGACAACGAGGCATTCCCTGGTGCTAATACTTGGGTCAAAGCTGTGAAACCAATGGCTAGCATACACATCGTTCCCATAGGGGCAGCTTTAAGTATAATTCCCAATATTGTTGCCGCAAAAATAGCAAAAAGGTGCCAGGCTTCAGGTGATACCCCCTTTGGAGTGGAGATGATCCAGATAATCAATGCAAAAGCAAAGGTTATGCCCATCTTTGTAATGCTCACTTCTTTCATAATGCATGTTAAAGGTTATAATCGACTTTGTACTTGTAAAATGAACAAATTGCCATTGTATTTGTTTGTATTATCGATTTGATATTCATAATAATCCATTTGCATACCCATTTGTATTCGAGCTCCATAGTTTTTGAGAAATTCAAAACTTAGCATAGGAACTAAAGATTGTCTCGGATTGGAGTTCTGTCTGAAGTCAGTATCTAAATATTCATATCTACAAGAAAACTCGATAGCTTTTAAGTTATTATAATCTATTTCGTAGCGCATATTTGGCAAAAAGTATGCGCCGCGCATTTGGTACTGATATAAGTCTGGAAGTCGATTTGATTCATCAAGGCTGAAATATAAATTGTGATTAATGGCCTGCTTAGCTTCGATTTGAAAATCTAAGTTCCATTTTTTTGCAAGGTTGAATTTAGATGATATATCAAATGCTAAAGCATGTACATTTCTTTTAAAAACGGTACCTGTTCCTCCATTTAGACCAATACTGAGGTCATATTTCTTTGAAAGATCAAATACGACACGTGTCAGAAATTGTTTACCATTGTCTTTATCCGAGACCTGATTCTTCCCATTCCCATTGACAACAGAAACAGCATAATGCATTGGCATTGTACCTAAAGGTAGGGTGCCGCCTACGGATGCTCCAATCTGAAAGCTTGTCCAACCATTTTTACCAAATTCGGTATACTGATTAGACCATTCTAAGGATTTGATAATATCCACAGGATAGGTTTCTTCAAGTCCAAACCAGGGTCTGAATTGGCCAACAGTTATCGCAACTTTAGGATTAAAACTGTATCTCAGGTAAGCATTTTCTAAAACTCGTGTTTTGGGTTCATTTTTAAAATCAGCAAAATTAGCCAAAGCTACGACTTCCACTCTTCTGCTTATTTGTCCTTTGACTTGTGCACGCATGTACTTGAGGGAAAAGGAATTATTTGTGCCTTTATCATCGGTATGATGAACGCCTTCGACGTCAACATTTTTTTTAAGACTTGTGGTAAAGCGTCCTTGAAAAAGCCCCTTGAATTGAAATTTGGGATAACTTTCTAAAATTTCTCCTTGTGTAATGTCGGGAACTTGAGCACTAACAGAATTACTGTATAAAAGTAAAAAGCCAAGTATAGTACATATTTTAAAGGGTGATTTTTTTTTCATATAAAAAAATGAAGTAAAGAATAAGAAATTGGTTATTAAAGATTAAAAACTTAAGTCCGGTTTTTTATAATTGAATTGGTCATATATGAGCGTCAATTTATTTGCTCATACGTAAATTTATGTGTTTAAATCTAAATGAGAATGTAGTAATTTTAATATTTTAAAAATTTCTACATGTTGTACTATAAACACGGATTGCAAATATTTTGTTTTTTATAATCAGGTAATAACACTGCAATTATCTAATACCAAACTTGTTTTTTGAGAAATCATACTAGGAAAACACGTTTTATAACCATCAAAAAAGCCTTCATCTAATTGTGATGAAGGCTTTCTTGCCGTATTTGGTCTTAATTTAACTTAAATTATTTGAAGTTCAAGGAAATTATATTAGTTACTTTGAAGCAGCTCATTTAAAGACGCTATAATTTCGGGGGCCGCATAATCGCGTCCGCCTTCCATACGATTCACCAGTTCGCCATTTTTGTTCAAGATTACTGTAGTAGGAATGGCATTTCCTAAGAAATTTGATGGAATTTCCCCTTTTGGTATATATACTTGAAGATTATAGTTGTTTTCGGTCATAAATCCTTTCGATTTTTCCATCGTTCCATCTACATCAACCATTAAAAATACGATGTCATCACGATCTTTAAAAGATTCTTTTAGCGAATTGATAGAAGGCATCTCACGTATACATGGAGGACACCATGTTGCCCAAAAGTTAATAAAGACCACTTTTCCCTTTAGTGAACTAAGCGTGATATCTTTCCCATTTTCATCTATAAAGGAAACATCGTTGGTCAGTGATGATGTTGCATCCGTTGTATTTTCTGCTGTTATTTCGGTATTTTGGGAATTTTGATTTTCCTTATTCTGCGAATTGCAGGAAAGTAAAGAAATACTTGCTATACTAAGCAACATACCCAAGATACTCCTATTGAATTTTAATTTCATATTTTATTCGTATTAGTTTATTTTTCCTTCTTTGATTTCTTCCGACGGCTTTAGTATAATTTTATGTTCTGCAGAAAGCGAACCAAATACTTCCGTTAATGAATCCAAATGTACGCCTTCTTTGACAGGAATACGTTTAATTTCTTGATCATCTAATATAAGTATAAAAGTACCAGACTGCGTAGTCAAGACACTTTTTTTAGGCACCCAAGTAGAGGCTTCTTTACGTTTTAACTTTAATTTTACCTGCGCATAATCACCCCCCTGTAATTCACGAGAGGGATTGTCAACATCAAATTCCAGAGTCAGCGATCGGTCTTGCTGATCTAATAATCCCGATGTACGAGAAAGTGAAGTGTCAAATACTTTCCCAGGTTGCGAACTTACGGTGAATTTCGCTTGTACGCCTTGTTGCACAGAAGCAGCATGTTTTTCAGGAAGTGATAACGTTAATCTCAATTTATTGCCCTGGGCCATCATAAACAGAGACTGATTGGATGATGTACCTGCCAGAGCTCCTACAGATACATTTCTCGCAGTAATAACACCATCAAATGGAGCTGTTATGCGTAGGTATTGTTGTAACTGTGATGTATGTGTTGTACCTGCTTTTGATGCCTCATATGCAGCGCGCGCGCTTTCAACTGTACTTTTAGCTCTGTCCAACTCTATAGCTGCTACAGCACCAGCCGTTTTAGAAGCGTCTTTTAGGCGGTCGTAAGCCTGCTGCGCAAAAAGATAATCGTTGTATATCTTTTGTTCCGTTGCTTTGTCAGAAAGATACCGCTGATTCATTTCTGGGGCTTCAAGGACAGCCAATAATTGACCCTTACGTACCTGATCGCCACGTTCTACATAAAGTTGTTTTACAAATCCTGATACTTTTGCAAATACAGCCACCTGTTCATAAGGCTTTAGTTCTGCAGGAACAGAAATTTCGTATTCTGGATTCATAATCTGTATTGCACCTGTAGGGTAGTTTACCTGTTTTTCGGTTTTTTGAGGGGCCATATCAACTTTTTGTTCTTGTTGCGAACAGGCAGATAATGAAATCAAAATTGCGGCAAATGCGCTTAATTTACTTGTTTTATATATTGAAGTTGTAGAATACATATCGCTGATATTTTATAAAGATGATGTCGATGGATTTGAATAATATTGACTTTCTTCATCATCCGGATCTAAAGATGGACTCTTAATAGTTGTTCTTGATAGGAGTGAAGCAAAGAAATGCGGTAATAGAAGTAGAATGGTAATGGTCGAAGCAATTAAGCCACCAATCACAGCTCTACCAAGCGGAGCTACCTGTTCAGCCCCATCACCTATCCCCATAGCCATAGGTAACATACCCGCTAGCATGGCTGCAGCTGTCATTAATATCGGACGTAATCGAGATGATGCCGCTAGTCTCGCAGCGTTAGCAGGCTTTAGAGCCATATTTTTTCTGTAATATTCAGCTTGATTAATAAGAAGTACCGCATTGGATACCGAGACGCCAATAGACATGATGATTCCCATGTACGATTGGAGGTTAAGTGTACTACCGGTGATAAATAGGATAATCAAACTTCCGGCTATTACAGCTGGAATTACGGATAAGATGATCAACGGCACTTTAAAAGATTGATAATATGCAGATAACATTAAGAAAATAGCGATAATAGCGACCGCTAATCCTGTCAATAAACTACCTAATGTGTCATCCAATAGTTGCATCGTCCCTTCTGTCCATACGTTGACCCCACGTGGAGGGGCTCCAGCTTCCTTAATGGCTTTTTTTACCGCTGCAGAAGCCGTTCCAAGATCTTGATTATATACATTTGCGATGATTGTGACATAGCGATTTGGACCCTTACGGTTTACTTGCGCTGGGGCAGTGACTCGTTTTACTGTTGCAACATCTTCAAGTACTGGACGCAGACTTCCCTTTTTTAGAGGTAATGATTTAAGCATTTCTTCAGAAGACATGATGTGCTCAGGAATTTGTACTTGAACCTGAAATACAAGTCCTGATTTTGGATCTACCCAAAGATTTTTATCAGTAAAGCGCGTCGATGATGTGGCCGCAACTAAATTCCGGGTGATATCCTGCATTGTCAATCCAAACTGGCCCGCCAGATCACGGTTCACTTCAATTTCCAATGTGGGGTAAGCAAGTGGTTCAGCAATGCGCACATCTCTTAGGTAAGGAACTTTCTTTAAATTCGCTTCTATTTTTGAGGCATGGGCATTTGCAACCTTGAGTTGTCCAGCACCGACTTTAACTTCAATCGGCGTCATAGCGCCCTGTCCCATTATTTTTTCAGTCAACTCCATCGGTTCAAAATTTAGCTGTACTTCTGGATGTTTTTGACCTATTGATTTTCTGATTTCTTCCTTGAGGTCCTCCATTGAACCGGTGTAAATATCTTGATCTACGGATACCTGTAGCACTGCTTCATGCGATGCACTTGTAAACAAGAAAATAGGGTTTATAGGCGATGTTGCGGGTTGCATACCTACAAAAGCTGAACTTATCGCCATGCCATTTTCAGGAAGTTGTGCCTTAATTTCTTCTGTGATGGTTTTGACTAGTTCTTCCGTTTTTTCAATTCTACTGCCTTGAGGTGCTTGGATACGGAGTTGGAAATCACCACTGTTTGAAACAGGCATGACATCGGTACCAACTACGTTTAATAATAGTCCCACAATGGCTCCAGCTATGAAGATGTAGGATATGAATAGACCTAGTGATTTGGTAGACCACTTACGCATCCTATAAGAATAATTAACTCTGAATTTATCAAAAAAGGCTCTTTTCCTAGCCGTTTTATTATGCACCTCATGTTTATGCTTCATTAACCAGTTCGCTAATATCGGCACAAATGTTTGTGAGGCAATAAACGATGCAATCATTGCAAATGCTACGGCCATAGATAATGGAATAAACATATCTCTGGGAATACCGGTCATGATAAAAGCAGGAGTTAACACAGCAAGGATACACAGGAGAATCAATAACTTGGGAACAGAGATTTCAAGCAACGCATCTAGAATTGCTCTTTGCTTTCCTTTTTTCATTTCCATATGTTGGTGAATGTTCTCGATGGTCACCGTAGCCTCATCAACTAAGATACCGATGGACAAGGCTAACCCACTTAGTGTCATAATGTTAATCGTTTGGCCAAATAAGTATAATACCATAACGGCCGAAAGAATGGCAATTGGAATGGTCAAAACCACAATGAGTGCTCCACGGCTATCACCTAGGAATAAGAATATCATCAATCCAGTAAACACAGCTCCCAAGATACCTTCGTGTATGAGGTTTGACAATGAGCGTTCGATGTATTTTGACTGATCAAATTCATAACGGACATCTACCTCTTCTGGTAGTTGATTTTTTAACTTGTCCATGGATGCTTTTAAATTATTAACAGCATCTAATGTGGAAGCATCAGCCTTTTTGATAATCGGTAAGTACACAGAACGTTTACCGTTCACCAGTGCATAACCTACCGTTTGATCCGCACCATCAGTTACCGAAGCGACATCTCTGACATAGATGGTTCCATTGTCCGTTGTCTTAATTGGTGTATTTAAAAATTCTTCAGGATTTTTGGCGATGGAGTTGATTGGAGCCATTAAGTTTTCATCTCCTATCCGGATGTTACCAGCAGGAGAGGGGGTACTACTTTTTGTGATGGCAATCGTAATATCTTCGGCACTTAAACCACTAGCTTGCATAGCTTGAGGGTCGATATTGACTACGATAGAACGGGCATTACCCCCAAATGGTGCAGGTGCAGTGATCCCCGAAATCTCAACAAACATAGGCCTGATCTTAGTCAGTACGAGCGTCTGTATTTCATTAATAGAAAGTTTGTCACTTTCAAATACCAATTGACCAACAGGAAGTGAACTACCATCAAAACGTACCACCATTGGCGGTACTGCCCCAGCGGGCAAAAAACCCATGGCTCTTGATACAGAAGTAGATACTTCACCAGCAACTTGTGCCATATTGGTGCCAGGGTAAAAGGTAAGCTTCATCAGACTTAACCCCTGTACACTTTTGAAGTCAATATTTTTGACTCCGCTGACAAATAGCAGGACCTTTTGAAATTCATTGGCCATAAATCCATCCATATAAGCGGGAGATAATCCGCCGTATGGCATAGCGATATACATGGCAGGTAGTTCAACTTCAGGGAAGATGTCTACGTTTATTTTTTTTATTGTGCTATAGGAAAAAAAAGCGATCGTAATGACTGCTACCATAATGGCTATTGGCTTCCTTAGCGCAAATCTGATTAGATTCATGTGTATGTATTAAAGGTTATTAAACAGGTAATCGAAATCCGCTGTCAATTCTGATTCGTATGCAAGTAACAGCCAGTAAGAGCGAGAAGCCTCGATATGATTATTCTCCGCTTGTTCTAACAATATGCGAATCTGTAATAATTCACTAAGTGAAATAAGTCCACTTTTGTACCGTGCAAGGTACATGGCATAGGCATCTTGAGCTTGTCTCACGGCAAGTTCCGATTTTTGAATTTGTTTATACTGCCAAAAACTTTTCGTTTGTGATGCCGAGAGGTCGGCCTCCATGGCTTGCTCGTATTGTGCATGAAGGAGTTTAGTACTTATAGCTTCCTTAAATAATCCTTCTCCTTTTAATCGGTTCGTATATATGTTCGTGATATTCCAGGTTAAACCTATACCAATTAGCATATTATTGGTGCTGTTGTTAAATCCATTTTTCCATGCTCCAGAACTATTGCCTGTTGCACTAACTCCTGTACCGCGGTAAGCGTAACCACCTAACAGTCTTAAAGATGGCATTGCCGCTCTTTTCTGCGCTTCACCACTTAGCGTATAGTATTGCGATTGTTTGTCCAATGCATTTAATAGTGGGTGTGATGGTGTTATCTTTTGACCTATTTTTAAACCATGTTTCTCCATGGGATTGGAAAAACGATGAGTAGATGCGCTATAAGAAATCCCTTCTGACCCATAAAGTTCCTGCAATTTAATAAATGAAGCATTTTTATTACCACTCCACTTATCATATTCCCCCAATGCTTGTATATAGGAAGAGGAAGCTAAGAGGCTATCTGCAGCCGGTTTAAGACCAGAAGCAGCTAATCCTGAGCTGATCTTGCGGATATCATCTAAGCGCTCTGTATTTGCTTTAGACCACGCTAATTTTGCATCATTATAAAGGAGTGTGATGTATCGCTCAGATAAGGTTTTTTTGAGGTTCAGCGCGTATGCATCTTTTTCACTTACTTTTTTCTCGAATAGCGCATCTGCTGCTTCATTTTCTTTTGTAAGTCTACCGAACGAGAATAATTCCCATTCGATTGTAGCAGAGCCAAAGCTATTGGCGGCCATGTTGCTGCCATCAAGCGCATTTGGGGCACCACTTACATTGAAAAACCCAGGTTGAGGGAAAAAGGCTCCTGCACTACCTTCGTATGTGCCATAAGTGTTTTGTACCTGCGTTTTTATCTGTGGAAGTATGCCACTTTTTACAGCCCTAGCATTTAGCTTTGCTGCATCCATAGCATTGTTTTTAGCTCCTAAACCGGGATAATTTTCTTCCACCTTTGGCCATAAACTGCCCAAGGTATTTTCTTTTTGTTGCTGTCCGTATGTGGGTAATACGGGTGCAATGGCAAGCCACAAAAGTGTAGTCGCCACCATGTGTTTGATCATAGTGATATTAAGTTTTGATAGGTTGGTAGTTAACCAACAATCTGTCTTGAATACAATAATAATGTTGCCCATTGAAAAATCAATAGGAGTAGAGGGGGGTAAAAAGAAGTGCTAAATTTGGAGATTACGATCTCGAATAAAGATGGGTATGGAACCTGATATTTTCAAGTTTCCATAATGGGGATGTGCTTGTTGGCTGCGAACGGTAACGCTAAACAGCAACATAAATGCAAGGGTAAATAATACTATCGGAGCATAGTCACCAGCCTGAAAAGAAACAGTTTGGGATATCTGTGTATCTGTAGTTTCACTATTGATACATTTTTCCGTATTACTACTGGAAAATAGATTTCCGCTCTTTATAGGGGCTTGTGCTGTACTACTTGCGATATCTGCCCAGCTTTTGATGCTACTTTTAACTGCACAGGAAGTCAATAGCACAAAAAAAATCGTGGCAACGATAAATAAGGTGCTCTGAATTTTTTTTGTTATATGTAGTCTAAAGCGGTTCATATATCGGTAAATCTAGGACTTTTTATGTGAGCCAGCAAATATTGTGTTCTATTTTTTTGTTTTCTAACAGGTTTGTTGCTTAAGACACAATTTCATATTTCCTAAAAGTGCGATATGATTTTATGCGCATAAAAATCATAATATATTAATTTGGGCTGTTTTATGTTTAGGAATATTAAGGTTCACGATATAAACAACAAAAGCCCAACTTTGCTTTGGGCTTTATTTTTTGTTGGCGGAGAGCGAGGGATTTGTTACGACCCTCAATCCCCATACACAGTCTGCAACGATATTGTTCGAACCCCACCCAGCGCTTCTGATTCAAATCTGCAACTGCTTTTTACAATATTTCATACAGAAATTAAATTCAGTGCATAAAAAAAACCTTCATCTTTCGATGAAGGTTTTTGCGGAGAGCGAGGGATTATTCTATGAACCCTAAATGGGGGAGGCTTCATCAAAAAAATAAAGCCATTCACTTCGCTCATTTTTTTGTTGCTTATAGCTTTTGTTTAAGCAAGCTTACAAAATCTTATAAACAACAAAAGCCCAACTTTGCAGTTGGGCTTTATTTTTTGTTGGCGGAGAGCGAGGGATTCGAACCCCCGGACCTATGACAGTCAACAGTTTTCAAGACTGCCGCATTCGACCACTCTGCCAGCTCTCCGCGACAAAAGTACAAATTTTAACGGTGCTACCAAATTTATTTTCAAATAATATCCACTTAAATACGGTTTTAGTCAGTATTTGATTGATTCAAAAGCTGTTAATTTTATTCGATTTCTTGTTTAGTATTATATTGTCGTTTTTTTATGAAAAATCAATATTTGTTTAGCCGAAACACAATGATAGTGTACACAAAGCAGCTATTCTGAAATACTTTTTGTCTATGTTTTTGGATATATCAGTTATCCGAAAGCAAATGTAGCTGCATTCGCTAGAAAATTCTTTTGTCCTGGTTATTTATCTTCTGCACATTTTACGAGATCTTTAGTACACTTGAAAAAACTGGTATATCAACAAATTCGTCATGATAGGGAAAGTAGTTTTCGTATATTTCAATGCCCAATGGGTTAGAAATTTTTTTTCATAAATGCATCATACTCTTTTTCTTCTATACTCATTTTATCATACCAGTTTTTCTTAAGGATAAGTGAGGTGATACCTAACGTCAGTATGCTAGTAACTAATGGAAATCCTTGTTGAATAACAATATACATTGGTATTAATGTCAAAGAACATTGCCATATAATGCCGATTATGATATTGAACATATCACGTCTAAAGTTTGTATTCTGCTTTAAATCTGGGTGTTGTGCTTGTGCTTTTCTGATAACCGGACCCCAAAAACCCCACGGACGTATTCTGATGTAGAAATCTATCAATATTTTATCTTCTGTGGGCTTAGATAATAATGTCCCAGCTATACAGCCAATTAATGATATGCACATTAAAATTGGGAAATAATATAAAGGCAGTATATCCGGAAAAAATAATGGGGCTAACATGGCTGCAATAATGCCAGATAACATACCCCAAAAGAAACCATTACCATTAAATCTCCACCAATGCCATTTCAAAACGTTAGCTGCGATATAGCCACCATACAATGCAGATACGATCCATTGTAGTATCGAGTTAATATTGTCTAGGTATAGACCGATTATTGTACTGACGATGACGACTAATACGGATATGATGTAGCTCGCTTGGATTTGTGCCTTGGAGGATGCTTTGGTATGGATATACTTTAGAAAAACATCGTTTACCAGATAAGCTTGTGCAGCATTTACTGTGGCGGCAAATGTCGACATAAATGCAGCAAGTAGTCCAGCTAACAAAATACCAGCAAGTCCTACGTAGGCAAATTCATTGATAGCTTTGGGCAGGATGGTTTCAAAGTCAATATTATTTCCCATCGTCTTAAAATCCTCACTAAAAAATACCAGAGCAAGTACGGTGAATCCCATAATCATGAGATAGCGGGGTATTAATAGGATAACAGATACAGAAACCACTCATAAGGGCAGCTTCCTTTGGACTTTTACAGGCAAGTATTTTTTGCATGTCATAGTTAGCCGCTGGTCCTGCCATGCTCATAAACACACCTTTGAAGAGCATCATCATGACAAATATTGTAAATAGGCTGTATTGATCATCCTTGATCTTGGTCATAATAGAAGGAATCAAAGTGGTCCAATCGAGGTCCAAATTCCAACCGAAAAAAGGAGAGTCCCATCCATTGGGAACGTGAGATGCGAGCATTTCGGGACTTACTTTATTCATTGCTATGGCTGCAATGATGATTCCTGATATTGTCATGATGCTGAATTGAACGACATCTGCCCATACGATGCTATGCATTCCCCCGAGCATAACATAGAAGGTCGCAATAGTAGTGAAAAATATGCCGTAAACCTTGGCGACGGATTCTGGTTCCAGTTGAATGGGAATATAGTGCGATACATACTCCCATGGGAAAAATACCTCCATAAATTTGCCAATCCCAATGAAACCATAACTCAGAAAACCTAATACCCCCATTAGGGCATATAGGATCACTATAGTATGCGAGAGATTGGCTCCTCGGCCGTAGCCAAAGCGGGTGCGTATCCATTCGGCTCCTGTTAGTACATTGGAACGGCGCAACCATACGGAAAGGTATACCATTAAAAATACTTGATTGAAAACCGGCCATAGCCAAGGAATCCAAAGGCTTTTAAATCCGTATACGAAGGCAAGATAAACCATCCACATGGTTCCTGAAATGTCAAACATACCAGAGGCATCTGAAAGACCAAGCATGTAGAAGGGAAGTTTTTTACCTCCAAGGAAGTAAGAGTCCAGGTTTTTCGACGCTCTTTTTTTCAAGAGTAGCCCGATTACAATCATAGCTATGAGATAGACGACTATTATAAGTATATCTATGAGTTGGAGCTTCATTGAATATTAACTATTCCTTTCTATGGATTGATTTATAAATTGGTTTATTCGGTAACCAAATATACATTTTTTTTACTGTTTTTCGTCAGAATAAATTTTTAATGCATGTATGTTTCATCTGTATTAATAAGCTTATTTTCACTCGGCTTGTTTATTCCATAATCCATTGGTTCGTTAAGAGACTTTCATGCTGCCTTTGGCGGTTTAAGTTGTGCTGCATCTACCAAGAGCGGGATTATTCATCACAGTTTATGAACCTTTTTTAAACGCATGATATTTCCATCAGATTAAGTTGTTTTTAAACTGCTATGAAGCTATCATGAGCACGATGTTACTTCTTAGTTCGGCTTCTAAATAATTTATGGGTGCTCATGATGGTTTCAATAGAAGATACTGTGCTGACGGTGAGATGGGCCAAAATCTCTTTTAGGCATTTTTTGTCAGGTACGCTTTGTTTTTTTCAATCAGTTGATTTATTTTTTGGACAGACTTCAATGATCTTAATCCATCTTTTGGTGTATTGAGACAATAATCAAGTAGCCTATCAACATCCGATACAGCTACATGCATACGTGTATCACTGGAAGCATAGTATATGTACACAGTTTCCATCATCATTTGCTACCCATCCATTTGAAAATAATACATTTGACACATCGCCGACTCTTTCTTTTCCTTCAGGGGCTAGGAAATATCCGCCGGGTTCAGCAATCAGTAAACTAGGGTCGTCCAAACAGGTAAGGTAGAGGTATAATACATACCGGAGTCCTGCTGCAGTTTTGCGCACACCATGCGCTAAATGAAGCCATCCTTTAGCGGTTTTAATAGGTGCGGGTCCCTCTCCATTTTTTACTTCCTTGATTGTATGGTAATGTCTTTTATTGATGATCTTCTCCTCTTGAACAGTGGCATCAGTTATATCATCTATCAAAGTCCACCCGATTCCACCTCCGCTTTTAGCAAGGATAAAATCGTCTTGAGGTCTTGTGTACAGGGCATATTTCCCATCAACAAACTCAGGGTGCAGCACGACATTACGTTGCTGACTGGAGGCGCGAAGGTCGGGTAAACGCTCCCAGTGTAACAGGTCTTTTGAACGTATAATTCCCGCGGAAGCGATAGCACTGGACAAATCACCCACTGCTGCTTCAGGATCTAATTTTTCACTACAGAAAATTCCATAAATCCAGCCGTCTTCATGCGCTGTTACTCGTATATCATAGATATTTGTTTCGTCAGGATCAGTATCTGGTATAGCAATCGGGTAATCCCAAAAGCGAAAGTTATCAAGGCCATTTTTACTTTCAGCTATTGCAAAAAAGGATTTTCTATCCGTACCTTCCACACGAACAAAAAGTAGATAACGATCTTTCCAATAAAGAGCGCCGGCATTCATTGTCGAATTAAAGGCTATACGTTCTAAAAACAAGGGGTTTGTATTTGGATTAAAATCGTATCTCCAATGCAAAGGGATATGATTTTTTGTAATCACGGGATTTTCACAGCGCTGTATAATACCATTCGACGAGGGAATGAAAAGATTTGGGCGGTTAAGTAAAAATTCATGGTATTCGGATATTCGATTTTTTTGGTTTTCAAATATAGTTGACATCGCGGAGTAAAATCTAAAAGTATTTTCAATTTAGTAGTTTTCGGGGTATAGAGGCATGCGCGTTACGCGGTGGAAAGCAAAGCCGCTACTGGCTGCTATTTCAAGTTCAAACAGCACTTCTTTGGTTGTTGGATTAATTTCCACGATTCGCCCGCCAGTGCCAATAGATGTTGAAACTCCCATTCCTGGGCAGAATAAGACATGGCCAGTTTGCTTTAGGTATTGTACCCCTGAAACCGCAAGAGAAAATCCCATCGCTCCGCGTTCTTTACCATAAGACCAAAGTTGTTGTACAGTTCTGTTAGCGGCGTCGATTTTGTATTCCACTATACGGCTGTAATTCGTTCCGATAGGAGTAGAGTTGGATACCCAGTTGCGGTCATAGCCATTGTCAAACACCAGTATACGGTCGTTAGATATGGCCACAGGAGTATGAGGACCCCATGGCCAGTCAAATCCTGCTATGTGCGCATCTCCATTGATCACATCAGGGTCTGTCACCAGAGACCCATTTTCGGTAATCGGTTTTAATAATAAAGATTGGTGTTTAGTCCCCCAATACTTATGAGGTGAGATAATCCAATGTATGCTCCCAGTGCGGCTAAAGCTCACAATGCCCTGATAGCGTAGGGTAGCCAATAAATTGTTTTCTATCTCACCAATAGCATTGTTATGTGCCCAGTTGTTGGGAGTCTGTGAGAATGAGGGCGGTGTAATACCATCCGGTTTTACGTACCGGGCGGTGTCGAGTAGATTGGCAAGATCCCATTCAGTGACAACAGTACCCGTTTCTGGGTTCATTTCAATAATATGATCATTCACGCGTGGCTCACCATTACGCAAGCGCGCAGCAGTTTTGGTTACTGTTATTAAAAAGTTTCCATTTGTAGCCTCAGTAATTTCATGATGAAATCCATACCCAAATTTTTGAAAATCCCACTGGCGCTTCAAATTGCCAAACATATCGATTTCTACGACGCGTGGCTGGGATTGGTCACCAGCAATGAAGGTTCCTTTTTTGGTACGTTTCAGACCGATGGAAGTTGAAAGTTTGTTTAGATCGGGTGATGATTTAAATAGCAATAGCCAACGTAATTCCCCTTCGCTGTCTAACATATAAGGAAGGGATACGTCCGCTTCGCTCATGCCTGGATAGTTGATTAAGTTCAGCCCAGGTTCCATTTTTTCGGGTTGAGCTTTCAGTCTTTTCCATTTTGGAAAGTCTGCGATAGAAATGGCTTGGGTACGTATATGTATCTGGGTACTGCCACGTTTCTTTACCCTCCATGTCGGTAAAGGTAAGCTCGACCAAGTTATCATAATCAGCATAGAGACCTAGGATCGGTACACGCTGACGGATTGCATTTTCTTGGCATAAATGTGTTATCGTACCTATAGGGTCGTTTTTACCCATTATGGTGACTTTTACCCGACCATAGGTTGGCAACCAGACATCGACTAATGCTGCTAAAGGGTTGTAGCCCGATGGGTTGAGCTTTACTTTTTCTACTATATGGTCGAGTGAGGTGCCTTTTGTCGGGATGATGAGTTCAGAGCCATCGCTAAAGGCGACTTTTGTACGCCATAGTTCGGGTTCAGGAACTATTTTTGTAATATCTTGCAAAGGAATACGAACACTACCGTTTTCAAAATTAAAAATATAATTTCCCTCAGCTTCAGCAATGTCAAGTAGTAACACTCCTTTATCTATATATTCGCTCAACGATTGTTGTGATGGAATTGCAGATGGAATATCGCTGTTTTCCCTACAGGAATAAAAGGAAATTACAGTCATGATGAATATAAAATGACATATGATGTAAGACTTTTTTAAATAACTATAGATCCTGGTTGTTAGCATAATTGATTACTTTATTATAAAATATTGCTAAATGTTAAATAGCACATTTAGCAATATCAAATTTTATTCCCTTCTCCTATACTTTGATAAGGCTGATAGATTAGTTACTTGAACAGAAAGGATAATTACCAACGCTACTGGCAAGTATGCATATAAGGGAAAGATGGTCACTGTCTATAAGATTATAGGTGCCGAAATTTGATTCTGGGCCGCTACATTTAGGCCCTTTGAATGGTAATCCATAAAGATATTGACTAGAATTAGAACCCGAAAAGAAACCTTCAACTTCATAAGTCCCTGCAGGAATACTTGTGTAAAAATTGACGCCAGGTGCAGTAGGATAATATAAAGTCATTACAATATTTCCGCTTTGTTTAAGATAAACTCCAGAACTAGGTAATACCGTACCTGTTGAGTTATTGAGGTTTATGGTAACGGTGTTAGCAAGCACTAGATTTTTAGTATTCAGATTGCCCTTGGTAACTTTTTCAGTTGTTGTAGAAACTGAATAGCTGGTGGCAAAAAGCGCCATACAGCATAATAAAAATAATGTTTGATAATTTTTCATAATACATTAAGATTTAAATGGTGAATAAAATTATAGGGAGTAAAATTTTTAATTATACTATATACTTTGGTTAAATTTTATTGGGAGGTTCGAAACACCCTCCCAATAAAATATAGACTTACCTCCATAATGGATGTTGTTGTATTTTTGTATTTGTATTCATCTCCGATTCCGGGATAGGCAGATAATAGTGCTTCGGTTGAAAATTAGCGGCACCTTGTTTCTTATTTGCAATGAATACCTGTTTCATTTCAGCAGGCGTATACCAACGTTTTAAGTCAAAGAAACGGTGTCCTTCAAAGAAAAATTCCAATTCATTTTGCTTGATAATTTCCTTCATTAACTCGTTTGCTCCAGCCCATTTTTTATCCGTCAAACCAGCTCTAGTTCGGATACGTTTGAGCGAGTTAGCGGCATCTGTTAAATTCCCGTTTTTGGCACATGCTTCGGCGTGCAATAGTAATACTTCGGCAAAACGGAATACACGGAAGTTATTATTTCTATTTGTAGCATCATACATGCTATTGGCACCGGCCTCATTTTTGAAGAAATTGGTGTATTTCTTGATTAGGAAACGACCAGACTTATTGTCTATCTTCGGAAATACAGGCTCACCGCGTTGTCTTTTGGCACTCGCATTGTCCCACATCAGATCAAAGGATTGGTTGCCAAACCAAGCACCATCCGTCAAACCACTTTCATAGTCCGAATATTTCCAAAAGAAGCTCGTATACATTCTTTTGTCAAAACGTGTGTCCGATCCTGTTGGACGTTCTTCCTCCACAAAACTGCTTACTACAGAAGCTCCTGGCATCAATTTGAACCAAGCTCCAGTACCATCAGGACCGGCAAAATTAGGAACAACGAAACCTTGTGGACTATTGGGGTTTTCTTGATCCCAAGACCCATTCGATCCAAATTTGCTATCATACACCAATTCCCAAATCGATTCTTTATTCAATTTGGTGTTATCTTTAAAATTATCTTCAAAATTTTCTACCAGATCATAGGCATAAGGTGCGTTTAGCAAAGCTTTTAGCTCCGTTTCAGCCTCTCCATATTGCTTAGTGTACACCAGTGCTTTGCCTAGATAAGCAATTGCGGCACCTTTGGTTACCCTGCCCGCCTCAGCAGCAGGTCTGGTTACGGGTAAATTGTCTTTAGCCGCTTTAAAATCGGCCACGACCTGTTTCCATATTTCGGCTTCTGCAGTAGCTGGTTTGTTTGTACCTTCAGGATCATCACCTGCTGGAATTAATAGCAAAGGAACATCGCCATAATTTGCTGCTAATAAAAAGTAATACATTCCACGCAAGAAGCTGGCCTCAGCACTTAATTCTTTCTTTTTATTTTCGTCCATAGGTACCTTGCCTATATTTTGGAAAAATACGTTTGCGCGGTTTATACCTTTATATAAGCTGCCAAAGTCACTTTCAGAGGTGCCAGCAGAGTTTAAGAAATTAATGTATTCCCAGGTAAATGGTTCTTCTCCAGTAAGGAACCAGACATCATCCGCTCGATTCATGGTCTGATAGCCACTGTAGGCTCCATAATAACCAGACATTTGCGAGCGAATAGGCGAATAGATTGTGGCCATTGCTGCCTGTGCATCGCCTTCATTAAGCCAAAAAATATCCTCAACCGGTTTATTCGGATTGATGCGGTCCAGAAAGTCAGATTTACAGCTTCCAAGCGACAGGAGAAGTGCTGCAGCTACCGAACACTTAATTATAGAAATTTTCATGTATATCGTATTTAGGAAATTAAAAGTTATTGTTTAAAAATTGTCTATCCATTAAAAATTAGCTTGTATACCGAACATAATGGTACGTGCCAGTGGAAAGCGACCATGATCCGTACCTGCTGTTAATACACCTGATGGGGCTCCATTATCACCATTACTTTGTCCAAGGTCTGGCGTGTAACCTTTGTATTTGGTGACGGTGAATAGGTTGTCTGCAGCTAAATATATACGACCATTTTTCAATGTAGCTTTGCTCAGCCATTGTGCTGGCAATGTGTAACCCAGTTCGATGGTTTTTAGGCGGAAGAAAGCTCCACTCTCTATCCAACGGTCACTTACGCGCCTTTTGTTGTCGTTGGGATCCTCTCTGGTATAACGTGGTATATCGGTATCCGTATTTGTTGGAGTCCAAGAGTCTAGCAAGCGTACCGAATGGTTGTTTACCTCGTTGGTCTGTTCCATGCGTGCGCGGGTATAGTTATAGATCTTGTTGCCGTACATACCATCAAAGAAGAAGGCAAAATCAACCCCTTTATAATCCATACCACCTCGAATACCATAGGCAAGTTTAGGGAAGGGGCTACCCATATATTGACGGTCATTATTGTCAATACGTCCGTCTCCATTATAATCCACAAACTTAATATCTCCTCCCATCGCATTCGGTTGGATTATCGTGCCATTTGCAGCTTTATATCCCTGTGCTTCGGCATCCGATTGGAAGAGTCCATCGGTTTCTATAGCCCAAAAACCTCCGATGGGATAGCCTACCTTTGCCCATGAAACGGTACCTTCGCCCTGTGGATTATAACCCTCAAATTCCTGTTTGCCACCCACTGTTACAGCTTTTACTTCATTTTTTACGGTAGAAGCATTGACTCCGAAATTGTAATTAACATCACCTACAGCATCTCTATAAGTAGCTGAAAACTCAAAACCTTTGTTTCGGATTGTACCGGCATTCATTGTAGGTGTGCCGCTCAGTCCTGCCGAAGGTGGTTGGTTGATTCCTAAAAGAATATTTTTTGTATCCCGCACATAATAGTCTGCACTGATGTTCAATTTACTCTGTATAAAGGCCAGATCTAAGCCAATATTACTGGTTTCCGTCTCTTCCCAAGTTAGATTTCGCGGCGATACCCAGCTATTTCCAGGGATGGCTCCTTGCCACCACATACCTCCCTGAATATAATTGATCCCATATGTAGTTACATTCTGTGTGGTATAGTCTCCGATTTCTTGATTGCCTAGACGTCCATATGTAGCACGTATTTTGAATTCATTGATTGCATTTTTTGCGGTTTCAAAGAATCTTTCGTTCATGATATTCCATCCTAGAGCGACAGAAGGAAATACACCATATCGCTGTCCGTCAGCAAATTTTGAGGAACCATCTCTACGTATCGTCGTCGTAAATAAATAACGGCTGTCGTAGCTATACATCAATCGCCCAAATTGGGATACCAAGGCCGCTTCATTCAAGCTACCCGATGTTGACTGCTCAGCTGGCGAACCAGCATCAATTGCGTCCGTTCCCATAGGTATATCTTTTCGGCCAGCCCCAAAACCACGATTGGTATTTTCTTGCGAAGAATAGCCCGCTAATACCGAAATGGTGTGTTTATCAATGGTGTTGTCATAATGTAAAGTGTTTTCGATCAGCCATTGATTGTTAAAGAAAGCACTCTCGTTGAGTGTCGATTGATTATTGGCCGTACCATAAGTGTAGGCTTCACTCTTATTATAATTTCTTCCCGAAGTTCTGTTTATGCCGACGTTTAATCTATATTTCAGTCCCTTCACAAATAAATCTGCTTCAGCATAGCCATTGAGCATGATATCTGTTTGGTTTACATGTTTGTTGTATAGATTTAAGTAACCTACTGGATTTTCTAAATTTTTCATCCATGGTGCGTAGGTCGAATAGCCTCCCAGTAAATTTTCATCATATATCGATAATATAGGGTTCTGTCTAAGAATGTCAGTAATGGTCAAATCAGAATACTTCCGATCACCTGATTTTATCAAAAAGGTATTTCCAATACGGAGATGATCATTTAAGAAACTGAATGTATTCTTCGATCTTATATTGAAGGCCTTGTATCCTGTCGTTTTCAAGATACCTTCTTGATTTAGATAACCAGCGGATACGCTATAGGTAGATCGTTCTCCACCGCCTGAAATATCGAGGTTGACCTTATTAATTGGAGCGGTATCAAATACTTCATCCTGCCAGTTGGTATTGGCATTGAAATCTTTAGCCTGTGTTGGCAGGTACTTATTTTTGTCTTGAAAGGCTTTCCACTGCGGGCCATCCATGAGATCCATTTTTTTTGGTAGGCTTTGAATACCCGTGTAGGCATTTATTCCAAGAGTAGCTGGGGAGGCTTTTTTACCACCTTTTGTGGTAATAATGACCACACCATTGGCAGCACGCGAACCGTAAATTGCTGCTGCAGATGCATCCTTCAATACATCTAGCGAAGCAATATCATTAGGGTCTACCATATTAATATCACCAAATACACCATCAATGACATAAAGAGGTGTATTATTTCCCATCGAGCTTAGACCGCGTATATTGATACTCATACCCGCTCCAGGTGTACCACCTGCATTCGAAACACTTACGCCAGCTATGCGGCCTTGCAAGGCACCAGCAGTACTTTTGGCTAGATTGGATTGGAGGTCTTTGCCCGATACAGAAGCTACAGCTCCTGTAAGGTCACGTTTTTTTACTGTACCATAGCCAATAACGACTACTTCATCAAGTTGGCTATCATTCGAGAGGTTTAGATTGATAAACGAACCATCTTTAATCTGAACTTCTTTACGTTCCATTCCGACATAGGTGACCAGTAAGAATTTCCCTGTTGGGACATTGATGGAGAAATTTCCGTTTTGATCTGTTTTTGTTCCGTCGGTAGATCCTTTTACAACAATCGTTGCGCCGACAATTGGATTATTTTCTTTGTCTTTCACAGTTCCTCTGACAGGGACGGCCTGTTGTGCCGATGCATATAGGCTAAAGGTACAGAGTAGTGAAACTAATGTAGTTCTTCTCATATTTATTAGGAATTAATGGTTTACTATGTAAATAACCCTAAGAGTAAAATGATTTATTCTGAAGGTTGTATTTGGTTATCTTTTTTAGTAAAGGCTAAACTACAGTAAAACGCAATTGGTAAATTGTACAATAGATTCAAATTGATTGAACTATTTATCCTTTGTTTGGGTAAAGAAGAGAGGGAAGGGTGCTGAATAGCAATATAAAGTTGGATTTGAGCTACCAACACTTTGTTTTTACAATTATTTAGTTAAATAGTTGGATGGTGTTAAGGTGTTTATTCACAGTGATTTGTAATTATTTTCCGAACTATATTTTTGCACTATGGACTCAAAATGATTGAACTTTAAGCTCTTTGCTAGGGGCTAGCGCATTAACAATAGGTGTTTTATAGGGCTATACGGCTCCAGTGGGAGTGTGATGTCCGACAGATTGGGCAAATTTCCGGATGGTTAAGAACTTGTTAAACTGCTTATTATTAAACAATGAGTTGCTGTTTTTTACAGTTGTCCCTAAATTCTGCAGGAGTGATACCCTTAGCCTTTTTAAAAACCCGATAAAAATAAGAGACGCTATTGAAACCACATAGGTTGACTACATCTGCTATAGGTACTAGCTCCTTCAATTTTCGCATCGCCATATTGATTCGAAAATCGAGTAAGTAATCTGTGAAATTCATGTTCGTATTGCATTTTATAAACCTCGCGAATGTTGAGCGGCTCATGTTGAGCGTATTAGCAGCTTCTGGTAGTCGAATCAATTGGTTTACATTATGGGATACGTAGTTTTGAAGTTTTTGAAGGAGCAGTTCATTTGAAGTCATTTCCATTTTGGTGGCGCTAGAAAGCTCCCTTAGATCTTCTCCTTTGGATAACTCATATAGGAGGATAAAGAGTTTCATTACCGCGTAAAAACCGTCCTTTTCCATCGTCAGAATACGAAGTAAAGGAAGTATCTTTTCAATAGTAGCAGTTCCAAAGTGAACACCTTTGGATGCCCGGTTAAATAATTGCTGGATGCTTTTGAATTGCTTCTTGTCTAAGATCTGCTCAATCAGGGAGGGGTGAAATTGTATCGTGATTTCGTGGATATCAGTTGATTTACATTCACCGTCTTTCCAGGCGTGTTTCAGTTCTGGATTGGCGATAAGAACCAAATCTTTATGTCCAATAGTTTCGATGGAATCGCCGATGATCCGTTGAGCTCCCGGAGCTCCTTCTACATAATTCAGTTCATATTCAGGGTGAATATGGACGGGAAATGTGAAAGATGATTTCCTCCGGTCAAACACTACAAAACAATCCAGCTCAGACAAAGGCGATTTTTCTCTATAGATATCTGACAGCATAATTCTTTTTTGGTTTTAAGGGTCTACTAATGTAGTTATTTTAAACTTACATAGAATGCGGTATAATTACAAATTAAAAAGAGCGGGTTATAATTTGTTCTGACCCGATTCTTCCATTTACATTGAAAAAACAAAAGTTAGTGTCGTACGTTATGTAAAAAACAAATGATTATTCGTATGAAACCATTTAAAGTTGCACTTGTTGTTGGTAGTTTAAGGAAAGAATCTTTTAATAAAAAGATAGGTAAGGCTATTTCCCAGTTAAAGGTCGCCGGTATGCATTTCGAAAGCATTGCAATTGGAGATTTGCCGTTATATAATGAAGATTTGGAAAAAGATGTGCCTGCTACCTGGCGCTATTTTCGAGAAACACTAAAACCCTACGATGCGGTATTATTCATTACTCCAGAGTATAACCGATCGGTTCCGGGAGTACTTAAAAATGCACTAGATGTTGGCTCACGACCTTATGGAGAAAGTGTTTGGGACAATAAGCCCGCCGCAATTATAAGTTGTACAGCAGGCGGGTTAGGAGCTTTTGGTGCCAACCATCATCTTCGACAATCATTGGTCTTCTTAAATATGCCGACCTTACAGCAGCCCGAGGCATATTTGAGTCATGCTGCAAAATTATTTGATGCTTCGGGAGAGTTGATAGATGTCTCCACCCGAGATTTTCTACAGTCTTTTGTAGAGAAATTTGAATTATGGATTGAAAGAAATATAGTGAAAAAGTCATAAAGCAAAAAATCCTCTTTACAAAAGTAAAGAGGATTTTAAGTACGCCCATCAGGATTCGAACCTGAGACCGTCGGTTTAGAAAACCGATGCTCTATCCAGCTGAGCTATGAGCGCGTTTCCCTTTCGGTGATGCAAAAGTACTTAAATGATCTATATATCCAAAACTTAAGTGCTTTTTTTTTACACCAAAACATTAAGTCCTTGCATTTCAAGCTGATTAATTTTTAAGTTCAAGACTTAAAAATGCTGATTCCGGCTATCTATGCTTATTTTTTTTCATGAGGTAAGGTTTTATTTTGAAAAATGTATTGCAATATTCAATTACCTTTAATTTTATGTGTAACCAATATGGTCAAATTCTCTTATGCAAATAAGATAAGTCTTTTAACTTTTGGGATAGACTAAAAAGCTTCAGTTATATTAAATAGATATTGGATCCATTAGATATAAGAGCTACTTTTGTAATCTAAATGTACATTTTATAAAGATGGAGTTTGAAATTATTTACACAAAATCTGTTGATAATCTTTTTAAGATAAGTCCAAAAAAAAACGATTTTTATAGTGTTTTACTTTGTTTAAAGGGAGACTTATCTATAAAAATCGGCTATCATAGTTTTGAACTAAGCGCGAACATGATATCTATTTTGGCCCCCAATATGATTTTTTCTACAGATCAACCTTCAGATGACTTTGAAGTAATACAGTTGTTTTTTCATAAATCTTTTTTGCAGAAAATATTCATTAAAGACGAGATTATCAATGAACTACTAGAACTCAATACAAACTATCCACCTGTATTTATGTTAGCGGATTCTTTCCATAAAGTTTTACAGAAATTTAAGCAAATTGGTCGGGAGATTGAAAACAAAACGGCCTATCACCTGGATGTTAGTCGACTACTTACCGTAGAAATTTTGTACGAATATAATCGGGCATGCGAGTATTGCTTACTTGGTTTTCAAAAAAATATGAACCGTAATTATCAATTAACCTATCAGTTTAAAAAAATGGTAGACCAACATTTTTTAGTATGGAGGTCTATTGGCAATTATGCCGAATCTTTGGGAATTACCGCAAAGCATTTAACTGAAGTTATTAAAATAGAAACAGGACAAACGGCATTGCAAATACTTCATGAGCGATTATTATTAGAAAGCCAGTATTTATTAAAACATACTTCAGGTTCTATAAAAGAATGTGCTTATCTATTAGGGTTTGATACACCATCTTATTTTACCAGATTTTTTAAAGCACAGACGGGAATTTCTCCACAGGCCTATAGAGCGCAATAAGTTGTTTTTTAATTATGCTACATAGAAATGCATTAGGTTTTGATATTTAATTAAAAATTGGGCAGATTCAATTTAGAACAGCACCTAAACGGCATTCTTACTGATTTACATTTTAAATGAAATTAGATGTCTTTACACTTATCATATTCCAACATTCTATTTAAAAATAACTATAATCACACCGTACCGTTAAATATTCCAGAAATAATAAAAAGAAAAGTCAGTAATCCGAAAAAAATGAAATAGATGCCGAAGAATTGAGCTGGTATAGAAGTGTATTCATCTCGAAATTTGTACTTATAAATTCAAATTGAAATGAGTACAATCAATCAAACGACATCAGTTTCCGAAACAAGCAATTGGAAAGCTTTGTTTAAAGGAGGCAACGGAATAAAAGCCACTGCTTTGGCATTAGGGGTGATGCTACATGCTACCAATATATATTTGGCAACGACAGTGATGCCTTCTATTATACAAGATATAGGCGGCTTAGCATATTATGCATGGAAACACCACTCTATTTGTGGTTGCCTCGATAATAGGTTCCGTCGTTTCAGCCAATAGACTTGCCGTATTAGGACCACGAAGGGCTTATCAGTTTGCTATTATTTTATTTTTCTTGGGCTCGTTACTATGTACATGTGCATCAAGTATGTATATATTACTAGTTGGCAGATTTATACAAGGTTTGGGTGGCGGTTTGCTTTTTGCTTTGTCTTATGCAATGGTTCGTATCGTTTTCGATAAAATACTATGGTCAAGAGCTATGGCCTTGATTTCTGGCATGTGGGGCATAGCCGCTTTCTCAGGGCCTTTTATTGGCGGTCTTTTTGCCGAAAACAATCAATGGCGCTGGGCATTTGGTACGCTATTACTCATATGTATTGTTATATTCACCATCAGCATCCTAATTCTTCCATTACAGAGAAGCAAAAAGAATCCTCCAATAATACCATATTTTAAATTAACGTTACTGGTGTCGGCTGCCTTATCTGTTTCTATAGGAAGTATTTTCGAAAGTATCGTTATCAATATATTAGGTGTCGGAATTGCTCTTCTGTTCTTATATATATTAATTGATGCGGAGAAAAAAAGTACTGTACGGCTTTTGCCAACAGGTGCATACAATCTGTCTTCTCCTTTGGGAGCTACCTATGCAGTTATGACATTACTCACGATCGGCACATCAATAGAAATTTTTGTTCCTTACTTTGCACAAGTAATTAGTGGGTACTCACCATTGCAGTCAGGTTATCTCACTGTTTTGATTGCTTTTGGATGGACCTTTTCATCACTTTTATTCTCAGGTATAAAAACCAGTTCCATTGCTAAGATCATTCGTCTGGGTACAATATTAATGTTGGTTGGTTTAGTTGGTCTAACTTGGTTGGCTGGAACAAATAATAATCCATCAACATTATTCCTGTTTCTGAACTGCCTGTTTTTGTTTTTAGTAGGCGTAGGAATTGGATTGGGCTGGCCGCATTTATTAACGAATGTATTTGCGATGGCACCTGAAGGGGAAGAAGAGTTAACGTCGACTTCTGTTACCACTGTACAATTAATGGCGACCGCATTCGGAGCTTCATTAGCAGGCCTTGTATCAAATATGGGAGGCATCAATGAGCCCGGTGGTGTAATAGGAGCACAAAGTGCGTCTTTGCTGTTATATGGTGTTTTTTCCATTGCACCCTTGTTAGGCATTATAATACTATTTAAAAAAAAACAAATAAATTCAATATTATGATAACAGGACTTTATGAAACGCATATTCAGGTGAGTGATTTGAAAAAATCAGTTGAATTTTATACCCAAGTATTGGGGTTAACAGTCGCACACTATGATGAAAACAGACCTATTGCTTTTTTATGGATCGGAGAAGATAAGAAAGCAATGCTCGGTTTATGGGAACAAGCAGAAAATTTGCAGAAACGTCATTTTGCATTTAGCTGTGATAAAGAATTTATATTAAATTCAGCAGCCTGTTTTTTAAATGATCACCATTTGAAACCCTATAATTTTTTAAAAAATAAATCTGCCACACCAATGGTCTTTAGCTGGATGCCAGCTCTTGCTATTTATTTTGATGATAGAGATGGCAACCAATTAGAATTAATTTCTATTCTGGAAGGAGATGGTCAACCGGAGTTAGGTATAATTACCTATGAGGAATGGCTTAAACTAAAAAGGTAGACAAGGATAAATTTTATAAATGATCGTTTAAAACAATGGAATTGATAAAAAACAATATTCTTTTTCCAATAATTAGTTTATAATTGCTATTCAATATAAAAAAGTTATTATGAATAAAGACTTAATACAAATTGGTGCTGAGGCATTAAGAAAAGCAGCACTAAATGAAGATTCGAAAGCCTATATATTGACAAACCCAGTCTTATTCCAACTTTTCAAAAAAGCAGCCGATAGATATATTGGGGGCGAAACCCTAGAAGAAACTATAGTTAAAGTTAAGGCTTTAAATAATTTAAAAACTTCAATAGAATTCATGGGTGAAAGTACGCGAACAGAACAAGAATCAAACGCTGCTACCGAAGAGTTTATCCGTATCTGTGAACAAATCAGGCTACAGCAATTAAATGCTACGGTATCTTTAGATCTGTCGCATATAGGCTTAGCAGTATCCAAAGATCTTTGCTTAAATAATTTAAATGCCATTTGTCATGAAGCATCCAAATCTGGTGTTGAAGTTATTATCAGTGCCGAAGGAACTGAAAGAACAGATGCTGTAATCGAAACCTATCAAAAAGCAATAAAAAATTATAATCATTTGGCGATTACGCTGCAGGCCTATCTGTATCGAACAAAAGATGATTTTGAGGAGATAAAAAAAGAAAGTGGAAGAATCAGAATTGTGAAAGGTGCGTTTGAGACAGCTAGTGGCCTTTCCATGCCTAGAGGCGAGTTGCTTGATGATGTTTATTTGAGTTATGTCGATCAGTTACTGGCCCAAAACCATAAATGTTCAATTGCTACACACGATAAAAATATACAAGCAAACGTTCAATTACTAATTGAGCAATACAAGCCAACGAAAGAAAACTATGAGTTTGAAAGTCTATATGGTATTTGCAATGAGCAACTTTTCTTACTTCGCGACCAAGGATACCAAACCAAGCTCTATTTTGTTTATGGAAAGGAATGGTACTTATATCTATGCAATCGGATGGCAGAATATCCAATGAGCATATTTCAAGCCTTGAGCGATATTACAAAATAGAATATGCCATCCAACGACAATATCTAGAAGGAGATAATACCAATGCCACGATGTGGTTGATTAAATATGTACATATAAAAGAATAGTTGATAATATGGATAATAGGAGAGATTTTCTAAAAAAAGCAGCTATGCTGACAGGGGGAATGTCCTTGTCACAGCTCTTACCTCAATCTATAGCCAAGGCTATGGCCATTGATCCTACATTAGGAAGTACATTTTATGATGCAGAACATGTGGTTTTGCTCATGCAAGAAAATAGGTCATTTGACCATGCATTTGGCACCTTAAAGGGAGTCCGAGGATTTAACGACCCTCGTGCTATTCGCCAGCCAAATAATCGAAAGGTTTGGTTACAGTCTCAATCCGAAGGTAAAACATATGCACCTTTTAGATTGGATATCAAAGATTCTAAGGTCACCTGGATGGGCTGTTTACCACACAATTGGACAGATCAGACCGATGCGCGTAATCACGGTAAGATGGACCGTTGGTTAGATGTTAAACAGTCTGGATTTAAAGATTTTAAAGATATGCCCCTAACACTGGGACATTATACGCGTGAAGATATTCCATTTTACTATGCAATGGCCGATGCGTTTACCATCTGTGACCAGCATTTTTGTTCCAGTCTGACAGGTACCAACCCCAATAGGCTCTATTTTTGGACCGGTAATATTCGAGAAAAACTAACCGATAAAGCATTGGTTTGGAATGGAGATTCCGAGTTTAGTGGAAAAGCCACATGGAAAACCTTTCCCGAGCGTCTTCAGGATATGGGCGTGGATTGGAAGATCTATCAAAATGAAATATCTTCAAGTAGTGCCGGATATAGTGGACCTGAAAATATCTGGTTGGGAAATTTTGGATGTAATGTAATGGAATACTTCCCGCAATATGCCGTCAAATATAGCAAGCGTTATCAAGACTTATTGGTCGAAAAGAGGAAGCAGACCGAGGAGAAGCTTCAGGAAACTACAAGGGCAAGGTATCGCGACGGGCGAAGCTTACGAGAAATTGCAGAAAAGATTACACGAAACAGTAAAGGAGCAAGAGCTATACACGAACGAAAACTTTGAGAAGTTAAGTGCTTACACAAAAGAGATCCATCGACGTGCATTTGTCAATAACAGTGCTGATCCAGATTATATGCAATTGGAGGAGATGGAATATCAAGAGGGTGATGTGAAGCGAAAACTTCAAATACCTAAGGGAGATATCTTGCATCAGTTTAGAGAAGATGTCGACACAGGGAATCTACCCACTGTATCTTGGTTGACAGCACCACAGCTTTTTTCCGATCATCCCGATTCTCCTTGGTTCGGAGCCTGGTATGTCAGTGAAGTCATGGACATCTTGACAAAAAATCCAGAAGTGTGGAAAAAGACCATTTTTATCCTTACTTATGACGAAAACGATGGTTATTTTGACCATGTAGCACCCTTTGCAGCACCAAACCCATACCAACAAGGTACAGGTAAGGTCTCTCAAGGTATCGACACTCGGCTGGAGTATGTCCGAAAGGATGATCAGTATTACCCCGAAAGTGGACGCGAAAGTAACATCGGATTAGGGTATCGTGTCCCGATGATCATAGCCTCTCCTTGGTCCCGTGGAGGATGGGTCAATTCTCAAGTGTTTGATCACACTTCACCTTTACAGTTTCTAGAGCGATTCATTAGCCACAAAACACGTTCTAATGTCAAAGAAACTAATATTACAGCATGGAGGAGGGCCGTTTGTGGAGATTTAACTTCGGCTTTCAGACCTTATCGGGGAGAAGTGATGGCGAAACCTGAATTTGTCCAGAAAAAACCATTTATTGAAAGCATTCATCAGGCACAGTATAAAGATGTGCCAAAAGGATTCAAACCTTTGAGTCCGGCTGAAATAGATCAAATCGAACAAAAACCTCGATCTTCACCCTACTTCCCTCAGCAAGAAAAGGGCTATAAAGATTCATGCGGGTTACCCTATGAACTCTATGTTGATGGGTGTTTGGATAAAGAAAATGGGGAATATCAGATCAGCTTTGCATCTGGCAACCGTGTATTTGGTCCCGCATCTGCTGGGGCAGCATTTACAGTTTACAGCGAAACCCCTTATCATGATGAGCGAGGAAGAAGTTGGAATTATGCCACGGTACCAGGGGATCAATTGCAAGATAGTTGGCTATTACATGCCTTTGACGACGGTGCCTATAAACTGAGCGTTTATGGTCCTAATGGTTTTTTTAGAACTTTTGCTGGAGGAAAGGAAATCCAAAAATCAAAATTTGTTGTCGTTACGAAAACGATAAAAAAGGTAAAGGATTTACAGGTCGATTGTTGATTGAAATTACCAACCAAGAAGACCATCAGGTTGAAGTATTGCTTCAAGATAGTAGTTATGGACAAGCAGCACGTAGTATCAAGGTGCTTGCGAGTTCTAGCAAAGTTGCGGAAGTTGATTTATCCAAACAGCATTATTGGTACGATGTCAAAGTAACCTGTACTGGATATTTGGATTTTTACGAACAATTTGCTGGACGTATTGAAGTTGGACAAAATGCGAAAAGTGATCCGTTAATGGCATAAGAACCTCAACGATCCTTATATTTTATGCTAAAAGCGCCATACGACTCATAATTGTATGGCGCTTTTTAAATATCAACGACTTAGTGTGACATATTTTGTTGTTCCTTGTTTTTAAATAGGAGATTGCTGCTTGGAACCATCTTTTATCCGGTATGAATTATATTTGATTTTTAAAAATCCTCCTGACATATAGCTGTCAGTCGCTAAGGCTATTTTCGCTTAAATATTAATAATCAAATAGCGATAAAATGAAAAATGTAACCATCCCAGAAAAGAAAATCATTGGCTTAGCCATTAGAACTACAAATGAAAACGGACAGTCGGCAAATGATATCGAATTATTATGGCAAAAGTTTTGGAAAGAACAAGTCGGACATCAAATCGAGCAAAAGATAAATGATGATATCTATGCCGTTTATACCCATTATGAAACAGATTTTACAGGATACTACGATACCATAATAGGATATGAGGTCAACTCGTTATTAGCTATCCCTGATGGTCTAGTCGGTCTGGTCATTGAAGGGGGCGTATATGATAAATTTGTATCTACAGGCAAGATGCCAGAAGCGGTATTCAATACCTGGTTGGAAATTTGGGGCGATAAAGAATTTGATTCAAAAAGAGCCTATAAAGCAGACTTTACCATTCATGGGGAAAAATACAATGACGGACCCGAGGCTGAGGTAGAGACCTATATCTCAATAAAATCTTGATGGTCGTAGCATTCCTATTATTACAGGGGAAAATCGAAATAAAAAGGATATTATCATCAGCAATTCGCAGGTTGGTATAGTTAAATGTATTGAAGCCATCTTGTTAAAGTTATAACCCACTCAATTTCGACATAAGGGACAATTTGTTATTTTCCATTACGAAGATGAAGGTTCGCGGTATGGATGGCTTCTATAATATACCTATACGACTCATATAGAAATTACAGTGCATCTTGAACTCATTATTTATCCTTACCAGATATGCCAAAATATGACCTTTATTATGTTTACTTTATTTTACCTTGAAAGTCGCCTCTAGCATACTGTTCATAAACTGTTTTTAGAGATATACAAATAGCTTTTACACAGTCGAAATAATATTCTACTACGATCCAATTTCGCTCATTGAGCCTTTCAAAAAAATATCTGGAATCAAGGAAAATGGTCGATAATGTTTTGATAGCATCATCAAAATTGTCAAGCTTTTCCTTATCCGGTAGGAGCGTAGTTTCTGATATATTATCTGCTATTAGTATAGAAACTTTGAATAAGTTGGCATTCCTGTCAAAGTTGTCTACATAATGCTGCTTAATTAAGATTTTAAGAAATTGGGGAAGTTGATTGAATAATCTTTCAAGATTATGTCCTTTTATCACGGCATCTTTTCTTAGCGTACGAGTAAAAGCCTTCAGATAAAGTTCGATACATAGCCCACTCATCACATTCAAGGCGTTCATTTCTCCTATGTATTTTTCCTTAACTTGGATGTTTTTATTTAAAATCTGGATAGAATTAAATATTCCGTCAGCTTGCATTTTTGCGAACTTACTCTTATTGAGATTGAAATTTTTCATAATTTTTTATTTTCAAAAACCAATTAGCTATTCTCTAAGATAATAAATTATTGTTAGAATTCTAAAATAGCTATAATTTTAGTGTCAAGTATTTTGAAAAATTAATTTATTGTTAAGATGACGGATAGGGTAGAAAATCTATATTTATTGACTGTCTGGCTACTAGATATACCATCAGGCTTAGATGCGATTGGTTATTATTTAATCTTGCCATTTACATAAATTCTGCTTATCAATAACCATTCTCAGCTACACCAAACGTCCAACTATAAAATTAACCACCTATTCTATTAGAGGTTAAGCTAAGTAATTGGCTCTAAAATTGTATCAATTCAGTTGCTGATAGCAAGCAGAGAAATAGGAAATCTAGGAAATAAGATGGATATGACTTATAAATTGCCTATTAGGGGCCGATTTTTTCATTACTGTTTACACAATGTTGTTAGAATTCTTTAGTTTTGGCCCTACTAGCTTAAGGAAGATGATAATATTGCCTCATCGGCAAAGGAACATTTAGAATAACCCAGAAATACGGAAGAACAATGATATTGATAAAAAGAATTGACCACAACTCCCTGAAATACCTATTTACCGTGGTGCTTTCTGGTTTGCTGGTTACGGGCTATGCGCAGGAAGTGGAAAAGCCGCAGAAAGAAAAGCAACAACTGGATGGACATCAAATTAAAACGATGGATTCCATTGATGTTGTACGCGACTACCGGCCTGTGCTGGCCGATGCCGTAAAGGTTCGCAGGAGCCCAGATATGAGTCATATCAATCGGGAGGCCATTGAGACGGAACTGCGCCAAATTGCCACGGCTACATATTTTGCAAGTAAGACATACAAACAAGCTTATTACAATGAATTGCAGAAAAGGCATCCAAACGCCTTACGCGGCAATATTGATAATTACCGTATCAGCTATCTAGCCTACCAAGCACGGGAATACCCAAGAGCGGCCTCTATTTTGGAGTCGCTGGAAGCTTCGGATGCCTTTTATCAGGGTTCGATAATTACTTTGGGTCATATTGCCCTGGAAACCGGCGATAAGCAACGCGCACGAAATGCATTTGCCAAAGCGATGAAACTAGATTTCGACCGTCAATTGAAAGCAGATGCGCTATATAACTATGCCAAAGTCTTGTTTGCAATGGACTCCACTCAAGCCGCTCAGAAAGTTCTCCAGAAATATATTGATCAAGAATATGCGGATTTTGATCCAGGCGTTCAAAAACAAGAAAGTCCAGAAATACTATCGGTTCAAACCTTGTTGGGCACGAGTAACTTCCATACTGGAGTAAGTCTGCTGGAATCGTTGAAAGATAGAGGGCGGGAAGCCGATGCTACCTATCAAAAAGCAACATACTATCGCGGATTGGAGTTTTATAACGAGCGCGCTTTCGAGAATAGCATATCTATATTCATGAGATCGGAAAAATTTCCGATCGATGTAAAAATGGCTGCGCTTGCTACGTATTGGAAAGCGGAAGCGATGTATGAAGTGCGTAAATACGGGGAGGCGGTAGAAAATTTTTCCCGGTTCCTTCGATTGCCCATTGCAAAAAGCACCGACGTATATAATTATGCAAATTATGGGCTAGCATATGCCGCGTTCAGAAATAACAGTTTTGGTATATCGGCCGATTATTTTGAACGCTTTTTGGCTGTCGCAGGAAGTTCGGTAGATAAAGATATACGTCATGACGTAATCGCACGTTTGGGCGATTCGTATTTGTCCTTACGTAATTACGATCGTGCCAACCAATATTATGACCAGTTGATCAACAGCAAAAGCTCCAATCAGGACTATGCGTTGTTCCAACGAGGTGTTATCTTTGGATTGCAGGGAAACAATGAAACCAAGCTAAGTATCCTGCAGTCTGTTTTGAAACAATTTCCGAGTTCGAACTATGCAGATGACGCTGCCTTTGAGATCCCCTATACGTATTTCACTACTGGAGATTATGATCGTGCCATCGATGGGCTGCAACGGATGATCGAAAAGTACCCGCGCAGCAGCTATGTGCCACGCGCGTTGATGACCATAGGGCTCGTGCAGTATAACAAAGATGATTCCGAAGCGGCGAAAGCCACTTTCAAAAATGTTGTAGAGAATTATTCCAAAACCAATGAGGCACAGCAAGCAATGCGTTTTATTGAAAACATCTACCTCGATGAAGGTGATGCTTCAACCTATATTCGATACGCAATCGGCACCAATGTCAGTAATCTAAGTCCTTCGGAGCAAGATAATATGGCGTTTCAAGCAGCCCAATCTCTGTTTGCCAAGGAGCAATATGCAGCTTCGGTGGAAGCAATCAACGCGTATTTTGATAAATTTCCGAAACCTAAACAAGAAAAATTTGCTCGTTACATCCGCGGGGTGAGTTCGTACCGCACGGGGCATCCAAAAGAAGCACTGCACGATCTGAATATCATTCTGAACGACTGGACAAGCAAGTATACGGAGAACACCTTGCTGACAGTGGCTGCGCTATATCTGGACCTAAAAGAATACAACGAGGCAATTGTGCACCTCAAAAAATTGGAGCTCAATTCAGAATATAAAAAGAACTATGGCTACGCAATAACTAACCTGATGATTTGTTATTTCGAACTCGGCGATATGGGGCAGATGGCCAAATATGCGAAGATGATTAAGGATTACGAGGGTGCATCGCAGGAGGAAATTGCCAAAGCACACTTATATAGTGCAAGGGCCTTACTGCAAGAAGGGAACAAAGCGTCCGCTATGAAGGAACTCAATCAGGCTGCTCTGAAGAGCCAAAAGGCGGTCGGCGCAGAGGCGAAATACCGTGTGGGGCAACTGCAGTATGACAACAAAGAATACGATAAAGCCCTTGCAACAGCCTTTGAGGTGATTAACAGTGAGGAAGAAAGTCCATATTGGGTGGCCAAGAGTTTCCTATTGCTTGCTGATAGCTATGCGCGTAAAGGCAATGTTTTGCAAGCGAAGAGTACGTTGAAAAGTGTGATTGATAATTATGAAGAAAAAGATGATGATATCATCCCGTCAGCAAAAGAACGTTTACAGAAATTGAACAATAAGTAACATCGAAGATATCGAAAAACTGAAATAGAAGATCTAATTAAAATATAGAAAACCGCTTGGGGGCACTTCAATGACCAAGCGGTTTTTTTTGTGGGATAATTTTGCACCATTAAATGCTATTGTATTCTATCGCAAGAGTGTCGGTTTAAGATTCTGCACTGCACTTTTTACAACTTCGTCAATGCGTTTTTGTCGGGTTTCCTGCCGTTTGGCAAGAACAATCCAGCCTAATATTATTTTTCTTGTCGATTTACTCAAACTTAGGAAATAGTGCTTTGAACCTTCGTGTTCTTTGAACGCTTTCTCTAGATCGTTCGGTATGATCAGTTCTTGCACTTCATCTAAAATATTCCAAGAAACCATTCTGTTTGGCGGTTTCAATACTATCAAAACCTGCTGCTGTCATTAGTCCATTTTCAATGAGTTGTTGAACTTTTTCTTTGTTGATTTTTGACCAGTTGCTTTTAGGTTTACGTTTGCTAAAAAACTGCAAATACGAAAAATCGCCAATCTTTTTTTTTGTGCTATCAATCCAACTGAAGCAAAGTGCTTCATCAACAGCCTCACTCCAACTTAATGAAGGAATATTAGACTTTTTTGTGTAATAAACAAGCCAAACAGATTGTTTGGACTGATGATTTTTTTCCAACCATTGTCTCCAATCTGTTCCGCTTTGAGGACAATATGTTTCTACCTCCTTGTTAAGCATTTTGTTGTTCTAACCATTTTAAAATCGATTGGGTAGTTTCCTCTGGCTTTTCTTGCTGTATCCAATGACCACAATCTAGACACACAACATCCAGATTAGGAACAATATTTTTTAGGTTTTCAGACTTTGGAATAGTATCCTGTCCACCATATATCATAAGAGTCGGCTGATGAATGATTGGTTTTATGTCCGCCATTAAGTGCCAGTTTCTATCCAGGTTTCTATACCAATTTATACCTCCTGTAAATCCTGATGATTCAAAGGCCGAAACGAACACAGCGAGTTCACTGTCGTTCATCAAAGGTTCGCCAAGTGGTTTTTCTGCCCTTGCAAGATTAATCATTAGCATTCCTGGCTCAGGTGGTGTGGGAGCTGTGTTTTTGCGGAATATGTTACGAAGGAACTGAGCTGTGTTTTCATTCATTATAGCATCTGCTACTCCAGCTTGTCTATTGAAATGAACAAAATAGAAGTCTGCTCCAGAGAATGCTTCCATCAACTCAATCCATGGCTTTTCCCCACGATCCTGATAAGGTAAAGCCAAGTTTATTACTTTACTTACTCTATCAGGATGCAATAGAGCTAGACTCCAAACGACATTTGACCCCCAGTCATGACCGACAAATGTAGCATCCTTGTACCCAAAATGGTCAAGCAGTGCAATAAGGTCACCAGTCAAATGTTCAATATCATAATCATTTACTTCAGTCGGACGTGATGAATTACCATAGCCACGTTGATTTGGGACAATTACATGGTAGCCAGCTGCGACAAGGGCCGGTATCTGATAGCGCCATGAAAATGCAAGCTCTGGAAATCCGTGACAGAGGACGATAGGTTTCTCTGAATTTTGTTTACCTGCTTCAAATACTTCCAGAACTATTCCATTAACTGAAATCAGAGTAGGTTTTGGAAATTCGATTGAATTAAATCCTGTGCTAATTACGTTTGTCATCTATATATCTTTTATAAATCAATTAATGACGCAAATTTATACTTGAAAAGTGACAACCTTATGTCAGGAGTCTAAAATAAATGATAGGCAATAAAATACTCTTGTAGGATCATTATGTGTGGTTCAAATTTGTCAATAAACATTTAGAACCTTTTGCTTTCATCATTTTTTCAGCATAAGTATTTTGCCCTTATATTCACCCCATATTCGCCATGTGTTCGGGAAGGCTTCGGGAAATATCTACTCTTTGCCTACAGATGCTCTACAGTTTGCCTACAGAAACAGTAGGCGCGAGGTAGGCGCAGAGTAGGGAAACTGTATGGTCGGTCCGAACAAGGGGCGAAGCAGACCCGAATAAAGCCTTAATAATCCACGAATTGCCTTTATCATTTATGAATGAGTAGGTGGTTTTGCATTTCGCGATTTGTAAATCATATTTATATATTATGATACGCATGCACAATGGAATGAGACCACAGGATATCGTAATCCTGCCTAAGATTACAACCATCCATAATGAAGGTTGGCAGTTAAAAGATCTGCCTAGCTCGCTATATATAAGTAATTCAGAGGTATCAGAATCACTGGAAAGAAGCGTCTATGCTGAGTTGATCGATTTTGAAAAACGCCATGTCCGCAGAGGAAACCTATTGGATTTTCCTACTCATGGAGTGAAATATGTATTTTCTGCTCAAGCGGGAATGTTGATAAGAGGTGTTCCGACAGCTCATTCACATCACTTTATGCGAGTGTTTATCAGTAGTGAACAGGCCTATGTCTGGCCCTCTGCTTCAGGCATTAAATTGGATTTTTTGTCACATATATTTTAAAAAAGGTGACAATATTAACATGATATTGTCACTTAAATAGATAAAAAGGTGACAGTTGTTAATTTTTTTTGATAAAGAGCTGATTACTATGGTTACAACACATGCATCAATTGAAGATAATATTAAGCGCTATAAACGTGGTGAACTCATTGTGCCTTCAGATTTTCGTGGAAAGGGATCTGAGGATGCAATAAAGAAAACTTTATCCAGACTTGCTTTAAAAGTTACTATAAAAAGAATGGGACATGGTTTATACGTACTACCTAAGAAAGATCCATTATTTGGAGAAATCTTACCTTCAGGTGAAGAAATTGCTTTTGCGCTGGCAAAAAAGGAGAAAATCAAAATTAAACCTGCTGGAGCATTCGTCCTGCATAAGTTGGGATTAACTTTGCAAGTTCCTACGAAGCTTGATTATTTGACTGACGGTAATAGTCGTATCATTAAGGTTGGTAAGAGTGTCATTAGGTTTAAATCAACAACACCTAAGAAAATGGCTCTCAAAGGTGAACTCAGTGGTTTGATTATCTTAGGGCTAGAGGAATTGGGTGTTGATCAAATTGATGAATTAACAAGGGTAAGGTTGGTTCATCTTTTAGAAAAAGAGAACCCTATATTTTTAAATTTTGAACTCAAGCTCGCATCTGCCGCTGTTCATGATTTTATACTTAAACTAATCTTAAATAAATGATTGGATGGCTTAAATTAACAGATGTGCAACGACCTACAAGTTTAGCACAGGCAGAGGTCAAAAGTGGAATCATTGCTAAGGCTTTGGAAAAAGACTGGTGGATAACGCTTATATTAAAAACCCTTTTTCAAACACCATATGTCAAATCCTTGATTTTTAAAGGGTGGAACATCCTTAAGTAAATGTTGGAAGTTGATTGATCGGTTTTCCGATGCTTAACCGATACGGATTTTATGGTTAAGCATGCAAAATGGCTATGATTGTAACAACGTGATTTTCGGCACTAAAAAAAGTTATTCTCGTTACATGTTGTGTTTTATCGTTTTTTATTTCTTTATCGTTCAATTAATTATTATAATTGAAAATATATACAAGGGGTTAGTCAAAATCTATGTTTGCATGTTAATTAAATGAAGTCGTCAGCTTGAAATAAGGGCTGACGCTTTGATCTCGGCGGTAGGTCTTTAGACTACCCAATCTTATGAAAACAATCATGATAACCGTAGCCTACCTGGAACGCAAACAAAGATACTTCCACAAACAGGATGTACTGAACCTGTACATCCGATACCATCAGAAAAATCCTAAACATATTCCCTGATTTCCAGATACCTTAACGGTATCTGCTTCGTACTGTATTCGTACCTACTTCGGAGTTTTTACTATCCTGAAATCACCTTCTAATTACCTTTTAATACCGTTTTCTTGGGGAAGGGGTGTTTGGGAGATGTGCCAGCGATGTGTGGGAGATGGATAGAGGCCGAAGCTGGTACCTATCTGGTATGAATTTGTTCGCTATTTGACCTTTATGAAGTTCCTGATTTTTCTGTAATAGGGCCTGCGAGATTTACTATTCATGCGCGAAACTTCTTGTCCGTAGAAGGTTCTTGGACAGTTGTCTGACAATTTGTTATCGGGTATCGGACACATACCGGACAACCCTGTTTGGCCTCTTGACAAGCACTCGGTTCATGTGCTATGTTTGTTTCCGTAAAGCAAGATATGCCGGTATATATTAAGTCTTTATTTATGGTTAAATATTTAAAAAAAAACAGAGATGGGAACAATTAGAAATGGAGCCAATGACGATTTTTGGGTTGTTCCTTTTGACTTAAGCAATTAATGTGATGAAATTAATAACTAGAAGTATCGTTATGCCTAGGGAGGGTAGCAATCTGCTGCTGATCTCCAGGACTCGGTTTCGGATGGCGAGATTGTTCTTGGCTCCGTTGAATCTGCTGATTCATAAGGGATTTTCCAGTTACCGGAAAGGAAAGAGGCCTTTGGGACGGGCGATGTCACACCTGTTGCTGAATGCCGTAGAAGGCGATTATCCGAATATCCAGGTCAATCCTGCAAAAGCTAAGCTGAGTGAAGGGCTTTTGCCTTCCGTTAAGATGCGGACGGTAAAGCGAGAAGGGCAGGTGGTTGTTCTGATCTGGGAAAGAATGCATAACCCTAATCTTGGGGCTAGCTGGGATGATGTACTGATCTTTTGTGCCTATGATATCGAAGGTGCTTCGGCAGCTATCAATGAGGAAGGGGTGATCCGCCAGGATGGTCGGTTGACCATGGAATTGCCTTCGGGTCTGCATGGTCGCCCAGTTCACCTGTATCTGGTTGTCCATGATCGAGATGGGGTCAGTTATTCGAGTAGTGTATATCTGGGGCTGTTTTAAGGGATAAAATAAAAGTCTAGTTATTATTTGAAAACTTGTATTGTATCTAATGCGAGGAGTGGAATTTCCCCAATTTCACTACTAGCGTATGAAGTCGTTATATATAACGTTTTCGTTAATTACACAATCGATTGTCTATTTGCAGTTTTAATATTATGTTAAAGTTACGTGTATTTTGTCGTCACACTATAAACTATATTATAATGAACCAACCAAATTTGAAAATGATTAATCGGCTTTATTTATGTCGAAAGTCAATTTTATTAAGTCCTATTCTTTTAATTGGGTTACAGAGCTACGCTCACGCCCATGTTTCCAAAAGTGATATGTCAGTATACCATTCTGTGCAATCAACCATAAAAGGAACGGTTAAAGATGCAGATGGTAACCCAATTGCTGGTGTAACAGTTAAAGAGAAGGGTGGCACGACTTCAACATCCACAGATAAAAAGGGACAATTTGAATTGAGTGTTACATCTTCAAGTTCAACTCTTGTTTTTTCGTCTGTTGGTTTTAAAAGTAAGGAAGTGACAGCTTCGGATGCTGGTCATGTGGTGTTGACATCAAGTTCTGAAAACTTAGACGAAGTTGTTGTAGTGGGGTATGGGGCACAAAAGAAATCAGATTTAACAGGAAGTATGGCTACGGTATCTTCCAAATCTTTAGAAAATATCAATTCTCCTAATATCGTGGACAAGTTGCAAGGAAAAGTAGCTGGTTTGAATATTAATTCCGGAAATGCGCGTCCTGGAACTACGGCTTCTTTTACGATTCGTGGTGAAAACTCCATATCGGCATCTAACGATCCGTTGATTATTTTGGATGGTATTCCCTTTAGTGGATCTTTAGGTGATATCGCTTCCAATACCATTGAAAATATATCCGTATTAAAAGATGCATCTTCAACAGCTATTTATGGCTCTCGTGCTGCAAATGGTGTCATCTTGATCACTTCTAAAAAAGGATTATCTGGCAAACCACAGATGAGTTATAATGGATATTTTGGGATACAAAATGTGGAAAGAAGACTGAATCTGATGAATGGCCCCGAGTATATTAATTATATGCGTGATTATCAAATTTCAAAAGGTAAAACAGGCAGTCAGTTGGATCCGGAGAATTATCTGTTTGCCAATGTTTTACAACAATATAAAAAAGGGGAAGAGGTGGATTGGCAAGATGCTATTTTTAACAGAAATGCGCCAGTTAATGAGCATCAGTTGAGTTTTTCGGGAGGAAGTGACCGTTCTGATTATTATGCTTCAGTTGCTTATCTTAATCAAGATGGGCTCGTAAAAAACACACCTTATGAGCGCTTTAATATCAATCTTAATCTCAATCAGCATCTGACATCATGGTTGAAACTTGGTCTCGCAGTACAAGCGTCGCAAGGTAAGCGGAATGGTGTGCAGCCTTCTATTGATAATGCGGTAAAAATGAGTCCTTATGGTATCAACCGTGATGAAAATGGTCAAGTTGTTACCTATCCGATGTATGCACAGACGTTATACCCTCATCCTTTTGCCGATGATAACGGGATTAATGATGATATCAAGAGAACGGTGTACGCCAATACCTTCTTGGATGTTAAATTACCTATTCAAGGTTTGAGTTTTAAAACAACTTTTGGTACAAATTATCAAAATAGAGAACAATCCTATTATTATGGATCGAACACCCTTACTGGAATGGGGATAAGAGGGAAAGGCGAAATCTATAACAACAACAGGTACGATTGGACTTGGGAAAATCTCCTTACTTATGACCGTACCTTCGGCGACCATAAGTTAAACGTGGTTGGATTGTACAGTGCATCGGAGTCGCAAGAAAAATGGTCTCGCTTATATGGTGAAGACTTTGTGTCGGATGTCGGTTATAACAATTTGGGCTCGGCTGCAAAAAATCAAAAAATATCTTCCGGGTTGACCAATACGGCATTACTTTCTTATATGGGAAGAATCAATTATGGGTATAAAGAACGCTATCTATTGACATTGACAGGCCGATCGGATGGTTATTCATCTTTCTCTAAAAATGATAAATATGCATTTTTCCCGTCTATAGCTGGAGCATGGGTGATATCCAAAGAGGATTTTTTTAGCTCTGAATATGTCAATATGCTAAAGTTGAGAGCTTCCTATGGTAAAAATGGAAATCAAGCAGTAAGCCCATATCAGACTTACAACCGCTTGTCCAAAATAGAATACCTGTTTGGGGACGATGCTACGGTATCCAATGGATTGGTCATGAACTACAATGGTCGCGGAAGCAGTAGCCTAAAATGGGAGACAACCAAATCCTTGAATATTGGTGTAGACTTCGGTCTATGGAATGATCGCATCAGTGGTAATGTTGATTATTATAATGCTAAAACTTCTGATTTATTGATGAGCCGTCAGGTTCCTGTTATGAATGGTTATAGCACGATCTTGAGTAATATAGGACAGACTGCTAATGTTGGTATAGAGGTCGGATTAAATACGAAAAATATCGTAAAAGAAAACTTCAGCTGGTCGTCGAGCATTAATTTTTCATGGAATAAAAATAAGATCGTTGACTTAAGGGGAGATGGCAAGGATGATCTGACCAATGCTTGGTTGATCGGACAACCCATTCGTATCTTCTACGATTATAAAGTTACCGGTATCTGGCAGAAAGAGGATGATATCGCGCAATCGCACCAACCGAATGCAAAACCTGGAGATGCAAAATTGGCGGATATAAATGGTGACGGAAAAATTACTGCAGCAGATCGTACCATGATGGGCAATAAAGTGCCTGTTTATAACCTGAGTTTTGGCAATGAATTTAGCTATAAGAAATTTTCACTATCGATCTTTATGAATGGCGCTTTTGACGTTTCTAAAGAAGACAATTTTAGAAATATTGAACGTTTCTTACCTAATAATGGAGCCAACTATTTGTCCGATATGGAGTATTGGACACCTGAGCGTCCTAGTACTAGCATCCCTTCACCCGGATATACACCTGTAAATAACCATAGCTATTATTTGAATGCTTCCTATTGGCGCATTCGTGATCTATCGTTGGGTTACACCTTCAATGGAGCGAAGCTCGAGCGATTGAATATCGGGTCTATAAGAGCATTTATCAATGCCCGTAATCTATATACTTTTACGAATGTTAAAGGATTTAACCCCGAATCATTGGCAGTGAGCGGTGCAACGGGCAATCCAACGACAACAAATATCGTGTCGCCATATCCAGCGGCAAGAACATTTTCATTAGGTGTCAATGTACAATTTTAACCAATTACGTTATGAAAGCAATTAAGAACATTACATATTTATTATTAAGCACCACACTATTTGTTGGCTGCAGTAAAGATTTTTTGGATGAAGATACCAGTGGTTTTCAAGCTCCTAACAATACGTATACCACTACTAATGGTTTTGAAACCGGATTAACAGGACTTTATGCCTTTGCTAGATTGGAGTTTCATACCTGGAACAACGACTTTTTTTCGCAAGGAGCTACCCCGCAGGAAGCACTGCAAGTAGGGACAGATATTGTTGCTATAAAGCAGACAGGTACAGACGCGACACTGGCACCCTTTTCCAATTATACCTTAAATCCGACGTCTTCCTACGTCCGTAATTATTGGAAATTTGCCTATGGATTGATTGGTAATTCAAATCTGATATTATCCGCTTTGGACAATCCAAACATTCAATGGAAGGATGCTGATCAAGATCCTAAAAGAGTCCGTGCTACGGCTGAATTTTTCAGAGCTTATGCTTATCGCTACCTTGTTAGTTTATATGGAGATGTGCCTTGGGTGGATAAAGTCTCGGAATTACCAAGGACAGATTTTACAAGAGCTCCTAAACAGGAGGTTATTCAAAATATGATTGCAGATCTTAAGTATGCAGCCGAAAATCTGCCTGAAAATCCAGGAAGTGTCGAAGATGGTAAATTGACAAAATGGGCAGCCTATCACTATCTTGCAGAGGCCTATTTATGGGCCAATAAACCCGATTCGGCGATTATTGCAGCTCAAGCTGTTATCAATGCTCCGTATTTTAGCTTGAACAATCAACGGTTTGGTATAGAAAAGGATTTATCTGGAGATTATTTTCACGATATGTTTATTGAAAAAAATCAAAATCGTAAATCAGGAAATCAAGAAACAATCTGGGCAATACAGCTGGAATATAATAGTCAAGGTGGGGGAGATCTCTATACCGATTGGGGTAAGCGTGCTTGGGTGCCTTTCTATGCGCAGCAAACCGGTTTTCTATTAGCAGATTCTTTGGGTGGTCGTGGTCTAGGTCATATCAGGCCATATGAATGGTGGCTGAATAGCTATGAAGTGCAAGATGTCCGCAATTCGGAATATAACATCAAAAGAGATTGGTATCATAATGATCCGAAGAGTCCATTGTATGGTACTAAACTCAATATCACCGAGCAGATTAAAGAGTCTGGCAATGTGTTTGCGACGACAACTAAATTCTTTTATGGAAAGACAGCTGATAACCCTGCGTTTGAAGGTAATATGAAAGATCGTGTTAAGATCCGATTGGCCGAAACGTATTTACTCTTAGCTGAAGCCTATTTGCAAAAGAATGACCCTGCGTCTGCTGCTTCGACAATTAATGTAGTGCGAGCGCGAGCTAAAGCTACTCCTGTATTGGCATCTCAAGTTAATATAGATTATTTATTGGACGAGCGAGCTAGGGAAACTGTTGGGAGAGGAAATGCGTAGAATGACACTTTCTAGATTTGGGAAAACTGTGTTTTTAGATCGCGTGAAAAGATTGAATACGCAATCTAAGGATGCAATAAAGGACGGGAATGAACTATGGCCTATTCCTCAAGAGGTCATTGATGCAAATTCTGGAGCAGATTTTCCTCAAAATATAGGGTATAATAATTAGTGTTCTTTTTGTAGTAGCACCTAAAAAGGTAGAAGAGCTGGTGAATTACGTTATTCATCAGCTCTTTTTATTTCATAATGTCTTATTTTATGGTGTTAATTTTGGTTGGGGATAAATAAATATTTAGATACTCGTCTCTTAAACGATTATTAGTAACAAAATAGATCAGTCATTTCTGAGCATTATGTCTGTCATGTGCTATATTTTTGTTACAATTCATAAATAGATTCATTTTTTTTTAGTTGATGATGCTACTATAATGGTGATTTATACGCATATGTGGGAAAATTATAGACCTATATTGTAAGTGCTTGATTAGCTGTAGTTAGTTGTATGTGCTTATGTTTTCTATGTTTTATGTTATTGTAAATAATACACCATCAAACTTGTTGTTTTGGCAATTATTTTGGTAGTTCTTTAGATTTATTTTTACAATTAATGTGTTTTGTTAAAAATATTTTATTGATTTGTCGCCGCGTGTGGATAATGCATCATACGTACTAACAAATTATTTTTTTATGAATAAATCTAAACTATTTCATGTTTTAGCCTTTTCAATGGTATTTGGTTTTGGTGGCCTCGATCAATCGATCGCGGGTATACAGGTCGAATACCAAAGCAACCAAGTTAAAATAACCGGGGTTGTGCGTGATGGGAATGGGCCGATTTCTGGAGCTTCTATTTCTGTCAAAGGTACAGCGATAGCGACTTTTACAGATACTTCGGGCCGCTTTAACTTGGCGACGATTCCGGTGGGATCAAAAATCGTGGTCAGCTATATGGGCTATGCATCGAAAGAAATTGTATGGAAAGGGGAGACTACGCTCAATGTGCAACTTGAATCGACAGCTAATGATCTGGATGAAGTGGTAGTCGTGGCTTATGGTACGGCTAAAAAATCTACGTTCACTGGTTCTGCTTCGGTGGTCAAATCGGATCAATTGGAAAAAATATCCGGTTCGGGTTTTGCAGAGGCGCTACAGGGGATGAGTCCTGGTGTCAATGTTGTCAACAATGAAGGTAATCCAGGTGGTGAAACGCGTATTCAGATACGCGGGATCAGTTCCATGTCTGGGACTTCTAATCCACTATATGTGGTGGATGGGATGCCTTATGATGGTCAGCTCAACTCGATATCTCCTTCAGATATTGAATCGGTTACGGTCTTGAAGGATGCGGCTGCTTCTTCGCTCTACGGTTCTCGTGCAGCAAATGGGGTGGTGGTGATCACGACTAAAAAAGGAAAAACGGCTAAACCGGTGCTGAATTTTAGATCGGCTTGGGGTACTTCGGACAATGCGGTCAAAAATCCAACAAAAGCTTCTCCTCAAGAGCAATTGCTCAATACTTGGGAAGCGATGTACAATGATCAATTCTATAAATATAACTTGACTTCGGAGAAGGCTGGCGATTGGGCTTCAGACAATGTGCTCAGCAAGCTGTTGAAAAAGGTGAACAATTCCAAAGGTGAGTCAATATATGTATCGCCCTTCCAGCACATCGATGAAGAATATGTCATGCATGATGGTAAAGGCAACCCTTATATCAACCCGAACTTGAAAATGATCTGGGATGAGGCTGATTATGATGTGTACAAAGCCGTGTTTTCAAGAAAATTGAGACAGGATTATGGTCTGGATGTTTCAGGTACTGCAGGTGATGGAAAGACCAATTATTTCTTATCTTCTTCGTATTTGGATGATAAGGGATATGCGTCTAGCCAGTATTTTAAACGCTATGGTTTCCGTGCCAACGTAACCACGCAGGTCAATAAATGGTTACAGGTAGGGGGTAACCTTTCTTATAGCGGTAGCAGACAGAATGTTTCTGGTGCTGCACGTGCTTTGGTGTTTACCACATCGATGTATTCGCCTTATCTGCGCAATAACGACAATACGGATTGGGTGTACTCGGAAAAAACAGGTAAACGCATGTACGATTATGGAAATTATGTCAATAATTTCTTTGGTGCCAATGTCATGCAGAATAATGGTGACTACTGGAACAATGCGAATGATGAGGACTTCAATAATGTGATGAACAGTATGATAGCGTCCCGGTTTTTTGCACAGGTTACTTTACCGTACAATTTTACCTTTAAAACGAGCTTAAGTATCGACGATAATAGTTCGAAAAATTTCACCTATGGATCTGCCGTCCATGGAGCCGGGCAGCTGGCGCCATATGGGGTTACCGTGATGACGAATGGCGGGTCTGCTTCGCGCTCGAATAACAATACCAAATCCGTTACATTCAACAATATATTGAGTTGGAACAAGGATTTTGGTAGCCATAATTTTGCTGCATTGGCTGGACAGGAGTCTTATACCAATAACAGCTTGTACGACTATGGATACGGAGAGGGAATCATGCAGCTGGGGCAGTATGAATTGTCTTCGACGACTAAAAATTGGTCGGTAAATTCCAACAAGGATCGCTATGCACTTTTATCTTACTTTGGTAAGTTGGATTATAACTACGATAGTAAATACTTTTTGTCCGGTTCATTCCGTCGGGATGGTTTCTTCTCGCTTTCATCCGGACAACCGCTGGGGTAACTTCTTTTCGGCAGGCCTTTCTTGGCAGATTGCTAAGGAGGATTTCCTAAAGGATGTGAGCTGGTTGGATAATCTATCCTTTCGCTCGAGTTACGGTACCACGGGTAACGATAAATTGAGTCGTCGTGGTGATAATGGTGTAGCTGGTGGTGATATCTACTATGCTTACCAAGGGGTGTATGAATCAAGTGACTTGTATGGTCAAGCAGGGTTAAAGCCTTCGGCTTTCCCGACTCCGACGTTGATATGGGAAAAAAACAAACAGTTCAATGCCGCATTTGATTTTGGTATCCTAAAAAACATCTACGGTACGATCGAATATTATTCGCGAACGGCATCTGACCTCTTGTATTATAAAGAGTTTCCATTATCGGCACAGGTGGGCAACGCCAATGGCTTGAATACCAATTTGGGCGATTTGAAAAATTCAGGTTTTGAATTCTCATTGGGCGCTGATGCGATTCGTAAGGAAAACTTTAAATGGAAGATCGATGCGAACTTATCTACGTTGAAAAACGAAATCACATACTTACCTAGTGGCGAGTTTACCTACAACAATCGGGGGGCAGGCTACAAACTTGCTGAAGGATACTCGTTGTACGAATTCTATATGGTTAAAAATGCTGGTGTAGACCCTGAAACGGGTAATATGCGCTATTGGGTGCGTGATGGTGAAAACTGGAAAATGACAGAAAAATATGATGCAGAGGTAACCTCTGATGATTATCAGCACATCGGATCGGCGCTACCGAAAGTGTATGGTTCATTGACCAATGCATTCCAGTTTAAAGGAATAGACCTGTCCTTTATGTTGTATTATTCGCTTGGATCCAAGATGTTTGACTATGCTTATGTCGAGCGTACTGCAGTACGTGGTGGTGTAGGTGTGATTCAAGATCTAGTGGCAGATCATTGGCGCCAACCTGGAGATCAGGCTTTATTGCCTAAGTATTCGAATGATGATTATGCGAGTACGCGTAAAAATTCTGATTTCTATGTGTTTGATAACGATTATATCCGTCTGCGTAACGTTTCATTGGGCTATTCATTGCCGACGAATACCTTGTCGAAGATCGGTTTGTCTAAAGTGCGCTTCTATGTATCGGGCGATAACTTGTTAACGTTTGGTGCAGCGAAAAAACGGTATTCGGATCCTGAAACGGCCTTGTCTGGTAATAATTATAACGGTTCTGCTGATAAGGATAATGGGATACAGGGATCAAGAAGAGTGTATATGGCTGGTTTACAGGTGTCGTTTTAAAAGAGAATAGAAAATGAAAAAAATTGCTAAAAGTTTACAATATATCGCATTAGGGGCTGTCCTTTTAATGCAAACGGGCTGTAAGGACTTCTTGGATGCCGATTCTTCAACGGCGACGTCGGAGGATGTAGTCTTGTCGAGTGCTTCGCAGTTGGAGCGTGTCTTGACGGCTACTTATAGACAACTGTATTTTAATGATCAGGGCACGGACCGTGTTTATGCGGGGTTGCCAGGTTTGCAGATGTATGTGGATCTGGGGGGTGCGGATATCTTGAGCCATACCAATATGGGTGGCAACCAAGTGACGGCATATACCTACGAGCCTCAAAAGACGCAAACGACGGGTCTATCTAATGGTATCTGGTCGATGATGTATAAGATCATCAACCAAACGAATATCATCATCGATGCCTTGCCTGAAGCGCAGGGTGAAGAGACCTTGAAAAATCAGATCATGGGTCAGGCAAAAGCGATCAGGGGGTTGTGTTACTTTCACCTGATCCAAAACTATCAACAGACTTATATGTTGGCCAAACAGAAACCTGGGGTGATCTTGCGCTTAAGTCCGAAGGAAAATGAAAGTTTACCTCGTGCTACAGTGGAAGCAACATATGCTCAGATTGTCCAAGATCTGACGGATGCGAAGTCTTTATTGGCAAATTATACGCGTCCAAATAAGTGGACGATCGATAAAAGCGTGGTAGCGGGGCAGTTAGCTCGGGTCTATTTGGTGATGAATAATTGGGAAGGTGCATATGCAGAGGCTAATGCGGCTTATACTAATTACAGCCAATTGATGACCAAAGAGCAGTATCGCTCTGGTTTTGATGATGTAATCAGCAATAATTATGCTGAGGTGATGTGGGCTGTCCAATTTACGGCTACCAATAACCTGGGTGGTGGTACGCAGTTTAATTTCTGGTATAACCAAGATGAAAGTTATGGTGAGGGCTATACGGATGGACCTATCTATTCGTTCTTGGACTTTTTTGCGGATGGTCAATATGAAAAGCTGTTTGAAAAAACAGAGGATCGTTACCAGTTTTGGAAACGTACTAAAAATGCTTCGAAGGAATGGTCTACGAAATGGGCGTATGATAAGTATAAGCATTATGGCGATGCCAATGGTGCTGTTCAGGGAAATACCAGACCAGAAATTTCGTTGATGCGTGGTTCGGAGATGTTGCTGATCATGGCGGAGGCTGCTGCACAATTGAACAATGGACAGGCGTTGACCTATCTGAATCGTTTGCAAACGGCTCGTGGTGTTAAGGGGATGACTACTGCTGCTGCGGGTACGCCATTGCTAGAAGCCATCTATGTGGAGCGTAGGAAGGAATTGTTGTGTGAGGGGGTTACGGGAATATACGACCTGTTGCGCTTGCAAAAACCATTGCTCCGTATCCAAGAAACGGCTACTTATCCGGAAGGTCATTATACTTGGGGAATGAACAATTTGAATGGTTATGTAGCGGGTAGTGCCAATCCAACCGGTACTTTTCCTTCTAATGATTACCGATTTCTAAATCAGATTCCACAATTGGAGATCGCGAACAATAACGCGCTTTCTGAGACGGACCAAAATCCATATTCAGGTAATAAATAAGATGCCTATAAATGAAAAAAGCTCTCTCAGTAATACTGAGAGAGCTTTTTTTTGTGGTGCCAGCTGGATTCGAACCAGCGACACAAGGATTTTCAGTCCTTTGCTCTACCAACTGAGCTATGGCACCTTCCAAGTTTTTGTTTTTAATCTGTTACTTTCAGATCTGGTGGTGCCAGCTGGATTCGAACCAGCGACACAAGGATTTTCAGTCCTTTGCTCTACCGACTGAGCTATGGCACCTTCCAAGTTTTTGTTTTTAATCTGTTACTTTCAGATCTGGTGGTGCCAGCTGGATTCGAACCAGCGACACAAGGATTTTCAGTCCTTTGCTCTACCGACTGAGCTATGGCACCTTCCAAGTTTTTGTTTTTAATCTGTTACTTTCAGATCTGGTGGTGCCAGCTGGATTCGAACCAGCGACACAAGGATTTTCAGTCCTTTGCTCTACCGACTGAGCTATGGCACCTTCCAAGTTTTTGTTTTTAATCTGTTACTTTCAGATCTGGTGGTGCCAGCTGGATTCGAACCAGCGACACAAGGATTTTCAGTCCTTTGCTCTACCAACTGAGCTATGGCACCTTAACCTGCATCCCCGTTTAACTTTGAATGCGATGCAAATATAGCCCGATAATTCGAATTCTAAAACTTTTCAATCATTTATTTCATGTATTTTTTTGAAAGACTTGATTTAGATACAGATAAAATTTACAAGAAATTAACACGTAAAATTTTGAAATAGCCTATCTTTGCAGTTCAATAAAATAAAATGAGTAAAAGAGGAAGAGTATTAGTTGCTATGAGTGGGGGTGTTGACAGTTCGGTAGCGGCTGTCATGCTTCATGAACAAGGGTATGAAGTCATAGGGATCACGATGAAGACTTGGGACTATGCAGCTTCTGGTGGTTCGTCTAAGGAAACCGGATGTTGCAGCTTGGATAGTATCAACGATGCGCGTTCATTGGCGGTGAATTATGGTTTCCCGCATTATATATTGGATATTAGAGACGAGTTTGGCGATTTTGTCATTGACAATTTTGTAGATGAATATATTGCTGGCCGTACGCCGAACCCTTGTGTATTGTGTAATACACATATTAAGTGGGAGGCTTTGATGAAACGTGCGAATAAATTGGATTGTGAGTTTATCGCAACTGGACACTATGCCAATATTCGTCTTCACGATAATGATCGTTACGTGATTTCGAAAGGTAAGGATGAAAATAAAGATCAATCTTACGTGCTTTGGGGTGTTGCGCAGGAAAATTTGGCTCGTACCCAATTCCCATTGGGCTCGTTCGCTAAAACAGAAATTCGTCAGATGGCTTTGGATATGGGGCAGAAGGAACTGGCTAATAAAGCGGAGAGCTATGAGATCTGTTTTGTTCCGGATAATGATTACCGTGCATTTTTAAGACATAAAGTTCCTACATTGGATCAACAGATCGGTAAAGGTAACTTTATCTTGACAGATGGTACTGTGGTTGGTGAACATATCGGTTACCCTTATTTCACAATCGGACAACGTAAAGGTCTGGGTATTGCATTGGGTAAACCGATGTTTGTGGTAGAGATTCTTCCAGAAAGCAATACGGTTGTATTGGGTGAAGAGTATGAACTGGAAAAATCATTCGCTTATGTGCGCAATGTCAATTTGGTGAAATATGCTTCATTGGATCAACCGATGGAAGCGATTTCGAAGGTGCGCTATAAAGATGCTGGTGCTTTGTCTACAATCTCGCAAGAGGGTGATATGGTGAAGATCGATTTCGTGCACAATGTAAAAGGTATCGCACCTGGTCAATCGGCAGTTTTTTATGAAGGCAATGATTTGATCGGTGGTGGTTTCTTAGTGAAATAGATATCATCGATTTTATATAAAATAAGAAAAGGTCTTAAAATTAGTTTTAAGACCTTTTTTCATGGAGGAGTGCTGCTATTTGTACGATTCGATGATTTGGGTTATTTTCCATTCCTGATTTTCATTACATAGGGTGATACATTCTACTTTTGTGAAATTGTCATATTTCATTTCTACTTTGGCCATGACACAGTTGTCATTTTTCTCCATGATACTGTAGCTGGTTTTACAATTTTGAATAAGACCTTTATGCACTTTTAAGAAGTTAACAAGATCTGTTTTGTTATAGGTTTTTGTTTTTGCATTGGATGATTGTGTCCACTTAAAATCGTTGGAGAATAATTTTTGTATCCCCTCTGTATTGCCCACTGTTGTAATCTGTATGTAGCTGTCGATAACGGCAATGGGGTCTGTGTTTTTAGCAATTTTATCTTTTGCAGAACTGCTATTCGTAAGTACTACCAATGCTCCGATTAGTGCAAGTACGAGAAAGATGGAGGTTAATGAATTTTTCATGATCTTTAGTTTTAAGTTTTTGATTTGTGTTTTTATTTAATTGATTGAATCAAAGGTATATACGAAGACTAAAAACTAGAAGCGGAATAAGGTAAACGACGAGGTAAACTCGGTGAAGAGGGGAAAGGATTCGGTGAATTGCGACGGAATTGAAATGGGTCGGTAAATGGGTCGTAACCAAAAACAGCTCTTTGCGAATAGCAAAGAGCTGTTATGTAAGCATATATGCTTCTTTAATATTTAATCCACTTCATGATTTCTTTGAAATTTGCTTTTTTGCCATAGATTAAAATACCGACGCGGTATATTTTGGCTGCTAACCAAGTGACGAGCAGGAAGGTAATAATCAAAATGGTCAACGATACGGCAATCTGCCAGAAGGGTACTCCAAACGGAATCCGCACCAGCATGGCAATAGGGGAGGTAAAGGGTATGAAGCTTAACCAGGTTGCAATAGGACCGTTAGGGTCGTTGATAATGACTCCAAACGACAATACGTAGGTCAGTAGCAATGGCATGGTGATGGGCATGGTAAATTGATTGGCTTCTGTTTCACTGTCTACAGCTGAACCCACTGCAGCAAAGATAGCACTGTATAGTAAGTAGCCTGATAGGAAGAACAGGAAGAAGCAAATGACGATCTCTGTGACGTTAACAGACTCGAGATGTTGTAAGGTGCCAAATCCGAGTCCAGTGTCTGCGGATTGGTTCATAGCGGCCATACCGGAAACTGCCTTGTTGCATAGCGGCTTGTTCCACGACTTCTTTATTCAGTAGTTTGGTTGCTAAAAAGATCAGCCCGCCGGTGAGTAATATCCAAAGTAGGAATTGCGTCAACCCGACCATACCGATACCAATGATTTTACCCATCATGAGCTGAAAGGGTTTGACTGATGATATAATCACCTCGATGATACGGTTGCTTTTTTCTTCGATGACACCGCGCATTACCTGCACTCCATATAGAAATAGCGATAGGTATACCAACACGGCCAAACCCACTCCGATGCCCATGGCGATGCCTGTGTTACTATTTTTCTCTTGACCATCTTCAGTAAGCTCTTTAGCATTGACTTTGATGTGCGGCTGCACAGATACCAATACCTGAGGGTCAATACCCAGTTTCTTGTATTCTGTGAGTCTGATGATGCCTTCTAGTTGGCGAGCGATGGAATTTTGAATCGTAATATTGGCCTTATCTGCCGAAATGAGTTCGATGGCAGACTTCTGATAGATATCTTTTGGGATGACCAAGATGGAGCTATTTTGCTCATCGTCTTTGATCTGCACTTTTAGATCCTTGAGAGAGCGGTCGCTAACGGTAAACGTAATGTTGGGGTCGCTTTTCAAGTGCTGGGCAAAGTCTCCTTGCTGGTCCAAGATGTAAACATGGGCATGGGCGTCTTTGAAACTTTTCTTGGTCAGATAAAATATGCCACCATAGAGGGCAATGAAAAATAAGGGAACCAGAAATGTCATCAGCAGGAATGATTTCTTTTTGACACGTGAAAAGTATTCGCGTTGGATGATGAGTAGTATTTTATGCATGGTCGATTTCGTTTTTAGCACTGTTGGATAACGTCACCTGCTCGATGAAAATGTCGTTTATAGAGGGTACTATTTCTAGGACCTGATGAATTTCTGCCAATGGGATTAAGGCGCTCAATACCTGATTGATGCTAATGTCTTTGTTTAGCTTAATGGTGATATTGATTTTTTTTTCAATGTTTTCTAGAGATTTTATAGTGTATAGATTTTCTATATATATCGATTTTTCATCTGTTACGGAATGTAGTTCGATTTTGTAGGTTTGGTTTTTGTACTTGTCTTTGATGTCCCGAATATTGCCGTCGAGTATCTTTTGCGAGCGATTGATCAGTGCAATATGATCGCAAAGTTCTTCCACCGACTCCATACGGTGGGTCGAAAAGATGATTGTAGCCCCCTTTCTATTCAATTCGAGGATTTCATCTTTGATTAAGTTGGCATTGACGGGGTCAAAGCCAGAAAAGGGTTCATCCAAGATGATCAGGTCAGGTTCGTGCAGTACAGTAGCGATAAATTGTACTTTCTGCTGCATCCCTTTACTCAGGTCTTCGACCTTCTTATCCAGCCATGACAAAATGTCAAGTTTCACAAACCAATGATTTATTCTTTTTGTTGCTTCATTTTTACTCAGTCCTTTTAACTGTGCTAAGTAAAGCATTTGTTCACCTATCTTCATCTTCTTATAGAGCCCTCTTTCCTCAGGAAGGTAACCGATGCGGGCGATATGTTGGGGTGCTAAAGGCTCTCCGTCGAAGATAATTTCACCTCCATCGGGTCCGGTAATCTGATTGATAATTCTGATCAGTGATGTTTTTCCAGCCCCATTTGGACCTAGTAGTCCGAATATTTTGCCTTGAGGAATGCTGAGTGATACATGATCCAAGGCTCTATGACTGGCATAGTCTTTTACGACGTTTTTGATTTCTAAAAGCATGTTTTATTTTGGTTATTTTATAATTAGTCAACAGTAAATGAGAAACGTTACATAAATATAGCCATTATTCCGTTTTTTATATAGATTCTGCAGGCTGTTCAATTTGTCAAAAGGATAGTTTTATACTACCTTTGCAAGATGCAAATTAAAAAAGCCGAATTCATCTGTAGTAATACACGAGTTGATAAATTGCCTGAGGGCAAACTACCTGAGTATGCTTTTATTGGTCGTTCCAATGTAGGGAAATCTTCATTGATCAACGCCATGGTTGGCAAGAAAGGTTTAGCAAAAACATCGCAAAAACCTGGTAAGACACAGCTCATCAATCACTTTATCATCAACGATGACTGGTTTTTGGTGGATTTACCTGGGTATGGTTTTGCGAAAACTTCAAAGACAAATCGCGAGGCTTGGGAAAAGTTTATACGTCGTTATCTAACGCATCGCGATAATTTGCAATGTATTTTTGTCTTGGTAGACAGTCGTCATGAGCCGCAGAAAATAGATTTAGAATTTTGTTATTGGTTAGGTGAGCGGGGTTTACCCTTTATGTTGGTATTTACAAAAGCGGATAAGCAGTCAAATGTGAAGTCTGATGTCAATATGTCCAAGTTTAAAAAAGCATTGGGCGAATGGTTTGAGGAGATTCCAAAATGTTTTTTAACTTCTGCGGAAGTAAAATCGGGTTGTGATGCTATATTGGATACCATAGCTGATATCAATACCCGTTTTGTTCTACCTGAAGTGGATACTGATCGTAATGATGAGTATGATGACGACGATGAAGATAGATTTGCTGATGTGGAGGATAAAGATAGATATCGTTTTGCTGACGAAGAGGAATAGCGAATGAAGAAGTATTTATCTTTGGTGCTGTTTGCGCATAGTATCTTTGCGCTACCTTTTGCTCTAATCGGTTTTTTCTTAGCATTACATACGACCAATCATACTTTTGATTGGAAGTTGTTGGTGCTTATGTTAGTGTGTATGGTAACGGCACGCAATGCAGCGATGGCCTTTAACCGCTACTTGGATCGGGATATCGACCTGATAAATCCGAGAACAGCCATGCGGGATATACCTGCTGGACGCATATCTGCAAAGGGTGCACTATGGTTTACCATCCTCAATTGTTTGCTTTTTGTAATAGCGACTTATTTTATCAATAGTTTGTGCTTTATGTTGTCACCTATTGCTTTATTTGTCGTACTCTTTTACTCTTATACTAAGCGGATTACAGCTTTGTGTCATTTGGTGCTGGGCTTAGGTTTAGGCTTAGCTCCGGTAGGCGCATATCTGGTGGTGACAGGGCAATTTCATATCGTACCTGTATTGTACGGGCTTGCTGTATTGTGTTGGGTGAGTGGATTTGATATTATATATGCCTTGCAGGATGAAGCTTTTGATCGTGAAAATAAGTTGAATTCTATTCCTGTTTTACTGGGTACTAAGGGGGCATTGCGTTTCTCAGAAGTATTGCACGTCTGCTCGTTTATATTTGTATTACTGCCTGTTTTATATATGGAAGTAGGTTGGTTGTATTATATAGGGGTTATATTCTATGGTTGCTTATTGATCTATCAACATAGGATCGTAAGCCCAAATGACCTAAGCCGTGTAGACCGCGCTTTTATGACTACTAATGGTGTAGCATCCGTTATATTTGCTGTTTTCTATTTGCTGGACATTATTGTGCAATAGCATAAGCTGAAGTTTAGCTCGATATAATTTTTTATGGTAAAAGCCAAATTAATCAAATATTAATTTGGCTTTTTTTGCGTTTTTTTAATTTTATTACTGCCTTTTTTGAATAAAAATTTATACTTTCAAGCCTTATTTAGATGAACTTAACCCCAATTATTTGTAAAGCTTAAATTATGGTCGATAATTATTTTGAAAATTTTGTTAAAATTGCTTCTGATCTCGTCTGGAGCGATATTTTTATTTACTTATGTCTATTGACGGGTTTGTATTTTTCGATACGGACCGGATTCCTGCAGCTCACTTACATCAAAGATATGTTGCGCTTATTGTTTCAGAAGAAAGAAACGAACGAGGGCATCTCATCATTTCAGGCATTTGCATTAGCCATTTCGGGTCGTGTAGGTACAGGAAATATTATTGGTGTGGCTACGGCTATCTATATGGGTGGGCCAGGGGCCATCTTTTGGATGTGGGCGATTGCTTTTTTGGGAGCTTCTTCGGCCTTTGTAGAGTCTACATTGGCGCAAGTATATAAACAAAAGGTCGGTGATGAGTTTAAGGGTGGACCTGCATATTATATTGAAAAATGTCTCGGTGTAAAGTGGTATGCCGTTTTATTTGCCGTTATCACGATAGCAAGTACGGGGTTTTTATTACCTGGTGTACAAAGTAATGCTATAGCTTCTTCTATGCATAACGCCTTCGAAATTCCGGTTGCCTATACTGGGATTGCTGTAGTGGTTTTACTCGCTGTTATCATTTTTGGAGGTGTGCAGCGTATCGGTCGCGTTGCTGAATTGGTGGTGCCGTTTATGGCTGGTGGCTATATCTTGATGGCACTTGTGATCATTGCTTTAAATTATACCCAAATCTTTGATGTATTTGGCTTGATCTTTAGTTCTGCTTTTAGTTTAGATGCTACTTTTGGTGGTATTGTGGGTATGGCGATTGCTTGGGGTGTGAAGAGAGGTATCTATTCCAATGAAGCAGGGCAGGGAAACTGCTCCGCATGCAGCAGCAGCAGCAGATGTCAGTCATCCTGCGCAGCAGGGTTTGGTACAGGCTTTCTCGGTATATGTAGATACGATATTTGTCTGTACGGCTACTGGGCTCATGATTCTATTTACGAATCAGTACAATGTCGGGCAGTTTGATGGTGCTGGGCAACTCGTTGGGTATATTTCAGAACATATACCTGGAGTCAATTATACTGCCTTTACGCAGGCGGCGGTGTCACATCATTTTCCGCTGATCGGGAATGGTTTTGTTGCAATTGCTTTATTCTTCTTTGCTTTTACGACTGTTATGGCTTACTATTACTATGCTGAAATTAATTTATCTTATATTTTTTCTAACAAAGTGAGCCCGTTAGTTATCTGGACTTTACGTGTTATTTTTCTTTCTGCGGTGTATTTTGGTTCGGTTAAGACTGCGGAAATGGCTTGGGCAATTGGTGATATAGGTGTTGGCCTAATGGCTTATGTGAATTTGATTGCGATATTACTGATGAGTAAAACTGCGCTAAAGGTGTGGCAAGATTATAAACAGAAACGCAAAAATGGGGAAGAGAATCCGAACTTTAGTGCAAAAGCTTTGGGTATAAAAAATGCGGAATTTTGGGATGAAGAAAAATAACTGAACCCTATAGATTGGGCTCGTATCAGTTATATTTAGTGCGAAGTAATAGCTGTATAACAGCTAAAAAATTAATGAAAAATGCCTTCAATACATATGTATTGAAGGCATTTTTTTTATTAATTTAAGGTACCGAATTTATCGGCCATATCTTTTTGATAGTGGGCCATAAGTTCGTTACGCTGATTCAATACTTTAGATTTGGCGAGATATTCTTCGTCATCAGCATAGATATAGAGCAAGGTACCATCCTTTATGGTGTTGATGATAGGCTTGTTCAATGCCCTTGGCAATGCTGGACATCCATAACTGCGACCTAAGCGCCCTAATGAGCTAACGACACTTGGATTTGCATAGTCAGCACCATGGATGACTACAGCTCTTGATTTGGCCTTATCATTGAATCCTTTATCTAATCCATTTAATACTAAAGAGTATCCGTTGGCCCCTTGATAAGTATTCTCTGTAATGTAAAAGCCTAATGAGCTTTGGTACGACTCTGGTCGATTTGAGAATGAAGTAGCAAAATTGCTACCGCTATTTTTACCGTGAGAGACGACTGAATGATAAAGTACTTTTTCGTTTTTGAGGTCCAATACGACAAGTCTTTTTTCTGTAGATGCTAATGTAAAATCGATGATTGATAATACATCTTTGTTTTTAGCAGGAAGTAAAGTATAGCCTTCCATCGCTTCTTTGAATGCCTTGTAATTGACAACATTCTTAAGATTCATGCTCTGGTAGAGTGAATCTACTTTTGATATTTCTTTAGTAATTACAATTTCTTTTTTTTCAATTTCTGGTTTAGTTACATGTTTTGAATCTGAAAAGACAGATGCATATAACCCTATAAATAAAATGAACACTAATTTCTCCATACTTAATCCTTAATTGTTTTCGACTGCAAATTTAAGAATTAAAGATACTAAAAAATTGTAAATCAATGTGTTAATTATTGTTAATCAATAACTACGACTAAAGTTTGAAGGTCTTTTGACCTTTTATAAACAAACTGGGCATGTGATGACGCATTTCTGACACACATATGCGAACGTGGTGTTGTACCCAATGTTTGGCTATATTCTACTATTTTTCCTTTTGGATTATTTACCGGAACGCCATGTACATAGGCCCCGGCTGTAAAACGACTGGCATAGGGTGCATATCCTTCAATGCTCTTTGTTCCGTCTTTATAATAGAACATTTTGGATTTATGCTCTTGGAGAACAAAGATGCCAGTAGGTGTCTCTTGAGCATGTGGAGGTTTATGTACGCCAGTGGTAGCGGGATTCATACTGCGTACGATCCAACCTTTTTCAGTTTTGTCTAGTGTACAAATATTCTGGTTCGTCACATCCACAATGATGACTTTATCATAAACTACTGAATCTCCAATGGTTTTAAGATATCGTTTAGGAACTTCCCATTCTCCCTCAAAAGATACTCCAGCTATTTTCACATACTTTAAGGTATCACTGCTCTGTAGCTTGACCAACCAACCATCTTTGCCATAGATGGTCGGAAGTTTTGTTTCTCCTTCAGTATATAGCGGTGTTGCCTGATAGCGCTCCGTACCTAATGAATCTGAAACCCGCTTGTAGGCATCTCTTTTGAAATTGGGTATGGTTGGAGCTTCTCCATTTGAATTTTGGTAGTTTTGTAAAACGCCATATATGGATCTGCCATCCTGAAAGTTTTCGATAAAGGCCAGTTTTTCTTTTATTTTATCCCATTGAAATTGTCTCACTGTATCCTTATAGGGATAAGTGTCTTCTAATGTATACTTTGTATATTGTAATTCTTTGGTTATTTCGATATCATCTGCGGTCTTAGGCTTCTTTTCTTTTTTATCTTCTGCTGCTATTGAATCTTTGGTAATATCATTTCGATTTCCTTGTGGACTACTGTTGGGTTGGCCTTGTTGACAAGAAATGAACAGAAAGGATACGAAAACACTATTTATTAATATGTTTTTGATGTACAGATACTTCATAAAATATGGCTCAAAAAGATGTTGATCAATCAGAAAAAAAAGCCCATGACCTTGCTGATGTGCCTTTTCTGAATGATTTCATTACCAAACATAGTGCCGAGATTTTGGGATGGATTGAGTTAGCTGTAGAATCTCGGAATAATGTGTGTTAAATTTTTTTATGTCGGCTATATATCGAGTTGGAGTAAAACAATTTTCGAATGACGACGTTGTATCAATAATTTCAATTACTGTAAAGCTATATGCATTCAAACTTACGCTATTTAATATTTCTGGTATTTATAACTTCATGTGGAATCATGCATAATGTGCCTATTTCACAGAAACCTAACTCATTTGTCCAGCCTAATATATCCAACTCTTTTGTGGATCAAAATGGCAATTTCTATCCTGATAATTGGCGTAAGACCTATGGTAATCCTCCTCGTAACGGGAAAAGGGACGCTTACTCTTTGATGAAAATTGCGGCAGATCGGGGTATCACAGATGATCTAACGGGGTTTGAAAATCAAAAACTTAAAGATTTTAAACAGCATGTGAAGACAAAGAAACGTGTCTTTATTTTTGTTCATGGATTTAATGCCAATAACGAAGAGGTGAATGAAAGCTACGGTTATATCCAAAAGCTCATTAAAATCAATACGAAAGACGATGAAATTGTCCGTTTTTACTGGGACGGTCTGTGGACGAGTAATCCTTTTGCAGGTGCAAAAATTTGGTTTACGGCGACATCCTTCAGTCAGATGGCAGGTGAGTTTGGCTTAAGACGTGTGCTGAATACCATGTCTAATAAAGATATTTATATCATTTCGCACAGTAGGGGCGCATCAGTAGTCTTGAGTGCATTGGCCGAGCCGCATTTCAATGAGAAATTTGTGAAAGAAATCAAGGAAATACATAAAGTCGATGTTGATAATGCGAAAGAATTGATGGAGAATAAAAATCGGATTACCTGTATCATGTTGGCCCCAGCAGTTGGTTTAAAAGACTTTAAATCCAAAGAAGTGGGCGATGAATCTTTTTGTTCCTTTAGTCCTCAGGTGAAGAAAATACACATCACGATCAATAATACGGATAAGATGCTAAAGAAATTTTTCGGCTTTCTTGCCGATAAATTGAACCCAACAGATCTGGGATATAAAGATAATGTATACAATGAGCTGATAAAGGAATACACCTGTTTTGATAAAACTGATTTTTCAGGTATGGAAAGCCATGCTTTCAATAGTTACATTCGCAATGCAAAGTTCAAGACAATGTTGAAAGCAAGCGGTATCACTTTAAATAAGTAGGTAAGTTATTGATTTTTATTGTTCGCTCGTTTGTTGTAGGTAAGGTAGATTCTTTTGACCTCCAATTGTTCGGCTCTTCCTTTTTTGATAAGCAGATGTCGCTGTTGTGCTAGTTTGGCCTTGCTGTTTCGCATTTTGTTCTTTAATACATTTAAATAGGCGATGGCACCGATTTTTGTTGTATCGAGTCCTAAAATCCGACAGGAATAACTGCCCAAGAGGTAATGGTTGTAGTACAGGTGGATTTCCCGCATCATTTTACGTCCTAAAGCGGACTCTGGATAGTAGGCTACTATAGGTTCCTCTTGAAGTGCATGGGCTAATAATTTGGAATCGGCATCACCTTCCTTTTGTGTCATAGTCCAATAATAAAGTGACTCGATAGCCTGCTCCTCGGTATCCGGGAGCAGCTGCAGGGGAATACCTAATAGATGACCGATGTATTTCCAGAGATGAAGGAGCCCTGTTATCTCCTCCGGAATAATTTGAAACTTCATGCGCTGTAAGCCCACCATAAAGACTAATGAAAAGCCCAGATTGGTGGCTAGCATGTCCCAGTGATTGAGTGGAATACCCCATTCGGTTTTGTCCCAGTTTGTTTTAGCTAGAATATTGATCCGGGAGAAGGAGTGGATCATGCGGGTTTCAATGACTTTCTGAAATCCAATTTGATTCCTTCTTAAAGCACCTTTTCCCATGACATCTACCCAGAAATCTACAGTGTCAGCAAGTCGCTTTACAGCTCCTTTTTTCAAAGCTCCTGTATAAATTAAGGGTTTGTTGATGGCAGCTGATTCGTAACCACCCATAAGGCAGTAATCGCGCAGTACAATTAAACCACTTAGCCCCGCGCGTTGACTAAGGTCTATTCCACTTTCCAGAAGCTCCCAATCGAGCCATGATGGCGAAGGGTCTATCTGGTTGAAAAAGACATCTAGCGCTTCTTTAAAGGGTGCTGCGACAGCAGTTGGATCTGCGATATAATCTTTTATGAGCTGCTGTCCATTGGTAAATCCAACTTGTTGATGCAGTTGCTTGACCAATGTATCGGCTAGTTCATCGTAGGAGAAGAGGTAGGGGATAAAATCTTTCGCCTGATTGAGATCTGGTTTCTGCTGTAGTTTTTCTAAAAGACCTACTCCAGCACCCATTGTCCAATAATGGTGGAAGGAGGAGGTATTGGTTTTAAAGCGGCTCGGTATTTCCATTTTAATTGTCCATATCCCAACTCATAAAATGACCTACAGCTGCTAGGGTATTGGATGCGTAGGTGAAATCGAAATCCATATAGTCGGACTGGCAGGAGCTTGTATCGCTGCAACAGAATTGACGGTCGATATTGAAGGTGATGCGAAATTGTCCCTTCTTTTGGTTCTCGTTAAAGGTGAAGTTCGTGATGGTAAGATCTCCAATCTGCGGAGCACCATCTTTATCTGCTAGGCTATCGAATACCAGTTTCCTGTATCTTTTTGCGATCCTCCGCTGTGATTTTATCAAGTAGTAAAGCGAAATTTTGTTCGACTTTCTTTACTTCTGTATCTGTGATCGCTATGTTTAATTTGATTATTGACATGTTTTTAGTGTATAAGCAATTTGGTGTTCCATATCCTGCTCTTCGGGAAAATAAGCTGCTCTTACGTGCGGGGTAAAAGCAAAGTGCTCTGCTAGTGCCCTAAATGTAAGGTAGGTGAGCTCTGTAACCGATAAGCAGGTTATAGCGCTGCTAAAAGTAATGTTATTGTTAGGATGAAGGATATATAGATTGTTTGTCAATGTCCTAAGTTTGATTGTTCCTACTAAGACTTTCAACTCTTGCTCCCAGTAGCTGATTAAATCTGACAACTGCTGTAGTGCAAACTGTTTTCCCCAAGCTTTTAGCCGTTTTTGATAGTCAGCATTTCCCTTACAATACAGGGTAACGATTTTATTTTTAACCTGTATCTTGTTTGAAGGACTGTTCTTAATGATTTTGAGTAAATAGTTTTGTTGAAAAAATCGAAGCGGCTGATCGTGATACTCGATTTCTTCAGTAACCGGATTAATGATTTTCTTGTTTTTGATAAACTGCTCTAATGTATCGATGTCAATGTCCGCTGGAGCGATGACGGTCGGGGTATTGTGTTGTATAGTCAATCGGACGTTTTTGGAGTCCGTTGTCATGATTTTATAATTTTTTCCAGCGATTTCGATGTACATATAGAAATTAAATGTTCGACCTTGTAAACTTAATACATACTTTTATTAAGTTTGTCATTAAATTAAAACAAATAAACGGTAATATGAAAAAACATTCAGTTCTTGCTGCTTTAATGATGTGTGGAGGGGTTCTCTTTGCACAGCAAAATCCAGCTATCAATACAGCATTTATGGATAAGAGTGTTCGTCCTCAGGATGATTTTTACAATTTTGTAAATGGCCAGTGGATGAAAACAGTATCGATACCTTCAGATAAAGCGCGATGGGGATCTTTTGACGAGTTACGTGAAAACACGGATATTGCGACTTTAAAGATTTTGAAAGAATCGCTAAGTACAACATTTGAAAAAGGCACAGACGGTCAAAAGATCGGTGATCTGTATCGTTCTTATATTGATTTTGATAAGCGTAATCAATTGGGGATAAGTCCGATTAAACCTTATTTGGATAAAATAGAGGCAATAAAGGATTTTAATGGATTGTATAATTATCTGGTGGAGGTGACCCCAATCGGTGGCAATCCTTTTTTTGGAGCTTATGTATATGCGCATTTAAAAAACAGTAATGTCAATACGGTTTATTTAGGAGCAGCAAGTTTAGGTTTAGGGCGTTCTTATTATCAAGTGTTGGATGCTAAAAACACAGAAACACTAGGTGATTACTCCAACTTCATTTCTACGTTGTATAGTAAAGTAGGGCAACGTACACGTGACTTAAAGGGTCCTAAAATCGTTGCTTTTGAAAAGGAGTTGGCTAAAAATCTAAAGACAGTAGAGCAATCTCGTGATGCTGATAAACGCTATAATCCTGTTGCTGTTTCCGACCTGAAGAAAATGGTCAAAAATATAGATATTGCAAAATATCTGAAAGACACTGGTTTTAAGTCGGATACGGTAATCGTTTCGGAACTGGCATATTACCAAAATCTGGACAAGGTGTTGAAACCTGAGAATCTGGAAGCGATTAAAGAAGTATTAAAATTTAACGTGATGAATGATGCTGCATCGTATCTAACGGCAGATTTGGACCAGCTTAATTTTGATTTCTGGGGTAAAAAACTAAAAGGACAAAAAGAGCAGCGCGATCTTGAAAAAAGAGGTGTTGAGTTTGTAAACAGTGTTGCAGGAGAGCTTTTAGGAAAGTTATATGTAAAAGAAAATTTCCCTCCTGAAGCAAAAGAACAAGCAGAAGAATTGGTTGGTTATCTGATCAAATCTTTTGAGCAGCATATCAATGACTTGAAGTGGATGTCTGCGGAAACTAAAGTAAAGGCATTGGAAAAATTGGCTAAGTTCAATGTTAAGATTGGTTATACGGATAAATGGAAAGATTACGCTACTTTAAATGTAGGATCATCCTTATTCGACAATGTAATGAGTGCACAAAAATGGTCGTTTGAGCAAAATCTAGCGAAACAGGGTAAGCCTGTAGATAAAAGCGAATGGGGAATGACACCTCAAACTGTCAATGCTTATTATAGCCCATTATTTAATGAAATCGTATTTCCTGCAGCAATTTTACAACCACCATTTTATGACTATAAAGCAGATGCAGCGGTTAACTTTGGTGGTATCGGAGCAGTTATCGGACATGAGTTGTCTCATGGATTTGATGATCAAGGTGCGAAGTATGACGGAAATGGTAACTTGAACAATTGGTGGACTGAAGAGGATAAAACTAAGTTTGAAGCTTCTGCTGATGCTTTGGTAAAACAATTTGAGGCTTACGAACCTGTACCAGGTGTGAAGGTGAACGGTCGTTTTACTTTAGGTGAAAACATTGGTGATTTAGGCGGTTCTTCCGTTGCTTTTGATGCATTGAAGATGTATTTGAAAGATAAAGGAAATCCAGGTTTAATCGATGGATATACGCAAGAACAACGTTTTTTCTTGTCTTGGGCAACTATCTGGAGAACTAAAACAACGGATGAGTTTGTGGTCAATCAAGTGAAGACCGATCCACATTCGCCAGCGCAGTACCGTGCTTTTGCACCTATTATCAATTTGGATGGATTCCATGATGCCTTTGATACCAAGGAAGGGGATAAGTTATTTGTCCCTAAAAATGATAGAATCGTAATTTGGTAGTTCAGATTAAATTATAATAGAAAAGGGCCAGCGTTTATCGCTGGCCCTTTTTTATTATAATTTTTATTTTAGAAAAGTAAAGCTCTAATTTGTCTTTCGTCTTCTTGGATTTGATCTTTCATTTCTTGTAAAGAATCAAATCGCTCATCATGACGGATGAAGTGTAAAAATTTAACACGTAATGTCTTTCCATAGATATCTTCGTTGAAATCAAATAGACTGATTTCAATGCTTCTGTTCATCCCGTCTACAGTGGGGCGGGTTCCTATATATCCCATTCCTTTCGCAACGGTATGGGGCTCGTTTTCGATATATTCGCCAGTTGTAATATTTTGCAAGTGATCGAAAATATGTACTTCTACGGCGTAAATACCATAGGCAGGAATAAGCTTATGTTGTTCATGCACTTGAAGGTTGGCCGTTGGAAAACCAATGGTTCTACCAATTTGGTCTCCTCTAATGACTGTTCCTGTTAATTCGAATGGATAACCGAGGTACAGGTTTGCTGTGTTTATATCACCAGTTATCAATGCAAGACGAATACGGGTCGATGATACTGCTACATCGTTGATATCTTGTTCGGGTATTTGTTCCACCGAATAATCAAAAATATCTGCGTACTGTTGAAGATCTTTTAATGAACCTTTTCTATCTTTTCCGAAATGATGGTCATAACCTATGACAATCTTTTTAGTTCCCAGTTTTCCAACTAATACATTACTAATGTATTCTTCTGGAGTCTGGTTTGAGAAATCCCTTGAAAAAGGGGTGATGATTAAATGATCGATATCCAGTTGCGCAAGTCTACTCACTTTTTCCTCAATATCGTTAATGAGACGTAAACTATCATCATCAGGATTGATAATAAGTCTTGGGTGCGGGTAGAAGGTTAATAATACCGTTTCACCATTGATTTTTTTTGCACATTCTTTTAAATGAGTTAATATCTTCTGATGACCAATATGTACACCGTCAAACGTACCTATGGTGACAACTGCATTATCCAATGCTTTAAAATCATCTAAACTTCTATAAATTTTCATTTAATGAAATATTTGCGGGAGATTAACAAAAAGAACCTCAATATTAAGCCTGAGGTGCTGTTAAACTAATTTCTTTGTGAGCCTTTATTTTGTGGATTAATTCTTCTAAATTCCATGCTTTATCAACATGGTATTCGCCGCTTTTGGTCCTTCTTAACGAGCTCAGATGACCACCGCTATGGAGTGTTTTTCCAAAGTCGTAAGCGAGTGAGCGTATATACGTTCCTTTACTACAGGATACTCTAAAATGGACAATTGGCATATCGATTTTTTCGATGATAAAGCTATTGATGGATACTTTTCGAGTTTTTAATTCGACTGTTTCACCACGACGTGCTTTTTCATAAATACGTTCTCCGTTTATCTTGATAGCTGAATGAGCGGGAGGATATTGGTCTATATCACCCTCAAAACTCTTCGCAGCATCGTGAATCATCTGTTCCGTAATGTGATCGGTTGGAAAGGTCTCATCAACTTCTGTTTCGAGATCGTAAGAGGGGGTAGTACCACCTAAAGTGATCGTGCCGGTATACTCTTTGTCTTCTGCTTGGTAGCTGTCTATTTTTTTTGTGAATTTACCTGTACATACGATTAACAATCCTGTTGCTAATGGATCTAATGTACCTGCATGCCCTACTTTTATTTTTAGAGGTTTGATTGAGTTTCGGATTTTACCAACCACATCAAAACTTGTCCAAGTAAGCGGTTTATCTATCAATAACATTTGACCCTCGGCAAATGAAAATGCCTGTTCTATTTGATCTTTTTCGTTGTTTTCCATTCATTAATTTGCATTAGATCATTGATTATTGTTTTCAATTAGGGTATTGTTAGAAACAAAGTCTAATTGAATAAAATCAAGCTGAACTTTAATTGCTTTTTTTGCAAAGGTACTAATAATTTTTACGATAGATACCGAAAGTAGAAGTGCATTTTAGATAGTTTTAGGAATTAGTTATTCCAAAAAAACACCAATAAAGCTATACCAATAATAATGCGGTACCAGCCCCAGAACTTAAATCCGTATTTCGTTAGAACCGTTATAAATGACTTTACAGCAATCATTGCAACGACAAATGCGACAACATTACCTACGATAAAAACGATGATGTTTTCATTGCTCGAAAGTATCATTTCATACCCTTTTTGTGCATGGGCTGTTCCTTCTCCCCAAGTTTTTACAAAAACGGAATAAACCGTTACTGCCAACATCGTAGGAACGGCTAAAAAGAATGAAAACTCAGCAGCAGCTTTTCTATCCAACCCTTGGGTCAGACCCCCTATGATCGAGGCTGCAGAACGTGAAGTTCCTGGCATCATCGCTAAACACTGCCAAAAACCGATAATCAATGCTTTTTTAATAGGAATATCTTTCTCGTCTAAAATTTTAGGATTCTTAAACCATTTGTCAACAAATAAGAGAACGACACCACCTAGTACCAAAACGGTAGAAATAGCGATTTGATTCCCTAATACGGCCTCAATTTTGTCATCTAATAGTTTTCCTAGAACTAGCGCTGGGATAACAGCGATTGCTAATTTATAATAGAGCTGTATGTTTTTAACGTCAAAAAATTTCTTCCAGTAAAGTACTACAATAGAAAGAATAGCACCAAATTGGATAGATACCTGAAACATTTTAAGGTATTCACTTTCCTGCATACCCATTAAAGCTGCAGTAAATCCCATATGTGCTGTAGACGAAATCGGAAGATATTCAGTTAAGCCTTCTACAATAGCTAGAAGGATGGCTTCAAATAAAGACATAGTTTGGCTTTTCTTTTATTTAGATTTTGGTTTGTAAAGAATGGCAACAAAACCCAATGCAAAGCCTAGTACGATGACAATGGGTGCTAAAGTGATTTTAGTGAAATTATAGATATCTGTCTTACCACTCATTAAGAAGAAACCAATGATAACAATGATTATACTAACTATAAATAATTGATAATTTACTTTTGTGAAAACAAATGAACCTTTGTTTGTCGTTGGGGATTTTTTGATTTGAGCCATTTTTAACTGTATAAATCGTTAGATTTTGCTTTTAAATATTTGGTAACGGCAAAGTATGTACTTAAGCCAGAAATTAGGATTCCGATTGCAATTACTACTAAAAAGATAGCTGCAAACTCATACCAGTTTCTTAAAAATACCAATTCTGGAATTTGTTGCTGTGCAAATTTTAATGTAAATATTAACAATAGAATAGCAATTAAAGAGCCTAATAATCCATGGATAATACCGTAGGTGATAAATGGTTTACGAATGAAATTTTTCGTTGCTCCAATTAATTGCATGCTTTTGATTAAAAATCTTTGAGAATAAATCGCTAGACGTATGGTGTTGTTGATTAATGCTACGGCAATTACTAATAAAATCGCGGCAAAGGCTAATACAACGATACTGATGATACGGACATTTTTATTGACCATGTCAATTAGAGATTCTTGATAAACAACTTCTTTGATCTTGCTGTTGCGAGAGATTTTATCAATAAAGGTTTTAATACTATCGGTGTTTGCATAATCTTCCTTCATATAGACATCAATTGATGGAAGTAAAGGGTTGTGCCCTAAGTATTGCACGAAGTCTTCTCCTAAATCTTCTTTTAGAGATTTGGCGGCCAGTTCTTTGCTGATATACTCTGAACGGAGCACATAATTATCCTTTTCCAAATCCTTTTGTAAGGAAAGAACGTCTCCTTCGTTGGTACCGTCGTTAACAATTACGTTTAAAACGATATTTTCTTTTACGTATTTAGATAAATTCTTTGCGTGAACAAGTAATAGACCTAGCAATCCAGTTACTAAAAGCACTAATGCAATACTAATAACTGTAGAGACATAAACTGATTTTGTTTTTCTTTTTTGCGTGCTTGATTCGTATTCTGACATAATAAGCAATAAAAATTTATTTGCGAAAGTAATGATTTGAGAGGATTAATTCGAATTAAACTTGTAATAACTTTCTGATAAAAAGTGTAAAATTCGATGCCCCCTCTGTATTTAACTTTTCAATACTATCATTTATTGTTTAAACTACAAAACTTTTCTTACAATTCGCCATTAAAATCGTATTTTCGCAAGTCTTACAAAATTCCTCAATACAAAAATGGAGTACAATCACAAATCGTTAGAAAAAAAGTGGCAAAAATTCTGGGCCGATCATGCAACATTCAAATCAGCGGATACGCATGAAAAACCGAAATATTATGTATTAGATATGTTCCCTTATCCTTCTGGAGCGGGTCTGCACGTCGGTCATCCACTTGGCTATATCGCTTCGGATATTTTTTCAAGATATAAACGTTTAAAAGGCTTCAATGTTTTGCATCCTATGGGATATGATTCATTCGGCTTACCTGCAGAGCAGTATGCGATCCAAACTGGACAGCACCCTGCCATTACGACTGAAGCGAATATAAATCGCTACCGTGAGCAATTGGATAACATTGGTTTTTCTTTTGATTGGAGCAGAGAAGTGCGTACTTCAGAACCGGCATATTATAAATGGTCGCAATGGATTTTTATGCAGTTATTCAATTCTTGGTATAACAACGAGTCGGATAAAGCAGAGTTAATCGATACTTTAATTGAACGTTTTGAAAAATCTGGTTCTAAAGGAATTAATGCTGTTTCTGATGATGATGTATTATCGTTTACTGCTGAAGAATGGCTTGCCTTTGATGAAGAGAAACAACAGCGTGAGTTGTTGAAATACCGTATCGCTTACTTACGTGAAAGTACGGTGAACTGGTGTGCTGCTCTTGGTACAGTGCTTGCCAATGATGAGGTGATCAATGGCTTTTCTGAGCGTGGCGGACACCCTGTTGAACAGAAGAAGATGATGCAATGGTCTATGCGTATTACGGCATATGCTGATCGTATGTTGCAAGGATTGGAGCTTGTTGATTGGCCAGAACCACTGGTTGAGATGCAACGTAATTGGATCGGCAAGTCTGTTGGTGCTTTGGTGAAGTTTCCGGTTCCACAATTGGATACGAATATTGAAGTGTTCACTACACGCGTGGATACTATATTTGGAGTTTCATTTGTTGTTTTGGCTCCGGAGCATGAATTGGTTTCTAAATTAACGACTGATAAGCAACAAGCTGAAATCAGTGCATATATTGATAAGACGAGTAAAAAATCGGAACTAGATCGTATGTCTGATACGAAGACGGTATCGGGTGCTTTTACAGGTTCATATGCTAAACACCCGATCACAGGAGAGGACGTTGCGATATGGATTGCTGATTATGTGTTGGCAAGCTATGGAACAGGTGCTGTAATGGCGGTTCCTTCGGGAGATCAACGTGATTATTTGTTTGCAAAGCATTTTAATTTGCCTATTGTTCAGATTTCTGATTCGCAGCAAATCGAAGAGGAAGCTGACGCTAATAAGGATGGCAAATATATCAACTCTGATTTTATGAATGGCATGAACTATCAAGAGGGTGTGACTGCTGTGATTGCTAAATTGGAAGAATTGAAATTAGGGAAGGCAAAAATTAACTACCGCATGCGTGATGCTATTTTTGGTCGTCAGCGTTACTGGGGTGAGCCGGTTCCTGTATATTTCAAAAATGGTTTACCTTATTTGATCAAAGAAGAGGAGCTACCTTTATTGTTACCTGAGGTCGATAAATACTTACCTACTGAAACTGGTGAGCCACCTTTGGGGCGTGCAGAAAACTGGAAGTATGAGGATCAATACGAGTATGAATTGAGTACAATGCCAGGATGGGCAGGTTCTTCTTGGTACTGGTTCAGATATATGGATCCTCAAAATGCAGAAGCTTTTGTTTCTAAAGAAGCGGTTGCTTACTGGAAGTCGGTAGATTTATACATTGGTGGTTCTGAGCATGCTACAGGTCACTTGCTGTACTCACGCTTCTGGAATAAGTTTTTGAAGGATTTGGGTTTTCATAATGAGGAGGAGCCTTTCAAAAAGTTGATCAACCAAGGAATGATCCAAGGTCGTTCTAACTTTGTGTATCGCATATTGGGTGATGAGGGGAAAGCGACGGATACCTATGTGTCATATGGATTGAAGGATCAATATAATACGATTCCATTGCACGTAGATGTTAATATCGTGGTGAATGATGTATTGAATGTAGATAAATTCAAAGCTTCTAGACCGGATTATGCGCATGCTGAATTTATTTTGGAAGATGGTAAATATGTCTGTGGCACAGAAGTAGAAAAAATGTCTAAGTCTAAGTTCAATGTGGTCAATCCTGACGATATCATTGAAGCTTATGGTGCAGATACGCTGCGTCTGTATGAAATGTTCTTAGGACCATTGGAACAAGCAAAACCATGGAACACGAATGGTATAGAAGGCGTATATAAGTTCCTTAGAAAAGTATGGCGATTATTTCATGATGCAGCGGGTAACTTTGCGGTATCTGATGAGCAGCCTACTAAAGCAGAGTTTAAAGCTTTGCATAAAATCATTAAAAAAGCAGAGGAAGATATTGAAAGATTCTCTTTCAATACCTCGGTTTCGGCATTTATGATTTGTGTGAATGAGTTAACAGACCTGAAATGTAATAAGCGTGCTATTTTGGAGCAACTGATCGTAGTACTTCAACCGTATGCTCCACATATCTCTGAAGAATTGTGGTCATTGTTAGGTAATGAGGACGGTGCTATTTCTTATGCTAATTATCCAGAATTTATTGCAGATTATTTAGTTGAGTCGGAATTCGCTTATCCTGTTTCTATCAATGGTAAAATGAAATTAAACCTTTTGTTAGCATTAGATTTAGATGCAAAAGCTGTTGAGGAGATTGTCCTATCAAATCCAGATGTACAGCGTTTTATGGATGGTAAGCCTTTGAAGAAACTTGTCTTTGTGAAAGGTAAAATCATCAATGTTGTGATTTAAGTTGAACAATCAATAAGTATAAAAAAGACGCTTTCAGAAAAATGGAAGCGTCTTTTTTTTAATGTCTATTTTTACTTAAGATGTCTTGATTTGCGAATTGCAAAACACTGATGTCTTTATCTGCAGCATTTAGTCTGCGATGATGATAAACTATGACTTACCAGTTTTACTTTCATTATTTGGGCTCATTGTTACCAATGAATTTGTCTTTAACACTTCGATTAAAGGCTTAAAACAGGACATCTTGAAATGCTTCTGTTCTGTCGAAAACAGATTTTGCAAAAGGACAAAGGGGCATTATTTTAACATTTTTCTTTCGGGCATAATCTACTGCTTCTAGCACTAGTTTTTTACCAACTCCATTGCCTTCAAATCCAGGGTGAACTTCAGTATGGTCAATGATGAATTTATCTTCCCCAGCCCAAGTATATCCCATAACACCAGCTTCTTTACCATCAATTTCTGCAACTATTTGACCTTTTTTCTCGTCTTCAATATTTTTTATAGTCATCTCTTTTTATTTAAATAAACAGTTTATTTCTGACTTTGGTTTTGTAAAAATATGATTTTTATAATAAATTTTTCTCATTTAAATATTTCCAATACCGTTTAGGCAGACTTTGCACATGCAATTTTGTGTTTTTACGTTCTTTAATGTTGACCGAATCAAAGTAATGTTTCCAGAGGTAACTATAACGTAATTCTTCATCATCTAAATGGAAGGCTATGTAATCGCTATTGAAAGTATTGCTGAATTGTACTTCTACTACCTGATCTAAATCATAATAGATGCCGAAATGGCGTTTTAAATCGTAGATAAGCCATTTTTGATCTGCAAAACGCTCTTTGAAAAAGTTGACCATCAAGGGTAATACATTGAAATCAGGCTCAAGATTGGCAAAATATAATCCATCTTTCATTTTTTGAAATCTGACAAATGCTTTTAAACGGTGCTTTTCTCTTGATACTGAAAGAACTATCTTTTTTATCTGTAAGATATCGTCATTAGCATAGTTGTGATTGGATTTGTTTTCTGATTTAAAATAATAGGAGATACTACGCAGGATCAAGAGCTCACGATGTTTTATTTCTGAAAGGAAAACGTAATACAATTCTTTGATACCCTGAATGCCTATTTTCTTTTCCAATCCGAGGAGGACACGTTTAGCTTTATCATCGTCTGAGATGATGTTTTCTGTGGTAACAAATAAGCCTGACTGTATGTATTGGCCATTGTGTTGGATAGTCGCAATTTGCCATTTATATTCGTAGGAGCAAAATACTATGGTCATCAGACCCGTCCAACTGCCATCATAGAGAAGTGTTTTTAGCATTTTAAAACAAGGTTAATTGTTGACTATTGTTTTTGGTATACTTGCTTGTCGATTGAGCTAATATATACTGCTTGATATTTGTTCCAGATTTGTCTGCATAGATCTGTTGAAAACCAAGACAGGTGATAAAGTATTTTGCACGATTGGTGGCGACGCCAAGTTTTTGAAGATTTTCAATGCGCAATGGACCAAAGCGTCTAGCCATGATGATTTTTTTTGCTGATTGCACTCCAATTCCGGGTACGCGTAAAATAGTGTGATAATTGGCCTTATTGATATCAACAGGAAATGCATGCTGATTTCGTAAGGCCCAACTTAGTTTTGGATCGATGTCTAGGTCCAATAAAGGATGGGTATCATTGACAATCTCTTCTGCTTTGAAACCATAGAAACGCATGAGCCAATCGGACTGATATAATCTGTTCTCTCGTACCATGGGTACAGCTGTACCGATTTCAGGTAGTCGTTTATCATAGGAAATGGGAACATATCCGGAATAATAGACGCGTTTCAAATGATATTTTTTATAAAAATGCTGAGCCGTCAATATGATGTGTTTATCGGATTCGCCAGATGCACCAATAATCATTTGGGTACTTTGGCCTGCTGGCGCAAAGGTTGGGGTAGATTTGATGACCTTTCGTTCTTCATTAGTTCTAATAATTTCATTTTTGAGATAGCGCATGGGCAGAATCATTTCTTCACGGCTTTTATCTGGCGCTAAGAGTTTGAGCCCTTCTTTTGTCGGAATTTCTAGATTGATGCTCAGACGGTCGGCATATAAGCCTGCTTCATGGACGAGTTCATCACTTGATCCGGGGATGGTCTTTAAGTGGATGTATCCATTGAATTTATGCTCTAACCGTAATTTTTTAGCAATGGAAACTAATCTTTCCATCGTGTAATCGGCATTTTTGAAAATACCAGAACTTAAAAATAACCCTTCAATGTAATTCCTTCTGTAAAAATTGATAGTTAGATCAACAACCTCCTGTACGGTGAATGCCGCACGCTCGATATCATTGCTTTTTCTGGAGACACAGTAGGCACAATCGTAAATGCAATGATTGGTCAATAGGATCTTTAATAAAGAGACGCAACGACCATCTTCGGTATAGGAATGGCAAATGCCGCTCTGATTGGCATTGCCAATCCCTTTATTTTTATTAGCTCTATTGCTACCACTTGAACTGCAACTTACGTCGTATTTGGCGGCATCTGCTAGAATATGAAGTTTTTTAAATATACGATCGGACATATTTCTATTAATTTTAGCAAATATACTAATATTGTTAGTTATTCTACGACTTGTGATAATTTAGGGCAAAGAAGGGTGCGTTTGGAGAAGTTATTTTATTATTTTAGGCTATTGAAATTACAGTATTCATTGTTTATCTAAAATTTTCGAATTTTTATAAAATGAAAACTATTTGTAACGAAATAGGCTCAAAAGAATTATGCTTGTTTGGTTACACGCATGTCGTTATCTTTTTATTAAATATGCCATAGCATGAAAATAGATCAATTGTATATCGAACAAGTTATTGCTTCACGTACTTGGAAAATCCGTCAAGAGGTATTATATCCGCATGGCTCTTTAAAAGATGTGATGATTGATGATGATTTTGAAGGAACACATTTTGCAGCGACTATAGAAGGGGTATTGGTTGGTGTTATTTCTGTTTTTGAGATTGATGAGGGATGTTATCAATTTCGAAAATTTGCAGTATTGCCTAATTTTCAAGGTTACGGCATAGGTACAGCGTTGCTTCATGCGGTTTTTAACTTTTGTAGACTGTGGCGGGCCTCTTCGCTATTTTGCGATGCTCGAATAGGAGCGGTATCTTTTTACGAAGGGTTTGGCATGAAAATACAGAGCCAGTCCTTTTTCAAAAAGGGATTAGAATATGTGCGTATGAAAATTCTTTTATCTGATGAATTAACTTGATCGGCCCTTAAAACAATACATTGTAACCAAGAGATAGTCGAGCAAAAGGATAGCTTTTATCTATATCCTGATGATCTTTGAAATTGCCTTCTAATCTAAAATATCCTGAGTTTAGGTTGATAGAGAAGTTTTTCAATAAGCGTAGACTACCACTAACGGAAGCAGTATGTAAAAAATAGTGTGATTCATTACCGCTGATGGTCACAAAGTAACCTCCGTGATATTGCGCTCCAAATTTAAATCTTTTCCATACACTTATTTCACCTGCACCACGAATATCTATACCAGGGCCATAGTTGTAGTTTCTGCTGTCACCAAAAAGAAGATAGGGGTCAGGTACCGCTGCAAGTAATACAGGACCTCCACCCAAAGTTGTTCTTAAATGATTGTTTCCACCTAAACTAAAGGTCGAAATCATATTATAGTTTAAGCTTTGTGCTCCGTAGAAGAATGCCTCATTATGATAAAAGTCATAATTAGCAGAAAGAACACCAAGATGTCGTCCTGGTAAATTTTTTAATACACGTTTGCCATATAATGATGCATATATATTGACGGTGTTGACAAATGAACTGTCGTCTCCGCCGACTTCTAGATTGACGTAAAAATCATCAAATGGTTTTTTCTTCTCCATGTCATCATTGGAGTAAATAAGACTCAATCGAACAAAATAATCTGATTTTCCCTTGTTAATGATATCTAAGTCCTTCGTGTCGAATCGGCGAATACCAAAATCAATCTCTGCTTTGACATTTGAAGAGTCTTTTACAGAACCTTTTACCACTCTGCCCCAACGTCCATCTAACAACCGGTTCAAGCCATTGACAGGGTTAATAAAAAAGGCTAACACTTCTTTACCTTGTCGTTCGGCTAGCGAATTTGTTGGTCTTGATAAGACATTTTGCGAAATCCGATGTGTTATTTCTCCTAAAATAATCCCACCATAAGTGGTGTTTATTAAATCGTTAATCGATGGTGCTTGTGTTTCTCCAGCTGTTTCCCATATAAAGCTTCCTGCTAGGGTGGCGAGGGATGATTGTAAAAATGAATAGTTATTGGACCGGAATGCATTAAAATACAACTGGCCATGATAAGGATGAGCGATTTGGTTAGTTGCAAACGCATTATCGTCCCATGCCCATGCATTTGGTTTTAAATGTTTGAACCAGTTGTTTAATGTAATATGAGAATAGGGATCTTTTCTTATAAAATAATTGAACGAGGCGGGTAATGCTTGAAACATAAACCATTCAGTTCCCGCTCTAGCAAAGTGCTTTCTGGGGTTATGGTTAATCGTATCTTGATAATTGGGGATTTGATATATTTTGTTTTGATAATTTTTATTTTGAAGGACAGTTGGTGATGAATTAGCTGAACTACTGTGGCAAATTATTGCATCTGAGTATATTGTATCATTTAATGGTTTAAATTTATTTACGGTATCTCTATACTCCTGTATGTAATCTTGCGCATGTAGCGTTCGTGTTGAAATCAGGACCTGCAGGAGAAGAAGTATCACATATAAAGAAAGAAATCTAATTTTAGTCATTTTGATCATATATACCCGGCTTAATGTCTTAAACAAGTAACAAACTTAAATAGTTTTACAGGAATGTTAAAAAATAAGATTGTTATTGAATGAATTTGACTTAGTCCTGATTAAAAGTCATCGGCATCTTTGATCTCCAGTCTATCTGCTTCGGTGATGGTCCGGATTATTTGACATGGATTTCCTGCAGCAATCACATTGGCAGGAATATCTTTTGTAACAACAGACCCCGATCCAATAATACTATTTTCACCTATATGAACACCTGGATTAACAATGACATTACCTCCTAACCAAACATTGTCGGCTATTGTGATGGACTTTGAACATTGCCAACCTTTTGCACGGTCTTCCGGATGAATGGCATGAGTAGAGGTAAATAAGGATACCTGTGGTCCAAATAAAACGTTTTTACCGATAATAATCGGAGCGGCGTCTAGTAACGTGCAGTTGTAATTGGCGAAAAAATTGTCGCCAATGGAGATGTTAAACCCATAATCACAATAAAATGGAGGCTCAATAAAAAAACGATTGGTTTTTGTATTCAATAGATTTTTAATGACCAGCTGCCGTTCTTTAAAAGATTTTGGTTCTGTATCATTAAATTTTTTAATCTGCATTTTAGCCTGAAGTCTTTTTTCAAAAAGCTCTTTTCCAGATTCACGATAAAACGGATTCGTTAGATTCTTGTTATCCATGGGCCGAAATTACTTCAAAAAAACTAACTTTGTTGTTGAAATAGAAAAAATTATGGCAAATAATAATTTAGATGCCTTAGCTCCACAAGAGTTATGGGCAAATTTTTCTGCATTGAATGCAGTTCCTCGTGCTTCTAAGAAGGAAGAACGCGTTATCGCATTCATGTTAGATTTTGGTGAAAAATTAGGACTTGAGGTTAGTAAAGATCATGTTGGGAATGTCATAATCAAAAAAGCGGCATCGACTGGTATGGAAGATCGTAAAACGATTGTATTGCAGTCTCACTTGGATATGGTGCATCAAAAAAATAATGATACTGTTTTTGATTTTGATACACAGGGAATCGACATGTTTGTCGATGGCGACTGGGTAAAAGCTAAAGGAACAACGCTAGGTGCGGATAACGGAATTGGTGTTGCGACTATTATGACCATTTTAGCTTCTAAAGATATCCAGCATCCTGCTATAGAGGCTTTATTTACAATTGACGAAGAAACGGGTATGACCGGTGCAATGGGCTTGCAAGGAGGAATTCTTACAGGAGACATCTTGTTGAACCTGGATACGGAAGAAGATGATGAAATCGATATCGGTTGTGCTGGTGGGATTGATGTGACTGCAACGAAGTCTTATAAAGAGGAGGCAAGTCTTTCTGGAGCGGTAGCTTTTGAAATTAAAGTTCAAGGTTTAAATGGCGGTCACTCTGGAATTGAAATTCACAAAGGCTTGGGGAATGCAAATAAGATCATGAACCGGTTGTTATATAAATCTTACGAAGAGTTTGGTTTACAAATCGCTACTTTAAATGGCGGAAGCTTACGAAATGCCATACCACGTGAGTCAGTTGCGACGGTAATTGTATCTTCGGAACATGAAGATCATTTTGCTTCAGATTTAGCACCACTTATAAAATCCATCCAAGATGAGTTTAAGACGGTTGATGCAGATTTGACGATTACCATTGAGAAATTAACTACTGTTCCTGCTCGTGTTATCTCTCCTTTGGATCAACAGTTGCTGGTAAATGCTATTTATGCTGCTCAAAATGGCGTATATCGTGTAAGTGCAGATTTTGAAGATTTAGTGGAAACTTCGAATAATATAGCTAAGGTTACGGTTGAAAATGGGAAAATGAATGTCCAATGCTTGACTCGGTCATCTGTTGAAAGTTCTAAAATTGATTTAGCGCAATCATTGCAAGCAACATTTGAATTAGCAGGATTTGATGTTGAATTTTCCGGCTCTTATCCAGGTTGGACACCTAATGCAAATTCAGAGATTTTAGAAGTTCTGAAACGTATTTATGTGGAGCAACATAATGAAGAACCAAAAGTTGTAGCGTGTCATGCGGGCTTAGAATGTGGTATATTGGGCACTAATTACCCTGAGATGGATATGATTTCTTTTGGCCCCACAATTCTAGGGGCACATTCGCCAGCAGAGCGGGTGTCGATTTCATCTGTTCAAAAATATTGGGCATTTGTCAAGCAGATTTTGAAAGAAATTCCTAATAAATAAACTGAAACAAATAATAGTAAAAGGCTTAAATTAATTTTTAAGCCTTTTTTTGTATTGCATGTAGTGGTTTTTAATATATTTTATTTAAATTTACTTATCGTTGCTCATGATAAGAGAGGTACAAATACTTATTTACTCCTTTATCCTCTGTTTTCTAATCATGACATTTACTCCTGCAAATAGCTGTCTTTTTAGTGAGAGTATGCTTTTGTCATTTATCGAAAAATGACAAAATGTTATTCTGACTAGAATTGTAATTGAGGCATTTAATCAGGGGTTTTATAACCGAATATCTAATTACTTCCTTCTTTTTATTGCTCTTTTCTTATCATATAAGTCTATTTTATAGGAATTTGGTAAAAATTTTGATTACAAAAAGTGTGTTTTAACATATTCATTAGATGTTAAAATTAGTTAAATAGGTAAGGGAGTTTTACTTTTGCAGCATTAAAACTATATCAAACACATCTTACATGAAAAAGTCTCTACTTTTTTTTGCTCTTGCTGTTGCTAGTTATGGAACAATCCATGCGCAAACAACTACAAGTAGTGTTACAGGGGTTGTAAAACAATCAACTGGACAAACAACGACAGGTGCAACAATTAAAATTACGCATCAGTCAAGCGGAGCCACCTTCAGCGGATCGGCAGATTCTAATGGACATTTTAATATCGCAAATTTACAAGAGGGGGGACCTTACAAAATTGAGGTCACCTATATCGGTGAAAAACCGCTTATTTACGATAATGTCTTTTTGAAAGCCGGTGAAGCATTGCAATTAGATCCTGTTTTTGCAGAATCATCTGGAACAAATTTGGATGAAGTTGTTATTGTAGGCCGTGGTTTGATTGATATTGCAGAGGATCGTAAAACTCCTATTGCAGTTTCTACTATTACAAAACAGATTATTGAAGAAAAAGTGGGAGCAATGGATATCACTGCTTCAATGGTAAATACACCAGGAGTATATGTATCTGGTCAATCGAAAGGTTTTGGAGAATCATCCATGACGACTCGTGGATTTGATCAATCTAACACAGCTTTCTTATTAAATGGCCAACCTATCAATGGTATGGACAACGGCCGTGTGTATTGGTCTAACTGGAGTGGTTTGACAGATATCGCTTCTTTAGTGCAAATTCAACGCGGTTTAGGTTCTTCAAAATTAGCGATTTCTTCAGTAGGGGGAACGATTAACTTTGTAACTAAATCTACAGATATGCAACAGGGTGGTTTTGTTAAAACATCAATCGGTAACGATATGTTTGTGAAATCAACGATTGCATACAATACGGGTTTAATGAAAAGTGGATTTGCAGTATCTGCAATGGTCACTGGATGGAAAGGTAATGGTTATATGAACGGTACTGAAGGTGCTGGTCAGAACTATTTTTTGTCCGTTGGTTATAAAGTAAATGAAAAGCACAACTTAAACTTAATGGTTACAGGTGCCCCGCAATGGCATAACCAAGGTTATACTTCATCATTGAGTAATTTCTTGAAAGAAGGAAGAAAATTCAATGCAAATGTGGAGACGATTAACGGTGTGGAAAGAAATGTACGTAAAAATTACTACCACAAACCTGTTGCTAACTTAAACTGGGATTGGACTATTGATGATAAATCATCGTTATCAACGGTATTATATGGTTCTATTGCTAGTGGTGGTGGTCAATCTAAACGTACTGAAAGAGATGTAAATCCTGAGCCATTTTTAGCTTCTCAGGTGAATAATCACCAATGGTTTGGTGTAGTGTCTAACTACAATCGTAAATTGAATGATAACTTAAACTTTAATGTTGGTTTCGATTTACGTGACTATAAAGGTGAACACTATATTCAAGTAACGGATAAATTAGGTCAAGAAACAATTTCTCATAAGGGTAATGTGAACTATGGCACAATGACAACTCCGAATTCGTATAGCACTAATCCTTGGAAATCTTTTGGTGATAAGCCTAAAAATGCAGAGGACCGTTTAGGTTGGGATTACGAACAAATGATCAGATATGCTGGTTTATTCGGACAGTTGGAATATGCGAAAGATGGTTTTTCTGCATTTTTCCAAGGTTCCCTTTCAGGTCAACAAAATAGCAGACAGGATTATTATCTTTATAAAATAGGTGAAGGAAAATCTAAAGATGTCAATAACTTAGGTTACAACGTAAAAGGTGGTGCAAGTTATACTTTAGGTAACCATACAATCTTTGGTAATGCCGGATTATATTCTCGCCAACCTTACCAGAACAACATCTTCATGAACTACAGAAATGATGTGAATGGAGAAGCTAGAAATGAAGAAATCTTAGGTCTAGAAGCTGGTTATAAATTTGCATCTGAATATTTTGATGTGAATGTAAATGCATACAAAACAACTTGGGCACACCGTGTGACTGGAAGTTCTAAAAATGCAACTGCGGCTGATGTTAAAAAATATAATCCGACAAATGATCCGTCTGTTTTAGTCGAGGGCGATTATCTTTACTTCTCTAATTACGGTGTAAAACAAGATCACAAAGGAATTGAACTGGATTTTGTAGCTCGTCCATTCCGTGGTTTTGAATTAAAAGGTTTCGCATCTGTTGGGGATTGGAAGTATGATGGCATGGCACAGACTATTGTTCGTAATGAAAACCGCGAGGTGTTAGCGAATGAAAAAAGAGATTTAACTGGTGTGAAAGTTGGTGAAGCTTCTCAAACAAGTTGGGGTTTAGGTGCTAAATACAAAGTAATAAAAGGTCTTTCATTCGATGCTGACTATAGACGTTATGAGGATTTGTATGGTTCATTACCTGCTAGTGCTCCAACAATGAAGTTACCAAACTACGAATTGGTTGATGCAGGTGTATCGTACCGTTTGGAAGTTAGTCCTAAAAATGCAATTAGTTTCCGTGTGAATGTCAATAATATCTTTGATACCTTGTATATTTCTGAAGCGACCTCTAATAGTGTTGCCCAAGAAAATCCTCAATATTGGAAAGGTATTGATACCTCCAATTCTGTATTAATGGGATGGGGTCGTACATGGAATGCTTCTGTGAAATTCACATTCTAAGCGAGTAGAAAATATCATATTAAAGAGCCGTTGCAATATCTATTGCAACGGCTCTTTTTGCTTAACTATATGAGACTGGTAACAATAGTCAAACTTTATCAACCGATGTCTGCGTGCATTACTCTAACGATGCAATTGGCTTTTGGTTAAAGGTATTCCAGTAAAGCAATAGCCCATCTGAATATAATAAGTGTTTATTAATTTCTAAACGGCTATGTCCAAAACTGTCACTAACCACTAATTGGGTACAAAAGATCGAATGTATTACTAGTAGTAGGGCGGAAGTCAATCACCAGAGCGGGAATTGCTTTAAATAAGGTAAAAAGGCATAAAAAAGGCTAAACAATAATGCTTAGCCTTTTTTATTTTTATATGTTATATCGATTATCTTGACATGGACTGAATTACACTGACATGTGATTTGAACGCTGAATTGAATGTCTTATACTCGAGATACTTGACATTAAACTCAATGCATGTCTCTCTCACTAATTTGTTTATAGCAGGATAGTGAATGTGGCTTATTTTTGGGAACAAATGATGTTCTACTTGATAATTTAAGCCTCCTAATATCCATGTTAAGAATTTGTTTTTTGTTGCAAAATTAGCTGTAGAGCTTAATTGATGTATCATCCACTCGTTCTCCATTCTTGTAGCATCTGTAGTTTCTTCTAATGCAACAAACTCGGTTTCGCTTAATACGTGAGCTAATTGAAATACAGTTGCTAAACATATACCACAAGCTATACCAGATATTAATAATCCAACTAAAGTTGGCAACCAACCTACAACTAAAACAGGGATAACAATAAAAATACTAATATGAACAATTTTACTGACCCAAAAAATAACTTTTTCACGCAATGGAAAATCAAATGATTTTTTTCTGCTTCCCATTGTTTCCGAGAAGTATTTTTCATAATCCTGATAGAAGATCCATGCTAAATAGGAAACACTATATAGGAGCATAAAATAATATTTTTGATAGGAGTGATGTTTTTTTAATTCCTGATCTTTATGGACACGCATAAACTTAATATCAATATCATGATCTTCACCCTCAATATTGGTATAAGTGTGATGAGCAATATTATGTTTTAGTTTCCAGAAATAAATATTGGCTCCCAAGAGATTAAAACTATAAGATAAGACGCTATTAAGCTTTTTACTTTTGGAAAAAGTATCATGACCAGCATCATGCATAATATTAAAACCTATGGCAGCGAAGTTGATGCCAAGCAATATACAGACGATGACGCTGATAGCCCAGTGCGGTTGAATTACTACTAAAATAATGTAGAAAAATATAGCTGTTAAAAACAAAATAATTGCCTTTGTCAGGATTTTTTTCTCTCCTGTTTTTTGAATTTTATTTGTTTTGAAATAATCGTTAATTCTTTCCTTTAAAGATTTGGAAAATAGTGTATTAACATTATTAAATTTTATTGTTGTTTTCATTGAGATCGATTAACTCTGTTAAAAAATAATGGTTGAAATTAGGTTTTGCATACAGAGCTTATATTGATGAAATTTATTATTTTTATAAAGGTAACAATTATTTTTTTTAATGTTGTTAATTTAAGTTAAAGCTTTTGAAAAGTTAATAATATAAGAGTGGAATTTTATTATTAATCAGTAAAGGTACATTGTTTATAATCCAATTATTTTAGAGAATTTTTAAATTAAAAAGGGCTTACAAAATTAATGTAAGCCCCTTCATTTTAAATTAATGATTAATCTAATTTAGAGCATCTATTTTAGCAGTAACTTCTGAAGTTTTAGCTTCATCTTGCATGAAAATGTAATAATTTTTTAAATTAGTCAAAGCATCAATATTAGTAGGTTGCAGCTCAACTGCTTTTGTTAGGTATACCAAAGCGGGTTTTATTTCTTCTTTGATTTTGTTAACGCCCTCATTATATTTTGCTTGGCTAAGTGTTCTATCATTATTTAAGACATTTAGTTTCTCACGTACACCATTCATCATAGTGATTGCCATATTTGTATTTGCTTCAAAATAATCAGGATCAATCGCTAAAGCTTTTTTATAAGCTTCTAAAGCTGCTTCATCATTCTTATTAGCAGATTGAGCGATACCGAGATAATAGTTTAAGCTTTTATTATTAGGGTCTTTTGCGAGTTGTGATGTAATGCCAGCTACAATTTCTTTTTCACGACCAGAAATCAAATTGAATTCTATATTTTGAACGGCTGCAGCGTTGTCTTCAGGATATAATTCTACTGCTTTTGCAGCGTACTCCAATGCCGAAGTTGTATCTTTTGCAGATAAAAATAATTTTGGTAAATCAACAACTACTTGTTTGTGAGAAGAAAATTCTTTTACAGGAATCAGTTGTTTATATTTAGCAATTGCCTTGTCGTAATCATTTATTTGCAAAGCTGAAATACCTCCGTAATAAATTAATGTTGTATCGCCAGGTAAGTATACAAGTGCTTTTTCAAAAGAATCATAGGCTTCTTTATACTTTTGACCCTGATATTCTTCAGCACCATTATTGAAGTTAAACTGACCTAATACCTGTTCTGCAATGCGGATGTTGTCTTTATTAGCGCCATCACTGTCATAGGATTTTGCCTTAGCAATTCCATCCTCAGCTTTTTTAGCATCTTCGGCAGACTTATCTAAAGTTGCTAAATTGGCATACACTAGCGAGTATATTGTCCATGCTTCTGGATTTTCCTTTGTTTTGTCATTAACAATAGCAAGATCGATAGCTTCTTGTGCAGTTTTTAAGTTAGGTAGCGCTAATTGTGCAGTTCCAGCAGCTTTAAGTTCCTCAAATTTTGCTATACCCGTTTTTGCTTTATTAACATTATTTTTTTGTGCATAAACAGATGTGCCTGCCGATGCGATAGCTGCCAATAATAATAATGATTTAATGTTCATCTCTAATTAACTGTTAATTGATTTAATAATATATTCACACGATCTAATTGCACAAAGTCCTCAATCGTACTGTAATATGTCGATAGAGCATTAAGAGCATTCACATCATATGGTTTAATTTCATTTGCTTTCAAAAGAAAAGATTGTGCATACTGCTTATCTTCGTCATTTTTTGATTTCAGGAAATCTTTTAAATAAATAAGTCCTAAAGCTAAATTTGAAGCATAGTTATTAGCATCTAAACGCAAAACTTGATTGTAATATTGTTTTGCAGTTCGAATATCTTTAGCATCTTCATAGGCGTAGCCTGCCAAATAATTTAATTCGACATTTTCGGGCTCTAATTTAATTGCTTCATCTATAATTGGAAGTATAGCACCGTAAGATTCATTTTTGGAATAGATGTCGATGAGTTTAAAAAGAATTTCTTTATTTAGTGGAAATTCTAATCTTCCTGCTGTTAGCGTATTAAGCTCATCTTGTTTAGTCCCGATTTTTTCATATACAGCTGCAAGTTCTATATAATATTGTGCTTTTCTAGAATCTTGATTGATTAGCTCTTTATAGTATTTTATAGCATCAGGATACTTTTTGCTACTTACCGCTAAAGTTGCTAAATTAAACTTTAAATCAGCATTTTTAAAGCCCAGAGAATCCACTTTCAGAAATCCCATATAGGCATCTTCAAATTTATTATTCTTTAAATCAGTGTTAGATTTGTAGATAAGGGCAGTGGCTAGATTTTGTTTAATGTAGTCAACTTCAGTAGGGAAGTTTTTATAGGCCTTTTTCTTATTTATAAATTTTAAAGCATTTAAACTTTCATCGATGGGGTCTAAAGTATACTTTTGGCTTCGTGTGGAATCTGCAACTGCAAAAGAACTATAAACTAATCCTCTTAAAATATTATTTCGTACTGAGGAGGAGTCTTTTCTAGTCTTAAATGCAGCATCGCTAAACTTTCGAGCATTTTCTAGATTTTTTATATCTCCAGTTTGCGTATAAAGTGCAAAACTGTTGTTGCCCTCCTTTATATTGGATTGGGCAACAACAGTTAAACTTGTAGCTGACAGTACTAATGATGTCAATAATGCTTTCATTCTATTTATTCTTCGTTAGATTCCGATTTATCATCTTGATCAGGTTCTGTATTTTCTGTAGAATTTTCATCACCCTCAATTGCTAGCGTTTCTTCTTGCTCTTCTTCGTCTTCTTCACGATCTACTTTAGTGATGGATGCTATTTCGTCATCGCCTTTCAAGTTTATTAAGCGTACACCCTGCGTTGCACGGCCCATTACTCTTAATCCTTCTACTGAAATCCGAATAACAATCCCTGATTTATTGATAATCATTAAATCTTCGGTATCATTAACACCCTTCACAGCAACTAAATTACCAGTTTTTTCTGTAACACTGATAGTTTTTACACCTTTACCACCACGATTTGTAACACGATAATCTTCAATATCAGTACGTTTTCCATATCCTTTTTCAGAGACAACAAGAACCGTAGTCTGTGGATCATCTACACTAATCATACCAATTACTTCATCGCTTTCGCTGCCTAAAGTAATACCACGTACACCAGTAGCAGTTTCTACCCATAGGTCTTACTGTTGATTCATTAAAGCGAATAGCACGTCCAGAACGTAAAGCCATTACGATTTCACTCGTTCCACTGGTTAAGCAAGCTTCTAATAACTGATCGCCTTCATTGATATTAATAGCATTGATACCATTAGCTCGAGGGCGAGAGTATGCCTCTAAAGAAGTTTTCTTAATTGTACCTTTCTTAGTACACATAATGATGAAGTTGTTTTCCAAGTACTCTTGGTCTTTTAAATTCTTCACTAATATGTACGCTTTAATTTTTTCGTCTTTCGGGATATTGATAATATTCTGTAAAGCACGTCCTCGGGAAGTTCTACTTCCTTCTGGGACTTCAAATGCACGAAGCCAGAAACAACGACCAGATTCCGTAAACAATAACATATAATTATGCGCTGAAGCAGTAATAATGTGTTCTGTAAAGTCTTCTTCACGTGTGGTTGACCCAATAGAGCCGCGACCACCTCTTCCTTGACGTTTGTATTCGGTAAGGGGAGTACGTTTTACATAGCTATTATGAGAGATTGTAATAACGATTTCTTCATCATCAATAAAATCTTCCATACGCATATCTTCCGCTGAATGAACAATGATTGATCTTCTCTCGTCACCATATTTCTCTCTGATCTCGATCAATTCATCCTTAATGATTTGCATACGAAGACTCTCGTCTGCTAAAACAGATTTTAAGTAATCAATTGTTTTCATTAATTCAGCATATTCTTCCTTAATTTTATCATGCTCAAGGCCTGTTAAACGACGAAGAGTCATGTCTAGGATAGCACGTGCTTGGAGGTCAGATAAACCGAATTTCTCCATTAAACCTACGCGTGCATCTTCTGGTGTTGCAGAAGCACGAATAAGTTTAATCACTTCATCCAAATGATCTAGAGCGATTAAATATCCCTCAAGGATATGTGCTCTTTTCTCAGCTTCTGCCAATTCAAATCGTGTACGACGTGTAATAACCTCATGACGGTGATCCACGAAGACCTGAATCATATCTTTCAGATTCATCAATACAGGTCTCCCTTTGACAAGAGCAATATTGTTTACTGAAAATGAGGTTTGTAGCGCAGTATATTTAAAGAGGTTGTTTAGAACAACATTGGCATTTGCATCGCGTTTAACATCGTATACTATACGTAAACCTGTACGGTCAGACTCGTCACGAATAGCAGAAATACCTTCTAATTTTTTCTCATTAACCAATTCCGCGGTACGTTCAATCATATTCGCTTTATTGATTTGATATGGAATCTCCGTGACTATGATTGATTCTCTACCTGACTTTGATACTTCAATTTCGGTTTTTGCACGCATCACAACACGACCGCGTCCTGTGGTTTCAGCATCTTGCACACCTGAATAACCATAGATTAAACCACCTGTAGGAAAATCTGGTCCTTTGATGTATTGCATCAATTCAGGGATGTCAATATCACGGTTGTTAATATAGGCAACTGTACCGTTGATTACCTCTGTCAAGTTGTGTGGCGCCATATTTGTAGCCATACCAACTGCAATACCAGAAGCACCATTCACTAATAAATTAGGAACACGTGTGGGCAATACTGTTGGCTCTTGTAGCGAGTCATCAAAGTTCAATTGATAGTCTACTGTATCTTTATTGATATCCGATAAGATGTCCTCAGCAATTTTCTTTAGTCTCGCTTCAGTATAACGCATTGCAGCAGGAGGATCTCCATCGACAGAAACCGTAGTTACCTTGACCATCCACTAAAGGATAGCGCATGTTCCAATCTTGTGCTAGACGTACCATTGCATCGTAAACGGAAGTATCACCATGTGGATGGTACTTTCCTAGAACGTCACCAACGATACGCGCTGATTTTTTGTAAGGTTTAGTACTTGTAACACCTAAATCCAACATGCCGTAAAGAACACGACGGTGTACAGGTTTCATACCATCTCTAGCATCTGGTAATGCACGAGAAACAATAACTGTCATTGAATAATCAATGTATGCAGTTTTCATCTGATCCTCGATACTTACCGAAATAATTCGATCGTTTGCAGGCACTAAATTATTATCATTTTCTGTTTCTTCAGCCATATTAATTTGGTTTCGATAAAACTATTAAACAATACCGTCTACACGGATTGCTACGCATGCGAAGTTACGAAAAAATAACCTCAAATACGAATATTTTGAAGCTCAAGATACTGAAAAAATAGACTATATTTTTAAAAAAATATAGGCATATATGCTGTCTATTTATCTTAGTTTTTTTAAACGTAGACGGAGAGAATTACCAATCACAATTATATCCGAGAAAGCCATCGAAAACGCAGCTAACATGGGACCTAAGTATCCGGTCGCCGCAAGTGGTATGGCTATTATGTTGTAAGCAAAAGCCCAGAATAGGTTTTCTTTGATCGTTTGCAGGGTGTGTTTTCCAATAAGGAGTAGATTTTCAACCGATTTAAGATCAGAGTTTAATAAGATGATTTTTGCAGATTGAATAGCAATATGACTTGCATCTCCTAAAGAGATGCCTACATGAGCTGTTGTAAGAGCTGGGGCATCATTGATTCCATCTCCCACCATAGCTGTAATGCCGGATTTCTTTAGGGTATTGATGATGTTCAGTTTCTCTTCCGGGTTGCGGTCGGCATAAACTTTGGCTATCCCAAGTCTTTGAGCAACTAAATCACATTTGCTTTTACGGTCACCACTTAGTATTACAGGTATGATATTTTTAGATTTGATTGTCTGGATCAATTCTTTTGCATAAGGTTTTATCTGGTCTTCTATTACCAATCCTGCAACAACAACATCATTAATGGAGAGCACCAGATCATAGCGGTTAGAGTAATCTACTTTTCCCAATCGTGCATTAGTCAATTTGTATTTATTGTTGTTCGTATCTGTTGCATAGATGCCTTCGCTTTTAACCTCTTTGACATGTTGAAAGATTATTCGATACGCTTTTACCTCTGTCATATGCTGTCTTATTGACTTTGCAATGGGGTGGTTAGAATAGCTCTCTAATTGCGCAATGATAGATTCAACTTGTTTTTGGTCAATACCGAAAGTTTGAATCGCCTTAATATTAAAATCGCCAGTTGTTAATGTGCCCGTTTTATCGAATACCATGTATTTGAGGTCTGACATTTCTTCAATGGTATCACCCCCTTTAATAAGTATCCCCATTCGAGCGGCCCTTCCTAACCCCACCATGACAGCAGTAGGAGTGGCTAAGCCCATAGCGCACGGACAGGATACAACAAGAACGGCAATTGCATTCATTAAAGATTGTTGCAATGATACCTCTGCAATAAAATAGGTTATGAAAAAGGTGAATAGTGCAATGACGACGACTATAGGAACAAAATAGGATGCTACCTTGTCACCTAATTTTTGAATAGGAGGTTTTTTTGACTGCGCCTCTTTAATGAGCGATATGATTTGGGACAATACCGTTTTTCGACCAACTTTTGTGGCGGTCATTTTGATATGTCCCTCTGTTAAGGTTGTTCCGCCGATGACAGCATCGTATTTTTTTTTGAATACAGGTAGACTTTCTCCAGTGACCATGGCTTCATCGATGAAACCATCGCCTGTTAAGATGTCACCGTCCACAGGAATAAGATCTCCTGACTTGATAAGTAATACATCACCTTGTTTAACATCTTTGGTATGTATGATTTCCTCTTGATCATCGGTAATTTTTGTAGTAGTCACATTTTGAATCTTGATGAGGTCTCCAATTGCAGATGTTGTCTTTTTGATGGATTTTTTTTCAAGGAGATTCCCTAATAGAACTAATGTGATAATAGTAGCGGAAGTCTCATAAAACATGTAATCAGAGCCAAGATTATGGAGTGTTCCAATTAAGCTATAGGTAAAGGCGGCTGTTGCACCAATAAATATCAGTACATCCATATTAGGCATGCCGTTCTTAAGAGAAAAGAAAGCACTTTTACCAAAGTGAAAAAATCCGAGTAAAAATACGGGAATACAGCAGCCTAGTTGCACATAAGGGTCGTGCAATAAAGGGTGATGGACGAACATGTGGGCAAATAATGGAAGTGTGAAAATCAGACTAAACCAAAATTTAGCTTCTATTGTTTTATAGAAACGTTCTTTCGGAGCCTGATCCGTTATCACTTGAAAGCCTAAATTTTCTATTCCTTTTGTTATTTCTTTTATATTTTCTTCTGCTATACCAGAGAACTTGACTTCATCAGAGGCAAAATCGACATATATATTTTGTGCCTCATTTTTTTCTAAATATTGGTGGATAGCGATTGCGCAATTTGTGCAATGCATCCCTGTTACCGTAAGTTCTATTGTTGTTATTTCTTTATCCATACTTATTCAACCATGGGTCTCTTGCAAATATACTTATTTTTAGATGGATCACTTTTTTGTATTGTCTGAAAAATGATTAGTTTAGTTCCTTAAGAAAATAAAATTTAAATGGTTAAAAATAAATTGTCCCTATCATTTGTTTTTCGTTGTGCGCTGTGGATCGCCTTGAGCTACTCTTTCGTGGGTTTAGCATCATTTTATGAGAAAAATCGTATTTTATTACATTTTGCCTATGCCTTTAATACATTCTTGACAGCAAATCTGTTGATTTCTATTGGACGATTTTTAATTGTTTCCTTGTATAATCGAAAGCACGCCAATCATGATGTTAGAGGAAATTTTGTTTTGGGCATCTCTCGGGTTTCAAGAGTATTGAATGCCGGGATGATTGTGGTTACGGTGATGATTGCACTGGGTATTGATCCAAAAGAATTTATAACCAGTATGACTATCGTAGCTATGGCAATAGCGGTAATATTCAGGGAATATATTACCAATATGATAAGTGGACTTCTCGTGATGTTCTCAGATCAGTTTTCGATAGGAGACCACATTAAAATCAGTAATTACCAAGGTAAAATCATTGATATCACGTTGGCTAATATTGTGGTAAGGGATGAAGATGACGATGTGGTGCTGATTCCAAACAATTTGATATTCACCTCAACGATGGTGAATAAATCTTCTCAAAAATCAAATAAGCTGATTGTTAAGTTAGAGCTTCCTTTGGAAAAGCCATTGCAAATCTATGCTGCTGAAAACCATTTAAGACCACTGTTAATGATGAATAAGAATATCATTTGGAATGATGATTTGTTTCATATTAAGGTTGCAGAAATAGGAAAGGACTTTGTAAAATATAAAATTGAACTTACGATCATATCCAGTAGTAATAAATTACACCATCAGATTCAGAATGAAATATTAAATGAAATTCTATTGTTTCGTTCTAAGGAAAGTTAGATTTTACGAACCTTTACATTTTTAACAAAATGATGGCTGCCCTTTTCCAAGATTAAATCTGCTCGGTATCGGGTCGGTAATATATTTTGCACTAAATTTGGTTTGTTGATTTCATTCCAGATTTGATGGGCCATTTGAATACTTTCATCAGCATTCATATCGGCATATCGATGAAAAAAGGATGCCGGATTCTGGAAAGCAGTACGACGTAAAGATTCAAATCTGTTGGTATACCATTCCAATAGATTTTTCTCACTTGCGTGCACGTAAATAGAATAATCAAAGAAATCGGAGACGAAAACGCTGTGACCTTTTCTTGGTCTTTGTGAATTGACTTGTAATACATTGATACCTTCAACAATTAGGATATCTGGATGATCTATTAGTTGCTGCTGATTATCTGGTAACACATCATATTCCAAGTGGCTATATAAAGGAACAGAAAGTGATCCCATACCTGATTTTATAGCCGATAGGAACTGTATTAATTTTTTAGCATCATAACTCTCAGGAAAACCCTTTCTATTCATGATACCTTTTTCATTTAATACTTCATTAGGGTAAAGGAAACCATCGGTAGTGACTAGGTCGACTTTTGGTTTACTAGGGAGTAATTTGAGTACCCTTTGCAATACTCGGGCAGTTGTGCTTTTTCCTACTGCTACTGATCCTGCAATTCCTATAATAAAAGGAAGTGTGCTCTCATTTTTTTCAAAAAAGTGGTTCGTACTTTTATGTAAATCCTGAAATCTTTCAATATGAATACCCAGCAAGTGACTTAAAGGAAAGTAAACATCTTCAATCTCCGCAGCATTCAAAGGTTCGTTGAGGGCATGCAATTGATCTAAATCATGTTGCGAAAATATGTGTTTAAAGTGACCATTCAGTTTTTTCCAATTTTCTCTTTTTATAGAAGTGAAAGGAGAGTCAATAGGAGTGTGCTGTTCATTTTGCATGTTCATAGATTCTTTATGGCGACAAATATAGCATCTCGCGGATATAATCAAAAATTCTAAGTGAATATTTTAGATTAAATTGGAAGAAATGATGATTGGATTAGACATAATCTTGTGAATAGGGCATTTGTCTGCTATTTGAAGTAACCGTTCTTTCTGAACCTGGTCCAGGTCTCCTTTGAAAGAGATATGACATTGTATGTAGGTATTTTGCTGTAATTCGCTTTTTAAAGTTTCATAGGAAAGTTTAATACATACTTCTTCTAAATTCCACTTTTTGCGATCCGCATACATTTTGATAGTCATCGCTTTGCAGGAACCTAATGAGGAAAGCAATAGGGCAGGTGGATTGAATCCTTCATCCTGACCACCCAGTTCTTGCGGTTCGTCAGCAATAACTGTATTGCTTTTTTGTGTAATGGTTGTGGTATAGGGGACAGTGCCAATTGTCACTAAGATTTCATGATCATTCATATTTCTAAATATAAAAAAATATAAGGGAATTATGACGTTAATTTCCGAATATAAAATTCCTAGCGGTTATTCATCTTCTAATAAACCCTCGATAATTAGGCTCCCTGTAGCCGGATTGGTAGCTAGGGGTACATTATATAAGTCGCATACACGCATTAACATTTGAATATCGGGTTCATGGGCATGTTTTCCTAAAGGGTCTCTAAAAAATATAATTCCATCGACCTTACCTTCTGCGGCCATTGCTGCAATCTGTGCATCGCCACCCATAGGGCCACTTAATTTTAATTCTACATCAAGCCCTGTTTGTTTTACATACGAACCTGTTGTACCTGTTGCAACTAAATGTGCTTTCCCTAAAAATTCGATATGATCCTTTACAAAAGCAACCATTTCGGGTTTTTTTCCGTCGTGAGCAATTAAAGCGATTGTTTTTTTCATTTTAGTAAGAGGGTTATAGATTTAACCAAAGAATATATAAGCTAAAATAATTGCGGCGACTAAACCGACAAAATCAGCGATCAGCCCACATATAAGAGCATGTCTTGTGTTCTTGATGCCAACGGAACCAAAATAGACAGCTAAAACATAAAAAGTAGTCTCTGAGGAACCTTGGATAACACTAGCAAGTCTTCCTTGGAACGAATCTGCTCCATACGCTTGCATAACATCGACCATTAATCCTCGAGCACCTCCACCACTCAATGTCTTCATTAAACCAACAGGTAGTGCTGGAACAAATCGTGTGTCAAAGCCAAAGTACTCAAAACACGAGCCAATAGCGTTTACAAGATAATCCATACAACCCGTGGTTCTAAAGGCTGAAATGGCAACTAATATGGCAATTAGGAAAGGAATAATCATAATTGAAGTCTTAAAACCTTCTTTAGCGCCATCTATAAATGCATCATAAACATTCAGTTTTTTAAATGCTCCGTAAACAATAAATAAGATGATGATGGAGAAAATCAAAACCCCACCAATCAGGCCTGTTACTATTTCAATCTTTTCAGGAGGAAGGCCATTTAGCCCGAAATATAATCCCACCATTAGTACGATAAAGGTTCCTAAAAAAAGTAAAATAGGTGTTTTAAACAAGTTGATTTTTTGAAAAAATGCTACGGCAATCATTCCGGATATAAAGGAGATAAACGTTCCTATCAAAGCTGGAATGAAAATATCTGCAGGATTCGCAGCGCCATTGGCCATTCGTAATGCAATTACCGATGTTGGTATGAGTGCAATTCCGGCAGTATTAAGCACTAAAAACATGATTTGAGCGTTTGTTGCCGTCTCTTTTTCAGGGTTTAACTCTTGTAGTTCTTGCATAGCTTTTAGACCTACTGGAGTGGCAGCATTATCCAATCCAAGCATATTAGCTGAAAAATTCATGATTATAGAACCGTTAGCGGGATGGTTTTTGGGAATTCCTGGAAAAAGTTTACTGAAAAATGGATTGACTGCTTTTGCAAATAAGGTAATCATACCAGCTTTTTCGCCTACTTTCATAATGCCTAACCAGAAGGTCATCATACCCACAAGGCCCAATGAAATTTCAGCACCATTTTTTGCGCTATCAAACATTCCATTGATGATTTTCATAAAAATTTCAGTATCTCCTAAGAAAATAAGTTTAATTAGAGCGACGATGAAGGCGATAACAAAAAACGAGATCCAAACGATATTTAATGCCATATAGATTTAAAATATGCGTAAATGTAAACTATTACAATCTATCCATCAACTTAGACCAAGGATTTTTCTTGTTCTTTGTGTAATTATCTTTTATCAAATGATCGACTATGCGATTAAGCTCGTCTTCATTGTCACTCATAAGTCTATCCGCTAATGAAATAAGTTTTTGAATGTTGTTTTGAGAAGCGGCATCCATTGATGACTCTACACTGGACAAATTTGTGGGTTCTAATCGGATGTAATTTTTTGATTTTCTATTAAATTTGAATAACTGTTCCATAAAGAACTCTGTACTTTCAGAAGAAGCACTTGTCATGATGTCTACTAAAGAGGGGCCAATCTGGATAGCTAGTTTTTTCTTGAAATGATCATAGTTATAAGCTTTCTTTGCCAAACCAGTACCTAAAGACACCATGAAAAGATCATTTATTTCTGTGTCTTCAAAAGCTTTCATCACTTCTATTAAAGCACAAATGGATGGGTTTTGGGCAACCATTCCACCATCTACCAAAGGAAATCTTGTACCAGATATTGAATAGATTTCGGCCACTGAAAAGTATGTGGGAGCGGCCGAGGTGGCTCTACAGACGTCTTTTAAATAGAAGTCGCGTGCTGTGCCATGTGTTATTGCCTTTTGTTGTCTGAAAAAATGATTCTGTCGAAGTTCAATGTTATATGCCGTAATGATACATGGTTTTATCAATTGACTTAGTTTAGTGTCGCCAAAATACTCTTGTAAGACATTTTCCAAAGCAGTAGCGGAATAGAGTTCGCTCACGAGCCCAAACTCACTTAAAAAGCGTCTCCACTTGGTGGTTTTAAAAATATCAGAACCATGGGAGACATACAGACCCAGGGCCTCTTTTGCCGAGAATTTAGGTTTTGTAGGATTTTCCTCACTGGGATATAAAAGTATACAGGCCAAAATACCACCTGTACTTGTACCTGCTATAAAATCAAAATATTCAGCAATTCTTGCATCAGGATTATTACTTTTTTTTTGCAGTATTTCTTCTAAAACCACTAATACTAACGCTGGTATTATGCCTCTTATTCCACCGCCATCTATGGAGAGTATATTTTTCATTATTTATAATATATACTTAAAAGTAGTATTAAATAATGAAATTGATATAAGGTTTTTATTTTTTAGAGACCAATTGTGGTGGCAGGGGCTATATGTCAACCCATATTGGTATGGATTGAATTCGTTAAAATAAAAGGAGCCGATTATCATCATGACAATCGGCTCCTTTAAAATTTATTATTTTATGCGAACCAAGCAAGGACTTCATCCATTGTTGGCATAGCGATATCTAATTTCATTTTTTTACGCATTCCTCCTAAGTCATTGAATACTTTATTAGGATTAGCATCTTTTAGTTCTGGAATCGTATGGAACCCCATTTTTTGTAAAACAGGAACCCATTCTTCAGGAATACCCAGTGCAACATAATCTTCTGTTGATGCTACTGTTATTACCTTCTCAGGGCGCATTTGAGGGAAAAATAATACTTCTTGAATAGAAGGGTTATTTGTTAAGAACATAATTAAACGGTCCATTCCGATGCCTAAACCAGAGGTAGGAGGCATACCATATTCTAATGCGCGTAAAAAATCTTGGTCGATAAACATTGCCTCATCGTCTCCACGAGCTGAAAGTGCCATTTGCGATTCAAAGCGTTCACGTTGATCAATAGGGTCATTCAGTTCTGAATATGCATTTGCAATTTCTTTACCACAAACCATTAATTCAAAACGTTCTGTAATCTCAGGATTATCGCGGTGCTTTTTAGTCAGCGGCGACATTTCTTTTGGGTAATCGGTAATGAATGTTGGTTGTATATAGTTTCCTTCACATTTTTCACCAAAAATTTCATCAATTAACTTACCCTTACCCATCGTTGCATTAACTGGAATTCCCATTCCTTTAGCTGCTTCGAAGATTTCTTGTTCAGATTTCCCAGTGATATCAAAACCTGTGAATTCTTTAATCGAATCGGCCATTGTGATTCTTTTGTATGGAGCCCGGAAATCTATTTCATGTTCGCCAAATGTCGTTTTTGTTGATCCGTTTACGGCAATTGCACAGTGTTCCAATAGGTTTTCTGTGAATTTCATCATCCAATTGTAGTCTTTATAAGCTACATAGATTTCCATAACTGTGAATTCTGGATTATGCGTACGATCCATACCTTCATTTCTGAAGTTTTTTGCGAACTCGTATACCCCATCAAAACCACCTACGATTAAACGTTTAAGATATAATTCATTTGCAATACGTAGGTATAGAGGAATATCAAGTGCATTGTGGTGTGTTGTGAAAGGACGTGCTGCTGCACCACCTGGTATGGACTGTAATACCGGAGTTTCAACTTCCATGTATCCTGCGTCGTTAAAATAATTACGCATGGCTGTAAACAACTTCGTCCTTTTGATGAAGGTGTCTTTGATTTTTGGATTAACCACCAAATCAACATAACGCATTCTGTAACGTAATTCGGGATCCGTAAATGCATCATATGTTTTTCCATCAGCAATTTTAACAATTGGAAGGGGACGTAGTGACTTTGCTAATACTGTGAGTTTTTCAACGTGAACACAGGTTGCTTCTGTTTGTGTTGTGAAAACATAACCTTTTATTCCAACGATATCACCAATGTCTAATAATTTTTTAAAGACAATGTTGTACATTGTTTTATCTTCATCAGGGCAGATGTCGTCACGTTTGATATAGGCTTGAATACGTCCAGAACTATCTTGAATTTCAAAAAATGAGGCATTTCCCATAACACGACGACTCATGATACGTCCTGCAATGCTTATATTCTTATAGTTAAGCTTATCTCTATCGTAATTTTCTAATATATCAGCTGCATTTGCATTGATTTCAAACTCTTCAGCAGGATATGGGTCAATACCCAAATCGATAAGAGATTGCAACGCTTGTCTTCTTAATTGTTCCTGTTCGGATAATACAGTACTCATTGGTAAGGATTAAATAATATAAAAATCAAGCAAAAATAGCTTTTTTTTTACATTTATGGGTGTTGGAACTGTATAATATTTGTAAAATGATCCTGTAGCGTTTTGCTATAAGGTTTCGTTATGAAAATGTACTTAATATATAGCATGACAAAAATTAAAAGAAAGACTTTCCTAATCTTAGTTTAGAAAGTATTATTTTAGATGAAGATTAGGGGTTAATACAGTCTATCGAGTGGGTATTATTAAAACATATTTTAAAAAACAAAAGCAACAAACACTTAAAAGTGCACTAGAAGAATGTTTACAAAATCGTGAGCAAGGGAAAGCTTTTGTCTATAAAAAATATTATGGTTACTTGATGGCTATCATTATTCGTTATGTTAAATCTGACGTAGATGCAGAAGAATTGACAAATGAGTCATTTATTAGAATTTTCAGACGGTTGGATTCATTTAATCTCTTGGTAGAGGAGGATGTTTTAGAAAAATCTTTTCGATCATGGATTGGTAGGATTTCTGCTAATATTTCGATAGATTTTTTACGTTCAAAAAAGCATATGGCCTCTTTGGACGATGTGGACGAAAGGAGTGTGCATGTACCCATGGTGTATAATTCGAGTAATTTGGAAGTTAGCGATATCATGAAATTATTGGACTCGTTGCCAGAATTGCAACGCGTTATCTTTAATCTATATGAAATTGAAGGATTTTCACATGACGAAATTTCAAAAAAACTGCAGATTCCAGATAGTACTTCTCGGACCTATCTTACCCGAGCAAAGCAAAAGCTACGAGTGCTTTATTTGGAACAAAATAAGATAGGACAAGAATTTAGATAATAAGAAGAGGTAGTAAAATGGCAAAAGAAAAAAGTAAGGAATTAATAGACAAAATTGTCGATAAAATGCAAGCTCATGAGCTTCCTTATTTAGAAGGTGCGTGGGAAAAATTTGTGTCAAATAGTAATCCTCTTATCAGTAAGAAATCTTCAAATTGGAAATATTGGAGTTCAGCAGCGGCTTTATTGCTAGTATCTGGTGCTGCGTTTCTATATCTTGCTCCTAGTGGTGTTCAACAGGAAACAAGAATTGCAGCAGGTGGTAGTAAGGAGAAGAAAGTTTCAGATGTTCGTTCGGGCTCAGAAGCAACAACAGTTGATGAGGTTGTGGCTGTAGGAAGTCAAGATAATGATGTGTCAGCGGGCCCAATGGAAAAAAAATGGGCTAACCAGAGCCCTTTACAAATTAAACATGGTGGAGAAATACGAGATTTGTTACCTAAACAAGTTGTGTATGCTCATATTGACGAGGTTGTGCCTCATATGGGAGTTGTAGATGCGCAGTCCGTATTTATTGATATACCATTGGTTACAAAGGATAAATTCAGTGACAACCGTTTTGTCACAAATGAAGGTGCTCAGATCGAGAGGAAAGTCGATCTCTCTGTTGATTCAAAGGAGAAACTGAAGGATAGTCGTTTTGTTACAAATGAACGTCTGAACAATGAGAAGAGGGCTGATGTGTCTGTTGGTGAAAAGTTGGAACGACTTGGTACATTGTTTCCGTCAAATTCGCAAAAGCATGATTTTGCGTCAGCTTTGAAGAAATGGGAAATTGGTGCTTTTGTATCGCCAACTTCAACCGTTGATGAAATAAGTTTGGGTGGAGGTTTAAGTTTAGCTTATCAATTAACGGATAAAATAAGTGTTCGATCTGGTGTTTCAATGCAAAGTTATGGAGCGGGGGCTGATAGACAACGTAATCCAGGTGCCGTAATGTCAGCAAGTATGGCTTATAACGATGCTTTAGCACAAAATATGCCTATCAAAGGAAATAATGGGTCGATGCTTCTGACGAAACAAGATGTTGGCGCTGATTTAAGTGCTGTGAACAATAAACTCTTAACGATTGATATTCCAGTTGATGTTCGTTATCATGTTAGTAAATCATTTTATACCTCGGTAGGTGTTTCTTATGTTGGAGTATTAGACCAAACTCAAGATAATTATTTTGTGAATGGTATAAATGAGAATACAGCAATAAATAATGGAAAGGCTGTCTCAGCTCCTGAAAATATAAAACAGACATTTAAAGGAAATGCTGTTAATACAAAAGAGTTTAATGGGTTTATCAACCTCTCCATTGGAAAAAAGATGGAAGTAGGATCAAAACTATCTATAGCTGTCGAACCCTTCGTGAAACTTCCTGTGGGAGGCCTCAAATCAACAGATCTTAATTATACCAATGGAGGATTAAAAGTGGTGACAAGCTTTTAAATTTGGTCAATACGTACAGCACCCATACCTGCAGCTATAGCTCCCTGTACTCCAGGTATACCGTCTTCATAGACTAGGCATTTGGCAGGTTCAATCTGTAATCTTTCTGCGGCTAAGATAAAAGGTTGAGGAGAAGGTTTTCCAAGAGGTGTATCTCCTGCACATACCAAAGTTTCTAATTTATCCAATACACCAAGCACCGTCAGTGTAATCGTCAATGTTGATCGAGAAACCACCCGAGACAGCGGCAATGCGTTTTTTTCCAATTTGAAATTTCAGATGCTCAACAACATAATCGATGGGTTGAGTTTCTTGAATGTATCGTTCTATAAAGATGGCAGATTTTCTTGTTGAAAACTCTTGCACATCGAACGTTGTATGGTAACGAATACATATTTCTTTCGCTACAGCAACGGTGGGCCAACCTGCAGTTTCGTCAATCAGGGCATCATCTAAGATGATATTGTATTCGGCAGCTGTAGCTACGTATGCCGCTTTATGAGCACTTATGTTATTGGCTAAAGTTCCATCAACATCAAATAATAAGGCGTCGTATGGTTCAGCTATTTCGTTGAGTTTATTAAATTTCTCTAATGATTCAGGTGACATATCTAAATTTTGGAATAACACAAATTTACAAAAAAAAGCTAGTCTTAATGACTAGCTTTTCTTCTTCTTTGTTTTTCTTTGATGATTAAGCTGAGTTCTCGCCCAGTTTGACCAGATACTGAAGTATTTTCTTGCGCTCGGCGGAATAAATAAGGCATTACTGCTTTAATAGGTCCATAAGGCATATATTTAGCAACATTATAGTTCGATTCAGAAAGATTGAATGTCAAATTGTCTGACATCCCTAGCAATTGAGCAAAGAAGATACGATCACTTTTATGATCAATTCCCCGTCTTTCTAGCTCGTTTGCTAATAAGAGGCTACTGGCCTCATTATGTGTACCAGCCATAACCCCAAATCGGTCAATATGATCAAGGATGAAATGTATGGCCGCATCATAGTCCGTATCCGTTGCTTCTTTTGTCGGTTGAATAGGAGATGGGTATCCTTTTTCTGCGGCCCTTTGTCTTTCGATTTCCATGTACGCACCACGGACTATTTTGGCGCCTAAGAAGAAATTTTGTGTTTTGGCATAATCAAAATCTGCTTTTAAAGAAGCTAGCTTGTCATGTCTATACAGTTGATAGGTATTATATACAATTGGTTGTTCTTTATTGTATTTTTCCATCATCTCACGTGCAATATCGTCTATAGCATCTTGAATCCAAGAATGTTCAGCATCAATGAGTACCTTAACATTAGCCTCATAACAAGCTTTACAGATCTGATCACAGCGATCGTACATTCTGTCATATTCAGCTTGCTCCGACTCGCTTAACGGTTCATTTGCATTCACTTTTTCAAATAATTCGAAGCGACCTAATCCTGTTGGTTTGAAAACTGAAAAAGGAATATATTTATTCGTTTTTGCTGCTACTACAGTACGTAATGTTTCTTTAAAAGTAGCATCAAAAGCGGCTTCAGTATCTTCACCTTCCACAGAGTAATCTAAGATTGTCCCAACATTATTTTGACCTAAATGATTGATTGCAGATGTGCAGCCTTCGATGGTTTCACCTCCGCAAAATTGTTTGAAGATTGTAGATTTTATGATTCCCTGAATAGGCAATCCAATATTAAGCGCAAAATTAGCAATAGGAGGTCCTACCTTTACTAGAAAGTTGCTTGCTATTACTTTGTAAAGTAAATAAGCACGATCTAAATCTTTATTGGTTTTACTTTTGAATGCAATTTCTGTATTATCAAAAGAAAGTTTTCTGGGTTCTGCAATCTGTGTCATTATTTTAATCTAATCCACACAAATGTAGCAAATTCAAAAATATTACCACTTATTGATTAGGAGATTCCTGAAATATTAACTTATTTTTGCCTTATGCAAACATTCAAAATCGAGGGAGAATACATTCAATTAATTCAATTACTTAAAGCTTTAAATTGGGTAGAGCATGGTGCTATGGCTCAGTTAGTTGTTACTGAAGGTATGGTGACTATTAACGGTCAGGTGGATTATCGTAAAAGACTAAAAATTAGACCCAATGATGTGGTCGAGTTTGAGGGGCAACAAGTAAAATTGGTATAATATTTAACAAAATTTGTTTATAAAAAACATCAACTGAACATAACTGAAATGCAATATATCGAAAGTTTAGGCTATCAAGTAGTCTTTGATGACTCACTGCAGTCTCTAAAAACCTTTATACAAAAACGTAATTATTCTAAGATTTTTGTCTTAGTTGACCGAAATACGAATGACCACTGTATGCCCATTTTACAGCCTATTTTGGCCGAGCTCGGAAACTATGATGTAATTGAAGTCGATCCTGGGGAAGAGAATAAAAATATTGATTTCTGTATTGGAGTATGGAAAACGATGCTTGACTTTGGTGCAGATAGACATAGTCTCTTAATTAATTTAGGTGGCGGTGTTGTAACCGATATGGGCGGATTTGCCGCTTCAACTTTTAAGAGAGGTATTGATTTTATTCAGATTCCAACGACATTGTTATCTCAAGTAGATGCATCTGTAGGCGGTAAGACAGGAATCGATTTAGATAATTATAAAAATATCATTGGTACATTTACGCAGCCACAAGCCGTGTATATATCTAGTGTGTTTTTGAAAACATTGGAAAGAAGACAGTTAGTTTCGGGGTTTGCAGAGGTCATTAAACACGGCTTGATTTTCGATGTAGCTTATTATAATAAGGTGAAAAACCTAGATGTTACAGCTATAACTACTGAACATGTTAGACAGTCTGTGGGTGTTAAGAATAGTGTTATAACACAGGATCCGACTGAAAAGGGATTACGCAAAATATTGAATTTTGGACATACGATTGGGCATGCAATAGAAGGATATTCACTGGTGCATGATGAAAATTCTTTATTACATGGTGAAGCCATTGCTGTTGGTATGATCTGTGAAGGCTATCTCTCTCATAAATTGAATGGACTTTCGATTGAAGAGTTGGATGATCTAATAGCAACGTTTAGAAAGAACTTTACGGATTATAAATTTGATGATTCTATTGACCATGAGCTTCTTAGTTTGATGAATAATGATAAGAAAAATCATTCTAATCAGATCGGTTTCGCTTTGTTAAATAAAATTGGTTCTTGTGATTATGATATTTTTGTTACTGAGGATTTAATTATTGAAAGTTTAGATTTTTACCGTAATTTAATTGCCTAAACCTAAACAATATGATAGGCAACATTTTTAAAAGAGTAACACTCTTGTTCACTATTTTCTTTGTCACACAATTGAGTGCGCAGGAAAGAGTCTTGATTTTTTCAAAAACTACTGGATTTAGACATGAAAGTATTGAACATGGCGTCGAAGTGGTAAAACATATTTTATCTTCCAATATGATGCGGGGAGATCATTCTGAAGATAGTCGATTGTTTACAGATTCCATTCTTTCTAAATATGATGCAATCGTTTTTTTAAGTACAACAGGTGATATTCTTGATGATAGTCAAAAAGCTGCATTTGTTCGCTTTATCCAGTCGGGGAAAGGTTTTGTAGGTATTCATGCCGAAAGTGATACAGAATTTAATTGGCCTTGGTATGGGCAACTTGTGGGTGGATATTTCTCATCTCATCCGGCAGTCCAGGAAGCTAAAATAGAAGTTAAAAACCGTAAGCATCTTGCTACAAAGCATTTGCCAAAAGTTTGGTTTCATCGCGACGAATGGTATGATTTTAAATCTGTGAAAGAGGGCCTTCACATTTTAATGGATTTAGATGAAACAAGTTATGAAGGTGGAAAAATGGGTAAATTTCATCCAATTGCTTGGTATCATGAATTTGATGGCGGACGTTCATTTTACACCGGTTTAGGACACACCTTAGAGGCATTTGATAGTGAAAAATTTCAAAAACATATTTTAGGAGGCATTCGATATGTCTTGAAAAAGAAATAGTAAGAGGTCAGCCTAATTCAGGCTGACCTCTTTTGCTTAATAACCAATAGTATACTTAGCTCCCAATGTATACCAAGTACCAGGCATTGGTACAGCTCCTGCCTCGATATACTTCACATTAAATAGATTTTGCGCGTCGACATAGAGGTTCAATTTGTCGAGTTGATGTGCAAAACGTAGATCTGAAATAAAATAAGATTTATAGGATAAACGTTCATTAAAGCGATTGGCAGTCGTTAGACTCCAAGCCATGTGGCTAATTGTAAAGTTTAGGTTTATTTGATTTCTAAGACTTTCAATAGCATATTTTGAAACATTGTTTTCAGCGGTATTATCATTTATTTTGGGATGTAAGTAGCTATAACCCATTGTCGCATAATATTTCGTGTTCGAGTCCAGTGCATTCAGATTCACGCGGAAATTCACATTAAATCCTTGCACCTCATTGTTATCCATATTTTGTGGCTGCCAGGGTTCCGTGCTCTGGGAGCGCGTCCAATCGATAAAGTCAGTTATTGTTCGGTAGAAATAACCCGCTTGCGCAATGATATGGTTACTGGTATACTTTATAGCACCTTCAACTTGTCTGGCACGCTCAGCTTGTAATTGCGGATTCCCAATATTAGCTGGTCTTTGATTTATATATAAGTCCGTAAACGATGGGATTCTTTGACTGGAAACCAGCGTTAAAAATTAATTTCCAGTGATTATTGACATCATAACCCAAATCTATACCAGGAAACATTTGCCAACTGTAGTCACTGTTATAATTTAAGTAGGTTCCTAAATTGACAAATAAGTTGGGAATTGATTCCGTTTTGAACTCTAAATAACCACCATAATTCTCTCGATTATGTCTACCTATGTTTGAACTGTTAATATTTTCGAAACGACTTTCCATCCCAATACCAAATGAACCAAAGTTTTTCTCATAAGTGGCATTTAATTCGGCCATAAATGCGTTATTATAATGAAGGCTTCTGGCATTGTTTAAGTCATGCCTAAAATATTGATAGTCGTCTTCATTGTACCGATTAGAAATTCTTGGCGAAATGGTTAAGGCATTAGTTATTTTATGTTTGGACTGTACCGTTGCGAATGCTGTTTTAACCAATTCATAGGATTCCTTATCTCCTGGACTAGCATAGTAACCATTGGCACCAAATTGATTATCAATATATCCAATAGATGTTGATATGTTATTTTGATCGTTTGGAGCATAGCTTCCCTGATAGTATATTTTGTTGTTTCTCGAAGCGGTATTGTAGCGTTGACCATTGGAATCCTCATGCCCTAAATAGAGCTGTTGTTCAAGTTTCCCTACTTTATTTGTGAAGCCAAGTTGAAATCCCTTTCCATAGTACTTTCCTGTATGTGTGTCTTCGCTATTTTCAAAAGAGCTACCGCCATATATTTGGGCACTTACAAGATTATTTACCGCTTTTTTTGTGACAATATTAATAGCTCCTGTTAAACTATTAATTCCATAAATACGTGAAGCTGGGCCCTTGATAATTTCTATCCTTTCTATTGCATCTGTAGGAATTGGTAGGTTAAGTGAGTGATGGGCTGTCTGTGGATCTGATATCTTAGCTCCATTCAATAATATAAGTGTTTGCTCAAAGGACCCCCCGTCAATAGTTACATCTGCTTGTGAGCCAAATGGGCCTCTCTGGCGCACATCTACACCGTTGATGTAACTTAGCAGCTCATTAACGGAACGTGCTGGTAGTCTCTTAATATCTTCCTGTGTTATAATCTGAATATTTCTAGTTTGTTTAGAAAAAGGAATCTGCAAACGATTTTGATTAATAATAACTTCACCTAAATTGGTGGTATCTTTTAATGTGGATGCTTGCCTCTCTGAAATTTGACTGAAAGCATAAGAATACCCGATTAATGATAATGTTAATAGTGTAAATTTTTTATTCATTTGGCTTCTCTTAAAATTTATGGGACAAAAGTACTGTTGCCTATTTTAATTTTAAGGTGCCAGTTCTTATATAGGTAGTAGTCCGGTTAGAGTTACCAATCTTCTCTACCCATATTTTTTTTATCCTTAGTGTCAATGGGCGAATCTTTTGATTTTACTTTTTCCACATTTTTGAGATTAGGTTGTCCAGCTTCTACCCATGCCGAATACCAAAATGAACCTACCTGTTGTATGGCGCTTGTCATTCTTTTTTCAACCATTCCATTGAGAGCAAGATGGTAGGCTTTAGCATATTCATCCGAATAAGTCCTAATCAGTATATTGTTTCGTTCAATAAAGCCATATTTTTGATATTTTGAAAAGGATTGGTCGAGCTTTTTCTCTATGATCAAAACGGAATCAACTAATAGATTGCTTTGTTTGACGATATCCCAAGCTGTATTTAATGGATCTTTTATAAAATGTGCCTGACCTTTTATAAAAGAGTATTGACTCGCAAACATTTCGGGTAGACGACTTTCCCAGAAGGCGTGGATTCCAATTTGGTTGCTTAATTGTCCATTATAGTTTTTGGTTGTGTGTAAAGGAACATGCGCATCTCCGATGTAATGTCCCAGGTCTGCTGAAAATCGGATAATCTGCGTAACATTTTTGTTTTTAAATGCTTCTACCAATTTGTTGTAACTGAATGAAATCTGCCACGGAACGATGCCATTTAGTAATAGTTGTTTTTCTTGGTATTTTTCCTTGGCTTTTGACCAGTGTATAGGAATAGAGTCTATCGTAGGTTCTTCATAGTCATCGATGTCGATATAATGACGTGGTGATTCAAGGCTATCGATATAGCATCTTTTATCTGCATCTACCGCTTTTTCAGTAATTAAGATAATATTTTTCTTATAGAAAGAGGCTAAAGTTGAAGGAAGGGTGTAAACAGCGTATTCATTTATTTTTTTATGGGCAAAGAATCCCCAAGAATTACATAGTAGAAAAATAAATGATAAAGAGATCATGATGAGTAATCTTTTCATGTTTTTATAATTGGTTAATAGAAAGTAAGTTACGGAATATTCAGTAGAATCGAAGAGGTTTATTGAAATGAAATATAAAAAGCTAATCTAAATTTAACTTTAATGTCATCAAAAATTTTTATTTTGGCGATAAATAATCGCAAAGTTTATGAAAATACTTTATGCGGTACAAGGTACTGGTAATGGCCACCTCAGTAGAGCGATGGATATTGTTCCTTGTTTACGTAATTTTGGAGAGGTTGATGTTTTAGTTAGTGGTATTCAGGCTGACTTAGTGCTACCTTTTGAGGTGAAATACCGACTACATGGTTTAAGTTTTATTTTTGGGAAATCGGGGGGTGTAGATCTGTGGAAAACATTTATGAGCTCTACAGTCCGTAAATTCACACAAGAAATCAAATCTCTTCCGCTTGATCAATATGATTTAGTCATCAATGATTTTGAACCCATATCTGCTTGGGCAGCTCATATGAAGGAGCAACCCTGTATTGGTTTGAGCCATCAAATGGCTGCTTTGGATCCATCTAGTCCTAAACCTGACGAAACTGATATGTTAGGGAAGTTTATTATGAAAAACTATGCACCTTCCACCCATGCCTATGGTTTTCATTTTAAAAGTTATAATAAGAATATATTTACCCCTGTTATCCGTAATTCCGTTCGCGAATTGGAGGTGCATGACCATGGACACTATACGGTGTATTTACCAGCTTATGATGATGCACATCTCTTAAAACACTTAATGAAGTTCTCGGATGTCAAGTGGCAGGTTTTTAGTAAACATAATTCGCGTGCTTTCGATATGAAAAATGTTTCGATAAGGCCCATTAACAATGATGCCTTTATTGCCAGCATGGCGAGCTCTTCAGGTGTCCTTTGTGGGGCAGGGTTTGAAACTCCCGCAGAAGCACTTTTCTTACAAAAGAAACTTTTGGTAGTTTCCGATGAAAAATCAATATGAACAACATTTGAACGCTGCGGCATTGGAAGAGATGGGAGTTCCAGTAATTTCGAGTCTCAAACAAAAAAATATGCTGTCCATTGAAGCTTGGTTAAATAGCAAATCTAGAGTTGCTATTGATTATAAAAACAATACTCAAGAAATTATTACTAATATTGTCACAAAACATACTTAAAATTTTATGAAATATATTGCTTTAGCATTATTGTCTTTGGCTACACTATCTGTATCTGCACAACAAAAAAAGAAAACTGTAAAAAAGAATACTACAACAGTCAAACCCTTATTGGCTACAAAAGCGGATTCGGTTTCATATGCATTTGGACGTGATATCGGAGGCTCTTTAAAAAGCTTAGGCATTACCAGTTGGAATAAAGAATTAATTGGTAAAGCATTAATAAGTGCACTTGATGACCAGAATTCACTGATTGAAGAAGATAAATTGCGCGATATTATCCAAGGTGCCGTTACTGATGCGAGAGATCAAAAAGAAAAAGAAAACCTTGCAAAAGAACTCGCTTTTTTTACTGAGAATGCTAAAAAAGCAGGAATGAAAAGTACGGAAGAAGGATTGCAATATGAAGTGCTAGTAGAAGGGAATGGTGATAAACCGAGTCGTGAGAATGAAGTAACAGTACACTATACAGGCACATTATTGGACGGTAAGAAATTTGATAGTTCACTGGATCGCAATGAACCTTTGAAAATGAAATTGGATAGAGTGATAGAAGGTTGGAAAATAGGCGTACCATTAATGTCTAAGGGAGCTAAGTTTCGTTTTTACGTTCCAAGTAAATTGGGGTATGGAAGTCAAAATATGGGAGCGATACCACCAAATAGTATTTTAGTTTTTGATATTGAGTTATTGGATTTCGTTCAAGATGCAATATAATAAATTAGGTAAATCAGCAATAGAAGTTTCATCCATCGGTTTGGGTTGCATGTCTTTAAAGGGCAGTAAGCATAAGCAAGGTGTAGAAATCATCCGTAAAGCTTTTGACAGCGGTATCAATTTTTTTGATACTGCTGACTTATATGAAAAGGGATTTAATGAGATGTTGGTAGGTGAAGCATTAAAAGATTTCAGGAAGCGTGTAGTTATATCAACTAAAGTTGGAAATAGTTGGCGAGCAGATGGAAACGGTTGGGATTGGAAAGCTTCTAAAAATTATATATTAAAAACTGTTGAATCTTCATTATCGCGATTAAAGACCGATTATATTGATTTGTATCAGCTCCATGGAGGTACAATAGAAGATCCTATTGATGAAATTGTTGAAGCCTTTGAGTTGCTGGTAAGTGCTGGCAAAATTAGAGCCTATGGGCTATCGTCTATTCGTCCTAATGTTATTCGTCAATACGTTGCTAAATCTAATATCAGTGCTGTGATGATGCAGTACAGTTTATTGGATAGACGTCTAGAAGAAGAAATTGGGGATTATTTATTTGAAAATCAAATTTCTATTCTGGCTAGAGGTGCTATTGCTAAAGGCATGTTAATTAATAAATCAGCGGAAAGTTTTCTGCAATATAGTTCCAGCGAAGTACAGCATATCGTACGAAATCTCACTAGTTTTGTCAAAAGTCATCCTTGTAATAACCTAACTGCAGCGTTATCTTTTGTGCTTTCGAATAAAACAGTTGCTTCCGCGTTATTGGGTATCAATACACCTGTACAATTATCTGATCTTTTACAGATAAAAGATCAAGTTGCTCCTTTAAGTGAGTTAGAAAAATTAGAACTGATTAGCGGTGTCCGTGAATTGTATTTCACAGAACACCGGTAGTTTATGCATTAAAATAAGTTTGTAAGATACGTTCTAAATCTTCTTTAGTATCCACGGCAATTGTTTCATGTTCTGTTTCTGCAGTTTGAATAACGTATCCATGCTCTATCCAGCGCAATTGTTCTAAGGCTTCCGTCTCTTCCAAGCTACCCATAGGAAGTTTGGTTAATTCCGCCAAAATATCTGTCTTATACCCATATATCCCAACATGTTTGAAATAGGTTTGTTGGGAGAGCCAATCTTTCTGCTCAAATCCTCTTAAATAAGGGATAGTTTGTCTTGAAAAATAGATTGCCTCACCGTGAATATTACGAACTACTTTTGGAATATTGACGTTAAACAATTCGTCTGGTGTATGTATTTTTTTTACAAGTGTCGCTATCTGTGTTTCTGGTTTATTGAAGCAGGATGCCAGTAATTCGATTTGCAATGGGTTGATAAATGGTTCATCTCCCTGTATATTGATAGCAATATCAAATCCATTCACTTTAGACACAACCTCTGCACAGCGATCAGTTCCCGACTGGTGAGTAGAGGAGGTCATCACTACATTTCCACCAAAGGATTGTACATGTTCTTCTATTCTGGAGTCATCAGTCGCTATGATAACCTCTTGTAAGCAACTTGTGTTTTTAACTTGTTCATATACCCGTTGAATCATGGACTTGCCAGCAATATCAACTAGTGGTTTGCCCGGTAATCTTGAAGAGGCATACCGTGCAGGAATGATTCCGATTATTTTCATTGGATTCTAATTATTTCATGAGCACGTCAGCTCGATTTTTTATCCTTTTTAAAAGTAAAGCCAGTCTTAAACTAAAACTGGCTTTAAAATATGATTAATCTTCAGATTAGAGCAATCCAAATAATTTGGCTTCGATTTTTTCAACGATAGCTCCTAAATCTTCTGGATTTTTAGTAAAGTCTAAATTATCTTTATCCAGTACCAATAATTTACCTTCTTTATAGTTATCAATCCATTTATCGTACTTTTCATTCAATTTGGATAAATAATCCAAACGAATGCCAGATTCATAATCACGGCCACGTACTTGAATATTATTAACTAGGGTAGGAACTGATGCCTTTAGATAAATCAATAAGTCTGGAGGTTTGATATAGTGTATTATACTCTGAAATATGTTGCTGTAGTTTTCAAAATCCCGCGCACTCATTAACCCCATATCATACAAGTTTTCCGCAAAGATGTAAGCATCTTCGTAAATTGTACGATCTTGAATCATATCAATATTAGTCTTTTGCAATTCAACAATTTGTCTAAAACGACTATTTAAGAAAAATATCTGCAAATTAAATGACCAACGTTTCATATCAGCATAAAAATCTTCCAGATAAGGGTTATTATCCACTGCCTCAAATTGAGGTTCATACTTAAAATGATCCGCTAATAATTTTGTTAGGGTTGTCTTTCCTGCACCAATATTTCCGACAATTGCAATATGCATGTTTTTGGGTTTAATTTTTAATAAAATCTTCTAATACCAATAATCTCACGAACCTCTTTCAATGTTTTTCGAGCAGATTCGCTTGCTTTTTCTGCACCTAACTTGGCAACTTTAGCGATGTAAGCATCATCGTTCGATATATCTTCGATGCGTGAACGTACGGGCTCAGTAGCATTAACCATATCTTCTGCTAATTGTTTCTTAAAGTCACCATAACGAATTGCACAATTATTATATAGCTCTTCAAAATGTTGTAAAGTATCTGGAGTGGAAACGACTTTCATCAAATCAAAAAGGTTTTGGATAGAATCTGGCTTAGGCTGGTTCATTTCTGTAGGTCCTGAATCAGATACTGCACGCATCACTTTTTTACGAATAACAGCAGCGCTATCAGACAAATATATACAATCTGCCTCACCATTAGATTTACCCATTTTACCTTGTCCCGCTAAACCGGGTATTTTCACTAATTTATCTGAGTATGAAAAAGCAAAAGATTCTTTAAAATAATCTACATCGTACAGACGATTGAAGCGATTACCAAATGTTCTTGTCATTTCCAGATGCTGCTCTTGATCTTTTCCAACAGGGACCTTGGTACCATGATGAATTAAGATATCACAAGCCATCAAAACTGGGTATGTTAGTAGTCCTGCATTGACATTATCTGGGTTGCTGCGTACTTTATCTTTAAAAGCAGTTGCTCGCTCAAGTTCACCTAGATAAGCATTCATGTTCATATATAAGTATAATTCTGCAACTTCAGGCACATCAGATTGCACGTAGATCGTAGATTTCTCAGGATCTATCCCAGCAGCGAGATATTCAACTATCACTTGACGAACAGTGCTTTGAAGGCCGTGAGGAGTCGGGTGAGTCGTTAAAGAATGTAAATCGGCAATGAAAAAATAGCAATTATATTCATTTTGCATTTTCACAAAATTGCTTAATGCGCCGTAATAGTTTCCTAAATGTAATTTTCCGGTACTTCTGATACCACTGACAACAGTTTCCATATTGCTTGCGAATTTAAGGATAAATTCCTTAAATATGGTTCAACGAACTTTTTCTTTTTTTTGCCCCTATAATTTTATGCTATGTCATGTCCAATTGAGAATATAGCATTTAATCATTTACTAGGCGAAACAATAGATCAGCAGCTAATTTTGCGGTACGATTGTCACAATCGTAATCAGGATTAAGCTCGGCAATATCGATGCTGACTAATTTATCTGATGAAATAATAAAGTGAAATATTTCAAGAAAAAAAGCATCTGGAACGATACCATTAAAAGCAACTGCGCTTACTCCTGGAGCATAGCATGCGGCAAATACGTCCAAATCGATTGTAAGGTAGAGATGATCGATTGAATCGATAAATGATTCAATTTTTTTCTTGATTCTACTCCGATTGGCAATTTGAAAATCTTGAGCCTCTATCCAGGTAATTTGATGGTCTCGTGCCGTATCAAATAAGATTTTTGTATTACTGATTTTTTGTATTCCAATAGGTAGGTATCTGATGTTTTTTTCTAGTAGAGCAATTTGATAGAATCCAGTTCCCGATGTAGCAATTTGCTGTTGCGGTTTACGCATATCAAAATGAGCATCAAAATTTAGAATACCAATTGATTTGTTATAATTTGCTTTGAGCCCTAGGTAATGGCCAAAGGTAATCTCATGACCACCACCTAGTACTATTGGAAATCCTCCACGCTTTAGAATCAGATGGATGATAAAACCTAGCGATTCTTGTGCCGCTTCCAATTGTTCATTTTTACAATTAACTGTGCCAGCATCGATTATTTTAGTATTTTCACCGCTAAAGACAGGGAGATTTGCAAGAGTCTTTTTTAAAACTTCAGGGCCTTTTTCAGCTCCTGCTCTGCCATGATTTCTCTTCACACCTTCGTCACACGCGAAGCCAAGGAGTATGAAATAGCCACTCAGGTCTTTATTATCTTTTAAATCAATACATTTTATAATTTGATGCCAGCGCAAATGATCATCCGTTGTACCATCTACTCGTCCTTTCCAGATTTGTGGATTTGCTGCTTCGTAGTATTCCCAAAGCTTAATTTCCATGCCCCTTAAAAATTTGGTCCATTGATTCCGTATCCACTAAATTTGCTAAAGTCACTTTTAACGTTTTTGTACGCTCAAGTTCCACCTCGATAGCCTGTCTAGCCGTGTCATTTCGAGCCCAAGCACGACGGGCTATCCCATTATTGACATCATAAAAAAGCATATTTTCCAATTTTCGATCTGCATCTTCCGTACCATCCAATAACAGGCCAAAACCACCATTGATGACTTCACCCCAGCCGACACCACCTCCATTATGGATAGATACCCAAGTAGCTCCTCTAAAACTATCTCCAATCACATTATGAATAGCCATATCGGCAGTAAATCGACTACCATCATAAATGTTGCTTGTCTCTCTATAGGGAGAATCTGTTCCGCTGACATCATGATGGTCTCTACCAAGCACAATAGGTGCAGTTAAGGTGCCATTTCTCACCGCAAGATTAAATGCTTTAGCAATTCGAATCCTACCAATAGCATCGGCATATAGTATTCGGGCTTGAGAACCAACTACGAGTTTATTTTGCTCAGCTTGTTCAATCCACTTGATATTATCCAGTAATTGTTGTTGAATTTCGGGATACGCTGTATCTTTTAAACTTTTTAGTATTTGGAGCGCTATGTTATCTGTTGTTTTTAAGTCTTTAGGGTCGGCAGAAGTACATACCCAGCGAAAAGGTCCAAATCCATAGTCGAAGCACATGGGGCCTAAGATATCCTGTACATATGAGGGATATCGGAAATTGATGCCATCATTGTCCATTACATCAGCTCCTGCACGGCTACTTTCCAGTAAAAAAGCATTACCATAATCGAAGAAATAAGTCCCACGGGAGACGTGTTCGTTAATAGCCGCGACATGGCGGATCAACGATTGTTGCACATGTTGTTTAAAAAGCTCAGGTTGTTCCGCCATCAGGTTATTGGACTCTTCGAAACTTAGTCCAATAGGGTAGTAGCCTCCAGCCCAAGGATTGTGTAAGGATGTCTGGTCAGAGCCAACTGTAATATGGATATCTGCATGCAAGAATGCCTCCCACACTTCTATAACATTACCCATGTAAGCGATCGAAACAATACGTTTGTTTTGAATCGCTTCCCGAACATATTTAATGAGATCCTCTATTTTTTCTATTAGAATATCTACCCATCCTTGTTCATGTCTTTTACGAGCAGCATCAGGATTTACCTCTGCACAAACTGTGATACAACCTGCAATATTACCAGCTTTAGGTTGAGCTCCACTCATTCCTCCTAAGCCAGATGTTAGGAAAACTTTGCCATGAATGGTATCATCTTTTGATAATTGCATACGGAAAGCATTCATCACGGTGATTGTTGTACCATGGACGATTCCCTGAGGGCCTATGTACATGTATGATCCTGCCGTCATTTGGCCATATTGCGTAACACCTAGTGCATTATATTTTTCCCAGTCATCAGGTTTAGAATAGTTTGGAATCATCATGCCATTTGTGATTACAACTCTTGGGGCATCCTTTGAAGATGGAAATAACCCCATTGGATGGCCGCTGTATAGGTGGAGTGTTTGATTGTCAGTCATCTGCGCTAAGTATTGCATCGTGACTAAATACTGGGCCCAATTTTGAAATGCAGCCCCATTTCCACCATAGGTGATCAGTTCATGCGGGTGTTGCGCAATTTTTGGATCCAGATTGTTTTGTATCATGAGCATTATACTGCGGGCTTGCAAGCTCTCTCCGGGATAATCAGCTATTGGTCTAGCATACATAGTGTAGCTAGGACGGAAGCGATACATATAGATTCGTCCAAAATGAAGCAATTCCTCTAAAAATTCCTTTCCCAATTCGACATGCCAATCGGCAGGGAAATAACGTAATGCATTTTTTATGGCTAACTTTTTATCTTCCTGAGATAGGCTGTCCTTTCGTTTAGGGGCATGACTTATACGAAAGTCATACGAAACCTTTTCCGGTAAAATGCTTGGTATACCTTGTAATATTTCTTCCTTAAATGTCATGCTTCATCTCCTTCCGTATAGCTAATAGTTCCCCTTTTCCAAACTTGCACAGGTTTTAAAGTGCCTTGTTTGTAGGTGATGTTTTGATAGTTGTCTGTATTGTACACGACAAAGTCAGCGATTTCACCGCTTCGTATTCGCCCTCGGTCACTTAAATTTAATGCTTGGGCAGCCCGGAAAGTGATTGCTGCAAAAACTTCAGCATTCGATAATTTTTCAGCAGTAGCTAAAATGGTCGCTTGGGTCATTAACTGTCCCATTGGGGCTGACCCTGGGTTTCCAATCTGTGGCAATCGCCAAGCAGGCACCTTGATCTAATAGTTTTCGTGCAGGCGTGAAAGCGCAACCAATTCCGATAGATGCACCAGGTAGGGCTACGGCAACAGTATTGCTGGTGGCCAGAAGTGTAATTTCGGCATCTGTTGACGCCTCGAGGTGATCAGCGCTAACGGCATTAAACCGAACAGCAACTTTAGAGCCTGACGTTGAAAATTGATCTGCATGTACCGTAATATCAAAACCCATTTTCTGAGCTTTAATAAAGTAATCTTCAATATCATCCGCCGAAAAGGCACTTTGTTCTATAAAAGCATCGATTCTATTACAGAGATTTTCCGCTTTCAATATCGGGAATAATTCAGAAGCTATTTCATTAAGATAATCTACAGCACTACCTGCAAAGTCTTTGGGCTTCATATGAGCCGCTAAGCAAGTAGGTATGAGGTCGACAGCAACAGATTGCTGGGCCTTTTTTATCGCACGTAGTATTTTCAATTCCTCTTTCACCGATAAGCCATAGCCACTTTTCACTTCGATCGTTGTGATACCTTGTGCTAATAGATCCTTTGAAAAGTTAATGATATTATCGGTCAGTTCTTTTTCACTTGCAGCTCGGGTATGCAGGACTGTGCTCCAGATACCACCTCCCGCTTGTGCAATTTCCAAGTAACTAGCTCCCGCATTTCTTAATGCAAAATCGTTAGCTCGATTTCCTGCAAAAGCAATATGTGTGTGGCAATCAATATATCCAGGTAAACAGACTTTATCTCCTTCCATGAATCGTATTTCTGCTTGATCTCCATGTTTTGATATTAAGTCGTCATAGTTGTCAATTATTACAATTATACCGTCTTCTACCAGTATACCGGCGTATTCCCTTATCGTCATCTGTTGATCGGTGAGGGCACCCTTCAAAGGTGTATCAACAAAAGATAACAACTGTGAAAAAGGTCCAATTATTTTTTTACCCATAATTTAATAGACATTAAAATATTCATGATGTAATCCGTGATAAGGCACTTGTTGTTCGTCAGCAATTTGATTTGCAATCTGAACTAAAGTTCCTGAAGAAATGAGTTTTTGTGCAGCTGATAGTATTTCCTCCATTATTTGATCTTCTTTAACATGAGGAATAACTTTTCTAATTTCTTGATGTACCGCTTCTACAATGGTAGTCGATCGGAGGGGCCTATGAAAATCAAATGCCTGGGCTGCACAAATTAGCTCTATACTTAATATCTTACTGACATTATTGATTACCTGAAGCAGCTTACGTGAGCCAATAGAGCCCATACTTACATGGTCTTCTTGACCTAGTGAAGTAGGAATGCTATCAGCACTGGAAGGGAAACATAATCCCTTATTTTCACTTGCTAGTGCCGCGGTACTATATTGTAAAATCATAAATCCGGAGTTGAGTCCGGTCTCTTTAAGGAGTAATTTTGGAACATTAGGCGTATCGCCTTCAAGTGAAAGGTATACACGTCTGTCTGATACATTCCCGATTTCCGATATGGCTAGTGTTGCATAGTCAATTGGTAAGGCAATTGGTTGACCATGAAAGCTACCGCCGCTTATGGTCAATTCACGATCGATGATGATTGGATTGTCGGTAACAGCATTGATTTCGATTTCAATTGTATCCTTTAGATGGAGCCATGCATGACGAGAAGCCCCATGTATTTGCGGGATACAGCGTAAGGAATAGGGGTCTTGAACACGGGAACAATTTTTATGAGAGCTCACAATTTCAGATACCTCTAATAAATTATAAATAGTACTAGCTACGTACTCGTTTCCTTTATAAGGTCTAAGTTGGTGTAGTTGTGCGAAAAAAGGTTTAATGGACCCATTAAGTCCCTCTATCATTAAAGTAGCGATCAGATCAGCATTGTCAAGTAGGTTCTGCATTTCCGATACTGCTTTTACAGCATGGGCCGCCATAAATTGAGTGCCATTGATTAGTGCTAAACCTTCTTTTGCACCAAGTGTGATCGGCTGGATGTTAAATGAGGTCAATACCCGTGCTGTCTCCTGTATTTCATTGTTATACCAAACTTTTCCTAATCCAATTAATGGTAAAAATAGATGGGAGAGTGGAGCAAGATCCCCAGAAGCTCCAACTGAACCTTGTTTGGGGACGACAGGAATAACATCATGTTCTACTAACCATAATATACGTTCTAACGTTGCTAGTTGAATACCGGAATATCCTTTTGCTAAAGCATGTACTTTTAGGATCAGCATCAATTTGGACAAGAGCTTATCGATGGGCTCCCCAATACCGACGGCATGGCTTTTCAATATGTTTTCTTGTAATTTCTTGGTATCTCCAGGGCTAATTAGCGTGGTGCAAAGGGGGCCAAATCCGGTATTTATACCATAGACGATATTACCAGAATCTACAATTTCTTGAACATATTGAGCACTTTTAACAACCTTTTCTATTGTTTGAGCAGTTAATTCTCCCCTGGTTTCTCCTTTTGCAAGTTGTATTGCGAGAGAACTGGTCATCGTATCATTACCGTATTGAAATTTTGTTATCATATTTTTCATCGGAATAAATTATAGTATGCGTGCGGTTTTTCAAGTGTAAAGATGAAGAGCTACACACAATTTGTGTATCGATCATTGTGTTTTCAAAGACTTGCGTACCGCATTTCGCAGTTTAAAGCTGGTCAATTTCTCATGCGTATATGTTGATTTTTAAACTCTTTTTCAAAGCGTTTATCGTTCCCTTTGGGTAGCATGCTTCGCTGTGTTAAAATGAGATACGCATGATGTTTCATTATATTATCTCAAATTTAACTCCTATATTTAATAATTATAAATACCAATTTTGACAATTGTTGATTACTATGAGTTATCAAATCGAACTTAGACATCTCTATTATTTTAAAGTCTTAGCAGAGGAATTGCATTTTAGAAAAGCAGCTGAAAGGCTCTATATTTCGCAACCTGGTTTATCACGTCAGATCAAGCAAATGGAAGAGATCTATCAAGCAACTTTATTTGATAGAGGAAAGCGATATGTTCGATTAACAGGAGCAGGGTTTTATTTGAAGAAGGAAGTTGATAGCTTATTTAACCAAATTGACAAGATAACACGGGAACTTCGAATTATGGGGTCGGATGATGTCACAGAACTTCGTCTTGGTTTTATAGGATCGGCTGTACAATCCGTGCTTGCTAAAGTCTTGGTTCGGTTAAAGCAAGACTTTCCAGCCGTGGAAGTTGATCTACAAGAACTTAGCAACGAAATGCAGGTTGCCAAAGTATTAAAGGAGGATTTGGACTTTGGACTCGTTCGATTAGATGATTTTCCTAAAGGACTTCAAAGTATTCCAATCCTGAAGGAACATTTTTCCTTAGTTGTGCCCCATGATTATCCAATTCAGAAGATGAATTTTAAAGGTTTAGGTGATTTTAAAAACGAATCTTTTATTCTTTTTTCGAAAGATTATAGTCATTCATATTTTGACTTGGTCATGAGTATTTTCAAGGATGCAGCATTTGAACCTCATGTCGCTTTGCGCACGGTAAATGCATTGACGATCTTCAACCTAGTTGAACAAGGGCTGGGGGTTGCCATTGTGCCCGCATCTCTAAAAAAAGGGTATAATTCAAAAGTAAAGTTTATTGATTTGGACCATATTCAACAACGAACAACTTTATCCTTAATTTATAATGCTAATGTAAGCCATCCCGGGATTGATCTTTTTTTGGATGTTATTCATAAGGAATTAAACCTGACCAGAAAGGTTTAAAACGAGGAAAATCACTATTTATCGTCATATGGATTTTTTAAGGGCAAAATTCCTAGCTATTGCATCCTTTCTCGTGAAAGTTTGCAATAGCTAGGGGCGATTACAAATTAATGCGTATTTGCCACTAACACGTAACCGAAAAACTCTCGAAAAGATTCCGGATTATCAACCGTTCCACGCTCTGAAATAAGTTTGATATTGATATTATTGTTTCTTGCTTTTACTTTAAATTCATCTAAGTATTCAATAATATCATAATCTAGTATTTTAGTTTTGCGTACATCAAGTTCTAAATATGCTCCAGGTTGTAGTCCATCTAATTCTTTGACAATAGCACCTCTATTGACAAAAGTAACCTCTTCGGCAAAATTCATATGAAATACATTTCCCTCTTTTACCAACATCACGTGTGAGTTATTGTACGATTTAATGAGTGACACGACTACAGCGACAACCAATCCTACGATAATTCCCTTTAACAGATCTGTAGCAAGTATTCCGATGACCGTTACAGCGAATGGTATCAATTGATCTTTTCCCAATTTTTTCATATCAAGGAATTGTTTTGGATTGCCGAGCTTGTAGCCAATAACCAACAATATTGCAGCTAGTACTGCATTGGGTATTAAATTAAGGAATGCGGGAATGGAAATGACACTGATGACAAGCAGTAAGCCGTGGAAAATAGTGGATAGTTTGGAAAGTCCACCACTCATTGCATTAGCCGATGAACGAACGATTACCTGTGTAATGGGTAATCCTCCGATTAAACCAGAAAAGGAGTTACCAATTCCTTGGGCAATAAGTTCACGGTTTGTAGGTGTTTGTCGTTTTAGAGGATCTATTTTATCAGTTGCTTCAACAGATAAAAGCGATTCGAGAGATGCGACGATTGCTATGGTAAACGCAACTTGCCACACAGCGGGATTCCATATGCCATTTGCGAAATCGGGAAGCGTAAATTGCCCTAGAAAATCAGAAACATTTTCAGGAACAGGTACTTTTACGAGTAAATCTTGATCAATCGAGAAAACCTCATGATTCTTATCTCCAATGGTTATCTGATAAATAATTCCGACCATTACGGCGACAAGTGAGCCTGGTAATAATTTAAAGATGTTTGATTTTTTCCCAAGATAATTATCCCATATTATGAGGATGGCTAAAGATATAGTCGTAATAATAATAGCTCCAGGGGTGATAAATGAAGCATCAAAAGTTTGAAAAGAAAATGCTTCACTATATCCAAATGCTAAAGGAATCTGTTTTAAAAAAATAGAAATACCAATTGCGCACAACATCCCCTTAATGACCGACGATGGAAAATAATAACCAATTACACCTGCTTTTAAAATCCCAAGAACAATTTGAATCAATCCTGCTATAAAGACCGCGACTAAAAATACATTGTAAGAACCCAAATCGTTGATAGCAGTGTATACGATGACAACCAATCCAGCTGCTGGTCCCGATACACCGATTGGCGATTTGGAAAGAAACCCTACGAGTATTCCCCCAATAATACCTGCGATAATTCCTGAAAATACGGGCGCTCCACTTGCAAGAGCAACACCAAGACACAAAGGTAAGGCGACAAAAAAAACGACGATACTAGCAGGTATGTCTTTTTTCCAATGTTGAAATAGATTCATAAAAGAGCTTTAGTATTAGATTTAACATATATTTTTATTATGCAACTATCGTTCCTAAAGCGGTTTATGGATATTAAATAAATATTATTTTAATATATTGAAGTTAAAGCGCAGCTCATATCTCCTCATAAAGTATAGCATATTATTTACGGGATCCCGATTCATGAATTTTAGAATTTGTTTAGAAATGAACGGGTAATTTATACTAGTTGTATGGCTAGTCATTTTTTCAGTAGCAACTCGTTTCAGTTATTAGATTCCAAAGGTATTATTACCTAATCGAGCGTTTAAAAGCGGAGTGCTAAATAAAAATGAAATATAGTTATTACAGACTTAGGTGGGATAACTAACTTATATTTTTTACCTTTATAGCCAAACTAAACCAAGGCGAGGGGGAAAGCATATGCCAGTCAAGATACCAGATAATTTGCCAGCTATTGAGCTACTGAAAAAAGAAAATATTTTTGTGATGAGCGATCTTAGAGCCAACGAACAGGACATCCGTCCAATGAAGGTTCTAATTTTAAATTTAATGCCATTAAAAATTACGACGGAGACTGATTTTATTCGGTTACTCTCGAATAATCCTTTACAGGTGGAAGTGGAGTTTTTAAGGCTAGATACGCATATGTCCAAAAATACGCCACAAGAACATTTGGAAATGTTCTATAAATCTTTCTCTGCTGTTGAAGATCAATATTATGATGGGATGATCATTACAGGTGCTCCCGTAGAGATGATGCCATTTGAAGAAGTTACCTATTGGGATGAAGTTACCCGTATTTTTGATTGGGCAAGAAAGCATGTAACTTCAACATTATACATTTGTTGGGCATCACAAGCAGCACTTTATCACTTTTATGGTGTTGAAAAGACCCCATTAGCCGAAAAATTATTTGGGGTATTTAAACACACTACTTTAGACAAGACCAACCCATTATTTAGGGGGTTTGATGATGAGTTTTTTATACCACACAGCAGGCACACCACGATTTTAAAATCTGAAATTGAAGATAAACCAGAGATTGAGTTACTCTCCGAATCTTCCGAAGCAGGCCTTGCTATTTTGTCCTCTCGAGGTGGAAGAGAATTTTATCTGACGGGACATTCCGAGTATGCTCCACTTACGTTACATACCGAATACATGCGCGATGTCGAGAAGGGGCTAGAACTTGAGGTTCCAAATAATTATTATATCGACAATGATCCAACGCAGGCACCGTTAGTCAGGTGGTCCGGACATGCTAATTTGCTATTTAATAATTGGTTGAATTACTATGTTTACCAAGAAACCCCATATGATTTGAATGAACTCAAATCATTAGAAGAAATAAGGAAACAAAATTAAAGCTTGCTTTTAGCATATAGCTCATGCTCTCTAGTTACATTCTTGTATTACAATACGTGTGCTATCGAGCATGAGCTTTTTTTATTAGCTAGGTCCTTTTAAGTCCACCTATTTAAAGGGGGAGTATTTATTATGGTTGGGTCACTTTTTTTGCTTCATTCCAAAAGATATCCATTTCCTCAAGGGTCATATCCTGCAATTTTCGTCCACTTTCTTCAGCTTTCTGTTCCACATAAGTAAATCGGGAAATGAATTTTTTATTGGTACGTTCCAGTGCATTTTCAGGATTGATACCAATATGACGAGCATAATTGATCAATGAAAAAAGTAGATCTCCAAATTCGCCTTCAGCTTTACTCATGTCCGCTTGCTCAGGGTTATCAATGTCGTATTCCGCTTTAAATTCGGCTAATTCTTCTTCTACTTTTGCCCATACTTCTTTTTTATCCTCCCAATCAAACCCTACTCCACGCACTTTATCCTGTATGCGGTAAGCTTTTACTAGGGCAGGGAGACCTTTTGGTACACCTGATAATACGGACTTATTTCCTTCTTTTAATTTGATGGTTTCCCAATTTTGTTTTACCTCCTCATCGTTCTTTACGTCGATATCGCCATAAACATGAGGGTGACGGTTGATTAATTTATCACAGATACTATTTAGAACATCCACTATGGTAAAGCGATTTTCCTCTTCTGCTATACGGGCATAAAAAACCAAATGCATCATTACATCTCCCAATTCCTTTTTGATTTCAGGATAATCTTCATCTAAAATAGCATCTGTAAGTTCATACAATTCTTCGATTGTAAGATGACGTAATGATTCCATTGTCTGTTTCTTGTCCCACGGGCAAGCTACACGAAGCGTGTATAAAACATCTAGTAATCGTTGAAATGCCGCAGCAGGAGTCGACTCGCTGGCTGGAATGGGGTAGCTCATATTGTAATAGTTTAATACAAAATTAGGGATTAAAAGATTAATAAATGCATGCTTTTATGTGATCATAGCTAATGATTCGGCTAGAATTGCCACGCTTTCTTCCATTTCCGAGGCATTTAAATTACCGAAGCCAATCCGGATTGCAGCAATATCTTTTGCTTGGTACAGTATGTTTTTTGGAAGAAAGAGATTTGATTTTTCACATTGTCTACGCAGTTGTATTAAATTGATTTCTTTTCTCCATGTAGTCCATAATGCAAGACCGCCGGTAGGAATATCAAAATCCACATATTCATTAAGTTCCCGTGCTAGCAGATAGCTCATGTAATTACGGCGTTCCTTATAGAGTTTAACCGATTTTTTTAGATACCGATGTATTTCACCTTCTGCTATCAAATCACTGAGCACCTGTTCCATTATAAAATCGCCCTGGTTATCCAATAGGTTCAAAAGTTTTTGCAATTCAATAACTAGGTTTTCAGGTGCAACGATAAAACCAGTACGAAAACCTGGGGCCAAAGACTTTCCAAAGCTACCGGTATAAATAATCATTCCACCATAATCAATTGCAGCCATTGGCATTATCGGAGCATCGTCGTAATGAAAGTCATAGTCGTAATCGTCCTCAATGATTGCGAAGCCATAGGTTGAGGCCAATTCCAAAATTATTGCCCTTCTTTCTGGACTTAGGGTTACTGTTGTGGGGTAATGGTGATGGGGTGTTAGATATAGGAGTCTGATTTGTTGTTTTTTGCATAGTTGTTCAAGAGCCTCTGTATCGATTCCATCATCGTCCACAGGTATGGACTTTATTTTGGCTCCAGCTTGCTGAAAAATCATGTTGGCTGCAAAATAGCTCGGTTGGCCAACGACAACTAGGTCGTCGGGTTGTAATAGTGTTTGCGCGATGATATAAGTGCTCAACTCAACAGAACGTGTTATCAATAGGTTTTTAGGTTGAATATGTAAACCTCTGCTTTGGTTTAGAAAATTGCACAATTGCTCCCGAAAAGTTGTAGGTCTATTTTGATCTGAATAGCCGAGATACTTTGAGTTTTTTTTGCGCTTAAGATTGGCCGTATAAAATTTAGAAAGTTCCTGTAATGGAGAAAGTCTACTGTCGGGCATACCATCATCCAATCGTAATGTACATGTGGTCGATTCAAATGGATTTTCTAAGATGGTGCTTTTTTCAAAATCGTACCCTGTCTGAAGAGCATATTGATTTTGATTTAAGTTTTTAGCGTAACCCGTATTTTTTTTTGCTTTAGTTGTGTTCTTCAGTACATATGAGCCGATATTCGCTTTGATCTCGACCCATCCCTGAGCCTCTAGCTCTTGCAGGGCAGCGACGACCGTATTCCGATGTATAGACAACACTTTTGCCAATTGGCGGCTTCCCGGAAGCTTTGTCCCGATAGGTATAAAACCACGTTGAATAGCTTGAATAATCTGTTGCGCTAATTGAATATAGATAGAAGTTTCGTCCTGTCTGTCTAGACTAATAAAACTATTAAAAGGAATTTGCCCCGGACTACTCATATGCTGTGTTTATTGATTTTATAAGATAGTCCGGAAAGTTAAGTATTATTATAGTATTGTTGGGTAGTTTTGAATATTTCTCTGCTCTATTCCGTATCTGATTTTTGTGTATTTATACTTTTAAGATTCTTTTTTAAGGTTTATTTAATCAATTGCATTACGTATTTATCAGGCTTGTGCAATCTTAATGGCTTTTGTTGTTACATCGTACAAATCGTTTTAATTTTACAAACCTCATTCATTATAAATATATTAGCATTTATAATCAATCACTTATCTCTTTTATACTATAATTATTGGTTTTAAAGCTAAATATGTTAGTATATTTGAAACGATGCATCTATACCAATGGGGTGAAAGATGTTAGCAGATATGGATGATAGTTTTTAGGTATGGAGCGGAATATAGTACATGGTGATCTGGATACATTTTTCGTGTCGGTCGAGCGTTTTATGGACGTTAGTTTGACAGTTCGAGCGCTCATGAAAGGCACCTGTGCTCCAGAACCTATCGTCGAGAAAGGAGGCCATCGTGCTCCTTAATCTACACAGTTATTTTAGCCTGCGTCACGGCACCTTGAGTCTCGATGAGTTGTTGGCCGGCATGCTTGCCAATGGCTATGATACCGCCGTGCTCACCGATATCAATAACAGTACGGGTTCCCTCGATTTTATCCGCAAAGGCCAAAAGAAAGGGGTCAATATTCTGGCGGGTATGGAGTTCCGTCAAGACGACACCTGCTGCTTCATCGCCATTGCGCAGAACGAGCGCGGTTTCAGCGAAATCAATGCCTACCGCACGCAGCTCAACTTAGAAGGGACGAAAGTCCCTCTGCAAGCACCCGAATTCAAGGAAGTGTTCATCATCTATCCTTTGCAACGGATGGGAGTATTTGGGCTCAAGGACTATGAATATATCGGTATCCGTCCGTCCGAGCGGGGCAAGGCTATGTTTATGGATAAACAGCAACTGTCCAAAGCCGTCATACTTGCACCCGTTACTTTTCGAAAGGCTGATCATACGTTACACCGTCAGCTGCGTGCCATCGACCATAACCTGTTGATATCACAGCTCTCTGAAGATCAAGTGGCACCCATTGATGAGGTGTTCTTACCTAAGGCCAAACTAATGAGTCATTATGCCGATCTGCCGCAGCTCCTGCACAATACCCATCGACTGTTGGCGGACTGCCGCTTTCAGATGGACTTCGAAGGTGTTAAGAACAAAGCGACCTTTACCGGCAATCGATACAATGACAAGCAGCTACTGATCAAGTACACTGAAGATGGATTTGGCCATCGCTACGATAAAAAAGATCCAATTGCAAGGCAGCGTATTGCGCGTGAGCTAGAGATCATCGAGGAACTCAATTTTTCGAGCTATTTCCTTATCACCGATGATATCTGCCGTTACGCCAGACATCGCGACTATCATTATGTCGGCCGTGGTTTCCGGAGCTAACTCCGCCGTGGCTTATTGTTTGGGTATCACGGATGTTGATCCTATTGCACTTAAATTGCCATTCGAGCGTTTCCTCAATCCCAAGCGGAAAAGTCCACCCGATTTCGATGTCGATTTTAGCTGGAAAGAGCGCGGCGATATGTACGATTATATCTTCAACCGCTATCAGGATGGCCGCACCGCACTGATGGGAGCGATGAGTACTTTCCGTTCACGGAGCATCTTGCGCGAGCTCGGCAAAGTATATGGTCTCCCAAAAGGAGAGATCGATCGGTTGGTGCACCAACCCGAGCATATGCTCAATAAAAACGAAGTGACCAATACCATCTTGAGCGTATACAACCGCATGGCCGACTTTCCCAATCAGCGTACCATCCACGCCTCCGGGGTGTTGATATCCGAGCAGCCACTGGTCAATTACTGTGCACTTGACTATCCACCCAAAGGGTTGCCGACCATGCAGTTCGATATGTATGTCGCAGAGGATATCGGGTTCGAAAAATTCGATATCCTGTCCCAGCGGGGCATCGGGCATATCAAGGACTGTCGCGAGATCGTCAAGATCAATCAGGGGATTACCATCGATACGCGAGAGCCGAAGCGTTTTTTTGAAGACCCCAAGATTGCCGAGCAGTTGCGCTCTGCCAATACCATCGGTTGCTTTTACATCGAGAGCCCCGCTATGCGTCAGTTGATCACCAAACTCAAGTGCGATGATTATTTAACCTTAGTTGCAGCATCATCCATCATCCGACCCGGAGTGGCCAGCAGTGGTATGATGGGGGCATTCATCCAGCGCCACCATAATCCCTCACAAGTTGTTTATCCACATCCGGTGTTCAAAGAGCAGCTGGAGGAGACCTATGGTGTCATGGTCTATCAAGAGGACGTGATGAAGATCGGTAATGCCTACGGAGGACTGGATATGGCCGATGCCGACGTGCTGCGTCGAATGATGTCCGGTAAGTACAGGAATAAGGATCATTTGATTAAGATCGAAGATAAATTCTTTGATCACTGTAAGAAACAGGGCTATCCCGAACAAACCAGTAGAGAGATCTGGCGTCAGATGGAGAGTTTCGCAGGTTATTCCTTCAACAAGGCCCATTCTGCATCCTTTGCCGTGGAGAGCTATCAGAGTCTATACCTTAAGACCTATTTTCCGTTGGAATTTATGGTCAGCGTACTCAACAATTATGGTGGCTTTTATAATAGAAAAGTCTATGTCAACGAAGCTCGGGTGGCAGGGGCTAACATCTGCTTACCCTGCGTCAATCGATCTGAATATCTGACCATCATCCAGGGGCGAGACATCTATCTGGGCTTTGATGGTATGCAGCACTTTGAATCCAAGCAGGCCGAGTCAATAATCAACGAACGCTTGCATAATGGACCTTATACCAGTTTACCACAGTTTGTGAAACGTACTGGCATCGGTCTGGAACAACTTATTCTACTGATCCGTGTCGGCGCATTGCGTAGTGTTGGGAGTGGTAAAAAAGAAATGCTCTGGGAGGCCCATTTGCTATTGAGCAAGCATGCAAAAACCAACCCTACCGCCGAATTGTTTGAAGTCAACAGTCGTAAGCCCGTTTTGCCAGCTCTGGAAAGTCATATCCACGAAGACTATTACGATGAGATGGAGCTGATCGGCTTTTGTGTCAGCGGTACGCTGTTCGATCTGGCAAGGAGCGACTTTCGGGGCGATGTGCAGGCCCGTGAACTTATCAACCATGTCGGGCAGACCGTCCGGATGGTTGGCGATTTTGTAGCCGAGAAATTTGTCAAAACCAAACGGCGCGAACTGATGAAGTTCGGGACCTTTCTGGATAGTGAGGGCAAGTTCTTTGATACCGTGCATTTTCCACCCTCGTTGGTGCAATATCCTTTACTCGGGGCAGGTATCTACCTGATAGAAGGCAAGGTGGTGCAGGAGTTTGGCTGTCCATCCTTGGAAGTTATCCGCTGTGCCAAGATGCCTCTGCAGCCCGATCCACGGAGTGTCTAGCGGCTATGCTTTCGGTAAACCGACCGAATGGAGCTCATGCGAAGCATAACTTATTTCAATCTTTTTATCGTATTTTCTACTATTTAAAATTAGTAATCCAATCCCGAATTCTCTACTTTACAATGCTCCAGTTTTTTCGGAGGAGGTCACAAGACAAGTGCTTAAACATCAATTTGTATCTTTCGAGAATACCAAACAGATAATTGAAGGCTGGAGACATGAATATAATACCTTCAGACCCCATAGCTGTTTAGAGAATTTAACATCTGAAATTTTTATCGAAAATCAAGTCAAAATAGCAAAATTATCTACATTTGAATACTTTCAGTTTTTAGAGTGGAGGTGACATTTGCAGTCTCAAAAGTTCATGCCATATTATTCATCTATAAAACTATTAATCGCATATACGATCTTATTCAATTGTGATGCTGTCATTTCTTCATGAACATTAACTGTAGCAAATGAACTTATAAAAGATTCGGCATTGGGACAATCAGCTTTATATTGCTTCAACACTGGATATAAATACAGAGCACGAATGTTATACTTATTCTTATCCGTTTGTAGTTTCGTGTTTATCTAACCATTCCGAAAGACCAGGTTTAAAATTCTTTGTTCTAAATAGTAACCTTTGATAACTTGGCTGCCCATTTATAGTGTTAGCATGTTCTACTATATTATTGTTATTGATGTTACTAATAATGAAATTTCTATTAATTATTCGTCTTTGAATCGAGTTGTTTAATTGTTTTAGATTTGCTATGCCAATTTCGGCAAGAAATGGACTTAATTTAAAATTTACTCCAAAGTTGACTCCATCTAATTCTCCCATAGTACTGAAAAGCTTCGCCCTATGGTATAATTCTTCATTATCAGTTAATAGAAATCCGCCTTCTCCAGTTGAGAACATTTTATTTTTTTGAGTACTGAAACACGCTATATCACAATAATTTGATATAGGCTTGTCATTGAAAGTTGTTCCAGCACAATGAGCTAAATCAAATATTAAAGGAATTTCCCTTTTAGTCGCGAATTCTCGTGATTGTATAGCATCTATCGGATATCCCCACATTGGGACTTCAATAATCGCATCAACAACATTATTCTCAATCAGATTATAATCTAGAGCTAGGCTTTCCGTCTGAATATCAAAAAAATTTATCTCTGCTCCAGAATATATTATCGGAAAGGCCGTACAAAGTGGTGCAACTGGGGAGAGAGCTACTTTGTCACCACTGCCAATTGAACAAGCATGCAATGCTACAGTTATGGCTGCTGTTCCAGATGAAACAGCCAAACAGTACTTCGCATTAAAATATTCTTTTAGAGCACTTTCATACTTTTGTATTGACTCTTTACTATTAGAATACTCAAATTTTCTATTCATAAAATATCTTCTCTAAGTTTATAATCTGAAATTACTTTTATTACAGATTTTTCATTAATTTCTTTCACTTTGTTACTTATTAATTCGATAAAGAGTGACTAGCAAGTAAAATTCTTATTTTCATACACTCTATTTTTTTCTATTTTCGATTGCACATCTAATATTGTTTTCTTTGTCCCTTCAAATGTATACAAGAACGGTATTTCGGATACAGGAATCCATCTAACACCATTTGTTTCAATTTCATTAACTCTTAAGAAGTCATCATTAGCTAATGCAACAAACGTTGAATCTAAATGGTAGTGGGCCTGCTCCGTTTGTGACTCTGGAATTAATTGTTCATAGAAATACTCGGCAGGGTATAACCAATTACCATCAGAAACAGGCAGATGTTTATGCAGGAAAGAAATTAACTTAATTGAGATACCCGTTTCTTCATAAACCTCTCTAATTGCAGCTTGATTTGGGTTTTCATTGGATTCAATATGTCCTCCAGGAATCATCCATCGATTGAATTTTTTATGGTGAATCATTAACACTTCAGACTGAGGACCTAAGCACCTCAGTACTATTACACTGACTGTAAATTGCTTATACATTATAGTTGACTTTAAATAATACTTATATAGTTATTAAGATTTTCTATTTCAAGATATCCATTAGTAGGTGATGTGAAATATATTTTAGTAAGTTTTTTAGCACTAGGATAATAGCTAGTGTGCTTTTATTCGATTATTTTTCTGAGATAACTTTAGGGTTATATCCCTATTAAATACTATTTTGTCCATAATTTTTTATTCAAAACTTTTAATCGGCCACAAATGACGCTAACTTAGCGTCATTTGTGCGCTAATATAAAACACTTAAAACATTTTACCAAATGAAATTTAAATTAACTGTCGATTGTGTGGTTTTTGCATATGACCAAATAAATGGTCAGATTAAAGTATTGCTAATAAAAAGGAACAATGCACCTGAAAAAGGAGCCTGGGCATTACCCGGTGGATTCGTAAAAAAAAATAAAGAATTTATAGAAATAGCTAATGAAAAACTTCGCTCAGAGACTGGAGCACAAGATATTTTTATGGAGTATTTAAACAGCTATAGCTTGACAGATCCATCAGAGGATAACCGCATTGCTTCCATTGCTTTCTATGCAATAATCAAATTAGAAGATTTTATAACAGATCATGAAAAAAGTCATATTTACCACTGGGCAAATATTAAAGAACTACCCCAACTTCCTTTTGACCATGGACAGAAAGTCGCAGACGCTCACATACTTTTAAAGGAACGTTCTTTCGTAAAACCAATTTTATATAAACTTCTGCCTATCCGATTCTCGTTAAATCAACTTCAAGAACTATATGAGCAAATTTACTCACTTAATGTTGATAACCGCAATTTTAGAAGGAAGGTCTTAAATCTTTCCTATATTGAAGAGTTAGATGAATATGAAAAAAATGTATCTAGACGACCTGGTAAACTCTACAAGTTTAATGAACAGTTATTTAATGACGCAACTAAAAATATTAATCTATTTTAAAAATGTCCATTGTCAAAAATAAATTGATTTCGAGTTTAGGTATACCATGTTGTGACCTCCTCCCAAAAAAATGGAATATTTAAAAGTAGATGGATAAGAAAACTCGTCAAGGTCTCTATGATTTTTTAGCCTATTATGTTAGTTTTCAAAACCCGGAAAATTTCTATTCCTTTGAGAGAGAGGTCGAAAACAAATTAGGAAGGAGCAATATTATGGGCACTCAAGAATATTTATTGGATAAGGCGGAAAAGCAAGGCATTGAAAAAGGACGTTTAGAAGAACGCGCTAAGATTATTGCTGAAAAGAAAAGGATTGCAGAAGAAAAGCATGCATTAGAATTGAAGCTTCAAACCATATTGGAAGAAGCTCATGAACAAGCATGTCAATCAGCTCGCATGATGCTTGAATTAGGAGTTGATAAAGAGAAAATCGCCAAAGCTACAGGCCTTACCATCGAAGAAGTTGAAAATTTAAAATAAATCTACCTTTAATACATAAAACATCAAAAGCCATTCTTCGCAGAATGGCTTTTATTTTTTACCATTACCACGAATACTTACCAGTTCATTATGCGGACTCACTCATCTACAATCAGGTGGCAGCCGAAGACATCTTGGCATTACGGGATATCTTTTGGATAGACAGTAGGATGGGGAAGGGTCACTGAGGATGCCCAGAAGAAAACTGATGACTAGAGACGCGAATATAACACCTTCAGACCCCATAGCTGTTTAGGGAGATTTAACACCTGAAATGTTTATTCTTTAGAATACCTCTGAAATTGGGAGAACGTCATTTAAACATAAGTGTGACAAACATTGCAATGGGATAAATATTTGACCCCATCTAGCGTTAACTATCGGCTTTTTGTGGGATTAAGAGAAGCTTAAGATTTCTGTTCGGGTAGCAAGTGTTTCGCTCATTTCTAATAAGTATCTTTTTTTACCTGATACTTTGAAGTTTACAATTAAATGATCGTTTTCTTTTACAATTTCCATCCGTTCTAAAGTAAGTCCTTTTGTATTTAAAATATTTTCCAATTGCGGAATCTGATCAAAGTCAGGGTCACGAAAGGTTACACTCAGGAGCTGTTCTTTTTGTAGTTGTGCAATCATTCGTTCCACCCTGGTAACCATTAATAATACCCCAAGAGTAATTAAAGTTAGGCATAGTGCAAGCGCGTGATAGCCTATTCCTGCTGTCATTCCGATTGCTGCAGAAGTCCAGATTACAGCAGCAGTCGTCAAGCCACGAATAGAAATTTTATCTTTAAATATTACACCTGCCCCAATAAATCCAATACCTGTAATAATATTTGCCGAAATTCGGTCATCAGTACCTGCACCATGCTGGGAAACTATGGTGAAAATGGTCGAGCCCAGTGAAATTAGAATTATTGTTCGAAAGCCGGCAGACTTATTTTTGTATTCCCGTTCAAAGCCAATGGCTCCTCCACATATGATAGAAATAACCATTGCTACCATGTCTTTGATTTCTACTGTAAAATCCATTAGTAAATTCTCTTAAATTTATTGCTCCTTTTAAATGTTTTGGCTGATTTTGTTAAGGCTGCAAAAGGCATTAACTATTTTGCAAACCTGTTGACAGAGATGTATAGAAATCAAGCCCGTATTTATTCAAAGACCCTTCGGTCAATATGAGTACAAGTAGTAAAAACTGCGACCCATTTCATTTTTGCATAATGATGAAATTATTTGAAATATATAGTTCACGAATATAACTAAATCAGTTGAAAATTATATTGTATGATAGGTTTTTACAAGGTAGCTGATAATGTTTTGAGTCTGATTAATTAATTTTTAAGGTAATAGTATCACTTTTAATCTCATGTTCTGCGATATAAAAACTAAATCCATATAAGATAAGTTCTCCCAAATGTTTCTTGAGATACATTTCCCTTTGGAATAATCTTTTATCAAAATAGTGCTCGACAACCTGGACTTTGACGACAGAAAGCCCCATGTCTTGTCCTGAACGGTATCCTGCTACCAACGAGACAGCTGCGTTAACCACGCTTTCTTCAAATCTAATAAATCATGTTATTAGATTTAATCAAACATACTACGAGACATCTATGATGTTGGCTGCAATAGGTTGGGTTGCAGTTCTGCAACAATGGTTTATCATAAAAATGATATTTGTTATCGGCTTGTCTTTTAGTGGGTTTTTAATCGCTTGACCAAACAGTAAGCATTTAAATAAGTTAATCATCCGACTGATTAATGCTGAAGAAGCATCTGTAGAGCTTAACAAAGTGAAAAGGAATATGACCTTGTTTCGTATAACAGAGATATAGATTGTTAAAATAATCTATGCATTGACCATATTTCGCAATAGTACCTAACTTTATATAAGCCAATACTTCAATTAATTAACCTTGATTTCTTCAACTCTTATTTGTAAATGCTTACTGTAATTCAAACTGTTATTTTCATCTTCCTCCCTTGCGGATTTCTATTGTCATGCTCAGTTACTACCTCCGCATATTGTTTTTATTACAATCCGACATCTCTTAAAGAGAGCGAGGCAAGTAAAATGAAGGTTGCTGTTAAATATTTCATAATTTCATTTTAATGTTTGTCACCACGATATCTTCATACACCACCATCTGCAACCACATTTATCATCATGTTATTAATTTTGCACATTGTTTTGTAGTACTGCAGGGTATCTATCTCCGATGATGGTAATCTTAGAAAGTGCAGATTCAAGTTCATGCCACTCATCGGGTGTGATTGTAAAGTCTAATGATCTCATGTTTTCTGCCAAATGCGCAAACTTTGTTGTGCCTGGGATGGGAACGATCCATGGTTTCTGGTTAAGTAACCAGGCTAAAGAAATTTGTGCCGAGGTCATTCCTCTTGTTTTTCCAAATCTATTCAGCACTTCTACAAATGCTAAATTTGCTCTCAATGCCTCAGGCGTAAAACGAGGTAATATTTCCCGATTATCATTACCTGAATTGAACCTGGTATGTTCATTAAAATCTCCTCCTAAAAAACCCCTGTTAATCGGACTATAGGGTACAAAACCAATACCCAATTCTTCCAATACCGGTAAAATTTCTTTTTCTGGCTCTCTCCACATTAGGTGATACTCACTTTGAACAGCAGTAAGAGGCTGGACAGTATGAGCACGCCGGATCGTTTGTGCGCTCACCTCACAAACACCAAAACGCCTTACTTTTCCCTCTTTAATAAGGTCCTTTACTGCTCCAGCAACATCTTCAATGGGTACCTTGGGGTCAAGACGGTGTTGATAGAATAATTCGATGGTGTCAACACGAAGCCGTTTCAGCGAATCTTCTGCCACTTTACGGATATGCTCAGGACGACTGTTTAATTCACCTGTGTGTTTACCATTCACAAATTGATGGCCAAATTTTGTAGCGATAGCTACTTTGTTGCGATACGGGTAGAGCCCTTCTCCAGCAAGCTCTTCATTAATGAAGGGCCCATATGTTTCGGCGGTATCAAATAAAGTGACGCCTTGATCTACAGCTTGATGGAGCAATTTGATCATTGCTTTTCGGTCGGGATGGTAACCGCGGTGGTGATTCATACCCATCACTCCGAAACCCAAGGTAGAAATCTCCATGCTGCTGTTTCCTGAACCTAATGTACGGCGTGTAGTAATTTTAGTTGGGCTAAAATCTTTGTTGTCAGTGGTTACCGTATTCATTTGCGATCGATCTCCTGAGGAAGAAGCCTTGGTAACCAAAGGCAATATACTCATACCAGCACCAAGCAATGCTGCATTCTTTAAAAAATTGCGGCGGTTGGATTCATTTCCATTATCCTTATGTTGAAGCTCTGTTTTAAATATTTTGTTATCCATAATTGTAAAAATTAATTTAATTGTACTTTTATTGAGTGCTATAACCGACACCTACTCTTGATGTACACCTACAACACAACTTACAGCATCACTGCAAAGCCAAACCACAGCCTTAGCAATTTCTTCTGCATTTAGAAAAACACCTACAGGTACTTGTTACGACATAACTCATTATTCGCCACATCAGGGTTATTTAGCGTTATGGTATTGTTCATCAGTTACCGGCTGTAGCCAGGTTACAATGCCTTTTTCTGTTTTTGGCAAGATGTACATTTGTAGCATTCCAGTATCTGGGCTTGCACCATGCCAATGCTCTAAATTAGGCGGACATTTTACGATATCTCCTTTTTTGAGAATCTGTCTTGGTTGTCCTTTTATCTGGTGGTACCCTACACCATCCGTGATGATTAAGATCTGGCCTGATGGATGTTTGTGCCAGTTGCTCCTTGCACCAGGCTCGAAATAGACATTACCTACTACGGTATGATAAACGGTATCATTTTTTACCAGGCCGACGGTCCAAGCCTTACCTGTAAAATTTTCAGCCGGTCCCGGCTCACCTTTTGGAAAAATAAAATTCAGCTTATTTTGATCAGCATTGTTTGCTATTTGAGCACTACAGCTAATGGAAAGGAGCATTATAGCAGCGATTGCTGTTACTGATAATATTTTCATACTTTTTGATTTTATGTTGTTTTAACTATCTGTTTCTATCCTTAATTAAGGAACCCACATTGTAAATATCGGCAGTATACTTTGTTAGAACCTTATACATAATACTGAATTGCCTACCATTTTTACTGATTCTTAATCTTGAGTCAATAATACAGGTTCATTGAATTCGATACCGAATTCTCTAATTTTAAATAGGAGGAAAACCGATGAAAAGATCGAGATAAGTTATGCTTAGCATGAGCTCCCTTCGGTCGGTTTACCGATGCACAGATTGCCTTTGCGATCAAGCAGTGCGAGACAGGCACCCGGGTGGAGGAAGTCTGCCTTAAGATGGGTATCAGCGAGGCTATATACTATAATTAGAATAAGAAATATGGTGGCCTAGTTGTTTCGGAATTCCGAAAACTGTGCCAACTTGATGAAGAAAATGCCCAACTGATTAAACTTAGTTGCCGATATGAGCTTGGATAAACAGATGTTGTAAGATGGCTTAAAAAAACTAACTACAGCGTCTCATGAATCCCGATAAAAATATACTAGAGTGAATAATTTATATCAAATAATTGGACTATGTCAATGCACAATTGGGGGCTTGGCCATGTTACAACTATATATTATATTTGGAAAGGCTCAAGCTAGATAGAAATTTTTAAAGAGAGAGCAACGACAAAGTTCGTATTACATTCCCTTAATTTCTTGCTCAAAAAAAAGGCAAGTTCGTGAAAAATCAAGATGTAAAAAGGCTTTTAATATTTCTTCTAGTACGCGTAAAAGGTTATTATATGTGCTATAATGTCTAGAAATCGGAATCAGATAAAGAGTAAAAAGAAAGAGCAAGACGATAAGAGCTCTGGAAGCCTACACATTGTATGGCGGATAGCAATATTATTGCACATTCTTATTATGCTGTACTTTCTAATTACATGCGGTGGCAACGGAGCTGATTGGTATCCGGGAAAACCTATACACACAAGATAGTTGAGGTAGAATGAGTAGAACTTACTTGTATTAAACACCAATTGTTTTCTTTCAATGGATGAAGCTAAACAAAAAGTAGAGGACTGGCAGGTAGAATATGAACATTTCTCAAATCTTGAAATTGAAGAAATTTTCAATTAAATTTAATAGATTTTAACATTAGTAGGAATGTTTCCGAAAAAACGACACAAAATGACAGAACTTGAAATTAGCATAAAAACATATTTTGGAATAATTGAACCACAAGACTTGAAAGAAATTACTTCGCTATTCCAATTAGAAATTTTGAAGAAAGGAGATTATTTTCTTAAAACAAACAAACGTTGCGATAGACTCAGTTTTTTGCAGAAGGGATTTTTGCGGATATTTCTTGAAACCGAAAAAAAAGAAGTTACTCAATGGATTTCGACACAAGGATATTTCGTGACAGATTTATCAAGTTTCATTTTTGAAAAACCTGCTCGTTGGACAATTCAAGCATTAACCGATACAGAAATTTATACCATAAAGAAAAGCGATTACGACAACATCAAAAATATTATTCCGAAATGGGCTGAATTGGAAAAATTATTTATTGTTCATTGTTTCACTACACTCGAAGACAGAATATTTAGTCATCTTTCTATGTCAGCAGAGGAACGCTATGATTTTTTCTTCGAAAATAACAAAAAGCTATTTAATCAAGTTCCTTTACAATATATAGCTTCTATTCTTGGAATGACACCTGAAACTTTTAGCCGTATAAGAAAAAAACAACTTTCTTAAATTCTTGATTTTTATCAAGTGAGTATAGTTAGATAAGATAGAGCTTTGTAACATTCAATAACAATAAAGAATGAAGTATTTATCTCTATTATTAACAGCCCTTTTTACAAATCTAACGGTTATGGCAAAAGAAATCAAAACAGAAATTATTATACAGGCAACACCCGAAGAAATATGGACAATCCTTAGCGATTTTGAAAATTATCCAAATTGGAACCCATTTATAACTTCCATAAATGGACGGTTAGAAGAAGGTAATAAAATCACAGTTAGAATCGAGCCTCCGAATGGTAAAGGAATGACATTCAAGCCAACGGTAACAAAAAAAGTAGACAATAAGGAAATAAGTTGGTTGGGTACATTTTTATTTAGGGGGCTATTTGACGGAGAACATAAATTTGAGTTGATAGATAATAGGAACGGAACAGTAACATTTATACAAAGCGAGAAATTCAAGGGTATTTTTGTATGGCTATTTAATCCTGAGAAAGCAAAAAATGGGTTTTACGAGATGAATCGGAAACTTAAAGAACTGGCAGAAAAAGACTAAACTACCACTATCTTTTGACAATTTTTTTTACTAATTGGTTTTAAAACAAAATTAGTAACGATCATAGGACTAATCATAATGCTGGTCTTGATTTTTGGTTCTCACTTATAGCAGAAACTGGAGTACCATTCCCAGATATATCACGGACTTTTTTACTCGGCGTTTTGGCATTTCTTCCCTATAACAAATATTCTCTTTATTCAAGTCTTTCTAGCAAGTGATCGACGAAAAATGGGAGGATGCCAGACCAAAGAAAATTCAAGTGGATAACGGGTCTGAATTGCATAGCAATCATGAACTCCGATAAAAACAGACACGAGTGAATAATTTATATCAACCGAAATGGATCAGTGGGCCTACGAACAAAAAGTTGAACTTGTCTTTTCAAGACCTGGAAAACCAACGGATAATGCGTATATTGAGTCGTTCAATGGGAGCTTCCGAGCAGAATGCTTAAACACCAATTAGTTCCTTTCGTTGGAGGATGCTAATCAGAAAATTGAAGACTGGAGAGACCAATATAATACCTTCAGATCATATAGCTGTTTAGGGGATTAAACACCTGAAACCATAATTGAAAATCAGTTCAAAATAGAATTTTTTTCAACTTTTAAATGTTCCAGTTTTTTGGGAGGAGGTCACAGGTGTGATCGTGTTTTTTACGGATTTGAGTCATCACTTAAAAATTAAGATATTTATTGATCTTAATTTCATCTGTCGACTAAGTTAGCTACCAAGTGATATTTTAGATTACTAATAGTAGTCTAAAAATGTTTTCTAAAGTAATAAGCAGTAGGATTTAGTTCTACTACCCACCCCTGAATTCCTATTTTATATATCTTATAACGGTGTTTGAGTTTTAGTAAAAATAGAACAATCGATTGTGTTGTAAAATTATTTTAATCGTAAGTAATAGTTGCGTATATTAGAGTATAAACCAAAATATTAGCGAACATATTATATCTTGTGCGATAGTTCTCTAACCAACTAAATACTTAATTTATGGGTGGATTAATGCTTTTAAACCGTAAAAAATATAGTGATCTTTACTATACCAGTGCATTTGTACTCGGTAGTGTTAATGTTAGATATACCAAATTAAACCTTCAAAATCTTTTAGAAGCCCATATTGATTACCCTTCATTACTTTCATTAAAAGATGTTCTAGCTGAGTATAACGTAATCAGTATGGCAGTTCGTAAAGGAAACCATACTTATGGAGCGTTCGAAACTCCATTTATTTGTTCCATTCAGCAAGAAGATTGGTCAAGTCCGAGTTTTACAGTTGTGACATCGGCAGGTGAATCAGATTTGACTTATTTGGATCCTCTGTCACAAAAATTAGTTAACATTTCCATAACAGAATTTGAAAAGATAGATAAAGAGGTCATTTTATTGATAGATGGCGGAATGGCGAAGGATGAGATTAATTATTCGGAAAATAAGCGATTAGAAACCACAGAAAATGTTGTAAATCTTCTGCCTCTATATTTGTTAATTGCAGTTTTTGTATTTTCAATTTCTAACATATTGATGCAGGAATATTCTTTATCAACTTTGGTAGGGACAGTGTTTCTGTTGACGAGTCTATTGGGAGTATTAGTCTCTTCTTTATTGATAAGACATGACATCAATGCGTACGATCCATTTGTCAGGGAAGTGTGTGGTGCTTTTAGTGAAAAATTAAACTGTACCTCAGTACTTTCTTCTAAGCAATCAACATTTTTTGGTATTTCTTGGTCAGTATGGGGGCTTTCTTTCTTTACTAGCTTTTTTGTTAGTCAAGTTATTTTTATTGGACAGCCCAGTAATCTCATCCTATGGACATCTTTATCTATTTTGATGAGTCCGTATTTTATATTTTCTGTATATTATCAATGGCGTATTGTGAAACAGTGGTGCCCCTTATGTCTTCTTATTCAGGGATTAATAGTTATTAATTTTTTAACTTCATTTGTTTATTTCCAATATTATTCAATTGATTTAGGACAAGTAAATTATTATCATCTAATTGTAGCTTTATTCTTAGGACTAGCCACTATGTTGCTCGTTTACTTTGCAATTCCAGTTATTATACGGGCAAATGATAGTAAGGAATATAGAATGAAATTGATGAAATTACGTTATAGCCCATCAATTTTTAGTTCGTTGCTTGAAAACAGTAATACCGTTACAATACCAAGTACTGGTTTAGGAATCTTGATTGGAGATGAGAATGCCAGTATAGAGATTATTAAAGTATGTAATCCATATTGCGGGCCTTGTTCTAAAGCTCATCCTGAATTGGAGGATATCATCAAAAATAATAGAAATGTTCGCATTCGAATCATCTTTACAGCCTCCGGAGATGATCAAGATATCAAAACTGCACCGGTACAGCATTTATTAGCTATTCAAGAAAAATTTGGAACTCACAAAGTACATGAGGCATTAGATGATTGGTACAGGTCAACTAATAAGGATTATTTATTTTTTGCATCAAAATATCCGATGAATGGCGAATTAAAACAACAGAAGGATAAAATAACCGCAATGAGTAAGTGGTGTGATGATATGAAGATTCGAGTTACTCCAACTTTATTTATCAACGGAAAAGAACTTCCGGATCAATATGGTGTAAAGGATCTAAAAAACTTTTTCTAGAATAAGAATGCCCGAGCCGATTGCAAACGATCTCGGGCAAACAGAAGGTTCCCTGTAAAAGACCCTCTTAAGATGTTCCAGAGTAAGTGGACATCATATTTTATAAAAAATCAAAATTATGAAAAAGATTTCATTAAAAAATTTAAACATTCAAGAAGTAGAGCAATTGTCACGTGAACAATTAAAAGATGTATTAGGGGGAAGTTGGGGTGGATCTACTGGTACAGGTACAACAAATTGGTGGGATACAGAAACTGGTTCTAATGGTGGATGTCTTACTGAATGTACATGTACAAGAGGGGATGGCTCACAATATACAGTACCAAATTCTGCATGTATGCCATGTAGTCAAAAATGCGGATAAGTATTATGGTGAGCATTTGATAAATTAATATTTAAAATTTAATCGAAGTGGGGATTATAGTTCTCCTCACTTCGATTTTGATCCAAATTATGAGAATATATTTACTGTTATTATTGCTATTGCCATTATTTGTGAAATCACAGAATATTTCTCAGATTTATGTCCATACGGATCGTGGAGCATATTTTCCTGGCGATACCGTTTGGTTCAAAGCCTATATCATGAATGAAGGTCTTTTGGATACAGAATGCCATAATCTTTATCTAAACATTGGGAATTCTGAGGGTGTCATCCAACAACGATCTGTTCTTTTGCTTAAAAATGGTATGGCATCAGGTCATCTTGTTATTCCCAGACAAGGAATAACAACTAGCCTCTTCCTTAATGCTTATACTATAGCTATAGCTGCTCAGCCCGAATTATACTATATCAAGGGACTTCCTTTGATTCAAGAGAGTCCAACAGCTCCGCTTACAGCAAGTACTTCATTTCAGGGTAATGAGGTTCAAGTGGAGACTTATCCCATGGGTGGTAGCTTTATCCCGGGAATCACTAATGAGCTGTTGGTCAAAACTTATTTTATGGGAGGGAAGGGTGTTTCCGCCAAAGGACGGATTACTGATTCGGTAGGAGCGCTTAATATTCCCTTTCAAACGGATAGCACTGGTTATACACGAATAAAAATTAATCCCGAGCCAAAAACTACCTATAAAGTTTTCTTGACACGTGCAGATGGTGTACATGAAACAATGAGTGTGTTGGATATCAATTACGCATCCAGTAAGGTGCTTGTGCAGGATATCGGCAGTGATTCCATTCGGATTACAGTCCAAAGTAATATTGAAGCACATTATGATTTAGAAGCCCGAATCAATTACCGTAAGCTTTTTAGTAGTCCAGTTGGTTTCTCAGCAGCGGGGCAGAAGCATATATACCTTAAGAAATCAGATGTGGAGCAGGGTGTTCTACAGGTGTTCCTTCGGGACAGTGCAGGTAAACTTTCGGGGTGCTCAGCCCATATGTTAGGCACGCCATTGGAACTATTTGTTATACCAGAAGTGGCCTCTACCCAAAATTCAATGGAAGAAAAAGGGAAAAATACATTTTCAATATCGCTTCCAGGAGAAACGATAGCCTATCTTTCAATTGCCATTACCGATATCCAGATGCCGGTAGATACAATCGATAATATCGTTGGAGATCTTTTTCTAAAACCATTTTTAAGCAGTAAGAATAATGATTTGAATCAATATCTAGAAAATGGAAATAAGTTAGAGGATGTCTTACAGAATCATTTGAAGGAAATTGATTTTGTAAAGCTGGATCAACTGCCTATAGTCAAGGATAGTCTACTTTATCTAAGAGGACAGATTCAGATGCGTAAAAATGAATGGCCAAAATTTTATGCACGTTATCAAAAGTTAATTTCCACTGACAAAAAAAGCAAGATAGGTCAGCGTGGCGCATCCTTTGGTTATAAGAAACAGGGAGATAAGCAGATGGTGTTCACCGAAGTAATCCCTGATGCACGCGGTTGGTTTTCCCTACCAGGATTAACGTTTTATGATTCCTTAGAAACCCGATTTTCACAGATTTATCGTGACCTGAAGTTTGATGAATATAAGATATCCTATCATTTTTCAGATGTTGCTCCATCAGAAAGCTTGTACACCCCAGTAAAAGAAGAGCAAGCTGCACAAGTCGGTATCGGGAATAATCAGAGGTATTATTATGGTCCAGATTATTATATCGACAATAAAGGCATGCGGCATATCCGCGAAGTTCCGGTATTCCGTTCCAAGAAACAAAAGCGGTTGGATGCATTGGAAGAAAAGTACACCAGTGGTTTTTTTAAAGGTAAAGCTGAGTTTGTTTTTGACCCTAGTTCTGAAGAGCAAGTGATAAAAAGAAGTATGTCTTTGAGAGAATTCTTAGATGGAAATAAGAAAAGACCCGGACTGGGCGCTGTTTTTTTGAATGGCTGGGAGGTGGTAGAACCCAAAAGAGTTCATGAACTGCTTGAAACAGATGTAAGTCAATTTGCCTACATTAAGTATTTTGAAACTTTTGCTTGGGCAAGTCATAGATCTGCAACTTGTCTTTATCAATTAGCCCCGAATGAAATCGATAGTGAATTTGGAAAACGTATTGACGAGCAGACAGTCGCCGGCTATCTAGGGAGTGGAACATTTCAGAATAAAGTATATGATCAAACTTTGGAACGTCTCATATCCGATTATGATTATCGGCCCACTTTATATTGGAATCCTGATTTTGAAATACAAGAAAAAGAGCAAACTGTGACATTTTACAATAACAGTCGGGCCAAGGGATATTGGATCACGATTCAAGGGATTACCCAGTCGGGGAAGTTAGTTTTTTATCAGAAAAAATATTCGAATTAAATGATTTATATTTCAGCACAACCAGATGAACTATTTTTTATTTGGCAATTGGAGCTCCAGCTCTCAAATTTTAGTAATTTAGGTATTCCCAAAGAACAAATACATGTATTATTTGGAATTGAACAGAAGCCTGTAAGTGAAGATTTAGAAGTCTTTGTGGATAAATATAAAGATTTCGCTAATTTCTATCTATATTTTGATTTAAGGGAAAATACAAAATATAGATCTTCCATTAGGCCCAATATTATTAAACAACATTTTATACGTTTCCCTGAACTCAGGTATAAGACCTTGTTTTATCATGATTCTGATATACTTTTCAGTCGTATCCCGCAGGTTCCAGATTTGGATATTGATAATATCAATTATGTTTCTGATACCAGGAACTATTTGGATATATATTATATCCGGCATTTCGGAGGGGAGAAACTCTTGCAAGAGATGGTAAATATCGTTGGTATCCCTACCTCTTTGGTTGAATTAAATAAGGGTGATACCGGAGGAGCTCAGTATGTGTTGAAAAATGTTGATGCTGATTTTTGGGATAAAGTTGAACGAGATTCAGAAAATTTATATACCTGTATGCTTGATTTTAACCGATCAAAATGGGAGAAGGATTATAGTATCCATAAAACACATCAAAGTGAAAGTGATGGTATCCAAGCATGGTGTGCTGATATGTGGGCTGTTCTTTGGAATTTATGGTATTTTGGAAAAGAGGTAAAAATACATCCTGAAATGAATTTTTCTTGGCCAGATAGTCCAATCCATTTGTGGGATGAATTGGCGATTCAACATTATTCAGGTAAACATGAAGATGCTCACAAATACTTCAAAAAATCGGTTTATAGAAATTTTCCACCTTGGTATGATAAAAATCTGCGCTCAATTCCTAATACTAATTGTAGCTATAAAATTGTATCGTTAATAAATCAAAAAAGAGAAGAATATCATAAAGCACGACCAGTTTTTAAAAATTCCATAGTTATTTTTTATACACAATCATATGATGAAAATATCTTCGATTCTTTAAAAGTACAAGAGAGTTTCTTAAGTAAATATTTTGAGATGCCCATCTTTTTGTTATTAAATCATGAAGAAAAGTTTTATAATATTAATAATGAGGAAATATATCTAAAAGAGTTAAATAAAGAATCAGGTATAATGAGAAGATTTATTTTACTTCCCTTGAAATACTTAATTGATACTGTAATTTTTGAAAAACACCTTTTGAATTCAGATTTAAATTTGATTTATGATTTTAGTGCTGCTTATAATTTAGATACACTATTTAGTCAGGCTTTTACCAAAGTTTTGGAGATACAAATGTTGCAAGAAAATAAAGGTAAGTTTAATCAAACTCATCAACTAAAGTCTATTTATATTTTGGACCAAAATAATTTTGAATCTTATTGTAATTGTATTCCATCAAATTTACCGCGTGTCCAACAAGAGATTGAAACATTTATATTAAACTAAACATATGAATACCATAACAACAAACGATAGGCAAATTTCGACTCTTATCAATCTGGTAATTAATCAGCAAAGTGGGCTCATTGATGAATCCTTATTGGAGACATATATTGTTGAAGCTCTCGAAGATGATGATTATACCTTTTCATCAGGGTTATTAGGTATAGGTTGGTTTATAGCTCTTTTGGATTATGAAAAGATGATTCAGATTGATATTGATGAAATTCTTTATGATTTTGATGATAATTTATATAAAATAGCATTAAAGGTAATTGTAGATAAAAATGCTACTATTGAAGAGGTAACGAATTTAATCACATATTTTCATCAGCGTTTTTTGAGTAAAAGTAATTTGAAAAATAATTACAGGAGATTTCCGATATATGAATGTTTAAAGATGCTGATGGAAAAATGGATTACTTTAATTTCAACGTACTATAAGATATACTGTCGGATTACGTTGGCGAAGAATTTATTAAAGATGAGTTTTGTTGGGGTAAAAGCTTATGAGAATAAGGAAGGTGAGCAAGTTTTTTTTAATGTTATTGAAATTTTACTCATTGAATATTCAGCTAGTGATAAAATATTATCCGAGAAAGATATAGAAGCAATATTTTATTTGTTGATCGCAGTAAAGCAGTTTCATAACCCTCATTGGGAAAATTTAATTAGGGATGTTTTAAGTAGGAGTAAACATAATAATCGTAAAATAATGATTTTGGAACAGGTGTCTCAAATAGACTCCATAACAAAAGAAATTAGGTTATTAAACATTCATGATGAAACTGAAGTTAACGATAAAGAGTTTTTAAGTACTTTATTGTCAAGTATCAAATTTGTAAAGATCTAAATTATCTCTAAATATATTTTAATACTCATAAATTTTATTTTGCTAAAAAAATTTCCACATTATAAACAGATGGATGAGATGGACTGTGGTTCTACTTGTCTTCGCATTATATTTAAGTACTATGGTAAATTGGTTTCTATCCATAAGATTCGGAAGTTATGTCAGACGACTAGAAATGGAGTGAATTTCCTTGGTATCAGTGAAGCTGCAGAGAAATTGGGATTTCGTACCTATGGTGTCCGATTATCTCTCGAACAGCTCAAAGAAGTCGAGCTTCCCTGTATTTTACATTGGAACCAAAATCACTTTGTTGTACTTTATAAAATTAGCAAGGACAAATATTATCTTTCAGATCCGGCATCTGGGCTGATAAGCTATAATGAAAGAGAATTTAGTAAGAATTGGTTTTCAACCAGAGAACTTCATGCTGGGCTATCACTTGTATTGAGTCCAGGTCCAGATTTTTACCAGATTGACGAAGAAGAGCCCGAACTGAAACTGGAGTGGCGTAAGATTTTCACTTACTTTTATAAGTATAAAAAGCTGTTCGTTCAACTGATCTTAGGTATGGTACTTGGTACCATTTTGTCCTTGATTGCACCTTTTCTTACCCAGTCTGTTGTCGATATCGGTATCAACACAAAGAATATCAGTTTTATTAATCTGATTCTGATAGCCCAGTTGATGCTCTTTGTTGGAAGTACCGCAGTATCTTTCATCCGTTCCTGGATTATGCTCCACATTAGTACTAGAGTCAATATCTCTATTTTGACAGATCTGTTGATCAAGATCATGAAGTTGCCGATGAATTTCTTTGATCTCAAGACCCACGGAGATATTATGCAACGGATGTCGGACCAGCAGCGGATAGAGTCCTTTCTCACCGGAAGTACACTGAATACGCTATTTTCACTTGTAAATATGGTGATTTTCGGAACTTTACTCTTAATTTATAACAAAACGATTTTTCTGGTATTCATTGTTGCCACAGTACTTTATACGTTATGGATACTTGCCTTTATGAAATATCGCAGGCAGCTGGATGAAAAAAGATTTAAGATTGCTTCCGAAAACCAGACCTATATGGTGGAGATGATCCAGAGCATCAAAGATATCAAGCTTAATAATGCACAGAAACAAAAAAGGTGGGGCTGGGAAGCTTTACAAGCTAAATTATTTAAATTTAAAGTTGAGAGTTTAGCTCTATCACAGTACCAATCCATCGGTTCTATGGCTATCAATCAAGTAAAAGGAATTTTGATTACTTATATCAGTGCCAAGGCAGTGATTGATGGTGATATTACGCTTGGGGGGATGATGGCCATTCAATATATTGTCGGTATGGTCAGCAATCCAGTAGAGTCTTTACTGGGATTTATGCAATCCTACCAGGATGCTAAGATTAGTTTGGAACGGTTGAATGAAATCTACGAAACTGAAGAGGAGGAGAATATTCAGAAAGATTATCTTACCCAATTGCCCGATAATAAAACTATTGAGATTAGAAACTTGACCTTTCGTTATTTTGGAGCTGGAAATGAACCGATTTTCACTAAACTGAATCTGACCTTTCCAGAAGGGAAAACAACCGCCATAGTCGGAACAAGTGGGAGTGGCAAAACTACGATAATCAAACTCCTTCTGCGTTATTATAATCCCGAAGAAGGTGAAGTACTGATCGGAGGAAAGAAACTGGATCAGATCGACTTTGGACTGTGGCGAGACAGTTGCGGGTCGGTGCTACAAGAAAACTATGTATATGCCGATACAATTGAGCGAAATATCGCTGTTAATGATGAGTTTGCAGATAAAGCACTTTTAAATAATGCAATCAACATAGCGAATATGGAAGATTTCATCGCCAACGAACCCTTTGGTCTGGCTACAAAAATCGGCACTGCAGGTAAGGGTATTAGTCAGGGACAGCGCCAACGTTTGATGATTGCGAGAGCGGTATATAAAAATCCAACTTACATCTTTTTAGATGAAGCCACCAATTCATTGGATGCCAATAATGAAAAAGAAATTGTAGAGAAACTGGATCAATTTTTCAATAAGCGTACGGTTATCGTGGTTGCACACCGTTTGAGTACGGTTAAAAATGCAGACAATATTGTTGTACTGGAAAAAGGAACTGTCGTCGAACAAGGAACGCATCAGGAATTGACCGCCTTAAGAGGAAGTTATTATGAGTTGGTCAAAAATCAATTGGAACTAGGAAATTAAGGGTCATGGCAAATAAAATACGTATAGCAGAAGATATCCACTCTGAAGATCTACAGGAGATCATCTCCAAACCACCATCTTGGCTGCTCAAAAGAGGAATCACCTTTATTGTACTGACGGTCTTTATGATCTTTGGCTTGTCATTTTTTATCCGTTATCCTGAAATTGTAACGGTATCAATGAAATTTAATACCAGCAATGCTCCGAAGGTATTGACAGGGAAAGTTAATGGAAATTTGGTCAAGTTGTTGGTTAAAGATGGTACGGTCGTGGATAAGTATACGGATGTCGCCTATATCGAAAGCATAGCAGATCATGAGGAGGTATTGAACCTACTCGATAAGATGAAAAAAGTGAGAAGCGGAGCACTTGACTTAGCAGATCTAAAAGATATCGTCACTCCAACGGAGCTGGAGTTGGGAGAAGTTCAGAACAGCTATCAAAATTTTTATCTTTCCTATTTGAATTACCTCGCCATCAATAAAGAAGGTATTTATCAAAAAAGGAAAAACTTCATCCAGAATGAAGTCAAATATATCAATGAACAGCATAAAAGAATCCAAGAGAGTTTTGATCTTCAGAAAAGAGAACTTGCCTTGGCAGAAGAAGAATATACTAAGTACAAGATATTGGCTGATAAAAAAGTAATTAGCCAGCTCGAGCTTCAGCAAAAAGAAGCCCTTTTGTTGTCCAAGAGACAGTTTATTCCTCAGGCCGAGAATACGATTATCAGCAATCAGAGCAGTCGCCTGTCTAAAGACAAAGAGATTTCCGAGATCAATAATGAGATGTTTGAAGAAGAGAAGAAGTTCTATCAATCTCTCAATACCTTTATTAGCGATGCTGAAAATTGGAAAAAACAATATGTGATTAGTAGCCCCTCTAAGGGTACTTTAATTTATGGTGATTTTTTACAGGAAAATCAACTGGTCAAACTAGGAGACGAGCTGTTTTATGTCAATGCCAATAAAGACGATTATTATGGGGAGATACTGATTCCTCAGATCAAGTCATCCAAAGTAAAAATAGGGCAGTATGTATTGATCAAAGTACAAAGCTATCCTTATCAAGAATATGGGTATTTAAGAGGAAAGATAGATTACATATCCGATATTCCTATCAGGGATAGTGTTTTCTTTTCTAAAGTAATTCTGATTAGAAAAGAACAAGACTCTGTTATTAAACTGAAACCTGGCATTCTGGCTGATGCTGATATCATCACTGAAGATCAATCCATTTTTAAAAGAATCTGGTTAAATCTCACGAAGTCATTAAAATTTTAAACTATGATACCTACACTTATACTAAATTCAAATATTGTGCTAACAGAAGTTGATAAAGCTTCTATTGTCGTTGAGCAATTCAAAAATGGTACTATTTTGGACAACCTGAAGCATGCTATTGAGTGGGCTTTGGAAAATGATGAAGATGTAATTTATTGCATATCCAGTGAGACAAGTAAAATGTTAAATGACATTCCAAATTTGGAAGAGACAATGCACGAACTACTATTACAGCAGTTTTATATGTATTATATAGATACAAATTGTAAAGAAGAAATTCCAATCGACTCTCGAATAGCTATGCTGTCTAGGATACAAACTATTAAATCTTTTATACTTACAAAACCAATCTACAGATTTCTATTGTCAGCATTAACTGCTGAAGATTTGATTGAGAAATCCATGGAAACGTTATTCAACCTTCTATTTCTTTATCCAATTTCTATCTATCCCAATGGAAACTTTTATCCTCCATTATCAGAAAGTCATATTCGGGTTATTGCCCCATTCAGAAATGTGGTAAATTATATTGAAGATTTTTTGGAAAGTATAGAAAATCAACTGTATACAAATTACACTGTATATTTCGTTGATGATTGTTCTAGTGATGGTACTGTTAACATGATTCCAAATAATTCGAGATACAATATCAAGGTAAATGAACGTCGGAAATATGCACTTGAAAACATTGTATCTGCTCTTGAAGAAAATGATTTTAAAAATAATGATATTATTTGCATTATAGACCCTGACGATTGTCTCCCGCATAGATATGTGTTTCAGATTTTGAATAACGTCTATTGTGTAAAATCAGTTCTGATGACGTACGGTTCAATGGGATATTTAAATAGCCGAAAATGTTTTGGGAAAAGCTATAGCGAAAAAGAATTTGAAGTGGCTCGACAGTTAACCTGGTGGGTTTCTCAATTGAGAACCTTTAAATTTAAAGTTTTTATTGAGTTATTAAAGCAAGATACTTATAAAGATGTATTTAAAGATAAGGATGGAAAATATTTGAAAATGCCCTATGATATGGCTCTTATGTTTCCACTGATGGAGATTTGTGGTTATGAGCAAATCAAGTTTATAGATACTATCATGTATAAATATCGGTTACATGAAAATAATGATCAATTTGCAAATAGGGATGAGCAATATCGTGGAGAATTGATTGTTCGAGGCAAAGATAAATTTAAGGAAGTTAATTTTAAAATGAATAAAGTAAATTAAGGATTGTACCGTACTCTATTATTTTTATCAATTTGGTTTCATTGTGGAGGCATTCCAGTTACATCTTATGTTGATAAGTGATTGCAGTTCTCCAGATTTGTGAACCTCTACATGAGGAGCATGATGATGATTTCTAGTATGTCTACTAAAAAAGAGGTCTATTTTTAAGAGAATTTCTGCTTAATAAATGTGTTTTTTGATTGTTTCTATTTCAAAAAAACTCTTTTACTTATATTGGTAATCGGAATCAATTCCAAGAATTGGGAATATGATAAATCTGTAAGCAATTCATTAGATTTTATTAGCTCGGAGCTCGACTTATTAGTTGATTACTGTTGATTTGTATAGTTTTGGTAACTAGTGTTTTGTAATTAGTCAGACAGTGTCTTACTAATTTTGACCTCCTCCCTAATAACTGAAGTATTTAAGAGTAGAGAATTTGGGATAGAATTACTAATTTTAAATATGAGGAAATCCGATGAAAAAATCAAAGTAAATTATGCTTCGCATAAGCTCTCTTCGGTCGGTTTACCGAAGCTCAGATCGTCTTTTTGATCAAGCAGTCTGAGACGGGTACTCGAGGGGAAGAAGTCTGTCGCAAGATGGGCATCAGCGAGGCTACGTTTTACAATTGGAAGAAGAAATAAGGAGGTCTGGGTATCTCCAAACTACGTAAATTGCGCCATCTTGTAGAAGAGAATGCTCAGCTGAAGAAGCTTGTTGCCGATCTGAGTTTGGATAAACAGATGTTGCAGGATGTGTTAAAAAAACTAAGCACAGCGTCTCATGAGTATCGATAAAAATAAACAATGATGAATAAAACTATTGAGACCTTCTCAACGTAGAAAAATAGTGAAGGGATTTGTTGCTGACTATCGGGTTTCATTACGGAAAGCATGCGAGGTATCACGACTAAGTACTTCTGTTTGGTACTATAAAGCGTACCGTCGCGAAGATCTCCCATTACGCATAAGGATTCGTAATATAGCCGAAACATGGGTACGTTATGGACTCTGGCGTGTCTATATTTAATAAGGACAATAAGACCGTTTGGAAGCGAGTATGTAACAAGGTTAATCAATGAAATGGCCCCAGATTCAGCTGGAAACTTTCATATAAATCATGGAAACACCCCGCCTGAAATAATGAATAAAATAAAAAATAAATAGTATGAACTGGCGCTGGAAAATAAATATAGTTTTAGTTTTTTATTGCTTTATTGTATACTCGTGTAATGATAATTTACGGACAATGTCGTTAAGTGATTTTACCAGAGAAAAGTTTGAGTTGACCTTAAAAGGAGATAGTATTATAGATGACTCTAGAAATTTTCCTGGTTATGAGAATCGAGGCCAGGCTTTTATAATAGCTAAGATAATTAATAGTGAAACGATAAAAGATCTTCAGTCTTTTAAATGGTTAAAATCTAAGCCGGGCGAGTTAGTTCCGGGCAAATACAATTTTAAAGAATTTTATAAGCAATATCCAGTAATATTTGATAAACAAAACCAATATATCGAAATATTATATGACGAAATGTCTTTTAGATTTTTGGATTTAAAACAAATGTTGAAAGACATCAAATTAACAGATGTTTATTACAAGGTCCAGTCGAACAAAACGCAGTTCGGGAATATTGAAAAAAGAGTCTTGTTATATGATAAAAGCAATGGGATTCTTTTTTTAATATATGATAATTAACATTCCAGCAGAAATAGGGTATAATATTATGAGTCGAATTTGTTTTTACGTTTTATGCTTTCTTTTGACAATTTCATGTGATGATATTTTTCAAAAAATGCCTTTGGATAAACTAACGGAGGAGATATTTAGTTTACCCTTAGATCCACAGGTTGATATTATCTTAAAAGATTTTCGGGAATTTCCTGGTGAAGAAAACAGTGGGACGTCAACATCGGTCATTCAAGTGAAAAGTAAAACTACTAAAGAATATATCCAAAAACTTGCATGGACAAGATGTCCGAAGCAACCATTGAGCAGTGATAAGGATATTTTTAGCGACAAGGATAAAATATATCCTGTTGTTTTCGATCCTAATATTCAGTACGTACATATTCATTATGGGAAACGTATGGGTAGAGATGTTGATTTAAAAGAAATAATTAAGATGCCAATATCCGATATATATTATCAATTTCAGGTGAGATCGACTCAATTTGGAAATATTGAAAGGAGAGTTTTGTTATATGATAAAAGTAACGACATTCTCTTTTTAATATTTAACAATTGATGTTCCAACTGGAATACTGTAACATATAATGAATAGCAGTTTTTATGGTTGGCTTATTTGTTGTGACCTCCTCCCAAAAAACTGGACTATTTAAAAGTAGAGAATTCGATTCCGAATTCTCTACTTTTAAAATAGGAGGAAGAACGATGAAAAGTACGAGATAAATTATGCTTTGCATGAGCTCCCTTCGGTCGGTGCACCGATGCAGAGATCGTCTTTGCGATCAAGCAGTCTGAGACGAGTACCCGAGGGGTGTGTTAAAAAAACTAAGTACAGCGTCTCATGAATCCCTTTGAAATTAAACAATGATGAATAAAAGTATTGAACCTTCCCAGCGTAGAAAAAGAAAGGATTAGTTGCGGACTATCGTGTTTCATTCAATCTTAAATGATACCATTAAACGAAATTTTGTATTAACTGGTTCACCATCTAAAAACAAGGCGGGCTGAAACTTTCTGTTTTTGATTATTTTATTAACATAATTGAATAGTTCTTTGTCCAAACTATCCCTATTTTCTTTTTGCAAAGCTAAGGAGTCTACATTACCAGAATATGAAATAGAGATATTATAGAAATATTTAGGAAATACATTTTTTCCATTTTTGAGTGTTAAGGTTTTGTTCGAAATTATTAGCCTTACTTCTTCTGGGAGTGAATCTACAGGTAATAATATTGTGCTATGCCCTCCGTGATAGGGAAAGTCCTGCAGATATTTTTGTTGTTCTATAGCGTAATAAGTATTTTTATTAAATAAACGAAATTTTTCGATAAAGATTTCTCGAGGTACTTCAGTATAAATAACTGTCGCACTATCTGTGGTTTTTATTAAGATCTTATTATATGAATCGTAATCAATCCCTTTTATAGAACGGCACGTTACATCACCTTTATTTCTAAATATTATTTGATTATTGCTTTGTGTAAAATTACATCTTGTACAAAAAATTGAGGATAAACTATTCTGAATTTCTAGAAATGAATTTTGTAAAGAATCGCTTTCTAGTATAATCAGACTATTTAACGTGTCATTAAAGAAAAAATTTAAATTAGATTTTTTACCATCATTAAACTCTTTCCTATTTAATGATGATTCATTACCCTTGTTAGATGAATGCGAACAAGATATAAAGAGTGAAATAAGAATGTAAGATGAAAATTTATATAAATTTTTGCGCATATTATCTAGTAAATAGTTTTAAGAAAATGTCTTTATGAGCAAACGTTCCACCATATCTTCCCGCTTTGGACCGAATACCAATAGCGTTAGTTTGTTCAATCCATCGTTTTGGAGTCATAACAAAGCTATTGAGTCCAGCTTGTATTTTAATTCCATCGAATTCGATGGAATTAAAATTAGGATTATTGAACTGTTCCCAGAGTCCTATAAATTCTATAGTACTACGATTTCGCATCCAGTTTTGCAGTATATAATCGCTTCTTTCACTATCACGATGCTTGGCTATGTCACTCAATGAAATAAAATCATTCTCATCATGTTTATACATGGTAATGCTTACTCCCTGAACGTCTAGTTTTCTGTTTTTGCTCATAATCTCCCCGTGTTTATAATCGGTCTCGAGTGTTACTTATTGTGCTGGCTTTGAAAAATCTACTGTAATCTTAGCATTTTCTATTATATCAGCTGTATATTTTTCTTTGCTTTATTTCCCCAATATTTAAATTAGCTTTTTTTAACAAATCATCAAGGACTTCTTTAATTCATTCGTAATAAGGTTAACGCGTTGTTTGTAATTTTTCCTTTTCCGTACCACCAGTAGAAAATGCATCGGATGAAATTGAGCAGTAAAATGCTTATAATCCAAAAGATTCTATTGTTTCCATTTATCATATCATTGTTGATGATATGATAAATGGTATATATCATAACTAAAAATGGGGGAATAAAAAGGATCGCCATTTCCGTTGCTCCGATATTAATAAATGATAAGCTCATAATTTAAGGTTTTTAGTTTATAATGTGATTGTTAACAATTTTTTTTCTTTTTCATTATTACCTTTTATTAAAAGAAAAGGGGGGCTTTTTCAGCGATTATTTAAGCTTGGCGATTTATCATTAATCGATATTATCATATAAAAAGGAAGATTAGGGCCAAAAAATCTGGTACTGTTTTTTATATGCGTTTCGGTTCTAAGCACAATGTTTTTTTCCAGAAGAGGGGTTTTTAAAATATTTGTTAGTTCTTGAACATCAGTGAAGATTAACCTCTCGAAATCTGTTTTAAATTTAATCCAATAGATTTCCTTAGCTCTGTTATTAATGGCTTTACCATTAATAACAGAGCTAAGGGGATGATAGTTAATAAAATATTTTTCATTACAATTATTGCTTGTAATTGTATTACAGTTTTGAGCGCTATGTACTAAACTTTTTTAGGGATTAAAACTCACAGGCAACTCCATGGTGACATCTATGTTTTTTGCTTCTTGCACAGCTGGTGTCCATCGGGGCAAGGATTTTATAAAGTCAAGAGCTGCATCGTCCAGGATTGCATTTACGCTTTGGAACACTTTAGCATCTTTCACTCTACCGGTTTTGTCTACCACAAATCTTACTATTACTTTTCCTCTGCTGCCTTGGGCTTCATCAGGATAGATGAGGTATTCACTTACATATTCCGAGAAGGTTGATTTGCCTCGGTTGAAAACCGGCGCTTTTTCTAGCGCCCTAGACTCGGATATACGTTTTCCATTTTTATAAGAAACCGTTTTTACCTTTTCATGCTGACGGGTTATCTTACCATCGCTATCCCACTCAGTTATTTTGGTAGGCTCATTTTCTTCAAATACCATCCAGCGATTTTTTTTACCTTTTTCATCCCACCAGGTAAATTCTCCATCTCTCGTTTCGGGTTCTAGCGTGCTGTACCAGCCATCCATCTGCAGGATTCCATTTGGATAGTAATCCTGCACGCGTATTGGTTTCTTCTTTACCTCACGATATATGACACGGTAGAAATGCTTGTTTTCACGATCCGTCTTTTCCCATTTGGCATTATAATAAATCGTATCTCTGCTTTGTGCGTTTGCTTTATTAAGGATAAAAAAGCTTGCTGCAATTATTATCGATATGGATATACCCAGTGTATTCGAATTTATTCTATTCCTCATTTATATAACCCTTTAACTTTTCCTTTAGTCTATTATAGATCTTGATTTCATTTTTTAGATTTCACATCAAGCAATCTTATACTTCTTTTTATAAGACTCGCTATTGTGAATTCTGTCTACATTTTTATCTAGCCACTTTTCAATATGTGGTTTCAATAAAGAAAAATTGTACTTCAATTTAAACTGCTCTATTGGATCACCCCATACATTTTTTTCAATATAATCAGATACATATTCTAGATCTTGATTACAGTCGTACAGCTCAATTGTATCTTTTTCATCCTTACCTATTATTAAAAGAAAAGAGGATCTTTCCCATCGATTATTTAAGCTTAGCGATTTATCACTAATCGATATGATCGTATAAAAAAAAAAGATCAGGACCAAAAAATCTGGTATTGTTTTTTATATGCGTTTCGGTTCTTAACATAATGTTTTTTTCCAGAAGAGGGGTTTTTAAACTATTGGCTAGTTCTTGAACATCAGTGAAGATTAACCTCTCGAAATCTGCTTTAAATTTTTTGAATTTAATCCAGTAGATTTCATACTTAAGATTTTCCTTTTCCTTCTTTTCTCTTCTTGTTAACTCTCTTTCAATACTTTCTTTATCAAATGCTAAGAGACTTTTTTCCATTGATTTAATAAGGTCATCCATATCCGTATATTATTTTATCCCAAATGCTTTCTCGTTTTCTTTAGTCTTCTATTGGCTTATAATTGCTCACCCTATACTTTGATCCCAACCAATGAAGAAATCCCGTACGTAAATATCACAGATTCAATCGCAAGGAGTATTTTCGTAAACAAACGATCCGTTTTATTTCCTCCTTTTTTTTCAATTTTACTGATGTATCGAAATAATCCTCCGCGACCTAATTCATACGGAATAAACTCTTTTTTATACATTTTCCAAAAGATTAGCCTGACGATGTGATAGCTTACGAAGCCCAATAAAGGAATTTGCGCTATTGGATAATTTTCATATAAAAACATAAGGCTTAGTATTAACCAAATCACTGAGAACTTAATATTCCGAAACCTTAAACCAAATGCTGTTGTGAAAATTAAAAATGCAGCAGCAAATGAACTAAAATATGTAATCTGAAATCTTTTTTCAGAATGATATTCATCTAGGACTAAATAACTAACTACAGCTAAGGTGAATATTGATAAAATAACTATATCCCAGGTATCGAACTTACGAAGTTCCAATTTTGCAATTGTAAATTTCCTTTCAGAATTTCTATCAGAGTTATTCATTGATCTTATTGTTGAATTCTCAGTTTTACTAATATGGAAATTAAATAATCTCTATTTTGAAGTATATATGTCTTTTTATTTTCTCAATTCTTCTTGTCTTAGTAGTTTTCTTGAGATATCAAAAAACACTACTTTCGAAGGCAGGTATTCCGTTGGGTCAACATCAAATTTGTCACATAGTCCTGATAGCTTTTGTGAATGCACTTTCTCCACATTAAAGTAAGTATATATCATATTGTATTCATCAGATACATAGATTACTTTATATGCAGATTCGCAAGTCATGCCATTTCCACTGGAGGCAATTACTCTTCTAATTGCTCTAAATCTATCTTGATACTTTTTCCATTCAGTTTCTGGATGACCAGTTTTGAATAGGGCATAGGCCATACAGTCATTAGCTGTTAAACTAACTGGATTTACCGCCAGTATCTTTTTTGATTCGAGTATTTGGCCCTCAAAATTTTCCTCTTTTTGGAGTTTATTTAATGCTCTTTCATCTGGTTGATTTTTTAAATAGTCATCTTGAAAGGAAAAGCCATAGTATATTAGTGCGTAATCTTCAGTTGTAAGTGTATTATCAAAATCGTTGAATCTTTGCAATAATTTTGGATAGTAAGAGCTTGAATTTTTGTCTTGAATTTTTACCTTAATTTCTGAATAGTCAATCTTTAGGGCTTCTTGTGCTTTAAGGAATGAGATCAGGGAAAGTAGAAATATAAGGAACGTGATTTTTTTCATGGTCCTATTTTTCTACGGCAATACTATTTTTTTTGGAAAAATCCATAAACCACTCTGCGTTGACTGTTTTTATTGCTTTTTCAATTTGCTTCTCGCTTATAGGGAATTTGTAAATGAATTTTATGAAATTTTTGTGTTTACCCTTCTCTGTTGCTCCTTCAATTGTTTCTACGTTTTTTCTTAGAGTATACTTATGTATTTCTATGTTTTGTTCCTTAAATATTTCTGGGAGATTTTCTTTAAAAAGTTTATTTGAAAACTCCTCGTTAATATTTATACAATGATGAATTATCAAAGTGAGATAATAGGGAAGTGGTCCATATGATGATTTTATATTCTTTTCCTTAATTACTATTTGTAAGTTTTGCTTGAGGGAAGTATAAGGTTTAGCTTTAAATTTTGGATTTAGATATTCTTTCACTTTAGAATTGAAAACCTTTTCAACAAAGCTTTGAAGCGTGTTAACAGTTAATTCAATCTGACCCGATATTATTCCCAGATAGGTACCTTCACCTAAATCGGAATATTTGTCTAAATCAAAGTGCTCAAGTCCTAAGTGTGTCCTCTGCTTTTCCAAGTTCTTAATAACTATTTCCGATAGCATCATGATAATTAGATTATTTATTTTTTTGTTTTATCGATTTATTATTATTACCTTTGATATAGTATAAGCGACTAATTTGATGGAGTTTAAACACCCCATCTTTACGATGTCACTCATGAACGAAGCTGTCAATTTCCACATGAGTAGATCGTGAGCTCGCTATCTATTGGATTTTATTATCTTTGTGATATTAATTCAATAGAGCGAAGCTCATGTAAATCTTCTGTGGATCCACAATTTTGGTTGTGGCGGTTCTTGACAGCACCAGTTCAGAAGTTTTGAGCCTCGCTCTATTGGTATTTTACCAATTAAGTCTACTTTAAACTTCTTGCGTGCCATCGTTCATATAACCTTTTATAATTATGATGAAACGATTAAAAACCACCAAAAGAACCACCAAAGACATGATCCAGGATCAAGGTCATCGGTTCGCCAATTCCCAAATTTTAAAGAACAATTTTCGTCCACCGCAATAAGCCGCTAAAATTTAAACATAGTCCAAGTAGGATGGGGGGAGCTTATGTCCAATCGAAAGGTTGAGGTCATTAGTAATTAAGTAAGGCGTATACACCAGACTAAATACTAAAGATATCTTGCTCTTGATAGGTCAATATCAGCTTCTTAATATCCAAAAATGGAATATGTTACCGACTTTTATTTTAGTGGTACACAATTGCTTGTGAAGCCCAACTAGAATTAATCTGTATTTTAAAGTATAGCAACTTAAAATTACAATTTTCTAGCGGTAAAGCAACTATTTGTTGTCATATTTTATCGTGATACACTAATATTTTAATATCGGTTTTAGTTCTTTAAACCAAATTATGCAATAACGAAGACCCTATTATAACCAATTGACGAAGACTTAAAATTGCATTTTTCTTATTTATTTTTTTAACCTGGTTTCCTTAAAGGCCAATGCTATGTCCAATTAGTACGGACTTAAGGGAGCCAATTTAAACCATTAGAAATAATGCAAAAATCTTGCACAGGGGAGAGCTATGGGCTATCCCAAGAGGAAGGAATGTTTTCGTATTTGAGTGAAAAGAAGGTTCCAGTTATCAAAAAACCAATTATGATAACAGATTTACCTATACGATCATTGAAGAGACCAGTACCAGTCCCTTATGAAGGGCGGCATACACATACACTGAAGAGTCCTATTAAAGTAAGACCTAAAGAGCGTTACTATTCGTTCCTGAATCCATCCCAAGGACAGTCAAGTTTCCTACAGTGCTGTCGTGCGAGATGACCGTAGCGATGTGCTCCGTATATCACTGGCTCATATGGCCATCTATGAGTGCTACCTGTTTGCACTTGGACTGCCTGCCAATTTCCCGACAGAGCAGATCATTGTTTATGGTTACGAACGAGCAAAGTACATTCCATGTAAAATCTGTCCCGACAGTGAAAACCATCTGTACGATTATGAGCTCACTGTCCCTGCTAATACAGAAAGGGAAGAATACCGACAACGGATGCTAAACGATCTGAACGAACACTTTCAATTGGATGTGCGCGTCGAAAAGCTTTCCATCGTAAAAGACAGTCGGCAGATCATGACAAAGAAAGGCGAGTCCGTCGAGCTCATCTGGTAAGAACAGCCAACAATGATCATGAAAACAAAACAAGTTAGGGTAGCAACATCAGTAGAAAATAGACTGGCTGCAAGTATTTAAGAAAAAAGGATCATAGCTTTCTGCCCCCTGTTAATCAGGAGTAAAACAAAGCCTGAAAAAGGGTAAGGAGAGTGTTATGCCTAAAAAATCAAATTATGAAAAGAAAAATAAACCATATAAGTAAGCACTGGGAATACCTCCGAATGCTATTAAAGCCAGGAGGTGAATGCCTTTTGGTCATCAGTAAGATGCTGAAGTTAATCCTGTTACTGCCATTTCCGATGGTCGGTATTGTACACGATGTACATGCAGCAAATAAGGCGTATGTACAAGTAGATTACGTGCTAAAAGGCACCGTCTTATCTGCTGTGGACGGTAAACCACTCGAAGGCGTATCCATCAAAGTCGAAGCCGAAAAGGGGAGAGCTTCCACCAAGAAAGACGGAACTTTCAGTATGAATGTCGAACATAGAAAAGGCTTGGTTATGTTTAGTTACGTAGGCTACAAAAGCCAAGAACTCAATTATACCGCAGGAGTATCATTAATCGTGAAATTGATACCCGAAGACAAAAAACTCGAAGAAGTCGAGGTTGTATCGACAGGTTATCAGAAAATACCAAAAGAACGCGCAACCGGAAGCTTTGAATTTGTGGACAACAAACTGTTCAACCGGAAAGTATCAACAGACTTCGTGAGTAGGTTGGAGGATGTGGTACCGGGGATAACATCGTTCAAGATATATCCTGAGAATAAAGGCAATTTACTAAATATCAATATTAGAGGGATGAGTACTTTGCGTTCAGAAGTTTGGCCTTTAGTTGTAATCGATGGTGTCCCATACGATAGTAGAAATGCAGACTATGGCAAAGGAGCTTTTAACAATATCAATCCGAATGATATTGAAAATATCACCGTATTAAAGGATGCCGCTGCCTCTTCCATATGGGGGGCGCAGTCTGGAAATGGTGTCATTGTGATTACGACAAAACGTGGGAAGTTTAACGAACGTACACAGTTGAGTTTCAATTCTAATGTCAGTATCAAGGCTAAGCCAGATCTATATTATTACTCGCAAATGGCAACATCCGATTATATTGATGCCCAACAATATTTGTTCGATCAAGGTAAATATAACCGTTGGTTTCGAGATAAATATTACAATCCGCAACCAGCACTATGGCTCATGTACAATAAAAATAATGGGGATATATCCGAAGCAGAGTTTAATAAAGAAATTTCAGTCATGAAGAACACGGATCTGCGAGATGATTTCTTAAAATACATCTACCGCAATGCTGTGAATCAACAATATCATGCGCAATTGCAATCGGGTGGTGAAAAAGTTAATACACTCATTTCTGCAGGTTACGACAAGAACTTAAACGATGTGGTTAAGTCATCTTACAATCGATTGAATTTGAAATCGAATACTCAATTCAAGCCCGTTAAGAATATGGTTTTGGATGTTGGGCTGATGTATACTGAAAGTAAAAATCAAGAATCTTTATTACCAGTGGCCTACAATAGACTGGCAAATGGTATGCAAAATTATCCTTATATGCAGTTGGCGGATGAATATGGAAATGCTTTAGAAGTAAACGGAAGTGGTCTTAATCCTGTTTTCCGTGATACCGTAGCGGGTGGTCGTCTATTGGATTGGTCCTATTATCCGTTGAAGGAATTGGATGAGTCGAATCAAATGCAAAATGTGAATGAGTTCTTCACGACCCTGAATGCGGCGTATCATTTTGATTTTGGATTAAAGTTTAATGTGCTTTATGCATATCAACGTTCTTCAACCAAGTTTGAAGAATGGCGAGGTATGGGGACGATGGCACAACGAGATCTTATCAATCGTTATGCAAGTTGGGATGATGCAAAGGTTATCTGGAAACCTTCCTGTGGGTGATACTTATACGGTCGTAGATTGGGGTAACCAAACACATCAAAGTCGCGGGACTGGGGAGTTTAACAGAAAGTGGAATGATAAACATGAACTTTCCCTGTTTTCTGGAGTAGAATTCAGAAAAATTCGCAAAAATGTAAATTCAAGCCAATATCATGGCTTTGATAAGGAGACCGGATCGTTCAAGTCGGTCCCATTTGGCATACCAGTACCTATGTTGAATGGGATCATGGGTGTAGGAAGAATTAATGATTTAAATCATTATGAACTATTTCAAAATAACTTTTATTCTTATTTTGCTAATGTCGGTTATACCTATTTAAATAAATATTTACTAAGTGGTTCGTATCGAAAAGATGCTTCTAATCTTTTTGGCGTCAAGAGTAATGATCGTGGACAACCCTTTTGGTCCCTTGGTGCCGCTTGGATACTATCTCAGGAATCCTTTATGCAATACAGCCCATTTGACTATTTGAAATTTCGCAGTACTTATGGTTATAATGGCAATGTGAATAACAGCGTTTCGGCCTATCCGATTATTTCTATTGAGAGTGAAGCTCATTATATCAGCAATCAAAATTATGGTATGATTAGCACACCACCCAACCCCAGTTTACGTTGGGAACGGGTAGCCATCACCAATCTTGGGCTTGATTTTGCGTTGAAAGGAAACAGGGTTTCGGGTAGTGTTGAATATTATGTCAAAAATGCGAAGGATCTGATTGCTCCAGATCGTGTCGATCCGAGTACGGGGTTTACGACCTTAATGATCAATAGTGGGAATATTCGCACCAAAGGTTGGGATATTTCATTAAATGCGATTCCTATTCAACGAAAGGATTGGACATGGAACAGTAATTTCGTTTTCACCAATTCACGTACCAAAGTGCTGCAATCGTACATCGAAAACGAGAATGGAAAAGATTTTATCAGTGAAGCGCAATCCAACCCTAGGACGCCAATTGAAGGGATAGACCTCTATAGCTTGTTGGCCTATAAATCGGCTGGTTTGGATCCTGAAACGGGTGAGGCACGCGCTTATCTGAATGGGGAAGTGTCCAAAGATTATAGCGCCCTCTTAGCCCTTAAGGTACATGATCTTGAAAATTATGGTTCAACTGTGCCACTATATACTGGTAGTTGGCGAAACAGCATCCGCTATAAGGCATTGGAGTTATCATGGAATATTGCCTATCAATTGGGGCATAAATTTCTGCGAAATTCCTTTGATAATAATCTGTTTTTAAACAGTGATATCGGCCATAAAGATTACGCGCTACGGTGGCAAAAATCAGGGGATGAGCTAAAAACGGATGTACCCGCATTTAAATATCCTGCAAATCTAGGCAGCCAAGTGTTTATGCGTTCGTCTGCCTTATTGGAGAATGGTGGGCAGATTAAGCTCCGAGATATCCAAATGAGTATAGATATACCGTTTGCATCCAGTTTTAAATTGAAGAACTGTCGGGTATACGCTTATGTACAAAATGTTGGTATCATCTGGCGAGGAAATAAGTTGGGTATTGATACTGAATATGGATCCAATATACCTGATGCGATGCAATCGTCCTTAGGTCTTAGTTTTAACCTTTAATGCCCGGAATCATGAAAATATACATTTCTATTTTTAGCATCTCTACGCTATTGTCTTTTTGTTGTTGCACTAATTTTTTAGAAGTAAAGCCGGATATCAAGATGGTCATCCCTAAAAGTCTGGACGATGCCGAATTGTTGTTGAATGATTATAGTGCCATGAATATGGGCTATCCCATATACGGTGAATGGTCTGCTGATGAATATTATGTTGCACCCGAAGTATTCGACGGGGCGTTAAATTTTGATCAACGTAATACGTACACCTGGATGGACATCATCTATGATGATGTAGCACAATGGCAAAGACCTTATAAAGCGGTATACAATGCTAATCAAGTCATGGAAATAATTGCTAAAGTGGAAGTTGGTTTGAATGCAGAGAAAACCAAAAACCTATTGGGTATAGCACATTTTTTTCGCGCATTTGCCTTTCAGCAATTGGTGGAAGTATTTGCTCCCGCATATCAGGTAGCAACAGCTTCTACTGAAATGGGAATCCCGTTGCGATTGAGCCCAGCTATTGATGATGCATCTATTCGTGCCTCTGTTCAAGAAACGTATGATCAGATTATAAAAGATTACAAAGAGGCATCCTACAGATTGCCCATACATGAAGGGATAACGGGCAGACCTTTTCGAGCGAGTGCTTATGCGGGTTTGGCAAGAAACCTACTTGGTGATAGGCAAGTTTGAGGAGGCTTATCTGTACGCGGATTCTTGTTTACAATTGAAAAGTGAACTGATGGATTTTAATGGTTTAAATAAGAACAGAAACTTACCGATTGACCAATTCAATGTAGAGGTATTATTTCCGGCCATATCAGCAACTGCAGGGCCCATGAGTCTCAATAATGGTTTGGTTGACTCGATGTTGTATAGGAGCTATGTATCTACAGATTTGCGGAAGGCTATTTTCTTTCAAGAGAACACTTATCCATTAGATTCCTATGGCTATAAGGGCAGCTATGATAACGGAATGGCGAATTTGTTTGTTGGCCTTACCACAAGTGAAGTTTATCTCATAAAAGCGGAGGCAGCGGCAAGAACTGGTAAAATCGATGTCGCTTTAGCAGTATTGAACTCCTTGGGAGAAAAACGATATGAGCAGCACACCTATCTTGCAGTTATGGAACGAAATACCGAAAAGCTATTATCTCTAATCTTGAAAGAAAGACAAAAGGAATTGGTATTTCGTGGACGACGCTGGTCTGATCTGAAAAGATTGAACCTAGACCCTCGCTTTCAAAAAACGTTGAAGCGCGAGATGCATGGAATGATATATCAATTAGAGCCCAATAGCCGAAAATTTGCCTATAGGCTACCTGAAATCGTGGTCAATAATGGGAAATTACCACAGAATAAACGTTAATCATTTATAAAGAAGAGAAAATGAAATATTTAAAATTAATAGCACTGATGTGCATGATGCTGATAACGGTTTTTTATACAAATGCACAGTCTGGTAAAAAAGTGGATTTGAGTAAAGCACTCCAAGTGGGCGATACTTTTGTGCCGCCAAGGTCAGTACAGCAGATGCGTGGAAGCGGAAAACCGATTGATCTACAAAAATTCGGAGACAAAGTGGTGATATTGGATTTTTTTGATTCTTTCTGTGGCATTTGTATACAAACGATGCCTAAGTTGCAGAAACTACAAGAGAAGTTAAAAGACAAGCTACAGATTATTACTGTTGGTTGGCAGGATAAGGAAACTTTGGATAAATTCTTTGAACAGAATGAATTTTTAAAGGAGAATAAGGTCAATCTACCCGTTATCTATTCGGATGTGTATTTAAAAGAGCGGTTTCCCCACATCAGCGTTCCTCATGTTGCATTTTTGCATAAAGGAAAAGTGAAGGCGATAGCCAGTAGTGATATGGTAATTGAAGATGTTATATTGAAACTTTATAAGGAGGAGCAGATAGATTTCCCACTCAAAGATGATTATGGGAAAGGAAATTTATTGGCATTGGACAGGAGTGAAATAAAAGTTAAGGGAGCAAGTTCATTTTCTGGTTATCAAAATGGAGTACCGTACGAATCCTTTAGAAGAAAACTGGACAGTGTAACCGGATTACAAAAGACTTCTTTCTACAATGTGTCCATCTATAGCGCGGTGCTGTTTACTCATGCTAAAATAAAAAAAGGAGGTTATGTACCAAGACCAGAGCGACTGCTATTAAAAGTAAAGGACCCGAATCGTTATGATGATACCGCTAATGTTGGAGATCTCTGGTATATGCAAAATGCAATCTCTTATGAACGTTTGGACGCAATAGAACGTACAGATTCAGCTCAGGCAAAAGTTGTGCTACAGGATTTACATAGCTTTTTAGGTATCCGAACCTATAAAGCGATGAAAAATATCGAATGCCTCATACTGAAGCCTTGTCCAATAATACCATATGCAGGAAAAGCACCCCTGAATGGTTTGACATTTGAAGGCAGTTCGGTCCTCGCGGTCATGACTGATATGGGGCGACAATTTCCCCCAGTTTCTGGACTTGGTCAAAAGTAAGGTGGTGATAAAACTTGGGAATTATAACAATTTGGGAGAGCTGAACGAGCAGCTTGCTACCTATGGTATAGTTGCAGAAATTGGTATGGGAGAGCAGGAAGTGCTGATCATTGAAGAGGTGGAGTAATATAAACAATATAGGGTATGTTGTTACATACCCTATTAATTGTTTAGCAAACGCTGATGTCTTTAATCCTATGACCGTCTATCTCTTTTTCAGCGAAACGTTAGGACCATTTACCTCATTTTCCAATGAATTGATTATTTCATCTTTCAATGCAGGAGTGATGATAGGTTTATTTAATCCATCATTAGCAGCTTCTAAAGTACACATGCGCTGTGTTGGAGCTAGGCACACTGGTGGATTAGGCCCCGAATGTAATGTGTAAGAACTCGGTTGCGATGGGTTTGTACCCGTATAATTGAATAATGCCATAATTGACAAGTATAAAGAAAGTTTAACTTTTTGTTTTTCAATGCGTATACCTATACGCATTGATTTTTTTCATAATAATTTTTTGCACGTTAAATTGCTGTGGCGAACCAACTGGATCACCATCTGAACGCGGCTTGTTCTTGGTTAGATCTTATTTATGCACCGCTATTAGCGGGGAACGTTGCAAATTTGCGACGGTATACTTTGATACCTGTCTTAATATAGTTCATATCCTTTATTCTTTTAAGTTCTCATTTATCATCGCTTAGACTGATGCTTTTCGTTACAGCTATCCGATTGTCTATTACAAAGGAGCGGATATATTTTATCCCGAAATCGGGTGCTGGGGTAGCAATTTATTTTTTGCTGTAGAGATGTGTTTTTTTTGCTTTGGTATAATGTTTTCGGGTCGATGTACAGGAATTGGCTCAGCTGTTTATTATTGAGGCTATAGCAGATGTCGGGCATCAGATCGTGGAGCTTTTCGTATCTATTCAAAGCATCTTGTATGGTGATGAGCCCTTTTTTGTTGAAAAAATCTGATTTCTTCTGGCGCATGATACTGACAAAATGATGTGCGCTTGGATACTTGTCCTGCAGCTGCTGTAAGAGTGATAAGGGGATACAGGCGATCGTGCTCCGAGTTAAGAATTGAATGCTCAAGGCCTGGCTGTTGAAACTATATTCGTGCTTAGTACCTGTAAAATAATGCCCCTCGGTAGCTACCCAGTGGATATAAGGTTTTTTAAGGTTGGTCTCGTAAGCTCCCACAGTACCTTCCAGCACATAGCACCAATAAGCTCGGCTTTCATCTTCCCGACAATAGACCTGATCGCGATTGCCTTTTATGATCTTGGTGTGCTCCAATAGTTGCAGACGGCAGGGATCATGATCTTTAAAGTGTGAATTTAAATGTCTGATAAAGCGATCCATGGTTAACGTGTATGTAGTAAATAATTGGTGAATAATTGTAAAAAAAACCGCCATAGGAGAGGTATGGCCTATGACGGTAGGTATAGCGCGTGTAAAGCTAGATGAGTTTGTAATAGATGCGAATGGTTAGGTGTCCTTCGCAACCTCGGGTGATAACCTCGTCTGTAAGTGTTGATGTTGCTGCCTCATCGGTAGCAGACTGGCTCTTACTAGCCTCGTACTCGGACACCTTTACAGAGTCGCGTGCAAGGGTGCTAGTCGTCTCGGCATCTGTTTTCTTATCGAGCGTGATGTCCAGCTGATTGTTGATGGTGAACGCAATCTCTTGTGCCAGATTTTGTTTAAAATCAGCAGGCAGAGATTCGATATAGGCGATCTGATCTTCTGCAAATTCGAATCTGGAAATGGCCCAACTGAGCAGACTGTTCAGGATGAGATTTTGCTCCATCATCTGGTTTTCTACTGTAGAGTTGTACAATTGTTGAAGCCACAGTTGTACTCCTTCTTGATTAAATTGATTTTTTTTCATGTGTAAATAATTTGGTTTTTACTTTTCATTTATCTCGTCATGTACCTTAAACAACAGCTGATAACGGCATGCCTTGTTATAAATTGTTACTTGGATGATCCGAGATTTAATTAATTTTATTTAATTATTAATTCGATCGATTCTCGAAGATATGACCTATTTCTAGTAAGGAAAAAGAAAGCGGACGGCATTTCTGTTAACGGATATTTCCGTTCGTTGAATTCCTAAATAAACAGGATTTAAGTGTATTTAAAGGCATATGTTTATCGGCGAACGGTCGATTTAATTTCGTGAAGAGACGATTATAAAGGAAGCTTGATGACTGCTATATTTAAAAATTTATTAACTTAGGTGATAATTAGATAATAAACCTATATTATGAATGTTATTCAATCTTACTTCAGCTCGTGGTATGGAAAAATGTGGATAATGCTATTGCTTGCGGCTGCTTCTTCATTTTTGATTACTTTTTATACCACTGCATTATCTGTTCCGTGGAGTCTCACATTGGGGAAACACGGGTTGATATTCCTATTTAGCTTTGTGCTGCTATTAATGGCCATAATACCGATCGGTTTTGTGGTCTATAGACTGGATGCTAACAGCTATTTGAGGGAGCATGTGTTGCTGCGCTATCTGATTCAATTTGTACTGCTTACGCTGCTGTTGGGGGCTGTGGCGCTTAAGGTAGTGTATGTTGTTTATTTCTTGTTTTTCGGGGTAGATCTGCAACAGGCGGAGTATTTTGAGCGCGACTATGTGGTGGTCTTATTTTGTTTGATCATGGTGCAGGTGTATTACGCTATACGAAAGAAACACAAGCTAAGGGCCTTTACCCTGAGGAGGGTGCAGGTCAACCAGAAATGGTTGTTGTACCGTGATGAATTGGTGGATGGGCACGTTAAAAACGAAGCTGTTATGCACCAACAGCTGGAAGCAGTACACTTGGATAAGGAAAGGCTGATACTGCATTATGAGGCTGAACTGGATGAGCTTAAAACAAGAAAGCAAAAGCTACGGAGCTGTCATGAACTATTGTGTGAAGATGAAAAACGGATAAAGGTATGTATCCAGGAAATAAGCCAACAGATTATGGTGATGATAGGCGTGGAGAATGAACGGGTCAGGATACCGCAGGTGTCTTATTTTTATCTCAGAAAAGGGGCTTCAAGTCTTAAGTTGGTCAACGTAAGGCTATTGGATGGGCGTGATGGGACGGTAGATATTGAGTCTCTGGCCAAGGTCGAAAAATTGTGGCCTAATTTATTGCTTAGAAGCAGTAGGGAAAAATTGATACAGCTTTTGGCTATTAAAGATATTGTTAAAAAGGATAATGGATACCTCATAGAACTTTATGGTGCAGAACAAGAAACGTGTAAAGTGGCTCCTGATGTATACGATAAACTGTTGAAGTTAAGGGAAGAATGGATCAGACTTAATCCTCAAAGAGAAATAACGGGATGATGGAACGATTGGAGGCGTTGATCAGCCTCCAATGTGTTCTTCAATAATCGGTTATAAGCGATCGATAACATCGACCAGTGGTAAACCATAATAGGCTGCAAACTCTCGGACAGTGAGTGGCTGGTGTTTGCTTTTGCCGTAGGCATCTTTGGCCTGCTGATATTTGCGCTGTGCCTGACGTGGACTGAGGTCAAGAATGATGGCTACGTCTTTTGCGCTGATGCACAGACGGTATTTTTTTGACATGATAAACTGATCTGGGGGATGGCCGATAGGCAAAGCAGTGGCCTGTACTGGACAATCCGTGGTGATAACCTGATTCTTGTCAGCTAGATACCTCTCTGTTCCTCATGGTGCTTATTGCACCGATAGGGACAGCCCTTTCATAAGAAAATTACTAATTTACTCTTAACTAAGATTCTTGTTGTTTTGTTTTAATTATTTGTTTTTCAAATTGTTAATATCTTTTACCTGAGGTGTTACATAGGTTGTTTTTACTGCTCTGTTTGTTTGGTTTTTTCCCTGCATGATCCCAGCACTGCAGTGGCTGTGGTCCGCCACGATGGGCTGCGCTGTTTCTTATGGATAAGCTACTGCCTATAGTACCTATTTGGTAGCTCTTTAGTAGCTCTCCAGTACCTTCTTGGTAGGGGATCAGTACCTTTCCCGTACACTACCCGTACACTCCCAGTACCTTTACTGTTATTTTTTTGAAGACATATGATGCCATATCCTGCCATTAGCGGTTATGTTGGTCATATCGTGCCATTTTGGACATAGGTTCTTTTTAACTGCGACATATTTGTGCTGTTATCAAATCATAAATATCATGGCAAAACAAGAAAGTTTAATCAAGTTTAGAGGCAAGATCGGGGATCTTTCTTTTAGCAAACACCGCAGTAGAGGGTACGAAGCGCGTATGAAGGGCGGTGTAGACAAGGCACGGATCCAGTCGGATCCCAATTTTCAGCGGACGAGGGAAAACATGGCCGAATTTGGGAATGCAGCGAAAATGGCAAAACTGCTGCGCATTCAGTTAAATAACCTGCTGCGCACGTTTGCTGACGCTACTATGCGCAACAGATTGACTTCTCTGGTCCACAGGATTCAAAAATCTGATGCGGTCAATGCAAGGGGTGAACGCATGTTTTTAGAGCAGAACAGTATGCTGCTCAAAGGGTTTGAGTTTAATCAGGCCAGTAGCCTTAAAATGTTGCTCGGAATCAATTTGGACGTTTATTTTGACCGTCTCGATAGCCAAGCCACGCTTACCATTTTGGAATTCAACCCCCAGAATGATGTGATGTTGCTGCCCGGGGCTACGCATATGCAGTTTACCCTGGCTGTAGCAGAAATCAATACCGAAGATATTCCGCCTCGTCCGGTTGTTGTTAAATCGGATTATATCCCCTTGATCGGTCTGCACGTTTCAGAAACTTTGCTGGCTCCGTTGGTGGTGGATGACACAAAAGTGGTGTATATGGTCGTCGGAATCTCGATGTACCAGGAGGTTAATAGCGAGTTTTATCCCTTAAAAAACAATCCTTATAACGCCATGACCATCGTGGAGGTGGATATACCTTAGTGAATACCAATGAAAAACAGACACGTCCTAAAGCTCCAACGGAAATATGGAGCTCAGGGAACGAACGGAACCATTACCTATAATGGTGATGAGATCTGCCATACGATCGAACTGCCGGATCGTAATAATATCCCTCGGATCAGCTGCATCCCGATAGGGCAGTACAAACTGGAAAAACGACGCTATACGAAACATGGGGAGCAGATCGGCATTCCACAGGTACTGGGGCGTGAGGCCATACTGATACATGCGGCTAATGATGCACAGCGAGAGCTGTTGGGCTGTATCGCGCCCGTGACGACACTAACTGGTGAAGGGATGGGTAATGCGAGTGGTAAAGCGCTGGCAAAGCTCAAGGCCTTGGTTTATGCGTTCTGGGATATGGGGGATGAAGTGGTTTTGCATATCAGATAGTAACGAAGTAACCAAGTGACGGAGTAAAGAAGTGACGGAGTAACCAAGTAACGAAGTAACAAAGTGACGGAGTAAAGAAGTGACGGAGTAACCAAGTGACAAGTAACAAAGTGACGGAGTGATGAAGTAACCAGTAACGAAGTTACGGACTAACTAACCTCATAACCTTCTAACAATTCAACAAAATGAAAAAGATACTAATAAAAATAAATCGTGCGCTGCAAGTGGTCTTGTTGGCGCCGATAAAATTGCCTGGGAAGGCCTTGAATATTCTGAAATATATTGCCTTAGGATTGGGGGTGGTGGAGACGGTGCTGGAGGATAAAGATGAAAAGGAGAGCGGAGAAACCTCCTGATGAAGCAGGTAAAATACAGGGTAGGGAAGATGGACTGCCGGTTTCTGATGTGGAAGATGTTTTGAATAGTAATGTATTTATTAATGAAATGAATAATGATACTTACTTAAACAAAAAGTTTACTAAAGGAAAGGAGAAAATTGATGAAAATGAATGATATCCGTATTGGTACCGTAGGTGGTACGCTTTGCTCCATCTGGGCGTCGCTGTCTTTAGGAGATATCCTGCAAACAGTAGTGATGGCTGCCATAGGTACAGTTGTGAGCTTCCTTACGAGTCGATTGTTGGGGAGATGTCGAAAAAAGTAAATTAATAGGATTGTTTAATCGATTAGCCTCTCACAGGTGATGTGGGAGGCTATTGAGAGTTTACCTATTTGTGATACGCTGTGAGTTTGCATATCGTTTGATTAAATTATTAGATGTTGCAAAGGGAATTAATCTTTGTGTTTGAAGCTCAAGTAATTACGATATGTTGACTATTTATATTAGTTTTTGAGCTAAAAATATTAGTACATTTGAAAGAGCTTGTTTATACCAAAAGGGTAGAAGTGGGCAGCGGATATGGATGATAGTTTTAAGGTATGGAACGGAATATAGTACATTGTGATCTCGACACATTTTTTGTGTCGGTCGAGCGTTTGCTCAACGTTGGTTTGGTGGACAGGCCTGTGCTTATCGGGGGAACTTCCGACCGCGGTGTGGTGGCATCATGCTCATATGAAGCCCGTAAGTACGGAGTGCATAGTGCCATGCCGATGCGGTTGGCTTTACGGATGTGTCCCGAAGCTATCGTGGTACGTGGTGACCATGATCGTTATAGCCAATATTCTTCGATGGTGACCGAGATTATCGAAGAGTGTACTCCTGTGGTCGAAAAGGCCAGTATTGATGAACACTACCTGGATGTGACGGGGATGGACCGTTTCTTTGGCTGCTGGCAGTGGACGCAGGAATTGCGACAGCGTATTATTCGGGAGACCGGTCTACCGATCAGCTTCGGTCTTTCGGTCAATAAAACCGTGAGCAAGATTGCCACTGGCCAAGCGAAACCCAGTAATGAACTTTATGTAAAAGGGGGTACCGAAAAGGGATTTTTAGCACCGTTATCGATTCGTAAGATCCCGATGGTGGGTGAGAAATCTTTTTCCTTGCTACGCAATATGGGGATCAACAAGATCGGTACCTTACAACAGATGGAAGTCTTCACCATGCAGCGGGTGCTAGGGGAGAACGGTGTCAATATTTGGCGAAAAGCCAATGGGCAGGATGATTCTCCGGTATTGCCCTTCCGGGAGCAGAAGTCCATGAGTAAGGAGACCACCTTTCCGCAAGACACCATCGATATGGAGGTTCTACGCCGTACTTTGATCGGGATGATCGATACCTTGGCCTTCGACCTACGTAAGGATCAGAAGCTCACCAGTTGCATCACGCTCAAGATTCGATACAGCAATTTCGATACCCATACCCAACAGGTGAAGGTCGGTTTCACAAACTCCGATCGGCTGATCACTGAAAAGGTGATGGCGCTGTTCAAAAAGTTGTATAGCCGTAGGATGTTGATCCGTTTGATCGGTATCAAGTTCTCCAATCTGATCTATGGTGCTTATCAGACCGACCTGTTCAACGATAGCAGTGAGGAAGTCAATCTGCTGCAGGCCATGGACAAGATCCGCCAGCGTTACGGCAGTCAATACCTCATGAAAGGTATCTGTGCACCAGAACCAATAGTCAAGAAAGGAGGCATTAAGTCTTGATTAATTGCATGCCACTATGTTGATTATTGCTGCAGTACTGATATAGGTATATAAAAGGTGCTAAATTATATTTAGAAAATTATCTCGATACTGTCTGGGCTGAAGGCCAATGACACTTTTGAATTGTTTGTTGAAATTTGTTATGGATGGATATCCACATTCGTAGCTGATCATTTCTATCGAAATGCTATCGTCTTTCAACAGTTTACAGGCATAGTTTACTCTGATTTCTTTGAGGAAATCTGAAAATGATTTATTAAGCCTAGTTTTGAAGTACCGACTAAAAGAGGTGCTTGTCATATTGGCGATTTCGGCAACTTGCTCGAGACGGATCTGCTTATCAAAGTTTTTAATAACAAAATCATATACCTTATGGATACGTTCGGTTTCGGCTTCCTTGTAGTTGATAGCCTCATCAAACTCATTGATATAACTACATGTTGTAGAAATGACCAAGGTGTCCAATATTTTTAATAATAAAATGATACTTTCTAATCCTTCTGTATTTAATAGCTCAAACATCATCTCTCCGATGATCGTTCTGGTCTCTCCCTTAATTTCAATACCTAGATTACTTTTATTGAAGAAATTTTTTAGTTTATAGAACTCTGCTTTGCCATAGATCTCTTCAGAAAAAAAATTGTTATGAAAATAAATGACGATTACAGAGGTATCTAATTGGCTATCTTTTTTGAAATAGGATAAATGGTTTTTCCACACGTGCGGTAGATTGGGACCGATAAATACCATGTCATTGGCATGGAAGGGCTGCAGACTATTGCCTACGATCCGATTGCCCTCTCCCTTTATGACATAAGAAAGCTGAAATTCTGGATGCGCGTGGAAGGTAGGGTCAAAATGGGGTTCATCAATCCTTTTTATTGAAAAAGCTTTATTCTCTGGAATAAGTGATTTTGAAATAACTCTCTTATCTAGCATTATAATTTCTGTTTGTCAATACAAATCTAATGAAAAATGATACAATATGTCTTAAACTTGATAAAATAGCTAAGTTCGAAGCTCTGACATATATCTATATTTGCTTATAACAATTATAGATAAATCCAAATATCATCTAAATCATGAAGAACATATTAAGACTTTTACTTTTATTTTTAGTGTTTTTTACCTCCTGTCAACCTGATAAACCTAGGCGAGCAGAAGTACTATTTATTGGTGCGGGAAATGAGAAATCATCTAATCAAGCTACTTGGTTAGGTGTCGAACTTTTTAAATCGGGCATCAATTTAACCTATAGTGATACCTTATCAAGCTTGGATCTTGAGTACCTAAATAAATTTGATGGCGTTGTATTATTAGTCAATCAGCAAGAATTAAGTGCCGATAAGGAACAGGCATTAAAGAAATTTCTTGAAAAAGGAAAAGGGGTAGTCGCATTGAACTCTTCTGCTAATTCATTCAAAAATTCGGAATGGTTTACCGATTTAGTTCAGGGTGGTTTTGATGATCTGGGTGATGGAGAAGTTACTGTTTCAATTGCAGATGCTAAAAACATGCTGGATTCATCTGTTAATAATATCAAGGTCAATAACGAAAAGTATGCGTTTAAATCTAAGACGAACAACCATAACGTGATTGGAACTGCCGATGTAAATGGCGAGAAACAAAACTATATCTGGTATAGTGAAGAGGGTAATGGTCGGTTTTTATATCAAGCATTAGGAAAGAATGATGAAACCTGGAAAAACCTACACTTTTTAAAGGTATTAAGCAGCGGGATATGGTGGTCGCTTGGAGAAAAGGTGCGTCGATTGGTCGATGAATTGGCTGTTCCACATGTGAGTATATATCCAGATTCTATAGCTGATTTTACAGCACGATATGATGTGCCTAGAGTCCAAGATCCTCTTACTCCTGAGGAGTCTATGAAATTGATTCAAACACCATTGGATTTTGAACTAAAACTTTTTGCATCGGAACCTAATATCACCAACCCTATGGCGATGAGTTGGGATGAAAGAGGGCGTTTGTGGGTGATAGAAGCAGTGGATTATCCCAATAATTTTGAAAAGATTAAAGGTAAAGGAAATGATCGCATTGTGATCTGTGAAGATACCGATGGTGATGGGGTGGCGGATAAGTTTACGGAGTTTGCCAAAGGCCTTAATATAGCTACGAGTTTAACATTTGCGAATGATGGTGTGATCGTTTCCATGGCTCCTGATTTCGTATTCTTAAAAGATACGGATGGTGATGATGTGGCCGATCAAGAAGAAATAATCATGACCGGGTGGAGTAAAGGGGATACACATGCTGGACCATCAAATTTACAATATGGATTTGATAATAAAATCTGGGGCGTTACCGGATATGCTGGATATAATGGTGTCATTAATGGTGAAAAGCATATTTTCTCACAGGGTCTGTACCGATTAAATTCAGACGGCTCTGATTTTGAATATTTAGCGACAACTGGTAATAACACCTGGGGACTGGGTATATCTGAAGATAATAACGTTTTTATATCGACTGCAAATAACACGCATTCGGCATTCTATTCGATGCCCGAAAAATATTTACAAAGACGGGTGGAAAATATGCCTGGTGTCAATCCAATCAATGCTATTCAAAAAATAGATAACCATTATGAGGTACACGCTTTAACACCTAACCTTAGACAGGTAGATGTAGTGGGTGGCTTCACCTCTGCAGCTGGACATCATATGTATACCGCAAGAGATTTTCCGCAATCTTATTGGAACAGTGTCGCATTTGTGAATGAACCTACGGTGCGATTGATCCATAATGCAATCATTGAAAAAGATGGTGCTGGTTTCAAAGAAAAAGATGGTTGGAATCTATTGGCTAGTTCGGACGAATGGTTTGGACCTGTTCACTCTGAAGTAGGGCCAGATGGTGCAGTATGGGTGTTAGATTGGTATAATTTTATTATTCAACACAATGTTTTTGTTCCTGCTCAAGCTCCTTCAGAAAAAGTACTTCCTTTTAAAGATCAGGTTGGAGGACCGGGAAATGCATTTGAGAGCGACTTGAGAGATAAAAAGCATGGTCGGGTATATCGTGTGGTATATAAAAATGCCAAGCATAATGAAAGTTTCAAACTCTCTAAGGATAATCCCAAAGAACTCATAAAAGCATTAAACAGTAAGAATAAATTCTGGAGAACACATGCGCAAAGACTTTTGGTAGAACGCAAAAAAGCGGATGTTAAACAAGATCTGATCAAGATCATTAATAACAAGTCTGTCGACGAGATAGGGTTGAATGCACCAGCTATCCATGCGATCTGGACGTTGAAAGGCTTGGGATTGTTTACAGATAAAGAAGTGAATGATGCGTTATTAACGGCATTGTCCCATCCGTCTGCAGGGGTAAGAAAAGCAGCTGTTCAGGTCTTGGATCTGAATGCTAAAAGCTTTGATAAAATAGCTAAATCAAAGATTTTTGAAGATAAAAATTTAAATACCAGATTAGCAGCATTTGTTAAAATTGCAGATTCAGCACCTTTTGCAGAAATAAGTACCGTGTTAAAGGCTGCGATCAATGATCCCGCGAATGCGCAGGATAAGTGGTTATCGCCCGCTTTATTTGCTGCGATTCAGACCAATCATAGTCATATGTCCAACTCAACTGATCAGGTATCAAACAATACGTATGAGAAACAGATCAATCAAGCATTGGGTGAAGAGATCTACACGCTTGGAAGGAAAAACCGAGTGCAGTTTTCACCAAATGTTAGGGATAAGGATATCATCATAGAAACGGAGGTTTTGCGCCGTGATCAGGATCCATACAAAGGATTGATTATAGGACAAGGTGATGCCAAGGATGGTTTTGCTTTATATATGCAGGGAAACAAATTGTTCTGGGAAGTTTTTAATGATGGACAGAAATATAGTATCTCATCTTCGGATGGAATTGGGAATGCTTTTAAAGTGAATGCCAGTATAACTGAAAAGGATGGTTTAAGTCTTTATGTCAATAACAGGTTAGTGGGGCAAATGAAAGAAGTGAAACCCTTCAAGAAACCACTAAAATCCTACCTGCGTTCTGGTGAAGATCTGGATGAATCAGTAGCATTGACCAAGTATGACCATGGTTCTGAATTTATTGGAAATATCAGTGAAATTAAAGTTAAGCTCCAATTGAGCGGTGGGCATATGCATGATCATATGCATATGGCAAGTGCTGTGGAAGTAAACCAAAATGAGGCTCCGGCTGAAGTAATTGTTATAAAAGCGATAAAAGATATCATGCAATATGATAAGCGGTCGATTACCGTGAAAGCCGGTAAGCAGATTACATTGATCATGGAGAATCCTGATGGAATGCCGCATAACTTGGTTATTATCAAGCCCGGGACAACGGAAATAGTCGGTAAAGCAGCAGATGAAATGCTGCAGGCCTCTTCTGCAGCAGAAAAGGATTATATACCAGAGGTCAGTGAGGTACTTTTTCATACCAAACTGGTAAATCCTGGACAAAGCTATACGCTAAAATTTCAAGCACCAAAAGAAAAAGGAGAATACCCGTTTATCTGTACATTTCCAGGACATTGGAGAGGGATGAACGGAATCATGAGAGTTGTGGATTAATATAAACTAAAACGGATGAAATATAAATCAGTAATGCTATTACTTGCTATAGTAGTAAGTAGTATAGGATCTTTATGTGCGAAAACAATGGCACCTTCTTTTGATAACCAGCAAAAGAAGAAAAATGTATTAGTTGTTGGAGGTGGTGGATCGCACGATTTTGATCGCTGGTACAAGATAGAGGATACGAAATTGATCAATACGATGGCAGATGTAAATGCAATCTATACAGATAATACCGATTCGATACGCTTCTATTTGAAAACGACCGATCTATTGGTGTTAACCAATAATCAACCTATCTCAAAAGCGTCTCAGGTAGCGATTGAAAAATTTGTAGCACAGGGTAAACCCTTGATCTTACTTCATGCTGCAGTATGGTACAATTGGGAAGACTGGTCTAAATATAACTTGGAATATGTAGGAGGGGGGAGCAAAAGCCACGAAAATTTCCAAGAATTCAAAAATATAGTCGTGAATACCGCGCACCCGATCAATCAAGGAGTTTCGCCGGAATTTACATTTAAAGACGAACTATACCGCCACGAACCTGATGCTACGGGTATGGGTATCGATGTATTGGTTATTGGCCAATCGTTAGAAACGGCTAAAGTTTATCCGGCCGTATTCACGGTCAATCATGCTAAATCTAGAATTGTAGGCATAACACTGGGGCATGATGAACATAGTCATTTAAATAAAGACTATAGAAAAATATTAATAAACGCGATCCATTGGGCATTAAATATATAATCTAAATAAAATAATAAAATGAAAAAAATCACTGTCGTTATCGTAGGAATGGGATTTGGAAAAGAGTTTATACCCATTTATCAAAAACATCCTAATATCAAAGCTGTCGGTATTTGTACTAGAAATCCTGAAACACTGAAAGAATTAAAAGAGAAGTTCAATTTAGACGATGATTTACTGTTTACAGATTTTAATGAAGTCATTAAAAGAGATGATGTGGATGCCATTCATGTGGTAACACCTGTTCCAGAGCATGCTAAGATGACGTTAGCCTCGTTAAATGCGAATAAACATACAGCATGTACCATACCGATGGCGATGACGGTAGCCGATTGTCAGGCTATTGTTGAAGCTAAGAAAAGAGTCAACAAAGTGTATATGATGATGGAAACAGCTTTGTATACCAGAGAGTTTTTGTATGGATTGAAACTTGCCGATACGGGTAAATTGGGGAAAATACAATTTGTAAGAGGTTCGCATATCCAAGATATGAGTATGGAAGGATGGGCAGAATATTGGAAAGGTTACCCACCGATGTTGAATGGTACACATGCTATTTCACCTTTGCTCCGTATCAATAATACGATAGCCGAATCTGTTGTCTGTCATGGATCGGGTCAATTAAGTGATGATTTGGCAAAACGCTATAATTCTCCATTTGCTGTCGAAACCGCAACTTTTAAATTGAAAGATTCGAATGTTGTTGCTGAAGCAACTCGATCATTATTCGATGTGGTGAGACAGTACCGTGAAAGCTACGATGTATATGGTGATAAAATGTCTTTCGAGTGGGAACAATTGCAGGATGAACAGCATGTTATTTTCGATGGTGGTGAAAATGCTGTTCGTATGGAAGCCCCAGATACAGATGATCTATTGATACCGGAAATTGCAGATTTTACAAAAAGAGAGCGCATAGACGATCCTAATCATGTTTCTTTCTTACAAGGAGCTGGTCACGGTGGTTTCCCATCCTCATTTAGTGCAAGAATTTGTAGCAGCTATTGTGGAAGGTAGAGATTCTGCAGTTGATGCTGTTTTAGCTGCAAATTATACTTGTGCTGGAATTTGTGCACATGAGTCGGCCATGAAAGGTGGAATTAGGGTAGAGATACCATCATTTGATTAAAGTAAAACTATGAAAATTGGAATTAGCTCTTTTGTATGGGTGTCGCCATACGCAGCAGATCATATTGATATTCTATATAAAGCAAAAGACTATGGCTATGATGTCATGGAGATTGCTATCGAAGATCTATCCTTGATCGATGTCAAGCAACTTAAGAAAGTCGCACGTGAGGTTGGTTTAGATCTGTCTGTGAGTGGTGCATTTGGTACAGAAAGGGATATTTCAAGTGAACATAGCAGTTATCGAAAAATTGGTCTTTCTTACATTAAGGATTGTATTGCAATCGCTAATGAGTTAGAAAGTCCAATTTTTGGTGGACCTCTTTACTCTGCTGTTGGGAAAACAAGATTGGTTTCCAAAGAGCAAAAGGAGATGGAACGCAACTTCTGTTTGGAAAATTTACTTGAAGCAACGAAATATGCAAAAGAGCATGGTGTGGTATTAGCGTTGGAACCGTTAAACCGATTTGAAACGGATATGATCAATACGGTAGACCAAGCCCTCGAATTGATCAATGAAATAAATGACCCTTCTTTAAAGATCTTATTGGATACTTTTCATGCTAATATCGAAGAAAAAAGTATCGTTAATTCCATCCATCTATTAGGTGATAAGCTTGCCCATGTCCAAGGTAATGAAAACGATAGAGGTACACCGGGTACTGGACAGGTCGATTGGGAAGGGATAAGAGATGCGTTGAACCAAATTGGTTATCAGGGAAGTGTTGTTTTAGAGACTTTCGGATCGCCTTCTAAAGAATTGGCCAGAGCTGCAAGTATTTGGCGTCCATTGGCTGAAAGCTCAGATATTCTAGCGCGTGACGGGGCAACCTTCTATACAAAAATCTTTAAAAATAACCCATAATAATTATGACTGCTGATCAAGAAATTGTCAATACAAACAATGATAGAAAGAGTACCCTTTTCTGGGGTTGTTTTATTGTATTAGTGGCATCTGCTTTTGGATTTGTTTTCAGATCCTTTCTTATGCCTACATGGGCGACGATGTTCGACTTAAGTAAAACGCAACAAGGAGAAATATTTGGTGTCAGTTTTTGGCCATTTGCATTGAGTATAGTTGCTTTCAGTTTGATCATCGATAAGATTGGCTATAAGAAATCGATGATATTCGCATTTATCTGCCATTTGATTTCGGTGGTGTTGACCATTTTTGCAACGGGATATTGGATGCTATATGCAGGAACGTTCTTTTTTGCGCTAGGAAATGGAGCTGCCGAAGCAGTGATCAATCCGGTTGTAGCATCGCTATATCCGAAAGAAAAAACAAAGTGGCTTAATATTTTGCATGCAGGATGGCCGATGGGTATTGCGATATCTGGTTTATTGGGCATCGGGCTTTTAGCGATGGATATCAACTGGAGAATCGTGATTGGTTTTATATTGATACCTGCAGTTGCATACGGAGCCTTGATTATCAATCAAAAATTTCCGGTAAACGAGCGGGTAAAGGCCGGAGTTGGGTATCTGGAAATGTTAAAAGAAGTTGGTGTCTTGGGAGCCCTGATCATTGTCACATTATGTGTCTTCGAATTAGGCACTTTGTTTCATTGGGATTATAAATTTAATATATTTCTAACTGTAGCAATCGTTGCTGTATTTGGATATTATGTCCGGTCGTGGGGCAAAGGACTTTTTGTTCTGCTCTTATTGGCTATGGTACCGCTAGCTACAATGGAGTTGGGTACGGATAGCTGGATTACAGATCTAATGACTCCTGAAATGAGCAAAATGGGATTTCAAGGAGGCTGGGTATTGGTCTTTACTGCGATTATTATGACAGTATTACGGATGTATTCAGGTGTAGTGGTTAAATTCTTATCACCACTAGCGATACTATCCATCAGTGCTCTGGTGTCTGCAGTGGGGCTACAATTATTATCGATTTCTTCTGGTCTTTACATTCTTTTAGCTGCTGTGTTATACGCTTTTGGAAAGACCTATCTATGGGGAACGATGTTGGGTGTAGTGTCCGAGCGTTTTCCAAAAGGGGGTGCTTTAGCATTGAATATCACAAGCGCTGTAGGTCAACTTGGAGTTGGGATCATTGGAGCTGTGTTTTTAGGCTATATCCAAGATAGTAATATTGACAAGAAACTGGTTGAATATGATCAGGTTAACAATACGCAATACCATGAAAAACTGGTGACCGGGACGAGGTCAAGTATTTTTGGAGAATATAAAACGATTGATTATGCACATGTATCATCTCTCGATGAAACAAGTCAGCAAGTAGTGGAGCAGATGGAAAATCAAGCTAAGAAATCGGCGTTATCAACCGTTTCTCTACTTCCGATCGGTTTATTTGTATTCTTTATTTTATTAATCATTTACTTCAATAAGAAAGGAGGGTATAAACCTATAGATATTGTTTAATTGTTGAAAATAGTCTTTTTGAACCGAAAGATTATTTGAAGTGTTTTTGCAAGTCTGCTTTGCAAAAACACTTAAACTTTATAACCAAAAATAAATTTAAAATTATGATTAAGTTTTTCTTTAAGGTTAAGTTCCTTTTGAAGGTACTCAATCTAAAAACAGACTATGCACGTTATTTCGTTCTTATTTCCAGCATTTGTTCCATAAACCTAGCATCTGCCCAAAATAGAGAAATAAAAGGCGCTGTCAAAAGTGCTGATGGTACGCCATTGTATGGCGCATCAGTTTCTGGTCAAAGGAACCAGTGCTGGAACATCGACCAACGATGCCGGTGGGTTTTCTCTAAATATGAACCCAACCAATGCGACCCTAGTTATCAGTTATAAGGGTTATGAAACGAAAGAAGTCCAGCTGAATGCTTCAACCCAAAATTTGGACATTACATTAGCTTCTAGTGGTCCAGAATATATGGATGAAGTTGTAGTGACTGGCTTTGGTTTGACTCAGAAAAAGGAATCATTAACTTCGGCAATCTCCACATTGGGATCCAATGATATCAAGCGATCCACTGCTTCAACGACTTCAGGTGCTCTAGTAGGAAAAATTCCAGGTCTAAATTCTAGGCAATCTGACGGCCGTCCAGGCTCAAGTACAGCATTACAGATCCGAAACATGGGCGATCCATTATATGTGATCGATGGCGTTCAAAAAGATGCGGGTCAATTTAATAATCTGGATTTTAACGATATTGAAAGCGTATCCGTTTTAAAGGATGCATCAGCATCTATCTACGGAGTACGTGCCGCAAATGGAGTGATTGTTGTGACAACAAAAAGAGGTAAGAAAAACTCCGCAAATACGGTCAATTTAATTGCTAATTATGGCTTTCAAAACTTATCCACATTTCCTAAGCCTGCAGATGCTGCGACATACATTCAAAACTATATCCAATCTGAAACGGTCCAAGGTATAAAGGATTATAAGTATTCGGCTTCTGATTTCGAAAAATGGAAAGCGGGTACTGAAAAAGGATATGTGCCCTTTGATTGGCAGGATTACATTTGGAAAACTTCTCCGCAACAGTATTATTCTGTAAATGCTTCAGGGGGGTCGGAAGATATCAACTATTATTTTAGTGCTGGCCATATGAATCAGGAGTCCATGATTGTTAATTATGGCGGTTTTGAAAGAACCAATGTGCAGATGAATGTAGATGCTCAGATTTCCAAAAAACTTAAGGTGGGCGCATCATTAAACGCACGGTATGAAAACCGGACGAATCCTGGAGTACCGGGTGCCGACGATTATTGGTTACCTATTTTTGCGACCTATAGAAATTTACCTACAGCAAGACCTTTTGCAAATGATAATCCTGATTATCCAACATTAACATCAACAGATCCAGGGACAAATTTTGCTTGGTTAAATTATGATCTGTCTGGAAAATATACAGAAACATGGCGTGTTGCTCAGTTAAATTTCAATGCTGAATATGATATTATTGATGGCCTGAAAGCGAAGGCTTTGGTGGGTTATTATTATGCCAATCAGAAATTAGATAATCATGAGTACACCTACAAATTATATGGGTATGACGAGCCGACGGATACGTATCCAGTTATTTTTGAGAATAATAATCCATGGCGCGAAAGGAGAATGGGGCATAATGAAGAGATTACTTCCAATTTTCAACTTGCGTATACGAAGTTGTTCGATAAGCATAATCTGAATGTGATCGGTGGTTTTGAAACCATTATTAGAAATACGCCAACAACTTGGGTGCACTCTATTCCAACGGCAAACTCATTGAACTTGATCGATTATGAAACCATGGATACCTATGACGATAATGGAAATAGGACCGAAGGCCGATTAGGGTACCTAGCTCGAATTAATTACGACTACAGTAGTAAATATCTCGTAGAACTTTCGGGAAGGTATGATGGTTCTTGGAAATTTGCTCCGGGGCAACGTTGGGGCTTTTTCCCATCAGCTTCTTTGGGATGGAGAGCATCAGCAGAAAATTTCTGGAAGGATAATGCGGTACTAAGTAAAATCAATGATTTTAAATTGAGAGCATCTTATGGTTTGTTAGGGGATGATAAAATTGAGGTGAATAATGAAGCTGTTTATAATGCATTTGATTATTTACCAGGTTATGATTATAAATCAGGGGGCTCTGTGATCGATGGCAAATATATTATTGGCTCACAACCTAGAGGCTTACCGGTGACGACATTATCATGGATCAGAGCGAAAATATTGGATATCGGGGTAGATTTCTCTGCCGTCAACTCTAAGTTAACGGGTAGTTTTGACTATTTCAGACGGATTAGAACAGGTTTGCCTGAAAGAAGATACGATATTTTATTGCCATCTGAAGTGGGATTTAATTTGCCGTATGAAAATCTGAATTCGGATGTTCATAAAGGTGTTGAAGGAATGATAAGATGGTCTGACCGCATAGGTGAATTGACCTATAGCGTAGCTGCTAATGCCACCTACTCGAGGTTTTACGATTGGAGTCAATACAAACCTAGATTTAGCAATTCGTGGAATGTTTATAGAAACTCCCTGAATGAACGTTTTGGCTATATCAATTGGGGGCTAGAGTCTGACGGGCAATTTCAAAGTTGGGAGGAGATAGCAAATTGGAAAATTGATAACGATAGACAGGGGAATAAAACTTTACGTCCTGGCGATATCAAGTATGTGGATAACAATGGAGATGGTGTTATCAATGGAATGGATGAACGCCCTATTGGTTATCGTCAAGATGCTACACCTATCTTAAATTTTGGTCTTAATTTTTCATTTGGATGGAAGAATTTTGACCTGGCTTTTGATCTAACAGGTGGCGGATTGAATTCATGGTATCAAGAGAGCGAACAAAGAAATCCTTTTCATGATGGTGGAAACAATGCGCAATATTACATGGAAGATACTTGGAGACTGAAAGATATATATGACCCAAATAGTGAATTGATACCGGGTAAGTATCCGATGTTGTTGATCGGGAATTCTTCACACAGTAATTATTGGAACAGTGATTTCTGGAAACATAATGTGAAATATATTAAACTACGGAATCTAGAATTTGGGTACTCACTGCCAGAGAGTTTGCTAAAAAGAGTAAATATCAAAAGAACGAGGGTGTATTTCTCTGGGCAAAATCTGTTTACAATCTCGAACTTAAAAGGGGTAGATCCAGAGATAAATGCAACCAATGGTCTTGTATATCCAACCACTAGAATTTTCAATTTTGGTCTGAATATGACTTTTTAATTGTACTGTTTGATTTAAAAAGATGAATATGAAAAAGTTATTTAGTAATAAATTTATATTATTGGCTCTTGTCGGGTTGCTGTCCACGGGTTGTAACGATATACTTGATCAAGATCCGGATAAAATAATAACTGATGAACAGGTGTTTGGCGATGAGATCATGATTAATTCTGTTCTAGCGAATTTTTATGGACGTATGCAGGAGAGCCAAAGCACTTCGAACCCAAACCAACGCGTTCATTGGGGACAAAACACGTCAAACGGCTATGGCTATACCATTTTAGATGAGGCTGGGAAATCAGACGGAGGTCCTGATAATATTAGAGATTATGCCGACGATTTATGGCGGATCTATGATTATACACTCATTCGAAATATCAATCAGTTTTTAGTGGGTCTGAGGAGTACAAATGCACTAAGTGCTGAGAAGAAACTAAGCTACGAAGCCGAAGCACGATTTTTAAGGGCTTGGACCTATTTTAATATGGCCCGAGGTCTAGGTGGTATGCCAATAGTGGGGGATGATGTATTTGAATACTCACCCGGGAAAGATATTACAGCTCTTCAATATGCCCGTTCTACAGAATCGGAGGTCTACACCTATATCATGAAAGAGATTGATGAAATCAATGAACATTTAGGTGATAGTCCGACGATAAATGCCGCTCGAATAAATAAGTGGGGGGCATTGATGCTCAAAGCTAGGGCAGCGGTATATGCTGGGTCATTGGCCAATTATAACAATAAAATGGCCAACCCTATTAAAACGACTGGTGGAGAAGTGGGTATACCGGCATCGGAAGCACAGAAATTTTATGAAGCAGCACTTGCCACAACCGAACAGGTAATCAATAGTGGTCAATACCAATTAAGTCTTAAAAAACCGGATGACTTAAGTCGTAATTTTTACGAAGCAATAAATATAAAGGAGAATAATGTTGAAGTGATCTGGGCAAGAGATTATAAGTACCCAGGACAAACTGTTGATTTTACCAAAAATAATATCCCAGCATCTCATGCTGAAGATATCGATCGTGCTTACGCAGGTCCGATTTTAAATTTAGTAGAAGACTTTGAATATATCAATGATAGAGATGGTGTTCTCAAGAATAAGGATAATCAAGGTAATTATATCTTCTATGATACTCCATTGGCTATTTTTCAAGGTAAGGATCCAAGATTGGAGGGATCTATTATTTTACCAGGCTCACTATTTAAAGGTGAGGTGGTGACACTACAAGCAGGGCAAAAGATCTTACAGGGTGGAGCTTATGTTACTAAAATTGGGCAGCCAGGTACAAGTGATGGAAATGGTCTAATTACGTCAACTAATGGTCCGATCACCTCAAATCTGCAGTATGTGAATAAATCTGGTTTTTTCTTTCGGAAATTTTTAGATGAAACTCCGGGTGCTTCAACTAGAGGAAGAAATAGTGAGATGTGGTTCCCTCGGTTTAGATTTGCTGAGGCTGTATTGATTGCGAGCGAGGCTGCATTCGAATTGGGTAATCAAGGTAAAGCAATAGGTTATCTGAATCAGGTCAGGTCTAGGGCGGGCTTAAACGCTCTGACGAACATGTCTCTAAATGATCTGGTGCAAGAAAGAAGAGTGGAATTTGCATTTGAAGATCATCGTTACTGGGATCTGAAGAGATGGCGATTGGCTGATAAAATATGGAATGGTTCGACACAGAATCCGGATGCCATACAGTATGCATTATTTCCTTATAAAGTGGTAGCACCAGGCAATCCGAATCATGGGAAATGGGTTTTTGATAAACAACCGTTTTCTAATTCACCTAATCCTCGGTTTTTTCAAATGAAGAATTATTACAATTTTATCCATCAAGATTGGATAAATAATAATCCGAAAATTGTTAGAAATCCTTATCAATAACTTAAAATCAAAAGATATGAAAAATATATTGATTATGATGACTGTACTATCGCTACTCTTTATAGCTTGTGGTAAAGATAACTACGATGAACCTACGTCTACAATAAGTGGTACGGTTAGCTATAAAGGAAAGCCTATTGGTGTCAGAGGAACTGGAGAAGTAGTAAAATTACAACTTTATCAGGAAGGCTTTCAACTGAAGGCACCTGTGCAGGTGTATGTGGGCCAGGATGGTAGTTTTAAGGTTAAGATTTTTGATGGTAAATATAAACTGATCGGTACAAATAATAATGGTCCATGGTTAAACAACACCGATACCGTACAATTTGAATTGAAGGGAAATATCGAAGTAAATTATGAAGTTATCCCGTATTACACCATTGAAAATGCAAAAATATCACTAGGTAGTGATAAAAAACTATCTAGTAGCTTTACGATAAATAAAGTTTTTGATAATGCAACGGTCGATTATTATATGCTGCTTGTCAGTAGAACTGCTTTTGTGGATGATGGAACAAATATTTTCAGAAAAGATTATAAAGATGGTGCAACCTCGGTTAGCTTATCTGAGGATCTTAGTCAGTTAAAGGAATTGAGTGGGGATGGACCTCTTTTTGCAAGAATTGGCGTACGCGCAAATGCTGGTGACCAAGCTGTTTATTCTGAAGTCATAAAAATTAAGTAAGACCATTTGCCGATGATTTTGTAGCGTAGAAACCTAAGAGTCACGCTCTTTTCATGAGGGTAATGAAATCAAGCATAAATAAAGGGCTTGTACAGTTGTATGTATATACGCCCATTGAAAAGCCATGTCAAGCGATGTGGCTTTTCTATTTAAAACTAGTGCTTACTATGGTCTAATATCTTATTTATTTGAGAAATATTTCATTTTTAGAACTAATCAATCATTTTAACTTATCAAGTAAATATTTTCTATATAAATAGGGCTGGAAATATTTAAATGTTGATCTGTTGTGGCTATATGGCAACAATATTGTTTGTTTATATAACACTCTTTTAGATAATAGTTGTGACCGTAAATAACAGTTTTAAGGTCGATTATTTCAAACGATTGGAGAGGAATCGCGAGTCCCTGTCCCACAGCTTTGATAGCGGCTTCTTTTTGGGTCCAATAATCATAAAATGCCTTCTTTTGATTAAATGTGCAATTTGCTATGCGTTTCCATTCCAGCTCTGTCATTTGATTTCGAAAGTCTGATAGTGTGACATTAGCCATCTTTTCAAGATCTATACCCATTTCGAATTGTTTGGAGACGGCCATAATCACAAAATCACCGGCGTGTGAAATATTAAAAAAGACGTCGTTATGGGTATACGGTTTACCAAAATTATTTACTTTTAAAGTTTTTAACTCGGAGATTTCTCCTTTGAAAACAAAATGAACAATCAAGGCAATTCCCAATAAACAGCTCAGTTGGTCGTGCCAATTACGATACTGTAAAATCCTTGATTGTTCATTTAAAGGCAACTTTTTTAAATAACTTTCAAAGTGTTCAAAAGTTATTTCTCCGGAAATGTTTGTAAAGTGTATCGTGGTATCCCTCATTTTATATAGTTGCGGTATAGTTATCAGCTAGCCTTATTCGCTATATTAAATTCCAATTTCCCAAGGTGTGTGCCATAGTTTGATTTCGCTTATCTGTAAAATGGGTGTGATATCGGTATATTGAATAGCATCATGTGTTAACATTTCTTGCGCAGGTAAAAAATTATTGTAAAAATCAGCTGTATTCTTAAAATATAAGGCACCAGTTACTTGAGTAATCCGATGATTTTCATCTGTCATACAATCGATGGTGATACCTTTTAACACATCTGAAAAAACGGATTTTGACAGCGGAACATGCTTATTGAGGTAGTAGTCCATATCAAACCAGCTCTCCATTTTTACGGGGTAGGAAATCGTTATTTTAATCATCAGCTTAAGGTTTTTCACACTCAATTATGCTTGACAATTCGGTGTTTGTCAGGATTAAACGATTGTATCGCAATCCTGCGCGTTCCACTAAGTTTTTAAATTCACTAACGGTGCGTTCCTTTCCTTTGGTCATGGCAAAAATATTGATATCTAATAATTTTCCAGCATGAGGGGAGTTGATTTCATCGGGTAATACCGATTCTATAATGAGCAATTTGCTGCCGCTTTTCATCGATTTAAAGCATGTATCAAATATTTGAAGTACCTGTTCGTCGTTCCAATCGTGTAAAACCCACTTTGTCATGTACAGATCAGCATCTTTTGGCAAGCTTTCGAAAAAACTACCCCCAGCAACGGAGCATCTATTTTTTAAATTCTCGGGTATATTTAATTTGGTTTGTTCGATAATATATGGTTCATCAAATACAATACCTTCGCTATTTGGGCTGGCTCGTAAAACACCAAACATCAAGGCACCATTACCTCCTCCGATGTCGACGAGGGTTTTATAAGGAGAAAAGTCATAATGTTCAGTAATACCTTCAATTACCGCTCCGGAAACTCCTGCCATAGCTTTGGTTAAGTTTTCTGCAGCTTCAGGGTGGGTTTTGTAGTAGTCCCAGACTGGCATGCCGTGAAACTTGATCAAATGGAACATTGCCTGTAGATATACCGTAGGCAAGATTTCCAAAAGCGGGGAAGTGCTCACCTAGATTAGCCAATGCCCAAGGTTTTACTGAACCTGCTGTATCGGTTAGTAACGCATTTCCCAAGGCATTGATTTGAAATTTTCCATCGACTGTTTCTTCAAAAATACCTACGCTAGTTACTGCTCTAAGTAATCGATATAGCGAAGGGGCATGGGTATCGGAAATTTTTGAAAGCTCATCAATCGTTTTAGGACCATGTGCTAAGAAATCAGCGATGTTTAATTGTGCTAATGCATGTATGCTACAGGCAATCCAGTAACCGCTAATCAGCTCATACATTTTAAAGGTTGCTTCAGGTTGAATAATTGGTTTGGTCATATTATTGATTAATATAAAGTTAATTTAATTGTTAATTAATATAGTGGTTTTGAGATAAATATAATACAATATAGGATTTATTTTGTATTATTGAATATATTATTTGTATTGATGATAATTTCATATTAATCTAATAACAACCTAAATTATGATAGAACATTCAAGCATATCCCCAACTGTACTTGGCTTATTGGAAAAAGTGGTTTTAAAAAAAGGCTCAAAAACGGCTTTAATTTTTAAGGATCAAAAAATGTCTTATGAGCAGTTGCATTTAAAATCAAATCAATTGGCCCAATTTCTATTGGAGATTAAAGTGGGGAGCCAAGGAGCTGTAGCTTTTTGTCTTCATCAGTCCATCGAAAGGGTGATTGGTATGATAGGAATTTGGAAGTCTGGAAATGCATATGTCTCACTGGACCCTTTGTATCCTGACGAGCGATTGCAATTGATGGCAGAAGATGCGGGAGTGGAAATCCTGATTACTACTGGGGCATTAGTTGATAAATGTGCTTTTTTTAAGGGCAGGATAATCATTATTGATGATGAGAAAACGGAGAAGGCTATTCAAAATCGACCTGGAGATCATATTGTATTTTCAAACATAAATCAATTGGCGTACTTAGCCTATACTTCAGGTAGTACTGGAATTCCCAAAGCAGTGATGGCAGAGCATCGCGGATTAGGAAATTTTGTAAACAATTTTAACCAACATTTGAATGCGAATGAGAACGACTCTGTACTTCAGATTTCTGGATCCAATTTTGACGGTATAGGATTGGATCTTTGGGCTCCATTGTGTAATGGTCTAACCATATATCTCTATCCGGATAATAGGATTATTGGTGAACCTTTACTCGATTTTATCGTTCAAAATCAAATTACGATATTGCCATATCTGCCCGTTTCCATTTTAGCAACCCTTCCTATGGGCAAGCAAATTGGAAAATTGAAAAAAGTTTTCACTGGCGGAGAGGCGCCTACTGATCAGGTGATTAGTTATTGGAAGAACCAAGTAAATCTATTTAATATGTACGGACCTACAGAAACAACTGTCGTCACCTGTATGTTTAAGTGCTCAGATACACATCCAATAACTACTATAGGTAAACCCTTTGACCAAGTATCTTTTTATGTGCTGGATGAGCAGCTGAATGAAGTATCAGTTGGAGAACAGGGGCAGCTGCATATAGGTGATGTACAAGTTTCTAAGGGTTATCTCAATCAACCAAAACTTACCGAAGAACGATTTATTAGGATTACGTTGTCTAATGGAGAAACAAAACGAGTGTATAAGACAGGCGATATTGTTACGCAATTGGCCGATGGAAACTATGTCTTTATCGGACGTGCCGACCTTCAAGTCAAAATAAGAGGATTTCGCGTAGAACTTTCTGAAGTTGAAGAGTTGCTCCGTAAATCTGGACAGGTAGTTAATTGTGCTATTATTGTAAAGGGGGAAGAGGATAAAAGTATGTGCTGTCTTTATACGACTACAGGAGTAGTAAACTCAGAGACACTTCGAAATTATCTTATTGAAAAAGTGCCGGCATATATGATTCCTTCTACTTTTATTCATCTTGAAGAATTTCCGCTGACTTCCAACGGTAAAATCGATCGGAATTTCTTGTTAAAACTTGATGTTAATGAAAATCACGAGCTTCGAACTTCTTATGTGGAACCTCAATCGGATTTGCAACAGCAGTTGGCAGATTTATGGTCCTCCAAGTTAGGGATGATAACTATCGGTATTGATGATAATTTTTTTCACTTCGGGGGCAATTCAATTCTTTCGTATAAGCTTATTTTTGCGATGAGAAATCAATTGCATATTGACACTCAAATAGCCGATCTCTTTTTATACCCTACGATACGGGAATTTGCGAACTACATTGAGGAAAAAGAATGGACTGAAACACTTCATACCAACATTGGTTTAGCACCAGACGGACCAATACCTCTTTCTGCTCAGCAGCGAAGTTTATGGTTTTTAGATCGATTGACAGGAAGTCTTCCTTACCATATCGGAGTTCAATATAACATAAAGGATGATGTAGATTCTAATATTTTGGAAAAAGCTATTCAATGTGTGGTACAACGGCATCGTATTTTGAGAACGGTAATCCATGAAGAGCGTGAAGTTCCATATCAAACGGTACTTGAAGCTGACTATTGGCAAATGAAACATGTTTCTTCTTCTTTTGATATTGTAGAGGCACTGGAAATGCCATTTGATCTAAAGTGCGACTTTATGTTGCGGGCGTTCCTCATGACAAATGCAGGAAAAGGGCAACACTTGTATGTTGTGGCGCATCATATTGCTGTTGATGGCTGGTCTCTGTCCATTTTGGTGGAAGAAATTAATCGTGAATACCAACTATTGCTCACAAAGAATTTAGTTAGTACTACTGATAAGTCGCTCGTGCAATATCGAGATTATGCCTTTTGGCAGCATCACAAAGAAGAGTTTGAAGTTGATAAAAGGGGAATGGATTTTTGGAAACAATACCTTGAGGAAATCCCCATCCTGCAGTTGCCATATGATTATAGTCGGTCTCAGCAGCCACAAATATCAGGGAAACAACATCGTTTTGTCATTACCGACACATTGCGGACAGACCTGGAGCAATTGTCCATAAAAGAACATAGCACTCTTTATATGACACTATTATCTGCATTTGGTCTGTTGTTGCAGTATCATACTGGACAAGATGATATTTGTATAGGAACTCCGGTTGCAAATCGAACTTATGCTGCTATTGAAAAAACCATAGGATATTTTGTCAATATGTTACCGATACGTCTTCGAATAAACGGGAATCCCGATTATGCAACCTACTTACGTGACATTCGACACATGCTTCCTTTGGTGTATTCGTATCAAGATGTTCCCTTAGAAGCTATTGTCCAACATGTTGTTCAAGACCGGATGAACGGCTACAATCCGTTGTTTCAGACCGTCTTTATTTTGCAAGAAGAACCTGATAAGAAAATAGAATCTCATGATGTGGTAGACAATAAACCCCAATGGATGTTTAATGGAAAATCCAAATTTGATTTGCAATTCGAAATCATTCCTAATGGAAATTCTTTAGATGTTGTGATCGAATATGCCGATAATTTATTTAGCGAAGAAACGATAGCCGATTTTGCGCGGGACTACGAAAGTATATTGCGTGCAATTGTCAAAAAGCCAAAAGATAAGATTGGGGATATCGTTATAAGGGAAGTTCCTTTACAACTTTCAAAACCTGTAACACCAAAGAAAACCCTAGTAGGGCTATTTGAAGAACAAGTACATGCCTTACCCGATAAAATTGCTTTGGCGTTGTCTGGTGAGCACCTCAGTTATAAAGAATTAGATGATAAATCTAGTGTAGTAGCTGATTATTTGATGTCGATAGGGATTAAAAAAGGGATGTTTGTCGCTTGTTTACTCGATCAATCCATCGAAAGGGTGATTGTTTTGTTGGGAATTATAAAAGCAGGAGCTGCCTATGTTCCTTTAGATATAAATTATCCAGAAGCACGTATTCATGCTATCTTAAAAGACACGCTTCCTCCATGTATTATCAGCTCAGAGGTATATACAGAACTCGCCAGTCGAACCGGCACTTCGGTCTTATACATCGAACACCTCTTATCGAACAAAGAGGTATTACCGTTGCTCAATAGCTATGTAAACACCCACACACCTTTGGATTTAGTTTATGTTATTCATACATCAGGTACTACAGGTGCTCCTAAAGGGGTTTTGATAAAACACGAATCGATAAGTAATTTTGTGATGGAATACGGAGATTTTATCGGTATAGAAAGTAGAGATCGCACGCTACAATTTTCTCCATATAACTTTGATGGATCTGTTATGGATCTGTGGATTCCCTTAACAAAGGGGGCAACTTTACACTTGTATCCAAACAATAAAATATTAGGAGAAGCGCTCAGTGATTTTTTGCGTTTACACAGTATAAGTATTTTACCCTTTATTTCCCCATCTGTTTTATCAACATTGCCGCAAAATACAGACTATTCAGCTGTCCGGGTTATTGCAACTGGTGCAGAAAGCTGCCCTCCTTCTGTGCGGAATTTCTGGGAGAATAGAGTGAAGTTCATCAATGCTTTTGGGCCTACAGAAGCAACCGTTGCGGTGAATAAATTTGTTTTTCAATCGGGATATGCCATCAATACTTTGGGGAAATCCTCGGACAATAATAGTTGGTATGTATTGGATAAATACATGCGTTTATGTCCTAAAGGTGTGGTAGGTGAATTGTATCTATCGGGAATCCAACTGGCTCAAGGTTATTTAAATCAACCGGAATTGACCGCAGAAAAATTTGTTTTAAATCCTTTTGTTGCCATACCCAAAGATCAACAAAACCACCACAAACGGATGTATAAAACAGGAGATCAGGCTCGTGTTTCTCGTGCTGGATTAATGGAATATATGGGACGAGTAGATCATCAGGTTAAAATTAGAGGATACCGCGTTGAACTCGCCGAAATTGAAAATGCTTTGATGGAAGTGGATGGGGTTGAAAATGCGGTAGTACAAGTGCTCTATTCTGGAGATGACTCTTTGATGTCTATTCGGGCGTTTATTTGTGGTACGGCAAATAGAAAAGATATACAACGGGAATTGATTGTGAAATTACCGGCATATATGATTCCTTCTGAAATCATTACGATAGCATATATTCCAGTTAATGCTAACGGAAAAATAGATAAAAAGGTATTGGCAACATGGGCTGAAGAAAGTTTTGAGATCGATCAGGCATCGGAAGTCCCAGCTACAGCTGAAGAAGCCGTTTTACAACAAATCTTTAAAGACGTCTTACAGCGTGCAAATGTCGGTTTAGAAGATGACTTTTTTTGTATAGGAGGGCATTCGTTATTGTTGGTGAAATTGTACAGCCGTATTTTGGAAGAGTATCCGGGGAAAATCTCTTTGAGCGAATTGTATGTTCACAATTCTGTTCGTAAGTTAGCCGAATTAATGGCAACTAGGGGAGATGCCTATGAAGGGCATTATCGTTTAGGAACGGACCCGTTAAGTGAGGAGATAAAGCGCGATGCAGAAAGAGAAATTCTAGGACTAGAAAGTCTTAATGATTTAAAAGAACAAGGGGACTTTGTAAACCCAAATAATATTTTGTTAACTGGAGCAACAGGGTTTGTCGGAACGCACTTATTGCTGGAGTTTTTAGAAGAATCAACAGCCGATGTGCATGTATTAGTTCGCTCTCGCAATAGATTGCATGCCGAAGAACGGTTGTATTCGGCTTTAGAAGAGCAACTTCTCAACCTTTCTACAGATCAAAAAAAACGTGTAAAAATATGGTGTGGCGATCTCTCACAGCCGCTATTGGGATTGTCTGAACCGGACTATGAATATTTGGCGAAAACTATTGATGTAATCTATCATGCTGGAAGTGCGGTGAATTTTATTCAACCGTATTCCTATATGAAAGCCGCCAACGTGGATGGATTGTTGGTGTTGATTAAATTGGCTACCTATAAAAAGCTAAAGCAAATTTCGTTGTTATCAACTGTTGGGGTTTACAGTTGGGAACATTATTTTACCAAACCCGAGTTGATGAGGGAATTAGACAGCATAGACTCGGCGTTTAAATATCTTAGTAAAGATATGGGATACATCCAGAGTAAATGGGTGATGGAAAAAATTGCCGCACAAGCTATTTCTAAAGGTGTTCCCATAATTGTATTTCGATTGGGATATGTTTTTAGCCATGGAAATTCAGGTGCAACTGCTAAATACCAATGGTGGGGATTGTTGGTTAAAACGTGCATGGAACTCAAAAAATATCCAATGTTACAGGGGCAGAAAGAAGAATTTGTAACTGTAGACTTTATAGCAAAATCGGTAGCGCATATTTCAAAAAATAGCGAAGCTATAGGTAAGATTTTTCATTTGAGCCCTAAACCTGAAGACAATATTACGGTCATTGATTTTTTCGAAATCCTTCAAAATGAATTGGGACTGGAATTGGAAGCAGTTCCCTATAAAGAATGGGTTGCTTTGTGGGAATCGGATGAAAATAGTCCGCTTTATCCGTTGTTGAGTTTATTTGCATTTAAGGTTCACGACGATAAATCTATTATTGAAATTCACCAAAATACACCGAATTTTGATATCGCCAATACTTTGGAATTTCTTACAGATAGCAACATCCAAACTACTAAAGTTGACAAGGAGATGTTAGCACAATACTGCAAGTATCTCGGAGTTTCTAGAGGCGGGTATGGTTTTGTCTAATTCGCAAGAAGGGAAGTAATGCCGTAAGATGATTATTCATTTTATTTGAAATGGGTCGCTTCCACAGCAATGGAGGCGGCCTTTTTTATTTAGGATGGAAGTTAATAAGAACATCAATATCTCAGATCATTTGTAGTGGCTTTTGTCAGAAGTGGAATATCCTGATGGATGAAGAAGTTGTTACAAATGAAGTGATGCTGCTATTCAATTGGATTATGTCACTAAATCTAACCCCGATTGCTAATTTCCTTAAATAGCGATTCTACATCTTTTTTGTGGCATAATGACGTTCCATAGTTCATAGTTGCTGCCGTACCACAGGCAACACTAAATTCAAGTGATGTTTTAAGATTATTTCCTTTTGACAATGCGTAAACCATTCCGGCTAACATACTGTCTCCTGCGCCAACGGTACTTTTCACTAATACAGCAGGAGGTTTAACGGTGAAAGACTGGTTTTTAGTTACCAATAATGCACCTTGTGCGCCAAGCGAGACCAGTATAATTTCGCAGTTTCCTAATGCGATAATTCTCTTAGCAGCCGGCTCAGCATCCGAGGCTACCAGTGATTTTCTTCCCGATAGGTAGGCTAGTTCAGCAAGGTTTGGCTTTAGCATAAATACTTCGTTTGCCATGACATTTTTTAAGGCAGGTCCAGATGTGTCGACAACAAATTTTGCTTTTTTTATTTTAGATATTTCTGCCAATTGTTCTAAAATTTTAATGGGGATGCCGGGTGGCAGGCTTCCACTTGCAATAATAAAATCAATATCATTTATATTTTTTATTGCCTCGAGGCAGGCATTACATTCCTTTTCCGACAACTTATTGGCAGGCATGACGAAACGGAACTGTTTCCTTGTAGATTTATCCTGTACCACAAAGTTTTCCCTTGTTTCGTGTTGTACTTTTACAATGATTGATGGAACGTTTTCTTTTTCAAGTAATTCATTGAAAAGGGTTCCGTTATAGCCACCTGAAGGGAAAACTGCAATTGCTTCTGTTCCCAATTTTTTCAGAACTCTTGCAATATTGATACCACCGCCACCTGGCTCCAGTTTCGGAGTACTGCATTTTAGTTTCTTTTCAGGTTCCAATGCACTGATCATTGTACTTTTATCAACGGAAGGACTGAATGTAATGGTAATTATTTTGGACATTGTTTTTTCTCTAGAGGTGGAAGCGAATAGATTTTCCGCCCAATTTTTTTATTTACCATCGGATTGTTCTTTATTATTCGGGCTATCCAAAAAGTGTAATTTGTAGCAATTGATACAGATTACTATGCTATTGAAATTGTCTTGTCTAGGTAAACATCTTGTATAGCGCTGAGGAGTTCAACACCTTCGTTGAACGGACGCTGAAAAGCTTTTCTTCCCAATATTAATCCTGTCCCTCCGGCTCGTTTGTTTATTATTGCTGTTCTAATTGATTCTGTAAGGTCACTTGCTCCTTTTGATTCTCCTCCGGAATTAATAAGGCCGATTCGACCCATAAAACAATTAGCGACCTGATAACGGCAAAGGTCAATTGGATGCATGGAAGAGAGCTCAGAATACATTTTAGGATCGCTCTTGGCGAAATTAATCGCTGTAAAGCCCCCATTGTTTTCAGGTAGTTTTTGTTTAATTATATCGGCCTGTATGGTAACACCTAAATAGTTGGCTTGGCCTGTAATGTCAGCAGCAACTTCATAATTAACATTATCCTTTTTAAAGCTATTGTTGCGGGTATAGCACCATAAAACACAGGGCATTCCTAACTCATGTGCTCTTTCAAAGGCTTCGGCTACTTCGACAATTTGTCTATTTGAATTTTCTGAGCCAAAGTAAATGGTAGCACCTACAGCAGTGGCTCCTAAATTCCAAGCATCTTTTATACTCCCAAACATTATTTGGTCGTACTTTGTGGGGTAAGTAAGTAGTTCGTTATGGTTTATTTTTACTAAGAATGGAATTTTATGCGCATATTTTCGAGACATTATTGCTAGGTTCCCAAAAGTTGTAGCAACTGCGTTACATCCCCCTTCAATGGCAAGCTTTATGATATTTTCGGGATCAAAATACAAAGGGTTTGGAGCGAATGATGCTCCTGCAGTATGTTCTATTCCTTGGTCTATTGGTAATATTGATAAATAGCCAGTGTTTGCTAGATGTCCGTGATTATAGAGTGCTGCAAGGTTTTTAAGCACCTGAGGGTTGCGGTTGCTTTGCAGAAAGATTTGATCGATAAATTCTGGGGAGGGAAGATGGAGATGCTCCTTTACAATTTTGGGAGTGCTAAAATTTAGAAGATTTTCTGCTTCAGCACCTAAATCTGATAAAATATCTTTATAGTTCATAATCGCGTTGTTTTTGCATCCACTATCCATATCGTGAATAATGGATGAATTGAATCTTAACCTGCTCTTTAACTTATTTAAAGTTAACAAATTAATGCAATAATCTCTAATATTATATTGTATGCCAGCGCTAGAAAAGCAATCACCTAATTTCGGCATTAATTGGCCAAAGCCTGCTATAAAATTTATGGAAGAGGAAAATGGATATGATTTCTGGCTTATAATAATCAGCGGCTATTTAAAGATCATCTTGAGCATTAGTATTATATGCGTCCATCTTTATAAAGCATGGTTATAATGCGGGTAATTTAAATAGCTGTTATTTACGCTTTAATCTTGATTCTTCTAAATCAAGTGTATATTCTAGTTCTTTAATAATACTGCTATCATAATGCTTTTCTTCTCGTATTTTGTACAATCCATTTCTTCTAATGCCAACTATTTCCAACATTATTTTATTATAAAGACTTCTTACGGCAGTCAATTGGGCACGGTTATCTGCTAATTTAGCATTTTCAGATAAAGTTATACTTCTTAACAATTGCTCTTTAATTCTTGCAATTGTTTCGTACTCTTGCATTTCTTTGCTGTAATTATTATCTAGGTAGGCAATAGATTCTTTAGCCAACTGAACTCGAATTTCATCAATCTGATTTTCTACAGGTTCCTCAACATCTATTTCATCTATCTTTATTATTCTTATAAGAATAGGAAGTGTCAATCCTTGAATAACTAACGTAATTAAAATAACGACAAAGGTGATAAAGAGAATTAAATTACGGTGAGGAAACGGTTCTCCATTATTTAAAGTCAATGGGATCGCCAATGCAGAGGCCAATGAAACTACTCCTCTCATACCTGCCCAACCAACGATCAATGGTAATTTCCAACCGGGACTCTTTTCTCTTGTTCTGATTTTTTTTGAGATAAAGCGAGGTAGATATTCTGAAAGGTAAACTAATAAAATTCTTAATACGATTACAATGCCACTAATAATTAAAGCATAGTTAATTGCCTGGCCCTGCGAATACTGTCCCAATCCTGCTACAATTACTGGTAATTCTAACCCAATCAAAATAAACACGAATCCATTTAATAAGAATCCTAAAGTAGCCCATACCTCTTTTGTCTGAATCCGTGTATGATAATTCAAATAGTCACCAGAACGGAATGATAAAAATAATCCGCCACTAACCACCGCGAGTACACCCGACCAATGAAAATGCTCTGCAACGAGATACATGATATAGGGAGCTATCAATGTGATAGGAGTCGAAATGCTTGATGATTTTGCAATATAGCGTAAAAATAAATATAATATATGTGCTATGGCTAACCCCACAACAACGCCCATGATTGATAATACTAAAAATTCTGAAGCTGCTTCTTGAAATACAAATTGACCAGTCAGGATGACTGCAACTGCAAACCTGAAAACTGTCAATGATGCAGCGTCGTTGACTAAACTTTCTCCTTCCAATAGTGTTATCCCTCGTTTGGGAATCTTCACACCTTTCAACACCGATGTAGCAGCTACAGCATCTGGCGGAGAAATAATACCGCCTAATAAAAATCCCAATGCCAATGTGAATCCAGGAATGATGTTTACAGAGAAATAAGCGATAGCAATAGAAGTAAAAAATACTAATCCAAAGCCCAAACTCATAATTGATCGGCGCCATTTTTTCAAACTATCCCAATTGGTATACCAAGCCGCCTCAAAAAGTAGAGGTGGTAAAAACACTAAAAACACCAAATCAGGATTGATACTAATTACTGGCATACCTGGAATTAGGGAAATTGCTAAGCCGCCAATTACCAGTAAAATAGGATAAGAAATTTTGATTCTTTGACTTACCACAAATAACATTGCCATTACAAAAAACAACGATAAAACTAATAAGAGATTCTCCTCTACCATAAGTTTATTTTGATTATTGATATATCCTTAAATTCAAGAAGTAAAGGTAAAACATTTCATTTTATTGCACGCTTATGTTAACAGAAAAATATCCTGTCAGTTCATCAAGTGGATTGAAGTTGATAATTTAGTCATTATATAAAGCTAATATTCTAAAATATTTTCATTTTTGAGTTATTGATAAAAGTCCGTATGGAGTAAGGCTGTATTTTTAACGTGCAGTGCAATTCAGTAGAGCCAGGAAATATATTCAGAATTTGAGCGTGATCTGGGTATGTCTGCTGCGTAATTGAATCAAGACATAAAGAACAGAGGGGTTTGGTGCAAATAGTTTTTCCTGGTAAAGGAAACATGCACCTAAACAGAATGTATAAACGTTTAGGTGAAAAGCTCCAAGCTTCAGATTTTGAGATATTAAGCTATCTCAAAATCTTTTGAATTTGCAATATTTCTTTCCGAATTTAGCTTGGGTCAGGTCTGGAAATCTATGCAGAACTGATTATCATGATTTCTTGTACGATCTGAATCTTAAAGGAACAGGCTAGTGCAGGTTTTAATTTTTAGACCTTTTTAACAAGAAGAGAATTATAGTTTTACAATTCCTTTTTCAATCATTTCCAGCATTACCGGAGAAGCATTTTTAAATGTAGGTACTTGTTGGGTAAGGCTTCCTGCATTTTTTTTATTGACTTTAAAAGTTAAATCCATTTCAGTCGTGAACAGCAAAGCGGTTGTGAAAGGATTTTTAATGTATGAACTTAAAACCGTGAAAGCTTCATCAACGCTATGGAAACTCTCAATCTCTTCTGTTTTGTATCGTAAAGTTAAAGCAAAGTTATATCCTCCGGTTTCTAAAATATGAAGTCGGACATAAATATTTTTAAGCTCAGTATCGCCCATTGTTTTGGCTAAGGTAAGTTTTGCAAAAGTTCCTTGATTGATACTTGATTTTATTTGTTCGTAAAATTCAACAAAAACAGTCTGATATGGCATTTTTAATATAGTTTGAATTGCAAAATTACACTAAGAAGTTGATAAGTAGCTTCTTTTTACAAAAAATAAAGAGTAAATTTATAAGTAGCTTCTTATAAGCAGCTTTCCGATTGTAACAAAGTAATAATAATGATTTAGTTTTTGATATAGAATCAAGCGAATTTCATAATTTTTGCGGTATTTATAGTTGCAATATTCATTTTAGCTTTGGGCTTAGATATAGATTCATAATATCCAAAGGGCTGAAAAGAGCTCGTTAACATGAAAAAATATTGGAAAGTCAAACTTAACATTGTATTAATCCATTTCGTGTTTTTGTGGTAAGAAATGCCATCATGAAGTGTTATTGGGCAAAGGAGAGTAATTAAACAAGGCCACCTCGCGAGATGTGACTTTCGATCATCATCAATTTAGCTAGTAGTCGTGTAAGCCAATCATACAAGCTTTGAAGGAACTTCATAAAATGGGGAACTTCTCAGATTATCTAATAGATGATCTGAGAACTTTCTTTAATACTATTCATAACAAAAATACTTTTTGTCTGTCCAATCCCCTCTATTTCTGAAAGCTGGTTGACGAAAAATTCATGAAATTCATCCATATTAGGAGCCAATATTTTTAGCATAAAATCAAAGTCACCGCTGATATTATAAAACTCGACCACTTCTTTCAATTTAATTACCTCTTCTATAAATTTCGATGCTGTTTTTTTATTGTGCGCATTTAGAGCGATCATACATATGACCATCATACCTTTATTCACTTTCTTACGATCTAAAACAGCTATGTATTCTTTTATAATTCCCAATTTCTCCATACGTTTAATTCGCTCATGTGTTGGAGTGGAACTTAGATTAATTTGGGCTGAAAGATCGCGAACACTAAGCTTAGCATCCTTTTGCAATAAACGCAGAATAGCAAGGTCCTTTTCATCTAGGGTGTAGTTTTCCGGTGGCATTTGTTCTTTTATTTAGTGTTAAAACACGTTTTAAAGTGTGTTTGTTCTTTATTTTTTATTAAAAACAATTTATTGTTCCAAATTTAATGAATAGTTTCCTTATCTGTTCCAATAAAATTACTTTTGCAGGAAATTTGAAAGGTATGGGAACAAGAAGAAATATAATATTAATACTGGCATCGATAGGAACTTTTGTTGAAGCTTTGGATATTGCCATCATTAACTTAACCATTCCCTCGATTCAAGCGCAGTTTGATATTGGAGCGGATAAAGTACAGTGGTTACAGACATTATATGTTTTGTTTTTTGGAGGTTTTTTGATTATCGGTGGAAAACTTTCAGACTCGTTGGGGCGTAAAAAAATGTTTCTTTTAGGAGGGGTAATTTTTATGTTAGCATCTTTAGGGGCAGGGCTTGCAGCGAGCTTCGATGCATTGGCATCGTTCCGTGCGCTACAAGGATTTGGTGCAGCCTTAATTATGCCAGCATCCTTGTCAATCGTGACGAATACGTTTACTGAAAATCAAGAAAGGAGTCGTGCATTGGGCGTGTTTAGTTCCTTTGCGGCCATAGGGTCTGGTAGTGGTTTATCGATAGGAGGGATTATCAGCACTTATCTTAGCTGGCACTGGGTTTTTCTAATCAATGTACCGATTCTTTTGATTACGTTAATCCTATCTTATTATTATTTGCCAGCAGATGAGAAAGTGGAACAGGTACAGAAGACAGATAGTGTTTCTGCTTTAATGCTTGTTTTAGGTTTATTAAGTTTAACCTATGGGACCCATGAACTCATCAATATCCATGAAACTCCGCTTTTGATCGTAGGCTCACTAGTTTTGGCAATCCTCTTGTTAAGTGTCGTTATCTATCGTTTGAAAACCGTATCTCAGCCACTAATTGACCTTGAGCTATTCAAGTATAGGTCATTGAAGGCATCCAATCTTGGATTCTTTACCTTAGGTGCGTTTTTTATAGGCTTCTTATTTTTGATTTCATTGATGCTTCAGAAAGATATGTCTCATACTGCCGCTTCGGCAGGCTTAATGTTGGTACCTTTTAGTATCTTGTCGGCTCTTGTGGCGAAGTTTGCCATACCAACTATCTGTAAAAGGTTTGAACCGGCACAGATGGGTATCCTAGGTTGGTCCTTTATGCTAGTCGGAGCCCTTTCTTTATTATTATCTATTTACTTGGGACATCCGTTGCAAGTTGTCTTATTGGGAGCTGCATGTATCTCTGGGATTGGGATGACGATTTGTTTTACTAGTTTATCAATCTTGGGCGTTCGAGATGTAGATCCTATACATTATGGTGTAGCTTCTAGTTTAACCAGTACCAGTTACTTTTTGGGGGCAGGGATCGGACTGTCATTTATGACTTTTATGAGTCATCTTTTCCCATCAAATTTGGCCGTTAATCAGCCTAGCTTGCTTATCTTGGCGAGTTACGCAGTCATAGCTATGGGGATATTGAGACATTTGATGGTCAAAGAGTTTAAACCAGATACAACACAAGTTGCTGTATCTTAATTCAAAATAATTCATTTTTTTTATAGATTAATAATCATTTTACTGCATCCGCTTAAATCGATGAAAAATATATTACACTAAGTTGGAGAATGATGAAGAAGCTATGAAAACAAATTACTGGAGTTTTATAGCGTATTGTTAGATTTTTTTATGCAAGGTTTAATACCTGTCGATCTATTGAGCATTGGTTATTTTGGATTAATAATGACAATCAAATGTCTACTTCATTTGTTTTCGTCAAGAAGGAGCAAAGCGGATGTTAGAATCCGTATCTCAGCTAGCCGTTTGCAATATGCAAACGGCTATTTTATACTTTCAATGAAACTTGCTTCTTAAATTCAAATTCGTCATCAAATGCGCAATATATGGCTCCTGATTTCTAAATTTATAATCACACCATCTTTTAACCAAACTGATTTGTACAGAGATATATGAGATTGTGTTATTATCTTTGTTTATTTAATCAACTATATGGGAATATCATCCAGTGAATTCCCATCCAACTTATAATTTAACAAAATCCTTATTATCAAAATACGTATTTCCCTTTATATGTGGATTATAATGAATTCTTATATTTACAATTAATTATTTTAAATAACTTTTTTCTCCATTAGTTCATTCTTCTTATTTACGTGAAGAAGAATGTCTTTCAATCTCTTCTTTTTCACTAATTTAGTTGCATTAAAAAAATTTTAAAAGGACTTTACTAATAAAGAAAATGAAAAAAACTATATCTATCCTATTTACCCTTCTATTTTCAATATATTCCTTTGCACAAAAAACAGAAATTATTGTTCTTGGCAATATTCACCAACCAGTTCCTAATTACAACTCAGATACAATAGTTACAATTCTTGATAAGATTAAACCAGATTTTTTATTACAAGAAATTGATAGTTCATTTTTTAATGTTGATTTTACATTTAAAACTCCTCCAAAAGAAAATGAAGGATTAGCCTCTGTTAAGTACATTGACAAAAACAACAAAGCTCAAATGAGACCATTTGATTTTGAAGGAAGGAATGAATACAGAAAAATAAATGGATTTAATCCGACCGAAGGACTTGCTCTTAAATTGGTCGATAGTTTGTATAATGAAAACAGATTAACAAAGAAACAGGCCAAAGTTTATAAAAAATACATCGATTTATTGGAGCCTTTAAAAATTGCTGCTTCAAAAGACCCTAGAAGTTTTAATAATTCAATAAACGACAAGATTTGCAAAGAAAGACAATACTATCAATATCACAAATTATTGTCCGTTATGAAAGAAAGATCTGAATTGTCAAACACTTATTATACACAAGCAAATGCTCAAAAAATATCTTATTTAAAAGGATTTCAATTAGCTTCTGAATTTTGGGATCTAAGAAATAAAACAATGGCAAAAAACATTTTAAAAATTGCAGAAGAGAATCCTGGAAAAAAAATAATTGTATTGACAGGCTTTATGCATAGATATTATATCATAAGTGAACTTAAGAAATTGACTAAAAAAGATAGAAATATTATAATGAAGGAATTTTACGATTAACAAAAAAGCAAGATATAAATATAGTTATCTCATTTTATATGCTTTAGTGAAGGCCATGTCGCGAGATATGGCTTTTTCGATGGAGAGAACTTTCTCACATACTTAAATGTTAAATTTCGTTTTTCTTCTAATCTTGATAGCCGATTATCATAGAACTTGATTTTAAAATCATCTATCTGATATTCAGATGCTAAACATAAGTCGACTCTTTTGGCATTTCAATAATGATAATCAAAAGCAGTAAACAAAATCGGTTTAAATTTTGTTCTTATATTAAAATATAGGCGCCGAAATGGATAGTATGAGATATCTTTCTTAAAGCGCTTGAAATGGTTCTATATAGCCACTATTAATGTAGTGATATTGTATTGAAAATGTAAAGAAATTAAAAACATTAAAATTTACCATTATGAAAAAATTAATATTACAAATTTGCACAATAGTGCTTATTTTTTCCAGCTGTGCAACGAACAGTATGATTACTGGATCTTGGCGTGATCAATCTATCGATCTGAAGCAGTACAATAGGATATTTGTAGCTGTTATGACGGATAATGTACCTGCACGCCAAAAGGTGGAAGATGAAATTGCGTCATCCCTCAAAGCACTAGGGTTAACTACCATAAAAAGTATAGATGTCTTTCCTCCCAATCTTGTTAATATGGGACCCAAACGGTCTGATTTAGCTATGCAAAAAGTCGCTGCCACAAATAGCGATGCCATATTAACTATAGCTTTGATTGATTCTAAGTCAGAATCTAGGTATGTTCCGAATGTTTCTGTTTACCCTGTGAACTCTTTTGGATATTATAGAACATTTGGAGGTTATTATGATTTTTGGTACGGTAATCATCTCTATAATAATGGTTATTATACGACAGAGAATACTTACTACATCGAGACAAATCTGTATGATGTGAACTCAGGAAAACTCGTTTGGTCGACCCAGTCCGAAAGTTACAATCCAGGCTCTTTGGATAGTTTTTTAACAGGCTATAAAAAAGCGATGACCAAGCAGTTAGAGAAAGATAATTTAATAAAAAAATAATGCATAATCAATAATATTGGGGGTGATTAAAGGTTGATTACTTCCAATATTAATACCAATTTTAGCAATAAATTTCTCTCCATAGAATATATGCCTAAGCATAGATTTATCATTGGGTGGAATTATTGAGTTATAGATCTTATATGGTTTGACCGAAGAACTTTACTTTATATCGATACTAATATTATTGATTGCGCTTTATTATGACCGGCTATTGGGATATTACAGGTCATTATAAATCATCAGGGTAAACATGAATAAATATTTGAATAAGATCTAAATAATTTTTCTCCAAAAGTTAAGTAATCCACTACAGGCAGTTTTATCCAGATCAAAACTAGTAGGAATTTCTTCCCATCCACTCCAATAAGAGACAATCCGAGTTCCAACTGGCATTTGCTTAAGTTGTTTCCTAAGATATTCGGTATATGAATAATAGAGTTCTTGATCTGGTAAGATAGAATGGTCTATTGGAGAAGATGTATCCATATTTTCATAGAAAGAGTTATAAAAATAAAATGAATCATAATCCGAAAAAGAGATTTGATCAATATTGGCATGAATAAATTCTACATTATCTATTTGATGCTTTTGAGCTATCTCATTGGAAATCTCAACGAGCGATTCCCGTTGTTCAACCCCATAGAAACATGCCTTCTGTACAAGCTGCTCCCACAAGGCAAAACTTACCTGCACCGGCACCAATATCTAGAACCTTATCATTTGGATGTTGAACCAAATAATTGGCTGCCATCTTTGCTACATCGACTGGAGTCCAGTGACGTTGTGCCAATTCTTTTATGTCAGGGGGGTATAAATCGTTAAATGTACTATCATCAACATTTGCATCTGATCTTAATGCTTTAAAAATCATTTGTTTTTTGTGCTTACGGTTAAAAGGAATGTGTTATAAACAGATTAACCCTATTTATTTAATTTGTGTATATTAAAGTTCTCTAAGAAAATAGATTTTTCCGGATTCAGGATTTATCTCTACAAGTACCTTTCGGTGATTTTCATATTCATAAATGTACCAATTAGGATGCTCTGGGTCTTTTGCTGAATATGATTTTAAAATGTCGTCGATTTCTTTTGATGTTTCCAAAGATTTGTTCTCCATGGTGGATAATTATTTTTACTAAGTTACAATAATCTATTTTTTACTACAACTATTAAAATGAAAATAGTCCTATTTTAACCTTTACAATTATTGAAATGGCATTAACTTAACTATCACTATGTTTTAATTGATTGACTTTTATGTGCAAAATAATTTTTGAAATGTAATATATCTAGTTGTAATAAAGATGTATATAATGACTTAAGTCATGTTAGATGTGACTGTATAATTGCTTGCGTTCAGATTTTTTATGACGATTTTTATTAGTTATTTTAACACCATTTAATTCGCTGAAATTTACTATTTTTTAATAGCTGAAGAAATTTGTACGAAATATTTTTAATTGGATTTATCAGGATATTTAGTAATCTTTGGTGGGGCAATATTAATTGATAATAAGTTCAAAAGAACAAGCAGATTTCTATGACTATATTACAAATCGACTCAGTATCTTCTATAAAAAACATTCTTGAAACAGTATGTGCCATTACTGGGATGGGCCTAGGTGTAGTGGCACACGTAACCGAACGCCAATGGATCGCATGTTCGGTAAGAGATACTATTGGGATAGGTTTAAGGGTAGGTCAACCTCTAGATATTCATTCCACTATATGTAGTGAAATCTTTAATCAACACGAACCAATCATCATTTCGGATATAGACCTGTGTTCGAATTCAAGATGGAAAGAAAAGCTGTCGCGCAAAGGTTTTAAGAGTTATATATCATTTCCGGTATTTGATCCCGACGGTACTTTCGTTGGAACCTTATGTGCCTTAGACTTTAAGACCACAGAGATAGAGCAGGAGAAGATCATACCTCTTTTCAAAACATTATCGGAACTTATTACCTTCCACTTGGGGACTTTGGATAAGCTCAAAAGGACAGAAGAGCTATTACTTGAAGAACGGAGGTATTCCAAGCGGAGGGATACCCTGCTCTCGGTGCTTGCACACGACCTTAATAATCCCTTAAGCGCAATAATATCATTATCTCAGTTCCTTCATAATAAAACGGAAGATTCTCGTGAAAAGAGAACAACAGCCATTATATATGATGCAGGATTGAGAATGAAAGGACTTATCGGCAACATACTTGATTTTGCGAGGGGTAAATTGGGGGGCGGTATAAACCTACAAAAATCACCTCAAATTCTTGAGCCACTTATCGTAGACATCCTGAAAGAAGTCCATGCTGCTGATCCAGAGCGAGATATTGTTATTGACATCCAATTGGATCAACCTGTCATTTGTGATAGCGGTAGGATGGCACAGGTTTTTTCCAATCTGATTGCCAATGCATTTCGACATAGCAATAATAGTTCGAGTATATATATAAATTCCTCTATCCAAAGCGATAGATTCATTTTTAAAATAGAGAACAACGGACAGAGTATCCCATTATATATTCTCAAAAATCTTTTTAAGCCATTTGTGCGGACAAAAAATAATGAAGGTGAGGGCTTGGGACTAGGTCTTTATATTTCTAAAGAGATTATTATAGCCCATGGTGGTGAAGTCGACGTGCAGTGTCAGGATGGAAAGGTTACCTTCACTGCTTGGATTCCGGTTTGATTATGGTTCTAAAAAAACTTTATAACCTAGGGATGTTCCAAAAAAGTTAGACAATTTTAATTTGTAATAATGAGATTGAAAATTTCATCAAATCCAATGTCTCCTAACTGTAGACTTGAAATATTTTAGATGATAATATGGATTACTTTATTCATTATGATATTTTTGGAAATGGAAAAGTTATTTGCCATGTTCAGAGAACCGAAGTATTCCTTATCCGTTATAAAAATTACATATTTAATACTATAATATAAAAGGCAGTTTCTGATTCAGTAGATTGAGACCAATTCTAGCTCTAACGACAATGGATAGGGGTTGATGCAACAAAGAATAAAAAGACTGACTCAATATAAATAAAACTCAAGAAAATTTTAGACACCTGATGAATTTATTGAGCAATAGTCAATACTGTACATACAAGTAGAAAAGGAATGAGTAACAATAAAGAATTTGCTGTTAAAAACCTCTATTTTGTCAATCAACGTTTAGGATGGATAAATAAAGCTAATGAGGAACTACAGCAATCTTAAAAAATCTTGAAATCTTTGAAGCAAAATTTAAAGTAAAAAATAGCCAATTGACTTAAATAGAGTGGTATGGTTATGAATTACCAAAGTGAAGATGACGCTTGCATTTGAATCTTTGAAACCTTCTTCTTCTTATGGAGGGGATGAACAGGGAAATCTTCCAAAAAAGAAAGAGTCTAAGAGTCATCGGTCGAGTTTGAATGTATAAATCTGGAGCTCATCTCAGCTCGCGTAATGAGGTGAGACGAAGAGCATTTCCAGATAAATTTATGCATTCAAATCTGTAGTGGATTTGGAGCCGCGATTGTAAATAATGAGTCCATTTAAGAAGTTACGAAGTAACTGGTCACCGCAAGGTTTGAAATTAGGGTGATCGTCTTTACGAAATATCGCACTCAGTTCAGTTTTAGTCGCCCTGAAATCCACTAGAGCTAATACTTCAATAATGTCGTTGTCAGTGAATTTTAAAGCCACTCGAAGCTTTTTCATGATATCATTGTTGCTCATGGTATAAATTTACGTTTCTTAGAAATTTCCCTTTGTTTATTTTCTCTTTCGTTCGGGTTCCAATCCAAAGCGTTGTTGATGCGGAATATTGGTGTCAAAGATAATGAAAAGTATACAGGCATGGATAGAAAAACGTTAAAAAATTAACAATACTTGCATCAGCAGGGCATAAAAGTAGAAGAAAAGAATTAACCGTTGATAAAACCAATAGCCGTTCTGACAATATTTCATTCTTGAAAAAACAGAGGGGAGAGCAGCTGAATTATAAAACGAATACGACAATATTTGAGGAGTCAAGCGATTATATAGTGGCGAAAGTAATCAATAATTTGAAGGAGTGACCAAGACCGATTTTGTGACTTTCGTCAATGATGGTGAAACTCGGAAAGTAACCCAATCAATCAACTCTTATAGGTAATAAGGATTTATTCCTATATCATCTTATTGGACAGTGGAAGAGGATTATGATTCTTGGGTTAACAGATAAATTTGAGAAGATTCCTCAAAAAGTTACAGACTCGCTAGATGTGCTCCTAACTTTATTTGATGAATTTGACTAGGGGAAAAAATATAAAATTTGCTAGGGGATCTATAGCAAACCCGAATAAAAAGATGTAAATAATTTTGAAAGTCGGTACAGCATAACGAATTGAGTAATTAGACTAATATTTAATCGTTTTAAAATTAAAAGGTAGGTACTACTTTTGGTTAAGTAATTTTCACTCATACATGAAAGATCAAATTGTAATCTGCTGCCCTTATTGGGGAATGAAACATTTAACTTATCCTGAATTTGCAAAATTAGCGCATAGTCAGGGTTTTCAGGGTGTAGAAGTTGCAATTGATCCTCTTCTACAAAACGTGTGCGAGGTGAAGAAATATTTTGATGATTATGATTTAAAACTGATCGTACAGCTCCCTTATGCAGCTGGTCTTACTGCAGAAATAATGAGAGGCCAATTTTTAAGGATGATTGAAGAGTGTCTGCAATATGATCTTTTTTGGCTGAATTGCCATACGGGAAGAGACTATTTTACTTTTGATGAGAATCTCTTATTCTTAACTGAAAGTCAGAATCTGATCCGGGGATCTTCAACTTGTTTGAGCCATGAAATCCATCGCGGAAGATTTAGTTATGATCCGATGAGGATTTTGGCCTATTTGCAAGAAAGTCCGGATTCGATGTTGACAGCAGATTTTTCTCATTGGTGCGTCGTAACAGAATCTATGCTTGAAAATCATCAGGAAGTAATGAAGAGGGTATATGGGCGTTGTTCGCATATACATGCGCGGATAGGTCATGAACAAGGGGCACAATTAGTGGATCCATTTCATATGAAAAATGAAGCATATCTAACGACTTTCCAAAGTTGGTGGCAAGAAATCATCCGGGTAGGTGACAACTCAGATTCAAAAAAAATACTGCCCATAACGTGCGAATTTGGCCCAAGACCCTATCTTTTGGAACCATATGATATTGATGTCACGGTTGAGCAATGGAAGCAAAATGGTATGATGAAAGATTTTATTTTAAAAAATTTTGGCTAAAGAGATAAATAGGAAGTAACTAAAATATTTGAAGACAAATGATGAAGAAAGAAAAGCAAAATTTAAGTGCTACGGAAGTACAGTTTTACGAAAAAAATGGATATCTATTGCCAGCGCAACCTTTGTTTAGCAATGAAAAGTTTAATAATTTATTCCATATTTTTGAAGAGCACCTACAGAACAAGGGTAATCTGAAACCGGATGAATTGGATGTGCCTCATCAAAAGGATGAGCGTCTGTTTTCTTTTTTGATGGCTGATGAAGTCTTGGATATTATCGAACCCCTCATCGGCCCTAATATCGGTTTGTGGAGTAGCCATTTCATTTGTAAAGAGGCTTTTTCAGGAGCTCGGACCCCATGGCATGAGGATAGCGCTTATTGGGAAGGTAGATTTGACAGATTTGATGGTATCGTTACCTTATGGTTGGCTATCGATCCATCATTTCAGGACAATGGTTGTATGGGTGTATTACCTGGGACACATCTGGGCACAGGGAAAATCTATGAAAAGATGAATACTGATCATAAAATATTCAATCTTGAAATTAAAGATGCCGCGCATTTGCCGGAAGATCAGGTGGTTTGGTTCGAACTGAAACAGGGGATGTATTCGTTACATGATTCACGAATCGTACATGGTGCAAATGCCAATGGAAGTGCTTTTAGAAGGACTGGTTATACCATGCGGTATTTTAATACTGACCTGGTGTTAAATCGTGAACACCCCCATAATGAACAACATAAAATCTATCACTGTCGTGGTGAAAATAGAGGTAATAATCCTTTGATTTATCGTTAGATAAATCAGTATACTAAGGTATTGAAGTATGGAAATAAAAAACTTTTCTTTTAGTGATTTTATACAGTCAGGTGAATGTTTTCATCTTGCTCGTACGACTGTTTACAATAAGCAGGATATTTCGTTGCATAATCACGATTATGCTGAAATATTTTGGGTAGAAGAGGGAAGTGGGTATCACCTGATAAACGGTCAGAAAATCGAGCTAGTACCCGGACACCTATTACTGATAAGACCCTCAGATACGCATGCGTTTTTAGCTGGAAAAAATGGTTTGACCATTATGAATTTTGCCTTTGCAGTAGAAACATTGCAGTTTTTTAAAACGCGGTATTTTAATGATTCTGATGCATACTTTTGGACACTGGATCAACAACCATTTTCCATATTATTGGAGATGGAAACGATAAAAAAAATAACCAAAAGAGCTGAGCATTATGGTATGTCCTGTCGTTCAAATTTGTACGGAGATAGCTTATTATTAAGTATACTTAGATTTATAAAAATTCATGAACAAAGCTATTTTGATGCAAATCATATTCCGGGCTGGCTGTCGCATGCTGTGCAACATTATACTGGACCGGCTTATTTTAAAATGGGGATACAGGGATTTGTCGATCTTTGTCAGAGAAATGCAGACCATGTCAATAGAAGTGTCCGTAAATGTTACGGTGTGACGTTGACGGAGTTGGTCAACAAGGCTAGAATGAATTATGCAGCGGTTCAGCTCTCCTTAACTAATGTGCCCATTAAAATTATAGCACAAAATTGTGGCATCAATACCTTAAGCCATTTTTACAATCAGTTCAATCATTTTCATCATCAATCCCCATCTGCCTATCGAAAAAACACACAATTGATCGTGTAAACTTTTCTATAATTAAACCAAAAATAATAAACCTTTATTCCAAATTATGAAAAATGCAAAAGTTTCATCACTTGTTGCTATGGCACTTGTCATGTGTAACATTCCGCTTTATGCTCAGCAAAAACAGCTGATAAAAGGCAAAATTTCTAATGTTCAGGGGAAGGGAATTCCCCTTGTAAATTTAAAAATCAAGGGACAGCAACAGGGAACTTCAACCAACAATGAGGGAGAATTTCAACTTTATGGCTCTTCAAGTGATACTTTATTAGTGAGTTGTGTGGGGTACCAGTCTCTCGAGTATGTGTATATGGGTCAGGCATCTGTTCAATTTCAACTTAAAGAAAGCGCTCAAGATCTAAACGAAGTGGTTGTGGTTGGCTATGGCTCTATCCGTAAAAAAGACCTGACTGGTTTCTGTCGCTAGTATTAAAGGGGAGGACTTAGCCGCAATGCCAGTTTCTAATCCGCTTGTGGCTCTCGGTGCTCGAGTACCTGGCCTTAATATCAGCAATAATTCTGGTCGTCCGGGTGGTGGTGTCTCTGCAACTATTCGAGGCATAAATTCTATTAATGCCTCTAGTGCGCCGCTGTTTGTGGTGGATGGGGTGATCGGTGCGGATTTCCAGTCGATCAATCCTAATGATATCGAATCTATTGAGGTTCTGAAAGATGCTTCTTCAACGGCAATCTATGGTTCTCAGGCTTCTAATGGTGTTATTATTGTCAGCACTAAAGCTCCCAAAGTGGGCGAGTATGTTATTGCTGCACAGGTAAATCTAGGGTTGAACCAGTTTGCCCGACCCCTAGATATGCTAAATGCAAACCAGTATATGGATTACATGAAAAGATCTTGGGAATATGATCCTAAAAGAGGGACTTTTCCTACAGATCAATTGAACAAATTGTATCCTGATTTATTTGGCACAGACAATAAACCCTTATATGATACGGACTGGCAAAAAGAAGCTAGTCGTAATGCAACTCCTATTTCTTATCATTTTACGATCTCGGGAGGTACTGAAAAAGCAAAACAGCTCTTGAGTGTTGGAGTCATCAATGATGAAGGTCTACTTCGGGAAACATATTATAAAAAACGGACGGTAAGGTATAATACGGACATTAAATTGAGGGAATGGTTAGATATTGGGGCCAACCTTTCTTATCAATTTAATCGTAAAAATCAGGTCGATGATTATGCTGTGGGATCTATGAATGCGACACGGCTACTAGGAGGTATGATTCCGATATTGCCGGTTGCGTATCCGGATGGATCGACGAGTACGATGCAGGATTTTGGATTCGGTTATAATTATGATAGTAACGGTGATTTTCTGGGTTTTTATAAAACTGGAATTTACACAGCCAATAATCCGGTCAAGCTGCTGCAGGATTTGAAGTATTATCGTACGGAACATCAGTTTTTAGGTAATGTCAATATGCGGGTCAAATTGATGGAGGGCTTGGAGTTTAAATCTACGTTTGGAGCGCAGTTTTTTGATGCCAACAATCAATTCTATGCGTCTAAATATTTGTTGGATATAGGTGTGGATGTCAGTGGTCGGGCTGCTATCGATTATGGAAAGACGCTCTACTGGCAATCTGAAAATTTCTTGAATTACAATAGGGTTTTCGGCGCAAACCGTATCAATGCTGTCTTGGGTACAAGCTGGACGAGCAGTACGGGTGATGGATTTGGTGCTGGATCTACGGGTTTTTCGGTTGATTATTTCCAATATAACAACCTCGCAGCTGGGGCCGTCCCAGGTACTCCTACTTCGTACTATAGAAAAGAATTGTTGAATTCTTATTACGCTCGTTTCAATTATAGTTACGACGATAGATATTTGTTGACTCTGACGGGTAGGTCCGATGGTTCTTCAAAATTTGGCAGTGGCAATAAATATGCCTTTTTCCCTTCTGTAGCATTGGGATGGAACGTTTCGGAAGAGTCTTTTTTGAAATCTAATGAGCTGTTAAACCAGCTTAAAGTACGCAGTAGCTATGGAATAACGGGTAATTCTAGTATTTCACCGTATATGTCATTGGGGACGTTAAATAATAATACTTTGGTGTACCTAGACGGTAAAAGGTATGTAGGGACGACTATGGGCAATATTGCTAATCCTGATCTTAAGTGGGAGCGTACTGCACAAATCAATGCAGGAGTGGATATGGGTTTTCTGAATAATAGATTTACTCTGGTTGCTGATATCTATCATAAAAAAACGACCGATCTATTGCTTGATAACCCGACTTCTTTTGTTTCAGGTTATAATAGTGTAACCCAAAATATTGGCAGTGTGCAAAATAAGGGAATAGAGGTGGCATTGAATGGTAAAGTAATTCAGACTAATGATTTTTCGGCAGACTTGGGGTTGGCTATTGCTGCTAACCGAAACAAAATCTTGGGTCTTGGGGATAATAATGCTGATATTTTGCCTGGGCGTGTTCCGGGGGGCTTAGTTTATAATGTATTGCGTGTTGGGGGACAGGTCGGGGATATTATTGGTTATGAGCGACTGGGGACCTGGGGTACGGAGGAGGCTACTGAAGCAGCCAAGTACAATAGAAGGCCAGGTGATATCAAAAGGGATGATGTCAATAAAGACTATGTATATGATGATCAAGATGTAAAGATTCTGGGTAATTTATTTCCTAAGTATGAGCTTTTTATCAACTTGGGAGTTCGGTATAAACAATTTGATATGAGTGCAACCATTCAGGTGAGAAAAGGTAATAAAGTTGTCAATGCCTCTAGTTTTGAATTGGAAGATCGCCAATATTATCTTAACAGTTATGCTAGTTTATTGGATGATGCCTGGACGCCTTCACATCAAAACACTATGGTGCCTGCTATCCGCACGCAACAGGATGCGCTGTATAGTGATTATCCATCGGGCTATGTCGATAGTCATTTTGTTGAAGATGGGTCCTTTATTCGTGGACGTAATCTGAATATTAGTTATTCTTTTCCTCGCGCGGTATTAGATAGATGGAAAATAAAGGGACTTAAAATTTCAGCGAATACCCAGAATTTTTTCTTGAGTACGAAATATCGCGGATATGATCCGGAGCTGTCTTCGGTGTCGGCAGGCAATACGTTTACGCAAGGTGTTGATTATTTTAGTTACCCGAATGCGCGTACTTATGCTCTGGGATTAAACCTTACATTTTAAATCTTAAAATCATGAAAAGATCATTATATACATTGTTAGTAATTAGTACATTGACCGTTCATTTAAACTCATGTACTTCTCAGTTGGAAGAGGATGCTAGGTCTTCTATTCCGATCAAAAATTTCTTTACAAATGAAGAAGAATGTAACTCTGCGGTAATTGGTATTTATAATTATATAAAAGCTCCTTATAATAAATATGGTTATGACGAAATGCCCTATGCTATGCTTGAGCTCCCTACTGGGATGTTCGATAATAAAGCACAATGGCAATTTGCATCAGACTATGTCAATCTGAAATTTGATGCAACAAGTCCCGATTTTTCAATTTGGTGGGAAAGCTGCTATAAGGGAATTGAGGCTGCCAATAACTGTCTTCGTTATATACCTGCAGTCAATATGTCGGAGAATAAAAAGAATGAACTGCTGGCGGAGGCGAGTTTTTTGCGCGCTTATTTCTATTTCCAGTTGGTCCATATTTTTGGTGATGTGCCTTTAAAAATGGTTCCTACGGCAAACCCAGGTGATGCACTGATCGGTAAAAGCCCGGTAAGGGATATTTTTGAAAAAGCTATTATTCCGGATCTGAAATTTGCTGAAGAGCAACCTTTGGCGGCGACGACAAAGGGTAATGGTCGCGTCTCCGTGATGGCAGTGAAAACTCTTTTGGCAAAGACTTATTTGAGTATGGCGGGATTGCTGAATGATAATAGTTTTTATGGTCTTGCTAAGACCAAGGCATTGGAAGTGATACAGTCAAATAAACATAAACTATTTGAATCGGATCAAGAAACTGACCTGGTTCAATAAATTAAATAATCCCACTTTTGACAATAAAGAGGAACATATTTTTATGGCCAACTATGCAATCAATAATGCTAATAGCAGTCTACCTGTTTATTTTTTACCTAAAGAAGTTAAATTGGTGAATGCGTTGCAATTTGGTGGTTTTTCACCTAGTTCGTTCTTTTTGGATGCATATGATGCGGCAGATCTTAGGGGAAGACATAATCATGGATTTTTTATGAATACACTCCAAATAGGAGATGAAAAACACGAATTTCCCTGGGCAATTTATAAATTTATGGATCCTGGAATCTTAACTACTGCTCCCAATTCGGCGAAGAATTTTCCTTTATTGCGGTATGCGGATCTGTTAATGGTATATAGTGAAGCTCAAAATGAAGCTGACGGAAGTCCTGATAAGTCGGCCATTGATGCGGTCAATCAGATTAGAAACCGCTCGGGTTTGCCGGACATCTCAAAATTATCGCAGGCCGAATTTCGAGAGGAGGTACAGAAACAGCGCTATTTTGAATTATGTGCCGAGGGTAAAATCTGGTTTGATATGGTGCGAACGAAAAAAATATTCGATACAAAAACAAATAAAATGGTCGATTTAATCGGCTTCAAACTTCCTAGTGGCGCAATTTTTAAAGAAGAGAATCTTAAATTCCCAATTCCGAGCCGAGAAGTTCAGATTAATCCATTATTAAAATAATACATATGATACAGACAAAACAATTTATGAAATCATTGCTAATTATGATAAGCCTATGCTTTACAATAGTCATGGCTCAGGCAGGAAGCTCAAAACAGGATGAGAATGAAATGTATGCCGAAAGGGTGAAAACGGCATTTATTAAAGGTTGGGGTGCATATATGGACTATGCTAAAGGGCAGGATGCTGTAAATCCTTTGGCAAAGAAGGGCCATAACTGGTATAGCCATTCTTTATTGATGACACCAGTTGATGCCCTCAGCACCATGCACATCATGGGCTTGAAAAAAGAGATGGAGGAGGCTAAAGAACTGATTTTTTCACAATTGAATTTTGATATTGATATGGAAATTCAACAATTTGAAATTGCCATCAGGATTATGGGAGGATTACTGTCGGCTTACCAATTGGATGGAGATCCCAGGTTTTTAAAATTGGCAGAGGATTTAGGAAAACGTATGTTACCGGTCTTTGAATCTAAAACAGGTATGCCCTATAGATTGGTTAACTTAAAAACAGGTGCCGTTGCTGGAGAAATTACAAATCCATGTGAAATTGGATCCATGTTATTGGAATATGGTATGCTGAGCAAATTGACAGGAAACCCCATTTATTATGAAAAATGTAAACGTGGTGTGGTCGCAACTTTTGAGCGCCGTTCTAAAATAGGTTTGGTTGGTACAGAAATCAATATCAATACTGGAGAATGGGTAAATAAAAGTGCACATATCAGTGGGCGTATTGATGCGTACTACGAATATTTGTTAAAAGGTTGGTTATTATTTGGTGACAAAGATCTTAAGAAGATGTGGGATATTCACAAAAAAGCAATAGCCAATTACCTAGCAGATGATGTGAGTACTGGATTTTGGTATGGATATGCAGATATGGATACGGGTGTCCGTACAGCTACACGTTTTGGAGCATTAGATTGCTTTTATGGAGCTGTCCTTTGTTTGGATCGTGATTTTAAATCAGCGAAAAAACTGCAACAGAGCATCTATAAAATGTGGACGTTAAAGGGTCTTGAGCCTGAAATGATAGATTACAGTACGATGAATATAATTGATAGTTACTACATGATCAGACCGGAAGCTATCGAATCTACTTATTATTTATGGCACTATACAAAAGACCCAAAATATTACGAGCAAGGGAAGCATATGTTTGAATCGATCGAGAAATACTGTCAAGTGGATAATGGGTATGTACAGATTAAAAATGTGGAAACCATGGAGAAATGGGATACGTTAGAGAGTTTCTTTTTTGCTGAAACGATGAAATACTGCTATTTGTTTTTTGCACCCAAAGAAGCTTTTAACTTAGACAAATGTGTTTTAAATACCGAAGCTCATCCATTCTTTAAAACATGGAAATAAATCAAGTAGATAGTATATTGTTTGATCTGGACGGCACGCTATGGAATGCCGCTGTTTTATATGCAAAGGCTTGGACCGTAGCATTACAACAACATGGTATTGACAAGATTATTGATGAGGAAGACATTGCTGGCTTAATAGGTTTGGAGCAAAGTTTTGTGATCCGCTCTTTAATTCCTGCTTTGTATCTGAATAAAGCGAGTATAATTGTGGCTGCTGTTGAAGTTGAAACGGAGCGATTGATCCAAACAGAGGGAGCTCCTCTGTACAAGCGTGTCAAAGAAGGATTGGAGGAATTACACCAACGGTATCCTCTTTTTATTGTCAGTAATTGTGATAAAAATGTGGTCAAATTATTTTTAAAATATCATGGTTTGGAACTGTTGTTTGTAGATCATAGGACTCATGGTGAAAATCATAAATCTAAATTTGAAAATATAGAAGACCTTATCGTAAAATATAACCTTAAAAAACCGGTGTATGTGGGAGATACGTTATCTGATCAAAAGCAGAGTGAATTAGCTAAAATACCTTTTGTACATGTTAATTATGGTTTTGGGAGATTAGAAAATTATATGCCGAGTTTTAGTGATTTTGAAAGGTTGACGGCTTACTTTTTACAAGAATGCTATCAGCCATCAAAATAATTAATTTGATGGCGGGATGTTTCCTTCGGAAAATAAATTGCTCCACTACATTAGTGGGGCAATTTATTAATTGAGCATTATTATGTATAAGCAAAATATTGAAAATAATAAGATGCACGAAGTATACGTTTCATTCAACCTAATGAATGTCGAATAATAGAAAATTGTCTATTTTAGGCATTTCCAATTTTTAAATAACGCATTGAATTCAGCACATCTAAAACTATGCTAATTTCTAAATATTAAATAAATAAGCACAACAGCAGGGAAGAGGAATAAGCCCATTATTACAGAACTAATCGGTTTTGCAAAATTCAGTGTGAATCCATGCATACTAGAAAGTTGTTTAGGAACCAAAAGACGAGGGTCTGAAGGGTTATAATAGAATATACCGAACTTATAATTTTTTAGATTATTCATTGATCGTAATTTTAGTGGTTTATAATAATGTGCAGTAAGTCTTCAAGGTAAAGGTGTTCTGCTGTCTTTAGTTAGAATCCATGTTTGGATTCTAACTAAAGTTAATAACTTACAATGAAAATTTCAAATTTTTGATGCTATTTCTCACAATATATTTATCACTTGACCAAATTATTGGGGGTTTTCTTTAAAAGGTTTAATAATGATATTATTCATGTTTATGACTTGGCAAAGGATAAAGTTCTGTTAATTGATTTTTGGGCGAGTTGGTGTATTTCGTGCAGAAAAGAACACCCGCAGCTGCTAGCTTTGAGAGGAAAATATAAGGTTCAAACACTATCCATATCCATTGATAAGAATTTGGTAAAATGGGAAAATGCTATTTCTGATGATAAAATAGATGTATGGGAGCACTAATCCTATAAATCGGGTGTTCTACAAAGTATCAGAAGGGAGCTTTTGATCTTTGCGGTAACTTTAAGGTTATTGGTAAATAAAAATGGAGAAATTCTGGGCAGTTGGGAAGGAGCCGATGAGTTATTTTTAAAGGAAATAGAATAGAAAATTAAAGAGTTTTCACTTCCCTTTTGAAGCACTTAATAAGGTGAAGCCCTGGATAAAGAGAAAAACAAATACGAATGAAAAGTCGAATAAGCTCTTTACTTTCATGCACTTTTTCAGGCTTAATAATAATCGAATGGTAATTTAATTTTTGACAAACTGCTGAGCTTTGTTGTTTTATTTGTAATGTTCGTAAAATTTGTTGTTAAATAATTCAGTTGGATCATATTTTAGTTTTAGTTGAAAAAATATGTCTGCGTTTGGATACGATTTTCTCATTTTGACCCTGTCAATATGTAAGCGATAAGGTAAATAAAAAGTTCCTTCGTTTTTTAATGCATTATCGACAAGTAGGTTTGTCAATTTTTTCATTTCTGTCTCTTGGATATCTGTTTTCTTTTGATTGAATAAGATGACAAAACCAAAGACATTTTCTCTTGCATAATTTAAATAACTGTCATTGTCTTTTTGAACGCCGCGAATAGTTATGTTCAGTAAATCTATCTTTGAGTTCTTGAGAACAGGTTTTATATCCGCAATGAATTGATTAAAATTCCTTTCAGGAATAAAATATTCTTGAAGTAAGTCAGTCGAAGAAGTGTCTTTATTTTCAATTAGTGAAACGTGGTTGTTTAAAAGTTCATTTCTTGAATAAATTTCGTTTTTAAAAACTTTACTCACTCCAGTTTCCAAATCCCAACGAAGACGTTTTCCATATTCGTTGTTTACACTGCCTCTAAACACTAATCTTTGCATTTCAGTGTTTTTGTTGGTTTGTAAGGTAGGTATTGTCCCGTTAACCTTCTCAAAAAAGTTTAATGTTGCTTCTTCTAAAAAATGCTTGTCTGAAATTCGTAGTCGGCCAAAAACTAGATTTACATTTGGATTCTGTGAAATGTACTTTTTGTAATGGTTTACATAATTGTCAGGATTTAATCGAATATATTTATATTGTAATGCTTCGTTTTCTACAACTTTTAACTTTACGTCTAAAATAACTCCAAATAAACCATAACCCCCAATTACCAATTTGAAAAGTTCATGATTCTCTTGTCTGCTACAATTGACAACTTCTCCGTTTGCTTTCATTAAAGTAAATGAAACTACAGTTGCAGCGATTGGTGGTAAGTTTTTTTGCCAACCGTGCCCATTTACACTAATTGATCCACCAATCGAAAACGAACTGAATGCTTGCATTATGGCAATAGATTTACCGTACTTTTCTAAATAATTTAAGGCGTCTTCCCACAATGCACCTGAGCCAATAGTCAAAATATTATTAGTTGTGTCAAGTTCCATTTGATTGTAAGGAAGCATATTTAGTAATATTCCATTTGGATAAATGGTGTGTCCTCCCATACTATGTTTTGCACCCGCAATTGAAATTTTTAAATTATTTTCTTTTGCATATTTTAAGACATATTTTAGTTGAATTTCAATTTCTTTTTTGTCGGTAGGAACTTGAATGATTGTATCAACTTTTGTTAGGTTCAGCTGACTAGCATCATCTGTAAAACCTTTGGGAATATCAATGATTAAATTCTTTTCATTCCATTTTATTTTTAAGATATGAAAAGTTGGAATAGACAAAAATATGATTATTGTCAAAAGTCCAATTATCCAAAAATGTTTTTTCTTCATTTGTTTGTTAGTTCTAAAATAGCAGAAAACGATTTAGGGATTAGCTAGATGGAAAAGAATAGAAGTGAAAAAAATCCATTAAGGCGCAACGTAGCAAAAATGAATTGTTACTCTAATATATGAAAAAAAAATTAAAAAGTTGTTTTCCGCTCCATGTAAAAAGGATAGGGGAGTTTCACTTGTTTTAGTAATCTGAGTATTATCTGTTATTTATTGATAGTCCGCAATGCCTTTTTGATAATGTATTTTGTTTCTTTTGTTTCGCTTTCTTTTTCCCAACGTTGACAAAGTTCTTTTACAAAATCGGGACAGGTTTTACTGACATCATTGAGCCAATTGCCAATGCTATCCATAACGTACTTTGATTTGTCGGATTTTAATGGTTCTAAAATTGATAAGGCCAATTCGGGATTTTGTTTTAGTTCGTCGATATGTTCGCACCAAACGCCACGCGGTCTTGTTGCTTCAGTGGTAAATCTTCTTATATTTTCATCTTGGTTTGAGGTCCATTCTGAAAGTATTTCAACGCTTTGGATAAGATTTTGAGATATTTTCTTCCTTACAGCCAACCAACTGATTTCTCTTACTCCAAAATGCTTATCAGCTGAAAATGGTTGAATTTGTTCAAGTATTCCTATAATGTTCAGTTCTTCGTTTTTTCCAATAGTATATGCAGCCCAACAGCGGACTAAATCAGCTTTATGTTTTGACACTACCGTTAAAAAATCGCTATCATTATTTTTTATTGCTTGCTCAAAAAGACCTGTTCCGATAGCTTCATTTATCGTATTTACGGTTTGCTTTTTCAGTTGGTCAATTTTAGATAGCATGGGTTTTAAATAATCCGTTCTTTGATGTTCTACAAGTAAGTTTTCCAATAAAAACCGTTGATCAATGGCCAACCATTCTACGAGATTGGCTGTTTCAATTTCCCCACGATTAAGCTGTGCTAAAATATTTTCCGGAATATCCTTTGTGCTTCTTGCTCCTTTTCTTTCAGTCATAATTGTTCAATCAATTCTTGGATATTTATCCTGTTCATATAATTTGTATCAACAAATTTGTATGTAATGTTACCGTTTGTATCTATTACGAAAATGGCAGGGGTAGGCAATTCGTTATTGTCATTCTTGTTGTATTCGGATAGTTCTATTCCTAAACTACCATAGACCGGAATTACATAATCCTGAAGTCCGAATGAGATACCAATCTGTTTAGCTAATTTATTGTTTTTATCCGTCAGTAAATGAAAATCTAAGTGATGATTACTTCTTAATTCGTCGCTGTAATCTGGCGTTTGCGGTGAGATTGCTATAAGCGTTGTTCTTCGGTTAGTAATTTGCTTTAGATTATCTTGCAATGCTTTCAGTTCGAGATTGCAATATGGACACCAACTACCTCGAAAAAAAGCTACAATTACTTTTCCGTTTTTTAAAAGCTCTTTTAATGCTACAATTTCATTGTTTGTATTTGGTAAGCTAAAATCAGGAAATGTATCGCCTGTATCGATGCTATCTTCTTCGATGTTTCGGGCTTTCAAATCCTGAATAGATTTACCGAATACCTCTAAAATTTTTGTTGGAAGTTGTTTTGCCAAATTTTCATTTAATTCCTCAATTTGTTGTTTTAAATTTTTCATATATTGTTTTATACTTTTGTAAAGTTTTGAAATTAAATTCAGAACCACAATACCGCATATAATTGTCCCTATGGGACAAAAAAGTCAATTTTATGAATACAAAGGAACGAGCGATAGAAGAAAAAATATGTCCATTGGAATTTGCCGTTAATGCTATTAGTGGGAAATGGAAAATCCCTATCGTATGGCGTATTAACGAGGGTGAAAAACGGCCTAGTGAAATGTTAAGAGGTATCGTAAAAGTAGATAGACGTGTTTTAAACCAACAATTAAATGAAATGGTTTCGGACGGAATTTTAACCAAACAATCTTTCAATGTATTACCTCCAAGAGTAGAATATTCTCTTACTCCCCTTGGTGAAAAATTGGTTGATGTCCTTTGGAAACTAAATGACTGGGGCAAAGTGTTATTAGAGCATTCTAACGAAGAATAATTGCTGTCGTCTGTAAAGTACTCATTTTATAATCTTCTCACTTTTTTCACTCGTACAGCTGAGATTCAGCAACTGAAATAGAAGTTGTATTTTGGTTGCGTTGTTAATAAAGTAAATATGCTAACTTTCAGATATTCTGGAAGATTTTTTTGAGTAAATTTAATCACGAATGAGAGTTGTTTTTTTATATTGTTATTTATTCTTTTGCCCAAGAGATTAATATTAATTCAAGTGTTATTCACAGAATTGGATAATTCATAAGTGACAACATAATCAACATCAAATTTGGAAAGGTCTAACTCTCCAACTTCACTTTTGCGGAAATAGGATAATATTCTGATGCGTTAAGCTGCAATGATTGGGCTATTCTTTAATCTGTTCATGATAATTCTGACTATTATTACTATCAAGAAAACCATGCAAAAGAATTAATGAACTATTCTTCTTCTATTATGTTAATAATAAAAATCCAATAATGAATACAACCATATTAGAGTGCACTAAGGTTCTTCACAATGAAATGAAGGAGTGGATGGAGCATTTACATCAGTCCCCAGAATTAGCCATGCAGGAGGCTGAAACGTCAAAGTTTATTGCCGATAAAGTAAAATCTTTTGGTTTTGATGTAGTGGAAGGTGTCGGGAAAACAGGCATCGTAGCATCCATGACAGTTGGGGATGGAGGGAAATCTATTGGATTGCGAGCTGATTTTGATGCACTTCCTATTCAGGAAGTAAATGATCTTCAGTATAAAAGTAAAAGGTAAAGGACATCTTTGCGGGCATGACGGACATACAGCCATGTTGTTGGGTGCCGCAAAATATTTATCAGAAACTATGAATTTCAATGGGACTGTCCGACTCATTTTCCAGCCTGGCGAAGAAACAATGGAAGGGGGTCCTGCGATGATAAAGGATGGCTTGTTTGAAAGATTCCCTGTAGATGCAGTTTACGGAATGCACAATATGCCCGGATTGGAAATAGGCAAGTTTTATTTTTACGATGGTGAGATGATGGCTGCAGTAGATAATTGGGAAATTGAGATCATTGGTAAGGGAAGCCATGGTTTCCATGCCAGAATTAGGAATAGATCCTATTGTGTGCGGATCGTCATTGGTAATGGCTTTGCAAACCATTGTGTCTAGAAATGTATCTCCTTGGCAAAATTCAGTGATTTCGGTTGGCGCTTTTATTTCAGGGAATGCGGGTAATGTTGTTCCACAAAATGCTATACTTCGATTAAGTATTCGGAATATGGATTCTAAGTTACGCGAAATGGTTTTAAATAAAGTTTGTTCCATTACGAAATCACAAGCCGAAGCATTTAACTGTCATTACGAAATAAGGGAGGGTATTCCAGGGGCGGTACTTGTTAATACTCCTGAAAATACGCAATGGGCTGCAAATGTAGCTCGTGACATTTTTGGAGAAGGAAAAGTTGTGTATCCAGGAAATCCTTATATGGGCAGTGAAGATTTTGCTTTTATGCTTCAGAAGAAACCAGGTAGCTATTGTATGCTTGGCAATGGTGATACATTTATGGTTCATCATCCGAATTATGTTTTTAATCAAGATATTTTACCTCTTGGTGCAGCTTATTGGGTAGGGCTGACAGAGGAATATTTAAAGTAGTTTAGAAAATTAAAAACCGCCAATATTTCCCTCCTTGAGGTAGGATTAGAAAAAAAGTAATCTTATAAACCTTAGACAGTGACAGAATGAGCGCTTTTAAAAGATGCTATTTTAAAAATTTTAATGCTAACTTACACAGTCATGGTTTCAAATTAATAAAATCAGACTCTTCATTTATTCAGAAGACTAAATTTGGGTGGAATAAGTCAGCGTAACTTTTTTAGTAATTGATAAAGTATTTATTTTTAGAACTTTGACTATCAGTGATGCCGCCAAACAAGTTAATCGAAAATATGGTTTTACAACTAGATAACAGGTTATGAAAAAAGTAATATCGATTATAGCTATAGCTTTTATGTCCAGCTTAGCTATGGCTCAGTCAGACACATTGTATGTATACGGACCAGGAGGACCATTGTCTCCCATGAAGGAATGTGCGCAATTGTTCGCAATTAAAACCGGGATTCCGGTGAAAGTTGTGGGTGGGCCGGAAAGTAAGTGGTTAGCGATGGCAGAACAGAATGCAGATCTGATATTCGGCGGATCCGAATACATGTTGACCCAATTCGATCAACAGCATCAGGGATTAATTGATTCCAAAGACCGTATATCGCTTTATCAAAGACGCGCTGCAATTTTGGTCAGACCAGGCAATCCCAAGCAAATAAAAAGTATAGCGGATCTGGCAAAACCTGGAATCCAAATCCTTGATGTGAACGGTGCCGGTCAATTGGGGTTGTGGGAAGATATAGTAGGCAAACAAAATCTCATTGCAAAAATTCAATCCCATATCGGACAGTCCTTTGCCAATACAGGGCTTGGCATCGAAGCTTGGAAAAAAGATTCTTCTTTTGATGCATGGATTACTTACGCGTCCTGGCATGAGAACCTCAAGAATGAAACTGAAATAGTTGAATTGTCATCGGAACTCCAGACCTATAGGGGAACGCCTATAGCACCGACCTTAAAGGGCGCTCATCAAACACAGGCGTTATCATTCATGAAGTTTCTTCAAAGTGATCCTGCGCACAAGGTTTTTAAAAAATGGGGTTGGCAATAGCCACTCCATGATTGATTTCTTATAAATGGTATTCTACACCGTTGTCAAAAGGTTGAACTTTACTAAAGCGGCAGCTGAGTTTTTTATTAGCCAAGCCAGCTGTGACCAATTAGAGGAATTAACACTTGAAATATTTATTGAAAATCAGGTCAAAATAGCAAATTTTTCTACTTTCAGAATACTCCTGAAATTGGACGGAAATCATCTGATTGGAATTCTTTAGTTTTGCGTGTAATTAGTTAAGGTAAGATTCAGATATATACATTAAACTTATAAATGCTGAATAATATTAATAAATTCATGTACAAACTTTGTTGGAAGATGGTCAATGTTATGTTAGTGATAACATAAATACGTTCATTTTAAACAAATAAGAGTATTAAAGTAAATTATCCTCATATTTAATCATGATAAACGAAAAAATTGCTGTAATTGGAGGGCTCGGAACGTTGTCTGGTGCAGACGTCCTATTTAAGCTTCTTAAGAATCCAAAAGTGCTTAAAAACCAAAAGGGATATGAATTTATTTTTGAACAACAACCTTATAGTCAGATAAATTCACCTCTATATCATGAGGACGATATTAAATCTAGGAAGTTTTATTCTTACAATTTAAGTAAAAGTTTTGAGAGCAAATCAGTAAGTAAAATATTATTGCCATGTTTTGCCAGCCATACTTTTTTTGAAGAACTTCAAAAGGAAATTTCTATTCCAATTGTTAATATCTTTGATGCACTTTCACTGTATCTAAAATCTTCATTTGAAAAGAATGTTAAGATTGGTATTCTTACCTCTGATTATGTAAAAGAGAATCATATTCTTAAACGTTATTTCCAAGGATACGATTTGTTTTTTCCAACTGACCAGGAGCATTTGATGGAAGCTGTTTATGGGGAAAATGGTATAAAGAAAGGATATTTCGATGGAATACCATTGGAATATGTTTATACAGCTTGTTCCGAGCTAATGGATAAGGGGTGTGAAGTTATTGTACCTTGTGTTTCCGAGCTTTCACTCGTTACGGAACAACTTTGGAAAAGAGGTGTCCCTATACTTGATGTTAACCAAATTTATGTAGATTATGCATTAGGAAATTTTACTAAGGATGTTTTAAAGCCCTTTAAGTTAGGTATTGTAGGAGGTGTTGGTCCTTCCGCGACGGTGGATTTTATGAATAAAATTATTATTAATACTGCAGCAAAGAGAGATCAAGATCATATTAAGATGATCATTGAACAAAATCCACAAATACCTGACCGCACAGCACATTTGATTCGAAAAGAGACAGATCCAACAATAGCTATGTTTTCTATTTGTAAGAAGTTAGAAGCTGCAGGTGTAGATGCAATTGCTATTCCTTGTAATACAGCACATGCATTTGTTAAGAGCATACAGGAGCATTTAACAGTTCCTATCATCAATATGCTTACCGTTACAGTTGAGTATATTAACAGGAATTTCGGATCAAATACGAAAGTAGGTCTTCTTGCAACAAGTGGTACAGTCCAGAGTAATGTATATTTAGATGTACTAACTGAGTTTGGTTTTGAAGTCATTATTCCGGATGAAGAACATCAAAAGTATGTAATGGAGAGTATCTATGGAGAACGGGGGGTAAAAGCTAATTTTACTGCTGGTATTTGTAAAGATAATATACTAAAAGCTGTAGATTTCATTATTCGAAAAGGAGCTGATGTTATTATATTAGGTTGTACAGAACTTCCGTTAATGTTTCCAGATGAATCGGAAATTGTTAATGAAGATAAAATCATACCTTTAGTCGATCCGACACTTGTGCTGGCAAAAAAAATCGTGAATTTATCTAAAGTTTAGATTTTTTTTAATATCAATAAAATTTTAAATTGTTTTACTTGTAATGGTAAATTTCCCTATTTGTGAAGTTTACCCACTAACCGAATTACTCACCATTTTATATAAGTTTTAGCTGCAAATGCTTTTACTAAAATAAAAAATGTTGGTATCGAAGTACATAAATTCGATATAATTTTTTGTATACATTCTTTAAAAGTACAATATTGCCTTTAATGTTAAAGTCTGTTAATTATTTATTTATCAACTAATTGGGTGTTAGTTTTAAAAAACTCGCAACCCTTATCTGAAATTTATTTTGAGACTGATAATATTAATATTTCTTATTTACTTATCAAATCAGCTTTTTGCACGCATCACCCATTACATCAATACCCAAAAAAAGAGAGATTTACTTTCTGTGCAGTAGCAAATCCTTCGGACTTGATCATATCTTCATAAATCTTGTCGATGCGGCCTCGAATGTTATCCAGGTTTTGATTAATGTTCAATACAGTAAACTCTGTACCGCTAGGTAAAAGTGGTACATTCATTACACTGCATTATTTTTCAGCTCCATTCAGTCACCAATTTTTTTATTGTACCTTGCCAAAATGCCAGCCACTAGCAGTTTGGCAACATTGTGGGTTTAGTACTAGATCCAAAATGTATACTTTAAATTCTACCACTCTGCCCAGCTCCACACCATTAAGGGGAAGCATAAAGAAACACTCCATCCATTGACAAGTCTGGAAATTACAAAAATAATAGTCCTAAAATTTTGGGCACTATATACTTAAACAAAACGCAAAGAAATAATGAGTGATAAAAAAACAATTAATATTGGAATTGGGTTTGTTACTGGTCGTGTACTTTTTCAAAATCTATTAAAAACATACATCAACAGTTGGCTTGAACACGGCTTGATTGAAAATAAAAAAGTGAGAATTCATGTTTTAGTATCATATGACTTGCGTTATAAAAACACCAATACCGATGATTTTAAAAAAGTGCCACAGGAACTAAAAGACTTGGTAGATTCTATACATTTCTATGGTGTAAACGAAGTAAACAGGGAAATTGATCAATTGGTTGAAGCAGATAATATGATTAATACTGAAGATTGTCATTTGCTTTTTGGAGAAGGTTTTGCAAAAAAAAGAAACATTATAACCTACTTTGCCATAAAACTAAAAATGGATAAACTGCTTTTCATTGATGACGATGAATATCCATTAGCTACCTACCAAAATGATAATGATAAATTATTGTGGATGGGGCAGAGTATTTTAAGTACACATTTGAAATTTAATGATGATGCTGATATTACCCATGGATTACATTGCGGATATATTTCCCCTATTCCTTATTTGGAATTTAATGATATTCTTACTGAAAATGATTTTAAATTGTTCATTGAAGCATTGAGCAACGATATTATTACTTGGGACAAAATGAAACAAATCATTATAAATCAAAAAGGGGTAACTTATGCTGATGAAACTATTTTGAATAATTCCACTGCTTACGAAGTAAGTGAAACTAATGGAATGAAATTTATTTCTGGAGCTAATCTCTGTTTTAATTTAAAAAACTACCAGAAGTTTCCACCATTTTATAACCCTCCCGGAGCAAGAGGTGAAGATACTTTTATGAGTACAGCATTAACGGATTTAAAAGTTGTAAAAGTTCCGTGTTATGCGTTTCACGATGGATTTTCAATGTATAAAAGAATATTAAATGGTGTATTACCGGTGGCTCTGTTACCTATAGAAAATACAAGTAATGAAATACTAATGCGATTTGTAAATGCTACAATCGGTTGGATAAGATATAAGCCATTGTTGGTTTACATAATAGATAATGCAAATTTTGAAGCGACAATGCATACAATCGAAGAAAATCTAAAAATCACTATACCAAAACTTTGTGTTTATTTTAAAACAGAAGATTTTCACAAAATATTAGTTGAATTTGAAAAATACAGAAAAAATGTAAAAAAACATTTTAATGATTTTGAAAAAACTAAAACCACTTGGACAAGGTTGCTTAAAAATTGTATGTAGCAACATAATTGTCAAAGGTCTGCTTGAAATAACAGTTTGGTAAAAAAAAAAGCAGTTTTCGTGCCAAATTAAAATAGATTTATTTGATTGAACTTCTTTAGTTTAGCTGAAAGTTTTGAATCCAAAGCATTGAAACATTAGTGATAAGTTTAACCAACCACTTATCAAAGAATAAATACAAATTAAGATGATGTAATCTTACACTAACGAAATTAGGCTTTGACTTGCAAGAAACTTTTGATTATGAAGGTGACCTGACAGATTGGTTTGAATTGAAAAGAGCTAGTTGGGAGAATAAAAGTTAAATCTGCTAATTAATATATGAGCAGGTTACAACGGGAGTGTACCTGATTTTATTGGCACCCAATAGCATACTGTTATATATCAAAAGGGTCTAATTCTCATTAGACCCTTTATCTTGGCGTTCAACCGCACAGTAATTTTTTGTTTCTTATCGTTTCCTCTTTTTTGTTTCATCATCCAACGATTTTACATGCTGTCGGATTTATTACTGTACTACGTCATTTATCCTTTTACACTTTCGTACTGAAAGTGTGTTTATTACTGTTTTGTATAATAAGAATACCCGTCGGCTAAAATAGTTCAAAAAAAATTAAAATAGGTTCACCTCTTTATTTCCACCATTCACCGAGTTTTTTATTGAGTTAGTCTAATTGCCATAGGGTAGGTATGGATTACACCCTACTTTTGAGTCAACAATTAGAAACAATACTAACATTATAAAAATAAAGACATTATGAAAACTTTAGCAAAAACATTCGCAGCAGCAGTCTTGATCGCAATATCAACATTCACTGTGGCAGCAGGCAAACCAGTAGTAAGCAATACAAAAAATGCAGTAGTCAATCTATCTACAGCAGACCTCGCCATTGACCATTATGTTGCCGTAATGACAGCAGGGCGGTCGGCAGGAGTAGAGCAATTGTTCGCAGCAGATTTTAATCAAAAAATAAAGGCGTCGGACGATAAGACCAATAGCCGTTCAGAAGTTATTTCATTCTTGAAAAGACAAAGAGGAGAGCAGTTGAACTGTAAAACGAGTACAACCATATTAGAGGAGTCCAGCGATTATATGGTGGCTAAAGTAACTCAACAATTTGAAGGATTTACTAAAACCGATCTTGTGACCTTAGTCAATGACGGCGAAACGTGGAAAGTAACGCAATCGATCAATACCTATAGGTAATCAACTTTAATCATATGTTTAGTGAAGGCCATGTCGTGAGATGTGGCTTTTTTTTTAACCTCACAAGGTAGAAAATAGAAAGGTAATTCCATATTCTGTTGCAAATCTGATATTCTTTGCATACCATCCTAGAAGGGGGCAAGAAATCTCTAAAAAAATATTACAATAGTATAAAGGATATCTCCAGGGTAACAGATTTATTGAGGTTTCAGCGTAAAAATAATACTCTGCTAAACCGTGAGTTTACAATAAAATGATATATTTGAGGCATTATATTATTAATACCTGAGTATACTACCTAACCAAAGAAATGTTTTATATCAAAAATTACGTTGAGACAAACAAATATGTAGTAGTTTATGTTTGTTTGATATTGTTTAACTAAGGTTTAGACCCTTCTAACTAAAATTATTATGAAAAACAAGAAGTTAAATTACGTAGCGCCAAAACTATCCGTTGAGGCAGTGCTACTAGAGCAAGGCATTGCCGCAGGTTCGGCAGGTCTAGCCCCTGGAGGACCGGCTGGTTCCAACAATCCTGGAGTGGATGATTTGGATACTGAAACCTCTTCAAAAGACCTCATTTTTTAAGGATGTACAACAGGACTACAACGATAAAAAGAAAAGGAGCAAGGTCCTCTTTTTTTGTAGCGCTGATCATGATTTTGACCATTTTTTCAAACTGTTCCAATAAAGAAGAGTTAGCAGTTTCACCTGATGGGAATCAAGTAAAATTGGTTGTCCAAGTAGCAGGTATTGCTGATGGTGAAGCCATCGCAACGACAAAAATGAAAGCGACAAATAGTATTAGTCAAAACGCTACTGTTCCACAGCTGATAAAATTTAAAGATTACAAAGGCGTTGTCAATTCGACTGAAGCATCGATGCATGATACCCAGCAATTGGTGTTAAATAATATCGGGACCAATAGCAATCTGAGTGTCGCTAGAAATGCTAAGCGTGCCGGAGTTATGGTCAACGGTATTAAGTATCGTATCTTACTGTATAAAAAGTCTGACGGATCTTTCGTTAATTCTGTCGAGGCTACAGCAGGTCAAAGTCTTGAAATCGAAGTTACTCTCGGAGAACAGTACCAGTGGTACGCCTATTCCTATAATACCGAAGCAAGTATTGCAGCACCAACCAGTACAGCTACTCCAACAGTGGAAACACCTATTGATAAGGAACTATTATATGCTTCTGGAGATGTCACTGTGAGTGCTGTAAGTACCGCGCTTCCTATCACTTTTGCACATAAACTCGCACAGGTTTTAGTAGAAGTCAATACCGAGCAATTGGGTGGTAATATTGCGACAATAGATGCCAGTTTTATTTCAGATAACTATTTCAACAAAGGGACATTCAATCTTAAGAGTGGTGCAACAAGTGCTATTGAGTCTTACACGACCGGTCCTTTGGTATTCACTGACCTTGTAGCAGGGTCTAGTAGTATCAAGGTCGCGCGGTTTTATACGGCAGATCCAGCTAATTTGAGCCAATTTTCGATCAAAATCAACGCTTTGACTTTCCAACAAACCGCTGGTGGTATTGTTGAGTTAGTTAATCCATTGACCCCTGCTACTATCGCATTTGGACCATATACGCCAGCATTAGGAAAAGTATTGCGAGGAGAACTTAGGTTAAGTAAACCGCTTTCACCCCTAAAAATAGTTCATGCGGGTCAAATATACTTTGGTACTTCTGGCGGGATGCTTGCATCTTATAATTTATTGAAGGATTGGCGTAATTTTGGAATTGCAACGACAAGTCTAGTGAAAACCGACGGGTTTGAACATATCAATTCGGAGATTGCAGGAGCGCTTGCAACGAATTTGAATGCAGCTGAAAAACCTGATATCGTTATACTTGCTTCTGATGATAGATATGCAAATGCGGCTGATTATACCGCATTATTGACTTATTTACAAGAGGGTGGAGTTGTACTTTTAATGATGGAACCACGATTATTTGATCAGCCATATTTGCAAAGTTTTTTTAATGGAGTTTTCAATAATTCACCTATTGCTCTAAACGAAGTTTATACGGATGGAGATGTTCATCAATTGTCCAGTACTAATGACGGAATTTTGAATGGCGTATTTGGAGATGTAAGGGGTAAGTATTGGGGGTCAAGTACGCAATTTGCGCTGGGTTTAACAGGTATTCCAGCTGGGGCTGTTACGAGCTATTCAACAGGTGCACCAGTCAATAGTACAGCTACGGTACCTGGGGTCACCATGTTTAAGCACAACAGCCTGAATCTTTTTTGGGTAAGCGATATAAGTTTTCTAGGGAATGATTTACAAAGTGGAATCTCGACTTTAAATTACTATCCATTTGCTACAAATGCGCAAAATTTTCCGATAATAAGACCTTTCGGTATGGCTGGGAATGGACATACAGCAGGGAGTATGGATGTTAATAATTCGATTGTTTTTGCCAATTTAATGGCTTGGGCAATAGAAAGAGCTACCTTGAATGGAATCAATACACCTTAATTATTATTTTTTTTCAATCTTATATAGCTGTTTGCATCTTGAAGTGCATCCAAAAGTTTGGATAAAGTTAATTTAGAAATTTTAAGCGACAAGGGCTCGGTACTTTACCGGGCCCTTTGCGCTTTATTTGAGTTTTATTCTCTTATTATTGTAAACTTCAATGTCCTCTTTGAGCTCATCTATCGAATTATATTTTTTAGTGTAGATTTAATATGCCGAAGAAATGATTTACAAGCAAACTCATCGGCGACAAGGAGTGTACCCAGTTTTATTGAATAAGGTTTGCAATCATTACTAGTGACCCTTTATGGATATTTTAATTTCATTACCTGGTTGTAGGCCGCTAATACCTCCACCTATATATCTGACCGTGTATTGTCCAGATTTAAGGGAATAGTTTTTTGCAAGGTCGAATACTATCCTTACACTATCATGTGGAGGCACTTGAATATAGCTTTCCGCAGGAGGGGGCATTACTCGTCTGGCCATTGCACCCGTAAATTGCGCTTCGTTCCCTTGTTGGTCAATAATCTCCATATATTTCCCTAACCTGGGCTCAAAGGGTGTTTTCCATTTGCAAAATTGTTGGGCCGTATCAGCATTGTTTATTACAGTGAAAGATAATTGTACAGAGTCGGCGGTGACATTATTGGCTACCGTTCGTAAATGCGTTTCAAGTTTGGGGGCCTCCGAGACTGTTTGTTTAGCTTCATTTGTAGCGGATATTGGTTTTTGGTTTTGACAGCTAACAGAAATAGTAGCTGCAATAAATATTACTAAATAGAATTGACGAATCATATTATTTTGAGTATAGGTTATTTAATTAGTATAATTTTGCAGGTTTGTTAAAATCAGTTTGTGTCCGAAAGGGGCGGTAGACATCATTTACTTGAGCGAAATCTGAGATACTTCAATCAATTCAGGACCACCTTCCAATGGGTATCCGGGAACTTTTTTACCAATAAGCGAGACGGATCTATTTACATAGTCATTTAACTGTACGTTTGAACTTTTCAAAACGTATGTTTTGTTCTCCGCCTTTATCATATGCGTTCCATATTGAAAGGTGGTCATTCCCAATGGTGTTATTATTCCTATCAAGCTGACTGAGGTAATATCCGTAGTATCTTTCATGCTGCTACAGCTTGATAATATGCCAATGAGAATTGAAAATATCAATATCTTTTTCATAATTTATTAAACGATAAAAACCACTCTTATGCTACATCATAGGTAAATGATATTGGAAATGTATATCGAGTTTGTTGCTTAGATACTTACGTTCAACAAACCAGTACTTTAGCACCAAGTCTAGTTTTCCAAAACGGAGTAACCAGATCATTTCCTGTCTCTTTCTTAAATTGTATAGAGAGTGTTCTTTCTGGGATTGTTAACATAACCGTTCTATTACTCGTTCTCGTGCCCTTTATTCGCATTGGCTTTACCATATGGAATCATGATGTCTTCCCAATTTTGTGCTGGATTGCGAAGTTGCAGCATCATTTTGGGTCAAACATAAAAACTGTTGTCAATCTTATTTTCACCCAAAGTAGTTTCATTGAAAATTCCGCACAGAAAATTGAAGACATGACCTCCTCCCAAAAAACTGCTTTATTTCAATATTTTTAAGGCTTCTAATCCTGCACTCACCAAATTACTTACCACTTTTATTTACGTTTTAACTGTAAATGCTTTTACTTAAGTAAGAGAAAATGCCGCTATCTAAGCAGATAAGTTCGATATAGTATTGTACAGGCTTTTTAAGTTAATGTTAAAGTGTGTTAACCTTTTTGTAGTCAACTCATTGATTGTTAGTTTTGAAGAACTCGCAGCTTTAACCACACCTTTATTATGAGATTGATAATATTAATATTTCTTGTTTACTTTTCAAATCACCTTTTTGCACAACAGGTAACCGGGTTAGTGGTTGACGAAAAGACAAAAAAACCTATTATAAACGCAAGAGTAACGACATCTTCTTACGGCACATTTACTACTGCAACAGGGAATTTTAGTCTGAATAATGTCCATTTTGGAGATACCGTAACAGTTAATCTTATGGGATACGAGTCTTATTATTTCAGGTATAATAATACAACTAAATCTGACACCATATTGGTCTTATTAAAAATCAGTCCAATTGCATTAAAAGAAGTAATGATAAAAGGATTACGTAATTACACACAGGATTCTCTGAACAGGAGAAAGGAATATGCTTCTATCTTTGCTTACAAAGCCCCTACGTTTAAAGATATTTTCATTACTAAGTCACTTAATACACCTACGCATTATTCTCCTTTTCAAAATTCTACTTCTTCTTTAGTTAGCGTCAATCTTCTATCCGTAATTAGTTTACTTACTAAAAATAAAACTGCTAATTCAAAAATGCAGCTAAAGCTCCTAAAGGAAGAAGAATATCAATATGTTGATCATATATTTTCAAGGAAAAAAGTGCAATCTATAACTACTTTAAAAGGTGATTCACTCGAAAACTTTATGAATGCATATCGTCCTTCCATCGAAGAAGTGAAACAAATGACAGACTATCAACTACTATTATATATCAAAAAAAGCTATGATGAATTTATCAAAATCTACAAGCCAGAAAGTTTCCATTTCCTTAACAAATAAAATATTGATGTTTCTCGGATGCATATTGATAATCACAGCATATGTTGAAGAATATGTCTACGTTAAAGACCTTACCACGGATCATGAATTCGGCAGTATTCCAACGGTTCTTTCAGTTGACGAGCTACGCAAAATTGACAAAGGAGGAGCGCACTATGTATGATATCAGTTTAAAACCTAAATGGGATGCCGAGGCTGCTCGTATGTACCAAGAAGGGCTAGAAGAACAATTGAAAGCAGCTACTAAAGCAGCAAAAGCTGCTGAAAAAGCGGTATTAGTTGCAAAAGCCGAAGTTGAGCACAAAAAAGCAATTGAGTTAGCACTCAACATGTTGAACAAAGGCTATAAAAAGGAAGAGGTTAGTGATATCCTTGGCCTTACCATCGAAGAAGTTGAAAATTTAAAATAAATCTACCTTTAATACATAAAACAATAAAAGTCATTCTGTGCAGAATGACTTTTATTGTTTTTATGTATTACCACGAATATCTACCAGTTCATTATTTATTCTGACCAGGGAGAGTGTAGTATACATTCACAGAAATTTTTTCTTTTAAAATTCGGTATCATAAAAGCACATACATCAGCTTTAATATTACCAAAAGTAGTTTCTGTTTTATGTTCAAAACCACTAAAAAAAGTAGGAATAATTTTCTTTTTAAAGTCATTTCTTGGAAAAGCTTTCACAATTTCCTCCCTATGTTCAACCTTTAGATTTTCATAACCTTCGCCCATAACATCCAAGCCTACACCTGAATACATTAAAGCAACTTCATTTTCTTTATGCTCTGCGATACCAATGGTTGTGTGTAGAGCAATAGTATCCCAAACTAATTGTATTTTTTCTTTAGAAACATCATGACTTTTTAAAAAATCCCGAGCAGCATTGGCCCCATCTACTTCAAAACGAAGGTCTGGACTGCTATAGGGTGAAACAAGACCTAAATCATGAAACACCGACGCTACATATAATAACTCTGCATCGTAGACCAAATTTTCACGATGTGCATTCAATGATGAAAATAAGAATACGCGCAGTGAATGGTTATAGATGAACTCTGTTCCATGCTCTAACAAAAGCTCGGTCGCTTGAGTAGCTATTTTACTATCCGGAATAATTACACCGGCTACTTTTTTAAAACTATTTATTGACATAATGAAACTTTTTTCTCAAAATTAGTTTAAAACCAATCTCCAAAGAATATCATTAATTACGTTTAGTATGTCAAAATATGCTTGCTTAACTTTAAAATTCTATTTTGATAAATTTATGGCGGTAATCAAGGGGTGATATTTTGGTGTTCTTCTTAAAGAAATGGCTCAATTGTTCAGATGATTTAAAATTAAGCTTATACGCGATTTCTTTCACTGTGATAGAACTAAACTGTAAAAACCGTTTAGCTTCGGCCACTATCTGACCATTGATGATTTCTTTCGCACTCAAGCCGCTACATCTTTTACAAATCTCACTAAGTCTTCGTGGCGTAATATTCAACATCTCAGAATAATTACTTACAGCGTGATATTTGCAATATTCAACACTAAGAATATCCATAAATTTACGGTATAAAATATAATCCTGACTGTCAAATATTATATCTTCGGTCAATTTTACATTTGCCAATTTAATCATTATTACTTTTAAGTATGCCGCTAATACATCCATTTGATTGAAGTATTGCGGCGTAATATATTCATTATATAGCGTCTTTAATAAAAATGACAGGTCATTAATTTCGGAATTGTTCAGTTTCAATAATTAATTTGCCATAGTATTATTAAAGAGTACTGCTTTACAATTACTGGCACTTTTGGGTGCTCTCTCCCAAAAGCAATCTCCGAAAGAAATGACATAACCAGATATAATTGAGGAATTTTCAAATTTATAAATCTGACCTTTAGACATTAAAAAGACCTCATTATTGCTTATTTCGAAAGATTTCCCGTCTATATCCAATATTCCTTCTCCACTTTCTATTAATTGTATTCGATGATAACTAAGTCTCTGAGAATAGACTTCCTCAAACACAAAATCATCATATCGTTCGATTGAAAAAGAGTTGTCAATGTCAGGTTCCGTAAAAATCTCTCTTTCTAATTTCATTTTATAGTTTTTATTATAAAGTTACAAAATACATATGCACAATTTTAAATTTACAATAGTTATTAATCGAAGTTTTAACAGTTCATCTGTTGTTTTGTTGTCACCTTTATGGTTATACTATCCAACAACACACGTTTACAAATGACTATAAACGTTTAACATACGGCTAATATTTTCAGTTTTCTGATATTTTCTTTAAGTAATCAATTATTTAAGCAAACCGTATTATTATGAACAATTATTCACAACCCGTATTTATTGACCCGACGACCGATGAGGGATTCAAGAGATTATTCGGAGATAAGGTCAACCTGCTCAATTTCCTTAACATCATCTTCCGTGGTCGCAAGACCATCACCGTCTTATGTATTGGGAGACCGAGCGTATCGGTGCAGCAGAAGACATCGGCAAGGTTATCTTTGATCTCGTAGTTCAGATCAGCACAGGCGAGGAAATCATCATCGAGATGCAGACCAGCAGCCAGACCAATCTCAAGCAACGGATGTTGTACTATGCAAGCAATGTTATTTCCGACACCGCACCAAAAGGCAGCCGTAAAGTCTGGGGCTATGCCATTCCCGAAGTCTATACCATAGTATTGATGGATGGCTTTCATATGCCAGGAGGCGATCGGACAACCTATTTTCATGATACCTGCCTGTGTAGTAGAGACTCAGGGGAAGTTTTTTGTTGGAAGAGTTTATTGTTTTTGTCAGCAAGAGATTTTCCTTACTGTTGCTTAAGTAGGCAACAGTAACTCAATTAGTTTTACGAAGGTTTGGGGTTCATATACTTGGAATCTCGAAGGGAACTATCATTCCATCAAGATATATTATTGATGATAAATTGATTAACTTTGTTAAAAGCGAAGCAGAGGTTAACAACGAACTGGACAAAGTATTCTTTATGCTGAAGAATATGTCTACGTTAAAGACCTTGCCACGGATCATGAATTTGGCAGTATTCCAACGGTTTTTTCATTTGGCGAGCTACGCAAAATTGACTAAGGAGGAGCGCACTATGTATGATATCAGTTTAAAACGTAAATGGGATGCCGAGGCTGTTCGTATGTATCAAGAAGGGCTTGAAGAGCAATTAAAAGCAGCTACTAAAGCAGCAAAAGCTGCTGAAAAAGCGGTATTGGTTGCAAAAGCCGAAGGTGAGCATAAAAAAGCTATTGAGTCTGCTCTCAACATGTTGACTATCGAAGAAGTTGAAAATTTAAAATAAATCGGCCTTTAATACATAAAACACCAAAAGCCAGTCTACGCAGGATGGCTTTTATTGTTTACCATTACCACAAATACCGACCAGTTCATAATACCGACTCACTCAACTACAATCAGATGGCTATCGAAGACATTCTAGCACTACGGGATATCTTTTGGATAGACCCGAGGGTGGGGTAGGTATTTAAAAAGGAGGTCAATACCGTTCGAGTTTATCACGTACTGATAATAATAGTAAGTTTTGTATTCTGAAATATGTCGTGTGTGAATTTAAATAATTATTTTAAAGTCTCTATGCATACGCTTGTTTTGGCAATACTTGTTGTATGGTATCGGATACTGTAACTTTGCATTAATCTATAACCATTTCCGTCAAAATCAGACTACGTTTTCAAATTTTGGGTCTTTTTCTAATGCTTTGTTAAGTACAAATCGATTTTCTTCGCCCCATTGTTCAATAGTTAAAATCAAAGGTAAAAGTTTTTCGCCAAGTTCTGTAAGTCCATATTCAACTTTGGGGACTTTGGTGTTGAAAGTTTTTTTATTGATAAATCCGTGTAATACTAAGTCTTGCAATTGTTTGTCCATCACTCTTCTGTCAGCGTTTGGAATTTTGCGTTGCAGTTCACTTGGACGCTTTAGGTTTTTAGAAATATAATAAACAAGCATCAGCTTCCATTTGCCATTTAAAAGTTCTTTAAAAAAATGTAAACCGCAATCAAGTTGAACAGGTGTTTTTTTTTGATACATAGAGAATAATTTTACGTGTCGCCAACTTACTGGATACGCATAAATTTATGCGTAATTGCCTTATAAAAGGACACGTTCTATCTTTACACAAATTAAAATTATAATTATGTTGAAATTTACGTTTTTAATCCGAAGAATTGCAGGAATGAGTATAGAAAATTTTGTTGATTATCATAGAAATCATCACGCATCATTATTTATGTCTATTCCTGAGGCAAAACAATATGTAAAGAAATATGTTGTTTCGCACCCTGAAATAATAGCAGGTTTTCCAATACCAGCGTATGACGGTATTACTGATATTTATTTTGCCTCAATGAACGACTTTAATAGCTTCTTTGTAAGTGAAAACTACAAACAAAAAGTCCATCCTGATGAAAGTAATTTTATTGATTTGAATGACGTGGTAACTCTCGTGTCCAATGAATTAGTTGTTGTAGATTAATTAGAAAACTTGATGATTTTAACCTGGTTTTCCACCAATGATTTATCTTTACGTTTACCTGGTCGGGTGGGGACTACAACTGTACCATATTGATTGTCAAAATCTTTCATGGGTTACTTCAGGACCGGTTCATATTTATATGCTTTGACTACCGCTACTTTCAGATTATCAGGAACAATGGCTTTGGGCACACCTCTCAAAACCTCCAAGCAACAGCTCAGCGCGTAAAGAAAGTCGGGTGTTTGTTGGTATCGTCCTAGTAAGTACATATTTGATTGATCATTTGTGCTAAGTAAATTTTGTTGATATGAATACAGCACAAGTAAAACGGAGTCATATGCTCTCCTTATTTGAAAAGTGGTGAGGCAGTGGTCATCACTTTACATTTGGGGATCCGAAGACGGACTTTTTCAGTTGTTTCACCCACTACCTCCAACTATTGAGGAAGCTCGAAAAACTGCGCCCGGATTGGTTAATGTGATTCACTTGAAAATTTAGGTCACTAGATTCAACACGAAGCAGCGACAGTAGTCAATAATGAACTAATTAAATTTTCGAGTACAATCAAATCATCTAAAGTATTTAACTAGAAACAAAGAAGTTGAAAATAATATTTAAGGCCTGGATCGTTATGGATCCAGGCCTTATTATTACTTAAACTATTTTAAATGGCTTTTCACCGCTAATTATAATGATAACCATTAGAAATCCATGACAATCAGTTTATATAAATATGCTCATTAGCCCATTGTTCTATTCCAACTGTTGGAATATTATTGCGATGATTAAAAGTAACTTGCATAGGCCATGTCACACCAGGATGTGTAAATACTAACCGATACCGGTTAAATATATTAGCGGGATCATCCTTCAATTTCTTTTTCAGGAATTTGTGATCCCACAATACGCGTTCGAACCTAATATTAAACAATCTATCCATCTTATCTCCAATTTCTTTAAAGGATGCTGTTTCTCCGGAGACAAATACCACTTGATCGAGTATTTCCGGTCGATGAAATAAAACTTCAACAGAAACGGCACCAATATCTTCACAGGATGTTAGCGTCAACGAATGCTGCCAATCGCCTAACGCATGTATGACCTTATTTGACAAATCTATAACGCCGAAGTCTTCACGAAACAAGAAGCTAGTTATCATTCCTGTCGATATTATTATCCAATGGGTTTTTTGTTGCTCCCGAAGCAAATCCCTAACATCCAGCTGCTCATCAAAAACTGGCTGCGCACTCCCACGTCCGATCTTGTCATAATCGGCCCCAAATTGCCACGGCACATATTTTCTCACCCCAGCCTCCAATACCGCTTTTGTAATCTTTACCTGCATACCAGCTCCAATTGAAAATCCACTGCAACATATTACGGTATCGTACTTCCTGAATGTTTCTGCAAGACTCTCAATACTTTCTAAAACTAAATCCACCGCTTCAACCGCGATTCCAGCGAACTTAGAATGTGGAGCATTTTTATCTCCAACGCTTAAAGGTTGGACCAAGACTCCAATAGTAAATTGCCCATTATTTGCTTCCTTATATTTATAAAGACTTTTTAACATAGCAATTCCCACCTCACCTGTACCAATAACTAAAAATGATTTTTCCATAACTCTATTAAATTTTATAATACAAAATTATAGCGAAGGATGTAGTATCAAGGTGCAAATAAACCTGTATTAGTTGCAAATAAACTATCTCTTTCTATATTCAATAGGAGTGCGTCCGGTTAATCTTTTATAAAAGTTTTGGAAATGAGAAGTTTCCTGAAAATGCAAACACCACGCAATTTCCTTTACACTGTGATCTGTATGTCTCAGAAATACATTGGCTTCCTCTATTATTCTTTCGTGAATAATGGATTGCGTTGTCTTACCAGTCGACTTTTTTAATACATTATTGAGATTATCTACAGTTGTATTCAATAGTCCTGCATAATAAGAAGGTGATTTACTTATAAGCATTTTCTCCATGTTGATGTTTAAGAATACATTTTCAAGCAGCAAGAAAAACAGGTTCTCAAGATTTACATCCTCTGTTGTTTCGATTTTATAAAATCGTTCATCAAGTTTCTGCACATAATGAACAATATCGAAGACCCTGTTCCTGATCAACTGTTCCTTATAAGGGTAGTCGGACTTATAGTCCGTATCGATTTGGTTAAATAATAACATCAATTCTTCATATTGAATTTCAGACAATGATTTTACATAAATGTCTTTGTTTTTGAAAATAGGTAATATTGGAAGATTGAATTGGTTCGTTCCTCGAAGAAAAGTATCGCTACAAACACAATATTTACCAAAAAAATGTGGATCATTCGTCTTAAATGCAAATCTTGCCAAGGGGGCGCTAAAAACAATACTATACCCCGAGATAGGAATTTGTGTTGACTTAGATTGATAAATGGCATTTCCGCTTACCAATGCAATCTTATAAAAAGGTTTTCTTTGGAGTTGCTTACAAGCAGATAGGTCTTTTTGAAGATCTTTCCATAATATGAAATCGAAATGACCCAGAAAACTTTCCTCATGGATTTGGGTACGATCAACGTACTGAGCATAGAATGTTTCAATATCTGAAATTCTCATATTTAAATATTTAGATGCATATGAATATAATTAGGCCTATGGTATTGGTCTAATACGGTGAATGCTTTACAGTTTTCTGAGAGTTATATTTATAAAATTAAGAGTTTTCTTGCATCTTTTTATATTTTTTTCTGCAATTTTTCCATCGCTTAATTAATGGCTTTTCTGAAGTATGTGCTAGTTATGTGGCTTAAGATTGAAATGTAAACCTATTCGAAAAAAGCTGAAAAGATAAACAATAATTGCGATGACTATAACATTGACTATCGAAATCTTGAAGGATCTTAAAAGTAAAGGATACAATATCTTGAAGTTCGATAACAGTGTGGACGATGTAGTTCAGCATTTTGTTCCGACAAAAGAAAATGACCTATGGACATTTATGGGTGAGTTCAGCAAGGATTCTGCTACCGTAGTTATCGAGTAGATCTTAGATGTGCCCGAAGAAGTGTTAGAAGGAAAATTCCTGAGAGTTTTCTAATTGATGACCGATTAATTTAAAACGACGAAAGATGAATTTAAAGCAAATACAGCAAGAATATATAATCAAGCATCCTACAGCTGTAAAAACAGGTAAGAGCAGAGCACAATTATCTTTTAGACAGATTGCAGGCATCCGTGAGTCTGCCTTTAACATCTCCCAATTGTTCACGTTAGCGGATCGCGAGCATATCATCAAGCAGGGCTTCGCACGATGACCAGATATGATAGCAGGGGAGTTGGCGCTGCTCAAGAAGAGATTGATAGATTAGAGCGTAGTAAGAATTTATTTTTTATGAAAAATATATGGTACCCGCATGGTTAGATAAAAAAAGAGAAATACCTTCTGATGTACGAGCGCTCATAAATTTAGCACGGGAAAACAACTGTTGGATTTTTCATATCCGTACAAGGATATTTTATATACCAGATGAGTTTATGGCGCAAAGGACATTATTGTATACAGAAGGGATAAGAGGGCTCAGTAACAATAAAGAATTTGCGGTCAAAAGCCCTTATGTTGCCATCAAGCAGCGTGCCGAGTAGATCAATAAAGCAAATGAAGAGCTGCAATCCATCTTAATAAAGCTTGAAATCTATAAAGCCGAGCTCAAACCCAAACCTCAGAAATAGCCTACTTATTGAACTAGGCCTTTTTACAAAAAGATTCTGTCCAAAAAGGTCAACCTCTTTCATTTTTGCTCGTACCCTCTCACTGGTGGGTATCCAAATATTCAATTCTCAGGTGACTCGTCTACCAATTTAGACGGCTTCTTCAATTTATAAATAAAGGTCTCTTTATTTTTTTAATGTCCATATTTGGGTTTTACCTTCATATTGCCCTAAGGCATCATTTTGTTTAATATCTATTAATTTGTAATCCTTGCAAGGCGAGCTCTCGTCAATCTTTGCAGCGTACGTAATTTTGTCTGTTACTCCTGGCTTAAGCTCAATGTAAAATGTTCCATTTTCTACTTTGTCTAAATTTACTGCTAAGAATTTCTCATTTTTAATAATTGTAAATGAAATTGGCATTGTCTGATCATTTGCCAATACTTTATACATTTTAATATTCTCAGGTGGATATATTGGATTATCTACAAAGACTAAATCCTTCCCGCTACCATCGACATAATTAATGTTAGCTACTAAAGCAACATAAATATCAGGGCAGGCAATAATCTCTTCATCATCTTTACAAGATACAAGGGTAACGAGTGTAATCGATAAAATTAGAAGTTTCAAAAATTTTTTCATATCTAGTTTGTTTAATTAGTTATGTGTTGAACGTAACCAGTTGTCATTTAGCTACATTATCTATCGGAAGTCAATAGGCACCATTTCTTTAAGATCACCAATTGTAAACTCCATAAGGTATCGCCCTGGCTGCAATTTGGGAACATCAATTATCTTTTGTAGGCTACCTTCATAAGTAAAGGATACAATATCCTGAAGTACTACAAAAGAAAATGACCTATGGAGATTTATGGGTGAATTCAGCAAGGATTCTGCTACCATAGCTATCGAACAGATTCTTGATGTGCCCAAAGAAGTGTTAGAAGGAAAATTCTTGCAGGTTTTCTGATTAATCTATTAATTGTAAAAATTAAACAGATTAATTTTTTTCCAAATTCTTCTGGAATCATATGTCCCAGTGTGGCATTTAATTTTTTACTGCTGTACCAAGTTCCGGTATATTCAAAAGCGATAAGCGTTGCATGTTCTTTATAAGTAAACCCTTATTGATATAAGTAAACCCTTATTGATATAAGTACGCGGTTTCAAATTGTTAGGATGGTAAAAGATATTTTATTTAACGTGGTCTTGAATTCTCTCTATATTATTATTGACCTGCTTTTTAACATGAGCGGTAGGAGTCGTTCCTGTCCATCTTTTGAAGGCACGTACAAATGCGCTTACTTCATTATATCCGAGCATCCAAGAAATTTCTTTAATCTGAAAAGATTCGTCTTTTAAATACATTAAAGCAAGGTTTTTACGAACATCATCAGCTAATGCCTGAAAATTAATCGCTTCACTTTTTAATTTACGCTGTAGTGTGCGTGGACTGATGTTAAAGTTGCATGCGATATCTTCAAGGGTTACCATTTTCAGATAGGAGTTTGCACGTAGATAATTGTAAATGCGTTCTTTCAGTCCCCGTTCTGCTGCATGGTTGTTTTGCCAAACTACCTCTTCCTTAAGAAGGATTTGCTGATGTTCGTGTTTGGATGTTATAATTCTTTCATCCCAGTAGCCTATATCGAATGAAATTTGGTTGCTTTCTGTATTTTCGTCCGGCTTGCAGCGCATAACCCGTTTATATTCCTCATGGTTAGTCAGCGGTCTGGCGAAGCTGACTGAACTTGGAACAAGTTTTTTAAACAATAATCCATCAAGTTCATGTATTACCAGAACCATTAAAAGATCAATAGTTTGGATGTCAGATATATTTTGCTTCCAGTCCTGATTGGTTGGTTTAAAATCTACGGAAAAATGATCATCGTCCCGGAAGATTGTAAGTTTTACCGATGACGAGATTATGTGGGCCAATGGTGCTGCGTTAGTGAGTGCTTGACCTACCGTTTTGCTTGTTTTTATTATTTCTCCGACTATGCCTAATGCCTGGAGCTGCAAGGATTCACCAAAATGAAGACCAAACATTTCGTCCTTACTCATACATACTGCATTGATCCAGACATCATCGATCTTTTTAGCTGTAAGTGGATTTATTAAAATTGTTAGCTCTTCTATAGTGATTTGTGATGCACGCAGAAGTTCGTCTGCTGTCACGTCTCTTTGAACTGCGTATCCGATCAGTCTTGATATAAAATTTTTAACTTGGTCTTCCATACTTGAAATATCTAGGAAGCTAAAATATCAATATAATAGATAAAAAACTATTTGACGCGAAATGATAATCAGATGTCGCTCAAAGATAGTTTTAGCTTCGGTTTAAGTACGAACTTTGATTGAAATACTAAATATAAGATATTATGGGAAATCAAGAAAAACAAATAGTGGTAGAATTTTGGACCTCAGTAAAATCGCTCGATCTTGAAAAAATTGGGCAACTATTGACTTTAGATGTTAACTGGTCCCAACCTGGCGTCAATATGATCTCTGGTTTGAAGTGTTCACAGCAAGAGGTATTTGGAATGGTTGGAAAAATGTTCGAAATTTCCGATAACACTTTACAATTAAATGCTTTTAATTCAATTAGTATTCACGGTAACCAGGTTGCATGCTTATTACATTGGACGGCCGAATAAAATTCAGGTGAAAAACTCGATGTGTATAATGTTGATATTTACACGGTCGAGAACAGCAAAATAAGCAAAGTGAAAATCTTCTCAGCAGACGAGGAACACGAAGATCGCTTTTGGACCAAGTAATTACAATTTAACATCAGAGAAATTTTCGGACCATATCTGTCCGGTACTTAACATTCTAACACTCAAAAATATGAAAGTAATTGAATCTGAAAATCCGCTTGATGTAGTCCTGAGATATTATTCTGCATTGAGTGAACATAACATTGAAAAGATAATAGAAATGTTTCCTGAGCATACCGATTGGCATGTTCCTGGTAACAAGTTTCTTGCGCCCTGGTTGGGAACTAGAACAACTCGTGATCAGGTTCGAGAATTTTTTGAACTACTTTGGCATAGTACAGAAACTGTCTCTGCAACGATTGATCATATAGCTGTAATAGAAAATGTGGTAATCAGTTCGGGAAGCTTTGCAACACGGATGTTGAAAACACAGAAAGTTTATAAATCTCTATTTTTCACTGAAATAACCATTGTTGAGGGGTTGATAGTCAAATACAAACTTTTGGAAGACACATATGATCTGGTAATGGCTTTAGGTAAATGATAAGTTGAATTTTACTTTTTAAGTATTGACCTTCTTCCAAAAAACAGGTCATTTTGAAAGTATAGAATCCGGGGTTGAATTACTAATTTTTAAAGTTGTGAAATACGAAAAAAAGAGCAACGTAAGCTAAGCTTCGCATGAGCTTCGGTCGATTTACCGAACCACAAATCGCCTTTGCAATCAAACAATCCGAGACTGGCAATCGGGTGGAGGAAGTCTGCCGTAAGATGGGTGTCAGCGAAGCTACATGCTACAATTGGAAGAAGAAATACGGTGGTCTAGTAGTTTCGGAACACCGAAAGCTTCGTTAGCTTTATGAAGAGAATATCCAACTGAAAAAATCTTATGGGCGATGTTTGTCTTGACAAGAAGTTGCTTTGATGCATTCTAGTATAAGGTATTGTGTATTAGTCCCTGTTAATATCTGTGGTTAAAAATTAAATTTACTATTTTTTCATAATAGTAGTATTTGTACTACACTTTGTATTGTGGTATTCGAGATGTGAATGGAAGTTTAAGGCGTAAATTATCCGCTCACATTATGATTTAATAGTAATGGACTACCTAGATTAAAATCAATTTTATCCTTTGCTTTCTTCTTTCGTTATTTTTTCAAATATTTCATTTAATGCATCTTCCATCACCTCGGCTGTGTCTACACCGCTTTGATTGGTAATAATAAAAGCACTTAAATTGTATTTTGGAATAATATAGATATAACATTGGGACCGTGGCACTCCACCATGATGTATGTAAAATGTACCTAATTTTTTATCATCAGTGACAATATTCCAAAAATATCCAATGCTGAACCCAGGACCAAACTTGACAATTGATGTATGTGACTCAGCAACGGTTTTATTATTTTTCAATTGAAATTTAATATATTTAACCATATCAGGTATTGTCGATTTCATATTACCGGATGCCCCCCAGGGTAATTGTGGCATTGGAGAGGTGATGATACTATTATCACTGTGGTAACCTACTGCAAGCTTTTTGACATCCTGATCAGAAAGGCTGATTTTTGTGTTCTGTATTGCAATACTTTTAGACAGGTAATCTGTTAATAGTTTTTCATATTTTGTTTTATATACTTTTTCTAAAATAAAAGCTATAAGTTCGCTGCCTGCACTAGAATAGGAATATTTATAACCTGGAATCGTATCAATCTTGACTTTATGGAGATCTCTTAGAAAATCTTTTTGTCCAAAGTTCTTATGAAGTTCATTGATTTTAGCCGGAGTTTCATAGTTGGTGAAATCCTGAAGTATTGCATTTGCTTCCAGCGGAAGCATGTTTGGAAAGCCACTTGTGTGTGAGAGCAGGTGTTTTACAAGAATTGGCTGACTTCCATATTTTAGATTTGAATAATCTTCCGGTAGATATTTTTGGATTTCATCTTCAATATTCAATTTATTTTCACAAACTGCCTTAGCAGCAAGTGTCCCTGCAAATGTTTTACTTAGAGAACCAATTTCATAAATTGTTTCATTATTAGGGCAATTATTTTTCCCTTTCTCTAATTCTCCATAGTGACCGATGTATTCATTTCCTTGATAAACTATAGCGATTGAAGTAGAATGAATTAAAGGTTTTTTAATCATTTTATTTGCTACGCTTTCAATTAAAAGATTAATATCGATTTTTTCTTCCTCTGACGACTGAGCCAAGCAAAAAATAGACGATAGCAAGAGAATAAAAAGGACTATATTTTTCATAATTTTTAATTGGTTATATTTTTTTTATAATTTATTTGAATATCAAATACTCTATTTACTGATAAGGCATCTTTATTGCCAGTATAAAACTAGTCTATTTTTGACCTTATAACAATAGTTTTTGTCGCTTGTTCCAGTCCAATTGGCATGATAACCCAAAATAGAGGAGGGGATATTGCAGGTAACCCTATTAGCTGCCTTCTTCCAAAATGAAGTCTTCAGAGTTTTTAAAATTATATCCCCAATACATTTTATTTCAAGTTATTATAAATTCCCCTCATATCTTTAATAGTTTATCATTCAAGAGGTGGATTTCCTTTTTTAACATCTCTTAAAAACGAGCATCAATAAAAGTGCATCTTTTTGTACTTAATTATCAGAAACTTATTTGTTAAACCCTTCTGCTAAACTTTTGATCCAATCTATAGCAAATTGAGTGGGTTCCATATTGATCGAGATGGAAAGGTTATGTCCAAAGTTATGGAATATTTTGTAGTCGAAATCTTTTCCCTGAGCTTTAAGATCTTCTAATTTTTCAATAGATAATCTTATAGGAACTTGGATATCTTTGTCGCCAAAAAGCCAGAGTCCAGGAATTTTTAATTTCTTAAGAGATTTTACAGGGTCGGTATTTACAAACCGAAATTTGTCCGGTGCATTGCTGATATGTTGGCGTACCTCTGACTCAGAATGCGTATCCCAAAAATGGGGATTACCATTCGTGAAAAATTGAAAACGAAGCTGTTCAAGCGTAGGTATTACAGGACCACTTAATAATACTATAAAATCAGTTTTTTTATATTTATTTGCGGCTATAGGTATTATCCAGCCAGCTTGACTGCCTCCCATAAGACCCACTGGGACATTGTTGTCCTTTATAACCTCTTTTAACGTTTTTAATGCTGCCTGCACATCTGTCGCCAGTAGGTTGAGATTATAGGGGTCAATGTTGTTAGTGCCGACTTCGGGACCAGCATATTCACCCTCTGACTCACCAACCCCTCGTTTGTCATAAGTAAGGACAGAAATACCATTATTAGCTAAAAATGTTGCTAATGCAGTAGACCTCAATTCATGACCAGATCCATGAACAATAACTACACCTGCTTTCGGATTTTTGGCGGCATAAATTGTGCCCGATAATTTAATCTTTTTGCTATAAAAACTGATAGGATTTATAGTTGTAGATTGAGAATATAATGTCAGTGATGTTAGCAGAAATGAAAAAAACAGCCATACTTTGCTAAAAGCGAAAGAAATACGCGTATTGATGATTGTCATATTCGGATTTTATAATTTTATTCAATAATATCTTAATATTAGGGATCTATCAAGCTGTTTTCGGTTAGTGTATTGATATTACTCGGTGAATGGAGGTGTTTTTTAGGTAAACGACAAATTTTGAAATAGTATAAGCTTGAGTATAAAAATACGTTAACGATTACTTCGAGCGTTTTAAGCCTCGATGCAGTACAACTGCTAACATACTTATGATAGGTTACGGCCGTGTATAGTTTTTTAGGTTCCATGGTTTTATCATGTTGGTTTATAAAGATCTCCATTTTAAATCGGAGCACCACTTATATCTATTAAATTTTCTTTTCAAAATAAAGCCTTCCCGACCCATTTTTGGCTTCAAGTGATAAGAACATATACACAGTATCGATTTTAACGACGAAAATCTAAGGAAAAAAATGTAAAATTGTGAGATGATTGCACAATTGCCTAGCATACAATAAACAGGTAGCTCAAATCATATAACAGCCAATATCCATAACATATCAAAAATATAAAGAGAAATTTTGAAACCAGCTACCTTACAGATCGTGAAACTACAGACAGAACGGCTCACCCTTATTCCGTTTACCACAGAAATCTGTACTCATATCTTAAATGAAGAATTTAAATTTTTAGATAAGCTAGGGCTTAAAAAGGGTAGAAGTTGGCCAGATATAGATGTTATAGAAACGCTACCTAAAATAATCAAAAATCTTTCAGAAGTATCAGCACCTACAGGATTCGAATCATGGATTGTCATTAAAAGCGAAACATCTGAAATAATTGGAGACGTTGGTTTCAAAGGGTTTAATAAAGAAGAAAGCAGTGCCGATATCGGTTACGGTATCATCACTGAAGAAAGAAGGCAGGGCTATGCCGAGGAGGCCGCTCGAGCACTTATCAAATGGGCTTTTTCGAATGTCATATTAAACGTAATTACGGCAAAATGCCTTATTGAAAACAATAGCTCTATCCATCTTCTGAAAAAGTTGAATTTTAAGGAAATCAATAAAGATGAGGAGATGTTATTATGGTCCTTATCGCGAACTAATACTTAATTTTGATTGCTTAACATAGTTGCCAACTATCTCAAAGTTTATAACTTTGCATTATGCAAATCACCCCTACATACGATAAAAGCCAATTGCGCGAATTAGCTTCTAAGATTTGTAACAGTTATTAAAATCTTATCATTTATTAAATTCGAAGATTTATCAATTGCTGTGAAAGTCAATTCAAAAACTCCCCCTACAGTTGGGTTGCCAGATAATTTCATTTGCTCACTATCAAAATGCAACCAGTCAAACTGGTTGTGATTTGATTTGTAAGTTAACTGTTTATCATCTATGTCTTTAAAGTAATCTTTAGGGATGGATATTTCGAATTCCTCTCCAACTTGGACTGTTATGTCATGAGGTGAATGATAAACAAATGGTTTAAATAGTTTTGACGTATTAACCCAAAATATATCCGACTCTGTTAATCCTTTTTCTGCGATTTGCAGTCGAGTAAAAAACAGAAATTTATTGTCAATACTTACAAAAGGTCTCCGATCCCAATCTTTGGAATTAATTGTTGAATCAACTATTTGAGGCTCAATCCAGTTATTATTAATATCACGATAACTAATGTATAAATCCACACCTGTCTCATTGTCCGTATATCTACAAAAGATGATGTAGTCTTCCCTTGGAGAAATGAAAACACTTTCCTCATCATTAGTTGAAATAAATTCAGAAATAACATTCACGCTGCTATACTCATTATCTATTATTTTTGAATAGAACAGATCAGCGGTGTGGCAATTTTTCTTTTCATCACAATTCCTATTTGAAGAAAAATATATTGTACCATCAGAGGTCATACAAGCATTAGCTTCCCTGCTTGTTGAATTCAATGGTTCTGCTATTTTTTTGGGAAAAACCCACTCATCGTTTATCTTTTCGATTATCCAAACATCGGTGTATACATTGTCTGTATCAGATTTACTTTGCGTATAAAGTAAGGATTTACCATTAGGTGAAAAATAGGGGAGATATACGCATTGATTTTTTAACGGTTCAAAAATCTTGAGTTCAGTCCATTTTTCTTTAATCCGTTTGGAATGAAAAATTACTCCACTGAAATCATCTTCGTTCAGTACACCAAATGCTAATTCTTTTGCGTCAGGAGTGAATGAAATACCATGCTCCAATCTGCCTTTCACTGAAACTATGCCTGGTGCAAAAATCTCAGGAATAGAACCAGGATAGGTTTGCCCAAAATAATTAGTCTCGTCGGTAGACAGCTTACAACTGGTCAATAACAGAATGAGTGGTAGTATTATTTTAGTCATTATGGTTCAATTTTGAAGTATGAACTTGCAAATAAAATTGGCAGTATGCGTTAATCAGTTTTTTTAAGATTTTCTAGGGTGGCTATTAAAGTTTAGATGCTTTCTTCCAGTCTTCTTTAAGAATACTGTACACGTAAGTTCCTTCACTCTCTCCATAAGACTGAATGTTATAATTTCTTAAAAGCCCTTCTTTAATAGCACCAATTTTTTCTATAGCCTTTTGCGATTTCAGGTTCTTTACATCTATCTTAAACTCTACCCTTCTTAGGTTTAAACTGTTAAAACAATAATCAAGCAGCAGTCCTTTAGAGATCCTATTCACCCCTGTGCCTTGAAATTGTTGACCGATCCATGTCCATCCTATCTCCAATCTTTTATTTTGAAAGCTAATATTCCCAAACATGGTTAATCCTATTGGAGTATTGCTTTCCTTTCTTATAATTATAAGTGGATATAGTTCTTTTTCTTTTTTTGAATTTAGACAAAAATTAAAATAATCTGTTAAGTCAGATCTGTTTTTTACCCTTGCTCCAAATTCGCCAAGTTCTTTATTGTAGCTTATGGTTTCTATATTGTCAATATCATTTATGGTCAATGGGCGCAATAAAATTGATTCATCTTCCAGAATCAATTCAGTAGAGAAAAATTTTTCTATGTTCATTTCTTAAAAAGGTCTATGGTATTAAAGTACAAAAAAATCTACGTATCCATCGATACTGGTGTAATTATTTTAATCGCGCCATTCACTTTGAACCTTACCTTCCCATTTCCTCCATTCACCGAGTTTTTTGTTGTGTTAGTCTATTTGCCATAGGGTAGGGATGGATTACGCCCTACTTTTGAGTCAACAATTACGAATAGAAAATTAATAATATAAATAAAGACATTATGAACACTTTAGCAAAAACATTCTCAGCAGCAGCTTTGATCGCAGTATCTACTTTCACTATGGCAGCAGTCAAACCAGCAGTAAGCAATCCAAAAACTGCAGCAGTCAATCTATCTACAGCAGACCTAGCCATCGATCATTACGTTGCCGTAATGACAGCAGGGCAGTCGGCAGGAGTAGAGCAATTGTTCGCAGCAGATTTCAACCAAAAAGTACAAGGATCGGACGATAAGACCAACACCCGTTCAGAAGTCATTTCATTCTTGAAAAAACAGAGAGGAGAGCAGCTGAACTGTAAAACGAACACCACCATCATAGAGGAGTCAAGCGATTATATGGTAGCAAAAGTAACCCAACAATTTGAAGGGTTTACCAAGACCGATCTTGTGACTTTGGTCAACGATGGCGAGACTTGGAAAGTAACACAATCTATCAATTCGTACAAGTAGATATATTATAAAAATAAAGTATATTAACATTGGATAATGTATTGAAATAGCTATAATCAATTGTTCATGGTACTAAGCAGTAAACCAATCATATTAATTTTAGCACTATTCAATTGGCATTAAACTGGTTCAGTAAAGGAAATGAGTTAGGGCTGAGATTAAGCAATGGAGAATATGATTATTATTATTAATGCCAACGATTTCCTTGGACTCAAAGATTAAGCTCCCTCTCAAGCATCTTCAGCTTAGATTTCTGAAAAACTAAAAAAAAAGTGATAAAATCCTAAAAGATAACAGTGGTTGGAGAGATCAAATATCTCGTTCAATGTGCTATCGTTTTTTGTTAATTCCTCCGGGGCGACGAGCTGTATATACTGAAATGTTTCTGTTCCATTGTTTTTAAGATTTCTTTATTGTTGGTTTGAACACCACTCTAAAATCTCTTTATAAATCATTTCAATCTTGTTATTCGGATTTTCGTTATAAAGTTTATACAGTTCTGTGTTGAACGTTTCAGATTTTGGAAACCCTTTAGCCATCATTTTGTTGTTGATATGATCAATAATATATTTTAAGCTATTTTGATCATTAGCATAGGTGTCTGATGCGTATAAAATAAAAAGCCCCCATGTCATGTATTCATCAAAAACCTTAACTGGATTGAAATAATGCATAGTTGATTTATTTGACGTGTTAACCCATAAATTTCTGTTATTGAATATTGTATCGATAGTGCCCTTATATTTATCACTCAATGGCCCCACATAATTATGGTCGATCTCAGTAAATATTACTCGACTATTCATCGCAATATTTAATACTTTCGTCACTTCTTTATCATTCCTAATCATTGGAAGATATAGAAGCATTTCTTTAAAATTATTGTCCTCGAAGGTAGTAGTCGCATTTAATCCTCGAATAAGAGGAGAAGTTAAAACCCTATAACTATTTATTTTATAATCAAACTTTTTCTCCAACCATTCTTTCTGTTTATCAATTTCCCCATATTTCTCGTAATCCTGCTTGATTCTATCATAGAATGGTTTATTTTCAGCATAAAATCTTCTAAAATCAGTCACAATTACAAAATCTTCCAGCTCTTTTTGATATTTAAGCATTGGATCTTCAGAAATTTCTACCGTTCCCACACCTTTTGCTGGAAAAGTATAGATATTGGTTCTGATAAGTTTATTTTTGTTGAACGCGAAACCATTCGCATTTGAAGATAAAAAAATATAATAAATTATACTCTCATTCAGTAGGGAGTCTACTATTCTTACAGCCTTATGATCTCGATAAGGAGCAAAACATTTAATAACATTATCATAGTATTCACTATCGTGATTAATTAGATTGGAATCTTTTAATCCGATATCAGTAATCGCCATAAGGACATGGGCTAGCTCCTGAACTTCATTTATTTCTATAGTTACTTTTGCATCATTTATTTTTATGAAATCTTCTGAGTACCTCACCTCTCGTTCCTGCCCGAAGAGTGTTATAAAAATAGAATGTACTATTGTAAGCAATATGATTTTTTTCATACAATCGTTTTTTTGAGATTAATTAGATTAATAATTTTAAAATAGGATTTTATTAATATATCAAACATAATTACTCCGATAAGAAATTTGCAGATAATATACAAAAAATTAGTCTGGTGTTGCTAACTTAGTTGGCAGATTAAGTTAAGAACAATAAATATCTGAATTTTGAACAATGACTAAATTTCGTAAAAATCGACATCACATTTACAAAACGCACCTTGAAACCTTCTAAAAAATTGACTTTTTCATTCAAACGTGTCTGTTTTTAATGTGATTCATGAGACGCTTCGCTTAGTTTTTTTAACACATCCTGAATCATCTGTTTATCCAAACTCAGATGGGCAACAAGCTTCTTCAGTTGAGTATTTTCTTCTTCAAGTTGGCGCAGTTTTCGGAGTTCTGAAACTCCTAAGCCAATGTATTTCTTCTTCCAATTGTAGCATGTAGCCTCGCTGACACCCATCTTACGGCAGACTTCCTCCACCTGGGTACCCGTCTCAGGCTGTTTGATTGTAAAGGCGATCTGAAATTCTGTAAACTGACAGAAGGGAGCTCATGCGAAGCATAACTTTCTTCGATCTTTATGAGTTTGATTTTCTTTTAATAAGGTCCATCCGATGATTAGAATTATTTGTTAAAAAATGTGGTTCAACGTTGTAAACAAGTTTCTACAGTAAATCCTGCTAGCTCAATTGCAGTGTCAATGATTTTTTAAATAAGATATTTGTACTAAGAAGGGCGTTTTCATTTTCACCTCCATCGTAACTTTAAATGCTTTATATTTGAGTTATGATTGTAAGCGATATTTTTTACGGCAATTTCGAACTTGAAGATATACTTATTGATCTCATACTCTCGGAGCCAGTTCAACGATTAAAAAATGTTCATCAGGGAGGTGCCATTTTTTTGGTCTCTCCAAATATTGGTCACAGCAGATATGAACATTCTATTGGTGTTTTGCTTCTCGTGAGGAAACTTGGAGGTAGTCTGGAAGAGCAAATTGCTGCCCTTTTACACGATGTCTCCCACACCGCTTTTTCACATGTTATCGATTACGTCCTGCAGCATAAAGGAGAAGATTATCATGAGCAAATTTTTGAGGAAGTAATAGCAAACTCCACTATACCATCTATACTTGCTAAAAATGGATTTAGTACTTCTTTACTGCAAGATCCGAAGTATACCCTGCTTGAGATGCCACTTCCTGCGCTCTGTGCGGACAGGATAGATTACACCATTAGGGATTTATATCATTTTGGACTGATCAATATTGTTGACGCGCATGAATTTATAAATGAACTTGGTATTCAGGATGGAAAGATTGGTGTTCGGAATGAAATGGCAGCTTCATGGATTATCAGTAAATACATTCAGCTCAACAATGCGTATTTCAGAAAACCGGAACATATATTTGTCAATACCAAGCTTGCTGAATTGATTGCTCTTGGACTGGAAAAAGGTATTCTTATTTTGACTGATCTCTGGAAAGATGACCCAACAGTTTTAGCAATAATAAAGTCTGATCCTTTTCTCAATTCAGCACTTGAAAAAATAAAAAGTCTTCAGGATTTCAAAAGTTTTTCCGAGTCTCGAGCTGGAAAGATTTTCAAAGAAAGAGTCCTGAAACCTATGGTCATAGGTAGTACTTGAAAAAAATCTTTTACACCTCAACTAGGTACCTCATTAATCTTATTTAATAATTTATATCTGCCCATTTCGCTCATAAATTGGTCAGAATTACTGTGCGCACAGAGCACGAAACCTTATTTCATAACAATAATGTTACAAAAAACACTTCTCCATATACTATAGTTTTATTTAAAACGTTAATTATTTGGTAATGGTTAACGTTTTAATGTAAATCTTTTCATTAAAATACTTTTTATTAATCGTTATCGACAATTTATAGATGATATAAACTTAAAACCTTCGTATGAAATTTAGTACTACCCAATGTAAACTATGGTTGTCGTATTATGTACCATCCTTGTTTTTTTTGCATGTCCTATTAATTATTCCTGGCGCTGCGACAGCGCAGCAAAAAACGATCATCGGGAAAGTGACCGATGCGGTGGCAAAGTCACCTTTACTCGGAGTTACTGTAAAGCTTGACGATCAAAAAGGCACGACAGTAACGACAGATAAACAAGGTGGTTTTGTATTAGACAATGGGGCAATAGGACAATCGCTAACTTTTTCATTTTTGGGATATTCCAGTCAGACGATAAAAATAGATACGCGTACAAGCTATACAATATCTTTAGCACCTGTTTCCAATGTGATGGAAGAAACGGTTGTGGTGGGATATGGCCGTCAGAAAAAACGAAATCTAACAGGAGCTATTGTTTCTGTGGGGGCTGCTGAAATTGAGAAAACAACGTTACAGGATCCTATTTCCGTTTTACAGGGACGAGCAGCTGGCGTGCAGGTATCATCCAATTCGGGAGCACCTGGAGGAGAGATGAGTATACGCGTCCGGGGAAGTTCTTCGCTGAATTCGGGTAATAATCCGCTTTTTGTTGTGGATGGTATTCCACTTGAATCCAATTCTATTTCTTCTTTAAATGGCACTGAAAATTCAGGTCTAAATCCAATGGCAGATATCAATCCAAGCGATATCGCCTCCATTGAAATATTAAAAGATGCAGCATCTACAGCAATTTATGGTTCCCGGGCTGCCAATGGAGTTGTGATGATTACCACAAAACGGGGTGCAGCAGGTAAGCCGGAAGTAATATTGAATGCAAATGCGGGGGTTAGTTCCTTGACACGCAAACTAAGTGTTTTGAACGCCAGGCAATATCGAGAAGCAGTTTTGGACTCTTATCGTGGTATGACAATTCCAGAAGACCCTTTCTATACGATTATAGATTCCCTCAACCCCATGAACAATGGCGATGTAGACTGGCAGGATGAGTTGATGCGCACAGCAAAACAGTATAAGTTAGATCTCTCTGTAAGGGGAGGGAATGAAGGAACAAAATATGCATGGAGTTCATCCTATTTGAATCAAGATGGAGTCATATTGAATTCGAATTATAAACGGTTTACCTCCCGACTGAATGTTGACTTTACGATTTCAGATCGCGTGAGAATAGGGCAGAGTATTTCCTATACAAACGCGGTAAACAATCGAACGAATGCTGCAGGGTCTGGGAATTTGAGTATTATCAGGAGTTTATTGGTAAGACCACCAAATATGTCGATGTATTTGCCTGATGGATCACTGAACGGCTATATGATTGGACAGCGCAATCCTGTCGGTATGGCTTTATTTTCAACCAATCTCAATAAGAGTAATCGTATCATTGGAAGCCAATATCTAGAAATTGATATTTATAAGGATCTTAAATTCCGGAGCAATGTGAATCTGGATTATATTTCAATGAAGGAAGATGAATTTATGCCATCTATATTGGACTATCGCGAAGGATACAACACCGGTGCTGTACGATCTTCTGGAAATCTTACTTGGGGGAATGAGAGTTACTTCACCTATACAAAAAATGTGGCGGATAAGCACAATATTGGGGCGGTATTTGGGATGAGTTTTCAGAAATGGCGTTATGACAGGACAGGACTTGACGGAGAATATTTTCCAAGCGATGATATCCGTACTCTAAATGGTGCATCTGTGATTTCAAATCAAGGCGTAAATGTCGCTTCCGAACATGCCATGCTTTCCTATTTTGGTCGGGTTACTTACGATTATGAGGGCAAATATTTGTTGGAATTCAATCTTCGTACTGACGGTTCTTCCCGCTTTGGCCGTGATCGACGGTTTGGTTTCTTTCCCTCTGCATCCGCAGGATGGCGTTTCGTGGAAGAAGAAAGTATCAAAAATTTGGGCTGGTTGAGTGACGGTAAACTTCGTTTTAGTCTCGGAAGTACTGGAAATGAAGCCATCGGCGATTACACTTCAAGAGGAGAGTTTACCTTAGGAACAAACTATTTGGATTTTTCGGGCGCTGCGCCAACAGTGATGCCCAATCCGAGCCTCACTTGGGAGACTACCCAGCAATATAATCTGGGTTTAGAACTTGGTTTTTTTAAAAATAGAATCCTGTTTTCAACAGATGCGTACTTGAAGAAAACAAAAGATCTGTTGTATAATGTACCTACCCCCGGAACTTCCGGTTTTGAATATATTACACAAAACATAGGGTCGATTGAGAATCGAGGCTTGGAATTTAGCTTACAGACCCGTAATCTAGAAGGAGCTTTTCGTTGGAACACGAATGTAAACATTAGCTTGAATAGGAATAAAGTGACCTCATTACCTAAGAATTTACAGACTAACGGGCATATCCAAAACGGTAATTTCCATATCCTGCAAGAAGGTTTACCTATTGGAGTATTTTATGGTTGGAATTTTCTTGGCGTGTATGCCCGTGATCAAGACAATACAAACAAGCTAACCAACGGTGCCAACGGAGCTGTATTTGTAGGTGGTGACCCCATTTGGAAGGATGTCAACAATGACAATATTATTGATGAGAATGACCGGGAAATTATCGGATATGCAGAACCTAAGTATTTTGGCGGGTTCTCCAACGATTTTAGCTATAAGAACTTTCATCTGAATGTATTTTTCCAATATGCTGTCGGTAATCAGATTTATAGCGAATTGAATCATCAGCGAAATTCAATTGTTCGTTACAACAATCTATCTACCGATGCCCTTAATCGGTGGCGGGAGCAGGGAAATCAAACAGATTTTCCTAGACTGATTCGGGACGATCCAAAACAGTCCGATAGTAGAGTACAAAGTAGATGGGTTGAAGATGGTTCGTATCTCAAATTAAAGAACGTCAATTTAAGATATTCTTTTGATTCAGCTTTGAGCAAACGTATCGGTCTGCGCAAGTTGGATGCTTTTGTTACCGCTACGAATCTGGTCACCTGGACAAAATACACTGGCTTTGACCCTGATGTCAATTCCTATTCCGGCCTTCGTGTAGGATTGGATGAAGGTTCTTACCCACAGAGCCGCACATTTACGTTTGGTTTAATCTTTGGACTTTAATAAATAACGATGAAAAAATTGTATAAATACATATTTTGCTCTATTCTTATTCTATCTGTTACCAGTTGCTCCAATTCGTTGCTGGATAAGGAACCGATTAGCAATTTTTCTGGTGAAGGGTACTATAAAAAGCCCAGTGACGCCCAAGCCGGAGTCAATGGAATCTATAATGGTCTACAAGCTCTTTTCCGTCAGAATTATGCATATTGGGGCGAGGGCCGGGCTGATAATGTTGTGACCCGTCATGCCGGTGATCCTGCCGCGCTGCAACAAAATACGTTAACGCCAATTATCAATTCAGCACGGTGGGATAATTTTTACACCGTTATATCCCGGGCGAATTACGCGATCAAATATATTCCGCAAGCATTTGGGGCTGAGGATAGCGAACTTAAAAAACAATTACTCGGGCAGGCACATGCGTTGAGGGCACTAGCTTATTTTTACTTAGTTCGGATCTGGGGGGAGGTACCTTTAGTCATAGAACCTTATGAGGGTTTGGATCAAGATCTGTTTGTCCAAAAGAATACGGAGGCAGAAGTATTGGCTAAGGTGGAAGAAGATTTGATGCTAGCGGCGGAGAATTGTGCTACAATTTATTCAGGTGCCGGCAATCGCGTATTGATTACCAAAGGGGCTGCTTATGCTTTTCTGACGCAGCTCTATATGTGGGAAAAGAAATATGCGCAGGCGATAGAAATGTCCGAAAAAGTACTCGCGGATCCACAATATACATTGGTATCGATCGAGGATTGGAATAATATTTTTGTAAAAGGGAGCAGTGCCGAAAGTCTTTTTGAAGTCGGCTACAATGAAGTACAAACCAATAACCTCCGTGCGTGGTATGCCATGGGATCAGATAGTGACTATGTACCCAGTACATCTTTTATCGCTTCTATCGAATCTGGAGATCTTCGCAAACCACGTATTTACGATGTGTCCCAAGTACAGCCACGTAAGATATGGAAGTTTTTTGGGCAGGAATTTAATGATGAGAGTCCAGAACCTTCGGCAGGTAATATTGTATTAACCAGAGTAGCTGATATCGTTTTACTAAAGGCCGAAGCGCATGCAAATCTAAACCAGACCGTCGAAGCATTGGAATTACTTAACCGTATCCGCCTGCGTGCAGGACTCTCCGCTTTGGATCAAAATAAAGCCAGCATCCAATTTGGAAGCTTACTCAAAGGCATTTTGCATGAAAGATCCATAGAGCTATGTTTTGAAGGACATCGGTGGTTTGATCTTGTAAGGACTGGAACTGCCATTTCAACGATGAAACCGATCAATGGCCTCTCGGACAAACGAAATCTGCTGTGGCCAATACACGAAGGCGAACTACTTAAAAATCCAAATTTGAAACAAAATGAATTCTATAGATAATCATATGAAGAAGATCAAATATATCGTTACTTTTTTTCTGTCCAGTTTTGCAGTGGTGGTTACTTTTTTTAGTTGCGAAGTACAGGACAGCTTTGAATACGATTACGCAGAAGACAATAGCAAATTAAATATGTCTGCATGGACCTATATCCAAAAAAATGACTCTTTGTCTTCCCTAAAAGAAGCAATTGTGCTAGCTAAGGATGAAGCATTATACGAACGTACAGAGAAAGCGACTTTTATCCTACCCACGAATCGCGCGTTTAAGGCATATTTAGAAGAAAATAATTACGACGCCATTGGTGCAATACCGGTATCCATAGTGAAAGATATGTTGCGATATCATATTGTAAAAGCAGTAGTGAATTTTAATGATCCCGCGTTGGCTCCAAAGAACAAGCCCATTGCATATCAGACTGAAAAAGGTCAGATCATGTATTTATCCCATACCGGTACCTATGTAGGGCTCATCAATGAGGGAAACCAATAAGCAATGGCAAATCCGCACGTCAAATCTTGTTCCGGACAATGGTATCATCCATATCGTTGATCACATTGTTTTCTATTCCGAGATGGCAAAATAGACATATTGTTCCTGCATTTCCATAGTATAGCAAATGAAGGAACTTATTTTTTTTTGAGTATGATAAAAGTACTGAAATTTGCTCCTAATGTATCTTTTTAAATCTTGATTTAGAAATTGGGAAAGCATAAGTTGGTTGATAAAGTTCTTTGAGAAAGGTAGTTTGAAATTGCTACATCGTTACCTGTACCCGTCAATATTGGTAATCAGATATCTTTTTTAATACCTTTCTCGATAATCATCATGTCCCAACATTTAACAGTTCCCTGATTTAGATAATTCAAATCTTCTCGCGATATAAATGAATTTTTATTAGAGGCTGATACACCTAATTCTCGGGCTAGCTCTGAAATATTTTTCCTGTCTTTACTTAACTCCACAGCACGTTCTTTAAAGCTGCGATCGTATTTTTTACGGATTTTAGTCCTCATTTCAAAATTAAGATATTTATTGTTCTTAACTTCATATGCCGACTAAGTTAGCAACTTCACACCTAACCTAACCAATACTTCCTAGGTAATTAAAAATTAGCCAATTCTAGGGATTTTTTTCATCACATTTATGGCTGACCTTTGTTCTCAGAAAGCGTAATAATATTTTTAAAACAAAAAATCAGAACAGAATAATTAAAACGAATAAATTATGAAAAAGATAGGATCATTGATGGTGTTTTTTGCTGTGTTTGCAATTATTTTAAACTTTGTTGATGCTGTACCTCGAATCTTAGTTTGGATTTACAGCTGGGGTGAAACAGTCGCTTGGGGCATTAAAATTGCTTTAATTGTTGTAGGTGGCATTTTGTGGTTAATTGGTAATAAACAGGAACAAGCAGAGTTGGAGCAGCAGGATTAAATCATAAAGAATTCATTGGTTTATAAGATTAAAAAACGATTCAAAAGTTATAAAACATGCATCCAAGAGTAAAATATATACTAGATGGAATACAAAACCGGCTAAATAGTGTATCGATCGATTTAGAGAACGATTTGGTTAAGATTATTACAGGTGAATTGACAAATTTGAAAGAAGGAAAGACTTTTGACGATGTTGTTAGAATCCATTTTGAATATGATTATCTGAATATTTATTTCTGGCAAGAAGATTATGATCATAACGTTTTAAACGATCGTGTGCTCGCTATTCCTATCAATAAAACAGATGATTTATTTCCTAATGAATTATCTGATATTGATTTAGAAGACGAACTTTTTGATCAAGGATATAGCGAAGAAGAAATTTACAACAATATTCTTTCAAATTATGATGAGGATCGTTGTGAAATACTTGAGCAATGGTTTCATCACTGTTGGAAAAATGCCAGAGAAAAGGTTGAATTAACCAAACAAGCTTTTTTCAGTATTCACGATACTAATTCTAAAACAAAATTGAACTAAAATGGCAGCAATCATTCATTTGTTAAGTAAACTGAATCAAGCAGATTTATTGCCAGTGCAGCAAAATTTAGTTTCGAAACTAACAAAAGTACCATTCACAATATCGAAAAAACAACTTACGAACCTTTATATGAGTTGTTGAAAACGCTTTTTATAACCGAGCATCCTACATTTCATTACACTAAAGAGATAGCCAAATCTTTTATGATTCAGATGTGAAAAACATACATAGCAACTATCATTATTTTCAACAGGAGGCTTTGTGGTATTTAAGTTTATATCTGAGGATGTTATGAAAAGGAATGTGTATGAGAAACTGATAGCGAAATCCGATCCAGTGCTACATTAGAAAAGAGTAAAACGAATCCACGAAGAGGTTATTGGAGGTAAACGAGATTAATTCTTTATCTAAAGACAGCTAGAATAAAAACTTTTAAATATCCCTAAAAATAGCTAGGCTTTTCTGCGTAGCTTTTTTCTACATTTGATGCATGAAAAAGTATTTGCTTTTTTTCGAAATGATTTTATTTATAGGTTGCAATACAAAGTCACAACCTATTGATATCTCGTTCTATTTTTGGAAAACATCTTTTAATTTAAGTCCTAAAGAAGAAAAACTCCTTAACGATTTAGCTGTAACAAAATTGTATATACGCTATTTTGATGTGGCTTTGCATGAAGAAATACCTAAGCCGGTTGCACCTATTGTTTTTAATAAAAGTCCGACAGATTATAAAATTGTACCAGTGGTCTATATTAAAAACGAAGTGTTTTTAAAACCCATTGCAACCGATAGTTTAGCACAAAATATCTTCAATTATATTAATCAAATCAATCAAACAATAGCGATTAAGGTGGATGAAATTCAGTTTGATTGTGATTGGAGTCTCAAGTCAAAGTCAACTTATTTTAAGTTTATTGAAGATTTTAAAAAATTACACCCACAATTGTCTACAACAATTCGTTTACATCAAGTTAAATATCCTGAAAAAACGGGTATACCAAATGTTACTTCAGGTACCTTAATGTATTACAATATGGGTACCATATCTGCTGATGAATCGAACTCCATCTACAGCCAAAAGGTAGCTAACAATTATGTTCATCGTTTAATAAATTATAAATTACCTTTAAACATCGCTTTGCCCATTTTTAGCTGGGGTGTTCAGGTAAGAGATAATCAAATTGTCAATTTAATAGGAGGAATGCGGCTAATTGATTTAGAAGTAAAGCATTTTGAAAAAATTACTGAGAAGCGCTATAAAGTTGTTGAAGATGTTGTTTACCAAGGAAGGTATTTAGCTAAAAATGATGAAATAAAGTTAGAAGATGTAACTAGATCTCAATTAAAGGAGATGATGAATGATATTAAGAACAATAGTTTACAAAAACCAAATGAAATTATATTTTACGATTTAAATGAAAATAATATCAACGCTTATGAAAAAAAAGATTTTAAAAACGTTAGTCGTTGGTAGCTTAGTTAGTTTATTTAGCTACGGCTTTTATGTTTATGGTTGTGCAGGAGATTGGCGGGGAAGTGGTTATGCATCTATTTTTTCTCCAGAAATAACGGTGAATAATAAGCATTACGAACCTTTTTTCTACGATGATTATAGTACCTTTTACAATGGATATAGTATTGAAAGTACAACCGGTTTATTTAAAGAAGAAACGATAAATGATTGGACTACATATTTAAAGAAGTACAAATCTGAAGTTGTTGAATATTATTTATTCGACAAAGATTTGAATGAAATTTTAGCAAAAGTTGGAAAATCAAAGCATGTTGAGGCCGAGCTTAATAAGCAAAAAGTTAAACACAGTTTGGATTTAAGTGATGAAAAATCGCGACATTTTGTGTTGTTTTTAATGATTGCACGTGGAGTTGAAACGTATTCTAACCAAACGTATGATTATTGGGATTACGATAATCGTAAACAATTAAACGCAGATAATTCTTTGACAGCTAAAGTAGAGAACTTGTATTATAAGGAGGTTTCTCAAAATGATACGTTCTTTAAAAACAGAATCTGGTTTCAAGTATTACGTACCAAGTTTTATTCTAATGATAAAGCGGCTGTAATTACCTTTTTTAACGAAACAAGTGCTGCACAACCCAAAAACACCTTGTATTATCGTGGATTAAGTTATGTAGCAGGTGCATATAAAAAAATGGGTGACTTTCAAAAATCGAACGAGTTGTTCGCTCTTGTTTTTACAGCGTCAAAACCTTTAATGGCAGCATCATTATTCGATTACAAACCTTTAGAAAAAGCAGCATTCGAAAGCACTGTAAAAACAGCAGCCAATCAGGCAACCAAAGAAGCATTATATGCATTACAAGGTTACTATACTAACAGTTTTGATGCCCTACAAGAACTTTATAAAATGAATGCAAATTCACCGCATATCGATTTTTTATTGTCGCGTTGGGTAAATATCAATGAACAAAGCATTAATACATACACGGGGTATGAAACGTTAGATATCGATGTAAAGAAGGTGAAGAAAGAGCTGAAATCTAAAGTTGATGAAGGCGAACTAAAATGGATTAATGAAGTTGCTACAAATGGTAAAGTAAACAATCCATTTATTTGGAAAGCTACTGCAGGATATTTTAATACGTTAGTTGGTGATTACAAGAAAGCAACAAACTTTTTAAATGCAGCGAATACGCTAGCTAGTAATGATGGACAAAAAGAACAGATACGTTCTTTAAATTTATTGAACAACTTATTAAGTGTTAATAAAATTAATAAAACTGCTGAGGAGAAACTGCTTGCGGATGTATCTTGGATCATAAGTAATGATGCTTACCCAGGTTATGCTGAAAATCTTGATGCTTCTGTGAAATTTGAACGATTAAATTACCTTCAAAATTTTACAAAGAAATACATTAGTGCTTTATATCAAAAAGAAGGTGATAAGTTAATGAGTGAATTAACTTACCCTATAAAAGGATTTTATAAAGATCAAAAACAAAGCGTTGCTATGGAAAAACTATTGTTAACCAATAACAGAAGTTCTTGGCAAAATGCGTTTGTTAATGTGTACCCATATAAATTTCAAGACCTATATGAAAGTCGAGGTATTTATCTATTTTATGAAGACAAAATTGATGAAGCTATCGCAGAATTTGAAAAAATAACACCCTTTGAAAACAGAGAGTACAACTGGGAAAAGGAGCAATACGAAACCAAAATGGTGGATTATAAAAAAGAGCAATTTCCAGGTAATCCATTTAATGGTAAAATTAAAGATTGCAACGATTGTGATCACCTTGCAAAGCAACCTGTAAAATATTCTCAACTTGAGTTCCTAAAGAAAATAAAGGAAATGAAAGCGAAGATAGCAGCAGGAGAAGATGTTTTTAATAATGCTTTATTAGTAGGCAATGCTTTTTATAATACTTCCTATTTCGGTAATGGGCGATTCTTTTATTATAATGCTATTATAAATGAGTATGGCAATAATATCGGAAATGAACATGCTAAAATGCTGTATGGTATGGAAAATGTAACTAAGTATTATAAAATGGCTCAGCATGCAGCTTTAGATAACGAGCAAAAAGCTAAAATGGCGTATCTGTTTTCAAAGGCTGAGCGTAACCATTTTTATACGACCGAGTATTTTATGGGGATTGATGGATATTGGGGCTACCACGAAGGGGCAGATTTTAAAGCTTGGCAAGGTTTTATCGATTTAAAAAATCAGTTCAGCGATACGAAGTATTACAAAGATGTAATTGCTGAATGTGGTTATTTTAGTAAGTATATGGATTGACCTCCTTCCCAAAAACTGGATCATTTAAAAGAATTGAATTCGGGATTGTGACCTCCTCCCAATTTCAGGAACATTGTAAAGTAGAAAAATTTGCTGTTTTGACCTGATTTTCAATAAACATTTCAGGTGTTAAATCCCCTAAACAGCTATGGGGTCTGAAGGTATTATATTCGTCTCTCCAGTCTTCAATTTTCTGCTTGGCATCCTCCAACGAAAGGAACCAATTTGTGTTTAAGCATTCGTCACGAAAGCTCCCGTTGAACGACTCAATATACGCATTATCTGTTGGTTTTCCAGGTCTTGAAAAGACAAGTTCAACTTTTTGTTCGTAGGCCCACCTATCCATTTCCTTTGAGATAAATTATTCACTCGTGTCTATTTTTATCGGAGTTCATGATTGCTTTGCAATTCAGACCCATTATCCACTTGAATTTTCTTTGGTTTGGCTCCTTTAAACAACCTCAATTCTTCCAGAACTTCTACAACCTGATAGCCTTTTATACTCTGTCCAACATGAATTTCCATGCATTTACGACTATAATTATCCACTATAGTTAAGCAACGGATTTTCTTCCCGTCAAACAGTGCGTCGGCGACAAAGTCCATGCTCCAGCAGTCATGTAAATTGGAAAACGAAGGTCTTTCAGAACGATGAGAGACTGCTCTGCAGCGTCTCGGGCGTTTACTCCTTAAGTTCAGACCTTCTTCCTTATAGATCCGATATACACGTTTATGGTTGTCAGACCAGCCTTCGCGACGTAAAAGAATATAGACGCGCCAAAGTCCATAACGTACCCGTGTTTCGGCTATATTACGTATCCTTATACGTAATGGAAGATCTTCGCGACGGTGGGTCTTATAGTACCAAACAGAAGTACTTAGTAGTGATACCTCGCATGCTTTCCGTAATGAAACCCGATAGTCCGCAACTAATCCCTTCACTATTTTTCTTCGTTGGGAAGGTCTCAATACTTTTTTTTAACACATCCTGCAACATCTGTTTATCCAAACTCAGATCGGCAACAAGCTTTTTCAGCTGAGCATTTTCTTCTTCAAGCTGGCGCAGTTTTCGAAGTTCTGAAACTCCTAGGCCACCGTACTTCTTCTTCCAATTGTAAAATGTAGCCTCGCTGATGCCCATCTTGCGACAGACTTCCTCCACCCGGGTGCCCGTCTCGGATTGTTTGATAGCAAAGGCGATCTGAGCTTCGGTAAACCGACCGAAGGGAGCTCATGCGAAGCATAACTTTCTTCAATCTTTTCATCGTTTTTCCTCCTATTTAAAATTAGTAATTCAATCCCGAATTCTCTACTTTTAAATACTCCAGTTTTTTGGGAGGAGGTCAAGAACACATAAAACAATGTCAATTTCTAAATATTAAATAAATTAGCACAATCGCCAAAAAGAGGAGTAAACCTATTATTACAGAGCTAATTGGTTTTGCCCAATTAAGCGTGTACCCATGCATAATGGATGATCTTTTAGGAATCAATAAACGAGCATCTGAAGGGTTATAATAGAATATACCGAACTTATAATATTTTTTATTATCCATTGGTCGTTATTTAAATGATTTATAATAATCAGCATTAGCTGTAAATAGGAATTCACACCTCATAAAGTTAACTCATTTCTTTTTTAATAGTTCTTCCATTTCAATAAAAAAATGCTTTTTAGCTCCAATAAAACGTTTAATAATTTTTAGATCCTTGTCTATTATTATTTTTGTTGGGAAATCTTTGACACCGTATAAAGCAGAAACATCGTGCTCTTCGTTATTTATTAATTGTGTCCAGTTAAAACCTGGTCTTGCAATCGTTTTTTTCCATTCAATTTCTTTGTCATTGCATGCAATACTTATCAATGCCACATCTGATCCATAATCATTGTGAAAGGATTTCAATATGGGTAGCTGTTGTAGGCAGGGGCCACACCAGGTTCCCCAAAAATCTAGAACGATTAATTTTCCTTTAAAATCTGATAGAGAAACAGTTTGGCCATTATTATCCAGTAAAGAGAAATTCGGTGCCTCAGTACCTGCTGTTATTTGCTTTTCGGCTATATTAGTAGCCAGATAGTTCTGATACCTTTGGTATTGCTGTTTAAGCATTTTCTCAAATAACCCTTCTCTGATATTTTTAGTCAATTTTGGATAATAATTCGTAAAGGATTCCAGTGAGAATCTAGAAATAAGATAGGCTGATAAATCTTTATCAAGATTTTGATCTACGTATTGAGATTTAGATTGAGAAATCTGATCGAAATATTGGTTCCGACTTTCAAACAATTTGTTGATGACCTCGTCACTCTCACCAACTTGTCTGAGTGAATCCATACCCAACTCTAATTTTACGGCTTCTATTGCAGGAGTTTTATAGGTTTTGCGTAGCTGAGCAAGGTCCGTACTTATATCATTACCATTTATGTTATAATTGATGTAATACTTTTCCATGTCGCCCACAATATTTATTTGCTCATCTGCTCGGGTAAATAATTCAATAAATTTAGACTGAGCAATATAAAAACCTCCACTTCCTCTCTTATAAATAGCTTGGTAGGGTATTATCGCAAAGGCCGTTGGTTCTTTAGGAGTTTTAAAAGTAAATCGGTTATCCTGTGCTATAATGGTGTCTTTTGTAATAAGACTTGCATCAGTTAAGGGATATTGGTAAATACATACGGTATCGTTTTCTAAACCTTTAATATTGGCCGTAATTTTTCCATGCTTTTGTCCATGTGCGCTTATTCCTAAAAAAATGAAGATAATAGCTATTAATATCTTTGTGTTCATATTTGATATATTCAGGTTCTTTATTAAAGGTACTAAATAAGAAAAATAAAAGGGTATACTTTTGACGAAATAGTTATTTAATGAGGTGATTTTTAACAGAGGAGTTAGTAACTTAGTCAGCAGTGTAAATTAAGAAGAATAAGTATTATAATTTATTAACTTTTGTCCTTCAAATTATTATGAATAATCAGCAAATAGAAAGGTTAAGAAGTAAAATAAATAGCTTTTATCAAATATCAAATTCTTCATTTGATATGATAGCTTCAATCACTTCATTACAGCAAATTAACAAAAATAATGTTTTTGTTGAACAAGGTTCTGTAAGTCGCTACTTTAGTTATCTTGATTCGGGTTATATGATATCTTATATATCTAATATTGAAGGTAAAATATATAATAAAAATATTTTTTCACCTGATGATTGGGTTGGTTTCTACAATATCAAGCATCCTACAGTCTCCTTCTAATTTTACAATAAAAGCAGCTACTGATTGTACGGTTTTATGCATACCATATTTAAAGCTTAAAGAGTTGATTTTTGAAGTTGATGATATAAAAAGTTTCTATATTAAATACTTAGAGAAAAATTGGGTAATTGATAAAGAAGAACGTGAAGTTTCCATTGTAATGGATTCAGCTCAAACTCGATATGAGAATTTATTGGCAAAATGTAGAAATATAGAGCAACACGTGTCGTTAAAAGAAATCGCTTCTCATCTTGGAATTACACCTACTCAGCTAAGTCGAATTCGCAAAAATAAAATTTAATAAACTCTCAACATATGTATACGTTTTTAATCAATTTAAACAACAATTTTACACTGTTTAAAATGATTAAATATGGTAAACGAACAAATAAAATTTAATAATCCTCCAGCACTATTTGATCCCAATCCTTTTGGTTTTTCACATAGTGTGGTTGTAGATTCACCTTTAAAAATCTGTTATATTTCTGGTCAAAGTGGTGGAACTGGTAAAGACCATCAGTTATCAAACAATTTTAGAACTCAAGTGACTGATGCTTTGAATAATCTAAAAATTGTATTGAATCAAAATTCAATGTCTCTTAATGATGTTGTGAAAATCACCTTATTAATCACCAATCATAATCAAGAAAAGCTTGAAATATGGACTGAAGAAGCTAAAAAAGTTTGGCAAAACTCTAATCTACCAACAAGTACATTGATACCAGTTAATCAATTAGCATTACCAAACATGATGTTTGAGGTCGATGCAATAGCAATTCAAAAAATGTAATGGTGAAGTTAGTTTTAAGTTTTATATTAATTATTTTAAGGAAAGGCAATGCATATCTAAATTCAAATAGATAGATTTTATTTCATTTTCTAAATAAATGTATTTTCATGTCAAGAAAATTGATTCAGAATAATATTGATAACCTTACAACATTATGGACATTAGCTTCAGATATGTATACTGGTTTAAAAGTAAATTCAACTTATAATATAGCAGAGGTAAAAGATTCCGAATGGCCCAATAGAATTTGGAATAAGAATATCTTTCAAGAAGATGATTTAAGTAATCTTCATAATCTTTTAGATGAGTATAAATCACAACTAATCTATATCAAGTGGTATGAAGAAACAGATAAAATAATCGATGAAAGTCAAAATCTAGGGTTAAATCTTTTGTTTAATCAGATTGGTATGTCTTTGGCATTTGATGATTATATTATTTGTAAGGTATCTGCATTTACTAAGCTAATAGCAATACATAGTGATGATAGTGTAAATCAATGGTCAACAATTTTTTTACAATGTTTTGGTTATAAAATTCCTTTTCACGTCATAAAAGTTTTAAGGTATAAAGTAAAATACTATTTAATTTATTGGGGAAATACAGTTATTGGTTGTGTTTCAACTTATGAAAAGGATAATGAAATTGGAATTCATAGTTTAGGAATTCTCAAAGAGTTTAGGAAAAATGGCTATGCCGAAGAAGCAATGCATTTATTGTTATCAGATGCCAAAAGAGCAGGGTTAGATTATGCCCATTTACAATCTTCATTATTAGGATTATCAATATATACTAAAATAGGATTCAAAGCAGTTTTTCAAATAGGAAACTATAAATTAATTTACTAAACACTAAAAAGCTACTCAGACCGCCAGTGCTTTGGGCTGACCTCCTCCCGAAAAACTGGTCATTTTAAAAGAATAGAATCCGGGGTTGAATTACTAATTTTTAAAGTTGTGAAATACGAAAAAAAGAGCAACGTAAGCTAAGCTTCGCATGAGCTTCGGTCGGTTTTTACCGAACCACAGATAGCCTTTCCAATCAAACAATCCGAGACAGTTACCCGGGTGGAAGAAGTCTGCCGTAAGATGGGTGTCAGCGAGGCTACATGCTACAATTGGAAGAAGAAATACGGTGGTCTAGTAGTTTCGGAACACCGAAAGCTTCGTTAGCTTTAAGAAGAGAATGCCCAACTGAAAAAGATATAAGAGATGTCAGTCTTGACAAGAAGATTCTTAGATGCATTCTTAGTATAAAGTATTGTGTATTAGTTCCTGTTAATATCTGCGGTTAAAAATTAAATTTAATATTATTTTGCACAACAGTAGTATTTATACTACCTTTGTATTGTGGTATTCGAGATGTGAATGGAAGTTTAAGGCGTAAATTATCCGCTCACATTTCAATTTGTTTCAATATGAAATCAGGTGAATTCCACAAGATTTTGCGAAAAAGTGACTGGAACCATATCCGCACGAGTGGATCTCACTACATTTATGAGAAGGAGGGTAGAAACATACCCAGTTCCCTATCATGGAAGTAAAGAAATTGGGGAAGGTTTTTTGCAAGAAAATCAGGAAGGATCTGGGGCTTAATTAAGCTTTGAATCTCAAATGAAAACAGAAAGGAGCAAAATATGAAAACCTTAAAAATTGTTATTGAACGTAGTGAAGATATGTTTAGTGCATACGCAGAGAATGCAGAAGGCATCTATGGCGGTGGCGATACTGTCGAAGAGGCAAAACAATCTATCTTAGATGCTATTAAAATAATAACTGAAGAGTTTACTTCGGAGAATATACCCACCATTCTAAAAGGTAAATACGAAACTGTGTATCACTTCGATGCAGAGAGTTTTCTTACCTACTATAAGGGCATCTTTACCAATTCTGCTTTAGAGAAGATTACAGGCATTAATCAACGTCAGTTGCAACATTACTCCTCGGGCTTAAAGAAGCCTCGCCAACCTCAGCTTAAGAAGATTGAGGATGGTCTTCACCGTCTAGCAGCTGAACTACAAGCGGTAGAGCTTGTGTAATATATTTCTAAGGAGGAGGTCGGGATAAACTATCACAGATTTTGACAACGGGACGGGATCATTTGCAAGCGATTATGTAACAAGGTTAATCAATGAAATCATTTTGTCCGAATCCTATTTTCTTTTAGATTTTGTGCGATACCTTTAATACATAAAAGCATCATCATCATCATTACTGCATATTTCATAATTATGGACATTTTATTCCTTTGTACCCCATTTCATAATCAGCTAACACAGTAGCTCTATCATTTTTAGTAGGCAAATCATTTATGACATTAACTTCTTTCATTATTTCAATATCTCATTCTTGTTTTTATAAGGTAGATTATAAATTGGATTTAGATAGTTGTGATATCTCCAAAATGTCAATGGTTTCCTCCAGAACAGACGGTAGAGGGTTGTATCCTCACTTGGTGTATTTTTTCTTTCTTTGAGATAAGAGCTAAAGAGTTCTTCAATCCCATCGAATTCAGAACCATTCGGGTTAACTAGATAAAAATCACCTGAATTATTTGAAAATCGATAATGCCTAGGATCTAGTACCTAATCACACATCCATCTTATTGGTGGAATGTTGGAAATAATTATGATAATAACCAATGGGAAGACAAAGTATTATATTTTTCTTTTCATGCTAATTGCAGATTGTCGAAAGTGAAATTAATTTGGGTCGTAAAGAAACATCAGGATTTTCATTGGTTCTCTTATCGTTTATCCTGATATGTTGTTGCAACTTTTAAGTTACAATTTTACCATGGATAGGTAATTGGTTTGTTTTCTACAAGATACCAAATTAAATACGGAAATATAAGCTTTATTTGATAAGCGAAGTTCTGCACCTGAGCTAATAATAGAAACAGAATTATTGTATTAGAAATTAAAAAAAATGGTCTCCTTTTTCCTATCGTAGTATAACCAGCGCCACACCGCTTATGCTGTACAATCCCTTCGAGCAATTGACCCGTAGTAATTTCCAAGATTTCTTGGAGCAGGGTTATCGAGATTTTGTGCTGCAATGGTTCGAGAGGTCCGACGTTAGCAAAGGCTATCTCATCTCCACAACTTCACCTATCCATTTCCTCCATTCACCGAGTTTTTTATTGTGTTAGTCTAATTGCCATAGGGTTAGGGTGAATTACACCCTACTTTTGAGTCAACAATTAGAAACATAACTAACATTATAAAATAAAGACATTATGAACACTTTAGCAAAAACATTCGCAGCAGCAGCTTTGATCACAGTATCTAGCTTCACTATGGCAGCAGGCAAACCAGTAGTAAGCAATCCTAAAAAAGCAGTAGTCAATCTATCTACCGCAGACCTAGCCATCGACCATTACGTTGCCGTAATGACAGCAGGGCAGTCGGCAGGAGTAGAGCAATTGTTTGCAGCAGATTTCAACCAAAAAGTACAGGGTTTTGACGATAAGACCAACAGCCGTTCAGCAGTTATTTCATTCTTGAAAAAACAAAAAGGAGAGCAGCTGAACTGTAAAACGAGCACCACAATCATAGAGGAGTCAAGCGATTATATGGTAGCCAAAGTAACCCAACAATTTGAAGGATTTACCAAGACCGATCTTGTGACCTTGGTAAACGATGGCGAGACTTGGAAAGTAACACAATCGATCAATACCTACAAGTAATCAACTTTAACCATATGTTTAGTGAAGGCCACGTCGAAAGACGTGGCTTTTTTTGTTTCAATCTTTTCCAACTACCGAAGCACATGTTTCTGAAGCATTACCATCGGAGTTTTACAATTCATTTGCTGTTGCAATGTGGTCATCTTTATGGTCGTGCTATCCGACAACAAACGTTTACAAACGACTATAAACGTTTAATAACCGGCTAATAATTTTAGTTTTATGATGTTTGCTTTAATGTAATTAATTATTTAAGTAAACCGTATTATTATGAACAATGATTCACAACCCGTATTTATTGATCCGACGACCGATGAGGGATTCAAACGGTTATTCGGAGACAAGACCAACCTGATCAATTTCCTTAACATCATCTATCGCGGTCGCAAGACCATTGTTGATCTTACGTATCGGGATACCGAGCGTATCGGTGCAGCTGAAGACATCGGTAAGGTTATCTTTGATCTCGTAGTCCAGATCAGCACAGGCGAGGAGATCATCATCGAGATGCAGACCAGCAGCCAGACCAATCTCAAGCAACGGATGTTGTACTATGCCAGCAAGGTTATTTCCGACACCGCCCCCAAAGGCAACCGTAAAGCCTGGGGCTATGCCATTCCCGAAGTCTATACCATAGTACTGATGGATGGCTTTCATATGCCAGGCGGCAATCGTACAACCTATTTTCATGATACCTGCCTGTGTAGTAGAGACTCAGGAGAAATTTTCTACGAAGGTTTGGGGTTTATTTACCTCGAATTGATTAACTTTGTTAAAAGCGAAGCAGAGGTTGATAATGAATTGGACAAAGTATTCTTTATGCTGAAGAATATGTCTACGTTAAAGACCTTGCCACGGATCATGAATTCGGCAGTATTCCAACGGTTCTTTCAGTTGGCGAGCTACGCAAAATTGACAAAGGAGGAGCGCACTATGTATGATATCAGTTTAAAACGTAAGTGGGATGCCGAGGCAGTGCGGATGTACCAACAGGAACAATTTGAAGAAGCCAAAAGTATTGCATTAGCAACCGGAAAATCCGAGGGTCTTGCTGAGGGTAAAGCTGAGGGTCTTGCTGTTGGAAAAGCTGAAGGGCTTGCTGTTGGTAAAGCTGAAGGGCTTGCCGAAGGCGAGCGCAAAAAAGCTCTTGCTACAGCTTTGAAACTTAAAGAGATGGGAATTCCGTTAGATATAATTGCAACGGGTACAGGCCTTACCATCGAAGAAGTTGAAAATTTAAAATAAATCTACCTTAAATACATAAAACATCAAAAGCCATTCTAAGCAGAATGGCTTTTATTTTTCACCATTACTACGAATACCTACCAGTTCATTATATCGATTCGCTCATCTACAATCAGGTGGCTGCCGAAGACATACTAGCACTACGTGAAATCTTTTTGGATATACCCAGGATGGGGCAGGGTCACGGAGGATGCCAAACAGAGAATTGAAGACTGGAGAGACGAATATAATACCTTCAGACTCCATAGCTGTTTAGGAGATTTGACACCTGAGATGTTTATTGAATAACAGACCAAAATAGCCGATTCTTCTACTTTAGAATACTCCTGAAATTGGGAGGAGGTCATTGCTTCTCTTTAATTTTCTTTTATGGGATACAATATTGGACCATTAATTCCTTTTTTTCTAAAACTCTCTTCATTTCTTTTAAAGTGATTTTTACTCACTGTATTAAGGTAGTTTTCGATGTTTTCTAGGCCGACGGCTTTCCTTCTCTTATTGATATTGTTCGGATCTTCAATATTTTCAACATAAGCTTGACAAGAATCTAGGCGATATGAAAGTTGAGTTCCATAAATTTGCTTGTCGCCAGCACGAATCTTTATTCTATCCAAAAGATATGCATAATAGGTCGAGTGGGCATTTTTCTTTTTTACTTCCGCCTCCATTTTTTTTAACACTTGTTTTTGAAACTCTGGCCATTTATCGCAATGCTGTGCAATTAGCCAAAAACTTTTGCTTCCTTCTTCTCCCACTAAATCAAAACCTGGGAATCCATATTTCTCAAATATAATTTTAGCTTCGCCATAATTTTCCGTGGCTATACTATCGATGAGTGCCATATGTTCCTCGCCTGTCAACTTCATGTTTTTCGGTGGTGACTGCATGATTTCCTGATCTAATTTTGCCATATGGACTAGTTTTTTTGAAAGAACTGAGTCAACCTGTGCATTACTTACAGATGTGATAGAAAAATGAAAAGCAATTAATAGTATGAGTTTTTTCATTACAAAAAGATAATGTTTATAACAATTTTCATAGCTAATCTAATCAAAATTAAAATGTTTAAAGAAATAAAATTATTGATTTGGTAAATCAAATCTATATTGGATCGGTGTAGATTTTTTTGTATTTAATCTATCTTAAAGCTGACCGTGCTTTAAAAAACTATCAAAAGGGAAAACTGTAAAATAATGAGTAAACATAAAAATAACAATTTCCGTAATGCCTAGAATTCGTCTGTTATATTTCGTCCAATGGGTTTAAATATAGTTATTTGATAGATTTTGAAAATGTTTCCATCAAGCATTACTAAAAGAGGGTATAATTGACCTCAAAGAATGTGTTCTAGAAATTATAATGAATGGCCGTTAACTTAAAGAAATATAAATATATTTTTCCTTAAGAAAGTTATTTTGTATCTTGATTTAGCAGGTTAGCAGGATTGAGTTCCAAATTTCATAATATTCGAGTTCAATGTAAATCTAGATTCTTATTCAACAATTATAAATACAATAATGACAATTTTAAGCCGTACTCTTACAACCGTTATTTTAATGCTATCAAGCTTACCCGTATTTTGTCAAATAAACAAAATAGTGCACGGTGAGATTGTTAATGGAAATACCAAATCCGACAGTATTTATCTGAAGCCTGATATATTTATACCACCACGATATTATGAACCAACTGAAAGCTCGGCTAAGATTTCAAAAAACTTATTTGTATATAATAATACATGGACCTATCCACAATTGTACTATACCTATCTTACAGAAGATATAAATGTACTATCATCCAGGATGGGGTCATTTTTCATTGATGGTACAAGTTCAAAGCTGGTCTTTGACTACCCAATAGGTGAAGAGGGGTATGTTATCGGAAAAGCAGGGAATGAATATCGAAATAAATTTCAACCATTTTTAAAATCATATTTTAAAGAAGAAGATGATGAGAACTTTTATTATCGAATCTCAATGGACAGGTCAGAAAAAGTAGATTCTGCCTATATGGATTATGTAAAAGCCAATCCAGATTCTTACGTTGCATTATGGCATGCGGCACAAAGGTTTTTCACGTTCGGGCACATTGCGCTACGCGAAGCAATTCTGGATCAATTTTCGACAGATGTCAAAGCATCAAAAATATGGAATTTACTTTATAGTGATATTCATAATGCTTTGATTAAACAAGGAGATCCTTTTCCCACGATTGAGCTAAAAGATCAAAAATTGGCCAATCAAAAACTAGTTATTCCAAAAAATAAGATTGTGTTGATAGATTTCTGGTTCAGCAACTGCAAACCTTGTTTGGCATCTTTTCCTAAATTAACGAACCTTTATAATCGTTATAAAGATAAGGGTTTTGAAATTATAGGAATATCAACAGATCAAACTAAAAGGATTGATAATTGGAAGAAAGTTATACAGGATCAGGATCTTCCCTGGAAACAATTTCTTGACGAAAATGCGGCAATAACTTCCTCTGAAATGTATATTAGAATGTTTCCAACATCTATACTTATCGATAAGAAAGGAAATATAATTGATAAAAAGATATCACTTTCGGATCTAGAAGCTTATCTAATAAAAGAACTAGGTTAATTTTTCGTAAAAAAGTATAATTATTGATCTACTCAGATTATTCAAAATATCCAATTCACATGGACGAGATCTATTCAGTTTGTAAACATAATTTAAGGGTCTTATCAGCGTATAGCTTTACAGTTTTCTGGAAAAACATAAAATAATATGAAAAGAGTATGGACATCTCAAGACTTTCAACGATTAACCTTATCAAGCCAGGGATTAACGCAAACATCTCAATTCGGAGCTGGAAAAAATGCTGTTCTCAGAACATTAGAACATCTTGGTTACTTACAAATAGATACATTATCAATCGTTGAGCGGGCTCACCATCATACACTCTGGACACGGGTAAAAGATTATAAAACTCACTATTTAGAAGAACTGATGGCAGAGCGAAAAGTATTTGAATACTGGTTTCACGCTGCATCATATATTCCAATGAAGGATTTTCGCTATGTTTTACCGCAAATGCTAAATATCAAACGTACCGATACGCACTATTATAATGCTGATCCAAGAATAATGAAATATGTGCTTGATACAATCCGCGCTGAGGGACCAAAAAGAGCTCGGGATTTTGAGAACGAAACTAAAAAACAGGGAAGTTGGTGGAGCTGGAAACCTACAAAAGTGGCTCTCGAAAGACTCTTTATGCAAGGAGATCTGATGATAAGTGAACGAAATGGGATGCAAAAAATATATGATCTTACAGAAAGAGTATTACCGAAATCTGTTGATTTAACTGTACCAACCCCAATTGAATTTGCTGAATATTTGGTGAAAACTTTTCTTAGAGCCTATGGTATTATAACTTTTAAACAAATAACATATCTCAGAACTGGAGAGATATTAAGAAAAAATGTACGAGATGTTTTACAGTCATTAGTTCGAGAAAAAATAATTCATCAAATTGAAGTTGATGGATTTCCTTTAATGTACGCTTATAATGATCTGTCAGAAAATAACTTCAAAAAACCACAAGCTAATATCCAAATTTTATCACCATTCGATAATTCAATTATTCATCGAGAACGCATAAAAGATTTCTTCAATTTTGATTTTCGACTAGAATGCTATTTGCCAAAAGAAAGGAGACTATACGGTTATTTCTGTTTACCCCTTTTGTTTGGAGATATATTTATTGGTCGGCTTGATTGTAAAGCCCATAGAAATATCAAAAAACTTGAAATCATACATTTACATATTGAAAACACCAATATTGATGTGGAGTTATGGCTAGATCAGTTTGTTAAATCAATAAAAGATTTTGCTATTTTTAATGGTTGCGAGTCGATGATACTTACCAAAGTAAGCCCCCTAGAATTTGAATACACATTAAAAAAAACCTTGTTTTATTGACTTGCTTTTTTTTTAATTTAAAGCATTGATAATCTTACGCTTTATAATTGAGTTTGTCCACTAAATAGGAGCACCCTAATTTTAAAATATTGAGTATCAATAAAACTAAAAATAATAGCATAAATACGCTAATATATTTAGTTTTATTGTATATCTTTGGATATTGAATCAGGGAGGGCACGCTCCAAGATAACTGGTTGCTCAACATTCTGGCGTGCCCGATCTGTTCAATATTGTTAATCAAAACAGGGCAGTAGGCTCCAGGTGAGTTTAAGTAAAGCAACCTAAAAGAACTACCTGTTGGCAATAGGCGAAAAAGATAAATAATAAATGCGATGAATGTACCATTGACTATCGAAATCTTAAAGGACCTTAAAAGTAAAGGATACAATATCCTGAAGTCCGATAACAGTGTGGACGATGTAGTCCAGCATTTTGTTCCGACAAAAGTAAATGACCTATGGGCATTTATGGGTGAGTTCAACAAGGATTCTGCTACCGTAGTTATCGAGCAGATCTTAGATGTGCCCGAAGAAGTGTTAGAAGGGAAATTCCTACGGGTTTTCTAATTGATAACCGATTAATTTAAAACGACTAAAGATGAATTTAAAGCAAATACAGCAAGAATATATACTCAAGCATCCTACAGCAGTAAAGCCAGGCAAGAGCAGAGCACAACTATCCTTTAGACAGATTGCAGGCATCCGTGAGTCTGCCTTCAGCATCTCTCAATTGTTTTCGTTAGCGGATGGCGAGCATATCATTAAGCAGGGCTTCGCACGATGGCCAGATATGATAGCAGGGGAGTTGGCGCTGCTCAAGAAGAGATTGGTAGATTAGAGCGTAGTAAGAAGTTATTTTTCATGAAAAATATATGGTACCCGCATGGTTAGATAAAAAAAGAGAAATACCTTCTGATGTACGAGCGCTCATAAATTTAGCGCTGGAAAACAATTGTTGGATATATCATATCCGTACAAGGATATTTTATACACCAGAAGAGTTTATGTCGCAATGGACGTTTGAGTTATATTTACGATACAACCAATAATTCATTATCTTGAATCAACGTTTTATTTATAAATATCAGCAATCATAACTTTTTCTTCCTTTATATTTTGCATAAAATCTTTGTATTCAATAGGTAGCTTCTTTCTGTGATAATAGAAATAGAAGTCAAAGGATCCTCCGATAATGCCTTTACCCGGTAGATATACAAAACGGTCTATACCCCGGTCAATTTTATATTCAAAGTCTTGTCCACGCCAACCAGTATATGTCCAGAACTGATAAGCAAGTTCCTTATTCCGCAATTTTATCACTTTTGATAAGTATTCTCTTCTATCCCGTAGAAAATCGAATGAATTAGAAGAAGAATATAGTGATTCAGCCATTGAATAAGGTGGAAAGATTAAATCAGAGTATCTTTTTTTAAAGATGCGTTCCATCTCAATGATTGAGAGCGGTTCTTGTTCAATATTTATGGTTCCAAAAACATTCTGAAAAACAGAAGGTCTTTTCCGCACTGCAAAAAACTGCAGTAAACAATGTCTGGATGCGTAATATTTATTGTCTGTTTTTTTTATAACCTGGTATTCATTAAAATATTTGGTCTCTGCTCCATACTTCTGATCAAATTCTGAAAAAGTATTTAGTGAGAAGAGCCTTTTCAGATCCCAATGTGTAATTATATTGTTTTTAATACTATCCATATCGATTTCTATCCAATCGCTATTACCTGATAAATCAGGCAGGACAGAAAGAAGGACGATATCGAGATTAATATCAGCATACTGCTTTTGAGTTTTTTTTATGGTTTCCAATCCTGGAAAGGTCATGCAAAACAGTTCCACTTTCTTTTTCACACCATATAATTGTTCGGTGGATAACTTATAGTGATTAAGGGAATAGTCGTCTGTCTGGTCCTGTATTATAAAATATTTGACCTGCGCCGGCAAATTGACTGTAATCAATAAGAGTGGCAATAAAAACCAATATTTCATTTTCTTAATTACATTTTGTACCTGCATTACCTTTTCTATGTTTTAAGTTTAAATCTATTTCTGTTTGTGGCATATTGGATACTATACCGGCTTTTGCTAATACTAAGGCATCAGCGTTGCTCATTGAAGGATTAAAGGATTTTATCGCATTAGCCAAATCCTGTAAAGTGCTTGTAAAAGTAGAATGCTCCTTTTTAGGGGTTAGTTACACTCCCAATTATCCAGATGGAATAACACTACGTTTCCTTCTTGTTATTTAGAAAATTGTTCTTGTTTTTAATATGAAATAGGTTATATTCTTATAAAGGAAGTATTTTCCTTCTAGAGGTTTTTTATTAAATAAATATAAATTTAACAGATCAAATTGAAGTACTCGAGAAGCACATACACCGACTATTCCAGGGTTAATCTGTATTGGGATAAGTATATTCTCATTTTGTTTTCCCAAAGCGCTAATTTCCTCATATAAATATCTAAATTGGATACTGTCTTTAATTCTGAATACCTCTTGGACAAACTGTGGGTACGCACTATCTGAAAAATTAAGGGCACTTATATTTCCATATTCATCAAATTTAATGGACATGATTGTAACTATTGGAAGGCACCTTTCGTGTAATTGGGGAGGTACTTTGAAATTTGTCACAAATGAATGTTCAAATTGAGAAAACAGGTCTTCATTCTGTTTCTCTTGTGCAGACAATACGCTTACTGAGCTGATCAGTAAAAGTACGTTGATTATAAATATATAGCTCTTCATCACTTCTAAAATTAATTATTCATAATAAGTAAAGAGATAGGTCTATAAATGTAAAATTCGCCTATTGCTAGTTTTTCCTTAAAAGTATACATGTCTTTGAAGACTTCGCTTTTTGGATAGGTTTTAAAAAATGAAGGTTCATTACTATCTAGTTCTCCTTTAGTTTCTTTATCTGTCAACACATCGCTTTTTGGCTTAAGAAACAATGTAGACGGTATGACCATCTCAATCTGTATCGGAATCAAAACCGGTATTTGATGATTCGTAATTTTGAGATCTTTATAAACAGATTTGAAATTCAATTTATCCTTAATTCTTAAAAATTCTTTAATTACTTGTGGATGTGCATTATCCGAAAAATCGATGGTACATGATGTATCTTTCCCATCAAATAGAACTTTTAGAGTAATAAAAGAAGGGATCGAATCCCTTATTAAGTCAGGTGGATATTTTAAGTTTAAACCTAAACTTTTTTTAAATTCTGACGAAGGACCATAGTCATCTAGGGCTTGTGCGATACCTTTAATACATAAAAGCATCATCATCATCATTACTGCATATTTCATAATTATGGACATTTTATTCCTTTGTACCCCATTTCATAATCAGCTAACACAGTAGCTCTATCATTTTTAGTAGGCAAATCATTTATGACATTAACTTCTTTCATTATCTCGATATCTCATTCTTGTTTTTATAAGGTAGATTATAAATTGGATTTAGGTAGTTGTGATATCTCCAAAATGTTAATGGATTCCTCCAGAACATACGGTAGAGCGTTGTATCCTCACTTGGTGTATTTTTTCTTTCTTTGATATATCTTTCAAAGCCCATTTCGATACCATCGAATTCAGCACTATTTGGATTAAAACGATAATAATTACCTGAATTATTTGAAAATCGATAATGCCTAGGATCTAGTACCCAATCACACATCCACCTTATTGGTGGAGTGTTGGAAATAATTATGATAATAACCAATGGGATGACAAATTTTGATATTTTTCTTTTCATGCTAATTGCAGGTTGTCGAAAGTGAAATTAATTTGGGTCGTAAAGAAACATCAGGATTTTCATTGGTTCTCTTATCGTTTATCCTGATATGTTTTTGCAACTTTTAAGTTATAATTTTACCATGGATAGGTAATTGGTTTGTTTTCTACAAGATACCAAATTAAATATGGAAATATAAGCTTTATTTGATAAGCGAAGTTCTGCACCTGAGCTAATAATAGAAACAGAATTATTGCATTAGAAATTAAGAAAAATGGTTTCTTTATCTTGGTATAACCAACGCCACACCGCTTATGCTGTACAATCCCTTCGAGCAATTGACCCGTAGTAATTTCCAAGATCTCTTGGAGCAGGGCTATCGAGATTTTGTACTGCAATGGTTCGAGAGGTCCGACGTTAGCAAAGGCTATCTCATCTCCACAACTTCACCTTCTCATTCCTTCCATTCACCGAGTTTTTTGTTGTGTTAATCTAATTGCCATAGGGTTAGGGTGAATTACACCCTACTTTTGAGTCAATAACTAGAAACAAAAAACTAACATTATAAAATAAAGACATTATGAACACTTTAGCAAAAACATTCGCAGCAGTAGCCTTGGTCGCAGTATCTACCTTCACTATGGCAGCAGGCAAACCAGTAGTAAGCAATCCAAAAAATGCAGCAGTCAATCTATCTACAGCAGATCTAGCCATCGACCATTACGTAGCCGTAATGACAGCAGGGCAGTCGGCAGGAGTAGAGCAATTGTTCGCAGCAGATTTCAACCAAAAAGTACAAGGATCGGACGATAAAACCAATAGCCGTTCAGCAGTTATTTCATTCTTGAAAAAACAAAGAGGAGAGCAGCTGAACTGTAAAACGAACACCACAATCTTAGAAGAATCAAGCGACTATATGGTAGCAAAAGTAACCCAACAATTTGAAGGGTTTACCAAGACCGATCTTGTGACCTTGGTAAATGACGGCGAGACTTGGAAAGTAACACAATCGATCAATACCTACAAGTAATTAACTTAATCATATGTTTAGTGTAGGCCACGTCGAGAGACGTGGCTTTTTTTGTTTCAATCTTTTCCAACTACTGCAAAACATGTTTCTGAAGCATTACCATCGGGTTTTTTTACAGTTCATCTGTGGTTATGTTGCCAACTTTATGGCCATGCTATCCGACAACAAACGTTTACAAACGACTATAAACGTTTAACATACGGCTAATATTTTTAGTTTCCTGATGTTTGCTTTAAGTAATCAATTATTTAAGCAAACCGTATTATTATGAACAATGATTCACAACCCGTATTTATTGATCCGACGACCGATGAGGGGTTCAAACGATTATTCGGAGACAAGATCAACCTGATCAATTTCCTTAACATCATCTTCCGTGGGCGTAAGACCATCACCGATCTTACGTATCGGGATACCGAGCGTATCGGTGCAGCAGAAGACATCGGCAAGGTTATCTTTGATCTAGTAGTCCAGATCAGCACAGGCGAAGAGATCATCATCGAGATGCAGACCAGCAGCCAGACCAATCTCAAGCAACGGATGTTGTACTATGCCAGCAAGGTTATTTCCGACACGGCACCCAAAGGCAACCGTAAAGCTTGGGGCTATGCCATTCCCGAAGTCTATACCATTGTACTGATGGATGGCTTTCATATGCCAGGAGGCAATCGTACAACCTATTTTCATGATACCTGCCTGTGTAGTAGAGACTCAGGAGAAATTTTCTACGAAGGTTTGGGGTTTATTTACCTCGAATTGATTAACTTTGTTAAAAGCGAAGCAGAGGTTGATAATGAATTGGACAAAGTATTCTTTATGCTGAAAAATATGTCTACGTTAAAGACCTTGCCACGGATCATGAATTCGGCAGTATTCCAACGGTTCTTTCAGTTGGCGAGCTACGCAAAATTGACAAAGGAGGAGCGCACTATGTATGATATCAGTTTAAAACGTAAATGGGATGCCGAGGCAGTGCGGATGTACCAACAGGAACAATTTGAAGAAGCCAAAAGTATTGCATTAGCAACCGGAAAAGCCGAGGGAAAAGCTGAGGGTCTTGCAGCTGGAAAAGCTGAAGGGCTTGCCGAAGGTGAGCACAAAAAAGCTCTTGCGACGGCTTTGAAATTTAAAGAGATGGGAATTCCGTTAGATATAATTGCAACGGGTACTGGCCTTACTATCGAAGAGATTGAAAATTTAAAATAAATCTACCCTTAATACATAAAACACCAAAAGCCATTCTTCGCAGAATGGCTTTTATTATTTACCATTACCACGAATACCTACCAGTTCATTATATCGATGTACTCATTTACAATCCGAGACTGGCGCTCGGGTGGAGGAAATCCGTCGTAAAATGGGTATTAATGAAACCATATGCTACAATTGGAAGAAAAAATGCGATGGTCGGGCTATCTCCGAACTACGGAAGTTGCGTCAACCGTAGACACGAATATATCACCTTCAGACTCCATAGCTGTTTAGGGGGGCTGACACCTGAAATGTTTATTGAATAACAGACCAAAATAGCCGATTCTTCTACTTTAGAATACTCCTGAAATTGCCAGTAAGTCAACTAAATAGCTATTAGTATTTGCCGGTACCTTTCAAGAAAGGAACATCATAGGGTAACAGAAGCTCATCTTTATCCATAGTAAACAATGAATATTTTACTACTTTTAAATATTCAAACATATTAGTCATATTTTTTCTTCTATGAACCATTATTGGATTAGCATAAGTGTAGTGCATTCCTATTTGGCTTTTATATTCTAATGAATCTTTACCAGTCGCTTCATCTAAAAATTGAATGTAGAGATCTCTATTTGGCCCCCGTTTAATTTTATCTATTAGGTCCATATATTTTTTCCTATGTTTTTTTTTCACTTCAGCATATTCATGTTGGTTGAATTCTCTATAAGCATCGTAATTGGCGCTATATACTCTCAATCGATCAAAGTTATTGAGAATGTCTCTTTTCGATGTTTGTGCCATTATTGGCTCAATAAATATTATTAATCCTATCGTCATGGCAATTAGGACTGAAATACTTAAAAATTGTTTTTTCATTTTATTTTGACTTTAATATCAACTAGATTAGTAGGGCATAATAAATACAAAAAGGTAATGCTAGGTATGTTTTCATAAAATTATAGAGTTGGTTTCGCTTCTTTATTTTGAGCTCTATATCTACGAAATTGGATACCTCAATCTACGGAATTTTCTTTTTAGAACAAAATAGGGGGTAGGTTATGCTATATTTCTTTACCCTTTTTCGCTATGCTATTTACAAGAGTTTAATAGATGTAAGTGTATTATATATAGTTTGATAGCCCGAATCAGTGATTTCTAAAACTTTACTCGAGTTCAAACTGTGTAAAACTATTTTACGTTTTATTTTGTAATATTTTATTTTCACTTTATATTGTAGTTGATTTTGAGAAGAAAATATTAAGCCAATTATCTAAACACCTTTTTATGAGCTGCATTTGCATCGTTATAGAAAGGAATAAAGAGTTAACCATTTGTAAATCCTTTAGAACTAGGGATGGCATACCAATGGATCATTATTTTTTGAGATTATTTATAGTTTTTTAACATTTTGAAAGTATAATTTTTAATATGTTTGAATTAACATTATAAGCCGAGACATTAGAAAATGAGCATGTTAAAAAGCTAACAGATTCAATCTCAAATTTGAAAGAATAGCGCATAGTAGTTCATTCCTTTAAAAGATGTCAGCATGGGTATCAGTTAGTGCTAAAAATAATTAACGAGAGATCACCAATTTTAAGTACATAAATCAAAAGTCTAAAACTTTATAAATGACTATTACGCCTAAATTCTCTGCACTCATATTAATTTTCATGACTATACAAACTGTTCATGCGCAGGATAACCAACGTTTTATTGATCGCTTGATGATGTTGGCAAAACTATCTGGCAATATTGAATATTTTTCACCAACTGACCAAGTTGCATGGGCTAACCGATATTCAGGATGGGATCATATTAACATCAATGGAATTCAAATGGCGGATAAAGCACATGATGACCATGTATTTATCGACTCATTAGTTCGTCTGTTTAAGCCTTTGGAGCCGTCATTGGTCATCATGGATGATAAGAAGATAATTAGTACTTTCAATAAGCCTCAAATAAGTAGTATCGTCATCAGTAGACAGCAAGTTGGAATAGATCTCTTAACAGGAAGGCAGAGAGGGTTTAAAAGTATTCGTCTTAATAGACGATCAGAAGGGTCTGATACAGATCTATATGAAATATCAATGTTAAATGTGGCTATACCGACAAATGGAAAAGACAGGAAGATAAAGATCGGTATCCGATATGAAGGTCCAGATCAACAGATGAAGATGGCCTTGATGAAAGGGAGAGAAACGTTGAGTTCAAGATCGCTTACTCATGCAGATTCAATCTTTAAGTTGGAACTAATCGTTCCTGCTAATCAAAATCGTTTAAATCTCAACGTACTTCTGGATATGGATAAAAAAATAAACGTACAAGTAGCATCTTTTGAAATCGATAATAAAAACATTACTCTTTCGAGTTATGATGATGAAAAGCAAGTTGACTCATTAACTTTTACACGTCGATTAAAGGTCTATGGCAATGACTCTCCATTATTTGAAAAACAAAACCAAATAGGCGATAGCTTGCATTTCGCGGTTTCAAAAAATGTGAACGCATCTTTTCCACTAGCCGTTTACGGTGACTATGACCATACCTTTCCTAGGAGCTCGATTGAAAACTATCCTTATGTGAAAAGTAGTTTAGCAGAGATCAATGATGCTACAGCAATTGAAAATCACTGGGCTCGTCTTGCCAATGTGATCCGGATATGGAATGTATTTCGCATTGCCTACGTCTATAATACTTTTACTGAACAAGAGCAAGACGATTTGTTGAGAAGTACCTTAAGCAGGATGATAAAGGCCACAAGCATAGAGGATTATTACGATACGATTTGGCAAATGTTGGGCCAGTATCAAGATTCACATATCTTCTTTTCAATGAACTCCATTGAATCTGCATATAAATGGATGGCTCCGCTCACAGTAATGCCTTTGGAAGGACGCTTCTATATTAAGAAAATTCATGATAAAACTTTAAAAAACATGGTATCCATAGGTGATGAAGTTATAGCTGTGGACAATAAACCTATTGCAGAAGTAGTAGCTAAATTTAAAAATAGAACTTCTGGTTCAGAAGCTAATCGCCTATTACGAACAGCTTTTTTCATTTTGAGCGGTGCAGAAGGAAGTGAAGCAACCATCAAGCTTAGAAACCCAAAAAATAATAACGTTCGGGACATTGTCACCAAACGAACATTTCAAGAACAAAATATATTCCAGGGAACTTCATTCGTTCAGAATCGAAATAATCGTTTAGTGGATTCGAATATTTATTATTTCGATTATACCCAAAGCGGTTATACCGATACGCTTCTACGATTTATTGATGATCCAAGTAAGACTGTTATTTTCGATTTAAGAGGCTACATATCATCTCAGATGCTGGAGTCTTCTATGATTTCAAAATTAATACGTGACACAGTTATACAAAAAAATATGAACGCATGGCACATTTTATCACCTGATAAAAAAGAATTTGTTTCAGAGCAGCATACCTATACACCGGAGAATAAAGGTCCTAAAGCGCAATTTTTCTTTTTGGCAGATGCTTCTACACAAAGTGCTCCTGAATCTTTCCTCGATATCATGAAGTATTGGCACATTGGTGAAATTATCGGTACCCCGACTTCTGGGGCGAATGGCACAATTAATTACCTAGAATTAATAGGAAATACATCTGTCACTTTCTCTGGAGTAAAGGTTTTAAATTCAGATGGGTCTCAACATCATTTGCTAGGTGTAAAACCCGATTATTACATCGATTACAGCCTAGATGATATCATAACCGAAAGAGACCCTATGTTAGAAAAAGCAATTAGTTTAGCAAAAAGATCTTCGATGAAATAAACATGTTATTTTTATATTGCTTTATTTTCTTTTCAAAATAAAACCTTCCCGACCCATTTTTGACTTCAAGTGATAAGAACATATACACAGTATCGATTTTAACGACGAAAATCTAAGGAAAAAAATGTAAAATTGTGAGATGATTGTAAGCTTGCCTAGCTTACAATAAGCAGGGAGCTCAAATCATATAACAGCCAATATCCATAACATATCAAAAATATAAAGAGAAATTTTGAAACCAGCTACCTTACAGATCGTGAAACTACAGACAGAACGGCTCACCCTTATTCCGTTTACCACAGAAATCTGTACTCATATCTTAAATGAAGAATTTAAATTTTTAGATAAGCTAGGGCTTAAAAAGGGTAGAAGTTGGCCAGATATAGATGTTATAGAAACGCTACCCAAAATAATCAAAAATCTTTCAGCAGTATCAGCACCTACAGGATTCGAATCATGGATGGTCATTAAAAGCGAGACATCTGAAATAATTGGAGACATTGGCTTCAAAGGGTTTAATAAAGAAGAAAGCAGTGCCGATATCGGTTACGGTATCATCACTGAAGAAAGAAGACAGGGCTATGCCGAGGAGGCCGCTCGAGCACTTATCAAATGGGCTTTTTCTAATGTCATATTAAATGTAATTACGGCAAAATGCCTTATTGAAAACAATAGCTCTATCCATCTTCTGAAAAAGTTGGATTTTAAGGAAATCAATAAAGATGAGGAGATGTTATTATGGTCCTTATCGCGAACTAATACTTAATTTTGATTTGATTGCTTAACATAGTTGCCAACTATCTCAAAGTTTATAACTTTGCATTATGCAAATCACCCCTACATACGATAAAAGCCAATTGCGCGAATTAGCTTCTATGGTGTCCCATGCGGCATTCAAGAAGCTATCCAGCAGTAGCAATCAGTCTTCGTATATCAGGAGGATGAAAAAGTATGTCGGTTGGAATGACATGGCAGGAGATAAGCCAGCACAACTGGGAGATCTTATTGCCCATTCCTATCAGATACTGGAGCAAAATTACAGGCATGAATATATCTACAAGAATAAGTTGCTCAATGATTATGTATTGAAGCAATATTTATTAGATGACACCATTCTGCTCAATGAATTTCGCATCGGACAATCCATTGCAGATGCAGTCCTAGTCAACGGAACAAATAAAGTCTTCGAAATCAAGACCGAGTTAGATACACCCGAGCGACTGGAAAGTCAATTGAACGACTATTATAAAGCGTTTACCGAAGTATATCTATTTACCCATATTTCCTTGCTGGACAAATATATACGTATACTTCCTTCTTATGTTGGGGTATTGGTTTATACAGAAAAAGGAGAGGTGTTAGAGCATCGCGCTGCCCTCAACAATAAAGAATATCTCGACGCCAGTTTTATGATGGCATCCTTGCGCAAGCCCGAATACAGTAAGCTAGTTAAACAATTGGTCGGTTTTATACCCGAAGCAACACCTGTATTTTACTATCGTGCATGTTTAGAAATATTGGAAGAGTTACCGGTCGAAGAAGTCCAAATGATGTATTGTCACATATTGAAAAGTCGTATCGACCGGCAGACCAATTTATACTTGTCACAAGGAGACGTACCTTCATACGTTAACTTCTCTTTTTACCAGGCGAAATACAATAAAAATTCGTATCTTACTATGATTAATAATCTAAGTAAGAACCTATTATTATAAAACGCCTATGTATTTTCCTTATCTTCGAGGTAAGCAGTTTGAGTTAATTGCATTACGTGATCTTGTAGTACTTCCATTAAACCCAGAGAAGATTATTCCAATTATTGAACCGGTAAAAAAAAATGTCTCATCTTTGAGGACAGCACTTAAAGTTTTAAGTGCAGGTGATATTAGAGTACAGCTGATCGTAAACCCTGAGTATGGGGAATTAAAAGTTGATAGAGAACCAATTTTTACTCTAATCCAGGAATTCAGAGATTTAGGTATTACATCTATTATACCAACGTACTTAATAAAAACTGATCGTGACAGTGCTTTTGCGCAACAAAGCATTGAACAAAGAGGTTTTAATGATAGTGGATATGCATTAGTACATCTCAATAAGACAAATGATATTCAAGAATTAAGTGATTTTACGAAGAATACTAGGTGTCTTTTTAATACTATTCAAATTAATAATCTGTTTGGACTTAAACGCAAGTATAACGATAGAGTTCTATTGAGTGATAATTTCAATAAACAGACTAAGAACACCAATTACATTGCAATAACTGAAGAAGTGTTTTCTAGCGATTACCTAGATTATCCAGATGAGGATTGTATCGCTTTTTCAGATTACCAGACAATAGGGAATGGCTACACTGAAGGAGGAGGTCCAGCTTATGCAGTAGCCATACATCTAACCTTCAAACTGGAAGGGGACGAAGATATTCGTATCGCTCACTTTGTATCTAGCTCAAATGACGATACATCCGATCCCGCAAGGAAGTACTTTGAGGCCTTAGGAGATTTAATACGATTTGTCGATGAAAAGAATATACCTGAAACAATAGCTTTAAAAGAGTTTCGTAGACACTACGATCAGCAGGCCTTTTCAGGTCTAGGAGTCGTTAAAAAGCTTTCAATCATGCATCATATTGAATTGATTCAAGGGTTAATTTAATAAGCTCAATCATATGAATTGTTGTGTAAACTGTTTTGCAGACCAAGGGTTGCAAAATAGGATTGAAGCCGAATCTAATGGTAGGGGACTATGTGATTTTTGTGCAAGTAATGATGTTTTTATTATAGCATGTGATGAGTTGTCCGATATCTTTGATGCACTTTTTGAGCTTTATATTAATCATCCCACGGCCAAATTATCACTGAAGGATGAAAAACCTGTTTTAATGCACGAGCATATACTTTGTTATTGGCCACAGTTATTCAATAAGCAAAGTTTAAAATCAAAAGATGTAAAACAATTACTTAATCAGATTGGTCGTGGTTGGGTAGGGTTTAACGAACCATTATTTGAACAATCAGTAGAGTTACAGATTTATATAAATGGAGTGGCTGAAGATGAATCTTATACAATGCAATGGGAGACCTTCGCCACCGAAATAAAAGAAGAGAACCGCTTTTTTATATCAAATACCTTAGATTTAGAGTTATTAGAATCAACATTTATCCGATTTGCAAAGACATATCCAATAGGGACCCATTTTTATCGTGCAAGGATCAGTGATCATTCGCTTACAGTCCATGAATTAGGGAAGCCACCTAAACAATTTACAACACCCGGTAGAGCCAATCCTGTTGGTATTCCATATCTGTACATTTCAGAAAGCGAGGAGACTACATTTTATGAAACTCGCGTTTCTTTGCATGAGTCTATCAGTATTGGACGTTTTGTATTAACAGCTCCTTTACAGGTAATTTCACTAAAAAATATTGAGCATTTTGGACCTTTTGAAATACAGGACCGTGGTTTTGATATTGAAGAATTTATGTTGGTTCGATCTTATCTTATGAAACTTGAAGAAGAACTTTCCAAGCCCGTTCGTAAGCAAGATGTCAACTTAGATTATTTACCCACGCAATACCTCTGTGAGTATATCAAAGCATTAGGTTTCAATGCTGTAGAATATAGAAGCGCGATGAAAGTTGGTGGATATAATTTAGCTGTATTTAATGACCAGGATCTGGTATGTACAGCTGTGGAACATTATCATGTAAAGGGATTGAAATATGATTGGTAATGAAAAAAATAAAGCCCATCAAACATTTCGTATAGACCTGATTTCTCCGAAAAGAAATAGCAGGCTTGAACTTACTATGTCATCAAAAGATTTTTTAATTTTTTTGAAGGTGTTTGATACTGAAGCTAAAGAAGATGGAAAGTCTATTAAATGGAACTCTTTGCAGCAGAAGGATGATGAACTGATGCAACGTGTAAATGGTTATGTTGCCTCTAGGAAAAATGAATTTCCACAATTAATAAGTTTTGTCTATCAATTTTTTCCATATCTGATTAATGGTGAATGTTTTTACCTTCTCAAACATAGAGATCGTACAACCAAAGAAATGAGTGAATTATGGTCTAAATTGGGGGTAATTAATGAAAAAGTTGGAGTAGAGGTCTTTGATGAAAAAAAATATGATTGGGGAACTACTGTACTATATTATAATATAGATTTCGTTGGCGATGAACGTAAATCATTTGGAGTTTCATGGGAAGAATAACCAAAAGATTTGTCGATTTTGCAATTGTGTCGCAGGAGATATTCATTTTAGAAATGAAGAGGTTAGTTTTTCTAATAAAGCACATCTAATATCTGAGGCTTTAGGGAACAAGAATTTAACATCTTTAGATGAATGCAACAGTTGTAATGAATATTTTAGTGAGACAATTGAACCTTCTATTGTCAATTTTTTTGCATTATTTCGTAGTTTATACGGTATTCCTGGTAAAAGAGGAAAGAAAAAAGTTAAAGGTGACAATTTTGAATTAGATTCTGTTCAAGGATTTAATATACAATTTCCTGGAAAAGTCACCGATTTTCCTGATGGAGAAGTTAATATGGAACTTTATTTAAAAGAACAATATATACCGGTAGATGTATATCGCTCATTAGTTAAGTTTTTATTAGCTATAGTCCCACGAGAAGAGCTCCATTTATATAAAAGAACTATTGATTGGTTATTCGGTCGTGTTGAAGATATAGATTTACCACAAATAGCACAATTAAAACAAACTAATTTTTATACAGATCACCCTAAGCTTATTAAGTATAAACGAAATATTAATGATACGAGATATCCTGATTTGATAGGTGAGTTTCGGTATGGAGATATTTTAATGATATTTATTGTGCCATTTAGTGATAAGGATAATAATCTCTTTACCAATCAAGGCGATATAGAACATTTTTGGGATAATTTTATTGGCTTTAGAAAAGATTTCCCATGGAGCTTTATCGACTTTTCTGCCAATGAGTTAGTAAAAATGAAAATTGATTTTAAAGTGAATAATATTAAACTAGGTGAAAATGCGTTTATTTCGAAACATGATAATTCTGCAAAATTAGATCGCTAATGTCAAGAATTTTATATCTTAGGTGCAAATTTGAGCTAATGCGGCGTTAATTCATTGAGTATATTTCGGTAGCATCTTTACTTTTTTGAAGAAAAATAGGCTAATGTTGAGGATTACTTATGATACTCTTTAGTCTCATTTGATCCATCACTATATTTCATAATTATCTCAATTCTATCCTCAGCTTCTTTGTAATATAACTTTTCATCCAAATCGTTATCTCTCCATCTACCATCTGCATTTCCCCACATAATCTGATTTTTATTAAATTTTATCTTATATGAATATGGTTTTGAGTCTTTAATGTAAGAGACTATGAAGTTATTGCCATCAGTAACAACTGTCATATTTTTCGGGTCCTGAAACATTAAGGAGGAGATAGCAAACTTAGAAATCTCTTCAAATGAATACTTTGAAGGAGCTTTGAATTCTTCTATTGGTTGTATTTCCTCAGTGTGTGCTGCTGTTTGATTCAGCTGATTGACTTTAGTGTCAATTGGGTTAGAAGAGCAGGACATTAAAAAGCAAAAAGGTAGTGCTAGGTATGTTATCATATAATTATAGACTTGGTTTCGCTTCTTTATTTTGAGCTCTATATCTACGAAATTGGATAGCTCAATCTACGTAATTTTCTTTTCAGAACAAAATAGGGGCTAGGTTATGCTATGTTTTTTAAAGCTTTTTCGTTCTACTTTTTACACGGGGTTAGTAGATGTAAGTATGTCATATATAGTTTAATAGCCCGAATCAGTGATTTCTAAAACTTTACTCGAGTTCAAACTGTGTAAAAATCGAATAATAATTAGTAAAAAAGTCATTCTTATTAGAATGACTTTTTTACTAATACACACCAATCACATATTAGCTATTCTTACTTTTTAAAAATTATTTGTTATGGACAGTATTATTTTACTATTAATCGTTTAATGTATTTTTGAAGACAATTCCATCTTTCATGATTACCTTAAAATTAGACTCCGGATTTTCGATGAGCTTAATATTAGTAAGCGGATTTCCATCTACAATAATTAAATCTGCGTACGCACCTTCCGTTATGACTCCCAAAGGTTGAGGATAAGGATTTCTTCTACCGCTTAATGCTAGTAATTCTGCATTTGTTGATGTTGCCATTTTCAATACTTCAAATGGAGAGAACCATTTAGTCATTTTGGTTAGTTGAGCACCCTGACGTGTTGCTAGTCGAGCATCAAATAAGCAATCTGTACCCCAGGCCAATTTCACATTATATTTTTTAGCCAACTTATATGCATTATCTGTTCCTTTAGTCATTTCCAGTTGTTTTGCGCGGTTTGCAGAACCTTCAGGAAAGGGGATGGCATCTTCATCATCTAGAAATGGCTGCATACACCACCATATTTTTTGTTCTGAAATCAATTTAACTGTTTCCTCATCTACCAGTTGACCATGTTCAATACATTTTACGCCAGATTTGATAGCCGCTTGAATTGCTTTTGGCGTATAGGCATGTACAGTAACATATGTTCCCCAATTTTCTGCGGCGCTTACTGCTGCTTTAAACTCCTCCTCCGTATATTGTGATACATCTAATGGATCGTATTCTGAAGCAACACCACCGCCAGCCATTAATTTGATCTGTGTAGCACCATTACGAAGCTGTTCTCTTGTGCGTTTTAAAACTTGATCACCCCCATCTGCAACGATCGTCATGCCACCCCTTTCTATATAAGATAAGCTTCCATCTCTGGGCACATCTGTTGGTAGACCAAAATCACCATGACCTCCAGTTTGAGAAATAGTTGCGCCACTCGGGTAAATTCTTGGTCCGCTGGTTAGGTGCTGATCAATAGCTTTTTTTAAGCTTAAGGAAGCCCCTCCCAAATCACGTACTGTTGTAAAACCTCTTAACAATTGTTTCTCTGCAGCATGAGCAGCAAACAAATTAATATAGCCCATATCTGCAACCTGCATCATCTGAAGAGACATCGATTCCATCATGGTGTGGGAGTGCGCATCTATTAATCCTGGCATTGCGAATTTGCCTTTACCGTCTATGATTGTTGCGCTCTTGTCAACTGCAATCTTAGAACTGGAAATTGTTTTGATTAAATTGTCTTCAATCAAAATATTTCCTACAGTTGTGTTTTCATCTTTACCATTAAATATTTGAACATTATTAATAAGTACAGATTTTTGAGCATTTACAGCTAAGGAAGTACATAATAGTGATAAGGATAAAAATATTTTCATACATACAAATTTAGGAGGTATAATATTTAAGTTAAAAGTAATTAAATATTATTTAAAATGACAGCATTTGTGTTAGTTTTTTTACTATTATTTCTGTGATTTGCGATGGTTGGGCAACCAAAGCGCAAATGTTAAGTTTTGTACAAACTTTCAATCGAAGAATTACCGTAGGATTTGGTTCAAAACCCGATATTTAGCTTCGCTGAGCTCCTTTCAGTCGGTTTGCCAAATTGCTATTATGCGTTCGCTTTTTTGGTAATCAATTATTTGTTGTTTAAGTTCATCTGATATGTTTGTCCATTTTGTTTCGTCAGTCAAAATAAGTTTACAGCTACATTCTGTTTTTGCTACTCCTGTGATTTGTCTAAACCAATCAAAATATGTCCAGTCTCTTGGTTTTGGTGAATAAAGAAAAAGTCCATTGTTGTCCCAATGAACTTCTGTCGCTGTCCTGTAAATCAAAGTAAAGCGTTCCTTGTCTGGCTTAATAAAAAGTCGCTTTTTGTCGTCAATACCAATTTCTAAAATTTTATCTGTCGTCATTGGATTTCTTTGAATTGGTCATTATATATTTTTACGTGATGAGGAAACTCCTTCTTCCATATTGCTCCTTCCGTTAGGAACAAGCGGGCTATTAATTACCGCTTTATATATTATAAATTTTTGTGAACATAACTGAAAATCAAAAGAAATATTTACGGTAAACCGTAAAACAATAAAAGGAGTTGGTACTAAAAACTTTAAAATATTGAGTATCAATTAAACTAAAAATAATAGTAAAATTACGCTAATATATTTAGTTTTATTATATATCTTTGAATATTGAATCAGGGAGGGCACGCTCCAAGATAACTGGTTGCTCAACATTCTGGCGTGCCCGACCGGTTCAATATTATTAATCAAAACAGGGCAGTAGGTTATAGGCGAGTTTAAGTAAAGCAGCCTACATGAACTACCTGTTGGCAATAGGCGAAAAAGATAAATAATAAATGCGATGAATGTACCATTGACTATCGAAATCTTGAAGGACCTTAAAAGTAAAGGATACAATATCCTGAAGTCCGATAATAGTGTGGACGATGTAGTCCAGCATTTTGTTCCGACAAAAGAAAATGACCTATGGGCGTTTATGGGGGAGTTCAACAAGGACTCTGCTACCGTAGTTATCGAGCAGATCTTAGATGTGCCCGAAGAAGTGTTAGAAGGAAAATTCCTACGGGTTTTCTGATTGATGACCGATTAATTTAAAACGACGAAAGATGAAGTTAAAGCAAATACACCAAGAATATATACTCAAGCATCCTACAGCAGTAAAAACAGGTAAGAGCAGAGCACAATTATCTTTTAGACAGATTGCAGGCATCCGTGAGTCTGCCTTTAGCATCTCCCAATTGTTCACGTTAGCGGATGGCGAGCATATCATTAAGCAGGGCTTCGCGAGATGGCCAGATATGATAGCAGGGGAGTTGGCGCTGCTCAATAAGAGATTGGTAGATTAGAGCGTAGTAAGAAGTTATTTATTATGAAAAATATATGGTACCCGCATGGTTAGATAAAAAAAGAGAAATACCTTCTGATGTACGAGCGCTGACAAATTTAGCACGGGAAAACAATTGTTGGATTTATCATATCCGTACAAGGATATTTTACACGCCAGATGAATTTATGTCGCAATGGACATTATTGTATACAGAAGGTATGAAAGGGCTGAGTAACAATAAAGAATTTGCTGTTAAAAGCCCTTATGTTGCCATCAAGCAGCGTGCCGAGTGGGTCAATAAAGCAAATGAAGAGCTGCAAGCTATCTTAACAAAGCTTGAAAGCTACGAAGCTGAATTCAAACCTCAGAAATAAGTTACTGATTCAACTAGGCCTTTTCATAAAATGAGCCATACCCCTAAATTGTACTTTAACTTTATTTGAATATTAAGGGACAATCCACACCACTTACATAAGATATCAAGCTGATAAAGTTTGAGTTATATTTTCGATACAACCAATAATTCATTATCTTGAATAAACTCTTTTTTTCATAGAAGTGTTTATTAGTTAATACCTAAGGCTCTAGCGAGAACAGCTAGAGCTTTTTTTATTGCAGTCTCAACAGTTCACTTGATCTTTTTGGCTTTCATCGAATGGCACAGTTCGCTATGGATGATAGTTTAGCAATTTTCAAACACCAAAAGCCATTCTGACAAGAATGGCTTTTTTATTCTTATCTTGGTATAACCAACGCCACACCGCTTATGCTGTACAATCCCTTCGAGCAATTGACCCGTAGTAACTTACAAGATCTCTTGGAGCAGGGCTACCGCGATTTTGTGCTGCAACGGTTCGAGTGGCCCGACCTCAGCAAGGGCAGCGGATTCATGTTATCGCCCTATTGGACGGCAGAAGAAGCACATGCCCATGCTGCAGAAACTTGGCCCCAAAGAAGGTAAAGCTATTCGCATACCGGCAGATGCACAGAGCATACAGCAGATGCTAGAGGTCAATTCGGGCTATCGCATCTTCATCAACCTCTTTCGCGAAGAAAAATGGAACAAGCGCATGTTGCGCATGTATGAAGGCAAGATCATCAATTACCTCCGTAGCAACACCACCTTCAAGCGCAAGAATCCAATAGACATCCTGTTCACCCTCGAGCATGGGCGCGTTTGGGCAGTCATTACCGATGGGAATACCCAAAAGAAAGTGCGCGCCATCGAGCTGATCGCTTAGTCAAAACCACCATCATCGGCAAAACAAATGGACACCTCAACGTGTTTAATTTCAAAAGGACTATATACTACTTCAACCATATACTATGTGCTGGGACATTTCACTACACTCGGATGTTGATATCATCAAAAAAGCCTTCCCCAAATTACGGGACGAGCGCAAGCAACTCGATTACGACTACCGTTATTTCGAGAATGTGCAGGCCATTACCTTTCCAGCCTATCCCATCATCTACAAGGACAAAGAAGGAGAAGAGCTCGGTCTACAAGAGATGGAGTGGGGCGTACTGCCCACCTATATCCAAGACCCCAAAGAGCAGGACGATCGCCGTCGCAATATGGTCAATATCCGCAGCGAGCGCATCCTTTCCGATGGCAAGTCCTACTGGCACCGCCTGAAAAATCAGCGCTGCCTCATCCCCGTATCCGGCACCTTCGAGCACCGTAAGATCCATGGATGGAAAAAGAAAGTACCCTATTATATCAGCGAAAAGGGGAGAGAAGTATTCTACATCCCGGGACTGTACCAATGGCACGAGCATATTGACCAGAATGGCGAACTCCACAAAGTCGGCAGCTTCGGTATGCTCACACGTGAGGCCAATAGCGTCATGGGCCAGATCCATAACGATGGACCCAACAAAAGACGGATGCCCTTATTCCTCACACCAGAGCTGGAGCAGCAATGGCTATCCGCAAAAGATGATGAAGCCCTGATGCCCATCTTCAATTATGAGATCTCCGACCAAACATTGGACTATTATCCTGTCTACACGTTAAGGGGTTACCCCGATAGGCCAGACGGCAAGCATCGCTACGAACCCTATACCTGGTCAGACCTGCCACCACTGGGCCAAGACGGGCCTATACAGCAAAGTTTATTCTAACCGATAGCCATACCATATATTATGCAGTTCGCCATCTTAACTCAGACCCTATTGTTGCAGCTCAAGACCAAAGGGTACAACATATTGACCTCCAAAAACACCATTGATGACGAAAACCCAACCTGGTATCCAGAAAAGGTTGACGACGTTTGGGAATACATCGTAGAACTAGATAGCGAGGGTAAGTTCGTCCCATTGCAAGAGCCTGCCATCCTGGTCATCGATGATGCTATTCAGAATATAGAAAACTGGCAGCTTATCGGCGAGGTATTCATCGAAGACGACCATCAGCAGAAATTGCAGCAACGGCTCTTTGTATATAACGAGCATTATCAGTTCGCCAAAGACCTCGACAGGTTCGATTATGCCTACGACCCACAGCGGGTGTTGCTACGTAACCATGCCCTGCACAGTGGCGACCAATCCTTATACCTCAAATACCTCAGTGTACAATACCCAGAACATCTCATAGCAGGTATACAAGATCTGGAATATCTGACCCAGCGGTTGATCTGCCTCGATAGAGCGCAAGCCCGAGAGTGGATGACTGCCAAGAGGGTAGAAGTACTCGAGTCCGATATCAGTATCTTTGACCAAGATGCAATCCTGAAGATAGTAGACCAATACGAGCAGGTTCCTAGTATTTCTACGGATAAGCCTACCGACTCGCTCATCTACAATCAGATGGCTACCGAAGACCTCTTAGCACTACGTGATATCTTTTGTATAGACCCGAGGATGGGGTAGGGTCATTGAGGATGCCAAACAGAAAATTGAAGACTGGAGAGACGAATATAATACCTTCAGACTCCATAGCTGTTTAGGGGGGCTGACACCTGAAATGTTTATTGAAAAACAGACCAAAATAGCCGATTCTTCTACTTTAGAATACCCCTGAAATTGGCAGGACCTCACACTAAATAGCTATTAGTATTTGCCGGTACCTTTCAAGAAAGGTACATCATTGGGTAACAGAAGCTCATCTTTATCCATAGTAAACAATGAATATTTTACTACTTTTAAATATTCAAACATATTAGTCATATTTTTTCTTCTATGAACCATTATTGGATTAGCATAAGTATAGTGCATTCCTATTTGGTTTTTATATTCTAATGAATCTTTACCAGTCGCTTCATCTAAAAATTGAATGTAGAGATCTCTATTTGGCCCCCGTTTAATTTTATCTATTTGGTCTATATATTTTTTCCTATGGCCCTCTTTCACTTCAGCATATTCATGTTGGTTGAATTCTCTATAAGCATCGTAATTGGCGCTGTATACTCTCAATCGATGGAGGTCAATTTTAATGTCTCTTTTCGATGTTTGTGCCATTATTGGTTCAATAAATATTATTAATCCTATCATCATGACAATTAGGGCTGAAATACTTAAAAATTGCTTTTTCATTTTATTTTGACTTTAGTATCAACTAGATTAACAGGGCAGGACATTAAAAAGCAAAAAGGTAGTGCTAGGTATGTTTTCATATAATTATAGACATGGTTTCACTTCTTTTTTTGAGCTCTATATCTACGAAATTGGATACCTCAATCTACATAATTTTCTTTTCAGAACAAAATAGGGGTTAGGTTATGCTATATTTTCTTAAGCTTTTTCGGTCTGCTATTTGCACGAGTTTAGTAGGTGTAAGTGTGTCATATATAGGTTGATATTTCGAAAACGTAATTTCTAAAACTTTACTCGAGTTCAAACTGTGTAAAACTATTTTACGTTTTATTTTGTAATATTTTATTTTCACTTTATATTGTAGTTGATTTTGAGAAGAAAATATTAAGCCAATTATCTAAATACCTTTTTATGAGCTGCATTTGCATCGTTATAGAAAGGAATAAAGAGTTAACCATTTCACTTCTAAAAATCAAAAACATGTATCGTATTAATGCTTAGCAATGTTGAATCCTTTATGGATTTTATTCATGGTCGATTGTGAATCAGTTTTTCATGCATGTATATCGCATGCTGTAGATAAATTCATTTACTGAACACGACTTAATAATACAAACAGAACCAAATAAAACGAATGATACCTATTGAACTAGAAACGATGAATGATATTGTAGGAAAACAGACTGATGTTACGAGTAAGGCTTTTGAAGATATTGCTTTTACGGTTTCCCGTAAACAGTGCCTATTCACTAATGATATCTTCGTGCGATATTGAATATACTATAAAATATGGGGCTTATTTATCATTATACCAGGTTTGAAACTTTTATGTCCTATATATGACCAAGTGGTACTATAAGGACCAATTCATTACGGCATATGAATGACCCTAGGGAGTCATTGACCTGGTCTTTTGGTAGTATTAATGTTCCATACGAAGAGATATTTCAAGGGTATTATTCTGATAAAACACATATCGATTGCCAATATAAATTTGGCGAGATAATGTAAAACCCGATTCTGTGAAGAAACTGATTAATCGGAGATTGCAAGTTATTGAGGGGATTTAATGATGGAACCAACTATTTTATTTTTTAATGCTTAATTCTCAAGACATATTGCTGTTGACCTATTTAAATAGTAATTATAAAGTATCAAGGAAATACTTAGAGTGTAAGCAGAATTGTACGTTATGAAAGAAAGAGCTATAAAACGAATTTTTGATAATATTTTAAATAAAGCGTTCGATGTAGATGAAATAATTCGAAACCAGCGTGAAGGATTTGATATTAGAAGCTTATATAATAAAGATTTAGACAGATACTCATGCGTAGAATGTTGTCAAAATCTAGTTGTTTCCTTTAGTAGTTTGGATAATGTATATTTTCGTCATAAGTCAAGTTTTATTTATTGTATTTATAAAGATGAAAATATCAGTAATGAATTACTGAATGCTTATGAAGACGTTAGATTAGCAAAAGAAAGCCCGAGACATAAGGAATTGAAAAATCTAATTGGGAAATTATTGTACGATGAACCAAACGTTGAAACTAGATTCTATTGATATAGATACCAAATTTCTAATGAGGGGTGGAGAGAGAAGGAGGCCTGATGTATATTGTAAATTTGATAATAAAGAAGTTGCTTTTGAAATCCAATTATCCCCATTACCACAGCATTATATACAACATCGGTATCAATTCTATAAAAAGAACAATATTTATCTAATCTGGATACTGGATATAAAAGGTTCTGCGACTATCTTAAAATCTTTTGAAAGGGATGTGAAATATATTTGGAAACATCAAAACCTTTTTATCTTGAATGAGCATAAAGTAAGCCGCTTAGAACTACTTTGTCATTACAAGACGCCTTTTAATGACAATGGTTTATATAAAGAAAAATGGTATGAAACCTCAATTAATTTGGATAAACTAAAATTTGATAAAGTAGAGATTTCCTGTTTTTTCTATGATTACTTGTGGATGAAAACAAATGTTGAGACAGAAATTTTAAGAGTGCAACAAGAAGAAGTTTTACGTCTTGCAGATGTAGAAAACAAGCTAGCAAAACAAAATGCTATTGAACTTATAACTTCCTTGAGAGCAAAAATTGGTCATTGGAGAAGTAAAGACTATAATTTTTATAGTTTAATTCATCAAATAAATTGTTTGAGTAATATAGAAATAGAAGAACTTAATCGCCAAATCAATTTGAATAAAAGAATGCAGGGTTTACCACAATTTTTATTTTTTATAAAGTCTTATAAGGAGCTTTCAAGTGATTTTAAATCAATTCTTATTGAACTAATATTTATCTGTCAAAATTTAAAATTTAATATCAATTTGAAAGATAAAAATGATGATGGTGTCATTCAATATCTTTATCGTAACCCAGATCTTGGTAAATATTTATATAAATTATTGCCGTTGCTATTCAAACGGAGATATGTTTTAACTAAACATGATAAAGATTTTGTTCTTGTCAATACAGCTAATGGAGAATACGAATGTATGTTGTTAAATACTTATTCTCATTGCAATAATGATTATGAGCTTGAATTTGTTAAAAATAATTTCAGGTATATACGTTTCATCAAATCAGCTATAGATATGAATCGATTGGATTCCAAGGTTAAGAGTTGGGTTCAATATATGATGCCAATTATGTACAACTATAAAAGTCTATGGAAATATACTAAGTTGGTGTTGGCTAGAACACCTCTAGGGGAAGAACTGAGAATAGTTGATAAGAAAAATACAATTGATGTTAAAATAAAAGAGTTTAATCTTGAAATAGTTCAACAGGAAGAAAGTTGTAATAATCTATTAGCCAGGTTGTATCCTCAAATATTTTTTAATTAATTAAATAGATCAATAATGTATATATCAACACTTAAACTGTGGAACTTCAGAAAATATGGATCTCAAGATTTCGATGTTAAAAAGCCCGATTTAACAGTCCCTTTTAATAAAGGGATGAATATATTGATAGGAGAGAATGACTCCGGTAAGACCACTATTATTGATGCAATTAAATTGGTTCTGAAAACTCATGCATACGAGTGGATTAAGGTAGAAGAAAGTGATTTTTTTACTCAAGGGAGTGTAATAGCAGAGACGTTGAGGATAGAAATTGAATTTTCAGGAATAACAAACAAAGAAGCTGCAAATTTTACCGAATGGTGCGGAACAGAAGATGAAGATGTCAATGTTGAGGATAAAATCGAAAGACAGAGGAGGCCTAAGCTGCATCTTATATATCAGGTAGAAAGACGAGATGATAGGATAATCCCAACAGATGTTAGGGCAGGAATGGATGGCTACGGTAATATGTTGACTGCTGAAGCAAAAGATTATCTAAAGTGTACCTTTCTGAAAGCATTAAGAGATGCTGATAGCGAACTTGCAGCTAAGAAGAACTCCCGGTTGTCGCAGATTTTGAAAGAGCATAGCGAGTTTCGCAAAAGGGACGAAAATGGTCTTCATGAGTTTGAAGAGTTATTTGAGAAAACAAGTACTGATATTAGAGCGAAGTTTAGTGATGCACAATCAGGATATAATAAAAATATTAAAAATGTAATTGATGATTTTGTTACATCATTCATTGATGATTTAGTCGAATCAGCTTTTGATCTTGGATTAACCAAGATAAACCATATACTGGAGAAAATGTCACTTGGTGTAGTTGGTGGGAAAAACCTCGGTTTGGGCACAATGAATAGGTTATTTATGGCAGCCGAACTTTTACACCTTCGAAAACCGGATTGGAATGGCTTAAGATTGTGTATGATTGAAGAGCTTGAAGCGCACCTACATCCTCAAGCCCAATTGAAGATTATTAACAGGTTAAAACAAGAGTCCGAAGTTCAGTTTATCCTCACAACCCACAGCCCTAATATCAGTTCACAGGCAGATCTCAAAGATATTATCATATGTAGGAATGACGATGTGTTTCCGTTATCGGAAGGGAGCACAAAACTTAAAAAAGACAGTTATAAATATCTAGAACGCTTTTTAGATGTAACAAAAAGTAATTTGTTTTTTTCCCGAGGAAATATAATAGTTGAGGGCTGGTCTGAGGAAATTCTGCTACCAGTTATAGCTAAGAAATTAGGCCTTAATCTTACAAAAAGTGAAGTGTCAATTATTAATGTAGCCTCTACTGCATATCTACATTTTGCAAAGATATTTTTGAGAGCGGATGGCGCAAAAATGAATACCGCTGTTTCCATAGTAACCGATTTAGACAATAGACCAGACGATGACGGTACCTTCAAACTTCTCGCTGATGAAGATAAAACCTTTAAAACACGATTTGATAATCTAGAATTATTAAGGAAAGATTTAGTAGGTTCAGATGTAATGATATGTATAGCTTCAGAGTGGACTTTAGAATGGTGTTTATTCAAATCTTGTTTGTCTGAACTTTTTAAGCAAGCAATTGCTCAAGTACACTCAGGAGCTAACGAGTTTAAGAAAGATGCTAATTGTAATTATAAACCAGAATTCCAACAAAAACTTATTTTTAAGCTATCTAAAAAGCAAGGGGAGACGGCAATTAGTAAAGTTGAACTCGCTAGTGTATTTGCCGAACTTTTAGAAAAGGATATATCTATTTCAAAAAAAATGATTGAAGAAGATCCTTATTTAACATATTTAGTTAATGCAATTAAACACGTGTGCTAATATGAAGATTAATCCAGATCATCTTAAAAAAGCTGAATATCTCTTAATAGACGGAGAGGAGTTTGATGAGGAGAGAAAGAAGTTTATTTTTTGCACTGATACTATAGATTTGCTAGCTGTACCAGGAAGTGGAAAGACTACAGCCCTATTGGCAAAGCTATACTGTATTGCTCAGCAAATGCCTCTTAAAGATAATGCTGGGCTTCTTGTTCTTTCACATACTAATCATGCTGTTGAAGAGATAGAAAAAGTTTTGAAGCCGATATGCCCTCAACTTTTTTCCTATCCCAATTTTGTTGGTACGATTCAGAGTTTCGCAAACAAATTTATTGCAAACCAAGCTTGTTTCGAGTTGTATGGAAGTTATATTAGAAAAAACGATGATGAAATGTATTTTTATGAGGCGGTACGTTTTTTTTCTAGTATGTTTTATTCTAGGAAGGGGAATATACCTAAGAACTTGAAAAATGTACTACTGGGGGTTGTGAATGCCGGCAAGCAAACAGATAGCATTAAGGATGCAGAATTAAACGTGGTTGAATTTCTAAAAAAGTGTTTTTTTGACTTTGATGAAAAGAAGATAATAATTGGAACTCAAACAAAATTTAAATTTAAGGGTGTAAATAAAGAGTACTATTTAGAATTAGAAAAATGGAAAATTGGTTTATTGTCCAATGGAATTCTATCTTATAGAGATAGTTTTGATGTTGCGAAGAGATATCTCACAGATCCCAAATCGGCATTTATAAAAACTATTTTACAAAGTAGATTCAAATACGTTTTTATTGACGAAATGCAAGACTTAGATCACGAGCAAGTAAATTTGATAGAAAGCATTTTCTTTACCACTGATTCGGATAATATAATCCAGAGAATAGGCGATAAAAATCAAGCAATTTACTCAAGTGTTTCCTTGAATAGTGAAACAGTTTGGAAAACTAGATACGAATTTGATCCCGTAAGATTCCATGAAAACCTAAGTCTAAATAAGTCACACAGACTGACAGAAACTATCGGGAAGTTAGTAGATGGTTTTGTGTTATCTCGCGATGAAGGATATGAAGTCGTGGGAGATTCTAAGAATCAAAATATCGCTCCATATCTTCTAGTCTATAAAGACGAAGCCGATGCAGAGTTGTTGAAAAACAAATTTGTGGAACTAATAAAGCACTTTGAATTAGATAAAAGTAAAAAGAATAAAGCACGAGGTTTTCACATTATTGCATGGACTACAGATAAAGAAGAGGGGTCTGATAAATGGCATCTAAGAAAGCTCTTTCCTGAGTATATTAGAGAATCTAAGCAAAAGAAAGAGGATTTTGATTGTTTGAGAAAGTATCTGTTTTTGTTTGATCGAGATAAAAAGACCTTTGAGTCCATTAGGAAAGCATTGTTGAATGGAATCGTTCGGATTTTAAGAATAGAACAAATTTATATTGATAAAGAATTACAAAAGCATTTCAGAAAGTCTAGCTTTATACAGCTTATTAAGAGTAAAGGAGAGGACTTCTATCAATCATTTAAAGAACAATTGTTTGATTGGTGTTATTCAATCGTTACTTCTCGTAATTATGAAGAAGTATATATTGAGTATTATAAATACATTAAATATAGCCTTGTCGAATTAATCCCAGAATTTAAGATTGAAAAATCTAATGTGTTTATAAATCAAGAATTTTCTTTCGTAGAGCTTCCAGAACAAATTGAGAAAATAAATGATGAAGATCAAATTTCATTAAAGCTAGGTTTCTATTCACTCTGTAAAAGGGCAGACGCATTGCGCTACTTTGTATGTTGAAACGGAATACTATAGTTGTGAAACACATAAGCTAAGAGTTGAACTTAAAAAAGGTTCAAAAACTAAGCAACCTATTTTCGCAAATAATCCTCTGTATTTTCAAACGCAAAATATATCTGACAAACCTAATGTTAGATCAAATGAAGCACTGAAGATGATGTATGTCGGTTTTTCTAGACCTACACATTTGTTATGCTTTGCTGTTCGAAAAAAGAATGTAGAGAACGACATAGGGAGCTATCGAGATTCAGGATGGAATGTTGTTGAAGTATAATTATTCGATATCGTGTTCCTTTCTCAAAAGCAATTCTTAAATAAAATGAAATATAAGCTGAAAAATATAACTCCTGAAGTATTCTTTAAAAGTTTTCAATCTTATGAGAAACAGATGCAGAAGATATTACAGGGAGAAGTAGACTTGGAAATTAGAGCGTATACTAATAGCACTATTGAGGGGGTGAAAAGATTCTTACAACGGTATATTGGGCTAGAAGGAGACGAGCTGATTAATTGGTTGAATATGGATTACCCAACAGTATTGGATAATTTTTATAGTAAGTACTCGGGTCATCATTTACCAGAAATCAAGAAAGAAATTGTACGATTGGAGCGGTTTTATAAAAGCTTTTCCAGGTTGGGCAAATATCTTTCCATAGTTGATAATATAGGGGATTTGATGGAGAAGCGAGATCGAATGTCAGTTTCCGACAAGAAAGATTTTATTCTGAACAAGCTAAATAGCCTTCATAGTGATGATTTTTTTTCGATTGAAAGCATCTTTGACGTTAACAATATAGACTGTACATATGCTGAGCCGGATGAACTAGCTCATGATCTTTGTGAAAGAGGGTATGCTGTTCGACCGGATAAATACAGTATTCCAGACGTAATTCGGATTACAGTAAAAGGTGCAGGTTATATTGAAAGAAAAAATAAACTTAAACAAGTACGTAAATATAATGATGAAATAAGTGTAAAAATTGATCTGGTGTTAAGTCAACTGACAAAATTAGGGTATGGTCAAGAAATTGTTTTTAATGAAATTAATGAACTTAAATCATTACATACCAAACTTTCAAAGAAATCGTGGTCTCAGCTATTAAAAGGAAAGCTAATTGACTTAGCGTTAGACAAAGCACTTTCCATAGAGATTGCAAAATCTGTATACGAGCAATTAACTGATGCTGGAATGAAATTAATCAAGTAAAATTATTTAATGTATGAAATTAGAAACAGTCAAAATCTCAAACTTTCGGTGCTACAAAGATGAGATAGCAATTAATGTTAGCGATTTAACTACAATTGTAGGAAAAAATGACGCTGGTAAGTCAACTATATTGGAGGCTCTAGAGATTTTCTTTAATAATAACAGTGTGAAAATTGATATTTCTGATATTAATGTGTATTCAGAATTTAGTGAAGTTACGATAACTTGCGAATTTTCTGAATTACCAAGCTCTGTTATTTTAGATTCTGGTGCGGTTACAAATTTTCAAGAAGAGTACTTACTTAATAATATTGGGCGATTAGAGATTAAGAAAGTATATGATTGTAGTAAAAAGACGCCAACTTCCGAGATTTATATAAAAGCAAATCATCCATCTATTGAAACATTCGATAATCTATTAGAACTAAAAGAAAAGGAATTACAGGCTTTAGTTAAGAAATATGGATTAGACACTACATTGAAAGGTAATCCCTCAATGAGAAAAGCTATTTGGGCGAGCGTAGGTGATCTCAGTTTGAAAGAGGTAGATATTCCTGTATCAAAGGCCAAAGAAGATCGAAAGAGACTTTGGGAGCAGATTGACTCTTATTTGCCTTTTTATGCATTGTTCCAAAGTGATCGTAGTAGTAAGGATGGAGATAATGAAGTTCAAGATCCAATGAAGGTGGCTATAACAACTGCCTTAGCAGAAGTTCAAGATGAGATAAGAAGAATTCAGGAAAAAGTGAAAGAAAAGGCGATTGAGATAGCGAACAATACCCATGAAGCATTAAAAAAATTAGATGCTTCGATGGCTAAGTCTCTGGAACCGCAGTTTACACCACCCACGCCAGCAAATTGGAATAGCTTGTTTAAAGTAAAGATGGATACGCATGATGGGATTTCTCTTAATAAGCGTGGAAGTGGGGTAAGAAGAATGATTTTAGTAAGCTTTTTTAAAGCCGAAGCAGAGAGAAGATTAAAAACATCAAATAAAAGAAGTATAATTTATGCAATAGAGGAACCTGAGACCGCTCAACATCCTAATAATCAGAAGATACTAATTAATGCATTTAAATCTTTGTCTATGGAGAATGGGTGTCAAGTCTTGTTGACCACTCATAGTCCTGGATTGGCGTCTGAATTACCTGTTGACAGTATAAGATATATTCATCAGCTTGACGGTAATATTAGAATCAGTGAGAATAACGATGTCTTTCGCGATGTGGCAAACACTTTAGGAGTTATAGCAGACAGTAGGGTGAAGTTACTTATTTGTGTTGAGGGGCCAAATGATGTAGATGCTTTAAGATGTTTAAGTAAGGCTTTGCATGATGAAGATACTGAAGTGCCAAACTTGTTTATCGACGATAGGTTTGCGTTTATTCCGTTAGGGGGAGGAACTCTAAAACATTGGGTCAACGAAAATTACCTAAGGGCATTGAACTGTAAAGAGTTTCACCTTTATGATTCGGATGTTAATACATATAAAAAGTCAATAGATGATGTAAATAGTAGAGGAGATGGTTCTTATGGCATATTGACGCAAAAACTTGAAATGGAATGTTACTTACATTCTGATGCAATCAAAGAAGGGTGTGGCGTTGATGTCGAAGTTTTAGATGGAATAAATGGAGATGGTCATTCTTTGCCAAAAGTATTTGGAATTGCGTATTCAAAGGAAAAAAAATTAGACGGAGTTCTTAAAGACAATACTTCTAAGAGTTATCTAGCCGAAAGAGCTTTTCCAAAAATGACTTCTCGAATGATTCAAGAAAGGGATTCCAACGGCGAAGTTAAAGGATGGTTTCTTAAAATGCTTGAAATGTTAAATTAATTAATCTTTAGGGACTGCAACTTAAACTGTCTTTTCTTGATGCAGCTATATAGAAAAATTGTAATCTTGTTCAAGAAAAGACATTAATATATCATTAGTCCAATCATTCATTTTTTATCTAAAATAGAGGAAAGTTTACCGTTGAATATCAACAAAAATCAGTATTTTTATGTAAAAAATTCCACCTTAAGGATTTGGACGAAAATGTCAAGTTTAGTTTGATGACGCCATTATGCTTAATATACGTTTAAACTTATTTTAATGAATCGTTACATATGCCTAAAAGAGATTTTTACATAAGAGAGTCGGAGCTTGATGATTATCAAGTTAAAATTATAAACCGTAGAACTGATAATTCATTTATCGTAAAAGGGTGTGCTGGTAGTGGAAAATCTATTCTTGCTCTTTGGAAAGCCAAACAAATACAAGACGATAAAAAAGGAAGCTTTTTATTTATTGTATATGCTAAGGCACTTCTTCAATATATGAAAGATGGTATTAATCAGATTGGACTTTCACCAAATAATGTGCAGAGCCTTAATCAGTGTTTTCATTGGACTAATAACGATGGTATTTGGGAAAAAGGAGATTGGAAAAAAGGAACCTATGATTACATAATAATTGATGAAGTTCAAGATTTGACTAAAGAGGATTTGCTAACAATAAAAAGTTACGCAAATAAAGCGCTATTATTATATGGTGATGCAGCGCAACAACTCTACTCATTCCGGAAAGATAATATTTTCAAGTCTATGGAAGAAATTGCTGATGTAGCTGGCTTACAGATGGAGCAGTTGGTTTTTAATCATAGATTACCTAAAAAGATAGCACGATTAGCAGAATTTATTAGTGGTACGCCTGATGATTTAGAAGGAAGATGTAGAAATGAAGGTGTGGAAAAACCTAAAATAATGCGATATTTGTCAATAGATGAACAATTAGATGCTATTGCTGAAATTATTAAAAATAGAGGGTTTGAGGATGTCGGAGTTTTATTTCGATCAAATAAGGAAGTCATTCATGCTGCAGAATATTTACGTAAGATTGGTATGAATATTGAAGCTAAAGTTAACGAAAATGTTGAACTTAATTTTAATTCAACGAACCCAAAACTAATGACGTATCATAGTGCGAAGGGACTTCAATTTGAGGCAGTTTTCGTGCCAGATTGTTTGGAGTCAGACGAAGACAATAGAAATGCATTGTATGTAGCCATTACTCGAACTTATCAATCATTATATATCATGCATTCTGGAACTTTATCTAGTTTTTTCGATGATATTCCAACAACAATATTCGAAACGAGTTTATCTGTTGAAACAGAATTATTATGATACCTGGAAAATTATATATTGCTACTACGACACTTAATTTCAATAATATTATGTCGAGTGAATCCATTTCTCCTGCCAAATTTTATGAAAGACGGGGCTTTGGTTATAAACGTTTTTATAAAGTAGTACCAAATAATTTAGATACGCGCATTATACTTTATGAAAAATATCCTGATTTTAATATTGTCGATGAAGAGTTGGAAAACTATCCGATGATTATTGAAATTAATACGAAATATATAGCAGAGGATATTATTCAAAAACACGAAAATATTTATTTTAGTGAACAAACTATATATTTAAATCCTTTTACGACTAACGTTTTTTTTAGAAATGAACAAGAAAAATTAAGGACATTGTCAAATGTTGAGCAAAGTGTTGAATCAAAGTTAGTTTCTCTTTATGATCCATGTTTTTTGTTAAAACCAGTTCTTTTAGACTCTTCTAAACTGGGTTTTACCAGTTTAGAAGAGTCTAAAGGTGACTTCTCAAATTATATTTCAAAGGATAGGATTACCAACAAATTGAAAGGTTTTCTGTATAGCTATTTGATAGCCTCTAACAAATCACTCTCTTCTAATGTCGTTGCATTGAAGAAGTTCACAAAAGAGTTACGTAATGTACTCTCTGCGACGGTAACAAACCCTGGTGGCAGAGCCAGTTCACAACAAGCTTCACATTTGATGTCGTTGAACAAAAAAATTAACAACCTCTTACTTAAATTAGATAATTATCAACAGAAAGTTGAGTTTCTTATTGAAGAAAAAAATAAAGAATATCCCATTAATCGTGCTAACATAAGTTTTGTTGAGGCTATTAAAAAAGAAGGATTATTTGATCTTTGGCTTAAGAAGCAAGATGTAAAATTACCATATCAACTGGGACCATTTTTTAATTCTAATGGAACTAACAGCACATTAGAAGCGTATATTTATCCTTTAGAAGAACAAATTTCAAAGGTAGAATCTAATGAGAGTAAATTAAACAGTGGTTCTTCTATGTTGCCTTTACTTCAGAATGGAAAAATAATAGATATTCCCAAACAAAAGAAATTTCTAACAAGGCTATTAAATAGATATTTAGAAGAAGGATTTAACAGCGAAGAGCTCATGCAGTCACGATATGAATTCGCAAAGGCAGGAGGAGTTGTATTTAGGGAAGAGTTAATAGATAAATGGGAAAATAGTGAGTGGCAAAAGTATATAAATGATTTATTAAAAAATTTAAATACACATTCTGCTTTTGACATCAATAGTCTGGAGAATTTAACTTTGAAATCATTTGCGGCTTTCTGCCAAAAGGGCGATTTTGATCTAAATAGACTAGAAGATTATTTGATTTCAAATGAAATAGGTGATTTTCGTATAGCTTATGGCTTGTGGGGATCCGTTTTTGGTTTTGCAAATATGCCAAAAACTTTTACCAATTATTTGTTTTTATCGGACGATTTAGCTTATGTTAGTGAGGTTTATAGACACATTTACGAACAAGTTCATGGAATTAAACTTGAGGGCGAGCTTAATATAAGGAAGAGAGAGCATATTGAATCTAATATTGAGCTGAATGATAATATTGGAATATGCAATGTCACTCCTGAGCGATTAAAAGGGGAATTAGCAACATTTGAAGAGTACAACAAGTTGAATACGAATATTCAAACGGAGATTATTGGAAAATTCTTTGAAAACGACATTCATTCTTTGGAGTACTGGAATGAGACAATAGCTAATTCTATAAAATGGAATTCCACTAAAGGTCAAAAAGGATTAATAAAAGCTATTTCAAAATCAATAAAACCGAAGAATAAAAAACAGCAATCTCAGCTTTCAATGGATATAAATGTTCGTTGCAATATATTTGATAATCATCGTGTTACATCTTTAAGAGAGGAGAATTTTATTTACAACGACCCCAAAGCTTGGTCTTATATTCAAAGATTAGTACCACAGGATCTACAAGTAAGTATTGAGAGAAAATTTAATTGGGTGATGGATCAGTATAGAACAAATGGAGCATATGCAGGTAAAGATCCGTCTAATTCCAATGTAATAGAACATTTCTACAATTATGGTAAAAAACCTGGTGATGGTAAAATAGAACCAAAAATACCACTAGATATATTAGATAAGTTGTTTAAAGAACTAAAAAGTAGATATTTATAACAATTATTAGATTATTTGTACATTTGATATATGCAGAAGTATCCATTATATACTATCGGACACGGAAATCGTAAGGTTGATGATTTTTTGAACTTATTAAAAGAGGTTGGAGTTTTATATCTTATTGATGTTCGCTCACAACCTTACTCAAAATTTAATCCACAATACAATCAAAGCGATTTAAAACTATTATTGGAAAATAATGGAATTACATATGTTTTTATGGGCGATAGCATCGGTGGAAGACCGAAAGATATTTCATGCTACGATACAGAAGGCAAAGTGAATTATGAAATAGTAAAAAATAGATTATTTTTTAAAGAAGGTATTGAGCGTTTAAAAACGGCATACAATAAAAATATCCCTTTAGTGATTATGTGCAGTGAAAGCAAGCCGTGTGAGTGCCATCGCAGTAAATTAATAGGCCGTGTTTTGAGCTTAGAAGATATTCCAATGAAGCACATTGATGAAAAAGGAAAATTAAAAGATCAGATAACAGTTATCAACGAACTTAATAAAGGTGTTGCTGAATTTAATTTATTTGGTGAACCTGAAAACCGAACTTCTAGAAAAGTATATCTTTAAATTATGGAGTTTTTTACGGTTGGAGTTTACAATTCTACTGAGAAGGAATATTTTAATAAGCTCACTCAAAACAACATAGATGCATTTTGTGATATCAGACAACGTAGGGGAGTTAGAGGGGTACAATATGCTTTTGTTAATAGTAATCGCCTGCAAGAAAAACTGAAAGACCTTCAGATAAAATACGGACATTTTATTGATTTAGCACCTACAACTGAGATACGAGACCTTCAAAAAGAATCAGATGCTATACAAGGTGAGTTAAAACGTGATAGAAACAAACTGGGAAATGTATTTACCCTAGCGTATAATGATAAAGTAATAGGATCGTTTGATTTTGATGGATTTATTGGAAATTTAGAAGATATAGGCGCTAGACGTATCGTATTATTTTGTGTAGAGGAGAAACCAGAGGCTTGTCATAGGTCAATTGTTACCAATAGACTTAAACAACTTGGTTATAAGATTACACACTTGTAGTATGGATGTTATCATAGTCTCAAAAACTCGTATGGCTAATGCATTCTGTATCGGTGGTATATTAGATAACGGGCGCGCTGTAAGACTACTTAATCAAAGTGGTAATAATCAAGATACTGATACAGAGATTAAAGTTGGTGATGTCTATAGTATAACTTTTACTGAACGAAAAGATAAAAAACCACCTCATATTGAAGATGTTTTGGTAAATACCTTGGTGTATAAATCCAGTTTCCAATCTATAAAGAAAATGGTTGACTATCTCTTTGAAAATGTCGATGTTAAATTTTGGGCTGGAGATATTGATAAATTATATGATGGTAAACTACAGTGGACAAAAAATGGGAGCGGGTATATTTGTGAAGCAAGAGGAGTCCCAGAAAATAGTGTTGGTTTTTGGATGTCAAATCGTGAATTAAGATTGAGTGTAAGTGATATTAAACCAAAATATAAATATATTCTTGGGGAAAATAAATTAGCTTACGTTGGATTACAAGAGCCTGTGGAAATAATTCCTTTAGGAACTTTGGTTAGGGTATCATTGGCTCGGTGGTGGTCACCCGATAGTAATGAAAAAAGATGCTATTTACAATTGTCAGGGTGGTATATATAGATAATGAATAATTACATTTTACAATTTGATTAGGGATTGGTGGATCATTGCACCTCCTCCCAAGAAACTGGAGTATTTAAAAGAAGAGAACTCAGGATTGGATTACTGATTTTAAATAGGCAGTGTCCCATAAAATGTGTAAATACAAAATAAGGAATTCAATTATATCTTATAGTTGGACTTTTTTTCAAATAAAGTCAAGAACTGAATTAAGATTATACCCCAGTTATGTATTGGTAAAGACCATTGCCCACTCCCACGCGACTTTTTAACTAAGGTTAGCATGTTACTCCGTTGTTCTTGTACTGTATTTATATCAACAAAAGTAGCAACCACTAATTGTCATTCAAATATGGACTTGCTTAACAGGATACATACAGTCTCAGTAATTTTGTTATTTACTGAGACTGTAAAGCTTTATTTTGAATTCTTTAAATGGTCTAATTGTATATCTATTGCCGTATCGTTTGCTTTGATAAAATACTTCATTTCAGATGTACCAAAAACATTAACATTTTCATGCCCTGATGCATAGCTGTTTTTCTCAATGTATTTTTCGTCATTGAACAGTAATCTTTCGATATCCTTTGCACTTAATATTTTTGCATTACCAAAGTTGCTTTTATACGAACCCCCAATTTTGTTAATGAAACTATTGCTTTTAATAGCGGTATATGGGTGCAAAATAATCAAATGGTCTTTTGCTCTGCTGATTGCTACATTGTAGATGTATTCTTTTGATAATAGTGCTTTTTCGTGTCCAGAGTAATGATATCCGTTTGGATTACAAACAAATAATACAATATCACACTCGTCTCCTTGAAAACCATGAACGGTATCAGAGAACACTTTTATATTTTCAGAAATACCGTAAGATGTGATCAGTTTACTTAGCAAAATTGCCTGCGCTTTATATGGAGTAACTAGTCCGATTGTCCACTGCTCATCCTTGTTTACTTTGTCAAAATCCTTTATGATTTCAGAAACTAATATAGCACAATAAGTATGATATGAGCTGTAAAACAGCTTGTTGACTCTATAAATAGAATTTTCTTGATTTAAGGGAACATCAACAAATGTCACGTTTGATGAGAACAACTTTTTGTACTTTTCTGGCAATTGTTTAGTTTCTTTTCTATTCGTTGCTCTGTCGTGCTCTAATAGACCTGAGTAGGAGAGCTCGTTAAAAAGCTGTCCGATTTGTGGAATACTACGGTATTGTTTGCCAAGGTTTTGAATTATGTCATTCTCTCTAATTTTCTGTTCTTTTGGGTCAAAACTTTCAAGCCCCATCATTTTGTATATGTTTTCGTCTTGAAAGTCGAAGTTTTCTAACTCTTTGTCATTTATTTCTATAACTGGTGGAATCTGTTTAGGATCACCTGCCACGATGAATTTTGTATTTTTATTTGTCTTGAACAGCGACATAATTGCGAATGTAATATAATGCAATCCAGTCATTGAGGACTCGTCAAAGATTATGTAGTCAAATTTTCTGTGTTTAAAGAATTTGTATTCAAAGCTTTCTCCGTCTTTTTCGCCATGTATATCAAAATAAGGTAAACGATGAATTGTTGAAGCGACCACATTGACATTCTTTAGAGATTTACTATCTAATGAATCTACATAAATACCACTATCTTCCAAGTCCGAATCTGTGGGACGACTTAAACGAATGGTATAAATAGCGGTGTTGATGCTTTGCAGTTTTTTACAAACGACATCCGCAGCTTTGTTGGTCGGCGTGAGAACCAAAAACTTTGCCTTAGGATTTTCAGTTAAAATTTCATTTATTTTATTACATATTGTGGTCGTTTTTCCTGTTCCAGGAGGGCCATAAATGAAATTTAGAGAAGGCATTGCTTCTTGTATATCTTCCCACTTATCAATATTACTGTCATTTGTGAAAGCTTTGTATAGTCTGTCTAGTAAATCAATGACAGGCGTAAAATTGATTTCAACTTTAAATATTTCTGAGAATCTGTAAAGGGTATTATTTGATAACGGTTCACGGCAATAGATTAACAAATCTTGTCCCTTTTTAGAAACCCCCTCAACAGTGATGTTTTCTCTCTTACCATTTCCATAAACAAGGGAAATTTTAAAATCATTAGCGTTTTCAATTTCAGGTGATATGTAACTACTTGCACCGCATAGCAAAAAGTATTTATTTCCGGTTTTATAAGGCTTAATCTCTTGAAATGATATCGATTTTTGTTTATTCGTGTCTTGTTTTTCTACATACGTAGTCAGCAACTGTAAATAAGATTTAAACCAATCGTAAGAGTATTTTACGCTTTTATTAATGTTATCAACTAGATCGACTCTGTTTTTTTTAATTTCAAGCTGTCTTTTTAAACCTTCGATACCTATTGCGAGTTCTTCATCTTCGTCAAAATCAGGTAATGCGTTTGTTTTTTCCTTTTCTGTTTTTAACTTTGTTACAGATTCTGAGAGGTTGTCCAAGCTTTCGATAGCTTCTTCTAAATCATCTGTATCATATTCAATACTTGCCCCCGATATTTTTCGTTCTATCTTTCTGTTTTCCTTTTCTCTTTTTTCCGCGAGAGCTTTTTTGGCTTCTTCAGCCTCGTCTTCATTTTCGAACTTCTGAGCAATTCTTTCAGCTTCGGTCAAAATAATAGATGGCTTAAACCCAAGTAGATGTTCTAATTCTAGATTATTTTCATATCCATCAGCTAATTCATTTATGGTGATTTCATTTGGTGCTACGAATTCACCGCAATCAGATAAAAGCCATTTATTTGTTTTTAGCAAAGTAAGTGTCGTCGACTCAAAAGATTGGTATTGTTGTGAGTAGTAAAAATACCTATGCTGACCTTTCAATTCCGATATTTGAAGTTTACCTAAATACCTCCATACCAACAAAGATTTGTCAATGTCGATATTTTCTAGAACTTCTTTACAACCCTCTATAACTTTATCAATAGTTGTATTTCTGTCATTATAGCCGTAAGTGGATTGACGAAGCTCTAATTGCTGTTTTATAGACGAATCGATAATTACTTCTTTAAATATTCTTGGTAATAGCCTTACACCTAATTTTACCAAAAAATCTTTCAGAATTTCTTGTTCTTTTCCGTCCGTTATATAAGAGTAATAGTTTTCTAAGTCAACAAATCTTGTTTCAGGTTTTGTCTCAAAATACTTTTCTAAATCTGATGATGGATAATATATGTCACTTGCTTCACCTCTAAATCTTGTCTCATCATCATTTGTTTTGTAGAGAATAAATGATTTATCCCTTATCAGATTCACAAAATCTTCTGGTCGTCCCTCTTCTTTCCAATACTTAAAAAATATTTCAAAATGCGGTCGTGTGTCGATGTCATCATCTGTCACATATAAAGGCAATACATGATTATAAATTTCATCTTTCAAACTTGGTTTTTTTACACCGAAGTTTTCAATAAATTCTTTTGTCTTCTCATTTTTTAATAATTCAACGTCAATGGTTTTGTAAGAAGAGTGCACTTCATCTAATGGCAAAAATAAGATTCCGTGTAATTCTTTCCCGTTTAGTTCAAATGCTGAAACCGTACTTCCGTGTGTATCCTTGAAAATTGGCTTTGTCTTGAATTTATCTTGATAAGACTTTCTTTCAGATAAGTACTCATAGAATTTATGTAACCATTCATTTGCTTGTCTTTTTATAAAATCACTAGTTATTAGCTCAGCAATCTTATTCTCAAAGTCTAAATTTGATTTTATCAAATTAGGTTCTTTTTTATCCCAAGATCTTTCAGAAACCACCATCTATATACTCTGTGATTTCTTTGTCTTTTGTTCTTCCGATGGTTGAGAAAACCCACTTTGCATTTTCATTTTTAACCAAATCTGCAAGTTGTTCATTGGAGAATAAAGTTGCTAAATCTGGTACATCAGCCCAATAAGCGTTTAGTTTATGAGCAAAGGATCTATCTTGTGCCGGTAGAATTTCTTCTGTCTTGAGTGTTTCCTTTATTTTTTGATAGAAGACGTTAAAAAAACTATCGTGACCGTATTCAATATTTTTATATGGGATTATTTCAAGTATATCATCATTAATTAATTTTACTTCTTTCAAAATCAACAAACTGTCAGCAGCGAGTTGTGAAAGCAACTCCACCATGTTAGCATTGTGATCTTTCGAACGATGAATACCTTCTCGGCTATCAGTTAGTAAGAATGGGGCGTGTAGAATAAAATTTAAGTTAGTCGTTTCCTTAGTAGGAAAGAAACAAAAAGCAGTAAATTGTTTTGGTGTTAGCTTACCTTTTTTATCAAGAAAGAAGCCGATAGAATAGCTGTGATTTTCTTCTGTAGAGCGAGTGAATAGATATACTTTTTCGTTGGTCTGGTTTAATCCAATTTGTTGATAGAGTTCGACTTTTTCATAAGTAATGTCGTCAGCTAGTTTTTGTTTACTTCTTTTCTTGGTGTATTCACCTGTTTCACTTTCTGCCTTCCACTTTATCTCTTGTAAACTGGATAAAAATAGTGTAGGGAAAACCAATTTTTTCAATTTTTCTAAAATGTCTGCGTGTGCTTTTTCTGGGGACACTTCAGTTTTATTGAAAGGAAAATAAAAGATAGTTTCGTTTTTTTGCCTGTCTGGCAAATCATCTTCCAATTTCACAGGAATAATAAATCTGTCAATCTTAAATTGAAAGTTCGGGTCGTATATATGAGGTGTTTCAGTGTATTGAAAAACAGCTTTAAAACCAACACCAAATTTTCCGATGGAAGAGTCTGTCTTGTTACTGTTGGCTATGGCCGTAATGGAATTAATGTGCCCAAGAGTATTATTTGTTTTGTCCTCGTCTTCTGTGTCAGGATTTGAAACACTAAAAAGGACTTTTCCATTATGTTTGAAGTATAATCCGTTAGTTGTTAGTTCGAGTGAAGATTGTGTCGCCTTGGCATCATTAGCATTTTGCAACAGTTCATAGATAAAATGTGCTTGGTCGCTGTATTTTTCTACGACACTATTTTTAATGCCACGCATAGAAGGCTTTTCAAGTGTTATGGCGCTTTCTTCTCGGTCTTTCGCTAGTTTATCAAACCAAATTTGGTGTTGCTCTGTCATTTTATTGATGTTATTTTTGGTTATAGTTTCTGAACCATTGAATTAGGAAGGGTTTCCTATGTTCAAGATAAGCTCTGTAAACTATTGAGAATAATTTTTTAAAAAATTTTGTACTAACCTTTGTTATATTTCAATTTTTAGCAAATCATCTTGATTTTTAATAATATGGTTATTTAATTTAAATTTAAGATCTCGCGAATGTAAATCAAAGCCTTATTAAATATTTACGGGAAACCGTATTTCCAAAGCCCAGATACTTTAAATAATTAAAAAACATAAGCTAAAATTTATAGCAAATAATAAAACTAATATATTTAGTTTTATTATTTATCTTTGGATATTGAATAAGGATGGACACGCTGCAAGATAACCGGTTGCTCAACATTCTGGCGTGCCCAATCTGTTCAATATTGTTAAATTAAAGCCGGGGAGGGTTCTGTAAGTTCACTTTATAGTAAAGTGGCTTATACAGAAAAGTAACTCTGTTGGAAATAGGCGAAAAGATAAATAATAATTGTGAGGCATATACCATTGACTATCGAAATCTTGAAGGACCTTAAAAGTAAAGGATACAATATCCTGAAGTCAGATAACAGTGTGGACGATGTTGTCCAGCATTTTGTTCCGACAAAAGTAAATGACCTATGGGCATTTATGGGTGAGTTTAAAGAGGATTCTGCTACCGTAGTTATCGAGCAGATTCTAGATGTGCCTGAAGTAGTGTTAGAAGGAAAATTCTTACGAGTTTTCTAATTGATGACCGATTAATTTAAAACGACGAAAGATGAATTTAAAGCAAATACACCAAGAATATATACTCAAGCATCCTACAGCTGTAAAAACAAGTAAAAGCAGAGCACAGCTAACTTTTAGACAGATTGCAGGGATCCGAGAGTCCGCTTTTAGCATCTCCAAATTGTTCACGTTAGAGGAAGGTGAGTATATCATTAGGCAGGGCTTCGTACGATGGCCAGATATGATAGCAGGGGAGTTGGCGCTGCTCAAGAGAAGAATGGTTGATTAGAGGTATTTGTATTAAAAATGATTGTATTAACTTAGCAAAGTTTAAGTTAATACAATCATCATTTTAATATTCATATTTATTTTTTTTATAGGTTGTCTAACTCAAAATCCTTTTTTGCTACTCTTTTGTAATAAAAGTAGATTTATTACTTTTATTTTTTTTAATATACTTCGACAATAACTATTTCAATAGCATTCGAAGTCAGAAGTCTTTTAGATAAACATTAAAAACTAATTAACTTATCAATCCAAGATATTTTTCGAACAAAACAGGTTGAAATCCTTTTCCAAATCGTCTTGAATATTCTTTCTCAAACTCGTAGACTGTTGTACATTCCTTCATTACTGTCACAGTGTCATCAATAAATTTTTCTAGCATTAAAATTCCATCTTCTGCTAAAAATAAGTAATGCTTATGCTGTCTCAAACACCATTTAACATAAGGGTTTTTTTCCAGCATATGAGAAATTACTTCATGGGGGAACCTTGAATATATGTAATTATTAATAATTTTTGGCGCAATTTGAGGCTTATGAAACGATTTTTTCTGTTCATCAGTCCATTTTGCTAAACTAGCAAGCTCCTCAAAGAATTGACTGAACTTTGATCCATAGGCTTGAGGAAAACTTTCAATTAATTTAGCCTTTTTTCTTTGCTCTTCGTACAAAGATGTTTTACCACCTCCAATAAGCTGAATAATTTCTTTATCTCTCTTTAGTTTTGCTAGATAAACTTGTTCAGCTTTATTGTCGGCTAAATCTTTAAAGAGGTCTAATGCTGATTGTCTATCAACTATTGATAATTCTCCAGCTTCTTGTCCATTATCGCTTTTAATCGCTTTTTCTTTCTTTTGTTTCATGCCTTACTATCTGAATTAATTATAAATACCGTTATTTTTTAGATTCTCAATATGCTTTTCAATTGGATCAAAATGATCCCAAGGGTTCTCTATATACTTCATGATACTTTTAAATGATGGATCCTTTAATTTAACTCGTGCCCAGGCTTTTAAATCTTCTTTACCACGCTCTTTAGCATAATAAGTATAAATAAAACTTTCATGTATCTGATTACGCATGGCATATTCCTCAATAAACTTTTTATTATTTATGTGGGGTTTGATTAGTTCTAGCTTATCTTTAGAGAAAAGAAACTCCCGAGCAAAATAATCTGCTGCATCTTCCTTTTCTTGGATAGGGAGCTCATTATTTTTATCTTCTGATATATGATATCTACTTTTTCGAATATCTTCTAGATCAAAGAGTACGTGAGATAGTTCATGACACAGCGTATGCCATAGTGTTGTATAATAACCCATATAATCAGTCAAAACTATACATGGCTTATCATTAACTATAACAGTTGCTCCTTTCAAATGTAGAGAGGGGACAGAGGTTTGATAAACAACGGTAACACCTAATCTATAAAGATCGTTAACAACATTTTTAAGCCCATTTTCCACATTAGTTGACTGCCACCTTATTTCTGGTATATAAGCCATTAGACTGTTTCTATTGTACTCATATGGATTTGATAAAATATTGAAAGTATCTATAGCTGATTTTATCCAAAAACCTTTTGAAAGAATACTCTTTGGAGGTCTTATTCCCGCACTAAAAGCAACATCTTGATCAGGAAGTTTAAATTCAAATATAGATTTATATCCAAAATAACGCAATATGCAATCTTCTATATGCTGATAATTTGCTAAGTCTTTGATAAAACCCATTCTTTTCAACATAGCAAGATCAAAATTCTTATTAATAAATTCGATTTTATCTTGAGGAAACTCTTGCATCTCAGGGAAATTTGATTCCAAGGCCCTATAAAATAGTTTTACAACTCGCTCAAGGGGAAGATTCAAAAAATTAGATAATTTCATTAAATTTCTGGTATCAACTCTTGGACTGGTTCCTTTTAATATTTTTTGCAATGCTCTAAATTCGATATCCATGATTTCTAAGGCATTTGTAGGAGCAATACCAAGTTCTTGTATTCTATCATCAAATAGCGTGATTAAACTTTGATCTGGAAAAAGACTACTTAAGAGTTCATCAACATTAAAATACTTTTCTGACATATTTGAAATTCTATTGTAATTTTACAATAACAAAAGTACAAGTTTTTTTTGAAAGAAAATGGCTTGTGAAAAAGTTTATTGTAAAATTACAATGATAAGTTGAGTCTTATCCGCGTATTGCTTTACAGTTTTCTGGAAAAACTTAAAGCAATATGAAAGAACAGTCATTATCAAGATTTGAGTTCCCTGAGGAATTTAAAGAAAAGCTGGTAGAATCGGTTGTTTACAAGCTGGTAGAATCGGTTGTTTACAAGAACGTATCAGCCGCACAAGTCGCTAAGAAATACGACTTACCCAACATTCATATTTTGATCAACTGGATTAACAATTACAAGAGTAAATTAAAAAATGAGCCGTAACTTTAGTTCCTATGGAAAAGCCAAAGATCAACGACACGGTTTTATTGAAGTAGCGGATTAAGGATCTTGAAAAAGCATTGGAGAAAGCCAATGTGCTAATTTACGGTCTTAATGCAATGATTGTGATTATGCTGACGATTTAGATGTTTGAGACTCCTTGATCCACCATTCAGATCGTGGGGTACAATATTGTTGTTTCGAATATATTATACGATTAAAAAAAGCTGGTATCAAAATCAGTATGACTAAGAGTGGGGAAGCCTATGGGAACCCAATTGCGGAAAGAGTCAATGGAATTCTTAAATCTGGTGCACTTTCGCTCGGAATGGGTGGTGTATTTTCTCCGGAATATTCACTTTTAGTAGTCTTTTAATGTTTGAAAAGAATTTTAAGTTTTGTATATTTATTTTACTGTACTTAGAAGAACTTAAAAATGAAATAACAAAGACAGGGCATTTACAATGTCACATAACGTTGGTGCCGGAGAATGAAATCGAAAGGAGTTTGTTAAAAATTGTAGACGAAAAGGACAAGGTGGATAAGGAATACACTTTTGAAGTTCAATACCAACGCGCAATAACGTGCAAGTTCGGATTCAAAGTCCATTTAACATCTTTATATCTAGATGTTTACCCGGCAAAGTGTTATGTGGGTTATATTATTGAAGGGGGATCAATGGGTAATCATTAAACGTTATATAATTTTTTACATATGCTTGATCTTTTCACACCTATACTTCAAAGAGATAAACTCCACCCAAATTTTCTAGCCACACTTGCTCCACATGCTTCTGGAGTTAGGGAAGTTATTAAAAACTGGGCTAAAGGTTTTAAAGACAGAGATGGTAAATTTGTTAGAGAATTCCAAACTACATACAATTCGAGTTTTTGGGAACTTTATTTATATGCAGTATTGAAGGAGCTGAAAATGGAAATGGATTTTTCTTACTCTGCGCCTGATTTTGTTAGTAAATGTGGTATCGTAATTGAAGCCACTGTAGCAAATCATGCTCAGGATGATGTGCCAGAATGGGAAAAAAACATAAAAACGATTGGTCGTGAAAATTCTTTTGAGGTTTTTCGACTTTCTGCTATCAGATTATCGAATGCGTTCGTAGCTAAGGTGAAAAAGTTTCAAGAAAGCTATTCACATCTAAATCATGTAAAAGATAAACCATTTATCATCGCCATTTCAAATTACACTAGACAGGATTTCAATTTACATGGAGATGTACCCTTACAATGGCTCCTATATGATGTTTTAGAAAAGGAGACTATATTAAAAAGTAATGGTAGTAAGGTAAATCTTGGATTATTTAGATCAAATGCATTTGAGGATGTTAGTGCAGTTTTGTATAGTTCTTTAGCGACATTCGGTAAGGCACGGGTCTTAAGTCGCGTAAATGGTGACATCACCTGTTATGCAATTCGAATTAAAGATAATTTTACCCCAATAAAAATCGAAGAAAATATTTCTAATTATAACGAGTCTTTGACAGATGGATTACGTCTGTTTGTAAATCCTTATGCACGAGTACCGATTGATTTGAGTGCTTTTACAAATTCGGATATGCGAATTTTTGTGTCAGATAAAGATGGAAATTTGAATATATCTTGTCACAAAGATGGAGATTTATGTATGCGTTATATAAAGTCAGTCTTTCCAAAAAAACAGTTATAAAATTTAGGTTTAATATTTTAAACTAAAGACTAGAAATTGTTTACCGTGCATAACTTGCAGAACAGTAGTTAGTTAAAGTAGTAAAAGATTCAAATATGTTAATTTCAAAGACACCGAAAGTTTTTGACAAGGATGAACATTATGTGCTTGACTTCTGTGACAAGATTTTGGGATTAACTTCTTTACGACAATATAAGTTTGATTTTCTGCTTGGCGATCCAAATTCAAGAGGCATTTCAGCTAAACTTCCAGTTGATAGTTTCTATGAAGAATTTAATCTTGTTGTTGAGTATCGTGAAAGACAACATACAGAAAGTGTAAACTTCTTTGATAAACCAAACCGCATGACAGTCAGCGGTGTTCATCGAGGGAAACAAAGAAAAATTTATGATGACCGTAGACGGTATATTTTACCTAAACATAATATCATCTTGGTTGAAATTTCGTTCTCTGACTTTAACTATGACAAACAAAAGCGAATAAAAAGAAATCCGAAATTTGACGAAGAAACAATAAAACAGAAACTAAAGAACTTTATGCGATGAATATAATAATCGCTAACAACTAAGTTTTCGTTGCGGCTAAAAGAAGAAAAATGAAAATCTTGTTGAACGATACCGGCTACATTTACTCCCTATGGACTTATCGTGGGGTTCCTTTTGGGACACCAGGTAGGATAGGTGCTTGAAATAAATTGAAATTTTGGTCTTACTCTTTACGTATCTGATAAGGATAAAGTACTTATCAATGCTAAAAGTATTAGAATAGGATATTCTAGACTTTGCGAAGGGGGATAATATAGAGGGCTTAGCCATTCCGAGCGCTTTAAAAACGAAGCTATGCAGAGCCATTATAGAGGCAAAAGTTTACCTCCAGATGATGGTGCATTATTTCTATTAATGAGGTGTTTACTGGCATCCATGATGGAAGATGAACTGGGTAATCATCTTTCTGAAGATCTCGCTTCATGAGCCTCGGACCTAAAAAAGGTAAAGTAAAAAGGACAGTCAGAGGTTTGAATACCATTTTAGTTGCAAAATCCTCCTCGATTTTCAATCCATTTTTTTGATTTTTATTTACTATTCTATAGTACAATTATTAATAGTTTCATATAAAATATGGTGACTTTAAATACCATATTTATGAATAAAAACTATTACTTTAGGATTTTAAACAAACTTTTAATAATCCTATTTAATTAAATATTCATGAAGGGTTCACAATGGAATAAATGGAATATTCATGTTCATACTGTAGGTACAAATAAAAATGATCAATTCTCTTTACGAGATCCTGATGCATTTTATATTCATTTTTTTAAAGCTGCCTTGCAGAATGGAATTAATGCAATTGGTATAACGGATTATTTTTCAATTGATAATTATAAAATTGCTGTTCAATTTTTAAAAGAGATAAATAGTAAGATGTCCGGGGGAGAATTTGCTTTTACTAAAAATGAGAGCGAATTGATTCAAAAAATATTTATTCTTCCCAATGTAGAATTAAGAATGTTACCTTCTACTAGCTCAGGAAAGTTAATAAATATCCATTGTATATTCAATCCTGATTATTTTGATTGTTTAGAAAATGATTTTTTCAATTCTATCGAAAATCAAGCAGGCTATAAGATGAACAGAGCTGACCTAATAGCTTATGGGAAAACTTTTGATTCTACAACTTCAGACATTAAAAAACTCTATAATTTAGGTGTAGATAATTATGTAATAGATCCTAAGACGCTAAAGACTCTGTTTGAGAATAAGCCCAATTTGAGAGACAATACTATCGTTATTATCAGTAACTCAAATAAAGACGGAGCGTCAGGTACTCAAGGACATTATGAAATGTTTTCAGGGGAACCTGGAGCTCTTGATGGTGTCAGAAATTCAATCTATCTACTTTCTGACGCAATTTTCTCTGCTAGAGATAAAGATATCCAATATTTTTTGGGGAAACGTTTGGATGAAAATGAAAGCTGTACAGAGGTACAAAAGATTGCAGAAAGACAATTAGTTATCAAGGAGAGGGGTTCGCTTAAAGCTTGCCTTGTTGGTTGTGACGCGCATAATGAAAGTGTATTATTCAATAGATTTACCTGGATTAAAGGAGAGCTAAATTTTCAAGGACTGAAACAGATTATTTATGAGCCGGATCAACGAGTGAAAATTCAGGATGTTGAACCAGATTTAAAAGAGGATAAATTAGTTATAGAAGAAGTCCGCTTTATTACTAAAGAAAACAGCTTCACCCCAAAATCTATTAAGCTTAATAAAAATCTTAATGTAATAATTGGAGGAAAGTCTTCAGGTAAATCTATTTTGCTTTTCGCCATTGCAAAAACTCTTTTACCAGATAGGTCAATCTTAAAACGTGATAATAGTGGTCATTCGTATAAGTACGAATTTCCATTTGATTTTGACTTCGAAGTGAAAATTGCTTCTGGACATACCCAGACTATTAATAGAGGTGATGAAGAAACCTAGTATACTATCTGAAATTAAATACATTCCTCAGAATTACCTTTCCAAATTAGCTGAGCCAGAAAACAAAAAAGGAAATGAACTTCTGAAACTTGTTCGAGGTCTACTACTAGAGGATGAAGATTCAAATTTGTTATATAATGAATTTAAAAGTCGTTTGAAATCAAATGATTTAGAGAGAGAAAGTATCATTAATAACTATTTTGAGATTAGAGATCAAATTGCTTTGCAAAAGGTCGATTTGATTCAACGAGGTGACAAAACTGTTCTGCAAACAAATGTTGAAACAAATGAAGCCAAGATTAAGAATCTGAATGAAAAGGCAGGTTTATCGCCCAAGGAGATAAATGAATATGGTATTCTAAGTAAAGAGTCAGAACAAATAGAGTTGGAAATTACTAAAATTCGTTCCGATTATGGTAAAGTATTTTCATTTAATACAAATACCAAAAATACTCTAGACGGGTTGATTCAAAAGAAAATTCAGTTATTGGCATCTATAGAAAACAAAGAGATTGGGCAGAAATTAAAGGTCACATATAAGGTGCTTGACAATGCTTTTGAAGCTATTGAGAAACTAATTGCTGAAATTAAACTCGATGACAACCGACGCTTTATAGCGGAAAATATTTTCAAAGATCAATTTCAACAAAGAGGAAAACGATCAAGTCAACTTAGAACAGACTTAAAGCCATTTCTACAGAATGAAGTAATTAAAAAGGAGATTGAAGGTTTAGAGATTTTAGTGACTTCAGACAAACAAAAAATTAATGGGATTAATCAATTAACTATTGAAATTGGTAAAAATTCTAAAGCAATGGAAGTCGAGAAGGTCAAATTATTCAATACATTCAAACGTAATTTTGAAGAATACGATTTAGTAATCTCCGACCTTAAAGAAAGAGCGGAAATGCTTGAAAATGATAATTTAAAAATAATTGGGACACCTAAATATAACTTTTCCAAAATGAGAGAACGTATATTTCAGAGAACCGATGGCAGAAAATTGAATTCAGAACGATTTAATATTCTGGATCCAAGGAAGAATAATCTTGAGATAATCGAGATCGATCAAATCGTTTCTGATCTTAAGATAGTTTTTGAATCTATGGTAGAGAAGGAGGACTATCCGTTTGTTAGTAAAGCTGATTTAAAAGAAACAGTAAAGACACTTTTATATGATTATTTTTTTGATTACTGGGATGTTATTTATGATGACGACGAACTTAAAAAAATGTCGACCGGTAAAGCTAGTTTCGTAATTTTGATGCTAATCGTTGGACTAAGTAAATCTAAATCTCCAATACTAATTGATCAACCAGAAGATAATTTGGATAATCGGTCAATAACTAAAAATCTGGTCGAGTATTTGAGAAATAAAAAACTTGAAAGACAAATAATCCTTGTAACTCATAATGCGAATGTTGTCGTTAATGCTGACGCTGAGAATGTTATTGTGGCAAATCAAAAAGGACAAAATGATAAAGAAACTACAAGCCCTTATCAATTTGATTATATAAATGGTTCTATTGAGAATTCGGTTTTATTTGACATAAATGAAACTGATCTTTTAAAATCAATGGGTATCAAGGAACATATTGCCGATATCGTTGAAGGTGGAGAGGAAGCTTTCAAGAAAAGAGAGAGGAAATATGGTTTCAGAACATTTAATCCAGCAATATAGAACTTTATTTAGATGTCTTTAACAGTGATGCATCGAATTGATTAAAACTAAATTGCTTTTAATATTTTTACTGATTAATTGTAAATCAATATGTTCAATGAATTTTATCGCTTAAAAACTGAAGAACTACTTAATGAACTGTCACAGGTAAAGACATTTATTAAAAAACACAATCCAACAATAGGAACTTTAACAGAAGAAATACTTAGGAAGTTCTTGCTGACGTATTTGCCAAAGGGAGTTTCTGTTGAGCAAGGTTTTGTTGTAGACAATGCGGGGGTGCTTTCAAAGCAGATTGATATAATAATTTATGATAGTCAATTGTTTGCGCCATTTTATAGAATTAACAATATTGTAATTGTACCAAATAATTCAGTAATTGCAATCATTGAAGTAAAAACTACTGTTAAAAGTAAAACTGCATTTCATGATATAATCAAATATTTTAATTCCATATCAAAACAATTGCACTCGAATACCTCTAAATATCTATTCATTTATAATTCTGCAGATGTTAGTAGGCTAGGAGATTACTTTCACTCTTTTAAACATTCTACTGAATACCAGAAATTCGATCATGATACTTTTCAGCATCTTCCGGATGTTATTGCCGGTATAGACTCTTCATATTTATTAAAGAAAGACTATGTGGTTTTTGAAAGAGATAAAATGGGCTACACATCTTATAATTATCTTGACAATACTGACAAAGACATAAGTTCTTTAGAGCTTTTTTATAAAGACATTAATTCCAAAGTACATAATTATTTATCACAAGCGGCAATTAGTAAGTTATCGGAAGTTTCAATTCAAGACGATAATACACTGAAAAGTATTTTTGCCATAGAATTATTTGATATGTAATAAATATTGTTCACTTTAATTTACTCTTTTGCATTGTCTTGTTGGAATTGCAACAATAAAGTAGACATTTGGTTAAGCTGCAATATTTTGTTTATTTAAGTTTCTTCCAAATTCCTCTGGGGACATGTATCCCAGTGTAGAATGTAGTCTTTTACGGTTATACCAAGTCTCAATGTATTCGAAAACGATGCGGGCAGCCTGTTCTTTATCCGTAAACTTGTGCTGATATACACATTCAGCTTTTAGTGTCTTAAAGAAGCTTTCTGCCACCGCGTTGTCCCAGCAATTACCTTTTCTGCTCATACTCCTGGTGATCAATGGATTTTTTTCCAGTAACCCTCGGAATTCATTGCAGGCATATTGAACTCCACGATCAGAATGAAAAATGAGCTTCTGAGTAACCGGTCTTCTTGATTGCGCCATTTTAAAGGCCGGGATTGCCGTATCATTCGCTTTCATCGTCGTACTTAATGCCCAGCCAATGATTTTTCTATCACCCAGATCGATCACCGTTGTCAGGTACAGCCAGCCTTGCTTAGTCCTGATATAAGTAATATCCGATACCCATACAGCGCCCAAAGTACCTGGTTTAAAATCGCGGTCCAATACATTATCCGGCACAGGGAATTTATGACTAGAGTCTGTAGTAATCTTAAATTTCTTCTTCACAATACTTCTCAGCTTTGCTTTTCTCATGATTCTGGCAACTCTTGGTCTGGATATCCTAATCGCTTTTTTACGAAGCTCTAGGGTAATCCTAGGACTACCATATATCTTTTTACTATTTTCAAAAGCCTGTAAAACCTCTGCTTCAACCATTTGATTTTCAATGCTTCTATTTGATGGACTGCTGATTGACCATTTGTAAAATCCAGCTCTACTCACTTTAAATACTGAGCACATCTTCCCAACTAAAAATACCCTGCTATGATCCTTTATGAACCCGAATATTTGTTGTCGCCCTTGGAGAAAATGCTGATAGCCTTTTTTAAAATGTCGCGCTCCATCTGTGTCTCACGTAGCTCTTTCTTCAATAATGCCAACTCTTGCTCAGCTGCGCTGAGTATGACTTTTCCATTTCCTGGAAAACTACGGTCTTGTTTGCTTGAAAACTCTTTCCGCCAGCGGTACAATAACGCTGGACTGATATCCAGTTCTTTGGCAAGTGCCCCCAAATCTCTGCGGGTATTACTCAATTCAACGCTCATCACCTTGAACTCTCTTGGGTATGCTTTTCTCTCTCGTGACATAATTTCTGTTAAGTTATCAAATTCTCTTAACTTATTGTCTACTCAAATGTAGCAACTCCATTCAATGTTCGAAGAAATAAAAGAAAAGGCACCATCAGAGATAGTACAGTATTTTATATATGAGCTACGTTTGATGACTACTCTTTTAGATGAACTGAAATTTAGCAACCTATACTTCGTTCAGTCTGAAATTGATATCTTAGATAAAGAGCTCCAACCTCAAATTAGAAAAATCTATGAGTTGAGCGCCGAAATAAAGAGTAAATTGATTAAGTAATCCTAAAGTAGGATATAAAATTACTCACGAATATTTGAAAAGATAGACCTCACAAGCGTACTTATGATAAATGCATGCATGTTTTTGATAGTATATACTCTGCTATTACAGTACGAACTATATTAAATTCCATTTTTTTTTACAGCTATTTATTCTGTTGAACAAGCATAATTGTCAACGTAATCCGTATTCGATATAATCACTGCAAAGGCTTGTCTTAATAGCTTATTTATGACGGCCATTAACGCCACTTTGCTTGGTTTGCCTCTGCTTTTTAAGCGCTCGTATAATTCTTTGCAAGGGGTGTTAAATCGGATTGCTGACCAAGTGGCAATATAAAGTAGCGAGCGAAGTTTCTGGGTCGCCATGTCGAGTAATGAATCCTTTAGTTTTTATTGATGTTCCCGATTGCTGATAGCTGGGGAACACGCCTATGTATTTTGCAAACTTTTTGGCTGAATCAAAGTACTCAAAACCACCTGTTGCCATTATAAGTGCCGTCGCAACCCCATTTCCTATACCTTTAATAGATGTAAGGTGATCCAGCTGGGTTGAAAATTGAGCACGGGTTACGGCGACCATATCAAGATTCAATTCTTGTATCTGCTTTTCAATGAAAGCAATACTCTTTTTTAGAGCTTTGTTTGCCGTATTATCGACTTTAGGTAGTGCTAGGAATGATTTCTGAACATTTAAAAGCATACGTAATTGCTTCTTAAATTGCCTAAGTAGAGTCCGTTTTTGCCGAAGCCCTTGAATGGTCAGGCTTGGCATCTTATAGATATCAGGTTTCATTTTTTCTCCGTACAGAGCAATCAACTTTGCATCTAGATTGTCGGTTTTCGTGACACTTAGCATCATCTTAGCGAAGTGATTAATCTGTTTAGGATTTACCATAGATACAGCTATCTGTGCTTCTTGGAGCAAATAGACCAAAAGAGTACTATAAGTGCCTGTAGCTTCTAGGACACAATGGTAATTATCTTCATGAAGTGTGGTGATAAACATTCTAATGCCTTTATTCTCGTTCTTAAAGATTTCCAAACGATAGGCATTTTCTGTAGGGTAAGCAACTGTAAAACTGATCTTGCTCACATCGATTCCAATACATCTCATAACTTTGATTTAAGATTAAATAACATCTATAAAACTATCGTCGTAAATGCGGATTTAAAGATTCATTGAGCTATCCAGTTTTAAGATGAAAGAAAGCGTGTGACGGAACGTCCTGAACGGTATTTTCTACCAACAGTTCATCGGTCTTGTTCCATGCGTTTATTTGAATTTAATAATTCTTCCAAAAATGACCTACAAAACCTGGACTGTCAATTATTTCTCCATTTTCTATTTCTATGTTTTCGTAATTATGAACGCCTTCTGGATATTCCCAGATCTGTAAAAAAATGTCGATCTGATGTCCACATTTAGCGCATAATGATGTCTCATCTGATTGATATTGGTTTTCAGCTCCCATATTTCTTGGCGAGCTATCAACACAATCAAAATCTAAATTCAATTGTTCGAAAGGTATCTTATTAATATGTCCACAATTTCCACACCTAAAACTTAGATCAACTTCGTTTCTCGTATCTATAACTTTTGAGATTTCTTCTATTTTACGAGTTTCTACATTGGTTTTAAGATAATTATTCGCTTTGACCAGAAATTGAGACTGATCATACATCCAAAATTCCTTACTGGTATAATCATAAAATTCTTTTATTAATTCTGGTCTAGGGCTTTCTATCCTTTTTCTTGAATCTGTATAGCACCAATCAAGTTTTAGATCATTGCAGACAAATATGATGTTTTTGTTTTCACTTTTAGAGAATTCCAATATCTGTTTCCATACAATTAGGTCTCCAAAAATTTGTGTCCCCACTTTATCCTTAGCATCTAAATACCCAGGTGGAATTTTGAACTCATATCTAAGTTTTCCTTCAGACACTATTTCCATTATTTTAGAAAAATTAAATTCTTCTCCAACTTTTAAAAAGGATTCAAAAGTTGATAAAATTGTATCATTAACCAGTAAAGATTTGATTTGCGTTTCTTGTTTGTCTATCTCCATAAGGAGATCTTTCTCAAACTGTTTTACCTTATCATCGATTTCTTCTGTAAAATGAAGAAATTCGTTAATCTTATTTTGGGGTAAGAATGGGTGTTTTTCTGACTTTTTAGTATCTTTATGAATCTGTTCTGAAATTTGCATTATCAAATCTTTCGCACCAATCAAATTTTTTATTTTCTCCTTTTTTAGGGGTCCATATTTTTCTTCAACAGGTTTTCTTATTACGTTTTTCCTATTTTTTAAATATTCGAATTGCACGTGGTGTGGAATCCATAATCTGTCCTTCAGTATTTTTAAAATTTTATTGTAAATTTCCTTTCGAGTATCTTCCGGATAATAGTAAAAATCTATGAGAGCAGATGTATCAAATACTATCACGGAGTCATTCCATAATTTTTCTTCTCTTTCTTGGCTAAGCTCAAATTTTTGCTGATAAAATTTACTGTTCATTATATACGTTGGTTCTCATGATGGATTAGGGAAGCTGTAATTCAAAATGTTATAATTATCGAATATGCGTTAAAGTTAAATAGGATATTATAAAAGTCATCTTCAAAATAATAATTAGATTCTAATTGTTTATTGTACGAAAAATGACTTCATCTAAAGGTACAAATTTTTTCAAAAAAAGCTACGCTCTATCGTAAAAAGAAGTAAGGTGATGATTAATTTTTATTAACAATCGGTGAACATGGATTAATGTATTTTATATTGTCACCCATGCACGGAAACTCGCCCGTTGAACGATCTATTATATTCGTTAAAGAATTTTCAGGATCACGTATCGTTATCAGATGATTATCCAATTTATGATACTTCAGGGCTGAAAAATATTCTTTTATTGTAAATTTCACATAAGCACTACGTTCTTTGTACAGAAAACCGTCATTGCAAATCCGAAGGAATTGTCCAAAGTGTGCCACTCCATTTCTACCCGCTCTAGGAATGTAATCCTTGTAATTTACAATATCATACACTTTATCACCATATGATTGTCGCATATATTCATTCATTTCACATGATACTGCCAATGGTGGAGCGAAATGATATGCTCCAGAGAAATTATATTTTTTATAGTTCAGGCACTCAATGAATAGTTGCGAAATTGCGGCTCCTAATGAATGCCCCGTCAAGTATATTGGAAAGGTGGATCTATTAGCATCGGGATTAGTTTTGGCGATTATAGCGTCGATTTCATCAAAAATATTTTCTGAACGAATCAATTCCATCAAGGATTTACGAAATCCACCATGTCCGGAAGGCATATTGGCATATCTGTCATTTTCCGAGGGAATATTTGAATAATTCCATAGCTTGATATCCGTAATCACATCTTTTATTTTTGAAGGTTCGGTACCTCTGAAGGAAATGACCAAAAATTCATTTGTACACCAAAGTAGTGCCTGAGCATGTGTTTCTATATTATCAAGGAAGGTGAAATTTAGGTTGTTTTCTGGATAGGTATTCTTTATTTTTTCATAAGCTTCAGTCACCAGATCGCTCTTCCAGTAAGCCATTTCGGATAGCTGGCCGCAGTATAAAGCCGTAGTAGACTCATATTTTGCAAAGTCCTTTTGGAACAATGCCGGATCAAGTTCAATGACCATTGTTTTGCTTTGTCCGTAACAGCAAGTGCTGATCAGGAACAGGGTAAGTAATTTGTAAAGTTTTATCATGTTTCTATGTTTAGGGTTTTCTTATTATAAAATTGGTTAATATGTTGATTATTAATGCTGTTAAATCTACGAAAGTTTAATCAGAGAATTACATATGGTAGTCATTATTCGATTTCTCCATATAAAAAGGCAACCGAATATTTCCAGTAGCCTCATCTAAAAAGAAATTTGACCTTATCTGTAAGTCATCGTAAATGTAAGTGCGCCAGATGCGATCACCTAGCCTGTACCATCTACCTCAACCTTTATCGTATTGTTTGAGACAGGCCACTTGACGTATCCTTGATTAATAGGAGGTAAGAGATAAATCAGGTCAATTTCGAGCCTGTGCTGAAAGCAAATGGAACACTGTTGCGCGAAGTAACGTGAAGCGGATCATCGATCCCTGTCAGGACAGTTGCCTGAGCAGGACTGAGTAAGAAATTTTGAACAATCCACAGTTTAAAGTTTGTTTGAACTGCATCTGCCTGTAAACCAAGTGCTGGATCGTTAAGTGCATACAATTGTAAATAGCAAATTTACTTTCATCAATTTTTAGCAAAAGTAGTTCACCACCATATTCACCCTTTGTTCTGGATGGCTTAGGCAAACAGTAGGCAAACTTTTGGGCCGCTCCCAAGAAAGGGCGAAGCTGGTCTAAAAAAACCATTATAATAGCTGAAACGGAACAAGTAAGTGTTTAGTATGCACGACCTACTTACTTGTTCCGTTATTTAGTTAGCTGATTTTATTTTTCAGTCTACTTTTGGTTTTTCACTGTATCCGTCCTAACAAGTACATATTTGATTGACCATTAGTGGTTGCTATTTTTGTTGCTATACATACAGCACAAGAAAAGGATTCACATGCTCTCCTTGGTTGAAAAGTTGCGTGGCAGTGGTCAGACATTACAGGAGTTTTGTTCTTTTGACGGCATCAAACTCCATACTTTATCTTATTGGATCGGTGTGAGCAAAGAAGAGAAAGTACCGTCAGGTTTTATTGAGGTCTTGCCAACAAACGATACGATCCAAAAGATCGAAGTTATCTATCCCAACGGGGTAAAAGTTAATGCTGGAGTTGATCTGAACCTGGTATCCAAACTTATCCACCTTTATTAAGTATGTTTTCCTTAGGTTCACCGCACAGGTTCTACCTTTATCAAGGCCATTGCGATATGCGTAAGAGTTTTGACGGGCTATATGGCTTGGTTTTCGGGTATGCAGCACAACCCTACATCTGGAGAAGTCTTTGTCTTTCTGAACAGAATCGTCATATACATTAGTAAAAAGCAATTGCTTCGAGACTATTGAACATTCTCTAATATTATATAGGACGCGAGTGAAACCTCTTATTAAAGACGAATATTTTCTGACTTTGTAGCATTTGAATCTCTTGTCCCTGAAGTAGAGTTAATTAAAAGCAGTGTGGGGGGTGAATCTTATTTGGACGAGGTTCAGCTTTCACCTGATTTGTTTATTTGATAGCTTAAAGTCTGTATTCCCAATTTGACGAACATTCTATAATTTACAAATTTAACGGAAGACTTTTCATGCTTTATGATGCTCATTTTTTGTAAAGGTTTCGGGGACAATTATATAAAGACTGAAAAATATTTAATTAGCTTATTTCGAGGTGCTTATTTATTTTGTATTGTTCTGAGGTTATTTCTACTACGTGATTCATTATATTAGTGTATAAAATAAAATATTAATGAATACATTTTTTGATATAAGTAATGACGAAAATTTGTCAAATGATAGCTATCAATTGCGTAATCTTGGGCCGAGAAAAATATTTGCAATGATAGGAAGTCGGGGAGGCGGTAGTTTCTACGCATTACACCAACACTGTACCGGAAGATTATGATAAATTGTTTGTAGACAAAGTAATGAAATTTACTCCTGTTTATGAGTTAGATCGTTTATTAGATCATCACTATAAGTTTTATATTTTAAACTTAAAAAATGAAAATGACAAGTTCATCAAGCACATGATGTACGTAATTGTTCCGTATCTGAGAAAGGTAAATGATGGTGAAATTCGCATTGATTTATTGGAAAAATGGATTGAAATGAAAATACCTTCAGTGCAGGTACCACGAGAAAATTCAATTGTTAACAATACAATCCAGATGGGTAACATTAACGCTCCGATACAATTTCAACAAAATTCAAATAATTCGGTTCAGACGCAGCATAACCAATATCAACTTGATGATATTAAAACATTTTTTGACCTTCTGTCAAAAGATATACAAAATTTAGACAAAAAAATTAGAGAAGAGTTTTGTTTAGAAATAAACTATGCATCAACTCAACTTGTAAAAGATAAAGATATACAACCTCAACTTATAAATATTGGTTCTTTAATGAAGGAGATCGGTCTTGGTGTATTCTCAAATTTGATTGCTTCTCCTGTTTTTGAGTATATACGACCTAGTTTAGGGCTTTAAATAGGATAGTATTGCGGACGTGCGTGGACCAAATCATGTTGGAAAAATCATTAAAATGTGCTTTTTACGGTTCTATTTTTTGTGAAATATTGTACTGGACTTATTATTATGACAATAAATAACATATCAGAATATATTAATGTTCTATCTAAAATCGATAATAAACAACTTTTTTTTAGAGGGCATTCTGATGAGACATACAAGCTTAAACCAAATCTATACAGAAAAGAAAATTTTTACATAAATGAAGATAATATTTATAAAGAAACTATTGTAAACAGTCCACAAGAATTTTATAAATGTAAAAAAGCAATCGAAGTCCTTGTGAAAATGCAACATTACGGGATTCCGACAAGACTTCTTGATATAACAAGAAATCCATTGGTGGCGTTGTATTTTGCTTGTTGCGAAAACGACAACGTCAATGGAGAGGTTATTTTGTTAAATATACCAATCAAATCTGTACGTTTTTACGACAGTGATAAGGTTACTATTTTAGCAAATATCGCAAAACAAAAAGTGGATTTTGGTTTTGATTTTAATGATGATATTGATTATATTAATAATGACGATGTAGCAGAAATTAATAACACCTATTTTGGATATTTACTACACTCAATAAAAGAAGACAAGCCACATTTTTACGATATAATAAACCCCAAAGATATTGAGGGTGTATTTGCTGTTCAAGTAAAACTTGACAATCCAAGAATAATAAAACAAAATGGTGCATTCCTTATTTTCGGAATACAAAAAAGTGATGAAGGGATGAGTGGAAAAACAAACTGTGCTGAGATAAATGCCGAATGGATTTTAAGACCAAATAGCGAGAGCGTAATTGTACCAAAAGAAGCAAAAAAGAACATTCTTACTGAACTTGACTTATTAGGAATAAACAATAGTACATTATTTCCGGAACTTGAAGATTATGCGAAGTATATTAAAGACAAATATAATTACAACAAATAAATAATATTGTCACATGGACGTCAGATGGGATGAAGTGCAAAATTCAACTACATTTTCTTAAATGATCTTTAGTAATAAATCAAGTTTTTTGCATCTCTTAAAGCTTGTGCTTGAATGACTATGAAGTGTCTTTAAATCATTAACAACGGGTAGTTACAAATCGTATTTACAATTTTATGAACCGAAAAAGTCTATTAAATCAACTGGAATTAGCTTATGCTCCTTTGACAGCTTATGAATTCGCCGTAGTTAAGAATGAAAAATCAATTCAAAGGGCATTAGATAAAGCAGGTCTTTATATAATTGGACAAAGACCTGTTATTACTTTTGAAAATGTAATTCCCGACGAAACAGTTTACCAATTGAACTTTGAAATTCATCAAAGAGGTAATTCTAATATTTTAAAATGTAAATTACCTTTTGACCAAGAAATATTTGGATTAATGGAGGACAATGTGGTTGACGTAGCATTTAATTATCTGGACAAGACAATTAAGCAAACTAACACATCATTTAATAACATTCATGGGTTTTCCTTATTAAAGCACAAAAAATAAGAAAAAGAATTTCTTATTTGGTTTTCACCTGAAAAACTTCTGCAGAATTGGTGGAAAGGAATAATTGAATGCGAAATTGAAGGGGATTGGAAATCATTTTTACATTATAAAGTTCATTATGTTGGTAAAGCGACAAAGCAAAGTATATTAAATCGGTTGAGAGGACATTCGACATTTCAAGATATTCTTTCATTGGAATCACCTGTAACTGAAAAACAATTACCAGCAAATGAAATTGTAATTCTTCCATTTGAGTTTCAAGATAATTTGCAAATTCAATCATTTGGACAAGGAGCTGACATTAAGGATATGGTGTCTTCATTGCTCGGAGAAAATTACCCAAAACAAGAAGTAGTATTTCTTGACGCTGAGAAGGCTTTAATAAAAGCAATGCAACCATCTTACAATAAAGAGATGTTCAATAATTATCCTGTTAGCAGAGACGGACTTTACAATGATAACTATGATGCTATTTCGTACACACTAATGGATCCAATTGTATTGAAATATGAAGAGGGAAGAATACGAGGTGGTTTGACGCATTTCGGTGGGGACGCTATTTTAATACTTGAAAATAACGAATTCAAACTAGTTAAACAAGAGTAAAACGTATCCGTCCTAGCAAGTGCATATTTGAATGACTATTAGTGGTTGTTACTTTTGTTGATATGAATACAAGCAGTTTGGGATTAAGGAAGCCAAATCTTCGGATAAACGTATCCTTCCTAGCAAGTACATATTTGAATGACCATTAGTGGTTGTTACTTTTGTTAATATGAATACAGCACAAGAAAAACGGAGTCAGATACTCTCCTTAGTTGAGAAGTGGCTTTGGCAGTAGACAGATACAGCAAGAGTTTTGTTTTTTTTACGGCATTAAGCTTCATACTTTATCTTATTAGATCGGTGTCAGCAAAGAAGAAAATAGCTCGTCAGGTTTTATTGAGGTCCTACCAACAAACAATACGATCCAAAAGATTGAAATAATCTATCCAAACGGCGTAAAAAAGCAATGCTGGAGTTGATCTGGTATTCTTGTCAATGGACGATACAACAAAAAATGAACCAGAGGAAGTTCGGAATTCACTAGGATACCGAACTTCTTATCTTATTTTAATAGTGGTCTAATAATGGATATTAGACTATCTAATGCATTAGAGCCTTCATCTGTTAACTCGACTATTAACCGTTGAACTAGACTTTCTTCTGGTACTTTAAAAGCTTTTACTCTTTGTTCCACCGTAGATAGTCTGAAAAGTTCACAACAAGTTATGGTTTCGCTACCTTTGGTTGTCTTTGCAATGAAGACACAGTTATCAAAAATATCTATGTGGGTTGAATAGTCGTCAAAGTGAGCGTGTACTATTTTGAAATTACTTCCGTTTCGAGGATAGTTTGTAATAGCTTTATTCAAAACAGATTTTGTACTCTTTTTAGTATTGCAAGCAGGGCAGCTTAACGCTAAATTCTTACAGTGGAAGCTAAATTTTGGATATTGGGATTTTGGCACAATGTGTTCAATATCGACTTGTTTTATATCGAATCCTAATGGATACTTACAGTAACAGCATAGATTACTTTGTTGCAATCTTAAGTGTGAAATAATGTTTGACTTAATTGCATCAAATGTTGTCTTAGTCCAATCATCATGTGTCTTACTATGTATTGCAATAAGCGATTTTTCTGATTTGTTGAATGGGTAGGGAATTAATATGTTATTCATTAGGATGCATTAATGATAGCTTTAATAATCGATTTGATTGGATCAGATTCCAGTATTGAATCATAAAACTCTTTTAAAGTGTTTTGTATACTTCTCAATTCTTCATACGATCTGTCGTCTTGTGATAATAGAATTAGCGCTTTAGATATGCTTTGGTATAGCTTATTATTTCTTGTTGTTTGCATTTCGAAGACGTTTAATAAAATATCTTCAGCCGACCATCCATAGGTTGAATTATCAATTGTATTGGAATAAATTATTCCCTTTTTGTTCTTTAGTGAAATAACGGATGAATTATCAGGCTTCAAATCTGATGCTAGAAATGGAGAATGTGAAGCAATAATTACATGACAACCTTTAACCTTTTCCAGAATCTTATTTAATAAATCAATGTATTTAACTTGCCATTGCGGATGTAAACTTATTTCAGGTTCATCAATCAAAATTAAAGAATTATCTTTTAGTAAGGGTATTAGCGAAAGTAAAGTAGATAGTATATTTGCTTCCCCAGAACTGGCGTCTCTAAAATTGAACGCAAAACCTCCTTTTTTAAAAACTTGAATCTCCACGTTTCTGATTAAATCCATTTTTTTAAGTAAGTTGATTATCTCATATTCATTGACATTATTAAAATATAATGAATTGTCATCCTTCATACGACCTATGTTTTTTTCTGAAAAATTTATTGTAATCTCATTTTCAGACATATTGTCGTACAGTACTTTTTGGGTTAGGAAATTGCAGATTTCATTAGCTCGAAGTTTTATCTCTTCAATTAGTCTATCATTTGTGTAATATGATGGACGCATTTTGTGATATGCATAGTCCACTAAGAAATCTGGAGTCATTTCTTGAGAATCTTTGAAGAAGATATTTTTGAACTTATAATTCAACTTTATGACAGGCTCATAATTTAGGTAGTCGAATATGTGTCTATAGCTTCTTGAGACATCAAGTTCAGAATAATTTTCGAAAACTATTTCAAGTGCTCGATTCATAAGCGCTCGATTTGAAAAGCTATTAAGTGTATTTCTTGTCCCTAGATAGTTGTATATAAAATCTTTGTGTTTTGTAGGGTGAGTTGCTCGACTGGAACGTCTAAAGCCTTGATCAATAGGGAATTTGTCGGATATACTATTTGTTATCGCAATTATTTTGGAAGGGAGCTTATTATATTCAAACAATTGGTCATTAAATTGGAAGTTGCGATGAGTGTCTAGATTTAAGTCATTGAAAAACCTTGTTATTTTACTCAAAATTCGACTTTTGCCAGTTCCATTGTTGCCAACGATTAAAGAAAAGTAGTTGTCTTCGATATTGTCTAAATTTTCAATTAAATTGATTTTATTAGTAATTACTGTTTTAGTTTCAAGAGTTATGCTAAAAAGTCTAAATCCGGTCATGGTTTTTATATAAAATTATTTCGCTGTTCGTTAATGAATAATATGGTTTAAATGCTTATAATACTGTTAAAGGCTTGCTTCTCCTTTATAATATTCCTCGGTTTTATAAACAACATTGAAATTTTCGTTTTCAATTGATTATCTAATGGATCTCCTATAAATACATTTTTCCATAAAATTTTGGTTCTAAAGATATCATTACCTTGTCAATCTAATTAAGAATGACCTATAGTGTGGTTTTTAAAATGAATTGATAACTTATTTTTCATTTTCTCTTTTCTCAAAATCTGCTAGCCATTTTTCTTTTTTAGCTTTCCAGCTTAATTTTGTCCTTTCTGTATTTTGGTTATTAATAGCATCTTTCAAAGTTTCAATACAGGATCTATCTCGTTTCATAAACAATATTTCAGCTTTATCATTCAGAAAAGCAGCTTTATAATAATTAGCCACAACTTTGTCATTAATTAATGCTTTTTCAATAGATATTAATGCTTCTTCTAAATTATTTTTGCCACGCAATATTTTACTTAAATTCTGTAAATAAAACGGCTCATTTTTATCTTCAAACTTTTCTGCAAATTCTAGAGCTTTGTCATATTGTTCAGAAGCAATATAAAGGTCAAGTTGTTGCTTTCTTTCGATATCATTTTCAAATTTAATTGAGTTAAAATACTTTTCAGCAACACTTAAAACTACCTCCATATTATCTTTAGATAACTGGTCAGAGTATTTCAACATTTTATATTGACTAAGTTTTATTCTAGCAAATGCTAATCTTAATCTTTTATTTTCATCAATATTTGAAGGAAAAGGCAATGCCTCACAAATTTCATTGAATGATTCCTTTTGTAAATAGCCTAAATGGCTTGATAATTTTTCAAGAACCATATATGGTTGTTCAAAATTAGAGTCAATTGAATTGAGTATTACTTTTATAAATGATTCTATTCTATCATCAAGAAATTTAGTTCTCTCATTTTGTAATTCGTTACGAGATAATAGCTCATAGAATGAAAGTAAAATTGATAATGACTGATTTTGAAAATCTATCTCCCTAGAAAAGACCTTTTTAATTTCGTCTTTTGCGTTTTCAATGTTTTTTTTATTTAGGTAAATTCTTGCCAGTTGCAATCTGCTATAATCTGCATTAATGTCTTCTGCTATTACCTTGTTGAAATACTCAATTGCTTTTTTTTCATCTTTAAGTCTTGAGAAAAACTTCCCAATATGGTGATTCAATACGATTTTGAAGTTTGATTCTTTTACATCATTTAATACTTCTGTTAATTCATTAATTATTTCTTGACATTTATCTCGATAAACATCAGAGGATTTGTCAAGTTGATATAACTCAATTTCTGATTTTTCGATGAGTAATAATAGATCGTAATAATTTATTTTAGGTTCATATTCTATTTGGTTTAACTCTTTAAGAAACCACACTGCAGAATTAAAGGAGTCAGTTGCTTGTATTAGTGCATAAAGAATGGTTTTCTTTAAATTTTTTGTAAAAGATATCCCTGCATAAATTTCTCGAACTAAACTGTTATGATTCAACAAGAAATGGAAATAGTCAATATTTTTTATTTCGTTGAATTTGGATAAATATTTTTCTAGGCCTACTAAAATAAATATATTATTCTCTATTGTGATTTCAGATATAATGGAATCGAGAATTAATTGATGTGTATCAAAAAAGAATGAATCCTCAATTCTGATTAATGATCGTTTTTCGAGTTCTAAAACACTTTTTTTACCTATAGTTTCTGATAAAAAATGTCTACTAATTTTTCTATTATTTATCTGCTTTAACCATTGTAATTCATTACTAATGACACTTTTGAACTTTCCAATAATTCTTTCAGATAATCTTTTGTTTTTTGAATCGGGAAAATCTTTTAGATTTGTTAATTCGTTAATAATATCGTTCCATGAAAAATCGTCAACGTCTATTGCAGAAATGATTAAATTGAGAACCAAGGGATAACCCGATACTTCACTTACAATAGTTTTTATTTGACTGTCGCTTGGTCGATTTTTTGCACTTAAGAGTATTTTTTCTGCTATTTCTGTTTCTATAAATGAGAGATTATATGAGCTTATAGATTCTAGATTTCGTTGAAGTGAAGTAATAAGGCATTTTGAACCATTGTTATTAGAAGCTGTAAATAGTGAAACAAAATCTTTTACTTTCACATTCAGATTGTCAACAATTATTAAAACCTTACATTCTTGAAGAAAATAGTCAAGATTTAAGGTGTTTTTGAATTTACTTATATGAACTGAAGATAAGTTATGAAATTCAGTTCCAAAAGAACTCCCATCAAGCCAAAGGACACTATCAAATTCCTCTTGCAGTATGTTAGCAACACTGATTGATACTTCTGTTTTACCAATTCCACTAATACCATAAATTTGAAGACAATCTTGCTTATTTAACTTTTCTACTATTTCTGATTCTTCTTTTCTTTGAAAATATTTAGTTTTAAATGACGGTAATTTATTTGTTTGAGGTAAGATTCTATAATATTCGTAAGTTTTAGGTAGATATTCTAAAATTTCCTCCACTAATGGAGTATTATGCATATGCTTTAAAATACAATTAGCAATCCTTTCAGAATCATATGTGTCAACTAATAGGTTTTGCCATCTTGCATTAATTAAGATGTTAAGTTGTGAAACTTGTCCACCTGTTTCTCTTCTATTTGCGAACAAGATTATTTTATCGCACCTTTTATGATTTTCTAAACTTCTTTCTATATCATGAAATGGTTTGTCAAAATCAGTGAAATAGCTAGGATCTGTGCCACATTGTCCAAATATTTTTAAATCAGAAGAAATAAAGTCTGCAGTATAACCTACAGGTTTAGTATCTAAATTATGTCCTTTGTGCAAAACATCCTGACTAGTAATAAGAGCAAATAAAGGTTTGCATAAATATTCGAAATCAGTTCCATTGATCTGTCCGATTTCTGTAGCGAATGAATTTATAAAGTGTTCTTTTAACTTTGACATTCTATCTTATTTTATTAGTATTTTGTAATTTATCATACGTTTGAAATATGATTATTTTTGTAATGTTAGTTGGGTAAAACCTTCTTGTTTACCCATCGCATATAAAGGGTAGCTTCTTAGAAGCTACCCTTTATGACAGGTCTTTCATAATCAGAATCCAGAAGTCTAATAACCAGCGTTCTGTTTCAGATTAAAATCCATTACCAGATTCTGTTGCGGTATAGGAATAAGAAGTTGTTAATTCTCAATTTACAATTTTTCAGTTGTGAAGCCATTTTTTACGCAAAAATTTGATTCTTTATAATCAAGATTATCTTTCCACGCTTCGAGCAAAGTTTTTATAAAATTCTTACCCCTTATTCTGTTTTTAAATCTGCTCTGTGTCTTGGATACTCAATTAAAAATTCCGTAAAGAATTTATCTAAATTAATCTTTTGAAATTTTGTTAATTTTTGAAATAGTTGATGATGATAAATCACAAGCTTCAGCATATTTATTTTGAGTAGCTTCTCTACCATTAATTTTAAATGGGGCAAAGTATTTCTGTTTGATGAACATGCATATATTTTTGTTTAGTTCAGTATTGGATTCACCTTTTTCAGCCATAATAAGTAGGTTAAAATATTTCAATGATTACATTTACCATTAACTTGGACAGGGGACCCCTCAGGCTTCTTCTTCGGTTCTTTTTTGTCCTGATGGTATTTTATCAGTTTTATTCTTTTATAACCTCTATTAATGTTAACTCCAGCGCATCACATAGTTTCAAAAGTTTTGAGAAAACAAAATCCTCTTTACCATTTTCCATATCACTGATTTTTGCTCTATCCATTTTAGGGATTTTATCAGCCAGATCCTGTTGAGATAGCTTTAATTCTATCCGTTTATTTTTAAGGTTAGAACCAATTGTTTTAAATAAATCTGAATGTATATCTTCAATCATAAAAAAATATTTTGTGGTTTTACTATCACAAATGTTATTTGTCTGATTTTTCGTACTGTTGAATTAACCATTCCGCATCTACTTTTTTTATAGCTTTTTCAATTATCGAATCAGGAACTTGGTCTTCTAATACATAGATTACTTCTCCTCGGTTCTTTGGGTCAATATCATCTGGAGATTTTCTATATGTTTTTGTATTTTTCACTAGCCCTTTTAGTAATCCACTGCTCCAATCAATCGAGGTTTCTAAATTTAAAATAGGTGGTAGATTTGGGATTATATCCGTATTCGTAAATTTTGTTCCCTTTGCAAAATCTCTTATATATATTATTACATAAGCATTTATAAACTTCGTTACTAGTTTCGGGTCTTTATTCGTCTTTTTATTTTGTTTAATATAGTTTTGGGTTTTCGTATTGACGTATTCTAAATCTAAGGGAGTAAAATGATCACAAATAAAATACTCAATGTTTTTATTGAAAATTTTTGATAAGTGATAAGCTAACTCTATCGATACAGATTTTTTAGCCATAGTTTCAATGCCAGAGTATATTAACCCGACTTCACGAAGTAAATTGTCCAAGTCTTCCTCAGAAAGATCTATATGCTTTCGTGCGATACTCACATTTTTGATAAAAGAATTAGGTATGTTCATGATGTTAAAAAAATATGAGTTCCATTTTTTATTTTACTTTGAAAAATGGAAATGATTAATTATCTTTGATTTATAATTTAAAGCGACACTAAGTGATGGAGCAATCCTACACTAACGATGTCGACTCGTTCTAAATCCGCCAGATTGCCACGAGTTGATTGAGTGATCGCCTATTGCTGGAATTTTCTATCTTCGTGATATATTCCAGTATGGCGTTCCTCGTTAACTTCTGTGGCAACCTTGAATCTTATGATGAAAAGGAGGTTTCTGGCGGAACCATGAACTTAAGTTGCGAGGACGCGTACTGGTATTGTTTTTTACCAGTTGCTATCCTTAAACTTTATAGGGTCACATCGTTTCATAACCATAAAAAAGAATTATGATGAATCGAAAAGTCACCATTCAAAGAACCATCCCACACCTGATCCAGGATCAGAGTCCACGGTTCGGCTTTTGCCAAATTTTAAAGAACAAGTTTTGCGCGCCGCAATAAGCCGTTAAATTTAAACATAGTCCAAATAGGATAGGAGGAGCTCATACCAATTCAAAAGGCGAGGTCATTAGCAATTAAGTAGGGCGTATACACCAGACTCAAAACTAAAGATGTCTTACCCTTGATAGGTTAATATCAGCTTGTCCCCATCAAAATATGGCTTATGTTACTGATAATATTCTATTGGTAGACAATATTGTATACAATAAAACGGAATCAGTTGTTACTTTTGCAATTCGTAACTCTAAAAGTACAATCTTTCCTTTATTAAAGCAAATTATTGTCGTCACCTTTTATTGTGATACACCAAAAATGGATAGTCGGTTTAGTTCTTTAACCCTAATTATGCAATAACGAAGACCCTATTATAACCAATTGACGAAGACTTAAAATTGCATTTTTCTTATTTATTTTTTTAACCTGGTTTCCTTAAAGGCCAATGCTATGTCCAATTAGTAAGGTCTTAAGGGAACCAATTTAAACTCTAAAAAAATGCAAAAATCTTGCACAGGGGAGAGCTATGCGCTATCCCCAAGGGAAGAACTGTCTTCAATTATGCTTAACAAATGTGTTTCAATTATCAAAAAACCAATTATGATAACAGATTTACCCATGCGATTATTGAAGAGACCAGTACCAGTCCCTTATGAAGGACGTCATGCACATGCACTGAAGAGTCTTGTGAATGTAAGACCAAAGGAACGCTATTATTCGTTTCTGAATCCGTCCAAAGAACAGGTAAGTTCTTACAGTGCCGTCGTGCGTGATGACCGTAGCGATGTACTCCGGATAACACTTACGCACATGGCTATCTATGAGTGCTACCTGTTTGCACTTGGACTTCCTGCCAACTTTCCGACAGAGCAGATCATCGTTTATGGATACGAACGAACCAAATACATTCCATGTAAGATCTGCCCTCAAAGTGAAAAGCATCTGTACGATTATGAGCTAAGCGTTCCAGCAAATACAGAAAGGGAAGAATACCGACAACGGATGCTCAACGATCTGAACGAACACTTTCAGTTGGATGTCCGAGTAGAAAAGCTTTCCATCGTGAAAGACAGTCGGCAGATCATAACCAAACGCGGAGAGTCCGTCGAGCTCATCTGGCAAGAGCAGCCAACGATGATCATGCGTACGAAACGTGGACTAGTGGCAGCATCAATAGAAAATAGATTGGCTGCAAGTATTTAAGGAAAAAGGATCATAAGCTTTTTGACCCCCTGTAATACAACAGTAATATATAACCTGAAAAAGGGTAAGGGGAGTGTTATGCCTAAAAAAACAAATTATGAAAAGAAAAATAAACCATATAAACAAGCTCTGGAAATATCTCCAGACGCTCTTAAAACCAGGAGGCGAAAGCCTTTTGGTTATCAGCAAAATGTTGATGTTATTATTGATACTGCCCATATCCATGTTTGGTGTTGTACTAGATGTACATGCTGAAAGTAAGGCTGATGTACACGATGTACAAGGTGTACACGATGCACATGGAGCAAATAAGGCGGAAGTACAAGTAGATTACCTACTAAAAGGCACTGTTTTATCAGCAGTAGACGGTAAACCACTCGAAGGTGTATCCATCAAAGTCGAAGCTGAAAAGGGGCGAGCTTCCACCAAGAAAGATGGAACCTTCAGCATGAACGTCGAGCATAGAAAGGGACTCGTTAAGTTCAGTTACGTTGGTTTCAAAAGCCAAGAACTTAATTATACCGCAGGAGTATCATTAAGCGTGAAATTGATACCTGAAGATAATACACTCGAAGAAGTCGAAGTAGTATCAACTGGTTTTCAGAAAATCCCGAAAGAACGTGCTACGGGTTCATTTGAATTTGTAGACAACAAGCTTTTTAATAGAAAAGTGTCAACGGATTTCGTGAGTAGGCTAGAGGATGTGGTACCGGGCATAACGTCTTCTAAAATTTACCCGGAAAATAAAGGCAATTTATTAAACATAAATGTTCGAGGGTTAAGCACCCTGAGGTCAGAAAGTTGGCCGCTCGTCGTCATAGATGGTGTACCATATGAAAATAGAAATGCTGACTATGGCAAAGGAGCCTTTAATAATATTAATCCGAATGATATCGAGAGTATTACCGTATTGAAAGATGCTGCTGCATCTTCTATATGGGGGGCGCAGTCTGGAAATGGGGTCATTGTGATTACGACAAAAAGGGGGAAGTTTAATGAACGTACACAGTTGAGCTTTAACTCCAATATCAGCATCAAGGCTAAGCCAGATCTATACTATTACCCACAGATGGCAACTTCCGATTATATCGATGCGCAACAATATTTGTTTGAACAAGGTAAATACAACAGCTGGTTTAGGAATAAGTTCAAAAATCCGCAACCAGCGCTATGGGTCATGTATAATAGAAGGAATGAGGATATATCTGAATTGGAGTTCGATAAAGAAATTGCAAATATGAAGAACACTGACTTGCGGGATGATTTTTTGAAATACATCTATCGGAATGCCCTCAACCAGCAATATCATGCACAATTACAATCGGGCAGTGAAAAAGTTAATACACTCTTTTCTGTAGGCTATGATAAGAACTTAAATGATAAGATTACTTCTTCTAACAATCGTTTGAATCTGAAATCGAATACCCAGTTCAAACCCATTAAAAATATGGTATTGGATATAGGTGTACTGTATACTGAAAGTGAAAATCAAGAGTCCTTGTTGGGTGTTGGGTATAACAGACTGGCAAAGGGTATTCAAAATTACCCTTATATGCAATTAGCAGATGATGCAGGAAATCCCTTTGAAGTAAATATGGGCGGTTTAAACCCCGTTTTCAAGGATACAGTAGCCGGCGGTCGCTTATTGGATTGGGCATATTATCCTTTGAATGAATTGGATGAGACGAAGGAAATACAGAGAATAAATGAGTATTTCACCACGATGAAGGCCGATTATAACTTTGATTTTGGTTTAAAATTAAGCCTATTGTATGCGTATCAGCGTTCTTCTACCGAAATCGATACTTGGAGAGGTATTGGTTCAATGATACAACGAGAACTTATTAATGGTTTTGCCAGTTGGGATGAAAATTCGATTATCTGGAATCTTCCTAAAGGTGATTATTCAAAAATTATAAAATGGAATAATCGCACACATCAAAGTCGTGGGAGTGCAGAATACCATAAAAAATGGAATGATAGGCATGAACTCTCCCTGTTTTCTGGTGTAGAGATTCGGGAAATTCAGAAAAATGTAACATCCAGTCAATATTATGGATTCGTTCCCGAGACAGGATCCTATATATCTGTACCATTTGGTGTGCAATTGCCGATGTTGAATGGGATGCTTGGAACTTCTAAGATTGATGATTCAAATCATTATGAACTATTTCAAAATAACTTTTATTCATATTTCGCCAATGTTGGCTATACATATTTAACTAAATATTTGTTGAGTGGTTCGTATCGAAAAGATGCTTCCAATCTGTTTGGGGTTAAAAGTAATGATCGTGGGCAACCTTTTTGGTCACTTGGGGGAGCTTGGATAATATCTAGCGAACCCTTTATGGAACACAGCTCATTTGAATTTCTGAAGTTACGAAGTACTTATGGTTATAATGGAAATGTGAACAATAGTGTTTCAGCTTATCCAGTTATTTCCATCCAGAGTGAAGCACATTATATCACCAATGAAAACTATGGGACGATCGTTACACCTCCCAACCCGGGTTTACGTTGGGAGCGGGTAGCCATCACCAATCTAGGACTTGACTTTGCCTTAAAAGGTAATAAACTTTCGGGGAGTGTGGAGTATTATGTGAAAAATGCAAAAGACCTGATCGCTCCAGATCGCGTCGATCCGAGTACGGGTTTTACGACCTTGATGATCAATAGTGGGAATATTCGCACCAAAGGTTGGGAGATTTCCTTAAATGCTATTCCTATTCAAAGCAAGAACTGGACTTGGAACAATAATTTCGTTTTTACTTATGCCCGTACCAAAGTATTACAATCGTATATCGAGAATGAAAATGGTAAAGATTTTATCGGTTCAGCGCAATCTACTACAAGGACGGCCATTGAAGGTATGGATTTGTACAGCCTCTTGGGGTATAAGTGGGCGGGTTTGGATCCTGAAACGGGTGAGGCACGCGCTTATCTGAATGGGGAGGTGTCCAAAGATTATAGCGCTATCTTAGCAATGAAAGTGCATGATCTTGAAAATTACGGTTCGACCGTGCCTTTGTATTCAGGGAGCTGGCGGAACAGTATTCGATATAAAGCTTTGGAGCTTTCTTGGAATATTTCTTATCAATTGGGCCATAAGTTCTTGCGTAATTCCTTTGACAATCTACTTTTCTTAAACAGTGATATCGGGCACAAGGATTATGCTTTGCGTTGGCAAATGCCAGGAGATGAGTTGAAAACTGATGTACCTGCTTTTAAATACCCATCTGACCAAGGTAGTCAAGTGTTTATGCGTTCGTCTGCCTTATTGGAAAATGGCGGGCAGATTAAATTGCGGGATATACAGTTAAGTATAAACGTTCCATTTGCTAATTCGTTTAAATTGAAGAACTGTAGGATATATGCTTATGTGCAAAATGTTGGTACTATCTGGCGCGGCAATAAGTTGGGGATAGACACGGAGTATGGATTCAATATTCCTGATGCTCTGCAATCTTCCCTAGGTGTCAATTTTAATCTTTAATTCGAGAAATCATGAAAATATATATTTCCACCTGTGGCATCTCTGCGATATTGCTTTTTTGTTGCTGCACTAAATTTTTAGAAGTCAAACCAGATATTAAAATGGTTATTCCGAATAGTTTGGAGGACGCTGAGCTTTTACTCAATGATTATTCTACAATGAATATGGGATATCCTGCAAACGGTGAGCTTTCTGCGGATGAATATTATGTAGCGTCTGAAACATTCGATAGTATGCTAGATTTTGATCAACGTAATACTTATATATGGATGGAAGTGATTTATGATGATGTAGCCCAGTGGCAAAGACCTTACAAAGCAGTATTCAACGCCAATCAAGCTATAGAAATCATTATTAAAGAAGGGAAGAATACCGTGAAAGCTAAAGACCTACTGGGGGTGGCGTATTTCTTTCGCGCATTTGCCTTTCAGCAATTGGTGGAAGTGTTTGCTCCTGCATATCAGGTAGCAACAGCTTCTACTGAAATGGGTATTCCATTACGATTGACTCCAGGTATTGATGAGCCTTCTGTCCGCGCATCGGTACAGGAAACTTACGGTCAAATTATAAAGGATTACAAAGAGTCATCATATCAACTGCCACTTAACGAAGGGATTAAAGGTAGGCCTTTTCGAGCCAGTGCTTATGCCGGTTTGGCCAGGACTTATTTGGTGATGGGGAAATTTGATCAGGCTTACGCTTATGCGGATTCTTGTTTACAATTGAAAGGTGACCTGATGGATTTTAACGACTTAGATGAATACAGGGATTTTCCGATTGATCGATTCAATGTAGAGGTCTTATTTTCGGCTATATCGGCTTCTGCAGGCCCAATGAGTCTCAATAATGGTTTGGTTGATACGATGCTGTATAGAAGCTATGAATCTACGGATCTGCGGAAGGCTATTTTCTTTCAAGAGAATACTTATCCATTAGGTTCATATAGTTTTAAAGGGAGTTATGATAATGGAATGGCGAATCTATTCGTTGGGCTCACCACAAGTGAAGTTTATCTCATAAAAGCGGAGGCCGCGGCAAGAACTGGTAAAATCGATGTCGCTTTAGCAGTATTGAACACCTTGGGAGAAAAACGATATGTGCAGCATACCTATCTTGCAGTTTCGGAACGAAATACCGAAAAGCTATTATCCCTGATCTTAAAAGAAAGACAAAAGGAGTTGGTTTTTCGGGGAAGACGCTGGTCTGACCTGAAAAGATTGAATCTAGACCCTCGATTTCAAAAAACACTAAAGCGGGAGATGCATGGTGTAGACTATCAATTGGAACCCAATAGTCGTAAATATGCCTATAGACTTCCAGAGATAGTGGTCAATAATGGAAAAATACCACAGAATGTACGTTAATTATTTAAAAAAATAACATGAGAAAAATTAAAACTATTAAACTTCTGTGTCTGCTGTTGGTATCAGTGGTATACGCCAGTGCACAATCAGGCAAAAAAATAGATTTGAACAACGCTTTACAAGTGGGGGATAATTTTGTACCACCAAGTGCGCTGCAGCAGATGCGTGGTACCGGAAAACCGATTGATTTACAAAAATTAGTAAACAAAGTTGTCATCTTGGATTTTTTTGATACTTCTTGTGGCACTTGTATACAGACAATGCCCAAACTGCAAAAATTGCAGGATAAACTGAAAGATAAGGTGCAGATTATTATTGTTGCTTGGCAGGATAAAGTAACTTTAGAAAAGTTCTTTAATCAAAATGAGTTTCTCAAGGAAAATAAAGTCAATCTACCCGTTATCTATTCGGATGTGTATTTGAAAGAGCTATTCCCACACCGGGGTGTACCTCATGTCGTATTCGTGTATAATGGAAAAGTGCAGGCTATTACGGGGAGTAAGTTAATTACCGAAGAGCATATCTTGGCCTTATATGAAAAAGGACAGATTGATTTACCATTAAAAGATGATTTTGGTAGAGGAAACCTAATGGGATTGAGTAGGAGTGATATGGAAGTTAAAGGAGCGATTTCATTTTCTGGTTATCAAAATGGTGTGCCTTTTGAATCCTTTAGAAGGAAATTGGATCGTGTAACGGGTATGCAAAAGACTTCGTTTTATAATATGTCCATCTACAGTGCAGTCCTATCGACTTGGGCTAAGCTAGAAAAGTCCGATTATATACCCAGACCCGAACGCTTGCTGTTGAAGGTAAGAGACTCAAATCGCTATGTTGATACCGCTAATCTTGGCGATCTCTGGTATACTCAAAATGCAATCTCTTATGAACGTTTGGACAAAATACAACGAACGGATTCAGCTCAGGCACGAATAGTCCTAAATGATTTACATCGTTTCTTGGGTATCCGTACATATAAAATGATGAAGAATATTGAATGTCTCATACTGAAACCTTGTCCAATAATACCGTATACGGGGAAAGTAGCTCTGGATGGGATGACTTTTGAAGGTAGTGCGGTCCTCGCAGTGATGACCGATATGAATAGGATATTTCCTCCTGTTTTGGATTTGGTCAAAAGTGAAATGGTAATAAAACTTGGTGACTATAACAATTTGGATCAGCTCAACGAGCAGCTCGCGAATTATGGTATCGTTGCAAACATTGGGATGGCTGAGCAGGAAGTATTGGTGATTGAAGAAGTGGAATAAAGTATAACAATATAGGGTATGAATCATCATACCCTATTCTAAATTTAGCGAACGCTGATGTCTTTATTCTTATAAAAAGCTACCTAGATTTTAATGATACGTTAGGGCCATTGACCTGATTCTGCAAGGAATTGATCATTTCATCTTTCAGTGCGTTGGTGATGACAGGCTTATCATTAGCGTCTTTGGCAGCTTCTAATGTGCACATTTGTTCAGTAACGATACCACATGGTGAACCTGAAGCTAAGCTATAGTGTGCAGGATTTGATGGGTTTGAACCCGTAAATTCGAATAATGCCATAATTGACAAGTTATTAAGTGAAATTTATTTTTGTTTTTCAATGCGTATACCTATACGCATTGAATTTTTTTTCATAATAATTTTTGCACGTTAAATTACTGTGGCGAATCAACTGATACCCCATCTGAACGCGGCTTGTTCTTGGTTAGTTTTTATAGCTACACCGCATATGCGGGGAAAGTCGCAAATTTGCGACGGTATGCTTTGATACCTCTTTTAATATAGTTCATATCCTTTATTTTTAATTCTTATCCTCAATTTGTCTTTTAAAAAACCCCTAGCTCCGAAGAGCTAGAGGAATCAGCCACTCATCGCAATCGCATTAAACCAATCAATTATAATCCATATCTTATCTTTTCAAAATCCGCTAATTCCGAAGAACTAGTGGAGTAACAAACATCTTATCTCAAAGATAAAGTGCTTTTGGATGCGGAAATTAGCCGAAACCGCACAATCATTTAGCCGAAACCGCACAAAAAGCTTCCGAATTCGTTATTTCTGATTTTTTATGCTGTAAACCTTTTGATAGGCAAATGGAGTGACATTCGTTTCGCGTTTAAAGAATCTGCAGAATGAGGTTTGGTCTTTAAAGCCACAACAAATGGCTACGTAGGCCACTTTTTCATCCTGCTCCAATAATCTTTTGGCCTTTTCCAATCTAATTCCTTGTTTGTAGTTAATGAAGTTGATCCCATAATGTCTCGTATGTAGTCGATTGAGGTAATCTTTATAGCAATGCAAACTAAAGGCAATCTGCATGATGGTAATGTCTTCATCTTTGGTCGCAAAATGCTGTACGACCATGTCCCGAGCGCTATCGATAAAGATGCGGCTGGGATGATGCATCTCAAATGTAGGGATGAGCTTTCTGATGCTGATATCAAATACATCGTCGAGGGTTTTGCTGAAGCAGATCGCTTGGCTGGATGTGCCTTCCTGCAGCATCTCGAATATCTCGAAGTGTTTGGCTCGGGTATTTTCTTCTGCCCGAAACGGGATACTGGCCACGAGATGTTGGCCATTGTTATAGTAGGCATCCAATAGGGGTTTTAATATGGTTTTCAATTGGCTGTTTGTGCCGATCTGCACTTCAGGGTCGAAGCAGAAGCCATAGACCAGGTACCTGCCTTTTTCCAATTGGACGGTATAGTGGTCGGTAGGGGTGTATAGGTAGACTCCTCGTCGGTTCAATAATGCAAAATCGATCGCGCTTCCTTGTTGGGTCAGTTTACCTTTGCCCGTTATTTCCATCATATGGTAGAGCTGTATGAACGATTCGTTTACCTTGACATGTGCCTGTATACGGTGCTCGATCTGAAAATCATAGCAATACACCGTACCACCAATGGTGGGTAAGATTTCTTCCTGTAATGTCGTATTGCCCGAGCGCCAATGCCGGGTTTCTGCTCCGGGCAGATGGATGGTTGCGGTACTGACCGGACCGGTATGTTCGGGCAGTTCGGGACCTATGCTGATCAGTTCAAAAGTTGCGCCCATAATAGAGTATTGAGGTTCATAATTGGTGTCAGGTTTTAAGTATCTTGGGTATGGGATTTCGAGACCATACCCAAGAATAACAGCTTGTGTTTACTAATGATTAGGGTATGGGTACATAGCGGATGAAGATGGCAAATGGTCCTATAGGCTTGTTGCTATTTTCGGTTAGCGTGGATCCTTCGTCCATTCCCTGCACCACGAGTTGTTTAAAGTCTGGATTTGGGTCTGTTGGAGGCGTTTCCTTATAGAATTGTACGGGTTCTCCGTTTTCATAACTATCGGCAATATGGGATGCTATTCTTTCAAGAAAGCTTGCGGGTATCTCATCCAGTTGCTGCTCCTGATGGGGAAGAAAGTAAAATTCCTTTCGCAACCATGCAGGGAAGTCGTTACGGATCTCGTCTATACCTGCTTGAAATTCTACTCCAGTTAACGCAAGGAAAGCATCCTGAACCCAAGCGACACCTGGGTTGTCAAAAATTTGTTTCATATGATATTTTGTTAAGTAAACCTGAATATTATTAAAAAGCCACTTTAAATCAATTGAAATCGTGTTTTGATGCTTAACCTATATGTTTTTCATGGTTAAGCACGCGAAATGGTCGGGATTGTAACAGTCTGATTTTCGTCAAGTAAAAATATTATTGTTGTTACATGTTGTATTTTATCGTTCTTTTTATTTCCTTATCGTTCAATTAATTATTATAATTGAGAATATATACGAGGGATTGACCAAAATCTATGTTTTCATGTTAATTAAACCAGTTATTGAACGGTTAAAAAGAGTTTTGTTTTTTATTATTGTTGTGTTCCTCATTTCGATGCTTTTCAATCTCAGGACGCACGATGGTTTTTCAATTGCCCGAATGGGGTTGGTCCATTATTGGATATTGACAATAGCACTAGCGGTCGCGCTGCTGCTATTTGCTTTTTGGATTGCTTATACAGCATATTGTTTTAGAAAAATAGCTCTTGATAAGCTTGTCTCGGTTGATGCGACAGGGGCCGAAATGAAGCTGAAGATAGTTGCGTTGAAAGATCGCTGTTACTACTATCTGATGGCTATCTTGCCCTGCATCGTCATCTATGCATTCGTGATTTTTGTGATCAGCTATTTTCGTCCTGCTGGCATGACCATGTTCTTTGCCTATCTCTATCATTATTTGCCGTATATCGCTGCTATCTTATTTCTATTTTCTTTTTTAATGTTAAAAGCAATAAATTCTTGCCCTTTTAGACTGTTCAATTATGCGAAACCCTTGACCATAGAAGTCGTGAAAAGAGTGGAGGTCATCAAAGAAGTAGCCGTCATCAAAGAAGTGGAGATTGTGAAAGAAGTGGAAATTGTAAAAGAAAAATTAGTGGTACCTGCTCATGTGCTGGATGAACACATTGATTTCTACGAGCTCTTTCCGGTTTTATACTGCATCGCTGGCATTGGTCCAATACGCGATGCACAGGGGCGATTCCGCTTATTTGATATCGCCATGATCTATAGTACTGGACGGACTAAGTATTTGATATTGGTAGATGGAACGGTCATACAGTGCAATATGATATTTACCATACTCAAAAGATTGGGCTTGATGCAGTGGATGGTCAAGATTTCGGGCAATTATTATGTCAATATGATGCTGGTGAAGTATCCTATAGTCAAGGATAATGATGCGATGCAATTTCAGCCAGAAGTGATGGAAAAGATGTTGACAAATTTAAAAAAGGCTGATATCTTATTGAAGTTGAAGCCTGGGAATCATGTGAACGGCAAGCATGTGAAAGTTTTTTTGGATAGTAGAAACAGCTTGGAGCATAAAGGATGGGATACCTTTATACCTATGAAATAATGAACCTGCAATTATAAACTTAGACTGACTGAGATCGTCTGCTTGAAATAAGGGCTGACGATTTGATTTCGACGGTAGGTCGTTAGACTACCCAATCTTATGAAAACTATCATGACCGTACCACCTGAGCTGGTATGGAACAGAACGTTTGTGTCCCACACGAGCGGAACATGCACTTCGGTGAATTTTGTGCTGGCTGCCCTCAAGGGGGACAGCACTTTACTTATGGATGAAAAACTGGACCATATCGTTCGGCTCCTGGAAGGAGAGAAGGACGCGTTGTTGGGCTGGATGTCCAGCAAAGATTGTTGTGATTATGTCGCCATCAGTGACAGGACGCTCTACCGGAAAATAAAGGAAGGCTGGATAACCGTAGCCTACCTGGAAAACAAACAAAGATACTTCCGTAAGCAGGATGTACTGAACCTGTACATCCGATACCATCAGAAAACGCCTAGACATATGCCGTAATTTCCAGATACCTTAAGGGTATCTGCTTCGTACTGTATTCGTACCTGCTTCGGAGTTTTTACTACCCTAAAATCACTTTCTAATTACCTTTTAATACCGTTTTCTTGGGGAAGGGTTGTTGGGGGGATGTGCCAGCGATGTGCGGGAGATGGGTAGGGGCCGAAGCTGGTACCTATCTGGTATCTATTTGTTCGCTATTTGACCCTTATGAAGTTCTCGATTTTTCTGTGATAGGTCCTGCGAGGTCTATTATTCATACTCAAAATTACCTGTCGGCCGAAAGTTATTGGACAGTTATCGGACAATTTGTTATGGGATATCGGACAGATACCGGACAGCTCTACTCAGCCTCTTGACAAGCCCTATGTTCATATGCTATGTTTGTTTCCGTAAAGCAAGATATGCCGGTATACATCAAGTCTTTATGTATGGTTAAATATTTTAAAAATAATAAAAATGGGAACAATTAGAAATGGAGCAAATGGGCGATTTTCGGGTAAAGCGGGATCGGTAATAGGATCCAGCTGGAAGGGTATCGACTACATCAAAGGGCTATCTAAAAAGCGTACTAAGCCTTCTACGGAGGAGCAACGTATCCAACAGGCTCGCTTTTATGCGATATCAAAATTCCTCATGCCGATAGCGCCGATCTTGCGTCTGGGTTTTGGCCAGGTGAATGCCGATCGGATGACGCCTACCAATGCGGCACTGCAGCTGAATATCGCGCAGGCAGTGATCGGTACCTATCCGAGTTTTGAACTGGATTATAGTAAGATCCTGATCAGTTCGGGTTCGTTTATCGGGGGTGGTGCCACGTCAGCCTCGGTCAATTCGGGTGTGCTGACGGTTGATTGGGATTTTGCGCTCAGCACCTTGTACAACTCTAAGGCGGATGACCAGGTGATCATCCTGCTTTACCAGCCTACGGTTGATGAGTTTATGACGGCGCCGGTACCTCCGCTGCGTGCAGAGGGTACGGTGGATATCACCATTCCCGACCATCTATTGGGTGGTAAGGGACATGTCTGGGTCTTCTTTGCGAACAGAAAGGGGACTAAGGTCTCCCGTAGTTCTTATCTGGGAGAATTGGATCTGGTGTAAGTGTCGTTGAAGAGATGCTGGGTAGGATCATTGAGCCTGCCCAGCTCTTTTTCGATCTTTTCTTTTGACTTAAGTAAGTAATACGATGAAATTGATAACTAAAAGTATCGATATGCCTAGGGAAGGGAGCAATCTGCTGCTGATCTCGAGGACTCGGTTCCGGATGGCGAGGTTGTTCTTAGCTCCGTTGAACCTGCTGATCCATAAAGGTTTTTCCAGTCACCGAAAGGGGAAAACGCCCTTGGGACGTGCGATGTCGCACTTGTTGCTGAATGCCGTGGAAGGCGATTACCCGAATATCCTGGTCAATCCTGCAAAAGCCAAGCTGAGCGATGGACTCCTGCCTACCGTTACGATGCGAAAGGTAATACGTGAGGGTGCTGCGGTTATGCTGAGTTGGGACAAGCTGCATAATCCTGATCTTGGGGCCAGCTGGGATGATGTGCTGATCTTTTGTGCCTATGATATCGCAGGTGCGTCGGCTGCCATCAATGAGCTAGGGGTGATCCGTCAGGATGGTCGGTTGACCATGGAATTGCCTTCGGGTCTGCATGGTCGCCCTGTCCACCTCTATCTGGTTGTCCATGATCGGGATGGGGTCAGTTATTCGAGTAGTGTATACTTAGGGTTGTTTTAAGGGCTGATGTTATGTTGTTGAAAATAATGCGTATCGAACAGGGGAACAACAGTACCCTGTCTGAAATCTATCTGAACAACCAATTTATCTGCTATGGTCTGGAGGACATCCCGCGCGAAAAGAAGATTCCTGGTAGCACCTGCATTCCTATTGGTACTTATCGCTTGGGATTCAATCGGGATGGAGGGATGAACGGTAACTACTACGACCGCTTCCCGAAACTGCACCGTGGCATGATCGAAATACAAGGAGTCCCGAACTTTAGTCATGTCTATATCCACATCGGTAATACGCACCGTCAAACGGCGGGCTGTTTACTGGTCGGTACGCGATATGTATTCGAACATGGGGATTATCGCATCGAGCAGTCGGTTACGGCGTACAAGCGCTTGTATGCGCTGTTGGTGGAGGTGATGGTTGTAAGGGAAGTTGTCGCTGAAGCCGCGACGGGCTTTAACTTTTTGTCTTGACACAAAAAGTTAACAAAAAAGTCAAGGCTGCATTCCTTGATGCTATTTCACCTCAAAGTGGCTAAATGAATTTAAACTCGTTTCACTCAGACAGAAATTCATTTTATACGCCTCTTTGTCGCTTCAATAACGCAGTCGGAATGCTAGGCCTTTTGGATAAGCCTTCGGCTGTAAGGTAGTAACGGCAGTTTTTTGTGCCTCTGTCGCCGGCACAGGGCGAATTACTTTTTCTTAACAAAAAGTAATCAAAAGTCAAGGCTGCATTCCTTTATGCTATTTCACCTCAAATTGGCTAAATGAATTTAAACTCGTTTCACTCGAACAGAAATTCATTTTATACGCCTCTTCTTCGGTTCAAATACGCAGTCGGAATGCTAGGCCTTTTGGATAAGCCTGCGGCTGTAAGGTAGTGACGGAGTAACCAAGTGACAAAGTGAAGAAGTAACCCAGTGACAAGTGAAGGAGTAACTAACCTCTTAACCTTATAACCTTATAACCTCATAACCTTTTAACTTTTAAACAAAATGAAAAAGATACTAATAAAAATAAATCGGGTGCTGCAAGTGGTCTTGATGGCGCCGATCAAGTTGCCTGGGAAGGCGTTGAATATCCTGAAATATATTGCCCTGGGATTGGGGGTGGTAGAGACGGTGCTAGAGGATAAAGATGAAAAGGATCATGATGAGCCTCCTGATGAGGCAGATCAATTGCGGGCTAGGGAAGATGGTCTATCGGGTGCTGATGTGGAAGATTTTACGGATGGTAATGTGTTTAGTAATGAAATAGATAATGTTATTGACTTAAATAAAAAGTTTACTACAGGAAAGGAGGCTATTGATGAAACTGAATGATATCCGTATCGGAACTCTGGGTGGTACGCTATGCTCGATCTGGGTTTCGTTTTCTGTTGGCGATCTCCTGCAAACGGCTTTGATGGCTGTCGTCGGCACAGTCGTGAGTTATGTGACGAGTAGGTTGCTGGGGAGGTGGAGACGTATGTAAATGTATAGGCTTATCTGCGATTGGATAAGCCTATTTATTTTCAACGTATTGGATATTATGTTGTAAGTTATAATAAATCTAAGTAGGACTTAATATGCTCCACCATTATTTTGAAGTCGGGTTGTCCATTATAATAGAGTGCATTACTATTGATATACAGTTTGTCTAATTGTTCCTCTATTTGTTTGTCGTGAATTAGAAAGGCCTGATTTTCATTCATTGGTATTGCAAAATCAATAGCAGGAAATCGACGTTCTTTATGGGTGTAATATTCATTTGACCCTATAAAGTTTTGTATCTCGGTTTGTTGTAATAATTTGTAGACATCATAGTATTGACGCATAAAGTTGACTTGCATGGTATTTGTCTGTTGCATCACTCTGAATTTGGTCGCTATTGTTTGTAGTTTTTCTACAAATGTATAGCGCATATCATAACAAGGAATAGCTACCGCATTGTTATCGATGAATTTCACTTGTGTTTTTTTTGCTGTGTCATATATCCACGACGTAATATCAATTGGTTTATTAGGATTGATATTGTCAAATCCTACCTCTAATAAAACTCCTTCTTTAATACCTGGTGCTGCTTTAAAAAGGGATGAGTATATCAATCGAATACCACCACTTCTATAATATTGTAAATCATCAAAAGAAGTATCTCTTATTATATCTATTATACCATCAATTTTTATATCCTTAGCGAGGTTATTATAAAAGTTTAATCGCTTTTTACTGTTGGAAGGCTTGTAGTTCTTGGGATTTTCATTTATTTCTAAGTCAACGGGAGGATGGATATGAATATCAATATCTTCTGAAAATCGGTCAATAATTTTAAAAGCTTTAGAAAGAGAAGTACCTCCTTTGAGTTCAAATACATATCCTGCCTGTTTTAGCGCAAATAGACAATGCATGATCCAATAATCTTTCTCTATCAAAATAGGGTCAATTCCTTTTTGTTCTGAGACAATCAATATCAGGCTTTTAAAGTCCTTGTGGTGGTGTAGATAATTTGTTGGCATTACATGATCTGCTCGAATATTTTTCGTGTATTTATGCTTCCGTATCTTTGTACTTGTTTTTTTAGATCAAGTTTGTCCCAATTCGCTATGTTGTTTTTAAGGTTATGGAGTATCATTCCCTGATCTTCTGCCATGTTCTTAAGATTATTGAGCAAGTCGACGACAAGATATTCTTGTGATAGTTTTTTAGGAAATTTAGACTTTCTTCTAAATTCATAGATCTTATTACCCAATTGAACGTCCTCATGTTTTTTATGATTGTAAACACGTTTTCTATTGTACAGCTGTGTGGTTCCAAGACCTAAGGTATTGTAATAGTTGGGTGAGGTAAGTAAATAATCATCCCCTTTAAGATATTTTTTTATAACCTCGTCCTCGTCTGGAGGAGTTGATCCAAATGCAGATTGATTGGGAACATAATAAAGACCTTGTGCAAGTTTTTTTAATTTACCTTCTTCGAGTAGTTCCACTAAATGACGATCTACTGATTTGGACCAGTGAGCCAAATCTTCGCGACGGTAGACTTTTCCTTTGCGCAGTTTTTTTCGTAAATCATCTAACTTATACATGATTCAAATGTATGAAATAAAATTCAAATTTCATGCAAATATAGTATATAACTATTTAATAGTCTAGTTGTTTTGTGATTTTAAAATATGAGTATTGCTTTGGAAGTGATCTTGATGGTGCCGATAATTTTACCTGATAAGGCATTGAATATATTTGAATATTTTATTAAATTTGAACAAGAAATCGATACAAAATTAGGAAGGAGCACAACAATGGGTACACGTGAATATTTATTGGATAAGGCTAAGCGAGAGGGACAGGAGCAAGAACGTGGATTAACGGCGGTACGCATCAAGAAATTGGAAGCTCTTGCTGAGGCTGAAAGGGAGAAAGCTGAAGTAGAAAAAGCGAAAGCTGAGGTTGAAAGGGAGAAAGCTGAACTGGAAAAGTTCGAATCAGCTACTAAAATGTTGAATAGTGGTTTTGATGTAGCGATGATTTGTGATATTTTATCTCTTACACCGGAGCAAGTCGAAAAATTGAAATAAAGTTTTACTGAGTTAATATTAAAAAAAGGTGCCTTTGGTCACCTTTTTTTGTTGATATCAATTCTTTTTTAGAATAAGTATTTGCGCAGGGATGGTTGTGTACCATAGTAGTATGCCTTCGGCTGTAAAAGAGTGACGAAGTGAAGGAGTGACGAAGTGAAGGAGTGACATAGTGACGAGTCGGTTGCTGGGGAGGTTGAGGAAGTAATGGTAGTTTTTTTGTGCCTCTTTCGCCGGCACAGGGCGACAAACGTTTGTCTTGACACAAAGTTTGACAAAAGTCAAGGCTGCATTCCTTTATGCTATTTCACCTCAAAGTGGCTAAATGAATTTAAACTCGTTTCACTCGAACAGAAATTCATTTTATACGCCTCTTTGTCGGTTCAATAACGCAATCGGAATGCTAGGCCTTTTGGATAAGCCTGCGGCTGTAAGGTAGTGACGGAGTAACCAAGTGACGAGTGAAGGAGTAACAAGGTAATGGAGTGACTGAGTAACAAGTGATGAAGTAACCAAGTGACGAAGTAACAAGGCAATGGAGTGACTAGTAAAGAAGTGACTTCTGCAAACAGCTAAACGATCAAGAATTTTTTTGAAAATCCAATAATATTTTCTTCTGTTCCTTTATAAAACCCTCTTTGTCTTTTTTTACAGCATTAATAATCTCTTTCTGTTCTACGGGTATCGTGTAATATTTATCTGCCCATAATTGCATTTCAACCAATAACGGGAGTAAATCTATTCCCTTTTTAGTAAGCGTGTATAACACTTTTGCTTTGCTTTCTGGGTGTTCTAATTTACTGATCAAACCATTTTCTTCGAGCATCAATAATCTTGAAGCTAAGATATTCGTTGCTATTTTTTCCTCAGATTTTAAAAAGTCGCCATAGGTGCATTGTTTGGATAGCATCAAATCCCGGATGAGCAGTAATGACCACTTATCTCCTAAAATATCTAGTGAACAGCTGATAGGGCATTGCGATCTATTTTTCATAATAATGTACTTTTTCTTAAAAACGCTTGCATTTTGCAAGTGGATATTTATATTTGTACTTGCAAAATGCAAGCGAATTTACGATTATAAATTATTAATACCATGGAAAACAATGTAATTTTTGATTCTTACCATAAAAATGGATTACAATTGCGGAACCGTATTGTGATGGCTCCCATGACTAGAAGCCGTTCTGATAACGCTGAAAATAAAGCAACCGAGCTAACGGCACTGTATTATAAGCAACGTGCTTCTGCCGGATTAATCATTACAGAAGGTACATTCATAAGTCCTGAAGCTGTGGGTGTAATACATGTTCCTGCAATATATTCGAAAGGGCAGGTTGCGGGTTGGGAATTGACAACAAAGGCTGTACATGAAGAAGGTGGAGTCATATTTGCCCAGCTTTGGCACACTGGAGCATACTCGCACCCAGATCTGCATAATGGTAAAAAACCATTAGCACCTTCGGATGTGAATCCAGAGCAGCAGGTTTTCACGGCAACTGGGTTCAAACTGACTGAAGCGCCACAGCCTATGACGGTTGCAGATATTAAAAGAACCGTTGAAGATTTTAAACAAGGTGCTCTCCATGCTTTTGAAGCCGGATTTGACGGTGTTGAACTTCATGGCGCCAACGGTTATTTACTACAGCAGTTTTTTAGCAAAAATTCAAATCTGAGAACAGATGAGTATGGGGGTTCTATCGAAAATAGAGCTCGCATTCTTTTTGAGATTTTGGATGCCATAAAAGCAGTTGCCGATATCCATAAAGTTGCGGTACGTCTCAACCCGTCGTTAAACGGTATAATGGGGATTTTGGTCGATGATGAGACTATTGCCCTGTATAGCTATATCGTCAACCGACTTAATGATTACGATCTGGCATATATTCACTTGATAGAACCTTTTACAGATGTTTCAGCAAACCCCCATGCCATTCAGGAAGTTGCCAAACATTTCCGTCCGCTTTATACAGGTACGATCATCATCAACCGTGGCTTTAATAAAGACACGGCAAACAAAGTTCTAAGTGATGGCGATGCCGACTTGGTTTCATTTGGTGTACCCTTTATTGCAAACCCTGATTTAGTCGAGCGTTATAAAACCGGAGCGACACTAAATGTTGCCGATCAAAATACCTTTTATACCCCAGGTGAAATAGGTTATACAGATTATAAAACTATAGATCAACACTAATAACAGAAATATGAAAACAACAGGAAATACCATATTCATCAGTGGAGGCAGTGCAGGAATAGGGTTAGCGATCGCTAAGAAATTAAATGCAGCAGGAAATAAAGTCATTATCAATGGCAGAAATGCAGAACGACTTCAAAAAGCGTTAACAGAATTGGATCAGGCAGTTGCCATTCAGGGTGATCTTTCAGTAGAAGAAGATAGAGTACGTATTGCTAACGATTTGAAAACGAATCATCCGGATGTAAATATAATCATTAACAATGCTGGAACCGCCTTTGCTTATCTCTTAAGCGAAACCATTGGAGCGCATGAAAAAGCAGCAATTGAAATGAATATCAATTATTTTAGTATTATCCATTTTACCGAATTGCTGCTTCCACATCTGCTGCTGCAGGATGGCGCTGCTGTTATTAATATTTCATCCATTGCTGTTTTCGGAAGTAACAAGATGTTACCCACTTATGGTGCATCCAAAGCCGCCCTGCATGGTTATACTGTTGCCTTAAGACAGACCTATGAGGACCAAGACAACCTGCAGGTTTATGAAGTATATCCACCTTTGGTCAATACGGATTTCTCTGCAGAAATAGGTGGGGCGAATGGTATACCTGCATCAGAGGTTGCCGATGAATTGTTTTTAGCTTTGGATAAAAATCAATTTGATGTACCTGTAGGAGATTCGAAATTGTTTTTCCAGCAAACTAAGTAGTCACTATATATGGTTCTTCATTTTGTTAGCAAATGAAGGACCGCTTTAAGCAATTTATATCAATTATGGAATTAAGAGGAAAAACAATACTAATAACAGGGGGAGCATCAGGAATAGGACTGGAGGCTGCAAAACAATTTTTAGAAAAAGGTGTTCATGTCATTATTACAGGACGAAATCAAGCTAAATTGGACGCAGCAAAAGCATTGTACCCCGGTGTCATTCCCATTAAAAGTGATGTCGCTTCTGAGGATGAAGCACAGTTACTCTTTAAGGAAATCGAAAAACTCGGTGGAATAGATATTTTATATAATAATGCCGGAGTTGGGGTCGAACCTTCTAATCTCGGGATTTCAGATGTAAAACATCTGCAAGGTGCAACCTATGAGATGAATATCAATTATTTAGGCGTCATTCGTTTGAATAATCTGTTTCTTGATATGTTGAAATCAAAACCTGGAACTGCCATTATCAATACGACCTCGCTACTCAGTTATGTTCCCTCTTTGCTTGAGGCAACTTATTCTTCATCTAAGACTGCGCTAGCATTTTATACAACAGCTTTACGCGCACATCTTGGTATTTTAAAAAGCCATGTGAAAGTATTCGAGCTCGTACCACCGCTTGTTTCTACACCAATGACTGTAGAAAGAAGTGATCCTAAATTAAGCCCCGAAGAACTGGTAAAAGCTTTAATTGTAGGACTGGAGAAGGACCGATATCATATTCGAGTAGGCACTTCCAAACTGGTTTATATTTTAAATCGTATTTTTCCGAAACTAACTTTTAAACTTGTTAACCCGAAGAAAATAAATCCATTATTAATACCCTAATCAATGAAAGCATTTCACATTAACCGATATAGTAAAACGGATAAGTTAGCGCTTGTCGAGGTTCCAGCACCAAAGATTAAAGACCACGAAGTATTGGTTGAAATCAATGCGGCCAGTGTCAATCAATTGGATGCTAAGTTAAAGCATGGCGATTTCAAATTGTTATTACCCTATAAGATGCCTCTTATCCTAGGTCACGATGTGGCAGGTGTTATCGTTCAGGTTGGTTCAAAAGTAAAAAACTTTCAAGTCGGCGATGAAATCTATGCTAGGCTTCCCGATTTTAGTATTGGTGGTTTTGCGGAATATGTTGCCATAGATGAAAATGATATTGCTTTAAAACCCACGAATATGACGATGGAAGAGGCCGCTTCCATACCGCTAGTAGGTTTGACCGCCTGGCAGGCTCTTGTTGAAATCGCGCAGATCAAAAAAGGTCAAAAAGTATTTATTCAGGCCGGTTCGGGTGGAGTAGGAACGATTGCTATCCAATTGGCTAAATATTTGGGTGCAACTGTGGCGACCACTGCGAGTAAAAATAGTTTTGATTTATTACAGGCCCTTGGTGCAGATCTTTTGATCGATTATAAAAATGAAAAATTTGAAGATATATTAAGTGACTATGATGTTGTATTGCATAGTCAGGATACTAAAACATTGGAGAAATGCTTCGGTATTTTAAAATCGGGAGGGAAAATTATTTCAATTTCGGGTCCTCCTACTGTAGATTTTGCTCAAGATTTGGGTTTAGCCTGGTATATGAAACTAATAGTAAGTTTATTGAGTAGGCGCATAGAAAGAAAGGCCAACAAGCTGAAAATTGACTACACTTTTCTATTTATGCGTGCAAATGGTCAACAATTAGCCGAAATAACCAAATTGATTGAAGCTAATCTGATAAAAGCAGTTATAGATCAAATTTTCCCATTCGAAAAAACAAACGAGGCATTAACCTATGTAGAAAGTGGTCGTGCAAAGGGCAAGGTTGTCATAACCAAAAATTTAAAAGATTGACCCACGATAGATGCAGTGACATAAGTCTAAGATGACACTGCTTATATAGGCTAAATGAATTTAAAATTGTTTCACTCAGGCTGAAATTCATTTTATACGCCTCTTTGTCGGTTCAATAACGCAATCGGAATGCTAGGCCTTTTGGATAAGCCTTCGGCTGTAATGTAGTGACATAGTGAAGGAGTAAAGGAATGACAAGTGAAGGAGTGAAGAAGTAACGAAGTGAAGGAGTGACAAGTGAAGGAGTAACAAATAGTGATGGAGTAACATAGTGACGCAGTAACAAATAGTGACGCAGTGAAGGAGTAAAGTAATTCGCGTATAGTTTTAAGTTTTTCTAGAAAACTGTAAAGCTATACACGGATTAGGCCTAAGCCATGATACCAAAAGAACAAGTCTGACCCATGATGAGCTATTGGAAGAGTTGGTAGGGTAATTTTTTAATTTTCTGCTACCTTTAGTTTATTGTGTTGTCCAACTGTTGTTTGAGTATACGAATTTCGAGAATTTTATGACTTTTGATTTGATCAGCTCCTCTTATTGTAATCGTTAACTTCTCTTGAGTTAATAAGGTTTGTTTCAAGTGTATCAAATTGTTTTTAACTCCTTTATCGGTCGGTTGTGATTTTAATTTACCAATGACAACACCGTTGATCAAGATTTCTGTGGAACGTGGACTTTCTTCGTCTAAGTATTTGATATAAATGTCTGCATTGGTGTTACTTTGTTTTTTTAAAGTATAACTAAACCAGCCATCGGCTTCTCGCCAGCGAGTATCGTCAAATACCCCAGCATGACTATGCTCTTGTTGAATAAAATGGTCGGATTCTGGTTGTTGCTCACCACAGACTATTTTGTCAATTGTAAGGGCATTTAAACGTAAGCTTTCTTGTTCATCTAACTCCATTTTTTCCTGTATACCTTGCAACTGTTTTTCTGTTGCTTGTGGCCAATAGATGATGTATCGGCTGTCGTGGATTTTATAAAATGGTTCTAGTTCCATGCTTATGGTTTCCTTACCTAAGCGTAGTCCCGATAATGAAAAATGTAGCGGTTTTGCTTCAATAGGCTTGATTAAACTAGGAATAGCTGACGCTTCACTGGTTAGTATAGGTAAATCACGTAATGGTACTTGTGCGCCTTTTGCGACATGCCCCATACGGCTATCGTCGGCAAGTAAATCGGGTAATGTTTCAGTTGCTGTACGAGCTCCTAATACTATAGGACCATAAAGCAGGCTATAATAGTTACTGTGATCGGGCAGCTGTTCGGTATGGATACCCATAGGGAGTTCGATGTCGACGCGATCTGCTTTTTTCCATGTCCGCTTGATGGAGATAAAGTCTGTTTTTTCTGAATTAGTCTTTTGGACTTTTCCATTGATCCTGACCGTTGGCGTTTCCGTTAGCCAAGCGGGTCTGCGGATATGCAAAGTAAAAGTTGCCGCTTGCTTTTTCGGATGAATGTGTAAGGTGGTACTTGCTTGCTCTGGGAAATTATTTTCCTGAATGATTTCGACTCCTTGTTCTTGCCAGTTTAATCGAGAAGGAATAAATAGGTTGACAAAAAGCTCAGCCTTCTTGTGCGCATAGATCATTTCTCCATATTTAGCGTGATTCTCGATACCCGATCCGACACAGCACCACATACTGGTATGGGGTTGTGAATAGACGCGGTAATGGCCTGGACGGATTTGTGTAAAATAGACAAATCCACCATTTTCAGGATGCTGACTGGACAGGATATGGTTATATAAACTGCGTTCGTAATAATCCAGATATCGGCCTTGTGGATCGGTTTGATGGAGCATTTTTGTTAGACGGAGCATGTTATAAGTATTGCAGGTTTCGGGCCCTTCAATACTGTGTATCATCTTTGAGAAATCATTGGTCGGGTTAAAATGTTCACTGACGCTATTGCCGCCAAAAGAGATAGAACGTTGCGTTACGACACTTTCCCAGAAATAACGGACAGCATCTGCCCAGGTTTCTTCTTGTGCCAGATCTGCAATTCTTTTAAATCCCAGCACTTTTGGAATCTGCGTGTTGGCATGTTGTCCAGTAAGTTTATCTTGGTGTTTGATTAAAGGGTCTAAAACCTCATGATGACTGAACTGGCGTGCAAGTGCCAGATAAGTTGGGTTTTGTGTGATGCTAGCAACATCTGCAAAAGTTTCGTTGAGTCCGCCATGTTCACTTCGCAACATATCCTGAATTTGTGTTTCAGACAATTGTTGTACCAGAGTAATAGCCCAATCCGTCATCTTGATGAGCATATCCTTAGCTTCCTGATTGCCTGTTAGGAGATAGGCATCTCGTAAGCCAGCATAAGTTTTATGTATATTATACAAAGGTACCCATTTCCCATTCAGCGTGAATCCGCTAGCTTGGATATTACCCTTTTTGATTTCCTCCCAGATGGTTTTTCCTCCGGGAACACCACCGATGTATCCATTGCCATTGGCATCTTGGCAATTTTTTAGATTAGACAACATATAATCTAATCTTTGTTTGATCTGTACATCACCTGTTGAAGCGTACATATGGGCTAGAGCGGAGAGGTAGTGTCCGCCGATATGGCCATCTAAACCTGTATTTTCCCAGTTGGTATAAGATTCTTTTTTTTGTGGTAAACCCGCCTCACGAAGAAATGGAGCCAACAAACGGTCTGCATCTAAGGTGAGCAGATAATTTAAATCAAGATCTTCGGCATGTTTGAAGGGGCCTGGAAGTAAGCGAACATCTTTTAGTTCAAAATAGGTCAATTGTGGTTTTGTCTGGGCCGATAACGTACCCGTAAAGATAACTACGCATGTAAAATATGAAAAGATTCGTTTTAGCTTCATAACAATTCTGGTTTAGGTATTTCTATGTAACAAGTTGTTTGTTCAACATGTGAAATGTTGTTCAGACATTTATTTAGATGGTCAAAAAAAACGTAATGTGCGTGAGCACATCTGGTTAGCCATTCAGGTACCCGCTAGGCTGGTATCTTGAAAAGGACATGATTTTTCAATACAAATCAACGAAAAAAAAAAGTTAAAATTTCATTATTTAAAAAATAAATGTTAATTTGACATTAATTACTTTAAAAACCGAATCTTATGCTAGATTAATGTAGGTGTTTTTATATGTAATATAATATGAACCAATATTATAAACCAAAACAATCAATAATGAATAAAGATTATGTGATCGGCTTAGATTACGGGATTAGGTTGCGGGATTAGCTTTTGCTTTTACCTTGGCCTTGATGATTGGTGTCAGCTTATTGACAACTGCATTGGCTTGCAGTTGTCAACAGACTTCAAATTAACACAGCATTATCTGGATGTACCAATTCATCCTACACTTGCTTCTACGGTGGTGAAACCAGAACAGACTTAATATCACAAAATCGGAATATAGATTTACGATAAAATAATTTATGATAAAATAATATACAATGAAAAAAATCGAGCTATTACTAGCAGCTATGCTTACGGGATCTACGCCTTTATTTGCACAGACCCCTGTAAGTTTTAAAGTGGACCTTGACCAATCAGCTGGAATGATGTCACAAGACATGTGGGGTGTATTCTTTGAAGATATTAATATGGGTGCCGATGGTGGGATATATGCTGAATTGGTTAAAAACCGATCTTTCGAGTTTAACGAACCTTGGATGGGATGGAAAAAACTGACCAAAGAACCGGAGGGTACTTTTCTGATTGTAAATAACAGTAAACGAAAAGGAAACCCGCGCTCATTGAAGATTCATAATCCAAAGGGTCTACAACTGGGTGTGCAAAATGAAGGGTTTCGTGGTATGGGAATCAAGAAAGGGGAGCAGTATGAATTTTCGCTGCTTTTTAAAGAAGCTACTGCTGGAATGCGCATTCGTGTCGAGTTGTTGAATGAACAGGATAACGTGATTGGATCAAGTGAATTAACATTGTCTAGTGGAAGTGATTGGCAAAGTGGCTCGGCAAAGTTTACGGCCTCAGAGACCGTTGCTAAAGGTAAGTTGAATGTCTGGATAGAAGGAGCGGGCGATGCGGAAGTGGATATGATCTCTCTTTTCCCGAAGGAGACTTGGAAAAATAGACCTAAAGGCCTGCGTAAGGATATGGTCCAGCTATTGGCAGATATGAAACCCGGATTCATTCGTTTTCCAGGAGGTTGTATTGTGGAAGGCAGGGATCTAGCGAGTCGTTTCCAATGGAAAAAAACAGTAGGTCCGATCGAGGAACGTGAACTGATCATCAACCGTTGGAATACGGAATTTAAGCACAGACCGGCACCGGATTATTTTCAAACTTTTGGATTGGGATTTTATGAATATTTCTTAATGGCTGAAGATATTGGTGCTAAGGCAGTACCCATCTTAAATTGTGGGATGGCCTGCCAGTTCAATACGGCAGAACTTGTTCCGATGGATGAGTTGGATACGTATATTCAGGATGCTTTGGATCTGATTGAATTTGCCAATGGTGATGTGACGACGACCTGGGGTAAACTTCGTGCTGATATGGGGCATCCGGCTCCTTTCAATATGGAAATGCTAGGTGTGGGTAATGAAAATTGGGGACCGCAGTATGTAGAACGATTAGCTGCATTTAAAAAGATTTTAAATGAAAAACATCCTGAGATTGCCATTATTGCAAGTTCAGGGACTGATCCCGATGGAGAACGTTTTGCCTACTTGGATGAGCAGCTGCGTGATATGAACATCGATATCATTGATGAGCATTATTACCGACCACCGGGGTGGTTTTTGTCAAGCGCTTCCCGCTATGATGATTATGACCGTAAGGGTCCAAAAATATTTGCTGGAGAATATGCTTCACACACGACCAGACCTAATGGTCCTGGCCGTAGTACATGGGAGGCAGCGTTGTCGGAGGCCGCTTTTCTAACGGGCCTAGAGCGTAATGCCGATGTGGTACAAATGGCCTCTTATGCGCCTTTGTTTGGTCATGTCGACGGTTGGCAATGGACTCCAGATTTGATCTGGGTGGATAATTTAAATGCATATGGAACACCTAGTTATCAAGTGCAAAAATTGTATTCCACCAATACGGGTACGGATATCATACCTATTAAATGGAATGGAGATGCTGTAGCAGGTAAAGATAGTTTATTCGCATCGTCTGTTTATGACAGTGCTACGAAGGAACTGATCATTAAATTTGTGAATTATAATAGTAAACCGGTACAGGTTAATTTTGATATCAACTCGAAGAAAAAATTGAAACAAGCTGCTGTGAAAACGACATTGGCAAATGCAGATTTGAGTATATCGACAAGTTTTGAAGAACCATTGAAAATACAGCCAAAAGTGGAACAAGTTAACTATAAAGGGAAAAAGATAGCAGAAACGTTTGCACCTTACTCCTTAACGGTCATCAAGCTGGGCGTTCAATAATATTAATTTTTATGCTAATGAAAAAACAGCTTATTTATATATGTTTATTGTTTTTCTTTCTGATACGACATACATCGTTGTATGCTAATGAACCAGATTCGGCTTATATTTTTGCCTATAGCTCGGGAAAGAATGACCACCATAATGGCTTGCATTTTGCATGGAGCCTGGACAAGAAGAAATGGAATAACATTGGCGCTGAAGCGAGTTTCTTACGGTCCGATTATGGTCGATGGGGATCGGAAAAAAAGATGATTGATCCTTTCTTGTTTTTATCTCCAACGGGAACTTGGCATTGTGTCTGGAGTTTGAATAAAGAAGATGGTGCTTTTGCACACAGTGCATCGCGCGATTTGATTCAATGGGAAAGCCAGTCCTATCCTTTGGTATCTGCAGGAGGCAATTGCCTCAGTCCTGTAATTGATTACAACAAAACGACTGGTACTTACCAAGTCGTCTGGAAGACGGATCGGAATGTGCAAGGATATTATGCTGTAGAAACAAAGGATTTTAAAACATTTTCTGCAGCTAAGAAAGTGACGGATTTGCAAAACAATAAAGTAGAGGTACGTCTAGTAGATGGAATCTATACGGGGACGGTTCATAAAGTTGCGTGGCAAACACTTGAAAATCTGCTCAAAAAACAGCAATTGGATGCTTATAAAGCAAAGTTGAACAGTGAGCGAATGGCGGATGATGGGTATCGCTTTGCTGATTTACCTGCTCTGAAAGGAAAACTAAAATTAGATGAACATATTGCTGAACGTAAGATAAGTGATCTGCTTATTGGAGCATTTTTTGAAGATATCAATTATGCAGCTGATGGCGGTTTATATGCAGAATTGATCCAGAATAGGGGATTTGAATACTCTTCTATGGACCGAAAAGAATGGAACAGTCTGACTGCCTGGAGTACCACGAATAGTGAAACGATTCTTGCGATTGATACGCTATCTCCGATTCACAAAAATAACCGCCACTATGTGAGCATGCATGCTAAAAATGGAGCTGGAATTGTTAATGAAGGATTTGGTGGTATCTCTATCCAGAAAGGCGAGCACTATAAGTTTTCGGTATATGCTCGAACAAAATCTGGGCAATTTGGGCAATTGATAATTCGGCTAGTAGATGGAAAGGGGAATACTATTGGTGAAACGAAAACAAAAAAAATAGCTAAAAAATGGGAACAGTATAAATTGGAAATGATCGGAAACGCAACCGTTCCAGATGCTCGATTGGTGATTGCTTACTCAACCGATGGCGTAATCGATATGGACATGGTCTCGTTATTTCCTAAAAATACTTTCCGGAATAGAGATAACGGACTGAGAGCAGATCTTGCTACGACTATTGCTGATATGAAGCCTCGTTTTGTTCGTTTTCCAGGTGGTTGTGTAGCTCATGGTGATGGTATAGATAATATCTATCATTGGAAAAATACGATCGGTCCATTGGAGCAACGAAAGCCACAGCGTAATCTTTGGGGATATCATCAGTCATTTGGTTTAGGATATTTTGAATATTTCCAATTTTGTGAAGATTTAGGTGCAGAGCCTGTACCTGTTGTGGCGGCAGGTGTACCATGCCAAAATTCGGGACATCATGGTCACGAACTTGGTGGGCAGCAGTGTGGTATTCCTATGGAAGATATGGGCGATTATATTCAAGATATTTTGGATTTAATAGAATATGCCAATGGAGATAGTAAAACTTTTTGGGGTAAGAAACGTGCTGAAGCGGGACATGTTGCTCCTTTTAACTTGAAATATATAGGTATTGGTAATGAAGATTTGATTACTGATATATTTAAAGAACGCTTTACTATGATCTATCAAGCTGTAAAAGAGAAATATCCTGATGTTGAGGTTATTGGTACAGCGGGGCCTTTTTACGAAGGATCGGATTATGTGGAAGGGTGGGAGTTGGCAACAAAATTGGAGGTTCCTTTAATTGATGAGCATTACTACAATCCTCCAGGATGGTTTATCCATAATCAGGACTTTTACGACCGTTATGACCGCAAGAAGGCTAAGGTATATCTTGGAGAGTATGCTGCGCATCTTTCTGATCGTGCCAGTACAATTGAAACAGCATTGGCCGAGGCCCTGCACTTGTGTAACGTAGAGCGAAATGCCGATATCGTTACGATGACTTCTTATGCACCTTTATTAGCAAAAGAAGGTAATACGCAGTGGTCTCCAGATCTGATCTATTTCGATAATACAACGGTGAAACCTACTGTGGGTTATTATATTCAACAAGCATTTGGACAACATGCTGGGCATACCTATCTATTCAGTGATTTACAGTTGTCTAATCAAGATGAAGCGGTTCGTAAACGAGTTGGAAAGTCAATCGTCCGGGACGCTAAATCGGGCGATATTATCGTGAAACTGGTGAATTTGTTGCCAGTTGAAATTGACCTTGAACTTGATCTTTCGACAATTGGTATTACAGGGCAAGAAGTACATGCAACTGTTATATCAGGTGCACCGGCAGATCGAACAGCTAAACCTGTTGCAGTAACACTTCAAATGGAAAATTGCAAATTGTCTCCTTATTCGTTCACCGTTTTTCGCATACCTGCTCAAAAATAAGGAGGAATATGAAAAAGATACACATTATAATCCGATGGCCATTGATATTGGTGGCGATATTGGTTGGAATCACAGCGTTTGGACAACAAAGTATAGCTTCAAAGCCTGGCCCAGTAGCTTATCTGTTTGCTTATTTTTCTGACAATAGTCCAGACGGCGAACAGGTTCGTTATGCGATAAGCAAAGATGGTTTAAATTATCAGCCCTTGAATGAGGGGAAACCGGTTATTGCATCTGATAGCATTGCTTTAAAAAAGGGTATTCGCGATCCCCACATCATGCGTTCTGAAGATGGAAAAACTTTCTATATGGTGCTGACGGATATGCGCTCAAGCGAGGGCTGGCAAAGCAATGATGGTATTATCTTGATGAAAAGTACCGATCTAATCCATTGGGAGCATAAGGCGATTGATTTCCCAACGCGATTTCCTGATTTGGAGGGATTTGGTCAGGATAATTTACATGCGGCCTGGGCGCCGCAAACCATTTGGGACAATGACAAACAACAATACATGATCTATTATTCTATAGGTAGACATGACTGGGAGTATGCCGTAGGAGATAAAAAACAGCCTTATTTTAAAATCTATTACTCGTATGCAAATTCCGATTTCACGGATATCAGTACACCGGAATTGTTATTTGACTTCGGAACAGCCGCTATTGATGGTGATATTGTGTATGATAAAATAAAACAGGAGTACGTGTTATTTTTTAAGGATGAAGGATTATCTACTATCAATAATGGTTTACAGACGAGGAGTGGGGTGATGCGAGCAACAAGTAAAAATGTGACCGGACCCTATCGCGCAGAATACCGTCACCTCAATCCGGATCAGCATAAACCTGTTGAGGGTTTCCAGTGTGTTCAAGCTGATTGATTCGGATGAGTACATATTAATGTATGACTGTTATACGGAGGGTTATTATCAGTTTTGTAAAAGTTCAGATCTAACGCATTTTACTTTTGTTCAAAATACACCATTGCACGGTCAGTTTACTCCCAGACATGGTTCGGTCATGCCCATAACCAGTGAAGAGTTGCAAAAACTGACTGATAAATTTGGAACTCCTGCTGGGTTTTAAAGCGTATAATTTTTTGTTTTATTTTTGAAAATTCAACAAGATTTTAAACTTATTTGGTTTGTATATCCTTATTGTACAGGCTATTGCGTTGATGATTTTTGTTCGGATAGCGTCTTTAATGAGTATAAAAAAATAAATGTTTGTTTTACATTTATTTTTTTATATTTGTTATACAATTATAACCAATATAGTTTTTCACCTTACCATCAAAAAAACCGTTGAGTCTTCCAATCTGGATCAAGTAAAGGTTTTCTTGCGGAAATCTATGTTGACCGATCATGTCGTTTTCGATCAGGAAATTAAAATTGATCTTAACAACATCGTGCTTGGAACGGAAACACGTGTTACCGCACAGTTGTCTACTGGATTGAAAGACCAGGATTATATTTTTGCGCGTGTGGGTGTGAAGGCTTCCTCATCGGAAGAGTATACTTACACTTCTGTACAAAAGATAATCTTAAAGTAATTTATGGGGTACTATTTGTAAATTCGTGAAAAGCATGCTCAATATTATTCTATTAACCTTATAACATAAACCTTACATGAAGACAAGAAAATGGCAGCTAGCCAGAATCTTAATTACTTTTTTTGCCGTTAACATGATCGGTCAGGCAATCGGTCAGGAATATAAATCCGGTCCTGCCGAAAAGGACTTTGTCGGTTACCTATTTGCGTATTTTAAAGGCAATGCAGTAGCAGATGAGTCTGTTTGTTTTGCTGTTAGTACCGATGGTTATACCTATCGCGCATTGAACAACAATCAACCTGTCTTGGACTCAAAGCTTATCAGTACGACGGGTGGAGTACGCGATCCACATATTTTGAGAGGGGAGAACGGTCAGTCTTTCTATATGGTGTTGACCGATATGACCTCATCAAAAGGTTGGGATTCTAATCGTGCTTTGATATTGTTAAAATCGGATGATCTTATTCATTGGGAACATCGTGTAATTAATATTCAAGATCGATTTAAAGGTCATGAAAGTTTGAAGCGCGTTTGGGCTCCACAAACCATATATGACCCCGCTGTTAATAAATATATGGTTTACTGGTCAATGAAGCATGGCGATGGTGCTGATATCATTTACTATGCTTATGCTAATAGCGACTTCACTGATTTTGAATCAGAACCTAAAGTACTGTTTGTTCCTAAAAATGGTAAATCTTGTATCGATGGTGATATTATCAATAAGAATGGGCTTTTCTATATGTTTTACAAAACTGAAGGACATGGTAATGGTCTTAGGTTGGCTTTGACGGATTCTCTTACTTCTGGAAAATGGATTGAGCAGCCCGGTTATAAACAACAGACTACTGACGCTGTTGAAGGATCGAGTGTGTTTAAACTTAATCAATCTGATCGATACATTTTAATGTATGATGTGTATGGGAAAGGTAAGTATCAGTTCTGCGAATCGGAGGATTTGGATCGTTTCAAGGTGATTGATCATGATGTTAGCATGGATTTTCATCCGCGACACGGTTCTATTATTCCATTGTCAAGAAGTGAATTTAAAACAGTGACAGATCGTTGGGGTACACCAAAGGATATCACAGTTCCAAATCGAAAAAATCCGATATTGGATGGGTTCTATGCAGATCCAGATGTTCTGTATTCCAATAAAACAAAGAAGTATTATATCTATCCAACGAGTGATGGATTTGATGGCTGGGGAGGTTACTATTTTAAGACATTTTCTTCCGATGATTTGAAAGAGTGGAAAGATGAAGGTGTTATTCTGGATTTGAAAAAAGACGTGCCTTGGGGAACCCGCAACGCCTGGGCTCCAACCATAACGGAAAAAAAGGTCAAGAGAGATTATAAATATTACTATTATTTCACTGCCGCGCAAAAGATAGGCGTTGCTGTTGCTGATGAGCCTACAGGTCCATTTAAGGATTCAGGAAAACCCTTGATCGATTTTAAACCTGATGGTATTAAAGGCGGACAGGAAATTGATCCAGCAGTTTTTAATGATCCGAAATCTGGCAAAAGTTATTTGTATTGGGGAAATGGTTATCTAGCTGTTGCAGAATTGAACAAGGATATGGTATCAATTAAACAAAATACCATGAAAACATTAAAGATTGATGGTACATTTCGTGAGGGTATATATGTTATTTACCGAAATGGAACTTATTATTTCTTCTGGTCTGAGGATGATACCCGAAGTGAGAAACTATCGGGTACGTTATGGTACGTCATCATCACCAATGGGAGAGATCCATATCCCGGAGAATAACATTGTTCTTGAAAAAGATCCTGCAAAAGGAATTTATGGTACGGGACACAATTCTGTATTGCAAATACCAGGTACCGATGAATGGTATATCGTCTATCACCGATTTAATTATCCTGATGGCATACATATGGGTGATGCAGCAGGTTATAACCGGGAGGTATGTATGGATAAGTTGGAATTCAACACGGATGGAACCATTAAAAAAGTAATTCCTACACATTAGTAGGATTTGCTTTCTTTATAATTTTTACACAAAAACTTACACTATAATGAAACGTTTACTTATCGTCACTGTTCTTAGCTTGAGCTCAATATTGGTTTTTGCGCAAAATCTGACTATTTCTGGACCCGATAAACGATTAGTGGTCAATATCTCTTTGGAAAAAGGGAAGCTTTATTATGATGTCCAATTAGATGGAAAGGTGATGCTTGAAAGATCTGCGCTTGGATTAAAAGGACATCATGTTGATCTATCGACTAATTTGAAATTGGTTGGTCAGATAAATAATCAAGTTGATGTGCAGTATGAGGAACCGAAAATAAAACGTAAACAGGTACATTACCAGGCGAATGAGCTGATATGTAAATTAGAAAATAGCGATAAAAAAGCTTTACATGTAGTGTTTCGGGTTAGTAATCATGATATTGCTTTTCGGTACCATGTGCCACAGGTCGGTGAAGAGGCCAATCTTTATATTGAAGAGGAATTGAGTGCATTTAAATTCCCGAATGTGACGACCACCTTTTTGACTCCTCAAGCACCACCCATGTCTGGTTGGATGAAAACGAAACCAAGTTATGAAGAGGAGTATACGGTGGATGCGCAATTGGGAGTTCCCTCCAAGTATGGATACGGCTATACCTTTCCAGGATTATTCCGTGTTGGTGACCGTGGCTGGGTACTCGTTTCTGAAACTGGAGTAGGAGCACTGTACTGTGGGTCTAAGTTGAGTGAAGGAAGCGAAGACGGTCAATATAAGGTTGCATTTCCGGAGATCGGGGAAAACAACGGGATAGGTAGTGCGCAACCGGCAATTGCTTTACCAGGTAATACACCGTGGCGTACACTGACTGTTGGAAGTACGCTAAAACCTATTGTAGAAACTACGATCGCATTTGATGTGGTTGAGCCTGTGTACAAAGCATCAAAACAGTATACTTATGGACGTTCAACTTGGAGTTGGCTGGAGTGGCAAGACGCAAGTATTAATTTTGAAGATCAGAAAAAATTTGTAGATCTCTCTGCAGCTATGGGCTATGAGTTTGTTTTGGTTGATAATTGGTGGGATAGCAAAATCGGACGGGATAAAATTGAAGCCTTGATTGCTTATGGAAAAGACAAAGGTGTTGGCATCTGTTTATGGTACAATTCCAACGGTTTTTGGAATGATGCGCCACAAACACCTAAAAATATGATGAATACTGCCACTGCACGAAAAAAGGAAATGGCCTGGATGCAAAGTGTCGGTATAAAAGGTATAAAGGTTGACTTTTTTGGTGGTGACAAACAGGAGACCATGAAGCTCTATGAAGATATTTTATCGGATGCGAATGATTATGGTCTATCGGTTATTTTTCACGGCTGTACTTTGCCACGAGGATGGGAACGTATGTATCCCAATTTTGTGGGAAGCGAGGCTGTACTGGCTTCAGAGAATTTGATCTTTACACAACATGCGAATGATACTGAAGCTTTTAATGCGAGTTTACATCCTTTTATTCGGAATGCTGTAGGATCAATGGATTTCGGTCCCGTTCTACTCAATAAAAGACATAATCGTGAAAATAACGGTGGCATGATTCGAAAGACAACAGAAACATTTCAATTGGCTACAGCTGTTCTGTTTCAGACACCGGTTCAGAATTTTGGAATTACACCTAATAATCTTACGGAGATGCCTAAACACGTTATTGATTTTATGAAAGCTGTACCAACGACGTGGGATGAAACGGTCTTGATAGACGGATATCCGGGAAAGTATGTGGTATTAGCTCGGCGACATGCTGATCGTTGGTACATAGCAGGAATCAATGCAGAGAAAGAGGAAAAGGAGCTAACAATTCATTTACCGATGCTTGCGGGAGAAAAGTGGCAATTGTATGTTGATAATAAGGATAGAACAGCGCAATACCAGGAAATACCAGTGCGAAAAGATAAGCTGGTAAAAGTGACGCTTCAGGCTGACGGTGGGTTTCTGATCGTTGGACAGTAAGGTAATTGGAGGTAAAAGGACAATTTTCGATGCATTGAAAATTGTCCTTTTGCTAACTATTAAAAATTATTAAAACTAGATTATTTATATCCCAAATTTTGTTTAAGACCTTCTCCCTCTTTGTTGTTTAATTGAATTTCACTTAAAGGGATTGGAAGTAAAACATTGTAATCTTGGAAACCACTCGTTATTTTATTTGCAGGCCCTTCGTCACCATTTAATACAATACGTTCTTTGAGTTTATTCGTTCTCACTAAAGTCATTCTCCGATTTTCTTCTGCGATTAATTCACGGGCACGTTCATCAAGAATAAAATCAATCGTCATGGTTGATGCTAGCACCTTTCCTAAAGCTGTATTTCCAGATTGCGTACGCGTCTCTTTAAAAGAACGATCTCTTAACTTATTGATATCCTCAGCTGCTCCGCCTAGATTATTTTGTCTCAGTCGTGCCTCTGCCCTTAATAGATATGTTTCTCCAAACCTCATAACTGGCCAATCTTTTATCAATGCATAACCAAAATCATCCAGCGGATCATATCCTCCCCATTTTGTTGGGAAAGGATACCAGACTTCCAAACTGTCCGCACGAAAAGGAATAACCTGATCTCCTGTTTTTATAGTCATATCTTTGACTCCTGCTCCCTTAGCAACACGATAGCCATCTGCATCTACACCAATCTCTGTACTCCATGGTGTAACCACAGCATTGTTGACGGTCATATTAGGTCGGTTATAATTTGTGGTACGACGGATATTATAATTGCTATTACGGACATCACCTTGAAGTCCTTTCCAGACCGTATATTTCATGAAGTTGCTTAATCTCAATCGTCCATTGCCTCTTCCCCCAAGAGAATCCGCATTCACCATGCCATCCCATTTATGATATGACGGTTGCCATATCCTACGATGCTGGGGATTATCGATGGTTCCACCGTTAATTTCGCGATTAAGTTCAACTTCAAACGTCCATATTGCTTCGGTATTTCCTTGAGCACGACGCATGTTACCCTGTCTAAACATATCACGAAAAGCATCGCCATCTTGATTTAAATATTTACCATATCGCGTATCGATCAATTTATAACTACCACTCTCTATGATCGCCGTGGCCATGGCTTCTGCTTTAGCAAAATAAGCAGGATCTCTCATCCCAATTCTGAGGAAAGCTTCGGCCGCTAACTGTCTAGCCATATCTTTATTGATCCGGCTTGGAGCAGCAGCTTGTCCCACAGCAGCCAATTCTTTGACCGCATATTCAAGATCATCTGAAATAATCTGATCCACTTCTATTGTCGAATTACGCACATAATTGAACGTTGGAATTTTAATAGATGTTGTCAATAAAGGAACATCGCCCCATAGTGTTACCAACATGTTATAGGCATAAGCTCTGAAGAATCTTGCCTCTGCTGCAAGCTTTGGATTAGTATCACCAACAGCCTCAATAATACTATTTGCATTGTTTATAAATTCATAGCTGCGTTGCCATAAATAGCCCACTCCACCATTTTCAGGATTGAGATCAGCATATTGATAAAAGGGATTCTCTACGCCTTCGGTAGAAACCAGCACTTGCAATATCAGTACCGATCTGCCAACACGATAAAAAACCTTGACGACCACTGTATCCCCACAACTGTCCGAAAGTTGCATGTAAGCCTAAAACTCTATTTTCGATTGTCGAGGGATCACTATTTCCAGCTTCATAACTAGAGTATGGCTTCTCTTCGAGAAAATTTTTACTACAAGATGCCGATCCTAATAAAAAGACCGCAACCACAGGTAATAACTTATTTTGAATATTTATTGTTTTTTTCATCAGTATTTATTGTTTTTTATCGGTGATGAAGCTATCATGAGCAGTATTCATCGTTCTAGGTGAGCGTTTACTCATGATGGTTTCATTAAAAGGTTAAATTAACGCCAAGTACATAGGTACGAACCATCGGATAATTCAGGTTATCATTTGAAGATCCACGTGTGATATCTCGAGCTTCCGGATCCCATCCAATCCAATTGGTCCATGTATAAAGGTTTCGACCACTTACATAAAGTATAGCACCATTAATACCCAATTTATTCAGTGTGTTTTGGGACATGTTATAACTTAAGGTCACATCTTTCAACCGCGTAAAACTTGCATTTGATGGAAACCCATAACCATATACATTGGAACGGTTACTCAATGAACGCCATTCGTTACTTTTATTTTCAGGAGTCCAATAACCCAATTCTGCTGGTGTACTTTTGCGCCCCATTTCATCTGCTGCCGAACCGATCTGTGGATTATTACGTAGTGCTCCTTGCACCGTATTGATGAAAATATTTAAAGTAAATGCCTTATATCCAAATGTATTGGTAAGTCCAGCGGTCCATTTAGGAGCAGTCTGGCCCAATACCGAGCGGTCGCTTTCGTTGATCAAGCCATCCCCATTTAGATCCGCTAATTTTACACTTCCTGCTTCAGCCTGTTCGTCCCATCCTTTATTAGCTCCCGCTTTTAGTTCATCTTCCTGCCAGATACCCACTTTGGTAAAATCATAGATGACACCGAGCGGATGTCCGATAAACCATCGATTGCCTAAATCTTCCTTACCATCACCATAAACTTCTACAATCTTGTTTTTGTTACGGGAGAATACCAAGGTACTAGACCAATTAAAATCATTTTTAACGATATTTTTAGTGTTCAATGTAAGGTCTATACCTGTATTAGACACTTTTCCAAGATTGGAAAAGACCTCTGCAAAACCAGTTAGCCTTGGTAGACGTTGTAATAGTAGCATATCATAAGAATTTGTTTTATACACATCTATGCTTCCACTTAACCTATTTTTGAATAGCCCAAAATCAATACCTGTATTTAATCCCTTTGTCTTTTCCCACTCCAAATTATCGTTACCCATTCGTGTACGTATATTTAATGCGGTATTCGATAATCCATTCAGCGCGATGGTACTTGCATCCATCAAGGAAAGCGTTTGATATATTCCAATAGCTTCATTTCCTGAAATACCATAAGATACCCTCCATTTTAAATTATCCACCACGTCTTTAGCACCATTCATGAACGATTCATTGTGTATATTCCATGCAGCAGCGACAGATGGGAATACACCATACTTTTTGTTTTTACTAAAAACCGATGCACCATCACGACGTACAGTCGCCGTAAATAAATAACGGCTATCGTAAGCGTAGTTTATTCTACCCATTTGAGAGATGGAACGGTACAAGTCCGCCTGAGAAGATACTTTTTGAGTAGTAGCTGCACCTAGATTTCCCCATTCCAAAGCATCATTAGGGAATACCTCTCCAGTAGCGATAGCTTGTTGCCAATATTTACTTTTTGAGGCATACAATCCTGTGAAGTCAAGGTGATGTTTACCAAAATCCTTTGAATAGGTTAATATATTCTCTACTGTATAAGACTGAGATTCACTGTTGGTGATTCGGCCCATGCCTGCAAAATTATAAACACTTTCACCTTCATATTCATTATTACGAACAGGGACATAAGAATATCCGGCATTGAGCTTGTATTTTAAACCCGCCAAAGGTTTATATAACTCACCTAAATTAAGATCCGCATAACCATTTAAAGAAATATTAAATTGACGGCGTTCTGGATTTAATGTCGTTGGCAAAAGTGGATTGGTCCAGAGCTGTTCTGAGTACATGGGATGCTGTGTTAATGTACCATCCTCGTTATACATCTTTGCGTAAGGGCTCATGGCAGCAGCCTGTAATAAACTTGCACGACCACCGTCTTTATTATGTGCAACGATAAAAGAAGATGTACCTACCGATAGATATTTCGTTGGTTTAAAATCTGTATTGGTCCGAAATGAATATCGCTTATAATTATAACCTAAGAGTACACCCTTTTGATCCAGATAATCGCCCGAAACAAAATACTTGGCATTTTCACTACCACCAGATAAGCTGACATTATGATTTTGGATCGCACCGGTCTGCATTACTGCGTCTAACCAATCTGTGGTCACGCCATTGGTATAGTTATCAAACTCAAACTGATTGCGCACTGGACCACCATTATATAGCGTACCATTATTAATGCGGGCATACTCAGCATAACGTTTTAGAAGCTCTTCACCAGACACCGGTTTAAGGATATGTGCAACATTTTCCACACCGCCATATCCACTATAACGAATACGGGGAGTTCCGGATGTACCGCGTTTTGTGGTAATCAAAATAACACCATTAGAACCATTCACACCATAAATTGCAACAGCTGATGGGTCTTTTAATATTTCGACTGATTCAATATCATTGGGATTGATATCATTAATAGACCCATCAGTTCTTGATAACGGAATTCCATCAACGACAAGATAAGGTTCCGATGTTGCATTGATGGAATTCTTACCACGAACTTGGACAGATGGTGCGTCTCCTGGAATAGAAGATGCTTGTGAAACAGTCACATTTGATACTGCTCCTTGGATGGCCTGCATCACATTTGTAACTGGAATTTTTGATAATCGATCTTTTGGCACTGATGCTACAGACCCCGTTACATCCGATCTTTTTTGTGTTCCGTATCCGACCACAACTAATTCGTCGAGTACATTTTCAGATGGACTAAGCGTAACATCGACAATACCTCCCTGAGGTACGATCACTTCCTTTTCCTGATATCCTACTGAGGAAATGATCAAAGTGTTTCCGATATTAGCTTGAATAGTGAAACTACCGACCGTATTTGTTTGTGTACTGATCGAGCTTCCTTTTACTTTAACGGTGATGTTGCTTATGCCTTTTCCTGTAGAAGCGTCTCGAAGAGTTCCTTTTACAGAACTTCCTTGACCATAAGTCGACATTGCTATTAAAAATAGGCTGTTTAATAGCAATGTGTTTTTTGCATATTTATTGCAATAGTGGGTTAACATAATTTATAATTGGTTTTTAGATTAGAATTACTATTTTATTCCATTTATAATAGGATCAAACTCTATCCTATCATCCCCTTACATGTTCATTTCAACTTGATGTCATCATAATATTATTTATATTTAGTGTTTAATAATTGTTATTCAATCAACTTCAAAAAGAGTACGCGCTACAATTCAATATTCGTTTAGTAATCATTCTGTTGTGGTATTTTCAAAATCTCTATAAGTCAAATTTATGATGGATTCGGTTAGAAACTATTTGAAATCGAGTCAATAAGGTTGAAAATCTATTCAAGAGGGTTAATCATTTACTAAAAATCAATAAAAAACTAAAACAGAGACCATCATATCTTTATAGACTATACTTTTCATTCTAGAAACCTATTTTGAAGGGTTATAATCATCAAATGATCCCATTTTGTATGTTGATTAAACTAAAATTAAACATAGGCTGTAGTGATTTTATCTAGATTTGATTACCCCAAGCTTCAATCGTATTTGAAACTTTAAAATACTGATTGATGAATGGATTTTTTAAAACCTATTAATCTTAAAATATGCGTAAATACGTTCTTGTTTATTTTCTTTTAGTTACTTATTCTGTCTTTGGACAGGAGGTGAGTAAGAAAGATGTTTTATCGAAATTGACTCTCGCTAATCAATATTGGCAGACTAATCATAAACCCGAAGTATGGGCTTTTTGGGATCAAGCGGCCTATCACAGTGGAAATATGGAATTTTATAAAGAATTTAAAAATATTGATTTTTTAAAATATTCTGAAGTTTGGGCTAATTTTAATGAGTGGAAAGGTGCAAAATCAACTGATAGATCAAATTGGAAGTATAGTTATGGTGAAACAGATGATTTTGTACTGTTTGGCGATTGGCAGATCTGTTTTCAAACTTATATTGATTTGTATCATATTGATCCTGAGTCAAATAAAATAGCGAGAGCGTTAGAAGTTATGGATTATCAAATTCACACTAAGGAGAATGATTATTGGTGGTGGGCTGATGGATTATATATGGTCATGCCTGTGATGACAAAGATGTATAAATTAACGAAAAACCCACTTTATTTAGAAAAGCTACATGAGTATTTGGCATATGCAGATAGTATCATGTATGACAAAGATGAGAAGCTCTATTATAGAGATGCAAAATATGTCTATCCGAAACATAAAAGTACTAACGGTAAAAAAGACTTTTGGGCTCGTGGAGATGGTTGGGTTTTCGCAGGATTGGCAAAGGTACTGCAAGATCTTCCTAAGGACAATATCTATTATAATCACTATGTAAGGCGCTTTCAGGACATGGCATCCGTTATTGTATCGTGTCAACAAGAAGAAGGGTTTTGGACACGGAGCATGTTGGATCCAGAGCATGCACCTGGTAAAGAATCTAGTGGAACTGCATTTTTTACCTATGGACTTTTATGGGGCATTAATAATGGACTTCTTAATCATGACAAATTTGAGGGAAGTGCAAAAAAAGGTTGGGATTATTTGAGTAATCATGCTTTACAATCTGATGGGAGGGTGGGTTATATACAACCTATCGGCGAGAAGGCGATACCTGGTCAAGTGGTAGATGCCAATTCAACGGCACCATTTGGGATTGGAGCATTTTTATTGGCGGGTGTTGAGATGTATAGATATTTAAACGAAAAATGATGAGAAAAATATTGGTATTACTGCTATTACTATGTTGTGTCACGGTTAGCTTTGGGCAGGACAAAACTAATAGCACATTAAACGAAACTTCAAGAGTATTTTGGCTCAGGGAGATGGATCGAATGGCCAGACCTGTTATGCGTAGTTTGGCTCATGATAGTTTAAGGATTAATATGCCCAAAATTACTTCTATAGCTGTTGATAACAAAGAGCATCGTGTTCAAGTACAGTATGTAGAAGTATTAGGTCGAGTTTTATGTGGGATATCGCCATGGTTAGCGTTGAATGACGGTTCAGAAGAGGAGCAGGCACTAAGAAAACAATATCGGAATTGGACTGTTCAAGCCTTAAGCAATGCTTTGGATAGTAATGCTAATGATTTTATGCGTTTTGATTTGGGCGGACAACAATTAGTTGATGCATCATTTATTTCAGTTGCATTTTTGCGTTCTTCTTGGTTATGGAATAATCTTGATACTAAAACTCAGGAAAGCTTAATCAAGGCTATTAAAACTACTCGTCAATTCAAGCCGGTTTTTTCAAATTGGTTGCTTTTTTCTGCTATGAACGAAGCTTTTTTAGCTCAGTACAGTAAGGATTGGGATGTGATGCGTGTAGACTACGCCTTGCAGCAATTGGAACAGTGGTATGTGGGTGATGGTATGTATAAAGATGGACCACATTATGCCTATGATTATTACAATAGCTATGTTATCCATCCTTTTTTATCTGGAATCATGAATGTTATTGAACAAAAAACTAAAAGTTATGATGGTATGTTTGCAAAAATCAAACTACGAAATCAACGATATGCCATTATATTAGAACGATTGGTCAATACAGATGGTACTTTTCCACCATCCGGGAGGTCAGTCATTTATCGTGGAGCTGCATTTCATCATTTGGCTGACATGGTATTAAAAAAACGATTACCCGAGGAACTCACAGAAGGACAGGTTCGCGCTGCTTTATCTGCCGTTTTGAAAAAAACATTTGAAAGTCCAACTACTTATCACCAAAATTGGTTAACGATTGGTCTATACGGAGATCAACCAGGTTTAGGAGATTTTTACAATAATCAAGGAAGTCCTTATTTGTGTAGTACGATTTTTTTACCACTAGGACTTTCGGCAAATGATAGTTTTTGGACTTCAAAAGAAGAAGACTGGAGTTCTAAACGTATTTGGTCTGGACAGGATTGGAAAAAAGATAAAAGTAAGGGCATTCAGTAAGAGATAAAAAGTCATGAGATTAGTAACATTTTGTAAAATTGGAGTCGTTCACTTTTACCTTGTCCTTTCCTTAAATGTTTGTTTTTCCCAAAGCAAGCAGATTCAGATCATGGATGTTGGAGACGGTTGGGCTAAGAATACAGTCAATACAGCTGTTTTTCGAAAAAACTCGCTCGTCAGTGATGCGCAATTTCAATACATAGCATATTACAACGAGAAGGGACAAGTGGTATTGGGAAAAAGAAAGCTGAATCAGACGAGCTGGCAATTACAAATTACCAAATATTCTGGCAGAGCCCAGGATGCACATAATATTATCAGTATTATGATTGATGGAGATGGATATTTACATATATGTTGGGATCACCATAACGGTAAGTTACGATATGCTAGAACGAAGCAGCCACATACATTGGATTTAGGCCCTGAGCATGCTATGATCGGGAAAGACGAACAGTATGTTACCTATCCTGAATTTCTCAAAATGCCTGATGGTTCATTACTATTTCTTTATCGTGACGGAGGTTTCTGGTGCAGGAAATCTTGTTATGAATAGTTATGATACTAAAAGTTCAAAATGGACCAGACTTCATAATAATTTAATTGATGGAGAAGGGAAACGAAATGCTTATTGGCAAGGGTATGTCGACACGAAGGGAACGATACATCTTTCTTGGGTGTGGCGAGAGAGTCCGGATGTAGCCAGTAATCATGATATGGCTTATACTTGTTCAAAAGATGGAGGGTTCACTTGGGAGTCTACCACAGGAGCGCAATATGCATTACCTATACAGGCAGCAACAGCGGAATATGCGGTGCGTATTCCTCAAAACAGAGAACTGATTAATCAAACATCGATGGCTGCAGATGATGATGGGAACCCATTTATTGCGACTTATTGGCGCGCTGAAGGTTCTACTATTCCTCAATATAAGCTTATTTATTATAGGAAAGGCGCTTGGCAAGTCCGTTCTTTTGATTTTAGAAAAATGCCTTTCAGTTTGAGCGGACAAGGAACAAAAGAAATACCAATAGCGAGACCCCAATTAATGGTCAAAGGGAAAGGTGACAATGTTGCTGTTATGCTCTTGTTTCGGGATAAGGAAAGATTAAGTCGCGCTTCTGTATTGAACTTGAATAAGTTGACAGATGAAGATTATCAATTATTTGATTTGAATGCTGAATCATTAGGAGCATGGGAGCCTAGTTATGATACTGAAATGTGGCGAAACAAGAGGCGATTATCACTTTTTGTTCAAGCTACTGATCAAAAGGATGGAGAAGGACTTTTGGAGTCTGGTCCTAGCAAAGTTAGGGTCATTGAATGGGTGCCTAGTCTTTAGTCAATAAAAAATATAATCAAACATTACTTATGAAAACCAGTATTCGGAACGTCCAGTTTTAAACTTTTATTTTTATTCTTTTCAAGTTGTTCTGTGTTATTAAACACACACACAAAATCTTCGATGAATCGTTAAAAGATGAGAAAGACAGGTTGATTATACATGTTGTACAGTTGTGTTTTTTTGAAATTCAGTAGGAGTAATACCAAATGATGCCTTGAAGCAAGTCGCAAAATATCTTGGGTCAGAGAATCCTGTCGCGAATGCAACTTCACTCACTGTAATTGATTTGTCTTTCTCCATCATTTGGCATGCATGTTTTAGGCGAATATTTTTCACAAATTCACTTGGAGATAAATTTAACAAAACTTTGGTTTTACGATATAAAGTTGATTTGGATAATGCTAGTATTTCACCGAGTTTAATAATATCAAATTGATCATCGCTTAAATTTTCTTCAACAACTTTGATTATGCGCTGTAAAAACTGTTCATCTACTGGAGTATAATTCAATGTCGCGATATTAATCTGTGTATTGTTGTTGAAGTTGATTTGTTTCGCCCGCTTATTGATGATAAAGCTTTTGATTTTTGCTTCCAAAACTCTAATATCAAAAGGTTTACTTATGTAGCCATCAGCACCAGCTTGGTAGCACTCGATACGGTCTTCCATACTATTTTTGGCAGTAAGCAATAATATTGGAATATGATTAATCTCCATATTCTGTTTGACAGCTCTGCAGAGAGAAAGCCCATCCATTTCGGGCATCATTATATCACTAACAATAATATCGATTTCATCTTTCTTTAAAAGCTCAAGAGCTTGTTTACCATCAGAAGCAATATGAACGTGATATTTTTTTGATAAAATACTTGACATAGTTTGTTGAAGATCATCATTGTCTTCTACTAATAGAATATTCAGGTGTTTTGAATCTTCATAAGTGTTTTCAATGATAGATGTTGGGAATTTGTCTGTTTCGTAAATAATCTCATCTTTTTTAGAAAATGATTCATTCCATATTTGAATACCATTTTTAATGTAAAATTCCTTGTCAACAGGTAATATAATTTGGAAGCAAGTTCCTTTATCAGGTATACTTTCAACATTAATTTCGCCAAAATGAATGTCGACTAATTCTTTGGTTACTGATAGACCAATACCATTACTTTCTTGATTAATAAATGATTTATTGGTGTAAAATGGTTTAAATATCTTCTCTAATTCATCTTCAGTGATACCCTTACCATTGTCACGGACGTAGAGATAAAGCAGTTTTTGTTTGTTATCTTGTTTAACGTAATAAGATAAGGAGATTTTACCGTCTTTAGGTGTATATTTAAATGCATTAGAGAGTAAGTTAAAGAGTATTTTATCCATTTTATCAGCATCATAATAGATATCAGAGATACATTCTCCATGATGTAATTCAAATTGAATGTTTTTACGGAGAGCAAGTGGACTAAAGAATACATGACTCAACTGATTAATAAATGTGGGCAAATGCTCTTGACTTACTTTCAGTTCCATTAGATTCTTTTCTATTCTTCTAAAATCTAAAATCTGCTGCAATAATCGCTTTAGACGATCAAGATTCAATCTCATTTTTTCGAATTGACTGAAATGATGTTTTGTGGTCATTTGTACATCGTCTACTAAACATGAAATAATGGTTAAAGGCGTCAGTAAGTCATGGGATATACTCGTAAAATAACTTAGTTTAGATTGAGCTAACTCATGCGCATTCTCTTTCTCTATCTGTGCTATTTTTAAATCACTTCTTAACTTTAATCGATGTAATGTGAAATTAATGAAATAGTAAAATACTCCTAGCAGTAAACAGATGTATATAAAATAAGCAAGGCTACTTTCATAAAATGCGGCCTTCTTATAAATGTTGATTTCTGTAATGCTCGAATTCCATTTATTATTTAAGTCAGTTGATTTTACTAAAAATCGATAGGCTCCTTTGCCTAAATTATTGTATGCTGCAAAAATACGATCTCGTGATGCATTTACCCAATCTTGATCGATACCTTCAAGTTTATATGCATATCTAAGTTTATTATCTTGCGTATAAGCCAATGATGAAAATGAAAATTCTATATTTTGGTCTTCGGGTTCTAAAGTGAGTGTTTTTAGGTCGGAATTCAACTTTTGTTGATTTGATTCTAGGATAATAGATGCATTATTAATCTTGATGTCCGTGATTTGAACTTTAGCTTTGTAATTTGGGATATTGCTATTTTCGTCCAGTTTAACCATACCATTATAACCTCCAAAATAAACGGAATTTGATTTTTTATCTAAAGTAAATGCTCTTTTTGAAAACATATTTACTTGAAGACTATCTGTAGAAGCAAATTCTAAAATGTTTTTATTTACAGCATTTATCTTAAATATATTTCTTGTACTAGAAAGCCAGACGGTATTATTGATGCAAACAATATCCAATATTTGGTTTTTTCCAAACAAAGAAGAATTGGCCAATTCTTCTATTTTCTTTAAATCTGTCTGGTAATAGAGTAAACGATTATCTTTGGTCCCAATCCATAGATTATCATTTTTATCAATGTCCAATGTTTCGATTTGATTACTTTTCAGAATCGCAGTATTGATCCCAATATGTTGTAAAATAAGTTCAGGATCTTTTTTATTTATGTAATAAATTCCACTTTCTTTGGTAGCCACCCAGATATTTGATTTTTTATCTTCTGCAATACTGACCGCTTGATCTTTGATGCTGTTAATTAATTTTATCTTTTTGTTTTTTGGATCTCTATAGAGTACACCTTGATTGGTTGCTATCCATGTTCCAGATTGACTATCTTGGAAAAAAAAGAGTGGGATTCCGGAGTGATTTACTTCACGTTTTAAATCAATTTTATTTTTTAAGATAATATTATTATGTTGTTTTTCGAAGACATTTATAGTTGATTCATAAGCTGAGCCTACCCAAAGGTCATTTTGGACATCAATTGCGCAGGTAGCAGCTCTAATGGAAATTAGTTCACGTAAATTGGCATTACTATACGTGTTCAATAATCCATCCTGAGGATTTAAACTTCCGAAACCAAATCGTTCGAGATTGAACCAAAATGTACCTCTTCCATCTCGATATAACATATTCACATTTGGAGCGATACTATATGTACTTTTAATTTCTTTAAAAGTATAGTTCTGAATAAAGGGTTTATCAAAACTAATTGTTGAGATACCTTTACCTCCTATAGAAAGCCATAATGTTCCTAATTTATCTTGATAAATATCATTAAAAATATTCGTGGTATGATTAAAATAGGGGGACATATCTACTTCTTTGAGTACCCCATTTACATATTGAAATGTAGATATGCCTGAAAATGAAAGTATCCAAATGTAATTCCGATGGCGGTCTTGAACCATGTTGTAGAATAAATCTTCTTTTCCAATATTTCGACGCTTATTTTTGATTTCTATTTCTTGATATAAATTTTTTGGATTGTCAGGATTAAACAAGTACACTCCATCGCCCCATGTACATATCCAAAGTTGTTTATTATTATCTTCAAATAGTTTAAATGGATTGTTGCGTGTTCCGAGCTTTGGATATGCAATGAATTGATTGCTTTGTGTATTTAATCTGAATAGCCCCTGTTCCCAAATGGAAACCCAGATATTCCCTTTTTTATCTTCAAATATAGTATTAACAGTTCCTGTGGGAATCTTGTTCATTTGCTTCCTATCCTCTTGGTAGTCGTGCACAACTAATAAATCTTTATTGTAAACAACAATCCCATTGTCGGATCCTACCCACAATCTGTTTTTTTTATCAATCAGTAGTGTTGTAATACGTGTTGTAGATTGGATGGTGTTTTTGAGAGGTTTGATTGTATAGCTTTTCTTTTCTAAGGTATAAAGACCTTTATCTGTTCCTAAGATCAAGTAATCTTGGTATTCAACTAATGTCGTAATATTTTGGTTAGTTGCCGTTTTGCCTTCGGCTGTTTTCAATTTGAAATTCAAAATATTATAAGCATCGTATCTACTAAGACCTTGAGTAGAAGCAAACCAAATATAACCCTCTTTATCCTGATAGGTTTGATTAATTGTTAACGATGGTAATTCATGATTTTTAGTCATGGCATTTAACCCCATTTGTTGACCATTAACAACAGGTTTGTAAATAATATTTATAAATAAGAAAAATAAAATGCGATATGTATTTTTCATAATCAATTGGTATAATTTGGTCAGATATATACGTTATCATTCATTACCTCTCTTTTCACATCCATGTATCGGAAAAAGCAGTTAAAGTAAATAACATGCGAAAAAGTGAAGACGAATTTCAATTCGCTAGTAGATAATGATTAAATATCAGTGGCTATTCTCTTTCGACTTAATTCTGTATATGATAATTGGTTAAAAGCCGAATTCAAAGTAGCATCTTTTTTAAAGATAATGAATTTCTTTCAAATAAATGTGATATAGACATTTATATATAAAATCAATAGTTTTAAGTATATCTCTTCTGCAAATACCTTATGAATCATTTTTCTTACCATCTGCTGGTTTCGGTAATACAATTATTTGACGCTCGCCATCTCCGTAAAATTGTCTTTAGACAATCTATGATACCGATGGAAATCAAATTTTATCCATCATGAATTACTCGAGGTACTGAATCTTGTTTGATATGAAATTTCGTATTTTTTTGCTATTTCACCTCAAATCGGCTAAATGAATTTAAACTCGTTTCACTTAAACAGAAATTCATTTTATACGCCTCTTCGTCGGTGCAAATACGCAGTCGGAATGCTAGGCCTTTTGGGTAAGCCTTCGGCTGTAAAGAGTGACGAAGTAACAAGGTAAGGGAGTAACGAATTAGAGGAGTGATGAGTAGGTGTCTAGGTAGGGTGAGGAGAATGTGCCCATGAAAAGGAATACAAGGGGTAGGATAGCATGGTAGATTTGAAAAAACTTCGGTATAATACGTTGATTATTTAGTAATGCTTGTATATCTGTGTATTTTCGGCAATAATTAGCATTAATATTCAACTTATTCTCAATGAAAAGAGCACTTATACTCGCCATACTGTTTTTCTTTTTCCATGTACTGCAGATCCATGCACAGACCGGTGCCTTTAAAGGGGTTATTAGAGACAGTACGGATAAAAATACTATTGCCTACGCGAGTGTTTCTCTTCTGGATAATAACCTGCAGGTCATAGCGGGTCAGGTAACTGATAAAGATGGGAGGTTTTCTTTCCCTAAACTCTCAACTGGATCTTATGCCCTCATCATAAAATTTATTGGCTATGATCAAAAAAAAATAACAGAATTGTATGTTGATAATAAGCAGATAGATATCGGGATTGTTTACTTGAAAGGGCATGATCAGTTACTGGATGAAGTTCAAGTTGCTGGAAAGGTTGCTATGCAGCAGCATAAAATAGATCGACAGGTATATCAAGCAGCTCAGTTTCAAAATGCCGTAGGTGGGACAGCGCTTGATATTGTCAAAAATCTGCCTGCTGTAAGTGTTGATGGACAGGGCAATATTTCGGTTCGCGGCTCTTCTGGATTTCTTGTGCTCATCAACGATAAGCCTGTCGTATTGGATGCCAGCACCTTTTTACAACAGATCGCAGCAAATGATGTGTTGGAGGTCGAATATATCACCAGTCCGTCTGCTAAATATGATCCGGATGGTAAAGGGGGTATTTTGAATATCAAGACCAAGAAAGCGACAGCGGATGGTCTTGTTTGGTTGTTCAATATGCAGGCTGGACTGCCTAGTACGGGTGATTATGATAATGTTGCAGCGCAGAAGCGGTATGGTGGTGATCTATCACTATATTATAGAAAAGGTAAATTTGACTTTAGTGGATCTGCCAATTATCTGCGCAACGATAATGCGGGATTTCGTGAGGGTGATGTCTATACCATCATCGATAATAAGCAGACTTTTTTCCCTTCTGCCGGCGAACGGAGTTTTGATAAGTATAATTATGGTGTCCGTTTAAATACTTCTTATCAGATTTCAGAGTCTCAACAACTTGATTTGGGTTTGTTGGCTAGTCGCAAGTTTCAGGATCGACTGGCAGATATTTATTATAATAATCGTGCTGTGGATATTCAAAGTGGTCAGGAATTGTACCGATTGGATTACTTTAATTCTAATTTACAGACAAAGCAGGGTGAGTTTTATTTACTGGACTTGAGCTATAAATTGAAGGTCGATAAGCATGATTTTCAGGTCGGGCTGATCTATGAGCATGCCAATATATACGGAGGTACAGCTAACTCAAATATTGTGTCGCAAAATGATACGACTCAGTTTACGCAGAATACTTATCGTAATCCCTTGGATGGGTTGCGTCTAAATGTGCTATACGGTTTAAAATGGGGTATGGGTAAACTGGAATCTGGTTATCAATTTAGAACAGATAAGCAAAGGGGTACTTTTGATTATCTGTCGCGCGAGGGGTATGGTCCCTTGGTCGTGATCCCCGAATTTAGTGGTCGTTTAAATGCTACTAATCAGGTGCATGCTTTATATAGCCAATATGACTGGAAACGTGCGGCTGTATCTTTTAATCTTGGATTACGATACGAATATTATGAGCGACAGTTGAATCTTTTACATACGGGGGAGTCACATCCTTACAGTATCCATCAGCTTTATCCTTCTTTTTCTCTTCTATATGAATTGGACAATAACTGGTCCTGGAAGGTGGCTGCTAGCAGAAGGGTGCAACGTAACAACAATTTTGAGTTGAATCCGATACCTGAGCGTGAGCATTCAGAAACTTTGGAACAAGGTGATCCGGAGCTATTACCTGAATTTGTGACTGCTGTGGAAACAGGATTGGTTAAAAAATTGGGAAAGGGTAGCTTGTTTGCCAATTTGTATTATCAGCATATGAAAAACCCTATTCAACGGGTCAATGCGGTGTATGCAGATACAGTATTAAATCGGGTTTTTACGAATGCTGATCGTGCTACTCGTGTGGGGCTTGAAATTGGAGGTGATATGAAACCTTTATCGTGGTTGCAGTTGAACCTAGGGGCCAATATTTATCAATATGCAGTTGAAGGAACTGTGCTGAATTATTCGAACTATCATAAAAATAAAGATCTTGTTTATGTGGTCAATGTTGGTAACCAATTCTTGTTTTCTCCGACATGGAGTATGACGATGAATGTGAACTACACTTCTAAACGGCCTACTGTGCAAGGCTGGGATAGCAGATTTATAACACCTCACTTAAGCATCAAAAAGACCTTTTATAAAGGCGCATTCAGTGCACAACTGCAATGGCAAAATATTGAACTCGGTAACTGGGGTGTCAATGAACAGCGGATAACAACTACTGGCAACGACTTTTATACGACGACAAATTATGTCTATGAAAAGAATATCCTACTACTGAATCTCAACCTGAATCTACATAAGCTGAATAAAGTGCTTAAACTTCCAAAAAGTGAGTTTGGTGAAAAAGAATTTTAAACAGGTTGATAAGTTGGAACATTTAAGCAGTTGTTCTTCTAAATTTAACAGGCGTTAGGCTCGTATACCTTTTAAAATATTTGGTAAAATGAGAACTGTCTACAAATCCTAAGGTATGGGCTATTTGTGATACCGTCTGATCGGTATAGAATAAGAGTCTTTTGGCTTCGCTGATGATAAACTCGGAGATGACCTGCGTTGCTGTCTGGTTATTCGTTTTTCGACAGCTTGCATTGAGGTTCTGCGCTGTTGTATGCAATAATTTAGCATAATGAGCGACATGGATGGTTGAGGCCCCATGCTCGTTCAATAGTTCGCGAAATTGGAAATAGATATTTTGATTATTGGTAGACCTTTGAGGTTGTGAGGTGGTTGAATCCATAATTTTGGCAAGAAGTGCCTTAAGGAGCCCTTCGTTGACCGTAAAATTATTGTCTTCAGTTAGGGCTTCGAATATCTTTTCGATGACAGTACTGTATTGTAACGATATAGCGGGTTGTTTACCCATCGTAGTGAGCAAACGCTTTAATTCCTTATCCAAGCTTTTATCTACAAATTCTTTTTTCAAAAGTAATACGTAACCAGCAGGCATATGGGTCATATCCCAATGGTGTACCTGTTCTTTGGTGATCGTAAAAACAATTGGCGGTTTAATCGGATAGGGTTTGTGGTCGATATAGTGGGTGCCACCACCTTGTGAAAGATAGATGATTTCAAAATATCCATTATGTTTATGCGGATTTGTTTTTCTTATTTCAGGTCGAAATGGGGATACTTTGATGAGCTGGTTGTTGTCGTTTTTATCTTTTACTTCGATTAGCGTACGCATGTTTTTAAGATTGATCGGTGAGCCAAAAATAGCTAAATTAGATGGGATGTCCAATACCAGCTTTCAAGCGGAAAATGTGAAGAAGTGACATAGTGATGGAGTGAAGAAGTGACATAGTAAAGGAGTAACGGAGTGACGAAGTAAAAGTGTGACTAGTAAAGAAGTAACAAAGTGACAGAGTAACGTATTGACGAAGTAAAAGTGTGACTAGTAAAGAAATAACATAGTAAAGGAGTAATAAGTAATAAGTGACATAGTAAAGGAGTTACATAGTAACGAAGTGACTAGTAAAGAAGTAACATAGTGACGAGTAGTTTAGTAACTGAGTTATGCGACGAGCCGGTTGCTGGGAAGGGTGAGGGGAAAGTAATCAACTCATTGTACTGTCATTAATAATGGATGCGATATTGGTAATGAAGGGATAAATAGGAAATGAAATTATTCTTCTCAAAAGAATTATTTTTCAATTATGTTTTCTTCGATATAAATGTGTTAACTTATCTGACTAACTAACTAACTGATACCGATATGGGTTATCCTATTCCTAAAGATCTGAAAGGGCTGAATGCCGAGCAAGTAAAAGTGTCTGTTGAAAAGTATGGTGATAATAGCTTGAAAACAAAACGTGACAGCGGGACATGGCGTGTGTTGATGAATATTCTGAAAGAACCGATGTTGATCCTGCTTATCGTGATATCTGTTATTTATTTAGTGGTTGGTAATTATGCTGAAGCCTACTTTATGTTTGCGGCTGTAGTTTTTGTGTCAGGTATTTCTTTTTATCAAGACACGCGGAGCCGCAATGCGATGCAGGCATTGGAAAAGTTAAACGAACCGCACAGTAATGTCATCCGGGATGGTCTTATCGTTGCTATCAAAACACATGAAATTGCTATTGGAGACTTATGTATCACGGAAGAAGGCCAGATTATCAATGCTGATGGCCGTATTGTGCACAGCAATGATTTTTCGGTCAATGAATCTTCTCTTACTGGTGAAAGCCTTTCGGTGTTCAAGGATGCCGATGGTACGGACAATAAAGTGTATAGCGGCACGATCACTGTTTCGGGTTTGGCAGTTTTTGAGGTGCAGGAGATAGGAGAGCAGACAAAACTAGGAAAGATAGGTCACTCTATTGCTTCTATTATAGAAGAAAAATCACCTTTGCAGTTACAGATTGAGCGCTTCGTGAAAAAGATGGCACTTGCCGGATTAGTAGTCTTTATACTGGTATGCTTGGCCAATTATTTTCAAACTAAAAGTTTTGTTGACAGTCTTTTAAATGGTCTTACTTTGGCCATGTCGATCCTTCCGGAAGAGATCCCTGTAGCATTTACGACTTTTATGGCGCTAGGGGCATGGCGACTCATGCGTGATGGTGTTATAATTAAAAAATCGAGCATCGTAGAGACATTAGGGAGCACTACAGTGATCTGTACAGATAAAACAGGTACAATAACCGAAAACACGATGCACCTGGTTGCTGTGTATAGTGAAGCTGATGAGCGCACTGCATATGAGCAGGATTACCAGCTGCCCGAAATTGCAAGTGTAATTCAGACTGCCATGTGGGCCAGCGAACCCGTGCCTTTCGATCCGATGGAGAAAGAACTCCATCGCCTTTACGAGCAGACTGAAAAAAATGATCGGCGTGCACAGTTTGAGTTATTTCACGAGTATCCTTTGGAAGGAAAGCCACCCATGATGACCCATCTATTTAAAAATAATAGCGGAGAGCGTATTATTGCAGCAAAAGGGGCACCTGAAGCTATTCTCGATGTGAGTAGGCTGTTGCCTGAAAAAAAAGTAGCATTACGGCGATTGGTGGATCAATTTGGGCAGGAGGGTTACCGTGTATTGGGAGTTGCAACTGCAACTTATGGAAGCGATGAATTTCCTGAAAAGCAACAGGATTTTCCGTTTGATTTTGTAGGGTTTGTTGTTTTTTACGATCCGCCGAAAAAAGGTATCGAAACGGTGTTTAAGCAAATTTATGAAGCAGGGATCAAAGTTAAAATGATAACTGGGGATAATTCCAATACGGCTGGGTCTATCGCGGCCCAAGCGGGTATCATAAATGCTTCGGCACATATAGAAGGTAAAGAATTGATTGCGCTCTCTGAGGAGCAGCTTGACAGAAAGGTCCAAGAAAGTACTCTCTTTGCGCGCATGTATCCTGAGGCAAAGTTGGCCGTGATCAAATCGCTAAAACGAAATGGTGAAGTGGTGGCCATGCTCGGAGATGGTGTAAATGATGCGCCCGCATTGAAAGCTGCACATATTGGCGTAGCGATGGGACATAAAGGAACTGAAATAGCGAAGGCAGCAGCGGCTGTAGTGCTGATCAATGATGATTTTTCAAAGTTGGTGCTTGCAATCGCTGCAGGTAGACGCATCTATGCCAATATTAAGAAAGCTATTCAATACATTATTTCTATTCACATTCCCATTATCTTGACCGTATCACTACCGCTCTTTTTGGGGTGGGTATACCCGCAGATCTTTACCCCTATACATGTCATATTTTTGGAACTGGTGATGGGACCTACTTGTTCTATTGTCTATGAAAACGAGCCAATGGAAAAAAATGCCATGCAACGTAAGCCACGTCCGATATCGGAGACTTTTTTAAACTGGAAAGAATTGATGATCAGTGTGGTTCAGGGTTTGGTGATTACTGGTGGTGTTCTTTTTATCTATCAATATACCCATCAACAGGGAGGTGACGAGAAGACGGTACGAAGTATGGTCTTTACGACATTGATCTTTGCTAATATCCTGCTGAGTTTTATCAACCGTTCTTTTTACTATTATATATACGAGACCATCATGTATAAGAATCGTCTTATTTATTACATTACCGGTATTACTTTGCTGTTCATGTTTATGATGCTGTATGTTAAGCCTGTTTCCAATTTCTTTAGCATGACGAATCTGGGATTTACCCAATTGTTATTTTGTTTGTTAACAGCGGCAATCAGTACGCTCTGGATGGATCTTTATAAATGGTGGAAACGATCAAGAAATACATAGCAATTGTTGCTATTTTTACATGTAATTCAAACCATTGGATTGAACTTTTTGATGGTATTACTGCAAAAGGACCCTGTTTCCTGACCTTTAATATAACAGGTCGGGAAAGTCAAGATAGCACGTTACTTTTGTTAAGTGTTATCTTGACTTTCAGTTTAGTATAATTATGATTTAAGGTCTACTTTCCTTTTTTCTTGAGTTCTTTCATCAGGTCTTCAAGATAGTCGGTTTGCACTTCCTGAATTTCTAATAACATCTTATTTTGATGCACCAGTAGATGGTCAATTTTGTCACTTAATAATTTTATTTCCAATTCTGCTTTCAGATTGATTTTATAGTCATGTTCACCTCTTATTCTGTCTTTCTGTTCTTGTCTATTTTGACTCATCATAATAATTGGTGCTTGGATGGCAGCTAGACAGGAGAGTATTAAATTGAGTAAAATAAAGGGATAAGGGTCAAATGGTCGACTTGATAAAATTATTATATTGATAATCATCCATATTAAAATGAATGAAAAAAACGTAATAATAAAAACCAGCTCCCTCCAAAAGCAGCAACTTTATCAGCAAGCTTTTGCCCTGTTGTAAGTTCAGCTTCTATTTCTTCCTGGATATTTTCTGAAAGGATAGAATTTTTTTGAATTGCATCTAGCACATCTTGATCTATGACCGCTAATTCTCCTTTTTCTGTGCTTATAAGTGATGTCAGATAACGTCTTCGATACAGATTAAGTTCGTCCAATGAAATGTAATCGTCTCTTTTAATGTTAGGAAAGTCAACCCTTAATAAATTAAAAATTCCTTCTCTTACATCGCCAGCTCGTATTGCTTCACCTTCTGCTATGGCTATTTTTGTGATTGAACTGCTTTTCATTTTTCCAGACTTTAAAGTATGAACCAATTATTAACTCCTTATAATTCATATCCGCTCTTGATTATTGTAGTTATCATTTTAAATTGTTCTTTTGCCGTAATTCGATGTTTAGCATGAGCAGGAATAATAATACTTTCACCAAATTTCAGCATGTTTATTTTACCATCAATAGTTACGGTAGCAACACCATCAATGATCTGAATATAAATATCAAAAGCAGATGTTTCATCCTTCAACTCTCTGCCAATATCTAAAGAAGTAGCAGTAATGCTACCAGTTGTTTTATTTAAGATTGTTGTGTTTACCACAGCGTTTTGTACATAGTTAACCATTTCAACGGTTGAATGTACTTTACCTTTATCTAATTCGGGGTTTCTCTTCATTTTAATTTATTTAGAGATGATTGAATGATGAAAAGAGTTGACGAAATCAAAGCCTACTTACTTACCATATTATTGTAAATAAAATATAGCGATAGAAATCAAGACAAAGTTTCTTGAAAATTTGCATTGGTTTATTATACAATTAAATATTTTTATGGTATAATTAGTAGACGAAATTCCTTGTAATTTATAGATCTTCTAAATTTCTGCGCTGTCTATCAGGTAGGTTTTTGAAAAAAGTAGGAGTGAGTCCCGTTATTTTTTTAAATTGTTTAGATAGATGTGAAACACTGCAGTAGTGCATTTTATATGAGATTTCAGTTAGGTTTAATTCATCATATATAATCAGTTCCTTGATTTTTTCGACTTTGTGAAGTATGATAAAATGCTCTATTGTTATACCTTTTGTTTTTGAAAAGAGCTCCGCTAGGTAATGGTAGTTATGTTGGAGTTTTTCGCTCAGAAAATCAGAAAAATTTATATGAGGCAATTCATCTGCATAGTGAACTGTTTCAATAATAATATTAACTATTTTTTCAATAAGGAGGGCTTTTTTATCATCCATTAGTTCTAATCCTGATCGATGTAATGTTTCTTTAAGCCTATTCTGAAGTGCTTTTGAAATAGGTTTTGCTAATTTTACTTCACCCAGTTCTATTTGATTGAATTCAATACCTAACTTATCCAGTTCAGACTTTACCATCATTTTACAACGAAGGCTTACCATATTTTGAATAAATAATTTCATACTATTCAGTGTCAGGTTTCGGGTGAGTATTAGTGTGTAAAAAATTGAAGGACAAAAATGTATATTATTATATTTCGTCAACGATTATATTTTAGTTCCTCAATGCTGCTTATCAATTTTGAATAAGACAGTTTAAGTAATATTATACACTTCATTTCAGCAAATCGGACCTCCGCTCTATATACAATGCATTTTTTTTCATTTTGTTTTAATTACTTGATTATATATAGCGGTAAGCTGTTTTTTTAGAAATAATTTAAGGTTTACAACCTACCAATTATACAATAAATATTTTTAAATGTACAACTGATACGGGTTTGTAAAACTGAACTTTATCTAAATCAATAAGTGGATTGTTTTTAAAAAAAATAGTAGATGAAAACAGATACAGCATTACAGTTGGATGTTCAAAAGGCCATCCTATGGGAGCCTCTGCTAGATGAAGCAGAAATAGGTGTTACGGTTAAGAATGGTGTTGTTACACTTTCAGGTTATGTGGACAATTATGTAAAAAAACTAGAAGCTGAAAATGCCACAAAGCGTGTTATTGGTGTCAGGGCTTTAGCAGAAAATATCAAAGTAAAATTTGCTAGCTCTTTTTCAAGAACTGATGGCGAAATTGCTGATGAAGTACTTGTAGCACTAAAAAGAAACTGGTCTATTCCCAGTGAAAAAATTAGTGTAAAGGTTGAAGACGGCTGGGTTACATTGGATGGAGAACTGACATGGAACTATCAGAAGGAAGCTGCGCAACATGCTGTACATTATCTCGTAGGAGTTAAAGGAGTGGATAATAACATTAGGATCAAATCTGGCAGGAATGATGCAATTGAGAAGAAAGATATTGAACATGCTCTTAAAAGAAGTACTATAGATGATAGCAATATCAAGGTTTCAGTATCTGATAATGTGGTTACATTAAGTGGTACTGTTGATTCCTGGTATCAAAAAGGAGAGGCCGGTCGCATTACTTGGAACACACCTGGAGTTTCCCATGTGAAAAACGATCTGGATATCGATTACGAAATAGACTTCAGCTAAGTCCTTAATTAAGTAATAATATATTGAAGTAACAGGAAGTAAGGATGTTGATATGAAAAAACTGGAGAATAAAATAGCTATCATAACCGGCGGTTCGGGTAGTATCGGTAAAATAACTGCTCAGCTATTTTTAGATGAAGGAGCAAAAGTCATGTTGGTGGATCTTTCTGAAGAGCAATTAAAAGAAGCGGTGGCAGAGTTGAGGAGTAAGCACGTTGATTGATGGTGGTATGTGTACGCAGTAATCAAAAGATTATTTAAAGTGTAGTTGTATACCCATAGTGGCAAAATTGTAAAAGAATGACAGCGTATTAAAAAATAAAGTTCATGGCAATTCAAACCATAAATCCTTCCAATAATAGAATCATAAAGACCTATTACGAAATGAGCGGAGCAGCTGTGGACACAGCTGTTGGACAAGCAACTAATGCTTTTCAAGAATGGAAGAAAACAGATTATAAAGTCAGAGCACAACTGCTCCATAATGTTGCTGGTCTGCTTCGGAAAAATAAGAAAGAACTTGCAAAGTTGATTACTTTAGAAATGGGTAAATTACTTATTCATGCAGAAGGGGAGATAAAACTGAGCGCTGAAATTTTTGATTATTATGCTAAAAATTCGGAAAAGATGCTCGCTGATGAAGTGCTGAATCCAGTTCACGGTAAGGCGTTTATAAGAAATAGCCCTATCGGTGTATTGCTCGGCATTCAGCCATGGAATTTTCCATTTTACCAAGTAGCTCGATTTGCTGCGCCTAATATAATGATTGGTAATACCCTATTGATAAAACATGCATCCATTGTGCCGCAATGTGCTTTAGCTATAGAGGAATTATTCAAGCAGGCCGGTGCTCCGGATGGATTGTACACCAATCTTTTGATTTCTAAGGAGCGGGTAGCTGCATTGGTTGCAGATATAAGAATCAAGGGAGTTTCGCTCACCGGTAGCGAAAAAGCGGGGGCCAGCGTAGCGATAGAGGCCGGCAAGCACATTAAAAAATCAGTACTTGAATTAGGAGGTAGTGATGCATTTATTATTCTTGAAGATGCTGATATAGATAAAGCTGTGGAATGGGCTGTGGTAGGAAGGATTAACAATAATGGGCAATGTTGTGTGGCGTCAAAGCGCTTTATCGCCGTGGAAAGTATTGCTAATGAATTTTTAGAAAAATTCAAAATTAAAATGACTGCATTGGTATTGGGGGATCCTATGGATGCGGAGACAAACTTAGGTCCGCTATGTACAGAGCAAGCCGCCGTAAAAATCGTTGATCAGGTAAAAAGAGCGGTGGAAGGTGGTGCAAAAGTTCTGTTGGGTGGAAAAAGACCAGATAGAGATGGAGCTTATATGCAAGCCACTATCCTCACCGATATAGAACCAGGAAACCCGGTTTATTACGAAGAATTTTTTGGTCCTGTCGCGCTTTTCTTTAAGGTAAAGAATGAAGAAGAAGCCATTGCTTTAGCTAATGATTCACCTTTTGGATTAGGAGGTTCGGTATTTACGCAGGATATTGAAAGAGGGAAGCGCGTAGCCGATCAGATCGATACCGGAATGGTCTTTATTAATCATCCAACCTGGACGCAAGCCGATCTGCCATTTGGCGGGACAAAAGGTTCTGGATATGGAAGAGAAATGGCAGAGTTGGGATTACAGGAATTCGTAAATAAAAAACTGATCAGAATAAGTGAATTGAGTGATCCCTTTTAACTTCTGCCTACTGCTATAAAAAAAAATCGATAAAAAATTTATCTACCGCTAAGTCTAACTTAAAGGTAGCATCATTTTATACCCGTTAGGGTATAATTTGTCTTATTTTTGAGTTTACATACCCGATAGGGTATAAAAAAGGTGAATTTCTCCATTTTATATCCTAACGGGTATAAGTTGTGGATAAAAAATCGAATAAACGATTGACTTTGATTGGTGAATTTTATATCCTTTCTGGGTTCAATTACGAAGGCGGAGATATCTTTCAGACCGTGCTGATACCTGCCTTCTAAACGTTGTGTGCTATAAGTATACCTCATTCTTTCGTGTTCATTATATCTGATCGTTCACGATACATGAACGATCAGATATAATGAACACAATCTAAATAGACAATTATACTTTTCGTTACTGATTTGGTTGAATTTAGGTCTTAAGTGTCTCTTCAATAGTTAATCCAAATGCTGCAGGTATTTACATTTAAGAGTATGCTTTTTTACCGTGTATAGCTTTTAATATTTTTATTTTGAAAAATTTATCTCTACCTTAACTTTAACGTTCATGCCAATTAAATGTTAAACCAATAGTGATGTCTCCAAAAGAAATAGCTACACTCGAAAAATTGAAGGATGGAGATTTAGCTTCATTTAATGATATTTATTTTCAATATTCTCCAAAGATTTATGTGAGGTTAATCAAATTGGTGAAAGATCAAGTTATTGCAGAAGAAATCTTGCAGGATGTATTTACAAAAGTATGGGTCAACCGCACTAAAATCGATCCTGCTAAAGGTTTTGTGTCTTTCCTCAATCATATTTCGGATAATCTAGCTATTGATTTTTTTCGTAAAGTGCAGCGGGATAAAGCGCTGCAATTAGAGCTGTGGGTATCTGCAGTAGAGTTGTATTATCATACGGAAGAACATGTTTTTTTTAAAGATACGCAGGACATTTTAACAAAGGCAATCGATTCGTTGAGTCCAAAACGGAAAGAAATATTGATGCTCAATAAGTTTCATGAAAAAAGTTATAAAGAAATCGCCGAAGAATTGGGTATATCTGTTTCCACTGTTAGCAATCAATTGGTGAATGCACTAAAAGATATCAAAGAATATATTCGTAAAAACTACCGTAACGAGGCTATAATCAGCTTTTTGGCCACTCTACTATTTAAAATATAAAAAAAAGTGAAATACCGATAGTGTGTTTTTTTCGGACAGACGTATAGAGAGTTAAATACAGCAATGTATCCACCTAATTATAAACTGTTTTGAAAGGACATATTTTTAAATATAAGCTGCAAGAGTATATTCATAATAGACTCGACCTAAAGGAATATGAGGTATTCTTTGATGAATTGAATGAGGTAGATCCTATTCTGCTTCAACAATGGATTGCAGAAATTTTAGAGGAGAAAGAGAGCGATGCAAGTCATCGTATTCCAATTCCTGACCTTTCTAAAGTTCATAAACAGGTACTTCAAAATGTTTATGAGATAGATCCTCCAGTAACGGGAAACAACTCGAAAGATGACGTATTGGATATGGGCATCTAGTGCGGCGGTATTCCTTTGTGTGCTTTCTCTGCTCTATATATTCAATTTTAAAACATCTAGCGAAGTCAATGACAGATCCAGGTTGTTTGCGTATGAAAATACCCATTCTTATACGGTCGATATGCAGCTGCCTGATAGTTCCATAGCTATTCTGTATCCAAATGCTAAGATCAGCTACGTGCTGAACGAGGAAGGGGACCGAGAAATTAAACAATTGCAGGGAAAGGTGATTTACAAAGTACATAAGAATCCAAAATCTCCTTTTACGGTTAATTATCGGGACTATGTCACGAAGGCGCTAGGTACGGTATTTAGTGTAGATCCTAAATCGGATGAAAATATACTGATTAAACTTCTGGAGGGTAAGGTTTCAGTTGGCCATTTTGATGCGCTACCAAAAGATCTGGTATACCTGAATGCGAATGAAGAGGTGGAAGTTGATCTGAAGTTGCATAAAATGACCAAATTGTCGGAGAAGGTATTGGAAAAATCTCGTTTAGCACGTGTTGATAAAAAGCTGAGTGAGCTTATCCCAAGTTTTAACGCTAACGTAGCTTGGACCAATCAAGCAGTTGAATTCAGTCAAACCAAAAATACACAACTCTTACAGGTCATCGAAAATCTATATGAAGTATCGATTATCTGTGATAGCCCGGAATTACTATCCAATTCATTTACGGGGAGCCTCAATAGAAAAGAACCTCTTGAAAAATTCTTAACCAATTTCTGCCAATTAAATGGTTGCGCGTTCCGTCTTGATAATGGAATCGTCCATCTGAGCAATTCAATAAGAAAGGAGGGCCCAAATTAGGAAATCAACCCGCAATTATGCGTAAAAAATAAAACGACCAGTTTTTAATTTTTAATAACCAATACTTAATATTATGAAGCATATTTTAATCAAATTAATGCTAATGGGACAGCTATTCCTATACTTTTCGGTAGGATTTGCCCAATCCAACCTGAAAGTCAGTGGTAAGGTTGTGGATGCCGAAGGAAATTCTTTACCTGGTGCCAGCATCGACCTCATTCATGAAAAGACAAATAAGAAAGTGAATTTTGTTGCTGACAATGACGGATTATTCATCTTGAGCCCACTTATTGAAGGAGAAAGCTATTCCATTTTTGGACATCATGTGGGGTATGATTCCGATTCTGTCAAACATTTTGTAGCTACTGCTAACAGTAAAAATACGATTCTTATTCGCTTGAAAAACAGTGCGAATACGATTGATGAAGTCGTGGTGGTGGGGTATGGTGTTCAGAAAAAAGTAAATCTAACGGGAGCGGTTTCTGCTGTATCGGGAGATGACATAAACAACCGACCAACAGGGCAGACATCCGCTGCACTTCAAGGTATGGCATCGGGTGTGACAGTCACACAGCGTTCTGGTAAACCAGGTGCTGATGGTGGTGAAATTCGCATTCGCGGTATCGGCACACTTGGCAACTCCAACCCCTTAGTCTTGATCGATGGTATTGAGGGCTCTATGAATAATATTGATCCTAATGTCATCGAAAATATTTCGATTCTCAAAGATGCGGCATCAGCATCTATATACGGTTCGAGAGCTGCTAATGGGGTTATATTGGTGACGACCAAGAGGGGTAACTCGGAAAAGGTTGCTATATCTTACAATAATTATTTCGGATGGCAATCTGCGTCCAATATGCCTAAAATAGTCAATGCGCTGGATCATATGTTGCTTACGAATGAAGCCTATACGAATGTAGGAGCAAGTGCATTGTACCCAGAGGATATTATTAAAGCTTATCAAGCGCAAGGAAATGGAAGTTCAGACGAATACCCCAATACGGACTGGCAGAAGGAGTCATTGCAAGGCAATGGATTTCAACACAGTCATTTCCTAACAGTCAATGCGGGAACTAATAATGTCAAAATGTTGACATCTGTAGGCTATTTTGACCAACAAGGATTGACTTTGAACAGTTCTTTCAAACGGTATACCATTAGGAACAATGTTGATGTTAAGTTTTCTGAAAAGCTTGCTATGAAATTTGATTTTCAATATGTTAATCCCATCATCAAATCACCAGCGGCTAGTATCGAAGAACTTTTTCAATGGATGAGTAGCATCCCAGCTAATCAAACATTTAGAAACTCTAATGGTACCTGGGGGCTTGGTTGGAATGGTAATAATCCTGTATCTGCGGCAGCAGATGGGGGTATTGCGAACAACAAAAGTCCATTTGGGAGTCTTAATGCGTCGTTGATCTATAAACCGAAAGAATGGCTCACTGCGGAGGTGAACTATGCGCCGAAATATGCGACTCAGGTTAATAAAAACTTTCGCAAAGCCGTACAGTCTTACTTTCCTGATGGTACAGCAAGTTTTGCTGTTCCTGTACGCACTGCTCTGACCCAGTATAATGGTCAAGAGTTCTTTAATAATATGCGAGCAACATTGACTTTCAATAAGGACTTTGGTCGGCATCAGGTGAAATGGTTGGTCGGTGGTTCCCGTGAGGATTATAAGATTGATTATATGCAAGGTTTTAGGGATACTTATGTGCTTCCGGATTATGAGGTACTCAATGCGGGGTCAGCATTGAATCAGTCAGCTACGGGTAGTGCGTCTGATTGGGCCTTACAATCACTATTCTCCCGGGTTAACTATGTGTTTAAGGATCGTTACCTTTTAGAGCTTAATGCCCGTTATGATGGTTCTTCTCGCTTTGCAAAGGGTAATCGTTATGGCTTTTTCCCTTCCGCTTCTGCTGGTTGGCGCTTCTCGGAAGAAGAATTCCTAAGCTCAGCTAAAGGGTGGTTGAATGAAGGTAAGATTCGTGCTTCATGGGGCAAATTAGGGAACCAGAATATTGGGACTTATCCTTCCGTTGCTACGCTTAATTTAGGTTCTTATACTTTAGGAAATGGTATTGTGAATACGGCTGCTCTCAACGATATGTCCAACCCTAATATTACTTGGGAGTCTACTGAAGAAAAGAATATTGGTATTGATCTAACATTATTCAAAAGATGGACCTTTACTGCTGATCTATACAATAGAAAGACAAGTGATATCCTGCTATTACTTGATATTCCACTCATTATCGGATTGAATAAACCTTATCAGAATGCCGGAGTAGTTGAAAATAAGGGTTGGGAAATGTCTGTAAGTTATAAAAATGATCCTGCTAAAGATTTTCGATATAATTTTACATTTAATCTTTCGGATGTTAAGAACAAGGTTTTGGATATGCGTGGCGTCAACCAGACGGGGCTTACTGTTAATCGGGAAGATCATCCCATCAATTCCATCTTTGGTTATGTATCGGAAGGGTATTTCCAGAGTGCAGATGAAATCAAAGGACATGCCACTCAATTTGGTACGTTGGCTCCGGGGGATCTGAAATATAAAGATCAAAATGGTGATAACGTTATTAACGAGTCTGATAAAATTATCATAGGCAGCACGATACCCAGATATACATATTCGCTCAATTCCAACTTTAGTTTCAAGGGAATTGACTTTGGTTTTCTATTACAGGGAGTAGGTAAGGCCGACGGTTACTTGTATGGGGCAGGTATACAACCATTTACGACTACGGGTTCCATTGGAGGTACTATTAGAGAAGATAACAAGGATCGTTGGACCCCAGACCATACAGATGCCAAATACCCCCGTCTAGCTTTTGGACAAAATAATAACCAGCAAGCTTCTCAATTTTGGATGAAAAACGCCTCGTACTTACGATTGAAGAATGTGCAGTTTGGTTATACCTTTAATGCGCAAAGTTTGAAGACTATAGGTGTCAGTAGGCTTCGGCTCTTTGTCAATGGATCGAACCTGTTCAGTATCGACAAATTCTGGGATGGCTATGACGTGGAGGCACCGATCGGTTATGGTAACTTTTACCCACAGGTCAAGGTGTATAGTTTTGGTTTAGATGTTACTTTATAATTTGAGAACTTATGAAAAATCTATATAAATGTGTTTTCAGTATCGTTTTCGTCGGAATACTGTTTCTGATGGGAGCATGTGATAAATATTTGGATCGATCACCATTGGACGGTCCTTCTGACGAAAAATACTTTGCTAATCAAGAAGAACTGACATTAGTTGTCAATGGGTTGTACAGTGCCTTGGTATTTCACCCTACGGATGATATGCCTATTAATTTAACACTTGATGATGCTACCGATATTGGTTGGGACCGTAATACTTCAGATCTGCAGGCTGTGGGGCGTGGCGATTTTGATAGTAATAATGGTTATATCCGAAATATTTGGACCAACTCTTACAAAGTGATCAGTAAATGCAACTTTATTTTGGATAATATCGGCAAATTGGACGGTAAGATGGATGCTACCTTACAGAAACGATATAAGGCAGAGACCCAATTTATTCGGGCTTATGTGTACCAATATCTGATCGATTATTTTGGAGGTGTACCTTTGGTTACAAGTAGCGTTAGTTTGTCTGATGCCAATATTCCCAAAAGTCCAAAAGCTGAAATCGCTAATTTTATTTTAGGAGAGCTGGAAGATGCGGCTGCTAATCTACCGGTAAGCTATGGTAATGCCGATAACGGTAGGGCTACCAAAGGAGCTGCATTGGCTATCCGGGCTAGAACGGCTCTTAACAACGAATTGTGGGAGCAGGCAGCTAGCTCAGCAAAAGCGGTGATGGACCTCAAAGTCTATAGTTTACATCCCGATTTTGGGCAGCTATTCACTTATGATGGGGAGAGCTCGAAAGAGGTGATTTTTGCCTTTCAGTATCTACGTTTACAAAAAACAAAAACACATAGTACGACACGAGGTTTTATATCGCGGAACGCACAAGGTACCTCTAACAAGATACCATCTCAATCTATTGTTGATGCTTATGCTTGTACTGATGGGTTGGCTATTGATAAGTCACCGATCTATGATGCTAAAAAACCGTTCGATAATCGTGACCCACGTTTATCCTATACTATTGCACTTCCTGGTTCTGTATATTTTGGATTTCAGTTTGAAACGCACAAGGATAGTCTACTGTGCTGGAATTATAACTATAATACTTCTTCTCCAGTCCGTATTCAAAATCAAGATGCGATAAATGCTTATGCCACTTTCTCCGGTTATTGTTGGAAAAAATATGTCGATATGAAAGACAAAGATTTTACAATGGAGTCCGAGTTGAATATTATTCAAAGCCGATATGCTGAAGTTTTATTGATTTATGCCGAAGCAATGATAGAATCCAATACCATTGACCAAAGTGTTTATGATGCGGTCAATACCATCAGACAGCGTCCTACTGTCGATATGCCTCCGATTGTAGCTAGCCAGTCTCAATCGCAGCTCCGGGAGATTGTACGTAAAGAAAGACTCTTTGAATTGGCGAATGAAGGTTTCAGGTTGGTCGATCTGAGACGATGGAAATTAGCCAGTAAGGCCATGAATTCGACTTTGTATGGGCGCATTCCGAAAGGATTGCTTGCTAGTGCTCCTGCTATCGATCAAGATGGATTGGTGAACTATCAACAGGTAGCTAATCAGAAAGATATGCGTGTCATAGAAATACGTAAGTTCGATGTGAACAAAAATTATTTATGGCCTATTCCCAATATTGAAATTGTAACCAATAAAAACCTAGAACAAAATCCTGGTTATTAAACTTTAAAACAGAGCATAATGATGAACAGATTTTTAATAATTGTAGCCACTTGGGGTGTTATCCTACAAATGGCTTATGGACAAGAGAATAAGCAAGTGGACTTGTGCATCTATGGGGCAACTTCTGCTGGTGTTGCCGCCGCATATACAGCTGCGCATGCAGGGAAATCGGTCTTGTTGATCGACCCAGGTACGAGAGTCGGAGGGCTCAGTTTCTGGTGGTTTGGGGCAAACGGATATCGGTAATAAATATGTAGTAACCGGGGTGGCGCTGGATTTTTACCGCAAAGTAGGTAAATATTATAATGGTTTTGAGCAATGGATATTTGAACCAAAAGTGGCTGATACTATCTTTAAAAATTATCTGAGTAATTCGACTACCGAGCAAATGCTGGGATATAGACTGGTGGGGGTGAAGACAGACAATAAATTGATCAAATCAATTTCTGTGACACCTAGCGAAAGTAATGGTAACCAGCAGGTCGTTGTCAGCGCCAAGATGTTTATGGACTGTACTTATGAAGGCGACCTGTTGGCCAAGGCTGGAGTTTCGTATCATGTGGGGCGCGAGTCAAATGCTACTTATGGTGAGACTATAAATGGCGTGCAACTGTTGGATGGACACCAGTTTCCGGATGGAGTAGATCCCTATAAGGTTAAAGGAAACCCTGAAAGTGGTCTTGTTTGGGGAATAAATGATGAAATCGTAAAAGCAAATGGTACTGGCGACAAGAAGGTTCAAGCTTATAATTATAGAATTGCACTGACCAATATCCCCCAGAATAGGATCACTATTACACAGCCTGATAATTATGATCCGGCTAAGTATGAACTCTTAAAAAGACAAAAAGAGATTCAACCCTGGAAAAGTATTCAAGATGCCTTTATATGGAGTCTAATGCCAAACGGTAAGACCGATATTAACAATAGAAATGGATTTTCAACGGATATGATCGGAATGAACTGGGATTACCCTGAAGCTGATTATTTCAAAAGAAAGGAGATTATCAAAGCGCATGAAGATTATACTAAGGGCTTACTGTACTTTGTGGCAAATGACCCTTCTGTACCCTTGGCTATTCGGGATGAATTTAAAAAATGGGGATACCCTAAGGACGAGTATGTAGATAATGGACATTGGTCTCCACAATTGTATATCCGTGAAGCACGTAGGATGATCAGTGATGTCGTCATGACCCAACATCACTGTCAGGGACATGAGACGGTGACCGATGGTGTAGGTTTTGCTGCTTACACTATGGATTCGCATAATTGTGACCGAGTCGTTGTGAATGGAATGGTTAAAAATGAAGGCAATGTTGAGGTCGGAGGGTTTTCGCCATTTCCAATTTCATACAGATCTATCGTGCCTAAAAAGGAAGAGATCAATAACCTATTGGTGCCTGTCTGTCTATCTGCAAGTCATATTGCCTTCGGTTCGATTCGTATGGAGCCTGTATTTATGGTATTGGCTCAATCGGCAGCTGTGGCCGCGTGCATTGCCATAGACCAGAAAATACCGGTACAGGATGTTGATGTCGATCGAATCCGTCAAGTATTGAAGAAGAATGCTAAAGCAGATGGTCGTCAAGAAGATTATATTATTCAAGTAGATAACTCCGATCAGGTGCAATTACGTGGAAAATGGATTAAATCTGCTAAAAAAGGATATGGTATGAGCTATCAAGAGGCACATAACGACCCATCTGCAACTGCTCGATTTTTGCCAGGCAAAGATTTTGTCGCTGGTAAGTATAAGTTGTATAGCTATTTTCCGAAAACGGCTGAAAGTGTGGCATCTGGTACATTCAAGGTGTTTACAGGTAAACAATCTGTTGAGAAAAATATTAATTTTAATGAGGTCAATATTCAAGGGCAGACGACCAGTACATGGGTTGAAGTGGGCGAATATACTTTTGAGAGTGGATCAAAAAATCCTTATGTTGAGATACGTTCTAATGCTCCGGGAATATTGGCAGCTAATGCCTTGATATGGGTACCTATTTCTGATCAAAACTAATGGCTATGCGATATAGATGGTTTTTACTTATTTTTTTATTCGATGTGCAACAAGGGGTTGCACAGTCTAATGCGAATACCGCGGATGTATTGATCTACGGCGGAACTCCAGCTGCGCTCACAGCAGCATTACAGATCAAACAAGCAGGGAAGTCTGTTATTGTTCTATCGCCAGATAAGCATCTAGGTGGTTTGAGTTCAGGTGGGTTGGGTTTTACTGATACTGGAAATAAGGCTGTTATAGGTGGTTTGGCTAAAAAGTTTTATCAGGATGTCTTTAACCATTATTCCCAGCAATCGAGTTGGAAATGGCAGACTCGAGAATCTTTCGGCAATAAGGGACAGGGCACTGTTGCTATGGATAGCGAGCATCAAACGATGTGGATTTTTGAACCACATGTCGCTGAACGCATTTTTGAATCTTGGGTGAAAGAAAATCAGATCACGGTAATACGGGAAGTCTGTTTGGATAGGAGTGCTGAGAGCATCCAGATGCAAAATGGAAAAATAGCATCCATTAAGACACTAGATGGTACCGTTTATAAGGGTTCGATTTTTATAGATGCTACCTATGAAGGTGATCTCATGGCATTGGCAAAAGTGAGCTATACGATAGGACGTGAATCTAATGAACAGTATGGTGAGCAATGGAACGGTGTGCAGGCTGGAGTTTTTCACCACCGCCATCACTTTGCTAGACCGATAAGTCCGTATAAGACACCAGGTAATCCCAGTAGCGGATTGCTCTATGGTGTTTCTGATCATGTTCCAGGACCAAATGGAAGTGCAGATAACAAATTGCAAGCCTACTGTTTTCGGATGTGTTTAAGTAATAGTGAAAAGAATAAGGTAGACTTCAAAATGCCGGTTCGATACAAGGCTGAAAATTATGAATTGCTCAAGCGCCTCTATCAGCATGCTTGGGATGAGACGTTCCAAAAATTTGATTTGGTACCCAATCACAAGACCGATGCTAACAACCATGGCCCATTCAGTACTGATTTTATAGGGATGAACTATAATTATCCCGAGGCAAGTTATGAAGCACGCAAAGCAATAGTACAGGAGCATAAAGATTATCAAATGGGATTGTATTATTTTATGGCTAATGATCTGTCGGTACCGCAGGCTGTTCGGGATAAAATGGCTACATGGGGATTAGCTAAAGATGAGTTTGTGGACAATGATAATTGGCCTTACCAATTATACATCCGTGAAGCTAGACGTATGATCGGGCAGTATGTTACCATTGAACAGAATATCTTGGGAACCCGATCTGTTTCCGACCCTATCGGTATGGGGTCTTACACGTTAGATTCGCACAATGTTCAACGGTATGTAACGCAAGATGGGACAGTACAAAATGAAGGTGATATTGGGGTGCACGTTCCAAAACCTTATCCAATTTCTTTCGGATCGATATTGCCCAAAAAAGACGATTGCACCAATTTATTAGTACCCGTATGTGTTTCTAGTTCGCACATAGCCTTTGGTTCCATTCGAATGGAACCTGTATTTATGGTTCTAGGGCAGAGTGCCGGATGGGCAGCTGTTCTAGCATTAGATGATGATGGTATTGTGCAAAATGTACGTTACGACCTGTTGAAAAAACATTTGTTGTCTTCTGGTCAGGTTATAGAAGGAAATGGAAATTAACATAATATTCGAACTTGATTTATGATGGATTTAAACAATATGAACGCCCTAACGCTGGTTTTTGTTTCGCTTTTGATCTTTGCGATCGCTTATCGTTTTTATGGAATTTTTATTGCCAAAAAGGTCTTACGCCTTAACGATACGATACCTACACCGGCAGTTGAGTTTGCTGATGGACACGATTATGTGAAGACTGATCGTAAAGTATTATTTGGTCATCACTTCGCCGCTATTGCTGCTGCAGGTCCACTCGTTGGACCTGTATTAGCGGCGCAGTTTGGCTATCTTCCTGGCACTTTATGGATCCTGATCGGTTGTGTATTGGGTGGTGGAGTTCACGATATGGTCGTTCTATTTGCATCGGTTCGGCATAAAGGACAGAGTTTGGCGACTATTGCTGCTAAGGAAATCGGACCAGCCGTTGGTGGAATTGCGGGGGTAGCGGTATTATTTATCCTCATCTTGACCTTAGCTGGTCTATCTTTGGCCTGCATAAGCGCTATGCACGAAGCTCCATGGTCTTTATTTACCATCATACTCACGATGCCCATCGCTATATTTATGGGCTTATTGATGCGTTATCGTGCGGGGTCGGTGACATTGGCAAGTGTATTGGGCGGTATTTTACTGTTAGTGGGTATTATTGCCGGCCATCGACTTATGGAAATACCAACCTTCCATGATCTGTTTGATTGGGATGTGAAAACGATTTCAATTGCCATAGCGGTGTATGGTTTTTTTGCTTCTGTACTACCGATCTGGTTTCTTTTAGTGCCCCGCGATTATCTTTCTACTTACCTCAAAATCGGGACGATACTGATGCTTGCCGTTGGTGTAATATTTGTTCATCCGACTATTCAGATGCCGGCATTGACGAGTTTCATTCATGGTGGCGGACCGATTATCGGTGGTCCGGTGCTTCCTTTTATTTTTATAGTTATTGCTTGCGGGGCTATTTCTGGCTTTCATGCGATCATCGCAACGGGTACTACTCCCAAAATGTTGGGTAATGAAAGGGAAATACTTTTTGTAGGCTATGGCGCTATGCTTGTCGAAGGGTTTGTTGCCCTCATGGCATTGATTGCCGCTTGTACATTAATGCCAGGAGATTATTTTGCGATCAATACTCCTGCGGAAGATTATGCGCAATTTTTGAAGCTTCATCCTCATTTACATACGGTGGATCTGCCACATTTTATCGACAGGATAGGCGTGGATCTACATGGACGTACCGGAGGTGCTGTTTCCTTGGCTGTGGGTATGGCACATATTTTTGATAAAGTACCCTTTATGGATGATATTATGGCCTATTGGTATAATTTTGCCATCATGTTTGAAGCGGTATTCATCTTGACAGCAATTGATGCAGGTACGCGGGTGGGACGGTTTTTTTTACAGGAGATGTTGGGTACGGTGATTCCTGCATTTAAAGATAAAGATTGGAAACCTGGCGTTTGGTTATGCAGTGCGCTGTTTACATGCTCATGGGGTTACTTAGTGTTTACCGGTAACGTGAGTAGTATCTGGCCGTTATTTGGAATTAGTAATCAATTACTGGCCGCCTGCGGATTGATTGTGTGTACAACCATGCTGCTCCGGATGAATAGGGGTAAATATGCATTATGTACAGCTCTTCCTGGAGTATTTATGGCTATCATTACTTTTTGCGCCGGATACCTGCAGATCGTGGATATTTATCTACCAAAAGGGCAAATGCTTTTGGCCGCATTAGCGATCTTGGCTATGCTGTTAATGTTGCTGGTATTCATAGGAACTTTCAGAAAATGGTACTTATTATTCAGAACGGATACAAGAGTTGTAGACCAAAACGGAGAGATAGTAAAGGCTGTCGTAGAGCGATAAAGTTGCGGGAACAAATCGTCTATTCTAATGGTTGGAAAGGGGTTCTGTGATTAATAAAAAAGCGCCTTATTTAAGGCGCTTTTTAGGATATTACATGTGCTTGAAAACGGAGATTATCTCTGTTTTTGCGCGTACACTGATTAAGTAATAAGGAAGTTTGTCTAATTTAAAAAATGAGAGTTTGTTGATGTTTTAATAAATATGAGATAATCAAAGGCATCGGCAATATTTGTGTCGCGAAATTCATTAGCTTGTTTATTACCACCAATGGTTTCTAAAGGGTAGCGTTGACAATAACCAGTCTAATTCGACAGGTTTGTCCGCTTTGATTTTCTTAAGATCAAGAATAAAGATTGGTTTATCCATTTGATTTAAAAAATGCTCATAAGTTCCAGGAAAGGCGGTTTCTGCAGGAAATGGCTTTATATCATTTGGATCCATAGCCGTATAGGAACCGTCATAAAAAGTAAAGCCAATTGTCAAAGATTTACCAGGAATGGCATCGGCGATATAACCACCCATTTTCATTGGTGAATCAAAGAATCCTTTATCGATTGTTTTGTTGCTTTTAGATATATGACCGTTATGTGCCCATGCTATAATTCTTGGGTCAGGATGATGATCCAATAACCATAAAAGGTTTTCTGCCATATAGCGATCGCGCTTTTCCTCAGGATTTCCATCACCAATTTTCTGATCTACATATTGTTCTAAAATTCTCATGTTTTGTAGTAGCCAGTCTTTCTCTGTTCCCGTTTTATCACTTTTTTGGATTACAGTTTTTAACTGTGTGTGCAATTGAGTAGTACGATGGATCTGTTCATCAGGTAAGCTCACTTTTCCATTTTGGTTAGCGTACTGGTACGCTATTGTTGAAATAAAATATTCAAATTCATATAAATCTTTTTGAATCTCAGTATTTGTTTGGAGTGCTTTTTTTACTTCTTCTATTGCTCCTTTGTAAAACTGCATATCAAATCCCGCAAATTCAATTTTTGGTTTCCCTTGGTTAAAGTCTTGCATCCAGTTCAATAGGTTACGAATTTCAGTTGTATGCCAAGTCCAAAAGTATAGTGTTTTCATCAAGTTTATCTGGTCAAACTGTTGATTCAGAATAGCTTTGTTTAATGTATTAGATTCAGGCATATTGGCCTCAAAAGCAAGCATGTTGAAGTTGTCATATTGCGTGAGGTATTTGATGATGCGGTGCTTCATTTTAAATATTTCACTTGAGCCGTGAGACGATTCCCCTAAAGCAACTATTTTGGCATCTTTAGTCAGTTTTTTTAGAATGGATAAGTCTGTATTATTTTCAATATTTGGATCAGATGACTTTAAAGGGTAGCAGTATTTTTTTAATACGGCTAGTTCATTTTTTGTTAGTGGAGCTGTTCTAGGTACTGGTGTTATATATTTTTGGCCATCAATAAAGAGCTCAAAATCGTCAAACCATGCAGTCATAGCACCACCGTTCCATGCGCCTCCAAAAATGATGACTGCTGCATTGGAGTCAATTTTGGCTTTGATATTCACTTTCTCCCATGCTGATGTACGATCTAGACGCATTCCTTCCATATCATCAGAATGGAGAATTTTACCATGTTTGTTCAAAACAATGAGATAGAGATTTGCTTCACCTTTATTTTTAATTTCTGTTTTGATTTTTGCTTTTATAACAATTTCTTTGCCTTGGACAAGATCTGCCGGCAATTCGTTGAAAAAAAAACCTCCTGATGGATCAGGATTAGTTCGGGTTACTTTATAGCTGTAGTTGCCGCTTACTTTTTCGGTACTGTCACGGGTATATACAGCTTCATTATTGGAATAGGACCATCTTCTGAGTTTATCACCGCTCATGGTTTCGAAATCTAAATTTAAATAGGTCTGTGCAGATAATGTGGGTATACTACAGGATAATAGGAGTAAAGTAGCTAATTTCTTTAAGGATTGCATATGATTGGTTTGTAGTCTATAAAATGGTTGTCATAAGATAATAATTTTTTTGCTTTTGTGAAATAAAATATGGTTATTTATATATTAAACGTCATCAAGACATATAATTTAGATCATGCATAAACCTTTGTGCCATGGTATGATAATCCAAAAATAAACAACAAATTATAAACAATTATGATGCATTCATCAAGAAGAAAATTTATCAAAAACTCAACTACGGTTGTTTCTATAGCTGGTTTGACGGCTATGTTTCCTAAGCTATATGCAGCTGCAGGTGCTGATAAAAAAATCCGTGTTGCGGCCATTGGTATCAATGGTATGGGATGGGCCGATTTAAATGCTATACTAAAACATCCAGATGTGCTGTGTACCGCGCTTTGTGACGTTGATGATAATGTCTTACAAAAACGTATAAAAGAGCTTGAAGGAAGAGGTATTAAAGTTAAAGGTTTTAATGACTATCGTGACTTATTAAAAAGTAAAGACGTCGATGTGGTGGTTGTCGGTACGCCCGATCATTGGCATTGCTTACAGATGATAGAAGCTTGCCAGGCAGGAAAAGATGTTTATGTTGAGAAACCTTTGGGTAACTCGATCGCAGAATGCAGATCGATGGTAGCTGCAGTAAAGAAGAGTAAATCGATTGTACAGGTGGGGCAGTGGCAGCGGAGTCAGCAACATTTTCGCGATGCGATTGCGTTTGTGCACTCCGGAAAGTTAGGTAAAGTACGCTTGGTGAAAGCTTGGGCATACCAAGGGTGGATGAAAAGTATCCCCGTTAAACCAGATGCACCCGTTCCTGCAGGTGTCAATTACGATTTGTGGTTGGGCCCTGCAAAGAAACAACCTTTCAATCCGAATAGGTTTCATTTTGATTTTAGATGGTATTGGGATTATGCTGGTGGATTAATGACGGATTGGGGTGTTCATATGCTTGATTATGCACTTTTAGGAATGAAAGCTTCTACGCCAATTTCAATCATGGCATCAGGTGGGAAATTTGCTTATCCGCAAGATGCTGCCGAGACGCCTGATACGTTAACGACTGTATATGAGTTTGAGGGTTTTAATATCCAATGGGAACATGCTACTGGTATTGATGGAGGTCCTTATGGTAAAAATCATGGCGTTGCTTTTATTGGAAACAACGGAACTTTGGTGCTTAACCGAAGTGGCTGGGAGGTCATTCCTGAAAAAGGCCGTATGGATGGTGTTGCCTTTCAGAAATCAGTCGATGATGGATTGGATCTGCATGCCGCTAATTTTATTGAAGCAGTTAAAAGTAGAGATTCATCGGCTTTAAATTGCTCTGTACAGGCTGGTGCAGATATTGCAATATTTGCGCAAATGGGTAATATCGCATACCGTACAGGTAAGAAAATCTATTGGAACCAGGATACCGGATCTTTTGGTGCTGAAGACGCTGATCAATTAATTTCGGCATCTTACCATAACGGCTATCAATTGATTTGATTTTAAATCTTGTGACTGATGTTTATGATGTAAGCTCTGATATTGCTACTTGATGTATTGACGGCAATTTGGTATTGGGGGTATCTGGGAGGACTTGAGCCTATACTGAACACGGTTCCCCTGATTAGGGTTAGGGAGTCTATGTTAGGGACATTGATTATCTGATTTCTTGTGTAGGTAGGGATGGGACATGTGTAAAGCGCGTGCTAAATAAACTATTAAATTTATTGAATAAAAATTTAACTATATATTTTACTGGTTATCAATTTATTAGGTAGTTTGTGTTGTGTTGCGGAGGAGTTTTTGGATATTAATTTATATCAATATATTTGCGTCAAAATTGGTGGAAATATGAAAAAGAAGGTTGTGCTTATTCAGGATGATGAAGATGTCCGATATATCATGGATGAAGTGTTGACGGATGAAGGTTTTGATGTTACGTCTTCGTTAACAACTGAGCCCATTGATAATATTGAGAAGATCGACCCCGATGTTGTCATAGTGGATGAGCATATTAAGGGAGGGAAGAAAGGTAATAAAGTAATTGAGGAGCTGAAAAACGATCCAGAAACTGAAAATCTACCTGCTGTACTAACTTCAACATCTCATAATTTGGCTCAAACAGCTAAGGACTGTAAAGCTGATGATTATATCGAAAAACCATTTGATTTGGATCATATGGTCGATGTTGTTAAGAAAAATTCATAATCACTGCATCGCTTATGCCGAATGAAACGGAATGACATTCGTATCGGTACTTCAAGAGGTACGTTAAGTTTGATTGGGCAAGTTTTCTTGTGGTGATCTGCTTGGGAACAGACGTAGGTTCTATGATCAGTAGATGGCAGAAAAGAAGATGATTGTAAAAAAGGAGACGCTGAGTCTCCTTTTTTTATGGTTACTGATGAGGGTAGCTTTTTTTGAAAAAGTAAACCGACAGCAGCAATTCGATTTCTAGAAAAAAACAGTAAAATGAAATATAGTGCAATCGAATAACAAGGGTGAAGTGGATGATAAAAGAAATAGTATCTATAATTCATAAAGATCCAAAACTAAAAGAGATCCCTACGATAGGGCTAATTCTTACTTATAATGTTAAGATAACATATTGATTATTTTTCTATAGAAAAGATTACTAAATGGCCTACAGCTGCATTTCGATGCTGCATTTTGAACATTTTTACCCTTATTTTTAATATCTGTTTCATTTTATTAGAGCTTAAAAGTATAGTTTTGTTTTACAATTAGAGATTTTTGAAATGTTAATTGTAGACCAAATCATAAACAAATAAACTTAAATTAATAAATGAAATTTTTTATTGACACAGCCAACTTGAAAGATATTCAAGAGGCCCAAGACTTCGGGATCTTGGATGGTGTAACGACTAATCCAACATTAATGGCAAAAGAGGGAATTAGTGGTGATAATCATGTTAAAAACCATTACCTAGCCATATGTGCGATTGTAGATGGAGATGTTAGTGCTGAAGTGATTGCTACTGACTTCGAGGGAATGATTAGTGAAGGGCAAGAGTTGGCTATTTTAAATGAAAAAATTGTGGTTAAGGTTCCAATGACTAAAGATGGGATAAAAGCAATCAAATATTTCAGTAAAAAGGGCATAAAAACTAATTGTACATTAGTTTTTTCAGCAGGGCAAGCATTATTGGCCGCTAAGGCAGGAGCAACCTATGTTTCTCCATTTATAGGCCGTTTAGATGACATATCAGTCGATGGGTTGGGGCTTATTAATGAAATCCGTATCATATATGATAACTATGGGTTTACTACACAGATATTAGCAGCATCCATACGTAATAGTACACACATTTTGGGCTGCGCCAAAATTGGTGCAGATGTGATTACTTCACCTTTGTCAGCTATTCTTTCTCTTCTAAAGCATCCTTTAACTGAAAGTGGGTTAGATCAATTCTTAGCAGATCATAAACGAGTTGCTGATCAAAACATGTAATCTGTATGGAAATAATGAAAAAGAGTATTTCTGAACTAAATTCAATAGTTTATCAAGTTAGAAGAGATATCGTTCGCATGGTGCATGCTTGTCAATCAGGACATCCAGGAGGATCGTTAGGTTGTACAGAGCTATTGGTTGCTTTATATTTTGAGGTAATGAATAGAAAGACTGACTTTGATTTAGATGGAAAGCGAGAAGATTTATTCTTTCTTTCAAATGGACATATTTCTCCTGTTTTCTATAGTGTATTGGCAAGAGCAGGGTATTTCGATGTATCCGAATTAGCAACCTTTCGTAAGCTTGGATCCCGATTGCAGGGACATCCTACTACTCATGATGGCTTGCCAGGGGTGCGCATAGCATCAGGCTCATTAGGTCAAGGTTTATCGGTTGCAATTGGTGCCGCTCAAGCTAAAAAGTTGAATAATGATGATAAGATAATCTATGTACTTATGGGTGATGGCGAATTGCAAGAGGGACAAATATGGGAAGCCGCCATGTATGCACCACATAATAAAGTGGATAACCTTATTGCAATAATCGACTACAATGGAGCACAAATTGATGGTGCAACTAAAGATGTGCTGTCTTTAGGAGATTTGAGAGCCAAATGGTTAGCTTTTGGCTGGCAAGTGGTTGAAATACAGAGTGGAAATGATATTACTGCTATACTAGCAGGATTTACCCAAGCTAAAATGCAGTTAAATCATGGTGTTCCTGTTGTTATTTTATTGCATTCGGAAATGGGAAATGGAGTGAATTTTATGATGGGTTCACATAAATGGCATGGAGTAGCGCCAAATGATGAACAGTTGACTGCGGCTCTAGAACAGAATCAACAAACATTAGGTGATTATTAATCCTATATTTTTTAACAAGAGATAGATTTTTCAAATACATGAAAAAATATACATATACTGAATCTAAGGACACACGATCAGGCTTTGGAGCAGGTTTATTGGTAGCGGGTAGACAAAATAATAATGTAGTTGCACTTTGTGCTGATTTGATTGGTTCATTAAAGATGAATGATTTTATTAAAGAATTTCCTGAAAGATTTTTTCAAATTGGTATTGCTGAAGCAAATATGATGGGGATCGCTGCAGGTTTAACCATCGGAAATAAGATCCCTTTTACAGGGACTTTTGCTAACTTTTCATCAGGGAGAGTCTATGATCAAATACGTCAATCTATAGCATATTCTAATAAAAATGTGAAGATTGCGGCATCGCATGCAGGTTTGACACTTGGTGAAGATGGGGCTACTCACCAAATTTTGGAAGATATAGGATTAATGAAGATGTTGCCTGGAATGACTGTTATCAATCCTTGTGATTATAATCAGACTAAGGCTGCAACAATTGCTGCAGCTCAGTATTATGGTCCTGTTTACCTCCGTTTTGGAAGACCAATAGTACCGGTATTTACACCAGAAGATCAAGAATTTGAAATTGGTAAAGCTGTCATGCTTAATGAAGGTAAGGATGTAACTATTATCGCTACAGGGCACTTAGTATGGGAGGCAATTCAAGCAGGGGAGGAACTAGAGAAAATAGGCATAGATGCTGAGATTATCAATATTCATACAATTAAACCATTGGATGACGAAGCAATTTTAAACTCGGTACGAAAAACAGGTTGTGTCGTTACAGCTGAAGAACATAATCGTTTAGGAGGATTGGGAGATAGTGTAGCACAATTATTAGCAAAAAAACTACCTAGCCCTCAGGAATATGTAGCTGTTGATGATCGTTTTGGTGAGTCGGGAACACCAGCTCAATTAATGGAAAAATATGGTTTGAATGCCATCAGTATTGTATTAGCAGTAAAGAAAGTAATTTCCAGAAAGTAATTATTTTGACTGATGTTTAATTCAAATTTTGGAGATGAGGGGATTTCTAAATATTCGCATAATCGTAATTAAAGCAATATTCTTAGACAACTGTTATTTTATAGTGTTAATGTAACCAATTTATTTTCAACTAATTAAATTATTTCAATAGGTGTTGCTTATATACAATACTTATCAATTTGCTATTTTATTTATCTCTTGTGCTGTAACATGGCAATAAAATAATAGAGATCAACAAAATTATGTTGATTATATCTTTAAATTAATTATAAACCAAATGATGATAAAAAAATTATGGATCATTCTGCTTTTATTACTAGCAGTGATAGTAATAAAAGCCCAAAACATGCAAGCTCCCGGTGGATTTGATGTATATCAAACAGATATTTCGCATGGTAATATAGATACGATTTTTTATTTTTCAGAGACTGTGGGAGTAAAGCGTAGTGCTTTAGTTTATTTGCCACCTAGCTTCTCATCAAAGAAATCATACCCTGTACTTTATCTTTTACATGGAGTAGGTGGAGATGAATATGAATGGTTAAAAAATGGCACACCTCATATTATTTTAGACAATCTGTATGCGCAAGGTAAATTAGAACCAATGATAGTTGTTATGCCTAATGGTCGTGCTATGAAAGATGATCGCGCTACAGGCAATATAATGGACGCTGATAAAATAGGGGCTTTTTCTACATTTCAAAGCGACCTCATTCATGATTTAATTCCTTACGTCGAAAAAAAATACCCAGTTAAGCCAAATCAAATAAATCGCGCTTTGTTCGGATTATCTATGGGGGGAGGACAAGCATTAAATTTTGGCCTCGGTAATCTCGATACATTTGCTTGGGTAGGTGGATTTTCTTCTGCACCTAATACACATTTGCCAGAAAATCTAATTCCTAACCCACAAGAAGTAAAGAACAAACTTAAATTACTATGGATTTCTTGTGGAGATCAAGATGGTTTAATAAATATCACGAATAGAACTCATAAATATTTGGAAAAACATGGTGTTCAACATGTATTTTACATAGAACCTGGAGGTCATGACTTTAAAGTTTGGAAAAATGACTTGTATATGGTTTCGCAATTATTATTTAAAAATGCCAATCCTGATAAATTATAAAATGTGTCTGCACATAGTTTATGCGGTAGCATTCACTATTGGTAAATATATTTTCACAGAAAATGTTATTCTTTTTTAAATTAATGATTTAGAATATTTTAATAAAGTCTTGCAGTAGTAAGTTTATAAACTATATAATTAAAAAACACAACATAAAAATTGAGATAGGATTATGAGATTGATAGTAGTTAAGCTATGTAATGTTGTTTTAATATTGATCATATCAGTATTTAGTTCCATGTTATATGCACAGAACCAAAATTCACTTAAATTATGGTACGATAAACCTGTATATGATAACCAATGGGAACAGGCTCTACCCATAGGGAATGGTCGTTTGGGAGCCATGGTATATGGCATTCCTGAGCGTGAACAATTACAGTTAAATGAAGAAACCATTTATGCAGGAGGTCCATATCGTAATGATAATATTAAAGGATTAAAATCATTGCCTCGAATCCAGCAACTTATCTTTTCTGGTAAAACAGAGGAAGCAGATAAATTAGTAAATCAATCGTTTTTCACAAAAACTCATGGCATGCCCTATCAGACGGCTGGTAGCGTAATTTTAAACTTTCCGGAACATAAGGATTATCAAAACTATTACCGCGAATTAGATCTCGATAAAGCTGTCGCATTATCCCGTTATACAGTAGATGGAGTAACTTATACGCGTCAAGTGTTTTCTTCGTTTGCCGATGATGTTATCATGATGCAGATAACATCAAGTAAAAAAGGCGCTTTAAATTTTGATATTGAATACTCAAATCCTTCTGATCATCAAGTTTTCAAGTCAGGTGAAAGTTTAATTTTGGAAGGTAGGGGATCATCGCATGAAGGAATTGATGGAAAAGTAATCTATCAAAAACATACTTCTGTAAAAAATAAAGATGGTAGCGTAGCGCTCACGAATAGTAAATTGACCGTGTCAGGAGCAACATCTGTCGTGATTTACATTTCTATCGCAACAAATTTTGTGAATTATAAAACGATCGATGATAGTCAAATAGTTCGGGCTGCTCATAAATTAGCGCTATCGAAAAAGAAAACTTTTCAATCGGCATTGAATCAGCATATAGCAATTTACAATAAACAATTTGCACGATTCAAATTAGATCTTGGTCGCAAAGCGGAAGAAGAAAACATGACGATCACCAAGCGGATTGAAAATTTCAAAACAACGCAAGATCCTGCTTTGGTGGCGCTATTGGTTCAATTTGGACGCTATTTATTGATCTGTTCTTCTCAACCTAGCAGTCAGCCTGCCAATTTACAAGGCATATGGAACAAATCGATGAATCCACCTTGGGACAGCAAATATACAGTCAATATTAACACAGAAATGAATTATTGGCCAGCAGAAGTAACCAATCTTTCTGAAACGAATGAGCCTTTGTTTCAGATGATTAAAGAGTTGAGTGAAAGTGGTCGTGAAACTGCTCGGATATTGTATGGTGCTGATGGTTGGGTGACGCATCACAATACAGATCTATGGCGTGTAACGAGCCCAATTGATTTTGCAGCAGCAGGTATGTGGCCAACAGGGGGTACGTGGTTAACCCAGCATTTATGGGAACACTATTTATATACCGGGGATAAGAAATTTCTAGCTGAAATATATCCAGTAATGAAAGGTGCTTCGGATTTTATTTTGTCCATATTAATTGCTCATCCAAAACATCCGGATTGGCTCGTAATTTCGCCATCAATATCTCCTGAGCATGGACCATTGTCAGCAGGTGTTACAATGGATAATCAACTCGCATATGATATGCTTACTCGAACTGCCTTGGCGAGTCAAATTTTAGGTCAGGATCAGGATTATCAGACTAAATTGATTTCTACTGCGCGACAAATACCTCCCATGCAGGTCGGACGATATACCCAATTGCAAGAATGGTTAGAAGATCTTGATGATCCGAAAAGTGACCACCGGCATGTATCGCATTTGTATGGTCTGTATCCAGGAAACCAAATATCTGCCTATCGGACGCCCCAACTATTTGAGGCTGCTGCTAATTCGTTGAAATATAGAGGTGATTTTGCCACAGGTTGGTCCATCGGTTGGAAAATCAATCTTTGGGCACGTTTGCTCGATGGTAATAAAGCGTATCAGATCATTGACAATATGTTGACCTTAGCGAACAATAAAAATCCAGAAGGACGAACTTATCCCAATATGTTTACAGCGCATCCGCCGTTTCAGATTGATGGAAATTTTGGTCTGAGTGCTGGAGTGGCCGAAATGCTTATTCAAAGTCATGACGGAGCGGTGCATGTGCTGCCTGCTATATCCGAATTATGGAGCGATGGTTTCTGTTTCGGGTATTGTGGCTAGAGGTGGATTTTATGTTGATATGAATTGGGAAAACGGTCAGATTCGGAACATTGCTGTTACGTCAAAAATTGGCGGAAACCTACGTTTACGATCCTACTGGCCACTTAAAGGTAAAGGATTGAAGAAAGCAACAGGTGAAAACTCAAACAGTCTGTTAAACCCTGTAGCTGGGAAAGAAGCGCTTGTGTCAGCGCAAGCGACTTTGCAAGGGAATCATTTGAGACCAATTTTTGAATACGATATTGCAACTCAAAGAGGTGGAAAGTATGTTTTTGTTCATGACTCACAATAATTGTTTCAAAAGCATGGGAACAGATAATGGTGACTTACCATATTGAGCAATTGAATTAATAGACTAAAATAATTATTAGAAAATAGGATATGTTATTATTAGGAATAGATTTAGGGACTTCCTCTATTAAAGTTTCTGTCATAGATGCACAAACAAATAGACGAGTTGTGTCTACTCAATACCCAGACAATGAGGCAGCTATTATTTCTGAACAGCAGGGCTGGGCGGAGCAAGACCCCAATCTGTGGTGGGAGTATACAAAATTGGCGATTAAAAAACTTAACAGTACTGGACTTTATAATCCGAAGCATATCGGTGCTATTGGAATTGCTTATCAAATGCATGGTCTAGTGATTGTAGACAAGGATCAACATCCCCTGCGAAATGCCATTATATGGTGCGATAGTCGGGCAGTTGCAATAGGCAATCAGGCAATTTCTGATTTGTCCTCTACTGGTTTTTTAGCGTCACATCTCAATTCTCCGGGAAATTTTACAGCTTCAAAGTTAGCCTGGGTGAAGCAGAATGAACCTGAACTGTATGCAAGGATACATAAATTTATGTTACCTGGTGATTATTTGAGCATGTGTTTAACTGGTGAGATCAACTCCAATATCAGTTCTATATCGGAGGGTATCTTATGGGATTTTAAGAATAATAGGATCTCGGAGACCTTACTTGATTATTACGGTATTGATCAGGATTTAGTTCCTGATATTTTAGCTGTTTTTTCAAACTATGGACAAATAAAAGCCGATGTAGCGGATGAATTGAATCTCTCCAGAGATGCTTTCGTGAGTTATAAAGCTGGTGACCAACCCAATAATGCACTTTCTCTGAATGTATTTGACCCCGGAGAAGTTGCTGCGACTGCAGGCACATCGGGTGTTATATATGCGGTCACGGACCAACTGGTATATGATCAGGAATCTCGCGTCAATACATTTGCGCATGTCAATCATGATTATACCAAAACAAGCTTAGGCATTTTGCTCTGTATAAATGGTACAGGAATTCAAAATAGCTGGATGAAAAAAATAACTGCACGCGGAAATGATTATGTACAGATCAATCAATTAGCTTCCAATATTGCTATTGGTTTCTGATGGTATCATCGTATTACCTTTTGGCAATGGAGCTGAAAGAATGTTGAAAAATCGGATGGTGAATGCGCATATCGAAAACATTGATTTCGTACGGCATGATGATGCACATTTATGGCGAGCTACACAAGAAGGAATTGCATTCTCATTTCGATATGGACTCGATATTTTACGACAAAATGGTATTGAACCAAAAGTAATTCGCGCAGGACATGCTAATTTATTTTTGAGTCCCGTATTTCAGCAATCTTTTGCAGGTGTAACACATGTAGAAGTCGAGCTTTACGATAATGACGGAAGTGTAGGGGCAGCATTGGGAGCAGGTCTTGGAGCAGCGATATTTTCTACGCGTAAAGAAGCTTTTGCTGGATTAGAGAAACATGCGATCATTGAACCGACACATATCGCTTTATATGATGAGTTATATGAGAAATGGAAAGATAGTTTAAATAGGAAATTGTTAAATTAATTAAAAATGGAAGTATTATTAGGAAATCAGGAGTATTTCAAAAACATTGGACAGATAAAATATGAAGGTGTAGATTCGGATAATCCACTCGCATTTAGATGGTATGATGCTGACCGTGTGGTAGCAGGAAAAACGATGGCAGAGCATTTAAGGTTTGCATGTGCTTACTGGCATTCGTTTAATGGTAATGGATCTGATCCGTTTGGAGGACCGACACAGTTTTTTCCATGGGATGCCAAACCTACCATCATAGACCGGGCAAAAGATAAAATGGACGCCGCATTTGAATTTATGACTAAAATGCAATTGCCCTATTATTGTTTTCACGATGTCGATCTGGTTGACTATACCGATAATGTTGTTGAAAATGAGCAAAATCTGGAGCGTATCGTGCAATATGCTAGGGAAAAGCAAACTCAAAGTGGTATCAAATTACTTTGGGGTACAGCCAACTTGTTCAGTCATCACCGTTATATGAATGGTGCATCTACAAATCCTGATTTTCATGTATTGGCGCATGGTGGTGCGCAAGTAAAGGCAGCAATTGATGCTACGATTGCACTTGGAGGAGAAAACTATGTGTTTTGGGGCGGACGTGAAGGATATATGTCTCTTTTGAACACTAATATGAAAAGAGAGCAGGATCATTTGGCTCGTTTTTTACATTTAGCAAAAGATTATGCGCGTAATAATGGCTTTAAAGGTTCATTCTTTATTGAACCAAAACCTTGCGAACCAACAAAACATCAGTATGATTTTGATGCTGCAACGGTAATTGGTTTTTTGAGAAAATATGATTTATTAGATGATTTTCAGTTAAATTTAGAAGTGAACCACGCTACTTTGGCCGGGCATATCTTCCAACATGAATTGCAAGTTGCAGCTGATGCGGGAGTTTTAGGTTCTATTGACGCTAACCGTGGAGATTATCAGAACGGTTGGGATACTGATCAATTTCCAAATGATTTGAATGAGTTGACGGAGTCTTTGTTAATCATCTTAGAAGCTGGTGGTCTCAAAGGTGGAGGTGTTAATTTTGATGCTAAAATTCGCAGAAATTCAACTGATCCTGCCGATTTGTTTTATGCTCATGTGGGGGGCATGGACAATTTTGCTAGAGCTTTAGTGATAGCAGACAATATTCTTCAAAAATCTGATTATAAAAAAATTCGCTCAGATCGCTACGCTAGTTTTGATACTGGTGCCGGTGCTGAATTTGAGCAGGGTAAATTATCTTTAGAAGATTTAAGAAACTTTGCTGCTGAAAATGGTGAACCTAAACTCATTAGTGGTAAGCAGGAATATTTAGAGAATTTGATAAACCGTTATATTTAACCGCTTTTATTCGTTTATTGTTTTTTTCGTTTTAGTTATGGGAAGGGCTTTGGCTCTTTTCATAACTTATTAAAAAACCTATTTTGTTTTATAAAGCGAATAACCATTATACCAATTATATATGCTTATAGGATGCATAGCAATGAGCAATCATCACAATCCTAGAGGTATTTATACATCTATATCAGATCAAATAACAAGAATGTAGCGGGGAAGAAACTTAAATCTGTACCGTAATTTTTTAATACGAGAAAAAAATATAATTGTTTTATGAGAATTATTGCCATTCTGTTCAGCTTTTTTATTTATCAGTATGTCGTTGCCAAGATCAAGCTTCCGGCTTTAATCAGCGATCGTATGGTATTGCAACGCGATGTCGATCTGAAATTGTGGGGCTGGGCAGACCGTGGCGAGAAGGTGACTATCCGTTTTCAAGGAAAAATTTACCAGACACAACCTGATGCTGATGGTAAGTGGTTTGTGACCTTGCCACCACAAAAAGCTGGAGGTCCATTTATAATGGAAGTCAATGAGCTTATTATTCGTGATATTCTTATAGGTGATGTATGGCTAGCCTCAGGACAGTCTAATATGGAGACTCCTATACTGCGTTTAGTGGATCGGTACCCAGAGATCAATGTGTCCAATAATCACATGATACGTTATTATAAAGTACCTACACAAGAATCTGTCCATGAAAAAGATGAGATTGCTTCAGGCGCACAATGGTATTCAGCAATAGCTTCAGATGTGCTAAAATGGACTGCTTTAGCATATTTCTATGCGCAAGAAGCGTACAGCAATACGGGTATTCCAGTAGGAATGCTAGTTGCTAGTAAAGGCGGAAGTACCATTCAAAGTTGGATAAATCAAGATCATTTGAAAGAATTTCCAGCATTAATCGTCAATAAAAAAGCATTGACCAGCCTAGAAAATGCAGCATTAGATCAAGGAGCAAATAAATGGCACCGTACAGATTGGGATGATCGTGAATGGCAAACAGTAACTGTACCAAGTCGCTGGAATGAAACAGGATTGGATATCAAGGGCACTGTTTGGTATCGTAAAGATTTTGACTTACCCACTTCTATGGAAGGGAGGTATGCTAAGTTATATCTGGGTACAATGGTTGATAGTGATTCTGTCTTTGTGAACGGTAAGTTTGTGGGCTTTACTTCTTATTTTTATCCTCCGCGCAAATACGATATTCCTGCGGGAATATTGAAATCGGGGAAAAATAATATCACTATCAGGTTAACTGCAAATGCAAATGATGGTGGATTTATTCCAGATAAACCATACAAAATTAGCAATGATGAAATAGACGTGGATCTTAAAGGAACTTGGAAGTATAAAGTGGGTCAAGATTTAAACCAATTGGAGCAATCGAAAAAAGAACTTGCAAACATACAATCCATGGGGTCGGGTCTGTACAATGGTATGATTAATCCCTTGTGCTACTATCAGTTTAAAGGGGTGATTTGGTATCAAGGTGAAAGTAATGCTGGAGATTCAAATTACGGAAAGTATTTAAAAGCGTTGATCACAAACTGGCGAGCAGAATTAAAAAGTGCTGAACTTCCTTTTTTACTTGTACAGCTCCCTAATTATACTCCTAAATCAATTAAACCTCCATTCCAAAGTACATGGGGTCTTATTCGAGAGGCTCAACTACAAACAGCATTAGAAGTGCCAAAAACTGCGATGGCAGTTACATATGATCTAGGTGAATGGAATGATATTCACCCTTTAAATAAAAAAGACCTTGCACATCGTTTGTTTTTGCAAGCACGGCAATTGATTTATGGTGAGCGCTTGGTCAGTGCTGGACCAGTTTATGATAACATGAAAATAGAAGGAAACAAGATTACCTTATTTTTTAATGATACTGGAGGTGGTTTGCGAAGTCGAGAAGGTCGTTTACAACATTTTGCTATAGCGGGAGAAGATAAGGTCTTTGTGTGGGCAGAAGCTGTAATTAAAGGGAACACCATCATCGTGCGGAGTAAGGAAGTCACAAATCCAGTAGCAGTTCGTTATGCCTGGAGTGATAACCCCGAAGAGGCTAATCTGCAAAATAAAGAAAGATTACTAGCATCACCATTTCGTACCGACAATTGGTAGTGAACTGTGTTGATGAATAGTATATGTATTAAATAATATAACCGAGAAAATTATGAATAAAACTAAATTTATGTTTAAAAAAAAGTCAGTCTTTTTATTATGTGTAGGTATGTTGGCGCTATCGGCAACCGATGTTATGGCACAAAATAATTCGACAAAAATCAATAAAGCACAAAAGTTTGTTCACAAAGGTGCTGGCAATCCTTATTTGCCTCTTTGGGAGCATTTACCCGATGGCGAAACCTCGCGTCTTTGAAGACCCTGATCATCCAGGGAAATACCGTGCATACATTATTGGATCGCATGACCTAAGGTTCGATAGTTATTGTGGGCCTGATATTCGGATGTGGTCTGCACCAGTGGACGATTTATCTAGCTGGAGAGATGATGGACCTATATTTACTTACGAAACTGGTGGGCAATGGGATGTCATGTATGCACCAGACTTAGTGGAGGTAAAAAGAAAAGATGGTCGTAAAGAATACTATTTATATCCGCATAGCAGGGGAGAGAATCGTGAAGCGATGGTGGTAAAAGGTGACCGTCCTGATGGTCCATTTAAACCCATCAATTTGACCGAAGATGGCACACGTACTTTACCTGGAAGTGTTATTGGTTTTGATCCTGCTGTATTTGTAGAAAATATTACAGACCCTACAGATCCTGATTTTGAAATTGGTTTTAGAGCATATGTTTACTGGGGTTTTCAACGATCTTTAGCTGCCCAATTGGATCAGAATACGATGTATACAGTTAGACCGGGTACAAAAATCATCGATCGTTTTATTCCAGCAAGTGCAAGCTATGGTGTGTTACGGGATCCGAAGGGTACGGAATATGCGCATGTTTTACCTGGAGAAGATTTGGGATCTTTTAACTTCTTTGAAGCCTCTTCTATCCGGAAAGTTGGCAATAAATACATATCGGTATATAGTGGTTATTCGGGCCCCGAATACGGTGTCGGTAGTTCGAACTCTACATTGCGCTATCTGATTGGTGATTCACCATTGGGACCATGGAAAAGTGGGGGTGTACTGGTCGATTCGCGTGGACCGGTCCTTAATCAGGATGGTACGGCTATCGAGACGAGTAATGCGGGGCATAATACGCATGGAAGTATCGAGGAAATTAATGGACAATGGTATGTTTTTTACCATAGACCGCCAAGAGGATTTGGATTTGCGCGTCAGGCAGTAGTTGCACCAGTTATTATTGATTGGGATGAGAAATCAGTGGCACAAGGTGGATCGGTACGCATTAGGGCTTATGATCCATATGCAGTAAATAAAATGGTGACGGTTAAGGATAGTCAGGATAAAGAATATAAGGGTGCAGAAGTAACATCTGAGGGTTTCCATATTTTTGGACTCGATCCTTATCAATACTATTCGGCCGGATATACGGCATACCTCTCTGATATCAGTACCATGCAAGATTCTTGGGATATATGGGATAATCATATGCCTGTTACGAATCTAAAAAACGGAAGTATTGTCGGTTTTAAATATTTTGGTTTTGGGGGTCTTAAAAGTGATCAATTTGGACTGAAAGCTTTTCAAGGAACAAAACAAGGAAACAATACGATGTTTAACCTGTTTATAACTCCGAAATCTAAAAAGTCCTTTAAAGTTAATGTTTGGTTGGATGGTCCTTATGACAATGACACATGGAATGGTCAGAAAATAGGGGAAATCATTGTACCGGCCAACGCTACGGATGAAACGACAGCATTTAAAATCGATGTATCCAAATATATTGATCATCTCGATAAAAAGCATGCGATATACCTGGTTGCAGAAGGGGGTGATCATGAAATCCTGTTTGATTTTATTGGATTGGGATTTAGTTCAAAGCATACTAAAATTGAGCGTCCGATAGTTCCTCAAGTACGTATTGCTGTTAACGGTAAAGCGCTGGAAATACCGGCTGTACCTGTCCGGTCGACCAATGCAAATGGCATTGTTGACTATGATCAATACGAAATTAAAAACAAAATTGCATCGCAACAATCAACAGCACCAGTCGTGACGGCATCTTCGGATAATCCTGCTGTTCAAGTGACGATTAAACAGGCAGAATCAACTTCGGGAACGAGTCGAGTAACATTTAACTACAAGGGTGTATCCAAGATTTATAATGTTATATTTACTGCTGAATAAGTCTATAGATAAACCTAAAAAAATAGATAAGTATTATGAAAATTCATTTAACAGGTATGCGCAGATCATCGTATTGGGTTTTAGTTTTGTTTTTATTTATAAAACCAATTTATGGACAACAAATGGATCATAAAGCAAAAAATCCGATTATTTTTGCTGATGTTCCGGACCTTTCTATGCTACGGGTAGGTGATACCTACTACATGAGCAGTACGACCATGCACATGAACCCTGGCTTACCACTGATGAAATCGAAAGACTTGGTTAATTGGGAAATGATTGGTTATGGGCATAATACCTTGGCTGATATGGATGAACTGAATCTAGATCAGAACCAAAATACTTATGGCCGGGGATCATGGGCCAGTAGTTTGCGCTATCATCAAGGAACCTACTATGTCAGCACATTTGCACAGACAACGGGTAAGACTTATATTTATTCGACTCAGGATATCGAAAAAGGACCCTGGGATCGAAAGGAGTTTAAGCCTGCTTTGCATGATCATAGCTTATTTTTTGAAGGAGATAAAATCTATATGATCTGGGGTGGGGGTAAGATTAATATTGTTGAATTGTTACCCGATCTATCAGGAATAAAACCAGAGACGCAACGTGTCTTAATTGAAAACGCAACTTTACCGACAACACCTGAAGGTGCTAAAGGGGGGCTTCAAGCTGAAGGCTCGCAATTATTTAAAGTAAATGAAAAATATTATCTGTTTAACATTTCCTGGCCTCCAGGTGGAATGCGGTCCGTGATTGTTCACCGTGCCGATAAAATAGACGGTCCATACGAGGGGCGTGTGGTTTTACAAGATAAAGGTGTAGCACAGGGGGGATTGATAGATATGCCAAATGGTGCATGGTATGCCTATCTCTTTCAGGATTATGGTGCTGTTGGACGTATCCCATATCTTGTTCCTGTTACGTGGAAAGAGGATTGGCCTGTGCTAGGTGTTGATGGAAAAGTTCCTGAAATATTAGATTTACCAGCGAGTAAAGGATTGATCCCTTATATTGTTAATTCTGATGATTTTGACCGTAAAGCGGGAGAGCCAGCTTTACCGCTGATTTGGCAATGGAACCATAACCCTGTTGCGGCATTATGGTCTGTAAGCGAAAATAAAGGCAACTTGAGGTTGAAGACAGGACGTATAGATCAACATTTCCTACAGGCAAGAAACACCTTGACACAACGCACTTTTGGCCCAACCTGTGAGGGGGAGACTGCAATCGATATTTCAGCTATGAAGGATGGCGATTTTGCAGGTTTATCTTTACTGCAGCAAAACTATGGTTTGCTCGGGGTGCGCATGGAAGGGGGGCAACATGTTTTAGTGAACAGCAATGTTAAGACAGGAATCGAAGAAGAACTAGCACATATCCCACTGCATCAACAAAAAGTTTATTTAAAAGTGAAATGTGATTTTACCAACAAAAGAGATATTGCCACTTTTTTTTATAGCCTGAATGGTAAAAACTGGGAATCCATAGGAACGGAATTTAAAATGACGTATACCATACCGCATTTTATGGGGTATCGATTTGGATTATTTAATTATGCTACTAAAACTGTAGGTGGATTTGTTGATTTTGATTATTTCCACATCCGGCCCTAATTTTTTAATTGTCTTAGGGTCTTTACTGCTTAAGAGCTGTAAGTCCTAGCTTTATAAAACACATGATCCATCAGACCCCTACGTTATAATGACGTAGGGGTCTGATTTTTTAGTGGACATCTTTTCAAGAGGAATCGATGAAATCTACACCATTTAAATCTTTTGTAAACAGGCGTTGTTTTAACAAAGAAACTCGCTTGCCAGCTTTTTTCGGCTATAATTTAAACATTTTTATCTGTTAATAACACATATGTATCATGTGCTAAATCGTCATACTTGTAATTTTACAATTGTCATAATGAACTTGTGACACTTAACACATCGATAATCATAAACATTATTGGTGAACCTAAAAAAATATCAGGTATGCTACAGCAGTAGCATGAAAACCAATTATTTACAAGACAAAAATGAAGACTGAAACGCAAACAATAGGCGAACAGAAAGGTTTCTATAAACTTTCGTCGTTGCAACGAATAGGATTTGGATCTGGTGATCTGGCGCAAAACCTCATTTACCAGACAGTATCCATGTATTTGCTTATTTTTTATACGAATGTATTTGGGATATCTGCAACGGCAGCTGGAATTATGTTTCTGGTGGTTCGTGTTATAGACGTGATATGGGATCCGATTGTGGGCGCATTTGTTGATAAAAAGAATCCTAAAATGGGGAAATACCGGTCTTATTTAATTTTAGGAGGTATTCCATTAACTGCATTTGCCATACTCTGTTTTTGGAATGGATTTTCAGGATCATTGCTCTATGCATATATTACCTATGTTGGATTATCAATGATCTATACCCTGATCAATGTGCCGTATGGAGCATTAAACGCATCGCTGACGCGCGATACGGATGAAGTTACAAAACTGACGTCGACCCGGATGTTTATGGCCAATATGGGTGGTCTGGCAGTAGGATATGGGGTGCCCATACTGGTGCAATATCTTTCCCCAAATGGAAAGATCAATTCCCCCGAATCTGCTCAAGCCTGGTTTATTACTATGACGCTATATGCTATCGCTGGGTTATGTTTATTGGTTTTTTGTTATACACAAACCAAGGAACGTGTTGTCATGGATGTGAAAGAAACCGAAAATGTAAAAGTTTCTGATCTGTGGACAGCATTTAAACATAATGGACCTTTGCGCATATTGGCTTTCTTCTTTATCACTGCATTTGCCATGATGGCAATCGGTAATGCTGCGGGTTCATATTATATGATCTACAATATCCAGGCGCCAGAAATGCTTCCTTATTTTATGGCATTGGGATCTATTCCAGCCTTTATTTTTATGCCGTTGGTGCCTGCCATAAAGCGTGCGATAGGTAAAAAGCAACTGTTTTATGTTTTCTTAACAATCGCCATATTAGGAATGATCATGCTCTATGTTGTTTCTGTAATACCAGCTTTAAGGAGCCAGGTTTGGTTGGTGCTAGTGGCGCAATTTATTAAATCGACTGGCGTCATAGTGGCTACAGGATATATGTGGGCATTGGTACCGGAAGTGATTTCCTATGGCGAGCATGCTACAGGAAAACGAATTTCAGGTATCGTGAATGCTTTAACTGGTATTTTTTATAAAGCAGGTATGGCCTTAGGCGGCGTTGTACCTGGTCTAGTACTCGCGTACGTAGGTTTTGACAAGGACAATACCATTACGCAATCGGCTTTTGCCGAACAGGGTATCCTTTGGTTAGTCGTTGTTATACCTGCTATTTTATTACTAGTAGCCATGTTCATTATTTCAAAATACGAATTGGATGATGCGGTTATCGATAAGATAAATCATGAAATAGAATCAAGACACAAGAATTAAATCGTTAAAAATGAATAAAGCAAAGATCGTTTTTTTGGCTGGCATCGCTACACTGGGCTTGGCATGCACCTCGACTAAATCACAACAGGTAACGGGTGATCGTACCTCTGAAAACCAAGTCATATTAAAGCATGCTTTCAAGGATAAATTTTATATCGGTACAGCCTTGAATCTGGATCAAATATGGGAGCGTAATGCCGCTGCTGTTTCGGTGGTTAAGAATCAATTTAATTCCATCGTGGCCGAAAACTGTATGAAAAGTATGTACCTACAACCCAGGGAAGGGGAGTTTAATTTTAAAGATGCAGATCGTTTTGTTGCGTTTGGAGAACAGCATGGCATGCATATTATCGGCCATACTTTAATGTGGCATTCTCAGACGCCAACTTGGTTCTTTGTCGATCAAAAAGGAAAGGATGTCTCGCGCGAAGTTTTGATTGAAAGGATGCGCAAGCATATCCATGCCGTTGTTGGACGCTATAAAGGACGTATTCATGGTTGGGATGTGGTCAATGAGGCTGTGCTGGATAATGGTGAACTGCGGAAAAGTAAGTTTTACGATATCATCGGTAAAGATTTTATTAAGCTTGCTTTTCAATTTGCGCAAGAGGCAGACCCCAGTGCCGAATTCTATTACAATGATTATTCAACAGCTATTCCTACCAAAAGAAATGGGATCATGAAGCTGGTCAAAGAGGTTCTTGATTCGGGTGTCCGTGTTGATGCTATTGGGATGCAAGAACACAATGGCTTAGATAATCCTGCGCTAAATGAAGTGGAAAAGACAATTGTTGACTTTGCTAGTTTAGGTACAAAAGTAATGGTGACGGAAATGGATATTTCTGTATTGCCTCATGTAAATCCCAATATGGGAGCAGAAATCAGTGAAACGTATCGCTATAAAAAAGAGCTTAACCCGTATGAAGAGGGTTTGCCGGCAACTATAGCGACAGCCTTAGCAAGCCGCTACAAGGATTTTTTTAAGTTATATCTAAAACATCACGATAAAATAACGCGCGTGACCGTGTGGGGGGTAGGTGATGGTGATTCCTGGAAGAATGGATGGCCAGTTCCCGGACGAACAGACTATCCTTTGTTATTTGATCGGGAGTATAAGCCTAAAGCTTTTCTCAAAGATTTAGTTGAATTGGCAAAATAAAAATAAACAAACAATTTTATGAATAAAGGACGATATTTAGTACCAAATGATTTTATGGCTGATCCGTCAGCGCATGTTTTTGAGGATAGAATTTATATTTATCCATCACATGATTGGGAAAGTGGTACTTTGGAAAATGATTATGGTGATCATTTTGACATGAAAGATTACCATGTTTTCTCTATGGATGATATGGACGCTGAGGTGGTGGATCATGGCAAAGTATTGGACGTAGCAGACATTCCGTGGGGTGGAAGACAGCTCTGGGATTCCGATGTGGCGACAAAAAATGGTAAATACTATCTTTATTTTTCATTAAAGGATGCTACTGATGTGTTTAGATTAGGTGTAGCCGTCAGTGATACACCTTATGGCCCTTTTGTTCCAGAAGATAATCCGATCAAAGGAAGCTATAGTATTGATCCCTGTGCTTTCCAAGATGATGATGGAAGCCATTATCTTTACTTTGGAGGTATATGGGGCGGACAGCTTCAATATTATCGAAATAATAAGTTGACTTATCCCATGGATCTACCGCATTGGCATGATGTAGCACTATGTCCAAAAGTTGTCAAATTAGCGGACAATATGTTGCAATTTGAAGAAGAACCAAAAGATCTTGTTATTCTAGATCAAGAGGGTAATCCACTCAAGCAAGGGGATTTAGATCGTCGTTTCTTTGAGGCTTCATGGATGCATAAATATGGCGACAAGTACTATTTCTCCTATTCGACAGGCGATACGCATCTACTGTGCTACGCAATAGGGGATAATCCTTATGGTCCTTTTACGTATCAAGGTGTGATTCTGACTCCTGTTGTAGGTTGGACGACACATCACAGCATACTGCAATTTAAAGGGAAATGGTATTTGTTTTATCATGACTGTGTGCCTTCGGGTGGGAAAACATGGCTGAGAAGTATGAAAGTAGTTGAGCTCGAATATGATGAACATGGACTAATCAAGACCCTTAATGGTCAATAATGTTGAGATTGTGGGGTTCATTTAGCATTTCCCATTATAAACCTGATAATTAATCTAATGATGAAAATAAGTTTAATACTCTTGCTCTTTATTTTTCCTTTTTCTTGTCTTCAGGCTGAGGATGGAAGTAAGCTTTGGCTTAGGTATGTTCCTATTTCAAAAGAAATTGCTAAAAATAGGTCCATAACGACTGCTGCTAAAGATCCAATTGCAGTACGCGCACAACAAGAATTAGCTGATTTTTGGAGGGGACAGTCTATTGATTTAAAACTAGACAAAAAGTTGACGTATTTAAAAGATGGATTTAAAATAACAGGCCATTCAGGTCGGATAAAAGTAATCGCAAATGAACCTGTAGGTTTGTTATATGCGGCTTACCATCTTTTACAGCTACAGGAAACTAATCAACAAGTTTCAAGTTTGAATGTGGAAGAAATCCCATCGTTTGATATCCGTATGCTCAATCATTGGGACAATCTAGATCGCACTATTGAACGTGGTTATGCCGGATATTCCTTGTGGCAGTGGGATGATTTGCCTGAACAGTTATCCCCCCGATATGAAGCGTATGCACGGGCAAATGCCTCCATTGGTATTAATGCCACTGTAGTTAATAACGTGAACGCTTCACCTCAGATTTTGAGCACTGCATACCTTACTAAATTGCAGGGTTTAGCAACTGTTTTCAGACGCTATGGTATCAAAATTTATTTGTCCGTCAATTTTTCATCACCGAAGGTATTGGGTGGTACTTCAGATTCAGATCCTCTTAATCCGGAGGTCATCTTATGGTGGAAGAATAAAGCCAAAGAGATTTACACCTTAATTCCTGACTTTGGAGGATTTTTGGTGAAAGCCAATTCGGAAGGCCAGCCTGGTCCTCAGGATTATGGAAGAACGCATGCCGAGGGGGCAAATATGCTTGCAGATATTTTAAAACCATATCAGGGTCTTGTGATGTGGCGAGCGTTTGTTTACAATCCCACGACCGAGGATCGTGCCAAGCAGGCATATCAAGAATTTGTGCCGCTCGATGGTGCATTTAGAGATAATGTGATCATTCAGATTAAAAATGGACCGATAGATTTTCAGCCTCGGGAACCTTTTAATCCGCTCTTTGGTGCGCTCAAAAAAAGTCATGAAATGGTTGAATTTCAGATCACGCAAGAGTATCTGGGGTTTTCGAATCATTTGGTATATTTAGCGCCTTTATTTAAAGAGACATTAGATTGTGATACCTATTCGGATGGAGCGGAAAGTACTGTAGCCAGATTAACTGATGGAACCTTACGGCCTGCGCGAAAGACGGCAATTGCAGCGGTAGCGAATATTGGCGATGATACCAATTGGACAGGTCACCACTTTGCACAGGCAAATTGGTATGCCTATGGAAGACTGGCGTGGAATCATCAGCTTTCGTCTGAACAAATCGCTGAAGAATGGATTGCGATGACATTTTCGAAAGATAAAGCCTTTATCGATGCCGTAAAAGAAATCATGATGACTTCGCGAGAAGCTATTGTTAATTATATGATGCCATTGGGGCTGCATCATATTTTTGCTTTCGACCATCATTATGGACCGGAAACCATGGGGCGATCAAAAGGGTGGCCGTCCAGATTGGATGCCCTGGTATTATCATCAAGCGGACACCATAGGCTTGGGGTTTGATCGGACACCAAGCGGTAGTAACGCAATCTCACAGTATAGTACTGCCGTAGCAAAAAATTATGGAGATATCCAGTTATGCCCAGACGAATTTTTACTTTGGTTTCATCATGTGCCGTGGAATTATACCATGAAAAGTGGACGTTCCTTGTGGGATGAATTATGCTATAAGTATGATTTTGGAGTAGAACAGGTACGTGAAATGCAAAAAGCATGGGATAGATTGGAAGACAAAGTCGATCATCAACGTTTTGCTGAAATACAATCGAAACTGAAGATTCAGTCTAAAGATGCGGTATGGTGGAAAGATGCCTGTCTCCTTTACTTTCAAACATTTTCCAGAAGGCCAATTCCTTATGATATTGAAAGGCCGATACATGAATTGGAAGATCTGAAGAAGATCAAGCTAGATATGAAACATCATAATTGAAGTATTGGAAGGAAACCTGTTTCCATTTATGAATAAAAAATATAGGGACATTAATAACAAAGTTAAGATGCAAATCATGCAGAAGATAAAAAATAATAAAACAGGATTACTGTGCTGCCTACTTGCTTTCACTTTACTGTCATCCTGTCAAGCTATGCGGGCAGATGAAAGAAAGGGCAATGTAGAAAAAGTAGCGGGACAACCGTTGTATAGTAACTTTAAATACACAGGTAACGATAAGTTTTATAGTGATAATCCAATTGTACCAGGGAAATTTTACAGCACCATTTTACAGGGCTGTTATCCTGATCCCAGTATCACAAGAAAGGGAGATGATTATTATTTAGTAGCTTCGTCATTCGTCATGTTTCCTGGAGTACCTATTTTTCACTCAAACGATATGGTCAACTGGAAGCAGATAGGCCATGTACTAAACCGTGAGTCTCAATTACAAGTAGGCACAGCAGGTATCAGTGAAGGGGTATATGCTCCAGATATTATGTATAATCCGAATAACGATACATTTTATATGATCACGACGCAGTTTGCATCGGGTATTGGTAATATGGTCGTTAAAACAAAAGATCCTAAAGCAAACAATTGGTCTGATCCCATTAAATTACAATTTGAAGGAATTGACCCCGCATTATTTTTTGATGATAATGGGAAAGCATACGTAGTGCATAACGATGCTCCTGATAAAGGAAAAGAATTGTATACTGGTCATCGGGTTATAAAGATTTGGGAGTATGATGTCGATCTGGACCAGGTGGTCCCTGGTACGAGTAAAATAATCGTTGATGGTGGAGTAGACCTTTCAAAGCAACCCATTTGGATTGAAGCACCGCATATTTACAAGAAAAATGGCACGTATTATTTGATGTGTGCTGAAGGAGGTACTGGAGGAAATCATAGTGAGGTTATTTTTTCCAGCAAACATCCGATGGGGCCTTATATTCCGGCAAAAAATAATCCGATTCTTTCACAGCGTCATCTAGCCGGCGATAGACCAAATAAAGTGGATTGGGCTGGTCATGCTGATTTAATTCAAACTGGTAACGGAGAGTGGTACGGCGTGTTTTTAGCGGTTAGACCTAATGAAAAGAATCGTGTCAATACTGGTCGGGAAACATTTGTTTTACCTGTAGACTGGTCTGGTGAATGGCCGGTTTTTGAAGGGGGAATGGAGCCACTTAAAGCTTTGGTGCGTACACCAAAACAGATTGAAAGTAGTAAGGATAAATCAAGTTTTTTTCCAAATGGAAATTTCACCTACAGCGATAAACTAAATGGAAAATCACTGGAGGAGCGTTGGATTGCATTGCGAGGACCTCGTGAAAAGTTCTTAGTAAAGGAAAGTAATGGATTGGCAATCAAACCCTTTGATGTTCATATTAATGAGAAAAAGCCAATTTCTGCACTATTCTATAGGCAGCAACACATCTCATTTGTGGCAGAGGTAGAAATGGAATATACGCCAAGTTCTGAAAAGGATTTTGCCGGTATTACCTGTTTTCAAAGTGAAAAATTCAATTATGTATTTGGCGTAACAAAATCCAATAATGAATATTACATCCAATTAGAGCGTAGTGAAAATGGTGTTACAAAAGTACTTGCGCAACAGAAACTCAATGGATCGGGTAAAATGAAACTACGTGTTAGTGCTGAAGGTGATGCTTATACATTTTCGTATGCGTTATATGGTAGTTCTTATCAGAATTTGGGAGGAACTGTGTCTGGAGATATTCTTTCAACAGATGTTGCTGGTGGATTTACAGGAGCAATGATTGGTCTTTATGCTACATCATCAAATGACATTAATATCAATTAGTTTAGTTTAGTTTTACTGCTCGAACGGCAGCTCCAACTCCCTGGAGCTCCGTTTATTTTTAAATCTTAAATATGATGATCAATAAAAAAAATAAAGGGGCGATATTACTGTTAGCACTGGCTTTGAGCAGCAGCGTGGTGGCTCAAGAAAAATTATACCATCACACATTCGACCTGGGGGATGTTAAGTTATTGGAAAGCCCTTTTCTACATGCGCAAAACTTGAATGTAGAAACATTGTTGGAATATGATGTCGACCGTCTTTTGGCCCCCTTTCTAAAAGAAGCTGGAATCGAACCTAAAGCGCCTAGTTTTACGAATTGGATAGATTTAGATGGTCATGTCGGTGGACATTATCTTTCCGCATTGGCGATACATTATGCGTCGACTGGGGATGTGCGCTGCAAAGAGCGTATGGAATATATGTTGGCAGAACTGAAACGTTGCCAGGATAAGAACGGTGACGGCTATCTGGGTGGTGTACCTAATGGTGAAAATCTTTGGAAAGAAGTTAAAAAAGGAAACGTAGGCGAGGTTTGGAAATATTGGGTACCATGGTATAACCTCCATAAAACCTATGCAGGCTTACGTGATGCATGGCTTTACGGGAATAATGAAGAAGCCAAAGATATGTTTATTAAGTTGAGTAATTGGGGTGCAAATCTCGTAGCTGCATTAAGCGATGAAGAAATGGAGTCCATGTTGGGCAATGAGTTTGGTGGAATGAATGAAGTGTATGCAGATGCTTATCAAATAACGGGTGATGAACGCTATCTTACTACAGCGAAGCGTTTTTCACATAAACAGATTTTCGATTCTGTATCAAAACGGGTGGATAATCTGGACAATATGCATGCGAATACTCAGGTACCTAAAGCAGTGGGTTATCAGCGTGTAGCCGAACTGACGAAAGAGGAGGATTATACCGTTGCTGCTGATTTCTTTTGGGATATTGTGTCTCAGAACCGTTCTCTTTCCCTAGGTGGGAACAGCCGTAGAGAACATTTTCCATCGCAACAGGATTTCTTGAGTTATATGGAAGAGCGGGAAGGTCCCGAATCCTGCAATACCAATAATATGCTTAAGCTAGCAGGAGGCTTGTTCCGTATGAATCCAGATGTGAAATATATGGACTTTTATGAAAAAGCACTGTACAACCATATTTTATCAACCCAGCATCCAGAACATGGCGGCTATGTTTATTTTACATCGGCGCGTCCGGCCCACTATCGTGTTTATTCGCAAGTAAACAGTGCGATGTGGTGCTGTGTAGGTACGGGAATGGAAAACCACGGAAAATACGGGGAGATGATTTACACCCACGATGAGGAGGCACTATACATCAATCTTTTTGTCGCCTCAAAATTGGATTGGGAAGAAAAAGGTATAAAACTAACGCAGCACACTGATTTTCCGGCGTCTGGTAAAAGCACCTTGACAATCGACGAAATCAAATCGACCACCGCCAAAGTACTCGTTCGTTATCCGACTTGGATTTCTGCTGGGAAAATGAAGGTAATCGTAGGAGGGAAAGACTATGCTGCATCCTCTCAACCGGGTTCTTATATAGTGATTGATAGAAAGTGGCAGAAAGGTGATAAGATAGAAGTTGATATGGCCATGGAATTTCGTGTCGAGGAGTTAAAGCATCAACCAGAATATATCTCCATTTTCAGAGGTCCTATTTTAATGGGTAGTAAAATAGATAAAGGTGACTTGTCAGGGTTGGTGGCTGACGATCATCGTTGGGGGCATATTGCACACGGTTTCTTTGGTGTCTTTATTTGATACACCCGCTCTCATTGGTGAACGTACTGAACTAATCAAAAGCCTAAATCAAACGAGACCTCTAGCAAACGAACCGCTGCATTTTGAGGTGCCGGAAGCCTTTGCCGACAAACGCTTTGGTCAGTTTACCTTGCAACCTTTTTATGAAATCCACGATAGCCGTTATATGATGTATTGGCTGGCCATGACAGCGGAAGAATTTAAAAAATTGCAAGTGGAGAAAAAGGAGGAGGAGCGGTTAAAGTTAGCATTGGATAATCGTACCGTTGATGCGGTGAAGTTGGGCGAACAACAACCTGAAGTGGATCATCGATTTAAAGAAGAAAAATCATCTCGAGGAGTTCACGATGGCCAATCATGGCGAGATGCCGATAATGGTGGTTACTTTTCTTTTGAATTGCAAACAGCGCAAAAAGAAAATCTTTCGTTGCTGGTTACTTATTGGGGATACGAGTCGGGAAATCGTAATTTCGATATTCTTGTTGATGGACAACTTCTAGCTACAGAAAAGCTAGGAACGAAATGGAATAAAAGTAAGTTCTTTGATGTCAACTATAATATCCCGATTGGATTACTGCAGAATAGGGATACGATAACGATTAAATTTGTTCCGCATCAAGGGAATCGGGCAGGTCGTGCGTTTCGGGTGCGGTTGGTGGAGGATTGATTAATTTGTAACGAGTAGTTGATTAAAACAAAAGCAAGCCACTTTCATGTCTTGCTTTTGTTTTTTTATAATACATTTGTTTTCCATTATACGAAAGAATACTAATTACATTATGTCTTTTTAAATATTACATTATTTTCCGAATGTTCAATAAGGAGCGATTCCATTTATTTTTCTTCACACCTGGCTTCATAAACCTATTGTACGGTTGTGTAGCCTCCTCCGTTGCGTCTGCTAAGTATTAGTTCAGCATAGCGTCTGCCTAAAGTCCGGTACCCTTTGGCACTGAAATGAAGACCATCTGCCACACCTTCACAGTCTTTTGAAGAAACAATATGGGCATTCGGAATTGTTTGAGGTAAAGTTCCAATGATGGTATTCATACTTGCACATTTTCCTCCCTGATCTGCGGCCAATAATTCACCAGCTAGGAGTGGAGTTTCTTCGCTTCTTAAGTTTAAATCTTTTAATAGGTTATCGTATACCCGATTTACTTTGTTCGGCCAATCCTGATCTCCTGTATTTGATTCTCCCTGATGGAGTAAAAGTCCTTTAATAACTCCTGTTTGCTGTGCAATTTTAGCCATATCAACCAATCTGGTGTAAGGGTCATTATCGTATGCAGCTAGCATACCTTTCATCCAGTTAGGTGCCTTTTCTACATAATTTGTAACGCTATCTTTATCAAAAAGCTGAATATGGCACCCGCCAATGGATACATTGATGATGCCAATACGTATGCTATCGGGTAGATTTTCAGTTAGTGTTTTTCCAAAATAGTCGGCAGGTGACAGGCCTGTATTACAGCGGGTGATGGGAGGTTTAGCCACATACCATTCTCCTTTTTTGCGACTGAGCTCTGGGCAGTCTACTGCTTGAAGTGAATAAAAACGATTGTTGCTTAGCGTATCCTGATCTTCAAATTTGCTATGGCCCTCCATATTGGACTGACCGAAGCAGAGGTAGATATGGAAGTTTTTGTCTTGAGCATATCCAGGTGTACAAAAAAGCAATAACAGTAAAAGAAATTGAAATTTTAGTGTGTTCTTTTTCATGGTTTTATATGCAATGATTTTAAAGTAAAGGAGGGGAATTCCCCCTCCTTTTTAATTATTTATCTGTGAATTTGTGGTATAGGGACTTGTACTTGAAAGTATTCAAATTTTTCTTTATCAAACCCGCTCCTTTATGTATCAAAATATTTAATTTAACAATCTTATTTTTGCTTTTCTAATGCCTCGGCGACGGCTTGATAAGCCAGTTTACGAACAAAAGATTCTGTCCAGATTCCAATAGGTTCACCTCTTCTCCAGAAAGAATTTTCACGATCAGGGCTGTCTAATGGACTCCATATCGTGATCCCATATTGTTGTACTTTTGGAATGATTTCAAAGTATTTTTCGATTACAAATTTATACATATCTGCTTGTTGTTCATACATTTCTGAAGTTGCATTCGCTGTTTTAATGTTGTCGCCAAGGCCGATATCAAGCTCAGATACTTTGATCAGTTTACCAGTTGCAGCGAGTAATTTGTACATATTGACAATGTCATCTTTATTGGCCGTGATGTTGATATGCATCTGCGTACCAATACCATCTACCTTGACGCCTTTGCTTTCTACATATTTGACATAGTCAATTAAACCTTTACATTTATCACCACCACCTTCAAGACCATAATCGTTTATAAAAAGGATATCATTAGGATTACCATATTTACGAGCAAGTTGAATGGCTTTGACCGCATAATCTTTTCCGAGATAGTCTTGCCAATAAAATTCGTCCTCTGCTAAGTTGGCTTTACCAATTCCAGTTTTCAATGCGTACTGATCAGGCCAATCGGACATCGGTTCGTTGACCACATCCCAAGCTGTGACATCATCTTTGGTTACAGAAAACATACCTGCAATAAAAGTTTCTAAGGCATCGGTAAGTATGGCTTTTTTCTCTTCAGTTGTTTTCTCAATGACTGTTCCGCCAGGTCCGCCATAGCCTTCACCTTCGGCAGAGTGTGCACGTGTGGAACTATTGCCCCAGCCAAACCATCCGCTTATGCCATTTTCAAAATCTCCATCGACGATGATATCGGCATTACTACCTACTTTTTTCAGCGAGATATTGTCTACGAAAATTGTTCCGGCATATTCTCCAAAATTGATAATAAATCGATTACGGACGGCAGTGGTCGTTAATTTAAGTTCGTATTCTTTATATTCAGTTGTGAGTGCAATAGCTCCAAAACTATCACCTGTATAATTGGATGTGGCTTGGAGATCAATTCCTATACTACCGGCTTTACTACCTTTTGCTGCAATTTTTAAAATGTATTCGGTATTTGTTTCCATACCAACAATGTCATATGCCGTCTGTGCTTCCCAAGCGTTTACAACTGATGGGTTTGTCATCTTCATGGCGTACCCGGATTCGGAAGGGACATTGATACCTCCTGGTACTGGTGCTGAGCCAGAGGGCAGCAGTACTGGAGCAATCAGACTATTTAAGTAAGTCGCATTTTGTCCTGAATGCCAAGTGAGTGTATGGCCGAAGAGCTGCATCTTATTTTCTTGTGCTGCTTTTATCAAACGTTCCAGTTTACTTAAGTTCAGTGTGCCATCAGCTTGTACAATAGAAGCATGTTTCATTTCGTAGCCGATAACCATTTCTTCGAAGTTGCGATTTGCTAAACGGAACATAACCCCTTTATTCAGATAATCGTCCACATTGAGTGCCACCCCCCATTTGAAATTTGGATGCGCATTTTTATCGATGTAGGAGATTAATGGGCTATAGGCATCTATATTTTCTTGGGCAATAAGACTTTCAGGCTTTTCTGCCGCATATTGTAGTATTTCATGTTTGGCACAGGAACAGAATAGGAGACCTGCTAAAAGGCCAAGACCTATCTTTGTATTTAATCTTTTCATATTTTTATGGTTTTACTTGGACAGTAAAAGTTTCCATTTTGACACCTCGGTCACGCATGACTAAGGTGTCTTTTGTACTCACACTCATCTTTTGCATATCGATTTGATAATCTAGATGCAATACATCTCGATCGGTATTTCCCCAACTATTCTTATCACCTTTTTTTACAAAACTTCCTTTTCCTGATGCTGTTACTCCCGTCGTCGCCGAAGTGACTGTACAGTTGTTATTATCATCAAATGATAACAGCAGATTGCAATCTATATTTGTACCGTCTACATCCTTAAATGTTAATGGAAGTGTTGTATTTTTCAAAGACGCTGTCGTTAGGCTTTTTACCTCATCTTTTTCGACATAAGCATTTCTTCTAATTTGTGTTTGACTGAGAGCATTATTTCCATTTTTACCAACAATGATATCGTGGCCACGGCGGAGGTAATTGCCCTGCCAGGTATTGATATATTTAATGGCATAAAAGATGTAATCTTTAGGGGCAGTGTCCCAGTCATCAGCTACTGCTTTTCGGCGCAGGCTTCCTGCTTTAGGAATTCCTGATAAGATAGAGTCTGCATTCATAACATGGTCTAGGCGGATAGGAAGTACGTAATGGGTGGTGATGGCTTTAGGATCTGCAAAGAAATCTGCTGTTAACTGTATTTCTACTCCACCGGTTATGCTACCTTTGGGGATCACTATTTTATTGGATGCTATCGTATAATAATTACTCGGCAAGGGAGTGACAGCTACACCTGTTGAATTAAATATGATGTTGTTAGTCATCGCGTTGTCTACCGCAAAATCAATGGTGATGTCATTTTTATTATCATAGACTCCACCTGTTGTAGCCATTACTTTGACTTTACCATCATTATCTAACGAGGTGTCAAATATGTCTTCACCCATGGTAATCGTACGTATCGGGTACTGATAAGCGAAATATACCGTTTGGTATTGAAAATTTGGAAATTCCCATTCCTGATTTTTACAGGATGTGAATACTAATACTAGTATAACGGAAAATATATGTAATTTTTTCATTTGATTTTTTATTAATGTTTTACCATCCCATGTTTTGCTCAAGGTTACTATATTTTAAGATTTCACTATAAGGAATAGGACCGTATTGCATATAAGGTTCATACACTCGGTTTTCGACATTGAAAATCGTATAACTATTATTTTGAATATTGACACCACGTGCCGCTTCAGTGAGATTTTTATTCCACCTTCTGATATCCCAAAATCGAAAACCTTCAAAACATAATTCCAGTCTTCTTTCATTTCGGATGAGCTGCCGCATCAGTTCTTTATCATTTTTGACCTGATTGAGATAGGGGTCTCCATTGGTTATCCCTACACCGGCACGTATTCGGATTGCTTTGATGATATCGTAAGCCGAAAATGAATGTGTCCCAGTACCAGTAGGACCCCAAGCTTCATTGGCCGCTTCGGCATATGCGAGATATATCTCAGTCATACGCAGGCGCGGCGTGATGTGATATTGTCCCGATGTAGAGGAAGGGTTGAGATTGACGTCCTGACGTAAAAGTTTGCGCAAATAATATCCTGTCCTTGTGGAAGTTTCCACTTTATTTAAACCGTCATTGGTTGGGCTGTTTACGGTTGTATTGATTGCCGTATTATTAACACCAGAAATACCACCATTGACCAAAATATACTGTTTAAGACGGGGGTCACGATTTTCGTAAGGGGCTTGAGCATTGAATCCACTATTTGCGATATCGGTTACGGGGTAGCCATTAGCCATTGGAAAAGCATCTACCAGATTTTGGGTTGGATTTATACGCCCACGACCAAATAAAGTTGGCGGGAATTGATCTGCTTCTAAATTTGACGACACATCACCCCGATCTACACGCCATAGTATTTCAGAAGTATTGCGTCCTTCATTCATGGCATTCACACTATTTTGCTGATAAAATAATGTCCCTTGAGGGTCTATCCCAGTTATACCGCCCTTTTGCTGGATGACAAGGCCTGCGTAGTTAGCCGCATCAGCCCAAGTTGTGCTATTACCACTTGCATAGGCTGGGCTAGCCGCCATAAGTGCTGCTTTAGCTTTGATGGCTTGAGCAATCCTTTCGGTCATTCGTAAACGAAAATGGGTGCCGAAAACGCGATTATAATCATCCATTTTAATACCTAATGTCTGATATTTAGCCGGAACCTGACTGTCCGATGAAATATCCTCATAGTCTAAGGGTAATAAATCCTCAGCATTTTGAATATCGGCATAAACCTGTTTCATGCAGGCTTCAAAAGTGGCTCGTTTGTGATTGAAATCGGAGGATAATACCTCATGTTCTAGTATAATGGGTACCCCCATGAATTCACCACTACTTGTTTTTCCTGCATGAGATTGAAGCAGATGGAACAAGAATAAAGCACGAAGACCATATGCTTCACCTTTCATCCGGTCGTTGAACATCGCAGTGACGGACTCTGTCGAGGCCCACTTTACTTTGTCTGTTAATGCTAAAAAGTTGTTTATGTACTGTATTGCTGATTTGCTATTTCGCCATTGATCAAATGGATTGTTGACCGCAGTCCATTGACCTGTCGCAATTTTTTGATAATCGCTAGCTCTTTCATTCGTTACCGCGTCGTCTGTAGCCACATCGTTAAATGACCAACTGTTTGTGGGAACTCTGGTGTAACCATTTAATAATAATCCTTGTGCATATAAGGGTCTATCGTATGCGGTCTCAATATCTAATATATTTTCGATAGCAGGCTCAAACATATCTTCACAGGAAGTGAGCGATAGGGTAGAGGCAATGCTTATTATGAATATTATTTTTTTCATGTCAATTATTTTTCACTGATAAATTAGAATAAAGCTTTTACACCAAAATTGAAAAATCTCATTTGCGGTGTACCACCTACGGTGAGTTGCATTGTTTCTTTCTCTTTAGCAAACGTCATTAAGTTGAAGCCATTGGTATAGATACCAAGTTCTTTCACGATGCCTTTTCCTAAAAGGCTTGCTGGAAAATCATAGGATATCTGTACTTTGGATAAATCAAATCGATTCGTTTTATACATCCAAAAATCTGAACTACGGAAATTGTTATCACTGATTCCGGTTGTCAGCCGTGGATATGTAGCCGTTTCTTTATTTTCTTCCGTCCAACGATCACGTGCTATAATGGAGTATTTATCTTCGCCATCCATCCAGAAGTAAGTGCTATTTTTCATTGCATAAGCACCATATCTTCCTGTTGCTACAGCAAATAATGTCATATTCTTCCATTTAGCAGTGATATTAAACCCCAATGAAAATGGCGCTCCTGCCCAACCACCTTTACCTAAGTACACCTCATCACGGGTATCAATTGTTCCATCGCTATTTTGATCTTTATATTTAATATCACCGGGCTTGACTTCACCGAAAGTACTTACAGCTGCATCATCTACATCTGCTTGATCTCGGTAAAATCCTTCATTTTGTAGCCCCCAGATTGCATCCAATGGTCTATTGGTACGGTTTTGATATGAATTTTCATACAATTCATCACGTTTTACTGCTTTCGTATCATAATAAAGACCCGTTACCCCTAAAGAAAGAAAACTATTTTTAAAGCTTTTATTGATATTTAAACCAAAATCCACACCCTGACGTTCATCAACATTAAAATTGACAAAAGGCATATCTGAATAGGTGGGCCAGTAAGACATAAAATACATCGGATACAGCGTATTTGGCTGCACCAACATCCCATTCATCTGGTTATAAAAATAAGAGGCATTAAATGTCACCAAGTTATTATACATGCCAGCTTCTACGCCAAAGGTGATTTCTCGGCGCTGCGGGTAGCGCATATCCATATTTTCACCTCTAAAACGATCAAAAGTATGTACCAGTTGACCATCACTCCAGCTGTACCATGCCGCATTGTTATAGGTGTAGTATCCTTTATATAAGTAATAATCCTCTATATCAAGGTCGGTATTGATTATCCCGGCAGAAGCCTTTAATTTTAAGTTATTAAAGACACTATTGTCCTTCATAAATTCTTCTTCACTCACACGCCATGCCATCGATAAAGTTGGTGAAATTGCCTTACGTTTGGCTTCTGGTAATTTTGCAGAATGGGGTAAAGCGGCACTAAAATCAACATAGTATTTATTAGCAAAATGGTATCCGAGTTGTAGACCCAGATTAGCATTGCTTTGTTTGTGATAAGCCTCAGACTGTCCAATCTGAAAGGCATGGGCCAATACAATCGCAGATACATGATGTTGCTCGTTAAATGTACGAGCATAGTTTAATTGTGCTGTAAAACCTAATGTTTGTCTGTAGGCACTTCCACCTATATTTTGTACTCCAGAAATACGGTCGTCGCCATATTTGGTAAGGCTACTGATGAGATCGTTACCATTATAGTTGTTCCAGTTGGCTAGGTATACTGCATAATTATTATTATAAGATTGGTTATACTGATTTTGATAATCGATAGCCATCGCCGTTTTAAATGTTAAACCCTTCAGTACATCGTTTAGATTAAAATCTAACCCCGTGTTAAACTGAAATTGTCTGTTTTGATGTCTATTACTCCCACCTGCATAGATGTTAGCAAATGCATTTGTCTGATCCAATTGACTACCCCCTAATAAATATTTGCCGTCTACTAGAAAGTTACTGTTGTTAACAAAAATCAAGGAATTTTCATCGCTTTCTTCAATCATGCTGATCGGTACGAGCGGAGAGAAGCGGTGTGGCCTACCTATAGCGGCAGCCTCCCAATAATCTGCATTGACACCTTTGGATGTATAGAAGCTCGCTGCTGCGTCTACATTTAAAGAAATAATCTTATTTAATTTAACATTAATATTACCCCGCATATTAAAGCGATTGGAAGTGTTATTGTCGACGGCCTCGCCAAAATTTAATAATGATCCAGCAGACCAAAATCCAAAATTGGTATAATATTGCGTCCTTTCGTTACCACCGGAAACTTCTGCAGTAGCATCATATCGATTGTAACTCTTTTTAATGTAATCGGAGGAGTAATAATCTACATTCGGGTAGCGATAAGGATTCTCTCCTGTGCTATGTTTATAAATATTCTCCTGTGTATATAGATTAGGAAGTCCGTCATTGTGTCTGGCTTCATTATAGAGGGTCATATATTCAGCAGAACCGAGATATTTGGGATAATTGATAGGGGTATTGATCCCTGCATTGGTACGAATGTTTATTTTTTGATTACCAGCCTTTCCTCGTTTAGTCGTGATATAGATGACGCCTTTTGCGGCACGACTTCCATAAAGTGCAATCGCATTAGCATCTTTCAATACCGAAATCTGTTCAATTTCAGTAGGCATGACATTGTCGGCATCCCGAGGAAATCCATCTATTAACAGCAGATAACCTGCAGAACCCCATATATTTCCATTATAGCCAGAAACAAGTGCATCTAGGTTTTCGAGACTATAGGTTGTATAGTTTTTTTCCATTAACTGAGCAAGATTGATTGCTTGGATTTCGCCCATGAGGTTTTGTTTTTTTACTTTACGGAAGGCCACCTGTATCAGTTTCCGTGCTATCCGTTTGCACGGTATCCTTTAATCCGAATCTTGCAGGTGATAGTGGGGCATTGCTTTTATATTGAAATAAGCGAGATGCTGATGCGTCAAGCGTACCCAAACCGACCATACTCAGGCACAATGCTATTTTTAATTTTTTATATTTCATTGTCTCATAATTTTATGAAGTGATCGCTCATTTGAGTTACCATCCAGGATTTTGTGAAAATTCAGGATACATACTAACGTCCGATACTTTTAAGGGAAGCCAATAATGCTTGCTTGTGAATTTTCGTTCTATTAATACTTTTTCTTTCATATTAACCACACGGTTTTGAGTAGGATCAGTTGTATTGAAAGTCCCAGTTCTATCAAATTCAAGTGCAGTTTTTAAGGTGTATGGGCTTTCCGTGAGTAATAACCATCTTCTCAAATCATTGAAACGATGTCCTTCATATGCTAATTCTACTGCTCTTTCACGGCGTAATTCTCCAATAAAAGCATCCGATGAGCCGATGAATTTGGTGTTTACATTTGCGACTCCAGCACGTTTACGAATTATATTGATTGCCTCTACTGCTGTTTTGTTATAATTTGTCGATCTGCCATTGGCTGAATTATTTCCTGCTGATACAGCTTCAGCGTACATCAGGTAGACATCAGCAAGACGCATATAAGGAACATAGATATGCATATTAGAACCATAATCAAAAGCCCTATCATAATCGTTCGTCGTTAAGGGAATAAATTTGCGTAACGTAAAACCTGTACGACTCCCATTCTGAATATTGCGATAAGATCCATTAGTATAGAGTTGTGCGTATCGAAATTCATTCTCTGGTCTATCTTTAGGAGGTATTGTTCCCTTTATGACCTTAACCCCATCAAAGACGAAATCATTGTAGAATCGTGGGTCACGTCCTTTCCACGGATATGCTGGATCATACCCAGATTCTGTATCTGCTTGGGTGATATCTTTAATGGGTAAACCGTTAGCCATTCCATAATAATTGACATAATTTGCTGTCGGTACAAATTTGAGTGCATCGCCTTCGGTGATTAAGCTCGGCATGTACTGCTTACTGGTTCCATAATGGGTGTTGTTACCCGCATTATAAGGCCCTCTAAAGATGGCCTCAGTACTCCCTGGGAGTGCCCAATTTTCACTTATCGTATAGAAATTGAGATGATAGTTTTCAAAATCCACCAATTTATATGGTGTCTGTCCACTTTCGGTGAGCGACAACAATTCTCCAAAAGCTTCGGCTGCTTTTTTGCAGTAATCGGCTTGATAGTTGCGGCTACCGGTTACCGTAAAATTCATCAGTGGACTACCTGCCCACAGGTAATTTTTACCGAGATAACCCAAAGCCATTATTTTATTGATGCGCAACGCATTTTTTCCCAGTGTTCTCTTCCCTGGATTTGTATCATCCCAATTGATGGGTAAAAGATTGGCTGCTTCACGAAAATCTGCTGCCGCCAAATCTGCACATTCATGGTAATTGAGACGGGGAAGTGTTAGTTTCTCATCACTTGGTAGTATCTTATTGATATAAGGCATACCGCCGAAATATTCCATCAATCGATGGTGAAACCAACCTCTAAAGAAAAGCAACTGTCCTTTGATAAGGTCGCGTTCTTCCTGAGTGGCTTCGGTCATTTTATCCATATTTTCAAGACCAATGCTAATTTTTCGAAGACCGAACCAAGCAGCATTCCAGAGGTCTTTATTGATATTGCGGTCGTCTCCTAAGAAGACAGTTGTAAAATCATTTTGTTCCATCCATCCTGCACCCCAGCCATCATGCTGTGCTTGCCAGCCCCAGAAATTACCATTATCGATCTTATGCAGGAAGTGGTAGTCGCCTGCTGTTGAGGTGATTTCGTCCTCACCCCAGTTCCAGGAGTTGGTCCAGTAAAGGTTGCTGAAATTAACAATACAATGGTATAGCTCCTCGGTATACCCTTGGAAATTGTTAAAGTTTTTAAAAGCTTCTTTTTCTGAAATAATAGATTGTTCTTCTTTATCTAGGTATTTTTTACAAGAGCTCATGATTGATGAGGAAGCTATGATACCAAAAGACACTATAATTTTTAAATATTTTTTCATCATCATATCGATTAAAAAGTAATGTTCGCACCTAGGTTAAAACGTTTGACAGTAGGGTAGGCGCCTTGTGAAGCCCATCCCGTACCTGCATAGTTAGACTCTCGATCATCGGGCATCTTGGACCAGAATAAGAGATTATGACCATTGAGGAAAAGGCGGATATGTTGAAATCCCATACGACGTATAAAATTGTTTTCAGAAGTCAAGTTATAGGCAATTTCTGCGGTCTTTAGTCTGATATATGATCCATCGTACATAAAACGGCTCCCTGGCGTATAGTTACTTGGGGTGGCAAGCCAACGGGGTAAAGGCACATCGGCACCTGTTTGGTCCTTGGACCAATATGATCCTTCGTGATAGGCTAAATTACGTTGTCTTTCAAAACTGTTTAATACGACCTGACGGGTTACATTGTTCACACCATACCATTGCGTCATGATGCTGAAATTTTTCCAGTCAAATCCGACCGTTAAGTTGTACGTGTTTTGTGGAGTAGAAGGGTAGGCATAGGGAATATTATCTTTCGTATCGATCAATCCATCGCCATTGTAATCCAATATATGATAGTTACCAGGTAGTTTATTCCCATCATTATTATCGTGAGAGGTACTTGCATATAAATCATCCCAGGTATTATAATATCCAGCACTGACATGGGTATAGGTTTGACTAATTTGCTTATCGTTGAGTTTTTGATATTCGGGTAATAATTCAGGACTGTCTCCTTCTATAACCTTATCTTTAGCATGTGTAAAGTTCATATCACCCCATAAGCGCCAATGTTGATTAATAGTTTTACTGATCTTTAATTCTAATTCATATCCTTTATTGGTTACGATTCCCAAATTGGCTGCAGGTGCTGCTACGCCAAAATAATCGGGTATTGCACGATTATTTCCAGTGATCAACACATCGGTCCGCTTGTCACTGAATACATTCACCTGACCTGAAATGACTCCTTTAAAAAATGAGAAATCGGTACCAAAGTTGAATTTTCTTACTTTTTCCCAACGTACATTCGGGTTACCTAGCTCATTTTCTCTGTACCAAATATAGGTACTGCGCTCTGGAGCCTCTCCAACAGTTCCCATATGCGATTGACCGCCATATGACCATTGGGTCAAGTATAAGTAACGTCCATTAACATTGTCATCTCCAATATCTCCATAAGAAGCACGAAGTTTCAACATGTCTATAAAGGAAATATTTTTCATAAAATTTTCTTCAGATAGTAACCAACCTATACCTCCAGAATTGAAAAATCCAAATCGATAACCGCGGGCAAATTTTTCAGATCCGGTATAAGCCCCACTGTAATCAAGCATATACTTTCCTTTATAATTGTAGGTCGCACGGAATACCCAGTCTTCACGATAAAAGGGCTGTATACTTCCAGTAGCATATTGATTTCGGTTAAACAGACCCATAGCTGTGATGTTATGATCGTTTGCTATTCGAGTGGCATAATCCAATTGCAACTGGTAGAACAGACGTCTATATGTCATTCCATTATTTACTGCTCCCGATTGTTGAGCCCAGTTGATACCTTCTACAAAATCAAATCGGCTGCCATCTATATTTTGCCCGTAGACGGCTAATCCTGTTTCTGGATCAATCCATTTACTTTGTACATTATTATAGAGATCGTTAACTCCTCTTCCAGCCTCGACAAATGTATTATCGAGCGATATGCTTCCTCTTACTTTCAAACCAGCGACAAACATTTTGAGATCTTGTTCTAATATAAAATCTGAAGTTATTTTACTCGTAGTTGTCAATTCTACTCCGGATGTTGCAAGTGCCTGTGCCGAGTTTATACCTACTTGTGAATCAGGTTTATAAAATCCCCATGTGCCGTCTGCGTATCGTGGATAAATGACGTCAGGAGGTACTGTATAAGCGGCGATCCAATAGCTGTAATCATTTCCACCCCCCCAAGGGCTTTTTCTTCTTCCATGCGATCCAGCCAGATTTGCTGAAAATTTGGTAGTTGGGGTGAGCTGAAAATCTAAGTTAGACCGCATGTTTAAGCGGTTAAAACCGTAACCGGGTTTGTAACCGCGATTATTATCATTTTCGCGAAACATATCACCTTCGTATAAATAATCGGCACTAGCAAAGTATTTTACAAAATTGGTACCTCCCGCAATGTTGAGATTGCTATTTTGTGAGAATGCATGTTTCTTGAATAGTTCCTCAGCCCAATTGGTGTTGACATACCGCTCTCTTTCTTCCAAATTGATAGGGAAGCGGTATCTGTCGATGAGGTTTTGAGGTTGGTATGAAACCCAACTGTTGGGAGATAGTGCCAATTCGTTTTCGATGACACGATTGCGCAGCATCATGGCATCGTATGAATCCATTTTTCCGGGCAATTGGGACACTGTTTTTATAATATTGTTCACTGTACCTCGTACGGAAGCTTTCCCTTCTTTACCTCTTTTAGTGGTGATGAGAATAACTCCGTTGGCTCCTCGTACACCATATACTGCTGTAGCAGTCGCATCTTTTAATACCGATACGGTTTCAATCGAACTGATATCGACACTGCTCAAGGGACGTTCTACCCCATCCACCATTGTTAATGGATCGGTATTGTTCCAAGTACTGCGTCCGCGAATCACAATACGTGGATCCTCTTCTCCTGGCATCCCGGTACTCGCAGTAGTGACTACCCCAGGGACATTACCGGTCAATGCCGCACCAACACTGGCTACACCGCCAGCTCTTTCTAACACCTTTCCCGTCGTTTGCGTCACAGCACCAACAACAGTTTCCTTTTTCTGTGTGCCGTAACCCACCACAACGATTTCATCTATATCGATATTGGCACTATTGAGTACGATTTGTAATTCACTTTTATTATTAATATTTACTTCAGTTTTATTGTATCCTATTTTGGATATCACTAGGGTATTACGATTATTAGGTACTTGAATTGAAAAAGCACCATTCATATCTGTTGAAATTCCAGTTGTTCCGTCTTTGACTTTAATGGAAGCATTTTCAATAGCTTGTTTTTTTTGATCAACGACAGTTCCCCGTATTTGTCTTAACTCTTGTGCGTATAATGGAGTTGTTCCGAGCAATAGGAGTAGCAATGCTATGATATGAAGCTGGAGAATACCCCATGGTTTTTTCTCATACCAAATGAGTCTGATGGTATATTTAATCATCATAATTAATTGTTTGGATAAATTGGTTTAAAATCATAAATCGGTTTGCCCCATTTTAGGGCATTGATAAGTGGTGATAGCTACTTATCATAATTGGCTTCTAAGTACTGTTTTGTGCCCTCATAATCATTTATTAATCTAATTGGTTTTTAAATGCCATGCATATAGTTTCCAGCTGTTCATTAGGTAGGTTAGATCTAATAACAAATAGTGAAATTTATTTTTGGCGGTTGGTTTATAATTACTAATTCAAAACTAGTAGAAGTAATATTCTTGTTGAGGTAAGAATGTTCAAATGATGAGTAAGTATGTTTAAAATTATATCTCTACTAGTAAATATTGCTTTATTTTCGATAATTTAGGCTAATGGTTATACTTTAGTAAAGTGAGCCACCAACCTTAAGTAGCTAACTTACTAAACTTAAATATGTTGAATTTATTCCGATGTAGAATTATAATCATTTTTCTTATTTTTTGTACATTTTCTAACGCACAAGAATTTCCTCTTTCATTTGAGCATTTTACTATAAAAAGTGGTCTATCTTCAAATACTGTTTTTAGTACCTATAGAGATAGTTATGGTTTTTTATGGGTTGGGACTGAAGATGGGTTGAACAGATTTGATGGAAATACTTTTAAAGTTTACCGTTATAATGCCGATGTCGAGCCTGGATTAAAATCCAATCATATCACAGCGTTATGCGAAGATGCTGCTGGACGTGTTTGGATAGGTACTAATGGAGGAAGTTTAAGTTATTATGACCGTAGATTGGATAAAATTGTAAGTTATGATAAGCATGCGGATGGTAAATGGTTAAGTACAGCTATAACAACCATTAATACAGATATTGCTGGTAATATTTGGGTTGGTTCATACGGAGGATTATTTATCATTAATGTCAAAGATATTCACAAGCCACTTGATGCACGTTACATAAATATTGAGAAAAAGTTTCTTAAAATGACTTCCAGATATATCTTTAGGGATAGTCAGGGACGCATGTGGATTGCTGCAGAAAATAAGATATATCAGTTTACGTCGAATTTGAAAGAAAGTAGAAGCTACCCTGTTCAACACCTTTTGAAATCTGATAAACAACTATTAGAACTCACTTGTATTGAAGAGGATGAGCAGAAACGTATCTGGGTTTCTACTCTCGATGGACTCGTTTATAAAAGTGATAATGAAGAACAATTTTCTTTATTCCAAGCGTCAGTTGGAGTCCAATTAGGCAGCAAGCGTATATACAGTATTGCTAAAGATATGAAAGGCGGACTTTGGATTGGCACCGATAACGGATTAGGCGTATTGAAAACAGAAAATTTTGAACTTAATATTTTTAATAGAGACCCTCGAAATGTTAAAAGTATAAGTCATAAATCCATCCGATCTATTTATCATGATAAATTTGGAATATATTGGGTAGGGACACTTCATGGAGGGTTAAATAAATTTGATGTCAACATTAATCAATTTAATCTAAAAACTATAGACAATCTTGAAAACGGGAAAAAAGAAATCAATATGATTACTTCATTCTTACCTTATAATAATAATGTTGTAGTGGGTACAGATGGTGGAGGCTTGTATTTATATAACCGTAGTTTGGATAAATTATCAACCATTCCAACAGGAGATAAAGATATGATTGTTTTGGCACTAAAAAATGGTGATCATCAAGAAGATATTTGGATGGGCACTTTTGGTAAAGGGGTGATAAGGTATAATTTAGAAACAAAATCTCGCACACATTATCTGACAGGGACAGGTAAAAACCAACTTAATAATAGCGAGGTTTTTAGTTTAGAAAAAGATATATATGGTGATATGTGGGTGGGTACAAATGGTGGTGGAATTAATGTGATACAAGTTAAGGATGGTATTATCAAAAAGTTCCGTCGCTCTGACAAACCCAAAGTAGACGAGATCAGTCCTTCTACAGATTACATTCGTGCTATAAAGAGAGATAATAAAGGTCAAATGTGGGTAGGTACATACGGAGCCGGTATTTTTGTCTATAACTCATTTACACGCAAAACAATATACTATGATAAAACTTCAAATGGTTTGCCCAATAATTATGTACTTTCTTTGTATACAGATAAATTAGGGAATATTTGGGCTGGTACTAATGGTAATGGAGTAGGGCTATTACAGCAAGGGAGTGATCAGTTTAAAACTTTGTCGGAGGAGGAAGGTTTGATTAATGATGTTGTGCAGAGTATTGTTGAAGACGATTTTGGAAAAATGTGGTTTAGTACAAATAAAGGCGTAAGTTGTTATGATCCATTGCAAAAAACATTTAAAAACTATTCTTATTCTGTAGGTTTACAAGAAGGAGCTTTTATGAAAGGAGCAGGACTAGCATTATCAGATGGTGAGGTGTATTTTGGAGGTCAAGAAGGGTTTAATCATTTTTATCCTAAAAATCTGAAAGTCAACAATAACACATCCAAACCAGTTTTAACAGAGTTAAAAATTGATAATAAGATAATCGTACCTTCCAAAGGGAGTGCCTTATCGGAATCCTTAGTGACTGCGCAAGAGATAGAACTAAAATATAAGCAGAATTTTTCGATTGCATTTGCAGCATTAAATCTAACTGTATCCGAAGACAACCAATATGAGTATAGATTAAAAGGATTTGACGAAAATTGGATTAAAGCAGGAAAAGAGCATGTTGCTTACTATACCAATTTAAATCCAGGAGAGTATATTTTCGAAGTTAGAGCCAGCAATAATGATGGTGTTTGGGACGAAGATATCAGGTCTATTAGGGTGTATGTTGCCCCACCTTTTTGGTTAACAGGTTATGCATTTGTAATTTATGGCATTTTGCTTTTATCGGGGTTATATTGGCTAAAGGGTCGAGGCGTGCGGAAACTAAAACAAAAGTTTATCCTGGAACAGGAGCGTCGTGATGCGGATAATCTCCATCAACTGGATCAGATGAAAATTAAATTTTTGACAAATTTAAGTCATGAATTTCGAACTCCTATTTCGTTAATTACAGGACCAATTGAAATTTTACTAGTTAAAGAAAAAGATAAAGAAACCTCGCAACAGCTCGCACTTATAAAGCGCAATGCACACCGACTGCTCAATCTTGTCAATCAATTACTCGACTTTAGGAAAATGGAAGAGAACGAGCTTAAACTCCATAATACAGAGGCCGATTTAGTGGCATTTGTTAGAGATATGTACGATTCATTTAGTGATATGGCAATCCAAAAGGAGATAAATTATCGTTTTATTACTTGTGAGGATTATGTAATAACAGCTTTCGATCATAATAAAATAGAGCGTATTATTTTTAATTTATTATCTAATGCCTTTAAATTTACTGACAAGGGGGGTAATATTTCTGTTCATATCCAATTGGTGGAAGTACAGGAAGTAGGCGATAAAATAAAAGTGAAAATTGAGATCAAGGATGATGGAATCGGCATCCCAAAAGAATCGCATGAAGCGATTTTCGACAGTTTTTATCAGCATGATACACAGGATAGTATTTTGAATCAAGGATCTGGCATCGGTTTATCAATCGCAGAATCTTTTGTGAAAATGTATGGTGGTGAGATTCTAGTAGAGAGTGAGCCTGGTTATGGCAGTTCCTTTTCATTTGATTTGCTTTTAGAAAAAATGGAGATATCCAAAGACCAGGTTGTGGAATCAGTTACATGTGTAGAACAAAATTTTGTTGATCCCCATATTCGTCTAAGACCGGTGGTATTGATCATTGAGGACGACGATGACTTTCGGGGTTTCTTAAAAAGCAGACTTGATCCATTATATCAAACTTTCGAAGCTGAAAATGGACAAGAAGGTTGGCAAAAAGCATTATTTCATCATCCCGATATTATAATTTCTGATGTGCAGATGCCTATTATGAATGGACTGGAATTGACCCAGAAATTGGTGCGGGATAAACGGACAAAACATATTCCTATTATTTTGTTGACAGCTTCAAGAGTAGATAATGGTTTAGTCTGTGGTTTAGAGTCTGGAGCAGTAGATTATATATCGAAACCATTTGATACCGCAGTCTTATTGGCAAAAGTGAATAGTTTATTGCTCCTTAATCAGGCCTTTAAAGATGCTTACAGCAAACAACTATCATTTGTCTCGCCTGAGGTTGAGGTACGATCTGAAAAGGAAAGGTTTCTGCAGAACGTATTTGAGTATGTTCATGAGAATTTGGATAACCCACAGCTTTCCGTTGAATTATTGAGTACTCATCTGTCCATTAGTAGAACATCGTTGTACAACAGGTTACTTGAGTTTTCAGGAATGAGTCCAGTTGATTTTATACGTTCGGTAAGATTGGAACGAGCAGCCAGTTTGTTAGAAAACAATAGTAATACAATCTCTGAAATTGCATATGAAACCGGTTTTTCGAATCCGAATTACTTTACCAAAGTATTTAAGGCAAAATATAAAATGACACCGTCGGAGTACATACAAGCACAAAAGAATACGGTTAAATAGCTTATTTTAAAGTGAGAGCGATTTGAAATTCTACTTTTAAGTGTTATTAGTCTTTCTAAATTTTAAGAATTAGGGATAAAGAGTATTGTTTTTAAGTTAAGCTGATTAATTAATAACGTGTGTTATGTTCCACCTGGCTGGTTTTTCTTTTGGTGATCTGTCGCAGACTATATTGATGGACACATTGGGAACGGTCGTGAGTTATGTGAACAGTAGGTAGTTGGTGAGGTGGAGCCATAATATCGTTGAAAGGTATAAGCTTATCTTTAAAATAGAAAAAGGAGATACAGCTTGTATCTCCCTTTTTTATAGATAGACTTGTGTCTAGCGATGACTGTAGCTACTCTATTTACTGGCAGGAATGATCGTACTGTAAATGATCTTTCCTTCATGGTCTATGCACTGTGCCTGTACTTGTTCTTGATTGACGGCGAAATACATAAATCCATAAGTTGAGGCTTCAAATTGACTATAGGTCAAACCGTTTTTTACAGGGGTGATTTCAGAACCACTACCGGATATGAACTGATGGAAAGACTTGTCCTGTACTTTGAGGTGCTGCATCGAATGTTCGTGACCAGAGAGGTAGAGAGGGATACGATGTTTCTCTAACACGGGTTGAAGGACTTTCCTGATGGCTAATGTATCATAGTTTTCCGTTCTTGGCCCCGCGGTATACATGGGGTGGTGTCCTACCACAATCTTCCATTTGGCATTTGATGATTGTAGTAATCCATCCAACCATGCGAGTTGTTTTTCGGGTTGTTGGCCGGCCACATGTGGTCCATATTCGCTATTCTGATAGAATTCTGGAATCAATGGGTTGGTGTCGATAAAGGCAATCAATACCTCAGCGTTACCCTTAATCTTAAATGTTTTACTATAATAGCGTGCTGGCATTTTCCACCTGCGGCTGATGGCACTATAGCGCACCTGAGCATCTGGATCCGACTTGTAATCATGGTTTCCCAATATGGGATACCAATCCCACTGCAATGAGAAATCGGTATAGATATTTTCAAACGAATAATGCCATAACGGATCGTGCTCACTGACAACCCCTGAAGGGTAAAAATTATCTCCGGTCGAGATGATAAAATCGTTGGGATGTTCGGTAGCCCATTTACCCATTTGCTGAGCCACCTGTACCTGATGGTCGGCGCCATTTCGTCCCCAATCACCGATGGCTAAAAAATGCAGATCGTACTCGTCTTTAAGTGCTGCTCGGCTATTGATGTCTTCACTTTCTATTCTCCTAGGTGCTCCCATGGCCATTCCGGCCAAGGGTACAGCAGCCAGACTTGTAGCCATAGCAGTGCCCAGCGTACTTTTTACAAATGCTCTTCTTTTCATGCTCAACTGTTATTAATATCCGTTATTCTGCGTCCATTTTGTATTTACTTCCATGACCGGTCGTGGAACTGGAAATATGCGTCGGAAACGTTCTGAATATCCTGCACTGTATAAGGATTTGAAACCCCAGTCTTCCTCAAATTTGCCATAACGGATCAAATCGTTTCTACGCCAAGATTCATCTGAAAATTCTCTTGCACGTTCGTCTAGTAGATCTGTTAAAGTGGGTTGCACGGTTAACTTAGGGGCATTGACATAAGCACGTACCTGATTCACGAGTGAAAGGGGAGTTTCACCATTTGTAGGTGCAGCTCCACGTAGGATGGCTTCGGCTTTCATCAATAAAATGTCGGCATATCGAAAGATTGGAACATCATTGCTTTGGTTTCTATTGTTTGCTGCTGTAACGTTTACATCCATGTAAAATTTGACCGATCGGTAGCCCATTGACCTTCCTTTTTGATCATTACCTCCATTGAGGGTCGGTCCTCCATCCGGACGAAGTTTGATTTCTTTTGTCGTTTCCATGTGCCAGTCAAACGTGGCATTTGCATCGCTTCCTGCATAGTCCTGGTCGATACCTTTTTTAGAGGTCTTGATCAAAAGCGGACGGCTTAAGTCTGGTGCATAGTCTGACCAATAGTATTGAAGACCGCCCATGTAAGCGGCATTTCTATCGTCACCTTGGAGATTGAATTTGGCTAGGAAAGTAGGTAATACGCGGAAAGTACCGCCCACACTTTGGGGTAATGGTGCAAATTGATTTTGCCCACTGCGGTGTATCCAGTAGCGTGCATAATTCATTCCTTGCTGTTTTTCTCTGTCGAAAGGCATAGCAAATATGAAATCTTTGATCTGCGGACCATTGTCGGGACGGAATTTTTCCATGAATTTGTGGCTACTCAAATTAAATTGACCCGAGGCAATAATATCATCGCACATGGCTACCACTTGCGATAGTTTTTCATTGGGCATGGTGGCTGTGTAAGTGGCGACATCACTGGTGGTATAGACGGACCAATTGAGGTACAGTTTGGCTAGTAAAGCATCGGCCATATACCGCGTTGCTTTACCATATGTTGCGGCAGAAACTTCTTTCGGTAATCGATCTCTAACGGCTAGAAGTTCGGACGAGATGAAGTTGGCGATTTCAGATCGTGATGATCGATCTGGAATTTGGTCGACTTTGCCCGTGATAAGTGGTGCACCACCAAAATTATCCATCAATATAAAGTAAAAATAAGCCCTCATGGCACGCATGGGTGCGGCTTTCTCACTTTCATCGTCACCGAAAATAGCCAATACGTTGTTCGAGAGGTTGATACCAGACATGGCCGCATTCCAGATATCGGGGAGTATGGCATTGTCGGGTGTCCAATTGTGCACATGGAGTTCGCGGAAACGACCACCATCATAGTAATCTGTACCCAAAGCAAGACTTACTGCCTCGTCTGAAGACAGGGTTTGCGCCATCCAATGGTTGTACCCCAATGCACCTCGATATGCTGCATAGACATCTGCTGAAATGGCTTCTGCGGCTCTTTCTGTGGTTGGGAATTCGGTATATTGCGATTTGATATCCACATCGAGGTCGGTGCAGGCAACGAGTGTTGCTGCAAACGTTGATAGGGTAAATAAACGGATATATTGTTTTGATTTCATGATTAGTTTTTCTGATTAAAAGTTGAAGTTTAGACCAAACAAAATGGTGCGGGTGCGTGGGTAGGTCTGGCGGTTATCAATACCAGGAGTAAGACCTCCAAGATCTACTTCAGGATCTACACCCTTATAGTTTGTGAGTACAAATACATTGTTCATGGAAGCATAAAGCTTAACATTTTTCAATTGACCGCCGATATTTCGGATGTTATAGGAAAGTCCCAGGTTAGCTAAACGAAGGTAACTGCCATTTTCGAGGTATCGGTCTGATAAATAATGCGCATTGATGTCGGTTGCTTTTTCTGTCTCCATCACACTGGCCAATAGATTCTTTTGGCCGGCATTGCCCACTACATTGGAGTGTCGCGCACGTGTCGCATTCATGACTTTATGTCCAAAAACACCTTGGAACATACCTGTTAAAGCGAAGTTTTTATAGGTTATCGTATTGTTCCATCCTAAGGTTATTTTTGGCTGTGCACTGCCCGTGATGGCACGATCTTTATTGGTAGGAGTGATGGTAGTTTCACCCGTGCGTTCTTTTGTTTGTGCATCGCGGACATAGAAGGTAGAGATACCATCTTCATTATAACCTGCCCATTCCCAGGTATAATACTGCCCAATCGGAGCACCCTCCATAAGGCGTTGCTGAAATGCGTTGCTTTGACCTGCGCCACCCAGGTCGGCTAAATCTACGTAGTCTGTCGAAAATTCTTGGTTTGTGATTCGAGTGACCACATTTTTATTATGGGAGGCCACTATTCCGGTGTTCCAGCTTAAATTTGCTGTTTTTATGGGAACCGCATTCAAGGTAAGTTCGATCCCTTTATTGTTGATTTCACCAACATTGGCTGTCAAAGATCGATACAGATATTTAGTGGTAGAGACTGCATAATCATAGATGAGATCTGTGGTGTTTTTATCGTAATACTCCAAAGTTCCGCTCAATCTATTGTTGAGGAATGCGAAATCAATGCCTAGATTGAGCATTCCTGTGCGTTCCCAACGTAGATCGGGATTTGAATTGCGGAGTGCTGCTAATGTGCGAAGATCATTGCCGAAAGCATCGGTGTAGAAACTTGAAGTTGCGCCGTAGACTTGTCTGGCGGTAAACACATCGAATCCTAAAGAGTTGCCACTGACACCGTATCCGGCACGTAGCTTAAGGTCATCGAAGAAATTCATATCTTGGATGAACGATTCTTCGGATAGTCTCCAGGCTCCAGAAATTGAAGGGAAGGTTGCCCATCGGTTGTTCGCTCCAAATGCCGAAGATCCGTCTCGTCTTACTGTGGCTTGAAAAAGGTATTTATTGTTATAAGCATAGTTTATACGGCCATAAACAGAGATCATACGTAGGGTGGAAAGGTAATAATTGCCAAATCCCAATAGATCCACCACATTGGCCATGCCCGGATTATAATAACTTAAACCATCATCGTAATAGTCCGAAGTGGTCAGTTGAAAGCCGTCGTCATTATTGTTTTCTTCCCAGGAATAGCCCGCTAATGCTGAAAATTTATGCAATTCTCCAAATGTGCGGTCGAAAGTCAGGTTCATTTCCATGATCTTGCGCTCGTCTTCTACTGCCGCGCGGATAGATTTTCCATTTTGGTTACGTGCGGCCATGGATATACTGGAGTAGTATTGTGCGTTATTATATTGGCGGTTTTGTAGAGAGAGGTCGATATTATAGGTTAAGCTGGGTAAAATTTTATAACCAAGTTTGGCATGTGCCTGTATCATTTTGGTTTTGGTATAGTTCGTGTTTTCCGCTATTAATGATACTGGATTTACGTATTGCGATCGGTCCGTTTTTTCAAACCAAGCACCCGATTCTGTCCGCACAGGTGATACCGGTAGATAATAATACATAGCATCGTATACACTTAATCCATCGCCAAGTGCTAATACATCATTTTGTTTGGAGATACTGGTATTGATATTGAACGAAGCCGTCAGACGATTGTCTAGTGCTTTGGTCTGTACAAATCCGCGCGCAATCTGGCGCCCCAAGTCTGTCCCTTTAATGATCCCATTATTTTTAAAGGTATTGAGGCTAGCGCTATATTGCGTTGTTTCGGTACCACCGATCAGGGATACATTATGATTATTGGATATACCAGTGCGTTCTATCTCACGTTGCCAATCGGTATCTGCACCTAGGTCATCTGTCGGTTCCATCGAAAATTTGTTATCAGCGATGTACTGTCTATACTGTTCACCGGTCATCATTTCATAGCGTTTAGCAATTTTATCGATCGCTAAATAGCCGTTGTAACTGATGCTTGCCTGTCCAGCTTTGCCTCGTTTGGTGGTGACGATAATCACACCGTTGGCCGCTTTGGATCCGTATATGGCTGTTGCTGAGGCATCACGTAAAACGTCGATCGATTGGATGTCATCTGGTGCTACAAGTGCAAGGGATGCCCCAGGGACCCCATCGATTACATAATAGGGTTCCATCGCTTCACCACTTCTTAAGGTAGAGGCGCCTCGTAAACTGATCGATGGCGTAGCATTAGGGTTACTATTGTTGGTCGATATGGTCAGTCCGGGGACCTTGCCCTGTAACATCTGCGCGGGCGAGGTCATGACTCCAACATTCATATCTTCTGCTTTTACCGTAGTGATGGAGCTTGTCAGATCTTTTCGAGCGATACGACCATATCCGATAACGACTTCATCCAAAGCTGTGGACATAGGGGTTAGCTTGACACTTAAAGATAATGGTTTTCCTGGTTGAACGCTGTATCCGGATAGCGTATCCGGCTGAAAGCCTACAGAAGAAAATATAAACTGATAAGGACCACCTTCTGGCAAGTTGTGGAAGGCGAAAAGTCCTTTTTCGGAAGAGCTTGTTGTGAAAGCCTTACCCGATTCCCGATTAAGGGCCTTGATGCTGACTCCAGATAAAAACTTTCCATTTTCATCCTGTGTTGCTCCCTTTACTTGTTCCTGTTGCGCCTGTGCATAGGATAACCCCGTAGCAAATAGCGCAAAGAACAACACGCTTTTTTTGAATTGGTTCTGTTTGTTAAACATGATTTTATTAGTAATTGATTTTATGGATTTGTAAGTTGATTGTCGACGTCTTCATTTTGACGATAGATGGTAAAGGAATCGTCAGATTCTTGTACATAACGCAGGTTGTTGATGAGGCAGATCACTGCAAGGACATCTTGAATTGTTTCACGCTGTGGATCGATACTGCCTGTGTATTTGATTTTGGAGATTTCTTGGTCGCCTATTTTTATCGCAATATCATAAGTAGCTTGAAGGGTAACAAAAACTTCCGGTAATGGAATATTGTTCAGTTGGACCAAAGAGCGATTCTGTTTATTTTCAATAGGAGTGCTGGTCTTAGCTTCTTTTTTTACAGTACCCATCTGATGCGCTATGATCTGCATACTGGCATCGAATGAAAGTGACTCTCCAGTATTTTTTAAGATGATATTTTTAAAGGTAGGTAGGGCAGCTACCGCGGCAACAACAACTTTTCCGGTGTGCAGCTGTACGGAAGTATAGGTCGATCTGCTACGCGTATCAATGGTAAAGGATGTACCTAAAGCTGTCGTTTTCGTTCCGCTGGCGTATACGCTAAATGGACGGGAGGGATCTTTCTTAACTGAAAAATAAGCTTTTCCATCTAAATAGATCTCACGGTTATGATCAGTGAAATGTTGGGGGTAACGGATGGTACTCTGTGCGAATAACCTGACCGTTGATCTGTCGGGTAAGGTATGTGTTTGGGTGGATGTTTTTTTATTGGTCAATGAGATCCATGTGGTATCCTGCTTGCTATCTGCTTCTTCGTGCTGTTGTACCAAGGTTGGCATAGCGGCGTATGGAGCTGGTTTTATCCAAAGCCAAATACCCAATGATAATAAGAGGAGCACCGAAGCAGCGGCATAATAGGTAAACTGCTTGAGATGACGTTTATTGTTACTCTTATTTTCTTGCTGTTGCGTTTCCTTGTTGATTTCGTCATGAATGTGCTGAGCCATCTTTGTTGAAGGAGCGACTTGATGAGCATCTTTTTCATGGGACTGCCATTCGTAATCTGGAAATAAATCCTCAATAATGGATGGATTTTTCCAGATATACTTTCGTATTAATTGCCTTTCTGGACGGTTATGCTGATTGTTTGTTTTCTTTCTTCTGAACCTCATATTAGCATTACGTGGTCCGGCATGCTTTCCCTAGCTAGTTAACAATTATTTAATCTAACGATTAGGTTAAAATGGAAGTGTTTGTTATGCAAGGTGCTTATTATGAGTCTTATATCTAGCATAAAAATAAAATATTTATTTTTATGCTAGATATGTCTGTGCTTCATTTAGAGCATAATAGAATATAGGTGCTGCTTGAGTTGTAGCAATGCTTTGCCGATATGGTGTTCGACAGTTTTTGGAGAAATGGAGTATAGTTGGGCTATTTCTTTATGTGATAGCCCTTGTTTGCGGCTAAGCTCAAATACGAGACGACGCATTTTTGGCATATTTTCGATATCCTGTTCCATGATCTGCAACAGATCTTTACTTTCAATCGCTGTAATCAAGCTGTCTGTAAATGGCGTGTTTGACGATTCGCCTTCATATTTAAAACGATTGGCTTCTTTTCGGAGAAGATCGATCATGACTTGACGAGCCATACCAAAAATTTGGATATTGATGCCTAAATTCTCGTTCAATTGGCTCCGTTGCTTCCATAATTTGATAAATGTAAGTTGGGTTACTTCCTCAGAAATGTATTCGGAACGGGTTTTTAGTATAATAAAACTATAGATTTGCTGATGATACTGTTCATACACCAGATCAAAAACTTTATGGTTATCTGCTTTAATAGCTTTAATATGTTGCATACTAGAGCAAAGGTATCATGTCCTATCTGATTATTTGTTAAGTGAATATTATGGTTTTGTAAATTAAAATATATTGCACTGGAATTGGTGCTGTTGGAGACGATGATGGGGAAGATGAAAAGAAGCTTAAAGAATCTCCTGATCAAGCAGGTCAAATGCGGGTTAGGGAAGATGATCTATCAGAATCTGATTTGGGCTTATTTAACCTGTTTTTTTGCTTTTCTAAGAAAGTTTATCTACTATCACGGTTCAATAATAAATTAGGTAGCGATGATGTTTAAAAAACTAGTATCTGTAGAGCCACTAAATTTAAATCTGGCAGCAGAAAAGGCACTGCATAATTTTGCCGAGGAGGTCATCATGTATGATGATATCCCATCTTCTACTGCTGAAATGGCCGATCGTATCGGCGATGCTGATGCCGTGTTGATCAGCTATACTTCAAGGCTGGGTAAAGAAGCTTTGGAAGGTTGTCCGAATGTAAGATACATCGGGATGTGCTGCTCTTTATACAATCCTGAAAGTGCCAATGTGGATATTGCTTATGCACAAACGCGTGGTATCGAAGTATCAGGAATAAGGGATTATGGAGATGAAGGTGTAGTTGAATATGTGATTAGTGAGTTGGTACGTTGTCTACATGGTTTTGGAACGATCAATGATGGTGGACCGAGAGCACCTTGGGATGGTGTACCTAGAGAAATAACGGGAATCAAAGCGGGTATCATCGGGTTGGGTAAATCGGGTGGTATGGTGGCTGATGCTCTTAAGTTTTTTGGGGCGGATATTGCTTATTTTTCACGGACGGAAAAGGAGGAGGCTCATGCAAAGGGCTATCGGTTTTTACCTTTAAAACAATTGCTCGAGGAATGTGAAGTGATCATCACCTGTTTGAATAGAAATACGGTGTTGTTGCACCAAGAAGAATTTGAATCACTGGGCAATCGAAAGATCATCTTCAATACGGGATTGTCGCCAGCTTGGGATGAAGCACCTTTTTCGGAATGGATCGATGGCAATAACCGATGTTATTGTGATACATTGATCGCTTTGGGAGATGAACGTTTTCTGTCGCATCCGAATGTCAATTGTATGGAGGTTTCTGCAGGCCGTACTCGTCAGGCGTTTGATCGCCTGAGCGAGAAAGTACTGGCAAACCTGACCAACTATATTAAAACACGATCGGAGAGGTGATGTTGATCAAGGTATTGACCACACTCCAACCGGCTATTTGAGCTGTTGAGCTATAGATATCGATCACCGCGTGGACTTGTTCGTTTTTAACTTCTATACGGTGATTGTCGCCTATAAAATTGGGGGTGGAGGTTACCGATACTTTTATGTTTTCGGGACCAACTGATGCCAATGATGCTGCCACTGCTACGTTTACACTGGTCGGAAATAAGGCGATAGCTTCTTTTGCATTACCGCGGAAGACGGTTCGCTTCTCGGTTTCCAATGTTTCGTCATATACGCTGGATCTGCGTAACGAACGAGGGCTTTTCTCGGTATCAAATGTAGCGACACAATTGCCCATTAAGGCAGCGGTACGCATCACATCGAACCCTCCAATGGCTCCAGATACGAGATGTACGCGCGCATTATTTTCCTTGGCGGTTTGCTTTACTTCTTCGTAAAATTCGGTGTCTGCAAATGCGCCTATGGATAGCGTGATGATGGAAGAACCATTTCTTAAAGCGGGTAGAGCCAATTCGCGCATCGCATAGGGGGAAGCGGCTTCTATGATATAATCGGGCTTGAGGCTGAGGAGTTCTTCTATCGAGCCGCAGACTGTACAGCTATATCCCGTTTTAGCGGAATCTATTTTATCGGCAATAAACTGCGCTTTTTCAACTGTTCTGGAATAAGTCGCCATTAATTTATAATCGGGTAGTAAGCCTCGATTTAATGCTTCTGTAACGATTGTAGCCAATCTTCCACAACCGACAATAGCAAGGGTATATGTTTTCATAATGCTTACAACTTACTGTTTTTTTATGATATAAAGGCAATATGATGATCTTGTTTTAAAGACGGAATTGTCGGCGTACTATTGGAAACGTAAAAGGAGGAGGTACTGACATTGAACCTCCTTTTTGGCTTGGATTTGGTGTTGCGTTATGTGAATGATTACTGGTTATTAATTTAAAAAAGTCAGAACTTGTTGAGGTCATAAATAAATATGAGGTAATCAAATTGCTCTAATTGTTGTTTTTTATTTCCTAGTTTGAAATTTGTTTTATGATTACATTTGCGACAAATTATCTATTTATTATTTTATGAAAAAAATGATATTGCTCCTCACGCTATTTTGTGGGATGTTATCTGCGCACAATGTGTTAGCACAGGAATTGAAGGATTATGTTATCACGATGAAAGGGGATACCATCTATGGTGAAATGGGTTCTGTGAAAAGTAAAAAGGTTTATATGTTGGTTAAAGGTGAAAGAAAAGTTTATTTCCCACTCAGATTTATCGTATTTATAATCACAATACGGGAAAGCACTATGCTACCTCCTTTTTAGGTTCGGGAATGGAAAAGATAAAAAAGTCAAATCCAGAAATGTTTATCATAAGTGAGAAAACAAAATTGAAAAATAAACCTTTATTTAAAGAATTATTGATTGATGGAGAAATAATGGTTATCAATATATATACTTCCCATGATGTAGCCAGTAATTTTATCCATGAGACAGAGAAAGCTAGTTTTTGGAATGATTCAGAAGATTTTTATGCGCAGAAAAGATTAACGGGAGAAATTACAGAATTGAAAACAAGGCCTAGTCTTGAGTTTGAAGGTATGTCAAAGAAAAAACGCAGATTAAATCTAGTTAAAATGATGGAAGATGAACCTGAATTAGTTGATAGGTTTGTGAATGAAGAAAAATTGAATTTTGATCTTTTCTGTAGATATATTAAAGAATATAATGCCATTAAACAAGATAAAAATGCATATGTGCTGGAGATATTCTAAAAATTTTAAATGATAAAGGAGCACTTTCGGGTGCTCTTTTATTTTAGCAAGAAAGTTTCTTGTGGTGCCACCATTGCCATTTCTTGACTACCAATGCTGAAGCAGTCTTTTCTTTATCAACAAGGAAGTTTTAAAGATACAAATTCACTTAAATGCAGCCGTTTAATGGGAGCTTATGCCTCAAGGCCATTGGCAATCTTGCCAGTCTGTAAGCATATGGAATAGTAAGCCTACAGCAACAATACGTGTTTTAGGGAAAAAGAGTAAAAGGAAGTAAACTGCAATTGCATAATAGGAGTGAAGTGGGTGAAATCCTATACTGCAGCGGTCTGCCGCGAAAATTGGAGTAGCTAATAGGTGGTCCAGATCGACTAACATCGTAGCAATCATAATAAGCCAGGCACGCTTCCATTGTTTCCTGAAAAACAAATAGGAAAGTAATCCCGGTACTAAAAAGTGTAAACTATAATGAACGAATGGTTGTAGGTAATGTAAGATGTCAATATCCATTTGTAAACGAAATGTAGTGATAGTAGTAGCTTTTTAATCCTTTTAACTGCTGTAAAGATAAGAATCCAAAAGTTAAATATTAATAGCAATCACTAAGCTATTGTCTGTTTTTTTATAAAGCGCAATAGTTGAAAACAAAAAGGCTTATCAGTTATTGGATAAGCCTTTTTGTTTTAGTAGTTTATAAACGAATGGGTATGTTTTTGATTCTTTTAACGATAAGATAATCTCTACATAGCTGCTTCAACAGCAGCTATCTTTTGGCCTTTTGTATCAATGAAATAATAATCATAGCTATCTTCATCTTCCGAGACCATGGCCATATTGTCTTCGAATGGTATTGCGGTCGCAAATTTGAAAGGGATTACTGTTTTACCGGTATTATCGATATAACCAAATTTGCCGTTTTTTTGCGCTAAGAAAATATTTCCTTGATCAGGTAAACCTAGATAGTCATATCCACTTGCTATTTTTTTGTTGTCTTTGATGCTATGTAAAGCATATGTGAGGTCTACCATCGTTACAAAGTAATCTTTATTGTGCATGAATATCATTTCATACTTAGCGGGAATAATAATTTGTTCCTTCTCATTCATTAGCCCCATTTTATTATTGATCGTAAATTGTAAAAGACCCTCTTTTGGAAAGCTGATCATTTCATACTTAGCAGGGATAAATATGTTTCCATCGGCATCTAGTAAACCGTATCTATCATCGTTTCCACATAGAAATTTAGCGTCATCTTCAGAATAGGTTAGGTAGTCATACTGTACGGGTATAATTTCTTGTCCTTGTAAATTTATTGCTCCTTGTTTGTCCGCTGAATCATAAACGATGGCTACTCCATCTTGAAAATAACCGATATTAGCATATTTTGGTTGGATGATAACCTCGTTATTTTCATTTCTCAAACCATAGGAACCATGCTCATCGACAAAGAAATAGCGGCCCTCTGCGACTTGATTTTCAGTATAACCAACAGCACTATCAACTTCCATTGGGCTGTAATCCTCTGGAATTTCGAATAATGAGGTTGCCAATTCTTCTGTTTTTACTTGGCTGGCCATAAAACCATTTCCAGCGACCATGATTGATAATGGCGCACCTGGTAACATTTCTAAGAAATTATACTCTGACCACGAAACAAAAGGGATCTGTTCGGTATACCAGACTTCTAACTCTATTCTCGTATCTGTATCTTCATTCGGCTCAAAAGTGATCAGAGCAAGTTTGCAGTTATATCCCGCTATGTTTTTTTCTTTTCCTTTGATATATTGAATCGGGATTTGGCTATAATCATTTTTAACACCGTCATTAAGAATGAGATATTCTTGTGATTGTGGTATCAATAAGAACGTTCTATTGCTTTTTTTATTTGTAATTTCGACATGGCTCTCGTCATGTGTATAGGAAATGCGTGTAAAGTCTTTATTTACCCATGCACGCACGTGATCATCGAGTAGTTCTTCAGCATGGACACTGTAATCAATTCGAAAGAACTTGGTAGATTGTGCTAATACAGTTAAACTAGTTAAGCAGACAGCAGCGATTGTTAACGTTAATTTTTTCATCTTCTTAAATTAATAATGCAAATATTCTGTTTTTAATCATAGCTTTCTATCCCTGCTTTCGGCTAGTTTTGTGGAACAGTTCATTCCTTCAAATATCCCTAATTTCAGCTATTGGATAAAGTTTCCAATAAGCATAATTTTGCAGTCAGTAATTGTAAATAATTAAATCATGGATAAAAATAAAATGAATTTGGGTGACGCTAATCAAGGAAAAACAGTCGCGATTGTGTCGTACCTGACTCTTATCGGGCTTGTTGCAGCTTTAGTAATGAATAATAGTAATCCAACTTCGCTTGGACGGTTTCATATCCGTCAAAGCATCGGCATTACCGTTTTTGCTATGGCTTTGGGAACATTAAGTTTTATACCTGGAATAGGTGGGATACTTTCAAAAGTAGCTGGTATTATCGTTCTCATTGCACTTGTTTTGGGAATCTTGGCTGCTGTTAATAAACAAGAAAAAGAAGTACCTGTTGTTGGTCAATTTTTTCAAAAATGGTTTTCAATGATCTAAAGTAAAGTTTAAAGAGGTGCCTATTCTAATTGGCGGCTTCTCTGAATAACTACGCATGAATGATAACTTATTTAGATATTGAATCATATGAAAAAAGCATGTTTATGTTTTTTAGCTGTTCTGATTTCTTGCGCCTCTTGGGCACAATCACCTGGTTTTAAGGTCCAAATTATTCAAAATGGAGTTGCCGTAGAACCGAAAGACGATGTTTATTACCTTAAAAGTGAGGCGTTTTCATTTGCATTCAGTTCGCAGGATGTAGCGGGTTTTCTGGTAGGAGCAACTTTTGATGATGATCTGTATCGTTCTGCAATTGGAACTGGAGATTTGGAAGTAAGCTGGTTTGCAAATACCGGAATCGCAGATGTTCTTTTTAATCCAGATCAAGAACTAATGGTGACTAATGATGCTCCAAGTTACTGGTATTATACAGACAAAATGGACCATCGATTTGATGAAAATACCACGGGAACTGCGGATAATTATGTGGCAAAGAGAACAATTTTAAGGTTTAAGGATCTTGCCGTAGACAAAGTAATTCCTGTGGAAGATTTTAAAAAATCTATTTACATCTATATGTACAATGGAGATCGTGATGATGATTTCAATTTAATTGATATCGAGACGCTTTTTTATGGAGAATTGAAATTCAATACGCTATAAGCTTAAATAGAGAGCTATTATAATTATTATTAATAATAGCTATTCTTCTTGTTTAAGTATGGATACCCACCATCCTTTTGCTCAATAGGATGGTGGGTATTTTGTTATACAGTTCAATACTCATGAATTGAAAATGATTGTTACCAGCGCCCTCCTGCGCCTCCTCCTCCTGAAGAACCACCTCCAAAACTTCCACCTCCCGAACTTCTTGAGCTGCTGGATCCACTTCCAGAACTACTTGAGGTGGACCTGACCAATCGTGCTGTGCTACTGGTGCCATGCGATAGGGTATAGCCACAGTATTTACACAATTCATACTTTTCTTCTAATCCTCCAGCGGTATAAGTTGCCTTGGTAATCGTTTTTCGTAGATCTTTTTCTAATGTTTTATAATGGCATTGCGGGCATGCCACTGTATTGTTGTTCTTGTCCCAAGGGATTAATTTAGTTTCACTCGTCTTACTGTTTACCCATACTTCGTATTCACGACTATTGATTTTTTCTTCCATCAATTGTCCTGCATCTAAAAATGACTTAATCTGTTTTGGACTGGTTTGGTCTCTGTTCATTCTTGACCAATTTCCTGAACTGTCGGGTGCTTCCAGTCGTCCTGCATGGAGCTGTAATCGTTTGATGGATCTCCCAAAATCTATCCATGCCAAAGGACTTATCAACAAGGGGATGAAATTCCATTTCAGAAATCGACGTACGGCACGCTGAATGTTTTCCTCATCTTTATACGACGCTGTGACCACTGTAAGTCCGGCATTGTACTTCATCGCTAGCGTAATAACAGCAAAAATGAGCAAGAAATAGGGCAGGTTTTTAACTTGGTATACTTGTTCGATATTCTCCAAGACAAATGCGAAAATAAATATGGTGATAAACATCAACATACCCATACAGCCGCAACCACTGATCAAAGGTGTGAAGTAATTGCTTTTTTTTATTATTTTCCCTTTTGTCATTTTGGTTACAGCGGTAATCCAGCCATAGAGCAATATAAATAAGACTATAACTAATACTGAATTTCGTAAGGTCGGGTTTTTAATATTCCAGAAAGGGATGGATTCGGGCATTAAGCTGTCCAATTCGGCCTGTGCATCTGGCGAGCCCAACACTTTTTGGATAAATCTTGCGGTCTCCAAGACCCCTCTGTCATATTCATCCTGTCGGAAATTGGGTACTAGATACTGCTCGCCAATACGCTTCAGGTAGGCATCTGGCAATATGCTCTCCATGCCATAGCCTGATATAAAGCGATATTCATGTCTGTTTTTAGCAATAAAAAGAAGTAGACCATTATTACTTTCTTTCTTCCCGATCCCCCAGGTATTGAATAATTTTAGTGCAAACTCAAAGTCGTCATCGCCCAAGTAGTCGTCGACGATAACGATTGCAAATTCACATTTTGTGATCGAATCGATTTGCCAACTTATCGCATCGAGTTCGTTCGCTACGTTTTGAGAAAGGATATGATCGGGATTGGAAACAAAATGGATCTGCCCTTGAGTTTTGGGATTAGGAATGTTCTCAACGGTATACTGAGCAAAAGTAGCGGATGACCCTATTAGAAGAATTAGGGTAAAAACGGTGTGACTAATTTTTTTTAGAATTGTTGACATTACCTAAATTAAATTTTGTGTTTCGAACGTTAAAAACCCTTCATGCCCAGCTGTTTGATCCTGCTATACTATTTTGGATCTTAGAATGGAAAATATAAATGCCTATAATTCGGTCAATCAGATTAGTTTTCATCGAGGTTTATTTTTCACTGGAAATATACGGATTTTTCAGATGGTCGTATGTGAAAATTAAAGCCTTTTGACTTGGATTAATTTGTTGTGAATTTAGGAATTTCTGGTAAAGCTTGGTAAAATATAGAGTGTAATCTCTCTCTTCTTTGATTTTATTGTTAATCGCTGATACGTATAATACGCAGCTAAGATTAATAAAAACAGGGCCTCAGTTTTTCATCCCAGTTTTTATTGATTCAAATTATTTGTATCATTGTGTAATCACGACCAATTGCGTGTATGATAAATACTTAATATTAAACCGCCATGTCAATCCATAGTAAGAAAAGTTGATTTCTGCTTTTTCAGAACAAGATGTTGTTAAGTTTGAACGAGTTCAATCATACAATTGAAACTAACCCTTATTCATAAATTAGATGAAAAAAATCCAGTTATTGATTTTATTGCTGATGCCTTATTTTTTATCAGCAAGCACCTATTATTTAGACCCAACAGCAGGTAAGGATACTAATTCAGGCCTTTCTCCTCAAGACGCCTGGAGAAGTTTTAATAAGTTAGCTAACCTTCGCCTGAATGCCGGAGATTGTATAGCATTGAAACGAGGGGAGGTATTCGATCAAGTTCTAGAGCTTTCAGCTCAAGGTAGTTTTTTGGAGCCCATTGTGGTTTCCGCCTATGGTCAAGGTCATAAGCCGATCATCAGAGCACCTGATCATTCATTATATGCCGTGCGCATCTTCAATAGTTCCTATTTGCAGCTCAAGGATATAGAAGTTGTCAACACGGGTTCCACAATATTGCCCACCCGTACCGGTGTTAAGCTCGAGAGTAGCAATTATGGAACAGCCCATGCCCTTGTGTTGAGTGGTTTAGATATTAGAGATGTTAATGGCAGCTTGGTGAAGGGCGAAGGTGGAGGCTCGGGTATTTTAATCGAAAGTCGAGGTGATTCCATCCTTTCTAATTTTGATGCATTATTGATCGAGGACTGTACCATCAAGAGATGCCAGCGGAATGGGATGATTTGGAGCGCCAACTGGAATCGGAACCACCGATGGTTCCCCAGTACCAATACCATTGTCCGAAATAATTTTATCCAGGGTGTTCCTGGGGATGGTATTGTACCCATTGCCTGTGTCAATACCTTGATAGAATTCAATAAAATGGTAGATTGCCCAGAGATTTTGCCACAAACCGAAGCTGCGGCCGGATTTTGGCCTTGGAGCTGTGACAATACAACAATTCAATTTAATGAAGTTACGGGGCATAATGCTCCTTGGGATGCACAGGGGTTTGATTCCGATTATAACTGTCGGAATACCGTTATTCAATACAACTATAGCCATCATAATGCTGGCGGATTTGTATTGATATGCAATTCTGGTGAATCGCGCGATCAAATAGGCAATATCGGCACTCGGGTGCAATACAATTTGAGTATAGATGACGGAAACCGCATTAAACCTACTCGTATGGGTATGTTTTCACCATCCATTCATATTGCAGGGCCTGCAAAAGAGACATCAATTTATAGAAATATCATCTATGCTGGCCTCAAAAGTGCTGAAAACGTACATCGCTCAATACTCACCTCGGATTCCTGGGGTGGGTATGCCGATCAGACTAAGATTTTTGAAAACATATTCATAGCACAGCAAAAATCGAGTTTTGATCTGCAGTCTTCTACCAAGAATTTAACGATGGACAATACCTTTATCGGTGAATTCGATTCAAAGGTTATTCTAGCGAAGACCAATAGGATGAACCCGGATTTGAAGGGCTATTCAGCAGAGGCATTGCGAGCTAGATTTTTAAAAATTAAATGTATCGCGCAAGGCAAGCAGGAAATCGTTTATTTGGATAGACAAGCGTTGGAAGATTTTTTTGATCAGACCGCTATTTCCAAATGATAATGATTTAAACACTAGATGCTGAAACTTTATGTCAAAATGATACAGGGTTCATTCTCTGTGTTTTCTAAACAAAAAATAATGTTGCCATGAGATAATGCTGTTTGCTTTTTCTTTGGATGCTATTCCACTTAGTATTTGACCTTTTGAAAATCTTATCTATTATTTTTCATATTGTTTTAATCTGCAAATAGCGGAATCGTATCATTAAGAAAGTCAGCCCTATGAACGTAAAAAAAAATGCTTAGCTTCAGTTCAGATTTCTATAGAAGTGTATTTTTTTGAACACAAAAAAAGTAATCTGTACTCTTGTATGCCTTAAAATATTTGGAATTCACATTTCTTAACTACTAAATTGTAAAGTGCAATGCATAAACTTAAAAGAAAAGGTATCAGATCTCAATTGAAAGAAAGAGATATATTTTCCAATAAAGGAGATTATGGTCATGCACTTATCATTGCGGGTCGAAAAGGCAGTATGGGAGCTGCTGTGATATCAGCCAAGGCAGCGATAAGGTCGGGTGTTGGATTGTTGACGGTAAGCGTACCCGCTGATGAAAGACTTATTATGCAAACTACTGTCCCCGAAGCAATGCTCGATATGAGAGAAGAAAAGCAGCATCAGATAGAAAAGTTCTCGGCAATAGGGATAGGCCCGGGTCTGGGTACCGATAGCGCTTCGGAAGAATTGTTGATTAAGGCCCTGACGCAATTTAACAAGCCTTTAGTGTTGGATGCAGATGGACTGAACATCATTTCTAATGCAAAAAAACTGTTGCAGCAGATACCAGCAGGGACCATCATCACACCTCACCCCAAAGAGTTCGACCGGCTGTTTGGCACCCATCAAAATAGAGAAGATCGGATCAATACCGCAATCAAAAAAGCAAAAGAATACCATATCATTATTGTATTAAAAGGGCATGAAACGGCGGTAATATCGGATGAGCAAATCGTGTACAATACCACCGGTAATGCTGGTCTTGCAAAAGGCGGGTCTGGAGATGCGTTGACCGGGATGATCACCTCCTTTTTAGCTCAGGGATATGTACCTTTTAGCGCCGCGAGTATAGGTGTGTTTATTCATGGTTTGGCAGCTGACCTTACCTTAAAAACGCAAACTATGGAAACCATGATCATAACGGATGTTATTGAGAATTTTGCTAACGCTTTTAAAAGAGTCCGTCAATAAAATTTGTTTCTAAGTAAGCCTTATCTCTCTTATTATAAGGTTAATTGATGTTATAGTCTATTCTTGAATGTTTCATAGTTTGTTGAATTTTATTTGCATTAAAATTAATTTTATTATTACCTTTACTCAAGGTTATAAGCCAATCATTTTATGAAAAAAACACTGCTTTTGCTTACCTTATCTTCGGGGATGTTAACACTGCAACAAGGGCTAGCGCAACAAATGAAAGATTATGTTGTCACGATGAAAGGAGATACCATCTATGGTGAAATGGGCTCTGTGAAAAATAAAAAGGTCTATATGCTGGTTAATGGTGAAAAGAAAACTTATTATCCTCCTCAAATTTATCGTATTTATAACCACAATACGGATAAGCATTATGCGACCTCTTTTATAGAATTGGGGATGGAGAAGATAAAAGATTCGGATCCCAAAATGTATGTCATAAAAGAAAAGGTGAGATTGAAAAACAAACCACTTTTTACAGAAATATTGCATGATGGGGATATCATCGTATATAATTTTAAAAGGCAAGGTAATAGAGGTAGTTTTTCGACACCTACTAATTTTTATTATGCGCTGAAACGATCAACTGGTGAAATTGCAGAACTGAAGATGTCTGGTTTTTTCCTGTTGGGAAGAATGTCTAAGAAAAACCGTAATCTCAATTTAACTAAAATGATGGAAGATGAGCCTGAATTGATTGAAAGACTAGAGAATGAGGAAAAGGTGGATTATGATGTGTTTTCCAATTATATAAAGGAATACAATGTGCTAAAAAAAGCACAAAATGTAAATCCGCTGGAAATATTCTAGTCCAATAACCCCCCACATTAAACATATCTGTTTACCTATAGATGAGAGGAAGAAGGAAGCCTAAAGTTGTGACTAGGGCTTCTTAATTTACTGTTCTATATTCAGTAGGCGACATTCCTACTTTTTGCTTGAACAGTCTGGTGAAATGTTGGGGGTAGCTGAAGCCCAACTCATAGGCGATCTGGCTGATGGATTTATCATGGTCGAATATACGTTGCTTGGCTAGGTCGATTACCTTCGTTTGGATATATTCTTGCGCTGTAATACCCGTTTCGCTTTTAATCAGATCTCCAAAGTAATTTGCGGAAAGGTTTAGTTCCCAAGCGAAATAGGCAACGGTAGGTAAACCTTTGGTTGATGCCTTGTTCTCTGAAAAATAAGCCATTAATAAATCTTCAAACTTCTCCAGTACTCCTTTATTCGAGTGATCTCTGGTCACAAATTGTCTATCATAAAAACGGTTACAGTAGTTCAAGAACAGTTCAATATTAGACGTGATTAATGTTTTACTATGTTGGTCTATGCTGTGTTCCATTTCATATTGAATTTTGGAAAAGCAATCCAGTGCAATCTGTCGTTCTTTTTCGGATAGGTGCAATGCTTCGTTGACATCGTAAGAAAAGAAGTTATACGCTTGAATTTTATCTCCTAAAGAAGTCCCTTTTATTAAATCGGGATGGAACAGCAGGGCCCATCCATAAGGTTGAAATGTCGTAACATTGGGCTGAACACCTAGTACTTGTCCAGGTGCGATAAAAACGAGGGTACCTTCCTGAAAGTCATAGTTATGACGACCGTACTTCAATTCTCCACATTTTAGTTCTTTTAAATATATAGCATATAGGCCAAAGTTGAACGTCTGTGCTGGCATCGGTACGGCCTGCGATAGGTCGATGACGGTAACTAAAGGGTGCAAAGTCTCTACACCACGCATTTTGTTGTAGGTGTCTACACTATCTAATTTTATTATATCTTCCATAACCATTTGCTTTATTAATTCAAAATTAACGATTTAGTATCATATCTGCATGTGATTGAGTAAGTAACCGTAATAGTGGTAGGTATAACCGTAATCTGTATACGGACAAATCAAATTAATCTGTTCAATTTTGTTATATCGTGCTAAAAGGAAGATGGCACTGAAGCATTTACAGAGTTTGAACATAGTTATTAATAAGCTTGTCTCTTTTGTTATATAAAACTCTCAAAAGAGTTTTAAATGTTTGTGAAACTGAAGTATAACCATTAAAAATAAAAAGAATGGAAAATAATAATCGTAGAGATTTCTTGAAAAAAGGAGCATTATTTGGTACCACATTATGGGCGAGCTCTGCATTAGGAGTTGTTGGATGTAGTAGCGCAGCTGATAAGGAACAGAACAATAGTGAAAATAATAAAGCTGTTCTAAAATCAAAAATTAGGACGTTAGGAGCAGGAGAACATCGTATAGAGGTGTCGGCTATGGGTTTAGGATGTATGGGGATGAGTTACCACAGGAGTTTTGTTCCTGATCGAAAGCTAATGATCGATTTATTACGCAGATCTCCAGAATTGGGACTGAATTTTTATGATACTGCAGAAGCTTATGGTCCATTTTTCAATGAAGAACTTGTGGGAGAGGCCGTGGCTCCGTTCCGTAAGGAAATCATTATTGCAACCAAATTTGGTTTTAAAAATGGTAAGCCTGCAGATGGTTTAGATAGTCACCCCGATCGTATACGAGCTGTAGTTGAGCACTCATTAAAAAGCCTGAGAACAGATTATATTGACCTGTTGTACCAACATCGGGTGGATCCTAATATCCCGATTGAAGATGTCGCAGGAACAGTTAAAGATCTGATTGCTGAAGGTAAGGTTAAGCATTTCGGAATGAGTGAAGCTAGTGTGGAAGTAATCAGAAAGGCGCACGTCGTTCAACCTTTGACTGCTTTACAGAGTGAGTACTCTCTATTTACACGCCAGCCCGAAAAGGATGTAATTCCATTATGCGAGGAATTGGGTATCGGTTTTGTGCCTTACAGTCCATTGAGCCGTGGGATGATAACCGGCTATCTGAATGAACGTTCTAAATATGATGCTCGTAATGATAATAGGCCATCTTTACCTAGATATCAACCTGAAAATGTGATCGCTAATTGGAAATTGATCGACACGTTGAAAGAATTTGGAGATTATAGGGGGTTAACGGTGGCACAAGTTGCTTTAGCTTTGCTATTGGCTCAAAAACCTTTTATCGTTCCCATTCCAGGTACAACTAAATTGGCTCATTTACAAGAAAATCTTTGGGCTGCTGATTTTGAATTTTCGACAGAAGAGCTACAGGGGCTCACGTCAAAATTGAATCAGATAACGATTGTAGGCGATCGCTTGACTGGTATTTCTGCAGAGCAGGTGAGAAAATAACAATTGCAAGGTATCTTTCCAATAAAAAGAATATAAAATACACAAGCATCCGCAGAAGCTTGTGTATTTTTGCATAAAAAAAGTAATGAACGCAGTACTTCGATATTTGAATCCACATGGTAAAATAAATTATAGTGTAGAGCTATTAGCCGGATTGACAGTTGCTATGACCATGATTCCTGAATCATTGTCGTTTGCAATATTGGCAGGTCTGTCTCCATTGACAGGTCTTTATGCCGCGTTTATGATGGGATTGGTCACCGCTTTTTTAGGAGGACGACCCGGCATGATATCTGGTGGTGCCGGTGCAACTGTTGTTACACTCATCGCGCTGATCAGTATGCACGGTGTCGAATATCTGTTTGCAACAGTGGTACTCGCCGGTGTTCTGCAGTTTTTGGTGGGTGCTTTTAAATTCGGAAAGTTTGTTCGATTGATTCCTCAGCCAGTGATGTATGGCTTCTTGAATGGTTTAGCTGTTATCATCTTTATGTCTCAGGTAGAGCAGTTTAAAGTAGTCAATGCTGATGGTGTAAAACATTGGCTTTCGGGTTCTACTGGATACATTATGCTTGCCTTGACGTTATTCTCTGCGCTTCTGGTTTATATATTTCCAAAGATATCGAAAGCTATCCCAGCTTCCTTGGTTGCCATCCTTGCTACTTTTCTGGTCGTATACCTTTTTAAAATAGATACCAAGACGGTTGGTGATATTGCTTCTGTTAAAGGTAATCTACCTGCGTTTCACATACCGATGATACCCTTCAATTGGGAGACGTTGACGATTATCTTTCCTTTTGCACTGGTCATGGCTTCTGTTGGTATGATTGAATCCTTGTTGACGTTATCGATGGTCGATGAGCTTACTGCAACCAAAGGCAATGCTAATCGAGAAGCTATGGCACAGGGTACAGCCAATGTTGTCAATGGCTTATTTGGTGGCATGGGTGGTTGTGCCATGGTTGCGCAAACTTTGGTCAACATTAACGCTGGCTCACGCTCGCGTCTATCGGGTATCATTGGGGCATTGACCATTTTAGCGATTATTTTGGTGGCAGCACCTTTTATCGAACTGATACCTATGGCAGCCTTGGTAGGGGTGATGATGGTGGTGGCTATCGGCACTTTTCAATGGGTTTCTTTTCGGATCATCACGAAAATGCCTAAATCGGATATCCTTGTTGGTATGTTGGTTGCACTGATCACAATCGTGCTGCACAATCTGGCTTTAGCTGTGCTGGTTGGGGTCGTTATTTCTGCCCTGGTCTTTGCTTGGGATAATGCAAAACGTATCCGTGCACGAAAAACGACCGATGAGGAGGGAAATAAAGTATACGAAATATATGGGCCGTTGTTCTTTGGTTTCTGTGGCTGGTTTTTTGGAGAAATTTGAAGTTAGCGAGGATCCAGAGCTCGTGATTGTCGATTTTAAAGAAAGTAAGATAACGGATATGAGTGCTATCGATGCGGTCAATAAGTTAGCTGAAAAGTATAGAATGCAATCCAAGACGCTAAGATTGCGTCATTTGAGCCAAGATTGTAAGGCAATTTTGAAGAAAGCAAATAGTTCGGTAGAGATCGAGATTTCGGAAAATGATCCGACTTATAAAGTAATGCCGAAATAAATTTTAGCTACTGACAATAGGTTGTCAATATCACTGCTATTTTTGACATATCAATTTAAAATAGAGCGATATGAATACAGTAGCAATTATTTCGAAAGAAGAATTATTGAAACATTGGTTAGGACATCGAAACCTAACAAGAAAGACAATTGAAAAATTTTCTGAAGAAGACCTTTTTACTTTTTCGGTACCTGGAATGCGGACATTTGGTGAATTGGCCAATGAGTTGATATCCATTGCTGTACCTGGACTGACAGGTATTGTCAATAGACAGGTAACAGGCTATGCCGAAGCGAATAAATACGAAACCAAAGCTGCTATATTGGAAGTATGGGATCAGCATACAGAAGAGCTCAAACAACTTTGGGCGCAACTCAAAGAGGAGGATTTTCATCAGACTTTTAACCTGTTTGGTGAATATGAGTTCCCGATTATAGAGAATGTTCTCTATTTTATCGATAATGAAGTACATCATCGTGCACAGGGATTTGTGTATCTGCGCGCTTTAGGTATCGTACCCCCATTTTTCTGGGACCGTTAAGATCTTTTTCTATAATAGAAGTTATCGATAGGAAAGAAGGCCTAATTTGTATGAGGCCTTCTTTCTTATTTTAAACGCAGAAGTTGTAATTGCAGGATTGATTTTACATTTTCTTTTAAGGAATAGGGGCTGATTATATCTGCATGGTCGCCAAACATCATAAACCAGCGCGCAAAGCCCATGTCAGCGTTTTTGACATCAAAAATCATCTCCACTTGACCATCTTTTAGGCTTTCTTCTTTAAAACCAAAATATTTGCGTTCCCAATGCAGGTAATGCGCAAATAATGGGTCGACATGAATGACCACACGTGTAAATGTAGCTTCTAATTCTCGTTCTGCTAGGTATTGTTCTAGATCGGGATGTTTCTTGAATTGCAGCTGATCCAATATCTTGATATTGGAGATACGATCCGTTCGAAATTGTCTGTAGTCGTTCCGTACTAAACAAAAGGCATAGATATACCAATGATTACTTTCATGAAAGACACCTATGGGTTCTATTTCCCTAATGGTAGCCTCTTGTTGATAAGCGGCCTGATAACTGATCTCCAATACATTTTTTTGTGCAATGCACTGGAAAAGCGTAGTCAGTGTATTAGGAAGTGCTTTGCTCAATTGATTGTGTGATATGGACCTCATAACCACATTTTTGTCTATGGTTTCCATCCAATCTTTATCCGAGCTTCGTATAATTGCCTTTAGCTTATAGATCGCAGAAGAAAAATGATCTTTCATTTCTTTATCGATAAATTTAATCGCGAGTTTCTCAGCTGCAACAAAACTTGATATTTCTGGTTTTGTAAACATCATGGGGGGTATTTTGTACCCCTCTACCAGTTCGTAACCTAGACCAGCTTCGCCGATAATGGGTATCCCTGCCGCAGTTAGGCTTCTAATATCGCGGTAAATAGTCCTAAGGCTGACCTCAAAACGGTTCGCTAATTCTTGTGCTTTGACTGTCTTCTTCGACTGTAGTTGAATTAAAATAGCGAGTATGCGATCAAATCTGTTGAGTTCTTCCACTTTAAAAATCTTCTTCTGAATGCGATTGAATATGGGTTTAAGATATAGAATAAATTTTAAAGAGAACCATTGAAACGGATATATTTATAGATTTTGTTTTGATATCTTTCATTTAATTAATATAGTTATCCTTGTTCACCTCAATGAAAGGTTGAGTATTTCAGTTTATATTTCATAAGCATTCATTTCGTCTTAGATGGTTCTATATTTTATTTTTTCAAAGTTGATTGTTCAAGATCCGCGATGATTGCGGCAGCATAATCTTCACCATTTAGTGCTGAGGCTAGTAGTAAAGCGCCGGGGCTGAAGACGTTAATCTCCATGATTTTATCTGCAATAATATCCAGGCCTACGAAATACATACCATCTTTCGCTAGTTTCTCTGCAACTTTTTCGACCATAGCTAATAGTTCCGGGCTGATGATTGCTTTTTGTGCCTTGGCTCCCTGATGGATGTTGCTCCTTAGCTCGCCAGCAGGTTGCACCCGATGTACACTGGCGTATTTTCCATTGATGACGAGAGGTTTTCCGTTGAGTAGGAAAAAGCGGATATCACCATATTGCGCATCGGGTAGGTATTCCTGTGCGATCAAATAACCATCGCGGCAGATGACTTCGACAATTTGCTTGAGGTTTTTACTTTCTAGCTCATTGACAAGAAATACATTCTTTCCGCCCGAGCCTTTTAAGGGCTTTAATATGATCTTATTATTTTCCTTTTCAAAAAACTCTTTTACATCGTCGTAACTACGGGTGACGATGGTTCTCGGACGTATCTCCTCAGGGAAATTTTCAAGATAGAGTTTGTTTTCGGCATCAATAAGGGCGCGCGGGTTGTTCAGCACTCTGACACCAAGATTTTGTGCTAGTTGTGCAAACTGCAGCCCCATAGCGGCAGCCCATGGTCTATTGATCATATCAAGAAACCGGGTCATATCGGAGCCAGAGGATATCCAATTCATGTAGAAAGACTCTTTCCTTAGTTGTGGATCGGAGTGTGTCAATCAGTTGTTCGGTGTCTGAAATATCATCGATATGGTGTACGGCTCGAGCATGGGCACCAACCTGATCTTGATCGAGATAAACAAAATCTGCCAGTCCGATATAATAAATAGAGTGGCCTCGCTGGAGCGCTTTTAGTGCTAATAATGTGGTGGTGAAACTTGCCTTTTCTTTGTGTGTCTGATTGATGATAAATGCGATTTTCATGTCGGATAGTGCTTTAAAAATTTGAAAGGTTGAAAATATTGTCTCCTGCTTTGATTTTATCTATATTCTGTAAATATGGTTCTGATAAGTAACGCGGTTTTAAGATCGGATTATTTAAAAGACCTCTTTGTGTCAATTCTTCTACAATCGGAATGTAGTCTTCTCTAATTTTGCCAATAAGAAGTGGAGATAAACTTCTTCCTTCTCGGATGTAGGTAATAATGCTCATAAGACCCTTGAGGTAAAGCGCGTCTTTGGTCAATCCGCCACCACGATAAACACGAGTACAGATCGAAAAGGCTGTCTCCTCCGTGAAGTGGTAATGGTCTACCAATAAAAAGAAAGTATCACTAAAATTATGACCAGCCAATAGATGATGTACGGCGACTACTCGGGCTGCAATGATGCGTAATCGATCGCCGCTCAGTTCATTGACCATATATTCCGAAAACACAGCTAACCCTTCTTGCAATTGCTCGTATCCTGGTACACCCAAGCTGAACAATTTAAAGGGTTGTGACTTACCATTGAAATAGGTGACGATATGCGTACCGACTTCATGTTGGATCAGTGCTCTAGCTCTAGATTCTTCGACTTCGTAATATTTACTGATGTTAAGGACACCGCGATTGACCATAATGCCCGTGATGTCTTCTCGAATTCGGACTCCGGTCTCCAGCGTGGGCAGTTGTTGCCGGAGGTATGCGAGCTCTTCTTTTGCCAATTTTGCAAATGCTGTAGCATTGATCATTTTTTTTGGTGGCGCTTTTTTCTTCCCATTGCGCTCATATACCAATAATATCGCTTTTGCAGTCTCGAGTAAATTATCACTCACATTACCAAAAACTTGTAGGCTGCCATGTAAAAAGCCTTCATTTCCACGGTCGATCAACATGGTCATCATGGCATCTAATTCTTTACGCTTGTCCCTAAAAAGATAGGCTATGGTTGGATCATCGATATCTTCTATTCTCAGGTCATATAAATGCCTCTTGACCAGCTCTGGGTCGATTGGCATTGGCCTATACCTGAATTTAGGAGATTTTAAGAACTTATCTTTTTTGAACTGTAACCAAGCTTCACGTGTATTTAGGGGACTTACTAATAATAGAAAATCAAATTTTTGACTTTCGACAGCTAGATTTTGATCTATTTCCATGACCAGAGGCTGTAGTTCTGTGGTCTTTAACATTCTGAACTGAGAGACCTTCAGCGAAGTATAGAGTCGCACAAATTCCAAGAAATTCTTGCGCAGACTTTTTGTAAAAACGTCGCGATAATTTCTCAGAATAAGAGGGTATGCATTTCCTGTAAGCGCATCGATATAATGTGGCTTTATCGCAATTCCCGTATAAATAAGCTGTTTGTATTCCTCGGCCAAAGGGTTGATGAATGGGACTGTCCCAGGAGGTGTAGGCGATTTGGCATCTTTTTGAATTGCAATCGATAACGCCAGATTCTGGTCATTGGTCTTAAAATCCTTGATAAACTTTTGGGCGATTGGTAAGGCCGATTTTTGCGATATGTGTAGTGTTACATCGTTGTCCATATCTTTGTTCTGCCAGATTTCGATCAGTTGACAGGCACCGAATTCATCAATCAGTTGCCGGATAATGGGCGCTGCAACAGCGTTAAAGTCTAAGTCGGACTCTTTTCCCACCACTGAACAAGTTTCCGACTTTGCCAAAGTGGATAGCATCTGATCTTTCCCTTCGGGAGGTATGCGGTAGACTAAAAGTAAGGGAATAATGCGCTTAAGAACAAGTTTACTATCTTTTGAAAACTGTATGTGAACGGGTTCTTTTTGTGTGATGGATGTAACTGCTTTTGCGATTGCTTTACTTTGATCCATAATGATTTTGATAGCTTTGTTTAATGAAAGAGATGGAAGAATGTAGTATTTTTTTGAGCGACTCAATATGCTCGAGATTAGGGACACCGGTCCATTCATTCATAAAATCCTTTCTAAATTCAATGGATATAACACAGCCTTTCTGACCATATTTACTGTTGATCCACTTAGAAAGATATCCTCCAGAGAATTTAACGTTTTCTCGAGCGTCAATAGTTTGTCCATTGATTTTGTGCTCCTTCAGGTATTTCATGAAGTTGTCAATCAACGGTCTCCAGATACCGGTATTATTAATCGTCCCGATATTGATTTGTGGATTAGTCTTAGTATCTACCACCTCATCAGGACCCAAGCGCTTGGCATTGTAGCTGTGGATGTCATAAATGATAAAATAGCCAAACTGTTGGATGCTGTTTTCGATTATGAGTGACAGCAACTTCTGAATATAATGATAAGATTGATGCAGTTGTGCTACAATTGCTTTGGTAGGGGGCTGTTTCCATACCTGTAAACCCCAAGCCTGGTCCGGATGGATATAAACAGCATCTTGAATGGGTCTATTAAGGTCTATTTGAAATCTAGAAGTTTTGATCAGGAGCCTATTGGTATCAAGATCTGTTAATAGTCCTGTATAAGGGTCTTCTTCTCTTAATCTTTCGGATTCAGAAAGATTCATGAGAGAGGAGATTTGATTTGCAATTTGATGTCCATCGTGAATGGCCAATGCTAGAACTGGTCCACCTTTTTCTTCTAAAACATATTGAATTTCCATATTGCTTTTTTGCTTATATAAGTAGATCATATAAGAGATAAACAATTGGGTAGATAAATAGTTTGTATGCCATGAGGGAAGGTGTGTAAACTAATTTTCAAGATACTTGTTATTAGATTATGGGATTGATAAGTTTTACGAATCGGGGTATCTATTGTCAACAGGGTGATTTTTATATAGACCCTTGGTTACCGGTAGATTATGCGGTAACCACACATGGGCATGCCGATCATGTACGATGGGGAAATAAATATTACCTGTGCCATCATTTAACCAAGGCTATTATTAAATGTAGGATAAGTGAGGACTTGATTGTCGAGTCTTTAGGGTATGGCGAGACCATAACCCGAAATGGTGTTCAGATTTCTTTTCATCCAGCAGGACATGTAATTGGTTCGGCGCAGGTGCGTTTAGCCTATAAAGGGGAGGTTTGTGTGCTATCTGGCGATTATAAGACCGAATACGATGGTATAAGTACTGCTTTTGAGCCTGTCAAGTGCCATACTTTCGTTTCTGAAAGCACTTTTGGACTTCCAATCTATAATTGGCTGCCGCAGGAAACCATATTTCAGGATATCAACCAATGGGCCGACCAGAATAGGGAAGAGCATAAAACGACCGTACTCATCGCATACAGTTTGGGTAAGGCACAGCGTCTAATGCAAAACCTGGCAGGACATAGCCCTATTTATGTCCATAGAAGTATTGCACGGTTAAATGCGGCAATTCAACAAGCTGGTGTATCCTTGCCATCATATACAGAGATTTCAGCAGAGACTGGTAAGGACGAGTTGCAGGCTGGGATATTGATCGTTCCCCCCGCTATGCGGGATACCAAGTGGATCAAGAGTCTGCATACGGCAGCGGTAGGAGTCTGTTCTGGATGGATGCAGGTGCGATCGCATAGGAGGTGGCAAAGTGCTGATGCCGGTTTTGCTCTGAGTGATCATGCGGACTGGAACGGATTGATCGATGCGATTCGGGCAACTGAAGCAGAGAAAATATATGTTACTCATGGTTTCACCTCTGTTTTTGCTCGTTACTTGACAGAGCAAGGATTGGATGCCGAAGCGGTTTCAACGCAATTTGGAGTGGAAGATGATGAAAGGATAGAAGAGAAGGAGGTGAGCATTTGAAAAGGTTCAGTAATTTGATTTCCAAACTGGAGCAAAGCAATAAGACGAATGATAAACTAGCGGCACTTGTACACTATTTTTCGGAGGCTGATGAGGTGGATAAAATATGGGTGATTGCGTTATTTACAGGTAAAAAACCCAAAAGGACCATCAATACCAAGTTATTGAAAGAATGGATAACAGAAATCACTGATCTACCCACTTGGCTCTTTACTGAGTGCTACCACAATGTAGGTGATTTGAGTGAAACAATTGCGCTACTATTACCCCCTCCAACCGCACATTCGGATATTCCTTTACATCAATGGATGTTGGATCTGAAAAGGTTAGTAAGCAGTAGCGATGAAGATAAAAAACAGTTTGTTTTCGATGCTTGGATGAAGTTGGATGTACAGGAACGGTTTGTCTTTAATAAATTGATCTCGGGTAATTTTAGAGTGGGTATTTCTGGTAAGAATTTGATCCATGCCTTAGCCAAGCTTACGGGGCTGGAGGTAAACCACATTACCCATAGTATAATGGGGAAATGGGATCCTGAACATATCACCTACACAGACCTGTTAGAAGGGGTGCATGTCAATACCGATAACTCATGGCCCTATCCATTTTGTTTGGCAAATCCAATCGAAGTTCCGGTGCAGGAATTGGGGGCAATTGCCGATTGGCAGGCAGAGTGGAAATGGGATGGTATTAGAGGACAGCTCATTAAAAGGAATGACGAGCTATTCATTTGGTCCCGCGGTGAAGAGTTGATCACGGATCAATTCCCTGAATTGCATATTGCGCTTGAGGGTCTTCCGAATGGAACGGTCTTAGATGGCGAGATTTTGGCTGTGAGAGATGGCGAAGTACTGTCTTTTAGTACGCTTCAGCAACGGTTGAATAGAAAGACTATTCTCAAGAAGCAATTAGAGCAAGCACCTATTTCTTTCTATGCATACGATCTGTTGGAGTATGGGGGACAGGATATGAGGGGGGAAAGCCTACGAAAAAGGAGATTCCTATTGGAACAGCTATTGCCCATCGGTAAGATCATTCAACCTTCACCAATTGTTTCTTTCGATACATGGGAGAGTTTAGTGGAAACGAGAAAACAGTCACGAGAAATGAACAGTGAGGGGCTTATGTTGAAACATCAGGATTCTCTATACCATAGCGGACGAAAAAGAGGTGATTGGTGGAAATGGAAGATAGAACCTTTTACCGTTGATGTGGTGATGATATATGCGCAGAAAGGTAGTGGAAGAAGAGCTAATTTTTTTACTGATTACACCTTTGCGGTAAGGGATGGAGATCAATTTGTGACCATAGCAAAGGCATACTCTGGATTGACAGATAAGGAAATTAAAGAGGTCAATCGATTTGTAGTGAAAAATGCCATTGAAAAGTTTGGGCCTGTAAGAACAGTAAAGCCGGAATTGGTGTTTGAAATTGCTTTTGAAGGGATAGCTTTAAGTAAAAGGCATAAAGCGGGTCTTGCCCTGCGTTTTCCAAGGATCGTGCGCTGGAGAAGGGATAAGAAAGTCGAGGATATCAATAAAGTGGAAGATCTACGAGTGCTATTAAAATCAACGATGAGGGAAAGCGAGTTATGAAAAAAACTGTTGGCTATCAAAAGGTATTAAAATGGCTTAAGGTAAATAAGAAGAAACCCTTTCCATTTCAGGAAAAAACCTGGGAAGCTTACCTCGCGGGTTATAGCGGTCTATTGAATGCACCTACAGGTTTTGGGAAAACGTACGCTGTCTTTTTGGCTCCGATCATAGCCTATCTGAATGAAGGGCCTATACCTAAAAAGGCTAAGCTTGGGTTGCGTGTTATCTGGATTACGCCATTGCGATCATTGTCCAAAGATTTAGCTCGTGCTATGGAAGAGGCTTTATTTCAACTCGATATTGGATGGCGAGTAGGGGTGCGAAATGGCGATACTTCAGTGTCTGAAAAGCAGAAACAAAAACGTGCGATGCCCCAAGTGCTATTGATTACACCTGAAAGTCTACATCTCCTTCTGGCACAAAAAAATACGGAAGCTATTTTTGATAATCTTTCCTGTATCGTAGCAGATGAATGGCACGAATTATTGGGAAGTAAGCGTGGCGTGCTTGTCGAATTGGCACTTTCGCGGATAAAAGGAATCCTACGATTTCGGGAAAACAGGGTGCTACAGATTTGGGGGATTTCGGCGACTATCGGTAATCTTGAAGAAGCATTGGCAGTACTACAACCGGATGCAGTGGTCTTGAAAACGATTGTAAAAGCCGATTTTGAAAAAAAAATTCAGATACAATCGATTATTCCGGAGACAATCGAGATGTTGCCTTGGGCAGGGCATTTGGGTATCAAGCTGGCGGATAAATTGATTCCCGTTATCAAAAAAAGCAGAACGACATTGGTCTTTACAAATACGAGAAGCCAAGCTGAAATTTGGTTTCAACATCTTTTGAAGATCCACCCAGATTTTGCGGGACAGATAGCCATACATCATGGCTCTATTGATCATGAACTGCGTAACTGGATTGAAGACGCGCTTCATACGGGCATCTTAAAGGTCGTTATTTGCACTTCTTCATTGGACCTAGGTGTCGATTTTAAGCCCGTTGATACGGTCGTCCAGGTAGGGTCTCCGAAGGGGGTGGCTCGGTTTTTACAGCGTGCCGGAAGAAGTGGGCATTCACCATTTGAAACATCAAAGATCTATTTTATGCCTACGCATGCACTCGAACTCCTCGAAGTAGCGGCAATCAAAACGGCAGCGAAAACCGGCCAGATTGAAAGCCGAGAGCCTTTTGTCTTGACTTTTGATGTCCTGATACAATATCTGGTCTCATTAGCAGTGGGAAGTGGGTTTGATGACAAGATTATCTTTGACGAGGTCAAAAATACCTTTGCATTTGCGGATTTATTGGAAGAGGAGTTTCAATGGTGCATGCACTTTATAACGCAAGGAGGGACCAGCTTACACGCTTACCCTGAGTTCCATAAAGTGGTGCTGGATGAAGCGGATGGATTATGGAAAGTAACCAGTCGGCAGATTGCTATGCGGCACCGCCTGCATATTGGGACTATCGTGAGTGATGCTATGCTGAAGGTTAAATTTATGAAGGGTGGTTATATCGGTATGATTGAGGAATATTTTGTTTCCAAACTTAAGGCTGGTGATCGTTTTAATCTAGCCGGGAGGAGCTTAGAGTTTGTCATGGTCAGGGATATGCTTGTGCTTGTGCGAAAAAGTAATCATAAAAAGGCGATAACACCGAGCTGGCAAGGGGGTAGATTGCCGTTAAGTTCCAATTTGGGAGCTATCTTGCGCACCAAGTACAGTCAAGTATTAGAAGGAAATGAAGAGGAGGAAGAGCTGAAAGTCATAAAGCCCCTATTCCAATTGCAGGAGGTCATTACACATGTTCCATTAGTTGATGAGTTTTTGGTCGAATTGATTAAAACCAGAGAAGGATATCATCTTTTTGCTTACCCTTTTGAAGGGAGACTGGTACATGAGGTAATGGCTGCATTGGTTGCCTATCGGATTTCCAAATTAATGCCTATCACATTTTCTATCGCTATGAACGACTATGGTTTTGAGCTGTTGAGTGATCAGCAGATCCCGATGGATGACGCCATCGGCTATGAAGTCTTTTCTCCTGAAAACTTGAGTGAAGATATTAATGCAAGTATCAATGCTACCGAGATGGCCAAAAGAAAATTTAGGGATATTGCTTGTATATCGGGTTTGGTTTTTCAGGGCTATCCGGGCAAATATATCAAGAACAAACAGATCCAATCATCTTCTTCTTTATTTTTCGATGTCTTTGAATCTTATGATCCTCGTAACCTATTATTGCGTCAGGCCTATGATGAGAATTTTCATTATCAACTGGAGGAAACCGCGATTGATGATGGCTTTACAAAGAATACAGAAAAGTGCCATTATATTGAAGACTGCCACTAGGTTTACGCCCTTTTCTTTCCCTATAAAAGTGGACAGTATGCGCGAGAGCATGAGTTCTGAAGAACTTGAAGTACGAATTGAAAGAATGAAGGCAGAAGTATTTAAAGATTTGAATAAAGATGGTGAGCCTAATTAAAAGAGGTTTGGAAATCGTATTGGACAATGACCGAGCCCTATACATTCCTCAATATGGCCTATTGGTTATCAGTGATTTTCACTTGGGCAAATCCGGTCACTTTAGACGGGAGGGATTACAGATTCCAAGTGCGGTATCGCAGCGGGATATCATGCGATTGGATGGATTGGTGCAAAGGTATGATCCGCAGGTACTTTTGGTGACTGGGGATATGTTCCATCATCAGCATAATGTCGATCTGGAGGAATTTCGAGTCTGGCGCCAATATAATAGGCACTTGGAAATTATTCTGGTAAAGGGTAACCATGATAAATTACAAGCATCTTACTACGATGAATTGCTGATCCAGCTTTATCTGAATCAGTATGAAATAGGTGAATTTTGTTTTGTACATGACAGTAAGGATGCTCCTGATAACGGTCTGTTTGTCTTTTCTGGACACCTGCATCCAGGAGTTTTATTAAAAGGATCAGCAAGACAAAAGATGCGATTGGCATGTTTTGTTTTTGATGAAAATACAGCCTTACTACCTGCTTTTAGCTTATTTACGGGCTTGTATATGATTACGGCCAAGCGAGGGCAGCAGATTTTCGCAGTGACTGAAAGCCTGGTAATGCCGGTCAATATGTTCTAATGTAATGGTTACTTTACTGGGATAGGATTGCCTGTTTTCCAAAGGAGAAGTATGAGCAATGTGTTTTTTTATAATACGTTCTATAGCAATACCTCTAGGTCGGTTATTCCATTATGTGCCAAATCTGAAATACTTTTAAGTGTTCTTTTAGCTATTTCCTCCATAGCCTCTTGGGTAAAGAAGGCCTGATGCGCAGTTACCAAAACATTCGGAAAACTCATCAATAATTGAATCGTGTCATCTTGTATGATAGTGGATGATAGGTCTTTGAAGAAAAGTTTTTCTTCCTGTTCATAGACGTCAATCCCCAGTAGTCCAATTTTTCTTTCCTTTAATGCTTTGATTGCATCGTGGGTATGGATAAGATTTCCTCTACTGGTATTGATGATGGTCACACCTTCTTTCATCTTGTCAATAGATTCCTTATTGATGAGATAATGATTCTCAGGGGTAAGTGGGCAATGTAAGGAGATGATATCAGATGTTGAAAATAGAGTGTTTAGCGTAACATATTTTACTCTTAGATCCATTAATTCCACGTCTGGGTAGAGGTCATAAGCAACTACCTCTGCACCAAAACCCAGCGCTATTCGGGCAAATGCTTTGCCTATCTTACCTGTTCCTATGATACCTATTTTCTTCTGGTACAGGTTAAAACCCAATAATCCATTGAGGGAAAAGTTTTGTTCCCGTACACGATTATAGGCTTTATGTGTTTTTCGGTTTAAGGTCAAGAGCATCGCCATGGTATGTTCAGCCACTGCTTGGGGTGAATAAGCAGGTACTCGGCAGACCCGAATGCCGAATTCTTTTGCTGCTGCTAAATCGACATTATTAAAGCCAGCACATCTTAATGCGATGAATTTCACTCCTTTCTGAGCGAGAACTTCCAATACTTTCCTATTCAAAACGTCGTTGACAAAAACACATACAGCCTTTTCATCTTCAATCGCATTCACAATATGTGGACCGAGATGCGTTTCGAAAAAATTAAAATCAAAGCTATATTTTTCATTTTCTTTCTCGAAGAACTCTTTATCGTAAGGTTGGGTTGAAAAGAAAGCTATTTTCATAAAAATTATTATTTATTGGAACTAATGCGTTTTTATTTACACGGGCACACATTCAATTCCGTTCTGCTGAATGAGCTATGATTTGTATTTCATGCGTCTTTTAAAGTTACGAAACTTTCGGGTAATATGGTCAGCAATTTTCAACTTGATTTCTATTAGTTGTAGTCTGTAGGGTGATTTCAGTTTTGATTTTTTTTAGATAGATATGCATTTTTATAATTTAATTTTTAGGCTAACTAACGCTCACTTTATATATACATAATATGATGACTCAGATTGAATTTGCATAAAATGCTAAGCATATTTTAAGTGCGGATAATCAAGTAGGTTTAGTAAGTTGTTGAAAGTCTTTTTATTGTGTTTCTAAGTTTATATCTTTGGGTATCGGTCATCTGTTAAAGACATGAATATAACAAACATCTTATGCTAAAGCTTATAAAATTAACTTTAATCTTGCTCCTTTTTTCGTTGCAGATTCATGCTCAAAGTATGGATAGTTTACGTACTAATTTAGAAAACATCGTGCAGTCGAAAGATGCATTAATAGGCATTGCGATTACAGGAATAGATAAACAGGATACGTTGGGGGTTAATGCGGATCATCATTTACCCATGCAAAGTGTTTTTAAAGTACCGATCGCTATTGTCATGTTATCTGAAATCGATAAGGGTAATTTTGAACTTGACCAAGAGATTAAAATTACTAAAAAAGATATGACACCTGAGATATGGAGTCCGATTAGAGAGAAATATCCTAAAGGGGTAACGCTTACTATACGGGAGATTTTGGAATATACGCTGACATTGAGTGATAATATTGGATGCGATGTCATTCTAAAGCTCCTTGGTGGACCTCAGGTGGTGGAACGTTATTTTACCAATATGGGGTTTTCAGATATTTCCATTAAAATTAACGAGAAAACGATGCAAAGTGATTGGGAATCCCAATTCCGGAATTGGGCTACCCCTCGGGAGATTAATAAGATATTACAAACTTTTTATGTCAATGAAAAGAATTTATTATCGTTGGAGCAATATGATTTTTTATGGAGCACGATGATATCCACAAATACTGGATTGAATCAATTGAAAGGCCAACTACCAAAACATACCGTCGTTGCTCATAAAACAGGGTCGTCTGGTACCCATAAAAAAACGGGAATAACAGCAGCTTTAAATGACGTAGGCGTTATCTTACTTCCTAATGGAGAATATTTTGTTATAAGCGTCTTTGTCACGAATTCAAAAGAAAACCAGGAAACGAATGAAAAGATAATTGCGGATATAGCCAAGCAGGCTTGGGATTATTTTGTGAATAAAGGGAATTAAAATACGATGGTGCACAGGAAACGCATCGTGGACAAATAGGTAATGGAATACTAAATAAACCGGTAATGAAAAATAATATTGCTCATGACGAGCGCATTGCCCATTTGACTTTTGCTTCGGTTTACCCGCATTATCTTGCGAAAGTGGAGAAGAAAGGTAGAACAAAAGAGGAGCTCCATCAGGTGATAGCTTGGCTTACTGGTTTTGACGACAAGATGTTGGAGGAACAGATCATGAATAAAGTAACTTTTGAAACATTTTTTCAAAATGCAGTTTTAAATCCCAATGCAGAGCTGATAAAGGGCGTGATATGTGGCTATCGTGTAGAAGATATTGAAAATCCATTGACGCAAAAGGTCAGGTATTTGGATAAAATTATAGACGAGTTAGCTAAAGGGAAAAAGATGGAAAAGATTATGCGCAGTACGCAATAATTATTGAATTTGGGCTATAGATATAAACAGGCGTAACTTAAGTTCATTCGTGCGATCTGTTATTTTAAAATCGTTTAGGATTATATAACCCTAAACGATTTTGTGGTTTTATTATTGATATTATTTCAAATAAACTTATCTTATTTTAATAAAAGGGTTCCCTAAATGGACAAAAAAAAATCTAATTTCAACATTTGTCTCTATCAGATACTAATAATGAGCTGTAACCTATAACGCTATATTTTATAATCCGATAATGCCTTTGATAATTCCACTATATTAGGAATTTTACTGTAATTATGAAGAGTAGTCTTTAATGCATATATTAGTATGATACTAATCACATTAGTCACCATACTAATCTAAATCATGCCTAAACAAGCCTTAATTTCGAATTCGGAATTTGAGTATATTTATGAAAAATGGAATAAAAGAGTTTATCACTATGCACTGAGCAAAACTTCTTCGACGTATATTTCGGAAGAGGTTGTGCAAAGGGTTTTTATTAAATTGTGGGATAATCTTTATACTAAAAAGGTAACCGTCGAATTAGAATCTCAATTATTTTGCATCGCTAGAACTACGTTATTAGATATCCTAAAAGAGGAACGCAAGCGACAAATTATATTGGAAGAACCCTATTTACAAGAGTCCGTGCAAACACCGTCTGAACTCTATCGATTGAAAGAAATCAGTGCGCACTATGAGCGGGTTGTGGATGGTATGCCTCCTTCTAGAAAAAAGATTTTTTTACTTAGTCGGTTCGACAATTTAAGTTATAAAGAGATTGCCAGCCGCTTGGCAATATCACCGAAGACTGTTGAAAATCATATTTCTCTAGCACTTAAGGCATTGAAAAAAGTATTCTTCCTGTTTCTATCGGCTCTTCTATTATTCTTAAAATAATTTTGGGGGTAAGGGGCGATTCTGTCGTATTCTTATTATATGAAGATTACGTCAGAATTAGTCAATCGTTACTTAAAGAATCAATGTTCTGCAGAGGAGGCTACGTATTTGGAAAATTATATCCGATATGGAGATCCAAACTTAGAGACACTGCTTCCTGAGGAAGATTGGAATTCGGTAGATGGAGATCTTGATTATGCCAATCAAGAAGATATACGAAAAAACATATTTGCTAGTATAGAAAAAAATAGAATCCGTATTCATAGAATCCGTATTTTTATTAACCTATCTAAAGTTGCGGCAGCCTTTATTTTGTTTCTGGGAGTTTATGGAATCCTAAATCAGTTCACGAAAACACTGGTTTCAGTTCATAGTGAAACGGCTACTATGAGCATTAATTCCACTGAAAGCAGCAACTTATATTACATCAATTCAGGAAATGACATCATGACTCTGACTGCAAGTGATGGCTCTATCATTACCCTCTATCCAAAATCAGAAATTAAATACCCGGAAGATTTCAGTAACCTAAAAGAAAGGATTCTTTATTTAAAAGGTAAGGCCAAGTTTAATGTGACCAAGGATATAAATAAACCATTTCGTGTGCATTCGACAGGAGTGACAACTACAGCTTTGGGAACGATATTCATCGTTGATGAGTTAAAATCGACGCAGACACAGGTTAAGTTATTGGAAGGGAAGATAGAAGTGAAGGCCCAAGCTGCTAACGAGGAACGAAATCTAGTACGTACCATTATGCCAAATGAAGAAATCACATTAGACCATCATGATTTAACGATAGTAGAGGAAGTGAAAGTACATAAATCAGGAATAGATCGGGGCGGATATTTTCTTCAAAATGCTGCTGTTATCCAATTTAAGAATATTGCTTTAGAAGATGTGATTAATGTCCTGATTCAAAATTATGACATAGATCTTCATTATGATAAAAGAAAAATCAGTAATAAATTTTATAGTGGTCATTTTAACAATACAAAACAAGTTTACAAAGAAATCATTCAAGAGATTAATTATTTACATCATGTAGAAATCAGTTATACCTTTCCAAATAAATAAACACTTAAATCAAAACGCTAATTATGAACATTTTTTTTTCCAAAAAGCATCAATTGATGACGATGCTGTTCCTGAGGACTAGGAACCCTCAGACTAACTGGGTCCTTCGCTTGGGTGTGCTGGGTCTTGTTAGCATGAGTTGCCAGGTCGGATTTGCACAATCGACAGCTTCCGTTAACGGCGTGGTCAGGGATGCGAGTAATCATCCAATTACAGGAGCAACTGTTAGTATTGAAAATCTGACAAGTAAATTTAAGCAGGTCAATACAACAAATGATGATGGCATGTTTTCATTTGAACGCATTCCAGAAGGACAGGGATATGTCATCACGATCAGCTATGTGGGCTTTAAAACCAAAGTGCTCAATAATTACAATATTGACTCCAAGGATAAAGTTGCCATAACGGTTGCACTGGATCAAGAGCAAGAAAGTCTGGAAGAGGTAGTCATAGTAGGGTATGGGAAGCAACGTAAAGCAAACATAACGGGTTCGGTCGCTTCTGTTAATGCAGATCAATTGAAGAATATTGCTCCCTCAAATCTATCCAATACCTTAGCAGGACGAGCGGCAGGGATTAATGTGACCAATACTTCCGGTATGGCTGGGGCTTCTTCTAGTTTGCGTATACGAGGTAGCTTTGCAGAACCCTTATATGTTATCGACGGAATCGTTCGAGATAAAGCGGCTTTTGATGCTCTGGAGGCCAATGAGGTCGATCAGATGAGTTTTCTGAAGGATGCCGCTACTGCTGCGGTGTATGGTACGCGAGCTGGAAATGGAGTTGTCGTGGTAACAACGAAAAAGGGGTCTGCTCAAGAACCTGTTTTCAATGTACAAAGCAATTATACTTTCGGTGCACCCACTCAAACACTTTTGGCGGATATTACTACAGCAGCAGATGAGTTGACCTATCAAAATAGAGTTTCTCAATTTAATTGGGAAAATGGAGATCGTTCTAAGCCTTGGGTAGCACCTAATGGACAGACCGAGTTCGACTATTTTAAAGATAAAGATTACAGCGTCAATGATGTGATCTGGAGGAATCCGTTTAGCTATAGACAATCAATTTCAGTTGCCGGTGGAGGAGATCGGATTACCTATTATAATTTGGTTAGTTACCGTAAAGAAAATGGGTCGTACCAATCTTTAGATCACGAAAAGTTCAATTTAAGAAGTAACGTTAGCGCTAAAATTTCAGATGATTTTACCATAGATGTCAATATATCTGCCAACCAGACTAATTCTAAACGGTTTTACTGGCCATTCAGTACTGCAGCAGAGGATGATGATTTTGATGTTTCGGATTTTTATCGGGTCACTTTCAATTGGCCAAAGATGTATCCATTTTACCTCAATGCCGATGGTTCTCCCAGTAATTCGCGCACGGATTTTCCAGTCCAGACTCCTATGGGAAGCTGGCAGGCTTGGAATGTAATCGATCAAGTGATGGGAGATCGTTATATCGACCGTAAGGTGCGACAAGTTAATCCGATTATGACCCTAAATTATAAATTGGATAAACTCGTAGAGGGCTTGTCTACCAAAGTGGTCGGTAGTTATCTAGCACAAGATTATATGCGGAAACGATTCATGACGTTCCAGAAGAATTATACGTTCACGTCATTGAATCCTGATGGTAATCGATTCATTCCCGCACCTCCTTCTGAAGATAAGGTGAATATATTTACGTTCAGTCAGGCACAGCCATTTATGGATTATTCTCCTGAGCGGGAATGGGAATACCAAGTCAACTGGTTCTTGAACTATAACCGGAAATTCAATAAACATACCATCGACGCTTTACTGGTCTATGAACAATTTAAAGCGGGAGGTACATATGTGAATTCGCGTGCTGAAAATCCAATTGTGAGTTTAGATCAGATGTTCATCTATCCAACAGATCGTAATTTTAGATCGACAAATGCATATGAAAGTATCAATTCGAGAAGAGGGATCATCGGACGAGCGAACTATAATTATTCGGATAAGTATATTGCAGAATTTTCGTTCCGATATGATGGATCTCCGCTGTTTCCAGGAGACAAACGTTGGGGATTGTTCCCATCCGTATCTGCGGCCTGGCGTGTATCTGAAGAAGGTTTCTTTTCCAATATTAAAAACACTTTCAGTGACTTGAAGCTTAGAGCTTCTTATGGTACTACAGGAAATGATTTGAATGTCAATGCCGAAAGAATTGGACAATTTCTTTATCAAGAAAAATATAGACCGTCTGGCGGGTACATGTTTGGAGACCGCTACTATAATGGTGTAGCTTATGGTGCGACTCCTACTCAAAACCTGACGTGGACGACTTCTAAGAGTGTCAATATTGGTGTAGATTTTGGTTTTATCAATAACAAATTGACGGGTTCTTTGGATGTATTCAACCGTAAAGAAACGGATATCTTGGGTCCACGGTCGCTGACTGTTCCGGATAATTATGGCCGGGAACTAGCTCCGGAGAATTATGCTGCAAGAAGTTATAAAGGTGGCGAGATATCCCTAAATTGGAATGATCGTATAGGAGAAGTATCGTATGGCCTGACTGCTAATATGGGGTATGCAAAGGACCGTTGGGATATATACGATGAAGAACCTTCGTACGGCCCTGATGGGACTCAAAATTTCAGGACCCGTATCGGAAGACCAGAAAATCGAATCATCGGTCTTGAGGCTGTCGATCTAGTGAGGACACAGCAGCAGCTCGATGCACTGAAAGATCAAGGTTTCAAAACCTACGGACGTGATCCATATTTGGGCATGATCATGTATAAAGATATTCGAGGAGCCAACTATTCGGACACACCGGATGGGAAGATCGATGATAACGATATGATGTTGCTTTCTGAAAACAATACGCCCCGAATCAATTATGGCTTTGGGTTGAATGCCAATTGGAAAGGGTTTTCAGTTTCAGCATTGTTTCAGGGGGTATTGGCCTATGACCGGATCATCAGCAATCAAGAAGGAGGAGGAATGCGCCAGCATGGGGGTGCTTTCCGACCATATTATCCCATATGGGCTGGCGATGTATGGACTTCAGAAAATGAAGACGCACAATATCCAAGGGTCGTAGGTTCAAACTGGGCAGAGGCAGGTACTGGTACTTCGAGTTTCTGGATACGTAATGGCGCATATTTACGTTTACGTGATTTGAACATTTCTTATGGATTGCCAAAATCTGTTTCCGATGCCATGAAGATAAAAAGTGTGAACGTTTTCTTTAATGGAACAAATTTATTTGTACTATCACCAATGAAGGAATTTCATGATCCAGAACAAAAAATGTATGACTCTTATCCCGTCATGAAAACGTTCACATTAGGTTTGGACATTAAATTTTAAATGGAGTATGCAAGTTTATGCCACCATTGCGTGGACATATGCTCGTGAATGTTCTACTATTATTACTAAATTTTATTCTAATGAAAATTATATTTTATCCCATAATAGCCCTTTTACTGGCCACATCATCTTGTAAAAATGTGCTTGATATCGATGATCTCAATTCACTCGATGAAAGCAAGGTGTGGAATGATCCTAATTTAGTCAATGCCTATATTACCAATCTCTATCCGTTGTTTGGGAACTGGATTGCAGGTGCTGATGGTAACTCAGAACAATTGGTGGATATTTCATTTCCCTTGGATGCTGTGACTGTAAATAATACAGCCTATAAGGCATGGGACTACACAACAATTAGAAAAATCAATACAGCTATTCATAAGGTTAACGAAAGTACAGGCTTAAGTTCTGATGTGAAAAATTCGGTATTGGGTCAGGCATTATTCATGAGAGCCTATATGTATTTCAATATGGTGAGGCATCATGGAGGAGTTCCCTATATCACGGTTCCGCAAGATTTGAAAAAGGACGATTTGCAGACGCCTAGAAATACAACTAAAGAATGTTTTGATTTGCTGATTAAGGACTTGGATGCTGCAATCGCACTACTACCGGCTACAATAGAAAAGGGTTCGGAAGATTATGGACGTATTGATGGCAATTTTGCTGTAGCATTTAAAGCCAAAGTGTTGCTATATAAAGCCTCGCCGCAATTTAACCCATCAAACCCTTATGGCAATGCTTATTGGACAGAAGCTCATGCAGCCAATAAAACGGCGTACGATCGATTGAAAGCTAATGGTTATGCTTTAACTGAAGACTATGCACAGATTGCGATTCAGGAAAAGGGACCAGAGGTTGTCTTTGCAGTTATAAATTCCTACCCCAATAAGGTCGCCAATTGGGATAATGGTGTTCGACCGGGTTCGGAAAGCCGCGGACCTGCATCAGCAGTGCCTTCTTGGGATTTTGTAAAGACTTTCCCTATGAAAGATGGTAAACTTTTTTCAGATGCAACAGGGAAATACCATAAGACCAATGATGATTTCTTACAATCTTATTGGGAAAATAGAGATCCTAGATTTGATAAATCCATCGTTTGGAATGGAAAAATTTATGAAGTCTCTGGAAAAGCAGGTAAGAGACAGTACACTTCTGTGGGTATAGCGGCCGATCTGGATAATTTTGGGGTCAATCCAAAAGCTAAAACGCCATCGGAGAACTTAAGTCGCTATAGTGGTTTTTTTATTCTTAAAAATTCTAAACTCTCCTTGAAACAAACAGAGGTGGAGACTCAATATGATGTTGATTTTGTATTGATGCGCTTTGCAGAGGTGATGATGAATTATGCCGAAACAGCAAACGAAACCGGCGACTTCAATACCGCTTTGGATATTATGAAACAAATCCGCCAACGCGCAGGAATCGAAATTGGCTCTGATGGGAAATATGGTATCACGGCTTCCAATCGTTCGGAAATGCGAGATGCAATCTTGGCGGAACGTAATATCGAGTTCTGTTTTGAAGGACATCGATTCTGGGATTTGAGAAGAGCACGTAAATTGAATACCCTCAATAATACAACTAAATATGGAGTAGAGGCAATTGCTATCAACGATAATGGAACTGAGATGGATTTGGATGTAGCTGTTGATTTGGCTAAAAGTTACAATTTGAAAGAAAATCAATTTAAATATAGCGTATTGCAGGTTCCTAATACAGGAAATAAGGTGAACCTGGTACCCGATACTTATTATTTCTTTCCAATAGCACAATCTGTTATTGATAAGAATAGTAAAATTCAACAAAATAAGGACTGGGGCGGGACATTCAATCCGACTATGGAATAATTTGATTTTAATGCATATTATATTATAATTATGCTATTTTAAAGTGAAATATCGTTATTCAGAAATAATATCAAGAAGGGTAGGCTGTTGTCGAATGATGACAGCCTATTTTTTGCTTTACTTGAGGATAAACAATCCATCATTTAAAAACAATCGTCCTTATCATACTTGTGGCAGGTATAGCAGAGGTTAAACTAGCTTATCGTCTGTTTTCATCCGGAATTATTGTATATATAAAAACGATTAATCATCTTTACTTAGTAATTATACTTGAACAAAAAAGCTCAAAATGAGTTGGTCGGTTATTTTGATCGGTAACATCGATTTTCAATTTATAGATTAATATTTTTTGCACGAAATGAAAACAACATATGAACAAATAGTCGACAGCCAGTATATTGCTTCTCCTGAGGCACGAGGGAATATTCCTGAAATCCTGTCACTTGCAGGACATGAAAGTTTCTCTCCTGCTGCTGCCGATGAGAAAAGGACGCTTCTTTTAGCAATTGATGTACAAAATGATTTTATGGAAAACATCGGTAGTCTTCCTGTAGCAGGTTCGAAAGGTGATGTACAACGCCTGACGCAATGGATGTATCGTAATGTGGCGTCGTTGACTCAGGTTATATGTAGTCTTGATTGTCATTCATTGTTGCAGATATTTCACCCAGGATGGTGGCTAGATCAAGAGGGCAGGCACCCCGATCCCTTTACCACTATTACCTATACCGACGTTGTAAATGGTCTATGGAGTGTTGCAAATGGAGAATCAGAACGCTCGCTAGCGTACCTCCGTAATTTAGAATTGTCAGATAGAAAACAGCTTTGTATATGGCCTCATCACTGTCTAGAGGGAACATATGGTGCTATGCTCGAAAGCCAATTTACGTATATGCTTTACTTCCACGCAGCGGCACGTAAGACCCGACCGATATTAGTTTATAAAGGGCAAAACCCGTATACCGAAATGTACGGAATCATTAAGGCGGAGTATGATAACGATAATTATATCAACCAAACGGTATTGGATGCCGTAGGCCAGTATGATGCTATTTATATCGCAGGCGAAGCTTCTAGTCACTGCGTATTAGCCTCAACCTTACAAATTCTCGAACATTTTGCCGATAACAGGGCTATTACTTCACGCATTACGCTATTGGTCGATTGTATGTCGCCAATTTCTGGTTTTGAAAAGGATACTTTAAAGCAGTTTGATGAACTGAAAGATAGATACGGTATTCAAATCAGAAATTCTACAGATGTAAGTTTATAGTGTTTAGGCTAATTTTAAGATTTGTTCTACGCACTTTAATAACAGATATTACTCATTCATGGCTGTTTGGCACGTTAATAGATAATTATATACTTAAATTTAAATATGAAAAAGATATGTTTAATATTCGGTTTGGCAACAATCCTCCTCACCACTTCATGTTATAGCATTAGAACAGCGGGAAATAGCGGTAAGGTTCCTCCAGGGCAAGCAAAAAAAATAACAGGTTCAAAATCTGCCAAACCTTATGCTCCTGGGCAGCAACATAGAAAAAAGAATTGATTTATTGGATTGTGTAAAGTATTAGAAAAGATGCAATAAGTTCAAATGAAATCATGGGTATTTTATTATAAAATTACCTTAAAAAAGGGGGTGAATTTGCATAAATTCGCCCCCTTTTTTAAGGTATAGTATTTTAAAGGCGTCTGATCCAGATATTGCGGAAGCTGACCTTATCGCCGTGGTCCTGTAATACGATTGGGCCAGGGCCATGAACCAAGGTTTTTGGCAATCCGATGTATTCTGTAGTTCCTTCGATCTGCGTATTGTACTGTACCACTACACCATTGTGCAAGATGGTTACAATACCTTTTTTTATTAAAATACCATCTGCGTTGAATCGAGGTGCAGTATATAAGATATCATAGGTATGCCATTGTCCAGCAGATTTCACTGCAGATACAAGTGGAGGTTGTTGTTTGTATATCGAGCCAGCTTGACCGTTTACGTAGGTAGGATTATTGTTGTTGTCCAACACCTGTATTTCGTAATGTCCTTGTAAAAATATACCGCTATTTCCACGTCCTTGGCCTTCGCCCTTAATTACCTCCGGACTTTTCCATTCGATATGCAGTTGGAAGTCTTCAAAGTTTTCTTTTGTTTGAATATCCCCAGATTGTGGCGTACACGTCAATATGCCATTTTCGATATTCCATGGAGCTTTGCTCTGTATGTCTTTTGCACTTACCCATTGGTTGAGGTTAGTACCATCAAAAAGCACGATAGCATCTGAAGGAGCTTGATTTTTTGAAGTAGTCACCGTTCGGATAATCGGGGTATAGAATTCGGTGTCCTGCGGTTGGAACTTGGTCTGCGCATAGGTTAGGGTGCTGATTAAACTCAAGCAAAGGATACCAGAGGTTTTGTATATTCTGTTCATGTTTTAATTGATTGATTATACGTAAATATATGAAATCATCTATAAATGTAATATGATTTACTAAGATTTTGTTGTTATTCATGTATAGCTGGGATGAAATGATTTCTTCTCATGAAATAAATCAAAAATCTATAAACGCGTATCCAATCGTCAACTATTTTAAAAAAATCAATGTAATATTTATAAAAATTATAGGTGAGCTTTTGATACAATATAAGGATTTACTAAGAAATCAAAAGCATAAAAGACAGTATATTATTGTTGTAAAAATGAATTCAGCCGATGAGATAGGGCAACAAAAAGCTAATTTTATACAATATGTCAGTAATAAAAATTAAATTTATAAAAACTGATTACACTTAGAAATAGGAAATATGAAAAAGCTAATCGTATTATCATTTGTATTATTGACAATAATAGGCTGCAGAAATAAGGAGTCAACAACAAAAAATTCCAATGCTGAGACGCAGGAGGTTTCTGAAGTGAGTATAAGCCCAATTAATTTAGGATGTTATGTTTTTGACGATAATAAAAGCACGATCTCTTTGGAAATCACCGAGAATGTGCATGAGAACGAGGTTAAGGGAAATCTAACTTATGCTTTGGCAGAAAAGGATAAAAACTCGGGGAGCTTTATAGGACAATTAAAGAACGGTATTTTTGTCGCAGATTATACTTTTCAATCTGAGGGAATTCAATCGATTCGACAAATTGCTTTTAAAGTAAACGGAGATACGCTTATTGAAGGATATGGTGAGTTGAATCCTGAAGGTACGGCTTTTAAAGACATAGATAGTATACAATTTGTATCGACTATGCCACTCGTAAAAAGCGAATGTCCTAAACAACGAGTAGCTTGCTTGTATGAGGAGGGAAAAGTATATTCTGAGATAGAACAATCTTGTTTAACATTGGCGACCTTAAAAACTAAGCTAAATCCCTTAGAAAACGGTGCGAGGATTGACGGAATCGCTGCCTATTTAATATTCAGTTCAGATAATACCAAAGCTGAAATTTTTCTACCAAAATCCAACACAGGTATTGTATTGGAAAAATCAGGAGAAGGTAATTGGGTATCTAAAAACTTTACGCTATCTGCTTGGAAGGGATATGTTTTATTAGAAAATGGGGTCGCTATTTATGCTGGTCAGTAATGCGATACATCCATCATTTATTTTTATAGAATAGCAGATTTAATGAATCCGATAGACAATTACATTGCCATAAACCGACAGTCTTGGAATAACAGGACAGACGCACATTTAAAGTCTGAATTTTACGATTTGGACAGTTTTTTGAAAGGGGAAACATCACTTAATGACATTGAACTAGCACTCCTCGGAGATGTAAAAGAAAAGACTATTCTGCACCTGCAATGCCATTTCGGTCAAGATACAATTTCACTGAGTAGACTTGGAGCTAGCGTGACAGGTGTTGATTTAGCAGATAAAGCCATTTTAAATGCAAGGAGGATTGCCGCCGATACAAATTCGAATACACAATTTATCTGTTGTGATATTTACGATTTACCAAACCATTTGCAACAGCGGTTTGACATTGTTTACACGAGTTATGGTACCATTGGGTGGTTGCCAGATCTTGATAAATGGGCTCAAATTATCGCCAAATATTTAAAACCTGGAGGAAAGTTCGTTTTTGTGGAGTTTCATCCAGTTGTGTGGATGTTTGACGACAGCTTTGAAAAAGTAGGGTATAGTTATTTTAATTCAGGTGCACTCTTAGAAACAGAAAGTGGCACGTATGCTGACCGGTCTGCAGACATCACACAAGAGTATGTTATGTGGAATCACGGACTTAGTGAAGTGATGAGTAGCTTGATAAATTATGGATTTGAAATCAACACTTTCGAAGAGTTTGATTATTCACCCTATAATTGTTTCAATAATACAATTGAACTGGCACCAAAAAAATATAGGATTGCACATTTGGGTAATAAAATTCCAATGGTTTATGCGTTAGTTGCGACAAAGAAAGGAGTATAGAAATGATACGATATACCGCACTATGGTTTCATTGAAATACTACCAGCAATGCAAGTAGACAATAATCAGTAATTGTAATAACGAGAAATCGATAACATCTAAAAAATTATAAATGATAAATAATCTAACATTCAAAACGATAATAACAGGTAGTATAATTTGGCTATTAAGTTCGTGCTCGCAACCCACAGGAGACAACTATATCGGTTATTGGGTTGAAAAAGACAAAAAGCTTACTGAAGCCGTCGAAATCAGAAAAGATGGACAGAAACTTTATTTAATTGCGGAAAACATCGAAGTACCCGCCAGTTATAATAAGGAAGATAAAACATTAAAAGCAGAGATTTCCAATGGATTAGCTACTGTTGCTATTGTTATGAATCTTCAAGAAGAAACCGGTATGCTCAAGGTGAGTATGGGGAATAAGTCCGAAGAGATGACGCGGATAAGTAAAGAAGAAGCGGAGCAACGAAAAACGTATATTGCTTCTTACTATAATCCAGATTTCTTTGTCGGTGGCTGGAAGAGTGACGTTGCACAAGAAGATCCTTTTAATATCATAAAAGAAGGGGATACCTATTATTATGTTGGTAGTTTCTTAGGCAAGAAGGCGATGAAGTATGACGAAAAAAATCATAACTTCAAATATCAAATAGGTTTTACCACATTAACTTTGCGTCGTTCTGGAGACAATGAGATTACTGGAAATGGAAATCGTGTGTATCGAAAAGTAAAGAGATAATTGATCCAGATTAGCATTGTATATATAATTAAATACTATCCATATTACGAAGTGGATAAAAAATAATTGTAGGATGGTCATGATTTTTTTCTTTGGTATACTCATCCCAAGAAGTCCATTGCCCAGTAAGTTCTTTGTTTAAAGAGAATGGGTATTGGTATAGATTGACTCACGATGTTACTAGCAGGTCAAACGACTATTCAAGAAGTATTGTTGTTCCCTCAAATGCGTCCTGAAGCTTAATAAAAGGATGTTTTAATTGATGTTCAGGAAAATCGGAAGTTTTGAACTGGCTGTAGGACTTTGTCAATTATAAAAGTATTCATAATAAAAACAACCACTATTCTTTGGATAAATTTTTATAAAAGTCAAATAAACAAATCTATAAAAATTAATTTTCCTTTATATGGGAAAAATTGATAAAATATTTTCTATATTTGTAAAAATAGCTATGTATTGAGATGTTATTACGGATGAAATGCTGATTGATTTCTCCTATATTACAAACTATTTTGTCTAAATGACGCAAGCTATGGACCAAGTGTATTAAGCAGCAAAGTGTATGCTGCAATAAGATTTTTAGTGGGTTAAGTTTATTTACAAGTAGAGAAAGAGTCATGTGAGCAATTGCATGGCTTTTTTTTGAAAAAACTAGACAATTTCCTCGAGATTAGATAGGGGAGTGCAAAATACTAATCTCGAAGTTCTTGTAAATTGTCTAGTCAATTGATGTTAATATTATTTATTATACATTACCCCGAATTACTCGTAGTAAAATAACGATAATGGCGATGACTAATAAGGCATGGATGATACCCCCAGTAAAGAAGCCTCCTAAAAAACTAATAGCCCAAATAATGACTAAAATAACAGCGATGATGTATAATAAATTTCCCATAATATTTATATATTTTTTTGATTTAATAGACTTCCTTATTTTATATTATTAATTTCACGTAATACATTTCAGTACACTGACAAAAATGAATTTTATATTTATAAAAGAATTTGGCAGACAGATATGTTATTTGGTAAGACGTTTAGTAAAGATTTACCTATAGAAAACTAATAGCCAACTCTAAAAATATTACGTTTTTCACCTTAAAAGATTGCTAATAATAATGCTATCTCAGCATTGAATAATGTATCTGTGTTAAAGTTCATATCCAAATTCAATAATAGATTGAAATGTTTACATTATAACACCACAGTGCCTTGTTGGTTTTGAATTTAACAGAAAACCCGTATAAATTGAGTTTTGACCCAATTTAAACGAGAAAGCCGAGATTAATACTGTATGATATGTATAAAATTAAAGGATAGACAAACCACGAGGTATACAAACTTTTAAAATAACGACCTGGTCATTTTTTTGTTAATAATGAAATTAATTTGAATGTGATTTTTTGAAAATAGGTTTTTTCCAAGTTTTGTACACAGAAGTAGACAGTCAACTCCGTGTTTTTAAAGTACCATTTTTTACTGAGATACAGGATTGACTTATATTTGGGGCTGCACGCTTGTTAAATACCCAAGAAAAGCGTATAAATGCCCCCCAAAAAAGAAGGCCTACCGTGTAATAAATTATAATTTTCTACATACCCTACGATTCAATTCGTATTAATACCTGTTTTTTAGGATTTATTCAGGCATAAATAGCATGCTGTTTGTCTTATATTAAGCAGCACTCTATAGTGTGACTTAAATCACATTGATTTTGCCCGTTTAATTTAATAAGTATTAACATTAAAGTACGCAGGTACGAAAAAAAACTATCCTTATGACGAAGACAGAATTTAACATGAAAGTAATCGAGCAGACAAATGAGCTTAAAGGTTTTGCCCTACGTTTCACTAATGATCATGACGAAGTCAACGATTTACTACAGGACACGATGCTTAAAGCGGTAAGTTATTTTCGTAATTTTCAAGAGGGGTCAAACCTGAAAGCTTGGCTTTATACTATTATGCGCAATACCTTTATCAACAATTATAGACGTGTTACTAAAAGCCGCTCTTTTATTACAACAGAAGATGAGATAGGTCCTGCTAATCTCTATTTTTCGTCTGTAAGTAATGGTGGAGAAGAAAAATTTATATCAGAAGATATTCAAAATGCATTGAATGAATTGGATGAAGGATTTTATGTGCCTTTTACCATGCTATTTGAGGGGTATAAGTATAATGAAATTGCAGAGCACCTCAATATTCCAATAGGGACGGTTAAGACGCGTATCCATATTGCGCGTAAAAAACTAAAAGGGAGTTTGGCAAATTATAAGAATTAATAAGATTATTTTACAGGTTTAAAATAAAAGGGCTATTCATTTTTTAAAATTGTGAATAGCCCTTTATTTTTCATCATTGGCATCATCTGTTAGAAGCTAAGTCGACCAACTCGGGTCTATTGACGAAAGAGCTAGGTTTCTGTGAATCAAAAAGATTTTCAGAAACTGATATAATCTACTTGCATCCCCAGCCTAAGTTAGAATTAACTTTTTCTTTATGCAAGCTAAGCTCGCTATTTATCATCATGATTATCTACCTGGTTCGGATTGGGAGGTAGGGGATTTGTATCTTTTTCAGACTGTGAGCCGGTATCGCTCTTTACTTTGGTCTGTGGGCGGTCAGCAATATTTTTTTTCTTCTTTAATTTTTCTGATTCTGATTTGAATGTTTGTTTTTTCATGAGTTTTGTATTGAATGATATTTATTTTAAGAAGATAATCGATTTTGATTCTTAAATAATGACGTAATTGTATGCTTTTGGTCATCTCTTTCCAAACATATTGTTGATGATGCTTTTTTCGTACATAAATTTTCAACAAGTTCCAACTGTCGTTTTCCGACTGTTTCCCATAACATTTGCTTACCATATTGAGCCGCATTATTTCGGTACCGTTCTAGCTTATATGGGTTTTCTAATAATCCATTGATAACGGTTGCAAGAGCATCTGAATCATTGAATGGAAAAAAAAGCCCTCTATTATCTGCGAGTAAATCGGTAGCATAACGGTATGGTGTGGAAATCACAGCTGCTCCAGCCCCGAGGGCAAAAGATAACGTGCCACTACTGATTTGGTTTTCATTTGGATAAGGGGTCACATAAATATCGCAGGCTGTGAGGTATTGTTTCAATAATTCCTCTGTCGCAAAATGATTAACAAATTGAACTTTATGCCCGATACCGAGAGTCATAACGAGATCCATGAGTGTATTTCTGTAAGATTCCCCCTCTTCCCGAAGTGTATTGGGATGTGTAGAGCCTAATATTATATAAACGAAATTTTCCTCTTGGATTTTTGCTATGGCTTTAATCGCAGTTTCCAGTCCTTTACTTCTACCGACAAACCCAAAACTGAGCATGATTTTTTTATGTTCCAACCCCAATTTCTTTTTCGCCAAGCTTTGATTACCATCAAAACGCGGTACTCCGTGAGGAATGACGGATACAACCTCTTTGTCGATATGGAAGATGTTTTCTAACATCTCTACCGCTTTTTGTGTCATGACGGTAATTTTCGTACTAAGTTTAGCCAGTTGATTGAGAATGCGATATTCATTGGGATGGGGGGCTTGAAGTACGGTATGTAGATTGGTTATAACAGGAACTTTTAGTTTCACTAATAAATCGATGATATATTTGCCGGTTTCTCCTCCAAAAATACCATACTCATGCTGAATGATACAGGCATCATACCTTTCATTGATGAGTTGTGCTGCAGCAAAATAACTGTTTATATTTTCTTTGTCTATGATAAATACAACCTCTTGGGGGAAAACATACTCGGAACCATCGGAGATGGCGAATATTCCGTGTTTATCTATAGCATTGGCTGCCAATGAACGAAAGAGATCCTGCGTAAATGTAGCGATACCACACTGCCTTGGTGGGTATGTCCCGATGATAGCTATTTTCATATCTAAAAAAGTAAATTGTCAATGACTGCATTGCTTATGAGCATCTTTTTTTTATGCTTCTGTTTAGTATATATAACAAAACAAAACCAAGTTATGTTCCACTGCTATGACGCATAATAAACAAACAGGCATTAATTCTTTTAGAGCAGGTATAAACATCAATTACTATTTATTTTATGAATTTTTTTAATTGTTAATTTCTAATATTTCTTGTAATTCAATAAATCATGATTTTGACCACACTTATTGAGGAAAATGGGATGGAAGAATATAGAGCGTGCTATATTGGTCAAGGTCACTCGATAATAGGCAGTCATTATTAAAAAATAAAATGCTATTTTTAAACTTTATCATTCGAAGACCTATGTCAGAGGCACTGTATTTTGCAAAGGAAAAAGAATTAAACTAACTATGATTTTAATTGTTGATGACCAAGAAGCGAATATCTATTCACTGAAGAAATTACTGGAATCCAAAAATTTTTTGGTGGATACAGCGCTATCTGGAGAGGAAGCCCTTAAGAAGGTGTTGAAGAATGATTATGCTTTAATCATTCTGGATGTTCAGATGCCCGGTATAGATGGGTTTGAAGTCGCAGAAACGCTATCTGGTTTTAATAAAACGAAAGATGTCCCCATTATTTTTTTATCTGCAGTAAATAAAGATAAAAAGTTCATCACAAAAGGATATGCTTCAGGGGGAATTGATTATGTTACCAAGCCTATTGATCCTGATATTCTGATGTTGAAAGTTAAAACCTTTTATCGTTTGTATGAGCAGACCCTTGCCTTGAACGAAATTCAGAATGTGCTTCGATCGGAAATAGAAGAGCGGAAAAAAGCGCAGCAAGAACTTAAAGAACAGGTAGATTACTTGCATTCTATTTTGGAATCTCTTCCACAACTTGCTTTTACAGCAAATGAGGAAGGGCATATTGAATTTGTTAATAGTAAATGGTTGGCCTATGCCGAATCGACCCTATTTCCCGAAACACATGTTAATGATGCTGATATCAGAGCTGCGTGGTTAACGTCAATAGCGGCTGAGGCGCCTGTCGAAATGGAGGTTCGGATTAAGGAAAAGAAGGCTGAGATTTTTAGGTATCATTTATTGCGGATCATTCCAATTAAAGAAAAGAATAATCAGATTAAGTGGGTAGGAACCTTTACGGATATTGACGATCAAAAACAAATCGAAAAGAAAAAGGATGAATTTTTGAGTATCGCAAGTCATGAACTTAAGACTCCATTGACCAGTATTAAGGCTTATGCGCAATTGCTGGAAAGAACCATTAATACCAACGATGATGAATCAGCAGGAAAGTACATCAATAGAGTGCAATCTCAAGTATGCAAATTGAATGCGCTTATTACTGATCTTTTGGATATCTCCAAGATCGAAAATGGAAAATTGAAGATTACCAAAAAAAGTTTTGATTTTGAAAGCTTACTAACAAATGCCATAGATATTATTTACCAAACACATGACAATAATAACCTTGATATTCAAAGAGAAGGGGATATGATAGAACGGCTGTTTTTAGGAGACGAGATTAGAATTGAGCAGGTCCTGATCAATTATTTGACCAATGCTATTAAATATGCACCTAATTCAGATCGGATTATTGTGAAGACAGATTGGCTTGATAATCAACTGAAAGTGTCTGTAATCGATTTTGGAATTGGTATTCCAGAGCATAAGCAGCAGAATATTTTCAGTAAATTCTATCGTGTGGAGGAATCCTCTGTTCGGTTTCAAGGATTAGGGATTGGTCTTTATATCTGTTCAGAAATCATTAAACAACATAATGGTACAGTGGGTGTCCAAAGCAATTTGGGACAAGGATCGACTTTTTATTTTACTTTACCTCTCAACTAAGAAATGTCTAAACCCTTTTTAAGAAATCTACAGATTGGCTTCGGATTTTCCTTGCTGCTGTTATTAACAAGTTCCACAGCGTCTTATATCAGTATAAAAGAACAGATCAACAGTCGTACGAAAGTTGATCATAGTCGCCGTGTTATAGCTTCGGCTAACCGTATCCTCAGTAACCTACAAAATGCAGAGACAGGCCAAAGGGGCTATCACCTTACTGGCAAAGAATCTTTTTTAGCCCCTTATCAAAATAGTTTAGAGCTGTTGCCACAATCTCTAAATCGGACTAAAGAACTGGTTGCTGATAATCCAGAGCAAAGATTAGTCGCTGACAGTCTTTCTTTTTTTGTAAAATCACGATTGGATATCTTAACGCATCTTGTAGAAGAAAAAAAAACAAGGTAAGCAAGTGACCTTAGCTCAATTGGAAGAGGGCAAAAATTATATGGATAGTTGTAGGGTCATGATTGCCCGTTTCATCGATGCCGAGGAAGTATTGTTGGATAAGCGTGCTAATGAACTTAACAAATCGTCTTTCTATACTTCTATTTTTATAGTTATCGCAGCGATTTTTTCATTGCTGATTACCATCATATTTTACTTGCGCATCCGTACAGATTTCAATCAACGGGAAAAATTGCAACAATCATTGAAAGATAAGGATAAAGAGATAGGCCGACGGTTGAAAGTAACGCAACGAATTGCCAACCAGATAGCTGGAGGAGATTATACTGTCAATGTCAATGACGTAGAACAAGATGATCTTGGAAGTTTAGGTGGCTCTTTAAATCAGATGGCACGCGCTCTTCAACGATCTTTTGACGATTTGAATAATAACGAATGGCGACAAACGGGACTAGCCAAGCTCAATGAAGTTCTTGTAGGAAATAAAACGGAAGATATTTTAGTGTCAGATTCTCTAAATCAGCTCATCACCTATGGTAACTGTACAAATGGTGCTTTTTATTTATGGGAGTCAGAGCAGATTGTCTTGAAGTATGCATATGGTCTGGAAAAAAATATAGTTAAAACGCTAGCACCTGGGGAAGGAATGGTTGGGCAGGTTTTTAAAGAAGGTAAGGTGAAACGCTTTGAAAATCTTAATAATAACGATTATATCGTGAGTTTTGCAAGTGGGCAGTTGCGGATAGGTCATGTGCTTTTATTACCTGTGTTTGTTGATTACCATTGTATAGGTGTAATCGAGTTGGGATCTATAAACCCTTTTGAAAATGTGAAATTACCATTTTTTATAGAGGCTACCCGAAATATAGGTATTGCAGTTGCTGCTGCTAAAAGTCGTGATCAGGTGCAACAACTTTTAGAAGAAACGCAAACACAGACAGAAGAACTACAGGCTCAACATGCAGAACTGGAAAATTTAAATACAGAACTCGAAGCGCAAACTCAAAAACTTCAGTCCTCCGAAGAGGAATTGCGTGTTCAGCAAGAGGAACTCGTTCAGTCTAATCAAGAGCTGGAAGAGCGTTCCAAATTGCTGGAAGAAAAAAATCATCTCATTGCAGAACGAAACCTAGAGATACAACATAAAGCAGAAGAGCTGGCCCTGAGTACAAAATATAAGTCCGAATTCTTAGCCAATATGTCGCATGAACTCAGGACTCCTTTGAATTCGATCCTTCTTCTATCACGACTGATGTCGGAAGACACTGATGGCAATCTGAATGAAGATCAGATTGAATCGGCTAAAGTGATCCAAAGTTCGGGAACGAGTCTCTTGAGTCTGATTGATGAGATATTGGACCTATCAAAGATAGAGTCTGGTAAGATGGAGCTCGATTATCAACTGGTAAAATTAAACGATATCACACATGATTTGAAAAGTTTATTTTTACCTATTGTAAAAGAAAAATCCCTCGAACTTGATATCATTTTGCCTACTGATATATCTGAATCACTTGAAACTGATCGGTTAAGACTTGATCAGATCCTGAGAAATTTGTTGTCCAATGCCATTAAGTTTACAGCCAGTGGTACAATTACACTTACAATTACAGAAAATTTCGATAACATGATTTTTGCTGTTAAGGATACAGGAATAGGGATAGCAGAGGAAAAACAAAAGGTAATATTTGAAGCTTTTCAACAGGCAGATGGATCTACACGTCGTAAATTTGGCGGTACTGGATTGGGACTTTCCATCAGTAGGGAAATAGCGCGATTATTGGGTGGAAAGATTTTATTGGTCAGTAAAGAAGGAGCAGGCAGTACGTTCACTTTGATTTTACCAAAAACGAAAATAGCCGATACAGTAAAACCAACTTCCGAGGAACTGATAGATATCATTGCCTCAGATGTCAATGAGATTGTAACCATGGTGGCCCAATCACCAAATAGTAATGTGGTATATGACATCCCAGAAGAAGTGGAGGATGATCGAGACAATATTGTGAAGGGTGATAAGGTAATTCTTATCGTAGAGGATGATACCAATTTTGCCAAAGCGTTGTTAAAATATACGCGCCAGCAGCAATATAAGGGAGTGGTTGTCGTTAGGGGTGATATTGCTGCTGAATTTGCTGCACGGTACCTTCCATTGGCCATTCTATTAGACATCCAATTACCAATTAAAGATGGTTGGCAAGTGATGGATGAAATAAAAAATAATCCAACGACTCGCCATATTCCGGTCCATATTATGTCATCATTACATGTCAAGAAAGAAAGTTTACTGAAAGGAGCTATTGATTTTATCAATAAACCCGTTGCTATCGAGCAGCTCGGGCAGATGTTTAAAAAAATAGAAGAAGCATTGACACGTTATCCGAAAAAGGTGCTCATCGTAGAGGAGAACCCTAAACATGCCTCTGCTCTTTCTTACTTTCTGAGTAACTTTAATATAGTTGCAGAAATCAAAACAAATGTGGATGAAAGTGTTCAAGCACTAAGCTCGGATTCCGTCAACTGTGTAATCTTGGATATGGGCGTGCCCGACAAGATTGGTTATGAAACGCTAGAAGCAATTAAAAATAATGCAGGTCTAGAAAATTTACCGATTATCATTTTCACTGGAAAAAACCTGTCCCATGCAGAGGAAGTTAAAATAAAACAATACGCCGATTCTATTGTAATAAAAACGGCTCATTCTTATCAGCGGATTTTAGATGAAGTGGGGCTTTTTCTACACTTGGTGGAAGAAAAAACAGCTGATGTGCAAAAAAGGAAAGCGAATAAATTGGGCTCCTTAAGTGAGGTTTTAACTGGTAAGAAGGTGTTGATTGCTGATGATGATGTTCGGAATATATTTTCGCTTTCGAAAGCTTTGGAGAAATATCAAATGCAGATTATTTCGGCCACAAATGGAAAAGAAGCATTAGTGCAACTGGACAACCATCCCGATGTATCGATAGTGCTGATGGATATGATGATGCCGGAGATGGATGGTTATGAAACGACCAGGCTGATTCGCAAAAATCCGCAATATACCAAATTGCCGATAATGGCCGTGACAGCAAAAGCAATGACAGGTGACCGGGAGAAATGCATTGTGGCGGGAGCTTCAGATTATATTTCTAAACCTGTAGATACCGACCAATTGCTATCTTTATTGCGTGTATGGTTGTATGATAATTAAGTAAAAAATAACAAGATGAAACAAGCTAAGGTTATATTGGTTATTGATGATGACAATCGTAACATCTTTGCATTGCGGCTGGCGCTAAAGTCGAGGGGATATCAAGCGCTCGCGAGTAGCAGTGCTAGAGAGGGACTTGCCATATTGGCTTCCAATAGGGATATTGACATTGTACTCATGGACATGATGATGCCCGATATGGATGGTTATGAAGCCATTCGGGAGATAAAAACTTCGAGTATTTTCGGTAATACGCCTGTGATTGCTGTCACGGCACAAGCCATGCAGGGCGACCGGGAAAAGTGTATTGAAGCAGGGGCACGTGAATATGTTTCCAAACCCATAGATTTAGACAAATTAGTCATGATAATTGAACAAGCTTGTTAGATGTGGGAACCGAATATAATCAAAAATGAAGAGATCGACCTTCTCTTGACGGATGTCGCCGATCGATATGGGTATGACTTTACACAATATAGTAAGGCTTCATTGAAGAGACGCTTAAACAGGCTCTGCCTTATTGATAAATTCACCAGTTTTGCTGAGTTACGTTATACTGTATTGAACCAACCAGAATATTTACAGCGGTTCGTTGAAGAGATTACGGTCAATGTTACGGAGATGTTTCGCGACCCTAATTTTTATAAGTCTTTGCGTGAGGAAGTATTTCCGAGATTAGGTACGTATCCATTTATACGGATTTGGGTGGCTGGATGCTCTACCGGAGAGGAGGCCTACTCGATCGCAATTTTACTGAAAGAAGCTAAATTGTATCATAAATCATTGATTTATGCTACGGATATCAATCCAGGGGTATTAGAGCGCGCAAGTAAGGGAATCTTTCCGATTAGCCAGATGCAACAGTATTCAGAAAATTATAGACTTTCAGGTGGAATAGAAGACTTTTCAAAGTATTATACAGCAAATTACGACTCCGTAAAATTTCATGGTGACTTAAAGGAAAAGATGGTTTTTTCAACACACAATTTAGTGTCCGATTCTTCTTTCAATGCCTTTCAACTCATCCTTTGTCGCAATGTGCTCATTTATTTTGATAAAGAATTACAAAATAATGTTTTTAATCTATTTGATGTAAGTCTTGATACATTTGGTTATTTAGCCTTGGGGTCGAAAGAAACGATTCGTTTTTCCAATTTAGAACAACAGTACAGACCAATCGGTCAGTCGCGAATTTGGCGAAAAAATAAAGTCATCTAATACTCCTAGAGCTATGGTAAAGAATAGGCGTATATTGGTGATTGGAGGATCTGCAGGATGTCTGAAAGTATTATTGGAGGTATTGCCAAATTTGGAGTTAGGTTTGCCATTTCCAATTGTCATTATTGTCCATCGTAAGCCTCATCCGGATTCTGTATTGACCAAATTATTGGCGAATAGTACAGTAATGGAGGTGATCGAGGTAGAAGATAAGGAGACAATCATGCCGGGGTGTATCTATATAGTTCCACCTGATTATCATATTCTCTTTGAAAACGAGACGCTCGTTTCGTTAGATTTTTCGGAAAAGATTAATTTCTCACGTCCTTCTATTGATATTACTTTCCGATCTGCAGCTGAGATTTATAAAGAAAATACAATCGCACTGCTTTTATCGGGTGCAAATGCAGACGGAGTAAAGGGTTTACAACAGATTAAAAACTATCGCGGGTTGGTTGTTATTCAGGATCCTATAACAGCCGAAATTGATTATATGCCAAAGCAGGCTGCTTTGAATGTAGCTGTTGATTTTATATTAAAGCCTGAAGAAATTGCGGCTTTTATCAACGGATTGAGTACTTACCGCTGACAATTTATCCCTACTATTTTATTATATTAGCGTCTTATCAACATTACTATTACACTGATTACTATGGGAAATAAAAAGATATTACTCTTTGACGACGATGTAAATATTTTAGAGGTATGCACGATTATTTTGGAAAGTTCTGGATATCAAGTAGCAACCTCCCAGACTTCGCACGATATTATCGAAAAAGTAACAGAAATCCTTCCAGACCTTATTTTAATGGACAATTGGATTCCAGAAATTGGAGGTATAAAGGCCACTCAACTTGTGAAAAATCACCCTGATTTTAAGCACATACCAGTCATCTATGTTTCAGCAAATAGTGATATTCATCTACTTGCAGAAGAAGCAGGAGCAGACAGCTATCTTGAAAAGCCATTTAATTTGGATGACTTGGAGAACCAGGTAAAGCTTATGTTGGACACTGAAATGCATTAACCAAAAAATGTTTTATAATTATTGGAAACTGACGTCGCAACTCAAATTCTTAGAAAGAAGATATTGATTATTCAGAATCATTTTTTTTAGATATCACATGCAATCAGTTTTTTAGAGGTTTAAGTCTAGCATTTACCTCTTGGTATTTGTTTCCTGACCATGTTAAATGCATATATAAAATAAGAGTTTTTACCTGGTGTTTCATATTAATACGCATTATGATTGGTTGTGGAAACTAATAGCACAACTGGACGTTCTATAGATAGATAATTTTAAAACTTATATATCATGGCTAGAAAAAATAAAGAAGGCAATATGCCTAACGCTCATCTCCACGAATTATTTGTAGACGAATTGAAAGATATTCTAGGAGCGGAAAAGCAGCTTCTCAAAGGGCTTAAAAAACTATCTGCTGCTGCAAACAGCGATACACTAAAAAATGCATTCGAAACACACTATGAACAAACCGAAGGGCATATTGAGCGTTTGAAATCAGTTTTTTCAAGTTTAGACATGACTGCTAGGGGTAAAAAGTGTAAGGCAATGGAAGGACTTTTGAATGAGGCAGATGAAATTTTGGAGGAATTCCAAGATAGTCCTGAAGTATTAGATGCCGCACTGATTGCTGCAGCCCAAAAAGTTGAACATTATGAAATTGCGAGTTATGGCTGTTTAGTAACATATGCTAGATTGATGGAGCATAGCGAAGCTGAAGGACTTTTGGCTTCTACCTTAGAAGAAGAAAAGGAAACGGATGTTTTATTGACCGAAATTGCTATGAGCGAGGCCAATGTCGGCCAATCGGCGGATTAAAAACTCTTCTAATTATCATATATGCCACTGTCATCTTTTAATTAAAAGATGGCAGTTGCTTTTTGGAAACATAATTTGAAACTCATGGCGACTAAAAATGAAAACTCAAAAGTAGGTATTGTTAATAAGAAACAACAACCTAAAAAAAAGAAGACTATTACTTCTATTATTGATAAAAGAAATAAGAAACAGGAAGGGGACGGCGAAGCTGGAGTAGATCCACAAGTCGAACAATTAAATCATATGCCAGAGCCAGATACCTTTCCAAAAGAGAAAATCGAACCTAAAGAAAAATAGTGAAAAATAAATAATCAATAAATAGAGTGGAACCGATAGAATTTTGTGATTACGAAGTATACAAAAATAGGGGACTTAGGATGCTAATTTATAAAATTGGATTTCAAAAGTAAAAATGATTTTCTTTATAAAAGAAGCTTATTAAACCTTTGATATCATTTGCTTATAATCTTAATAATTGTAGAGATGAATGATAATATAGAACGCGAACTCCTCAATGAAGGAAACAACAATATATATGAAACTTTAGCATATGTCGGTGAAATTGATTCAGTTCAAACCATAAAATTCCTTACAGAATTGAATAATTTTGCTTTTCAGAGATTTATCTGCCGCAATATCAACTTTCCGCAGATGAAATATGAATTATTGACACGATTTCATGTCGCTATATTCGATAGAAATCGCAATAGGAATTTAGGGCTTTTGAGCTGCGCTTATAAGTTTATATATCAAGAAGATGACCAGTTTCATTTTGATATAATAAAAGTATATTCTCTCGAAGAATTTGAACAAAGATATAAAGAATACCAACATAAAGAGTAGCGATAAGCTACTTATGTTGGTATTATTGCTTATCACAGGTATCCAATGTTTACTTATAACTAACGTATCTGACTGAGCGTGAGGTCTGTTTTGAAGGAAATTCAAACGGTCCATACTTTGCGGGAGGTCTTTAAGATATGGAAGAATATACGGGGCTATCTGATAATAATAATTGATTAGATCTCTTTGTATTCATTTTTTATATCGGCGTAAGTTATTAAAAACTTGATTATCCCCATTAAAGTAATTGCTGCTGCTAACATTAAAGGACCAAAGATATTTAGAATTATTGCACCTATAAATGCACCTCCTGCAATTGCTGAATTAAAGATTGTAGCATACATGGATTGTGCGACATCGGAATTTTCTTGTGATTCATCAGCCAATCTTTTTTGAAGTAATGTCGGAAACTCCCCCAAAAGAAATGCCCCATAAGATGATACCGAAATAAATAAATAGAGATGAGTAAATACCCAGGAGCAAAAATATAGAGGCTATTATGTATAGTGTAAGACAAATAAAGATTAATTTATTTAAAAATCTATCCACTAGAATACCTATAATTAGAACACCCAATAGTGCCGAAAATCCAAAGATTAACATAAAGATATCTAAATTTGATTCTAAATCATATTGACGTAGATAATAACCTAAGTAGGTATAAAGCGAATAATGCGTTACCATCCATAAAAATAAGATGAGAAAGATTTTACTTATTTCTTTGTTCTTAAAGATTTTAAAGGAACTTTCCCTTTTCTTTGCTTTCGTAGAACCAGGAAAATCCTCAATAAAGAAGACTATCGCCACTAATAGTACAGCTGTTACTGCTGTAACAAGCCAAAATGCACCATACCACCCAAAATGTAAGCCTAGCCAAGTCGCAAATGGAACGCCCATAGCTAGTGCTAGTGGGATGCTCGAGCTAACCAGCGCTATTGCTTTTCCCGTTTGCTGTGGGCTAACAAGCCTCTTTGCGTAACCTACTAATAGTCCCCAAGCTACGCCTGCAGCCATACCACCACAAAACCTGGTCAATAACATGATATAATAGTTTGTCGTTGAGGATGTTGCGGCATTAAATACTAGATATCCAAAAATTGCGAATAGTAGCACTTTTTTTCTTGGCCAATGTGCGGTAGCAGAGATTATAGGAACACCAGCTACGACTGAACCAAGAGCGAAAATGGAAATAAATTGTCCGGCTGCTCCAGCAGAAATATTTAGATCTCTGGCCATTAATGGCAACAGACCAGCTGGCATTGTTTCCGTCATAACAGCGACAAAACCAACCATATTAAGAATTAGTAGTTGAAAAAGAGGAAAGTCGGATTTTTTTTTCGTTACCTGATTAGCTATTGTATTATTTTTTTTAGTGTGAAGAGTTGTATTTTGTTCCATTTATTATTGAAATTATTCTAGATATAAAGAGTGGGACAAAATTAGGATGTAGATAATAGCTAATTAGGTACATTCATGTTCTTTTTCGGTACTTTTACAATATGATAAATAATGTTAAATATAGACCGATAGAAGCTTATTTACTTAGTGCAGAAAATTCGTTTAAGGATGTCTCTGTTAATTTTTTTAATTTTATTTACGTTATTTCAGGTAGCGGTGACCATTATTATAATGGCAATGCGTACGCATTTAAGGCTGGGTATTTTATGGTATCTACCCCTGATAAAGGACATCAGTTCAAAATGACTGAAAGGGTCGAGTTTTTAATCATGCAGTTTCATATCAATACAATTATTCACTATCCATGGAAGTCAATTAAAGATCTAGACCGATTACTTTTCAATTCATCACAAACTTCTGGGAAAATAAATTTTTCTGAAAATGACAGTCAACTTGTAGTTTTTTTTGTTAATGAGCTGATTTCAAACCTGAAAGATAAATCTCTTTATTATAGAGAGTTAAATATGTCATATATTGATTCTCTTATTTTTATTGTTGCCAGATCTCTCTCTAATATGAAACCTGCTGGCTTTTCAGAAAATACCGAAAATAAAATCGAAGATGTTTTAAATTATATTGAAGAAAATATTCATTATCCTAAAAAACTAACTATACAACAAATTTGTTCTTCGTTGCAGATCACACCCAATTATTTCAGCACATACTTTAAAAAAAATTGTGGTATTAATTTTCAAAAATATATCAACGATTATAGGCTACGTCTCATTGAACATCGTTTAAAATATAGTGATAAAAGAGTTGGTGAGATAGCCGAGGAATTTGGTTTTGTTGATGAGAGTCATATAAATAAATTTTTCAAAAAGCAGCGAGGTATGAATATGTCATCGTTTAAAATGTTGCTTTTTAAAAATAAATAAAAATTTTGATAAAGTGAAACTACACCAATATATATCAAACTACTAAAATACCGCTAGTATATTTTAATCAAAGATGTCATTTAATATTTTTGTCTCAAAAATCGAAAAAACAGCAAGAAGGGTATGAATTTTGAGTATTATTTTAAGTTATAATCCAGCAATTTTTATGGAAAATCAAAAATCAAGATCGATTGCACTAATAGGTGGTGGGCCCGCGGCTTTATTTATGTTAAAGGAGATTGTCAACCAAAATCTTTCGGTTGAAAGTATCTATATTTTTGAAAAAAATGAGCGGTTGGGAGTTGGTATGCCCTATGGTAAATATGGGGCGTGCAATGAACATCTCGCTAACGTTTCTGCTAATGAAATACCAACATTAATTTCCGATATTCCTACCTATTTATCCAGATATCCAATTGATGATTTTCCAGATTACTATTTAAATGGCGAATTCAATCCAGATCAGGTTTTACCAAGACTCCTTTTGGGAAATTATCTCGAAAACCAATTTCACGAATATATTAAGTTGGCCGTAAAACATAAGATAAAGGTAAATGTTTTTACAGAATCTGCTGTTGTTGACCTCGTATATGACAGTGAAAAAGAAAACTACACAGTGGTTATTACAGATGATAAAGAATATGAAGCCGAAATCGTTGTGTTATGCACAGGGCATCATTGGCCGATAACTTTTGAGGGACAAACAAAAGGATGGTATGATTCTCCTTATCCACCATCAAAATTTAATCAACCGACAAATTTCCCCGTCGCTATTAAAGGAACCTCTCTTACTGCTGTGGATGCCGTCAAAACCTTGTCACGTTTGAATGGTCGTTATATCCATGAAGATGATAAAATCAGCTATGTTCTGAATGAAGGTTCCGAAAACTTTTCTATACATTTATTTTCAACTGGAGGCTATCTTCCTGCATTGAGATTTCATTCAGAAGAAGAACCATACGAAGTTTCCTGGTCAATGACACTGGAAGAGATATATGATTATAAGGAGAAAAATAATGGTTTTGTTGAGCTCGATTACGTTTTTAATAGAAATTTCAAATGCCCACTTAAGGAAAGAGACCCAGCATGCTATGAGAAGATAAAAGATATGACGATTGAGGAGTTTGTAGAAGAAATGTTGACGATTAGAAAAGAGCTCGACAGTTTTACTCTTTTTAGAGCGGAATATTTAGAGGCGAAAAAATCCATTAACAGGAGACAGTCTATATCCTGGAAAGAAATATTATCTGCCTTTAGCTATGCTATGAATTATCCTGCCAAACACTTTTCAGCAGAAGATATGCTCAGATTACGCAAAGTTTTAATGCCTCTTATCAGTGTTATCATTGCGTCTTTGCCACAGGAATCGTACAAAGAGATTATTGCTTTATATGAAGCTGGTGTAATTGATCATATTAAAGTTGACAAAGAAAGCCATGTTGATCCCCATAAAGATGGAGGTGCAATCTATCGTTATATTGATACGGGAGGGAAGAAACATGATCTACATTACCAACTATATATTGATGGAACCGGACAACAGCCCCTGGAATTTAACGATTTGCCATTTGAAGGACTTAAAAATAATGGATTGATCAGTACAGGATATCTAAATTTCAGGAGTAGAGAGGAAGGGCTAAAATATTTTAGCGAAAAAGGCCTAAATGTAAAGAAAGATAGTAACCAAGGTTTCTATATGCAGGTAAAGGGTTTAAGTATAAATGACTATTTTCAAGCACTTGACTTCTTTGGAAATGCGACTAAAAATTTATTTATTATGGCAGTGCCATTCATTGGTGGTCTGAATCCGGATTATTCCGGACTTGACTTTTGCGATACAGCAAGTGAGAGAATTGTAAAGTTTATAAAGAACAATTAAATTCGTATTCTCATAAAACATAGTAAAAGTACATGTGAATTTCTAGAGATTTGTAATTTTTCGATAAATTAAAGTGAGTTTTCTCTGACCATTACCATACCTTTCGGTTGGAAGCATTTAATGAATCCTTCACATAATTTGCGATCTCATCATCGTCTTTCGCTTTCTCTAATCTTTTCTTTAAAGTATTTTCCCAGTCTTGAATAGCCTCATCTGAAGAGTCTCCACACCCAAATATACCTTCTTGTTGATTTGGTCCTAGCAGACAACAGAAGCTATCGCCTTCCATAAATACAACAGGTCTCAATTCTTTAACAAAATCTGACAATTCATTTGAATCGTAATCAATTGGGATAATAGCATCTTCGGAAATTTTCATCTGTATCATAGCGTAGTTTTAGAAATAACAGTTGGCCTTCAACTTTAGTTTTTAATAGTTGTAAAATTATGTTAATACTATATGCAATAAAAGAAAGTGGTTTGCTCCCCGTCCGTGGTCGGTAGTCTCCGCCCTCTTTTTAAGCTAGAGTAATAAATCTTACTATGGTTTAAGAACAACCTTCACGCAATCATCCTCTTTCTCATCAAAGATTTTGTATCCATGTGTCGCATCATCCAGTGATAATGTATGGGTGATAATGTCATCGAGTACAACCTTCCCATCATTAACCAATCCTATAAGTTTGTCAATGTAATTCAGTACAGGAGCCTGTCCCTGTTTTATCGTAATACCCTTATCAAAGATCCGATGAAGAGGGAAGTTGTCATAGGTCGAACCATATACGCCCATGATGGATACCGTACCCATCCTTCTTACTGCCTCAAAGCATAAGTCAAGTACCTTCATTGAACCCATTTCAAAATTTACAGTAGCCTTTATTTTATCCATAAAACTACGTTCCGGTTCAAAGCCCACCGCATCCACACAAACGTCAGCACCTCTACCGCCGGTCATTTCTCTTATAGCTTCTACAACATCGACTTCATTCGGATTGAGTGTATCCACATTGTTTACTGCCCTTGCCTTTTGGAGCCTATAATTTAACGGGTCGATTGCTATTACTCGGGCCGCTCCGTTAATCCAGGCTGCTTTTTGAGCCATTAGTCCCACTGGACCTGACCCGAAGATGGCTACCGTTTCACCGCCTTTCATTTGAGCCCAATCTATGGCCGACCACCCTGTAGGAAATATATCGGTAAGAAAAAGAGCCTGCTCATCAGAAAGATGCTCTGGGACGGTGCGTGGGCTTATATCAGCATAAGGGACCCGTACATATTCAGCTTGTCCTCCGGAATAGCCTCCATATAGATCGGTATAGCCAAATAGAGCGCCACCTTTTTGATCCATTATGTCCCCGTTTGGACCGTAGTGCTTAAAATTAGAGTTTTCGCATGCAGGCGAAGCCTCATGTTTACAGAAGAAACATTGTCCACAGGAAATCGGGAATGGAACAACAACACGGTCGCCGCGTTTGAGATTGGTTATTGCAGAGCCTACTTCTTCAACTATTCCCATGAATTCATGCCCCATAATAAGCGGCTCTTTCTGAGGAACTGCGCCACTCAGGATATGAAGGTCCGAGCCACATATGGCTGTTGAGGTAACCTTGAGAATAACATCTCTGGGGTCAAGGATTTTTGGGTCAGGTACATTATCAACTCTGATGTCACCTGGTTTATGGAAGACAGCTGCTCTCATATTTTTTAGTATTATTGAATCAATAAATTTTTTAGATATAGCCAGATTAGTACGTTTATTTCTAAAAACTCCAGCTATGTATCATTATTCTTCATGTTGATTGCTTGCTATAGTAAACAATTAATCATTTTATGAAGTGGGAGGAATTACTCCATTGGTTTCTGTTGAATTGGAGTCTCGATACTGTATCATACTTGTATCTTGTATACCAGTATCTGTTTGGATCGTAGTATCTGTCGAGAAACTATCTCTATCATTTGGATTGTTACTATTGTTCTGATTGTTACCACAGGCTGATGCTAGTATTAAACTCATTAAAGCACCGAAAAAGAATTTCAATTTTTTCATGATTGTATTTATTTAATTTAACGAATCTTCATTATCGTTTGAGAGTATATCTTGCTAATCGATTTTTTTATCTATAGCTTTTATTAATTCATCTTTAGTCATAGAATGCCGACTTGTTACTCCTGCGCGTTTTGCCATTTCTAACAATTCTGCTTTAGTTTTTTCCTTGCGATTGCTCGAATCTTTTTTTGAATCACTATTTGTAGTTTTCTTTCCGATAGTACTACCTTGTTTTACTTTCCCTTTACTTTGATCTTGCGCTTTATGTTCGCTATGACCGTTTGTTGATTTTTCCATATTGATAAAATTTTATTGTTATGGTGTCTTTATAAAGGTTTCCTGCTCTACATCTTCTATTTCACAATAACCATATCTTAATAGATTTGCAAAAAGATTCATTTTGTTGTCTTTTTTCCTTGGAAAAGACATTTAAAATTGTCTTTTCCCAATCATTTCCTTAAATAAGTTATTTCTATAACTTGATAATCTTATAACATATAATGTGATACAATAGTTCCAAAGGGAGAATACTATAAATGGCTTTTAAAAGTATAATAGGTATAAAATACAGTATTAAAAATCATAGTCATTTTTCATTAAAATACATTTTCACTTCATAAGGTAGTTATTTTTCGATTTAAGATGAAGACTTGAAATACGTATTTTATTTTATCAAATAAGCATTAACAACGTGTGGGGTATGACACATGAAATAACGTTTTATGCAATGGAAATACCTATGCTCAATGACCTCCTTTCTAAAAACTGGAATATTTAGAAGTAGAGAATTCGGGATTGAATTACTAATTTTAAATAGGAAGAATTACAGTAAGATCGCTACCTTCGTAAATCTACACATCCGTTGACGATAATGCTACGACTTGAAAGGAATTTTTACTGAGCAAAAAGGACAATTAATAGAATTTTGGCACACTGACAACTACAGAAATGTGATTGCACCGACACTTGAAACATTCTTGAACTTCAAACGATATTGGAAGAAACTCATGAGCAAGCATGCCATTCAGCTCGCCTGATGATTGAAGTAGGAGTTGATAAAGTGAAAATTGCTCAAGCTACTGGTATTTCCATCGAAGAGATTGAAAAAACTATAGTATAAATACTATAAGATATATTAAATCGATTGGGGAGTGAAGAAGCCCCCAAAAGTTATACACTTATTGGGGGCAGTGTACTATGCTAGCTCTTTTTATAATAAAACTCTAATTTGAGTGTCTATCCAAAAAGTTTCATGGACTTTTAGCAGTTCAACAGGTGAGACTTTATTTAAGATAAAGTCATCATCATCGATAAGATGGATATCGACAGATTCATCCCGTATTTTTTTGACAGTAAATATAGCATCTTTATCCCTAAAATCAATATCAGATTGGAGGATTTTCACCTCATTCTCTACTAGCCACAGTCCCATATCATGACTATCGAGATGCTTTATGAATATTAAATCATGGTCAAAATTCCGTATTTCTTCTCCTTCATGCTCAGGATGAAAATCTTTCAAATAACGCTGATAAATATTTCTTTCCTTTGTTCTCAGGGCATAGTTTCGAATAATCAATCTGTGCGGATTGGCATTAAAACTAAAAGCAGTAGGATTTTCGATAAAGCCATACTGTGTATTATATTTGATAATACGGGTTTCCATGTTTATTTTATCTTCCATTAAAATATGATTAATTGTTTATCATAAAATTAGTAATTCAATTTTTTTAGATAATTTTAATTTTGGTTTTCAACTTTCTTTTATATGAACAAATGAATTGAAAGATAGTTAGTGGAGGGGGCAGAAATGATTTTATTTCACTTATATCAAGTATGGATATAATCTTACCCTAAGCTTCTTCAGCGGAGCAATATCTTCTTCAAGCTGGCATAATTTTCGGAGTTCTGAGACTCCTAGGCCATCGTATTTCTTCTTCCAATTGTAGCATGTCGCTTCGCTGATACCCATCTTGCAGCAGATTTCCTCCACCCGGGTACCCGTCTCAGACTGCTTGATTGCAAAGACGGTATGAGCTTCGGTAAACCGGCCGAAGCATTACTTATTTCTATCTTTTCAAGGGGAAGGAAAAATTATTCATTATAATTAACGTGATATAGGTCTTTATAAGGATGATGAAGGAATATTATCTGCAGTAAATCCATTATGTAAGCATGCTGGTTGTGTTGTGGAATAGCACTAAAAAAAAGTTGGAATTGTCCCTGTCATGGAGCTCGTTATGCTCCAGATGGAATTTTACTAACCTGTCCGGCTACGATGGTTTGGCTGTATATAAGTTAAATGAACAAAGTTAATAGATTAGATTTTATTTAGGATTATTGTCGATGTAAAGTGGATAAATACAAAATATAGGTCTTCGCTAATTTTGCTGAGACCTTTTTTAATATTTTAAAAAAGCTTTAATATTTTTGCATTTTTTCTTTGAGTTCTCCTGCTTAAAGTAAATATGTTGCTAACACGTGGTTAATACGGTCTTAATGTGTTAATACCCGAAATGAATTCTATAGTGAACTAACCGATTCATTGGTATGTTCTTTCTTTATAAATTGGTAAATCAAATAAACAAATCATTATGGAAAACAATTTAAATAATCCCGAAATCATCAATGACTTAATAAAAATTAACAATGATCGCATTGCTGGTTATAAAACAGCTTTAGATCTTGCTCATGGTTTGGGCCTAGACACGTTACGTCACATGTTTGCAAATAATATCTTGCAATCTGAACGTTTCATTGATGAACTAACGCCATATGTGCTACGCGAAGGGGAGCAACCCACGGATGAAACCATGTTAAGTGGTAAGCTTTTTAGAATGTGGATGAGTATAAAAGTAAACATTGCAGGAAACGACAGAAAGAGCTTGTTAGAGAGTTGTGAAAAAGGTGAAGACGCGTTTAAAGAAACCTATAAAAAAACCCTTGAAGATGATGTTAATCATTTATCAACGGAAGTATGTAATAAATTGTTAGATCAATTGAGTCAACAATCTGAAGCGCATAATGAAATTAAAATTGTGCGCGATAATGCATCCTAGTAAACATAAATATTATGAAAAAGGAAACTGGAACTACGCCAAAATTTAAGACTAAATCCTCCATTACTTCAGAGCCCGCATTAAACGAGCTTTTTCTCGACGGAATTATGGACCTGTATTGGGCAGAAAATCATTTGGTAAAAACATTGCCAAAAATGATAAAAGCCGCCACTTCTCCGGCTTTAGTTAAAGCAATAACAAATCATTTGAAAGAAACTGAAGGTCATGTGAGTCGTCTGGAAAACATATTCCAATTGTTGGGCAAAGAAGCTATTGCCAAAAAATGTAATGCAATGGAAGGTTTAGCTAAGGAGGGAGAGGAGATCATAGAAAGTACAATAGCGGGAACAGCTACGCGAGATGTTGGTATTATATTGGCTTCTCAAAAAGTAGAACATTACGAAATTGCAAGTTATGGAGGATTACACCAACTGTCCGTAACCTTGGGATTAACAGATGTAGCCGCGTTACTAGAACAAACTCTTGACGAAGAGAAGGCTGCCGATACGCTTTTGACAGAAGTTGCTGAAGATGATGTGAATTATACTGCTGCGGAAGAATCATAAATTATTTAATTACATGATGATGAAAAAAAAAGATATTCAGGATAAACCTGCAGGTCCTGCAGAAAATGATAAAATTAAATCTCTTGCCCCGCATACTACGGATGCGACGGGCAAGTTGATGACGACAGATCATGGTTTAGCTATCAATGATGATCAGAATTCGTTGGTAGCTGGTGAGCGAGGTGCTACCTTACTTGAAGATTTTATTTTAAGAGAAAAGCTGACACACTTTGACCACGAAAGGATTCCAGAGCGTGTAGTTCACGCTCGGGGGTCGGGCGCTCATGGTGTATTTAAATTATATGAACCGCTGGAAAGCCTAACTAAAGCTGGATTTTTAAATGATACCGAAGTCGAAACTCCAGTATTTGTACGTTTCTCTACCGTAGCTGGTTTCTAAGGGATCTACTGATTTAGCTAGAGATGTACGAGGTTTTGCCGTTAAATTCTATACGCAACAAGGAAATTTCGACTTGGTGGGAAACAATATGCCTGTATTTTTTATCCAAGATGCCATGAAATTTCCAGATCTTGTTCACGCTGTAAAACCTGAGCCTGATAATGAAATTCCTCAAGCAGCATCTGCTCATGACACATTCTGGGACTTTATTTCATTAATGCCCGAATCTACCCACATGATCATGTGGTTGATGAGTGACCGAGCTATACCCCGAAGTTTTCGGATGATGGAGGGGTTTGGCGTGCATACATTTCGCTTCATTAATAATAAAGGTGAAGCAAATTTTGTTAAATTCCACTGGAAGCCTTTATTAGGAGTACACTCTGTAGCCTGGGATGAAGCACAAAACATCTCTGGAAAAGATCCAGATTTCCATAGAAGAGATCTTTGGGAAGCAATTGAAAGTGGAGCTTTCCCAGAATGGGAATTAGGTGTCCAGATTGTTGCAGAACAAGATGAGTTTAAGTTTGGAATAGATTTATTAGATCCAACAAAGATTATTCCGGAGGAACAGGTCCCAGTACAACGGATTGGAAAGATGACGCTGAATCGTAATCCAGATAATTTCTTTGCTGAAACTGAGCAGGTGGCTTTCCATGTTGGAAATGTTGTACCTGGGATAGACTTTACAAACGATCCTTTATTGCAAGGTCGATTGTTTTCGTATACAGATACCCAATTGATACGTTTGGGTGGACCCAACTTTCATGAAATCCCGATTAATCGCCCAATCGTGCCAATCCATAATAACCAAAGGAATGGTTTTATGAGACAAACTATTAATAAAGGTAAGGTGAGTTATGGTCCTAATTCAATAGGAAATAATGACCCACAGCAGGTGAAAGAAGCCGATGGGGGTTTTGTTTCTTATGAAGAACGCATCGATGCGAAAAAAGTAAGAAGTAGAAGTAAAAGTTTCTTTGATCATTTTAGTCAGGCACGACTGTTTTTCTTCAGTCAATCGCAGCCAGAGAAAAACCATATTGTAGATGCTTTTTGCTTTGAGCTTGGTAAAGTTAAAACGATTGCTGTTCGCGAACGAATGATTGGTATCTTATCGCTTGTCGATAAGGGACTGGCTGCTGAAGTCGCTTTTCAGCTCGGTCTAAAAGTGCCTGCAGAATTGGAACAACCTATTAACCGAAGTATTCCAGCAGACGGAAATCCAGCAGATTATCAACCAGAGCAAGTTGAGGGGGTGGTGAAGAAGTCAGCCGCTTTAAGTATGGCAGATACGGCGAAAGAGAGTATAGTGAGTAGAAAAATTGCTATACTTGCTGCTGACGGCTTCGACGCACAATCACTAAACACCGTGAAAGAAACTATTGTTGCCGCAGGAGGGGTCGTGCATATCATAGCACCTAAGCTGGGGGTCATTGTTGCTTCAGATGATACCTTAATAGCAGTAGATGAAAGCTTTTTGACCGCGGCATCGGTATTATATGATGCTGTATATGTACCGGGTGGAACCAATAGTGTAGCTACATTGGAAGCAGAAGCTAACGCGATTCACTTTTTAAATGAAGCTTTTAAACATTGTAAAGCTATTGCAGCGGATACTCAAGCTTTACAGGTCCTCGAAGCAACTTATTTCTTTAAAAAGCTGCCGGAAGATTTTTCTGAAGAATCTGTTTTGACAGAAGGTATTGTTATGAGTGAGGATGGTTTGACTCTTGCGGCATTATTTGTGAAAGCGATAGCACAGCATCGTTTTTGGAACCGTGAAAAACCAAGATTAGTACCAGCATAATGACTTTCATGCTTATAAAAGAAAATACCCAGCTATGCTGGGTATTTTCTTTTGATTTTTTTTTAGTTTTTAATCTTGCAAGATCCTTAGTGCTACGTCGTTTCCTTGTTGGGCGGCCAAATCTAGAACTGACAATCCTCGTGTATCCAGGATGCTTTTATTAGCACCACTTTCTAATAAGACCTGTAGAATATCGTTTCTTCCAAACATAGCTGCAAACATAAGAGCAGTACCTCCATTTCCATGCTGAAGATCGAGACTAGCGCCATTATTGATCAATAGTTCTACAATATTTTTGTATCCTTTAAATGCTACACCCATGAGTGCGCTGTTTCCCCCGTTATCCTGCGCATCAATATGCGCACCTGAATTTAATAGCAATTGAACGGCTTCATATTGATTATTATAACATGCAATGATGAGCGGAGTATAACCTTTCTCATCTTTAATGTTAATATCTGCTTGTTGGCGAATGAGTTCTTGTAAGACTTCAATATTGCCAACTCTAGCGGCATGAATGATTACTTTAGCATCCTGAGTCATATGTAATTTTATTTAGTTTAACTTTTTATTTACTGGTTTTTCTTTTTTTTGAAGTATTCTTTTGCAAGTTTCAGTCCGGTAGCTATAGCAACAGCTTCCGTTGTTCCTTCTCGCAGTAAAGCATTTGCGATTTCTATAGCTTTATCTCGAACTATTATTGGCTGATTTTTATAAGAAATTGGGAAATCTCCATTATACCAAGGCATACGCGATCTTTTTGTTTATATAAAGAACAACGTGAATAAGAGATAGTTTTTTATTTAAAAAATAAAACAACTTTAAGAAGTAGTATTTTGCTCATGATTATCTGAGTTTGAGTAAATTATGCTGTTCTTCTTTTTTTGAAATATTATCGTGCCAATTTAAGATCTATGACAAAAGCGACACATTCAGGCCTCCCTTCTCTAGCAATGCATTTGCAATTTCAGCAGCCTTCTTTTGAATATTTATCGGTTGATCTTGATAAGAAGTTGGGTAGTTATCGTGGTTACCTATCATAATTTCTTATATATTTAATGATTCGCTAAATCTATAGGGGTTCAAAATCTTTCATTCTTTAATACTATTGTTGTTAGTTATTTTTGAATATAAGAATTTGGCTCTTCTTTTGATATTGGAACGTTAATGCGTAATCTAATTAATTTTTAGCTTTTTCTTTATAACCGAAAGCTGAATGAAATTGTTATCGAACAGTATTTTGGTAAAAATTATAAAACGATGAGAAATAAAACTTTGGCTATCCTGAATCTTATGGCTTTGATAATGACAATAATTATTAATTATTTATCAAATACCGGTTTTATAAACGGAAAAACAATGAAAATTGTTTCCAATGAAAATCACAATCTTTTTACTCCAGCTTCATACGCTTTTTCTGTGTGGGGTTTAATTTATTTATTCTTGATTGGTTTTGTTATTTATTCATTTGTCATTTTGAAAAGAAAAAGAGAATGCAAAATCATCGGTCAAGTAAATGTTTGGTTTATAATTTCGTGCGTTTTGAATTGTCTCTGGATATTTGCTTGGTTGAACGAATTCATTGGTACTTCAGTTATATTAATGGTTTTATTACTCATGTCGTTGCTTAAGATTATTGTTAATGTAAAAGCCGAATTGACTAATCCTCCATTTCGTATTGTTGCACTGGTATGGTGGCCATTTTCTATCTATTCTGGCTGGATATCTGTAGCATTGATAGCCAACGTGGCGGCATATCTAACTAAAATACAGTGGGATGGGTGGAGTATTTCTCCAGTTACTTGGACTATTATTATGATTATATTAGCTGGAATTCTCAATGTTTTTATGACCTGGAAACGTAATATGAGAGAATATGCTATTGTTGGATCATGGGCCTTAATAGCTGTGGCGATTGCCAATGTTGATGCTAGTAGTGCTGTCTTTTTAGTAGCAATTATTACAGCAGTAGTAATAGTTGTAAATTGTCTGCTTCATGGTGTAAAAAACTTTCGAGGGTTCGGAGAAGATTTTTAGGAACTAAGTTTAACTTATTTTCAATTTTTAGAGCTTATAATATGTTTGCTAGCTTGCATTTTATGAATAATTGCATTGAATAATTTTTATGTAATTATTCAAAATGGCCCTGTTTAGATTAGCTTGTCGGTGGGCTGTGTTATTAATATTTTATTTAATATCAAACTGTCCGTAAACATTATGGCTTTCTCTTGTCTTTTGATAGTCGGAGTTCAAATAATATTTTACGATTCTGTATTTTCCTGTCTTATAATTGATCTGGTCCTTATATAATTTCATATTAAAATTTTCACTCTCAGAAGGTTTTAGTCGCCAGCCAAGGTCGTGGAACAGAATATCCTTGGGTGAGATTTCTTTCCACTCATTATCTTCATAATTTTCAATTTGATAACGTAACCCTGTTGTAATTGTATCATTGGTATTATTGGTTATTATTACTTTTATAGTATCAGGGATCTGAGAAAGTATAAAAACCTTGGGGTCAACAGACAATGATATCGACTTGTCTTCTTTATCATTTACTTGTTCCTTCTTAGTTGTTTGCCGCTCTCGCTTGTTAGTTTGATTACAACTAAATAATAATGTTGCCGAAATTACAAGTAGGATCAGATTTCTCATCATTCTATTTTTATGGTTTCTGGTTAATAGCCTCCTAATTGGTAAAAAAGTGGCGCTTTTTTGATATAGCAAAGCTTTTATATTTAAATCACTAAACTTCATTACACCGGCATGGTAAATTTAAACGTTTTTAATCAGATTTTATCTCTTAGCGACCGCGAATAATCAAAGATTTAGTTGTGTTAATCATAAGTGTGACAAACATTGCAATGGGATAAATATTTGACCCCATCTAGCATTAACGATCAACTTTTTGTAGGATTAAGAGAAGCTTAAGATTTCTGTTCGGGTAGCAAGCGTTTCGCTCATTTCTAATAAGTATCTTTTTTTACCTGATACTTTGAAGTTTACAATTAAATGATCGTTTTCTTTTACAATTTCCATCCGTTCTAAAGTAAGTCCTTTTGTATTCCCGTTCAAAGCTAATGGCTCCTCCACATATGATAGAAATAACCATTGCTACCATGTCTTTGATTTCTACTGTAAAATCCATTAGTAAATTCTCTTAAATTTATTGCTCCTTTTAAATGTTTTGGCTGATTTTGTTAAGGCTGCAAAAGGCATTAGCTATTTTTCAAACCTGTTGACAGAGATGTATAGAACTCAAGCCCTTATTTATTCAAATTTCTTCTATTTCTCTACCATAAATATAGCTAAAATGGTGGACTTAAAACTTCAACACTTATATCAACGGAGAGAGTTCTAACGATAAATTGGACCTAGCTCAGAAACAGCCGTAATAAAAACAATCTTATTGAGTATCAATTAAACTAAAAATAATAGTAAAATTACACTAATATATTTAGTTTTATTATATATCTTTGGATATTGAAGCAGGGAGGGCATGCTCCAAGACAACTGGTTGCTCAACATTCTGGCGTGCCCGATCTGTTCAATATTGTTAATCAAAACAGGGCAGTAGGCTCTAGGTGAGCTTTGGAGTAAAGCAATCAAAAAGAACTACCTGTTGGCAATAGGCGAAAAAGATAAATAATAAATGCGATGAATGTACCATTGACTATCGAAATCTTGAAGGACTTAAAGCATAAGGGATACAATATCCTGAAGTCCGATAACAGTGTGGACGATGTAGTCCAGCATTTTGTCCCGACAAAAGTAAATGACCTATGGGCATTTATGGGTGAGTTCAACAAGGACTCTGCTACCGTAGTTATCGAGCAGATCTTAGATGTGCCCGAAGAAGTGTTAGAAGGAAAATTCCTACGGGTTTTCTGATTGATAACCGATTAATTTAAAACGACGAAAGATGAATTTAAAGCAAATACACCAAGAATATATACTCAAGCATCCTACAGCTGTAAAGGCAGGTAAGAGCAGAGCACAGCTATCCTTTAGGCAGATTGCAGGCATCCGTGAGTCTGCCTTTAGCATCTCCCAATTGTTCACGATAGCGGATGGCGAGCATATCATTAAGCAGGGCTTCGCCCGATGGCCAGATATGATAGCAGGAGAGTTGGCGCTGCTCAAGAAAAGATTGGTTGATTAGAGCGTAGTAAGAAGTTATTTTTTATGAAAAATATATGGTACCCGCATGGTTAGATAAAAAAAGAGAAATACCTTCTGATGTACGAGCGCTCATAAATTTAGCTCGAGAAAACAACTGTTGGATTTATCATATCCGTACAAGGATATTTTACACGCCAGATGAGTTTTTGGCGCAATGGAGATTATTGTATTCAGAGGGGATTAGAGGACTGAGTAACAATAAAGAATTTGCTGTTAAAAGCCCTTATGTTGCCATCAAGCAGCGTGCCGAGTGGATCAATAAAGCAAATGAAGAGCTGCAAGCTATCTTAACAAAGCTTGAAACCTACGAAGCTGAGTTCAAACCCAAACCTCAGAAATAGCCTACTTATTCAATTAGGCCTTTTCACAAAATGAGCCATACCCCTAAATTATTCTTATCTTGGTATAACCAACGCTATACCGTTATGCTGTACAACCCCTTCGAGCAATTGACCCGTAGTAACTTCCAAGATCTCTTGGAACAGGGCTATCGCGATTTTGTGCTACAACGGTTCGAGTGGCCCGACCTCAACAAGGGCAGCGGCTTCATGTTATTGCCCTATTGGACAGCAGAAGAGGCACATGCACATGCTGCAGAACTTGGCCCCAAAGAAGGCAAAGCTATTCGCATACCTGCAGATGCGCGCAGCATACAGCAGATGCTAGAGGTCAATTCGGGGTATCGCATCTTCATCAACCTGTTTCGCGAAGAGAAATGGAACAAGCGCATGTTGCGCATGTATGAAGGCAAGATCATCAATTACCTCCGCAGCAACACCACCTTCAAGCGCAAGAATCCGATAGACATTCTGTTCACCCTCGAGCATGGGCGCGTTTGGGCAGTCATTACCGACGGTAACACCCAAAAGAAAGTGCGCGCCATCGAGCTGATCGCTTAGCCAAAAACACTATCAAAAAAAAACAAATGGACACCTCAACGTGTTTAATTTCAAAAGGACTATATACCACTTCAACCAAATACTATGTGCTGGGACATTTCACTACATTCGGAAGTTGACATCATCAAAAAAGGCTTCCCCAAATTACGGGACGAGCGCAAGCAACTCGATTACGACTATCGTTATTTCGAGAATTTGCAGGCCATTACGTTTCCAGCTTATCCCATCATCTATAAAGACAAAGAAGGCGAGGAGCTCGGTCTACAAGAGATGGAGTGGGGCGTACTGCCCACCTATATCCAAGACCCCAAAGAGCAGGAAGATCGCCGTCGCAATATGGTCAATATCCGCAGCGAGCGTATTCTTTCCGATGGCAAGTCCTACTGGCATCGGCTGAAAAACCAGCGCTGCCTCATCCCCGTATCCGGAACCTTCGAGCACCGCAAGATCCATGGTTGGAAAAAGAAAGTACCCTATTATATCAGCGAAAAGGGGAGAGAGGTATTCTATATCCCCGGACTGTACCAATGGCACGAGCATGTTGACCAGAATGGCGAACTCCACAAAGTCGGCAGCTTCGGTATGCTCACCCGTGAGGCTAACAGCGTCATGGGTCAGATCCATAACGATGGACCCAACAAAAGAAGGATGCCCTTATTCCTCACACCAGAGCTGGAGCAGCAATGGCTATCTGCAAAAGATGATGAAGCCCTGATGCCCATCTTCAATTATGAGATATCCGACCAAGCATTGGACTATTATCCTGTCTACACGTTAAGGGGATATCCCGACAGACCAGACGGCAAGCATCGCTACGAACCCTACACCTGGTCAGACCTGCCACCACTGGGCCAAGACGGGCCTATACAGCAGAGTTTATTCTAACCGATAGCCATACAATATATTATGCAGTTCGCCATCTTAACTCAGACCCTATTGTTGCAGCTCAAGTCCAAAGGGTACAACCTATTGACCTCTAAAAACACCGTTGATGACGAAAACCCAACCTGGTATCCAGAAAAGGTTGATGACGTTTGGGAATACATCGTAGACTTAGACAGCGAGGGTAAGTTCGTCCCATTGCAAGAGCCAGCCATCCTGGTCATCGACGACGCTATTAAGAATATCGAAGACTGGCAGCTTATCGGCGAGGTATTCATCGAAGAGGACCATCAGCAGAAATTGCAGCAACGGCTCTTTGTATATAACGAGCATTATCAGTTCGCAAAAGACCTCGACAGGTTCGATTATGCCTACGACCCACAGCGGGTACTACTTCGTAATCATGCCTTGCACAGTGGCGACCAATCCTTATACCTCAAATACCTCAGTGTGCAATATCCTGAACATCTCATAGCAGGTATACAAAATCTCGAATATCTGACACAGCGGTTGATCTGCCTCGATAGAGCGCAAGCCCGAAAGTGGATGACCGCCAAGAGGGTAGAAGTACTCGAGTCCGATATCAGTATCTTTGACCAAGATGCAATCCTGAAGATAGTAGACCCATACGAGCAGGTTCCAAGTATTTCTACTGATAAGCCTACCGACTCGCTCATCTACAATCAGATGGCAGCCGAAGACATCCTAGCATTACGGGATATCTTTTGGATAGACCCAAGGATGGGGTAGTATGTAAAACAATAAATAAAAAGTAATCACTAGGGATTACCATCTTTGGAGGAACCTCATTTTAGGTCTGTCTGATGTAAGTGTCAATAATAAGTATGTCAGAAAGACTTTAAGGCGAGAATTTTTTCATTTATTACAAATGAAGAGAACGGTTTATCAAGAACTTCATCAGCACTCTTGGATGTTCAATAGAATAGGAGTACAACATTTCTTGCCATGTTATACCAATAATAACAGATCAATTATGGGCTACTTCGATTATAGTAATAGCTATATGTGCCAACTAAAGGAAGAGGATTATAAAGACCCTTTCCTTTTCTTGAGCCATGTCTTTAAAGATGCTGACTCAGCAGAGCAAATTCAGGAAGAATGTTGGGAGATTTTCACACTGGCATTTAAACCCTATTTGTGGAAGGCATATGAATCTCCACTGATCATTTATAAAAAGTTTAAACAGATGATAAGGCTGCTTGAGTTAGGCTCTTTGATTTCTACCATAAGGCCTACTCATTATGCTATTAAAGGGCAAATGTTAGCCTCCTTTCCCTATAGGGATAATAATGATGTACACAATTCATTAATTAGTAAAGAAAAAATCCAAGATACTTACAATACCCTTATAGAATCATACGCAGATGATATGTTGCGCTTTTATCGCATGGTCCTATTCCAGATCCTACTGGCAGGCTTCGACCATAAGGGTCAACTCAATGACACCTGCCTGGGCGAAATGTTATTCCTTCGGTTTAGAGCGATACGAGAAATCGTCAATTGCTTATTTATTATTCATTTACATGAAAAAGTGCATAGGCATTTTCATAGCTATGTGCCTCAGTATAGGCAGACTATTGGCCATACGGTAGAAAGGTCTTATACCACCGATCATGATATTTATGGTATCATTGATGGGGCTACTACAATACCCCACATGCACGAACAGCTGAAGGTTAGCCATAAAATATTATTAGAAAGCAATTATTGGAAAACACATGATGATCCAGGTACTGTACTCGTTCGTTTTCAATATTTTCGAAACATAATCGAGACATTCTATTTACATTTTATGACCATTAGCGATGCTGATTTCACTATAGATGTAGATTGGCCGATTCCCGAAAAGCAGCAGAAGGCACTCAATAAGATGGCTAAAGAAGTAGTCAGAAACCCATGGCGCTATTTTGAACATAAATTAAAGGAAAAGCCATTAGCATGCTGGCTTAAAGGTGTAGATGAATGGGAAGAAGCCATATTGAGCAATGAGGCATCTGCACCTTCATTTATTCAGCATATCGATGTTGTCAAGACCTTTTTAGCAACATTGATTGTTATTGCAGACCTCATGGTCTATGAACCACTTTATGAACTACATGATGATGTTTTTTAATAAATCTGTTATTAACACGAATTAAAAAGATGAATTAAGAGAGCGATTCTTGTCGGAATGGCTCTCATAGTTCATCTTTTCACAACCATCCAATAAGATAAAGTATGCATCACGATACCATGAAAAGAACAAAACTCCAGCTGTTTCTGGATACTGGCCACGTCACTTTTCAACTAGGATAGCATGCGGTTCTGTTTTTCTTGTGCTGAATTCAAATAAGCAAAAGTTTTTAGCACAAATATCCATCAAATATATACTTTCTCGGGCAGATACTCTTTTCATATCACCAACGAAATGGGTAATTGGACCTTTGAGGAGATATACCCTGCAGAACATAGCGTGCATAAACCTCGAAAACTTAAAAGACTTATTTCCGCAGAACTTATAAACAAAAGATTCAACAATCAAATATGTAGCAGGTAAGCCAGATACGCCGAAGACACCCTAGTACTAAGGTACATCTTTTGGATAGACCCTAAAAATGAACATTCTCAATAAAAACTAGGATGCTGGTTATATTTCGGTTCTGTCAAAGGCAAGGTGATGTTGTGTTCCTCAAAGTACGGCAGTAAATGTGCACGAAATTTATGAAAGGCCTCTTCGGGTGAGCTAGCAAAACAATAGAAATCAATATCGGGTAATTCATCTCCATCAAATCTCAATTTATTTGTTTCATTTTCATATATATTGTCCGAAGTTCTGTCTACCTGCACACGATAAAAATCTTCGTCATCTTCAACATATGCAGCTGCAAAATAATAATGATTCTCATTATTTATTTCTTTTTCTAATGGATCTAGCAATGTCTCTACGATATAGCGTTCAGTATTTTTTGCGTTCTTAAAAAAATGGTTTAAATATCTTTCAGCCTTGTTACGAGTTGAAAATACAGCTTCGACTGCCGTACTATTTCTCACATTCCTTTCAGTGGTTACGACCGTGTATAGTTTTTTAGGTTCCATAATTTTATCATGTGGTTTATAAAGTTATCCATTTTAGATCGGAGTACCTCAATCTATGAAATTTTCTTCTCAGAATAAAAGAAATATCAAGTTTAATGTATTTTTATGGTCTGCACCACATACTCCCTTACCGTTTCCCGTATATTTAACCACTATCGAGATAAGAGGGCCTCTGCGTTGTTTTGATTTCAGCAATAGCTGTTATTGTAGCTAATGCTATGAGTGCGGATGATGTCTTAAACCATATTTACAAGTTCAGCAAGTTTTATTTCGAGAATTTTTTTTCGTTTTACATGACCCACAAAGTTATTAGCACTTGCTAAATCATTCAACGAGTCTTCGATTAGCATCCGGATATCAGCAGCAGCAGCTTTATTTTCTATTTTTTTCTGTATTTCCGCTATACGTTTGTCTATTACCTCTAGCAGCTTTAAGCTCATTTCGGTACTAGATTGACGTACATCTTTCATCTTCTCTTTCCATTCCGCTCTATTTTTTTCTTCTTCATGGAAACTGTCCATTACTTTGTCAACATGAGTGGGTATATTTAGTACAACAGCACTGCTGGTCACATGCCAGCCATTGCAAACTTTACAAAAATAAAATCTGACTGGTGCATGATTAGCAGTTTTTAATATTTCATCCGTATTAAATTTCAGGAAGTTCCCTGCTTTTTTCTCCGATTCAAAAAGTATTTTTGATCTTCCTGCATCATAACAATATACTTTGCTCTTGGTTGGTTTCATAGTATAAATGAATTTGAAAGTTGGCGTGGTTTTAATAAATTTTTATCTCAAGTAATTGGTTAGTATGAAGATACGAAATTGTATCATAATATTCAAGTTAGAACCAATCGTATGATGGGAAAATTGTAAACTAAACTAGACTTTATCGATCTAAATGATAAACGGTCTGGTCTTTAGTATTTAAATGAAAAGATATTAGCAGAATCAGTTGGCTGTAAAGCCGTATTATAGGTTGTCTTGTCCTTAAGTAGCGGACTCCAGTCTTTTATAGTAGAGCATAAAGCCTCCACTTTCCCAGTGCAACAGTTTCATATGAGTGCGACTTCTGTTTAAAAACACGACTACCTCATCAAATTTGGGGTTGCACTGCATGCCCGAATTGTTCAGGCCTCATAGCCCGTCAAAGCTCTTACACATATCACAATGGCCCTGGTGGAGATAGAAACCGATGCGATGAACCTAAGGAAAACATCCTTAATAAAGGTGGATAAGTTTGGATACCAGGGCCAGATCAACTTCAGCATTAATTTTTACCCCGGCGGGATAGATAACTTCGATCTTTTGGATCGTATTGTTTGTTGGCAGGACCTCAATAAACCTGAGAGGCTTTTTTCTTCTTTACTCACACCGATCCAATAAGATAAAGTATGGATCTTGATACCGTGAAAGAACAAAACTCTTGCTGTCTCTGACCACTACCACGCCACTTCTCAACTAAGGATAGCATGTGACTACGTTTTTCTTGTGCTGTATTCAGATCAACAAAAATACCAAACACTAATGGTCAATCAAATATGTACTTGCTAGGACGGATACGTTGAGGCATGGTACAACTTTATAGATGAACCAACTCTTGCGGATGCTATAATGGACAGATTCATCCCATAGATTACCTCTACAGGGGAAATCTTTAAGAAAGAAAAAAAATAACTAAGTTTGAAAAGTTAATATAAAACCAGTGACGTAAGACACGAATTGTTGGTCTTTAAAACTGGTGCACTTTCGCTCGGAATGGGTGGTGTACTTCCCCCGGAATATTCAATTTTAACTCCTTAAATACTTTTGTGACTTTTCTACTCTTTTTATGTCAGTATTAAATCCGTTTTCTTCAATTAAAGTTTTTATACTAATATCAAGAGCTTTTATACCGAAGTTTGCTTCATTTTTTGAATGTTCTTTTATTTCCATAACTTTTAAATATTCAAAGAATGTGGTAGCGGTTGTTAATCTATTTTTGATATTCCTTTCACCATATGAATCTACTTCTGGAAAAACATCTTTAATTCTTTCAAAGTAATAATTGTCATAAATTGGGGTATCTTGAAGTACTAAATCCAAATAATGAAATCTGGGTAAAATTTTATAGATGTAATAATGTCCACTTTGACTTATCTTTATCTCGAGGTTATCATCAATTGAAATAGTAGACTCAATATCGGAAAATACGGCTTTGGTATCTACAAATTTGAAATCTAATAATTGTTGAATTTCTTCAATTATAATTTTAGAATTATATCCAGCTATTGAAAAATTATCTGATATTTCTTTTATTGTGGTGAAGGAGTAATCAGTTTTATTGCTTGTTTCAGCAATATTAGTTAAATAAAGCAATATACGGATTTTTGTAAAATGATTACGATTTCCAGATACTGGTTTAAAGAGATTTTTTATTTTGCTAAAATCAGATTTATAGTAATAATGAGAATCTAACCCAACAGATTTAAAGAATTCCCAAATAGGAATATTAAAATTGACATCTGTAATGTAACTGTCGATTTGTGTGTGTCCAGAGGTTAAAAAAGTATTAAACATATCTAATCCTTCTCGAATATTTGGATATGTGCAATGGTCTAAAAAGTCTAAAATTTCAGAATTTTTTATTGAAAATATTGAATGAGATAGATTGTTAAAAAACAGATTTAAAGAATCTCCAGTAATTTTTACTGATTTATTTTTATACAAAGTTTCAATTTTTGCAAAATTAAAATGTTTTATAGCAAAATCTATTCTATTTTTTAAAACATCCTTGTAAGGAGGTGCAGTTATATGAAATACATTCGATTGAAAAGCATCAAATGGAGGCTTATTTTTCCATTGATAAAAGTATCCTTCACGTAACGATAGAATTACTAATGCATTGAGATTTTTCTTTAATGATTGTGCTAATAAAAATAAATCTTTTTGAGATTCATTTTCTAATTGATCTGCATTATCTAGTATAATGGTTAATCTTTTTGTTTGATACTTTATTAGATAGTTTGAAATACTAATGAGATGATTTTCAGGATCGTTTATTTTTTTTTCTAAAAACTCGGCAAGTTTAGTTGTGTAGATTTCGGAATCTTTTTTATAAAGACTCCATATTCCCTCTTCCTGCTCTTTAATTTCTTTTTGATAAATTGTTTTGATGATATTAATCTTTGATAGATTCAGCTCCTTGAAATTTTCATTTAACGACGCTATTATTTTTTCATAAATTTTTTTTGTGTTTTTTACTTGTTGATTTGTATAGTTCCTAAAATCAAAATAAAGCAAAGGTTTCTTTTTTTGCAAATCTTTCTCTATTACGACTTTGGTGAAATAATTAATGAAAGTTGTTTTACCAGCGCCTTTACTGCCTATTATGATGATAGGTTCAGGGGATTTAATTCCAGATTTTATTTCATCTAGTATTTGGCTGTGAGTATTTTTTGTGTTCTTAACTGGTTTTATTCGACCATCGAAAAGTGGTGGAGTATCTTCAAACAGTATCTCTAATTTTGAATTATTAGCCTTTACATCCTCATTGATTACATAACATTCTTTTAGTTTTTCAAAAGAATCTAAATCATAGACGTCCGATATTTCTGAAAATATTTCACTTATAATTGATGTTAAAATGTCTGAAAAATCATTTCTGAGAACTTCATCAGTTCTTTTATTTAGCAATTTACTTTCAAGGATGAATTTTTCTGAAAATTCTTCCTTTTCAATAAAAAATCTGCCATTTTCAACAATTGAATCATTAGATAAAATATTGTAGAATTTAATAAAATTTCTTTCAACGTCATCCAAATCTTTAAAATATATTGCAGTATTGTTTTTCCATTCGCCACCATTAGTATTATTGAAACGAGCAATAATATATTGATTTCCATTAGTTATAACGCCATAAGCTAGACTTTTTTCTAGAATATATCCTCTAATTTGATTTATAACATCCTTATTCCCTTTTAAAAGTGTTGATAATTTGCATTCATTCCCAGTTGCTGGCAATTGAAAAGAAATAAGGTTTTTTTTCGCTTCGATTACAAATTTAAATTGTGAGGTCGCAAACATATAGTCAAAGTATCCGGCATCAGAATGCCCTTCTCTGGAAATACTTGTTTCTTGCCATCCAAGAATATCCTTAAACATAAGGTCAATTGATTTACATCTGGTATCAGCTTCAGAATAATTTTGAACACTTAGTGATTTTAAATTTTCTTTTTCAACTTTAAACTTTTCTAATGCCTTATCAAGTTTCATAATAATAGGTTATTGAAATTAATTTTCTGAATATATTTTGGATATTTAAATATATGTATATTTTATTGAATTTTTCATTTAATATGGAATTCTCCCTTAATATTATGTGTTATAAATGTACCTATGAATTTTTAGGCTTTTAAATAAAACTTAGTAACATATTTTATTACATTAAGGGCTCATTGGATTTGCAACAAAAAAGTGAATATTGAGTTAAGATGCAATCTTTCGTTTCATTAATATTCTTCCAAATTCTTCTGGTGCCTTGTACCCCAGCGCAGAATGTTATCTTTTACGGTTATACCAATTGGTCTTATCCGGGTATAGCTTTACAGTTTTCTGGAAAAACATAAAGCAAAATGAAAGAACAATCATTACCAAGATTTAAGTTTCCGGAGGAATTTAAAGAAAAGCTGGTAGAAGTGGTGGTTTACAAGAACATATCAGCCGCACAAGTCGCTAAGAAATACGACTTACCCAACATTGATATTTTGATTAACAATTACAAGAGTAATTTAGCAAAAGGATCCCTAACTTTAGTTCCTATGGAAAAGCTAAAGACCAGCGACACGGTTTTATTGAAGAAGTGTATCAAAGATCTGGAAAAAGCATAGGAGAAACCTAATGTGCAATTTACGGTCTTAATTCAATGATTGATCATGCTGACGATTTAGATGTTTGAGATTCCCTGATTCACCATGCAGTGCTTCATCTTTACGCCATGTATAAAAGCTACCTGAGGCCACGCCTCAGGCAAAATTCACATGTGGTCATCTTACCCTTTTGTAGCTCGAAATCCTGCAATATACCGTAGATCTCGGATGAACTACGATGAACCAACTGGCGTGATGAACGTCTCTTTTTTTGTTCCATTGGGATATGAAAACAAAAATTAAAGATATTGAAAATTTGTTAAGGTGCGCTAAATCGGGCGATTACTAAGCAATTGCGTTTTTATTGAGAGTATTATTAATACAAATACCAGCCAATTGTTTAAAATCTTCATCTATAACCTCTTGTTTAAAATGTTGATGGTTTATTCTTTTGAAGAGCGGTTTATTAATAACATTAAGGTCTTGAAGAGCTAAAAATATGAGGCTTGCAATAAATTTGAATGACATATTTTTGAAGTTAATTATCGTTGGACTTTTCTTTTAAATGATTGAATGTTTGAAGTAAAAAACTGCACATTGCGCCCGATAAATTAACTGCTAGTGTTGCATGTCTCACGGCTGGCTTAGACTTTTTTTTGCTCATACCATGAGCATCCCCAAATTTATTCCGTAGACCACCTAAGCCCTCAACTACGGTCTGGCAACCGCCCAGTATTTGTTTAAATAGTTGCTCTGAATGCTGATCAGGAGATAGATTTAAAACTCCGGCAGTTTGTTTATATAGTTTAGGTAATTCGACAGTGTCATCATAATTAACTTCTTTTTCATCCAAAATATGTTTGCATACAGTTTCGATTAGAGATCTGGCAGATGTTATTGCTGCTTCAGCATCTTCGTTCATCCTGTCTAGTGCTTTTCGCCAGGCTTGAGCAATAAATTGTTCGTCCACAGTTGTAATTTGTGCAATTATATCGTGATGGGGTACACTTTTCGAAAAATTTAAAGTTGCATTTATTAATGGGTCAAAAGCTGTTTGGAGAAAAAATCTACGTTCAGCATAGCTACCGAAAGCCGCTTTAATATACTGCCAGAATTCATAAACACTTTGACTATTAACGACAAATTCCGGCATTAGGGTCTTTAAAGTTGTTTGTTTTAAAAGGTCCGACCTAAGAATTAAATAATGATTATCATCTACGATTCCGCCAGTCGCTCTATTAGTCAGTAAGTTTTTTAATACAGTAACTTTTTTATGGTAGTTATTGCTTTCCTTTTCCCATGCTTGATCAAGAGTTTCTAATTCTATAGCACTTGACCCCAGAAATTGAATGTCACGTCTAAAGTCTGCAATTGAAGTTACGTAATGACTATGAGGTAGGTAAGCAATTACCATTTTAGAAACAATATAATGGAAATTTACTTTTTCATCTCCGAACATATTATTGAGTAATTTAGCCAGTACGTCGTCATATTGAATAATATCAATGCCTAGCCATGCCCAATCATCCTTCTTTTGAGCTTGTACTTCATTAAAAGCGGAACTGTACTGGTCAGTAATTCCCAATTCATTGCATACCCTTACAAACTCATCACTCTTAACAAAATCTGTAAATCCAATCTTGAGGAGGTCATTGAAAAGCGGTTTTAATTTTGTGATGATTTCCATTTAATTTCTACCATTAATTTTATTTAAACAAATATACAGGTCGAACTACGCAATACATGTGCGTAGTTAAATATTTGATTTTCCTTCTGGATTGGGAACGTGTTGATTTATCTCGTAAATTAATTCATAATTTTAGATGATTTGTATAAAACTGTATCTTAATCATTCTATGCAATAACTTGCAGACTTACTGGTTCTTGATTGCTTTTTACGTACAAAAATTTGTTTAGTATTGCTAGCAATACTCCGTACAGAAACCATTCCTACGAAGCTGTCCCAGCCGAGATATATCATTATTATTCCGATTGAAAACATAATCTAATTTGTGGTTTTTAGTTTATAATGTGTTTGTTATTTACTTATGTAGACTATTTTTGAAGTATTCTATATTTGATACTTCGTGTGATCCTACTAGAATTGGCATTCCTCTGATTACTCCTCGTTGTGGTGTGCATACAAAGAATAATGTCTCATTCCTTAGGATACAAATGACAGTATCGTCCACTACATTTGTTTTTTCACCAACAGTACATGTATTAAATTTTCCCTCATGCGTAAAACTGATACTAAAAATCCTTGATGACCAAATATCTCCTACTTGATCTGAAACAAACTTTTTAATTGATGCATATACTTTTTCACTGTCTTCGACAGTTCCGGTGTGAAAAGGTAAAAAGAATTCATTTTCCATATTATAAACATTTTAAAACGTTTTATTATAATCATGCTATTAGCACTTGTGACCAACAGCAAGATGTTTAGGTTTATCTAAACAGCTTACAGAATTTCTGGAGCTGATGCGTTATTATCTTTAGATGCTATGATCGCAGCAGCTATTTCCTTAAGTGCTTCGTTTTGTTCACGTATAGCGGCTGTATAATCGTTCTTCGCGTACAAATATTTGGTCAATAGCGCTGATAAAACTTTATATAGACCATACAATACCATTGCTACGAAGCCGCCCCAGATGAGGTACATCAATATTAATCCAATTGAATACATAATTTAAAGTTTTTAGTTTATAATGTGCTTGTTAGCTGTTTTTTCTCTCCCCAATCTGTCAAATGCCACTTTGCCAATTCCCAATTATCGTCTGGTTCTATTTTATGGTCATACTGTCTAGGAGAGGAGTTGTATGCAATAATTTTTTGTAGAAAGTTATTATTACTTTTTTCTATTTACAATAACTTGATATATTATTGTGATGGTTATAGTCAATAAAAATATGATCCAGGAATAAAACCACACACCTAAAGTTCCACCACTTTTAAAATTATCTGGATCAATATATAAATATAGATTCAAAGATAAACTTGTTGCCAAAATTACTATTAAACCGATTTTATTTAAGTTTTTACCATTTATAATCGCGTAAACCATATAGGATAATAGTAGGAAATACGAGATGTATATTGTCAAAAATTGACCATCTAGCGGAAACATAGTTTAACTTTTATTTAGTTTGTGTATCACCCTATTCGATCAATTTACCCCTTATTCTCTTTATTAAAATCTGCTTTTGTATCACCATCAACGGCAACTATTTCTACGACTACATTTTTCATTAGTTTAGATAGGGGAGTGTTAGTCTTCTTCTTCGGTTTTTTTTTGTTTTGATAATATTTTATCACTTTCTTCTTTTATAATCGTGATTAACTGATCTTTGGGTATCTTTATATATTCAGCTTCATAGTCAATATGGATATAAATTTTTTGTTTATCGAATTCACCTATTGATTTAATGTACTTATTACGTGGAGATCTTCCTAGAAGACTAGTAATTTCAGAAGTTTTTTTGTTCTTAAGTTTCTCACCCATTTTATGGTGAATTATCTTTGAAGTTGTTGGTGTGTTTAAAGCACTTTCGAGGATAAGTTTATCTAATTCTTTAGCTAACAAATTTGAACTATCGTTTAGTTTTGAGTTTTCTGAATCTTTTATTAATAAACGAGTTGATGCTGGTAATTTATTGATAATTATTTTTTGATTAGAAAATGCTACAAAATCTGAGTATTTAACACCCCAAATCTTTGTTGATAGATTATTTGCACTATCAATATCAAGTTTTTGTTTACCTGTCTCTAATGCGCTATATTCTGTTTGCTCAATTTCAGCAAGCTTTGCGACTGATGATTGAGATAAATTAAACTTAATTCTTAATGCCTTTAAAGCATCTCTGAACTCATTACTAGCCATAAATGAAAATTTTATTAAAATAGACTTAAGAATATTTGCTTAAGTCTATTATTGTAATTACCTTTGTTAGTGAATACTATGCGACAACGATAATTAAGCTTTAAGCCTAATTGCAACGATGTCTCTCGTGCGAAAAACCGCTACTTTTGTCCGCGAGAAGAACGTAGGTTCGCCATTATCTACTGGAAACACTATCTTTGCAGATATAATACCAGTAGGGCGGATCTGCTATCAGTCTTCTTGATGACAAAATCCGAATCTCGTGTAGGTTTGGTGATGGTTTACTGTAGCGGTTTTCCAGGTCAAGGAGCATGCGGATCCGACCTATTGTTTATTCAATAGATCAACCCCACAGCTTTCAGAGTTTACATCGTTCACATAACTATTAGAAATTATGATGAATAGAAAAGTCACCACCCAGAAAACGACCACAAACCTGATCCAGGATCAGAGTCCACGGTTCGCCTTTTGCCAAATTTTAAAGAACAAGTTTTGCGCACCACAATAAGCCGCTAAAATTTAAACATAGTCTAAATAGGATAGGAGTAGCTCATACTAATTCAAAAGTCGAGGTCACTAGTAATTAAGTAGGGTATATACACCAGACTAGATACTAAAGATGTCATGTTCTTTAGAGTTTAATATCAGCTTCTTACCATCCGAAAATGGCTTATGTTTCCGACTTTTATTCTATTGGAGCACAATTGCTTGTGTCAACAAAAACAGGATCGGTTGCCTGCTTAGTTTTGCACCCTAAAAGTACAATCTTTCCTTTATTAAAGCAAATTATTGTCGTCACCTTTTATTGTGATACACCAAAAATGGATAGTCGGTTTTGTTCTTTAACCCAAATTATGCAATAACGAAGACCCTATTATAACCAATTGACGAAGACTTAAAATTGCATTTTTCTTATTTATATTTTTAACCTGGTTTCTTTAAAGGCCAATGCTATGTCCAATTAGTCCGGTCTTAAGGGAATCAATTTAAACCTTAAAAAAATGCAAAAATCTTGCACAGGGGAGAGCTATGCGCTATCCCAAGAGGAAGAAATGTTTTCGTATTTGAGTGAAAAGAAGGTTCCAGTTATCAAAAAACCAATTATGATAACAGATTTACCTATACGATCATTGAAGAGACCAGTACCAGTCCTTTATGAAGGACGGCATGCGCATGCACTGAAAAGTCTTGTCAAAGGAAGACCTAAGGACCGCTATTATTCGTTCCTGAATCCATCCAAAGAACAAGCAAGTTCTTATAGTGCCGTCGTACGGGATGACCGACAGGATGTACTCCGTATATCACTGGCCCATATGGCTATTTACGAGTGCTATTTGTTTGCGCTAGGATTGCCTACTAATTTTCCTACCGAGCAGATCATTGTTTATGGATACGAACGAGCCAAATATATACCCTGTAAAATCTGTCCAGATGCAGAAAAGCATCTGTACGATTATGAGCTAAGCGTCCCTGCCAATACCGAAAGGGAAGAATACCGACAGTGTATTCTGAACGATCTGAACGAACACTTTCAGTTGGATGTACGAGTAGAGAAACTCTCCATCGTGAAAGACAGTCGGCAGATCATGACCAAACGCGGTGAATCTGTCGAGCTCATCTGGCAAGAACAGCCAACGATGATCATGAAAACAAAGCGAGGAATGGTAGCAGCATCAGTAGAAAATAGACTGGCTGCAAGTATTTAGGGGAAAACGATCATAAGCTTTCTGATTCCTGTATAACAGGAATAAACAAAGCCTGAAAAAGGGTGAGGGGAGTGTTATGCCTAAAAATTAGAAATTATGAACACAATTAAAAATTATAAAATAGCGCTTTGGAATAGTATACAGAAGCTGTTTAAGTCAAAGGGTGATAGCCTATTGCTACTAACTAAAATGGCACTTGTAGTAGGTGCAGTTGCTGGAAGTGGGACAAGTTTACATGCACAATCTAGTGTTAAGGTCAAATCTGTTAAGGTTCTAGATCTACCGGAAATCAAAACATATGAATACCTACCTCAGGTGGTTCAGGACATGCCGCTTGAATTGCAATACTTTAATGGGAAAGAAAGTGTAACAACTTCCTTTGGAAAGTTGAAAGAGAACTTTGTGCAGTTGTTCTTTTGGGATGCTTCCTATCCAGAGCATTATACAGACCTCAAGAGAATCTATGATTATAGAGAAGCAATGGGCCTACATTCCAATGTAATACTGGTGGTCAGTAAAATGGATAAGGCGACACTAGAAAAAGTAAAACTTACGTTAGAACGCTTTAAAAAAGAGTTTGATGTTAAAATGGATATCGCCTGTATCATCGGTAATCCAAATTTAGACAAACTGTTCAGATTAGCTGCTTTTCCGAAATATGCGCAAATCAATAAAGATGCTGTATTCTATTCTGAAATGAGCGTCGAAGACATGTTTAAAAGTTTTTAAGTTAAACAGCAGCGATATGATAATTTATAACAAAAAGATGCTACCTCATTGGGCACATCTTCTGGAGCTATTTAAACAGTTCATTTACCATTTTCATCGGCATAGTAAAATTATGTTATTCATGCTCTTGTTATTCGATAATGAGATGAGTAGGGCGCAGGAGGGTCGGGAAGTAAATAAGATTGAACAAATGGATTTAAAACCCTTGAAAGCAGGTGATCAAATTCCTGATGCAGTATGGGAGATGTCATTTGAGTTGCACGACTTAAAAGGAGGTTCTAGAACAATCCAATTTAAAGATCTTAAAGGCATGGTTATCTTATTTGATTTTTGGTCCACGACTTGTTCCTCCTGTATTCAGGGATTTCCGAAGATGGAAGAACTTCAAAAGAAATATGGAAAAGACCTTGCCATCATTTTGGTGAATAGCAAAAGAAATAAAGACACCCCAAAACGGCTGAAGGCTGTATTTGACAATTACAAGCGAACATATGATTATGAGATGAGTCTGCCGTCTATGTTGGATGATACTGTCTTCACGAGTATATTTCCTCACTATTCAATTCCCACTCATGCTTGGGTGGATCGTAAAGGGAAAGTGGTGGGCGTAGATAAGGGAAACGATGACTTGGAGAAAAGAGTGAAAAGCTTGATTGTAGGCGAGCAAGTAGATATCCTTGAAATGGGCGTTATGATCAACGAAGATCGCAGTTATAATCCAGCACTGGTCGATACGGTCGGTAAGTTATCGACTTCCATATTTGCTAAACCTGTACCTAACTTTTTCCCCACACAAACTTATGCTTATTACAATAACGGTCATACCCATTTTCAATTGGGTAATCATACGCTAAAATCTATTTTACAATACACATTTAGTAAGGAACTTATGGGATTTTCTTTATATCAATTTGTTTTTGACCCGCAATTGAAGCAAGGCAATCATTTCCACACCTGTCAGGCATTAAATGATGTGTTTTGGTATGAGATGTACCGTGCAGACTCTGTTGGGAGTGAGCAGGTTCGGGATCTCGTGAAAGCGGATGTAATGCGTTTCTTTCAGCTAGAAGTGGTTCGAAAACAAGAGTTAAAGGAAGTGTATGAACTGGAGCTATTACCAGTATTTTCCAAAATGGAATCAAAAGTTGGAATGCTATCTACAATACATGAATTGAAAGAAGATGGAATGCAATTGAATAATTTATCAATCAGGCATTTTTTAAATTTATTATTTCCCTACTTGGACAGACCGGTCCTTTTCCTCGATGAAAATAATATCAATTTTAATATTTTGTTGCCAAAAGGCTTTATCAACTTCTCTTTGTCTCAAAAACTGTCATTTTTAGCGCGTCAAGGCTTACACTTCAAGCCTGTTAAAAAAGTAATCGAGTATCCATATTTCAAAAAAACCAATTAACCGATACTATTATGAAATTATATATAAATAATAAAAGAACTGCTGTTTCAACGGGTCTATTGCAAGGGTTACTGGCTTCCTTTTTACTGATTGTCTGTATTTCTTTTAAAGAAGTCATTGCTCAAGATAAATATACGACATCAGAAGAGACCAAGTTAGGCTTAAAGGTTAATGATTATTTGCCGGAGGAAGTGTGGAATCATCATTTTAATTTTACCTATTTAGATGGTAAATCCCAAGAAGAGAAACAGCTATCTGAGTACAAAGGAAAAATGCTTTATTTTTTCTTTTGGGATACCTCATACCCCAATTCTTACACCGACTTGCGTAAACTGTATGAGATGTGCCTAATACCTACCGATAAGTTTGCTGTTTTTATTGTCCACAGTAGGAAGAGTAAGGATACTCCTCGGCTGTTGAAAGCGATGATGGATCGTTTCCAAAAGGAATATGGAGATGTGATGGATACGCCATTAATAATGGATGATGAGTTTTTTACGTCATTATTTCAGCCCAATCAATTATTACATATGTCCGTAATACTTAACGATGGAATGGTGCATATGTCTGAATATTATAAAGCTAAATTATAAACACTATGCATCCTTTTAAAATAAATAAGAAGAAAGCTTTTGTATTAAGCTTATTTCTGTCTTTGTTCCTGCTTAAAGGGATAGCTCAGGAAAAGATGTCTATAAATGTAAGGGGAACAGTGTACTCTAATGAAGACCGCAAACCTTTAGCAAATGTGTCCATTCATTATACAGGTGGTATAACACGATCAGGTCAAAATGGAACGTTTTCTATTGGAGTCAACGCAATAACAGATACATTGCTATTTAGGTCTGTTGGCTATTGGAATAAGAAAGCACCTGTTAATAAATTCGTAAATGGAGCAGATATCTATTTGGATAAAAAGGTCAATGTTTTGGAAGATGTTGTGATTCATACAGGTTATCAGTCATTGAAAGCCAATGAAACAACAAGTTCGGTAGACGTCATATCTAATGAAATGTTGAACCAGCAGACTGGAGGTAATATCCTGGATCGGCTGAAGAATATTACATCTGCAATCCGATTTGACAATCGATCTACAGATGATGGAGCTTTGCAAAAATTGAACTTATCTGTACGAGGGCTCAGTACCATCAACGGCCAGCGTGATCCTTTGATTGTTTTGGATGGGTTTATCTATGATGGCAAGATCGAAAATATAGATCCAAACAACATTGACAATGTAACCGTACTCAAAGATGCAGCTGCCGCCGGTATTTGGGGTGCGCGAGCAGGGAATGGCGTTATTGTGATCAGCTCGAAAAAAGGCGCGTTTTACCTATCGCAACCGAAAATCTCTGTCAGCAGTACCTTGTTATTACCCCAAAAGCCTGATTTAAGTAAACTGTATCGCCTGTCCAATAGTGAGTTTATCGGCATCGAAAAGATGCTGTTTGATCAAGGGTATTATAATTTTTATTTAGATTATGCACCCTTTTTTGGGATGACTCCTGCTATTGATCTTTTTGATCAAAGAAAACGTGGATTAATAAATGCTACAGATTCGACGAAGATGATGGAACAGATGCTATCACAAAATGGGGCACAAAATTATATGAATCATTTTTACCATGGCAGTTACAGCGACCAGCATAGTCTGAATGTGCGGGGTGGTGGTGAGCGAAATGCTTATAGTTTTGGAGTCGGGCATAACCGCAACCGAGCACTCAATGATGCGCATAGCGATAAGCTGAACATCAATATGTCCAACAGCTATAAACCTACTGAAAAGTTGAGATTAGATATCAATGTCCTGTTTACCAATCAAAAAAATTCAGCTGGTATGCCGGGTTTTAATAGTATGGGCTATAATGGTAAAACAGTGCCTTATATGCAGTTTTTAGATGAACATGGTAAGGAATTAGCAATTGAAAACACATTTAGAAAATCTTATTTGGACAGTGCATACCCGAAAGGTTATTTGGATTGGGGCTATTATCCATTATCGGAATATAAGCAGGCTACAAATACCACCAATATCAGGGAATATAATTCAAGTATTAGCATGAACTATCAGTTGTTCAGTTTCTTGGATGCTAGTGTGGCCTTCCAGTTGGCCAATCAGCAGGAAGAGCACATCCAGCTGAATACGCTGGAGAGTTATGCCGCTCGTTATATAATCAATTCGTTTAGTATATACAATGCGTCGACTAACACGATGAAATATAATGTGCCCTTGGGTGGGATAAAAAATAACAGTTTAAATTCGGGTACGTCCAAGACATTGCGAGCGCAGCTGAATTTTAACAAGAAATTAAAGGACTATCATATCATCGGGATGCTGGGTGCAGAGCGTAGGCAATATGACAATGACTATTCTTCTTATTCTACTTACGGCTATAGTAAAATACCAGCGACAAGTGTTCCTGTTGATTATGTCAATGCATTTCCAACAATTCCATTAAATTTTCCGATGAATATTATAGGCAGTCCAACTTCATTCACAGAAAGTAATCGATTTGTTGCTATTTATACCAATTGGAGTGGAATATGGAAAGAGAAATACAGCATCTCGGGCAGTATCCGTCGTGATGGCGCAAATATTTTCGGAGCCAACACCAATGAAAAGTGGTCACCTTTATGGTCCGTTGGTGGGGCATGGCTGGCGAGCAAGGAAAGTTTTCTGAAATACAATTGGTTGGATTCTTGGCGTTTGCGCGCTACTTATGGTTATAGTGGCAATGTGGATATTAGGAAAACACCGGATCCGATTGCGAGTACAATTATAGCAAGGTATACGAATTTACCGGCTTTAAATCTGAGCGCGCTCAATGACCCCTCTCTGCGTTGGGAGCAGGTCGGTACACTTAACTTTGGAATGGATTTTTCGTTATGGAAAGGACGGTTGTCAGGAGCTCTGGACTATTATATCAAAAATGGCAAGGATCTCTATGGCCCTACTGAATACGACTATACCAATTGGGGAAAGGCCTTTACGGTAACCAAGAATGTGGCCAGTATGCAGGGAAGGGGATTGGATGTGAATTTGAATGCGGTAATTGTCAATTCGACTTTCAAATGGAATACGAGAACTATCTTAAGTCTGAACCGCAATAAAACAACAGAATACTATTTTAATACCATGAGCAATATCAATAGTTTTATCGGAGATGGAAATTATAATACCCCTTTTGTTGGCAAACCATTGTATGCTTTGGCTGGATACACTTGGATGGGATTGGATGCTCAAGGAAGGGCACAGGGAAACTTAAACGGAGTTGCAAGTACAGATTATGTGGCTATTCGAAACGATGTAATCAAAAATGGAGAGCATAGTGCTGCGATCCAATTTTTTGGTTCTTCTAAACCACAGGTCTTTGGGAATTGGGTCAATACCTTCTCTTATCGGGATTTAGACCTCAGTGTCAACATCAACTATATGGGTGATTATTATTTTAGAAAACCAACTACGCAAGCTTCTTCCTTGTTTTCTTCTGGCACCGCGTATCCGGACTATGAAAACAGATGGAGGATGGCAAGCGATGAAACTGCGGACAAATGTGCCTGCTCTAGTTTACCCTACAAGCTCTGATGGGGAACCTTTTTATGCAAATGCGGATTTTAACATCCTTAAGGCAGACCATTTACGCTTGGCCTATATTTCGGCATCATGGAATAAAAACTGGAATATGGGAAGTAGAAGTTTAAATACACGCTTGTTTTTGAATGCTTCGAACTTGGGTATAATTTGGACCACGAATAAGGAAAATATCGACCCCGAATTCCCATATCAAATAGGGCCTTCTAGGACTTATTCTATCGGTATTCAAGTAGATTATTAAAATAGAATGTAGTATGAAAAATAAAAATATAAAAATACTTGGAGCTTTTGTTGTGCTAGCGTTGAGTACGTTATCTTGTAATCAATTCTTAGATGTACAGTCTGATAGCCGAATGGTCGTGCCGAGCAGCATTGCCGACCTGCAAAAGATATTAGATTACAACCCTGATATGAATTATCAGAAGGGTAGTAAAGCCGAAGAGATGACGGATGACTATTACCTTACGGAGCAGAATTATAATACACTGAGAGATCAAGAAAAATTGGCTTATAAGTGGAAACCCTATGAAAGCTTAAATAGTAGTGATTGGGGTAATGCTTATGCGGTAGTCTACAATGCGAATCTGGTGTTGGATCGGTTGTACAAGGTGAATCGTACAACCGAAAATGCCGTTGCTTGGGATAAGGTGAAAGGGACGGCACTTTTTTATCGCGCCAATCAATATTTAACCCTTTTATGGACTTACGCCAAAGCTTATGATGAGGTAACGGCTACTCAAGATTTAGGGATCGTGCTACGCAATACTTCGGATTTTAATGTGAAGTCAACACGTTCTACAGTAGAAGTGTGTTACCGTAAAGTGATTGACGATCTGAAGCAGGCATCGGGTTTAATCCCGGAGCTTTCGTTGCATGTATTGCAACCCAAAGTAAAGGCGGCATATGGTGTGCTTGCTCGTGCTTATCTGTCAATGGCCAAATACGATTCAGCTTATTATTATGCTGATTTGGTTCTTGGAGAAAATCCTATCCTGTTGGATTTTAATCAATTGGTGGATGTCAAACCTAGCGCTGATTATCCAATTGAAGCCTTTAATAAGGAAACTGTTTTTTATGAAGAAATGATGACAGGTGGCTTCGTGTTTCCATCTAATGCGGATGTTCCATCTGAATTGTTGCAACTGTATGAAGCTAATGATTTAAGAAAAGTTACTTTTTTTAAAAGTGGTACAGGTGGAGGAAAGAGTTTTAAAGGTAATTATACGGGAAGTAATATTTGGTTCAGTGGTATAGCCAATAATGAAATGCTTATGATTAGAGCGGAATGTTTGGCCCGACAAATGAAAGTTATGGCAGCACAAGATGATTTAAATAGGTTATTGAAAAATAGATATCTCACGAATACATTTGTTCCTTATGTTTTCGCTAATAAAGAAGAGGCGCTTAAGACGATACTACATGAGCGTAGGAAGGAGCTTTTGTTTCGGGGACTACGCTTTATCGATATCAAAAGGCTCAACGTGGAAGGCAGTGGTATCGTTTTAAAGAGAACGATAGATGGTATTGAATATCAGTTGAATCCGAACGATAAACGATATGCGCATCGATTACCTGATGATGTCGTTAGACTTGCGGGGATGCCTCAGAATTCTTATTAAATCACAAAGCCCAACGTTATGTTGGGCTTTATAGTTAGTAAAATTGTCAATTAATTTCTATTAATAATTTGTGGATTGGGAGTTCCTGTTCCACTGGATCGTTGAGGAATATAGCCTGGTCCAGCCGCTCCGGGAACCGCAATTAAATTTATTTTAGCAGGGTCTAATTGACCACCTGTTAAATCAGTATGATCCACTAATATCATACAAGCTAAGTTAGGTACATTATTGCAAGTTTGTCCATTCGGAACAATCGTCCATTTGCTTTCATCAGCTACTTGAGTTGCATTAGTTGGAACTCCATTAAAATACACAGGAATCGTCATAAATGCTTTTGTCCCACTTACTTTAAAAGCGGAGAAAGTTACTATGGTTACGACTGCTACTATAGACAGTGCGTATTTTTTTATGAAATTTTTCATTTGATTTGTTTTAGTTATTATTGTAATCTGTAATTTTGATTTTGTAATTGGTTACCGCACTACTATAGCGCAGTGAACCAAGATACTGGGGTAAAGCTGCATTTTTTCGGGTACTACGTAGACATTGTCTACCCATGAGAGTTGTTGGTTCTGTATCGTACCCATCTTCGTGAGGACTGCATATAGTAGGAAGAGGGCAATGCTATTGCGGTAAGGTTTATGTGTTGTTGGATTATTAAGGTTTGGGCGTATCAGATTTAGACCCAATATAGAGATGGCAAGGAGTAAGATATTGACCACAAGGTGCCATTCCCAAGACATATCATTGAAAATGGATGCGCAAGTGCATGGACGTTTTTCGTATACGCCAACTACACCCAATCCGATAAATATCGTAAAAGTAGTTAAGAGTAGGATGGAACCCCAATAACCCAAGCGCTTTAGTTTACTAATCCAGATAGCCAATAATATACCCGTGACTATTTCTGCTAGGGGCAATAACCAATAGAGGATATCCACCGACCAGGTAGGAATAGGCTGCTGGTGTAACGATAGCTGAAAGTTCTTCCAGCTCCAGGCTTTTTCGAAGCCTACATAAAGCCAAAAGATGATCAGAAAGATGCTGATGCTATTCGCGACGATTGATTTTATCTTGCTATTCATAATTAGTTTAATTTTATTCACTCCTGATTCTATATTTATTCCTCGTCAGCTTTACAGCATTCATGCTTGCTGTGTGTTTCGGTGGTATCTGGTATAAAATACCATTTTTGTATAGCCAGTACTCTCTGTATTTCTTTCTGTTTGTTGAGATTATGTCTCATATGAAGGGTACTGGATACCTGTATTATCCAGAAGACAATAGCAACTATACATGCTACACTCATGATCCGTTTTATTGCTGTTTTCATTTTTTCTCCCTCGTATTATCCTTTTAAAAATTATTGAGAACTTGTGCACGATTGAGCTATTGCTTAACCTCAATTTGTCTTTTCAAAAACCCCTAGCTCCGAAGAGCTAGAGGAATCAGCCAATCATCTCAATCGCATATAACCAATCAATTATAATCCATATCTTCTCTTTTCAAATCCCACTAACTCCGAAGAGCTAGTGGAGTAACTATTATGATATCTCAAATTTACGTGCTACTATTTCCTGATAATTGTACAAAACAGGATAAAGTATTGTAATAATCAGTCCTTTGTCTTTCAGTACTCACTAACTTTAAAGAACTAAATGAGTAACTATTATGATATCTCAAATTTACGTGCTACTATTTCCTGATAATTGTACAAAACAGGATAAAGTATTGTAATAATCAGTCCTTTGTCTTTCAGAACTCACTAACTTTAAAGAACTAAATGAGTAACTATTATGATATCTCAAATTTACACCCTACTATTTCCCGATAATTGTAAAAAACAGGTTAAAGTATTGTAAAAAACCGTTATTTCTATTTCAAGTATTTCATTTGAAACATTTTTGGGGTACTGCCAGTCTCTTGTTTAAAGAATTTGGAGAAGGCAGACTGATCATAAAAACCACAGGATAAGGCGACGTAGGTTAACTTTTCTTTTTGCATCAATAATCTTTTTGCCTTCTCCAATCTAATCCCTTGTTTGTAGCTAATGAGGCTGATGCCGTAATGCCTTGTGTGCAAATTATGGAGGTAATCGCTACTGCATTGGAGATTAATAGCAATCTGCTTGATGGCAATGTCTTCATCTTTAGCACCGAAATGCTGTACGATCATTTCCCGAGCGCTATCGATAAAGATGCGGCTGGGGTGGTGCATCTCAAATGTCGGGATGAGCTTCTTGATGCTGATCTCAAAAACATCGTCGAGGGTTTTGCTGAAGCAGATTGCTTGGCTGGATTTGCCTTCCTGCAGCATCTCGAATATCTCGAGGTGTTTGGCTCGGGTATATTCTTCTGCCCGAAACGGGATGCTGGCCACAAGATGTTGGCCATTGTTATAATAGCCGTCCAAAAGGGGTTTTAAGATGGTTTTCAATTGGCTGTTTTTGCCGATTTGTATTTCGGGGTCAAAGCAGAAGCCATAGACCAGGTACCTGCCTTTTTCCAATTGGACGGTATAGTAGTCGGCAGGGGTATACAGGTATACGCCTCGTCGGTTCAATAAAGCAAAGTCTATCGCGCTACCTTGTTGGGTTAGTTTGCCTTTGCCCGTTATTTCCATCATATGGTAGAGCTGGATGAACGATTCGTTTACCTTGACATGTGCCTGTATATGGTGCTCGATTTGAAAATCATAGCAATACACCGTGCCGCCAATGGTGGGTAAGATTTCTTCCTGTAATGTCGTGTTGCCCGAGCGCCAATGTCGGGTCTCTGCTCCGGGCAGATGGATGCTTGCGGTACTGACCGGTCCGGAATGTTCGGGCAGTTCGGGACCTATGCTGATCAGTTCAAAAGTTGCTCCCATAGCTTAGTATTTAGGTTCATAATTGGTTTTTGGTTTAGGTATCTTGGGTATGGGATTTCGATACCATACCCAAGAAAAACAGCTTGTGTTTACTAATGATTAGGGGATAGGTACATAACGGATGAAGATGGCAAATGGTCCTATAGGCTTGTTGATACTTTCGGTTAGCGTGGATCCTTCGTCCATTCCTTGCACCACGAGTTGTTTAAAGTCTGGATTTGGATCTGTTGGTGGCGTTTCCTTATAGAACTGTATGGGTTCTCCATTTTCATAACTATCGGCAATATGCGCTGCTATTCTTTCTAGAAAGCTTGCCGGTATGTCATCCAGTTGCTGCTCTTGATGGGGAAGAAAGTAAAATTGCTTTCGCAACCATGTTGGAAAATCGTTACGGATCTCGTCGATACCTGCTTGGAATTCTGTTCCAGTTAGCGCAAGGAAAGCATCCTGAACCCAAGCGACTCCTGGGTTGTCAAAAATTTGTTTCATATGATATTTTGTTAAGTAAACCTAAATCTTATAATAAAGCCACTTTAAATCAACTGAAATCGTGTTTTGATGCTTAACCTACATGTTTTTCATGGTTAAGCACGCGAAATAGCTGTGATTGTAACAATGTGATTTTCGTCACTAAAAAAAGTGATTTTCGTCACATCTTGTCTTTTATCGTTCTTTTTATTTCTTTATCGTTCAATTAATTATTATAATTGAGAATATATACCAAGGATTGACCAAAATCTATGTTTGCATGTTAATTAAACCAATTATTGAACGGTTAAAAAGAGTTTCGTTTTTTATTATTGTCGTGTTCCTTATTTCGATGTTTTTCAATCTCAGGACACACGATGGTTTTTCTATTGCCCGTATGGGGTTGGTCCATTATTGGATATTGACCATAGCCCTAGCGGTAGCACTGCTACTGTTTGCTTTCTGGATTGCGTATACAGCCTATTGTTTTCGAAAAATAGCTCTTGATAAGCTTGTCTCGGTTGATGCGACAGGGGTCGAAATGAAGCTGAAGATAGTAGCGTTGAAAGATCGCTGTTACTTCTATCTGATGGCTATCTTGCCCTGCCTCATAATCTATATCTTCGTTATTTTTGTGATGAGCTATTTCCGCCCCGCTGGCATGACCATGTTCTATGCCTATCTCTACAATTATATGCCCTATATCGCTGCTATTTTATTTGTCTTTTCATATTTAATGTTAAAGGCTATAGATTCTTGCCCTTTTAGACTGTTCAATTATGCGAAACCCTTGACCATAGAAGTTGTAAAAAAAGTGGAGGTAATCAAAGAAGTGGAGATTGTCAAAGAAAAATTAGTGGTACCTGCTCATGTGCTAGATGAACACATTGATTTTTATGAGCTCTTTCCGGTGCTATACTGCATCGCTGGTATTGGTCCAATACGCGATGCACAGGGGTGGTTTCCGCTTGTTTGATATCGCCATGGTCTATAGTACGGGACGGACTAAGTATTTGATATTGGTAGATGGAACGGTCATACAGTGCAATATGATATTTACCATACTCAAAAGATTGGGCTTGATGCAGTGGATGGTCAAGATTTCGGGCAATTATTATGTCAATATGATGCTGGTTAAGTATCCTATCGTCAAGGAAAATGATGCGATGCAATTTCAGCCAGAAGTGATGGAAAAGATGTTGACCAATTTAAAAAAGGCTGATATCTTATTGAAGTTGAAACCGGGGAATCATGTGAACGGCAAACATGTGAAAATATTTTTGGATAGTAGAAACAGCTTGGAGCATAAAGGATGGGATACCTTTATACCTATGAAATAATGAACCTGCAATTATAAACCAAGACAAACTGGGATCGTCTGCTTGAAATAAGGGCTGACGGTTTGATTTGGACGGTATGTCGTTAGACTACCCAATCTTATGAAAACTATCATGACCGTACCACCTGAGCTGGTATGGAGCAGAACGCTTGTGTCCCACACCAGCGGAACATTTACCTCGGTAAACTTTGTAGTGGCCGTCCTCAATGGGGATAACTTTTTGCTTTTGGATGAAAAGCTGGATCGTATCGTTCGGCTCCTGGAGGGGGATAAGGACGAGCTGTTGGGCTGGATGTCCAGCAAAGATTGCTGTGATTATGTCGCCATCAGTGATAAGACGCTGTACCGGAAAATAAAGGAAGGTTGGATAACCGTAGCCTACCTGGAAAACAAACAAAGATACTTCCGTAAGCAGGATGTACTGAACCTGTACATCCGATACCATCAGAAAACGCCCAAACATGTGCCCTGATCTCCAGATACCTTAACGGTATCTGCTTCGTACTGTATTCGTACCTGCTTCGGAGTTTTTACTACCCTAAAATCACTTTCTAATTACCTTTTAATACCGATTTCTTGGGGAAGGGTTGTTGGCGGGATGTGCCAGCGATGTGCGGGAGATGGGTAGGGGCCGAAGCTGGTACCTATCTGGTATCTATTTGTTCGCTATTTGACCATTATTAAGTTCTCGATTTTTCTGTGATAGGCCCTGCGAGGTCTACTATTCATACTCGAAATTACCTGTCGGCCGAAAGTTACTGGACAGTTATCGGACAATTTGTTATGGGTTATCGGACAGATACCGGACAACCCTATTCTGCCTCTTGACAAGCCCTATGTTTAGGTGCTATGTTTGTTTCCGTAAAGCAAGATATACCGGTATACATCAAGTCTTTATGTATTGTTAAATATTTTAAAAATAATAGAAATGGGAACAATTAGAAATGGAGCAAATGGGCGATTTTCGGGTAAAGCGGGATCGGTAATAGGGTCCAGCTGGAAGGGTATCGACTACATTAAAGGGTTATCTAAAAAGCGTACTAAGCCTTCTACGGAGGAGCAACGTATCCAACAGGCTCGCTTTTATGCGATATCAAAATTCCTGATGCCGATAGCGCCGATCTTGCGTCTGGGTTTTGGTCAGGTGAATGCCGATCGGATGACGCCTACCAATGCGGCACTGCAGCTGAATATCGCGCAGGCTGTGATCGGTACCTATCCGAGTTTTGAACTGGATTATAGTAAAATCCTGATCAGTTCGGGTACGTTTATCGGTGGTGGTGCCACAGCAGCCTCGGTCAATTCGGGTGTGCTGACGGTTGATTGGGATTTTGCGCTCAGTACCTTGTACAACTCTAAGGCGGATGACCAGGTGATCATCCTGCTCTACCAACCTACGGTTGATGAGTTTATGACGGCGCCGGTACCTCCGCTGCGTGCAGAGGGTACGGTGGATATCACCATTCCCGACCATCTATTGGGTGGTAAGGGACATGTCTGGGTCTTCTTTGCGAACAGAAAGGGGACTAAGGTCTCCCGCAGTTCTTATCTGGGAGAATTGGATCTGGTGTAAGTATCGTTGAAGTGATGCTGGGTAGGATCATTGAGCCTGCCCAGCTCTTTTTCGGTCTTTTCTTTTGACTTAATTAAGTAATACAATGAAATTGATAACTAAAAGTATCGATATGCCTAGGGAAGGGAGCAATCTGCTGCTGATCTCGAGGACTCGGTTTCCGGATGGCGAGGTTGTTCTTGGCTCCGTTGAACCTGCTGATCCATAAAGGTTTTTCCAGTCACCGAAAGGGTAAGACGCCCTTGGGACGTGCGATGTCGCACTTGTTGCTGAATGCCGTGGAAGGCGATTATCCGAATATCCGGGTCAATCCTGCAAAAGCTAAGCTGAGTGATGGGCTCCTGCCTACTGTAACGATGCGGAAGGTAATGCGTGAGGGTGCTGCGGTTATGCTGAGTTGGGAAAAGGTGCATAATCCTGATCTTGGGGCTAGCTGGGATGATGTGCTGATCTTTTGCGCCTATGATATCGCAGGTGCGTCGGCTGCCATCAATGAGCTAGGGGTGATCCGTCAGGATGGTCGATTGACCATGGAATTGCCTTCGGGTCTGCATGGTCGCCCTGTCCACCTCTATCTGGTCGTTCATGATCGGGATGGGGTCAGTTACTCGACCAGTGTATATCTAGGGTTGTTTTAAGGGTTGATGTTATGCTGTTGAAAATAATGCGTATCGAACAGGGGAACAACAGTACTCTGTCTGAAATCTATCTGCTGCAAACGGCTTTGATGGCGGCAGTAGGAACGGTTGTGAATTATGCGACGAGTAGATGTTTGGGGAAGTGGAATAGAAGAAGAAAATAAGAGTTAGGCTTATCAGTCGCTGGATAAGCCTAACTCTTATTGAAGTGATAGTGTATTTTTTGGATTTTATTTATTTATGGTTATTGTGATGACTTATTTTCTTCCTCTAATACAAAGTGAAACGTTGTTCCTAAGCCCTTTTGGCTATCCACTTCTATTTTAGAATTATGAGAACGAAGTATTTCTGATACGATATATAGACCGATACCAAAACCAGATATATGGGTCATTTCTTCGTTATCGACTCGATAGAAGCGATCAAATAACTTTTTCTGATGATCTGGCTCTATTCCTATTCCTTGATCTTTCACATATATTCGGACTGCATTTTCCAGTTTTTCGCAACCTAAGGAAATGATCCCACCTGCTGGAGAATATTTAATTGCATTTGAAACCAGATTGGTAAAAACCTGTAAGATTTTATCACGATCTGCAAAAATAGTTACGGCAATGGTACATGCTATTTTTATTGTATGTTTGGATATTAAAAGTTCTGCCTCGCTTTTAACCTCCTCGAATATCTCTAAAAGTGAGAGTGGCTCTTTATTTATTTGCAACTTGCCTTCCTCTATTCTTGCTAAACTGAGAAAATCGCGTATCATAGAAATCATTTTTTTTGATTGCGTTTCTATCTTATCGTTAATTTGTTTACTGATTTCATCATGAGTTTCATCATATTTTTTTTGTAATATCTGAGTAAATAATAGAATTGAAGTTAATGGGGTTTTGAGTTCATGGCTTACCATAGAAATAAAATCATTCTTACGCCTTTCTTCTTGCTTTTTCTCTGAAATGTCCCGCGCAATTTGAGAAATGCCGAAAATATTACCTTGCTCATCCCTTATAGGAGAGCTTGAAAGCAATACATCCAAAATCTTATCGGATTTTGTTCGACGTTTTGTTTCAAAATATTGCAGTGATTCTCCAGTTTTTATTTTATCTAAAATCTCTTCTTCTTCATCTTTACGGTCATCGGGTAATAATTTTGCTATATGCTCACCAATCATTTCGTTGGCAGTAAAACCAAAAAGCTCCTCTGCAGCAGAATTCCAACTGGTTACAATATCATCCAATGTTTTTCCAACTATAGCATCATGGGACGAATTTACGATTGCTACAAGTTCCGCATTTTTAGTTTCAGATTTTTTTATGTCAGTTATGTCTAGGATCGAACCGATAATCCTGCTAGGTTCTTTTTTATAATTGAAGTAGGTAGCTCCTTGAACCCTTATCCAAGCAATATTTTTTAGGTCGGGTTTTAAAATACGGCACATAAAATCAAAATGAGCATTAGAGGCGCTTCGTGAAAGTTGTTCGATTTTTAGAATAATAGCATTGCGGTCATCGGGATGTATTAGTTGAAAAATTGTTCGATCGATTGCTCCATTAAATTTATAATCCAAAATTTCCTTCGTTTTGTCCGAGAAATACACCTTTCCTTCTTCAAATTCCCAATCCCAGGTACCCAAGTCTGTCGCTTCAATGGCTAATCTTAAACGTTCTACACTTTCTTCCAATAAGTGTAGTAATTTATTTTTTCTTTGTTCTTCGGTAATCAGCTGGGTGACATCTTTTGTAAAACATCGCGAATGTATAAATTCGCCATTTTCAAATAATGCATTTGAACTTATGGTTACATATTTAATAGATCCGTCTTTACATTTTAATCGGGCAGGAAAGTCGCGCAAGGTTTCATTATTGGATAGACGCATGAGTATTTCTTCAATGACTTCGGCGTCCTTGTGAAAATTGGTAATGGGGCGGCCTATATATTCGTCTGTTGTATACCCTACCAAATCAAGCTCTGCTTGGTTTGCCCAAATAATAATACCTTCATTATTTACCCAATGCAGGGGCACTGAACCATTCTCAATAAAATCAGAAAGCTCCGCCACCCGTTTTCTGAGATCACTATTTTCCCTTTCTAGCTCTGTTAACTTCTCATGTACATCCATGTTCTTGCTATTCGTCCTAATTATAAAGATATATATTATCAATATAATTTTAATAATTTATTGTAATTACCTATATATATTGGAAGTCGTAATCTATAAAGATAAGGGATAAATAGATAGATTTTAGTAACTTTATGCTTGTAGGCAAAAACAATAATCCTTTTTCTATATCTTATATAGAACCTTCCTTAAGTCTAAAAAGTTCTGTTATCGAAAATAATTACCTTTTATACAGGCAGTCAATTGGCATTTTCATAAGGTAGTTCAACGTTACTTTGCAGAGCAACAGCGCATGTTTGATTTTTGCACGGAGACCAATCTGACAATTATGCAATCTGTGAATATATGCATAGGACTTGTCCATAAAAACTAGATTTAAGATTCAACTATTATATCGGCATGATGATAAGCTGCCTTATAATTAGTATCAACAAAGGTGATGCAGTAAAAGTGTGGTATTGAAGAGGTTAAAGAAGTGTAAGTAAACTTGGTCCATTAGGTGTATTTAAATTTCTGTACTGTATCGACTTTTCATATTACGAAAGCAAACTTTTTGGATAGACCGACGTTATATTTTTATAAACTTTATACTAGATTTATTGGAGGACCAAATCGAAAATGCTATAACAACTAATGGTTGGTAAGCGGACTATTAGAGGTTGCCTTAAAACTAAATGAAATTGCTACCGTATGAAAAATTTACTGATTTTATTTTTTATTTCTATCCTGTCTTTTGTGTGGACACTTCCATATTTATTGGTGGTATTATTGTCTTATTTACGATCAAAAATTGGCAATTTATGGAAAACTGAATCTGAACAAAGCTAATAACTGCCCTTAAAGGACAATATGTGAAGAGTTTTTAAAGCTACAGAAATATACAATAAAAAACCATGATTGAATTATTAATAGGTTCTGGTGATGACATCAATACGTTACAGATGGTTTTAAGGGCAATCATCATATTTTTTATCGCTTTGCTTTTAATTCGATTGGGAGGACTACGTATTATAGGTGAAAAATCTGGTTTTGATATTGCGGTCGTTATTATGCTTGGAGCAATATTATCTCGGGCTATTGTTGGTGCTTCTCCTTTAATAGACACGGTCATGGCCAGTCTGGCGATGGTGTCTGCCAATAAATTGCTAGCGTGGCTATGTACAAAAAATAAAAGACTAGATTATTTCATGAAAGGGAGACCCTTGCTGTTGTATGCAAAAGGAAAGCTCCACCGAAGCAATATGTCCAAAGCGAACTTAAGCCAAACTGAGCTGATGACAAATTTACGTTTGGAAACCAACAGTGAAAATTTAAATGAGGTAATTACGGCCTATATGGAACCTAACGGAAGGATTAGTTTTGTTTTAAAGAAGAAGGTATAAACGCTATGTACAGGATGGTTTCTTAGATGTAAATAGGGCTTTATGCAAAGCCCTATTTATCTAAACTTTTCACTTGATTTGCGAAGCCTTTGATCAGTGCCTTCCACTGCGGGTAAGATGCTCCTAAAACGGCGCCGACACCAACCATGAAATTTCTTACATTGTCAACCAGCTTATTTATAGAATATCTATTATCGGTACTTTAGACGATAATAGACATTAGTATGCTTTTATTCTACTTGCATTTCATTGTTTTCTTCCTGAATTATTTCTTCATTTTCAGATTGTGGTTGAAGGGGCGGACTGAGCAGTTTCCGATTGTAAGCGAAATACTCGATCAATTGTATAGCTTCTTGTTGAGTATCTACATAGAATTGTGCAGCGGATTTTTTATTTCCTACTTTAATGGTGATAGCTTCGGCAGGAAGCTCCAAAAACATATCTTCGTCTGTAGCATCATCACCTATAGCAAATATAAAATCGGGTTTATAGTTATTGACTATATGGAGGGCTGCCTTACCTTTATTGAGCTCACTGTTCTTTACTTCGATTACTTTATCCCCCATTAGCAATTGCAATCCATGTTGCTGTAATAGATACCGCAAGCTTTCGACAAGCTCCGATGCGCGCAGTTGTCCCAATCCGGGTTGGGCTTTACGGTAATGCCAAGCTAAGGAGTACGATTTTTCTTCGATAACTGATCCAGCGGTATTGTTGGCATACTTAGCCATAATATGTTTAACCGGAATCTTCCATCGAGTGGATAGGACGTTATTACTATGCCATTTGTGGGTAGGATAATTGCTCCAGGCGCCATGTTCGGCTACGAGATAATATTGTTCATTAGAAAACCAACTATCGAGTGTTTCGTGCGGTCGTCCACTGATGATAACGACTTGGCTGCCATCGTTTTCTTGAAGTAAATTAAGGGTTTCATATAATGACTGGTTGGGTATGGCAGCAGCCGGATCATTTTGGAATCCGATGAGGGTACCATCATAATCCAGGAAGAACAATCTTCGTGATGCACGGTTATATTGGTCCAATATAGATTCGCGGGTATGCATATTAATCTTTCTTGCCATTTCATTCTGCTGAAATATCTTGATTTCCCGCAGCCTGTTGAAGAATAGCCTAACCCAGTGGCGTACATTAAATTTTTTCACGATTGCGATACTATCATCAAGTCTCTTTCGCTGTTCGATTATTGGCATATATAATGCCGTGTGAATAGCTTCTGTAACTTGATCGGTAGCATTAGGATTAATCTGAATGGCCTGCGTTAGCTCTTTGGCAGCTCCTGCCAGTTCGCTCAATATAAGCACGCCATCGGTATTTTCCTTACAGGCAATGTATTCTTTACACACGAGGTTCATACCATCTCGGAGAGAGGTAATCAAACAGATATCAGCAGCCACGTAAAGGGATGATAACTCTTCCAAAGGAAAGGAGTTATAAAAATAGGCAATAGGGGTCCACTCATTAGTACCATATACGGCATTGATATGGCCCACTGTACGGTCTATTTCATCGAGTAGTTGTTTGTATTGCGCTACATGATCCCGCGATGGTACCACGATCATATATAAAAGTACCTGTTCTTTCAATTCAGGGTAGGTAACTAGGAGGTTTTCATATGCTAACAAGCGTTCGATAATACCTTTACTATAATCTAATCGATCTATACTGAGTATTATTTTTTGATTTTTATAATGATCTTTTATGCATTTGGCTCGTGCCTGTATGGATTCGCTATTGGCAAGTTGTGAGAATTTTTCAAAATCTATTCCCATTGGGTAAACTTCGGTAAAGATACTGCGGCCATCAGTGTGCAGACAGTTGTTCTGTACACTGAGCCCAAGGATATGGGCACATGAGTTGAGGAAATGTTGTGTGTCATTGAACGTATGGAATCCAATCAGGTCGGCTCCTAATAATCCGTTCAGTAACTCATTTCGCCAAGGAATGCTTCTGAAGATTTCATCGTTTGGAAAAGGGATATGTTGGAAATAACCGATAGCTATTCGCGGGTATGATTTCCTGACCAATTGTGGCAATAACATCAATTGGTAATCGTGTATCCAGACTTCATCTTTTTCTTGTACTTGTTGTTGCTCTACTACATGACAAAATTTTAGGTTTACAGATTGATATGTTTCCCAATCGGTCGTACGGTATTCTGCATAAGAAGGTCGATAATGAAACACAGGCCATAAAACTTCGTTCGAAAATCCTTCATAATACCCTTTTAATTCATTTTCTGTTAAAAAAACTGGAATAAGATTATGTTCCGCCAATTGCTGAGTAATTATTTCTTCTTCCTCTTTGTTTAAGGGAATAATACCGGGCCAACCGATCCAGATGTTTGCATCGCTTTTGTATACAGAACCTAGTCCAGTAGCCAAACCACCTTCACTAGGAATAAATATAAGCTCATTATTTTTACGTTCGATACGTATTGGTAATCTGTTGGAAACGATAATAGTTCTTTTTTTATACATGGTTTTTCTGTAAAATTAAGTGGATGGGTTAGTGCTACCTCTTGGCTATAATAAGCGAAATTCCAGCCAAAAAGGAATAAAAAATTAGCTAGAGTCTCTTTAGGGGTACTAATACTTGCCTACTGTCTTAAGTAGGGAGGGGTATGATTCTAAAAAAATTAATCCTTTTGGCTTGACCAACAGATTATACGATATGTTATTTCTGCGAAGCTTTTTCTTCTCTTATTTTTTTAAGAATGAAGATTGGGTATTTATACTTTTGACTAGGTTTTTTTTCGGCTATCTAAGTGTATACTATAGGCTTCGGAATATAAGGTTTTCCCGGTGCAAATGAACTTATTGCCTAGGTTAGTTGTTCTGAAAATATAGCAGGTCATTTACTAATAACATAGACATATGGATTACGTTGATACAACAACCTTAGACTTTGTAGGGAAATATTTAAAAGACAATAATTTGAAAGTATTTGTTGGCGAGAGCATGACGGGTGGATTTTTAGGAAGTGTCCTGAGTCTACAGGTAGACTCAGGAGCTTATTTTCTTGGTGGAATAACATGTTATGATAATGCTGTTAAAAAATCGGTATTGCATGTAGATGAGCAAAGCATAGCACATTTTTCGGCTGAGTCTCCTGAAGTGACATTTGAAATGCTGGAGGGACTAAAAAAAATAATAGCTGCGGATGTTTATATTGCAATAACAGGAATGGCATATGATGATCCATCGAATGAACATGCGGCAAGTGTGGGCGATATTTTTGTAGCCATATCCTTTATGGGCATACATATGAAAAAAACATTGCATTGTATCGATCACGACCCTGCACAGTTGTATATAACGGCGGTAAACCATGTCATCTTGGAGCTTAACCAATTTGTATTGCACAACAGCCTTGGAGCTAAATAAAGTTTAGGAAAAGATAGTGATTCTATCTTTTCCTAAGTGTTAATCAAGCAGCATACTAGGAGGAAAGTCTTCTACCATCGGGAAATAGAGATAAACGGTTGTCCCGCGGCCTATTTCCGATTCGATTTTGACATTGCCTCCCAATCTTTCCATGATACGTTTGACCAAAGAAAGTCCGACACCTGTACCTTCAATAGCATTTACATTGTTCCCTCTTTTAAATATTTCGAAAATTTGGTTTAAATTTTCGTTTGGGATTCCGATTCCTTGATCTTGAATACAATAACAGACTTGGCCATCTTCGAAATAACTGTTGATATGTATAGTAGCTCTTACGGAATTGGTCGAATATTTAATGGCATTGCCGATAAGGTTGCTGAAAATTTGATAAAGGGCTCCCTTTTCTGCCCATATGGGTAATAATCGGCCATAGGAGATATCGCACGGATAATCATTATATATGACCGAGCTGTCTTTAAATATCTGTTGCAGGTTATAGGCCATAGGAATGGGCTCTTTTGTTAACGTGCTGGTTTTATGTTGGCATAATAACACCACATTATTGATGATATCTTCGATGCTCTCCGTGCTGGCAATCAGATTGCTGTACCATTTGTGTATGGATGTAGGATCAATAGTGTCTTTATTGTTCTGTAAGAATTGAAGTCCAATTTTCAATATGGAAAGTGGGTTTTTAAGGTCATGGGAGAGGGTAAATGTCAACATTTCCAATTCGTTGTTAGTTGCTAAAAGCTGTTCATTCCAAAGTTGTCTTTCTTTCAGTTTACTGACAATGGTTTCCTTTAAAATCTGATTCAATTTCAATACAAAATTGATTTCAAGGTCGTTCCAGGGCTGAGCAATATCGTGATTGATACTTTCGGATACGGATATCTTAGGACGATCACGTTTAGACGTGGCAGGAGTAAATTGTAAGTTTAATGCTTTACTGGCACTTTCTTTTCGAAACCACATTAATATATGGTCATTTGATAAGCCTACTTTTAAATATAAAAGTCCTGCAAAGGGTAGTTTTCCGGAAATATTTTTGGCGTGGTTCAGTCGGAAATTATTATCTTTAAAAAGGGACTTTTCGGTATGTGATTGAATGAATGATACGATCTCATAAAGTTGTTGAGTAGTTGGACATAAACCTTCAAAATAGGCATCACCTTGATTAAAAATAGCAAAACCATCTGCATGCACCATATTCATAAGAGTAGGCATATGCTGTACTAAAGCACAATTTACAGTTTTACTTTTGGATAGGTCAAGTTTTAATTCAGTTTCAGCTGACTTTAATATTTCATGTCGATCTAATAAGTTTTGTTTCAGATAATTTTCATACTTGCTGGTTGCATTCTGAATGGCAAATGTACAGAGTTTACGCTGTTGCAGATCGATATGCTTTTCTTTACTATGATGAGCTACTAAAAGACCCCAAAATTTACCATCGACATGAATGGAAAAAAATAGTGCACTTTTTATACCTTTTTGGGATAGAAATATTTGGTGAAGCTCGGGTATAGGTGCTAATTGACTTTCCAAGAGGTTGACTTTCGAACTGTTGAAATAGAATTCCTGATTTTTATCTTCAAGATTAGGGCTATACCGGTAGGAACACATGCTGTAAAAAGGAAACACTTCCTTTGGCATAAAGCTCTTGGAAAATTCTATGTTTTTATAATGTTGTTTACCGTCTGAGGTGTCTTCAGCGATGACTTGACTATACCCCGTTTCTTGAACTTGAACAACAAAGACGTGTTCGAAACGCAATAAACGATTTATGGCATGGCAAACCAAGTCCCAATTGTTCGGTTGAATTGCATCTAATAAAAAACTGAACTCGTGTATCTTTTTTGCTGATGTATATTTTTTAAATTGCTCTTCCCATTCAATGAAAAGCTGATTATGGTGGAGACTTAATTTAAGATAGACTCTTTTATTGGCTAGTTTTAAAGGAATAATTTGACGCGAAATAACATGATCTTTGATGTTTGTTAAAAGTCGAAAGACCTTTGCTGTATGTTTTCCGAAAATATTGGCGCCAAAAGCTTTTAGTGATTCACCCAACACATTTTCTTGATTTCCTAATTCAAGTTCTTGAAGCGCGTTTTCACTGATTCCCAAAACATGGAAATTTTGGTCCAATATGATGACACTGCCAAATTGCTGTAAAGTACTCGTATCAAAATTTTCAAAGTCTGAATCGTTTTTCATATATGATATATATTCAAGGAATGTTCTAAATTAACCAAAATATGTCAAAATTTTAATTGTTCAATCTTATCCATATAAGGTGGAAAGATATAAAACCTCATTTTGTTAAAAACTTATAAATAGTAAATAAACAAAGCCATTATAATAATTGTTTTACAATAGACAGATTTTCAACGTCCTGGAAAAAAAATATCCTTCAAAGGTGGATGAAACATATTTTTTAATTATAGTCCATATGAAATGACGTTTATTTCCATACGTATAAATACGTAGCTAGAACGGGTATATAAATTAAAATAATCGGATTGATATTTGCAATTGAAAACTGCGAATCATAAATGTTAGGTGGTTAGCATTTTTCTAAAAAGCCCGTATGCGATCAAGAGAAACATTATACAAATCGATTATTAAAGACTATGAAAATCAAAATTTGTTGATTGGGAAGACGCTTCATGAAAATATTGCACAGGATTTATACGCAATACGATTGACGTTACAACGTTATTCCATAGAACAAGGACATGAAATACCAATAGATCAAGTGAAAAAGATCTTGGAGGGAACTATTGAAAAAGTTCAGCAAATAGCGAATGATTTGTTACCTGTAGTATTACGCGATTTTGGAATTCAGCGCGCCATTAAAGATCTTTTTGTTTATTATAATGGTATCAAAAATAATATCATTATAGACAAAAATGTCAATAAACTCAACTTTAACGATCAACTTAGCATTTATCAATTAGTACAGCTAGTAGTAAAGGCTACGGTTTTACCGGATGATAACTCTATATTAGTTTGTAAATTATTTGTAAATCAAGATAAACTATTGTTAATAATGCAAGGACTAAGTAAGTATTATATTAAAGAATTCAATAAATGTAATCAAGAAAATATTAAGAAGCTACAGGAACGAGTAAATTTATTAGAAGGGACACTAGACATCAATACAAATCCTCAAAATAGTGAAGTTGTTGTCATTGTAAAATTAGATTAATTATGATTAAAATTGTTTTGGCCGAAGATCATTTGGTCGTCCTCAATGGAGTTAGATTACTACTGGAATCACAAACAGATTTGGAAGTTATAGGTGAAGGTACTAATGGTAATATGATTTTGGAAGGCTTTAAAGCCGGAAACATTCCCGATGTGCTCATAACAGACATCAATATGTCTGATATGGATGGTTTGGAATTGATAAATCAGGTAAAAAAATTATACCCTACTGTTAAGGTAATCGTGCTCTCTATGTTAAATAATATGCAGTATGTACTACAAGCTTTCCAAAATGGTGCCAATGGGTATCTTGTAAAGAATGTTGGCTATGAGGAAATGCTCTATGCTATAAGGCATGTGGCAAAGGGTAGAAAATTTATTTGTGAGGACATCAGTTTGCTGATGTTAGATACCTTGCAGAAATCCCCAACTTCTTTTCTTGATATTGAGCAGATTATGCTAAAAATTGGTTTAACTGAACGAGAGATGGAGGTATTGGAGCTCATTGGCGAAGGATTTACCAATCTCCAGATTGCTGACAAGTTATTTTTGAGTAAACGTACGGTCGAAGGCCATAGACAAAATCTGCTTGAAAAAACAGGTGTCAAGAATACAGCTTCTTTAATTAAATACGCAATCAAGACAGGACTGATGCAGTAGCTTGTTTTCAGTCCTTATAAAATGTAGATAAATCAAAATTATAATATTATGAGAAACTTCAAATGGATAGCATTAACAGGATTATTATCTGTAGGATTACTAAATGCCTGTCAGAATAATGCAGAAAATAATAATAGCGAAGGAAATTCGGGTAAAATTGCTCCATCAGCTGGTGATGAGACACGTTATAATTTAAGTGAGCAACAGAAGATGAGCATGCAGGGTGATACCATAAAGGTAGACTCTACAAAATCCGATACTATAAATTAATAGGCTATAAATCATGGATAATAATTTAGATAATAAAACCAATTCCTCAGAGGAAGAAGTTCCAGAAGCTGCCCACGATGAAAAGGGGGATAAGCCTGCTGCCAAAACGATACCTTGGGCCATATGGATAGCCGTTATCGTAATGATCATTGTATTTCTATATATGTGGCAAAGGTAGTCGGATTAAACAAAATAAGGGTCAGTATTTTATAAAATACTGACCCTTTTCTATAATAATAATAGCAGTTGCTAGGATGCCCCTCTTGCTGCTGCTAAACAATCTTCTCCATATTTTAATATCAGGTCTTTATCTGATGCGGTAATTGCTTTGTCTAAAAATGCCTTTTCTACATCTGTTTTGTCCTCTAAATAATCTTTTTGGGTATTAATGATGTCATCATTCGTTTTTGCATTAATGCGATTGATAATAGACTTACCTAATTCGGAACAAAGGGCTTTTGCTTTATCATTGGATAGCTGGGGCATCTCTATTTTAGCAACAGCTGCATTAGCTGCAGCCATATTGGAGTATATCGTCTTTTCGAGCTCCTTATTGGAGACATCCCCTGACTTCTTCTCAGCATCTGCCGCAGCATCTAAAGCTTTTTCTTCTGTTCTTTCCATGGCCTGCTCGGCCTTCTCTTGTGGTGTATTGTTATTACATGCATAAAGTAATGCACTGGATAACATAATCGATAAATACGTTACTTTTTTCATTATATTTTCTTTTGTGGTTTTTTGATACTTCAATTCAACTTAAATTCGAATGTTTCCTTCGCGCTCTTGATTGGTTAAATTGTTGCCCATAGCATTTAGTAAGGTTACTGCATAAGATACCAGTTTGTGGTGTTTGGTATCCCAGTAATGGGCCTGCTGGGGAATAATCTTAAATAAAACAATATTTGGGTCTGCACGCCCTTTTTCAAACCAGCCTGCTACAAAATTGTTCCAATATTTGTCAATTCTTTTCTGATCGTCCACCAGTTCTGCTTTTGCAAAAAGAGATAAGTATTTCATAGAAGATGGGTCGGAGAAATAAAGTTGTACTTGTTCATTGATTTTGATGTTTTTATATTTTTCGCTTTCTTTTGAAGCTAAAAACCAAATACTAGCATTATCGTCAACTTCTTGCACGCTCATAGGGGTTGATTCGAATGGGGGTTGTGCTAAATCTGTGCAGAAGAAGCAAAAATTGATTCCCTCAGCTAATTCCTTAATTTTTTTTATTGCTTCGCTTCTGTTATTTATATTTTCTAGACTCATTGGATATATTGATATTTCTTATTTGGAATTTTGGACCTACTTTTTAAACTTGCCACTTGATATATGCATCTCCTTTATTAAATCCATTTAATTTAAACATTGAATATACAACAAATGAGAGCTCACTATGTTTTTATCTAAGTGGAAAATATTCTTTTTTGTGTTATAAAATTGCTCGATAAAATAGCTAATTAGCAGATGGTTTAAGAATTAGCAGAAATGAATATTCATAAATTTTAATTTATAATGATTGGTAGTATTAACTCTGGACAATAATTTTATCAAATTATCGATCTTTTAAAGGCACTGACATATAATTGCATTAGCAAATAAATAAAACGCTATTTTTTGTGTTTTTTAAATAAAGGTATTTAAACCCAATAAAAAAGCATTAACCGAAAAGGTGAGGGTAAATAATCTTAATCTAGTATCAAGTACTTCCTTGGAGTAGCGCTTATCAAAAAGTACTTGTCGGCCGGTAAATATAGGTTATTAGGGTATAAATTACTGTTTGTTAAATTAAGTACCTGAAACACACGGTTGTACATAACATTGTTGTGTAAAATATGTTTTTAATAATAGTATGGAATATTTGATTTTTAATCTTTAAAAGGATCTACTATGACAAGGACACAATTCAACACCGAACTGGTACAGCACTCAAGTCAACTTAAAATGTTGGCAAGAAAATTTACCACCGATTATAATGAAATCGATGATTTATTACAAGAAACATACTTAAAGGCAGTTCAGTATTTTAATACTTTTAAAGATGGAAGCAATTTCCAAGGATGGCTTTATACGATTATGCGTAACACTTTTATTAATAAATATAGACGCATGACTACTGCAAGAAGTATAGTAACGGTTCAAGAAGATATTTCTGTAGCAAACCTCTGCCAGGCAGCTATAGGGAATGGCGGAGAAGGTAAATTAATTATGGATGATATTCAGGCTGCATTGAAAGCTTTGGACAAAGTTTTTTTTGTGCCATTCACAATGTACCATGAAGGCTATAAATATGATGAAATAGCGCAGCACTTGGCGATTCCTGTGGGAACGGTCAAGACTCGTATCCATATCGCTAGGAAGAGGCTTAAAGTGAATCTTGCCAATTATGAAATTAGGGGTTAATCTGAAAAGGATGAAGCGAGAGTAAATAAAAAACAACAGACTCTATTCGCCTAATAGCTTAGTTGGTTTTTACGAATATTTTGTTTTATCTGTCCTATTTAATAAAAATTAATTAAAAAAAAACAGTATGGAAAATTTAGAAAACAAAGACCTCAAAGAAGGTCAATTGACAAAAGAAATTGAGAATAAAACCGCACAGTTACCATCTAAAGTTTACTTATGTGCTGCAGTTACTGTAATGATTGCTTCAGCAGCACTCAAATGCATGGGACACAAGCATACCGCGCTCTTTGTGGGGCAATGGGTATCACCCTTTTTGTTATTCGGCATATACAATAAAATTGTTAAAGTCGAGGGACATGATTGATAAAAAAACAAATGAAATATTATGTGTAAATATTGGAAACTCTTGGGTATGATTCTAGGAATCGTAGTCTTTTTAGGATTTAAACAACAAGATGCTGAAGTTATATTTTTAAATAAGGCATTAATGTCAAACCATTATGAAATTGCAGTTGCTAAATTGGCTAAACAAAAATCAAATAATGATGAGATTAAAGTGTATGCCGAAATGTTGATCAATGATCATCAAAAAATACTCGATGAATTGCAATCATTAGCTAAAGCTAAAGAAGTGGGTTTAGTAAGTGACTTAGATGAGGAACATCAAAATAAATGGGATATGCTGAATGCAAAAGATAGCATACAATTTAATCAAGCATTTAAAGATGATGCAATTGCAGCACATGAACAAGCGATTTCTTTATTTGAACAAGCGAGTTCAGATTCAGCTATTCAGGATAGTGCTCTTAAGTCCTTAATAATTTCAAAATTACCCGGCCTAAAAGCCCATTTGGATAAGGCAAAAGCGCTACAAGTAGACATTGTTGATGTAATATCACCAAGTATCCCGCCGCATACCAAAGGTGAAATAATGCGACAATAATTGAACCAAGACTTATAGAAAAAGGAATACAATTTAAATTGTATTCCTTTTTCTATGAGTAGCTGTTTTACTGTGTTTGGCACCCCAATAATTATTACTCTCTACATCTATCAGAAAAGCAATTTGTACTTCATCCATTAGTTGCATATTGTTTCGTGAATGCACTAATTCCTGTTAACCTGATATGGTAAAAATCAAAATACAGATTTTTAGGCGAGAACTTACACAAGTCTCAGCATCCAGTCCTTTTTCAATAGGCAAAGCGAACTCCCTTTTTAAAGTTAAAATTTTTAGTACTCATTGGTTATGAACTAGAGAAAGATGTCAGCATTACTATCTTTTTCTGGATCACCGTTTTCGTCCTCAGGAAAATCAACGTCTGAGTCATTGCCTTCTGATATTTCCCTTTCTAGCTCATCATCTTCTGGATCATCCTCAAGTATATCAGGATCCAGCTCATTGTCTTCGGATGGTCCTCTTTTCCATTCATCATCTTCAGGAAGATCAGTTTCAGGGTCATCAGTTTCCACTGTTCCCGATTCCAAGTCATTGTCTTCGGAAATGTCTCTTTTCATTTCATCATTGTCGGGCAAATCAGTTTCTGGTTCATTGTCTTGAGATATTTCTGATTCTAAATCACCCTGTTCGGGGATTTCTCTTTCCGCTTCATTTTCTTCAGAAATTTCTGGTTCTGGGTTATCGTCTTCGGGAATCTCTCTTTCAAATTCATCATCTTCAGGAATTTCTGGTTCAGGATGGTCATTGTCTGGATATGAATTAGAAGTGTTTGTAATGGTAGAGTGCCCATTTTCTAAAATTGTTGCTAATATAAAACTTGGTTTTACTTTAGCTAAAGATTCTTTTGTTTTCATAATACAAAATTTACATGTTGAATTACAAAAAGAACAGGTATGAAGGGAATATAGTTCTTCTGTTAAATACCTGAACAATAGATTAACTACGGGATGGCATGCCTAAAAATGCGTTCTATTAAATAGTAATCGTATGGCTACTTAGCATTTTAAGATTTTCGAATTAGTGAACAAGAATAGCGTTGCTATATGTTATTGATTTTTATGAACGGAGCATTTATTTCCGGATTTAGAATGTCTATAGGCATTGGATTCTGGTGAATCTTGCTGCCTGAGGGAGATAGTCAGTAACACAATGAATAACCACCGCAGCTTATTAAAAAAGTAGCATGAAAGATGATAACGAATAGGTTATTTTAATGAATGAATAAATTTTAAAAGGGCTTTTTCAATTATTTGAATAGTATATTTTTTCTTCTTTAATCTAGCAATTATTGGTGCAAGAGTGCCGTCTAGATATTGCTTTTGAAGTTCAGGATGGACATAGTATTTGCGAGTAACGGACCGGGTATTGCCCAATTGTTTAGCGACTGTTTCTAATATGGAAATCATTTTTTTTTTACGATTTGATGCCATTTCTGAGTAATTTTCGCTCACCATCATTTTGAGGGCCATTGTACAACCGGCCCATGTACGGAAATCTTTGCAAGTATAATTTTCTAGCATCGTGTATTTGAGGTAATTATTGATGTCTCCTGATTCCAGTTTTTGGATGGTACCCGATTTGTCGTAATACTGAAATAATTCTTGTCCTGGTATTTCTTTAACATTTTTAAGCATACGCGCTATCTTGGCTTCTTTTAAATAAACTTGTTGTAAGACACCTTTTTTGCCTTTGAATTTAAAAAAAACCTCATTTTGATCTACAATAACGTGACGATTTTTAAGGGTAGTGAGCCCATAAGAACCGTATTTTTTTTCGTAAGATTTATTACCAGCCCTGATGTGGGTTGCATCCATTGTGTAGAGGGCAATGGCGCAAACTTTATTTTTATTAAGAGTTTTGCGGCGAATGTCTTTGGTAATTTGTTCGCGAAGTAGCTTTAATTTTTTCCCAAATCCACAAAGTCTATCATATTTTTTTAGATTGCGTAGGCTTGACCATTCGGAATGGTATATATATTGTTTTCGTCCAAGGGAATCGGTTCCTGTTGCTTGAATATGTCCGTTTTTAAATTTACAAATCCAAACATCTTGCCATGCAGGTGGTATGGATAAGGATTCAATCCTATCAATAATATCACGATCTATTAAGGGCTTTTTTTTGTAAAAATAAACGAAATTTCCTTTACGGTCCAGACGGGAGTATCCACAATCTTTATCTGTGACAAATCGAAGATGAAGTTCTGTAGCCGGATGAGGAGTAATTATTGTGGGCTTCATAAATAGTTTAAAATAGTAAAAAACCGCCCCACAATTGTAGTGGAAAGCGGTATTAAAGGCATAGAATGGATTTGTTAAGAAGTTTTTCGACACTTTAATGATTTCTGATAGCTTTAATAAGCTCTTCTTTTTTCATATTGTGCCTTCCTGTTATACCTATTTTCTTAGCTTCTGTTAGTAATTCGGATTTTGTTCGACTTTCAAGATTACTAGCTTCACCTCCTTTTTTACTAGCATCGGGCGTATTGGAAATACGTGCAGCCTTTTCCTTGCTCATCCCTTTACCGCGGAGTGCTTCGTATTTTTCATCGTCTTTTATCTGTTTTCCATGATCTTTTGCCATTGTTATGAATTTAAATTATAATTATTTTCATTTAAAAGTTTACATAGAAAGAACCTTTCACGATCATAAAAGTTCACGAAATAGATAGTGATGCGTAGTATTCACAATCATTTACGTATTTATTTCCTTGATTGCTCAATAACAGTAAATTGTGTTAGTCAGAAGTTGGCTAATAGATGATGCGAAATGGCTCTTTATAAAAATGACCGATTTGATTTAAAGAGGGTAGGGAAGACATTTTTTAATAGCAGTTTTGCAGCAAACTTTGTTTAGTTATAACTGTTATAATAGTCTATTGTCATTAATTCCTTCTAACATGATTATAAAATGGAAAATAAACGGAATATACTAATGATACTAACCTCCCATGATCGAATGGATGGGACCGATAGTAAAACAGGGGTTTGGTTAGGTGAAATGACAGACCCCTATTATAAATTTGAAGAGGCAGGATACCATATTCTCTTTGCTAGTCCACGTGGAGGTGAACCACCAATTGATCCTATGAGTAAGTTGACAGAACATTTGACGGGCTCAAATCGAAAGTTTTTGGATGACGAAAATGCACAACAGCGATTTAAAAATTCAGTTGAACTGGAAAGTATCCAATCCTCGGCTTTCGATGGTGTTTTTATTCCAGGTGGACATGGTCCTTTATGGGATTTGGCACGTCATCCTGAAGTAGCTCGCTTGCTGGCCGATTTTATAAAAGAAGATAAACCAATTGGGGCAGTGTGCCATGGACCTGCGGCATTGGTATCTCTCGCTCAAATACAACCTGATTTTTTAGTTGGTAAGAAAGTCACAGCTTTTACCAATATGGAGGAAAAACTGGCGCTACGAAGTGATAATATCCCTTTTAAACTAGAGTCGAGACTGAAAGAGCTGGGGGCAGATTTCAGCGCTGCTGCCTTACCTTTTGTATCACATGTTGTTAGGGATGGGAATCTGGTCACCGGTCAAAACCCGTTATCTGCGGGTCCGACAGCTACAAAACTAATCGAAGTACTCCATGAGATAAACCCGAAAGATATTTAAAAGTTGAAAATAAAGAATAATATATGGAAAATAAAAAGGATGGATTTTTAAAGAAACAGTTCAGTATTTTCAAAGCTACAGTGTCAGGCTTTATGAATGAAGATTGTATGAAATATAGTGCTTCTCTCGCTTATTATACTATTTTTTCAATAGGGCCAATTTTGGTCCTCATGATTTCACTAGCTGGTATTTTCTTTGGGGAAGATGCTATACAAGGCAAAGTGTTTTCGGAAATTAGGGGACTGGTGGGACCAAGTGCTGCTAGACAGATTCAAGAAGTGATTATGAACCTGAAACTGTCGGGGAAATCAAATCTTGCTTTGGTTATTAGTATTGTTACGCTATTGGTCGGGGCAACATCTGTATTTGGTGACATACAAAATTCTATAAACCGGATATGGCATGTGAGAGCTAAGCCTAAAAGGGGGTGGGTGAAACTGATAACTGATCGTTTACTATCTTCATCATTAGTCATTGGCCTTGGCTTCTTATTGATGGTTACGTTGGTCGTAAATGGTGTTATATTGGCTTTTACCGAACGTCTGCAAATCTACTTTCCTGATATAACAGTTTTCTTTATGGACGCGGTCAATTTTGCCTTAAGTTTTGTGATTATCTTTGTTCTATTTGGTATCATATTCAGAACTTTACCTGATGTGAAAATCGAGTGGAAAACAGTCCGTTCGGGTGCTTTTTTTACGGCTATATTTTTTGTGATCGGTCGTTTTGCAATAGGGCTATATTTACAATCTTCGGGTACAGAGTCCACTTACGGTGCTGCTGGTGCATTGGTGCTGATTCTTTTATGGGTGTACTATACTGCGGCCATTCTTTATTTTGGCGCAGTATACACGCGAGAATATGCGATAGCAAATGGTATACCAATTAAACCGGCAGATTATGCAGTATATGTGGAAGAAAAGGAACAAGAAAAGGTGGTGAAAGAAATACCAACAGATTAGCAGTACGAAGGTGAAATTCAAAAGTTGCTCGATTGATTTGGGGATTTATTTTTAAAAATCGATTATAAGATAGTTGGTAATATAAAGGTCCAGATGTATTGGTTTGTCATCTGGACCTTCCTGTTATAGGGGTTCTTAAAAGCGATTGATAGAGACTGCTCCAGTTTGATGGGGCATCTGGTCTTTTTGTAGAACCATAATAGACCCCGATTTTTCTACGACCATGGCTGCTAAGTCGTCCAATAGGTCGTCAAAGAGCTCTTCCGCGTCTACTGTAGGAAATTGAATACGTCTTTCTGCTGCGATGATCTTACCCAAGATCATGCGATTTTCTTCAATCAACAAAGTTTCTATCTTTCCATCTAGGGCATCTTTCACCACTTCGCTGAGTTCCCAATGGCTTCGTCCGATTTGTTCTGCAGCTTGCTGGTGGTCCAAAAGTTCCTGTATCTGTTGTTCATGTTGCGGTGCGATAAGTTCCCATGCCAATTCGCTCAATTCCTCAGGACTGAGGTTGCGCGTGTTTTGGTTGATCCCTTCCGCCATCAAGTGCGGGTTTTTACTCTGTCTTCTGAAGATCGTCTGATGCTCGGGTAAGGAGGCCAATATTAAGGGTAAGTTCGTTGGCTTTGTATAGTGTTCATAGATGGATTTATCCACAATCCTAAAAAAACGTTCGGCATCATTCTGTTGTTCATTACTCTTTTCTTGATAGCCATGTACGACATTTCCTGTCCCTTGGTTTGCTTGTTTACGAGAACCATTTCCAGTGGAAAAGGCTGTATTAAGATGGTTGTCCGTAAGTTCACTTCCCAATGCTTCTTCCATGGTCAGGGGTACGTTACCTGCAAGTTTCTACGGGTTCGAGATGGTAGCGGTCTCCTTGATAGAGCTTGACATCATCCTGACTAATCGCGAGTAATTGGAAGGATTGATTGTCTTGGAAATAGCGATATAAAGGTTTGATATGGAAACTGTCTGCAACGATAGCAATCGCAGGAAGTGTAATTGGGACGTGAAAGACATTTATACGCTCGGGATTGATATAGATAGCAAGACCGTAACTCTGATAATTCCAAAAGTCTCTGTCTTCAGCAAGCTTTTCCAATGGTGCGAGAAGTTCTGCTTCATCTCCCAATGCCTGTTTAATGTCTTTGAGTAGATTCTTAAAGGTTATAGGGTCGCCATTTTTGTCTGGCGCGGTACGGTGGGTGGGCATCAACAGAGAAACGCATGGATATTGTTGGTTATGAGCGAGTTCCTGAAGTTTTTTTCTATTTAAGATGTCCATAGCAATATTTTTTTTATGAATTATTTTATGGTAGGCAATGAGCGCCTATATATTTATAGCTATTCTATTGGAGATTTGTTTGCAAATTGGGTATTTTCTCATGACATCGGGTATTTAATACTAGGAAGGATTATGTGCAGGAACCATAAACTCGAGCACATAATCACGCACTTCCATGGTCACTGCATCTTTTAAAGGTAGCACCAGTTGGTCGTCTATGTGCATATGCTTGCTTTCGCAGATCAGGGTCAAATGACGAGATTTAAAGGAATGGTATTCGAAGAGTACCTCTTCATGATTGATCCTTTTTTTTATATAGGCGGCGAAATCTGCGCGTTGACTCTCATCTACATACACGATATTAAATTGACCGTCATCTGTTATAGCCTCTGGACATAAGAGAAGTCTCGGACCGACTGATGGGATATTGATAATTTCCAGTAGGAGGCATTTTCCTTGATAAATTTGTTCATCGGCTTTAATCCAATATTTTTCTGCCGGCGCAGTTAGGATAATTTGATGGAGCACTTCTAGCGCTAACTTTAATTCCTCGTCGGTGTTTTCTACTTGACTTTTGTCTACATCAATCATCTTTTGGATGAGTTGTGGAAATACACCATAACCAGCTCCTTCTAGGAAGAAATCTGTAGAGTCCATATTTTTTAGAACTCCCACATCAAATCGTTGCCGTTTGCTTGTCGCCCATTTTTCGATATGTTGCTCACGCTCGAGTGCCCTATCTATGCCTAATGCCATTGATAGGTTGTTTGCGGTTCCCATGGGTAAAATGGTAAGGGGTATTTTACGTTCCAGCACATTGCGTTTGACGAGTTCTTTGACGACCCCGCGAACGGTACCATCACCACCTGCCACCACCACAAAGTCGGCCTGATCTAGCTGTTGTATCCAGCCGTCGTCGTGTGCAACAGAAAAGTAGACGCAACTGTATCCGGCTTGTTCGATAGCAGTGACCAATTCAGATTCGAGATGGTCTTCATCGCCAGCTCCTGGGTTATGTAATAGTATTGCTTGTTTTATAGATTGCATATATAAATAAACATTCGGCCTGTCCAATTGTTGTTGTATAAAAGAAATATTTATTTGCAGAAACGATGAGAATTTTAGTAACGAACGACGATGGTATCTATAGCCCGGGAATTGCAGCTCTTGCAAAGGTGGCTAAAAAATTTGGGCAAGTGAAGGTGGTGGCACCTGATGTAGAGCAATCTTCTATGGGACATGCTGTCACGCACTCTAGACCTCTGAGCTATAAAAAATCACCAATTGAATTTGGGGATATTGAAGCTTATCGGGTGAATGGTACACCTGCCGATTGTGTCGCAATGGGGACACACCTTTGGAAAGATGTTGATGTGGTGTTATCGGGAATTAATATGGGACCAAATTTAGGGAACTCGATGTGGCATTCGGGCACCTTGGCTGCAGCAAAACAAGCGGTATTATTTGGTATTAAAGGTATTGCGTTAAGTACACCCGTAGGGAAGACTGAACCTGATTTTGAATCTTTGGAATTGTATGTTGAACGCACCTTAGAGTTGCTTTTGCAGGATAAAGAATTGGCGCTCTATAATGTTAATTTTCCACCCAACCCGACTGAAATTATCTGGACCAGACAGTCGGTGCGCTTGTACGATGGAACGATTATACCAGGCACCGATCCCATGGGGCGTAAGCATTATTGGTTTACGGTGTCACCGTTGGAACCTGCAGATGAAGGTACCGATCGATGGGCCATGGAGCATGATATGGTATCCATCACGCCTCTGCGGTTGGACTTGACTGATGAAAGGACTCTTCAAAAGAAATTAAGACGTTAGAATCATAGTTTTTGTTGTCAACCGCTAGGTGATGTAAGGATTGGAATTGAAGTTGAATTAAAAAGATATATTAAATGAAACCTTTAAGAAGAATAATACAGCTTTTGGCCCTCGTCTTACTGTGCATGTCTTGTACAGGAAATAACAGTTCTGAGCCTCTAGCAAAGCAAGACACGATTAACACAAAGTCAAAAGACAGTAAAGGTTTACCTCTAGATAATTTGCATAGAAGCAGAACTTCGGATACTAGCGCCATATCTCCTGTACCAACAAGCGGTGTGCCCTTGGATAATATACATCGTACACCCGATTCAGCTCGGAGAGATACTGAATAACTTAATTTTTATAAATACACCATATTTGGTTAGGATAAACCCTATAAAAAATATATGTTAGAAATAAAGAAGATTCTTTTTGGAGGTGCTCAATGGGATTTCCTTTTGGAGATTGTGGGGAGATCCATCATTATGTTTGTCATGATTTTGGTGATTTTACGGCTTTCAGGGAAGAAAGGTGTTAGGCAATTAACGCTTTTTGAAGTAGCTATCATCCTGAGCCTAGGGTCTGCAGCGGGGGATCCTATGTTTCAAGAAGAGTTACCGGTTATTTATGCGCTTGTCGTCCTTTTTTCAGTTATCGTTATCTACAAATTTGTGACATGGCTATCATCGAAATCTACCTTAATCAATAAAGTGTTAGAAGGGGAGGCTATGGTCGTGGTGCGTGATGGTATGTTTGATTTGAAACATGAACACGATGGTGATTTTTCTAAAATGGAATTTTTCTCCGAATTGCGTAATCAATCCGTCGAGCATCTGGGTCAAGTGCGTGTTGCTGTTTTGGAGGTTGATGGTACGATGAGTATATTGTTTTATGCAGACTCAGATGTAAAGTACGGACTTCCACTTTTCCCCGACCACTATATGCAAGTGCTATCCCATGAGAAGGTTGACACGTTTGCATGTATGTACTGCGGACAGATTGAACCAACCATAATAGAGAATCAAACCTGCAAACGATGCAAAAGAAAAAAGTGGTCCTTGGCTTTGAAAACCAAAAGAGTTTAATAAAAATTTATCAATTTTTATCGGATTGATAGTAAAGCCATCCTTCAAGATGCTTGACTGTTTCGGGTTGAGAAAGGTCGACTAGGGAATGGCCATTCATGGCTAAAGATGGTAAATGTTCGATATTTAAGTGACGTATAGGGTGAAATATGGCATTTTCATTGGGTAGCTCTACATTGCTCTGTAGTGCGATGTACCCTTCTGCACGTATATTGTCTATTAATGTATCTGTAATCGCATTGAGGTAGCGCATCATTTTTCCTATCCATATTCGTTCATTGTCAATCTGATTAGGGTAGTGCTCCTTTGTGAAGTCCAAGATTACTTGCTCGCCTTCTTTTTCCAATCCATCTCTTATCATGCGTAAACCCATGCAGCGTGCTTCTTCTTGATAATGGTCTTCCCCATATTGAAATTTAATCTCACCAGCAGCCAGACTATCTTCAATTCTTGCCCGAAGTGCCATTTGACGATTTCGGAGTTCGTGGGTATAATCATAAGTTTGATTCATAATGTTAGGTTTTTATAATGCGTTTATCATGGTTGTGTCCAGGTATATTGTCCCTTAAATCCCTAATATGATCATGAGCTGCTTTTTGCACCTCAGCATGATAGCGAATGATATCTACGATGTGGTCGGGAAGGTCTGGCGCTTCTTTTAACGCTTCCTGATACGCTTTTTTGGTTGCATCTTCACCACGTTCACATTCCTCCAAAATCCCTTTTCGGTCATGTCCACTTACATGGGCCTTGATATCGAGCCAAAAACGATGTAGCTTACCGGAAATTCGGTTACCTGGGGAAAGCCTTTCCCCATTGATGATTACAATAGGTAATAGTTCGCTATTGAATTGGCGGCTCTGCTCAATGTAATCATGAAAAAGGGTGCGTAAGTCGGTATCTTGTCCTTCCCTTAGTGCTATTATGGCATGGGTATAGCCTGCAATCCTATCATAGTTGGTCTGCATGAGATAATTGATGATGCCCGCTATGGTACTTTCAGTATACATAATATCTTTATTATAAGTAGACTATTATAATAACAAACATCAAGTGTCAAAAGTTTTCTCTGAAGGTTTATTTTAATTCTATCTTCCATTACTAATTTACGTCGACTTAATTTAGAGAACCCATTATCTGAGTTTTCCATCGCCTATAAAAACTTAGCTTATTACTGGTCAAACTGTGATTTGGTATATTTTTTACCTGAACTGTTTTTAAAGTCATTTATATTTGTCATTCTGCTAACATGCTGGCAGGAAATTCTTCTACTATTGGAAAAAAGAGGTGCACGGCAGTTCCGCTTTCCACTTGTGACTCAATCTTGATACTACCACCTAGTCTATCCATGATACGCTTAACTAAAGAAAGTCCGACTCCTGTTCCTTCAATATTGGCCACATTATTCCCTCGTTTAAAAATATCAAAAATATGAGCGATATTTTCTGCAGGTATGCCAATGCCGTTGTCTCTGATGGTATAGCAAACCTGCTCATCTTCAAAATAACTGTCGATATGCAATTGTGGTTGCGGTGCTTGCGTGGAATACTTAATTGCATTTCCAATCAAATTACTGAAAATCTGATAAAGCGCGCTTTTCTCTCCCCATATCGGTAACAATCTACCAAATTGGATATTGCAGGGTACTGATTGGTATAGAATTGAGCTTTCTTTGTAAATCTGCTGTAGGGTATAAGCCATTGGGATTGGATCTTTGATTAAGGCACTGTCCTTATGTTGGCAGAGCAGTACAACATTATTGATGATGTTTTCGATATTTACAGTGCTGGATATGAGGTTTCCATACCATTTTTGCATAGCCTCAGGGCTTAGCGTATTTTTGTTCTGTTGTAAAAACTGGATGCCGATTTTCAATATCGAGAGTGGATTTTTTAGGTCGTGTGAAAGGGTAAAGGTCAACATTTCTAGCTCATTATTCAACGCTAGCAATTGTTCGTTCCAATGTTGTTTCTCTTTGAGCTTACTAACAATGGATTCCTTGAGGATTTGATTGAGATTTAAAACAAAATTTATTTCGATATCATTCCACGGTCTTGCAACATCATTGTATGTGGTTTCTGTAATCGTTAGTGGTGGGGTATCCTGCTCAATTGTACTATTGATATGCAGATTGATCACCTTACTCGCGCTTTCTTTTCGAAACCAGATGAGCACATGGTCATTGAGTAGACCAATCTTGAGGTACATCAGTCCTGCAAATGGTAACTCTCCACTGATTTTAATACCATGATTAAGCCGGAAATTATTATCCTTAAATAAAGACTTATCAGTATGTGCATGGATAAAGGTGATGATTTCATCCAATTGAAATTGTGTCGGGCAAATCCCGTGGAAATAGACATCGCCTTGGTTGTAAATAGCAAATCCATCAGCCTCTACCATGTCTTTCAACGTATCCATATGGTGGATTAGGGTCGAGTTGATGGTTTTGTTTTTAGCAAGGTCGCTCTTTAAATCCTGTTCTGCAGCTTTTAGAAATTCATTACGCTCTAATAGATGTTGCTTGAGATAGCTTTCATATTTACTGGTGGCATTTTGAATAGCAAAAGTACAGAGTTTGCGCTGTTGGAGATCTATCTTTTTCTCTTGTTGATTTTGTGCAATTAAAAGTCCCCAAAATTGACCATCGATATGAATTGGGAATGCTATGGCACAAGTAATTTGTCGCTGTGAGAGAAAAAGTCGATGCAACTCTGGTGCTGGGTAAAATTGGCTCGGAAGGATGTTGACATTGGAGTCAATACTATAAAATGCTTGAACATTATCATTCAAATTGGGGCTATAGCGATAGGAGCACATACTATAATAGGGGACGAGCTCTTTCGGCATTAAAGTTTTAGCATATTCGAATCCCTTATAATAGGATTGTCCATCGCGATTATCTTCGGCGATGACTTGACTGGAACCCGATTCTTGCAATTGCAATACCAAAACATGGTCAAAACGCAGGATACGGTTGATTGCATGGCATACGATATCCCAATTGTAGGTTTGAATGGCGTCCAATAGGAAGCTGAATTCATTGATTTTTTTTGCAGACGTATATTTCTTAAGTTGTTCTTCCCATTCAATAAAGATTTGTTGCCCTTGCATACTTAGTTTTAAGTACGATTTTTTACCTTCTAGTTTGACTACTAAAACTTGCCTTGGAGATTGAAAGTCTCGCATATTTTCGAGCTGGCGGTTTATCTGAGTTATATGTTGACCGAAAAAATCAGCAAAATTAATGGAAAATGCATTTCCGATTACATTTGCTTTATCTTTATGCTTCGAGTGGGCGAGTGCATTTTCGCTAATTCCTATTACTTTGAAATCAAAATCCAATATGATTAAGCTTCCAAATTTCTGAATATAGGTTGAGGTAGCAATTGGTACAGTCGATTTGTTTTCCATATATCGTTTATGATGGTAGTTAGATTAAATTTATAAAATTAAATCCTAATTATAAAATAATAATCTCAGTCGATGTAAATTATATACAAATTAAAGTAACTTGGAAGAAATGTTTTTGTCTGAATCATGGGATAAAACTTAGCTTAACAATGATTTTTAAATGTAAATCGCAATTTGGCATAACTACTTTTAATCGATAACTATTTGTTTTTATTGATGGAGACAAATTATGGCTTCTTTTTCTTGCTTCGGATATTATAATTCTTTCTGACTAATTTACCATCAATATAAGCCGTAAGGTCAAATGAAAACTCGAAAAGAAATACATTGAGATGTCTTACGTATGTAACAGCTAAACTGGAAGCATAGTTTAAGTCCACCTGCTATCTGAGTGGCTTGTGTATATTTCAGTATTTATACTTGCTTTTAATAGTTTAATGCGGTTTATTTTTTCTATTTGAAACAAAGATAGATATGACTCGTTATCTTTTTATAGACTAAAATGAGACGTTATGATGAAAAATTGGAAACAAATATTAACAGCTGGACTTTTACTCACGATCTTGATGGCTGGATGTCAGCAAAAAACAGAAACTACTACTGATAACATAGCGCCTTCTGCTGGAGACGAAACTCGATACAATCTTAGTGAACAACAAGAAATGAGCATGCAAGGTGATACGCTAAAGAATGATTCTACTGCTTTGGACTCGCTTGAATAAATAGTTAGTTTTAAGTAGGAAATCTGAATAATGCATTTATGAAGCTATCACCTACGTATAAGTCGAAATTAATATGCTTATGACAGCTCCGTATTTTTCATCCTACTGAAGTCGGAATGAATGCTTTAAAAGAATTAATAGATTAGTGAATAAATAATTTATTCTAATGAAAAATACAGAAAATCCGCAGACACAGTATCCCAGACCTCCATTTAAAAAACAAACGCAATCTGTTCCTGGTGTTTCAAAGAAAATGGACCCTTTACCTGATCATGGTGAATATTCATATGTAGGGAATCGACTATTGACTGGAAAAGTTTGTTTGATTACTGGGGGAGACTCGGGTATAGGGAAAGCAATAGCTATTGCGATGGCGCGTGAAGGTGCCGATATTGTTATTATTTATTTGGATGAAATCGAGCAAGAGGATGCTGCTGATACCGAAAAGTGGGTTAAGCAGGCTGGAAGAAATGCACTGCTCATCCGTGGAGATATTCGAGATGAATCATTTTGTCAATCTGCGATTTACCATACCTTGGAGACCTTTGGCCGATTGGATGTATTAGTCAATAATGCAGCATACCAGATGAGTTATACTTCCATTATGGATATCTCGGCAACGGAGTGGAATAAAACATTTGAAACAAATGTAAGTGGTATGTTCTATCTATCGAAGCATGCCAAGCCACATCTTCCTCCAGGGGGGAGTATAATCAATACGACTTCTGTAAATGCATATGATCCAAATCCTACTTTGCTACCTTATGCTGCGACTAAAGCTGCTATCCAAAACTTTACTTCGAGTCTAGCCCAGCAATTTTTAGAGGAGGGTTCCGGCATACGCGTCAATGCTGTTGCGCCTGGGCCAGTTTGGACGCCGCTGATTCCGAGCACTATACCTGATCATGAAAATTTCGGTAAAAATACACCAATGGGTAGACCCGGTCAACCTGCTGAAATAGCACCGATATATGTTTTTCTTGCATCTGCTGCGGCATCTTATATCTCAGGGGCAACTATTGCGGCAACTGGTGGACGTGTAACCATCTAAACCAAATGCCTATTGCAATTGACAGCTTGCTTTTGACACATACTATACCATCCTATTTTCAAGATTGCTAGATGCGCTCATTGTATAGGATTTGATTATGCCAGCATGATCGCTGGCATAATGATTAAAAGTTGGTAACTTTTGACCTTACAGGAGCTAAGTTTTTTTAGAATCTGCATGAGTGTATCTTGCAAGATTAATTGTCTTGGTACATTTTTAATTTTTTTTGTAGCATCTTACGTGCAAGGTGGATACGAGATTTGATTGTGCCCTCTGGATAAGTGAAAAATTCTGCTATCTCATGATATTTATACCCCTCGAGATAAAGCCTGAAAATTTCGGCATTCTCCGGCAACAGACTGTCCATAGCTTTTTGTATATCAGCGCCAAGTAGTTTATCTTCCGTAGCATTGTTTTCTGTATTGTTTGAATAATCGGCCATGGCATAATCTTCATAAAGGGCCGTTTGACGCTTTTCATGACGATAATGATTGATATACGTATTTTTCATGATCACGTATAGCCAAGTCATCAGATTGGGGTCATCACTAAAATGATCGATTGATTTTAGGGCTTTTATTAAAGTGTCTTGAATCAGATCTTCTTTTTCATTGTAATCTGATGTAAACTGACTCGCAAAGTGGTTTAGGATTTGTCTTTTCTCATGAAATAAGACATTTAAATCTATATTTTTCATATCCGCCTCCTGGTTATTGGGTATAATATATATATAACGATCGAAATGCTAAAATATTTTGTGCCAGATAGTTGCGAGATAGAAAACAAATCTAACCGAGGGCTATAGATTAATTCGTTGAATTTCCTGTAAAGCTTTGTTATAACGAATAGTTCTTGTTTTTAAGTAGGCTAAATCCTGAAAATAAATGAAAAGCAGAAATAAGGGTGGTTTATCTGCTTGAACGTACTTATATCCGCTTTTGGTCGGTAGGCCTTATGTTTGAAAGCATGTACTCAGGTAGGTTGACTGATTGGTTAAGAATTAATGACCGGAAATTAAATTAAATGCAATTTTCTTGTTTTGAATGTCTTACTAGAATGAATATAAATACCTGCTTGACTCGGGTAAAACACCTAAATATCATTTTTTATGAACCATTTATAGAGATTATCGCTTCTTTTAAAGTAGTATGAATTGTATTTTGTCGTAATAAACGCAATCGATAAAAAATCTTGTACTAAGAATCGTGAAGAAGATATCTTTATTTATGTGGTGAATCTGGTAATAGTAAACTAATCATTTTAAATTTTAAAAAATGGGTAAGTATTTGAAATTGAGTAGCATTGTGCTAGGCACAATTGCCCTATTAGCATTTAAACAGCAAAATTCTGAGAAGGATTTTTTGGGTCAGGCATATCTGTCGAATCATTATGAAATATCAATTGCGCAATTAGCACGAGAAAAATCAAATAATGATGTGATAAATGCCTATGCAGAATTATTGATTGATGATCATCAAAAGATAATACGAGAATTTAAAGATCTTGCTAAAGGTCATAAGATGAAGTTTGTAGATGGTCTTGGTGAAGATCAAAAGAAACATTGGGACATGTTGAATAGTACAGATTCGACTCATTTTAATCAAACCTTCAAAGAATTGGCCATCGCCTCTCATGAACAGACTATCGCCTTGTTTGTTCGGGCATATGAAGATAATGTCATTCAGGATATTCGATTGAAAAATTGGATTTCTAATAGGTTGCCTTTGCTGCGGGCTCAATTGGACCAAGCTAGGGATTTGCGAGTGGATCCTATACTCAATACGGCAGAAGGTATTCCTCCGCATACACGAGGTGGCTCGATTCGTTCAGTTGACCTGGACCTAGATAGGGTCAATGTTCGTGTAATGCTGGAATGATATAGTGGTCGCTGTATTTGGGTTGCTACGAAAAAATGAGTAGCTGCAGGACTATTATTTTTTTCATCAGTAACGTAGCTTGCATGGTAATATAAATTTCAACAATGACTATGTCAGCAGTTGTAGGCATAATCTCAGTACTTGGAAGTTTTAGACTTTAAATGAAACAGTTCGTCCGTGTATTGAACATTTTGGTGGTTGGCTTGTTATATAATTAGAGATTAATGCATAAATAGAGGGATATTATGGCTGATTTATTTGAAGAAAAACACCGTTTGGGTTTAGGTGGTGTAGCAATTGGAACGGGTTTTGAAAAACTCTCCGATGTACAGGCTCAAGAGGTTTTGAAGAAGGCATGGGAATTGGGCATTCGTTATTATGATACATCTCCGTGGTATGGTTTGACAAAAAGCGAAGCTCGCTTTGGCGAATTTTTAAAAGAACAAAAACGAATGGATTATCTGATTTCGTCCAAAATTGGTAGATTATTTACACCAGTTATTCCGGAAGCAGTGCCACCAACTATGTGGAAAGATCCTTTTCCTTTTGACTTTAAACACGATTATACAGCAGATGCTACCAAGCACTCGATAGAGGATAGTCTTTTACGTATGGATGTGGACCATCTCGATATTGTCTTTGTTCATGACTTATCTGAAGAGCAAGTAGGTGATCGTTATGACTATTATTTTAAGCAGGCAGAAAAGGGTGCTTTTAAAGTATTGTCGGATTACCGAGCGCAAGGAATCATCAAAGGATGGGGGATGGGAGTTAATACAATAGAACCGATCTTGGATTGTCTGGAAGTGGCGGACCCTGACATATGTTTATCAGCGACGCAATACTCCATTCTTCAGCATGAGGATGCCGTGGACCGTCTTTTGCCAGCCGTTAAGTCTAGGGGTATCAAATTGGTATCTGGTGCTGCTTATAATTCAGGTTTTGTATGTGGTAGGGGTCGTTATAATTATAAAGAGGTGATTCCGAAGGGAATGATTGAAAAAAGGGATAGGATTGCGCAGGTTGGGGCACGCCACGGGGTGGATATTATCGCAATAGCGTTACAGTTTGTATTAGCTGTGGAAGCCTTTGTGTCTGTTATACCTGGGGCAAGTACCGCTAAGCAAGTGGAGGATAATGTGAATGGACTCCACAAAGATATACCTGCTCAATTGTGGCAGGAACTGAAAGAAGAAGGGTTGATTTATAAAGATGCCCCTGTGCCATTGAACTAGAACCTCGCATGATGATGTAAAAATGCCTTCATGAGAAATTGGGGCATTTTTTTTGCTATCATAGTAAAGAGCTGGAAGCATGCAGATTCTCGATAGGTTGATGGATGTACTACTACCAGTCCAAGATGAAGACTTTTATCAGCTGTATTGCTTCTAAAACCGGTAGGGAGTAGATGTGCTATTAAAAATATATTAATAAGGTGTATTATAAGTGTTTTGCTTATGAAAAAATGAATGCTACTGTGGCCTGTAAACTTTTCGATGCAAGACGGGTACTAAGGGGTTTCTTTATAGCCTTACAAACAATGAAAATAATTAATTAAAATGAATATACAGGTGTACTTATGGATTGTGCTGTCTTCTTTTCTGAGTATGCCTGCTGTTTCTCAGCAGGGAACTACTGAAGAGTCGATGCTACGTAACATTGTATTCATGCGAACGGAGGGATTGATCATGACACAGTTCATGGAGAAGTATTCTAAAGACAAAAAGATATTGATGCTCTGTAATAGTGCTAAAGACTATTATGAAAAAACTCAACCTACATTGCTTGAAGTGGTCAAAGGAAAATCGTTGGATTTGGATAAAGGTCAATTTGAACAAATTTGGAAAGCCGCGCAGAAAAGTTTTGAGACCTACGATGTGAAAAATCAGGCTATATGGAATAGCCTATATGAAGAACACGTACAGGCCAGTATTCGAGCCTATATGATGCTTCTACAGGAAAGAGAATGGCCAGATGTAACTTATTTTGCCCTAGAAGCATTACCTGGATTGATAAATCTACAAGAAGAATTTACAAAACTTAAGTTAAAGTAATTGATTAAACATGAAACAATAAAATGTTAAATTTTAGTTAGTTACATTAAATATCACTTCATTGACATCATTATTTTACCGTTCATAAACTTATGCCCCAATTTAGGGGCATAAGTGATATGCTTATAAAAAAGTTGGATTATCCAACTTAACAGAGATGCGGTAGGCCGCATTGACCAAACCAACATGGCTATAGGCTTGAGGGAAATTTCCCCATTGACTTCCATCTTGTTCATCGACATCTTCACTGAACAACATAAGGTGATTGCCGAAGGTGAGCAATTGCTTGAATGTTTCTTGAGCTTCTTCAATCCGCCCTACACATGCCAAAGCTTCCACATACCAGAATGCACATACCAAGAAGGTAGATTTAGGTTTTCCGAAATCATCTTTGTGCAAGTAACGATAAAACAGACCGTTTTCACCTTTGAGCTCTTTCTCCAATGCTTCTAGATGCAATTTTGCTTTCTCGCTTGCTGGATCTAAATAATTCATCATAATCAGTTGCAGCGTTGAGGCATCTAGGTTTTTGTTTTTAGTTGCCGTACTATATACAGCTCGTTCGGGATCATAGCAATCTTCGATATGATGACTGGCCTGTACTCTTAAGCGTTGTGCCTGAATTTTCATATCTTCAAAACCATATTGCTCTGCAATTTTCAGGGCTGCTGTAGCACCGGCCCATTGAAATAGGTTGGAATAACAGTGTCGATTTTCAAAATTTCTGAATTCCCATATCCCGGCATCAAATTCATCAATGGTACTTTCAATCTTGTTTAAGATAAAGCTGGTCCATGATTTGGCAAGTCCCATATTTTGATGTCGGAAGCGATGATCGGTAAACATCGGAAGTAGGGCAATCAGAGCCTGCCCATATACATCGTTTTGGATATGTTCAAAAGCTTGATTACCTAAACGGATGGGCTTGTTGCCCATATAGCCATCAAGATGATCCAGAGTAGACTCGGTCAAGTCGTGTTCACCCATTATGCCATAAAGTGGTTGTAATCTCCCGCGGTCGGTCTGGGTGATATTGGCAATATAAGAAGCGTATTTTTCCATTTCTTCGAATTGGCCAATATGGCTCAGAGCAGTCAGCACGTAGTAGCTGTCGCGTAACCAACAATAACGATAATCCCAATTGCGTCCGCTGCCGGGATGTTCCGGCAGGCTTGTGGTGCTTGCAGCAATCAATGCGCCAGTATCTTCGTATTGATGTAGCTTGAGTACTAGTGCCGAGCGGATAACCTCTTTTTGATAGAAAGAAGGCATCGAGGCATTCTTGACCCAACGTTGCCAATAGGCCGTGGTACGGCTTAAGAAATCTTCAACGGTGCGTTCGATTGGAGCTTCAAATGGGCTGCCAAAAGTCATTACCAAATAGATGGGGCTACTGAGTACATGGGGGATATCATCGAAAAAATGACTGACAGGCATATTGGTTGCCAAGCGGATTTTGATGTCTTCTTGCTCGAACTGGATATGGTTACTACCTCGGTTTTTGCTGAAATCTTGTTTCCCATAAGCATACTTTGGAGTACACCGGACATGGATTTTGGGTCGACCTTGCAGGGGTTCGACCTTACGGATCAACATCAGAGGTTTGTAATAGCGCTCGTATTGTTCAAAGCGAGGAGCAAAATCAGTGATGCGGTAACTTCCTTCTGCTGTCGTCAGTGTGGTGCAAAGGATATTGGTGTTTTCGATATAATGTTGTTCGCTGTGAGTCAATTCTGAAGTGGGGAGAATGGAAAATTCTCCCCCCTTTTCTTTATCCAATAGACCCCCGAAGACAAATGAATCTTCAAATGTGGGCCAACAGAGCCACGTAATATTGCTATTTGCATTGACGTGAGCGATGTAAGAACAATTACCTATAATGCCACTATTGTATTTATGCTTCTTTGGTTTCGTCATGGGTATTTATTTTGGTTTCATGTTTCACAGTGTCGTTCTGTTGCTGCGAATTTTTATTATATGCAAAATATTCAATCAGTTGTATTGCTTCTTGTTGACTGTCCACATAAAATTGTGCAGCTGATTTTTTGTTACCTACCTTGATTGTTATGGCGGTGGAGGGAAGTTCTAAGAACATGTCTTCGTCTGTAGCATCATCACCTATGGCAAATATAAAGTCGGGCTTATAGCTATTGACGATATCCATGGCTGCTTTACCTTTATTAAGTTCACTGTTTTTTACTTCGATGACCTTATCGCCCATTAGTAGTTGTAAACCATGCTGTTGTACGAGGTAGCGCAAACTTTCTACGAGCTCCAATGCGCGTAATTGACCTAATCCATGTTGCGCTTTACGGTAATGCCAAGCAAGGGAGTACGATTTTTCTTCTATGACACAACCTGCGGTATTGTTAGCGAACTTACTCATAATGTGTTTAACTGGAATTTTCCATCGCGTGGATAGAATAGCACCACTTTGCCATTTATGAGTCGGATAATTGCTCCAAGCACCGTGTTCTGCAACTAGGAAGTAGCGTTCATTGGCAAACCAACTGTCTAGCGTTTCATGTGGTCTACCACTGATGATGACGACCTGACTAGCATCATCTTCCTGTAACATGTTGAGCGTGTCGTATAGAGAACGAGTCGGTATTGCGGCAGCAGCGTCATTTTGGAATCCAATCAAAGTACCGTCGTAATCTAGAAAGAACAACCTGCGTTTGGCTCGATTGTATTGGTCGAGTATCGACTCCTTTGTCTGTGTATTGATTCTACGAGCCATTTCATTTTGTTGGAAGACCTTAATTTCCCTTAGGCGATTGAAAAATAGCCTGACCCAATGGCGGACGTTGAACTTTTTAACGATGTCGATGCTGTCCTGGAGTCTTCTGCGCTGTTCTGTTACGGGCATATGCAATGCTTGATAGATTGCTGCGGTTACCTGGTCGGTGGCATTGGGATTGATCTGAATAGCTTGTGTCAACTCTTTTGCTGCACCTGCCAATTCACTTAATATCAGTACGCCATTGCTATTTTCTTTGCTCGCAATATACTCTTTACATACCAGATTCATTCCATCTCTCAAGGAGGTGATCAGACAGATATCTGCAGCTACGTAGAGAGCAGACAGCTCTTCTAACGGATATGAATTGTAGAAGTAGGCAATTGGTGTCCATTCATTGCTTCCATATATGGCATTGATATGGCCAACAGTACGATCTATTTCATCTAGCAACTGTTTATATTGTGCAACATGATCTCTCGACGGTACCACGATCATGTACAGAAGCACTTGTTCTTTTAGCTCTGGATAGGTCAACAAGAGATTTTCATAGGCCAACAAGCGCTCAAGTATCCCTTTGCTGTAGTCTAAACGATCTATGCTTAGGATAATTTTTTGATCTTTATAGTAATCTTTTATTTCTTGGGCCCTAGCTTGGATAGGTTTACTATTGGCGAGTTGTGCGAATTTGTCATAATCGATACCCATTGGATATACTTCAGTAAAGATACTTCGTCCCCCAGCATGTAGACAATTGTTGTAGACGTTGAGTCCGAGAATGTGTGAGCAGGAGTTGAGGAAGTGTTGGGTATCGTTGAAGGTATGAAAACCAATTAGATCGGCTCCCAATAAACCATTTAATAATTCGTTGCGCCATGGGATACTTCTAAAGACTTCATCATTGGGAAAGGGGATGTGTTGGAAATATCCGATGGCGATACTGGGATAGGACTTTCGGACCATTTGAGGTAGGAGCATCAGCTGGTAGTCATGTATCCAGACCTCGTCTTTCTCCTGGACGTTCTGTCGTGCGATAACAGAGCAGAATTTTTCGTTGACGCTAATGTATGTCTCCCAATCTGTCGTGCGGTATACCGCATAGGAGGGGCGGTAGTGAAAGACGGGCCAAAGAACTTCATTGGAAAATCCTTCGTAGTAACCTTTTAACTCCTCTTCTGTCAAGAATACAGGTATCAGATTGAATTCGGCTAGTCGGGTAGTTATGATTTCTTCTTCCGCTGTATCTAAGGGAATGATTCCTGGCCAACCGATCCAAATGTTTTCATCACTCTTGTAGACGGATCCTAGACCTGTTGCAAGGCCGCCTTCACTGGAAATAAATACGAGTTCGTTGTCTTGACGCTCAATGCGTATAGGTAATCTATTGGAAACGATAATCGTTCTCTTCTTATACATATGTAATTTATTTTTGGTATTCGATTAGATAATAAGTTGGAGGATTGATTTTTTATAGTCAAACTGTTCTTTTTTAGTGTACGTCCAAGTGACGAGTATGTCCTCCATTGGACATGAATATTTTTTTTGCTGCATATAGGTATTTTTATATTGAGTGTTTTATCTTCCGAAAGGGACTGGCGGTAAGATGCATTTCCGTTGATTTGCTATCCAAATAAATGATAAAACAAGCTTTTATTTTAATCATTAATATTGTCTTCATATCGGCAAAAGATGGGAGTTGGATACTTCGCTTTAATATAGGCAGATTTCCACCCATGGGCTTTTGCGCTATTTGATATATTTTGATTGTATTTTCTTCGATATGGCTTAATGTACACATTTTCGATGAGTAAAAAGAATCTAATCGTCCCCACATAGAATATGAATATTTTAATAATTATTGATTATAAGCATGTTATGCATTTACTGGGCTCTAGTGAGTTTAAACTGGGAGTGTCACAAAATATCAGCACCAAAATTTTTATTCTTCCAAATATCTCGCCGTTTAATTACGAAACAGAATAAGCAGTACATCATCAAACTATCATCACCTCATCCCTAAATGAAACAATCCTAGGCCTAAAATGTTTATATTATGTAAACAAAAGGAATGAAGCTATGGAATATAATAAAACTAATAAAGCCGATTCCTCAAAGGAAGAGGTGCCAAAAGAAAAACATGATGTCGGCGATGATAAGCCTGCTGCAAGGACTGTACCTTGGACCATGTGGGTAGCCGTTATTCTTCTCGTAATTTTCTTGATTTATATGTGGAAGCGATAATGGTTACTTTTCAATAAAATACACACCATCATGTAATTTAGACAATTGTATTTAACTTTTGTCGATCATGACGGTGTGTTTGTAAATAGAAAATCTAAACTTTTGACTAAATCGAAACTATATAACCATAATCTGCATAAGTACTATAATGTTGCTCGAGCTGCAGCAATACAATCGTCGGCATATTTTAGAATCAAATTTTTATCATTCTCAGTAATTTTATTTTCGAGTAATGCTTTGGAGACATCTGCTCTATCCTCTACAATATCTTTTTCAGTATCGATGATATCGTCGGTATCGCGCGCATTAATACGGTCAATAATAGATTTACCTAAGTCGGAGCAAAGCTCTTTTGCTTTGTGATTGGATAAAGTAGGCATATTTATTTTAGTAATCGCTTCATTTGCGGCCGCCATATTGGAATAGATGATCGTTTCCATGTCTTTACTCGAAAGCTTACTTGAAGCTTGATTTGCATCTTCTGCTGCTGATAGGGCTTTTTCTTCTGTTTTTTTCATCTCCTGTTTAGCCTTTTCTTGTGGCGTATTATTGCAAGCATATAGCATACAGCCTGATAGAGCCACGGATAGTAAGGTTAATTTTCTCATAGTAATGGTTGTTTATGGGTTAACAATTTAAAATCAATTAAGCTTTGCAGCTCTCACTGTTGCAAGAGTCTGCTGAACATCCTAGAAATGAAAATAAACTATTCTTTGATTTTCCAGATTGACAGCAATGCCACATGAGGTAAAGGCCTATTGCCCCACCAATCCATAGCAGATTTTTGTTGCATTTTGCTTTTTTGGGTTTCTGGTATGCTTCGGTACTATAACGATGGGGGGAAGTGCCACTGCTTTCGTTTACTTTCTCAAATTCGTCTTTCAATTTCGTATTTTTCATGATATCATTCCTTTGGTAAACTTAATTTGTTCTTAAAAAACAAATCAGGTTGGAAAAGGTTTTCAGGAATCAAAAATTGGTATCTTTCTTTTTAGATATCGTTTTTGAATAAAATTCTTTATATTTAAGAAGGTATGTATGGTGTCGCAAATGACTGCAGGACGAATGCTTTATCCAAATTGTATCGATAAATAGATTAGGCAACTTATTGGTGGAGTTTTCTTTTCGAAGTATTAATATACTAACATATTTTTTGAAATTCAATTATATTTTAAGTTGTTAATTGTCAGTTGTAAAATGTGATTATATGATGTTTTTGTTTAAATGTAAAAAGTGTTTTTTTAATTTAAATTTTGTGTTGATTTTATCGCTTGTATCTTATGTGGGTATGGCTCAAATAAAAGGACCACAATTGGTGATGGATGAGATGGGAAAGCAAGAGAGTTTCGATAAATTAATTGAATACGCTTTGGATAAGGATTATTTTATTCAGGCGATGGACTCTAAACGTGGATTTGTACAAATTAAGGTAATCCAAAAGGGTAAAGGTATATTTGGAAGAGATCGACGATTGTTGGTCAACTATCTGATTGATGAAACGAAAAAAGATCAGGCGCGTATCCGCGTGCAAATCAATGAGGAAATTATTGAACTTGCAGCTGACGGTAGCAAACATTATGATGATTTAGGACGTGCAATTAAGGAGAAGCTCTATGTGACCTATTTGGAAGAGTTATTGCTTTTTTACGAGAAGGTAAAATAGTTTGTGAATGGTGAAAAAAGCTGTTGTTGTATGCCGTATGGCATTCAATAAAAGATTACTGATCATGATTTCGGTCAGGCTGATGTTGCCGCTCACATTGACGCTGCTTTGGACCGTTAACTGTAGACTAATATCTTTTTGCTCCATATGTTCTTGTAACGTTTCTACACTCTGTAGACTGTTCTTGCGCAAGGTAGGCAGCGATGCTTTTGGCTAGTTCGTCCTCGTCTTCTATGATCAGGATTTTTATGATGCTCATATAGTGAAGGATAAAATGACCTAGTTTTGCGATGCAATGCCAAGGTTTGTTAAAGCTTTTTGGATAACCATTGCTCGATTTCTTGATAAACCTGGGCTTTTATGGGCTCGTTGAGCAGCTCATGCCGCATTTTGGGGTAAAGATGGTACTGCACATCTAAATTGCCATGGTCAGTGAGGTCCTTTACTGTTTGTATTACACCTTTGCCAAAATTGCCAATGGGATCTTGCTCTCCGCTTTCCAATAGAAATGGGATATTGGTGGGAATTCCTTTGGTCCAATTGGGACCGCTGCCGCGGTTGGCAACATAGGCAGTAGCATAAAAAGCATTATTAGAAAAGGGAATGCCGCAGAGGTCATCTGCTAGAAAATGATCACGATTGTCTTTGGCAAGGCTCAACCAATTGGTGTTTTGTTGATTAGGTTCGTCCTTGAATTTTCGGTTATTAACTATAGAGAATGTTTTGTTGAACAATGTAAACTTCCTTTGGGGCAATACTTTATTTAACAGTGAAAGTAGTTTTTCGCCTATAAGGGCGGCACTATTCATTGTACCTGTTCCTATAAGTACCACGCCAAGAAATAATTCACCTATTTCCTGTAACACACAACGGGTAATGAAGGAGCCCATTGAATGCCCGATGATAAAATGGGGTAGATTAGGGTACATTTGCGCGACGAGGTGAGCCATCTCTATGGCATCATCAACCAAGCGCTGTCCTGGGTTTTCGGTTTGGATAAAGCCAAGGAAAGACTTATTCTTAACTGAACGCCCATGACCAAGATGATCGTAGGTCATAACGATATATCCTTTAGTTGAAAGGTATCTTGCAAAATTATCATAACGACCGCTGTGTTCCTGCATACCATGTAAGAGCAAAACAGTTGCTTTTGCTTCTTCTAAAGCTGGATAATATAGCGTTCTGAATATATCATGTGTATTACCTTTTGGGTCTGTGATCTCGTAGAAACCTGATTCTGGATTTACCATTTTACATGCATTAGGATTGTTTCTAATTTAACTATTTTCTTTGTCAATATGTTTTCAAATTTTGAATTTTTACTTATTGCAGATAACGGTTACTTTGGAGTGTCTAAGTATGTCAGACTTCTTGGTTCTAGAAGTATTGATGTAACCCTGCTTTAAACAGGTTAGTGCATTCTAGCTTGCTGAACTGTTTGAAAATGACATCAGAAACTGATATGCCCACTGAATGTTTTTTCATTAATTGTATTATAATTTAAAATATATCCATAACGTATTGCATTTTATTTCTCGTAGATATATGCTAGAAATAGCGATGAAAGATAGGTGAGCTGTTTCTGTTCTTTCTGTAAACAAATTGGCGATGTAGGCTGTTCAATAAAGAAAAGTGTATGGATAATTTAAAAGCATATCGGGATAAACGTGATTTTAAGAAAACTAGGGAGCCGCATGGAGCAAAAAGCAAACATAAAACAGAACGATTACGTTTTGTGGTTCAGCGGCATCATGCAAGTCATCTGCATTATGATTTCCGCTTAGAGTTGGATGGGGTTTTAAAAAGTTGGGCTGTGCCTAAAGGACCTTCGCTAAATCCCACTGATAAACGATTGGCAGTGCAAGTGGAGGATCACCCGATTGATTATGCTTCTTTTGAGGGTAGTATTCCGAAAGGTCATTATGGTGCTGGACAGGTACACATTTTTGATGCGGGGTATTATGATTTTTTGGAGGATGCTAATACAAGTGAGTTTAGCACAAAATTAGAAAAAGGGTCTATTAAATTCGTATTACACGGACATGTTTTAAAAGGAGAATTTGCATTGGTTAGGATGCAAGATGGTAAGAATAAAAACTGGCTATTAATTAAGCATCGGGACAAGTATGCTTTGGATGGACCATTTGATATTGAAGATTTTGTAGATGATAAAATCAAGAATATCAGTCGGGCTATTGAAACTGATGGTGAACATATAAATAGAAGGCGGGATAAAAGAGATAAGAAAAAATTGGTTGAAAATGCAGGGACTGAAAAACATGATTTAATGAAGGTCAAACTAATTGAAAAAGTGCCGCAGGAGCAGGGTTGGGTGTTTGAGAGGAAATATGATGGTTATCGCATAGTCGCCACTAGAGATAAGAGTAATATTGAGATTATGTCTCGTAATGGCATTAATATGAGTACTTTATTTCCCAGCTTAGTCACCTGCTTGCAGCAGGCTGTAGTGCAGCGTTTCCAATTGGATGGGGAATTGATATTGGAAGATGCAAGAGGTAAGTCATTCTTTCAGTCTTTACAGAAAGGGGAGCCATTTAAGGGAGGATTAACCTTAAAATATATTGCTTTTGATTTATTGGAGCTGGATGGGAATGACCTAACAGGTTTTCCTCTAATAGAGAGGAGAGCGCTTTTAGAACTGTTTTTAAAAAAGAATAACTTTTCGATGGTCCTTCCTGCGGAGATACTTGACGGTAAACCAAATGAGTTATTGGCCTATGCTGAGGAAAAGGGTTGGGAAGGTGTTGTCGGTAAATTGACAAGCAGTAGTTATCAGAGAGGTAGACGATCCGGAGACTGGGTAAAAATCAAGGTAAGAAAAAATTTGGAGGCTTTGGTTTGTGGTTTCTCCAAGCCTTCGGGTAGCCGTGCTTATTTCGGTGCGCTGATTCTTGGCTATTACGAAGAGGGACGTTTAATCTATTTGGGTAATTGCGGTACAGGTTTTACGGATGCGGATTTAAAGGAAATCTATGAGCTTGTTGAAAAATTCAAAGTTAATGATAAACCTTTTGCACCGGCGATAATGGTGGCAAAAGAAAAAGAGGTCAGTTGGTTGGATCCGCAATTGGTGGTTTCAGTATCTTATAATGATTGGACTCAAGACAGGCGCCTGAGGCATGCGGTCTTTAAGGGTATTAGAACGGATAAAACACGCGATAATATCAACTTTGAGGAAATAAGAGCAACACTTCCGCCTGAGCGTATACAAGAAGAAATGATAATTGATGGGAACCTTGTCCAATTGAGTAACCTAAATAAAATCTATTGGCCCGATGAAGGTTATACCAAAGGGCAAATGTTGACATATTATGATGAATTTGCAGATTATATGTTACCTTTTTTGGACGATAAGCCAATTTCATTAAATCGCTTTCCCAATGGTATTGCAAGCAAAAGTTTCTTTCAAAAAGATGTGCTCCCCAAAAATTTGCCAAGTTGGTTAGAGACCAGTATTATTTTTTCTGAAAGCAGTAATCGTGATGTACATTATTTGATTTGTAATAATCGAGAATCCCTGCTTTATATAGCCAATTTGGGTTCTATTGAAATTAATCCCTGGTTATCGACATATCAAAAGCCAGAAATGCCAACTTTTGCGGTGTTGGATTTAGATCCTAATGGAATGGATTTTCAGGAGGTCATACGTGTAGCGTTGACGGTGAGTGAATTGCTGAGGCAAATTAAGGTCGAAGGGTATGTGAAGACGTCGGGATCTACGGGTTTACATATTTATTTTTACCTTCAGGAATACTACAACTATGAAGTCGCGCGAAATTTTGTGGAGTGGTTAGCTACCTCTGTTCACCAACAACACCCACAAACTACGAGCATGGAAAGGAATGTGAACAAGCGGAAAGGATTAATCTATTTGGATTTTATGCAAAATAGAAGAGGGCAAACCGTAGCAGCACCTTATGCTATACGCCCAAAAAAAGGAGCAACCATCAGCACTCCATTAGATTGGGAAGAAGTTAATGCAAAGTTGACGATTGCCCATTACGATATTCGCAGTGTGCCCATTCGTTTGCGAAATATGATTGATCCATGGCAATCGATATGGAATAACCCCATCGATTTAAAAAGTGTACTGGCAGCACTTTAGGCTAAACTTGCTTTGAGTTTAGCTAATAGATCTTCAGCCATGGTATTGTCGACATTGATTTTTCTAATTGTAGCACGCTTTCCTTTATCTTTTAGATGGATGATCTTGAGCAGATCCTCGGAATAGTCGTTCTTATATTTACGGATGTCAAATGCTTTGCTATGTTGTTTAATTAATTGTAAGGCCATATCCATTTCTTCCTTCTGTATTTTGATACCGCTTGGTAAATGCAGTTCGTCTAGCGTTCGGATTTCTTGTTCATACCTAATTTTATTGAGGAGCAAGCTGCCTTGGTACGGTTTGACAATCGCAAGATGCTCTACATTACGCATAACAAATGATCCTAAGCCCGCCATTTTACTTTTTTCCAATGCTTTTTCGAGCAATTGATAAGCTTTTTCTCCACCTTTTTGTGGTTCAAGATAATAAGGGGTATCAAAGTAGATGCTATCGATTTCACTGAGTTGTACGAAAGCATGGAGTCCAATCATCTTAGTTTTCTCGGGACTGGCCTCTTCAAAATCGGCATCTTCTAGTATGACATAGTGGTCTTTAAGATAATAGCCCTTTACTATATTTTCCCAAGTTACTTCTTTTCCAGTTTTTTCATTTACTCTCTTGAATTTTATATTGCTTTGGTCTTTACGGTCTAACATATCTAGATCTAAACTGCTACTTTCAATAGCGCTATACAGTTTTATTGGGATATTGACGAGCCCAAATCCAATGGCCCCGGTCCAGATTGCACGCATAGTGATATGATTTATTGATTCTTAAATAATAAATTTTGTTTTCTACTGAAAACTGTCCCTTGTATATGGGTTAGCTGCAGGTTTGACGCAGTCTTCCCAATACTTCGTCGATGTATTCAGGGAATAAAGCCAAACCCTCACGTAAATGTCTTTCTCCTTCGATAAACCCATCCCTACGTGCAATTTCCAATGCTGATTGATATACTTTTTCTAGGTATCCTTCGGGTAATTGTGCTGAGTCTAAATCCGTACTGCTCATAGCTATTTTGTTTTAAGATGATGTGTGTTCGATTGCGATAAATATATCATTTGCTGCCTCTTGTTTAGCAATTGAAATTACTTAGATATAACAGCTTGACTAGTAAATGGTTTTAATTAAATGTGAAGATCTATTTTGCACAGTCATCTTATGCCACTATTTGACGTAAATAAATCAATGGTCAGCAACGGATTGACCAAATTATGATAGATTCTATTTAAAATGTAAATGCTGAAATTCTAAGTCCATTGTATGTCTATTTTAAGAGTTAATGGCTGTTAAAGCCGAGGGGGGCTTGGTTAGATAAGTGCTATGACAGCAAGTAGGGAGGTAGCGGATATGATAACCCAGAGTAGGACCCCTTGCAGTAGAGGCTTCAGTCCCATTTGCTCGAATAGTTTTCGATCTAATCCATTGCCTATAAGAAAAAGGGTTAACGTAAAACCGGATTTAGCTACTGTATTGACAATCTGTTGAAATTGCTGGATAAAGGGTAGGAAACTGTTTGCAATCATCGCTAATATAAATAATCCAATAAACCAAGGTATCTTAATTTTTGTTGTTTGATTCTTGAATAAGAAAGTGGATAGGAACGCTAAGGGTATAATCCATAATGCTCTGCCTAGTTTTGCAGTAGTCGCAGTTGTCAATGCTTCTGCTCCATATTTGCTTGCTGCTCCAACAACCGAGCTGGTATCGTGGATGGCAATCGCAGACCATATACCAAATTGTACTTGTGAAAGTGCACAAATATGTCCAATCGCTGGGAAAATGAACAGTGCGATAGAATTTAGTATGAAAACGGTTCCTAAGGCAACTGATAATTGTCGGTCATCTGCTTGTATGACTGGAGAAAGAGCTGATATGGCACTCCCCCCACATATAGCTGTGCCTGCAGCAATTAAGAAAGATGTTTTCTGTTCGATTTTTAAAAATTTACCAATTAGATGGCCCAACGTTAAGGCAGAAATGAGAAAGATAACTGTTAAGAGGAAGCCAGTCTTTCCGACTTCCAGTACGCTATTCAACTGCATGCTAAAACCCAAGCCGATTACTGATCCTTGCAAAAGTAACTGTGTGGTTTTCTGTTGGTCGTGTGAATAGGGTTTGCCGATGATGAGGCTAAGCAAAAATCCTAGCAGTAATGCCATTGCTGGAGAAAATAGGTTCGGAATGCAACAGCATAGAGCTGTTGTTATGAATATGATTTGACGGAGATTCAAACCATGTTTAAATAATCTTTTCCATTTTCTTTGCTGTCGAATCCTTTTCATGTAGTTTATATGTCCGCTATATTTAGATACAAAGTTCGTCAATCTATTAGGGTCATTTAAAATACTGAATTCTTATTGGGTATTACCTTAAGTTATGGTTGATTATTACTGTTAATTATGAAGTGTATATTTTGTATAAATCAGGATTTATGATAATGATTTGTTGTTTTTATTTCAATTTTTATAAACTTTTAAATTTTTGGTAAGGTTAGCTTTTTGTGTTGATCCCACAGATTCGGAAACGAGGGTCAAATTTTCAAATTCATTTAAGAAAGGTTTAGAATTGTGAAAGAATATTGAGTTGACAAAAAAGTTAAGTGTGGGCCAATTGGTTCCCGACTTTGCACAAGAAGATGCTGATGGTCAAATAATCAAGCTATCCGATTTCCGTGGTCAGTATGTTTTGTTGGATTTTTGGGCTTCATGGTGTAGACCTTGCCGTGCCGAAAACCCCAATTTAGTAAAATCATATGCGGAGTTTAAGGACAAAAAATTTGAAATACTGGGCATATCTTTGGATAAAGAAGGTAAACGTGATGCTTAAAGACTGTTGAAAAAGATGGATTGACATGGCCCCAGGTCACTGATTTAAAAGGTTGGTACAATGAGGCCTCGTAGTTATATGGTATTAAAGTGATTGCTCAAAACTATTTAATTTATCCACAGGGAAAGATTGTTGGTATTAATCTTAAAGGTGAACCATTAAAGACTAAATTGAAAAAGTTGCTGAACTAAAAAAATAAAGTCTTTTAGTTCAGTATAGAAAAGGGGTTATAAATATTATTTCTAACCCCTTTTCTATTTGAAAAAACACCTGATTTCAGGGATAATTCTTCTCAGTCGCTTATTTTATTTTTGTAACAAGATAAGGCGGATCTGATTGTGGGGTAGACATGGTCCTTTTCCGTCTTATCTAATCGTAATATAAAAGTTGTTTAAAATTTTGGATTGCGAAATATGATCAGGTCTCGATTATCAAATAGTGTGCGCTTCGTCAAGTTGCCTATTTTGGTGGATAATTGCGTCACATTGAAAAATCACATGATTTGGCCGCAAAAATAAAGATTGCAATCCATATCAGGCCTTTGACCAAAAAAAATATAAATGCGCCTATCCCAGCACGTTTTAACCATTCGATTTTCTTCTTCTTTTCCTGCATGATAGCCTGTTTTTAAACGTTATGTCCATGTAACCATTGCTTGTAAAGTATTTATTGTTTTACAATCTTATCCTAATGTCCTTATTCTGGATATATACTTCACTTGTCCTAAGGTATTTATTTTAATTCAATCAAAAAAGCCATATAGCATTATTAATGCTTGTATTCTCTTACTTTCCTCTTCTATTATTTACCTAAACACTCCGCGTAGCAGAAAATGATTTTTTTAGCTATTGTCCAAAGCTCATTAAATTTATCTGAAGGTATCGTGAAAAAGTGTTAGGAGATGTAAATGGATTTTGCTAAATTCATTGTTGAAAAGAATTATAAACCAATTTTTCATTAGCTAGGACTAAGATTAGCTCCAACACCTAAAGGTCTATATAAGTATTATGTGACGGATGGTCATTATCACTCAGACCACGGTACTATTGATCATACGTCGTTACTTGATCATATTCCAGTTAAAATTGAGGCATTGTTTACACTTAAAGATGAAGCATGATGAAACCATGGTATGTATTAAATGAGGAGTTGATGGTAGATTCGCCAGCACTCTTGGTCTACGAACAAAGGGTAGACGATAATATACAAAAGGCAATCGCTATGGTCGGTGGGGATACTAGTCGTATCAGGCCCCATGTAAAAACGAATAAATCGTTTGATGTTTGTGCTGCATTTCGAGCCTCAGGTATCCATCAATTTAAATGTGCGACGATTGCCGAGGCTGAGGTGTTAGGAGAGGTGGGAGCCAAAGATGCACTATTGGCCTATCAACCAGTTGGACCAAAGATTACACGCTTGATTCAGTTGAAAAAGCATTATCCAAAGACTATCTATTCATGTCTTATCGATCATGTACAAAGTGCTAGAGCATTAAATGAGGCTTGTCTGGCTGCAGATTGTCATATGGATGTGTATATCGATGTTAATATTGGCATGAATAGAACTGGTGCCTCAATAGAGCGGGTGGAAGCGTTGGCGATGGAAATACTAGCGCTTCCTGGATTACGACTACTAGGAGTGCACGGATATGATGGTCATATTTACAACGGTAATTCACAAATGAGAGAAGAACAGAGCGATGCTTCATACCTTATGTTGCTTGAAGCCCATCAAGTTTTATTGGAGTTATGCAGTTCAGTCTCCAGAATGATTATTGGTGGTACCCCATCTTTTAGCTATCATTCGGAAAGACCAGATGTGGTCTGCAGTCCAGGTACTTTTGTGTTTTGGGATTACGGTTATGAACAAGCTTTACAAGAACAACCTTTTGAATATGCTGCGCTCTTAATGAGTAGGGTAATCAGTATTATAGACAAGAATCACCTTTGTCTGGATCTTGGTTATAAAGCTGTGGCTTGTGAATCGCCTCTACCTCGTGTTCATTTTTTAAATGGAGCTGAATTAGAACAAATTGGACAAAGTGAGGAACATATGGTGGTTAAGGTTCCTGATTCTGGGGAGTACGAAATTGGTCAAGTCTTCTATGCTGTACCTAGACATATCTGCCCGACGGTAGCTATGTACGAGAAATTAGTGGTCGTTGTAGATGGGGATATTGATGGCTATTGGTCTGTGAAAGCACGTGACCGAAAAATTAAATATTAAAAGATGAACGCAACCATTCAATTTGTTTAAGTTGCTCAATGGAAAACATGAGCATAGTAATTTTATTTTTGCGAAATAAAAGTTTTATTGTTAAGTCTGCATTTTTAGTAACATGCCTAACTATGTTGATATTTATGTAAAAATAAGTATAAATATTACAACAATGTGTGCAGTGAAACGTTTATAAATTAAGTTATTAAGTCATATAAGTAGTTAGTCGTTTATGTATAAGCCCGTTCAAGTTAATAGGAAGAATATTTATTTTAGACCTGATACAAAACGTGTACTTGCGCGGTTCTTTTCATTGGGCGATGAGCGCTCGGTAAAAGTTATTCATCGGGTGCTGAGATTATCAGATACGCAGCAAAAAGAAGTTTTTGGTCAAGTGCTGCGGAGTTATTCGCAGCGACACCGTAGTATTGTGAAGGTTTTCGAACGTAATTTTGACCGGATACGGCATTTAATGGAAAGAATTGAAATGCCTACAGATAAAATATCGATGACGGCTAAATTGTTAATTGGCTCTTATTTCACGATGGAATATTCCATTGAATCGGCAGCTTTATTTAACCCTTCGATTGTAGAACATCCGGATCAGACAGAACTATTTGAAGGTGAGAAACGCGTTATTATCAGCTTTAGGGCAACAGGTGAAGGGCATGTTTCTTCCATCGTATTTCGTTCAGGGTTTATCGACAAAAGTAATGATATTCATTTGGATGTTGTCGGAACTTTATTGGATAAACCTATTAATATCAAGAATCATCGTTATAATAAAAATAGTTTTTTTTCTAAATTGTTAGAGCTGCATCCGCATACGGCAGAGGCAATGGAAAAGTTAAGTCAAAAGCTGACAGAAACATTTACTTACGAAGAATTGAAGCGCTATGTGGAAGAGATTAGGGCTGAAATAGAGCATACTGAAGATAATGATAGTATATTGAAACAGGCGGTATGGTTGGGTTCATCGCATTATGAGATGACTTTTTCATTGGATACTTCAATATCTGAACGTGTTATTTTTCCGATTTCTGATACTGAAAAAAGAGGGATTGAAGATGCACGTTTTGTTCGTTTTATCACCCCAAAAGGAGAAGTTATCTATTACGCTACTTATACCGCTTATGACGGCATTAGTATTTTACCTAAATTGTTGACAACCAAAGATTTTTATCATTTCACAGTGAAGCCTATCCATGGTGAAATTGCTAATAAAGGGGCAGCTATTTTTCCGAGAAAGGTGAATGGTAAGTATGCAATGCTCTGTCGTATCGATGGCGAAAACAATTATATCGCTTATTCGGATTACATCAATATCTGGAACGAAGCCATTCATTTGGTACAAGAACCTGAGAATCCCTATGAGTTTATACAATTGGGTAACTGCGGCTCTCCAATTGAAACCGCAGAAGGTTGGTTAATTATTACGCATGCTGTTGGCCCTATGCGTGAATATGTGATAGGTGCTTCATTGTTGGATTTGGAAAATCCACATATTGAAATAGGAAGGCTGAGCCTTCCTATCTTGACACCAAATAATATGGAACGCGAAGGCTATGTACCTAACGTTGTTTATTCTTGTGGTGCAATTGTGCATAATGACCAACTCATTATGCCTTATGCAATGTCGGATTACGCGTCTACGTATGCCACGATAAATCTGAAGGATCTAATTCAAGCTATTCTGCTACCTGGAATTTGATTTTAAGAGCTTTATAAACGGTGATGTATGATATAAAATAGCATAGTGTACTTTCGGCACCTTGATTACGATTGATACCATAGGTCTCTAAGCCATCGCAACAACCTTTGGTATTATGGTCGTAAAGCGGGAGTTTTAAGTCATTTTCGCCTAAAAACCATTCAAATGAACGGATCATTTTTTCGAAATATTCTTCATTTTTGGTGATTTCATAAACCTCTCTAAAGAGAAGCACGGTTGCTGTTACATCAATGGGTTGTTGACCAAATTTGCTCATGTTTTGGTTCTGTTTAGCCCATTTTTGATTTCCGATAATGGATAGGAATCCGTGTTGCATGATGATGTTTTCTAAGAAATGAAAGCTTGTGAATCCAATTTTTTTGAGCTTATCATCATTTAAAAATTTGGTAGACATGAGTATAGCAAGTGGAATGATAGCGTTGTCATATGCTAGTACAGGTTCAAACCACTTCCATTCTTCATCGGCACTGGCGTCGTATTCATGTACTAATTTAAAAGCCAGTCTACGTAGTAATTCCGTTACATGCTCGTCGTTGGGTTGTTGTTTAAGGTATTCGGCTATTCCCATCATGGTATAGGCAATGGCGCGTATGGATTTTAAATTTTCAAAATGAGGAAGTGCCTTGAAAAACATATTTGACCCCAATTGGTAGAAGTCGACGAAAGGAGCGGTATTGAATAAATACCCCAATGCCCAAATAGCTCTGCCAAAAGAGTCTTCGGATCCGGTCTCTTCTAAAAACTCATTTTGGAAGTTCATGAAGTTGTGAAATAAGCCATCTTCTCTTTGTGCATAATAAATGTAGTTCAGGTAGGTGGATATCCGTTTCTTTGTGGCCTTTTCTCCAAAGGCATCGTACTGCATCAGGCTGACTAATAATGCTCGGGCATTATCATCAAGGCAGTATCCTTCCCGATAATTGGGTGTCGCAAAGGTTGCATGTTGGATAATACCGACATGGTTGGTTAAGCGGTCTAAATGATCCCATCTAAATTTGGGTAGACTCTCGAGTCTGGATATTTTTGTTTTAGCATCACTGCTGACTTTGGTCGAAGATAATTTCTGAAGTACCTTGGTATAGGTAGCTCCTAATTTTCGCCATGTTGTCTTTTCACCGTGATGACGGGCTCTGCTTCGGAGTTCTTCGAGTTTTTTCGGATTGTCGAATAAGTCAATAAGTATGTTTTTTAATTCTTTATAATTTTTGAAGTCAAATAAAATACCACGGCCATCAGCTAATAGATCTTTAGCATGCCAATAGGGAGTAGAGAGAAACCGCTGCTCCAGCGCCTACAGCAAATGATAATGTTCCACTGGTAATCTGAGCTTCGTTGATATACGGTGTTATATAGATGTCGCAAGCAGTTAGGTAGGTGGTCAATGCCTCGGTACTAACAAAATCATTTACAAAAATAACATGTTCTTCTAGCCCTTTTTCTTTGATGAGGCTGATGAGGTACTCCCGGTATTCTTCTCCCGATTCGCGTAAAACATTGGGATGGGTTTTTCCGACCAGCAGGTAAACGGTGTCGGGATATTCCTGTACGACTTTTGGAAGCGCAAGAATCACTGTTTCAATACCTTTATTTCGGGCGATGAAGCCAAAAGTTAGGATTATTTTTTTATGTGCTAACTGTAGTTTCTCTTTTGCACGATCTTGTTGATAATCAAAAGCGGGTACACCGTGCGGTATTAAACGGATCTTGTCTTCATGAACATGGTATATTTTTTGCAATAAATTTATAGCGTAAGAACTCATGACGACTATAATAGAGGCGCGCTTAGCAATTTCAATAAGAATAGCCCTTTCATCGATATTTGGTTTTTCAAGGATAGTATGTAAGTTGACCAATAGAGGCATGTGTAATTGATTGATCAATGACAGGATATACACACCACTATTGCCCCCAAATATGCCGTATTCATGCTCCAATACAACGCAGTCGTATTTGTTTTCATTGATAAAATCTGCTGCTTGGATATAGTCTAATTGTTGCTGTGGGTTGATTTGAAATACAACCTCTTCAGGATAGGAATACGGACGGTCAGAGAGGGCAATAACATGTTGAATTATTTCCGAATCTTGGTGGTCTATGGAATGGATTAGATCATTTGTAAAGGTTGCTATTCCACACTGTTTCGGTAAATAAGTACTGATGTAGGCTATTTTCATGGTGATTTTCTAAAATTAATTATCTAAATTAATGGTTGTGATTTGACTGATCTGCGTTGTTACGGAGGGTTTGTTGCTTTATTTCTGTTCCAGTCTTATTGATCAGGGAAGCAGATGTCGCACAACAAGTGTTATTAGTTTTAATGATACCGTTCCTGTTGCATATGGGCCGGGTAGAAAATAGGAATCGCGAACTGTTTATTACTACTTTAAATGCATTCATATATTAACTTCATTATATGGTGCTCGCATATTATAATTCGATGTTGCTCCTTTTTGTAGTTTTTTCAGGTGATGCGGATGGGGGTACGTTACCGCTTAATTGAAATTATTATTGAAAATAAGGAGTCCTTAATCGATACAAGATGCTTTGCTCTGATTCAATTAATAAACAATCACTTATGCTTAAAGTTTTAATTGTATCAAGATACTTCTTTTAAATCAACAATAGAGAATTTGTTTCGGTCTATTGTTAGATAGTTTATGGAGACTCAAGAAATTTTCAATTTTAAAAAACAATTAGTCGACTTAATGGTTTTATATATAGTAATTCATTAAAAAAAGGAGAATTTATTATGAGCGAATTAACATGGAAAGGCCGTTGGAACGAGCTAAAAGGTAAAGTAAAACAGCAATACGCAGAATTGACCGATGATGACTTGCTTTATTCAGAAGGAAAAGAAGATGAATTGTTGGGTAAGTTGCAAACAAAAACAGGGAAAACTAAGGAAGAAGTTGAAGATTGGTTAGATAAAATGAAATAGCAGTTTATCAATTTTATATAAAGTACGAATCGGTTGGATAATTTAAAATATCCAACCGATTTTTTTATGGGTTTATGCTTAACATAGTACAATTGTACCTTGAAGCATGTGTTTTTGAATTATGAAATAATTTGACAAACTATTTTACCCGCTAGTATGTTATTTAGAGAAGAAGTTATAAATTAAATTGGATGGCAAATGGAAAAGAATGGAAAACCTCAAATCAATGTAGATCAACACATTGTTGATCATACTGGGCATGTAATGACTACCAATGATGGCGTGCCGATACATGATAATAATAATACATTAAAGGCTGGAGAAAGAGGGCCTTCATTGATGGAAGATTTTATTCATCAGGATAAGATGGCCCATTTTGACCGTGAAAGAATCCCTGAACGCGTCGTTCATGCTCGTGGTGCAGGAGCGCATGGTGTTTTTGAAGCAACAGCAGATTTATCTGCTTTTACCAAAGCAAATTTTTTAAAAAAAGGTACAAAAACTCCCATGTTTGTTCGTTTTTCAACTGTAGCCGGTTTTAGAGGAAGTACCGATCTAGCGCGGGATGCCCGTGGGTTTGCAGTCAAGTTCTATACAGAAGAAGGAAACTACGATTTGGTTGGAATTAATATACCTGTGTTTTTTATACAGGATGCGATGAATTTTCCAGATTTGATTCATGCCGTCAAACCTGAGCCAGACAAAGAAATTCCACAGGCTGCTTCGGCACATGACACATTTTGGGACTTTATTTCCTTGATGCCAGAATCTGCTCATATGTCTATGTGGATTATGTCCGATCGTGCTATACCTAGATCTTTTAGAATGATGGAAGGATTTGGAGTGCATACCTATAAGTTTGTCAATGATGCTGGAAAAGGTACGTTTGTTAAATTTCACTGGAAACCACGTTTGGGTGTATTGCAGGTAGCGTGGCAAGAGGCACAAAAGATATCAGGTTACGACACAGATTTCCACCGAAGAGATTTATGGGAGGCTATTGACAAAGGTAATTTTCCAGAATGGGATTTAGGTGTACAATTGATACCGGAAGAAGATGAAATGAAATTTTCATTTGATATACTCGATCCAACTAAATTGATTCCGGAAGAATTGGTACCGATTAAAATTATTGGAACAATGACTTTAAATCGCAACCCTGCAAATTTCTTTGCCGAAACAGAACAAGCTGCTTTTCACCCTGGAAGATTGGTACCAGGCATTGATTTTTCTAATGACCCCCTGTTACAAGGTCGTGTGTTTTCATATGCCGATACACAGAATTATAGATTGGGAGGAGCTAATTTTCATGAAATACCCATCAATAGACCGATTAATGACAAGCACAATAATCAAGTAGACGGATCCAGCCGTATGGATATCCTAAAGGGAAATGTAAGTTATTTCCCGAATAGTCTCGGAGGTGGTTGTCCATATCAGGCTATGATGAAAGGAGAAAAAGGTTTTGAATCACATGCTGAGAAAATCGATGGAGAAAAGATTCGAGGTCGTTCCAATTCATTTGCCGATCACTTCACGCAAGCCAGATTATTTTTTCATTCTCAAAATGAAGCTGAGCAAAACCATATCGTGAGTGCCTTTAGCTTTGAATTGTCTAAAGTGACATCAGTTGATGTTAGAAAGCGAGAGCTAGCCATACTAAATCAAATTGATAAGACCCTTGCGGCTAAAGTGGGTAAGAATTTGGGTCTTACCCCTGCGGAAGAATTGGACCCTTTGACCGTGCAATTTGCGAAGCAGAATCATCCGGAATACCCAATTATGGCCAATAAACCCGAAGTAGAGAAATCACCCGGGCTCAGTATGGCTAATAAAGCTGGTAATGAACGTTTAGATACTAAAAAGGTTGCATTTTTGGTTGCAAATGGTGTCAGTAAAGCTTCTGTCGATAAATTGAAAGGTGCATTAACCAAAGAAGGTGCTGAGGTTGTTTTGGTTTCTACCCATGTGGGTAAATTGACCTATAAGGAAGGAGGAGAGGAAGATATCGCACATACTTATTTAATAGATGCTTCGGTCTGCTTTGATGCGTTCTATACTCCAGCAGGTGATTCTGTAGCTGTTTTAAAAGGCGAGCCAGATTATTTTCAATTTATAAATGAAGCGTTTAGACACTGCAAGGTAATTGGATTTGCCAAAGGTGCCGAAGAAACTGATTGGAGGTACATATTTGAAAGACACAGAAAATGATAAAGGCATTGTATTAGAATCGAAATCAAATCTCAGTGAAGATTTTATAGCGACTCTGCGTCACAACCGCATTTGGGAAAGAGAAGATAGTCGTAAGGTACCTGTGTAAGTTATTTTTGCGATGGTATTGTAACCTTCCCCTAGCGCAAAGTTAGGGGAAGGTTACATCCATTTTATTGTTTCAAATTATATCATTTAAAATCAATAAGCCCGTAAGTCATCGATATGATGAATGCGGACAAAGACACTGCCTTGTATAATTCATAGCGTTCGATTCAAAACAATAATCGATACGAATACTATTTTTTTTTCTCTTCGTTAACAGCTTTTATAAACGAGCTTTAAATGACATAGCTTGAAGTAAACTCCAATTTATCACTGATCTGTGCTGATGATCCAGCGTTGGATATCTCTATTTTTAAAATCAGGCATTATATTAATATCCACGATCGGAGGGAAGATAGTTGTAAAATTTTGAATGTCTCTTCGGTCTGGGACAATGCAATAGTCATCACCTCTAATTGTAGGGTGACAAAAATAAAATTGAAGTCTTGAGAAAGGCATATAGTTTAGCTTCATAATAGTTCACACGCTTAATAGTTGAGATTTTTGTTGCTTCAGTTGAAGAAATGGAGGCTTCAGTAGGAATACTTTATCGCTTTCGCTAGGCGTAGGTTTTGTGATGGTGACACGTTTTGTTGTATAAGATGCTTTTTATTTGGGATAAATAATTCTTTTTTGAAAAAACTAGCCTATATCGTTAATAAGAGCTGGTACCTATTTTATTTAATGAACGCATTGTTCTCGAATTATACCTGCGAATTGCGTTAAAAGTTCCTGCTGTTTTATAAGCGATAAACACCTAGTTATAAAAGCGTTGAACATGTTATTATAATTGCTATTTCTATTGATCATATAGTCAGTAGGTGAAAATTGCTGTCCCCTAGTATTGAAAAAAAGATTAGTTATTCATAGAACATGAATACTTATAAGCGTAAAGATTCTTTGTTGTAAACAAAGAATCTAGAGGTGAGCATTAAGTACCCTGGATTTCTTCAAATTTGACTTCGTTTTACAATTAAGGTATCGCTTAATTATACGAATTACATAATTTGAGCGAAAAAGTGGCTAGCAAAATCTAAAAGGTAATCCCGGAAAGGGGCAGATTCAATGTGAAAATGGGGTGTATGGTATTTAAAGCGTGTTTTAATTTATGTGAATAGTATGAATTAGTGCTTTTTTACCGAGGCGAGATGATACTTGCAGTGCTAACTTATTGAATTTTTAATAGTTCGTTATCCACATTCCAATAGTTCTTTAGGTATCAATAACGATAATCGCTCATTTTCAATGTTTAATATTCGAAGAGGTTTACAGCCATACGTGATGCAGGGGTGATATTATACAAAGGCAAGGGCCAGCTTCTGTCCGAAGGATGATAATGATAAGGTCGCCATGATTGGAGGAAGGAAAAGATGGTGAGTGATGGTTTAATTAAACAGAAAAAGCCTTACTTTTAGTAAGGCTTTTTAAGCAGTGCTCCCAACTGGGCTCGAACCAGTGACCAAAAGATTATGAGTCTTCTACTCTAACCAACTGAGCTATAGGAGCGGTTATTTTTGCTTTGTCAATTTGTGGCGTTTACCGCGTTTTGACGATGCAAATATGGATACAAATATTAATATTTGCAAATAAAAAGATGAAAAAAATTAAAAATATTATCCTCGATTATGGGGATGTGGTCTTTATGATAGACTTTTTAAGGATGGAGTCTGCCTTTAGTGACTTGGGTATCAAAAATGTACGACAATATTACGGTCATCGTGCACAAACAAAACTTTTTGATGATTTTGAGCAAGGAAAAATTCCTGCAAAGGCATTTCGAGAGGGAATTCGTGAGATTTCAGGACTTTCTTCTTTGAGCGATGCTCAAATTGACGCTGCTTGGAATGCAATGTTGATCGGTGTTGCTGAGGGAAGTCATGAATTATTATTGAAGTTGAAAGATAAATACCGCTTATTCTTATTGAGCAATAATAATGAAATCCATTATCAATGGATTATGAATCATCTGAAAAATAAGTTTGGGATGGCAGATAATACCATTTTTTTTGAAAAGGATTATTATTCACATTTGATGGGTATGCGTAAACCTAATTCCGATATTTTTGAATTCGTGTTGAATACCCATGATTTAGTCCCGGCGGAAACCATTTTTATTGATGATAGTCCTCAACATTTGAAAACCGCTAAAGGGTTGGGGATGCAAACTTATCTATTGACAAAACCTGATACTTTGCGTGAATTGATTTACCGAGAGGGTCTGTTGGAAAATTAGTGTAAATTTGTTTTGCAAATGCCAATGATAATTGTACCTTTGCATCACTTTAAAATTAAAAGGCTACGAAAGGAGGTATATACAGAGCATGATTATCGTAAATGTAAAAGAAGGTGAATCTTTAGATAGAGCATTAAAACGTTTCAAGAAGAAATTCGAGAAAACTGGAGTTTTAAGAGAACTACGTTCTCGTCAAGCTTATGAAAAGAGATCTGTAACTCGTCGTATTCAAGTTAGAAAAGCGATTTACAAACAAGGATTAAACCAAGAGGTTTCAATCTAAGGTTTCTTAGAAGATATAAAAAAAGGGAAAAGTTTACTTTTCCCTTTTTTTATGCGCTTTATTTTGCTAAATTAGTTATAAATAGGATGGAGTATGTATCAGGAAGAGTTTGAGAAGTATCTACAATTTGAAAGGCGTTATTCCAAACACACTTTAATGGCCTATTTATATGAAGTGAGTTTGTTTTTGACTTTTTTGAAAAATGATCATCTGGCATTCGAACAGGTTAATCATCGGGATATGCGCCACTATTTTGCACGGATGTCCGAGTCGAAGAAATCAGCTACTACAATCAATCGTAGTATTTCGGCGCTGCGTACTTATTTCAAGTTCTTGCAGCGAGAAGGTGTGGTAAAGGGGAGCCCGATACAAATTAAGGCATTGAAGACACCTAAGAAGCTGCCTGTGGTAGTAGAAAAGGATAAGTTGATGTCACTCTTAGATCAGTTGGAAATAAATGTACACGATTTTGAAAGTCGTCGGGATAAATTGGTGATGGAGCTTTTGTTTGGTACAGGTATTCGTCTATCTGAATTATTACAAATTCAGGATAGAGATATTGATTATTATAGTAAAAATTTACTTATATTCGGTAAAAGGAGCAAAGAAAGACTGGTTTCCGATCAATGCAACATTAATAAAGGAGTTGCAGCTTTATTTACAAGCTAAAACTTTGTATATTGATAATAATAAATCTAGTTTCTTAATCGTTACTAAAGAAGGGAAACCTGCCTATGAGAAATTAATCTACAGAATAGTACATAAGTACTTGTCGATGATTTCTTCGCAACAGAAAAGAAGTCCGCATATATTGCGACATACTTTTGCGACAGCACTGCTGGATAATGGTGCAGATCTGAATGCAATAAAGGAGCTCCTCGGGCATGCAGGCCTTGCGGCAACGCAGGTGTATACGCATAATTCTGCGGAGCGATTAAAGTCTATTTATAAACAAGCTCATCCAAAAGCTTAAAAAAAGGAGGAAAAATGAACATTACTGTGCAATCAATTAAATTTAATGCTGATCAAAAGCTAATTGAGTTTATCCAAAGAAAAACAGGTAAATTGAATCAGTTTTTAGACTCAATCATTGGTGGAGAATGCTACTTGCGTTTAGAAAATGTAGACGATGAAATAAATAAGATATCGGAAATAAAGATAAATATCCCCGGGAGTCAACTTTTTGCGAAAGGACAAGCTAAGAGTTTTGAAGAAGCGACTGATATTGCAGTGGAATCCTTACGAAGACAAATTAACAAACATAAAACCAAAACCAAGACACAAATAAGTAATCATAAAGAAATTTTGGCGACTGAAGAAGAAGAATTTTAATAAATAACGGTTCAATAATGAAAAGACTAACCCATATGTGGTTAGTCTTTTTTTTATGCTGATAAAATAACACTAATCGTCGTTTTGGATTTAATATGAATGGTTTATTATTGTTATTTATAATTATTAAAAATAATCTTCACAGTTACTTGGATTGATTATAAATAATTATTATTTTTGTCGCATCAATAATAAATGAATACCCTTATGTTAAATACAATCTGTCCGTTAACAAATGTAGAAGAGGTTTATAAAACTGAAGCTGGTGCGATCTATCAATGTAGTCGTAAAAATTGTTATTGGTTAGAGTTTGGGGGTACAACGACTTCGTTTTCTGTTTCTGATTTTTTGAAATTCAAGAAATCGATCGACAATATCAATATTGAATCCATGTTGACTGACACAGCTCGTTCTTCTGATTTCACTTTGGTGATGCCTTTTCGTACCGAGCGCTGTTACCTATTGGATGTTCAAGCTGTTTTGAACTTAAGGGAGGTATTGGATGGCGCTAAGTTTATGATGGAATTGAACAGTGTAATCAAAGCTTGTTTACGCAATTCGCAGCTTACAGTATTGGCTTAAATAGCTTCTTTATAATTATACTGATTCTAAACAACTTATCTTTTTAATGTCTAATTTAGACTGAATTTGTATTGCATATTTAATATACAAATCTCAGTTATCTCCTCTATATTTGTATTGTTCAAGTAGGTCAGGTGTTCGAAACTTGATTATTAATATTGGAATTAAAACTTACGGATATGAAAGATTTATTGAAATTAAAATCTTCTTTAACAGAAGAAATCGAAAATATATTAAATGCGCAAATTAAGGTAGAAGCTCACTCTTCATCTTTGTATTTAGCGATGTCATCTTGGTGTGATGATCAAGGCTTAGAAAATGCTGCTGAATTTTTTGCTAAGCAATCAAATGAAGAACGCGAGCATATGTTGAAGCTTTTTAATTATATCAATAATAGAGGTGGTCGTGCTATTTCTCCTGAAGTAACTGGCATTCCTTCTGATTTTGATTCGTTCCGTGGAATTTTTGAATCTACATTGGAGCAAGAAATGTTCGTAACAGAGCAGTTCAATAATATCGCTGATAAATGTGTGAAGGCTAAAGATTATGTAACCTTTAACTTCTTACAGTGGTTCTTGTCTGAACAGGTTGAAGAAGAGTTTGTTGCAAGAAGAATTTTAGAGTTATTTGACGTGATCGGCGAAGAGGGAACTGGACGTTGGGAAATTGACAAGCATTTGGTTAAGGTAACTTTTGCAGGTGAATAATTAATTTATTCTAGTAAATAAAAAAAAGGCGGTTTATTTTATAATAACCGCCTTTTTTTATACAATAAATCGTAATTCTGCGTTAATGTTGTGTGAATTAATGTGTATATTGACATACTAATAGAATAAGTTGTTTTGATGTCGGATAAATTCGAAATATCAGGAAATAATCATAAGATCATTTTATTTATTATGCTCTTCTTTATTGTTAGTAGGGCTGAAGCTCAGTTGCAAAAAAAGGAGGTGTATGGTTTTGTTGTGGATATTGATGGACAACCTCTTGCTGGGGTTAATGTGCGCCTAACAACTTCGCTAGATACCATTATGGTTGCGTCTTCAAATACTGGATTCTACAAATTTGAGGAAGTTAAAGGGAAAAACATCAGACTGAACTATAGTTTGTTGGGCTTAGAAATCGTAGAACGCTCTTATCCACAATATAACTCAACCAATCGAGTGGTTGCAGAAACGATTACTCTGAAGCCCCAGACCTCGGTGCTAAAAGAAATTCTTATTAAAAAATATAAGCCAATTGTTTTTAAGGAGGATACGGTACAGTTCAATATGGATGCATTTCAATTTAATCGTCGCATGCTTCTTGAGGACGCTTTGAAGCAAATTCCTAATTTTCAAGTTTCTAGAGATGGATCTGTTTATGCATTTGGAAAACCAATCATGTCTGTTCAGGTGGATGGTAAAAAGTTTTTTGGAGGTGATGTGCTGACAGCAACTCGAAATCTTCCTGTAGACTTTATTAAGAATATTCAGGTGATTGATTACTACGGCGATGAAGCGTATGCAAAAGGAACAAAAGGCGGAGAGTCTGAAAAGATCTTAAACATCGTCTTAAAAGATGATAAAAAGAAAATTTCTTTTGGTCAAGTAACAGGTGGTGTGGGCAATAAAGAACGTTTTTTAGCAAGTGCGGGGATTAACAGGTTTAATGATGGACAAGAGCTGTCATTTGTTGGGTCTCTTAATAATACGAATACGAATTTATTTTCCTTTGGTTCTCCAAATGGTGGTGGATCGCGTGATCGCGTCATGGGAGAACTGGCTGATTTTGCAGACCCAACTGATGGGTTTAACAATATAGGTTCTTTGGGCACGAGTTTTTCAAGTAATTTGACGGATAAAATTTACGCTTCTGGACGATACAGTTTTTCGAACATGAAGAATGTCACAAAAGGAAATTCTTACCTTCAATCAGTGTACGGTGATCATATCATTTCTAATCTAGAGGATTACGTAACCAAATCAGTAGATAATAGCCATCAGATGAATTGGGATTTTGATATTAAATTGTCTGATACGGATTTGTTGAAAATATCGCCCACATTTTCATGGAGCAAATCTAAAGGTGAAGAAGTGCGGGACAGGTATGTGAAAAACAGAACAATTACGAATAACGGAACATATCTTGCGGATAATACGAGTACAAGTCCAAATGCGGAACTGGATGTGCTATATGCTAAAAGTTTTAAAAAACCGGGTAGAAAATTGGTTTACAATTTACACCTAGGCTATAATTCAGTTGAAAAAAATGAAAATATCTTAGATCGTAACACCATTATTGACTCTGCATTCAATGATGTGAGCACGAAGACTAGTTTTTTAAATCAATTTGTAAGAAGTGATAACAGGAACCAAGATATAAAAAGCTCGCTCTCCATTATCGAACCTGTGGATAAGGGTGGGATCTTGGAAATCAATTATGATTTTACTTATACAGCAATTGATGCGAGGCGCATGGTTCATGAACGTGATAATGAACTGTGGAATATGCAACTTGTAGATTCGTTGAGTTTGCGCTATGATTATGCTTTTGCCTCCAATAGAATCGGAATGAAATACCAACAAGATGTCTTTAGTAAGTTTAAATATAATGTGGGTTTTGCGGTACAGCCAACTGAATTGACGGGATATTCTCGGGACAAGTCTATCCGGACTTCCTATGGGAACGTTAACCTCATACCTGCAGCAGGTATAAAATGGAAGTTTAATGAAAATTCGGATTTGTCCGTAGACTATTTGGGTAAGAATAATCAACCTAATTTTTATCAAATTCAACCTATTTTGGATAATACAAATTCGCAAAACATTATTCAGGGAAATCCGGACCTGAAAGCTGAATTTGTAAATCGTATTTTAGCGAAGTATCGAAAATCAATTGTGAAAAAGGGACAATATTTCGAAAGTAGTTTAGCCTATAATTTCGTGTTTGATAAAATTGTGTCAAACCGAACTACCATGCCTAATTCTACGGTTCAAAAAACGACATTTTTAAATACTTCGGGATATTATGATATTAAAGCATATTATTTATTTACTTCTGCATTGTTTGATGGTAATATTCAGATGAGTTTGAATGGTAATGCTGATTTTTATAATAATGTGACTTATATCAATGATATCCGTAATGATGGAGGGCATATATTATATTCACAATCGCTTCAATTCCGTTATATGTTCAGTGATATTTTTGAAGCGGAGTTAAATGGTAATTACTCGTTGAATAGTGCTACTTATAAGCTTCCTTATAACGATCAAATCATCGCACATTCAGGGGTGCTTGGTCTGGGGTCAAAATGTTATGTTAGCCAACATAGTTCATTTGGTGTGGAGGTCTCACAAAGGCTTAATGCGGGTTATTCATCCAATTCGTGGACGAATGTCAATCCAACAATTATCAATGCTTATTTTGAGTATACTTTTATGCGCAATAATTTGGCCATGTTACGTGTTCAGGGATTCGACTTGCTCAATCAAAACTCAGGAATAACTAGGGATGTTCTCGGAAATGATATTTTGGATGTCCAAAATCAAAGATTGTCACGTTATTTTATGTTATCTCTTAATTTTCGTTTGCAAAAATATCCAAAAAAATCATAATGAAAGCTGTTGTAATAACCCATTTTGGAGGACCTGAATGCCTAGCGGTAAAAGAGGTCACTGAACCATTGTATTCATCTCATGAGGTATTAATAAAAGTGCGAGCTGCGGGTATGAACCGTCCGGACGTTTTTCAAAGGAAAGGAAACTATGCTGCGCCTGAAGGGGTTTCGGCCGATATCCCAGGTTTGGAGGTTGCTGGAGAAATAGTAGCTGTTGGTGAATCTGTGAGCGAATGGAAGGTAGGAGATCGTGTGTGTGCGCTTTTGTCCGGAGCCGGATATGCGCAGTATGTAGCTGTAAATCAAGGTCAGTGCCTGCCTATACCTGAAGGTTTTAGTTATATAGAGGCTGCTGCACTTCCTGAAACTTTATTTACAGTTTATCATAATGTTTTTCAACGTGGGGCATTAATGAATAGTCAAGCTTTTTTAGTTCACGGCGGTAGCGGTGGTATCGGTTTCAATGGCTATACAATTAGCAAAATTGTGTGGTGCAAAAGTGTATACGACCGTGAGCTCTGATAAGAAAGCTGTATACTGCAAAAGTTTAGGGGCCGATGTGGTTATTAATTATAATGAAGAAGATTATGAAGTGGTTATCGGTGTTGATCAAATCGATGTTGTGTTGGATAGTATTGGAGGCGATTATTTTGCTAAAAATATCCAGGTAATGAAGCCAGATGGTCATTTGGTATATATAAATGCGATGAAGGGTGGGAAGGTTGAATTAAATCTATTTAAATTGATGCAAAAGCGAATTTATTTATCTGGAAGTTTGCTGAGAAGTCGTCCTGTTTTATTTAAACGTACTGTGCGGGATGAGATTATGCAGCAAATATTCCCATTACTCAATAAAAAGACGCTCCAGAGTAATGTCTACCGGACCTTTAGGCTTGAAGAAGCTGTGGCTGCACATCAGTTATTAGATTCGGGTGATTTTATGGGTAAGTTGGTGTTTGATCTTCAATAATGTTATACAATTGTTTTTGATATTGTAGGGGTGTGCACCCTGTTGCTTCCTTAAAATATTTGTGAAAACTGACAAAGTTTTGGAAACCCGATTCAAAACAAATCTGTTTAACATTCATCTTGCGTTCATTGAGCAATTTGCAAGCATAACCGATCCGCATTTCAATGAGGTATTGAAATAGCGTTTTGCCAGATTTAGCTTTGAAATAACGGCAGAAAGAGTTAGTCGTCATTCCTGTCATTGAGGCAATGTCTTCAAGTCGAATCTGTGTTTTATAGTGCTGGGTAATGTAGTCTATAATTACGGTCATTCGCCCGAAATCTAGATCCTGACTATCAATGGGGTAATTTTCACTGGATAATAAAGTATAGGATTCGGACTCTGCAATTAGGGTAAGTACCTCAATTAGACCTATGATTTTAGTTGAGTTATAGCTATTTAAAATCTTTTCTATAAGATCTTTAGATGTAGTGGTGATGGAATTATCGAGCTGTATACCTCGTCTTGATTTTTTGAGTAGATTTTTTAATTTATGATTTTCCGGTAGATTGAAAAATTGATCACCTAGAAAATTTTCTTTAAAATGTGTGACTCTTATATCCGCGGGATCTATATAATTGCTATCGAGGTACTGCGCGTCAAATAACCAATAATGGGGTAAGTTGGCGCCAACCAATACAATATCTCCACTTCTGAAATTCTTGACACTATCTCCAATAAACTGTGTTCCGGAACCTTTTGCAAAATGAATCAATTCAAGTTCTTCATGATAATGCCAAATATTGTGGTTTTGGGGCATAATGTCGTTCCTGACACTGAAAGATTTTATGCTACTGTCCTTGACTTTTAATAGTTGTGGTTTCATTTATTAATAAATATATGCACTATATTTTACATATACACTAATAAGTATGTTAAAATAGCTTAATAATTGGGTAAAATACTTAAATTTTGTTTCATTATTTATGCCTTATTTTACATAAACCAATGATAAATTATATTTTATATGTCAGTAAGTAACAGTAATAAATTAGCAATCGCTTTAGTAACATCTCTATTTTTCTTTTGGGGATTCGTACATAACTTAGATCCAATCCTGATTCCGCATCTTCGCAATGCTTTTAGTCTGACTCATTTACAAGCATCTTTAGTGGATTCGGCAGTTTTTATTGCCTATTTTCTATTGGCTATTCCTGCGGGAATAATCATGAAGAGATATGGTTATAAAGCGGGTATCCTGATAGGATTATGTCTTTTTGCAGTAGGCTGTTTTCTATTTATTCCCGCCGCTAATCAAATCAGTTATGCTTACTTTTTAGGCGCTTTATTTGTAGTGGCCTGTGGCTTGACAATTTTGGAAACAGCAGCAAATCCATATGTTACGATCTTGGGAGAGCCCAGTAAAGCAACGCAACGATTGAATTTTGCGCAGTCTTTTAATGGATTGGCCGCATTTATAGCTCCAATTTTGGGCGGTAAGTATATTTTAACAGAGCAACCGAAGTCGGATACCGAAATTGCAGACATGAGTGAGCAAGTACGTATTGCTTATATTCAAGCTGAGACTGCCGCAGTCAAAGGACCTTATATAATCTTAGGCTTGATCATCTTGGTGGTTGCTGCAGTTCTTTTCTTTACTAAGTTGCCAGATATCAAAGATGATGAAAGCGATGGAAAGATTGGTTTTTTCCATACCTTGAGACATAAAAATGTGAAATGGGGTGTGATTGCTCAATTTTTTTATGTTGGTGCACAAGTATGCATTTTGAGTTTTATGGTTTTATATGCTACTGAAGTTGCTGGCATAGCACCCATGGATGCTGCAAAGTATGCTAGTTTTACAGGTTTAGCTTTTATGTTAGGAAGGTTTGTAGGTACATTTTTTATGAAATACATACAGCCCCTCAAGTTACTAACCCTTTATGCAATAATCTGTATTGGTTTGTCTTTTATCGTGATATATGGTAGCGGCCAACTTACAGTGTATGCCTTGATTGCAGTTGCATTTTTTATGTCAATCATGTTTCCGACCATATTTGCTGTAGGTGTACAAGGCATAGGTTCGGATACTAAATCGGCGTCAAGTTTGATTGTTATGTCTATCGTAGGTGGCGCTATATTGCCGCCTCTACTGGGCTTAATTTCGGACATGACAGGAAATCTACAACTTGGATACTGGGTCCCTTTAATCTGTTTTGTGGTTGTGCTTTTATTTGCTCTAGCAAACAAAAATATAACGGATCAAGCTGGAAAAACTGCTTAGAAATAATTTATAATAAGATGATACAATATACGTTTGCGCTAGATTTGGTTAATGATCCGAAATTGATTGCTGAATATGAGCAGCATCATAGAACAGTGATGCCAGAAATTAAAGAATCAATCCGAGCTGCTGGTGTTACGAAGATGGAAATATTTAGATTTGAAAACCGTTTATTTATGATCATGGAGGTGGACAGTACGTTTTCTTTTGAGAAGAAAGCTAAAATGGATGCTGAAAATGAAACTGTACAGAAATGGGAGAAATTGATGTGGAAGTATCAAAGTGCGATACCAGGTGCGAAGGGGGATGAGAAGTGGGTTTTAATGAATAAAATATTCGATTTGAAATAATAAGATGATAAAGGATAAGAAAAAATATTTGCAGATACACCCGAACGATAATGTTTTGGTCGCTTTGCAGGATCTGCCCCAAGGTACTGAAATTGAATGGCAGAATAAACGTTTTCAATTGTTGGAAAATATTGCTGCTAAACATAAATTTACCATAACTCCTCTAACTAAAGATGCCGAGGTATATATGTATGGGGTATTGGTTGGTAAGGTCAATTGTGACTTAGGAATGGGGGCTTTGATTTCAACAGAAAATTTGAGACATGCTGCAGATGATTTTAAGTTGAGTAAGCGGAATACAGCGTGGACTCAACCTGATGTTTCGGATTTTAAAGATAAGACTTTTAGTGGTTTTCATCGTTCTAACGGAACTGTTGGTACAGCTAATTATTGGCTGGTTATTCCGCTGGTTTTTTGTGAAAATAGAAATGTACTGACGCTGAAAACAGCTTTTGAAGAAAAGTTAGGATATAAAGTAAAAGCAAATGATTATACGACCGAGGTCGATGAGTTGATTCGTTTATATCAATCGGGAGCTGATGTCAACCAGATTATCTCAAGTGATCTGAGTGTATCTGTTGGATCTGCTAGTCAACAGCGCTTATTTGATAATGTGGATGGTATCAAGTTTTTGAATCATGAGATGGGTTGCGGAGGTACACGTCTGGATTCTGATGCATTATGTGGTTTGCTAGCGGGTTATATTACGCATCCTAACGTAGCTGGGGCGACAATTTTGAGTTTAGGTTGTCAACATGCACAGGCTTCAATATTACAAGCGGAAATAGCCAAAAGAGATCCGAAGTTTGATAAACCGTTATATATTTTTGAACAACAAAAAGAGGGCACGGAAAAAGAATTGATGCAGAAGGCTGTTAAAGCAACATTTGCCGGTATGATGGAGGCAAATCAACACACTCGCAAACCGGCTTCTTTAGATAAGTTGTGTATCGGTTTGGAATGTGGTGGTTCGGATGGCTTCTCGGGTATCTCCGCTAATCCAGCATTGGGATATCTATCGGATATCTTAGTGACTTTGGGCGGATCGGTTATATTGGCTGAATTTCCAGAGCTTTGTGGTGTGGAACAAGAATTGAGTGATCGTTGTGTGGATGAACCTACTGCAGATAAATTCATGGAACTGATGCGTGTGTATAATGCAAAAGCTGAGGCTGATGGTTCAGGTTTTTACATGAATCCTTCACCAGGGAATATACGTGACGGACTTATTACGGATGCTATTAAATCTGCTGGAGCGGCTAAAAAAGGGGGGACATCACCCGTAATGGCTGTAGTGGATTATCCTGGATTGGCTAATAAACCAGGGTTAAATCTTTTATGCACACCTGGGAATGATGTGGAGAGTACGACTGCTGAGGTTGCAGCGGGTGCAAACATCGTGCTGTTTACAACAGGATTGGGCACTCCAACAGGAAATCCGATTACTCCTGTAGTAAAGCTGTCTACGAATACGAAGACATTTGAAAAAATGCCAGATATTATCGATATTAATTGCGGGACAATTATCGAAGGAGAAGAGTCAATTCAAGAAGCTGCTCATCGTATATTGGATTATGTGATTCAGGCGGCTAGTGGAGAGGTCGTTCCTAAAGCGGTACTTTTGGGACAAGATGATTTTATTCCTTGGCGAAGAGGAGTATCTTTATAATCAGTATTGTTAATTGATTGTTTTGTAGTCAGATATGTGGTTAAACTATAGGTGATAGGAGTTGTACAGAGAAAGATTACCTAATAAAATATAAGAAAAATTGTAAATCATTATTTGATTGTCTTGAATAAGGTAGTCGGATATTTATTAAATAACATATTAAGATGTCAAAATTGCAGAATAAAGTAGCTGTAATCACGGGTGGCGGAAGCGGAATAGGGCGTGCCATTAGTTTACTCTTTGCAGCAGAAGGTGCTACAGTCCACATACTGGATCTAAATGTAGATGGAGCAGAGTTAGTTGCCACTGAAATAGCAACTAAAGGTGGTAAAGGATATGTCCATAAATGTAATGTAAGTCAGCAGGAAGATGTCTTAAATACCGTCAGTAAAATTGATAAAATTGATATCTTGGTGAATAATGCAGGTATAGCTCATGTGGGTAATTTGGAAAACTGTGCAACCGAAGATTTTGAACGTGTTTTTAATGTCAATGTTAAGGGTGCGTACAATGCGTTATATGCAATCATTCCGAAGATGAAACTTAACGGTGGTGGTGCGATATTGAATCTTGCATCTATTGCTGCCTGGGTGGGGATACCGGATCGTTTTGCTTATTCGATGAGTAAGGGTGCTATTTTTGCTATGTCTCTTTCTGTAGCACGTGATTACATGGCAGACGGGATACGTTGTAACAGTATTTCTCCTGCACGTGTGCATACACCATTTGTTGATGGTTTCATTGCCAAAAATTATCCAGGACAAGAAGCGGAGGTTTTTGATAAATTGTCCAAAAGTCAACCAATCGGAAGAATGGCACAACCAGAAGAAATTGCTAAATTAGCTTTATTCTTATGTAGTGATGATGCAGGTTTTATCACAGGAAATGACTATCCGATAGACGGAGGTTTTATTAAATTAAATAATTAAGTGTAATTGAACATGGTAGCTTTGGTGCTACTTTGATATAATAATAATACTAAAAATATGAAATTAATACGTTTTGGAGCAATTGGAAAAGAGAAAATTGGCGTTCAGATTGATGGCGTAAATTATGATACATCTGCTTTTGGAGGTGATTATAATGAGGCTTTTTTTGAGAATGACGGTTTAGCGGCTTTAGAGGAGTTTGTGAAGGCAAATAAAGGTAAGTTAATTCCTATCGCTGATACTGAACGAATAGGGGCGCCATTTGCGAGACCGTCTAAAATCGTTTGTATTGGTTTAAATTATAAAGATCATGCAGAAGAAACTGGTGCTGCAATTCCTGCAGAGCCTATTATTTTCATGAAATCTACAACTTCTTTAGTCGGACCGTATGACCAGGTTGTGATTCCGCGTGGTTCTGTAAAGACAGATTGGGAAGTGGAGTTTGGTATTGTAATTGGCAAAAAAGCTTCTTATGTAGAAGAGTCTGATGCCTTAGATTATGTAGCGGGCTATGTGTTGCACAATGATGTTTCAGAGCGTGCGTATCAATTGGAACGTGGCGGAAACATGGGATAAGGGTAAAGGTTGTGATACTTTTGCGCCAATGGGACCTTTTATGACTACTAAAGATGAAATCGAGGATATCAACAATGTGAATCTTTGGTTGAAAGTAAATGGTAAAGAATATCAAAATGGGAGTACAAAAAATCTTATTTTTTCTGTCCCTTTTGTTGTGAGCTATGTATCGCAATTTATGACACTATTACCAGGTGATGTTATCTCTACAGGAACACCGGCAGGCGTTGGTTTAGGCTTTAATCCACCTATCTACCTAAAAGAAGGTGATATTATTGAATTGGGCGCGGATGGTTTAGGTGAGTCACGTCAAGAAGTTATCGCTTATTCTAAAAAGTAATTTTGTGGTATGCGTATAGATGCTCATCAACATTTTTGGCAATATGATTCCGTTCGTGATAATTGGATCACTAGTAAAATGAAAGTCTTGCAACAAGACTACTTACCGTTAGATTTAAAATTTATTCTAGAAAAGAATGATTTTGACGGTTGTATTGCTGTACAAGCTGATCAGTCTGATGATGAAACTAAATTTTTAGTGCAACAGGCTAAAGATTATCCTTTTATTAAGGGAGTTGTGGGTTGGGTGGATTTGCGTGCAACAGATATTGATGAACAACTGCATCAATATCAAGATGAAAAGCTCATTAAAGGTTTTAGGCATATAGTTGAAGGTGAGGAAGATCCTGATTTCTTAAAACGTGACGGCTTCTTAAAAGGGGTGGAGGCATTGACTAAATATGGGTATACTTATGACCTTTTGATTCGTCCGCGTCATTATGCTGCTGCATTAGCATGTATAGCTGCTAATCCTAATCAGACATTCATATTGGATCATATCGCTAAACCAGAAATCAAATCCAAAGCGTTTGAAGAGTGGGCATTGTTCATTGAAGATCTAGCAGCTTTTTCTAATGTTAACTGTAAAGTTTCTGGCTTGGCAACAGAGGCGGACTGGAAATATTGGCGTTTGGATGATTTTAGTCAATATTTAGGTCATGTATTTCAATCTTTTGGCAAAGAGCGTATTATGTATGGTTCTGATTGGCCAGTATGCCTGTTAGCGGCTTCTTACGAAGAAAGTGTCGCCATTGTCGAGTCCAAATTGGAATCTTTCACTGAAACAGAAAAAGAAGCTTTTTGGGGGGCAAACGCATTTAAAATCTATAATTTATAAGAGACAGTATGAATCTAAATTTGAAAGATAAAGTTATAATCGTCACTGGTGGTGCAAAAGGAATTGGTAGGGCCATTGTTCTTGGTTTAGCACAAGAAGGTGCTATCCCTGTGATAGTTGGTCGCAGACAAGAGGATAACACTCTCGTCGGGCAAGAGGTTGAGGCTCTTGGTGGTCTAGCTTTTTCCGTGCAAGCCGAATTGGCGGATCCGAAGGATTGTGAAGCTGCTATTGCGCAAACATTAATTCGTTTTGGACGTATCGATGGTTTGGTCAATAATGCTGGTGTTAATGATGGTGTAGGTTTAGCTTCTGGTAATTATGAAAAGTTCGTAGCGTCACTGCATAAAAATTTAGTTCATTATTATTTAATGGCCCATCATGCTCTGGATGCATTGAAAGCGTCAAAGGGTAGTATTGTCAATATTAGTTCTAAAACTGCGGAGACGGGACAAGGGAATACTTCGGCTTATGCGGCAGCAAATGGAGGACGTAATGCCCTAACTAGAGAGTGGGCAGTGGAGTTGCTACCTTACCATATTCGTGTCAATGCAATTGTTGTTGCTGAATGTGCTACGCCACAATATGATACGTGGATACAAACCTTGGATAACCCAGAAGAAATGTTGAAGAAAATAACCGATCGTATCCCTTTGGGGCATCGCATGACGACATCCGAAGAAATAGCAAATACTGCTTTATTTCTTTTGTCTGATAAATCGAGTCATACGACTGGTCAGCTTATTCATGTGGATGGCGGCTATGTGCACCTGGACCGGTCTATAATTGCTGAGAAGTAGCCTTTTAAAAAAAAATAGGTATCATAAAAAGGGCTTTTAATTTAATTAAAAGCCCTTTTATAGTAGTATTGATACCAGGATTAACCTAATTTACCAACTTCTTGAACTAAATCAACAATTTTGTTTGAATAACCCCACTCGTTGTCGTACCAAGAGATAACTTTTACAAAGTTGTCATTCAATGAAATACCCGCTTTTGCATCAAAGATAGATGTACGTGGATCACCTACGAAATCACTAGATACAACTTCATCTTCTGTATAACCTAAGATTCCTTTTAATTCGCCTTCAGATGCTTCCTTCATTGCTGCTTTGATTTCTTCGTAAGAAGCAGATTTAGCCAAACGAACTGTTAAATCTACAACTGAAACGTCCGCGGTAGGAACACGTAGAGACATACCTGTTAATTTACCTTTTAATTCAGGTAAAACCAAACCAACAGCTTTAGCTGCACCTGTTGATGAAGGGATGATGTTTTGGTAAGCACCACGTCCACCTCTCCAGTCTTTTACTGAAGGGCCATCTACTGTTTTTTGTGTAGCTGTAACTGCGTGTACAGTTGTCATTAAACCTTCAACGATACCGAACTTGTCATTCAAAACTTTAGCCACTGGTGCTAAACAGTTAGTAGTACAAGAAGCATTAGAAACGATATGTTGGTCAGCTTTTAAATCTTTATGGTTAACGCCCATAACGAAAGTAGGAGTATCATCCTTTGCAGGTGCTGACATTACTACTTTTTTAGCTCCAGCATCAATGTGTTTTTGAGCTAATTCTTGTGTTAAGAAGAAACCTGTTGATTCGATAATCACTTCAGCACCAACTTCATTCCATTTCAAGTTCGCAGGATCTTTTTCTGCTGTAACGCGAATAGTTTTACCGTTAACAACTAAGTTTCCGTCGACAACCTCTACTGTACCATCGAATTTACCATGAGTTGAATCATATTTCAACATATACGCCATATAATCTGGCTCTACCAAGTCATTGATACCAACAACTTCAACACCTGGACGATTTACCGCAGCTCTGAATGCTAAACGACCAATACGGCCAAATCCGTTAATTCCAATTTTCATATTATTAATTTTTATTGATATAATATTTTATAAGATTATGAATAGGTTCTTTTGTAATTGTTCCTATTGATAAATTAAATTCTTCTATTGCAACCTCTTTTAGAAGGCTTTCAAAATTTGCAGCTACAGATCCAGTAAAATTAACATGATTATCCGGATGTTCTTTGTACAAAGGCTTGATGAAAGTTTTTAAATACAAACGGAAACCATTTTTTACAATCTGAATAATAAATGGATGATTTTTATTTTCCAGAACAAAATCAGAGAAGGAATTCAAGAAAATCGTTGGTTGTGGCGAGTTATAGACCTTTTCCAAGATAATTTTCCTGTCAATAGCAAATTTATTTAATAACTTGTCTTCCAAGTCTTGAGGAAGTGTGTCTGTTAAATAATGTTTTAATAACATCCTTGAGGTCCAATTTGTAGAACCCTCATCTGCTAATATATAACCTAGTCCGTAATTATTGGACATGATTTTTTTTCCAGTGTAATACGCGGCATTTGACCCACTTCCGATGATGCCAATAATGCCTTTTTCATCACCAAATGTAGATATTGCAGATGCAATAACATCATGTTCAACTTTTACTTTGGCATTAATGAAAAACTTTTCGAATACAGTTTTGATTTTGTTTTTTCGTTCTGGAGAAGATGATCCTGCACCAAAAAAATAGATTCGTTTAATCTTTTCAGCATTATTGATCAGATTCGTGTTCTTATTTAAGAGTTGGGCAATATATCTTTCATCTTGCAAGTAGGGGTTGATTCCACTGGTGCGAAATCCAGTTACCACTCGACCCTTGTCGGCTAATCTCCAATCTGCGAATTTTGAACCACTGTAGACTACTGCAATCATCTGAATTCTATTTTCTTTTACCTAGATAGCTAATACTTGAACAAGCTCTAACATATCGGAGCTTAATTTGTATTCTTTGTTATTAATAGCATCCTCTAAAGGACTTGTAACAACTTCATTTCCCCTAACACCGACTGTCATACGATTGTTTCCTTTTAACAATTCTTTTACCGCAGCGAAACCCAATCGACTTGCTAATACACGGTCAAAGCTTGATGGAGAACCACCACGTTGTAAGTGTCCTAAGATACTAACTTTTGTGTCATAATAATCAAATTTTTCTTTGACTTTTTTTGCGACATTATAGGCGCCTCCATTTTGATCGCCTTCGGCAACAATAACGATAGAGGATGATTTCTTGCCACGGCCATCTGCAGCTGATAAATGATCGATTAATTCATCAATCGCGGTTTCCTTTTCAGGCAATAAAATCGCTTCTGCGCCACCAGCTATACCTGCGTTCAATGCAATACAACCTGAGTCGCGACCCATAACTTCGATAAAGAATAGGCGCTCATGTGAAGCAGCAGTATCCCTGATCTTGTCGATAGCCTCTATTACTGTATTGGTAGCTGTATCATAACCTAAGGTGAAATCTGAGCCGTATAAATCATTATCAATTGTTCCTGGTATACAAATTACAGGAATGTCGTATTCTTTTGAAAAGTAATCAGCACCTGTAAAAGTACCATCACCACCAATTGCAACTAGTGCATCTATACCAGCAGCTTTGACGTTTTCATATGCTTTTGCCCGTCCTTCTTTCGTTTTAAACTCTAGGCATCTAGCAGTTTTGAGAATAGTCCCGCCCAATTGAATAATATTACTCACGGAACGCGATGTCATTTCTGTAAAATTAGCGTCCAACATACCTTGGTACCCTTGGTATATACCTGTAACACTTAAATTCTCATATAAAGCTGTACGGACTACCGCTCGAATGCAAGCATTCATGCCGGGTGCGTCTCCGCCAGATGTAAAAACTCCAATTCTTTTAATATTCACCACAGTCAAAAATTTTTAGGTTTTACGAATATAGTGTATTTTCTACACTATTGAAATTATTTTTTATTTTTTTGTTTCAACAAAAATTAAGGTAAAGTTATTAACTTTATAGCATAAGCTACATATTCAACTCATTGGTTTCAGTAAAGATATTAAATTAGAAAAAGGTTTGTATACAACATTTACAGTCGATTGTGTCATTTTTGGATTTTATGAAGGGGAACTACACGTTCTGCTAACAGAGAGAAATGAATATCCTTTTAAGGATTGGTGGGCATTGCCTGGTTTTTTTGTTAATAATGATGAAGAAATGGAAGATGCCGTTAAACGGATATTATATGAGAACACAGGTCTTAAAGACGTATTCTTGGATCAATTATATGCTTTTGCAGGCTTGAAGAGACATCCTCAGGGAAGGATATTAACTGTAGCCTATTATGCGTTGCTACAATTGGATAAAACTAAAATTAAACTTAAGCCAGTAACGTCTTATATGCGTCAGGCTAAATGGTTTCCATTGAATAAAGTGCCTGATTTGGCTTTTGATCATAGCACAATTTTAAAACAAAGTGTTGAAAAACTGCGTCGCAGGATTGCTAATACACCGATAGCTTTTGAACTTCTTCCTGATAAATTTACGCTAACTCAACTGCAATTGGTCTATGAAAGTATTTTAGGTAAAGAGTTGGATAAAAGAAATTTTAGAAAGAAAATGATAAATTACGGCTTTCTTAAAGAGTTAGATGAGGTACAAAAAGGTGTCGCTTATCGAGCGGCGAGACTTTATAAACTTGATAAACGGAAGTTTTTAAAACAATTTCAAAATAGTATAACCTTTTAGTTTTTGGGTTTTATAAAATAAAAAAGTGCAAATCATTTGATTTGCACTTTTTTATTTTATAAAAATTGACGTTCCGCTGACAAAAAAATTGCGGCTGTTTTCGTCTTTTTGTATCTTTGACCAAATGTTATATAAAGTCAAAAGTTTAAAAGGAAAGTATGTTGTCAAATATAGATAGTAAAAAGGATCTTATTATTGCGGCTGCTTTAAGAAGATTTGCACATTTCGGTTTTTCGAAGACTGCTATGAATGAAATTGCTGAGGATGTCAAAATTACGAAAGCCAATCTGTATTATTATTATGCTGATAAAGCTTCGCTCATTCATGATGTTGTTTTAAAGGTTACAGATGATTTCATCAAGTTGGAGCAAGATTTGATAGAGAAGTCTGATTCTCCAATAATTGAGTTATTATTAGAGCTATTGGAATTAAGGTCATCCTTTATCGAGCGTCATTATATGTTACACATGAATGAAAATATGGAATGGATCAAGGGAGCATCTCTACAGACATTGATGCGCGATATTCATGCTAAGCAAATCGTTCAAGTGAGTAAATTGTTGCAGAAAGGTGTGAGTAGGAAAGAGTTGGCAATTGCTGATATAGATAAGACAAGTGAAACTTATGTTTATATCATGAAAAGTATAGGGCTGATAGGTATTCTTCCAGATGTTTTTACTGGAATACCTACTCAATGCAATGTGGGTGAAGTTTTACAGAAGCAAAAAGAAGCAACAATATTAATATACAACGGATTAAAGTTTAATTAAGGTTTCGAACAATTATAAAAATGAAAAGAATAAAAATCGTAGGGGTGCTTTTAGCAGCTTTGTTCTCAGTGAATTTTTTGCATGCGCAAGAGATTTTGACTTTGAATCAGGCACTTAAATATGCGCTCGAAAACAAAGCTGAGGCGAAAAAATCTACACTTGATTTAGAAAATGCCCAATACCAAATAGATGAAGTTAGAGCAGGAGCACTTCCACAGATTAGTGGATCCGCATCACTTAAGTATAATGTATTGATTCCTGGAATGGCGTTAGAAGCTGGTGGAGTGACTCAGATTATCAAGATGGGACAGCCTTGGAATTCTAATGCAATGCTTTCTGTTAATCAGCAGCTTTTTAATCAGTCATTATTTACAGGCTTAAAGGCTGCAAAAACAACAAAAGAATTTTATTTGATTAATAAAGACTTATCTGATGAACAATTAATTGAAAAAGTGGCTAATGCGTATTATGATGTTTTCCAATCTCAATTGCAGTTGCAAACTGTTGAAGATAATTTAAATAGTACGACAAAGACACGCGGTGTGATTGCGGGTCTCATTCAGGCCGGTTTAGGAAAGAAAATTGATTTGGATCGCACAAGTGTTGCTGTCAATAATCTAAAAGCAAATAGACAAATATTGGTAAATGCATTGGAATTGAAAGAAAATGCATTAAAATTTGCTATTGGTATGTCGATGGACCAGGAAGTGATTCTGCCTAATGAAACATTTGAAATAAATCCATCTACAGCAGACTTGCTAGCTTTGGATTTGTCATCAAGAACAGAAGTTCGATTGTTGGAAAAACAACATCAACTTTTGGAATTAAATCGGGATGCCATTAAAGCTGCTTATTATCCAAATTTATCATTTGGTGGAGATATTGGTTATACCGGTTTTGGGACTAAATTTCCTTTAGGAGGAAGAAATTTTAGCTGGAACTCTACTTCGGGACTAGGTCTTAACCTTTCTATTCCAATATTTACAGGTGGTGCAACTAAAGCAAAAGTTAATCAAGCGACGATTCAATTGAAACAAGCTCAAGTAGATTTAGAAGATACAAAACTTGCTTTAAGTCTAGCAAATGAAAATGCTAAATCACAGATTACAAATAGTTTATTGACAATAAATAATAATCGTGCGAATGTGAATTTAGCAAAAGAGGTGTTGGATGATACGCAGAATAATTATAAGAATGGACTGGCAACTTTGACAGATCTTTTGGATGCGGAGAATGCATATGCTGATGCACAAAATAACTTAAGTACTTCATTATTGAATTATAAAGTTGCTGAGGTACAGTTGATCAAAGCAAAAGGGGAATTAAATACATTATTAAATAGCAAATAGTAACCGATTTATATGAAAAAGATATTTATAACAGGAGTCATTGTAATTGCTGCTTTAGCAGGAATTATGTATGTGTTAAACAATAACAAGAAAGAAAACGATTCACAAACAGCTGTGGTGGCACAAAAAAATGCAGCAGTAGCTGTGCGTGCGACCGAAGCTGGTATCAAGGAAGTTAATAATGTATATGTTACTAATGGTACTTTCTTACCAAAACAAGAGGTAAAGCTATCAGCGGAAGTTGCCGGTCGAGTTGCACGTGTTCTCGTAGAAGAAGGCGCTTATGTAAAGACGGGACAGACTTTAGCTTTTATTGAAGGTGATAAACAGAATGTTAGTGTTATTAATGCACAAGCCGTTTATGAAAACGCCAAGAATGAGGTTGCTCGATTTGAAAGTGCATTTTCTACAGGGGGAGTTACTAAACAACAATTGGATCAAATGAAGTTACAATTGGAAAATGCTAAAAACAATTTGCGTTCTTCTCAAATTTCGGCTTCTGATGTGAATGTAAAAGCATCTTTTCCGGGTATCGTTAATCGTAGAAGTGTTGAACCTGGTGCTTATGTAAGTCCTGGTAATGAATTATTCGAAATTGTAAATGTTTCTTCTTTGAAATTGAAAGTAAACGTTGATGAAAAGAATATTGGTGCAATCAAATTGGGTCAAAATATTAAAGTAGAGTCAGCTGTACTTGCTAATCAAACCTTTCAGGGTAAAGTTACATTCATAGCGCCAAAGGCAGATGGGAGTCTTAATTTTCCTGTAGAATTGGAAATCAACAACAATGCCACGCATGACTTAAAGGCAGGTATGTATGGTACTGCATATTTTGGAGATGGTCAAGTATCTAATGCTTTGGTCGTACCAAGAGATGCTTTTGTAGGTTCTGTAAGTTCAAACCAAGTGTTTGTTATTAAAAATGGTAAAGCTGTTCTTACAAAAGTGACTTCCGGTCGTGTGTTTGGAGATCAAGTTGAAATCATTTCTGGAATTGAAAGCGGAGAGCAGGTTATTACGACAGGACAGATCAATTTATTGGACGGTACTGCAGTAGAGGTTATTAAATAATTAACGCAAGTTTTAAATGAAAATTTCTGAAATATCTATAAAACGACCGAGTATCATCATTGTCATATTCTTATTATTAACAATTGGTGGTATAGGGTCTTATTTAAATTTGGGGTACGAATTAGTTCCTAAATTTGATGTGAATGTGATTACGGTACAAACGGTTTACCCTGGTGCTGCTCCATCAGAGGTGGAAACTTCTGTTTCTAAAGTGATAGAGGATGCTGTATCTTCTTTGGAAAACGTAAAAAAAATCGAAACAAAATCAATGGAAAGTGTTTCGGTCGTTATGATTACACTGAATACGGGAGCGGATGTCAATTTTCTATTGACAGATGCCCAGCGTAAGATTAATGCTGTTATTAATGATTTACCTGAAGATGCTGAAACTCCCTCTTTGAGTAAATTCTCTTTAGATGATGTGGCAATTATGAACTTGTCGGTAACATCTAGCTTATCTGAAAAAGAATTATATGATTTATTGGATCAAAAAATTCAACCTGTTTTTGCACGTATATTAGGGGTTGCTAAAATCGATTTAACTGGTGGTGAAGAGCGAGAAATCCAAGTTAGTGTCAACCCTGAAAAACTAGAGGGATATGGATTGACTATAAGTGATGTTCAGAAAATTATAGCTTCTTCTAACTTGGATTTTCCAACTGGAAGTATTAAGTCAAGAAATAGTCAAACAACCATTCGTTTATCGGGTAAATTTACTTCTTTAGATCAGATGCGTAACCTTCCGATTACGACGCCTTCAGGTGTCTCTATTCGTTTGAGCGATATCGCAGACGTGCAAGATGGTATTAAGGATATCGAGAAAATCTCTCGTATAGATCAGAAAAACACAATTTTGATGCAAGTATTTAAACAGTCCGATGCAAATGCGGTGGCCGTTTCTAAACTTGTTAAGGAGACTATTGCAGTTGTTGAAAAAGATTATGCAGAGCAAAAAATCAAAATCGACGTAGCGAGTGATTCAACGGATTATACTATCAATGCGGCAAGTAATGTGATGCATGATTTGATGATTGCCGTTGCATTGGTAGGTTTTATTATGCTGTTTTTCTTGCATAGTTTACGAGATGCCTTTATAGCAGTTGTGGCGATACCATTATCATTGATAGCAACTTTTATTGGTCTATTTGTCATGGGCTATACGTTAAACCTGATGTCCTTATTGGGGCTATCGCTGGTGGTGGGGATTTTGGTCGATGACGCTATTGTTGTAATCGAGAACATCCATCGTCATATGCAGATGGGTAAAAGTAAGGTTCGTGCAGCTTATGATGGTGCTGCAGAAATTGGTTTTACAGTAACGGCTATTACACTGGTAATTGTTGTTGTATTTTTACCGATTGCCCTATCAACAGGTTTGGTTTCGGATATTCTTCGCCAGTTCTGTGTGACAGTTATATTTGCAACGTTAATTTCATTACTTGTTTCCTTTACGGTTGTACCTTGGTTATACTCTCGATACGGAAAATTATCGCATATCAGTAACGACACATTCTTTGGTCGTATTTTAGAGAAATTTGAAGCTGGGTTGCAGAAATTGACACACGGGATATCAGGTATACTGGAATGGTCACTTCATAGTAGAAAGAATAAGGTTATTACCTTACTGCTTACGATAGTTATGTTTGTTGCATCATTAGGGCTATTGATCAAAGGTTATATAGGAACAGATTTCTTTCCAGGGAATGATAAAGGTGAATTTTATCTACAATTGGAATTAAATAAAGATGCTTCTATTGAGCAAACCAACTTTATGACGCAGAAAGCAGAATCTTATTTAGCTGGACGACCAGAAATCGAACGCGTTATTACCACTGTTGGTCAAGCTTCGGATGGTATGATGGCCGGTACATCAGGTACAAAATATAAATCGGAAATGCAGATCTATTTAAAGGAGGGGCAAAATAAACTAGAATCAACGAAAGTCTATTCGGCTAAGTTGAAGAGAGAAATGGAAAACCACTTGGTAGGAGCAAAGGTGAAAACGGTATCAATTGGTATCATGGGTGCGGAACAAGCTCCATTGAATCTTACTGTAATTGCATCTTCACAAAAAGATGCATTAGAGTTTGCTGATAAAGCTGCGGCATTGTTACGTAATATTTCTGGAGCCACCGAGGTAAAATTAACCTCAGAAGATGGTAATCCTGAAATCAATGTACAGTTGGATCGTGATAAGATGAATGCACTAGGTCTAAATGTAGCTACAGTGGGTATGACTATGCAGACTGCTTTCTCAGGTAATACAGACACAAAATACCGTGCTGGAGATACGGAATATGATATTAATATTCGATACGATGAATTTGGAAGAGGTAGTATGGATGATGTGAAAAACCTGAAATTTATCAATGCAAAGGGTGAGTCGATTAAATTAGAGCAATTTGCGGATATTGGATATGGTTCTGGGCCTACTTTATTGGAACGTCGCGATAAATCTCCTTCGGTTTCTGTTCAAGCACAAGTAGTAGGAAAACCTGCAGGAACGATTGCTACCGAATGGGAAGCAGAATTCAGTAAATTGAAATTAAAACCTGGTGTCTCATTCAAATGGGGTGGTAACATGGAGAATCAACAAGAGGGATTTGGCACCTTGGGTATCGCTCTATTAGCATCTATTGTATTGGTATACTTTGTTATGGTTGCTCTTTATGATAGCTTTGCCACACCATTTATTGTCTTATTCTCGATTCCATTATCTTTCATTGGAGCATTCTTACTGTTAGCATTGACCAACCAAACATTAAATATCTTTACAATTTTAGGTATTATTATGTTGATAGGTTTGGTCGCAAAAAATGCTATCATGCTGGTTGACTTTGCAAACCATAAGAAAGAGGCTGGATTTAATACTTACGATTCTCTAGTAGCAGCAAATCATGCACGTCTACGTCCGATTTTAATGACGACGATTGCGATGGTGATTGGTATGGTGCCAATTGCAATGGCACAAGGGGATGGCGCAGATATGAACCGCGGTATAGCGATTGTAATTATTGGTGGTTTGTTATCTTCGTTATTCTTAACATTGATTATTGTACCTGTCGTTTATTCGATTTTTGATGGAATACAAAGGAAATTTGGTAAGCACGAGAAAGTAGATTACGAGGCAGAAATGGTTGCGGACTATGTACCAAGCGATGACTATGTAGATGAGATGTCTACGAAGCACTAAAATATAAGTTAAATCAAATAAAAAAGCCCTGCTCAATCAGCAGGGCTTTTTTATTTTGGTATATTTTATATTGTTTTAATGTTAAATTTTGATAAAATAACATAAGGCAACCGATTGCATATAAAAAATTGCTACTTTTGTTCTGATTATTTAACTAAAAACGTAAAATTATATTATGTGTGGTATAGTTGGTTATACAGGTCCTCGTCAAGCTTTTTCAATTGTTCTTGATGGACTAAAGAGATTAGAGTATCGTGGATATGACAGTGCAGGAATAGCACTGCTTCAGCAAAATAAACTGGCTGTTTTTAAAAAGGCTGGTAAAGTAGCAAATTTGGAAACGGCAGTAATTGATCATGATGTCAGTTCCCATACTGCAATTGGACATACAAGATGGGCTACTCATGGTGAGCCTTCGGATGTAAATGCACACCCACATTATACACCAGATGGTCAAATAGCAATGATACATAATGGTATTATTGAAAATTATCAGACCATTAAAAATGAATTGCTAAGTAAAGGGTATGAGTTCAAAAGTGATACTGACACCGAAGTTTTACTCTATTTTATATCGGAAATCAAACAGAAAAATAATTGCAGTTTGGAGGAGGCGGTTCGGATAGCACTAAAGCGTGTTGTGGGAGCTTATGTCATCTTGTTGATCGAACCAGAACATCCAGAAACTATTATTGCTGCCCGTAAGGGTAGTCCATTAGTTATTGGAATAGGGAAAGGAGAACACTTTTTAGGTTCTGATGCTTCACCGATGCTTGCTTATACCAATGAGGTGGTTTATATAAACGATTATGAGTTGGCGATTGTTAAACCAAATGAACTTATTCTTAAAAATTTGGGAAATGAACGCGTAACCCCCTATGTTCAAAAATTGGATCTGGAGTTAGCCGCCATTGAAAAGGGAGGATACGAGCACTTCATGTTAAAAGAGATTATAGAACAGCCTCAGGCTATTTTTGATTCAATGCGTGGAAGACTAGATTTGGAAAAATTGACGATCACGTTGAGTGGTATTGAACAATATGCCGAGCAGATTTGCAAAGCGAATCGTATTGTTATTGTTTCATGTGGTACCAGCTGGCATGCTGGACTCATAGCGGAATATCTAATCGAAGAACTTTGTAGAATTAATGTTGAGGTAGAATATGCTTCGGAATTTCGTTATAGAAATCCTATCGTGAACGAGGGAGATGTTATTTTGGCTATATCGCAAAGTGGTGAAACGGCAGATACATTAGTAGCACTGGAAAATGCTAAAAGTAAAGGAGCCATTATTTTAGGTGTGGTCAATGTAGTAGGTTCATCTATTGCCCGTTTATCACATGCGGGAGCTTATACACATGCTGGACCAGAGATTGGTGTCGCCAGCACGAAAGCATTTACGGCGCAATTAACGGTATTGGAATTAATTGCACTCAAGATTGCACATATCAAAAAAACTATCGACCAAGAGCGGTATGCACATTTGTTGAAGGAATTGAGCGCGATACCAGATAAAGTACAAAAAATCTTGGATACACAGATTCCGAAAATTAGAGAGATTGCACGGAAATATAAAGATGCCCGAGATTTTCTATATTTAGGAAGAGGTTATAATTTCCCTATTGCCTTAGAGGGTGCTTTAAAATTAAAAGAGATTACCTACATACACGCTGAAGGTTATCCCGCAGCAGAGATGAAACATGGACCTATTGCATTGGTTGATGAAAATCTACCGGTTGTTTTTGTGGCAACCAAAGATCGATATCACGAGAAGATTGTTAGCAATATTCAGGAAGTAAAAGCAAGGAAAGGTCATATCATTGCTGTGATAACAGATGGTGATGAGACGTCGAAAGCGTTAGCAGAAGATTATATTGAGATCCCTGATGCGGATGAAATTGTTGCGCCAATTCTTTCTGTTATACCCTTACAGTTGTTGTCTTACTATATGGGCGTGGAGCGTAATCAAGATGTTGATAAGCCTAGAAATTTAGCAAAATCAGTTACTGTTGAATAATGATACATGAGCAAGATTAAAAAAGGAAATATTAATCGCTTGGGTTTTGACTTTATTCCTGAAGAGTTTGTTTCGAATGGTAGAGATGAAAATTATTTAAGGTTTGAACAAAACCCCAAGTTAGATTATAGGAAGTTGACTCCAGAAGAAATTGTCATTTTAGTTCAGAATGATAATCGTGCTGATGATTGGGGCAATATACAAGTGAGTACATCATTTATACCCAATCAAATTAAACATAATAATTTCTTTGGATTGGTGCGGATTGGTGATATGGCACCTATTTATCTAGAATATCGGAACCTGAAGTTAGAATCCGGAATTTACAACAGCACAATTGTGAGCTGTGATTTAGGTGATCATGTTGCGATTCATCATGTCCGCTATATGGCACATTTCATTATTGGTAACGAGGTACTATTGAGTAATATTAGTGAAATGGAAACTAGTAGTACTGCTAAATTTGGAAATGGAATATTAAGGGAAGGAGAAGTCGAGCAGCTGCGGATTGCTTTAGAGTTATGTAATGAAAATGGTATTAGGTCCATTTTACCTTTTGATGGCATGCAGGCTGCAGATGCTTATCTATGGACAAGAAATAGGCAAGATCATCAATTGCAGAAGCGGTTTAAAGAAATTACTGAGAAACGATTCACTAAAACCCGTGGGTCATATAGTGTCATTGGAGATCGTTGCATTATCAAGAACTCACAGAATATAAAGAATGTAAAGATCGGTTCAGACGCCTATATTAAGGGTATCAATAAACTCAAAAACTTGACCATTAACTCTTCTCCGGAGGCCTACACACAAATAGGCGAAGGGTGCGAGTTGGTGAATGGTATCGTCGGTTATGGCTGTCGCATTTTTTATGGTGTAAAAGCCGTACGTTTTGTTCTTTCGTCATTTTCTCAATTAAAATATGGGGCACGTCTTATTAACTCATTTTTAGGTGATAATTCGACAATTTCTTGCTGTGAAGTTTTGAATTCATTGATTTTCCCAGCGCATGAGCAACATCATAATAATTCGTTTTTATGTGCTGCAATGATAATGGGACAAAGTAATATGGCAGCAGGTGCTACTGTTGGTTTCTAACCATAACTCTAGAGCTGCAGATGGAGAGATTATAGCAGGACGTGGGTTTTGGCCTGGTCTGTGCGTGAGCCTAAAGCATAATTCAAGATTTGCCTCATACACACTTTTGGTGAAAGGTGATTTTCCTTATGAAATGGATATCAAAATTCCATTTTCTTTGGTGAATAATGATGTTAAGAATGATAAGTTGACAATCATTCCAGGTTATTGGTTTATGTATAATATGTACGCACTCATTCGCAATGCAAATAAATATGAAGTGAGAGACAAAAGGTTGTTGAAAAATCAATATTTAGAATATGATATTTTAGCTCCCGATACGGTAAACGAGTTATTTAATGCTATTAAAATGATTGAACATGCTGTAGGGTCGGATGATAATACGGAATTACAGTTATCTCAAGAGGAGGTTATACATAGAGGAAAAACTAAATTAACTCATGGTGGTGACCAAGTGCCATCAGTGGTTCATATGTCAGGTTTTGAACATTCGAAACGAAAAGTTGAAATCGTGAAAATTCAGGAAGCTTATTCTCTTTTTAAGCGTTTTATCAAGTATTATGGCACTATTCATCTCATCGATTTTTTAATTAAACATCGTTATGAAGATTTGCGTATTAAGATGCGCGATTGTCAACGTAAGGATTGGGAAAATATTGGAGGACAATTAATTGAGAAGGATGCTATACAGCATCTTTTAAATGGAATTAAATCTGGTGAAATTGATCATTGGGAGGATGTACATAAGAATTATCATGAACTCAGTAGGGGATATCCCGAAACTAAGCTTGCACATGCTTTAGCCTCCTTGCTTGAAATAACAGGAGAGTCAGCAGAAACACTTAATGTTGAGGTCATAAAGTCTTGGCTAATTGAAGCTATTGAACACAAAAGGTGGATGGTAAAGGAAATTTACGAGAGCAGGGCTAAGGATTATCAGAATCCTTTTCGAAATATGGTGTATAATAGTACAGAAGAACGCGATGTTGTTGTAGGGAGTTTAGAGGATAATAGTTTTATATTACAGCAACGGCAAGAACTTATTGATTTTGAAATGAGTGTTTTTGCATTAATTGCAAAATATTCAATGCCTTAAGAATTCGAGTGTAGAGCTCAATTATTGCTGTGATAATTCTTGTTTGAAGTATATTGGAAATAATTTTATATATCAACGGTTATATGATGATCAAATTTCTTGATTAGTAGTAATTAGTTAAATACATGTATAAAGTAAGTGTGCTTAATTACATACTTGTAGTTTTCAGGAAATCTTTCAAATTTAAAACGATATTTAATAGCTTTAAATATCGTTTTAATAATTATCTTTGTAAGACCAATTATAATTTGTTATGTCATATAGAAATGTCTTGTTATTCTTGTCGTTATTGTTTTCTATGAGTAACTATAATGTTCAAGCACAAAAAAAAGAAAAGCAGGGAAAGGTTGAATATAAATTTGGTAAAATTCATCCTGATGATTTTCTGATTACCGCATCAGGAGCAGACTCTGCTGCTTCAGCGATTAAGTTGTTTGATATAGGAACTTGCTATTTCGAAATAAGCCCAACTACAAAATCTTTCGTTTATGTTTTTGAAAGACATGTTCGTTTTAAAATTTTAAATAAAAACGGATATGAATTTGCTAATTATTCAATAGGGTTACATAAAAGTAATGGACAATCAAGAGAAACTTTAGAAGCCATGAATGCATCAACTTACAATATGGTTGATGGGGTCATGATTATTAATAAAATTGATAAGGATTCTAAGTTTACGGAAGAAGTTAATAGAAATTATGTTTTTAAGAAATTTGCGCTGCCTAATGTAAAAGAAGAATCGATTATTGAATATAAGTATAAAATTAAATCTGATTTTATCTTTAATCTGCGAGGATGGAGCTTTCAAAGTGATATTCCAACTCTTTGGTCTGAATATACAGTTACTATTCCTGAATATTTTGATTATAAGTTTAATAGAAATGGGCAGTACGGTATTGCCCATACTTTGCATGAGTCTGTTAATGCAAAGTATGTAGCAGACCTCCAGTCTACGGCTGTTCGTGACCGATTTACTGCTGAAAATATGCCAGCCCTAAAAGACGAGCCTTTTATTTCAACTCTAGATGATTATAGATCTACAATTGATTTTGAACTTAGATCTACAAATTTTCCTGGTCAATTTTTTCAAGATTACACAGGCTCATGGCCAAAGATTGTTGATGCTATTCTTAAAGATGAAAATTTTGGAGGTTATTTATTAAAAGGGGGTTATGCTAAGAACAATTTGAAGTCGATTATTAAAGTCGAAAGTGATTCTCTAGCAAACGCAAAATTAATCTTTAAGTATGTTAAGGATAATTTAAAGTGGAATGAAAAGTATAATTATTATAGTACAGAGACAAATCCTAAAACAATATTTGAGAAGAAAACCGGTAATTCTGCTGATTTAAACTTAGTGTTAGTTAATTTCTTGAAGGAAGCCAAGTTTAATGTATATCCCGTTTTAATAAGTACACGTGCTAATGGTAAGCATCCAGGATATCCTGTGATCAGTAAATTTGACAATGTGGTGGCTGCTGTAGAAATAGCTGGTACGTTATATTTTCTTGATGCCACAGTTAAAGATATGCCATTTGGTATGATTAATTATCAAAATTTGAATCACGAAGGTTTCTTGATCAATGTTAGCGATAAGGATGGTAGATGGATTAGTACTGAAACCAATTTTGGAGATGAAAGTATGCATGTCTATAACCTTGTCTTGGATAAAGAGCTTAAGCTAAAAGGTACGCTAACCAATTATTTTAATGGATATGCGGGATTAAGTACTCGAAATAGTTATAGAAATGCCATAAATGAAGAAGATTATATAAAAAACTTGAAGAAAAATAAGACAGGATTGGAACTTAGTAATTTCAAGATGTTAAACTTGGATAGTTTGGACGAGCGACTGATTGAATTTATGGACGTGGAAATTGAAGATAATGTGGAAGAGGCAGGAGATCTCGTTTATTTTACACCTCTACTCTTTGAACGCACAAAAGAAAACCCGTTGAAGCATGAAGAACGACTATTTCCAGTAGATTTCGCGCATCCAATACAAGAAAACTGTCGGGTTGTGGTTAATTTCCCTGATGATTATCAGATTGATAAACTACCTAAAGGTGGAATTTATAAACTTCCTGAAGACGTCGGTCTATTTTCAATGTCTTATTTAATAGAGGGACAAACACTACTTATTAAAAGTGAAATCAATATTAATAAATCCATCTATAGTCCAGAAGAGTATTTTTATTTGAAAGAACTATTTGCAGCTATTGTAGAGAAACAAGCAGAAAAAATTGTATTTAAAAAGAAGGTATAATGAAGTACACATTAGGTTTATCGTTGTTGTTGTATTGCTCGGTCTTGAATGGACAGACTAATTGGGATGTTGCCATGATTCCAGAGTCTTTAAAGAAAGACGCCATTATTGTGATTAGAAATGAGGAACAATTTTTGGATATTAAAGGTGTCAATGCTGCAAAATATGATTATAAACTTACAGCTACTATTTTCAGTAAAGCAGGAGATAATTTTGCCGCTATGGAAGAAGTATACGATAAGTTTTCAAATATCTACAATATAAAAGCGGTCTTATATGATGCCACAGGTACGAAAATCAAAGAATACAAATCATCTGATGTAAAAGACCAAAGTTTAATATCTGGTTTTTCAATTTTTGAAGACAATAGGTTGAAGAGTCTTAAGTTTGTGAGCAACAGTTATCCCTATACCATCGAATATAGCTTTAGTCAGGACTTCAAAGGATTGCTTTATTTTCCACAGTGGCGCGATTTAAAAGATTTTGGTGTATCTGTTGAAAAATCAAGTTATAGCATTCAAAAGAATCAGAATTATCAAATGAAATACCTTACTAGTGTGGGATTGAAAGTTGATTCAAGTAGTACAGGTGGTAAAACGCTATATAAATGGGAGAGTACACAAATACCAGCCTTAGCTAGAGAGCCTATGGCTGTTGGTATTGATAACATTTCTTCTTGGGTAAAAGCCTCTCCAAATTTATTTGAGTACGATGGTTCAAATGGAAATTTTGATAACTGGACTAATTTTGGAAAATGGATTTACAAACTCAATGAGGGCGGTAATCAGTTGCCTGATGCATTTAGAACTAAGATTCAAGATTTAACAAAAGATGCCAAGACACCACAAGAGAAGATGCAAATACTGTATCGTTATTTGCAACAGAATACCCGATATGTAAGTGTACAATTAGGTATAGGCGGATTTAAACCTGTATTAGCGGAGAAAGTGGCAACTGTTAATTATGGTGACTGCAAAGGTTTGTCGAATTTTATGAAAGCGATGCTAAATGAGGTAGGCATAAATTCCCATTTAGTCATGATCGGAAATGGAAAACCGAGTTTAAATCCAAAGTATTCTAGTATAGGTCAAGCAAACCATATGATAGTAGCAGTGCCAATAGGAAAAGATACAACTTTTTTAGAATGTACTAATCCCTATTATCCGATGGGATTTATTGGATACGGGAATGCGAATAGAAATGTACTTTTGATAACGGAAACGGGAGGCAAACTTGTAAAGACCCCAACCTATAATGCTGATCAAAATTATCAATTTAGTAAAACAATAATTAAATTTAACAATGAAAATGATATTGATGTTTTAACCAATACACTGTACGGCAATGCGCAATTTGAAGATAATTTAGGTACAACACTTTTAGAACCTAGTGAGCAGAAAAAAAGAGCATTAGAAAATAGCAGCATTCCTGTTGAAACATTTAATTATTATAAGTGTGATCAAAAAGATAAAACGAAGTCTGAGGTAGAGGAAGAGTTCGCATTTAAGGCAAAATCATTATTAAGTAAAGGGGGGGATAAGTATTTTCTTTTACTTAATCAAGTGAATAGACGGGAATTCGCGCCTATCAAGATAACGGATAGAAAAACGTTCTTCTCCGTTCCATATTCATATGAAGATAAGGATGAAATAACCTTTGAGTTGCCCCAAGGGTATCAAATAGAATTCATTCCAAAAGATATTCTTATCGATTCAGAGTTTGGTATCTACACTGCAAAATTTGCGATACAAGATGGCTTGCTTTTATATAGTCGGACACAGAAAATGAATGATAAAATATATCCACCAGAGAAATACAATGCTTATGTTGATTTTTATAAAAAAATGGTTCAAGCAGATAAACAAAAAGCAGTTATCACAAAATCTTTATAAGAAAAGAAATCATGATTTTTTTTGGGTAAAGGGATTAACTTGCTAAAATCTAATTAGATACTAGTAAGTGTCGAAAATATTGGCATCTATATCTTAATGTTAAAAGCGCCCTGTTTTAGAGTTTCTCTTTCAAGCTAGTTGTTTAAACTTAATTAATCTTCCAAATCTGCCATATAAATATCATGTACGACAAATTTAATATGGGGATTGGGAAGTAACATGTCGAAAATATCTTCAGAATCAATCGGATATAAAGTTTCAGCATCAGCATCCAACATTTCAGAGTCAGGAATAAGTTCATAGAAAGTAGTCCCATTATTTTCTGATAGTTCTTCTACTTTTATGCAGATTACATTTTGACTTTTCCAGTTAGACCAGATTGTTTTATTAAACAGTTGATAAGGATTTTTTTCTGTGTTGGACATATTTGCAAACATAGGGAATAGGATGGCTATTGCAAAATTTCAATTTAAAAAAGTTGAGCGCTCAAAATGTAAATGATTGAACATATTCAGGTTATTGTTTTGAAGAAGATAGATAATTATTCATGTATTCAGAATGGAGGAACAAAATTTAGGTTAGCAAAATTAAATCTTGCTAACCTATTTTTTTAAAAGGGTACCTCAGCTGGATTAAGGCCGGAAAAACCTAATTCACCTATATTTTTAATCGCTTGTATATCTTCGTTAGACAACGAAAAATTGTTTATTTCAAGATTAGCTTTTATATTGCTGGGGTTCGTGGATTTTGGTAGTGGGTTGATACCCTCTTGCAAAGCAAATTTTATACAAATCTGCCCGACACTTACTCCATATTTAGCTGCAAGTGATACTATTACTTCATTTTGTAAAATCCTGCCAGAGCCTAAAGGCGACCATGCTTGAATTAATATATCTTTTGATTTACAAAAGGCTATTGTTTCTTCTTGAAGAAAACCGGGATGAAATTCCAATTGATTGACTGCAGGAAAAACTTTTGCAACCTTTAATATTGCTTCGACATATTTTTTTGGAAAATTACTCAAACCAATAGCTTTGGCTCTACCTTCTGTATATAATTGCTCCAAGGCTTTCCAAGTGTCTGCATTGATAGATTCCCAGTTCTCAAACTGTGTTTCGTTAGCAGGCCAGTGAATGAGATAGAGATCTACGTAGTCCATTTGAAGTAGGGCAAGAGACTTGTCAAATGCGACTAAGGTGTTTTTGTAACCGCGATCGGCATTCCAGAGTTTGGTGGTGACAAAAAGATTTTCGCGCTTTATACCACTATCTTGTATTGCTTTTCCGACACTATGTTCATTACCATAAACCGATGCTGTATCAATATGGGGATATCCTGCTTTTAAAGCCTCATAAACGGCAGTATAAGCAGGTTCTCCTTCTTCGATTTGCCAAGTTCCAAATCCAATAGCTGGGATTTTTGAACCACTGTTTAATGTATATGTATTCATGTTTTTTCGCTTTAATGGATGAAAATTTAAAATTAGTAATTATAAAAGTCTTTGTCGGTCTTACCCCACAATTTTATAGGAATTTGACAAGCTAGTGAAACTTAAGAACCGAATCTGTACCTTTATCTTATGGAAGCAATTGTAATTGGGGGCAGTGGTGCCACAGGTAGGGAATTGGTTAAGCAATTGGTAAATGACGACCGTTTTTCTAAAATTCGTGTATTTCTCCGTAAGTCTTACTTTGAGCCTCACGAAAAGTTGGAAGAAATTATTATAGATTTTGAAAAACTAAACAATTTTAAAGAACAGATTAAGGGAGACGTAGCCTTTTCTTGTTTGGGAACTACCTTGAAAGATGCGGGGAGCAAAGCTGCGCAATGGCATATCGATTACGACTATCCCTTTCAATTCGCTGAGATGGCTTTTGAAAATGGTGTTTCAAGTTTTGTATTATTATCAGCTGTTGGTGTTGATGCAAAATCTCAAGTTTTTTATAACCGTATGAAAGGATCTTTAGAAGATGTCATTAAAAAAATAGGATTCCAACATTTATTAATCCTCCAACCTGGATTCATTGATAGACCTAATACCAATCGCATGGGAGAGAAGGTGGGAATAAAAGTAATTCAGATTTTAAATAAATTAGGTTTGTTTGAGAAATATGCACCTATAAAAACAGGGGAGTTGGCAAAAGCAATGTTAGAAAGTGCGTTTAGGAATAATAAAGCTGTGGAAGTGTTACCATTAAAAAAAATCAAAGCAATCTTAAATTAGTTTGTACGTTTGACCTTTAATGTTATTTATAATTGTAAAATGAGAACTGAAGTATATCAGTGCATTTTGAATGACGATGTCCATGTATATCGATGATTCATTTAATTCAGTCTAGCCAATATTTTACTTTTAAGCGTCATAATTCAACCTTTTGTGGCGATTTAAATTTCAATTTCTTATCTTTAGGCGAATTTTGAACCAGCCTAAGCGTTCGTTTTCAATTTTGTTTAAGCAAATTAAAAGATTTCAATAAAAAAATTATGTCATCTAAAATCATTTACACCAAGACAGATGAAGCGCCATTATTGGCTACGTATTCATTCTTACCTATTGTACAAGCTTTCGCGAAAACTGCTGATATCGATGTTGAATTAAGAGACATTTCTCTTGCAGGTCGTATTTTAGCTAACTTTTCAGACGCATTAAAAGAGGATCAAAAAGTAGCTGATGCTTTAGCTGAATTAGGTCAGTTGGCCACAACTCCAGAAGCGAATATCATCAAATTACCAAATATTTCGGCATCTATTCCGCAGTTAAAAGGAGCAATTGCAGAATTGCAAGCTGCCGGATATGCTATTCCAAATTTCCCTGATAATCCAGAAACTGCAGAAGAACGTGCAGTAAAAGCAAATTATGCTAAAGTATTGGGGTCTGCTGTAAATCCAGTTTTACGTGAAGGAAACTCTGATCGACGTGCGCCTAAAGCAGTTAAGAATTATGCTAAAGCAAATCCACATTCGATGGGTGCTTGGTCGGCAGATTCAAAAACCCGTGTAGCATCAATGTCACATGGTGATTTTTATGAAACTGAAAAATCCGTTACAGTAGCAAACGAAGGTCAGTTTAAAATAGAATTCGTCAACGCTAGTGGTACTCCGACTGAATTGAAAGGTCTTGCTCCATTGAAAGCAGGTGAAGTCATAGATTCATCAGTATTGAGTTTATCTGCATTGAAAGGTTTCGTTGCAGATACTATTGCTGCTGCTAAAGCTGAAGGGGTTTTATTATCAGCTCACTTGAAAGCGACGATGATGAAAGTTTCAGACCCAATTATCTTTGGTGCTATCGTAGAAGTTTATTTCAAAGATGTTTTTGCTAAATATGGTGAATTATTCAATTCTTTGGGAATTAATAAAAACAATGGTCTAGGTGAGGTATTTGCTAAGATTGCTGGGCATTCACAGGAAGCTGAAGTTAAAGCTGCGATTGAGTCTGCAATAGCTAACGGTCCAGATTTAGCTATGGTAAACTCCGATAAAGGGATTACAAATCTACACGTACCTTCAGATGTTATCGTTGATGCCTCGATGCCAGCTATGATCCGTACTTCGGGTCAGATGTGGAATAAAGAGGGAAAATCTCAAGATACAATTGCTATGATTCCAGATCGTTCTTACGCTGGTGTTTATGAAGCAACCATAGAGGATTGTAAAGAAAATGGTGCTTTAGACCCTACTACAATGGGCTCTGTTCCCAATGTTGGTTTGATGGCTCAAAAAGCTGAAGAATATGGTTCACATGATAAAACTTTCCAAGCTTCAGAAAATGGTACGATCAGAGTAGTTGACGCTGAAGGAAATGTTTTGATGGAACAAACCGTTGAAACAGGAGATATCTTCCGCATGTGTCAAACAAAAGACGCTCCCATCCAAGATTGGGTAAAACTAGCTGTTAACCGTGCTCGATTATCTGCAGCACCAGCAGTATTCTGGTTAGATGAAAACCGTGCTCACGATAGAGAAATCATCAAGAAAGTAGAACAATATTTAGGGGATTTTGATACTAATGGATTAGATATTTTTGTGATGAATCCAGTAGAAGCAACTAAGTTCTCTTTAGATCGTATTCGTGAAGGTTTGGATACTATCTCTGTTACGGGTAATGTATTGCGTGATTACTTAACTGATTTGTTTCCAATTTTAGAAGTTGGTACCTCTGCAAAAATGCTTTCTATTGTTCCATTGATGAATGGTGGTGGTTTATTTGAGACAGGTGCTGGTGGTTCGGCTCCAAAACATATTGAACAATTCTTACATGAAGGTTACTTACGTTGGGATTCGTTAGGTGAATTTTTAGCTTTAGGTGCTTCTTTAGAGCATTTATCACAAACACAAAATAATGCTGATGCTTTAGTATTAGCAGAAACTTTGGATGTGGCTACAGAAAAATTCTTAGCGAATGATAAATCTCCAGCACGTAAAGTAGGTCAAATTGACAACCGTGGTTCTCATTATTACTTGACTGCTTATTGGGCGGAAGGATTGGCGGCGCAAACAAAAGATGCTACTTTGGCAGCCAAATTTGCACCTTTAGCGAAAGTGTTAATTGAAAATGAAGCTAAAATCAATGAAGAGTTGATTGCTGCTCAAGGTAAGGCACAAGACATTGGTGGTTACTACTTCCCTAATGATGCATTAGCAACAGCAGCAATGCGTCCTTCGGAAACTTTTAATAATGCAATTGCTTCTTTGTAGATTGCAAATTGTATTATAAAAAAATGCTCCATTCATTAGAATGGAGCATTTTTTTATTACTATGATAATCAATCTGCTATTAATTTTTGTTTTTGAGCAAGTTAATTTCTAGAAGTACTTGTTCTAGTGCTTCTGGTTTAACGATTCGAGTCTGATTAGATGGCAGGATCATCGCGAATTTTATATCCTCATCATCTACCTTTAACTTCTTTTGACTCCTTAAAAAAGGATGAAAACTTCCTTTTAGCGAACCATTATTTCTATGCCACGTAGCATGTTTCCCGTTGTTTTTATGAAATGGATGCATAATGATTGAATTATGTCTGTAATCGGTATATCCAATTTACATAAAATAATTGGATAATGTAAAGAAACATTTATTTATTGGTTACATCCCCAAAAGGCACTTTCCTTTTTTTACATCAATCTGATTTTCATTACTTAAATCTAGAAAATACAGTTTCTGCCAAGATTGCGTCTGTTGTGCTTGTTTGCTGATAGTCAAATCCCAATTTGGATATACTCTAAACCCACGTTTTCCTTCTTTTCCATGTCCAGATAAAACTCTTCTTTGAAATAGTATTTCCTTAGGAAAAATGAATAATCCCATCTTCTTTTCGTTTCGTATTGCTATAATATAGAAATCAATATCATCATTAACATCGAAAGGAGCGATAATACCAGTTGACATTCGGAACCATAATGTTACAAATTGGCCTGCTTTTTTTGGTGTTATTTTAGCGCTCCTATATTTGTATTTATTCTTGCCCAAGTCAAAATTATGAGCAGCATATGCTTGACTTTCTTTTTCTGGCAGTAAATTCGTTAGCGGTAAGCCACAGATTTGGAATAAATACTTAGCGATATGTTGTAGTTCTATTTTGGAATTTGCCAATTTAAGGTATGCTTAAAGTTGAGTAATATTATTTTGAGCGTAAGATTCTATAATTTTTATAGAAGCCATTATAATAAGGTGCTTTGTATATCTAAGGGAATGAAATTATTCATATTTTTGATAGACTTCTACTTCAGACATTATTATTTTTCACTCTAATTTTAATGAAATAAACATAAATATAGCAACTCTTATTTGATGGGCTTATATCCATATTAAAAAAATAGATTAAGGTAACGTAATTGGTAGGATAGTGGTATTTAAGGTTGTGCATTACAAAGCCTTAAATACCACATATGTACATTGTGTTTTAATAGTTTATTTGTCCTTGAATGGATAAGCTATTTTTATTTTGGATTATAGTACTTACTTCGACTTTAACCTGATTAGCTTTTAACTTGTCAAAAGGCTCGACAAGCCAAGTGTCAGGCCATTTGCCAAAATTGATATAAAGATAAAATGGATAAGATGTTTCTTCGATCTTAACAAGATTGGGAGTACTTTGTGTGGTTGTATTTAGTAGAAAGCCGCTTTTTCGCTGTTTGTAAAATTTATAAAACATTGTTGTTGGAAGAGATTCCGCTAATGCATTATTATCTATCCAAGCATGCGCGATATAAGGCACATTGATTTCATTTATTTTCTTTTCTTCTATTGGATTGAAATCATCATCATAGCTATATGTAATTAAGGTATCCCGCTGTATCGTTACATCTGATTTAACCTGCAAATCAAAATAGTTAGCATAAGCATTTTGCAATTGCAGTTGATCAAGGCCTGTGTATTTATGCATTAAATCAGCAAGTAATGGCATATCATCTAAAGATAACATGGTCCAGAAAGTCATAGCTTGATTTGTCGTGTCCATTGCTCTAACTGGAAACTTTTTATCTAAATCTTGAGAAATTAGCCACTCACCTGTGATATCTATTTTATGCTTCGCAATAGATGCTTCTAGTTTCAACTTTTTATCTTTTTGTATATAGCTGATGTGCTTATTTGAATGAATATTTTTAAATTCTGGAAAGGAATCTATTTGAACCCAAGTGTTGGGTTGTTTTAAAAGTAAATGAAGATCCTCAAACCCACTATTTCTTTCCCTATCAATTTTGTAAATAAGGTTATTCCGATCAAATATTACTTTGATATGGTTATTAACACTAACACGCACTACTCCCTGTTCCTTATCCAAGAAACTGATTCCGTTGGGATAGCGATTTGCAAAAAAAGAAAAGCACTCATCATAGTTCTTTAATGCTAATATTCCGTAAAATTGAGGAGCTCGGTCTGTCATACTGAATAAATAAATGCGGGCCGGAATTTCAATACCAGCATGCCACAATAAGCCAGTTATCCAACTTTCATCAACAGCTGTGTCTACGGACTTGCCCGACCAAGGATTAAAACTGGATAGATTGTCCAATATTAAATCATCAACAGCAATGGAGAATATATGTGTACTTTCTTTGCTCACATATTGTTTTTCAATGTTGTTTTTTCGGATAATGTAGTATGTCCAGACCGTAGCTGAAAGTAAGAGCACAATAGAACATATGATAATTACTATTCTTTTCATGGGCGATTAGTTTATGACATTATTATTCAAGTTTTCAATGATATGCTTCAATAGGTATTGAAGTGCATTTTTATCTTTTTTAGGTAATGATATCGACATCTCTCCAGAGAACCTGTTTTTAATCAACTTACTTGATTTGATTTGAAGATTACCATATCCAGCAAGGTCTTGTAAAGTTTGTTCCCTAGATTCTGTTATTGGAATTTCTAGTTGATTGACAACCTCAGGTATGGCAGAAGTTTTTACGACAAAATTAAATGGATGTGCAAGTAAATCCTTTTTCACACTTGCATTTCTGTTAGTTTTAAAACGATTCTGTTGAATAGCAGTTAATTGTTCGACATCGCTTCCAACAAACACGATATTATTTTTGAAAAGGATATAGATTGGCTCTAGTTTTTTCTGTGGTGCGATTTTATATATGCCATCCTCCAATGTTACTTCCTGTTTTTTGACCGCAAATTCCAGTATTTTTTTATACAGACGTTGATCTTCAGAAGTGAACATCCATAAAAAGTTGGGTACAAATTCTTCTTTTGTTTTGGTAACCTCTTCATAGTTGTAATCATCATCATATTCGTAAGAGACATATTCTTTTGTTACTTTTTGTAGGTCGTTGAGAAAGAACACGTTGTCGCCTCTCATCACTTTTCCGATAGCTTTTTCGTCTAACCCAATCTCTAAAGCAGTGGCTGCTATCGTCAAAACATCTGCATATTCCCCAGCTAAAGGAGCATACCATCGCGAAATCAATGCTGGTAATTGTTTCAAATAACCTTCCGTACTCATGTTAACAGAGGCGTAAGCCAAGTAGTTCTCAGGAATATATTGCGCAAATTTTTTATTGGTTCTGTTGCTATATAATGCCTTGAAAACTTTCTCCATTTCAGAGTCAACACCTATAGAAACCCGTAAGTTTTAGCGTATATTGATCTTGAATCAAATCAAAAATAGCGTCATTATAACCATATTTCATATTCTCAATGTCAACACCATAAGCCATTTTTAAAATATCATAGGGAAGGGCATTTTGATATAATTCATCTAGATTAGATATCCAGAGACGTAATAGGTGTTTTTTATCGGTTAATTTAAGTGCTTTATTCTTACCTAAATTTTCTTTAGGGTCTAAATAATCATTAAAGCCTGCTGTTAACCAATCAGCTAATAATTTATTTTTGATGGAGTCATTTTTTGCTTCTCGTGCTTGATTTAATAAGTAAAGGGAGTCAGATTCTAAATCGTAGTCTTCCACATCGATTGTATCGCTATCATATTCCCATTCATCAATATCAATACTTGATAAAGTATCAGGAAATACATCTTCGGCTTCAACATATACAGCTTCTTCCTCGGCTTCGGCCGTAGCTACTGTAAGTGAATCTGGTATTGAATTTTCTTCTTCTATATCTATTTCTTCTTCATCCCAGGTGTTAGCGGCTGCATCAAGTGTTTCATTGTATGTCCAGTCTAATGTGTTATATAATCCCAAGTCTAAACCATAACGTTCTGCGATTTCTTTCGTTTGGAAATAGCTTGTATTTAGCTCTCCAATTAAAATAAATAAGCTTTCTTTATTCCATGCAACTTGCATTTTATGATCTTTTGAAACTCTTCTTTCATAGTTATTATAAATCGAAAGAGATTCAAATTTCGAAAACATATGCTCCTTAACTTGATGATTTTCTTTTAAAGGGATTAATATTCCGATATAGTTTAGGCTATCTGTAGTTGACCGATATACGTAAGCTTGCTTATCAAGATTAAAATCCAATTGCATCAGGTTTTTGATTGGATAGTTAATATCATTGCTCGTGTTTTCAAATGCACCTAGTTTAATTAATGTTTCATTTAACAACTCGATAGAGCTATTTTCAACTATAGCTTTATTATTAATGGTAAAAACAAATTGTGCTTGAGCAGGTATCATACTGGTCAAATCTTGTGCTGTAGCTTGCAGACTTGCAAATGCAACACATGCAAATAATGGAACGTGTTTTATATTCATGTTTTATTAATTATTTAGGGTAATGGTATTTGCCAGTGATGCCTTTCCACTGATCAGATCTGTTGCTTTTAATTTGAGTAGTACAGCTTTGGAAGTACTTGATATTTTTGCAGATATGTGCTGTTGCGATTTAATTTTTTTATCAAATCTGATGATTTGTGTGTAACAGGCATCGTCAAAATATTTTTTATCAGTTTCAGAAATTTTGACATATTCTTTATTTAAAGATGGCGAGTAGGTGTAGGATCTGGTAAAAACTCCCGTTTTTGTATTAAAAGCATAACTATTGTTATTTCCTAAAGCGCTTTTGAAATAAGTGCCAATAGCTTTACTGAAATTATTTAGGGCATTGATCGTTTCAAATGAACAAGATACTGTTGCGATATAATTATTGAAATCAAGACTATATTGTACTTGACTAATACCCTCAGTATTCTTTAAGATTCTACTCATCGCTTCCGCTTCACTCTTTATTTTTTCTTTTGTTGGAATTGTGATGCCATTTATACTTTTAAGTTTCATTAAAGAGGCTACCTTCGTACTACTTTTACTGAAGTTTAGTGTTGCTTTAATATGACCCGAACCATTACTACTCATATTTATATCCTCGATAAAGTCAAAGCATCCAGTAAGTAAAAAACTGCTGCAGATTATACTTAATAGCAGTGATATGGATTTCAGCTTTCTCATTTTTAATTTCATTATGTCTCTATTTAGTTTTTTTTATGTTATTTTACGATAAGGTTTACCGAGGATTTACCCTCTCTGAAATCCATTCACTACCTAACTTTAGGAATGAAAAACAAAGTTAATGAATAGGGAAGCGTACACCCATCCCCGAAAGTAGGGGTTTTGTTTATACACCAAGCTATTTACGAATTAGACCATATTCCAATGCTAATTTGATGGTTGAACTCAAATTCTTAGCACCAAATTTCTCAATGAGATTCTTACGATGGCTTTCCACAGTATGCGGGCTTATAAATAATTTTTCAGCTATTTGGGAGGTTGTTAAGCCCGATGCAGCTTCAGTCAATACTTCTTTTTCTCTTCTTGTCAATTTTGGGACACTATTTAAGCCATCTTTAGCCTTTTTATCCACGATGCTTTTTGTTTGGGAGCAAAGAAACTTGTTACCTTTTAATATTTGTTCAACACCAGTAATAATTTCGTCCACAGAAGCATTTTTTTGAATGTAACCGTGAGCACCTTCTTGCAGTACACTATTGATTACAGCATATTCGTTATGTACACTAATGATAATGATACGCATATTAGGATACTTTAGTTTCAAAGGTTTTATGAGCTCAATGCTATTTGCATCAGGGAGGTTGATATCTAATAGGAGTATATCAATATTCGTATTTGACAACGCTACATGCATAGTTGAAGCGTCGGGATAACAACCAACTACTTCAAAGAAATCTTCTTTTGATAATATATTTTTTAGTCCCTCTAGTAGTAGGGGATGATCGTCAGTAATCGCAATTTTTATCATGTAATATTTTTTTGAATATGAATTCTACACTTGTTCCAACTTGTTTTTCAGATTGTATGCTGAATTTTCCTTTTAAAAAATCGACTCGAGATTGAATATTATACAAACCAGCTGAATTGTTTCCTTTAATCTGATGAATATCAAATCCATCACCATCATCTTCGACAGTAATGCTATAGTGATCGGTTTCTTCTACAACTTGTATTATAATCTGCTTTGGCGAGGCATGTTTAATGGCGTTGTTGACAAGTTCTTGAATAATACGATAAACTAGGAGCTGTCTGTCTTTTTCTAAATCACTTTTATAATGCAAGAATTGTACATCAATATCTAATTGATCATTTGACATACGCCTCGCATAATCTTGAAGAGCTTCTTGTAAGCCATACCTGTTTAGCAATTCTGGCATCAGATTATGAGCTACACGACGGAGTTTCTTCTACAGCTGTATCCAGTTTCTCTATGGATTTTTGCATGTTATTTTTGGCTGGTGAAGCTACCTGATCAGTCAATTGCGATAAGCTAATTTTGGTACTTGATAGTAAGCCTCCCAGACCATCATGAAGATCACGTGCCAATCTTCCTCGTTCTTGTTCTTGTCCTGATAACATGGCGGTCAGTGTGGCGATTTTCGCATTCTGCCTTTCTTTATCTAAAGTCGCGTTATAAAGTTCTTTATTTTGACGAAGTCTTTTAGAACGTTGTTTATAGGCATAGAGCAGGAGCATCAAGGCCAGCAAGAATACTAAAATTAGACTGATATAGTATTTGTTTATCTTTTCTTTATAAGATATTTCGTTTTTATAATTCAGAATATCTTGCGCACGACTCTGCGTTTCTAATCTTGATAATTTGAGTTCTTGTGTTCTTTTTTCCGATTCTAATTGCGTTAGCTCCAGCTGTTTTCTTTGATTTTCTTCATGCAATTTCAAATTTTCCAACTCCTGTTTTTGTTGTAAACTGATGGTCTGCATGAGACTTATTTGTTGCTCTTTTTTATCAGCTTCTAACTGCATGGTAATGAGCTGTTGTTGTTGTCTTTCCTTGTCAAATTGCGCTTCCAGTCTTCTTCCCAATTCCAGTTGTTCTCGATTGTATATGGATTTAAATGTTTCCATATAAGCCTTATAGTAGCGAATTGCCTCAGTTAGATTTTTCTCTGATTCAGCAATTTCGGAAAGACTTTCATAAATACTGAGAATTATATTTTCATCAGGAACACTACTTTTAGAAACTTCTGTTAAAGCAGCAAGCAAATATTCTTTTGCACGGTCGGGTTTACCATCTTTAATCGCTAATTCTGCCATGATGCCATATGAAGAAGCTACATGCGTATATTGTTGAGTCGCTAATCCTTGCTTTCTAGCGAGTTCGGCATAATAAAGGACTTTATTTTGATAACTATTTGGGAAATAGCTAAAATAAAGATGTGCTAAATTGTTAGCTACAAAAGAAAGGTTTGAAGGGAAGGGAATCTTACTTTTATTTTTATCATAAGTATTGATAGCTTGCAAATAATATTTTTCAGCCAGATTGCGCACGTCCTGCTTGCTCTCGTCTTTCATATATTGCTGTTCGTACATATAACCCATAAGCATATAGGCATCAAAAATAGCAATTGGATCATTTTGTTTAATGGCTAAATCTAAAGCGAGCAAGCTATATTTTTCCTGTAATTGGTGTTCATTCCAATTGGCGTAGACTGAGGTTAGTTCCTTATAGGTTGTCGATTTGCGACCATTCAGTGTTGGCGATGGAGGAGCTTTGTCGAAATAGGTAATCGCACGTAAGAAACTTCTTACAGCTTCGCCCTCTTTATTGTTTCGTACATGAAGCCAGCCTTCACAATAATTAATGTAGCCTTTTATTTCTATATCTTTTGAATTGTCTGCATATGCTTTTGCTTTTTCCAAGCTGGTATCAGAGTCCTTCAGTCGTTCAGCTATTCGGTTATTCATAGCTGAGATGGCATACAGGTTGGCAGCATATTTGCCATCTTTTAGAAGAAGTGCAACCTGCAAGTTTTCATCAAGTATTTGAGCAGCTTTCTCTTCTTGTTGATTGAAAAATAAAGCCGTTATATATTTACCGGCCACGTAGAGCCTATCAGGATTTGTTATAGCAATGTTTTCGTACTGAAGTTTTAGATTATTTAATACTTCTTGCGCAGAAGTGTGATGCATCAAAACACAAAAACTGAGGGTGACAAAAATATGTCTTAACTTATGCTTGAAACTAATCTTATTTTTGCTCATCTGTATTCCTTATGAATCTGTATTTAGGAGACTAAGATATCACTTTTCATAAACACTGAAGGAATTTTTAATGAATATAATGACCGTTTAATGGCTCTTAAGTAAAGAAAACTCCCATAATCAAATAGTTGAACAAGAAGCGCTTTAAGTTTTAATCAGCTTCTAAATCAACCACTTTTTGATTTTTCGTGCCTATATAATAACACGCTTCGTTTCTTTTATCTTCTGAGACTAAAGCAATACCAATTTCAAAAAGTATCTCTTAAGTAAGGGTATTGTTTTTTTTTTAACTCATTGATATCAACATATTTTCCATTTTCTGTCTTTGGAAAGTAATTCCATAATCAATCCTAAACATTTTTTTATTGTACTATTGCTGAAAGTATTATGAAGTATATTGTGGCAAGTGCGTACGTTAGCTTCTTCATGATATTAAAGTCATATTACAAAGATGCCATTTCTAACGCATCAATTTTATCCCTGAAACTAGTGATTTTGCGTATTTATAATAAGATTACTAAAATGGTATCCATAAAAATGGGGACATGATAAAAGACGTACTTAATATTTTTTGGTTTATTTTATTCAGTTACAGATGCATAACAATTTTTTCACGGATTGATTTGGATAGAAAAGAAATACAAATTTTGATTTCAAATTTATGGAGTAGTCTTTAAACGGATTTTTCATCTTGTAAACCTTTAAATGAATATGCTTTATTATTTGATAAATGCACCTTCAGGAATAGATGGATAGATTTCTTCAAAAGAACGATGTTTGTTATTTTGTCTTTTATGGATTAACGATCTGTTGAGATGTTTCAAATTAGGGCTACCGGATGCTGCAAGTAAGTCTAAAAAATCTTTTAATATTTCTTCGTGATAATTTTTCACGCGTTTCCATTTCTCCTCCACAACCAATCCATTCACTAATCTCGCATCATTCGTTGCTACACCAGAAGGGCAGGTGTTTGTGTGGCATTTAAGGGCCTGTATACATCCTAAAGCCAGCATCATACCTCGAGCAGAATTGCACACATCTGCTCCTATACAAAGCGCTTTAAAGATGTCAAAAGCTGTGAATATTTTAGTGGCAGTGATAATCTTAATATCTTTTTTTAAATCAAATCCGCGAAGTGTATCGACGGCAAATACCAACGCTTCCTCCCATGGCATGCCAACGGCATTCGAAAAATCAATAGGAGCTGCACCTGTGCCACCTTCAGCACCGTCGATGGTGATAAAATCAGGCTTTATTCCTGTTTCCAAAATAGCTAAGCAGATGTCTATAAATTCTTTTTTACTACCGATTGCAAGTTTAAATCCGATTGGTTTACCTGCTGATAACTCTCGCAGTTGCTGTATAAAATCAAGAAGTCCTTTGGCGTCGTGGAAAGCGGTATGGCTTGGAGGAGAAATGACCGCAGTATGGGGCTTGACACCTCTGATTGCCGCAATTTCGTCATTGTTTTTAGATGCAGGCAACACACCTCCATGACCCGGTTTGGCTCCTTGTGAAAGTTTAATCGCAATCATTTTGACCTCAGGTCGATTCCCATTTATTTGAAATTTCTCTGGAGAAAAGAAGCCATCTTCGGTCCGACAACCAAAATAGCCCGTTCCTATTTCGAAGACAAGATCTCCTCCCATGAGATGATAGTTTGAAATACCACCTTCCCCTGTATCGTGAAAGAAACTTCCAGCTTTTGCTCCTCGATTTAAAGCCATGATTGCATTTTTACTTAAAGCACCAAAACTCATGGCCGAAATATTAAAAATACTAGCAGAGTAGGGCTGTTGACAACCTTTAGAGCCTATAATTTCTCGAGGTGGGTTTGGCAATTTGGGAGCAGCATAAATACTATGTTGCATCCAACTATAGTTTTCTTGATTGACGTCAAGCTCCGTCCCGAACGGATGATTTTCATTTTCTTTTTTCGCTCTTGAATAAATATAATCGCGATGATTGCGATCTATTGGTTTACCGTCAGTTCCTGATTCGACAAAATATTGATGTAGTTCTGGACCAATCGCCTCTAAGAGAAAACGCATGTGACCAATAACAGGATAGTTACGCAGTATGGCATGTTTCGTTTGCGTAAGGTCATATATTCCAATAAGTAATATCGCTAAACCTATGCCAATTAAACCCCAAAATGGCCATGTAAATACAATGAAAATAATCAAGAATAGCACTATTAGTGTACTTGTAAATCTGACAACTTCTCTCATGTTTGTGAATTAGGTTATTAAAATTTCTTTATTATATTAAAACCCCACTTTGACAGTTTTTGTTTCTTTTATTTCCAACCACCTCCTAATGCCGCATATATTTGGACTACAGCTTGTAGCTGTTACAATCTGTCATTGACTGCATTGTGTTTCGCATTTAATAGATTTTGTTCAGAGGTAAGGACATCTGTGTAATTTGTTGTACTCGTATATTTAAGTAATTCTTTCGTAAAATGCACTGCTTTCTCCAAGTTGACTATTTGTGATTTCCGAGAAGAAGAATTTTCATTTGATAGCTTGGGTGGTTTGCGCTGGTAAAATAGTAATCGATGAAAGTAAGAAGCACAGGAGTAAAATCCTAACCATTAAAACAATATTGGAATAAACAAAGGAAATCTATTTAAGATGTCTTTGTGTTTACAGGCTCATTTTATCAAGTATAATGTGTCGGATCTTCAGCGGTAAAATTTTCTTGTCATAAGACAAGCATATTTGGGACTCTATTTCTTTAATTTTGATACTTAGAATATAAGTAAACTGTTGTAAATCAATAAACATGGATAAATCTAAATCAACTAAATTAGCGGCAATCATTCCAGCTTACCGCATGCATACCCAGAACTTTTTAAGTTTGCTTGATGGGATTTCAGAAATTGATGCCAGGAAGAGAATAGATGGACGAACTAATCATATTATTTGGATGGCAGGCAACTTTGTCAATGTGCGATATGCAATAGCTCATCTTCTAGACCTCAATGAAGTAGATCCTTATCAGGATTTGTTTTATATGGGTAAGTCATTGGATGAACAATTTAAATATCCAAATCTAATCGATTTAACAAAAAATCTTCACTTCATATCCCCCAAAGTTTACCAAGGTCTATTGGATATCCATGACGAGCAATTATCAGAGCTTTTTCCGATCGGTATGAGTATTCCATTCATTCACGAAGATAAGCTCAATTTTATTGGCATGTGCATTGGAAGGCAAGATTATCTTTGCGGACAGATGGCACTCATGAGACGCATACTGGACTATCCTGCAATGAATTATAGCGTGGATGAAAAGATTGGATATTAATATGGATCCACATGTAGCACAAGATTTTTACGTAACAAGAATTGATCTGTATCACGAAATTTGGAGGAAACCCTTACTTTTCATACATGGTTCTGGAGGTTAGATACGGGAGGACTTTTTAAGTTAATTCTTAATATTAACTAATATTAAATAGCATATTTTATATTTTTTTTTATAGTTTTAGCGCTTTAGAATATTTAAATACAGAAATGGCGTTAACAAACTTATCAAGACATGTCGCTCTTGGAATTGATATTGGCGGGACGAATACTAAATTTGGAATAGTAAACCATCGTGGTGAAGTTCTGGAAAAAGGTAATTTACGTACGGATGAATATAAAAAGGTAGAAGAGTTCATTGATGCTTTACATGAAAAAGTAAATCCATTAATTGAAAAATATGGAAGCGTTAATAATTTTGATGGTATAGGAGTTGGAGTACCAAATGGTAATTATTATACAGGGACTGTAGAACAAGCTGCCAATTTACCATGGAAGGGGATAATTCCTTTTGCTGAGATGATTGAAAGCAAATTTGGCTTAAAATGTGTCATAACTAATGATGCAAATGCTGCGGCTTTGGGCGAAATGCTATTTGGAGCAGCTCGGGGAATGAAAGATTTTATTATGATAACATTAGGTACAGGGGTTGGTAGCGGAATAGTCGCCAATGGGAATGTAGTTTATGGTCATGATGGGTTTGCTGGTGAATTGGGGCATACAATAGTGAAGCCAGGAGGGAGAAAGCATTGGAGTACAGGATCTGAAGGAAGTTTAGAGGCTTACGCATCTGCAACAGGAATTGCTATTACGGCAAAGAAAATGAGGGCAGAGTTTCCGAGCTCTATGCTTAATGAATACCCTGAAGACGAGATCAACTCCAAAACAGTTCATGAGTGTGCTCTAAAAGGTGATCCAATTGCTATTGAAGTATTTCGCTATACAGGACAAAAGCTTGGGGAAGCTTTGGCTAACTTTGTGATGTTTTCATCTCCAGAAGCTATTCTGTTGTTTGGTGGAGTTATACAAGCTGGGGACTTTATATTAAAACCTGCTAAACTACATATGGAAAGGAATCTTTTTCCAATTTTTAGAGATAAAGTTAGATTGGTTTTTAGTGAACTACCTGAAGCCGATGCGGCAATTCTTGGTGCAAGCGCGTTGGTCTGGGAGCAATAACCACGACTTTTTCGATCATATTATCTATCCGACCTACAATATAACCATAGCTATGGTTAAATTGTAGGTCGGATTTCTGTTGTACTTTTCTCTGTAATTAACTTCGCTATGTTATCCTGAAAGTTAAGTTAATAAAATTAAGCCCCATTTCTTACACTACTCGATTTCTGACAAATGTTTGAGAATTTCAGATTGTTTTATTTTTTGTAACTTGGCTCAGATTAACTTATATATAATAACCAATATTATATAAACCGATACAAAAATAGTTGAATTATTTATGAAATACTATTGTTTACTGTCTGCTCTGATACTACATTCTTTATGTCAAGCACAGGAGGAAAGAAAAGAAGTAGTTTCTTTGGATAGCGCTTATAAAAGAGGGTATCATATTACAAAAATTGCCAATCAACAAGCACGTATAGATGGTAAATTGGATGAGGAGATATGGAATAATGTTGGCGAGTGGTCTGAGAAATTTTCTCAAGTTATTCCTTTCGAACGTGCACATACAGATTCATGGACGCGCATGAAGATATTTTATGACGATCAAAATGTGTATGTAGGTGTTTATTGTAAAGACAAACATCCTGAGACGATGAATTCTTTTATTGGCAATCGAGACGATAATACTAATGGAGATCTTATTAGCATTGCATTCGATACTTACCATGATTATCGAGTTGCTTCAGAATTTAATATAAACCTCGGTGGAAACAAGACCGATCTTACCGTTACAGATAAACTCTCTGTCAATTTAAGTTGGAATACGGTGTGGGAGGGACGTACACATATTAACTTAGCAGATTCAAGTTGGACTGCCGAATTGCGAATTCCCTTTAGTCAATTGCGTTATAATCAGATAAGTTCTGATGGTATCTGGGGTTTGCATGTCAGACGTATTATTCGTAGAAATAATGAAGTTCAGAACTGGAGCCTTATTCCAATCAAGAATAATGGGCATGTGTTTTCATTCGGTGAGATGAGCGGCATGACCGATTTGCCAAAACCAAGGGGAATAGAGTTTTTACCTTATACCATGAGCAAGTTTGTTAGAGATCCAAAGATTCCGAACAGTCCTTTTCAGAAAGGTAGCAAATGGCAGGCAACGGGGGGATTAGATGCAAAATTCGCGCTGAATGATTTCACCTTGGATATGACTATCAATCCAGACTATGGTCAGGTGGAGCTTGACCCATCAGTTATGAATCTGTCTGCATATGAGATTTTCTATGACGAGAAAAGACCCTTTTTCCTAGAAGGGAAACATATTTTGGAATTTGACAATAATGAGGATGGGATGATGTTTTATTCGCGCAGAATAGGTGCCATGCCCACCTACCGACCAAATGCTATTGACAATCTCAATAGTTATTCGAGCACAGCCAATCCTATCCCTATCCTAGGAGCTATGAAACTGACAGGTACAAATAGAAATGGGGTCACCGTTGGTTTCTTGGAGAGTGTTACAGCTGAAACGAGCTCAAAAGTGATGCGTAATGGTCAATCGGATAGAGAAGTGACAGAACCTCTTACCAATTATACAGTGGCTCGTGTGCAGAAAAATTGGGATGGTAATACTTTACTTGGTGGTATGGTGACCTCGGTTAATAGGAAGCTAGGGGAGAGGCATCTAGAAGAAATTATGGTAGACAATGCTTTTACTGCAGGAGTAGATTTTACGCAGTATTTCGCTAAAAGACTCTATTATGTCGATGCTAAGGGAATGTTTAGTACCCTACATGGCTCATCTGATGCAATTTTGCATACCAAGATGAATGCGACGCACTATTATCAACGTGAATCAGGGGCGAATTATTTGAACTTAGATCCCGATAAAAATAATTTACAAGGTACTGGAGGTTATGTTAAAATAGGAAAGAAAGGAAATGCACAATGGAATTTTGCACAAACTTTTAGTTGGTCATCACCAGGGTTTGACCTCAATAACGTCGGATATCTTCGTCAATCAGATTATAAATTTAATGAATCAGAGATTACATTTCGAAAAACGGATCCTTGGGGCCCCTTTCGTTTTGCAGGAATTAATTTGACGCAAAAAAATATGTGGAACTATGGTGGAAAGGCAATCAATAATGATATTGCACTTAGGTGGAGAAGCTTAAGTACCAAGCATCGAATAGAGATGGATGTCAAAGAAAAATTCAACTGGAATACGATTGATAGCCGCCAGTTGAGAGGTGGACCAGATTTGCGCTATAATTCGAATATTGAGACAAATGTCGTTTTGAATTCGGATAGAGCTAAGCGGGTTGTTTATAAATTGGATTATAATGGAAGACATTATTTGGGACAAGAAACGGGATATAATACGATAAACCCCAGTATGATTTTCCGACTGGGTAACCATGTTCGCCTTACAGGTCAGCTCAATTACGCCTGGAATCAAGACAATCTGCAATATGTCAGCACTGCCTCTCCAGAAGTCCACCCAACTGATCCAGCAACTTATATCATGGGGCGGATGAAACAGCAAACCTATGGTATCACATTGAATATGCAACTCAATCTAACTCCCGATATTTCTATTCAATATTATGGTTTCTCCTTTTACATCGGTTGCCAAATATGACCGATTTAAGCAAGCTGAAAATACAGATTCACGCGTATACAAAGATCGCTTTACCGAATTTACAACGGATGAAATCAGTTATAATGCTGGTCTTTATCAAGTCAATAAAGGTGGAACTCAACTGTCGTTTAATGATCCGAACTTTAGTTTTAATGAGTTTCGTTCCAACTTGGTGGCGCGATGGGAGTATCTTCCGGGTTCAACTTTATATCTTGTTTGGGAACATAACCGGTCCAATCGTGACGATATTTACCAAACCGGCTGGGGAAATAACCTAGACCGTATGTTTGGCCTACCCGCAAGCAACACATTTATGATGAAGTTCAATTACTGGCTCAATATGTAACAAAATTCCTTTCCCTATCCAATTGGATAGGGAAAGGAATTTTGCTACTATAATGCAATTTCAAATAAGCTAAAAGATCCCTCTTTGTAATGTTCTGGTAATTCAGCCGTCCATTCTACCATAGTCACCCCTTTAAAAGTAAAGCCACAATTGCTGTAATAATTGTTTATTTTTTCATTTCCACTATGCGTATCAAGTCTGATATATTTTTTATTAGTTGTAGCCGCATATTCTTTAGCCCATAAAACGATTTTTGTTACATACGAATTTCCCCTAAAAAGTGGGTTTGTAGCTATTCTGTGAATATAGATTGAGGAATCGTTCGCAGCTTCCTTCCATAAGACATCATCATTGAATGTGAGTAAAAATGTACAGGCTATAGCTTCCCCCTCTAAAATGACATAATGTCTATTTTCTCCGATCTCCTTTTGTATCTGGGACAATTCAAAACCCTTCCAACCTTTATTGCCCACTTGCAATTTATAAGCTGAGGCTTGTTCGTAAACTTGAAAGATTGCCGCAATATCGCTAGTCGTGCTATTCCTTATATTCATTGTTTAATTTGAATTCTGATGCTCGTGGTATTTCTAATCTTATAGCATCATATGATGATTTTTAGCAAATATATTTATTTTTTCGTCTTTTGACCAAGTAGATTTCACTCATTTAACAACTTAGGTTGCGTGGGAAATAAAAAATAACAACTATCTTTTGATATTTAGTTGTTGTACAAGTTAATATCCATGTGCTCCCATCCATCTATATACCTAATTTTAATGTGGTTATCGTTGTGTGATGAAGTTGTGAAACAACAGTTTCAAAAATAGCAGGGAATAAATGCTTTAAATTGAATTACCTTCATACTTATATTTTAACAGAGTACGTGAAAATAAACATAATTTGATAGGCAAAGTTCTTAGGTTTGCTTATTGTAATAAAGTTTCAAATGTTAATAAATAAAGAGAATAAATGGATCATTCCTGTTATGGCTTTTTCAGCAGGAACCATAGTTGCCAATGTGTATTATAGTCAGCCCATTCTTAGGAATATAGCTGAAACCTTGGGGAAATCTGAAAGTGCTGTTGGTAAAATTTCTGTGCTGGCACAATTGGGATATGGTCTGGGTATGTTTTTTCTACTGCCTTTAGGTGATAAGTTAAATAGAAAAAAATTAATTTTATGTATTTGTCTTACCCTTATAGTGATGCTTTTAACGCTCGCTAATACCACAAATTACAGCCTCTTGCTTATCCTTAGTTTTGTAATTGGCGTATGTTCTACACCTGCACAGATTATCCTACCGATGTCCGCAGCCCTAGGTAAAGAAAATCGAGGTAAAAATGTCGGTATCGTATTTAGCGGAATCCTGTGTGGTATCTTAGGTTCACGGTTATTGAGTGGTTTATTGACAGACTTATGGGGTTGGCAGAGTGTGTTTGTCAGTTCGGCGTTGCTTGTTTCAATAAGCAGTCTATTGTTGTTTTTTGTTTTACCGGAAGTACCTAGCAAATTTAAAGGTACTTATCTTGGGTTACTTAAATCTACAATCACATTAATAGGTAAGTATAAAATCCTCAGACAAGCATCTTTACTTGGGGCCTTCACTTTTGGAGTGTTCTGTTCTTTTTGGACAACTTTAACTTTCCACCTTAGTGATGCTCCTTTCAATTTTCCAGCCTCTACAATCGGCCTTTTTGGTCTAATTGCCATAGGAGGGGCTTTAGTGGCTCCATACTTCGGGAAAATGGCCGATAAAGGTCAAGTGTTTAAAAACCTTTACCTCACAGTGGGTATGTTATTTTTAAGTATTTTGGTCATGTGGTTTTTCCCACATTCCATATGGGTTTTGATTATTGCTATCTTTTTTTTGGATATTGGCGTTCAGGCAACTCAGATCACAAATTTCACACGTATCTATTCTCTGGATGAGGAGGCGCATAGTCGGTTAAATACCGTATATATGACCACCTATTTTATTGGTGCAGGCACCGGAACATTCTTTGGTCTATTAAGCTGGACATTTGGAGGATGGAATCTAGCGCTTTCACAGATGCTTATCTGGAGCACTGCGGCTTTATTTGTTGTCTGGTTATCCAGTAAGAATAAACTTTAGAAGTAAGGCAATGTTCAACTTTATACTTTACGAATATTTTTGTAAAAATTCCCATTAATGAGAAAAATGTCGTATTATTGCAGAAGTAACGTTTGAAAATGTTTTTTTATCTATGTTCTTACCTCTCTATTGAAATATGATTTTTAAAGAGACATAATGTTGACAAGAATTGTTCTGACAATTGGTAAGTAAAGGATAAATTATTAATATGATAATACCAAAACCATTATAGAAAAGAATACCTTTTATCGCTATAGAATCTCATTTCTATAGCGATTCTTCTGTAAGATAGACTCGAAAACTAGTATAAAATTAATTGCAACCTCTGTTTGTTTATTATAATATAAATGAATTTATATTTCCAAATTTGTTAAGCAAAAATTTGTCTAAGTTCACTAACTTTGTATCAATAAGACAAGTCCATCATGTTGTACAATCCATTCGAGCAACTTAGCCATAGCAGCTTTCAAGAACTCTTGGATAAAGGCTATCGTGACTTTGTGCTACAGCGATTTGAATGGCCAGATATCAGTAAAGGCTCCGGCTTTTTATTGTCTCCATACTGGAAGACAGAAGAGGCTCAAGAACATGCTGCACAGTTAAATCCTAAAGAAGGTAAGGCCGTCAGTATACCAGCAGATACCCTGCGTATACATCAATTGTTAGCGTCGAATTCCAGCTATCGCATCTTCATCAACCGCTTTTACGAAGAGAGGTGGAACAAACGAATGTTGCTCATGTATGAAAACAAGATCATCAACTATCTGCGGAGTAAAACTACCTTCAAACGCAAAGATCCTATAGATATCCTATTTACTCTGGAGCACGGGCGTGTATGGGCAATCATCAGCAATGGAAATATTAAAAAGAAAGTCAGCGCCATTGAACTCCTATCTTAGCGACCTAAGATCTATTATTTCTGCAAACAACTTGATTACTTCAAGTGTTTAAAATCAAACAACTTAACATATTACATATAAACAATCAAACAACTTGATTACTTCAAGTGTTTAAAATCAAACAACTTAACATATTACATATAAACAATCACTATGTGCTGGGACATATCATTACATACAGACATCGAAATTGTCAAGAAAACCTTTTCCAAACTACGAGACGAACGTAAGAAAGTCGATTATGATTATCGTTATTTTGAAAATGTGCAGGCTATTACCTTCCCTGGTTATCCCATAATATATAAAGATAAGGAAAGTCAGGATCTTGGTCTTGTCGAAATGGAGTGGGGTGTATTGCCTACCTATATTCAAGATCCTAAGGAGCAGGACGACCGAAGGCGCAGTATGGTCAATATCCGTAGCGAACGCATTCTTGCCGATGGCAAGTCTTACTGGCATCGCTTGAAAGACCAGCGCTGTCTTATTCCCGTTTCCGGTACCTTTGAACATCGGAAGGTACATGGATGGAAAAAGAAAGTACCGTATTACATCAAGGATAAAAACCGAGAAATTTTCTATATTCCAGGGTTATATCAGTGGCATGAATCCGTTGACCAAGATGGCAGATCTCAGAAAGTAGGCAGCTTTGGTATGTTGACTCGAGAGGCCAATACCATCATGGGCCATATTCACAATGATGGTCCCAACAAAGGACGCATGCCGCTTTTTCTATCTCCGGAATTAGAGCAAAAGTGGCTATCTGCTACCGATGACGAAAATCTGACACCAATATTCAACTATGAAGTCCCAGATCTATCACTCGAGTGTTACCCAGTGTATACATTGAGAGGATTCCCAAATAGACCCGATGGCAAATTGCGGTATGATCCTTACCCATGGTCCGGTTTACCACTATTGGGACAGGATGGACCCACTCAGCTAAGTTTTTTTTAATGTCAAAATAATCACGCCATGAAGTTCGTCTCTTTAACCCTAACCGTTTTGCTAGACCTGAAGTCTAAAGGATACAATATATTGACTTCTAGAAATAACGTCGGTGATGAAAATCCAAGCTACTATCCGATTAAGGTACCTGATGTCCGGGAGTATCTGCTACGCTTGGATTGCAGAGCAATGATTGCAGCCTTTCAAGAGCCAGCCATCTTGGTAATCGAAGACGTTCTCAATATTTCAGATGATGGGACGATTGAAGGACAAGTGTTTATCGAAGACGACTATCAACAAAGGTTAGAGCAGAGGCTTCAGCTCTATAACCAGTACTATCAGTTTATCGCAAATCCCGAGGTATACGATTTCTCATTCGATCCACAGGGCGTACTGATACGCAATCATGCCGTGCATACCGGTGATCACGCTATGTATCTGGAATATTTGCAATTGCATTATCCCGACCATGTCAGTTCGGGAATGCAAGACTTAGAAGACCTTACACGGTCTTTAATCTGTTTAGATACCGCCCAAGCCTGTGATTGGTTTTTGACACATAGAGTTGCAGTCATCGAGTCAGACATTTGGTTCTGTGATGAAGACGCTATCTTAAAAGTTCTGGACGTGCAACAAGCGGATTACGTCTGGCACATTTCGGATGATACTGAAGAACTTATCTATAGCCAGATAACACCACAAGATATTCTACCATTGCGAGATCTCTTTTGGATTGACCCTAGAATAGGAAAAAAAATGTAATGAAAACACTTCCCCTAATTTCATTTTACATTATGGCTGATAACGGGATATATTGTTACAGTTAATAAGAATGGTAACAATATATAATTGGAGTTTATGTACCATCCTAGTACTGGTAGTAAATGAAACAACGGCGGAGAAAGGTTTTAAGCTTTTCCGCCGTTGTTTTTTGGCCTCAGTTGAATCACCCCGAATAGGTTATTGCATCTGCAAACCTTCCATTGAGTTTTGATTTTTGTTTTTCTTGAATATATTCATGTCCATTTTCCCAAAACGGTATGATAAGTTTAATTTGACAAGTTGAGGATTGGAGATACGGTAATAGGTTTGGGAAAATCCCTCTCCAGCAGATACAGTTGTGTTACCTCGGGTTCTAAAAATATCATTTACAGCTAAAGTTACTGAAGCAGCTTGATTCTTCAAGAAACTTTTCTTGATTGCTAGGTCAACTCCATAAAACGGTTTGATGTAGCCCTGTGAAGAGCTTTGAGCTTGATTCATAGGTGGACCGAAAGTTTGGTTTTGCGTTACCGGCATATTCGTTTTGCCTTGATATTCAAAAGCAAGCTGTAGATTCCAACTGTTTTTAATATTGAAGGTATTGTTTAGTTTCCCAAAAACTGTCCACATACCCTCGGCTGGTGTACTGTCATCGACCTCTATTTTTGAATTGTAAAAGTTAAGATCTGCTGTCATATCCCACCATTTCTTCAGATTGTTCGTATAGGTAAACTCTGCCCCATAGTTTCTGGCTGGAATTGGCATTGATATAGGTATTGATGAAATCCATTTTATCTGTGATCGGGTTTAGCTCCTGTGTCAGATAGCGTGTAATCAGATTGTTCGTTTTTTTGTAATAAACTGAAACAAGAAAAGTTCCTTTGCCATGCGTTCTGCTATAAGAAAGTTCTCCTGAAGTCGTAAATTCTGGGACCAGGTCTGCATTACCACGGGTGATGTTTAAACTATCGGTATAATCAATAAAAGGAATCATTTGAAAAAAATTGGGACGGTTCACACGACGTGTTACACTCATCTGAACTTGATCTTTCTCTGATAGCTTCTTGCTTAAGAACAGAGATGGAAATAAGCTAAGTGGGTAACGATTATGGAATTTCTCATTTGTGTTCAAAAGTTCCCCGTCATAGGTAGAGCTTTCTGCGCGAACTCCAACTTTGTAGGATACCCAATCTTTTAGATTTCCACCTAGCGAAACATATGCTGCATAAACGCTATTTTTACTATCGTAATTAGCAGATGCTGAAGAAATATTTTCAAAATCATCCTGACCGACTGCTTTTAAGGAATTGTCATTCAGGTTCTTTAAATTATTAATCTGGGCGCGCAAACCAGTCTCCAACTTCATCCCATTTTTAAATGGTTTGACATAGTCTGTCTGAATTGTCATAAATTGATTTTCACCAGAACCAATATTCTTTTGAACTTGAGTGCCAGTTATTTGATTTATATCATTTAGGTAATTGGTGCTATAAAGTCCATTGGAGTTATTCTCACCACCAAAATAATTAAAGTCAACCGTAAATTCTTCTCCTTCTGTTTTGAATTTCTGTACTAAACCAGCTTGCAGGCCTCTCGGTTTAAAGCTTCGCTCCGAATCTGAGATTCTTTTGCTCAACGATGTATTTCCACCTGACTGTGTCGATATCAGGGTGTTTTCGTTTGGTCTAAACTTCCCTTCAACCAATACTCCTGCTATTGAGACCGAAGTACGGGGACTAAAATCATAGTCTACCCCAAGTCTTCCAAACGTAATCATGCCCTTTGTTTTACCCTCGATATCTTGATCTACAGTCGAATTTAAACCATTGATACTGCTCGTTCTATGGCTGTCACCTTCGGAGTTTGTACGCATACGCATGTTCATTCCTGTCAATGATATATTTAATTTATCTTGACGCGCATTTAGGCTACCCATAAAATTGGTTCCGCCAAATCGGTCTCCTCCGGCAGTAACCATACCATTGTAACCAGTTTTTTTATTTTTTTTGAGAATAATATTTATAATTCCAGCCATGCTTCCAGAAGCATCATATTTAGCAGAAGGATTGGTGATAATTTCGACCTTCTCGATGACGTCGGCCGGTATTTGGTCGGGTGTAAGCGTTGTTGGCTTTCCGTCTACGAAAATCGTTGGAGCGGCATTTCTGAGTTTGACATTACCATCGATATCGACCTGTACAGATGGCATATTACGAAACACATCGATAGCTGTACCACCTGTAGCTACGATATTCTTTTCTACATTGAATACTTTTTTGTCAATGTCCATTTCTAGCAATGCCTTACGCCCAGTAACAATTACTTCATCCAGTTTCCGATTATCGTTTTCTAGTGTTATAGCACCTAAATCTTTTTCCGAAATTTTGTTATCTGTACCATATTCAACAGGTACGTCAATTGCTGTATAACCAATTGAGCTTATTCTTAGCTTCCATTTGTCGCTGGTTGACACATTTGAAAAACTAAATTTCCCGTCTTCCCGTGTACTTGTGCTTTTTAATAATACCTCTCTTTGTTTACCTGTAGCGTTATCATTAATTACTTGAAGGAGATTGATAGAAGCTTGTGCAATAGGTTTTCCTTGATTGTTTACAATTTGACCTAAGAGCCTGCTCTCAGAAATGGTGATATCACTTGAACGATTACTCGATGGAGTTTGGGCATGTAACGTAGGGATAGCCGTTGCCATAATAACTGCAGATATGTATCTTTTCATTTTTTCTTTTATCGATTTATTCGGTTATCCACTTTAAGATGGACCGATAGAAAGCAAATTTGAAAAATATTCTTAATCTACACAATCATCTGTAGACGGACAGCGTGTATGTGTAGACGAATGCGATTATTGTGGTTGAAAAGGGTAGCTTAAAGCTTTACTATAAATGGAAAAGTTCGATGTTTCGGATATATTTCTTACCTATTGGCAATGCTGTTTTAGACAATGTGAGTTTAGTTTGAGTCACATTTTCAATCCTATTTTTGTTGACGATAAAGGAATTGTGGATTCTTAAGAAATCGGTTTTAGGGAGTATCTTTTCCATACCCCGTAGGTTGCTCCGTGTGAGAAGAGGAATATCCCGGTTTATTAAATAGATTTTAACGTAGTCCTTAAGACCTTCAATATAACTGATTTCATTGAGTAATATTTTTATCTTTTTGTATTCAACATTGACAACAATATAATCGTCCACAGGTAATTGTTTTGCACGCATCATCATGATATCTTCCACCTTTCTAATTGCACTTGTCAATCGTTCCTTGGAAATGGGCTTCAATAGATAATCGACTGCATTTAACTCAAATCCTTCCACAGCGTATTGATGATAAGCAGTGGTGAAAATAAACAATGGGGGTTCTTCAAGTTCGCGGATAAATTGTGTCCCCAATTTTTCGGGCATCTGTATATCCAAAAAAATCAAGTCTACGGGGTGATTTTTTAAAAAATCGTTAACATCAGTTGGAGCATTGAATTTGCGTAGTATTTCGATATTATCAAAACCCAGCAAATCGTCTTCCAAGATGTTCAGTGCAAACGGTTCGTCGTCGATAAGTATACATTTAATCTTCATCGGTTGTCAGTTTGAGTATTACTTTGAAATATCCATCATCAGTGCTTTGGATAGAAAGGTTGTGCCTATTCGGATAGAGTAATTGTAAACGTCTTCGTACATTTGTCAATCCGATGCCTTCACTTGCTCGTGGTTTCATTGTACACCAATATCCTGTTACGGGATGTAAAGGCTATCCCACCCGGTATCTCTACAAATTCAAACGTTATCTCTGGAGCGGTTTTGCTATCCACCCCATATTTAAATGCATTTTCTACGAAATGAATAAACAATAAAGGTGGTATCATTCTATTTTTTAGATCATTTTCAATTTTGAGATTTACGTTACCCGCTATAGGTAGGCGTAAGGTCTGTAGAGCAATGAAATTTCGCATATGCTCGATTTCCTTAAATAGTTCTACTTGTGGGCCATCAACTTCATAGAGAATATACCGTAATATTTCGGATAGTTTGATTATTGTGCTTTCAGAATCTGGCGATTGCTTACGAATCAACCAGCGAATGTTGTTGAGCGTATTGAATAAAAAGTGGGGACTGATCTGAAGTTTAAGAATTGTTAGTTCAGCTTTTGTTTTTTCCAATGCAATCTGTTTGTTCAGTTCCTTTTGCCTTGCCTGTTCGTCATAAAGAAAAATCATCGAAGAGGTAATCATACAAAGAGAATAAATAATGCCTGGCCCTATTACAAGACGTACAAATAGTATGTTTTCCTTTGTGAAATGGGTCAATTCGCCATTAGGGTTAAAGTATACGATAGCATAGTTCAGTGCCACATAGGCTATAAAACCTAGAAAAATCAACAGCTTAAAAGTTTTTTGACGACCAAAGAAATATTTTGGTGCCACATAATAGCAGAGTAGGTAAAAATTGGACGCTAGAAATATAATGTTTGCAAGGTGAGATAATGCAGAGTAGGGTTTAAAATCCGCTATCTTATCTGGTTGATAGAGATAGGTAATAAAAGGCAAAAACAATAGTATGGTCCAGATAACTATATGCAAATAGAATTTTCTAAAGAATCTACCAATCATGATATTTATTTTAACTAGTGTATACAAGGACCATGTCAAAAATATAAAAATATTTGACACTTTTTCGGAAATACCCTCAAAAGAGTTCTCTTAGCATAGATGGAAAAAGCAAGGTAATCCGTATAGGTTTCGTACCATCTCAAAAGTTAGTTGTTCTAAAAGATAGGGTATGACTGTAAGGTATGTAGCAATTGTACGTTTTCAAAGTAAATTAAACATTTTAATGGAAAGATTTTTTTTAACTGATTATTCTCTGTCGCTTAGACAATTTAACTATCTTTAATAGTTATAAAAATTGTATCTATAGAGAGGATGTTACATCTTGTATCAATATCAGATTTTCGTAAACAATAAAATATTCCTAAAACCTAATCACTATGAAAAGAAATTTATCTTTAATTTTTGTTTTATTAACCCTATTTGCATGGACTGCTACCTTTGGTCAAACAACAGGAAAAGTCTTTGATAACCTAAGCTTACACAGTAAAATACTTCATGGAGAACGGAAGTTTTCAGTTTATTTACCCCCCGACTATGAAAACTCTTCAAGGAGTTACCCTGTCCTATACTTATTACATGGTGCCGGTGATGATCATACTGGATGGGTTCAATTTGGCGAAGTGCTTCACATAACCGATAAAGCGATTAAAGAGGGGAAAGCAACCCCTATGATTATCATTATGCCAGATGCCAATTCCGGACAGAGGGGCTATTTTAATTCCTTAGCAGGTGATTGGAATTACGAAGACTTCTTTTTTCAAGAACTAATGCCTTATGTTGAAAAAACATACCGTACAAAGGCTGAAAAAAAATATAGAGCGATAGCCGGATTGTCCATGGGCGGTGGGGGCTCATTTATATATGCATTGCACCATCCCGAACTTTTTTCTTCAGCCTGTCCCTTAAGTGCTTACGTAGGTCCATTATCATTAGAGGAGGCAAAAAGTCGGTTTGTTGACGCTAAATCAACAGCATCTGATGGAGATATCCTAGCATACTATAAAAAACATAATGTGCTATCACTGCTTGAAGAAATTCCTGAGGACAAGAAGAATGCGGTACGGTGGTATATCGATTGTGGAGATGATGATTTCTTATATGAAGGAAATAGTTTGGTTCATATTGCTATGAAAAAGAAAGAAATCCCCCATGAATTCCGAATTCGAGATGGTGCACATACATGGACGTATTGGAGAGATTCTTTACCAGAAGTACTATCTTTTATTACCAAGGAGTTTCATCAATACTAGAAATGATACTATCAAGATGCTTTCTTCTCGTTTCTTATTGAGAAATTCTAAATATTATATATTATAAAAAACTGTTATTTACACTTAGCGTAAGGTGTCGTTGAATTTTTTATAAAAAGCCCTCTATAATATGAAGTGCTCCCAAAAAGTTAGACACTTATTGGGGGCATTTTTTAATCATTATAAACACTGAGATTAGGTTAATTATCAGGTATATCTTCTGTAAATTTCTTTATCCTATTAGATTTAATGGTGAAATAGATCATTGGAATAATAATGAGACACAAGGTTAATGGTAACATCCATATCCCAAGTTTGGTACTGTTATCCTCCGAGATTTGAATTGTTTTAAACAAAATCAGACCAAAGGTGAACACGATTACCAATTTCAAACACCTGAGCATTCTGGTTGCATTGGTATATTGTTTTAAGGCATCTTTTTCCGTTATAGTGGTGGGATAGTTGAAGATATGTGGAAACTTGTTCAAAATCGTTAATACAATAAATAAAATAGACGAAATAAGAGGTAACGTAATAATAGCGCTCTTTTTTCCAAATCCGTCAGCTTCTCCCAATATGTTGTAATGGATTGGAATACGATCAGGCAATGTGCCATATTTATTTAACGTTAATAACCACATACCTAGCACAAGGATCCAACCTAGTATTTCGCATGTTAAATCAATAGATGTAAGTTGAATTTTTACTCGTGGCCTATCTTGCATTTGTTCTGTACTAAACTGCAATTTAATGAAATCCAACATTAAAAACAAAAATGCTAGTTCTAGAGATATTTTTCAAACACATTAAATAAAATGGTTTTAAATTCCTTTTTTTGACCGATTCCTTTCTATATTAGATAAAAATAAGGTCAATTGATCCGCTCATACAGATAGCAATTACAAATATGGAAAATGAATTATTTCACTTTGAAAATCAAAATGATTGGGAAGTTGTAGGAAAAGGAGTAAAAAGACAGATTGCAGTACATAGTCCAGTCATGATGCTGACTAAAGTAAAGTTTGAAAAAGGTGCAACAGGTGAACTACATCGACATCCGCAAACCCAAATTTCTTACGTTAAATCTGGAGTTTTTCATTATGTAATTGATGATATTATGCATGTACTTCACGGAGGTGACAGTTGCATTATTCCTAGTAATGCTTTGCACGGCTGTGAATGCATAGTTGCAGGAGAAACTTATTGACACATTCAATCCTGTTCGAGAAGATTTTCTTATAAAATAGTATCTTTAGCCTATTGTTATAAAATTTCTACACCCATGTTTAACCAATATTATATAAATTAAAATCGAATGAACTTAATATTAGAGAAGTATGTAGCAATTGATTATGATATTTTTAAAGGGTTGGTCATGAACGATGAAATTATGAAATATATCTCCGGAAATGCATGGACAGAACATCAGGCGAGAGAAAAATTCGATGTTATTCTTGCTACTAATAATAGCGAAGACGGGTTAGGATATTTTAAGGTATTTAATCAAGAAGGTGATTTTGTAGGCTATTGTAAATTAGAACGCTACAAGCAGGACGATTCAATACTTGAAATCGGCTATGTTTTAAAGAAAGAGTTTTGGAATATGGGAATTGGATCGGCAATATGTCAAGTAGTCCTAGACCGAGCAGATAAATTATTTCCTGCAGTGGATATTATAGGAATCATAGACCCAGAAAATCTAGCGTCAAAAAAAATACTAGAGAAATTTGGTTTTGAACGTACTTTTCTAGGAATAGAAAATGACTTACCAACCGAAAAATTGACACTAAAAAAGTTTCATACCATTTAATCTCTTTTTTCACATCATCCATTCCGTTTGCCTCCTGACTGAGTCTAAGGAAACGGTTGAATCAAAGCAATTAAGGAGCATTTTTTATTAGTGATATCAAAAAAATAGAAAGCACCCATTCTCATAAAAGTTAGCTTTCGGGTAATGAGTTTGATATCAATTGCTTAATAGAATTTTCCTTTCTTGAAATTAAAGCAAACGTTTGTTTTAGTTTAGCATTTGTATACATCTAGAAATTTAAGTAGTTTGGTTTCATATTGCGGAAATATGTTAAGTGCAGACTTTTATCATTCATGTTTCTAAAACACAAGGATATTCCAGATCTCAATTGAAAACCAAGTCAAATAAATATGAATTTTAAGAATACTATTTTAGCGTCAGCTCTTCTTGTTGGGGCGCTATGGAGTGTACAACCTGTTAAGGCGCAAACACCAGCCTTCGAGATGGTAAACTTCCAAGAAATGGCCGACCCAACGAAAGACGCGTTGGCTGATTGGTCTAATGTAAAGAAAGGCCTACATAGCTCATTTGTAACTATTGATAAACGCTATGCTAAGTCGCTAGTTCCTGATATAAATAAAAAATCAATTGATGCGTTAACCGGTTGGCGTGGAGAACGTGTTTCGGCACAAATATTACTATGGACGAAAGAAGCTGCGCCAGATGTGACCGTAACGGTAACTGATTTTAAAGGAGCAAATAGCACCAAAATGCCCGCTAGCATAGCTTCAGCACGTTTCGTTCGTTACGTGATGACCGATGAATTTGCAGCTGGATGTGGATACCGTAAGAAAGAAGATTTTGCAGCGTCACTGTCTCCAGATATGTTAGACGACCTAACATCTTTAGATTTGGAAGCGAGCAAGGCGCGTCCAGTTTGGTTAACTGTAAAAATACCAAGTGATGCCACAGCCGGGGAATACCAAGCTAACGTACGCATCGAGAGCAAAGGAAAGGTTGTCGATCAATTAACTTTGAAAGTTAGGGTTTTAGAAAACGTGTTGCCTAAGCCAAGCGAGTGGATCTTCCACTTGGATCAATGGCAACATCCTTCCGCTGTAGCACGCGTGAATGGTTTAGAGATGTGGAGTGATGCACACTTTGAAGCGATGAAGCCTGTTATGAAGATGTTGGCCGATGCTGGACAGAAAGTAATCACGACGACCATGAATAAAGACCCATGGAATGTGCAGACTTATGATCCCTATGCAGATATGATCCTATGGAACAAAAATGCAGATGGTACTTGGGCTTATGATTATAAAGTGTTCGACCGTTGGGTGCAGTTTATGATGGACCTAGGCGTAACTAAGATGATTAATATGTATTCAATTGTGCCTTGGAACAATGAGGTGCACTATCGCGATGTAGCCAAGAATGAAGTCGTCAATGTCGTTGCCAAGCCAGGGACTCCCGAGTTTGAAGAGCTATGGACACCGTTCTTGAAAGATCTTGTGAAGCATTTGGATTCAAAGGGCTGGCTAGAAATTACAAACATCGCTATGGATGAACGCACAAAAGAAGAAGTAGATGGAGCGCTGTCACTTTTGAAGAAAGTCGCACCAGTTTTGGGTGTTTCTTACGCGGATAATCAAAAGACTTATCAGCGCTATCCAGACAGTAAAGATATCAGTATTGCGGCAAATCATCCCTTCTCGCATGAAGATTTGCTAGATCGTAAAAAGAGGGGGTTGATTACCACATTTTACGTGTATTGTGGTAATGATTTCCCAAATCAGTTTACATTCTCCGATCCTGCAGAGTCTGCTTATATGGGATGGTATGCTGAGGCCGCTGACTTTGATGGCTTATTACATTGGGCATTCAACTCATGGGTCGAAAACCCAATTTTAGATTCACGTTTCCGTACTTGGCCAGCAGGCGATACCTATATCGTGTATCCGAATGGTAGGAGTTCGATTCGTTATGAAAGAACCTTGGAAGGGGTACAGGATTACGAAAAAGTTCAGATTGTAAAGAAAGCGCTAAAAAAGAAGGGTATGGTCGAGGATTTGAAACGTTTTGAAGCAGCTATCCAGAAGTTGAATAGTGCCGAAAGAACGAAAGTTTGGAATACAAATCTAAACGAAGCGAAGGCATTACTACAAGAACTGTCGATAAAGATCGCGAGCTAAATAAAAATAAGCAAGGCAGTATTTAAAGCGCTTTGCTAAACGGAGTTGCAGCTCTCCTAAAAAGTTATTTTAGGAGAGCTGTTTTTTATGTTTAAGTTCACGTATTTAAATCACCATTTTCCATTTGTCACTTTCGGCATATTCTTTAATTATATTATTTCGCACAGTAAGAAATTGCGTCAGGTAATCCGTTAAGATGAAGTGATTGAATAAGCGTCCAAATATTCCAAAAGGTGATTGAAATTCAAAGATATCTTTCATGATTACCTTTTCACCAACCTGTTCAAATATATGCTCGTGGTAAAGAGATGTAAATGCACCTTTTACTTGTTCATCAACAAAGTAATGTGGGCTGTCAAACGCCGTTATTTTTGAAGTTAGTTTTTGCCTTATACCAAAGTGAGTGGCCTGCCAAGTCACTAATTCATTAAGACCTATCAGTCCTGTAGTTCTACCATCAATAGCATGTTCATTTGTTCTCGAAGTTGAAATTGTGTGCAGGTCAATACTTCTAGCGAGGTCAAAACAGATGTTTATTGGCGCATCTATTTCAGTTATAATTTCAATACTCGGCATTTATTTTTTTTCATTAGTAATTTACACTGTTCTCCGTTATTTCAAATGTATCGATTTTTTTAAAAATCAAAAGGGCCTAATTTTCATTAGACCCTTTATCTTGGCGTTTAACCGTACAGTAATTTATGTTTCTTATCGTTTCCTCTTTTTTGTTTCGTATCCAAAGTTTTTGAAGACATTTGGATTTTTTACCGTACTACGTCATTTATCTTTTCATACTAAAAGCAAAATTTGTTATCGTTTTCTATATTAAGAACACCTGTCATTCATAAAAGTTCATTTTTTTTTAAATATTTGATGATATATTTTATTACCATCTGTATGTGATTGCATTTATATTCATTCCCGCACCGACAGATGCAAACATAACTAAATCTCCAGGAGCTAGCTTATAAGAACTTATTTCTCCATTTAGAACCTGATGCAATAAGGTTGGGATTGTAGCCACCGAATTATTTCCCATTTCAGAGATATTCATCGGCATAATATTTTCTGGAAGTTCTTTGCGTCCATAGAGTTCGTAAAATCTTTTAACGATAGCTTCATCCATCTTTTCATTAGCTTGATGAAGAAAGATCATTTTAAGGTCATCGATACTTTCTCCGCTATGATCTAAACATTCTTTCATGGATTGTGGTACGTATTTAAGTGCATATTCATATACTTTACGCCCCTTCATTTTGATATAACGAGGTTCAGTCTCATCACCCTGATTGGTTCCGAAAGAGTATATATATTCCAGTTCAATATCCGTATCCGATCTGATTATTTTATTAATAATTCCACTATCATCAGACACGTTGCTTTGTATGATACATGCACCGGCGCCATCCGAAAATATCATACTGTCTCTATCTGTCGAATCGAGTACCCGCGATAGCGTCTCCGTTCCAATAACAAGACATGTTTTTGCAGCTCCCGATTTGATTGCCATATCGGCTTGGATAAGCCCCTGTAACCATCCTGGACAGCCAAATATAATGTCATAAGGAATACAATTTACGTTCTTGATTTTCAAATTATGCTTTATCCTAGCGGCAAGCGAAGGAACCATATCCCTTGGAGCTCCTGGATATTTCATGTCTCCGTAGTTATGTGCAACAATAATGAGATCAATCGATTCACTTTCTACCTGGGCATTTGCTATAGCTTCTTCCGCCGCCAGGGTTTCCCATCTCCGAAGCTGTCATTCCTTCTGGCGCGTACCATCTATTTTCAATTCCGGTAATTGCCTTGAATTTTCGAATAATTGTTTCAGCAGATTGCTCGATTGCTATTTGGTCCGGGCCAAAGAATGTATGGTTTAGAAAATACTTGTTTGATATTTTTCGTGAGGGTATGTGGGCCCCGGTACCTATTATTTTTGATTTTAACATATGAAAATACTGGTTTTGACTAGCTTAAATATTGATATGATAAAGAATAACAACTACACCAATACATTGGTGTAGTATGATTTTCTTGGTTAACTTAGTTTTACTTATGATAATGAGCATATTACTAATATACTTTTAAGTATATCAAATTACACAAACAAGTTTATAAAAAGAAGTCATCTAAGAAGTTTATTGTTTTAAATAAACTTCTTAGCTATATTTTGACCATTAGAGGAGATTATCTAAGAATACCAAAATTTCACATTTCTGGAAAATTCACAAAACAATAAACATTTTTTTATAAATTGAACCTTTATAGTGATATGTTAGGAATTTTATAGAATCTCATTGATATAGATGAATTTGAATAGGACAGAGGTTTCGTTATTAAATACGATCAGCGAACTAATGGTTAAAATACCAAAAGGAAAGGTTCATTTGCGAGATGATCGGACAAAAGTACATTGGTGTGTAGAGATAGATCCATTTTTACTTTCCAAATATCCTGTTACCCAGGATTTATATATTGAAGTAACAATGGAAAATCCAAGCACCTTTCAAGAAAGCAAACGGCCAGTAGAAACAGTCACTTGGAAAGAGGCCGTAAATTTTTGCAATAAACTTTCAATCCAAACAGGATTGAATCCCTGTTATGTCATTCCGGAAAACAATGGAGATATAACATTTGATAATACAGCCGACGGATTTCGTTTGCCAACAGAAGCAGAATGGGAGTATGCCTGTAAAGCAGGAACAAGCGAAATAAGATATGGCGAGCTTGATTTAATAGCTTGGTATAAAAATAATGCTCGAAATACGACACAAGTGGTAGGCCAGAAGAAACCTAATGCTTGGGGACTTTTTGATATGTTGGGTAATGTTTGGGAGTGGTGTACCGATCTATATGACACTGAAGTGTACGGTTCATACCGTATATTCCGCGGCGGTGGTTTTTGTGATCAAGAGAGAAGCGTTATGGCCACGACTAGAAGAAGGAGCCATCCTTTAAAATTCAAGATTGAAGACCTTGGATTCAGAATTGCGAAAAACAAATAGAATGAGGATAAAGCTATGTGGTGATAAATTACCCGTAAAAAATTTACCTAAATCATGAAAACAATAAAAGCCATTCTTCATAGAATGGCTTTTATTGTCTACGATCATAAAATGTCTCTAGTGTTCAAGCCTTTTATTATATCTGGCTTGCATTAGAAGAATTGAATCTTCATACAAGGTATATTATTGATTTATATTAGATGATTCTGAGTAGTTTTTAAGAAGAGATCGAATATCATCAGATGCTGGGAGTTCAAATACTTCAAGGTCAAAAGATTTAATAGCAGCGAATAGATGATCGAAAATATCTGACATTGTATCTTCAAAAAAAGACCATTGTGTACCTTTGGTAAACATATAGAGTTCTAATGGAAGCCCATGTTCATTAGGAGCTAATTGACGAACTAATAAGGTTAATTCCTTATGTATATTAGGGTTTTGCGCTGTATAAGCCTTGATATATGCTCTGAACAGCCCGATATTGGTCATTCTTCTACCATTAACAAGAACTTTTGGGTCTACTTTATTCAGGATATTATATTCCTTTATTTCATTTTCTCTTTTTTCAATATAAGGGGCTAAAAGTGCAATTTTTTTAAGCTCTTCAATCTCTTCAATACTGAGATATCTAATGGTTGAAATTTTGATATTGATAGCTCTTTTGATCCTTCTACCTCCACTTTCCTGCATTCCTCTATAATTTTTTAAGGAGTCACTGAGCAGCGTGTAAGTCGGGATCGTGACAATCGTCTTATCCCAATTTTGAACTCTCACATTGTTCAGGTTTATTTGTAAAATATCTCCATCGACACCATATTTTGGCATTTCAATCCAATCACCCACACGTACAGAATCATTGGCAGAGACTTGTATACTTGCTACAAATCCAAGTATGGTATCTTTAAATACCAACATCAAAATAGCTGAAGCAGCACCGAGTGAAATTAGAAAAGACCAGGGTGACTGTCCCGTGATCAGAGAAACAATAAGAGTCCCAATCACAAATATCAAAAATATTTGCAGTACTTGAAGGTAGCTATCAACAGGTTTATCCACAAAAGCTTTGGAAGATCTCAAAATATCTCTTCCGGTCTTTAATAGACCATTTACAACACCGTAAATAGAAATGACTAACAGGATGCCGAGCAACTTTGATAATGTCGAGGTGAAAGACGGAAATCCCATAAATACATAAGGTAGTAAGTATTGTGATATCGCTATGAGAATAAAACGGCTAAAATGAACCTGTACCTTATTTTCAAGTAGCTTATTATCCCAATTGGTTTTACTTTTTTTAATCAATCCCGTAACTATTGAATTGAAAAATATACGTAAAAGATAGTCTACAAATAGTAAGAGGATAAAAGCTGAGATGAGGAGAAAGGTAGAAGTCAAGATATGAGCAGTCTTATCGTAAATCCCTATAGCTTCAGCAAGGTTGAATGTCCATTGATAGATTGAACTTGTAGTTCGTTCGGTGATGTTAATAATGTTTGATTTTTCCATATTAACAAACAAATATACAAAAATGAAATTGATGTAATTTCTGAACCTACTATTATGAACAATCTAATAACATATATTTCAAGATATTCTAAGAAACTGAGGCTGATTATTTATAAATCAAAAGGGCCTAATTCTCATTAGACCCTTTATCTTGGCGTTTAACCGTACAGTAATTTTTATGTTTCTTATCGTTTCCTCTTTTTTGTTTCGTTATCCAAAGCTTTTGAGGACCTTTGGATTTTACCGTACTACGTCATATCTTTTACATTCGAAGCAGATTCGTTATTGTATTCTATTATAAGAACACTTGTCATTCAAATAAGTTCATTTTATTTTAAGAAAAGTGTTAATGGTTCTAATATTGGAAAATAGCTCCTCTGTTATGTTTGATTATCTGAATTATTTAAACTTGAAGAGCTATTCGTAATCCCAAAATATTCTACTTCAAAATATGATAAAGCAACAAAAAAGAAACATTTTACGCATGCTGTTTGTTTTGCTTCTAAGTACTTAATAGCGTATATTTATATACCAACAAAACTTGTTATCATGAGCACAACGAAAGCCAAATCTCTAAAAACAATCAGTATAAACGGAAAAAACTATAACTATTGTTCACTTAAAGATCTTCCCGAAGGATCGGTAGCCCATCTACCGTTCAGTATCCGCATCTTACTTGAAAATGTATTGCGTAATTACGACGGTTTCAGTATTACCGATGAACATATCAAGACACTCATCAACTGGACACCCGAACCTGTCGATAAAGACATTCCTTTTAAACCAGCCCGTATCTTGATGCAAGATTTTACAGGTGTTCCAGCTGTAGTTGATATGGCATCGCTCCGAGCTGAATATGTCCGTCACGGAAAAGACGGTCAAAAAATCAATCCTGCTATTCCTGTAGATTTAGTGATCGACCATTCCGTACAAGTGGATTATTATGGAACAGATTACTCTTATGGGAAAAACGTAGAATTGGAGTACCAACGGAATAAAGAACGCTACGAATTACTCAAATGGGCGCAACACGGTTTGAAAAACTTTACAGTAGTCCCTCCAGGAATGGGCATTTGCCATCAGGTGAATCTTGAATATTTAGCCAAAGGTATTATAGAACGTGAAGGTTGGTTGTTTCCAGATACTTTGGTAGGTACCGATTCGCACACACCTATGGTAAACGGTATGGGCGTGGTAGGTTGGGGGGCAGGAGGTATCGAAGCCGAAGCAGCTATGTTGGGGCAGCCCATCTTCTTCACCTGCCCAGAAGTGATCGGCCTCAAGTTGACCGGTAAAATTCCAGAGATTTGTACTGCTACCGATATGGTATTATCGATAACCAAAGTCCTTCGTGATAAAGGTGTAGTCGGCAAGTTTGTCGAACTTTTTGGAGATGGCTTGGATTACCTAACTGTTACCGATAGGGCTACCATTGCCAATATGTCGCCAGAATTTGGTTGTACCATTACCTATTTCCCTATCGACGACCGTACGTTGGAATATATGCGCACCACTAATCGCTCAGCCGAACAGATCAAGATAGTTGAAGAATATTGTAAAGAAAATCTTTTGTGGCGAACAGGTCATGAAGAAATCCGTTTTTCTTCTATAGTAGAGTTTGATCTGTCCACTTTAGAACCAACTGTTTCTGGACCAAAACGCCCGCAGGATAAAATTCTGGCAAAAGATCTTGGCAACCAATTTGCCACTCTGTTGAACCAAGAATACCAACGCAACTATAGCCTCCCGAATCTAAGAAAAGAATCGGCATGGCTTGCTGATGGAGGTTCTGGAACCGAATTTACTTTTGGTAAAGTTCCTAAGAGTACAGAATCCACGATGGAAGTTGTGAAAGATACGATGCAGTCTGTTCGTATAAAATATAAGAATCAAGAATTTGTTTTGAGTGATGGGAGTATTGTTATCGCCGCCATCACAAGTTGTACCAATACATCCAATCCGGCCGTGATGATAGGCGCAGGGCTGTTGGCACGCAATGCGATAGAAAAAGGACTACGCACTAAATCATGGGTCAAGACTTCCTTAGCGCCAGGCTCTAAAGTTGTTACGCAATATTTGAATCGCTCAGGACTGAGCAGCGACCTGGAGGCCCTTCGCTTTCACACCGTGGGTTATGGCTGTACATCCTGTATCGGAAACTCGGGTCCTTTACCACCACATATCGCAGAAGCTGTAGACAAGGGAGAGTTGGTCGTAGCATCGGTGCTCTCGGGTAATCGAAATTTTGAAGCAAGGGTCCATCCACAGGTTAAGATGAACTTTTTAATGTCACCCATGTTAGTGGTGGCTTATGCCTTGGTAGGAAGGGTAGATGTCGACCTTATGAATGACCCACTGTCGTACGATCCCAATGGTCAACCTGTATATCTAAAAGACATCTGGCCAAGCCGTGAAGAAATCGTCCAGACCGTCAATGATTGCGTCAAACAAAGTGATTTTCAGGAAGTCTACGATGTTATTTTTGACGGTTCCGAAGATTGGCAAAATCTCGAGGTCAACCTCGATGAACGTTTTGAGTGGAATAAAGATTCGACTTACATTAAAGAAGCTCCATTTTTTGAAAACCTACAGGCAAATCCTGAACCTGTTTCAGATATTACCAGTGCTCGTGTCTTATTGTATTTAGGCGATTCGGTGACGACGGATCATATTTCACCAGCCGGTTCGTTCCGAGAAAACAGTGCCGCTGGACAATACCTGGCTTCACACGGAATAGATAGCGCTGATTTTAACTCTTACGGTTCGCGTCGTGGAAATCATGAAGTCATGATGCGAGGTACATTTGCGAATGTCCGGATCAAAAACAAAATAGTTGATAAAGAAGGAGGCTTCAGTATTTACTTTCCAAGCGGTGAAGTAAAAACAGTTTACGAAACAGCTATGGAATATCAAAAGACCCATACGGCGCTTATCGTACTGGCGGGGAAAGAGTACGGGTCGGGTTCCTCCCGTGACTGGGCCGCCAAAGGAGCTTTTTTATTAGGAGTAAAAGCCGTAATCGCAGAGAGCTTCGAACGCATCCATCGCAGCAATCTGGTAGGTATGGGGGTGGCACCATTGGTATTTACCGACGGGCAAAATGCAGAAAGCTTAGGGCTGGATGGCACTGAAGTTTATGACATTTTAGGACTTGCCGATAATCTAACACCACATAAGTTGTTGCATGTTAAAGCCACACACCCAAGTGGCAAGATAACCGAATTTAAAGTTCAGGCGCGTATGGATTCAGCTATCGAAATAGAATATTACAAAAATAACGGTATCCTGCAATATGTGCTAAGAGATTATCTTAAAAACAGTTAATGTATTTACTCTAGTAGGAGTATAGGTGAAAACTAAAAAGGGATTGGCTACATATAGTCAATCCTTTTTTAGTTCATCATCATAATTAGTTTTGGTTAGATCCCAATGTAATAAATGAAAGCGCTGCATTGCTTGCTTTGTAGGTTGCTATCGCTGCGGTTAGCATTACGATTTTCTGGTCAGTGAAGTTATCCACAACATATGACCTTCTTATCGCTTCAAAATTGTTCAGGCAGAAAGACCTTTCTATTATTGCTTTTTAAAAGGAAAATCTGTACGATTCAAAATGTTTCCATCATACTCTCGGATATAAGTATGGAATCCCTTCTTTCCTTCTTTAAGTTCAATGATCCGCGCCCCATTTTTATCTCTGACGTAGGTGTTTTCACTTCCTGAAAAACAGCCGTAGGCTAAACCAATCCCATAATAGTCCACCAAGTAATCATTCACATGGTCATGCCCTACAAATGTTCCAATCACGTCTTTCCGCCCTAACATAGCAGCATACATACCCGAATTGATGATCGGACTACCCTCATTTTCATAACGAACACCAATACGTTTATTGGCTAGTTTGTCAAATGCAATTCCGTATTCCGGAAATGGGATATGAAAAAAGGCTAATGCTGGAATTACACGACCATTCGACGCCTCTATCTTCGCGCTTTCTTTTAAATACCAGTTCACTTGATTAAAACCAAACCAGTCATAACCCTTTATGCCATCAACCTGTGAATACGCTTTTGAATCCATAGCATACAAAGTAAATGCTGCTTTATGATCGTTCCCCATTACAGCTATGCTGGCATTGAGTACACCATCTACTTCCTGCAAACTAGCCCGATTGTTGATCAACAATGGTTTTTTGGACAAATAATCAGCAACCTGCGATCTGCTCCATTCACTTTCATCATCATGGTTTCCTAAAGTTACGATGTAAGGGATATTGCGCGAGATCACCACGTCCAACACCTCATCCCAACCTTTGGAAGTCGGAGCTTTGACCACCACATCCCCAGTAAAGATTACGACATCCGGTTTTTCACTTTCCAGCGTACTTTCCATCATTTTGATAGATTTTGCAGAAGGAACTGCTCCTGCAGCATAATGCAGGTCGGTGAATTGAACAATCTTGAAATTGCCATGTTTGTTAAATTTCAATTGTTGAGCAGATACAGTCTGCATCATGAAAAATAAAATAATTCCTGCAAAAATTGTAGAAAAACGCACTATATACATGGTTTAAGGATTTAATATGTGTTAATAGATGAAGCTTGTTGCAGTCTTAATTTTCATTTGATTGCAATATTAAGCATTTCCGCAAAGTAAGCTGAATATTGTTAATACAGTTTTAAGTTAACTTTATAAAAAGGTTAACTAATTTTAAGTAGTTAAATCTTTTTGAAGGTACCTTTCATCAAACCTAGATCTGTACTTCATTCAAGCAAGATCAAAATCAACTATTTAGGCTAAGCCACATCCATAGATGTGGCTTTTATATTAATCAAGATTTTATGGATTTATCATCTGGCAGGGTTTATAACTTAGAAAATTTGAAAGATGTTTTGTAAATTGGTAGCACTATTTATATACAGTATGCGTAGAAAAACACAATTGATCACCGCGATGATGCTATTTTCAACTACGGTTGCGGTAAGCCAGATGAAAGTTCGTGAAGAACTGCCTGAAAAGTATAAGTGGGACCTTTCCCAATTATATGCTACGGATGAAAGCTGGAAAGAAGAAAAAGAACGAGTGCAACAAAAAATGCAGAAAGCTGCCTCGTACAAAGGAAAGCTTACACAGTCAGCTGCCCTACTTTTAGAAGCATTAGAGCTGAACAGTACACTAATCAAGGAAATGTCAAGACTTTCATCGTATGCAGCGATGAAGTCTGATCAAGATACCCGTGTGACCAAATATGCAGGAATGAATCAAGAACTGCAACAACTTTTTTCGGAATATGGAGCACTGACCTCATTCATGGAGCCTGAGTTATTGACCCTGAAAGAAGAGCAGCTCAATGTTTTTATTGCAAAAGAAAAAGGGTTGTCCATCTATAAGTTTTACTTAACAGATTTACTGCGCAAACGCGCACATAGAGGATCCGAAGAAGTAGAGAAAGTATTGGCATACTCCTCCTTAATGTCTGGCAATGCTGCTAATATCTACAGTACATTCATCAATGCTGAGTTTCCATATCCAGAGGTTGAATTGAATGGAGAGCATGTCAAGCTTAACTCCGCCAATTTTGCATTATATAGAGCCAGTGAAGACAGAGAAGTTAGGAGCAAGGTATTTGCCACCTATTTTGGTAAATTGAATGAATTTCAACGGACCTTCGGCGCACAGCTCTATGGTAATATCAATGCAGGATTGTTTGCTACAAAAGCCCGTAATTATGAGAGTACCTTAAATATGGCGCTTGATGGTGGTAATATTCCGACTGATGTCTTTCACAACCTCATCAAAAATGTCAATGGCAATTTAAACACCTTCCATCGCTATTTAAATCTTCGTAAGCGCATGATGGGGGTAGACACCCTGCACTATTACGATTTGTATGCACCTTTGGTTGATAAAGTCGATCTATCCTATACCGTAGAAGAAGCAGAAGAAAATATTCTGCAATCATTGAAACCCTTGGGCGACGACTATATAGCAGTGTCCAAGAAAGCATTTGAAGAAAGATGGATCGATATGTATCCAAACGAAGGAAAGAGATCAGGAGCATATTCCAATGGTTTCTGCTTACGACGTACATCCGTATATTCTCATGAATTATAATGGAAAGTACAACGACATGTCTACATTGACCCACGAATTAGGGCATACCATGCACAGCTACCTAACCAATAAGAAACAACATTTCGCGAATGCAGATTATTCGATTTTTGTAGCAGAAGTAGCTTCCACATTAAATGAGGAGTTACTAAACGATTATATGTTGAAGCAGATTAAAGACGATGAGACTAGGTTAGCTATCCTTGGTAACTACCTCGAAGGCGCCAAAGGAACACTATTCCGTCAAACGCAATTTGCCGAATTCGAATATATGATCCATGAAAAAGTGGCTAAAGGAGAAGCGCTCACTGGTGAAAATTTTGATAACATATATCTTGAACTGACCAAACGGTATTACGGACATGATAAAAATGTTTGTATTATTGATGACAACGTGAAATCCGAATGGTCTTACATCCCACATTTCTATTATAATTTTTACGTGTACCAATATGCGACATCATTCACGGCTTCAACCGCACTATCCGAAAAGGTATTGCGCGGAACAGATGCCGATCGTAAGAAATATCTTAATTTTCTAGCTTCCGGAAGTACCAAATATCCGGTAGACCTTCTTGTTGATGCAGGAGTGGACATGAATACTACCGAACCCTTTGACCTGACGATTGCAAAGATCAATAAAGTTATGGCCGAGATGGAGGCTATTCTGACGAAACAAGGTAAATAAGAACAGTAATTGACCGAAACAACAAAAGCCGTAGCAATACGGCTTTTGTTTATTACGACTATTAGAAGCTGATATAAATTTCAGGCTCTAATATATACATCAAGCTAAATATTTAATTCTCCCTCTCGTCCAATATCTATTTTCTGACCAGAAATAGCACTTTTCGCAACTTGGAATATGGTCACCAGTTTATTCGTTTTATTATCCCAATAATGGGCATCCTGAACTTTCACTTTCAATATGCGTATATGAGGATCATCTTTTCCTTTTTCAAACCAAGCTTCTACAAATCTGTTCCAATATTTCTCAATACGTTCTTGGCTATTAGATATTTCTACTTCGCCATTTATACTCAAGAAGTTGTAGTCATCAACTTGAGAAAATAATAGACTTATTAAATTGTTGCTTTCAAGGTTTTTAAATGTTTCACTTTCTGCGGAAATAAGATACCAGATATTACCTTCTTCATCTACTTCCTGCCTACTCATAGGTACAGCATGAACAAAGCTGTTCGCTACAGGGTAGGTGCACATCATTCCAATATCAATCTTGTTGACGAAATCTCGCAGTTTGTGAATAGCTTCAAGATTATGTAAATTCTCTGTACTCATAAAATTATTTTTTTTAAAACCAAACCTATATTGATAACGTTTGAAGACAGATAAAGTTCATTACAGAATTAGGTATATACTAGAAAAATTATAAAGCATAAGAACATATTCAGAACGATGTATCTTTCCTTTGTTCATCAAAAAAGATTAAAAGCTGACTTTTAACAGGTAATTGTCAAATAAATCAAAAGAGAGATTGTAGCTCTAAAAGATATTTTAACTTAGGTCAATTTTTTGGACTCGAATAATTATGGAACGTAAAATCACATTTTTCTCATTGAAAGAAATTGTTGAGGAACAAATGAATACGCAGTTGTATGACGGATATACAATATGTCGTTTGCACAAAGACACTATGAGCGATTTACGCATGCAAGAACCCATGCGTACAGATAGTTTTGGTATGACGCTAATTTTAGCAGGCTCATTACGTATGCGGATTGGTTTTTCAGAACATGAGATGGGTGCAAGGATGGCTTTTTTACATTCACCAACAACAATATTAGAGTTTATCGAAATGGATGAACAGCTTGAAATGATCAGTTGCATGTTCTCGCTCGATTTCTTAAAAAGTATTGGCATATTTTTTCAAGGAAAGTCTTCTCTTGACTTTTTATTTGATAACTATTTAAAAGTATTTGATTTACAAGAGCAGGCGGTTAAGAGATATGCTATCCACATGGAGCATTTACAGGAATTAAACTTACGTAAAAGCCCCATTAAAAATCAGATGGAAATTATCCATAGTACCTTCTCTCTTTTACATTATGAAATAGAATCAATTCTTATGCAAGAGATTGTACATAATGTGGCGTTAAGTGGACGAAAGGAAAAATTATGTATGGAGTTTATTACCCTTGTTATGGATGGATTTAAAATCCATAGGTCGGTACAGCATTATGCAGATGCTCTTTTTATTAGTCGTAAATATTTGAGTAGAGTAGTCAAAGAAGTAACAGGTCTCAATCCTTTACTAATTATTGAGCAAACATTGATGGCAGAAATTATTAGCAAATTGCGTTCTAATTTGTTTTCTATTTCAGATATCATGCAACAATTAAATTTTAATGATCTTCCGACTTTTAGTAAATTTTTTAAAAAAAATATCGGTATTTCTCCCAATATGTACCGAAAAGAATTGTTGAAGTAAAAAACATCATTATTGATTTGGTGTCTTTTTGACAAGTTAAAATCCCTTTTTGACTTTTTATCATATTTAGTCAGTCTTATATTTGTTCCATTATTAAAATGAACGGTTAATAAGTTTAATTACCCACATCCTAGATGTCTAATAAATAAACTACTGTTTCTTAAATAATGAAAAACATAATATATTTCAGATGAATCGAAAATCAGTTTTTAGTACAACTTTGCTTGGACTTAGTTTAGCCTTCTTAACAAGTTGTAGTCAAAACCCAAAGCATGGTCCTGGGGCAGCAGCTCCGGTTGAAGTTCCTGTTATGACACTTCAAAAGGGGAGTGGAACATTAACAAAAACATATGCTAGTAGTATAGAAGGAGTTGTTAATGTTGAAATCCGTCCTCAAGTTTCGGGGTATTTACATAAGATCTATGTAGAAGAAGGTGCCACAGTCCGTGCGGGTCAAGTTTTGTTCCAAGTCGACGATCGTATGTATAGGGAGCAATATAAAACTGCGCAAGCTGCTATTTTAGCTGCGAAAGCGAATCTGTCCAATATTAAAATAGATTTAGATCGTAAAAAAGAATTAGTAAGCAATAAATTAGTGTCTACACTTCAGGTTGAACAGGCGCAAGCTTCATTCGATGGAGCTCAAGCAGCATTAGCCCAAGCGATGTCTGCTTACGAAACGGCGAAAATTAATTTGGAATTCTGCACGATTAAAGCTCCTGTTAACGGAACTATTGGTCGTATCCCATATCGTTTAGGTAGTTTAATTAATCCAAGTGCTGTCAATCCATTGACTATGCTGTCAGATACACATGCTGTATACGCTTACTTTTCAATGAGTGAAATCGATTTTGTGAATTTTCAAGATAGATTGGAAGGGAGCTCAACTGCTGAGAAGTTAAAGGATGCGGAGCTAGTCACTTTATTGACTGCCAATGGCCAAGCATTCTCTCAGCTTGGAAAGATTGATGCCATCGAGGGACAATTTGACAAGAATACGGGTTCGATTACTTTACGCGCTAAATTTCAAAATCCAGAAGGACAGTTACGCACAGGCAATACCGGAAAAGTACTTATTGAGCACCCTGTTGATAATGTCGTATTAGTCCCGGTTACAGCCACTACAGCTGTTCAAGATAAAATTTTCGCTTATACCATTGATAAGGATGGCAAAGCAGTACAAACTGCTATTGTAGTCAGCGGTAAACAGGGAGGGGACTATTTCGTTCAATCAGGTCTTCAGTCAGGAGATCAGATTATTACTAATGGACTGAGTTTTCTTCAAAATGGCATGCCTGTAAAGGTCAAGTCCGTAAGCGCAACAAGTCAAGACAGTTTAAAAAAGTCCTAGGTATCATTTTCAGAAGACATTATGTTAAAAAAGATAATAAAACGGCCAGTATTGGCGACCGTTATATCCATTTTATTGGTTATTCTCGGTGTAGTTGCTATGATGGGATTACCGATAACCAAATTCCCGGAAATCGCACCCCCAAGTGTGATGGTTACTGCTATGTATCCAGGTGCCTCGGCAGAGGTAATTGCTAGATCAGTAGCACCACCCCTTGAGAATGCAATCAATGGGGTAGAAAATATGGACTACATGACCTCTACATCAAGTAATGATGGTAGTTTAATGCTTACTGTTGTATTCAAGTTAGGCACTGATCCTGATCAAGCAGCCGTCAATGTTCAGAAACCGAGTCTCTCAGGCAACGAGTATGTTACCTGCTGAAGTTACTCAATTTGGAGTAACAACCCTTAAGAGGCAGAATAGTATGGTTGCTATGATTACTCTTTATTCTGATGACAGCAAATCGGACGAGCTTTTTATCGAGAACTATGCTAAGATTAATATTGTACCAGAATTAAAGCGTATTACAGGTGTTGGTGATGCTCAGGTGTTTGGTAATAAAGATTATTCCATGCGTGTGTGGCTCAATCCAACACAGATGGCATCTTATAGTATTACTCCTCAAGAAGTCTCAGCTGCGATTCAAAGTCAGAATCTGGAAGCTGCCCCAGGAAGATTTGGTGAAAGTACAAAAGAAGCTGTTGAATATGTTATCCGTTACAAAGGTAAGCTCATAGAAGTTGAAGATTACGAAAATATAATTGTACGAGCTAATTCAGATGGATCAGTTCTGCGACTTCAAGATATCGCAAAAGTAGAGTTTGGTTCGTATACCAATACGGTTAGTACAAGTTACAATAAGAAACCGGCAATCATGATTGCCTTATTTCAAACAGCGGGATCAAATGCAAATGCTGTTGAAGTAGCCATGCAAGAGCGCTTGGCCGAGCTTGCTAAATCTTTTCCCGCAGGTCTCAAATACACTACACCTTATTCTTCCAAAGAATCATTGGATCAATCTGTTGAGCAGGTAATTACTACGCTTATAGAGGCGTTTATATTAGTGTTTATTGTTGTATTTATCTTCCTGCAAGATTTTAGATCGACCCTAATTCCTGCCATTGCAGTCCCTGTTTCGATTATAGGTACATTCTTTTTTATGCAGTTGTTTGGATTCTCTATTAATTTGTTGACACTGTTTGCTCTGGTTTTGGCTATTGGTATCGTGGTGGATGATGCTATTGTCGTGGTCGAAGCAGTACATGCCAAGATGGAGAAGAAAAAGTTAAATGCTAAAGCAGCGACGATGTCGGCCATGAGTGAGATCACGGGCGCGATCATATCCATTACCTTAGTGATGTCTGCTGTCTTTGTCCCAGTAGCCTTTATGGAAGGCCCAACAGGGGTATTCTATCAACAATTTGCATTGACATTGGCGATGGCTATTCTGATTTCTGCACTTAATGCTTTAACTCTAAGTCCAGCTCTATGTGCCATTTTGTTAAAATCACATGATGGTCATACCGAAGGAAAGAAAACCAATTTTAAAGAACGCTTCTTTGCAGGTTTCAATGCCGCGTTTAATAAGATGACATTTCGCTATGGTAAATCGGTACTCTTTTTAATCAAGCGTAAGTCAGTAGCATTTTCAGCTTTAGCATTGCTCATCGGTTTATTCATCTGGATGTTTCGTACGACTCCGACTGGTTTTATTCCAGATGAAGATCAAAGTTTCTTAATGGCGATGGTCAACACACCTCCAGGAGCTTCTTTAGACCGTACCACGCAATTGATGACAGCAGCTGAGTTGGATATCCAAAAGCACCCAGCAGTTGAATCTGTTATTAATGTTTCAGGTCTTAATATGATGACATTCAGCACATCCTCTTCGTCAGGTGTTATGATGATCCGTTTAAAGCCTTTAAAAGAAAGGGGGGATGTTAAAGATATCGATCAGATTTTGGGAGCTCTCCAAGGCCAACTTCAAAGTCATCAAGGAGCAAATTTCTTTGTGTTAGGAATGCCTACGGTTTCAGGGTTTGGTAATACATCAGGATTGGAAATTGTATTACAAGATAAGACAGCGGGTAGTTTAGCTAAATTCAGTGAGGTGTCAAATGGTTATATGGGTGCATTGATGCAACGCCCAGAGATTGCCTTCGCTTTTACCACATTTAATGCCTCTTATCCACAATTTGAAATAATTGTTGATGAAATGAAGGCAAAACAACTTCATGTCAATGTTTCGGATCTTATGGCAGTTATGCAAGGTTATTACGGAAGTATGCAGGCATCTGATCTAAATCGATTCGGTAAATATTACCGTGTCGTGATTCAGTCGTCTCCCGAATTCAGAGCAGATCCGTCATCCTTGGATGGAATTCAATTAAAGAACCAATTGGGTCAGATGGTACCCATCAATAGTTTAGTCACATTGAAACCGGTTTCTGGTCCAGAGACTGTTGAGCATTTTAACTTATTCAATGCCATCAATATCACGGCAATGCCCAATCCTGGATATAGTACTGGGCAAGCTATGGAAGCAGTAGAACAGGTTAGTGCTAGCTTCTTACCAAATGGCTTTGCACATGATTGGAAAGGGATGAGCCGGGAAGAGAAGTCTTCAAGTGGACAGACAGCGGTAATTTTTGGATTAAGTATCATATTCATTTACTTCCTTCTTTCTGCCCAATACGAAAGCTATATTTTGCCATGGTCAGTATTGATCAGTATCCCTGCCGGGTTATTAGGTGTATTCATTGGGATAAGTCTTGCAGATCTATCCAATAATATATACGTGCAGGTCGCACTGATAATGTTGATTGGTTTATTGGCCAAGAACTCTATCCTGATTATCGAATTTGCGATCCAACGCAGGCGAGCAGGAAAGAGTTTAGTTGCAGCAGCAGTTGAAGGTGCTAAGGCGCGACTTAGACCTATTCTCATGACTTCGTTAGCTTTTATAGCAGGTTTGACACCTTTATTATTTGCTGTCGGTCCATCCGCAATTGGTAATCATTCCATTGGTTATGCAGCTGTATTTGGCATGATAGCAGGGACTATTTTCGGTTTGCTATTAACTCCAATATTATTCGTGGTATTTCAATATCTACAAGAGCGTCTAAGTGGTAAACCAGTTGATGAAAGTGATTGGGAATACGAAGAAGCCGAAGTTTCAAATTAATAGTAAATCAAATGGTACGGATTGACATGAATAAAAATAAAATAAACATGACTTGTCTATGTGTAAGCCTACTACTGGCTTACTCATGTAAGTCTTCGAAATACATACCACAAGAAGCCAATGTCCCAAGTGAATTTCCGCAAGGACAGACAGTGACAATTGTGGATACTACTAATTCCATTGGAGCTATTTCATATCGAGAATTTTTTAATGATCAAACGCTACTTGCGTTAATTGATAGTGCATTGTTAAATAATAATGACCTACTGGTTGCAATCACACAGATTGAGATCGCTAATGAATCGATGAAACAAGCAAAATGGGGTCATATACCGCAAATCGGACTAACGGCAGGAACAGGTTCTGTGACTCGTCCATCAGATAATAGTATAAATGGGACGACAGCTGTTCAAGCGACAGGGAAAAGGTACATGGAAGATTACTCTTCTACGCTCAACATTTCTTGGGAAGCAGATATCTGGGGTAAGATCAAAGGACGCAAAGAGATTGCTTTGACCAGCTACCTCCAGACTCAGGAGGCTAGAAAGGCTGTACAGACACGATTGGTCAGTACTATAGCGCAAGGCTATTATAATCTTTTGATGTTGGATTTACAAAAGGAAATCAGTCTGAAGAATTTAAGTTTGATTGACAATGTACTACAAATGTCACGTGTCCAGTACACTTTGGGACTGACTACGTTATTAGCCGTTCAGCAACAAGAAAGTAATCGAGATGTTGTTGCCAAGACAATTCCAGTATTAGAGGAGCAGATTACTGTGCAGGAAAATAGCCTGCAAGCATTGGTAGGTCGTATGCCAGGTCAAATTGAAAGAAGGACAAGTCTGTTATCGTTAACAGTAAAAGACCAGCTGTCTACCGGTATCCCAGCAGAAATGCTTGCTTTAAGACCAGACGTACGAACAGCAGAACTAGCCCTTCAAAAAGCAGTAGCACAGGTGCATGTATCTAAAGTTAGTATGTATCCTAGCTTGAATATTACTGCACAAGGTGGGTTGAATGCTTTCAAGGCGAGTGATTGGTTCAATATCCCAGGATCGTTGTTTGGAGCAGTTGCTGGTTCCATTACACAGCCAATATTACAGGGTAGACAATTAAAGACAGCATATAACCAATCCATCCTAGCTGGAGAACAAGCAGAGATTCAGTTTAAAGAAAGTGTCTTGCAGGCTGTGACCGAAGTTTCCAATATTTTGGCAAATATCGCCTCGTTAGATGAGCAACAGACGATATCAACAGGCTTGGTACAAAGAAACCTTGAGATGATTGTTAATGCCGACCAATTATTCAAAAATGATATGGCGACATACATCGAAGTAATAACAGCTCAACAAAGCAAATTACAATCAGAGCTTGATAATGCAGCTCTCAAAAACCAAAGGCTCTTAGCGGAAGTCAACCTTTACCGCGCATTGGGTGGTGGTCGCTATTAGCATAGTACGTAGTAGTCTATATATGTTCAACGATGTGTCCTGAATGCTTGCGTTCAGGACATTATTAAAAATCAGATTTCATTGTAACCACATTAATTATCACTTAAAAAGAACAACATGAAACAACAAGTAAGCGAAGCAAAAGGTAAACTAGGTATATTGATACCCGGATTAGGAGCCGTAGCAACAACATTGATTGCAGGTGTAGCAGGTGTTAATAAGGGCTATTCTAAACCCATTGGCTCAGTTTCTCAATTAAGCCGTATTCGATTAGGTAAGCGTACAGAAGATCGGAATCCATTGATAAAAGATTTTGTTCCTTTAGCAAAATTAGAAGATATCGTTTTCGGAGGTTGGGATGTTTATGCCGATAATGTGTATGAAGCGGCATCAAAAGCGGCAGTTTTAGAACCACATCAATTGGAGCAGGTACGTGCTGAACTTGAGAGTATCGTACCTATGAAAGCTGTCTTTGATCGCGAATTTGTTAAAAATTTAGATGGAACACACATTAAGGAGGGCTTAACTAAAAGAGATTTAGCAGATGCAGTACAAGCAGATATTGAAAATTTCAAAGCAACACATCATTGTGATCGTATAGTAGTTCTTTGGTGTGGATCAACAGAAAAATACATAGCAGGTTCGGATATATTTGATAGTTTAATGAATTTTGAAGACGCTTTGGATCAAAATGACCAGCGTATACCTCCAAGTATGATCTATGCTTATGCAGCATTGAAACAAGGGGCACCATATGTCAACGGAGCTCCAAATTTAAGTTGTGATGTACCTGCCATCGAGGAATTGGCCAAGCTCAACAGAGTTGCCATTGCCGGAAAAGATTTTAAGACAGGTCAGACCTTAATGAAAACAATTGTTGCTCCAGGTTTACAAGCTCGCGCATTAGGAGTAGAGGGTTGGTTCTCTACCAATATTTTAGGTAATCGAGATGGACTAGTATTGGATGACCCAGAAAACTTCAAAACAAAAGAAGTTTCCAAATTGAGCGTATTGGAGGAAATTCTAGATGCTAAGAAAAATCCTGAATTATATGGCAATTTATACCATAAAGTACGCATCAACTACTATCCACCTCATGGCGATAACAAAGAAAGTTGGGATAACATTGATATTTTTGGATGGATGGGTTATAAGATGCAGATCAAGATCAATTTCTTATGTCGTGACTCGATATTAGCAGCTCCAGTAGCATTGGATCTAGCCTTATTTATAGATTTAGCACAGCGTGCCGGTATGCATGGTATTCAAGAATGGCTTTCATTTTATTTGAAATCACCACAGACAGCACCAGGTCTACCAGCCGAGCATGATATTTTTAAGCAGTTGATCAAATTACAGAACACCTTGCGCCATATGATGGGCGAAGATTTGATCACACATCTAGGTCTTGATTATTATCAAGAGCTGGTAGATAATATGTAACTCATAATAGCCACATTTACATCTCCCTCGAGGGACAAAACATCTCCTTCGAGGGTTATACCAATTATACATGGAATATGCGATTATTGCTGCCGGAGAAGGACAGCGTTTAAAAGATGAAGGATTTAAGAAAGCGAAGCCATTATTGACGCTTTTGGGCATTCCAATGATCGAACGATTGATTAATGTCTTTGCAGACCAAGGCGCTAGGTCAGTTTTTATTATTATCAATGAAAAGAATAAGGAACTCCATAAATTTTTAAAAAACTACGCCTTTAGTATACCTATTCATCTTTTGATTAAAAATACTGAAAGCTCGTTGCATAGCTTTGTTGAATTGCATAAAGCCTTTCAATATTGGGATTCCTGTTGTTTGACCACGACAGATACGGTCTTCGAACCTGAGACCTTCGGGCGTTATATCGAAGAATTTCAACAAGGTGATATGGATGGGTTATTTGCAGTAACACCTTTCGTTGACGATGAGAGTCCATTATATGTTACAGTAGATAATGACCAACGCATTGTTTGTTTTTCAGATAGGAAGTATCCACAAGCATCCTTTGTGTCGGGCGGGATCTATTGTCTACGCAGAAAAGCAATCGATGCTGCTGCCACATCTTTAGCGGCAGGTAACCATCGTATGCGTAATTATCAAAGATTTTTAATCGATCAAGGTTTGGATATAAAGGCATATCCTTTTGCTAAAATAATAGATGTTGATCATTTGCATGACCGGGAAACGGCCGAATATTTTTTATTAGAACAAAAGTTAAAAGTATGAGAGTGTACGGCATATGGAGAATGAATGATTTCTCCCCCAATCATATCAATAATGATGCGGCCATCTTTAAGGCCGTTATTGAATTAGTAGAAAAAGAAGGTGTTACCATAACATCAGTTACTGAGGGGGCATTCTTGAAATTGGAAGATTACAACGATGAGCCTATCATTACAATGGGGAGATCCAAAGAATTGGTCCATCATTTAAAAATGTTGGAACGAAGAGGAGTACTGGTTATTAATTCTGCTCAAGGCATACAAAACTGTTTTCGAACCCTCATGACGCAAGCGCTGATGCAACAGGGCATTCCATATCCTGAAAGTGAGATTGTCGCTACCCATTCAGATATAGGTTATCTATTCGATCGATTTGGAGCCCCTGGCATCTGGATCAAACGAGGAGATTTTCATGCTGTGCACAAAGAAGATGTAAGTTTTGCCAGTACAAAAGAAGAAGCTAACAATATATTGGCCGAATATGCCATACGTGGTATTGATGAGGCCGTGATATCAAAACATCTCTTTGGAGATCTGGTCAAATTCTATGGCGTAGACGGGACTGACTTCTTTTATTGTTTCCATCCCTACGATCTGAATCATCATAAATATGCAGCTTATGAGCAGATCAATGGACTAACGGCACACTATACTTTTGATAAAGAAGCACTACAGCAGACCGCAATACGCGCAGCTCAGGTATTGGGGGTCAGTATTTATGGCGGAGATGCCATTGTACATGCCGATGGTAGTTTCCATATTATAGATCTGAACGATTGGCCAAGTTTTGCGCCCTGTCGTGAACAGGGAGCCGAAGCTATAGCCACCCATATTTTTAACCAATTTTCAAGCTATATAGATCATATGATTTATAAGGATGAAGATTCAACAGATATCAATTATGTCTAACTCAGAAGACAATTTATTTGAACAATCACTCAAATCCAACGATACAGAAGAACGTATTGATATTTGGTTTTACAGACCTATAGGTTATCGTATCGCTCAGTTGTGCGCTTCATGGGGCATTACCCCAAATGCAGTGACTATAACCAGTATATTCTTTGGAGTAGGAGCAGGTATTCTGTTCTACTATGGAGATTTATGGATCAATATCATCGGTATGCTCTTGTTGGTGTTTGCCAATTCTTTGGATAGTGCAGATGGCCAATTGGCACGTTTAACAGATAATAAAAGTCGTTTTGGTCGTATTTTAGATGGTTTCGCTGGAGATTTTTGGTTTGCCTCTATCCACATAGCCCTATGTTTTCGGTGTATGGACCAAGGTTGGTCCGCTTGGATATGGGTGCCAGGTGTGCTAGCAGGGGTTTCCCATGTGTTCCAATCCGCTATGGCCGATTATTATCGCAATGTGCATTTGTACTTCATTAAAGGCAAGGCCGGTAGTGAATTGGATAATTCGAACGACTTGCAGCAAGAATTAGATAAGATGAGTTGGAAACATGATTTTTTTCAAAAATTTGTTTTAAACGGGTATAAAAATTACACCAGATTACAAGAAAATCTATCACCCAAATTGCAGGATCTTTTACTAATTGTTAAGCAAAAGTACGCCGATACTATGCCAGCAGAATTCGTGTCCAGATTTCGAATTTTAAATCGACCATTAATGAAGTATACCAATATTGTTCAATTTAATACAAGGGTACTTTTCCTGTTTCTCTGGCTATTTATAGATCAAGTATGGTTGTATTTTTTCTTTGATATGTTTGTATTGAACCCTATCTTGATCTATATGTGCAGGAGACAAGAACAAGTGAGTGCTATTTGCATACAAAAATTAGGTCAATCAGTAGATGAAGCGTAAATTTTACAAGATTCTATTTTTAATCCTCGGCATCCTAACATTGCTTTGGATGATCTATCGCATAGGACCTCATACCATTTGGGACAATATGCTACAGGTGGGGTGGTGGTTTGTACCGATATTATTGAGTTGGTTTGTTATTTATTTAATGAATGCAGTGGCATTTCGTCATATTATCGTAGAAGCACAACGACCAGAAACACGATTGTCATTCTCGACTATTATGCAACTGACTGTTTCAGGTTATAGCATTAATTATGTTACACCCTTTGTAGCCTTAGGCGGAGAACCATATCGTATCATGGCACTTACACCAGCTTTAGGACAGGCAAAAGCAAGCTCATCTGTATTGTTGTATGGTATGGTACATATCTTATCGCACATCATTTTTTGGTTAATATCTGTTTTTTTAATATTGGCTTTCGTGCCACTAGGAAAATTGATGGTATTGACCTGTTGCTGTATCGTCATTTTGGGGTTGGTGGTTTGCTGGTGGTTTTCTCGGATATATAGATCAGGTTTAGTCGTTTCGGTATTAGGGTTTCTAACCAAACTACCTTTTTTAGGTAAATACTTCAGTAAACTTATTGCGCATAATAAAGCAGTCTTTGAAGATATCGATATCCAGATAAAAGACCTATTTGATAACCGTAAAAGGAACTTTTATACTGCTCTTTCTTGGGAGTTTTTAGCAAGAGTAGTAGGCTGTGCCGAACTTTATTTTATCAGTATAGCATTAGGGCTCAATATGGATGTCATTCAGGCTTTTATAGTTAGCTCGGGTTCCTCCTTATTTGCCAATTTAATTTTTTTTCTACCCATGCAGTTGGGTACGCGCGAGGGTGGTTTGGCGATGGCATTAGTCAGTATTGGTTTCCCAGCCTCAGTAGGAGTGATCATGGGTTTGGCCACTCGTATTCGAGAAATAGTATGGATCGGAATCGGGTTGGTCTGGATGAGTATAGTCCGAAAATAAATATAAAAAGATATGAATAAACTTACAGGTATAGCAGGTATTTTAGTCGATTATGGCGGTACATTAGACACCAATGGAAGACACTGGGCCTCGGTATTTTGGGACCAATACCAATTGGAAGGTATACCGGTTCGGAAAGAAGAGTTTTATCAAGCATACGTTTACGCAGAACGCAAAATGGCCTTAGAACCTATTATTAAATCGCATTTTACATTCAAAGATGTGCTGTTTGTTAAAATTCAGGCACAATTTGAATATTTAAAGCTGGAATCGTTGGTGTCAAGCCTTGGCACTAATATCGTGCTGGCATGCCATGTTTTAGTATTGACATCTTTAAAACGCGCGAAGCCTTTATTAGCGTCCTTGTCCAAACAGTATAAGTTGGTCATGGTATCGAATTTTTATGGCAATCTCGAAAACATATTAGCAGATTACCATATAGGGCAGTATTTTGATAGTGTCGTTGAATCGGCACGTGTAGGTGTACGTAAGCCTGATCCCGAAATATATACATTAGGTGTTCAAGCTATTGATCTTCCTGCCTCTAGCTGTGTCGTCTTAGGTGATTCTTATGGTAAAGATATGGTGCCAGGAAAATTAAATGGATGCACCACGATATGGTTGAATGTTGATAGTTGGGAAGAAGCAGATTTGGAATCTAGCAGTGCAGCAGACCATATTATAACCGATGTTTTGCAATTAAAGGAATTCTTGATCTAATTCCTTAAGTTGTTCTCTTGAGACCTCCACTACTACCGGCTTTCTTGATTTCTGCCGGTGGTATTTGGAGGTTTTGTTTATAATAATTGATTGCTGAAATCATTTATTTTGTTGAAGCTACCTTTCAAGTTTCATGCGTTAATTCTTAAAATTTAGTGTCTAAGTCATAAAAAACAGGCTTTTTTATTCCTGACGGAATCGCCAGTAGGCTAGGTATTCCACTACCATGATTATTAGTTCTATATACTATTCTATCAAGTTTGTAATGTCCTAGTTTTGCTAAAATTGCTTCATAGTATCTTTGAAATGGTAATTTGCGGCCCTGTTTTCCTGCAGCCATTGGGTAATTTATATCCTCTTGTAGGGTAAGCCAGAAGATTAAATTTTTTAGATTACCAGTATTTGAGCATTGCAAACCATATAAAAATACACATTCTAAAGAATCAATGTATTCGTTAAAATTCTCTTTAGTGACCTTATTAAAGATGGTATGAACGATATCAGCATGTGTTAAAGCTTCAGCAGCATCCATTATTTCAGTTTTGTACCATGCTTTATAATCTCCATTAGCTTTATAACCTGGATATTCGATAGTAATTGGTGAATAATCAAGAATTGCCTTGATTTTTCGGTACTCACTATTATGAATTTCCTTATGCGCTCTAGTCGCCTCAATCATAAAAGTACGACCCTCTTCGTATTTCATAAAAGGTTTTTTTAAGATTTATTATTTTTTCCATCCTTTATGCTCGAATCAGGAAAGGGTAGAAGTTCAATAGCTGCTTCATATCCCACTGGTCTTATCTTTACCAAACCACCAATAGAAAATGCTTCCAATGAAGTTAAATAGAAATACGACTATTAACCAAAGAATTCGTCTGTCGTTAGACAAATTTTTATTTTTGATAATGTGATATATAGTATAGACAACAAGAATAAAAGGGATGATAAAAAGACCCAGAAAAATTTCTGATGTTCCTACGTTAAGAAAGCATAATTTCATAATTTTTAGTTTTAAAAGATTAATACTGTCTTATGGATATTACCGCGTAATAGCAAAGTAGATTACATAAAACCAACTACAGATACCGTGAAAAATAGCCCATAGTATAGATTTGTTTCTGTCCCATGAAGTAACGACAGCGATAACTGATCCTAAGCCGATACCTGATTTAGTAACGATTTGAGTCGTATTTTCAGTAAAACTCTGCCCGAATACGATAGTCGTAATGGAAAGTAAAAATAATAATAAGGTTAGTTTTTTCATGCTCAATATGGTTTATGTTTAGAGGTGTTGCATGGTTTTGGATTAGTTTAATTTGATATACATTAATCCTTTTTCCTGAAATTTAGGTGGCATTTCATAATCAAGTCAGTATACTTACTTTAAAAATACAATCTTTCCTTTATTAAAGCAAATAATTTTCACCGTTACTTGAATTTGACTTATTCAAGTCATTGTTAACATCTCTTTCAAGAACGAAATTATTCCATCAGCACCATCGTATAGTTTAATCCAACTATTTTTGTAAAAATATCTTTAGAGAGCATTGCTAAGAATTTCGAGTGAATTTTTATGTTGAATTAGAAAAGAATGCTTGATATAACCGAGTTCCACTATTTTTTTGTATATTTTCTACAAATTTTTTCACCCAAGTAGACATGTTTGAGATACTAAGAAACCATATTAATAAAATTGTTCCACTTACAGATCTGGAATTTGAATTCATAGCTTCCTTATTCACTGCAAAATCCTATAAAAAAGGTCAATTCCTTTTTCAAGAAGGAGAGGATGTTTCCAAGCATTACTTTATATGTAAAGGATTGCTGAAACTAGTTTACAACGATTCTGACGCACGCGAACATATTGTAGGTTTTGCCATGGAAGATTGGTGGGAAAGTGATTTTGAGGCGTTTTATACACAAAAAAAAACTTCGATGTCTTTGATATGTCTGGAAAATACGGATGTACTATTTATTGGTTTTGAAAACTATATCAACTTAGTTCGTACTTTACCTAAAATAGAACATTTCTTTCTTGAGAAAGCTTACTTTGGGTTTATAGCTGCTCAAAAGCGAATCATTTCAAGCCTAACCTCTGATACGAAAGAACGTTATCATCAACTTATCGAAAGACATCCAACTTTAGTGCAGCGCGTGCCAAAATCCCAATTGGCGGCTTATTTAGGTGTTTCTAGAGAGACATTAAGCCGAATTACGATCTAATATTAATTCATTATCATCATTTTTAGCAGTTTGCAGAGACCTTCTTCTTTTGTAATGAAATAGTCTTCTTTGAACCTATGATTTAATCATGGGCCATACCGGATAGACTGTGAAAGTCAAATGTGATATACATCACGCTATAATGGTGACCTATGTCAAGGGATAGAACAAAGAATGCTCCTTAATTTTGTAATAATAAATTATTTAGATCATCTTAAAAAATTATTACAATGGAAAAAAGAGCATTTAGTCCTTGGAAATGGCAAAAAGAAAGAAGTTATGTTCAAGCTGTTGAAGTTAAAAACAGCACAGGTACTTTATATTGTTCCGGTCAGGCTGCGATTGATGAAAATGGCGTATCAAGCAATGAAGAAATGAAATTGCAACTGCAACAAGCGATATCAAATTTGGAAGAAGTAATCACTTCGTCCGGTTATGAATGTGGGGGTATCGTCCGATTAAATATTTATACCACATCTACGGCCGAGCTCTGGCCACATTTCCCTATCCTTCAGGAATGGAAAGCCAAACACAATATTGAACAAGCCTTGACGATGTTGGAAGTAAATGGTTTGTTTGAAACATTAAAAGTTGAATTAGAAGCTACAGTCGTAAAATAGTTGACATTAAACCGAAAGGATTTTTGTAATAATAAGGTAGGAGTGTAGAAGCAATAAAAGATCATCGTTTCCAGAAGGAGCGGTGATCTATTCTTTAGAAATAACGCTCGCTATTTCTTCGGCATAGTTTCGGTAGACTTATTCTTTGCTTTAATAGTTCCAATATCGCACTATCCTATAAGTTATTCCTGACGATACAAGCAACATTATTTGAAATCAAAGCACATTATATAACTCTTTTTAGCAGCATCTCAATTTCTTTAGCATGGGTCATGGTCATAAAGTGACCTGCATTTTCAATCAAGTAAGTTGGCTTTATCTTGGTAGTGGTAATGATACGGTCTTTGTTCCCATGGATGTGGATAACAGGAGCAGGGATTTCTCTATTTCTCCAGTTTAAAATCTGATTGATTGCCCAGCCGAGAAATATAGGATCGGTGTCCAGCAATATCTTTTTAAGCATCAGTTTATCCTCTCGCGAAGATATACCAAAGAAATAATCCACGATAATGTTGTGCTGTTTAAGTAAAGCATTCGGGATTATACGGTTGAGCTTTAGTGCTCCGATTACTCTGTATAGAAAAGGCAGCTCACAATCGTTTTTTGCAGAAGCAAGTAATACAATTTTTTGCACCTCAATTATCTTGGCTATTTCCATAGCCATCATACCCCCAAAGGAGAGACCAACTAATATCGGTTTAGCATCCAATATCTGTAAGGACATTCGTTTAGCATATTCTGACATAGATTCTTTTCGCAATGGAGAAATCCAATCTATGTATGTTACATGAAGACCTTCAAAGTCTATTTTCGAAAATACCCTTTGGTCAACACCCAATCCACTCAGTATATAAATATGATTGTTGCTCATCTGCTTTTCATTTCATGAATTTTCTGACCTATCCTTCCGAAACCATTAATAAAACCTGCACCAATTGATATTGAACAATACGGCAGTTAGGATCTACAGAATTTTTTATATTCAAGATGGATTAGTGATCCTAAAATTGCTCTAAAACTACATATTCAAATACTCACCAACTATTGGCAGGTCAGCTTCCGCCCAGTCGTAGTTCAATAATTCTGATGGTACTACCCATATTGCCTGTTTATGTTCAGTCGGTATTAGTTCTCCAGATTCCCAATCGCATATATAAGGGTAGAGGCATAAGGAGAAATTCGGATAGTAATGTACTACCGGAGTCAGTGCCCGGCCAGTAGAGATTATCATACCCAGTTCTTCCTTTATTTCCCTTTGTAGGCAATCTTCTTTCGATTCATTCTGTTCGACCTTGCCGCCCGGAAATTCCCATTTCAGGGGTAGTTTCATCGTCACAGAACGTTGACAGATCAATACTTCATTATTATGTTCAATTATCGCACAGGTTACTTGTAGCATCGTGGTTTAAAGGTAATGAATCTTCGTTAAATTTCGGTTCTTTCACTAAGTAATCATTTAAATGATTGCTTAGTAAATAAACGGTTCTGGCCGATAAGTCAAACGAACAGAAGAGTATGTGCAGTAAGAATACGGGAAACCTTTTTTTTGACCCTATTTTTTAATTTAGATTTGCGACTATTTGCCTTACGATATAGTTTTTTTAGAAAACTTATTGTATCTTAGTTAACTAAATATTTTAAACCTTTAATTCATTTTTTATGTATAGAAGTCAAGTTTCATTCATTTTTGTGGCTATTTTTATGCTGACCATGCTTTCGAGTTGTAAATTTGGTCGTTTTGTATGGTACAATTTTGCGGACATTGATGACTACAAAATTTTCCCGAAACGGGAACTACCACCTTCTACAAATCCTTTTACTTTCTATACAGCCAATAAGGAGTTGGTACCGAGTAATAGAACATTTAATGAGATCGATATGTCATATGATGATTTCCTAGATCAGACAAAATCTGTCGCTTTCTTGGTCATCCGCAATGACAGTATTCTATATGAGCGTTATTTTGACGACTATGATACCGCTTCCATTGTGCCTTCCTTTTCTATGGCTAAGTCTGTTACTTCAATGTTGATCGGTTGTGCCATTGACGATGGACTGATCGGTTTCTGTGTATGATCCGGTAACTAAGTATATACCTGAAATGGCAAAGAATGGCTTCGATAAGGTAACGATAGAGCATTTACTACAGATGACCTCAGGACTTAAATTTAATGAGGGTTACTATAATCCTTTTGGGGAGGTCGCTACATTTTATTATGGTCTTGGATTGCGCGAGAGTACCGAGAATTTAAAACTGGAAGCAGAGCCTGGTACTCGTTTTACCTATGCGAGCGGTAATTCACAGATTTTAGGCTTGGTCTTGGACCGTGTTTTAGCAGGAAAATCTATTACTGACTATCTGAATGAAAAGATATGGCAACCTGTCGGAATGGAGTATGCAGCCTCTTGGAGTATCGATCAAGAGAAAAATGGTCTTGAGAAAACCTTTTGCTGTCTGAATGCGCGGGCACGTGATTTTGCTAAGTTGGGACGGTTGTACCTTAATCAGGGTAATTGGGAAGGTAAACAGTTGGTTCCCGCAGAATGGGTCAAAGAATCTACACGAGTAGATAGTACAGGCGGAAATTATGCAAAATATCAGTACCAATGGTGGTTGCCTTCGTTGGATGGCGATTTTATGGCCCAGGGTATACTCGGACAATTTATCTATGTCAATCCACATAAAAACCTGGTTATCGTTCGACTGGGTCACAAGCCGAGTACCAATTGGCGTAAAGAGTTTATACGCTTGGCGAAAGAATATTAAGAAGGCTATTGAATAATATCATTAAACACACACCTATCTTAACAGTTCCAAGCAAAGAGTCTGGGGTTAGGGTAGGTGTGTGCTTTTTTAGCGAAGGTTCTCCAATTTAAAGTTTGATTGATTACCCAGTCTAGGGATTAAAGGTCGTTGTGCAGCAATATTTTTTAAAGTATCAGTTTATCCTCTCGAGAAGATATACCAAAAAAATAATCCACAATCTTTTAATTGTTGAACCTGATTGTTTATCGTGAAAGTTATTTTCTATAAGAAGAATGTGGTCTAAAAAAAATCTATAAAACAAAAGACAGGCACTGGAACGCTTTTCTTATGGGTAGTGTGGTGTACTGTTAGTACAAATAATATCATTCATTTAGTGTTTTACAAATTAAATTTAAAAGAAGTGTAATCAAAGCCGATAATATCAGTTAATTATAGTGGTTTTACTGATTATTTTGACTTAATATTACTAAAATTAAAGAAAAGGGAATTAATATTTCGGTATGCTGTTGTTAGTAATATTCAATTTTGTTATATTTAGATTATAAACTGTGAGATATGAAATTTCTAATAATATTTATAGCATTTTTTTGGTTAGTCAGCTATATGATTGTAACAATTAAAATCGTTAAATCAAAAGAAAGAATACCTTTATTAAGTATTCTATTTATGTTTTTACTACCCTTTGTATGGATATTTTTTATTAAGTATGCTAATCGGATAGAGGATATGCTTCAATCTAAAAAATTAAACTAAGTTCTAGAAATATATTTTATGAAAAAAGATGATCGGAACCATCTTTTATATTTTCTCTTTGTGACCTCCTCCTAAAGTACTGGAGAATTTAATATTGGAGTATTCGGGATTGAATTTCTAATTTTCAATTGGAGGAAAAATGATGAAATACCAAAGTAAATTACGCTTCACCAGAACTCCTTTATTAGGTGTTTTTTTGACAATGTTAACATCACTGGAACTGTAAATGTTACGGCTTTTGTGACCCAATCAAATTCTGTTTATTTGTAATTTCTGACAAAAACTAAGTGAATCATACAATCTTATTATTCGTGGCGAAATCTTAATTATGAAGAATTCTGTCCACATTCCTATTTAGCCACTTTTCAATATGTGGTTTCAATAAAGTAAACTTATACTTATCGATCAGAAACTTTTCTATTGGACTACCCCATACATTTTTTTTAATAAAATCAGATACATTATTTAGATCTTGATTACAGTCATATAACTCAATTGTATCTTTCTCATGATTACCTTTTAATAGAAGAAAAGGTGAATTTTCCCAACGATTATTCATGCCGAGCGATTTGTCACATATCGATATAATCATATAAATAGGAAGATCTGGACGAAAATCCTTGCGGGTATTTATTATATTCATCTCGTTTATTAGCAAGATATTTTTCTTCAGAAGAGGGGTTTTCAAATTATTCGATAGTTCTTTGACATCAATGATGACTAATCTCTCGAACTCAGCTTTAAATTTTTTGAATTTAGCCCAATAGATTTCATACTTTAGATTTTCCTTTTGCTTCTTCTCTTTTTCTGTTAAGTCTCTTTTGATGCTTTCTTTATCAAGTGCTAAAAGTGTTTTTTTTAGTGATTTAATAAGGTCATTCATATCTATCTATTGTAAAATTTTCATTAATCTATTATTTTTATCATTAAATGGTGAAGAAAATAACGTAAAACAAATTTAAAATCTCGCGGATTAGAAACCGAATTTGCGCATGTGCTTGTTTTTCTTCTGCGTGGAATAAATGATTGCAATACTGCTAATCGAGCTGATTATTATACCACCCAATATATAGGTCAGAACATTGATTTGAAGAAATTCAAATTGCTTGACTGCCGCTGTAAATAGTAATATCAAACCTATCAGTAGGTTGAATGTCACTAAAAGAATTGAGCTTAATTTATTCATAATTTTATTTGTTTTTAATTTTGTCTCTTATTTCAATTATTTTTTCTTCTGTTATTCCAAATTGATAAAGAGACATGTTGATAGGTTGATTTAATAATTCGTCTAATATTTTAATTCCTTTAGACTTCAAACCACCATTTTTCAATGCTAAATTTGCAGCATTATACAAAAGAATATCACTTCCACATTTTTCAGCTCCCTCTACCAATAACTCGAAAGCCCTATCGGGGTTATCATCCATATAAAGTTTACTTAGCCATATATATCCATTAAACGCCTCTTTTGGTTTTCCTATATTTATTGCGGTATTGATACTTTTCAAATAAAGTTCTTCAGCAGTTTTTATGTCTTTAAATGTTTTCAAATAGATATAACCAATATTAAAAAGATGTATTGGAGAATTTGAGAGATTTCCTTCTGTTTCTAATAGAAACTTTAGAAACTCTCTGTCTTTATACTTTTCCGCTAAATTGTAAAGAGGGAAATAATATCTATTCAAATTGACATGTTTAAATTTAAAAACATCTTTGACACGAACAATTTCAGCATTAAAGGAATTTTCCAAATCTGTGCTATCAATATTGTTAATATTAAAGTAATTGTTGAAAAGATCTGAAAAGCCTTTTTTTAATGACAACTCTACGATATCATTATGTCCAGCACCACCAATTAACTCCCCCTTAAAGTCAAGTCCTTTGTGTCCAGACAGTACTTTTACTAAATCACCATTTAGATTTATTCTTCTTTCTATATCATTTGTTCCAGTAAATATATACATGAATTTATTCTTTAAAGCGGATGTATTTGGCTGTGGAACAGCGTAATTCGAATCTAAAATTTCAGGTGCAAATAAGATATACGCATCAAATAAGCTCGGATAATCATAAAATAGCTGAATGCCATAGCTTGCAGTGTAAGAATGACCTAGGTAAATTGAGAAGGTAGAGTTACTGTATGTAGCATTGATGTAGGGGAATATTGTATTTTTTAAAGTGGTTAAAAATAATTGTCCATTTTGATTTATGTTTTTATTCAAATAATCATATCCAACCACCTCGGTAGTAGTAAGACTACCGACTGGAAGAATTTCAACTACAATTGCTTTTGGAAAACTAGCGTTTTTCGTATTCATTGTCGCCGAGACATTCAAACCGAACTGGTCCAATGAACCATAGCTGTTGAAGTAAATCACAGGGTAACTGTCTACTTTATTGTATTCGTATGGTAACCATATGTTTACTCGAATAGAATCGTCGGCTGTGTACTTAAACGATTCTTTAATAAGAGATTGAGCGTTTACATTGGCCGACAAAAATAGAATCGTTACTAGTTTAATAAGTAATAATTTAAGCCCATGTTGCAATATAAAGGGTACATGAGTTATACTTAATTTGTTCATAATTTATTGGTTTTTATTTGGTTGTTTCATTGCTATATTCATACACCACATTGTCTGCATTATTATCATCAACAACGCCTTCAAGTAGTGTATACCCATTCCTTTCAACCAATTTGAGTGACTTATAGATTATCTCGAAGTATTTATACAATAAAACTAATCAACATTATATGTTATAATTTACGACTTCCCGTATTACATATTATCATACATCTACCAAAACAATCCCGCTACCACCTGCGCTATTAAGAAATAAACTGAGAAGGCAGCACATGTAACACCTATCACCTTTAGGTATTTGATATTGCCGGCATTATTATCTCTTAAGATTTGTAGGTTAAATAGCGATGCAACTGCACCGATACCACCGCCCAGTCCACCACCAGTAAAGACTAATAAAAAGGGTAGGAGTGCGAATATCATTAGGTACCAAGGAAGTCTTTCGACGATACTATATTTTATATCATCAATCTGTAAAGTAGGTACGATATCTAGAAATGACGGTTTAGGATATGCTTTCACGAAATCTCCGTTTGGATCAGATATCAGAAAAGGTTTACCTTTTTCAGTAGATCGTTCAACTTGTGTTTCATCTTTAAATAATTTCGATTTACCCGTCCAAAACGAAATATCCATTTCAAATTTTGAATTTGGGAATGCAGGTAATGTAAATTGGTACTTCATAATTTTATTGGCTTATTTTCACTTTTTCATTCCTATATTCATACACTACATTACCTTCATTGTTGTCATCGACAACACCTTAAAGAAGTGTAAATGCAGTCAACCTTCACTATTGTATCTGCGTTTTACCTTTACCATACCACCAATAAAACAAACATGCGATAAAGTTGAGCAGTAAAACGCTTAAAATCCAAAAAATTCTTCTATGTCCTGGTATATTATCATTGTTTATGATATGATAAATAGTATAAATGACTATTACGATAGTGGGGATAATTAGAAATGCCATTTCCGTTGTTCCGATATTTATAAAGGATAAGTTCATAATATATTGATTTATTTGATTGTTTTATTTTTATACTCATACACCACATTGTCTGGATTGTTGTCATCAACAATACCATCAAGTAGTATAAACCCATTCCTTTCAACCAATTTACGCGACTTCAAGTTGTCTAGATGCGTTTTCGCTTCGATATGGTTGATGTTTAGAGTCTCTGCATGGTTTAATACCAGTTTCAATGCGCTATCCATCAATCCTTTTCCTTGAAATTCTGGTAGCATTTCATAACCTAGCTCTGCATACTCATTTTCAAGGTCGATACGCCACAGTGCAATGGTGCCAGCAAACTCGTTGGTATCAATGGTAGTGATAGTGAAAAAATGATCAATTCTCATCCTATCCGCAACGAATTGTTGTATTTCTTCGAGCGACTTATCTAGACTTCTGGCCAAATACTTACCCACTTCAGCATTGGTGCGCAGTCTGTATACATTCTTGGTATCATCAATGTCTACATATTTCATGGAAACATTACCCATTAACATAGGTAACATCAAATTATTTTTCTTTGTGTTTAAACTCATCAGATTTTTTTGTTATTTCTATTGGTATGTGTTTAATAACTTGGTAATAAAATGGTTTAGCTCCAGCACCTTTTATGGCAGTATCACTTATTGTAGTTTTGAGGATATAATCCTTAAACATCTTGTTGATTGTTCCTGATATTTCTTCGTTTTTTATGATATTTCAAATTTTTCTTTGACGATAGCTTTTAAGCTTTTGTTTAGATAATTTATAAATAGCTTATTCCCATCAAAAGATGGCTTATGTGACCGATAATATTCTATTGGTAGACAATTTTGTGCTCAATGAAAACGGAATGAGTTTGTTATTTTTATAATTTGTAACTCTAAATGTACAATCTTTCCTTTATTAAAGCAAACAAATGTCGTCACCTTTTATTGTGATACACCAAAAATGGATATTACAAAATACTCGCTCAAGATGATTCCATATTACGTGCCAATCACAATATATTTTCTGTTGTGGTATTGACGACATCTTTGGCTATCGTTAATAAGAAAATCAGTGATGAAGCCTTGAAAGACATTAAACATGATCTTTATGAGGAGCAAGATGATATTTCTTAAGTGGTCTTTTAAAAGTGATTTTTCTGAACCCTTACTTTTAATTTTATCAGGGCTCGCCATCCAAATAGCGTTGTCCTCTGGATAATCCATGATACCGATAAAAATCAAATCTTAATCATCATGAACTTTTCGAAGTGGTGAACTTGCAAATTGATAAATAATTTAGTTTAAATACTAAATTTATTGGCTTAATCTTTTTTTTACTTTTATACTGATAACCAATTATATATCATTATGAACATGAAGAGAAATGATCTTTCGAAGTACATCGATATCTTAAGTGACTATTCAATAATGATTTGATTTTTAATTGATTTCATGAGCTCGGCACTTTGGTACCTCGGTATCGGTTGGAAGTTTTATTTTGGTCGAGAGGAGAACAAGGGCAACCTGATTAATTTTATGAACAGTCTTTTAGAAGGCGAACATGTTGTTGTCGACTTGCAATATAGTAATGTTGAGGAAGATGGTGATGAGCCAAGTGAGCGTAAGGTCATTTTTGATCTTCGTTGTGTTGGTGCCAGTGGGGAAGCGATCTTATTTTTTGAAAGCTGATGTCGTTGCATTATTTGATAAAACAAAGGGAAAAGTCCCCTATATTTTGGGGAAATTGACACATCAAGTGCCACTTTCTCTAGTTACTTCTTTTGTTTTGGTAATCACTTCTTGTGGATAGGTACCCCCTTGTTGTTAAAAGGGGAGTACTTGTCCGCAACTTGTGGACACTTGTGGATATAAGTGGCTACTTGTTTCGGATAGGGAGACACCTCTTTGAAAATAGTATGTACTTGTTGACTATTTGTGAACACTTCTTATGAACAACCAGTCCCTTGTTAGCAATAAGTGGATACTACTTTAGAAAATTTATCCACTTGTTGTGAACAAATGAACAGGAATAGTGAAAAAGTGTCCACGAGTTTTGGAAATCCGTCCACATCTTGTGCATAAGTGTTCAGTTCCTCAACAGACCAAGTACTTCTTTTGAATAAAGGTCCACTTGTTCCCTTGAATGTACTCCTTCTTTCGAAAACCTATTCAGATTTTGGGAATAAGTGGTCCTTTCTTGTGCGTAAGTGTTCACTTGCTATCAAGTGTGGGTCGCAGGTTTAAAAGAAGTGAAACCTGCTTTTAAACATAGTACTAGAGAAAGCCAAGAAGTAGTTGGTTTTTGGTGCTGTTTCTCATTTTTCCAGTTTTTTATTGTCCCACATTTCCATTCACTGTCCCATGTTGTCCCATTTTGTCCCACTTTTCTAATTTTACTGTTGTCCTCTTTTATGTTTGTTTCATGATGTTCGTCCGGAAGTGCATCTGAAACTAATTTTTTAACAGCGCGTAGGCGCTATTATAATTCAAAAGATGAGAAAGAAAAAAGTAATCTTGGACTACTCGTTGGTCAGTGATGATGAGTTCAATACGATGGTGGGTAAAGTACTGGACTGTCTGGAGGGACACGCTATATTGGTCGATCTGCCGGTCAGTCTGGTGGAGCTGAAAGCACAGGCGGATGACTATAAGGCCAAATGGCAGAAAGCGAGCCGCGGTGGTAGCGTACTGGAAATAGCAGAAAAGAATGATAGTAAGAAGGCGGTATCACGACAGTTGAAAAACATCGCTTTTTATGTCAATACGGTGGCTGATGGTTCGCGCTCTATTTTGCTGAGCTCGGGGCTGATCTTGGAGAGTGATCCAAAAAGCTCGCAAATACCAGGAATGGTGCAAGAGGTGGTACTGGTCGATGGAAAGCAGCGTAATCAGTTGCAGGTCAAGTTCAAACCATTGAGAGAAGCTATTTTATACGAATATCAGATAGCAGGTACCTTGGATGCTTTTGATCAGCCGGTATGGGGAGAGATGTTGCAGACCAGTACGAGTTATGCTAATATATTCTCGCCGGTGCAGCCCGGTTTTACCTATTACATGCGTGTGCGTGCCCGTAATAAAAGGGGAATAGGGGATTGGTGCGATGCGGTGAGCCTTACAGCACGATGAATCGGGTAGTAGTCAAACGAATCGGACAGGGGAATAACAGTACCCTGTCTGAAATCTATATCGACGAGATCTTGGTCTGCTACGGCTTGGAGGATCTGGTACGCGATGTCAAGATCAAAAGCAAAACAGCGATTCCAGAGGGTGTCTATCCATTGGCCTTAAATACCTATGGTGCCATGAATGCACGGTACAGACGGAGATTTCCGGAACTGCACCGTGGGATGGTCGAAATCTGAGAGATTCCGAACTATAGCTACGTATACATCCATATCGGTAATAATTTTGGAGATACCGCTGGTTGCTTATTGGTGGGCAATAGTTGGGAAACTGGTGGAGGGGACTATGATTTACAGCAATCGATGAAAGCCTATCTGACTTTCTATAAAAGATTAATGGTTATGAAGGCTGGAGAAGTGGTTTACCTGGAGATTAGAGACGAAGTGACCAGTAACAGAATAACGAGTGATGAAGCTAACAATAAGTAAAATGAAAAAGATACTAATGAAAATAAGTCGGGTGCTGCAAGTGGTTTTCATGGCGCCGATAAAGTTGCCTGGGAAGGCTTTGAATATTATTAAATATTTTGCCCTGGGACTGGGTGTGGTGGAAACAGTGCTTGACGATAATGAGAAAAAAAGTGAGGAGGTGCACGATGAAACTTAATGATATGCGTATCGGTACTGTAGGTGGTACGCTGTGTTCCATTTGGGTTAGTTTTTCTTTTGGCGATTTACTGCATACAGCTTTGATGGCGGCTGTTGGGACTGCAGTGAGTTATACGACAAGTAGGATTCTGGGTAAAGTAGGAAAGCGCAAGAGGGAGTAATCGTTATTGTCCTCATGGATGTATCTAAATCCCCCAGCAGTTATGATAATTGCGGGGGATTTTTTATTTCTTTTTCATAATATTCAGTGCTTTCCAAAGCTATAGCTTATTCCGATTTGAACTCCCACTGTCTGTATTCTATCGTAGTGATTACCAGATTGAAAAGGGATAAGCGAATACATTTTATAATGTGGCGATACTGAAACAGCAATAGATTGGGACAAAGGAATTTTAGTGCCCACGCTAATGTTGAAGCCAAGACCGTTCTGTTTGTCGACATGACTGTTTGAGTTCTGCTGTAAATGTATCATAGGTCCTGCACTTGCATAGAAATACTTTAAAAAACCTATTCGAGCCTCCAAAGGAACCTCCCAAATATGGAGACTTGTGAAATATTTTTTCTGTTCAATATTAGGATTTATTACTGGATATGTTGTTGTCACTTTTTGTGACGAATAACCTAACCCCACACTAAATGACCATCTTTCAGTATGTTGATATGTACCACGTACCAATCCTGATATATAGTTTTTACTGATATGACCCGCTGAACCATCAAGGCTTTTTAGGGGGCCAATATTAACCGAAGACAGGGGAGTGATGGATAGGTCAATAGCGTAACGTCCGCTATTGTGTTCTTGGGCGTAGAGAGATGTTGCCAATTGGGTCGAAACTGTGAGCACTGTCAGCAGTATGCGGCAAAGTAATTTATTTTGCATATATATACTTTAGTTATTTGATATTTTTTAATCTTGAATGCGATAGATTTGTGTAGTATATCTACCTTAATTAGTTATACTGTTTCATAATATGAGAAATAATATTTTCCTTAAAATCTTTACTTGTTATATACTTTATCTTAAACACCTCATAATCGGCTGCTTTTATACCACTTTCAGAAACTGCTTTGTCGAAATGTTCTAGTGTTAAACTATGAGTTAAACTATACTTCAATAATGTTCTTAAAACTAGATTTGCCTTATCTCTTCCAAAAGTGTCTTCAAAGCATTTTAACATTAAAGGAGCTAAAATATAACGATAGGATTCATTAATCTGCCCAGGATCGGTAATTTCAGAAAGCGGAATATAACTTTGACTCTCTATCTTTTTTGCGTCAGCAACTAGAGTCTCTTTTAAATATCCCTTTAAACCAAAATCTTCAGTAACATTATAGGATAAATATTCGGCAAATGATTCGAGCCAAAACCATGATAGCTTTCCAGATAATACATTTGTGCCAAAGTAATTATGGGCAAGTTCATGGCCAAAAAACTTCAGATACCAATCAACAAATTGACCATTTTCATTCAACAACTTACTTGGGTCTAAATCCGTAAATGCGAATGCAGGATAATCATTGAATGCCCAACTACTCCCTAGTTTTCTCTTATTAACGGCCTTATGGTTTATTACATAGATCTTATCTTTAAATTCAGATTTTAAATTTATTGCGAGTATCTTTTTTATGGCCTCAATATTGTCGAAAATTTTAGAAACAGTTTCTTCATCAGCATCAAAATTAAGCAGGTAGCCTGCATTATTTGAGGTAAAATCATAATTTCCAATAAAAATTAATAAGGTTGAGGCCTTATTGGAGACAAATTGGTGCTCATTAGTTTTTTGTGGTACGTTACCATTAATAAAAATTGTATTGTTCTCAGAGTTTTTGATTTTAAATGTTATATCATAAATATACTTATCTATTAACTTATCATTATCAACATCATATAGGATAGGATACCATTTTGTTTGATCTGCCGCGCGAAGTGTTTTGCCATTAAAAGCAATAATGCCCTTATAATCGAATGGGCCAAAATCCTCTGGTGAATCCAAATAAATGGGGAATGCCCCTTTATAGTCAACTTGAAACGTTAAAGGCATTTCCAAAGTCTTACCATTAGCAGCTCTAAAAGAATATTCATTAGCCTCTCCCTTCATTTTACCATCATAATGACCATCATAGTTCATTATTTTTTTTTCCGAATCTTTGAAGTATTTGATATTCATCCCTTTGTTGAGAAGGATTTTATAGTTCTTTATTTCGGGCAGGTTGTAAAGCTCAAAACTGCAATTTATTAACCCTGTTTTCATATCAATTTCCACAGTTCCTTTTATAGATTGAGCGGATATTAAATTATAAAATAAAATTAGTACACTGGTTATGATTGTTCTTTTCATGAATATTCTTTTGTGATAATATGGTAAACTGGTTTTCAAATATACAAAGTTCTGAAAGAATACCATACACAATATTTCGTATAAAGACAAATAGCAATTTTAACGCAGCATCAAAATAAGATTACGATTAAAAGTAATTGTTTTTAATTTAGTCAAGATAGGGGTGAAGAAGTAACAAAGTGAAGAAGTAACAAAATGAAGAAATAACAAAGTGAAGAAGTAACGAAATGAAATAGTAAAGTAGTTACGAGTATATAGTAAAGAAGTAAGGGAGTGAAATAGTAAAATAGTAAAGTGTTGAGCACTAGCGATAATGGTAAATAACAGAGTAAAGCAGTATTCGAATAGTAAGTGGTTAATTTCATTATTTTTATTGGAAAGCGAATATTTAGGGTAGTAATTCATAGTTGTTTTGTGGCATCTTAAAATAAGATTGTTTTTAAGGCCGTAGTTTTATTTAAGTGTTTTTTGAAGCATTGAGATGTAAATATTAATTTAATGTCTCATATTAGAGATATGAAGGTCAAAAAAATCGTGTTTTTTATTGAAAACGGATTTGGCACGTTATGTAATTATTGATTAGAATTGATGATTTGTCGTTTAGGCGACGACCTACGCATATAGGTTATATCTATATCTTATAGCGCTAAATTAGCGTGTTGCGATTTTCATACGAATCAGATTTTTAACTGCTATCAATACTGCTTATATAAATCAAGTTATTATCATTTTTAGAAATATTCTTGCTGTGTAAAATTGATTTTGAAAAGTGTGAAAATTGCCATTTTTTGAATTGAATTGAAATTTTAGGATGGGGGAGAAATCTATTGATTAGCGTTGAAGGAGCTGTGACATAAGTGACAAGATACCCATATAGGTTTTGTCTATATCTTTTGGAATTAAATTAAGCTATTGGAACTTATGTAAGATTTGGATGCTATAGTCATATTATTTATGTTCTGTGATTAGGCTTAAGTTATTTTAAAATATTAGCATCTCCCTTATTATCAGTTTGTTGGTGATTTGTAGTTAATTGCGACACTAAGTTAATTAGCTTATTACTGCTATCCGTTTTGGTAGTGAGAAATGGACTCTAAGCAGTAAAAAACTAAATATATTAGTGTTTATTTTTTGCTTGATTTTTTAAAATTGGAAACTATTTTCAGGAGTCTTTGTGTTACTAACATTATTAGTTCGTGATTATAAGTGGTGAATAGTATTCTATTGAATCTCCTTATCAAAAGGATAGTTTTATAGTGTCTTTTGGTATTAGCGTACGTGATAAATATCTTACCTTTATAAAGTCATTTTTGATTCAATCTGAAGAGGTATATGCTCTTTAATTTATGTCAATAGATGCTGAGAGAAATTCTATCATAATTTTTAACATGAAAACAATCAAATTCCATAGATCTGACTGCGGTGTTGAAGTCTTGCTCAATGTGCTGATTGGTGATGACGTGAAAGCAAGTTACCTGGACACCGATACTTATAATACTGATTATTTTGAAATCGTCATCTTTAAGAAGGTAAAGGGAACTTTAATCTTAAATCAACAAAAAATAAGCCTAACGGATAATAGTGTCATTTTTATTTCACCGTTTCAAAAAAGGAAGTGGCAATTGGATGCTGAGGATCTCGATTTTACTGTGCTTGTTTTTCAGGAAGGTTTCTTGAATGATTTTTTCTCGGATAAATTGTTTGCATATCGGATGTTGTATTTTTATCAGCTAAACTATCCACTCGATATGCCTATAAGTCTGGTGGAAATCGATAAAATATGTAGCTTATTGTCCGAAATAAAAGTTGAGCTTGTATCTCCCAAGCCGGATAGCTCGCATATAATAAGGTCGCTGACATATTATCTATTGCAGAAGTTCAATCGTGAATATGCTTTTCAAAATAAGCTTTCTTTAGAAAATGCTGAAAACAATTATGCTTATCAATACAAATTGCTCTTGGAGCTCCACATTCGGGATCACCAAAGAATCGATGATTATGTGAAGTTGCTTGGCGTAAGTCGAATAAGTATAAATGCTGCTGTGAAAAAACAGTTCAATGTAACTGCTACGCACCTCTTAAAGCAACGTCTTCTTTTCGAAATCAAAAATTACCTGATCCATTCGGGGAAAACTGTTGGGGAAATAGCTTTTGAACTCCATTTTTCTGAACCGAACCATTTGATGCGTTTTTTCAAAGCACAAACGGGTATGACTACTGGTCAATTCTATTCCAATTATCAAAATGGTATCTTTTCATAATTACTTGGTAGGCTATCGCAGCTAAAAGAGCGATACTTTTGTAGTGTAATCAGTAAACGCTATTTTTTATAGTTTTTAACAATAATTTTTACAATACAATAATAGATATGAAAAAATTCATTTTAGGTATTGCTTTAGGTTTCCTAGCAGTATCGTCTTATGGACAGACACAAGTTAAGGATAACTCGAGTATCCAGTTGATCAGAAATGCAACGGTGGTATTGAAATATGGTGAAAAAGAGTTTCTTATAGATCCACTTTTGGCTAATAAAGGAGCATATGCTGGTTTTGAAGGTACTGCAAATTCGGAAATTCGTAATCCGATGGTTGAATTGCCTGTTGCTGCAGAAAGCCTACTTAATCCGGATGCTATAATTGTAACCCATATGCATGCAGATCATTGGGACGATGTGGCTATAAAAATGCTTCCTAAGGATAAAGCTCTTTTTGCACAAAATGAAGAGGATTCTACAGCGATCACAGCTCAAGGATTTACAGATGTTCGGGTATTATCTGCAGATTCTCATTTTGGAAATATCCAAATGCAAAAAACTCATGCCCAGCATGGTTCGGATGAAGCCTTTGCTCATCCGCTAATGGCTAAGTCCTTGGGACAAGCATCTGGCATATTCTTTAATGCTCCAGGGCAGAAATCGTTATATATTGCTGGCGATGCGATATGGACTAAAGATTTTGAAATGCACTTGAAAAAGATGAATCCCGAGGTTGTTGTGCTTAATACGGGTGATGCTCAGGTGGATGGTTTCGGTGCGATTATCATGGGGAAGGAAGATGTGTACAGAGTGCACCAATTATTGCCTGACGCGACTATAATTGCCGTTCATATGGAAGCTATAAACCATTGTGTATTAACACGTAAAGAGCTTTCTGATTATGTGGCAGAAAAGGGTATCGCCGATAAAGTGATCATCCCAGCCGATGGACAGGTGATCAATCTTTAAGATTACAGATCATAACACGCTATTAGATAAAGCGCCCCATTTGCGGGCGCTTTATTTGTGTTACTCAAGTGTTTTACTTGCATCCAGTATCAAGTTGTTGACACCTTGGTTAATGGAGCGTATAACGGCCTGCAATTGGTTGATCATAGCAGCTCTGGAGTGTAGGTCATCAGCATAATAAATACCTCCATCTGAAAATATGACGGATTGATTTCCTTGATTCTTATCATTATCAAACTGATAGTCAATCCATCGATTCTTTAGGTTGTGTAAAAGAGAGTTGGTACCATCATTACTGAATATTTTTTCGCTCAGCATATACCAGATAAATGGTGAAAAACTCTGATCGGTATCATTTTGTGTCCATACATTTCGCAATAGGTTATGGGGATGGTAAAATTCGACCTTTTTCCCTTTGGGATTTAAGGTGAAAAAACCGAGACCCCCACCAAGTAAACCTCCAGTAATCCCTACAGCACTATTGACATCATTATTCGTAATCACTGCTCCAGCGATAGATGCTAATGCACCTAATGCAATAGAGCCAACGACAAGTTTGTTATTTCTGGCTGCATTGATTTCATCAATATATCCAGCTACCTGATCCACGCGTTCTGCCTCGCAATCGAGTTCTGCAGCAGCAGCATTGATATCTGATAAAGCAAGTAATAGCGTTCTATTTATTTGATCGTTAATCGTCAGCTTGCGAATACGGGCATCGACACTGCTATTGCCTTTAAGTTTCCCTAATTCTTTCATCTCCTCTGTTAGTCCAAGAGCATAGAGCATATGGACGTTTTGTATCGAGAAAACTTTGTTTAAGACATCATGGGCAGCCAGCGAATCGATAGTTTGATTCGTGAGGGTTTGTTCTGCCTTTAGAAAATACGTAGGTGGTATACAGTAGCTGTCTTTGAGCGTAAGCAAATAAGCTGATTTTTTGTTAACAGCACATGAGCTTATGATGCTTATGACCAATGGGATAAGGATAATACGCGATTTTTTTGCTAAGTACATGATGGTTTTTCTGGGTAGGTAAAATGGTTATATCAAGGTATTAGGGTACGGGCTAATATTAATTGAATATACTGAATTTATTTAATTTCCTTAGGTTGTTGTAAAATAAACTTTTTCATTTCTTATTATATTTGTTTATAAATGAGAATTTTTATAAAGCTAATTTGGGAGTTATGAGAGTCAAAAGGATAGTTGCAAATATAAAGACCGAAAACATAGCGGCAGCACAGCGGTTTTATGGTGAAGTATTAGGACTTGAAAAAATGATGGATCACGGTTGGATCGAGACTTATGGTAATGAATACAGTATGCCTTTACAAATTAGTTTTGCCTCGCAGGGTGGCTCTGGAACAGATGTACCTGACTTATCTATTGAAGTCGATGATATAGAAACTGCCTATTCTAGAATGAAAGAATTTGGATTTACCATTACGTATGGTCCTGTCGATGAAGTGTGGGGGGTAAGGCGTTTTTATGTGAGGGATCCTTTCGGGAAATTGGTTAATATATTGATGCATATAGCGCATTAGAATATTTGTTGGGATGTAAAAGTAGAGGCCTGTTAGTACAACAGAGAGGATGTTGCTCGTATAGCTTTTTTGTCCGATCTGTGCTTGCTTTTATGGCTGTATAGGATAAGTTCTCCATCCATTTCCTGTTGTAAAATTATCGGTTGTGTCTTGTAATTGTGGCCGTTTTTTATGAAATTAATTGTGATGTTGCTTCTACGCGCTGTAGATCTTTAGTTAGAATAATGAATGAAAAGTCGGGGTTTGTACTCTCCTTGTTGAACTGTGTCAGCTCAGCGCTTTCAGAATCTGTCAATGTTGAATGGTAATATGGATCTTGTTGGACAACTGAATAGCTCTTATAAAACACGACATAGCCCAGTAGGGATAATCTTGTGTTCATTTGGTTTTGAAGATGAGTAGCATAATGTATGATTGAGGATTCGTTTTTGAAATCTACTTTAAAGTCCACTTTTTGCTTAGTCACCTGTATTCCTTCAGCACCATGGACCTGAACGATAGCAATAATTTCCGGATCAGCGGTGAGCATAGCCCATTCGGGAAGGGCATAAGTGAATTTATCGCTATGATGATCCTCTATTTTTTGTCGTGCAGTTGCGATTCCTACTTGTATGATCGTTGGGTCTATATTTTCAATTGATGCCATTTGCTCGTAATATGTATTGCTTTTAGTTATCTCTGTATTCTCTTCCTGTTCCAAGGTCGATGTAAAAATAAATCGGTTTTTGTCCATCAATCTTTTTGCTGACCATTCCATTTGGATAAATGCTAGCATAGCTCTTTTGTCCGACCTGTTCTCGTTTTTTATTGTTGTATAGGATAAATTCCCCATCGATTTCTTGCTGTAGCGCATACAGTTTCTCGCTGGACATCCAATACGATGATTTCTGAATAGCTATGTTCTAGCTCCCAATATTGTGCGTCTCGGTTCCAAAGACCTTTTTTATTTAAATTTTCTATTTTATGCTTGAGCGAGATGATAAATAAATCTTTGGTTTCTTGAATATACCTTATTTTATGAAAGTGCCAATTTTCCTCTATCGAGCAGTCGTCTAAGATAATCGTTGTACTTGGCCATAAGATATTCCCCAGCTGGTCTGTAATAAAGAAATCTTGCACCGGAATCTCTTCAAGAAAATTTCCTTTATCATCCAGATAACGCCAATCGTATGCCCAAATCGTATGGTCGTAGTTAAATTTGCCTAGGATAAAATAGGGTGAATTGTTCACCGAATAGATCAGCTTGGTCTCTTTGAGAAAGTCCTCTTGCTCTTGGTTCTTGAAGATAATGTTCGTGGGGAATGCTTTGTCGTATTGTGGAAAGAGATAAGCTTGCCCGCTGCGCTCGTCATACAGTATTTTGGGGATAGTAGGTGCGTAGCGATCTTGATTGATGGAGTCTAAGACCACTTCTTCATCACGGATGGTTACCGAAAGGGATGTTCTGCCGGTTAAATGGCTTAAAAGAGGCTGCTTATTTTTGGTGTTCCAGATGTCGAATTTTTGGTTGGAGGTCTTGATATAGCGTCCACTATCCAGTGTTTCATCGATTTTGCTATTTAGTTTTCTGAAACTCTTATTTTCAGTTTTATACAAGTCTCCATTCCATACGACATGTCTATCATCCAATGGGTAGAAACTGAAATTATGATCGTTTTCTCCATCTCTTACTTTCTTATTGAACAAGGATTGATTGGACTCCAGTATCCGTGCCTGTATATGTACGAATGCTGCTGTTTTTTTGATATGGGTGCTCATGATATTCCAATCCCATTTCCAAAAGGGGAGTTTTTTCTCGTATCCTGTTTCTTTGATTAGGATGGTGAGACCGTTTACCTCTTCCAACTTTAGCATAGATTCAGTGTAGGGTTCGATGAGCTTGCCCTGGCTATCGATAAGGGCAGATTCCTGTTCGCTATTTGCTACAAAGGCATATCCGCTTTTATAAAAAGGAGTTGCATAGGAGAAAGTGTCTTTTAAGACAGGTGTAAAACAACTGTCGACGTAAACGTATGTATTTTCTTTTGTGAGGTAAGGGAACATTTGGACAGTTGTTTTTGGTACGACCAGAGTATGTTGCGCACAAACAGTCGTAAAGCATGCGGTTACAAATGAAGTAACTATAAATTTGAACATAACGTGATGATTGACGTATAATAATCTGTTTTCAAATTTAAACAGCTTTATTATGTGATACTATCCTTGGAATCAGGGATATTTTTTTGGGGTCGAAACAAAGACACCCCTCAGCTTTTACTGAAGGGCGTCTTTGTTTTTATATTGCGTTTGTTATTTTTATGATAATAGATTGTGTTGCTATTATTTTATCGCGGAAGTTTTTCTGGGCGCGGCATACGGTATGAAGCTGCAGTCATGGCCTCCAGAAAGGCGACTATACTTTTTGTTTCATCTGTTGTAAGATCGAGTTTTTTGAGTAAAGGATCGGTGACCGGATATAAAGGGTCATTTGCTTTCTGCTCTGCTGATGGATCTATCATATGCATACCCGAGTTGTATATATTGACCACTCCCAAAAGATTTGGCATAAGCCCGTTGTGCATATAAGGTGCTGTGCTACCGACATCACGTAGTGATGGTGTCCTGAACCGACCGACATCTTCAACGTTTTTGGTAATCTCATAACGTCCTAAATCCTGATATTTGCGTTTGTAATAAGTCATGCCAATATTATGGAATGATTCATCGGTCAAATATTGGCCATTATGACAATTCATACAGCGTGCTTTGGTTCGGAATAGGTGCATACCTTTAATTTCCTGATCGGAAAGGGCAGTGGTCTTGCCATCTAAAAACTCATCAAATCGGCTACGTTTACTTTGTATGGTTCGTTGGAATTCTGCTAAAGCGTGCAATACCTCTGGCATGGAGAAATCCTCATCTTCTCCGTAGGCTTCTTTAAACAGTTGACGGTAGCCAGGTATGGCTTTAAGTTTAGGAATCAGTTTATCCAAGGCCATATCCAACTCGTGATGTGCTTCGATAGGGCTCAAAGCCTGCTCTTCTAAACTCGTAGCGCGACCGTCCCAAAATAGGGTTTTGCGTGCATGGACATTTAAAAGGGAAGGGGTATGTCGTGGTCCTTCTATATGATCATTACCTACAGGTACGGTGACATGGTCTCCAAATGAGTTTTGAGGATTGTGACAAGAGCTGCAACTGATCTGATTGGACCCCGAAAGGATAGGATCAAAAAATAACATTTTACCCAGTTTGACAATGGGTTGCTCCATTTTTCGGAAGTAGCTGGTATCAATTCGGGGTAGAGATTGAAATTCGTTGTACGCTACCCCTTCATCAAGGGTGGGTTTGGGCCAATTGGATATAGGTTGGCTATAGATAGATCTAAGATCTTCTTGTTCTTTTTGGGTATAAAATGCTGTGGTACCTAAAAACATCCCCATTAACCCAAAAATCACAGTCAGTCGTTTCATATGTATATTATCCTAAATATTATGTTCTAAAATTTAAAACCTACTTTGATTTCCAATGCATTAGCATTCCATGCTGTGGCATGCTCTGCACGGATACCAATGAAGGGGAATAGTTGCTCAAAGCTGTTGATGTTCCATTGCGCATTGATGCCCAAAGTGACAGGTTCGAGCTGCATATAATTCCAATTATTGGTTATAAGCTGTCCGATTCCTGTGTTTTCATTTAAACCTCTAAAGGTAAAATCTTTTTCTAATATTTTGCGCATAGCAATGCTAAAAGAGGTTTCGAAATTATCTTTCCCAGCTTTCCAATAATACTGCCCTTTGAAATTAAGGTCCAATGGTCGTAAGGTACTGTTGTAGTAGGGCGATAGATATTGCTCTTGAATATCGCTTAAATCAGCCTGCAATTGCAGGTTCCATACCCTGGGTTTTCCGGTGCCGATCAATATACCATAGCTGTCCTGAAAATAGCGATAACTGGACCGGTCGGCAATTTTTTGTAAACCATTATTGGAGCTTTGACTGGTAAAAAGTGCCTCGGTGCCGATACGACGTTGGCTATTCCAGTGTGCTATGACTTGCCACTGCCATTCGTCTTGGCTCAGGTGGTAGCCCAATTGAGTGGTTCCTTTTTTGTCCGTCCAGGTGTTGATATTGTCATCAACAGATTTCAGCCGCTTGGAACCAGCTTCTGTTTCCCAAATACTGGAAGCAATCCACCCCGTATTTATAGGGTGAATAGAGAGTCCGCCTCGAAAGGTGTTGATTGTGTAGAATGCTATTGATTCGGAGTCCATCAATAGTTTATTGTAGGCTGCAGGTCCATTCAAGTGATAAAAAGTGGGTTTACTTAGTTTGGAAACAAAGTTAAGGGCAGCACTCTGTTTGTACATAGTATAGCCCATTTGAGCCGATACGAGGTACTGATCCCGATAGTGGTAGGTGCTACTGATATCAAGGTCAAGGATAGCACTACGGTTGTAGGGTCTTGGATCCAACTGGCGTGAGGCTTGGTTGGCACGAAAATGTGCAGCAGCTCCATAAGACCAGTTTCCTGTTTTCTTAGCTATGCCGCCGCCAAAGAGATAAGATTGCTGGCTTTGGTCTCCACCTACGCTGTCGGCCATAAAGTATGGAAAGATACGGTCGTAATCTAGTGACTCGTTGTAGTTGAGCCCTTTTGACTTTCCGGTCTGATAGCTTGCGTCGCCCCAGATCGTCCAACCGGTATTGGTTTTACGGTATGTTTCGGACGATATGGACAAGGTGCTTTCTCCGTTTCCACGTTGCCAATTGTATTTGTCTTGTTTACGGTACAAGTAACCTGCTTGTACCGTAGTGCCTTCCTGTTGGTAATCGAATGGCCGTAAAGAAGGGGCATCCATCTGCCGGATGCGCTCTTGTACAAAAAGATCGGACCGCTCTTGGTGATAGGCGTTAACATAGGATGCCGAGTCTTGCGCTTTGGCAGGAAGGGCCAAAACGAGACTACTGCTCCATATCCATAAATGCTTTTTCATTATTATAACGATAATACGGACTCGGGATTAAAATCTTTTGCTGAATTGTTGGTGTCTTGCAAAAACAATATTCCGCCATTGGTGCTAGATAAGGTTTTGCGGCTCACAGACTTGCCGTAACGTGTAGCATCGGAAGAGTTGCGACCACAGTAGGTCCAACCCATATCTAAATTTGGTGCCGTCACTATCCAGGCAAATCCTTGTTCTACCGATAGATTTACAGCATCCATGATGTAACTGTTATCGATTTTGTAGGCGTCGACTTTCATTTCTCGCCCATTTGCTGCCAAATAGCTGTAGGTATATTGGTTGTCATCTAACCATTGTTGTGGTTGCTTGCCTTCGGGCAACTGCACGAGGACATAGCTGGTAAATCCTCTATTATGCATGAGCATACTTCCAGAAAGCGATATCGTGTTGGGTACAGCAGGGTTATCGATATTGATGCTACCAATGAGTTCGATTTCAAAATCGGCTTGACTTAAGTCTACCGAATTACTGTTGATCTCTTTATGATTGATCGCATTGTTGGCAATGACCAATTGTTTTCCTGGAGCAACGGGATAATCTTTTCCTGATCCTGGAAGCATAATGATATCATCCGTAGTGAAGGCTTCGTTCATAACATCTGGTTTGTAATCATATTTTGTTGTGGTCAGAAATTTGGATTGTGCCAATATAAGGCCATCGGCATACAGGGTATCTGTCGAATTGTTGTATAAAATGAAGTATTTGTCGCCGTTATAGGCTTTGTTTTCTGAAGTTACGGTGCCTGTGAAGAAAATTTCTTTAAATACGAATTTGGCACTTGGATCGGATAAAAACAAGGAAACTGGAGTGGATACCATGGCACTGTTGATGATGATGTTGGCCTGGTAGCCTTTGAGCTTATAATTCTTACTCTGACCATTTTCGGTGATCGCTACATCACCTTCCAAGGAAACAATATAGGTGCCATAGGATAGCTCTGCCGATAGAATAGTACCGTTAAGATCGGTCAATGCTACCGTGTTCTCTGTGCCGCTATTTGTTTCAGTTAATTTAGCGGTCATATTTTTGATGCTGTACTGTCCATTGATATTTGGATAGGTCATCAGAACTTTAACTGAGGCAAATTGTTCGGTCAAAGTATCTTTTTTACAAGCGTTAAGGCTGATCAAAAAAAGACTGACTATCGCTATTTTTCCAAAGATGGTTTTCATATATAATGATGTCTTCATATTATAAAGTTAAATTCAGTTCCATACCGAAATAGGGGCTGGTAAAGTTTTTACGTTGGATGATGACCCCGTACTGCTTGTAGGTAGGTGTGTAGGTCCAGAGGCGATTGACAAACATAGCGATACGTAATTTATCTTTGATATGCTTGGTCGCCTTGAAATTTATCTGCAGATCAATAGGAACCGTGTTCATCCTATAGATAATCGGGTCCTCTTTTTTATCAAAATAGCGTAGTGCCGCATCTGTACGGTCTGCCTCGGTATAGGTATGATACTGCTGATCGATGTCATAATAACCTACAGGGAGGTCACTTTTTTCGAGGGTCTTACTCTTTTTGAACCAAATGTTCTGTGCCGAGAGCATCAGGTTGAGCCCAAGCTTGGGTAGATAGGAGTCAATAATTAAATTACTATTGAATGCCTCGCGTAAGAATCCTTCGGTATTGGTATAGATGGCATAATACTGTTTGATCTTGCCTTCTGTTATAGCAGCGCTACTGATATTTTCGGCAATGGGGAGCGAATTGCTATTGATGGTTCTAAACCAGGCACCATTGATCGTAAAGCGGGTGTTGAGTCCGCTGATACGTCTGGATGTAAATTGGTATTCGACTCCTTCTTTATTGGTACTTGTCGCATTATCATAACGCTGGTATGTCTCATACTGTGCTTGCGCGGTTCCTGTAAATTCGCTGATATCGGGCTTGTGATCTAGCGTATTCGGGTCAATCGAGCTGTTGTCATATTTGGTGTAAGCCAATCGGGCAGCTGTAGTCGCACCGCCAAAGCCATTGTCCATGCGGTCTCTGAAATAGGTAACGGTAAACCTATTGTCGTTGAATGCAAGGTCGGCAGATACTTCCCATTTTTGTGTGGATGCGTTTTTCAGCTGATAGTTGGTCGGGTCAAATGTTTCTGTATATGCCCAGGCAAGTCTATATTCCGGATTGTTATGGTAATAAGTTAACTCGGGTAAATCTTTATAGACCATGGCTGGATAAAGATAGGCGAGTGTAGGAGATAGGGTCTGTTTCCCATATCCGCCACCTATCGACCAAGTCAGTGGTTTCCCTTGTATGCTCAGCTCTGGTAGGTGTAAACGTCCGTTCCAGCGTGGGTCAAGGTTGATCTTTCCGCTCAGTGCATAACGATTATCTAGGTTTAAGAGGCTAAAAGCGCGAACGCCTAGACTGTTTTCAAAACGGATTGCACCGGTTCCAATAGTAAAATGGTCTTCAGCAAATGTTGAAATATTGCTATAGGCAGGAATATCCTTAAAGCTTCGTGGACGAACCGAAATGCCTGGGTTGGGAGGGAGCTTGGTATCATAGCGTTGACCAAAACCCAAGTTTTTGCTATAATTGAATTCTCCCCCAATTTTAATTGCATGTTTGACGCCGAAATCCATTTCCCAATTACTGATTAGTTTGGAGTTAATGGATAGTGGCTTGTCCGAAACATCAACATGACTGAGGTATGCGGTTGTCAAATAACTTGCTTCCTGGCTACCTGTTTCTAATGCATCGACCAAGAGTGTTGCTGAAGTCGGTTGAATCAATTTATCGATGCTAATCGCGTTGTTGTTAAAATTGATCGCGTTACTGAATTCGATATTGCGCAGGGGTTGGGTGAGTTGGAGGTTATCCCAGCGTAGTTTATTGTATAACGAATAATTACGCTTTGTCGCTTTATAATTGTCAGTCGTTGCATAATCAGTATCTGGATCAAAACGGTCGCCATCTAAAGAGGTATTGATATCCACTGCATGACTCCACTTCAAGCTGTATTGCGCATTATCCCATGCTTTTTCTCCACGAATGGATGCATTGATGCGTTTGAAATTGGTGTAAATGTCATAAGGCGATTCGTTGGAGTGCAGATAATCGGCATCAAAATTCAGCTTGTATTTTTTTTGGTAGAAATCAAACCCTTTTCCGATTGCGAATAATTTACTTGTGCCATCGACCTTAGCTCTAAAATTGATTGGTGTCTGCCCTTTGATTCGGTCGATCAACAACACTCCACTGGTCAGATTACCATATTCAACAGAGGGGATACCTCGGATAATTTCAACTTTCTCAATATTGTCTGTCGATATCGTTCGCATATCAATACCTGAAAAGGTATTGTCACGATTTTTATTTGGATCGGTAGCGAATAACTGGGATGTGCTCCCGAGCATCGAAGAGTTATTGAGGATATTGCCATCAACACTAAACTGGGTACCCAATGAGTTTGTTTGATAGGCAGATGAGCCTATCGGATTGGCTTCGCGCAGATTGATCGAATTGTTGGATGTCAATGTGGGGTCGACAGCCCGTCCTCCGGGAAGTAATTCGAGAATGTCCGTAAAACTAGAAGGCTGTAATACTTGCAGTGCTTTGCGATCGATTACGGAACCCGATCCCAATTTACGGCTCTCTTTCGCCGTGACAAATACTTCTTGAATATTGATCGTTTCACTTACCATTCGAAAATCAATGCGTCGTGGCTGTAATAGATCTATCGTCTTTACTTGGGTTTTATAACCTGTGTGAGATACTTTGATGGTATATTTACCAGGTTGTAAGCCACTTAAAGTGTACCTTCCCAGTAAATCTATCTGTAAATGGATTGCGTTATTATTTAAAGTGACCGTAACGCCGGTCAAAGGCTGGTTACTGTCATCAGTAATCCTTCCAGATATGTCAATATTTTGTGCAAATAACTGCAGTGATGAACTGAGTAAAATCGAAGTTAATACGTACTTCATTTATTTAGATTAATTATAGACAATGCAAAAGAACGCAAATTTTATAAAATAACAAAGGATAATTTCTTCTTTTAAAGAAAGAGTTCTTACATAACCCTCTTCCAAAATCATTGCCTAGTCCATCATTCAAATAGGGTAGAGCCCCTATAATAACATCTTATTTTTCTTCGGTTTGACTACCACAATTTCTACATAAACTGGTAAAACAGCTATAAGTTTGACTCGCTCTTTTTTACTGCAGCTTTGCAAAATAAGGAAATATTCAAGGTAGGTGAGCAGGTGAAAAATATCGGACTCTCATGATAAGTACTTTTGTGTAACTATTTAAGAGCGGCAAATCGATACAGGCATTTAGCCGCTTTAAATGACCGCTAATTTATATATATGACACTATTGAAACTGTATATAGAACATCTTTATTTAAATTTGAAGTGAGCTTATAGATAGGTTTGTTTTTACAACCTGCTATAGACGATTGTTTTAAAGTAATTTAGTACTGTATGAAATCATTTTTTAAAATAAATACCGTAATCGGTTTGATTGTATTTGGGCAGTCTCAGGCTGTAAAAGCACAATCGCTAATTTTCGAGCGTGTATTTGACAAGACTCTGGCGCAGACCAGTTATATCATTGGCAACTCATTGACAAGAGAAGCGATTGTTATAGATCCTAAAAGAGATATCGATACGTATTTAGAGATAGCCCAAGATAAAGGGCTTAACATAACACATGTTACTGAAACACATATACATGCCGATTATTTAAGTGGTTCACGTGAATTGGCTGCTGCTACTGGTGCCAAATTGTACCTTTCGGATATGGGGGGTAAAGACTGGCAATATGAATTTGCACATCTTCCTTTAAAAGAAGGGGATAAAATCGAATTGGGAAGTCTTGCACTCGAAGTGATGCATACACCGGGCCATACGCCTGAAAGCTTAACCTTTTTATTAAAGGACCAAAGTGCACCGCTAACACCTATAAAAGCCATAACGGGTGATTTTATTTTTGTAGGTGATGTAGGGCGTCCGGATCTATTGGAAAAAGCTGCTGGTCAGGTGGGCACCCAAGAGGCCAGTGCAAAACAGCTTTTTGCCTCTATAAGCCGCTTCATGAAATTACCAGATAATACGGAAATATGGCCAGGGCATGGGGCAGGTTCATTTTGTGGGAAAAGTTTGAGCAGTGAACCTCAATCGACTTTGAAGCAAGAAAAATCGAGCAATCATGCTTTGCAGTTCTTGAACAACGAGGCTGGTTTTATTGATTACATTTTAAGTGATCAACCTGTGCCGCCAAAGTATTTTGCGATGATGAAAAACCTCAATAAGGTGCATCGCCCTTTATTGGTCGAAGTACCAAAACATGCAAAGTTATCAAAAATAGAGGCAGATAGGGCAATCAACAACAAATTACAGATCATCGATACTCGTTCTAAAGAAATCGTTGCAAGTGGTTTTATACCTGGAAGTCTGCATATCGAAGGGGGAAATTCGTTTTCTACCTTTTTGGGAAGTTTGCTTGATTATGACCAACAATTCATTTTGGTAGCCGAAGAGGATAAAATAGAAGACCTGACACGAAAACTGATGCGGATTGGCTTAGATAATATATATGGTTATATCAGTAATGTCAATGGTCAGAGCCTAGCACTGCTAAAGTCTGATCGTGTCGACCTCGATAAATTTGAAACAAAAATCGACTCAAAAGATGTACAGATGGTAGATGTTCGTACTGCTACTGAATTTAAGAATGGGCATATAAAAGGAGCTGAAAATATCTCCTTCACATCATTGACCGAAAATATGGATAAAATAAGTCGAGATAAGCCCGTTATCATCCATTGTCAGAGTGGTGCACGTGCAAATATTGCCTATTCCATCTTGAAAAAGAATGGCTTCAATAACATCTTGAATTATTCTGGTGGAATCAATGATTGGGTGGAAAAAGGAAAAGAATTGGAAAAAAAAATCCATTAAAGCATAACGGTGTTTAACGTTCATAAAACAGCCCAATCGCAAGATTGGGCTGTTTTTTTGAATCGGTTATTTTTTAAATAATGTTTTATCGGCTTCTTTAAGCTCTTTGTCGGTATTTTCCCAAATCATCTGCTTGGAGGACAACTCTTTCAGATAATATTGTCCGGTGTATAGCGCATCGCTCTTTTGGTAACGGTCTCCTTCGAAGATGGTGAGAATACTTTTGTCATTGCTGACGATATAGTTACGAATCAAGGTCGTGTCGGATCCGGTTTCCGTTTGGAGGGCATATACCAATACGGTTTTACCAGGATTGTTAAAGGTGTATTTTACATCTTTACCATATTCTGAAATCTTCCAAGTACCCTCAAGGTCTGAGATGTGGATATCATCTTCCTTTTTGCAAGAAAATAGCATCACTGTTGACAATAATAGCGAAAATAAAATTTTGAAACTGTTGATTTTCATGTTTGATTTATGGTGGTTATAAGATAGTATCGATCGATAATCATTTCAAGTGTTATAGTAGTTTGGTCAGGCTTACTTCTTTAAAATGAGCAAGTCGTTCTCTGGAGTAACTGGCAACCCATTAAAGGAAGCTGTTACAAATTTTCGCAGGTCGCAGGCGCTAGGTTCTTTGATGACATGGTACGATAAAGTATCCATGGGCAGGTCGGCCACTTGGAGTAAAAATCTACTTTGACCAATATTCTGGTTAGCGAATACAAAAATATGGTTATTTTCATGCGTCAAGCGCTTTAATACTATGGTGTCGCTTTTATTTGTATAGTTGAAGGGATACAGCTTGAGGTCTTGGGGTTTGTATTTGCCAGTATCGATTGAGAACAAGTCCTTATTTGAGCTTTCATCCAATAGCTGAAAAGCTACTACGGATTCTATGGGTGCGCAATAGATGGTACCGCTATCGTCGGTTTCCTTTTGACAGGCTGTCGTAGTGAGGACAGCAATTAAGACTGCGAGATATTTGTAATGATTTTTCATAGACTTCTTACTGGAATACGCTTATTTTTTTAGGTTATGTACAAATATAAAAATATTCTCACATAAGAGAAAATTATACCTAAATTTACAATAAGGTTCGGTAGGTAAGGGGTATATGGTCATACTGCTAATCTGAGAGTTTTCAATACCTCGTTAATTTTAAAAGTGGTATTTATAAATCAATGCTTATTATGGGAGAGAAACAAATCTATAATGCCATCTTATTATTGATCATGGTTTTGGTCGCAACTTACTTTTATAGGAGAAACAGAAGGAAAATCGTTCATTTCTTGGACTGCTTTAATGTGATTTTTATAGTAAATTATTTCGTAGCGCTTGTGTATCACGCGTTATTCTGGGATAAAATAGTTCATTTCAGTTTCAGTAAGGTACAATTGTTCATTTTTCCTTTTCTAAATGTCTTGATACAAAGTTTATTGGCCTATACAATACTATTTTTCGGGAATAAACTGATTGTATACATTCGAAGTAAGAAATCTTTGGATTAGCTTAATTATAACAATATTACCTGCTATAGGAGCATATTAGATTGCTGATTTTATCTTTCCTTGAAGTACTCATTATATTACTGTACAGCATTTACTTCTCCTTTATTTAGTTTTGAAGAAGGTACAAAAGCTGGATATCTATAAAACTAGATTAGAAGTAATAGCTTAACTATAAGAGCAGTTTTTCTGAGTTACCTTTTTTATTACTTATTTGTATAAAGGATAAATGTTTTTAGTACTTTCACATACTAAATTAACATCATCTATTTATTATATAAGGTATGAAAAAGTACCCAGTCCCGGAAAACGAATTGGAGCGTATCCGTAAGTTGAAATCATATGAACTTTTTGGGCTGGGGAAAGACCCGGACCTTGATGTCTTTGCACAGGCAGCCTGTCTTATAACAGATAGTTCAGCTTGTCTTATCGCCATGATGGAGGAAAATACGCAAAGGATACAGAGTTGCGTGGGTATGGAATTAGATACTGTGGAAAGACGTAACACAGTATGCCAATATACCATCATGAGCAAAGAAGTGCTTGTGATAGAAGATACTCTGAAAGACTTTAGAACATTCGAAAATCCCCTGATTCATGATGGTAATATTCGTTTTTATGTAGGTGTTCCTTTAATAGATAATGAGGGCAATGCTTTGGGAACTATCTGTGTTATCGATTTTGAACCAAAATCAATAACTGCGAAACAAATTACATCTCTTGAACAACTTGGAAAAGCGGTGACTAAAATTTTATTGGGGAAGAAACGCAAAGTACAGGCAGGGTATTTTGAACAGCTATTTCATATTACAAATAATATGATATGTGTATTGGATGATCAGTACCGTGTCAAGGAGCTTAACCCTGCTTTTGCTAATGTTTTAAAAATTGATAGGTCTAAGGTAAATCTGGAGTCATTTTTTGCTTTAGTGAATTGTAATGATGAACATTTTAGGAAACGATTAAGTCTGATATCTACCACTCATGATGAGCTTGAATATACGACAGTAACACCGCAAATCGATAGTAGTGATATTATTATAGAATGGTGTTTTAAGTATGATGCGTCTACTTTAGAAATATTTGCTTTTGGACGTAATGTGACTAAAGTACGTGAAGAGCAATTGAAGTTAGAGAGTTCGGAACGTCAGTTCCGGAATTTTTTCGAGAATGCAATTGGTCTCATGAGTATGCACGATATGGATGGTAATATACTGTCTGTTAACGAGAAAGGACGTAATGTATTAAAATACTCGAAAGAAGAGGTGGGACATCTGAATTTAAAGCAGCTAGTGCCAGAAAATCATTTAGAACAGCTTGATGAATATTTAAAGCGGATTCTGAGTAAGGGTGAAGATAGTGGAATGATGATACTCAAGTCTAAGGATGGTGAAAAAATCTATTGGCTATATCATAATATGTTAGAAAAGGATATGGATGGTAATCCATATGTGGTCAGTACGGCTCTCAACATGACCGAAAGGAGACAGCTACAGGATGACCTATTACGTACCAAGCAGATTTTGGAACAAACGAATATGGTGGCGCAAGTGGGGGGATGGGAGGTCAATCTGGAAGAGAATAAAGTGTATTGGTCCGATTTTACTAAATTGATTCACGGTGTAGGAATGGATTTTATACCCGATTTTGATCACGCTGTTGGTTTTTATGAAGAGCAAAGCCAACAGAGATTAAAACAATTGTTTGAGCAAGCTACCTTGGAGGAACGTCCTTATGATGTGGAGTTACGCTTAAGGAAAGTGGGAGGAGAGATTATTTGGGTACGCGTAAAGGGGATTCCTGAATTTGAAAATGGAATTTGTAAACGAGTTTTTGGTATAATCCAGAATATTGATGGAGGTAAGAATCTTTATTTAGAATTAGCCCGTAAAGAGGCCATGTTGCAGGCATTTGTCGATTATGTCCCAGCTTCTGTTGCTATGTTTGATCATGATTTTCATTGTGTTTCAGTGAGTCATCAATGGATGGATGATTTCCACAAAGATGCTGTAAATATTATTAATCAAAATCTATTTGACCTTTTTCCGAATATTCCTGAAGACCGTAAGAATATTTATTATGATGCTCTGGGAGGTAAATACTATAAGAATGTAGATGAATTGTTCGATGTAGACGGACATGTTTTACCTCAACATTTTAATTGGGAGGTGAGGCCATGGCACCTCGCTGATGACAGTATTGGGGGGATTATTGTTTTTACTCAAAATATCACCGATTCTGTTCAAGTTAATCTGGAACTGAAGAAAGCTAAAAACTTAGCAGATTTGGCAAGTAGAGCAAAATCTGAGTTTCTGGCCAATATGAGCCATGAGATAAGAACGCCTTTAAATGGAGTCATCGGTTTTTCTGACCTATTGCTTAGAACTCCATTGAATGATGTGCAGAAACAATATCTCAACTACATCAATGAGTCTGGGGTTAGTTTGTTGAATATCATCAATGATATCTTGGATTTTTCGAAGATTGAATCTGGAAAAATGGAATTGTATATTGATAAATTCAATGTTTATGATTTGGCACATCAGGTTATAAACGTCGTATTATATCAAGCACAAAGAAAAGAGGTTGAACTTTTGTTGAATATTGAGCAGGGTTTACCAGCTTATATTTGGGTAGATGAGGCAAGGATAAAACAAGTATTGATCAATCTATTGGGTAATGCGGTTAAATTTACTGAGCGGGGAGAAATTGAACTGAAAATTGAAAAATTAAGCAGTGAAAATAATCAGATAAAATTACGTTTTTCTGTTCGGGATACTGGTATTGGTATTCCGATAGAAAAGCAACTACGTATTTTTGATGCTTTTACACAAGAGGATAGTTCGGTGAGCAAACGATATGGTGGTACTGGATTGGGGCTTACGATATCCAATAATCTGTTGAAATATATGGGCAGCAAACTCTGTTTGGTGAGCGAACTCGATAAGGGCTCTGATTTTTATTTTGACCTGGAAATTACTTATGAAGAGGGGGCGACAGTGGATGATGGTGACCTACCATTGAAGCGGGTACTTATCGTAGATGATAATGCTAATAACCGCCTAATTATTAAACACATGCTTACCTATAAAGGGGTAGATTCGGTATTGGCCGAAAACGGCTTGGCTGCACTGCAACTATTGATGTGTGGAGAACGTTTTGATGTTATTCTTATGGATTATCATATGCCTATTTTGACAGGTCTGGAAACGATTGAAAAGATAAAGGAATTGTTCTATAAGCAGGAAGAGGGTATTCCTCTTATTATTTTGCATACTTCCTCTGAGGAGCATGAGGTGATTTCTGCATTCCGCCAACAAGAAAGATCATTTTGTTTATTGAAACCCATTAGGTCTGATGAACTTTACCTTACATTGCGTAGAGCTATTCAAAAAAATAAGGCCGATGATGGGCTTATCAAACAGGATGTAGCTAATGTTTCAACGAATATTTATCCTCAACAAGCAAAGGTACTTTTAGCAGATGATAATTTAGTGAATATGGTTCTAAATCAGCGTATGATGGCTTCTATCATGCCAAATGCAGAAACTAGTAGCAGTGTCCAATGGTGCAGATGCAATTCACGAATGTATGAAGTCTAATTTTGATTTGATATTGATGGATGTACAGATGCCTGAAGTAGATGGAATCGAAGCAACAAAACAAATTCGCCAATTAGCGGGTTATCATGATATACCTATTATAGGAATCACGGCAGGGAACGTGAGTGGAGAAAGGGAAAAATGCTTAGAAGCAGGAATGTCTGAATTTTTGCCAAAACCTATACGACAACTTGATCTAAATACAGTATTGCAGAAATTCGTCCAAATATCGTCCATGGGAAATCAGGATATCGATGTATGGAATGATCGTCTGGATCTGACGACTTTAACAGAACAGATTGGAGATGATCCAGGCTTTAAGTCCTATTTTTTAGATCTGGTTATTACAGAGGTAACACAAACTTTGAATCGTTTGAAAAATGCCCGATCGACTGATAATATAGAGGATATGCGAATTATTCTTCATAAATTAAGAGGGACTACTTCAACTTCAGGCCTAGTTAGATTAGCAAAATTGACAACCGTCCTGGAAAAACAACTTGTATCAATAGCACTTTCGAAAAATCTATTGGATGAAATAGAGCGTGAAATAGAAATTGGGTTACAATTGATTACTAAACTTAAATACTAATAATATAATGTTGATTTTAATAGCTGAAGACGACGAATTGATCTTACGTACCATAGAGCATAAATTAGTAAAAGAGGGACATACTGTCATTCTGACCCGAAATGGTAAAGAAGCTATAGAAAAAATCAAAGAATTGGAGATTGACTTGGTAGTGACGGATATTATGATGCCTTTTGCTTCTGGTATAGAGATTTTAGCTACTATACGCACTATCGGAAAAAAAACACCGGTTATCGTCCTTTCTAGTATGGGGCAGGAGGAAGTAGTCATAGATGCTTTTGATTTGGGGGCAGCTGATTTTATGGTGAAGCCCTTTAGTCTCAATGAGCTTCTTTTACGTATTAAGAGATTGTCAAAATAATTGGAAGTTCAATGTTGCAAGAAATCACTATCCATGAACTCGTAATAGCCATTACCATTGTGTTTATCTCGGTATTGCTATTGATTATTGTGGTGCTTTTCTATAGTATATATAAGTATCGGCTATTGCATAATAGGCAGATATGGACACATATCATTGAAAATAAAATTATAGAATCTATAGCTTTTGGTCAAAACTTTGTAGAAAGAGATGAGTCCTTTGAAAAGCACTTACGGGATCCTGCTTTTAGAAGTTTGTTTCTAGATCTTTTGGTGACTTCTGAACGTAAGTTTTCTGGTGCGGCACGAGAAGAAATTACCCACCTCTTTCATAAGTTCAACCTAGAGGAAGAAGCCTGGCGCAATCTTCGTAAAAGAAAATCTTATCTCATAGCGGGTGGTATCCAGGAGTTGACGGCTATGCGAGTGATACGTGCATTGCCTGATTTTACCGCTATGCTTACACATGCAGAAAAGCAAGTGTACCAAGAAGCACAATACGGAGTAGTAAGTTTTATAGGGGTAGAAGGACTACATTTTCTGGATTACCTGGTTCAACCGCTTTCCGATTGGCAGCAGTTACGTCTGTTGAACTCAATTACCGAAATACCTAATCCAGAGCTACTAAATATTAATTTATGGTTGACAAGTGATAGCTCTTCTGTTATAATTTTCGCACTCCGTTTGATTCGTAAATTTCAGCTTTTATCATTTTATATCCCTGTGATGAAGTTACTAATACACGATGTTGTTGCTGTTAGGGTGCAGGCAGTTCGAACCCTACAGGCTTTTGAGAATAATGACACGATCAATCAATTGATAGCTTCGTTTCCTAATCAACCACAGGAAGTACAAATTGCAATATTAAAGGTGTTCAAGCTATCGAGAAGTATGCAGAGTGAGGGATTTTTGAAAACACAATTGTGGGAACATCCAGATACAGCGATCAAGATTTGGTCAGCTGAAGTATTGGTCGCTCTAGGACAACGCCAGTATCTGAGAGATATAGCTATTGACGAGCGTACTCCAATTCAATATAAACAGATTATAAACCACGCTTTACAAGAAAAGGTATGTTAGAGTTCGCACATATTGTCTATGAAATAGTCATTTGGCTTTTTTTACTTTATTCTATTGCTATTCTATTGATTTATTCATGGGTGGGTATCTATGCTTATGGTGCTGTATGCCGTTACAAAAATGAGAATACCTTTACTGACTATAACTTGGTTGCGACCAATGTAAATGCACCTAGTTTTAGTCTTATTGCTCCAGCCTATAATGAAGGTATGGCTGTGGTTGAAAGCGTACGTTCTCTGCTTTCGTTATACTACCATAATCTGGAAATCATTATTGTCAATGATGGAAGTCGAGACGACTCTATGGATAAACTTATTGAAGCTTATTCATTGGAGTCTGTACCTTTTTTTATACAAGGAAATATTCAGACGAAAGAAGTAAGGGGCATTTATAAGAGTAAAAATGCGGCCTTTAAGAAACTGATTGTGGTCGATAAAGAGAATGGCGGTAAGGCAGATGCACTCAATGTTGGGGTCAATATATCTTCAGGCGATTATATAGTCTGTATAGATGTGGACTGCATATTGGAGCAGGACGCACTTTTGAAACTTGCTAAACCTTTTCTCGAACAAACGGACAAGCGTGTTATTGCTTGTGGGGGTGTTATCCGTCTAGTTAACAATTGTAAAGTTGAAAATGGTAAGGTTATCGATGTCAATTTACCAAAATCTTTGCTTGGACGAACACAGGCATTGGAGTATATCCGTGCCTTTGTGTTGGGAAGAATGGCCTGGTCGAGAGCTTCTGGACTTATCCTGATTTCAGGTGCTTTTGGCGCTTTTGATAAGCAGATTGTATTGGCTTGTGGCGGATATGATAATTGTACTGTTGGTGAGGATATGGAGCTCGTAGTGCGTATGCGTCGCTATATGGAAGAGCAAAAGTTTCCTTACGAGGTAGTGAATATACCAGACCCATTATGTTGGACAGAGGTACCCGAATCTAAGGAAGTATTAAAAAATCAGCGTAATCGTTGGATGAGGGGAACTATAGAGACCTTGTGGAAGCATCGTAAGTTGATGTTTAATCCAAAATATGGTAAGTTAGGGATGGTAAGTCTCCCTTATTGGTTTTTCTTTGAACTCCTTGGCCCTTTGGTAGAGTTTGCAGGCTATATTGTATTTCTCATCTTTCTTTTTTTAGGAATCATTAATTGGCCATTTTTCTTTGCTCTTTTTGCGCTAGTTATCTCTTCTGGAATTTTATACTCTATTTATGCCATTTTGGTAGACTTGGTCAGTCATCAAGTTTATGGTAAAAAAAGGGATTTATCAAAATTGATTACGACAGCTATCTTGGAACCCTTTTACTTTCATCTGATTGTATTGGGATCGGGTGTACGTGGTTTTATAGATTATTTCAGAAAACAACATAGCTGGGGCGAAATGAAACGCCAGGGTTTTCAGCAGGGGGAGGCTGATGAGCCATTCTTCAAACGTATACGCGTAAAGCTAGAGGTCGGTTTGAAAAATTATGGATGCATAGGGCTGGTGTTTTTTATACTCTATATGGTATCTGTAGGTGTAGAGTGGTGGTGGTATGGTCGACAGTTTACACAACTCGGTTTCTTCGAGTGGTTTTATACCACTGTTGTTGGGAAATTTGATCTTTGCTTTTCAGGTCTTGGCTATAGGTGGTGTTTCTTATCTTTTATTCCAGTTTGTGAGCCTTTCTTTGGCTAGAATGCAAACGATACTGTTATTGTCTTTTGTGGTGGTTATGCAGTATATATTGTTTCTTTACTTTTCCGAAACGCGAAATTTACTTGGTGCGGATATGTTTTATTACAACACATCTGAAATGGTGCAGATATTGGAGGCTAGCGGGATGCTTAGTTTAAGCAATATTGCAATTTTGTTACTTTTGGTGATGGGGGTATACATCCCTTTCTGGATGGCTTCAAAAAAAACTATTAAGACGATCTATGTGGGGTTTTCTATGATTGTAACAGGTCTTATGGTTAGTTTTATACCAGTTGATAATCAAGATTTTTTTTCAATCAAAGGAGACGAGTTTACCCAAAATGCTGCAAGGAGTAAGTGGCGCTATTTTCTAGGTTCCAATATTTCTAATTATGAAGATGAACACCCAGATATGTGGAGATACAATGGAGGTAAAGAGGTGGTACCGCATGATGCTAGCTTTCCGTTTCTACGCAATGAAGATACAAAAGATGCACTTGGATTCTATTTTGAAAAAGGGATATCGGTTCCAAACCTAGTTATCATTGTGGTGGAGGGGCTGGGACATGCATTTAGTTCACCATCTGGGTATATTGGAAATTTTACCCCTTTTATAGATTCTTTGTCTAAAAAATCCTTGTATTGGGATAATAATTTAAGTTCTTCGGGAAGAACATTCTCAGTCCTTCCGACCTTGACCGGTTCGTTACCTTTTGCGACACATGGTTTTTTGGAACAGGATAGTTTACCACATCATTTCAATCTTTTCAATATATTAAAAGCTAACGGATTTAATACAGGTTTTTTCTATGGAGGGGATGCTCAATTCGATTATATGGAAAAATTTATGACCTATAATGATATTGATACCTTGGTGGATCAAAGATCTTTTTCGGCACCGTATAAAAAGCTTCCAGAGAAAGGTGGGGAAAGCTGGGGGTATGAAGATCAAGCGGTATTTAGTAAGTTATTGGAAGTACAACATTTACAAGAACAGCCATATTTTAATCTATTGTTGACGCTTTCTACACACAATCCTTTCTTAATCAATAATGCAGCATATTATGAGCAATTGTTTGATAAACGTATGGCTACGCAAACGTTCTCTAATGAGCAGCGGAGATGGGCTTTGGAAAACCGTATACAATTGGTATCGGTATTAAATTTGGATGATGCCCTGCACGAGTTTTTTAAAGCTTATCAGAAAAGAACTGATTTTGGCAATACAATCTTTGTGATTACAGGTGATCATGCTATGCCCGAGATTCCTTTGCAGAGCAAGATCGACCGTTATCATGTCCCTTTAATGATTTATTCTCCTCTTTTAAAAAGCGCACATACCTTCCATAATAAGGTAAGTCATTTTGATTTGACACCATCATTGTTAGCATTTTATAGAGAAAATTATCATCTTAAAACACCGACTCAGGTGACTTGGGTAGGAAAAGGCTTAGATGAGGGATTATCATCAAGGGGTAATGGGGCCGCAATGATGCAAAGTAAGAACCAGTTGATTGATTTTGTATATGGTGATTACCATCTATCTGATGGGCAGCTTTATAAAGTTGATATGAACTTTGACGAAGAATCATTGACAAATGAGAATGTACTCGAGCAACTAATGAAGCGGTTTGATAACTTTAAGCTTAAGAATAAACAATTCTATAGACAAAAGCAATTGCTGCCCGATAGTATTTATACCAATTATTTTGATGTAACTATATCAAAACCTTAAAAGGTTTTGATATAGCCTAGTGTAACATCCAGTTGATTGCCTTTAAACCCAGGTTTGTATTCTTGATTATAATAGGTAGATGATAGGGAGAAAAGATTTGTCTGATTAATGGATAAGTTATATTCGGCTCCTACTTTGAAAGTCTTTAATTTATAAATGGACATATCTAATAAGTTGCTGCGGTTTTCTTCAGGACTGAGACCTGTACCGATTATAAAGCCTAAATAATCATTTGTACCTTTTGTGTAATACCGAACTGTCCCTGCGTAGGATTGAGAGATGTTCTCATTACTTGGAGTTAGGTAAGTTTTAAGATTAAACCAGAAGTTTTGATAGTATTTTCCTAAGGATGCTGTATACATCCAGATGTTGTCGGTGAAGTAAAGTTGTCTATAACCGACTTCACCTTCGAAACTATGTGGTAGGTTAGCATAGAGGGATACCCCAGTTTCTGTATTTGGGAAATATACTGACGTTATTAGAATATCCTACAGCTACATAGAGGTAAAACATTTTGGACAGTCGTGGGTATGCTTCCAATTCGAACTGCAGCCCATCGTCTGCAAATTTATTTGCATAATTGGTTCTAAAAATAATTGAACCTAGTGGTGTGGCTCTTTTATAACTAAGTGCCACGATATGCCAGTTATCATCAAATTGTTTATCAAAGTGGACAAAATTATAATTTAATCCGATTGCATTTTTGGCTGTATATTCCCGGATATTTTTTGCGAGTATACGTGCTTCTGAATTTTTAGGATTTAATGTCAATAACTGGATCACTGATTGTTCGGCACTATCGTATGCGCTGTTGCTATAGTCAATTTTTGTTTTCAATAGAAGCAGATCTTGTGATTCAGGATGATGCAAAATCCCCTTGTTTATCAGCTGAATAGCTTTGTTCGATTGGTCGTTCCAATACTCTAATGAGGCATATGCCATGTAGAAATCCTCATCTTTCACATTTTGATTATTTAGCTTTTCGAATACTGTTCGTGCAGAGTCTATTTGATTTGACCAAGTGTATAGGCGGCCTAAAAAAATAGCAATATCGGTATAGTCCGGTGCCTGTTGCAGAGCTTGATTAGTAATTTTTATTGCTTCGACATAATTTTTATGATCAAAAGCTTGTGTCCGTGCTTTTACAAAAAGTTCATCTGCTGTTAATCCTGTCCCTTGACTAAAAGAGGATAGCGGTAATGCAATTAAGCAAAACAAAATGTAAAAAGTTTTATTCATTTTCAAGGGTTCTATTTTCTATGAGGTCTTATTTGCTCTCGCTAATTTAGTAAATTAAGTTCGACATTTGCTTTTCAATATTACTCTTCCCTAACATCATTGGCAAAGCCTTTTATCAATGCTTTCCATTGAGGGTACGAGGCCCCGATTACGGCTCCCAATCCAACCATAAAGTTCCGGACATTGTCAACGATATGGTCGTTGGCCGTATTGAGTACTTCATTTCGCCCGGCATATTCAAATAAGAGGCTATTATTGCGTTGTTCGACTATCAACGTTGAGGTGGCCAAACCTTCAAAGAAATGTGCCGTTTCTTTGTTATCTGGGTTGGTTGGGTCTGGACAAGGTTTTAGACTGACGGATAATATCTTAAACTCGTTCATATCTTTAGATTCCATATGCACGACATTGACCCAATCATAACCTTTTGTTCGAGGTAAGCCTGGTCCGGGGATATTGATCTTGATATAGTCATGGAGCTGTAAGGGGCGATGGAGCGTATTGCCTTTGTTATCCACCAATATGAATACAGCTGCTGGTAATTCGGCGATGTGATGCCAATCATTGATCGCTAAGAGATTGTGCGATGCTACTACAAAGGCTTCACTTGCGATTTCTGTGGTGGAAAATTCTACTGTTTCAAAACAGTCTAGTTTATTTCCTTCTTTTTGTGTTGGAATGATGTTTTTCATCTTTTTTATTTAGATAACAATCCACAACAACGTTATGTTCACATTTATTTTATAGGGTTAAAATTTGAATAGTGTAATGATGAGTGTTTCGGTTAACACTAGAAAATGGGATGATAAAAAAAAGTAGAATTTTTTGGCATTAATTAAAAAAAATATATATTTGTAGCGATAAATAATAAAAACCCTTTTAAACGAAGAACAAAAATGTCTATAGTTACTATAACATCAGCTAACATTACTGCAACGATTGCAGTCGTGATTCTTCGTGCCCAGATATAACGGATTACATCAAATCAATATATTTAAAGCCCGAAGATAATTCGGGCTTTTTTGTTTATTCTGTTTTTTACACGCAAATTTTCCCGAATTGAAATCTGTTGGATCAGTTTCCAACGTATTTATTGTGTTTTCCTAAACACATTTTTTCAATTTTATTAAACAATAATGGGAAGTAAAATCTCAGGGAAAGACCTTATAAAATTAGGTTTTCCACAAAATAATACAATTAATATAGGTTTGGCGCAGATACAGCGCTACCGAAAGCGGGAGAAAAAAGAATCCATCTTACTTGAAATCAAAGAAGTATTAACGGATCCTGCAAAGTTTTCGGGCGACGGTACTTGGGGTAAAGTTGCCGAAAGCTTGGTGAAACCAGTGGAGGTAAGGATGCATGAATTGCTCAAACAACGGGTTCCATTCTCCATTTTTGGTGAAGATCTTATTGACGAACAAGCTAAATTTCAACTGTATGATGCCTTGAAATTACCGATTTCGGTGGCTGGAGCCTTGATGCCCGATGCCCATGCTGGGTATGGTCTACCGATAGGTGGTGTATTGGCAACGCATCAAGCCGTGATACCCTACGGTGTTGGAGTGGATATTGGCTGTCGTATGAGCCTATCTATATTCGATCTTCCGGCCTCTTATATGAAGGGTAAGGATGCTATGTTACTGAATATCCTAGCCGAACACACCAAATTTGGAATGTATGAAACGCATAGGAACAAAAGTGACCATGAAATATTAAACCGTTCGGAATTTTTGGAGATTCCACTTCTGAAAGGGCTGCAAGACAAGGCGTACAGACAATTGGGTACTTCGGGTGGTGGAAACCATTTCGTAGAATTTGGCATCATCGATATCCTAGAAACGAGACCGGGATGGAAAATGGGAAAAGGCTCTTATTTAGCTGTACTATCGCATAGTGGTTCGCGTGGATTGGGTGCTAATATTGCCAAACATTATACTTATCTGGCTAAAAAACAATGTCCTTTACCACGGCATGTGCAGCATTTAGCCTGGCTGGACTTGAATACGCATGATGGGCAGGAGTACTGGTTGGCAATGAATCTTGCCGGAGATTATGCAGCTGCATGTCATGAAAATATCCACCATCGCATAGCAAAAGCATTGGGTAAGCGCACCATATTGACCGTAGAGAACCATCATAATTTTGCATGGAAAGAGTTGGTGAATGGTCAAGAATGTATCGTGCATCGTAAAGGTGCAACGCCGGCAAGTAAAGGAACGTTGGGTATCATCCCTGGTTCCATGACGGCACCCGGCTATTTGGTAGAAGGACTTGGACATCCGGGGAGTTTGAACTCGGCATCGCATGGTGCAGGTCGACTATATTCTAGAGCCAATGCTAAAGCAAATTTTACGAAAGCTGAATTGAAGAACAGTTTAGTTGATGCGGGTGTACAGGTGATTGGTGGCAGTATCGATGAATTGCCTATGGCATATAAAGACATTGAAAAAGTAATGTATTTACAACAAGAATTGGTGCAGGTTTTGGGGATGTTCAGACCCAAGTTTGTACGTATGGAAGGATAATAATCTATGGAAATTAATATTCAATTAAGTTCGGGAAAAGGTCCGAAGGAATGTGAGTTTTTTCTCACAAAGGTTTTAGGTATTTTACAGAAGGAAGCCATGTCTAGGCAGATAGGGGTGACGATAATGAATCAAGATAGGAGTGGTGACGGTTTATTGAAATCGGCTATTTGTAAGTTAAGTGGAGATGAGTTGGAGTCATTTCTCCAATCATGGAAGGGTTCTTTGCTTTGGATCTGTGAAAGCCCTTTCCGTAAATACCATAAAAGAAAGAATTGGTTTATTGCAGTATTCATAATTTGCGAAACAAAGCAGGTAACGCTTTCGGATCATGATATTCTTTATCAGACTATGCGTAGTTCAGGTGCTGGAGGGCAGCATGTCAATAAGGTCAGTTCTGCTGTTCGAGCATTGCACATGCCTACTGGTATCATGACCGTAGCGATGGATAGTCGGTCGCAGGTGCAAAATAGAAAGATAGCTAAAGAACGGTTGCAACAAAAATTGATGGAAAGACAACTGGATCTAGATCAGCAGCATAGCACCCAACAGTGGCAAAATCATACTGAACTAGAGCGTGGTAATCCGGTACGGATATTCAATGGTATGAAGTTTAAGGATTGAGTAGTACAGTTTGAAAATACCCCCCTAATGTAAGTATTAGGGGGGTATCAGTAGAGGGTATATTCATAATCGCATAATCGGACTACATACGTTGTAAAAGTCTTGAAATAGTGGTTTTAAAGAGGGTCGCCTTCTTCTTTTACAATTAATAGCAATGCTAATTGCTGTTGTTTAAAATCAACATGTGGATATATATTGCGAATGATCATTTTACATGCATCAACTGAACAACCGGTATCCAATCTAGCGATGTACTCATCGATATCTTCTATATCAAGGTATTGTATGGCGGTGATCTTACCTACACCTTTAGTTTCTTCGAGCAAAGTGATGTCAAACAATCGCCCAACTTGATATTTTGGATTTGGCAATCGTAATGTGGTAAAGGCCTGGCAGTCCAATTTGTTATTCCAGTTCTTCGAAAAATTTAATTGTTCCATTTTAGAGATTTTTTTGAAATGTACAATGATGAGGTCAATATAGTAATAATGAAGATGTTTTTTCATCTCCTTTATTATTTATGGGCTCTTGATCATATGGGTATTTAGTGATTCAATATCTGATCGCAGAATCAATAATCTATTAGCATTGATTTTGTAGGAGATAAAACTAATAATTATTGGTAGACTTATCCATTATCGGATAAGCTATTCCCTATTTGAGATATTGTGCTGCACCTACGGATTGTAAGAATCTTATTATAAATGAAATAGTGCCTCCATTAATAAATGTAATTTCAGGGAATTTATTATCTTGCAAAGTAGTTACAACCAAGCTTAATGAAAATTAAGTAAAACCTAATAACATAATGATAAAATTTCCAAATAAAAGGATGAAAGTTCTTTTTATTATCGCGGCTGCTGTTGTTGCAGCGTGTGGTATCTTATTTCTCATACGATCAAACCAACCCGCATTACCATTGAAAAAGGATGCGCATATCGTGCTCATCGGTAACAATTTGGGTTCACGAATGATGAATTATGGGCATTTCGAGACGGAATTGCAAATGCGTTATCCTGACTCCAATCTCTTTATTCGAAACATGTGCGATGGGGGTAATACTCCTGGTTTCCGACCACATGCAAGTCGCCAAACACCTTGGGCATTTCCGGGAGCAGAAAAATTTCAAACAACGCTTGCTCATCCTTCGGATAGCCAAGGTTTTTTTGAAACGGAAGATCAATGGCTCACGCGTTTGAAGGCGGATATCATTATCGCTTTCTTTGGTTATAATGAATCTTTCGCGGGTGCCGCAGGTTTGGAAAATTACAAAGCTGAGCTAGATGCTTTTATCAAGCATACACTTAAACAGCAATACAACGGTACATCAACTCCAAAATTGGCCTTAGTTTCTCCCATTGCTTTTGAAGATTTGTCCGAACAGTTTGATCTACCTGATGGAAAGAAAGAAAACATAAATCTAGCGCTATATGCAGATGCCATGAAAGTAGTTGCAGCAGAAAATGGTGTTCATTTTGTCGATATGTACACGCCAACGAAAAGATGGTTTAAGTGGACGAGAAAACCGATTACAATTGATGGTTCTCAACTGAGCAATGATGGCTATGCTCGTTTTGCACCTTTATTGGCTGATCTGATCTTTGGTAAGGAAGGCATCAAGCATGAAGAGCATCGTGATCTTGTGCATGCTGCTGTTATTGAAAAAAATTGGATGTGGCATAACGATATTAAAATTCCGAATGGTGTGCATGTCAATGGGAGAAGATATGATCCTTTTGGCCCGGATAATTATCCTGCTGAAATTGTTAAAATCCGTGAAATGACTGCGATTAGAGATCGTGCCATCTGGGCGGCAACTCATGGGGAACAGATGAACGTAGCTATTGAAGATAAAAAAACTACTCCTGCACCTGAGGTTCAGACGAATTACAATCCGGATCAAAATGGTAGTCTTGCCTATTTATACGGGGATGATGCATTGGCTAAATTGAAAGTTGCTCCTGGCTTTAAAATCGAGCTTTTTGCTTCGGAAAAAGAATTTCCAGATTTGGCTAATCCATGTCAGATTACCTTCGATAATAAAGGTCGTCTGTGGGTAGCCACCATGCCTAGCTATCCGCACTATAAACCTGGTGATTCGAAACCTAATGATAAGTTGATTATTTTGGAGGATACAGATCATGACGGTAAAGCAGATAAGCAAACTGTTTTTGCTGATGGGTTGCATTTGCCTGTGGGCTTTGAAATTACAGCAGATGGGGTCTACTTATCTCAAGGAACTAATTTTATGCTATTAAAGGATACGGATGGTGATGACCGTGCTGATGTTAGAGAGATTATCTTAAGTGGTTTTGATGATCATGATACGCACCATAACATTCATGCTTTCACTGTGGATCCATCTGGAGCACTCATCATGGGTGAGGGTGTGTTTTTACATTCCAATATAGAGACTTCTTATGGACCTGTGCGTGCTACTAATGGTGGATTTTATCGTTATAGTCCGCAACGTCGCCATCTGGAACGAATGGCCCAACCTTACGTGCCCAATCCATGGGGTATTGCTTTTGATGACTGGGGACAAAATTTCTATGCAGAAACTTCTGGACCTGATGTGCATTGGATGCTTCCGGTAACTATCAAGCCAAAGTATGGTGTGGTTACGCCTAAATCGCGAAATCTGATTCAGGATGAACATCGCGTGCGTCCGACTTCGGGACTTGAGTTTGTGTCTAGCCGTCATTTTCCAGATGAATGGCAAGGTGATTTTTTAATCAATAATACAATCGGTTTTCTGGGAACCAAGCAACATAGTATAGTGGATGAGGGAACGGGGTATAAAAGTATGCATAGGCAAGATCTATTGCAAGGTGAGGATAAAAACTTTAGACCTGTGGATATGGAATTCGCTCCTGACGGTTCTTTGTATATCGCCGATTGGCACAATATGCTGATCGGGCATATGCAGCATAATGCGCGCGACCCGCTACGTGATCATGTGCATGGCCGTATCTACAGGATTACTTATCCTGCTAGACCATTGATCAAGCCTGCTCAAATTGCAGATGCTGGTATTCCTGTGCTTTTGGAAAATCTGAAACTTCCGGAATATAGAACACGCTATCGGACTCGTGCGGAATTACGGGGACGTAAAGCTGATGAGGTGCTGCCGCTGTTGAAAACATGGGTTGCACGATTGGATAAAAATGATCCGAAATATGCGCATCATTTGACAGAAGCACTTTGGGTAAGTTGGGGACTAAACCAAGTTGATCAACAATTGCTCCGTCAGTTGTTGCAGGCGCCAGATTATCACGCTAGGGCTGCTGCAGTGAGAGTGCTTAGGTATACAGGGCATCAGGTAAAGGACCAGGATAAGTTATTGATGCAAGCTGCTCAAGACACAAGTGGTCGCGTTCGTCTTGAAGCCATGACGGCAGCATCTTGGCTGCCAAAGGAAAAGGGCCTTCCTATTTTAATGGCAGTAGCTAAAGCTGGTCTCGATGATTGGATAGAGCCTGCTTATACTATGGCTTTTGCTAATCTTAAAGGAGAGGAGGATAACGCCGAAAAGAAAGACAAAGTAACAACCTCACTGCGGGGGGCGGAACGAGATTTATATGTTAAAGGCAAAGTAATATTTGCTAAAGAAGGTTATTGTGTTACCTGCCATCAAACAGATGGTAAGGGATTACCTTTAGCTGGTTTTCCTCCACTTAACGGAACAAAATGGGTTACAGGTAGTCAAGAACGTTTGATTAATGTTGTACTGAAAGGCTTACATGGTCCTATGGAGGTTAAAGGCGAGAAGTTTCCTGGGCAGGTACCAATGACACCATTTGAGGGGATGCTAAATGATGAGGAGGTAGCTGCCGTATTGACTTATGTACGTAATTCTTTCGGCAATAAAGCATCGGCGGTTACACCAGAAAAAGTTAAGACTGTTCGTGCTGCTTCTATTGACAAAAAAGGATTTTACGCACCTGAAGAGTTACTGAAAAAGTACCCGTTAGAACGCTAATAGCTAGTGGGTTAATCGCTATTAAAGGGGTAGGTAGCATAGGCTATTTACCCCTTTTTTGGTTTACTGTAAGACAAGTTATGATTGAGCCTGAAGTGCATTGAAGTTATAAATGCTCTTTTCGTCAGGGCCTTTGCCCTCTAGTACGGCAAGTACATTTTTGACTGTGGATACACACATCTGTTGGTAGGTTGTAGCGGTCAAGCTTCCCGAGTGTGGCGTAATGAGTACGCGGGAATGTTTGACTATCGGGGCGTCCTGTTGCGGTGGCTCTTCGGGCAATACATCCGCTGCGAATCCTGCAATAATACCGGTATCCAGTGCGAGAATAAGCGCATTGTGATCAATCAGTGCACCTCGAGCTGTATTAATCAATAGGGTATTTGATTTCATCAAGGCTAGTTGCGGTGCTCCTATTAATACGTCAGTTTCGGCAGTATAAGGCACATGTAGACTCACGACATCTGCTTGCTGTAAGAGGGAGTCTAATGAGACTTGGGGGTAAGGGACATCCTTGGACGTTCGACTCGAATACAATACCTGCATACCAAATGCATCGCCAAGTTTGGCGACCCGTTGCCCAATATTGCCCAAGCCGACAATACCGAGAGTTTTTCCGTGGAGCTCATCGCCCTTATATTGGTTGCGCCAGTTCCAGTTATTGTTTTTCACCTCAGCTATGGATTGATAGAGGTCGCGCATGAGCATGAGCATCAGTGCGAGGGTATGTTCTGCTATTGTAGCAGCATTGGATGCCGGTGCATGAATAACTTTGATATTCCGAATCGTAGCTTCTTGTATATCCACATTATCGAGTCCGACACCACATCTTGCTGCGACGAGTAAATCGGGGCAAGCCTCAAGAAGTGCTTTATTTATTTGTCCCTTTCCACGAGTAATGATGGCATGAATCGTATGTTTTTCCAATACTTTATTTAAGGAAGTATCATCGTATCCTGTAAACAGGTTTACCTGGCCATCAAGCAGATGGTAGGCCTCTTCGGCGATAGTTTCCAGTAATAAAACGTTTTTTTTCATCCAAGTAAATTATGGTTAATAATGAGTGTCAGCTTTTAATCGAATTATTGAGCTTATTTCAATCGGTTAATGGTCATGAAGCTATCACGAGCAAATATATACGGGGCTCTTTTTAGCGTAGTATGTGTATAATTTGTAAATGCTCATGATAGTTTCATTGATAAGGTTATGTTTTACGTTCAATATGCTATTTATGGTATAGGGTGGCATCATCAGATTTAAATCCTCTGAAATCATTTCGATTTGAAATATAGATTCCTTCTTCATAGAGTTCGTCCTGAAAGATTTTAGGATCTATTGCACTGCCTGGCGCTGATGATATTTCTACGAGGTTACCTGCGGGATCGCGTACAAAAAGCTGCATTGCTCCATCAGGCAATTGTCTAACTTTCCCCCAAGGCCGGATATCGATTGCCTCAAGTTCTTTCATGCGGAAAAAGATGCTGTTAAAGTCATCTACTTCGACACAGATGTGCCCGCGGAATGATGTCTTGTCTTCCCATTCGGATAGGTGAAGTTGTTGCTGATCGTTAAATTTGAAAAACATCACTGGGTAATCAAATCTGAATGCTGCAAGGGGCTCTAGTCCGAGTTCATGTTGATAGAATGCCGTTGCTTTTTCTAGACTGTCTACAATAAGTGTAACGTGATTGATTTTGAGTGCACGTGCCATAAGGTTAAGATTGATAGTACAATTTATAGAATGCGTTAATTTTTTTGTTTAAATTCTTGGATAAAATCCCAATTTGGGGTCAAGCCCAATCCAGGGGCTGTTGGAGCTTCTATGACACCATTTGTAACTGTAATATGCTCTTTGACCAGGTCGTACATCATTGGATTTCCACCAAGAGAAAACTCAATGATGGTGGCTGCTGGTGAAGCGAATGCAACATGGAGTCCGGCCATAAATGAAAAAGCAGACCCCCAACAGTGCGGCGCTAATTCTAGCTGATGGATACTAGCTAGATGACCAACACGCATCGTTTCGGAAATACCGCCAATAATCGCGGCATCGGGCTGCATCACATCCAAAGCTCTAACTTCAAGCAGGTCGCGCATATCAAAACTGGTGAATTCACTTTCCCCTGCTGCAATAGGGATGGAGGAGGAAGCTCTTACTTCAGCAGTTTCCATGCCTGTTGTCAGGACTGATTGGTTCTTCAAACCAGTAGAGGTTGCAGTCTTCCACACCGCGACAAAATTGCTTTGCTTCAGGAACACTAAAGGTGCCATGGGCATCAGCCATGAGTTTAATGTGTGGACCTAAAGCTTCTCTTGCGGCTTTTACGCGATCAATACTGTTTTGAACGGTCTGATCCATTACTCCAACACGCATTTTAACGGCTTGAAATCCCTTAGCCACATAACCATTCAACTGTTCACCGATATGTGCTACATCTGCCCAGCCACCACTTGCATAGGCAGGCATCTGCTCGCGGCAGGCACCACCCAATATATCCATAACGGGAACGCCCAATACCTTACCTTTCAAATCCCATAGCGCCGTGTCGATGCCGCTCATTGCTGAGATGGTCAAACCTCTTCGGCCAAGGATAGGAAATCTTCGACCTCTTGTAAGGGCATAATGATCGCGTGTGCCATTGTACATTTCTTCCCAAAGGCGATTGATGTTTTTAGCATCTTTACCTATCAATATAGGTTTTAGTTCGTTTTCAATACACGAGACAATCGATGCACAAACGCCTGAAGATCCAACTGCTGCTTTTGCCTCACCAAAGCCCTGAAGACCATCTTCGGTGGTGATGACAACCAATGTCATGTCAAAATTGGTCAGTAGACCATAATCAGAAAAGTGTTGTTTTTCTTTGGGGATTGGACATCGTAGCCAAAATGCTTCTACGTTCGTTATTTTCATTATTATAATTTGTTTAATAGTGGAAATGAAACTATTATAAGCCGGTTATTGCATGTTTTGTCATGTGATTTACGCTCATGATGGTTTCATTATTGTTAATTGTTTTATAAGGGTATGACGTCACCTACGAAGGTTTGAGTTGTATGACCACCTATTTCGCAGTTACTGACATCGGTTATTTAATAAATGGGGATAGGGTTTCGATTGATTTTCTAGTCAGCATGGTGTAGAATTCTTCGGACACGGATGCGCTACCATGGTCTTCTAAAAATTTCTTTTGCTCTGGAGAAAGGTCTTTCGGATTTTCATCAATCGAATTGGGGTGGGGATTGGCTGGTGTGCGATCTAGAGGTGCACAGAATTCAACCGAAAGAACTTCATTATAACCGATATGGTCCAATGTTTCGATTATTTTATTCCAATTGAGTGTACCCATCCCTGGTGCCATTCTGTTGTTGTCAGCGACATGAAATCCCACCAGCTTTCCCTTGGCTCTTATAATGGCTTGATAGAGGTCGTCTTCTTCAATATTCATATGAAAAGTATCTAGGCAGACGCCACAGTTAGGACCTACAGCTGCTGCCAAAGCCAACGCTTGATCGCCTCTATTGATAAAATAGGTTTCAAATCGGTTGATCGGTTCTATTCCAATCAATATGCCCGACGATTCGGTATAAGCATATACTTCTTGGAGCGATTCTACGGCCCATCGCCATTCTTCTTCAGGTCTACCGTCGGGTATGATTTTACCTACAGTACCGGGTACGACAGAAATCATGTGACCATCCAGTTCTTTCACCATGCGTGCAACATCCTTTACATACCGTACAGATTTTGCACGTTGAGCCTCATCTTTAGCAAGTAAATTACGATCTTCTAGCATTAGGGTTACAGATCCCCAGCAGGATAGACCGTATTCTTTTAATAGATTTCTGACGTGTTTAGTGTCATAATGTTCTGGACTACCAGCAATTTCAATTTTGGTATAGCCTAAACTGGAAGCTCTGCGAATCGTGGTTTCTATTGTTTCGGCTCGCATCCAATTGTGTATCGAAAGTTCCATAATGTGTTTAATGAAATATGTTTGAAATAGTACGAATTGATTTGAAGTTATTATTGTCTATATGGAACTTGAATATCCACTTTCCCAGCCCATTTTTTAGGGATCGGTTTTCCTACTGCCCAGTGCATAGCATTGATGAGTAAGCGTTGAAAACTTTCGTCTTGAAAATCATCTGGATGACCAAGTGTCGTAGTGAAAACTTTGCCTCCTGCTGCGGTTTTCCATGTCCATGCAACGGGGTTTTCGACGGCTTTTTTATCTGGATCTACTGCTGTTCCCATCAGAAGCCAAGTCGCTCCTTTTGAAGGATAGTCAGGCACGATATGGTATAACCAAGAACGGACATGGAAGGCTGGTTTTACACCAGTAAGAATGGGATTGTTACGCTCGGCAGGTATGATAGCGACATCTGTACTGGACTCATGTCCATAATGAGTATGTCCACCCTTGCCCCATCCACCAGGAGCCCCTAATGCAAATTCTCCAAACGTATTCCATTTTTCTAGTGGATGCCCTTTGGGATAATTGAAGGCATGAGTACTTGTTCTGAATCCGATTACAGGCTTTCCTGATTTCAAGTAGTCATCAATGAATTTTACTTGATCAGCAGGTAAACGTCTCCAACGTAGGTAGAATACGGCGAGATCTGCATCTTTTAGCGCTTCCAATCCTGGAATGTTCTCTTCAGCATTATGGTCAGGGCTTGCTTTTAAAACAAGGGTACGCATGCCATAATTCTTTTCTAGTTCTGCCGCTATAAGAGGTAGGGTTTCTTCACCGCTATATTCGTGATCTCCTGTGACGAATACGATAAGCGGTTTTTTTGACTGCTTTTTTTGACTTTGTGCAGCAGATGTGAATACGGTTAATAGTAATATGCCTATCGTAAATAAACATACAACGCTTTTAAGATGTTTCATTATGGTTTTATAATTTGGTTTGATTACTAGCGCGAATAAACACAACATGGTATAGGAACCATTTTGTTTATAGGTTTAGTTTTACCCAAATATATAAATTTTTAAGCAAAAAACAAGTGGGTTTACAACCAGTTTTGAAGCAATTTTCTACTTTTTACGATTCTTATGCCTGGGAGATTTAGAGAGGCGCTGTAAATAGTGGTTTGGTGAGATGATCAAATATTGATGCTGTGGGAACTTAAATAAAAGGTCCTATTATCGCACAGATCAACAGAAATAAAGACACTTCATTGTTTATTTCTGTTGATCTGATATTTTATATTCGTTGACGGAAGTATCATAACACAACTACTTATGTTTAAATTGCTTCAAATAGCAGTTTAAGCATAAGTAGTTGTGCTTTGTGAAATGAAACGATTGCCTAAATTTAGTGCTATGAAGGCAACGACTGCACAGAAAGCCATAATACCTGCCATTGGTAAAGTTGATTGGTCTTGTATAAAACTAATCAATGCAGCAGCGCAGCCACCAACTGTCATCTGCATAGCACCTAATAAACCAGAAGCATTGCCGGCATTGCCACTTAATGGCGCCAGAGCAAGTGCTGTTGTGTTCGGAAAAATAAAACCTTGGCAAACTAAAAATAAAAATACGAGTAGTACGGTACTGATTAGATTCGTAAATCCAAAAAAAGCGAAACTGGCAAATAAAATGCCGATAATGCTTTGTGCTCCCGAGGCTACCAGGATTATTTTTTCATTTGAGAAGTATTTTAGCGCTATGTTATTCAATTGACTCGCACCGATCAAACCAATAGATATAAAAGCAAAGATCCATCCAAATTGTGTTTCACTGACTTTGAAAAGTTCCATGAATACAAAAGGTGCTCCACCAATATAGGCATACAGTCCGGCATAAGATATAGCTCCTGTTAAAGCATAGGTTATAAAAAGGGGGTGCTTTAATATTTTTGCAAAGCTTCGGAGTATCGGTTTTGGTTTTAGTGAAATACTAGGGTCTGGTTGTTTGCTCTCGGGTAGATAGAAATAGGTACCTGCCAAGATAATCGATACGATGAAAATGAGTGCGAAAAATATGGCTCTCCATCCGAAATAAGCTGTGATATAGCCACCGATAGTAGGTGCCATAATAGGTGATACGGAAACGACAAGCATTAATGTAGAGAATATTTTGGCGCTATCTTTTACGGTAAAAAGATCCCGTACCATTGCTCTTGCTGCCACCATGCCGACGCAGCCTCCAACAGCTTGTAAAAATCTAAAAAGAATTAAGCTTGATACGGTGGGTGCAAAAGCACAACCAACAGAAGCTAAGAAAAATAGACAAAGTCCTGCATATAACGGTTTTTTTCTACCGTAACGATCTAATAAAGGTCCGTAAAGCATTTGACCTGCAGAAATGCCAATAAAAAAGCTGGAAAGTGAAAGCGTAACTTCAGATACTGTCGTTCCTAAACTTTTGGCAATTGCTGGAAAAGCGGGAAGGTACATGTCTATTGAAAGCGGGCCTATGGCAGTCAATAGACCCATTATTAGAATGATTTTTAAATCTACTTTTTTGTTATTCGTCATGGAATGTGTATGTGTAAATATGCACTATTTTAATACCTATTTTATAACAAAAGGAAGAATAGCACTGGCATATGGACTTAAGTTTTATAAGAATAGTGGAGCTACAAACTGAAAACATGTTCTAATTGTAGCAATACGATAAATGCGAAAAATTAAGAACCTGAGGATTATTGAATACTTTGGATATTTCACCGTTGTATTTCAGGTCGTTTCTACTATTCGGAAGTTTGAATGTTAGAAAAAAGGAATTGTCATTCTCTTACTCTGAAAAAGAGGATAAGCGTATCGTTGACTTATATAAAAAGATTGCATGATCGGTAGATGTACTGTGGAATGGATAGATTGACCAGCATGATGCATATCCCTGTTCGGAAGATTTTCTGAACAGGGAATTCATTTAAGCAATACTTAATGTTGCTGTGATTGTCTTTGCGATAGCATCCAGTAGCGTGTCTTTGTATTCCATGAAATGGATTTGACGATCTACCTCTTCCGCGACTTTAAGAGCTGTCTTGCACTTCTTCACTTCTTGAAGTTCTGTCGTGTACAGTTCATTGAATGTTGCCGTATCTTTATTCTTTAGTATCCTTATCGTATGTGAATATTGTTCAAATATATCTGTAATGATTGCTAAATTTGCACTATCAAAGTGTTGAAGTGAAACTGTTTTTTCAGAAAGCTTCTCGAGCTTTTTTCTTTCTTTTGCGTAACCCATAATTCTTGCGAAGGTACAGTTTTTTCAATTGTTATCAACAATTGCGCTAGATCATTTTTTCATATCGTATCTGATTTTACGGAGTGACTATATCAAATTCATATTTTGAGAGGCTATTTTTTACTAACCTGGATATATTTAGAAATGACCTTTGTTTGAATAGATAAAAAAACTATTTTTGTGGTACTCTTAATCGGGATAACGAATGAATTTTGGGAAAATTTTTATTTTAACAATGGTGATGGTCTTTCTAACGAAACCATTCGTTCCCATCTTCTTTTATGTTGCCAATGTGGATTACATCAAGGAATATTTTTGTATAAACAAAGATAAACCCATGCTTCATTGTGATGGTACCTGTTTCTTAGCGAAAAAAATAGCGGAAGCAAAAAAGAAAGAACAATCCGACCGCCAGGTAGTAGACACTACCATGCTACAAGTAGATTGGATTTATAGCTTTCAACTTCAATTTAATGGTCCTATAGTAGCGCAAATGACGCAGACAGATTACATCTCGACTCCGTATCATAATATATATTTGGCAAATCCGTTTCGTCCACCGAAAACGGCATAAATTTCTTAAGTCATAGTGAAGTGCTACGCTGCTTCATGTTGGTAGCTTACGGCTACCATCTTACTCTTACATCAATTTTCTAACAATTGGTTGGTTTATCGTATTCGAATACTCCGTATGTTATTATTATAATTTACGGAACAACCGGATGGACTATATCAATATTATAAGTCATTATGCCGTTATCAAAATGTCCATTTGGACTATTTTATATACTCGGTTTGGTCATTGCTTTGCAAGTGACCAATGTTCGGGTATCATTTGCAAAGCAATATCTTAGAAAAATTGCTAATAATCAGGTTAATATAAAGGGAGTTGTGCAGGATTCGAGAGGAAATCCAATAGCTCATGTTACGGTACAGGAAATAGGAACCACTAATCGCACCCAAACCGATAATCTAGGTAGGTTTTTCATGAATATACAGCGTAATCCCATGTTACAATTTTCCATGTTGGGGTTTAAGCAGCAGGTCATTCAACTCGATCCGAGGCAAGAGATTGTCGTTGTTATGGATGAAGCACCAAGTGTAATGGAGGAGGTGCTCGTGACTGCTTATGGCAATACCAATCAAAGGAGTTTTACAGGTTCGTTGCAGCAAGTAAAGGAACAGGATCTGACCAAAACCGCAGCTGCTAGTTTTGAAACATCACTGCAAGGCACTGTGACAGGTGTAAATATATACACAACTGGACAGCCAGGTGCTAGTTCGAGTGTGCAGATTAGGGGAATAGGGTCTATAAATGGGCTTCGAGAACCTCTATATGTATTGGACGGAGTTGTGATAAACAGTGATAATAATTCGAGAATTGGGGGTAATGGTACTGTTAATCAAATCAATCCTTTAGCTTCCATCAATACGAATGATATCGAAAGCATCTCGGTATTGAAGGATGCTGCTGCAGCATCCTTATATGGTTCTCGAGCTGCCAATGGTGTCATCATCATTACGACTAAAAGGGGACAAAGGGGAGGGACGATGCTTAATGTGCTTGCTCAAAGTGGATTGTTGACCAATCTAACACAAGAAAAAACAATATCAAATAAAGATTTTAAACAACTTTGGCAATTAGGACAGGTGAATCAATATATTCAAAATAAGGAGAATGCTGATTATGTTAAGATCTATAATAATCCGCAACTCTTGCAAAAATATCAATCACTAGCGAATAAGGACTATCAATCTATTTATGGTACTCATGATGCTCATTCGGATTGGTTAGATGCGATTTATAGAACTGGAAGTACGCAACACTATGCGCTATCAGCTAGTGGTGGAGCTGAATCGACTGTTTTTTATCTGTCTGGTGAATACCTCAAACAAAATGGTACGATTATTAAATCGGACCTTGAACGTAAATCTGGTCGATTGAATCTGGAAAATAAAGCTAAGTCATGGCTAAATCTAGGTGCAAATCTATCCGTGGCTCAAACGGATCGCAACAGTGGTCAATATGATTCGGAATATGTAGGCGGTTTGAATCCTTTATTCATGGCACGAGTATTACCTCAAGCTGCACCTATATATGACGAAAAGGGTTATATGGGCTTGGCAAACCTACCTAATGAAATCGAAAAAAATGCCAACCCCATTGGCGTAATCGAAGTTGGGAAATACGCTAACAAAGATGTCAGATTGAGAGGGTCTGCATACGCGGAATTCATACTGCCATATGCAATCAAATTCAAGTCTACTTTGGGAATAGATCATCAGAGTTTAGAAGAGACGCTATATGACAATAAGGTCTTCGGAGCAGGCGGTGGTCAATGGAATGGTGCATTATATGTTGCCCAAGGTCAGCGATCTCAATTTACATCGTCCAATATTGTGACTTATCAGAAAAAGAGCAACATCCATGCTTTTGATGTTCTACTAGGTTTTGAGGCTCAAGAGTCAAATATGAAATCCATGAACAATTCAGGTTATGATATTTTGGACAACGAGCTGTTGTCTTCAAGTAGTATTGGTACGTTATGGTCCTGGAATGGTCAATCTGAGAACTATTCGCTATTATCTTATTTCAGTCGGATGAATTATAGTATGTCTGATAAATATTTTGTTTCTGGAAGCATTCGTAGTGATGGATCGTCTCGTTTTGGTAAAGATTCTCGTTGGGGCAATTTTTGGTCCTTGTCAGGCGCTTGGTTGCTAAGTGAGGAAAACTTTTTCAAACATACTGTATTTGATTATCTAAAACTAAGGACAAGCTATGGTACCAATGGAAATCTTCCACCTGCTTACTATGCGTCTTTAGCATTTTTTACCACGGCAGGTAAAGCATATGCTTCAGAATCTGGCTTATCTTATGGACAATTAGCAAACCCAAATCTGTCTTGGGAGCTCAGCAAAAATGCAAATTTAGCATTGGATGCACGACTCTTCAATACGATAGATCTAACCATCGAGTACTTTAATAAGAAAACCAGCAATTTATTATTGAACATACCCGTTTCCTCGACAACAGGATTCACCAGTCAACTACAGAATTATGGGGCAATGAAAAATACAGGATGGGAGTTTAGTGTAAGCTACCAGGCAATGGATAAAAGGGATTTTAAGTGGAATACTCGAATAAATGCCACGGTGCTAAAAAATAAAATCACGAAGCTACCTTCTGATATTATTCCGACTTACAGTTCGACTAATGGTCAGCACCCCATCATAATAAAAGAAGGTGAGAGTCTCAATTCTTTCTATTTAAGGGATTACGCCGGAGTAGATCCAACTAATGGATCTGCTATGTACTATAAATTGAAAAATGGAAAGAGAACTGGAGAAAAAACGGCTGATGCAGAAGAAGCAGGATTTGGAATTTTTGGTCATGCTATTCAAAAGGTGCAAGGAGGATGGAGCAATCAATTTAAGTTCAAGAAAATTAGCTTGGACGTTTTGTTGACTTATGGAATAGGAGGAAAGGCGTATGACTGGACTGCATTTAAACGGGACGACGATGGTTTCCTACCGCAATATACCAGTACACAAGCGCAGTTGAACCCATGGACACCACTCAACCCCGATGCTGAGGTACCGATAAGGGTTAATGGTAATAACAGCTTTTCTAATGATGTTTCTACCCGTCATTTATATAACGCAGATTATCTCAAACTTAGAAATGCTCGGTTGAGTTATCATATGGATGATTTGAGATTTTTAAAGGGTGCTACCTGTTTCGTTCAAGGTGACAATCTATTGTTGTGGACGAAAATAGATGATTTTGATCCTGAGGCGATTACCAATGGAGTTAATCTATTCCAAACACCAACATCACGCAGTATCCTACTAGGCATTCAATTTAAGCTATAACACATGAATTATAAATATACTATTTTAACCATTTTATTACTATCACTAACAGTTGTAAGCTGTAAGAATGATTTTTTGGATCAAAAACCCGATCATGTCATTTCTGAAGAACTGGTCATTCATGATGTTGATAAATTGAAACGTCTGCTTGTGGGTTCTTATAATGAAGTTTCGGGAAGTAATTATCTTGGTAGAATACTCTATAAACGCTCGGCTGTTAAGAGTCCTGATTTTAGATTTGTACAAACCATATACAATCCTCGAGAATATGAACAAATAGAATACCGATATGAAGAAAGCGGAAATAATAATGGAAGTGCAGCGGTGCTCTGGTTACAATGTTACAAAGTTATTGGTAATCTCAATCTTATTTTAGCAAATATAGATGACGCTATTGGAGATGATGTATTGCGTAAGCAAATTAAAGCTGAATCGCTCGCTCTTCGAGGGATGATCTTTTTTGATCTCGCTCGAACTTTTGCCTACCCATGGATTAGGGAAAAAGGACTATCGCAGGGTATCCCATTGAAATTAGATCCAAATGAGGTCGTAATAGAAAGGGGATCGCTGATTCAGACCTTCAATCAAATTGTGAAGGATCTGCAGACTGCTGAAAATTTAATGCAGGAGGATGACTTATCTTCCGGAAGTTCAAAGTACATGACGAAAATAGCGGTACGTTCATTATTGGCAAGAGTATATCTCTATCAGGAAAATTGGCAAATGGCTATGGATTATGCTCAAAAAGTACTGAACGTGATGTCTGAAGAAAAATTAATGGGCCTGGATAGCTACAGCTTTTCGGATTATACTTCTGAATCTATATTTGAACTCAGTGTAGGTAATGATAACTCCTCAGGGAGCAATGGTCTTGGTGCTCAATTTGATTATCGTTCGGGTGGACAGGGAGATGTCTTAGCCACACAATCTTTTATCGACTTACTGCAAGAATATGAGGGCGACCCGCGTGCCAATTTATTGATGAAGGATAAAGAAGGTAAACAGGCTGCGTTTGTAAAATATATAAATCGAAGTGGTGGAGCTGGACTAAGTATGCACAATATTCCCGTGATTCGGCTCTCTGAAATCGTACTTATAGCGGCCGAATCATGTGCGCATGGGGCAAAAGGAGGTGATGAAAAGGCTTTATATTACTTAAATGTGCTCATTAAAAATCGTACGACCGATTTTCAAAAAAATAAAGCTACAGTGGGTGGACTTGAACTGTTAAGACGAATCGCGAAGGAAAGGAGAAGGGAATTGGCATTGGAAGGGCATGAAATCTATGATTTGATCCGTACTGGTACCCTTATTGAAAGACGACAGTCAGATCATGTCAACACAGGGTTGAACAGCAATGCATTGACCATTGCGGCGACATCTCCTAAGACGATATACCCAATACCAGCTAACGAGATTGTGGCTAGTGGAATGAAACAGACAAATGGTTACTGACAGCACTTTATGAAACCAACAAGAGTATGCTGTGCTGAAGTATATGCTCATGCTAGCCTCGTTTCCTTAAAATCAAATAAATAATGAATAGACAAATAATTACAATGAAAAATACGACTCGAATAATAGGTCTATTATATCTGATGATCATCATGTCCGCCTGTGAAAGAAATTTGAAGCAGGTGGATGGTCTTCAGGATATTCCATTTCCTAAGGGAGATAGAGCTATCCTACCTCACCTGACATCAAATGATGGTAAACTATATCTCTCGTGGGTGGATTCCCTGACGGGCTCCAGTACAAGGCTCTTATATAGCAGTCTTCAGGATGGAAGATGGTTAGAGCCGAAGGTACTTACTACCGGCGAAAATTGGTTTGTAAATTGGGCGGATTATCCGATGATAGCAGCGCATGATGGCCATATATTGAGTCATTATCTGCAACAAACCGCTACAGGAAAAATGGCATATGGTATTCAATATAATGTTTCGACTGCAAATGGAAAGCAAAATGGAACCTACCAGCCTTTGAATAACGATCATACGGATACCGAACACGGCTTTGTATCGATGATCCCTTATCGGGATAGTAGTTTCTTAGTCGCATGGCTGGACGGACGTAATATGGAGGGTGCTGACCATGGACACGGTGGACATCATGGCGGTACTATGAGTGTAAGGGCCGCCGAAGTTACGGCTAGTGGCGATGTAATCGATGAACAGATACTCGATGCCAGTGCATGTACCTGTTGCCAAACTACGGCTAGTATGACCAGCAATGGTCCTGTAGTTTTGTATAGGGACTGCACTGAGGATAATATACGCGATATCGTTATCGTGCGGAAGGTAGGTGATGTGTGGACAAAACCTATCCCAATCTATGCAGATAATTGGTTTATACAAGGTTGCCCGGTAAATGGCCCCAAATCTGCTGCGGTGGACAATACATTGGCTGTGGCTTGGTTTACAGCAGCTGATGACAATCCTAGGGTACAGCTTATTTTTTCGAATAATGGTGGCGAAAAGTTCAATGCACCAATTTTGATCAGTAATAAGGAGGTTCTTGGTCGGGTAGATGTTTCCTTGATTGACTCGACTCAAGCTGTTGTGAGCTGGATGCAATCTAAAGGTCAGGAGACATTTCTTTATGCGATGAAAGTAAATGTAAATGGAAAAAAAGGTCCTATTCGACAGATTGCAGCGCTTTCATCCAGTAGAAAGACTGGTTTTCCTCAAATGGAAATTTTTGATGGTCAGCTATATTTTGCATGGATGAGCGTTCATGATAATGGTACCCTATTGAAAACTGCTGCGATGGCAATTACTGATTTTTAGCAATAGCGCAAAACATTCAACATACAAGAGGCGATAATCTGATTTGAAATTAGGTTTATCGCCTTTTTATTTAAAGTATAAAGAATCTAATTGTTATGCACCATAGGGCTAATGATAGAAGCATTTATTGGAAAATAGTAATGCAAGTCTTCGTTATGTTTAAGGATACTGAGTGTAATAAGTGTCAATCTTTAACCTGATGATCTAAGAAGGAAATAACCTCATGTAGGAATCTGCTTGGGTAGGTATAGTGGATATTATGGGCTACATCTTCAAATACGACAAGTTTGATAAATTGAGGATGCTTCATGGCCAGTTCTCTATTTTCAATTCGTACCGGTATAGGATCTTGTTCTGCATTTGCATCCATTATTAAGACTGGGGTAGCTAAATCTTTAAAGATATCAGTGGGTTTGACTTCGACTATAGATTTTGCGTATTTACTGACATTGGGTTTATGGAAGATCACTTCTGCCATATGCAAGCTATCTTGCATATGATAATATTCAAATTGCCCTCGATATGTAATCCACTGGTTGTTCTGTGGTTTCAAATAACTCAGAATTTCAAATTGATTTGTATTGATATCGGCATCGTATAAACTTTTATAGGCGTCAAATTTATGGGAGAAATATCCGGAATACTTGTCTACAAGCTCTGCTGGGAGATCAACATCTTTCAGTTTTCGTTTTAATGACTCTTCATCGAGTTTGAGATAGCTTGTGGCAAAGGCTACAGAAACCACCGTCCTCTAATATCAGTGCGCTTACGTATTGAGGCATAGTTTTGTAAATATGTGTTGCCAAAAATGCACCGCGTGAGAACCCGCCAATAACTGCTTTTTCAATTCCTAACGAATCCATCAAACACTTGATGTCTATACTGAGGTCGTCAAATGAAGCGTCAAAGTTTGGGAGAGGAGTTTTTCCGGCGTTGTATTGATCAATGGAAATCACTCGATATCCAGACTTTACGATGCTATCTGCATATGGATAAAATTCATAGGCATTGCTTAAGCTACCATGTAGCCATATTAGCACTTTATCTTTATTATCAAGATTGCCCCATTCTAAATAAGAGAGCCTTACATTTTTTACCTGCATATCTTTCCGGTGGTTTTGCTCAAAGGATTCGTAATCCTTTAAAGCCGATTGATAGTCGTGCATTATCCTTTGATCTGCTATTTCTTGGCTGAAAACATCCAAATAACTTGCGCTTATTAAGATTAGCATGGTTAACACGGTGCGATAGTTTGGTACACTGGAGTAGTGGTCTTTCATAGGTGGATCTGATTGTTATTGAAGGACAAACTAAGATTAATTTGTTTTAGATACAATTTTAATTTCATTGTATTTGAAACCAGTTTATTTGTTAGCATTAATTGTGTAAGAGAATTCTTCACCGCTTTACAGTTTTGATCTCTGCGCTAACATCAGGAATTCGATATATAATGGAAATAGAAGGGGAGGCTAAATGGCTTTTTATTAAATACCAAATTTTGATTATTAGTTATGCCTTATTATAGCGACTTACAGTTATTTACCGAATCTCATATCGCTAATATTATTAGTTTTATTATGTCTGTAAAAAAAACCAGACTCCAATCATTTCAATGCTATGGCACTCTAATATTCTTGATGAAGTAAATTATCCCCTTAAAAGGTGTTGCAAAATTAGGCTTCTTTTCAGCTAATAATATTAGTATATAAGTTTTAATATATTGTTTTTTAATGAGTTATTATGATACGATGTCAGATTATACAATATGGGGTGAATTATACGATGTTAAATGTGCATAAAATTATCTCATTTATTGTCTGAATATGATGTGAGGGGTGTAGCGTAAATGCAGTGGCTAAAGGTTAATGAAAGAATAAATATTTGCGTAAAACAATCTGTTCAATTTAAGTCTGGCAATCTTGTAGCAATTGTAATGGGTGACATAATATTTTGAATCGAGGGTCATTCGAAACTCAAAAAATAGTGCATGGAGGGATGTGTTAAGTTGGGGGCAACAAATAGGTGCTTTAGTTAAGCTTGTGAGAATTGAAAATTTAAATAAAAAAATCTATTCATCAAAAATAACGTAACCTGAGAAATAGTAAAGTGAAGCGTAGTATTTCTAAATCAAGATCCAATCGGAACTTTGAGATGGTGTTAAAAAATCGGTTCGTGGAGGAAGGTTTAAATAGGGGTAGTTAACTTTGGAAAGGTATAATCCTATTGGATATGCGGGTTTTAATATTTTTGGTATTTCTAGTGTGATTAAATGATGTTCGAATTCTTGTATAGATAGCTCTCCAATTCCAATTTGCAAAAGCTTTCCGGTTAAAATACGAATCATTTTACCTAAGAAACGATTACTGGAAATATTAAATCGTATTCGGTCTTCACTGGCATTGACAAATATTCCGGCTGACGAAACATGACATATCGTATGATCGTTTTTATCGGGGTGGGTACAAAAGGAGCGATAATCATTATATTGAAGTAATAATTTCGCAGCATCACTCATTTTTTGAAAATCCAGATTCGGATATTGGTATAAAGAGCTTTGATTGCTTAAGAAGGGATCTTTATAAGTATGGATGAAATAATCGTATTCTCTTTGTACGGCGTCAAAACGGGCATGTGGCTTACCTTCCATTTTTATGATGTCGTAGATAGCAATTGAAGCAGGAAGAGCTTTGTTCAATCGATAAAGTAAATCAAAATCACATTCTTTCTCTATATCTGCATGGAAAAAATATTGACTTGCATGTACACTTGCATCTGTACGGCCACAACCATATATAGTCGTTGGTACCTTTAGAACTTTATGAAGCGTATTTTCCAAAATTTCTTGCACAGTTGTAACGTTTGGCTGTCTTTGCCAGCCACTATAACACTGTCCTTGATAGGCAATATGGAAAAAATATCTCAATTTGATTTTTATAAGCTGCAATTTTACGTAAAATAGCTAGCATAACCGCTATAAAGAAATTATAATTATGATTCGATTTACTATATGTTAATGCTTCTAAATATTAATGTTTGTTATACACGTTTTTCAAATAGTTGACTGCCAGATGTTATACTATTGAGCCATAGGTTATTTAATACCGTAAATTATGGGGTAATGGTCTTGTTTTTAATTTAGATTACTTGACAAGTGGGATTATGCAGCACTGGAAAGTTACAGGAATTTGCTATAAAACATAGTTGGTTGGCCTTTGTATGGAGATTTATGGCCAAGGTTATTTGCGCGGGATGTGCAATTGTGACTCGCGGGTTTAATCGTACTTCTATAAAACGACCACTGCCATCAGGTTGGACTTCAAGTATTGCTTCTGCATGGTCATCATAGCTGATAACGTCGATATTATTTTGGGCACAGACATATAAGTAGGACATCATATGGCAGGAAGCTAAACTACTCAAAAGGAGGTCTTCCGGATTATATAATGCTGGATCTCCTTTGAACGCTTTTGCGGCTGAGATATCTAGATCGGGTTTGCCTGCTATTGATATCCGATGGGTTTTACTAGAGAATTTTGATGCGTATGGTTGTGCTTTGTTTCGCCATTTTAGTGTGGCTTTAAAAAGGTGTTTGAAAGTCATTTTATTTTGAATTTGGTTCTTTATCAAGAACTGTTATGGTACGGAATCAATTTTTAGACAATACCACTTTCTTCTTACTTGAATAGACTGTAGTAAAAAATACTTAGGGCTACAGAGATCAGGTTTCCAATCAGGTAGTAATCATTATAAGCAGCTTCTTTTTTGATATTTTCTGGTGTATCTTCTTTTTCAGCTCGTTTGAGTCGAGTCCCTAATTTTAGAGCGCCAAAGAGCGTCAGTACATGTGGGAACCCTTGACATAGGCTATAGGTCATAAAAAGACGTTCGAGCACACCCTTAACAGTGGATTTAAGATCAAATTTCTTGTTATTGACAGACTGAGGAGTGAAGATCCAAAATGCAAGACTAAGCAGCAGCTCTGCAACAAGGATGATCAGGATGTTATAAACGAGGTGCATAGGGTAGTTTACTGATTGTTCTTAATATTGCTTTGGTCGCTTCATATGATGAAATATTTAATGTTTTTTCCCGTTTCCAGATTTGGGACCTTGTTTTTTTCACTTGATCAGCAACGATTTTATAATCTTTAAATGTAATAAATGCTTCAATCAATTCATAATCTTTTTCTGGGTTCCACTTATCGATGATATTTTCAAGGATAAGAAAGGTATTGTTCAAAATCGAATCTAAGTCAGTGTTCCCGATCTGTATATAAAATCGTTGTGATTTGGATTTCATGCTATTGAGTGTATAACGTGCATCGCGTAAGCCATCGCCAAGCATCTCATAAGCGATTTCTTTATTGATTTTCGTTTCGATATCACCATAAAGAAGTACATAGCGCAATTGAAAATCATACCCTTGTCTAATGATTTCTTCTTCTAACTCAAGAATGATGTCCAGCCCGGTCTCTAGATTGCTGACAAGTCCTTGAAATTCGTCTCCTAATGTAATCGTAAGGGGAGAAGGTAGACTATTTTTGTAATCATTATTTATCTTGGCTACGGTCTTCTTAAAGTCAACCATCAACGACGTTTGATTTTTTTGACCACTTCCAATGATATCGCTCATCAATATAAAATATTTCATGATATAGTATCTTTAACTATTTTATGTCAAATATAGTGAAACAAAACTGTTTATGTCAATAAAAATGAAATGAATGAGTGGGGATATAGTATATATATGAAAAACCCATCATTAGATTACGTCATCCACTGCGTACTATTAGGAAGATCGATGCATTTTACCAGTATTTTTAATTAAGTTTATGCTTTAACGATTTTGTAACAGAAATATAAAGCTATGAAAACAACATTGATTATACTGCTCATGTTAATCGCTATTGTGATGATTTATTTGGGTATGAAAGCAGCTATACTACCTCCAATATTGACTGGCGCGGGTTTTATAGTCATTGCGGCTTTGTTTTTAACCGGTGTAAAAAAATAGCTTCACCTAAAACTTCTGAGGGTCAAGTTTTCATTACGGTGGGTCAAATATTAAAAAGAGGAAACTTAATTAGTAACTATATTAGTATAATATTGTTAACTTAATTTAGTAAAGTTATATTTCATATTACTACACTTATGATGCGGATAGTCTCTTCTGTTATTTTCATTATTTTTTCCTGCGCCTATATTGTGAAGGCACAAGAAAAAAACACATCTGACTCTCTAGTTCATACTTTTGTAGCAGTAGATGCTTTTCATCAACCTCCAAACGGAATAGATAAGTTCAAGATTCATTGGGTTAATTATTTAGATTCCTTGCATCAAATTGGTGTTTTAAAGAATGAAAAGTTATATTCAGATCATGTTTTTAATGTTATAATATCAATAAATGGTTCTTTGGTTCAAACAAATGATCTTCCCCAAGATTCAATTTTGAGAGACTTCTTGAAAATTCAGAAAAGATGGCAGTTAGGATTGCAATCAGGAAGACCGGTAAGTAGTTTATTAAAAATGAAAATACCGAAAGAAATTTGCCAGCGGTGGGAGAAAAGAAAACTTGTGCTGATTCCCGATTTAATAGTGCGTGAAGAGTTTCCAAAAGGAAAGTAAATATTCAAAGCCTCTCCGTATTAATTAAGTGAGCAGGTTTAAGGAGGATGCTACACGACATGCTTCTATGGAATTGTTGACACGTAGTTTTTCAAGAATATTCTGTCGATGCCGGTTGACAGTATTGATGCTAATGGAAAACACATCGGCGATTTCTTTACTTCGCTTACCAATTTTAATCTGACGAAGGATCTCTATTTCTCTTTTAGATAATAGATTACCACTTTCTTGCTTTTCCGACTGAATAATCTGGCCTGTGACACTATTGACAATACATCCTTCGTAGGATTCGGTCTGCTCTGAGAAATGAGCGAAATTATATAAACATAAAGCTAACCAGATGCTGCCATTGGACGAATTACGGACGTAGTACATGCGGTGTGATATCCATATGTATTGCCCGGATTGATGACGCATCCTAATCTTACTGATTACATGATAATCGTATCGTTTGGTATGTGGTACATGCTTTATATAATGAAAATACTGCAATTCTAACATGTGCTTTTGTAATAGATCATCGGGATGGATGAGGTTGAAAATAGCATCTTCCCATATGGAATCAATTTCCGAACAGATATCCTGATCAGATAGCCCTAATGCCGAGGCAATACCACCATAATATAGATAGCTTTTTTCAATCTTTAGATCGCTTAGTACTGCAATTGAATTTTCAACATGCGCATAGAGCTGTGCCATACACTGACATTGCTCAAGCTGTCTATAAGCATCTGGTTCTTGGTCAAATGCCTGTTTTAAAAGCTGATCATTAAGGATGCTTGCAATGTTGTTCATGTTGTAAAAAATGGTTATTAATCAGTATTGATTATCATTAAATACTCGTATACCTTTGCTAAAGTAAAGAATTATAAGGTTATTTTTGATAAAACAAGATGAAGAAACTCGTATTGGTCTTTTTGGCCGTAGTGTGCCAACAATGGGCGGTAGCACAAAATCTAACAAAAATGCAATGGTTCAACGAGCCTGCAAAGTGGGAAGTAAAGGATAATGCACTCAAAATGTTTGTGACACCACAGAGTGATTATTGGCGCATATCACATTATGGTTTTACCGTTGACGATGCGCCCTTTTATTATGGAACATATGGTGGTGAGTTTGAAACTAAAGTAAAGATATCTGCCGATTATAAAGCACGTTTTGACCAAATGGGGCTCATGCTAAGAATTGATAAGGAGAATTATATTAAAGCCGGAATCGAGTTTGTGGATGGAAAATATAATCTAAGTACGGTAGTAACACATCGTACAAGCGACTGGAGCATCATCAGCTTGGATAGTGCAGTTCCTTATGTATGGATCAAAGCGGTTAGAAGATTAGATGCTGTGGAGATTTTTTATTCTTTTGATGATAAAACATATACGATGATGCGTAATGCTTATCTTCAGGATAATACACCAGTAATGGTTGGTTTAATGGCCGCTTGTCCCGACGGAAATGGCTTTGATGCAACATTTGAACACTTTTCTGTCAAGCATCTTGCAGATCAACGACGTTTGAAATGGCTAAAAGATAACGCTGATTAATCTATGTTCAGTATATATCAACTGTAGTTTTATAGGTGAATAACAGGGCCAATAACGCTGATTTGGTCATTATAATAGAACCGGACTATTGCATTTTTTTGCGATGTCCGGTTTTTCCGTTTATAGATAAAAAAACTGTCATCTGAACGAAAAAATGAGCGGATTAATTAATCAAGAGATATATCCAAAACATAACGATTTAAAGGGGGTATAAAGGGCATAATATAGATTATTATATTAAATCTACTAATCCAGTAGACTTTTTGGAATTTATTTTTATATTTGCTTTGTCGTTATTCAATTGGCGTTGGCAACGAATTCTAAATCAGTATTAATTATTTAACAAAGTTTATGAAAAACAACTTCTCTAAACCATCAGAAAGAACAGTCTCCTTTGCTGATCAAGTCATCCTTTATTGCCTATCAACTCGGATGCGAATGTGTATCTAATCCTAAAAAAATCTTCTTAAAAAAATAGGGAAGCCATAGGCCTCCCCAAGTTTTCAATTCATGAACAACAAGTTTTCAATTGGCGTTGGCACTTGTAAGTATTCACTATAAAACACCGTAAAACTATGAAAAAATTAGGAGTACTTCGGTATTCTATACATATTTTGTTCTTTATATTGGGCATAAATGCTCTTTCTGCCCAAGAAGAACCTAAGCCAATTATCAATGCCTCTTTGGTGGGCAAGGTGATTGATGCTTCTAATAAAGAACCCATTTCGGGTGTTACCATTCAGCTGGAAGCTGTTACGCACAGCGTAAAAACAGATGGGGAGGGGCGGTTTCAATTTGTGACAGGTCAAAAGCTTCCTTTTACCCTTATTCTTTCTTTTGTCGGATATGAAAAGAAAAAAATTGTTGTCAATGCTTCTCCCGCTGTCATTGAACTGCGTCCAACAACAGAAGATCTCGACGAGGTAGTGGTTGTTGGCTATGGCACACAGAAACGTCGAGACCTCACTGGATCTGTGGCTTCGTTGTCTGAATCTTTACTTAAACAAAATGTAGCTTCTTTAGATCAAACTTTGAAGGGTGGTATATCAGGCGTTCAGGTTACACAGACATCAGGTCAGCCTGGGGGAGGTGTAAGTATCCGTATCCGAGGCGGGGCATCTATTCAGGGAGGAAATGAACCGCTATATGTCATTGACGGTTTTCCAATATATAATCAAACGGAAAGTACGGGTGTGGGAAGTGGAACGCCCGTCAACCCCCTGTCTAGCATCAATCCTAGTGATGTAGAAAGTATCGAAGTATTGAAAGATGCTGCTGCCACGGCAATCTACGGTTTCTCGTGGTGCTAATGGCGTAATTCTAGTTACTACTAAGAAAGGTAAAGCTGGTCGGGTGCAATTGAATTATGATGGAAGTATTGGTCAGCAGCAAGTCTTGAAAAAAATAAATGTCTTGAATGCTCCTGATTTTGCTGCTCTTCGTAATGAAGCGCTCAGTGATGCCAATCCGAATTTAGGAAAATTCCAATACCTTTCACAGCAGCAAATCAATCAATTGGGAGCGGGAACCAATTGGCAGGAAGAGGCTTTTCAAAAGGGAAAGCTAAACAACCAGCAACTTTCCTTATCCGGTGGTGCAGAACAGGTTCAGTATTTTATCGGAGCAAACTATTTTAATCAAGAAGGAGTAATTAAAAACACAGACTTTAACCGCTTAGGTTTTCGATCAAATATCAATGCAAATCCTTTTAAACGGTTAAACGTTGGTGCTAATATCTCAATCAACAGAACGACTTCTCAAGTAGCTCCATCAGGAATTGTAAACGCATTGCTCATAATGCCACCCACAGCAACAATATACGATGCTGATGGTTCGTATACCTTGAGGAATCCTTTTGAAAATATTTTCGCAAATCCAATTGCAACTTTAAAAGAAACTACGAATACTTCGAATGCATTACGTGTGTTGGGAACTTCTTTTGCCCAATATGATATTATCAAAGGATTGCAGGCAAAGATGCTGTTCGGTGTTGATCTGAATAATAGAACAGATAAATTTTATCTGCCTTCTAATATTTATGAAGGGTCTGGGAATAATGGAATAGCAGGTTTGGGAAATCTAGATACATACTCATGGCTGAATGAAAATACCCTCAACTATACAAGTTCTTTTGAACAACATAATTTGAATGTATTAGTAGGCTTTACACAGCAGGAAGCAAGAAATGAAGTTTTTAATGCTGGGGCTGAAAATTTTGTGACGGATGATCTATTGTACAATAGTTTAGAAAGTGGATCAACGATTGTGCGGCCCAATTCTGACACCCATTCTTGGATACTACATTCCTACCTAGCGCGAATAAATTATAATTATAGCAATAAATATTATGTGTCGGCGAGTATACGACGTGATGGAAGTTCCCGATTTGGTGCGGATAATAAATGGGGAAACTTTCCTTCTTTGGCCATTTCTTGGAGAGCAAGTAATGAACGTTTTTTCAAAACCACTTTTCCTGCAATCAGCGATCTGAAGATACGAGCAAGTTTTGGAACTACAGGAAATCAAGAAATCGGTCAATATCAATCACTCTCCACATTATACAACTTGAACTATCTTTTTGGGAATAAAGTAGTCACTGGTTTTGCATCACAACGGATTCCGAATAAAAACCTGGGATGGGAAACGACTTACCAATATGACGGTGGGATGGACATTGCGCTACTGAACAGTAGATTACAGTTTACAATGGACTATTATTATAAAAAGACAACTGATTTACTGTTGAATGTCGAGATTCCTTGGACATCTGGCTATGCGTCTTCTTTACAAAATTTTGGTTCGGTCTCCAACAAAGGATTTGAGATAGGTGTTAAAAGCAAGAATCTGATAGGGCAATTTTTATGGAGCACAGATTTGAATTTTTCGTTTAATCGAAATAAGGTCTTAACCATTGGAGCGGAGTCGGAATCCTACATCACTGGGAATTATATCATCAAAGTAGGTGAACCATTGGGAACTTTCTACGGAACGGTGACAGATGGAATCTTGCAAAAAGGAGAGGAAGCGACCAAAGGGGCATTTACAGGCAATGCAATACCAAAAGCGGGGGACCGTCTTTACAAAGATATTGATGGCGATGGCAAATTTACAACGGCCAATGATCGTACTATCATCGGAAATGCACAACCTGATTTTATCTTTGGATTGACAAATAATCTATCATATAATGGATTTGACCTTACTTTATTACTACAAGGTTCAATAGGTAACGAATTGCTTAATATCAACCGACAAAATCTGGAAATGTTTACGGGTCAACAAAATGCATCGAGAGATGCCTTAGAAAGATGGACAGAAACAAATCCTAGTCAAACTTATCCTAGAGCTAAACTGGATCCGGCACCTGTTTTTTCCAATCAGTTTGTAGAAGATGGTTCCTTCATCAGGTTGAAATCACTTCAGTTTGGTTACACCATTCCAAAGCAGCTATTGGCTACGACAGGTATTTCTAATCTAAATGTATATCTGTCTGCCCAAAATCTATTGACTTGGAGCAAATACCAAGGTTTTGATCCAGAAGTGACTTCAGGTAGTAACGTGCAGATTGGAACAGATTCGGGTATATACCCAGCATCTCGCTCATTGACTTTAGGTTTATCCTTAACATTTTAACACGGAGGTTTTAGTGAAAATTACACATATACTACTTGCTGGTACGATCCTAATTGGATCGGTATCATGCTCAAAGCTTGACGAAAAACCTGAAAGCTTGCTGGTGTCCGAACAATTTTATCTTAATGAAAATCAAGCTGTATCTGCAGTTAATGGTAGCTACAGAAAATTGTATGAAAGTGGGCAGTCGATTTATAATAGCCTTTTTCAAATTGCGGTAGAGATGGCTACGGATGATTATGAAGCTGGACCACGTGCCCGGAATGCGCACGTTCGTGCTATCAGTAATCTGACTCATGATGCCTCCAACGACCGGATGGAGCAACTTTGGAAACAAAGTTACGACGCAATCAATGCTTCAAATCAAAATATCGAATACATCGCGCAGATAGATACTGAAAAAATAAATGAATTTATTCGTCAACGCTTGATCAATGAAGCTAAATTTTTGAGGGCGTTGCATTATTTCAATCTTGTTCGCTGGTTTGGTCCCGTTCCGCTGGTTCTTCAACCAGCAACATCATTATCAGGGGATGAGCTATATGTTGCAAAGGCAACTGAAAAGGAAGTTTACCTTCAAATTATAGCGGACCTAAAGGATGCTGAAAATTTGCCTCAATATAAATCATATGGTGATAATGATAAAGGGAGAGCTTCTTCTGGTGCAGCTAAAAGCATATTGGCAAAGGTATATTTGACGCAACAAGATTGGTCTAATGCGAAATTAAAAGCGCATGAAGTCATCGATAAAGAAGGATATGATTTGTTTCCCGAATTTACTGACGTATTTAACATCGATATGAAAAACGGTATCGAACATATTTTTTCGGCTCAGTTCAAAGGTAATAGTGGTTATCAGGGGAATTCATTAGCAAGCCGATCGGCACCGACGGATATTCCTGGTATCAATGGTGATTATGCTGATGCATGGCATGCTGAGGGTGGATTATATAATAGTTTTTCTTCCCAAGATAAGCGATTGAGTACCACCTTTACGATTGGTATGACCTCTCCGATAGATGGAAAGTATTATGCATTGGCAAAGCCTCAGTTTCATAAATATTATGACGAAAGTGTCGTAGGGAACCAAAGTCAATCATCTAAAAACTTGCCTATCATCCGTTATGCAGAAGTGTTGCTAATCCTGGCGGAAGCAGAGAATGAGCTCAATGGCCCCTCGTCTTTGGCCCAGGCAGCGATCAATAAGGTAAGAGTACGTGCCGACATTGACCCTGTCGGAGCAGATTTAATCAAAGATACATTTAGGGAAGCTGTTTTTGAGGAGAGACGTAAGGAATTAACCTTTGAATATCAACGTTGGTTTGACCTAGTACGTCGGGGAGCAACATATTATGTTACTAAATTAAAAGCTGCCGGTAAAATCAATGCGGCTCCGAGACACCTCCATTTTCCAACTCCACAACGTGAACTGAATTTAAATCCCAATCTCAAACAACATCCTGATTGGATCAATAATTAGCTTTTTTACCATTAAGATTTTAAGCAATGAAAAGATACTATTATTTAATGATGCTCTTATTCGCCTTCAGTTATAAAGCTGTTTGGGCACAGGATAAAAGACCGAACGTGATATTAATCCTGGTGGACGATCTGGGTTTTTCAGATATTGAACCCTATGGTGCTTCAGAAATACATACTCCCAATCTAACAGAATTGGCTGCCCAAGGAACACGTTTTCAGGAATTTTATAACAACTCCATTTGTGCGCCTACACGGGCATCATTGCTTACGGGGCAGTATTCGCATAAGGCTGGACTTGGCTATTTCAATGTAAACTTGGGACTTCCTGCTTATCAGGGTTTTTTGAATAAAGAATCGCCAACTTTGGCGGAGGTACTTCAAAAAGCTGGGTATTCTACTATCATATCGGGTAAATGGCATGTTGGTGACGATTTTGACCAGTGGCCTGCTCAACGTGGTTTTGAACGTTCGTTCAATTTTGTGGGTGGCGCCTCTAATTTTTATGAGATTAATGCTCCTGAGCAAGCGACGGTGCCCCTATATCGAAATAATAAACCCTTTTATCTACCCAAAGATCGTTATTTGACAGATGAAATTACGGAACAAGCAATTGGATTTTTGAAAGAACAACAACAGGATAAAAAGCCATTCTTTTTATATTTGGCTTTTAATGCGCCACACTGGCCACTACAAGCGCCAGAAGAAGAAACTCAAAAATACCAGCAGACTTACCATATTGGGTGGGATAGTTTACGTATCAAACGTTATGAAAATGCAATCGATCGTGGTGTTTTTCCTGCTGACCAAGCGGTTACAACAAAAGATTCATTGACGGAGGAATGGAAAAATCTGACCTATAGCGAACAGCAATATTGGAAACGTCGACAGCAGGTATTTGCTGGGATGATTGATCGCGTGGATCAAAGCATTGGCAAGATTCGTCAAACATTAACAGATCTGCATGTCGCCGATAATACCATTATCATATTCTTATCAGACAATGGAGCGCAGGGTGGTGACCGAGCTCGAATCTATACCAGTCGAAATTCTGGACCTGTGGGGTCTGCAGGTTCATACGATATGCAGAATAGCAATTGGTCACAGACCGGAAATTCGCCATTACGCAGTTATAAGGATAATCCTTATGAGGGTGGTATTGGTGCTCCGTTTATTGTCTGGTATCCAAAGGAAGTGAAAGCTAATGTAACTAAGAAGGGGACAGGGCATATAATTGATATTGCTCCCACTTTGTATGATTACGCGCAGGCGAAATATCCAAACAAGAACTATGATGTTGAGACGCATAAACTCCCAGGAATAAGTCTCCGAAAGTTATTGAATACGGATCAAGCCCAAGTCGATCGTACGGAAGCATTATGTTGGGAACGTGCCGGTAATCGTGCTGTACGTTATGGAAAATGGAAGTTGGTAACGACTTATAGGAGTGGAAGACCTGAACTGTACAACATCGATGTGGATAGAGCGGAAAATCATAATCTAGCTTCTCAATATCCTGAAGTAGTACAGCAGCTAGAAGAACTATATCGAGCGTGGGCTAAGGAAAACAATGTTGTCAACTATGATCGTATCAAAGCTCAATCTTTATTTCGCTAATCCTTAAAATATACATCGAAATGAAAAGAATATTTTCAATACTTTATTTGATACTTGGTTTCACAGCATCAAGTGTAGCACAGCAAAAGAAACCCAACATCATCTTAATCTTAGCAGATGACCTAGGTTATTCGGATTTAGGGGCATATGGAAGTGAAATCGAAACTCCGAATCTGGATCGGTTAGCATCGGAAGGATTACGGTTACAGGAGTTTTATAATAATTCTATATGTGCTCCTACACGCGCTTCTTTGTTGACTGGACAATACCAACATAAAGCAGGAGTGGGCTATTTTTCCAATGATCTGGGCTTACCTGCTTATCAGGGATACATCAATCAGGAGTCGTTAACCATAGCAGAAGTATTAAAAGAGAATGGTTATAATACCATCACTTCTGGTAAATGGCATGTGTCTGGTAAAGGCACCAGCCTTCCATGGCAACGCGGATTTGACCTTGTTTTTCCAAAAGATGAAAAAAGCTCGGATTCGGGTGCACCCGGGTTCAAAGGCAAAACGGATTCGCTCGGATATCCGTTGCCTGAGGCTTATGCGACTAATGTGATTAATCACCATGCATTGCTCTTTTTGGACCAGGTTAAGGATGATAAGAAACCTTTTTTCCTATATTTGGCACATACAGCCCCGCATTGGCCGCTTGTGGCTTTGCCCCAGGATATTGCCAAATATAAAGGGAAATATAACCAGGGTTGGGAAACAATCCGACAAGAAAGATATGAACGCCAAAAGCAGCTGGGGTTAATTGCACCAGACACCAAATTATCTGTGCGGGATGAGGATATCTACGATTGGGATCGTTTGTCGTTTGACCAACGTCAATTGTGGGCTGAGAAAATGGAAGTATACGCTGCAATGGTGGATCGATTAGATCAGAGCATTGGCCAACTTATACAAAAGCTCAAAGATAATGGACAATTGGATAATACGTTAATCGTATTCTTATCAGACAATGGCGCACCTGCAGAAGATTTGGTAAAATGGCATCATAGGGCTAGAGTCAATACAGGCTCCGTCGGTACATTGGGCTCTTATGAGTCACAAAGTAAAAATTGGTCATATGCGTCTAATACACCTTATAAATCTTTCAAAGATTATACTTATGAAGGCGGGATAAATACTCCTTTTATCGCCTGGTTCCCAAATCGGATACCTGCGAATGCCATTAAGCTTGGTGTTGGACATGTTATCGATTTAGCGCCAACTTTTTATGCTTTAGCAAGAGTAAAATATCCAAAAATATACCATGGGCTAAATCCTAATGTTTTAAAAGGGAAAAGTCTTTTACCGGTTCTTTTTACTGAAGTAAATCAAATCGACAGGCCGGAGGGATTATTTTGGGAACGTGCGGGTAATCGTGCGGCTCGTATTGGTAAATGGAAACTTATCTCGACATGGCCCTCTTATAAATGGGAACTTTATAACCTGGAGGTTGACCCTACAGAGATCAAAGATGTTGCAAGTCAAAATCATGATATTGTTTCCCAATTGTCACAGGCTTATTTTAGATGGGCTAAAGAAAATGATGTTGTTGATTTCGCAGAGCTTGAGGATCGCGAACCGGCATCGATGAAAGAATTCAGAAAAAGCAAGATGCAGGAAATTGCAGCCCCGGCATTCCGTTTTTAAGGTATAAATCCTTTATCATAAAGAATAAAATGAAGAAGTAAAGAATCAGCATATATTCAATAAAGCTTTTACACACTCTTTGAATATGCACCAGGTCATGTTGCCCGCTTAGACAGATAACATGACCTGGTTTATATCTTTACATCATCAATATAACTCATTCCTTGATTGAAAGATGATATGCTATTTTATAATGTCTTGCTTATTGAATGTTTCAGTCAATGCAAGAGCGGAGTTTCTATGTTTGACTCAAAATTTCATTCGTGCACTAGATAAATCCGCTTGAAAGCCTTCGCTATACGGTAATTATGAGTGTTATACATTTACACCTTATACAATAAAGCCCTTAGTACTGCATTAAGGAGTAATTAATGTATCAAAGTTTAGTAATTGGCTTTTTTATTTGTTTATATCAAATAAAAAACGTATATTACATTATAAGTAACTGAAGCAAATACGATTATAGTTATATAAAAAGAGAGTTGAGCGAGTTTGGCTCGGTATTTGCATCTAATTTAATAATCAAAACAATATATATGATAAAAAGAGAAAGAACAAAAAAATCAAAAATCGAATTGAACCCATACATGTACTACATGACAAACTGGGGATTTATGGAAACGGAGATTACAGAAGATCGTCCTGTTGAATCGAAAAAAGAAAATGAGAAGCTTGAGAAATAATTCTCAAAGCTTTTAAAATTTAAAATCAGACACTTGCTTTTCTAAACAGAAAGCATTTTGTGTTTATAGACCTTTCCTCCACGTTTATTTATTATTTCACATATGTCACTGTCAAAAAAAATGGGCTTCATGTAAAAGCCGCTATAAAAATTAATTTATAGCGGCTTTTTATTCGCTCGATAACCTAATTATTTCTTTTCGTCTAGATACTGTAACAGATTTTTAGCATTTTTTACTTTTTGATTCAACAATCCCAAAGCGATTACTTCTGACATTTCGGTTACATAATGGAATTTCATGTCTGTTATATAGCTTTCTTTGATTTCTTCAATATCCTTTTGATTGGATTTACATAAGATAATCTCTTTAATGTTTGCACGTTTTGCAGCTAATATTTTTTCTTTGATACCACCAACAGGTAGAACTTTGCCACGTAAGGTAATCTCGCCTGTCATCGCTAGGTTTTCTTTCACTTTACGCTGTGTGAACAAAGATGTAAGTGCTGTCAACATCGTAACCCCTGCAGAAGGACCATCTTTTGGTGTAGCGCCTGCTGGGACGTGGATATGTACATCCCAATGATCGAATACACGGTAATCAATATTGAATTCTTCTGAATGTGAACGTAAATAGGCCATAGCGATTGAAGCCGATTCTTTCATAACATCGCCGAGATTACCTGTCAAACTCATTTTTCCTTTTCCAGGACTTAAGCTTGATTCAATAAATAAAATATCACCACCTACAGAAGTCCAAGCTAAGCCTGTAACGACTCCTGCTACTTCGTTGTTTTCATAACTATCTTTATCGAAAATAGGAGCACCCAATATCTCTACTAAATCTTTATCGTTGACATTGACATTATATTCTTTCTCCATCACGATACGGGTAGCGATTCCACGAACTGTAGAGCCTATTTTTTTCTCTAGACCGCGGACACCTGACTCGCGTGTATATTCTTCAATTATTTTTTCAATTATTTTAGCTTTCAAAGAAACATCCTTTGCCGTCAATCCATGGGCTTCACGCTGTTTTGGAAGTAAATGTTTCTTCGCGATTTCAATTTTCTCTTCAATGGTATAACCATTGACTTCGATGATTTCCATACGATCTAACAACGCAGGCTGGATGTTGTTCAATGAGTTGGCTGTAGCGATGAACATGACTTTTGATAAATCGAATTCCATCTCAACATAATGATCATAGAAAGTGGTATTTTGCTCTGGATCTAGAACTTCTAATAGTGCCGATGATGGGTCACCTTTGAAATCTGCACTCATCTTATCGATTTCATCCAATACAAAAACTGGGTTTGATGCGCCTGCTTTTTTTAACGATTGGATGATACGCCCTGGCATTGCACCAATATAAGTCTTACGGTGTCCTCGTATCTCTGCTTCATCGCGAACTCCTCCAAGAGCCATTCTCGTATATTTACGTCCTAAAGCTTTTGCAATAGACTTACCCAGCGATGTTTTACCAACCCCCGGAGGGCCTACCAAGCACAGAATAGGTGCTTTCATATTGTTTTTCAATTTCAGAACAGCCAAATATTCAATGATACGTTGTTTGACCTTATCTAGCCCGTAATGATCTTTATCCAAAACTTTCTGTGCTCTGTTAAGGTCAAAATTATCTTTCGTGAATTCATTCCAAGGCAAGTCAAGTAGCAATTCCAAGTAGTTAATCTGTACAGAATAATCTGCAGCTGCCGGATTGATACGTGCCAGTTTTTCAATTTCTTTATCGAAATGCTTAGCTATAACTTCATTCCATTTTTTCTTGGATGCTCTTTTTCGAAGCTCGATTATCTCCAAATCAGGAGTATTGCCACCCAATTCTTCTTGAATTGTCTTCAATTGTTGGTTCAAGAAATAATCACGTTGCTGCTTATCTAAGTCTACTCTAACTTTATTCTGAATCTGATTCTTTAATTCTAAAATTTGAATTTCTGAAGTTAAGAACTCTAATAGAAGACGTGCTTTCTCATCTGCATTTAAAAGCTCTAATAATTGTTGTTTTTGAATTAAATCAACATTGATATTGGAAGAGATAAAATTAATTAAGAAAGTAGGACTTTCAATATTTTTGATTGCAATACCTGCCTCGCTTGGTAGGTTTGGCGATAATTGAATAATCTGAAGCGCCATCTCTTTTAATGTCGCAATCAAAGCTTTGAACTCCTTCGTTGATTTAGGCTTCTCTTCTTTATATTTTTCTACGTTTGCTTTGAGGTAAGGTTCAGTCTGAACTGCTTCTAGCAGTTTAAATCGCTGTTTACCTTGTAATATAACGGTCGTATTACCGTCAGGCATTTGTAATACCTTGATGATATGTGCTACTGTTCCTATTTGATATAATTCATCGATGGTAGGGTCTTCCATAGACATGTCTTTCTGAGCAACGACACCTATGGTTTTATCTCCTTGATAAGCTTCTTTAACTAATTTGATAGATTTATCGCGTCCAACTGTAATCGGAATTACCACACCTGGGAACAAGACTGTATTGCGTAAGGACAAAATAGGGAGTGACTCCGGAATTTCTGCATTGCGCATTTCATCTTCATCGTGCAGACTTAATAATGGAAAGAACTCGGTATCTTCAGATATAATGGGAATCGCCTGATTGAAATCAAATGTTTCGAATTTGCTCATATTATGTTCGGGTATATTTATGTTTTTATGTCAGTTTATGACAACATGTCGCAAAACTGCTAAAAAGTTATTTTTAAATAATGAATTAGGCTATTGCAAGTAAGATGCCAAGCTCGTATTTGAATTTGAATCACACAATAAGACACTCCTATAAGAAAAAAAGGCAGTCTATGCTACTATTTTTGTCAGATTATTTCGTTTAAATATTGTGTAAATAGGCATAATAATTGTAATATTGAATGCGAATATGGCGTTGTAGGTTAGTGCGGAATCATTATAATTATGAAAGCACATACTAAATGCTTGAATATAAATTAAATACTTTAAAATGAAACGTAATTATTTAAATATGAATCTTAAATCGATTAAATTAGGCTTATTTACTGGCGCATTTGCTTTGATGTCGCTTTCAACCCAAGCACAGACTGCAAAAGAAGAGGAACACTCCAATCCAAATGTTCGTTTAGGTCAAAAAGCGCTATTAGATGGTGACTTTAAAAATGCAGCAATCTATTTAGAGAAATCTTTGCCTCAAGAAAGTAAAGATCCTCATGTATTGTACATGTTAGGTTACTCTCAGTTTCAGAACGGCGATTTCAAGAAAGCTGCAGAATCTTTTGGTAAAGTCGTGACTTTAGATAGTAAAAATTCAAATGGTTACTATTTCAAAGGAAAAGCAAATAATAATTTAGCTACACAGACTTCTACTAAATTGAGTAGTGCTGCACGCGAATCATTATTGAAATCGGCAATCGAAGATTATTCGAAAGCAATCGCAATTAACGCTAATGATGTAAAATTATTTCAAAACAGAGCATTGGCATACCGTGATTATGGTATCTTAGTGGGTACAGCTGGTGTTGCTAATTATAACAAAACAGCAGCAACTGAAGCTTACAATAATGCGGTGAAAGATTACGAAAAGGTATTAACTTTTGATGCTTCACGTAAAGATATTCAATCGGAGATTAAGAAAGCGAAAATTTATCGTGACAACTTAAAATAGTCGTGATTATAATGCATTAAAAAAAGCGCTGTATAATTATTATACGGCGCTTTTTATGTAATAATCCAGTAAGATAGGTTTAACAATTATTTGTTAATCGTGTTTTAATCTTCCTGTTATTTTATAATGGCTTTTACCTAAAACCAATATATCCTGTTTTTTTTCAATTTGATAACTCGAGTCTACATCATAAGTCAGCTGTTCATTGCTAGAGTATAAACTATTATCAACTTTCCTTCTGATGACCACCTGTTTTATTTGGCCATCATTATCCTGTTCAATAGCTAAATATTGAATTGCCAATTGGGGCTTTTTCGCCTGATAAGTAATTTTACAATCAACTTCCTTAAAATCATAAAGATTAGAATCGGCATCTTGTGTGATATCGGCAGATATAAATCCACTGAGCTCATTTTGCCAATTGGAAATCCGTAATGATTTAACTTCCTTATCTTCATCCTTGATGACTGTTTTTTCAACGAGGGGATTTAATTTTGTTAATTTTTCAATCTCTCCATTGAAAAATGAATCTAAAGATAGCGTGGAGCCTTTACTGTATTTTACCTTTTTATCAGTCTGGCAGGACCAAAATAGCAAAGCACTCCCAAGTAATAAGGGTAGTGCTTTGCCTATATATCTGTTTTTCATATTTAGTCTTGTACTAATACCTGACCATTCATCTCAACTGGAATCTCTACTTGCAACAATTTCAATATCGTAGGTGCAATATCACCCAATTTACCATCTTTAACTTGCTTGTAATCTTTATCAATCAATATGCACGGTACAAGATTGGTCGTGTGTGCTGTGTTAACTGAAACCATCGGCATTGAGCATGAATTCGGAGTTACCATGGTCGGCAATGATGATAAAGGAATAACCGTACTGCAGACCTTTCTCTACGACTTGTTTAGTACAATTATCTACGGTCTCTACGGCTTTAACTACAGCATCAAATACACCAGTATGACCCACCATGTCTGGGTTGGCAAAATTCAAACAAATGAAATCTGGCTGTGTTTCTTCAATATCTTTTACAATCGCAGCAGTAATACCTTCTGCAGACATTTCAGGCTGTAAATCGTATGTTGCCACCTTTGGAGATGGTACTAATAAACGATGTTCACCTTCAAACTCCTGCTCGCGACCTCCTGAAAAGAAGAAAGTAACATGTGGGTATTTTTCTGTTTCGGCGATACGAACCTGTGTTTTGTGATTTGCAGCTAAAACTTCACCAAGGGTATTTGTTAAGTTATCTTTGTGGAAGATGACCTTCACATTTTTAAACGTCTCGTCATAAGATGTCATAGTCACATAATACAAATCTAGTGGCTTTAAATCATATTCTGGAAATGCTTTTTGTGTCAATGCTATGGTAATCTCACGACCGCGATCTGTTCTGAAGTTGTAACAAATCACAACATCACCATTTTGAATGGTAGCTACAGGCTTATCATCTGCATTTGTCAAAACAAGTGGTTTGATAAACTCATCCGTAATATTTTGGTCGTACGAGTCTTGAATTGCATGTAATACGTCTTTTGTACCCGTACCACTGCCATGAACCATTAAGTCATATGCTAATTTCACGCGTTCCCAACGGTTGTCGCGGTCCATTGCATAATAACGTCCTATTGCAGACGCTAAAGTACCTACGGATGATGGTAAGAAATCTTGTAAAGCTTTTACATAAGTCAATCCTGAATTAGGGTCGGTATCACGTCCATCTAGAAATGCATGAATAAAGACTTGGTCTGAAGTCAACCCTGCATGCTTTGCAGCATCACAGAGTCCACGTAAGTGACTCGTATGTGCATGTACGCCACCGTCAGACAATAGGCCTATAAAATGTACATTCTTGTTATTCGCTAAAGCATATTTAAATGCGTCTTGAATAGTTGTATCTGTATTGAAGATACCATCGCGAACTGCCTTGTGTATACGCCCTAGCTCTTGATAAACAACACGTCCAGCGCCTAAATTCATATGTCCTACTTCAGAGTTTCCCATCTGACCTTCAGGTAATCCAACGGCTTCCCCTGAAGCTTCTAGTTTTGAATTAGGATAGGTTGCTTTTAAATAATCTAAATAGGGTGTATTCGCTGCATATGCTGCATCGGACTCATCTTCTTTTCCGTATCCTAATCCGTCTAGGATTAATAGTGCTACTTTTTTTTCCATAATTATATAAGCAAATATAATTTAAAACAACTGATAATTCAAGACTATAGGGTCGGGAATGAAAATTTAATGTTTTTTTAATGTAAATTTTATATAAATTTGGCACTGTTTGTGTTGCCTATTTATCAAATCACTATAGCTAGTCTTACTTATTACTATTGAGCAAGTTCTCGGACGAAACGGTGTTTTAAATTGTTTTGTTTAAATGAAGAAAATTACATTAATTATTTGCTTTTCCGTTTGCATGTTTATGCATTTGTTTGTTAACAACAATAGCGGATACGCTAAAGTTTGCTATCACTCACCATATATTTTGGCACCCGATATGTCTGATATGAATGATGCTCTTTTGTTGCATTTGAGGGCTGGGAGTGCTAAAAATTTAGCGCGCTTTTTTGGGTCGAATGTGACCTTATCCATCCTAAATGAAGATGGGTTATATTCCAAATTTCAAGGGGAAATGCTTTTGCAATCTTTCTTCTCAAAAAATAAACCAAGTACGGTAAAGTTGCTGCAAAAAATAACGAATAAAACCAATTATAGTTATTACGTTTATCAATTAACAAGTAATAAAAATTCATTTCGACTTTTTGTTAAAGTCAGTTTATCGAAAAATATCGAAACAATCGAAGAATTTCGAGTTGAAAAACAGGCTTCTAAATAATATTTCCAAATTATTTTCTTGAATAAAATTTAAATTTCCATCTTCGCTATATAATTTGTGAGGATTCATGATGGAAAAAAAGGAATATATAAAAAAATTTGTTCACGAGGCTATTTTAGAAGACGTGGGGGATGGCGATCATACAACGCTATCGACCATACCAAAAGATAAGATAGGTGAGGCTAAATTGATCGTAAAAGAAGATGGTATTCTTGCTGGAGTAGAAGTTGCTTTAGAAATCATCAAGCAGATTGATGCTACGCTGGCTTATGAAGTCTTCATCCAAGATGGGAGCGCAGTCAAAGTAGGTGAGATCGCTTTTGTCTTAAAAGGGAAAATCCATAGCATTCTTATAGCAGAACGTTTGATCCTGAACGTGATGCAACGCATGAGCGGAATCGCGACGACGACTCATCGTTATGCCAAGTTATTAGAAGGTACCAAAACAAAAATTTTGGATACACGTAAAACAACTCCTTTACTTCGTTTGTTAGAGAAGGAAGCCGTCAAGATTGGTGGAGGTACCAACCATCGTTTTGGTCTGTACGATATGATTTTGATTAAAGACAATCATGTGGATTATAGCGGTAGTATAACACAGGCTCTAGAAAGCGCCAATGCTTATAGAACGACCCTTAATAAGCCTATTGATATCGAAATTGAGGTTCGAAATTTTGACGAACTAGATGAAGTTATTACCTTTGGACAGGTTGATCGCATCATGTTGGACAATTTTAGCCCTGCTGATGTAAGGAAAGCGGTCGATATAATTGCAGAAAGATTTGTCACTGAGGCTTCTGGAGGAATTACAGAAGAAACACTTCAAGACTATGCAGCTGCAGGTGTAGATTATATCTCAGTAGGGGCATTGACACATTCTGTCAAAAGTTTGGATTTAAGTTTAAAAGCCAAATTAATTTAGGACTTAACAATAATTAATGATTTCTATTTATTTAGTAAGTGCAGTATTACTAGCTTATTTATTTGGTTCGATTCCTACTGCGGTATGGTTTGGGCAAGCGTTTTACGGTGTTGATGTAAGGGAGTATGGAAGCGGAAATGCTGGTGCAACTAATACCTTTCGTGTTTTAGGTCCTAAAGCAGGTGCTGTGGTGATGTTTGTCGATATTTTTAAAGGTTATACCGCTACGAATCTTGCTTATTTAATTGAAGTTGGGCAAAGTACCAGCAACATTCAATTTGTGAATTATCAATTAGCCCTTGGTGTAATTGCCGTTTTAGGTCATCTATTTCCAATTTTTGCGGGTTTTAGGGGAGGAAAGGGTGTAGCCACGCTCTTTGGAATGATCTTAGCTATTCATGCGCCAGCAGCATTGTTATGTGTATCGATTTTTAGTATCATTCTATTAACGACACATTACGTATCATTGAGCTCCATAATGGCTGGTTTCACTTTTCCATTTAGTATAGCATTTCTATTTAAAACTTCGATACCTTCTGTATTGCTTTATGGGATAGCTATTTGTGCGCTGATCTTAATCACCCATCAAAAGAATATCGAGCGTTTACTGAAAGGACACGAATCTAAAGTTTATCTTTTTAAAAGGAAAAAGGGCACTTAGGCATAAGAATTGCATTTACTATTTTCTTAAGCAGTATATAAAACAAAATATGAAAAAGGCTTTTAAATATACAAGTATGTTCTTAATTGGAGCTACTTTGGCATCTTGTTCGACTGTTCCTATTACAGGACGTAAACAGTTAAGTCTGGTTAGCGATAGTCAGATCCAAGAGCAAGCCGCTTCTTCGTATAAACAATTTTTAAATTCGTCTAAAACACGTGTTATTACGGGTACTAGTCAAGCTACAATGGTCAAAAAAGTAGGAAATAAATTAGCAATAGCTGTTAATCAATATTTGACTCAGCAGGGAATAGCAGATCAATTTAATTTCAACTGGGAATTTAACCTTGTACAAAGTGATGAAATAAATGCTTGGTGTATGCCTGGCGGGAAGGTGGCTATCTACACAGGTATTTTGCCTGTTACGCAGAATGAAACTGGGTTGGCTACAGTAATGGGGCATGAGATTGCGCATGCGATCGCAAGACATTCGATGGAACAAATGTCTAGACAATATGCTACACAGGCTCTTGGAAACGTTTTAGGAGTAGCTACCTCAGGTAGTTCTTATGCTGGAATCGTTAATGCTGCATATGGTATTGGTGGTCAATTGACCTCTTTAAAATATTCGAGAGGAAATGAGTCTGAAGCAGACCGTATGGGACTTGTGATCATGGCGATGGCAGGTTACAACCCGAGTGAAGCCGTTAAATTTTGGGAACGTATGGCGAGTGGTAGTACTAAAGGTAATCCTGAATTCTTGAGCACTCACCCAAGTGACGCTAGACGCATCAGCGATATACAAAAATTGCTTCCTGAAGCTTTAAAATATTACAAAAAATAATTATTTGCATACAAATAATTTGAAAGAGGTCCGAGGACCTCTTTTTTTGTTCTATATAACACCATGCTGAACGTGCATTGGCTTAATTATTGCCTCTCCATATTTATTATACTTAAATAAATTAATTATGGGAATGACAGATTTAATAACAGGCGGTTTAGGTGATAAAATGGCTGCTGGATTGTCCAAAAAATTAGGAATAGATTCTACTAAGGCGACCTGGATTTTAGCAATTGCTGTCCCCTTAATTGCGGGAGCGATTAAATATAACCAAAGTAAAGGTGACAGTAATCAAGCAAAGGGGTTTGCAGACGCTTTGGACACTAAACACGATGGCGCCATTTTGGACCATGTAGATGAAGTAATCGAACAAGGTCCTACGGATGATGGCAATAAGATTGTTCAACATATTTTTGGTAGCAAGACAGAATATGTAGCTGAAGGATTAGCTCAAAAAAGTGGTTTTAGTTCCGCTCAAATAACAGGTGTATTGGCTACTATAGCGCCAATTGTAATGGGTTATTTAGGTAAGGAGAAATTTAATGAGGCACAAAATGGCAATAACAATCCGTTAGGTGATATCTTGGGCGGTTTTTTAGGAGGAAATAACGCAAGTTTCTGGTGGCTTGGGTGGAATGCTTGGAAATATATTTGGTGGAGATAAAAAAGTTGAAAATGAGAATCCTACATCTGGAGGATTGACAGATAAAATTTCGGATTTCTTTGATAAGAATAAAGATGGGAGTGCTATTGATGACATTATCGGTATGTTCACCAAAAATAAATAAACGCTAAAACTCTTTTCTTTACGGGTTGTTATTTTATATATAATATATACAATTATGGAATATAGAAATAAATATGATTCTGCTACTGTCGCGTTGGAAAAATTGAAAGATGACGGCTATGTTATTGATTATAATATTGAGCTGAAGCCTTTAATTGCAAATCCAACCAACTATAAAATTGATTACATCTATCGTTATGAAGGGGATTCGAACCCTGACGATGAAAATACGGTTTATGGTATCACAGAAAAGAGCGGTGGCACTCGCGGTGTTTTAGTAGTTGGAAATTTATCATTTGTTGAAGGTGACCTACGAGATGTTATCATCAATCTCGAAATGTCTTACAAACAAGAATTATAACGTAAATAAAGCATTATAAAGGGAATATGGAATCCCTTTATAATGCTATCAATCATCGGGATAGTAAAATCTTAATGATTTCGGACAACTAGGCTACCTTGATGCTCGTCTTTAACAATTTTGATGGAAGCAGGAATACGCTCCTGAAGCTCGTCGACATGTGATATTATACCGACAATACGATTCTCTTTATGCAGCGAGTTAAGTGTTTCAAAAATTAGATTAACGGATTCTGTATCTTGAGTTCCAAACCCTTCATCAATAAAAAAGAAATTCTTTTCATTTTTGTTGAGACTGCGTGTACTCTCGGCCAATGCTAATGCAAGACAGAGAGAGGCTTGGAAAAACTGACCTCCCGATAATGTCCTGACAGACCTTGATTTACCACCATTCAGATGGTCTATTACTTCAAAATCATTATCCGCATTTATCATTAATTTTAGGTGACCGCGTGTCAATCTCTCAAATCGTTGATTTGCAATCAGGCACAGATCCTCTAAGTATTGGGTCGAGATATAGTCAACAAATCCATTTCCCTTAAAAAGATTTGAAAGAACATTCAGATTTTTACTTCTAAGATTAAGTTTATCAAACTCGACCTGTAATTGCAATTTTTCAGCATACTTTTTTTGAGCGGTTAAAACTTGGTCTTTGAGAGATTGCAATTGTCCAATCAGTTTTTCTTTATCTTGTTTTACTTGCTGCAATTCGAGACTTATAGCTGTAATTTGAGATATATCCACAGCTTCTTGTTGTACCTTTTCTTCCAATTGTAGTAATGCAGCCTGTATAATCGCATACTGCTCTTCGAATTGTTTAATGCGTGTTTCTTCTTTATCTAAATCAAGTTGTTGTGCTAAAATTTGTTGCACCTCTACCGCAGACGAATAATTATGTTGTTTTAGCAAATCATTGATCTGTTTTTGCTGATTATCGATTTGTAAAAGAATTCCGCTCAATTGTAGTTTCAAAGATTTAGTTGCCGTTGAACAAGTTGCTTCTTCCACATTAAGACGATTAACTTCATCAGATAACTTCTTGTATGATTGCTCAGTATCATTGATAAACTTAATGGATTGTACAATTCGATTTTCAATATCTGAAAGAGGTAACTGTTGGTAGTCTGATACATTTAATTGTTTGATCAACTGTAAGTGGCTAGTCAACCTTCCTTCTATTGTTGATTTAGAAAGTATGATACTGTTAAGTACATTATTGTATTTATCTCTTTTACCTTTGAGAATTTCTTGCTCATTTTGGAGCTCTGTAAGTTTTTCTTCAACAGCTGTGCATTTTTTCTCTATTTCGGATACTTGCAGTTTCCATTTTTCAAATGCAGTTCGATCATGAGGGGTGAAATCTTCCCAAATAAATTGATTGAGGTGGGCTTGTTGATCAGTTAAAATGATCTGTAATTTAGCTTGAAGTGTTTTTACGTCTTTTTTTAAGCTAATTAGATTGGTTTCTACCTGTATAAAATACTGTTTCTGTTGCTGTACTAGCTGTACTTCTGCAAGTAAAGCAACTTTCTGTGACTTCAAAGAATCAAGGTGCATGGAAACATCCTCTGTCTGCATAATATGTGGATGTTGTTCAGATCCACATAGCGGGCAGGCTTGTCCATTTGTCAAAGCATGCGTATAAGTGGCCAGTTGCTGTTGCACCAGTGCTTTATTTGCTTCGATTTGTAGTTTTTCCAACTCAATTGACAACAGGGTTTCCTTCTGTGACAGATTTTCTAACCATGTTTTGGAATCCAGGCCCTGTGTCAAAAATTGCTGCAATATAGTTTGAGTATCAGTCTGTTTACCTGTTAATTCAAGCTTTATATCTCGTTGATTTTTAACTAATTGTTCTTGTTTACTATACCAGTCATTTATTACAATCAACAAGTCGCTCGGAATACGACTCAATTTTAACTGCTTTAGTTCAAACTGCCTATCTTGAATTAGAGCTAACTTATCTGCAATTTCTTTTTCTACTGAATGAAGGTGAACCTGCCCTTTAGCTATTCGCTCTGTATCCGATGCAATATCATGTTGCAACTGTAGAATCTGAATGATATTCTTTAAATCCTCAACTTCTATTTTTCTGCTGTCAAGTTTATTATAGAGAAGCTCTGTTTTCGTAAGTTCTTGATTTGTAATCAATAGTTTCGTGCTCACTCCATCCATTTGCTTCTGAGCATGTTCAGTATCTGTCTGCAATTGGATGGCTACTTGTTGATCTTTTCTTAAATCTTCAAATAGGTATTTAAAGATTCGCTCGACATGTCTAAAAACTTGAATCTGTCTTTTTAAAGTTGCAATATTATCTTGATTGGCATTAAGTTTAGCGAATATCTCCTTTTTAGATGCAATCTCTCGATAAAGTAATTGTACTTCTAGCAATTTTTGATATTGCTGATCTAAATTTGCATGTTTTTTGGAAACTAGCGCTAAAGTTGATTCTTCTTTCGATAGCTGTGTTACCAATCCCTCGATATTTTCAGCTGTATATTCATCCAGGATTTGAACTGCTCCTGAAATATTTTGAATTTTAAGATCAGTTTCTTTATTCAAAGAAGCAACTTTGTAAAATAGGTCATAATGATCCAGATTGAAAAGCTCTTTCATCATAGCGGATCGTTCTGCTCCCTTAAGTTCTAAAAATTCCTTAAACTGCCCTTGTGGAACAATAACAGTACGATTAAAATTCTTATAGGAAATGCCTAATATCTCTTCAGCATCTGTACTCTCCAAGGGTATCTTTTCACCATTTTCAAAAACATATGCTTTTCTAATTGGTGTGGTCACTTTTTCAAACTGCTTGCTATTTCTCCGCCAAGAAGCTTCAAATGCATATTTTTTATTCTCTTTCCCTATGAAATGAAATTCAATACGTAATTGATTGGAATTCAAATTCATCATATTATACGCCCTATTGTTGGTATTGAGCCTGTTGGTATTTGCAAATAATGCAAATGTAATAGCCTCAAGGACGGTTGATTTTCCAGAACCTACCTTGCCAAATATGCCAAATAGGCCAGCAGCAGTTAAAGACGTGAAATCAATCTCTTGTTTAGTCTGATAGGAATATAATCCTTCTATCGACAGATATAATGGCAACATAATACTAATTCTCCTGCTCGTTTTGACTGCCTAAAACTTCATTAAATAAATCTAACAATTCTGTTGATGGTAATTGATCATTGTTTCTGAAACGATAATAGTCAGTGAAATTTTCATTAATACTTTTGCTCCTCCTTGATATACTCATTGCTTGATTTAAACTTTTGGAATTGTTAACTTCTGGAATGAGATAGATGATTCCCTGATGGCTATCTTCAAGATACTTCTTTTCGGCTTGGGTCAAAGATGTTGAAGTCACAAGTGTTAGTTCAACTAAGCAATCCTGGTTACTTGTAAGCCAGTCGATAGCAGTAATTACAGAATCAAATCTTTTGCGCATTAACTTCTTGCCAGAACATATCGTAATAGCTTTATAAATTACTTCTTTATTGGGTTCAACAGTTAAGATGACCACTTTCTTATCTTGACCCACCTCTGAAAATGAGTAGCAAAGTGGGCTGCTAGCATAAACAACAGGGGCACAGTGGCCTCCAATCTCTTGGTAACGATGTAGATGACCTAGTGCTGTATATTGAATTTGATGGGGGATACAATCTGTAAAAACGGTATCTGCAAACCCAATACGTAATGGTTTTTCCCCATCGGGTTCTTCGAGCACTGGACCACCTTTCTTATTCATATACAAATGTGAAACCAATAGGTTCGCACCTTTATCATCGCAATATCGATTGGCCAATGATTGCCACTTCCTCGTTAGTACTTCATTGAGTCCTTCTTGTTCATCTTCACCAAGGTATTCTTTGAGCCTATGTTCATTAGCAAATGCCGTTACGATGAGACGCAGCGGAAACTCGATATGAGGAAGTTTAATTTCCAAAAATCCGCTATCACCTTTAATTATCTCAAATCCCTGCTCTATTTGGTAAGGACTAAACTCCATATTAGGTTTTCCTGCGAAGATTATACCACAATCTCGTGCTAAACTATCTGGTGCATCCACGCGATCCGGTGAGTCGTGGTTACCTGCAATAGCGATAACTGGTCTTGTACCGTTTTTAGTCAAACGTTTAAGTGTGGTATATAGTAATTCAATGGCTTCTACTGGAGGGTTGAATGCATCGAATAAATCACCCGCTACAATGACGGCATCCACCTGTTCATCCTCAGCAATTTGAATGATTTCTTCCAAGACCGCTTTTTGTTCTTCAAATCGGGAAAAATAATCCAATCGTTTGCCCAAATGCCAATCTGCTGTATGTAAAATTTTTAAGGACATGTTTTACTTGTGAAAGTTTAAAATTACCTCGAATTTTCTATAATAAAGAAGTTAATTTAGATTAATATATATTTTGCTGATTCAGAATAAAATGTATTTTTGTTACTTATGTATTTGACAAAAAAATATAATCAACCTATTTTTGGTATTTTAACTGTCGTTTTCATACTCTTCTTCGGTATGATGAACTTGGTTTGCCAAGCGCAATTGAAGGCTGTAGAAGGTGAAACTGCATACCCTTTTTTATTGAACCTACCTGAGGGGGAAGAACAACCAGAAAAGCAACCTATTTTGGTGTTTCTACATGGAAGAAGTCTTTCTGGAACTAACTTAGATCGTGTAAAACGGTATGGCGTACTTTATGCAATGAATAAAGGTCAAGAAGTGCCAGGGATTATCATTGCGCCACAATCAACAGGTGGATGGGATCCAGATAAAGTAATTGAAATCGTTGATTATGTAATTGAACACTATAATGCTGACCCTGACCGCGTGTATGTATGTGGAATGAGTATGGGAGGGTATGGTACTATGGATGTTGCCGGTAAATATCCTGACAGAATAGCAGCGGCAGTTGCTATCTGTGGAGGAGGTAGTGTTAAATATGCAGATAACCTTGCCCAAGTACCGTTATGGGTGCAACATGGTAATCGCGATCGTGCAGTACCCATGTCCGAATCTAAAAAAATTGTGAACGCAATTAAAAAAGCAGATCCAGAGGCTGATGTAACTTTAACGATTATTCCCGGCGGGACACATGGAAGTGTAGAACGTCTTTTCCATCGAGATGAAATGTACGAATGGTTATTCAAGCATAATAGAAAAGGCACATAACAGAAAACTGCTATGTTTGTTTTATTTGGTAGTAAATATTACAAAACATAATCGTTCATGATTTTATTTGTCTTCAAAATCGTCTATTAACACAATCGATTGCATTATAGTTTTTGTAATAATTGAAAGTGTCAAGTATTATAATTGCAAAATTAAATGTTAAAAATTGTTAAAATTCTCATTTTTTCAATTTTTAGTTATTTAAATGAAAAATATATAGCCTGAACATTCTTGTTATGAGTATGTTAAGTTTTTGTTAAGTGCTTCCAATGTTAAATTCTCTTTATACTTTTGTGGCATATTATTAACAAAAATTTTCTTTATGAAAAGACCTTTACTTTTTTTTGCACTTGTTTTAGCAAGTTATGGTACAATACATGCACAGGTCACTACGAGCAGTATGACTGGTTTAGTTAAACAAGCTAGCGGTCAAACAACAACGGGAGCAACAATTAAGGCAATCCACGTACCCTCAGGAACAACGTACACTGGCTCATCAAATTCTGCAGGACGCTTTAATCTTCCCGCAATGCGAGTAGGTGGTCCTTACAAAGTAGAGATTACGTATGTAGGTCAACAACCTATCGTCTACAATGATGTTTTCATACAATTGGGACAGCCTTATGTAATAAATGGCACTTTTGGTACTGGGGAAACTATGCTTGATGAGGTTGCTGTTACGAGAACTGCTGGGTCAAAAAACTTGAAAACTGGTGCCGAAACATCTATTTCTAGAAAACAGATGGAAAATTTACCAACTGTTTCTCGTTCAATTGAGGATTTTACAAGATTGACACCACAAGCTGATGTGAAAGGACAATCTGTTTCGATTGGAGGTATGAATAATAGGTTCAATCAATTTACTATTGATGGGGCAGTTACTAATGATGTGTTTGGTCTTAACTCGAACGGACTAAACGGCGGAGGTAGCGGTACAAATCCAATTTCCTTGGATGCAATTGAGCAAATGTCTGTTCAGGTAGCACCTTTTGATGTCCGTTCAAGTGGATTTGCTGGAGGAGGTATTTCTGCTGTCACCAAGTCGGGTACCAATCAATTTCAAGGTTCAGTTTATCACTATTTTAGAAATCAAGATTTAACTGGAAAGACACCAAAAGCTTTATTAAAAGATGATGAAAAAGGTAGTAGATTAGCCAATTTTTCTGAGAAAACTTATGGGGTACGCCTTGGAGGTCCAATTGTTAAAGATAAATTATTTTTCTTTGTTAATTACGAGCATACAAAAAGCAATACCCCAGAAAACTTTCAGGTTGGTTCAACTGGATCGAATCTACTAGAAGCCGATGCCCAACGTATTTATGATATTGCTCTGAATAAATATGGCTATGATGCAGGCTCTTTTACGGACCTAGTAGACGAAAATAAGTCCAATAAAATAATGACACGCTTGGACTGGAATATTAACGAAAAAAATAAACTATCGTTAAGATACAATTATGTAGATGGTACAGATGTGGGCAATACCCGTACGGGTACATCACTGACTTTTGGTAATGGTGCTGTATTAAAAGATTTTAAATCTAATACACTTACTTTGGAGTTAAGTAGCCGGATTAATAATTCATTAGCAAATAGTTTTATTGCGGGTTATTCACGTGTACGAGATGCGAGAAGTTATAAAAATCCCTTATTTCCGAATGTTCGCATCAATGTTCCAAGGCAAATTGAAGTAAATGGAGAACCAACAACGGTAACAGGAAATTATTATTTGGGTACAGATCCATTTAGTAATATCAACCAATTGGATCAGGATGTCTACACATTGTCTAATAACTTAACTTGGTATAAAGGACTTCACACATTGACATTTGGTACACATAATGAATTCTATAAGATGTATAATGCATATACAGGAAATTCAAATGGGGCATTTGTTTTTAGCGATTCTAAAGTAGGAGATGTTAATCCTGAAACTGGAGCACCTTATACTGCAATAGAGAATTTTGAGCGAGGTATGGCTAACAGCATGCAATTTAGCTATAGTAACACTGACGATCCTCGTCAGGGAGCTAAATTTAACGCCGTGCAATTGGGTTTCTATGTTCAAGATGAGTTTCAAATGCAAGATAATTTAAAAATTACTGCCGGTGTCCGAGTTGATATTCCAATCTATATGGATAAACCACTGGAGAATACTGACTTTAACAATTCCATCTTGGCAAAGCAATATGATGTTAAAACCAATCGTATGCCAAGTCCTGCACTGATGTTTTCTCCTAGAATAGGATTCAACTGGGATGTTAACAGAGATCGTTCTACCATAGTACGTGGGGGGATGGGTATCTTTACCTCTCGAGTTCCATTTGTATGGGCGGCAGGTGCCTTTACGCAAAGTGGAGCATTATTGGGAGGAAATAATTTAGGCAATGGTACTGATGCAAATGTTCCATTTATTAGTGATGTCAACAAATTGCCTAAATATGAAGGTACTGTTACACCTTCCGGAAATATTACCGCGCTTGACCGCAACTTGAAATTACCGCAGATAGCTCGCTTCTCCGGCGGGATAGATCAAGTATTACCGTACGGAATTAAAGGGACGTTAGAATTTATTTACTCTAAAAACTTAAGTGCATTTAATTTTAGAGATTTAAATTTGGAGAGACCAGTTGGAACATTAGAAGGAGCTGATAATCGTCTAGTTTATGATGCGAATAATAATAACCGTCGTGTATTAGATAACTATAGTGAGGTTATTTATGTGAATAATGTCAATAAGGGATATTCGTGGTCTACTACGGCATCATTATCTAAAAGTTTCTTGTTCGGTTTAGATGCATCGGTAGCATATACGTATACTGAAGCGAAGGATTTAATTTCAGGTACATCTTCCCAGAATCAATCGAATTGGTATCGAGTAGCTTCGGTAAACGGTTCAAATAACGTGACTTTAGCACATAATCCTTTTAGTACAGGAAGTCGTGTAATAGGGTTTTTATCGTTCTCGAAAGAATATTTGAAAAACTTAGGCACATCAGTATCTTTGGTTTATACAGGACAATCTGGAGCTAGATTTTCCTATCTAGCAGGAGGTAACTTAACAGGTTATGCATCTTCGACTAATAATCAGTTTAACTTACTGTATATTCCGAAAAATCAATCTGAAATGACTTTTGTCCAAAATAAAGATCAAACGCCACAACAACAATGGGACGCGTTCAATGGCTTTATTGAATCAAATGATTATCTAAAATCTAGGAGGGGACAATACGCTGAGAGGAATGGAGCTAGATCACCATTTTCGCATAAATTCGATTTGAAGATTGTTCAAGATTTATTTACGAATATCGGTAGCACAAAAAATAAATTACAGCTTTCGGTTGATGTCATGAATGTTGGGAATTTATTAAATGGCAATTGGGGTAAACAATATAGTGGATCGACAAGTTTCTGGGACAATAGTTTTGTACCTGTCACATTCGCTGGATATGAAGGAACCACTAAGAAACCGACTTATAGATTAGCTAATATAAACGGTAATGTTCCTTATTATGTTCAAGACCTTTCCTCTAGATGGTCTGCTCAAGTGGGTATTCGTTATATATTTAATTAATGAGTATAACTACCAATCTAATATAGCGTTAAAAAGGGGATGTTAAAACCCCCTTTTTAACGCTCTTATATTCTTGAAAAATTCGCTTTGTTAAAAGCCTAACTTTCTGATACTACTTTTTAGCTTTCGATTGTTTTTCAACCTTTTTTATTTACTGCTAATCTTGTCGCCATTCGAGACATTCCGGGATATAAATACAAACGAAGTTTAATTAAACAGAAAAACGATCATATAAAATATTTTATATGATCGTTTTAAATATTTATTCATAAATGAGCAACTTCATCAGTTTTCTCAAATTAAATGCTAAGATTTTTTATATCAGGAAATTACTGTATACCTTAACGTTTCAATGTTTTAGGCTTTCTAAAGATGAAATATAAACCTCCTAATATAAATGGAATACTTAAAAGCTGTCCCATATTTAATGCCATCCCTTGTTCAAATTCTTCTTGGTCAATCTTGAAGCTTTCTAAGTATAATCGAGCTGAGAAGAGCAACACAAAGAAGATACCCATTAATGTACCAGGTTTTTGCATCTTTTTATTTTTAAATAGGTAAACAATAATAAAGAAGATGATAATGTAAGCAATCGCTTCATAAAGTTGGCCAGGATGACGTGGAACTTGGTCAACATGATCAAATATAATAGCCCATGGTTTATCTGTCGGTGTACCGATAATCTCGGAGTTGAAAAAATTACCTATTCGAATGAAGGCACCCGCTATCGGAACAACTACCACTAGTCGATCTGCCAACCACAGAAAATCAGTTTTAGTCTTCCGGCAGAATAGATATAATGCAGTAAGGATACCGATCGCGCCGCCATGACTTGCTAAACCTGCAAAACCTGTCATTTGAAATTGACCGTTTACGAAACGGAATGGTAATACCATTTCCAGTAAATGATCTTTATAGTAATCGAACTCGTAAAAAAGACAATGTCCGAGTCTAGCACCTATTAATGTTCCTAGAAATATATATATACTCAATTGATCCAGTAATTCTTGACTCTTATTTTCGTTTCTGAATATTTTGAGCATAATCATATACGATACTGCAAATGCGGCTAACCAGCATAAAGCATAATATCGAAGACCAAAGCTGCCTATCTTAAATATTTCAGGATCTAAATTCCAATGTATGACGCTGAATAAATTCTCCATATTGTTTAATTATTTTTTTTCAAGCGTAAACTTAGATAAATTTGGTTGGATTCACGATATAATTACGTGGATATAAACGTAAAAATATTCGTTCATGATTTGTTATTTTTCTGCAATCATGATTGCGCTGCAGATATTCGTCAGTTTCTCAGAATTTGGTCGTTTGTGTTTTATTTAATACGCGTAGAAACATTCTTTCCCTATCTTCATCATATAGAATCGTATAAAAAGTCGCACAAATGCCCCTTAATTTGCCCAAGATTAAAGAAATTCAAATTTTACTTTTGTCGTTAGTATTATTTTTCATAATTTGACATCGGTAATTAAATAATGAGCATGGCAGATAAGAAGAAGAAAGAAAGTACACATATTTCAATAGTAACAAAGGATTCGGTCTCTTTTTTTGAAAAGTATATTAATAACCCTTCACCAACAGGATTTGAATGGGAGGGACAACGACTTTGGTTAGATTATTTAAAGCCTTATGTCGATGAAACATTTACGGATAATTACGGCACAGCAGTTGGCGTAATTAATCCAGAAGCTGAATATAAGGTGGTGATTGAAGCGCATGCGGATGAAATTTCGTGGTTCGTAAACTATATCACTAAAGATGGATTGATTTATGTAATCCGTAATGGTGGCTCTGACCATCAGATTGCACCATCAAAAAAAGTAAATATTCATACGGATAAAGGAATTGTAAAAGCGGTATTTGGATGGCCAGCCATCCATACACGTTCCGGTGAAAAAGAGGAAGCACCTACATTAAAGAATATCTTTTTGGATTGTGGATGTATTTCTAAAGAAGAAGTAGAAGCTTTAGGTGTTCATGTAGGATGTGTTATTACCTACGAAGATGAATTTAGTATATTAAACGACCGTTATTATGTAGGCCGTGCGATGGATAATCGTGCCGGTGGATTTATGATTGCTGAAGTTGCTCGTTTATTAAAGGAAAACAAGAAAAAACTTCCTTTTGGATTATATATCGTTAATTCTGTTCAAGAAGAAATTGGTTTACGTGGCGCAGAAATGATTGCCCAAAGAATCAAACCTAATGTAGCGATTGTGACAGATGTAACGCATGATACCCAAACTCCTATGATCAATAAAATCACGCAAGGTGATTTATCGTCAGGAGCAGGGCCAGTCTTGTCATATGCCCCTGCTGTTCAGATTAATTTAAATAAATTGCTTGTTCAGGTTGCTGAAAAGAATGGGATTCCATTCCAGCGTCAAGCTTCATCGCGTTCTACCGGAACAGACACAGATGCTTTTGCTTATAGTAATGGCGGTGTACCTTCAGCATTGATTTCATTGCCTTTACGTTACATGCACACAACTGTAGAGATGGTTCATAAAGAAGATGTAGATAATGTCATCCTCTTGATTTATGAAACCTTGTTAAATATTGAAGCAGGACAAGATTTTAGAACATTTAGCAAATAATTAGAAACTTATATTAAATACTTATAATAAATTTTATGGAAAATAATCAAAATCAGAACGAATTGAGTATCGAGTTGACCGAAGAAGTAGCTGAAGGAATCTACTCAAATCTAGCGATCATAACGCATTCAAACACAGAGTTTGTGATTGACTTCGTACGTGTGATGCCAGGTGTTCCGAAAGCTAAAGTGAAATCTAGAATCGTTTTGACGCCTGAACATGCTAAACGTTTGTTAGGTGCATTACAAGATAATGTAACTCGCTTTGAAGCGATTGCAGCAGCAGGAAATCAAACTAGTGATGCGCAAGTAATCGGCGGCGACCCAACAGTTGCTTTCCCTTTTGGTGGCACAACTGGTCAAGCATAGTTTTTTCGGTATTAGTAATACACCGATAATATACGCTTATAAAAGAGTTAAGACTTAATTGTCTTAGCTCTTTTTCTTTATAAGAGCTAAAGAGCAATAGCTACAGACAATGACAGTCTATTGTATCTTATTATAAATAGATTTTTGAAGTTATTTTAACCAGCCAGAACATGATTTAGGATTGATTTTTGTATATTGATGGAAACTAATTTTGATTTATATGGATATTCAAGTCAGAAACTTGACAAAAAAAGACTATGTTGATTTGAAGAGCTCCATGACCGAAGCTTATCAGGGGGTAGGCGAAATCTGGACGCGCGAGAATATTGTTGACTTAATTGACTTATTTCCAGAAGGACAATTGTGTGTGGAGGTTGACGGTCATGTTGTGGCTTGTGCTTTATCCATTATTCTCAATTCGAAGAAGAGTAATATTTTTGATAGTTATTATGAAATCATCGATGATGGTAAATTTTCAAAACATACCAATGATGGAGATACTCTTTATGGTATAGAAGTATTTGTTCACCCAGACCATCGTGCCCTTCGGCTTGGAAGACGGTTATATGATTCGCGAAAGGAATTATGCGAACAAATGAACTTAAAATCTATCGTGGCAGGTGGTCGGATTCCAAATTACCACAACTACTCGGATAAGATGAGTCCGAGAACATATATTGAAAAAGTCAAAAGAAAGGAGATTTATGATCCAACACTCACTTTTCAACTGTCCAACGATTTTCATGTCAAAAAAATATTAAAACATTATTTGCCTGAAGACTCCGAGTCTATGGAGTTTGCAACTCTATTAGAATGGAACAACATTTATTACGAATCGGAAACACGCTCTATTTCAACAACCAAGCAGACGATAAGATTGGGATTGGTACAGTGGCAGATGCGCCTTTTTGATAATATAGAAGCGTTTTATGATCAAATAGAATTTTTTGTCGATACGGTAAGTGATTATGGAACGGATTTCATTATGTTTCCAGAATTCTTCAATTCGCCTTTGATGAGTCCTTATAATGAACTTCCAGAACGCATGGCGATGGAAAAATTAGCCGAAAAAACGGCGGAAATTATCGATAAAATCCAACAGTTTGCAGTTTCCTACAATATCAATATAATTGCAGGGTCTATGCCAATCATGGAAAATAAAAAACTTTATAATATATCGTATCTCTGTCATCGCAATGGTAAACTGGATTCTTTTAAGAAGATACACATCACTCCTAATGAATCGAAATATTACGGTATGGTCGGAGGGAGTGAAGTAAAGGTATTTGATACAGATTGTGGTAAAGTTGGACTACTAATCTGCTATGACGTAGAATTTCCCGAATTGAGCCGTATATTAGCAGATCAAGGAATGCAAATCTTGTTTGTTCCTTTTATGACCGATACACAGAATGGTTACATACGTGTACGGAGTTGCGCACAGGCGCGAGCAATTGAAAATGAATGTTATGTAGCTATTGCGGGTTCGGTTGGTAATCTGCCTCGGGTAAATAATATGGATATTCAGTATTCACAATCTGCTGTTTTTACACCTTCGGATTTCGCTTTTCCAAATAATGCGATTAAAGCAGAGGCGACTCCGAATACTGAAATGGTACTGATTGCCGATGTGGATCTTTATGCACTTCGTGATTTACATGAATACGGGACCGTAAAAGTGATGAAGGATCGGCGTAAGGATTTGTACGAAGTTAAGTTGTTAAAATAGTATAATGACAAAAAAAGGGGATTTAATTAATTAAATCCCCTTTTTCCTATGTTATCCTTTTAATGTTATTTTTGTAATTTAACATTTACGGCATTCATACCTTTTAATCCTTTTTCTGTTTCAAAAGTTACTTTGTCATTCTCTTTAACAGCGTCAATCAGACCATTAACGTGGAAAAATATTTTATCCTGAGTTTTTAGATCACGTATGAAACCAAAACCTTTGTCTGTATTGTAAAAATTCACAATACCAGATTTAATTAAATCTTCTGGGTTTGCTTCATATTTAGCAGTTGATATTGCGATATCTTCTACATTAATTTTCTGTTTTTTTGTTGGATCAGGAGGAGTTGTAGTTATGTTTCCATATTCATCAACATATACAAACATTTCTTCTAAACTTTTACCTTTGTCGGTATTGTTTTTTCTCTCTTCTTTCTTTTGCTCCTTATCTTGTTTCTTTTTTAACTTTTTTTTCTCTTTTTCTTTTTTGCTGAAACTTTCTGAACTACTCATTTATTTATTTAAAATTAATATTAAACCATATTAAACTACTGAATCTGCGGCAGTTTAAGTAAACAAAAGTCATCGCATTAAATAAATTCAAAAGGTGAAAGCCATATCTCGAATTAAGATAAATTGAAATGTTTTAAAACGTAAGGACTCTGCTTAATGTCACAAATATACTAAAAAATAGTGAAGATTACATTTTATTCATAAAAATTACGTCGAAATAACAAATTAATTTAAGCTTGGTAATTGTGGGAAATTGGCAACATGGGCATACTTCGCACCCAAGCTTATAACAGCCTCTTTCCAAAGTAGTTCGGTGTCTTTCTCAAAGACCAATGCAGCGGAAAATTTATTCTGAACTGCCCAACTATTTTCTTTGATTTCCTTATCTAATTGGCCTGATTGCCAGCCTGAATACCCCAAGAAAAATTTGATATCTTCTTGATTTATCTTATTTTCATTTATTAAGCTAAATAATAATTCTGCATCTCCTCCAAAATATATATTATCATTTATTTCCTCCCCACTTAGAAGTAAATCAAAACGGGAGTGGATAAAAAATAACTCATTCTGGGAAACGGGCCCACCTATATGTAAAGGAAAGGTACATGTTGCGATTTCTCTGATTAAATCTCCAACACAACCAATAACCTTATGATTGAGAATAAATCCTAAGGTTGTGTCCTGAGAATCGTGATCACATAATAGGATGACCGACCGTTCAAAATTTGGGTCGAGCATAAAAGGTTCTGATATTAATAAACAGCCTGTTTGAGGATCGAGTTCGTTAAACATTTGCATTTGTTTTAGACATATATTACAATAAAATTAATGCCAAAGTCATTTTGATAATTAATTTATACGAGTTTAGTAGATAAAAATAAGTGAAATTAGTATGTTTGTGACATATAAAAATTCAAAGTCATGGCAATCGAACACAAAGATATTGCCGCAATTAGACAAGATTATGCCTTGGGCAACCTGTCTGAAAGCGACGTGAGCAATGATCCTTTAGTACAATTTGAAAAATGGTTTAACGAAGCTATTTATAGTGAGGTTCTTGAACCTAATGCTATGATTTTGTCTACAGTAGGCGATATGTCATTGCCTTCGTCGCGCGTGGTTTTACTAAAAGATCTAAAAGATAATGGTTTTAGTTTTTTCACTAATTTCAATAGCCGTAAAGGTACTGAAATGAATGCCAATCCGCATGTGGCGACTCTGTTTTTTTGGCCAGAATTACAACGTCAGGTACGTATAGAAGGACTTATTGAAAAACTACCGGAAGAGGATTCTGACGAATATTTTCAATCTAGGCCAAAGGGAAGTCGTCTTGGAGCCATTGCATCACCACAAAGTGAAACAATTCCCAATCGCAGTTTCCTAGAAGAAAGAGTCGCAAATCTTGCGCACGAATTTGAAAATCAAGAGCTCGTACCGCGTCCTGAGTTTTGGGGAGGTTACTTGATAAAGCCTCTTTATATTGAGTTTTGGCAAGGCCGTTCAAGTCGTCTTCATGATAGAATAGCCTTTCAAAAAGTATCTGATTCCTGGAAAATAGTTCGCTTAGCACCTTAAATAATGAATACGAAAGAAATTTCAACCTTAATCGTTGCCAGATTTGGGGATGAAGCCATTGAGAAAATAGAAGAATCAGGATTGCAATCAGCGATATTCGTGAATGCTGCCTTTCTGGAAGAAATTTGTTTTTTTTTACGGGACGAAGAGGGACTCTATTTTGATTTTTTAAATAATATTACGGCTGTTGATCTGAGTGAATTGGGCTTTATGATTACTTATCATTTGACCTCAATTCCTTATTTACATACATTGGTATTAAAGGTAATGAAGGAAAACAACCGTAATGTTGATCAACTACCAGAGCTTGCTTCTGTTGCTACCGTATGGAAAACTGCCGACTGGCACGAGCGAGAAGCTTTTGACCTCATGGGAATATTTTTCATCGGCCATCCCGATCTTAGACGTATCCTACTTCCAGATGACTGGGAGGGATATCCTTTAAGAAAAGACTATCAAGACCCAGAGAGTTATCATGGAATTGCTATTAAATAAATAAGAACTCGATTACTGCATATGTCGAATACGAAGTACAATGCTGCGTTTAAAAAATACGAAGCACATCTAGAAAGCATTGGTTCACAAGAGATGATCATCAACATGGGGCCTCAGCATCCTTCAACACATGGTGTTCTGCGCTTACAGTTGATAACTGACGGTGAACTTGTCAAAGAAGTGATTCCGCATTTGGGTTATTTACATCGTTGCTTTGATAAACATGCAGAATCCATGAGTTATGGTAAAACCATACCGTTCACCGATCGTTTGGACTATTTATCATCCATGAATAATAGCCATGCTTTTGTTATGGGAGTAGAGCGTATGCTCGGTATTGATGACAAGATTCCAAAAAGAGTGGAGTATATACGGGTATTAGTCTGTGAATTAAATCGCATTGCCTCACATTTGATTGGCATCGGTACCTATGGCATTGATATCGGTGCATTTACACCTTTTATGTGGTGCTTTAGAGATCGTGAACATATCATGAATATGTTAGAATGGGTTTCAGGCTCACGTATGTTATATAATTACATTTGGGTAGGCGGTTTATTTTATGACCTACCAGTTGGTTTTGAAGAAAGATGTGCTGAATTTGTTACCTATTTCAAGCCTAAATTGGTGGAGTTGGATGAGTTGCTAACTGAAAATCAAATATTTATATCACGAACTGCAAATATTGGCATCCTACCTGCAGATGTTGCCATCAACTATGGTGTGTCGGGACCGATGCTTCGCGCTTCGGGAATCAAATGGGATTTGAGAAGAATAGATGCCTATTCCGTATATCCAGAAATCGATTTTGAAATACCTGTTGGAAAAGGTGAAATGGGGAGTTTGGGCGACTGTTGGGATCGATACAAGATTCGTGTGGATGAGGTAAAGGAATCTGTCAAAATTATAGAACAATGTTTAGAGCGTTTATTAAAAGATTTTCCGCGTACCAATACATTTGATCCGCGCGCATTGGTGCCAAAAAAAGTCAACCTTAAAGCCCAGGATTATTATGTAAGAGCTGAAAACCCAAAGGGAGAATTAGGTTTTTATTTTGTAACACAGGAAAAATCTGATATCCCTAAACGGGTGAAGGCAAGGGGGCCGAGCTTTAATAATCTCTCCGTTTTACCTGAACTGGGGAAGGGAAATTTGATTGCCGACTTGATTGCAATATTGGGGTCGATGGATATTGTACTGGGAGAAGTAGACCGCTAATCAAGTGGTTTGTAATTTTTGTGTTATCAACAACTATTAAAGGTTTAATAGGTTTTGTTTTACATTCTTTTAGTCTATATTTGTAGTCTCATAATTTAAGTTTATAATTGGTTAATAAAAGTCTGCTATTGCAAAATAGCGGACTTTTTATTTTCCATCCATCTGCCATTAATGCTCCAATAGGTCAATAAGAATCCCAATAAAATTAGTAACTTTACAGCATACAAAATGTTTATAAAGTGGCCGATAGTTTAGTTATCATACCTACATACAACGAGAAGGAGAACATCGAAAAAATAATTCGTAAAGTATGCTCTCTTCCCGTACCCTTTCATATTTTAATTGTCGATGACGGTTCTCCTGATGGAACAGCTAACATCGTGAAATCACTTCAAGATGAATTTCATGAATGCTTGTTTATTGAAGAACGTAAAGGAAAGTTGGGCTTAGGCACTGCTTACATACATGGATTTAAATGGGCTTTACAACGAGAATATGAATTCATATTTGAAATGGATGCTGATTTTAGCCATAATCCGGATGACTTGATTCGCCTACGTCAAAACTGTATAGAAAATGCCGACATGAGTATTGGTTCTCGTTATATCAAAGGTGTAAATGTAGTGAATTGGCCCATGAGTAGGGTGTTGATGTCATATTTTGCTTCTGTTTATGTACGTTTTGTAACAGGCATTGACATTCAGGACGCTACCGCGGGTTTTGTGTGTTTTAGGAGAAGAGTATTAGAGCGAATACCACTTGATAAAATTAGGTTCGTTGGCTATGCATTTCAAATTGAAATGAAGTTTACCGCGATTAAATATGGTTTTAAAGTAGATGAGGTACCTATTATATTTACTGATCGTACAGAGGGAACTTCAAAAATGAGCACAAGTATTTTTAAAGAAGCTTTTTTCGGTGTTATCCAATTGAAAATTTCTAGTTGGACGCGAAAATATAAATAAATCGAATAAAAGGAGAGCGTAAATGAATGAGAACTTAGATCCGAATGCGGAAAACTTAAATCATATGGATAGGGATATCGAACGTGTATTAAGACCGCAGGCGTTTGAGGATTTTACTGGGCAGGAAAAGATTTTGGAAAACCTGAACATCTTTGTTAAGGCTGCAAAATTGAGAGGGGAGTCATTAGATCACGTATTACTTCATGGGCCTCCCGGACTTGGTAAAACAACGCTATCCAATATAATTGCCAATGAAATGGGGGTCGGCATAAAGATTACTTCTGGACCAGTACTGGACAAACCAGGTGATTTAGCGGGTTTACTGACCAACCTTGAAGAAGGCGATGTATTATTTATTGATGAAATTCACCGTTTGAGCCCGATTGTAGAAGAGTATCTATATTCAGCGATGGAAGATTTTAAAATTGACATCATGTTGGAAACAGGTCCGAATGCACGATCTGTGCAAATATCTCTGAATCCGTTTACGCTTATTGGTGCAACTACCCGTTCAGGATTGTTAACGTCCCCTTTAAGAGCGCGTTTTGGCATCAATGCTCGCTTGCAATATTACGATGTAAAACTATTAACGACCATTGTCTTAAGGTCAGCAGACATTTTAAAGACACCTATCAGTGACGAGGGTGCTTACGAAATCGCTAGAAGGAGCAGAGGTACGCCTCGTATTGCCAATGCACTCTTAAGGAGAACTCGTGATTTTGCACAAATTAAAGGTACAGGTTCTATTGAACGTGAAATCGCGAAATATGCTTTAAATGCTCTGAATGTAGATGAAAACGGGTTGGATGAAATGGACAATCGTATCTTAAGTACAATTATCGATAAATTTAAAGGTGGTCCGGTTGGTCTCAAGACTATTGCAACTGCTGTGGGAGAAGATGAAGGAACTATTGAAGAAGTATATGAACCTTTCTTGATTCAAGAAGGCTATTTAATGCGAACTTCGAGAGGAAGGGAATGTACTGAAGCGGCTTTTAAACACATTGGTAGGGTATACACAAATAAAGGAAATACTCTTTTTTAATCTAATCTTTCATTATCTGATTATTAAATCAAAGTGATTTAAATAATTTTCGAAATGAGCTGTATTTAATCCAACTCTTCTAAGAAATGGAATCAATCGAAGGGTCAAATCCTATTAGAGTGGGTATATTTTCGTATGCTTACAGAGGATTTATCTTTTATTAGGGCGTAAAACTATTTCTTGCGATTTTTTAAAATCTTTAGACTCCTACTTTTAATTGCTGGAGTTGGGTTTATTCTGAGTTGATATTCAACTTGCGCATATAGTTCTTCTTTAACCCAAGTATGGTTTTCGCTCATTTGATTTAAGATATCCATACAATTTGTTAGTACAGCAATTGGGCAGGTAGGGTCTATTAACCAATTGAAAGACACCTCTATTATAGTCTCGTTTTCTTCTTTAGTCAATAGGGTGTACTTTGCTTTCTTTGAGGTCAAGTAGAGCAACACTTTACTAAGGCACCTTGCGCAACTCCAGTTCTCCAATGCCCTGATATTTTTGATGAGAAGCTGGCTAAGATCTCGATCTAGCAGTGATTTTTCTTTTAAGACAATGGTCTCAAACATCCAAGCACTTCTAAAAGCAAGCTGTTTATCTTCTTGATAGGTGGACAATATCAATAGATCGGACAAGGATAACCCACGCAATATATTCAAAGAAAAATCCGCTACCTGATACTGCGTATAGATAGCGGAAAAAATTTCTAATTTTTGTTTTGTAATCATTGATTATCTACTCAATGGTATTTCTCTGTTTATTTCAATCATATTAACTTCTTCGATTTTCGAATCACCAATAAGGTATTCTGCAAAATAATCTCCCATTTTCCAAAAGAAATATTCGGTCATATCACCAAATCCATGACGTTGTCCAGGTAGCAACAAGAAATCAAAACGTTTATTTGCTTTTATTAAAGCATTGACCATTCTGATAGAGTTGGCAGGATGCACATTGTTATCAATATCTCCTGTAGCAATTAATAGTTTGCCTTTTAGATTTTTCGCTAAATCTGTATTTTTGTCAATCTGATAGGTAAATGTTGTATCACCTTTAGTACTTATTTTCTCTGTAACACCATGATGTCTTTCGCTCCACCATCTGTTATAGATGTTGTTTTCGTGGTTTCCAGCGCCAGAAACTGCTACTTTAAAGAAGTCAGGATAAACCAACATAGCAGCTGTAGACATAAATCCCCCGCCCGAATGTCCAGTGATACCAACGCGATTAATATCGATAAACTTAAACCGATCCGCTAATTGTTCTGCAGCGACCTTTTTATCCTCTAATCCATAGTCTCTTAAGTTGCCATATCCATATGTATGATACCATTGAGATCTTGCCGGATGACCACCACGGTTACCAACAGTAACGACAATCATCCCAAATTGTGCTAAGCGATCGATTCTATCCATGCTTCTGCCGAAAGATTGATTTACTGCCTCAGTCTGTGGACCTGGGTAGATGTATTCAACTATAGGATAGGTCTTTGTGCTATCAAAATCAAACGGCTTGTACATCACTCCATACAGGTCTGTAATACCATCTCCTGCTTTAACTTTAAAAGGTTGTGGAAATTTATAGCCAGCTGCAAATAGTAAAGAAAGGTCTGCTTTTTCTAACGTCATTAGCTTCTTTCCATTGGTATTAAATAATGCTATTTCAGGAACGCTGTTTACGCGAGAAAAATTATCAACAAAATAGCGAGCGCTTTCACTGACATCGACCTGATGATCAAAATTACCAGGGTTTAATAATTTTAGATTTGAGCCATTGAAACCCACACTATAATGATGTAAATAATAAGGGTCTTCATTATTCTCTTTACCATTTGCAGTGAAGTATAACATTCTTGTTGTTAAGTCAGATCCTGTAATCTCCTCGCAATTGAATGAGCCACTTGTCAATTGCTGTTTTAAGTTTCCCTGATTATCATAAAGATAAAAATGTCCCCAACCATCGCGTTGAGACCAGTGGATAAATTCAGCACCATTATTAATTAATAATGGTTTTTTGATATCTTGATAAACGTTGGAACGCTCCTCTACTAATACTTTAGTTGTTCCATCTATATTCACCTGTAACAAGTCAATACGTTTTAAATCGCGACTTGATCGAGCAATGTAAAATGCATCATTGTTACCTAACCAATAGTTGATAAAATAGTCACCTCTATAGCTATTCTTATCCGTGTTTTTTGACCAATTGCTTAATGTCTGATTTTTAAAAGCATCAACTTTTATTTGTTTATAAGTTTTATCAGAAGCTTTGAAAATATATAATTGAGTTTCTGTCGAGTCCGTCTCACCAGGCATTTGGTATTTATAGGTCTCTAATGTTGGGCGTTTACTTCCTACATTATTGATAACCCATAATGGATTTAAACTTCTGTTATCTTTACGAGTGATGACAAAATGTTTACCGTCAGGGGACCAATTCATCCATATACGTTTGCGTTTAACAAAATCTTCCTCTTTTTTATCGTCACCTGTTGTCGTGCTGTATTCATCACCAGCCCAAGCATAATACTGAAGACCATCTTTGGTTATTTGATGTTCTATAATCGTACTGTCTTTTTCATTCTTTACCGCTTTTTCATAGTTGGCGCGATCCATCCAAAATAGATTAAAATCTTTTGCAAAGTAAATGGTATTGGTGTCAGGGGAGAAGGTTGCCCAAGATAAAGCTTTTTTCTCTTTGGTTTTGTCGCTCAGCTCGATGACCTTTTGTGTTGCTAAATCATATTCCAGATAGAAAAGCTTCTTTTTTAGGGTATCGGTTTTCACCTTGAGCTTTTCAATCTCTTCTTTAGACTTTAAAGTATCTTGAGTACTAGCAACTTCAAATCTGATTTTCTTTTCATCTTTTGTGAATCTTAAATTCTGAAGGGACAGGTGCTGCGCATCAAATGGATTTTTAACAATTTTGGTAATTTGTGCTGCTAATTTTTCATTGTCAAAAAGGGTCTCCTTTTTACTGCTTGCTGGATCCACTAAATACCAGTTTTTTCCTTGAGGAGTGGTGAAATCATACCAAAAGCGATCAGAAAAATTTATCCAATTGGGTTTAATCGTTGTGGAAAAAATCATTTTTTTAAGCTTATCTGGCGAAAATTTTGATGCTAACAGATAATTCGCTTTAGGCGGTGAGGTTGATTCTTGGGCTGTGGCATAAAAACATGTGAGCAACAGTCCTAAGAATAAGTAAATCTTATTCATTCTTTGGTTTTATATGAAATTTAAAAGTCAAAAGTATTAAGTTATCACATGAGAAAGAAGTAAGTCTTGTAAAATTTTAGTTAATGAAGGCTAAGAAAAGAACTTTTCATTAAAATTTACTAAAAATAGTTCCTCAGTAGCCCTTGTTATCCCTGTATATAGCCAGCGAAGAAATTCTGTCGTCAACATTTCGTCGGTCAGGTAACCTTGGTCAACGAAAACAGCTGGCCATTGCCCACCTTGAGCTTTATGACAGGTAATAGCGAAAGCAAATTTTATTTGCAAAGCATTGTAATAAGGGTCTTTTTTAATCGCTTCCAAACGATCTTGTTTTAAGAAGATATCTTCGTAATCTCTGGCTACGGCCTCATATAGTTTTTTTTGATCTTCATAGGGGAGGTTTGGACTGTCGGTATATAGACTGTCTAAAATAACGCGACAAGTAATTGGTTCTTGATTTTGAGTATCCATAAATTCGAATGTGATATCTGCAAAGCGAAATCCGTGCTGCTCATGCACATGGCTGACTTTCCTTATTTTAGCCATATCGCCATTCGCAATAAAACCATTTTCAATGCCATTATCCTGTAACCAAAAATAGTTGTTGCGGACAACCATAATATGGTCACCTCCAGTAATTTCTTCTTCACGAAATAATATTTGGTTTCGGATATGCTGATTATAGAGGTTGGCAGATTTATTTGAGCGACAGATAATCATCGTGTTTTCTATGCCAAATTTATCGTAAGCATAATTAATCCCTTCAATTAAACGTTCTCCTGTCATCCTGTAAATGTCTTTAAATCCACTTGTTATGAATTTAGGAAATGGATAAGTTCCTTCTAACTCCTCAAGGTTTATTTCTTGTCTAATTTTAGTGGCATTAAAAAGAATACCCGAATTTTTTTGTTGTCGCACTACATCAGTCAGTTCAAAACTATAAGGATGAAAGTAAAATTCATTTTCTAAATATGCTGGATTTAATGCCGGACTTTCCCATAAGCCTACTGGTGGTAATTGAGCCGTATCTCCAACAAACATAATCGCACAATTCTTTCCACTACGCACATACTTCACCAGATCATCCAATAAACTTTTTGAAAACATATTGACACTTTCATTCGAGATCATCGAAGATTCATCAATAATAAATAGGGTATCTTCATGTAAGTTTTCTGCCAAAGAAAAATCCATAATAAATGATACTGCATTTTTTTTTCGATATATTTTTTTATGGATAGTCAGTGCAGATCTCCCAGAATAATGACTCATCACCTTAGCGGCACGCCCCGTGGGTGCGAGTAAAATCGCTTTTTTCTTAATATAAGGTAGTGTTTTAACTAGCGCAGAGATAATCGTTGTTTTACCTGTTCCGGCATAACCTTTTAAAACAAAACAATCCTGTGTACGAAAGGAATTCAAAAATACAGCCAGCAATTCGAAAACATCATTTTGCTGTGGAGTCGCCGTCCAAGGGAAGCGTTGGATCAATAATTCTTTAATATGCACCATCAAAGTTATCTAAAAGGTTTGTCTTATCATTTAGAAAAGTTAATTTTGTTAGATTATACATTAATAATTGAAATTGGAAAGTGTAAATATGAATTATATATCTGAGGAGTTTAATATCCATTTTTTGCCAGAATATATATTATCTGCAAAAGCAGGTTTTAGTAAAGATGTCATAAGCGTAACAGATAGCCAGTTAAATCTGAAACTGTTGATGGAATATGATGCAGAAAACCCGAAACTGGAGGCTACTCAAATCCTGAGTTTACCTTTTCGATATGTTAAAGTGGTGATGCCTCATCAAAGCTTGACTTTTATTCCCCAGGAAGTCTTTCAAGCAGATAGGCTAACTGATTATGCGCCATACCTTGTTGAACATGTTCCTGGTCATATTCACACACATGAAATGAAAAACATTGGAATAGTAGCTGTATTTGAATATGACTTAACCTTATACAACAGGTGGAAGGCACTTTTTCCAGATGCTGAAATATATCCAGAGTTTAGTATCATTTTAGACCAGGCACAAGATCTTGTGCCAATCAGAGGGTCAGTCCTAGGTGTCCATTTTGTTTCTGATCATTTAGTGGATTTGTATGTATTTCAAAATGGGCAATTTATATTATATAACTCGTTTGATGTTCATTTTGCGGAGGATTTAAATTACTATGTTTTAAATGTTTTGCAACAATTTTCATTAGGAGATCAAGTGTCTAAAGTGTTGGTTTCTGGAGATATACCTAACGAAAACTATCTTAGATGCTTAGAGAAATATTCAAGCACAATTGGGTATTTGGAATCTAAAAGTAAGATTCAAGTTAAACAGGATATGCAACAACGTAATTTCAATACTTTATTTGACGCGATATTATGCGAATAATAGGAGGACAATATGGTGGCATTCGTCTTAATCCACCTACAAATTTACCTGTAAGACCAACTACCGACATTGCAAAAGAAGCTTTGTTTAATATTTTACAAAACCGCATTGATTTTGACGGGTTAAATTGTTTGGACCTTTTTGCCGGAACAGGTAATATAAGCTTTGAGCTAGCCTCTCGTTATGCTGGTTCTGTTGATGCTATTGATCTGCATTTTAAATGCGTTCAATATATTACAGATACAGCAAAAAAGATGAATATCACAAGTATTAAGGCTAAAAAAGCAGATGTATTTAAATATATTCAAACTGCTAAGGGGAAATACGATTTCATATTTGCCGATCCGCCATATGATATACCAAAATTACCACAGTTAGCACATTTCATAATTGATGCTCAATTGCTAAATCAAGGAGGTTTGCTAGTGGTTGAACATCCTTCGACTAGGGAAATGGATCCACATCCAAATTTTATAGAAAAAAGAAAATATGGCTATTCCTCCTTTTCATTTTACACATTATAAGCTATGAGAATTGCTGTTTTTGCCGGGTCGTTTGATCCATTTACTTTGGCACATCAAGATATCGTGGAGCGCGCTCTTCCTCTTTTTGATAAAATCTATATTGCAATAGGTGTGAACAGTGCAAAGCAAGGTCTGCTGACTGTTGAAGAAAAATTGACAACTATTCAATCTGTTTTTAAAAATAAGGATATAGTCGAAGTTGTTTCTTTTCAAGGTTTGACCATTGAATTTTGTAAACTTGTCAGTGCTAATTTTTTGCTTAGAGGACTCCGTAATACGGCAGATTTTGAATTTGAAAATAGCATTGCACAAAATAATTTGATTTTAGCACCCCATATAGAAACGTATTTCTTAATGAGCAGGAGTGGGTTGGCTCACATCTCCTCTACCATCGTTCGTGATGTATGGCGAAACGGTGGACCGATAGAAAACATGGTTCCAAAAACAATCAATCATTTTTTAAAGAATAAGTAAATCCATAAAAAAAGCATATCTCTTGAGATATGCTTTTTTTATGGATTCTCATTTTTTAAAGACCAAATTATATTTTGTCTAAAATACTATCGCTTTATTTTACAGCAACTTAAGTGATTTATATAAATCTATAGTTCATGTATTAAGTGATTAAACACGACTAAGGCCCTATTAGAGCCAAATTATATTTTGTTTAAGCATTTTTACAAAGCTAATAAGTTGATTTCTATTAATTTAACTCTATTTTGTAAACTTAAGAATCATATCTTTCAAAGGCATTTAAAAAGGATTTTCGCATCGTATTAAAGTTAATGAGCACTTCCGATATAAAAGCATCATCTAGTAATTCGAAAACGCCATTGACTCCGCCAACAATATCGGTCTCTGCAATTTTATAAGACTGCTCTAAAGTCCCTTGTTCAAACTTGATGATGAACTTTTGGTTCATTCCAAAGATGGATATCTTACATTCAGGATGTGGTAATTCTGCTAATATTCTCATGTTACTAATTTTTACAAAGTAAATAAAAAAAAAGCGGTTAATCCGATAGAAGGATTAACCGCTTTATGGAAAAAATACAACGTATTATTAAACGATTCCTTGTTCTTTCATTGCTCTCGCTACTTTCAGGAATCCACCAATATTGGCCCCTTTTAAGTAGTTGATATAGGTTTTGTCATGACCGTATTTCACACAAGTCTTATGTATATTGACCATAATATCTTTTAGTTTACAATCGACTTCTTCTTTTGTCCATTGTTGACGAATAGAGTTTTGTGACATTTCTAATCCAGATACTGCCACCCCGCCAGCATTAGCAGCTTTACCAGGCGCAAAACTAATTTTTGCATCGTGGAAAATCTTTATTGCTTCTGCCGTTGATGGCATGTTGGCACCCTCAGCTACACATTGACAACCATTTCCAATTAAAGTAAGTGCATCTTCTTTAGTTAATTCATTTTGCGTTGCACATGGAAGTGCGATATCACATTTAAAATCCCATGGTTTCTTATCGGTGTAATATTTCGCATTTGGGTATTTAAGAATATACTGATCTAAATCGCGACCAATTGTCCCAATGTATACTAATTTCTCTGAGGTTATACCTTCTTCATCATAAATGGTTCCTTGACTATTTGATAGAGTAATAACCTTCGCTCCTAAATGAATTGATTTTTCCGCGGCGTAATAAGCCACATTGCCCGCACCTGATATCGCAACCGTTTTGTCTTTCAAATCCTGATTATTAAAATCAAAGATACATTCAACAAAATAAAGTAATCCGTAACCTGTTGCTTCAGGACGTGTATAAGAACCACCCCATGCACTTCCTTTACCGGTTAATACGCCCGTAAATGCATTTTGCAATCTTTTGTACTGTCCGAATAAATAGCCGATTTCACGAGTTTCCTACACCGATATCACCAGCAGGGACATCTGTATCAGGACCAATGTGTCTAAACAGCTCGGTCATAAAGCTTTGACAGAAACGCATAATCTCAGCGTCTGATTTTCCTTTTGGATTAAAGTCAGCTCCACCTTTACCACCTCCAATAGGTAATCCAGTCAAACTATTTTTGAATACCTGTTCGAATGCTAAGAATTTTAAAATACTTAAGTTGACAGAAGGAGCAAAGCGCAACCCTCCCTTATAAGGGCCTATAGCGCTGCTCATTTGAACGCGATATCCTCTATTGATCTCAACTTCATTTTTATCATTTAACCAAGCCACACGAAATGAAATAACGCGTTCAGGTTCAACTAATCTTTCTAAAATCTTTAATTTAAGTAATTCTGGATGAGTTTTAGTGATAAATGGAATTAAATCCTCTGTAACTTCCTCTACAGCTTGTAGAAATTCTGGTTCATTTGGATTGCGTTTCTCAACGTAATTTATGAATTCATTAAAAGTGTTTGACATGTAATTTAGTAAATTTTCCCTTTTGAATTGCTAATATATAAAAATAAAACTTATTTCATTACATTTTTTTTATAAAAAGTTCCAGTTACGTGTGAAAATTAAAAACTTAAGATTGATTTCATATTCTTGATTAATTTATTATTTTTGTAGTATATTCAATTAGAGAATTTGAAGATACTGGTCTATATACTAAGCTTATATTTCATCGCATTGACGTTGATTCCTTGTGCCGACCAGGTACAGGTATTTTCTTATGGACAGGAAACTGGCGCTAGGCATGTTAATCATGAGGACCTAAATCATACCGATAATTGTTCCCCATTTTGCATATGTTCCTGCTGCTCAATTGTCTTAAATATTGAACCAATTACCGCGATATCTTTTGTAGTAATCTTTCTGCATTCAAAGGGTGAAATCGCATATGAAAATAATTTCTATTCCTTTAATTACTCCAGTATCTGGCAACCTCCACAGCTCGTTTAGTAATATTTCTTTTTAAGTTCTAACGAACTTCAATTCATGCACTCATAATTTGTTATGAGCTTTTTGTACAGCTATTTTAAAATAGAATATTATGTTGAACGCAATCATCAGGTTCAGTATCCGTAATAAACTTATTATTGGACTCTTAACATTGATATGGATCATCTGGGGGCTATGGAGCGCTTTGCACATTCCGATAGATGCAAATCCAGATATTACGAATAATCAGGTTCAAATCATCACCAGTTTCTCCCGCTTTGGCGACTCAAGAAGTGGAACAGTTTGTAACTTACCCTATTGAACAAGAATTAAATAATTTACCCGATCTAGTAGAATTAAGATCCATATCAAGATTTGGATTATCTGTAGTCACTGCTGTATTCGATGATGATGTCGATATTTATTTTGCTCGCCAATTGATTAATGAAAAGTTATTGGAAGCAAAAGAAAACATTCCAAATGGTCTTGGAAGTCCGGAATTAGCACCAATAAGTACTGGACTGGGCGAAATTTATCAGTATGTGATTCACCCTGTGAAAGGGGCTGAGTCCAAATACTCTGCTGCAGATTTACGAACAATGCAAGATTGGATTATCGCCAGACAATTATATGGGACTCCAGGCGTTGCTGAAGTAAATAGCTTTGGAGGTAAATTAAAACAATATGAAGTCGCTGTTAATCCCTATAAATTAAAAGCTACAGGCGTCGGAATCAATGAAATTTTCACTGCCTTAGAAGAAAACAATCAAAATACAGGTGGTGCCTACATCGATAAGAAACCTAGTGCATATTTCATAAGAGGGGTTGGACTGCTAACATCAATGGAAGACATTGGAAATGTCGCCGTGAAAAATAAAAATGGTTTTCCAATTTACATTAGGGATGTGGCTGAGATCCGTGAAGGGTCAGCTGTTCGATACGGAGCGCTTACGTACAACGGCGAAAAAGAAGCTGTAGGTGGAATTGTTATGATGCTTAAAGGACAAAATTCTGCTGAAGTAGTTGCTGCTGTGAAGGAAAAGTTGGAGCGGATCAAGCAATCTCTGCCTCAGGATATTGTCGTAGAGGCATTTTCCGACCGTACAGACCTTGTAAATCGTGCAATAAGTACAGTACAAAAGAATTTGATAGAGGGTGCTTTAATTGTAATCTTCGTTTTAGTGATTTTTTTAGGAAATCTAAGAGCAGGTTTAATAGTAGCCTCAGCTATTCCATTATCCATGCTTTTTGCATTGGGAATGATGCGTGTATTTGGTGTGAGCGCAAATTTGATGAGTTTAGGAGCAATTGATTTTGGACTTATCGTAGATGGGGCACTTATTGTAGTAGAGGCAACTATGCACCATTTGGGGCTTAGAAAAAGTCAACATGTACTGTCTCAGGTTGAAATGGATGAAGAAGTCTATCAATCTTCTTCAAAAATACGTAACAGTGCCGCTTTTGGCGAAATCATCATTTTAATTGTCTATATCCCAATACTGACACTAGTAGGCGTAGAAGGAAAAATGTTTGGACCAATGGCACAGACGGTCAGTTTTGCCATTATAGGAGCCCTGCTTTTGTCATTGACCTACATTCCAATGATGAGCGCCTTGTTTTTATCCAAAAAGCCTCAAAACAAACAAACTTTTGCAGATAAGATGATGGCTAAATTGCAAATGTGGTATACACCACTTATTCAGAAAGCTGTTCGCTTAAGGAAAGCATTAATTATATTGACAATCGTATTATTGGGTTTTTCAGGATTCCTTTTCAGTAAAATGGGCAGCGAATTTATCCCTCAATTACAAGAGGGAGATTATGCTTTCCACTGTATTTTACCACAAGGATCATCCCTCTCTCAGAGTATCGAAACTTCTATGCAAGCAGCAAAAATTATCAAAAAATTCCCTGAAGTTAAGCTTGTTGTAGGTAAGACCGGAAGTGCAGAGATTCCTACCGATCCTATGCCCCCGGAAGCAACCGATATGATCATTACCTTAAAGCCTATGTCAGAATGGAAGTCTGGTGATACTTATACAGGACTAGCAGATCGGATGTTGGACTCGCTATCCGTAATACCTGGTGTCTTTTTCGAGGCCTCTCAACCCATACAAATGCGTTTCAATGAATTGATGACAGGTGTGCGCCAAGATGTTGCCATTAAAATTTTTGGTGAAAACATTGATACACTTGCGGCAATCGCAAGTGGTGTAGGACAAGTCGTACAAAGTGTTGACGGAGCATCAGCACCGCAGATAGAACGTACAACGGGGCTACCTCAGATATCCATTGTTTATAACCGGACACAGTTAGCGCTACATAATATCACCGTCAATGACTTGAATAAGGTAATCGCGATGTCTTTTGCAGGTACAAGCACAGGGTCGATATATGAAAATGAAAGAAAGTTTGATTTAGTTGTACGCTTAGATAGTGCTTTCAAAACATCGATGGCTGATGTTGAAAATCTTCCTGTCTTGACGGGAAACGGAGAGCAAATCCCATTGAGTCAGCTGGCAACAATTGACATAAAAGATGGTCCGGCACAGATAAGTCGAGAGTCCGGTAAAAGGCTGGTCGTTATCGGTTTCAATATTAAAGATCGAGATGTGACTTCTGTTGTCAATGAAATACAAAGCAAGCTGACACAAATGGATGTGATGCCAACAGGTTATTATTATACATTTGGAGGAACTTTTGAAAATCTCAATGCAGCAACAAAAAGATTGGCCTTAGCCGTTCCTGGAGCATTATTGCTTATTTTTATACTCCTTTATTTGACATTCAGATCATTTAAGGAATCTTTATTAATCTTTACTGCAATTCCTATGAGTGCTATAGGTGGTGTCTTTGCACTCCTGATTCGAGATATGCCTTTTAGTATCTCTGCCGGTGTTGGATTCATTGCGCTATTTGGTGTAGCGGTATTAAATGGAATTGTACTGATTTCTACATTTAATCAATTGGAGAAAGAAGGTGTATCCGATGTCTTTCAGCGCGTATGGGAAGGAACGAAAATTCGTTTAAGACCAGTTTCTAATGACAGCTACTGTAGCCTCTTTGGGTTTCCTGCCAATGGCTTTAAGCACAGGAGCAGGAGCAGAAGTACAAAAGCCATTAGCAACCGTAGTTATAGGTGGATTGCTTTCTGCCACTTTCTTAACACTTTTTGTTTTACCATGTTTATATATTCTATTTTTTAATACAAAAAAAATGAAAATAGGAAAATCGACAATCCTAACTTCTATTGTTATCTTGTTTATTTCGTTCTCCAATGTCAGTTTTGCTCAAGAAAATATAAAACGGATTCAATTGGAGGATGCTATCGCACAGGCATTAGATGCAAATCTTAATTTTAAAAACACAGCATTAGAAGTTGAAAAATCAGAGCTTGATCAACAGAAATCTTTTGATGCAAAAACAGGTGTCTTTGTTGAAAATGAAGATTTTTCACCTTTAGAGCCAAACGGACTCTGGAAGATTGGGATAAGTCAGGACCTTGCTTGGCCAGGTTTCTACAAAGCCAGAAAAGAATTTTTAAAAAAGACTTCCCAAATGGTTTTAGAACAACGAGAGGATGCCAGAAAGCAATTGATACGAGATGTATCCCAGAATTATTATCAACTTATTTATCTTGAAGCAAGACAGTCTTTTTTTCTACAGCTGGATAGCACCCATCAAAAGTTATATGAATCTGCAAAACTTCGTGTCAAAACAGGAGAGGCAGCAGGATTGGAACAAATGGCTGCAGAAACAAAATGGCAAGAGAATAAAACAATAATGCTGCAAAATGAGCAAGATTTAGCAATGGCTGCTCAAAATTTCAGTGTTTTATTAAATTATAACACCCTTATTTTACCTATAAAAGCCTCATTACAGAAAATTAGCACGATTCAATATCCAGATTCCGTAGGAGAGCACCCCTTAGTTAAAATACAGCAAAAAACAATTGAAATAGCAGAGGCGAATACAAAAATGGAAGAGCAAGCAAAATTACCTGATTTTTCAGGTAGAGCATTTTCTCAAAAACTTTGGGGACAGCGCAATCCTGTAACTGGAATTTCAATAACGGTAAATGCGCCTCTTTTCTCTAATAAATATTATCAAAATAAAGTAAAGGTAGCTGCATTGGAGACCGCAATAGAAAAGCAAGAATTGAAGCAACTAAAATTGACCCTAACAGCACAGGAGGGGAATGCAAAAAAAGAAATCATCAAAAATGAAAAACAACTGCAGTTTTATGAACAATCTGGATTAAAACAATCTGAGGGAATTATGAAGGCGGCCAATCTGGCTTATCAAAGCGGTGAAATCAGTTACGCAGATCTTATCCAATTTTTATCACAATCCATTGATATCAAGATTAATTATCTAACAGCTTTGAATGCGTACAATCAAAGTGTGATTCAGTATCAATATTACCATTCAAATTAAATATCATGAAACTAAAGTTTTTAATTCGATATAGTTTATTTTTCACTAGCAGTATTATTGCTGTTAGTTGTCAAACAAATTCTTCCAGTGAAAAGCAGGGCACAGAGGAGCAAGGAACTCACGAACACGAGGAAGAAGAAGCACTTACGCTTACACCAGCACAAGAGAAGCAAGTAGGTCTTACATATACAAAACTAACCTATCAGATGTTAAGTAACGGTTTAGTACTAAACGGTGTACTTGATGTTCCTAATGATAAGAAGGCATATGTTACATCAGTATACGGTGGAGTATTGGAAGAGTTATATGCAAGACCCGGAGATTTTGTTAAGAAAGGACAAGTCTTAGGTAAAGTTCTAAACCCGGATCTTATTAAGATGCAAGAACAATTACAGCTGATTAATAATCAAATTTCCTTGACGCAAATAGAAGTTAATCGTCAGCAAGAGTTGGTAGAAGGAAACGCTGCACCGCTAAAGAAATTACAACAAGTAGAGGTAGAGCTTGCGAACTTGAAGGCTCAGAAGAACAGTCTATCGAGGCAATTATCTGCTGGAGGTGGCTCTTTACTTATATCCTCACAGATTACGATAAAGGCTCCTATTACTGGAGTTGTGGCATCCATTCAAGGATTGATAGGGACACGTATAGAGGCATCTTCACCAATCTTGGAGATTGTAAACAATGACGCTTTACATGTGGATATGTATGTATATGAAAAGGATTTTTCGAAAGTTAAAAAAGGACAAAAAATTCTATTTTCTCCTGTCAATAATGCAAATGTTTCTTACGAAGCACAAATCGATCAGTTAGGACAAGCATTTGAAAAAGAGACTAATGCTATAGCCGTTCATGCACAGGTGTTAGGCAACAAAGAGGGGTTAATTAATGGTATGCAGGTGCAGGGAACCATTATCATTGGTGATTCCAAATCTTTAGCCGTTCCTGCAGAGTGCATTGTTAGTACCGAAGGTAAAGATTACATCTTTATATTAAAGGAAGAACAACCTAGTCATGAACAGATCGAAAGTGCAAAGAAGGGGGAGCATGAAGATCACAACCACGAAAGTACTGGAAATGAATATGAAAGAATAACAGTTGTTAAGGGAGTGTCTTCACGTGGATTTACTGCTATTACGCCTGTAAAAGAAATAAGTGAAGATACTAAGATCGTTCAGAAAGGAGCTTTCTTTTTGTTAGCAAAAATGACGAACTCAGGAGAGCATTCTCATTAAGTTTTAATCGATAGGTTATTGTGATTAACAACGGCCTATCGATTAAAACCTATTTTTTAGTCAAAACAACACCACTAAAGGAGACCGCGTCCCATCCATTATGCATGAATTGCCGTATATTTTGATGATTATCACCATTTGGATCATTTAAAACTGCTTGATAATGTTCTGCGAATAATGCCAATGTTTGATTCTTGTCCAGATTATTTATTTTGGCAAAAGCCAACACTTTTGCACTACCTTGATTTTCTGTTTCCTCATTAACTTGATTCCCATTTGTAAACGCAGTAGGAGTGTACACATATTGAGATGCTATATAAGTTAAAACATCGGAGAAAATAATCTCTTGATTCGCTATTCTTTTTAAAAGTTCGTGCGCCATTTTAATAAAATATAAATTTATGCGTGCAAAATAATACTTTTATTGTTGTTTACTCAGCAATAAGTGAATTGAAATATCAATATCTTCATCAATCAACAGGCTATTTGCTTCTAAGACAGAATTATATTTCATATCAAATTCCCATCTGCTAACTTTACCTGTAACTTCAAATGAAATCTTTTCCTGGCCATGCTGATCTATAATCTTACCATTGTACTCAACCTTTAATTCCACAAGTTTTGTATGACCATGCATGGTCAAATAACCTTCTAATCTGAATTTTTCATTTTTTATCTTTGTAAAATGAGTGGATTTGAAGGCAATCGTCGGATAGTGTTCAGTATCAAAAAAATCTGAACTTTTTAGATGCTTATCGCGTTCTTCTACATTAGTATTGATGCTATTCGCATCGATATTGAATTGTATTGCTGCATTTTCAAAATGCTCACCCCATTCAGCAAAGCCATCAAACGTGTTAAAACTTCCTCTAATTGAAGCAATTACCAAGTAGGTGATACGGAATTGAACAGAGGAATGTGTTGAGTCTATGATCCATTTTGATTTTTTCATACGATTTATACATTTATAGGTCATCGATACCTAAATTTACAAATTAATAGCCGATATCCAAAAGTATTGTAACTAGCTATGAAAGTCAAATACTTGAAAAATAAGTATATGCACGTTTGTCGACTCTTAAGTTTTTATAGTTCTTTAGAGGTATGGTCAGTTCTAGTTTGGCTATTGGCTCTGATATCTTAACTTAAAACGGATCAATTATGAAATAAATTGACTTCCATTTGATGATTTAGAATGTTTTTCAGGCAAAATCTTTGGGGTAATAAGGAGTGAAAATAATTTCTATTTAACATAATATATATTATACGACTTGTTAAAGTGCTGATTATAAGATGCACTTGTAGTCTCAATTCAAATCTCCGGTTAGTTTTAAGTTTACATTTTATTTTAACAAAACCCAGTTCAATTAAATCAAATTCCCGAAATCTACATAGTATTGTTGATGACGTTTATAACATGATTAGAAATGAGTCCGAAATTTGAAAAACGTGGTTTAAATAAAATGGACATTTGTCTTGTAGAAAATTTTAATGCAATTCTCAGCTATTACAAATTACCGCATTATGCTCTTTATGCTATGTTAAGCTTATGTTTAACTTTTGTAATATTTATGTAGATGTTCCAACATAACTATTTGATTTTATATATTTGTTTTTTATGTGGATTAAAATATTTCACTTCTTGGCGTTATTTGGTTACTTGAACATCCTTTTTTACGAGGCTGGCGTCAACACTAATGCGCGTGCAACAAATGCTGCAATCCAATATTTTACTGGGGATTCACTACTTGAATTTGTTTTGGATGACGTATTGGATATTCCCATTGAAATTCCCGAAAAAGATTCAGAAGTTCAATTTGATGACTATCGCATATTTAATTTCAATCATCAGATTCTATCCATTTTCATTTTTGTTTTAGGAATTTTATATTCAGCATACTCCATACTAAAACATAAAAAACACCCACTTTACAGCAAGAAAAATTCCTGCTTATCAGGCTATTATCAGTATTTATACCGATATAGTTTATTCTAAATTAACTCCTACCCTATTTTCTACGGTGATCAAATAGGTCACAACACACTATGATATAGATGTTTAGTCTATTGTCAATCTATTTTTAATAATTTAAATTTCATATGAAAAAAAGTTCCATGTCTTGGTATGCTTTGTCGTGCCTTGCGATTTTATCTGCTTGTACGGCTAAGAGTAATGATAAACAAGTTAGTACATCTCTAAAAAAAGTACCTATTTCCACTTTAGTAGTTATGGATACTACTATATATAAAGATTATATTGCTGATATACAGTCGGTTAAAAACATTGAATTAAGATCGCGTTTAAGTGGTTTTTTAGAGCATATTTATATAGATGAGGGTGCTGCAGTTAAGAAAGGTCAAGTATTGTTCAAGCTTAGCGATGAAGAGTATAAGGCTGATTATGCACGTGCTAAAGCAAATTTTAATACCGCGTTGACTGATGTGAAAAAGGTGGTTCTTGAATTAGAAAGAACACAAGATCTAGCGGCTAAAAATATTGTAAGTAAAACAGAAGTTGAATTGCTTCAACTTCAACATACAGCAGCTGAATCTAAAGTCGAAGAGGCAAGGTCAATTATGCAACAAGCCAAAACGCAATTAGATTATACACTCGTCCGTGCTCCTTTTGATGGCAAAATTGACAGGATTCCCCTGAAAGAAGGTTCGCTCTTAGCACAGGGTTCACTGTTGACTACCGTATCCTCTCTTAAAGAAGTGAATGTATATTTTGATATTTCAGAGAATGAGTACCTCAGTATTGTGTCCGACTCTTCATTCAATCAAAACTCATTTAATAAAGATGTAAAATTAATTTTGGCAGACGGGAATACATATCCATATCCAGGAAAAGCTGCAATCGTAGAGAGTGAATTTGAAAAAAATACAGGATCAATCTCATTGCGTGCGAGATTTGTGAATCCCCAGGGAATGTTGAAACATGGTGCTTCAGGGAAAATATCTGTACCAATTCAAACAGGTGACACCAGATTTGTCCATCAGAAATCTGTATTTGAAATTCAAGATAAAACATATGTATATATATTAAACAAGGATAATACGGTTTCGATGAAGTCTTTCGAGGCTGGACAGCGTGTAGGTCACTATTATATTGTAAATGCAGGATTATCGGACACCGATAAAATTGTATATGAAGGTATACAAGCGCTTAAAGATGGTATGAAGGTCGAGGTTATTTCCAATAAGTTATAATAGTTTGTTTTAGAAAAATTTTATGTTTGATGTTTATATAAAAAGGCCAATCTTATCGTTAGTAATTTCATTATTTATAACGTTATTAGGATTATTGGCTTTATTTACGCTGCCTGTAACGCAGTTTCCAGATATTGTTCCTCCCTCTGTTGTTGTAACGGCAAATTATACTGGAGCTAATGCAGAAGTCAGTACCAATGCCGTCGCAATCCCGCTGGAAAGAGCGATTAATGGCGTTGCGGGCATGACTTCTATGAATACCGTATCAACTAATAACGGTACAACGCTTATTCAAGTAGTCTTTAAAGTTGGAATAGACCCCGATATTGCAGCCGTGAATGTGCAGAACCGTGTTACAACGGTTTTAGATGAGCTACCTGAGGAGGTAACACGAGCTGGAGTAACAACCGAAAAAGAAGTAAATAGTATGTTGATGTATTTAAATCTCTATACAGAAGATGAAACTGCTGATGAACGTTTTATTTACAACTTTACGGATATCAATGTATTAAAAGAGTTGAAACGCATCGAAGGTGTAGGTTTTGCTCAAATTATGGGTATGCGAGATTATGCGATGCGTGTTTGGGTTAAACCTGACCGCCTAGCGGCTTATCAAATATCCACAGATGAATTGATTGAGGCTTTAAGGAAGCAAAATATCGAAGCCGCTCCTGGACAGACGGGTATCAGTTCGGATAAAATGGTGAACATGCAACAATACGTGTTGCGTTATCCGGGTAAATTTTCTGAACCTGAAGAATATGCAAATGTGCCAATCCGCGCAAATGCGGACGGCTCAATCATTAGAATTAAGGATGTTGCAGAGATTGAATTTGGTTCATTAGATTATGAGATGGTTTCCAAAACTGACGGAAGGCCATCAGCGTCTATTATGTTGAAGCAATTGCCAGGTTCTAATGCGCAAGATGTAATCAAGAGTGTTAAAGATAGAATGGCTGAATTGCAAAAAGAAACATTCCCTGCAGGTATGAAGTACACCATGGGTTACGACGTTTCTCGCTTTTTGGATGCGTCTATTTCAAGTGTTATCAAAACGTTGTTAGAAGCATTTTTACTCGTGTTTATTGTGGTATTCATATTCTTACAGAATTTTAGAGCAACATTAATTCCCATTTTGGCTGTTCCAGTGAGTTTGATTGGTTCATTATTCTGTATGCAAATGCTTGGCTTCTCGATCAATTTATTGACACTTTTTGCACTCGTATTGGCAATTGGAATTGTAATTGACAATGGTATTGTGGTTGTTGAGGCAGTTTTCGCAAAGATGGAAGAAGAAAACCTTCCTCCAATGGAAGCAACACTCGCGGCGATGAAAGAAGTGGGTTTCTGCCGTAATTGCCATTACACTTGTCATGTCGGCAGTATTTATACCAGTGGCATTTTTAGATGGTCCAGTTGGTATTTTCTATCGACAATTCTCACTTACATTAGCGTCAGCTATTATTATTTCCGGTATCAATGCATTAACCTTGACACCGGCACTATGTGCGCTCTTGCTCAAAAATCCACATGACCAAAAAGAGAAAAATACTTGGTTGACACGCTTCTTTAAAAAGTTCAATCGTGCATACGATAAGTTAGCAGGTAGATATCGTGGATTTCTAACCAAAACGGTGGGTCGTAGAGGACTTACAGTGCTTGTGTTGGTGATATCATTTATCGCCACATGGGGTACAAGTGCAATCCTACCATCAGGTTTCATCCCAACAGAAGATCAGGGTATGGTGTATGTAAGTGTAACAACTCCTCCTGGTGCCACTGTCGATAGAACGGAAAAAGCACTAGACGAAGTAGATCGTATCTCTCGGAGTTTAGAATCTGTCGAAACAGTTTCTACACTTGCCGGATACAGTATATTAACCGAAGTATCAGGATCTTCGTATGGTATGGGAATGATTAACCTAAAATCTTGGGAAGACCGAAGCCAAACTGTTGATGATGTCATGAACGAGCTGAAAGAGAAGACAGCTCATATTGCTGATGCCCAGATTGAGTTTTTCCCACCTCCCACTGTTCCAGGATTTGGAAATGCTGCTGGTTTTGAAGTACGCCTTTTAGATAAAACAGGAACAGAGGATTTGAATAAAACAGCTATTGTATTAGAGGATTTTATGAAAAAGCTGAGTGCAAGTGAGTCAATTGAGAGTGTTTCTTCTGGATTTGACGTCAACTTCCCTCAGTATATGCTCGAAATAGACTATGATTTGGCAGCTAAGAAGGGAATATCAGTAGATAACGCAATGAATACATTGCAAACACTAATGGGTAGCTTCTACGCGACAAATTTCATTAGATATGGACAGATGTATAAAGTGATGGTACAAGCTGATGCCCATTATCGAAAACAACCTGAAGATGTTTTAAATCTTTTTGTAAAAACAGACAATGGAGAAATGGTTCCATACTCGGCATTCGTCACTATGAAGCGTGTGTTTGGTCCAGAACAGATTACCCGTTATAATATGTTTACAAGTGCTATGATCAATGGTCAACCAACTGCTGGATACAGTACCGGCCAAGCTATTGAGACAATTCAAGAAATCGCAAAAACGCTACCACAGGGATACAGTATTGAATGGTCCGGTATGACTAAGGAACAGATAGCCTCTGGAGATCAGACTATTTACATATTTGCATTGGTCCTACTATTTGTATACCTTTTATTAGCTGCGCAGTACGAGAGCTTCCTATTGCCCCTACCTGTAATCTTATGTATTCCCGCAGGTATGTTCGGTGCATTCATATTCTTGAAGCTTTTAGGTTTGGAAAATAACATCTATGCTCAAGTAGCTCTTGTTATGCTCATTGGTCTATTGGGTAAAAATGCCATATTAATTGTCGAGTATGCCGTTCTGAAACATAAGCAAGGCATGTCCATAATAGATTCAGCCATCGATGGTGCTATTGCCCGATTAAGACCAATTTTAATGACTTCATTTGCTTTTGTGGCAGGTTTGATTCCATTAATGTTCTCGTCAGGCGCAAGTGCTATTGGTAATAGAACGATTGGTACAGCATCTGTTGGGGGTATGTTAATCGGTACTATAATAGGTGTATTGATCATACCTGCATTATATGTACTCTGCTCCAAACGCAAACCAAAGATAAATAAGAAAAAAGCAGTAACCGTAACTTCCATTGTAATTGCTTTATTTCTCATATCAAGCTGTTCTGTTCCTAAAAATCTAATACCAAAACAGACATCCACTTTACCGGAAAAATTTACTCCTGAAATAGAGCGGACTGAAGAATCAATAGCACAAATTCCTTGGAGAAAAGTATTTGAGGATAAAAAACTCATTGCCCTGATTGACTCGGCATTATTATACAATCATGACCTGCAAATGGCTATTACACGTATTGAAATGGCACAAGCAAGTTTCAAACAGAAAAAAGCCGCTCTTTATCCAAAAGTAAATGCAGAAGTTGGTGCAGGTTTGACAAAATATGGTTTCTATACCGAAGAAGGGATTGGAAATTATGATGGTAATTTTTCTGAAAATTTAACAGCAGACCAAAAAATTCCATCGCCTGCGGTACCAGATTATTTTGTTGGTCTCCGTAGCTCATGGGAGATTGATGTTTGGGGAAAATTGAAAAAACAAAGAAAATCAGCTTACGAAAATTACCTAGCGCAGATAGAAGGAAAGCAATTGATAGCAACAGAATTAGTTTCCAATATTAGTTCTGCCTACTATCAGCTCATCAGTTTGGATAATCAATTGGCTGTTTTTGAAAGAAATTTAAAATTACAGGAAAAAGCCTTAGCCATTATTGAAGTACAAAAAGAGGCTGGACGGGCTACCGAGTTGGCTGTTCAACAATTCAAGGCAATTTTAGCAAATTCAAAATCAGATCGTTCAAAAACAAGACAAGAAATTAGTATCCTTGAAAATCACATTAACTTCCTAATAGGCCGTATCAATGAGCCGATTCAACGTACGGCGCTTAATTTGGAGGATGTGCATTTATTTGATAAGTTGGCTTCGGGTGACCCCTGCGATGATGCTAGCCTTAAGGCCAGATATTCGTGAAGCTTCACATCAAATGTTAGCTGCAGAACAAGAGGTTCACGCAGCAAAGGCAGCCTTTCTTCCAACTATTGTATTGTCCCCGTTTGTAGGTCTGAATTCCTTCAGTCTTGATAAATTGGTCGATATTAACAAATCGGCAACATACAGTCTGTTTGGAGGTATAACAGCGCCTATTTTCAACCAAAGAGAATTGAAAACTCAGTATGAGCATTACAAAGGTAACTACGGGATCTCTTTTTTACAGTATGAAAAGATTGTGTTGCAGGCCTACAACGAGGTTTCAAATGCCTTGTTGACCGAAGATCATATTGTCGATCGTTTTCAACATAAAAATGAACAAGTAGTTGCATTGGAATTATCCGTAAACTCTGCGAACGACTTATTTTTAGCTGGTCGAATCAATTACCTAGAAATCATCACCAGTCAAAGAGAGTCACTTGCGGCACAAATTGAACAAGTGAATATTCTAGAAGAGAAAATCTTAAATCAATTAGTGCTTTACAAAGCGCTAGGTGGAGGTTGGCAATAAAGATTAATAATATGAACAAACAAAAAGGTTCCCTTCTTTATAGAAGGGAACCTTTTTGTTTATGAATAAGTTAAGCTACACACTCAATCATGATAGCCGCAACAGTTAAATTGGTCCGTGGATCGATGATGATACCTCGTCCTGTTGCTTGATGCTCTTGATAGATATCAAAAGAAAGATCTTCCGCAGCTTTAATGTGCACACGTCCAATGTCATTCAAGGCAATCACATCTCCATATTTATATTCATGGCTATTGATGTCTATCTTATGAATAACTTCATTAATTTTTATTTTTGTTATCCGTCCAAAATTTTGGAATAAATAAACCTGAGATGTATCCAATGGTTTATTATCAAACCAACAGATATTCGCTTCAAAACTTCTTTCCACAAACCCAGGGGATTGAACGGAGACAATAGTATCTCCCCGACTGATATCCACCTGATCGGTTAAATGTACAATAACCGACTGACCATCTTCAGCTTTTTCTAGATGGTCTCCAGCCAATTCTATGCGCTTAATTTTACTTCTGATAGATGAGGGTAAAATCATAACATCATCTCCAGTTTTCAATCCATTGCCTACTACACGACCGGCATAACCACGGTAATCATGCAATTCATCAGTTTGCGGCCTTACCACCCATTGTACGGGTAAACGCCATGCCTGCCCCTCAGACTCTTGGAATTCAATAGTTTCTAGATAAGACAATAAGGAAGGGCCAGTATACCAGGCCGTATTTTCTGAAGGAGATACAATGTTATCACCTTTCAAGGCCGAAACAGGCATAAAATCAACATCGGTCAATGCTAATTTGTCAGCTAAAAGTTGATAGTCAGCCTTGATGTTATTAAATACCTCTTCATTATAATCAACCATATCCATTTTGTTGATACACACGAGCACTTTTTTCAAAGACAATAGTTTTGCCAAAAAAGAATGACGCTTTGTTTGTTCGATCACTCCCCTTCTAGCATCCACTAATATGATGATTAAATCAGAATTAGAGGCTCCTGTAATCATATTGCGCGTGTATTGTATATGACCAGGTGCATCTGCAATGATGAATTTACGTTTCTCTGTCTGAAAGTATTTATAAGCCACATCAATGGTAATCCCCTGTTCACGTTCCGCTTTCAATCCATCTGTTAAAATAGCTAAATCAACAGTTCCATCATTATTTTTACGATTAGCTTTTTTGATAGCCTCTAACTGATCATCCAATATGGAATCTGTATCATATAGGAGACGGCCGATCAAGGTGCTTTTACCATCATCAACAGAACCTGCCGTTATAAATTTTAAAATTTTCATTTGCTAAATTATAGTTTTCAAATCCCTGCTTTACCTTAAAAGTATCCTTGTTTTTTGCGATCTTCCATGGCAGCTTCCGATACTTTATCATCCATTCGCGCACCACGCTCACTAACTGTAGAAGCTTTTATTTCAGCTATTATATCATCCAGTTCAGTTGCTTGAGAGTCAACAGCTGCCGTACAAGTCATATCACCTACAGTACGGAATCGCACAGATTTAGTTTCCATGATATCATCAGCGTCCATATTTAAAAAAGATGCCGCTGCCATTAATTGACCATTTCTTGTAATGACCTCCCGTTCGTGGCTGAAATAAATACTGGGCAGTTTTATGTTTTCACGTTTAATATAATTCCAAACATCCAGTTCTGTCCAGTTTGATATTGGAAATACACGTACATTCTCTCCCTTATTTATTTTACCATTGAAAATATTCCAGAGCTCCGGACGTTGACGCTTAGGGTCCCACTGGCCAAATTCATCGCGTACTGAAAAAACACGTTCTTTTGCCCTTGCCTTCTCCTCGTCACGACGGGCGCCACCTATACATGCGTCAAAACCGTTTGCGGCTATAGTGTCCAAAAGTGTAACGGTTTGTAATGCATTTCTACTCGCATTTTTCCCCTTTTGCTCTACGACCTTACCCGCATCAATACTATCCTGCACATGCCCAACGATTAGACGTTCCCCGATTTGGTCAATCAACCAGTCGCGATATGCAATCGTTTCTGGAAAGTTATGCCCCGTATCTATGTGTACTAAGGGAAAAGGGAATTTACCAGGTCTAAATGCTTTTAAAGCCAAGTGAACCAATGTAATGGAGTCTTTTCCTCCTGAAAATAATAATGCAGGATTCTCAAATTGTCCAGCTACTTCACGTAATATATAAATTGATTCTGCTTCTAGTTGATCTAAATAATCCATTTAATCTTCTTTTATTTTGTTGTCACATGTAATCCACACTCCTTTTTACTTTGGTCTTCCCACCACCAACGACCAGCACGAAAATCTTCACCATCTTGTATCGCTCTTGTGCAAGGGGCACATCCAATACTTGGAAAGCCTTTATCATGTAAGACATTATATGGGATACGTTCACTTTTTACATAACTATTTATCATTTCAAAAGTCCAATCAAACAAAGGGTGAATCTTGATGATATCGTTCACCTCATCATATTCGATGTACTCCATGTCATGACGATTGAGCGATTGCTCAGCTCTAATACCTGTAATCCAAATTTTCGCACCTTTTATAGCTCTTTGTAGCGGCTCTATCTTTCTGATATAACAGCATGTCTTTCTGTTTTCTACCGATTCGTAAAAGGCATTAGGACCTTTTTGCGATACAAATTTTTGAATCTCTTCGGTATTGGGATAATACGTATCAATCGCGATCCCGTAACGTTCCAAAGTTCTGCTCCAAAGCGAATAGGTCTCTTTAAATAATCGACCCGTATCCAAAGTGAATATTTTAATATCCAGCTTTTTATTACCGATCCAATCCGTAATGATTTGGTCCTCAATACCAAAAGACGTCGAAAAAATTACTTGGCCGGGATATTGCTCCGCAATTGCCTGAAGTAATTCTACACCATTTTTACCGGATAAAATCGCTTTAATTTTAGTAATTTCCATCTTTCTCAATCAACGATTTAGTATGTTTATTCAGTGCGGAGACCTTCTCTTGAAAATCCCCTTTGAGCTGCTCGCGCAATTGATTCATTAATTCCAATGTTTCATCAATTTCATTCGGTAACATTTCCTGTAGAAACTCCTTCACTCTCTTTGCAATTGTTGGTGATTTTCCATTTGTAGAGATCGCAATTTTCAAATTTCCTTTTTTAACAATTGATCCCAGATAAAAATCGCATAGTGCTGGTTTATCAGCAGCGTTTAAAAGTATGCATTGTGCTGTCGCTAAATCTCTTATCGCATCATTAAGTTCATGATTGTTTGTTGCTAAAATCACGATATGCTTTCTCTGTAGATCCTCTTGGATAAAATCACGTTCGGCAATAATGATATGGCTATACTGTAATAAAACAGCTTTAAATTCACTGCATATTTCAGAAGCGACAACCGTGATGTTAGCATTTTCATTATTTTGGATAATGGCTTGAAATTTTTCTAATCCAATAGGGCCGCCTCCTACCAATAGGATTTGAATTTGATCTGGTTTTATAAAAATTGGAAATAGTGTATTCATTTAAACCGTTGCAAATTTTTGAACAATCTGTTTGAAATTAGGGTGTTTAGAAACTACTTCCCCTAAAATAATAATTGCAGGTACACCAATACGTTTTTCCTGTGTTTCATCCAAAATATCAGCTATCGTACCGATGATGATTTTTTCATTGGGCAAAGAACCATTCTGTATTAAGGCAATAGGAAGGTTTTCCTTTCCATGCTGTTTATATAGGTCTACTATTTCAGTCAACTTACCAAAACCCATCAGCACGACAACAGTCGCATTCGTTTGAACAGCAGCGTATAAGTCATCCGAAAGCTTTCCCGACGTCGTAGAGCCAGTTATTACCCAAAAACTTTCACTAATACCACGATAAGTCAAAGGAATCTTTTGAAGACCAGTTAATCCTATACTAGAAGAAATACCTGGAACTACCGCTGTTTCAATATCATAATGATTCACGAAATCTAATTCTTCTCCTCCACGACCAAAAACAAATGGATCCCCACCTTTCAAGCGTACCACATGTCCATGCGTTAAGGCATAATCTACCAACAATTGATTGATTTGATCTTGCGAAGTAGACAATTGTTCTGCACGTTTTCCAACATATATTTTTGTACACGTTTCACTTGCGTAATCCAATAAACTTTCATCCACCAATGCATCATATAAAATTACATCAGCAGATTTTATAGCCTTAATTCCTTTTAAACTGATTAATTCGGGATCTCCAGGGCCAGCTCCGACCAAGGTAACTTTGGGTTTAATATTCATCTTCTAACCTCCTCATTAATTGACTTTCACTAAATTTCTATAGGCATACACCGTCTCAAAGAAAGTATTTAAACTCTTTATATACGTGTCTGCGAATGTTTGTGAAGGTTCATTTTTATTTATTTGTAACACTAACTCTGGAAATGGAGTTTCTAACTCAAATAATTCCTGCTCTACAAACTGAGTTTGAAACTCCTGTATAACAGCATGCTGTGTACTAACATTGACACCCTTATCCAATAATAATGCTTTAGCACTTCCTACAAATGAACTATAGGTATGATATATAGCATCGGCATATTTTCCTTCAGAATAAGCTGAAAGTGCCCAATCTCTTTTTTCCTCAGCTTCATAAATCAACGTTGTTACAAGATCTATCATGACACCCGCACACTCACCAACTCCAATGGCTGTTTCAAAAGTATCTTGATGTCCCCAGTCGATATATTCATCATCAGATAATGTTGTCAGATCCGCTAATGGCTTCAGCAATGTATAAAAGTGACTTTTTGTTTGGCGATCGTAGTAAGCATGAAAATTTTCCCCCTCCTGGACATTATTTTTATAGTCAGTCAATACCAGATCAACCACGTGCAATACCCTTTTGGTCGGGACTTTAATAATTCTCTCTGCCACACGGCCCACGCCGTCGCCAACCGTACCACCGCCAATCATCACTTGAGCCGCTGGTACTACTTTACCATTTGCTTTAACAGAACTACCATGGAACCCCAAATGAGCCAAACCATGTTGACCACAAGAGTTCATACATCCAGATATTTTAATCTTCAATTCACGATTGTAAACGAAATCAGCATAAAATTCGCGAATATAGGTTTCGATGACCCGTGCCATTTCAGTGCTATTCGAAATACCGAGGTTACAGGTGTCAGTCCCAGGACAAGTTGTAACATCAGTCGTGCTTTCAAATCCAGGAGAAGCAAGCTCTAGTTCGGTTAATAGTTTATAGATATGAGGTAACGAAACCGCCGTTGCATACTTCAACAGTAAGCCTTGATTTTGTGTAAAACGAATCTCGTCAGCAACTAAGCCTTCCAATCCTGCAACTAAAATCCTTGCTTTTTCGGTAGGAAGATCGCCCGTTAAAACCTTCACAAAAACACCATAATAACCTTTTTGCTTCTGTTCAAAAGTATTCGTTTCTTGCCACACCTTATAGGCAGCATCCGAATCAAGATCAAGAGGGGCAATAGCGCTATTCGTTGGAATGACAGGTTGAGAGATTGTCGTACGATCGATCGTAAATGATTTCAAATCATTAGCAACACGCTCTTCAGCAATTAATCTGAGCACCTCATCAATACCCAATTTTTGTATTAAATATTTAAAACGAGCTTTGTTTCTATTATTTCTTTCGCCATAACGATCAAATACACGTAAAGAAGATTCAACGAAAGGAATCAATTGATCTTCGGACAAAAACTCGTGTACCAAGTAAGCCAAAAAAGGTTGTGCACCCAATCCGCCTCCCAGCAACACTTTGAAACCACGTACTTCCTGACCATCAATAACTTTAATTTTAGGGATAAAACCAAGATCATGGATATAAGAAAAAGCAGTATCATCATCCGAAGATGAAAACGACATCTTAAATTTTCTACCCATTTCTGCACATATCGGATTTCTTAAACAAAATTCGAAAACAGCTTGAGCATAAGGAGAAACATCAAAAGGTTCTTTAGGGTCAATACCGGCAGTAGGTGAAGCTGTTACATTTCGGACCGTATTTCCACAAGCCTCTCTTAAAGTAATATCATCTTCCGCCAATTTTGCCCACAATTCGGGTGTGCGATCTAAACTAACGAAGTGAATCTGGATATCCTGTCTTGTTGTGATATGCAAATTGCGTATCGCATATTCATCAGAGACATCTGATATTTTTATCACTTGTTTGAAAGTTGCTTTCCCAAAAGGCAATTTGATACGAACCATTTGTACACCGGGCTGACGTTGGCCATAGACCCCTCTTGCGAGCCGCAGTGAACGAAATTTTTCGTCGGTAATTTTACCTTCTTGAAAAAGTCTGATTTTTTTCTCTAACTCAATAATCTCTTGTTCAACCACAGGGTTTTCAAGTTCTGTACGGAAACTTTGCATATGCTGAAATTGTATTTATTTGGTCTTCCTCTATTAGTAATTGTCCAAAAGTAGAAAAAAAAACCATATAATCTATAAAATCTATTAAATTAATATATATTTGTCAAAAATATTATTGTAGACCAACCCGATAGACATACATAAAATGATAAAAAACAAGGTTAATACATTTATTATAAGCTCTTTGCTGTTTGTCAATATTAATTCGTGCGCTCCAAAAATTGAAAATGGTTATTCTAAAGAGCGAGGTTTCGAAGGGAATATTTCATTGTCTGGGGCATTTGCACTCTACCCATTGGTCGTATTATGGAGTGAAGATTTTAAAAAGGAAAATCCTAATGTGCGCTTCAATATTTCTGCCGGAGGTGCAGGGAAAGGTATCGCTGATGCATTGTCAGGTATGGTTGATATTGGCCTTGTTTCTCGTGACCTGCATGCTGAAGAAATAAAAAAAGGAGCTTACCCAATACATGTTGCAAAAGACGCGGTAATCTGTACAATAAACGCAAATAATCCAAATTATAGTCTTCTTAAAGAACGTGGATTAACCCAGAGTGAATTAAAAAACATCTTCATTAATGATAAATATAAAACTTGGAATGACATTGATTCACGCTTCACGAAAGACCCAGTGATCATTTATACAAGAGCAGACGCTGCAGGAGCAGCTGAAACATGGGCCAACTTCTTTAAGAGTAAGCAGGAGGATTTAAAGGGCGTCGGTATATTTGGAGATCCAGGCATTGCTCAAGCGATTAAAGACGATAAAAATGCAATAGGCTTCAATAATATCAATTATGTGTATGACTTGAAAACAAAAAAAGTGATGCCGCAGATAGATGTCCTTCCTATTGACCTTAATGAGGACGGTCGCATCAGTGAAAATGAAAATTTTTATCAAACTATTGATGAATTGACAGATGCCGTAAGCAATAATCAATACCCCAGTCCGCCATCAAGAGACCTATCTTTTATTACAAAGGATAAACCCAATAATTTACTTGTTAAAGAATTCATCTCATTCATCTTAAAGAAAAAATCGCAAAGTTATTTATTAGAAAATGGATATGTACCATTAACCGAATTATTAATGAATAAAGAACTGAATAAGCTATAATATGTTACGAACAAGGTTAATCAAAAATTCAATCGCAAAACAATTAAGTTTTGTTTTGCTGCTCATTTCACTTTCTGTAGTCCTTATTATCGGTGTTGGTTTGACTATTAAGTCTATTCCACTATTCGAATCATTTAACATCTGGGAGTTATTAACCAATCATATCTGGGCACCTATGAAAGGCAGTTTTGGTTTTCTTCCCTTCATAATGGGCACCTTGAGTGTTACCTTAGTGGCTTTGTTAATTTCCTGTCCACTTTGTATTTTAACTTCCATATATTTAACAGAGTACGCCTCAGACACATTAAAAAACATAGTTTTGCCACTCATCAATGTCTTGGCCGCTATTCCTCCAGTACTCTACGGTGTATGGGGAGTGTTATTTATTGTGCCCGCTATCCAATCCTACATTGCTCCCCTATTTGGAGTTTCTACCTCAGGTTATACCATTTTAGCTGGGGGTATTGTTCTGTCTGTTATGATTTTCCCTATCATGATCAGTATTATGGTTGAGGTGTTGAAAACAGTGCCTGCAGAGCTTAAAGCTGCTTCGTTATCTTTGGGAGCTACCAAATGGGAGACTGCCAAAAAAGTAATTCTGCGAAGAGCAAAGCCAGGAATCATAGCTGCGATTGTACTTGCTATATCCAGAGCATTTGGCGAGACCATAGCCGTTTTGATGGTTTGTGGTAATGTACCTAAAATACCCACTTCAATTTTTGATGCGGGCTACCCTATTCCGGCATTAATTGCAAATAATTTTGGAGAGATGATGTCTATTCCTTTATACGATTCGGCACTTATGTTTTCCGCCTTACTGCTCTTCGTCATTATTTTTGGATTTAACTTAATTTCTCGCATCATACTCAATAGACTGGAGGGCAAGCATAATGGATAATCTTAAAACAAGACTTTTAAAAGAAAAGATAGCAAAAGGATTCATGCGACTTTCAGGCATGTTGGTTACAGGATCGCTTTTCTTTATCATCGGCACTATCCTCTATAAGGGATTACCTTATCTATCATGGGAAATGGTAAGCCAGTTACCGAAGGGCGGTTTCTATATGGGCAAAGAAGGAGGAATCCTAAACGCTATTCTTGGTTCCCTTTATCTTGCAGGAGTGGCAACCTTATTGGCAACTATTATTGGAGTTCCAATAGCTTTGTTTTTAAATATATATATCAAAACATCCTCAAAATTGGCGCAATATTCAAAATTGATGTTCGATATTTTATATGGTATCCCTTCCATTGTATATGGAGCAGTTGGTTTTACAATTATGGTTTATTTCGGGATCCGTGCATCCTTGCTAGGTGGCATCATTACGATTACACTCTTGACCATTCCCATCGTAGTCCGAACGGTGGATGAGCTTATCAGAACCGTGCCAACAGACTTAAAACATGTTACACTATCCTTAGGTGCAACCAATTGGGAGGTTGCCAAAGTTTTCATTTTACATATTAAACAGGGAATTTTTACAGCAATCCTACTGGCTTTTGGACGATCTATAGGTGATGTTGCCGGAGTCTTGTTAACAACTGGGTTCAGTGACAATTTGCCTCGTTACATCGATGAGCCTGCAGCAACATTACCATTGGCTATATTTTTTCAATTGAGTAGCCCTATTCCAGAAGTTCAAGGTCGCGCATACGCATCAGCACTTATTTTAACGCTTATCATTTTAATTATAGTTATATGCACCCATATCCTATCATCGAAACAAAACAAACACAAATTGTAGCACCTATGGTTTCAGCCCCATATTCAAATACAAGATCTAAATATCCATATTGATGGTCATCATATTTTAAAAAACATCAATTTATCACTACCCAATAATAGCATCACCTCAATTATTGGTCCATCGGGTTGTGGAAAAACGACTTTACTCAAGACGTTGAACCGGTTGATTGATGATACAAAAGGTGTTCAGGTATCCGGTTCGGTTTTTGTCAACGGTGAGGATATCTATGCACCTAACGCTGAAGTAACCCATATCCGAAAAAAAATGGGTCTGCTCTCGCAAAAGCCGTTTCCCTTACCCATGTCCATATACGACAATATTGCGTATGGACCACGTATACATGGAACTAAGAATAAGAAGGAACTTTCTGAAATCGTGGAAACACAATTAAAGAACGTTGGACTTTGGGAAGAAGTGAAAGATCGATTGGACCAATCTGCAACACGACTTTCCATAGGGCAGCAACAACGGTTATGTCTTGCTCGCGGTTTAGCAGTGAAGCCCGAAATCATCTTAGGAGATGAGTCTACATCTGCTTTAGATCCCATCTCTACCCAAACAATCGAAAACCTACTTATTGAATTGAAAAAAGATTATACCATTGTATTGGTCACGCATATTTTAAGGCAAGCGCGTCGCGTCTCGGATTATATCATTTTTGTTTATGGAGGTGAGATTCTTGAATTTGGAAAAACTGAAGATGTGCTGCTCAATCCTAAACATGAGATTACACGTCAGTATGTTAAAGGATTTATTTCATGATAACATTTTCCGATACATCATTTGTGATAAATTATTTATATTTTTATAAGATATGAAACAATTCGACTTGTCTATGAAAAATAAACTAGCCACCATACTCATTAGTTCTCTGGCCCTATACTCTTGTTCAAATGGCACTAGTAATAGTGCAGAAGCAAACGCGGTAGATAGCATATATCCTGCAGTAGAAACAAAGGAAGCTAATACCAAGTACAAACCCGCATTTGAAGGTCAGACGCGTATCCAGGGCGTCAAGACAAACACCGCATTTGAAGGTGTTGTATTGAATACTACCTTAAAGTCGCCTTGGGGTATTGCAGCTTTGCCAGATGGACGTTTACTTATAACTGAAAAAGAAGGAACTTTTAGAATTGCAACAACAGATGGGAAAGTCTCTGAACCTATTACAGGACTTCCTAAAGTAGATGCAGATGGTCAAGGTGGTTTATTGGGATTGACGATTGATCCAGCTTTTGCAACTAATCGCATGGTTTATTATGTATTTGCCGAACCTTCGGCAGAAGGTAATTTAACGGCTGTTGGTAAAGGGAGATTGTCTGATGATGAGAAAACAATAGAAAATGCAACGGTCATTTACCGTGCGACACCTAAATATAAAGGAAAACTTCATTACGGAGGTCGCATCTTATTTGATAAATCAGGTAACTTAATTGTAAGTACCGGAGAGCGTTCGGACCTAGAGACAAGACCTCAGGCCCAAGACCTAAAATCAGGATTGGGTAAGATCGTCAGAATTACAACAAATGGCGAGGCTGCATCCGGAAATCCATTTGCGAACCAAGCAGATGTCAGACCCGAAATTTACAGCTATGGTCACCGAAATGTACAAGGATTAGCCCTTCATCCTGAAACTGGAGACCTTTGGGAAACAGAATTTGGCCCTCGAGGTGGAGATGAGTTGAACCGTATTGAAGCAGGTAAAAACTATGGTTGGCCAATTATCACTTACGGTTTAGAGTACAGCGGAGAAAAAGTTGGTGAACCTATTCAACAAAAAGAAGGATTAGAACAACCTGTTTATTACTGGGACCCTGTTTTGTCACCAAGTGGAATTACATTTTATACAGGAGATCGTATGCCCGAGTGGAAAAACAATCTATTTATCAGTGGCCTAAGCAGTACACATATCGCTCGCTTGGTTATTAAAGACAACAAAGTTGTTGGCGAAGAACGATTGTTAGAGAAAGAAGGTCAACGATTTAGAGATATCACACAAGGTTCAGATGGTGCGCTATATGCCATTACGGATTTAGGTCGTCTTTATAAAATAGACAAAAAGAAATAAAACAGTTCTTAAAATAAAAAAGGTAACCATACAGGTTACCTTTTTTTATGAATACGTATTAACAACAAAAAGGTAGTATGATTAAACATGTTGTTATAAGAATTATATCATTAAGAACTTAATTCCATACGATACAGGTCAAAGTCTTTCGCCCAATAGTCCTTTACAATTTGATCCAAGACAAAGCCATTTTTTTGATAAAAGAGGTACGTTAACTGTGACGTGCGTACATTGATTTTATCAATCGTATCCATACGCTTTAAAATGGAGATACGATAGTCCAGCAATTGGCTTCCATACCCCTTTCCCTGCTCGCTAGGAAGTACCATATCCCAACTAATCACCCCTCTTCGTTCCTCCAATTCGAGATTAATACCTCCACAAGCCACCACCTCTTTATTTTTTTCAACAACAAAAAATTGCTCTATTTCAAAATCCAGATAGTATTTGAGATCTTCCTTTTCGGCTTGTGCAAAATAGGCTGGAATATTCTCTTGCATGATCTGCAATACCACATCCCTATCTTTTACTTCATATGCTCTAATTAAAACCATAATATTTTAATTTTTGGAATAAAGATTATGATGGCTATAATAGCTGCAACAATTGCTGCAACCAATACTGCAGCCGCTGCCAAGTCTTTCGCTTTCTTCACTAAACTATTTTGTTCTTGGCAAACCAGGTCCGCGAGATTTTCAATTGCCGAATTGACTATTTCCAATGCAAAAACAGAACCAATACACAATAAGATAATCATCCACTCTACCGTAGAAATATCAAAATAAAACCCAGCAATTACTGTAACGACAGTTGCAACAAGGTGAATGCGTGCATTGTGTTCCTCAGCAAATAGCACCTTAAAACCATCAAAAGCGTAAGTAAAACTTTTTGCACGATCCTGAAATGAGAATTTTCGATTTTTCATATATTTATGCTGTAAAAAGCAAAAGCCGTTTCCTATATGATAAAGAAACGGCTTTTATTTGATTTTTAAAATTAAATCAAGTGAAATATATCATCTACACCCAATATTTTATGAGCTGTAAAACCCTCAGCATATTTTACCTGAATAGAACGACCGAATTCTCGCGCTCTAGCAGCTGTGGATTCCATGAAATCTGGATTTGAGATATAAGTTTGTGGCTCGTCAGTATTGTTCTCCTCACCCGTGTAAAACTGCGTCTTATAGGCTAAAACAGATTTTTCTTTTATTGCATAAAAATCAGTAATGTCCAATACGATATCAGGTTTAATATAATAATCTTGTACGATCTGTAAAACCAACCTCGGACGATGAGGCTCCTGCATTAAACCATCAATCTCAGTTTCTACCTTTCTTAGGCCAGCTAAAAAGCAAGCTTCAGAAATCATCTGCCCCGCTCTGCCATGATCAGGATGCCTATCAGAGACTGCATTGGTAATGATAATTTCTGGTTGATATTTACGAATAGCCTTAATAACAGCAAGTTTCTCTTTTTCAGCATTCTCAAAAAAACCATCTCGCAATGCTAGGTTCTCTCGGACTGTCAAACCTAATATTTCTGCGGCATCATTCGCTTCTTGGTCTCTGGTTTCAGCAGTACCACGTGTTCCTAATTCGCCTCTCGTTAAATCGACTATCCCCACCTTTTTACCTGCTGCAACATATTTAGCCATTGTGCCACCAGCACCTAATTCTGCGTCGTCCGGATGTACAGTTATCACTAATAAATCGAGTTTTATCATGGCGTATTGAAATTTAAATGTTTAACCAACTATTGTGCACAAATGTAGTAAACATTTCGCTTTTTTTACTGCTCTGATAATAATTGCTCCACACGTTTTTTTACTTTGGTAGCATTTGGTGAAGTTATTGGGTAAAAATAATCTACTACTTCACCTTTTTTATTAATGAGGTATTTATGGAAATTCCAAACCGGTTTACTTTCAATATGACCATTTTCAATTTTACTGGCTAGGTATTTATACAAGGGCGAAGCATATTCTCCAACGACATGTGTACGCTTGAATATGGGAAAATGCACCTGTTGATTTATTCTACAAAAAGTTTCTAAGGTATAGCCTGTCAAAGGCTCCTGTTTACCAAAATTATTGGAAGGAAAAGCAAGTATCTCAAAGCCCTCATTTTTATAGGTTTGATATAGCTTTTCTAAAGATTTATATTGGCGCGTAAAAAGACACTGACTGGCTGTATTAACGATCAGTAAGACTTTTCCTTTATAATCAGCTAATGATTTTTCTTGACCATTAAACTGTAAGGCAGCAAAATCATAAACTGTTTTCATAATTAGTTATTTATATTTAAAAATACCGATGCTCTAATCTCGATTTTTGAAACTCTCTAATAATATTTTCTATCTCATAATCCTCTCGGGGATCATACGTGTTTTTGAGGTTGTGACCAAATATTTTAGCCACACCCTGGTATAAAAATGCAGACAGCCCCCCTTTCATCTGTTTGACCATTTCATAGCTCGAGTGCCCGGTTTGTCTATCTATCAATTTGATGAGTATCTTGCCCTGGGTGATACTCATGTTCTTAATTTCTTTATTAAACATAGATTTCACCTCGTTTTCACAAACTTCGATTAATTTCTTTTGTTGTTTCTTGTCTGTTACCAATGCAAGTTCACGATCCAATTGGTCATATCTTTTTTGCGCAAAAATCGCATAAGGAAGCACCCGTAAGACGTTGCGTTTTAGTCTTAAGTACTCTTTTTTCGCATCTTCTGATTTCCAGACACGTTGTTTCGTTATTTTAACTTCAGGAACTAAGAACCAAGGTAGTCTTTCTCCAGTCTCTAAAGTCGTCATATTAAACTCCTCAAGTACTTCCTGTTCACCCTCTCCATAAAGGGGCACAGTCAATGCTTGAGCCATCCCCAAAACAGGGATAAAAAGCAGTGCAGAAAACAACCAACGTAAGTTTATCTTGATCATTACAATTTAAAAAATTGACTTTTTTTGTCAATAGTATTAAAAAATTATTACATTTAATAAAAATAAATTTGGTTTCCTATTTATTCCTTTAAATTAATATTAACTAATTTAAGAAATGTATTTTTAAAATCATAATGCAACTGCAAGTTTATGAAAGATTATGTGATTGATATAGAAGCAGAAAATAAAGAAATACGTAAGAGATACCGAGCATTATTACGCGCATGTAAACCAACGATGCAACGTGGCGACAAGCAAATGATCAGAAAAGCATTCGATCTAGCTTTAGAGAGCCACAAAGAAATGCGTCGTAAATCTGGCGAACCTTATATTTTCCACCCGATAGCAGTAGCACAGATTGCTGCAGAAGAGATTGGTTTGGGCACCACTTCGATTGTATGTGCACTCCTACATGATGTAGTCGAAGATACCAATATTACGCTTGATGAAATCGAGCAGATGTTTGGTAAAAAAGTTCGTCGGATTATTGATGGTTTGACAAAAATATCAGGGATCTTCGACCCCAACAGTTCGATGCAGGCTGAAAATTTCCGCAAAATGTTATTGACCTTGGCTGATGATGTACGCGTTATTTTGATAAAACTAGCCGATCGTCTACACAATATGCGCACCATGGAATTCATGGCCCGTGACAAACAGCTGAAAATTGCATCTGAAACAAGCTACCTCTATGCACCTTTGGCACATAGATTAGGTTTATATACGATTAAGTCGGAATTGGAAGATCTATCCATGAAATTTACCGACCCAGATACGTATAAATTTATTGCGCGAAAACTGAACGAAAAGAAAGCAGAAAGAGAAAAGTTCATAGCCGATTTCATTGACCCCGTACAAGAGATTTTACGTGAACAAGGGATATCTGCGCAAGTATTTGGAAGACCAAAATCCATTCATTCCATATGGAGTAAGATGCGTAAAAAATCTATTCCATTTGAGGAAGTTTATGATTTATTTGCCATTCGAATTATTATCGACACGGAAGACGAACGCGAAAAAACAGAATGTTGGAAAGTGTATTCTATCGTTACCGACCTCTATCGTCCAAATCCTGACCGCTTACGCGATTGGGTATCTTCTCCCAAAGGAAATGGATACGAGTCTCTACATACGACAGTAATGGGACCACGTGGACAGTGGGTTGAAGTGCAGATTAGAAACCAGCCGCATGAACGAAATTGCCGAAAAAGGTTTTGCAGCCCATTGGAAGTACAAAGAGTCGAATTCGGATAGCGGACTAGATCAGTGGATCAAAAAAATTAGGGAAGTGTTGAGCAATCCTGAACAGAATGCCCTAGATTTTGTAGATGATTTTAAAATGAACCTATTCTCTGATGAGATCTTCATTTTCACCCCAAAAGGTGCTTTGATTCAATTGCCTAATGATGCCACTGCATTAGACTTTGCGTTCGAAATCCACTCGGATATTGGTGCTACCTGTATCGGTGCAAAAGTGAATCATAAGTTGGTGCCATTGAGCCATGTCTTGCAGAATGGGGATCAAGTAGAGATTATCACCTCAAGTAAACAAACTCCAAAAGAAGATTGGTTGAATTTTGTAGTAACTGCAAAAGCAAAATCCAAAATTCGTTCTTCATTAAAAGAAGAAAGACGCCGCGTTGCGGAAGATGGAAAAGAAATTTTAGAGCGGAAACTGAAGACGCTAAAAATAACCTACAATACCGATAACATCAATAAAGTCGCTAATTATCTGAAGTTCGCAAGTTCACAAGACTTGTTTTACAATGTAGCCAAAGGACTTGTAGATATTAAACACTTGCGGGAGTTTGTCGCCCACGAAAAAAATAATGATGCCACGCTCAGTACACAAAACACGCAATTCAACGCGCATATTGGTGGGCTTGTAGAGAAATTACACCGAAAAGACCAAGACACCCTATTAATAGGAGACGATCTGCAGCAGATAGACTATACATTAGCACCTTGTTGCAACCCTATTCCTGGTGATGATGTTTTTGGCTTTTTGACGGTCAACGACGGCATCAAAATTCACCGTACAAGTTGTCCAAATGCTTCCAAGCTCATGGCAAACTATGGGTATCGGATCATGAAGGCCAAATGGACTTCTAAAAACGATGTATCCTTCTTGACAGGTTTACGTATTGTAGGAATTGATGATGTGGGTTTGGTCAATAAAATTACGACAGTGATTTCACATGAATTTCATGTTAATATTCGCTCACTAAGTATTACGAGTAATGATGGGATTTTTGAAGGAAACATCATGGTCTTTGTAAATGACACTTCCCAGTTAGAAAATTTAATGAAAACGCTCAAACAAGTTAGAGGCATTACAACTGTTTCGCGTTATGAATCTGAAAGTTAAGATCAGATGAATCTCACATTTTTTTTATCTTACAATTATTGAATCAAAATTGGTAAATTTGTAAAGAATCTTAATGATTAATATGAACGCAGCTGAAAATTACGCAACAGTAAAAAAAATCTTTGAAGCTTACTTAGAGAATAAAAACTTAAGGAAAACTCCAGAGCGTTATGCTATTTTGGAAGAAATTTATTCCCGTACGGATCACTTTGACGTTGAGTCATTGTACATCCATATGAAGAATAAAAAATATCGAGTTAGCCGTGCCACTGTTTACAATACTTTGGAATTATTAGTATCCTGTGATTTGGTGACTAAACACCAGTTTGGTCGCAATATGGCACAATTCGAAAAATCCTATGGATTCAAGCAACATGACCACGTCATTTGTATTGAATGCAATATCGTAGTCGAATTCTGCGACCCACGTATTAACCAGATTCAAAGTTTAATGGGAGAGCTATTAAAATTCGACATTAAACACCACTCTTTGAACCTATATGGGGTTTGTAATGAGTGCCAACAGAAATTAGCCGCTACAAAAGCTAAAAACGAAAAAGAGGTTATTTCAAATTAATCTCCTAATTGGTCAAATATAATAGTACATTTGTTCAGAAAATGATTTGCTCATTTTTCTGAACATTTTGTTTTTAGATAATTCAAAAAATTAACATAAATTCTTAATCACAATACTTTAAAAGCTATGCAAGTTGATGTGCTTTTGGGCTTACAATGGGGAGACGAAGGTAAAGGTAAGATCGTTGACGTATTTTGTCCTCAATACGATTTAATCGCTCGTTTCCAAGGCGGCCCTAACGCCGGACATACATTGGAGTTTGATAACAAAAAATTCGTTTTAAACACGATCCCTTCGGGTATCTTCAATGAAGGAACTCTTAACCTAATCGGAAATGGTGTTGTTATCGACCCGATTATTTTAAAGAGAGAACTAGACAATTTAAAAACTGCGGGTTTCGATCCAGTAGGCAAAGGAAATTTAGTGTTAGCTCGTAAGGCACACTTGATCCTTCCTACTCACCAATTATTAGATGCTGCTTCAGAATCTAAAATGGGTGCCGGTAAAATAGGTTCTACGTTAAAAGGTATTGGTCCTACCTATATGGACAAAACAGGTCGTAATGGCCTACGTGTGGGTGATACTACATTAGCGGATTTCAAAGAGCGTTACGAAAAATTGAAAGAAAAACACCTTTCTATTTTAGCGCATTACGGTGAAGTTCCAGATTTTTCTGAAAAAGAAGAAGCTTTCTTGGCGGCTATCGAATTCATTAAAACAATTCCGCATGTTGATTCCGAGCATTTGGTAAATCAATACCTTAAAGACGGTAAAAAAGTACTAGCTGAAGGTGCTCAAGGCACCTTGTTAGACGTTGACTTTGGATCTTATCCATTCGTAACATCTTCTAATACAACCACAGCTGGTGCATGTACTGGTTTAGGTATTGCTCCCAATAAAATCGGTGCAGTATACGGTATCTTCAAAGCTTATGCTACTCGCGTAGGTGGTGGTCCATTCCCAACAGAATTACACGATAAAGTAGGTGAAAACTTGCGTCAATTGGGTCATGAGTTTGGTGCTACTACTGGTCGTGCACGTCGTACAGGTTGGATTGATATTCCTGCTCTAAAATATGCAATCATGTTAAACGGAGTTACCGAATTGATCATGATGAAAGCCGATGTTTTGGATACTTTCGAAAAAATCAAAGTTTGTACACACTACAGACATGAAGGTAAAGTAATCGATTACATGCCGTACGAGATTATCACAAATGAGGCTGAGCCTATTTTGGAAGAAATTGATGGTTGGAATCAAGATTGCACAGGTATTACGAAAGAAAGCGAAATCCCTACAGCATTACAGAATTACATTACGTATTTAGAGAAAGCACTAGAAGTGCCTATTACGTTCTTATCTGTAGGTCCAGATCGTAAGCAAACATTAAAATTGACTAAATAGTTAATGCGGGTCGAAGACAATTTTGTTATAGATTCAACGAATAATTTTCATCAAAAAGCGCTGCAATGGGCAGCGCAATTTGATGAAGTTGCCTATCTCCATTCCAATGCACATTCCGATCAATGGAGTGCATTTGATTGTTTGGTTGCCGTAAAAGCTAAAGCACACTATTGCGCTACCAACGGAGACACCTTTCAAGAAGTTCAAAAATTTATTTCTAATCACCCCAACACCTATATTCCAGGTTTTTTTTCCTATGATCTGAAAAACGAAATTGAAGACCTGAAAACCAATCATGTTGATCAATTGGATTTTCCACTTGCTTATTTTTTCATTCCTACTACAGTTGTTAAGATCATCGGAAGTAAAGTATACATAACTGCTGTAAATCCAGCTGAAATTTACCAAGAAATAGACCAGTATCTACTAAAGTCTGACTTGGTTGGTTTTGATGGGAATGTCCAAGCACGGTGGTCCAAGGAAGAATACTTCCATGCATTTCATAAAATGCAAGAACATATCAGTAGAGGAGATATCTATGAAGTCAATCTATGTCAAGAATTTTATGCCGAAGACGTAAGCTTAAATCCGCTAGCAGCATTCGAAAAATTAAACAGCATATCCCCTACACCCTTTGCTTCATTTTTCAAATTTCAAGATAAGTTCATCCTTTCTGCATCACCAGAACGGTTTTTAGCGAAACGCAACAATGAACTCATTTCGCAACCCATAAAGGGAACAGCAAAACGAGGCAGTACTGTTGAAGAAGATCAACAGATCGTACAGACCATGTTGAATTCAAAAAAAGAGATTGCTGAAAATGTGATGATTGTAGATTTGGTACGCAATGATCTAACACGAAGTGCAGTGCCTAAATCCGTGAAAGCAGACCGCCTATTTGAAATTCAATCGTTCAAACTCGTCCATCAGATGATCTCTACGATCACCTGTGAAAAAAGTGATGAGGTCTCCGATGTCGAAGTCATTAAGAACACATTTCCTGCAGGCTCCATGACTGGGGCACCAAAAATTGCAGCTATGCGTATCTGTGATCAAGTAGAAGCAGCACAACGTTCAGTTTATGCTGGATCTATCGGATATTTTTCACCTAATGGCGATTTCGACTTCAATGTTGTTATTCGAACCATTTTATATAACACCAAAAAAAGATACCTATCTTTTCAAACCGGAGGCGCTATTACGATACAAGCAAATGCTAAAGATGAGTATCAAGAGTGTTTATTAAAGGCAAATGGCATGCTAAAAGCATTAAATGTACAAATAGACTAAATATCGACATATTTAGTAGATAATATTCCAAAACATCATTTATTTTTCAGAAATTTGCGCCTTATTATGGTACAGGTTTATATTGACATACACACCCATCGAAATCCTTCATCATTTCCTGATGTGAAAACCGTATGGAACAATATTCTCAATAAAGATCAGGAGATTTCATATTCCGGTAGCAGATCCGCGGGACTACACCCTTGGTATATTTCTGAAAAAGAACCTTTTAATGGTATTTCAGCATTAAGAGTGCTCTTACAACATGATCAGATTATTGCTGTTGGTGAATGTGGATTAGATAAAGCAATTGAAATTTCCTTGCCCATACAGCAGGAAGTATTTCGAGAACAGATTAGCTTAGCACAACAGTACCATAAACCATTGATTATTCATTGCGTTCGCGCATTTGAAGAAGTGTTATACAGCATCAAAACAGCAGAGTTTAAAGGTCCTGTCGTGTTCCATGGTTTTAACAAAAATAAAATCGTCGCAGAACAATTGATAAAGAGAGGTTATTACCTTTCTTTTGGCGCAGCGATCTTGACAGGAAAACTAGATGCCGCACTTATAGCAGTACCCATCGATCAACTATTTTTTGAAACTGATGATAAAGAGTTAGACATCAGGCAATTGTACTTTTATACAGCACAATTGAAAGGCATGTCACTGGACAATTTAAAGAATAATATATTAAAGAACTATCAACTTGTATTTGAATAAAATATGAAAGACTTATCGTGGCTATCACGCACAGAGGCATTAGTGGGGCGTGCAGCTTTAGAAAAATTGGCAAAATCGCACGTCATGGTTTTAGGACTAGGTGGAGTAGGATCATTTGCCGCCGAATTTATCTGCCGTGGTGGCGTTGGAAAAATGACAATCATTGATGGTGATACCATTGACCCCTCAAACCGAAATAGACAATTACCGGCATTAGCGACCAATCATGGTCAATCCAAGGCACAAATCATGCGCGAACGGTTGTTGTCTATAAATCCCGAATTGGATTTAACCGTAATCGAAGATTTCATTCTTCCAGAAAAGATTTCAGATCTATTGGATCTCAATCCAGATTATACGGTTGAAGCCATTGATAGTATCACACCAAAATTGTTTTTTATCCGTCAAGCATTAGAACGAAAAGTGAGCTTTGTAAGCTCAATGGGTGCTGGTGGTAAAATGGATCCTACAAAGATTGTCATTGGTGATATATCAGAATCCCACAACTGCAAACTTGCCTATCATATTCGTAAAAAATTGCGGAAACATGGTATTAATAACGGTTTTAAAGTTGTCTTTTCTACCGAGCTTCCGGATAAGTCATCACTTTTGTATACTGATGGTAGCAATTTTAAAAAATCGGCCTATGGTACTATGTCTTACCTACCAGCTGCATTTGGTGGCGCCATAGCATCCGTTGCTTTACGAGATCTGATCAATAATAATTAATTCAAATTTCTAGTCAATATCAACCAAAGTATTGACTAGAAATTGTAGTTTTGGCTATGGAAAAACTGTTAAAGTTAATTGAAACAAACAAACTTGCTAATCAACCAGTTGATGATTTTTCTTTGGTTATTGATGATAAGCAAGTTGTGCACGGTGCAATTTTTGTCGTAAAAATTGATAAGAAGACGTTTAAACTTTTTATTCCTGAACCGCATTTTCATGCTGTCATTGATGGTGAAACCAAACCCTTGATCAAAACGATTATCAAACACCCAGAGGTGATGCTTTTTATGTAGCAAAATATTGCGTTACCTTATATCTTGGGACTAAGATTCCATTGCCACATCTTATATAATTCCATATATGTTATATTATATTAAATATTAACAAGATAGAAGCTGCAAACAAAACAAATAGTCCAGTTAAGAAAATGATGTCAGCGATGTTCTCCAATCGCTTGACCTCTTTTAGCTCCCTCTTTTCATGGCAATGAAAAGAGATGATGCAACTCGCCATAAATATAAAAATCGCTGTAGTTGCACACTCATCAATTAAACTACCTTCCGCCAATTTCTTTTTTTTATTGTCGTCAATACCCAAAAAATAAACGCCAAGAAAATTGGCAGAAGTGTTTGTTTTTCAATTAAAACAAAGTAATGCATCATTTGTTATTTTTGAAATCTATCAGCATCACTCCTATTATTGTGCTTCAGTATAAAATCTTATAATTTAAACCTCAAATGTTACAGTATTAATTTTTATTTAAAAGAGATATTTGTATACGTTAATTTAAATCAAACTATGGATCATACATATCATATAACGGGCATGACCTGCAACGGGTGCCGTTCCAAAATAGAAGAGACACTCAACCATATACCAGGAATAAAGGCAAAGGTGACTTTAGATCCTCCAGAAGCAATTATTGAAGGAGAAAGTTTAATTGACATACAAGAAATAAATGAGGAACTATTAAAAGTTGGTGATTATCAGCTAAATGAAAACATATCTGGCAAATACATATGCCCTATGTATTGCGAAGGTCATGACAAGACCTATGATCAGGCAGGCTCATGTCCAGTTTGTGGTATGCACCTTGTTCCCGTCGAGTCATTACCTAATCATAAAGAAGACGCAACAAAATCTTCTTGTTCATCCAACAAAGGCAACAAAACTACAATCCATACTAATACGGTAGAAGCTTCTGGCAAATACATCTGCCCTATGTATTGCGAAGGTCATGACAAGATCTATGATCAGGCTGGTTTATGTCCAGTTTGTGGTATGCACCTGGTTCCCGTCGAGTCATTACATGAACATAAAGAAGGCGCAACAAAATCTTCTTGTTGTTCATCTAGCAAGAATAAGAATTTAGAAAAACCAAAAGCTACCGCTAAGTCAGCAGGCAAATACTATTGTCCGATGATGTGTGAGGGCGATAAGCTATATGATCAAGCAGGTTCCTGTCCAGTCTGCGGTATGAACCTGGAGAAGATACCCGAAAAAAAACCTTCTTTAAAATATAGCTGCCCCATGCACCCAGAGGTAGAAAGTGACAAACCTGGCTCATGCCCTATCTGCGGTATGGACCTTGTCCCCAATGCTGCTGGTGAAGAAGAAGATCATACCTATTCAAATTTGAAGAAGAAGTTTTGGACCGCACTCCTATTTACCGTGCCGTTGTTTATACTTTCCATGGGTGAAATGATTCCTGGTAACCCAATTGGTCAAGTCATTACTCCGCAGATGTCAGGATGGATCCAATTGTTTTTAACGGTTCCAGTCGTATTTTATGCTACTTGGATGTTTTTTGAGCGTGCATGGACATCCTTTAAAACCTGGAACTTAAACATGTTCAGTTTAATTGGTCTAGGAGCTGGAGCCGGATTTATTTATAGTGTGGTAGCATTATTCTTTCCCTCGCTGTTTCCCGATGCCCTGCTTGGTCATCATGGTCAGGTTGCGCTTTACTTCGAGTCCGTTGCTGTTATCTTAACCTTGGTGTTATTAGGGCAACTGATGGAAGCAAAAGCACATTCTAGAACTAACTCAGCTATTAAAGAGCTCATCAAATTATCACCTGCAGAAGCAAATTTAGTTGAAAACGGAATCGAGAAGAAAATCGCTGTAGAAGATATTTTGTTGGAGCAGATCCTACGCGTTAAACCAGGAGAAAAAATTCCGGTAGATGGTGAGATTACCTCTGGTAACAGTACCATTGACGAATCCATGTTGACCGGAGAAACCTGTACCCGTAGATAAATCGGTAGGCGATAAAGTAAGTGCTGGAACCATTAATGGCAATCAGACATTCTTAATGTCAGCCTCCCGTGTAGGTGACGATACGCTATTGGCACAGATTATTGAAATGGTCAACAGCGCTAGTCGCAGTAAAGCACCTATCCAAAAAATGACGGACCGTGTATCCCGTATATTTGTGCCTATCGTCATAGCAATGGCTATTTTAACCTTTATTGTTTGGATGATCTATGGCCAAGAATCCAAGTTAGCCTTCGCTTTAGCAAATGCACTAGCAGTATTGATTGTTGCCTGTCCGTGCGCCCTTGGTTTAGCCACTCCGATGTCCGTGATGGTCGGTATTGGCAAAGGTGCAAAAAATGGCATCTTGATCAAGAATGCTGAAGCCTTAGAAAAATTAGATAAGGTGAATGTATTGGTTACTGATAAAACCGGAACGATAACCGAAGGAAGACCAAGTTTAGAAGATGTGCAAAGCACATCCACGAACACACATGATGAGCTATTGATATTAGCAGCTTCCGTCAATGCAAATAGCTCGCATCCATTAGCCGAGGCTGTTGTGAAAAAAGCAAAAGAATTAAATTTGTCTTTATTAGAAGCAGATAAATTCAACACAGTCAATGGTAAAGGAGTTGTTGGCCATATCCACAATGAAAAGATATTGCTCGGAAATGAAGCGTTATTATTGGATGATGGCATAGCCATTACAGACCAGATCAAAGCGCGTGTTGCTAGTGAGCAAGAAAAAGGTCGTACGGTATCGTACCTTGCCAAAGGAAATGAATTATTAGGTTATCTTGTTATTGCAGATAAGATAAAAGATACCGCTAAGCAAGCCATCCACTATTTGATGGATCATGGGGTCGATGTCATTATGCTAACAGGTGATAATGCAAAAACGGCAAAGGCAGTAGCCGACGAGCTTGGTATCAAGCATTTCAAAGCACAAGCACTTCCAGAAGATAAGTTGTTGGAAATAAAAAAACTACAACAGGAAGGTAAAGTTGTCGCTATGGCGGGCGACGGTATCAATGATGCGCCGGCGCTTGCACAAGCAGATATTGGTATTGCCATGGGTACCGGAACAGATGTAGCGATAGAAAGTTCAGAAGTAACCTTATTAAAAGGTGATTTATTAGGCGTTGTGAAAGCAAAAGTCCTCAGCCATAAATTGGTCCGTAACATTAAACAAAATCTACTTTTTGCATTTTTATACAATGTATTAGGTATCCCAATTGCGGCAGGTATCCTCTACCCTACCTTTGGTATCTTATTATCACCTATGCTTGCAGCAGCAGCTATGAGTCTAAGCTCATTATCCGTTATTCTAAATTCTTTAAGACTGAATGTCGTTAATATTGACGTCAAGTAAAATATCAAATGCAGGGTTTCCCATAATCGGAAACCCTGCTTATATTATCTCCAGCCCATAAACTTTCACTAGCAGTTATCAAAGTTTCAAATACAATGCTTAATTTTGGTGAAAAATAAGCAGAAAATGAATTTCAAAACAATCATACTACTGATATTGGTCGTCATCATTACCATCTTTTTCATGCAAAACACAGCCCCTGTTGAGTTTTGGTTTTTTGGAACACACAATTTTCCATTATCTTCTATTATTGCGGCTACATTGTTCATCGGGATGATTATTGGAGGTATCTTATTGAGACCAAAGAAAAGAAAGACAGAGGTTATTCAGGTAAATGAAGCAACTTTACCTGAGATTGAGTCTATTTCCAGCCCAAAATCATCATTAACAACCGAAGATCGTGATTATATATCTTAATAATAAAAATTAATCCCCTCTAAATGAAAGCGAAGCAGTATTCATGTTAAATAAATAGGGAATTTAGTTGCAGTGTATGGTAGATTTTTCTACCTTTGTATCACTCCAAACAACGAAGGAAACTTCAAAAACAGAGTACGATTCAGTAGCTCAGCTGGTAGAGCAATACACTTTTAATGTATGGGTCCTGGGTTCGAATCCCAGCTGGATCACAAAAAAGCTTCACAGAAATGTGAGGCTTTTTTTGTATCTGCTGGATTCGAAAGAAGCGTTGGGATGGGTTCGACCATTCTCATTGCGGATATGTGTTCGGGATATGAGCGACGTAATAAATCCCAGCTGGATTACAAAATAAAAAGCTAATCGCAAGATTAGCTTTTCTTGTTTTAAAGCCCTACAGCGGTTTTGCTGTAAGGCTCTAGTTATTTTTCTGTAAAGCTCATTTTGCTTTTGATCAAATGTTAATCCCGTTTCAAAACTTCTCTCACTTCAATGTTTCCTCCTACCTGGTCAAAAATCGGATTGCCTTTTGCGATTTCTACCGCTTCATCAATGGTATCGGCTTTTACCAGAACGTATCCGCTGATAAATTCTTTGATTTCGGTGTAAGCACCATCTGTTACTACGTTGTTGGGTTTTACGGTTTTGGCACTTCCTACATTTGGTAGAAACGTGTTGCCTTTGTCAGTTAATTTGTTTTGTGAAGCAATTCCTGCTAACCAATTCTTACGTTCCTGCATTTGCTCGGGCGAGGGTCTGAAATCGGAAATGTCTTTTAATCTGAAAATTAATGCAAATTCTTTCATTGTCTAAAAAATTTAATTGTTTCTAACAAGACAATTCCAAATGTTGTAACGTGACAAAAGAAAAAAAGGATTTTAAATTTTCAACAGTTTATCTGGGTCAACTACAGAAAAAATACTGGTGACTTTTCCGTCCGGGTTTAACTCAAATATCTGACAGTTTATCAAGGTTGTACCTCGGTAAAACAGTAATGCAGGTTGATGGTTGATTTCTTCGATTTTTATTTCAAGGTCTTTTTGATAGTATTCAAACACATACGTCATCAGCTTAACTGTGTCTTCAATTCCCGAAGTTAATTGAGCAATGACTTTTAATTTGCTTCCAGCGTCAGCCAAAACCCTGACCTCATAAGATAGCATTTGTTCCAAAGTTTTGACGTCACCCTTACGGATTGTTTCCACATATTTCTCTAAATGTAATCTATCTTTTGTGGACGATGGAAGGATGTCGGGCTTCCGCAACTTCAATTTCTTTTTAGCCCTTGTTAGTAGTTGGCGGGAATTGTCTATAGAAATGGTTAATATTTCCGCTATTTCATCGTGATCGTAATCGAACGCTTCTTTTAGCAGAAACACGGCTCTTTCTTTTATATTCAAAGTGTCAAGTAAAACCAACATTGAATAGTTGAGTATCTCGTCTAATTCAATGTTGTTTTCGCCTTGATTGGTAACGATTGGTTCAGGTAATATGAATTTTTTTTGCCTTTCTCTGTCGTTTTTCTTTTTTAGATTTATAGCCTGGTTAATTACGGATTTTATCAGATACCCATTTTGATTGGAAATTGAACTGACATCTTTTTCATTATAACGTATAAAAACATCCTGAATGATGTCTTGGCTATCGTCAATATTCCCCAAGATGTTGTAAGCATAAGGAAATAGTTTTTTGTTAAATTGTTTCAAATCGTCCATTTTTTTGATTTTAGAGTTAGACAATGTCGAAGATAAGAATGTGACAAGTTTTGAAAAATTCTTTCCTTTTACTGTTCTTGAACATTTACAAACAGTTATCCCTCCTTATAAAGGCGCATTCTCCCGCTTTTATAATTGTCTTTTTGTTCCTGTCCAGAATTACCTGTTCACCTGAATAGAGATAAAGTAACTCATTATTTACCTATGTTATCAATGGCTAAAGTTACTCATTTCTCCATCGTCATGCATTTCCATATAACGATTTAACAAAACAGTCCTAACTATATTTGAAAAACCACATTATGAAAAGTATTAAAAACTTAAGGAGGTGATTTCAATTTTTGAAGACGATGCAGAGAAATTCTTTGAAAGCGAGGTAACCGCTTGGAAGAAACCCTTGATTTCAGCCTTGTCCCCCGATCATAAAGTTGATCGTACCAAAATCTGTGATGAGAACCTACTTTTAAACTGATCTAAGCTCGTTGCGGCATAGTTCTAAATTTCAAAACTGTGAAATCGAAAATGTAATCAAATGAAAATCAATGTGATTAATATTTTTTTGTATTTTAGTAGTTGAGGAAATAACTCATACATACAAAATGCCGTTGTGATAATTTGAGATTTGATTGTAACCTGATTAAAACATAACATCTCTATAAATTGAAAAAAATGATAACAAAAAACGATATCCTAACTCTTGAAAACCAGCTTTACGAAGCTATGAAAAGTAGTAACTTACAAATACTCGATAAACTATTGCACAATGATTTACTTTTCATCGTCCCAAGTGGTGAAACCATTACCAAAGAAATGGATTTAGAAACCTATCGTAATGGCAATCTAAAAATAGTTGAACTTATTCCAACAGTTGAACAGTTAAATATTATAGATGATTTAGCAGTTATTACGTTGAAAATGAAATTAAAAGGGAATTATGACAGTCAGCCATTTGAAGCCCAATATAGATATATTCGCTTTTGGAAAAATTTCTCCGATGGAATAAAAGTTGTAGGCGGAAGCGGTATTTCGATTTAATTCATCTTCAATAATCTGCTTACTGTTATTTTATTGCTCCTACTTAGCGGTATTTATTTTCTGGCATTTTATAAGGTAGAAAGGATAATTTTCGGCTACTTCTGTAATTTCAAATAGTCCTGTCTTACCAAATTCCTCTTGTATTGTTTCCTTATCATAAAAGAACATTTTAACACCACCAAACATTTCAAAACGATCTTTGCTAATTTGTTTACCTTGTCCATAAGTTTGCGCTTTTTTGGTAATGGTGGTAAAAACCATATAACCGTTTTCCGCTAATTGATTGTAGCAATCAGAAATAAGTTTCGCTCTTTCATTGTAGTCTAATAAGTGAATTAAAGCGTAACAAAAAATACCGTCATATTGGTTGTTGTCAAAAGGCATATCAGATACAGAACCGTGATGAATTATCATTTCTGTTCCGTAATGTTTCCATGCTAACTCAATTGCCGTTTTCGAAATTTCGATTCCCGTCACTTCAATTCCATTCTCTCTGAAAATTTGTGCATTACGTCCGTAACCGATACCCGCAATGAGTATATTTGTCACTCCATTCTTTACAAAGAAATCTTTGGTCAATACAGCAGATATAGCGGGTTCAAAGCCCCACATTTCTTGTTTATCCTTAAATGCTTCTTCCCAAAATTCTGCCATAGTATTTGTTTTTTAATGCAAATTTTATCTTCTATAAGGTAACCAATAAATCTCGATCGAATTATGAATGTTATTATTTTTTCTGAATTTATTGTATTCCCCTACTCTTTTATAATTGTATGTCATACAGAATGAGGTAGTTCGATTTCACTTAAATCTAAATTTATTTTTATCTCCGGCAATTCTTTTCAAGCGTGAGCAATATTCGTTCTACGTGAATTCCAATATGCTCTTAAAAACAATCTGAAGGAAGTTTTCCGGTACAAGACTTGAAATCTTTTATAAAATGTGATTGGTCATAGTACCCTGCATCTAATGCAATGTCCGTTAAACGACTATTTTCAACTGGATTTTCAAATAAGTTTCTAAATCTTACAATGCTTGCATATTTCTTTGGAGTGGTCCCGACTAAATGCCTAAATCGCTTTTCAAAGGTATCTCTACTGATGGGGAGTTTATTGACCAGTTCTTTGATAGAAATGATTCCTCTCTTTTTTTTTATTTCTGAAATAGAATCGTATATAATACTATCTAAATTATTAGAAGCTATCTTATTAACTAGAAAACGTTCTATCACTTCAACCATTTTATCATGAGAATTCTGACCTTTAAGCTGCTGAAGCATAGTTAGATTTGTTTTACTGTTGAAAAACTCATCCATTGGGATAAACTTTTCAAAAAACTCATTCAAAGGTTTGTCGGTTATGGTCGAAGCAAAACCTGGATTGAATATAACAACAAATAAGGTAACGAAATCAGAAAATGTAAAATGAAAGAATCTTTGCGTTATACCGAAAGAAACCGCCTTAGGCAAATCAATCTGTGAACCATCGTTTTGTAATAGATAAATACTTCCTCTCAAAATATAGTTGAGCGAAAATGAAGTGCTCGGCAGCGTTTCGAGAACCATACTCTCCGTACATTCTAAAATCATGTACTCTTTAATGGCTAACTTTAGAGCATCACAAGGTTCATATCTATATTCTACTCGCTTATTATTCGTATTATCTTTAAAAAAAATAATATTATTTTCTCCCCCGTCCATCATGTTCTCATTTAGCTGAATAAATGCAAAATATATAAAACTACATCAGGACGCTGAACTCATTTTATTTATGCAATTTACGTTTGTTTAACTTCATTAGCAGGTGTGTTACACCTTGCTTTTAGACTCACTTTAAGTGGATGTTTATATGAAGTTACTGAAAAATTATTTATTCCTATTCTTTAAATGCGGACAAATTGGATGGCATTATTTTCGGCAGCAAATTTTATTCAAAAAAACACAAACAATTTAATCACCTTTTTTCCAGGAAACTACACCTTCTTTATCATACATTTCAATTGCGGGAACACCTAAACTATCTACTTTTAAAACAAGTCTGGGTATTTCGTTTGCATCTTTTATGACCAAAGAGGCATTTCCATTTTCTGTAACTATATTTATTCGATTAATATTGTAACCAGGTTTACCAGAAAGATCCTTGTCATTGATGGATATCCCCGCTTTAAAATAATTCGTCAGTATGTTATCTTGGGCATACATACCAATTGCATCAGCATTTTGATAATCGAAGGCTATAGCATTCAAATTCATATTATCGTATTCTGATATGGCAATTCCACCGCGTTCGTCACCATTTTTATCATAGAAAATAATCCCAGCCGGTGTCATTTTTCGTTGATACTCTTTTCCTTTAATAATCGGTTTCGGTATGTGATTTTCATTCGAAATCACAACTCTGTTTGCACCATCTTGGTTCTTGATGTCTATTCTTTCTAATTGCAACGAGTTAGATTGCTTAAAACATAATAGATAGATTATAAAACCCACAAACAAAAGATTCAATGCGACTAGTATGCTTAAAAAAGACTTTAGTTTTCTCGGTATTTCCTGCATAGTTTTATGAAATTGCTGGTTTGCAAGCTACGTCATACCAAAATGTTAAGATTGTAAAAAATCAGGAAAAATGAACAAGCCTTTTATTTAAAATTTTCGTAGCCAGTATTTGGCGGTTGGCAATTTTTATTTATGCTGATAAATGAAACTATAATAATAGAATTCCTGATTTTATACAATTAAAATTAAGGTGCAAATCAGAACTTGCAAGGTGATTTACAGCAGGGTACAAAAGGAATATCCGAAGAGTCGGAAAAATCATTCGTATATTGATTTCTAATATATAGGAGACAAAGCGATAAGTTTAGCTGTCTTATAAAATAAATTGTTAACATGGATATTAAAACTCACAAAATAGACGATACAGCAATTGCTGAAATAATTTCTGATAAAATAATAATTAATAACACTGAAGATGCCTTGGATTTGCTAGGTAATATATATTATCAAGGTTTTGATCATATACTTATTTATCAAAAAAATATAACTGCTGATTTTTTTGATTTAAAAAACAAAATGGCAGGAGATATTCTTCAAAAGTTTTCGAACTATCGTGTTCATCTAGTAATAATTGGCGATTTCACAAAATTTACGAGTAAAAGTTTAAAGGATTTTATCTATGAAAGTAATAAGGGGAAGCATGTTAATTTTGTTGAAAATATTAGTGAAGCATTAAATGCTCTTGAATAATTAAAAGAAGTAGAGTTTGAAGGATAAAATCAGTGTGATAGAACTTAGATAGTTTAATAGCAAACAATAAAATAATGGAAAGTGAATCTCAAATAACAAAGATAAAAACGGTTAAAATATTCAAGACAAACGTTCGAAATTATAAAGATGTAGCTAACATAGTAACTTCTCTTTTAATAATATACCCATCTTATAAGATAAATTTTGATCTTGCTGATGGCGATAATATCCTTAGGATTGAAGCCAATCAATACGAAATTGATACTGACCAGATTATGCAGTATATGGTCAGTATCGGTTATAGCTGTGAGGGAATAGAATAGTTTTAAAATACAATTACCATTGAATTGCATTTATAAGGTAGACCGAATGAAAAATATTTTCAAAATATATTCATGCAGATTTAGTTTGATTATAGCTCTTTGTGCACCTGTTTCTCTTTTGTTGCCTCTTTCACCAGCTACACCCGCGGGGCCAGCATCTCTCTTTGAGTAGATAGTAAATTGGCATTGTGAATCAGGATATTATGGTTCTATTTTTGCTGTTTTGAAATCTTAAAGATAGAAATTAATCGTTTCATCTATCAATTGAAAATATAGATTGATTCCGAAAATAATATTTACTTTTTAAACGATTGAAATGAGAGAAGAAAATTATGATACAACGATAAAAGAAAAAATAATTAAAACAGGTGACATTGAACTTTGCACAGAAAGTTTTGGGTGCGAAACCCATCCTTCAATTTTACTTATTGCGGGAGCAACAGTTTCAATGCTCTATTGGGACGCTGAGTTCTGTCAAAAATTATCGGATAAAGGATTTTTTGTCATTAGGTACGATAATCGAGATGTTGGAAAATCAACCTTTTACGACCCTGGCACAACGCCTTATGATATCGTTGATTTGACGAATGATGCTATCTCAATATTAGATGGTTACAAGATAAAAAAAGCACATTTTGTAGGTTTATCATTAGGTGGACTAATCTCCCAAATTGCTTCAATAAAGTATCCCGATAGAGTTAAAACGCTAACACTTCTTTCAACTGGACCATGGGGCGATTCAGACCCTTCTATTCCTGAAATGGATAATCGAATTTTAGAATTTCATAATAAATCTGGAACCGTCGACTGGACGAATGAAAATGCAGTACTAAACCACTTAATTGAAGGAGCAGCATTAATGAGTGGAAGAAAAGGAACTGATATAAAGCGAGCAGAAAAATTAATAAAGGCTGAATTTGAAAGAGCCAGAAACTATATTAGTATGTTTAATCATGCAACACTTCAAGGTGGTGAAGAATATTACAATAGATTAAACGAAATCGAACAGCCGACTTTAATCATACACGGTACAGACGATCTTATATGGCATTTTAAAAATACAGAGGCTTTACTAGCAAAGATAAAAGGGTCAAAACTAATTCCGCTTGAAAGAACAGGACACGAGTTGCATCGTGAGGATTGGGATGTAATTATTGACGGAATCGCAAAGCATTTAAATGATTAGCGGACTTCGTTCCTGAATTTTTGGAAAATATCAGCGTCTAATTCTTCTAAAAGACTATTTTCATTAGGCTAGAAACTCAAGTTTATTTCTATTTAATCTATTTCTTAAATTGATATAGCGTGGTTCAGTACTGGCACCCTACCATTCACCTTTTTAACAATCTTTTCAGTAATGATCTTTTTTCTTCATGTGCATCTATCGGATGCGAAGGAAGGGTGCTATAGCACGAGGTATGGATGTAATCCATCCGCTTCAGCCTTTATAATTAGCTGTAATTTTCTTTTTGTGAGTGACACCCCATTCAGCCAGAGCAGTGATAATATCTTTAAGTGATTGACTGTATTCCGTAGGAACATACTCCACAAGAACAGGAGTTTGATCCGCAAAGACTGTCCTTTCTACTAAATGGTTTACTTCCAATTTTTTTAATTCACTCGAAAGTACTCTCGCAGAAATACTATTTAAACTTCGTTGTAAATCGTTGAACCTCGTATGTCCCCCTAAAATTGCTATCATTACTCTAATTGTCCATCTGCCACCTAGAACGTATAGAGCATCTTCTGTTGCTGATAGACGATTTGTGCATTGTAAGGGTGAGTAATCTAATTTATTTGTCGCCATATTTCTTTTTTTAGTAGGTAACTAACCCAAAAGTTACTACTAACATAATAGTAACTACTATAATTTAGTAAGCTAATATACATACTTTTGAAGTATCAAATTTAAAGAAATAAAGATATGAAATCAACAAAAATTACGTACTACACTACAACAGGAATTATTACAGCAATGATGATATTTATTGCGTTTGAAACTCTTTTGAAACCCGAAGTGAAAGTTTCAATGGAACATTTAGGTTTTCCAGATTATTTCAGAATTGAGATCGGAATTACAAAACTTATCGGTGCAGTTTTTCTTTGGTTGCCAGTTCGCTTATTAAAGGAGTCAGCATATATTGGTTTTGCAATTATGTTTGCTTCCGCTTCTTTAGCTCACTATATGGTAGGCGATCCTGTAGGTAAAGTTTTTACAGAATTTATTTTTCTCGCTGTTTTAATTGTTTCTTATGTAAGCCACTCAAAAATCCAAGAAATAAAATGAAGCGTCTCTTTCCGTAGATAAATTTGTCGTAAATTGACAGTTAAATTGTCGTATCTCACCCCTTTTAGTATCAGTTTTTACCTCCAACTTTGCTAAAGCATGATGGAGGGTAGCCTTATAAATAATGGTTGAATTGATAGGTCAATTGGCAGGATCCGATGAAAAAACATTTTAAGTTGATTGAAACTGACATCGCTGAGGGCTAATTAACGCCTAGACAATGAGGTCGTTAAGTAAATAACAAGAATGAGAAAGATTAGAATTTTCGAACACATCTCCCTTGATGGTGTCATTGAACACGATAAGAACTATTTGTACGGCGGATGGACAGCACCTTATCGCACACCTGCTGGGATGGCGATGCTACTTGAAGCGTATGGTACTGACTTTGACATGCTGATTGGCCGCAAGACTTACGATGAGTTTTTGGGATACTGGCCAAATGCTGGGTACTTTCCGATGGCCAACGCGATAAACGGTGCAACGAAATACGTAATCACCCACAGGCCCGAGAGTCTTGAATGGGAACCAGTAAAGGCCTTGGCTGGAGATATCATAGCAAGCATTCGTAGCCTTAAAACTACAGATGGACCTGACCTTATTCTTTTGGGAAGTATATCACTGACATCTTTGCTACTCGACGCCGGATTAATTGATGAGATTGTTCTGATAGTATATCCCGTATTGTTGGGAAGAGGAAAACGCATTCTTTCAGACAGCTATGATGCCCAAAAACTTCAATTTGCCAATACGGTGGCCACACCAACTGGCGTGCTGCTAAACACTTACAGGTATGTGGGGTCTCTAAATAGCTAATCACATTGGTGGAATAAAAGCTGTATTTATCAGTTTTAAACTTGTATTTTGCTTGTATCTTAATCGCAGTATTACTTCTGAATGAAGATATATTTTGCAATGTCAATACAGACAGACTTGTCTGTATGTTATTTATTACTTACATTTGCTTTTATAAAGGATATAGATATGCTTACTCCCAGAGAAAGAATTATAGAAACTGCGTCACTACTATTTCATCAACAAGGTTACAATAGTACAGGAATTAATCAAATTATTAAAGAGGCCAATGTTGCTAAGGCTAGTTTTTACCAACACTTCAAATCGAAAGATGATTTATGTCTAGCATTTTTAAGTACTAGACATGAATATTGGTTTTCTGAATTGATGACGTACATTTCAGAATCGAACGGAACTAAGAAAAGAATATTAGCAGCTTTTGATTTCATAATTTATATGAACGAAAAGGAAAACTTTAGAGGATGTAGCTTTTTAAACACCTTATCAGAAATATCAATAGAACAGGTTGCCATACTTTCCGTCATACAGTCGCATAAAAAAGATCTCAGATTATTCTTTGAAAAAGAACTCGGACAAGAATTGTTATCCGCTCATATCTATCTATTGTTTGAAAGTTCAATTATAGGGAGCCAGCTTTATAAATCGAATGAATTAGTGGAAAAATCGAAATTAATCGTAGATAACTTAATTTTAATTATGGAACAGAGACATCCGCTTCCTCCATTTACATTGGAGACAGCTAAACAAAAAATTCAAATGGCTGAAGATGCTTGGAACAGTCAAAACCCCGAAAGAGTTTCAATGGCTTACACTTTAGATAGCGAATGGAGAAATCGAAATCTGTTTATTAATGGTCGGCAAGAGATCGTTCTATTTTTGGCCAATAAATGGAAAAATGAACTGGATTATAAACTCAAAAAAGAATATTGGTCACATACAGACAACAGAATTGCAGTCAGGTTTGAATACGAGTATAGAAATAAAGAAGGAAAATGGTTTAGAGCCTACGGTAACGAAAATTGGGAATTTGACGAAAACGGTTTGATGCAAAAAAGATATGCTTGCATCAATGATCTCGAAATAAACGAGGCAGATAAGTACTTGTAAATCTAATATACTAATGTGCTAATAATTAGATAAAGAGTTACTTAACAAAAGCTAATCTTAAGGTTAGCTTTTGTTAAGTATAAACATATTCGGATGAGAATTGGTCCCCCCTGATTCTTTTTTCTCTTTGTCATTCTTCATAGCCCCTACGTCACCCAGTCCCAGTGCAGTATATTTTAGGATATTTAATTGGGGCGATCAACACCCTTTGAAAATTTGAAGTTATTACTCCTTTAACTTAATTCACAATCACTTCGAGCTTAAATAATGATTAAAAGTTAAAATCAAGAATACTTCTGAATGTGAAATTTTGAGATTAAACGGGCTACCCTATTTAAAGTAGATTTTATCCAAACCTAAGCGATTACTGATGTCTGCAGAAAATTGCTTGTTAGTGATATTGCAGCGTGAAAATACTTCTTTCATTCATTAGCTAATATAATTAGTAAAAAGTTTGTTCTCACTATTTCAACTTAAGTAAACTTTATGATCAAATAAAAAGCTAATATAATTAGTATTCTAATACTATTATTGATTATGTATATTACTTCATGGGTAAGTGTAGTGGTGCTAATTATATTAGTATAATTAATCACTAATGATTAATATACAGCTCTTTACCATCCTAAATAAACCACATTACATACTTCAAATAACATAATTTCAGCCAGCAAAAATCACAAATCATCAGTAGCTGAATTTAGGTCATGTTATAATAATAAGTTAGTAAATATGGAGTCAAATTAAGCATGAATTGAGGCGATGTAAACATATCGTTCTCTCACTTTTATAAATCCAATATTTATTACTTCCTTTACTACCTGACTGAATTATCAATTATTCTCATACACAGCCTCCATATACAGAATCAGATAATTCGTCATGAAGCATATCGTAGAACCCGATGTAAATGTGCACATGTTCATCACCACTAAACAACGAATGCTCCCAGGTCATCTTACCCTCAGTAGAATGAGCTCCGCCTTCATTCAAAGCACAAAAAGTATCAATTACATATGCGAGCACAACTAAAACAGTAGGTTGGCCATTGCAGACCTCCTTGTTCCATTCCACATGAAGTTTATTATCCTGACGTTCCACATTAATGAGCAATGGTGGCACCAGATTTCCTCGAAAGACTAGTACTTTTTCCGGATTGACATACGGTACATGCTCAGCGTCAAAATCTATTGCATTGTTGAGTAAATAAGATTGAGCGGATTGAAAAGTCCCTATTCGGCTACCTTTAGGTGCAATATTTTTGTAGCCGAATGCGATTGGTGTTTTGATATGTCTCAAAAACTGGGATACAACCTTCATGCGCATGCGATTTATGAGCGTCAATTTACTTGGAGCTCTTTTTACAATTGCTGGAAGAGAACGAATAACGGTTTGGCCATTTAGTTCATAGCCTACTACATTTCCCACTTTACCCGAAAATGGTCCATTTATTCCACTTTTTAGTATTGCCATAATGGTTTATTTTATATTGGAAATTGGATAGATATATCACCTGCTCTGATTGCATTCATATATCATTTTATTCTAATTTATGTATTAAATAGGATATCAACAAATTATAGACAGATTAAATAGAGGGTTTCTAGTGCTTTACCTCTATGAACCCTCTAGAAAACCTCTATTATAACTCTAAAATATCTCTAGAATAAGTAAACCATTTGCGAATCTATATACTAGCAGTTTACTATTTGATGTAACATAAAATTTTTAGATATTGGCGGTAAAATATAAAGAGGATTTTTTAATGCGTACAATACCTTAACATAAAAAAGTAAAATAAAACAATTACTTTTAAAAGATTTAAGGAACTAAATATATCTTATGGAGACTATACAAGTAAAAAAAGTATCGATTAATGATATTGAGGAATTGCGAAAAATCGGTAGACAAACTTTTCTTGATACTTTTGGCGCAAGCAATTCTGACGAAAATATGGCCAAATATCTAGAAGAAGGTTTCTCTTTAGAAAAGCTAACAAATGAATTAAATAATAAAAACTCTGATTTCTTTTTCGCCATGATTGGCAATGATATTATAGGTTATCTAAAGCTTAATATAGGACAATCTCAAACAGAACTTCTATATGAAAAAGCATTGGAAATTGAACGTATATACGTCTTAAAAGAGTATCATGGAAAAAAGGTGGGACAGATACTTTATGATAAGGCTTTCCAGATTGCTATTCTTAAAAATGTTGATTTTATATGGTTAGGTGTATGGGAGGAGAATCCTAGAGCTATTCATTTTTATAAAAAGAATGGTTTTGTTGAGTTTGATATGCATATTTTCAAATTAGGTGAAGATGAGCAAATGGATATCATGATGAAAAAAATGATGAGCTAACCAGAATGGGCAACATTCACGGACTGTTATTGGGTATGACCCTTTTCTATCTCAATTTTTTAAATATGTCAAGCATGGCATCATGGTCAATGCTAGTCATATCAACCAGTTTCAATGCTTTTACCATTGGTAATGTACTTGTTTTGTAATGTAGGAAATGAGGTGTCTTTAAATGCGATTGATATGCTTCATTATTTGCATAGATTTCTATAATTCGTACTTGTGTTTGATCGTCTTGTTGATACATCGGAAAAATTGCAACGACTCCTGGTTCAAGCGTTACAGATGCAGCAGCCTCCTCTTTTAAAATAATTTTGTACTCCTCTAAATATGTGGGATGTATTTCTATTTCTGAAACACGAACAATCATGTCAGGTTTTATTATCGAAACCAAAGGTTTTTCAATCAGTTTTCTGACAGTATTGGCCTGTGTCGTACTGACTTTTTCATCAATAAGATCGGCAATTTTCTCAAACTGACTCTCAGTGATACCGATATTCTTTCCGATGTTGATATGGGACATCAATTGTCCTTCTACTCCCCCCATGGATGCCAGTGCCGCAATGGTCACCAATTCTCTTTGCAGATAGCTCAAAACGTCGCTTGAAAAGATATCGGCAAAAAGATGTTCTTTCAGAAAAGCATCAGCACGAAGAGCAAACGCTCCAAAACCTGGTGCCGGTTTTAATTGCGGAGCATTAGTTAATTTCTCGAGGACCTTCCTTCCTTGTTCATATTTGTCTTCTACATTGTTATGCACAATAATAGGTTTACCAGACTTATCTTTAATACCTTTACCTATTCTATCATCCAATACGGACATAAACACCTGAATACTATTTAGGCTTCTCGGGAAACCGCAATACGCATAAAGTTGTACCAGTGCTTCTTTTATTTCATTAATAGTAAGACCATCATCTAGCCCCTTATTCAATTCAATTTTAAGTTGTTCCAAATCCCCAACTGCAGTTAGTGCCGAAATGCTTATCAAGCTTTGTTGTTGATTAGATAAATCAATTTGATTTGTAGCGCGCTGCTGCGCGCTTACCATTGTCATAGGTATTGTAATCACAATAAATAACACCACTTTAATAATTATATTTTTGTTCATAGTTTTATTTTTATTTACCACCTTCTGTCAAGTTATTAAAGTTCGTATCTGTATTGTATGCGTATCCTTGAACCGTGGTAATTGCAGCTAACATCCTTATAACATTATATTTTAAACTTTTGTTTGTCCTGAAATTATCGCCTAATACAAAGTTCCTGATTAAATAGGTAGTCATTTTATACAAAATACAGATATATTTACCAGTTTTACGGATTATGATATTCTCTTATAGATCTTATATTTAGGTTTTGTAAATTTGTTTATATAAGCATTTTTATAAGTATGGTAGAAATAGAAAGGATTGATACGATAAAGCAGTATAACGATACGGTAGGCGTTGATACCCTCCATCCGCTTGTTAGTATTGTAGACTTTGATATGATGCCAACTTATCAATATTTTAGACGTAAAATGGGAGTTTATGCCATTTTCTTAAAGTATATTAAATGTGGAGATATGCGATATGGATGTCAACCTTATGATTATGAGGATGGAACTTTGGTATTCATAGCACCGGGTCAAGTTTATGGTATCGATAGTAAAGGAAAGATAATAAAACCAGCGGGTAAAGCACTTGTATTCCATCCTGATCTTATCGCAAATACTGACCTAGGCAAGAAAATGAAAAACTATACTTTCTTTTCGTATGAGGTGAACGAAGCACTTCATCTTTCAAAAAAAGAACGTGTTTTGATAAACGATTGCTTAGATAAAATAGCTTATGAAATAGATCTAAACATTGACAAATACAGTAAGGTGCTTATTGTCTCTTACATTGAATTATTTCTGAATTATTGTATGCGATTTTATGATCGCCAATTCATAACTCGTGGTAATGTCAATAAAGATATACTTAGTAGATTTGAACATTTATTACATGAATATTTTAGCACCAAAAAACAGCTTACTTTAGGTATCCCAAGTGTTGGTTATTGTGCTGAGCAATTAAATATTTCAGGTAATTATTTTGGTGATCTTATAAAACAAGAAACCGGAAGAACAGCTTTGGACTATATTCATAGCAAGCTGATAAATGAGGCAAAAATCATGCTGTTTGATAAGAAAAAACCGATCAGTGAAGTTGCGCATCAACTGGGTTTCAACTACCAGCAACATTTTACGCGACTATTTAAGCAGCGGGTGGGGCAAACTCCGAACGAATATAAAAAACTGATCTAGCTAAAAATGGATTTAAAATAGTTTGCTTAACAGCACGTTGAATCATCCCATCCTTGGGTCTATCCAAAAGATATCCCGTAATGCTAGGATGTCTTAGCCAGCCATTTGATTGTAGATGTGAGCTTGGTTCAAGCACATCATGTCCATTAATTCTTGAAATTGAGAGAATACAAATAGAGTCCTATTTTAATTGGAAATTTACTTTAATTCAAAATGGACTGTTATACTTCCTAAACCTAGAACTTTGGCCAAACCAGTTGGATCATCCACTTTACCTAGCTTTGTGTAGCTATATGATGTCTGAAAACTGTCATAGAATAGAACTAACGTTTTTGAACCGAAAAGCATAATGTCACCGTTCTGGATTGTGCCTGGATTTGATGGATTAATGCGAAGTTTTGTAGCCAGATCAACATGTTTTTCATTACGGAGATGGTCCTCCATTTTTATTGTCAGTGGAAGCAGCTTTATGAAATCTTCTGTGGTTTTATTGCTTAATAAAGTAGCAGTAAAATCTTTTGAATTGACTTTAATTTTTATCTTAATCGTTTTCATATTGTCATTTTCCTTATTCACAACATTGTTTTGGATATCATGATGCGCATCTTTGCTATCACATGCAGAGGCATTGATGACAAAGAAAAGCAAAAATAGTAAAATTGAATACTGAGATTTCATAAGTTTTATATTTGACTTAACATTTTGAAATATTGATTTAATGAACATGCTATATAAAGTTATATATTATTGCGAAATATGGCTAATAAATAGATGGTTAATACCATCAAGGCCTCTGATATACGAAACAAGATCATATTCCTTTTCACTTTGTTGAGCTCTATTGATACTTCTTCAGCATTCATTTGCCGGATGATTAACTTATTTAAACGCATACTATTTGGTCCAGCAATAAAAAATCCACTTAAAAACAAGCCTATAACAAATACCATTTTTATGACAAACCACTGTTGCCCAACTGCAACCCAACCTAAAGCAGCCAACATCATAATCCCACTTATAATCATCAATAAAGTGCCAGTATGAATTATCATAGAGTACTTAGATAATAAACAAGTCAGTGATTTAGACTTTAAAGGTGATTCAGGTATATGTTTCCAAATCTGCCTCTCCAATAGGTATCCTCCAATAGATCCTCCAGATGTAATAGTGATGCCTACTATATGAATAAATAGGCCTAATGAATATAAAAGATACATATTTTTCTATTAATTATTTCGTTCCTCCTCCTAAAGCTTTGTACAATTGTACTATAGCATTTAGCTTTTGATATTTTGCGTCAAGAATATTAATCTGTGTGTTGAGCTCATGCTCTTGTGCCCTTAATACTTCGAGATAATTCGCCAAACCGTGGTTCATCAATTTCTGTGAATATACTGTGGCGGACTGATAAGCTAAATATTCCTTTTCTTTAAATTTTTCGATTTGTGTCTGTGATTTGAAATTGCTCAACGCATCGGATACTTCCTTACCTGCATTCAAAATAGATTTACGGTAATTCAGATAGGCAATCTGTTGGTTTGCCAAACTTATTTCATGTCGGGTTTTTAGTTGACGTCTATTCCATACGGGCTGGGTCAGTGACGCTATAACATTCCCAAACAGAGCTCTCGGACTAAATAGCTGATCGATATCAATGCTTTGAAAACCTGAACTTGCGGTCAATCTAAAACTGGGGTAAAATTCGGCTTTTGCAACATTGACCAATTGGAAATTACGCATAAGATCATATTCTGCTGCACGGACATCCGGACGGTTGGACAAAAGCTGATATGGTACACCAATTGCTAAATCCATTACAATCTGTTGGTCGTCCAATGTTCCCCTTTCAACTGTTTTCGATTCGCCTGCCAAAAGTAGGTTAAAAGCATTCTCGGTAACTTCAATCTGATTATTAACCTGGACCAAAAGTGACTGTGCATTGTATATCAATGCTTCGCTTTGCTTCACTGCTGCTTCGCTCAACGTGCCCTCCAATTTCAAAGCCTTTGAAGTTTCCAACGATTTTGTCCTTGTTTCAATGGTATGTTCCGTAACTTTCTGCTGCTCATCCAGTATCAACAATTGATAATAAAGCGAAGCGACATGGCTTACCAATGTGGTCTGCAAAGCCTGCTGCCCCGTAATTGTACGTTGCATTTCGGCAAGAGCCGCACGCTTCGAGCTCGTCAATTTCCCCCATATATCGGCTTCCCAAGATACTGAAGCCGTCAGATCGAACTGAAAGAGATGTTGCCGCTTGCCAATCATTTGACCAAATTGCGTGTTCAATGACTGGGAAGTATAGTTTACACCTGGACCTACATTCAGGGACGGCAGGAATGCTTTACCAGATTGCAAATAATAAGATCTGCTTGCCTTTATATTTTCCAAAGCAATGTTGATATCTAAGTTATTTTGCAGCGCGGTCTCGATATACACCTGAAGAAGTGGATCGGTAAAAAACTCAGCCCTTTTTATCAACCCTATGTTCGCGGAATCCACCTGCTGATATTCCTTTCTGAACAGATCTGCTGTGGGCAGGGCATTCTGTGGTCGTTCATATCGTTTCGCTACAAAACAGGACTGCAACGTAAATAGTAGGGCAATCAATGGGATCCATTTTGCAATTTTTATATTTTTCAAAACTTTAGTTTTTTTATCGTTAAACATTTTATGGTTTTTCAATCGAAATTTCTTTTGATTTTATCGGTTTTACTTTCTCTTGTAACCATTGGAAAATGACAAACAGAACAGGGATCACCAATACACCGCATACGGTTTCCGATCAGCAAACCTGCTGCCGCTCCAGTACCGATCGACCGGTTTCCAACTGCTCCCATTCCAGAAGAGAATACCAAGGGAATCATACCTGCTACAAATGCCAACGAAGTCATTAGAATTGGTCGTAATCTTGCTCTGGCAGCATTGATGGCAGCATCGGTAATAGATTCCCCAGCGTGTCTTCGTTGTAGCGCAAATTCAACAATCAAAATCGCATTTTTCGCTAACAAACCGACCAGCATAATCAAGGCAACCTGGAAATAAATATTGTTTTCCAATCCCGCAAGATGCTGCCCCAGAAATGCACCCATTATGCCAAAAGGCAAGGAAAGAATTACTGTAAGTGGTTGTATAAAACTTTCGTACTGTGCTGACAGCAATAAATAAATGAACATAACGCAGAGGAGAAAAATAAACAGGGTTTGATTTCCCACGGCGATTTCTTCTCTTGTCAAACCGGCATAATCTACGGTATAGTCAACAGGCAAGGTCTGTGCTGCTACTTCCTGGAATGCCGTAATCGCGTCTCCGGTACTATAGCCTGGTGCATTTGCCCCATCGATCTGTACCGATGTGAACAGGTTGAACCGGTTGACCACCTGCGGACCATAAGTTCTTTTCAGTGAAACAAACTGGGATATAGGTGCCATTTCTCCCGACCCTGTCTTTATCGTAAAATGTTCCAAAAGTTTTTCATCCTTTCTGGTTTCCGGTAGCGACTGCACCATCACCCGATATTGCTTTCCGAATTTCGTAAAATCGGAAGCATAGAAACCACCCACATAGCCCTGCATCGCAGAAAGGATGCTCTCAACCTCCACTCCGGACTCCTCCGCTCTTTCCACATTGATGTCCATTTCATACTGCGGATAGCTGACATTGAACGGGGTCTGTGCAAATTCAATCTCCGGCCGTTTCTCTAACTCCTCAATGAAATTTTTGGCTACTTTGTCGAGCTCCTGAATATCGTTTCCAGCTCTATCGAGCAGCACCATGGAAAATCCGGCACTGCTACCAAATCCCTGCACGCTCGAAGGACCAAAAAACACGAAGTTGGCATCAGGAATGGTGGCCGCCTCTTTATAAAGTTTCCTAATAACTGTATTTACGCTCAATTCATCATTTCCTTTTCGCTCTTTAAATGGAGGTAGGTGTATATAACCTGTAGCATTGTTGCTCCCAGTTCCAGAGAATAAGCTCGCTCCAGTAGAAATGCTGAACCTATCCACCCCTGGAATATCTACTACTTTTTTCTCCAGTTCTTTCATTGCCGCATAAGATCGTTCCATTGATGAGCCTGGAGGGAGTTCTGCATTAATATAAATTACTCCTCTATCTTCCAGAGGCACGAAACCTTTTGGCATGGAGCTATTTGCCCAAAACAGCAGACCGATTGCAACGATAAACATCGTACCTACAATCCATTTTTTAGCAATCAATCCTTTTACCAGTACGCCATATCGTTTAGTAGTCAAATCAAATGCAACATTGAACTTATAATTGAATTTCTGTACCACATTTTTCTCTGCGTATGTTTTGTCTGTATGATCAGATTTTAGAAACAAGGCACACAGCATAGGCGTTAATGTTAGGGCATTGACTGCCGAAATAAAGATGGCAACCATTAGGGTGATCCCGAACTGTTGATAGAAAACGCCCGCAGGTCCGCTGATAAACGTTACAGGAACAAAAACAGCACCCAAAACCAAGGTAATGGAAATGATGGCTCCTGAAATTTCTCCCATTGCCTCAATAGTTGCTGAACGGCTATCTTGCTTCTTTTGCTGTAATTTAGCATGAACGGCTTCGACCACCACAATGGCGTCGTCAACGACAATACCGATCGAGAGTACAAGCGCAAAAAGGGTCAGCAGATTCAGGGAGAAACCAAACAAATTTAGAAAAAAGAAACTGCCCACAAGTGAAACGGGTATCGCAATGGCTGGAATAAGGGTAGAACGAAAATCCTGCAAGAAAAGCAATACGACTAAAAATACAAGAAGAAACGCCTCTATTAGTGTTATGACTACCTGGTCGACAGCTCCATCCAAAAACGTATTGAGATCGTAATCGTTTAACCAATGTAAACCTTCAGGCAGCGTAGATTCAATACTTTCAAGGTAAGCCAACACTTCTTTGTTGACTTCCTGGGCATTGGAACCTGGACTTTGATACACGCCGAATACGCCGTTGACATAACCCATTGTTTCACCTACGCCAGAATAACTTTGTGAGTCGAATGATACATCGGCAACATCTTTCAATCTTAAAAATTGTCCGTTCCCTAACGCCTTAATAATGATGTTTTCATATTCGTTTTCAGTATCGAACCTTCCCTTGTAGCGGATTACATACTCGTTGGTTCGTCCTGCGTTGACGCCAACCTGACCGGCTGCGGCTTCTCTACTTTGGGAATTGATTTTTGCAATCACATCATCGGGTTCTAATCCATAGGATGCCAGTTTCTCCGGTTTAAGCCAGATGCGCATCGCGTAATTTTTAGCACCGTGTATATCGGCATTTGCCACACCCTTGATTCTCTTAATCGCAGGAATGACGTTGATGTTGATATAGTTTTCGATATAGACTTGGTCGAACGAAGGGTTTGTAGAATAAAATCGGACAAATATCAAAGCCGAGTTTTCCTGTTTTTGTGTCACTACTCCCGATCTTGTAACCTCTTGGGGAAGTAAAGGTGTAGCCCTACTTACCCGATTCTGAACATTTACCGATGCAATATCTGGATCGGTTCCTAGTTCAAAAAACACGTCGATACTTGCTGTCCCGTCGTTGGTAGCTGTTGAAGAAATATAGGTCATCCCCTCCACCCCGTTTACCTGCTCTTCAATAGGCGTAATGACAGAACGGATAATAGTCATCGCGTCTGCTCCGGGATAATTAGCGGTTATTTTTACAGTAGGTGGTGCGATGTCAGGATACTGTGTCATCGGAAGTCCCTTTAAACCAAGTATTCCCAAAACAACTATAAAAATAGAGATGACGGCAGAAAACACCGGTCTCTCAATAAATTTCTTAATCATAATTTAGAATATTGGCTTAATGTTGTTAATAATACTATCTGTTACTGTTTTCGTCTGACGGATTGCCGTGTTTGAACGTAAACCTGACATACCTCCTGCCACTACGATATCGCCTTGTTTCAGTCCGCTTTCAACCAGTACAAGGTTATTGATTCGATCAATTTCTTTTATCTCTGTCAATCGTACAGTATCGTTTGTAACGATATATGTATATACTTTTCCTTGTTGTTCAAAAACACTTGTTTCAGGTATAACGAGAGTATTTTTATAAGATTTGGGGATTCGGATCGTACCACTGTTGCCGTTAGTAAGTATTCCTTGTTTATTCGGAAAAGAAACCCGGAACTGCATACTTCCTGTTTGTGGATTGATTTGGCCAGTAATGGCGCTTATAGTACCTTTTTCGTCATAAATCCTACCATTGGCCATTAACAATTCAACAGGAGGAATATTTTTCAGTTTTTCTTCTGATGAGTTACCCGCTGTTTCATATAGAAAATTGAGATATTCAGATTCATTCATTGAGAAATAGGCATACAAGGCTCGAATATCTGAAACGGTGGTAATAGGTGTCTGGTCGGAAGGTCCTACTAAAGCGCCCGTCCTTAAATTTATTTTACCGACCACACCATCCACAGGTGCACGAATGATTGCATAATCTACATTGGCAGCAATACTGTTATAATTTGCCTTTGCCTGCTTCAATTCACTATTTGCATGCAATAGCCTAACTTGGGCTGTTTCCAATAATATTGGACTTATAATGTTTTGATCGACCAATGGCTCCAATTTTTTCACTTCAACTTGGGCAACTGCTACTTTGGCCTGTGCTGCAGCAACACTTGATTGTGCCGCACTTTCAGTTTGGGAGAGTACATTGGTTTCTAGCTTAAACATGACCTGTCCTTTGTTGACACGTTGTCCCTCATCTACCAATACTTCACTTATATAGCCCTGAATCTTAGTGCGAACATCATTATTGTTAATCCCCTGTATGGAGGTTGGATAGGTTTGATACCCTAAAACATCCCTGTTTTCAACCTCCACAACTGGGTAAGTACGCTCTTCCTCCTGAGTGATTTCACTACCAATGCAAGAAGCAAAAAGCGTAGTAGACAATACAGCTATTGTTATATTTTTGATTAAATAAATCATCTTATTATTTTAATTATCGCGTTCAATAAAGTCAAAAAGTAGCCTATAACGACCCTTTTGAGACCGCCCAAACTCTTTTTTAGATTTATTTTGCTTATCTGTTTAGTACGAAAACTATTTTAGGTTTGTCCTGAAAAATGTTTCCATTTTGTCAAACGGAATGACATCCAACTTATCATACAAATCCACATGGACAGCATTTGGGATAATGATAAGTTCTTTTGGTTCTAATGCATCCTTAAAAGCATCTTCAGAAAAATAACGTGAATGTGCATTTTCTCCTGCAATCATCAAAAGTGGTCTTGGCGAAATCTCTTTGATATAGGTTAATAAGGGCATATTCATAAACGATAACGCATTTGTCGCATTCCAAGCACCTGTTGAATTTAGAGAACGTTCGTGATAACCTCTTTCAGTTTTGTAGTAATCAGCATATTCTTTTACAAATTGCGGTGCATCATCACTCGGATTTTCAGCATTTAATATTGCTCCTGCGTGGAATATCCCTGCTTCTGCATCTTTCCAGCGTTGTTTGCCTAGTTGCTCTAAAATTTCAGTACGCTGCTCCAATGTCATTGCATCATTATAGCCTTTTGCGTTCACCCTTGACATATCGTACATACTGGTAACTGCCACGGCTTTCACACGTTTGTCGATAGCAGTGGCGTTCAATGCGAAACCGGCCCAACCACAAATCCCGATGATGCCTATTTTACTTCTATCTATATTTTCCTGTATTCCTAGAAAATCTATTGCCGCACTAAAATCTTCTGTATTGATGTCGGGCGATGCTACGGCACGAGGTTCGCCACCGCTTTCTCCTGTATAAGATGGGTCGAATGCAAGTGTGATAAAACCACGTTCTGCCATTTGGTTAGCATATAATCCCGATGATTGTTCTTTGACTGCGCCAAATGGTCCACTAATTGCTAGTGCTGGTAACGACCGATTGTTATTATTTTTGGGTGTGTATAAATCACCTGTCAATGTTATACCGTAACGGTTTTTAAAGGTAATTTTTTGTCGTGTTACCTTTTCACTTAATTGAAAGGTATAACGTTCTTGATTTTCCATTTTGATTTGATCTTTAGAAGATGAAACTTGACCGTAAGCCTGAGATAAAACTATCATAGAAACGATTAATAAAATTGATATCCTTTTCATATTATTGCTTTTGTTAATGACAAACCGAATGTGATCACACGGATTTATTGTGTTAGCATTCTAGCGACAGTACAAAAGTAGATACTAAGTAGCGCTATTATATTACATATTGTACAGCAATAATGTCACATATCGAACCTTATAATAAATATTATTGATCGTTTGATAAATTTGAATAATTAATTTTTTTATTAAAAAGTAGGTCGGTACTATTTTAAATATTACTTATGTTTACGTATAACTTTATGACGATTGAGTATGCAGATAGATGAGAATCAAAGAATAATATCATTTAAGGCTTCGAATTTAGCTCAATTTCCCAAGGATTTTCAATCCCGATTTCACACACATATTTACTGTCAACGTGGAAACGCAGAATTCAGATTCAATGACCAGATATTCCATTGTAAAACAGGTGAATTTATTTTTTGGCTTGCTGGAAGTGAGGTATCAGATTTATTCCTTTCCGAAAATTTTCTGGCAATGGTATTATTTATTGAAAAAAAATTTCTTTTGGACAACCTCCCCAATCAGAACCTGAGTATAGATTCTATTGTATATCATAAGGAGAACCCTATTTTGCATCCTGACGATAAAAATGATAAAAAAAAGATTCTTGTCAATTTCCAGATGCTGAACAATAGGTATTTAGAAACAGAACATCGGTTTTATGATGAAGTATTGAAACTTCAGATACAATTGTTCGTTTTGGAGATGTGGAATATTTTTGCCAATCAGTTGGATAGACGAAGACGTTCGTTACAGGCAGGAACACTTTATGAAAGATTTCTACAATTGGTAGAAGATAATTGTATGAAGGAACGTGAGGTGCAGTACTACAGTAATCGACTCAATGTTTCTCCAAAATACTTGAATCAGATCTGCAAAGCAAATACAGGTGTTCCTGCTTCTCAGTGGATACAACGTCTTACAAAAGACCGAATAGTTGTTATGTTGCGGAACAAGAATATGAATGTTTCAGAAATTGCAAATGAAATGGAATTTTCTAGCTATTCATTTTTTACTCGATATGTAAAAAAGGTGTTAGGAGTTAGTCCAAGCGAATATAGACGACAGTTCTAAAATCTGTTTCTAATCTAGGTCTTAAATTACATTGCCAAGAATACCTCAATTGTAGTTTTTCGACGAACCCTTGATCAATTTTATCTTCATGCAGCATCCTCTAAAAAACAGTTTTTACTGGTCTGAATATCCTAAATCAGATCGGTATTATTTTTACTTAAAATAATAGACTTTTTTTAAATGTAAACACATCACAAGGATTTACTTGCTGATGTCGGAACAATCGAAACGTTTTACAAGATCTTGGCAGTTTCTGCTCCAAGAATCTTTGGTTTCTTAAAAGTATGTCTTTATATTTATTAACTGTTTGAGAAATCGGAGGTCTCCTAAAACAGGAAATTTTTCCAAATGACCAAATATAAATATAAGATTAAAAATGGTTTATAAATATTTATCATTCAGTATAGCAATAACATTTATTTCGTTTATTGTTGGAATGGCCGTTAATGCAGTCTTGAAAAAAACAAAGTTTTACAACAATGGATTATCAGACTTTTGTTTTATTAGAAGCGAAAAATTGAACAAATGGTTTGGAGTTGGAATTGTTAAATGGACGGTGAAAAATACACCATTTAAATTTTTTAATCAAAAACTTAAACTGAGTAATAAAATTGAAAAAACCGACTTGCATAAATTGCGTGAAGAAATGACAAATTCAGAAATTGAGCATTTAATAGGTTTTGTTTTTGTAACAATTTTTGCCTTAGTGAAATTTAATAAGACTGAATGGCTATTTGGTTTGACAATAATGATCGTGAATATATTGATGAATTTAAACCCTTCTTTATTGCAACAACAGAATAAAAGAAGAATTGATAAATTAATAAAAAAACTGTAGCTAACATCTGTTTGGTAATAAGGCCACTGAAACGGCTCTATTAACCATATATACAAGGTATAAGTTAAATGATTATGGGCAAGGTGCATGAAAATAGGGTCATTCAGAAAGTTTTATCATAAACCCCGTTTTAAAAAGTAAATTATGGAGCATACTGTTATCGACAAAGTTGCCTTAATTAATATATCCAATAGAAAGGTATTGAGTACTCTTTCCAAGTCAAAGAATAAGCTATATTTCCCTGGAGGAAAGAGAGAAAATAATGAGTCTGATTTAGAATGTCTCAAAAGGGAGATATTCGAAGAACTCAATGTACACATTATTGATGGCACTGTCAGTTTCTTTGGTTGTTTCGAAGCCCCCGCTGATGGTCGCAAAGAAGGTGTTGTGGTGCAAATGCTATGCTATATTGCTGAATTTGAAGGCGCTTTGATAGCGTCGAACGAAATAGAATCATTTGAATGGATAACCTACAAGGATAAGCACAGAACTTCTCCAGTAGACCACTTGATATTGGAGCAATTAAAGAGCTTTAAATTAATTGATTAGCTTTTGAATAAATCTAAAGGAGATGCCATATCGAGTCTTATCGATGGAAAACGGAATTCTTTTAAATTTTATAATTAAGTTTATCAGACTTGCATCTCGGGAATTATCTTCTTGAAATTACTTTATTAAAAAAATAATATGGAACATGATATAGAAATTAGTATTTCTGAACGTAGAAACATTGAACCTGAAGAGATAATTAACTTATACCGTGCTAACGAATGGAGCTCTGCAGATAAGCCTGCAGAGCTTTATAATGCGTTGCGTAATTCGCACTCATTGATCACTGCATGGGACAATGAACAGCTCGTGGGGCTTGGTAATGCTATTTCTGACGGCCATCTAGTTGTATACTACCCTCACCTACTCGTACATCCGGATTATCAGGGCAAAGGTATCGGTAAAATGATCATGGATAAGATGCAGGAGAAATATGGTTCATTTCATATGCAGATGCTTACTGCTGATGGCGACGCTACAGAATTCTACAAGAAAATGGGGTTTTCACGTGCTGGCCAAACCGAACCGATGTGGATTTATAAGGGCAATGAGCATTAAGGTGATATATTGAAAAGTCACCTTAATGTAGGCCCCGCTATACCTTTTGTTTGTCTAGATATTATGCATAAGAATGGTTGAAGTGGAATTCTCATATTTCTTACGGACTTTAATGATCATTCGCTCAGCTCATCACTTTTTTGAACAGGTCTTTAATATGATTAATTTCCTGATTATGGGTCGTTTTTTTACGTGTTCCAAAATAAAGCGTATTCTTTAGCTTCTTGTCTCCTTCCCATACCAATTGGATTTCGCCACTTTGTATTTCATCATGACATAAGAAATCAGGGATAACAGCCAGACCGCTTCCTCCGCTCAGGCAGCGCACAATGGAATTGAGATTTGGTACAATATAGTTTGGTCTGAAATCTGGCTTTTTCCCAAAGTTCAGACTCCAGAATTGAAACAAATGTTCCATATCGCCCGTAGTTTCCATACCATTTGTGCTGTTTTAGCCAAAGTTCAATCTTTGTCCTGTTTTTCGTTTTGTGAACATCTTTGAATGCTTTCAGGTCAATGTCTTTTCCCCCGACCAATACGATATTTTCACAAGAAAATGCCTCATGTTCAATATTGGGAGATACGCCTTTTTTTGGCGTGATGATTAGGTCTAAAATGCCCTTCTCCAATTGATCCAGCATTTCCGGATACTCACCAAAGCTGATGATCAAATTAAAAGGCAATGTGGATACATATTGCTCCAAAGTAATCTGAAAGGTTTCAAAGCACATGCCAACGCTGATAGTTGGGGTATGCTTTTCGGTAGACTGCTGAAAATTCTTTTCAATCTCTTCTAGTTTTGTCAGCGGTTCCACTAATGCATTGAAAAGTACCTTTCCTCGTTCCGTTGGAATCATTTTGCGGCCAGTGCGGTCAAATAGCTTATAGCCCACATAAGATTCCAAAGAACTTAAATGTAGACTTACTCCCGGTTGGGATATGAATAAGGCTCCAGCTGCACCTGTCAATGTGCCTGTTTTGTAAATCGCCTTAAAAGTGCGATACCATTCTAAGTTAACCATGATACTAAAATTACTATGTAAAGGTATAAATTGTATTACTTTAATAATAGTATGTTCTGATTTAATTTATCCTAAAATATAATATTGAGCTGATAAACAATTGAAATAGGTATAAAAGCCAAGTATTGAGTAGTTATTATAATTATGATATCAGGCTATTAATTAGGTTATTTTCGTAATAGAAATTACTGTTATACTTTTGTATCAGAATTTAAAAACGATCAAACATGAAACATGTATTAATCATAAATGCAGGACAAAAATTTGCTCATTCCGGCGGAAGATATAATCAGACAGTTACCAAAAACACGCTTTCCTTTTTTGAAAGATTCGAAAACGTTGAAGTGAAATTGACCAATATCGAAGACGGATATGACAATGAAGAAGAAGTAGAGAATTTCGTCTGGGCAGATTACATCATCTATCACACACCCATGTGGTGGTTTCAGATCCCTAACGGATTTAAAAAATACATTGATGAAGTCTTTACGGTTGGACACAAGAAAGGAATCTATAACAGCGATGGGCGTACTTCGAAAAACCCTGAAATCAACTATGGCACTGGAGGTATGTTACAAGGCAGGAAATATATGGTAACAAGCAGTTGGAATGCCCCGAAGACAGCATTTACGCTACCTGGTGAATTTTTTAACGAAACCAGCGTTGACAATGGCCCTTTGTTCGGCTTCCACCGTATGAATGCTTTTGCCTCACTTGAAAAAATGGAGAGCTTCCACTTCTATGATGTAGAAAAAAACGCTGACGTTACAAGAGATATGACTGAATATACCAAACATCTTGAAAAGGTTTTTGGACAACAATTAAAAAAATGAAGATCCATTTAACAGCCATTATTATGGTTAAAGAACAATACCGTGAAGAAGTTGCTTCCATATTGCAAAACATGGTGCTTCAAACCCGAAAAGAAGAAGCATGTGAGCTCTACAATCTCCATCAAGGTTTGGAAGATCCAAACCTATTCACATTCTACGAAATATGGAAAAGTAGGGACGGTTTAACGGAGCACAATGATCAACCCTACATCAGGGCATTTGGAGAACTTGTTACGGAGAAGTTACAGGAACAACCGACAATTTTTTTAACAACATTACTATAAAATCTACACAAAATGGAATATAGAACATTAGGAAATACAGAACTGAAATTATCTACTATTACACACGGTGCTTTCGCAATCGGAGGAAGTATGTGGGGCGGCAATGAGAAGAAAGACTCCATCGACTCTATCCATGCTTCACTGGATCATGGTGTTACTAGTATTGACACAGCTCCCTTTTACGGCTTTGGTCTAAGTGAAGAAATAATCGGTGAAGCTATTAAAGGAAAAGACAGAAGCAATATCCAATTGTTAACCAAGTTCGGGTTGGTTTGGGATGAAAGCAATGCAGGTAAAGGTGAATTTTTTTTTGATGCTGAAGAAGGTGGAAAGAAAATACCTGTTTACAAATATGCAGCTAAAGCGAGCATTATTAAAGAGGTTGAAGAAAGCCTAAAACGCTTGGGCACGGATTATATAGACTTATTACAGCTGCATTGGCCAGACAATTCAACAAGCATCGGAGAAACGATGGAAGCACTAGATGTATTGATACAACAGGGTAAAATCCGTGCCGCTGGAGTCAGCAATTACAGTGTAGATCAATTAGGCGAAGCTTCAATAACCTTTAAATTAGCCAGCAATCAGGTTTCTTACAGTATGTTGAATCGTACGATCGAAAATGAATTGGTGCCCTATGCACTGGAAAATGAATTGGGAATTATCGTGTACAGTCCAATGGAACGAGGCTTGTTAACAGGTAAATACTTCAAAGAAAGCAAACTAAAAGGCGATGACCACCGAAATGGTTATTTCTCCCAATTTGATCTGGCAAAAGTAAAATCTTTTTTGCAGGCAATTGAACCTATTGCAAAAAGCAAAGGTTCTACACTTTCGCAACTGGTCTTACAGTGGACGATCCTTCAACCCGGGATCAGTGTTGTTTTGGCTGGAGCCAGAAATGCAGAGCAGGCAATTGCCAATGCACAGGCACTTGATTTCAAGTTGTCGCAAGACGAATTGAGAGTCATAGACAATGAACTTTTAAAAATATAAAAGTTGAAAGCAAAGGAATATTTAAAAATAATGACAGTAGGTGCCTCTGATATTTAACAATATATCAGAGGCACCTATGTTTTGAAGTGGATGATATAAATACCGACATTAAACGCCTTATAAAATTAGAATCGAATCCAATTAGGTAAGCCAATATTAAATCTTTTCTTTATGTCAGTAATTGATGTAGCGTTTTCGTTTGTAATAATAGTACAAACGAAAACGCTATTTGACATTTCCCAAATGACTACATAACTATAAGGTTCTTTAACGAAGTGTATCTGCTGATTCAGATGGCAACAGTTTCGTTTCAGATGCTATTTTCTCCAGTTCAGTCACTTATCTCTTTCTTAAACGGTCGAATCTCCTGTTCTTTGTGCCTGAAATTTTAATCATAAAAAAATGGTCATGCAAGAATTCAAAGCAAAGAACAATTTCAATCTATATATAGCCGTATTTGCTTTCGGTTTATTATTTATTTCATGTGGCGGACAACAACAGGATGTATCATATGAACAGCAAGCTATTCATGCTGATTTCATTGAACTAAAAGAATCTCCAACCACCATCGTAGAAACTTATCCGGGTACCATAGAGGGAACAGTCAATGTCGATATTAGAGCACAGGTTTCTGGTTACCTCGAAGCAACATATGTGAAGGAAGGGCAATACGTACAAAAAGGACAATCACTGTTTAAGATCAAAAGTGACGTATTCAATGAACAGATTAATAACAGTAATGCGTCTTTACAATCGGCTTTGGCTTCTCAAACCAACGCACAGGTCGAACTTGAGAAAATAAAACCGTTAGTTCAGGGGAAAGTTGTTTCAGAGCTACAATTAAAAACTGCACAAGCTCAATATGATGCGGCGACCGCACAAGTTGCTCAGGCAAAATCAGCGCTGAGCTCTTCCCAGCTGAATGCTGCTTTCGCAATTATCAAAGCACCGGTAAGTGGATATATCGGACGTATCCCGAGCAGAGTCGGAAATTTGGTAACACCTTCCGATGCTAATCCACTAACAAGCCTGTCCGAAATAGACCAAGTGTTTGTCTACTTCAATCTCAATGAGGCAAAATTTATTGCATTCATGAATGATAGAAAGAATGATGCAGGAATGAACACGGTAGAAATTATCATGGCCGATGGTAACCGATATAGTCAAAAAGGTCAGGTCGAAATCGCAAGTGGTAACATTGATCGTAACACGGGAACAATAGCGTTAAAGGCAGTATTTGCAAATCCTGATAAAATTTTACGTTCGGGCGGAGCTGCTCGTGTTGTTTTAACAAAGAATCTAAATAGTGCAGTTACCTTACCGATGGCGGCAGTGAAAGATATACAGGACAAGTTTTTTGTTTATGTACTCGCTGATAGTAATAAAGTGGCCATGAAAGCTATCGAAATAAATGGTAGAACAGGTTCAGATTATATCATCAAATCGGGTGTAATATCGGGCGATAAAATAGCGGTAAATAGTATTGACCAATTGACAGAGGGAGTCGCTGTTCAACCTAAAGTAATAAGTCAAGACTCATTGAAAAATTAATTTTTAGACGAGTATCAACATGTTAAAAAAGATTATAGATAGACCAGTAATGGCCACCGTTATTTCGGTTGTGCTATTAATATTGGGCGTTATAGGGTTATTAAGACTCCCTGTAACAAGGTTTCCAGATATTTCACCACCAACTGTCATGGTGTCGGGAAGTTATCCAGGGGGAAATAGTGAGGCTGTTATCCGTTCTGTAGTTACACCTCTGGAGGAACAGATTAACGGAGTCGAGAACATGCAGTACATCAAATCAACTGCAAGTAATGATGGTTCTTTTTCCATTTCCATCATCTTCAAACAAGGTGTCAATCCTGACCAGGCCGCTGTAAACGTGCAGAATAGAGTACAACAGGCTACGCCGATACTTCCTCAAGAGGTAATCCGGATGGGACTGACAACCTCAAAACAACAAAATAGTATGATCATGATCTTCAACGTATACACGGATGATAATGATAAATATGATGAGTTGTTTCTACAAAATTATGTCAACATCAATGTCATACCCCAGATCAAACGTGTACCTGGTGTAGGCCAAGCACAAGTATTTGGCTTAAAGGACTATTCGATGCGTGTTTGGCTCAATCCGCAGAAAATGGCCTCTTATGGTTTAGAACCTGCTGATGTCAGTAATGCAATCGGTACCCAAAGTTTAGAAGTGGCACCGGGTAAATTGGGTGAAGAATCAAATGCAGCTTTGGAGTACGTGATGCGCTATAAAGGTAAAAAGAGCCAGCCTCATGAATATGAAAATATCGTTGTAAAACGAGATGGTGAACTTTTGGTACGCTTGAAAGATGTAGCCCGTATAGAGTTTGGTTCACTTAGTTATAGTGGAAATACAACCATGAGCGGTAAAAATTCAGTTACTGTTGCGATTCTCCAGACTACGGGGTCGAATGCCAATGATATCGAAATCGGTGTACGCGATGTACTGAAGAGTGCCTCCAAAAATTTTCCTCCAGGCGTGGATTACACGAGTTTGATGAGTACAAAAGAACGACTTGACGAAGCTACAGGGCAGGTAAAATCTACTTTGATTGAAGCATTTATACTTGTGTTTATCGTCGTATTCTTATTTTTACAAGATTTTAGATCCACCATCATACCTGCAATTGCGGTACCGGTAGCGATCATAGGAACATTCTTCTTTCTACTTGCTTTTGGTTTTACCATAAACGTACTGACACTCTTCGCACTCGTGTTGGCAATTGGTATTGTCGTCGATGATGCTATTGTCGTCGTCGAAGCCGTCCATAGTAAAATGGAAGGCACCAATATGACCGGTAAAGAGGCAACTCATAGCGCTATGGGTGAAATCACTGGCGCAGTTATCTCGATTACATTAGTGATGTCGGCTGTCTTTATACCGATCGGATTTATGACAGGTTCTGCGGGTATTTTTTATAAGCAGTTTGCTTATACCTTAGCAATTGCCATTATCATTTCGGCAGTAAATGCATTAACCCTTACTCCTGCTCTATGTGCTTTGTTATTGAAAAATAATCATGCCGATGGTCATCATGGCGAATCTGAAAAACAAGGATTTGGGAAGCGATTCTTTACAGCATTCAATGCTGGCTTTGAAAACCTAACGGGTAAATACATTAAAGGATTACGATTCCTAATTGTTAAAAAGTGGATCGGTGCAGGTTTAGTTATTCTGATTACTGCATTAGCAGGCTGGATGATGATCAGTACACCAAAAAGCTTTGTTCCTATGGAAGATGATTCATTTATTATCTTCAGTTTAAGTATGCCTCCGGGTACTGCCTTAGATCGGACAACTGCTGCTGCTGCACGTGTAGATGATATGTTGGAAAAAGAAGAATCTGTACAGAATAGTACCATTATTACAGGATTCAATATTTTATCTAATAGTGCCAGTCCAGCATATGCGATGGGTTTTATCAAGTTGAAAGATAAAAAAGATCGTGGTGAAGAGAAAGACATCGATGTGATTTTAGGAAATCTAACAGCACAGTTTGCGACTGTCAAGGAGGCTACTATAATGGCTTTTAGAAGTCCTCCGATAGATGGCTACGGGGTAACAAGTGGTGCCGAAATCGTTCTACAGGATAAAAGCGGGAAATCTCCTGAAAAACTGAAACAGATGTCTGATGAGGTTATCGGACAAATTATGCAGCAACCCGGGGTACAGTTTGCCTATACGACATTCCGTACCGATTTTCCACAGCTAGAACTTGAAGTCGATGAGGATAAAGCTCAGCAAATGGGCGTTGAAATCAGTAACATGATGAACGTAATCCAAACCTATTTCGCAGGTGATCAATCCATGAACTTTACCCGCTTTGGTAAATTCTACCGGGTCAATGTAAAGGCTGATGGAATATTCAGAACAGATGAAGATTCATTTAATGAAATATTTGTACGTAATGACCAGAATCAAATGGTTCCAGTAAAGTCGCTGGTGACACTACATAAGGTCTATGGCCCAGAGTCCTTAAGCAGATATAATTTGTTTAACGCACTTACGATTAGCGTAGTGCCTTTACCAGGGGCTAGTAATGGTGATATCATGGATAATCTGGAGAAAAATGTCTTAAGCAAACTCCCTTCGGACTATGGATATGAATGGACTGGATTAAGTTTAGAGGAAAAGTCTGCAGGTAACCAAACGATGATAATTTTATCGTTGTGTCTCCTATTTGTCTACTTCTTATTGGCAGCACAGTATGAAAGTTATCTATTACCTCTAGCAGTTCTCCTGTCTATTCCGACAGGTATAATTGGGGCATTTGCTTCAATCAAAGCAATTGGATTGGATAATAACATTTATGTACAGGTAGGTTTAATTATGCTTGTGGGTCTATTAGCTAAAAATGCAATCTTAATCATAGAATTTGCCGTACAACGTCGGGCAGCAGGTTCTTCTATCGTAGAGTCTGCTATTGATGGAGCAAAATCGAGGTTACGTCCTATCATCATGACCTCTTTGGCTTTTATTGCAGGTATGATTCCATTGATGTTTGCGACAGGTGGCTCGGCAATGGGTAATAGGTCGATCAGTACGGGGGCAGCAATTGGGATGCTTTCAGGCGTAATATTAGGTGTATTTGTAATACCGATCCTTTATATACTCTTTCAATATCTTCAGGAAAAGATATCGGGTAAAAATAAAAATCAAAAAATTCAAAATGTTGAATAATGGCATTATCTATAAATAATATAATTTACGGTGTTGGAGTGGCAACTTTATTGTCCTCTTGCTCTGTAAACAAAAAGTATATTCGTCCAGAGTTGGAGACTCCGCAAAATTATAGGAATACGGTTGAGGTGACAGGTGATACCATTAGTCTTTCCTATAAAACCTTCTTTAAAGATACTCATTTGACGGCTTTGATCGATAGAGCACTTGAAAAGAACAAGGATATATCGGTCGCTATGATGAGTCTCCGTCAGCTAGATCTTTCCTATAAACAGGCAAAATTGGGACTTGTTCCAACGGCAGATCTTTCGATATCTGCGGCAAGAAACTATTTGTCAAAAAGTTCTATGAACGGTTCTTTGAGCGAACAATTTACAGGGAATCAGTATATGGATGATTACTCTGCTACGCTTACTGTTGCATGGGAAGCAGATATCTGGGGTAAAGTAGCGATGCAAAAGGAATCTGCAAGAGCAAACTTCTTCATGCAACACGAAAATCTGTCTGCATTAAGAACACGTATCGTAAGTCAAGTGGCACAGGCTTACTACAATTTAATTACATTGGATGAACAGCTTAAAGTTGCTTCCCGAAATATTGAATTAAGCGATACTACGCTGCAGATGATTCAACTTCAGTTTCAGTCGGCACAGACCAATTCACTGGCAGTCAATCAAGCTGAGGCGCAATTGAAAACTGCCGAATTACTTGTTCCGCTTGCCAAGCAAAATATTGCTGTACAGGAGAATGCATTGCGTATTCTGTGTGGATCATTCCCAGATAGTGTCCAACGTGCAAATACATTGGACAGTACTCCATTTGTTGAAAGTTTCCCTTTGGGTATACCTGCAGATCTGCTCAGCAGGCGCCCTGATGTAAGAGCTGCAGAATATGCTGTTGTAGTTGCCAACGCGAATACGGGTCTTGCCAAGGTAGAGATGTACCCATCCTTTAAGCTCACTCCTTCGATAGGTATCAATTCGTTCCAGTTTAACAACTGGTTTGATTTACCCGGGTCCCTTGTTAAGAATATTGCGGGTAATATTACACAGCCAATTTTTCAAAATAAGAGATTAAAAACGGCATATGAAATAGCTAAAATTGAACAGGAAAAATCTGCAGAACAATTCCGACTGGCAATGATGACAGCTGTTGGAGAAGTATCTGATGCTTTAGCAAAAAGACAGCATATCCGTGAACGTATGCTCTTGATAGATCAGAAAAAATCAGCATTGCAAAAAGCTGTTAATAATGCCATGTTGCTCTATAAAAGTGGAATGGCAACTTATCTTGATGTGATTACGGCACAGAATGGTTCTCTTCAAAATGATCTTGAAGCTATCTCAATCCAAAAAGAGAGATTTGATGCAACCACAGATTTATATCGTGCCTTAGGTGGTGGAGTTGAATAACAAAACTGCAATGAATAGGTGAAAAAACGATCGGCTCTAATTTCAGAGCCGATCGTTTTCTTTGAAACCTCACTGATATAGCATTAATCTATAAACATGGTGATACAGATTATGAATCAAGCCATTCTTTTAATAAAGTCGACTTTTCTCTGCTCACAATTATCTCAAAATCCGAATCGGAAATGATTATTTTAAGTTTCCTATTGAAATAGTTCACTAATTGATTGACCGCATCTATATGGATAATGAATTGGCGGTTAGCTCGAAAAAATAGTTTTGGATCGAGTTGCTTTTCAATATCATCAAGACTCATATTTAAAATGACATCTTTACCATTTTTCAAACGTGCTTTCGTCAGTTTTGAGTCCATATAAATGATAGACACGTCGGTGACCAATATCGTTTGAAAACCATCCCGATAGGGTATTAAAAATCTAGAACGATAGTCTTTCTTCTTGATATAGTTGAGTAATTTGTCTATCGACAATTGATTTTCCGCAGGTGCTTTAAAAGCATTTACTTTGTCTAATGCTGTTTTTAGCTCTTCTTTTTGAACTGGTTTTAATATATAATCTACGCTGTTATATTTGAAAGCCTGTACTGCATATTCATCATATGCAGTTGTAAAAACAATAGGGCATTGGATCGTGACTTTATCAAAAATATCAAAACTCACCCCATCAGATAGGCGGATATCCATCATGACCACATCTGGTTCTTCATTTTCCTTGAACCAGTCCACTGTATCCATAACACTATCCAAGACCGCAATAATAGTCACATTTGGATCTATCTCTTTAATTAAGCGTTTAAGACGGTCTGCATTGAGTTTTTCATCCTCAACTATTACTATTTTCTCTATCATACTCTATTAATTGAATAGAAACTTTGAAGGTATATTTATCTTGATTGACCTCTGGAATCTTTTTCCCCAAAAGTTTAAATCTACTGCTTATATTTTTTAATCCTATTCCAGTTGATATAATCTTACTGTTATCAATAGGAGAAAGTGTGTTTTCAACAACTATTCGTCCAACCTCAGGATTTGATATATTGATAATCAGTGGTTTTTTTTGATTAGTAGTATTATGCTTGATAGCATTTTCAATCAATAACTGTAATGTTAGCGGTGGTATATAGTAATTTCTACTGTGATCCTGAATTTCAATATTAAAATGTACAGCCGTACCTACCCTATTTTCTATTAAAAATATATATGAACTGAGAAATTTGACTTCATCATCTAAACAAATTAGATTCTTTTTACTATTTACAAGTAGAAATCGATACACTTTCGCGAAATTTTCGGAATACTCAAATCCGAGTTGTTGGTCTTCTAGAATCAATTCAGATAATACACTGAGGTTATTAAAAATAAAATGTGGATCAAGCTGTAGCTTTAAAGTATTGAGTTCTGCTTCTACAGATGCCTGTTTCAATTCAGCTGCTTGAATCTTATGCTGAGACATTTCCAACGAGGTATCTATCCAATTATTAATGAGATAGCTCACCGTATTAACGCTTATAATCATAAAGGATATGAGCAAGCTTGTCACTATCCACTGTAAAAATCCTGTAATTTCCTCAACAGAATTTATGTCAGGTAAGTCGGAATAAATCAAAGAAAAACAAAGCATATTCATCAAGATCAGGATAACAACGACACTGAAATTGAGGAAAACTTCAAGAAATAATCGCTTGCTCTTATTTTCTGTCCAAGGTACTCGAGAATTTAGTTTTTTATGGATAAATACGCTAGATCCAGATATTAGATAGCAAAATAGAAATGACACTGTCCATTCAGTAAAAATTTCGTGGAGTTTTCTATTGAAATATTCTTTCCAAAAAATACTATATGGATCTAATATATACGAAACAAGATAAAATAATATAAATGCAAAAAAAACTAACAGCATTTGTTTGAAACGAGTTGGTAAAAATCGTTTATCTATTTGACCCATAATTGTATATTTTTTTATCTATTGATAATTCACAGATGGCTTCATGGTATATTCACCTATCCACTTCTGTCATTGTGAGTTTCAATTCGACTTATTCTATCAACTAATAATGACTTCACTTAGCTTATTAAAAATCCGGGAATTATTAATTGTGCAGAACTTTAGTTATGTCGTCTATTCTTCCTTTTACAAAGGTGGCATTTATTGACTGAATATAACAGTAATTATTCTCTCAACCCACAAAATTGATTCCTGAATATGACCTTTCTTACATTGAGGCGTAAAGTTAATATCGATAAAACCTTAAGCGAGCTAAATTTTGATTCGATAATAAATAGATTTCCATATTCACGATTAACGATTGGGGGATTTAAGTATAGTCATGTAAGGGTTTTATTTGTAAGTCCACACGCTCATCCTTCAACTGAAGGATACGAACGCTTATGTACTAATTGGACGATTACCTGACTTAAGGTACGAGCATCAAAATTGGAATCTTGGTGTGGACCGCCATTTTTTTTGAAGCTCTTTTTTGAAAGAATGTAGCCAGAAATCCCAATTTCCGAGGCACAGTAACTAAGATGTCAATTTCGTGGTCCTCTGCATAAGAGCTAAGCATTTCAATCATGTTTTCTCCTTCCAAATAAGAATAGGATGGTTCAAGACTATCTAAACTTGTATGTAAAAATGACTGCTCCTCTATCAATTCTGCCGCTGACTGCTTACCTTGAACGCTTACATTAACAACATGCCAATTTAAATTAAAAAATTTCTGAATTCGGAATATCGTTTTTACAGGTAGCCTTTCTCGTAAATGTGATAGATCTACAGCCAAGAGCGCATTTCTATATACATGTGCCGGATTCATTTCTGGTACCAATAACAGATTGTAGGCATGTGTTTGTATAAGATCGATTGTCGTTGATCCGATACTATTTTTGCCTCCATCGTCACTTCCTCTCAAACCAACCACAATGAGGTCGATAATTTCACTTTCAGAGATTCGGAGAATACCTTCTTTAACGGTCAATTTATCGTAATGTGCACCTACCTCTGTCATGGGAGAAATGTTCAACAGTTCTTGTTTTAGAAGGCGTAATTTTCCAGATACATCAGCTATTTCTGCCTCATCCATCAGCGGAGGTGGTAACATAAAATCTCCTGTACTATAAAACCCGTTATTAAAATATGCAAGCGAGTGATAAATAATTACATTCTTAATTTTTGTCTGTTTAGCAACGGTCAATAGCTGATTAAAGGCATGCCGAGCGGGGACAGAAAAGTCAGTTAAAAAAACAATTGTTTCCATGGTATTGAATTCTTTATACGGTTTTTCAATGGGGTATTTTATCTCTTAAACAATCTTGCAAATACAAAAGTTTGAGAATTCGCTTAATAAATTAGGTTTATAATCATCGATGAAAATATTTCCATTTAGGAATCGAAATACAAAACATAGCACTTCGATTTTGTCATTTCTAAATCTTTTTTTTAAATAAATTATTATTTATTAATGCTATAATCGTAATATTGCGATGTATTAATATTCTACTATGGGAATTACAAAAACAGATTACTTTACTGATCAACAAATGCTCATATCCAAAATCACAAAGGCACTTGGACATCCTGCTCGTATTGCAATAATAGAATATCTTTTAAAAGCCAATACCTGTATTTGCAGTGATATTGTAGAAGAATTACCTCTTGCACAGTCTACGATTTCACAACATTTGAAAGAGTTAAAAAATGCTGGTCTTATAAAAGGGAGTATTGAAGGTGCGTCAATATGCTACTGCATAGACGAAAACACATTCAGATTCATGAAGTCCTATTTTGGAGACATCATCTTGTCTGTGAACGATCAAAAATGTTGTTAAAATTTTTCACCTACATACATCGTAATATAACGATGTATTAATATAGTATTACAATGAAATTATCAGAAATTAAGCAAATCCTTCCAACATTAGAAAATGTTGAATTCCAATTAGAAGATGGAACATTCGTTCCAGAACATTTCCATGTTACGGAAGTTGGTCAGGTCATTAAAACATTTATTGACTGTGGCGGTGTAACCCGTACAGAAAACACTGTAAATTTCCAACTATGGAATGCCGATGATTACGAGCACAGATTGAAACCTGGAAAGCTATTGCATATCATCGAACTATCTGAACAGAAATTAAACATCGGGGATCATGAGATTGAAGTAGAGTATCAAAGTGGAACGATTGGGAAATATGGGTTAGATTTCAATGGAAAGAATTTCGTATTAACAAACAAGACAACTGCATGTTTAGCTCAGGATGCTTGTGGTATTCCCACCCCATTGACAGTTGTTGCTTCTAGTACGAATAGCTGTACACCAGGTTCAGGCTGTTGTTAATCATAACACCATTATGAACGCTAAATTAAACAACACCATTTCGAGCATTCTAAAGTTAAAAATCAATCAAGGGCGCAAATCTGTTTTACAGCCTTTGATTGACTATATCCAAAATAAAGTTTCATCTGGCTCAGATATCAACATCAATTTTATTTGCACCCATAATTCACGAAGAAGTCACCTGTCTCAAGTATGGGCACAAATAGCCGCTACATATTATGAGATAGCAAAGGTAAATTGTTATTCAGGTGGTACAGAAGCAACAGCGATGTTTTCTAAAATTGCAGAAACATTTGAACATGCAGGACTCGATGTCAATATTATTTCCAATACTTCGAATCCAATCTATGCGCTAAAATATGATAAAAATGCATTACCGATAATAGGGTTTTCAAAAAAATACGATACCCCTTTCAATCCGCAATCCATGTTTGTAGCTATTATGACCTGTTCACAGGCAGACGCTGGTTGCCCTTTTATTGCCGGTGCCGAAAAACGCATACCCATTACTTATGAAGACCCTAAAATTTCAGACAATACTGAACAACAGGATCAAGTATATAAGAACCGAAGTTTAGAGATTGCATCCGAAATGTTTTACATCTTTTCAAATATCAATTAATACATTATGCAAGTCAAAATGAAGTTTCTAGATCGGTATCTAACCCTCTGGATTTTCCTTGCCATGGGAATGGGGATACTTATTGGAAATTTATTCCCAGGTATTTCCAATGTAATGGATAGCATGTCAATTGGGACGACAAATATTCCATTAGCTTTCGGATTAATAGTCATGATGTATCCCCCACTGGCAAAAGTAAACTATAATTTACTGCCTTTGGCCTTCAAAGATAAAAAGGTACTTAGTTTATCACTTGTCCTGAATTGGTTTGTTGGACCTATCTTGATGTTTATTCTAGCAATTCTCTTTTTAAGAAATGAACCTGATTATATGGTGGGATTGATTCTTATTGGTCTCGCGAGATGTATTGCCATGGTAATCGTATGGAATGACCTTGCAAAAGGGAATAGAGAATACGCAGCACTTCTGATTGCTTTAAACAGTATTTTTCAAGTATTCTTTTACAGTTTATTCGTATGGTTGTTCATCAATGTTTTACCGTCATATTTTGGATTTGCAGCATATACGGTTTCAATTGAAATGAGCGAAGTCATAAAAAGCGTATTCATCTATTTGGGAATCCCTTTTTTAGCTGGGTTTTTAAGCCATAGATACCTCGCTAAAGTAAAAGGTGAAAATTGGTACAATCGTAAGTTTATACCTTTCATATCCCCATTCACTCTATATGCTTTATTATTTACGATTGTCCTCATGTTTAGCCTCAAAGGTGAACAAATAGTTCAATTGCCCATGCAGGTTGTTAAAGTGGCAGTACCATTGGTAATTTATTTTGTACTGATGTTCTTTATTAGCTTTTTCATGAATAAATCTATGCAGGTGGACTATGATAAGAATGCGGCTATATCCTTTACAGCTACTGGAAATAATTTCGAGCTAGCTATTGCAGTGGCTATAGCGGTGTTTGGGATACACTCGCCTCAGGCATTTGTGGGTGTTATAGGTCCATTGATTGAAGTACCAGTATTAATTCTCCTAGTGAGGACTAGTCTTTGGCTTAAAAAGAAATATTACAGCTAGAAACAGATACTTGAATAGGCATTGATTTTTTATCTCTTTACCTATACATGCCTAGGTAAAGAGATAAAACCGCTATTTAAGTTAAGAAATAGTCTCAGGATTAGAAAACTATTATTGATAAATTAGGTGTTTTTTCCGCATCACTTTATAGATTTCAAGACCCTGTTTTCCAACCTTTACGAATTTCCGCCTCAGACTTACCTGCAATAATAGTAATAGGATCTATATATTAGCGCTTCATGAGTCCCCATTGTTTATTTGGTTCTGGCCCCATTTCAAGTACAAGCTCCCCACCTTTTAATAGTTCGGAAGCATCAAAATAAAACGTATCGAGTCTCTTTCCATTTAGAGTAGCTGCTTGCACGTACATATTCTGTTTACTGTTATTATGAGCCTTTATCACGAATTGCTTGCCTCTACCATACCTATTATCCAGTTTGATCGTTATTTCTTTAAACATCGGGCTCCCAATTTCATATACCGGATTACTTCGGGTACCACCATCCATCTGGAACAAACCGATTGCGGTCATAATATACCATGCGCTCATCTGTCCCTGATCCTCATCTCCCAGATAAGCATTGGAAATTCCCTGTCCATAATAACGTTCGGCGATGGAACGGCTATATTTTTGAGTCAACCAAGGTTTGTTCATATAATTGAAGATGTAGGCAAAATGCATCGATTGCTGGTTACCCTGAACGACTGGGTAATCCCAATATTGGTCATTTGGTCCATTATAACGCCATTTTTCGCTTTCCCCAAATCCCCATTCTAATCGCTTCAATAAAACATCTTCGCCTATCCACTTTGCAAGTCCAGGTAGATCTTGTGGCACAAAGAAAGTCAACTGCCAAGCATTTCCTTCTACATAATGATGATTTGCACCTGATTTAAATGGATCAAAATCTTTTAACCATGCTCCTTTTGAATCCTTCATCCGTGAATAGCCTGTCGTGGTATCTATTGCATTTTTCCACCATGTACCACGATCATTGAAATATTCATAATCAGCGGTTTTATTTAACGACTTAGCAAATTGACCAACCGTCCAATCATCATAACTATATTCCAGACTATTAGAAAATCGTCCCAAATCTGATGGAACATACTTATACTTGAGGTAGACATCTAAATCTCGATTTCCAGCGAAACCACCCTCAAATTTCAATGGACTGGTCATCTGCATCTTTTTCACTGCTGCAAATGCCTTTTGAACATCATAATCGCGAATCCCCATTTGATATGCTCCGACTATCAGTGGGATTTCGTGTTCTGCAACCATAACGGGGATATACTCCATCCCTGCCGGTCCTTTAGCTAACCATCCGTCGGCGTCGTACATGGCCAATTGTGATTTGACCCATTTACTCGACCACTCTGGAGTCACGAGATTCCAAAATTGGTTCAGATTCCAAAAAGTATTCCAGAAGGCATCACAGCCAAGCGCTAGATCGTTCTTATCACCTAGCACACGGACAACTTCGCGCGAATCTCGCCATTGACCGTTGCTATCGCTAAAGGTATTTCTACTGGCTAATGCCCGGTACATATTTGTATAGAATTTTTCCTTCTCCAGATAGTCATCAGAAGTAATCTCCAATCTACCAAGTAATTCATTCCACACAGCGTGCTGATGAGCAACAACCTGATCGAAAGACCACTTAAATGGTTGACTGATTTCCTCTCGAAGATTTTCCTCAGCATTTTCGATGCTGACATAAGAAACACCCGTACGTAATTGTACCGTTTTCTGTTTGCGTACATCGAACTCCACAAACATACCTGCATCAGTAACGTTTGTACCTTCACCATCATGAATATAGCTGATACTATCGCCTTCCCATGTCCCGAAGTTGATAATCGGACGATCAAATTCAATTGCAAAATGGACGATATAATCCTGCTTAGCATCGGTAGACCAGACGTTTTCAGAAAGCTGACTGCTATATCCGATGATTTTGGTATCGGAAACTTTTTTCAACTTATAGTTTACAATCTGGTAAGGATACTCACCATTGACTTTCAGATCGATCATCACACGTCCAGTATCCGATTTATTGAACGTGTAACGCTGAAAGCTGGCACGCGTAGTTTGTGTCAGGTCGACATCGATATCATGATCGGTCAACTTCACGTGATAAGAACCCAAAGGAGCATGTTCCGTCATTTTATCAATGCGTGAGCGATAACCCGAATCGGGATCATACTGGTCTCCAACCTTCGTTTTTAGTTTACCCGAAGTAGGGAAAGTACCCAATCCTGCCATAGTCCATTCATGAATATGACTAAAAGCACCTATCGATTCCATCGAAGGTTCATAACCCGCTTGCCAACCGACATTCTGGTTGTCAGGACTTAGCTTTACCATGCTAAAAGGCATCCACGGTCCTGGAGCAATCATCCATCGGGAGTGGGCTGTACCCATCATGGTATTAACATAGTCGGATACTCCGCCAAGTCGCTTAGCTGCTCTTATGAATTGCTGACGAGCCGATAGCTTATCATTGATGTAGATTTCACATATACTCTTCTTACGTTCCTTTACAGCTGCAAGAGGCAACTCCAAGAGCGATAAGCCTTTGTTTAAACTTCCTTGGTAAATAGGCTTCCCATCTACCAAAACTTTGATGTTTTGGTCATCTTTGAGACGTAGCACCTCAACTAAAAGATTTTGTACCCGCCCTGAAGCACTATTATATTCAAAATCGGCGACCTTAATCTGTTTCACCAACGTATTATAATCTGTGATAAGTTTTGTTTTTTCAGGTCCCAATAGCTGAAAAGAATCAAATTCTACCCAGCCACCTTTCAGAACTGTTAATGTGATATGGTTGTATCCTGAACGAAGTAAGGATGGGTCAGGCTTCACAATGAGCTTCTTTTTACCCAGAGCCCCAACACCTGGTTGGCCTGTGCCTGCACCATTTTCGATAGCATAATTATAGTTTTTGCCATTGATCGATACCTGCAAGGTAGGATGATTCTTAGGATCAGAATTAACCAAATCGACTTCGAAATTATAAGAATCAGTGGCATTTACTTGATCTAAAACATAGTAAAAATTGAGAAAATGAGTCCGTAGCCCCGAGGTAGGCCCTGTACCTCCCCACTCATTTGCAGGACCCGGAAGTACATAGGGTACATCTTTACGCAACTGACTTTGACCAATGATGACTTGTTTATCCTCATATCCCATATCATGGGCTAGAAAATTTTTATAATCTCCTGGCGATAGTGCAAACTCCGCACTAGAAGAGTCGGCAGTACCCAATTGCCAAATCACACTTTGCTGTGCTAAGGCTGATTGCCCAAAAACAAGAAAAAGTATTCCCGTTGTTAATAAAAATCTACTGTGCCTATTCATAATCACTGTCTTTATTGGTCATTTATTCAGAGCCTGTCCCACTTTCTTTAAAAAATGGATCACTCATAGGCTCTTAGCGTGAAAAATACCGAATCTTTACTGATGTTACAGGCATAGCTTATGCTACAGAATATAAAATTTGTTCGTGTATTTCAATGAATGATATAGACATAAGAAGTACTTGCACACGATTAGAAAGAATAATTTACTCGGTTTACGATACAATAATAAAACTTTGTATCTACATATGCAAGAATTAAAAATAGATTGTACATACATGTATTGTCTAATGCTTATTACAAAACTATGTTAATAAAGAATGTAACAAAAATACAAATGTCAAATACTGTTAATAATAAAGCCATCCTTAATAGAATGGCTTTATTATCCTATCGGTTATTAGCCAACCTTGATATCTTGAGCTGGTTTAAAAGACGACACGTCTTTTGGTAAAATAACTGTCAAGACTCCGTCTTCGTAGCTCGCCGTTAAATTTCTTGTAGATACCTGTTCGTTCAATTGGAAAGATCTTTGGAATGATTGCGGCACGAATTCGCGATACATGTACTGCCCCTCGGATTCATACTCTTGGTCTTCAATTTGATAAGAAATGGTCAGGATCTTATCTTTTAACTCAATTTTAAACAGTTCTTTTTTTAGGCCTGAAGCGTATAACTGTAAAGTGAAAAATTCCGCATTCTCCTCAATATTTACAGGTGGTCGACTATTTATCGATTCCTCCTTTCTTAATTTCCCAAATTGTTTTTCGAATAGATTTTTCAAATTTCCATATCTTTCAAAACAGTCAGTCGTGTTGTTATTGTTATTGTTATTGTTATTAAACATTGTCTTTTTATTAATATTAATGAATGGGAATAATCGCAAAGTTAGATTGAACGTCAACAGATTGCGGACGAACCGCTGTATAAGATTCTGTTTGCGGATCTGGTGAAATGGCACTTCTGTGGCCGTGTAATACTTTCCGGGATTTTCTATTTCGCATTTTAGCTGCTATAAGCATTATTGCTGTGCCTAAAACAGTACACATTATTAATAATTTAAATAGAAGTCCAAGGACAAAGGTCAGCAATCCAACAATGAGGGTAGCGCCTATAAGTTTTGGTATGATAAATCTCATTTTATTTTTCATGTCTTGTTAATAATTATTTCAAAGGCCTTTAAATAGAAGACGCATGAACAATAATAATACTTTAAACAAACGATACTTTTTTGAGCATAAAAATCAATTATCAAGGATAATCATTGAATAAACAGTATTTTAAGACATAAAAAAGGGCAGAGAAATAAAATTCTCTGCCCTTTTTTTCGGTTTCTAGGCAATCCATATCCTAATACTAAATTTGATTTTCATCATCATTTTTACGATCTTGACATACGGATGAGAACCTACGCTTCCATTCTTCTTTAAATTTGGATCGGTCATCATCTGTCATATGCCGACATGGTGAATTGAAGTCACGTTTATTGCATATTCTATTCCCTCTACCTTTAAATCTAAATCCTCCAAAAAGAATCTTAGATAAAAGTAGGATTCCAAATGCCTGCCAAAACGAGATGGTCTTCATGCCAAATATTTCGGGAATGAGCACATTCCATAATAACTGCACTCCCCATACAAATAGTAAGGCAAGTATGATCACGCAGGGTATTATAAATAAAAACTTACCCTTTTTATTGCTACTAAATCTATTGTTCATATCTTATCTATTATATTCGATTTCATCGTATAGCGCACGAAGTCTTTTTCGAAGATGCTTGACTGCGTAACCTTTACGGCTAATGATGGTCTTAATGCTTTCACCTTCTTGATCAGCGATCTCTTGTAAGGTCATCTCCTCAATCTCATGCCATAAAAAAGTATTCTTTTGTTTCTCGGGCAATTCATCTAAAGCTTTCATAAGATGATTCCAAAAAACATCTTTAAACATCTTCAATTCTGCATCATTTGTATCGTCGGAGAGCAATAGTTCTTTTATCTGCAATCGCCCTTCATCATCTTCATAACTATGATCTTCGAGAGACTCTGTCTTTTTCTTTCGATAAAGGTCTGTTATTTTATTTTTAGCAATTGCATAAAGCCATCCGCTTATGTTCTCAAGCTGATCAATATTAGTAAGTCGGCTAGTCTGATACCAAACTTCTTGTAGAATATCTTCAGCATCTTCTATTTTCTTCACCTTTCCATTAATGAAACGAAGCAATTGAGTGCCGTAGTTTTTGACAACCTCGGATATAGAAGATGATTCTTTATAAGACATGTTTAAAGTATGAATAGCGTTCATATACTTAGTAGACGGATATCACAAGTTTTTACTTTAAAATATTTCAATAAATGTACTAGATTATTTTGATGATATTAAAATATCTTGAATCCTATCTTTATTGCTACATAAAGGCTTTGAAACGATGCTATGTTCGTTTTTCAGAGCTGTCAGTACTTTCAATGATAGCAATTCAAAGTAACACGATGGGCGAACCATAACAAATAAAAAGGCCCAACCTTTCGATTGAGCCTTTCATCCATTACCTACTCCTACTTAGCCGATTGCAGAAATGCTTCATAATTATCTTTACTTTCAAAATAAGCAACCTCATCATGATCTCCAATCAAAACAATATAAGCATGAGCTTTATCTACACTTTTTAAGCTGTGGGGGTCGATTGCTGCACGGACTGCGGCATCGTTGGGGATTCGTTCTTTACACATCTCGCAACAACCATAATACATCTTTCCGTCATGCGGAACTTCCAACTGTTGCTTCCCCATATAAGCATCATTGACCATACACACCAGATTATTGGGCACCTGATCTCCTTTTTGAGGTGTAGAATTGCCCGTAACATGATTATCAGCAACCTTCGTTTGTGTTGGTATACCACTCATTACGTCCGTCTCTTTCGGTCTTTCATTATTACAGGATATCAATACAATGGCAGCCAGAACCATCATCGTTATTTTATTAAATTGTTTTACCATGATTTTACTTATTTTATTTGTTTGGGATAACTGTTCCATCCTGTATTTCTTCATTACCCATTTTAAGAATAACATCTTTTTCATGCAGTTCGCCTAGCACTTCCACCATATCAGTCATGATACGACCTTTACTCACGGGAATCTTTTTCGATTTACCTCCTGCTACAGCGATGATATAAATTCCCAAATTGCTATCTACAATAGCTGATTTTGGAACAAAGAATGTCGCCTCATTATTTTGTAGAGCAATTCGTGCTTCAGCAATCATAAAAGGTTTCAGCGCATGATTGATATTGATGAAATCAGCTTCTACTTTTTCCGAACGTAATTTTAGATCGAGACTTCCAGATTTTCGACTCACCTTAGCGAAGTATTTATGTTGAGGTTGGGATCTTACATAGAACTCGATTGTATCACCAAGCTTAATATAGGGTGTATTCGCTTCCGGAATAGAAAGTTTCAATCGCATTTTGTGGATGTTTTGAATGATCAATAAAGGTGCATTACCCATGGGACCAACATAAGCTCCTAGGTCGACACTCCTTTCGGTGATAACACCGTCGAAAGGAGCTCGGATAACCAGGTAATCATCTATATTTTGGAGCTCCTTATAAGCAGATTCAGCAGCAGCCAATTGAGCCTCATCGGCCAATTTACGAGCTGTTATCTGATCCATAGCATCGCGAGCGATAGCACCTTGGGTTTCATTCGCCTTAATCATGCGGTCGTAAGTAGCCTTTGTGGAAAGATAGACTGCTTGCTGTGCCTTGAATTTAGCTTTAGCATTAGCAACCTGCGATTGTATCTCTGGGGCTTCTAAAGTCATCAAAACTTGTCCCTGAGATACCCGATCACCGATGTCGACTCGTATATTTTTAACGTAACTATTGATCTTGGCAAATAGCTCCGTGCTTTGATCTGGCTGCAGCTCACCGGCCAATTTCAAAATCACCAATGGATTCGTTTTTTTAATCAGAACCGTTTCAAAAGGATTCATCATCATATTTCCCATTTCGGTCTTCTTTTCTCCTTTTTGCTCTTTCTTAGCGTCAGTACAAGACATGAAAATAAGTGCCGATGCTGCTGTTATATATATTAAGTTTTTCATTTTTTTATTCTAATTGTTAAAATGCACACTATTTTCATCCTCTGGGTCTAGGGATGGTGACTGAACTTTACTTTTACCCAGTATCCAAGCAAATACTAATGGTAAGATGATCAAAACAGAAAACGTAGAAGCGATTAACCCACCGATTACTGCTCTTCCCAAAGGTGATACTTGATCGCCCCCCTCTCCAAAACCAATTGCCATAGGTAACATACCCGCTGTCATCGCTAAAGTTGTCATGATAATCGGCCTAATTCGGAGACTCGTTGCCGTCAATGCAGACTGCATGGCATTCTGGTTTTTCAGGCGTAATGTCTCTGCATTACTGATCAATAACACAGCATTGGCTATGGAAACTCCAACAGCCATGATGACACCCATATACGACTGCATATTGATGGTCGACCCTGTCAATTTGAGGAGTATCAATGATCCAAACACAACAAAAGGTACTGTTGTTAAAATCGTTAGTGATACTTTGAAGGATTGAAAATTAGCCGTAAGCATCAAGAAAATGACAATAATAGCAATCAACAAACCATTGGCAAGACTCGCCATCGTATCATCTAGAACTGGAGACATTCCGGCAACCTGTATGTTGACCCCTTTAGGCAACTCACCTAAAGACGCTATTGCCGCCTCAACATCCTTTTGAGCTCTCGCTAGATCAGTTTGATGCACATTGGCAGTGACTGTCGTATAACCCATCGTTCCTAAATTGTAACTTTCACCAAGTTCCTTGACTGGCGTTATAGTTGCTACATCCCCCAAAACAGGTCTATCCGAATTCCTAGCAAGTGGAATATTGGCCAATTCATCTTGACTGTTTAATATGTTTTGAGGCATTTGTACTTGCACATCATAAGCAATACCCATCATACCACCTACCCACATATTTTTGCTCGTATACCTTGAGGATGCGGTACTCGCTACCATAGACTTTGCAATATCTTGTGCATCAAGCCCCAACTGAGCGGCTCTATTTCGGTCGATATTAATTTCCAAAGCGGGATAATTCATTGATTGTGGAATTTGCAGATCACGTAGATAATCCAATTCCTTTAGCTTGCCCATTAATTTATTCGCAGACATCGCATTCATCTTTTTCATCATTCCTGAAATACGGACTTCAATAGCTGTGTTCGCTCCCTGACTCAGTATCTTTTCGGTGAGCTCAATCGGTTCAAAAGACAATTTAAGCTCGGGCATTTTCTTTTGTATATGATTTCGAATCTCATCCTTCAAAAGATCTGCGTTACCTTTAAAGTCTTTCAAAGCCACTTGCAATAGCGCTTCATGTGGACCAGCATTATAGAGGTATATTGGACTTACGGCAAAGGTTGAGGGGTGTAAACCTACATAAGCTGAAGAAATAGCAATATTATCTTTTCCAATCAGCGCGTTCAACTCCTGTAATACCGCCTTTACTTTTTCCTCAGTCTTTTCTATCCGCGTTCCTTCAGGTGCCGTAATACGGACTTGAAACTGACTTGAATTGACATTTGGTAATACATCTTTACCTGTGTATTGATATAAAATACCCACAAGACCCATAATCAAAATCATACTTGAAGAAACGACCAAATTCTTATGTTGCATTAATTTTTGTAAAAAATTGCTGTAGCGTACTTTAAATCTATCAAAAGCGGTTTCTTTCTGTTCTTCCTCTGCTACATGATTGTTTTTCATGATCCAGTTGGCCATGATGGGCACAAATGTTTGGGACATGAGATAGGAGATTATCATGGAGAAACCAATGGACAATGCCAAAGGCATAAACAATGACCCTGGTATACCCGTCATGACCAAGGCAGGTGCAAATACAGCGAGGATACAGAGTAAAATCAATAATTTAGGGAAAGCGATTTCCTGACAAGCATCCCATATAGCCTTTGCCTTATTTTTTTTCAGAGCAAAATGCTGGTGGATATTCTCAATGGTCACCGTACTTTCATCGACCAGAATACCGATTGCTAAAGCTAATCCCGACAAGCTCATGATGTTGATAGTCTGTCCGAATAATTTAAGAAAAAGTACCCCCGAAATAATGGATATCGGAATCGTCAGAATGACGATAAGTGCAGCCCGTCTATCCCTTAAGAATAAGATAACCATCAGGCCCGTTAACAATGCTCCTAATATTCCTTCTATAATTAAACTTTTCACCGCATTGATGACATAGACAGATTGATCGAATTCATAGGAAATATGCACATCTTCGGGTAAGTTTTTCTGAATATTAGGGATGACCTTCTTTAAGTTTTGGACTACATCATAAGTCGATGCTTTTCCTGATTTGGCGATATTGATATATACGGATCGTTTACCATCAATAAGCGCATATCCAGCCGTGATATCGGCACCATCTTTTACAGTTGCTACATCTCGAAGATACACGTTGTCTACCTGACCTTTAAATAGCGGGATATCACCAAATTCTTCAACATTTTTCAACGTATTATTGGTTGGTGTCAGGTAATTAATATCATCAATATATACATTCCCGGATGGAGAGGTTATATTTTGTCGACTTATTATTTCCACGATTTGCTCTGGTGATAGTTGATGCACACGAAGCTTATTTGGATCTATATTGATTTCTATCGTCCGCGGACTCCCACCAAATGGTGGAGCTGTTGTCAAACCCGGGATAGCAATTAGAAAAGGACGTGCCGTAAAATTGGCAATATCCTGCAATTGATTATTAGTTTTCGTCTCACTTCGAAAAACCAACTGCCCCACGGGTTGCGATGAAGCATCAAACCGGATAATGAATGGTGGTGGAGCACCATGTGGTAAAAACACCTGTGAGCGATTGGATAATGCCGTCAGTTGAGCGATAGCTTCGCCCATTTCCGTTCCCTCATAAAAGTTAACTTTCATTAAGGTCAATCCTTGCGTATTTTTCGTTTCAATACTTTTTATACCATTTGTAAAAAGCATCATATTAACGTACATTTTGGTGAAATAGCCTTCCATCTGCTGCGGTGTGTATCCGTTGAAAGAGTGCGCTACATAGACAACTGGTAAATTCATCTCTGGAAGAATATCTACTTGTATTTCTTTTGCCGCTCTAATTCCGAAAAATAAAAGCCCCAACACCATAACCATAATGGAAATTGGCTTGCGAAGTGCAAATCTGATTAAATTCATTCTTGTAAAATTAGTATTGAGTCGCTTTTAATAAAATGGAAATATCTCCTTGAGCCGATGCTAGTAATAGCAGCGCTTGCCACACATTATTTTGGGCTATTTCATAATCAATTTCTGCCCTATTCAAACTGTACAAAGCTTGTGTAAAATCGACCAGATTTGTTAGTCCATTTTCATATAGCGCAGTATGTTGTTTGTATGCTACCTGCGATGCCGTGAGTTGTACCTTGGTTTCCTCCAGATTATCACTTGCATTTTTAAATTGCTCTTGAGCCAATCCAGTTTCTGCAAGCAACTCCTTTTGCAATAGTGCAAAATCCTGTTTTAAAGCAGCAGTTTGGAATTGCTGTTCTTTAACTTTACTATTAAAACGGAAGATATTCGTCAGATTCCAACTCAATGTCCCACCCAACAGATAATTGCTTCTTTGAATACCTGCACCTTTCAGGTAGGAAGAAGAGTAAGCTGTATTATCTTGCACGTAATTCCAATCAAATCCAGAACCACGTGCTTGTGCAACTGCAAATAGATTGAAATTAGGCATTTTATGACTTCGGATAAACTGTTCGTGCTGTTTGCTTTTTTCTATCCTACGTTGTTGCCATTCCAATGCCGGATGATTTTTAACGACTGAAATATTGCCGTCCAATTTCATCACAGGCACACGCGTATTGTAAAGACTATCCAATTCGTAGGATTGAAATTTATCATTGAGTAGCACTGCAAGATTTTTGGAGAATGCCAATTCTTTATCATAAGCTTTGATTTCTAGCGATTTGGCATGCGACACTTCTGCCTTAGCTAATGAAGCGTCCACTTCTGGTATCAGTCCACTTGTTGCCCTGCTATCTGTCATCTCAAAGAATACTTGGGCACGTTCCGTATTTTTCCGTTGTACAAATTTGAGTCTTTGACTTGCCAGTAAATTGAGATATGCAGCCGTGACCTTAACTTGATGTTCAAAGACAACCTGGTCCATATCGGCTACTGCAACACCTTCTTTAGTAGTTGCTAATGCTATCTGATGTTTTCGTTTCCCAAAAGTAAATGCATTCCAATTGATGTTGGCAAAATACAGCGACCCAAATGCTGCATTCCAGTTTTGTTCTGCCAGAGGCATGGAAGTTGCCGCTGATCCCAACCCACTATGAGCATATAATGGCCCGTTCTGTGCGTTGATTGTGCCAAAACTTTGTTGTGCCCCCAAGGTCAAGTCAGGTAGGTATTGTTTGTTTTGAAAGATTGTATTCTGTGCGGTGGATTGCACAATGATCTGTTTTGATTTTATTTTATCATGGTATGCAATAGCACGTTCTAGCGCATCAGATAAGTTCAATACTTGCGCGAAACTCGAAGAGTTTAAAGCAAACAAGAAACTGATTGATGCCATGAATTTTAGATTCATAGACAAAAAATTAAAAATTATACATAAAGAATGAATAGCATATCACAGTCAGTCGGATATACTTAATATCGAATTCAATACCTATATTTTTAAATTCTGTAAATACAGTTTAGGATATAAAGCGGTCTATTAAAAAGCGGGATTTTGGCAGACGAATAATAGTTATGGTTAGAAGCCGTTAATAACAATCCTTTATCAAAGACAGCTCCTAATGTTCTATTGGGAATAGCATCGCCCCAAAACTTAACCGAAAACTTAAAACTAGACTGTTTCTTGGCTGCCTCATCGGTTTTAAAGACCAGAGCCTCTATTTTACAACAATCTTTCTTTTTCTTGTCTAACCCCTTTTCTTTAGCAACACAAATCGCACATGGGCTATTGGGGTTATCGTTGATATTCGTCAAGCTGATTTGCATCATAGCAGTTCCCTTGCATAAATGTGCATACTGGGTAAAGCCCGAAGACAGCACCAGATATGCCATGGAAAGGAGTATGACGAGTATTTTTTTCATAATGTTACCGCAAAGCTAATCTTAAACTCCCCTTCACTATTTGCAATATTATGGTTAAAACTTGTAAAACTTTAAGATTTCCATAGGTAAATCCATAGATCTAGATATGGGTAAACCACTAGGAAAATACTCCGCTTATTCCTCTAAAGGATTTAGGATTATTTTTAATCTTAAAAAAACATTACTATCTTTGCTTCAGAAATCTCAAAATCAAGCACATCCATGTAATCAATAATTTCTTTTTGCAAAAATAAAAATGTAAGCATTTATAATGCTTACCATCCTCTATGCATCAAAAAAAGAAATTATGCTTATTTTACAAAATATTTCCTATCAGCATCTCAATAAAGATGTACTGTTTCGTAACATCAATCTGAGTATACAAGACAATAAAAAAATCGCTCTAATTGGTAACAATGGTGTCGGCAAATCCACCCTATTAAAGATAATTGCTGGAGAACTGCAACCTTCGGAAGGCCAAATTAGTATTTTAGGTAACACCTATTATGTTCCCCAGATATTTGGACAGTACAATCACCTCACCATTGCTCAAGCTTTAAAAATTGAATCAAAATTAGCAGCATTAAATGAAATATTATCAGGTATTGTCACAGAAGATAATTTAACGACTCTTGACGACGATTGGAATATTGAAGATCGCTGCCAAGAGGCATTGCGTTATTGGAACCTGTCACATCTGGACCTGCAACAAAAATTGGAATCGTTGAGCGGTGGACAAAAAACTAAAGTCTTCTTAGCAGGAATCAGCATTCATCAACCTAATTTGATCTTACTCGATGAACCCAGTAATCAGCTCGATGCTAACCATCGTGCATTGTTATATCAACTTATTCGAGATACTTCATGTACGATGATATTAGTAAGCCACGATCGCTCTTTATTAAACCAACTTGATTCCATCTACGAATTGAGCTCTTCAGGACTGGTATACTATAATGGTAATTATGACTTTTACCTCGAGGAGAAAAATTTATACCTCGAAGCGCTGCATGGAAACGTCAAGCATCTAGAAAAGGAAATTCGGAAATCAAAAGTCAAAGCTCGCGAAACGATAGAGCGTCAACAAAAACTAGATGCACGAGGTAAAGCCAAACAACAAAAAGAAGGTGTTTCAAGGATAATGATGAATACGCTACGCAATAATGCTGAAAAAAGCACCGCCAAATTGAAAGATACACATAGCGAAAAAAACAAGGGATTATCAGAAGAGCTACAAAGCTTGCGTATGGAAATCCCCGATAGTGATAGGATAAAATTTGGTTTAGCAGACTCCGCATTACATCCTGGAAAAATACTCTTCAAAACAAGTCATCTCAACATGCGTTATACGGGCCAATTGCTATGGAATGAAGGGTTGAGTTTCAGTATCTCCAGTGCCGAACGTATTGCCCTAAAAGGAAAGAATGGAGCTGGTAAGTCTACACTAATACAGATCTTATTACAAAAAATTCAAACCTATAGCGGTGAACTATACCGTGCCGAACATACATCTGTCTACATCGATCAAGATTATTCAATGATTGATCATAAATGCAGCATCTATGATCAAGTCCAACAGTTCAATAATACGGGATTACAGGAACATGAAATCAAAATCCGTTTAAATCGATTCCTATTTGCGAAGGAAAGCTGGGACAAACCTTGTTCGAGCTTGAGCGGAGGTGAAAAGATGAGACTTTGTCTATGTTGCTTGACCACCTATAACATAGCTCCAGATCTGGTAATCATGGACGAACCTACCAACAATTTAGATATCCAAAATATTGCGATCTTAACTGCAGCTATCAAAGAATATCGTGGTACATTATTGATTGTGTCACACGATGATTATTTCTTAAGTGAGATTAATATTGAACGTGAAATCAACCTTTAAAATAAAGGAATCTAATCCATTATCTCAAAAAATCGAATCACATAAATGAAGATTTAATACAGATGTGTAGAAAAGATTCTTTTATATGTGTAACATTATTTCACTTTAATAGACTAACACAGCACTAACACTTTATAATATGAAAAAAATATCATTTTTGGCTATCATTGCTTTTATTGTAGCCACAATTTCAGTTCATGCTCAGGAGAAACACCCTGTTATGGAAAATTTCAGGAAATGGGTTGAAGAAAGACTCCTATTTATTGGGGACTTTACACATGATGTGTGAAGAAGATTATAGTTTAAAAGATAAAATCAAAAACCTGATTCCATTGGTAGACGTCCTGACTCTTGAAGTGAATATTGGCTCAGAAGAAAATAAAGCGATAATCCCTGAAATGATGAAGCCAGATACCACGTTTCTAAAAGGGTTGACACCTGCTGAATTAGCAAAGGTAGATAGTATACTGACCTCACAACAGCTATCTATACGGATGCTTGACATGATGTCGCCAGCAGTATTTGTATCCATATTAAGCTTAAAAACGTTGAATTGTAGTGATCCTCGGAATATTAAAACAATGGAGGTAGATCTGCAGAGCATGGCTACAGCAGCAGGCAAAAGAATAGATGATTTAGAAACACTGAAATTTCAGATGGATATGCTGAACAAAATGTTTCAAGCCTCTGATCTCGTTACCTATTTAAATATGATGGATGATATGCCAGCCATATCTAAGAAAATGGTTACAGCATATCAAGCAGAAAATCTGAAAGATTTAGAAACAATCATTTATGACAACAGCTATCTGTCCAAAGAAGAGCAAGCTGATTTCTTGACCAAGCGCAACCAAGATTGGATAACCAAGATGCCTTCAAAAATGCAGGAGTCGTCTAATCTCTTCGCGGTTGGTGCCGGACATTTAGTTGGTGACAAGGGGTTAATCAAACTATTGTCCGCGAAAGGTTACAAGCTCTCTCCTATTTTCTAGTTATGGCAAAAAATAAAACAAGAGCAACTACAAATTCTGTTGCGGATTTTATTGACCAAATACTGGATGAACAGAAGAAATCTGACAGTCTTAGACTCGTGGAAATAATGTCGGAGATTACGGGGCAACCTGCAATACTCTGGGGACCCAGCATCATCGGTTTTGGCAGCTATCATTATAAATATGCAAGTGGGCACGAAGGTGATGCTCCATTAATAGGATTCTCTCCGCGTAAAGCAGCTATTTCCCTTTACATATGTAGCTGTGATGAAGATAGTGAAAAATCAAACCTAGCGGGTTTAGGTAAGTTTAAGATGAGCAAAGCTTGTGTCTATATTAAAAGACTGTCCGATATAAATGCGGATATGTTGTCCAAAATAATAAAGGAAAGCATAGCATCAGTAAAAAGAAAATACCCTTAAAAATAAAAAGGCGAAAGATATAATCTTTCGCCTTTTGGGTAAATGATGGGGCTCGAACCCACGACCCTCGGTACCACAAACCGATGCTCTAACCAACTGAGCTACATCTACCGTGATTGTTTGTGCTACAAAAGTAGATTTTTATTTGATATCCTCCAAATGTTTTTAAACAAAAAATCCTCATTACAACGTATCGTAATGAGGATTAAGCTATTATTTTTTGAATGATTAGATCATTTCAACACTACGCTTCACAAATGAAGTTAATGCTGCTCCTGTAAGTAATCCTCGCGACAATAAAGCCAGGTCAAAAGCTTGTTTTGCCAATTCAGATCCCTCCTCATCAGAACTTGATAAAATCCGTTTCACCAATGGATGGTTACCGTTTACAGTCACTTTATAATTATCAGGTAAGCTACCGTAGAAATTCATACCACCATTCGTTTTAGCCATATCTTTCATACGACGCATGAACTCATCGATCGTCACCGATACAGGTAATTCATCTGCTGATAAAGCATCCACTTCAACTTTCATATCTGGACGGCTGATTGCTTTTTCGAATATCGATAAAGCTTGTTTAGATTCCTCTTCAGAGATTGATAATTCTTGTTTCTCATCTTTTTGAATCAACTTATCAATGACGTCAGCATCCACACGTTTCAACTGCACTTTTTCACCACCTTTTTGTTCCAAATAAGAAGTGATGTGTGTATCTAGCGGTCCATCTAATACCAATACATCATAACCCTTCGTTTTTGCACTAGCGATAAAACTATCTTGTTGTGCTGTATCATGAGTATATAGATAGACAACGTTACCATCTTTATCAACTTGAATATCTTTTACCTTTTCGTAATATTCTTTGATCGTATAGCTCTCTTTATCTGTGTTAGTCAATAAACAGAATTCATTTGCTTTTTCAGCAAATTTTTCGTCGCTCAGCATACCGTATTTGATAAACATGCCGATATCATTCCATTTTTCTTCAAATCCTTTGCGATCTGCTTTAAAAATTTCCTGCAACTTATCTGCTACTTTCTTCGTGATATAGTTATTGATCTTTTTCACGTTACTATCCGCTTGCAAGAAGCTTCTCGACACGTTTAAAGGAATATCTGGTGAATCGATAACCCCATGTAACAACATCAAAAATTCAGGAACAATATCTTTGACCTCATCTGTGATAAAGACTTGACGAGAATACAATTTGATTTTGTTACGTTGAATTTCTAATTCGTTCTTGATTTTAGGGAAATATAAAATTCCAGTCAAATTAAATGGATAATCAACATTCAAGTGGATCCAGAATAATGGCTCGTCCATTGAATATGGATATAGCTCTTTGTAGAATGCCAAATAATCCTCGTCTTTCAACTCAGAAGGCGCTTTTGTCCAAGCTGGGCTTGTGTTATTGATGATATTATCAACCTCTACAGATTTATATTTCGCTTTTCCCTCTTCATCTTCACCATCAGGCTCGGTAGTCGTTTTTGTACCGAAACGAATGTTTACAGGAAGGAAACGAGCATATTTATCCAATATTTCCTGCAAGCGGGACTCGTTTAGAAACTCTGCTGATTCCTCATTGATGTGTAATGTGATATCCGTACCACGTGTCGTACGAGTACCCGTAGAGATTTCGTAAGAAGTACTACCATCACATGTCCAATGTGCCGCTTCAGCTCCATCTTGGTAAGATAAAGTATCGATTTCCACATTATCCGCTACCATAAATGCTGAATAGAAACCCAATCCAAAACGACCGATGATTTCATTCGCATCATTAGCCTCCTTGAATTTTTCCATAAATTCAGTTGCACCTGAAAATGCAACCTGATTGATGTATTTTTTGATTTCATCTGCAGTCATACCAATACCATTATCAGATATGGTGATTGTTTTAGCTGCCTCATCAAGTTTAACATCAACAAGTAAATCGCCCACTTCTCCTTGGTATTGACCTAAAGAAGCTAAACGTTTGATCTTTTGAGATGCATCCACCGCGTTGGAAATTAATTCGCGTAAGAAAATCTCGTTATCAGAGTATAAGAATTTTTTAATGACAGGAAAGATGTTTTCCGTGTGGATTGAAATAGATCCTTTTTCTGTGTTCATATATATATTATATTTAATTTCTTAATGATTCAACTGTTAATTATCAATCCATATTCCAAACGAGCACTTTAGGACAAGATGTCACATTTTAACACTAAAAATCTAACTTTTGTCATTTCACGTATGCAGATGCCTTATTTAACCGGTCTATTATTGATGCGTAATCGCATACAAAGCGAATGTGCCCAACCAATGCGACCCCATATAGTCATCATTGCTGATGTGGGGCAAGGAGAATGCGAGATGATTTGTTGCTTGGTCATGTAAATGATGAAGTTCAGGCAATTTTGATGCGATTCCATTGAGGCAAGTCGCCCGACTGAAATTAAGCCCATCCAAATGCACCAATTTACCATCTGTGCGATCTTTGACAATACCCGGCTCAAGTTTAAAATCTTTTGCAAACAGATCTGGCATAAAACCCTTCAGCCAGGTTCGATAGTCTTCTTCTGGTAGAATCTTAGCCATCACAAGTGCCTGCTCCAGGCAAGGTGAAAGGAAATCAGTACCACTTGGTTCAAAAGCTATGGAGCATGATTTATCCTTCATGAAAAGACGTTTAATATGTTGCTCAAGCACTGATTCAAATGCAGAGTCTTGAACCGTTCTTGCATAGTCTATCGCTAGGTTAAAACCAAAAGCCGAATTATCATGTTGTCCAGAACGGATTGGATAGACTAATTTAGGTAAGTATTCTTCATAACGCTTGACCAGTAAATTTGCTAAGGGTTGTAAAGAAGCAGCCCATTTTTCGGCTTCTGGATCTTTCCATGTCAGCAGCTCAGCCTGTAGCTGTAAAAGCCATGCCCACCCATAGGTACGTTCGAAACTGGTATTGTTCGCATCCAAGAAAAAGGCAATCTCCTGTTCTACATGAGCTGCAGTTAGCTTATCATTTAAAATCAATCGTGCTTGCTTACTTTCAGCCAGATCCGGAAAAGTCTTCAGTATCTTTACGATGGACCAATACCCATGTACGGAAGAGTGCCAATCAAAACATCCATAAAAAATAGGATGCAATTGTTTCGGTGACTTAAGGTCCTGTGCCGACCCAATGACCTGTCCCAATTTATTCGGATATTCGGTTTCGAGACAATGTAACGGAAGTGCCATAATCCGCTTAGCCTCAGCAGTATCTAGTAAAACAGCATTTTTCGTCGTGTTCTGAAGGTTTGATGGGTTGTTTTTAGCGCCATTATCGCAAGACAATAATACCGAGCAGGCAAAAAGAGTTAAGAATATTCTGGACATTTTTAGGACATTAATTTAAAGCTAAAAATAACAAAAAAAAGCTAAAATCCGTAGATTATAGCTTTTTCAATAACAGTTTCATGTTCCTGTTACATCTTGGCGTCCATTAATTTTTCAGCCTTGCCTTTCGGGCTGTCCACCTTCATCTTAATGACAAATGCCCTATCCGTTTGAAATGTATGGGGAACTACAATATCATAATAGGTGTTTTTATCCAAATCGATGCCCAGATCCGCGTGTTTCACTTCCAATACCTGTCCGTTGGCCAATAAGGTAGCTGTAACAGGCACCTCGGTCGCTGTCTTTGGCACCGATATGCGCACGATATTGTTAATCGGTCTATTGAAAATAGTTAAATAGAGATTATCTTCCTTTTTGGTGAAATATCCCAACTTAGAATTGGTCATTCCAGCATGACGAGCACCATATATCGCCTCACCGTTAACCTTCATCCAATCTCCAATTTCCTTTGCCAATCGATCTTCCTCTGGGTGCATATTCCCCTGACCATCAGGTCCAAAATTCAACACAAAATTACCACTTAATGAGGCGGAATAGACGAGCATGTCTAAAAGATCATCTGTTGTCTTTGTATAAATACCTGACCAGTCCTTCATATACCCCCAACCATTTGGCGGGATAGTCATTACACAGTCCCAATCACGACCTTCCAACCATGTGATATCTCCAGGCAATTTACGCTCCCAACCCTGTTCATAATCACCCAGCATCTGGCCATTCGAATCAAAGTGACGCTTGCCATATTCATCATTTCGGAAACGCGAGCCAATAATCAATCCGGGGTGTTTTTCACGGAGTTTCCTGCTCCAGTTTGTAGGTAAAATCATAGGACTTAATCCAAGATTGATCCCAAGTGCCATCAAACCAAAAACCTTTCATCTGTGGATAATGTGTCATCAACTCCAACAGTTGGTTACGCGTATAATTCAGAAATCGGTCGAATTTTTTCTTTTCTGCTGCTGTCTTAGGTTCTTTACCCATATAGTCAGGGTTGTTCCATTCCATTACCGAAAAATACAAGTAGACATCTATTCCTTCGGCCGTATAGGCATCGACAACTTCCTTGACGATATCTTTCTTATAAGGTGATTTACTGATATTATAGTCTGAATACTGCGTTGGCCACATCGCAAATCCATCATGATGCTTAGTCGTGAAAATCAGATATTTCGCACCCATTTCTTTCGCTTGTTTGGCCCATCGCTTGGCATCAAAATCTTTTGGATTAAACTGTTTATATAAATTATCATAGGTTTTTACCCAATCTTTCGGAGTATCAGGTCCTCTCCAAGCCCGTATCCATTCGGAAGCTGCAGCGCCTCCGCGAGCACTTACGCCCTCCCACTCATTACCCGGAATTGCATATAATCCCCAATGTATAAATTGACCAAGACCATAGTTTCGAAAGGCTACCATAGCTTCATCATCGCGATTAGGAGGCGATAGCGGGCCGTATTTAATCTCCTTCAATTCGGTAGATTTAGCCTTAGGGCCAGTCCATTGTGCATGGACAGTAGCAGTCGCAACAAGTAAGGCTGTGGCTAGTAAAGATTTTCTTAGCAAACGATTCATATCTATTAGATTACGCAGGGTTATCACTTTTAAATAATAAATATATTGATTTAGGTAGGTATAGGAAATGTTTAAAAGCATGCAAACGATTGTTCCAAAGACGAAAACGTTAGCGTAATGAATAGATTACAAATTAAGATGTGCGATATCGACTGATTAATTGTTCGACCAAATCAGGAACAGCGTCCGAAGCGGAGCGCTCTATCGCATATGCTTTCCTAGGTATACGAGTGGTATTGATCTGTTTATCGACAACATAAAGATCGCATCTATGGGTGATGACTTCAACCAGACTGGCCGCAGGATAAACCTGTAAAGAAGTTCCGATTACAAGCATGATATCTGCAGCCTGGGCAATTGCTATTGCCGTCGGCATATTCGGGACTGATTCACCAAACCATACAATGTTAGGACGCAACTGCGAACCTTTATCACATAGATCCCCCATCTTGATTTCATGGCCTATGACCGGATATAACATACTCTTATCGACCGATGAGCAAGCTTGATCCAATCTTCCATGCAGGTGTAATACGTCAACAGATCCTGCGCGCTCATGCAACAAGTCGACATTCTGGGTGATGATTTGTACATCAAAATATTTTGCGAGTTGCACTAAAGCATCATGAGCGGCATTTGGCTTAGCCTCCATCGCTGTTTTTCTGCGCTTATTGTAAAAATCTTGTACCAATTCAGGATTTCGATACCAACCATCGATACTTGCTACTTCAGACACATCATGGCCCTCCCATAAGCCATTGGCATCACGAAAAGTTTGAATACCACTTTCTGCTGATATTCCGGCCCCAGTAAAAACGACGATCTTTTTTCTCATATGACAACGTATTTGTGCAAATTACCAAGTCAACACCGAATCTTGAAAATTGATTGGCAATGCTAGTTTTATGGAATCATTACTACTGATTGCTTTATTGTTTGAAGCGATAAAAGCGCGTTCAAAATTCACAAATAGCACATTAGGTATATGAAGATCTAAGGGTGACTTCGCTTTCAGGATATACCGATTATTTTCTAAGCTTAGATGCTTATAAATCCGAAAAGCAACCACCTTGGCTTTAACTTTTTCCATTCCCTCCAGTTTTTTTATATCTGTACCATCATGCATGTAAGATTCATCAAAATACATAAAGTGGTTTGAATTTGCCAATTCTTTCAAGTCTAGACGCCCGTCAAGCACAGCCTGTGCAAGTGAGTCGGCCTCTGCTCGCTGTACTTGAGTACCATTTCCGTTATGGCAAGATAAAAAAAATACCGCAAGTAAAGGTGTTAAAATATATTTCATATGCATAAAAAAAGAGGCAATTTTTAATTGCCTCTTTACAAATCTATAAATTACTTTCAATAGCACCTACCTTTTCTCGATACAATTCAATTGGTTTATCCAATAAAACCGCGATCACGGTCATTCGCTTGTCCAGTCGTTCTTTCGGTACATCGATATATACGATACCAGGAGTAGAACTCCAATAGAGTTTATTGAAGATATCATGTCCTATCATTGACCCCTCTCCAACGATACGAATACGTGCGATCGTATTTTTAAGCCCCTTCAGTGCGATAGGCCCAGTTGGGGTACCTTCCACAAAAAGAAATAGCGTTTGCTTATCTTTAGATAAAGCACTTAATCCCGCAAAATGACCATTAGGTAGGCCAGCTTCAGCATCGTGCAATACTTCTGCATTGTTGGCAACCCACTCTTTTACATCAGGTGAAGTAAACTTCAGTTGCTTATCCAATAAATCGCCGTCCGAGCTGATTTTTCCTTTAAATAGGTTCGCTCCCAGATTTGTGTACTTGCTAATTTCTGCAATCGTCTCTTCTACCTGCCCTTGTTTAACTATCGTATTTACATCAGGTAAGGCGTTTGCCTTGTTTTTATTAAACTCAGGCTTTTGGTCAAATGTGATGGCTAAGACGGTTACAGTTGGGTCAAAGTTGCTGGTAGGAAGATTTAGACTCAGGGTATTGTCTTCGTACTTCATAGCTATTTTTTCGTTGTTCCCAACAAATTTAACCGAAGTAGGTTTTGACTGTAATCCCTCTAATACCAATCTATCTTTAATTTGGTCAAGATAGATATAAAGTGTCTTACCATCTTTAGAAAAAGCATTTTTATCCGTTAGAAATTGGGCATCAAGACCAGCACGTGTACCGTAGATAGCCTCTTTATACTTTGATGTCCATCTTCCCAATTCTTGCAATACTTTCACCTGTTGTTCTGGGATAGTACCATCTGCTCGTGGACCGATATCCACCAATAGGTTACCTCCCATGGCGATACAATCCACCAACGTGCGAACGATCATGTTTGGCGACTTATAGTGCAGATCAAAAGGCTGATAGCCCCATGAGTCATTCATCGTATAGCACAATTCCCAATAGCGTGATTCAGGACGTATTACAGGAATACCTTGTTCTGGAGTATCATAATCACCAAAATGGTTCAATCTCGAATTGATGATGATATTGGGATTATATTTACGGAGCTGTGCCAATGTTTCGGTAGAACGCCACTCTTGATCATTATGCTCCCAATCGCCATCGAACCAAATTAAATCAGGTTTATAGGCTTTTGATAATTCTTCCAACTGCCCTTGATAGTAGTTAACAAACCGATTCCAGCGTTTCGCATCATCAGCCACTGCATAACGTTTTTTAGTTCTTGTGTTCACGTCATAATCTGGGTGGCTCCAATCGGGTAGCGAATAGTAAAGACCTGTTCTCAGGCCTGTTTTCTGAAGCGCTGTAACAAATGGAGTCAGGACATCCTTTTTCGCTGCAGCATCTTTAGCTGTAGTAATCGCATCATTTTTTTTGCTATCCCAAAGCGATACACCATCATGATGACGTGTGGTGATAACCGAATATTGCGCTCCAGACTCATGGATTAATTTTGCCCATTCTTCTGGCTGATACTGATTGGCTGTAAAACCATCCAGTTGCTTCATGTAGTTGTCGTGGCTGATATAGTTGTTGAAAAAAGCCCAAGATTCAGAAATACCCTTCACCGAATAAATTCCCCAATGGATAAAAACGCCCAATTTGGCATCCTCAAACCATTCCATCTTTTTCTCTTCCTCTTGTTTGTTTTTATTTTCTTGTGCAAAAACGCTATAGCTAGATACCGCTAATAAAAACACAGCTAATATTGACTTCTTTCGAATCATAGTTTACTAATTGAGATATTAGGTTTTTAAAAAGTGAAAAGTAAGAAATTTATTTATGCAATTCAAACTTAAAGTCGCTATTTTGACTGAATAAATTATCTTTGTACTAATGATTGAATTATATACGGATGGTGCTTCAAGCGGTAATCCAGGACCAGGAGGCTACGGTACGATCTTAAGAACTATTTATACAGGTGATAACGAAGCGTATAAAGGAAAATTGATTGAAAAAGAGTTTTCTGGTGGTTTCCGCAAAACCACCAATAATCGCATGGAATTAATGGCAGTGATTGTAGGGCTCGAAGCCTTGAAAAATCTAAACCAAAAGGTAACGGTCTATTCCGACTCCAAATATGTCATCGATGCAATCGATAAGAAATGGGTATTTGGATGGATGCAGAAAGGATTTGCGGGTAAAAAGAATAAAGATCTATGGATTCGTTTGATCCAGGTGTACAAACTGCATCAGGTTCGGTTAGTATGGGTAAAAGGGCATGCCGGGCATCCCCTTAATGAGCGTTGTGACCAATTGGCCGTAAAGGCTGCCAAAGACAAATCTTGTTGGAAGATAGATTCGGTATTTGAGATGGAAGAAGCAAAAGGATAGGTTGTTCTAATTTAGTAACATAGAAAATGCCCCGAAAAGTAGCTAACTTTTCGGGGCATTTTCAGAATCTTTAAAATCCTAACTGATTTTTTTACAGAACAGATTATTCTGCAACGGTCTCTTTAGAAGCTAAATAACGCTCTGCTTCTAAAGCAGCCATACAACCAGTACCTGCCGCAGTGATTGCTTGGCGGTATACATTATCCTGTACATCACCACAAGCATATACACCTGGAATATTCGTCGCAGTTATATTTGGCTTAGTAATTAAGTAACCCGTTTCATCCATATCTAAGATACCCTTGAAAAGATCGGTATTCGGATTATGGCCGATTGCAACGAAAAATCCAGTTACATCCAATACCTTTTCCGATTGATCTTGGTTATTGAGTACACGTACACCCGTCACCACTTGACCATCACCTAATACTTCTAACGTTTCAGAGTTATAGTGAATCTCAATATTTGGCGTATTCAAGACGCGGTGAACCATTGCTTTAGAAGCTCTAAATTCATCACGGCGTACCAACATATGTACTTTAGAACACAGTTTTGCTAAGTAAGTTGCTTCTTCAGCAGCAGTATCACCCGCCCCTACGATAGCTACTTCTTGGTTCTTATAAAAGAATCCGTCGCAAACTGCACATGCCGAAACACCAAAACCATTATATTTCTGCTCACTATCCAATCCCAACCATTTTGCCGTAGCACCAGTTGCAATAATCACTGTATCTGCAGTAACGGTTTTGATTCCATCGATTTCAACCTGATGAACAGCACCGGAGAAATCTACTTTAGTCGCATATCCAAATCGAACATCGGTTCCAAAACGTTCAGCCTGCATACGCAGATCTTCCATCATAACAGGGCCTGTGATTCCTTTAGGGTATCCAGGGAAATTATCTACTTCTGTTGTCTGCGTCAACTGACCACCTGGTACCATACCTGTATACATAACTGGCTTCATATCAGCGCGAGCTGCATAAATCGCTGCTGTGTATCCCGCTGGTCCTGAACCAATGATTAAACACTGTACGTGTTCTATTTCTTGAGACATAAAATATTTATTTATAAATTTTATTTACTTATTAATAAGGAGACCTAACCAAATTTATTTTTTAGACCAGCTAACATATCATTGGTAATCTCTCTTTTTTCACTTTTATTTTCTTGCTTCTGAAACTCCTTTTTGGCTTGCTTTTTATCTTCAGGAGCATGAATTGGTTCCGAAGACTTTGCTGCTCTCTTAGCTTGTCTATGGCTATTCCAAATATTTTCTAAACACTTCTTAGTGTACAAAGGAAAATCGCCATTTTGCATCCATGCATAATAGCTCGGTTCTACATCAAAAACTTCCGTCACCGGACGGCCTTTGTGCTTACCAAAATTAATTACCTCTACTCCTTCATCGTTATACACGATACGACCTGCAAAATCGACAGGCCTAGTCATATTGGTGAATTCTGACAAGGCAGGCACATCATTGACAACAGGTACAGATTGCTTACCGTGCTTATCTTCATATACAGCACCCTCATACTTCGTCAATTGTGCCTTCAATACTTCGTAGGTAGCACGCACGTCAGCTTCAGCACTATGTGCGTTCTCCAGACTTTCGTGGCAATAGAATTTGTAAGCAGCTTTCAATGTACGTTGTTCCATTTGATGGAAAATGTTTTGAACATCGACGAATACACGGTTTTCCAAAGAAAAATCAACACCCGAACGTAGGAACTCTTCCATAAGCATCGGGATATCAAATTTATTAGAGTTATAGCCAGCCAAATCAGCATCGCCTATAAAGTCAGCAACTTCCTGACTTATGCCCTGAAATGTTGGTGCATCGATGATATCTTCATCATAGATACCATGAAACATGGACGATTCTGCAGGGATAGGCATAAGCGGATTAATCCGTTTCGTATATACTTGTTCCTCAGCATTAGGCAATACCTTTAATATTGATATTTCAACAATTCTATCTGCTGATATATTGATTCCTGTAGTTTCTAAATCGAAGAAAGCTAAAGGTTTCTTAAGTTTCAATTCCATTACGAATTTTTATTATTAGATTGTTAAATACATCATTGTATAAAACAAAAATACAAAGTATGAATGATTTTTTGTTTATTGTAAGTCTATAATTACAATTCAGAGACTAATACTGCTGTATCCATTTTTCCAACAACAATTTTAATCATCTGGTTGTAATCCAGATATTGTAAAGCAATTTCCCTTACTTTCTCGGGAGTCATGGCATTAATTTCTTTCATATAATGGTCATAATAAACCAAATCCATGTCAGAAAGCAATACATTCTTGAACTTATCTGCATGTGAAAAAATACTTTCCAAGGAACCCAACATAGATCCCGATAAGTAATTTTTTACTAAGTTCAATTCCTCCTCTGTCGCAAGTTCGGTTCTTAAGATAGCCATTTCTTTTTGAATTTCAACCAAAGTTGCATCCGTAGCCTCTACACCTACTTCCGTTGCAATCGTCATAAATCCAGCATATCTTAAAGTGCCAACCGCAGACCCAATACTGTAGGTATACCCCTTTTCCTCTCTGATGTTGCGCATCAATCGCGAGCCGAAAAAACCTCCAAACAGCGTATTGACAAATTGCAATGCTGAGTAGTCTACATGATTTCGACTGATACTTGGCATACCAATACGGATAGCAGACTGAATTGCATCAGCTTTTTCTTCATAGACCAACTGCCCTTTATCGGGTGTCAATGCCGGTGCTGATAAATGTACTGTTTGCGGAGAGATCCAATCACGGCCAAACTGTTGGCTCAACTCCTGAAGTAAGGCTTCAGAAACATTGCCAGAAACAATTAAGCGACAATTAGATGGTGAAAATTGTTTAAGATATAATGCTACTAAATCAGGTCTCGTTATCTGGTCGTACTCTTCTACTGAAGGGGTCTTCCCGTAACGATTTCCAGTCCCAAAAACATGCTTATAAAATGCTTTCCTTGCCAAATAATCATTCTTTTGCAGCGAAACCTGCAGTTTTTGTTTATTGTTGCGTAAGTAGGTATCGAGTTCTTTTTGGGGCAATGTCGACTCGGTCAGGATTTCTTTTATCAAAGGTAAGAGAACCGCGCTGTGCTTGTTGAGCGTATATAGCGTAAGTGATGTGATGTCAAAGCCATATTCTGGCATAAGAAAAGCACCATAAAAATCTACTTTATCCGCAATCTCAGCACTGCTATAATTTTTGGTTCCTTCTTTCAAAAGCGCACTTAATGAACTATTCAGCAATGGATTTTCATCCTCATTAAAGACATTATTAAAAATCCACTCTATCCTAACCAACTCTTGATCCGGCGAATGAAATACATAGACAGGCAATCCGTTCTCAAACGAAAGGACCTTAGGACTTTTTAAATGGATGTCACCAATAGGATTGGAAACAGGTGCTTCAGCTCTATTCAGCATGGGACACCTCCTTTGCTTTATAATACAATATCGACGCGTTTTCTTTTCTAAAAATTTCGTTTGCCTGTTGCTTAATATCATCCGACTGAACAGCTAAGTACTTGTCAGTCTCCTTATTAAGATCATCTGCATTACCCAATAGTTCATAGTAAGCTAGATTCATGGCCTTATCCAAAATCGAAAGTTCAGCAAATACATGCGTTGACTCGATTTTGTTTTTTACTTTTTCAAGCTCTTCCGCTGGTACTGGAATCGTTTTTAGGATATCCAATTCTTTCCAAATTGCGGCTTCTGCTTCTGCTAATGAGATTCCTTCAGAAGGTTTTCCTTCAATAATGAACATGTTGGGGTCAATACTGCCCATGACATAAGCATTTATTTCACTAAATAGCTCTTGATCTTTTACTAAACGACGATACAAACGTGAAGAAGAACCTCTAGAAAGTAGGTCGGACACCAAATCCATAGCGTGGTAATTTTCATCCATTCGTGCAGGAGCATGAAAAGACATGAATAATGCATCGAGTGGTACATCCGCTTCAACCACTTCCCTACGTTCTTGCATTTGAACCGGTTCCTGTGGCAAATTACGTAAGTATTTATTTCCTGCAGGAATGTCTGCAAACCATTTCTCAACAAGCGTTCTGATCTGATCAAACTTCACATCACCCGCAATGACCATAATTGCATTTTGAGGAGTATAGTGTTTTTTGAAAAAAGCTTTCACATCCGCCATCTTCGCATCTTCAATATGCTTGAGTTCCTTACCGATAGTCGCCCAACGGTATGGATGTACCTGATATGATAGCGGTCTTAATTTCAACCAGACATCACCATAGGGTTGATTGAGGTAGCGCTGCTTAAACTCCTCACAAACAACACTTCTTTGCGTTTCCAAACTCTGTTCTGAAAAAGAAAGACTCAGCATACGATCAGATTCCAACCAAAGAGCAGTTTCTAGATTTGAGGAGGGTAAAGTGATGTAGTAATTTGTGATATCATTACTTGTGAATGCATTATTTTCTCCACCTACACGCTGTAAGGGAGTGTCGTAATCCGGTATATTGACCGAACCACCAAACATCAAATGTTCAAATAAATGTGCAAATCCCGTTTGGTCCGGCGACTCATCGCGCGCACCCACATCGTATAATATATTGACACAGGCCATTGCTGTGTTGTTGTCCTCATGTACAAGTACACGGAGACCATTTTCTAGTACAAATTTCTGATATGAAACCATTCAGGTTGTTTAGATTAATTTATTGTATCCAATTGATATCCTTTCTCAACAAAGAGAGTGTTTTTTCTTCTTCCGATCCTTCTTCCGGATGAAAATCATAAGCCCAGTTCGCTTGCGGTGGTAGGCTCATTAAAATCGATTCGATGCGACCATTCGTTTCCAGACCAAATTTTGTACCTGAATCCCAGACCAGATTGAATTCCACATAACGCCCTCTACGCAAATATTGCCAGTTTTTATTATGATCAGTATATGCTTTATGACGATTTCTATTGACCAATTCTGCATATGTGGGTGCAAAAGTACGTCCCAGATCACAGGAGAATTCGAAAATTTCCTGAAAAGATAATCCAGTCTTTTCGGGGGTCAATTTATCATAAAAAACCCCACCTATTCCGCGAGTTTCTTCGCGGTGACGGACGTAAAAATAATCATCTGCCCATTTTTTAAAATCTTTATAAAAATCAGGATGATGCACATCGCATACATTTTTCATCTGCTGATGAAAAAACTGCGCGTCCTCTTCAATTACATAGTGCGGGGTCAGATCGATACCTCCACCAAACCAACGAATTTCCTCATTCAATTCAAAATAACGAATATTCATGTGAATGATGGGCACAAAAGGATTATTGGGATGGATTACGATGGAAACTCCAGCTGCAAAAAAATCATCTTCATCAACCCCAAATGATTTTTTGATTACCGCAGGTAATTTACCATGGACAGCAGAAAAATTGACACCTCCTTTTTCAAAAATATGACCATTTTGAATGATTCTGGTTCGGCCACCTCCTCCACCATCTCGTTCCCAAATTTCTTCTTCAAATTTTGCTGTACCATCTAACTTTTCCAACGCTTGACATATTTCGTCTTGAATTGTTTTATAGGCTTCAGCTATCTTTAATCTATCGATCATCACGGATTAACTTAATTTTTCAGCCAGTTGGCTTATGATTGTTGCAGCAGATTTATGCTGATATAAGATTTGGTATACGGCCTCACAAATCGGCAATTCGATTTGATGTTTACGCATATAATGTTGGATACAAGCCGATGCATAATACCCTTCGGCAACCATATTCATTTCGAGTTGGGCAGATTGCACACTATAACCTTTACCGATCATGGCTCCAAACGTTCTATTTCGGCTAAACTGAGAATAAGCAGTTACCAATAGATCGCCCAGATAAGCAGATTTGTTGATATCACGATTTGGGTTCGGATCAATAGTCTCAACATAAGTTTCCATCTCACGGATTGCATTGGAAATCAAGACAGCCTGAAAATTATCACCATAACCTAGCGAATGGCAGATGCCTCCAGCTAATGCATAGATATTTTTCAATACTGCTCCATATTCAATACCATAGACATCATCCGAGATAATTGTCTTGATATAACGGCATTCAAGTAAGGCAGCTATCCTTTCGGCATTCTTTTGCGATTTCGAACCAAAAGTCAAATACGACAACTTTTCCAACGAGACCTCCTCCGCATGGCAAGGTCCACCAACTACTAAAATATCCGCTAACGGGATATCATATACTTGTTGCAGGTAATCACCGATAATCAGATTTTCATCCGGAACGATACCCTTTATGGCGGAGACAATTATTTTACCTTTAAGATCTTCTTTAGTGACATCTTTCATAGCAGCTTTTAGATAAGCCGCAGGAGTATTTAAAATGATGATATTTGATACCTGAATAATTTTCCTAGCATCAGTCGAAATATTGTCTGTGTCTAATTTTACTTCGACAGCACTTAAATAACTTGGATTTTTTTTATGCTTTTTGATATAGTCGACATCCTCTTGTTTACGGACCCACCAATGTACATCCTTTTCAACAACGTTGTCACCCAGCATTTTAATCATTGCTGTAGCCCAACTACCACTACCAATAAGCCCTACTCTATTTTTTTGCATTAAATTTTGTTACTAGACAGTTTGAGCAAACTTAGATAAATTTACGTTGATATAAAAGTGAATTGATCGTTCTCTCACCAACCTTTGCTAATTTTTATATTGCGGGAATCTACTTGATGATAAAAAAATAATCACATATCCTTAAGTCAAACAGTGGGTATCCCATTTGAAAATACACTATTTTTTCAAAAATTGCAAGTTGTCTATATAATCTTATAGTAATCAACAGCTGAATGCAGGTCTAAGCTAACGAGGCGGCAATCACCATAATATGAACCTTAGCTTATATCGTTAAACAATCCGATGACCTGACTTGACTTACATGATGGTAAGCATTAATATAAGCTTTTGGGGACTGCCCGATTACACTTTTAAAAGCCCGATTAAAATTTGTTAGGCTATTAAAACCTACTTGATATGCAACACCCGAAATACTATCTTTATGTTTTCCGGTCAATAAACTTTTGCAAGCATCATTGATTCTGATTTCATTCAGAAAGGTCACAAACGTATTTCCAGTACGCTTTTTAAAGTAGCGACAAAAAGCCTGTGGAGTCATATAAGCTTCGTTCGCTACATCATCCAATGTAATATGATTATTATAATTGTCCATGATGTAATGGATAATATTATCAAACTTGACATCCTCATTCCTCGAAAGATCAGAGGCATATACATGGGAACAAAGTGGTAGTGCAAAACCTGAGACTTCCTTGAGGCGAACCAAAAGCGAAATAAGCTTAATGACAACTTCCACACCACTAGATTCGTGTAACGATAATAGTATAGTTGCTATTTCATCTGCGTATTGATCGGGAACCTGAAATCCCTCTTTACTATTTTTCAAAAATGAACTTAACCTATCCATTTCGGGAAGATTGAACAAACCGGATAATTTACCCGAAAGGTTTAGGTATAACGAGCAGGCCATAATTTGATGATGTCCATCTGCCTTGAAATATTCATGATTAGATTTAAATACATGTGGCACATTGGTGCCAATAAGGAAAACATCTCCAGCACGAAAAGGATGCATTTTGTTTCCGACTAGTAAGGTTCCTTCTCCCTGCTCCACCCAAGTAATCTGATATTCACTATGACGATGCATATGCTGGTAAAAATGTGGCAATACAACGCGTTCTGTCATCATACTCTTACCATCAGGCATAAGCAAAGTAAATGGAAGTACCTTCATCTTAATAGTTCTTATTGGTGGTTTAAAGTTTTGGTTTATACTATTTTTAATAGCAACATTCCCCCATTTTTGTTGTTTATATTATTTATCGGGCTATAGTTACACCGATAAAGAGATTACAAAAAAATGCAGTGGTTATGTTAAATGTAGTGCTAAATATCATTCAACATGTTTAATATATACCGTTGTTTAATATTGAACATGTTTTATCGGCATTAAACCATCAACATAGCATAAAAAAACGTTAAGAGACACTCAATAATGATGATTTTACGGCAAATTCCTTACTAAACCTTAGTCTATACTCACTTGGACTACATTTAAATCTCTTTTTAAACGCTGTGGCAAAATATTGGGAACTTGTAAAACCACAGTCATAACAAAGGTCGGTGACGTTAACTTCTTCCCTATCAATTAACATTTTTGCAGCAGCCTCCAACCTGATATTGATGAGGTAATTAATTGGGGTCATATTCGTGAGATGCTTACAATATTTTGATAGACTTGTTTTCCCAAGACCGCAGTGTTCTGCCATATCTTCAAGTGTCCAGGATTTTTCAAAATCACTGCGTAAATGATTCAAGAAAATCTCAACAGTTCGTAGATTATAAGTAAGCGATTGGTCGAATTCAATATGACCTCGCTTAAAGAGGTTTAGAATTTCAAGCAGTAGACTATTGATTAAAATTTTAAGCTTAGATTGTTGTATTTCTATTTCCGCATGATCCAAACACTTTCCTATTTCCACGAAGCATTCCTGTATTTTTTTATCAGATTGCCAGACCATGTCATCATTCTCTCTTAAGATTTTGGTCAGGTATTCCAGATCTTCTTTTGAAAGAATGATCCAATCGGGCCATACCCATTCTTGATGTGGCTGTCTTACTCCAACATCTATGATGATCCAATATTGCTTTCCTACGGTCACTTTCGGATTTCCTACTTTATGCAATTGCCAAGGTTTGGTTATCGTTAAACTACCAGGATGAAGATGGACAGTTTCTTTTTCTGTCGAAAAATATAAATTACCCGACTCCATGAAAGAAAATTCAATTCCTTCATTCCTGTGCCAATCTAACCCCCAGTTTTGGTCCGTTTTAGCATCCCAATACCCCATGCTATAGATACCCGGTAAAACTGTATCGGGTAATTCTTGCCCAGGGTAATCAAATCTACTTAGACCTTTCATACCAACAGCACCGATCTGCGAGGCGTAAATGAGTTGTTCGCAGCGATCTGGTTTATAGTACTCGAAAAAATTCTTTACTTGTTTCTTTTTCATCAATAAATCTAATTGGCATTGCTCTCCTATTTTCGCAATTATTTGACAGGTACTACTCAGCTTCAACGATAAGATTGAATAGATCATCCTTAAAAGGGGATCCATCAACATGAATTACTATAAAAAAGAGTGTCTGCTTGTTCAAGCGGACACTCCGTATCTAAATTTACTAAAAACCGGCTAGGTTAAACCAATTAATTTACGATTATAAGCTTCATCACTTCCTGTTGAGGCAAAATCATCGAAAGCCTTATCTGTTACATGAATGATATGATCAGCTATAAATTTCGCTCCTTCAATTGCCCCGTCTTCAGGATGCTTAATGGCACATTCCCATTCCATCACTGCCCAGCCTTTGTAATCGTAGGCAGCTAGTTTACTGAATATGGATTTAAAATCTACCTGTCCATCACCCAACGAACGAAAACGCCCAGCACGATCCACCCAATTGGAATAACCACCATATACCCCCTGTTTACCCGTTGGGTTAAACTCGGCATCCTTTACATGAAACATTTTTATACGTTCATGATAGTGGTCTATATAGGATAAATAATCCATCGCTTGTAATACAAAGTGTGATGGGTCATAGAGCAAACAAGCTCTTGCATGATTGTTTACCTTTTCAAGAAAACGTTCATAGCTAACACCGTCATGCAAATCTTCTCCCGGGTGAATTTCATAACATAAATCAACCCCGTACTCTTCATACACATTTAAGATCGGAAGCCAACGCTTTGCCAATTCCGTAAAACCTGTCTCTACCAATCCTGCAGGTCGTTGTGGCCAAGGATAAACGGTGTGCCAAAGTAGTGCCCCACTAAAAGTCGCAGCAGCAGTTAAACCTAAATGCTGCGAAGCTTTTGCCGCAAACTTCACTTGTTCTACGGCCCATTCTGTTCTTGCTTTAGGATTATTATGATACTTTTCTGGAGCAAACCCATCAAACTGATCATTATATACCGGATGCACGGCCACGAGTTGACCTTGTAAATGCGTACTCAGCTCTGTAATCTCTAACCCGTAACTATTAACGATTCCTTTAATCTCTTGTGCATAGTCCTTGCTTTCCGCTGCTAACTGCAGGTCAAAGTAATGACTAGCCCAAGTGGGTATTTGGATTCCTTTAAAACCGATACTTTGTGCCCATTGACAAATAGATTCTAAATTATTAAATGGAGGTTCATCTCCTAAAAATTGTGCTAAAAATATTCCAGGTCCTTTTAGTGTTTGCATCTTTTAAGTTTTTTATTTTAAAAATAGTCAATTTTTCTTCAATTTCACCAGTCCAAAGAAGCGTATTAAAAAAATCACACCTCTTATACCGTGATCAGCATAATCGAAACTTCATTATTCAGATCATGCTCCTTTTATCAAAATCCACAGCTTAAGATTACCGCAGTGTATAAGTTCCAATTAATTTGTATTTCACAGCTGTTCTTCACAGCAAAACCTGCGCAACTCCATACATATCAATGGTTAGCAGACATCAGTTCATTACTATAATATCCTAATTACAAAATTAAATGGAGCTCATATTCTCGATATTATCCTGCATGTATTGATTTAGTATAGACTTCAGAATAAATGTAGGAGTACAAATTATACAATTAGCTATCTATATTGATAGAAAATAAGCAAATATTAACCCTGACTAATTCTAACAAATAAGTTACAAACATCAGAAACAGGTCTTTTAATGGATTTAATAACCTAAATGTGTATTCTTCGTAAAAAAGGTTTATATACAATCAGTAAGGGTTAATATAGACTCATCTTTTGTTTTTCCTTCTAATTATATTTGGTTATCCAATAGCTTCAAAAAGCTAAACAGATTATAAACCAACAACCCAATTTGCGTATAACGCACTTACTAACCATTAATAAATATGGATCGAAGACTTATTTATTTAATGCTCATGATCTTTGGTCTTGTGTACATGATACAAGCCTGCAATAGACCATTTGCAAATCAAGACAGTGAAGAAACTATACCTGATAGTATTAGTTACAATTTCCATGTCAGACCCATTCTTTCCGACAAATGCTTTGCTTGTCATGGCCCCGACGCAAATAAACGCGACGCGGATTTACGATTAGATATCCAAGAAGATGCCTATAAGGCACTAAAAGACAACCCCGCTGCGCATGGGATTGTCCCATTTAAGCCCAGTAATTCAGAGGTTTTTTTAAGAATTTCTTCTACAGATACAAGCTATATGATGCCACCCATTTCATCCAACCTGAAATTAACTCCAACTGAAATAGGCATCATAGAGAAGTGGATCAAACAAGGTGCTAAGTATGAAAAACATTGGGCATTCACCCCTGCTAAGACTCCAGTATTACCTCAGGTCAAAGATTCCAAATGGGTGAAAAATGAGATCGATTATTTTGTGCTTGACAAATTGGAGCATAAGGGCATTGTGCCCAATCCTGAAGCTGATAAAGAAAGACTTCTCAAGCGTGCTAGCTTGGATATTACAGGCTTACCACCCTCACTAGAAATGATGGAAAAATTCATGGCAGACACTAGTCCCAATGCATATGAAAAAGTGGTTGAGAGCTTGTTGGCAAGTCCTGCTTACGGCGAAAGAATGGCCTTACATTGGATGGATGTCTCGCGTTATGCCGATTCACATGGCTATCAGGATGATAACTATCGGAGCCAATGGCCCTGGAGAGATTGGGTCATTCATGCATTTAACAACAATACCTCTTACGACAAATTTATTACTTGGCAATTAGCGGGCGACTTGATGCCTAACGCCTCCAAAGAACAGCTATTGGCAACGGCATTCAATCGTAATCATAAAATAACCGAAGAAGGCGGCGTTATCGATGAAGAATATCGCGTAGAATATGTAAGGGATCGAACCAATACCCTTGGTAAAGCTATTCTGGGGATTACCTTAGAATGTGCACAATGTCATGATCATAAATATGATCCCTTCTCCCAAAAGGAATATTTCCAGATGACGGCATTCTTCAATAACGTGAAGGAAGTTGGACTTGAATCGACAGTTGGAGGTCCCGAAACCTATGCTAAAAAACCATTTATGGAAATCAGTAATGCAGATATCAAAGACATCTTGAACTTTGTCAATAAGCAAGATACCAACAAGTTGATCGTTTCTGTTATGGGCGATCAAGATACGCTGCGCAAAACATATGTACTGAACAGAGGCGAATATGATGCACATGGAGAGGTTGTAGAAGCCAGTACACCAAAATCAGTACTACCCTTTAGTGATACTTATCAAAAAAACAGACTCGGATTGACTCAATGGTTATTTGATAAGAAAAACCCCTTAACATCTCGGGTATTCGTCAACCAAATATGGCAAGAGTACTTTGGCAGAGGCCTTGTAAAAACTTCAGGAGATTTTGGTATGCAGGGTGAATTGCCTTCTCATCCAGAATTGCTTGATTGGCTTGCTGTAGATTTTATGAATCACGGTTGGAATATCAAACGTTTGGTGAAACAGCTCGTATTATCCGCAACTTATAGGCAATCTGCGATTGTTTCTCCAGAAAAATACAATACCGATCCTGAAAATATTTTCTTGGCACGAGCCCCACGGTACCGGATTCCTGCCGAACATGTGCGCGATGTTGTGCTATCGAGTAGTGGTCTTTTAGTGCGAACTATTGGGGGCCCAAGTGTCAAGCCTTATCAGCCAGCTGGACTTTGGGAGGCTGCTACATCTGGTCGCGGAATCTTGGCTTCTTATAGCCAAGATCATCAATCGAACTTATATCGTAGAGGTTTATATACATTTATTAAAAGAACGGTACCACCCGCGGTGATGGCTATATTCGATGCAAGCAATCGAGATCAATGCGAAGTAAAGCGACTCAACACGAATACCCCACTTCAAGCCCTCGCGATGTTAAATGATCCTACCGTATTGGAAGCTTCACGCGTTTTGGCCGATAAACTATTACAAGAGCAAGGAACTGCCGAAATCAAAATTACAAAAGCATTCCGTCGGATTGTCTGTCGTAAACCCAAAGAACAAGAATTAAAACAATTAACGGCCTATTATACAGATCAATTAACTGTATTTAAAGAAAAATCAAATGCAAATAAGGTTTTAGCAGTTGGAGAATTTCCTATTTCACCAAAAGTCAACAAGACACAACTAGCTGCCTTAATGGGTGTTATTACCGTGATATATAACTTAGAAGAAACCATTACAAAATCCTAAATTATGGACAAGAATATTTTAGAACATGGTCTTAATTTTAATAGACGCCGATTCCTTTCAAGATTAAGCTTGGGCTTGGGAAGTGTTGCATTGGGTTCACTATTGATTCCGGATTTACTAGAAGGTAGTTTTGAACAAGCTGGATTACCATCGGGTATTCCCGATTTTGCTCCAAAAGCTAAAAGGGTGATTTATCTGTTTCAAAATGGTGCGCCATCCCAACTCGAATCGTTTGATTATAAACCCAAACTCAGAGAAATGATGGGGCAAGAACTTCCAGAATCGATTCGTGGTGCACAGCGGCTTACCGGAATGACAGCTGATCAAGCTTCCTTTCCATTAGTAGGTTCTTATTTTGATTTCAAACAGTATGGAGAGTCCCGCGCATGGATCAGCGATCTGTTTCCGCATACTGCAAAAGTTGTAGACGACATCTGCATCATCAAATCCATGTTCACCGAGGCCATCAACCACGACCCTGCATTGACATTTTTTCAAAGCGGAGCACAACAAGGAAATAGACCAAGTATGGGAGCATGGTTAAGCTATGGTCTAGGCAGCGAAAACAAAAACCTACCGGCATATACCGTTTTATTATCTCGTGGCAAAGGTAATGGACAAGGCGTGTATTCAAAATTATGGAGCAATGGCTTTCTAGATTCTACGCATCAAGGCGTTCAATTCAGCAGTGGAGAAGACCCTGTACTGTACTTGAAAGACCCTGAAGGATTAAACCGATTTGAACGCCGAAAAATGTTGGATCAATTGGCGGAGATGAATGATCTATCCTACAAAGAATTTGGTGACCCTGAGATTAATGCTAAAGTACAACAATACGAAATGGCCTATCGCATGCAAACCGCTGTCCCCGAAGTAACAGATCTTTCAAAAGAACCCGATGATATCATCAAACTCTATGGGCCGGACTGTCTCACACCAGGTACTTTTGCTGCCAATTGCCTATTGGCACGTAAATTAAGTGAGAATGGCGTTCGATTTGTCCAGCTCTATCATCAAGGATGGGACCAACATGGCAATCTTCCAACCGAGATGGCCAGCCAAGCCAAAGACGTCGATCAGGCATCAGCAGCCCTGATCACAGATTTGAAACAAAGAGGATTATTGGATGAAACATTGGTCATTTGGGGTGGCGAATTCGGACGCACTAATTATAGCCAAGGCGCCATGACCAAAGATAATTATGGCCGTGACCATCATCCACGATGCTTCAGCATTTGGATGGCAGGAGGTGGCATCAAACCTGGAATCGTCTATGGTGAATCGGACGAGCTTGGATATAACATTGTAAAAGACCCTGTACATGTCCATGATTTCCATGCCACTATCTTACATCAGCTTGGCTTGAATCATGAAAAATTGACCTACAAACATTTGGGCAGACGCTACCGATTGACCGATGTCGCAGGTAAAATAATCACCGATATATTAGCCTAAATTTATACTATGAAAAGAAAAGAATTTATCAAAAATACCGCAATGGTCTCCACTAGTTTTTTCATTATGAAAGACCTATTTGCGAAACCCAAAGGTCCTATTTATGGTCACCATAACATGCGCTATACCATGGACACAAAATGGGGACAATTGAATCCCTTAAAAAACCCCGTAAACGACTGTCATGAAATGGTACAGGATAAGAAAGGACGTATCCTATTATTGACCAATGAGACCAAAAACAATGTTTTGATCTATAACAAATCAGGTAAACTGATCAACTCTTGGGGGCATGAGTTTCCCGGAGGCCATGGATTGACCCTCGCAAACGAAGGTAATCAGGAATCGCTATTTATCACCGACACAGATCGGCATCAGGTTTTCAAGACGACATTAGACGGAAAAATATTGATGACAATAGACTGTCCAATGGAAACAGGTTTGTATCATAAAAAGGAAGAATTTGTTCCAACTGAAGTAGCTGTCGCTGACAATGGCGATTTCTATATTGCAGATGGTTATGGCCTACAATATGTCTTACACTACAATGCGTCGGGCAAACTTTTAGATTACTTTGGAGGTAAAGGCTCTGAAATGAAACATCTGGACAATGCACATGGTGTCACAGTCGATAAGAGAGGTGGCAAACCTACTCTATTGGTTACAGACCGCACGCGCAACTGTTTCAAGCGCTTTGATATGGCAGGAAATTTAATGGAGGTCATTGCCTTACCAGGTGCTTGCGTATGTAGACCCGTAATAAAAAACGATTACCTCTATGCTGCCGTATTACGATCTCCAGACCTCAGTAAAGATGGAAGTGGCTTCGTAACCATTCTAGATAAAGACAATAAAGTAATATCCAATATTGGTGGCACTGCCCCACTGTATACCAATGGTGTTTTGCAGCCTATGTCACAAGCAGCGCAAATCTTATTGAATCCACATGATGTTTGTATTGATGATGATGAGAATCTTTATGTAGCACAATGGGCTTCAGGAAAAGTATATCCCTATAAATTCACCCGTGTCTAATTTTTTATGAAAATTACGCTTAAAGGTTTTACTGAACAGGCATTATTTGCGTTAAATATATTTATTGTCTTTTTATTATTATTTGGAGATATCATCGTTGTGCCTTATTGGTTACAGCCTTTGGGTAGACTACATCCGCTATTATTGCATTTTCCAATCGTACTGCTCCTTTTGGCGATGCTACTAGAAGTTTTCCGTTTTAGAAAATCCAATACCAATGAGGCATTATATCAAAAATTCACATCTGGCATCTTCCTAGCAGGAATCTTCTTAGCATCCACCACAGTAATTATGGGCCTGTTGTTAGCGCAAGAAGATGGCTATAGTGGTACGACCTTACAGTGGCATAAATGGTCAGGTGTAAGCCTTGTTTTCATCTCATCCCTGCTTTATTGGTTTAGAGACAAACAATGGTACAATGCCACATTAGCAAAGGTAACGGCTATCATAACGGTCATTTGCCTATTGGTCACCGGCCATTACGGTGCCACGCTGACACATGGGGACAATTTTGTGTTGGCTGCTGTAACACCTGTTTCCAGAAAAGGTGACCGTGGATCAAGCTATACTCTTTCAAGATGTCATATTACCGATTTTCAATACCAAGTGCTTAAACTGCCATAATATGGAAAAAGCAAAAGGAAATTTAAATCTCGCCGATGCTGCATCCATGTTAAAGGGCGGGAAAAATGGCAAATTGTTTATCCCCGGAAATCCCGAGATTAGTTTATTGCTTGAGCGCATCCATTTGCCATTTGATAATGAGAAACGGATGCCTCCTAAAGGAAAACCAGCCCTTACGGCAGAAGAGATGGCAATTTTAACCCTATGGGTAAAAGGAAATGCTGAAATCGATAAAAAAGTAATCGACCTCCCTCAGCAAGACTCCTTAAGGATATTAGCGACAGCATTCTTAGGGCCGGAGGCACCTATGGAAGAGAAATACAATTTTTCATCCGCTAATAGTGAGACTGTCAAAAAGCTCAATAACGATTATCGAGTCATAAGCAGTTTGGATAAAGCATCTCCAGCATTAGCAGTTAATATTTATAATAAAAGCATTTACAAACCCGAAGCGATCCAAGAATTGACCGCTATACAAAAGCAAATTGTCTTTCTTAATTTAAATGGATTACCTGTAAAGGATGAAGAATTAAAGACTATAGCGACATTTGAAAATTTAAGGAAGTTAAACCTCAACTTCACCTCTATTAAAGGTGAAGGGTTAAAACAGCTGACAGGTTTAAAATATTTAAATGCACTGTCGTTATCGGGTACCGCAGTAGATTTTAATTCCGTGAAGCAACTTCTAAAGATGAGCAATCTAAAGGAGTTGTCCTTATGGCGTACCAGCTTAAGTGATGCTGAGATAGGCCAATTACATAAAATGGGTACAGGAATCAACATTATCGTAGGTTTTAAAGACGATGGTAATAATCCTATAAAATTAAACCAACCTCGTTTAAACACGGCTATATCCATTTTTAAAAACACCTTGCCCATTCAGATCAAACACGCCATCAATGGGGTTGAAATCAGGTATACAACCGATGGTACAGAACCCGATAGTCTCCAATCCCCTTTATATAATCAAGGTATTGAAATCAAAGAATCAGGTACATTAAAAGCAAAAGCCTATAAAAAAGGGTGGTACGGAAGTGATGTCTTTGCATTTGACTTTTTACAAAGCAAGTATAAACCCGATAGTATCGCTTTTATTGTAGCACCCAGTGAGAAATATAAAGGGGATGGTCCCAAAACACTCATAGATGATCAATTGGGTACCCATGATATTCAAAATGGCAAATGGATCGGCTATAACGACAATATGGCTTTCATCATGTACTTTAAAAAGCCAATACCACTCCAGTCGGTATCGGTACATCTCATGAAAAAAGTACCGTCACATATATTGCTTCCAGAAGAACTTGAAATATGGGGCGGTACCAGTGATAAAAACCTGCGTTTACTTCAGGTCATAAAAAATCAAATGCCCGTAAAAGATGAAGCAGATGCCTTTATCAAGTTGGATGCAACATTTGCATCACAGCCCATCTCCTGTATCAAGATTTTAGGTAAAAATTTCAAAAAACTACCTGAGTGGCATACTGGCAAAGGACAACCAGCATGGATATTTATGGATGAAATACTCTTGAATTAACACTATACACTAATATTATGAAGCAAATTCAAACCACTAAATTATTCTGGGCAAGCTGTCTTGCTCTATTAGTTACCTCACTATCCTTTGGAATCCGTGCAGGTATGATGAATCAACTCGGACTTGATTTCCAACTGAGTGCCACACAATTGGGCACCATTACTGCAACAGCATTTTGGGGGTTCCCACTAGCAATTGTAATAGGCGGGTTTATTGTTGATATTATCGGTATGAAACGTCTACTCGTGATGGCTTTCCTGTTTCATCTCATCGGAATCTTATTGACCATCTTTGCACAAGGGTATTGGACCTTATTTTTCTCCACACTACTCATAGGTATTGCCAATGGAACAGTTGAGGCTGCCTGCAATCCATTAGTAGCGGCGTTATATCCTCAAGAAAAAACTACCCGACTTAATTATTTTCATTTATGGTTTCCCGGAGGCGTTGTCATTGGAACGTTGTTGGTCACCTTATTTGTTTACCTCGGTATCGGCTGGAAGTTTCAAGTGGCTATGATGATGATCCCAACAGTTATTTATGGCTACCTATTTTCAAAATTAGATTTTCCCGTTACCGAACGTGTCTCCTCGGGATATTCAACAGCAGACATGTACAAAGCAGTAGGTTCACCCCTATTTTTGTTCCTATTCATTTGTATGTTTATGACCGCTATCACCGAATTGTTTACCGGTCAATGGATCAGTTTGCTACTTAAAAATGTAACTGACAACGCTATTTTACTCCTAACCATTACGACTGGAGTTATGGTTGTAGGACGTGCATTTGCCAAACCTATTGTAGAAAAATTAGCACCACAAGGTGTTTTACTTTTCTCAGCTGTCTTTGCTGCTATAGGCCTTTACATGCTCGCTACATTGACGGGTAACGCTGTGTTTTTTGCGGCCTTAATATTTGGTGTAGGTGTCTGCTATTTCTGGCCAACCATGATTGGGTTTGTTGCTGAAAACATACCCCAGTCAGGAGCCTTAGGTCTAAACCTCATTGGTGGGGCGGGTATGTTTGCCGTATCTATCTATACCATGATTATGGGGAGTTATTATGATGGGTTAATCATAAAACATTTGCCCGAAGGTTCTGATATCAACTTATACAGTTCGGCTGCTGATGGCACCACAGAAGGGTTGGCTTATGCAGCAGCCAAAAACCTGGCAGGTCCAGAAGTACTGCAGATTACCCTCATTCTCCCAGTCATACTCATCTTTGCATTTGGAGGCTTGTATCTGTATATGAAGAAAAGGAAACAAAACATGGTTTTAACGGTACAGTAAATTAAAAGCGATTATATAGAAACAAAAGCTGCATGTAGTACATGCAGCTTTTGTTTTTTCATCACTTTAACGACAAAATATAGCTCACCATTCTTTCAGCATCTGTATCCGTCAATTTCGGATGAGCCAACATCACTGCATTGCCCCATGCTCCAGTCCCACCCAATACAACTTTTTGAGCCAGTATCTGAATATAGATCGTATTTATAGGATATCTTGCAGCAATATCACGAAAGGCCGGACCAAATGATCTTTTATCTTCTTTATGGCAGGTTGAGCAATCCGAATAGGCAATCAGCACTTTTCCACTTTCAATTACTGCTAAAGGAATGGAATCATTTTTCCCCGGAATGGGTTTGATGTAATCCTTTATGCGATCTACCTGATTAACAATAGCCTCTTCATTACCTCTGGATGAATGGCAGCCTATCATAAGGATCAGCATACAAAAAACCCACCAAAACGTTCGGATATGATGACATGGTATGAACTTATTCCTTAACAATTTCATTTTAACACAGCCCTTAATGGAATCTCCTTCCTGATTTATACTTTTTTTAAACAAGTGACGATTCAAGATCCGTACTTCTGCTCTATGAATATAACTTATTTCAACCAAATAAAGCTAATAATAGCGCTACTAGAACCAAGAAAACTTTCATACACAGTCGCGTTATAGCCTATCAGGTTGCATCCGATGACGTATACGAAGATGAGCGCCCTAATGAAGACTAGATCAAATAACGAAGCAGCTGACTATTGGCTTGATTGTAAGCCTAAATTCATATTTTGACCATGAGAGGACTAGGATTCTTCCTATATCTAAAAATTTATATAAATTACACCAAAAGATAGTTCCGCGTATTAATTTATAAATCTGGAATATTTTTTAATGATACAACATATAGTGCATGAAATTTTTATTAAAGAGCTTTTTTACTCTATTTTTATTACTTTTTAGTTTCATTACCAAATCATTAGCTGGCGATATTCAATATCTGGCAAGCCCTTGGGTTCAACAATATAGTAAATCAACATATCAAGCTGGAAATCAAAACTGGGGATTAAGTGTCGATCAAGAGGGATTGATATATGCTGCAAATTCTGAAGGTCTATTAGTATACGATGGTGCCTATTGGAATCTACATCCACACCCCAATAAAGGAATCGTTAGAGTCGTACAAGTACATTCCGATGGGAAAATCTATACAGGCGGTCAGTCGGAGTTTGGTTACTGGGAAAAAAATGACAAAGGACGATTGGCATATCATTCCATAAGCAGCCAACTACTGAAAAATCTGAATGATGAAATATGGAAAATTATCATCCAAGATAATCGGATTATCTTTCAATCTTTCTCCACCATCTATATTTATGAAAATAAAAAAATAAGAACTATTACTGGAGATGGAGAACCCTTTCTCTTTGCATTTCAGACGAATAAAAGAATTTTTATAGAGAAAATACCTAGTGGTCTTCATGAATTAAAAAATAACACATTAATCCCTGTTGCGGGGAAAGACCGGATCAAAGGATCCAATATACTCAGCATCCTCCCTTTCGATACGAGTTCATTTTTAATCGGAACAGCTAAATCTGGATTGTTCTTAATGGATAAAAATGGGAATATAGCACCATGGGAAAATGCAATAAATGAGGAACTTAAAAATGCACAAATCAACAATGGTATAAAACTACTTGGGCAATATTACGTATACGGCACAATCTTAAATGGGGTCTATATCTTAGATCAGTCTGGGCATCTCGTCCAGCACATCAATAAAAGTGTTGGTTTACAGAATAATACGGTACTGAGTTTGAGTATAGACAAACAATCGAATATCTGGACAGGCTTGGATAACGGCATAGACCGTATTGCTATTAACGCTGATCTATACTATTATTCCGATAAATCGGGCAAACTTGGCACCATCTATTCCGCAAAAATATATCAAGGCTTCCTGTATCTGGGTACTAATCAAGGGCTATTTTATACGCCCTGGAACCAGCATAAGAAATATCAACCGATAGATTTTAAGATGATTGCGGGATCTCAAGGTCAAGTATGGAATTTAGAGGTCATCAACGAAGTTCTGGTGTGTGGACATAATACAGGTACATTTCAAGTAAAAGGCACGCAAATGTCTTTATTGTCACCCCAAACAGGTGGATGGGTCATAAAACAACTCTCACCACATTTCCCTACCGTATTACAAGGCAACTATACCGGAATATCCCTATTCCATAGTATGCCCAATGCATTACAATTTAGTACACAATATCCAAACTTTAAATCTGGAGTACAGTTATTAGAAACACAAAGTAAAAACAACGTATGGGCTGCTGGTTATAATGAACTGAATCTGATTACATTTTCAGATAATTTTGACGCTATTAAACAGATTAAACCCTATGCACAGCAGAAAGGGTTGCCTAGATCTGCTAATATCGGTGTTTTCAAATTAGCTGATATCAATGTCTTTACAACGGATAGTGGTTTATATCTATACGATGAACTGGCGGATAAGTTCACACCTTACGACCACTTGAATAAGAAACTGGGAACATTTGCCAAAGCCAATAAAATTACCGCTGCTGGAAACAATAGTTATTGGTTTATTAATCAAACCCGTATTGCTTTAGTCGATTTACAGCCAGGTGGACAGATTCAGATTGATTCCATCAAATTAGCTCCACTAGAAGGTAATATGATGAAATACTATGAAAATATAACCGCCCTCAATCCCAAACAGTACCTCATCAGTATTGATAATGGTTTCTCTTTGTTAAATTTAAATCGTGACAATTTTCAACCTAATGAAGTACCTATTCCACTAATTCGAAACATAAGAACACTATCCGGTACTGATAGTATTTATTTTAACAGTGTTAAAGAATTAGTAGAAATAAAACACAAAAACAACAGCATAAGAGTATCTTATGCACTTCCATATTACACAGAAAGTGCTATTCAATATCAATATAAATTAAATGGTGTCCAAGATGAATGGTCCGATTGGACCAAACTACCCTACAAGGAGTTTACAAATCTGGCAGTAGGTAATTATAGCTTTGTGATCCGCGCGAAGCTTCCCAACGGTTATATTACCAAAGAAAATAAGATTGAGATTGAAATACTGCCGCCCTGGTATAGAAACATGGTATGCCTATCTGGCCTATCTTATCGGTTTAGTCTTTATGACTAAATCTATTCGCATATGGTATAAGAAAAAACTAGTTAAACATGAACAAAAATTGCGAGAAGACTATCTAGTAAAGCAAGATGAACTTTTAAAACAAGAAGCAGTTCGCGCACAACAGCACTTGATTGAGGTTAAAAACAAACAATTGGAGCAAGAACTCTACAATAAGAATAAGGAGTTGACCAATGCAACGATGAACATTGTGCATAAAAATGAATTGTTAAACTCACTAAATCATGAGCTCTCACAGTTGAAGGATGAGAATGGTAACAAATTAAAAGCGGAACAGCTCCAGAAAGTGGCTAAGATTCTTAAAAATGCATACGAGGACAATATGGATTGGCATCTTTTTGAACAGAGCTTTAATGAAACACATGAAAACTTCTTTAAAAAATTGAAGCTACAATTTCCAGAATTAATGCCCAACGATTTAAAACTATGTGCCTACCTCAGATTAAACATGAGCAGTAAAGAAATCGCAAGTTTATTAAACATTACAACCCGCGGAGTGGAAATAAGAAGGTACAGATTACGTAAAAAATTGAGCCTACCTACTGAACAAAATTTAAGCGACTTTTTAATGAATATCAACTAAAGGAATGCCCTGATATCGGAGTATCTCAACTACGACATCAGGGCATTTACCTGTTTCAATACCTTAAAACACTACATCATTACCTCTCATACGATATAGTGTATATTAAACACTTAGTGTAAAATAAAGTAACGCAACACTTACCTTAACAATCTGATTACCTACTACATATTTGGCTTTATTCAACAAATACAAGTTATTGCAAGCGCTGATGTATTAATGTATAAGTGTTAAATTATACATTCCGAATACTACATCACATCTTTGTTGTAATGAAATTTAACATAAACGTTAAATTCTGTTAACAAACATTCAGAACAATTAGAATTAAATAATTAAAAGTCACTAAAAAATTCACCTATGAGGAAGTTATTTACATTACTATTACTCCCTGCATTTTGTCACATTAATGTGTCGGTATATGCGCAAAGCGGTAAAGTGATTACTGGAAAAATTACAGATAAATCATCAAATGCTGTTCTTTCAGGAGTGACCATTGCGGTTAAAGGGACGAGCGTTGCAACGCAGTCAGACGCCAATGGAGAATTTAAAATTACAGCCGACCCAAATCAAGTATTAGTATTCCGTTATATTGGTTACGACGGAAAAGAAGTCATCATTGGCCAACAAAATAATGTACTTATTAATTTAGCTGAACAAAACACAGCTTTAGATGAGATTGTAGTTATTGGTTACGGTACCGCTAAGAAAGTGGATTTAACAGGGTCAATTGCACGCGTAACTGCAAGTGACATTGTTAAACAACCGGCATTAAATGCTGTACAATCCGTTCAGGGAAAAGTTGCTGGAGTCAATATCATTGCCAACGAAGCCCCAGGCTCTGCTCCTACAGTTGTTATTCGTGGTGTCGGAACAGCATTAGCTGGTCGGGAGCCTTTATATATTGTCGATGGATTTCCAGTCGATAATATTACCAATATCAATTCTGCAGATATCGTATCCATTGATATCTTAAAAGATGCATCTTCGGCCTCTATCTACGGTCTGCGTGCTGCAAATGGTGTTATATTGGTCACCACAAAAAAAGGTAAGGCAGGTCGTGCTCAAATTACATATGATGGATATGTGGGTGCTAAAGGCATCCTAAATCGTGTGAAAATGGCAAATGCCAATGAGTATGTGACACATTTTAATGAAAACTTAAAAGGCATAGGTACAACATCTGGGTTTTTAGCAACTGATCAAGCTAACAATACGGATTGGTACGATGAATTGATACAGACTGGTATGGTGACGAATAATGTCGTTAGCTTATCTGGAGGTTCAGATGTAGTGGACTATTTCTTTAGTTATAACAACTTTACAGAAAAAGGAATTACGGAAGGCTCGCAATATGTTCGAAACACAATCCGTAATAACAATACCTACAAATTTTTTGATAATAAATTAAAGATCAGCCAGACACTTAACATCTCATTTGCTAATGACCGTAATAAGCCACTTAGTGCATTTGATGCAGCCTATCGTCAATCGCCATTAGTACCTGTACAGTATGCTAATGGTCGCTACGGAAGACCTATTTATAATAAAACCACGGGTGAAGCGACCTATGTCCTTGGTGCAGGAGAAGTTGGAGGAAAGTTGAATGATACAGGAAACCCTGTCTATGAAAACATGATGCAACAGCAATATAACAAGAATCTGAGTATTCAAGGAGGGTTGCAAGCGGATTATCAAATCACCAGCGATTTAAAATTTACTTCTCGTCTTGGTGTTACACAGTACTTTTCACAAAACAGAGGCTTCAATAATATCAAAGATCGTTATTTAAATACGGACCCTCTCAATACGGCTTCGGAATTTGAGCAATTAAAGGCGCAAAACCCTACCTCATTGACTTATGCCAATAATAGTTTAAATATCGCTAAAACACAAACTTTCCGTTGGACATGGGAGAATTTCCTATCCTATCAAAAAAGTTTTGGAAAGCATAATCTAGATGCAACTTTAGGTAATTCAAGAGAGAAATCCGGCATTGGTAATATGTCTGATCTGACGGGATATGATGTACCTAATCAAGAGCAGTATTGGAATATCAATTTCGCTTCTTCACAATACACCAAACAAGTTAATCAAACGTATTATACGCCACGAGCATTGATTTCATATTTTGCACGTGCACAGTATAATTATGATTCCAAATACTATTTAACAGCGACAGTTCGTCGTGATGGCTCTAGTACATTTAAAGCTTCAGGAGACTACTATGGTGTTTTCCCATCCTTTGGAGCAGGTTGGACCGTGTCCAATGAGAGCTTCATGCAAGGTTCAGGCATTGACTTCTTAAAAGTACGTGCAAACTGGGGTCGATTGGGTAATCAAAACGTCCCGCTAAACATTTCTCAAATCTTATCATCTCCAGGCTCAGACAACTATAATTATGTGTTCGGACCAGGTCAAGACTTAGTTTTTGGATCATCGTATGGAAGTCCGGCTAGAAACCTCGGATGGGAAGTAACCGAAGAGTCTGGTATAGGTGTTGATTTCACCTTATTGAATAACCGATTAAGTGGTAATATTGATTATTATAATAAGACCAATACCAATGTTATTCTAGAAGTAACACCCTTACTTAACTCAGCATTCTCACAAAGGTATTTTGACCATGGTGGAAAAGTATCTAATAAAGGAATTGAGCTTGGGTTAAACTGGACGGATCAGATCAATGAAAACCTATCTTATAGTATCGGCGGTAACTATTCTTACAATAAAAACATCTTGAAAGATGTGGTACCAGCCTATGACGGAGCTATCGGTGGAAGTTTAAATAATGGTCAAATCACCAAGCAGTTAAAAGAAGATCAACCTATTTATGCATGGTATATGTATGAGGCCGTTGGCGTATGGCAAACAGATGCCGAAATTGCGGGAGGAGTTGCAACAACTGGAGCAAAACCGGGTTACTTAAGATATAAAGATCAAAATGAAGATGGCGTTATCGATGAAAATGACAAAATCTTCCATGGGTCATATTTACCATCTTCTACATTTGGTTTAAATCTGAGTGTCAACTATAAAAAATGGGATTTCACAGCGCAAGGCTATGGCGTTGCAGGCAACAAGATTTACAATGGTCTAAAAGGAACGCGTGTTGATGGTGGAGAGAACATCACTAAAGAAACTTTTGATAACCGTTGGACTGGAGCAGGAACTTCCAACACTCATCCAGGAGCAGCTCATGATGCGTTATCTTCGAGTTACTATTTAGAGTCGGGCGCATATTTTAGAATCAATAACCTAACATTAGGGTATACGATTCCAAAATTATATAACTCATCATCGAAAATTAGAATGTACTTGACAGCACAGAATCCGTTTATTTTCACAAAATATACCGGTTTCTCTCCTGAAATTACTGGTACTGGTTCTGGTAAACCTTCGGAAACCGCGGGAATCGAGCTTTCAGCGTACCCAACAACACGCAATTTTATTTTCGGCGTAAATGTTTCCTTCTAAACTTTAAAAATTAAAAATCATGAAATTTAACAAATTACATATCGCCTTAATTTTAACAGCAGGATTGAGCATGTCCGCCTGTAAGGATTCTGCATTTTTAGACGTCCCTTCACAAGAAATTGTGGAGGAAGGTGATAAAGATCAGGTATACACTCCTGAATCTTTTGTCAATGCCATCTACGGTATGTTTACCGACTGGAATTACGCCTTTTCTTATGTTGCCATTACCGATATGCTTTCGGATAACGCCGATAAAGGGTCTTCTCCTACCGATCCAGGGGGCGATAAGCAAGAGATTGATAATCTTGTCTACACGAGTTCTTCCGGTTCATTCGGAGCGTTATGGTCTCATTGGTATAAAGCTATTGGTCGTGCGACACAGTCTATTGAGTTGACAGAATCAACTGAAATTGAAGATGCCGCTTATAAAAGCAGACTTATCGGTGAAGCTAAGTTTTTACGTGCGTTAAACTACTTCTATCTCGTACGCGGTTGGGGAGATGTTCCCATTCAAGAGCAAGATTTGATCATCCGTGCACCCAAGGCAGAGGTTTATGCTTATATCATCAAAGATTTAAAAGAGGCTATCGAAGCACTTCCAATAAAATCGGCCTATGCACCTAAAGATTTAGGGCGCGCAACAAAAGGTGCGGCACAAGCCCTATTGTCAAAAGTATATTTGTATAATGAGAATTGGACAGAGGCTTATAATTCAGCCAAAGAAGTCATCAATTCTGGACAATATGGCTTAGAATCAAAATATGAAGTACTGTGGCGCGCAAGTTCGGAAAATGGAACAGAGTCTATCTTTGAATTCCAGGGACGTGGCGAAGCGATTGCACATGGCGTTCATCAGTATTCAGAAGTTCAAGGAGCGCGTGGCATAACTGGCTGGGGATGGGGTTTCAATACACCATCGGAAAATCTATTAAATGCTTTTAACGCAGAGAAGGATGACATCCGTCGCGATGCAACCATTATTTTCCGAGGCGAAACCTTATATGACGGTCGATTAGTTGGAACAGGTGTTGAAAACCCAATGTACAACGAGAAAGCTTACTCATCAGCAAATGCAGGTGCTGGTGATGGTGATAAAAATGTGCGCTATTTACGTTTAGGAGAAGTATACCTCATCTTAGCAGAGGCTGCCAATGAAATGGGCAACACAGCAGAAGCTACATCAGCACTCAATACCATTCGTAACCGCGTTAAATTGCCCAATACAACAGCTTCAACTCAAGCTGATTTACGCAAAGCAATTTGGAAAGAACGTCGTCTGGAATTGGCTTTTGAGCATGACCGTTGGTTTGATCTAGTACGTACTAAACAAGCTCCCGAAGCCATGAAAGTAGATGGAAAAACATTTACTGAAAAGCATTACTTGTTCCCAATACCTTACGAACAATTAACGCAAACTCCTGATATGGTGAAAAACCCAGGGTATTAATCCAGCATTTAAATAATACATGAAAGAACTTAGGTTTAGCACTGCTAAGTCTAAGTTCTTTGATTTTTTCGCATTACTTATCTACTATGAAATTAAAATTTAATCACAAGCTGATCTTAGGCTTATTGTTAGTTGGTGCTTTCGCTACAGCATGTAAATCATCTCAAACCATGCTAAAATCAAGCATTACGGATGATTCTTTAATGACTTTGGTCCAAAAGCAGACTTTTAACTATTTCTGGGAAGGTGCCGAACCTAATTCTGGAATGGCAAGAGAAAGAATTCACATAGACGGTGTATATCCCCTTAATGATTATAATGTGGTCACTGTTGGAGGTTCTGGTTTTGGTATCATGGCCACGATAGTTGCTGCGGAACGCGGTTTTATAACAGCAGATGAGGCAACGCAACGATTTGACCGTATTGTAGATTTTCTAGCAAAGGCAGATCGCTACCATGGTGCTTGGTCGCATTGGATCGATGGTCCTACCGGTAAATCCAAAGTTTTTGGAGATCAAGATGATGCTGCAGATATCGTAGAAACCGCTTTTATGGCCCAAGCATTAATCTGTCTACGCGAATATTATCAAAACGGAAACGATCAACAAAAGCAAGTTGCTAAAAAAGCAGATGCTTTATGGAAAGGTATTGATTGGGATTTCTTTAGAAATGGACAAGATGTGTTATACTGGCACTGGAGTCCTACTCATGGTTGGGGTATGAAACCATGCTATCCAAGGATATGACGAATGTTTAATCAGTTATGTCCTAGCGGCAAGTTCACCGACGCATCCTATCCCCGCTTCCACTTACCATGAAGGTTGGGCACGAAGCGGAGCTATCGTTACTTCGGCTGAGAAATTCGGAATTCCACTTGTTTTAAAACATAATGCGCCAGAAAATGGTGTTGGTCCGTTATTTTGGTCGCATTACTCCTATTTAGGGTTAAATCCAAAGGGCCTTCAGGATCAGTATGCCGATTATTGGAAGTTAAATGTCAATCATACTCGAATTAATATTGAACACGCTAAATTAAACCCACTTAAGTATACGGGTTACGGTGAAAATTCTTGGGGTTTTACAGCGAGTTACTCTGTAGATGGCTATAATGCCCATCATCCGGACAATGATCAAGGTGTTGTTTCTCCAACAGCAGCACTATCTTCTATGCCCTATACCCCAAAAGAAAGTATCAAGGCCATGCGTTATTTCTATGAGAAAAAAGGAACTGAGCTATTTGGTAAATATGGGTTTTACGATGCTTTTTCAGAAACAGCAAACTGGTATCCGCAACGCTATTTAGCCATTGATCAAGGTCCCATTGTTGTCATGATTGAAAATTATAGAACAGGGTTAATTTGGAACTTGTTTATGCAGGCACCAGAAATTAAAGCAGGACTGAAAACCTTAGGTTTTAAAAGTCCAAATCAATAAGCATTTTATTCACATACATAATACCTATTAGAACATGAAACATTGGACTTCCCTATTCGTCGCTGTTGCATTGGTTCCGACTCTGGCTTTTACACAGCCCGTTAACAAACAAGATCCTAAAATGGATAAGTTTGTTTCGGCACTAATGAAAAAAATGACGGTTGACGAAAAAATTGGCCAGTTAAACTTAGTTACTGCAGGTGAGGTAACCACAGGTGCCACCGCTAGTACCGGAGTTGAAGCGAAAATTGCTGCTGGACAGATTGGAGGAATCTTCTCGATGACCACACCTCAAAAAATTCGTGCTGCTCAAGAACTTGCTGTCAATAATACGAGACTTAAAATTCCGATGCTATTCGGACTCGACGTCATCCATGGCTATAAAACAACCTTCCCCATTCCATTGGGGCTTTCTGCAACGTGGGATATTCCCTTAATTGAAAAGACAGCTCGCATCGCTGCACAAGAAGCCACTGCAGATGGGATCAACTGGACCTTCTCGCCTATGGTCGACATCTCTCGAGATGCGCGCTGGGGAAGAATTTCTGAAGGTTCGGGAGAAGACCCTTATTTAGGATCACAGATAGCACGTGCTATGGTTAAAGGATATCAGGGTGATGATCTGACAGCAATCAATACGATGATGGCTTGTGTGAAACACTGGGCACTATATGGTGCTGCAGAATCTGGAAAAGATTACAACACGACGGATATGAGTTTACACCGTATGTATAATGAATACTTCCCTCCTTATAAAGCTGCTATCGAAGCTGGAGCAGGCACCGTAATGACTTCGTTCAATGATATCAACGGTATTCCAGCAACTGCTAACAAATGGTTAGTGACAGATGTCCTTCGTAAAGAATGGGGTTTTAATGGTATGGTTGTAACGGATTATACCGGAATTGCAGAACTGATCGATCATGGATTAGGAGATTTACAACAAGTTTCGGCACTTTCATTAAAAGCAGGTGTCGATATGGATATGATCTCTGAAGGATTTTTAAACACGTTAAAGAAATCATTAAAAGAAGGAAAAGTATCTCAAGCTGATATCGATCGTGCATGTCGCTTAATCTTGGAAGCAAAGTATAAATTAGGTCTATTTGAAGATCCATACCGCTACATCAGTGAGGACCGCGCTAAAACCGAGTTGTTGACGCCTGCAAATCTTGTAGTCGCTCGCGAAGCAGCAACAAAGTCTTTCGTTTTATTGAAAAACGAAAATCAACTTCTTCCTTTACAGAAAAAGGGAACAGTTGCTGTCATCGGTCCACTAGCTAATACACGCGCCAATATGGTGGGTACATGGTCTGTAAGTTCGGATTTGATCAATACCCCTTCTCTTGTGGAAGGTATGCAATCTGTTTTGGGCAATCAAGTCAAGATCGTCACACATTTAGGTTCTAACTTATTGGAAGATGCCGTATACCAAGAACATGCCACCATGTTTGGACGTACGATCCCCAGAGACAACAGACCTGAATCTGAAATAATAACCGAAGCTTTACAAACAGCTGATCAGGCAGATGTTATCATTGCCGCATTAGGTGAATCTTCAGAGATGTCTGGAGAGAGCTCCAGTCGGACAGAAATCGGGATACCTGCTATCCAACAACGTCTATTAGCAGCATTGCTAAAAACAGGAAAACCAGTTGTTTTGGTTTTATTTGCGGGTAGACCAATGACATTAACTTGGGAAGACGAACATGTTCCTGCCATCTTAAATGCCTGGTTTGGAGGTTCTGAAACAGGTGCAGCAGTAGCTGAAGTATTATTCGGAGACGTCAATCCTTCAGGTAAATTAACGGCTACTTTCCCTAGAAATGTAGGGCAATTACCCATCTATTATGGGCATAAAAGCACCGGTAGGCCTTTAGCTGAAGGTGGAACTTTCCAAAAGTTTAGATCCAACTATATCGACGTTATCAATAGCCCACTTTATCCATTTGGATATGGTTTGAGTTATACCACTTTCGATTACGCAGATTTAACATTAGACAAAGCTTCAATGAAACCAGGACAGGCTATCACAGCAACGGTAAAATTGAGCAATATTGGAAAATATGACGGTGAAGAGGTTGTTCAACTCTATCTGAAAGATTTAGTTGGTTCGATCACGCGCCCCGTTAAAGAATTAAAAGGCTTTCAAAAAGTATTTTTAAAAGCTGGAGAATCCAAAGTTGTAACCTTTACCGTTACTGAGGAAGATTTGAAATTCTATAATAATGATTTGAAATTCGTTGCTGAACCAGGAGACTTCACCGTATTCATTGGTAAAAACTCGCAAGAGCTTTTAGAAGCTAACTTCGAATTGAAATAATAATTTTCATTTATTAATGAAGGAGCTATATTTTGCGAGATAGCTCCTTTTTTTATATAAAAATGCTGCGCGTCCTTAAGAGATATCTTTTATTTCGATTTGATATATCCCAGAACCTATACGAAGCTTAAGATAACCTTCCTCTTCTTTTATATCCTGGACAAAGTAGCTTTTGGACAACAATGTTCCATTGATGTAAATTTGATCTGCAGGAGCTTTAACATAAAAATAGGCTGTTGTATTGACCGGAACCTCAAGCGTATGGAGTTTAACCGGTCCCGAATAATCCCATTCAGATCTGATTTTACCTGCAATGGAATGATATGCTCCCTTTACTTGCCTAATGGCCAAATCTCCCGTTGGGATTTCGGGCTTAATCACAAACGTACTGTAACCTCTTTCCAATGCGCTGATACCGACCATATGCTCAAACATCCACTCATTCACAGAGCCAAAAGCATAATGGCTGAAAGAGTTCATGGCAGCGTTATGAACGAAGCCCTCATCCTGCGTGTAACTATCCCAGCGCTCCCATATTGAGGTTGCACCGTTGACCACCTCATAGCCCAAAGACGGGTATTCTGTACTTAACAATAGTTTATATGCTTTATCTACCGATCCAGTAGCGGAAAGTGCTGGCAATAAGGGTTTAAATCCTAAAAAACCTGTTGTTAGTTTATCACCATTATTGGCGACAAGCTGCCTTAAATGATTTCCAGCAATTCTGAGGTCCTCACCTTCAAATATGCCCGAATAGATTGCGTTGGCATATGCTGTTTGCGTATGTCCATAAAATCCATTTCCCCCTTCTACATACCCCTGTCCGTCACCATAAGCCGCATTATTCGTCTTCAATTTATTATCGCTCCCTAAATAATGTTTTTTAAATCCTGCCCGTATAACCGACGCCTCCTGCTCAAATGAAGTGGACAGTTCCTTTTCACCGATAGCCTCACACATATCCGTCATTAATCTCGCGCAATAAAAATAATATATACTCGCTACCAAATCCGGACTAGTCTTATCACCAATAGATAACCAATCGCCAAATCCACCTTTCGGATCAACATCATCAAATGCACCTTCCTTGAGCACATTATCCTGAGCTCTGCGCTTCAAGAAAGACATGAATTTCATCATATACGGCAACGATTCTTTCACAATATCACGGTCATCATACGCTTTAAAAATCTCATATGTACAGATTATACCTGCCTCAGACCAACCAGGAGAAAAACTATCTGTAGCCCGAATAGCCGCCAGCCCCGCTGCATTGACCGGCATGGGTGCATAGATAGGAAAAGCGCCATTAGACCACTGCGCATCGTTCAGATCCCGTATCCATTTTTTATGGAATGAAGCGACATCAGCATTATAGATTGCCGAACGCATGTAAACCTGTGCATCTCCCGTCCACCCCAATCGTTCGTCTCTTTGGGGACAATCCGTAGGAATATCCAAATAGTTGGCGCGCTGTGTCCATACGATATTGCTATACAATTGATTGAGCATGCTATTGTCTGATGTAAAGCTCCCCACTTGTGCTAAATCAGAACTTAAGGCCAAACCAGTCAAGAAATCTAAATCTGGGTCTTGTTTTAAACCAGATACTTCAACAAATTGAAAACCGTGAAAAGTAAAACTGGGACTCCAGCGCTCCTCTGTTGCTTCACCCTTAAAAACATACGTATCCGTAGCCCTTGCTTTTCTTAGATTTTCGATCATTAAAGTACCATCCGGGTGCAACATTTCACCATAGCGTAACACCACACTGTCCCCCACATTTCCTTTTAATTTAAGTCGAACAATACCTGCAAAATTTTGACCAAAGTCTACGATATATTTGTCCTTAGCAATTTTTTTAATGGATTTTACAGCCAATTCCTCAACAACCCGAACGGGTTGACCTGGATACAGCTGTAAGGCCTGCCCATCCTTATCAGCCACTTCCTGTACCTCGCTCCACTGCTTATCATCAAATCCAACTTTATTCCAATTAGCAGGCTCTTTTCGCGCATCATACGTTTCTCCTTGTAGCATATCCGCTTCCAATACGGCACCAGTATCAATCTTCCAGCTCCGATTTGTAGCAAAAACTTCTTTTGACCCATCTTCATAGCGTACATCGACCTGTGCCTTCAGCAATGGAAAATCACCATAGAAGCGGTTTACCTCTGGCGAGCCTACAAGTAGCGCATAACCCAAATATCCGGCATACCAACCATTGGCAAGTGTTGCTCCGAAAGCATTCTGTCCCTTCTTTACTTTATCGGTTACATCATAGACGTTGTAATACACACGTTTATCATAATCCGTCCAACCTGAAGCAAAATAATCACTCCCCACTTTTTCACCATTGATATAAAAATTATGCAAACCAAGCGAACTGATATACAACCGCGCCGATTTCACTTTTTTAGTTACACTTACTTGTTTTCTTAAATAAGGTGATGGCGGCAAATGATAGGCACCAACTTGAGCCAAATGATTTAAATCTGCACCTATCCATTTGGCTTTCCATTCTGCTCCTTGCAGCTTAGCCATCTCCCAGGTAGCTGCAGTACTCCATGCACCCTCCTTTCCATCAGCATCCCACACTTTCACTTTCCACCATACCTTTTTTTCAGAACTTAAGGTTTTACCAGCATAATGTACCTGATTCATCTGCTGTCCTTTTATTTCACCCGTATCCCAGAGGTCACCCTTATTTTTATTTAAATTTTCCAAAGAACTGGCCACTAAAATCCGATAAGCCGATTGGTATTGACTAAATTCTTTTGATTGCAGTTCCCAACTTAAACGCGGACTCAGTTCATCAATAAAAGGATCTACTTTATATTCAGTTCGCAGGTAAGTGGGCGTAATTTCTGCATATACAGAAGTTACCAAACAAAGTAGCAGACACTTCGTAACGAACAATAACTTGATGCTAAATTTTGAATTCATATGCGATTACATGTTGATTTGAATATTTCCTATTGCCAAATGAAAGGCGGTTGATTTTCTTAAATTGATGAAGTACTTCATTGTATAATCTTAACTTCTTTAGGTGCTTTAATGACCGATTTTACACGACCATTTTCCATTACATGCTTCACGTGTATCAGCCCATATGGTGTCGGGAAAGTTCCCTCCGCCCAAGTCAGATCACCGAGATGAGGTTTTACCGTATAGACCTTTCCCCCTGGTTCATCCACCTGAATCCCGAGTATATGTGAAGACATCCAAGCCGTTGGACCTGAAGCCCATCCATGTGCTAGACTGTGACGTAGACCAAGGTAGCAATAAGCGCCAAAATCAGCATGTATATCTGTTTTCCCCTCAGGTACCAATTCGTCTATGCGCGCAGCATTGGGCAGCCAATCCATATTAAAATCTTCCCAAAATGTAGTCGCTCCCAAATCTAGCATCGCACCCCAATAAGTCGAAATGATGTCCATTGCCTCTTGGTATTTACCCGCTTTCGCCATCGCTTCAAGCATGTAATAACCATAGAAGGTTGAGAAATTCTTGGCGCCACCCACTGCGAGTACATCTGTATACGCAGTGTTTGCATCCATCAATCCCACTAATGATAGCAATGCAGCCGCTTGTTTCGAATTGTTATGAGCCGGAACTTTTTTCCGCATTTCAGCAACAGTTTCATCACATAATTTTTTTGAGCTGCGGTCATTTAAAACTTCAAAAAGAAAAGAAGCGTTTTCCAGTGATTTAATGGTTAGTGCCTGAAGACCTGCGTGGACAGCAATACTATCTTCACTTGATGGCCAATCTAAAAATCGAGCACCATCCATCTTTTCTGTACCATCGACAACCTTTCCAATGATCTGCTTGACCAATCCTTGTAAATAATCTTGTTGCTCTGCTAGATAGGCTTTATTCCCATGATTCATATACCAATCATAATGTAAGATGATCCACCACATCGAGTAACTACTGTGTCCAGACATCCAACTTGGCAGCGGAGTCGATTCTTTCGCCAGATCTAGACTCTTAGGTACAACATCGTTAAAGCCAAATACGGCATTTACGGTTGCCACTTCAGGATGAAGATCTCCGACCCAAACCAGGCGGTCTCTTTTTATCCCATCCCATAAATAATCTTGCATATTGACGTGTACGGTATAAGCCCCCACCTCCCATATTTTATTAAGTCTTTCATCACTACTTTTAAAACTCCCTAAATATGGGACATCGCGATAAGTAGCTACAGCTCGTACCTCTCTTAAATGTAATTCAGCATGAGGTTCTAGAAAATCAATACGGACAAATCTGAATCCAGACTCCCCAGAACGGTTACGACCTAGCCAAGGCACTTGCATTGTAAAATCACGTAAGGCATGGTCATTCGTCGCACCCTTGACGCCAATTTCCGACATCGCTTCACTTACAGATTCACCAAATCGAATGCGTACACTTTTTGGTAGATTATTACCTCCCCACATGCCCGTAATGATATCAAGTGAAGCGTTCATTTCCTTACCAAAGTCTAACAATACACTACTTTTACTATGATCTTGATCATTTTTCAAAATAACGGTATGTGGATTATGAAGATTTGCTTGGCCATTACCTTTTCGGAGTAAGTATTCGTCGTGCATCACGTTCCCCTCCTTCCATACGATACGCTCAGGATAGACAAAGGCAGTCGTTAACGGACTGATTTGATCATGCTGGTCGCTTAATTTGGTTTGTGCATGAATTTCAGGAAAACAGGTTATTAAAAATAACAGGCAAATAATCACTGGACTAGGTTTCATAATGGTATAGTTCTAAATGATAAATATATAAATAAATCAAGCGATACTATCCTGCGCTGTCATGAAAAAAGGTGGGATTCAGTGTCTGGGAGACAATTTGAAGTCGTCGATGGACTAACAAAAAAACCGTTACAGGCGATGGCCTATAACGGTTCATTTTTTCTAAAAGGCAGGTATTAAGTAAGATAATTATGCTGTTTGCATGTTATCATTACCTGCGCATTCGTTTATTTATTATTTTTTAGCGTTGATATTCAACTCCATATCCACTTCTTGAGAGATCATCCAATCTTTAGGGTCACCCTCTGTTCCGTATGCCAATCCCCAATCTTGTCTATTGATCGTAAATTTAGATTGTACCGTAACTTCATTTTCTGTTACGCTTACTTTCGCAGGGAAAGTAACATTCACTGTTTTATCTTTGATCGTTAAGTTTCCACTGATGATATTCGTAGCATCAGCGATCACACTTTTATCTTTAGCAGCATCAAAAGCCGTTACAGCAGTAATTTCAAATTTAGCAGTTGGGTATTTTTCAACTTCAAAGAAGTCACCAGTTTTCAAGTGACCATCTAGATCAGCCGCTGTTTTACCACCTGTTTTTGCTGGATCCACTGCACTTTCATCTGTTTTTACGGAGTTCATATCGATCGTAATCGTTGCACCTGTGATTGCACCATCTGCAACAGATACTGTACCTTCACTGTTCAAAGTACCAAATCTTGGATCGAAACCACCTTTATGGTAACCTTTCCATATAATTGAACTCGTTGAATCAACATTAAAAGTTGTACCCTGTTGTTCCGCTACTTGTTGCTCTGTTCCCGTTTGTGCTTTATCACCGTTTGCACCGCCACAAGAAGCTAATATTACAGAAGCCAATACTGCTAAAACTGATAATTTTTTCATATTTATATAATTTCTTTTAATTAAATCTTGTGCAAAAGTAACATAGTGATAGTTTACTATCGTCATCAGTTTCCTTTTTGAAACTGGTTTCCTATAGGAAACTAACTACAGAATCGGTAATTTTACGACGTAATTTTGTCATTCAGTTAAAAAGATGAAGAAAAATCCAACATTAAAAGATAAACCCGCCTGTAAAGCACGCATGATTGCCATAAAAGATACTATGGAAATATTGTCAGGGAAATGGAAATTCCACATCCTAGGCACCCTCATGGAAGGCGGTAAAATGCGTTTTATGGATCTGCTACGTGAAGTCGATGGTATCGCAGCCAAAATGTTATCTAAAGAATTGCAGGATATGGAAATGAACCATTTGATCAGCCGTACGGTGATGAATACAAAACCCATTACCGTAGAATACGAGGTGACTGAATATGGTCAAACATTAGGACCCATTATTGATGAAGTCGCAAAATGGGGAGTGGCCTACCGTGAGGCGCTATATAAGAAAACAAATTGATGTTCAGCAACGCTAAATGATACTATTTAAGTAACAGATTTATTTTCACTAGATTATCATTAGCAACGCCTATATCACAAGCCTTCTTCACTATTTAAGATTTACATGTTCAATTTAGTATGACTTTTGACAACGAAAATTTTTAGGAGGGATTTTGGAATATTCAATAATGGTGTGTAGCTTGAAAATGAACAACTTTCCTTGTATATTGGAATATTAGTAGCATTTAACGAATCGATAACAATTCAGATGAAAACATTATTATATTTAACAGACCTCTATTACGAAGCAAAAGGAAGAAAGTACTATGAGGAAGACCTTTACATTACATCGAAACTTAAAAACCACTTTAACATACTGATTGGACATCCACATCAGGCCATATCAAATCTTGACAAAGCAGATCTAGTCGTGTTTAGGAATACGGGGTCAGTACTTGGTTATCAGGAATATTTTCAACAATTTCTGACAGAAGTTAAGCTAAAAAATATATTAACGTTCAATTCCTTTGATGGAAAAGCAGATATCTTAGGAAAACAGTATTTGGTCGACCTAACCCATCAAAAATATCCCGTTATACCAACTATTGAAAGATTAGCCGAGATTAATGTAATTGGCAATCACGAGCGTTACATCGTGAAATTAAAAAATGGGGCAGATTCAATTGGAATGGAAATCTTAACACATCAAGAATTAATGGATGCGCAACCAGCGGGAAAATTAATACAACCATTCATTGATTTCGAGTATGAAGTGTCTTATTATTATTTGAATGAATCGTTTCAATACGCTTTATATGCACCGGACAAAAATAAGCGCTGGGAATTGGTTGAATATATTCCTACAGCGGATGATTTCGTGTTTGCGGAGAAATTTATTAAATGGAATAGTATCAAGCACGGCATTACACGAGTTGATGCTTGCCGATTAACAGATGGCTCTCTTCTATTGGTTGAACTGGAAGATTTAAACCCTTTTTTATCTATAGACCTGCTATCTGAGGAAAAAAGAACGGTTTTTATCAACAACTTAATTATAGCGTTAAAAAACACTTTCACAGAATAAACGTAATATTATATTTTATTTTCTGCTTCGCTTCCTTTATAGATTCACGCCCCGACGTATTGTAGGCTTATTATTTAATCCAGCTGAAGGAAATGAAAGTTAAGGATTGAGTCCAAAATATATGGTTAATGATGGTAATAAATCAATTACAAAGACACAAAAAAACCGATTGGTAACAATCGGTTCAATATATCTTATAGTATTCCTACTATAGTTTTTCAATCTCTTCAATGGAAAGGCCTGTAGCTTTAGCAATTTTCTCTTTATCAACACCTACTTCAAGCATCATGCGAGCTGAATGGCATGCTTGCTTATGAGCGTCTTCCAATATCGTTTGAAGTTTCAATTCCAATGCATGCTTTTCCTCTGCAATCCTTTTCTTTTCTGCAACAATCTTAGCACGCTCTTCTAAACGTCCAAGTTCAATTCCAGCTGACATTCCAGCTTCTCTTTCTTGTTTTTTAATTATTTCTATAACTCCCATGTTGATCGTGCCTCCAGACACTTGGTAAATATATGAATCAAAATTATTGTTTATTGTTTCATCTTGTATAAAGATAAAGCTTTTTAAGAAAAATAAAAAATGCATAATCCGCTCTTTATCATATTTCTTACTCGCCAATAGGGCGCGAACAATCGTACTTCGATCTTCGGCCAATTCCTCTTCTGCAACCTTACCTTCCAGTAATGCCTTTTGACAGGCTACCACAATATAAGCAAAGATATTATCACAATCCAAAAGTTCTGTCGCCGAGTTGTCAAAAATTTGGTAGGACAAGTATTTGAAATGTATAGAGGTGTGTATCCCCTGTTCCAAATATTCGCAAGGTCTACGCTGCTTCCGATCGCCGGTAAAGACTGCAATAGTCTCCACTGGTACGTCAAACTTGTCACGAATACGATAATGATATTGAAAAATACGATGCGCAAAATCGGAACTATTACCGCCTTCAATCTCGGTATGTACCATAATCCACTTCTCCGTACCATCCTTCAGATAAACCTTCGCTAATAGATCTGCGATACGCTTACCATCTGAACGCTCACGGTCGGGGATGATCTTAAATAATTCCTTATTCTTAAATGAAAATCCACGATCAAAATCAAATAACTCTTTTGCATTCGGATACATAAAGAGTAAAAAATCATGAAAATTTTCCTCGAATACGCCTTTGAGCAACTCATCATTCTGCTTACGCGGAATAATGCCTGGATCAGTCTGTCTTGAATTCATAAATTCAGTGAATTGGTTATTACACTAAAGATACAAAACAATATTCATAAAAACTAATTAATTTAGTTTATAATACTAAATAAAACATCATTAAATCTAGCGCGTAACCGAAAGAAGTGAATTCATAAGTACCTTAACAAGAAAATCAATAAACGAATAATCGTACTACCCCCCAAGCTCGCCCTGGATTTATTCTGTAATAAATTGATATTTATAACCCTCATGTCCCCTGTAACGGGATTCTTTGCCATAATAAAGAGAGCTCTTGCGAAGCATGACTTATTTTTGATTGTTTTTCCTCCTATTTAAAATTAGTAATTCAAGCTCTACGCTTAAATACTCTGGTTTTTAGGGAGGAGGTCAATACCTTGGAGTAAGTGGGGAAACATTAAGTTGTATATACGCAGAAAAACAAAAATCGCCGATCTATTATAATTAAATAGACCGACGATAAAAGATATAAAATCTTACTAGACTCCAATGTATGCGGATATCATACTGACAGAAATAGAGCACAAATTATATCCGAAATATTGGAAGACAATAATCGCGAAAATGACACGAAACAAAAGGAACAAAACTATTTCTATCTTCCATGTCTTGGGAAGTGTGGAATGACTTCCTCTATCAGTTTCTTGAAGTGTTTCCTTCATAGGTCTTCTATTGAATTTTACATTAAATGCAACATGTCCTATTCCGATTTGTTCTAGATTTTTCAAAAAGTATATCAACCCTTTCCGACCTGAACGCAACCCTAAACGAATAGGTATAGGCATTGCATCTGGGTTTTCATCCAAATCAATATAGAGTGACTGAGCTACAGGTTTTATTACTTTTGATCCCGAAGATTTAACTAGACGATTCCATTCCTGCACCAACAGTCCTTGTTGTGATATAGGTCTTGGATAAGTCAACCAAAAATCTGCATGCTGTGCATTCCAGAGCATTGTTTGTTGGCTGCCACCAGTAATACCAATGGGAATACGCTTTCCAATTGGTTTTGGTATCAATTCTGCTTGTCCGTTAATTTCTCCCCACGAAGATTTATGCACAGGTGCAGAACTTGTGAATAAGGTTTCAATATATTCCAACGACTCCCTAAATAATTGTCCACGTTCCGAATGTTCGACATTAAACGCCGGAAACTCTACAGGACGATCACCTGTTGCAACACCTAACACCAATCGTCCACCAGAGAGTTGATCTATAGATGCGGCCGACTTTGCAATATCAATAGGATGATGCAATGGTAGAATTATCGAACCTGTTGCCAATGCTGCTGTTTTAACATGAGATATCATATGAGCCATCCAAATCCATGGATCCATCACATGTCCTACATCGCCAAAATAAGGATCGCGTAACGGAACATCCCGTGACCAAATTGCCGAAAACCCTCCCAGATCAGCTTGTTCTGCTAGTTTTTCTTGTCCAACTAAATTTGGAATATCACCATCATAAGAAGCTATAGGATAATATATTCCTACGGTTAATTTATCCTTTGCAAACATACGTTTGAAGCCAATTGTTTGCGGTGCTGACAACATTGAAATGTGTGTACTCATTATGTTTAAATATTTATCTGATTGATTTTTACAAAACAAAATTAAAGACAAAACAAGCAATTATGTATATTAGCAATCAATTGTATGATACTAACAAAAATGTAAGTATGGGTAAAATAAAGGAAACATCAGTTAATTTTGAAAACAAGCAAAATCTTAGCGAAGAATGTGCAGAAATCTATGCTGTAAATCTGATTGGTGGACAGTGGACATTAATCATTTGTTGGCATTTAACTAACGGAAAATTACGTTTTGGAGAACTTAAAAAACGAATACCTAATATTACCGAACGTATGTTAACTCTACAACTAAGGAAATTAGAAGAAAACAATATTGTAAAACGAACTGTTTATGCAGAAGTTCCACCTCGTGTTGAATACGAATTGACCACAATTGGTTATGAGCTAAAGCCAATTATAAGAGAATTGGAAAAATGGGGGAATAAGCATAAAAGACTTGAGTAAAGAGAACGAACTCACATTATCGCATTGGAAAAATGGCGAATTTATGGCTAGTTCGAACTTTTCTAATTTATCCAGTCTTGTACGACTTACGCAACAGGTGCCGAGGGGTTCCTCAAAAATTTTGACGTATTTAATGATTGGATATCGAACAACTACATTAAAACCACATTAACGGTAATTGAAATAAAAGGGTTATTTGGAACACTGAAAGTCCAACTGGAAGGTATCGCTACAAAATAACCATGTTGACATCGTTGTTTCCTTTTAAAGTGGATAATTATAACCGAAAATGCATGGCAATCCATGTTGGACAGGGGATAAAAGGTTTTCAAGTTGTAGAAGTTTTGGAAGAACTGAGGTTGAATAAAGGAGCCAAACCAAAGAAAGTTCAAGTGGATAATGGGTCTGAATTGCAAAGCAATCATGAACTCCTATAAAAACAGACACGTGTGAATAATTTATCTCAAAGAAAATGGATCGGTGGGCCTACGAACAAAAAGTTGAACTCGTTTTCTCCAGACCTGGAAAACCGACGGATAATGCGTATATTGAGTCGTACAACGGAAGCTTCCTAGATGAATGCTTAAACACCAATTGATTCCTTTCGTTGGAGGATGCTAAGTAGATAATTGAAGACTGCCGGGTAGAATATAATACCTTTAGACCCCATGCTTTTTAGGAGCTTTAACTCCTGAAATGCTTATCGAAATGAAGACCAAAATAGCCGATTTTTATACTTTCGAATAGTCCGGAAAATGGGAGGAGATCAATCATCAGCTTGAAAGCCATGTGACAATCGATAGGAATTGCAGAAGAACTCTTGGAAATTACATTAGAATTAGGGGAAGCATATTCCGATATGTGCAGCAAAATTAGAAATGATTTAATAAATACTAAAATACAAGTAATTATGTTAATAAAAGTTTTACTATCATTGTAAATAAATCTAAATTTTATTGGCAGCGATTAAAGAATTAGCAGGACAAACTATATGGTACGGTGTTAGTAGCATTGGCGCAAAGTTTCTCAACTATTTATTAACACCCATTCTTACATATTTGATGGCAGATGCATCCGGAGTGCGCGATTAAGGTGGTTATAGCTTATTATACTCTTGGATCGCAGTCGCAAATATTATATTTACCTACGGATTTGAAACAGGTTATTTTCGCTTTTCCAATAAACAAGAAATAAATCGTCAATCACTTTTCCAGACTGCGTTTGGTTCTATATTGGTTAGTACTGCATTCCTTATCACCATTTTATCATTTTTTAAAGTTCCCATTAATAACTTTATGAACCTAGATGGGCATCCGGAATACATCGTTTGGTGTCTTTGCCTGATCGGGTTAGATGCATTGTGTTCGATTCCTTTTGCTAAACTTCGTCAAGAGAATCGTCCCAAAAAATATGCGTTTATAAAACTTTTAGGTATTATCGTAAATATCCTCTTTACATTATTATTTTTAGTGTGGATGCCCCAATATGCTAAAGATAATCTTGATTACTCTATTACAGATTGGTTTAAGAGTCAGAATCGAATTGGACTTCTCTTACTTGCCAATATTTTGCAGAATCTGATTGTATTTCTTATGCTATTTTCCGAATGGAAGAACTTTCGCTTTAAAATCAATATGCGATTATGGAAACAGCTTTTTAAGTACAGTGCACCTATGATTTTTATTGGGTTAGCGGGTATGATCAATGAAGTTATGGATCGTCAGATGTTAGCAAAACTATTACCTTCAAATGTAGATTCGCAAAGTGTAGTTGGTATATATTCTGCAAATTATAAACTAGCAATATTTATAACCTTATTTATTCAGGCATTTAAAATGGCCGCAGAAGCATTTTTTTTCAATCAATCTTTAGAAAAAAATGCTTCAGCTCTTTATGCCCGAGTGATGAAGTGGTTTGTTATTACCCTTTCTTTTGCTTTTCTCTTTTCAGCATTATATCTTGATATTTGGCAATACATGATTGGCACTTCTTACCGGTCAGGGTTAGGCATCGTACCCATACTTTTATGTGCTAATATATGCTTAGGCATCTATTATAATTTAACGGTATGGTATAAATTGACTAATCGTATGCAAATGGGTTTATATATTACTTTATTTGGTGCTGTTATTACATTGCTAGGTAATTACCTGTTTATTCCAGATTGGGGTATATATGCGGCAGCTTGGACTACACTGACATGTTATGCTGCCATGATGATAGTTACGTATTTTGTGGGACAAAAGTATTACTATATACCATATCCTGTTAAGAGTATACTTCTCTACCTAAGTGTTATGCTTATTTGTTTCTTTTTAAAACTGGGTATTGATTCATTATCACTTTCTTTAAGTAAAAATCTGCAGCTCACCTTACGTTTGCCGACAGCAACAATTCTACTTATATTATATACACTATTTATTCTTAAGATGGAACGTAAGGAATTGAAAGAAATGCCATTAATAGGGAGATTTATTTCATGATTCAATCTTTCGATTAATTAATAATAGTTATAAATAAGAGTAACAGTAAATAGTTTGGTAATATTTCATTAAATAATTATATTTTGGGAACCACTTGTACAATGAATATAGACCAAAGCGAAAATCAGGATTTTAAATTTATAATTAGCAATTTATATCAAAGACCTAAGTGGTTTTTTAAGTTTACACAAGAAAACGCTTATAACAAATATGCTTGGTTGTTTCTTTATTTAGCTGTTTTAGGAGGGCGATTAGGAAGTATATCTTCTGGTAAAATTAATATCGAAACGTGGACAGAGCTTTTCTTTAAAGTAATTATTTTGGGAGCTGGGTTAGGTCTAATTAGCTATATTATATTTGGTTATATCCTATCTGGTATTGCAAGATGGTTTAAAGGAGTTGCGAGTGCCGGAGATATCCTCCGTGTTATATCCTACTCTTCTATACCTGGAATACCCATGTTACTATTCTATATTATCGGCTCTTCCATATTTGGTATTTCCTTTTTCAGTGAGTCATTCTGGTTAAATGATAACAATCTAGGTGTGACTATCTTTAAAACATTTCTAATGATGTTTAGCGGGATTATCGGAATTAATATCTCTGTATTTATGGTATTAGGAATTGCTACTGTTAGCAACTTCAGTATATGGAAAGCTATTTTAACAATGATTTTGCCCATAATAATATTTGTAACAATTATTGCTTTATTAGGCGGATATTTATTTTAATAAATTGACAGCAGAGGAGTCGGATTTCACGCAATGAATTGGATCAGCCGGCAACTGTTAATGAAATGGAATCAAAATAATGATGGACTTCCTTTCCTTTGATGGAATTGGTACGGGATTATGATTTAAAATAAATGATTGCTGTGGTTAGTGTTTTAGTTATTTGCTGACTCAAAAGTAGGATGTAAATCATCAAATGGTATGATAATTATTTGAAAAATGGATATGAAGGTTTGCAAAATAACCGCAAAACGACTCGGAGGCAATGGAATTCGATTCCGAATTCTCTACTTTTAAATACTCCGTTTTTTTGGGAGGAGGTCACATGCATCACAATAAAATGCAGTCGCAATTACTTGGTTTACTTATGGAAAGATTGTATTTTTAAAGTAGATTTTACAATAACACTAATCAATCCAATTTGAATTGAGATACAAATTGTCAGCACTAAACGAAAGTCGGTTACATAAGTCATAAATGGATGGTAAGAAGCTTATTTTAACCATGCCCAAGCTCGTTTTTAGTTTAGGCATGGTCTTCAAACACCATCCCGTTACTACTACGCTCCTTTTGCTTTGCTACGAACTTGCTATCAATTTTATCAATCAAATAAAACAAATTATTATGCTTAAAAAAAATTTAAGTTACTTCGTATTACTTTTGATTTCGACATCTATATATGCGCAAAATATCGACTCACAAAAACTCGATTCGTATTTCACATCTCTGGAGCAAAATAATAAGTTTATGGGAAGCGTGGCTATATCAAAAAATGGTAAACTTATTTATTCAAAATCGGTAGGGTTTTCTGATGTTGAAAACAAAATGAAAGCAGATATAAATTCTAAATACAGAATTGGATCCATTTCAAAAACATTTACATCTGTTTTGGTTTTGAAAGCCATAGAAATGAAAAAATTGGAGTTGAACCAAACTATTGAAAATTATTTTCCAACGATTAAGAATGCTGAAAAAATAACCGTAAAACATTTATTAAGCCACAGAAGTGGAATACATAATTTTACCGATGATAAGGATTACCTTACTTGGAACACTCAACCTAAGACAGAAAAAGAAATGGTAGCGATTATTGCAAAAGCGGGCAGTGATTTTGCACCTGACAGCCAAGCCCAATATAGCAATTCAAATTTTGTACTTTTAACTTATATTCTTGAAAAAAGTTTCAAAAAAAATTACGGAGACCTTTTGAAAGACTACATCACACAACCTCTTGATTTAAAGAATACTTATATTGGTGGAAAAATTAATCAAACCAAAGGCGAATCTAAGTCATACACGTTTAATGAGAAATGGAATCTTCAACCTGAAACAGATATTTCCATTCCTTTGGGAGCTGGTGGAATTGTCTCGACACCAAGCGATTTGATCGATTTCAGCAATGCATTATTTAATGGTAAATTAGTCGATGCTAAAAATCTTGAAATCATGAAAGACGTCAAAGATAAATATGGCATAGGCTTATTTCAAATTCCTTTTTATGACAAAATTGGGTATGGGCACACGGGAGGTATTGATGGTTTTAGTTCCGTTTTTTCCCATTTTTCAGATGAAAATATTGATTTTTCTTTGACTTCAAATGCAACTAATTTTAATAATAACAATATTGCTATTGCTGTCTTAAGTGCCGTCTATAATAAACCCTATGATATTCCAAATTTTTCAAGCCATGAGGTAATTTCAGAAGATTTGGACAAATACGTTGGTATTTACGCTTCCAAACAAATCCCGTTGAAAATTACTATTACAAAAGACAACAAAACGCTCATCGCTCAAGCAACAGGGCAATCTGCATTTCCACTTGAACCAACAGAAAAAGATAAATTCAAATTTGATCAAGCAGGAATTGTTTTAGAATTTGAACCGGTAGGAAAAACAATGACATTGAAACAAGGAGGTGGAGAATTTCAATTTACAATAGAATGATAAAAACGCTAGATTACGATAAGGAAAATGAATTTGCGTTATTTAAAGAACTCTGTGGCACCTGTAGTACGAAGCATACACTATTAAGAAATTGGCTGATGAAAATGGAAGTTATGAGCTGGATCTGCTAAAAAAAGTCGAAATACAAGCAGATCAAATAACCGATTTCAAAGTACAGCTTCATCGCGGATACCTCGCTCAATGAATTGAAGATTACAAAATCCCCTACTCTCTTGACGAACTATGGGTCATCCGAGAGGAATGCATCAGGCTGATAGGGAGTGTTAACAGCCAATCCTAGGGAAACAATAGAGAGGTTTATAAATCTTAATATATACTGTGGAAGAATCTAAAAATTAGAAATTTTAACATTAATTTATTACCTTTAATAAGCTGCCAAACATGGGTTAAGCTAACATAAAAGCAGAAAACCTAAACTTTTAAAGGCGTAATGCTCATTATTCTAAATCATTTAACGAACGACCAATGGATAATCAAAAATCTTATAAGTTTGGTATATTCTATTATAACCCTTCAGATACTCGCCTATTGATTTCTAAAAGATCATCTAGTATGCATGGGTACACGCTTAATTTTGTAAAACCAATTAGTTCTTTAATAATAGGTTTACTCCTCTTTTTGGCTATTATACTTATTTAATATTTAGAAATTGACAATTTAGACCTTAATAACTCTATCCCACGAGTATCTACTGGACTTGCTGTGGCATTACAAAAAGAATATAAGCATTTACTTAAATATGGAATGTCTCAAAAAATTAAAACACCTGATAAAGAAGGTAATTTAAAAGAGGTAAATAATCCTGGATTCGTCAAAGCACTTCAAGATTTCGTTAAAGCATATAAAAAGGAATATCAAAATGAACAATTGTAAATTCTAGTTATTATAACCGTAATATGGTTCTATCAAAAATCGAAGCATAATCTTTATCAATAAAAAGGATAATGAACAGAAAATATAACGAGTATTTACATAAAAGTACACAGCTAAAATGAAAATAATTTCCGTAAGAGAAAATCCAGAATATAAAGAGAAAGCAATCCAATACTTCCAAAACAGTTGGTCTGAAGTATTACCAATTATATATGAAGATTGCATCTCAAACTGTATAAATGCTACGCAATCATTACCACAATGGTATCTTCTAGAGAAAGAAAATGAAATTATCGGTTGTGCAGGCTTAATTACGAATGATTTCATTAGCCGAATGGATTTGTATCCATGGTTGTGTGCACTATATATTGATGAGCAGCACAGAGGACAGAATTATGGAAACCTACTCATTGAGCAAGCAAAGACGGATACAAAAAAAAATTGGCTTTCCATATCTAAACCTCTCCACCGACCATATCGGATACTATGAGAAATTAGGATTTGAGTACATTGGACAGGGATACCATCCTTAGGATGAGGAAACTAGAATTTATCTGATAAAGGTCTAGTTCCCTAGCGAATTATCTGAAGATGAGCAAAAAAGTATAAAAAAATTCTGATTGTCCCCCAGTCCAAATTAATGGTAAATGTTATCGTAGAAATAATTGTTGTCGACGGTGAAACTAAGGCAGAGCTTAATAATGAAATTAAGGGGTAAATGTCGAGTTATACATCATCACTCTTGAAACTAAAAATACAAAAAATGAAAGTATTATTTTTTTTGGTTGTATTATTTTTATCTGTCGACCTTAAAGCTCAGGTTGAAAACCTATCTAGTTTTAATAACGAACTTAAATTAAACAGTTTAAACCTAATGTTTAAAAAACATATTGAGATTGACTCAATACGAGTTGAATACCGGTATGGCGCACCTTATTTTCTTGAATTATATTTTAATTCTTTCACTGGAAAAAAGACGAGAGCAGACAGCTATGACTTAAGTTTTTTAGGAGACCAGTTTATCCTTCGAAATAAATACAAGGATATAATAACTTTTCTATATCAGTTCAAGCCCGATTCACTTCAGGAGAAAAATAAAACAAATGATGCTTTATTGTCGGTACAATTAAAAAAATCAACAATAACATCTCAATACATTTCAGCTCCATGGCTTAGTAATGCCTTCTGTAATGTTGGGAAACTTCGGACTGAATTACAACAATCTTTTCAAAATAAGCAGAATGAACCTCTTGTTGACTCTGTACTAATATTTCAAGCCATAATTGAAAAAGATAAAACTTTAGGGGATATTGATTTAATTGAAGGAAAACATTCATCATTCTCCAAATACGTATTAAAAGTAATTCAAAGCACAAAGAACTCTGGTATCTGGTTCCCAATGACAAATAGTAGTGGTGCACCTATACGTGGTCTAGTGGATATTTTTGTGAAATTGGATCAAACCAATACTATTCATGTTTCAGTAACTGGCAGAACAAGGAAATTAAAGATAAAAGATACTAAGAACTATAGCCCTATTTATTATTAAAAATCAAGTCAGGAAAAATGATTTAACAAGATTTACATTTTAGATTGCTGAAATTTCTTTAATCTATTTAGGCGCTTGCCACTTTGTTGGCCAAAGATCTTCCAAATGACCAGAAGAAAGGCCAAGAACTGCGCCTTAAAGACAAGTCAATATTTGAATTTTCTGAAGATGGGAAGATTGTGAGGTTGGTGGATTGAAGAAAGAATAAAATATTCATAATGGCTTCCTACAGATTATGCACGAACTTACGACAAAGTATCTAAAACAGTGGAGCAATTGGAGATTTCAGAGATAAAATACATTTTCCTATAATGCTCAAAGAAAAATTGTTGCACAAACTTTTGAAAACTTCAAATATACAGATATAAGTAGCTATAGGTTAGTAAACAAGTCATTGAACAACTATTTATCTATATCGCTCTTATTAAAATATATGATCATCGTAACGATATGCAAGGCTATCCAGCGACCGAATATCTCCTTTTTTATCTTTACTGTAGAAGATCACCATTTTTCGTTTAAAAAATAAAGTATTTCTATTCTCCAATGCAGCGGACCAGACGCAGGAATGCTGCTTGATGGCCTGTAAAATCTTTACATGAGCAGGCTTTTGCGGACTTATGGATTCAAGCCCAGTAATTCCTCCGTTATGAAGAACAATAAATTGGACGGTTATCGAGTCAGGAGTCATTTTTGTTCCAGGTTTTTCAGTAGGTAGATCCATGTTTGTCGATAGCTTCTTTAGATAAGCTGATTCTCCCAGAGATGGTTCAGGTTCCCTTTGTGCACGGTGGCGGATATCTTTACCCGCCATATCAAAATCAGCCATATAACAGGGCGCTGTCGGATCGAAAGCCATTGGCTCATCGAAAACCATTAAGTTCTTTTGGGGCCTCCTCCAACCTTTTTCGGTAAAATTGCTGTACCGATATCCTTGATCTACCAGATGTACGAAATAGCGTTCGCCCTCGGCAAACCGGATCCGGTCAACCTTCACTTCCTGCAGACCTTTGGGGTTGATATAATATAAAGGGAAGTGATCTTGAATAATAACGCCTGGATTCGAAGCGTCCCAATGGCTGCTACGCCAATGTACGATGACATCTTTGAGCGGTAAACCGGTATACTTCTTGACAACCTCGGGTATGGTCATGCGGCTGGCAAAAAAATCTTCATCGGTATCCACATGTATAGAACCTTGGTACAGAATGCCGTCAATAAGGGTATCCTGCTCCGATCTCTTGATAGCGGTATATTGTTCTACTATTGAAGAACGGATAGCATACGGGCTGACTTGTATATTATTGATAAAATAGGCAGGATCATCGGCATGTTGATCGGCAGGTGAAGGTGGATACCATGGTGTATGTAAATACACAACGCCTTGATATTGACTGTAAATCCCTGAGTTATGATCAAATACTCGACCAAGTCTCGTCTCCGGATAATTGAGTAGCTCGTGCATGTTAATGCGTGTACCATTTAATATAAATGCATAATTTTCAAACGTTCCATATTGCTTCGGATATAATGCTGTACTGTCCGGAGTGTTGACTGTTAACTGCTGGGATCGTGCAACAAGAATGTTGACCAACAGGGTAAAGAATAGTGAAAGGTATCTCATATAGTTCGTGATCATGTATTGTTTTGGGCTTGAACGAAATTATAGCGAAATTCAAGGCCATCTAGCGATTGGATATTTCCTTTTTTATCCTTACTGTAGAAGATTATCATTTTTCGACGAAATAATATCGGCCTACTACCCATGATGGCGGGAGACCAGACACAGGCATTTTTTTTAATTGCATTAAGTATCGCTACATGACCGGGCTTACCTGGTTCTAAGCTCTTTAGATTGGCAATCATACCATCTTTGAGTACGAGAAACTGAACGGTGATCGAATCTGTCTGTGTAGCCGTACTGGGTTTAACTGCAGGAAGTCCCATCGTCGATGCTAATTTATTCAAGTAAAAATTCAGACCCTTGTAGGGCTTGGCATCAATTTCCGAGTGGGTAAAAGTACTATAATCTTGTTTATCAAAATCTGGCACATAACACGGAAATAATGTATCAATGGCCAAAGGCTCTTCAAAGAATGAGGTAGCTTTAGGATTACTCCAGTTATAGCTATTGTCGATAAGGTGAACAACGTATCGCTCGCCTTGGGCAAAGCGGACACAGTCAACCGCTACTTTTTTAACGGAAAGATTACTGATTGTGAATGAATATAGCGGGAAATTATTTTCGATTATCGTACCAATTTCATCTTCATAGCTATAGCGGTTTGTGGAGCTTCTCCAATGGACGATGATATTTTCGAGCGGTAATCCGGTATACTTCCTGACAATCTCAGGTATGGTCATGCGGTTCACAAAGAAATCTTCATCGGTATCCACAAATACGGAGCCCTGATACAGGGTACCGTTTATCGTTGTATCCTGTAATGACTTCGCGATCCGGTTATATGCTTCCATTTTAGCCAAACGAATCTGATAAGGACTAACCTGCCGGCCATTGATGAAATAGGCCGGATGATCGGCATTTCGCACAGGAGGGGCATACCGATCTTCACTATGAAAATATACAGCACCGGGATAGCGCTTCCCTTCCAACTTAATGGGATAAGGGAGAATGTTATTCAATTTTGACTCTGGATTATTGACCAATGTTTGCTGCTCGATTACCTTTCCATTAAGCACAAATGCATAGCGTTCGAATGTTCCATATTTCTTTGGGAACATAGCGGCACTATCTGGAATGTTGGAATATACTGCTTGTGGTAAGGCACGTAATCCGGATAAAACCAAAAGAAAAAGTAGTGTATATCTTCTCATTGAATATAATTTAATAACGCTCACTTCTTCCAACACAGCGGAAAGCGATATACAGGGTAACAATATATTTTTAATCAAATACCTGTAGGTCTATAATTTCTACACCTAAAATAACATTAAAAAGACACTAGTAGATAAAGTTAATAGAATTGTTTAGCTATCCATATTTACATAGTGTTATTTTAGAGCAAATCATTTCGTTATTCATAAAATTATAATTAGTAAAAACCTAATTTACAAATATTTAATTATATTAGCAGGTACTTTAACGAAGTGCGGGTATAGGTATTGTTTCACGAAGGTTCAACCCACGGTATTTCATAAAAAACAATGTTAGCGGTCATTGTAGAACGACACCAAAACCAACGACAAACAGAAAAATGAATAAAAATAAAGCATCCATATTTTTGGCAGAAATTGATATAATTGGAATAAATCCATTTGTGTATTTACCTGATAATATTTTGCATTCAATTTTTGTTCAAGCCCAAAAAGACAAAGGGCATATTCCTATAAAAGGAACAATCAACAACATTCCGTACAAACAGACATTAGTAAGATATAGCGGAGAATGGCGACTTTATATAAATACAACAATGCTCAAAAATTCACCTAAGCGAATTGGAGAAACCATCGAAGTAACGATTGTATTTGACCCGTCAGATAGAACTATAAAACCTCACCCTCAATTAATTGCAGCATTAGATAATCATTTGGAGGCGAAGGCTAAATTCGATAATCTTACACCATCAATGCAAAAAGAAATGGTGCGATACATTTCTTCTTTAAAAACAGAAAAAAGCCGAAATCGAATTATAGAAAGGGCTGTTAATTATTTGTTAGGAAAAAGTACGTTTATTGGAAAAAAAATGCTTGACTAATGCCACTTAGTTGTATGCTACCCTCACCTACTCGTACATCCAAATTATCAAGTTAAAGAATTAGGTATAATAATCAAATGAAAAAGGATACCACAATACTATTTAATACTATTAGTTTCAACCTGCTTATTGTATTTATTATCTATTATTGTCTGGTTAGTTTTAAACTGTCCGAGGTATTCGACTTTATCCAAGATTTTTTTCTTAATTTTTCAATAGGTATTATAGGGTTTTACGCATCTGCATATGGCTGTGGTCTTGTGCTTAGTAAAATGAATCGAATCCGCATCTATCATGGAGTATTAGCCTCTTTCCTTGTCCTTTTCATCGGTACATTAGCTGGTTTCTACAGTCGGTTTTATACAGGAAGGCTTGCCATCGAACATCCAATTTAAGGACCCTATTTCGGAAGCAATCTTTGATTATTACGCTAAACCATTATTCTGGATATTCTTCTTTGGTTTTATTCCCACTTTGATATCAGGTGCCATCATTGGAAAGTTATTAAGAAAATGATCATCAAAACATCTACTCCACTTTCCATTGAGCTCCTCCCTAAAACCTGGAGTATTTAAAAGTAGAGAATTCCAGATGGAATTACTAATTTAAAATGTTCCGTTTTTTTTTGGCAAGAGGTCAAAAGTATTTACAGCTTGGTTGGTTTTACAATAAATTGCTTTATTTAAATCACTAAATTTTAATACACCGCAATGGTAAATTTAAACGCTCTTAGTCAAATATTATCAGCAATCGACCGGAAATTATTCAAAGATTTGGTTGTTAAACAAATAGTGAAAACGTGAGAGAAAGTTTAACTGTGTGGCCTAATTAAAGATCTAAATGGGATTAAGTCGATTAAAAAAAACAAAGTTAAAGTGTTTTTTTAATCATTAAGTGAAATTTAATTAAAAAGAGACTTAAGATATTAAATATTTTTAGTTATTTTGGACTACAAATAAAAACCATCAATTAATCTATATGCGTCGCAAGAACTTACTATGTATTTTTAAAATATACATGTGTTTTAATATATTATGTCTTATTTCGTGTAAATATGAAAGTGAAGACCTGAATTTTCATGAAATTAAACAACCAGATAAAAGTGTAAAGGTAACCATGAACCTAGCGGACATACCAAGTGGTCAAACCATTTATATCTATGCTTCGACCGATTTATTGTATGCTATCAATACTACTTCTGGATCTATTGCTAAACAAGAGTTTTATCTTAATAATAAGCTGATTGGTAGCGAAAAGGAAGTATTGCATTTAAATCCCTCGGATCTTATAGGAAACGGTTCGGATGTAGTGAAGGTGAAACTAGAGCTTTCTTCAGGCACTGGAAGCTTAGCTGAAGTTTTAGGCGAGGAGAAATCAAGTTTTGAATTTATATACCCAATAAAATATGTGAATCCTCAGGTAAATTTGAATATTAACCAGCGGATTAATTCTTCTAATAAATTAGAGATTTATTGGAAGAAGCCAAATCTTGAAGGAGCCGAAATTGAAAGTTATGAAATATATAATTTCAACAATTTAGATCAGATCCTCATTGATCAAATTTCAGATCATAGCAAAACTAGTTTTGTCGATGATGATTATTCCTATGGAGCTAAAACATATAAAATAATTACAAAATATAAGGGTAACAAAGTTCCAGCAAAAGAAGATTTTTATTCTGTGAAATATAAAGTTTTCACGAGTAATTATTTCAAGACAAGTACCTTAAAAAATCTAAATTTGGATATAAAATGGACCCATCCAGATGGCATTGAAAACAAATACGTTCTCGTATGGAAAGAAAATGTACTAACAATACCTTTAGGTAAAAATAATGCTGAAGTGTATAGACCAGCATTTCCTTTTCAAGAAGAACAGTATTATGAACTGTATATCTTACCAGAAAAAGCTGACACATGGGATTACGCTAAATATCCGAAGGTTATCAACTATTTTAAAGAACAAAAATATGGTGATACCGAAATAGATAATGCTCATTTGATCTTGGTTGAAGGAGACGTTAAAAACAACTTAATCCTTTCCATGCGAGGTTACAAAAATGGTTACGGAATTAGAAATTATGGAATTGATGATCTTGTTATGAAAAGTAAAAATCCAGATCTTGTACAATATCCTTATTACATCAGCTCTTTTAAAGTTTCCCCAGCTACAGGGAAAGTTGCAGTTCATTTAAGAAGTGATGTTTATGAAACTAAACCAAAAATCGAGGTGTATTCGGATTTCACTTTCAGCAAAAAAATTAGAACTTATGCTAGTGATGATTTTCCAGTCTATTATTTGACCAATGATGATAAAATCCTAGTTGGAAACAATAATTTATATCATTATGAAATTTATGATTTAAACTCTGGTAAATTGTTGAGTGAAAAAAGAGAAGCTAATGGACAGTTCTTTCCTGGTATTTCTGCGGACGGCAGATATGCTACAAGTTCTGCGAGCTATAATAATGGTTGGTACAAAATTTATAGATATGAAAATGATCAATATAAAGTAATAGCCGAGAAAACAGGGAGTCGTACTCTAAATGCCATTGAATTTCACCCATTAATTCAAGACCAAGTTGTTCTTCAATCCATTGATAATTATTTCACAATTTGTGAATTGCCAAGCTTAAAAGTAATTAAAAAGGTGGCCGGCGAATTTATATGCTTTGATAAATTCACTGGAAAAATCTTGTTTAAGGATGAAAATTTCTCCTCTAATTCGCTCATCAATGTTATGGATAGTAAATATAGCACTATTGTTTTTAGCATGACAACTGGCCTTTACTTCCATCCTTACGAAGCGAGACTTTTAAACAACAATATTATTCTTAATAACAATTATGTCAATATCGGCCAATAGCTTAAAAATCATGAAAAAACTAATATTAAGTATTGCATTGTTACTGATGACTATAACCTCAATGGCACAAATTGGGTTTGGATATAGATTTGGCATTGGTAATTATAAAATGTCCGAAATGAGTTCATTCTTGAATGTCATTCAAAGTGGAATTAAATTAGAATATCCAGTTCCTATTTCAATTACCGACAATTTTCCAAATCATTATACCAATTATGGTGAAATTACCTACTCAGTTAAAAGTAGTGACTATGGAATCAATGTCACTTATTTATCTACAGGAGGTCGATTGGCTTACTCGGATTATTCCGGTGCAATTGCTTATAACTTGAATGCAAATGCTTATCGTATCGGAGCATTATATCGAAATTTTTTCTTCCAAACCAATCAAGGGCAAAATAAGAATCTATCCCTTTTTGCTGAGATTTCTCCTGCAATAACAATTAATAATATTACTTCAAATGGATATTATGAAACTCAATCTGGTCGAAAGGAAATTGATAAAAAGCATATTGTTGAATCCAAATCAACGGGGTATTCAATTACACCTAATGTTGGTGTTCAGTGGAATTTTATAAAGTCTTTAGGAGCTAACCTTAGTGTTGGGTATAATGCTGAAATACCTGGTAAAAGTAGTGAGATGAGAGATACTAAAATTGATTGGTCTGGGCTTCGTGTTGGATTAGGCTTGAGATACAAATTTATTGACTAATGAATTTGTAATCTTACCTTAAAATAGCGACAATTATGAGAGTGTAACATAAACTGTGTCAACGGAATAATTTAATTATATTTTTTATATTTAATTATTCAAACGACATGGTCATGAAAGAAAAGACCCCATTCGATTTTACATTCATATTTATTTTTAATTGTATTCAAGAGAGCCTCGTCGTTTTGAAAGCTTCAAAGAGGAAGCTATGCAAGGTCTTTACAACGGAAAGAGTTTATCTCCTGACCTCCTCCCTAAAAACTTGAGTATTTAAAAGTAGAGAATTCGGGATTGAATTACTAATTTTAAATAGGAGAAAAAACGATGAAAAGATCGAAGAAAGTTATGCTTCGTATGAGCTCCCTTCAGTCGGATTATCGAAGCACAGATCGCCTTTGCGATCTAGAAGTATAAGATGGGTACCTGACTGGAGGAAGTCTGTCGTACAATGGGTATCAGCGAGGATACATGCTACAATTAAAAGAAGAAAAGACCTTCTTCCTTGTAAATCCGATAGACACGTTTGTGATTATCAGACCAGCCTTCACGACGTAAAAGAATTTAGACACACCAGAGTCCATAACGTTTCCTTCGTGTTTCGGCTATATTGGGCAGTGTTGTTATTGTTTATCCCCCGATATCAAAGCACCAGACAAAGATAAAAGGAAAACAAGACAAAAAGTATTGACCCTACGGTCAACCAGCCATATTTCCGTTTTTCTTGCCTTGACCACTTCTCATATTTATCAAAGTGTTTTATGTACTTATCCTGCTTAAAAACAAACACATAACAGATCAGGCCAGATCCAAGCCCACAACCTATTATAAGTGGTGTAGATATAGCTACCTTCATCATCATCAAAACAGAAAAAAGGAAAAGACCCAATTCTCCACCTAGGAAACCTCCGGCAGCTACAGTACTAAGACCAAATTGCTTGTCTCCAAAGGCTATATCGACAGATCTATCTAAATCTACTCCTTTTTCTTCTGCCTTTTGTTTAATAAAAGGGATTTTAAAAAGTAATCTAAAGGGGTTAAATTTCTCGGTGAATAAATGTAATTTGTAATGTGCTTTATACAAGCAAAAATGTACTATATTAAAATATTTTTCCATAGTTCTAAATTATTTACCATGATAATAATTAACACCTTTACCTGCGATATTACTTCCCAAATAACCGCCTCCTAATCCCCTAATCAATGCCCCTAGAACAGCTCCTATGAGGCAAAAAACAGTCTAACAGTTTCACTAATATATACACCTGATTGCATCCTAACGGCACATGCCGTTAGGATCGTGGAAAAGAATGAGATCGTTTCCTACGTAGGCATATGGGGAGTAAGAAGAATACATTTCTGCCATCGGGTCCACCACATTCCACCTGCCTATTTCAGCATCGTAGAACCTTGCCCCGTAACTAAACGAAGTGAGTTCATGAGTACCTTAACAAGAAAATTAAAGAACTAATAATCATACTGGTCTCCAAGCTCGCCCTGGATTTATTCGGTAATTATTTGTTTTATATAGTCCTCATATTCCCTATACCCGGATTCTTTAACATTATAAAGATAATTAATATTTGTATTATTTATCTGTCATTTAAAGGTACAAATGAGCTCATCGCTACGCTCTTTCGGTTATATACACTTGTTGCAATTGATTTTGTCTTTTAAAATAGATAATAACCGACCAAAGAAAGTTCATGAATACTTATGAAAAACATATTGATAATGAATAATCCTGCTTCTGAATTACAGACGGAACATTAAAAATATTACAAGTTGAACTCTTACTCTTATTATATATGATGAATTACTTAAGTGTCAAACCGTACAACATCTTTATCAAAATCTTTATTAGCGATAAAGGAGATATGCATTTTATTGGTAATACTATTAATAAAATCAAGTTCCTCGCTATCCAAATCTAAACCGATACCTACGTTATCGGATTCAATCCACACCCAAAAACTAACATCATAATCTGAGCTTTCCTTATATTTTCTCAAAATATCAATTTTCAATGAAAATGTAGTTTTTAAATGATGAATATGATGACTAATTGTTTCTACTTTCAAACAGGTAGAATTTAACCCAAATGCCCATAAATCATAAGGTTTTGTTATTACAGAACCAGATTTCTTGGAAATGCTTTGATCCCCCTTTTTAAAAAACCTTGAAGGAGCAACTCCTAACTCCTCTGTAATAGAGGAAGGAGAAGCCACCTTAGGCAATATTATTATCTCACAATGAGTTTTGTATAAAAAATAGTTCTCATTCATGTTTACGTTAATTATGGTAAATAGTCAAACAAATTACTAATAACTTGATTAGTCTTAGGTCTAGATCACTAATAATCTCTGCAATACCATCTGCATGCTAAATATTACACCAATGTATCAGGTACTAACATTTTATAGTTTTGTTCGCTAAACCGGCTTATATAAATCCCTATTCCACTTGGAAGTAGTATCATAATATTAATTTTGGAGATTAAAATAAAATCTTGATTATATTCAGTATCATAAATATAAGCAATAATAATGCTCCCATAAAACCTCTGAAGGTCATAGAGTAATCCCAAATATTATCATCCTCATCCCTTTTCTTTTTAATTAAGTACCAAATGTAGCTTAAAGCTACAATCGCAATTATTATATATATAAGCAACATTACTTTTCTTTTTGATTTGTTTTTTTGTTAACTCTTCAATTAACTTTAGTTTTAATCCTGCGCCCTGTCGTAATATATAATAACTGACATCCTTTAATTGAATCTATAAGAATTCCACCTGCCTATCTCCGCATCATAGAAACCTAACCCCGTATCCGAACGAAGTGAGTTCATGAGTGCCTGATTTTTGGAAATGTACTCATCTTCGCCACCACCGATCCGTTTCATTAAGGCTGCCAAACTAAAGAGCATCTCCGCACTATATAGATATCAAAAAGCCAAGTCTCAGCAGATCGGGTATGATTAAACATCTTACTTCGCCATTGACCTCCTCCCTAAAAACTGGAGTATTTAAAAGTAAAGAATTCTGGATAGAATTATTCATTTTAAATGAGAGAAAGACTATAAATACTTTGAACAAGATGAGCGTAAGGAGCCGAAATACACAAATTTGCGAAACAACCGACTGAAGAAGAAGACAAACAAACTATTTTCCGCCTGATTGATAAAATGCTGACCATTAAAAAATCCAAAGATTTCTTCGCTAAAAACGCAGCTTCATTATAAAACAACAAAGCCCCGAGAATTTGGGCTTTGCTATAACTTTAATTTGTGATCAATTCTGATATAGGAACTTTTAAAGGTAAATAATCAACATCTTTTCGCCCTTTTATTATTATATTATTTCCATCAAACTCTAATGTTTTATATATTTCTAGAAAAAACTCAACTCCCTTTTTTGTTTTGTCAATTTCCTTTTCAAAAATTATTTCATCATCATTTTCTATAGTTAACTTTGAATACATCCCATCTATTCTAAAATTAATCCACAAAGACACCCTTAGCTCTTGGTTAGAGATATTTATACCCAAATCTAACAACCGATAATCAGGGTTTAAATCCCTCTCAATACCTTTTAAATATGCATATTCTGCTGCATCTAATAATTGATTATTCTTAATAAACTCGGCTGACCTTTTAATGTATATGTAAGCCTTTTCCCAAAAATACTTGTCTTGTTCAGTCTTGCTAAGTTTTTCAAATTGTTCTTTGTCAAATACACCATAATACTTCAAATGACCTCCATAATAATAAGACTCTTCTTTAGGTATTACTGGGTATAAAGCATATGTCTTATTCGTATGAAAATATAAGTTTATAAACTTTATTTTCTTACCATCATATACTTCATTTAACAAGCGATTCAGCAAATTACCTAATCCAAAATAATCATCGGACAGATTATTAACTCTTTCATCACCATCTTGAAATAAAAACAATGTTCTTTCTATATTCATCATATTATGGTTTAATTGGTAATCTTGTGCTAAAATTAACTGGGTAAAGGATTGGAGTTGCAACAATAAAGTGAACATTCAGTTAAGCTGCAATCTTTTTCTGTTATACCAAGTCTCCAAATATTCAAAAACGATAGGCGCGGCCTGCTCTTTATCAGTAAACCGATATTGATGTACACACTCGGTTTTTAACGTTTAAAAAAGCGTTACTCATTCTTTATTATTGTTTTGATATTCGTGATTAGCTTCGCAATTCTGCAACAAGATTATACCAGCACTTTTCTTTCCTGATCATTCTTCTGATTATCAATAGGTTTATGTCCAATATAAATCTGAATTGCGAAGCATTCATAAACACAATTAGGAATAAACAAAAGTGAATAATTCATTGCATGTATATTGAACTCCACAATCAGAATGAAAGATTAGTCTTTTTTCAGAACACTCTTTCAGTCAACGGTATAATTATGAAAGTTTAATATCTAATTCATTGGCTAACTCCGCCAGATCTGTACGTTTATTATTCAGTTCAACAATCATAAGCTTGAACTCTTTTGGATACGTTTTTCTTTCTTGTGACATAATTACAGTAAAGCTATAGAATTCCCTTAACTTAATGTCTACTAAATTGTAGTAACTTCTTTTTTGGAAAGAGGTCAACTTTGAAGGAGCAATTCCTAACTCCTTTGTAAAAGAGGAAGGAGAAGCCACCTTAAGCAATAATATTATCTCACAATGAGTTTTGTGTAAAAAATAATTTTCGTTCATTTTTACGTCAATTATGGTAAATAGTCAAACTAATAACTTGATTAGTCTTAGGACTATATTACCAATTCTCTACATTTAAATATTTCAGTTTTTTGAAAGGAAATCAGGTAACAATAGTCTCGAATATTATCTCCCTCCGCTGATTTATTTTTAATTTTCTAGTCAACGAACCAAACAAAATACTTGAACTTAAGCTTATTATGCTATCAAAAATATTGTAAATTACTTTTTTTCTAAAATCATCAACACAAAAATTAAGATTAAACATATCCCAAATAGCATATAGAAAACAAATAATAACTGGTTAATTACTTTCATATCTTTACAGTTTCTAACAGGTAGAAGATTATTTATTGTGGAAAGTCCAGCAAAAATATCCCATAAAGATCCATTACCTTCATTCCGTGAAATAAAAAAACTTCTGACCAGTAAGACAATTATCATTACGATTACTAAAACCTTTATTATAGCCATTTTGATTTTTTTATTTATACAAAATAACGATTGTCACAGCTACACTTCTCATTGTTGGTACAGCATTAATTTTAATCTTTCACCCTGTTTTAATATATTATAACCGAAATCCTTTAATAGAATCTATAAGAATTCGATTTCTAAATAGAAATAGTATCATGATAATCTTGATGATTAAAATAAAATCTGGATTATCCTAATTATCGATAGTACAAACAATAATATTGCTCCAAGAAAAGCACCAAGCTTCAAAGAATAAACCCGTATATTATCACCCTCCTCTACTATTCTTTTAAATACATTAAAAATGTAAGCCAAAGATAATATAGCAATTACTATATAGGTATAGATATTTAACATTACTTTTCTTTTTGATTTGTCTCTTTTGTTGATTCTACTAGGAGGGTTAATAATATTACTAATTGTCTCACTTTTTAAAAATTTTATAGCTATTTAGGGGATTTAACACCATAAATGTTTATTGCAAATAAAATTAAAATAGCAAATTTTTCTAATTTACAATACTTCTGAAATTGGGAGGAGGTCAGTTTTTAATTTACCCCATTTTTTACAAAAAATATTAAACTCTTCACCGACTAACTTCGAAACACTATTATTGACATTAGCCGTTGATCCCCCCAATTTTCTAAAGCTACTAATTAGAAATGTATAACCCTGCAAAAGTTCATCGGGTCCTATATTTTGATGATTGATTACTCGTTTTATCATCTCATCATTCAAAACTACAAAAAAACCAATTAGCAAAATAACATTGCTATTGATAGGAAATTTAATTATATTTAAAGTAACTAACCTAAACCTCATTTATGCACAATAGCACTTTAGATGTCCACGATTTAACTATATGGTCAAACTTTAGAAAGATTGCTTTTCGATTCTCGTTCCTGAGCATCTTATCCTTTATTGTATTAGTCAACAATGGAACATTCTATTTCTTAACCTACTTCATTCGCTTTGTTAATAAATCACTGTATAGCTTCGTACCTTGGTTCGCCGAACATATCCTGCATTATCACTACGATTATAGCATATATAGCAATGGAAGTGGTGATACCTCATATAATTGGGTACTTCTATTATTGTTGATCATTTTCTCCATTTTCGGCACTCTGATTTGGTCAGTCCTAGATAGAAATAGACGACATTACAAGCAGCTTTACTACTGGTTAACAGTCATTATTCGATACTACATAGCCTTTACATTGATACAGTATGGATTAATTAAAATAATCAAATTACAATTCCCGGACCCGTCACTTGTAAGGCTTACACAGCCATTAGGAGCTTTTTCTCCAATGGGATTGGCTTGGACCTTCCTTGGCTTTTCTAAAGGCTACAATATGTTCATGGGAATTGCAGAAGTTTTAGCCGGATTATTATTATTTAAGAGGACCCTATTGCTGGGGGCATTCATTGCCTTGGCGACTAGTATCAATATCATGACTGTCAATTATTTCTACGACATACCAGTTAAAATGTTAAGCACAGCGCTAGTTATACTTTGCATCTACCTTATACTGCCCTATATTACACCATTATATAAATTTATAATTCAACAAAAACTAGTACAACTTCCAAAGTTAGCAAAACCCAAATACAAGAAAGTTTGGATCAATAAAATGATTCCTATATTTAAATACCTTTTGCTCCTTTCGTTTTTATATATCCAGTTTAACAGTGTTCGACAAAATCAAAAAATGATGCATACATATTTCGGAGAAAAATCCCTTTTTTATGGTATTTATGAGCCTGATAGCAATGCGAAACAAACTTTAATACCCCCCGAGTGGAATGAGATTATTTTTGAACATCAAAACCAAGTCCATATAAATGATCAAAGAAATAAGACGAAGGCTTACGTATGTCAGATAGACGACAAGAAAAAAGAACTGACTATCAACAACAACATAGACAAATATCAATTCCATTATAGTCGCGATATCAATGGTGATCTTATTTTGGTTAATATCAATAATAAACAGGGTGAAACCATACGCCTAAGAAAACGAAAAATTGCAGAAATAGAATTATTAAATCGACCCTTCCGTTGGATATCAGAATATCCCTATCATCGATAACAAGCTAAAAAAATCTCAATCAATATTTGCTGCACTCTTTTAATCTTTCTTGGAATCACAGCATTCCAGTCCTGTACAAAAACGACACCCGAAGAACCACAGTTATTACCAAAACCCGAACCTGACCAGGGAAATGTATAGCTAAAGTTATCTAAAGGGTATTCCGATAACGAGGGACGACAAGTACTAAAAAAGCCCGACGGAGTGTCGGGCTTTTGATGACTAGCTAGCGCTAGTTTTGTTTCTTATTGTTCAGTTTGAACTCTTCAAACTCTTTGAATAATCGTAAAAGCTTAAACGTGGAGCTAATCAGCTCGTTTGTCTCTAACAAGATAGAGAAGTATAGTTTACTGTTCTTAGGACTGTTTTCGGATGTCCGGATGTGTTCAATCTGCTTGTCCAAAAGATTATTAATGACCTTTTGTAGCTGATCACGTTGTTTCATGGTTGAATCAAGTTTTAAGAAGTCACGACGCTTGTATAGATTATACACTTCGTTGTACCAGTTACCCAGCTCATCAGCAACTAACCTTAGGTCATTTCCTTGATAGTCTTTGAGCAACTTATGGTTGTTGTCTACGTGATTCTGTGCATTGCCGGCAATAACGTAAAGGTTCTCTACGATATCTTGTAGATAGCCTAAAGATATGATGTAGAATCTACTTCCTTTCACGGAGGTATCGTCTAAATTGCGAATGAAATTGTATAGATTGTCGTTGGTCGAATCCAAATCACGCAAGAATTTCTTAATCAATTTCTTGTTCATGGAAAGACTCGTCAAATCGTTTTTGATAAGACCGTCTACAATCTCTTTATAGAAAAGATTAGATTTGGCAAAAACTTCACTAATTTGATTGGCACTAGCGTCGGAAACCTGTTGTAAAGTATGTATATCTTCTCTCCCGAGCTTCAATTTGCGTTCTGCCTGTGCTGCGACTTTCTTTTTATGGCTTTTAGCGTTGAATACTAATAGTATCGCTAATAAGATCAAAGCACCTACAAAGGTAATGATACCACCAATCTTAAGTAAATAAGCGAAAATAAATGCACCTGCAAAAGCAGAAGCTGCAGTGAAGAACCATCCTCCGATAACATGGAATACGCCAGATACCCGGTATACTGCACTTTCTCTATCCCAAGCTCTATCGGCAAAAGCGGTACCCATGGCAACCATAAAGGTTACGTAGGTAGTAGACAATGGAAGCTTCATAGAAGTACCTAAAGCGATCAGACTACTGGCCACCATAAGATTAACAGAGGCACGCACCATATCAAACATTGGCTCATCTTGCTTATTCTTTTTGCCTAAAGCAGTGTTCTCAAAACGACTATCTAGACGCGATTGCAAGGTGCGCGGCATCAAATAGCTGATGGCACCTCCAATATTTAGAAAGCCACGTACTATCCAACGTGATAAGGTATTGGGTTCGAACTTTTCTGTACCACCGTCTTGACTACTTAGACTCATTTCCGTTTCGATAACGGTCTTCGCTTTTTTGGATGTCCATAAGGTAATGATCATGATCCCTCCTGCGATAAATAAAATCCAAACTGGGGCAACGATATCTGCAGAAGCTAACTCCGACATCATATACGTGTCTGGATTGCCACCAGATGCCTGGAAGAAACCGATAGACTGGATTGCTGCTACCGGTACTCCGATGAAGTTAACCAAATCGTTACCCGCAAAAGATAGTGCTAAGGCAAACGTACCGATACCGATGATGACTTTAAGGATGTTGATTTTTAACCTGGTGAGGATAAAACTAAAGATGGTAAATAACACAAAGCATCCCAATAGCAACTGTAGCTCGTGCGTGTTAATCCAATCTTTCGTCGATACATCGATGAAAGTAACTGTCTTTAGCCCTTTTATAATGATAAAATAACTAATCGAAGCTAAGGCGATACCACCAAATATAACCCCGAAAGATTTGATTTTACGTTCGTATTGAAACGTGAATATGAGTCGAGAAACATATTGCACTGCCATACCCACAGTAAAAGACAGTACAACGGATAAGAGTATACTGATTACAATTTCTGAAGCCTTCTCTGTATTGATATACTGTGATAAGGTTGACCAATCGCCTGTAGTGGTTGCAATTTTATACAATCCTAGGCAGACTGCAGCCCCGAGGAGCTCGAAAACGATGGATACTGTCGTAGAGGTCGGAAGACCAAAATAGTTGAATACATCCAAGAGTATGATGTCTGTAATCATGACAGCGAGGAAGATGACCACGACATCATTAAAACTGAACATACCCGGAACGTAAATTCCACTTCGTGCAATCTCCATCATTCCACTTGAAAAAACCGCACCTGACAATATCCCTGCACTGGCGAGAATCATAATCAAACGGAAAGGAATAGCTTTGGAGCCAATTGCCGAGTTTAAGAAATTAACAGCATCATTAGTGACGCCGACCATGAGATCTATAACCCCTAAAAGGATAAGGGTAATGATTACGAGATATAAATAATTATCCATAGCTATTATTTTTGCAAAGGTATAAACAAAAGGTCAATCCTATATTAAGTTAATGTTAAGTATTGCTTTTGTTTAAAGTACAGAAATGTAGCCGATTTGTTTGGTACTAATTCGTGCAGGATAGTGCAGGATACCGAATCCTGATAGATCATGTATCTTTAGTATCCTAATTATGATACCCGTTATTACACAATGTGTAAGATATAAACAAAATATGAGCAAACTCAAGGTCAATTTATCAAAGAGCATAGTTCTACTTCTTATATTTTCTTCAATCTTCCTCTTAACGTCATTAGGCATTGAAGAGGATGTATCTGTTGGCCATGCAGCAGAAACAGAGGTGTTCTGGTTGTTTAAATTCTTAGGTCGTCTACATCCACTCATCGTACACTTTCCTGTATCGCTCATCGTGATTGCGGCATTCATGGAAATGTTGAGCTTAAAAAACTACAATTCTAACCTGCGCGCTGGGATTCAGTTACTTTTAATGATCGGCGCTATCAGTGCGGTCCTATCTGTCATCTTCGGGTTGCTCCTAGCCAATCTTGAAAACTATTCTGGCGACACGCTGGCACTCCATCAATGGATCGGTATTGGGACAGCGCTATTAAGCTGTATAAGTTTACTCTTCGTAAGGGCCATAAAAAAAGAACAAAAGAGAAGCCTCATCATCGCTTACCGGACAATCTTGATTGTTACCGTATTTGGTATTGCTATAACAGGGCATCTAGGAGCCTCGATAACACATGGTACCGACTTTTTAAGTAGTGTGACACCTTGGGCAGACAATAACGAAGACGGTGCGACATTAGCAACGAGTGATATTGACCTAGCTACTTTCGCTAAAAATGCAGATAGCTTGACGATAGAAGAGCAAGTGAAGCTAAACATAGGTGTACGAACGATCTTAGCGCATAACTGCTACAAGTGCCACAGTTCTGACAAAATGGAGGGTGAACTGAGACTTGATGATAAAGTCCTACTCTTTAAAGGGGGGGAATCGGGGCCAGTGATTACACCTGGCAACCTGCACAACAGCGAACTTTTTAGACGGATAGCACTACCTGCTAGTCACAAAGATGCGATGCCAGGAAAGGGAAAATCGCTATCGAAAAAAGATATCGAGCTCTTGGCTTTCTGGATAGATAAGGGCGCACCCTGGCCTGATCAAGCTGCTGCAGGGATATTTTCGAAAGCCCCTCTAGCACCAAGGAAGCCTACACTTCCTGCCGTAACAAAAGCATTAAATAACCCCATAGATCTATTTGCAAATGAGTATTTTACAGAAAATAAAATTGACTGGAAAAAGACTATTGATGACCGCACTTATCTGCGTCGTGTGTATTTGGATATTATAGGTCTGCTGCCAACACCTGAAAAAATCGATGAATTCGTAAATGATAAACGTACCGATAAAAGGGCGTTATTGGTGAATGAACTACTCGGTGATGACCATCAATACGCTACCCATTGGTTCACCTTCTGGAATGACTTGCTTCGCAATGATTATACCGGTACTGGCTATATCACAAACGGACGTTTTTCCATATCCGACTGGCTCTACAAATCGTTGGCATCCAATAAACCTTATAAACAAATGGTGCAGGAACTATTAAACCCTAACGAAGCATCGAAAGGTTTTGTAGCAGGTATTCAATGGCGTGGTGATATCAACTCGAGTCAAACCGTACCTATGCAGGCCGCACAGAATGTATCGCAGGCATTATTGGGATTGAACCTAAAATGTGCTTCTTGCCACGACAGCTTCATCAGCGATTGGAAACTGAACGATGCTTATTCTTTTGCCAATGCTTTTTCAGAAGAACCGCTGGAAGTGAACCGCTGCGATATTCCGACAGGTAAATTTGTCGACCCGAAACTGCTATGGGACGAACTGGGTGCGATCTCTAAAAAAGCGTCAAAAAAGGAGAAAGCACAGCAAATGGCAGAAAGCCTGACCAAAGATGAAAACGGACGATTGTACCGCACCATTGTCAACAGAATATGGGCGCAGCTTATGGGACGTGGTATCGTAGCTCCAACAGATGAAATGGACAATAAACCTTGGAGTCAAGATCTATTGGATTGGCTAGCGGTAGATTTTGTGGAAAATGGCTATGATATGAAAAAACTGATTCGATTGATTGTCGACTCAAAAGTGTATCAATTGCCTGCTGTTACTATTGATGATGCAGCGAAGATCAATGCAACAGATTTTCAATTTACTGGTATACTGCGTCGTAAAATGACTGCCGAGCAGTTCGCTGATGCTGTCAGTAATACAATATCACCTATCTATGGGTTGGACCGATTGAAATATAACCCTTACGAAGCTTTTCAATTACAGCCTAATCAGGCTTATTTCGCACGTGCCTCTCTGGTAGAAAATGACGATTTCCTAACCGCTATGGGTAGACCAAACCGGGATAACGTAATCAGTGTACGTGAAAGTCAATCGAACCTGTTACAAGCAATGGAACTAACAAATGGATCAAAACTGAATGAAACACTGCGAAAAGGAGCACAAAGTTGGTTAAAGCAATATAACAACAGCGAACAAATCGTCACCCAAGTTTACCGACGTACATTAGGGCGCAACCCCAGTAAGAAAGAGCTCGATATTGCTAAAAATATGTTTGCTGATAAACCCGATGAAAACAGTGTTCAGGATTTTTTGTGGGCGGTTATACTATTACCAGAGTTCCAACTTATTAATTAATAACTAGAAAAGTAAGTAAAGATGAGAGACAAGTGGAATAGAAGAGATTTTTTACGAACTGCCAGTGCTGCTACTATGAGCGCGTTGGCAGCAGGAGCTCCGCTTTCGAGTTTACTATCATCCTGCCAATCGGCTCATAAAGAAAGTAGTGCGGATACCGTAATTTTACTATGGATGGCTGGAGGAATGGCGCATACGGATACATTTGACCCTAAAATATATACGCCATTTAAAAAAGGCATGGATTCAAACGGGGTATTGAGCACATTTAAATCCGTACCTACTATTTTAGATGGCATCAACTTCTCGGAGGGTTTAGAATCAATCGGTCAGGTCATGGACAGAGGCACTTTGATTCGATCGTATATGGCTGCCGACTTAGGGCATATTCTGCATGCTCGACACCAATACCACTGGCACACCTGTTATGAGCCGCCACAAACGGTAGCAGCTCCACATATCGGTTCTTGGATAGCCCGAGAATTGGGCCCTAAAAATCCAGTAATCCCCGCTTTCATCAATATTGGGCAACGGTTAACATTGGGTGAAGGTGAAGAGTTAAAAGCATTCCATACTGCAGGCTTCTTGGGTAGCGAATTTGGTCCATTTATGATCGCCGATCCAACAGCAGGTCTTGATGCCGTAAAACCGCCAGCAGGAATGTCTTTCCAACGTTTCGAGCGTCGCAATCAATTGTACAACGATTTGATCAGTGGAAGTGCTTTTGGCGAATTTGGAAGTGACTACCAAAAGGAATCCTTGCGTCGTGCAATGGAGCAGTCTTACATGCTGCTAAAGTCGCCCGAAGCGAAAGCTTTTGATCTAAATAGCGAACCCAAAGCGAGCTATGACATCTATAACACCGGAAAATTTGGATTAGGATGCCTAATGGCTAGAAGGCTTACCCAACAAGGCGCCCGTTTTATCTCAGTGACGACCGAATATGTGCCATTCGAAGGATGGGATACGCACGAAAATGGACATACAAGAGCTGCTGAAATGAAAAGACAGATAGACAAGCCAATAGCGCAGCTTATCAAAGACCTGGAGCAATCTGGGCACCTTGACCGTACTTTGATCATCGTGGCTAGCGAGTTCAGTAGAGATATGATGCTAGAGGGAAGACCGAGAGCTGAAGTACTGGAACAGGTTGATCAGCCAGACATTATAAACGATATCAAGCACTATGGCATGCATCGTCATTTTACGGATGGCGGTTCTATTTTAATGTTTGGCGGTGGCATCAAGAAAGGTTCTACCTATGGGAAGACAGCCGATGAAAGACCTTGCAAAACGATAGAAAAACCTATTCGGATCGAACAGATACACCAAACCATTTACCATGCACTGGGCATCGAGCAGGAGGCACATGCCGTCATCGAGGGGCGTCCCTTTTACACAACACCAGATGGGGTACACAAAGCGGAATTAGAATTACTTGCATAATGAACGGTTAAATAACTTTCGTATCTCTGCATTACTAATCTTATATAATTCAATAGGGTCATTTAACGTTATGAAATAATCACGTTGGAAACATGTCATCATATCACTTGGTCACATAAAAGTGATGAAAACAATAGTTTTGTATTTTATTCTTAACTTTCCACTTTATTTTAAAATCAGAAACCCCATACATATGACATTTGGAATATTTGAAACGTTAGCTTTTGCTTGTCTTGTTTTGCTTTTAGGATTTTTTATTGTTAAAAGAGTACGTTTTTTTAGAAACTACAACATCCCCGAGCCCGTTGTTGGAGGATTTTTTATTGCAGTTGTGCTTTATATCTTAAATTCAACTATGGGTCTTAGCTTCAAATTTGAAGGTTCGCTGCAAACGGCAATGATGCTTATCTTCTTTACCTCCATTGGTTTGAGCGCCGAATTTGAAAAGCTAAAAAAGGGAGGAAAACCTTTGTTAATATTCGTTCTCCTAACGGGTACATTCATGCTCGTCCAAAATATTTTTGGCATATCAATAGCATCGTTATTAGGTATAAACCCAAGTTATGGACTGATCGCTGGTTCAATAACACTAACTGGTGGTCATGGAAACTGGTGCAGCATGGGCGCAAAATCTAACGGATATATTCCACATAAATGGCGCCATGGAGCTAGCTATGGCTTGTGCTACGTACGGCTTAGTGATGGGAGGCCTAATAGGTGGCCCAGTTGCAAAAGTGCTGCTGAAAAAGAAAAATATAAAACCAGCCAATGAAGTACAAGAAAAGGAACTTCCTGTAGAAATGTTCGAAAGTCCAGCTTCAAACAGACGAATTAATGTTCGTAACATGATTGAAACGCTGACGATGTTTGCAATTTGCTTATCAATGGGAAACCTACTATATGAGTATTGTAAAGATTCATGGCTCGAACTTCCCAATTTTGTTTGGTGCCTGTTCATTGGCGTTGTCATTCGTAACACGATTAATAGAACATCTAAATATGTCGTAAATGACCATGCGGTAGATGTGCTTGGAAATACGGGCCTATACCTATTCTTAACCATCGCCTTGATGTCATTACAGTTATGGGAATTGGAAGGACTAGCCACTCAGGTATTGATCATACTGGTATTACAAACTGTACTAATGGTACTATTTGCCATGTTTATTACCTTTAGAGTAATGGGAAGTGACTATGATGCCATTGTACTGAGCGCAGGACATTGTGGATTTGGATTAGGTGCAACCCCTACCGCGGTTGCCAATATGCAATCAATAACCGATAAATACGGACCATCGCATAAGGCATTTTTAATCGTACCGATGGTAGGCGCATTTTTTGTTGATATATTAAACAACTTATTCATCAAACTATTTGTAACTTACTTATCTTAAAATATTTATAAACTAACAATTGAACCTTTTAAGAAACAAGCAATTATGAAGAAAATACTAAATCTATCCCTAGCGCTAGTATTGGGCGTATCGGTCCAAGCACAGCATAAATTGGAGAAAATATGGGAAACTGATAGCATCATCAACTTACCCGAATCCGTATTGCCAGATACTAAGGCAGGTATACTCTATGTTTCCATCATGGGTAATAGCGCCGATGAGAAAGATGGCATTGGTGGTATCGGCAAATTAGATCTGAGTGGAAAGGTAATCGATCTGGAATGGATAAATGGGCTCAATTCACCAAAAGGACTTGCTAAACATGGCAATATACTTTATGCAGCCGATATAACAGATGTGGTTGTTATTGATATTCCATCGAGCAAAGTGGTCCGTAAAATCCCTATTGCTGGATCTGTATTTTTAAATGATATCACGGTAAGTGATAAAGGTGTTGTGTATGTCTCAGATTCTAGAACGAAGAAAATCCATCAAATCATCAATAATAAAGATGTCGTATACCTTGAAAATATTGATGGCGTGAATGGGTTGAAAGCAATAGGTAAAGACCTTTACATTGCTGGTGGAAATAAGCAATTATTAAAAGCAAATGAGAAGAAGGAATTAACCACAATAGCAGATATGCCCTGTGGCGGTGATGGTATTGAACCGATTGGCAATGGAGACTTCGTGTACTCATGCTGGGGAGGATATATCTATTATGTACATGCAAATGGAAAATCAGAATTACTATTGGACAGTAGCGCAGAAAAGAAAAATACGGCAGATATAGGTTATGATCCTATCACAAAAATAATCTATGTTCCTACTTTTTTCAAAAAGAGTGTTGCAGCTTACCAGTTGAAATAATTAATGCTAATATCCAAGCTTAATTGAGCGTGCATGTACTCGAAAAGAGCCATGCGCAATTAATACCAAAGCCCAATTTTAAAAGATTGGGCTTTGGTATTTATACCTGCGGAATAGTATTCAGTTTTCCTTTTTTCAGTGTCAACTTATTTTGATGGTTCCTTATTCAATAAGGAGATAAATTTACCATAACCTTTGGCGTCCATTTCAGCTTTAGGAATAAACTTTAACGATGCACTGTTGATACAATATCTCATGCCTCCTTTATCAGCAGGTCCGTCGTTGAAAATATGTCCTAAATGCGCATCTCCTGTTTTGCTTCTTACTTCCGTACGTTGCATTCCATAAGAATTGTCCGAAAGTTCTTTTACCGTCTTTTCATTTATGGGTTTTGAAAAACTGGGCCATCCGCAATCCGATTCAAACTTATCCGTCGAAACAAATAAGGGTTCACCCGTAGTGACGTCGACATAAATACCTTCCCTAAATTCGTTCCAATATGCATTCTCAAAAGCTCTTTCTGTTCCATTTTTCTGAGTTACCTCATATTGAATATCGGTCAGTTCTTTTTTTAGTGTGTTCTTATCTTTCTTTTTATATTCACTTTCTTTAGGAGGATTTGCCTTTTTTGCTAATTCAAACAAAGCAGGTCCAATGTGGCAATAGCCACCTGGATTTTTATCCAAATAATCCTGATGATATGTTTCTGCATCATAGAAACTCTGGATTGGCCCAAATTCGACTACAATCTTTTGATGATAAGTGCTGCCCAATTCTTGAACTTTTTGACGTACTAAACTTTCATCTGCTTGATCAGAAAAGAAAATACCAGTTCGGTATTGGGTCCCTACGTCATTTCCTTGCTGATTGAGCAAGGTTGGGTCGATCGTTTTGAAGTAAAGATCAATTAATAGATCCAAATCAATCACTTCAGGATCATAGATTACTTTTACGGTTTCGGCGGCTCCTGTCACCCCTTTAGAAACCTCCTTGTAAGAGGGCTTCTTAACTGTCCCATTCGCATACCCCACTTCGGTAGCTGTTACACCCCTCACCTGTTTAAAAAAATGCTCAGTCCCCCAAAAGCAGCCCCCTGCAAAATAAATTTCTTTGGTCATTTTATTTTCATCCATCTTTATAGCTGTTTTTGAATCGTTTCCTTTATTCATGAACGTAAACCCCATAGCAGTCAATACAACTCCACCTATACAGCTCACTAATACCATTATAATCTTTTTCATCGTATTGTTTTCAACGTTTACAGAATCTAGAAAATGGTCCTATTGTTTCTTAATACCCCGTTATTTTTTATATTTTTAGCTTCCAATTCTGCTTAAGTAAAGTTAAGGAATAAATTTTTCAATACGATAGATACTGTAAACGTCTGCATGTCGTTTTGGTAAGTTCTGTGCCATAATTCATGTATACGGTTCAAATTTGACAATAAATAAACACTCTTTGGAGAGTTCGGAGGTATTTACTTGGTACAAATTCATCTTCATTTATCCAAGATGAATCAGCGTGAACAACCGAATGAATGATTATTACAAAAAAGAAATGATCAATTAGATAGCTTGTTCATTTGCAGGCTACTGAATTGATCATTCCCTAATTGTAAGACACTGATTTAAAGAGGCATCAAGTATGATTGCTTTCTTTAAGTAGCGCCCATTTAATAGCTTAAAATAGTGTCCATTTGATTGGATATTTTTTTAAGGTAATCGCGATCACCACCTCCTAACTCAACAGTCAACCACCCTCCTTTATAATCCACTTCTTTAAGTGTTTTCATAACAACTGGCCAGTCAATATCTCCTTCGAGCAGTTCTACATTAAAACCGTTTCTTAATCCTTCATCATTCATTTTGACCCGACTAAACTCTTTGGCATGTAGCTTAAATATTTTTTTATTCAACACCTCAATCCAATGTTCGGGCCAACCGTATCGAAGTACATTACCGATGTCGAAGTACCAACCTATTAGCGGGTGATCGATTTCGTCGATAAACATCTTTGCCTCTATCGGGCTCAATATAAAATTATTCCAAACATTTTCCAACCCAATCCGGACTCCCGTTTTCTCGACATATGGAATCAATTTTCGAACTGAATCTAGTGCATTTTTATATGCAGTGCCATAAGAAACCTTCTCATTGACAACTCCTGGCACTACAAGTAACGTATCTCCACCTAATTCCTTTACTTCTTGCAATGACTTAGCAACAGAACCAATTATGAACTGTCGCACTGACGCATCGGGATCAGATAAAGGTTTGGACCAATGATCCTTATTGACAAGACTTGGAATTTCGATTCCAGTTGCTGACTTTGCATGCAACAATTCCTTGATGCTAAAATTGACAGGACTATTGAACTCGATACCATCAAATCCTAAGTCTTTAATCAATTTGAACTTGTCGACCAAAGAAAGTTCTCCTTTAATCATATCATAACCAACACCTTTTTTCAACCATTTAGCATTCATACTCGTAATTGGTAGCTTACTTGCTGATGTGTTAAATATTGGGAAGGCCGCTGCTGCTCCAGCAACAAGGGCAGCTGATTTTATAAATCCTTTTCGATCCATTGCTCTTAAATTGTTGTGTTAATACCTGGAATTGATACTGGTATATCATATTTTAAATCCCATGAGACCTGCTCTGGAAATAATAGCTCGTTAGATGCTAATGCATCCTGAAGGTTTACCTTTTGACCTGTATAAGCAGCCATACGTCCGGCCAATGCGACAAGATTGGATTTCACCATCCAGTCCCCATCGTTTTTAGGCTTATTATTGCGAATAGAAGCAAAAAGCTCATCGTGCTCTTGCTGATACATGCTCCTTGAATTTGATTTTTTATAGGCATTTTCATCCGTAAACTTAGTTTCATCATCATATTTCCAAGGATTTGCTCCTGTAATAAGGTGTTCGCCTGTTCGACAGTCTACAATACATTTCCCATCTTTCCCAATGAGCTCCACAGCATAGGAAGGTGCCGTATTATTCTGTTGTCTACTCGAGAAATAACCTTTTGTGCCATCATCATACTCAAATACGACTGCAAAATGATCATATACATTGCCAAATTTGGGATCTACTCTTTTCTGACGGCCTCCTGTACCGACAACACTTACAGGTAATCGATCACCCATAGCCCATTGTAACATATCGATACTATGGATAGCCTGCTCAATAATGTGATCTCCTGAAAGCCAATTATAGTACAACCAGTTTCTTAATTGATATTCAAAATCTGTCCACTCCGGCTGTCTTTCTTTATACCAAAGTTCACCTGTGTCATACGTGCACGCTGCTGATGTTACGTGACCAATTTGCCCATCCAATACTTTTCCAAAGGTTTGACGCTTTGGAAGATGATAACGCCAACAAAATCCTGCAACCAATGCTAAATTTTTATCTTTTGCTTTTTTCGAAGCTGCGATTACTCTTCTTAACCCTGGGGCATCCACAGCAAATGGTTTCTCGCAGAAGATGTGTTTCCCTGCCTCTACAGATGCTTCCAAATGAGCTGGACGGAATGCTGGCGGTGAAGCCAATATAACAACATCAATGCCTGAAGATAATAATTTCTTGTAAGCATCTAGACCAACAAATTGTTGCTCTTTTTTCACTTGTATTTTTTCACCCATCTTCTCTTTTAAAGTCTTGTACGACTCGTCCAAATGGTCGCCAAAAGCATCTGCCATAGCATGAAGAACTACGTTAGGGTCGGCATTAAGTGCCTCCATAGCCGCTGCTGTACCTCTACCACCGCAACCGATCAGACCTACTTTTAGTGTTTTTGTACTGACGGACCATAGGCTAGTCGACGCCATGGATGTATTCGCTGCAACTACTCCTGCAACGGTCGTTAGACCAACTGCACTTAAAAATTTTCTTCTAGAAAAACTCATAATAGTTATATAATTTTGTTAAGGATTTTGGTTTAATTTATTATTTCTATTAATCTCTGCTTGTGGAATATAAAAAACGACACGATTGTCATTAGCACGAACTATTTGATGGATATCTGTAGTAGGCGTATTGTTTAATGAATGTGTACCAGGATAATTGCGTTCCATAGGCAGGTTGTTTCGGAAAAGATCATAGGCTCTATGTCCTTCAAATGCTAACTCCAAAAAGCGTTCTTCTAAGACAATATCGAGCATAGTTTTTCCAGAAGCTTGTACCTGACTAGCATTGTAGAGCTCATTACCTGCTAAGCCTGCACGTTGACGTAATAAATTGACATCTGCTAATGCAGCAGCATCATTTCCTACTTTGGCTTCTGCTTCTGCCCTGATCAGATATATTTCACCAAGTCGCAAATAAACAGGTGAACTTAAATTAATCTGCCCTTCTTGGCGTGAGTACTTATTGACGTAATACATCGGTGTCGTAGGTGTCAACTTTTGGTTATACTGCAAAACACCGTTTTCAATATAAGGTGTGATAAACCCATTCCTCAAATCATGTGGATGTTGCCCCACAAAATCATAATACTTTTTAGAAGCGTAGATTTCTGCCCAACCACTAACCCCCTGCCCTAAAGGTTTCCCAGAAACATCTCCACTAAAATACATTGAACCAATAGAGGACATGTTACGATCTTCAACCTTGGTATGCCTAATACAAAAAATGGTCTCCCGGTTGTTATCCGGTAAGGACTGAAAATAACCGGCATATTCGTTCCCTTGCAAAAGTGAATAACGATTTGAATTGATGACGAGATTAGCATACTTAATCGCATTGATATTGTCTTCTTTATACAAGTATACGCGTGATAATAAGGCATAGGCAACCTCTTTGGATGCAAAAGAGTTACTTTTATCTTCGGTCATTAATTCTGCTGCTTTAAGCAAATCGCTAATGACAAAATCATAAACTTCTTTTACTTGACTTCGTGTTAGAGAAGCAGACTCTTCATCTGACAACCCTTCTCTTAAAATGGGGACACCTAGATTTGCGCCCTTATTTTGCGGATACGGGCGTCCAAAAATACGAACCAAGTTGAAATGCATCATGGCCCTTAAATAAAGATTTTCACCCTTTAGCTGCAATAGACCTGCTCCGGCATCATCTGGAACAAATGCAATAATTTTGTTAGCTGCAGCAACGACCTTGTAAGCCTGTGACCAAAAATTACTGCAATGTTCTGAAGTATTAATATGGGTATAGCGGTATGCTTTGGTCAGGTCATCACCGGAGGATTGTCCTTGTGCAACCGCATCTCCAGGATATTCCATTAAGAAATGTCCACTGCGTACATAAGCGGCATTTTTTAAAACAGCATAAGTCCCAATTGTGGTGGTTCCTACGTCGGCTTCATTTTTTAAGGCACCTTCTTCATTGATAAATTCTGTCGGATCATAGTATTTCTGACAAGAATAAAGTGACACTGCTAATGCTATAGCGATCAAGGGGGTATAAAATAACGTTAGTTTCATCTTGAAATTGAGTTAGAATGTTAAATTAAGACCGAAAACAATTTTTTTACTAATTGGATATTTAAAACTGGATAGACCAGACACTTGATCTTGCTGACTTAGTGTAACTTCTGGATCAGGTCCTGAAAATTTCGTGGCTGTCCATAGATTGTCGGCACTTACAAATACATGCACACGAGAAAAACCAATTTTGCTCAACAGGGTTTCAGGTAGATTATAGCCCGCTCTGATATTTCTCAATCGAATGTAACTTCCGTCCTCTAAATACCTGGATGAGCCTTGATTTGAATCTTTATTCCCACCAACAATTGGTTTGGGGTGGGTAGCAATATCTCCTTCTTTTTCCCATCGGGTCCATCCTTTCGCCAAAACCATAGAGTTGAAAGCTTCGTATAGACCATCATTATCAAATGAAACACGGGTTTCATTATAGACGTAATTGCCATATACGAAATTGAAGAATGCCGATAGTGTAAAGTCTTTATATCTAAAGTTATTACTTAGACCTCCTGTAAATTTAGGAGCTGCGGATGTGCCTGTAAATTGACGAGAGTCTGAAGTAGCGGCTTCACTATAGACACTGGTTTTTGTGATCGTTTTTGTCCCATTGGCATCAAGCGTTACTTTTTCCCAAAGTGGATCACCATTCTTAGGATCTACTCCTGCCCAAATTGGAAGGTTAAATGCATCCATATCATATCCTACGGCAATTGGTTGTCGAGCACCAGCGTTAAATACTGCAGAACCATCACTCAATTCGAGTACTTTATTTTTATTAAAAGACATATTAAAGCTTGTCTCCCAAGAAAAATTTGGTTTTTGAATATTCTGGGATGTAATATTAAATTCTATACCTCTGTTTTGAACAGATCCTGCATTTACCCATACATAACTATAGCCAGTAGTAGCTGCTAAAGGTTTCCGATATAACAATTCGCTGGATTTCTTATCATACACATCGACACTAATAGCAACACGATTCCAAAGGGAAGCATCAATACCTAGATTAGCAGATCTGATTTTCTCCCAAGTCAAATCTGGATTTCCTTTTTGGAAAGGAGCCGCACCTGGTAAACCACTATAACTGGCATCTTGTGTGATGCTATATAATCCTAAAGCTGCATAATTTGAAATACCATCTGCATTACCTACAGTTCCATAACTCGCCCTTATTTTAGCAAATGTTAACGTCTGGTTATCTTTCAAAAATTCTTCTCCACTCATCAACCAAGAAGCTCCAAACTGAGCAAAATTGGCTGTAGGATTATTTCTTCCAAATTTTGATGAAAATTCATTCACAAAAGATCCAATCAAAAAATACTTATTGTCATAATTATAATCTGCTTGTGCCAGGTATTTTCTAAATCCAACTTGGTCTGTAGCACCATTTGGATTCGTCAAGACTCCTGTAGCAACTGACATCACATCTCGACCTGCTGGCAATCCTTTACCGGATACATCTAACCATCCCGATGTAGTGGTCTCTACTTCAGCAGCCCCTAATAAGGCTAGGTTATGTAAACCAAATTCTTCAACATAACGAATACGATTGGACGTTAAAAAACGGTTTGAATTTGTTGTTCCATTATACAATTCGCCAATATTGGCTCCTCCGGGTTTTGTACGTCTGTCAAAATATCGAGCTGATTTACCATTTGAAACCTGTACCCGATTGTAACTTGATAATGTAATCTTACTACTTAGTTTATAATCTAAATTCAAATCCCCTGCAACGACCCAATTGTCATTTTTGTTATAGTTATATTGCAAAGAGTGTAAATAATTGTCTTTTTCTCTTCCTAACCAATTCGGATCAAAACGGGCATCAATCGGTTCGCCGTTACTATCATAAGCAGGATCAAAGGGAAGATTTATGTAGGCGCCATATTTAGTTTCACTATGCTCTAATTTATTCTTGTTTACCGTACCGTTAATGAATACGGATACTTTGAGTCGGTCATTGATTTGAGCATTCATATTATTACGGAAATTAAAAACTTCTTGGCCGGTACCTTTTAATGTTCCTGTTTCTCGATAATATACTGCAGATGTATAATATTGTACTTTTTCAGAACCACCTGAAATCGATAGGTTATCGGTATTGATATGTCCAGTTCCAAACGCTTGGCCCCACCAATCGGTATTATTATCCAATACACTTGGCGCACGATTATAAAAGGTTTTTTGATAGTCATAAAGCTCTTGCGAATTCATCAAACGAAAATTACCCGTTGTTGGATTGGTAAATCCAACTGAATTATTAAATTCAATCTGTGTCTTACCGGGTCTGCCCATTTTGGTGTTGACAATGATTACTCCATTTGCTGCTCGAGAACCGTATAATCCTGTAGCTGCTACATCCCTCAATATTGAAACAGATTCGATATCTGCAGCATTGTAACTACCGCCAATATTGCCATCGACGACAACAAGTGGTGCTGTACTGGCAGAAATTGTACCCGCCCCCCTGATTAGAATCTTCGGTTCACTTGAAGGGTCACCAGAAACCGCTTGATACAACAACCCCTGGTGCTTTACCCTGAAGCATACTACCCAAATCATTTGAGGTTACATCTTTTAGCTTTTGCGCAGAAAGATTACTAATGGCACTTGATAAGTATTTCATCTTCTGAGAAGAATAACCAACGACAACCACCTCTTCTAAATTATCGACATCGGATTCCAACGCCACATCAATACGCGTCTGAGTTCCAATGGTAATTTCCTGACTCTTATAACCCACAATTGAAAAGAGTAAAGTTTGCCCTTGTTCAGGAACTTGAAGGGTATAATGACCTTCATTATCTGTTGAAGTACCTATTGCTGTCCCTTTTACCACTACACTGACACCGGGCATAGGCAAATTCTCCAAATCTACGATACGTCCAGTAATCACTTTTTGTTGATTAGATTTTACTCCTAAATTTGCACTATAGGAAACCATATGATGCGTATTCTTTATCTCTTTGATGAGAACCGTATTTTTATCGATCTCAAAGGATAATTTACTGCCTGAAAGCACTTTAATCAAGGCTTCATGAAATGGTACTGCTTTGGTATAGATGGTGACACGTTTACTATTTTTATTGATTAATGTACTATTATACAGAAGGTCTAAACCCGTTTGTTTTTGAATCTCTTCTAAAACAACACCTAATGATGCATTTTTAAAATTTAGAGATACTTTTTGCTCGAAGGTGGAAGCATTTACCTGAATAACCATTACCAGTAGGAAAAAGGTAATTATTGTTACGGTAACAAAACCCATAATCGTGGATCTCCGTGCGGATACACGAATATTAAAATAGAATTTATACATAAGGTTAGCGTTTGTTGATAAAAGTTTATTTTTTAGGTCATTATTAAATAATATCACGAAACATTCAATTTGAAAGTATTGAGCGGACTTCCATTTTTATTTTTTACTCTTTTTATTTCATAACATAGACCCTCCCTTCTCTAATATTAAATCTGTAATTGGAAATTTTTTCAAGTTGGTTTAGGAGATCGGACAATTTTTTAGTACGTACTATGGTACCACTAAATCGATCATGAGTGGACTCCTCTATTTCATAGTCTTTGATATTATACCAAGTTTGGATCTTCTCTAAAACAGTATAAATATCATCTTCTCTAAATTTAAATTTTCCGTCTTTCCAAGCAATTACGTCATGAACATGAACATACTGACTGCTGATAATCCCAGTTTTCTGATTTGTTATCGCCTGGGTACCCGGATTTATTAAAAGCTTGTTTCTCCTGACCTTTACTTCAACAGAAACCTTCTACCAACGTGGTTAGCACATTATCATTGGCTAAATTGGTCGCTACATTAAATTTGGTACCCAATACATTCACCTGAGTGGATTTTGCTGTTACGACAAAAGGTTTTAATGCATTGTGTGTTACATCAAAATAAACCTCGCCATCGATGGTAACTTCTCTATTGCTTTCTGTAAACCGAGTGGGATAACTGATTGTTGAACCGGAATTAAGCCAAACCTGGGTACCATCAACTAAAACCAAGCGAGACATTGATCCTTTGGGAGAATAAAATGTTTGACGCTGCTCAAGTCCCAGTGGGGCTTCTATAATGTTAAATACAGTATCACCTTCGGTAGTGACAGTAACCTGTATACCTCTTTTTGCTAACAGCTTAGCATCTAAATCTGATAAAGAATACGTAACCCCGTCTTCAAATAGTATGCATGCTTTATTATGGCTGGGCAAAATAACATCCTCTAAAGCGGAGTGCTTTCCATGATCAGCTTCATAATTTTCATGAATGAGATAGGTACTAAAAATGCCAAAGGCCAGTACCGTTGCTGCTACTGCAATTGGTTTTTTTAGAAGTGTGAAAAGATTGAATGACCTCTTCAATGAAATTTTTGGATTACAGTTTACACTATTGCCATGTAAATGATCCAACCTTACTTGGACACGATCAGCTATAGCTTGATAGTGCGATGGATATTCATCTAATTCCTCTTTTGAAAATTCTTCTAAAATACGTTTGCTAAACCCAATACAATCTTTTTGTTGAAAATAATCCATCAACAACTGCAGCTCTTGTTGGGTTGCAACACCTTCAAGATACTTATTAAATATAGCGTTAAATCCTTCGTTAGCTTTCAACTTATAATGGTTTTATAAGCTAATACGGACAACGATCAATAAGTACCTACTTCAAAATGAAAAATTATAAGATTTTAGAAAGAAATAAACAAACCAGTATGATATTGGTCTTATAAAAAGGTAATTCATGCCTCAATATGGTATTGGCTTTCGTTAAATGATTATTAACGGTTGACTTGCTTATGTTTAATAGATGGCTTATCTCTTCATAGCTTTTACCTTCAATCTTATATAACCTGAATACCTTTTGGCATTGTGTAGGTAGTTTGTCTATAGCATACATTAAGCTCTGCTCAGCTTGTTTATATAAAAGATCTTCTTCGATATGCATATAATTTTCAACGTTGTTTGCAATAAAATCTTGACGATGTTTTTGATCTAAAGCAATGCGTCGAAAATGGTCACACACGAGATTCTGTGCTACTAAAAAAAGGAAAGATTTAAAGGAACGATCAGGATCTATGCGTTCTCTAATTGTCCAAACACGTGTGAAAAGTTCTTGTAGAATTTCTTCGGCAATCTCCTCAGTTTTCACCAATCGGATAATACGGCCCAATAACCGTAAACTATATAATTGATATATACACTGAAATGCCTTATAATTGCCGTTCTTTAAAAGCAGCAACAATTGTTTTTCATCTGTCTGATTTTTCAATTCTTCCACGTGCAAAGGAATATATCTCTAAAAAGTAATTGGTTATAACCAAATATAGGAATATTCTCGCAAATCAAACATAATAGATTTTGATATTATTCATTATTATTAATATCGAATTTCTATCGTTAAGATTACCATTTATAGCGTAATAACTTGTCGTTGAAATCACCTGTTTCGAAATACTTATTTATGGTATTTAAATATAAAAGAATCAATTAGGTGTGTTATATATAAAAAACAATTCAGATAAATTACCAGTCATGTGCTTTAATGGTTACCACTTTTTCAAAGCGACCATGATTACTAACTGAAACCGGCCTCCATTGGTCTTCTGTAATCAGGTAGGGAATACCATTCTCATATTTTAGCATACTTTTGCTGTCGATTTCAATGACATGCTCAAGTGCTTGAAAGTCAATCACGGCAATCGTATGTAGAAATTCTTTTGATAGGCTAGACTTTGTATGATAGATATTACCACAACAAACAACTTGCCCTGTGGCGCTATGGCTGTTTTGTGTCAGTAATGTACATACCAGTTTTCTAGGAATATATTCCCTAATTTTTGTTTGCCTATTCCATATTTTATAAGCTGCTTCTTTCATGCTCCATAATAACCATATGATCATTTCGGTATCCAGATTATTTGCTATTAGCAATTGTTCCTCATCTGCGAATAATTTTTGTATAAATCCCTTACGCTGCCAGTTACTATCTAGCCGAGATTGACAGATATCTACAACATCATTACCGATCATTTTTCAGCAAGTTTGGTTTCAATAATCTCAACGGCAGATCTTACATTAAGCATGCGCTCCATATCAGCATTGTCAATATTCACATCAAAACTTTCTTCAATATCCAATACGATATCTACAAGATTGGCCGAATTGACATTCAGGTCATGGATAAAGTCGGTATCTTCAGTAAGGTTCTCAAGAGCTTCATCATTTGTGGTATAAGGCTTTATAATATCTTTTAACTTCGCGATAAGGTGTTCTCTATTCATAAGATTAGTTTTTAAATTTTTTAAATATTATACAGGCATTTACATCGCCAAATCCAAAGCTTGCTTTGGCTATGATATCTAGATTTAAATTAAATGTTTTTAATGGTATTTTTGAAGGCGCTATCAGTGTTGTGATCTCTTGCTGCAAATCAATGCAATTTTTATTGCCAAATAGGAACCCTTCATGCAGCTGCAGGACAGAAGCCACACTCTCTATACTTCCGGCTGCACTTAGACAGTGCCCCGTCATGCCTTTTAAGGAATTAATATAGGGGAATGACACTCCACGCCGTCCCAGTGCTTTAGTCCAGTTTTCGATTTCGAGACTATCTTTTACTGTTGCAGTAAGATGGCCATTTATGGCATCAACATCATTTCCTGTGATACCTGCATTTTTAAGTGCCTCGATAATGCATCGTTGGACTGCAATACTGTTAGGAGCGGTCATGCTACCCGTACCGCGCTGCCCTCCCGAGTTGACATGACCACCTAATATCTCGGCATAAATGGTGGCGCCGCGCTGCAAGGCACTTTCCAAATCTTCAATGATCAATGCTCCTGCCCCACTACCGGGAACAAAACCTGAGGATGTTGCACTCATAGGGCGAGATCCTTGTTCTGGTCGGTCATTATAACTTGAGCAGCATACGCGGAGGGCATCAAAGCCAGCCCAGATGTAAGGACCACTGTCTCCAGTACTGCCCGCCAATATGCGTTTTGCTTGACCTAATCGAATTCGGTCATAAGCCATCATAATAGCTTCGGTACCTGTTGCACAGGCCGAGGAATTGGTAGTTACTTGATTCCCAAGTCCTAATTTTCCCCCGAGATATGCACTGATGCCACTGTTCATGGTTTGAGCAACTACCGTGCTACCCAATCTACGGGTCTGCAGAGCGTCTATTTTATAGATGCTTTCTCTAAATTTGTCAATGCCTGATGTGCCAGAGCCAAAAATGGCACCACTATCCCAATCGGGTTCTTCATTTTTTGTCATGGATAATCCCGCATCTTTCCACGCTTCGACCCCTGCAATAACGCCATACAGTATCCCTGTGCTGTCGAAACCCCGAAGTTCGAGATCGGTAAAATACTCCGACTTCAGTTCATCAGTAACTTGAGGCTTTCCTGCTATTTGGCAGGAGAACTGCAGTTCTTGCAATTGTGGATCGTGTCTTATACCTGAAACGCCATTTTTAATAGCTTTGTTGAATGCTTTTACACCAACACCATTGGGAGCTACGACCCCCAATCCTGTTATGACAACTCTGTTCATAGCTTACTGGTTATTATGCCTGCTAAAATGCCTTTACACACCTCCTGTCCTGTTTCATTTTTCATAACGACATCGCACTTGAGTTTACCAAATCTGAAAAATATTTTTCGAGAAGTTACCGTAACTTTTTCTTTTGGATATACTGGTTTTAAAAACTGCATATCGGCAGAGGTAAAGACAATGATAGCCTCTTCTGTTGGCTCATTTTGGAGTAGGAAAATTCCCAGACTGACCAGACCTATCTGTGCCATGGTCTCTGTTAAGATCACTCCCGGGGTAATCGGATTATTTTTAAAATAGCCTTTGTAAAATTCAAGATTTTCAGCAAAAGTATAGGTGCCTATGATACCATTTTCATCCACATGAAGGAGTTCGTCTACGAATAAAAAAGGTTTACTGTATGGCAATTGTGCTCTAATATCCTTTAATTCCATGGTTCGTTTTTTAGCATAATTACCATTGTAATAAAACGCGTTGAGCTGAAAATCCTGGTCCAAAACTCAGCATAAGACCTAATTCTCCCGGCTGGGGTTGACGATCCATAACACGTTCTAGGACATAAAGAACTGTAGCACTGGACATATTGCCATATTGCAACAACACCTCTTTCGTGTCGTCTATATTTTTCTCGAATTCGGAAAATAGTTTTTCTACGGTGAGGACTATTTTTTTACCTCCAGGATGGAAAATCATATGGTTTATATCTTGAATACCTAAGTTATTTTTTTGAAGAAATGGATGTATGATGGTTCCAAAATGCTCGGCAATGGTATCAGGAACACCAATATCAAGTATCATTTGCAGACCACCATTAGTAAGCTTAAACCCCATAATGTGTTCCGCATCATAAAAGTGATACATCTGCTCATCGAGTATAGCTGGTCCTTGATCGTCTTCATAAGATGATAGTAAGCAGCAGGCAGCCCCGTCTCCAAAGATAGCGGCACTGACCATATTGGGCATCGAAAAGTCATCCAACTGAAATGTTGCCGTCGGAGCTTCTACAGCGATAACAGCAGCACGTTTACCAGGATTGGACTTAAGGAAATTTTTAGCATAAATGATTCCTGATATCCCTGCGACACAGCCCATTTCGGTAACAGGTAGCCTGACGATATCTTGCCTCAGATTCATCTTATTAATCAAGTAAGCATCTAATGATGGTATCATAATGCCTGTACAACTTACGGTGATGATATAATCAAGAGATTGTGGTTCCCAACCGGCCTTACTGAGTGCTTTTTCAAGCACCTGCTCGCCTAAAATAATAGCTTCCCTGCAGTAAATATTATTTTTCTCTTCAAATGAAGTAGCCGTAAAAACTTCAACTGGGTCTAGGATAGAATACCGCCTATTTACAGCGGCACCTTCAAATATCTTTTTTACTTTTTTTATAAAACGTATGTCTTGTCCATCCAGCCAAGTGTCCAACATGGGAATTACATCTGTTGTACTGCATGAATATTTCGGTAGTTGCTTGGCAACTGTTACTATCTTTACATTCATATTTTAGCTATTATCCATTGGTAACGAAAGGCCCATTTCCACTGGATGGTATAAGATTTTAAATTTAATATATTGGAAAAACTTTCCAACTCGCTTTTCTTAAATCCCCTCAATATCGATATAAGTCCATCCTCTCTCAACATCCTATTTAAACCAAAAAGAAAACAGATGACCTCAAATAATCTATAAGCGACTTTACTGCGCTGCAGGTCGTTTATAACTATTCCCAGATTAGCGTTCTGATTAAAGATAGCGATTAAATCGAGTATTTTTTCATTTGTAAAATGATGTAGGGTAAGGGTACATAACACTATATCATATTTCATGGTTTTGAAGTCGTCTCCAAAAATATCGTCACAGATATAAGTTATGTTGGGATAATCTTTAGATAATGATTGTGCATATTGTATCGTACAGGAATTGGCATCTACACCGAACATTTTAAGATCGATGTTGTTTTTACAAGCGTAATCAGCCAACATACGGAGCATATCACCATTGCCACAACCAATATCCACAATCGTTATCGGCTTGGTAATATCAACTCTTGCCAATAATTTCTTGACACCATTCAACGTAAGACTATTACCTCCAAGAAGCTGGTTGATACGTGCTATTTTATCCAATGCTTCGATTAACTCTTCGCCCTCAAGCGAAAAATCATCCATGATTTCGGATTTATCTGTTCTGAATTTGGTATTTAGGCCCATTTATTTTCTTTTGGTTTACCGTGAGTTTGCTTGATTATCCAAGATAGTAGTGATGGAAATCTTGTCGCTAAATTAACGCAAAAGGCTGTACTGGTTTCATATTGGAGTGCTTTTGCTAAAAGTCTGCCAACAAACAATCTTTTTCCAAAATTTTGACTCCATTTCCGTGCATAGGCACTTTCTAGTACCTGTCGAGACGTTATTTTACCCGAATAGTAATCTAATATTAGCTCTGACGCTATTTTAGCACCGTGCATGGCCATCGCCATGCCATTGCCACAAAGCGGATGAATAAGCCCAGCGGTATCACCTATCATGAGTATATGATCTTCAATGGTGGATTTTTTATCAAATGATACTTGACTTATCGTAATTTGCTTTTCAAAGAGAAGGGTGCTGTTTTCAAAAAAAGATTTGAGGTGTGCATTTTTATATAGGACATGCTCCTGATAATCTACGATATTCTTATATTTCTTAAAAGTATTCACATCAGCGAGGTAGCATACGTTTATCCTATCGTTTTCAACTTTGGAAATGCCACAATATCCACCATCAAAATTATGTAGCGCTACGACATCATTAGGAAAATTACCCGAATAATGAGCTTTTACAGCCAACCATGGCGCCGATTTACGAATAAAATCACGTGCAAGTATTTGATCGATATGCGCACGTTTTCCGTAGGCACCCAATACGATCTTTGTTATTAAAACTTGGTTTTGGCATGAGACCGTAAAGGTTTCTCCAGTAAAAGAGACTGCTGTGACAGTTTCCGTGATGATTGTACAGCCATTTAATATTGCTTTTTGGTATAGAAAATTATCGAATGAATAGCGACTGATACCAAAACCGCCTAGTGGTAATCGTGCTTTCACATGCTTACCTCTTGCTGTCGTAAACTCAAGGTCGGTAATCTTTGTTGGGTGTATTTCTAAAACATCTACACCAAGCCACTGTAGGTAGGGTAAGATTTCATTAGAAACATATTCGCCACACACTTTATGTCGGGGATACGCATTTTTTTCCACTAAAGTAACCTTCAATCCTTCCTTGGATAAATGTAGTGCTGCTGTTAAACCAGCAAGTCCACCTCCAATAATAACCACATCAGGATTTCTTTCCATATACAGCAATTTAAATATAAAAAAATGAAGTTTCACACATTTGATAAGACTACAATATTATTTTATTAATATTATTTTTTACATAAAAGTGGTGCCACTCTACTAAGAAACTTATGTATTTAAGAACAAAAGATTCTGATATTAGTTTGCATTTAGCTTGATAACCCATCGCACAGGTAGCCTTGTTATACGCTCAAAGTCATTTAAAATTTCATTTAACACCATGCATTGATTTACTATTCTTGTAACGCAATAGATTCTTAAAAGATATATTATTAGGTAAAGTGCTTCATATAATCGCTGCAGAACCTATATACAAATATGAATATCAAATCTGCATCATAAAAACCTTCATTTTTCTATCTTGAAATGCACCATGTTATTTAAGATTAGAAGTGTCATATGAATGAAAAATTACCATAAAAAGTTTAAACAGTACAATTAATTTTTAAATTTGTGTTGTTGAAGAATTTGAGTATATATATTGTTTTTGTCCTAATATTCTGCATGGGTTTCTTACTGATACCAAGCAGTGGTTATACATGTACAATAGATTTTAAAAAGACAACCCATTCTTCAAATCCGCGACATAAGAATATAAAAGATAACGATTGTTGCCCAACAGATTCTAATAAGAAAAAACATCACGATAATTGTAACGATCATAAATGTGATCATTTATGTAGGTGTCTATCATCTGTTTGTTCATTAAGCTTAACAACCCCTGTGGACGTCAGTCATAAGGAATATTTTTTTGCTATTGAACATAAATTTGGATTCAAACAGAATTATTATTCTTCAGAATTTTCTCCCATCTGGTTGCCTCCCAAAATAGGTTAAATAGTGGCACTCATGCCCAAAGTATGTCCTTTCAAAAGCATTAAAATTGCTTTTGAAAATCCTATTTATATTATTTTAAATTAAAAAAATCATCATGAAATCAATATCAAAAATATGGTTAGCAATTACGCTATTGCTATCTGCTGCAAATACCTATGCGCAATCGGAAAATTTAAAAATGGAAACTGTAAAAATCAATGGAGCTTGTGATATGTGCAAATCAACCATAGAAAAAGCAGGAAATATCAGTAATGTCGCAAAAGTAGAATGGAATACAGATACAAAACAAGCGATCCTAAAATATGATACTGTAAAAACATCACGTGGTGAAATCTTAAAGCGTATTGCATCGGTAGGTTATGACAATCAAGACTTTTTGGCTCCAGAAGATATATACAACCAGCTTCCGGAATGTTGTCAATACACCAGAGAAACCAACCTTGGATACCAACATATCTGACAATAATCTGGATAGCAATAAACAAGTGCACAAGCATGTTGGTAAGACTGATGTTACTCAAATCAAAACACAATTGCAAACTGTAATAAATGGTTATTTTGCTATTAAAGATGCTTTGGTAAAAACTGATGGAAAGTCTGCAGCTGTACAGGCTACTGAACTGATGGTAGTCATCAAAGCGATAGATATGGATAAGCTCGCAACCAATGAACATTCCACTTGGATGAAAGTACGCCAGAACTTAACCGAAAGTGTAGAAAGTATTTCCAAAACGAAATCTATATCAAGGCAGCGAGATAGCTTCTTAGATCTATCTAAATATACCTACGAATTGGCAATGGTAGCCGACCTAAGTAGTCCAGTATTTTATCAGCATTGCCCGATGTACAATTCGGGAAAAGGTGGACATTGGTTGAGTAAAGAGCTTAACATCAAGAACCCATACTTTGGCTCTAGTATGCTTACTTGTGGTGAGACAATAGAAACTTTAGACTAATATTTGTTTCGGTTCAAAATAATATAAATTTTTCTAAACTTTTTCGAACGACAGATGTTCTTATAATAGAAAACGATAACAAATACTTTCCTAAGAAAGTTAAACAATAAATGACGTAGTACGGTAAAATATCCAAATGTCTTTAAAAACAATGGATAAGAAACAAAAAAGAGGAAACGATAAGAAACAAAAAAAATTACTGTACAGTTGAACGCCAAGATAAAGGGTCTAATGAAAATTAGGCCCTTTTGATTTACATAAACATCTGTAAAAAATTCTGGTATAATACAATATCGGCACTAAAGTTTGCCTTTAAATCCTGCAAACAGCGTTAATTTCGTGAATAATAAACCTGCACTAATTAAACGTCCAAAATTATGATTCACCATTAAAACTGATCAATCTGTTGATCAACCAGATACAATAAAGAAGCTATTGCGGCGACTCCTGATTGTAACTCCCGCTTATCTACGGTTTCAAAAACATCCTTTGCCGTATGATGCAAGTCAAAATAGCGATGTGGGTCTGGTCTGAAATTGAACATTACGGTATTGGGAAAATGCTGGCCCCATACACCCGAATCTACACCAGGGCTACCCTGCAAGAAACGCGATACCCAAAACTTCTGTTCAAATAATGGCTTCCAATGTTGTTGGATCCAAGTAACACGTTCGGCTGATGCTTTGATATCAAATCCTCGTGGTGCAAAACCACCCGCATCACTTTCAATACCAGCGATAATCTTTTCTTTATTGTCCTTAGCCACTTGCCCATATGCAGAGGCTCCGTGGACACCATTCTCCTCATTCATATAGAATACCAATCGAATCGTATGCTTAGGTTGATAACCTAAAGCCATCAAGGTGCGTATAGCATCCAGTGTACCCATCGTTCCGGTACCATTATCATGCGCACCCTCTCCGACATCCCATGAATCAATATGCCCCCCGATAGTTATAATTTTGTCGGGAAATTTGCTACCCTTCCATTCTGCAATAACATTATGCGTATGTACAATCCCTTTCCATGCTGCATGTTGTTCTAAATAAACCTGAGCATGGGGATTATCCTTTAAAGTTTCGCCTAATTTAATAGCAGAGGCTGCGGATATCGCCATCGCTGGAATGCTATCAATGCCTTTTACATACCCTGTACCTCCTGTATGTGGATAATCATCTGTTGATGACGAAGATAATGAGCGAAATAGATAAGCTACAGCACCGAGCTTTGCAGCTTCGGATGGTCCCCGGCTACGTTGGCTAGAATTTAACCCATAGGCCACACCAGTCTCTACAATAGATTCATCCCATGGCTTATTAACAAAGACAATCTTACCCCTTACCTGCTCGCCGTACTTCTTTAGATCACTCAATAGTTCGACTTCAATCACTTCTGCAACTAATCCATTCACCGGAGTGGAAACGGAACCTCCAAGCGCCAATATCTGTAAAGGTTCTTTTGTATCGACGATATATGCCTTCTCTTTAGGGCCCCTATCCCAATAAGGGAGATTTACATCTTGTAGATAAACCCGGTCAAAATCCATCCTTTCCATCAAACTTTCAGACCAGCTCACAGCTTTGTCGGCATTAGCAGATCCTGCTATACGATGACCAATTTCTTTCGTCAGATAACGCAAATTATCAAAAGCTTGCCCATGATAGAATGATTCATAATAGATTCTATCCATCATGATGGAATCTTGCTGACCAAAAACCGCAGTTTTAGAGGTGAAAATTGAAAGTAGAGCAAATAGAACGGTTCTTTTCATTTTTTTCTTAGTTGTTGACAAAACTATCCTTATTCATAGGATATGGGTACGCCATTAATAGTTAGATTGAGAGGGCTAAACTTAAGCATATTTTTCAGCATATAACAATCAATCTCACGATAAATAAGTAGAAATATACACACCTCTAACTTGTTTTCGCGCCTATTCTTTCATGGATTTGTACCTCATTGAAACCATTTACCAAAAAAAGAGTTGGATTTTTCAATACCAACATAAAGATCATCATTTTCTACCTTTGTGGGATATATCGTAATAAAATCTCCTTGACCTGGGCAACCTTTACCCGTATTCAAATTGAATCGATGTCGGTGATAAGAACAGACAAGCTCCTCGCCTTCGCACCATCCTGTTACAAATGAAGCGCCAGCATGGGGGCATTTCCTTGAAAATGCTTTCCAACCTTGTTCATATTGTACTATACAAACACGTATTCGGCCCGCCTCGACCTCATAAATCTGATTTCGCTCATAAAAACTCGTCTTATCTACCTTATACCATTGCAACATAATTAAAGATACATAGAAAGTTTCGACTTATTTTTTATCTTTGCGTAAATTCAAAAATCTAGCATATTTTATGGCTTTACAATGCGGTATCGTTGGATTACCTAACGTAGGTAAATCAACACTATTTAACTGTTTGTCTAACGCTAAAGCACAAGCGGCAAACTTTCCATTTTGTACTATTGAACCAAATGTTGGGGTAATCACTGTTCCTGATGCCCGTCTTAATAAATTAGCAGAATTGGTTAACCCTCAAAAAATTGTTCCAAATACAATTGAGATTGTTGATATTGCTGGTTTAGTAAAGGGAGCTTCAAAAGGTGAAGGTCTTGGTAATCAATTTTTAGGAAATATTCGTACAACAAACGCTATTATTCACGTTTTACGTTGTTTTGATGATGGTAATGTTATTCACGTTGATGGATCTGTTGATCCAATCCGTGATAAAGAAATCATTGACACGGAGTTACAATTAAAAGATTTGGATACCGTTGTAAAACGTATTCAAAAAGTAGAAAAAATGGCTAAAACGGGGGGAGACAAGGATGCTAAACGCACCTATGAAATCCTATCTGTTGTCAAAGACCATTTAGAAGCAGGTCAATCTGCTCGTACTGCCGCAATCACAGAGGATGATTTTGAATTTATTCAAGATTTAGCTTTATTGACTGCTAAGCCTGTACTATATGTATGTAATGTCGATGAAGCTTCTGTTAATACGGGAAATGCTTATGTAGACCAAGTAAAAGAAGCTGTTAAAAATGAAAATGCGCAGGTATTGATTATTTCTGCTCAAATCGAATCAGAAATAGCACAGTTAGAAAGTTTTGAAGAGCGTCAAATGTTCTTGGATGACTTAGGTTTGAAAGAGTCTGGTGTATCTAAGTTAATCGTTGCTGCTTATTCACTTTTAGACTTAGCGACTTACTTTACAGCTGGCGTACAAGAAGTGCGCGCTTGGACGATCGAAAAGGGATTCACTGCTCCTCAAGCAGCTGGTGTGATTCACACTGACTTTGAAAAAGGATTTATCCGTGCAGAGGTTATCAAGTATAATGATTTCGTAGAATTAGGTTCTGAAGCCGCTTGTAAAGAAGCTGGTAAATTATCTGTAGAAGGAAAGACATATATTGTTGAAGATGGCGATATTATGCATTTTAGATTCAACGTATAATTGATAAACATGAAGCAAAAGGGGCTGAAAATATATATTTTCAGCCCCTTCTGTTTTAGTCATATAGCAATACCCCAGCTACATTCCAGCTACTGAAACTTGTACCCTCGCTTGCTCCTTGAGGAATCTGTACACGAATGGTATGTTTTCCTGCTTTTAATGTCCCTATATCGATAAATATCGGATAAGTGACGGTTCCGGGACACCAATTTGAACGACTCAGGTCCGATGAGGATAATCCATTGGAGAAATTGCCAGAAGCTGGATTACTCAAACGGTAAGATCCACAATCATTACGCCAAGGTGTATAACTGAACAAAGGTGCTCCATTCAAATAAAGGCTATTGGTCTTCGGGACGAACTCATCTCCATTTCCCCAGCCTCCGTGACCTGTTGTTGTATAGCGCAATTGTACATTTGCTGCATCTTCCTTTAATTCAAAAGTAACCGATAAGCCTTGTTCGTTATCGAACATGGTGCCATACTCCTGACCACCCATTTCCATCACATTTGTGCTATTGAAAATAGGTAATAGTTTTTTGAAAGACTGCTTTTTATCAAATCCAGGATGAACCGTTATTTCAAGACTCACTTCATGCCCATTTTTATCATAATTACCAATAAACGCGCCGATATAGACTTCTTGGTCGCTCAAAGCGCCTGCAAGTTCACTGATGTCCTGTCTATACATCACGGAGTCTTGCCAAGTTTTACCTTTCAATTTCAAATAGTTGAACTGGCTAACACCAAATGGTGTAAAAAAACGCATCAATTCTAGAATTGGAGTATAATTTGAGGTTCGAATGACACCTTGATATTTCTTACCATTTCCATTATCATATAGTGGTAGCGTATCCATACCCTTTTGCATGCCATCTAAGAAAGAAAGATCTTGATCCTGAGGAATAATGAAGACAGATCCGGTGCGGTCATAGGCATCTCCTTTTGACTGTTCTGTCAACTGTACGAAAACCGTCTGCCCTGCTCCAATTTTTGGAAATTTCACCTTTTTGACAATTACAGTACCATTTGCAAAGCGTAGAATACTGTCAGATTTACTATCATCAGAAAAACTGATTTTCTCTTTATCGAATACCGGAACTTGTACAAACCTACTTTTCCACAGAACATCCTTATAAGTAAGATCATCTACATACTGTAATGAGGCAGGTAATGCCAGTGTTTTTGGTAAAGATTTCAATTGTTCTATTTTACTTGCAGTAATCTTCGAATTTCCATTACGGATCACTTCAAGCACAAAGCCGAGGTCTTGACCCAAATCGGTAGGTCCGCCTTTTACGTTGAGCTCTGTCGTATACCAAATCTCGATACTGTTCGAATTTACAGTTGTTTTTGCTTTAAAACACGTATACCCTAATATTTTTTTTGTTTCCTTGGTAAGTTCCAATTGCTGCTTATTAATTGCATTGGAGTCAATCGTCGCTATCTGCTGCTTCGCATTGATCTGTGTCAATTTAAAATAGGCATTCGAAGGTCTTTTGATAACAAAAATCTCATATGGAGTCTTCGCTTCGCCGTTTAATATGTTACGACTTGTAATAGTTGTTTGGTCAGCATCCGCATAAACCAAAGTGGGATCTTGGCTTTCAATAATTTTATCATTATTGGATCTTTGATATTCAACCATAATGCCTTTTTGGGCAAATAATGACTGCGATAAAATAAGCGAAAGAAAGAGAGATAATAAACGCATAGTATGGAATAAATGATTAATCTCCAAAAATAAAAAAAGGATTGATAATATGCCTAAAAATAAGAAAAGCCTGAGAGAATCGAGCGATTTCTCAGGCTTTAAAGTACCTCGTGAATGAGGTAATCAACCTAAACCTATCCAAAGGTAAAATATATTTATTATTCTTGCAAACCCAATAAAGGAATCGTGAAAAAATTATTGAGAAATAGAGATGAGAAACTGCGTTTATTTATTGTTTTATAATAAAAAAAGGTTTTCAAACGGGGAGAATGAAAACCTTTTAAACCAATTATAAACCTAAATTATGATACCACAAAGATAGTGTATTAATTACACTATTGCAAATTATTTTAAAAATTCTTCTTTATTAAAAAGTTGAGAGGAAAATCAAAAGAGTGAAGTCCTAAAGACTTGGGGGATAAATTTTATCGTTATAAAACAAAAAAGGTTTTCAAACGGGGAGAATGAAAACCTTTATAACCAATTATAAACCTAAATTATGATGCCGCAAAGATAGTGTATACACAACACCAATGCAACTTTTCTACTCCTTTATTTTAAACTAATTCAAAAATATAGCTAAATATTTACAATTTAGAATGATTCTAACTGTTTTTATATCTCTATTTTATCTTTATCTTTGGATAAAATTAAAAATAGCATGTTTACAGGAATCATTGAAACCTTAGGAAAGGTTAAAAACATCACCAAAGAAGATTCAAATATTCATTTATTTATTGAGAGTAATCTCGCTAATGAATTAAAAATAGATCAAAGTGTCGCTCATAATGGCATCTGCTTAACAGTTGTCGGTATAGAAAATCAGGTACATCAAGTAACCGCGATTGATGAAACGCTCCAAAAAACAAATCTTAATGACTTAAAAATTGGGGATGTCGTGAATATTGAACGTTGTACACAGGCGAATGGTCGTTTCGACGGACATATCGTACAAGGACATGTTGATCAGGTGGCAACCTGCATAAGTAAGCAAGATCTGGATGGCAGCTTCCTATTTACTTTTCAATACGACCCTGCCCTTCAAAACATCACTGTGGAGAAAGGCTCTATAACGGTCAATGGCATCAGTCTTACGGTTGTGAATTCAAAAATAGACGAATTTTCTGTTGCAATCATCCCCTATACCATAGAACATACTAATCTTAAACATGTAGAAGTAGGTACTAAAATAAACTTGGAGTTTGATATCATTGGAAAGTATGTTTCAAAAATTATGGCTTTGAGAGGGTAATCTCAAAGCCATAAATACTATTCCAGATAATTACCTTGCCGCATCAATAGTGCTCGATACTTATTAAATACACTAGATTTCGAAACGAAACCTAGATAATTATCATCCTTATCGATAACTGGTAATATCCAAACATCATCCTTCTTCATCTTCAACATCACAGATTCCATATCCTCTTCATGGATTTTGACAATATCGCTGGGTATTTCGGCCAATTTGCTAAAAGGTTCTTCAATACCCTCCTGCTCTCCCAATAAAATGGCAAATAAACGTTCGCTATACAATATGCCTAATAACTTCCCTTTTTCAGTAACTATCGGAAAGATATTACGCTTGCTATGTATAATATCAGATTGCCGCATTTTTGGTGTCTCATCGGGCCTCAATATAACAAAATTAGTTTCTAAGACATACCTGATCTTCATCATACTCAGTACAGACCTATCCTTATCTTCATATGATAGCAAATCTCCCGAATCTGCTAAAACTTTGGTGTATATCGAATATTTCTGAATCGATCTGTTGATGAGATAAGATATCGATGTCACCAACATTAACGGTACCATCAGTCCGTAACCACCTGTAATCTCTGCAATTAAAAATACACCTGTCAATGGTGCGTGCATGATACCACTCAAGGCGCCAGCCATACCAACCACCACAAAATTTGGAACATTTAACTCTGTTATACCGGTAAGGTTTATCCCATAAGCAAAAGCAAAACCCAACAAGCCTCCCATTACTAAGCTTGGGCCGAATACTCCTCCGTTACCACCTCCATTCAATGTAAATAAAGCAGCAAAAGATTTTGCAAAAAGTGTTAATACCGAATATGCCAGTATCACCAAACCGATATCCTGATACTCAGCAAACAAGCTGTTTTTGACAATAGCGTTGAACTGCCCATTTAAAATCTGTTGAATAGCGATATACCCCTCACCATATAATGCTGGGAATATAAAAATCATAACTCCTAGAGAAATACCACTTACCCATACTTTATTATAGGGATTCTTTATGGCAGCAAACCAGTTTTTAACAATGTTACTTATTTTGGCAAAGTAAACCGAATACCCCCCAACTAAAAGGGCAAGCAAGAGATAGAAAAATAATGCTGATACTTCCCAATCTGTACTAAATGTATGGAATAAGGGTTCGCTATATAATGATTGCGCTACAACGGAAGCCATGGCAGCCGAGATCAATAATGGAATCAGTACAGGAATGGAGAATTCTGGCAATAGAATCTCGATCGCAAAGACCATACCCGCTAATGGGCTATCGAACGCTCCTGCAATACCCGCTGCCGCCCCACATGCCAACAATATCGTTACCTCTTTATACTGTAATCCAAAAAAACGTCCCGTATTAGAACCTATTGCCGATCCACTTAATGCAATTGGCGCCTCTAGTCCAGAAGACCCTCCAAATCCTACGGTCATAGCAGATGTGATGATCTGGGAATAAATATTATGAAATGAGAGGTAACTCGATTTTCTGGATATGGCATATATGATAGGTGTAATACCATGTTCAAAATGTTTTGCCTTCAATACTTTTCTCACGTATAAAACACTTAAAAGTATACCTAGCAAAGGAAAAAATAGGTAAAACGAATATTTATAATGCCACTCAACATCATCTTGCAGCGTACTTGCGATAAAATGTGTCAAAGCTTTTAACACGGAAGCTGCTACTCCGCCAATAATACCAACAACAAAGGCCAATATAATGATGAAATTTCGATTCGAAATCTTATGCATCCGCCAATTGTTAAGTGCATTAAGTTTATTATTGAGCATGCTCTTAATTGTATTGTAATTCATTTATGATACTATTGAAAACTTAACACTTCCTTTTTTTTCTTTGTCTTGAACTTCTCCGGTATGGCTTCCATGATTTCTTGTGATAATGCATCAATCGCTTTCTTTTTGACAAAGTTTTGTGTGGTCACCAAACTAATCTCACGCACAGGTTTCTGGGGATTTAAAATAACGTATTCGATTAAGCTGGTCTTCCGTATAATCGACAATTGACAACTCAGGTAGAATAGTGATGCCCGAGTTGATATCGACCATTTTCTTAAGTGTCTCTACACTACCGGTATTATATTCAAAACGCCCCGAATTATCATAATTATGCTTATGATGGCAAATATTGAGTACCTGTCCACGCATGCAATGTCCTTCATTCAGTAACCATAACTTATCGTCTCCAATATCGTCTGAGCTCAGCATCTTCTTATTAAAAAGTGGACTTTGCTCAGAAATGTAGGCAACAAAGTTTTCATAGAACAATGGTTTTTCAATTATCCCAGGTTCATGCAATGGTGTAGACAAAATACCACAATCTAAAATTCCTACTTTTAGCTCATGGATAATTCGCTCGGTAGTGTACTCCCAAATCTGTAGCTGGATTTTAGGAAATTTATTCATAAAATTTGTCAGTACAGTAGGCAATAAATAGGGTGCGATAGTCGGAATAACTCCTATTCGCAATTCTCCATCCAATTCTCCATTTTCATTTTGAACTATTTCGGCTATCTTTTTACTCTCAATAAGAATAATACGCGCCTGAGCTATAATCTTTTTGCCAATTTCAGTAGGCACTACAGGTTGGCGACTTCGGTCAAAAACCTTAGCACCTATAGATTCCTCCAATTTTTGGATTTGCATACTTAAGGTTGGTTGTGTTACAAAACACTTTTCGGCAGCGGCTACAAAATTACGATATGTATCGACAGCAACAATATATTCTAACTGGATGAGAGTCATCTTATCAATTTAATTTGTACAAAAGTAACAAACATATTCCATACCAAATGTCGATTCTCAGGCTAAACAGATGTTCTTTATATTTTTTATCTTTGGACTTGGATCGGGAATAAATTATTCCTTAATATAAATAAATAAACATGAAGTTATTGAATACAAAGTCATGGAGTCTACTCCTACTTTTAGCAACTACTGCTCCTACTCTACATGCTAAATCGCCTGATGAAGGTATGTTCCCATTAAGTGAACTCAATAGAGCAGGATTAAAGAACGCAGGTCTAAAAATTAATGAGAAAGACATATATAATCCTGGCAAAGTTGGTCTAGTGGATGCGTTGGTGCAAGTAAGTGGTTGCACAGGTTCATTCGTGTCACCCACAGGTCTGATCATTACCAATCATCATTGTGCATTCTCTGCTGTCCAATTAGCAAGTACGCCAATCAATAATTATTTAAAAAATGGTTTCGTCGCACAATCTCATGAACAAGAAATCGAAGCCAGAGGCCTAACCATTCGTATTACAGATTCTTATGAAGATGTTTCTGACAAGATATTGGCTGCAGTTGCCCATGTAACCGACCCCTCTGAAAGAATAAATACCATTAAGAAAAAACAACAAGAACTCGTTGCTCAAGCACAGAAACAAGACCCGACTATTAAAGCTGAGGTATCGGAAATGTTTATTGGCAAAACATATGTCCTGTTTCGCTACAAGACCATAGAAGATGTGAGATTAGTTTATATCCCTCGTCAAAATATCGGTGAATTTGGTGGCGAATCGGATAATTGGGTATGGCCTAGACATACAGGAGATTACTCTTTCTTACGTGCATATGTCGGAAAAGATGGTGCTTCTGCCAAATACTCAAAAGATAATATCCCATATCAACCAAAGAAATTTCTAAAGGTAAATCCTAAGGGAGTCAATGAGAATGATTTTGTATTTATTTTAGGTTATCCAGGACGCACATTCAGACACCGTCCTGCCCAGTATATTGAATACCAGCAGAACTTTCTCCTACCCTATGTTTCCCATTTATACGAATTTCAAAATGACCGCATGTTTGAAGCTGGTAAAACAGATAATGATGCCGCATTGTACCTAGCTACCCGTATTAAAAGAAATGCGAACGTATTGAAAAATTATAAAGGCAAATTAAAGGGTTTGCGTAATATAGATTTAATCGATACCAAGAAAAAGGAAGATCAAGCGCTACGAGCATTTATTAATGAAAAACCAGTATTAAAAACCAAATATGGCACCTTAATGAATGATATTGATGACCTATATAGTCTAATCAATCAAGATGCATATAAGGAAATGTGGATGAATAACATTTACACAAGCACAAGCTTGATGCGTATAGCGAGAGAAATAAACTCCTTTAAAGCAGCTATGCAACAGCAAGGTAACCTGCAAAAGCAAAATGCATTTTTCAAGGAAAATATCAATAACTTAAAAACTGCTTTGAAGGGAATCTATGAAAGCTACAGTCTATATGCCGATCAACGTATTTTCGGAAAAATGCTGGCAGATGCTCATGCTTTCCAAGGTAATAATCAGATTGAAACCATTAAAAATTTAAAATTCCAAGATAATAATTTGATAGGTGCTTATGGTGCTGATTTGATTAAAGCTTCTAAGCTGAATAATAGTGCTGAAGTATACGACAGTTTACTATCCAGCCCCAGCACGCTATTAGCTTATACTGATGAACTACTCAATTTCCAATCTACACTGGAATTAGACATCCAACAATTTGCATCGGAGCAGAAAAGAAGAGATGGTGTTTTAAACAAATTAATGGGTGATTATGTTGCCGTTAAAGAACAATATCAAACCAAAAATTTTATCCCAGATGCAAATTCAACATTAAGATTAACATTCGGAAATATAAAAGGTTACTCTCCAGTAGATGCGACTTACATGAAACCTTTTACAACAGTTGCTGGTATTCTGCAAAAAGGAAATCTCGATGAAGCTGACTTTGAATATCCTGCAGAGATTAAAACAGCTTGGGAAGCGAAGAATTTTGGTCCTTATGTTAAAAAAGAATTGAATGATGTCCCCGTCAATATGCTATATAATATGGATACCACTGGTGGCAATTCAGGTTCTCCAATTATGAATGCCTATGGAGAATTGATAGGTGTTAATTTTGACCGTTCGTACGACGCTACTATCAATGATTTTGCATGGAACGATAGCTACAGTCGTTCTATTGGTGTAGATATCCGCTATGTACTATGGGTAGCTGACAAAATCGACAATGCTCAATTTATATTAAAAGAAATGGGTATATAGAAGATAAATCATGATTTTTATAGAATAGGCTTATCGAATCAACCGATAAGCCTATTTTATTATAAGGCTATATGAAAGGTTAATATTAGCTCTAGAGATCATATTTTTTATGTATTTAATCTTCCAAAGCATACAAATCGATAGGTATAATCGATCTCTTTTCTAATCCATTTGTTTACGTTTAGGTTATACGCTAAAACCTAAGACCTAAACTTAGATAAGGCCGAAACCCTTCATTAGAAAATCCGCCCACAGCTTGAATTACTAAAAGATCAGCTGGCATAAAATAGAATCCACCGCCATATCCGTTGTGCCAGCGACTGGAAGATTCATCTGCTATCCAAACTCGACCTATATCATGAAAACCGATCAAGCCAACCGTACCAGGAACCAGATAAGAGTCGAAACTTAACACTTTAAGTCGTAATTCAAGATTGTTGAAAAGCATTGTTTTCCCGGAAAATCGTTTTGAGTTAAATCCTCGCAAACTATTTTCCCCACCCAATTGGGCATATTGAAAAAGTAAAGGATTACCAATCAATGTTTCAAAACCTGTCCGATTGGCGAGTGTTAGTCTGTCTCCTTTATCAGTTTTGTAAAAGCTAAATATAGATTTTATTCTCAAATATTGGTTATCTGAGGTCTTCAATTGAGTTTTTGCTTCGATTAAATTATACCAAAAGATACCTTCTTTTGCATTATCTTTTTGATCACGGCTATCATATTGCAGTGAGCCTAAAATTCCCGTATAGAAAAATTTACCAAAAACTGGTGTACTTGGATTCTCTGATGCGTACTTTTCAAAATAATGACCTTTATTGTCTCCCTCATCGCTGAAGATAAGCTCGGAAGAAGACCCTGTCTTCCAGTTCCAATATTGACCAAAGTCCCTTTTTAACAAAAAATTGGCATAAACGATATCATAGCGATTTCGATAATACTGAATACCACGACTTTTACGATGCTCATATTTCGTGTTATTTCCCAAGCCGAAGAAGTTTTCCTGATTTTTTGGACCATCGGATTCCAATTCGATCAAGAAATCATTTTTATTCAATACCGACTTAAAATCAGCATTATACTTAAAACTAAAGGATTGACGCCCTGTCGCATAATGTCCCCAGAACTCCTGTTTAAAAGCATATGGTTCTTTTCTAAAACCTTGCTTCTCTATTACATAGCCCGCTCCCAATAAAAGGCCTTTATCTACCCCATATTGTAAGGAACCTAAAATCCCTGTACGATCATATTTGAAACTATTACGATCATATTGATGGACCAAACTATCATTCGATAACTTCAATCTTAGAGAAGTAGTACCCGTAAACATATTTTGGTCAGTATTATCATCGTAGATATATACCTGTTTACCATTTTCAAACGTGGAATCTACTTGATAAGTATCTGTTCCTTTGCCACCTATAACCCTGAGTTTTATTGGAGATTTATTATTCCCATCTAATTGATATACGTCAGTCCCTGCAATCCCATAGATCCTCAACTCTTTGGTTTCATCCGGGTAAAATGTTCTTTTCACCAATTTTCTACCTACTGAGCCGTCTTTTTTCTTATTCCTAATTTCTAACGCTATGGCACCGTCTTTCTTATATTTAAGATAGAAGAATTCATTTTTAGCTGAAGTGCCTATATCGACATTCTTAGCCAAACTCGCATAATACGTCAAGGCTGTCTCCATTAAGTTGTTTCTCCTTGCACGAATGTGGCCTTTCAATTGCTCTCCACTCAATCGAACTATCGTGTCAGGCATTTGTGCTATCGCCACTTCGATCAATGAATCTGTAACAACCTTTTGTACATAGCTGATTTCCTCTTTCCAATCCTCTCTATCCAGTTGATTTAAAAAATAACGATCAAAGTGTCTTTCATTAAAATTCCATTGATCGATATGACGGATATGATCTCCAAAAGGTTGCAAATGTGCTTTCAACCATTGCTTTGATAATAAGATTGGGAATACTCCCGAAGTCTTGTAATAAACTTTATCCCGATCTCTAGGAACAGGATCATAAATCTTTTTATCTTCAATCTTTTGCACATCCCAGCGCCAATTATCCTCGTGCCGATCCCAATCTCCCAAAATAAAATCCAATAGTCGAGCACGCAAAGTCAATCGCTGATTTACTTGAATATCATTATCCTCTTCCAGCTTCCGTTGTGCTTTGAGTGTATTATCGGTCTTAGCATCCTCATCTTCTAACGGCACTCTAGGCTCGAACATATAAGCTCTATTTTTAAAGAGTTCACGATATTCACCTAATCCTGGATCATCCCCTACAAATACCAGAGAAGGGCTCACATGCGGTATTTGCAAAGCACGATTAAATGTTGGTACTGTTAGTGCACCATAAGGGTGTGCAATCGAAATTTGATCCTGTACAATATCTTTAGCGATGGTATTTCTTAAATTTTCTGGAAGGCTCCGTTCCGGAAACTTATTTATCGAACGCAGTACCCATTCTCGACCGCTGTTATCTTTTAATCTTAACGATTGCGTCTGCATGCCGCCACCTAATTTTACAATGGTAAGACCTCCAAATTCTTTCTGAAGATTCATCACCCGCATTTTAACAGGTGTATTATACAGTTCCCGATAAGAATCTCCCAACCAAAAGCGATGGAGTTTGCTCACCTGATTATAGGTAGGATCGATCACTGTAAAAACCGAATCCACTTCTGATCTTTCCGGAGATTGCGCAAATGTTACTACAGGTAATGATATTAAAGAGGAAATAGCAATATAATATGCCTGCTTTTTCAGCTGAAATTTACAACGGTTCATGTGATATTAATTAATACAAGATCAATTCTAAATCGAAAATACAGTAAAATATTCAGTTATATATGTAATTCCCATAGAAGACCATAACAACGACTATTTTTAATCCAACAACAGGCTTTTGGAAATATTGTTTGCAATAACCGATACGTCACTCTTCCTTAAGATAGATTTGAAACTATACTCATTCCCTAATAAAAGAAGGTTTGACAAAATCAAACCTTCTTTTATTAATCTTTATTCACGACAACGTCTTTCTTGACAAATTTCTTGAATTTTTTCTTCTTCACACTCTTCTTTTTATGCTCTGTAAAACGCGTTGGATCATAAACTGGTCCTTCAGAGAAACCCGATGGTAAAGTAATCCTTTCAATACTTGAACCAATCAACTGTTCAATCTTGGCGAAACGCTGTTGATCTTTCTGATTGACAAATGTAATAGCGGTGCCAGTAGTAGCTGCACGTGCAGTACGTCCAACTCGGTGAATATAATCTTCAGGATCAGGAGGAACATCATAATTAATGACTAAACTAATTCCCACGATATCAATCCCTCTAGAGATAACATCCGTACCTATTAAAACATTTATTCGCCTTGCTTTGAAACGACTCATTACATCTTCACGCTGCGCCTGTTCCAAATCCGAATGGAAAGCTTCTGCTGCAATTCCATTCTTATGCAATTCACTCGTCAATCGTTTTACAATATCTTTTTTAGAAGCAAAAATAATTGTACTTGTAAACATAGGGTTCTTCAAAATATCCTGGATCAAAGCAATTTTTTGATCATCGTATACCATATATACCTGTTGGCTGATACCTTCAGAAGGTTTTGATAAAGCAATATTTATCTCAGTAGGATCATGTAAAATATTTTTTGCTAAAGTTCTGATCTTTGGGGGCATAGTAGCCGAAAACAATAAGTTTTGTCTTTTTTCAGGAAGAAAGCTGATGATTTTCATAATATCCTCATGAAAACCCATATCCAACATACGATCCGCTTCATCTAATATAAAATGTTTCACTTTATTAAAGTGAAGTTTTCCTGAAGCAAGGTGAGCAATCAATCGCCCCGGTGTAGCAACAATGATATTAGCTCCCTCTTTGATAGCAGTTCGCTGCTGTTCATAGTCCATGCCATTACCCCCACCATATACCGCAATAGAAGTCGCTCCCGTAAAATAACCTAACCCCATAATTTGCTGATCAATCTGCAAGGCAAGCTCTCGGGTTGGAACTAATATTAAGGTGTTGATATAATCAGATTGTTCTTCTGCTATCTTATGTAATACAGGTAATAAATAGGAAGCCGTCTTACCGGTACCTGTCTGTGCACACGCTATTAAATCTTTGTTATTTAGGACAACAGGAATCGCCTGTTCCTGTATAGGTGTTGCATCTTCATAACCCATGCTATCTAAGCCCTCTTCCAAAGAAGATGCTAAACCAAATTCTGTAAATTTCAATATTTTTTATCTTTACTGTAAAAATCACGATAATGTAGGTTTTTTTTTCTTATTTATCGAATAGAAAAAATAAAAGAATCATATTTTAGACTATTTTTATTAATTAGCGATAAGTATGCTCCAATTTTTGCCCTTTCAATCAAAAAAAATGCAAGCATCATCCTGCAATATTTTGTTTTAAAAACAAAAGGCCTAATACATGACATATTAGACCTTTTCAGTATAAACCTAAATTATTAGACGTAATTAATCTTTTTTCACGAAATAATGATGTTCGATAACCTCAACACGCTCCCCTTCGTCTTCGATTGCTTTCTTTACGGCACAACGACCTGTCACGCCACGGTAGACTAGTGCCCCGCCTAAAGATAAACCAGAAAGTGCGGTGAGCGGATGTTTAATTAAATAGCGAACACCTGCCCCGAGTATAAATCCACCTGCTACAACAGAAAGTATACGTTCTGAGGTTTCTATCTTGCCATTCTCACAGTTTTCATCTATCCTACTTTTTACTTTGCTTATTACTTTATCTACTAGCGTACCCATATATATAAATTTTATAAGTTGTCCTACACTATGATAACAAATGCACTATTATTTTGTTTTTGATTCCTAATAATTATTCCGTTCTTTGGCACACAATGTTTCAACGATGGAAATTATAGGTTACTTTTTGTCTATTTTCATCGGTATCACGCTCGGATTAATCGGTGCAGGTGGTTCCATATTAACCGTACCAGTATTAGTCTACCTATTCCATGTACATCCTACACTAGCGACCTCCTACTCTCTTTTTATCGTAGGCTTCACAAGTATGATTGGTAGCTTAATCAAATCAAGAGAAAAATGCGTCGATTATGCTGCTGCTACTTATTTTGGAATTTCATCCGTCATCGTTGTGCTTATCGTTCGAAAACTCTTATTGATTCACATTCCTGAAGTCATTTTAGACATCAATGATTTCCAGCTAACAAAATCAACGCTCACTATGATTGCGTTTGCTGTACTGATGTTAGGTTCATCCTGGAGTATGATAAAAAACAGGCCGGTACAAGCAGGTCTACATCATCCGATTAAACAACATACGACAAAAATGGTTGCTTGGGGTATTGGCATCGGATTGGTTACCGGATTTTTAGGTGCAGGAGGTGGGTTTTTGATAATCCCTGCTTTGGTGATTTTACTCCAGATGCCAATTCGCAAAGCAATTGGAACATCTCTTCTTATCATAACGATCAATTCACTTATCGGCTTTCTTGGTGATGTTGACCATGTACAAATGGACTGGATATTTTTACTAAAATTGCTTTCCATCACAATTCTGGGCGTGGCAATAGGAAATTATTTACAGAAAAAAATCGCCACGGAACAGCTAAAGCCCATTTTCGGATGGTTTATATTTATTGTCGGTATATATATTTTAATTAAAGAACTCTTTTAGTTATTTTTAGTAAGGTTAGCATACTAATTGCACCATTAACATTTTTAATATAAAAGATAGCATGCTGGTAAAAAAATATTCAGGAGAATTAGTTCCATTTAATAGCGAAAGTTTACACCATTCATTGACTCGTTCTGGAGCCAATAATGAGCAAGTGGAAAAAGTATACACACAGATAAAAGAAAAATTATTTGACGGGATAACAACAAGAGAACTCTACCAATTAGCATTCGAAGCCTTAAAATCACAACGTAATTCGTATGCCGCACGATATAGCCTCAAAAAAGCTCTTCGGGAGCTTGGACCAGAAGGCTTTTATTTTGAAAAATGGATTGCACGCTTATTTCAAGAATATGGCTTTGAAAGTACCACGGGGCAAACTGTTCAAGGTCATGCTGTCACACATGAGATTGATGTGGTAGCATCAAAAGGTGATGAAATGCTCGCTATCGAATGCAAATTTCGAAATGATATTGATGCAAAGATTTCAGTGACGACTCCAATGTACTTCTTATCTCGATTTAAGGATATCAGTAACCTCAACTATCAATTTTTTGGAAAAGATAGAACTTTCACACAAGGCTGGTTGGTCACCAACGCCTATTTGACTTCAGACTCAAAAGATTTTGGAAAGTACTATCAGGTCAATTTTCTTTCTTGGGATTATCCAGAAGACAATAGCATCAAAAAACGAGTAGATAAAGCAGTTTTTTACCCTGTTACCTGCTTAACAACCTTGACAGATGAAGAAAAAAAGACACTACTTCAAAACCAAATCATATTAGTAAAAGATATTATCAGCAACAAGAAAGCACTACAATCACTTCAATTAGGTTCTGAAAAATTAAAACTGGTACTTGAAGAGGCTAAAGAATTGATTGACTATAAACTGGAAGATGAGTAAGCCATGTAGTTAAACTAAACCATGTTTTTCTTTTTCCGCTATGTAAAAAGAAAAACATGCTTACCTTATTAATAACGTAAGCATCAACCGCTTTAATTCGCCCAATGTTTTTTCATCTTCAAACTTAACATCCTAAAAATAATGGAAGTTAATGAACGCTAATTATAAATCAATTGGGTAGTATATCTCGCCTAATGACCTCAAATGATCCAATCTAACTTGCCGATCAAATATACCAAATACAGAGGATCCAGAAACCGGACATCGAAGCATAAAGTGCGCCCGAAAGGTAAAGGGCGTCCTTAAGTTCCATTATTCTTGGATATTGTTCAAAAATTGAATCCTCAAAATCGTTTTTCAAATAAAACTTCCACTCTTGAACCGGCAATTTGACAATAGTTCTTAAATCAAATTCAGATTTTCTGGCCTCCACACCTCGATAAGCTTCGACAGTAGAAACATGGATCCCAGGATTGATTACCACAATATAATACGCATTTAAATCCAAATTTATCGATTCAAAATCAGTTCCTATACCAGTGGCATAAACAGGTTTGTTTTCTATGAAAAACGGACAATCTGCACCCAGCAGTCTCGCATAGACTTCGAGTTGAGCATTTGTCACCTGAAGATTGAATGTTTCATTCAACATCTTAAGAACAGAAGCGGCATCTGCTGACCCTCCGCCCATCCCTGCACCAATAGGAATTCGTTTAATCAAATTGATTGCTACTGCAGGAATATCAAAATCCTGTTTAACGATACGGTATGCTTTCTCGCATAGGTTTATATCATCGCCAGGAATAGAAATTCCTTCAGAAGAAAATGTTGTTACACCTGTTTGAATTGGATTTATTTCAACTACATCATAGATTTTCACAGGGTAAAATATAGTTTCCAAATCATGATAACCATCAGATCGCTTGCCAACGACATGAAGACCTAAATTTATTTTGGCATTTGCAAAAGATAACATAACAGTAATCTAGGATAAAAAATAAGTACTTATTTTTAGTATTCAAAAGTTCCCGCCAACCAAATGGGTACTGTAAATTCTTCAATCAGATGGGCTAATTTATAATTTTTATAATCATCAACCGTCAACCAAACAGCCTCAGCAATTTCAGCTAATGGAACAATCTGCACATTTTCTTTCAATTCAAGGCGAAAAACCTCTCCTCTTACTATGGTATCAGCTTCGTTAACGGCATCGGTTTCATGAAAACCAAGATATTCCAATTCGCGTGCAGAGATGTTGAGATCTAACTCTTCCTTAAGTTCGCGGATGAGTGCCTGAGCAGATAATTCCCCTTTTTCGATTTTTCCACCAGGCATCATATAGTACACAGAATCTTTCTTCCTGACAACCAATAGCCGATTAGCATGATCGACAATCATAGCGCCTGCTAAATAGATCTTATTCATAAATTTTCATTTTAAATACGAACAAATTAAAAAGCGATTATTATAGGTATAATCGCTTTTAATTTGTTTTGACGCATTATGTATCTAAATCTGACAATAGCGTTAAATATTTTTTAATAGCTTCACGTTTTTCATCGGTAAGATGATAGTTTAGACTTTCTGTCAAATAATGACGGTAATCAAAATTTGCATATTCAGGCAATCCAACAATTACATCCTCTGGTTTGGAAACACCTTCTCGTAGAGCGTCATTGAATTCATAAATAAAATCCCTTGGCAACTCCTTTTTACTTACCCAAACCGCAAAAGCAAATGGAAGGCCCGTAAATTCTTTCCAATACAAACCCAAGTCATAAATAAAAGCAACGGTATCTTTTTTACCAAAAGTACGATCACCTATCAATACATAAGCATCAGCGTCTTCAATATCATCCACAATCTTCACTTCTTTCTTCCAATGGTGCTTTAACAAAACTCTAGCCAATCCATTGGAAGTACGCGATTGTTTATCTAAATAGAGGGTTTCAACCTCAGTAATCGGTTTTTGAGAAAAAATAAAAACCGAATCCACAGCACCTTCAGTACCAATACAATAATCAGTAATAATATGTGCCTCTGGCAAACTCAATAATGCTGCAACGGGAATAATTCCCAAATCAGCTTCATCATCGATTACTTTTTGCGCACAGACACTTGGATTATCCAAACTCAATTCGATACGATCTAAAACTGAAGAATGTCTTATTCCATTTAAAAACGGCAATGTATTCGTATACGAAACTGCCGATACTCTCACTTTATCCATTTGTTAATACCTCTAGATGTTTAGTATTATAATAGTCAATAATTTCAAATTGACCATTAACATACGTTAATTTATATAGGGCAGTGTTTGTATGGGGAAATTCATCCATCTTAGAGGCATCTACACCTGTCAGTAGGCAAAGTATAATACGTAAGGCGCGACCATGCATGCAGACCAATATAGTCTCTTCATGCTCTTGCTTTACCATATGTTGAATAGCTTCACTTTGACGTTGCATCAATGCATTCGGAGACTCCCCCTGATCTACACTGACATCCAATTCACCATTTTTCCATGCTGAAACTAGTTCGCTAAAACCAGACATGATAGATTCATTTTGCTCTTTACCTTCGTAAACACCCCAACTGATTTCATCTAAACCCGCTAACTCTTGCCAGGAAACCCCATCGTTGATAAAACTAGCAACAGTTTGGTGAGTCCTTATTAATGTAGACGTATAGATTTTATCAAAATTAACATCTTTATAAGAATTATAAAAAGCTTGAGCTTGTGCCAAGCCTGTTTCGTTTAGCGGTGAATTTACGCCACGTCCTTGTACAATACCTTTCAAGTTCAGATCGGTTTGTCCATGACGGATAAAGTAAAAAGTCTTTTTCAAAATATATCTTAATTATTTACAACAGGAAGTGCATAATAATTCTTCTTCTTGCTGTTCTCTTCAAAAACCACGTCTTTATAATCCGTGACGACATGGTATAATGTATCCCGTTCAATTGGGTGACGACCTACATTCCGGATCAGCTCGACCAATTGTTGCGTTGACATACCTGGATTTTGTTCCTCAGCACCTGCCATACTATAGATCTTTGTTGTATCATCTAAAGTGCCATCAATATCGTCAACCCCAAATGCCAACGACATCTGCGCCGTATCACGAGAAATCATTGCCCAGTATGCCTTTATATGAGAAAAATTATCCATATATATACGGGCTATTGCATAGTTTCTTAAATCCTCAATAACAGAAACCTCAGGAACATGGGACATTTGATTTTCTTTATTTCTAAATTTTAATGGAATAAAGGTTTGGAATCCTCCAGTCTTATCTTGTAGTTGACGAAGACGCTCCATATGATCCACACGATGCCAATAAGCTTCAATATGCCCATATAGCATAGTTGCGTTGGTATGCATACCTAATGAATGAGCCTGCTCATGGATATCTAACCATTGCTCAGCGGTACATTTATCGTGCGCTATCTTTTCTCTGATTTCTGGATGGAATATTTCAGCGCCTCCACCAGGCATTGAATCCAAGCCACAGGACTGTAAATATTTCATACCTTCATAATGGCTCAGCTTCGCCTTCTTGAAAATGTAATAATACTCTACAGGTGTTAGCCCTTTTATATGTAATGAAGGACGATGCTCTTTGCACTTTTTAAAGAACTCTGCATAGAACTCTAGATTTTGTTTTGGTACAACGCCACCTGTAATATGTACTTCAGTGACAGCTTCGTCATCATACTTCTTTACGATATCCATCATTCCTTCTACATCCATCTCCCAGCCTTCTGCTCGTTCCTTAATCATACGCGAATATGAACAAAACTTACAGTCGTATACACATACGTTTGTAGGTTCAATATGAAAATTGCGGTTGAAATAGGTAACATCTCCATGTCTTTTCTCGCGAATATAATTCGCCAAAACACCCAAATAACCCAATTCGGCTTTTTCGTAAAGGTATACACCTTCATCAAATGTGATACGTTCTTCTTGCATCACTTTATTTGCTATACCTCTTAACTCACTATCCAAAAGTGGATTAGAGATTAAGAAGTTTAATTTTTCTTTAGCATCCATTAGCATGTCTCCTAGTCTATAGCAAATGTACCAAAAACAAGGCTAAATCCGTAGAATTTAGCCTTGTTTTTGGTACATCAATATGAGGTCAGCAACAATTAGTCTGTGAATTGTTGCATATCTATCAATTTTCTATATAAGCCTTCTTTTTGAATCAATTCGCTGTGACTTCCAAACTCTACAATTTGTCCTCCATCGATAACAACTATTTTATCTGCATTCTGAATGGTACTCAATCTGTGTGCAATGACAATAGTTGTCCGATTGTCCATGAGTTTATATAACGAATCTTGGACTAGTTTTTCTGATTCGGTATCCAATGCCGACGTTGCCTCATCCAACAACATGATTGGTGGATTTTTCAAAACAGCTCTAGCAATACAGATTCTTTGACGTTGGCCACCTGAAAGTTTTGCTCCACGATCACCAATATTTGTTTGATAGCCTGCTTCAGTTTTTAAGATAAATTCATGCGCATTTGCAATTTTTGCTGCAGTCTCCACCTCTTCTTGAGTTGCATTTGTATTCGAAAATGTGATATTATTAAAGATACTATCGTTAAATAAAATAGACTCTTGATTCACCATTCCAATCATTCTTCGCAAGGATTCCTGATCCAAATCCCTTAAATCTATGCCATCAAATAGAATTTTACCTGCAGTGACATCCATAAAACGTGGGATCAAATCAACTAGCGTAGATTTTCCTCCACCAGATGGTCCTACCAACGCAATTGTTTTCCCCTTTTCGATGGTTAAATTGATTCCTTTCAAAATAGCTTTCTCTCCATAAGCAAAATCAACCTGCTGTAATTCAATAGATTGATTGAAATCAGATACTACTTTCGCATTGGGTTTATCCGTCACCTCACTTTTCGTGTCGATCAATTCCAAAACACGTTCACCTGCCGCAATGCCATTATGGATATTACTAAAGGCATCCGTCAATGCCTTTGCAGGACGCATAACCTGTGAAAATATAGCGATATAGGCAATGAATTCAGAAGCTCCAAACTCGTCACTACCTGACAAAACCAAATTACCTCCATATAACAAGATAATGGCAACCATGATTACACCCAACAATTCAGAAACAGGTGATCCCAATTGTTGACGTCTCGCCATTGCACGCATAATACCTGCATAATGATCATTTTCATCATTGAATCTTTTTTTAACGAAATTCGTACCATTAAATGCCTTGATGATACGAACTCCCGATAAAGCCTCATCCAGATAAGAAATCATATTGGCATAAGATGTTTGACCTGCGATTGCTTGTGCCTTTAAAGTTTTCACAATTTTAGATATGAAAAACGCCGATATAGGAATCACGAGCATGGCAAAAAATGTTAATTTTGCCGATATGATAAAGAGCATCACTAAATAAGCAACTAGCTGAAGAGGCTCTTTAAATGCAACTTGTAAGGTACCTGTAACAGAATATTGTACAACCTGAACATCAGATGAAACTTTTGAAATAATATCACCCTTACGTTGCCCATTAAAAAAACCCAAATGCAGGTCCATGACATTGTCAAAAACTGTCTTACGCAAATTCAACAACGTATGTATACGTAAATTCTCCATTATACGCTGTGCTAAATAGCGAAATAAGTTACTAATAAACACAGAAATAACGATGACTATACAGACGTATTTCAGAGCACCGTAAGCACCAAATTGTTGGTTTGCTAAACTAGCGTAGTAATTAAAATGGCCAAGAATATCAAAGTATCCTTCTGGTTTTTCTAATACTGCCTGTGCAGAAACCTGATCAGTATTAAACAAAGTCTGTAATAACGGAGCTAATAAGGCCAAGTTTAAAGTACTAAATACAACCGTGATTAACGTACAGATAATGTACGGGACTGCATATTTCTCAATGGGCTTGGCAAAAGATAATAACCTAAAGTAAGTTTTCATTTATAATATTAAAGTAGCAAAAATAGTAAAATTACCCGCAATACGTGAGGAATACTTACCTATAGAAAAAATCTTGCATCTGGATGATAGAATTAATTTTCTTCAACAATTAGCAATTAAAGCGACAAATTACTATTATTTTAATAGAAAAACCCTAATTTAGTCTTTGTAAATTGTAAAATACCAGAATATAATGCAGATAGAAGTTGCCAAAAGGTTGCAACAAACCGAAGAATATTATTTCTCCAAAAAATTAAGAGAGATTGACGAGCTTAATAAAGCAGGGGCTCGCGTGATTAATTTAGGCATTGGAAGTCCTGACCTACCTCCTCATCCTGAAGTGATTCAGACATTGAGCACGGAAGCGGCTAAGACTAATGTACATGGTTATCAAAACTATAAAGGATCTCCGGTTTTGAGACAAGCTATTGCAGATTGGTATCAACGATATTATCATGCTACATTCAATGCAAATACAGAAATCTTACCCTTGATAGGGTCTAAAGAAGGTATCGTCCATATTTGCATGACCTATTTACAAGAAGGAGATCAGGTTTTAATACCTAACCCTGGCTACCCTGCCTATGCTGCAGCAGTTCGTCTAAGCGGGGCAACAGCAATCACCTATGATTTAGCTGAGGAAACAGATTGGTTACCGAACCTAAAAAAGCTTGCTGAAAACGATCTGTCGAAAGTAAAATTAATGTGGATCAATTATCCTCATATGCCAACCGGTGCAAGTGCCAGTGAAGCATTCTATCATGAATTGATTGCCTTTGCAAAAACACATCATATTTTGATCTGTCATGATAACCCATATAGTTTTATATTGACCGACGCTCCTAAAAGTATTATGTCCATAGATGGGGCAAAAGAAGTCGCTTTGGAATTAAATTCGCTCAGCAAATCTTCTAATATGGCCGGATGGCGTATCGGTATGTTGGTTGGCGCAGAAGAACGCATCAATGAAGTATTGCGATTCAAAAGTAATATGGATTCGGGTATGTTCTTACCAGCTCAGCTTGCTGCAGCAAAAGCATTGCAGCTGGATAAAGCATGGTATCAAGAGTTGAACACCATTTATAACGAAAGAAGACTTCTGGTATTTGCTATCATGGATTTACTGGGCTGTGTTTATAAAAAGAATCAGGTGGGTCTATTTGTCTGGGCTAAAGTTCCTGAAAATTACGCGTCAGGATACACTTTAAGTGATGAAGTTTTGGATCTCGCACGTGTATTCATCACACCTGGAGGAATATTCGGCAGCGCAGGTAACACCTATATTAGAATTAGTTTATGCGCCTCAGTTGAAGTTTTAAAAGAGGCAATTACACGGATTAAGGTAGCAAAGGAAACGAATTAAGATTAGAATAACATGATAAATATAGCCATTATTGGCGTCGGTTTAATTGGCGGCTCAGTCGCCATGAAACTAAAAGAAAAAAGATTCTGCGATCAAGTTTTTGGTGTAGACAAAAGTGATGCAAACCTTAACAAAGCAATGCAAATTGGCTTCATTGACCACAAAGCGACACTGGAAGAAGCTTTGGGAAAATGTAAGGTTATCATTTTAACTGCTCCTGTAGATGCAATCATCGCTTTAGCACCAAAGTTACTCGATCAAGTAACAGATCAGGTTATCGTTGACATGGGCTCTACCAAACTAAATATCTTACAATTGATTTCTGACCACCCTAAACGTGGACGCTATGTCGCTGCGCATCCTATGGCAGGTACAGAGTATTCTGGACCTGAAGCCGCGCTCCCAGATCTGTTTAAAGATAAAATGATGGTCTACGTAGAGGCATTTAAATCTGATGAAGATGCCTTCGAACTAACAGATTCTATTACTGAATTGCTGGAAATGCGTTCTTCTTTTATGACAGCCGAAGAGCATGACACTCACACAGCCTATGTCTCTCATATTTCACACTTGACCTCTTTTGCTTTAGCCCTAACAGTTCTGGAAAAAGAGAAATCGCAAGGTAGAATTTTTGAGTTAGCAGGTTCCGGATTTGAATCAACAGTACGTTTAGCGAAAAGTTCACCTGATATGTGGACTCCTATTTTCAAACAAAATAGAGTAAACGTATTAGAAGTATTGGAAGAAAACATCAAACAGCTTCAAGCCTTGAAAGATGCCATTCAAGACGAGAATTATAGCGAGCTACATAAACTCATTAAAAAATCGAATAAGATTAAGCGCATTATAAAATAGACACTTTACACCATCTTGTAAACATTGTGTGTAAAGTGTCGAAGGACCATTATATAAAAAAGATAGGAGGCAATGCTCCTATCTTTTTATTCTGGTTACCTCAAACACGTAATCCATCTACACTCCTCTAAATCCTTGTTTTATTTAATTATTTAAATAAATAGCACAAAATATTTTGCTTTATAAAAATCAAGGCATATATTTGCAATGTACTTCAAATAGAAATACATCTAATCAAAACCTTTCAATCAGGTCTTGATTTATAAAGAAGTGGCGAGAGACTGGCTCAATGACCCACTGGCAACCTTCAAAATACGTTTGAAAAGGTGCCAATTCCTGTCCAAAGTAATACTGCTTTGGAGGATATAAATGAAACGACAATGATAATCACATTACAACAAAACAAGAAGGTAAATTCTAAAACCAACGTAACAAGCTCAACTTTTGCATCGACTTCGACGCGAATGTGTTGGCACATGTTTACGTTTTCTTGTTAATCAATCTGTTTTTAATTTATTGATTGCGAGTACATATTCATGTGCGAAGCCCTATCCCCTTTTTACTAATGAATCTTTAACTAATTAATTATAACTACAATGTCTACAAATAAAAATTTGAAATTCGAAACACTTCAAGTGCATGCAGGTCAAGTTGCTGACCCAACAACTGGTTCACGTGCAGTGCCTATATATCAAACAAGTTCTTATGTATTTGAAAACGCAGAACATGGCGCTAATTTATTTGCATTAAAACAATTTGGAAACATCTACACACGTCTTCAAAACCCTACAACAGATGTTTTTGAAAAACGAGTAGCTGCTTTAGAAGGTGGTGTAGCTGCACTAGCTGTTGCTTCTGGCCAAGCAGCGCAGTTTATTGCATTAAACAACATTTTAGAAGCTGGAGATAACTTTGTTTCAAGCAGTAATGTCTACGGTGGTACTTATAATCAATTTAAAGTAGCGTTCAAAAGAATAGGTATTGATGTACGTTTTACAAAAGAAACTACAGCTGAAGACTTTGAATCATTAATCGATGAAAACACAAAAGCACTTTACTTGGAAACTATCGGAAACCCAAGTTACGATATCCCTGATTTTGACAAAATAGCTGCTGTTGCTAAAAAACATGATATTCCATTTATTGTTGACAATACATTCGGTGCAGCCGGCTATTTATTCAAACCTTTAGAGCACGGTGCCTCTGTAGTTGTTCAATCAGCAACAAAATGGATTGGTGGTCATGGAACTAGCATCGGCGGTGTTATCGTTGATGGTGGAAATTACAACTGGGGAAATGGTAAATTTAAACAATTCTCAGAACCATCAGAAGGATATCATGGATTGGTATTTGCAGACGTATTTGGTATTAATGGCCCATTTGGCAATATCCAATTTGCTATCCGTGCGCGTGTAGAAGGGCTACGTGATTTTGGTCCTGCAATATCGCCTTTCAACTCATTTCAACTGATTCAAGGTTTAGAAACATTATCCCTACGCGTTCAGCGTCATGTAGACAATACGTTAGAAGTAGCAAAATGGTTAGAATCACATCCACAGGTAGAAAATGTAAACTATCCAGGATTAAAGAGTTCACCAAGTTATGCTAACGCTCAAAAATATCTAAAAAATGGCTACGGTGCTGTTCTTTCTTTCCAAATTAAAGGCGACGTAACAAAAGCTGATGAATTTATTGACAGTCTAGAATTAATCAGTCACGTGGCAAATGTTGGAGATACAAAAACATTAATCATTCACCCTGCGGCTACAACTCATCAACAGCTTAGTGATGAAGCAAAAAATGCAGCAGGAGTATTTGTAGGCTTACTTCGTTTATCTGTCGGTATCGAGCATATTGATGATATCAAAGCAGATTTACAACAAGCATTCGATAAAATAAAATAATTCAGATAGCAACATTATATAAAGCGCAAAAAATAACTATGAGTAAGAAATTAACGATTGGAATGTTTGGATTCGGAGTTGTAGGGCAAGGATTGTACGACATTATCAAGACTAAAAACTTAAATTTAGAAATTAAAAAATTTGTCATCAAAAATGCTGACAAACAAAGATCACTACCTGCTGAATTATTCACAACAGATGCTGAGGCTATTCTCTCAGATCCTGAAATCAATACCGTTGTAGAATTGATCGACGATGCAGATGCTGCCTATGCATTAACTGTTCGTGCGCTTAAATCTGGAAAAAATGTAGTATCTGCAAATAAAAAAATGATTGCTACGCATTTAGAGGAATTAGCTTCCATCCAACAAGAATATGGCACAAGCCTACTCTACGAAGGTGCAGTTTGTGGTAGTATTCCTATTATACGTAATTTGGAAGAGTATTACGACAACGAGCTATTGCACGCTGTAACGGGTATCTTTAACGGTTCTTCCAACTTTATACTCTCAAAGGTATTTAATGAAAACCAACCATACGCAGATGCTTTAAAAGAAGCTCAAGATTTAGGTTTTGCAGAAACAGATCCCACCTTGGACGTCGGTGGATTTGACCCTAAGTACAAGTTGACGATTGTTGCCGCTCACGCATACGGTATAAATGTCAACCCAGATGACGTATTTAACATAGGGATTGATAAATTGGGTGTTCAAGACATACGCTTTGCTAAAGAGAAAAATTTTAAAATAAAACTTATCCCTACAGCTCGAGAAATCGATCAAAATAAAGTTGTCCTTTATGTCATCCCAAAGTTCATCAGCGCTGATAACATTTTGTTCAATGTTGAAAACGAAAACAACGGCGTACTTGTAAAGGCTGCTTTCGCGGATGAGCAGTTTTTTTATGGTAAAGGAGCTGGAGGTCATCCAACAGGTTCTGCGGTATTATCTGATATCACAGCGTTGCGCTATGATTATAGGTATGAATACAAAAAACACTTAAACACAAATGCACTGTCATATAGTACCGACCATGAAATCAAAGTGTATTTAAGATATGAGGACGATAGCTTAATCGAAAAATTAGGCTTTTCTAACATCATCGAAAGATATTACGCTCCAAATTTTAAATATGTAATCGGAACAGTCAATTTACAGAAAATTACAGCATTTAAATCTGAAATTAATCAAACAGGAAACTTCATTGCTGAGATTGACTAAATAATACATTAAGAAACCGAATATCAACCAACCCTAGCTTGCTTTTCGCAGGTGAAAAACGTTGGATCTGTGCCAGATCCAACGTTTTTTTGTTAAAAAAGTGCAAATGTCTGGTCTAAATAAAAAGATGGCCGAAAATTTGCTTCATAATATTATATTCACTACATTGTGGAGTTACTAAATATATAAAATATTATAAATTATGGCTAAGTGGTTAACAATTCTACTAATTATGGTAGGCAACTTGGTTTTTGCAGATACCATTAATACACAACAAAATTCTAATTCAAGTTATATCATTCTTGCAGTTGTCGCTTTACTGGCAATTGTCTATATCCTCTATAGGAGACAAAAGAGAAAATTTAACGATTAAACGAAAGTGGGGAGATTTAATTTCCCCATTCTCACGGGGAAAACCCAATATTTTTCAACCTGCTTGTGCTCAGTTTTTCGGTTATTAATCTAATAATCCATCATCTCGAAAACTGTAGTACGCATTGTCGGTAAAAATCACATGATCATTGACCTTAATATCCATGAGTTTAGCAGCGTCGATGATTTTTTTAGTTATTACCTTGTCTGCTTGACTAGCATGTAAGGTTTCCTGAAGGATGATTATGAATCAAAATCATCGAATTTGCCTTACAATTCAAAGCATTTCTTAAGATAATCCGGACATCAACTGGTGTAAAATCATTTCCCCCTCTACCGATCAACTGTTTATCTAAAATTTTACATGCTGTATTAAGATATAATACCCAAAATTCTTCATGAGGAAGATCTTGTAATTGATATTTAAAATATTCATATACGCGCTTGCTGCTATTGAGTACAGGTCTTTCAATTTGAATAGATTCCTTTCTTCTACGTCCCAATTCAAGGGCCGCAATAATACTAATAGCTTTTGCCTCTCCTATTCCTTTAAAATTACATAAATCAATAACTTCCATTTTGGAAAGATTATCCAGATTATGTTGCGCACTGGATAAGATTCGTCTGCATAATTCCACAGCAGTTTCATCCCGAGATCCAGAACCAATTAAAATTGCCAAAAGCTCTGCATCTGACAAAACCCGACGTCCTTGTTCCAACAATTTTTCTCGTGGGCGATCAGACTCTGCCCACTCCCGAATAACCAGTTTGCTCATATCATTAAAATAAATTGAATTTAAGGTCTATATTATGAAGTAATTTAAGTCTAAATATAAAAGATAAAATTATTAGAATCAATTATTTAAATAAATATTAATGCTTCTTACTTAATTCGATCAAGTATTCTTTTTTTCAAATCGTTTTGAAATCTTATATTTGTAATTGAACATATTTATTTTAATAAAATGAGTAAAGCGATTATCAAAACAGAAAAAGGCGACATGACTGTACAATTCTATACAGCAGATGCTCCAAATACAGTTGCAAATTTCATCAAATTAGCGAAAGAAGGATATTACGACGGATTAACATTCCACCGTGTGCTTCCAGACTTCGTTATTCAAGGTGGATGCCCAAATTCACGTGAGGGTGCTTCTGGTATGCCAGGAACAGGTGGCCCAGGTTACAAAATTGATTGTGAATTGACTGGAGAAAACCAATACCACGACAGAGGTGTATTATCGATGGCTCATGCTGGTCGTAACACAGGTGGATCTCAATTCTTCGTTTGCCACAGCCGTACCAATACAGCACATTTAGACAGAAACCACACTTGTTTTGGTAAAGTTATCGAAAATGTTGATCTAGTAGATGAGATCCGTCAAGGTGATCGTATTTTAAGTATTGAAGTTATCGAAGACTAGTTCTCGATAAGTAAAAGTGTATTATGAATTTAAGAGCATTAGTTTCTGTAACAGGAAAACCAGGTTTGTTCAAATTAATTGGACAAAATAAAGGAGGGTTTATTTTAGAGTCTTTAGATAGCGCTAAAATAAAATCAGTAGTTAGCTTATCTACTACCAAAATGGCAACTTTAGAAGACATTACAATCTACGGAGAGGAAGAAGAAATTCGTTTATTGAATGTTTTTGAAACAATCAAAGAAAAAGGATTGACAGTAGATGCAAAAGCAGATGGTCAAGCATTACGCGACACTTTCCGTGAAATTGCACCAGGTCATGATGAATCACGTGTGTATTCATCAGACATAAAAAAGATTTTCACTTGGTACAACATCATTAAAGATTTACCATTATTTGAAGAAGAAGCTCCTGCTCCATTGGTATAATCTTATCCAAAATAAAAAAGCGCGTTCTTACTATATGGTAAGAACGCGCTTTTTTATATATAAAATCTAGCTTCTACTTACCCGCTTGGGCAATTCCTTTACAGATTTCCGAAACTAAAGCAGGACCTTCGTAAATAAATCCTGTATAAATTTGGATAAGACTTGCACCCGCATCTAACTTTTCTATAGCATCTGCAGCAGAATGAACGCCACCGACGCCAATTATTGGAAAAGAACGATTTGATTTTACAGCTAAATAGCGAATGACTTCTGTCGAACGTTTCGTCAACGGAGCACCGCTCACACCACCCATTTCTTTTACCAGATTTGCATCACTACGTAATCCTTCTCTAGAAATAGTCGTATTTGTCGCTATAACACCCGCAATGCCAGTTTCCTGCACAATCTCGACAATATCATCCAATTGACTATTGGTCAAATCGGGTGCAATTTTCAATAATATTGGCTTCTTACTGGTTTTACGTTCATTTAATTCTTGAAGTGTATTCAAAATATGTTTCAAAGGTTCTTTTTCCTGCAGGTCACGTAACCCTGGCGTATTAGGGGAACTTACATTAACAACGAAATAATCAACATAATCAAATAATGCATTAAAACAGTATATATAATCATCTACCGCTTGCTCATTTGGAGTTATTTTATTTTTACCAATATTTCCCCCAATCAATAGACCTTTGCGATCATCGGCAGATAAATGTTTGAGACGATTAGCGGCCACATCAGCACCTTGATTGTTAAAACCCATGCGATTGATCAATGCCTTGTCGGGCACTAAACGAAACATACGCGGTTTATCATTACCGGGTTGAGGCCTTGGTGTTACAGTACCAATTTCGATAAAACCAAAACCAAAATTAGCCATATCGGTAATATATTCAGCATTCTTATCAAATCCGGCTGCTAATCCTACTGGATTTTTAAACTTTAGACCAAACACTTCACGCGCTAAGTTCGAGTTTTCATAAGTATACAGGCTACTTAATAATTTTTGAGAACCCCAGATTTTTGAGAATACTTTTAACCCTCCTGTCACCGTATGGTGCGCAGATTCAGGATCCATTGAAAAGAAAATAGGTTTTACCAACTTGTACATGTTACAAAGGTAGCTAAAGAAGAAGAAATTTCATTACTTTTGCAATCGAAATGATATCAATAAATAACTTAACATTTGAAATAGGCTCACGCGCATTGTATGATGAGGCTAACTGGCATATTAAACCTGGCGATAAAGTCGGTCTAATTGGTGCTAACGGTACTGGTAAATCTACTTTATTGCGATTAATTGTAGGGCAATATTCACCTACTTCTGGCAGTATATCGATGGCTAAGGACTTGAAGCTTGGTTACCTTAACCAAGATTTATTATCTTATCATTCTGATAAAAGTATTTTACATGTAGCAATGGAGGCTTTTGAACGCCAAAATCAGCTGCATTCAGAAATAGAAACCTTACTCCAAAAATTAGAAACAGATTATTCTGATGATATTCTAAATAAATTAAGTGACAAGCAAATGGAATTTGAGGCCTTAGATGGCTACAGTATCGAATTTCGTGCGCATGAAATTTTAGCAGGTCTAGGTTTTTCAGAAGATGAACAGAAACGTCCTTTAGCTACCTTCTCTGGAGGATGGCGCATGCGTGTCATGCTAGCCCGTATCTTATTGCAAACACCAGACATCTTATTACTGGATGAGCCAACCAACCACATGGATCTACCATCCATTAAATGGTTAGAAAATTATCTGCAAGGATTTGAAGGTGCCATTGTTATCGTTTCTCACGATAGATATTTCTTAGACCGTATTATTAAGAAGACGGTAGAGTCAAGAAAAGGCAAGCTTACACTCTATGCCGGTAACTACAGTTACTATTTAGAAGAAAAAGCATCGCGAAGTGAGATTCAAGCTGGTCAATTTAAAAACCAACAAGCCAAGATTAAACAAGAGGAACGTTTGATCGAACGTTTCAGAGCCAAAGCTTCAAAAGCGAAAATGGCGCAGTCACGTATCAAAGCTTTGGATAAGATGGAAAAAGTAGAAGATGTAGATGATGACAACCCAACTGTAAACTTCAGCTTTAAATTTTCGAAACCATCAGGAAGACACGTCGTAACCTTAGAAAAGGTTTCTAAGTCTTATCCAAACCTCGAAATACTAGAAGACACAGAAGGTATCATCGAAAAAGGCGATAAAATTGCTTTAATCGGTGCAAACGGGAAGGGTAAATCTACCTTATTACGTATAGTCGCTGGCGCAGATCTAGAATTCGAAGGGAAATCTGAACATGGCCATAATGTATCGCAAACTTTCTTTGCACAGCATCAGTTAGAAGCATTACATCTAGAAAATAGTATTATTGCAGAGATGCAAGCTTTTGCTCCTAAACATTCGGAAACAGAAATACGCTCCATATTAGGTTGTTTCTTATTTTCAGGTGACGATGCCTTTAAAAAGATTAAAGTCCTTTCAGGAGGAGAGAAATCACGCGTTGCCCTAGCAAAAGCATTGACAGCTGATGCTAACTTTTTGGCACTCGATGAGCCTACCAACCACTTGGATATGCAATCGGTGAATATTTTGATTCAAGCATTGCAACAATTTGAAGGTACGTTGATTGTGGTATCCCACGATCGTTACTTCTTAGATCACGTGGCAAACAAAATTTGGTATATCGAAGATAAAAAAATCAAAGAGTATCCAGGTACTTACCAAGAATTTGAAGATTGGAATTCAAAACGCATAATCAAACCAGAGGAAAAAGTGGTAGAGAAAAAAGCGGTAGCGGAAGAACCTAAAAAAGCAAAAACTGCTCCATCTGATGATAAATTCAAATTGATTAGCAAAAAAAATAAAGAACTAGCAGCGCTAGAACTAAAAGTTGCTGAAAAAGAAGTTATTGTGAAAGCACTGGAATCGGATTTAGCGACGGAAGTAATCTATTCAAATGCTGTTAAACTGCAGGAATATACGCGCAATTATAATTCATCCAAAGCTGAGTTAGAACAATTACAAAAAAATTGGGAAGACTTAGCAGAAGAAATAATGGAACTAGAGGATTAATAGCAATTATTCACTTCATAAAAAAAGTTCAGTAGAATAATCTACTGAACTTTTTTTTAATGAAGATATTTTTACATCAATAGTAATGATATTCTTTTAAGATATAAACTTTATCTGGAAGAGTACTATATCACAGCTAGTTCACCATTATTACAAATAAGCGTATGTAATACCATCCCCACCACGATCCTGATGTTCATCTTCGAATCGAGAGACATGACTATATTTCCTTAGATAGTCTCGAATAAATTTACGAAGGATTCCATCACCCTTACCATGGATAATTTTCAACGATGGGTAACCAATCATTACTGCCCTATCCAGCACCTTTTCCAACTCGTACAGCGCATCTTCTGTTCGCATACCACGAAGGTCAATTTCTGGATTAAAATCTGCAACAGCATGTGCTGAAAGGGTCTTCGATCCAGCCTTAGCTGCTTTTTTCAAGTCTTTTCCCGCTAATTTAATGACATTTTTACGCTTCTGAACTGTCCTCAACTCTCCCATAGCCAATATCAAATTATTCTTAGCAATCTCCAGTACAACAGCTTCGTTATCAGAATCAATGATCTTCACCCAATCTCCAACAGCAATTTGCTCGTTAAGATCCACAACCGCGACTGGCTTCTTCTCTATCTTCTTATCCTTGGGTAGCATAGTAGAAAATGAACTATCCAAGTTCGCCCTTATAAGTTTAGTTTTTTCTTTGTCGGCCTGTGCCAATTTAATTTCAGCTACCGTATTTTCGATTAATTTATTAGACTGTTTAATTAGTGACTGCGCTTCCTCTTTTGCCTTCTTGAGAATAACTTTTTTATTATCTTCCAAATAAGACTGCAACTCTTCATAATCGGATTTGATACGAATTAACTCTTTTTCTCTTTTCGTTATCGCCACCTTGGTATCGAATATCTCTTTCTTCTCGCGCTCCAAATCCACCAAAAGTGTATCGACCTTTTTCTGGTGGTTTCCTACTTTCATTTTTGCTAAATGAATAATTTCCTTATTCAATCCTATTTTTTGCGCAATTTCAAAAGCGTAAGAACTACCAGGTTTACCGATTTGCAAAATATAAAGCGGTTTCATAGCCACATTATCAAACAACATCGATGCATTCTCCAATCCTGTAGTCTGATTAGCAAAAACTTTCAAATTAGAATAATGGGTAGTCACTACACCACGAATGTTTTTCTTATTCAACGTTTCTAAAACTGCCTCTGCAATTGGGCCACCAAACAATGGGTCTGTACCAGTCCCAAATTCATCGATCAAAACCAAAGTACGCGCATTTGCAAACTCAGTAAAGTATTTCATCTTAGAGAGATGCGCACTATAAGTACTCAAATCACTCTCTATCGATTGATCATCACCAATATCTGCAAATATTTGTTTGAAGACCCCTAATTTTGAATTGGCATCAGCCGGTATCAACAAGCCCGATTGCAACATCAATTGCATCAAACCTACAGTTTTCATACAGACCGATTTACCACCAGCGTTAGGTCCTGAAACCACAATGACCCTTTGTATCTCATCAATCTTAATATTCAGGGGCACAATTGTCGTCCGTTCCTGTTGGGCATGCAAAGAAAGCAATGGGTGACGAGCATTCACAAGGTCAATCTCTGGCTCTTTCGATAATTCAGGCATTTCCGCCCCAATATCCAAAGCGAACATAGCCTTTGAACGTACAAAATCCACCTTTGTCAATAAGCCATCGTAAGATAACATCAACGGGATATGCGGTCTGAGTTTGGACGTCAATTCAACAAGAATTCGAATCACCTCACGTCTACGTTCAAACTCTAGATCTCTCACTTTATTATTGAGGTGAAACACCTCTTCTGGCTCTATATAAGCTGTTTGACCTGTAGCAGACTCATCGTGAATAAGCCCCTTTAGCTTACGTTTGTTCTCCGCTAAAATAGGAATACAAAGTCGACCATCCCTGATAGTTAAATTGCCATCTGCTGTCCAACCACTATTTTGTGCAGTCTTAAAAATAATATCAATCCGCTTACGTGCCTCTTGTTCTGCTTTCAAAATACCTTGAGAAAGATCTAGTAAAAGTCGAGAAGCATTGTGCTTCATTTTACCACGGTCATCAATGATCATCTCGATATCACGTATGATCTGTTTTTCTATTGGAAGATGCTCAAATAGCAATTCTAAATTTGGGTACTGCCCCTCTCGATCATTAAAATATCGAATAATGGCGTAAACAGTTTTCAATGAAAGAAGAACACGATGGAACTCCTCCTCCATTAAAAAAGCACCTTCAACTCTTGCTTTTTCAACTAAAGTCCGGATAGGATATAGATGATCTACTGGTAGCGCGTCATCGCTAGTCAATAGATCCTTGAATTCATTTGTTTGACGTAAAAATTTATCTATCTGATCAAATCGAGTTTGCGGTTGTATTTTATCAACCAAATTACGCCCCGACTCACTGATACATTTTTGTTTTATCAACTCCTTAATCTCGGCAAAACCGAGCTTATCACTTGCGTTATTAGGATAAATCATGTTTTATATTCGTATTATTTAACCGGCTTAGCATCTAATGAATTCAGCCTATTGCCGTTATTTCTATCCAATAAAATGGGAGGATTACTAGATTTTTTAACCTCTTTCTCATTCGACCTTGGTTTTGGCGCTTCTTTTAGTGGCATCTTATCTCCTTCCTTGGCCCTATTCGTAGATTTATTTTCAATTTTTGAAACAGCTATCGAATCAGCTTTAACAACAGCTGTTGAATCCAATTTCGGACTCGCATATAGGCTGTCTGCCTTCATCAAAAATGTACCCAAATTATACCCTCCTTTTAACCCTGTTCCTTCAAAAAACACACGGACTGCCTTTTTATAATCAAAGCGAACACTATCCGGTTTATAATTCAAAATCATTTTTTTCTGAAATTCATATAGTTCCACCCAGTTGCGGACCCGCAATAAGCTATCTTGAATAGAAGCATTTTGAATAGAATCTTTCCTGCGTATGGCGTCGTTCTTCTCCTTTTCGATTTTCATATAGCCCTCATTCATCTTTTTTAGATTCTTCCCCACTTCATCGTATATTTTATCCATCGATTCGGCATCGCTCGCATAAAATGACAAATTCTCCTTGAAACTTGTAGAATCTAACGCATATTTTTTGAAAGTGTGGTCATATAGCGAAAAAATAACACGCTTAGCACTATCCTGACTTAAAGTTGACAGATAAGCATCAGTAGTATAAATCTCCGTTAAGACCTTCACAAAATCCTTTTTTGGAATAATATCTTTCTCATTCGTACTTTTACAAGAAACAAATAAAAAAATCAGCGTAAGTACATTCAGTATTAATCGTTGCATTTCGTAATTTTGTACAAATTTATAAAAAGGCCTGACATTTGTCACCCTTTGAATTCTTAAATATACAATTATCATGAGTATTGCAAGTAACCTAGAAGCGATTAATTTAGAAGTTAAGGCGCTGGGCGTTCAGCTAGTCGCTGTATCAAAGACAAAACCAAATGAAGATATCATGAAAGCCTATGAAGCTGGGCAGCGTGTTTTTGGTGAAAATCTAGTTCAAGAGCTTGTTGAAAAATACGAATCCCTACCGAAAGACATTGAATGGCACCTCATTGGCCACCTTCAATCGAACAAAGTAAAATATATAGCACCATTTGTCACTTTGATCCACTCAGTTGATTCTTTCAAACTATTAAAAGAAATAGATAAACAAGCAGCTAAAAACAAACGTACGATTGATTGCTTATTGCAGGTTGATATTGCTGAAGAAGATACGAAGTTTGGTTTTGATCATATCGAATTGGTTGAAATGTTACGCGACGAAGAGTTTTTGGCTTTAAAACACATCAATATCCGTGGATTAATGGGTATAGCCACGAATACCGAGAACGAAAAAGAAATAAAAGAAGAATTTTATGAATTGAAATCTCTTTATGATGGTATCAAGGCAAGTTTCTATCGCAAAAATGAAAATTTCGACACCCTATCCATGGGCATGTCATCGGATTACAAATTAGCAATAGAAAAAGGCTCTACAATGGTTAGACTTGGAAGTACTATTTTTGGTAAACGTGTAATAAAACATTTAAAAAACAATGACTAAAGCTATTATTAGATATGCTGTAGAGGCTGACTGCCCTGCGATGTTAGATTTAATCCGCGAGCTTGCAATTTTAGAAAAAGCACCAGATGCCGTAACTGTCTCAATGCAAGAGTTTATCGATGCAGGTTTTGGAGAAAATCCTATTTGGGGAGCTTTTGTTGCAGAATTAGATGGGAAAATTGTCGGAATTTCACTATATTACATTCGTTATTCCACTTGGAAAGGAAGAAGACTTTATCTTGAAGATCTAATTGTGACAGAAAGTATGCGTGGCTATGGAATTGGCAAACAACTTTTCGAAGAAACTCTTAATTTTGGTAAATCAAAAGGATATCAGGGCATGGTTTGGCAGGTGTTAGACTGGAATGAACCTGCTATTCAATTTTATAAAAAATATAAAGCTGATTTCGATGCCGAATGGATTAATGTATCGATAACATATTAAAGAGAAAAGGACGGTTAAGTTTAATGAAACCAAAATACTATTTAAACCTATATGTGATTTTTGCTTTGTTCAGCAGTACTTCATGTACCAATGAACATACATCAAAAATCCAAGAAGCAATGAGTGGAGATACCCTTCATTATGACATGAAAGAGGTGCATAGGTATAGTAAATTTTTCATGAAAGATGGCGAAAAAATAGACACTACCTATTTTAAGGCACAGTATCCGCAATTTAAAGACACACTGATCAATACATTGTTGAGTACATCCATTAATTTAGATGGTGACTCTCTAATCAGTGTGGCTGCGAAAAGGTTTGTAGATGCATATGATGAATATGTAGAAGAAAACAATGGACAATCTTCATCAACATGGTTTCGCAATTTACAAGCTAACGTATACCAAAACACACCTAAATTTATCAGTATTAGCACCAATCAATCTGAATATACTGGCGGAGCACACGGTGATCACTTTACCCTATTCAATCATTTTGACATCCATACGGATCAAAAGATAACATTAGCGGATATCGTTGCCCCCCAAAACCAGAAAGAATTGATTAAAATTGCTGAAGGGTATTTTCGAAAATCGGAAAAGTTATCTGAAACCGAATCCTTAAACGATAAGTTCTTTTTTGAAGGAGGTAAGTTTACGCTTGCCAATAATTTTGCCTTAAACAAAGAAGGCCTATTGTTCTATTACAATGTTTATGAAATCAAACCTTACTCTGGAGGTAACACAACCTTACAAGTCCCCTATACGGATATCAAACACTTGATTTCAAATAAGGGATTAGAATATATCAACAGTATTAATTAGCAATCAACCTCAACAAATCGATGCAAGTTTTTAAATTTGGTGGCGCATCAGTCAAAGATGCTGAAAGTGTAAAAAATTCAGCACATATTATTTCTAACTATAAAGTTGACGCACTATTGGTCGTAGTTTCGGCCATGGGAAAAACAACCAATTTGTTAGAAGAAGTTACAAAAGCGTATTACCATCATACAGGTAAAGCGTTTGAAATTCTAGAAAAGGCCAAAGCATTTCATTTCAACATTTTATCTGATTTATTTGATGATCATAATCATCCTATTTTTGATGAAATTGCCAACTGTTTTGTAGAAATTGAATGGATACTTGAAGAAGATCCACAAGATCCCTTTGATTATTTATTCGATCAGATTGTTTCTACAGGAGAACTTGTTTCGTCTAAAATACTTGCAGCATACTTACATCATATCGGAGAAAAATCCAAATGGTTAGATGCGCGTAATTATATCATGACCGACAATACCTATACAGAAGCACAAGTGAACTGGGAAAAAACCGAGGAAATTATTCGAACAGAAATCCCCTCAATATTGGATGAATATATTGCTGTCACACAAGGCTTTATAGGCTCTACATCTGAAAATTTCACCACTACTCTTGGGCGAGAAGGCTCAGACTATTCAGCAGCTATTTTTGCATCTTGCTTGAATGCCGAATATGTCACCATCTGGAAAGACGTTCCTGGCGTATTGAACGCTGACCCAAAATGGTTTGAAAAAACAGAATTGATACCCGAGCTATCATACACGGATGCCATTGAACTGACTTACTATGGAGCAACGGTAATACATCCAAAAACGATAAAACCACTCCAAAATAAAAATATACAGCTCAATGTTCGTTCATTTTTGAATCCGGAAACTACCGGGTACAAAAATCAAGAGCACAAATGCTTCACTACCTGTCCCATCCTTTATCTTTAAAGTCAATCAGATCTTGGTATCGATATCACCGCGTGACTTTTCATTTATTGTGGAAGATAATCTCCGGGATATTTTCAATCTATTCCACCAATTTCGGATCAAGATCAATATGATGCACAACAGTGCCATCAATTTCTCAGTTGCTGTAGATGATACCGGCCAAAACCTGATCGATGTATTGGAAGAACTCAAGAAAAAGTTCAAAGTCAATATTGAAACTGGTCTGGAATTGATCACAATCCGATATTACAACCAAGAAACAATCAATCGTGTATTGATTAATAAAGAAGTCATCAGTGAGCTTAAAGATACATACACCTGCCAGCTACTCGTAAAAAAAATATAGATGAATACACGTATCCTTCAAAAGGAAGTTCAAGATTTTATAAATCAACATGAAGATGAATCTTCCGCTCAGCTTGCATTAAAAAAATCTCCTTTTGAAGGAATTACATCCTCCGAGCTCGCTTCACAAATAGACGGGAAGCAAAGGTGTCGAAAAAAAATACCCTTATGGGCTGAAACTGCAACCATTTACTACCCTGACAAATTGAATTTAGAGCAATGCTCTTCGGAAAAAACAGCGCAATTTAAAGCATCTTTAATCACAAAAGGTAGCACATTGATTGATATCACCAGTGGTTTCGGTGTCGATGATTATTACTTTTCAAAAAAAGCAACGAAAGTGATATCTTGCGAGATCAACAGTACTTTAGCAACCATATCGCAATACAATGCGACCCAATTAAATGCTGGAAATATCGAAGTTATCGCTTCGGATGGAGTTGGCTATATTGCTGAAAAAAAAGACCTTAAAGTAGACTACATTTACATAGACCCATCTCGAAGAGTTGCCCATCAAAAAGTCTTCATGCTTAGTGACTGTGAGCCTAATATCGTTAAGCTGCAGAAATCATTCTTAGAAAAAGCATCGCATATCATAACTAAGGTCGCTCCTCTTTTAGATATTACTGCAGCACTTTCCGAATTGGAACATGTCAGCGGAATATACGTAATCAGTCTGAACAACGACTGCAAAGAGCTCTTGTTCATTCAAGAAAAAGAATTTTCCGGACAACCTGATATTACCGCAGTACGTATTTTTGGTGATAACGTTCAAAAGTTTACCTTTAACCAACAGCTCGAGTCTGCAACAACAGTTGATTACTCCACACCTTTACAGTACCTATACGAACCTGATGTATGCCTAACCAAAGCCGGTGCTTTCAAAAGTACAGCAGCAGCATTTGACCTCAAAAAACTACATCAGCATACACACCTCTATACATCAAATAGGTATAGACCAGATTTTTTAGGCAAGATCTACGACATCACCGAAGTCATACCATTTACAAACTTCAAAAAATCAAAAGAGAAGATTAAGACCAATGCAGTAGCTAAAAATTTCCCTTTAAAAACAGAAGTTCTGAAAAAGAAATTTAAAATTGCAGATGGGGGTATGAAGCACAGTTTCTTTACTACAGATGCTACCGGCACCTTAATTGTCATCCATGCGACACGAAAATATGAAATCGACAATAGCATTACATAGTTTTCTAAAATAAAGCATAATTTTAAAATATGAGAAATATTGCTTTATCAGCTTTAGATCTTGCGCCAATCAAAAAAGGTTGCACAACATCAGAAGCATACAACAGAACAATTACAATAGCGCAACATATTGAGAAGATTGGATATAAGAGAATTTGGGTAGCTGAACACCATAACATGGAATATATCGCCAGTTCGGCTACTTCTTTGATTATTCAACATATCGCAGCCAATACCAAAACGATCCGTGTCGGTTCAGGCGGTATCATGTTGCCCAATCATTCTCCATTGGTCATTGCAGAACAATTCGGCACTTTAGAGACCTTGTTTCCAAATCGCATCGACTTGGGCTTAGGAAGAGCCCCGGGGACGGATCAAGAAACAGCAATGGCTTTACGTCGGAACAATTTCAATACAGCTTACCAATTTCCACAAGACGTAGCAGCATTGCAACAATACTTCAGCGATGACAATGCTGATGCTAAAGTGCGTGCTTTTCCTGCCGAAGGTTTAAACGTTCCCCTTTATATACTGGGTTCAAGTACAGATAGTGCCTATTTAGCTGCTAGCTTAGGTCTACCTTACGCATTTGCCGCGCATTTTGCGCCAGCGCAGCTAGCCCAGGCTAGTGCAATCTACCATCAGAACTTCCAACCTTCGGAAACGCTTTCTGCTCCATATTTCATCGTTTGTGTCAATGTTATTGCTGCCAAAACAAACGAAGAAGCGCAATTACAATCTACCAGTGTCAAAAATCTATTTGCAGGCATCTTGACCAACACGAGAGCGCCTTTATCACCACCCACTTTCGAAGTCATATACAAAGGTATTCCGAGCATTGAACAAGCGGCAGACAATATGCTTGCCTGTAGTTTTATTGGCAACAAAGAAACTATCAGAAGACAATTGGAGCCTTTCATCGAAGAACTCCAAATTGACGAACTTATGGTCATATCGTATATTTATGATGATGAAAAATGCCTTGAGTCATTTACCTTATTAAAAGAAGCATTGACTGATTAGAAAGTTAAACTTACATCGTGCATTATAATTTATAAATGGTTACTACATAGAGTCAATTTACTTTTATATCCTCGCAATTATATTGCGTATCTAAGCAAATTTATCTATGTTTATTATATAATATAATGCACGATGAAATATATAAGCCTTCCAATCCTATTTTTTGTCCTGACTTTTCAATCTTGTCAACAAAATACCCAAGTCAGACAACATGCCGCATTAGATAGCGTTGCAAGCCCATCCATTGATAGCTCAAGTCAAGGACTAGCCGTTGGTGACAAACCATCGGCTACCAATTTAAGTCCATCCATTTTCATGATTGATACTTACCGTATTTTTGAAGGCATGGAAGATCCAAGCAAAATATTAGATGAGAATTGGCTTGATCTATACGAAGAAAATGGGCATTATCATTTAGCGCCCATAGATTATAAGATTGAAGATGGCTATAATGAGTGTGCAGAAGTTGAAACCAAAACTGTAGTTTCAAAACGGAATTCGATCCTATTCCTCAATTTCCCTTTTTTAAAATCTGGAGAAGTCGACCACCTAAAAATAATCCAAGCAGAAGTTTGGCCTGGGGAAAGTGTAATATATAATTTCAATAGCCAGAAGTATCAATTGAAAGGCTATGGAGATATTACCAGTACACAGGTACAGACCAATGACAAAGGTCACGAAGAAATATTTCACGATGTTAAAAATTATAAACTCACCTATTCCCATAATGAATCTACAGAAGCCAACATGCTTCAAGTCGAGCAATTCAACGATACTTTTATCAAAACTTTGTTTGTAGGCGACATCGATCGCGATGGAAAACTTGACTTTATTATCTCCGACCCTACTGATTACGAAGAAAACAGTATCAGGCTGATCCTATCTTCTCAGATAAATAATAATGATATCGAGAAGAGCAGCTTCCAACAGAATGTACAATTTGATTGTTAACCATGAAATTGAAAAATAAAATTCAGGATTTTACACCGATTCAAAAAAGCCTAATTTCATTTACCATCAGCCTAGTTACAGTAGCCATCAGCAGCTGGTACGGAATCAATCTAATCATGACTACGCTACTTTTTTGGATAACCTTCTGTATGAGCTACAGCGCCTTGTCCTGGTATATCTTTTACCAGATGCCCGTGACTCAGATTATTAAAAAAGCCGCTTCTGAAGATGGTAGCCGCTTATTTGTTACCATATTCATACTTTTGGCTAGTTTCACTTGCTTATTTGCCGTACTTCTCATTATTATAGCAGATACTAGAAACCGACATGTCCAAAGGGCTTAGCATTGGTATCTGCGTTATGAGCATCATCAGCTCTTGGTTTCTAGTCCATACCACCTATGTTTTTCATTATGCTCATTTATTCTATGCCGAAGGCTCCCCTGGAAAAGGCTTGGATTTCCCCGGAAGTGAAAAACCTGACTATGTAGATTTTGCCTATTTCTCATTTGTACTTGGCTGTACATTCCAAGTATCAGATGTCGAGGTATCATCTCGAAAGATCAGAAGAGTTGTTTTATTCCATGGTCTACTTGCATTTGCACTCAATACATTTGTAGTAGCGCTCACCATCAACATCATTTCAGGCCTGATACACTAAAAAGTTTGCCATATACCGCCTTCTGCTAAACATAGGCTCACTTATGATAAAGTAAACATGTTAATGAAAAACCAACTTTCTATACTCCGAATAAAACAACAATATACGCTATTGTATTCCAACCATAAAGAAGAGACCAATAAACTTATATAAATTCTAACACATATAAGAAACGCACACATCGAGCGATGTTGTGCGTTTCAGAATTGAAAGGGAAATTGAAAGGAAATCTTATAAATAATGCTCCAAGTTGCACCACGTGCTTCTGAAGATTATAATCATTTCATTTATGGAAAGTTTTAACAGAACTTTCCATAAAAAATGAGCGAACAATCAAATATAATACGATATAACCATCATACTCCATAAATGGAGATGAAAAAAGTGATATTCCATAAAAACAAGTGTAATTTCATGTATAAATATTAAAAAATACTATAAAATCAAACATAAATATTAAAAAATATCATTATTTATAATTTATCGCAAAAAAAAGAACTAAACTTAAAAATAATAACCAAAAACTGAAATAAATATCAAATTAACATCATATATTATTTCTATTTTTAAATCAATAACCAAATTAAGGTAAAATTTGTGTAATTACCAACTACTATTTCTATAATTATTAAAAAAAACAAACAAAACATTCAAATAAATCAAATAAAAATATAAAATATGCACATATGATAAAATAAATAGCCAAAAAAAAGGGGGTAAATATAAAATTTACCCCCTTTTTGTAAAATATATAAGAAAAACTACATTTGTTTATCTAATTTTTCAGCTAAAACCGATTTAGGCACTGCGCCAATCTGTTTATCAACAATTTCACCATTTTTGAAGAATAATAAAGCAGGAATGTTACGGATACCGAAACGAACCGATATTTCTGGATTTTCATCCACGTTTACTTTACCGATTACCGCTTTATCACCGTAATCATTTGCCAATTCTTCTACAATTGGACCTACCATACGACATGGACCACACCATTCTGCCCAAAAGTCAACTAATACTGGTTTTTCCGATTTCAATACAACTTCTTCAAAGTTGCTATCTGTAATTTCTAAAGCCATACTCTTATTTTTTTAACCGAAGTTATTTGATAAATATTATTTACTCATTTATAAAACAAACTTAGATAAAATTGTTTTATTTACCATTGTAATTGTGTCATAAATAAACAATTTTATCGATTTCTTCTCTACCATCAAGAACTATTATGAAAAAGGAGATCTAAAAAAGATGTCCGTAATCTTAAATCGACAACATTTAATTCAATCGATAATTTACCCCTTCAAACCGCTCAATCGCATCTAAAAATTCATTTGTCAAATTGATACGTTTCAATTTGGATGGCATTTCAATTGAAATTTCATCCTGTGGGTCGAAAATTTTGAAACGCAGTTGACAATTAGGTACAACACCCTCAATTTCATTTGCATCCAACACTTGTTTCATCTCTTCTAAAAAGATATCATTCAATGCTGGGAGCGCTATATTTATCGTGAAAATTTTCGCCATTTTTTCCCTTAAATCCGACAATAGCTGAATGGCCTTAATCTCAAAACCCCAGTTACCCACCTGTTTAAATCGCTCCTGCACCAAACCACGAAGTTGAACAAAATAGCCTTCCTCCAAATAGCCTTTAAACTTCACATAATCCTCACCAAATACCATAATTTCATAAGAATCAGAGTAATCCTCAATGATAAATGAGCCAAAAGGTTTTCCAGACTTCGCTATTCGATGATTCGCGAGTGCAATAATCCCCCCAATGACAACTTCTTTATTTTTGATCCGATTAAAATCTAACAGAACATCCTCCTCCACTTCAGAAGCTTTCACCTTATTGATCAATTGCAGATCACTCACTTTATTCTGACAGAAATGCTTGATTTCAAATTTATAATTATCCAAAGGATGACTCGTCAGGTAAATACCAATCACTTCTTTCTCGTATTTCAACTTCTCGATAAGACCCCAAGGTGGACACGACATCAAAACAGGTTCCGGAAGATCTGCCATTCCCTCCCCTCCAAATAAGCTCGCTTGAGCAGAATTTTCATTTTCTTTAAAACGCTGCGCAAATTTGATTGCCTTCTCCAATCCGGTCGAGTTATCCTCTGCATGGAAATATTGCGCACGATGCATATTTTGAAAACCATCAAAACCACCGGCATAAGCCAAACTCTCAAATGCTTTTTTATTGGCTGCACGTAGATCGATACGTTTTGCTAAATCAAAAACTGATTTATAAGGTCCTGAAGCACGCGTCTGTACAATGGTATCTACTGCTCCTGCCCCAACACCTTTTACAGCACCCATCCCAAATCGAATTGCACCACGGTCGTTCACCGTAAACTTATAGTGGGACTCATTTACATCCGGGGCCAATACTTCCAATCCCATTCGCTTACACTCCTCCATAAAGAAGGTGACCTGCTTAATATCGTTCATGTTATTAGAAAGTACAGCTGCCATATATTCAGCTGGAAAATGTGCTTTCAAATAAGCCGTTTGATAAGCGATCCATGCATAACAGGTAGAGTGCGACTTATTAAAGGCGTAACTTGCAAATGCCTCCCAGTCGGTCCAGATTTTTTCCAGAACTTTCGGATTATGGCCTTTTTCCTCTGCTTGGGCAATAAACTTCGGCTTCATCTTATCCAAGACAGCCTTTTGCTTTTTACCCATGGCCTTACGTAAAACGTCGGCATCACCTTTAGAAAATCCCGCTAATTTTTGCGAAAGGAGCATTACCTGCTCTTGGTACACACTAATACCGTAAGTCTCTTGCAGATACTCTTCGCAAGCATCCAAATCATATACAATAGGTTCCGTACCGTGCTTACGCTTAATAAAACTCGGGATATTCTCCATTGGACCGGGTCTATAAAGCGCATTCATCGCGATTAAATCTGCAAAAACAGTAGGTTTCAAATCCTTCATATGTTTCTGCATACCAGGTGACTCATACTGAAACACTCCGACAGTTTCTCCCCTTTGGAATAACTCGTAAGTCAACAAATCATCGATTGGAAACTCATCCGGATCTAACTCGAGCCCATTGCTCAGCTTAACATTTGCAACCGTATCCTTAATCAAGGTCAACGTTTTCAAACCCAAAAAATCCATTTTCAGCAATCCTGCAGACTCAACAACCGAGTTATCAAACTGCGTCACATACAGATCCGAGTCTTTTGCCAACGAAACCGGAACAAAATTCGTGATGTCATCCGGAGTGATGATAACCCCACAAGCATGGATTCCAGTATTACGCATTGACCCCTCCAATACACGCGCCTGTTTAATGGTTTCAGCTTCTAGACCAGCACCTTCAGATATGGCTATTAAACGATTGACAGCCTCCAATTCATCCGCACGCAACGTTTCTTTCAAAGCCTTTTCATCCATATTAAAGATCTTGGCCAATTTCAGGTTTGGAATCAATTTAGCAATTTCATTAGCCTCTTGTAAAGGTAAGTCCAATACCCGCGCGGTATCCTTTATAGAAGATTTCGCAGCCATTGTACCATAGGTGATAATTTGGGCAACTTGTGACGCACCATATTTATCAATAACATACTGCATCACACGTCCACGTCCCTCATCGTCAAAGTCAATATCGATATCGGGCATTGAAACACGATCCGGATTTAAGAAGCGCTCAAATAGCAAATCATACTGAATAGGATCTAAATTGGTAATACCTAAACAATAAGCAACAGCAGAACCCGCTGCGGAAACCACGCCCAGGCCCAACGGAGACCCCCATTCTGCGCGCTTCTGCAATAAAATCCTGTACAATTAAGAAATAACCAGGATAACCTGTCTTTTCAATAACAGTCAACTCAAAGTCCAAGCGCTCCATAATAGCATCGGTCACACCGTCCTTATAACGGCGTTTAGCACCCTCAAGCGTCAGATACCTTAAGTATTTATTTTCTCCCCTTTTACCTTTGTCCTGTTGATCCTCTTCAAACTGAAACTCCACAGGAATATCAAATGCAGGCAATAAAACATCGCGATATAAAGTAAAGATCTCAATCTTGTCAACGATATCTTGAATATTGATGATAGCTTCGGGCACATCTTTAAATATTTTCTTCATTTCTGCAGCAGGTTTGAAGTAATATTCTTGATTAGGCAATCCAAAACGAAATCCACGACCACGACCCTTTGGTGTACTTAACTTTTCACCGTCTTTCACGCACAACAAAATATCATGCGCATGTGCATCCGCTTGGTTGATATAATAAGTATTATTGGTCGCAATCAATTTCACATCATGCTTGCGTGCCAAACTAATCAATGTCGTATTTACCCGATCCTCATCCTCCTGACCATGGCGCATCAATTCCATGTAAAAATCAGATCCAAATTGCTCTTTCCACCAAAGCAAAGCTTCCTCAGCTTGATTTTCACCAATATTGAGCACCTTATTTGGCACCTCACCTTGTAAATTACCCGACAAGACGATTAAATCCTCCTTATATTGTTCAACGACCTTTCTATCGATACGGGGTACATAATAAAAGCCCTCCGTATAGGCTACAGATGCCATCTTTGCGAGATTATGATAACCTTTTTTATTCTTAGCCAAAAAGACAATCTGATAACCGTTATCTTTTCTCTTCTTGTCAAAGTGGTCGTCACATACGAAAAACTCACAGCCAACAATAGGCTTGATTATCTTCTCAGTAGGACTCTCTCCAGCAGCTTCTAACTCTTCATTTTTAGCTTTCGCAGCCTTATTATGATCACCAACCTTGGACACAAAGTGAAATGCACCCATCATATTACCATGATCTGTTAGCGCAACAGCAGGCATCCGGTATTTAGCAGCTGTATCTACCAGATTAGCAATAGAGATTGTAGATTGAAGCACCGAAAATTGAGAGTGATTATGCAAATGCGCAAAATCTGCATTTTCAAAATCGTTCAGCACATCATGGTCGATGACGATATTTTGCTCACCACTTGGTTTATTACGTTTGCGGATTTCATCTGAAGCTGCTTTTAGATTCACATGCTTCAATCCGACAGTTGGGATTACAATAGGATTATTTTGCTTAAAATCAACAAAATAACCTGTATCCGCCTGTAACTGATCAAGGGTAAAAACTTCTCTCCTTACCAATTCGAAGAAACAACGAGTTGTTGCCTCCACATCGGCCGTAGCGTTGTGCGCTTCGGCAAAAGGCACACCAAAAAGGTAAGAATGGAGTTCCGTTAAATTAGGCAATTTAAACCGACCACCACGACCTCCAGGTAATTGCAGTAAGCCTGCAGTTACTTCCGTACAAGTATCCAAAATAGCCATATCACCCATTGGCGACTCGACATCATAGCGATAAAACTCACAGCCCATGATATTGAGGTCAAAACCAATATTTTGCCCCACTACAAACTTAGCTTTTGCCAATGCAGCATTGAATTTCACTAATACGTCTTGAATTGGAACACCCTGTTCGGCAGCCAATTCAGTCGATATACCATGAATTTTCTCGGAATCGTAAGGAATATTATAACCATCTGGTTTAATCAAGTAATCCTCATGCTCCAGCAGGTTACCCATATCGTCGTGCAACTGCCAAGCTATTTGAATACATCTCGGCCAATTATCAGTATCTGTAATCGGCGCATCCCAACGTTTGGGCAATCCTGTTGTTTCCGTATCAAATATAATGTACATACCTTCTTCTTTTATCCTTTTCTAAACAGCTAAAAATCAAGCCATAACAACCACAAAAATAACACTAAATTGCTATTTTCAAAAGTCTACTAATTTACAAAATTATTCCTCACTTAAACTGGAAAATGCGTCATTTTTAAAAAAATTGCACGCTATATTTTTTCGGATTACGACCATCAATTCTTTGGTATTTATCAATTCCAAATACATCATCATGACTACGAGCTTATTCCATTTTTTTAAAAGCTTTATTGAGCTCTGAAACAGCACGGTTTAATTCATCTTCCGTTAAAGAGGCGAAGCCAAAACGAAAAGCATTCTGTTCGACAGCTATTCGAGCAATTTTCAATGAACGATTAAGCTGCAATTTCTCAATTGAAAATTCAGGTCTCAATATCAACCATATAGCCATGCCTCCAGAAGGCAGGTCATATGTAAGATAATCCCCCAGCTGTTTTTGCAATAACAAATCAAGATAGTCGCGTCTTTGATGGTAGCATTTCTTCGCTTTCTTCAAGTGCCGCTTCAGATCTCCCTCCTTGATCAACTCAGCCAAAGCCAATAATTTCAAACTTCACTCAACAGTCAAGGTCGCCGTTGTCAGATAATGATCGTGTGGTACGCATCCCGATTACCGTGGTCAGGGACTATCCATTGCTTTGATCGGTCGCAATAAACTTTGGTGCGATGAGACCGATGCATGTGGATTGATGTTGGAAACCGAAAAAACAAATGATGTGGGTAATAGATTGTACCCGCGATGTGGATTCGAATATGATGGCCAGCACAATTACTATCATTGGTGGAAATAACCTATGGTGGGTGGCGGACGTAAAGCGTTCGTCATTCTTCCACTATGTATTCCCGAAAATATCCGAAAAATTAATAAATTGCCACCATGAATATTTCTGATCTAATCATCAACAAAAAAGAACAAACCGAACTGGCTGATATTTTCCTCCACACTGAAAATCAAGAGGCCATTCAGCAATTGATAAAAGAGCACATCTATAGCACCGAACTCCTTCAGTATGGACTTCCAGTAAACAATAAAGTCTTATTACATGGTAGTTCTGGATGCGGGAAGACCACCACTGCCAAGGCCATTGCCCAAGCACTAGACAAGCCAATCTTGATCCTCAACCTCAGCACGATAGTTTCTGCGCGCATTGGAGAAACATCACAAAATATCAAACAGGTATTTGATAAGGCAGGACGTGAGCGATCCGTTCTTTTTTTAGATGAATTTGATCAAATTGCCAAAGCAAGGGGCAACGACGACAAGGATGTGGGTGAAATGAGACGCTTGGTCAACACGTTGATCCAGCTCATCGACTATCTTCCTCAAACAGCCCTATTGATTGCTGCAACCAACCATGCGGAAATTATCGACAAAGCGCTGTTACGTAGGTTTCAATTGCAAATCAGCTACAACTTGCCGACTCACACAGAACTTGACAAATATTACGATAAACTAAGTCAACAGTTCCCTCTTGAAATCAAACAATTTCAACGTAAATACGATATTTCATATGCTGAGGCCAAAGATCATGCCTACACACAAATCAAAGCCAGTCTCATTGCCAAACTAGAACGAGATTAACCTAGGATATACGAGACATAATAATATACTAAAAAACCTCTATATCAGTTCAAGAGGAATAATAAAAAAAGAGATTGCAGAAGGCGCTACAATAAAATAAGAACATAAAAAAAGGCCTTCCTGAGGAAAGCCTTTTATATCATGTTATTAGATCGTCTTATTTTTCATCTAAGATAACCACCTCAACACGTCTATTTCTTTGACGTCCTTCAGGTGTTTTATTATCAGCTACAGGTTTAGTCTGACCAATACCCTTAGCGGAAATGCGTGCACCAGAAATACCAGCATCCGTCAAAAATTTCTTTACCGAATTAGCCCTTTTCTCTGCCAACCATTGGTTATATTCCACAGTTCCTGTCGCATCAGTATGGCCATCAACACGGATTTTACTGCTACTTTCCTTCAAAAGTGTCGCCACTTTACTTAATTCCAATTTAGCCTTCTCAGTCAAATAAGAAGAGTTTGTAGGGAAAAGTAAATCCGAAGAAATGGTAAATTTAATACCCTCGCTTGTCCGTGTAGCATCTTCAAAATCACGTTTTACATTTTTCAAACCATCATCTGTACCATCAATACTAACGACAGCCCCTGGATTAACGATCACAGCCTGTTGTTTACATGAAAAGATAGAAAGCGAACAAAGCACAGCAACAGCTATACTATTTATTTTTTTAATCATTGATTGTTTAGATTTTTATGAAAGCCAAAACTAACTGTAAAGATATAAAAAAAAGTGAATTCTGGAGCGCTATGCCCCCTTACTTTTTCTGATAGATCTTTTTAAGTGTCGCATTTATTTCAGGTATCTGGTCATACAGTTTCCATATCAATCCAGATTTGGCATTCTCCATTAAAATAGCAACAGTAGCTTGATTCCTAGCCGTAAATCCATCCGAAACGTCATTGTTTTTCAAATCAATCCACGATCTAAATCCATATTGGGTAAAGAGTACCGGTGCATATTGCTCATAAAACTTACGTAAAGATTTTTGGCCAATTTCCTTTTCAAAAGCAACAGCGCCAATCGAAATAGCCGGGTTCACCAAATATTGGCCCAAACTATCCGCAGGATTTTGCACTCCCCAGATATCGGTATAACTAGAAACCTAAGTTCAATTCATTATCTCTTCGTTTATAAGCAAGGATATAATTGCTCGCCAATTGACCATAATCCACGTGACCATCGTACTTCCCACGGGGATCCAAGGTTAAAAATGGTCTATAAAAACCCATCATGGATGAGCTCAGATCTCCGATTTCAATTTTCTTACCATATAAAATGTGATCTTCAAAGATTAAACTATCTTCTACCTGATGCTCCTCTACCGATACCGCGTCTGGCATGATAAATTGTATATCCGATTGCACACTTGACTCATTCCCCATGATTAGAGAAGGCACAATAACTGAACTATCAGTAGAATCATACTTTCGAGCATAACCATTTTTATAACTCGCTTCACTCAAGGCAAACGTTGGCGATGACATGGCTAATAAATAAGCACTTAGTCCATCCTCCAGGCCACTTAGTTTTTTCGAATATAAATTACTATCGATTGATGACCACCTGTCAATAAGCGCATCGGGATTTGAGCTGGAAGTATATTTAGTCCAATTGGCACGTCGCCATAACGCCGTTACCGCTTCGCGGAAAGATTTTTCCTGCGATTCGTCTTTAAAGAAATATTCGCGTGCTACAAGCATCGCTTCCAATAAAGTCGCCGTTGCCTTTACATCATATTCTTGCACATTATTACGGTAAAATGGAACACCTAGTCTACCGTCATAAAATGCAGTAAATATCCCTTCATGATGTTGCACCTTGCTCAAAAATTTCATCATTCGATCCAATCGCATTAAAACTGCTTGTCGAGAAATCTGGTTGTTTTCAACTCCTATTAAAAGAGATAGAATGGCGTAACCCGATTCTTCAATCGAAACAATAGCCCTTTTATTGGATTTGTTAGGAAGAAAAAGACCGCTGTTAATATCATAATTTTCGATAAAATAATTGACATTTGCCTGTTTGATTAAATCTGACAATTCCAAATCACTAGCAGGTTTCGCCTTAATCTCCTTGACAACTGAAAATGGTGATTCCAAATAATCGTAGTCTACCCATGCAATTTTATAATAATAAGTTTTGTCAAACTCATCAACCAAATCATAACATTTTTGCATGAATACCGGGCGAATAGCGATTGGTTTGAAATCAACATTATCCGAAGATCTATAGATTTTGATATAACGTATACTCGGAGTTAATGGCAATTGCCACTGCAACTCGACCTGCTTATCTACGCTTGACACCTGCGATAAGATAGCGCCAGAAGACAGTTTCACCCGAGATGGATTCTTAGGCAAGAACTCCACTTGGTCTAAAAATACCTGATGTGTCATTTCATCCGCCATATTTTGATGAAGCACCACTTCGGACACCGATTCACCTGCTTTCAAATTTGAAAATTTCGAAAGCGGAATTTCTACATTCAACCAAGTATCATGATCAAAATCATCAATAAAAGGAGCCAATTCTAAACTGTTCGTTTGCGAATCCCCCTGGATCAACTGGATTTTAGGCAATGACTTCGGTTTTGTATGTGCCGTTTGCACATACATTTTGATTGTCAACACATCATTAGCCAATACTTGGTAATAGACTTTGTGACGATCATTTAATAAGGTAACATTCCAGTTACCCGCGTTAGAAGACAGATAACGGAGTGAAAGCGAGTTCCCTGGAGTGAAAAACAAAGAGTCCGTACTGGGTAAATTCTTTTTAACATTCTGCACCCAACTATCTCCAGAATAGTTTACTATACTTTTAGCATAATTACCTGACAAGAGGCTGTTTTCAAACACAACCTCCGGGTAAGTTTGTGCAAACAAGCACGTTGCAGAAGAAAAAGACAAACCTATAATGAATAGTAATTTTTTTGACATATGTATAAATTGATAATTATAATCAAACAAAAAGTAAGCCATCTCTACTTTATTGAAACACAAAAGTAATAAAGCATTTCCAATGTAAATGTCATACGTAATTTTAATTTCGGAAAAAATGCACTAATTTAGCGATCTGATTTTTTCATAACAACTATATATGAAAACTACATTTGATTTTGAGAAGCCAATTGCAGATTTGCAATTGCAAATAGAAAAAGTGGAACAAGTAGCCGTAAAGACTAAAGTCGATATGAGTGCTACTGTGTTGGAACTAAAAGAAAAATTAGCGAACGCTGAAAAAGAAATATACGGTAATTTGTCTGGTTGGGAAAATGTGCAGATGTCACGTCACCCCGAGAGACCCCAAACATTCGATTACATTAACATGATCTGTGATGATTTTATCGAATTGCATGGAGACCGTACCGTAAGAGATGATAAGGCGATTGTTGGCGGATTCGCCTCTATCGGTGGACAATCTGTTATGGTTATCGGTCATCAAAAAGGAAAAAATACAAAAGAGCGTCAATACCGCAATTTTGGTATGGCAAATCCTGAAGGGTATCGTAAAGCACTTCGTTTAATGAAAATGGCAGAGAAATTCAACAAACCTGTAGTCACATTGATTGATACCATGGGTGCTTATCCAGGTCTAGAAGCAGAAGAAAGAGGTCAAGGTGAAGCCATTGCGCGCAACCTACTGGAGATGTCGGTCTTAAAAGTTCCGATTATCTGTGTCGTGATCGGTGAAGGCGCTTCAGGTGGTGCATTGGGTATCGGTATCGGTGACCGTGTATACATGTTGGAGCACACTTGGTATTCGGTGATCTCTCCTGAGTCTTGCTCCTCTATCCTATGGAGAAGTTGGGATCATAAGGAGAAGGCTGCAGAAGCGTTGAAATTAACCTCTAAAGACATGCTGGGTAATGGTCTTATTGATGGTATCATCACGGAGCCATTAGGTGGAGCACACCAAAATCCAGAATTAGCGGCAGAATACCTGAAAGCAAAATTAGTAGAAGATTTAGCGATTTTGATCGCTAAGGATAAAGATGTTTTGGTAGACGAACGTATTGCGAAATTCAGCAACATGGGTGTAGTTGTCGAATAACAAACGCCTATGGAGCAAATAAAAGGGACGATTCAATCAGAATCGTCCCTTTTGTTTTGGATTTCACACCCATCCATTCACCTTACAAGAAAAATAAACTTTTAAAAGAGAATACGTTACAACATATTTAAAAAAAAATAGCCAATATATTTGTCCTATATGGTAGATTTTTCTACCTTTGCATCACTCCAAACAACGAAGGAAACTTCTAACAATTAGAGTACGATTCAGTAGCTCAGCTGGTAGAGCAATACACTTTTAATGTATGGGTCCTGGGTTCGAATCCCAGCTGGATCACAAAAAAGCTTAATCGAAAGATTAGGCTTTTTTTGTTTCCAATGGGATGAGAACAGAAGCTTGGGGATGGGTTCGTACACACCTACCTATAACTTAAAGTAATCAATATTTCAAAAAGTTCACATATAGCTTAGATCAAAAGACAGTAAGAAGAATATTGGAATAGTTATTAGCTATAAAAGAGTTTAGTGATTAATGGCTATTAGAGAGATGTTTCCGTAAATAAGCTGCTGTTACAGACAAATTATCTTTCAATAAATCAGAAACCGTTCCCGTAAATAAAATTTCTCCACCATATTTACCTGCACCAATTCCAACATCAATAACCCAGTCAGCTTGGGCAATAACATCGAGATTGTGTTCTATAACTATCACGGAATTATTATGATCAACCAAATCATTTATAAGACCCATGAGCTTTACGGTATCACTAGGATGTAAACCTGTGCTTGGTTCATCAAGGACGATTATTTTATTGGAGCATTTCAGCTCTTTCGATAATTTGAGACGTTGCCTTTCGCCACCTGAAAAACTGTCCAAACGTTGTCCCAAAGTAAGGTAACTCAAACCTAATTTAATCAACATACTAAAGGAGTCGTAATACAATTTATCAGGAAAAAAATCGATTGCTTCTTCAACTGTCATCTCCATTATTGCAACAATATTTTTATTATTGTATAGATATTTTAAGACATCTGGTTTAAACCCCGAGCCTCCACAAACTTCACAAGGTTGTTCTATGTCATCCATAAATGCCAAATCAATTTTTTCCACTCCATTTCCTTTGCAATTTTTACAAGCGCCTTCACTGTTTCTACTAAAAAGTTTATTGGACACATGGTTTGCTGTTGAAAAACGTTTTCTTATATCATCAGATAAATTTAGATATGTAAGTAAATTGGAACGAATACTCGCTGCAAATAAGCTTTGGTCAATAATTGTTACTTCAGGATAAAATTTAGGTAATTCTTTATTAATTAATGTACTCTTACCAGAACCCGCTACGCCTGTTACTACTGTTAAAACATTATGAGGGATTTCTACATGGATATTTTTTAGATTATAAAGATTGGCGTTTAAAATTTCAAAACACCCCTTTTTATGTCTAGGATTATGATTGATTTCAGGTGTTTTTGCAAAATAGGAGCCTGTTATTCCCTTCGAATTTTTCAAGCCGTTAAAGGTACCCTCGTAAATAATCTCTCCACCTTTCGTTCCAGATTTCGGTCCCATATCTATAACCCAATCAGCTATTTTAATTAAATCAGGATCGTGTTCAACAATTAAAATTGTATTGCCTTTATCCCTTATTTGTCTAATGATTGAAGAGATGTTTTGTAAATCCTTAGGATGAAGTCCTATACTAGGTTCATCAAATATATAGAGTAAGTCAGTTAGATTATTACCTAGATTTCGAACCATTTTTATTCTTTGGCTTTCACCTCCCGACAAGGTATCTGTTCTTCTATCTAGCGTCAAATATTGCAATCCTATGTCAACGATACTTTGAAGTTTCTTTTTAATCTCAACAAGAATAATCTCAAAAGTTGTAGCTTGCAGCGAATCGATAAAGTCTAAAAGTTCATCTATTGAAAGTGCTGTACAGTCGGAAATATCTTTACCATTAATTTTACAAGATAATATTGTATTATTTAATCTTTTACCACAACACAAAGGGCAGATTTTTGTTGTAATTATAGTATTCAAAGCTTCTTTTCGAATAATATTCTCCTTTGATTGTTTTTTTAGAAATGCATGCTCAATTCTAGAGATTAATCCTTCATATTTTACTGTTTTCCCCCATTCTCTACTTGGATTCTTAGGCTTATGCTCTGAAGCGTTCAGAAGCATGTCCCATTCCTTCGAAGTATAATCTTCTAACTTTTTATCGTTGTCAAAATAGCCAGATAGTGTATATCGCAATAACCTATAACCACCCGGTTGGAAAGTTGGAAATACTATAGCACCATCATTTAAAGATTTTTGTTTATCTATCAAAGTATCTACATTAACAGTTTGTACAAACCCAAGACCTTCACATTCACCACACATTCCCAACGGATTATTAAATGAAAACACATTAGAATAACCTACAAAGGGTTTTCCCATTCGAGAGAAAAGTAACCTTAATGAAGCATACAGATCTGTAGCAGTACCTATCGTGGACCTAGCATTCCCTCCTAACCTCTTTTGATTGATTAGGATCGGAACATTCAAATTTTCAATTTTATCTACATCAGGAACTCCAATGTGCTGTAAACGATTTCTGATAAAACTGCCCTGTGTTTCGTTGAACTGTCGCTGCGCTTCAGCCCCTATTGTTTCAAAGACTAATGAAGATTTCCCTGAACCGGAAACACCTGTAAAAACTGTAATCTTGTTTTTAGGTATTTTTAGTGAAATATTCTTCAGATTATTCTGTTTTGCATTTGTTACTATAATATCCTTCATAATAATTAACTTTGATAACAGTTAACTAAGTTAACTAATCTCAAATGACGAACAAAGACGAAACTAACGTAATTCCTTAATCCGGGAGAAGCTTATATTGTTTTTCTACCATTATCGATCTTCTATTAAAGAATATTAAAAATGAATCTCAAAAGCATCATTCCCGACAAATCAATAGATTTATTTGTTAAAAACATTTGGATATTTGAGCATGATGAAAATAAACACACTTCTCTACCATTTTTCGCAGACGGCTATCCAGGACTGATCTTTCATCAGTCTGAACAGGGCTTAACAGTTAATCCTCAAAATAAAAAAATGCCTACATTATTTCTGTATGGGCAAACAATAAATCCAATAACACTTGAAATAAGTGGCGCTTATAAAATCATTATCTTTCAATTCTATCCATTTGTATTGAAGATACTTTTTAATATTCTTCCACGAAGTATTCACGATAATTGTTGTGATATGACAGAAATAATCGAAAATAACTTCTTGAATATCGATAAAATTCTGGTCAACTCCTCTTCTCTTAAGGAGCAAGTGCAAGCCATCTCTAATATGATAATGTGGTTTGCAGAGAGAAAAACTAAAAATATTGACACAAGTGTTGCATCTGCTGTGAAAGACATCACTCAAAGTAAAGGGCAACTAAATATTCAATTAGTCGTACAAAAAACAGGATTGAATACGCGAACATTCGAACGACGTTTTCTTAATGAAACTGGACTTACAGCTAAGCAATTTGCTAAAATAATTCAGTTCCAATCATCCATGACACAGCTTTCATCGAAAGACTATTCCAAGCTTACGGATATCGTGTATCAAAATGGTTTCGCCGATCAGTCTCATTTTATTCGTGTTTTCAAAGTTTTCACCGGAAAAACACCAAAATATTTTAAAAATAAGTAGTAAATGTCGTTTTTGTTCTATTTCAGATCACTGCTATTCCACAATTTTGCTGTGTAAACTTAAAAATAGCATATGATGAAGATTGTTGTATTTGGTGCAACTGGTTCCGTAGGATTGGAAGTTGTTAAGCAAGCACTAGCAAAAGGGTACGAAGTAACCGCTTTTGTACGTAATCCTGAAAAACTATCAAAATTGAATCAGCAAAACCTGCGGATTTTTAAAGGTAATGTACTAAACATCAAGGAGGTTGAAAATGCTATAGCAGAGCATGATGCAGTGCTGTGTGCATTAGGCGACGGTCGTGATGGCAAAATTAGAGGAGCGGGAACACATAACATTATTCAAGCAATGGATAAATGCAATGTTAACCGCTTCATCTGTCTATCAACCCTCGGTATTGGTGACAGCTACGGAAACCTTAATTTTATTTGGAAACATATCATGTTTGGTTTCCTTTTGAAATCGGCATTCAATGACCACAAATTGCAAGAAAATTATATTTGGAAAAGCCAATTGAAATTTACGATAGTAAGACCTAGTGCATTAATAGATGGAGTGATAACCAGCGATTTCAAGATAGGGTTTGATGCCGATTATAAAAATTTAAATCTAAAAATTTCGAAAGAAAATGTCGCTAATTTTTTATTACACCAACTGCATAGTGACGACTATTCAATGAAAGCTGTAAGTATTTCTAACTAAAATATGTAAAGTGGGCAATACTAAAAGATGAAATTAAAGAACATTTAATTCATTGACCTTAAACTTACAAAACAGAATAAAAGAAACAAAAAAGAGCTTCATACCGAAAATGAATAAAAGTGCTTAATTAATCAAAGGCTTTTAAATATTATTCTTAGTCTGATTTATCGCAATCTGTGATAAATCAGACTCTTAACCATACTCCTATTTTCTAATCAATTGAAAGTAATGATAAAAATTAGGGTAGATGCCATAAATTCAATCCCCCCAACCCTATAATTACATAAAAGAACAGCTAATTGTCGATCTGATTAAATATTATCTTAAAAACACTATTCCTTATCACAATAAGAGCAAATAAAACAAAATCACAACAAGGCGCATTAGATTCAAAAATTTAGTGGTAATTTTGCAGCAAATTTCAGATATAGGTCCCATCAGGAACTGATTTAATACAGAAGATAAAAACAACATATGAAAGGTCATTTCATGAAAAGCGAGATCATCTCGTAGATTCATTTATTACAGACAATTCAATTTCTTTTAATGAAAAACTCAAATAAGGCCATTTCAGCTGCATTGTTATCGATGATCAGTGTACAAGGTGGAGCTTCTATAGCAAAGCAGCTTTTTCCTGCCATAGGAGCAACAGGAACAAGTGTATTAAGAATTGGCCTGTCAGCAGCATTTCTTACCATTATCAATCGGCCAAAATTTTCCGCTTTTACAAAGCAACAATGGAAGTATTGTGCTATTTATGGAATCGGAATTGCCGCTATGAACCTTATTTTCTATTTAGCCATACAGCGCATCCCGCTGGGGCTGGCAGTAACAGTAGAATTTATAGGACCACTATTCTTAGCCTTATCGCTATCGCGCAAATGGATAGACGTTCTTTGGGGATTACTTGCCTGCGTCGGTATTTTATTGATCGTTCCATGGCAAAGTAATGATATTGACCTAATAGGTCTTCTTCTTGCCTTTCTAGCTGGAATATTTTGGGCCTTATACATTGTTATGGGTGGCAAAGTAACAAGTGTGATGCAAGGGAAAGATGCCGTAACCACAGGTATGTTATTCGCGACTCTGATTATTATTCCATTTGCCATATGGGATGGCGGTGTTTTTCAACTTACTCCAATCCTTTTTTTGAAAGGTTTAGGTGTGGCTATCTTATCTAGTGCCTTACCTTTTTCATTAGATTTAGTTGCCTTAAAAAGAATTCCAGCAAAAACATTCAGTATTTTAACAAGTTTACAACCGGCATTTGCAGCATTATCCGGACTGATTTTCTTGTCCGAAACCCTTACACTTATGCAATGGACTTCGGTAGCTTGTGTCATAAGTGCAAGTATAGGAGCTACCCTATTCAGTAACAGAAAAAAACAAAAAACAAGCAGCAGTTCATCCTGATACGACGAACATGTATCAAGATGAACCACTATAGTCCCAATGTGACCAAGAACTTGCTTCTATTCATAGCATACTTACATTTGACTTTCCCTCCTCTGCAAACATGTCAAGACCGTTTTGCCCGATATACTCACTGTATTGATGTCTATTTAACAGACAACAACTCTTATCAGAATCAATAGCTTAAATAAGAGTGCGACGACAATTTTCTCCCCATTTTTATCCCTAGGAACTATTCGCACAATGTATCGCATCAGGATTACACAAGAAATCTCAATCGAAAGGTTGATTTTTTTATATCCATAGGGATAAGCACAACCGCTCTTCTTAATATCGATATAAAATATGTACTTTGGCAACCTTAAAGTTTGGAACATATGTCCATCAGTGAAATTGCAAAACATTTAAAAGTATCCAAATCGACCGTATCATTGGTCATAAATGGAAAAGCGGAGAAAAGCAGAATCAGTAAGGCGTTAACACAGCGCATATTGGAATATATTGAAGAGATAGGGTACAAACCCAATGCCTTAGCGAAAAGTTTAGCAACCGGAAAGTCTAGAACAATAGGTCTAATTGTTGAGAACATCGGTGATTCATACTTTGGGCCAATAGCGCTATATATCGAGGAATATTTAAGAAAATACGAGTATCAGGTCTTATATAGCAGCACCATGGGGGATAATAAACTGGCAGCTGAAATCGTACAAACGATGTTGGATAAACACGTGGATGGAATAATTCTATCCCCAACAGATGGCATTCAGGAAGAGGTGCAGCGAATTATTAAAGGCGGTACCCCTATCGTATTATTTGACAGAAAGATTCCTGGTATTGACACCAATTTTGTGGGCACCAACAATTATGAAGCCAGTAGCGCAGCTATTCAACATTTACTAGAACAGGGTTACTCCAACATTGGGATGGTAACGATAGACTCTCAGCAGCCCCAAATGCAAGATAGGCTTCGAGCCTATCAAACAGTTCTCGAACAATGGGGCTATAAGCCGCAAGTTTGTTTAACAACCTTTCGTGAAAAGAAAGATTATGGCTGGAAAGAAATATTAGAATGGTTAGAAAACAACCCCCAATTGGACGCACTTTACTTCAGTACAAATTACCTATGCGTCATGGGAATAAAAGCCATTCAAAACCTGAAGAGAGATCCAAAATTAGCCGTGATTGCCTTTGATGATCATGAGATATTCGAACTTCTGCAGCCTCAGATTTCCTGTATCCGCCAGCCCTTGGAAAAGATTGCAAAAAGCATTGTACACATACTTCTAGACCAGTTAAAGGATAAAAATAAAGCTATTGTCGAAGACATAATAGCATCAGAACTACAAATAAGAAAAAGTTCCTTGTAAAAAAAATTGGAGAATTTACTTAAATTCTCTAGCTTTACCCTATGGGCAAAACCGGTTTTGCCCATAATTATAAATCAACCATTATAAAACCATGCCTAATATAATTAATTTGAATGCACCGCATTCTTTTGATATATCTATCTCTGGTAAAACAGATTTGTATATCTTTTTCATAACGACATACAAGAGACAGAACATCATTTCTATAACAAGAGAAGCGTGTTCCAATGAAAGATAAAATCGTAATTTGTATAGATATAGGAGGGTCACATATAACTGCTGCATCCCTGAAAAAAGAATTCCATAAATTCATTCCAATAAAAAAATCAAAAGGAGCTGTGGATAGCGCAGCAAGTCGCGAAACTATTCTGGCACAATGGGATAGCATCATCCAATCCATTTGGGACGTACACAATCAAGATATCCAAAATATGATCATTGCCATACCCGGTCCTTTCGATTACGAAAATGGAATCTGTTTGATGGATGGCATGCATAAATATCAAACACTGCTGCATATGGATATCAAGTCTCACTTTCTAAAGCAATATGCAGTCCCATCCGAGAATATTAAATTCATAAATGATGCAGAAGCATTTTTATTGGGTGAAATATACCATCACAACCTTCAAAAGAAACATATTGTGGGTCTAAGTTTGGGGACAGGTCTAGGGTCAGCATGTTATAACGGCAGCGAAGTAAAAGATTTAAACTATGGATCCGCACCATTTCGAGCAGGTATAGCCGAAGATTACATCTCTACAAGAGGTATGCTCGAATACCTGCGACAACAAGGTGTCGAAGGAATTGTACATATCAAAGCATTGGTGGACACCGAAACACTAGCAAACGAACGGGCTGCTGCATTCTCTTTTCTAGCAAAAGCGCTAGTAGACTTTATAAAACTCCACATTCTACCCCTTAAACCCGATGGACTGATACTGGGAGGAAGTATCGCCAAAGCGCATCATCTTTTTCTCCCAGCTGTCCAAAAAGAGATTGATATCTCAATCTACATCGCATCTTTTAATGATTGGAATTTATTTTTAGGTTTAGCAACATCATTTAGTAACTTATGAAAAATGTTTGGAAGTATTCATTGATAGCCTCTATCGGAGGTTTTTTATTCGGTTTTGAAACTGCTGTAATTTCAGGAGCCGAACAGATTATTCAAAAACTGTGGCAGCTCGATGCTTTCTGGCATGGGCTCACAGTTTCAATATCACTAATCGGGACAATTTTCGGCGCAATCGCCGCAGGCCGGTTTTCAGAACGCTATGGTCGAAAACCTGTATTGAGTGCTATTGCCCTCCTTTATCTTGTTTCTGCCATTGGTTGTGGCATATCCCCTTTCTGGAGTATGTTCCTACTCTTTAGATTTTTAGGCGGCCTGGCTGTAGGTATCAGCTCAGTAGTAGGACCAGTCTATATTTCAGAAATATCACCAGCCAAAGATAGAGGAAAACTAACCGGTTTGTTCCAAATTATGATTGTAAGTGGAATATTTGTGGCCTACCTAACCAATTTTCTTTTCGTTAACACAGGAGAAGATGCGTGGCGGTACATGCTTGCTATCATGGCAATCCCTGCAGGGATATTTTACATATTATTAAAAAAAATACCAGAAAGCCCACGATGGCTAGCATTACATAAGGATGCAAAAGAAGCAAATGCTGTCTTCGATAGCTTAGGACAAGAGCATCTGGGGCACACTGATGGAATAGAAATCGGTAATAAGAGTATTTCCCTATGGCAAAAGAAATATTGTAAACCAATAGCATTCGCAGTCCTTCTCGCATTTTTCAACCAAATGACAGGTATCAACGCTATCCTTTACTATGCCCCACGAATTTTTGAAATGGCAGGCTTCGAAGCACAACTCAGCTACCTACAACCAATTTTCATTGGCGGTACCAATGTTGTTTTCACGTTTTTAGGAATGAGTATCATCGACAAATATGGTCGAAAGAAACTTCTTTTAATTGGAGCAATAGGCATGTTTATATTTCTAATCCTCACGGCTTTCGGCCTGAAAGAAGGTCATTCTACTTATCTATTGTTCTATATTATAGGTTTTATAGGTGCATTTGCTTTGTCCCAAGGTGCTGTTATATGGGTATTCCTAGCCGAGATATTTCCAAATGAAATACGTGCCAAAGGCTCCTCATTAGGTAGCACAACACATTGGATATTTGCAGCCATCATCTCTTGGTTATTTCCAGTTATCGTAGAGGCAGGGAAAAATGGAGGCTTTTACATCTTTCTCTTCTATGGATTCATGGTTATCCTATCTTTCGTCTTCATCCTATTCTTGCCTGAAACAAAAGGTAAAACACTGGAAGGAATAAATAATGATGTTACATAATAGACCCATCGACAGTTAAAAAAGGACGCAAATATTTTGCGTCCTTTTTTTGTAGGCATCAATTTTATTGTTTTGAAAGAGCACAGAAAGCCAATTTATTCCCCCTTATCCATCCGCTCAAAAGAAGAAAAAAAAATTTATCTCAGAATTATTGGATTTTTAAATAATATATATAGATTTGTTAAACCGGTTTAGTGATATCGCTAACGCGGTTTAGCTATCTAAGCTAAAATAACCAACATATAAACTTTTATTCACTATGTTTAAGAAGTCGAAATTATTACTTGTTTCAGGTATATTGCTATTTGGGCACCACCCCTTCATAGCCATATCCGAACCTTCTTTCCTAAAATGGACCGCTGCTCAGCAAACCATACGTGGGAAAGTTGTCGATGAAAACGGCAACCCTATTCAGGGAGCTACAGTGCTCCTCATCGGATCTACCGCTACTGCGATTACCGATACGCAAGGATCCTTTTCATTACCAGCCCGCATTGGAAACAAAATACGGGTAACGTATTTAGGTTATCAACAATCGGAAGTACAGGTAGACAGCTCCGAAATACGTATCCAAATGTCTCAGGACAATCAGTCACTGGATGAGGTAATTGTTGTAGGTTATGGAACCACCACACGTCGATCCGTTGTAGGTGCTGTGGATCAAATCAGTGCTAAAACCATTGAGAATAGACCAGTGGCCAATGTCACACAAGCTTTGCAGGGAGCTTCACCAAGTCTCAACATCCAGCAACGTAGCATGGACCCCAACGACAATACCATGAACATCAATATCAGAGGTATCTCGACTATGAATAGCAACGGACCATTAGTTGTCATCGATGGTTTGATTTCAGAATCCGGAGCCCTCAACAAGCTAAATCCTGCCGATATTGAAAGTGTTTCTGTATTGAAAGATGCGGGTACAGCGGCCATCTATGGTTCCAGGTCGGCAAACGGAGTGCTACTCGTCACCACAAAATCCGGTGTAAAAAATCGTGCACCACGAGTCAGTCTTTCTGCTATGGCCGGTATTCAGGATCCAAAAATCCTCTTTTCGCCTATAGCAGGCTACCAAAATGCGACCCTAAAGAACCTGGCCTTAACCAATATAGGAGCAGATCCCGAGTTTACACCAGATCAGATTATGGATCTCTACGACCACCGTGGAGAAGAAGAATGGAATTATGACAGGATCATGAAAGCCTCTCTCCAACAAAATCATAATGTATCCATCTCTGGTGGCGGAGAGCACTCCACCTATCTATTTTCTGGAGGCTACCTCAATCAGCGTAGCAATTTTGTTGGCAACAAGGATTACGGTATCGAACGATACAATTTACGTACGAACCTTAGCAACGAATTTGGGATATTCAAACTAAGCAGTATTTTGGCCTATTCAAGGAACAACGGTCTGAATACAACGGCAAGTAATGCCATCATCAATTCCTCACGCATTCCCTCCTATTATTATTACCGGATGCAGGCAGACAATGGTCGTTATCTAGTCAACAATGCCCTTACCGATCAGAATCCATTAGCAGAATTACGCGAAGGTGGCTATCAAAAAAAAGACAATGATTATTTCAATGCCAATATTGCATTAGATATGAAACTGATGGAAGGTCTGAAATTGCGAGGAGTCTTCGGGGCTGAACTCACCTCAGACCATCGTTTCATCCGCCGCACTCAGGTACCCCTATATGCTAGTGCCGATGCTGACAAGCCTTTAGTCTATGTCAATTCGACCAGAAATACCGAAGACTTTAACGAAAAGGTAGCTATGCTCAACTATCAATTGTTATTGGACTACAATCGGACATTTGGCAAACACGAATTGAAAGGGCTCTTCGGGGCGACCAATGAATCCTTCACACGTCGTCAGAATGAAATCAAATTGAGATTCACAGACCCTATTTTGGGTACACCGACAACAGGTACCGAAATAGACCCTTCTAGTAGGACCACACCAGAAGGTACTGAAGAAACAAGTATCACCTCCCTCATCGGTAGGTTAAACTACGCCTATGCCCAACGCTACTTTATGGAGGCCACTTTCCGCTATGATGGATCTTCGAAGTTTGCCAAGCAAAGTCGCTGGGGCTTCTTCCCTTCGCTGTCACTCGGTTGGCGCATCTCAGAAGAAAGTTTCATGGAGTCCTATAAAGAACGAGTCGGAGAATTGAAATTAAGGTCATCTTATGGGATTTTAGGGAACCAAGACATTCCACCCTACCAATACCTAACCAGATATACCCCAGCAAATAATAGTTATGGGTTTAACAATGAACCTGTGAGCGGAGCCGGTTTTACTTATGCCAATGAAGACCTGCGTTGGGAAAAAACACACAATTTCAATATCGGACTTGATGCCTCATTCTTCCAGAATAGTCTAACTGCCAGTTTCGATTATTTCCATAAAAACACCAGCGATATACTCATCACGCCAACCATACCTTCCACCTTTGGGACAGGTCCAGCAAAGACCAATATTGGCAAGATGAAAAACCAAGGTTGGGAATTCGTACTTAACTATCGTGTAAGCACAGGTGCATTCCAACATAGCCTAATGGCTAATATCGGAGATTCCCAAAATGAAGTCACCTATTTTGAAGGAAAAGAGCAGTTTTCAGAATCCGATCGGATAAGAAAAATAGTGCGCGAAGGTCTACCCTTCAATTCTTATTATGGCTATAAAGTAAAAAACTATTTCCAGAACATACAAGAAATAGAAACAGCGGCTTTACCCGTTGGTGTTGCCGCCTCCGACCTTCAACCCGGAGATGTCCGTTATATTGACCGCAACAATGATGGCGTTATCGATTCCAAAGACCGTTATGTCCTCGGAAATGCCTTTCCGCGTTACACCTTTGGGTTTACGTACGACCTGACCTATAAGAACTTCGATTTCAGCATGTTTTGGCAAGGTGTAGGCAGCAGGGATATGATGGTACGCGGTGAATTGGTCGAGCCATTCCACGAAAACTACTCCTATGCTATCTACCAGCATCAACTTGACTATTGGACTCCGACGAATACCGATGCTGCTTGGCCTAGACTAACGGCAGCAGGATCGGCCTCCACGACCAACAATTACCAAACTGAATCTGATATCTATTTATTCAATGGTCGCTACGCGAGGTTGAAAAACCTCCAAATCGGCTATTCGTTATCCCAAACAATAGCTAGTCGTCTCCACCTGCAGAAGGCTCGCATATTTGTCAATGCCCAAAATCTTTTGACCTTGAGCCTCAACTCCTGGATAGATCCAGAATCTTCAGAGTTTGATGGCAACATGTCCGGCGCAGCAAATAGTGGGCGTAACTATCCGACATTGAAATATTATGGTTTAGGTTTAGATATTCAGTTTTAAAAATACGAAAATGAAGAAAATTTTAAAAATGATGGGCTTTGCTGGCATCTTAACCGCAATGACCTCCTCCTGTAACACCATGGACCCCATCTTGACAAAAGAGTTTACAGATGCCACCTTCTGGGAGTCTACGGCCAATGCAGAGCTCATGGTCAACATGGCTTATAATCAAATGTATTCTGCCGATAAAATGTGGAACGATGAAGCCCTGAGCGACAATATCTACGAAGGCCGTTCAGCTACCGACCAAAGACTCATTCGCAATGGCCTTGCCAATCCAACAACGCCACGCTTTGCCTCCGAATGGTCGGATGCCTACGGAGGTTTAAAAACCTGCCATGTGTTTCTAGCCAATATGGACCGGGTACCAGATGGTAGCGAAGAGTGGAAAAAAAGAAAATCTGCAGAAATCCGCTTTATCAGGGCCTATATTTACTTTCGCCTGGTCAACTTCTTTGGTGATGTACCTTTCTTTACATCGGACATCACCCTATCAGAATCGGAAAATATCAATCGGACACCCAAGGCTACCATCCTTGCCTTCATCCATGACGAACTCTCCGAAATCAGCGCTATGCTTCCCAGCCGCAATGATTTGGCGCAAGCCGACCGTGGAAGAATCACCAAAGGTGCTGCCATGGCATTCCAAGCCAGGGCCTATCTCTATGAAAGCAATTGGCAGAAAACTGCTGACTATTGCGACAGCCTCATGCAAAAACAAGAAACTTATGGTAATTACGCCTTATTCAATAGCTACGAAGGGCTATTCGAACCTGTCAATGAATATAATGTAGAAGTAATCTTGGATTATGCCTATGTTCCTGGTAAAAAGCAGTGGAGCAAGCTTTATGACGCTGCCCCATTATCTGCTGGGGCTCGTGTCAACGCTTATGCGCCACTTCAAAGCTTAGCTAACAACTACCTAACAACTAAGGGACTATCGATATCTAGCGACCCTTCTTATTCTGAGAATAACCCCTATGTGAATCGAGACCCACGCATGGCGGCCACAATCGTATTCCACGGTGGACATTGGACAGATTTCGACGGCACCACCCGTACGATATATACGAAACCCGGAACAGGCAGTAACGACACGGAAAAGGCAGATGAATATATTAGTGCAAGTGCTAACTCATCTCCTACCGGCTACTATGTCAAGAAATACTACGACCCTTCGGTCACCCAAGATTACAATTCTGGACTCAACATCATCATGTTCAGATATGCAGATGTCCTGTTGATGTATGCCGAGGCGCAGCAACAGTTAGGGAAAATGGATGCTAATGTTTGGGATCGAACCATACGCCCTATCCGCGAAAGAGCCAAATTTAAGGAAGCGACAGCACTCAATTATCCAACAGGTATGAACTCCGCAGACTTCACCACTTTGATTCGCAATGAGCGTCGTAGCGAATTGGCACTGGAAGGTTTACGCTACTATGATATCGTCCGCTGGAAAGCTGCAAAAACGTACCTGGACGGCACCGTATCCGGTGCAAAATTTGCCAATGGCAACAATGACTATATCCGTCTGGATAATCGACGATTTGATGAAAACAGAGATTACCTCTGGTCAGTTTCCAAGTGCCCAAATGGACCTAAACAAAAATTTGTTACCCAATAATCCGGGTTACGCGAACTAAATTATAAGCGAAAAAATCATGAAAAGAATAGCAATTTTTATTTGGCTTGCCGCAATAATATTCTCCATGGGAGCCTGCAAGACCGAAAACATAAATTATACTGATGTACAAGTTACAGCAGTAGACAACTTATTTGAACCCGTCGACAACAAGGCCGTTAAACTCGTGAGCTCTGCTTCTGCATCGCTCTTTTTTGAGTGGGAGACCGCATTGACCGAAGACGGAGGTGCCCCACAATATGAGATTGCCTTTGATGTGGTGGGTGGTGATTTTTCAAAACCACTTTACAAACTGACTTCAAACAATAAGGGCTACGCAAACAATGCCTATATCACGCACAAAGTACTAAATGCCGTTGCAGCACTAGCGGGTATAAATCCAGGCGAAAGTGGCGATGTACAATGGACTATTGTAACCTCCCGAGGCATAAATCGTGTCATTTCACCAGCAATACGCAAACTGAACATATCAAGTCTAGAGGGATTTGCAGATATTCCAGACGAACTATATGCTACTGGAGAAGCCACCGAGGGTGGAAATGATGTTGCCTCGGCACTCGCGTTCAAACAAACGGCTTCTGGTGAATTTGAAATCTACACAAAACTGGAAGCAGGTAAAGAATATGTATTCTTAGACCGTAAAGATGCCAATGCACGTCGTTTCTTTACAGACAACCAAGTCAAATTGAAGGAAGCAACCGAAGATTTCAGTATGCAAGTCACGCAAACTGGTATATACCGCATACAATTAGACTTCAATGTTGCCACCGTAAGTTTTACCGAAATCAAATCAATTGGGATTTGGTTTTCTCCAGACAACAAAATACTCTTTAACCTCCCTTATCAAGGTAAAGGAATATGGTCCGGTACCGGTATCGTAGCATTCAAACAAGAAGGTTGGGGTAAAGATGAACGTTATAAATTCCAATTGGAAACAGTAGCAAATGGTAAAGCTGTTACCGAACAGTTTGGAGCAAAAAATCCAACAGATAGTCGTCCAAATGCATCTAGCGATCCAGCTTACTATTACCTCAAATTGCTTAAATCCGTTAACCAATGGGATGACAAGTGGAAATTTGCAGATGCTGTTGATGGTAAATCCACAACTATCAGTGTGATCCTTCAGGGAGATAAAGAATATACACATCAAATCACTGTAAATTAGCACCAACATGATGAAATTACAGCATTTAGGACTGATACTATTCAGCTGGCTTACCTTAGCTAGCTGTAATAAAATCGAAGATGAATATCAGTACAAAGACGAACTCGATGTCTCCTGGGAACAAATGGCACAGCAGACAACAGAACAATTGATTGCACAGTTTTGGAATCAGGAAGGCTATTTCAATTACGGAAGTGAGGGTTCTGATCTCGGCTTCCAATACTGGCCCAACGCACATGCGATGGACGTCGTAATCGATGGCTACCTCCGTACCAATGATCCAAAATATAGTGCTTATTTCGATAAATGGTTTGAAGGCGTCAAGAAAAAAAATGGAAACACCTATAAGAATGTCTTCTACGATGATATGGAATGGAATGCCCTGACCATGCTCCGTTTATTTGAAATCACAAAAGAACAAAAGTACATGGATGCCGTATCGCTCTTATGGAACGATATATTACCCGCATGGAATACAGAATATGCCGGAGGAGGTCTCGCATGGCGCAAGGATATGCTCCATTCCAAAAATGCCTGTTCCAATGGTCCGGCAAGTATACTCGCAGCCCGACTGTACAAATTAACAAAAGAAGAGCAATATTTGGAATGGGCCATTCGCATCTACGATTGGCAGAAAGAAACACTATTTGACAGAGCCACGGGTGCAGTATACGACAACATCAACGGTGAAACAGATGTCGTAAACAAAACAGCATTGACCTATAATCAAGGTACATTTTTGGGTACGGCGGTAGAACTTTTCGATATCACGCAAGACCCCCTTTATATGAACGATGCGCAAAAGATAGCGAATTACACCATTACCAAATGTATCGATGCAAGTAACAATGTGCTCAGAAATGAAGGTGATGGAGACGGCGCACTCTTTAAAGGAATATTTGTTCGATACTTTGTTGAATTTCTCCTAAGAGATGGAGTACAAGAAGCATTTCGTTCAAAATTTGAAAACTTCCTACGAAACAATGCCAAAGTTGCATGGACACAAGGGCAAGATGCCGGTATCGTCCTATTCAGCCCTTCTTGGACACAAAAACCGTTAGGACAAACACAACTCACAAGTCAATCAAGCGCAGCTATGTTATTTGAGGGTTTGGTATACTTTGAAAAAACACATAAAAACAACTAATATGATCAAGCAAATCGTTGGAGCGGGGATCGCGGTCTTAATCACGACAGGTCTATATGCCCAAAAAATTACTGAAAACCCAGAATATGTAAGGGCTACAAAAAGTCTTTCCATAATCGAAAAACTTTATGGAGTTCCAGATGGACAGCACCTTTATCGCGAAGTCTACCCTTTTGACAACACCTACAATGCCAATTATCTTGGCGGTGGAGAGAATGAGAAAAAATCTAACCCTTACTCCTATCTTTGGCCTTTTTCAGGGAGTTTATCAGCATACACGGCCCTACTTGAACAATCCAATGATCCACAAATTAAGGAACATATCGACAAAGTTGTCCTTCCAGGACTAGAAAATTATTACGATAAACGCCAGCCAGCAGCATACGCATCTTATGTAAATAGTGCCCCAAAATCAGACCGTTTTTATGATGACAATGTATGGTTAGGTATAGATTTTGCCGACCTATATCTACATACCAAAGATCCAATTTATCTAGAGAAATCTAAAGAAATATGGACTTTCGTCGCCAGTGGTATGGATGACAAATTAGGGGGAGGTATCTATTGGTGCGAACAACGAAAAGAATCTAAAAACACCTGTTCCAATGCGCCTGCGGTAGTCTACTTGCTTAAGCTTTACCAAGCAACGAGCGAAAAACAGTACCTCACACAAGCAATTGATCTGTACAACTGGACGATGAAAAATCTAGAAGATCCTGCAGATCATTTGTATTGGGATAATATCAACTTAAAAGGAGGAGTCGAGAAAACCAAATACCCTTACAATACAGGCCAAATGATTCAAGCAGGTGCACTACTCTATAAACTTACGAAGGAAGAACATTACCTGAAAGATGCGCAAGCATCAGCGAAATCAGCATTAGGTTATTTCTTCTATGCTGTGGATAACGGGGCAGATAAAACAAGTGTTTATCCTGTACTGAAAAAAAGCGACAATTGGTTTATAGCTGTCATGATGAGAGGCTTCGTTGAGCTATATCACCAAGACCAAGACAAGCAATTTGTCAACGCCTTTCAATCCAACCTGAATCATGCCTGGAAATCAATGCGCGATAAAAATGGACTATTCGGAACAGATTGGACAGCAAACGCAAAATCAACGGATCAAAAATGGCTCTTAAATCAGTTCGCGATTGCAGAAATGTATGCCCGCTTATCCAAATTATAAGTGATAGCAAAATCAACAATTTTTTGAACCTAAATAGGTCAAACAAAAGCTCAATCGAAAGGTTGAGCTTTTTTGTTTCAATCCCGCTTAAAAAAATAAGGATAAAGCAACATAGAATTTCATAATGAATACTATTTAAGGATTATAATACATTTTGATCTAAATAGAAACGACAGCATAGACCGATAAAATGATTTAAACAACTGATATTAAACACCTAAAGATTTCAAATGATCATTATATTATTTTACCTTTATGAGGCGGCCTATAATGGCGGTAACCTAATATACGATTATGGATAATTTTGATTGGACATCATTTACAAAGCGAATTGCTATTAAATCTTCCCTATCTGAAATTTATGGCGCTTGGACTATTGCCACTAACTTGGAGAAATGGTTCTTGGAAAGCGTGATTTTTCATAGTACAGAAGGCAATCTCCTCGAGCCTACAACTCCGGTAGAAGGCGGTGTTAGATACGATTGGTATTGGTATCTAGATTCCGCCCCCATGCATGGAGAAATCCTGAATGCAAATGGAAAAGATTTTCTCCAATTTACCTTTGAGGGTTCAACGATAGTCGATGTTAGGTTGAGCACACACGACGAATATGTTATCGTAGAAACTACAGCACCACGATATCCCTCAAGACAATTATTCCAAGCAGTACATCCGATTGGGCTGTTCAAATGGTTGGGCTTTTTATCTGCACAATTTAAAGTCCATTTATGAGGGCGGGATTGATCTTCGAAATAAAGACCCAAAACTTGGTGTCATGATCAACAATTAAGTACACATGTTGGGTTCGATGTATAATAGAGCACTATGGCACCGGTTCATAGGTCAGCTCCACCACCCCAGATTTGAACACCCTCGTCTTGGTCAATCGCAAACCTATTCGATTCTTTAATCCTTCAAACAAAGGCTTACCACTACCCAAAACTATCGGATGAACCGATAGTTTATAGACATCAATGAGACCTGCACTAATGAATGTCTTTATGAGACTAGCTCCACCGTACAACCAAATGTCTTGCCCATCCTGTTTTTTTATTTCATTCACCCTATTGACTATATCCTGCTGAATGAAAGTCGCATGTTCATCTTGCCTATATTGACTGGAAAAAATGAACTTATCTTTCGCATGAATGGTCTGCCACATCGTCTTTTCAGCAAGAGAAGCATCCAGATCAGGTTGATAGGTACCCCAAGCATCATAACTCACCCTTCCATAGAATATGGTATCAACGCTAGCGAGAAAAGAATCAAAATCCATATCATCGTCCATGATACACCAGTCGACTTCAGCATTAGGTCCTTCAATAAATCCATCTAAGGTAACCGCCAAGTTTAAAATTACTTTTTTCATACGCCCAATTCAAAATAATATACAACCAAATCCATCCTATCTTTTCCCGTCACCATCTATAGCTAAACATAGAAACTACATATGGATTCGATCATTTGTTAATAGCGAAATAAAAATACAAAAATATTTCAACTGAATTTGACCTGCTATTCCAATTTTATGCTACAGCCTCCATCGTCATTACCTCTACTAGCATTGCTATAGCTTTTTTTAAAGCTATTCGGAATCGACAATTGTCATCATTTACAAAATAATTTGTCTGGTAAAATAGGAATCATTATTATTGCATAATCAGTTATGTAATCAACTATTCAATAAAACGCAAATCATATTTATATGTCAGTACATACAGAAAATAAAAAAAAGGTCACTACACTTCAGCTTAAAAAGATGAAGCAATCCGGAGAAAAGATAAGCATGTTAACGGCCTATGATTTTACCACAGCGCAGATCATTGATGCTGCAGGGATAGACGTCGTACTGGTTGGCGATTCTGCATCTAATACCATGATGGGCAATCCGACCACATTAGGCATTACGATCGACCACATGATCCACTATGGGAGATCCGTGGTAAACGCAACAAAACGAGCATTGGTCATTGTCGATATGCCATTTGGCACCGTATCCGGCAATCCCATGAAATCTTTAGATGCAGCTATCCGTATGATGCAGGAAACCGGAGCCGACGCCATCAAGATTGAAGGTGGATTAGAAATCAAAGATGATGTCAAAAAAATAATCGATGCAGGTATTCCGGTCATGGCCCATCTCGGATTGATGCCTCAATCCATCAATAAATACGGCACATATGCCATTAGAGGAAAAGATGAGGTAGAGGCACAGAAATTAATGGATGACTGCCTTTTAATGGAAGAATTGGGAGCATTTGGAATCTTATTAGAAAAAATACCCGCCAAACTTGCAACAGCGATATCTGAAAAAATTACCATCCCCACCATTGGTATCGGTGCAGGATCAGGTACAGATGGGCAAGTATTGGTGATCCAGGATGCTTTGGGCATGAACAAAGAATTCTCTCCCAAATTTTTAAGACGATATGCAGACCTCAACGCTATCATGACCGAAGCAACGCAGCATTACATCGCCGATGTAAAGGCCAAAAACTTCCCCAACGAAAATGAAAGTTATTAAATTCAGAACAGCAATCTAAAATCAAGATATGGACTTCTTCAATAAGACGGGTAAAATGGCATTGGGCAGCCGATTGCGATTACTAACAGCAAAAGTAACCGAAGACGCAGCTAAAATCTATGAACTGTATGATGTGAACTTTTCACCTAAATGGTTTCCCGTATTCTTTACGCTTTCAGAAGATGGCGAAATGACGATCAGCGAAATCGCAACCGAAATAGGACATTCCCAACCCTCCGTTACCAAAATCATAAAAGAAATGGCAACTGCAGGATTGGTAAAAGACAATCTACAATCCAACGACAAGCGTAGAAATGTAGTAGGCCTTACCGAAAAAGGCATCGAAGTTGCCGACAAGATAATCAAAGTACAATGTGGCGATATTGGTTTGGCCATTGATAGTATCATTTCCGAAGCCACGCACAACCTGTGGGAAGCAATCGAAGAATGGGAATTTTTGTTAGAGCGGAAGTCATTGTTAAAAAGAGTCCATGAACAAAAAAAGCTTCGTGAAAGTTTAGATGTCGAGATTGTGGACTATAACCCCAAATATCAAGCTGCCTTTAGATCTCTCAATGAAGAGTGGATATCGACTTATTTTGAAATGGAAGCAGCAGATTATAAAGCTTTAGACGATCCTGAAGCTTATATACTCAGCAAAGGCGGAAAGATATTTGTTGCCCTATACAATGGTGAGCCCCTTGGTGTTTGTGCACTGATTAAAATGGAGGATCCTGTTTACGATTTCGAGATGGCAAAGATGGCAGTTTCCCCAAAAGCACAAGGCAAAAATATGGGTTGGTTATTAGGGAAAGCCATTATCCTTGCCGCCAAAGACATGGGCGCATCTAAACTCTACCTAGAAAGCAATACCATACTAAAACCAGCGATCAACCTTTATCACAAACTAGGTTTCCAGAAAATAATAGGACGCCCCACTCCTTACAAACGTTGCAACATCCAGATGGAATTAGATCTACAAAATAGCTAAAAAACAAAGCTGCTGTTCTTAAATAAGAACAGCAGCATATCTTTGACTCACCAGACCTTTACTACACAGATAATGATGGGGTTATAAAATGATAGAAAAACATAAGTTAGACAGGCCTTTATTCATCTATTTATTTAAATATTCCAATGCACGATTGAGCACTTCATCAATACCATCTTTAACTCCTTTTAAAGTCGGATTTACGGTATGATCGATTCTGATTCCCACACGTTGGGTTTCACTAAAGTCTGGATAATAAACGCCTAAACCTGTAATAACAGTTCTCAGATTACCAGGCAGATCAATGAAGCTCGCATTACCGTCGGCACCAGCTGTTTGAGATCCAAAGATCTTTACGTTGGCGGCAGTCTGATACCCCATCACATGATACTCGGCCGAACTTTGTGTATCTTCATTCACCAAAACAGCAATTTTACCCTGGTAATAATCAGACGTATCCTCCCCCACTTTGAGAGGAGAACTCATCACGAACGTACCCGGATATTTAAAGCTAGTACTGCTAAAACGTACGAATTCCGTTGGTTTTGGCAATATCAATGCACCTATTTTAAATACCAAAAAATCTCCCGGATAATTTCTATCATCAATTACGATCCCTTTTACCTTGCTCCAGTCCGCCATATTTTCATCAATCATCTTACTCCTGAGCAGACTGTGTTTGATATACAAAATATTATTGTCCAACATTTTATAAGCAATGGTATCGGTCTGTTTTGGTCTAAACTTTTCCATGGGTACAGCGCTAATCGTTAACTGCATCGGTTGGCCATCCCGCAGCAACTGCAATGGCACAACAGCGCTATTGCTGGCTACCAATCGCCCCGCCAACTCACGATTTGAGACGGCTACATTAGGAGTAGCGATGTAAGCCCAAACCGAATCTCGGATCTCCTCCACTTTTTTATCTTCTTTACTCACGATAACATCCCCAACCTTAAGCATATTATCCACATGATTTGTATCGAATACTTTTGTAACAACGGCTTTTCCTTCGACCATGCGAATTTCTACCGGAATACGGAACATCCCATAATAACTTTGTAGCCCTTTTGGTCTACTCCACAATCCTGTATGTGCATCTTTTACATTTGATAACAATTTTAAGATAGACAGTCCGTAAGTTTTATCATCACGGCTCAAGATCATCTCAGGAACAGATTTCTTCAATACCTCACTCCAATTGGGTTCGGTCAGATCTTTATATGGAGAAAAATATTCGACCATATTCCAGAAACGGAATAACGTTAATAAACGGAAACCCGCATCAGCAGATCTGATGTTCTCGTATTTTTTCTCATGCTGAAAAAGTACATTTCCAATCCCATCAGCAAAACCAAAATAATGATGCTTTTCAAAACTACTATAGCGAATACGTTTCAACTTAGCCTTAAGTTCCTCTTTAAAAGGAAGCTTATCTATCCAAGAATAGTCCACTTCATGTACCAAGTTCTCCACGATTGGTTTGGGATAATCCTCGGTAGTCCCCAGACTGTCGAGAAGAGCGTCATAATGTGCTTCCACAGCCTTGTTATCCTTAGCCATGATAACAGTATTGATGGACTTAAACAGTTGATTATCCCAATCCAGTTTCCCTAATCCCACTGTTGGGTGCCTATATTTCAAAAAGCCCCAGATACGGGCCAAATCCACAAGACGTTGATCAATTTCTGGACTGTTATTAAAATCTGTAATACCAGAAGCGATTGGATCAATAACCTTTTTGGCAAACGGAACAAACATGCTCGTTTCCTTTGTGATATCTTTCCCATCAACTGTAACCGTAACATCATCTATCCATATTTTTCCTTCCCCAGATAAAAAAAATGCTAATGCAATTCCCTCCGTTATATCAGGGTTTAACTTCGCCGACACAGTAAAGTTTTCCCAATCTTTCGTACCCCTAATTTGGCGACTTGCCATATTATCGAAATAGACTTTGGGATCTATTCTAAGCATAGCACTTACAGAAGAACTATCCGTTACATTTTCTCGTTTGATCATGGCAGATACTCGAATAGAATCACCCTTTAAATTAGCGGGCAGCATCATCATCACACCACCGAAACCATTGCTTTTCTTTAAGCTCTCCACGCGGAGCGAGCCTTTTCCAGCATAATAAATATCTTGATCAATACTGTTTCTGAAAACAGTACTGTCGCCAAGTCTAAACCAAGGTTTAGCGATAGGTTCCTCGAAAGAAAAATTAAAGTGCTGTTGGCTCCATGCAATATGAGCAATTGCAGTACATAAGATGCCGAAGATAATTTTTAAAACATTTTGTTTCATAATTTAAAGTTTGTATTAAAAATAATAAAACTCCTTCTATTTTGCAATAAAATTATCGCATACTCATCTTTTTTAATGAAATTCATAAAAACCCAGTCTTACAGTCCCACTACTTTTATCTTAAAAAAATGTATAAAGAAACGAAACACGTCTTTTCTAAGAAGATTTCCATGCCCCCAACTGGGCTCGAACCAGTGACCAAAAGATGAGATACCTTTATTTCCCAAAAATAAGCTATCAATCCAACTACACCACTACTGTAGCTGCAATTTCCTCCTTGTTTTTATTCTCGCGCCAATTCAAGATATTCCGCCCTTGTTTCTTATATATCGGAAAGAAGAACAAAACAATAAACATACAGATCCCAATAATACAAATCCATCCATACAATTCTTTTATCGCACTCAAATTTGCCTGCATGCTCAATTCTTTGTAAGCCAATAAGGGATCGACGTTGGCCGTATGTGCACCTTGAAATCTATGCTGAAACAAAGGGTCTGATTGATCAGTCCAAGCAGCTAGCTTATCCAGCAGCTGCACCTGACGGTAATATAACAGCGTACTGTATATTCCGCCAAACATGACAGGACCGAAAAAACTTCTAGTAAAAATCAATATCACGGTAGACGATACAAATTTTTCAGCTGGAACATCTGCTGCAATATAAAGCCCAATCGTCATATAAGAAACCAATATTGCTACCCCACGTAAGAACATTGGAAAAAAGAATCGATACGCCTCTGTTTGTTTATCCACGATTACGTATAGCATATACGTAGAAACAGTATAGCATAGTACAGTCAATAAGAGCAATACCTTAAAATTATTGTATCTTCTAAAATATAGAAAAGCAATTAGGGCACCTGTTATATATCCTAAAATCGGGTAAGCATTGATCGATGCATTTTCTATTGCATTATTACTATAAGCGATATTCATCATCAGATTGATCGGAGTCGTCAATGAGAAAAAAAAGCAGGAAAGAAACATCAAGATTATCCCTACCCGTACATTTCTAATCCGAAATACCGAAAAGTCAATGAGTTTCTGCTTTAATAGCTTATTTCGAATTAAAAATAGAAACAGACAGACCACTGTTGATATACTCGCAAATCTGATTTTAGAAGAATCCCACCAGTCCTCATAACGTCCATGGGCCATTATAAAAGCAATTGACAACATGCATCCAGCTAAAAGAAAAATACTGAACCAGTCAAATTTCCACATTGGTAACCTTCTAGTATGCATTTTACCTGAAACCAAAATAAATGAAATCAATAACGTTAAAAAGAGGAAAATGTTTGAAAAGTGAAAAGAATAGCGCCAGCCTAATTCATCTGACAACCACACCTGAAACATACCCGCCAATGGACTCACAAGAAGGCTCACCGGATAGTATACTGCATACATTTGGTATCGCTCGCCACGTGGCATCAATATTGGAATGATATTGATGATCATTAAAATAGAGCCCATCATCCTAACAGCCCCAATACAGAAAGAGCATAAGACGATATCCACGGTATTATCTGCCAGACTCAATATGAAGTTAAAAGATAGCAGTGCGCAGCATATTGATATCAATAATTCTTTAGATGAAAAATAATCTTTCAGTTTTGTAATTAATGGAAAAGACACTGCCATCCCAGCCAAATAAGCATAACTGCTCAGAGACGCATCAGCAGGATTAGCCGCCAAACTGGAAACCATATAAGTCGATATCGAGGAGGATACCCCAGAAGTCGCTCCTAGGCATATACTCATCAAAATCAATAGCAATAAATCCAATTTTGGATTAACCCATTTTCGAAATAGCCTGTTATCCATTTATTATTTAATTTATGATATTACTATTTTTTAGTTACTTCGACATTCATACCAGCTGTTATTTTATCCAGACCCTCTTTATTATTATTCGCATCTGTAAAAACAATCCTAACCGGTATACGCTGTTGCACTTTCACAAAATTGCCCGTAGAGTTATCAACCGGCACTGCAGAGTAGCGGCTACCTGTCGCCCCAGATAACGATTCCACTTTTCCTTCAAATACTTTACCTTTTAAAGCGTCGACTTTTATAGACATCAGATCACCCACTTTAATCTTCTCGATTTGCGATTCCGTAAAATTAGCTGTTACCCACCTTTGGCTCCCCTGTACTATAGTGCCCAGCGTCTGTCCTGTTTGCAGCAACTGACCAATTGATATTTTACGTCTGCCCATTATACCATCAAATGGTGCTGTGATATAACAATAAGAAATATTCAACTTTGCCATATCAAGAGATGCTTTCGCACGCATGATATCAGCATCAGAAACATTCAATTTCTCCGAAATAGCCCGTGTGTTGAGTGTCGTCGATTGACGTTGACGAACCAACGATTCATATCGCGCTTGAATGGCTTCATACTCTGTTTTCACTTCATCAAATTGATATTGCGGTATCACATCAGCTTTCAGTAAATTTTCATACCGTTGCAAGTTTGTATACTGATTGTCCAGACGTGCTTTTGCTTCAGCAATATTTGCATCAGAGATCGACGTACTATTGACCGACAATCCGATATCTGCGTCCACTACCGTTTTCCCTGCCTCTGCATTTTTCAACGTAGCCAATGCTTGCGCAGCTTGTATCTGATACTCCTGATCATCAATCACGATGAGCGTATCTCCTTTTTTCACCTGTTGATGTTCATCAAATCTGATTTCTTTTATATACCCTACAATTCGCGTATTTACAGGACTGATATAAGCTTCCACTTGTGCATCTTCCGTATACGAATTATCATTCAGATGAAAATAATACACAAGTCCCCAAACGAGTAATGCGACAACAATGATGACGGAAATCGAATTAAAGAAAATCCTTAAAAGTTTACTATACTTTAGCTTTATTTGCTGTTCTTTTTTTGACATTTGACTCATATTTTACACGACTATAATTAATTTTTTGTTTGTCCCCAATTTCCAGTAGCCTTCATCAGGTTGTACCAACGATAGATAATATTTACTCTCGAATTACTCAAGTTGAGTTGCGAAGAAAGAAGTGATGTACTCGCATCGAGCATATCCGTTATAGCAACAAATTTGTTCAGGTATTTCTGTTCCACCACGCGATAGTTATCCTGAGCCAATTGGAAACTTTCCTGTTCAGAATTGTATTTCACCTGTGCTTCCTGCATTTTGACTAAGGCAGCATGACGATCCATCTCAGCCTGCTGTTCTGCCCAACCTTGTTGTTTCTGGGCATATTCGATTTCCAGATGTGCTTTCTCAATATTCTTTTTACTATGGTATAGCCCACTGATATTATACTTCAATTTTGCACCTGTTTGGAAAAGGTTCATATACACATCCATTGGAGGAACAGAATACAGATATGGACGCGCTAAGCCATTCTCTGCATATAATGACAGTTGAGGCAACCGCGCTGCCTTGGCTATTTTCAAATCCTTTTCCGCCATTTTCACTCGTTTTCCAGCAGCTTCAACCTCAGGAAGATCTTGCTGTTCAAAAGCAATTCCAGAGTCTTCAAAAGCCTTTTCATATAAGGTGGTATCCACATTGATAACTGTATTTTCCGCCAGACCGATTACGATTCCCAAATCGTGATTAGTAATGTTAATATCATTTTCAATCTCCGTTAATTTGAGCTTCAATTCTGTTATCTGAAGACTGCTTCTAATATGTTCATTGTGGGTTAGCATACCCTGTTTAATCAGTTGTTGTATATTGGACAATCTATGTTCAGCAAGTTCAATATTTTGGTTGTATATTGTTTTTTGATTATATAAAGTGAACAATTGCAAATACTTACCAAGCAGCAATAACTGTATCCTTTCTTTATCATTTTGATAATCCAGAATGGCTATCTCGTCTACTAATTCTGATTTTTCAATACCATTTTTAATTCGACCGCCACTATAGACCGTAATGTCACCCTCCATTGTAAAACTAGTCGATATATGAGGCATTTTCATAGTCGATTCGTAATTGAAATGCTTGTCCCAAATATTAGCATTACTGATATAACCGGCACTTAAACCAGCTCCTATCTCGGGCAACCAAGCCTCCTGTTTTTCAATTTCTGTCCTTTTTTCGTTAATACTGATTTTTTGTCTTGATGCCGCTAATTGCACACTGTTGCGTTCCGCCAATGCAAAAAGTGAATCTACAGGTAAAAAAAGACGCCTTTCCTGTGCTTTAACACCCTCTAATCCTAAAAATAAAGTGATGATTAAATAATAAAATATATGTGATTGTTTCATTGTTGTATGGTGTACTGTTTGATATCAAACAGTTGTAGTAAATTTTTTTAACTCCGCATAATAGCATTAAGAGTTTTTGTAAGCGCCTTTATATCTTCAATATCCAATGCTATTTTCTCGATATCATAGGTTTGATAAACATCTGGATATAAGTCTGCTACAAACTGCTTCGCTTTTTCCGTTAAAGAAATGATATTTGTTCTCCTATTTTCAGGGTTAATTCGCCTTACGAGCATATCGCGTTTCAACAGATTGTCAATGAGTGAAGTCAAGCTAGATTTATTTTTACCTAAACCATCTGCTATTTCTTGTTGATTGGCTTCTCCGCTTTCAGTAGAGATACTGAGAAAATATAAAACTTGAGTCATTTCCAATGTAATATCAGCATGGCCATGCTCGATCAGCTGTTTTTGCACACGCTGCCGAAGGTTCTGTCTTAGCTTTAGAACTGCATTAAAATAATGGTGCATAACCTGTGCATATTCGATATCCATGGTGCAAAGTTAAATTAAAACAGTTTGACATCAAACTTTTATAGATTATTTTTTATACCAAATTTCAATAAAAGGACACAATAATTATACAATTAATTCATTAGCCATTACATATAGCTGCAAAAAATAATAAAATTAACTCTCGGTAACAATTCCTTCTCTCAAATAAAGAAGCTTACTATTCGCTGCACTCCTACTCCACTGCCTGTACCAAACAGTTTCCCTAATTCCATAATTGGATGCCTATATTTCAAAAACTCCCAGATACGGGCCAAATCCACAAGTCGTTGATCAGTAAAATTTTCCCAATCTTTCGTACCTCTAATTTGGCGGCTTGCCATATTTTCGAAATAGACTTTGGGATCTATTCTAAGCATGGCACTTACATAGGAGCTATCCGTTACATTTTCTCGTTTGATTACGGCAGACACTCGAATGGAATCGCCCTTTAAATTAGCAGGCATCATCTTCCTCACACCTCCGGCCGGAACCATTACTTTTCTTTAAGCTCTCCACAAGAAGCGACCCTTTTCCTGCATAATAAATATCTTCATCAATACTATTCCTGATCGAAAACCTTTTTGCAATCTGGGATGTTATAAAACTGCACTCATTTTTAACAATAAAACTCCAAGATATGATACTCCAATATCTCAGCATCGAATTTGAAAGCGAAGTAAAGAACACCCGGAAACTACTTAACGCTGTACCCGGAAAAGATCTTGCTTACAAACCGTCAGAATTTTCATGGACCATGGGTGAATTGGCCCAGCACATCGCTACCATTTATTATTGGTATGTAGGTGCACTCACGCAAGATGTATACGACCTAGCCACAGACCATATGGAACGCGGCGACCCCAATGACATTCAGGCGACCATTGATCTTTTTGAAAAAAACGTAGAAAAGGCCCGAATCGCCATAGAATCCCTTAATGAGAAAAAACTATTGGATGACTGGACCATGAAAATTGGCGAACGCATCGTAATTGGGCCCCTGCAAAGAGGGATCGTCTCCCGAAGTTTTTTATTTAATCACCTGTATCACCATCGCGGCGAACTGATCGTTTATTTACGCGCAACTGGAAATAAAGTCCCTGGCCTGTACGGCCCAACCTACGAAGAAAGTAACAAGAAGTAACGCTACGCCATCGCAGTATTTTAAAAAATACTATTTTTTTTAAAAATTAGTTGCGTAGTTAAATAGCTACGCTTATATTTGTAGTCAAATGACTTCACAATAATAAACACACGATGAAATCATCGATTTTTAAAGAACTCGCATTGTTCCAGACGATAAAGAGCCCTCGCTATACGCTAGCGTTCATGCCCGTATCATCACCATTTTGGAAACAAACCGTTACGATGACATGCACAAACTTACACACCTATGAAAAAGAGAAATAAAATAACATACTGGTTCTTTACCCTTTGGTTAAGTCTTGGTATGGTATCCACAGGGATCATACAGATTATCCATCCCCTTCATTTTCTGACCATCATTGGCATCTGGAAATTATTAGGAGTGCCTGCTGTCCTTCTTCCCAAGTTCCCCTTGGTAAAAGAATGGGCGTATGCAGGTTTTTTCTTCTTAATGACCGGAGCTATTCTTTCACACCTTGCAATAGATGATAAATCCAGCACCTATTTTGGTCCCGCGCTGCTACTTGTATTGACAATCGTATCCTGGTATTACAGACCAGCTGACCGTAAAATCTCGAATTATAAACGATGAAGATAGCATTGAACACAGGAGTAGATCAATATTTGATGGACGGCTGTATGCGTTGCAAATATGGCGGTACACCACAGTGTAAAGTCAATGACTGGAGAAATGAGTTGGAATTGCTCCGTCAGATCGTTCTGGAATCAGGCTTGAAAGAAGAGATAAAATGGGGTGCCCCCGTATATACCCACCATGGAAAAAACATTGTTGCCGTTGCTGCATTAAAACACTCGGCCAATATAAGTTTTTTCAAAGGTGTCCTATTGCTTGATAGCCACAAAATCCTAACACAACAGGGCAATCTACAATCCGATAGAATCATCAAATTCACCAATACAAAAGAAATCGAACGTTTAAGAAATGTGTTGATATCCTATCTGAAGGAGGCTATAAGCATAGAAGAAAATGGACAGAAAGTAGCGTTCAAGAAAAATCCAGAACCCATACCCGACGAATTATTGCAGGCTTTCGAACAGGACGCCAACTTAGAAGCGGCCTTTTACAGATTGACACCTGGACGACAGAGAGGCTATATCATTCATTTTTCGCAACCTAAACAATCACAAACAAGAGTGGGTAGAATTGAAAAAAATCGGCAACAGATTTTAAACGGAGTAGGGTTAAACGACAGATACACAACGATAACAAAACCATAAAATGAATTTAAGACGGGACGTATTTCAGGCCATTGCCGACCCTACAAGAAGGGCCATCCTCTTGTTACTTGCTTCACAGGCGATGACAGCTGGCGCCATTGCGGCCAACTTTAATACCGCACGCCCCACAGTTTCTAAACACCTGCAGATCTTGACCGAATGTGAACTCCTGAAATCCGAACAAAATGGAAGGGAAATCACGTACCACCTCAATCCAAATAAAATGAAAGAAATTGCCGATTTTATCGAGCCTTTCACTAAAATGTGGGACGACAAGTTCAATAGCCTGGAGGCGGTAATGAAAAACTATAAAAGCCAATAAAATGGAACGGAAAACAAAAGTCGCTGCAGAAGACAGCAAACAGGAAATTATCATCACCAGGGAATTTGACCTACCCGTAACCTTACTCTTCAAAGCTTACGAAGAACCCGAACTTTTCGAACAGTGGATGGGAACGAAGGTCTTGAAAATGGAAAATAAAAAACACGGCTCTTATGCCTTCGAGACCTCGCATAATGGACAGGTGGTCTTCCGTGCCAATGGCACAATGCACGAGTTCGTACCCAACCAAAAGATCACACGGACATTCGAAATGGAAGACAGCCCATTCCCAGTGCAACTTGAATATTTAACTTTTGAGGCTCTAACGGCCGAAACCAGTAAGCTCACGATGCATATCATTTTCAAATCTGTTGCGTTCCGCAATCAATTATTGCAGATGCCCTTCGCTCAAGGGCTCAATATGGCACACAACAGAATACAAGATATCGTTGAACATCTAAAATAAGACCACCATGAACACAGCAGCAGCAGAATTTTTTCAAAAAGCTAAAAAATGGAACGAAGAATTCCTTTTATTACGTGATATCATCAGAGAAAATCCATCATTGGTAGAAGATTACAAATGGATGCATCCCTGCTATACCTATGAAGGGAAAAACGTCGTCCTTATCCATGGTTTTAAAGATTATTGTGCCCTCCTATTTCATAAAGGCGCATTACTAAAAGATAGCGAACATATCTTGATTCAGCAGACCGATAATGTCCAATCCGCAAGACAAATCAGGTTTACCCATATCGAAGAGATTCTGGCCCTAAAAACGACCATACAGGAATATATCAAAGAAGCCATCGAAATTGAAAAATCAGGAAAGAAGATTGAACTCAAAAAAGTAAGTGACTATCCCCTTCCCGAAGAATTTCAACAAGCCCTGGAACAAGACCAAGAGCTCCATACAGCATTCTATGCCTTAACTCCTGGTCGACAAAAAGGATATCTATTCTATTTCAATCAAGCCAAACAGTCCAAAACAAGACAGAACCGTATCGAAAAATACTACCAACAGATATTGGAAGGAATAGGGATTGATGAAAAAAGCTAACCTGCATCAGGTTAGCTTTTTTTGTTCCTTATTACTGTGGAATGATCTTTTCCTCGCGGAGCTGTTCGAATAATCGGATAAAGGAGTCTTCCGTATTTTGGTAAGCACTAAAACCCAATTTTCTACTATTGGCCATATCCACCATCACCTCAATAGGTCTACCTAGATCAAGATCCGTGTGCCAAGGTGAAGCTAGCTGAAATAGTTCAGTATTGGTCAAGCCATGTTGCTTAACGAGCTCTTCCCAAATACTGCCATCAGCAGCAAGCTGATCGGCCAGAGGTCTTACCGTTCCATTGAACCCTTCAAATCCGACACCGAAATATGTAGCAATACGTTCCCATAACCAATTCCATCGGAACACATCACCGTTCACAATATTAAATGGGGTATTTTTAGCTTTCGGCGTTGTGGACGCCCAGATCAGTTGCTTAGCAAGTATCCTAGCATCAGTCACATCAGAGATACCGTTCCATTGCGCCTCAGAACCTGGCCATATCATTTTCGTCCCTTTCTGCTTACAGATACTAGCATATACTGCGAGCGTTACACCCAGATTCATCAAGTTACCGATGGCATGTCCCACTACTGTATGTGGCCTATGGATACTCCATGAAAAACCATCGCGAGCAGCAGCACGATAGACTTCATCTTCCTGCGCATAGTAAAAATTAGGATATTCCAATCGGGGTTGCTCTTCTCGGATCGGTGTAACCGGAAATATCCCAGAACCGACATAAGCTTCAAACGGACCTAAATAATGCTTAAGTCCCGTAACCAAAGCTACGTGTTCGACAGTCTTCTTTTCGGACAATACATCCAACAGATTACGCACCAACGTACTGTTGACCGCTATATTTTCAGCCTCAGAATCCTTTCGCATCCAAGTGGTAAAAAAAACGTGCGTAGGGTTTATTTTTTCCAGAGCGGTCTTCAGGCTTTCTATATCCAAGAGATCCGCTTTTACCGGGATGATACCATTGTTACTACTGTTTGGATGACGGGCCAAACCATAAGTCTGCCATCCATTAGCCACAAGTTCCTGAGCTAAATTACTACCAGTGATGCCTGTGGCACCCACTACTAATGCAATTCTATCCATCTTTGTTCTTGATTAAATATTTCCAACAAAGTTACCCGAGTCAGCGACCAAAGAAGTTGACCCCGGTCAAGAAATTCCATTGACCTATGTCAAAGGATTCAGTCGGTAGTTGCCATTCTCTTGCGGATCCTGCTCAGTGTTTCGGGCGCCAATCCAAGGTAAGATGCAACCAAATGTTGCGGTACACGTTGCATGATTTCCGGATTGGACTGCATCAATCGTTGAAACTTCTCCTCCGCCGTGAAGCTATTTGAACTGATCAGCCGCTCATCTTTTGTAATCAAACTATTCTGGTATAGGATCCGAAAATAGCGATCCATTACGGGCACTTCCAACATCAGCTGTTCATAGCCCTCACGCGATAACAGGAATAGCTCCGTATCTTCGACCGCATCGATATATAGTCGCGCAGGTTGCTGATTGATGAAGCTGTTAAAATCAGAGAGCCACCAGCCTTCCCAACCAAATAGACTGATGTGTTCATTTCCTTTTTCATCCAAGCGATAAGATTTGATAAGCCCTTTTTTCACGAATGAAATATGCGTGCAGATTGCCCCCTCTTCTAGGATGTACTGTTTCTTCCTTACTTTTTTGAAAGTAAAAAATCCAGCAATAACTGATTTTTCTTGATCAGATAGGGTTACTTTTTGTTCCATATGGGAAAACAATACTTCGAACATCTCCTTCATTTAATAGCCATTCCAAACATAGTTAATTTTGTTTTAAAAATCACCATCCCTCATACCTTCATCCCTACCGCATTTATTTGGGGAAGACTGTAAAATACAACAAAAGCCAACCCTATACAGATTAGCTTTTTACATGCACCAGTCTCCAATAATGATACCCGATTGCTTTTCGTTCAATAAAATCAATAAATAGTGTTGACCTAGTTTTTACATATGGAATACGTTGAACCGATGCCCATCGGGATCCGCAAAGACAAAACCATAATAACCACTTCCAAACGCCTCGGGTTGGGAAATAAGCTTCCCGCCCACAGCTTCGACCTCTTTTGCCCACTCGTCTGCCTGTTGGGTGCTTTCCGCCGCTATCGTAAAGATGATCTCGGTCGACTTGCTGGTATTCGTCATCTCCCCTTTCATTGCCTCTTGGAGGATGTCCTTCAAGAAAAAGTGGATGACAAAATTATGCTGCCCAAACAAAAAACTCGTTAGATCATCCGATCTGCCATTGGATCTAAAACCCAAGGCGGTATAAAAATCTGTTGTCCGATCTAAATCGCTAACTGCTAAATTAGACCATATCATTTTTGGATCCATAACCCTATCTCCTTTTATTTTCCTACCTAAATTTAGTGAAAAAGTAATGAAGAAAAGAAGTAATCAGTTAATTAGTAACGAGTAACGGAGTAACTAAGTAACGGAGTGACCAGTGAAGAAGTAACCAGTGAAGAAATACCAAGTCACCAGTAAAACTGATGACTTAGTAATGTATCAACTAAAGATGGTTATGAAATTTTGATCACTATTTTGCCAAAAGCACCTCGTGATAGGTGTTCATATGCTTTTTTCGCATCATCCATAGCGTAAACAGTATCTATGACAGGTTTGATTGCAAATTGATCAAAAGCACCATTCATTTCTTCGAAAGCCGAACGGTTACCTACTGCAATACCCTGTATTTTGGTTTGCCTAAAAATGACTTCCATTAAATTCAGGTCGGTCGATTGACCAGCCATAAAGCCGATCAAAGAAATCTGCCCAGTTACTTTAGTCGCTTGAACAGAGTCATTCAATCCCGCTCCACCTACTACCTCAAGCAATTGGTCTACACCTTTGCCATCGGTCAGTCTTTTAACCTCTGTTGCCCAATCTTTGATCTTCGAATAGTTGATGATTTCAGAAGCTCCCAGTTCACGAGCACGTTCTCCTTTTTCATCGCTACTCGTCGTAACGATCACCCTTGCCCCTAAAGCACTCGCTATCTGTATCCCAAAAATAGAAACACCACCAGTACCCTGGATCAATACCGTATCTCCTTTTTGAAGTTTACCATAAGTCACCAAAGAATACCAAGCAGTAAGCGCTGCAATCGGTAAAGTTGAAGCCTCTTCATCCGTTAATGTCGATGGTGCCATCACAGCCGAATCTTCATGTATGATCATATACTCTGCCAATCCTCCAGGAAGTGGTGAACCAAAGCAATAATCAGGTTCATTAGGCCCTGGCGCACCTTCGATCCATTTCGAATACAGATGTGAAGTGACGCGATCACCAATCTTAAATCGGGTAACACCCTCCCCGACCTGTACAACTGTACCAGCTGCATCCGATACGGGAGTCAATGGATTGGGAACCATATCCGGTTCATAGAAACCTTCCACAATTGCCTTATCCCTAAAATTCAAAGAAACTGCTCCTACTTTAATAAGCACCTCGTGTGCTTGTGGAACTGGGATTTGAATATCCTCCAATATCAAATTTTCTAAGCCAAAGCCTTTTAACTGCCATGCTTTCATCATATCTTTTTCTTGTGTTATCATATCCTTATTATTTATGTGACAAAGTTCGTCTATAAAACCATGTAAAAACAGATTCAGATTTTGATAAAAAAATGGTCTCAGTTTTCATTAAAAATACCTAAACTACTGTATCACAATAAGTATTAAATAAAGTAACTGTTCTGAATTTCATCCTAAAAATCGAACAGTCTAAAACACAAAGAATCATTTTGTAGCTTTGCCTCCGATGATAGATAAAACATTTCGTTACGAAGAGGTCATACAAAAGATTGAAAAAAGTATGTCAAACTTAGGGCTAAAAGCAGGAGATCGGCTTCCTTCGGTCCGAAAACTCAGTGCAGAACTATCGGTCAGTATCAATACCGTATTTCAGGCCTATGCCATTTTGGAAGCAAGGGGGATCATCTTCTCAAAACCAAAAAGCGGTTATTATATCCATACCACAACCGCACATAAGTTGAGCAATCCAATTGATGAACACTATATTCCGTTGCCATCCACAGTCGAAGTGAGTAGTATGGCCACTGCAATGATGAAAAATGCACTAGAATATGGCATCATCAATTTTTCCATCCTAGCCCCAATCAATGAATTGCTACCCATTACAAAACTAAACAAAGCAGTTCAGGCATCGCTAAAAGAGCATTCGAACGAAAGTTACCAATATCCACTAGTCGAAGGCCACCCGCGATTGCTCAAGCAGATTGTAAGACGGACCTTAAACTGGAATCAACACATTTCACAGGATAAAATACTGGTCACCAATGGTTGTATGGAAGCCATCAACCTATGCCTAGACAGTTTAACAAAACCTGGAGACATCATCGCTGTAGAATCACCTACTTACCATGGCATTTTGCAAAGTCTAGAAGCCCGGGGGCTCAAAGCTCTTGAAATAGCGACAGATTCCATTACTGGACTTGTTTTAGCAGATTTAACACGCGCACTGGATACAAACACAGTTACCGCCTGTATCTTTATGCCCGCCTGTCATCATCCATTAGGAGCCATGATGCCAGAAGATAACAAAATCAAACTCGTCCAGTTATTGGCAGAGAGAGGTATCCCCCTAATTGAAGATGATTCCTTGGGAGAATTGTATTTTAGCGCACAAAGACCACTACCAGCAAAGGCATATGATACCACAGACAATGTGCTATATTGTTCCTCCTTTTCCAAATCATTAGCACCAGGTTTCAGAGTCGGTTGGGTATCTGCTGGTAAATATCATGCCCAGTTATTAAAACTAAAATTTGGTTCTAATATAGCGACTACAGGTTTATTACAGGATGCAATAGGCCGGTATTTAGAAACTGGTCAATACGAAAGTCACTTAAAGAAAATGAGGCATGCTATGCAAAGTCAGATCATACGATATGCTGCTGCCATAGATCAATATTTCCCAGAAAACACCCGGATATCCACGCCAAATGGAGGCTTAAGCTTATGGATAGAACTTCCCGAGGAAGTAGACGCCTTACAACTACAACGAAATGCCATTACAGCAGGTATCGGCATCTGCCCTGGTCATATTTTCTCTACCCTGACCATCTATCATCATTACATCCGGATCAACTGTTGCCCCCTATGGAATATAAAAATTGAAAATAGTATTCAGACCTTAGGACGTTTATCTCAGAAAATGATCGATAGCAATAAGCAACGGAGTAACACAGTGAAGTAGTGACGCAGGAACACCCTTCCTATAACAACCGATTGCATGTAGCCGAAAACCACAATTCTACCTTAGCACACTTAAAAAGCCACATTTCATACCATCGAATCTTTTCCCTGCATACGTATTAATCTGATTACAAACGGCAAATAAACCGCATATTTAGTTGCCATTTTTATGATAATCTGATCTATTAGGTTATGTTTGTATCGCTATATCGGACATAAAAACTCGAATATAACAACCCTAAACATTTAAAAAACCGAACTTACTAATTATTAAAATGAAACATTGGTTCACAAAAAACATGTCGGTCGCTATGCTCGCTTTCATCAGCTTTCAGGCACAGGCAGGCTCAACACCTAAAGTCTACGACTTGACCAAGTATGGCATTGTACCAAACACCGGACAGAACAGTAGTGCCACCATCCAACAAGCCATTCAAAAAGTAGTTACCGAAGCTGGGAAAACCAATCCTATCGTAATCAAGTTCAAAAAAGGACGCTACGATTTCCATGCTGAAGGTGCACAGAAAAAAGTATATTACATCTCCAACCACGATCAGGACAATCCGAAAACTGTCGGCTTGGCATTGGAGCATATGGACAATGTGACCATTGACGGTCAAGGGTCCGATTTCATCTTCCATGGCCGCATGTTGCCGATCTCGCTGATCGAAAATCAAAATGTGAGCCTTAAAAATATCCATATCGACTTCGAGCAACCACAGATCTGCCAGGTCAAAATCTTGGAAAACGATGTCGCAGCAGGTGTGATCACCTACCAAACTGCACCTTGGGTAACATATACCATTAAAGACAGTACGTTCTACAATACGGGCGAAGGCTGGGAAATGAAACCTACATCTGGTATCGCATTTGAAGAAAAAACCAAGCATATCGTCTATAATACCAGCGATATCGCCGTGGGTACATCACGTGTTACCGAAGTATCCAAAGGCATCATCAAAGCTCCTTGGAAAAACGAAAAATTGATCCCTGGTACTGTCGTAGCGATGCGCAGCTGGCATAGACCCAATCCTGGTATTTTTGTGCATAAAGGCAAAAACACACGATTGGAAAACATAAGCGTTCATTATTCTGAAGGAATGGGCCTATTGGCACAGTTGACAGAAGATATCTACTTAGAGAAATTCAATGTATCGATGCGTGGTAAGAACGACCCGCGTTATTTCACGGCACAAGCCGATGCTACCCACTTCTCGGGCTGTAAAGGTGTCATCGTATCCAACAATGGATTATACGAGAACATGATGGACGATGCCATCAACATCCATGGTACGTACTTAAAGATCATCAAAAAAATAGATGACCATACCCTCCTTGCCCGCTACATGCAAGAGCAATCCTTTGGTTTTGACTGGGGATATGTGGGCGATTCGGTACAGTTCATCCAATCGAAAACGATGGAACTTTGGGACAATAAGAACAGTATCCAAACCATCAAAGTGATCCGTGAAAAAGAAAGCGATCCGATCATGGACTTCGAAATCAAGTTCAGCAAAGCTTTAGATGCATACATCGACCCTACTCAATTGGATATCGGTATCGAAAACCTAACTTGGACACCAGCAGTAGAGTTCAAAGGCAATACCGTGCGTAACAATAGAGCACGTGGCGCCTTGTTCAGCACACCACAAAAAACAGTAGTGGAGAACAATCTATTTGATCATACTTCAGGAACAGCGATCCTATTATGTGGCGATAGCAATGGTTGGTACGAAACGGGTTCTTGCCGTGACATCACGATCAAGAACAACAAGTTCATCAATGCCCTGACCAATATGTTCCAGTTCACCAATGCCGTGATCTCGATCTATCCAGAGATTCCAGACTTGAAGAACCAGAAAAAATATTTCCATAGCGGTATCAAAATCGAAAACAACTATTTTGAGACTTTCGATAAACCGATCCTATATGCCAAATCGGTAGATGGTATCACCTTCCGCAACAACAAGATCAAAACGAACAAAGAATATCCAGCATTCCACTGGAATAAAAATGCGATCTTATTTGAGCGCGTGGTCAACACGGACATCGACAACAATACCATCGATGGCAAGCCACTTGAGCAGGCATTCCATGCTGAAATTAAAAAATAATACACATTTCCAATAGCTTTATGCCAAAGAAAGGGCCAATGTCAACAAGACATTGGCCCTTTCCTTTTCACCAAACTTGCCTTTTCTGTCTTCACAGTTTTATAAAGATAGACCAATCAAGAAATTCATATCAAACACCCTACTGACCACTACACAAATTGCTTAACAATAGCTACTGCCTTCATCATTTCCTCTTCTTTAAAGCGAAAAGCCGGACCAGAAACACCGATAACAGCTACGATTCTTTTATTTTCAAACACGGGAACAGCGATACAATTCAGCTCTTTTTCTAGACGTTCATAATCCTCTGCATAACCATTTTGAACAACCTTATCTAGCTTTTCAGCTAGTTGTTTTGACTCTTCCTCATTCAATGAACGCATAATAGAATCCCTTAAATGCTCAGAATAAGCCATAAATACATTGCCAATGGCAGAATTCAGGAGGACAAATTCTTTACCCAGTTCCAAGCTGATTCGAACTCTTCGCTCAGGATCACATTTAAATTCATGCCGTATGTAAGTCCCCATTTGAATGGACAAGTACGATGTTTCTTGCGTAAGCGCCGTTATCTGTTGTAGGATAGGTCGATAATATTGTTTCAACAAATGAATGGATGCCTTAGGTGGTATCAACATGTACATCTTATCGGTAAGTTGGTATCGTGGTGTTAATTCATCCTGTACGACATAGCCCAACTCAAGCAGTGACTTGATCAAATTATGAGCAGTCGATTTTTCTACCTGTAAATGATCCGCGACATCTTGCAACCTGACCATATTTCCGTTTTGCGCAATATACAGGAGTATCTCCATTGTTCTTTTTACCGATTGTACCATAAGTTCATTAATATTGAACAAATATACATTAAACCCGAATCTACTTGTTCATACAGCCAAATATATACAACTTTGAGTAATCAGTAGTTAAAACATTAAATGAAATATAACATGCAATCATTAAAAGGGAAAACAGCCATCATAACTGGCGCAGGAAAAGGACTTGGCAAAGCAATGGCTTTAGCGCTAGCGGTCGAAGGTGTCAACTTAGGATTGATCAGCAGAACAGCTGCAGATCTTGAGCAGTTAACCACAGCATTAAAACAACTAAATCCAGATATCACAGTTTCCTATGTAGCGGCTAATGTAGGAAGTTATTCAGAAGTCAAGGAAGCAGTAGCAACAATTGCAGCATCCTTGAAAACAGTTGATATCTTGATCAACAACGCCGGAATATTTAAAATGGGCGGCATATTGGAAGTACCTATTGAAGAATGGGAACAGGTATTTCAAATCAATGTGTTAGGAACCTATTATATGATTCATGAAGTTTTACCATTGATCACACAACAAGGTAAAGGTGATATCATCAATATTGCATCAACAGCTGCCGCAAAAGGTGCTGCGAATATGAGTGCATACGGCGCATCAAAAGCTGCTGTTGTCAACCTGACAGAATCTTTAATGCAGGAAGTTAGAAAATCAAACATTAGAGTAACCACGGTCAACCCAAGTACGATCGCTACGCATATGACTTTAACTGCTGGATTTACCGATGGAAATGAAGAAAAAGTTCTTCAACCAGAAGACTTAGCCTATTTGGTGGTCAACAACTTAAAATTACCACAACGTGCCTTTGTAAAAGAACTTGCACTTTGGTCGACAAATCCATAATCCATCAACCTAAGCATAAAAAAAGCCACTTTACGTATCTATAAAGTGGCTTTTTCAGCTATAGACGCTACAGTACCGTCATTACCCGACAATCAGCTATCCCTCTTGAAAAATACGTGTTCTATCTCACCGGCAACGTATCCTCAGTCCAAGCATTTCGAAAAGAATTAAAAAAAATCGGCGTGCATTCAAAAAATATCAAGTTCCAAGGCTATTGGGTCGAAGGCAGTATTGGCATGTGAAAATAATTGAACGAATGTGCAAAATAATTCAAAACCAATACCGCCAAACATTGTTTACCTAATGTTACTATTCACAACGGCAAAGTACGATATTGATCTAGGTCAATATTTTTGAGCTCAGCAATGGTTAAATTTGTCTCAGATTATAAAACAAGAATATATCAATATTTATAAACATATAAAAACATTAAAATTATGGCAAATTGGAGTTTAGACAAAGCGCACAGCGAGATTGAGTTCAAAGTAAAACACATGATGATCACGAACGTGAAAGGTCAATTTCAAGATTTCGACCTGACAGTAGTTAGTGATTCCAACCATTTAGAAAACGCCAAGATAGACTTGACTATACAGACCGCTTCTATCAATACAAAAAACGAGCAACGCGATGAGCATTTGAAAAGTGCCGATTTTTTTGATGTTGCTGGCAACCCAACCATTACATTTCATGCTACAAGCAGCAAAAAAGATGGTGATGATATTAAATTGACCGGAGACTTAACAATCAAAGGCATCACTAAATCCATTACCGTAGACGTTGAGTTCGGTGGTGTTGCAAAAGATCCTTGGGGAAATGAAAAAGTGGGTTATACCGCTACAGGTAAGATCAACCGCCAAGATTTCGGATTGACGTGGAATGCAGCCCTAGAAACAGGTGGCCTGATGGTAAGCGATGAAGTGAAATTCCAAGCGGATTTCCAATTCATCTTAAGTTAATAACCTAAGTAGTAATAGCGCATAATAGAAGGTCATGTCCCAAACGGAGACATGGCCTTTTTTATGTTCACCATCGCGCTATGATCATAAAAACTTTAGGCATGTCCACAGCACGAGCTGTATCAGCTCGATATAATCAAACAGCAATTCCTCATATCTCATTCAAAAAATCACTTAAAGATTGATCTTTCCCAACAGGCAATTTTTTACGTAGCCTATAACGGTGTATCTCAACTCCCCTAACCGTAATATTTTGCAATTGTGCAATCTGCTTGGTGGTAAAATTCAATTTCAAATAAGCACAGACCTTTAAATCATTGCGTGATAATCCGGCATGATTTGATTTCAGCTTATTCAAAAACCCATCATTAAGTTCATCAAAATGCGAGGCGAACTGATCCCAGTTGGCACTATTTTTTTCGACATCTTTCAATAAATTATTGACCCGTTTTAATTCAGAAGCCTCTTCGTCATTCACCCCTATTTTCGCCAGTTCATCACGGACTTTAACGAGCGTTCCCGAATTTTCCAGTAGTTGCATACTTGTACTCGCCAATTCTTTGGTTTTAACCAATACCTCCTGTTCCAACTTCTCATTATTCAGTTTCACGATTTCCTTTTCACTCTTTTCGATTTCCAACTGATGGATATAGCGGAGCTGTGCCATTTTCTTTTCATATTGGAGCTGTTGCTTTTTCCAGACCTGTTTTTGTATCCTAAAAAAAATAGAAATCCCTACGGCACCCAAAATAAGGTAGACCAGTTTTGCCCAAATAGTCAAATACCAAGGTGGTAAAATAGTGAAAGCGTAAGAGGATACCGCAGAAATCTGGTTTAAGTTGTTGCGGACTTTAACCTGAAACCGATAGTCTCCACTTGGGAGATTCGTATATGATTTTTCAGAGATATTTGCCCATGTAGACCAGCTCTCATCGTACCCGACCAATTGATAGCTGAACTCCACATGTTCATGAATACCAAAACTTGGCGAAGAAAAAGCAAACTGAAAAGAATTGAATTTCGAAGCTAACTCAGGCCCATCAGCAGCATCCTGTTCATAAACTCCCGTTGGACTCTTGTTAAAATACCCTTCAAAAATAGTGCTATCCAAGGTCGATTTTGCCGTTACCTGAGATAACAAGACAAGCGGTTTCCGAGCCTCCTTGATATACTTTTCATAGTTGATGTGTATAATTCCCTTTTCGGCACCGATGTAGACGTTGTTTTTATCAAAAGTATTGATATGATCAAATCCCGAAGTGTTCATGCCTTCAATCTCTGAAAATTTAATCAGCTGGTAGGTCCTCGCTTTAGGGTCAAATTGAGCAACCCCTACGTATTTGTTCGTACAAAACCAGATATTCCCATCCTTATCTTCCTTGAGATAACGGATCGTGAGCCCCTCAAATACTTTAAAATCAACCGACGGGACAAACACATTTTTGCTATAATCGTAGGTATACAGTCCTTTTTCTGTCGCAAAAATCACTTGATCTTTGATCTTGAATACAAAATTTTGATAGTCGGAAGGTAAACCATTTTTTTTAGTCAACAGATCTGCTTGATAGGCATGTCGGTCTGCCGCCAATCGCATGCGATAGATACCGCGATACGGATGTGAAGCCCAAATTGTTTTTTTCTCATCCAATTCTAAAAAACGATACGAATCAACAAACCCACGTAACTGACCATCGGACTGAAAGCTCCCGTTTTGATAATTCAACAACTCTAAGCCCTGATAAGTCCCCACCAAAGCCCGCTCTACCGGATACACCGAGCTTAAAGGCAATACGTTCCAAGTACCCGTCCTATTCGACAACGGCAGTAAGGTTTGATCCTGTATCTGAAACAGTCCTTTATTATGCCCAAGCAATAAGTTTCCATTCAATTCTTGCAGCATCCACGCCTCTCCTCCATCGCTTTTTGGGAAAAGCGAAAAAGAACTCAATGATCGGCTTTGATCGCTCAGCCCTTTGGTAATGGGTGCAACATACATCCCATTTGAAGATGCCAAATAAAGTTTGTGGTCAAAGATCAAAGACGATAATCCGGTTACATCATTTTCCAGATTTGGCCGCAGGTACCGGACAGCAGAACCATACGAAATCACCGAAATACCATTGTCACTAGCTACCCATATATTTTTCTGTCGATCTACAAATACCGCAGATATATTCTTGTTCACCAACCCCTCCTTAATCCCGATACGCTGAATAGTCTTGGCATTCCGATCACGGATATGACAGCCATCTTTTGCATTGCCGACCACAAAAGTAGAATCGTCTATAAGCGCCGAAGATGGCGTATAACTATCTTCCCAACGCTCCTTATTCAATTGCATTAACATCTTGTCTTTCAATAGATAGTTTTGATTATTTAAAGTGGACACCACGATACGATCCTTGCCCAGTGGTATCATGGCCGATATTTTCATATCCGCATAGGGTAGCGCGGCGAGCATGGGAGACCAATGCTTGTTTCCGGTAGACCAATAAACCATTTTTTTTATCCTGTGCAAATAACGAATCACCGACCTTGCCCATAAAATACCATTCTGCGTCAGCTGGATGTACCGTTATTTTTTGGCCTTTAAGTTCAAAGATCACATTCGTCGCTCTAAAAAAAACAGACTGTCCAAAAGACAAAGTATTCCAGATATCTGCAAAATTACGATACGCCTCAGGGATCAAGGCTTTAAGTGATGTATACGTCAACCCACCCTGTTCCGAAGGCTCAAAATAACCGAAATCCCCTTGCCCCCCTACATATATGCGATCATGATCATCGATCCATAGCGAGCGGATGATCGTATGGTTGGGCAGTGCATATGATTTCCAATACCGACCATTAAAAGTAATCAGCCCTTCACTGTTACCAAAATACATGATGCCCCTGCTATCTTGCTTCATATCCCAGGTACGGCTACCACCCCGATATACGGTTTTATTATAGTTGTTGACCAATGGTAATCCAAGTAGATGTTGTCCACATACTGCATGCGGCATTATAAAAAATACGAACAAATAAAGGATGATGAGATACTTCATATATGCTGTCTATAATTGGGTTGACGTAAACTTGACGTACCCCAAATATAGCGAATTTAGGAACATTAACGCATGATGAAGTAGTAATGAAGTAGTGTTTAAATTTAACTTATGACTATCTAAATCTAAATTTGAGGTAATTATAAACATTCTAAATTCTTTAATTCATCAAGTATGAAAAACAAGGTCAGCATCATTGCAAGTGTTGCTCTTCTGTCTTGTCTTACCACTACCGTAAGTGCACAGAACAGAACGATTACAGGTAAAGTCACAAATGAACTGGGGATTCCGTTAGTGGCAAGTATTACCTTATCAGGCGGTTCCACAACTGGAACCAGTAGCAACGAGAATGGCGAGTTCACCCTCTCAATTCCCCAAAATTCCAATTATTTGATCGTCTCCTCCTTGGGCTATGAATCAAAAACCGTAACCCTAACCGGCAATTCCGTGAACATCCAATTAAAGGCTAATGCCGATTTTAACCTGGATGAAGTCGTTGTCGTAGGTTATGGTACACAACGAAAAGGCGATCTCACAGCCCCGATTGCTACGGTCAATATGCAAGATATGGCCAAACGTACGGTTTCCAATCCCATGGATGCCCTCCAAGGTGCCGTTACAGGTGTGCAGATCGTGAGCTCAGGAGCACCTGGATCAACACCGTCGGTACGCGTCCGCGGAGTTGGTTCGTTCAATAATGAAAGTCCGCTGTATGTGGTCGATGGGATGTTTATGGATAATATTGATTTCCTTAACCCCAACGATATTGCAGATATCTCGATCTTAAAAGATGCATCTGGAGCAGCCATATACGGGGTTCGCGCGGCCAATGGGGTCATCCTCGTGACCACCAAAAAAGGAAGCTTGAATATGAAATCACAAGTCACCTACAATGGATTTGTGGGCTTCCAAACACCAACCAACGTTTTAAAAATGGCGAATGCGCAGCAGTATGCTAACTATGCTACGGCCACCGGAAATGGCGCTTTTGTTAAAAATTCAGTTGAAAAATATGGTGGCACGGAAACCAACCCTGCCATGGATACCGATTGGTTCGACGAGCTGTTACGTTCAAAAGCACTCATCACCAATCACAATGTCGATATCATGGGTGGAAGTGAAAAAATAACCTATGGTTTTGGTCTCAACTATGTCAAACAAGAAGGCATCATGGATGCTAAAAACAACAACCAAAAGTTTAACATGCGTATGCAGGCAGATGCCAAGGTCACAGATTGGTTGAAAGTTGGCTTTATAGCACATTTAAACAATTTCAAATCTTATCATCCCAATAATGCCGCTTTCCGTCAGGCCTATTTTGCGACTCCTTTATACCCGGTCTACGACCCTTCCCTCGAGCTTGCGAAACCTGAAAAATTCGGATCCAGTACCGCCATCGGTATGCAATCCGGATTTTGGTACAACAATCCGGTCGCCACAGCTTTCTACAACAACAATCAAACAAAAGGATTTCAGATACTACCGAGTTTTTACGTAGAAGCAGAACTTTGGAAAGACAAGATCACGTTCAAATCACAGCTCAGCCAACGCTATCAATCGACACATAACATCGGTTATAACCCGATTTATTATATTGATAACGACCAGCGAAACGACCGCTCTTTTCTACGGTCTGCACAAGCACGTAACAACAACTACATCTTAGACAATTTATTGACATATAAAGACGAATCGGGCAAACACCACTGGTCAGTCCTATTGGGGCAATCGACCCGGGAGGAGCGCTGGCGTGAAACCTGGGTACAGGCCAATGATGTACCCGAATCGGAAGAGTTTTGGTATGTAGGTGTCGGCGCTCAGGGAATAGGGTCTGCCACAGGATATGGTGAAAATGGCTCTCGCAATGCCGGAATATCCTATTTTTCTAGAGGAACATACGATTATGACAACAAGTATTTATTGACCGCCACTTTCCGTGCCGATGGAAGTTCCAAATACCAAACCAAATGGGGTTATTTCCCATCAGTAGGTTTAGGATGGGTGCTGACGAAAGAAAAGTTTATGGAAAACCAGAAACTTTTCAATCAATTGAAAATACGCGGAAGCTGGGGTAAATTGGGTAATGATGGTATCCAACCCAATGCCGGATATGCAACCGTCTATTCCGGAAATAATTTCTCGGGCATATTTGGTAGCGAAGGCAGCACAAACGGCACCCGGATACCCGGATACCGCGTGGGCAGGTTCTTTTCACAAGTGCGCTGGGAAGTGGTTGAAGAATGGGATGGTGGTTTAGATTTTGCGCTATTGAACAATCGCCTGAGTGGTACCGTAGATTATTACCACAGAACGACCCATGATCTAGCATTCAGCAGACCCATTCCATTTTCTTGGGATCGCGTATACGGAAACTGGGGCAGTGTAGCCAACAGTGGATGGGAAATCGGGCTGCAATGGAAAGATAAAGTCGGCGCATTTGGCTACGCCCTAGCCGGAAATGTGACGACATTGAAAAACACAGTCAAAAACCTAGGGGGATTGGAAAACATCATGAACGGTTACCCGGAATGGGCAGCAGAGTTTCCTGCAAGAATCGAAATCAACGAGCCTATCAACTATTTTTATGGCTATGAAGTAGCCGGTGTCTATCAAAATCAAGCACAGATCGATGCCGACCCGATTTCGAGTGCCTACAATAAACAAAATCCAAACTCCCCTATCTTACCGGGTTATCTCCAATATAAAGATCAGAACAATAATGGTGAATTGGATGAAAACGACCGTATCAATCTGGGGAACTACCTACCAAAGATCACCTATGGTTTCAACGTTGCATTCGATTACAAAAAATTTGACATGAGTATCGCCTTCCAAGGTGTAAGTGGCAATAAGATCCATAACCTCAACAGAGCCATGCGCAGAAAATACAGCCAGATGAATGTCGATGCCGATTTTGTTGATAAACTATGGACAGGAGAAGGTTCGAGCAACACACATCCATCGGCAGCAGGATCGGTCGCATCGTGGAATCTACAGGCAAGTTCATTCTTTGTAGAAAGTGGTGCTTACCTCCGCATTCAAAACATTCAGTTGGGTTATAGTTTTGACTTCCCAAAAATGCCTACCCGCATATTCGTAACGGCAGATAGACCATTTATGTTTACCAAATACAGTGGTTTCACACCCGAAATATCGGGAATGGGATTTGATGCCAATGTGTATCCTATTGCATCGACGTACAGCCTAGGAGTCAAAGTTTCATTTTAATTTTTAATCCTTTCATTTTAATCTTATGAACACCTTTAAATATATCCTCATAGCCAGTTGTATAGCAGTTCCGCTATCCATGACCAGCTGTAAAAAGTTTTTAGACAAGCCCCTTGAAAACCAGCAGCGCTCGGAAGAAATCGACTACAGCAATCCGGCACTCATGTATAGTCCTGTTTCTGGCGTATACCGCTCAGCAGCGGATGACAATCTGGTGCACTGGATCGACCTTTCCATACGTTGCATGCGCGATGATGACTACCTGCAGGGTGCTCCGAGCCCCAACGATAATCCAGAATTAACGGCTATCAAAAATTTCCAGAATGATGTCACCGTTCAATCTTACTGGGGGCTCAATCAATCGTGGATCAGTTACTACAGTCTGGTCATCGCTGCCAACAATGCGTTGATTGAACTGGAAAATTTTGCTGCAAAAATACCCACCAGCAACAGCAAAGACCTCGCCTTAAACAAACAATACAAAGCGGAGGTTCGGTTTCTGCGCGCCTACGCCCATCTGATGGCTTCTCGCCTCTTTGGAAATGTACCGATTTTGATCGATAGTGAAAACATCGGACGATTGGCGACCATCGAAAAGAGCACAGCTGCCGAAGTAAGGGAATTTATCATTGCCGAAATGAATGATTGTATTGAAGCGCTGGAAGATGCCCGTCCCAATCAATCCATCCATATCGGTGCTGTCACCAAGTATACCGCGCTCTTATTAAAAGCCAAGGCAGCTTCAGACCTTGCCGGCAATGATAACAGCAGTCCGCATTGGGAAGAAGTGTTAGATGCGACCAATAAAATCATTGCGAGCAATAAATTCTCGCTCTATCCAAACCTGTACGAGCTCTTTAAGCTACCCGGAAAACTAGCAAACGAATCCCTATTTGAATTGCAATATTCCGATTTCGGCCTCAGTACAGGCGATATTGTACGTCCCGGAGTAGACTGGGGAACATTCTTTAAATGGCAAGGTCCGTCTGGCGATCAAAAAGGAAGTGCCATTTCAGGTGCAGGCTGGGTACCCCCATCGCAAGATATTGTCGATTTTCTGACCAATCGCGGCGACCACGAACGCTTGAAAAACACCATTCAGTATTGCGGCATAAACGGTGATCCTGCCACATCTGTCACTACCCCTAGTGGTGACGTGGTCTTTGGAAATCCCTTTGGCATCAAATATTTCAACGGAAAAGCCTATCTTCCAAAAGCGCAGATGACAGAAGGCCGTTTGGAATATGGTGCAAACAATAATGTGCGGATACTACGTTACGCAGATGTACTGCTGCTCAATGCGGAGGCAAAAGTAAGAAAAGGACAAAATGGAGACGAACCGTTCCGATTAGTACGAGAAAGAGCTAAATTAGCACCAATTGCGAATGTAAACTTAAACCAGATCCTCGACGAGCGTAGAGCAGAATTTGCTTGTGAATGGTGGGGCGAGCGTTTCAACGACTTGGTGCGTACTGGCAAAGCAAAAGAGGTATTTGGTGCTAAATTTATTCCGGGTATGAGCGAATCTTTGCCGATACCGCAAACGCAAATAGATGCTAACCCTAATTTCAGATAAATCATGACGTATATTAAACGAGTTACTATATGGGCCATCCTGCTTTTCAACCTGCAACTGACAATAGCGCAAGAAAACAAACCGGTCAAAACTGAAATTGTTAAAGAAAATGGTGGTTTTACCCTAAAACGGGATGGTAAGCCCTATTTTATCAAAGGAGCAGGCGGCACCCATTATATGGATCGTCTCAAAGCGTATGGGGGTAACTCCATACGCACTTGGAGTCCAAAAGATGCCGGTAAAATATTGGATGACGCCCATCGAATGGGACTGACCGTTACCTTAGGCTTGGATGTGCGCGCAGAAAGGCATGGATTTGACTACAACGATCCCGAATCGGTCGCCAAACAATTGGAAGGAATACGAAAAACGGTGCTTCAATACCGCAACCACCCTGCACTTTTAGCCTGGGGCATCGGCAATGAGCTCAACCTACATTACAGCAACCCAAAAGTATGGGATGCTGTGAATGCTATTGCAGTATTGATCCACGAACTGGACCCCAATCACCTGGTCACCACGATGCTGGCCGGTGTAAACAAAAAGGAATTTGACTATATTCAAGAAAAAAGCCCCGCTATCGACCTGATCGCAGTTCAGGTATATGGAGGCCTGGCATCCGTACCCGAGGAGATTAAAAGTGTGGGTTGGACAAAACCCTATATCGTTACCGAGTGGGGACCTACAGGCCATTGGGAAGTGGCGCAAACACCTTGGAATGCTTCCATAGAAGAAAATAGCAGTGAAAAAGCAGCCGTATACAAAAGCCGCTATGAAGCATCCATCGGTAAAGACAATCATTGCTTAGGATCTTATGTCTTTTTATGGGGCCAGAAACAGGAACGTACCCCTACCTGGTATGGATTATTCACCGAAGCAGGTGAAGAAAATGAAGTGGTGGATGTGATGGAATTCCTGTGGTCAAAAAAATGGCCTACAAACCGATCTCCCCATTTAGAATCCTTGCTATTGGATGGAAAAAAGGCGGCTGATTTTGTCTATGTCGAACCCGGAAAAAGCTATCCCATTGAAGTGTTTGTGAAAGATCCAGATGGCGACAAACTCACCACACATTGGGAGCTCTTGCACGAGAGTACCGATCTGAAAGAGGGCGGTGACCGCGAAGAAAGACCCAAAGCCATTACTGGACTTATTGCAGATGAAAGCCAACAAAACACACAGCTCAAAGCACCAACCGAAGAAGGTGCCTATCGGCTGTTTGTCTATGTATCGGATGGTCATAACAATGTGGCTACGGCCAATATCCCTTTTTACGTAACGGCCAACACAACGAATGCACCCCTATCATCAAACCTGAAAAACACATACCGTTTTTCGAGCGACCCCATTTGGGCCGATGAATTTAATTACAAGGGCTTGCCCGACAGCACCAAATGGTCGTATGATATCGGTTCAAAATATGATGGCTGGGGCAATAATGAGCAACAGTATTATGTCGCCTCTTCTCTAAAAAACTCGGTTGTCGGTCAAGGCGTATTAAAGATCAAAGCTTTAAAAGAAAATAAAGGCGGGAAACCCTACACCTCTGCCCGACTGGTCAGTAAGTATAAAGGGGACTTTTTATACGGCAGGTTTGAAGCTCGGGCCAAGCTACCGAAAGGTCGCGGCAATTGGCCTGCTATCTGGATGTTGCCGACAGAATCAAAATATGGCGATTGGCCCAACTCCGGTGAAATAGATATCCTGGAGCACGTGGGCTATGACCAAGATATGCTGCATATTTCTACGCATACCAAGGCCTACAACCATAACATCAACACCCAAAAAACGGCAACGAAAAAGGTAGCAGGTGTATCCGATGCCTTTCACCTGTATCGTGTGGATTGGACTCCAGAATATATCAAAGGATTTATCGATGATCAGGAAATCTTTTCTGTTGAAAACGAACATAAAACCTTTTCGGAATGGCCCTTTGATCAAAAATTCCATTGGTTGCTCAATTTAGCCATCGGCGGAAATTGGGGTGGTAAACATGGGGTTGATGACAAAATATTCCCGAATGTTTTTGAAATCGACTATGTACGCGTATATGAATTGATTCCCTAACTCATTCGCGATACCACACTCATATTGAACAGGTAACACATGCACACTTAATCTAAAAAAACCTTTTCAGCTAAACACTGAAAAGGTTTTATTTATAGAATAAAAAACATCAATCATACCTACTTAGCCAGATCGATTCTTTGGACGGTTCCATTAAACCCCGAAACCTGTGTAGGTAAATCTTGAAGTCTAACTTCATGCTTATCATCAGCTCTTATAGCACTTAGTTTTACCGCATTCTTATTTTTTATCTTCTTCGGGATTTCAATAAAGCCATAAGCTTTGTACGGATCCGCATTGTGCCCCAATAAAGCACGAGGTCCCCCACCCAGGCAACCGCTGTGATATAAGATCACCGATTCTTTTTGAGCAGGGTAATACACATGTTGATGACCCGATAAATAAAGATCTACTTCATTTTCTTTCAGAAACTGCAAGGTCTCATCAGCATGTTCCAGTACTTCTCCTGGTTTATTTTTAGATTCAACAAGCGCATATAAAGGCAGGTGACCCAATACGATTTTAAATCTAGCCTCTTTAGCCAGAGGACTATCCAACTGTTCTTTCATCCAACTTTTCACTTGCTCCGGTATTTGAGATGATGAAGCATCCCAAGAGATAATAAAAACATTATTTTTCAAATAAGAATAGTAATAAGGAAAATGACTGCTTTCGATAAACGTAAGATTGACATCAGCTTTATGATTGAGCCAAAATGAGGCCGAAACTTCGCGATCCAGCACAAAACTGGGAGAGGCATCATGATTGCCCATGGTAAATCCAAATGGCACTCCAGAAGCCTTTATCGGTTGCAATATGGCCTGATCAAATCCCTTCCACATCGCCTGAATAGCCTCTCTTGTTAAAGTTCTTTTTTGTCCTGCGACCATATCACCTCCACACAATATAAGATCTGGCTTTAATGTCGATATACTTCCCACTACATCCAACACTTCTTTGCTGTAAGTCGTCGATCCATAGCTATCATTTAAATCCGATATCACTAAGATCTTAAGACTTTTATTTTTCCGCTCTTTGTTGATATCCTTGTCAGAAACCTGAGAAAATGCAGGATGAATAAAAAGGATCAGCGTAAAAAAATAGAGCAAAGCAAATAGGTAAGATTTCATATCGGATGTTTGAAGTACAGGTTTCAAATGTAAAACTATAATTTTAAAATCCCGTTAAAAACCGGTATAAAAGGTCATGCGTATTTTACCCCCTGTTACCCAGGTGTTGTTTCTTATTTTTTTATCATCGGAAAAACTTACTCCATCACCTTTTTCTTATGATTAACCCCCCAATCCTTAAGTGCATAAATAATTGGGGTCAACGTGTCTGCATATTCCTCAAGTTGGTAAGAGATCTTGACGGGATATTCCTCAATAACAATTCTCCTGAGCAGTTTATGCTGTTCAAGATCCTTCAGTTCTTTTGCTAACACTTTTGGAGATATCCCCGGAATACTCTCTTGGATATCAGTGAAGCGGTCATTACCAACACCAACAGATATGATAATTGGTATCTTCCATTTCCCATTGATCACATCCAACGTATCTCGCACGGGTTTTATGGTCTCTAGACAGTCACAGTGAACTTTTTTTAGTGCCATTATTTTTAATTTTTATTATACTGATGAGCGGATTACGTTAATTTTAATTGGCGCTATCGTCATCATTGATTTCTTTCATTACTTCAGCAAACATTTCTGTAGACTTGATCCTATCCTTAATAGCATACATCGTCGATACGACAATCAGTTCATCCACTTGCGTTTCTTCTAAAAATGCTTTCGTCAGTTCTTTTACCCTTTCCTTAGTACCCACAAAGGAGTATTTAAGCATCTGATGGACATTTGGATGATGGAAAATATCTTGCAGATCTTCCGTCATTTCTGTTGGTGGATGCAAGGGCAGAGAATTTCCAGTCAAAACACCCAAAAACATCCGGATCAGTGATGTGAACAATTTTTGTGCTTCTTCATCCGTGTCCGCAATAATCACATTGACACCCGCTATCGTGTAGGGTTTTTCCAGCACCTCGGAAGGTTGAAATTCTTCCCGATAGATTTTTAATGCCCGCATTAAATGATCGGTAGCAAAGTGGCTCGCAAATGCATAAGGCAATCCTTTTCGAGCTGCTAAATGTGCACTATCTGGACTTGACCCCAAGATGTAAATGGGAAACCTGGGCATCTTCAGCTATCGGTGCTCTTACTTTACCCGTACTATTGGATTTTGAAAAGTAATTTTCGATCTTCTCAATTTCTGCAGGGAATGATTGCGCTGCTTGCATAAAATCGGATCGGATTTCTTGAGCCGTCAGTCTATCTGTACCTGGAGCTCTTCCCAGTCCCAGATCAATTCGATCTGGATAAAGTTGAGCAAGGGTTCCAAATTGCTCTGCAATGATTATAGGAGCATGATTAGGCAGCATAATTCCACCCGACCCTACTCTTATTTTACTGGTATTTTCAGCTACGTAGCCAATTAATAGCGAAGTAGCACTACTGCCTACCGCAACCGAATTATGATGTTCGGCAAACCAATAGCGTTTATAATTACTTGCTTCTGCCACCTTAGCCAGTTCCAGCGAATGGTGTAAAGTCTGTCTGAATGTACTGCCTTCAGATACGATGGCGAGTTCTAAAATGGAATGAGCGATATGTTTTTTCATTTTTTTGAAATTTTGATGTTGTTAAATAACAGGTAACACGAATAAAGCACCTACCCTCCTATCAAATAAATCAATACAAAGTTATCAATTGAAACGTTATGATTGATGATCATTAACTAAAGGTATTAGATCTGTTTAAAGTACTTTAATGTTCATGAGCTGATAGCGTTATGAATATTGAAAATTTCTAAATGCTGGTTTTGGAAGCTCAAGATTTCCGCGAAGCGTTTTTTCCTCATACTCCGTATGGAAAATTCCGCGTTCTTGTAAAATGGGAACTACCAATTCGATAAAATCTCTGAGACCGTACGGATGATCCTGTTTGATGATCAGCATATCCATTATTCCTCCTTCGTACCATTCTTGAATTTCATCAGCAACACTTTCTGCAGACCCTAGAAACAGCGGTGGTGCAATTCGCTGATACGGATTAAGTACAGCCAGCTCCATATATTTTTTATGCGCTTCAGCATCTGTTTTTCCCACAATCGGATTTTGCGAAGTGGCGATGATAAAGTTGTCAGGATTCCTATTCTTCTCATCTAACTTTCTTCGCAATGCCATGGCTGTATGTCTTGTCTCTTCCATCGAAAAACCACCAATAAAAGCACCATCCGTGTAAGTCGTAGCAATATCAACAAATGTTGGGGAACTACCTGCGGTGTATAGAACAGGTCTACCCTGAACAGAACGGCTTATATTCAACGGACCTTCGACGGAAAAATATTCCCCCCTGTAGTTTGTTAAATGCATTTTTCGTGGATTCAAAAAGATGCCATTTTCTTTATCTCTTACGAATGCGTCATCCTCATAGGTATCCCACAAGTTCCGAATAATTTCTAAAAACTCGATGTGCATCGGATACTGATCTCCTTTCGACAAGTGACCCCTACTGAAGTTGACCATCCCTCCCGGATTGGAAGTAATGGCATTCAGTGACACTCTTCCCTTGCTTATTTTATCCAAGGACAAGACCTGACGCGCAATATTATAAGGATCAGTATAAGAACTTGAAGCAGTTATAGAAAGTCCGATTCGTTCGGTTTTCATCGCTAAGGCAGACATGATAGAAACACCTTCGAACATACTCAGATAGTGCGGAATATTCCCGGGCCCCACGTGGCTTACATCGATCAAAAACAAACTTTCAAATTTGGCATCTTCCGCAAGCTTGGCCTGTTGAACGTAAAAATCAATATTTTCGCTCGCGTCTGCCGGCATATCCGGATGTTGCCAAGAGGTATGATTCCACCCTGGACCATCGATTATTGCGGCAAGTTTCAATTTCTTTTTATTACCCATATTACTTGGTGATTTCTTTAAATGCGCTATCTCAACTCGAGAATTCCTCAATTTCAATCAACCCATTTTTACATCTTACAAAATTAAGGTAAATTTACTAACCAAAAGATAGTAGTTACCTAAAGGAAAGTGAAATATAGGATAGCTGTAAATACCGCTTTTAACAGTTCTAAACTTAAGATCAACTTTCCTTTAGGAAAGTCCTATACAATTGATAGCCCTATAGGCATAACTTTGCACAGTACAACACAGCATCGCGAACTGCTTTTAGTATCAAGTAGCTGGGAGCTTAGGTAGTATACTACACAAATTAAAATAATGAGCATATGAACATAGGAATAATAGGAACTGGTGCTATAGGCGGTACGATCGCAAAAAAAATGGCTGCGGCCGGTCACCATGTGAAAGTTAATAATGCAAGCGACATGGATAAATTGAATGCCCGTGCTCAGGAATTAGGTGTAACAGCTGCTAGTCAAACAGCAGTGCTGCAGGATGTAGCTGTTATCATTTTAGCGATACCGACCATAGCAATCCCAACCTTACCTAAAGAGCTGTTCGCAGACCTTCCTGAACATGTCATTGTGGTCGATACCTCCAATTACTACCCCTTCCGTGATGCTGATATTGAAGAGATCAAAAATGGAAAGGTAGAAAGCATCTGGGTATCTGAACAATTGGGGAGACCCGTTATCAAAGCATTCAACAATTTATTGGCTGAAACACTTGCTAATGGCGGAAAAGATGCTGGAGCTGAAGACAGAATTGCAATGGCTATAGCCGGAGATGATGCGGAAGCAAAAAAAGTAATAGCCACATTAGTTCATGAAGCGGGTTATGATGCCGTTGATTCCGGTACCCTTTCAGCATCTTGGAGACAGCAGCCCGGAACACCAACTTACTGTACAGAATTGAATGCCGCAGAATTAAAACAAGCATTAGCAGATGGCGTGAAAGAAGATGCACCAATTCTGAGAGATAAAGCTATTGCCGAACTTTCAGCGAGGTCACCATTTCCATCCCATCCCGATGTCGTTAACTATAATAGAGCATTGTTTACTAAAAACCCTAAAGATCTGTAAAAGAAAGCGGATATGGCATAGCACTTAAAGCGGTGCCGGAGGTTATTTACTTAAAGAATCTAAAACGATTCTTCCTAGCCAATCGGTTGACATCTTCGCACATTAAATTGGGAAAATAGATTTTTCAAGTTAAATATTTATTGCAAATAGACTTTAATTTATTTCATAATCACTATATTTATAAAGAAAACCAAATATGAGATAAGCAAAAATAGCGCTTTTAACTTTATAAGTTTAATGAAATGAAGATACCCGTTATCAATATTCGATATATCCTTATACTTTTTCTAGGAGCCATCGTATTCCAATCCTGTACAAAAACAACTCCCGAAGAAACAAAAGTAATACCTGAGCCAGAACCTGAGAAAGGTCCAGACCCGATAAAGGATCTGACATATGTTTACAGCTCGGAGAGCCAATTGGAATTTAGCCTTTATCAGAATAATGAGTTGCAATCTTCATTTGCGCAAACTGATCAAGAAAAAAAATTCAAGAACCGTTCAAAATATTTCAGACCACAGACAATTACGCTCAAACAGGATTCATTGTTCATTTCCAAAGTTGGTGGCCACAAGGAGGCGTATAAAATAAAATGGGAAAAAGAAGATTTGCTTATTTATCAGGATCAAGACAAGGATTGGAAACACTTTGCTACCAAGAACGACAAAAATGAGATCTCATTAAATATTGCACTCTATAACAGTCAATTAAAAAGCGAGAATTCCAATGCACTACGCACTGGGCAGCTTTATAACCCAACCTCAATAAATGAAATATTGAGTGATAAAAGTAGAGCCGATATGAAAACAATCTGGTTAAAAATCAAGATTATTTATGTACCCGAAAATAAAAAATCATGAAGCTAAAAGTACTAATCATATTATTGCACCTATCCTGTTTAAACGTCATTGCACAAGAAATCAACGATGACAAAGACAGGATTTTCACCAATAAAAATATTGAGAATTTATACTTGGGTGCAATTATGAAGATCAGTTCGCTCAATGCGGATAATTATGAATTTATTGAAGCTCCAAACCTCCCTGCTGTAGACATTTTAGAAACAGCAGATGTCACGCTTATAGTTCCGAGCAGATCTGCGATGATAAAATATATACTTAAAGATATTGAGGGGGATGACTTATCAGTAATAGTCAGCGAATCTTTACCCAATACCCGAAAAGTAGCATCTTATGAAAACTTAGGAGCAATTTTTGGTCAAAAGATCAATGCAGAAATAATGCTCGCAGTCAACCCAAAAGCTAAAAATTCCAAATCCCTTTATGCTGCAAGATTTACCAATCTTATCTATAGTTTATCATGTATGCCTGATTTTGCCAAAGCAAAAGCACATGCTGCTATGAAAGGTCTCGATCCTAAGGACTTCATGTATGTTGATGGAATCTCCTTTGGCAGGGCTGCATCAATTTTCATTGAATCTGATGCAGACTATGAAACTATAAAAACACTGATAGATAAAAAATACTTAAAAAGAGAATTAACCGAGCAGGACGAGGCGATCTTGGCAAATTCAACGATTCATTTCCAAATTTCGGACACGAAACAAGTAAACCTTCTGGATGGAGACCCTTTCGAAATCATTCGTCATTATATGACTACCCCTATTACCAAAGAAGACTTCCTAAGACCAATCTGGTTTACTGGATCTGATTTAAAGGATGGCGATATGGTATATACACCCTAGAAATATTTGACCATAAATTCTTAAAAAAACTCATCATATGTAAGATTTCTGTCTTGCAAAATACAATAATTTGGTACTAAATCTTCTGTTCTCTCAAAAAATTAGTGTATCCTTTTGACTGTTTATAACAGTCAAAATATTTCCATCCCATCCCGATGTCGTTAACTATAATAGAGCATTGTTTGCTAAAAACCCTAAAGATCTGTAAAGTAACTACCCAGATAAGTTTCTGAAAATCCGAATTCCTTAGCGATCACAGCGACTTTCAGGTAAGTACAGACCTCTTACTCACTGTCGATCTGTGGACAAATGGACTATATAAGTCTTTTTAATACATCCACACTTTTTGTCAAATTATCCGTAGAAGAAGATGCAAAACCTAACCTCATACTATTTGTATTATAGGTCGGATATTGATGTATTTTACCATCAGAGATATACAATCCTTTTTTATAGGCTTGTTGTGACAACTTTTCAAGGTTAATAGATTTATCAAATTCGGTCCACACAGTCATACCGCCATCAGGTATTGAAAAATCTACAACATTGCCTATTTCATTTTGTAGCAAGTTGCAAAAATGGTTTCGTCTTTCCTCATACACGGTCAACGTTTTCCTTAGGTAACGTTGTATAGTTCCGTCATTTAACATATCAGCCATAGCATTATCTAAAATATGGTCGCCCTGTCTATCCAACAAAATACGGACTTTGGAAAGGTGTTCAACCACATTTTCCGAAGCCACCAGATAACCTAAGCGAAAGGCAGGCGAAAAACTTTTGCTGAACGAACCACAGTAAATAACCATTCCATTATCGTCAGCACTGGCAACTGGTAACAGCGGACGGTGCTTATAATGAAAATCAAAATCGTAATCATCCTCAAAAATGATAAAGCCATATTCATTGGCAAGTTTTAACAATTCCAATCTGCGGTCAATACGAAGCGATACCGTTGTCGGGTAATGATGGTGAGGGGTTACATATACCATCCTTACCTTTCTTTGTTGACATATCTTTTTCAACTCATCAACAACTAAACCGTGTTCATCCACAGGTATTGTAATATGCTTGGCTTTGGCGTGAACAAAGTTCATCTCCGCTCTATTCCAACCTGGTACTCCCGAAACAATGACATCGCCTGCATCAATCAAACCGTTGCATACAAGGTTTATTCCCATTAAAGTACCTCTTACTGACAGGATATTTTGTGCAGTAGTCTTTAAACCCCTTGTTTCGTTCAGATGTTTGGATATTGCTTCTCTGTAAAGTTCGGAGCCGTTGGGATAACTGTAGCTCCCGAACCTGTTATAAAGACCACCTCTTGACAGTTGGTTGCGGTAAGCTCGATACAATTCTTTTATCGGTGCTAATTTGGGGTCGGGAAATCCATCGTCTAAATGAAGTTCAGTATTGGCAACCTTAATTGGTACATCAAAATGAGGTTTGGATTGAATAATAAAACCCGCCTTCTTTTGAGTTGCTTTTATTACTTTATTTCGCAAAGCTTCGGGTTCTGCTTTGGGGATATGTGATGAAACGAACGTACCACGCCCCACAAAGCTTTCTAACCAACCCTGCGTTTGCAATTCTTCAAAAGCCTTTGAAACCGTTATCCTGTTAATATGCAGTATAGCCGAAATATCTCTTGAACTTGGTAGCTTTTGTCCCGAACGGAGCTTATTGCTTTTGATCAGGGATAAAATGCCATGCGCTAATTGCAGGTAAACAGACCTCTCGGAAGAATGGTCAATATGCAAATCGTTAAAATACTGTGTTAAAATTGGACTACCCATTTTGTTTAAATTGGACTACAAATATAATCCAATATAAGGTTATTTTTGATGCAATTAAACGAAAAGCAATCGTAATATGGAAAATAAAAGAATAGTTATCCGTAAAGCTGTTGAGGCAGATAGCGATAAAGTTTGGGTGTTGATGAGAGATTTAGTAGTTTTCGAAAAATATATTGACGCTTTTGCCATTACTCCGGAAATTGTAAGGGAAAGTGGTTTTCGCAAAAATCCGCCAGATTTTCATTGCATTATTGCAGAGGACAACGATGAAATAGCAGGAATGTTAGTATATTATTTTCTCCAGTACACCGCGCAAAACAGACCTGCGATTTATATGAAAGAACTCTATGTAGATGAAAAATACAGAGGACAAAAATTGGAGAACAATTGATGGATGCTTTAAAAAAAGAAGCTAAAGTAAATAACTGCGGACAGATTAAATGGACAGTTGCTTCTTGGAATGAAGCAGGAAAAAGATTTTATGAGCATTTGGGAGCGAAGGAGAATAACGAGTGGATTAATTATGAATGGAGTGTATAAAAATTAATATAATAATGGAAAATATAATAATACAGAGAGTAACATTAAACGATATTGAGCAGTTACAACAAATAGGCAGGGAAACATTTTCAGAAACATTTTCGGAAAGCAATACCGAAGAAAATATGAACAAATATTTAGCAGACGGATTTTCCAAAGAAAAGCTAACAGAAGAACTTAACAATAAAAGTTCAGAATTTTATTTTGCTGTCTTGGAAGAAAAAGTCATCGGTTATCTGAAACTGAACTTTGGAGCTTCCCAAACCGAATTGCAGGATAACAGTAGCATTGAAATAGAACGTATCTATGTATTGCAGGAGTATCACGGTAAAAAAGTAGGACAGATATTGTATGACAAAGCAATGCAGGTAGCCAACGAAAAAAAGGTCAAAAATGTATGGTTGGGTGTTTGGGAAGAAAACCCAAGAGCTATCCGCTTTTATCAGAAAAACGGATTTGTGGAGTTTGACAAACACATTTTCGTATTGGGAGATGACGAGCAGACCGATATAATGATGAGAAAAGATTTAAGTAACTAAATAATCAACTATGAAAAAAGTAATTTTTGTACTTCTGATGTCTGTATTTTATTTTTCAGTAAATGCACAGGAAAAAATAGAAACTAAACTTCCATTTAGTTCATCATTAAAGGCAGGCGAATTACTGTTTGTTTCCGGTCAGGTAGGTATCAATCCGGCTACATCAAAACTTTCCAATGCCAGTTTTGAAGCAGAAGTTCAGCAGGTAATGGAAAACCTAAAAAATGAGCTAAAAAAGCATAATCTGACTATGGATGATTTGGTAAGCACCATCATTTACCTAAAGGATATGAAACAATATGACAGACTGAATAGCGTATATGGTAGTTATTTCAAAAACAGATTTCCAACAAGAACTTGTATAGCGGTTGCAGACCTTCCAGCTGGTGCTTCCGTAGAAATATCGGGCGTAGCCCATTTTAAAGCGAAGCAATAACGATAAAAATTTATCAAATAAGGTAGCTTATATGTACACACCCAATCATTTTCAGTTTACAGACAAGGCCGAAATAGTGGCTTTTATGAAACAGTATAGTTTCGCCACAATCGTTACGGTAAAAGACAGTATTCCTATTGCCACACAACTGCCTTTTATTATTGAGGACAGTCAGGATAAGCTGATACTAGGTTCTCATTTTGCCGTAGCCAATGAGCAAAGCAAGTACATTGGGGCAACCACATCATTGGTCATATTCACAGAACCACACGCTTATATATCACCTGTTCATTACGATAAGCTGGAAAGCGTACCCACTTGGGATTACATTGCTGTACACGCCTACGGTAAAGCAAAGATTGTTGAAGACGAAACCGCAAAGCTGAAAGCATTGGAACAGATGATACAGTTCTATGAAAAAGACTATTTGCAACAATGGGAAAGTCTGCCCGATAAGTTTAAAAAAGGAATGATACGGGGAATTGTTGCATTTGAATTAGAGGTAACCGATTTACAAGGGCAAAAGAAATTGAGCCAGAATAAAACCGAAACTGAACGGCATCGCATAACAGAACATCTATCAAAAAGCGAAAACACAGTAGAAAAAGACATTGCCGATTACATCAAAAAATTATAGCGGTTATACAGCAAGCCATTATATGTTAAAATAAGAACCGTTTTTATTCGTTTATGTTATACTATGTATCAACATCAGATTGTGCGCCCGGACGGCAAACAGTTTTGTGTTGTGCACTCGGTCAAGTGATCGATGAAATAACTTATTAATTTTATAACGATGAAATATCCGCTAATAATTTGTAGCCTCCTAGCGCTAGCAGCGTTAGGATCCAGTTGTACGAGTAATAAAAAATTTGCCGCACTACAAGCAAATTACACACAGCTACAACAAAGTAATCAAGACCTCAATAGCCGCTTGCAGGCTACTGAAAATGATTTAAGTGGCTCAAAAATCAGAATTAAGAGTCTGGATGAGCAGATTGCTTCTGAAAAATCAAATGTTGCCGCTTTACAGACAGCCTTAAACAACTGTCTGAATTCTAGCAATCAAGGAAATGTGAATATTTCAAAGCTAGTGGATGAAATCAATTCGTCTAACAAATACATTCAACAGCTTGTAAACAGTAAAAACAAAAGTGATTCACTCAATTTAGTGTTAACAAACAACCTGACACGTTCCCTAAGCAGAGAAGAAATCAGAGATGTAGATATTCAAGTATTAAAAGGAGTCGTATATATATCACTTGCTGATAATATGCTGTATAAATCTGGAAGCTATGAGATATCAGAAACAGCAGGAGAAACATTATCTAAGATCGCTAAGATTATCACAGATTACAACAGTTACGATGTACTCATAGAAGGTAATACGGATAATGTCCCTATCAACATGCCTAATATCCGCAACAACTGGGACTTAAGTACCTTAAGAGCTTCTTCCGTGGTGATGGCATTGCAAAACAACTACGGTGTAGATCCAAAACGTTTGACCGCAGCTGGCCGTGGCGAATATAATACGATCGCACCAAATGACAGTGAGGATGGAAAAGCTAGAAATAGAAGGACTCAAATCATCATTACCCCTAAGTTAGATCAATTTATGGAACTGATCGGCAAAGCGCCAGATACAAGTATGGACTAGTCAATTGGACCAGGTGACATTGCCCTATCATTTAACTACAAAGCTATAGCTGACAAATGCTATCAATAATAAAAAATCAGCTCTTCCAAACGGAGGAGCTGATTTTTTTGTTATTGACTCACTACCTTTATATTTGATTCAAAAAACGTTCAGCCTTATTGATTTCCTTTTGGAATATTTAAAATTTCTTGTTTAAATTCTTTTGTCAAAAGCGGTAACAAATCTTCATAGTCGAACAAGACCATTGGAGTTATTTGAATGTGCTCGACAGGATACCAATTTTTTGCAAATGTTACCAAGGCTTGATTTGCTTTATCGATTTGTCCTGTCAAAAGAAAAAGTCTTGCGGCATTTATATGGATATCACCAATGAAAATTTTATCAGCAAACTTTTCATAATAAGTTAGACTTTCGTCCGTATTTCCTGACTCTAGCATAAAGTGAAGTAGATATTCGGCTCCTTTTTCACTATCAAATGTCAATTGCGGTCGGCACTCCTTCAATTGTGCAATAAATTCATCAGTTGATTTCCCGTCTTTTACAATTTTGAGTGGCTTACTCCAAATACTCAAACCATTTTCACCCTTTAGTTTAGCTAAATGATGATTGATCTGATGCCTATAAGTACGGATTTGATGTTCAGGTAAATTTAATTTTTCTTTTTCAGTCAAGAAATTATTGTAAAAACCTTCAGCTCTTGAAATATTGCCAGTTCTTAAAGCCGTATTTGTGTATGCAGAAAAGTGTTCACTTAAAACGTTTCCAGCATACCATTGGTCATTAAATGGCAAACCATTTTCATCGTTTGTCATCGCACTTTCGTAATTACTATTGAAATAATCTATTTCTGCATTAACGATAGCTTTCTGTGGTTCAAAGCCTTTTATCTTCTCTAATTGCTCTAGACCAATTACAATTTGTCCACTTCGTAAAGTGTTCAAAATATCTCGAAATTTTTTCGGTATTTTCACTATACTCATAGCCGTATTTCAATGTCAATACTCCTTTCTAAGCATTAAATAAATGACTAACTTTCTTCCACTTAGGGTCGAAATCAATTTTATAAGTGAAAGATACAAATATGTTTTTTGCCAGAGAAAGCTTTCTCAAATATTGTTCAATGGGTTCGTCTACTTCAACATAATAATCTATATCCATCCCAATCTCTGACACTACTCTAGAAATAATGTGACAGATGCATATTTTCTTCAATTCATCTGAAAAGAAATCTTCAATTTCTCCCATATCTAGATCAGCATTGTCGTCGGCAACCTGATCAGTAAAATCGACACTTATTCTGACATGATAAGGGCAAAATTCTTTAAATTCATATTTTCGGTAAGCCATATCTACCCATCCTGTACCTTTTGAACCATTTGGCATGGTTAACAATAAAAGCGTAATCGAATTTTCTGGATATACCTTTTCTGAATATTTTACGATCTCCCAGTCAACAGGCGAAATTTTACGTGCAAATAACTTCTTAAAAAAACTCGTCATATGTAAGGTTTATGTATTGCAAATTACGATAATTTGGTATTAAATTTCCTGATCTCTCATAAATATGATTTGTTTAATTAGATAAAAAGTCTTCAAATTAAACAAACCAAGTTGGGTTGGCAGATTAATAAGTGAATTAATATTTCCTATTGTTCTTTTGTTGATAGTCATACGGAGGCTTTTTGGTGATGTGGTATCCATCACAAAGCTCACAGTAGTATGCATATCGAGGAGCTGCTTTCGCTCCGATATTCATACTACCATGTTTTCTTCGATCAGGATTTTCCAAATATTTTCGAAGCCTCCATTTAATCCAGTGAATAAAAAAAATAGCTTCCGCCCTACCATTGAATCGCATCTTGCCTGTCGCGCGACATTTACGTCTCTCGATGAATTCATTGATATCGATACTATAAAATACACTGTCCACAAACCGTTTATAACTACTCATCATCATTTCCTCCTTCCAATCATCGATATTTTGTTTTTTTATCATCATCCGGACAGAAGCTGATCCTTCCCCTGTCTTCATACAATATCAACCCAGCATGTCGTATAGCGCTGTATACCACTTCTCGATTGCTCTGATAATGTACGGATACCGTGACTAATTTCTCCTGTGACAAACAGTCCCATCGTTTTATTGTAAACCCTTCCCAACGGCTCATTTCTTCAACAAATGCCTGCATTGATATATTTTTATAAGAGCGTACCTTACGAGTCCACATCTTAGCCATTTCAAAATCCATATCAACTTCTCGAAAAAGTGTATCTATTTGCAAACCTGACTTATGCGATCGCTCTGCCTTCAGTACCCCAAGATCACCGTGGCAATACAAGGACTCGCTTTTCCTCAAACTATAGGAATACAGATCCAACGCCCCATTATTGAGCACCAACTTGGTATGATCCTTATTTGCTCTAATGACAAAGTCACTCGCTGTTGCAGTCACTTTACCTTTCACAGTACCTACAACCAGTGTGTTTTTACTGGTCGCTACATAAGCCTCACCAATCAGATCTACGTACGATGTATCCCTTTTATGGAGCGGATAGCGTAAATGAGTCTGCGCATTCAACCTGATGCGCGTGCCATCTTCGATCTCTAGCACACATTGTTGCCGTGCCTTGGTGTAGATCTCTATATGTTCTATAGTCGGCGCCTCATGTCCATACCCCTCCCTTCTTTCGATCTTCAACAGACCTTCCTTAGTTCTGCTGATCAACAGGTCCCCCACTTGCTTTATGATTCCCACATCATCAGGGTATACTTCTATCCAGGTCGATTCACCAACCAATAGCATACAGGAAGACTCTTCAGACGGGATATCTCCGTCATTCGCAAAGTGCAAACTGTTGCTTCCCACTGGCAGTATATAATTAACATCATCTCGTACTTTGAAATAATTAATAGCGACGGCGCCAAAGAAGAAGATTACAGCCACAGCAGCAGCAACAACCAAGAATATCTTTTCATCCTTTGGCATTTTTACTGTTAATTCCTCTTCCGGTTTTAAAGCTTTCGCTTTTTTGATGATAGCCTCAACATCGGGCTGCCAATCTCGCAGTATACCTTTGGGCAATTGTCCGTCCAGCTCCCGTAGCACCTCGACAACCATCTGCTCATACACATCTTCCGAATACTTGATTTTCTCCCGCTCCAACAACTGCACTTCCTCCGCAGAGATCTCTTCCAATAATTGCTTTCTTATTAAGTCTTCTATATTTATATTGTTGTGTCCCATTTTAATCCGTTCTAGTATATAAATAACTCAATTGAATGTTCCGATCAACGCTTGAATAGCTTCCTGATCTTCCTCTTTGCAGAAACTCAGCAAGTTCCTGACCCGTTGCGGCGTGAGCTTATGGACTTTTTCCAGCTCCTTATTATCCATTCCATCGACTTTAGAACCTATAAAAATCTCTTTTTCCTTTGGAGTAAGTTCAGTTGCCTGTAGCATCAGCTCATTAAGCGTCTCTTGGTAGACCAGCTCCGTATCCGCCTGTTCATTACTGCATACATCCACATGGTTTTCGATCGGTTCTTTAAGATGCTTCCGTTCAGCTCGAAGGGTACTTAAAGCAATATTTCGAGCTATCGCCATTATCCACACAAAGGGGTCAGCCATTTCACCAATGTTTCGATGATCTTTCCATATCTCGATTAGTGTAAGCTGAAACACTTCCTTGACCAATTCATCATCATTATGGATGAAACGGCGGATCTGCCTCAATAATTGAACTCGATAATGTTCGACGATGAGCCGTATCCCCTGGTCCGGATCATCAATCAATGTACTAAAGGTTTTCTTTCCCATATCTTAGGTTTTACTTCCAATTTTAACTTATCTCAACCGTTTTAAGTAAAATTATATCGTTGATATTCAATCATTTAAAAAATAAATGAAAATACAGGCGGTACATTTCCGTCAGTTAGGATAGTTATATATAGAAGACAATGAGTTTATAAATGGTTAAAACAAAGATACAATACAAAAACCAAATAACAAAACTAAATATCTGATTAATAAATAGTTGCATATAAATAGCGACAGGAAATTGGATTGCCGTAACGCGAAGAATAAATAGGTAAACAGGAAAAATATAACAGCTATGAAAACAAGAAACTACATCATTGACACCATTTCGGGGATCTATATTTTAACATTCCTGTTTACAACCATCAACAAATGGAGTGAGATGCCTAAATTTTTAGGGCAGATGGAGCGCATGCCCTTTTGGGATTGGCTTGCAGCTCCAGTAGCCTACGGGTTGCCGACAACAATGGGCATCATCGCATTATGGCTAGCTTTGGGCAAACAGCGAAAGATAGCATTAACCATCGGTGTAGGTTTATTGATCATCTTGGGTGTCTACATCATACTCATTCTTAACTATGCATTTGGCCCAGGATATCCTTGTTCATGTGCAGGGTTATTTGATCTCTCTTGGAAACAGCAGCTGTTCCTCAACATGAGCTTTATTGCATTAGGAGTGACGGCCATATTCCTGATTCGTCCTGAAGATAACAAGCCGATGATTATCATCCGTCATTTGGTCGACAACATTATAAAAGAAATCTACAATAAAAAATTTAACACTTCGAATACAGGTCAATCTCGACAGCCTGATTAAATAATTGGAGAGAACAATTAACTTAATTATACGCCTATGCGTAAATTCCAAACGGTAGTAGCTGCCTTAGCTATGGTTGTTGCAATTGGTGGTGCCATTGCAGCAGGTCAGACAACAAAAGCACCAACAGTTTATATCTCGAACGGGATAGGTAATCCACCAACCCCAGTAGATTTGGCATTGAAAGATGCGCCCGCTGGTACTCCTGGCGCATGGGAATGTACCGAGACAGAATTGACCTCTTGCTACTTTCATGATAGCATGTTGACTGATTCGACAGAAATACGAGGGGAGTATCGACCACTTTAATTCGCTATTTTTCAATTTCGAAGCATATGGCGGTATTCTAGAATACCGCCATATGTGATTAAATACCTCTTAATGCTTTATTAACTAATTCGGATATATTCTGAAGCGTTGGATAAACATATGATGACAGGATTTTTCCTTCCCTATCAATCAATAAAAACCTCGGATATCCAATTATATCAAAATGCATAGTCATGGGATGCCGAGACCCTAGTCCTTTCGTATAAAAATTTAGTTCTGAAGGATGCGTGTACTTACCACTTTGAATACTTTTTTTCCAAACCTTTTTATCTTTATCGATCGATATGGATACCATCTGAAACTCCGGTACGTGTTGCATGGAGTCCAAATAGGTATGTAGTTTATCCGCTATGAGAGCACAAGCACCGCAGCCCGTATACCAAAAATCGATTAAAGTTACTTTTCCTTTTTCAGGAACAAAAGTTTGGATCACTCCAGCAGTATCCATCAACTCAAATCCAGGCATTTTGGCTCCAATCCCCCCACGATACAAACTAAAGCATACCAAACGATTGAAATAATCATCTTCTACATCCTGACACGCTTCCTTCAACAATACATAGTCGGAATCCATGGTTCTATATCTTTGTACGGTCATGACGAGCAACTTATCCCGCAACAAACCACTATAATGATTTCTGATGTAGTGATACACTTCTCGTTCATTACCAAAGAGAAAACTCCCGCCCCCACCTCGATTCAAGGCATGCCTGAGATGAATGACATCGAATTGATATTCCGCAAAATTCTGTGCATAAGCTTTTATTTCCGAATCTACTGTATCTGGTTCAAAATCACGGTACAATTGTTGAAAGTGTGCAATATAATGTGCTTTCAATAAACTATCTTTGACTCCTAAGGTCGCAGCAAGTATTGAGATAGTCCTGAGTAATATATGCTGTCGAGTACCTAGAGCGTCATACTTCAGTATCCGATATTCTTGATCCGTTAGCCCACCCTTATTCGCTTCGATATAGTGTAATTTCTCCTGATATAGAGAGTCATGTTGCGCTTCTATGATAGCCAATTTTTCGGCCCCATCTGCCCTCCCCAGCACTTCATTCATTGTTCCTTCGAACAACTTTTTAGCAACGAAACGATCCAATGCCCATCGCCATTGTATTTCTCAGCACCCTGCCCAGAAAATGTTACGACAGATTTCCCAACATCAAGTGTTATTTGATCATTCGGTAGTGCTAAGAACAGATTTTTCACTTCCAAAAGCCCCTTTGCACGACCTTTCACATACAGATATATCCCCAAATTGAAGGGATGATTACCATTGATCGGCGTATCACTTTCATATTCGAATCGACCGTCAATGACTGGAACCACAATTTTTTGGAAAGAATTGATTGATAAAGGCAAATAATAAGTATGCAATTGGAGCTGGACACTATCACAATCTTCGATATCGATACGTCCACTAATTTTAAAATGATCTCCCTCCACATCTTGGATAGCAAGCAATGGTGATAGGTAACCAAGTAGTTGTATTATTAAGAATAAGAGATACCATCGACTTTTATATAAAATTAAATTTTTCATTTTTGAATTAGTTAGTTATAGATTAACGTATATTCTGTTCAAAACCAGACAATTCTATCTCTGCATCAGGAATTGGAAGGGCATATCTAGGATCACCCGGCTGGAGTTCGTAGAGGTCATCTTTCAGTTTTCGTGTTAAGACGATTCCTCGTCCTTCAAGGTTTAATCTCCGAATATCACTCCAACGTAGCCCCCTTAATATCAGCTCTTTTCTTCGTTCCAAAAGAATCCGATCCAGCAGGACGGGAGAATCAGACAAGGTAATCGGATTGAATGTTCCAGATTTATAACGCTTTACAAGTAGTTTATTCAAATCCTCCAATGCTCCTGTTGATTGATTCAACCTAACCCTACACTCTGCTCGGATCAGCAAAAGCTCAGCGGTAGTCATCCCACTAAAGAACTGAATAAGTCCAGCATACGATCGATTCATCAATATCCGACCACTAACATTTTGGAACCAAAGTGTCTTTCTTAAATCATCTGAGCTATAGAAATTATAAAGATTTGAGTCAACGTGTAACGTACCAGAAGTTGTCGAGAGGTCACGAACACCCGAAATCATACGACTTTGCAAAATCGTCTCCCGATTATTTACAGGAAACGGATTGATCTGCGTAGGACTGATTCCATTATAATCAATTAAATAATCATATGCAGTCAACGCACTGTCTGCATATTGCATTGCACTTTGGTAGTCTCGCATCGACAACGAAAATCTTGACAAGTAACTCCATACCGTCAACCTATTCACGCGCAATTTATTCTCTAAAAAACTTTTATCTACAAGTAAGTTTCTTGCCCTTTGCATATCCGAAAGAATCTGCTTATATGTATCGGACAAGGAACCTCTCTTAGCATAAACAACAACATCTGGATTTGTTTTAAACGGTATTCCGGGTAGATTATGAGCCGTCTGTTCGTCATAAGGCATAGCAAAATGCTCAGCAAGATTGAACAATGCCCGCCCTCTTAAGAAGTAAGCATTGCCCATTATCGAGCGAGCTTCATCAGACAATGAATCCACGGTACCCATATGAAAAGCTTCAAGCACGATATTGGAATAGAATATCTGTTGGTAAGGTACATCCCAATCCTTTATATTAAAAGCATGTCCTTCATAAAGATCCTTTGCCCATACATAAGCATTCCGCTCTTTCGGATTCATGGCCTGCCAATCCTCATATTTAAAATAATATTCATCTGCAGATTGGGTTCCAAGTGTCGGTGTCTCAAACACAATTGTCTCATTATCCAACAATCCACGTAATTCCTCCAAACGGGTGGGTACCACAATACTGGAATTTGGCTTTTTATCCAGATAGGTTTTTGTACAAGCCCCATGCAACACCATCACTGTCATGAGGTAGCCATATCTAAGTCTATTTCTCATTTTTATCTTTTTTTTAATCAATTAAATCCAATATTAAGACCCAGTGCCAATGAAAATGGTGGCGGTGTGCCCCATATATAGTCTGGATCCAGAACCGTATCACTTGCTTTCCAAAGCAGACCAAGGTTATTCGCATAAGCAAATACTTTCATCTCTCGAAGCCAAGAAATTCCCTTTGATTTTATTCTGTAGGAAGCCTGCACATCCTGCAAGCGGATATGGTCGCCGCGTTGCACATGTACCTCGGCATGACTGTAGAAAACCTCTCGGTTATTATTTACGGGATAATAAAATGCTGGCACATGTGTACGTTCCTCATCACCGGGCTGCTGCCAACGTTGCTCATAACCTGGCTGTAACGTATTTCCACCAGTTGCTGTAAGCAACGTTCGATACGATACCGACGGAGCTTTAAAGTTAAAACCAAGCTTATAGGTCACATTAAAGGAAAGCTCGACACCACGATAAGCAAACGTATTACGTAGCGCTCCAAATACCCCAGCTCTGCCCCTTCCGGTATAAATAATTTCGCTATCATCCGTTACACCGACCAAACTGGTATAATCCGTGGAAATCTCACCATCTTTATATCCACGTGGCGCACCCGTCTGAGGGTCTAGACCAGCCCAGCGCAAGACAAATATCGAGTTGTAGGGTTTTCCTTCATAGGGATATGGAAAATTGTTTTGTACATATGTTGCTGGAGTAATCGGTCGCCCCAAATATTTTGTTACACGATCATTGGCCAAACTCAACAGAGCATTGGTATTCCAACGAAATACTCCTGTGGTATTGATACTGCTGAGCTGCACATCTAGCCCTTGTGTACTCAGATTGGCATTATTACCCTTGAACTGGGTTATACCCACGCTCGAAGGCAGCGGTCGGCTCCCCATCAAGTCTTTACCATCTTTTAGGAAGTACTCCACACTACCTGAAAGACGTTGATTACGAAAACCAAACTCCAGTCCGATATTGAGCATACCAATCTGCTCCCACCGCAGGTCGGCATTAGGTGGATTCTGAATAGTAAAATAATTTACCCCATACCGATTCGCTCCGAATCCCGCCCTAGCAGTGGTATAAGCTGACACGCTCTTGTCCGCATTCCCATTATAGCCGTATGTAGCCCGCAACTTCAAAATCGGTAATGCTTCAATACCATAGAATGTCTCCTTACCGATATCCCACAGCAAACCGGTAGACCAAAGTGGTACACTTCGCTGATTTGTATGAACACCAAACAAGTTAGAAGCATCCTTTCTGGCACTACCGCTTAGGGTATAACGCCCATCGTAGGTATACGAAAAATTACCAAAGTAAGACACATACCTGTCCGAAGCAAACCTATGCTCTGCTAAATTCTGAATATTCTGTGCACCGCCAGTGGGCAATGTTGGATAGGTATTGACCAGGTCTACCGCAAGACTCGTCGCATTTCGTTCGTCATAACCATATAACCGTGAACCATCTGTTTCTGTCGCAAACTCTGACACTTCTGCGCCTACCAATACTGCTAAGTCAGACCTATCCTTTCGGAGATTGTATTCGATCAATGCCCGCACCTTCTGCGACACATAACGATCCAATTCGCGATCTAAAATAGCCCCCTGAGGAGCTGCACGCTTCAGCACTCGACCACCTGCCAAATCCAACTGGGTAAACTGATTGACCATATCGCGTACAAAGTAACTATTTCCATCATTAAGCATCTCTTTACGCTCATTACCACTATAGTATTGGTACAACAAAGTTGTGCTAAGACCTTTCATCGGGCTATATTTCAAAGTCGACCCAATCCGATAGTCGACCAAGTTGGTTGTATTGCTTCTCAAGGTCAACTCGTCCAATGGCCGAAATAGCCAATCATCCAACAGACCTTGCCCGGCAGTATCTGTATAGGAAAAACTGTGGGTAATGGGAATGGGCAAGGCGTTTCCTGCATCATCGGCCAATCTCGCATACAGATAAGGCCAGGCTGAGAGTGACGATTCGACATTGCTACTCCTATCGGTTTTTCTAGTGCTCATCGCAATCGTGGAGCTGAGTTCCAGTTTATTTTCGATCAGGGTATAATGATTGCGATTAGTAACGGTGACACGTTCCATACCGTTACGGATCCGGTTGTCCTGGTTATGGTCATACCCAACTCCAAAGTAGTAACGAATACGCTTAGCACCACCAGAGATATCTACTCCGTGACGTTGATTAACACTTGTTCGATAAAAATATCGGTTTAGATCCTTACGCACATCTTGGCTGGCCAAACCCTCTAACGCTGCCTGCGTTTCTGTAGCCGATAATTCCCCATTACGTTCCTTCAGCAAGAGCTCCACCGCATCCGACAATGGACGACGAGGATTACTGTTGATCCTACCGTTAAAGAACCCTCTGTTGAATAGTTCACGCTCCACATCAATGTAATCCTTATTACTCATCCTCGGATAATAATACAGATCAGGTTTTGCTCCAATATTGACCGAGGTTGAAAAATCTACTGTAGGTGGACGGTTAGCATATCCTTGCTTGGTCGTGAGCACAATCACACCATTGCCCGCTCGAGCTCCCCAGATACTGGAAGCAGCAGCGTCTTTCAAAACCGTGATATGCGCAATGCTATTCGGATCAATATTATCGATATCCCCCTCATATGGAAAATTGTCTAGCACAATCAGTGGTTTGGTATTTCCAAAAAGTGTGCTACGACCACGAATACTGAGTAGTGATTCGTTCTCCCCAGGCTGTACGCTCTTATTGAATACAAGGCCACTTGTCACCCCTTCAAGTCTGTCGATGATGTTAGTCGAAACACGTCTATCTAACAGCTCACGATCGATGGTCACAAAACTCCCCGTTGCGCGTTCTTTTGGGATTTTCTGGTATCCCGTGCTCACAACATCGACCTCTTCCAGTTGATTATCTGACGCAGTTAGTTGCACAGACAATACTACTCCGGAAGTATACTCCTGTTCAACAGTTTTGTATCCGACATTGGTGAATTTGACCATTCCTTTTCGGTGTGATACTGTTATACTGAATGTACCGTCTTTTTTGGTGGAGAACTTGATATTTTCTGCTTCGACGCGCACAGATACGCCTTGAAGTGGCTTCTTATCCTCTGCGGATACCACCGTGCCCTGCAATACATAGCCCTGCTTGCTCTGGGCTTGGCTAATTAAAGCTCCGAACGTCATCAGCAGCAGTAAAATCGGCATAATCGAAAACCGTGCAGAACCAAACAAACGGACAACACCCTTATTTTCAATACCCTTCCCTACTCCTTGCGCTAAGTTTGAAAAGCATTTTAGACGATTTAAAGGATTATCACATTCAACACGAGTAAATACTTGACTTAAAAATTTCAAAGGCTTAAAAGCGCTTATTTGAGATAACGATCCCTCCAAACTCGAACTACTTGCTTCCCGACCAGAAGAAACACAGAACTTACAAAACGCCGTACCCTTCCAGTAGCTTCTCAGTAGCTCTTTAGTACCTCTCCAGTAGCTTCTTAGTACACTCCCAGTACCTTTTCGGTAGCTTCCCCGTGAACTAACAGTACCTAAACAGTACATTCTGGGTACCGGGTTCGTACTTCCTTCTAACCTCCTTCGTACCTCACCCATCTCCTGCACACCTCCGACACATCCCCCGCACATCGGCTGCCCAAGAAAAGGTAATTGGAAGGTAATTAAAGGGTATTTAGCAGGTCGTAAATACTTCGAAGCTGGTACGAACATAGTACGAAGCTGACCCGAATTTGAGAACAACCTATCCGCACTAACTCCAGTCCTTCTACCGACCTTATACCCCCTTTCTTCTGACCATATTCTGCCATTCTTCGGCTTTTTATCCAATTTTATTCGAGTTGGCTTTGAGTTTTCATCCTGTTTGACTCGAAGAAAATTCGAAGCGGACTCGAAGCCCACTCGTAGAATGTTAGAAGTTGGTACGAAGTTGGTCAGAAGTTCATCAGACAAAACCACCTCCGTTGCTTCGGCTCTGCTTATTTCAACTAAATCCATTGCTTCTCCTCTGCTTATTTCTGCGAAATCCTCTGCTTCGGCTCTGGTCTTTCTCTGCTTCTCCTCTGCTGTTTGGTTGCCGTTTCTGTGCTTATTGGTTGCTTCTCCTTTGCTTCTCGCTTGGTATTTGCTTGCTATTTCTCTGCTTATTGTTTGGTGTTTAGGCGAAGAACCACCAAACGAATGGCGGCCCAATCCCGACTCAGGTACACAGCTGTCCCCAAGTATTGACGAAATATCATCAGTGAAAACCTGACTACCAAAACACGCAGTAGTTGCATGTGCAATATTATTTTCAAGCGCATATTCAGCAGTAGGATATCGACGTGCTATCCCTAGCTTTCTGCACCTGTTTTTTAGGTTATAAATGGACTGGAGAATACCCTTAAAATAGGCATGTACTCTCCCATCCTTATAAAAATTAATCATTTTTTGTAAGGTTAAATTTGACGCTTACCTGAGGGCAATAGACATCCAGGATAGCTTACAATCGAAGCTAGTCAGGTGTCCATAAGCTTGCGCTCAGGCTATAATAAAATGAATGGATCGAAAAGCGTTATACGTCTGTCGTTAATTTATCATAATTGGTTATCATCACGCTTTCATCGACATGAAGTCATCCTTGACGACTCGCAATCCTACCTAATTAGGGCGGGACTTTTGCCTGTCTAATCATGACACTAGGAAGAAACAACTTTGTTAGCCTTCACGATCATCATCAACTGCTCATCCCAGATCAACTCCACAGACTCACCACTAATGGTCAATACCTTTCGGCTACCCTTCACAATGCTCAATTTCTCGACTCTCACTTCTAACTGGAAGTGTTTGTTCATATCGTTCAGTATCCGCTGACGGTATTCTTCGCGTTCTGTTTTAGCGGGAACAGCCAACTCATACGCATAAGTAGGTAAGATTCCGAATGGATCATCCGAGATAAAATGCTTGCGCTCCTCACCCAATACCAATACCTGATTGGTCGGAAACTCGGCAGGTAAACCTAAAGCAAACAAATAGATCTCATAGATCGACATGTTGATGAGCGATATCCGCAATACATCGGTACGGTCATTGCGCACCACCATACTGTACGCATCCGAAGGCTCGAGCAAACGGATCAGCAGTGAATAATAAGGCTGTGCAGGCCGTTCCTCCTTCACATACTGCAATGCCTTTGGTGGCGCTTCTTGAGCACTATCAATAGACTCCTGTTTAAAAAATCGTTCTGGTAAAAGATTAATCATAATTGGTTTTTTGACAATAGGAATCTCCTTTTCACTTCTGTACGACGACATTTCCTCTCTTAAGGTTAGTGCATAACTATCCAAATAGCAAGTATTTTGCATGACTTAAAACTTTTATTTGGCTCCCTTAAAAGCGTACTAATTTGAGCATAGCATGGGCCTTTAAGGAAACCAGGTTAAAAAAATAAATAAGAAAAATGCAATTTTAAGTCTTCGACAATTGGTTATAATAGGGCTTCCGATATTGCATAATTTGGTTAAGAACAAAAACCGACGATAAAATATTAGTGTGTCACGATAAAAGGTGACGACAATAAGTTGCTTTAATAAACGAAAAAATGTACTTTTAGAGTTACGAATTGAAAAAGTGACAATTGATTCCGTTTTATTGTGTACAAATACTGTATACCAATAGAATATAACCAGTCACATAAGCCATATATTGATGGGAACAAGCTAGTTATAAATTATCTAGAGTGCGACATCTTGAGTATCTAGTCTGGTGTATACGCCCTACTACAATACGCATGAATCGCCCTTTTGATTTGGATCAAGCAACCCCCTCACCTTTGGCATTATGTTTTTTAGTATCCGCTTATTTCGGTGGGCGAAAATTGTTCTTTATTAAATTGGAATGGGCGAACCGCGGACGCTGATCCTGGATCAGGTAACTGTGGATTCTGTGGATGGTTTTAATTCGTTCTATCATAATTATTTAATGGTTATGACAACGATGTACACTCTGGAAGATTGGGAAAGGTCAAATTGGTTGAAAAACCAATAAGATGAACCATCCTGCTCCTTGCCCAGGAAACCGCTAAGAAACCTGTCATCAAGTCTACACGAGACTTGAATCTTGAACTCAAGAAGACTTATAGACGGCTCACCCTACTGGTAATATATCGTAAAGATAGCATTTCCAGTAGAAAATGGCGAACCGCAGTCCTCTCGTGTTCAATTAGCGGTTTTCAGACGAGAGTAACATCGTTTTTGGCAGAACTAAAGTTCTGCCCTACGTGTCGCTTTTTTAATAACTAATACAAATATAGTTAATAATATTCAATTGTCCGCTATAGCGGACAAGATTTTTTATCATAAAATAATGGCAAGAGCTAAAGACGAACAACAGGAAGATTTAGAAAATGACTTATTGAGTTTTATTTATGTCGAATTTATTGCGCCAATTAAAGTTAACGGGATTAAACCGACTATACGGCAGTATGAAGAAATTACCTCAATTGGCAGAACTACAATTGAAAAATTAATAAAGAGTCAAGGATACGATGTGCCAATTTCAACTTTTTCCAAAATTTGCCGGTATGCAAATATATCTCTGTTAGAGTTTTTTTCAAAGTTTGAAGAATACCAAAAAGAAATAAGGAGAATTGAAAAAGATTGATTTGCAGCTAGCTGCAAATATATTTCCCAGCCTTATAACTATTATACGTGAGTAAACTGAAATTAATACTGTCACTTTGAGTTACGAGCGCAGCCGAGAACTCTATTTTCATATATATATGATATTCTTGAAGATAGACCTCTAAAAACTAGAGGAATAAATTGTAACTAAAACTGCTAGCTATCTCAAACACAAGCCAATTATTACTGATTAGTATAAAAACTAAAAAGAGTTAACAGTTATGAATAAAGTAAGCATCATCCTTTTAGTAACTATAAATCTATTGATAGGTTCTATGTTTCTATTTAACGCAGCAATTAAACAATTTGAGCTTGCGAAATCAAAAGGGCGTAAGTAATTCTTAGAAAGAATTAATAAAATATAAATTATAATATTATGAATCCAAGATTTTATATTAAAGAGATTGAGTTTAACGATTCAACGAAAATAATATGTGATAAAAATGATATCATTGTTTTTGTTGGCGCAAACAATACAGGTAAAAGTGCTTCTTTAAAAGAAATTTCTAATAAGTTTGTAAATAAAAATAATAAAACAAAAATAATTACCAATATTCTTATTGGTAGAGAAGGTGAGCTAAACGAATTTAAAGAATCAATTGAAAAAAACTCCATTATAAATAATAATAGTGGGTATCCCTCCTACCAAGGTTATGGTTACAATATTAGCGTTTCTAATTTTGATCGTTTTATAACAAATTATTTAGATGGTATAAAAGAACTATCACCTATATTTTCAAATATACTAAGTACTGAACAGAGATTAACTGCAGCCAATCCTGCCCAAAGCATTAGATTAACCAACCAAGCCATTCAGCACCCAATTCACTTTTTACAAAAAAACGATAATCTTGAAGCAAAATTTAGCTCATATTTTAAACAAGCATTTAATATGGATCTGCTGGTTCATCGAAATGCCGGCAGTGAAGTACCTCTTTATGTAGGTCAAAAACCAATTCCCAATGAAGGTGAGGATAGAGTATCTGAAAATTACATAATTGAAATTGAAAAGCTTGATCTATTACATCAACAAGGTGATGGCATGAGAAGTTTTGTGGGAGTTTTGCTTAATTCTTTCATATCTAATTATACATTGTTATTTATTGATGAGCCAGAAGCTTTTTTACATCCTCCACAAGCTAAGCTATTAGGTAAAATGATAGCGAAAAATCTACCTTCAGAAAAACAATTATTTCTAGCAACACATAGTGAAGATTTTTTGAAAGGCCTTTTGGAAGAAAACCCTAAAAATCTTAAAATAGTGAGAGTTAATAGAAATTCTAATGTCAACAATATTTCTATTTTAGATAAAGCTGAAATAGATCTCATCTGGAATGATTCATTATTACGTCATTCTAATATTTTGAGTGGATTATTTCATTCCAAAGTCGTGATTTGTGAAAGTGATTCAGACTCGCGTTTTTATTCAGCAGTGTTAGATTCTCTTTATGAAGATATCGACTCAAATATTCCCGACATTTTATTTATAAATGTTAATGGTAAACACAGAATCCCCGTTGCAATTAAAGCCCTGAACAAATTAAGAGTTCCTATTGTGGTAATTGCAGATTTTGATGTATTAAATAATATTGAACCTTTAAAAACAATCTTTGAAGACTTAAATGGAAATTGGGATGAAGTTGAATCAGACTGGAAGCGTGTAAAAACTGAAATTGAAAGCAAACGTCCAGAATTTCTATCCTCAGATGTAAAATTAGAAATTGAAGAGATTTTAAAATCTGTATCTGATAGAATATTTCCTAAAAACAAAGTAACAGAAATTCAAAAAATACTCAAAAAAAGTTCACCTTGGACTGAAGCCAAAGAAGTAGGAAAAGCATTTATTCCTAGTGGTCAAGCAACACAAGCATATGAAAGAATTCAATCTAAATTTATTAAAAAAGGGTTATTGATTCCAGATGTTGGAGAATTGGAAAGTTTTGTAAAAAGTGTTGGAAACCACGGACCTAAATGGATTAACGATGTGCTAGTAAAGGATCTAAAAAATGACCCTGAGCTTAAAATCGCCAGAGATTTTGTTCAACAGATTATATTAGATAATCCAGAATAATAAAAAACATTAAGATCTGGCCAAAATGGCCTTCCGACTTAATCGATAATTCGGAAGATTTCCCTCAAGCTGATTATTTGACAAATGATAAATAAAATAGGACTCTGGAGAGAACCCGCAGCTATTACTCCTTGGGAATTTAAAAGAATTAAAAAATGAGAAACCCTAAATGGCATAGAGACGAATTGATACTTGCTCTGGATTTATATTTTCAATTAAAACCAGGACAAATACACGCGCGTAATCCACTAATAATTGAATTATCGGAGACTATAAATAGCCTTCCATTATTTGAAGAAAAGCCAGATGCTGAAAGATTCCGCAACCCTAATGGTGTAGGTTTGAAATTGAGTAATTTCTTAGCATTAGACGACACTTATGCCGGTAAAGGTATGTCTTCATCAAGTAAGTTGGATAAAGTCATATTCGATGAGTTCAAAGACCAGAAACCTTTACTGCATAATCTTGCTAATGCAATAAAAGAAAGTGTCAAGAATCCTGAAATTGCTAAATCTATTCTGTCCACCAATGATGTTGAAATAGACCCAAATTTTTCAAGAATGGAAGGTACATTACTATATCGGTATCACCTATCACGTGAAAGGAACCCCACGCTAGTTAAAAAGAAAAAGGAATTAGCATTAAAAAAATATAGCAAGCTAGAATGTGAACTCTGCTCCTTTAACTATGAAAAAGCATATGGTAATGCTGGTGCAGGATTTATGGAATGTCACCACAAAAATCCATTGCACACTTTGGTTGAAAATACTAAAACATCTTTGGATGATTTAATGCTCGTCTGCGCAAATTGCCACAGAATGTTGCATAGAGGGTGGAAATTTAAAATTACAAATAAGTAGAAATTATGGAAATAAAAATAAATAATATACCTGATAGTGATTACTCAAGTAATTATTATTCTATTCATTCTAACCAAAAATTAGATTCTGAATTTGGGACTAATGTATTAACATCAAATATCCCAATTTCAAAATTATTAATAAATAGAGATATTCTACTTGTAGACGACTTAAAAGGAGACTCTAGATGGGGAATGAATAAAATTATTCAACGAAATATTTCGGCTAATAGAGTTAAAGAAATAAAAACTGAATATTTAGAGGCTGAAAACCGAACAATAAAATTTTTCCCTGCCATTACAGTTGTCTTATTGCCGAAAACAAACGGAGAACCAAGCCAGCAGTTTAATCAATCTCAATCAGGCTTCGATTCAATAGCCGGAATTGAAATTACTAAAACATATCCAGGCGAAAATTACATATATGATCTTCCTGTTAATCTTAAATGGGATAAGCAACAAATATCTGCACTAGTTATTGATGGACAACATCGTGTTAGTGCAATACGAGAATTTTATAAAGGTAGAAGTGAAATTACTTATAAGAATGTAAGTATTCCTGTTTCATTTGTAATTTTTAAAAATGACATTGCAATAGATTTGATTCAAGCTACAAGAACTCTGTTCATTGATGTTAATAACACCCCACGTTTAGTTTCAGAAGAAAAATTAATATTTATTGATGATAGAAATATTCACAGACGTATAACTTCTAAATCACTAGGTTCAAATGATCCTGGAAATAATAATGAAGATGTATATCAAAAAATGCTACAATGTGATGATTTTCTACTTTCGGACAATAGTTTTATAAATAGATATTTGATAGAAGAGTCTGGAAAGGATGATGAAGAGAGTCGTGGATTCTTATCAAATCATAAGTCCCTATTTCCTTGGGAAATATCAAACATTATGACAATTCATAAAAATATTTTAGGAAATATTTTATTGAAATACAAAAATGTAGATAAAACTAGAGATATAAGAAGTGTCTGTCTAGAATTAAACGGTGTAATCTTAGAAGATATTGACTCAGCAGAATCAGTGGAGGAGTTTTCCTTAAAGGAGAAAAAAAGCTTCTTAGAACGTCTTGCAAACTCAGGTTTATTAGATTCAGAGATTGATATTTTTAAAAAGTTAATCCAAATAAAATCAAAAAATGTTGAAGAAATTCAGCAAGCTGAAGGTGAATTTTTCACAGGCACTATTTCGACTCATGAAGAAGATAAAGACCGTAGTGACTTCATTAATTTATTACTAAATATCTATAATCAAGATTGTACAAAAGACTCCTCATTTGAAGCTAGTGCTATAAAAATCACAGAATTATTAAAGGGAAAAACATCTATATTTGTTAATATTTTAACTCAAGTTTTTAATAACATATGGTTTACTCAGTCTATTAAAGAATCTATTTTATCATATACTGGTGAAGAAAGAAAACTTATATTCAACTTTATTTTAAACACTCACGAATCATTAAAAGTTGAAAGCAATATAAGAAGACGTACAGATAAAGTTGAGAAACAGATTCATACTTTCATTGATCAGAATGAAGAAAAATCATTACATAGAAAAACAGTCTTATCTGAATGGGCTGGTAAGCTTGAAGAAGATCAAAAAAATAATTTACTTAGGACTGTTGTAGGTCAGGAAATGTTATTTCTATTTATTATTGATCAAGCTGAAAAGTTAAATACAATTAATCTAAATAAAATAATAACTTTTATAAACTCATTAGGTAATGTTAAGTTCTTTAACAATGATTATTCTCTTTCCTTAAAATTTTTTGATTACAGGGATTTTGAAGTTACCGACTTTAATCAATGGTCTGATATACTATTAAAAGGTGAAAGTATGAAACCTGGTCTAACAAACGCACTAAAAGGTGCTAATTTAATAAGTATTATCCAAAAGGGAGTTACAAACAGAACTAGTGCTGGCGCAAATTTGACTACCATTAATAAACTTCAAAAGTCTTATGGACAGGCAATTGAAGAAAAACTAACCAACTATAATCCTCAAAAATTATTTAAGATGTATCAAGTTGCTCAGAATGGTGAAAATTTAGACTTTTATATTACACAAGGTGAAATAGACACACTAAAAGAAAATTTTACATCTCCTGAAAACATCACTTTAAAAGCAAAGAATGTAATAATTAAGCTTTATGGAGGTATTGCATTAGAACAAGTCGTTAATCATTTTAAAAATCAAATATGATACTATATAAATATCGAGATTTTACCAAAGAATCAAAAAGTCGAACTTTAGAAATTTTAAACGACCAAGAGTTGTATTTTTCTAGTATAAACTCATTTAATGATCCATTTGACGGAAAGGTCCATTTACGATTCGATGGTAAATTAAATGAAATAAAGGCTGCGCAAATACGAACGCAATATACCATGAAACTCCGTAAAGAAAATAAATTCGAAGGTGCTAAAATGGAAGATATAAAACTTTTAGTTGATGGTAAATTCACGGATGAATACATTAATAACCAAAAAGAAAGAAATAATATAGCAAGCAGAATCCAATCAATGCATAATAAAAAAGGGGTATTATCGCTAAGTAGTAAGTGTGACAATATTTTGATGTGGTCTCACTACACGTATAATCATAGCGGAGTTTGTTTCGGATTTGATTTTTCTGATGATATAGAATATTCACAAGCTAAAAAAGTAAGATACCAAACACATTACGATGATATTTGGGCATGGCTGCACACAGACGAGGAGATAGTTAATAGAATACTCTACTCTAAAGCTATTAATTGGCAATATGAAGACGAGTACAGAATTGTCAAAAATATTCCCGGTACAGTTAAATTCAAACCAGAATCATTAACTCAGCTAATCTTTGGGTCTAAAATGAAGGTAGAAGATAAAATAGAAATAATTACTGCATGCGAAGATAATAATTTAAAACCAAAATTTAGACAAGCATTAATTGATGTAGAAAGTTACAAGTTAAACATAATTGACTATAAAATTTAAATAGTAGCATTATAATCAACACGGTATCTATGTTGAATATAATGCTACTATTTAGGATAATGAGAAAAAGTAAATTCAGTCAGTTAGTTTTGAATATCTAACGTGAACCTGGACTTTGTGGTAGTCGGAAAATTCCACTGTAAGAAAATCTGTTGATTAACTATAATGGATAATTATAGTCGTAATTGCATGGCAGAACGTGTTGCCCTAGGTATAAAAGGTTGTCATATTTTAGAATTTCTAGAAGAACTGAGGTTATTTGGTAAGTTTACCACAGCCTAAAAGCTCTTTTGATAACTTTTCCTTTTGGGAGCGTAAAATAAACTTTTGTATCAGTAAGTCCCTATTTTCTTTTTACATACCCCAAAATTACACTCATTAGAAATTTGATGCATAAATGTTATAGCGCAAGGAAGTTTATTTTAATAGTTCTAACAAAAAGTCTCTATACTCTAACATCAAGAAAATAAGGCATATACTTATATATTGACTTATAGATATCTAATTCAGATTGATCAATAATTTTCCTGTCAACAAGTTCTTTTTCCTCACCATGTATATGTACATTAACAAGATCTATCTCCTTTCGAGTAAAATTTGGTAAAACCAAGTTGTATGTATCATCATCTCTCCTTATAAAGTCAAATTCGGATAAATTAATTTCCTGAATAGTACTTGTATTTGTTGTTATAACTCCTCCATAAGTATACATCTCGGCACCTCGGTTTTCATTATATAAAATATTATAAAGTTGATTAAAATCATAAACTATTCCTTCAGAGTTGGAACGTTGTTTTAATATATTTTCCAAATGTAACTTCAACGCTCTCCTAATTCCTTTATAACTATTTTTTCTATTAAGTTCTTTTGATTGTATATCAAAAGGGGTATTTGAACCAAAATTCTCTATAAAATCATCTACTGAATAAGGAACACCAGATTTTTTATTATCTAATTGTCTATTACAAGTTACTATATAAATACTACCTACAGGTAATTTGCTAAACAAAGCCGTTATATCATCAAAGAAAAAATTTTCTAAACAATCATCATAATCCATCCACACCAATGACTTCTTAGTTAGATCGATACTCCCATTTGTTAAAGCCACTGTTGATAAATGTGGTATTACATTAATAAATCCAAATGGTTTATTGAAATTAAGTTTTTCTATGGATACATCTCCCCCTTCAATGCTATACATTTCTCGAAGATGTAGCTCGTTATGAAATAATTTAAAATCCGTGAATGTCAGCCCTCCAAAACCTATATATTGGTAGTCTCCTCCAAACTGACTTACCAACTTAGAAATACTAGCAAGTATCATTTTTCTCTCAGTAAATTTTACAGGCCTAGTTTCATAATTAAGGGTCTTAGCACTATTCATTTATAATACCTTCCATAGTTAAATAATATTCAAACAAAAACATTCCCAATTCCTTATTTGTTTTTGTTTCTGTGTATCCCTTCAAATATGTTACGGTCTTTTCTGGTGCCTCAAAAGATATACGAGTATTATTTTTTTTAATAGAGATCTTTTCAAAATCTAATGTTGGTGCAATAAAACTTCTTTCCTGCGTAATAGATATAGATTTCAAATCCATTACAGAAACTATATCTTCCTGTTCTCCAAGTAAATTCCTATAATCATTAGCTTCATTACCCAACTGTCGAATTTCTTTTAAAAACGCAAGAACTGAAGTCATAGCTTCTCGCATATAGAATTTAGATTTTGTAAAAATATCTGATGTAGAATCTACTCCCTTCTTTGTTGTTGTAAGGGGTAGTTTTAAGGTGTCTTCAGAATCAAAAAATATTATCCCCTTAAACATAACAAAATCTGGATGCCATTTCGGCAATCCTGATGTACCCCACAAAGTAATATCAGATTGATCAGCCTCCAAAACCAATCTATCATTACAATAAATATACCATCCAGAGGTTTTTGGTTCACCAACAGAAACTTAATCCAGCAGCAATTCTAATTCGAACTCCGTCTATGAATTTTTCAACAATATAAGGTTTAGATTCAGAACTAAATAATACGATTCCTTTCTTTCTTAAAACCCTACCATTTAACGTAATTTTTATTCCTTTTTCTAAACTAAAATTCAGTAGGCGTTCAATATCATCCTTCAACTCATTTAAAAATGAATTATCTTCAAAAATAGATGCGACTTCCTTGTTTAAATTAAAAACCTTTATATAGGTGCCATTTTCGTTTAAATTTAAACTTTCGTCAGTAATCATTGTATAAGAGAAGTTCCAATCTTCAACTTCTACAAGATCATCTTTTTCATTTTTAATTTTAATTTTTTGATCTTTCCATTTCTTAACATCAACATCAATCTGGAAATGATCATGTGCCGTTCTCGACTCTACTTCAAAGTTTTGACCAATCTTGAATAGGGCACGCTTCATGCCAACACCAAATCTACCTATTGAACCTTCTGTTGGAGGTGCAGTATCAGGTCGTCCAAATCGAAATGCATACTTCTGAGCAGTTTCTAAATCAAAACCACCACAATTATCATTAACTATGAAAACATTATTATTTATCGTAATATCAATAAAAAGTCCGTCATAGCTTATCGGATTAATTTTATTTGCTCCATCAATAGAATTATCTAACAAATCAAGAATTGAGTCTTTTATTGAAATGTCTCGAGTTATCATTTCAATAAAAAATAATTTTGTGGGATTTCCTTGAATTACATTTGTTGAGTTCATAGGTTGGTTATTAAATGCTTAAAAGGATTTTCTCACTTAAAAAATCAAATCCATCAATATTAGGTGCTTTCTCTATTTCCTTATTTAAAAGTTCTAAACCATCATCAATATGTAACTTCACATATTTAGCAAGATCTTTATCAGTTTTATATATTCTATAATGCACACAAAGCATCCCTATATAGGTATCATAATAATCACCAAACAGAAACTGAACGTGAATATTCCTTCCCGCCAAAATCAGATAAGTGATTTAAATCAAGTTTACGATCCAGAGATAGAGAATATGTGAACGCTATCCTTGCTATTACATTTTCTGCTCCTAAATTAAGCTTACGGCTAAGTTGTACTACAATATCTTTGTTCTCTTTACTCGTTTTAACTTGTGTAAACATAATCCTCGTTTTTTATTTCATTAAATAATTCATCTATCGCAACAGCTCTGAATGTCGAATTTCCCTCTATACTATCAATCACATAAACCTTATTTAAATTTTCTTTAAGACTGTCGTATTCAATTTCTGACAATTCTTTTTCTAACAAGGGAAACAATACTACTTGTTCAGAAATAGAAGGATAAAACTCTCTAATTATGTTTTGCGAATGGAATTTATCAAATTTCTGTAAAGGGCTGTCTATAAATACGGGAAATTGTATACCAGACTCATCTACCAGTGCTTTTAATAAAGCAGTTGCATAAAGTTGCTGTTCACCTTTTGATAAAGATTCCTTATCTATTACATTTTTATCTTTATCTAATAGATCTATATCCATGACATCATCATGTACATTCACCTTCACATCCTGTACAAAATCACTTTTATGCATAATTTTCTTAAGCCCAAGCAAAATGGATTTTTGTAAGGAATATTTTTTATCTTCCTTAATTCGCTGAATAATTAAACTTATTTTATCTATAAGTTGTTGAGTAACTAAACTCTTAGCCCGATCGGCATCTACTAACTTAAACTTCTTCTCGTATTCAGATAATATTTTATGGTTTGTTGATAATTGAATCTCCAGATTTTTGAGTTCTTCATCTAGTTTGCCTTTATCAATTGCTAATAGGAAAATCCGGTGGTCTATTTTTATTTTATCTTCTCTTATTTTTTGAGCTAAAGGGTTATCTTTTCTTGCTTCTGCTTGTTTGATTTTATAAAAAACTCTCGATACACCTAAACGATTGTTTTTATCCTCTTGAACTATACTAGAAAATTGTCGCTTAAACCCGTTTTTAATGTTATCTACTACAGCTTTAAATTCCCTATATTGCTCAGGATTATAATCTAATAAAATATTTTGTTGATTTACGATATCATCTTTAGATTTTTCAATCAAAACCTCATGAAATATTTTAATAATATCTTGATTTGTAGATTCGGGGATGTCAAGTACTTTCAACTTTTCAATTGCCGCTCTTTTCAAGCTTTTCAATTGTTCGTTATTAAAGTTAAATTCAACATTAGATTTCTTTTCCAATTCCAATTGACCATCTAGCAAAAGCAACTTTTTCCCTGCAATCACTAATGGTACCAAATCCATCATTTTTTTTAGCCTAGCTCTAATTTCATCTCCGACTTCTTTCAGTTGTTCATGCTCTTCTTTCAGCTCTTTCAATTCATCGACCGTAATACCATTTCCTTCTCTGATAAGTTTTTCTTGTAATGCATCGGATTGCTTATTTAATGTTCCAACTTCTTCATCAACATTTTGCTTTTTATCAAGATTATGCTCTACTAAAGATTTGAGTTCTTCTTCTTTTAAGAGTAAATCTTCTAATTTCTTTTCTTCGTCCGGTTTTGCTCCATTACGACGAAGTTTCACCATTAACGTTTCAAGATTTCTTTTTAAATCTTCATATTTTTTAATCCCTAAAACTTCTGCATATGCTCGACTTAAATTTTTCAATTCCGCCTTGGACTTAGCTTCTGCTAATGTCACTATTTTCTCAGCGTCAAAGAAAAAGAATTTAGCAATCTCTCTCGGTAATATAAAATCATTAATAAAAACCTCGTATCCGACCTCTTTAGTTAATTCATTTTCAAGATTATCGATTAACACAGTTAAATTTTCTGTTTCTGTAGCTAAATCAAATGATCTTTTTATCGTTACAGAGTTACAAGGCATTGAAGGAATAGATAGATTGTCTATCTCTATTTCTATAGAAAACTGTGTAGGTAAGAATGGATCTATTAAGAATGTTGATTTTACATCGCGATTTAATAATGTAATAAGGAATTTCTCATAACCCCCAGCATTTTTAATATCTCTTTTGTATTTATCTTCAACCTCTACCATCATCTTACCATAGAAAACCCAGATAAGAGAGGTTAGGAAAGTGGTTTTCCCAAACCCATTTTTACCAGCAATGATACTTATATTCTTTCCAGAAACAGGTTCAAACACAATTTCGTTTTCTCCTTTATAAATTCTGAAATTATTGAATTTAATTCTTCTAATTTTCATATTTGCCCTACTTCACTTTATCATTTGCAAATTTCTCAATTCTATTTTCAATATCGTTATGTAAACCATATTTAGAAATCAATAGTGTTTTAGTTTCCTGCAGTGATATTAAATTATCGATGAGATTAAAATACTCCATATCTTCCTCACAAACTTCACGCATAATACGCTTTTCTGTATTATCTAAAGATTTAATGTTATTCGTACTGATATCTTTATTATAAATTTCTCTGTACAATTCGCCGACTGTGTGGTCAAAATACATGTCTCTATTCCATATAACCTGAATAGCAATTAATTCCTGATTATTAATCAGCGTAATATGAGGTCGTTCCTTTTGTATCTCTTTTTGAATCAAAAGCAACTGTTTTAAGATTTTATACCTGTATACTTCGGTATAAGTGCCATTATTCTCACCCTCATCATTAATAGCCTTCTGACCATTACGTCTTTGATCTTTTCTATTCTCGGGAAGGTTTCTACCTTCAACTAACCAATTTCTAAAGTTCAAAAGAGGTTCCATCCATTCTCTACCTTTATTTACAAGGGAGGTCATAGACTTATCATTCTTAACTACAGTACATGTCCAACAACCAAATCGGCTCTGACCGCAAGAGGTATGCTTTTTATCTGTTACAATAGTAGGACACTCGTAATCGTCAGAACTGGCATCAGAATATATTTGAAACAAAATATTATTATCAAAGCCCCATGGAGACGGAACTGCATTAATTACATACCATACTTCCTCTAACATCATTTCCTTAATCGGAGCATATGTATAAGTATTCGGTGAGGTCTGATGTTTAGACAATCTTCTACCCGCTACTTCATGTTTCCTGATAGAACGTTCTCTTGTGGCACTTTCATCATATCTCGTTCCAAGAAGAACAATGGCCTCTCCCATCTCATCTAGCTGTTCCAGTAAAAAATTAGAGGTGGGGCGAATTTTCAATTTATCTGTACACCATCTAAACGAATTATTTGGAACAGGATATCCTTTTCCAATCACATTTATCCAGAATGTTTCTTCTAATTTCGGGGTTGTTTTCTTTACAAAAATAGGTAAGTCTTGATTTCTTGCTTCTGTCTCGATCTGCTTTAACACATCTTCAACATATGAAGCAATTATCGGATTTTCTACCATAGTATCATTACAAACTACATAGACTTTTCTACGCAATTGAAATGGATGTGGCATATTTTCTCTAATTCTTAAAAGAGCAATCCAAACCAAAGTCAATAAAACGGTCGAGTCTTTCCCCCCACTAAAGCCTATAATCCAAGGTCTTTCGGAAGTATCGGCATAGCTGTATTGATCTATAATCTCGTCAATAATACCTTCTATTTTTTTACTTTTTATTACCTGCATTTTGATATAGTTATAGTCATACAATTACGACCAAAATTAATGAATTATTATGGTTAATAGCAATACAAGTGCTATTAATATGTTAATGCTTTGACTAAAGTACCTTTAAGATATTTAAAACACTATTTTTACATTTTTTAATCAGAATTTTAGAATCTGATTAAAAAATAAATCGATATAGTCTAATTTAAGCCTTTAATCTTACACATCTATCAAATAGAACCTCTATTACAAAGCTACAACATATACTAACAATATTAGCTAACTTTTTTGATTTACTCTTTTATTATCGTACTTTTAGATAGATGAACCCATTATGAGAAATAATACAAAGATCACCAATGCAAGTATAGAATCGGCAGGTTTGCCGAAAGATGCCAAGCATGTCATCGCAGAATATATCTGGAATGGATTTGATGCCAAAGCAGCTGAAGTATCTGTCGATATAACAAGTAATGCGCTCGGATTTATCGAAAGTATCAGCATTCGCGATAATGGTGAAGGAATAGCACAAGAAACTCTGGACTATTCTTTCGGTAATTTCTTAGATTCTTTGAAGAAAAACAGTTTAAAACGTAGTTCTTATACGCGTGGAAAAAAGGGAAAAGGCCGCTTTTCTTTTTCTTTGTTTGCAACCCGTGCGATTTGGGATACGACTGTAATGATGGACGATAACCTGGTCTCTTATAGTATACGCATAGACCGTGATACTAAAGAGCATTACGATATCAGGGATATTAAATCATTTGCTAAGGCTAAAGGAACTGGGACATCGGTTAAGTTGGCAGGTATCTTTAATCTGACAGCTGCAGCTCTAGAATCTGAAGAATTTACAGATTTCCTAGCGCTGGAATTTGGATGGTACTTACACCTCAATCGAGATTGGGGTTACCGCATCCGTATAAATGGAACTGTGCTTAATTATGATAATTTGATCCAGGAAACGGATAGCAAAATATTTACCCTTTATAGTAACCAAGAAAACTCTTACAGTTTCCTGGTCAATTATATCCGTTGGAAACAACCGATCGGTGACCGCTACTATTACTATTTTTTAAACAACAACAAAACGGAAGTAGCAAAATTGCTGAGTAGTTTTAACAATAATGCAATTGATTTCCATCACTCAGTCTATATAGAATCAGATTTCTTTGACAATTTTAAGCAAGATGATATCGCTGTATCTGCGGACGACAACCTCTTTAGTGAAAAGGAACAACAACAGGTTTATCGTAAATTATTGGCAGAGTTACGCGATTTTCTTGTGCGCAAACAGAAAAAGTATATCCGCGAACAGGCAGTAACAGTAAAACTGGAAGAGCTGGAAAAGAAAGATCTTCTACCACGCTACAGCTCTACTGAATTAGATATAAAACGGAAAAAGATCTTACTGTCCCTAATACAGGAACTGTATATTGCAGATCCTCGTGCATTTGTAGGTATCAAAGCTGATCTTATACGTACTTATCTCGGACTGCTGGATCTTCTTCTGCAAACTGACCGCAAGCAGGATATACTGCCCTTGTTTGAAAATGCAATTGCACTATCTGATAAAGAGCGCGACACGATCAGAAAGATATTGGAGAGGTAGAATTTCAAATCATTGTTTACAAAAAATATTTATTTCAACTTTTTTTGAGTTCTGCCACTGCATTTTCCAAAAATTTTACCAGAATGAAATTGTGCACAATAAATATCAAAACCAGACAATAAATACATTGACACTGTACGTCTTCAAAAGAATTGCTAGGAAGTCAATCTTTCTTTAATTTTTGAAATATAAATACTACAAATCTACTTTCTACAGGATATTCTTGAAAATGTTAGGCTCAAATAGACTCTTATGCAACCTAACCTACGGCACTCCTTTTAAAATCACAACGGTTTTTTCTTTAATAACATTGTTTTATAATCAATAACCATCTGTGAAACTTCAATATTTTTGTACCGCAATTTTTTTAGACTTTTTACTACAGAAGAAATTACCGTAGGCTTAACATTACAGCCAAAAATAACTTCTTTGACAGCTGCTTGAGGAAAGTTTATAATGGATTTTCCAGTTTTAGATACAGCCCGTACCTCTCGTTCATAAGACCATCTTTCTGCTTTAAATGTAACCCAATAATAAAAGGCATTACCCGTAATCACCCTGCCATCTATTTTCTGCATTTTGTCAATATAATTTACAGGATACAGCACATACTCTTTGCACATTATATCTAATCCAAAACCGATACATATGCCGCGGTGTTTATCAGCATAATGTGACCACATTAGTACATCATCCGAAATTTCAGAAAAACAACTGACTTTAAAATCTTTCTTCTTTTCTTTTAGCACTTTGTGCTGCAAAGATCTATTTCCTATATTCTTGAAGTGTTCACGAGTTTTTTTTCTAGACAGACCTTTCTCTCTACCTATCTCAAGAATATATTTCTTTTCATCTTCTGCTGACACAACAAGATAAATCATCTTCTCATTACAATCAAATGGATCATTGAACTCGACAGGATCTGTAAACTTAAAAGTATTTTCTCCTAAAACATATTTAACTCCATCATCTATTCCAATATATTTATAAAGACAACTAAGTGAAATAACCTTTTCTAATCCAATTTCACCAAGATTTTTTATATCCGCATCAGTTAACATATTTTTTCATTTATTGAGGTTTCCTATCTTAAAGATGGTCAATGGCCCATTTTTTAATTGATATCGTTTCAACAAAGTAAAGATAAAGATTCCATTGGCTAAAGATATTTTTGTATTTTTAGAGAAATATAGTTTAACCTTTTACCCGGTGAAGTATTTTCTTATTTACAACCATTATAATACCTAAAAGTGGATATTAATTATAACTCCGTATACCAATCATAAATGAAAGATAAAAATAGCAAAGTAGTAAGTAATCAATATGTGAAAATAGTAACCTACTTAATTCCTGTAAGCATATTAATCATATTTCGCTATGCTATATATGAGATAATTGAAATTTTAATTGCAAAACCTGTCTTAAGCAGAATATCATCGGATATAGTTACAACCTCAACTGTAATAATTTTGCTTTTAATTGTTATTGCAAATTTCTGGGGGAATAAGGACCATCGTCTAATTATAAAATATGATTTTTGAAAATGACTACTGTGCTGGAATAAAAGTTTTCTACCGTATAAAATCGGATATGAGTGACGATTTTGATGAGATCACGCAAAATATATCTCGCCATTTCAAAAATAAAGTAAAAATGAGGAATAGAGTATTTAACAAAACAATGTGCTCTAAAATACCTAAATCAGAATAACAAATGAAATTATATATAATAGGAAACGGCTTTGATATTAGCCATGGCTTACCATGTAGGTATTCAGACTTCTATAAGTATCTCGAAGCAAATAGACCTGATGTCCTAGAAATAATGGGAAAATATTACTTCACAGGTCAAAATTCAGAACTATGGTCTGATTTTGAAAGGAGCTTAGAGGAAGATATCGACTATGAATCATTCTCTACAATTATTTCTGAAAATACACCTAATTTTTCATCAGATAATTTTAGAGATCGAGATTGGTATGATGCACAGCTAAATATGGAGCGTGCGAGCAAAGAATTATTAGACGGTATTCGTTCAGGGTTTGAAGAATGGATTGAATCCTTACAGACTTCTGAAGTAGGTAAAAAATATAACCTAGATAAGGAAGCATATTACCTGACGTTTAACTATACAGAGTTACTAAAAGAGGTATACCGAATTCCATTCTCCAATGTCCTTCATATTCATAACAAAGTTGGAGAAGAGTTGATATTTGGACATGGAAAAGATCTAACAGACTTCAATGTCAGAGAAGCATTGTATGGAGATAAGAACGCTTTTTTATCCTATGATGAAGATGGAAATATTAATTCAAGTGAAGCAGGACATGAAAAATTTTCAGAAGAAGCTGTTGAGACATTCTATAGTAACATGGCTAAAAATACTAGTGAAATTATAAAAGACAAATCAGATTTTTTCACAAAACTCACTGAGGTTGATGAAGTTATTATTTTAGGACACTCGTATAATGAGATCGACGTCCCTTACTTTGAAAAAGTAGCCGAATCAAGTAGTCAAAATGCAAAATGGACATTATCTTATTTCTCTAATGGTGATTGTCAAAAGGCAGAGAAGCTAATGAAGATTATCAACGTAAGACCTAAATCGTATCAACTACTGATTACTAGTGAATTAATCTTGGAAGATCCCCAGTTAAAGCTATTTGGTAATGATGATACTGCTTCAGACTTAGATCAGGCTATTTAGTATTATTTATCATACCTAATGAGGATCTGTGATGTCTAAATGAGCAAAAGTGTCTTGCGTCACAAAAGTGATGCAAGACACTTTAACTCGCTGTAATTCTTCACCTTTTCAAACTTTTAAAAACAAAAGACAATTATTTCTTTAGAAAACAACATCAGGTAATTGATCATGAAATTTCACCATAAAACCCATCAGAGACACTTCGATGAAGTCAAAGACTGGCTTCTAAAAGAACACAGGCCTGGAAGCAATAGTTTCCATAATGAGATTGATAATATTGAGCATTCATTCAACCTGAAAAAAATGTCCTGTTTGACATTTGAGAACAAAACAATAGGTTTTGCGACATGGCGACTGCAAGATAGGATTGCATATATCGATCTCTTTGAAATTAATCCTTTATTCAGAAATCGAAGCCTGGGTAGACAATTTTTTGAGAAACTAGCTTCATTATTTGTTAATTGTGGAATCTATGTAATTGAGTTGAAATTTATATCAGATGAATCAGAAGCGTTCTGGACAAAGGTAGGCTTTCGAAGATTTAAAGGCAATAACTTTCCATCTGTCACCCCGACTTCACTTTACAAAGTAATCGTCGAATCCCAACCATTAATCGGCGATGCAACTAGCGATTCCTGTATAGAAATATGGGATAATCATTATATATCTGCCGGTGAATCACCATTTACCACTTATGATTTAAATTTTGAAAATGGCTCTTCTGGAAAACTCGTTCTGCCTATAGTCACAACATGTCACTACGACTGGGTCATGAGATTCACTTTAGTTGGTACAACTTCTAGCACCTTAAAAATAAAACACTTTGACTCCACTAAGTATCACCCTAACTTCCTGATTGTTGAATCTTTATAATTCCCATAGCTCCCAAAGTCATATAAAATTATGAGTTCCATTTTATTATTAACTATATAATTGAATAAATCCCGTTATTTACTTTTATTTTGGCCATATCTTAATTTAAAATTGAAGCAAACACCACTTACTAAAAAGATCTTTGCCTAACCCTTTTAGCGTTAGGGAAAATTTCTTTCACTTCTGCAACTGAATCTTCATTAAGACCTTGTAGCATATGTTCCATCATTCCAAAAATAGTTTTAAAATAATATTCTGGCGAATCTTTAATCAACTCTATCTGATTTACTTCATTATTCACAGTAGCATGACATGAACCTTGACTATTAAAATGATCAGATTGTGTTACAAATTGTTTTAATTGAAATGGTAATGTCTGTGTTGAATAAAAGAGATCTATTAAATATTGGCATAAACCCGAGTCTTGTTGAGTAGATTTTACAGGAACTACAACATTGTACAGGTGAGCATTATGTTTAAATAAAGGATTAATATTTGTAGAAGAATATTTTATACCATCGACATTTGTATCCTTTTTTATCCATTGCATCAAAAGTTGTGGTATAATATACTCTGGTTTAAATGGATCTGAAAAATGTTGCACTTTTATTGAACATGCTGCTATTAACGGCCAAATCATCACTTTATTCATCAATTCATTGACATTAATCCTTAGATGGTCCACATTACGACAAGAATTATCTCTATAAATATCAGTCGTTAAGTCCATTAAACATAAGTCTCTTTGATTTTTTAACCTAGTAGCCTGTATTTGATTGTAATCAGGACGTTTTAATTCCTCCCATGCAACATAGATTGAATTTGCAAGGTATAAAGATGGTAATCCTGGTAAACTGAATCTTTGGGTACTAACTATATTCCGTTTTTCAAAAGGGATATGAAACATTTCTTTCTTTAAAAATGGAAAACTCCCTTGTCTTGTTCTGATTCTATACAAATTGGAGTTCTGACTGAGATTATTATTCATGTTCAGATACTGGTCAATTTTACAATCTTTTAGGGTATCCTCTAAGAGCATTAAAGCTTCACTAGGTTTTCCATCATAATATGCCCATATGGTTTTTATAATTCCATTTCTGAGGATTTTATTTTGCTTTTTAAACTCTTGAAGATTAAAATTTTCTATGTCTTCTATATCTTCCTGGTTAAGGGCATTGACAACTTTCCCAAAAATGTCTATTTTCTGTTTGACTAACTTTATAAATGAACCTTCGTATTTTATAGGCACATTTGTAATCTCATTTTTAATAATTTCTAAAAAAGTCATAAATTTTCAATAGTATGGCTAACGTGGCCACTCCATCTCAATATTTTGAAAATATAAGAAAGACCACAAATAAATTTTGAATATAATAATTATTTTATTGATTATATAATAACAGTCAACCTATTGCTATGTATTTAAAGACATTTACTATGTAGGCTAGCTCCGTTTCATCAACTCAGAAATCGCATCACTTATCAAGTAGAACTAGAGCTCAAAAACACCAGTAGCAATATCACGCAATGATAAGTAATCATATTATGCTTAGTATATGGGAAACCGTAAGGGAAGTGGAAAAAGGATTTATCTATTCATAAAAGGAGATGTTCCAAAAACTATGAGTTTAGATGTGCCAGATTCGTAATTCCTTAATTAGGCAAATAATGACACTCTGAAATGGATTACATTCATTAGATTACCTTTTACAGCATTATGATCGTAAATACAAAGAATTAAAGTGAAGCAAGTTGAAAATAAATACAGAGAATAGTGATGTAAATACAAAGAATTAGAAACTCAACAAAATAGTTGTGTAAACTTCATTTTCTCTCAATAATAAGTAATCGTTCTACACTTAGATTACGGGAAACAGTAAGGTAGGTGAAAGTGAATTTAAAAATTGATTAAAGACATTTCTTTATTAATTTCGTTTGACGTAAATTGCTAATAACTATAAGCCTTATTAAATTATATTTATTAAAAAACAGTTTTATGCGAAGAATACAATTTTTTTCAACTCGTGATTTTGCGTCTGGACATTATCTAAAGGAGCTAGAGAACCGTTTTACTGAAATAGATAAAAAAGAAAGTTTAGATATTAATGACCACATAGAGCTTTATAATGCCAAATTATACCTTGACCACGAAATGTATTTGAATACATGGGATGAAAAAAAGAGAAAAGAAATAAAGGATAAAGCTGAAAATGACTGGAACAATGTTAAAAAAGCATTCTTGACCACTGTAAATTCAGAATCACTATTTAATTTATTCGAACAATTAGACTTTCATTACCGAAATCACTTCTGGGAAATTATTGACCAATTAAAAGTATATAAGGCCATTTCTAATGATGCATTATTAAAGGTTTTAGAATCCAAACCTAAAGAAATAAAAAACATTTTAAAACAGCCTCGAATTGTTACTGCTTTTTCAACTACCATTCGGGACTTCTTATTAACTCATCCGGACTGTGCTGAATTACTTCTAGAGACAGAACAATCAGAAGATAAAAATCAAAAGCTTAATTTTCCAAAATCTTTGACACATGGAGATAAGGAAAAAATAATTTGTGACTATTTAGATCTTGAGAAACCAAACCTCAACTTTGTTTCGTTAATTGAATTTGCCAAGGATTCTCCTGAACTCAAACTATCCAATAAAACCAGATTAAAGGCCAAAAGAACACATAATAAATTATCGGAATTGTTCTTTAACAGTAACTTGGCAACAACTCAAGTTTATGGCATTGATATTAGCACAGTCGAAGAGCAAGAAAAAGAGGTACTATATCGGTATGAAGATAATATATTAAAGATCTCATACAATTATAGTTTTTTAAAATCACTACTTGATGCTGAAGATCTTGCCATGTTATTTCATGATTTATTCCATTTTACAGATGAACAAGGACTATTCACCTTAATCAGTAAAGAAAGTGAATCAAGCACACTAGAATCTATATTCATGCGATCACAAAATGAATATCACATCAGTATGGCTTTCCGTCGTAAAGATATGCTTTCACTTTATCAAATATTCTTATTACAAACACTACTCGAAAAAGAACAACGCAGTTTTTCAAAGATCATTGACAAACATCTATCTAAGTTGTCAGCTGTAGATCATGAATTAAAAAAACTGTACTTTAACTTACCTTCTGAAAACCTGAAGGACGAAGAAAAAATTAGGATCATCGCTCCTTCTCTTGAATCATTACTCAGCCAATATCAATTATATGTTAATGATGGTGAAATAGATTTTGAGCTTTTGAGTATATCATCCAAACCTATTAGTTTTTCTGGCTTGAACAGCAATGTACCAACCAAATATATCTATCCAAATTTAGATACCGAAATAGGAAATTTGTTCCACTTGTTCTTCTCCGATCAAAGTATGCTCCATTATATCGAGCCATATGAAGATAAATATGACAATTTCTATTTGCTACTAGCAAATGAAAATAATATTCCATTTGAGAGTTTCGAAGAATATATGAAACCACAAATAAATAAGTTGATTGAGGAAGGACATTTATATATCGATAATCATAACTTCCTTAGAATCAAAAATGAAATTAAATTATTTGTATACTATAAACTTCATGAAAATGGGGTGATAAACTATTGGCACTTCCCTCCTCAATTTCGAAAAGAGTTGGATATCCTGGTTCATGAAGGATTGTGTTATACTGAAAGTACTTTGTTTACAAAGAGTGAGGTCACTTATTTAAATTACTACCTAAACAAAAAGGAATTTACAAATGGACCGGACTTAAGAAATAAATACCTCCACGGTGCAAACATACCGAATGACGAATCAAGTAATATGGATTATTTAGCATACTTAAGAATTGTAATCCTCTGTCTCCTTAAGATAGAAGATGATCTGATATTGATTGAGGAGGCAAAAGACACAATCTAACAAAGTATTATTACTACATTTAGAATAATCTTATGCAATTTTAAATCTATATTTACACGACTTTACATAAGATTTAAGAAAACGATAGAAGAAATGTTCTTTTAATCAGCAGGCAATTAACCGCAAGGTCTCAAACATTTAGAGGAAATAAAGAACATATACAGTCTTCCCAGTTCAAATTTTATTGCAAGCAATTAGTTACCAATACTTTTCCGACAAACCACTTTATGATTTATTGTTTTTAACAAAAACTTAACCTATCTTAGTTTAGCTGTTTTAAAAACTGAAAAGAAAAAAAATTAACAAATTAAAATGCCAAGAATTCTTATAACAGGTAATGGGTTTGACCTAAGTTTTGGTCTTCCTACAGGGTATTCAGAGTTTATTAGGATATGTAATAAACTCATAAGCTTAACAGAGTTTCAATGGTCCATGATAAAGGATGATATCAAAATTCTAAAAGAGTCAAGCAATTTACCTTCTACCAATTTTCCAGATTTTGAAGAATTTCAAAATAAAATTAAAGGAAACACCTGGTATAAGTATTTATCACGGGAATATTCAATTGAGACTTGGATAGATTTTGAAAAACATATAGAAAAAGCGCTAACAGTTTTACATTTAAACTTGGAGGAAATTAGACTAAACACTTTTTTAAAAAGTGGTAGGATTAATAAAGATACTAATTTAAGGTATCAAAAAAATTTGCAAATCATAGATTATGTCAGTTATTTAACACTTCTTGATTTTAAAATTATCCATCTATCTAATCCAACTTCAACCTTTACATGGATAAACCCTACATACTTTAAATTAATTGACGACTATTATGTAGATTTTGAAAGCAATAAATTATTTGATATCGTTCTAAAAGAATTGAATATTTTCCGTGATATTTTTAGTGAATACTTGCAGACAATAGTACTTCCTCTATATGATTTAATAGGGTTTGATAATAAAAAAGTGCTATTACAAAGAATCGATCATCACTTTACCTTTAATTATACACCAAGTTTTTCGAAGTTAGTTTCTTCCAAAATACCAACCACATTTCTTCATGGAGATTTAAAAAGCAATAATATTGTTTTGGGAATAAATGACTGGGGAAACGTTGATAAAGATGCTCCAAACTTTATTCCTTTCACAAAATATTTTCAAAAGTTAAATTTCAATATTGATTTAAAATTTGTACGTGAAGTTAATAGTGAAGATGACCTCTATCAATTCTTTTTCTGGGGCCACTCACTTGATAAATCCGATGCATTATATATAAACGAAGTTTTTGATATGGTGGGGGAAACTAGAGATAATAAATTCCAAAGGTAGAATTATTATCATTTATCACAGTATAACTTCTAAATTTAATATCATTAAAAATCTAATTGAAATTAGGGGCAATAATGATATAATGAAAAAAAGTAGATCAGGAAATCTAATCTTCCTACAAAGTGAGAGTACAGAGATAGAAAAAGAACTTTCAGCCAGAATACAATATAAACACGAAGTTGGAGATATTTATTTTTCATAAACATATTTAACTCACATTTCAATAGCAATCAAACACAATCTATAAGCATATCACTTAAGACGTAACAGACATACTATATTTCAAAAGTATACTGAAAACCCTATCACAATGAACTACAGATTTGCAAGAACATAAATAGATAAATGAGGTATCCCATCTATAGCTCATGGAAGGATGAAAAGTACAAATAACAATTTTAAAGTTATAGAATTAATAGCTTTAAAATTAAAAAAACAATACTTGTATTATGCATAATAATTTGAATAATTTAGAATTACATTACTTCTTAGAGGATAATAGCCATTCGATGGATGCTGTTATAAAGAATAGATCTGAAGCAGAATTATACAAACTAATCTTTGAAATTTCACATCTTATTGAAATAGACATCAAAGTTGAAATTGAAGCTTTAAAACAAGGCGGCATAAAAGATGTGTTTAAATTCTTCTCGAAGAAAAAAAACAAAAGGTATGTCATATATTTGGGCGCAATTATATCCGGTGTGCTGATAAATGTGTTATCCAGTCATATTTCGGAAGATAAAGAACTGACTGAACTTACTAAGGAAGAAAAGAAACTAAACATCAAATTATTAACAAAGCAATTAGAGAACGAATCTATTCCTCAAAAGGAAGAAAATCAAATTGTTGAGAACTTAATTATACTTATAAATGATACTCAAAAAATAAAATTTTTTAAATCGAGATTTTATCAACAAATTATTAAAGAACCTAAATTATACCAAATATCTGCAGTTGAATTATATCAAGATTATTCATTGGCATCTGAAGAGAAAGTGATAGACAGAAACATGTTTGAACTTCAAATTTTAGAAAACAATGATTTTGAACCGATAAGCATTGAAGATGCTTATATTCAAATCATTTCTCCAGTATTAAACAATAATAATATAAAATGGAAGGGAGTTTACAATAATAAACCAATAAGTTTCACTTTACTAGATAATGAATTTAAAAATGAAGTATTAAATAAGGAACATAGCTTTTCCAATGGTACAAGTATAAAGTGTAGGTTAGAAATAATAAAAATATTAGATGATTTAGGGACAGAAGTTATTAAAGATGCTAGAGTTTTTGATGTATTAGAAATCTTTAATGATCATCAAACTAAAATGACAAAAAAAGCTAAAATCCTAAAAATACAAAAACATCAACTAAAGCTAGATCTCTAATGAAAATAATAAAATTTTGCACAGTCAATAATAACTTCTGGAATAACATTAAAAATAGCGAATTATACTTCAATAATCTAAAAGAGTTTAATGATCCTTTTGAAGGAATTTTTCGTTTTAAACTCTGGAATAATAGCGATAAAATAAAATTATTTTATTTAGAACACTTCCATGGAAATCCAAAAAAAATTGATTACATGTTAGAGCATCCAAATGAGCTTGAAAACTTAATAAACCAAACGTTCGAACATAGATTTATCAATAATGGAATAACCTGTTTTTCAGATTATAAGAATTTAGAAAGTATTTTGATGTGGTCACATTACTCATCGCAACACACAGGTGTATGTATGTCATTTGATACTAAAAAATTATCGTTCCTACCGGGAAATGAATTATATGAGACTAATTTAAAAAATGGAAAATTAATATCAGCCCCGAATGGACCACATAAAATTAATTACACAAAAGAATACTTAGATAGCGACCCACTTAGTGGCAATCTGAATCAGAATACTTTTTTAACCACTAAATTTGATGTTTGGAAATATGAAAATGAATATAGATATATCGCACCTATAAAAGGTTTATTTAGCTATAATCCAGAATCAATTACAGAAGTAATATTCGGACTAAGAACTCCAAATAATACTAAAGTAGGTGTTAAGAACATTTTTGATGAACTAGGTTTAGATATTCATTATAAAAAAATTGAAATGGAGCAAAACAAATTTAGTTTTATAGTATCGGAGGAATCTTTTTAAAAACATCCAATGGTATATCATAAACTTACATTTAAAAAGAAAATTACAAGAATAATTCATCCTATAAGAACTCCATTTTGCAATTATTAGGATAAATCACACTTTTCTGCCTATTTTATTATAAGTGAGAATGTTTATGTTTTTAATTGATGTATGTCTATTGTAAAGATTACAGTCAAAATTTCTCCTTCATAACTTGCAGTTAAATTCACAATTGAGAGCTGTTCGTCCAGCTGGAAAAACCCAATGAAAGATTATGAAGCAAATTTTCGGAGCATATACTGTCCTTCTATAACTGTTTCATACCTGTAGCTATCAAACATGGTTACAATACCTTCTTAAATATCCCAATCACTTTCAAGTCTAAAAGTTCTTCATCTCGGAGTACAATAGGTTGATAGGATGCATCGGTAGATTTAGGCAAAAGTGTGATTTCTTGATGCTCCCACCCCTCTTCACTGATAGTTTTCTTGCTACTATATTCTTTAATTGTATAGTTAGCACCAAAATCCCGGTCTTCGAAACTGCTCGATTCGACTAAGCAGATCAGACCATTGCGGGAGCCTCCTTGATAACGCTCGAATATACAAATAGAGCCGTTGGGTATGATCTTATTCATAGACTCTCCTACTACGGTGCAGGCAAAGTATCGTTCTGGATCATAGGCACCTGCTGCCTCTACATATCGGGCTTTTCCTTGTTGTTGTACGTCCGAAAAACTACCTGCTGCGATGCTTAGATCATAATAAGGTATGCTTTGTTCGGATGGTACATCGGTAATCAGCATTTCAGCTTTGGGCTCCTGACCGAGTACTTGATGAGCTTTGATATATTGGGCAAGGTAGGCGCGTAGATTTTCATTGCAGGCGTATATATAGCTACCCTGAATACCGCGAAACAGAATGGTACGGTAGATATTGAGAATGTAGTTTTTAAGTACGGCTGGATCAGTGATGGAGTTTTTACCGTTCTTATCCCGGTATCTATCCTTGTACACGACAAAGCACTGGTTTTGGAAATCATAATCCAACTCGGGCCCGATAATCAGGCCGGTATAGTTGAGGTCGTAGCCTTGGGTGGTATGTATACAACCGACTTCATGGATAGCATGGGTAGAGTTTACCCAATCTACGTCGGTACTATTCCAACGTAACTGTGTGTCGCCAATAACGATATCGTACAGCGATCTATCTTTCTTGGATATCCAATCCCAGGCGAATCCTGCTACCATGCGGCACAGGCCTTCTGAATCATTCTTACGCTTGATCTGCTTGACCATTGCATCTAGATCATCGAAGAGCTGAAAATCGTAATGTACGCTATCAAATGGTTGGGGCAATAGTGTCGTATTATCGGAGAAAAGTTGATGTACGAATTCCATATAATGTGCGCCTCCTTTTACTCTAAACTGTGAGCGCAGGCGTTCAATACGGGTGCTTTCCAATGCCTGCAAATCAAGAAAACATTGCTTGTCGGCATCGGACGGTTTGACGGATTGGAACTCGTCATAGAAGATAATGGATTTATCGGACTGCAGTTGTACCCAATCCAGCTCGGAACAGTTGAGTTCGTCTAATCCCAATTGCTGGGAAACTTTACGGAATGTACCATAGTAGGCGGCTAGATTTTTCCACTGACGTAAGCGATGTCCTTCATCTACAATCAATAAATCATACTTCTTCTTGGCTACTTCGGCTGGTCCGATGACCATCTTTGGGGACAATCCCTTAATGTTTTTGAAGACCTTACTGATGGTCTTACGAAAGGATTGCATAGGGATGACGAGTGCCATTTCTAAATCTCCATATTTTTGACGTACATCTTCCACCAGTTGAAATAGTTCCTCATCGGACTCATCAAAATCAGCTTTATTGAAATCCTGTAAATCGGTTTTCAATAATTTGAAAAGAAATATGGCCAAGATAGATTTACCTGTTCCTGCTCCCCCATGTATCAAACTTACTCGTGCACGATCATCGAGCAAACATCGGAGGATGGTCTTCAATCCATTGGTCTGTTCTCGAGATAAGCTTTTGTAAGGTGAATACTTGAAAAGGTCTGAGTTATCGATATGCTCGAGTGAATGCCGAGCGATACCCATTGCCCTCAACTCGGTCCAAATATCACGAAATAGTTCCCAATACACTTCTTTCTGCTGATAGAACTTATGGTTGGATATTCCGAGATTACCATTTTGCAGATCAAACTGCCCATCAGCGGCGATATAGCGTATCAAATTAGACTCAATATCTAAGGTGGCAGACTTATTGAACAGCTCACTCCGGATAAGGGATACGGAATGTAACTGCTGTTTTCTGACTGTCTTAAGGTGTGCTTTCATACGGGTGACCATATCGGTGGTTTCACCTACATAAGCCTCCTTTTTGTCCTGAAGAAAGTATACAATAGGCCACGACAGGTAATCGCGCTGTTGTTGCAGTAAGGTAAGCTCCAACTGCGAATCGAATGGGTATGGAATTATCTGGAAAGGTTTGGCCATTATAATTCGTTGTATTTCTTTGCCGTACCTTTTGCTTTCTCTACCGGATATTTCTCGTTATTGAGTTTCATCTTTTCGGCAACAATCTGCTTAACATCAAGACCATGTTTATCTGCCAATAATAGCGCGTACATCAACACGTCTGCAAGTTCATGCTTCAATTTATCGGGATTCGCGTCTTCATTACCTTTCCAAAGGAATAGCTCAAGAAGCTCGGATGCTTCTATACTCAACGCCAAAGCTAAATCTTTGGAATTGTGAAACTGTTCCCAATCGCGTGCGTCTCGGAATGCTCTGATCTGTGTAATTAACTCTTGAATATCGGACATGGTAATTATGTTAAAGCAAAACTGGTCTTTCTACAAATATCCGAATTATTGTTTACTAATAAAAGGAAGCTTATTGGTTGTAAATCGAAAAAATGGAATGGTTCAATTTAAGGACTATTTTAGACAGATTGATCCAATTGTTTACTAAATGCTATTGATGAATACACAAATCCTTATTTAACCCATATGTATTTAATTTCTCTTTTCTGGGAAATTTATTTTACTTATCTTGTAAATGATTACTGAAATATTATATGTCAAGCAAAATGCATAAATCTGAAGTTATGTAGCATAATATATAAAATACTCGTTTTAATTAGGAATTAAAATTATAATACAATGAAAAAGATATCTTTCGCCATTTTATGTATGTTGATGTTGTCCTGTAAAGACGAAGATCCCATAAGTGAGTTTAAAAAATGTAATTTCTCTTCAAATACAAAAACCTTGACTTTGAGCAATAAACAAGGGGTTCTTAATTACTCTAGATCTATAGAAGGTATAGCGGTAAGTGACTATATATATTATATTAAAACAGAGGGACAACTACCTATGACAGTATGTAATATGCCCGAATCGATGAAAATTGAAAAAGATAGTAAAGTATCCGTAATATTTAGCGGTAAGGTGGAGGTACTGGATAATCGTACAGATGCTATATCTACAAGAATAGAACTAACAGATCTTAAACTTTAAATTTTTAAATTATGGCTAAGGAAATCTCAATCGAATTACAAAAGGTAGAAGTGCCTTTAGAAGCTAAAGTAAAAACGGAAAGTGTTCTCAAGAATTATCAAGTATTGAGTTTGCCGGAGTTAAATTTTACTGAGCTAGTCAAGGAAATGCAGGCTCCAGTTTTATTAAAATTAAGATTTCCTGATCAGGAATTTACGATTAATCTGGAACCTAATGATGTCAAGTCCATTGATTATCAATCATTCCTTAACGGGAAAGAATTGAATGAAGATGATAATCGTCGTCCATCTTAGCGCTATCGTATCTTCTAAATTAGGCGAAACAAGTAAAAACCTAGCGAAGATATTCCGTAAGGCTGCGCAAGAGGATTGCATCATCTTTATCGATGAGTTTGACTCTCTAGGCAAGGTGCGTGACTATAGCCAGGATCATGGTGAAATGAAACGCGTGGTGAAGACCATTTTGCAGCTATTTGACTACCTGCCGCAAAGTAGTATGGTCATAGCCGCTACAAACCAAAAGGAGATGCTAGACGAAGCGCTATTGCGTCGTTTTGACTTATTCCTTCTCCTAAACTTACTCTTATTCCTTCTCCTAAACTTTCTCCTAATCCTTCTCCTAAGCTTACTCTTAAATCCGCCACCTAATCGGACAATCTAGTTATCAAACATGATTACATACCTTCTCAAATACACCAATCACTTTCAAATCTAAATGCTCTTCATCTAGGAGCACGATAGGTTTTATGTAATCTCCATTTGTGTGCAATATTAAATTAACGTGCTGTTCTTTGACTGCGGGAAACCGTAAGGAAGGCGGAGGTGTTTCATTCAGTGTTGATTCAGCCTTTGTTCGGACCAGCTTCGCCCCTTCTTCGGAGCGCCTATACAGTTTCCCTACTCATCGCCTACCTCCCGCCTACTGTTTATTTAGGCAAACTGTAGGGAAATTGTAGAGCAACTGTAGGGAAAGAGTAAACGTTAGCTTTGCCAGTTTCTCCTATCTCAAATTAATAAAAATAGAATATTTATTAACCCAACAATTATTAATCATTCTAACAAAATTGGAGTTATACCAGTTGGTCAATGATTCACAAACCAGCTTTTAAGGTTCAAAATACGTGTTTAAGATCAAATCATGCCGCTTTCCTTGACTACTTGTTACCTTTCGCTAGTTACTTCTTCAGTTCAAGGAATCACTTCTTATTAATAAGTAGTCCCTTTATGCAAACAAGTGGACAGATGTTCAGAAAATCAGGACACTTATCGACAACAAGTTAACATGTATTGTAAACGAGTAGCATCGTCTGCTAAACAATTGTACACTTATCCCAAACTAGAGAACACTTATTCCAAAGAAGGTAACATTTCTCCACAAAAAGTAAACATCTATCCCAAAATAGAGAACACTTATTCAATGAAGGTAACATTTCTCCCCAAAAAGTAAACATCTATCCAAAAGTAGAGAACACAAGTCCAAAAGAAGTGAACACATGTTCCAAACAAGAGAATACTTGTACCAAAGAAGAAACAACTTAATACAAAGAAGGGAACATATATCCCAAAGAAGAGAACACTTATCCTAAAGAAGTAACTCGTAAAACTGAAAAAGTAGCTAGTAAAACCAAAAAAGTGCCTAGCGAAACCGAAAAAGTAGTCCTACCTGAGCGCTTTCCGCTCAAACTTGCCCAATCAATTCTTTAATAAATTAGCGCGCTAACTATTATGGATATATTTTGAATTAATAACGATATGAGTAGTCTATTAGACAGCTATAACCCTAGTGAATCTCTGATCTGCTTATTAGATTCTTTTAAAATTGAATCCACGTTTGTATAATTGTTTTCTTTGAAAAATTTGTTGTTATTGATCAAATCTTTTTGGATTAATTCGTAATATTCAACAGGAATTCCTTTGGCTACAAATTCTTTTTAATTTAAAATACAAAGAATTAAAGTGAAGCAAGCTCAAAATGAATACAGAGAATAGTGTTGTAAATACAAAGAATTAAAAATTCAACAAAACCACAATCAAAACACTACCTATGAGGTAATTACGAAATTACACAACAATATTACAGTCTTTAATAGTTATAATACAAAGAATAAACCTAGCAAAGATATTTCGTAAGGCTGCTCAGGAAGATTGCATCATATTTATAGATGAGTTTGACGCTTTGGGCAAGGTACGTGACTACAGCCAAGATCATGGTGAAATGAAACGTGTGGTGAATACCATTTTGCAGCTGTTTGACTACTTACCGCAAAGTAGTATGGTTATAGCCACTACAAACCTAAAGAAAATGCTGGACGAAGCGCTATTGCGTAGATTTGACTTATCTATCTCATTGGAGCTCCCTAAAAAAAAATATCGAGAAATTGATAAATCTTGTGCTAAAGGAAGACCAGTTTGGATTTGACAAAAAGGCATCTCTCGCTAAACTGATCGAGAGTGCTAAAGGACTCTCCTATTACAGCATATAGAAAATATTTATCAATGCAATAAAACGCAGTTTGTTTGCGCTGAAAACAGTCAAAACACTCAAGCCTAAAATAGATGCACCGATCCTGGAAGGATCTGCTAGAAGAAGAAAAAAAAGCCTTAGCAGTTAAATAACCGCTAAGGCTTTTTTTATGTTTTGCACCTGCTATTTCAATACCTAAGCTTCTGCCTCCAAATCTGCAATATTAGGTGAAAAGCAAAAAATAAAGTGTTAAATTGGTACTTGATAGAAGAATAGATAACGTAAAAGGTATGGATATTAATGATATTAGGGATAAAATTGAGCTTTTCAACCAACAAATGGGGTTATTATTTGACTCTGATGCGGATTTGGAAGGAACAATACTCAACCCTAGACGCTTTCGTAAAGCGATCAAACTATACGAATCGACAGATGACAATAAGTTAAAATCTGATCTCATCTATTCCTTAGGTAAATATGTCTGGTATAATTACTATCGCAATCTACATATTCCAAAAGATAGTGAAGATGATCTTGAAAATGAACGAATTTACAAAGGCTTGGAACAGTCAAATTTGTCCTTATATCGTTTGATTGAAAAGCACGTTGATTGGGAAATCGAAAAACTGAATGCAGAAGCTGAAAATATATAAAACAACACCTAGTTCTCACTATGTTTCGAGGCTAAAAATTAAGACATTATCAATATCTTCGTATTGATAAGGGTTGACTCCAAGCAATCTATATGAGTGATTAAAATTGTTCATATACTTTTACAAAGTAAAAATCTCAAAATTCAAAATACGACCTTGACAACGTTGGTAATTATAGGGTAAGCAAAATAAGTGATTTTCCTTCAGATAATCTTTCGCTAGTTCAAGGAGATATAGTAACAAAATATTTATTGTCAAGTGTTTTGACAAAATAATTATTGCCAAAATGCCAGAATCAATATAAGCTAAAAATAAAAGACCAAAGGCAAAGTAGTTGAGTTATCTCCATTTGTGTGCAATATTATGTAAACGTGCTGTTCTTTGACGGCGGGAAACCGTATGGGAGGTAGGAAAGGGAATTTCATTCAGTATTGATTCAGCCTTTGTTCGGACCAGCTTCGCCCCTTCTTCGGAGTGGCTATACAGTTCCCCTACACATCGCCTACCCCCCCGCCTACTGTTTATATAGGGAAATTGTAGAGCAACCGTAGGTAAACAGTAGACATTTCCCGAAGCCTTCTCGAACAGCGTGCGAATAACTACCGAAGCTGACTACTATAATATTCAGCTAGATTCCAGAAAAGTGGTGAAATTCTTTTTCCATTTACGCACTAACTATTCTTTTCTTCCTCGCCCCAATGTGGTTAAATCAAGGGGATTGATTAGTTCGTTTGGATAGAATCGGACTAAAACAGTGCATTACAGATGTAATTTGCTAAAAAAACATAACGATGAATAAACGTATAAAATTGTTTTCGACCATACTTTGTATGATATTATCATGCAAAATGGTTAATGCACAACTTCAGCATCATGATTTTCCTGCACCTGCAATAGATCAATTGTTAAAAAAAATAGAAGGTGTACTCCGACAAGAACATATGCCGGGTTTGATGATTGCTATTGTCAAAAAAGACAGCACATTATTTTCAGGTGGATTGGGATATGCCGATTTAGAGCACAAAATAAAAGTGGATAGCACAACACAATTTCATCTTGCATCTGTTACAAAATTTTTTGTTGCAATGGGAATCCAGAATTTAATAGCTGAAGGAAAACTGAAACTCAGAGATCGATTGCAGACCATTGCTCCGGAAATCCCATACACCAACAAATGGGAGTCTACTCACCCTGTAAGACTTGTACATCTCTTGGAACATACAGCCGGTTTTGAAGATATTATACTGAATAAGATGATCAATATGACAGGAAAACGATTAATAGGACTAAATGCCATAGAAGCGCAAAAAAAATCGCTTAGTTCCCGGTGGAAACCTGGTGAAAGGATGTCCTACTCAAACCCGGGTTATAATATTTTGGGATACATCATAGAGAAAGTTTCCGGCATTCCTTGGAATGCATATATCCAACAGACGCTATTTAAACCTTTAGCGATGAATAGCACCCTATTTGATTTAAGTGGCGAAAGTGGACAGCACTATGCTAAGGGATATGATTTTAGGAATGGAAACTATACCATGCTTCCGTTTTATATGCCAAGTAGCAACGGTGCCTCTAGTGCACTGGTATCAAACGCATCTGATATGACCAGATTTATGCATTTCCTCCTGAATCCTAGTAAAAGTTACGCTGGGACTCTATTTCGTGAGCATAATTTTCTCGATATGGAGAAAGTCCACAGCACATTGGCAAGCCAGCACGGACTACAGACAGGATATGCACTGGGAAACGATTTATTCCCGAATAATAAAAAAATAACATTTAGAGGGCATAATGGTAAAGGCGAAGGTTTTAGTTCCTGGATATTTTTTAACAGAGAGGCCGGATTGGCATATACTATTTCTACCAATTGCAATACAAATCTATGGCCAGTATCCGAACTCATTGAAGACTTTTTAACTAAAAATATGGAGATTCCCAAAATACACACTGTAAAAATAGATAAGTCGAAGATTGAACCTATGCTGGGATATTACCAATTTATGAACCCTAAGAATGAGCAATGGGAGTTTTACAGAAGAATATTTGGAGGGATTAACCTTTTGTCTATTGATAACGACAAACTTATTATCAATACAGGAAATGGACAGGTAGACTCCTTGATTCACGTAGGAAATGGTCTTTTCCACTTGAAAGGTGATATAATACCTTCATTTGTGATAGGTCATGATAATGAGGGACACCCTTTCTTTCAGGGTTATGGTAACAGGTTTTATAGTAAAGCACCTTATTTACCAATTTTATTGCAAAAGATCCCGATTTACCTTGGCCTGCTCGCAGCTTTGCTGTCCATAACCTATACTTTGGTCGGAATACCACTAGTCTTTTTTAAAAAAATAAAAATCATAGATCTATGTTTAGTGCTATTACCATCCCTGGGCATAGTCTCTTTCCTAGCCTCCTATCGTATATTGGGGGTGACTGATGCGATTCACAAGGAACTTTATACGACCCTGAATGGTACGACTTTTTCCATTTTCGCTGGTATGCTCTTTTTTGGAATCAGTATTTTGACCGCCGCATATTTATTGTACAAACGCTGGCCGCAGATAGGTGAAAAATGGATAAAATTCATCATGACTTTTAATATCCTATTCTTGCTTTATCTGGTGGTGTTATTTTCAATACACGGGTGGATAGGGATTCCGATCTGGAGCATGTAGGTTTTAATTTTCTTGGAAATATCATAAATTTATGAAAACAATCTAATTGATCTGATGTCTGAAATAAATACCTTATCTGCTTTCAATGCCTTTTCAGCTGGAGCACTATGGCTATTAGGATCCCTGCTTTTTATCGGGTTCGAAAAAGTGAATGTCCGAGCTAACCGATGGCTTGGCGCATTTTATGGTATCCTTGCATGCAATTTTACTCAAATTTTCCTTGAAGAATTTGGAATTGGAGGCAGTTTGCTTATTCATCTGCTGGAAACTGCCTAGATGGGCTATGCTCCCCTGTCTGTATTTGGCCGTGCACCACTATGTATCGCCTTCTTTAAATAAAAAGGAATGGTTTCTTCATTTCGTTCCTTTCCTGCTTTTCCTTATGTTTTCATTTATCTACTTAATGCCAAAACTGTTTAATCAACAATATGACCTCCCCATATTGCCACATTGGATTGGATTTATCGTCCGGTATTTTTTCTTCGTCCAGATGATTTATTATTGGATCGTTTGTTATTCTCTGCTCCGTCGTCACCAAAAGAACCTACAAATGTTGGCTTCGTTTACCGATAAAATAGATCTGAAATGGCTAAGATATTTATTGATTTCCGTACTCTTCATGATTGTCATTCGTATATTGAGTATGTCCAACGTTCACGTAACTTATTATTCCCCTATCCTGTATTTTTTTGGTATAATCTTTCTGGCATATGCAACGCTTACTCAAAAATCAATTTATGCTTTAGAAAAGTATCAGCCTGCAGAAAAAGACGAAATTACACCAAAAACAATACGCAATGAAAGGCTTACAGGTGAACAGGTTGAAGAACTCAAATCTATCTTAATGCAAAAAACAGTAGGTCAAAAACTATATCTGGATCCAAGCCTGACACTTTCAGTACTTTCAAGTAAAATAGGTATCAGCACGCATGAACTTTCCTATATTCTTAATAATGGGATTGGAAAGAATTTTTATCAGTTTATAAATGAGTTACGGACTGAGGAAGCTAAATCTCTTTTATTATCGGAAGACACTAAACATTTAGATATGTTCGGCGTTGCTATAAGGGCTGGATTTAACTCCAAAACGACATTTTATACCACCTTTAAAAAAGCCACTAACCTCACTCCAAAAGAATACATTAAAGCAAATTCAAACGCTTCTAGATAGCAATTATGTTCAGCTGTATCCATCCGAACTGCTCATAAACAACAAAGGGTTATCATTGCTTCATAAAAAAAATACAATTATGAAAACAATGAAATTATTCAAATCTGCAGCTATCTCAAAAATCTGTGTAATTGTAGCGAATCTCTTATTTGCAAGTGCATCTCTTTCAACCCACTGTTTTGCGCAACATTCAAATGCTACTATACAGGGAGAGAGTCAAAAATCTAAACCAGTACCCTTGGATCAGCTGTTAGGGTACTACCAGCTTCCTAATAAGGTTGCTTTTATTGAGTTTGCGCTTAGAGACAACCTTCTTTTTGCCAAACAATTATGGGATAACAAAGAATTCCAACTGGTCCGGATCAATGAAACGAACTTTGAATCAAAAGAAGAAGGTCACAAAATTGAATTCTTAAAAGACAGTTCTGGTCATTTTAATCATGCGAAGATACTGGGAAGGATAATGACGACAAAAGTTGGATTTAATCCCAAAAAGAACAAACAGTTATCTGTAGAACAACTTGGACGGTTGGAAGGGTATTACATCTTGAATGATGATAATAATCTTAAGATAAACATCCGTTCTTCAGGAAGTGGAGTGACGATAAAGCAAATGTGGGATAATAAAGAGATTGCCTTTACGCCCAGATCAGAAACTTTTTTCCTGAATGATGACGGTACCTTCCCGCTTACGTTTTTATTGAGTAATGGTGAAGCTTCGCAGGTGACCTGTTTTGAAAATGATACCTGGATAAAAGTAAAATAGTCCGTGATGATCAAACGAAGGTTTTTTAAGGTCTTTTTTATTTGGTGTTTGCTTGCGATTGGGGCGAACCCTGCGGATGCTCAACAGGTGTCGGACGAAAATTTTAACTATCCAATTTCTGCTCCTATTTACAAAAGGGGAAAGGGTCCTCTGATATTATTTGATGAGGCGCATAATAATGCCTCAACGTTGAAAGGTGCCTACTCGGGTTTCAGTAACTTGCTCCGAGACGATGGCTATAATGTGGTAAGCAACAAAGAAAATGTAAGCTGGGAGCTTTTAAAAGGAGCAAAGATCTACGTAACGGTGAACGCGATGTATGATTTGGAAGAGTGGAACCTACCTGCAAGGTCAGCTTTTTCTAAAAAGGAGATAAATGAACTGTCCACATGGGTTGCAGCTGGAGGGAGCTTATTTCTCGTAACGGATCATATGCCGTGTGGCGCTTCTGTTAATGAACTGGCAGGAAGATTTGGAATAAATATAATTAATGGTTTCGCACTTAGAAAGGATGGTTTACCAGAAGTGTTTTCAAAGGAAAGAAAGACACTTATCTCAAATCAGATTACCAGCTCTCCTGGCAAAGAGATCGACAGCATCATGTGCTGGGGAGGAACGGGGTTTATAGTTTCCTTCACACGCTGATGTTATTTCTGCGTTGGGAGATGACTACAATATTTATCTTCCGAGCAATGTTTCTCAAATAAAAAGACCTCTACCGGAGAGCCTTCCCTATATCTCTGGAAGAGGCTTAGTGAACGGCGCGTATCTTAAATACGGCAAGGGCAGAGTGGTCATATTTGGGGATGGGGCTCCATTTTCTGCACAGCTCCAAGGCATCAAAAGTGAGAAGAGAGGTATGAATCATCCTGGAGCTATACAAAATGCGCAGTTCCTGCTCAATATTATACATTGGTTGGATGACAAATTATAGCAATATATTGAAAAGCTACTTCAGATGGCATCACCTACTTATAAAGTCTGTGATATCTCGGATAGCTTTTCTGGAGACATACATTATGATATTTAAATCTACTACCGAACTTAATGATTATTTTGATGTGCCCTTAAAAGGTAGCTACTGCAACAATGCGCGAAACAATGACGATAAAATGGCTAGTCTCATGTTTCAGCGTTATATAGCCCTACACAAACCGAAATACGTGGATAATCGCGATATTAATCGTTTGTTGCCTAATTGCATAGCTGAGGATACTAATAAACAAAGCCACATCTCTAGATGTGGCCTTTACTAAACATATGAATTAAACTTAACTTACTTATACGAGTTGATGGATTGGGATACTTTCCAGTTACCCCCATCATTGATCAAAGTGATTAAATCGGTCTTGGTAAACCCTTCAAATTGTTGGGTTACTTTTGCCACCATATAATCATTGGAGTCTTCTAAGATTGTGGTGTTTGTTTTACATTTCAACTGCTCTCCTTTTTGCTTTTTCAAGAATGAAATAACTTCTGAGCGGCTGTTCGCTTTATCTTGTGGGGCCTGTACTTTTTGGTTGAAATCTGCTGTAAACAATTGCTCTACTCCTGCCGACTCTCCCTCTGTCATAACTGCTACGTAATGGTCAATTGCTAGATTTGCTGTGGATAGATTGACGACTGCTTTTTTAGAGTTGTCTCCTGCTGGTTTGCCTGCTGCCATTGTGAATGTTGTTATTGCGATCAAGGCTGCTGCTGCGAATGTTTTTACTAAAGTTTTCATAATGTCTTTATTTTATAATGTTAGTATTTAAGTTGCATCAGCCCCACATCCACCAACTCACCCCTGATGCCTGCTTTGCAGTTCTTATTATTTGTTGACTCAAAAGTAGGGTGTAATCCATACCTACCCTATGGCGATTAGACTAACTCAACAAAAAACTCGGTGAATGGTGGAAATGGATAGGTGAAATGGTAGAGCCTTTTTGATTGGTTTGGAAAATAATACCCAGAATAGATACCTCCGTTAACACCTAAATGGTCTCTATTCAAATATATAATTGCTAAAAATGATGCAGCTAAACAGCTATGATTTTCAATATCCTTAAAGCTAAATCCATGACCTTTAGCAATATCTGCTATAGGTAGACTAAAAAATTAAAGATAAAGTTTTGTTCGTACGAAATTTTTCCTACCTTTATGATATGAAAAATATCATACCTAATATGAACCAAAAAAATGAACCTACTAAAGCAGAACTTGAAATACTTCGAGCGCTATGGAAACTAGGGCCTTCTACTGTAAGACAGATCAATGAGGCAATTAATGAAGAACGACCGGTAAACTATACTTCTACTTTAAAGCTGATGCAGATCATGACTGAAAAAGGAATATTAAAAAGAGATGAGAGCCAGATGAAGCATATCTACCACGTTGTCGAAGAAGAAGAAACAACAAAGAGTAATTTACTGGATAGCTTTGTGAAAACTATTTATCAGGGATCAGCGAGCAACTTGGTGATGCAGTTACTGGGAAATAAAAAAACTTCTCAAGAGGATCTGCAGGCCATCAAAGATTTAATCGAGAATCTTGATAATAATAAGAAATGATAACTTAAAAATCAGGAATTATGGAACTCTCATCATTAAATGCAACATTTGTTGATCTCTTAATAAGAGCTATAGGTAATACCATCATACATTCATTATGGCAAGGTGTCATACTTGCATTATTTGGAGGAATAATCTTATTATTGAGACATCACACCACTGCACGAATTCGTTATATGTTACTCTCTGGAGCATTGATTTTATTCACAGCAACTACGCTATTGACATTTATATATCAGTTTAATGTAGCGGATAAGATATTGGGAACTATACCTAAAACGATGCATGCTGGAAATATGATAGAAAAAACTGAAGCGGATTATATACAGAATGTCGCGAGTTCGGGCATTACTGCAATAAACAAGCTAACGGATTATTATATATTCCTGGTCTTAATCTGGTTTTTAGTGATCTGTATAAAGGCCATTCGGATGGCTACTGGTATGCATACGATATATAATCTTAAAAAAACTAATATTGTTCCGGCCAATGCATATTGGCTCCAAACAATGACTGCGCTCTGCAAACGACTTGGTGTAACCAGAAGCATTTCTTTGGTCGAATCGGGACTGGCACAGGTACCCATGGTTATAGGGCATTTAAAACCTGTTATCCTGATGCCGATAGGTTTAATAAATAGGCTATCCGTACAGCAGGTAGAAGCTATAATAGCACATGAAACTGGCCCATATATACAGAAAAGATTTTCTGATGAATCTACTGCAAAGTTTAACGGAAATTGTATTGTTTTACAACCCTGCTGTATTATGGATTTCATCGTTGATCAGAGAAGAACGTGAAAATTGTTGCGATGATATAGCTGTCACAATAACGGGTAACAAACTTGAATATGTCCAGGCACTCGTAGCGTGTGAAGAATATCAAGGAACAACTCCTACTTGGAGTATGGCATTGACAGGAAATGATGGATCGCTATTAAATCGGGTAAAAAGGATAATAGGAACTAAAAACTCATCTCTAAACCTGATAGAAAGACTGATCATCACAATCTGTTTCGTATGTACAGTACTAATCACGGTGGCATTTACCATATCTCCTCCCTCCCGTTATACGGAAGCACCTACAAGTATAAATGATCAATCAAAACCGACCAAAGGTGAACGCGTAAAGGGTAAGGAAATGGTAGCGGACTTAATGAACCGAAAATTAATACCTAATAAAAACAAATTTACCATTCGAATTACGAATAAGGCTCTATTTATCAATGATGAAAAGCAAAATGCAAAGCTACATCAGTATATATTAAATAAATATGTCCAAAACCCGTCTGACCGACTCAATTATACGCAATCTGTAAGTATTAACTAAGCTTCTCACTACTGGTATTGTCACCTGCTTTTAGCGGGGTGGAATACCTATGTCCAAAATTTAACCGCAACAACATCCTAAATGAAACAATTTATAATAACAATAATCATCATACTGATTACAGCTACTCAGATGGTGGCCCAGTTGTCTACGGGTATTTCAGGTAGTGTTGTCGATAAGAAAGGGGATTTTGTAGAGGGAGCTACCGTAAGTCTTTATGCTGCAAAAGACTCCTCGATAGTCGAAATTAAAATGACAAAAAAAAATGGAGGATTCAAATTTGCTCCGATTTCATTGGGTTCCTATACGGTAATCATAAGCTATATAGGGGAAAGCAGATATAAAAGTGAAGTGCTCGTACTAGACGCGTCCAATAACGGCATCCTTTTATCTCCTATCACTATTGAGCAAAATCCGGTTGCGCTTAAAGAGGTCCTCATTATAAAGCAGAAATCTTTTATAGAACAGAAAATAGACCGAACAGTTGTCAACGTAAATGCACTGATTAGTAACTCTGGGTCATCTGCCCTTGATGTACTGGAAAAAGCTCCAGGTGTACGGGTAGATCAGAATGGATCGATAACATTAAAAGGAAGATCGGGTGTTGCTATATTTATCGATGATAGACCTACTTTTTTATCCGGGGCGGATCTGGAGAGCTACTTAAAATCGCTACCATCATCATCACTGGATCAAATTCAGATAATGACCAATCCCCCGGCAAAATATGACGCAGCGGGTAATGCTGGAATTATCAATATCACAACAAAAAAACAGAACATAAGGGGTTTTAACATGGGTATTAATTCCAGCATAGGGCAACATAAGTACACAACTACAAATCATGGACTTGACTTTAATTATAAGAATAGGAAATTGAATGTATATGGAAATCTTGGTTACATGCTCCGAAATGGTTTCACAAATTTAGTGATAAATAGGACGCATAAAGATGATGGTGGAGCGATCTCCTCATTCTTTAATCAGAATTCCAATATTAGAAAAACCGGACATGGATTTAACGCTATTGTTGGCCTAGATTACTATGCTTCGGAAAAAACAACCTGGGGTATTAATGTAGGGGGAAATCTACGCTACCCGACGAGCAATATTAATAGTAAAAGTCTAATCAGTGACGCAGGTGGCAAATTGGATTCTACTGTATTGGCAAGAAATACAGAAAAAAGTAAGTACACAAATGAAAGTATTAATATAAACTTCAGGCATTTGTTTACAAAATCTAAATCGGATCTAGCGGTTGACCTTGATTATATAACCTATCAAATAGGCAATGACCAATCTTTTATGAATGATGGACACCTGGAAAATGGAAGCAATGGTTCGCATGAGCTGCTGAATGGCGTGTTATTGTCTCATATAAATATTTATGCTGCAAAAACGGACTATACTTTGCCCTTAAAAGGAAATATAAAAATCGCATCGGGACTTAAAACAAGTATAACAGAAACAGACAATATAGCGGATTATTTTTTCACTTTAAAAAATCAATCTGTTCCAGATTATGATAAAACAAATCGCTTCAAGTATAACGAAAACATAAATGCGGCATATCTGAACCTAAATAAGGATTATAAAAATTTAAGCATTCAGATGGGATTAAGAGTGGAAAATACATTGTCTAAGGGGCATCAATTTGGAAATATAACGAAACAAGATTCTTCTTTTAAACGAAATTATACGGGTTTATTCCCAACGTTATTTATGCTGTATAAACTGGATAGTTTAGAAATTAACCAGCTAAGATTGAATTTTGGAAGACGGATTGACCGGCCATACTTTCAAGACCTGAATCCTTTTATATCTCCGCTGGATAAATTCACCTATTTAGTAGGTAATCCCAATTTGAAACCTGCTTATTCTCATAAAGTGGAGCTAAGCTATATTTATCTTAAACGTATTACGGGTACAGTTGCATACAGCAGTACTAAAAATCAAACCAATGAGACCATAGAAATTGTTGATGAAATATATTATAGCCGACCGGATAATATCGGTAGCACGAAAGTGCTAAGTTTTTCTCTTGATGGAAGTTTTAGCCCAACGACATGGTTAAACTTCCAGCTCTATAGCGAAGTAGCGCATGTACATGCTAAAAGTAGTTTCTATACCGGAATGCTCGACAACAAAGGAATAAATGGATATTTACAGGGAATGATCGGCTTCAAACCGGGACGCGATTGGCTTATTCAATTTGACGGAAATTACCAATCAAAAATAACCAATGCTCAATTTGTTTATGGAAGTAAATGGGGAATTAATATGGGGGTGTCAAAGAAAATATCGCAAAATGCATCGGTCAAATTTAATATGAACGATCTTTTCTATACAAACATCAATAAAGGAATCATTAACAATCTGAAGTCAACTGATGCAAATTATAAAAATATTGGTGACACAAGAAGAGCTCTATTAACGCTGAGCTATAGGTTTGGAAAAACTATAGCTAGTCCTGAAAAATATGACTCGAAAGGTGCTGATGATGAAAAGAATCGGGTAAAACAATAACTTGTTTTCAATGAAACTTGAAAATGATAATCGTGATGGATCTTGGCGCTATCGTATCTTCAAAGTTGGGTGAAACGAGTAAAAACCTAGCGAAGATGTTCCGTAAGGTTGCACAGGAGGATTGCATCAGCTTTATCGATGAATTTGACTCTTTGGGCAAGGTACGTGACTATAGCCAAGATAATGGTGAAATGAAACGTGTGGTGAATACCATTTTGCAGCTGTTTGACCACCTACCGCAAAGTAGTATGGTCATAGCCGCTATAAACCAAAAGGAAATGCTAGACCAAGCGCTATTGCGTAGATTTGACTTATCTATCTCGTTGGAGCTACCGGAAAAAGAACAGATCGAGAAATTGATCAACCTTGTGCTAAAAGAAGACCAGTTTGGATTTGACAAAAAGGTATCTCGTGCTAAACCGATAGAGAGTGCTAAGGGACTCTCCTACTACAGCATCCAGAAAACATTGAACAATGCAATCAAACGCAGTTTGTTTGCTCTTAAAACGCTCAAAGCGCTCAAGCCCGAAATAGATACACCGATCCTGGAAGGATCTGCTTGAAGAAGAAAAAAAAGCTTTGGCAGTTAAATAACTGCCAAAGCTTGTTTTATGTTTCAACTTATTAATATGATTCCATCTTATACGCATAAGGCTTGCCATCGCTTCTACCCACACGTAAATAACAAAGGCACAAAAAAAACCGCTTGGCATCCCAAACGGTTCTGTATATTTTAAAACGATGTTCTATTACAGTTTTTCGATTTCCTCGATGGAAAGGCCGGTACCCTTAGCAATATCTGATACAGGTAAACCCATCTCTTTAAACCTCAAAGCTGTTTCAATGGCTTTTCTCTGCTCCCCCTGGGCTTCAGCACTTACAATTGCTTTTTTAGCTTCTTTCAATTGTCTTTCTAATCCTACCAGTTGTTTTTGTTGTTCCTGTTGATACATCCGCACTGCTTCAGCATCCCACTTACGTTTTAAACTAATATCATACATAGTTCGTTCCTCCTTTGTCAATTTTGCGTAGCTGGCCAACTGAAAGAATCGTTGAAATACTCCGGAATTCATAATCCTTGGCAAGGTCTTTAACGTAGACATATTCTTAAGCATAAAGAATACTTTGTCCAGTTCGTCTTCAACCTCAGCTTCGCTTTTAACAAAGTTAATCAATTTATCATCAATAATATATCTTGATGGAATGATAGTTCCCTTCGGGATTCCATATAAATAAACCCCAATCCCTCGTAAAAAATTTGTCCTGAATCTCTATTACACAGGCAGGTATCATGAAAATATGTTTTATGATCACCTCCTGGCATATGAAAACCATCCATCAGTACAATAGTATAAACCTCGGGAATGGCATACCCCCAGGCTTTGCGGTTGCCTTTGGGTGCTGTGTCTGAAATGACCTTACTTGCATAATACAGCATACGTTGCTTCAGGTTGGTCTGTGTACTCGTCTGCATCTCGATGATGATCTCCTCCCCTGTACTGATCTGGACCACAAGATCAAAGATAACTTTACCGATCTCTTCGGTAGCTCCGATACGCTCGGTATCCCGATAAGTAAGATCTGTGATGGTCTTACGACCGCGAAAGATGATGTTTAGAAAGTTGATCAGATTGACCTTGTCTCCGAATAACCGCTTGAATCCTTCATCGGTGGTTGGATCAATAAATACGGGTTTTGAATACGCTAACATAATTTTAGGATTTACTTAAATAATTAATTACATAAAGCAAACATCATAAAACTAAAATTATTAGCCGGTTATTAAACGTTTATAGTCGTTTGTAAACGTTTGTTGTCGGCTAGCATTCAAAAGATAGCCATCAACTTGTTAACCTAGCCTTGCTTTCTGGACACAAAAAAACAAAGCCGCATCTCTCGACGTGGCTTTTACTATACATATGAATTAAACTTAACTTACTTGTACGAGTTGATGGATTGGGATACTTTCCAGTTGCCGCCATCATTGACCAAGGTGTTTAAATCGGTCTTGGTAAACCCTTCAAATTGTAGGGTCACTTTTGCCACCATATAATCATTGGAGTCGTCCAAGATTGTGGTGTTTGTTTTACAGTTCAACTGCTCTCCTTTTTGTTTTTTTACTTACTTTTGAATATGAGCATATTCACTTACCATCTCGTAAAAACATCCTATTTTTCTGCATTGAAAGTAATCTTATTTCCACCAAAGACAATAAATAATACAGGTTTGATTCATATGGAATGTATGACAACAATGAGATTAGGGTCTGCAATATGGTCACGTTCTCGCATCTTTAATAAACAAGTTGCTGTATTTGCGCAATGGGAAAATGAAGCTTCAATTAACAAATTCTTAATCGAAAACAAATTTGGGCACGTATTGTCCAAGGGGTGGCACACGAGACTAACTTTTCTGAGACAATGGGGAAAAATAAATCAATTCAAAATTCCACATAATCCTATTGAACTAGAACCTTCCAATGCCCCTGTAGTTGCGATAACAATAGCTCGTATGAAATTATTTGAAATTCCTAGGTTCATTCATTGGGGAAGACCAGTAGAAAAATTGGTTAGGGATCATCCAGGTACAACGTTTTCTTTGGCTTCAATAAGACTCCCTAGAACAATTTCTACATTTTCAGTTTGGAAATCCGAAAAAGAAATGACAGATATGGTGCTAGGCCGTAGCAATGTACACGCACCAAAAAGACATATCCATGCGATGAAAGAAAGAGATCGAAAAGATTTTCATATGGAATTTACTACGTTGCGTTTCAAACCTTTATCAGAATATGGTGAGTGGAATGGACGTACACATTTAATACCAAATCTCTAACTTTTTTACGAAGATGAGCTTAGCATATCCAATGCAGATGATCCAAGATTGGATAACACAACAGTGGGTAATTTTGTCGGGACGTAAAATCGATGTGGAAAATTATGACTGGTTAATGGGACCAATAGGTAAACTGGAAGTAATTAATAAAACCTATATCGATCAACTTGCTGAAAAAGAAAATTTGATTATTGACAAGGAGTCCGAAGCACAGGGATTGATACCTTCCATGGATCAGCTGTCCCTTACACCTGCTCAATACGCGCTATTGTCGGATAAAGTGGTCGATTTTTATGAAAAAACTTCACTTTATAACTTAAATTTTTCGGTGCAGTGGTTTACCGTTTTTAAAGGTTTTGGTTTTTTGTTGAAAAAATTATTCAGCCATAGATTAAATCAACTCAATATTCCATTACATAATACCCGAGATTCAGAAGCTATCACAAGTGAAATCATTTCACTTTTGGATAAAGATACCAAACAGGTAAAATATGTATTTTGGCTCAGAACAATTGAAGCAACAGGACAAACAGTATATTCGGGTGTATATGGAATCTGTCGATTGCCATCTGGAATACACTGTGTAAAGGCTGTTTTTCCATTACCAAATGGAAATGCAACAGTTATTATGACTCCTAAAATTGGCGATAATGGTGAATTAATATTGGATTCGTCTGGCCAAAGATTTGGTGATGCAGGTTTTTACTTTTTGTTAAAAGATTATAAGAATGGATATTGGTCAAAGTATATTCGCTCATTTCGAGATGAATTAATTATTAGTGACCTAAAAAACGAATTGGTTGCAAAACAAACGCTAACGCTCTGGAATTTTAAAGTGTTGAGATTTCAATATAATATAAAACAAAAATAAAGCAATATAGCCTAAAAAAGGCATTCAAATATTGCTGTTGATAGTGCTATTTTAAAATTTCTTCTATAATTATTTTCTGAACTCGTTCCGATTCTTCTGTTAAGACTGAATGTCCTGCATTTTCAAATATGAAGATGTTCTTTTTCGGTGCTTGTAAAGCTTTAAAATAGTCTTTCGCAATCTTGAAATTTGTTTGAAAGTCTTTTTCCCCAATAAAGAAATACACTGGACAGTCTATCTTGGGTAGCTCCACAAAAAGATTTTGCTGAATAGCCTCATTCCAAGTTGATGACCACGTACCTGACCAAACTTTAAGGTATTGCTTCAGGGCTATAGTATCTTTATCCGCAATAGCCTGACCATCGTATTTAAACATCCATTTTCTAGAGTAGTATAGTTGCTCATAATTACTAAAAGGAATTTTAACGGTATTTAATTCTTGTTCAGCTTGAATTAGACCTTTCTCTTTTGCATCAAGTTTTAATTTTTCAAGCAAAATTTGCTCGCTTTTTGACTGATGAACCACTGGGCTAAATGCCATATAAGCATTTAAAAGTTCAGGATATTTCTCTGCCATTTTGAAACCAAGAACAGTCCCCCAGGATTCTCCGACTAGATACAATCTCTTTTGATTAAATTTTTTCAATAGTAGTTGTATCAATTCATGCGTATCATCCTCCATTAATTTCAAGGTAATGGGAAACTGACGATTTGTTTAACGCAAGTGTCCTGCCAGTTTCTCTCTGATCCCATTGAACTACTAGAAAATGTTTTTGGAGCATGTGAGAGAAGACTTCTGCCTGTTTCATCCTTGAACTTCCAGGGCCTCCATGCAAAAACAGTATAAGCGGTAAGTCTTTATTACCACTATATGAGATAACCTGTTTCATGTTACCCACAGATACAGTATCATAGCTGGGCTGAGATTGTGCAAACAAATTATTGCTAAGTAATACAATTATAACTAGGCTAAGGATTCTAATTTTCATCATTTATTATTTTACTTTCTATTACTTTTATGCTTATAGGTTTATTGTTGGTATTAATCTCAAATGCGTTGACATTTACATCCAGTTAGTATGCTAGAATAGGTAGAATCTGGGAATGCCTGAGGCCGCCTATATTTTATACTTTTGAGCTATCAAACAGAAAAGTATACTTAAATATACAATATATTCGCTATCAATTTTATATAAGGATAAATTCCCTAGATGATAAAGTACTGGAATTGATTTTACATCGGTTTAGCAAAAGGCTTCTACCTCCTCATCGGATGGTAGCGGTTTAACAAACCGCAACATATCCAATTACAGTTCCACCGTATTTCTTCTTCCAATTGAAGCATATAGCCTCGCTACCATCCATCTTACGGTAGGCCTCCTCTACACTTATGCCGATCTTGGACTGTTTGATTGTAAAAGCAAACTGTGCTTTAGTAAACTCACCGAAGGAAGCTCATGCAAAGCATAATTTTGATTTATTTATCGTTTTTCCTCCTATCTAAAATAGTTAATTCCAACCCGAATTCTCTACTTTTAAATACTCCAGTTTTTTGGACGGAGGTCATTAATTTATCGATCTCACTCAACTTAGCTAAAATTGAATATTAAATAATTTTTAACGTTCTTTCATCAGCCTTAAAAAAATAAAACCCTAGTTTTCACTAGGGTTAAGGAAATTATATTGGTTGATTTTTTATTTTCGACTGATAGTAATAAATTATAATCGACTTCTCAATCAAAATAGCTTATAATTTTGTGGCTATGAATATTTTCATTGGCCAGTTAAGATGAAATGTACCATCTTCCTGTGGCTGAATCCCTAGGTACTCTTTTGCTGCATTAAGACAATCTTCAGGAGTAGTGGAAGTCATTGCATGAAACTTATAGATAAAATCGCCAATTTGTTGTTCTTTTGCAAATTTCCATTGTAATGGGAGATCATAAATTTCTGGATTTGAAAATCCATTAATTTGGCAAAGCGTTTCTGTAAATCCATCACTCCAGAATGCAACTTCATGTCCCGTAACACAATGTTTAGCCACATGTCGGTCAAAATAGTTGGCAAGTTTTGTTGAAGACCATATATCTCCAATTACCAACCTTCCATTCTTTTTCAAAATACGGCCGAAATTATCCAAAGCCTTAGTTTTATCAAAACAATGATGTAAAGCTCCGAAACTCCAAACTGCATCCACTATTTCTGCATCTAGAGAAATTTCATCTGCTCCTCCTTGCACAAATTCTATATTGTGTTTATTAAGCTCTTTAATTCCTTCCAATTGGTCACTCGAAGGATCAGAAACAATCAGTTTACCATGGGGTAACATATCTGCTAATATTCCTGAAAAGAATCCACTTCCGGCTCCAGCTTCCAGAATAAATTCGTCTGATTTAGGGGCAAGATATTTTTTCATCGCAGTTACATCACTTTCCCTTGCGTTAGGGTAGTCATGAAGTGCTTGCTTATACATCTGCGATCTCAATCCATTAAATAAAACTTGATTTTCTTCCATATTAATAGTGATTTAGTTTAAAAGTTTTTCTTATTACTTAGGTTAATTTTTCGCATAGAATATAAGACTTGTTAAAAAAATATATGTTTTGAATCACTAGCGTCCCATACAACCAACCATAGTTGCTATATGCATCACTTATACAGTCCATAACATCCTGTCCGGCATTTCTTGCTTTAAAAATGATTTATAACATTACTATTGGTAACAAGTTGTTTTTTCGGTAAAACTACCTCTGTAGATGTCTTTTCGAAACCTTCTCTTGTACTTTTATTACAAGATAGACTTATCACGCTGATGGTTAAAAATAGTGCGAATACAGGTTTTTGCTCATATTTATAATGTTTAATATTATAAGTTTATACCTAAAAATAATAAAAAAATATTAATTAAAAAAAAATTTATCGATAGTAGGGATTTTTATACTTTTGAAAGCTTTAAGATAGGATGGTCATTGTAAAGCCTTCTCAATTTGGTAAACTCCCCTGTTTCTACTTGATTTCATTATTTGTGGTAAAATGGAGATGGTAGATAACCATACAGATGCTATATCTACAAGAAAAGAACTAACAAATCTTAAACTATAAATTTTAAAATTACGGCTAAGGGAATCTCAATCGAATTGCAGAATTGCATAAAATAAAAATCATTTAGAAGCTAGGGCACGAACGGAAAGTGTCTTCAAGAATGAATATCAGTCAAAAACATACATTACTTCTTATCAACACCATTTTGCAACTGTTTGACTACCTACCACAAAGTAGTATGGTCATAGCCGCTACAAACCAAAAGGAGATGCTAGACGAAGCGCTAATGCGCTGATTTGACTTGTCTATCTCATTGGAGCCACCGGAAAAGAAACAGATAGTCGAGCCATTTATGGCTTTTATAGAAGTTGCACAGCATAACAGAGGCAAGGTAAAAGAATATGAAAAAGTGGCGGGCTGCCTGATTGCATTTGCTTGAAGGCTCAATTTTACCAGAGGCGAAGGGCATTATAATGGCTATCTTACTTTTGATATTGGAGAAACAAATATAGAAGATGAAACTAAGTTTATGGCTGTATATTGCACCAAGTACAATGCCTTAAGACTTGGAACGAGTAACACGGATATAATTACAGCTACCCAATTGCTTGCTGCCATTCTAGTTAAGTTGTAACTTACCTCCTAATTTGGTATCTTGATGTGCGAACTTGATCGATCAAGTTTTAACCTAATTTATAATGACCAAAAATATACAACCACCAACTTATTCTTCTGAAAACCCTTATCCCTGGTATAAATGGATACAGGAAACATACCCTATATTTAAAAAAACAGATGGTACATGGATGATTACACGACACGACGATGTAATGATGTTATTAAACGATGTGCGTTGTTCTCATTGGGGACATGATAGCGATTTTTTTTTCAATATGCACCCTGTTGAAAAGTCTATTGCCCAGACTCTGCATGCATTAGCTCCGGGTAATACGCCTGCTTTTCGTAAACAGATTATGCATCAGCTTGCTGCCAAAACATTGCGCGTTGATGAAGGAGAGATTCGAAAACAGGCCGATATGATTCTTGAAAGACTAAGTTCTTCTTCATCTATTGAATTTATGAATGATTATGCTCACCCATTTACCTTCGGAACTATCAGTCGATTAATTGGTATACAAGAAGACGAAATTGAAGAGCTATCAAAAATCATATCTGATATGAAGGGAGGATATCTGAGCTTCATTGATGAAACGCTAAGAGATCATACAGAAAACGATCAGGGCAGATTATTCATTGCTGCCATAAAACGACTTATCATACTGAAGCAAAAAAAACCTGGAGATGATTTATGTAGTGCACTACTTGCTGTTTGTTCGGGTGACGAATTACATGAACCCTTTATTATTTCATTGATCATTTTACTTTTTTATGCAGGACATCAAAATATGATGAATTTTATGGGAAATGCGCTAGTGTCATTAAATAACAAAATGAAAGAGCAATCCATGTTGCGGGAAAGTCTATCCTTTGCGATCGACAGTGTAGACGAACTGATCCGGTATGACTCGCCGCTTCAATCTGTTTTATTAATTACCAAAGAAGCAATAACTATTCGAGACCATCTCATTCCAGCAAAAAGTATACTCGAGTTGAGCATTGGTGCAGCCAATAGAGATCCTTTAAAATTTTATCATGCAGACCAACTGATATTAGAACGAAGACCATCACACCTGGGTTTTGGTGTCGGAGCATTTAGGTGTATTGGAGCAAGATTAGCCCAATTAGAAGGTGGCATTGGTTTGCATCGTTTTTTTGCACACATACATTCTTTTTCTCTTATTCCTGAAAACATAAGCTGGAGTCATTTCGGAGTGCAACGTGGCCCTTCTTCTATTTTACTAGACATAAATTGGAATCATGAATAAAGAATCAACTCCCATTAACGAGTTTATTGAAAAATATGATCATAATATTCTTTCAGAAGCGATGCAAACAATGTATGATAAATCGGGATTTTATAATGTGGGTGAATGGTCTGCTAATCCTGAAAGATTAAAAGATGCATGTGAGTCATTGGTAATAAAACATCTCGATCAGGTACAGCGTTGTTTAAATCCACAGAAAATACTGGATATAGGTTGTGGTCTCGGATCTGGGACCGGGATTATCGCAAAATTATATAAAGACGCACAGGTAGTTGGTATTAATATATCCGAAAAACAAGTGTCTTTTGCAAAAAAAACAAATCCGGATATAGATTTTCAAGTGATGGATGCTACAAAAATGCTTTTTCCTGCAGCATCTTTCGATCTCATTATATCCGTCGAAGCTGCTTTTCATTTTAATACTAGAAAAGATTTTCTGGAACAGGCATATCGCATGCTTCGTCCTGGTGGTCAACTTATCTTTTCAGATATGTTGTTTCATAATACAGAATGGGTAGGTAGTTGGTCTGTACCAGCAGAAAACCTAGTGACAGATATCAATATTTATAAAGCAGCATGTGTCGAAATCGGTTTTGAAATACTGCAATGTAGCGATATCAAGGCTTCGACTTTAATAGGTTTTTGCAGTTACCTTCGTCAAATCGAGAAAATGGACGAACTCGCTGAAGGATTTGAAAATTCAGTAATAGCCTACCTGTTGACAAGTTTGAAAAAAAACCACCGTTAATGTCGCTATTATACAATAGCGACATTAAAACTTAAAGCAATACGTTCATGTGCGGATAGATTTTGTCCAACGGAATGCGGCACCATACTATTGAATAGAATCAGGCGACGGTCTTTAGAAGTATAGCTTACTGAATTGAAATTTTCAGGTTTGGTACGAGCAGATGCCCATAAGTTGTCAGATAGTGTTTCAAAAATGATATCGCCGCACTCAGGAGCAGTTTTTATATAATAAACACCACTTAAGTATGCCCCGTCATGCGTGTGCATACGCTCATAATTTCCTGGTGATGAAATGCTGATCCATGAATCTGTAATCCGATATTGAACGTTGGGCCGTGTTTCAAGGATATTCAAATAGACGTTAATTTCGTCAATGATTGTCTTATGCAAGGCATTAAAAGAACTTTGTGTCAGGATATTGGAAATGGTCCCATAGGTCGTATATAAATTAGATCGAGTAGATAATGTAAATTCCTGCCTTACCAAATGAACGGCTTCTACCAGCCGTTCATTTGCTTCTTCAGTTATTAGTTCATCTTTATAATAAAATGTTTTTGGAAAAAAAAATTCTACAGGCATATGTTGTTTTTTAGAATGATAAAAATGTTTATACAATTTATATACGTTATGGTTAGTACCTAATTCTGTTTGAAATTTGCATTCCACCAATAGATCCGCTGAGTGCCGAACGGAATAGGACTTGTGAAAGACCGGCATCCCAATCATTTCCAAGTGCCAGGTTCTGACTCGTATTAGAAGAAACTCCAATAACTTCACTCTTCAGGATACCAGTTCCAATCCCTTTTGCTAATGTGCCCCAGCCAGAGGCGACAGGTCCATTCGTAGCAAGCCCTGCTAATACCCCTCCTTTTTCTCCTATCCAGGCTCCCCCCTTCAGAACCGTTGCTGCACCAGCCTCCCCAATTCCTTCCATCATACTTCCTACGAAACGTGCTGAAGCAGCGAACTCATTGAGAGCAACTTGTGCAGATTTGGCCGCGATACCTATACCCGCACCAAAGCCGCCGGTAAAGGCACCTGTAAGCGCTCCAATACCCATTTGTATGCCATAATCTTTCCAACTAAAATCATCAAAGTTAAAAGCTGAATAGGTTATAGCACTGATACCTGCTCCATAGAAAACACCTGAAAGTGCCGCCAAACCAATTGCTGCAGGTGTACCCAACCCTAGCGAAAGCACTTCGACAACTGCAGCTACGACGTCAATAACGACACCAATCAATATCTCTATGGCGCCGAGCAATATGCCTCCTATAGCACTAAATACACTGCCAATAGAATACATACCTGTAGGGTCAATAAACAACACAGGATTGTTAGAAGCATATATATACGGACTAAAGTATTGTCGACCAGGATCAGTTCCTATAAACCTTCCGATAGCAGCACAATAGAAACGGGCTCTATAATTATACAAGCCTATTTCCACATCATATTCCTGACCGGTATAGAGATAGTTTAAAAACCCAGGTATAGGTTCTTGTATATGTGTAAGCGCTCCAAATGTCTGATATTGATAGGATGCAACTATTGTCCCCATAAAATCGATCACTGCCCTAACAGAACCCAGGTGATCTTTTAGGATATGATAAGATTCTACTGCTGCACCGTTGAATTTTCGCATGGCAATAAGACCTCCTGGACCATAAACATAATTCACCGAAGTTCTGGTTTTTCCATCTTCAGCAATAAAAGTTTCTTGTAATGGCATCGTGCTGGTACCTCTTACATATAATTTTGAACCGGCTGTAGTCGCTCCACCAGTTACGGTCTTGACCAATCGTTCACGACGACAACCATATAACAGGTTTAAATTAGCTCCTCCGGGTAGACCATCTTTGATTGTTACAGCAAGCATAGATACGGGGTCGTAAGTAAGGGTCAATGCAAGTGCCTTAGTAAGATCAGAATCACTTGTATTAAGCGATATTGCATTTCCATTATCATCATAAGTGAATTGGGCCAGAGCTTGTGCACGACCATTTTCCATTACATTGTTGAGTTGCTGACTGCTGGCATCATAATTATAACTATACTGCTGACTACCCGCGAAATTCAAAATATTGCCATTTGCATCATAATTGATCTGCGGCTCTAGGTCAACTTGGGACTGTGTCGTTACGTTTTGTACATGTTGTATTTGCCCTATTGAATCATAAGCATATTGGTATTGTTCAGCATCCTGATCACTCACCTGAACAGTAGCAGAGGCAATCGTACCGTCAAAATACCCGCTACCATTATAACCTCCTGCGGTATAAGTGAGCGATTCCTTGAACAGTGTTTTTTCTTGTGAACTTTCATTGTTAATGCTCTCCAACCAGTTAGGTGAATTGAAGCCATAGGTTTGTTTAATAGTTGCATCCTGTGCAAGTACCAATTGGTTTTCTAATGGCTTTCCAGCTGCATCGTAGCTATAAGTACCAATTGTATCAACGGAAGAACCGAGAACACTTGATACCATATCGTCTGTGATACAAACGATCTGATTCAATGAGTTTAATTGATAATTAACAGTATAAGCATACTCCTCGTATGGGTATTCTATTTGAAGAATAGTCCCGATATCATTGTATTTGTAATGAACAATCTTATCGGTTCCGGAATCAAAAGAATGTACGGTTAATGTGTTAGAAATCGTATTACCCAAGATGTCATAAAGTAGACTTTCCATGACATCTGCAATTCCATCATTACTATTATTGGCTTGCATGCACGCGATTCGCCCTATCGTATGAGCACTGCCCAAATCATACAAATTACGTTGTCGCCATGTAGGTGAATTTTGTGGCCATGATGGTTCTGTATTCGCGTACTGCTGTAGCTTTTGCTCATCCCATGAACCAACAATAAATCCAGTTTCAATGGGACGAGAAAGAATGTCGTATTTTGTATAAACAAAGTTTCCGTCTTTGACTCCTTGTGGATCTTGTTTGAAGCGAACCTTCCCAGAAGAGTCATAAATAAATCTGGTAGCCGAATTTGCCCCCTCTTGTAAAGAGAGCAATTGGTTACGATAATCAAAAATCTGCTTTGTTACCCAGTCGCTTTGTTGTGAATTTGCTGGAGGATTGAAATAATTTGGTGCACGAAGGATGCTTGCATTTCCTGCATCATCAAAACTTGTCTCATTTTTTATTTCAATACCGGTTACAGAAACATTTTGGATCACCTGTTCCAATAATGTACTTACTTCATAAAAAACTTTGTCATTGGGATTGACGGTTATTTTTTTCGAGTAAATAGGTAATCCAGATTGCTGTAATACTGCGGTATAAGTTGTTCGTGTGGATTTACCACCATTTACCCTAAACGCCTCGCCTGGTACACTTTCCTCAATGACACGGGAAAGAGGAGATGTTTCAAATACTTGTCTTAAAAATGGATATCCATTGTCTATGGGATAGAAACTGTTTATCAGACCAGTCATAGTACCTATATTCCAGTCCATTTTTGCAAATTCACTACAATAAGCAAACAGAGGATTTTGCTGCGGAGTAACGTACGCTGGTTTTGTCTTCACTGCCAATCGACCCATATGATCCGATATCAACTGCTCAATAACCATCTGCTGTGCTGCATATTGCTGCGTCTGAATATTCACACCATTGGAATCGTCAAAAGAAATACCTGCCATTGGATCTGCGGCGGTAGCAATTTGGGAAATAGCAACCTGATTACCAAAGAAAAAGGTAGGGCATCCTGAAAGATCGGCTAACTCAGCATAACTGAAAATCATTTTTCCATTTGCCCAAAAAACGATTGTTGACGCATTGACCAATATAGACCATTGGTTATTCATCGTGTAAACGGCGATATCATCACCATCTACCCGCAAAGCATATCGGTATTTACTACTCGTGATCGTCCAGCCATTTTCCATATTTGCTCCTGCACTGATAACAGCTTCGGGTGAAAGTAAAAATCCTGCTTTGTTAAATGCCTTGCATAGTGCTATGGATAATGTACCTGCCTGAAGCTGTGCTTCGAAGGTACTTTTGGGAATAATGAATGCACGAGCATCTACTGCGGGGAGCAAATTCACTCCTGAAGCATCATGCAATTGCCATGTTGCTAATTGAGGAGACCATTGAATGGTAAGTGCAGACCCTATTTTCACCCCCAATGGAATACTTGGTAGCTCCAATAGATTGAATACGATAGTACATCCATAATCTATATTAATAGCACTATCTATGCAAGTTATTGTCCCTGCGACCCCAGCTGATTGTTGCTTTAGAACAGCATCACTTACTTCCCAGATTTCATCAGATCCTTGCCATGCGGTAGTCCATTCTAAACCGTGTGTAAACTCGGTTAGCTGCCCACCTGTAGTTGCTGCAATAGAAACAGAATTGTTGGGATCAAGGTTTGAAAAAACACCTTGATTTCCGCTTCTAGACATATAACTACTCTTAAGTACAGCGGTTCTATCTGCGGCATTGGTCGATATGATTTCCTGCTGAAATCGATTCAAAACGCTACGGGTAGTTTCACCATTGGGCCCCAGAAACTACAGTAGGTTTTGCTAAAATATTTTTGTAACTATATGCTTCAATTATGCAGGCTAAAGGTGTAAATCGCAGATTATCTATGAGTACATTGCTTATTTCATTTGCATTTTCACAAGATATCAAAACATTGGCTTTGCCTTCAGGATTGGGAAATGTAATAAGCTGAGATACATACAGCCATTGTCCTTCTGTATCGGGAAAATCACATTCAAGTGTTGCTCCGCCTGTAATTTCTATTTTCCAACTTGCATTACCTAATGTATTATTGAATGCTACAGGTTTTTTAACCCAAGCTGAAAACACATATTGTTGATTTTGACGTAATGGTGTAAACGACCCTTGTATGCCCATAGATCCTGTACTAGCAGCTGTAATACTTAAGCTATTGGTACCGGTATGCGCATCTATAACTTCATTTTCGCTATTTGGAATAATTGAGGCCCCCGAGCCCATAGTCCAGTTCTGGCTTGTTTCATAATCTTCAAAGCCATAATAACTAACCTCGCTTCCAGATAAGCTACCATTTGGAAATTTAGCAACTAGTGTTTGTTGGTTTTTATCATAAATAAAAGAAGAAATTAAGCCTTGGCCATCTATTTGTTCATTAATCAGATAACCCGTACTTGATCTGGATATTACTTTTGCTTTTAATTGCCATTCTGTCCCTGTTTCGTCAAGTGGGAATTGTGGTGCTGCTGTTCCCGGTATTGTCCAATCAAATGTTTGATATGGCGCTAACCTATAAAGACCTGTTTCAGCGCAATCAATACTAATATCACTATTGGCCCAGTTTCGGAAAGTAGTCGCCTGACTTTTGATATAGTTTCTTGACGTATTGTCGGCCGGTGCTACACTTTGAGTCGTCATGGCCACCGCTGTGAATACGTGCAATTTATTGAAAACAGTAGCGTAGGCGGGAATCTGATAAGCATAAACCGTTTCTGCACGAAGGTTCTTCTCTATTCCGTCAGAATCAAAATAGGATTTCTCTTGCCATAACAACAAGCCCGTTACCTTATCATAAGTTGCTCTTGACCATTGTAGAATACCATCTTTCATATTAGCCGTCTTCTCACAACGAGCATAACCACCCAAAAGAAATTTACCTGTACTGTCTTTAGAATAAACGGTCCAATAATTCAATTGATAAGCGACTAAGGATCCTTTTTTATCAAAATCTTTTTGTCCTAGTTGAATTCCGTTTAGGATATTCTGGTAATTCTGAAGTCCACCACTTGGATAAAGCGATGTTTGTTGTGCTAGCCCATTAGAATAATAAAACTGACTACTTCCTTCAGGGGTAGATGAAGGTAAGGCTGTTTTTTCCTTAATACCTGGCACTATTGTTACTAAAGGATATTGAGCTGTGCCTATCAAACCATTGAATACGATTTGTGCTTCGGCTGAATTGGCATAATAATAAGATTGACAGAAGCTTTGAGATGAATCAAACTTGTCTTCGATAACGAGATTAGCCACAGGAGTATCTGAAACATTCAGGTCAAAATTAATTTCATCTAAATTCCATAAATCCATGGTAGTACTTTCGTCAAAAGAATTTGCGGAAGAAGGATAGGTAACCAAAAAACGTTCGGAAGCCAATATGGTACCTAATGTATCCTCTGGTACATATGTTTTGACATTATTTAATTTTTGTGGTTGTTGTGCAGTGCCATTTTTTAATGCTATTAAATAACTTGATGCAGTTTGGTCACCACTATCTTGATAATTAATATATCTTGCACCTATGTTTTGAATACTTTGTGGGTAATTTAAATAAGTAAGTTGTGTTGGTATCGTTCTCCAGTTACCGTCTGAGCCACGGAAATATATTGTTTTTCCAACAGTCATATAATCCCCCGAAATAGTAGGGTTGTTTCCTGATGGCACATTCGGTAATATGGACCATTTACCCGAATTTGGATTAAAGGTGGACCATTGATTCACCATTCCCCCACTAGCTGGAGAAAGTATGTTTACATCATCGCCAGTGGCTACATTTAGTTTGGTTAATGAACTCGAAACTGTAAAACTCTTCATATCCCACACAGACCCATACCGTTGATTTCCACCAATATTGCGCAAAAACAATAGATTGTTTGCCACTGTAGAGCCAACAATAGATGTTTTGAATATTTGATAAAGTGACATGTTATCTACGATAGGGGAACTCGAGTCCGCTGATCCAGGAGAAGCTGAATTCAAAACAAAAAAATTCTCATCCCAATTGTACAGTCGCAAGCTATAATTAAGCGAAGTACTTGTAGCAGATGTTGCAAAAGTCAATACAAGGGAACTAGGACTTGGAGATATGACCAAGTAAGCTGTATTACTCGAGTCATCAATGACGATATCCGTGTTATTTAAAAACCAGGTATTTCCTAACTTCCAAGTGCCATCTGCAGTCCGGTAAAAGAGATAGTTTTTTACCTGCTTTGAATCCTTAATATAACAGCTAACTGCATAGAAATTCTGTGCTGCAGTAATCGCTGCAAATGTACAATCTGAAGAATCGGGAAGTAATAGTGATTCATTTCCACTCCACCTTCCATTTTGCCAGTTATAAGAAAAGCCTTGGACTCTTGAGGTTGTATAGTCCGTGTTGTAAGCTATTACAAAACTATTACCTGCCACAAAGGTAGAGCGGGCTTTGGAGCCAGGTTTTACAGCAAGTACAAAAGGTTGATCATTGTACATGATCCAGTTCCCAAATTTGAGATCCAACCCTGCATCGTCATTTCGGAATAAATACACTTCATCATTACCTGTAGCGATATTACGCATAGAAAGAGAAAAGAAATTTTCTTGTGTTTGCACCGCTATACTATCGTTTGCTGCTGCTTTGTTAATGATGAAATTTTGATTTACCCACTGCCCATTCCATGACTGAACTCTTATTTGTATCTGACTGTTGCTTTGATAGGTAAAAACTACATAGCTAGACCCGAACCAGACACGTGGAATACTTCCTTTAATAGGATTTGTGATTTGTACTTTTTTTGATGAATTGGTAGAGGTAATGGTCTGCACTTTATATTCAAATGACGCCTTACCTCCTTCAGGATAAACAACAGCACTTAATGCTCCGGGATTTATACTCGATATATGGGTAGGAAAGTATTCGAAATTAATTGCAGGAAGTGTTACTCCACTATCTACATACTGAAATACAGATTGCAAGCACCTTTTGTATAGCAACGAATAATTAGGATCTGATGAAGCTGCATTATTCATAAAGTCATAGGTAAACTTCAAGCCTAAAAGGTGACTACCATCTGCGTTTTCAACATCTATTGTATCTAAAAACAAAGTTTCAAAGCGATCTTGGTATGCACTAGGGTTAGGCGGAGCAATTTGGGTATGCCTAGGTTGATATTCAATAATTGAAAGGCCTTCACTTGAATTTCCTGGGTTAAGCAATCCAAATTTATTTCCATAGCTAAATCTAATTATCCGTCCGTAACTATCCGTTACTTTCTCTAAATAAGAAGCCTGTGTATAAGCAAGTCCAGAGGAAATTAATTTTTGTTGTATTTTGATATATTGATATTGAACAGCATGACCCAATGGCGTGACAATAGATGCAAGATTCCAAACCAGGGGATAAAGGACTTGTGATTCACCTACATTACTGGCTCCCATCCAATTCCCCCACCTTACCCCCCACTGTGTAGCGTTCGACTGTGCATCTTGGCCCTCACCGTAAGTGTATCTAAATCCATTTTCTTTTATTATGACCCATACCTGCTGAAAAGGATTATACTGTACCGACCAAAACTCGAAATTCCGCAGTTGGAATATCCAATTGCCATCAACAGTTTCACCTATTTTTACCATAGGATTAGCACTGCCACCTGATACCAAATAATAGGTATCATTTATTACTGACCCGCTTCCACCCTTATCTACCGTAATCATCTCAATAGGCATTTGCCAGCCTATACCCAGGACGCCTGTAGGGGATTCTGTATTCCAAGTATTCAAATTGTTTTTCACATTGCTTGAATAGAGAACAGAAAGCTTAACATCAAGTCCTTCTGGACCCGGTAAGGTTAAAAGATCTAACGGCATGGATACACAGCCACGAAACTTGTTTACACTACTTTTAATTTTTCCTATTGCCGTTTTATCAAACTCAAAAGAGTGTAAAGCAGGCGTTTCAGATTGAGCAGCACTGGTGTTTGTCGATTTATTAGCCATAACTAGTTGAATTTGGTTTACTATTTCTTTATCAGATACGTGAATTACATTTCCTTTGGCTGAAAATGATCGTACAGTATTGTCCTGTTTAAATACTAAACTGTGTTTCTATTTTTTCAATTGATAAAGATTCGATATGATTTGATACGGTTTTATATAATCTTCCTTCTTGAGGGAATGTCGTCATGGTGTGCCTCAAGTAAAAATCATCTGGAACCTGATATACAGTTGTCTCTTTAGCGTTTTCATCCATACTTGAGTAACAACATAACACCGGCAAGTGTTCAGGTATCGCTACACCTGCGGCAACTGGTCTTATTGTGCTGCTTAAGTTAGGAGGAGAACCATGTATTGTTCTGGTATTCATCAATAATACTTCCCCTTTTTTCATAGGAATATATTTCATATACTCAGATTCAAGAATCCCCTCGATCTCAGTATAAGGTAACATGCAAGGTGAACGATATAGATTATTTAAACGATGGCTCCCTGGCAATAGCCCAAGACAACCATTACTCATATCGACATCAATCAAGGGGCACCAGATACTAAGTCCAACATGATGCTCTTCTTCAACAAATGTCGGATCTTGATGCAAAGGAAATTTGCTTTGCTCAGAAACCTCCACATTTAGCGACGAAGCTACCCAGAATGATCTTATAATTATTGAGTAGAGGTCGTACTCGTTGTTCGAAAATTGGTGTAATACTTTTGTTTACAAAGCGACGCATTTCTAAGTCCGGAAGCACCACGGAGGCTGCTATATCAAAACTATGCTGTTTTTCCACAATTCCAAAGGCCGTTTTTAGTTTGGTAACATCTTCTTCTTTCAGAAGGTCCAAAACTATATATCCATCTCTATGAAAAGCTGCCTCATTATTCGAGTCGATAAATAACTTTCGTAACATGATTGATTTGATTTTAATAAAATTAGGTAGTTACATCCAGTTATACATAATTTCGCTATTTAACGGTGTTTTCGAAGCAATTGTTTTTGAAAGCACCCTCATAACTGTTGCATTGGTGATGATTGATTTTCTATCTTCGTAATAAGTACCCGAAGGATTATTCCATGGTTCATAACAGAAATTATCCGTCACGCGCAGATTTGCTGAACCATACCATTGTCCATTGTCCGCCTGCCAGTTAAGTAATGCTCTTATATGTGCACCTATTTTTTGATTTGGATATTGCCTAAGACATTCAATACCAATATAGCAAGCTAAGTCAAAAGCATTGTCTATTTGTATCTGGGATGGATCATAGCTATAAGCTTCATGCGGTTCCTCCATACCTAGTTTATCTAATACTTCCAACGTAATAAAAGTACTGTAGTAAGGGTTTCGCCACCAATAAGATCGCCAAAAACCAGTATGCATACGGTTTGCACCTAATGCACTTTGAAAGGGAGCAAGAAAAGTTTTTTTATCTTCGGGTAACATACCATGATATCCCCATGGAGTAACGTCCCAATGACCAGAAGCCCAAGCCTCTGGCTCTGTATATGTTGCTATGCATTCACCTTCTTTCCAATGACGTCGGAAAAATAAACGATCCTCTTCATTCACAGGAAGGTCAAGCTCGTCAAACAAGGCGACAGCCATTCCTGTCGAGTCTGCGTCAGGCCCTGTAGCAGCATTAAAGCCCCATCCTGATTGATAACTACGGTTATCAGAAAGCCATTCTGCTGCTTTTTTTGCGGCGTTCAACGCATCGATGTTACCGCTTCTTTTTCCATATTGTGCCAATGCTTGTGCTGCATATGCCGTAACCCATTGATCTGATTGACCTACAGGTAGAAAATAGTCGTCCCAACTGCCATTCTTATTTTGAACAGCTATCAGATAACGCATTGAATCCTTCAGAGCCCCCGATATTTCGTCCGATTCAGGTATACCGATTTGACTACCATGTTTTATATAAATATTAAGTCTTGGCGTATGATCAATAGTAAGCCCTAAACCGATAAAAGCAATTTGATATTCCTTGCTATTCAATATCAGTTCCATATCTGGTGATGAAATTGAATAGCGCTTGGATAAAGTTGCTATAACTGAAGACCATTCAGCAGGACTATATCTTAGGCAGTGGCCACATAAGTCAGTTTTTACATCAACAAGTACACCGGTAAGTAAGTTAAATCCGATACTCATGACCATTCCCTCAGAATCTACATCATATTGTGCTGTTGCGATAGTCATAAAATCTTTCATCGCTTCGGATGAAAAAAGATCGATCTCTTTTAGGTCGGCAAAATTATACGATTCTCGCATCCGGAAGTAAATTTTAGCTCTTGAATTTTCAAGTGTACTTCCTTCTAGTCCTGCACTGGCTACAATGCAGTATTTTTTCAATTTGTTTATGATAACTATTGCTTCGTTCGTATTAGGTAGAATATGCATAAGCCAGTTTTCTACTCTGAACCATCCCTTTTCATGTTTTAGCGGAGCCATTTCTAGGTAAAAGGCAATACCAGGTTTTTGTGGACTCACGCCAATCCAAACAAACCCCTGTTTATAAATCTTGCGTTCATCCATATTGTCTGGAAGAAGCATATCAATTGTTTTTGTAGCAATTTCTTTCAGTTCGATAGACTGACTCTCATCAATGAAATATAACAATGTATCAATGGATGAAGAATAACGCTGTTCGGGATCACTATGATAAGCACCAGGATCGGCAATGATACGCATTGATATTCCTTTATTCGAAGATGTTAGACAAAGCTGTAAGGGCACACCATCGTTGTTAAGGCAAGAAGCAGCTGTATTAAAATCTTCAGAATCGGAGTGTATATCAAGAAGCCGATAGCACTTATCCATTAAATAAGGAGTGTTGGCTGGTTTGAGCTGATCAGCAAGCGAAATAAGACGCTGAACTTTTTGACCTAGACGGAAGCTACGAATCATATAAATTTTTAAGATTAATAATATAAAAGTTAGTAATACTATAAAATCTACGGCTAATTAAAAATCAGCCGTAGATTATTGACTACTATTTATTTCAAAATAATAGTTGTAGAATAATTTTAGCCTTGCTGAATATTGATTTGAGGTAACTGGCCCGTATTGGTACCTTTATTTCCTGCTGTTGCACCATTCCCAGAGTCTGCAGGAGTTCCATTAGCTCCTCCAGGTGAACCGCCAGCACCAGCTAGGCCACCTCCTCCTCCAATTCCACTATTTCCGCCATCTCCTGGATTTCCTGCAATTGGATAAGGAATAAACTGGCTTCCTGGGCTTAAACTTTCATAGGTTATATTGATCACATTTCCGTTACCACCATCGCCACCATTTGCACCATTACCACCATTTCCGCCTTTACCGCCATTACCACCGTCGTAACCATTACGCGAATAAGCACCAGAGCTACTACCGTTACCGCCTTTACCGCCGTTACCACCGTTACCACCGTTGCCTCCATCACCACCTTTACTGCCATCACCACCACCGCCAACCACAGTGAACGTACCGTCTACTTGACCAATACGCATCGTAGTAGCAGGAGAATCACCGCCTCTCCCACCTGCACTTGCATTACCACCATTGCCACCAGCAGCGCCATTCGTACCGGCAGAGCCATCATTACAACCAGATGCCCAATTACAACTTGCATTCTGGCCATCGACACCATTCGCCGCATTAGTTTCCAGCTTGACCATTGACTCCAGGAGCGCCGGATTGCCCAAGAATATTGATATCACCAATTTTTGATTGCACGGACTCTGCTTTTAACACTGCCGTTGACTTAATTAAGGAAGCAATAGAAATTTTAGCCGTAGTCTGGACAAAAATTTGTCCTCCAGGCAAAACCGTTACTGTACCAAATTGATTGTTTGTGTCCGTAATATAAAGCGGACTAGACGGACTTACAGTCACATCAGGAGAGATAGTAGACATAGTTTATATGTTTAAATGGTTAAAAAAAAATACAACGCTGTATTCAATACATTAAAATTACTTAAAAAAGAACTATTAAACATATTTATTTTTAAAAATGTGTTTAATAGTTTAATATACCCTTCACGTTACTAATCAGGGCTAATTTTTTACGTTTTTTGTTTGTAACAAATGGTTTATACTCTTCTATTTTCGTGGTAATAAGGTGTCACTTACTTTACTTAATAGTCTGAAAATTAATAAAATAGAAGTGTTTCCATAAGATGCCTCAACATCAAAATGTGGAAGGTAATTACTCAGACTTCCAGTTCGTCCTGTTCATCACCAGTATGACTCTACTGTTAACAGGTAGTCGGCTAAAGCTAATAAGTTGTATCTTTAACACTATGACTGGAGTTCATTATCAAAGGTCCTACATCGAAAATAATGATTTGATAAACAAGTTATTATGAAATTAATTATCCTTTTTTTAAGCCTTATCATTATTTCAAGAACCTTTTTAAGAAAGAACAACAACAACTAATGTTGAAACATTAACACGGTGAATTTAATAAACTATAAGTAAAAACATTATAACAATAGATATAGCATATACACTAACTAACAATGCTATATTGACGGAAAACATGGAACATGAATGTAAGTCGTTGAAAACAATCAACTATTAACATTTATTAATTAGTATCTCTTAAGCTTACTCTTAAATCCGCCACCTAATCGGACAATCTAGTCATCAAACATGATTACATATCTTCTTAAATACCCCCAATCACTTTCAAATCTAAAAGCACTTCATCTCGGAGTACGATAGGTTGATAGGATGTATCAGTAGATTTTGGTAAAAGAAGTGTTGTACTACTTGCTTTAGGGTATCGTGATGAAGAAAATGACTGGAATTCTAAACTTAAAAAAGTGAGGATATCAAAACAAGAGTTTGCTACTATGATCAATTGATTTTTTGGTTGATGTTAATATTAAAGCTACTTAAATAAAGTTAGGTAGCTTTTTTTGAGTTATTAGACTAGTGAATATCTAAAATGAGGTTTTGTAAAGAGTATTTCATATTCAATGATTTTTAAGTAGAAGTCAGACATTTTTCCTCAATTATGATTTAATTATTTATGAGGTAGAATTCTAAATATTGGCATAGTCTCCCTTTCAAATTCTCAAGTTTGATGGAATCTGCTGCGTCCTATCCTTAAAAAAGTGGTTAAAATGCGAAGGGTCCTCAAACCCTAATCCATAACTAATATCTGCGATGTTCCAATCAGTATGTTTTAATAGTATTATCGCTTCCTCCATTAATCTATCTGATATGTAGTCACTTGTTGTTTTTCCTGTATAACCGCGAACTGCTCTATTCAAGGAGTTTACATGCACACCCAAGGTTTCTGCAAATTTTCTGGGAGACCGGAATACAAAAGGATCACCCGGATCTTCAATTGGGAACTGTCGATCCAAAAGTTCGATAAAGACTTTGGCCAGACGTGTCTTTGCATCTGTTGGGGTATGCGTGTTTATTAAAGGTTTCTTTTTTACCGCAAAGTGGAATAGCTCGGATATATAATTTCTAATCAAATCATTTTTGAACTCATAACCCGAATTGTGTTCTCTCTTTATCTTATCAAAAAGTGTAATAATTTTTTCTATTTCCTCTTGCTCAAGACTAAAAATGGGTTTAAGATCCCTTGAAAATATTGGTAATTTACTTATGTGATTCCTAAAGTAGCTGTCTAGATAGTACTCCTTAAAGATTAAATGTCCTCCCATTGTACTATCCTCCAATGATTCTATGGTATAAGGAGTTTTAGGATCGAAAAAAACAAGTCCTGCTCCTTTTGTTTCGATACTTTTATCACCATAATGCACTATAAAACGACCGTCTAAAAAGGAAATTTTATAAAAATTACGTCGTCGGTATAGAATGGGTTTCCCATCAATACACCCGTCATGAGGAACCATTAAGAAATCTGCATTGTCGTTGGAGAGTATATCTAAACGCTCTCCAAACTTATCTTCATAAAATGATTTGAATGTTTCTGTTTTTTCCAAAATAAGAAATTTACGGTGAGCGAAATACTATCATAAAATAGTTATTACATTAAATATCTACAATGTAATAACTATTTATGAATAATTTAAAGTAAAGCTTATCCAGTAATCCCATTAACAAAATGTAATGCCTCTTGAGTGGATACTTTCATCTTTTCAAAAATATCTTTTGTCAAACCAACGTGCATTTCATATTCGTTTACTTCAAGCTTCGCTATCATTTTTTGAATAACCCTGCTTGCTGCCATTTTTTGGTCTGAATCAATGCCTTTTGCAAAAGGAGTATCCACCAATGGCGCCATCAACTCGAATATCTTGACATTTGATTTTTGTTGTTCCAAAGCCAACCTCAGAGTGAGGCTATAAGAATGCAAAGCGGCCTTGGTAGCGCTGTAGGTGGGGTGCTGCAAATCGGGAACAAAAGCCACTCCAGAAGTGGTAATTATAATGGCCGCATTTTCCCTATCGGTCAGTATAGGCACCAAAGCTTGGGTAAGCTTTACTACTGAATGGTAATTCGTCACCATTTCAGCAATACTAACCTTGTAAGAATCATTACGACTAAATAATTTGTAATTGGTTGCGATGCCAGCATTCAAGAACACCATATTTAAATTAGGGTGCTTTTCCTTAACTGTATTGACCAGTCTATCCAGGTCGTTTTCGATGGATAGATCACATACTATAATAGAAGCATTATTCAATTTAGCTGCTTCTTCTTTCAATCGCCCCTCATTTCGTGCAACTAAAATTACAGTGTTGCCCATAACATCGAATTGTTTTGCGGCTTCGAGACCCATGCCGGTGCCTCCTCCAGTAATTAGAATGGTATTTCCTGTAGTTTTCATTTCTTTTTATTTTAGTGAACTCGTTCGAACCTCTCTTTTATAAGACGTTCAAACGAATTCATTTTTATTTCTCTACAGTCTTGCTCCGTAAACTTTTGTTCGGTTATATCGAAGTATTGATTTTCTTATCCCAAAACTCCGGAATATAAGTTCCGCGCATATAGTCCACATACTCTTGATCTGTCATTGTATTACGTGCCTTTAACAAGCGTTTGGTGTCTTCCCCAATTATATAGCGCAATCGGCCACTTTTGTCATTGGCTGCTTCTAAGATGACCTCAGCAATTTCATCAGAGGTCGATTGGGATTTTTCATTAAGCTTGCCATAGGTTTCAAGGGCGATCTTATCGAACTTTTGATAGTTGGTAATAGAATCATTTCCCCCCATATTGGCAGAGCCTACAAAGCTGGTGTCTGTTGCTCCTGGCTCTATTATTTTGACCTCGATATTCTCGGATATCAATTCATAGGATAGGGATTCCGTAAAACCTTCTATTGCAAATTTTGTAGCGTGATATAGCGAACAGGTTGGAAAGGTTATCCTACCTCCTTGAGAAACTTACATTAAGTAAGGTGCCTTTTCCGTTTTTACGAAAATGCGGCAAAATTGCTCTGGTCACGCTCAGGTATCCGTACACATTGACGTTGAACAATTCTTCAACCTGTTTCTGTGTTGCTGTCTCGAAAGCACCGAATGTACCAAACCCTGCATTGTTCATCAAGGCATCTATTTTTCCAAATTTCTCTATTCCGGCATCGATGGCTTTTTGGATGCTATTCATATCGGTAACTTCCAACTTCATTACTAACATAGCATTGGAGTTTTTAAGTTCCTCTTCTTTTTCAGGAGATCGCATGGTCGCAATTACGTTCCAGCCTGCGTTTAAAAATTTCTTTGCCGTTGCTTTTCCAATCCCGCTTGACGTTCCTGTTATCAATATTGTTTTCATCTTTTTTTTATTAGAGTTCATTACTATTTGTCTCAATTTATATTTTTTCTATTTTCTTTTGATTTAGCCCACCAACCAAAAGTGCAGAGGCTTTTTTCAAAAGTCCAGAATCATTCAAAACCTTTTCATGTCCTTCCATGTCTTCTTGGCTATTCCAGGATTCCAGTATCTGAAAGGATAGTGCGTTATCAGATTCTTGGTAAATACTATACTCAATACAACCTTTTTCCTTAGGTGTTGAAATAGCTAGATTTTTTAAAATATCCCTTAGATAATCTGCATCCTCGTGATTTTTAGCTTTTAGATTGACTAATAATGTTATCATTTATTAATTGCTTTAAATTTACAATACAAAGATAGCTAGTGGATTATGCTAGATTATAGTCGGTATCAAACAAAAAGTTGTAGATATCAAACCAAAGCATACCCATACAACTAAACCCTGGGCTTTACAGTTCATGGTGTAGAAATTATTGATGATAAAGAAATTGTTGATGATAATGAAAAAGTAAATAAATCCTATTTGAAATTAATTTATAACACTTATTCATTTGATATGAAAGATGATATGAACTATTCGAATTTCAATAAATCTATTACGGGAACTCCGCTGATAACACCTAAAAAAACCGTTTATCTTGTTGGTCAAAATAATATGTTTTTATCAGAAATGGATGAAATAAACGCCAAGTTATCACGTGATATTGAGAATGCCATAACTTTCGTAGCCGGCAAAACGACTTAAACATTAATTCAAAAAGAGAAAAATTTAAAACTCTGCCCTATCCAATTTGAACACGCAAAGATAGACCCATACTTGGTTTCATTATTTGTGGTAGAATGGAGATGGTAGATAACCATACAGATGCTATATCTACAAGAAAAGAACTAACGGACCTTAAACTATAAATTTTAAAATTACGGCTAAGGAAATCTCAATCGAATATGATAAACATTTGATCAAAGTTTAGAGTCATTTTACTGAATTGTTTTATAAAATCTTGGCCAATATTACCATAAAGCGTTTCCTTCTCATTTATTTTACTTTTCAAAAGTTGAACATCCTTTAACTCGATTTCCTTATTAAAAGCATTAAAAATTGGATTTATTATATACCCATCAAATTCTTTTGCTCCAGCAGCACCGGCAAAGTTTAATTTTGTAGCTGTATAGTGATTATCTATTTCCTTTTGCTTATCTGCATAATAAGCTTGGTAAAGAATGGTTCGACTCGCTCCCGTGTCAAAAGAATAACTTCTTCCTTCAATAGATATCAAAGGCGTTAAACCGTCTAATACCATATTAGAGTATTGGATGTTTTTTGTCTTTTTATTCGGAATTATAAATTGATTATCATTCGTAATCTGTATTTCACGTAATCCTTCAATAATAGGAAACCCAAGAATACCATTAATATGGTAATCTATTTGATCAAATTTCAAATCACTATCCTTTAAAACAAGGAACACTATATTCCGAATTTCAACATTTCCCAATTTCAAAATTGGACAAATTGCAAGATGGGCTAAAACATTTTCTCCTGTCATCGTTCCAACTTCGATGTCTACTGGAATGTTTTTCATATGCATTTTTTTTGCAATTGATTCTGAAACTGTTGATAGGTTTGCTCCAGTATCAAAAACAAAAGGGATGGTATCTTTTTCTGTTGTAATAATTGCTAAATTATTTAACCCGGCCTTATCTTTAATCATTTTCAAAGTATCAGATTCATGGATATTGACCTGTTGAGCCGGTTCATCTTTTAGTGCGCTCCATATTTTTAGATTATTTTTCAGCTCTTTTCTCTCATCCGTAGTGAGGGCATTCTTATAATCTGTTAAGATGGTCTCTAAGCTACTTTTTGCTTCCTTGTAATCAAATAATTTGACAGAATTATCCTCCTTTATCTTATATAATTCAACCCATAAAGAATCAGGTAATACACTCTTGGACTTCATCATGTAAGAAATTTTTTGATTCGACTGCTGCAATAGATTAAATGCGTTGTCAAGAAAAACCTCAACAATTGTTTGGTGCATTGTCGACAAGTTGTTTTTATTTACACCATATAGCTCATTAGCTTTAAAAAAATCCTTTTGTTGGATTAGATTATAAACTTTTTTAAACTCGTTATCATGACTTTGCCCAAAAACATTTAGATTAACAAAAATCAATAAACCTAAGTAAAACACCTTCATTTGTTTCATATATTCATTAAAATTAAACCACCATCTTTTAAAAATGCACTGGATATTATCTATTATTATAGTCTCGAATTTCTTTTATTTTCCCAAAACTCCTAGCCCACCGTATTTCTTCTCCCAATTGCAGCATGAAGCCTCGCTAATACCCATTTTTTGGCAAACCTCTTCGACACGGATACCAGTTTCGGATTGTTTGATTGGAAAAACAATCTGTGCTTCAGTAAACTCACCGGAAGAAGCTCATGCGAAGCATAACTTATTTCAATCTATTTATAGTTTTTCCTCCTATCTAAAATTAGTAATTCAATCCCGAATTCTCTACTTTTAAATACGTCATGTTTTCGGGAGGAGGTCAGAAGAATATACTTTCAACAGATGAAAACAAACTGACCGAAATTTATGGTATCGTTAAATATCCCACAGGTATATTAATCGACCCAAATGGAAATATTGTAGAAAAAGATGTATCTGTATATAACTTAGAATATATATTAACTAAATATAATCTTTAGAAATAGTTTTTATACTCCTATGGTCTTGTTTACATAGCTTCGCTGGTGCGCGAAAGGCTTCGTGCACCAGAAATGAGATCTCTCCCATTGGAATGGACAAGGTGTACGGGTTACATCAATAACACTTTCCACGCATCCATTACACGGCCGTTATCTAACAAATGCTTAGCTTTTCGATGCTGGCGTGTCGTGCGGATGTGGTTGTCGATGGTAGCATCAAGAAGTTCTTTCACTTCTTCAGTTTTGCTAAAGGCTTCCACCTCTTCATGGGATGGTAGCGATTTAACAAGTGCCAATAACCCCAAATTATTCCCGGTTAATACGCTGGAGTTTCTTTACCTCTTTAGGAAAAGCATCTACGCCGATACCTATTCCTGCATTATCTATGGGTTTGGCAATTTTAAATAAATTATCGCTGGTTACCCTACAATACCAATCACCACCTAAACGAGCCACCAGATCCATTTTATGAGGGTCTATTTTGCCATTTGAATCCAAAAGATCTTCATTGATATGAATCCGTTTTACCTCTGCAATAACCAGATTACCTGCTCCTCCGTGTTTCCCTAACGAAATCACATCATTCACGGCACATTCCAATTGAATGTTCGATTCTGCTACCCTGGGTGGTTTTACCGTTTCTGAAGGCAATTCAGTAAACCCTGCTTTCGAAAACTCATTTACTTCTTTTGGATAGTCGGTGCTTGTTAAATAGGTTTGTTGAACCATATCATAGCTCACAATATTAATCACACATTCAGGTATTTCCAAAACGTTTTCAAGCGTATGCTTAGTACTATTATCCCGCGCCCTGCTTGTCACCGAAAAAACGCATATCGGAGGATTCATACTAACCACATTGAAAAAACTAAACGGACTTAAATTAACTTCGCCGTTTTTATCAATAGTGGATGCAAAACATATAGGTCGGGGTGCAATGGCTGCGTGCAAATAACCTTGCATTTCCGCTGGCGATAACGATGTAGCATCAAAAGTTTTTAACCTCATTCAGATTTTATTAAGGTGAGCAAAAGGCATTATTTCCGTTTGCAAAATGACGGACAACATATACTTAAACTAAATAACACAATATTTTGCGTATTTCAATAAAACTGTTGTCTATTTTAAATCCCAGTCAGTGAAATCCATAATCACCTCATCCCAAACACTTTCCCCTATGTTGTTCAGTTTCTCGTCAACAGGATAATAGTTATGTTCTAATCCGGGATATGGACGCATCGTTAGATTTTTTTTGTTTTCTTTGATAAAATAAATAGATAAAACATCTGACATCACCGATTTAGGGAGTATATAAATAATCTTGAGCTTATTTCAACAGCCGGATTACCCAATGAAACAAGCAAATCAGGGATTGGCATAGCTTTTGCCAAATTGGTTGATATTAAGTTACACTAACTATGAAAACAAATTCAATTATTGTTGCACTTGCAACCGTAGCGTTGCTAGGCAGCTGTAGCACAGACGACAGTCCGTCGACACAAAGAACCCCCGTAACCGTTAAAATAACAGACGCACCCGGTTATTATGATGCAATTCATCTAAACATTGATAAAATTGAGATTCGCACGACCTCAGGAAGTGAGAGCATCGATGTTGAGGGGGATCCGTTTAATATCCTGGATTATACGATGGGAAAAGATACGGTAATAGCAGGTGATGATGTACCATCGGGCATGATCCAAGAAATCAGACTCAAACTTGAAGACGAAGGAAATCAAATTTGGGTTGACGGTATTGCACATCCACTAAAAACACCAAGTGGACAATCTTCTGGTGTTAAAATTAAAGTACAGGATGAGCTGATTCCTGATGTAGCCTATACCTTATTGCTTGATTTTGATGCCTCAAAATCTATCGTAAAAACCGGTAATGGTGAATACCTGCTAAAACCAGTTATCCGTGCAGTTCCTGTAGCTACTTCTGGAGCTATAGCCGGTACTGTTAGTCCTGCTGCATCTTTGGCACACGTATTTGCCATCAGCGGAACAGATACTGTAGGAACATTAGCCAATTCACTCGGAAAATTCTATTTCCCGGGAATGCCAGAAGGAACCTATAAGGTAAATATCGAACCTTCGGTAGCGGGTTATATCAACAAAAGTATTGAGGGTGTACAAGTTGTAAAAGGAGGTGTTAAAGACATCGGAAACATATCGGTACAATAGCGTATGCTACTGAACTTTAACAGTTATTATAATGAAGGAGCTTATTGTCTGATAAGTTCCTTTTTTTGATTCCATCATCCATTTCCCGTCTATGCAAACAGTTAATGGCCTTATGCTTCTGCAGAAGTCTGATTTCCACCTCATCCTCTTCTATTATTTAAGCTAGCAATTACTTAAAAATGAAAAAAAACAATCACATTTCTTTTTACGATTATTATTAATAATTTTGCAAAAAATATAATAAATGAAAAGAAAATCATTCACATTGCTTTTGACGATTATTTCCGCTAGTATTTCATTTGCTCAAACAAAGGTGGAATCTGAAGCTAAAGTGGAGAAACATCAGTTTGTTTATAATGTTTTGACAAATATAACTTACGAAAAGAGTCTAGGCAGTAAAACAACGCTACATTTTTCAGGGCCTATATCCACTGGATTTTCATATATGAAATCCTCAATAACCATCTATGATTACCATGAGAAAAAGTCGGAATGGGGTTATTCGATTAGACCTAACCTAGATATGGAAATCAGACATTATTACGATTTAAATAAAAGGCTTAAAAAAGGGAAAAAAATAGCTCATAATTCAGGAAATTATGTTGCTGGTGTAGTTGGAGCTGCTGGCCCTGCAATTTTGAAAACTAACAATGTATCTGATTATACCTTTACACTTGGAACTATGTGGGGTATACAACGCAACTATGGAGAGCGTTTTATGATGAATATTGGCATCGGTCCTGGCGTGAATTTTTACGATAGTTTTACTGAATTTACTCCTTTGGTAGGGCTATCATTTGGTTTTAGGTTAGGGAAATAAATTCAGTAAAAAAACCACTAGTAGATTCAAGTCGCTGTATGAAGTTTACCTATATAAGTGGCCGATCTTGATGACTTATTTAAAGCTAATCTTTAAATAAGTCATCCATAATAAGCAGTCCTGCATTACCCAAAATCCCTTTAGGGTCATCGATTATTATCTTTCCAAAAATATCTTTTTTTATAGTCGCGCTATTTCCATTACTGTCACTAGCATCATAATTTCCAAATATATCCTTTTTTAGAGAGATGCGATTACCCTTATCATCAGCAATTGTTTTTCCTCCAAAACTATTAGTAGTTAATGTTTTACGATTTCCTTTGTCGTCACGAATATTTATATTACCCATGATATCTTTTGATACTGTAGTACGGTTCCCTCGGTCGTCACTTATCTCTAAATTACCCATGATATCTTTTGAAACCCTCGTACGGTATCCTCTGTCGTCACTTATCTCTAAATTACCCATTATATTTTTACTTACTGTGGACTGAGTAGCATGATCATTTTTCACCACTATATTGCCCGAGTAATCTTCCTTAATAATGGTTTTAGAACCATTATCAGTCTCTTTTGTAAGATTACCAGAATAGTCTTGCTTGTATTTGATTTTCCTGTACCACCCATCCGAAACAATAATATTACCCCAGCTATCAGTTGTAATTTTTATATCGTTTTTATCGAAACCATCTGAAATAGCTGATTTTATAATGTAGTTTTTCATGTTATCACTAAGGCTATCAGCGGCATGGGAAAATAGGTTCTGTTCAGTAAAGATTTCAGCCTTTACTGTAGTTGTGGAAAGTGCGAATACAAAAATAAATAGGAGAAATAAACGACCCATGTGTGTATGATTAATCCTTAAATATACAATTTTTATAACTCAAAACAGCACTATTATTGGCTCAGTTAAGGCTAAGGCAAAAAAAATTATAGAGTTCCATAATTTGGTACCACAGCTAAAGAATCGGTAAATAAGATTTTAAATGAACCTATATATCATCCCTTAGTTGTTTATTATTGCGAACTTTATCTGCTGACTAAGTTCGCAACTCCTGTAATCAATTTATTTTAATCAAGACCGACCAATTAGGATTTTTGAGCTGCATTACTTTATAAAGCTGTTACTGTAATATATCCGTTTGCCACTATCTGTCATGCCATTAATAACGACATGAAATCCTTTAGCGTTCGAATTATTGTGAAATAATATCTCCATGCTCGAATTAGTAGTATCCAAATGAATATAGGGATTCCAATACAAAGTCAATCGATCATCATAAGGTGTTTTTACTTGTTTTTCGGCAGTATTGTATTGAGGAGAATAAAACGGTAAGGTAGACATATAGCCCGCCACTTGATGTAAAGTCACACCTTGGCCGCTATACCTATTTCGACCATCTATATCGGCATAGATCATGATTGCGCCCCGTCCAACTGGATTTCTAGGGTAATTGTCATATAACCTAATCAATTTTATCTCTTGAATCGTACTGGGTACGTATCCCGAACTATCATTAGGCTTATATTCACTATTATTAACAAGAATGACAGGTTTTGAAGCATTTAATTTAGGGTATTTTAGTTTTAAATAATCAATCAAACTTTCCAGGGTATCGATATAAGCAGGAATAGTTAAATCATTTTGAACATCGATATCAAGATATGATGGATGCTGAGCAAACCACCCTCGAGAAAGCTTGTTGGCCATTTGTTGTAGCTTTAAATCGACTTTTCGATTTATATTCACGGTCTTTAACACACGTCTTCCACTAGCATCGATTGTATAATCTGGATGATAAAAAGTGGATAATTTGATTCGTTTACTGCTGTCCTGTAAGTTAGGTATCGTACTCTTGTTCAACTTATAATCGTGTTGACCGACTAAATCATTGAAAAAATATTCTGTTGTAAAATCATAAAATTTCATCTTTTCATAAACCTGTACAGCTCGCACTTCTATGGTATCACTAAAAACAATTTCTTTAGATCCAAAGTAGCCATCTTTGTCAAAAATAACTTCACGATAGCGTACTAGACTATCATTCAACATCCGTAGGGACAAGGACAATCCTCTTCTCGGTTTTCCTGCTTTTACATCTTTCTGTTGGATCTTTTGATAACGCTCATAATATTTTGTCCAGTCTTTTTTAACTCCTAGTTTCCCTCGAAGGTATAAGACCGAATCCGCTATGACCGGCATGGTATCTAAAGAAGATGTAGCTTGAAAATCTGCTCCTATATTTTGTGTGCTGGCCGTTGGAATAGAAATATCGGTAATTGAAATGGATAGATTGGCAGCCTCGGAATCACTTAAGTTTAATGTAATACGGTTTGCACCTAAAGGTTGTGCTGAGAACTGATCAAGAATGACTGATGGCATGATCAGCTCCCCTTTTACAATTGATTTATTCAGACTATCAACGCTTGAATTGGATTCGTTGGAGATTATTTCTGTAACTCCTTCTTGGATAACAGCGAGTTTTTTAATGAGTCGATCATGGGATGTATCTAAACTTCTTTTTGTAAAAAAACTGAGGTATAGTTCATCTTTGGTGAAGTCACGTGGTATAATATATTGTCCTGCGCTTACCCCACGATCGATGAATAAAACACTTTCCTGCAATGGAGTCGAAACACCATCAGCGTTTGAAAATGGAGAGAAATATAAATTCTTCACCTCTTCGTCAAATGTATTTCCGTGTTTGAAATAGGCTTTAAACCAAACTGTATCTCCAGGAAAATATATAGTTCTATCGGTATGAACGGAGAGCCCCTGCCCCAAACTTAGGTTATGGGCACCACATAGCAAAAACATAATCAGTGACAACCGCAGCACTACGAATGTTGGAAAAAGACAATTATTTTTTATGCTCATCTGGGTTTATAAAAAAACAGGATAAAGATTATGAACAGTAATTTATAAGAAGTTAGTTATAAACTTACTGTTTATTTTTTATATAAAGAAGCTATTTATCAGCTCCTTATTGTAATTTTGAAATGCAAGTAATTGTTTCACTTATAGATCACCCCTATCACTAAATTATATATACCGAGTTAAAGGACCAATTTGAAACCATATCGAAATAGATGTTTTTTTTCAATGCAAACACGCGTCTAAAATAAATTTAAGACGGAAGTGATTAATTTCTTTTGAAATCGTACATTATCTATTTTAACCACCCATTTGTTAAGTAAAATGGGCTTCGCTTTTCAATGGCCTTATGCTTCTGCAGAAGTCTGATTTCCACCTAATCCTCTGCTATTATTTAAGCTAGCTATTACTTAAAAATGAAAAAAAAAATCACATTTCTTTTTACGATTATTATTAATAATTTTGCGAAAAAAAGTAAAAATAAATGAAAAAAAAACCGATTGGTCATCCCTATCGGTCCAGTATGTTTTAAAACTCTGTTTTATTTCAGTTTTTCGATCTCTTTAATGGAAAGTCTGGTTCCCTTAGCAACACCTGCTGTAGGTAGGCCCATTTTTTAAATTCGAATGCAATAGCAATAGCTTTTTCACGCTCACCTTTTCCCATTCCCTTTTCAATGCCTTTAGCTATTTCCAGCTTTTCTGCCTTATCTAATAAATATTCTTGAATATCCATAATATTACTACTTCCGAATTTGTTCTCAACCTCTCTCAAAGGTATTTTACTTTAATGAGTCATCTTTTCCACCGCTTATGTGTCCAAAGCCAGCCATATGGTTCTTCCTTGATATTTTCTGTGAGCAACTCAACATACTTTTGGGTTATTTCGCCCACTTTTGTAGACGCTGCTTTTGCATTTATGGGTACGCAACTTACCTTGTAATTGCCTTTTGCAAGTTGTGTGATATGAAGGTATATGACTGCCGCATCACTTGTACGGGCCAGTTTTTCCATACCTGAAAAAAAATATGTTTCCTGATTCAACAAAGTAAATCTGTATGCTTCATCTTTTATCTTTGGATATTGGTCTGCAATAAAAAGATATAAGGCTGGAGATGAGATGTTGGATAGTATATACCGTGTTACCGCTTGGTCACGGATTAACTTCATCCCGAAACGGGAACGAAGTTGGACCATAAGACTGTTCACTACCCTAGAGCTCAGTGGCTTGTATACCGCATAAACGTCGTAATGAACCTTGTGAGGTAAAAGATTTAACATTTCCCAGTTGCCGCAGTGCCCAATGGCGGCGATAACATTGCGTCCTGATTTTATATATAGATCCACTAACTCGAGGTTTTCAAATACTATTTTTTTATCAAGTGTTTCTGCCGGGACAGAAACACCTTTTATCATTTCAGCAAAATAGGCCACAAAGCAAGTGTAGAATTTTTTTACGATTGCATGGATTTCTCCGTAATGCTTTTCTGGAAATGAACGCGCAATATTCTGAATGGCTACTTCTTTTCTGTACCCAACTAAATAATAAGCAACGAAAAAAGTAAATGAAGCCATCGCATACAAGAATGACATCGGTAACAGACTTATCGTATAGATGGCTGTATAGCCTATTCTATATGTAAAAAATCGCAGAGTTTGCTTCAGATTGTCCATCATTAAAATTTTATCTTTAAGCCGACTGACGCATAGGGTGAAACAGAAAAATAATAATCGTTATCAGACGCAAAAACACCTTTCAAGTTTCTATCGCTGTAAGATGCTGGACGATATATGTTGAGCCCAGCCATGCCTGTTACAGATAGTTTTTCGCCAACCTTGACTTCCGGACGAAAGCCTGTAACAATATATTGGTGTGAGAATATCACATCTTTGCCGTCTTTTTTCAATAAGGCAACTTGTCCGTTCATTTCAAGGGCATACGATAGCTTGAATTTTTCGTTGAATTCATAACCTGCCGATACGTCTAAACCTTCGATCAGTTCTATGTTCAGGTCAAATTTACCTTCGGTTTTCCACTTCAGGTAAACAGCAGGAAATATCATGGGATAACCTAAGGTGCTATTTATTGCTGCACCGCCACCAATGGCCAGATTGGGTTTAAGGTGGCGAATAAAGACAACTCCGCCGCTTCCAAGTACATTTTTGAAGCTGACTTTTGAAAAATCAGTTGAGGGGCTAAATACACCCATCCCAAGGCTAGCCCTCAGAGACCATTTTTCATTCAACGGTCGCAAATGATAAATTCCTACTTGTAAGTTCATGATTTCGGATACCATCTGTTCCGAGAAGTTTTGGTTTTTTAACGAAACATATGCCCCCCCAAGACCGATACCCCAGGCCGTAGACTGATTATTTTCATTCATTTTCATGGATAATGGAATGTTGGCTGATGCTTGGTAAACCATTGCTGAGCCTTTTCCATCTCCGATTTTCTCTCTTGGTTTCTCACCTGGAGGCAGGTAGTAATATCCAGATTTCCCGAGGTATTCTGTCTTGAAAGATAGCTCCTGTGCATTTCCGTGTAGATATAGCAACGTTACCAACGTTGTCAATAATAATGACTTTAATTTCATTCGATTTTTAGTTTTGTATTGACGATGATTTCTATTTTATGTTAAGCAAAGCAACGCTGATTGAAGCTGGGTAGAAAGTGATAAGCTGTGAACTTTAGAGTCAAAACGATGAATTGCGAAATAAAATGGCCTGAATAAAATCAGTGTTGCTGTTCTGGTTGAAACCAACTGATATGGGATTGTCTTGTGCGGATAATGGAGTGGATAAAAACAGTGTTCCTACTGCGGAAATAAATGCTATTATGCTCTTTTTCATTGTTCTAAAATTTTAATATTGTTTTTAAATTCTAAACAAAAGAACAACGAACGGCGCAATTATGAAATCTATAAGCGATGGGTTTTAGAATCTAATAAATGAAATGCAGCATGTATGGAATGGAATTGTCTGTACCGAACTATTCTACAATCCCATCCATCCATTTCAGGAAGTACGGAACACGTACGCGACTAACTAAAACTTCATTTGGACATTCAGGTAAAAAGGAAAGTTTCAGACGGCTGTTGAAGTATTTGGCAACATTCTCAATGGCCTTTACATTCCCGATGCAATTACGTGATACACGGAAAAACAAACGGCTATCAAGCTGTTGTTCTAATTGGTCTAACGTATAATTAATAATGTAACGCCTATCGTTGAATGTATGCAGGAAAACAACTCCGTCTTCGCTATAAAAATGTGCAACATTCGTAGTTTCAACATAATGATAGTTTTCCCCTTTCGATATTAGGAAACGGTTTTTGGTTTTGAACGATAATATCTGTTCTAAATTCTTAGGGCTGGTTTTATTCGGATGGTTGTGAAAGATATTCTCAAATTTAGTTAATGCTACCTCTAATTCATTTTCATCACAAGGTTTTAACAAGTAATCGATACTGTTAAGCTTAAACGCTTTGATAGCGTGTTCATCGTAAGCAGTAGTAAATATAACGGGCGTGGTGACCTCTACATGATTAAATATCTCGAAGCAGTTACCGTCTGCAAGACGAATATCCATAAGAATTAAATCAACAGCAGATTCTTTCAGAAACCCGATGGTATCTATGACTGTTTTAGTTTGCTTCTCCAACAAATAAGCGGGGCGTAATTTTGTCATCATACGTTTCAGTTCTTCGTATGCGAACCGCTCATCTTCTACTATCAGGTACTTCATGACTGGATATAAGGGATTTTTACAATAAATAGCTGCTGAGTATGTTCAACAGTAACGTCTTTTGCATACAATTTATATTGCTTGATGATATATTTCAAACCAATTCCGCCTTTATCCACATCCATTGATGGTTGGATATTGTTTTCAACCGTAATATAATCGCTATCAATTGTGATTTTTATATTCAACAGAGATTCTTCTGTTGCGATATTATGTTTAAATGCATTCTCTATAAGTAATTGTAGTGTAAGTGGAATAATTTCATAATTATCACAGCTTACTATTCTGTTTACTGTGAAAGTAAAAGAATCTTCAAACCTCATTCTCATAAGGAAAAGGTACGAATCCAATGCATCCAACTCTTCTACAACTGAAACTACGGGCTGTCGGGTTAGGGAAAGTACATATCGATAGGTCTTTGAAAGGGCTTTTGTAAACTTATTGGCGTTATCTGGATTTACATATATCAATGATGACAGTACATTCAATGAATTAAATAAGAAATGAGGGTTAATCTGGGCTCTCAACGTTTCATGCTGAAATAACAGTACTTGACGTTTCGCTATTTCAGAATCAGCTATGGCTTTTTGCTCAGACTGGAAGTAATAGATTAACTCAAATACTAATAGTATGGGAATATTTGCAGCCATTCCGAATGCAAACTTTATTAAAAAAGATGGCATACCTTCTTTAGAAATAAGAAACACGTCATAGATTAGAAAATTGAATGCCCATAAAAGTATCAGACATATCAAAGTTAACCCTGCAAGACCGGCCATAATGCGGTATAATATGTTTTTGGAATATGGTAGATACTTATTTAAGAACAATAATAATCTGTAATCTGCGATACACATCATTAAGATGACGATGTAATGTGCCGACAACTGGATATGAAAATTGCTCCATAAATCTTCCTTCATCAAAATAACACTAAATAGCATTTGACACAAAGCGTAAATCAATGTGGAGAAGAAGAAAATAAGCAGGTTTTTAATAGCTATTTTTTTAATCTGAACCATCTCTCAAAAATATAATTTCTATTTTAGGTTTGCGACAAATCTCTCGTTTTTCCGATGAACTTCATTTTTTAGTGAATGGATTTAACATATTATTTTCTTTCTCGGTTATACGCTTTTCCAAGTCTGTAAACTTATGCCATAATATATCCTGTTACTTTTGTGTAGATACTAAGCAACTGCATAGTCTACCTTTAATACTTTGAGTATCTTTTTACTTGTTTTTAAACTAATAATACCTCACAATCAAAACCTTACTTCTACAAAATATTGATTACTATTTATTCCGATTTTTCAGACGGGCAATCAATACATAATAGATACGCTCATAATTTATAGAGTTATTTATTCCGTAATCAAATCGATTACTTCTTCGGGATCGGCATCGTTATTAATCCAGATTTCTTCTATTGTCTTTGCACCGACAATGGAAATTCCGTTTGCCTGTAATCGTTTAACGGCTTCGGCAGAATCCACCCGCAATACTTTGAAAACATCATCAATCGGCCCTTTTATTATTCTTTCCAAAAGGATAGTATCCACTTTCGGATTGACTTGTTGTTGAACGATAAATAGTGTGGATACAACTGCTACAGTTAATCCAGCAGGAATGAAAACATTCTTTTTGAAATGGATTTTCAAGGCTTTCCAATTGAGCATAATGTGGAAAACGGCACATACAACGAAGAAAATACCCAAGAGCTCGTGTACAACTTCTGTATAACCGTCAAATAAATGAAAAAACATGAGTAACCCAGAAAGTCCAACGACAAGAAAAACTACGGATATAAATGGGGTAATATAACTTCTGTTCAGTTTCATCGTATAGGGATTTAGTTGAGTTTTGAAAATCTATTTTCAAGATTGATGAGCCAGTTTTCCCTTTTCTTTTGGCTTACTGATGTTACTGAGGTAAAGCTGATCCACTGAAGTCTTTTATAACCCATGGTTTTAAATACACTGCTTAACATCGCTTTTCTGATTAAATTTCCAATGAGCAGGGAGTACATTATTTTGGGTTTATTCATCGTAGTGATGATGGTTACACTTTTCAGGTTTTTTAAAAGTGGAACTAATCCAAAACCTCTTGGGTGGTGATCATACACAACTCCCGGACTTAAAACCCGGTCAATAAATCCTTTGGTCATTGCAGGCATTAAATCCCACCAAATAGGAAAGATAAAAATCAGGTGGTCTGCTCTTTCCAAATGCTCATTATAATCAATTACTTGTGGGTCGACAGGTTTGTGCTCTACAAAGGCTTGCAGGTCTGCCTTTGACATTGCGGGATTAAATCCATCATTATCAAGATGCATCAGGTCAATTTCGTGATTTGCACCTTTAAGCCCGTTTGTCACTGCATTTAAAATTGCGTTTCCAAAGCTCCCTTCATAAGGATGGTTAAATACGATTACTACATTCATTTTTTACATTGCTTAAATTTATTCTGTAAAATTGGGAAGTAGTAAATCCTTAGACGATAACAATTGTTAAGAAATCGAACAGCGATTGCTAAGGGATTTTTATTTATATGGCATTTGCGAACCTTGTTTCACGAAGACAAAAATAATCATAAGGTTTGCGTGTAAATGTACTTATCGCCTGTTTCGTATTCTACTTAATGAAACTGATGTAATACCTAAATAAGATGCAATATAATGTTGTGGAATACGCTGAATAATATATGGATGTTCTTTAATAAGCTCTTCGTAACGTTTTTGAGGATTATTTTTAAGATAGGAATAGAAAATTTTTTGAGCGTTTAAAAGTCGTTTGAATAGATGTTCTTGCATTTCCTCTTTGATTTCAGGAAAATGCTCTAAAACATTTTGAAAATCCTTTTGAGAAATAGTTTGTAAAATACACGGCTCTAAACTTTCGATGCTATATAAACTCGGCTGATTTGCCCTGAAACTTTCAATAGAGGACACTTTATCACCTTCAAAGAAAAACTGGGTCGTAATTTCTCTACCGTCATTATTGACCCAAGTCCGCAAACAACCTTTCTCAATAAAGAACATAGTTCTCGAAATTTCTCCCTCCTGTAAAAGAATTGTTTTGGCAGGAACTTCCAGCCGCTTAAAAAGATGTTTAAATTTATCCCACTCACCTGTCATTGTTTACAGTCATTTATGATTACTATTAATTTGTTTATACACTACATAAAGTTACAAAGATTTATCACCCAGGTATTGGCTCCACGTATTTTTTATCAATATATAGTCCGAAAAGTTTCAACAATACAGCTTTACGCTATTTTCATGTTCTATATGGCTATAATTCAGTGTGTATATGCTCTTGTCTTTTGTCAAATTCACCCATAAACTCACCTCCCCAATTTTCCATCATTTCAACCAGTGGTAAAAGAGATTCACCTACTTCAGTTAAAAAATACTCTACTTTAGGTGGAAGTACTGGATAAATTACTTTTCTTATAACACCATACGCTTCCAATTCTTTTAGTTGTAAGTTTAAAACTCTTTTGCTTGCAAGCTGATGTTTTTTTGCTAACTGACTCGGTCTTCGTATTCCTTGATTGATAGAATCAATTAAACAAGGCTTCCATTTTCCTCCAATAATCTCAAGTGTTATACTGATGCCACAGCTAAAATCCTTTGGTATTTTTTTCTCGTACATATTTAACTTCTAATTTTCTGAACAAATTTACGGCATATTTCACCTAAAGTGATATAGGGATAATATTATCCCTATATCAATATTTTCACCTATATTTTTTCAGGTATATAAGGTCAGTACTTTTGTTTACAATTAATTTTAATAGTTATAAAATGGAATTATCAAATAGAGACAAAGCTGAAGCTATACAAAATAGCATCGAAACTGAAACGTTGGCAGAATTAGGATTGATCAATCCTAATTCTTACAAGCAACACAATCCAAATGTAGCAACAGGCTTTAAAGCAATTTTGGATTTACACGAACATATGCCTATGGATAAGGTTTATACGAATGTAGTTCGCAAATTTCAAGATGGTGACATTGGATTTGTTCATGTAGACTATTTTCTTTTTGAACCTACTGTCGCTTTTGACATTCATCGGTTTGAAAATGGTGTAAGCGTTGAACATTGGGATAATCTTGAAATCAATTCAAAAAAATTGAATAAAAGTGGAAGAACAATGACCGATGGAAAGACCAAGGCAAAAGATCATCTTAAAACGGAGGTTAACAAAGCCCTTGCGCAAAACTTCGTTCAAAACATTCTTATTGATGGACAAATTGAGTTGGTGTCAAATTATTTCATGGGAGACGAATTGATTCAACATAATCCACACATGGGTGATGGGGTACAAGAATTTCTAAATAGATTGGAACAATGGAAAAAGGAAGGGAAATCTCAAATTTATAATAAAATACATAAAGTACTTGGAGAGGGTAATTTTGTTCTGGTATTAAGTGAAGGTTCTTTTAAAGGAGAAAACGTTGCTTTCTACGATCTGTATAGGATTGAAGAAGACAAAATTGTAGAACATTGGGACGTCGTTGAAACTATACCTATACCTGAAAAACGGAAAAATGACAATGGTAAATTCTAAGAAAGATAGACGCTACAGAATAATTAGTACCTTTTTTGTGGTTCTGCCAACAACTTTTGTGATATCAGTTTTATCAATTTTTACTGAAGAGGTTTCATCTGAAAATTGGATTGGTGAACTTTTTAAATCATGGTTTTTTTCATTACCTATTGTTTACTCTTGCGTATTGCTCCTATTGCCAGTTGCTAATAAAATAACACGCAAGATTTTAAATAAAAAAACACATTTATAAAAAAAAAGTGTTCCTAAAAGTTAGTTTCTTTTTGGAACACTATATTGCCATTTTTATCTTATATTTTTTTAGTTACTCATTATTATTCGGAAATAAGGTTAGACATAAATTTTAAAATGCATTTATTATCCGTAAATAGCACCAATGGAATCACAATAAATACATGAATTTCAAATGGTTGAGTGTTAAGTGACTTTAAAGATAGAGGTATCAAACGCTGGAAGATCAACAAAGATCAGTGGAAAAATTTAGACTCTTACTAAAAAGGTTTAATAATCTATCTTGTATTGAAATCAGACGAAAATTGAGTGTAGAATAAGAACGTTTTCTGGGGTTTTGACCTTAAAGGGCTATGGTATCCAAAATATCTCTATCTTAGGGAGATTAACATGTACCTGCTAATATATTAACGTTTGAATAAGTCAGATTTGAAACAAAAAGATATTCTAAAATTTTGGAGAGACGTTGAGATTTTTGATCTTCCTAGTTTTGATAATGAAGCCCGCATCCTAAATGAAAAAGAAATTTTACCTTGGAATAATACAAACAGGACAGTTAAGAAAAATTATAAGTGGCGCTATACGCTGATTTTTGGAAAGATTGATAAAACATCCATTGTCAATCACTTAAATGATCTATTAGGTATAACAGATTCTAATGATTGGGAAACTCCAGTTACTGGCGCTAGTAGCTTATCTGCGCTGATGCTGAATGAAAATGGGCAAATCGAAAATGAAGAATACATGGTATCGAGCTACCTTCTTGGTATAAAAGCCTTAGAAAAGAATCGCCACCTATCTACAATACCAAAGGCAATCATGGAGTCTAAAAATGACTTTTATGAACGCTATAATCTCAAATCTAACAACGATAATGAAGATAAACTAGAACAGGAGGAATCGATTTCTTGGGATCATCTTTTAAAAGAAATTGCTTATGTAAGCGGTTTTAGTGAATGGTCTGCAAAAAAAATCGACGTTTACGTTTTGGAAAAACTTGTTCCTAAAGATAGTGAGGGTAACCTGAGCTTATTCAACAGCTTCTATCTGGACGACTTAAATTACCTTTCAGGTATCGAAGAAGACAAATTAGGTCAAGCTTTACAAAGCTACCTTCATTTAAATCCCTTGAAAGAGAAAAGGGAAGATTTAATAGGGAGTCCAGATTATTTATTTCAAAGCATCGCCCCTCGTTTGATGTCAGCTGGTCGATGGCCCTCAAATATAGCGCATGGTCTTTATACGGCACAATTGGGTGCTGTAAATACGATCTTTGCCAACCTACGTGAACAGCGTGGTTTACAAGGTGTAAATGGCCCTCCTGGTACCGGAAAAACAACACTGCTGAAAGATATTATAGCGGAGGTTATTGTGGAAAGGGCTAAAGTAATTTCTGCCTTAGGTTGTCATAATATCTTTGATAGTGGCAACAGGATAATTGAACAGGAGTCTGGTTTCAACCTCTATACTTATCCGCTAAATAAAGCTCTTCGAAACAATTTTGGTATCGTAGTGGCGAGCAATAACAATGCTGCTGTTGAAAACATCAGTAAAGAACTGCCACTGAAGAGTAAAATTGATATAAAGGAGTTTCCAAATGCTGATTATTTTTCGGACTTTTCTCAAAACTTGATCCAAGAGGAAAGTTGGGGAGTTTTGGCAGCAGCTCTGGGAAATAGTAAAAATAGAAGTTCTTTTAGACAGGCATTTTGGAAAGCGAACAATGCAGATGGTGAGCCGGCCTTTCATGATTTTCTTTATAGCTTGTATAAAGATGCTGAGGATGATCAAGCATATGCGTACATGAAAAGCTTTGATGAAAAGAATAGCTTATTTATGAGTCTTTTAAATGAATTTGAAGCATTCAAAAAGTTGGCTTCATCTTTTCATACGCAACTGCCAAAATATATCAATAACAAGAAGATTCAAGATAGCACACGCGTTGAGGCTAACGAAATAGCCGAAAATCTACATAGTCTGAAAGAGGAAGAGAAAACGATAAATGCGCTCATAGATCAGATTGAAGAGGATGTGAACCGCCTACAGGATCTAATTAAATTGCAAACCGTAAGAAAACCTTTATTTTTCTTCTTCCACAAGTTGTTTCAATCCAATAAATTCAAACAATGGAATTTGCAAGCTGAGGAATTAATGAATGATTTAAATTCGAGAAATCTTAGCTTAAAAAGGACTAGGGATCATCTCTCTTTGAGTAATGCTGCGATGGTTAAATTAATGACGCAGGAGGCTAACAATAAGAAAGTATTAGCATCGTTAGAACAGTTCTTTTTGGCGTATGAGATACTGCAAGATGAGCTTTCTTCTACTTATGGAATCGAGCCAAAAAACCTATTCAATTCCGATATGCTACAAAAGGATCTGAATGAAATACAGCTTTTAAACCCGTATCATTCGGCTAAAATAGCTAAATTGAGAAGTGATATCTTCATTACGGCACTGCAGCTCCACCATGATGCAATATTAGCAAATGCTAAAAAAATCAAGAATAATCTGAACGCTTATTTTATGATGTCATCTGGCTGGGTAAAAGTCGAGAGCGATATGGCTCAAAATCTGTGGGATACTTTCTTTCTATGTGTTCCGGTTGTTTCTACTACCTTAGCTTCCGCTAGCCGATTATTTGCAAATTTAAATACGGAGCAGATCGGATGGCTACTTGTGGATGAGGCTGGTCAAGCTACACCGCAATCGGTAGCCGGATTGATCCATAGATCTAAACGTTGCATTATAGTAGGCGATCCATTACAGGTCGAACCTGTTGTTACGATACCGGAAAACCTGGTTACAAAACTTAGACAACAAAACAATGTGCATGTAGACTGGTCTCCTTGTAAAACTTCGGTCCAACAGTTGGCGGATCGTGTTTCACTTGCCGGTACCTATATGCAGGTGGGTAATTCGGAAGAGAAAATTTGGACAGGGTTTCCCTTACGTACCCACCGCAGATGCGATGAACCGATGTTTTCAATCGCTAATCATATCGCCTATGGCAATCAAATGGTCAAAGCTATTAAAACAAATTCGGAGGAAGAGTTTATTGGTCCATCCACCTGGTTTCATATTGAAACCACAACCGAGCCACAGAATAAGCACGTTATTGTTGAAGAAATAACGTTTTTAAGACACAAAATTTCCAGATTGATTGACAAAATGGATTACAAAGGACATATTTATGTGATATCGCCATTTAAATCGGTCGCTGATTATTGTAAAAATGAATTTAAGCAGCATCAACAAGTTTTTTGTGGGACTATACATACCTTTCAAGGGAAAGAAGCAGATATTGTTTTCCTTGTATTAGGAAGTGACCCAAAGTCATCTGGTGCTCGAAACTGGGCATCTCAAAAACCGAATATGCTCAATGTAGCATTAACAAGAGCACAGAAACGCTTTTATGTTATAGGTAACAAAAAACTGTGGGCAACATGCGATTATTTCAGCACTATGGCGAAGGATCTACAGTAGTTTTTAGATTGTTTATTATAATGAAATTGATGATCAAGAAATATCATACATGTAGTTCGCTGGCCGCATACAAGTAAATGTTCAAAATTATAAACAACACTACAATACCAACTTATACCGAACAGATCGACCAGCTCCTAACAAATCTAATGCTCCAATTTCACTTAAATGTTGTAAATCTCTTGTCGCTGTTGCTTTAGAAGCTTTGGTTATAGCAACATATTTCTTTGCTGTCATTCCTCCTTCAAATCCTTCTACTCCAGCTTCAAACATACGGTTAATTGCTTTTAATTCTCTATCATTCAATTGATCTTTAAAGCCATCAAAGAATTTTACCTTTATTACGGTGAATTCTACCAATTGCTTTGCATCAATTTGTGCATCTAAAATAACTTGTGCAAAATATTTAATCCACTCGGTTATTTCCAGGCTTGTTTGAGCATTTTTTAATGCTTCGTAATAGGTATGCTTATTTTTTTCTATAATCTTCGAGATGGACAATAAAACCGGGTTTTGTAAAGAATATGATAGGGCATATTCGGCCAAAGCTCGCCCAATGCGACCATTACCATCTTCAAATGGATGAATACTTTCAAAATACAAATGTGTAATAGCCGATTTTATTAAAGCTTTAGTTACCTTATCTGTACTTAATAATTCAACTGTATTAAACCATTCAACAAAACTATCCATCTCTTTCGATACTTGTGTTGAAGCAGGAGCTTCAAAATGAACAACTTCCTTTCCAAAAGCTCCAGAAATTACTTGCATCGGTTCTTCTCCTTGCCGCCATTGTCCTGCATGAATATTAGAAAATGAATCCATCAGAACTTTATGCCAGTCTAAAATCATGGCAATAGACAAATCATCCTTATAAGCGTTTCTAACTTTGCTCATTAACGCTGCAATACCCGCCACACGTTTATCACTAACTGTATTATTATCTGTCAGCCCTAAATTACGCTTGATCGAGGACAACACATCGATCCGGCTCAAATACTCTCCTTCTATTTCTGAGGTTTTTATTGCTTCTGAAATAAGAATTTCAATGATCGTCTCTTTTTTCAAATCGTCATTTAAAGCTGTTACCAACCCACTAACTAACCCTAACTCCCCTGCAAAAGAAATCGCTATATCATGGATATTCCCTTCTAAATAGTTAAAATTAGGCCAGTCTTTATATTGCCAATTGTACATAATGAGCCGATTAAATTTATATTCAACTCAAATATAATAAAAATTTGAGCCGATTAATAAAAATAATCGGCTCAAATTAAAAAATACTGAAAAAGAAACCTCCTTCGGTAAAAGTGTCGTAACCAGAAGTTAAGGTTTGACAGTCGGTCCGTCTACGATCAGTTGACCGTTAGGTAAAATCTTCAATTCGTCTAAGAACACCATGCGTTGACTGCCGGTTTTAGCAGTACGTGCATGGTAGACACACCATACTTTGCCCTCTTTATCTTTCAATACACTGTTATGTCCTGTGCCTGACACGTATCCCCCAGTGGAGGTGTTTTTTTGTAAAATAGGGTTCGTTGAAGACTTTTCGAATGGCCCTAGTGGGTTCGAGGCCGTTGCATAACCCACAGCATAATTCTCTCCTCCGAAATGATTGGCAGAATACATCATGTAATAAAGTTCATTATGCTTGAAGAGATAGGAACCCTCTGTCCATCTTCTATTTACTTCGCCCGAGGTGACAGATCGACTCTCCCATTCAGATTGCTTATCGGCTAGCGAGGCAGGAGGGCGTAACAATAATTTGGGTTCACCTATAACATGTGAAAAATCCGATGCAAGCTCAACGCCATATATCCAACTTTCTTCTATCTCATCAAACATACCCTCCTGCTTCGCCCAATCTGCGATCTCCGATTGAACTGGGTTTTTGTAACAGCATCTAGAATAGTAAAGATATTGTCGCCCACCTTCGGCAAAGTATACATTACCGTCAATAATGGGATATCCTGGATCAAATAACGGGCGACCAGTGATATCTATAAATGGTCCTGTCGGACTTGTAGACGTTGCAATGCCGATCCTATAATTTTCCAGTTCCTCATTGGGATTATCTTTCCAATGAGCGCTATAAAACATATAATACTTCCCGCCTCGTTTATATACTTCTGGAGCCCAGAAGTCTTTGGTTCCCCAGCTTTTTTCTTGCCGAGTTGTGTACACTGTTCCCTTATTTTCCCAATTTTTTAAATCTTTAGAGGCATAGGCTACAAATCCATTTTCAACTCCTCCTGTACCATACATATAATAAGCGTCGGTATCATCATCATAAAGTATAAATGGATCACCAAAAGCAACATCCAACGGATTGTTTGATTGGGCATGTAAAGTGGAAATAAATAGCAAACAACATCCAATCAATAAGGATAAGCGTAAATTTTTAATTATCATATTTCATTTTTTTAAATACAGGACTATGCTCCAGCGATTGTCCTGGTTTCTCCCGTTCCAATCTTTGGCCACCCTGCTGTCCATATTACTTTATCTAACATCAACATACGTCGACTAGCACCACTCGATACCTTTCCTTCATGCTTTTGAATGGCATGGTAAAGTAGCCAATCCGTCCCCTTATCGTCTTTTATGATCTTACTATGGTGTCCTGGTCCTACAATTTTATCATTCCCTTGGAGCACAACTGTCCCTGCCCCCCGCGTATTGATATCTTTTCCGGATCGATCTAAATAAGGTCCCTTCAACGATTTAGATCGTGCTACTAGAACATGGTACTTGCTATTTGCACCCTCGCAACAACTTCCTTTTGACCCAAATAAATAGTAATATCCGTCCCGCTTGTGTATCATAGCTGCTTCCCAATCTCCAGCGGCTACTTTAAACTTCTGTTGTAAATCAATCACTGCTGTGCCGTCGGATGTGAGCGGAATACCGTGTATACCTTGAGAAGGACCGTCACCAAAGCTTCCCCAAAACAGGAATTTCTTGTTCCCTTCTTCGTAAAGTGACGGATCGATAGAATTGGGCACCTGAACTTCACTGCTCACAAACAATTTACCCCGATCCTCGAATGGTCCATCTGGATTATTTGCTACTGCCACCCCAATTCCTGGATCGGGATCTCCCCATAGCGAATAAGAATAGTACAAGACATACTGATTATTTATCTTGTTGATATCAGGTGCCCATAGACCACCCCGATCTTTCCAATGAGGTTTATCTTGAAATACATTGGCCACTTCTTTCCAATGAACCAAGTCTTCAGATTTTAAAATAGGCATCAATCGATTCCCTTTACCATCTCCCCAATTATCTTCGGTTCCATAGGCATAAAAAGAACCCGTTTTTACATCTCTTATGACCGTAGGGTCTGCCAAAATGGGCTCAAATACTGGATTCATATATTGACTGCTCTTGTCTCCTGCAACATGAGCCTTACGATCAAATACACCACAGGAATACGTCATGGACAATATCCCAATCGAATAGAGTAAAAAGCTATAGTGTTGTCTTAATTGTATATCCATATCATACTGTATACACGCAGGACCTGACACATAAATAATGTTAATTACCTAATTATCAATATTTTCCTTTGTATTTTTTGTTTTTTTTATATATTTGATTATAATTGCATTGGGTCCCAATAACCATTCAATGTAAAACAAAAATATAGAATAAGCCTTACATAAAAGTGCCTTTTTTATTCAAAATAAACCCAAATCGTATCATTTATGAGGATTAAGTTATTTTTTAATACTGACTTTGATGTATATAAAGTTTATTGATGAAATTACAGATTTACCTAAGAAAAAAATAAAAATTATGATACAAATTCCTTATCGACTATTAACACTTACATGCTTATTACTTATGTTATCCCTATATAGTAAGGGCAGCATAAATGATAGGCCTATTCAGCAAATCGACAGTAAACTGCCTATTGCAGACCCTTATGTATTGTTTCATGAAGGTAAATACTATGCGTATGGTACCCGAATCGATGGTTTTGAAGTGTATATTTCTGAAGACCTAAAGCACTGGAAACGAAGCAAAAATCTAGCCCTCTCTCCTCAAGACTCTTGGGGTACACGCTGGTTTTGGGCACCTGAAGTGTACTATGTAACCTCCAAAAAAAAGTTTTATATGTTCTATTCCGTTGATGAACATATATGTGTTGCTTCCTCCTCCAGCCCCGAGGGGCCTTTTATTCAAGAAGAGAAAAAACCTATTATTGCCGAAAAGGGAATCGACACTTCTCTTTTTTTAGACGATGACGGGACGCCATATTTATTTTATGTCCGTTTTACAGATGGAAATGTAATTTGGATGGCGGAGATGAACGATGACTTACAAAGCATAAAGAGCGAAACTCTTACGAAATGTATTAGCGTTAGTGAGCCATGGGAAAAAAAACAAGCTACAGTTGCAGAAGGTCCGTCTATCATAAAAAAAGGTAACACGTACTACTTAATTTACTCCGCCAATCATTTTGAAAGCCAAGATTACGCCGTAGGCTATGCAACAGCAAGTTCTCCCAAAGGTCCTTGGAAAAAATATAGTGGCAACCCTATCCTTAGACGAGACCACCCCTCAGCATCTGGACTAGTAGGTACAGGTCATGGAGCTCCATTTATAAGTGCTGACGGTGGCTATAAATATATCTACCATGCACATGCCAGCAACAGCAGTGTAGCGCCACGTACAGCTTTCATCAATGATATCGTGTTTTCATCTGATGGTATTATCAGCATCGTTGGAAAGCCAATCAGACCGGTGGTTGTGCGATAAACTATCTTACAACAAGGTACTTTTAAGACTCCAACTTAACGTTTAAACATGTGGAGAATAAGTGTATTATTCTCCACATGTTGCGCAAATCATATTCGATTTATGAAATGCCCCTTACATCCTATCGCGGATGCTGTATGAAAGGTTTTGTGTCGAAATTGAGCACTCCAATCACCCAATGATAAGTTTTCTAGAGATTGTTTCTTAGATATTCTTGAAACTTATCTTGAAACTGCAGACCACTGCCTACTCTATATTTGCTCAACTTGTTATTTAGCGTCAGCCCCCATAGTATGAATTCGGTCAGAAAATAACCATCTTCCGGTGTTGTTTGTGGCTGGTATTGCTGTATCAAACTGCGGATAGGTGTCACTTCGTCCAATACGCGCTCGTAATCTGCATCTGTAAGTTCATCGGACAACTCAATACCATCCGATTCGGAGAAACCAACGAACAATGTCATCATACGGATAGCGTTCAGTTTCCTTTTCAAACTTCTCAATCTTGGGAAATAGGGTAAGAAACAGACTTTTAACAGCATCCTCAATCAACTGAAGCGCGACAGCAGCGGCTCCCTCCTGCTCTCCTTCATAAACGAGCTCAAGTTTACCAGTTATAGCGGGCACGATACCCATAAAATCGCTCAAGCGTACTGCCGTGGCTCTTGATCCATTTTTGAGCATACGCAATTCAGCGGTGCTTAATAAATTTTGAAATGCTGTAATGCTCATACGTGCACTGACACCACTTTTTTCATCAACATATTCGCTATTGCGCGCTTCAAAACTGATCTGCTCAATCAATTCACGCGCCAATTCAGGAACGTATATGTGGTCCTTTTGTGCAGCTTCCAAGTTAGCTTCTTGTGCAGTAATGGTCTTCGCGATCTCAACTGATGCGGGGTAATGTGTCAATATCTGTGATCCTATTCGGTCCTTTAGGGGCGTAACGATACTTCCCCTGTTGGTGTAATCCTCCGGATTTGCGGTGAACACAAACTGTACATCTAACGGAAGGCGTAATTTAAATCCGCGAATCTGGATATCTCCTTCTTGCAATATATTGAAAAGTGCTACCTGTATTCTGGCCTGAAGATCGGGCAGTTCATTAATAACAAATATCGAGCGGTTCGCTCGTGGAATCATGCCAAAATGAATCACGCGATCGTCCGCATAGCTCAATCTCAAATTTGCGGCTTTGATAGGATCGACATCACCAATCAAATCTGCTACAGTGACATCTGGCGTTGCTAGTTTCTCTGCAAAACGATCACTTCTATGCAACCAATCTATCGGTGTTTCATCACCCTTTTCCTTTAAAAGTTCAACTGCATAGCGCGATATCGGGCTATAGGGATCATCATTAATCTCTGAGCCTTGTACCACGGGTATATATTCATCCAACAGATTAACCATAAGCCGGGCTAGGCGTGTCTTCGCTTGACCGCGAAGACCAAGGAAATTAATATTATGTTTGGAGAGGATAGCTCTTTCAAGTTCTGGAATAACGGTATCCTCGTATCCATACACTCCGGTAAATACGGTTTCGCCGTTGCTTATCTTTGTAATCAGATTCTGACGCAGTTCTTCTTTTATGGTCTTAGGTTTGTAATCAGAAGTCTTCAGTGCGCCAAATGTTGTAATCTTCGTGTAATCCATATGTTCTTATAATAAAGCGCAAATGCTGCGCAAGATGTATATCCTTTTATCGTTCAATTAATTGTTTATCGTATTCTTTTTCTGCGATTCTCTTCATAATCCTCAAAAATCATTTCGCCGAGATTTCCTAGCCCTGTATAGTATGCCTTGCCCTGATTTGACGCCGTAAATTCGTCGACAAACTGTTGCAGATAGGGGTCTGAAGCGATCATAAAGGTTGTAATGGGTATGCCCAGCTTTCGGGCTTGTGCTGCCATGCTATAGCATTTGCTGGTGATAAAAGGATCCAAACCCATAGAATTCCTATAATAAGTTCCATCCGGCATGTTTAAACAGCTCGGTTTTCCGTCGGTAATCATAAATATCTGCTTGTTTGCATGCCGCTTGCGTCGGAGTATTTCCATCGCTAACTTCAAACCAGCGACAGTATTGGTATGAAATGGTCCCACTTGCAGATAGGGTAGATCTTTTATCGCGATAGGCCAAGCATCATTACCAAAGACGATAATGTCAAGTGAGTCTTTAGGATAACGTGTCAGGATGAGTTCTGATAAGGCCATGGCCACTTTTTTAGCAGGTGTGATCCGGTCTTCGCCGTATAGAATCATACTATGGCTGATATCGATCATCAACACCGTACTCATCTGTGATTTGAACTGCGTATCTTCGACTACCAGATCATTTTCTGATAAAGCGAACTCCCCTATCCCATGATTAATCTGTGCATTTTTCAGGCTCTCGGTCAAGGCTATTTTCTCGAGACTATCTCCATATTGATAGCTTCTGAAATCGCCCATATTTTCGTCACTGCGTCCTTGGTAATTGGTTTTATGATTGCCTGACTTTCCTTTTCGCATCTTTCCAAAAATCTGATCTAACGCATGTTGTCGTAAAGCTTTTTCCAACTTTGAGGTAATATCTAAACCACCATTGCCACCTGGTTTCCAATTTTTCTCTGATATATCCCTTATTCTTCAGATCTGCAATGAAATCGTCTATAGTATACTCTGGGGTGGTCAGTTTGAACTCTTTGTCCAATTGCCGTAGCCAATCGATAGCTTCATCAAAATCACCTGAGGTGTGGGTAATCAGTTCTTTGAAAATATCAAATAATTTATCAAAAGGCGTTTGAAACGGTTCGTCATATTGCTTAAAGAAAAAACCCTTATTTCGTTTAATGCTTTTCATGGATTGATTTTATTAGCATGAAGAAGCTATTCGCATCGTAAAACCGGAATAGCTTCGCAGGCTGAATTTACGAAATAATAATCCTTATAAAGAATCATATGTCCTTAAAGATTTGAAGAAAGTCTTTTGCAGAAAGAGATGTTTATCCGCGGTTTTTATTGTATGCAGCTTAGCATTTTCCATTTCTTCATTTGCTCAATCAAAAAGTCAGTTTGATGGTTAAGACGTAACAGGCTAACATATCGATGTTCAAGTAGTGGATAAAAATACTACGTTTTCCTCTTTAGCTTAATTTTTATTAAATTGCTATTCTTTAGTTTTTATTACAATAATATACAACCAATGTGGACATTTACGGTGAAAAATAAAATTAAGGCTGCGATGTTGTTTTTCTCCGTCCTTTGTTTGGTGATGTTGACCAATATTCAGGAGCAACACTTGGTCAAAAGAATTAACGAATCGGTGACGTCTTTGTATTCGGATCGCTTGGTGGTGGCTGATTATATTAACAAGCTTTCAAATCGCATAGAGAAATTGCTTATCTTATTATCTGCAACTAATTATTCATCGAAAGAAGTTAATTTGGAATTGGAAAAAATCAATCAACTCAATACTCTTTATGAAAAAACAGTCCTTACCGATAAAGAAAATGTCAATTTTAATGAATTTAAAATCTACATTCAACAAATAACACAAAATGTTAATACCACAGATCATGTTAAAGCTATAGAAATAAGCAAACAAGCACGTCAAACTCTGGAGACATTATCGTCGATTCAATTGGAGGAAGGAAAAGTAAAGTTAGACGAAGTAATCAGTATGACAAGTACGAGTAGGTTAATGTCTTACATCGAAATTGTGATCCTAATCATTATTGCTATATTAATTCAAATTTTGGTGTTTTCCGCTAAAGTTGACATGGGTGCAAAAGTTCCAAAAGATCATAATCTAAACTAATTGAAGGGTGCAAATTCATATCCATAAAGAGACAATAGCTACTACTCCAGACTGCAATTCTCACTTATCTACAGCTTCAAAAACAAAATTTTTGGTAGCGCGCAAATCAAAATCACGATGCGAAGCGGGTCTGAAATAGAACATAAACGTTACTTATAACAATCAACGTTAAAAGATTATAAGCATTTTCAATCGTTTAGAGCACAAATGAATGTAAGTAAAAACTTATGTTCCTATTTTATTCCTATGAAAATTATTATGTATGTTTGTTTTAACGATAATCATTCAAACCTAATCCAAATATGAACTTCTATTTTTCAGCTTTTTGCTTTATAAGCAGCTTAGCGTTTTCCTTATCTTCATGTGCTCAATCAAAAAGCCTGTTCAATGGCAAAGACTTAACAGGCTGGCATATCGATGTTCCAGAAATGGACAAAAATACGACTGTAAAAAGTCCTTTTCTTGTCAGAGACGGGATGCTGGTAAGCATGGGTACACCAAATGGTCATATTATAACCGATAAATCGTATAAGAATTATAGTCTGGATGTTGAATACCGTTTTGCAGGCAAACCAGGAAATTGTGGCGTACTGGTGCATGCCTCCACCCCTCGCGCACTTTATGAAATGTTTCCAAAATCTATTGAAGTACAGATGATGCATGAAAATGCGGGAGATTTTTGGTGTATTGTAGAGGATATTAAAGTGCCAAATATGGTTGAGCGCCGTGGTGAGCAAGCTGAATGGGGCATTACAGAAGGTAAAAAACGAAGAGTTTTGAATCTTACCGATCATTCGGAGAAACCGCTTGGTGAATGGAACAGCATGAGGATTGAATGTTTAGACCGAGTTATAAAAGTATGGGTAAATGGCGACCTTGTAAATGAGGGATACGACTGTACAGCAAACAGTGGACAGATTGCCCTGCAAGCTGAAGGAGCTGAAGTTGAATTCCGTAAGGTTTTACTAACTCCAATAACTCATATTTCAAAATAAAAAGATAATAATAGTTCTTGCAAATTAACAAAACTCACACTTTCCTGTGAGTTTTGTTAACACCTAATATTCTTATTTAGAACTTTACAGGATAGCGCATCACGATTCATAATCGGGACGGTAAAAGGCTCAAACTAACTGCCGGCAGTCGTTACAAATGGTTGTAATCTTGAACAGGATTACGATATCATGTAAGCTCATTCCTTTATGCTTAGGTTTCAAAACATAATGCTATAAATCTATTTTGTGATTTGCAAATCGCAAAATACATAAACCCCTTTGACCCTATAGTCAGGAAATTTTCACAAGGTTTGATTTAGATCCAAATTTTCTAAATAGAAATTTAAATTCGCCTGAAGCATAATTATATCTATTAAATTTCCTAAATTAGGGTAATTTAATCAATTAACCGATGAAGTACCTACTCTTAATGGTCAGTTTGTGTGTCCAAGTGTCTGTGGCGCAAAAGAAACCAACAGTTCATTATATCGTAAAACAAAACAGTAGTTTCAACCGAAATGCGGACGAAAAAACCTATTATATTGCACTAAAAAAGGTAAAGAAGCTATCTCACCAAGGGGATCTAATGGAAATGCGCATAGCTGGTTTTGAGAACAAAAATGGAAACCGTATATTTTCTACTGAAGACTTGGATAAAGGGGAGAATTTCTTGACCTCGACTTCAGCGATTTCCAATATCTATGGTTTGATAAGACCATTTCAATTTATGGTCAATAAAGGAGTGGTAAGCATAGATACACTTAAATGGAAGGATGAAATAAAGCAACAACTTACTGCATGGGAAATAAAAGATGATATTGCTAAAAATGTCTTAAGCAGTACGTTTTCAGACTACAGATAAGCTTCTAAAAGCTCTCTATTTTGCAGAAATATCAGCGTTGGATGAACATGGATTGAAGACATCAGATATTACAAAAAATAGTATTGTATATCATTTCGTAAAGCAGGATAAATCGGTAATTTTAGTCAACTATTCACAAAGCGATAGCTCTTCAACAATGGAAGGAAGTACTAGCTTTGATCCTAAAACGCACCTTGTACGAGGTGAAAATCGAAAATCTAACTATTCATTTGTAGATGAGAATGGAATGAATATAAACAGTCACTTTACAAGCTCAATACAACTCGTTAACAAATATACGGCACCAGTAATTGAAAATGATTATTATGATATGCTCGTAAAAGGTAGTTATTGGAGCAACGCAGTAAATACTAAAGATAAAACGGATAGTATTAAATTACAACGTTATATAGATCTATACGATCTAAAATATGCCGGCAACCGCGATTACGTGAAAAATAAATTAGGGCTTTTACAAAAGTTGCAGAATAAACAGTACTATATAGCCTTAGCATCAATATCTCCAAAGATGATAGCCGGAACTTATCATCTCAGCAACAAGGTCTCATTCAATAATATCTCAGACGACGACTATAAAGAAATCATACCACTCCTGAATGATACACAACTCTTCGATTATCTGCAACATTCGCTAAGCCAACATATAATGTCTCTTGATAGTGTCTCTTTGCAAAAGCTGCAACTTATTGCCAATCAATTTAGCGATAGAGAGCGAGTAGCGGCTAGTCCGATGTACCTTTGGTTGGCAGCAATGCAAACACAGGATATAGATAGCCTTAAACAAATTCAAAATGAAGTGCTAAATTTGGATGACGCTTACTGGAATCAGGGAAATGCCAGTCGATATGCTCTTTTGATTCAGAAGCTTCTTTCTGAACATGGAGGATATGACCCACAGATGATGCAGCAAATCATCGATAAAATTGGTACTCTATATGAAGACGAGTCAAATAAGAAACGGTTTCTACAAAAAGCACATTTGGCTTATGCATATTATCTAGCATATCAAATGACGCCAGTAGACCAAGAAGATCGGGCTGTCCTTTTATTGGAAAAAGCAGCCTACTATTCTCCAAAAAATGGAACTGAAAGGGAATATGGAAGTTTCTATGATCGCGTATTTTTGAAGTCAAAAGAAAACTACAATGAGGATTACCTTGCTTTATTAAGTAAGAAGGGCAAGAAGGATATTGCTCTTCAAAGCTATATACAGGAATTTCTTAATAATCCTGCTAGTAGTTTTAAAAGCCTATCAACTTTTTATCGGGAAAATTATGATGAGAACAGTTTCAGTAATTTTTTCAAGAAAGAGATTGTTCCCAAACTTGCAGATGCGCCACCTTTTTTACTTAAAGATATTCAGGATAACGATTTCTCATCCGCGCAATTTAGTGAAAAATGGACCGTCATCGATTTTTGGGGCACCTGGTGCGGTCCTTGTGTTGCAGAAATGCCCAAACTAAACAAATATTACTTGGCGCTAAAGGAGGATAAAATGAGCAAAATTGACTTTATGAGCATAGCTTGTAACGATACAAAAGAAAAAGTGCAACGTTTTTTATCGAACAATAATTATGAAATACCCGTGCTGATGTCCGACTCCCAAGTAGAACAAAACTATAAAGTGCGTGGATATCCAAGCAAATATATTATAACACCAGAAGGAAAATTGATTCCTACGGAATTTGGATTCGACTGGGAGTCTTTGGTTTCGGAGTTATCCAAGCTATATACAAATGAGATTTCCTGAACCAAATGAGCTGAAGGAAATGATCACCGCAATCAATCTTGTACATTTGAAATTATAAGCATATCAAATAATCATATGAAACATTCTCTTTTCGAACTAATCAAATATGCAGCATACTTGATGCTACTTTTCTTTGCTAATCCAATTAAAGCTCAGGAAACGATTGTAACCTATCTAAAAAAAAATAGTGGATTCACTTCAATTAAGGATTCAGCTGCTTATACAAATATATTACGTGTAAAACCTAATGAAGCTGGCTTACATGAATTGAATGATTACTATCCTAATGGAAATCTAAAGCGCCATGGGTGGGTTAAGATTGCTGATCCGCGCAGGCTATTCTTTGAAGGTCTTTTGGAGACGTACTATGATAATGGAACCTTAGAATCTACTACGACATATGCCGAAAATAAATTGGCAGATACCGTGAAAAGATATTATAAAAACGGAATTTTAAAAGAAAGCAGAATTTTCTTCAAACTAAACGAATCCCCTAATGAGTTCTTATCTACTGACTTGAACAGCCGGTTAATCCATTATGCAGATTCGACAGGTACTGTCCGCATAAAAGATGGGAATGGTAAAATAGAGCTCAAAAATGGTCAGGATGTTGAACGTGGCAGCTATTTGGGAGGTCTCCGTGCTGGCTATTGGGAAGGTTCTTTTAGTAAAACTAAATATCATTTTAAAGAGTCGTATGACAACGGTGTCTTGACCAAAGGTACAACAACTGATAGCCTAGGAAAAGAACACCCTTACGAACACCGGGAAATACAACCTGAATATCCGGGGGGAATACAAAAACTAATGATGTTTGTAGGACAGAATTACGAATTTCCAAAAGAAGCATTAGAGGCTATGGTTTCCGGTCAGGTGATGATTAGCTTTGTAATAGATAAAACAGGTGTACCTGTTGATTTTAAAGTAGTAAACGACCTTGGCTATGGCACAGGAGATAAAGGTATTGATGTCATCAAGAAAGCAAAAGAATGGACACCCGGCTACCAACGCGGTATTCCAGTTCGTGTACATTACTTTTTACCCATCCGATTGAATTTAACTCCAGCACCTAAAAAATTATAGTGTTCTACTTTGCATTTGTTTCAAGACAGCTTGCATTTGACGATAAAGTTCTTTGTTAGACTTATGATGGTGAATGGCTTGTTGCTGTTCGAACTCTGCTTGAGCGTAGAAACCGACATGGTATAACAATTGGGCCAATGTGTGGTGGTATCGACCATTGCCTGGATGCTGTGCGATTGCTTTCTGTTGCCAGCGAATTGCATCAAATAGAGCTTGAATATTCTTTTTTCCGAAATTCAGAATTTGCTCAGAACCATAATTTAAGTTCCGTGCTTGTTCATCTTTATAATATTGACGTCTTTTGTCAGCACCTTGATTAAAGATTGCTTGCTCTGCACTATCCAGAACAGTCTTAAGTGGAGAACCTTTAATGTGTCGAGAGGTTACAAAATCTATTCGCGCCATGGAATCAGGATCAATCTGATAAAAACTATTATCATAATAGTTTTTTGCCATCGAAATATAATTAATTGAGTCTCTCATAAGACGAGTATACTCTAATGGGTGAAATCTTCTTGAACTTTCTCCGCGTAAATAATTCGATTCCCATGTATTATAAGCAAAATAGCCAATATTTTGTGCTAAAGAAATGTCTTTCTTGTTCAATGCTTCCCTAAATGTCTGTTGAATTATACGGTTATTTATTTTCTTGCGCTGTGGTGCCGGTAATGTTGCATAAAGACTATCCACCATTTTGTCGTTGGTATGGGTTAGGAGATAATTCTTGCTATTGTATATGGGGCCACTACCTAGTAAAAATATGACCGTCTCAAAATTATTCAATTCCTGTATGGTAAGCTGTGCAAAATAATCACTCAAGACCTGCTGATCGGTATATAAGTCCAAACCCTGATATTGTGTCAGCAATTTTGTCAATAATAATCTATTTCGGATACCCTTTCGATATTGCGCTATCAACTTGCCAAGGGTCTCGCCTTGGGCAATGGTATGAGCAGAATCAATGAGCTGCATTAAAGCACGATCATCTTTTATCGGAAAATTGTGTCGTAAAATAGGGTACCCATCCTTATCGGTAAAAAGATATATCGGAGAACTGAGTGAAAAAGTCTTATTTAGCGGATGGTTAATATCATCTCGTTTAAGTTCTACCTCTCCTGTAATAAATTTTTTGTGAATCAAATCTATTGAAGTTTGAGAAATGGGGGTTTTAAAAGGTAAAAACTGATCGCCATTATTGTGAATGACAAGAAACATGGGTTTGTCTTCTTCCTTTGCTTGATTTAAAAGGTCTTGGTAAATCTTATTCTCCGGAAACCTAGACTGAGCAGATACTGAAAACAAAAATATCCAGCTTAAAAAGAACAAAAGCGTAAATTTGAGAAGAGACTTTTCCATCATTTGATTAACGGGTTAAAATTGTACTCTAATATAAAAAAAACAATCGTTATATGCCACTAATTGTATTGTTGCACGAAAAAAATGATAGACCACTAATATTAAGTAACATAAATCGTAACAATCTTATCACTTGATAAAAAGGATTCTATGGAAATCTTAAAGTTTATTAAAAAAGCTTTAATTTGGTTATACCAAACATATCGTAAAACACCTTTTAAATACTGATATAAAGCCACAATGATTACTGAAGTGCCCCCAAAAAGTTAGATACTTATTGGGGACATTTCAGCAACAATCCACACTCATGAATACAATGTGCAGTTATTCGGGAGCACTCCGACACCTCTTTTCTGATGGATCACCTATAGACCTAGTATTGAAGAAGGATTTGATTTTTTAAATGTTCGCTTAGACTCATCTGCTAACTTTTGAATAACATAACCATCCTCGATGATTAGAATAGATAAGCCTAAAGCGCTATTCTCTCTATTTACGACTATTGAGGCTTCTCTTGCTATTTTACTTAATAATTGAGGTTGTTCTAATTCATCATAAAGAATGAGAAATTGAATCCGTTTCTGTGAAACAAATCGCCTTGAACTTCAAAATTGGTGATTTGGAATTAACAAACGATCCTGACTTAACACATTATTCGAAAGGTGTAAAAGTACTGGCATGGAACCGTGAAAAAATCTAAATATCGCATTGCAAATTGAAATCACGATACATGGTGAAGATAAATGATATTGCATATGATAATCGTAGTTCACCATTTGTAATGTCATTTTAATGTCATGAAATTATATGTCATAATTTCATGATAAATTTTAATATATCTTCATTCTATGAAGTGGTCGATTATATTATTAAGCATATTAATTATGCAATCTTGTCAAATAACTAATCTAGGTAAGAAAGATAGGCATTCATTATATATAAATACTACTATTCCAGCATACTCATCATTAGTAATTTCGACTGAAAATGCGAAGTCATTTTCATTTGAGGCTTTAGCTAAGTCCAATGGTAATATCACATTGAAAACTCATGATACCGAACTAAATATGGATCAGGATAATAAATATGCTTTAAATGTTGATGACAGTGAGCATGTAAAGTTCACAAATTCATCAAATCTTACTCGTGTTATTAAGGTGAAGATCTTCAACCATTCTGCCAAAGTAATTCAAAACATAGAGCAACTATAACCTAGTAAGGGTGGACAAACTACTGAGCGTGCTATGCCTTATTTTTTTTAGTCATACAAATTTCTATCTGCAATGAAAGCTAATATGTGAAGACGTAATCAAGGTATCCTTATCAGAATATTTTTCAATTAGTCCCGATAGTAGCCTTGATATTTATTTCTTATTTTTGGGTTTCAATCCTAATATAACATGAAAAATAAGGAGATAGAAAGGATTATTGTTGAACGATATACTACAAATTGGGCTACGGAGTTTGAAAAACTAAAATCAGTCCTTAACGATTATTTGAAAACTCTCATATATAGCATTGAGCATGTAGGTAGCACAGCTGTGCCTGGTCTTTCAGCTAAACCCATTATCGATATAGATGTTATCATCAACAATAAAGATGGATTTGATAAGATTAAAACTATCCTTGAAAAACTAGGTTATACTTATTGTGGTGAAATGGGAATTCCTGGTAGAGAAGCTTTTAAAAGAGATTCACCATTAACACCTTTTGATGGTTCGGGTTACCAATGGCATCAACATCATCTGTATGTTTGTCTTGAAAATAGTGACAGTTTAAATAATCATTTACGGTTAAGGGATTATCTGCGTACGCACCTGGAAGAAGCTCAGGAATATGGGAGATTAAAAACAGAACTAGCAGCTCGGTATCCCAATGACATAGCTCGTTATGTAGAAGCAAAAACAGCTTTCATTCTTCAGATTCTAGAAAAGGTAGGTTTCAATCAGGAAATCTTATCAAAAATCGAACTGCAAAATAAAGCCCTTAAACCAGAGGCAAAATAGTTCAAATATACCAATCCATAAATCCCTGTTTTCAGCCATATTAAGCTAATATGAATAATAATATCTTTGTTAAAAAGAAACAAAAAAATGAAAACTATATTTCGATTCTTCATTTCATCCATGGTTATTGCTTTTGTTGGGTGTAATCCGCGAAACAAAGCGTCTGAAACTAATAAAGTAGAAGCTGTGGTTACGCAAAAAAACATAGCATTAACCGATTTCAAAAAGATTAAAGGTGTAGATAATGTACAAGATGTACCATTTCAATTATTTACCAAGCTTGATTCTATTCAGTTTTTTGTGGCTCCCAATAAAGATTCGGCTCACCTAAAAATTGCTTATAATAAGCTCGATAATTATTATGGATTTAAAGAATTTGATGACTTCTATTCGATTCATTATAGCATTAGTAATAATATTTCGAATAGCATTGAAGCTTTTGTTTTGAAGTCAGAATTCACCGCAGCATTTGACTTGACTTTACAAGGTGTAAATCTTTATGAGATCAGAAGTAGCGTATTGAAAAAGTCACAAGATTTTGAAAATAAATCATTCAGTAAATTCGGAACGATAACAGAAGTGTCAGAACAAGAATTTAAAACAGCTTCTAAAAATCGAGCCGATGAAGTTTTAGTGAAAAATCCGCAAGTAAAACTGCAAGATGGAAACTGGGTGTATACTGAAAACGCAAAAGAAATCATGATTGTACAACATGAGAATATCATTACAGAAGATGGAATTTTATCCAATGAATATATAGGACAGTCTCCTTCCCTTGATTTAGAGGTTTTCAAAGAAAGCTCAGCAGAAGCATACGATATGTACTATTCGTTTTATAGTGTAAAACCCGAAGCAAATTTCAAAACATTTACCGGTGGTTATCCACAAGTTATCCCGAGTAAAAAATGGATTTCCTATGTCAATTCAAATAATAGTGTAGGAAGTGATTTTGCAATCAACAAATACTCGGAGCAAGTCTCTGATCAAGAAGACCTGTTGTATATAAACTTTACTAACTTCAAAATTGCAGACCAGACAAAAGCTTTTTGGGTGGATAATGAAACCTTTTATGCCGAAGTTTATCCTACAAATTCAGCTCCATCAAATGGGAAAAAGCAAAAGCCTGCTTTCATAAAAATTCAGTTGAAAGCTACCCTACTTTAATTAAGGATTCTTCTCAATAGCAATAGTATCACTTAAACTATGTTAGTGAGATAATTAGATTATAATGCCTATAAGAAATCCCTTCTTACGAGTGGATTCCTATTGAAGAGCGTCTATCATCTTCTTTTTTATTTCAATTTATTTAGTTTCCTGCGGCTGGCTTTTGGTAAAGATAAAGTAATTAAATAGCAATATAGATGCCGCACGTTTTGCTTTTGTGTTTGCGGGAGTAAGGTAGACTTCAATCTCACTATTTTTGAGCAATCCATTTTTATCCCAGGATAGATCCTTACCCGAACTGTTTATAATAGTTCCGTCCTCTTTAATTATTGAAATTACATTTCCCTCTGCGTCAGTAAATGTTTCACCTGTCATCTTAGCTAGTAGGTTACCCTTACTATCTTTTAACTCGCCATTTGTTGAAAGCACTCCAACTTCCTTTCCTATTGCAGATAAATGTCCTTTTTCATTCATTGTTAATGCATCTTTGGTATTTGCATCTCCAATTGCAATTTTTTCCAACACTAAAGTAGTGACACTCGTATCACCGACTAGGGAAGTTTCTTCTTTTGGCTGGATTACGACTGCTTTGTTATCAATGGCTCCATTGCTAGATAAAAAAATAAAGAGTAAACCAGTGCTCGCTAAAGTGGTGAAAATTCTTTTCATAATCATAAACTCGGTTAATGCTTACTCTATACAGTTTTCAGCTACCCTGTTTTATTTCAAACCCTAATATACAAATTATCAAAGAATTAACACAAGTTACTATTACATTATTTATATTCCCCAATAGTTGTTTTTTTTCATTGGTAATGCTACTTGCTAACCTTTCAATAAGACCATCGTTCTGCATACGAAAAGCGTAAACCGAATATTCTCTGGTGTTATTAAATTTTTAGAATCATTAGTGAAAAAAATCGCCATGTGACAATCTTAAATTTTATTTTCTATCGTATTTCAAGATGTTACACCATCTGTTTAATACAGAACATTGCTTACAGCAGTACATATGCTTTTTTGCCCATTGGAATTAGATATTCACTCTATTTAGAAAATGAAACTCTTTATCAATGTCATTTCACAGAAAAATAATCTCGCTAATCTTCTTACAAAGATTGAACAACGCTTACAGTCCAAATTGTACTTAAAAGAACTTAGGGTTCTATGAATATTGGGATTGGCTTAACACCGTGACCGGTCGACTTGATTTATTAGTTAGCATTCCATAAAAAAGAGCATCTAGGATGATGCTCTTTTTTATGGAGAAAATATTATTAATTTTATCCAGCTAAAGCTTCTTTTACAACAGATGCAAGTGGAGTAGTTGGACGACCTATCAAAGCAGACAGCTGTTTTTCATTATTATACAAATCACCATTTGCCGCTCCAGTATCAAAACTTGCAATAGCTGTGGCTAATGCTTCTGGTAAACCAGCTCCAATTAAAGCTGCTGCATAATCTGATTCACTTAAGTTTTTATATGGAATAACTTTTCCTGTTTGATTTGATACCTCAGCCGCTAAATCTGTTAAAGTATAAGCCTCATCACCAGCTAATTCATAAATCTTATTTTGTTGATCCAAACTGGTTAAGACAACTGCTGCTGCTTCGGCATAATCAACTCTTGCAGCAGATGATATCTTACCCTGTGCTGCGCTCCCAATTAAAGCTCCGTTTTGCAAAGCTGCAGGAATAGAAGCAGTGTAGTTTTCAGTATACCAGCCGTTACGTAAGATAGTAAATGCTATTCCAGATAATTTTAGAGCTTCCTCAGTCAATAGGTGCTCGTTTGCCAATACCAATGAAGAAGTATCAGCATGTAAAAGACTCGTGTAAACAATCCATTCTACCCCTGCGTTTTTTGCAGCCTTAATCACATTCTCATGCTGAGTCTGACGTTGTCCAATTTCATTTCCAGATATTAATAATAAATGATTGACCCCTTTTAAAGAATCGGTCAAAGTCTCTGGCTTATTATAGTCAAACAAACGTGATTCAATACCGAGATCAGCAGCCTTTTGAGTGTCGCGAACTAGCGCAATTAAATTGTCGCTTGCAGTTTTTTCTTTTAATTTTTCTACAACTAGACGTCCTAGATGACCAGTTGCACCTGTAATTCCTATTTTCATAAATTCTATATTGTAATAATTATTGTTACATTTAAAGCCAAAAAAATTAGCGGAACTTCTTTGCGAAGTTTTCCAATGTCAACCCTTTTAACGCGTTAATAACCAGTTGATCTGTGTCAGAAAACAACTTATCCAATTCCTTATTAATCTGTTTACCAACGGGACACTGAGGATTTGTATTCAAGTTCTTTTTACCTAGTACTTCTGTATTCTTCACTGCCACATAAATATCTGCTAAGGAAATTTCACTACTCGATTTGTTTAAACGTGAACCTCCCTCCTTGCCTTTACGTCCTATAACAAACCCCGCATCTTGCAACGTACTCAATTCTTTCCTCACCATAGCAGCATTGATATTAATACTACCCGCAATCCAATCCGAATTCACCCAATCCTCGCCGCTATCGGCTAATAAAGTAAGTATGTGTAGGGCCGTTGAAAATCTTGTATTGTTCATATCGATACAAATATAAAAACATAATTTTCAATTGTAATACTTTTTATTACAATTGAAAATTATATGACATTATAAATATAATTCACGTAAAACAGAGATATATTCAAGAAAAAAATACAGCGAAGAATACAAACAGAATTTATTCTGCGATACAAGCAGTACTTTATTAAGAGTGCTACTTGTATTGTAATTTAGCTTCAATAAAAAAACGAAGACATCGATACCACTAAAAGAATTTTGAGAATAAACCTGGTTTTTTCCAGGTCTTTTTGTATTCATCTGCCAGAGCAGCATGATCACTATAGCCCAATACAAGGTCAAGACGTTGATGCGCTTGTTTCAAATCGCCACTGATATATAAAGCATTTGCGACCAATAGATGAACTTCTTCGGACGTATCATCATATCCCCAATCTTCAGTCTCATAGATATGCGCTAATTTATTGGAGTACCTAAGCAAAGGCTCAATTTGGTTTTCGACTGCAAATAATTTGATTCCATATAGCAACCATTGTAGATATTCTGGTGCGTCAAATGTTTCTTCACAAAACAAATCATGCGTTGTAAAAAAGTCAATTCCTAATGAATACTCCTCCATAAAATAATGACTTTTCATGATCATATATAACGTTTTTGCTTTATCAAAGGCATTGATGATAAATTCCTTCTTATTGGCTAAGTATAACAGAGCCATATGGTTGACGTTTTTGTAGTCGTCCAGTTCATTGTAAATTTGCATCAGCACATAGGGTGGATGTGGTTCGTGCGGATATTGCTCGGCAATAAGAGTATAATAAGCTATCTTAACCTCTTGTGATTCATCTTCATAAATATCATAAAGGATTCCTTCTACAGCATTTTTCGCAGCTTCATAATCTCTAAAATCATAATCGGAAATATCTGGATTCACGACATAGTGATGATAGATTTGAGATAACAAATTCTGTGCTTCATCAACACTGTTTTCAGTCTCACCTAAGCCATTCTTGACAATTAAATAATCCGCTTGGTGTTTTAGATATAGATAAAAGTTTGAACTTTGTGCTGTATAAATGCTAAAGAATTTTGTTAACGCAGCTTTTGCATCGACATAATCTTCTTGTTTTATTAACGCATCTAATAAAGTATGATGGAGTTCTTCAAATTCACTATGTTGCAAGCCAATAGTTGTCACATCGATTGCAGTCCCATAACATTCATGTTTAATAAGTACTATACCATAATTATTGCAGCACATGGCCCAATTGTGTCTGGTACCTAGATAATCACTTTCATACCTATCCTCTTCAAAATACGACTGGAAAGCATGAAAAGATTGTTCATAAAGCCCCGATAACATTGCTTGAAACAACGCAAGATCCTCTGGATCTGTAATTTCCTCAGCAATAAATTCGCTGAGTTCAACGCCGTCATTGTAAAGGTCCCGAGGTAGATCTTCAAATGTTGGAAGTTCCAAGTCAATTGCCCCCGTTGCTAAATACTTAGACACAAAATAGCGCCTCCAGGTTGTAGATGTTGTTTTAAGCTCAATTGCTTTGCTCAGGAGTGGTAATGCTTCTGCGTGGCGTGCTTCTTCATGTAAATAAGTTCCTGCAAAATGATACGGAGAAAATTTATCGGAATGCCTATCCATTAGCCTAAGCGCATGGTGATAATAAAAATCAGCTTTTAAATGCAACCTTTCAAAATGATTACGCTCAACGATTAACTGGAAATAAAATACGTCATCATCAACAAGTCCATTTTTAATCAGTTTATCAAAACGTTGGTGCCATTTCACTAGCCCATTCAAAACATCCTCTTCATCATTTGCACCTCTGATCAATTTCAATAAGATAGCTTTTGCCACTGCGATATCTTCATTTTCGAAAGCTATTTCTGCAAGATATAGGTAGTCGCTGTCATTGGCGCTGGCAAATTGCTGTATATGATCTGCTATAATCTTAACGATTTCATTGGGAGATATTAATTTCTTTTCCTGTAGCAGATAAATCTTCTTCATCAGATAGATCGAATTATACTGATCCCGCTGCTCTCTATCTGCTGTAAAATATGTGCCAAAGAAAGACATTCCTTCGTCCAATGTTTTCAAAACAGCTGATTCTTCTCCAACAGATTCATAAATCCTAACTAAGAAATCATAACCAGAAGCTGCATGGCTAGAATCTTGGATTAAACGTTGCGCATAACCGATATAATCGTTACTATTTTCGGCCGCAATGTGTCTTTTGGAAAGATTTATATAAGCTAAATTATAATCATTATTCAACGTATAATTTAGCATATGTTGTAGTGTTTCTGAATTTTCGGGCTCGAGGTTTATTATTTTTATAAGATAAGGAACCGTAAATTGATTCATCGTGTCATATACAAGCTCAGGGTGTCCAGGATAAACATAATCGTGATGTGCAACGGCCATTAAAAACAATACTGCTGTATCGTCAGGATGATTTTTAAGATGTTGCTCTCCTTCTTCGATACATTGTGCTAGATCACCTCTAGTATATAAATCTTCTAACTCCGCTATGTTCATTAGTATCTAATTTGTTTGTATAATGATTTTACATTTAAAATATCATAAACAAAGTTAGTGAATGAACAGCTTTCAAAAAATCCCCAGTTTCAGCTACTATTTTAAAAAGCGAATCTTCTTATCTTTGATACAACGAAAAACTTCTGTTAAAAATGAATTAATGCATTCAGATATTATTAATTGGACTTTAATGAAAAACAAACCGACCTATTTCGGCCTATCATTTATATTTTTTTTAATGATCGATTGTCAGACAACCAAAGCTCAAGAAATATTAACTTCCTGTGTTGATACGGTTGAAACCTATCAGTTAATAGGCAAAAACAGGTATTATTATGAAGATGAAATGGGTGAGTTCTTCGGATTAAAAGACGGTGATGATCATATTTTGACTCCTGCCATCTATTATAGCATGACATTTTTTAAGGATAATGTCGCTATTGTAACAAATCAAAAAGGAAAATATGGCGCTATTGATTTAAATGGTATTGAAATCATGCCTTTAAAATACGATTATCTCAGTTACGACAGTAAACTTAATCAATATATCTTCAGCGAAAATGGGAAATATGGCTTGATTGTGGACGGTAGTATTGTTATTCAACCTAGGTATGATATGCTAACCTTTATGATCGATGAACTCGCTACTTTTACTATAAATGAAAAGTTAGGATTAATAAACCAAAAGGGAGAAATTGTAGTGCCAGCTAAATTCGAAAATATAGAAGAAAATACAAATGAATTATTCACAGTTGTAGAAAATGGACATATCAGTCTTTATGATATAAAAACATTAAAGCAGTTAGCTTCAAACTATGATTACATGAATATTCAAACTAATGACCAGTTGATTTTAGCTATGAAAGATAGAAAATATGGATACTTAAATAAACTAGGAATGGTCGTTATTCCTTGTAAATACACCTACGCCTCTGTTTTTACCGAAGGCACTGCTAACGTGGCTCTTGATGAAGACCTGAATGACTTACACCAGATCGACATCAATGGTCTTCGTTATTAATAATCCTATTTAATTTCATTTTATGGCACACCGCATCTACATATACAATATCGATTCTACTTCTGGAGAACATTACCCAAACTATTTGGGTGAATGGAACTATGTGTTACCCCCATTGCTCATACCACTTTTTGGTGTCAATAATAAGGCAAAAGGAACGCAACTCTATGCAGATCGTGAGCAAGGCATTGTTTTGTTAAGACAATTCTATAATTTATTGGCTGATGAATACCAGTTGCATTATAAAAAAGCCTATTATGAACCCGTAAACGGACTATTTACTTTTTTAGAAGCGCTACCTTACGATAAATTCTCGATTGATGGAACTGATGTGTTCCATATGAAGGAAGAGAAACATTCGGTACAAGTTAAAGAATGGGTAGTTGAAATTCAAGAACAGATTAAGCTATATCAATTAGCGATTGCGTCACAAAGTCTGGCTCCTTTACAAGAGCTATTGGAGACTTTCGGGTATAAAACATTTTTAGAAGCATTAGAAACTGATTGGATTAATTATGGCTTGGGCTATTGGAATGAAGAAGCTTACAAACATAATTACACCGAAATATTTGAAGAAAACAACTTAAAAGGACTAAAAGATGCAAAAGGCAATTGCATTGTCCCTGCTATTTATAACGAAATATTTGAGTTTATAGATGGTATTGCGGTCATACAAAAAGACAACAAGTTTGGCTACCTCAATACACAAGGAACCGAACTGGTCCCTCCTCTTTATGAGGAAGCTTTTGATGCATTTAAAATATATTATGGTGAAATCATCAATTACGATTATACTTTTGAACAAAAAGTAGGGACTGTTTCCTGTAATAATATATTTGGGCTTTTAGATATCACGAAGAATCAATTGCTTATTCCGATTGTTTATGAGGAACTGGAACATATTTTCGGGGATTATTTCAATGCTAAAAAGGATAATCAATACTTATTCATCAATCATAAAAATGAACAACTTATAAAGGAAGAAAGTGAAACTCCATTTGAATTCGAGGGAGTTGAACTGTTCTTTTCAAAAATTAAAGGATCTTCGAAACGCAAATATTTCAATGCAAATGGCGTTTTTATTGGTGAATATGTAGAAGATGAACTACAAACATTACCACACCTTTTTTTCTATGTAAAGCCAAATAAAGGACAGAAAAAAACGGAAATTATACAAGCAAATGGTGAACTATTAGATACAGACATCGATCAAATAATCACCCTGTCAGGTTACCAATCTTTTGCTTATAGAAAAGCTAAAAAATGGTTTCTTTTCGATACGCTTAATCATAAACTATGTTTAGCTGAATTTGATATTCAAAAAATAAAGATCGATTATTTAGCAAATTTCTTCCAAGATGTCTACATCATAGAAACTTCCCTGGATAAAGGTGTTTTTGATGCTAAAAACGACTGTTGGTTGCTTCATCCTCATACCGATTATCTTAAAATCGAGCACCTCCAAAAACATTACTTAAGTGTGCATCAAAAAGAGGGGGTTCATTACTGGGATGGGGAAATCAATCTATTGAGTCCAAGGTACGATTACATATCCGAAGCCATCAACCTGGAAACCGATAAATTATTTCTCTATCAAAATGAAGAACTCCTTTGCCTAAACTCGAAGAAGGAAATCAGAAAAGTAGCGGATGAAGAAATAGGGAAATTATACAATCGGAGATACAATTTAAGGGGCAAAGATTTAGCCCATTTCGATCAGTTTTATGAGCAATGGAAATCTAATATTGGTCAAGATTATTTTCAATATTTTGATGACGATAGCTTATTTCAATTGGGAGTAGATTTCTTTAAAGCGAATAAAACTGAGGAAGGCATCGCAGTCTATAAGCTGGGTGCTTCACGCAATCATCCTGAAATGATGACGGAATTAGCAATTATCTATAGCAATACCGAAGAAACTCTGCATGCGAATTTGCCATTAGCAATCGATTTGTATAAGAAAGCCGCCACTTTGGGAGAAAGAAATGCCTGGAATAACTTAGGCTATCATTACCAGAATGGTATCGGAATTGAACAAAATATAACGAAAGCGATTGAGGCTTACAGCAAAGCAGGTGAATTGAAAAATAGACTGGGCTGGAGCAATTTAGGAGATTTATATTATTATGGAGAGCTTGTTGAACAAGATTATGATAAAGCCCTTGAGTATTATTTGAAAGCGCAAAAATTGTATCAATTTAATTCGGATAAAATAACAGACATCTATTTTACGCAAGAGGATTACAAAAAAGTTTTACCACTACTAAAAAAAGATCGCGAAGAAGAATTTTCACCGATCTATTACGGGCTCATGTATGAGCAAGGTTTGGGAGGATTAAAGCTAAACCTTAAAAAAGCCATCTCTTATTATGAAAATGCAATGGAAATCAATCATTATCCACATGCTGTAAAACAATTATTGTATCATTATCGCGCAGCATCGGATTTAGCGAATGAAGTGCTATTTAATGCTTGGTTGCACTATGCGGAGGTAAACGAGATTGAAATCGATCGAGAACTTTTAGGGTTAGAACCTCCTAAAAAAGAATCCTTTTTCAAAAAGATATTTAAGAAATAAACTGGCTAATCAGCATAAAACAAGAGCTATGTTCAATCTATTTAAAAAGAATAATTCCTTTCCTAAGGAAACAGAACCTGGGAATGTCTGCATTAAAGGTGATCAGCTCTTTTATGAAGATCATGGAAATGAAGAAGTTGTCGATTTATTAAAACTTAAATACGCGTATATACAGGTTTTGGGTGATAGACCTTTTTTATTCCTATTTGATTATCATCAACATTATATAAGCATCACACAAAAAGGTTTTTCGAACATTTATCCCCTATTATCAAAACGTTTTGGTTTTGATGATACCTTATTCTTTAATACTGTAAATAGTAAGGAAGAACAGAAACACCGTATTTGGATCAAGGAACAAACCAAAAACTACGAAATCCAAACTACTGTACACAACGATTTTTCGAAAGGGTTTGAAGTCTTGTGTCAACCTGCTGTGTTTATCTCTTGGGACACGACCTATCATGAATTCTTAACATTAAATATCGGTCATATCTACGCATCAGAATTTGGTTCTAATTATTTCAAAATAGACTATCCAATTCGCATTGGTTCGATGATCATTCAAGATCTAGAATTCTATTACGATAACGATCAAAAAAACATTGCTGTTCAGGCATATTTTACTTCGCTTTATAGCAGTACAAATAGCGATGATAGCTACAAAGAAATTCGTGATTTGTGGATGAAGGAAATTCCAACCGATTTAGATGAGGCAGGTTACGAAAGAGCAGATCAAAGTTATGTGAGGTTTGATATGCTAGACATGCAGTTAACGTTGTCCTACACCTATGATGCAGCATACGGTTATGATGATGGAAGTACGACTTTAGGAATCGATAACTTCAGAGATTACGCCGATGTTCTGCTTCAACCTCGCGATGATTTAAAACCCGAAACTACCAAAATCATTACGTTTAAATCAGATATGAATTTCTTACCAAAGTACCAAAAGAATTCAAATGTAACCACTATTCCCGATTTAATTCATCAAGAAGCGAGGCATCGTCAGGCGCTTTGGCTAGATGTAGCCAATGAAAAATTCGGATTTACTGGTGATCAATACGCAATTGAATATCAGTTGACAGGCGTGGATTATATCACCATTCAAAATGTGCTTCCAGCCAAAGGTGGTGGCTATGTAGAATTGAGCGTACAACCTAAATCAGGCTATTCGGAAGGCATTTATTACGGGGAATTGAATTCCTTGGATGAATATGCTTTGCAAATAGAGCAGCTACTTGGCATAAAAGTCGAAATGCCTGAGCCTTATTATAACTGTTAAGCCATCTTAAAGATGCATTGGTCATGAAATTACTTTATATACTTTTACTGCTTCCCATTATGAACTGTTTTGGACAGAACAAATTGAAAGTGGAAACAATTTTGACAAAATACATTTCTGCTTGTAAACAAACAGAAAAAGGAGCTTATGTACGCTATAGACAGCGAGTTCCTATTATAGACATTTTAGAGCCGCAAATAAATATTGTCCATCAAAAAGGTACTGAATTAAAATATCAATTGCAGGGAAATATTAGTTCTGGGGGTATGTCTATTTCTCAAGTAAAAACGATTCGTTTAGAAAAGGAAATTATCGAAGACCAACTGATCCTCAAACATATTGTAATGGTTAAACACCCGCCTGGAAAAGAAGGTAACAATGTCATGGGCTACAATTATACGAAAGAAGAAAAATTCAAAATTCCAAATGGCATTAAAGTAATTAAGATTGAGTTGTACGAAGAAAGATTAAATCAACGTACTGGTAGCAGAATCCCAAAAGAACGATTGTTGTCCGAAAAAACGATTAGCGGAAGCTGAAAACCATTAAAAGATAAAGGATATGAGTAGCATAAAAAAGATTTCCTACAACTATGTAATCTGCTTTTATTTGTTGAATATATTGTTCAGTATATGCATCATCTCTTTTGAATATAATAAAGGCATGCAATATCTAATTTCTACATTGCTTATCTTATTTTTGGGATCCGGAGGCTATTTAAATGCTAAAAAAGGGAAACGAATATTATCTATCTCTTGGGTATTTATTCTGAATTTTATTTTAGGAATCGCTAGTATATATGCGATAGAAATTCTTGGAGCTAAATTTAATATTCTTGGTGGTAGCCAAGGTGGTGGTACTGTTTTAATTGTTCTTTTTCAATATGGAATCAATTCATATTTATTTCCATTTATCGAATTTATAGAAACCATAGTTAATGAATCTGCATCAGTTGTATGCATTATAATCTGTTCTCTTATTATTCCTTTAATTGGATATCTAATTGGTAAATTAACGTTAAAAAAATAAACATGATATCAGCAGCTACTTTAAACCTAGAAGGGGCCCTCATACAACTTGCATTTTTCCTATTTCTAGGCGCAGGAATACTATACACTCTCATCATTTGGGTCTATCATCTGATTAATAAAATAGAGAAAAATGGATCCTACTATGTACGTTCATTCTTTGTTTCCGGCTTCTTCGTTCTGTTATTAGCCGTATTCATATTTTGTATTGCATTACAGATCATTTAATAATAGATACCTTATGGATAATAAAAAAACAGTCTGTAGCATTCATGGCGAACAAGAGGTTGGATTACTTTGCACACATTTAGCTCATAGCTTATTAAATCAATCTCAGGTAGGGTTTCATGAATATAATGATGGTGATCTTGGCCGACCTGATGCATGGTGCAATGAATGCGAAGGAAAATTAGCAAGAATTACCAATGACACAGAACAAGAGCAATGGTTCTTGGCATGCGATTACAAAATACTTTGTGCAGGTTGCTGGGACGAAGCGAAAGAAATTGCTAGAAGAAGCGATATTGCGTAGATCTGACCAGACTATCTCATAGAAACTACCCAGACGAATAGATATAAAATGAATCAATCTTGTACTTAAGGTAGACCAGTTTGGATACAATAAAGAATCCCGACATATTTTAATATCGGGATTCCTTCGTCTAGCTTATTTTTTGTTATTTCTTCAGATCCAACTCGACATAAGTGGGATAATGATCCGATATATAATGGGTAAATTCATTTTTTATAACACCACTTTTAACAACCATCTTAGCAGCTCTAGCATTAGCCCAAATAAAATCAATCCGTTTTGGAACACCTGTATCACTTTGTTTAATATGACCGTTTCCATCTTTAAATGTAGGTACCGTACTTTCAAAATTTTGATGTAATAAACGATACGTATCTATAAATCCTGCATCTTTTAGTTTCCCTAACACGCTATAATCAATCTGACCATTATTAAGATTACGAATATGTTCATGTTTTACTTCATTTCCCAGCATACCTACCAAAACTTTGTCATCATAATTTTCTTGATCAGATGCATCTAGCGAATTGAAATCGCCCATAATCAAAATAGGTTCGTTTTCAGGAATTTCTTTTGCTTGAGCCAACACATCGGCCACTTCTTTTAATCTTTTTTGATAGTTAAAAGGTGAAAAATGGATTACAAAAAAATGAATTCCCTTTATTTTAGCATAGATGTAACTATGCCACATATTTTCTGTGACTTTACGAAAATTGACCAATGGATATTTTGATGTTATGGCAACTGGAAAACCATCTTCTTTAGATTGCAAGACATAATCATGTTTAATTTTTTGCCCCAATTGTTCCAATGTTTTCTGAGTGTATCCATTCATTTCTTCAAAAGCAATCACATCAGGGTTCCAATCTTTCGTAAAATTGATAAATCGATCAATATTGATTGAATCTTTTTTAAGTCCGTAAAGCACATTATAGGATACGATTTTCAAGTGCTCTTGTGCAACAGAAATCTGGGCACTGATCACCATAAACAGGATCAGTAACATGTTAGATGATATATTTTTTTTCATAATATTAGCATTAGAGAACCGTCAGGTTCCATTCTTATTTGTTATTAATAAAACAGATATGAGTAAGGTTCGGTGACCTTACTCATGAAAACTAGATAAATCAGCAACTATGTCCCTGATTTATCCCAACCCTCATTTTGTTCCAATTTATCATTCAATTGAAGTTCTTGGGTAGGAATCGGATAGTAATAATCTTTTGATTCTATCCATTTTTTATCAATGTCTGGTAAATTGACGATACGTCCACCATTATTCCCATTTTCTAATACAAGTTCTCCTAATTTTTGATATTGAACACCTGGCTTTCTTGTTGGTGCTGTCCCTTGGTAAATCACTAAGTCCAACTTACCATCTTGGTCCAAATCATATTCCCCTGCTCCCGGAAAATACATTCCATAGAAAGGTTGTGCGACCTTTGTACCCTCCTTCCAACGTAATAGATCTTGATATCGTAAACCTTCTTTCACCAGTTCAATGCGACGTTCCCGACGAATCTCTAATATAGCACCTGTCTGTCCACTTTTAGTTACATTAGGATAGCTTGCCAATAAATATGGGTCTGGAGTTGCAATCGCATCACTTAGCAAAAGATTAGGCATCGCAACACGGTCACGCAGTAGTTTGATACTTCTATCGATATCAGACTGCGTCAAATTTCCTAATTCAGCTTTTGCTTCAGCATAATTCAATAATACTTCAGCATATCGGATAATGGGCATATCATTACTCGACTGCCCAGCATCAAACGCAGGAGCTAGAATATACTTGATATATTGATATCCTGTGACTGATGTTGCGAAATCAGGGACTGATGTAGTAGTAGCACCAATCCTTTTATAACCAGGGGTACGAATGGTCTGAGATAAGCGCGGATCCCTATTTTGCGTCTCTTCATAGAAACTTATCTTTTCAAAATTTGGCTTGTCAGTAAAGCGAGTACCATCCTTCATCAGGTAACTATTGACCAATTGCTTAACCATTCCTGGTCTGCCATAAGATGCTGACAGGATATAAAAGTTGGCCGAATGCACATAGGGTACCGCAGCATTATACTGTCTGGATAAGATTATCTCAGAAGTAATGGCATCCTCTGCAATAAAAAGTTCATGATAAGCCGTATTCACATTGCTTTTGTAGATACTGTAGATATTAGATTTCATCAGCTCATCAGCAGCTTTTACTCCCTCTTCCAGTATGGCTTCCCAATCTCCTAAACCATGATATTTGCGAAATGTACCTTCGAAAAGACACATTCTAGACTTATAGGCCAATGCTGTCCATTTGGTGATAAGTTGTCCACTTTTCGTATCGCTACAGTTTGCAATAGCATAATCGAGATCTTCTAAAACCTTTGCAAAAACTACTTTCCGAGAATCTCTAGCTTTGAACATGGCAGGATCATCTAGTTCGTTCACGGTTTCGTACAAAGGCACATTGCCGAATCGCTGAATTTTGTCAAAATAGAAATATGCTCTAAAAAAGCGAGCTACTCCGTCATATTGCAAACGCGCTCCTTCGTCAGGACATTTATGTGAATTAGCTAAATAAAAGTTGATCTTGCGCAGGACAGCCCAAGACCATCCTCCGCCACTAGAAGGAGTAGTTCGCGTGCCCTGAAATTCGGCAGCTAATGTATTTCGAGCCTCATCATCACCTTGACTAGGATTGTTATAATGAATAGCTAGTGCATCTGGCAGATCACTATAAAAAGCGTTGGTATAGGTTTGTAATTCTGATGCTGTACGAAAATAATTCTCTGGAGCTAGCTCAGATAAAGGGTAACGCTCGAGATATTTATCGTTACAGGAATTTAGGAGAAGAACTGTTGCGAATGCCGCAAATTTTGTATAGGTGTTGTTCGTTTTCATTATTTAATTGGTTATGCGATTTACAATGAAACTTGTACTCCAAATGAAAATACTCGACCTACAGGATAACTTCTTCCTGTATTGTCTGTCATCACTTGTTCTGGATCGATGTAATCTGTCTCTAACTTAGTCCAGGTATGTAGGTTTTCCCCACTAAAAAATACACGCAATTTATTGATGTGTACACGCTCTGTCAAAGAAACAGGAAGTGTGTATCCTATAGTCAGATTTCTCAGTTTCAAATAAGCGATATCTTGGATATACATATCATTGGCAACAGATAGTTCCGAATTCTGAGCAGTATAGCCCCTTAAGAATGGAAAATAGGAATCAGTATTTTCAGGAGACCAAATCTTATCTTGAAAATCAGCTGGGATGAAGGAATCATAAGGTCTTGCATACACGGACCAAAATGCTTGAGCTTCGAGATTTGGATACCAATTTTGGCGACCGACTCCCTGAAGAAAAATCGAAGCATCGATTCCATTCCAGTTGGCAGATAAATTGAGGCCATAGGAATAACGCGGCTGATCATTACCGAGAATAGTCCGATCTCCAGGATTGTTCAACGTATTATCGCCAGCATTAATAATACCGTCTCCATTCAAATCCAAAATTTTAATATCGCCGGCCTGCAACATCCGAAGATCTGCTGTAGGTGCTTGTACACGTCGTCTGTTAATTTGATCCTGATTGACAGTCTGAGCATAGGCTTGGGCTTCTTCAGTAGATTTAAAAAATCCATCATAATTATAACCCCATATTTCACCTAATTTTTGCCCTGTATAATAATTGTTCAACAGACCTGCATCATTAGCAAATTTTGTAATCTCAGCCTGATAATCGGATAGCATACCGCGCACAGAATAATGAAATGCTTTTCCCGCTACAGCGAATTGATCTTTCCATAGTAAAGAAACTTCAAATCCTTTGGTCTTGAGATCCGCAGCATTTTCTTTAGGCTCTGCTGCTCCGAAAACTGCAGGTTGTGTTTTCCCTCTACTGAGCATACCTTTTGTCTGCCGTACGTATATGTCTGATTGAAAATCCAACCGATTGTTGAACATACTGAAGTCCAAACCGAGATTACTGGTGGTAATCTCTTCCCAGGTCAATGTTGGAACTACAGGTGCTGGATTATTAGCAACATTCAATTTTTGCCCATTGACAAGATATGAGATCTGACCTGTACCCATTGATGAGATATAAGCATAGGTACTTACTTCTTGATTCCCTAAGGATCCATAAGAATAACGCACTTTTAAATTATTGATGGTGTTTTTCAACGGTTGGAAAAATTTCTCTTCACTGATGCGCCAACCTGCAGAAAAAGATGGGAAAAATCCGAAACGACTATGTTTAGGGAAACGCGAAGTACCATCATAGCGTCCGCTCACCTCTAACAGATATTTCCCTAAATAATCATAATTTAATCTATAAAACCCACCTCGGATGGCCCACTCATCCGCACCACCTTCAAATTGTTTTTCGCCAATGACCAAGTCTAGATCATTTAAGCTTTCAGAAAGTAAATCTTGTCCGATTCCGCCGATTCTTTTGTAGGCCCGATCCTCTTGATTGAATCCTGCCATTACGGTTAAATGATGATCCGCAAAATCTTTTTTATAAGTAGCAAATACATTGATAAAATGCCATGCATATTTACTCATACTTTCTCGCAGTTTATCTTGATTTAACTGCGAAAGAGAAGACAGCTCCATTACTCCTGGATACTTGGAGTAAAATTGCTTCGTCTGTCTGTAGGAATAATCAGATCTATACTCACGGTAGGAATAGTTACCGGTAACACTCAGACCTTTGCCAAGCTTAACAACCGCTTCTGTCATATTGGTAAACTCTGTACCGCGGGTGTACCCTTTCATATTGCCACTTTCAAGGGCATTGTGCAGCCCATAACCGATTGGATAACTATTGATCCCTGAATAGCCTGTTAATGTCCCATCAGGATTGCGTGGAACATACATGGCATGATAATGATAGGTTGGACTGTTACTGACATTATTAGCAACCGTACTAAAATTATTTTCCAATCCTGCCCAATCATAAGATGATTTAAAAAAGTGAGTACTGTTGCTTATAGTCAACCATTTTTTAACATCACTGGCGATATTAGCTCTTAAATTATATCTCCCAAACTGATCAGGATCAATATTAAAAATACCCTGTTCACTAGCTTTTGATCCGGACAGTGCATATCTGGTATTTCCTGTAGACCCAGAGAACGAAAGGTTATGTTCACTCTTTGGTCTAGTTTCATCATATAGGTAATTGAACCAATCAAAATTGCCATAATAGCGATTTATATCCTGGCCACTTGCATCTTTTTTAACAACGACCCAAGGACGATCAGGATTTTCTACTTTATCATTGACTCTAGCTAATAACTCTTCATAATCCTCATCGGTGTATCGTGTGGTACGATATCCCAACGCATTGTACATCGCATCATCATTGAGTTTGGCATTCCAATATCCACTAGTTATAAAGTCTGTATTAGTAGCATGTTTGGTAAATCCGATGTTATTACTATAATCAATAGTAGATTTACCATCTTTCCCTCCCTTCTTAGTGGTTACTAACACCACTCCAAATGCTCCACGTGCCCCGTATACTGCAGCTGCGGAAGCATCTTTTAATACCGTCACCGATTCCACATCATTTGGATTGACGCGATCTAATGTACCTAATATACCATCGATAAGGATCAGTGGACTTCCGCCATTAATGGAGGTATTACCACGTATATTTACAGTACCACTGTTTCCGGGTTTTCCAGATCCAAATACAATATTTAAATTTGGAATACTTCCCTGCAATGCCTGTGTTAATTGGGTGACGGGTCTATCCTCAAATTCTTTACCTGATATTTGACTAACTGCTCCAGTCAAATTGACACGCTTTTGCTCTCCGTAACCAACCACAACAACTTCATCCATCGCTGTAATCGCAGGCTTCATATAAACAATCAAATCTGACTGATTATTTACAGTGATTTCCTGCGGTTGGAAACCTACAATTGAAAATTGCAATTGTACATTATTACCTGACAATTGAATTTCAAATTGTCCGGTTTCAGAACTACCGGTTTTATTTGTCGTACCCTTTTCGGAAACCGTTACATTACCTAATGGTTCACCAGCTGCATCTAAAATTTTCCCCTTAATTTTACGTTGTTGGACAAGTTCTACAGGAGCTGAAATTCCAGTTGAGATAGCAGTCATCGGCAATGCTTTACTCAACACTACATTATTATCAACAATCTTATATTTGATCTGATACTTGACTAGAATATCTTTCAGTACAGTTTCAAATGGTACGTTACGATAATTGATATCTATTCTTTTTGTATTGGAAACGAGCGATTCTTTATACAGAATATTGAAACCACTTTGCTTTTGTAATTCTTTTAGTAGCGTCTCCAGTTTAACATTTTGCTTCTTCATGTTTATACCCTGACCATAAGTAAGGGCGCTCACGTGTAAAGCTGTGGCAAATAATAATGGCAGTGCGATTGACAATTTCATAGCCAATGGGTTAATGGTGAAGGTTTGCCTAAAATCCATAGGCATTCCACACCGATTTTTTTTGTACTTTTGCATACGGTTGATATTGATTTTATACTGTTAAGATTTATTCGGCCTCTGTCTTTTTAAAAGACAAAACTTCAGGGGCGGTCGCAACGCTCCTGAAATTTTTCACATATGTCATTATTTCATTACATAAATTCTCCTTCCTTTTAATTGGAAATGTATACCTCCCACCAACTCAATAGTTTGAAGTAGTCGATTAATATCTTCGTATTTGGAAATTGTTCCAGAGAATTGAAAATCGGTCAATTGATCTTTAAATATAACTTCAACATCATACCATCTACTTATCGTTGCCATCACTTCTTCAATTGCTATTTTTTCAAAAGCAAATTTCCCATCTTTCCAAGCAGAAAAATAAAAAGGGTCAACTTGTATTTTCTTTACGCGCTGATCAGCACTATTAAATGTGGTTTGTTCGTCAGGTAATAAATACTGTTCTTCTTGACTACCATCCTTAAAGTTCAATTTCACTTTACCCTCTAATAATGTGGTGACAATATTTTGTCCATAATTTTGCAAATTGAAGACTGTACCTAGTACTTCCAATTTTTGAGCTCCCGTATGGATGATAAATGGTACGCGTTTTCCTTGATAAATTTGTTTCGCAATTTCAAAATAGGCCTCACCAGTCATTTCAATCTCCCGGATCTGTTTATTGAATTGAACAGGATATCGAAGGACTGTCTTAGCATTTAACCAAACCCTTGTCCCATCTGGTAAATTTAATTTATACTCCCCCCCTCCAGGTGTCACAATGGTATTGTATACCAATTTTGACACTTCATTGCTTGGATATTTTGCGCGATAAGATATGGAACCATCTGCAGTTTTTACAATTTCAAAATCGCCATTATCGATAACAGTATCACCTTTAATTTTTTCCAAGTCAATGCGTGATCCATTCTCTAAAATAATTTGGGCTTTATTTGTCCCTGGTAAAACTTCCAGCTCCGCATCTACAATTTGGATATATGCTAAATTATCAGTCTTATTATGCTCATTCCAAATTAGGAAAGCTACTATTCCGACCAATAACATTACTGCTGCAGCTACTATGCTCTTAATTATTTTAATTTTGGAAGATGAATGATTTGGTATATCGGTTAAAACATCTTTTACGCGCTCATCATTTTTTATTTTGAAAAATAAAAAAGCTGAATCGGGTTCTTTAAAAGAAGTATTCTCATCCAATTCTTCTTCCATCAGCTGTTCCCAAGCTTCCAAAAACTCTGAATCTTCAAAATACTTGGCAAAATTTTCCTTCGCAGTTCCTTCAAGGGACCCTGCATAGAATTGACGGATAAGTTTTTTATAAGCTTCTACTTTGGACATCTTGTATTTATTGTACGCTATGATATTAATCGCACTAAAATGAAAGATGGACTAGTCAAAAGATGTTTTTTATAAAAAATATAAAAAACAAGATATTTTCTAGCCTTAAACGGACAAAATGATAAGCAGCAACAAGGTGATTCCGTACCGTATTTTTTGAAATCCCGATTTTATCTGATATCTCAGAATAACTGAGTTCATCAATCTTACTCATCCGAAAAATAAGCTGCTGTTGCGCGGGCAATTGGTTAACTATAGTATCTAAAAACACAATCAAATCCTTATCTTCAATCTGTTTTCCCAACTGATCATGTGCTTCGTCCCATTGCGAGTACTGAGTTAATTGAAACCGTTGACGAACGACTTCTTTTCTAAATGCAGAAATAGCCATTCTTTTTGCAACGATAAATAGAAAAGGATAAATTGCTTGAACATCTGGTATATCATGACGCTTGACAAAGAGTTGAATAAAGACTTCCTGTAATATCTCTTCAGCATCAATATGGGAAGGACAAAGTCTACATAATCTTTGGAATAAGATGGGCTTGTAATATTCGAAAATCTTATAGAAAGCACGTTCATCTCCTAATTTAAAGCGATTAAACTCATCTAAACTACACGAAATTCCTTTCACATCCATTATAATATGACTCTTGGGTTATTTTTGGTTAAAGTAACGAAACTGATATTAAATCTATATAAATATAAGGTTATATCAAAATGAAATTATATCACTACATCCCAAATTGTCATTTATTTTGCATTCGAAATTACCATTTATATTATTCCATGTAAAGAGATACCCAGGGGACTCCATTACATGGGATACTATTTATAATCATCTCTATATATACGCTTACTGACCGTGCAAAAATGATCGTTTACCGAGTTTCTCTCCTCGTCCACCTATTTTCAATAATCGCTGAAAATATATAGTACTACTTTTGAATCATAAACAAATACATAAATTGATTTAACATGAAAACTAAAACAAACTTCGAAATCAATAGCAAAACAATCACAAATGTTTTTCAAAGAGCATTTGATTCGCTAAAAAATTCCAAATTAAAGATTACTTCTAGTATTGGAAAAGTATACGTTCATATTTCACTACTATTGGCAATAGTTATTGGTATTATATTTCCTGTAGCTCTTATCATTTTAGCCATATTAACAGTATTTTCAAAGCTTACTATTTCTATTGAACAAGAAGTAGAACAACCATCGCAAAGTAACAAAATCATAGAATTGAAATAATTAAGAATGAAATCAATAGCGTGCACCTGGCTATTGATTTCATCTTTTATCAGAGATTACGAGATGCCAATCAACGATTGTACCTTCATAATATGGTTTTCCATTTTTTCGTTATTCCCTATCTGCATTAATTGTGTTATTGGTATCGAATAGTTTATTTATTCTGGGTTGAATAATCCATATCCCTATGGGGAAAAACCAAATTAGAAAAAACTCTCCCGCACAATCGTTAAAGGTTACAGTCCTTTGAAACTCAACAGCCTTGAGTGCTTTTGCATTAAAATAAAGGCAATAAAAAATACAGTACATAGAGAATAAATGGAGTGGAATTATTAAAACAAAAATTGCGAGATTTGGATGTTCGCCCACAGAAATGTCAAATATACCACCGAACATAAACACGGAGAAGAATAACATATACACAAGAGGAATAAAAACAAAAATCTTAAACTTAGTCAAGTTCATCTTCGATGTCTTTGGAAGTTTCCTATGAAGACTTGTTCCAAGAGTATATAGCCACCCGAAAAAAAGCCCCATAACTAAAATAAGCAGAATTGGAAACGCGGAAGAAATAAATGTTAGGTTGCTACCTGTCAACATGTAACCTATTGTGATGAGCTGTAAAATCATTGGAAGTCCCACTAGAAGTCCGAAAAGTTGCCAGTGTTTTAGTGTCAGAAGTTTTGTCATCTTACTTTTTATTTAAATTATTATTTGCTTGTGCTACGTACGAATTAATTGCTAGTCGTTACGAGCTTTGCATTCGAGAGGGCTTCATAAGATTTCCTCAAAATTTTATTGAGAACATGGAACCTAGCTGACCGCAAAATCGTCTCGACATACGAAAAACACTCATTTCAAATATTCTGTCAATTTTAATCTTTTTCTTCATTGCATAACTAGCATTTAAATTGGCTAGCGTCTATGAGTTTATAGAGGGAGATAAAATTCTGGATAAAATTTTAAGCGAAAATTGTTTTGTAAAAAGTATGGTTCACTGGCTGATGCAAAAACAGTTTAAGTAGTTGTCAAGATAGAAAAATATGCTATGCTTATTAATTTGAAATAAATATTTTCTTCTTTGCAATATCTATGGTCAAAACTTTACCTAACCAATCTATACTAGTTTTGCCTTCATATATCAACCCCTCAACAAAGGCAACGTCTAACTCTTCTAGTTGTAGTTGTTTATCTACTGTATTTAATTTTGCTAGTTTCCCCGTGTAATATATATTTTGCTTATTAAAGTCGCTTGTAATGGGGACGGTTTTAAAATCTGCTTTATTTAATGCCAACGGTTCCAAAAATTTGGAACTGAACCAATATGAATTTTTCCCAGCTCCGCTATCCAATAAAGTTTGGATTATCAAGGAGTCGTTCAGTTGCACATAGGTAAAGATATCAATAGCTTTCCCTGCGTAATCTCCTACCTGAATATCCATACTTTTTTCATTTTTTGTCGACTTGTCAAAAAGGATTGTATTGTTGATATAATCAATAGTAATTGCTGTTTTTCGAAAAGGTTGTAATGAAATCAGACCGTCTATGTCTCCTGCTTCTAGGTCTATAATAGCATATTGTTGATTGTCAAAGTCTTTATTATTGATTTTAACACTTTTCGCATTGTACAAGTCAAGGTTAACTTGTTCTCCAGTGGCTCTGTGCCCAACAAAAAAATTGTTTGTTTTTTGATTTTTTAATTTTTGAGAAAAGTTAAAAAAAAGAACATTTAACCCTGCCCCTGTGTCAAAGATAAATTTCCCTTCTACATCATTTATTTTAGCTTTAATGATAATATGTCCGCTTTTGTTGATTTCGAAAGGAATCTGTGCATTCATTTTTGTAGAAAAAAATAAAAGTATAATAAGTCCAATTATTGTAACAATCTTTTTATTCATTGCCGCCTTTTTAAATTACTATTAATGTTTTGTTTTGTCTAACGGCTGATAATTGGAATACGTTAGCTCAAATAAAAATTGAATTAATGTTTAAATTTTGGAGATAGCTTCGTCCTCTTTAGTATTTATTAGCCTTCGGAGTAATCAAGCACAATAAGATTTATTTACTATAGATAATTAAAATTGTTCCCTTCTTTACAAACTGTTAAAGCCTTATATTTAGATATATAAATATAATAAAAAATTTATAGATTAAATATAATGACTTATAATCTAATCAAAATTAAGGATAGCGCGGTATTACTAAAATACATAGAACCGTATATTTTGAACAATCGGTTACCTCGAATTCGTAGTTTTACATAATTTTTAAGTTATAGTCTACGCAAATGACGGATACTAATCGAAATTAAGTGAGTTCAGTGATCTAGTAATGCTTATTCCAGTTAATTGGATATCGTAATGAACGTATTGCACCAAACTAGGAAAATCGGTAGCTTCCTTCTTAACACTAACTGTATTTACAAAAACATCATTCAGTGAGGAAGGTTGTAAAACACTGTGCACACTATGATTTTCACTCAGTAATATGGTTTCAATTGAATGGTTTGTATAAGATATACCACTTTTAAAATAATTATATCGATTTAGCAAAATATTATATAAATTTATATGCATTAATAACCAATCCATAAATTTAATACACATGCAAGCATTTTCAAGAAGAAATTTCTTAAAAACCTTAGCGGTTGCTACTTCGACCCCCCTATTGATATCAGCTTCACTCACGACATTGCAAGAAGATAAGGGAGCTTTTATCGATAAACTATTACCAGCTCCAAAATTAGGAGGATTTTCCATGGACGACCATTGGGTATGGGATCCATCGGTAATCAAAGGCGAAGATGGTCGTTATCATATGTTTGCATCAGCATGGAGCAAAAAATATGGATTCGGTAATTGGGCTACTAATTCACAGGTTGTACGGGCAGTTTCTGACCGACCTGAAGGGCCTTATCATTTTGTTGAAGTTGTATTACCAGCACGTGGACGTCAATTCTTTGATGGACTTACCACTCATAACCCCCGGATTGTCAAGGCAGATGGCTATTATGTACTTTATTATTTCGGCAATACTTATGATCGTCCGCAGCCAGCATATGATGAAGATGTTTGGGCCACAGGATTAGCTAAAGAAGCCTGGATGAACAAGCGCATCGGAATGGCCTATTCCAAATCCATCCAAGGGCCATGGATCCGTGCGGACCAGCCCATGCTAAATCCCAGGAAAGGTAAGTGGGATGCCTCTATCACGTCCAACCCCTCTCCTGTCGTATTACCCGACGGATCCGTCTATTTACTTTATAAATCATCGCCCTTTAACTACGATCCCCCCTTATTATTGGGTGCAGCAAAAGCCTCCGGTTTCAAAGGGCCCTTTGAAAGGCTGTCCGACAATCCTATTTTCTCGTTCCACACCAAAGAGAAGCATGATAATGATGTGGAAGACCCATTCGTATGGTGGAATGGTAAAGAATATGAGTTGATTATGAAAGATCGATTTGGACATATTTGTGGAGAAGAAGGCGGTGGTATACATGCTTTTTCAACCGACGGTGTCTCTTGGCGCTTAGCTGATCAGGTAAAAGCATATTCCAAAAAGATTCTTTGGGATGATGGATCAACTACTATCCAAGCTAATTTTGAGCGTCCTTTTCTATTATTTGAAAATGGAAAAGCTACACACCTTTTTGCCGCCACAGGATCAGGAAGTGGTCCCTATCAATTTGATAAAACATGGAATATGGTCATTCCTCTTAAATAATAAAAGATTTGTTCAGCTTTCCACTGTTTTCGACAGTATAGGTCACCCAAGTGTGCTCTCAGGTTCTACAGAAGGTTTATCGGTCACTTAGACTCATACAAATGAAAAAGAGTTCGGCAAATTGCGAACTCTTTTTTTTTAAAATTAATTATCATTATTTTGTGCGTGAAATTTAAGTTTCTTCAGCCATCTCTTTTACTTTAGCCATTGCCAGCGGCCAAGTGTCTTCCATATATGACACATATTGGTCATTCATATCCATATTAACCAGCCAAACCGTTGTATCGCCAACCTCCTTTAAGGTGTAATTTTCCAATGCATCTCCCCACTCCTCACCTTTATAAGTGGTAGGATCTTCGACCCCATCTTTTACTTCTCCTAAATGATGTATGGAAAGAAATTTCCCTGGAATACTTTCAACAATCTCTGATAGCATACCATTTCCTGTACCATCATGAAATAAGGCTTTGCTGCCTTTTTTCCAATCCGTTTCGACACTTGAACCTGCAGCAAATGGTGCAGTCCATTTCCCGTAAGAATCTTTGCCTATGATAATTTGCCAAACTTTTTCGGGATTGGCATTAATAACGATACTGAATTCTAATTTTTTCATCTTGCGCTATTTTAAGAAAAGTAATTTTGCTAGCTTTATTTTAGATATCTATATATTCGTCGTTAGCTTTATAAATTTCGCAATTAAATCTTAAAGTACAAAGCGCTATAAAACATTTAACTGACATCATTTTTTAACTTGACTTATTTGCTTTGTTTCTATAGCTAAAATACCTCCCATTATTATACAATTTGGTTAAAACAGACTCATGCTAGGATTAAACTCTCCCCTGTTTACTGTACACGGATAGGATATCAGCATATGGGGCTGGCGAGATTTGCTAGATCTATTCTTTCTATCGATGAATAGCACTAATAATTTCGGTACGTAGATATAGATGTATTCAACTTGAAACAATTGTATGCAAACTTGTTGAAAAAGAACAGGAAATCATATTGATTTCCTGTTCTTAATTTAATTCCGTCTTGACCATATACAAACCAATATGAATGGTTAGGTCAAACTGAATAACATTTATTTCACAACTTCTTCCGAGAACACAACACCCTCATAGCAAGCGTTGTAAATAGACTTCAACTCGTCTAATGTAGGGACGCGAGGATTGAAACCTGTACAAGGATCTATCAGTGCATTATTCGCAATAAAGTCCAAATTTTTCTCCCAAACTTCCTTTGAAATTCCAAATTCTTTGATGGAAGATTTGTTATTCACCTCCGAACGTAATATTTCAATTTCCTGAGCAAGATCTTCGGCAGTTTCCTTACCAATTACTTTGGCCAAATCGGGATAACGGTTGGTTACCTGAGCATTGTAGCGGATTACATTCGGAAGAAAAATTGCATTGGATGCCCCATGAGGAATACCATACAATGCACCTACTTGATGAGATAACGAATGTACAATACCTAACCACGCATTGTTAAATGCTAAGCCTGCCATAAATGATGCATCATGCATATTTTGACGCGCTTTAATGTTATTCGGATTTTTCACTACCTCCTTCAAATTATCAAAAACAAGTTCGAGGCCACCTTTTGAAAGTGCATCAGCATAATTGTTTTCTATATTTGAAACATAGGCCTCTACACAATGTGTCAGCACATCAAGACCAGTATTTGATGTTACATGCGCTGGCATCGAAGCACAGATTTCCCCATCTACGATAGCAATATCTGGCGTAAGTTCGTAAGAAACAATAGGATACTTCACTCCTTTTTCTCTATCGGTGATTACGGCTAACCCTGTGGTCTCCGTCCCCGTACCGCTTGTAGAAGGAATAGCAATAAATTTAGCTTTATTTCTTAAAACTGGAACCGTAAAGGGTTTCGTAATGGTATCAAAATCAATATCTGGATACTCATAAAAAACCCACATGATCTTAGCTGCATCAATTGCTGAACAACCACCCAATCCAATGATCCAATCAGGTCCGAAAGCTTGAATCTGTTCAGCTCCTTTTAAACATGTTGTAGATGAAGGATCTTCCTCGACACCTTCAAAGATACTAACTTCTATTCCTGCTTCGGCAAGAAAAGCAACTGCTCTGTCCAATGTTCCACTATTTCTCATCGAGCTACCACCAGTAACAACTACTGCTTTCTTACCCTTTATGTTCTTCAGTTTCTTCTAGACTCCCAGCGCCATGGAAAACTTCTCCTGCAATAAATAATTTACTCATTTCTCTGTTATTTTATTACACAAAAGTATGCCTATATGCATCTTCGACGTTATACAAACGAGACTATCCGTTATACATTTGCGACAGTTCCTGCTGAAGTTGAGTTGGTGTTTCTTTTAATTTGGATTTTACAAACTTATTTAATGCCGATGGAGAATTAAAACCAAGGTCAAAAGCAATCTCTTTATGTGAAAGTTCGGAGAACATCAACTGCCTTTTAATCTCCATTAAGATCCTATGATGGATGGATTGGATCGCTGTTTCGCCACAGTGCCTTTTCGTAATTGCATTTAATCGTTTTGGAGTAACTATTAATTGTTCTGCATAATACTGAACAGTTCTGTTCTGTTTATAATGCTGATTCAAAAGTTTTTTAAATCGGATATAAATGGGCTTATCGAGGGTTTCCTTATACAAAATCGGGTGTAAACCGTGTACAGACTCAATTAAGCCGAGCAGAAAAATCTTAATATGGAATCTAGCTTGCTCCTTTTTAACCAGGCTTGGATGCTGATAAATTCCTTGAATGGTTTTAATCGTACCCAAACTTTGTTGAAAATCTTCTACCGAAAGGATAGTACAATTCAATTGTGTAGATAGATTAACATTATAGGTGCTCAACTCATTCTTCAAAATATCGGAACAGAATAATATTTCTTCAAAAAGAATTATTTTCCCCTTTAAATTTGTGCTAAAGTCGGAGACTAAACTTACCTGCTCAGGAAATACAACTGTTATCTTACCTGCTTTAAGCTTATGTATTTTATCTTCAATACGAATCTGCAGACTACCATTTTCCATGACAAGAATACAGAAATGGTCCTTCTTATGGGGTGTTGTATATTGATGCAAATTTTCTGCAGTAAGATCAAAAACCCGGAAAGATAAATCCTTGTCTTCCTTTTTTTGAATATTCTCTTTTATCTTCAACTTCTTCAAAATACGCTCTTTTGTTTCTTATAGAATTAAAAGGTAAATCTAAAAAAACAAATAACACTTGGACGTAAAAGTTTAACCTCAATATTTGATCGATAAATACGTCAGTTAGTGGTTTAAATTAAAAAAGACATCAACTCCATTAATTAGGAGGCCTTCATCACGGATCATTTACTTTGATTCATACTTGTTTGAGCTCTTAATAACAAAGCATTAATCTTATATTAGATAGGAATTTAAATGCACGATTCAATAATTTTTTAAATACCCCAGCAATATTCTACTTACATAACTTTTATAATTATGCTAACACAAATATGTCCAAAGTTACCCATGCACGATAGAGCGGTAACAAAATCCTATTACCAAAAATTATTAGGTTTTCAACTATCTGATGATTACGACCATTACTTGATCATTTACAAATGACAATATTGAAATCCATTTTTTTGAATTCAAAAACCTTAATCTGAAAGAAAATTATGGACAAGTGTATATCAGAACAAATGACATCGAAAGTCTATACAAATCACTCTTGGTTAATGGTGTTTCAATTCACCCGAATGGTCATTTAGCAACAAAACCATGGGGGCAAAAGGAATTTTCATTACTCGACCCCAACAACAATCTATTGACTTTTGGAGAATCAATTATTTAAAAATTCATAATACATCAAGGAAAAAATCATCTTTTATGGCTATGTCTCGAGATTTAGCATATACGTATTTCCAACATTCCAATATAAATTCAACATAGTTATATATGAGCATATTTACACTAACAAAATAATTAAGATAACAATTTTTACTATCATTTATTATTCTCAATGCCAATATTTCTGTCCCAAATACTTCAAATAGCAAGATTTTATTGAAGATATGCCTCATTAGGAAAGAGGGTGAAATCAACAAGAAAACAGGGGGTATGTATAGGAATAATAAAAGATTATAACAGGGCAGACTAAAGTTGAAGAAGTAAACACTGGTCTAAGTTCGAGGATCGAACTCAGACCAGTATCAATTAATTTTCTTCCTCTTCGTCGTCTTCACCAGCTAATGAGAATTTAACTGATTTTTGCGGATAATCGCCAACACTTAGCTCACTTGTATTCGCAATTAATTTTTTGATGCTAACTTTATCGCCTAATCTAAAATTAGCTTCTGTTAATTTATAATCCAATAAATAAGGACCACAGAAGTAATTACCTTTTGCATCTCTTTCTATTATCCCTCGATAGAGTCCTTTTTTTGTTTCTTTTGGCATGTTATTAATTTTATCTCTCAAAGATACAAAGAGTAAAAGCATTTTAAACCATTATAGCTAAAGATAATGATAAAACAACTGATAATTAGCGCACTACCCTACCTTCTTATTCGTGGTTAGATTTCTCAAAACTCTCCTATGAATAGCTTAACGTTTCAATTAATCAATAAATAAGCGCTTAAGTTTTTTACAAAATTCAGCATAAGACCTACGTCCTAACGGAACCTTCAGGTTTTTCTTCTGCTCCTCTTATTGTTATAACCCTATCTTATTAGCCAGCAACCTGATAGGTATATGCTGTAGCTTTTACCGTTACAGAAAAACCTTTACTACTTCTCCTTGGTATACTTAATAATTTGATTGCCTTTTTTTAATATTAATTTTTCTTGCGTTAATTCTTGAATGGTTAAAGTATCTGAAAATGCACTGGTTTGATGATTACCTATGCTTTTACCCGATAGAATCAACTTATCACCTGTTTTCTCCCACGTTGAATATTCAAGAGTCGCCATGTTAATGGAATTAGCCATACCTCCCTTTTTTAAACTTACCCCTTGCATAGACTCTTCCATCCCTGGAATAGGTTCTACCCAATTCCCTTCGATACTTACAGTATTACAAGCAAACAGTGCTGTTGAAAACAGCATTCCAATTATCCCCTTAAAAACAATGTTACTCTTCATATTTGAAAATTTAGTATGAACCAACTGACAAGATCTCTCCTCTTTCACGATTTGCATGACTTCAAAAACTGAACCAAAAAATAAATTAAATCTTGCTGCAAGATACGGGAGAAATCGTTCTTTAATAACCCAACTAAATGAATTAGAAAATTATATGTAAAAAAAGACAGCACGTTTGGACTTTACATTGCATCATAAAACAATAATTAAATAGAATTACAATAAACTATCCTTATTTTTAGGTCCATAGTTAATATCTAACTGTGTAAGGATTTTCTGCGATTTAGCATTTTAAAAGTCCAACACAATTAGAATTTATCGCATCCAAAATAACAGGGATATGAATTATCAAAACATACGACAAGCACAAAAGCGATTCTACCATTCAGGAGCAACACGATCCATTGCATTCAGAAAAGAACAACTCAAGTCTTTGAAAAACCTTATCCAATCAAACGAAGAGTTATTTTACGATGCTATTTACAAGGACTTCAGAAAATCACGTTTTGAGACCTATACCAATGAACTGAGCATCATCTATGCTGAGATAGATTATTATCTTAAAAATCTCAAGCGTATAGCAAAACCAAAACGCGTGCGTACAAATTTGACAAATATCCCTGGGCAAAGCTATATCTACCATGACCCGCTCGGCACGGTCCTGATTATAGGTGCATGGAAACTACCCTTATCAATTGACCTTAACACCTTTGGTGAGTGCTATTGCCGGAGGAAATACCGCTATTATCAAACCAAGCGAACTTCCTATGCATACCATGTATCTCATGGAGGAGCTTATCAATACAAATTTCCCAAAAGAATACCTTCATGTCGTTACTGGAGCGATACCTGAAACGACTGCATTATTAGCACTCGCATTTGATAAGATCTTTTTCACAGGAAGTCCTAAGGTAGGCAAAATCGTTTATGAAGCGGCGGCAAAACAATTATGTCCCGTTACTTTGGAACTAGGGGGGAAATCGCCGGCTATCCTAACACCTTCAGCAAATCTGAAGGTTGCAATCAAGCGATTGGTTTGGGGTAAATTTCTCAACGCGGGCCAAACATGTATCGCCCCAGATTACCTATATGTCCACGAATCGATTAAAACCAATGTTTTACAGATAATCAAAGAAATACTCGAAAAGATTCCATACAATGATGGTGCTGATCATTATGTGAGTATCATCGACCAACACAACTACAATCGTCTGGAGAAAATGATGAATGCTGATAAAGTATATTACAAAAATGGTGAGCACAATCCTGAAAAGCTGCATTTTGCACCCACAATCATGTCTGACGTAACATGGGACGACACCGTGATGCAAGATGAAATATTTGGTCCTATCCTACCTGTATTAACTTACAACGACTTTCGTCAGGTCTTAGAAACAATCAATGACAAAGAAAAACCGCTTTCTGCATACCTCTTTAGTAATGATGCGAAAGAAAAGGATGCTTTTCTGAACATCTTATCTTTTGGAGGAGGATGTATCAACGATACCATCATGCATGTAGCTAGTGAGTATCTTCCATTTGGCGGTGTTGGAAATTCAGGTACAGGCAATTATCATGGAGAAGCAGGTTTCCGTTGTTTTACGCATCAAAAATCTGTATTAAAAAAGGCGAATTGGGGTGAACCAAATCTTAAATATCCGCCATATACAGAAAACAAATTAAAGTGGATAAAAAAGGTCTTGTGAAAAAAATCACTAAAATACTACGTAGATAATCCTAAAACCTCCAATTTTCCATATGTTTCCATTACGGGATATTAAAAATTTTCAGAAGTATGAAAAACACTAAAACTACTTATCTCGCTCTCGCCATAACTACAATAATATTGGGTTTAGTGATAAGAAAGATACCATTTATTCCTGCCATTACAGGTGACATGCTATATGCTGTTATGGCATATTGGCTCTGTCGATTTCTATTTTTTAAACGTTCTAAATCATTTTCGCTCTTCTTGGCGGTTACATTTTGTTTTTTCATTGAATGTCTACAGTTAATCCAAACTCCTTTTTTTATTTATATAAGAAGTCATTCACTCTTACGTTTAGTATTTGGGCAAGGATTCTTATGGTCCGATCTACTAGCCTATATGTTTGGGGCTTCTATAGCATATTTATGTGACAAGGCTTGTTTTACAGCTCGTTGCTATAAAGAACATGAATAGCTAAATTTTGCCTTTACATTTCTGATCAACCTATCCTCCATCTATACCACTCAAAGGCATTCTTAGAATAATTTTCTATTTCTTTGATTTTAGACCTTATGTATTATAAAATTGTACAATAGCATCTCTCCCATTGCTAAATAGGAAACAATCCTACAAATCGTCTCAAAAGATGATCAAATTGTCTCATCATCATGTTAAAGTTTTAAAAAATTATCAACTTAAATGAAACTACCAAACTAATTATGAGAACTGTTAACTATTTGTTTCGCCGACGGCATAGGCAGTTTCTGCCATTTACCAACTGTATAAATGCCTTCGCTAGTAATACTTAAAAGTAATAGTTTCATGCTATTATAATCGATAAAACCTATTGTAAACCTTTAAGCCTATGAATTTTAAAATCAATAATTTTAAAGTAGTTACCAAATTATTGCTATTCAGCACAAATTTTTATGCAATAACAGCACTTGCTTCGCCTGTTGCCATTTATAGCAACGTCGTCCAGTCAACACTTAATGGTAAAATTACGGACCAAACCGGTACTCCATTAGCAGGTGCAACAGTGCATGTAAAAGGTACCGCGCAGAGTACAGCCACAGATCAAACTGGAAATTTCAAACTAACCAATGTCAAAAAAAATGATATCATCTTAATTAGGATGATTGGATTTATGACACAAGAAGTTCACTATAGCGGTGAACCAAACCTGCTAATAAAAATGGAGGATATGTCCCAAAATCTAGAAGAGGCAGTTGTAGTGGGATATGGTACCATTGATAAAAAAGAACTTACCAGTGCTGTGTCGACAATCAAACAAAAAGATATGATTGCGGGTTCTGCTTCGCCCTTACTCGCTATACAGGGGAAAGTCCCCGGCTTAAGTGTTGTTTCCACCAATGGTACGGATCCAAATGCTGGAATATCATTGCAGCTGCGGGGTGTCAACTCGGTGAAAGCTTCTCAAGGTCCCTTGGTCGTCATCGATGGTGTCCCTGGAGGAGATATCAATTCTGTAGCTAAGGAAGACATCGAATCAATCAACGTACTTCGAGACGCTTCAGCTGCAGCTATTTACGGAACAAGAGCATCAGGTGGTGTTATTCTGATCACGACAAAAAGACCCCAAGTAGGAAACGCACAGGTCACTTTTACTTCTGAGTATTTTATGGAAACGATTCGCAAAAAACCAAAGGTTCTTTCTGCAAAAAAATTCCTGGAGTATGGATTAGGAAAAGACCTCGGACACAAAACGGATTGGTATGATGAAGTCACTAACGACAACCCTTTTAGCCACAGACAGGTCGTCAATATCAATGGAGGATCTGAAACCGCTAGTATTTATGCAACATTTACGAAAAGAGATGCGACGGGGATGGCTATTACCTCAAAACGGGAAGAAATTGGAGGACGTATCAACTCTTCATTTAAATTCTTTAACGGATTTGCTGAACTCAATTCAAATGTGAGTTACAATGAAGCGAAGGCCTTTAGCAGCAATAATGATATTTTTAACAATAATGATATCTTTAATATGGCTATGGTGCTAAATCCTACAGAAACTCCTTACGATATCAATGATGTAAGTGGATACAACGTATTGGTTGGTGGGTATGACACCTGGAATCCAGTTGCCGAAGCTAAACTAAGGTCTGATGTTAAACAATTTAAATACCTCTTGGCAAATAGCACTTTGAAACTTAATCTAAGCGAACATTTAAATACAAGTGCTACTATTGGAATAAAAAGTAACTCAGAACACGGCAGCTTTTACCGTTCTTCACAACATCGTATTTCGCGAGAAAATAATGTAGATGGGTATGCAGAGCAATATAACAATAAATATATTGACCGTGTATTTGAATGGACATTGAATTATAATAAACGCTGGGACGACCACAGTGTCAATGCCGTAGTTGGTTATAGTTATCAAGATTTTAATGGGCAAGGTTTTTCTGCTAAAAATTCTGACTTCCCAGTAGATGGAATCAAAGAGAATGACATGGAAACGGGTAGTTATCTTGTAGCTGGTAGAGCTGGTATGGGCTCATGGAAAAACCCATGGGTAAAATTAGCTGCTTTCTTTGGTCGTATAAACTACTCTTACTTGGATCGCTACATACTTACCGCAACAGCACGATATGAGGGGTCTAGTAAATTTGACCCCAAAAATAGATGGGGATTTTTCCCTGGTCTATCAGCAGGATGGCGCATATCGCAGGAATCATTCTTAAAAGATGTCTCGTTTATAAACGACCTAAAATTGAGAGCTGGCTATGGCGAAACAGGTAATGAAGGCTTTGATGCTAAGGTAGCCCGCCGTATGTACAGTGCCGACACCTGGTTTTTGCAAGATGACAAATGGTTTAGGACTTACGGAGTGATGCACAATCAAAATGCTGATATTAAATGGGAGGTAAAAAAAGAGTATAATTTAGGTCTGGACTTTTCAATCTTGAATAATAAAGTAAGTGGTCGCTTTGATATGTATAAACGGAAGATAGATGATCTGATTTACGAAATCAGTGTTTCTCAACCGCCAGCAATTCATGACAAAACAACCATGAATGTGGGTAGCATGCAAAATACAGGTTACGAATTTGAACTCAATTATAAAGCCGTTTCAAATGAAACCTTTACCTACACTACAGGAATTGTTGCATCTCACAATAAGAGTACACTCAACTCGCTATGGGGCAATCAAACATTTATCGATAAAAAAGGGTTTCCTGCACCAGGATCTCCAGGAACAGCTGTAAGGTTGTACCCTGGCGAAGATATCGGTCGCTTTTATATTTGGAAATTTGCCGGTTTTACTGAAGATGGGTACTGGAAACTGTATGATAAGGATGGTCAGGCTTTTGATGTGCGGGAACAAAGTAAAACACAAGCAGACAAATCGTTTGTGGGCAATGCTATACCAAAACTTCAGCTTTCTTGGAACAATCAGTTCACCTATAAAAACTGGGATGCCAGTATCTACATGCGCAGTTGGATTGGACATGATGTCTTCAATATGATCAACATGTATTACAGTTTACCAAATGTGAAATCTCAAAATGTGCTATCGGAGGCTTTTGACAAACATAAAGATATTAAAGGAGAGAAAGAATTAAGTGATTATTGGTTGGAAAAAGGAACCTTTCTAAAAGTAGATGCCCTGAGTTTCGGTTATTCTTTTAATGCCAATAAAATCAAACCAATAAAGGCACTTCGTATATATGCGACCGCTAGAGATCTTTTTGTATTCACAAATTATACAGGTTTAGATCCGGAGGTCAATATCAATGGACTCGAACCAGGTTTTGAAGAAAGGAATGCCTATCCAAAAACCAGAACTTTTATGATGGGACTACAAGTAAACTTTTAAAAAGAAAAGCATGAAAAAATACATATCGATATTAACATTAACCGCTGGTCTATTACTCCAAGGTTGTACTAAGTTGGATCAAGAATTTTATAGTTCGGTAACTCCGGAAACCTTTTACAAAAGTGAGAAAGATATCAAGGCCGCCCTTTTCAGACCTTTTACACATGCTAAATGGTATCTTGGAGAAGATAGATGGCGATTACAGGAATATACAGCGGACAATTTTGCAATCAGTACAAAGGGTAGACATTGGTATAATGGCGGTGAAAATGAACGTTATCACTATCATAAATGGACAGCAGATGACGGTTGGATTTCGGAAAGTTGGAGAGGTACACTGATGGGGATTGCTCTGGCTCTTGATGCAAAAAATGATCTATCAAAACTTGACTATACCAAATTTGCACTGACCGCAGAGAAACAAGCTGCGGATTTAGCCCAATTGGATGCATTAATAGCTTATTTCTATTTAAGAGGTCTTGATTATTTTGGAGGAATGCCAATTTTTGAATCTCTGGATCAAGAATCTCTCCCTAGGAATACAGATCAAGAGCTTTTTTTACATATCGAGAAATTGCTGAAACAAGCAATAGACATCATACCATCCAAAAAAGCTGGTGACAAAGAAGAAGGTGCAATCAGAAAAGCTGCTGTTGCCGCTATGTTGGCACAATTGTATTTCAATGCAGAGGCTTATATCGGAAAACCGATGTATGAAGAAAGTAAAACAATCAGTCAAGCGATTATCAATAAAGAATATGGCGATTACCAACTAGATCCGACATGGAATGGTGTTCATGGATTTAAGAACAACCTTTCACCTGAAATCATATGGTCAATGCCTTCCGAATTTAAAATGCTAGAATACAATTGGTTTTATTCCAACTTCTATCATTACAATACGAAACAATATTTCGGGCAGGATATGGGTGGAGATAATGGAGGTCATCTTAGTCCTTCGCGTAAACCTGACGGAAGTTTGTATACCAGCGATTTCAAATTAGGGTCGCCCTACGAGACATTTGATAATGGAGACTTGCGAAAAGTTCCCTTTCATTATTCAGGCGCCGAAAACTACGAAGGTATGTTTATTGTCGGCCCACACTTAACTCCGACAGGAGAAGCGATTCTTGGTGGCGAGGAATACAAGGACCTGCCTTTAACATTTGTGGATCAGGTGGCACGTTTCTCAGAAGTGGGTATAGGGGAAAAATACAGCTCTATTGCTCAACTACCCTCCAAAATGTCTGAAGGTGAAGAAAATACAGGCATTCGACTGGTTAAGGTTCCTATCCCAAACTTAGCCAACAATACCTTAAGATGGGGTGCAGATATGCCAGCGATAAGATTAGCCGAAATTTACTATATGCTTGCTGAGTGTGAATTTCGTGTAGGCGACAAAGTAAAAGCTGCAGCATTATATAATGAGGTTAGAAAAAGAAATTTCAAGGATACAACAGATCCGAATCCGCTTACAAGTACGAACTTAGATAAATATCGTATCCTTGATGAGTGGAGTATCGAATTTTTAGGAGAAGGTCGTAGAAGAACAGACCTCATTCGATGGAAAGCATTTACTACCGAAAATTGGTGGGATCATAAAGCATCAAATGCCAATCATTTGAACCGTTTCCCAGTTCCTAATTCAGCTATCTCTGGCAATAATAGCTTAGAACAAAATCCAGGTTATTAACGCCTAATAAGCAATAATTTCAGTAAATAAAGCCCTTAATTCAAATGAATTAAGGGCTTTATCATGATTATCTATTATAGATAATGGAATTAGCGTGCTTTGGTCTACTTTGAGAATCTAACCATCACGAGCGGAAAACGCATCCGTATGATGTCATCAACAAAATAAGTAATGAAGTATAGGATGCGCTAGCGCTAACAATGTTTAACTTTGAGCATCTCAAAATTTTAATAAGAACTGAGCATATGATAACCTCACTCAACTTTAAAAAGTATAAAACTGAAGATTTCAGGGACTATTATAATCTTGTAAAAGAAGACACCTATATGAAATACATTACGGGAGAAGGGATGTCTAAAGAAAATGCTATAAAGAGATTTGAGTATATATTGGATTTTGGTCGACAACATGATGCTATAGGATATTTTCAAGTACGTGATGTAGAAACTAATAGCATTATCGGTGACAGTAAACTCGTGTACAATAAGGATGATAAGTCACTATTTGAAATCGGTTACTTACTCAAAGAAGAGTACTGGAGAAAGGGCTTAGGGACAAAAATATGTGCATACTTATTAGCATTAGCTTCGACAATAGATGAGAAAAAAGATATTATTGGGATTATCCATCCAGAAAATATAGCCTCGAGAAGATTACTTGAAAAGTTTGGATTCAAAAGCATTTTCAAAGGAGATGAAAATGGGGCAACAATAGAGAAACTCATATTAAAGCGAAACGGTGAGGATTGATTTCAACAAAAATCATACGGAATTCCATTTCAAGATTGTTATTTATTCAATATCCTTGACAACGAAATAAAACAGGTACTTACTTGCGTAAATTCTGTTCGTTAAACTTTGAATTACAGCTTAACGAACAGAGTCTTTAATGATCCAAAAAAACAGTAGTTTTATTATTTCATTGAATCAAATAAACTTATTTCTTAACACGCTTTTCAGCTTTAAAAACGAATGGTATCCGATGCTAAGAAAGGTAATTCATAAGCTCCAGTATCCATCATTACTTGTTTTGCTACTTTTTTTAAATTCATTACTGATGCTTCGGTTACTTTAGTTTGATAGGCATAGATCTGGTTCAGCTTAGGTAGATTATTTAATTTTTCTAAACCCTTATCTGTCACCGGAACGGCGAATAAATTTAGGTAACGTAAATTTTGATGTCCAGCCAGAAATGTTAACCCATCATCTGTAATCTGCGTATGCTCCAAATGCAACTTCATTAAGTTGGTAAATTCGGGAATAATCTTAAGGCCCTGATTCGTAATGGCCGTATTACCCAACTTCAATTGCACGATGTTATCTTTTATTTTCAGCAAGTCAGTTAAATCTTGATCTTTAAATTCAGGATAATTGATTGCATTGATAACGACATATTCACTATTCTTATCAATAGGTAAAACCTTGATTCCTTTCGCCTGCAATTGTTGTACAAAATCTGTCGGTAACTTATTGGCTTCAGGTAATTCCTCAAATGGTGAAGTAGGTTCGCTCCCCTTTTCAAGCTTCGCTAATATTTCGTTCATTTCAGCAGTTTGCGCCAGTTCGCTTGTTTTTTTTCCAAAGTCAGCACCCTCTTTTACCCACCAACCGATTAGTTTTATCTGCTCAGCAGTAATTGGTTTCCGTCCTTTAGGAGGCATCCGCCCTTCATGCCCTTCTGGCAGAATCAATCGGGCATACAATTCACTCTTTTCAGCATCATTCAACACCAATACGGTACCATTATCGCCACCTTTCAGTAGATGTACTTGATCATGCAGAGCCAAACCACCCTCTTTCTTCTTTTCTCCGTGACAACTCACACATCTTTGTTTCAATATGGGTTGAATGATCCCACTGTATACTTGCGCTTCCTGTACATTAGTCAGCAGAGTCATCTCCTCTATTGGTTCTTCGATACCAACGACTTCTTTAATTGCCGTCGGAAGTGCATCTTTAAAATATCCCTTTCCATGTGTCAGTGTACCACCAAAATGGCCAGTGAAAGCAATAAGAATAAACATCAGAAACAATAGCAACAGTCGATATGGTTTTATTTTTTCAATAAAAGAATAGCGCGTACCCTCTCTATATAATTGGTATAAAAAAAGACTGATTACTGCGACAGCTATCCCTAACCATTGATGAAAATCCAATGTTTCCTGTTCATATCCTCCCTGTAAAGACAATAAATATCCTGTAAAACATGCCAATAAAGCAGCAACACCGCCAAGTAATAGAGATAAAGATATCGCTGGTCCAATAGTACGATAGCTTTCCTTTCTTGAAAAGACTGCCAATATACAAGCTACAATCAACATTCCAATAGGTAAATGCACCAATAGAGGGTGCCATCTACCAGTAAAATTCATCAACTCTTCAAAAAACAACATCATGATTTATAGCGTGTTTTTAAAAGATTTAACATGAATACATTGATACTCCACTGATCAGCAACAGGTTGTTGTGTATAAGGTAAAGTAGGTAAATAACCTGCAGGACCGAACTCGGTAGTAATCCTTAAAATTCCTACATTATTCTCCTTATGAAGTCTCACAATTTCATCCCACCATGCCAAATGTTGGTCTAATGTGGATTTCCACTCTGGTGCTGCTGGATCATTGACTTGTGGCCCTTGAGGATGACCTACTCGAGCATGGATATGGCTTGTTCTTGATAATGCCAATTGAACTGCCTCTTTCTGATCAGATAGCATAGATTCATGAACATTGCACCAATGCGATATATCCAAAGTTAACTTCAACTCTGGGATTTGTTGCAAATAATTTTTTGTGATATGCGCTGCAAAACTAAATCTTCCACGGTGGGTTTCGTGTGTTATCGGAATACCTGTTTTTTTGGATATGGATGTTGTTGCATCAATCAATGCTTTATTCTGCTCGAAGGTATAATAATCTTTACCGGTATGGCAATTGATATAATCAGGTTTCTGTTGAGCAGCCTCCTCGACATTTTTGGCAAATGAGCTCAGGTACTGCTCAAAATTTGCACCACCACCTCCACTCAATAGTCCAAGTGAGAGTTTATGTTTCTTTAATGCCTCGAACATTGCTGTACGATCGGGCCCTGCAGCAGGTAACCAAGTCTCTAGACCATCATATCCTGCCTGGCTCACTTTGGCACAGTAACTGTCCCATGATTCTGCCGTACCCCAGTTGGTACAGTAATACTTAATTTTAAGATTATCTTTCACTTGAGCTTGACTTGGTAAAGCCCACAAACAAAACAGCATGATGCTATATAAATATTTCATTCAGGTATAAGTTAAACAATTGCACTGATCAGGTTGCCTTCTACATCCGTAAGACGGAAAGGCCTTCCCTGAAATTCATAAGTAAATTTTTCATGGTCGAAACCGAGTAAATGGAGCATAGTAGCATGTACATCATGCACTGAAGACCTACCACTGATCCCAGTAAAACCGATTTCATCCGTCTCTCCATAGGTCACTCCGGGCTTGACTCCACCGCCAGCCATCCATATCGTATAAGCATCGGTATGATGATCACGTCCTAAGAAGGGCATATCGCTGTTATCTCGGTTTTCTTGCATCGGAGTTCTACCAAATTCACCACCCCAAACGACCAATGTTTCATCCAACAATCCGCGCTGTTTCAAGTCCATGATCAATGCCGTCATCGGTCGATCTATCTCTCTACATTTATTTCGAAATCCATAATCTATAGAATCGGAAGCATTGGTACCATGACTATCCCAGCCCCAATCGAATAATTGTACATAACGCACACCTTGCTCAACGAGCTTACGCGCTAACAAGCAATTATTTGCAAAGGATTCTTTCCCAGGTTCTGTACCATACAATTCATGAATATGTGCAGGCTCTTGGCTGATATCCATCACTTCTGGAACTGCGACCTGCATTTTGTAAGCCATCTCATATTGGGCTATTCGCGATAGTGTTTCAGGATCTTTGTAAGTATCATATTCGTCTTTATTCACTTCATTGATGGCATCTATGGCATGTCTCTTTAAGTCTCTATCCATACCATCGGGGTCAGCAAGATAAAGTACAGGATCACCTTTGGAACGACATTGCACACCTTGATAAACTGACGGCAAGAAACCCGAACCCCATACACTTTTTCCTGCATCGGGCGTTTTCCCTCCTGAGGTCAAAACAACAAATCCTGGTAAGTTACTATTCTCTGATCCCAAACCATAGGTTACCCAAGAGCCGATACTCGGTCTTCCAAGTCTTGCACTTCCTGTCTGCATAAATAATTGTGCAGGGCCATGGTTGAATTGATCCGTATGTACCGCCTTTAGGAAACTGACATCGTCCACCACTTTACTAAAGTGTGGTAAATGGTCCGATACCCAAGCACCACTTTGTCCATATTGTTTAAAGGTGGCCTGCGGGCCCAACATCTTAGGGATACCCCGTATGAAAGCAAACTTCTTACCCGCCAAAAGTGATTCCGGACAAGGTTGGTTATGTAATGTTTGTAGCACCGGTTTATAGTCAAACAATTCCAATTGAGAAGGTGCACCTGCCATATGCAGATAAATAACACTTTTTGCTTTTCCAGGAAAATGTGGAGATTTTGGAATCAAGGGATTTAAAGCATTCAGATCAAAAGCTCCACCCGTATTCGTATTACCACCACAACTTGCTAGAAAACTACCTAGCGCTATACTTCCAACACCTGCCACGCAGTCTTTCAAAAAATGTCTACGCGTGACTGCTTGCAATTTTTGTTGCTGCAATTCACTAAATAATTTATTAAGATCTTTCATTTTCCTTACGATTTTGTTAGAAATTCATCCAAGTTTAACAATGCATTTGCCACAACCATATAGGCGGCTTTTGATGTTAATGATGGGTCCTTAGATTCATCTGCACTAGCAGCCATAAATTTAGCGGCCTCAGCAGGTTTCTTATTAAAATTTTGGAGTGCCGCTTGATACAATTTCTCTAATGCCACGACTTTATCTTCAGTAGGGCTCTTTAACATGAGCTCTTTGTAACCATGACTAATTATAGATTTCGGACTACCTGCACCATCTTTTTGCATCCGCCGAGATAAATGCTTAGCAGCCTCTATATAAACTGGATCATTTAATGTGGTTAAAGCTTGCAATGGTGTGTTCGTACGAATACGATCGCCCAAACAGACTTCCCTACTGGAAGCATCAAATGAAATAAATGAAGGGTAAGGACTTGTTCTCTTCAGAAAGGTATAAAGTCCTCTTCTATATTGATCTTCACCCTCACTTGTAGCCCAAGACTCGCCACTATATACGGTCATCCAAACACCATCAGGTTGAAAAGGCATCACCGATGGACCATACATTTTTTTACTTAGCAGACCACTAACAGCTAACGTTTGATCACGAATTTGCTCAGCAGAAAGCCTAAATCTTGGTCCACGAGCTAAATAAATATTTGCAGGATCCTTATCAGCATCACTCTTCTTTAAACTTGAAGATTGTTTATAAGTAGATGACATGACTATATCTTTGATTAAGCTCTTCATACTCCATTTTTTAGAGTGCATCAAATCTAATGCTAAGTAATCTAACAAGTCTGTATGCATAGAAGGAATACTTTGCGTACCCATATCACCAAGCGGTTTCTACCAACCCTCTTCCAAATAATTGTGCCCATACCCTATTAACCAAGGTACGTGCAGTCAATGGATTATCTTTACTCACAATCCATTTTGCAAAACCTAATCTATTTTTTGGCGCTCCTTCAGGAAATGCATTCAAAGTTGCTGGTACTCCTGGTTGCACTTCTTCTCCTAATGTCAATCTATTCCCCCTTTCGAAAACATGTGTTTTTCGATGCATATCTGCTGGATTTTCAATCATTATCGGCACACTTTCAGGATTCGTATTGATCAGCTGTAAAAATGTATTTTTCATGCTTTGCGATTCAACATTATTTGCAACAGGTAGTCCTTCTCGTAGCGCAAACCACTCAATCATACAAATCGGTTGATCTTTTCCCGCGCTTGGATTTCTAAAGATGAGGTAGAGATCATGAACTCCAGCTTCATCTTTAATAGCTGCCTGAATCACCTGTCTACCAGAAGTATTAGGAAGCTGTACTTCACTTAACAATGGCCCATCCTTACTACCCTTTCTCACTTCAATGACTCCACCTTTTAAATCAGTCCAATAATTGATATAGAGTTGCTTCTTACCTTGCAGCGAAATATTTTTCAAACGTGCACTTCCTCCTGAACGTACCCCTAACCATTTGGTATCATATAAAGCACCATTTTCTACTTGATCACTGTAATGTGCATGAATTTTGGGTTCTAATGTTTGTAAAAACAAATCGGTCGAACGAATTAAATCTTGATGACCATTCTTTGTCAACCAATATTTGATACTATCTACACGTTTCTCATCCTCCGGTTTATAAAAGCGTAACCTCGGATGATCACCTTGTGTATCTTCATCTCGCGTGTTGTTGAAAAATGCAACAGATTTGTAGTATTCTTCAAATTTAAAAGGGTCATATGTATGGCTATGACATTGTATACATTCGAATGTGGTGCTCAACCAAACTTGATAAGTCGTATTGACCCGATCGAGTACAGATGCTACCCGGAACTCTTCATTATCTGTTCCTCCCTCATCATTATTCATGGTATTGCGATGGAAAGCTGTAGCGATTAACTGGTCTTTAGTAGGCTCTGGCAATAAATCACCGGCTAGCTGCTCTATGGTAAATTCATCATAAGGCATGTCCTTATTCAAGGATTTTATCAACCAATCTCGGTATGGCCATATACGTCTAGAAGCATCTTTCTCGTAGCCTTTTGTGTCGGCATAACGTGCCAAATCGAGCCACCAGCTCGCCCATTTTTCTCCATATTGTTGCGAGGCGAGTAAACTATCTACTCGCAATTCATAGGCTTCTTCTCTGTTATCATTAATAAATGATTCCACTTCTTTTAGCGTTGGTGGTATACCCACAATATCCAAATAGAGCCTACGTAGTAAAGTTTCTTTATCTGCTTGATCAGAAAAGGTCAAGCCTTCTTGATTCATTTTATCCTGTACGAAAAAATCAATATTATTGGATATCCCTTTAGGTTTCATACCAAATAAGCTTGCAAAAGAAAAGGGTTTCGGTACTTCAACATGTTCTGGTAAAGTATAAGCCCAATGTTCTCCCCATTTCGCTCCTTCATTTACCCATCTAGTCAAAATACTGATTTCTTCATCAGTCAACTTTGGAGCATTGTAGGGCATCCTTAACTCAGGGTCCTCACTGGTAAGACGTTTTATAAATTCACTATGATCCGCATCTCCTGCGATGATAGCTGGCTTTCCCGACTCTGTTTTAGCAAAGGCTTCCTCTTCAAAAAGTAAACTAAAATTCCCATTTTTCTTTACTCCCCCATGGCAAGTAATACAATGCTTATTGAGAAGGGGCTTTACATCAGCACTAAAATCCACAGAATCTTCTTTCTGAAAGGTGAACAATCCGATAGCAACGATTGCACACAATAAGAGGGATACGACGACAAGTTTTCTTTTCATTTTCAATACGATTTATAACTTTAGGTATGATGGACAACCAAACTGGCTTTCAAAATGGCCTATCGCTTTTTTCGTTATTTAGGTGTATATAATAAAAAAGGTTAGTGATGATTGATGTTGTATTAATCATCATTTTGTTAATTTACTAAATTACACGTTATAAAAACAAAATATTACAACCATATTTGCTATTACTGACACTATATTACCCCTTAGATTGGTTCAATAATTGAAAGAAGAATAATGATTATCTTTTTATTGCATTGCCTAATTGGAAATTAAAAAAGGAGGACAATCTTTATCTGATACTTTTGGAATGATTTTATGTCTTAAATTCTATAATTTTATTGAAAATATAGAACTTTACAATTGACTATTGAATTTCAATAATCTCAACTTATTATGGAAGCAGAAATCAGAAAAGAAACGGAGGAGGACTTTAGTAAAGTTTTCAATCTCATTGAACTTGCATTTAAAAATGAAAAATATAGCGATCATCAAGAGCAATTTCTAGTGCAAAAACTTAGAGATTCGGACGTATTCGAGCCCGAATTATCATTGGTAGCTGAATTTAATAAAGAAATAGTAGGTTATATATTACTAACAAAAATTAAGATAAAAAATGGTATAGATGAACATCTGGCACTAGCATTGGCCCCAGTGGCTGTTCTACCAGCATATCAAAAAAGAGGCATCGGTGCTCAGCTCATCCGTACAGCGCACAGCAGAGCTGCAACTTTAGGCTATGGTGCTGTGGTAGTATTAGGACATGAAAACTATTATCCTAAATTTGGATATCAGCCAGCTGAAAAGCATGGTATTCAATTACCCTTTGACGTACCTAAGGAAAACTGTATGGTAAAAGAATTAAGAACAAATGTATTAAAAGGTGTAAATGGAATGGTCGAATATGCAAAAGAATTTTACAGCTAAGGGGCTTATGTATATGCACATAAGCCCCTCATCAACCATATTTATTATAATCGTAAAAAAACTATAGTCTATCTCATTATTTGGAAGAAAAGGAAGCGAATTCCAATTCTGCTACATCAGATTGAAATGCTACAAATTGTTCCTGAGACATATTCTTGATTGGTAATCTAAATTTTCCGCAATCTAATCCAATTAATTTCATATAGGTCTTCCCTACCGATATTCCACCATATTTACCCAATAACGTAATCATATCGATAGACTTTTGCTGTAAAGCATTTGCGCGTTCAAAATCACCAGCATTAAATGCAGATATCAAATCATGATATAACGGTGCAGCATAATTATAGGTACTGCCAACAGCTCCTTTTGCTCCTAAAATCAAAGAAGAAAGCATGTTTTCATCTCTACCCCACAACATATCGTATTTACGACCAGCAAAATTCATACAAGATAAGAAGTCCATAAAATCTTCATGTGTATATTTAATACCGGCAAAGTTTGGAATGACACCATCTACTGCTTTCAATAAATCGATCATTGGATAGTTCCCTCCAGTCAGGACAGGGATATGATAATAATAAAAGGCAGTATTTGGAGCTGCTGCAGCTATCTCGACACAACAGGCCGCTAATTGTCCAACATTAGCAGGCTTAAAGTAGAATGGCGATGTGAATGAAATGGCATCGACTCCTTCTTCTTCCGAAATTTTAGCCAGCTCTATACATTCTCTAATATTGGTTCCTCCCAAAAGTACAATTAATTTAAAATCTGGATCAGTCTTTGTTAGGGTTGACCAAGCCTGTACCACTGCGACTTTCTCTTGAAATGTCAAGGAAACTCCCTCGCCCGTCGAACCGCAAATAAACCCACCTTTTACTTGATTACTTTTTAAGGATTGATAGTATGCGGGAATTTGTTCTAAATTTAAATCACCGTTTTCATCAAATGGTGTGAATGGAGCAGCAATTAAGCCTTCGATTTTTTTAATTATCATTTATTTTAAATGTTTAAGATCTATTAAAAATCCTAATTCATACTGATTTGTATGAATTAGAATAAAATTTCACATGCTTTTATCAAGTTAGAATTGAGGGTAGCCTGCTGTTTGTTTAAGTGCCCTATTGTTGGTAAGCGATTTGCGATCAATTGGCCAAAGGAGTTTATATGCTTCCTGAGAAGAAAGACCTGTATGTGCAAAGACATACTTATCACCAAATCTTCTTAAATCATACCAGTACTTACCTTCTGCCAAAAATTCTAATTTACGCTCGTTTAGAATCGCTTCTACTGGATCCTTATCGATAATTTGATTTGGATATCCAAAAATACTTTCCTGATAATGGCTACCAAAAGCTCGCGCACGAACTTGATTGATTTCCTCTTTTGGGCTTTCGCCTAAAATGACTTTCGCTTCAGCCATGAGTAATAAAAGATCTGCGTAACGGTATATTGGAAAATCATTGCTATAAGCTCTTGATCCAGCATTTTGCTCTCCTTGATACTTATATAGAAAACAACCTGCTATCTTGTAATTTCCCACATCATCCTTGCTATAAGCAGCCTGTATAGAACTGTTTTTTCGTTCATCTAAATCATGATAGTTACGATAGGTATTGATCCGAGTCGGGACACGTAGAATACCACCATAATTATCCTGAGTGACGCTAAAACTACGATTAGATAATGAGTCATAGAAATTAACAAGAATATTTGCATTAGGGACGAAGTCACTGATGAACCCGAGACTAGCTTCATTCAATTTATGTCTAATACCCAATATCATTTCATTATTACCATTGCTTTTGACATCGAAAACATTTTTGAAGTCTGGTTGCAGACCCAATGATAAATTTGACTTAATATCTGTTAGAGCATTTTTAGCAATCGTCGCATCTTGCTTTCCTCCCTCACGATGTGCAGACCACAAATAAACTTCCGCCTGTAGCATCAGCGTTGCTCCTTTTGACCAAAATGAGCGTGCTTGACGAATAGAATAATCTGTACCAAAACCTGCATTAGAACTTTCGATATCGGATTTGATCAATTTTAATACTTCTGCTGCTGGCGATGCTTCTTTAGCTAAATTAGAAACGTCTATCTTGTCGATAGCATCTGTTTGGATAACCGCGTCTCCCCAAGATCTATACAATTGAAAATAATAAAATGCACGCATACCGTGCGCGATACCCAAATAATAGTTCTTACTATCCTCCGTAAGTACAGTGGATATATTCAACTTACTGATCAATAAATTGAGTTGATTGATCTGATCATATAGTCCTCCAAAGTTAGATACTCCTGGATTATCCATATCCAAATTATGTTGCCACATCCGTTCTATACCTTGCGAAGCTTCACCTGTAAAGGAGGCTGTAGTACCCGGATCATTACCAAAGGTACCTGAACGGAGTTCCCCTAAAAATAAAAAACTTCGTTCATGCGTACGAAAGCGAGCATGCAAACCCACTACAAAAGAATCGAATTGATCTGCAGTTTTCCAATAAACCGCATCACTATAGTTACTTATTGGACTGAGTTCTAAATTGTTGCTACATGAGCTCATGCCCATACAGGTTAAGCTGCCTAAAATAATATAGGTAAGTATATTTTTTTTCATGATAATTTCAAGATTAAATACCGTTAAAAAGAAAGTTGAACACCCAATACATAAGACCTTGGTGTAGGATATGTTCCGCCATAAACTCCTGTAACCACATTATCTCCATTGACAGGTGGCTCAGGAGTTGGTCCTGTAAATTTGGTAATGTAAAACAGATTGTTTCCACTAACGTATACACGTGCTCTGGATAGGATATGCGTTTTTGAATGCAACCATTTTGGAAGATCATAAGAAAGTGTAATCTCACGAAGCGCCAAATAGTCCCCCTTCTCATAGAATCGAGAATTATTACTATTCAAATTCGGATTCGCATTATTACTTCTTGTATAGTTCTGCTTAGAGCCAACGACCTGATCTGCAAAATAGACTTTAGGAATATCGGTATCTGTATTCGTTGGAGACCAGGCTTGCTTTTGCATTTCCAAGTAATTAAAAGTACCTTGATAGTTGCCTAAAGTACGTGCAACTAAGTCATTATAAATGGTATGCCCTAATGCAAATTCCCAGTTTGTAAACATGCTGAAACCTTTATAACTCATATTGGTCGTAAATCCACCTGTCCATTTCGGATTGATGTTACCGATGTATACTTGATCACGTGAATCGATGATATCATTGCCATCTACATCTAACCAATTGACGTCTCCAGGTGTAATACGACCATTCGTGCCCGCTGGAAGATTAGGACCTGTAATACCTGCAATATTATCTTTTCTATTTCCTGCGATTTGATTAACTTCAGCCTCATCTTTAAAGATAGATACTTGTTTATAGGCATAGATATCTCCTAAAGTTCGTCCTTCTTGATATCCTCCTACCCACTCCACCTGACCAGATGAAGGGTCATATACCTGAATTCCACCTTGTCTATTAAATTCATTACCGTTACTAGGAAGTTCTAGAATTTTATTTTTAACATAAGCTGCATTTGCACCGATGTTTAGATTAAAACCTTCTGGATTACGGATAATCTGCGATTGAATGCCAATCTCATAACCTTTATTTTGTAAGGTCCCTAAATTGGTTACAATTTTCCCAAACCCAACATAACTAGGTAGTTCCAAATCGGTCAACAAGTTACTTGTACGACGGTCATAATAATCAAACAAAACGGTTACACGATTATTCAAAATACCAAGATCTAAACCAGCTCCTGTTGTTTTACTAGTCTCCCAGGCTAAATTCGTATTGACGGGCGAAGTATTAAGATAACCAGCTAAACCATTGTAGTTAGCTTGCTGATCGTATATACCTTGAACTTGGTAACGACCCAAACCAGCAATATTGCCATTTTCGCCGTAACTTACCCGAGGCTTAAGGGTAGTGATGTATCGGGATAGATTAGAATTCTTAAAGAAATTTTCTTGATGGATATTCCATCCAGCAGATGCTCCGGGGAAAAATCCAGTACGGTTTCCTCGTGCTAAAATTGATGTTCCATCCAAACGATAAACAGCATTTACCAATATTCTTCCATCATAGTCATACGCGAGCCTACCCATAGACGAAATAATCCGATATTCTGAAGCCGTTGTATTATTAAGGTCCGCAGGGAATACAGTTGAAGCATTTACAGTCGGGATATCATCTGTAGGTGCATTTCTTCCATATACTTGCATGTAATCAGTTTTCATTTTATAATATTCCGCACCCACCATTGCTGAAATATTATGCTTTTCTGCAATGCTCGTATTATAGTTTAAAATACCGTTGAACTGTGTTTGAAAATCTCTGTCCAATTTACGGTACGCATCACGTGAAGAGCTTCCAATGGTTTGAGGGTTCGCAAAAATATTGGAATAGGTCTGCGTAGACATTTGAAAGGATTCATTGAAGGCTTCTTTCATATAGCCATTACCACTCACCTTCAAATAGAGATTTGGTAATATATCCCACTTTACTGAAGCATTGGCAATAATACGGTTTGTTTCATTTTTCCTTTTGAGGCGTCCTAACCAATACAATGGATTACCATCATTAGTAGCCACTCCTGGATTTGGCTGTGTCTTTGCTTCATCCACCCAAGGGTTAAAAGTAGGCCAAATTGCTAAAGTACGGTATAATGCATTGGTTTCTGAACCTGGTGCACCATATTGTGAAGCAGTGGACAAGGTCACATTAGTAGAAACCTCGATGTTAGGTTTTATTTTATATGATCCATTGATATCACCTGTATATCTCTTATAATTAGAACCGACTATAACACCATCTTCATCAAAGGCATCAAAAGCCGCAAAGTATTTACCTTTGTCATTCCCACCAGAAACATTGACATAGTGATCTTTTGTGTATGTATTTCTGAACAGCACATCTTCTATTTCTCCACCATGATCTTTGTAGATAATCTGCCCTCCGTAAGGATCGTCAACAAGCTTCCACCCTTCGTTCAATAACGGTTTAAGTTCATCGGTATATTTTTTAATATCAAATGAAGAATTGTAAGCTGGATCCGTTGAAATCCCTAATCCCCTAGCGCTATTTACTGATTCCAATGATCTACCTGCATTTAAATAGCCCTGGCGTGTATATTGGATATAATCGCCTGCATTCATATATTTATAACCATCTCTACGTTGATTATAACCTCCGACAAATTTGTAAGAAACATTTGAAGTACCAGCCTTACCAGTTTTTGTTGTGACTAATAGCACGCCATTATTTGCCCGAGCCCCATAAATTGCTGTTGCCGAAGCATCCTTTAACAAATCAATCGATTCGATGTTATCTGAACTGATATCATTAAGGTCTCGAATTACCCCGTCTACAATTACCAAAGGTGCACCAGGATTATTGATGGAAGCTCCTCCCCTCAATTTAAGCATAGGAGCAGCTCCTGGTTGACCAGATTTATTGACAACCTGTAATCCGGGGATGTTCCCTTGTAAAGCAGTAGCCACATTAGATCTTGGAGAGTTTTGGAGGACTTCCTTATCCATTTTAGAAATCGAGCCAGTCACACTTCTTCTACTTTGCGTACCATACCCAACAACGACAACTTCATCAATCTGTTGATTGCTGGATTCCATCTTGATATCCAAAGATTCTCCTTGTCCAACTTTTACTTCAACAGACTGATAACCAGTAGATGTTATGACTAATATCGCATTGGGATTGGTAGGCAGTACAAATGTACCATCTGGTTTAGTTTGTAAAGATTGTTTACTTCCCTTTACACTAATCGTGACATTTCCGAGTAGCTCTCCTGTGTTAGCATCTCTAACTTTACCTTGGATGTTTCGGTCTTGTGCATGCACTAAAGCTAGATTCCCTGCTAGCATAGACCAGATCAATAGATTTTTTAATTTACGGTTTGAATACATATTGGTTATTATTAAGTATTACATAAAGCAAATTTATATAATTTATTCAATAAAAAACAATAGTAAATTAACATTATGTATAACATAGATATTACAATTAATCCTTATCTTTGTTTTTAAGCGTATACGAGCATTTTTATGAGTACAAATCCAACATTAGTCAATTTCATGAACTCCATTGACACTTCTTCTTTAGTAGATAAAGTGGAGAAAGAAATTATCAATTTATTTATTAATCAAGGGCTAAAAGTAGGTGATGCACTTCCAAAGGAATTGGAGTTAGCAGAAACTTTAGGGGTTAGTCGAACTGTTATCCGTGAGGCCATGTTACGTTTACGATTAGTAGGCCTAGTAGACTCTAAAAAACATCGAGGTGCAGTATTGACAAGCCCAGATTTGATTAGCCCAATGAAGAAATCACTTTATCCAACGATTATGGATGATAAGACTCTTCGTGATTTATTTGAAATGCGATTGATTTTGGAACTCGGAATGGCAGATCTATTATATCAACGCATCACGCCTGAAGATATTGAGGAGTTGGAAACAATTGTGGCTAAAGAGTCGAATGCACTAGATAACAGTATATTTGATATTGAAACTGAAGTCGCATTTCATGGTAAGTTATATGAAATCAGCGGCAATATTATGCTTAAGGACTTTCAAAATCTACTTTTACCTGTTTTTAAATTTGTACATACGAGTGGTATGTTAATAGAAAAGTCTAATTCGAAAAATTTCATATCGCATCGTGGACTAGTGGATATACTAAAAGTTGGAACACCTGAAGTCTTCCGAAATGCTATGCGCAAACATTTAGATAATCATTTTCAACGCATACAACAATACGATAATGAAAATTAAACTTATCGTAATCATAAGAAAGTGGTGTGATATACCTGTTTCCACCAGCTCAAGTTTTCAAAATTTTCGAACGGTAGATAACAGGTAGCACGTCTCCCTTAATACCCTACTTTGGATTGTATACATTAAGTGAATCTGTAGGAATAGAGTCCAATAACGTTCTAAAATCTCTCCAAAATTTTTTAAAACCAAAACCTTCACCAGCTAAATTCCGGTGACGATTGGCGTCTAATGAGGGATATCTTGGCCAGATGGACCATTTTCTGGTTGGGAACAAGAGGTAGCATTTCGACTGAATTTTTAGTATGCAAAAGTAAAAAGGCTGTATAATACAGCCTTCCCCTTCATTAATTCATAAAATTTTTAGAAAGAAAAATCATCTTTAGATGATTCACTAGCATATGCTGGATCATCAAAATTGGGTTCGTAACGTTTTTCGACAACTTCTTGATTTGATTTTATGTAATCAATTACACCTGTCAAACCCTCCGCAAATTTTTCAAAATCCTCTTTATATAAGAATATTTTGTGTTTAATAAACTGCCCGTCTTCGAAACGTTTCTTACTCTCTGTGATGGTAATGTAATAATCGTTAGACCGTGTAGCCTTTACATCAAAAAAATAAGTACGTTTACCTGCTCTCACTTTTTTTGAAAAAACCTCTTCTCGCTCTTTGTTTTCAAAATCTCCCATTGGTTATTATTTAAGTTTAAGTTATCTTAATCTGTGATAAATATATAATAATTAGCATGAAACTTCCAAATATTATTCAAAAAAAATCATATTTGACAGCATATTAAGTAGAATTAACGAACTTACCCTCTACATTATAACAAATAAACTCAAGCTTCCTTAAACAAAGAAATCATTTCACCGAGGATTTTATTACATTTACCGAATAATATTGATCGATTACCTATTTCAATTACTCCAAGATACCTAACCAACATATCTTTGAGGTATAAATTTAAAAGCCATGGAAAAAGAGCCATTCATACCAAAAAGCAACAACAGTAAAAATATTATTGGTGGTGTTATCATACTTATCGGAATTCTATTATTATTAAAAAATTTAGACTTAGACTTCTTCTTCCCTTCTTGGATTTTTGGGTGGTATACATTTGCATTGATTATACCAGGACTGATTATTGGGGTGAACTCCAATTTTAAAAACAAAGCATCCGTTATCTTGATTGCATTAGGTGTAGCGTTTCTTGCGAAAAGAATCATGCATACAGATTTTGGGGGAGTTATATTTCCCATATTGATTATAGGATTAGGTGCTTATTTTATTATTGGACGCAAAAATGGTATACCGCCACTTCCTCCTATGCCACTCAATCCCAACAGTCCTCCTCCATCCCCTACGGATTACGATTGGGACAAGCGCGTTGTCTCGACAACAATCGATGAGAATGTAAAAGTTGATGATGTTACAGATGAAGCAGGTAACCGACCAACCGGAGATTCGACCGCAAATGATAGTAATAATCAAGGTCTGCCTAACGGGCAGACCTTTGGTGCTCAACAATACGCGCAGACCGAAAATAATTTTGAAGATGTACTGAATGTCAACTCTATCTTTGCAAGTGTTAAAAAATTCATCCTATCCAAAAATTTCAGAGGTGGAAATATCGCATGTATGTTTGGTAGTGTATCCATTGACCTAACACAAGCGGATATAACAGATGTGGCAGTGATTGATGCCTTCCAGATGTTTGGAAGTGCCAAAATCACAGTTCCTGCAAATTGGACAGTTTATTCAAATGTCTCCTCAGTTTTTGGCGATGTAGATGACCGCCGCTATACAGTGGGTCTTAGCAGAGATCCATCTAAAAAATTATATATTACAGGTACTTGTCTTTTTGGAAATTTAACCATTAGAAATGCCTAGTCATGAAGGATAAATTATTATTGCATAATAAAAACAAACTAATATTATTCATCTGCTTAAGCATATTGATTGGCTATTTTGCCATGCAATATGCTTTGATGTATCGGTCGGGTTTTCCAATTGAGATAACAATTAAAGACTCCATTATCAATAGTCTCATGATGATGCTTTGCTGCTATGCCATTTCAACAACATTAAACTACTATATCCCAAAACCCAATCAGATTTGGAAAGTATTGATTATAGGGTTTATTATGAGCGGCATCAGCATATTAGGAAGTCGACTTGTCGTTCAATATTATCTTCCGAAGGAACATTTGAAGATCTATGACCTAATTATTCCCTATCGTTATATCGTCAATTTCCTAATTCTAACTTCTGTTGCAATTTTCATCATTGTCTGGAATATCCAAGAAGAATACATTTCCAATATCAAAAGAAAACAAGATTCGGAAAACCAATTGCGAGAAGCCGAATTATATAACCTAAGACAACAACTTCAGCCGCATTTTCTTTTCAATAGCCTAAATTCAATCATAGCATTGATTGGCACCAAGCCAGACCAAGCCCGTAATATGACCTTTCAATTATCCGACTTTTTACGCGGAACTCTCCGAAAAGAAAACAATCAATTGATTGTCCTGCAAGAAGAGTTAAGTCATCTCGAGTTGTACTTAGATATTGAAAAAGTAAGATTTGGCCATAGACTGGATATTCACATCGAACACGATAATGAAGTCTTATCATCTAAAATTCCAGCTATGATTTTACAACCACTTGTCGAAAATGCCATTAAACATGGCCTTTACAATGTAACAGAAAGTGTAATCATCAATATTAAATGCTTACTCATTGAAAAGAACCTACATATTTCGATAGACAATCCATTTGAACCAAACGAACCTATCCAGTCTAAGGGCACAGGATTCGGGCTTACGAGTATACAAAGACGGTTATTTCTTCTTTTTGGACGAAATGACCTCCTTGACACCCATAGTGAAAACAATATATTTACAAGTAGTATCAAAATCCCACAATATGATTAAAGTTATCCTAATTGATGATGAACCATTGGCGCGTTCTATTTTAGTAGAATATTTAAGCAAAGACCCGTCAGTTTGTATTGTAGCAGAATGTGGAGATGGATTTGAAGGCGTAAAAGCAATCCAACAACATCAACCTGACCTTTTGTTTTTAGATGTGCAGATGCCGAAATTAACAGGTTTCGAAATGTTAGAATTGGTTGAAAATCCACCAGCAGTAATCTTTACAACAGCTTTTGACGATTATGCCCTGAAAGCATTCGAAAAAAATGCTATAGACTATTTGATGAAGCCCATTTCTCCAAATAGATTTCAGCAAGCTTTTGAAAAATTCAAGTTAAATTTTGCTAAACCTGCTTCCGAACCGGCACCAAACTATGAAGCGGTGATACATCAGGAAGAATCAAAACTCGACCGTATCGTTGTAAAAACAGGTACACAGATAAAAATAATTCCGGTACCACAAGTTAAGTATCTGGAAGCTTATGATGATTATGTGAAAATCCATACCGCAGATGGACTATTCTTGAAAAATAAAACAATGGCCTTCTTTGAAAAACATTTAGATGAACAAGCATTTGTTAGAATCCACCGTTCGTATATCATCAAAGTAGACCAATTAGCACGTATAGAGCCCTGGGAGAAAGATAGCTTCGTCGCAGTTTCTGACAACAGGTGAAAAACTCAATATCAGTAAATCGGGTTATGCTAGATTGAAACAAATGATTGGCATATAAATAAAGTTTATGTAAATTTGCAGCAGTATATTCATTATGAAAAATTTTATTGCTGCATTTTTACTCAGTAGTTCGTTATCTGCTGTTGCTCAAAACACCAATCAAGAACAAATAAACCATACGTTCTATAATAAAGTTGAGTTTTTTATTAATTCACAACAGACCGACTCCATCTATACATTAGCTAATGATAATTTTAAAAGAGCAAATCCCTATTCTTCATTTAAAAACCAATTGGAAAATGAAATATATCCATTAGGTAGAATACAACATGCTGAAAAATTAAATTTCCAAGATGGAATCACACAATATCGCATAGACTTTAAAGAAAAGTCATACCAAATACCTTTTGGAGTCGACAGTACGCTGCGCTACCATACCTTTGGTTTTCAACCCATCAGTAAGCCAGTAACAGAAAAAGAACTACCTGTTATAACCAATACGGTGGTAGAAAACAAAGTGGATTTTTTCATAGACTCTATCGCAAATTTCTACACAAAAAAAGGCAATACGCAGTCTTTGGCAATCGGCATTATAAAAGATGGTCAATTCAGCACCTATTTCTATGGAGAAACTGAGAAAGGTAATACGACCCTGCCTACAAGCAGCACATTATATGAAATCGGTTCGCTTTCAAAAATTTTTACTGCTACCTTATTAGCTGATTTGGTCGAAAAGGGCACATTAGACTTAGATCAACCAATTATTGATTTTTTACCCGACTCCTTAAAAACAAATATAAGCTTACAAAAAATTACTTTTAAGTCCTTAGCCAATCATACTTCAGGATTACCGCGACTACCTGACAATATGGAGAAAGTTAAAGGCTTTGATGTCAACAATCCGTATAAAGACTATAATCAAAAATATTTATATCAATATTTAGCGACATTTAAATCGAAGCACGAAAGTGGTGAAGATTACGAATATAGTAATTTAGGTTACGCTTTATTGGGAGACATAATAACAAGTCTCACGAACAAAGGTTACAATACGAATATCCAAGAAATCATCGCGAAACCATTAGGTTTAGTTGCGACTTCTGACCTACTTAATCCCAAAACACAACAGCTACCAAAAGTCTATAATATAAAAGGAGAAGAAACCACGGCCTGGGACTTTCAAACATTTAGCCCTGCTGGCGGTTTAAAATCTACTGTTACAGATTTACTAACTTTTGCACAAGTCCAGTTCAAAATGCCGGAGACATCATTAGAAAATGCGATGGCATTAACACGTCAATTCACTTATTTTCTACCTCCTAATACAGATATTGGTTTAGCGTGGCATATGGATTTGCTAGATGATATCACGTATTGCTACCATACGGGTGGTACGGGAGGAAGCAGTTCTTTTATCGCAATCGCTCCTGATACGAAAACAGCAGTAGTATTATTATCAAATGCTGCCGAATCTGTTGAAAAAATTGGAACATCTATTTTTCATATGTTACTGACCCAAAAATAGCGATAAAAAGAATCAGAATCCTAGGGGACATATTCAAGAATATGTCCCCTATTTTTTTGTTACGCTATAAATTAAATCAACAAACACATGACCTCCAGGATAATCCAATAAATAAACGATCAAAAATGTTGAATTACTTTTCTCCAGATTATGATGTACATGTAAGCAAATTTATCTAAGTTTGATAATACGATAATTTGAAATCAGCATTATGAAAGTTTTTGTCTGCAGAAAAATTCCACAAATTGCAATTGATAGTTTACAAGCAGCGGGTTTTACTATAAATTACCGCAGCGAAGCAGGAAATATCGCACAAGTAAATCTAATTGAATCTTGTCAAAAAGTGGACTTCTTATTTGCCGCAGGACACAACCTTCTGAATAAGGCTTTCTTTGACGCTTGCCCACATCTAAAAGGCATCGCTTTAATGAGTGCCGGATATGATAGCGTTGACTTGCACGAGGCGACCAGACGAGGCATCCCCGTAAGCAATACACCTGACGTATTATCCAATGCAACTGCTGATGTAGCTTTTCTATTGATGATAGCAGTGGCAAGAAAAGCTTTCTACATGCACAAAAAGATTATTAATAATGAATGGAAAGATTTTGAATTAACAGATCACCTCGGAATAGAATTGGATGGTAAAACCTTAGGCATATTTGGGCTTGGTCGAATTGGTTTTGAACTAGCTCGAAAAGCAAAAGCAGCCTACAACATGGATATTATCTACCATAACAGACACCCAAACGACGCTGCTAAAAGTATTTTAAATGCAAAGTACGTGAATTATGAAGATTTATTGGCCCAGAGCGATGTACTGTCTATACATGCAAACCTTTCACCAGAAACTAAAAACAAATTCAACAAAAATGCTTTCAATAAAATGAAGGATACAGCCATATTTATCAATACAGCACGGGGGGGATTGCATCAAGAACAAGATTTATATGACGCATTGACGAATGGTCATATATGGGGCGCGGGACTAGATGTCACCAATCCAGAACCTATGTCTAGCGATAATCCACTACTCAGCTTACCTAATGTAGCCATTCTTCCCCATATTGGATCCGCTACCGTAGAAGCAAGAACAAGTATGGCCATGATGGCGGCCCATAATTTAATATCAGTTGCCAATCAAAGAGAAATGCCACAACTACTGAACAAGGAAATCCGCTGAAAATGAAAAAATTTTACAAACTACTCAATAAAATCAACAAAATGATTTTACCACGTTATTCCAAGAAGGACCCATCAAAACTAACAAAATACCAACAGGCAATTCTAGCCTATCGGTACTTTGTTTTAATTCGGTCACTCGATTAAGATTTCATGATACGGTCTGGACCTCCATTATCATCCGAAATGATTCGCATTTCTGTCTGTGGATATGGAATACCAATATTATGTTTATCTAAGGCATTTTTTATGACCTCTTGATTTTCATTTCTTGCTGGCCAATAATCTTCTTTCTTTGCCCAAGCACGAATGGTCAGGTTAACAGAACTATCACCTAAATCTTTCACAAATACATCAACAGCAGGAGTCTTCAAAATACGAGGATCGGCATTTAACACATTCTGAATAATTTCACGTGCCTCCTTAATATTGGCATCATAAGAAATGCCAACAGTATATTCAAACTGTCTATTGGTAATTTTAGTATAATTTTGAATAATAGAGTTCGCCAATGGACCGTTTGGACTAAATACTCGAACACCATCAGCCGCAATTAATGTCGTGTACAATATATCTATCCTTTCCACTGTACCTGAAGTATTATTACTACTGCTCACATAATCTCCCACTTCAAAAGGTCTAAACAATAGAATCAAAATACCACCAGCAAAATTACTTAAACTCCCCTGCAATGCCAGACCTGCTGCCAAACCAAATGCTGATAAAGCAGCAATAAAAGAAGTTGTCTCAATGCCCATAGTACTTGCTACAGTTAAGAACAATAAGGCATAAAATACAACACGTAATATACTCATGACGAATCCACGTATCGACAAGTCAACATTCCTTTTTTCAAAGCGTTTACTAATAACGTTAAGTAAGAACTTTACGACATAATTACCTATTATCAAGATAATAATCGCAGTAATTATACTTGGAGTTTTTAAGAGGACGACATCCAATAATTTTTCTAGACTTGTTTCTAATCTATTCATCTTGTAAATGTTTTTATTTCCTATAAATATAAGGAATGAGTCATAAACTGGCAATAAAATAGTTAATCGTTGAAAAACACCATTAATTCTACAATTGAAACACATATTAATGTGTATTTTGAAGTAAATTTGTATAGTGTTAAAGAAAAGTACCATACCTGTTTTAGATAACTGCTCGATTAATAATGATTCAAGCAGTCCGCTATTTGTCGATCACCTTGCCGATTACATCGCCAAGCATCACAATATGGTATTTCCTCATAAACACAATTTCTATCATTTTGTACTTTTCACAAAAGGGTCAGGCAATCATTTAATCGATTTTGAAAAATATGAAATAGAACCGTATCAAATCTATTTCATGGCACCCGGTCAGGTTCATACTTGGAATTTCAACGGTGACGAAGAAGGTTATGTCGTCAACTTTGACCCCGAATACTTTCAATCCTTCTTACTAAGAACAGATTATCTAAGTCGGTTTCTCCTTTTTAAGTGGGCAGCAAGACCAGATTGTATTTACAATTCCTGCAACGCATCGAGCTGCTGCATTGAATACATTTGAATCCTTTTACAGATTAAACCAAAACACAACCGCCACAGATTTAATCCGTGTGACCCTGTTACAGCTCATACTATGGATAGAATCATGGCATGGTACCAAAACAGAAAAAACAAGTAATCCATATAATTACACCATTTTTCATAACTATCTACGATTAGTGGAAAAAAGTTTCAAAGAAATCAGATTGCCTAAAGCCTATGCGGAGCAATTATTTATCACACCCAATCATTTAAATGCGATATGCAAATCCTACATTGGTAGTGCTGCAGGTGAAATTATAAGGGATCGTGTACTTCTTGAAGCGAAAAGATTACTGGTCAACAAAAACCTAAACATCAATGAGATTGCTATTGAATTGAATTTTAATGACAACTCTTATTTTACAAAATTTTTTAAAAAAGCAACGGGAATGACTCCCGACGAATTCAGAAAAAACAATAGTTAGATATGAAAGAGAAGGAAACTACTTACGAATTATCAGAATTTAAAGCCGCCTCTAAAGCACTTTGCCCACGCTGTCGAAAAGGATCTATTTTCACAGGAAACACTTACGGCTTTAAGACGCAGAAGATGAATACACACTGTGATTACTGTGGCTTACGATATGAACGTGAACCAGGCTATTTCTATGTTTCTATGTTTGTGAGCTACGCATTTACAGTTGCAGAAATGGTATCTTCCTGCCTTCTGGCATTTCTAATAACAGGAAATGACGATTCATTTTGGCTTTATGCATCTGTGGCACTCTTAAGTGTGCTAATTTTAAGCCCATTCAATTATCGTTATTCGAGAGTCGTTTTGATGTATTGGTTAAGTCCGGGCTTGAGTTACGTTCCAAATATTCAGAAAAAAGAGATCAATTCGACAACACGCACGTTATAAAGCAGATAATCTTTAACTTTATAATATGAAGGATTTAATTTATCTTGATAATAATGCAACAACTAAAATTCTGGATAAAGTATGGGATACCATGGTTCCCTATTTTATCCAGAATTATGGAAATGCCTCCAGCATGCACCATAGCATGGGGCGCGAAGCAAATGCTGCAATAGAAAAAGCGCGTATGCAAGTCGCACAAGCATTAAACTGCCAAACAAAAGAAATTTTCTTCAATTCAGGTGCTACCGAAGCCATTAATACCGTTTTAAAAGGAATTTATAAGAACTATCAATCCAAGGGCAAGCATATCCTCACGGTCAAGACAGAACACAAGGCGGTGCTCACTACCTTGCAGGAGTTGGAAAAAGAAGGAGCATCTGTTACCTATCTAGATGTTGATGGTTCAGGAAAAATCAAACTTACCGACCTAGAAGACAATATTACGGATGAGACTATCTTGGTGTGCATTATGGCCGCAAACAATGAGACGGGATATATACACCCTATAGCCGAGATTGCAGCAATATGCAATAGAAAAGATACGCTATATTTTTGTGACGCCACACAATACATCGGTAAAATTCCACTGGACCTTAACCATATCCCAATTGATATATTATGCTTAAGTGCTCACAAAATACATGGTCCAAAAGGAATTGGAGCCCTATTCCTACGCCGTAAATCAAAACCCATACAAATCAATCCGCTCATTATAGGTGGCGGACAAGAAAATGGATTCCGAGCTGGTACATACAATGTGCCTAATATTATAGGATTAGGCAGTGCAATAGCACAAATGTCTCTTAACTTAGAAAAATCTGAATATATTACAACCTTAAGAGTCTATTTAGAAGAATCTTTAAGTAGCATACCTGAAGTATATATTCATGCAAAGAATACATCACGACTACCCAATACAACCTCCATTTGCTTTAGGCATATACATGCCAGCGAGCTGATGACACGTTGCCCGCAGTTAGCATTGTCCTCAGGTTCGGCCTGTGTTAGCGGTACAAGAGACCCTTCTCATGTACTTCTCGCAATGGGCGTCACCAAAGAAGATGCATTAGCTACAGTGCGATTTAGTTTAAGTATTTACAGTACGATGGAGGAAATAGAGACAACTATCAGGTTGGTTAGAGATGCTGTTACTAAGATTAGAGAAAACTCCCCTATTTGGCAACTCTTCCAAGCTGGTCTTATTACTTAATTATTACATTTGCGACCACATTTAAATTGGAAATAAAAAAGAAGTTATCGTAATTTGTAACATTCAATATTAATATAATAATTCAGCGATATGGTAACCGTTACAGACAAAGCAAAATCTCGAATTGATGAGATAATGAGTACTGAAAAATATGACAGCAGTTATTTTGTTCGTGTTGCTGTCGAAAGCGGAGGCTGTTCTGGCTTAAGCTATAATTTACATTTCGACAACGAAGAAAAAAAAGGTGACCAATTTTGTGAAGATAATGGAGTTAAAGTTTGTTTAGATATCAAATCATTCCTATATCTAGCGGGAACAGAACTTGATTACTCCGATGGATTGGATGGCAAGGGATTTGAATTTCACAATCCTAATGCAACGAGAAACCTGCGCTTGTGGAGAAAGTTTTTCTGTCTAAAGAAAATAAACATATTAGAAATGAGGTCACCATAGAAATATGGTGACCTTCTTATTTATAAGATATCATCAATTATGGTAAATTCTTGCCATCACATCAAAAATATATCATGATGTAAATAAATTTACCAACGATACCTTGTTATATCTGAAATATTGCTATTTTTGAGGCAAATTGAAAAAAACAGAATTTGTTTTGAAGATGACTTCAATCAAATTCTTTACAGATACAAATGAAAAATAGATAACCAATAGGCTATTTTTTGATATTATATACATTTCATGGATAAAAGAAAGTTATTAAAAACTGAAGTTGCGATTAGTTTTGTAAAGGATACTTTTGCACAACAACTTAGAAATAATTTAGGATTGATTCCTATCTCATCTCCTTTGGTTGTTTTAGATGGTACAGGTATAAACGATGATTTAAATGGTATTGAGAGACCCGTTGCTTTCCCTATTAAATCACTACAAGAGCGTAAAGCGGTTGTGGTTCATTCACTTGCTAAATGGAAACGTTTACGCTTAAAAGAATTAGAACTAGAAGTAGGTGAAGGAATATTGACAGATATGCGTGCCCTTCGTCCTGACGAAGATTACACACCCATCCACTCCATTTATGTAGATCAGTGGGATTGGGAGAAAACCATTTCAGCAGAGCAAAGAAATTTCACCATCTTAAAGGATACGGTACTTAAAATATATGATGCATTACGTTTCACCGAAAAACAAGTAGAACGTCAATATCCAGATATAAAAGCAGTATTACCAGAAGAAATCACTTTTATTTCGTCTGAAGACTTATTACAGAAATATCCTACATTCACACCGAAAGAACGTGAAAATGCGATTGCTGAAGCCTGTGGTGCTGTATTTATTTATGGCATTGGTGGTGTTCTTTCAAACGGCGAACCTCATGATGGTCGTGCAGCAGATTACGATGATTGGAGCACAGACAATGGCAATGGCACCAATGGACTCAACGGTGATATATTGGTATGGAATACGGTTTTAAAGACTGCTTTCGAATTGTCATCTATGGGTGTCCGTGTCGATAAAGCAGCTTTACAAAAACAACTTACCATCAGAAATAATCCGGAACGTGCAACATTATCTTTTCACAAAATGCTTTTGAATGATGAGTTACCTGACGCTATCGGCGGTGGTATTGGCCAGTCAAGAGTATGCATGTTCATGCTAAAGAAAGCACATATCGGTGAAGTTCAAGTAAGTATATGGGACGAACAAGAAAAACAGTCTCTACAAGAAAAAGGAATTCATTTATTATAATCGAATTTGATTACAAAAAAAAGGTCTGCTGATAGCAGACCTTTTTTTTGTAATACTTTATGTACTTTTGTAACATGCAAATAGACGCCATATTACAAAAACTCCATATCTCTTCGCTAAACGAAATGCAGAAAGAGGTAATGGAAAAATTCCAAGAAAAAGAAAATCTCATCCTGCTTTCACCAACCGGCTCAGGAAAAACATTAGCTTTTGCACTAGCCTTGATGAAAACATTGGATAAAGACATTACAGACGTTCAGTCTTTGATCTTGGTTCCTACTCGCGAATTGGCTTTGCAAATCGAATCTGTATTAAAAAGAGTAGCCACTGGTTTTAAGATTACCTGTTGCTACGGTGGTCATGATACAAAAACAGAGAGAAATAATTTAAAAAATCCACCGGCTATACTTATCGGTACACCAGGACGTATTGTTTACCACCTTGAAGGGAAACATTTCGACCCTACACAAATCAAAACGCTGGTTTTAGACGAATTCGACAAATCCTTAGAATTGGGATTTCAAGAACAGATGTCTTTTATTATCGAACACTTAACAAGCTTACAGACAAGAATGTTAACCTCTGCTACCGCAATGAAAGAAATACCCACATTCACAGGGATTTCCTCGTCTATAGAAGTTAATTTTCTCAACCATACGCATAGCACGCCGGCATTAACCATTAGAAAAATAGTTGCTCCTATACACAAAAAACTAGAAGCATTATTTCAACTGTTATGCAAAATAGGTAATCAAAAGGTACTCATCTTCTGTAATCACCGTGATGCAGTGGACCATATCAGTGAATTACTTCAAAATCGCGATATTATTCACGACGTTTTCCATGGTGGACTTGAGCAAAGTGACCGTGAGTTGGCACTATTGAAATTTAGGAATAACAGTAATCATATCTTAATCACCACTGACCTTGCAGCCAGAGGACTTGACATACCAGAGATTGATGCCATTATTCATTATCAGTTACCCTATAGAGAAGACGACTTTACACACCGAAATGGTAGAACCGCTCGTATGCAAGCAAAAGGAGAAGTATTCATTATCTTAAAGCCGGATGAAGACTATCCATACGTCGCTAATGATATTGCCATAGAAGAAATTGATGGTGAATATGATTTGCCAAAAAACTCGGAATTTGCTACGCTTTACTTTTCAGCAGGTAAAAAAGATAAGGTAAACAAAGTCGATCTCGTTGGTTTCCTATTGAATTTAGACGAGATTGAAAAAAATGACGTCGGTATTATTGAGGTCAAAGACAGGGAGTCATTCGTTGCTGTAAAACGCTCTTTAGTAAGTACTATCTTAAAATACTCCAATCAAGGAAAAATTAAAGGAAAAAAGATTAGAATTTTAAGAAGTTAAGAACCTTCTTCTTCATAAAATGGTAATTATCACCTATTAAAAAAATACCAGATTAGATTTTTCAATCTTTAATCTGGTATTTTTCATTTATCACTTTAGACTTTTTGCTTATCTTGTCCTTTCAAATCATTAATCTAAAACCATGAAAAAAGTACTAATCATTTTTTCAGTTTTCCTCATAACCATCTCACTTCAAGTGAAGGCTCAAGTAACGCTCGAACCAAACTATGTAAAAGAACATTATGAGAAAAAAGAAATAGCAATCCCTATGCGCGACGGAGTAAAATTATTTACTACAATTTATACCCCCAAGGACAAAAGTCAGCAATATCCCGTTTTATTGAACCGTACCCCATATACCGTGGGGCCATATGGCGAGGATAAATTCAAGGAAAGCTTAGGTAATTTTCCAGCCATGACAACCGAAGGATACATTTTTGTTTATCAAGATGTGCGCGGTAAATGGATGAGCGAGGGAACTTTTGAGGATATCAGACCAACAAACTTAAAAAAAGGAAAAAGAGAAATTGATGAAAGTACCGACACCTATGATTTATTAGAATGGCTAAGCAAAAACTTACAAAACTACAATGGTAAAGCAGGTATGTACGGAATTTCGTATCCGGGCTTCTATTCCACAGTAAGTCTTGTCAAAACACATCCATCACTAAAAGCCGTTTCCCCTCAAGCCCCAGTTACAAATTGGTATATGGGTGATGATTTTCATCACAATGGTATTCTATTCACCGGAGATGCATTCAAATTTATGTCAAGTTTTGGTATCCCCCGCCCCAAGCCAATTACACCAGACCAAGCGCCACAGACTTTTCAGTATCCTTCAAAAGATGTTTACCAATTTTATTTAGATGCCGGCACAGCCAAGGATTTAAAAGATAAGTACTTCGCCGATTCGGTTAAATTTTGGAACGATGTTTTTGCGCACCCCCATTACGACCAGTTTTGGAAAGACCGTGAGATATTACCACATGTAAAAAATGTAAAACCAGCCGTAATGATCGTTGGTGGATTTTTCGATGCAGAAGATACCTATGGGACATTTGAAACCTATAAAACAATCGAAAAACAAAATCCAAACAACAATTCGATACTAGTAGTAGGCCCTTGGTTTCCACGGTGGCTGGGTAAGAGGTGATGGAAGTTCTTTCGGCGATATACAATTCGACCAAAAAACCAGCGTAACCTATCAAGAGCAATTCGAATTACCTTTCTTCAACTACTACCTAAAAGGAAAAGGTGACTTTAAGGCTTCTGAAGCAAACATCTTCATCACCGGTAGCAATCAGTGGAAAACTTTTGAAAAATGGCCCCCGCAGGAAGTAGAGGATAAAAAGCTTTATTTACAGCCCCAAGGAAAACTTGGTTTCGGTCAGGTAAAACGCACAGATTCTTGGGATGAATATGTCAGCGACCCCAATAAACCAGTACCTTACCAAGCAGGCATCATGGAAAGCAGAACGCGTGAATACATGATTGACGACCAACGGTTTGCTTCTTCAAGACCAGACGTAATGGTATATCAAACAGAGCCTCTGGCAGCGGATCTCACAATAGTAGGACCTATTAAAAACTTTCTTAAAGTATCGACCTCAGGAACTGATGCCGACTATGTCGTAAAATTGATAGATGTCTACCCTTCTAATAGCCCTTCTTTCAATAACAAAGTGATGGACGGCTATCAAATGTTGGTGCGTGGAGAAATTATGGCCGGTAAATACAGAAATGGATTTGAAAAAGCAGAAGCTATGCAGCCCGGTTTTGTAACTTCAATTGATTATACCATGCCAGATGTTGCGCACACATTCAAAAAGGGACATCGTATCATGCTTCAAGTACAAAACACATGGTTCCCGCTTGCAGAACGAAACCCACAACAGTTTTTTGAAGGATATGAAGCAACAGCAAGCGACTACCGGAAAGCTACACATCGCATTTTCCATGACGTTAATAATTCATCTTATATACAATTTACCATTTTAAAATAGGTAGCATGCTTTACCCCTTTTTTCTTGCCTTACATTCCGCTAGCAGATGGATTATTATCTGTTGTATCATCCTGCTCTTATTGCGGACTTATTGGGGCTGGAAAAAAGGACATAAAGTAACCAAATTGGACCATAGCCTACAAATCGCAACAATTATCCTGCTCTACTTACAACTTGTGATCGGCTTAACCCTTTATTTAGAAAGTCCGATTGTACAGTATTTTATCGAAAACTTCCAAACAGCAATCAAATTGCGTCAAGTACGTTTCTTTGGTATGGAGCATATCACGATGATGACCATTGGCATTACCGTATTTACAATAGGTTACATAAAAGCCCTTAAAAAACAAAGCAGTGCAGATAAATTCAGAACGATATTTATCTACACTGCTTGGACTATGTTTATTATCTTCACTTCTATCCCGTGGGAATTCTCCCCATTAACGAGCAGGCCTAGCTTTAGAGCTTTTTAAACCTCACATTATACACCTTTCCAATTAGGCGTTCTTTTTTCCGCTCGCGCGGCGATACCCTCCTTAAAGTCATGACTTGATCTCAATTTTTCTAATTGCTCAAGTAAAAAAGCATACTGTTCAGTCGATTTAAGACCACCCAATTGCTTAGCTGCCTCAAAGCCCATCTTAACCGCTAAAGGTGCCGCAGAACATAGCTTATTAAACAAAGCGGGCAAGACCTCCGGCCTTTGGTCTAAAAGTTCATATACGATGCCCATACTCTTCATATCCTGCGCCGTAATTACCTCTGATTGGATACACATATCCAAAGCTTTATGATAAGGTAAATGTTTCAGTAAGCCAACTAAGACCTGAAATGGAAATAAACCGATCTGAACCTCAGGCAAAGAGAACTGCACAGCCGAATGCGCAAAAACATAAGTACATTCCAAAAGCAGCAGAAATCCTCCAGCAATAACATCTCCTTGCACGACTGCGATCGATGGTTTATTGAATTGAGACATGACTTCTCCCAATGATAAATTCACATGCGGAATCGCTTTTACCCGATCCTCAAAAACTGGATTTTCAAAAGCTTTCAAATCCATCCCAGCGCAAAATATTGGTCCTTCCGCATCTAATACCAATACCCGAATTTCGGGGTCTGAATTTGCGAATTGTAATGCATGATGAATCTCATCAATCATCGCCGCAGTGAATGCATTACGCTTTTCGGGACGTGCAAGTGTTAAGTAAAACACATGATTTTCGATTCTTTTCTTTATAAACCTATAATTTACATTAGAACACATAAAGTCTTGATTTTAAGATATTATTTTAATAAACTCACTACTTAAGGTCAGTATTTTATCCTCATATTTCCCTTCGAAATAGCCCAATAAATCTTCCGTCGGAATGTTACCGACCAATTCATCTTCTGCAAATGGACAACCACCAAACCCCAGAATAGCGCCATCAAATTTTCGACAGCCTGCTAAGTAAGCCGCATTAATTTTTTCAAGACTACTCCACTTTGGTGAATGAAAATGGGCACCGATATTCAAGGCAGGAAATTGTAAAATAGCCTGTTCAAAGAGCTGTGTTATCTGCGGCAATGAAGCCTCAGAAGTTGTATCTGCGAACGAGAACTCGACAACACCCAACGCTGCAATTTTCCCCATCCAATCTAGAACTAGCTCATTGCTCCAATCATCACCAAACGGATTTCCAAAAGCCATTGAAATATAGACGACCATTTCTTTTTGATGGCTCATGGCCATCTCCACAATGCCTTTCAAACGTTCAAATGAATCCGCAATGGATGCATTTGTATTGCGTTGTTGAAAAACCTCTGATATCGAAAAGGGATAACCCAAATAGGTGAGATTTTCAGATTTCACTGCACGAGAAGCGCCTTGTTCATTGGCAACAATAGCCAATAATTTAGTTTTATTAGATGGATACAACTGTTCCAGTACTTCTTCCGTATCTACAAGCTGCGGAACAGCCTTTGGCGATACAAATGACCCACAATCAAGCCAATCGAAAAGTTCACTCTGCAAAAGCATATTTAAATACTTCACTTTTTTTTCCGTCGGAATAAATCGCGATATACCCTGAATGGCATCTCGTGGACATTCCACCAAAATTATATCTTCTCTTTTAGGCATCTTTTTGAATCTCTCTGGAAATCACCATCTTCTGAATACTAGAAGTGCCTTCCCCAATTGTACATAATTTTGCATCTCTAAAAAATTTCTCTGCAGGGTAATCTTTTGTAAAACCATAACCACCAAAGATCTGCACCGACTCATTCGATACGGAAACCGCAGCTTCTGAAGCATATAACTTAGCCATCGCTCCGATTTTAGAAATACGCTCTCCTTTATCCTTCATATAGCCCGCCTTACGAGTCAATAATTCCGCAGCCTCAATGTCAGTAGCCATTTCAGCAAGCTTAAAGCCCACAGCTTGAAATTCAAAAATCTTCTGATTGAATTGCTCCCGCTCATTGGCATATTTCAACGCACATTCATAAGCGCCACGTGCTATACCAAGCGATAATGCAGCAATTGAAATACGTCCACCGTCCAGCAATTTCAATGCCTGAACAAAGCCCTGACCTTCCTCACCGATCATCTGCTCCTCATGAATACGACAATTGTCAAAAAAGAGACATGCTGTTTCTGAAGCACGCATACCGAGTTTGTTTTCTTTCTTACCGGCAGAGAAACCCTTCTGTTCCCTTTTCGATAATAAAAGCAGTAACTCCTTTCTTATCACCTTTGTCACCCGTACGAGCAAGTACAACAGCCACATCTGAACTAATAGCGTGTGTAATGAAGTTTTTAGAACCATTAAGCACAAAATAATCACCATCTCGAACCGCTACCGTAGCTAAGCCTCCAGCATCAGACCCCGAACCTGTTTCTGTAAGCCCCCAAGCACCAAGCCATTCTCCGGTCGCCAATTTGGGTAAATATTTTTGTTTCTGGCTGTCATTGGCAAAACTTAAAATGTGATTTGTGCACAACGAATTATGTGCTGCCAACGAAAGGCCAATTGAACCGCATACTTTGGAGATCTCATCCAAAATAGTAATGTATTCCTGATATCCAAAACCAGAGCCACCATACGCTTCAGGAACAATAATACCCATAAAACCATGCTCACCTAATTTCTTAAATAAAGCCACAGGGAATGTTTGTGACTCATCCCATTCCATGATGTAGGGACGAATATGAATTTCTGCAAAGTCTCGAGCACTTTGGCGGATCATCATCATTTGTTGTTCATTTTCAATAAACATAAATGTTATCTTTAATTTATAATTGGAATTCTGTTATTTACAATAATAACAAAATTATAAGACCTTTTTTTAGACAAACTCAAAATATAATGTTAAATTTATCACATATTATCAAATCCTTAATTTGACAAGCTTAAAATCCAATTATAACATGAATGCACTACTTGTAGAGTTAGAACAAAAGAGAGCACAACTTCGTTTGGGAGGTGGTGAAGATAAAATCAAAAAATTAAAAGCTAAAGGAAAGTTGACCGCTTGGGAACGTATCGAATATTTACTCGACAGCAACAAGAAGTATATCGAACTTGCCCAATTTGCGGGAGATAATATGTACAACGAAGAAGGCGGTTGTCCAAATGCTGGCGTTGTATGTGTACTTGGGTATGTAAAGGACGAATTATGCGTCATTGTCTCCAATGATGCGACAGTAAAAGCAGGTGCTTGGTTTCCGATCAGCTGTAAGAAAAACCTACGCGCTCAAGAGGTCGCAATGGAAAACAAGATTCCCATCATCTACTTGGTTGACTCCGCTGGAGTTTTTTTACCTATGCAAGATCAAATATTCCCAGATAAAGAGCATTTTGGACGCATTTTCAGAAACAATGCTAAAATGTCGGCCATGGGTATACCACAGATTGCTGCCATCATGGGAAGCTGTGTTGCAGGAGGTGCTTACCTACCAATCATGTCCGATTACGCATTCATCGTTGAAGGAATGGGCTCCGTATTCTTAGCTGGCCCCTACCTCGTTAAATCGGCTATAGGAGAAACTGTAGATGCTGAAACACTAGGTGGTGCAAGTACTCATTCTGATATCTCAGGGGTAACAGACAATAAGTTTCCAGATGAAGCAAGTTGTCTAGATGCAATAAAAGGCGTTATGGATAAACTTGGTGCACATCCAAAAGCAGGTTTTAATAGAAAAGAAGCGAAAACCCCCGTAAGAAAAACCGAGGAAATAGCACAAATACTACCATTAGACCGTACCAAACCTTATTCCATGCACAAACTCTTAGAAACTCTGGTTGATGAAGGAAGTTTTGAAGAATATAAAAAGGACTATGGCAAAACGATAGTTTGCGGATTAGCACGCATAGACGGATGGGCAGTTGGTATCGTAGCCAATCAACGCGAAATTGTGAAAGCAAAAAAGCCTGCTGGTGCCATTGAAATGCAGATGGGTGGTGTTATTTACAGTGATTCGGCAGATAAAGCTGCACGCTTTATCATGAATTGTAACCAACAATTGATTCCTCTAGTTTTCTTACAAGATGTGACCGGATTTATGGTCGGCAGTCGATCAGAAACAGGGCGGTATAATTAAAGATGGTGCTAAAATGGTCAATGCCATGGCAAATTCCGTAGTTCCAAAATTTACATTTATAATCGGGAACAGCTATGGTGCCGGAAATTATGCGATGTGTGGAAAGGCATATGACCCTCGATTAATCTATGCGTGGCCTACCGCACAAATAGCCGTTATGAGTGGTGCAGCAGCTGGCAATACTTTATTGCAAATTCAAGAATCAGCATTAAAATCCAAAGGGGTTAACATATCTGAAGAAGAAAAAAACAACTTGCTGGATGATATCAAAAAACGGTATAAAGAGCAACTCAGCCCATACTATGCCGCCGCAAGAATATGGGTGGACGGCGTAATTAGACCTGATGAAACCAGAAACGTAATCAGCCTTGGTATAGAAGCTGCCAATCACAATCCAATAACAGAACGCTATAATGTAGGCGTAATACAAACCTGATTAGTACAGCCTATATAACGGGTATTTTAGTTGCTCTAACCTTAATGAGATGGAAGTAATAAAAAGGTCCAGACAAAAAAACTGGACCTTAAATCTATAGTAAACCTTTAGGTTAAATAATACTAAACTTTGTTATTCAGTGTATTTATCCAAAAATCTAAAGATTTCGAATCTTTTAAAACATCAAGACTTATAGCTTTTTCCACAGGGGTTCCCATCATGATCTTCTTTACAGGAATTTCCAGTTTCTTACCACTCAGGGTATAAGGGATTGCAGGTACCTCCAAAATTTCATCAGGTACATGTCGAGGACTATAGCTTTTTCTCAACTGTAACTTAATGGCCGATTTAAGATTTTCCGTCAACAGCATTCCATGCTCCATTTTCACATACAACGGCATCGTTGATGTCCCATCATCATGATCCAAACAGATGATTAAACTATCAGCTATTTCTGGAAATGTATTCAGCACATTGTATATTTCAGCCGTACCGATGCGAACCCCACCCCTATTCAAAGTCGCATCAGAACGACCATATACAATAATACCCTGATGCTCCGTAAACTTTATCCAATCACCATGGCACCAAACTCCCGGATATTTCTCAAAGTAACTCGTATGATATTGCACATTACCATTATCATTCCAAAAATATATGGGCATAGAAGGCATGGGCATCGTAATCACCAATTCGCCAACCTCATTCACTACGGACTCTCCATTTTCATTATACGCTTCGATCTTTGACCCCAAAGTTAGGCATTGGATTTCTCCTGCATATACCGGAAGCATAGGGTTTCCAGATAAGAAAGCACTACAAACATCGGTACCCCCACTTAGCGAAATGATTTGCGTCTGCGGAAACTGCTTTTGCAGCCAAGAAAAAGTCTGCGGCGGAAGCGGAGAGCCTGTAGAACCAATTGTTTTGGGTTGAAAGCGCGGTTGTGTCAGCTCAGCATGCTGACTTGCAATATAATAAGCAGCACCAGCTCCCACATGGTCGATTTTATATTCTTCAATAAAATCCCAAAAAGACAATTTTTCAGGATACACCAATGCCCCCTCATATATACAAAGTGTAGCCCCAAGCAAGAGAGATGATAAAGCATAGTTCCACATCATCCATCCTGTGGTCGCATACCAAATAAAGCGTTCACCTTCCTGCACATTTTGATGCAAGCCCAAAGCTTTAAAATGCTCCACCAATATCCCTCCACAACTATGTGTTATCGCTTTGGGTTTTCCTGTAGTCCCTGAAGAATATAAGACCCAAATTGGATGGTCAAAAGGAACTGCCTTAAAAGTTAAAGGTTGTCCCGTATCCTGCGATAGAATACCCTTCCAAACTTCTCCCTCCACAAAAACAACATCTTGCACTAAAGTCTCTAAACTAGAACCCAAGGCAGTCATGGCGTCCTTAATATTAAACAATTTACCATTATACGAGTATTGTGCATCAGCGAATAAGAGCTTGGGGGTCACTTGAGCAAATCGCTCCAAAACACTGGCCTGTCCAAAGTCGGGTGAACAACATGACCAAATAGCCCCAATGCTATTCACCGCTAAAAATAACGCAACAGAGGCTGGGCTATTTCTCAATACAGCAACTACGCGGTCGCCTGACGCTATTCCCTGACCCAAGAGGTATTGTTGCAATGAGCGGACCATTCTCTCTAGGGCTTCCCAAGAAACAGCCTGCAGAGGCTTATTTTCCTCTTTAAACAATAGTGCTGGTCGTTGGGTAGTAGCCTTACGAAAAATATGCTCCGAATAGTTCAGTGTGCCGTCAATAAACCATTTAGAACCGATAAAACCTTGTGAAGATGATTCAAAAATCTGTTGATAAGGATGATGGAACTGCACATCAAAAAACACAACGATATCTTCCCAAAATTCTTCTTTTTGCGATACCGACCAGTCCCACAGTTCGGAATAGGCCTCTAGTTTTAGATGCCTTTTCTGAGCTACAAATTGCTTAAATTGGTACAGTGAAGACTCTTGTTTATAGGTCACAGAGGGCTCCCATAGTAAATTACTCATCATATCCGATTCATTTGGTTTGAATCAAATCTAATGAAAATTACACAAAAAAACATCAGGTCAATCCATTGATTTAAAAAGAAATGAGCATGACCTTCTTACACAACCATGCCTTACTTTAGTCGTAAAATCAATACACGTCCACCACCGTGCCCTCTTCAATAGGATGAGCCGTACATAGCAAAATCCGCCCATTATCAACCTCGCGATCAGTCAATACTTCATTGTAGTCCATACGTACTTTACCCTGCGAACAATTTGATATACAGGTGCTGCACATACCCGACTTACAGGAATAGGGTAACTTAATTTTATGTTCAAGACCTACGTCGAGGATGGATTTATTGTAAGGAATCATTAAATCATAACTTTGTCCCTGAAAATTCAACTTAATGGAGTAACTCGTTTTATCAACCTCCTTTTCCGTTTCGTCATCATCATCCTCTTCATTTTCAGGAAGTAAAAATGTTTCCCGCTTTATTTGCGATTCTTCAAACCCCATTCCCAATAAAGTAAAACGGCATAAATCCATATATACAACAGGTCCACAAGTATAAAACAAAACTTCTTCAGGGCTAACTGGCATATGATTCTTAAGAATAGAAAAAATGTAATCCCTATTTAATCTAGCCGTCATCAAGTGTTTACTGTTTGAATAAATCCAAATAATCTGCAAACGATCCGGATACTTTGCAGCCCATTCTTGTAATTCTTCTTTAAATGGAGTCACTTCAGGAGAACTATTACTATAGACCAATACAATCTTGGAGTTATTCTCTCGAACCAATGCGGTCTTCAGAATGGAAAACAATGGCGTAATACCGATACCTGCAGCGAATAAAAACACAGTCCGATTCGTATCCACAACAGGCTCATAAGTAAATAACCCCTGCGGTTTCTAATGCATGAACGACATCACCTTGCTGAATCTTATGGTGTAAAAAACGAGAGATTTCACCATTCTCAACCCGTTTAACTGTAATGCTCAGAGGTTCATCGACATCAGGGGAACTGCTAAACGAATACGACCTCCTCACCTCTCGATCTCCAAATTCAAAGGATAGTGTCAAAAACTGACCGGCTTTATAAGTAGGGAAATCTCCTGAAACAGATTCGAAATCAATGGTTACATTTTGATTTTCACGTGTGATAATATTCGTAATTTTTAGCTTGTGCATACACCAAAGATAAGACACAACCATAGTTTTATCAAATCAAAAATAACAATAGCCCATAGGCTGAAAAATAGAATTCAGTCTCCTATCGAATATGCGACAACAACCCATTGGATATAAATCAAATAGCATTAAAAACAACCATTGGGATAAAGTTCTCTGTTATGCTTTTCTCCAAGCATATTGGTTTGTAGGCTGCTAAACGGGCATAGTCATCTAGAAGTCCAATTTGAGCTATTTAATTTAGATTTATTATAAATAATGTATATTTGTATTAAGGTATGATTATAAAAGCAAAGATAAAACAACATAATGAATGGCTATTTTGGGAAGAACTTCCTGAAATAAGCTCCATCAATACCACTTTATCTGAGAAACATATTGCAATCAGTAAAAACCCCATTAATATCAGTACGTATCAGATTTTAAGTAGAGGCTTATTTGTTCTCTGTGCTGATATGCATGTCTCCGCTCCTGTTGATATCATCTCAGAAATCGAAGGCGAAGCTGTTGTCAGTCAGTTCATCCTCAGCAAGTCAGAATCCGTACAAGGTTTTACTTTTAGCAAACATAATATACGCTATATCCCTTCTCTGTATGAAGAACATCCCATACAGAGCAATCAAGATTTCTTATACTTCATGGTCATTATGACACCTGAACTCTATCAGAACATGATCAGTATCCATACTCCACTTCATCTGGAATTTAAAGAAAAAATGAAAGAAAAAAAGGTGATTTCTATTGTAGAAGAGGATCTATATGTTACTACAGAAATGAAGGCTCTCATTGATGATATCCGAACCACAACCAACAAAAACGAATTGAAACAAATATTTGTTAATGCGCGCATCCTCGAACTGATTATGCTTCAATTTGAGCAATTTAGCTTCATAAGTGATAAATTAACCGATATTCTAAAAATTGAAGATGTACAGAAGCTAGAGGAAGCACAACGTATTCTTCGCAATAACTTTATGAATCCGCCGACTCATAAGCAATTGTCAAAATTAGTTCTCTTGAATGAATTTAAATTGCGTAATGGATTCAAACAACACTTCGGTACAACAATATACAATTACATCACTCGAATACGCATGGAAGAAGCGAAGCGTCTCATTTTGAATGAAAATAAAAACATGTATGAAGTAAGCACTATCGTAGGCTTCAAGCATCAAGCCAGTTTCACGCATGCCTTTAAAAAATATTACGGCTTACTCCCCTCAGAAATAAGCCGTTAGTCTATATTAATTTTCTATTTTTTGTACTTGTAGCAGTGATCTCCAAGATTCCAACTCGGGAATACCTGGTTTTCGCTTACCAAAAAGTTGAACAATCAGATTTCCTTTTTTGTCGTACACTTCCAATGCATGCACATCGCCATCTGTCGATGGTTTACGGACCAACCAGATTTGATCGATTGCGTCTGTATTGAGGTGCAGATTGAAATTAGTATCTAGCACATTAAACCAATTGTCCATCGTTACCAGTTTAGTGATAAGACCAGAGTGTATTTGAATACATCCTTTATTACTCACAAAAACCATCACAGGAACTTCTTGCACTGAAGCTTGATTCAATATTTCAAAAAATCTATCTGCTGCCAATTGTTCGGCAAACCCATCCGGTGCTAAGCGTAAAGCCTGTGTACGCTGCAGGTTATGTTTCCTCAAAAGGCCAAAAAATTCGTGACTATCTTTCATTTTTAGCCAATCCTCTTGAAATTGATCGATGTGAATTTCAGTATCTGGAACGGAAATATCACTTAATGCTGTAGGTGCCTGAATCGTAAAATACGATTGGTCTTCAGCGCGGTAGGCATGCACTAATTCTTCATAAACATGAATGCTGTCCGACTCCTTTGTTAAGTAAACTTTATGAACCGCCAACCCTGCTGTATCAAAAAACTGAACACTCCACAGGTCTTTGACTTTGACAGCAAATGAATATGCCCAACTTTGGATAAAGATGCGCAGATCAATATCATCATTATGAAAGAGTACTACATGCCCCTCGTTAGAAGGCGTAGGGTAAATCCCTTTTCGCTCGTGTACACACGCATCATTGCGCGTCAGCGCCATGACATGCCCTAAACGAGGTAATTCCTGCAGAATAGCCCATATATCATTTTTTAATAAAACGACGTCATCAGACAATTGTGTTAATAAGAGTTGTGCCTCGCTTACAGCAAGCGCCTTGGCACAGTCATATATCCTTGCCTTTGGGTTGTCTTTTTTATAACTTTCGTATTTTTCTTTTAATTCCATAGCCAATTCATGTTTATAATTTGAATTAAATCTTGCTGCCGAATAGTGTACCGTACAAGCCTGAACAGATGGTGTTAATGTTGCTATATCTGTTATCACTTTTGTTTGCACACCGAATACGGCATATATATTTTCAGGTTTGAGCACCTCTATTGGGGCTCCTTCCCACCACTTTCTTCCCGATTTAAGCATCAACACACGATCTGCATATTGCGCTACAAGATTCAACTCATGTAGAATGGCCACGACACTAAAACCTACAGCGGTCAAGGCTTTTGCAATCGCAAGCGTCTGATGTTGAAATTGAATATCCATACTAGCCACAGGTTCATCGAGCAAAAGCAAAACATCTTTTTGATCCCAAACTTGTGCCAGTACCCGTGCAAAATGCACACGTTGCTGCTCCCCTCCAGATAATTGTTGTATTTTCCTTTCCGCTAGATCTGCAACTTCACATATACGCATGCACTCCGTAATAGCGAGATCATGCTGCTCTTGAGAAGCTTTTAAATGATAACGTCCCATACGAACCACCTCCTCCACTGTAAATGCCATAGCCATACTATTGGATTGATGTAGGAAAGCACGTGCATAAGCCAACTCCTTCAGGGAATACGAACGTAAAGGTTTGCCTTTAAACAAAATCTCACCTTTATTGGGTTTCAGGTCGGAAGCAAGCATACGTAACAACGATGTTTTACCAGCACCATTTGCTCCAACAATTGCGTAAAATTCTCCTTTTTGAATAGAAATATCGATATCTCTTAAAATTGGGCGACCTTTAATTTCATATGACAATGACTGTACGTGTAGCATAATTAGATTTTATTCTTGTCTCTAATAAGGATAAATAGGAAAACTGGTGTGCCCAGCAATGCTGTAATAACCCCAATCGGAAGTTCCAATGGTTGGATTATAGATCGCGATAGTAAATCCGCAAGGGTCAGTACCAATGCCCCAGCAATACTTGAAGCAATCAATACATAGCGATTATCCACTCCACCTATCAATCTAATGGCGTGTGGTACCAATAGGCCTACAAAGCTGATAACTCCCGAAAAAGCGACAGCAGCCCCCACTGCCAAGGTTGAGAACAAGATAACAACAATTTTCAAACGGCTAGTATTGACACCCATCATTTCTGCTTGAGATTCACCCAAGGCAAAAACATTTAACTGCTTTGCAAAGAGAGGCAATACAATCAAAGAAAGCAATATACAAGGATATAGCACCTGGATATTACCCCATGATGCACCAGCCAAACTCCCAAGCGACCAAAAAGTAATCGAGCGCAATTGTTGCTCTGTGGCTAAATAACTTAATAAACCGGTTAATGACCCAGCAAATGCGTTCATAGCAACACCTGCTAAAAGCATCGTAGCAATATGCGACTTACCATTATTCATAGAGATACGGTAGACGACAAGAACGGTCAATGCAGCACCAATAAAAGCTGCAAACGCCAGTACATAATAACCCAAGCTGGCAGAAATAAGCGGAAGTAATAAACCTTCAAAAGAAATAACCAATGCCGCAAAAAATGAAGCCCCCGAAGATATTCCCATCAAACCTGGTTCTGCCAAAGGATTACGAAATATACCTTGAATAGCTGCACCACTGATCCCTAAAGCAGCACCTACTGCAACACCCATTAAAATTCTGGGTAAGCGTATTTGCGCTAAGACATTAACGGTCAGCTCATCAACACCGGAAGAAGCCTTTAATCCTATTTTATGAAATATAATAGAACAAACATCCCAGAATGAAACCGAAATCGACCCCATGCCCAGTGAGAAGATGACAATAATTAGGAGTAATATACTGAGTAAAAGATAAATTAAAGTATTTCTCATTACAGCAACTATTTCCCAAATAACTTTTCATGCAATTGCTGTATAGCTTGTGGCAGACGCATACTAAAACCATTTAATAATGATGCATCCATCGCAATGACGCGCTTATTTTTTCCTGCAGTAGTTAAATTAATACCTGGAAGTTTCAAAATGGCATCTTTACCACCTAAGCTTGACATTCCAAAATCAAACAATAGTATAACCTCGGGGTTAGCCTGCACCAATGCTTCGGTATTGTAAGTTTTATATCCATTAAAACCTTGCATCACATTTTGCGCACCAGCCAACTTAATGACCGCATCCACTGCAGTTCCTGACCCGGATACGCTCATAGCACCGGCACCACGAGCATATACAAACATCATTTTGGTTGCCTTCGTAGATTTTGCTTTCGCAACTGCCCCCTTAATATCTTTTGCCAATTGATCAGCTACTTGATTTCCTTTAACACTAATATTTAAAGATTGCCCTACTTTTCGAACTAAATCGGTAATACCGGCAGCAGAGAACTCTTGTTTAAACAGTACACATGGAATATTCAGGGTTTTAAGTTGGGCCAATACAGCTGAACTTACTTCTCCTTCAAAACCCAATACCATATCAGGACGAAAGGATGCAACTCCTTCAGCAGTGATTGATCTATTTTTACTTACTTTTGAAATCTGCTTTACATAACTCGGATAATCACTCGTGACATCGACAGCAACCAAATTTTCACCAAGCCCTAAAGCGTCCACAATCTCCGTTAAACTACCGCTTAAAGAAACAATCCTTTTAGGTGTGCCTACCTGTGCTATGGAAACCGTAGTACATAAACATAAAATCATTACGAGACCAAGGTTATTTATAATTTTCTTTATCATATCTATTCATTTATGAGTAGCAAAAATGGGCTTATTTAAACTAATTACAAATAAGGGTTTGTTTTCAGAATACACCTTAACTAATGCAGGCAACCTCATTAAAACACATTCAACTAACTGCTCTTCAAGTCATTAACACCTTAAAAACACTAATTCAGAAGACAAGGATACATCATAACGCACAAATATTAATACGGATAGCACAAATATTAATACAGAATGCATAAATATAATTTGGTATATTATAGAGATACTTGCATTATTATTTAGAATTATTACAAATAACATTGAGAACAACACCGCATCTTTTTCTGTTTATTAGTTTTCTATTCCTTATGGGAACAGCAAAACAGCTATTCGCGCAACAAAATGCGCAGTTTCAGGGATTGATATTTGATGAACAACAAACTCCCCTTTCAGGTGTTAGCATCCTGATTACACCTGACCATGCATTAACAAAATCAGACAATCAAGGTAGCTTTATATTACGAAAATTATTTACAGGAACTTACACCTATACGATAACTGCAATAGGATATCAAACAAAAACCGGAACTGTAGAATTACGCGCCAAGGACAAAAAAATCCACCACTTTCAACTCCAAAAATCAAATCAAGTATTAGATGAGGTAGCAATAACTAAGGAGCTACAAAACAGACCATCATTGATTGATTCTAAAAATTCTGCTATGCCGGTGACCATTATAGATAGAAAAGCGATTGAGTTAATGGGCAGTCGCCGCTTAGATGAAGTACTAAAAGAACAGACCGGAATAGCCATAGTCAGCAATACAGCTGGTGGCAATCGATCTGTTGGCGTACAATTACAAGGTTTTTCAAGTGAGTATGTGATGATCCTAATTGATGGCCAACCCATGCTGGGTAGAAGCTCTGGAAATTTTGACTTGTCACGTATCTCGGTATCCAATATCGAAAGAATCGAAATAATTAAGGGAGCATCCTCTTGCTTATATGGTAGTGAGGCATTGGGAGGTGCCATCAACATCATCACACGATTAGGCAAGGTAACCCCTCAGTTACATGCCAATGTTAATTATGGAAGTTTCCAAGTGCTCGATGCTACCATTGAAGGAGAATCATCATTTAATAAGAATAAGGGAACTGCTTTACTTTCAACCAACTACTACCGTACCGATGGGTTCAATACCAATAAAGATTATCAATCAAACGGTACAACCATTCCTCCTTACCAAACTTTTTCCATTCAAGGAAAAGTGAGACATCAGTTGAAAGACGATCAACATTTTATCGGAGCATCCGGACGCTATAATTATCGTCATTCGGATATGTTACGTGCTTATGGGTCCGACTATAGTACCCTTGATCAACAAAAAGAAACGGACATAAATGCTTCCCTATTCTATGATAGTCGCTGGAATGATCGCTGGAGATCACTATCTACTTATTATCTATCACATTATAGTTCCGACAACAGCGTAACGATGCAAGAAAGCAATGCGAATTTAACCTCAGATAATTTCACACAAATGGTTCATCGCTTGGAGCAACAGTTTGCATATCAATCCGATGACCTGAACATTACGATGGGTGTAGGCGGTGCATTAGAAGCCATGGAGGTAAAATCAAGCTTTGATTCCAAAGATCAAAACAACTTTTTTCTATACGCTCAAGCAAACAAAACATTTGGCTCAAAAACGACAGTAGTAACTGGTCTAAGATATGACCAGTCCCAAGGTTACGGAGGAAAATTGAATCCTAGCTTCGGAATCACCTACCAACTTCTTCCACAATTGGCATTAAAAACGGGGATTGGAACCGGATTTAAAGCTCCTGATTTCAAAACACGCTATCAAGTGTTCTATAATCCTGCCGCCAATTATTATGTTATAGGAAATGAGGTCTTACGCAGTACCATTGATGAAATGGATGCCAATGGTCAAATTTCAGAACGAAGGACTTACATCATCAATCAACTCGATCGCAATCTTCAAGCAGAACGGAATACCTCTATCAATGCGGGCATTACATGGAAACCAATGGCCAACACGACGATGGATGTGAATGTATTCCATCATCAATTAAGAAATCAGATCAACAGCATTCAAGTAGCTACGGGCATGCAAAATATGGCGATATTTTCATATCAAAATCTTCCGAAATCAGTGAATAAGGGATTTGATGTATCAATTTCAACAAAACCTTTAGAACAATTAACCATTAATGCTGGATATCAATATCTGATATCAAAAGACATAAGTATTGCAGATAGTATAAAACAAGGGAGCTGGCCATACAATTCATTATACGATGCTAAGACCGGTAACTCCTATACCCCTACTCCAAAAGACTACTGGGGATTAGAAAATAGATCGAGACATCAATTCAATATAGGAGCGATCTATCAGGCTCCTTGGAATATCACAATCAATGCACGTGCAAATTTCAGAGGAAAATATGCTTTTGGAGATGCCAATGGGAATCACTTCATTGACCGCTATGATGTTTTTGTCAATCAGCATGTTTTATACAATGCCACAATAGAGAAAAAATTTGACAAGCTCCCATTTACATTACGACTAAGCGGAGAAAATCTAAGCAATTATTTGAATTACTTAATCCCTGGACAAATGGGACGTAGCATCCTGATGGGGGTATCATATAGAATTACAAAATAAAAACACATGAAATATTCATGTAGCACAGGTTACATAATCATGCATGAATATTCCATGTGACTATTTAAAAAATAAAATTAAAAACATATGAATTCATTATTTAAGATAGGATGTTACATCTGCATCTGCTTATTGTTTGCCTCCTGCAATAAAGAAAATGTGGACCCGAACAAGCAGTTAGAGGATGGCGTTAGCACGATCATCAGTGATTTGGCAGGTGATGTAGAAGCTTATGTAGGTAACGGGGCTGCAGGAAATGGAAATCCCAAAGAAAAGCGAGATTTTCATACTTTCCTTTTCCGCTTATCAGACAAAAAGCAAACCTGGTTAAAGAATGAAGCAGATTCAAATGCCAACTTTGCAAAAAAGGATTGGGACATCGCATTTTCAGGACAATACAACAGTACACTATATGTCAATGATGGTACTGTTAATAGCACACCGGCATTCGGTAACGGATCAAAACACAAGATTGTCTTAGTTAAGCAAGCATATGATCAAGTCGATACAGCACCGAGTGATAACGATTTTGAACAAAAAAGCATCAACGGAGTCAGTGCTATTCTCGATGACGACTCTCAAGGCTGGTATAATTATGATATGGTTTCACACTTAGCCAAAACAGCGCTCGGAAGAACATATGTCATCCGTTTAAGCAACGGCAAATATGCAAAATTACAGATGATTAGCATGTACAAAGGAGCTCCTGCAGCAGTGACCGATCTAAATTGGCCAGCTCCCTATTTCACATTCAAATATTTCGTCCAAGAAGACGGTTCTAAAAATTTAAAAACTAAATAACGCAAATATCATGTTAAACTTAAAAATCAAAGAAGCAACTAAACAAGGTCATCAAGAGTTAGAGAAAAACGTTATTTTCAAATTGAAAGCAATTGAAAACAACACTGACTATGCAGAAGTATTAAAATATTTCTATGCTTATTTCAAGGCAGCTGAAGTACAGATACAACGCGCTTTACCAAGTAGCTTAACGACCTATTTTGAGACACGTAGAAATGCATCTCATGTCGAAAAAGACATCTTAGACCTAGGTGGTAACTTAGAGAATCTTCCAGAAGTAGTTTTGCCTAATATTGAAACTAAAAATCAAGCAATCGGAGCACTATATGTATTAGAAGGATCGATTATGGGAGGCCCACATATCGTTAAAATGCTACAACATAAAGGTATACAAACGGGTTTTAATTTCTTCAACGGCTACGGAGATAAATCTCAAGAAAAATGGGCAGAATTTACAGCCATCATCAATGAGGAAGTTGCTGAAGCAGACAACCAAGAAGCTATTGATGCAGCATTAGCAACCTTCTCAGCTTTTACTAATACCTTTAATTCTAAGTCAGTTTTATCATAAATATATTTAAACATGAATTTTTCATTTAAACTAAAAAACTTTGCCAGCATTGCTTTAATCGCAATTACGGCATTCAATCTAAGCTCTTGTAAAAACGATGATAATGAGGCTGCTCCCACAACACTTCAAGACAACAAAGCAACAGTTAAAACAAGTACAATCATTGTTCCTTCAAAGGAAACAGCATATTTTGATTTAGTAAAGAATGCTGTTGCTGATAAAGAAAATAGTACGATCAACTTATCAGGAATGTATGGTTTCTACCTTAAAACCGAGCACAACGGATTATAAATTTGGTTACTTTGATCTAGAAGGTACAACAGTAGATAACATTACACTCTCTAACCTTGCTTCTGCTAAATTCGAGATAACTCCTTCAATAGGTATTGATGCCACTAGTATGGGATTGCCATTACCAAGTGCAATCTGGGTTTTCTATGCTGGTAGCCCTACTCATGCGGTAACTCCAATAGCTAATCGCTATATCGTGCTGTATAAGGGAACTGAATTATCCGACAAAGCAGATGAGATTATTGTATTTAATGCAGATAATATTACAGCTGCTCAAGGCGTAGGAACTTATACTTTAAAAGTAAAGCATTTCACAAGATAGACAAAAGGTCCAATCTGATATAATAAGAAAGCATCCTCACGAAAGTCAGGATGCTTTCTTATTTATAACCTCTCCTATTTAATCGCACAATTAGTCAGTAAAACTTACGTTATGGTACATGATAGGTAGAACACTTCTAGCCTTGGCCCCTTTATTTACATTTTTACCTAAATAACCATATTTAACGAAGCCATCACCGTGAAAAATCAATTTAAATGCAGTAAAAACACAGCAACTAGTTCTTGTTTAATTGGAAAGTCCTATTATATTTGCTCATTCATAAATCAGTTTACATCCCAATTCTCTTCAGCGGTCTAACTATCAACAGTAAAACATTGATATACAAACCATAAGATTACACAGGATATAATTAAAGATACACATATTGATGAAACAAATCAGAGATACTACCACATTAGGATTCGCCTTATTTGCCATGTTTTTCGGTGCCGGAAATTTATTACTACCTCCATTTATAGGTTTTAATTCAGCAGGTCAATGGGATTGGGCTATTATAGGATTTGCTCTTACAGGTATATTACTTCCTCTCTTAGGCGTTTTATCAATCATCAATTCAGGAGAATCGTTCCATGATTTGGGCAATAGAACACATCCATTAATAGCCACGATATTAGGTATTGTAATCATGTTAGGGATAGGTCCCCTGATAGCGATACCGAGGACAGCCGCTACAACATTTGAAGTGGGCCTACTACCAACCTTCCCAAATCTATCACCTATTTGGGGTTCTATCCTGTTTTTTTCGGTTACTTTTGTTCTTTCTATCCGACCTTCTAAAGTCGTAAATGTTATTGGCAATTTTTTAACGCCATTGTTATTGATCCTATTGATCAGTATGATTATCATGGGCGCTCTATTTCCATTATCAGCGAATTACGCACACGATGTCGAACGCTTAACAGCATTTAAATTAGGTTTTATAGAAGGCTATCAGACTTTGGATGTCCTAGCCTCTGTTATTTTTAGTGGTATCATTATTTCTGCAGCAAAGACCAAAGGCTATGTTAACGTTAAAGATAAAAACAGAATCGTTACTAGTGCTGGATGCTTGGCAGCTTTTTGCTTGTTGCTGATATATGGTGGTCTTGTCTTTTTGGGTGCTCAATCAGGATATCCAACAACTACAGATGTCAAACGAGCAGAATTACTCTTATTCATTTCGCACAAAATATTTGGAGGCTATGGAGTAGCAGCAATTTCCATAAGCATCGCATTAGCATGTCTCACCACTGCGATTGCATTGACATGTGCAGTAGGGACTTTCTTTAGCCAACTCCTTCACAATAGGATTAGTTACCAATGGGTTGTTACTATTTGTTGTCTTTTCTCAGCAGTACTAGCTATTACAGGCGTAGAATATATCATCCAAGTTGCTTATCCATTTTTAGCATTCATTTATCCCATAGTCATCACATTGGTATTGTACGTCCTTATTTTTGGACGGATAATAAAGTCCTCTCTTCCATTTATTGGCGCGATGGCAGGTACAACACTAACTTCTACTTTTTACCTCTTTGCTGGCTTTGATATCCACCTTAAAGGAGCAGAAAATATGCTGCAATCCATTCCGTTAGCAACCTACGAACTGTGGTGGGTGATTCCATCCTTTGTCGGATTCCTTTTGTTTCTTATGTGGGATAAAGTCAGAGGAAATCGCATAACTCCATAATATATACAATATCATATAGAGTTGTTAAAAAGGTCGCTATTTCAGAAGCATGAGATAGCGACCTTTTTCTTGCACATTTAATACCCAGAATAATTCCCAAGCTTCAATAAAATGAACTTCTTCAAATACCGCAAGGTCGTATATAGACCATTCCATATAAAAAAGTCATGGTTTGGTAACATTATCGTTCTATTTTATATTTTATGCCAATTAAGAATAATAAAACTAAAAAAACACGTTATCTTACTACTATTAACATAATAATAAAAGAATGCAAACACGTAGAAACTTCCTTAACAACACCGCTAAAGCAACATTGGCTGTTGCTGTATCGGGCAGTGTTTTAAATAATCTAGCTCAAGCTGAACCTGCACGTAATCAAGCCGCTCCCCTTTCTTTTAGTCAAATTAAATTACCCTATTCATATTCCGAATTGGAACCTAATATTGATGCTTTGACAATGGAAATCCATTACACAAAACATCATACAGCATATATCAAAGCGATCAATGAAGCTATTCTAACGGAAAATATTTCAGAAACATCCGAAGAGCAATTGTTAGCAAATATTTCAAAATATTCAGCCAAAGCACGTAACAATGCTGGTGGCGCTTGGAATCATAATTTCTTCTGGGAAAATTTAGTCGCAAATACAACTGAGCCTTCTGAAAAAGTAGTACAACTTATCAATGCATCTTTTGGGACGATTGATAAATTTAAAGAAGAATTTACGGCTGCTGCAATGTCAAGATTTGGTTCCGGATGGGCATGGTTAATATTAGATGACGCTGGTAAATTACAGATAACATCAACAGCCAACCAAGATAATCCGTTAATGGACGTAGTAGAACAAAGGGGAATACCAGTTTTGGCCCTTGATGTATGGGAACATGCTTATTATTTACATTATCAAAATAAAAGAGCAGACTACATTAAAAACTGGTGGAATATCGTGAATTGGAAAAAAGTCCACGAAAGACTTGCATAATACGATAAAATGAAACGATTTAAGCTTGAAGGTAATATTCGAGTCTAGATAGTTTCATTACCTTAAAAAGGTAAAATATTAAACTGAAAATGTCTTCCAAATTGGAAGACATTTCTTTATAGACTGAAAATTTCAGGTTAACATAGGGATAAATTATCCTAAAATCTCTTTCAATTTATTCACTTGAAAATCAGCTAGTTTTTGCAGTGGACCTGAAGCGACCATTTTCATCATCATATTCAAATCCGCTTCAATAGTAAATGTGACCATTGTTATATCAGCCGAAACGGTTGACAAAATCCAGTTTAAAGTAACATCAAAAGGAGCTTTTTCAGATGGCACTAATTTTATTAATTGATTTTCTACCCTTTCATCAACTTTCAAAGCTAACTTGGCCATGTTTTGAATTGTAAAACGGGCTTCATCATTGGTTGAGGACCAATTATAAATATTTTCAGGCATCAATTGCTCATGATTATTCAAATCTGTCAAAAAAGCATATACCTCTTGAACGGACTTTTCAATCGTTACATTATTCTGAATAGTTGTCATATAAATATCTTATTATCTTTAAACTGTTTGAGACCAAGTTGAAGGATTTTTTCTCCAATCTTTCAGCAACTCTACATCTTCTTCGAAAATAAAACCATTTTCTGCAGCCACTTGAATCATAGAATCGTAATCACAAAGGCTATGGAAAGTACATTTTGCCTCAGCAAAATTCTTCGCAGCTTCATCCAACCCATAGGTAAAGATAGAAACTAAACCTACTACATTACATCCAGCTTCGCGCAATGCTTTTACTGCAACTAAACTACTTTTACCCGTAGATACTAAATCCTCGATAACAACAACACGCTGTCCGCTAACAACTTCACCTTCAATCATATTTTGACGACCGTGGTCCTTAGCACTACTTCTTACATAAGAAAATGGTAAACCCAAATCTTGTGCAACTAATACCCCTTGTGGAATACCTGCAGTAGCGACACCAGAGATCATATCCACTGATCCAAATTCATCTTGAATCAATTTTGAAAGCTTCTGACGTATGTACGTACGGATTGCTGGATACGATAAAGTAATACGATTATCACAATAAATTGGAGACTTCCAACCCGATGCCCAAGTAAAAGGGTTTTTAGGTTGCAATTTTATTGCTTTAATTTGCAATAAGGATTCAGCAACTTTTTGTTCAACCTCATTTAAATTATTCATGTCGCAAATTTATAAAATTTATATGAACCAATCTGTGCTAATTTTGGCAGATTTTGTTCCTACGGGCGTTAAAAACCCCCAAACTATTGATGTTCAAGATATTGAATTGGAAAAACTTTTTAAATTATCTGAACAAAATGACATTCCCAAATCATTTCTATATATACACAAGGATTGCGAATTGGTTTTTCACAAATTAAAAGAAAATAATAAAATCATTAAAGCCGCTGGCGGACTGGTCAAAAATGGCGAAGGTGACTATTTATTTATCTTTCGATTGGGCAAATGGGACCTTCCAAAAGGAAAGGTGGAAAGCCATGAAAAGATGAAAGAAGCAGCTGTGAGAGAAGTAGAAGAAGAATGTGGTTTAAAAATTGATTACTTGGGGAAAAAAATACAAACCTCGTATCATACCTACTATTTACGCAATGGTGAATTTGTGTTAAAACAAACAAACTGGTATGAAATGGGTGTCAATAAAATACCGAAACTCATACCACAGACAGAGGAGGATATTACACAAGCAGAATGGCTTGATATCCATAGTATAAAACAAGTCAAACAAAACACCTATCCGATAATAGCTAATATTTTGGATGAAAACTTGTAAAAATTTTAAATTATATTGACATTCATCAATACTGCAATAGTTAACTTTGTAATATGGAAAATATAGCTGGTAAAAAAGCATTAGTAACAGGTGGTTCACGTGGATTGGGAAAAGCAACTGCCATTGCATTAGCAAAAGAGGGAGTTCATGTTGCTATTACAGGCCGCAATGAAGAACAATTGAAATTGACAGTTAAAGAATTGCAAGATTTAGGCGTAACTGCCACCTATGCAGTTTTTGATGTTTCCAATTTGGCAAACGTTCAGCATGAAATTGAAAAGTTAAACACATCATTTGGCACATTTGATATTGTCATCAACAATGCTGGTATTGCTTCATTTGGCTCACTATTAGATATGGATCCAGAAACATGGACCAACATCATCAATACCAATGTGCTGGGTAGTTATTATGTAACAAAGGCTCTTTTACCACAATTAGTGGAAAAAAATGAAGGTGATATTATCTTTGTTTCTTCAACCGCAGGATTAAATGGTGCCGCTACCACTTCTGCCTATAGTGCTTCTAAATTTGCCGTCATCGGTATGGCAGATTCATTAATGCGTGAGGTACGCAAACACAATATCCGTGTATGTACCTTGATGCCGAGCACAATTGCGTCGGATATGTCTAAAGACCTAGGTCTGACAGACGGAGATCCAGATTCTGTGTTACAACCAGAGGATTTTGCAGAATTAATCATTGCCAATTTAAAGTTGCCAAGAAGAGCCATGTTAAAATCGGCATCGCTATGGTCAACAAACCCTTAATAAGATTTAAAGGAGCTTTTGCTCCTTTTTTTATTTTCATATTAGCCCTTTCATATGAGCATTTTATTTTCACCACTTACGCTAAAAAACATCACCCTAAAAAACCGGCTGGTAGTCTCTCCTATGTGTCAGTATTCGGCAACGGACGGTTTTGCTAACAATTGGCATTTGGTACATTTAGGTCAATTTGCAACTGGAGGTGCTGCCGCTGTTATACAGGAAGCCACCGCTGTAACTCCAGCAGGAAGAATCAGTGCCGGAGACCTCGGTATCTGGAAAGATGAGCATATAGAAAAACTAAAAGAAATCACCCGCTTTATTAAGGAGAATCAGGCGATTCCAGGGATTCAATTAGCGCATGCAGGACGTAAAGCCAGTACCGGAAAACCTTGGCTCAACCATTATCAAATTGCTCCTGATCAACAGGGTGGATGGCATACTATAGCACCCTCAGCATTAGCTTTCCGGCCTGATAAAGAGGTCCCACCCCTATCCATGGCCATTGATGACATCAAAGAGACGATCATAGATTTTCAACGTGCTGCAAAAAGAGCAGTAACAGCTGGATACGATATCATCGAAATTCATGCAGCCCATGGTTACCTCATCCATCAATTCCTCTCCCCTTTATCCAATCTTAGAACTGACCAATATGGGGGTTCTTTTGAAAATAGAATCCGATTTTTATGCGAAATTGTTGATGCAATCAAAGAAGAATTGACTACACAGTCGCTTTGGGTGCGCATATCTGCTACTGATTGGGCAGCGGGAGGATGGGACCAGCAACAATCTGTTCAACTAGTCGAAGTCTTGAAGACGAACGGCATTGAAGTAATCGATGTCTCTTCAGGTGGGGCTGTTTTGCATCAGGAAATTAAAGCCGAAAGGGATTATCAACTTCCCTTTGCCGAGTCGATAAAGCAAAAAACAGGAGTGCTCACTGCAACCGTCGGACTTATTAAGGAAGCCGAGCATGCAGAACAAATCTTACAGGATCATAAAGCGGACCTAATTATGATCGCTAGAGCTTTTCTTAAGGATCCACATTTGCCATTTCACTTTGCAGAAGCATTAGGTGCCCATATTGATTGGCCGCCACAATACGAACGCGCAAAATAACGCTATATGTCATTAAATCTACAACAGGTACACCACGTCGCTATTCTATGTAGTGACTACGATAAATCCAAAAACTTCTATACGACAATACTTGGATTGACCATCATACAGGAGGTGTACCGCGAAGAACGAGACTCTTACAAATTAGACTTAGCCTTGAATGGCACATACATCATCGAATTGTTTTCATTCCCCAATCCTCCAAAACGTCCATCCAGACCCGAGGCCGTAGGGTTAAGGCACCTGGCTTTTGCAGTTCATGATATTGAAAAAGAAGTCAAAAATTTACAACAATTGGATATAAGAGTAGAACCGATCCGGATAGATGAATTAACAAACAAAAAATTCACCTTCTTTGAAGATCCCGATGGTTTACCACTCGAGCTTTACGAAAATTAACATCTATTTAGGCTAGCTACCATTTGAGCTAGCTTTTTTATTCCTTTCCAAAAAATTTATCAGCAATATTTGATATATTTCCGCTATAAAATAATTCTTGTCGGTAGCAGAGATATCGATAAATTTGTTTTATATTATGATGCAATCAGATAAAACAAATTTATCTGATTTTAGCAAATAAAGTGCTTAGTATTTATTAATTCTGAGGAACCGGCCATGAAATACAAACAAATAAATAACAATTCGATCAATCAGATCATGTTGATCACGATCATCCTCCTGATCTGTATATTGATATTCAAAAACTTATCCTATTATCTACCCGGTTTTTTAGGAGCGATTACCCTTTACATCCTTTTCAGAAACATCTATTTTACGTTAACGGAAAAGAAAAAGTGGAATAAATCCCTAGCCAGCATCTTCCTCATCGTATTATCGATTATATTCATTGTATTTCCGCTATGGGGACTTATTAACTATCTGCTTCCACAATTGGAACAACTAATTCTCAATCAAAAAGATATTCTTTCCAAGTTTGATTCTGTAAAAGACTATATGCAGGATAAGCCCGTTTTGAAAAACATTGACTTATCCGATCAAGCTATCCTCAATTCGCTACAGAAACTAGCAAAATACATCCCTAACCTTTTAAATTCAGTAGCAGAGACTGTAATTAATATAATTGTAGCATTCTTTGTACTCTATTTCATGCAATACTACAGTAAGGAAATGGAATCGACAATCCTACATGCAATCCCCTTTTCTCAAAAAAGTAAAGAAGAACTGTGGAGCGAAATCAGCATGATGGTACGTTCGAATGCCATTGGAATTCCAATTTTAGGTATTTGCCAAGGAATAGTCGCAGGTATTGGTTATTGGATTTTTGGCGTTGATAGCCCCATTTTACTAGCTATAATTACTGCAATTTCTACCATAATTCCAGTATTGGGAACAATGACCGTCTATGTTCCTACGGCAATTTACTTATTAGCCATTGGTTCTACCGGAAACGCCATCGGTTTGGCCTTGTATGGTTTTATCTTAATTGGCGGAATTGACAATGTACTCCGCTTCACGATTTTGAGAAAACTTGGTGATGTACCACCGCTCATTACGGTTTTCGGAGTCTTATTAGGATTGAATCTATTTGGTATGTTGGGGCTGATTTTTGGCCCACTTATTATTTCATCTGTACGCGTGCTACTGAAAGTATACAACAATGAATACGGTAGAGGAAAATCACAAATTATCGAATCCACCTCACTAGAAAATTATGACAATGATAATAATACCATAACCTGATAGATCAATTATACAGTACAATGTCATTAATCGCCTTTTTTAAGGTTTAAATTCAATATTTTTTATAGTTTTGATAGATAAATTGATACCCCATTACCATGAATAAAAAATTAATATTAGGCATAACAGGAATTTTCACAGCGTCCCTGCTATTCTCTTGCAATTCTAATAATAAGACGCAACAAACGACAGCGACCGAAGCACATGATGAACATGATGGGCATGACCACAGTGAGCACGATCATAGTGCACATGCAGCTCCAGCAACGACGATGCAAAAAGAGGCTGCTAAAACGCTACCAGATTTCACCTTCTACCAATTAAAATCCGGTATTCAAGTAACAAAATCTGATGTCGCAAAAGATAGAAACACTGTTTTTCTATTATTCGATCCAGGATGCGGACATTGTCAACAAGAAGCCGCTGCTCTAGAAAAAAACATCGATCGCCTTAAAGACATTAATATCTATTATGTTTCTATGAATGACCCAGCGTTGATTTTAGGTTTCTTTGATAATTTTGCCCCAAAGTTATCAAAACTGAGCAATGTTGAAATTTTAGTGGATAAAAATCAAGAGTTTATTCAAAAAATACACGTGCCCAATCAATTTCCTGCAAATTATGTCTATGGAGCCGATGGTCAGCTAAAAGCACAATGGGAAGGTGATAAAAATATAAATGAAGCAATTGCTGAATTTCATAAATAACGAGCTGCCATGCATATTGCAATAAATGGATTTGGACGTATTGGAAGGAATACACTACGCAATATTTTCATCAGGAATATAAATCACTTAAAGGTCGTTGCAATCAACGACCTCACTGATACGAAAACATTAGCCCACCTATTCAAATATGACTCGGTACATGGTCCCTTCACAGGTACGGTTGATTTCAACGAAAATCATCTCATCATCAATGGACAAGAAATCTTAGTCACAAATGAGAAAAATCCACAAAATCTACCTTGGAAAACCTTAGGTATAGATGTTGTTATCGAATCAACAGGTCATTTTACAAGTAAAGAAAAAGCTAATTTACATTTGCTTGCTGGAGCAAAAAAAGTAATCATTTCTGCACCTTCCACTGATAAAGATGTACCAACAATTGTATTAGGTATAAACGACAAAGATTTTGACTTAAATGTCCCTATCCTTTCCAATGCTTCCTGTACAACCAATAATGTTGCCCCATTGGTGAAAATATTAGATGAAAACTGGGGTATCAAAGATGGTTATATCACTACGGTACATTCCATGACTGGAGATCAAAATCTACATGATGCGCCGCACCGTGATCTACGTCGTGCACGTGCAGCATCTTCATCCATTATTCCAACAACAACAGGTGCCGCCAAGGCAATCACCAATGTATTCACACATTTAGAAGGTAAGTTAGGAGGCGCCGGAATCCGTGTTCCAGTTCTGAACGGTTCATTGACAGATTTCACCTGTACATTGACCCATCAGCCAACAGTCGCAGAAATAAACGCAAAATTTAAAGAAGCTGCTGAAGGAGAATTAAAAAATGTACTTTATTACACCGAAGATCCCATTGTATCCGTAGATATCATCAACAATCCATACTCTTGTGTTTTTGACTCCGAACTAACATCAATCGTCGGTGGTCTAGTCAAAGTAGTGGGCTGGTACGACAATGAGTTTGGATATTCCAATCGACTTGTTGATCTATTGGAAAAAATCAGCAAGCTATAAAGTCGGCATCACCAGTATAAATAATTTTCATTTGATATGATAATTATCTCCGCAGCATCTATTTAACAAAATAAAAAAGGGCCTTTAGGCCCTTTTTATTAAAAAAAGCAATAAAACTTTTTAAAATCTATACGTTAATGTCGTCATGAAACTTCTAGGAGGAATTGGATTCACACTATAGTTTTCATGGATATAGTAATTAAATGCATTATTGACATTGGATATCTTTGCTAAAACACTCCACTTCTTTAACGAGTAACCAGCAGAAAGATCAACTGTCGTAAATGGGCTGACGCTAATCAAGCGATCGACACCATCTCTTACATTAATTTTCGAATTATTCCAACCTGCATTTCTTCTTCCCGTATAAAATGCCGAAACACCAAATTTCAAACCCTTTACGCCACCATTTTGCAAGGTATAGAATATCGTTCCATTAGCAGTATGCGCAGTTGTACCTACCAAACGTGAGTTTTCCTCACTCCCAGATACTTCAGTTATTTTAGTACTACCATTGACAATAGTAGAGATCTCCGTTATAGGATTCGTTTCCGTATAACGCATATAATTATAGGAATAACCTGCCAATAAATCCAAACCAGGTAAAATCGAACCTGTTACATCGATTTCCACACCGTCCGATGAAGTTTTACCCGTAAATTCTTTCATGTTGGTATCCCCATTATCAGTGCCGTCTGGCTTCAACAACAATTGCTGCGCAAATTTATTATTGTTGATTCTATAAACAGATACATTTGCAGTCAAACGACCATGAAAGAAATCATTTTTCACTCCAGCCTCGTACTGATCGATTGTCGAAGGAGCCATTGGCTTATAATTAACATCGTATCCTGCATTTGAAGTAAAATTATTAGCATAAGTCACGTAAATACTCGACGTTGGAATAGGTTGATAAATCAAGCCAAATTTGGGAGACCAAGCTTGATCAACTTTAGCACCCAATTCATTTTTGTTGATATCCAGATTTTTGACTTCCTCCGTTTCACCAGTAGCATATGTATATTTTTCAGCATAAGGCGTTCTTTGATACGTATAACGTAAACCAGTTAAAACCTTGAATTTCTCCGTAACTTCAATCAAATCCTGAAAAAACACACCATAGCGATAAACATTGGTTGTTGTTCTTGTTAAATAATCAACAGCGGGCATATCAGTCCTTACACCTGTTTTTGTGACTTCAGGAATTGGGACTTTAGGAATTGCTAAATTATTTTCAAAATGACCTGGAATAAAAGGATAAATGGTCGATCCAATATCAAATATATTAATATTATCGTATACAGATCCCGGTGCTATAATCGGTAATCCATTTTTATCATAGGTAACCGTGCGTATATTCAGCGCATTATCAATATTATAAGCATATGCTTTTGTATTAGACTGATCCGCATCTGCTCCAACCAAAATTTTATGTTTAATCGTCCCAGTTCTTAAATTTCCGGTCAAATTCAATTGCTGATTAAACGTCAGTTCTTCCGATTTTGAACGCGTCAAATTGCGAGGTGCCATACCATTCACATCAGCTTGAATACGATCTGACCCGTAATAATCACGATCATAACCTTGATAACTGGCAATCACATTTAATTTCCAGTCATCATTAAACTGATGATTTAAATTAATTTGACCATTTGTTGAATTTGTTTTATTAAAAGCCCAGGGCGTATTTAAGAAAGTGTGGCGCCCAACTTCCTTATTTAACTTACCATCTACCGAACCAATACCAAAATCAGGTGTATAATCACTTTTTAAATAATCGAACACAAAATTAAGCTCAGTACGATCATTAATCTTATATAATAACGAAGGGTTAACGTACAATCTATTCGAGTTCACATAATCCCTAAAACTACCTGATTTCTCATAAGTACCAATCACTCGAAAAGCGACTTTATCAGATATAGGTCCATATACATCAACAGTAGGTTTATAGAAATCATAGCTGCCAACACGCATTGATGCTTCGCCACCATACTCAAATTTCGGCTTTTTAGTTACCAGATTCACGACAGCACCACCAGAAACACCACCATAAAGTAAAGCAGCACTCCCTTTCAATATCTCCACAGATTCAAGAGTACTTGCTTCAATAGATCCACCATTATTAGTTCGAGCACCATTTTTGAAGATATTATTGGCACCAAGACTATAACCACGAGCATAAAAGTTTTCATTCACACCACCCCTATTTGCTCCCATAGCTATACCATTCGCATTCTTCAAGGCGTCGCTCAATCTATTTACCTGTTGATCTTTTATCACCTGTTCATTGATAATCTGAACGCTCTGAGGTAAATCCTTATCTACGATACCTGCTTTCCCAATGCTGACCGTCTTATTATTATGAGAATTATAACCACGAATATCAACCTGTTCCAACTTCGAGTCAGTGCTGTTCCCTACCAAATTGACCAAGTGCGATGCTCCATTGACAACTTTAACACGCTCTTCATCGAATACATTACCCATGCTTTTCACAACAATCGTATAGATACCGTCAGGCAATGTTCTGAAGAAAAAAGCACCATTACGATCCGTTGCAGTAGATTGTCCCAATTCTTTTACTGTGATAGTTGCAGCTTCAATTGGAATACCTGATTTGTTTTTTAATTTCCCATGAATTCCACTGTGTTGAGCAACCCCCTCAAGTTGTACCCCTCCAACTAATCCTAGGCTTAAAACTAAGCCGAGAAATGACTTTTTCATATGTATAAATAATTAGATTAATTTTATTTCGGTTGCAAACTTACAATCTTTTCTTGATTCTATTTAGATTTATTTTAAATAAAAACAAGTAGCATCTGATGTATATTAAAAGAAAGTAAAAAAACAAAGAACAACCTCATTAAAAGTATTTTACATCGACAAACTGCACAGTTACCCCTAAACAAATTGATTTTTACAAGAACTAAATAAAGCTTAATCTTTCGAATTATAGTTTTTTACAATAATTTATAGAAAAAAGTTTGCAAGTGAAATCAAGGTAAAATCTGCAATACAATTGTGCAAAAATGCAAACTAATGCAACGATACTTATTAATTATTTATACCTTTCAATACTAATTTATAAATCATGAAAAAATACTTATTTATTCTTATACTCGGAGTCTTATCCTGTAGTCAAATAAGCTGGGCTCAACAAAATACATTTGACCACAAAATCACCGATATCATAAAGAAATATCAAGCCATCGGTTTATCAGTTGCTGTAGTGAAAAATAATAAATTACTATTTTCTCAGTCTTATGGGCTTAAAAACAAAGAAGAGAATCAAGCCCTGCGTAATGATGATATATTTAGAATAGCATCGATCTCAAAATCCTTTTCAGCTACAGCAATCATGCAATTGATAGAACAAAAGAAATGTCATCTTGATGATGATTTCAGTGATTTGATAGGGTTCAAAATTCGAAATCCAAATTTTCCTGATAAAAAGATTACATTAAAGATGGTCCTTTCCCATACCTCAAGTATCAATGATAAAAATGGATACTTTGATTTGGAAGTCATCAACCCTACACAATCTAAGAATTACGCCAACTCTTATAGCACCTATGAACCTGGAACAAAATACGCATACTGCAACCTTAATTTCAATATGATTGGAGCAGTCATTGAACGCTTGTCAGGACAGCGCTTTGACTTATACATTAAGGAACATATCTTAAATCCCTTGCAGTTGTATGCAGGATATTGTGTAGACTCCTTAGATAAAAAGAAATTTGTGACGCTTTATGAGTATGATATTAAAAAAGAAGCATTCAGTCCCCAACCCAATGCTTATAATCCACGGTCATTAGAAATAAAAAATTATACATTAGGCCATTCGACTCCTATTTTCTCCCCTACTGGAGGAATGAAAATTTCAGCCGTTGATCTAGCGATGTATATGGGCATGCATATGAATTATGGTAAAGGGTTTAATGGTCAGCGAATCATCAAAAAAGGCAGTTCAAAAATAATGCAGATCCCCATCACATCCGATGAAGGTTATGGACTCGCTCTAAAGGCAACAGACAAATTAATTCCTAATAAAACGTTGATCGGACATACAGGATCTGCATATGGTTTATATAGCGCGATGTTCTTTGATCCTAAAGAAAAATTCGGAATCGTAGTCATCACAAATGGAGTACATGTACCCGAATACACGGATTTCAACCCATTTTTAAAAGATTGCATTCAACTAATTTATAAGGAAATGATTCAGAATTAATAGTCATATTATCTTATTATTAAGGTCTATATTTTACAAGGCAAAACCTGTATATTCGTATTACATCGTAAAGAACAATTCGTATGCAACTATATACTATTGAAACTCAAAACTTCAAACTAGATGGAGGAGCCATGTTTGGAGTCGTTCCAAAATCAATATGGCAAAAAACAAATCCTGCAGATGCCAATAACATGTGTACTTGGACCAATCGCCTACTCTTAATTGAAGATGGTGCAAAACTAATATTGATCGACACCGGTCTTGGCGACAAACAATCTGAAAAATTTTTTGGACATTATTATATACATGGAGATAATACCATTGATAAATCTTTAGCAAAACATGGGTTTAATAGAGAAGATATCACAGATGTAATATTGACGCACCTGCATTTTGACCATTGTGGTGGGGCCATAGCACAAGTTGGAGATAAACTTCGGCCATCCTTTTCCAATGCAATTTACTGGAGTAATGCTGAACATTGGGATTGGGCAGTCAACCCGAATCCGAGAGAGAAAGCCTCGTTCTTAGAAGAAAACATAAAACCTATAAAAGAAAGTGGTCAACTCAAGTTTGTAGAAAAAGAAACAAATCCTTTTGGCCCAAATATCCAAATCAGATATGCTCATGGTCATACAGAAGCTATGATGTTGCCCCAGATTCAATATAAAGGTAAAACCATTTTATATATGGCAGATTTACTGCCTTCTGTAGGACATATTCCTTTGCCCTATGTCATGGGATATGATATTCGGCCATTAACCACAATGGAAGAACGTAAAAATTATTGGCAGGAAATTGTCGATCAAGAGTACATTCTATTCTTAGAACATGACGCCCAAAACGCCTGCTGTACCTTACAAAATACGGAAAAAGGGATACGCCTTAAAGAAACATTTAAGCTAACAGATCTATAAAACAAAAGCGGATGATAAATTATTATCATCCGCTTCTACAACGTTATTAAACGATAGGATTGCTTAGAATTTGAAACCAAGAACCCAATAGTTCTCAAAGAACCAAATCGCTTGACTTGCTTTATCTATACCATTTCTACCCGTCGTGCGGATATTATTAAGATCGGTCCATCCCGTTTTAAAACTTGTTTGCAAATACAATCCTTTAAAAAAATGATATTGTAAACCAACTTTTGCAGCAGCACCATAACCCGCCACGTTCCAAAAGTTATTCTCACCTACATTAAACAATCGAACATCAGTTCTCGGTATTAGCAAACCAAGCTCGGCACCAGTTTCCATAGAAAGATAAGATTTTCCTGTTCTAGAAACCCAGATATCATCATGTCTTTCCAAAGCAACTGAAGCAAAGTTATAACCATCTGTATGTTCAAATTTCAATACCGAATCAACAAGAGTGACCTGTTCGCCATCATAAGTACCGGCCATACCACCAGTGGGTATACCGGGTTCTGAAATCTCAGGACTAATATGCCCCTTAATACGAACGGTCTGCGGAATATCTACCACATACTTCATATGATCCCAACCCAAGGAAATGGAATAATTATCCTTAATGAAATAACCAAAATGCAGATTAAATTGTGGAATTGAGATCGTAGCTGGATTAATGTAAGTCATCGAAAGTTTAGTCGGTCTGTCCGAAGCTTTAACATCCAATAAAGTAAAATCGTATCCAGGTCCCTGGAAGCGTATATCACTTTTCGCGAACGATGAAAAATTATATCCCCAATGAAAATAAAACTTACCCTTATTACTTTCGGTACGTGAGTACTTCGGTTTAAAAATGCTTTTAGCAATTGGTTTTACAGAGGATCCGATATGATCGTCTTGAGCAAATAATGAAGAAGCAGATAAAGTTAGCACACTTAAGGCTAATAAAAATTTATTCATATTGTTTTAAATAAAAAACCCGGCACAAAAGTACCGGGTTATATGTTCATAAGCAAATAATACAGATTATTTTACTTGGTTCTTGCGAATAATATTCAAAGCACCACCTTCTTTAAACCACTCAATTTGCTGTGCATTGTAAGTATGGTTTGCTAGGATTTCGTCATGAGATCCATCAGCATGGTGTAACACTAATGTTAATGGTTTCTCTGGCGCAAATTCTGTTAAACCTAAGATATCGATTGTATCGTTTTCTTGAATTTTATCGTAATCTTCTTTATTAGCGAAAGTCAAACCTAACATCCCTTGTTTTTTCAAGTTAGTCTCGTGAATACGAGCAAAAGATTTAACCAATACCGCACGAACACCTAAATGACGAGGTTCCATTGCAGCATGCTCACGTGAAGAACCTTCACCATAGTTTTCATCACCTACTACGATAGTTCCGATACCCGCAGCTTTGTATGCTCTTTGAGTAGCAGGAACTGGGCCATATTCTCCTGTTAATTGGTTTTTAACCGAATCTGTTTTTTCATTGAAAAAGTTAACAGCACCAATTAACATATTGTTAGAGATATTGTCCAAGTGACCACGGTATTTCAACCAAGGACCAGCCATAGAGATATGGTCAGTAGTACATTTACCTTTAGCTTTGATTAATAATTTCAAACCTCTCAAGTCTGTACCTTCCCAAGCAGCAAATGGCGCTAACAATTGAAGACGATCAGAATTAGGATCAACATCAATCACTACAGATGAACCATCGGCTGCAGGAGCTTGATAACCCGCATCTTCTACTGCGAATCCTTTTTCAGGTAACTCATCACCAGTAGGTGGATCCAATTTAACTTGCTCTCCATTGGCGTTTGTCAACGTATCCGTTAATGGATTAAAACCTAAATCACCTGAAATTGCAATCGCAGCCACTATTTCAGGAGAAGCTACAAAAGCAAAAGTATTTGGGTTACCATCAGCACGTTTTGCAAAGTTACGGTTAAACGAGTGAACGATGGTGTTTTTCTCTTGCTTTTCAGCACCTACACGATCCCACATACCAATACAAGGGCCACAAGCATTTGTAAAGATTGTGGCGTTAAGATCTTCGAAATTTTTCAATAATCCATCACGATCAGCCGTATAACGAACTTGCTCAGAACCTGGGTTAATACCAAACTCAGCTTTCGTTACCAAACCTTTATCAACAGCTTGCTTAGCGATAGAAGCAGCGCGTGCCAAGTCCTCGTAAGAAGAATTGGTACATGAACCGATCAACCCCCACTCTACTTTTGTAGGCCATCCATTTTTAGCCGCTTCTTCACGCATACGTGATACAGGCGTATATAAATCTGGAGAGAAAGGACCATTCAATGAAGGTTCTAATTCAGATAAGTTGATTTCTATTAATTGATCGAAATATAATTCTGGATGAGCATAAACTTCAGCATCTGCAGTTAAATGCTCTTTAATTGCATTTGCAGCATCAGCAACATCAGCACGATCAGTAGCACGTAAGTAACGCTCCATCGACTCATCATAACCAAATGTAGAAGTAGTCGCTCCGATTTCAGCACCCATGTTACAAATTGTACCTTTACCTGTACAAGACATGGATATAGCGCCCTCCCCAAAGTATTCTACGACAGCACCAGTACCACCTTTTACAGTTAAGATACCCGCAACTTTCAAAATAACATCTTTAGGAGAAGTCCAACCGCTTAATTTACCAGTTAATTTAACACCAATTAATTTAGGAAATTTTAGTTCCCAAGGTAAACCAGCCATCACGTCGCATGCATCAGCACCACCGACACCAATAGCCAACATACCTAGACCACCTGCATTAACAGTATGCGAATCGGTACCGATCATCATACCACCTGGAAATGCATAGTTCTCCAATACTACTTGGTGAATAATACCAGCTCCTGGTTTCCAGAAACCAATACCATATTTGTTTGCTACCGAACCTAGGAAATTGAAAACTTCTTTTGACTCTGTATTTGCTCTTTGTAAATCCACTTGAGCACCTTCTTTTGCTTGAATCAAGTGATCACAGTGTACTGTTGAAGGTACAGCTGCTTGCGGACGACCAGCTTGCATAAATTGCAACAATGCCATTTGAGCAGTTGCATCCTGCATTGCTACACGATCCGGAGCGAAATCTACATAAGAGACACCTCTATCGTATGTCTCAGTAGCATTTCCATCCCATAAGTGAGTATATAAAATCTTCTCAGATAGGGTCAAAGGTTTATTGACCAATTTACGAGCAGCGTTTACACGCTCCTCATAACGGCCATATACCTTTTTAATCATTTCTATATCAAAAGCCATATATTTCTAATTTAAGATATTTATTAAATTACTAAAACTTCAATACTAATATTTACTTAGTCGGAATAGGTGCAAATTTTGTCAAGTTGATTCCCTCAACAGCAGCTTTGTATTCATCCATATTTGGAATTCGACCTAAGATAGCAGAAAGCACAACCACTGGAGTAGAAGCCAATAAAGACTCCCCTTTTTTACCATCTCTGTCTTCCACAACACGTCCTTGGAAAAGACGAGTAGAAGTAGCCATTACTGTATCACCCTTTGCTGCCTTTTCTTGGTTACCCATGCAAAGATTACAACCAGGACGCTCTAAATACATGATGTTCTCATACTCCGTACGAGCATTACTTTTTGGTAAAATATCACTAAATTCAAAACCAGAGTATTTCTGTAGGTATTCCCAATCTCCTTCTGCTTTCAACTCATCAATGATATTGTAAGTAGGAGAAGCAACAACTAATGGTGCCTTAAATTTAACTTCACCGTGTTGTTTCTCTACGTTCTTAAGCATTTGAGAAACGATTTTTAAATCGTCTTTATGTACCATACAAGAACCGACGAAACCTAAATCTACTTTTTTAGCACCTCCATAGTAAGACAATTCTCTGATGGCATCATGGGTATAACGTTTAGAAACGTCAACGTTGTTAACATCAGGATCGGCAATCATTGGCTCATCAATAATATCAAGATCAATAACTACTTCAGCATAATATTTAGCATTCGTATCTGGCGTTAGAGCTGGTTTTTCACCTGTTCTTATTTCTTCAATACGTTTATTTGCTTTATCGATTAAACCTTGTAATACTTGCCCCTTGTTTTCCATACCCTTATCGATCATGATTTGGATACGGTTCTTCGCAATTTCTAACGATTGAATTAATGTCTCATCTTGAGAAATACAGATAGAAGCTTTGGCTTTCATCTCAGCAGTCCAATCCGTAAATGTAAAGGCTTGATCAGCTAAAAGTGTACCGATATGTACCTCAATGATTCGACCTTGGAAGACATTCTCTCCCCCAAATTGTTGTAACATTTGAGATTGTGTCGCATGAACCACATCACGGAAATCCATGTGTTGTTTCATAGTACCTTTAAAGGTTACTTTTACTGATTCTGGAATTGGCATAGACGCCTCACCAGTAGCTAATGCTAAGGCAACAGTTCCTGAGTCAGCTCCAAAAGCAACACCTTTAGACATACGTGTATGTGAATCGCCACCAATAATGATTGCCCACTCATCAATAGTAATGTCATTTAATACCTTGTGAATAACATCCGTCATCGCGTGATATTCGCCCTTAGGGTCACGAGCTGTAATTAATCCGAAGTCATTCATGAACTTCATCAATTTAGGAATATTAGCCTGCGCTTTCTTGTCCCATACAGATGCTGTGTGACAACCCGATTGGTATGCACCATCTACCGTTGGAGAAATAACTTTAGCCGCCATTGCCTCTAACTCTTGAGCAGTCATTAAACCGGTAGTATCCTGAGAGCCCACAATGTTCACTTTAACACGAACATCAGACCCAGCATGTAATACTTTTCCTGGAGTTGCACCTACCGCATTATTATTGAATATTTTCTCAACAGCTGTTAAACCTTGATTTTCAATAGAGATTTCTTTAGAAGGAGCAAATACCGTCGGAATTTCAATTCCTAAAACCCCTGCTGCAAAAGTTTGTATCTTCTTCCCAAATACAATAGCATATGATCCACCTGCTTTGATAAACTCTCTTTTTTGAGGCGTCAATGATTTAGAAATGTCAATCAATTCTTGATCTCCATTATACAATTTCGCTGTTTTCGTATTGATAGTCAAAACAGTACCTGTAGCAACCGAGTAAACCTCCTCTAAAATAGGCTCATTATCCTCATTACGTACCACTTCACCATTTGCATCTACTTTCTTTCTCCAGTTTTGAAGATCGATACCGATACCACCTGTAACATCTACTGTAGTTAAGAAAATTGGAGAAATACCATTAGTACCACCCACGATTGGAGCAATGTTGACAAATGGAATATATGGACTTGCAGGTTTACCTGTCCATAATGCGACATTGTTCACACCAGACATTCTCGAAGAAACCAACACCCATTGTACCTTTTTCAGCGATCAACATCACACTTGCATCAGGATATTGTGCCTGTAAAGCTTTAATTTCTTTTTGGGCTTCAGGTGTAATCATACACTGACCATGCAATTCACGATCAGAACGCGAATGTGCTTGGTTACCTGGAGATAATAAATCCGTTGAGATATCACCTTCACCAGCGATAAAAGTAACTACTTTTATTTCTTCTGGCACCTCTGGTAATTTAGTAAAGAATTCTGCTTGAGCGTAACTTTCTAGAATTTCTTTGGCTATTACATGACCACGATTAAACGCATCTTTCAAACGCGCTGTATCTGCCTCGTAAAGGAAAACTTGTGTTTTAAGAACTTCTGCAGCTTGTTTAGCAATAGCCACATCATGACCCAATGCTAAATCCAGCAGCACCTCAATAGAGGGACCGCCTTTCATATGAGATAACAACTCAAATGCGAAAGTTGGCGTAATTTCTGCAACCGCTTCTTCTCCAAGAATAATCTCTTTCAAGAACGTTGCTTTTACACCAGCCGCACTAGTCGTACCAGATAAAGTGTTGTAAATAAACAACTGCAGAGACTCAGCTCTATTTTCGTTGTTTAAATCTTTTATTTGAGCTATAACTTCACTTAATAATTCAGCTCCGTCAATTGGTTTAGGATTTAATCCCTGACCTTCTCGTTCTACAACCTCTTGTACGTAATCGTTGTAAATACTCATAGTATATAATTCTTTTTTATATGTTAAAGGCAGCTCAAAAAACAGCCAATGCTGCATTTTAACACGACCACACGTTTAATAATTAAGCTAAAAAAATATCATTTCATGTATTGCACGCTGATACTTAAATTTAGCTCCACATTTTCTTCATTTTGATGACCCTTTTTCGATAAAAATAAGGAACATCTCTTAGCACAAAAATACTAAAAATCAATGGTTAATAACAATCAATAAGATGTATTCTCACAATTTGGAAATATTCTAAACAAGAATTACCTCCAAATTACATATGAAAATAAAACTCTAAAAAACAATCAATTGCAATGCAAAATCTTCACCCATAACATGAGTTAAGAATTGAAAACTTTGACAATTAGATTAAATATCACATGCCAAAAGTGTATAAAAAAGGGGGAATCATGTCCGATTCCCCCTTTTTTATATTGATTTTATTTCGATTAAATATTTTGCAATTGAATATCAACAGCTTTTAGATCTGCGATTGACTGTGTTGGATTCTCAGCAGCAAACACAGAAACTACCCGCTACCAATACATCTGCTCCAGCTTGTAAAAGTGCTCCAGCGTTACCAACTCCAACTCCTCCATCGATTTCAATCAAAAGACCATCGTTTACCCCAGCAGCCATAGCACGCAGTTGTTTCACTTTACTATAGGTGTTTTGGATGAATTTCTGACCACCAAAACCAGGATTTACAGACATTAAGCATACTAAGTCTAAATCTGCAATCACATCCGACAACAAAGAGACTGGCGTATGTGGATTTAAGGCTACACCTGCTTTACAACCCAACTCCTTAATAGCAGCTAGCGTGCGGTGCAAATGTGTACATGCTTCATAATGCACGGTAATAACCGCGGCACCAGAATCTTTACATAATTGTAAATAACGATCTGGATCTACAATCATTAAATGTACATCTAAAGGCTTTGTTGCATGCTTTGCAATTGCTTGCATAACAGGAAAACCAAAAGAAATATTTGGCACAAATACGCCATCCATGATATCGATATGAAACCAATCGGCCTCACTATTGTTTACCATTACAATATCATCGTATAATTTAGCGAAATCCGCTGCCAAAACTGAAGGTGCAATAAGATGCTTTTTACTTGACATGAGTCTTTGATTTGTTTTTACAAAGATAATTAAGTCTAGCGGATGGTTCGAATTTAAATCAAAAAAATTAATTACAACCCTGATTACTATTGACAATGGCCTTCATATTAGCACATTTTTAAGTACATTTGCTTGATTAATTCTTTATTATCCAACAACAATCCAACCCCGTGAGTAGATTAAAAATTAAATATAATCGTGAGTCCGACAACAATATGAACCTTATTCGCAAGGTAAGTTTGATATTGGCAACCATTATTCTTATTTGTATTTTCCTTCCAAAGCAAGCTCGTTTTCGTTACGAATTTCAGAAGGGAAAAGTCTGGGATCATGAAAACTTAATTTCTCCTTATAATTTTGCCATTCTTAAAACGCAAGAGGAGTTAAATGAAGATAAAAAAAACATCCTAAAAACCATTCAGCCTATTTATGATGTCAACTCAACAATAAGCAGAGAACAGATCGACCAATTTGAAACCGATCTAGCGGAAAAATGGCAAACCAATAAACTGGACACCACTCCCCAAAAAATACAAGATTATCGTACCGTAGGCAATGCAATCCTGACCCATCTTTACGATCGTGGTATCTTATCGTTAAACAATAGGTTCCAAAACCGTAATGACGATAAAAGTCCTGCGGCCAAACAATACAATTTCACCCTGATCCAAGATAAGGTAGCGACACAAAAAAACACAGCAGACTGTTACACCATCGAATCGTCATATGAGTATGCAAACTCCGTTCTCAGCAATTCGCCCAAGATTGTATACAAAAAGTGGCTACTGGAAACCTTAAAAAACTACATTACACTCAATTACGTCTATAATGACCAGCAGACCGAACGCTTGGAACAAACAGCTTTAGCCAATATTTCCTCTACTCGAGGTGTCGTGCAAAAAGGCGAATTGATTGCGGAGAAAGATAAAATTATAAGCAATGAAACCAACCAAAAGTTAGAGTCACTCCGTAAGATTTACGAAGATGAAGGCAAAATATCAGGCAACCAGACTTATGTAACTCTAGGGCAATTTTTAATCATTTCGCTTGCCCTGTCCATTTTAATGGTTTTCCTTTTTCTCTTCAGAAAAGACATCTATTACAATAATCGCCTGCTATCTATCATTATGATTGTTATCATAGGTATGTTAGCCGTATTATCATGGGCGATCAAAATTAAGATACCCAACCTATACTACATCCCATTCTGTTCGGTCCCCATCATCATCCGCATACTCTTTGATTCTCGCGTGGCCTTGAACATACATTTACTTATGGTCTTATTAGCTGCATTGTTTGTCCCCAATTCATATGAATTTGTGTTTTTACAATTCATGGCAGGTATTGTGGCAATCTACAGTATAAAAACGCTGGTTAAAAGAGAGCAATTTTTCATATCATCCGCTATCATACTGGCGACCTATCTAATTGCCTATTTCGGCCTCTTATTGACGCGAAACGGCTCATTAAGCACCATCAACTTGATGGATGTGACACCATTCGTAGTGAGTGTGATGATTACGTTAATGGCCTATCCATTAGTATATGCCTTTGAGAAGCTATTTGGAATCGTATCCGACCTGACCCTCATGGAGCTTACCAATAGTAATTCGAAGCTACTTAGAGAACTATCTTTCAAAGCTCCCGGTACATTCCAACACTCCCTTCAAGTAGCCAATCTAGCAGAAGCAGCTATTTATCGTATTGGGGGCAACCCCCTATTGGTACGTGCAGGAGCGCTGTACCATGATATCGGAAAAATGACAAATCCACAATTCTTCATTGAAAATCAAAAAACAGAAAAGAACCCGCATGACGAACTATCTCCAGAGCAAAGTGCGCAGATTATTATTTCCCATGTCATCAAAGGAGCTGAAATTGCTAAAAGAAATCAACTTCCCGACGTCATCATCGACTTTATCCGCACACACCATGGTACGACCAAGGTAGATTACTTCTACAACCTATTTATCAAGAATAATCCAGACAAGCTCGTTGATGAGGCATTATACCAGTATCCAGGTCCTATTCCTTATTCCAAAGAAACGGCAGTACTCATGATGGCTGATTCTGTTGAAGCTGCATCTAGAGCATTAAAAGAACACACAGAAGAATCCATCAATACACTAGTCGATAAAATCATCGAACACAAATTAAAATTGAATCAATTTGCAAATAGTAACATCACCTTGAAGGAAATTACCGAGTCAGCAAACATTTTTAAGGCGATGTTAAAGAGTATTTACCACGTCAGGGTGGATTATGACCTCAGTAAGAAAAAATAAGTTAAATTTATTGTGTCAGCAATAAATTGACATACAATCGCTTACTAAAAACTTATGTTTATTTTGCAAAATAGGCTTTGCATAATAAAATAATTGGCTTATGTTTGCATAGTCAAAACAAGGAAGAATGCCTGAGTGGCCGAAAGGAACAGTTTGCTAAACTGTCGTACTGGAAACGGTACCGAGGGTTCGAATCCCTCTTCTTCCTCCAAGACAAAACAAGGCCCGACTTTAAAGTCGGGCTTTGTTGTTTATGGATGAAAATTAACGCAATCTCAATCATTCCCACAACCCAACTTATTATCATTAATGAATGATTTCCTATCCAAAAAACAAATCATTCCACCTTATCATTCATTTCTTTTATCAAGTATTTATTTTGTCCGGAAAATAAACAAGACAGGCATTATAAAAATTTATCTTTCTATTAAATAACCAAAAACAGTAAAATATACCACTTTACAGATCTTTTCTAACACGCGTTTCATTACATCCTTAGTAATTTTGCATCATCATAATCGATGATAACAAAAAAGACGAAGATGAAAATCAAAATAAAAAATACAGCAGTCCCGACCTTCTTTCACAAAAACAGAATCGCTGTGCACAGCTAATGCGCCATAATATGTGTGATGCCCTTTCACATCACTACAAACTATTTCATGATTGACCGAAACTGAAACAAGGTTCTGGCTATGAAACCATTAAATAGCATGTGAAAACTAAGAAATCAGTTTAAATACACTGATAACGACGTTGACTAAAAAACACCATAATACTCCCAACCAATACGACACAACACTTCCCTATCCGGAATAATTAAAAAAAAGAAAATGATTACATTACATACCTATACAGAACAAAAAATAGCTGATGAACAGCAAAGACAAGAAATCATTGCGTTTCTTTTCCATCATCTGGAACAATATGGAGATCCAAAATCTGATATAGAAAAAGCCATCAACTATGCTATGGGCGAAGATAATAAGCCAGGTGGAATTTTATTGACTGCAATAGATGACAGTACCGGTGCATTGGCAGGGGTTTTGGTCATCAATAAAACAGGAATGCACAGCTATATACCGGAAAATATTCTGGTGTATATTGCCACCGACAAGAATCTCCGCGGAAAAGGGATCGGCAAAAAACTCATGCAACATGCTATTGAAATTTCAAATGGAGATATCGCACTCCATTGTGAACCGGATAATCCGGCAAAGCATTTGTATGAAAAACTGGGATTTACCAGTAAATATCTTGAAATGCGGTTAAAAAAATAACATGTCATATATCACCATAAATTCTGCTAAACTTCTTCATAATTTCACTTTTCTAGATAAACTTTTCAGCCGTAATCATATTGATTGGGCTATTGTAGGAAAACTATTGTGTGGAAATGAGAAATTTCTGAATGTTTTATTGGAAATAACAAACAAAGATGTTTGCGATTCGCGATTAAGTAATTTGAAAACGATTAAAAAACTATCGCCTACAACGCAAACCATTTACATAAAACCTCCAGCCCAAAGACTTGCAAAAAGTATTGTAGAATTTGCGGATGTAAGTTTTAATACAGAACTTAACACCATCAAAGCCCTTTCCGAGGAAGCTGTAAAACAGCAAAAAATTCACAAAATCGTTATAATGGTAGAAATGGGTGAACTTCGAGAGGGAATTATGGCTAAAAATCTACCTCAGTTTTATGGAGATATTTTACAATATCCCAATATTGAAATCGTAGGGATAGGCACCAATCTGAATTGCCTTAACGGAATACTTCCGGATGAGAAAAAACTGTTTAAGCTCAATCGTTACAAAGAAATCGTTGAAGAAACATATGGAATAAAAATATCTTATATTTCAGCAGGCTCATCGGTTACGATTCCTTTAATTTTCAGGAATCAGATTCCTGATGGGATCAATCATTTTAGGGTTGGAGAAACCTTATTTTTCGGAACTGATGTGTATCAGGACTCTCTGATCAGCGGAATGTATCAGGATGTCTTCAGACTTACGGTAGAAATTATTGAGATTATAGAAAAACCAATGATTCCAGCTGGCGATGTGGGAACCAACCTCACAGGGGAAACCCCTCAATATGACGCGAAAGATCTGGGTAAAAAATCAACGAGAGCAATCGTAGATATTGGATTGCTGGATATTGACCCCAAAAATATAACGCCCTTGCTTCAGGGAATAGAAATTATCGGTGCCAGTTCAGATATGCTTATTTTAGACTTGGGATCGAACACTTCCAAATTTAAAGTTGGCGACACACTGGATTTCAACATGGATTATATGGCCGTATTACGTGCTATGAATTCAGATTATGTTGACAAGAAAGTTGAGAGAACCTTTTCTCCGAGAGAACTGAAAATTTTAGAATTTAAAAATTAATTATCAACAGTTAAAAACCAAATTACACAAAGGACTCGCCTTGTCATTAAGATGGGTCCTTTGTATAATATACATAAAAACACGAATCAAAATTGAATAGTCAAAAAGATTATTTTATATTTAGGACTGTGCATAAAAATCGCCCATGTTGAATCAAGATATTCAAATTCTAACGTTAAATAAGCTGAACACCCATATCAGTCTACGGTCTGAACTGGGAATACTGACTATGGATAATTTTTTAGAAAAAGTGAACAAAAATGGAAATTTCAAAAATAAATTTTATGCTGTTTTCCTTTTCACTGATTGCAAAGGTTCTTTAAAAATTGATAATCAGTGCTATGATCTAATTCCACATCAGTTCTTTTTTCTCAATTACAATCAGGTTTTTAGTTTTCAGGATACCGAATCCTGCAAAGGTTATGTTCTATTGTTTACAAAGTCATTCTACAACTACATCTATACTGGAAACAAGATGATAAACAGTGATACTGCACTAGTAGAGATGTCGCCTTACATCATCCTAAAAAATGAAAGTAGAAAAGACCAATGGCAAAGTTTTGAAGAGCTAAAAAAAGAATACCAGTCAGAGAAAATTCTATTTAAAGAAGTAATCTGTCTGTTGCTGAAAGTTTTCGTTTTAAAATACATCCGCTACTCTCACAAAACGTCTCATCTCAATACCCAATCCGATCGAAAAAAAACGCTAGTTGATCATTTTAATAATCTTGTCAATATTAATTTTAAAGAACTAAAAACCACTTCTAGCTATGCCAAAAAATTAAACATCACCCCTAATTATCTCAATGCCATCATCAAGGAAAGTCTGGATATCCCAGCTGGAAAGATCATTAAAAATCGTGTCATCCTAGAAGCAGAAAGGCTTTTATTACACACTACCCTTTCCGTTACAGAAATTTCCTACGAGCTAGGTTTTAGCGATAAATCTCATTTTGGAAAGTACTTTAAGGCTGAGAAGGAATATTCCCCAAATCAATATCGAAAAGCAAATACAGGATGATTTTGTTGTTTCGCTTCCCGAGTGCTCCTTTAACATCTATCCGTGGAGGTTTTTCAAAACATTACAAAGTACAAATTGACTCCCAAACTTAGAAATTCTCACCTTTACAAGCCGTTTACAGGATCGCTAATACATTCTTTTCTGACTCGACTTTTTACAATTAGCGGTTATCCACAACAGTTTATCAAATTGACCAATAACTTTTTAATTTGTTCTTTATGCTTTTCTCTTACATTTTCAATTTCTAATGTTCCCCCAAGTATAAGCATTTCCTTCTGTTCATAACGTTTCCCTAGCCTGTCATCAAGCATGACACTTTGCATGCTCTGAGCAATGCCGATTTCATTTAAAAACTCGTTAGCATGTCCTGCTGTACAAATTATGGCTCCATATTTAATAATTTTCATTTTGGGTAAGTCTGCCTTTTGTCCATAAGCATAGCCTACTGAATACACTCTATCAAACCAACCTTTCATCATTGCCGGACAGTCACTCCACCAGACCGGATAAATAAAAATAATACGGTCAGCATTTTCTATTTTTCTATGTTCTTCAACCACATCTTTCGAAATTGGCAATTCAGTATTTGCAGCTCCTTCTCTACGGTATTCATTTTCTGTCAAATTACTTTGAAAATTGTTGGCATACAAATCAGAAACTTCAAGGCTACAGTTTTGTTCCATCAATATATTTTTCACTTGGTTTAATACCTGAAAAGTATAAGAGTTTTCACTTGGGTGACAGTAAACAATTAAAATATTCATCCTAATTCTATTTTGTTATGAATTCTATTGGTTAGACCAATAAATTGCTTTTCGTAAGCTTAAAGTTTAAGTAACAAGATTATTTTCTTTAAACTCTTTTATACATAATTTGATATTCCTGATTTAAAATTTAATAAATAACGCAATAACAGCCGAGTTTTGTGATTTATCAACATTTGTAAACGGAAATTTTTAAAAAAAGGACAAAAAACAAGCATCTAGGCTTTGCAAAATAAAATAATTCGCTTATGTTTGCAATGTCAAAACAAGGAAGAATGCCTGAGTGGCCGAAAGGAACAGTTTGCTAAACTGTCGTACTGGAAACGGTACCGAGGGTTCGAATCCCTCTTCTTCCTCCAAGACAAAACAAAGCCCGACAACAGTCGGGCTTTGTCGTTTATAGTCATTACAATCTTCCCCTAATCATTGATCAACCGCTGCACTTCCTCAGCAGATTCAATAACATCAAACGATGTTGCACTGTGCGTGGAAGTAAGGATACAAAATATAGTGGTAAGCATTCGACCCTGATAATCATTTTGAACAAAATGCACAATGTTTTCCGCTATAAAATAAATGGGTCTTTCTATTACATCATCACCCTTTTTAACCCTTTGAGTTAGTTTAATTGATTTAGCCATATCCTTGTCTTTTATATATTAAATATAATCAAATCCTATCTTGAATCCAATGGTTAATTTCAAGCTATGCTAACATTGATAGATTGAATTCCAGATGTTTTCAGCAACAGTAGTGAAATTATAGAGAACTTAATTTACCAGAAAAATACCCCATCAATTCATTAGCCTTATTAAATAGCATCATACCTAATATTTGAACAACATTTTAGACGACGTAATAGATTTTGAGGATAAAATCAAGCAAGCGTTCAATAAGGAAGCTTTAAGTCTTAAAAACGCTTATTTGGATAAATTGAGATTAGATTCGAAAGTACACTACAGCATGCACACATTATCGTCAATACTTTATCATCGTCTTTTGATATCTAAACCTAAGTAAGTAATTCCTTAGCATAAATGCTTATTTTTACACACAATGAACGAAGATCCTATTATTATCATTGGAGCTGGTCCAGCGGGATTAATGGCAGCACAGCAGTTGGCCACTAAAGGCTATCATGTACACATCTATGAAAAAAATAAAGCCGCTGCCAGAAAGTTTTTGGTCGCTGGGCATGGTGGTTTTAACCTCACACATAACGAACCGATAGATACCTTCGTTGAAAAATATGATGCGCATGAGATACAACGTATCGTTCGTTCTTTTGACAACTGCGCAACGGTCGCATGGCTTTCTTCTATAGGAATACCTACATACGTGGGTAGTTCAGGAAAAATATTTCCTAAAAAAAACATCAAACCCATCCAAGTATTACAAGCATGGCTCGATCATCTCAAACATTTGGGAGTGTCCATACACTATGGACATCGTTTGATTGATTTTGATACAAAATCAATCACTTACAGCCACAATGACATCACAATACACCAAAATTACCAAAAACTCATATTGGCTTTAGGGGGTGGATCATGGCAAAAAACAGGGTCAGATGCGGCATGGGTACCACTATTGGAGTCCAAAAACATCCGCATAAATCCCCTTCAATCAGCCAATTCAGGATACAACACAAGAGATAACTGGAAAAGTTTAGAAGGACAGGTTTTAAAAAACATACAGGTTTCATTTAATGGGTCCAAAAAATTAGGAGAACTGGTATTTACCACATATGGTATTGAAGGAAGTCCGCTGTACTACTTGAATCGCTATACAAGACCTTTTGACTTTCCACTAGATATCCAAATTGATTTAAAACCCAATATGACAATAAATACTATTTTAAAACAACTTCAATCTGGTGGAAATGTTAGTTCGCTATTAAAAAATAACCTCAAACTATCAACCACAGCAATAGCACTTTTAAAAATATTGGATAAATCAACATTTACAGATCCACAAGCCTTAGCGCGTGCCATAAAAAGCTATTCCATCCCGGTTACTGGACTTCGACCTATTGATGAGGTTATTTCTACTGCAGGTGGAATACCATTTACAGAACTAAACGAAAATCTTGCATTTCATCAATTTCAACAGGTATATTGTGCAGGTGAGATGATCGATTGGGAGGCTCCTACAGGCGGGTACTTGCTACAAGCTTGTTTTAGTACCGGAATGTGGGTAGCACAAGCAATTTGCAATCAAGGTCGCTCCTGACGAGCAAATTACAGCAATAGACCATGTTAAATGGATTTTCGATGAATTTCCGAAGAATTGAAATAATACACCAAGAATAGTGCAAAAAGCTCCTAAGATTAGCTTATTGAAAAACTACGCTTAGGAGCTTAAGTTTTGAGGAGATAGTATCGGTTTCTAACGATAGGCCACTGAACCAATTTTACATTGACCTCCGATTCAGATGCTATCAAATTCAGGAGACATTTCAAAACGCAATTACCGCTTCACTATTTTATGAATTAATTTCTGGTAAGCATCGGCTATTTTTTTCATCCCAATATCATTAGGGTGGGCATAATCAACAGTAGAATTAATGTCTAAACCAATATCCTTATTCGTCAATAAATACACCTGCTTATCTCCCGTTTTTTTTGTTCGTTTTACAAATGCACTTGCCACAGCACTACTCTTTTTATATTCTTCGTTTTTATCTAAATTAAAAATCGCATTGTTGAAGCCCGAGCTATGCTCTGTTATGATGATGGGTGTTACTGGATGCTTTTTCCTAATTTCAGAGACAGCATTGGCTAATAATGAGTCCAATTGCTCTGCAGTTCGATCATTCGTTAAGGCCAAATTTGGAATACAATCCAAAATAAAAACTGCTGCATCAACCTGATTAATATGATCAATAATAGGTTGCTCCAATCGCCCATTTCCTGAAAATGCAACGTTAATAACGGGGTTGGTAATTTCTCTGCCTAAGATATTGGTCCAAGCCAAACCGGGGCGCGTCGCACAAGCTCCTTGCGCGATTGATGTCCCATAAACCACGATAGGATTTCCTTTTCCTGCAACAAATTCAAACTGCTTATTGGCAGCAACTCCAATTTCTAGCCATTCAACGGTATTATACAAAGGCAGGTATAATCGGTAAGTGAAATTAGTATTCTCACCCAATGCCTTGTATTGATAGGTCACCGTATCTGCAAAATTATAGTTACCATAGGCCCAATTCCAAGCTCCCTTTTCATCCTGTGCATACAGATCTACACCGCTTACACCAGTAGTCGGCATATGCGGCATATTCATAGCTCCATTTACTTTATAGCGCACCGAAATGGCCTCTGCATCGGTCTGAAAGTCGATATACAATCCGGCACTATTGGTACCTAAGCTCCATACAGGAGATCGCACCTGACTTTTTAGATCCTCAGGCAAGCGGTAATAATTGGGCAACTCTGCTGAATGGACTCGTCCCTGGATTACCTTGCTCTCAAGTGGATTATTCCATTTGATAGTTTGTTGCGCAAAAGAATTTACAGCAATAACAAGTCCCGCGAAAGTGAAAAATAAATTTAATTTCATAAAGTTAGATTGAAGCTCAAATCTAACAATAAAGGAGTTAACTCGGAATAAGTATTTTAAATTATTCGGAAGGTGTTCCCAACACCTAATAGTAATCCTTTCCAAAAGAATCAAAAAGGGAGAGCACGACACAGTATAAATAATTCATGAGTACACAAAAAGGGTCATCACAAGACATGATGACCCTTTTTTATATCTTGATAAACGACTATTAAAGAATAGCTTGTCTCACACGAACTAACTTCTCCATTAAATCTTCCAAATAATCCAAATGAAGCATATTAGCTCCGTCAGATTTCGCTTGCGCAGGGTTTGGATGTGTTTCAATGAATAAACCATCAGCTCCTACTGCAATGGCAGCCTTAGCAATCGTTTCAATTAACTCGGGTTTACCTCCTGTTACACCTGTTGTTTGATTAGGCTGTTGTAACGAATGCGTACAATCCATGATTGTAGGTACTCCAAAACCTCTCATCTCAGGTATACCACGGAAATCAACAATTAGATCTTGATAGCCAAAAGTATTACCGCGATCTGTCAACAAAACATTCGTATTGCCAGATTCAATAACCTTATCTACAGCAAACTTCATCGAAGCTGCATTTAAAAACTGCCCCTTTTTAATGTTAACCACTTTACCTGTCTGCGCAGCAGCAACAAGCAGTTCAGTTTGACGACATAAAAATGCTGGAATCTGCAAAATATCTACATAAGCTGCTGCTAAAGCTGCTTCGTGACTTTCATGGATATCCGTTACCGTAGGAATTCCAAATGTTTTACCAACCTTCTCTAGGATACGTAATGCTTTCTCATCCCCTATACCCGTAAAAGAATCTACACGTGAACGATTAGCCTTACGATAAGAGCCTTTAAATATATAAGGAATATTTAATCTATCTGTAATAGTTACGATTTTCTCGGCGATACGTAAAGCGATTTCCTCTCCCTCTATCGCACATGGCCCTGCCATTAAAAAGAAATTCGTAGAATCTCCATTTTTAATTTGAGGTAGTACTGTATTTATCATTTAATATATGCGTTTCTAATTCCCTAATTCAGACATAAACTTTATTCGCATCAATTGAATATCTTCATACGAATAATCATCTCCATCTAAATCTTTCAATGCTTCATCAATTGAATCTGAATCAGCCTGTTTAAAATAATCATACACTTCGTCCTGACGATCTTGATCAATCATCTCATCAACAAAATATCCGATATTAAGCTTAGTTCCAGCATTAACGATGGTCTCCACTTCCTTCAGCAATTCTTCATAGCTGATTCCTTTTGCTGCAGCGATATCATCTAAACCAATTTTTCGATCAATATTTTGGATGATGGCAACTTTCAGCGCAGATTTATTTGCAGTTCCTTTAATCACAAGATCAACTGGACGATCGATATCATTTTCCTCTACATAGTTCTTGATCAACTCAACGAACTGCGCTCCGAATTTGACGGCTTTACCATTCCCTACTCCTTGTATCTGTTTTAACTCATCCAGTGATACTGGATAATGTGTACACATTTCATCCAAGGATGGGTCTTGAAAAATAACAAAAGGAGGTAAAGATTTAGATTTCGCAATTTTTTTACGAAGATCCTTTAACATCTTCAATAAAGCGGTATCAAGCGTTCCGGTTGAATGTCCTGAATCATCAGATGAAGAATCATCAGAAAAATCCAAAGGACGATTCATGATGAATTTAATTGCATAAGGATTTTCCAAATAATGACGACCGATGTCAGTCATCTTCAATAATCCATAATGATCGATATCCTTCGCAAGGAAATTACTGAGCACCGTTTGACGAACTAAAGATTCCCAATAGACAACTCCTTTTTCTTTACCTTTTCCAAACAGTGGATGTTCGTCATGCTTGTAAGCAGACACCGGTTGGTTATTTTGTCCGACCATCACATTGATAACATGTAGATCATCAAAATTTTCACCTTGCTCCTTAATAAAGGAAAGAATATCCAAAATGGACTGTTCAGCGTCAAAGTAAGTCTTTTCCGTACGACAGTTATCACACATACTACTGCAACCTGCTTCATCAAAATTTTCACCAAAATAGTGTAAAATTTGTTTACGACGACAAACTGCTGATTCAGAATAATCGATTACTTCTTTCAGAATCTGAGTCCCTATTTCCCTTTCGGCAACAGGTTTATCCTTCATGAATTTTGTCAATTTCTCGACATCTTTCTCCGAATAAAAAGCCAGACATATACCTTCTCCACCATCACGGCCAGCACGACCTGTCTCCTGATAATAGCCCTCCATTGATTTTGGAATATCGTGATGGATGACAAAACGTACATCCGGTTTATCGATACCCATACCAAATGCAATTGTTGCTACGATAACGTCTACATCTTCCATCAAGAACTTATCTTGTGTATCTGCACGCGTTTTCGCATCCAATCCGGCATGATAAGGGAGTGCTTTGATTCCATTGATATTTAAAACCTCACTAATTTCCTCCACCTTCTTACGGCTTAAGCAATAAATGATTCCGGTCTTACCAGCCTGGCCTTTAATAAAACGTACAATTTCTTTGACCACATTTTTCTTCGGTCTTACTTCATAGAATAAATTCCCTCTATTAAAAGATGATTTAAAAAGCAGTGCATCATTCATTTGAAGATTCTTACGAATATCAGACTGCACCTTAGGGGTAGCAGTAGCCGTCAATGCAATAATGGGGATATTATCACCAATACCATTGATAACTTGACGAATCTTGCGGTATTCTGGACGGAAATCATGTCCCCATTCGGAGATACAATGTGCCTCATCGACAGCAACAAAAGAAACCGTAATCTGCTTCAGAAACTCGACATTCTCTAATTTAGAAAGTGATTCTGGAGCAACATACAGTAATTTTGTTTTCCCTGCCGTAACATCCTGTTTAACACGCATGATGTCACCTTTATTCAGTGAAGAATTCAAAAAGTGAGCAATACTATCCTCTCCGCCAAATGCGCGAAGCTGATCAACTTGGTTTTTCATCAAGGCAATTAATGGTGAAATGACAATCGCTGTCCCTTCACTCATCAATGCCGGTAACTGATAGCAAATGGATTTTCCACCACCAGTAGGCATTATGACAAATGTGTCTTTTCTCTGTAGCACATTTGTTATGATTGCTTCTTGATCCCCTTTAAAAGTATCAAAACCAAAAAAATCTTGTAAATTGTCGAAAAGTGATTTTTCTATTTCCATCGAGCCTCGGGCAAAAATAAGATAGATAAATGACCAAAAAATCTGTAAAATAACCTATTTTTGTATTCATTCTTTAATATAAAAGTAGATATTTTTTTTGTGAAAAGCAACATCGATATAAAAAATATAGCTATTCAAGCTATACAAGAAGAAGCTAAAGCGGTAGCAGATTTAGCACAACGGATTGATGACGACTTTGTTAACGTGGTTAAACACGTAATAAACTTACAAGGACGTGTCATTGTTACGGGTATTGGAAAAAGTGCGATTATCGCACAAAAGATTGTCGCAACAATGAATTCCACTGGTACACCATCCATTTTCATGCACGCAGCAGATGCCATTCATGGTGATTTAGGGATTATCCAAAAGCAGGATTTAATCATCGCAATTTCAAAAAGCGGTACAACTCCTGAAATAAAAGTCTTGGTACCTTTCTTAAAACAAACCGGCAATACTTTGGTTGCATTGGTTGGTAATATCAATTCTTATTTAGCCGATCAGGCCGATTACGTATTGGACACCACCGTTGAAAAAGAAGCCTGCCCAAACAACCTCGCTCCTACTTCCAGTACCACTGCACAATTGGCCATGGGCGATGCCCTAGCTGTATGTCTTCAGGAATGTCGTGATTTTTCAGATAAAGATTTTGCTAAATACCATCCTGGAGGTGCGTTAGGTAAAAAGCTATATCTGAAAGTTGCCGATCTGTCAGATCAAAATGAAAAACCGAAAACACAAAGCAATGCCAACATAAGATCTGTCATCTTAACCATCACACAAAGCCGACTGGGTGCTGTTGCTGTTTTGGAACAGGAGAATATAATTGGTATCATAACCGATGGTGACATCCGTCGTATGCTCGAGAATCATGAAGACCTAACAGGACTTACTGCTGCCGATATCATGGGTGCAAATCCAAAGACAATCGATAAATCAGAATTAGCTGTAAATGCTTTACATATGATGCGCCAGAATAACATCTCACAACTTATTGTTATGGACGCAAACAAATATGAAGGTATCATCCATATTCAAGATTTATTGAAAGAGGGTATTATTTAACGACTGTTAATGTAATATTATTGTTATTAGCCTCTTTTCTAAAGCAAATGAAAGTTCAAATATCTACTTTGGTACATAGTTTGACAATCAAAAAGAAACAGTAAAAAATAAAAGAAGAAGAAGATATGAAAAAATTTATAGCCGTATTAGCTGTTATTGTCGCATTTGTAGGGTTCACTGCAATGCAAACGAGTCAAAGCGAATTTAAATTTGAAAAGGAAACGCATGATTTTGGAAAGATTGCTCAAGGAACTCCAGTTTCATATAGTTTCAAATTTTCAAATGCAGGAAGTCAGCCTATTATTATTTCTGATGTAAAACCTTCATGTGGTTGTTCCGTCGCTGAATTTACAAAAACGCCTATCAAACCAGGTGAAGCAGGAACCATTAAAGTGACATATAATGCCGCATCAAAAGCTCCTTTTACCAAAAGCTTTACAGTAACATCAAATACAAAAACACCTGTAAAAACATTATACATTAAAGGAATTGTAGAATAAACCTTTAACATAACATTGTACTCAAAAGCCACTTTTACAAAAGTGGCTTTTTTTGGTTTTTATTCATTAAATTTGTTTCGCTAATTCATATAAAATAATGCCATCAATATCAAGAAAAGGGTACAATATGCCCGCATCCCCAATTAGGAAATTAACACCATTTGCTGATCAAGCGAAGAAAGAGGGAAAAAAAATATATCATTTGAATATCGGACAGCCTGACATTGAAACACCGGAGGTCATGCTTAATGCTTTAAAGAACATTGATTTCAAAGTGTGGGCATATACGGCATCGGAAGGAACAGAATCCTACCGAAATAAACTCACAACCTACTACAACAAATTGAACTATAATATCGAACCAACTGATATTTTAGTGACAAATGGGGGATCTGAAGCTATTCTAATTGCGATGCAAGCTTGTCTTAACCCTGGTGAAGAAGTGATTATCCCCGAACCGTTCTATGCCAACTATAATGGTTTCGCTTGTTCGGCTGATATCGTTGTAAAGCCCATCATGTCCTATATCGATAGTGGTTTTGCTTTACCTTCAATCGCAGAGTTTGAAAAGGTCATCACTGAAAAGACCAAAGCTATAGCGATCTGTAACCCAAATAACCCAACGGGCTATTTATATTCAAAAGAAGAGCTAGAAGCCTTACGCGAACTATGCTTGAAATACGACCTGTACCTATTCTCTGATGAGGCCTACCGTGAGTTCTGCTATGATGGTCGTGAATTCATTTCTCCTATGCACATGGAAGGCTTAGAAACAACATGTGGTAGTCTTTGATACCGTATCAAAGCGCTACTCCGCTTGTGGTGCTAGAATCGGGTGCATGATCACCAAAAATAAAGAATTGTATCAAGTAGCACTTAAGTTTGCTCAGGCACGCTTGAGTCCCTCTTTAGAGGGGCAAATTGCTGCTGAAGCTGCTGTTGATACACCCGACAGCTATTTTGAGGCTGTCTCTAAAGAGTACACTGCTCGTCGTGACACGCTAGTTAATGGTTTAAATAAGATTGAAGGTGCATTTTCACCAAATCCAGGTGGTGCATTTTATGTCGTTGCGAAACTACCAATTGATAACGCAGATAGATTTTGTCAGTGGATGCTTGAAGAATTTTCGTATGAAAATGAAACCGTGATGATGGCTCCCGCAACAGGCTTCTATAGTACGCCTGGTGCAGGAAACAACGAAGTACGCTTAGCTTATGTTTTGAAGCAAGCCGACCTCCAAAAAGCACTGATCTGTTTAGAAAAAGGGTTACAGGAATACCCAGGTCGTACACAGTAATTACTAAAATATAGTTATAAAAGGTTCCAAAAATTTGGAACCTTTTTTTTTTGTATGAAACAAATCGACCATTTTATACGTTATTATTATAATAGATTACTAAATTTTAATAATATGGATAAATTGAAAAAATTTGAATTGATGGAAAAAATAGCCCGAGAATTAGAGGATGTTAGGAAAAGTCAGCAAGCCGTATTAGAAAAAATCGGGAAAATAGAAGTGGATAATATCGAACTTGGAGACAAAAATCTCGAAAAAATACTACCCGATATTTTCCAACGTACAGCAGACAATTCAGATGCAATTCGTCAGTTATTGGATTCTTTTCAAGAAAAAACAGAAGAGTTTGGAGAGAAAAACAATGTTACTAAACTCAAAGAACAGCAACAAATTAATAGTGTTAAATAAAAAAGAAGAGCTTCCTAATGGGAAGCCCTTCTTTTTTTATATTCTTCAATGACAAATGTCAATTGATCATCTTGTGTCATATAGGAGTTATCCAATACTAACGCATCTTCAGCTTTTCGTAATGGACTTTCTTCTCGGGTACTATCAATATGATCACGATGAGCCAAATTTTTGACAATTTCATCCATCGTCACCTGCTCACCCTTATTCGTCAATTCTAAGTAACGTCTATTCGCACGCACCTGCGGGTCGGCAGTCATGAATATCTTCATATCAGCATCCGGAAATACCGTGGTGCCGATATCACGACCATCCATCACAATGTTTCTTTTCCGCCCAAGCTTTTGTTGCTGTGCCACCATTGCCTGGCGCACCGCTCTGATCGTGCTTACTTCACTTACTTTATCCGAAATATACATCTGACGAATTTCTTCCGAAATATCTTCATCATTAAGATGAATCTCTGTCTTGTCCAAATTAGGGATGAAGTCAATATGAATATCTTCTAAAGCCTGCGACACCGCTGCTTCGTCTTCCATATCAATCCCTTCTCTGATGAAGTAGAGTGTTACGGCACGATACATGGCACCACTGTCAATGAAAACAAATTTTAATTTTTTAGCTAATGCTTTTGCTACTGTACTTTTTCCACAAGATGAAAAGCCATCAATAGCAATGATAAAGTTATGTCTAATTGTCATAAAACTAATTCATCCCTCCTATTATCACCCCGAGCTTATTTACTACAGGAACAAGTATTAAATTTCCTTCAATAATGCTCTCGGGTAAGAAGATATATTTTTTATCGTAAATAATGTTGTCTATGTAAAAGCTTAACCAATATTCATTGGTTAGGCCAAACACCTCCTCATCTATAGCTTCGATTTTGTCAAAAGAATGTGCTCCTACATTACCGATGAAATGACGTAATGTGCTTGTTTGTACCTGCACACCATCCTTCTCACCATAACCTTTTGAAGTAACCAAAACATTTTGAATCTCTTGATTTTTTTCATTAATCAAATAGACATTCCATATTTTCGACTCCGGGCTCTCACTTTCCAAAATAACAGCAATGGTAATATTTTGAACAATGTTTTCAGGTAAATCCTTTTTCATTTCAATTATTTCTCTTTCGTTGCTTTTACTGTAGCCGCTTTCTTAGCAGTTGTAGCCTTTTTAACAGTTGTCGCTTTTTTTGCTGGAGCTTTTTTAGTCGTTGTCGCTTTTTTAGTAGCTACTTTAGCTTTCCCCTTTGGAGCATCAGCTTCTGCCCACTTAACGACATCTTCGTAAGTAATGTTTTCAACCTCCGTACCTTTAGGGATTTTTAAGTTCTGTTTTCCAAAACGAATAAATGGACCCCAACGACCTTGTTCAATCTGCGCTTCTGGATTTTCATCAAAAACACGAATCACTTTCTCGATATCCTTCTGTCTCTTTTCCTTGATGATCTGGATGCATTCTTCTTCAGTAACGTCTAAAGGATCAAGATCTTTTGGTAAAGAGTAGAAAGAGGAGTCGTGACGAATATAAGGTCCAAATCGACCAATCGCAACAGTCATTTCTTTTTCTTCAAAGATCCCTACTTTTTTAGGTAGTTTGAACAACTCCATCGCATCTTCAAAAGTAATCGTTTCGATCATCTGACCTTTACGTAAGGATGCAAATCGTGGTTTCTCTTCATCATCCTGCGCTCCAATCTGAACCAAAGGACCAAATTTACCAATACGAACAGAAACTGGCTTTCCCGAAACAGGGTCTACACCGAGTTCTCTTTCGTTATTTGCACGTTCAGCATGCTCTAAAGTTTTCTGTACTTCAGAATGAAAAGGTCCATAAAACTCGCGCAACATATCTGTCCATTCAGTCAAACCATGTGCAATCTCATCAAATTCCTTTTCGACTTTAGCCGTAAAATTAAAGTCTACTATACCTTTAAAGTGTTCAACAAGAAAATCATTGACTACAATACCGATATCAGTAGGGAACATTTTCCCTTTTTCCGCACCCGTGATTTCTGTTTTCGTAACGGCAGAGATCTCTGCGTTCTCCAATGTCAAAACACGGTAATCACGTGAACGACCATCGCGTTCCTCTTTCACAACATAACCACGATTTTGAATTGTTGAAATTGTTGGCGCATAGGTAGAAGGTCTACCGATACCCAATTCTTCCAATTTCTTCACCAAAGCAGCTTCAGTGTAACGTGCAGGAGGTCTCGTGAAACGTTCCGTTGCATTCATGCTTTTCAATACAACAGCTTGTCCAGTTGTTAAAGGAGGTAACAATGAATTATCGTTTTCCTCTTCATTACCAGAATCATGGTCATCATCTGTAGATTCAAAATAAACCTTCAAGAATCCGTCGAATTTCATTACTTCACCCGAAGCAGATAAATCTTCCTTACGTGTAGAAATAGAAATTTTAGCCAAAGTCTTCTCAAACTCCGCTTCACTCATTTGAGAAGCGATAGCACGTTTCCAAATTAAATCGTACAATCTTTTTTCTGCAGCATCACCTTCGATACTGTGTTCAGAAAAATAAGTTGGACGAATCGCCTCGTGGGCCTCTTGTGCTCCTGAAGTCTTCGTTTTATATTTTCTTAGTTTGTGGTAACGATCACCATAAGCTGAGCGAATTTCTTTTTCTGCCGCTTCTATTGCTGTATCACTTAAGTTGACCGAGTCGGTACGCATATAAGTAATGCGCCCTGCCTCATATAACCGCTGCGCTACCTGCATCGTCCGTGCAACAGAAAATCCAAGCTTACGACTGGCTTCCTGCTGTAGGGTTGAAGTGGTAAATGGAGCCGCAGGAGATCGTTTCGCAGGTTTTGTTTCCAAACTCTTAACAGCGAACTCTGCAGTCCTACAATCGTCTAAAAACTGCTTTGCTTCAACTTCTGTAGCAAAGCGATGAGGCAACTCTGCCTTAAAACTATCTTTTACTTTTCCTGTATGAAAAAATGCAACAATTCGGAATGATGCTTCAGCATTAAACCGAATGACTTCACGCTCGCGATCTACGATTAAACGTACAGCAACGGATTGAACACGTCCTGCAGATAAAGAAGGTTTTACTTTTTTCCATAACACAGGAGAAAGTTCAAATCCGACTAATCGATCCAGTACACGACGTGCTTGTTGTGCATTAACTAAATTATAATCTATTTTACGAGGATTCTCAATGGCTTTTAAAATCGCTGGTTTCGTGATCTCATGAAAGACAATACGTTTAGTACTCTCATCCTTTAAACCCAACGTCTCAAATAAATGCCAAGATATCGCCTCTCCTTCACGGTCCTCATCGGACGCTAGCCATACTGTTTCTGCAGCTTTAGCTAATTTCTTTAATTCACTGACTATTGCCTTTTTATCAGTAGGAACTTCATATTTTTGTTGAAAATCTTTATCTGTATCAATAGCATCATCGGTCTTCACCAAGTCACGAATATGCCCGTAACTAGACTTCACTAAAAAGTCCTTCCCTAGATACCCTTCTATTGTTTTCGCTTTCGCAGGAGACTCTACTATGAGTAAATTTTTAGCCATTTAAATTTGAGATTTGTGCAAATAAAGGCATTTCTTTAACGAATGACAATATTTTTAGTCTTTTTTTACATTATTTAAGGAAAATAATAATAAACAACCTATTTTTTTATTAAAAACAATCGTTGTTTATCTATTTTAACATACCCATTAATTATTCTTTTAAGAGGCTCTTTTCCAATCATTCTTTCTATTTCCTCTCGTTATCCCTCAAGCTGTGAAAAAACAACTACAGCACCTTATGCGCGTTATAAATCCATACTCATGGTAACCTTAGAGAAATCCAAATTCTTCCTCAACTCTGTAACAATAATATATCCATTTATTTTCAGCACAGCAAGAATATCGCATTCTTATAAATGAGATATATAAAATTGGGACATTTGAACAATGTACCAATTAAAAAATAAATAAAACAAACTTTCATCCTATTTCGTTGTATAAAAAAGACCTTTCATTTATATTTATACTAGACCAAAAAAGCATACAAATGAAACCAAATGTAATTATTAAACAAGCGTATGATTAACTTTAAAAGAGACAAAAACCTAGAACGGGTAAAGAAAAACTCGAAATGGGATGTCGTCATCATTGGGGGGGGGGCTACCGGCCTCGGTATTGCTGTTGATGCCGCATCACGTGGATATAAAACACTCCTGTTGGAAAAATACGATTTTGCAAAAGCGACCTCGAGCAGGAGTACTAAATTGGTTCATGGAGGTGTCCGCTATTTAGCAAATGGTGATATAAAGCTCGTTTATTCTGCTTTAAGAGAAAGAGGATTAATATTCAAAAATGCACCTCATCTAGCTAAGGTGCAAAGTTTTATTATACCCTGTTATTCCTTTTATAGTAAATGGAAATATCTGATTGGATTAAAAATTTACGATTGGATGGCAGGATCATACCGCATTGGTGCATCCAAATTCCTATCCAACGAACAGGTGGTATCCAAACTAACATCCATCAAAAAAACAGGCCTGAAAGGTGGAATTATCTACTATGATGGACAATTTGATGACGCTAGATTTGCTATTAATTTAGCGCAAACAGCAAGCATGTTAGACGCCACAATCCTCAATTATTGCGATGTAAATGCCATCCATAAAGATGAAAATGGACATGTTTCTGGCATCTCATTTACAGATCTTGAATCGGAAGAAACGATTGAAATAACCGCAAAAACGGTTATCAATGCTACTGGTATTTTTGTTGACGACATTCTCAAAATGGAGTCTCCTACCCATAAGAAACTTAGTTAGACCCTCACAAGGAACACATATTGTTATCGATAAAAAATTCTTGGGAGAAGATGATGCCTTAATGATTCCAGAGACAGATGATGGCCGGGTTTTGTTCGGTGTTCCATGGCATGACCACATCTTATTAGGTACGACAGATACCCCGCTGGATATCCACACCATTGAACCAAGACCTTTGGAGGAAGAGGTTGAATTTATACTCTCCACTGCTAAAACATACCTCAATCCAGCACCTACGAGGAAGGATATACTGAGTGTTTTTGCAGGTTTAAGACCATTAGCTGCCCCAAAAGATGAGAACTCTAAATCGACAAAAGAGATTTCAAGAGACCACAAGCTGATTACAAGCAAGTCAGGATTGATTACCATCACTGGAGGAAAATGGACTACCTATCGAAAAATGGCAGAGGATACTGTAAATAAGGCCATTGAAATCGGAAAATTAACCGATGCACCTTGCATCACTAAAACCCTCAAAATTCATGGTTATTTAGAAGATAAACAAGAAGGTCATTGGCAAATTTACGGTACTGATGCTGACCTGATTAAAGATTTAGCAATTAAAAACCCCGAACTCAATCAAAAGATACATCCCAAGTTTGATTATATCGCTGCTGAAGTTGTATGGGCGGTAAGAAATGAAATGGCTAGGCGACTCGAGGATGTCTTAGCAAGAAGGATGCGGATGCTGTTTCTAGACGCTAAAGCTGCTATGGAGGCCGCACCTGTTGTAGTTCATATTATGGCGAATGAACTTGATCAGACAGAATCGTGGAAAGAAGAAGAGCTTCAACAGTTCTTAGCGCTTGGCAAACACTACAGTTATGAGGCATAATCTAAAACCCCTAAATCAATGAGTACAAAAGAATACATTTTAGCATTAGATCAAGGGACAACCAGTTCCAGAGCTATTATTTTTTCAAAATCAGGAAAAATAGAAGCCATAGCACAGAAAGAGTTCAAACAGATATATCCGCATTCAGGATGGGTAGAACACGACCCTAAGGAAATATGGGCCAGCCAATTATCTGTCTTTACCGAGGTTATGGCTAAATTAAAAATCACGCCCAAACATATTAAAGGTATCGGAATCACAAATCAACGCGAGACAACGATTATTTGGGATAGAAACACAGGTGAACCCGTCTACAATGCCATTGTTTGGCAAGACCGTAGAACAGCCAATTATTGTAAAAACCTCGAAAAAGAAGGATACAGTGATACCATACAGCAAAAAACTGGCTTACGTATTGATTCCTACTTTTCAGCATCCAAAATTAATTGGATATTAGAACATGTTGAAGGTGTCCGCGAGCGAGCAAATCGTGGAGAACTAGCTTTTGGAACTGTGGACACTTGGATTATATGGAATTTAACGGATGGAAAAGTACATGTAACCGACGTATCCAATGCTTCGCGTACAATGCTCTATAATATTGAGACATTAAACTGGGACGAAGAGCTTCTAAACCTATTTGATATCCCAAAGAGTCTCTTACCTCAAGTGGCATCATCTTCGGAGGTCTATGGTTATACTTCAGGACAAATACTATCAAGTGTGGTACCTATCGCTGGGATAGCTGGAGATCAACAGGCAGCACTTTTCGGACAAATGTGCACGAAGAAAGGTATGGCCAAAAACACATACGGAACTGGTTGTTTCTTATTAATGAATATTGGCTCAAAACCGATATTTTCCAAAAACAATTTAGTTACCACTATTGCTTGGAAAATTGGGGATAAGGTAACGTATGCCCTAGAGGGGAGCGTCTTTATCGGAGGAGCAGTTATACAATGGTTAAGAGATGAGTTGGGGATTATAAAAACAGCAGCAGAAGTCGAAAGATTAGCCACTAGTGTAAAAGACAGTGATGGTGTATATTTGGTTCCTGCTTTTTCAGGACTTGGTGCGCCGCATTGGAACCCTTATGCTAGAGGAAGCTTATTGGGGCTTTCAAGGGGAACTAATGTCGCACACATCGCCCGTGCTGCACTTGAGGGCATTGCTTTCCAAGTTACCGATGTGCTGACAGCGATGCAGTCTGATTCACAAATTGAAGTCAAGGAGCTTCGCGTAGATGGAGGTGCGAGTGCTAATAATTTTCTGATGCAAACCCAGGCCAATTTCATTAATGCGACTACAGTAAGACCTGAAGTAATTGAAACAACGGCACTTGGTGCGGCTTATTTAGCAGGTCTAGCAGTTGGTTTTTGGCCTAGTATTGAAGAGATTGCCGAACAATGGCAATTAGATACGATATTCAAGCCGATTGGTGACGATAGAGTAAAACAATCTTTACGAGAATGGAAAAGAGCAGTAGAGACCACAAAATTTTGGGCAAACTATGATATGAATGACTAATTAATTTTATAATATGAATGTATTAATTGCAGAATTTATAGGCACAGCCATCCTCATTCTATTAGGTGGCGGGGTCGTTGCAAATGTGGTATTAAAAGATACTAAAGGAAATAATTCGGGTTGGATAGTTATCAGTACGGCTTGGGCATTGGCAGTATTTGCAGGTGTTACCATCGCAGGACCCTCACAGCGGAGCACATCTAAATCCCGCAGTCACTCTTGCCAATCTTCTTTTAAATAAGATGACGATAAGCTTGGGCTTACAATACATCCTTATGCAAATTTTAGGCGCAATGTTTGGATCTTTTATAGTTTGGCTCATGTACAAAGACCATTTCACAGAAACCGATGATGCAGGAGCTAAAGAGGCTGTATTCTGTACCAGACCAGCCATATTCAACCCTAAAATTAATATTATTAGCGAAATCGTTGGCACATTTGTCTTAATATTTTGTATACTAAATTTCACGAGTCCAACGACTTACCAAGGACAAACCTTTGGACTAGGTTCTATAGGAGCAATACCTGTAAGTTTTGTCGTTTGGGGTATCGGCCTATCATTAGGTGGTACCACTGGATATGCCATTAATCCAGCACGTGATCTAGGCCCTCGCATAACGCACGCCTTATTACCAATAAAAAACAAGAAATCTTTCAATATAGCCTATGCTTGGGTTCCTGTCATTGGACCACTTATAGGGAGTGCCTTAGCAACCTTAATCTATGTATATATCAAGTAGCAATCCAAAACTTAACAGCGAGGAATTAATATAAGTAACGAGAAAAAAATTCCTCATGAAAGACTAACGATAAGGCATATTCGATATGTTTTAGCATTTTTATAGCAATAAGATATGCTTCAACAGCATCACATAGAGCCAGAGATAATCGCTAATATGTAAGGACTTTAGTATAGGAAATGGTACAGACCTAATTTCCAGTCCATTGCAGTGTTTTGAGGCCAGGCCATCGGTTGCTGGGTGATGTCCGGTCCGGAGGTGCTCTCCCCCAGAAAATCCAGAACACAAAAAAGCCCTTGCTGTCATGCAAGGGCTTCTGTATAAAAAAAGGCACCGACCTACTCTCCCACCTGTTACGGCAATACCATCGGCTCTGGCGGGCTTGACTTCTCTGTTCGGAATGGGAAGAGGTAGACACCGCCGATATAGGCACCTAAAATAAGGTTATCAGAATATAGAAACAATATCCATTACGGATAAAGTGACCATCTGATCTATAGACAATTGAAAGAAAAACTAAAAGAGGAAGACAACAGTGTCTGCGTTGCTTGAGAAAGCTTCGGGTGATTAGTATTGCTCAGCTATGGTATCTCTACCTTTACACCTGCAACCTATCGACGTAGTAGTCTTCTACGGCCCTATAAGGAAGTCTCATCTCGTGGCTAGTTTCGCACTTAGATGCTTTCAGCGCTTATCTATTCCCGACGTAGCTACCCAGCCGTACACCTGGCGGCATAACTGGTTTACCAGCGGTCAGTCCATCCCGGTCCTCTCGTACTAAGGACAGATCCACTCAAACTTCCAACGCCCACAACAGATAGGGACCGAACTGTCTCGCGACGTTCTGAACCCAGCTCGCGTGCCACTTTAATGGGCGAACAGCCCAACCCTTGGGACCTTCTCCAGCCCCAGGATGTGACGAGCCGACATCGAGGTGCCAAACCTCCCCGTCGATATGAGCTCTTGGGGGAGATCAGCCTGTTATCCCCAGCGTACCTTTTATCCTTTGAGCGATGGCCCTTCCATACAGAACCACCGGATCACTATGTCCGTCTTTCGACCCTGTTCGACTTGTTGGTCTCACAGTCAAGCAAGCTTATGCCATTGCACTCCTCGTACGGTTACCAAGCGTACTGAGCTTACCTTTGAAAGCCTCCGTTACCTTTTTGGAGGCGACCACCCCAGTCAAACTACCCACCAAACAATGTCCTCGATATAACCGAGTTAGAAACCGGATACAGAAAGGGCGGTATTTCAAGGTTGATTCCATGACTCCTAGCGAAGCCACTTCAACATCTCCCGCCTATCCTACACATCCTGTACCCAATTCCAATGTTAAGCTATAGTGAAGGTGCATGGGGTCTTTCCGTCCCGTTGCGGGTAATCGGCGTCTTCACCGATACCACAATTTCACCGAGCTCATGGCTGAGACAGCGCCCAGATCGTTACACCATTCGTGCAGGTCGGAACTTACCCGACAAGGAATTTCGCTACCTTAGGACCGTTATAGTTACGGCCGCCGTTTACTGGGGCTTCGATTCAATGCTTCTCTTACGATGACATCCCCTCTTAACCTTCCAGCACCGGGCAGGTGTCAGGCCTTATACTTCATCTTTCGATTTTGCAAAGCCATATGTTTTTGTTAAACAGTCGCCTGGGCCTTTTCACTGCGGCTTCTCCATTGCTGGAGGAAGCGCCCCTTCTCCCGAAGTTACAGGGCCATTTTGCCGAGTTCCTTAGCCATGATTCACTCGAGCACCTTAGGATTCTCTCCTCGACTACCTGTGTCGGTTTACGGTACGGGTTTTTATAACCTGAAGCTTAGCGGGTTTTCTTGGAAGTCTGTTTACCTGCTCTATCAACGCCGCCGAAGCTTTGCTGTACTATTGGGTTTCAGCAGGGTCGGCGGATTTGCCTACCGTCCCTATACCTACGCCTTTCAACGAACTATTCCGTCAGTTCGCGGCAGTGTCACTACTCCGTCACCACATCGCAGTTATAAAAAGTACTGGAATATTGACCAGTTGTCCATCGGCTTGCTCCCTTCGGATGCGCCTTAGGCCCCGACTAACCCTGATCCGATTAGCGTTGATCAGGAAACCTTAGTCTTTCGGTGGGCGGGTTTCTCACCCGCCTTATCGTTACTTATGCCTACATTTGCTTTTCTATGCACTCCACGACCCATTACCAGATCGCTTCACCGTAAATAGAATGCTCCCCTACCAGATGTATCTAATGATACAAATCCATAGCTTCGGTAATACACTTGATGCCCGTTTATTATCCACGCCCGGCCGCTCGACTAGTGAGCTGTTACGCACTCTTTAAATGAATGGCTGCTTCCAAGCCAACATCCTAGCTGTCTAGGCAACCGGACCTCGTTAGTTCAACTTAGCGTATATTTAGGGACCTTAGCTGATGGTCTGGGTTCTTTCCCTCTCGGCCTTGGACCTTAGCACCCAAAGCCTCACTGCCGGCCATATCTTATAGCATTCGGAGTTCGTCTGGATTTGGTAGGATTTGACTCCCCCGCACCCAATCGGTAGCTCTACCTCTATAAGACTCTATGCCGACGCTGTTCCTAAAAACATTTCGGGGAGTACGAGCTATTTCCCAGTTTGATTAGCCTTTCACCCCTACCCTCAGGTCATCCGAAAACTTTTCAACGTTTATCGGTTCGGTCCTCCATTACATGTTACTGCAACTTCAACCTGCCCAAGGGTAGATCACAAGGTTTCGCGTCTACCTCATCTGACTATGCGCCCTATTAAGACTCGCTTTCGCTTCGGCTGCGTGGCTGAACCACTTAACCTTGCCAGACAAGAGTAACTCGTAGGCTCATTATGCAAAAGGCACGCCGTCACTGCACCTGGCAGCTCCGACCGCTTGTAAGCACACGGTTTCAGGTTCTTTTCACTCCTCTGTTCGAGGTTCTTTTCACCTTTCCCTCACGGTACTAGTTCACTATCGGTCTCTCAGGAGTATTTAGCCTTATCAGATGGTGCTGACAGATTCCCACAGGGCGTCTCCGACCCCGCGGTACTCAGGGTACTGCTAGGCTAGCATTCTATACGTGTACCGGGCTATCACCGTTTATAGCTGGGCTTCCCATCCCATTCCACTTCTGTTTGCTAATGCCACATCGCAGCCCTACAACCCCACTGATGCCGTAACATCAATGGTTTGGGCTCTTTCCCGTTCGCTCGCCACTACTTGGGAAATCATTATTATTTTCTTCTCCTACGCCTACTTAGATGTTTCAGTTCAGCGCGTTCGCGTATTATACAACATACCTTCAGTATGCTAGGTTGCCCCATTCGGAAATCTTCGGATCGAACTCACATTTGCTGATCCCCGAAGCTTATCGCAGCTTATCACGTCCTTCATCGCCTCTGAGAGCCTAGGCATCCCCCGTGTGCCCTTATTTACTTTCTTCACCTCATAGCCCTTTTGCTACTATGGGTTGCTTTTTGATATATATAACCATGATGCTACGCATTAATCCGTTCGGCCTTGACCGAGGGTCTTCATAATACATCGAGCACATCACAGTATTGTCTCTACTGTTGTCTTCTCTTGTAATTTTTTTCTTTCAATATGTCAAAGAACTCTTTGTCCCCCTTATAATGAACACAATATCTTGGTGTTCGGGCAGACCTGTGGAGAATATCGGAGTCGAACCGATGACCCCCTGCGTGCAAGGCAGGTGCTCTAGCCAGCTGAGCTAATTCCCCGTATCGTTTTATGGTAGTCCCGAGCAGATTTGAACTGCTGACCCCTACATTATCAGTGTAGTGCTCTAACCAACTGAGCTACGGGACTAGCTTATCATTCTCTCTCTGGACCATCCTACAGGGATGGGCACATTTCTTCAAATGTTTCTTTTTGTTTCTATAATATAAATCATGTGTATACGTAACGAGCTTCAATCTTGAATGCTCTAGAAAGGAGGTATTCCAGCCGCACCTTCCGGTACGGCTACCTTGTTACGACTTAGCCCCAATTATCGGTTTTACCCTAACACGCTCCTTGCGGTTACATGCTTTAGGTACCCCCAACTTTCATGGCTTGACGGGCGGTGTGTACAAGGCCCGGGAACGTATTCACCGCGTCATTGCTGATACGCGATTACTAGCGAATCCAACTTCATGAGGTCGAGTTGCAGACCTCAATCCGAACTGTGAATGGCTTTTAGAGATTAGCATCATATTGCTATGTAGCTGCCCGCTGTACCATCCATTGTAGCACGTGTGTAGCCCCGGACGTAAGGGCCATGATGACTTGACGTCGTCCCCACCTTCCTCACTGTTTGCACAGGCAGTCTGTTTAGAGTCCCCGACATAACTCGCTGGCAACTAAACATAGGGGTTGCGCTCGTTGCGGGACTTAACCCAACACCTCACGGCACGAGCTGACGACAGCCATGCAGCACCTAGTTTCGTGTCCCGAAGGACTGATCCGTCTCTGGATCATTCACTAACTTTCAAGCCCGGGTAAGGTTCCTCGCGTATCATCGAATTAAACCACATGCTCCTCCGCTTGTGCGGGCCCCCGTCAATTCCTTTGAGTTTCAATCTTGCGACCGTACTCCCCAGGTGGATAACTTAACGCTTTCGCTTGGACGCTTACTGTGTATCGCAAACATCGAGTTATCATCGTTTAGGGCGTGGACTACCAGGGTATCTAATCCTGTTTGATCCCCACGCTTTCGTGCATCAGCGTCAATGCTAACTTAGTGAGCTGCCTTCGCAATCGGAGTTCTAAGACATATCTATGCATTTCACCGCTACTTGTCTTATTCCGCCCACTTCAAATAGATTCAAGTCCTACAGTATCAAAGGCACTGCGACAGTTAAGCTGCCGTCTTTCACCACTGACTTATAGGACCGCCTACGCACCCTTTAAACCCAATAAATCCGGATAACGCTTGGATCCTCCGTATTACCGCGGCTGCTGGCACGGAGTTAGCCGATCCTTATTCTTCAGGTACATTCAGCTACTTACACGTAAGTAGGTTTATTCCCTGACAAAAGCAGTTTACAACCCATAGGGCAGTCATCCTGCACGCGGCATGGCTGGTTCAGAGTTGCCTCCATTGACCAATATTCCTTACTGCTGCCTCCCGTAGGAGTCTGGTCCGTGTCTCAGTACCAGTGTGGGGGATTCTCCTCTCAGAGCCCCTAGACATCGTAGCCTTGGTGAGCCGTTACCTCTCCAACTAGCTAATGTCACGCGAGCCCATCCATATCCTATGAATATTTGATCATCGAGTGATGCCACTCGATGATGTTATGCGGTGTTAATCTCTCTTTCGAGAGGCTATCCCCCAGATATGGGTAGGTTGCTCACGCGTTACGCACCCGTGCGCCACTCTCATCAGAACTAAGCAAGCTTAGCTCTGAATCCCGTCCGACTTGCATGTATTAGGCCTGCCGCTAGCGTTCATCCTGAGCCAGGATCAAACTCTCCATTGTAAAATGAAGTGTAAGATCAAGACTATTTATAATAAATAGAATTGTCTTGTATTTTATTTCTAATTCTAAAATTGAACAGGTTGATTTTTTTAACTTTCGTCGTTTCTCAACACTACTCGTTACGTTACATGATTATATTTTTAAAGAACTTTTTTCGCTTCCGCATCTCGCTTCGGCCATATGATGTCGGCATTGCGCCGTTATCGATCTTGTTTTGGCTCCCTTCGTTTCCGTTGGGACTGCAAAGGTAGAGATCTTTTTGGTATATCCAAAATAAATGTGAAAATTTATTTTTGGAGACCTTTTCGATTTCTGCGTCTAAATAACATAGACCCTCTTTTTTTCATTGTCCGTCCTTTCGAACCGACCGTTCCTCCCTTGCGGAGTGGTGCAAAGATAGACCATTTTTATATTCACTTCCAAACGTTTTCTTACTTATTTATTGAGAAAGGGGGTAACTTGCTGTATCATTGGATGATTTATTTTTCAAAGAGCCGAACTGAGGGTTGGATATCGCCCAAAAAACAGGTGCTAAGGCCGATCGCTCCTTTATGATGGCCGATCGCATGCTTCTTATAGTACCGCTATTGATAAGTATGGATGATTATCAATCGACTGGAATAGCAGATTGCTACTTTACATATAGCTTATTGTACCGCTATAGATAAGTATGGATGATTATCAATCGACTGGAATAGCAGATCACTCCTTATATATAGTATAAGCACTTATTGTCTCTCTGTAGAAATAAGTGTGAATGACTATAATAGACCGGAATAACCATTCACTTTTTATAATAGCATCCCTTACCTACTTATTCCATCGCTATAGGTTAAGTATGGACTGACTATAATCAGACCAGAAGAGCAGCTAGCTTCTTTATAGATAGTATATAGTAAATACATATTGTACCGCTATAGATAAGCATGGACACAACAGCAGATATTCAATATGCAGATCCTACTTGGATTATAACCTAAGTAATATGAACTAGGTACCAACTTCGGTATTAAAACAGGTGTAGACCAGAGATAGCTTGGTATTAGTAGGGGGTTAATAGGGATATACCCCTATTAACCCCCTATTAACCCCCTACTAACCCCCTATAATCACCCTCTTAATACACTATTAAATCTGAAGTTGGTACTAATTTGATATCAACTTATTATCAAGATGATTTCCGAAACTTATTAATCACCTAAAAGGATTCCATATTACTGCACGTTATGGATACCATGATAACCATCCCTATAAATGAAAAAATAAACCATACACTATTTATAGTTCATAGCAACATGAAAGTATTAAGAAGAAATACGAATGAAATATATTCAGTAAAAAGGTATAGGATAAAAAATACTAGGTTAGGATAACCAAATCAAGAGCGCCTCAAAAAGCTAGACAAATCAAACGATATATAGTTGGTCTCATTAACCCTAAAAAAGATTATCTCTTTCGGGATCTTAAAGTAATACTAATTTCTAAAATCGTTCGATGAACCTTCAGACAACATAGATTACAAAAGAAAATGACCGAAATATTAAGCTTCAATAGGACTCCGTACTACATTTTTACATAACTTTAATCGCTAAGGGAAAACAATAAAATACTTTGAAAGAAATTTTTAAAATATATCAACTCGATGCCGCAGAGGCAGACCGCATCGCAGATAGCGAAAACAATTTGCATCATCATGATTTCGAAGAGTTGATTATTGGCACAGAAGGTCAATTGGAACATTTTATAGATTTCAAATCTGAAATTTTTGTGGCTCCATTTATCAGCTTTGTAAGCAAGGGAAAGATACATCGTGTTAAACCGCAGCCTAGAGCAGGGAAATGTCAATTTTGGGTTTTACGATTCAAAAGTGAATTCATTCCAGAAACAACATTCCAACTGTATAATCATTTTCATGACCACGCGACCTTTAGTATCGAGTCCTCCCCTTGCTTTCAACGATTGGTTACAGTTTCACAAATGATAGCAGATGAGATGCAGACAAAAAATGCCGACCTGGGCATTGTTCGTCAATTACTAAGTACGTTATTTACCATGATTGAATCCGAATATAGGAAACAGTTTCCAGAAGGCTTACTTGCCCCATCGAATACCAGTACTACTTTCAAGAATTTTTTAACCATACTAGAGGAGAACTACCACCGTCCGGAATCGGTCAATTTCTATGCTGAAAAACTTTTCATGAGCGCCCGCGCCCTCAACCTTATCTGTCATCAAATATTGCAACAGAGTGTTTCCGAAATCATTGAAACCAGAAAGTTAATTGAAGCCAAGAGTTTATTGATGAATACCGACAAAACAATTTCAGAAATAGGTTTTGAACTTGGTTATACCGATAAAGCCTACTTTACAACTGTTTTTAAAAGGAAATCTGGACAAACACCTACAGACTTTAGAAATGACATGAAGAAGATAATTTCCAAATAACACAACTTTCTTTCCGATAAACAATACCCACTCCATCAGATAAAACTGATATTTGTATGTCGTGTTTGAACACTCCAAAACGACAAAAGATATTAGGAGTAAAAAATGACTAGAAAACAAATGATAACCGCTATGGCTGCAATCCCTTTCGCAGGAGCTGCTTTAAAAGTAAGTTCCCTACATGATTTATCTAAATCTTTCCAAGCAACGGAAAAATTTCCAGTTTTATTTTTGGGACATGGCAGTCCTATGATTGCAATTGAAGAAAACGAGTTTGTTGACGGATTCAGAAATATAGGAAAGACATTTGACACACCAAAGGCAATCTTAGTAATTTCTGCCCATTGGGAAACACAGGGTACTTTCGTGACAGCAATGGAGAATCCACCAACAATTCATGATTTCGGCGGATTTCCTCAAGCGTTATTTGATGTACAATACCCTGCCCCTGGTAGTCCTTCATTGGCACAAGAAACGAAAAGAATTATCACAAAAGCAGATGTCCTACTTGATGACAAATGGGGGCTTGACCACGGTGCATGGTCCGTTGTCAGACACCTATACCCCAATGCTACTGTTCCAGTTATACAAATGAGCATTGATTATACCAAACCCGCATCTTATCATTACGCTTTAGCGAAAGAGTTAGCTTCTCTACGTCAGAAAGGTGTTTTAATAATTGGAAGTGGCAATATGGTTCATAACTTACGTATGGTGGCATGGGATAAATTGAACGAATCTGGATTTGCGTGGGACTGGGCACAGGAGGCTAAAGAAAAAATGAAAGGATATATTTTAGATGGTGATCACAATTCCTTAATAGATTTCAAAAACCAAGGGAAAGCTTTCGAATTAGCAATCCCGACACCAGAGCACTATTTACCATTAATTTACAGCTTAGCCTTAAAAGAGCAGCACGATGAGCTCATGTTGTTTAATGACAACTCTGTTGGCGGGTCACTAGCCATGACTTCACTTAAGATAGGTTAATTGTTATTCTTAAAAAATGAATATAAAAAAGCAGCTAAAAAGAGACCGCTCATATCAAAATGAAATAACTTATATTCGCTACTCATTCGATGATAGGAAATATGAATAAATCCAAACCAACCATTTCAATAGAATACTGTCCAAAATGCAATTGGATGTTACGCGCAGCTTATATGGCACAAGAGTTACTCAGCACTTTTACGGAAGATGTTCACGGTGTCTTATTGATTCCAAGTGAAATTGCAGGAAAATACACCATTTCTAGTGACGGATACACGCTATTTGACCGTAAGGATATGGGCAGATTTCCTGAAGTAAAAGAGTTGAAACAGCTGGTGAGGGATCATATTAATCCGAATAAGGATCTGGGACACTCAGAAAAAAAATAAAATTATTTTGTAACTTCATGAAATTCTAAAACTATAACGGAATAATTCTGTTGAATAACTTAAAGAATAAAATATCATGAAAAGAAACATCATAGGTCTATTCATATTTGTGGCAATGCTTTCGGCTTGTCAAAATAAAACACAAACTAAAGAAAAAGCTGAATCTGGAAATACCCCAGTAGAAGTTAAACAAGATAGTTTATTTTACGATGAGCATAACACAAAAAATTCAGTAGACTGGGCTGGTACTTATGAAGGTACGTTACCTTGTGCTGATTGCTCAGGAATTCACGTCATTATTACACTAAAATCTGATGATACATATGAAAAATCAGAACAATATCTTGAAAAAGGAGACCCCATAAAAGTAACTGGTCAATTCACTTGGACACCCGATGGAGGATCAATAATAATACAAGAAAAAGATCGGGAGACAAAATATAGAGTTGGAGAAGGTATCATGAAAATGTTAGATATGCAAGGCAAAGAGGTACAAGGAGAGCTTGCAGAATTTTATGACTTGAAAAAAATAAAATAGTAAGCATCCAAATCCGATAAATAAAATTACTAATCCTTACTATCGGTTTAGATTTTAAAACACTTTTTTTAATAAAAAATCTCCTGATAAATATCAGGAGATTTTTATTTGAAATAGAAAATATCTACTTAGCGTCTGGTAATAGAATAAATTCGAACATACGGTCTTCTTTCAGATATTTTTCAGCTACAGCTTTTACACTTTCTACTGAAACTTGATTTAGATCTTCTAATTTCCGCTGTATTGCTGTGACATCCTCCTGGTTTTGATATGATCCTGACAGATAATTTGTCCAAAAACCATTTTCTTTCAACTGTAATTCAAGCTGACGTTTTTGCTCAATGACAAATTTTTCAATATCCTCCTTGATAGGGCCATCTTTCTTGATCTTTGATACCTCATCAACAGCCGATTTAATCAATACATCCACCTTATCGGGAGCCGTTCCAAAGCCGATTCCGAAACTATAACGTGCGCGTGGCAATTTACTATAGCTTGCTGAAGCTCCTACGCTATAAACTCCACTTTCAGCTTCACGAAGACGCTCCAATAATTTGATTGTCAAAATGCTTTCTAAAGCATCCATGTTGACATTTTCTAATTCACTGTACGTGTAATCGCCGTAATACGCCAATTGCACAGACGCTTTATCCTCCTTACCTTTTTGCACAACAACGCGATTACCTTTCGCTGGTTCTGTTAATGCCAAATCTTTGTATGATTCCTTTCTCCCCAAATTAGGTAATGCCGCTAAATAATTTTCAAGATAAGGCTTAATTTCTTCTTCTGTAAAAGATCCTACAATCGTAAATGTAAAATCCGATGCATCAGCAAATCGTTCCTTATAAATTTCGAAGGCACGATTTTTATCGATGGTCTTTATTAATTCCACCGTTGCATTTTTCCTTCTAATATTATCCCCATACAATGCTTCCTTAATTTTATCTGAGAAAACATTAGATGGGTTACTCTCTCGGTTTTCCAAACTTCCCACGGAGCGCGCAATAATGCTTTGGTAAACATCATTATCCAATCGTGGTTCTGTAAAATAGCCATAGATCAACTCAAATGCATTCTTCAGTCCCTCTTTATCCGAGCTACCATATAAACCTTCATATCTTTCTGAAATATATGGCGTGATCGCAATATTTTTACCTGTCAAATATTTTTGAAGTTCTACATTATTCAATTGACCAAGACCACTTGCATCAACTAAACCTGCAGCATTACTTGCGGAATAGTAATCTTGATCCGGATATAATGATGAACCTCCGGCACTAAATGCCGAAATTCTTATCTCATCATTTTTGAAATTGGTAGGTTTTAAAATAACTTTGACCCCATTGCTTAACGTCATTTCTTTAACATGGATATCCTTTAATTCCTGAGTAGAAACAATAGATCCCTTTACAGGTTCCTTCGCTAATAATGGCAGTTTGGACACCTTATCTTCATAGGCTGTCAAACTTTGAGATTCCACTTCTTTTATCCAAGTATTAATTGTTTGTTCCGCAGGTAAAGTAGCCTTATCTTTCTCTGGCCCCATAATGATGACATCGCGATTCAAATCTGTATAATATTTCGAAATCAATGCGTTGACTTCTTTTAATGTCAATGTTGGCAAAAGTTGCTTCGTAATTTTATAACTATCCTCATTACTTAAGGCCGCATCATCTTTTAAGAAGTTATTCAAATAGCGACTCACATAGCTATCTGATTTTTTCTTACTCTTTTCTATGTAAGCTGTTTCATTAGCTTTATTCATCGATATGACTGCTCTATCCAATTCAGACGCGGTGAATCCAAACTTTTGAATTCGCTCAAACTCTGTCATCATCTTTTTGAAGCCCACTTCCAATTGATTTGGCTTTGGAAACCACCATCAGTGAAAACACATCCAATCCCGCTATGAAACCTGATATGCTACCACCAGCTTGCATAAAGGGAGCATCTGCCTGTTGCATAATTTCAGAAAAACGCTCTGCGACCATGGTGTTAAACGCCGAAATCAATAATTGAGTCCTGTAATCCTTTACCGTAACCGTTTTCTCTTCTTTACTCTTAATCATGATCTGAGCAACTGTATAAGGAAGTTCAGGGTCGGTAATCGCTATAAATTGATTCTTATTGAGCAAGTCAACACTGTATTTAGTGCGTTCCAATTTCTTTGCAGGAGTTTTCAAATCCGAAAACAGCGCTTTAACACGCTCCTCCATATCTTTAACATCAATATCGCCTACAATAATAATAGATTGCAGATCTGGTCTATACCAGTCCTGATGAAATTTACGGATAGTTTCCGGATTAAAAGTTGTAATGATCTTCTCCGTTCCAATAGGCAATCGTTTGGAATAACGAGAACCATTCAAAACGATGGGGAAATATTGATCTTGCAAACGCTGGCCAACACCACGTCCACCACGCATTTCCTGCATCACAATACCACGTTCCTTATCAATTTCTTCCGTCGTCAACAAAGCATCTTGTGCCCAGTCACGCATCACTTGCAATCCATTTTTCAATAACTCAGGGTCGTCTGATGGAATGGGCAATTGATAGACAGTTTCGTCAAAACCTGTATACGCATTAAGGTCTGAACCAAATCTTACCCCTGCTTTTTGGAGGTAATCGACTAATTCATTTTTTGGAAAATGTTTTAATCCATTGAAGTTCATATGCTCCAAAAAATGTGCTAGACCGAGTTGATCTTCAGTCTCTAAAATAGAACCTACTTTATTCGCCAAATACATGGTAACCCTTTTTTCGGGTTCTACATTACGGCGTATATAATAGGTGAAACCATTTTTTAGTTTTCCTTTAACTACCTCATTGTCAAATGGAAGGTTTTGATTCCAGTTAACGGTGTCCTGTGCTAAAATCGCTCTCGCTTCAGCACGAAATGATGTTGCCGCTGTACTTGGGGTCGTACAATAAAGAGATGGCAACAAAAATGTTAATGCAATTGGTTTAATAAATCTCATGTTTTTGATTTACCTTAAATAATTAATTTAGTTTGTTTTATAAAATTAGTGCTCGAAATTACAATTAATCTATTGTATTTTTGTTATTCATGATAGAAGAAAATAATTGGTTGCATTTAAAGAAGAATTTCGAACGTTTTTTAAAATTTGAGCGTGGACTATCCGACAATTCTATTGAAGCGTATCTAAATGATGTATCTAAATTAGAAGTATATAGTGATGAGCATAATTTGACTCTCCAGCAACTCACAAATAAAGATTTACAACGTTTTCTAATCTGGATCAATAACTTTGGTATTTCCCCATTTACCCAATCGCGCCTCCTATCTGGGCTCAAAACCTTTTACAATTTCTTACTCTTGGAGTACGACTGGGAAAGCAATCCTGTAGAGTTGATACAAGCACCGCGTATGGCCAGGAAGATACCAAGTGTTCTGAATATACAAGAAATCGATCAACTTATCAATGCAATAGACCTTTCAACCGCCGAAGGAATGCGCAACAAGACTATCATTGAGGTATTATATGGTTGTGGCCTTCGAGTCTCTGAATTGGTTGGTCTAAAAATATCTAATCTCTATCTCGATGTCGAATTTATTAAAGTGGAAGGAAAAGGGAATAAAGAACGTTTGATACCGATAGGTAGCCAGGCAATTAAACATTTAAAAATATACATCGACGAAGTTAGGCTGCATATCAAAATCAAACCAGGGCAAGAGGATTATGTTTTTCTTAATAAAAGAGGTGCCGCATTGTCACGTGTGATGGTGTTTATTATGATAAAAGAATTAGCAAGTAAAATTGGGCTTCAAAAAAACATCAGTCCTCATACCTTTCGACACAGTTTTGCCTCACATCTGGTAGAAGGTGGTGCCGATTTACGTGCTGTCCAAGATATGTTGGGCCATGAAAGCATTACCACTACCGAAATCTATACCCATATTGACCGAGATTACCTTCAAAGCGTTATCACGCAATATCATCCCCGCTCCTAATAGCATCGTAACCTATTCAGAAACCCTAAAATCTCTACTTTATCTTTAAAGTTAGCTGACTTATTGCGTAATCCCCGTTCCATTTCGATTATCATTTGGAACAATGCCAGGATTCAAGAAAATAAAATGCTTCTCATTCGTATCGAAAAACGGCATAAATGACGACTTTTAAAATTATATACAACATTGTTGCATTATTATTTTAATTTAATGCAACAATGTTGTATTTTTGAAGCGTAATTTAATTTAAGCATGACAAAACAGTTCAGCGTCATCTCGATATTGGCACCCGTATTCATCTCATTGTGGCCTTCTTACAGCTTATTTGCACAAAAAAAACAAATAAGCGGAAAGATCATAGCGCTAGAAAACACCAGTCCCATTCATGGAGCTAACCTACACTACGAAGGACATAAGAAAGCGATAACTTCCAACTTTTCGGGTGAATTTCAATTTAGTACCGAACAGAACTTCCCTATAAAATTAGTGACTTCACTCGTTGGCTACGAAAATGACACTACTTATGTGAAAAATGACCGTCCCGTACTGATAAGACTAAAAAAAGACGTTAAGAGACTCGCCGAGACACAGGTTTACGGATATCAGGTTGCTGCCAAAACACAGATTGCGCAACAGGTCAATGCGACAGCTTTAGCTGAAAATAGAAACCGTTCGCTAGCAGAAGTATTAAAAAATATTGCTGGAGTACAACTTCTACAGACTGGCTCAACCATCAATAAACCTATCGTAAATGGACTTTATGGAAACCGACTTGCGATATTGAATGATGGTATGAAACTGGAAAGTCAGCAATGGGGGAATGATCATGCTCCTGAAATTGATGTATATGCTGCCAATACGATAACAGTTGTGAAAGGAGCAGAAAGCCTACGTTATGGAGGAGAGGCTTTAGGTGGAGCAATTCTGTTATCCACCAAGCCTTGGAATAAGATTGATAGCCTTAGAGGGCAAGTCAGTCTTAACGGTTTCACAAATGGCAGAGGTATGCAAAGCGCATTAAACCTAGAGGGCATCACTCCGATAGCAGGACTAAAATGGTCTTTCAATGGTAACTACAGCAAAATTGGTAATCGAAAAACTCCCGATTATTACCTAAACAATACCGGACAACGCATTTACAACCTAAATGCTGCAGTAAATTATCAATACAAAGACGCTAATTTTGAAGCTTCCTATAAACAATATCACAATGAAGCGGGCATTTTATCTTCTACTCATATCGGCGATATTACCTCTTTTCAAGAACGTCTAGCCTACGGGCGACCATATCCCAGCGAACTTTTCGGATTCTCATACAATATTGATGCTCCCCGTCAAGAGGTTAAACACGAGGTATTTCAGTTTGCTTACAGCCAGCGCTTAAGCGATGCTAAAACCTTATCCATAAAATATGCTTACCAGAATAACCACCGCCAGGAATACGATAAAAGACGTGCAGGCCGTAGTGCAATTCCAAGCATGGATATGGTTTTACGGACACATGCACTTGATGCATCTTATACTATTGAGGGCTTAAATCAAAAATTTATCACAGGCCTTCAGGGGCAGACACAGGTTAACAACAATATTGCTGGGACTTTTAATACCCCATTAATACCAAATTACAATGCCTTTAATATCGGAGCATACGGTATATATCAATGGCAAAAAGACCGATTTGCCTATGAATTAGGAGCTCGATATGATTTCAAGAATTTCGATGCTGCAGGGTATGACTTTTATGGCAAAGCTTATGGCGGCAACAATCAGTTTCATAACTTGTCGACCAACCTCGGTTTATCCTATACTGTCGATAACCATATGACTCTTAAATCAAACTTAGGACTTGCTTGGAGAGCGCCGTCCGCTCAAGAACTGTACAGCCAAAACGTCCACCAGAGTACAGCACGCTATGAAAGAGGAGATCCGTCCTTAAAAGCGGAGAAAGGATTAAAGTGGATCACCAGTTTAAATATCCATGAACAGAAGAATTTCTTAAACATTGACATCTATGCTAACTACATCAATAATTACATTTATGTAAAACCAACCGAAGAATATGTACAAAATCTTTCTGGTACATTCCCGATTTGGCAGTATAGTCAAAACAATGCTTTACTGGCAGGAATCGATATACAGGGGAAAATTGCCATCCGTGAACATTTAGAATACAGTGCAAACACATCATTTATCTATGCCCGTAACCTAGATAAAAATAACAATCTGCCGCTTATTCCACCCCTATCGTATACACATGAAATCGCTTTTACAACAAAGGGCAAGACGAACTGGATGCATGATGTGAAATTTGCCTTAGGTCAAGAAATCTATGCGAAACAGTTTTTAACAACAGCAAGTATGGAGATGGCTCCGGCACCTTCGGCGTATCAGCTCATCAATGGTTCCATTAGTTTAGGTTCTCTTGTTGGCAACAATAAATTGCAAACTCGCCTTTTGGTAGAAAACATCTTAAATAGCACATACAAATCCTACACCGATCTATTCCGTTATTACAGTCATGGTGTAGGGCGAAATATACAATTGACAATTAATTACACATTCTAATCATAACAAATACAGCTATCATGAAAAAAATCATTAACAGCAGCAAATTAGTCCTGATCGCAGCGGTTCTCCTTTTCAACTCATGTAAAAAAGATGATCCTGCCCACGAACATGATAATGAAGAAATGAAAACCATGACTTTAAGTTTTACAGAAAAAACAACAAATGCCAAAGTCGAAGTTATCATCGATGCTACCGATACAAAAACACAGTCTTTAAACTTAAAAAAGGGCAACTATGATTTAGATATTAAATTAAAAGATTTTGAAGGACATGAGGTACAACAGGAAATTTCTGACGATGCCGATGAACATCAGTTTTTCTTCGTAGGCCCTACAAAGGAACAGATTACCTTTACGTATCTAGACCAACAAGTAGGTTTAAAAAGCAACTGGAAAGTATTAGATAAAGCAAGTGCTATTCCAATGAAAATTGTCTTGATGCACGGTCTAAATAAAACAAAGGTTACCGCAGCAGACTGGAACAATTCAAGCTACCAAAGCATTGGTGGCGGTACTCCAGACATTTCAGTAAATGTAACTTTAAATCTTATTGACTAAAGATGAGGGTGTTGGCAAGAGATTGCATTTAGCTATTTTCATTTTTCATGAAATAGTATATCTTTGCTAGCATGTCCCTGTAGTTTAATGGATAAAATTGCAGATTCCGGTTCTGTTGATATGGGTTCGACTCCCTTCGGGGACACACAAAAACAGCGTTTAATAGTATTAAACGCTGTTTTTTTATATAGGAATTCCATCCTTAATCTTCTATGAAATGATCGCATCAGCACATCCTTTTTTAGATAAACCTATCCTTGTCAAAAACATCATTTTTATGGAAATATCGTATATTTATGTAAGATCTAATCGGTGGGCTATTTAATAATAAAGTAGACATAATAACCTATTGAACTCCATAATAACACATAAATGCGAAGTTATACATCAATATTATTGTATTTAAAATGCAATATTAGTAAGTTTGAATAGCATCATGATTGCGAAACGCGAACAACAATCTGGAAGAATATAGCACTACACACCTTCAAACCCTCATCAGATAATTTGAAAACATATACTTTTCGAGCAGGAACATTAGATGACCGCGATGCGCTACAACAATTGTTTGTTGGTACGATCAAAACAGTATGTATAAAAGACTATAATTCGGAGCAAATCGAAATGTGGAGCTCTTCGATTCATAACGAACAGCGTTGGGCAGATATCTTAATACATCAATTTGTCTTGATAGCATTACATGGGAGTAAAATCGTTGGTTTTTGCACTTTAGACAAGTGGACATACATTGACCTACTTTTTGTGCATAAGGATTATCAGCGAATAAAAGTTGCCCAGCAGTTATATCATATTATCGAAGATGCAGCAAAGCGACAGCATATAAAGTTCATAACTGCCGACGTAAGCAAAACAGCAAAATCTTTTTTTGAAAAGATGGGTTTTAGTACCGTTCAAAAACAAGTAGTTAGGTTAAAGGAAATTAAATTTATCAATTATAAAATGATAAAAAATATCAATGCATAATAAATTGCGCATGTTTCGGATTGTATAATTCTGAAATCATGTTGAAATTTGTGTATTAATTAATATAAAATGGAAACACAATCAAGTCTTAATTATAATCGAGTTGCTTCCGCTATTGCGTATTTACAACATCATTTTAAGGAGCAACCTCATCTCGATGAAGTTGCAGCGGAAATCCATTTAAGTCCAGCTCATTTTCAGCGATTGTTTACGGAATGGGCAGGTACAAGTCCCAAAAAATTTTTACAATACATAAGCATTGAACACGCAAAAAAATTACTTGCTGAAAATAGGGATTTAACACTATTTGACACTGCCTATGAGACCGGTTTATCCAGCACAAGTCGCTTGCATGACCTGTTTATCAATATTGAAGGCATGTCGCCTGTTGAATACAAGAACGGAGGACAAAATCTGAGCATAAATTATCGTTTTGCCGACAGTCCGTTTGGCAAAGTTATCATTGCTTCTACAACAAAGGGTATTTGTTATATCGCCTTCGAAAGTAACGAAGCAAAAGCTTATCATGACCTACAGGCCAGGTTCCCAAATGCTTTATTCAATCAATATGCAGATGCATTACAGGAAAGTGCACTGATTATTTTTCGAAACGATTGGTCTACTTTATCAGAAATAAAACTACACCTTAAGGGGACCGATTTTCAGTTGAAGGTCTGGGAAAGCCTACTAAAAATACCCATGGGTAAGCTTGTTACGTATGGCGATGTCGCGCAAAAGATTGGAAATGCAAAGGCCTCTAGAGCTGTTGGAACAGCAATTGGCAGCAATCCCGTGGCCTTTCTTATCCCCTGTCACCGTGTCATTCAAGCATCCGGTATTACGGGTGGATATATGTGGGGACCTACGCGAAAAACAGCCATAATCGGTTGGGAAAGTGCTCAGCTAAATCAAGAAGAGTAAATTTCTTCAAGATTATATTGCGATGTCCTATTGCTGTTTTTACAATATTGAATTACAAAAGAACGTTAGAAAAGATACCATGAAATTATTTAATTACCCTGTTGATACAACAAAAAACTGGCTTCATCGAGATGGTACTGTTCATTATTATGGTACAATTCTGGACGTTGAAAGTGCGGATTACTATTTTCAGAAGCTTTTGACAACAATCGAATGGCGAAACGATGAAGCTGTTATTTTCGGTAAACATCTATTGACTAAGAGGAAAGTGGCTTGGTATGGTACAAAACCCTTTGAATATACCTATTCAAATACAACAAAACGGGCATTACCCTGGTCAAAGGAACTACTGGAATTGAAAAATATAGTTGAAGAAACAACTGGTGAAACTTTCAATTCTTGCTTATTGAACTTGTATCACAATGGAGAAGAGGGCATGGCTTGGCATAGTGATGGTGAGAAAGATTTAAAGAAAGATGGTGCAATTGGTTCTTTGAGTTTTGGAGCAGTCCGAAAATTTGCCTTCAAACATAAAATTAGCAAAGAAAAAGTTGAATTATATCTGGAGCATGGTAGCTTATTGATTATGAAGGATGAAACACAATCTCATTGGCTACATCGACTTCCACCGACAAAAAAAGTGTTTACACCAAGGGTTAATCTCACGTTTAGAACAATTACTGAATAGCTATAGTATATTCGTGGGAAAAAGAAATACCCGTAACCAATTCTAAATTAAACACGAGGACCTTGCGATATTTGGCAACAACTTGTACCGTAAAATCAAGGCAATCAAATGCCCTTATATTATAAAAGGTCCTTATTAGCATATGCAATAAGGACCTTTTCATGAAATGGAGTGATTAACGCTATTTCAATTTTTTAACTCTTATATTTTTAAAGAATACTTCAGATCCATGACCTAGGAAAGCCAAGTGTCCGGAAGTACGTTTCAACCCTGGATGAGCTTTACCGTCCAAAGTGCCATTTTTGCTTGCAGTTGCAATATCCGTATCAAGAATCAAGACACCATTCAATGTTACCTGAACACGATTACCTTTTACCACGATCTCTTCGCTATTCCACTCTCCTACCGGTTTCAAATGACCTTTTTTTGAAGTCGAGACACCGTATACAGAACCATGGTATTGATAAGGTTTTAAATCTTTATAGATATCAGCAGTATTATCTAAAATCTGAATTTCCATACCCTCATAAGCAGCATCTCCCTCTAAAGGGGCTCTGACACCTACACCATTGTTAGCACCATCTGTCAGTTTGAAATCAAACCGATATACAAAGTCTCCATATTGTTCTTTTGTGTACAGATTACCACCAAATTTAGCATCTGGCACTACCCTTAAGTGTCCTTCATCATTGATGACATAACCATCATTCTTCGTCCACTTATCTAAGTTTGTACCATCAAACAAAACCTCAAAGCCCTGTTTCTTTTCATCAGCACTCAATTGAAAGACTTCTTTTCTTGCCAGTTCTTTTACATAAATATCCCTGTAAGACACGACCGTACCATGCGCTTGCAATTCGATTTGCTCGGTTGGGAAAATAGATTGATTGCGATCCCAATAGTTTTCTAAAGGAACATTATCCGTCACCAATTTACCATTCAGATAAACAGTGACCTTGTCGTCAATCATCTTGATTTTAAACGTATTCCACTCTCCTAAAGCATTATCTGCTACCAATAAAGGTTTAGACTCCGCCTTTTGGTTATTATATAAACCACCAGATCCCACTTGTGCACCATCCTTTACCCTAGATATATCCCAAATTTGTACTTGAGGTGTACCCCGAAGGTAAATACCTGCATCGCCTTCCGAACCATTTTTATCCAACTTCCAATCGACTAACATTTCAATATCACCGTATTGTCTGATCGTTGCTATGTTATCTCCTTTTCCATTAAAAATCAATTCATCATTTTGAGCAGCCCAGCCTTGATTCATTTGTTCATCAGCTTTTACTTGAGCAGCAGCCAATTCTTTTTCAGTCATTTGACCTCTTTTAATTGGGTTTGCCACCAAACCTTTCCAGCCCGTCAAATCTTTGCCATTGAATAGACTTACAAAGCCTTCAGATTGTGGCATTTCGGCAAGATGCTTAATCACTGCTTCTTTTAAATACGAACTCTCGCTACCACTCAAATTACCAATAACTTCATTTAGAATATTGCGCACTTCAGTACCTACAAACGACTTATCATCCAACGCGATATTCATCGCTGTATTGATAGCAGCTCCCTTTAGATTGGGATCTTTCATGTATTTAGCTGCAAATACCATTGCTTGATAAGTACCCGTTGCTTGCAACGACCCTAACACTGCCTTTTTCTGATTGTCGGTTTTTGCTACAGCAAATGCATCCTTCAATAAAAGTGTCTTTTGATCATTGGTTATGATTGACTTATTGATATTTTTAACCAAGCCTGTAAAAACCTTTTCATTTAGAGAAGTCGATAAATCAGTTCTTGACAACTGGATCAACTCATTTAATGCTAAAGGTGTAGACCAATCAGCAATAGCTGCAACAGCTGCTTCTTTCAATGCAGGGTTATCTGTATTCAAATAATTAGTAACCGCATTCAATGACTCTTGATCACCTAATCTTGCGAAAATTGGAAAAAACTTCATCGCACTCGGTGCTGCAGAACGAGAAATATTTGCTGCTAGCTTTTGAATATGTTGATCTCTATTTTGACTTGATTGGATTACATTTGCAATCGCAACTTCCAGATTCTTTTTAGAAGCATCATCTGCATCGGCTAGCAAATTGACAAGGACATCTAAATCTTTTTCTTGAGCTACATTAGGTAATGCTTTGTTAATGGCTTTATTAACGTCTGGGTTTGAGCTTTTCAATGCCAATACCGCTTGAGACGAATTGCTATTCGCACGTGTGCTTAAAACATCCAATAACTGGATTTTCTTAGCATCATCTACGTTTGCCAAAGCATTATTCACTTCATCAATCGTATTGTCATTTTTCGAACTCAATATCAGCGCTTTGATTGATTGATTCAGCTGCTCATCAGCAGATAAATTAGCGATCAAAATCTTTGAATCAGCACCTTTCGTCAATAAATTGATGGCTGTTAGTCCAGCTAATTTAGCATGTGCATCTGTCGATTTATCAACAAGTTGCTCAATCGTTTTCAGCTGATCAATCGAGCCATTTTGTGCTATATAGTTAAATAGAGACTCCTGAACAGCAGGACTCGATTTTGCAGCAATTGCAAGTAATTTCTTAGTATCGTTTGCATCACCATACTGCTGTAACAAACCCAAGGCAACATGACGATAGACATTATTATCATTTCGTGCTGCAGCTAACAGATTTTTTTTCTGTTTTTTGGCATCAAGTGCTGTTAATAATGTTAAAGATCCTGCTTGTGCATTGATCGCTTTGATTTTAGATGCTTGTGCAAAAAGTGTGTTTAAATAAGAAATGGCTTCTGTATTTTTCTTGTTCTCGATTAAAGACTCTGCATAATCTAATCCTAAGCCAATACTATTCAAATTATCATAGCTGTAATTTGCAGCTTTAAGCTCTTTTTCAAAAATTGGTATCGCAGCAGTTCCACCGATTTTACTCAATGCGATAAGGGCTGTGCGCTTAAAGGAGTCTGATTTATATTTATCCAGTAAGGCAATAATAGCTTGTTCAGCCGATTGATTTCTAACATCACCAAGAGCTGTTACTACTGCTATAGCAGATTTCTCGTCTGAAACACTTGTTAACCCTTGGGCTAAGGCATCACTCGATTCCTTTGTATTAATAGAAACCAATGTACGCGCTGCGCCATCTGCCAAATAAGCATTGTTCAAATACGTCGATACTTTAGTCACGGCTGAATTTCCTGCACATTGACGTAAAAGACGTAACACAAACGCTTTATTTGTATCTTCTTTAACTGTACCTAATGCATCTAACAATCCTTGGACAAAGACTTCTTTTTGTTTTTCTTTTCCAGGTTGATTAACAAAAAAAGAATAGCTATTGGTCGCATATTCTACTTCCGCATTATTTTGTCCCTGTGGTTTCAATTGATTCAACATTGCCGAAATCTCATTTGATGTAAAGTTTTCCAACTCATTCATCGCGTATAAAAACTTCACCTTCTCATCAGCAGGTTGTTGCCCCAATACATCGGCTATTTTAGTAGCAGTTGTTCTATTTTGAGGTTGTTGTGCATAGGCTGCCCCTTGAAGTATTAATAAGGCAGATATGGTATTAAAAACTTTTTTCATTTTTTAGATAGCTTAAAGAATTACATTGACCAAGGGCCACGCATTGGTTGATAAATTAAACGGTTTGCAGCATCGTCATTAATAAATTCATCTTTCGTAGAATCAAATTTTAAAGAACGATTTAAACGTAGGGCAATTAAGCCCATATTGACCAATGTACATGAACGATAACCGTTTATTTCATTTAATGCAAATTTCTCACGCGTGCGTACTGATTCTAAGAAATCTGTAATTTGCGGAGCAGGCTCTGGATATTGTGCTAGTTTTCTTTCCATATCTGGTATGTCAGAAACGAAACCTTTATATAGTTTACCTTTTGGTCCATCTATATACGCCATTCCTTCGTCTTTACCTTCGCCATCTAAAATGATTTGGCAACCATCTGCGTAAGTATAAGTGATTCTTCTCCACGTTCCAACAGCATCACTATGCTGCTGAGGAGCATCCACTTCCACAGAAACAGGGCTTTCGCCATCTTTACCTAAGAAATATTGTACGGGATCTAAGTAATGTTGTCCCATATCGCCCAATCCTCCACCATCATAATCCCAATATCCTCTAAAGGTAGTATGCACACGATGCGTACTGTATGGTTTATATGGAGCTGGACCTAACCACATTTCATAATCCAGTTTCTGCAGGAGGTTGCTCTACAGGAAGATTCTCTTTACCTACCCAGTAGAATTTCCAATCGAAACCAGTATGCTTGCTAATGGTGACTTTCAATGGCCAACCTAACATTCCGGTATCCACTAATTTTTTAATCTTTTTTACAGGAACATTCATTCCGTAAAAATCATCACTAAAACGAAACCAAGTATTTAATCTAAAAATATTCCCATGTTGCGCGATTGCTTCTTTAACCTTTTTACCTTCCCCGATGGTCCTTGTCATTGGTTTTTCACACCAAATATCTTTTCCTGCACGAGCTGCTTCTAGAGACATCAAACCATGCCAATGAGGAGGAGTTGCGATATGTACGATATCGACTTCTGGATTTTTGATTAAATCGCGAAAGTCGTGATGCTCCTTAACACCACCACCTAACGTTTGTTGAGCAATAGCTAAATGCCTCGTGTCTACATCACAAATCGCTACCGTTTTTGTTCCTGCGTATCCAAAATGACCACGACCCATAGAACCTACACCAATAATACCTTTCGTGAGATGGTCACTTGGAGCCAAGTATCCTTGCCCCCCTAATACGAATCTAGGGACAATTGTAAATGCCGCTGCTCCTGTGATGGATTTCTTTAAGAAATCTCTTCTGGAGCTATTTTTTTCTTTCATACTTAAATTAATAAATGATAGATTGGTTTTGTAAGATTTAATAATTTGTTAAAATACGACTTTTCACTAAAAAGCAGGCCAAAAAAAAGCCTTGTCGAGTAACAAAGCTTTTACAACTATAAAAATAAAGGTTTCAGCCCCTATATAGCAGGCCTTTCATACAGTGTTCTTGTTGCTATTGATCTCCCTAAAGTCAATTCATCCACATATTCCAGTTCTCCGCCGAAGGCAATACCTCGAGCGATTGTAGTTATTTGAACATTGAATTCTTTTAATTTTCTATATAAGTAAAAAATAGTCGTATCGCCTTCCATAGTGGCACTTAATGCCAATATAACTTCCTTTATGCCTTGCTTTTGCATACGTTCTACCAAGGCATCTATTTTTAAATCAGAGGGACCTACACCATCCATTGGAGAAATCAGTCCACCTAATACATGATAACTCCCTTGATATGAGTTGGTATTCTCAATTGCCATAACATCTCGTGTATCTTCAACAACGCAAATAAGGGAATGGTCACGCTTTGAGGAAGTACATATTTCACATTCATCAAAATCTGAAATATTAAAGCAGATACGGCAGTATTTAATTTCTCCCTTTAATTGACTAATAGTTGACGTAAATCTACCCACCTCAGCATCCGATTGTTTCAACAAATGTAAAACTAATCTCAATGCGGTTTTTTGACCTACGCCAGGTAATCGTCCAAACTCTGACACAGCGTTTTCTAATAATTTAGAAGAAAAATTCATGTTGCAAATTTAATAATATATTAGACAAAGAAACTGCTCGAATTAAAAATATTCCTTATCTTGTATTCCCTTGAAATGGGTGGGAATACTAATTTTTACAATAACATTATAGAATGGATATTACAAAAGACGATAAAATAAGAAGTGCCTTTGAAAACAAGACGTGGCAAGAGATAAAAGTAAAGGATTCGTGGCAAATATTTAAAATTATGTCCGAATTTGTAGATGGCTTTGAAAAATTGGCTAAAATTGGTCCTTGCGTTTCCATATTCGGGTCTGCACGGACGCCTCAAGACCACAAGTATTATCAAATGGCTGTCGATGTCGCTAGCTTACTGACAGCGCGTGGATATGGTATCATTTCTGGTGGTGGCCCTGGTATTATGGAAGCCGCTAATAAAGGAGCATATGAATCTGGCGGTAAATCTGTGGGATTAAATATCGAATTACCATTTGAGCAATTTCACAATAGATACATCGATCGCGATAAATTATTAGAGTTCAATTATTTCTTTGTCCGGAAAGTTATGTTTATGAAATACTCTCAGGGGTATATTGTGATGCCTGGGGGATTTGGGACTATGGATGAATTGTTTGAAGCCATCACTTTGATTCAAACAGGGAAAATCGCACGTTTCCCGATTGTATTGGTCGGTTCAGAATATTGGGGTGGACTTTTCAAATGGATTCAGGACACCATGTTAGGTAATAAATACATCAGCGAGGAGGACTTGAAGTTATATCGAATCGTGGATACAGCGGAAGAAGCTGCTGACCATATCTTTAGATTCTACGATAAATATCTATTAAAACCAAACTTTTAAGGATAAAGTGCCAATCAAAAAGGGGTTCCATATGATAATTATGGAACCCCTTTTTGATTGGCTTAAAAAACGAATCTCCAGTTCTGAAAATAAAAAAAGGTCAATCTGTTTGAGATTGACCTTTGAGCCTCCTATCGGAATCGAACCAATGACCTACTGATTACAAGTCAGTTGCTCTACCAGCTGAGCTAAGGAGGCATCATGATGAAAGTTTAAAAAAGAGCCTCTTATCGGAATCGAACCAATGACCTACTGATTACAAGTCAGTTGCTCTACCAGCTGAGCTAAAGAGGCTTTTTTAAATAACCCTTTCGAATTATGATGGTGCAAATATCGAAACCTTTTACAACATAATCAAGCTTTCCGGCATTTTTTTTCAGCATAATTCAATAATTTTCTGAGAATCAAGTCATTTATTTTTATCCTCCACGTCAATTTGATCATTAAAACAATCTAAAACTGAAATTTTGTCATTTCACAATAAAAATAAGAGACATTTTTTCCGAAAAAGGAAAAAAAACAGGAATGGCATTTTGATTGTTATTCATGTATTAAATCAAATTAAAAAACACGATGAATTTCAATAACTACACCATTAAAGCGCAAGAAGCGATTCAAAAGGCTTCGGAGATTGGTAGCGGTAATCAACAGCAAGCTATTGAAACCGCTCATATACTTAAAGCATTGTTGACCGTTGACGAGAATGTTATCAACCATCTGTTGAAGAAATTAAATGTCAACATCACTTATTTAAGTGGAGAGCTAGATAAGCAGATCGAGGGATTCCCAAAAGTAAGTGGTAGTAATGTCTATTTAAGCAATAATTCAAATACAGCATTACAAAAGGCACAAAACTACTTGAAGGAGTTCAATGACGATTTTGTATCTGTTGAGCATCTCCTTTTAGGGATTCTAAATGCAGGTGATAAAACTTCGAGCTTACTAAAAGACCAAGGTGTCAATGAAAAAGACCTCAAACTTGCTATTAAAGAATTAAGAGGAAACAGCAGGGTAACGGACCAAAATGCTGAAGCAACCTACAATGCATTGGGTAAGTACGCTCGTAACTTAAATGAATTTGTAGAATCTGGAAAATTAGATCCTGTTATCGGTCGCGATGAAGAAATACGTCGCGTCATGCAGATTTTATCGCGTAGAACAAAGAACAATCCCATTCTGGTCGGTGAGCCTGGCGTTGGTAAAACTGCCATTGCCGAAGGAATAGCACATCGCATCATCAATGGGGATGCACCAGAAAACTTGAAATCCAAAATTGTATTTTCTTTGGATATGGGTGCTCTGATAGCAGGCGCTAAATACAAAGGTGAATTTGAAGAAAGGTTAAAAGCCGTTGTTAAGGAGGTTGCTGATAGCAATGGTGAAATTATCTTATTCATTGATGAGATCCACACCCTAGTTGGGGCTGGTGGTGGTGAGGGAGCTATGGATGCTGCAAATATCCTAAAACCTGCACTAGCTCGTGGTGAATTACGCGCCATTGGAGCAACAACACTGAACGAGTATCAAAAATATTTTGAAAAAGATAAAGCATTGGAGCGCCGGTTTCAAAAGGTAATGGTCGATGAGCCTACTACCCAAGATGCCATTTCGATATTACGTGGACTGAAAGAACGCTACGAAACGCACCATAAGGTACGCATACTAGACGAGGCTATCATAGCAGCGGTGGAATTGTCTACACGCTATATTTCGGATCGTTTTTTACCCGATAAAGCAATCGATTTGATGGATGAGGCAGCTTCCAAACTACGTTTAGAAATGGATTCGGTACCTGAAGTTGTTGACGAATTGAACCGTCGGATTATGCAACTAGAGATCGAGCGAGAGGCGATTAAGCGGGAACAAGATGAAAAGAAAGTGAGTGAACTTTCTGAAACGATTGCAAATTTATCTGCCGAACGCGATTCTTTGCGCGCTGCTTGGCAATCGGAAAAAACTTTGGTTGATAGTGTCAATCAAGAAATTGAAAATATTGAGCACTACAAGCAAGAAGCTGATCAAGCTGAACGTGCTGGAGATTATGGCAAGGTAGCAGAAATTCGTTATGGCCGAATCAAAGATGCGCAAGATAAAGTCGAAGAATTAAAAGCAGAATTAGCAGAGAAACAAGGTAGCAAACGCATGTTAAAAGAGGAAGTAACCTCTGAGGATATCGCCGATGTGGTATCGAAATGGACTGGTATCCCGGTTAATAAGATGATTCAATCTGAGCGAGATAAGCTACTTTCTCTAGAAGAGGAGTTACATAAACGTGTTGCCGGCCAGGAAGAAGCTATAGAAGCCATTGCTGACGCTATACGTCGATCAAGAGCGGGACTGAGTGATGCTAAACGGCCAATCGGCTCCTTTATCTTCTTAGGGACAACCGGTGTGGGTAAAACTGAACTGGCGAAAGCTTTAGCGGAATACTTATTTGACGATGAACATGCATTGGTTCGGATTGATATGTCTGAATACCAAGAACGCCATGCGGTATCTCGTCTTATTGGAGCGCCTCCGGGTTATGTAGGTTATGAGGAAGGTGGACAATTGACTGAAGCAGTTCGTCGTCGCCCATACTCAGTGGTTCTATTAGATGAGATTGAGAAGGCCCATCCTGATGTATTCAACATCTTACTGCAGGTATTGGATGATGGTCATCTAACCGATAACAAAGGTAGGACGGTGAATTTTAAAAATACCATCATCATCATGACCTCCAATACTGGGTCGCATATCATTCAGGAGAATTTCTCTCAATTGAATGATAACAACAGAGATGAGGTCATTGGAAAAACTAGAGGCGAAGTGTTTGAGCTGTTGCAAAAATCAATTCGCCCAGAGTTCTTGAACCGTATTGATGAGATCATTATGTTTACACCTCTAAGCAGAAATGAGATAGCGAGTATCGTGCGGATGCAGTTTAGCAATATACAAAAGCAACTGGCTGAACAAAATATATTTATTACGGCTTCTGATGAGGCAATGGATTGGCTTGCACAACTGGGTTATGACCCAATTTATGGTGCTCGTCCATTGAAACGGGTTATCCAAAAAAGAATTTTGAATGAGTTATCCAAAGAAATTCTTTCCGGTAAGGTGAATAAAGATGCCATTATCCAATTGGATGTCTTTGATGGACAATTTGTTTTCTTAAATAAAAACGAAATAGCAGAATAAAGGCACCAAGGCTATTACCAAAATAAAAGGGGCCAACGCATTAGCGTTAGCCCCTTTTATTTTGGTAATACTCAACTATAATTTGAAATACATCTTGAACACTTAAGCTTGTTACTGCTATTTTCCCCAAACATTTCTTTTTGTATTCGAGCTTTTATAGATTGTATAGGTGAAATAAGCAAACCCCGAAACGATAACAATTGCTAATATCAGACATCCTAAAACACCTAGCTGCTCGGCAATTGAAGCTAAAACATGCTTAATACCAGACCTTTTCCCACTTACATCGAGCGTTATCCCCGACTCTATTTCCTTCGCCATCATGACTAATGAATAACCAAAAAATGCCGAAGCTATTGTATACAACAGATTTCTTATCCAAGCCTTATTTTTAATAACCTCTACCCTTTCTTTCAGGCCTGAATGGATTTCAATTTGTTTAATAGCGTCCTCCAATTGAGATTCAGTTTCGAAATCTGCAACGATTGCTTGGTAAGCTTTTGCGTCGAATACTTCAATATCAAGAAGTGGTGGCTCATTACCAGCAATTGGAATCACCTTCTTTATTTGACTAAAGGGAATATATATAATATCATCTTCCAGTGTTTTGGACTCGCTTAGATACGCTTCTAATGAAGTATCTTCCAACTCCTTTTCTGAAAAATAGAATCCCTCATCTGTCATCCAACGTGTTTTAAAAACAAGTTCTTTACTTTGATAATACTGTTTCATATTGATTGTATGCTGTTAAATTAATCCGCTAAAATAACAGATTAACTTAATTTTGACTAAAATAAAGTTAGATTAATTCGCCACAACGTTATATACCTACTCCATCTCCCATTCCCACACGCTATGATAATGTGCAATAGTCTCCATATATTGCATGAAATTTTCATAAAACTCATGCTTACCTACTGTCGCACTATCACCGATCACGATTAGTTTTTTCTTTGCTCTTGTCATAGCGACATTCATCCGCCGCACATCTGACAAGAAACCAATCGTCTGTTGTTCGTTACTACGCGTGAGACTAATGTAAATAATATCTTTTTCCTGTCCTTGAAAACTGTCGATGGTATTGATTTGAATATATTTAGCGTAGGCCTTAATAGTTGGATCAGCGTATACTGCATCATGGAGCAATATGGCTTGTCGTCGATACGGAGCAATAATACCTATACTCGGGAAGTCGCCTTCTCCATAATGGTTTGAAAGCGTTGCTAGGAGCTCGGCTAAATGACGTCTTAAGAAATTAGCTTCTCCAGGATTACTGATCGCGTTCGATTCCAGTTCTTCCTCAAAGCCAGCTCCAGCTGTATCGATATACAGTACGGGTTCATCATCGGCAATTAAAGTCCAACCTTTCACCTGTTCTCCAGCTAATAAATTGCCATTATAAAGAGCTTCCGACGGAAATCTCATGATTTGTTCATGCATCCGATATTGCACATTCAATAAGGTTACATGATCAGGATAACGTTTTGCTAACTTTTCAAATAGTGTATAGTAAAGGCCTTCACTGCTATTCGAACTCGACTTTACAGTAGGTGGGAGTTGACAGTGATCTCCGGCAAGCACCAACTTTTTTGCTTTCAATATTGGAATCCAACAGGCTGGCTCCAATGCTTGAGCAGCTTCGTCAATGATGACGACTTCATAAGTCCTATTTCTAATACTATACTGATTTGAACCCACCAAAGTCGCGGTCACAACTTGGGCTTTATTCAAAATATCTTCAACCATAAAATCTTGGATTTGGCCGATTTCTCTCGCTATTTTTCGCGCTTCATCAAATAGTGCTTTACGCTGTTCACGCTCCGCCTTTCCAAAACTTCGTTTGTACTTTTGAGCCATATCCATATAAGCTCGAGATTGCTTTTTCAAGAGCTTCACCTCTTTATTGGCTGGATGAAGATCCACCTGTGCGTCCAACGTCAATTGCTGCAAATGATCTGAAACCTTAACGGGATTGCCAATACGTGTCACTAAAACACCTATAGCATCCAATCTCTCGGTCAATACATCAACCGCCGTATTACTGGGCGCTACAATCAGAATTTGCTTGTTCTCTTTTTTCAACAATGCCTGGACAGCTTTTATCAACGTTGTGGTTTTTCCAGTACCAGGCGGCCCATGCACAATCGAAATTGGATTATCACTTAAAATATGTGAAATAGCTTCATGTTGACTCTGATTTAAACTTGCATCGTTATCACAGGCATTCTTAGGGTATGCGATCAACTCATCCTCACCTATTATTGCTCTGATGAATTTACCCTTTTGCAAATCTAGGCGAAAATCTTTTGCTATTTTCAGAGCATCATGCATCTCTTTGTATGAATTTTCGTCAAATAACAAATCCACTCCCAATTTCCCATTTCTGGTCCATTCGGGTAATTCGTCTACTCGGAGGGCAATCTTCATCGTATCGCGGCTTACATATGAAATCAATCCTTCCAAACGATCCAATCTAGGATCGTGGTTAGAGAAGAGCACCACAGGCATTCCAAAACGAAACCGATGTGGTTCATCCAAATCATTTGTTTTACCCAATGTAATAGTCAAATAATCGCCTCTCCCCATTTCATCTCCCTTAATCTGAATGGGAAACCAAGTAACACCTTTTTGTTTCCTTTCGCTTAAGCTAGACTTTAACAACAAGGACTCATATTGCTCACGGTCAAACTTTTGTTCGGTATCCAAAAGTACTATAAGCTCTTCAAAATAATTCATATAATTCAATTCTCTCCAACTATGTGCAGCAAAATAACCAATTTTCAAATTGAATAAGACTGGAAATATGATAAATATGAATTAAATTGCTTTTAGAAAAATTCTTATTTTTTTTAAATATAGGAGATGTGATCATATGGAAACAGTCATTATTGCTGGAGGAACGGGAACTATTGGTAAACGTTTAGCAGAGCTGCTTATACGCGAAGGCTATCGTGTCATCATATTCAGTCGAAATCCGATGTTAAATCAAGAAACCAATCAGATGCAACACCTACACTGGGATCCTGATGCAAAAAAAATAAACAATAATGCAATAAGGCAAGCTGATTATATCATCAACTTAGCTGGAGCTTCTATTGCAGATAAACGTTGGTCTAAAAAACGACGCCAGGAACTTATTTCCAGTCGGGTGAGCAGTTGTAAGCTCATTGCAGATGCACTGCAACAAATCCCCAATAAGATCAAGGCTGTCATCTCTACCTCTGCGGTTGGTTGGTATGGTGAAGATAAATCGGATACACATGCCTTTACTGAGAACGAGGAACAAGGAACGGATTTTTTGAGCTGGACCTGTAAGCTTTGGGAAGATAGTATCAGGCCAATAGAACTTCTTCATAAACGCATGGTCATTTTTAGATTGGGTGTCGTATTTAGTCAACATGGAGGTGCACTAAAAGAGTTAACCAAATCATTTAGGTATAAAGTAGCAACTCACTTAGGATCTGGTAAACAAAAAATGAGTTGGATTCATATTGATGATGTTTGTCAATTATATTTGACTGCAATTCGCAATAACAATATATCCGGAATTTACAATGCTGTAAGTTCGGAAGTCCTGCCACAAAAAACAATCCTTAGTCGTCTTGCAAAGCAAAAAATAGGCCGATTCTACCTTCCTGTCTCCGTTCCTGCATTTGCTATAAAACTAGTTTTAGGACAGATGGGAAAAGAGGTACTGCTGAATAGCACAACAGTAAGTAACCAAAAAATACTGGATACAGGTTTTCAGTTTAAATACCCACTTTTAAATGAGGAATGCATCAAAAATCTCTAATTTGAAGAATAAGTATTGTGATTTAAGGGTACATTTGATACATTTGCGCTAAAGTAGCGCTGGACGAGCTTTAGGTTGTCGGATTGCTTAAAAAAATATTAGCCTTTCAGGACATGTTTGAAAGGTTTTTTTGTAAGATTAGTTTTTACTCTACTAAATGATAGAATTAATTAACATTTCCAAGACATTTGCGGTAAAAAATAAGTTTACGAAGGCTTTAGATCAAGTATCTTTATCTATTCCGAAGGGACAAATATTTGGTGTTATCGGCAGTTCTGGCGCAGGAAAAAGCACATTAATCAGATGTGTTAATTTACTGGAAAAACCAGATACGGGACAAATTTTGATACATGGTGTTGATTTAATGGCTTTATCAAATCAAGATCTGATTCAACAGCGTCGAAAGATTGGAATGATCTTTCAACATTTCAATTTATTATCTTCTCGCACAGTTTATGAAAATATTGCTTTCCCATTAGAACTTATCGGAGAATCAAAGGGTAAAATCAACGATAAAGTAATGGAACTGTTAGCTTTGGTAGGTCTTGAAGACAAAGCACATGATTATCCTGCCAGCCTTTCTGGTGGGCAAAAACAACGTGTAGCGATTGCAAGGGCGTTAGCTAGTGATCCGGAAATATTATTATGCGATGAAGCAACCAGTGCACTGGACCCTGCAACAACGAAATCCATTTTGCAGTTGCTTAAAGCAATCAATTTGAAGCTTAATTTGACCATTCTACTCATCACACATGAGATGGAGGTCATTAAGATTATTTGCGATCAAGTTGCTGTTATTGATGGAGGACAACTTATTGAAACAGGTACTGTGGAACAAATTTTCACATCACCGAGAGAAGCTTTAACAAAACATTTCATTCAGTCATCCCTTCATGCGGAATTACCGGCCATCTATCAAGAGCGATTGAAAGAAAGTGGGCGTCCTATTGTGCAAATTTATCTCGCTGAACACCACAGTCAAACTTCAATAATAAAGCAACTACACGACCAATACGGCATTGAAGTAGCTATTATCAGTGCTCAGATTGACTATGTGGGCTCAATAAAATTTGGCATAATGAATTTGGAACTAATCGGCCCTTCAGATAAGATTGCGGATAGCCTCCACTATTTAAAATCAAATTATTCACAAATTGAAATCATAGGATATGTCTGAGACAGTTATAGATTTATTGATTAAGGGTACAATAGAGACTGTTGTGATGACTTTTTTATCAGGCTTTTTTGGCTTTGTGATTGGTCTACCAACTGGTATTTTTCTTTTTTTAACTCAAAAAAATCAGTTACATGAGAATAAGTTTATACATCAACTATTAGCCCTATTGGTCAATATATTCCGCTCTATCCCTTTTATTATCCTTATTGTTTGGATGATACCTTTTACCAGACAGATCGTTGGAACTTCTATTGGTGTCAATGCTGCTTTAGTCCCACTCAGTTTTGCTGCAGCTCCATTTATAGCCCGTTTGGTCGAAAATAGTCTTTTGGAAATCCCGAACGGATTAATTGAGGCTGCCCGTGCAATGGGAGCCACAACAACACAAATAATATACAAAGTATTACTTCCTGAATCACTCCCATCACTCATTAATAATCTGACGATTACATTGATTACCTTAGTTGGTTATTCAGCTATGGGAGGCGCAGTAGGCGCAGGTGGTCTTGGACAGATTGGCTATCAATATGGTTATATTGGCTATGACACATTTATTATGAATGCCGTATTAATTTTACTAATTTTAATTGTATTTATTCTACAATTTACAGGAGATTATTTGTCTAAAAAAGCTAATCATCGTTAACATTCTATTTTAAATAATTATGAGATTACATTCTAAAATTTGCGTACTCGCATTGACCTTATTTGTTCTGGTCTCTTGTACCGGAAAAAAAACAGATTCAAAGGTACTTAAGGTAGGAATTGTAGCAGGCCCAGAGCAAGAGTTGGCGGAGACCGCAAAAAAAATTGCTAAAGAAAGGTTCAATCTTGATGTAGAACTTGTAAGCTTTAGCGATTATGTAATCCCGAATGAAGCTTTAAACCAAGGTGATATCGATATCAATTCATTCCAGCACTTACCTTATCTTCAAGAACAATCGAGACAACGCGGCTATAAATTAGCAGCAGTTGCCAATACATTTGTCTTTCCTATTGTCGCTTATTCTAAAAAAATAAAATCGATAAGCGAATTGCAACCCGGCGCCACTATCGTAATTCCCAATGACCCTACAAATGGTGGAAGATCTTTGCTTTTATTACAAAAAGAAGGATTAATAAAATTAAAAGATGATGTTGGCCTTCTGCCTAAAAAGACAGATATCGTGGATAACCCTAAGCGGTTAAACATCATGGAATTGGAAGCGCCGCAACTACCACGAGTTTTAGATGATAAAGAAGTAATAATTGCAATCATTAACAATACATTTGCTGCTCAAGCTGGATTAAGCCCAGATAAAGAAGGTTTATTCTCGGAAGACAAAGACTCACCCTATGTGAATCTCATCGTATCTCGGGAAGATAATCGCAATGATGAACGTATCAAACAATTCATCGAAGCATACCAATCTGCTGAAGTTGAAGCTACTGCTAAGAAAATCTTCAAGGGCGGAGCGATAAAAGGCTGGTAATGATTCTCGATAAAACCCAAAATTCTATGCTGTAATTTTGGGTTTTATTTTTTTATCCCCATAAGGTTTCCTTCCTTTGCAACATGTTATCAAAATCTCTACAAAAAACGGCTCTTGATTACCGTTTTCAGATTGCTAGCTACGCGATATTAACTTTTTATGGCTATTTCACTATTGGCCTTTCGCTAGCTGTTCTTCCAATATTCATACATGAAACTTTAGGTTACAATACGATTATAGCGGGTGCTGTAATAGGTTCACAATATATCATGACCTTTTTTATGCGTGCCTATGCCGGTACGATCGTAGACAAAAGGGGTCCAAAACCAGCAGTTATTATCAGCATGATTTGCTTTATGATAACGGGCATATTACTTTGGGCGGCATTTTACACCAGTGCGTCTCCCTTGCTTTCCATCTCTCTACTTGCATTATCTCGATTACTTACGGGTTGTGGAGAAGGAATGGTGGGTGCTAGTCCTGTCAATTGGGCAATCTTGCGTGTTGGGGACCAACATACCAGTACAGCAATTTCGTATAATGGTATCTTCAACTACAGTTTCCATGGCTATAGGCGCACCATTAGGCGTTATTCTATCGCAACAATTTGGCAATTGGACTATAGCGGCATTGACCCTATTTATTGGGAGTGTTGGGCTCGCTTCTACTCTAAATAAAAAAGCCCTTTCGTCGGTTTCAAAAGAAATAAGAAATTCCTTTTTCACTGTGCTCAAAGCAGTCTCTCCCTTTGGAATGGGGCTTGCCTTAGCAGGAATAGGTTTCGGTACGATATCCACCTTTATTACGCTTTATTACAATTACAAAGGTTGGGATAATGCAGCACTCTGTATCACCTGCTTTAGTACGATGTTTGTTTTAGGAAGATTCGTATTGACCAACAGCATTAATAAGATTGGAGGGATTAAAATAGCACTTTTTTGTATGGTGATTGAAAGTTTTGGTTTATTACTCATTTCTTTCGCGCCCTCTCCGTTTCTGACTATAATTGGTGCGGCTATTACGGGTTTAGGTTTTTCAATGGTATTCCCAGCACTTGGCGTTGAAGCTGTCAATAGCGCCTCAGCGGCCAACAAAGGTGCTGCATTGGGAGCGTATGGCCTGTTCATCGATATATCACTTGGCATCTCGGGCCCTTTAGTTGGACTGATTGCAAAACAATTTGGTATGAATTTCATTTTTCCATTTAGTCTGCTCTTGGTCCTATCAGGGGTAGTAGTCTGCTTTTTATTGATAAGATCTAAAAGAAATTCTGTAAAAAAAATAACCACATTTGTTTAAAGCTAAAATTTAAACAAATGTGGTTAAATACCTGAAATAAAAAGAATTAATAAATATCTCTTACTGAAAGTACACCTTCAAAATGTTGTTTCAATATTCGGCCATCTCCATGAAGAGTCCATACCTCTTTCGGTTTTACTTCTTGGATAAAAAACAAGATATCGTTCCAATCTACATGATCTGATATATAGAGTGACAGGTCGTTATTCTGCTGCAATCTTTTCCACCCTGATGCAAAAGCTCGGACAACTTTAGTTGCTCGAATGTAGCTATTGAAAGTCATCGGCGGCACCATATACACCTTATTGGGTTCGCCGATCTTCATCTCTCTTCTGTTATACTGCTCGTAAACTAGCTTATTAAGCCCCATGTCGTCATAAATACGATGCAATGGAGCAATACCATGATGAACTAACACCCTACGCTCTGGACAGTGCTTATTAATCAAATCCGTCAATCGTTGTGCTTTTCCAAGTGCATATGTCCCCAACAAGATATTGAAGGGCTGGTCATTCAATTTTTTTATCTCCGCAACAGGATCCGGGTGGACTACTTCTGGATCTGCAAACGTACATTCTGTAATTAAGACATCTGCTTGCACCACCTCAATTGCTTCACATGTCGCATCCTCCTGCAGCTTATAATCACCCGTATAAAGATACTTGACACCCTTATACTCCATTAAAATTTGAGCTGATCCTAATATATGCCCTGCCGGTATAAGCGTTAATGCAACTGCACCAATCTTAAAAGTTTGACGGAAAGCTATCGTCTTATAACTTGACAAAGGTTGTTGCGAATAGCGGTAACGCATAATTGCCGCAGTAACATCCGTACAATATATCGTTGCATGTCCAGGTCTTGCATGATCCCCATGACCATGCGAAACAACATCTACCGGAACTGGCAGTAAAGCATCAATATAAAAATCCCCATACTGACAATAGTAGCCTTCTGGTTTTCTAACCAGAAAGTCTGATAAAATATTTAACATAAATTTTATTTCTGAAATTGATGGTGAAGGGCCATCACTTGTGGAATAACTGCTGTTATCCCATCATTAATAATCACAAAATCTGCTAGCTTAGCCTTTTCTTCATCAGACATTTGACTATTCATCCTTGCTAGCACTTGCTCTTTGGTCACGTGGTCACGTTGCATAACACGAGCTATCCTTAGGTCGATAGGAGCCGTTACCAATATACTATAATCAACCTTTTTATAAGAGCCACTTTCAAAAAGAATGGCAGCTTCTTTTAATGAATATGGACCCGTTTGTACCTCAGCCCAATCTTCAGCTGCTTGTATCACGGCAGGGTGGACAATGCTATTTAACTGTTTTAGTTTCTCTGAATCATTAAAGACCTGAGTGGATATAAATTCCTTATTGAGTAAACCATCATGATACGACTCCTCTCCAAACGCCTTGATAATCGCCATCCGAACTTGATCACTTTTATTCATAATCAACTTTGCTTCCAAATCTGCATTATAAATAGGAATCCCTAAAACTTTAAAAACTTGACATACAATCGTTTTTCCTGAGCCGATTCCACCAGCTATACCTACTTTGATTCCCATATTATTTACGTACAAAAAAATCAACATTTTGTGGCTCGACTCGTAAAACAGAGCAGAAATCGGGTACTTTTGTCAAAATAACAGGTAAGTATTTCACCTTAGCCTCCTCCCAATCATGAATATCTACTACAGCTTCGAAATCTCTTGCTGTATAATTATTATAGTCTTTTACAGACATCAGGACTGTAATTGCGACTTTACTTGGCATAGTTCTTACAGATTTAAAATGCGTGTTATTTTCAACTTTCAATGGAAGTTCTATAATTTTCTCAGTCAATTCGCCAACTGGCATCAATACCTCTACAGATGTTGGATAGACATTGATATTAGCTCTCTGGTTTCCGATTTAAATAAGCAACCGTTCGCAAGTCTGTTTCAACATCTTTGCCCCTTATTGTATCTGTATCCCAATATTCAATATTCGCAACATCTTCATAAGGTCCTGAAATCGTCACATACTTGGGGTTTACAAGCGTTTCACCAATAAAACCATACTGTTTTTTAAAATTAATGTCAGCCATAGGTCTTACAGGTACCTTACGTTGGGTCTGTTTTGAAAAGTCAAAGTATAATGTATCTGGACTGACAGAAACCACCAGTTGCTCGTGCGGAAACTGACGATTAATGAAACCAATCTGATTTGAGAAAACAATCCAATTTTTAGTCTTTAGGCTACTGATATCTACATGCACGGTCGGGACTTCCGATTTAATCTTGGAAAACAAAACTTGCCATCCCGTCATTTTCAATTTAATGTTAACTGTATCGGATTGTTGTGGATGGAAAGCACGCTTCTCTGGCAAGTTCACATATTCAATCCCAGCTTTTACAGTAATTATATATTCATTTGAAATTGAAAATAATAACCATGCAAATAAAGAAATAAGAATACAACGTGTAAACGTTACTAATTTCCTTTTTTGAGATTTGCTGATACGAATAATACTTGCCATAATACAAACTTAAACATTTTGACATTGATATCCTGATGAAATACAAGTCAATCTTATCGCGTCAAAATAAAGAAGCCGATCCTATTGTGATAAGATCGGCTTCTCTACATGTATATTTAATTATGCTTTTGCATTGGCTGCTTTTGAAGCATCTAGTGCAACGGCTGATTTATCGAAACGAATTCTTACACCAGAACCTACATCAACTAAAAATGTTGTTTCTGAAACTTCAACAATACGGCCATGAATACCCGCATTTGTAATAATTTGAGAATTAACACCTAATTCCTCAATATATTTTTTGTGATCTTTTTGTTTCTTCATTTGTGGTCTGATCATAAAGAAATAAAAAACAACCACGATAAGAATCATCGGTAAGAAGCTCATCAATCCGCTTCCTGCTCCTCCCGCCTGTAAAAAAACTGTATTCATATGTTATCTTTTTTATATTTAGTTATTTAGCTGCTAATACTTCACCTTTTAATTGAACAGTTGTGAGTCCATTTGATGCATTAGAATGAATGGTTATTATTTTCTGTTGCTTACCGACCTGACCCTCGCTTTTAAAGGTAACTTTAATATCTGAGGTTTTTCCCGGAAGAACAGGGTTTTTAGAAAACTCCGGTTGAGTACATCCACAAGATGCTCTTACTTCTGAAATGATCAAAGGTGCATTTCCAGTATTCGCTAGCGTAAAGATATGTGTTACCTCTTCTCCTTCTTTAATCTGTCCAAATTCGAATGCAGGCTCTGCAAACTCAATGGTTCCAATAGCTCCTAATGCTGCTTCATTATTTGCAGAAGGATCCGCTACAGTCATCGTTGAGTCTGTAGATGTGTTTTCACTTTTAGTACTTGAACCACATGAGCTCAATGTCCAAATGCCTAATGCCAAAAAAAGTGAATAGTTCAATTTTTTCATAAATATCTTTCTAATTATTCAATCCACGACCTTGTTTTTGAATACGGCCATCTTGATTTAAATCACTCAAAATTTTATCTAAAATACCATTAATAAAAGTATTACTTTTTAATGTACTGAATACCTTAGAGATTTCAATATATTCATTGATAGTAACTTTCACTGGGATAGAAGGGAAATTCACCAACTCACAAATCGCCATACGCATCAATAAAGTATCCATTAGTGCGATACGATCCGATTCCCAATTTTTCGTTTTCTCCGTAATCATTTTTTGATATTCATTTGTATAACGGATTGTTTTTGCAATCAGATTCAAAATGAAATCTTTATCATCGTACCAATTTTGGGTAAGATCTGCCAACTTATTTTGTCTTGGTTCTTCTGAACTAAAGTTTTTGAATGTTTTAGCAATTAATGCCTGCAAAACTTCTTTATCCACTGGCCAGTTGATAAACTTTTCTTCAAATACCTGTTCGATAACCGGAGATTTCAAAATAATTTTTTTGAAAATAAATTTAATGATATCCTTCTCAACGGCGATTGAACGATCTGAAGATTGCATATAATAGGCGTAATCCTCCGTATGTTTTAATTGTGCAAAAACAGTGCGAACTATTTCTGGGTCAAAGCCCCATGACACGTCATACTTTTTCACAGCTTCTCCATATTGTGGATTCTGTCTAAGAGACTCAATAAAAGTATTGCTACTTAATTTGGTGTTGTGTGATAAATCTTTTTCAGTTGGTAAAAACTTATTGGCACGACCTTCTGCATCAATTAATGCATAGTCTGTCACTTCATCCAGGAGATTCAAAGTCCAAATGTACATTTCGTACACTTCATCCACATTTTGCAACAATGCCTTTTCGAAGGCTTTAATATCTTTATCTTCAGATAAACTGTACGCATAGAGCGTCTGCACTACTTTGACCCTTAGGTGTCTTCTATTTAACATAGTATTTTAAAGAACGATTTGTATATAAGAACGATTGTATTTTTTTATTTTCACTCTATCTTTTGAGTTTTCGAATGTCAAAGATACGCTTTTCTGCGATTTCATTAGCAGCTTGGAACGAAGAAATATTTTCTTGCTTCGATTTTTGGAAAACTTCGCGTGTTGCGCTATAGATATTTTTGATTACAAATTCGGTATGATCAGCGCCATATCCTTGTATTTCTGAATAACAACTAACCAACGCGCCGGCATTAATTAAGTAATCTGGCGCATATAAAATACCCCTTTCATGCAGGATATTACTGGTCATTAATTCTTCCTTCAATTGATTGTTCGCAGCGCCTGCAATGATTTTACATTGCATTCTTGAGGCTGTCTCTGGGTTAACTGTACCTCCAAGTGCACAAGGGGCGTAAACATCGCAATCAAAATCAAAAACTTTATCGAATGCAATTGTTTCGACTTTATATTTAGCGGCTATCTTAAGCATTCGATCTTCTGTGATATCACTTACATATACGCGTGAGTTTTCTTCGCGTAACATCTCGATTAATCGTTCTCCAACACTCCCGATACCATGCACAATGACTTTTCGTCCAGCTAGACTGTCCGAACCATATAGCTCTTTTAAAGATGCTTTTATTCCATAGAGAACACCCTGTGCTGCAAACATAGAAGTGTCTCCTCCCCCATTTATGGCTTTAGGAAGTCCTGCTACGTAAGATGTTTCCGTAAAGATATGCTCCAAATCACGTTGTCCAATGCCAACATCTATCGAAGCAATAAAATTACCATTTAATCCTTCAATAAATTGTCCAAATCTTCGAAGTAAAACCTCCGTTTTATCAATTCGGTGATTTCCGATAATAACGGCACTCCCTCCTCCTAGATTAAGACCGCTAATAGCGGACTTATAGGTAATCGCTTTAGACAGTCGAAGTGCATCTTCGATAGCCTCTTCTGTACTCGAATAAGGCAACATGCGAACACCTCCTATCGCTGGACCTAACGTCGTGTCATGAATAGCGACAATTGCTTTCAAACCAACTACTTCATCATTACAAAAAAATAAATTTTGGTGACCAAATTGGCCCAATAATTCGAAAATTGGAGTTTGCGTTGCTGACATAAAATTATGCTTCAAGTTTTACTTATGGTAATTTGACAACAAAAATAGAAAATATATTTCACACTAAATTTTTCTTTGAAAATAATTCCAAAACTTATGAATTGTCTATGACAGTTTAAGTTCTGAAAATTGAAAATTAAATGCTGAATATGTTTTACATTTGTATTATTATATGAAAGAATTAGCTTATTTAAATAAATACTTCTACAAGTACCGCTGGAAATTAGTTCCAGGTGTTATTTTCGTCATCATTTCGAATTACTTTGGTATCCTTCCTGCAAAAGTCATTCGTGAGGCTTTTGACCTGGTTCAGGAAAACATCTATTTATATAAACTCTATAATGGATTTGAAAGACAGGAACTCATCTATAAGGTTTTTGGTTCAAGTTTGTTGTTTTTTGGAGCAGTTGTATTATTACTGTCCTTACTAAGAGGTATATTCCTTTTTATGATGCGCCAGACGATTATCTTGACTTCGCGTCATATTGAATATGATTTAAAAAATGAGATCTATAGGCATTATCAAAAATTAGATTTTGCTTTTTTTAGGCGGAACAATACAGGAGATCTAATGAGTAGGGCTACTGAAGATGTCAATCAGGTGCGGAATTATCTGGGGCCTGCCATCATGTATGCAATCAATACTGTTGTCTTATCGATTATGGTCATTTATGCCATGTATGACGTCAATGCGCGCTTGGCGACCTATGCGCTTATCCCTATCCCCATCCTTTCAGTTGTTATTTTATTCGTCAATAAAATCATCAACAAGAGAAGTGAAAAAATTCAAAAACAACTGGCTCGTTTAGCATCTTTTGTACAAGAGAATTTCGCTGGAATTAGAGTTATTAAAACATACAATCGCGAAAAATATAAAATGGATGCCTTTGAAGACGAGAGTACAATATACCGAAATACTGCTTTGTCATTGGTAAAGGTACAAGCTGTTTTCTTTCCTTTAATATTATTGCTCGTAGGCTTAAGTACAATTATAACAATTTATGTCGGTGGTATTGAAGTTGCAAAAGGAACGATTACCGCCGGTAATATTGCTGAATTCATTATTTACGTCAACCAATTAACCTTCCCTGCCATGTCTTTAGCATGGGTAACTTCACTAGTCCAAAGAGCATCAGCTTCTCAAAAAAGAATTAATGAATTTTTGAACACAAACTCACCGATTGTTAATGGAACAAATAGAAAAACACTTACTGGGGATCTAAAAGTAGAGAACATTTCGTTTACCTATCCAGAAACCGGCATTCAAGCTATCAAAGATCTATCTTTCCATATTCAAGCAGGAAAAACTCTTGCTATTATTGGGAAGACGGGTTCTGGAAAATCGACGTTAGCCAATCTACTCCTCCGTATGTATGATATCGACAAAGGGAGTATTAAATACGACGACACCCCTATTCCAGAGCTTGATTTTCAAGATTTAAGACAACAGATAGGTTTTGTACCCCAAGAAATTTTTCTATTTTCGGATACCATCAGTAACAATATTGCCTTCGGAATTGACCATTTTACGCAAGAACAGGTGGAGCAAGCGGCTAAAGATGCAGCTGTGTATGAAAACATCATCGCATTTGATGAGGGTTTTGAAACGTCTGTGGGCGAACGTGGCATTACATTGTCGGGCGGACAGAAACAAAGAGTCTCTATCGCTCGGGCACTAATTAAGGAGCCTAAGATATTAATCTTTGACGATTGTTTATCAGCAGTAGATACCAAGACGGAAGAGCAGATACTTACTTCTCTAAGTCGTATCATGAAAGGAAAAACCTGCGTTTTTATTGCTCATCGTGTGTCTACAATCAAAAATGCGGATAAAATCATTGTCTTAGATGATGGGAAAATTGCAGAAGAGGGTTCTCATGAAGAACTCATGAACTTAAAGGGACAATACTTTGAATTGCATGAGAAACAATTGCTAGAGGCCATATAGGTTTCTTATAATACCTGGGAATACGTCTCAAAACGAAAGCCCTTCAAATATTTGAAGGGCTTTCGTTTTGAGACGGCAATGCTAATGTTAATCTGTTCAATAGAAACCACAAGCGATTTATATCATTTTCACCTCCGTATTGATGTGAAAATGATAAATAATTCGGCTAAAATCAAATTATGGGAATTTCCCCCTTCAGAATTAAGCGAAGCTTAGATCCTGTTTAAAAACGATGCATAAAGCTCTATACAAATCGGGATGGTGACTTTTTAGGCGATCTGGATTCTCGAAAAAATACTCAGATGCTACAGCGAAAAACTCGGCTCTATTCGTAATACCATATGGATCAATATCCGATTTACCATCTTGAATTTTGATAATTTCTTTTCGTATCATTTCTAACCAAGCTAAGGTGTAAGTATGATCCACTAAAAAATCAGGTAAACCGTCCACTTCCCCATCCGTCTTATCCAATAAATGGACAAATTCATGAATGGCAGTATTTTGGCCATCTTTTGTATTTGCGAAACCAGCTTCTAGCGCTGCTTTTGATAAAATCATTTGACCGTTCATAGCGCCTTCTCCAACCATACCTAAAATGGTACGATCTTGATTGCCCTCAAATTGGTAATCTGGATTAAATGTATTTGGATAGAGCATTACTGTTGTTAAGTTGGCATATTCCCATTTTTTAAAAGCAAAAACAGGTATGATAGCACTTGCTGCAACAAGCATGTAGTCTTTTAAAGAAACTTCAACCCCGACTCCTTCGACAGCAATCTGGTCCAAAAAATGCAGGCAACGTTCTTCAAATTCAATTTTATCGGTAGCACTCAGACGCTGATAATAAGACACTTCCTTTTCTAAAATACCCTTACCTTCCTGACTCAAAACCCTTCTAATGGCTTTACTGTTTTTCTCTGTTTTATTTAATAGAAAATAGACAAAGTAAATAGCAGCAGGAACCAAAATGATAATAAACAATTTCTCCATATTTTTTTATTTAACAATTTTCCAATCCTGATTACGCTCTCTCAAATGTCTCAAGAAGCCTTTGTAGTGCGCAGCCCCAAACATAATCAGAATTTTCTTTTGCGCAGCATCCGAAACCAAAGCTGCTAAATTTTCTTCTCTTCTTTTCATAATAAATTCCTTGTCGAAAAGAATTCTCAACCTCGGTTTTATCGGTTTACAAGTATAAGATTCATTTAGAGGGGTATTCCAGTCACAAGAATCCAAAACAATATCACCATACGTATACTCAAATTCATCCAGCAATACATTTTTGGGTATATCCGCCACCACAGCATTATTATAATCTACCTTAAAAAATGAATACTCCGGCTGTTGAATGATTCGACTACCTAAATTTCGATAAATAGGGGCCATTAATATCCTGGAGGTATCAGATGAATTTTCATATAACTTCGTACTGCCCATAACGTGTCCCACCAATTTTCTGAATTTCCGATCATATAAATCTCTTTGTTGCGCACTATCGACCTGGTATGCAATGCTTTCATAAAAGACAACAAAGCCTTCCTTTTGAAGAGAATCGACATGATGTTGAATAAAATCATAATAATTGCGCTTACCTAAATGTCGCATGGGAATGAAAATAATTTCGCGGTCACCATTTTTTAAATGATGCATCCTAGAAGCATTTTGTAAAACTCCTGTTGATTGCAACACAAGAGATTCTGCACAAGATGAAAATAAAAAAAGAAAAGTGATTAGAACAAGATGGTAACGCATATCTAAATAGAAAACTAATTTACAAGTATACCTTTGGTTTAACAATTATCATGCAGTATTTACTGCATTTACCAAAAAAAAAGCAGTAATCGAAATGATTACTGCTTTCCTAAACATTATGTTATATCTTAAGCTGTATGGGCACGTAACATCCACGCCATTTTTTCATGTTGCGCCAATAAACCCACTAAGAAATCTTCTGATGCTTGGTCTCCCGCTTTATCGACAGCATCCAAATTTCCTCTTATATTCATAATAACAGACTCGTGATCTGACAGCAATTCCTTATAAAAACCTTTACTATCTGTATGCTCATATTGGGTTTCCTGTAGATGAGTCATTTCTAAATATTTTGAATATGACCCCACTGCATAATGTCCAATCTTACGGATACGCTCGGCTACCTCATCAATGATTTCAGCCAACTCATTATATTGTTCTTCCAAAAATAGATGCGCCGCATGAAAATCAGGACCTTCTACATTCCAGTGTGCATTTCTCGTTTTCTGATATACGATACTCTCGTCAGCTAATAGATTATTTAAAATAGCGGCTACCTTAGCCAAATCTACTTCTTTAATACCAATTTTTGCTTTCATAATGAATAAATTTAAAACCTACTTAATTATTAAAATTTATGCTACTTTATATACAATATTAACAAAAACAAACGTGGATTCCTTTTAAATTAACATGTAAAATTGTCATCTAAATAGCATCATTTTCGTACTTTTGTACGTATAATGAAAACAACAATATTGAAAGCGAATTGTTTGAGTACGGATACTTACTTTCATAAGTTCACAACAGAAATCGCAGCAACTCCATTACCGCTACATTTTACTTTTCCATTCTGTTATGAGCCTCACCTTTTGGCAAAAAAAGCGAGCGCACATGTCCAAGAATATATTTTAACACAAGATGAATGGACACATAATTTTGGTTTAGATGCTACGGTTTCAAGGGCAAGCTATTGGGAAAATGTTTGGTGTTTTGGTTGTCCAGGATAGAAATGGAAATATTGGCTTTTTAGCAGCTTTTTCTGGAAAATTAGCAGGAAAAAATGATCATCGTTATTTTGTGCCACCAGTTTTTGACATGTTAACAGATAATTCCTTTTTCCTGTTAGAAGAAGAAAATCTAAATCAGATTAATAATCAAATAACTAAATTGGAACAAAGTGGTGTAGGAATAGTACTCGAAAAGAAGTTAGACGATACAAAAATGACTCTTGACCAAGCTTTAGCTAACTTCAAAAAGAGACTTAAGAACCAAAAGAAAGAGCGTAAGGTTTTAAGAGAGGAGAGCCGTTTAAATCTTTCTGATGCTGCTTATCAGCTATTGGAAGATGACCTCATTAAACAAAGCCTTCGAGACAAATATGAGTTACAAATTTTTCAGAAGCAATATCATGACGATCTTTCATTAGCAAAGCAGCCTTTACTTGATTTTCAAAATAAAGTAGCTGCTTTAAAAGATGATCGTAAAAAACGATCATCACAATTGCAAAATCAATTATTTGCACAATACAATTTTCGGAATGCGCTGTCAGAGACCAAAAATGTCATTGCTATATTCAAAGACTTCAACGACATACAACCTCCAGCTGGTTCAGGAGAATGTGCTGCTCCAAAATTATTACAATATGCCTATCTTCATGACTACGTTCCAATCGCCTTAGCTGAATTCTGGTGGGGACAATCGCCATCGGCTGAAGTTCGTAGGCACAAACATTTTTACCCAGCTTGCAGAAATAAATGCGAACCTATTTTGGGATTTATGTTACAGGGATTAAGTATAGATAAAAATCCTATGCTTGAAAGCCCCGATGAAGCTACTGAGATTCCCATTATATTTGAGGATGATCATGTATTGATCATTAATAAACCCGAAGAATTCCTATCTGTCCCTGGTATTCATGTACAAGATTCTGTCTATACACGTATGATCAAAAAATATCCTAATGCGGGTCCACTAATCGTACATCGCCTAGATATGTCTACTTCCGGGATTCTCGTCTTAGCAAAAACGAAAGAATCCCACAAAGCAATCCAAAATCAATTCCTCAATCATCGTATCATCAAGCACTATATTGCGCTATTAGATGGTATTATTGTGGAAGATGAAGGTGAAATTTCCTTACCCATCCGCGTAGATCTTGACGATCGTCCACGTCAATTGGTCTGCTACGAACATGGAAAAAGTGCTGTAACAAAATGGCAAAAAATTAGTGTTGATAATGGTAAAACTAAAGTTAAGTATTTTCCTATAACGGGACGTACTCATCAACTTCGTATTCATTCCGCTCATCCAAATGGCATGAATTGTCCAATTGTTGGGGACGACCTCTATGGTCAAAAGGCAAATCGATTACATTTACACGCGGCATATATCGAATTCAATCATCCCATGACAAATGAACGAATTCACTTCCAAGTAGAACCAAATTTTTAGAACTACAACAACCGCACTGACCTTTTTGTTACAATAGTCAGTGCAAATGATTTTATTTAGGTCAATATTCATCATACAGAAGTAAAATTACAGTCAATTTATTCTGACATTAAAACAAACAATCTGCTTATCAATAGGTTAAAGCATAGTATCTAAAAATCACCAACATTAAAATAATGTAAATGCTTTATTAATTCTTTATTTTTTATTTCTTTTGCATACGCATTATTAGAACTTTTAAGTTAAAAAGTCAGAAATTAAGATTATGTCACAACATGCATCTATTCATTATGATGTAATTAAGGCTAAAAAATATGGAACACCAACATACTACCAATAATAATATAAAAACACTATTCCTACTTTTGACAATCGGAGTCTTGAGCATAACAACTGCATTAGGGCAATTGAAAACTGTGGCTGGTATAGTTAAGGATAGTAAAACAAAACAGCCCATTGCGTTTGCCACTGTTGCTGTTGTAGGAGCTCCTTCTGCTCCTGGCAACGCTACATCGACTCAAGAATCTGGCCGATTTAGTTTAAAATTCCCAAGTAACTATACGAAAATTCGGGTTTCGAGCATTGGTTATGACTACAAAGATGTATTTGTTACCAACGACGAATTGCAACAAATCGAAATATTGATGGAATCGCAAGACAACACGCTCGATGAGGTTGTGGTTAGGGGTAAAAAGAGAAAATATACAAATAAGGATAATCCTGCTGTTGCCCTTATAAGAAAGGTCATAGAGAATAAAAGTAAAAATAGATTGACGGGCCAACAGTATGCAGAATACAATCAATATGAGAAGATCTCTTTAGGATTGAGTAACCTTTCTGAGAAATTCGTCAATAAAAAGATATTCAAAAACTATCAATTTCTTTTCGAATTGGATGACTCAGCCAAAACAGCAAATAAATATATGCTTCCTGCGTTCATGGAAGAAAAGCTTTCAAAAGTTTATTATCGAAAAGACCCAAAAAAGACAAAACAATATATATTGGGAGAGCAACGTGCTCAATTTGATCCTAAATTTATTGACAATGACGGTCTAAGTGCATATTTCAATAAATTATATGAGACTGTGGATATTTACGATAACAATATCACTTTGGTTACAAATCAATTTTTGAGTCCAATTGCAAACTCTTCACCCACGTTTTATAAATTCTTCATCACAGATACGATAAAAACACAACAACCATGGTTGGTAGAGCTTAGTTTTTTTCCGCGCAATAAAGCTGACATGCTTTTCAAAGGGCAACTGTATATTACTTTAGATGGCAACTATGCAGTTCAAGCGGCTAATATGACTGTTGCTGACGATATCAATCTGAATTTTGTTAGGGATATGAATATAGAGTTGCAATTCGAGCAAGATAATAGTAAAAGATTTTATTTGAGTCAAAGTACGCTTGGCATTGATTTTTCTTTAACAGACAAAGGAATGGGTATTCGTGGAAATCGGACTGTCAATTACAAAAACTATGAGACAGGATTAGCCCAACCCGATAGTATCTATGAGGGGCCAGAAACCGTTATTGCATACAATTTAACTGATGGAAAGGGAACTAAAAATCTATTTGATACAAAACGTCAAATTCCACTGACTAAAAACGAACTGAACATCTATCATAATATTGATACTCTTCAGCAGATTCCCTCTTTCAAAAGTTTTATGGATATTGCTGCTTTATTGTTTTCAGGATATAAGCAGGCAGGTCCCGTAGAGATCGGACCAGTTAATACGTTTTATAGTTTCAACCCTGTCGAAGGGTTCAGGTTACGTCTTGGAGGGCGAACAACGGAGTCGTTAAGTAAAAGATTCTATGCTGAATCGTATGCTGCATATGGTTTTAAAGATGAGAAATGGAAATATTTTTTAAGTGGAACTTATGCCTTTAATAATAAATCTGTTTATTCATTTCCACAGCATTATATCAGGGGATCATTTCAGCGTGACACAAAAATCCCTGGCCAACAACTGGAATTCGTACAAGAAGATAATTTCTTATTATCATTTAAAAGAGGAGAGAATGAGAGTTACATTTATAATGATGTGTATCGCGTCGATTACCGTAAGGAATTTGAGAAACCACCTCAGTATCGGTCTAGGTTTTAATGCAACTAAGCAATCACCTGCGGGTACTTTAATTTATCAGATCACAGATAAAAATGGCAATGCGCAGGTTTTTAATGAAATTAATTCAACTGAATTATCTGTCAATATACGTTATGCACCAAATGAACAGTTTTATCAAGGAAAATTATATCGCACACCAATTTTCAACCAGTACCCTATCTTCAATTTCAACTATACTGCTGGTCTTAAAGATGTATTTAATGGGGATTATAGTTACCATAATTTCAACATCGGTGCATTTAAAAGATTTTACCTTAGCCAACTAGGTTATGCGGATATTGATGTAGCAGGGACTTATATTGCAGGGAAAGGGATACCTTTTCCATTCTTGACTATTCATAGAGCCAATCAGACTTATGCTTATCAACTAAATTCTTACAACTTGATGAACTTTTTAGAATTTGTCAGCGATCACCATGCATCAGCAAATATCCAATACTATATGAATGGGTTTTTATTAAATAAAATTCCTGTTATTAAAATGCTTAAACTTCGTGAGGTTTTTAGTTTCAAGGCAGTATATGGAGGATTAAGAGATGAGAACAATCCTGAAAATTCAAATCAAGTATTTGATTTTCAAAAAAACAAAGATGGCCAGCAATCATCGTATACTTTCGGGTCTAAACCTTATATGGAAGCCAGTGTCGGTCTATCGAATATTTTCAAAATTTTACGTGTAGATTATGTCCGAAGACTGAACTATTTGGATAATCCCGGTGCTCCTAAATCTGGAATCAGAGCACGAATTAAATTTGATTTCTAAAAAATAAAAAAGGGCTTTCTAAATATTTAGAAAGCCCTTTTTGTTCGTATCAACATTTATTTACCTTCCAGCGCGGATATAAACGGTGCGCGAAATTTAGGGTCTTTTTCTTGGAATTCAATCGATTTTTTATACGTATCTACATTTAAAAACATCTCAGCTGGATCTCCTGCTTTCTGTTCTAAAAATAATTTAAAACTATAAGTTGCAGTTTTATCAAGGTCTACATTTACTTTATTAGAAGAAAAAACAGTCGGCAGAAGCGTCGTATTAGAAAAAGAGGCTGATGCAGGCAATTCATAAATTGCACCTAGAGCTTTTACAAAGGCGTCGCTTTCCGATCCTAGAGAAGAAAACTTAATTTTCCCTTTTGTAAAACCAACTTCTTCATTTGCCTGATCACTGATGATTCCTGCGGGAATCATATTAACAACTTCTACCTTTAAGCCTACTGTATCTCCCTTATAAACACTTTTAGCTGTATAGATATGGCTAGAATCTGTTTTTACGTCGTCAACAATTCTTAAAAAAAGATGCTTATTATTGGTCACAGGCCCATCTAGTGTCAACTCTACCACTCTAGGCTTATTTTTATTCGACTTAGCAGCACCTTCTTGTTTTTGGTTCGTGTTGCCACATGCTGTTGCAAATGCCAACGCAGATAGAACAGCAATTTGATTCAATTTACTCATCATGTTCAGTAATTATGTTTATCAGTATAATCGTTTACTAAAATTAACGATTTTTACTGATAAACAAATAAATTAGAATGATTGTTTTTACTTAATCAAAGCATCATATAATATTTCTACAGGATGATAGGAATGCCTCCCTACCCCATCTTTAATCTGATGCCTACAAGAAGTTCCGGCAGCAGCTATTAATGTTGACGTTTCTGTATTTCGGACGGCAGGTAGCAGCACCAATTCTGCAACTTTCATCGACAACTCATAATGTTCCTTTTCGTAACCAAATGACCCCGCCATACCACAACAACCTGAAGGAATTACTTCTACTTCGTAATTCATGGGAAATGAAAGTACCTGCGTCGTAGTCTCTACCAAATGAAAGGCTTTTTGATAGCAATGTCCATGTAACTTAATTTTTTTCTTTTCAGAACTGAACTGTTCTTTATGCAGACGTCCAGCTTCAATTTCTTTTAACAAAAACTCATCAAACATCAATGCATTCTTAGCTACTCGCTCTGCATCCTGCATTAATTCAGGGTCAACCAAAGCTAAGTACTCATCTCTAAAAGTAATGATAGCAGAAGGTTCTATACCTAATAAAGGGGTTCTTTCTGAAATGAAATCTTTCAAGAAATTAATATTTTTATTGGCAATTTTCTTAGCTTCTTTAACCAAACCCTTTGAAAGATATGTACGTCCACTTTGTATATGCTTTGGTATAATTACTTCGTACCCAAGTGCCGTCAGTAATTTATAAGCTTTAATGCCAATTTCTGCGTCATTGTACTCTGTAAATTCATCCGCAAATAAATACACTTTCCTTTTTGCCTTCGGATTTTCAATCTGTTTATTTACCCATTGCGTCAATGTCGTGCCACAAACCTTTGGAAGAGATCTCTTAGGTGCAAAACCAATAGTTCTTTTAATGATACTGGCTAAAAAGCTATTTTGAGTCACAAAATTATAAACTGGAGCAACCATAGCTCCCAATTTCTGGGATTCTGTAAAATTAGCGATTACTTGCGTTCGAAATGGCACACCGTGCTCATCGTAATAATGCTGTAAAAACTCTGCTTTCATTTTAGCTACGTCAACACTAGATGGACATTCCGTCTTACATCCTTTACAAGAAAGACACAAGTCCATCACATCCTTCAGCTCTTCATGGTCAAAACGATTTTCTTTTGTTGAATTTGTCAGAAATTGACGCAGCATATTTGCTCGCGCACGAGTAGTATCCTTTTCTTCTCGCGTAGCCATAAAGGACGGACACATCGTACCTCCAGTGATTTCTGTCTTCCGACAGTCCCCCGAACCCGAACATTTCTCTGCTAATCGAAGTATACTCTCCTCTTTAGAAAAATCAAAATAGGTCTTAATTTCAGTTGTATTCTTATTGTTATCATACCGAAGAAAAGTATCCATAGGTGGTGTATTGACAATCTTATTCGCATTAAAAATGCCTTTAGGATCAAAAATAGCTTTTACTTGTTTAATCAGTTCGAAAACTTTTTCACCTAAAACCTTTTCAATAAATTCTCCTCTAAGGCGACCATCTCCGTGTTCGCCACTTAAAGACCCATTATATTTTAAGACAAGATCTGTTGTTTTTTCTAATATCGATCGAAAAGTTTTTACCCCCGCCTCAGTTTTTAAGTTTACAAAAGGCTCAATGTGCAGCTCTCCTGCTCCGGCATGTGCATAATAAGAAGCATGAACTCCCTCTTCAATCAATAAGTTTTGGATATCTGCTACATATGCCGGTAAATCTTCAGGAGAAACCGCGCAATCTTCGATTAAATTAACAGGCTGACTATCTCCCGGAAGATTTCGAATCAAGCCTAAACCAGCTTTTCTCACATCCCATACTAAGTTTGTCTGCTCGCCGGTGATATAAGGGTAGGCATAACCTAGTCCCTTTTCAATCAATGCTGCTTTTAAAGCCATAGCTTTGGCTTCTACCTCCAGTGGGGTGCTTCCTCTAAATTCTACAATTAGCAAAGCTTTGGGATCTCCTTCTATAAAAAAGCGATTATGTTGATAGGTACGATGCCCTACCGTAAAATCCATGATATATTTATCGACAAGTTTCTGAGGCTTCTGGTGCATGAGATAAAGCGACGATATTGCCTCTCATACACGCAATCATATCGTCAAAGTGGATGCATAAAAGACCTAAGTTTTCGGGTGGTAAAGGCATCAATTGGAGTTTGGCTTCTGTCACAATACCAAGTGTACCTTCGGAACCGGCAAGCAGCTGGCACATATTGAAAGGCTTATTTTGATCCAATAACATATCCAGAGCATAGCCCGTATTTCTCCTTGTTATGGAACGTTTTGGATAACCAGCTGTTATGGCTTGAATGTTTTCCTCATCCGTCAACATGGCATTTAACTCACGATATATTACACCTTCTCGATTTTTTTGAATTAGTTTCTTAAAGTACGAATCTGCGCTCAAAGCCTCAAAGAGAACTTCAGACTGATCATCTAAAATAACATTTGCCTCCAGTAAATTTTGTCGGGTATCGCCCCAAACGATGGAATGTAGTCCCGATGAGTTATTCCCAATCATACCGCCAATCATTGCCCTACTTGCGGTTGAAGTTTCGGGACCAAACATCAATCCAAAAGGTTTGAGAGCATGGTTTAAATCATCCCGAATAACACCAGGCTCTACACGTACCCACTGCTCACTTACATTTACCTCGAGAATCTTATTAAAATACTTTGAGATATCCATGATTATTCCATTTCCAACAACCTGACCAGCTAAGGAAGTGCCAGCCGTCCTCGGGATAATGGTAACTCCATTTGAGGTGCCAAATTGTAATAAAGCTTTAATGTCTGCCCTGTTTTTAGGAATTGCGACAGCTAATGGTAATTCCTGGTATACGGACGCGTCGGTAGAATAAGCGATACGAATAGTATGATGTTGCGTTGAATCATCATAATATAATTCACCATTCAACGATTGCGCTAATTGATCTAAAGAGGTATTTTCCTTCACAGTATGATTTAATTTGTGTAAACAAATTTAATTATTTAAAACAATCAAAAGAATTGACACTGCAAGATAATGAAAATATTATCTTAAACACGCATAAAAATGCATTAGATCAAGTTTTTCCTTTTGCAAATAAGCTGTATTTTTACAGAAATAATTTAATATGCGAAAAACGCTACTTCGATATAGTCTTCATTCTGATTTCATCATTTATTTAATTCGAATTTTAATTGGTTTTTCTATCGGTTACTTTCTTTATATCAGCTTTCCTCAATACTCCGTGACATGGACACTCATTTCTATTGTGCTTGTAATATCTCCTGATGATAAAGAGGCTACCCAAATAGCTATTGACAGAACGAAGTCCAATTTTATTGGTTCTGCAACTGGTATTCTCTTTTATTTCACTAACCTGCCAGAAATGTGGTCTATGCTGTTTGGCGTGATTACTTCGGTTGCCATCTGTCGATTATTCAATGTATTGAGTGTGGCACGTACAGCTATGGTTGCTATGATTATCGTCGTTATTCATGAACAGCAATTAAAATCATTCGTGGCTGCCCTGGAACGTTTTGCATGCGTCACAATTGGTTGTATAATTGGTTTACTTGTGACCCTTATGACGAGCTATTTTATTAAGGCATTACGAAACAAATACGCAATTGAATTTTTAGAAGAATAATATTCGACAATTAGGAGCAATTACCAAATATTATACAGTAATGAACAACTACCTTAAAATCAATATATTATAATAATATTAGTTGTTTTTACTTACGTGAACATCTATTTATAAAAATAAAATAGTCTTTTAAAATAGAATAATATTCTGAATTAACTCCAATAATTTGAATATTATTCGAAATATGCTTATCTTTGCACTCGATATGACAAAGATAGAATATAATTTAGATCATGTGGATTACAAAATCTTGCGTTTAATGCAAGATAATGCGCGTATTAACAATGCAGATATTGCTAGGGAAACTCAGTATGGCCCCTTCTGCGATATTAGAGCGTGTTAAAAAATTGGAGCAGAAGAATGTAATCCTTCAATACAATGCTAAGATTAATCCGGCAGCGATTGATCAAAAATTATTGTCATTCATCTTCATTAAGGCCAATGATATTATTGGTGAACAAAAAGTTGGGATACTATTAGCTGAAATACCAGAAGTACAGGAAGTCCATGATATTGCTGGCGATGATGGCTACCTTATTAAAGTACGTACCGCTGATTCTACGGCCTTAGTAGATCTAATGCGAAACACATTAGCAAAAATTGAAGGAATAATTTCAACGCGAACCACAATTGTTTTACAAACAGTTAAAGAGGAGCATCAATTAGTGATACCAGAATAATTTAAGAAAGGAATTTATAAGATGTTAAATAATAAAGTACAACAGGCAAGCTCCCTCATGATCATACTCGCATATGCAATCGTATACATTGTATGGGGGTCAACTTTTTTCTTTATTGAAAAAGCTCTTCACAGTTTCCCTCCCTTCATATTGGGGTCATTTCGATTTGCTACTGCAAGTGTTTTATTGATGGGCTATTGTGCATTGAAAGGCTACAAATTATTCAATAAAAGAGCGATCCGCGATTCTATTGTCGTAGGTTTTTTACTTTTATTCATTGACATGGGAGGTCTAATCTGGGCCGAGCAATATATCTCTGGGGGTGTCGCAGCTATTATTTCTGCTGCTGCTGCAATTTGGTTTGTAATTCTAGATAAGCCCAAATGGAAAGAGAATTTCAGTAGCAAATCCACCATCGCGGGATTGATTTTAGGTTTCTGCGGCGTTGTTCTCCTTTTTGCAGAACAAATCATGGCAAGCAGATCATCTGCCAATAAAGAAATTACTGTTATTGCGCTCGTCATTATGGTTTTGGGATCTATCGCATGGACTGCAGGCTCCCTCTATTCAAAATATCAAAAGAAGGCGCATCAGGAAGAAGAAAACTTACATGTTTCCGTTAGAACGGCATGGCAAATGATTACCGCAGGTATACTATTTACCTTAGTTGCTAGTTTCAATGGTGAATTTGCTAATTTCAAATTTGAGCAAGTTACACCTATCGACTGGTTCAATATATCCTATTTAATAGTGTTTGGATCGATATTAGCATTTAGTTCTTATATCTGGCTATTGCAAGTAAGACCCGCAACTGAAGTCAGCACCTATGCGTATGTAAATCCAATCGTCGCATTGGTATTGAGTTACTTTTTTAGTAGCCATGCTGTTACATCCACACAGGTCATAGGGTTAATCATCATATTATTTTCAGTACTACTGATGAACTGGAAGCTCTATAAAAACAATAAAATGGTCGCAAAAATAACGAAAACAACAATAGCTGACCGTAGAAAATCAATAAAACTGAGAAACCAAAGAGATGCAATTGCTAGAAGAGACTCTAAAAAACCAGAGATTGCAAACTAAAAAACGCTCTTTTCACCAAATAGATAATAAAAGCTTAACAAAATGTTAGGCTTTTATTATCTACATTTGTATCGAAAATACTTATTACATGATGAAACTAAATACACATCAACTTCAATATGTAACCTTCGGGTTTTTAGCTATTCTTCTTAGCACATCCTGCAGCAAAAGCCTAAGTCCGACCCAAAAAGACTTTAGACAGTATGAGATTAATAAAAATACCGTTGAGGATACCGATATCGTCGCTATTTACAACCCTTATAAGCTGCAGATGCAGGCAGAAATGAATCGTGTCATCGGTTTTTCTGAGGTGCCACTGACAAAGGAAAAGGCTCCAGAAACTTTAATGGGTAACTTCTTTACTCAAGCTTTATTAAATGCAAGTGCGCAGGTTAACAATAAAGCTGACATCGCATTTGCAACAAAAGGAGGTATTCGTAATGAAATGAAAGCTGGAGATATTACTGTTGAAAGTGTATTCGAAGTGATGCCTTTTGAAAATCAATTAACCGTAGTGGAGCTCAATGGTCTACAGATTCAGGAACTTGCAACCTTCATTGCTGCAACTGGTGGGCAACCCGTGACAGGTCTTACATTATCCATTCGGGATAAAAAACCAATCGACATTCAGGTTCAGGGTAAGAATATCGAAAACGATAAAATTTATAAGGTTGTGACATATGATTACTTGGCCAATGGAGGCGATAATCTGGACTTATTTACACATGCACTAAAACGAACGGATTACCCGCAAAAAGTACGCGAAAGTTTAATGGACTACATCTCGGGCTTTACTAAAAATGGTCAAAAAATTAATATGCAATTAGATGGAAGAGTTAAAATCATTAAATAGAAGAGGTTTTCTGAAAACAGCAGCTGGTCTTTCCGCTGTTGCCACGTTTGGAGCTTTACCACTCGTTTCATTCGCAGGTTCAAAAAAAATAAAACTAACGATTCTACATACCAATGATGTGCATAGTAGAATTGAGCCCTTTCCAATGGATGGCGGAAGGTACCAAGGTCTAGCAGGAGTTGCGCGTCGCAGTACACTTATAAAAAAAGTAAGAGCAGAGGAAGACCATGTCCTATTATTAGATGCTGGAGATATGTTTCAAGGAACCCCCTATTTCAACCTATTTGTCGGAAAATTAGAACTCGATTTAATGACCAAATTGGGATATGATGCTGGAACATTTGGTAATCATGAATTTGACAACGGTTTAAATGGCCTTATCAAATATTTAGACCATGCGAAGTTCCCATTCTTAACGGCTAATTATGACTTTACAGGTACTGTATTGGAAGGTAAGACACAAGATTACACCATCTTCAAAAAAGCTGGTATTAAAATCGGAGTTTTTGGACTTGGCGTTGATATAGAGGGGCTAGTCGATCCAAATAATTTTAAAGGGATGAAATACCTAGACCCTATTGCGGTCGCAAATCGCGTGGTAAAGGAGCTCAAGGAGCAGCATAAATGTGATTTAGTTATCTGCCTTTCACATCTGGGCTATCAATATGAAAGTGATAAAGTATCCGATATTGTATTGGCTTCGAAAACTAGCGATATCGATTTGATTATAGGTGGGCATACGCACACATTCTTGAAAGAACCAACTTTAGTCACCAATTTAAAAGGGACAAAAACAGCAGTCAATCAAGTGGGTTTTGCAGGAATTAACTTAGGTAGAATTGATATTTTCTTCGAGCCATCAACAGGTAAAAAGAAACTATTGGCTTCGACTTATGAAGTCAATGAGTCTATACCTGCGTCATCATTGGTTTAAAATAACTATTCTATTTTTCATCTAGCCAAAGGTTCGTCATATTCCTTTGGCTTTTTCCGCAAATTTAATTGAAAAAACTCTTATCCATTTATATCGGTTCTTTTAAAGGGCTATCTCGCTCTGCATGGCTACTCGCAATTGTGATGCTAATAAACAGAATGGGGAGTATGGTCATACCTTTTTTAGGTATATATATGACCAAAGCGCTTGATTTTAACATCAAACAAGTTGGTATTGTATTGATGTGCTTTGGCTTTGGTTCTGTATGTGGTTCTTACGCTGGAGGTTGGCTTACAGACAGATTTGGAAGCTTTAAAGTACAACTCTTGAGTTTGAGTTTGGCCGCCCCCCTATTTATGATTGCCCCGTATTTTAAAACTGTCGAATCATTGGGGATTATGATTTTTGTGCTAAGTGCTGTTTTTGATGCTTTCAGACCTGCTAACTCAGTTTCGGTTGCCAGTTATGCTAAACCTGAAAATATAACACGTGCTTTCTCCTTAAATAGATTAGCCGTTAATCTTGGTTTTTCAATCGGGCCTGCAGTAGGTGGCTTTTTAGCTGGTATATCCTTCAATTGGATTTTCTACGGTAATGCTATTGCTGCTACGGCAGCGGCAATTGTATTCTTCCTATTCTTCCATAAGAAGGAGAAAAACAACTTGAAAGCTTTAAAAGCAAACCCTGTTGTAGTAAGCTCTCATAATAAACAAGAAAGAAATCCCTACAAAGACGGGCCATTCATTGCCTTTAATATTTTGTGTTGTATATTCTCTATCTGTTTTTTCCAATTGATATCGACACTACCGATTTTCTATCGCGAGGTACACCAATTGAATGAGCATGAGATTGGTTTTTTGATGGGTTGGAGCGGTTTGATTATTGTTTTACTGGAAATGTTTATTGTACATATAGCAGAAAACAAACTTTCGATTACAAAAACGCTCGTCCTCGGAACGCTCTTGTGTGCTATTTCTTACGCCATGTTTAATATACATGCAGGTGTATTCATGCTATATGTGACATTTCTGGTGTTTGGACTGGGTGAAATGCTCACACTCCCCTTTATGGCAACTGCCACGATCAATCGATCAACACCTAAAACACAAGGTGCCTATATGGGTTTCAACTCTTTGGCATTTTCTGCTGCTAATATCTTTTCACCATTATTAGGTACGAATATTGTCGGATCCTTCGGTTTTACAACACTATGGTGGGCTACGTCGGCTGTATTAGCCTGCACAGCACTGGGCTTCTATTTTGTATTAAAACGTCTATAAAAAAATAAGCATAAAAAAGGCTGATATTAATAATATCAGCCTTTTTTATGCTTATTGTAACGATTAACTACTAAAGTAACCTCTTACATTTTTTCCTTCTACCCAATTCATAAAAGCTTTATTCACGACCTTATTCCCACCGGGAGTTGGATAATTACCAGAGAAATACCAATCTCCTTTATGATCCGGACATGCAATATGTAAGTTATCTAAAGTTTGGAAAATCACTGTAACTTCCGCTTTTAAATGGTGTGGCGTAATAATTCTCGCAATTTCATTGGATATTTCATCATCTGTAAACGGCTCGTAAATGGCTTTTACATAATTGTCAATATCATTAATATCAGCCGTAATGGAAACTAAACATTTTTGATAAACTTCATCAATAATGTGTGCTAAACCGCGTTTTCTCAATAAAGAAACAGCTGCTTCAAAAGCAATAAATTCGCCCATTCTAGACATATCAATACCATAACAATCTGGGTATCGAATCTGTGGTGCCGACGAAACAATTACAATTTTTTTAGGATTCAGGCGATCTAAAATCGTTAAGATACTTTGTTTTAAGGTAGTTCCTCTTACAATCGAATCATCAATTGCTACGATTGTATCTTCATAATCCTTTACAATACCATAAGTTGTATCATAAACATGCTGAACCATATCTGTCCGGTCGGCATCCTGTGTAATGAAAGTACGAAGTTTGGCATCTTTAACATTCAGTTTTTCGAATCGCGGTTGAATATTTAAAATCTCCTCCAATTCGCCATCTTCAATCTTATCCGCTCTATTTAACAAAGCATCCTTTTGAAACTCTCTAACGTATGTGTTAATACCATCCATCAAACCATAGTAAGACACCTCAGCTGTATTGGGAATGAAAGAGAACACTGTATTTTTGATATTATTATCAATAGCACTTAACACTTGTGGGCATAAAAGAAGTCCTAATTTCTTACGTTCCTTATAAATATCAGCATCCGAACCTCTAGAGAAATAGATTCTTTCAAAAGAACAAGATTTTTGTTCAACAGGCTCTCTAAACATCTCTTCAGTAACCGTACCGTCTTTCTTGGCAATTAAAGCATAGCCAGGTTTAATTTCCTGTACTTTATCGATTGGAATATTGAATGCAGTCTGTATCACAGGTCTCTCTGATGCAACAACAAGTACTTCATCATCTTTGTAATAAAAGGCTGGGCGGATACCCGCTGGGTCACGCATCACGAAAGCATCTCCATGTCCAAAGATACCAGCAATCGTGTAACCACCATCCCAAGTTTTAGCTGATCGCGTTAAGATTTTTGGAACATCTAAGTTTTTAGCAATTAGAGAACTGATTTCAATATTAGAATATCCCTCTTTCTTAAACTCATCAAATAATTCTTGGTTTTCATCATCTAGGAAATGACCTATTTTTTCCAAAACGGTAACAGTGTCTGCCTTTTCTTTTGGATGTTGTCCCAATTCATACAATTGTTGCAATAATTCGTCAACATTGGTCATATTAAAGTTACCAGCAAGGACTAAATTACGAGACATCCAATTGTTTTGTCTTAAAAATGGATGACAGCTTTCAATACTGTTTTTACCATGGGTGCCGTAACGTAAATGGCCTAATAATACCTCTCCAGTAAAACTAACATTATCTTTTAACCACTGTGTATCTTTAGACTCTTCGGGATAAGCCTTGTGTACAGAAGCAAATTTCTTTTGTACGTATTCAAAAATATCAGCAACAGCGCTAGATCCCATTGCTCTGTAACGAGATATGTATCTATTTCCTGGCTTCACATCGAATTTAATGGTTGCAATACCCGCACCATCTTGGCCGCGATTGTGTTGCTTTTCCATCAATAAGTACAATTTGTTTATGCCATAGTAAGGCGTACCGTATTTTTCCTGGTAATAAGAAAGGGGCTTTAACAGTCGAATAAGTGCAATACCGCACTCGTGTTTAATTGAGTCGCTCATATCTTGATTTGATGTCGCAAAAGTAGCAAATAATTGTAATTAATTGTATCAAAAAAGTAACCTGTTTGGAAAAATTACAAGAAGAAGACATCCAAAACTATTTGGTTACCTGCTGCAAAGCCACTTGCAACTCTTTCACATCGTCTACACCATCCAAATGTTTTAGTAATTTTTTTGTTTTTGCGTCATATATATAGATTGATGGTGTCTGGCTAGGCTTAAACAATGTGATAAACTGTCCTTCCTTATCCCAAATAAACGAAACTTTAGGATTAGATTTCAATTTCTTAGCAAACATATTTATAAACCCTTCAACGTAATCCAGATCATTCATGGCTACAAAATAGAATTTCACATTTTTAAATGAATCTAAATTTTGGGCTATCCCTGCTCCCATTTTCTGGCAATGACCACAGCCTGTCTCGTAAAAATTAAAAATAATAAAACCTTCTTTAGGTAAATTATCAGGTCCAAAAGCTTTAGCTGTAAACAGCTCTTGCATAGCGAATGCTGGTATTTGAGCAGGTGCCTGGGCATGCACTATGTTGCTTGCCAAGAACAAAAAAGCTATTATTAAATATTTAAACGTTTTCATCGTATTAAAAATAAACTACATTATACAAACCTAAAGATACATGACAAATCACAGATATGGAGCCAATATGTTAGTTTATTTACAAAATAAAACGTAAGTTTGGTTGATTAACTTTATTTTAAACGTCATTTAACACAATTAAACTGTGAAAAAACGTATTGCCATATTCGCTTCAGGTTTCTGGCTCCAATGCCCAAAAGATAATGGAATATTTTAAATATTCTGAAGATGCCGAAATCTCTTTAGTATTGAGTAATAATGCTGATGCTTATGTCATCCAGAGAGCTGATAATTTTGAAATACCTGCCCATATCTTTGACCGCGATGAATTTTTTAAATCGGATGAGATTGTAAAAATGTTGAAAAACCTAAACATTGACTTAATTGTCCTCGCAGGATTTTTATGGCTAGTTCCCAACAGTCTACTTCAAGCTTTTCCTAATAAGATTATCAATATACACCCGGCGCTATTGCCTAAGTATGGAGGAAAGGGAATGTATGGAGACCATGTTCATAAAGCTGTATTGGCAAATAAGGAAGTCGAACATGGTATTACTATCCATTTTGCCAACGAACACTTTGATGAGGGAGAAATTATTTATCAAGGAAAATTTAAAGTAGAACCTGGTGACACATTGGAAGTCATTAAATTTAAAGGTCAACAACTAGAGCACCAGCAATACCCCAAAGTAATTGATAGCTTACTTAAAAAAATGTAATTTAACATTTTTTATTTAGACTGTTTATAAATAATGTATATCTTTGCACTATGAATACTTCAGAAATGCAAAGTGGTGGTTATCAAGAAACCTTTTCAAAGGAGAAAATAGATTTTTGCATGGATTCTAAAGCTTCAAATCCATTTTCTCCTTTTTCATGTGCTTGTTTCAAAAAATGTTGTAAAAAATATAAAAAAGGGAATCGTTGTGGAAAATGCCCAAAGCGCTAGCTGAGAATTATTCTTCCACATAATTCAGGTCCTTATCAAAACTCTCTTCCAACTGCGTGAGTGCATAGATTGCAATTCCAGATAATATAAAGACCATGACAAAGGCCGCAATAATGATTCCCCAGAAATTGACAAAAACACCATAAAGCATCGTGGAGGGGATTAAAGCCCCTCGAACAAAATTTGGAGCCGTAGTCGCTACAGTTGCTCTCATATTGGTTCCAAACTGTTCTGCCGAAATAGTGACAAAAGTAGCCCAATAACCAACACCAAGCCCCATAAAGAAGGATAACCACATAAACTTAGTTTCAGATAAACCGTCACTCAGCAAATACCATGACGAGCTTATCAGGATAACCATCTGACAAAGTAATACTACCTTTTTTCGAGATTTTAGCAATTGTGCCAGTAAACCTGCCAATAAATCCCCTAGAGATATTCCAAGATATGTAAATAATACGCCTTTTCCAGCGCTCAAGGTGATTGGTGCATGGAGTGCTTTTCCGATCTCAGGTGCCTGAGTAACCAATACTCCAACCACAAACCAAATAGGGAGTCCAATACATAAGCAATACATATACCTTTTGAATCGTTTCTTATCTGTAAAAAGCATGCTAAACTTCCCTTTGGCAATCGACTTTTGTTCTGCTGTCTTAAATAAACCAGACTCCAGCACACCTACGCGCATAAAAAGAAGTACCAGCCCCATTCCTCCTCCAACAAAATAAGCTGTCCTCCAGTCGTACTGTTCAGAAATGAAATATCCCAAAACCGCTCCCAAAACACCAACTGTCGCCACCAACATTGTTCCATAACCCCGCTTTGATTTATGCATACTTTCACTAACTAAAGTAATTCCTGCCCCCAATTCACCTGCAAGACCAATACCCGCAATAAAACGAACAATACCATAGGTCATAACATCTTGTACAAAACCATTTGAAATATTTGCTACAGAATATAACAAAATGGAACCAAACAACACCTTCAATCGTCCAAATTTATCACCAATAATGCCCCAAATAACCCCTCCTATGAGTAGTCCACCCATTTGCATATTCAAGACAAACTCACCCTGCTTACGCATATCTCCAGGCGCTACGCCTATTTCTTCAAATGATTTGACACGTACGATAGAAAAGATAATAAGGTCATAAATATCCACAAAATATCCCAGTGAGGCGACTAAGATGATGACCCAAAGATTCCTGTTCGACGACATTTTAGATTCAATAGTCATGGTTTAATTTTTCAATAAAAATATCATTGTATATTGGTTTTTCCAAACTAAATAGCAAACGAAATTTAATTAATTATAGTAACTTTGCTTGATGTTGTATAGTCCCAAATCCCTGAAATGGTTATTAAGAATTTACCCTCCATTTTTATTCCAACGCATATGGGTTAAAAGAATTCATACAGACTTTCAAGGCGTTGATGTTAAAATTTTCAAAAGTATTTTCAATAAAAATTCAAACAATAGTATTTTTGGAGGAACGATATTTTCTGCAGTAGATCCATTTTATGCGATTCTCATTGATCAACGTTTACAATCCCATGGTTTTAAAAAAACAGTAGCATGGTTAAAATCCGCTTCTATTGAATATAAGAAACCTGGTCTAACCAACCTCCAATTCTCCATAAATATAAGTGATCAGGACTTCTATGAATGTATAGACATCCTTAGAAGTCGAGGAAGGCTTGTTAAAACTTTTTCTGTAGAAATCTTCAATGATCAAAATGAAATATGTGCCATTGCAAAAAACGAAATCTACATTCGTGATCTGAATTTTACATATGTAAGAAGATAAGTGTACTTCATATCTACTTGATGTATTTAAGTACATTTCCTTTAAAAAACATCACTTGATGGAAGTGGGATAATCAATAACTTTGTCTTATATATGACACAATTAAAATTGTAAATAAAACAAATTTATCTAAGTTTGTCATTAATAGACAACAAATATTTCGATATGAAAAAATTAGCTTTTTTAATTACATCAGCTTTTGCAATTACTTCATGTGCAAATAACTCCAGCAGTCAAAATGATTTAGTAAAAACACAGGAGGAGACCATGAAAATTCATGATGAAATCATGCCGCAAGTCAGTGTGTTTGACAAGAGTGCCGTTACTATTGATTCAATTCTTACGAATCTTAATGCTATAAAAGCATCTAAACCAACTTTAGATACAGCCCAAACTCGTCAAGAATTGACGCTATTGAAAAAAGATCTAGAAGATGCAACGGACCATATGATGGATTGGATGAAAGAGTACAGTACGGACTCCACCACTGTGGATTATGCTCATCGCGAGTTAACTCGAGTAAAGGAGATGAAAGCTGTCTTTGATCGGGTGTCTAAAGAGCAACAACAAATTCTAAGTAAATATTAATATGATAAAATCACTGCATTTGCGTGCTTCGATTATTGTAGCACTTACAGCACTAAGTTTTATTAGTTGCCAATCTAATACCCCTACCCTTCCTATTTATGGACAGCGTGAAACCTGTTGAAAAAATTGTTGACGGCGTAACCGTAACCGACACAATCTATCATACTATCCCCGCATTTCAGTTTTTAAATCAAGATAGCACTTATACCACGAATAAGGATTACGACGACAAAGTTTATATTGCCAATTTCTTTTTTACGCATTGTCCAAGTATCTGTCCGACAATGAATAGAAATCTATTGAAAATTTATGAACAGTATAAAAACGATGACCAAGTTTACTTCCTATCTCACAGTATCGATTTTAAATATGACCAACCGTCAGTTTTAAAAGAATATGCCAACAAGTTAGGCGTCACCAATAACCATTGGAATTTTGTAACTGGAACAAAAGCCGATATCTACGGAATAGCCAACCAATATTTGGTTTTTACAGCAGAGGATAAGAATGCTCCGGGGGGTTACGACCATCAAGGACTTTTAGTTTTAGTAGATAAACAAAAGCGAATTCGCGGTGCATACGACGGAACAAATGACGAACAGGTAGAAAAGTTGCAAAAAGAACTTGCTATTCTATTACAAGAGAAATAAAATGGCTAAATTATATCTTATAGGGATTTTGATTTCTATCTATTTCTTAAGTACAATGAGCAGTTGCCAACCAGGACAGGATATCAAAACTGCCCAGTATGCTGTAAATGGACAAAAAATATATAACACGCACTGCAAAAATTGTCATGGTGACAAAGGAGAAGGTTTGGGTTTATTATACCCACCTCTAACCGATGCTGACTTCCTTGCGAAAAACAGAAATCGCCTCTCCAGTATTGTGAAAAATGGATTGGATGAAGAAATTGTTGTTATGGGAAAAACCTTTAACAGTAAGATGCCTGCTAATGAAAACTTAACAGACATCGATATTGCGTACGTACTCACATATATTACAACGAATTTCGCGAAACAGAAAGAAATATTTAGTCTTGAAGAAGTCCAAAAAGATTTGAAAGATCGTATATAGAAAAGATTAATGCTATTAAAAAGAAGCTTAGTTATCCTGACTAGGCTTTTTTTATTTTAACACTAAGCTCGGTAAAAAAGAAAGGTTTTCAAACGGGGAGAATGAAAACCTTTACTAACCAATTATAAACCTAAATTATGATAGTACAAATATAGGCTATCCTAATTAATTAGCAAACTAACTAAATGTTAAATTCTGTTAACTTTTCCGTTACGGATAAATGACTGTCAGCAATGAATAAAATCACCTTTTTCATTACATTATTTTGACATTTAGATTTAAGAAAAATTTCTACATTTGAAACCGAATGAACGTTCAATATACAATAAATAATCCAAAAGTGATTTCCATCTTCGAGACAACCCTTCGGTTGATCAAAGATCATGGATTTCATGGCACGGCCATGAGTAAGATAGCTCAGGAGGCTGATGTCGCAATCGGCACGATTTATCATTATTTTCCTTCGAAAGATGATCTAATCATCAATTTGTTTCAGTATTGTGGTGATAATTTGAATAATTCACTTTTTAAACCTTTGATTGAGGAGCTAACGTACAAAGATAGATTTTTCTATATATGGAAAGCTTTTGTCGAATTTCACCAAGAAAATGCAGAAATGTTCAGTTTTTTTGAACAATTTTACTCTTCTCCATATTATCAAGTGAACAGTTGTGAAATTAATGAAACAATTAGTGGACAAAGTAAAATTCTCAAATTTTTGACTGAGGGTATTAATAAAGGAGAATTAAGAAATACGAATGTCGAAGCATTAACCTGTATCTTTTTTGGTGCAGCTGTTTCAGCTATTAAAGGAATAAAATACAGAAAGTTAAAATCTAATGAAAGCATTGATGATATTATTAATATCATCTGGGATGGAGTTAAAAATAAATAATTATATGAAGTTTAGACAAATAGCCTTTTCATTGGCTGCGATGACGACAATATACAATGTCGGTTATGCCCAACAAACAGGCAATGACGCACTGCCTGCTAAAGCAAGTCTGCAGCAGCTCATTGACTATGCTCTTAGCAATAAGATTAGTCTTATGCAAGCTGCAATTGATGAAGAAATTGGTGAAAAGGATATAGACATAGCATTGTCAGGTTGGTTGCCACAAGTAAATGCATCTGGATCTTATAACTATAATGTTAAGGTTCCAACATCTTTTATAGGAGGACAAAACATTGCTTTAGGTCAAAAGAATGCCAGTGCTTTGGTACTGCAGGCTGATCAACAGATTTTAAATCCGGCATTGATGCAAGCTTCTAAAGCCGCAACATTAATCCGTCAATCGAACAAACAAAACACAGAAAGTCAAAAAATAAATACTGTCGTTGAGGTGAGTAAGGCCTATTATGATATTTTGACAAGTGAAGAGCAAATCAAAATTGTTCGCGAAAATATCGCTAGACTTCAAAAGCAATACAATGATGCCAAGGTGCGCTATGAAGTTGGTCTGGTTGACAAAACTGACTTTAAAAGAGCGCAAATTGCCTTGAGTAATGCAAATGCCGACGAAAAACGTACAGTAGAATTACGTCGATACAAATATGAATACTTGAAGAATGTCTTATCAGTGGATAAAACTGCAGATATCACGTTGTCTTTCGAGAATACAAGTATGGAAAATGAGATTTTACTCGATACGACTTCCAGCGCAGTAGTTACAAATAGAATTGAGTTCCAACAATTGCAAACTTCCAAAAAGATGCAAGAATTAGAAACACAATATTATAAGTGGACCTACCTCCCAAATGTAAGTGCTTTCTATAATTATTCATTCAATTATAGAAATGATAAGTTCAATGATTTATACAGTAACAATTTTCCAAGTTCTGTAGCTGGACTATCTGTTTCTATTCCAATTTTCCAAGGATTTAAAAGAAAACATCAGATCAATCAATCTAAACTTCGTGAAAGTAGGATTGATTTAAGTATGGAAGATTTGAAAAACCAGGTCAACACGGAGTATGCGTTAGCTACGGCATCTTACAATGCAAATTTGATTGATTGGAAAACGTCAAAGGATAATGTTGATTTATCTAAAGAAGTATATGATACTATTAAATTACAATATGATGAAGGTATCAAAACTTACTTGGATTTAATGACAGCTGAGACTGATTTAAAGACAAGTCAATTGAATTATTTAAATGCGCTATATGCACTTCTATCAACTAAGTTAGATGTTCAGAAAGCATTAGGAACCGTAGAAATAAAATAAACAACTTTAAGAAACCAAGAATATCATGAATAAAAAACATTTATTAGCAGCTTTTTTTATCGGGACTACGCTTATCTGGCAGTCATGTGGCAATAAAGATGCACAGAAACAACAAACTGCACAACAAGCAGAACGTGTTGTACCTGTAAGTCTTGCAGCTGCAACAGAAGAGGTCGTGACAGGAAGCCAGACTTATCCCGCTACTGTAAAACCTTTAAACGAAGCTGATTTATTTGCTGAAGTTTCTGGTTATGTGACGCAAATATTTGTAACTGATGGCGCATCTGTTTCTAAAGGACAAAAACTATATGAAATTGATGGTACACGGTATACTGCAGCATTAGATCAAGCGAAGGCTAATCTTGCTATAGCACAATCAAACTTAGATCGCGTTCAAACAGATTTAAATCGTTACCAAGCATTAGCAGATAAAGATGCAATTGCAAAACAAACTTTAGATTATGCGAAGACTGATTTTGCAAACCAAAAAGCACAAATCTTAGCAGCTAAGGCTGCAGTCACTACAGCGCAAACAAACTTAAATAGATCTACTATCCGTGCTCCTTTTGCTGGCATTGTAGGCATTTCAGATGTTCGCCTTGGTGCTTTGGTTAACCCTGGTAGTACCCGCTTAAATACGGTATCTTCTATCAATCCGATAGCTGTAGAAATTCAAGTTAGTGAGCGTGATATCCCACAATTTGTAAGCCTACAAAAATCAGGAACTGCTTCACAAATTGAGGCTATACTGCCTGATGGAACAGCATATACTGCTCCAGGTAGAGTTGCTACTATTGACCGTGCGGTTGATCCTCAAACAGGAACAATTAAAGTACGTGCTAATTTTGACAACCCTAACAATTCCTTAAGAGCAGGAATGAACTTATCGTTGAATATTAAGACAAACTCTGCAAGTGAAGAAATTGTCATTCCGTATAAAGCAGTTCAAGATCAATTAGGTGTATTTAATGTTTATGTAGTTGGTGACAGCAGTAGAGCAGAACAACGCCCAGTTGTCTTGGGATTAAAACTAGGTGACAAAGTAGTGATAAAATCAGGACTTAAGGTCGGTGAAAAAATTGTTGTTGATGGTATTATGAATGTGCAAACCGGTGTAAAAGTTGCCGAAGCTCCTGCACCAGATACCAATGCGCCAAAAAAATAATTTTCACAGACTTAATAAGATATACAAAAACATATGATTTCAGAAGTTTTTATAAAAAGGCCGGTCACATCCATTGTGATTTCCATACTGATTATGATCGTAGGGGGAATTTCAATTCTGTCTTTGCCGATCAGTCAGTATCCATCCGTAGCCCCTCCGACTGTGTCGGTGACGGCCAACTATACGGGTGCTGATGCACAAACTGTTGAACAGACAGTAACGACTCCTATTGAGAGTCAAATTAACGGTACTCCAGGCATGCTTTACATGTCTTCAAATAGTACATCGAATGGTCAATCTCAGATAACAGTAACCTTTGAAGTAGGTACCGATATTGATATTGCGACCTTAGATGTACAAAACCGAGTTGGTATTGCCGAACCTGCGTTACCTGAAGCTGTAAAGCGTTTAGGAGTAACAACACGTAAAGCAAACACGGATATCTTGATGTTGGTTTCTCTAGTATCTCCAAAAGGTACACGCGATGCTAAGTTCTTGGATAACTATGCCAATTTATACATCAAGGATGCGATTTTGCGTGTTAATGGTGTGGGTGAGGTAACTGCATTTGGACAGCCATTTTCTATGCGTGTTTGGCTAGATGCCAACAAGTTAACAAATTTAAAACTAACGCCTGCAGATATCTCAGCGGCTGTCGCAGAGCAAAACCTAAGAATACCAGGAGGATCCGTAGGTTCTACACCACAGAAATCAGATCAAGTATTTGAATACCCTGTGATTACTGACTCTGATTTATCTTCGGTACAGGATTTTGAAGAAATCATCGTTAAATCAAATACGGATGGGTCTATTGTCTTATTAAAAGACGTAGCTCGAGTTGAGTTGGGTCAATTCAGTTATGCCACAAGTACGCGCGTAAATGGTTTGGTCTCTTCTGGTATGATGATCAATCAAACTCCAGGGGGTAATGCTGTTGAAGCAGCAGAGGGCATCTATGCAGCTTTAGAGCGATTGAAAAAATCATTTCCTGATGACGTTGACTATGTAGTAGGTTATGAGACAATCTCTGTTGTTAAAGCTTCTATATCATCTGTTATCTACACCTTAGTAGAAGCGATGTTATTGGTAACATTAGTTGTATTTATCTTCTTACAATCATGGAGAGCAACATTAATTCCTATACTCGCTATTCCAGTATCTATTGTTGGTACATTTATCTTCTTCTTGTTATTTGGTTTCTCCATTAATAACTTGACTTTATTAGCATTCGTACTTGCCATTGGTATTGTGGTAGATGATGCCATCGTTGTAGTGGAAGCTGTACAACATTATATCGATCACTATAAAATGTCGGCAGCAGACGCAACCCGTCGCGCCATGAAAGATATTACAGCTCCCGTTATTGCCATTGCTTTAATTCTTTCAGCAGTATTCGTACCGGTAGGATTCATCCCAGGTATGGTTGGGCAATTGTACCAACAATTCTCCATCACCATCGCCGTTTCGGTCATGTTATCCGCATTTATTGCCTTGTCACTTACGCCAGCTTTATGTTCGATCATGTTAAAGCCTACAGCGGTTAATGCTGAGGCAAAAGGATTAAACAAGGTTTTCTATAAGTTTAATATCTGGTTTGAAAAAGTAACAAACCGCTATTCAAATGGTGTTAAATATTGTATCAAGAAAGCACCATTAGTTCTTATCCTCTTACTATGTATCTTCATTGGTACGGGCTATATGTTCAATAAAAAGCCAACAGGATTTATCCCAGGTGAAGATAATGGGATGTTCTTTGCTGGTATTAGTTTACCAGAAGGATCATCTACCACACGTACGCAGGAAATTCTACATGAAGTAGAGCAAGATTTACGCAAAGAATATCCGGAGATTAAAGATATTACTGCTATTGCAGGTATTAATATCCTTAACCGTGCTTTCCAACCTAACGTAGCTACAGTCTTCGTTTCATTAAAACCTTGGAAAGAAAGAGGCCGTACTGCAAACCAAATCACGGGTGGCATCATGGGTAAATATGCTGGCTATACAAAAGCCCGTGTACTTGCTGTAACCCCACCTGCAATTCCAGGTCTTGGTACTTCAGGTGGTTTCAGTCTTATGATTCAAGATCAACAAACAGTCGATATTAAAGTATTCGAAGGTGTAGTTGGTAAATTCTTAGCTGCAGCAAATCAGCGACCGGAAATTGGAATGGCTTATACGCTATTCAATACGAAAACTCCAAATTACAAACTCTCTGTCAATAGAGAACAAGCGAAAAAGATGGGTGTACCAGTTTCGACTATCTACACGACTATTTCAGCTTATCTGGGTTCGTCCTATATTAATGATTTCACACGGTACGGGCGTAACTTTAGGGTAGTATCACAAGCTGACCAAGATTACCGCATGAATATCGAGGATATTAACAAACTATATGTTAATAATACGAGAGGAGAATCTGTTCCTTTAAGTTCATTAGTTACATGGGAATTAGTTCAAAATCCAGCCATTATCAATCACTATAACATCTTTAGGAGTATAGAGATAAGCGGTAGTGCTGCTCCTGGATTCTCATCTGGTGATGCCATTAGAGCGTTACAAGAGGTTGCTGCAGAAACATTACCAAATGGTTATAGTTATGACTTTTCAGGACTATCATTACAAGAAACACAATCTGGTGATATGACCATTATGATTTTTGGTCTATGTATTTTGTTTGTATTCTTATTATTAGCTGCATTATATGAGAGCTGGTCAGTTCCATTCTCCATTTTATTATCGGTACCATTAGGAGTATTTGGAGCGATTTTAACATTGATATTTATACCAACATTGGATAACAATATTTACGCTCAAATTGGTTTGGTAGCTATTATCGGTTTAGCGGCGAAGAATGCTATTCTAATCGTTGAGTTTGCAAAAGAACGTGTCGATATCGGTATGAACTTATACGATGCGACATTAGATGCTGTTAAACTTCGTTTGCGTCCTATTATCATGACATCATTTGCGTTTATCTTAGGTATTATTCCTTTGATGCTTTCAACTGGTGCAGGTGCTATCTCTCGTCAAACAATTGGTTGGACGGTATTTGGCGGTATGGCAGCAGCGACAGTATTAGCAATCTTTTTTGTACCCGTGCTGTTCGTTGTGATTACGAGAATGGCTTACGGTAAGAAGAAATTAGCCGAATTGGAAGCTAATTTTGATGAAGAAAAAGCGAAGAATTTATCTGCGCATTAAGCTTATCATTAAATTATCTCAATTTTATAAAGAAAGCCTTTCAATTCAATTTGAAAGGCTTTCCTTTTTAATAAGATATTTCAAACCATTTACTATATATAGATTTGAAGCTTTAAACTTAACAATAATCTTACAATTCAAAAGTGATTTAATGTTATCACTATTTGATACTTTAGCAGATCAACTAACCTTCAAAATATGAAGCTAAAATTTATTACCTTATTATTATTCGCTAGTAGCATAAGCATTCTGCATGCACAATCTGCCAAAGATTATGCAGACGCTTATCATGACTTACAAGTATTTGAGACCCCTCTAGCTGTTAAGCTAAAAAAAGGAGTCAAAAAATCTGATTTGAATAAAATCAAAAATCCACAGGTCAAAGCAACTGCAATCTCCTTACTTAATAATCAATATGACCAAAAGTATCGGTTTGCAGAATACAAACCAGTCCTAAGTCCTACTGCCTTAGGACATAGCTTAATGATCGGTGATGGCTATAGTAAATATGAAAACATGACAGGAATCTATCTTCCGATAGGTCGTCATATCATATCTGTTGATCATATATCTGCGGATAATAATGTTAAATTGATTATTCCAAATTGGAACCGTCGTGCTCCTAAAGGGATAGACCCAACCAAAGATCCAAAGGGATGGGGTATCGTGAAGCAAGAATTTAAGCTTAACAATGGTATTAACATCATTGATGTAAAGAACTTTGATGGATTGGCTTATATCGACTATTTCTCCGAAGAACCTAAAAAAGAAAAAGCAATCAAGGTCCATTTTATTGGTAGTCCTGTTAATGGTTATTTTGATATTGCCAAAAACAATGATCAAGATTGGAATAATTTGGTCGATCACGCCGTTTACCCCATCATAGATGCAAAAGGTAAACATATTCAAATAGCATATCCTACTGCTGACATCAAAAAATATGCTTACGGTAAAGGTGTTGAGCTAATCAGTAACTATGATTCTCTGATTTACAGACAACATCGTATTATGGGACTTATTAAATACAATAAGGTACCTGATAATAAAATTCTTTCACGTGTAAATTATAATTATTATATGTTCCGTGATGGCGACGGTGTTGCCTATATGGGTACTGAGCCAGGTAATGCGATGCCACTTGTTGTAGATCCGGCTCGCGTAATCAAAGGAGACCCGTGTTGGGGTTTTTCACATGAAGTCGGCCATGTTCACCAATTAAGACCTTATCTCAATTGGGGAGGACTGGGTGAAGTGAGCAACAATATTTTCTCACTCTATGTAACCACTTCTTACGGCAATAAAAGTCGCCTTTCAGAACAAGGGAATTACAAAAAGTCCCGAGCAAGCATCATTGATGGCAAAATAAGCTACTTACAGGACCCAGATGTATTCAATCGCTTAGTGCCTTTCTGGCAATTGCAATTATATTTTACAAATCAAGGTAACAATCCTAATTTTTATCCCGATCTATTTGAAGCCTTCCGAAATCAGAATCCAGAGCGTAGAAGCAGGCGTGGTGACGGTCAAGTTATGGGCGGTCGTGGAAACAACCCAGCTGTCCATCAGTTAAATTTTATAAAAACTGCATCCGAGGTTTCAAAACTTGATCTGACAGATTTCTTTGATCTATATGGCTTCTTTCATGTAGGCAAATTTACGTACGATGATTACGGCACCTATACATATGAAATGACCCAAGAAATGGTTGACAAGTGTAAACAGGAAATTAAAAAGCTGAATTTCCCTAAACCAAATATGGATATCTCGACTTTAGCAGATTAATATCGGAATATAAAACGAAATAAAAATGGGCTATTCACTTATCATGATTAGCCCATTTTTATTACTTTTTATACTTACTTCGTGATTGCTTCAATCTCTGTCATTATTTTTTGCGCAATAGCTTCTGCAGCTTCTGCAGTAGGACCTTCGGAATAAATACGAATAATAGGTTCTGTATTAGATTTCCGTAAATGAACCCATTCGTTTTCAAAATCGATCTTCAATCCGTCAACAATGGAGTGTTCTTCATCTTTATATTTTTCCTGCATTTTGGCCAATAAGTCATCGATATCCAATTCAGGGGTTAGCGTAATCTTGTTTTTAGACATGAAATATTGCGGTAACTCAGCTCTGTATGTAGAGACTTTTTTACCTAATTTCGCCAGATGCGTTAAAAATATTGCAACACCCACCAATGCATCACGTCCGTAGTGGGATGCTGGATAAATAACACCGCCATTACCCTCTCCTCCAATCACCGCATTTACTTCTTTCATTTTAGTCACAACATTCACTTCTCCGACTGCTGCTGCAAAATATTGACCACCATGTTTCACCGTTACATCACGCAAAGCTCTAGTTGATGATAAATTGGAGACTGTATTTCCTTTTGTATGTTGTAAAATATAATCTGCTACAGCTACTAAGGTATACTCTTCTCCAAATAAATCTCCATCCTCCATCATGAAAACCAAACGGTCTACATCTGGATCTACTGCAATTCCCAAATCGGCACCATTATCTAATACGGCTTTGGAAAGATCCCTTAGATTTTCTTTTAATGGTTCAGGATTATGCTGAAAATGACCGTCCGGCTCACAATGGATTGTATAAATAGTTTCGACACCTAAAGCTTTAAGCAAAGCTGGAATAAATAAACCTCCAGTACTGTTGACAGCATCAACTGCAATTTTGAAGTTTGCATTTTTTATTGCTTCAACATCAACAAGATCTAGTGCTAATACATCGTCTATATGCTTCTGCATATAACTAGTGTCTTTCGTTACGGAACCTAAGTTATCAAATTCAGCAAAGTCAAAATCTAAACTTTCACCCAAGGCTAATACTTCTTTACCTTCTTCATCATTGATAAATTCACCCTTTGCATTTAACAATTTCAGGGCATTCCATTGTCCTGGGTTATGAGAAGCAGTTAAAATAATCCCCCCACCTGCATTTTCCTTAGGTACTGCAATCTCAACGGTAGGTGTTGTGGATAAACCGAGATCAATTACATCTACACCAATGCTTTGTAATGTACCAATAACCAAATTACTGACCATTTCACCAGAAACTCGAGCATCGCGACCTACAACAATTTTATTGATGCCAGTCTGTTTCACAATGATTTTACCATAAGCTGCTGTGAATTTCACGATATCGATTGGAGTCAACCCTTCTCCAGAACGACCACCAATGGTACCTCTAATACCAGATATTGATTTAATTAAAGTCATGTTAAATTACGTTTATTCTGTAAAAATAAGACAATAGTCCTAATATTTATAATAAAGAGCTTCCTTTTCTAAAATAATTAACATACTTTTGTTGCAACATTGTTTCTTTTACATATATATCAACATCAAATTGAAATTATTTATACATTTGAAATCAGATTAGAGAAATCTGTCTTTAAATAATTTCAATTTAAAAGCATCAAAATGATTGACCAAATTGTACATATAGATCAGGAAATTTTTTTAGCCATCAACCAAGGATTAAGTAATCCGGTTTTTGACTGGCTACTTCCTATTTTACGTAATCCATATACTTGGGCACCATTATACTTATTTTTAGTGATTTTCTTCATTAAGACTTATGGTAAAACAGGCATTCTGATTGTCGTAATGACTCTTGCTACATTCGGTGCATCTGATGCTATATCGTCACATGTGATAAAAAAAACAGTCAAACGAGTAAGACCTTGTAATGACATCGAATTCAAAGAAGATGTCAATATACGAGTAAGATGTGGCTCTGGATTCAGCTTTACCTCCTCCCATGCGACCAATCATTTTGCTTTGGCATTTTTCTGGATCGTTCTATTTAGAAGGAAATGGAAACATGCGATGTGGCTATGTATTACATGGGCTACATTAATCTCGGTATCCCAAATCTATGTAGGTGTCCACTATCCATTCGATATCCTCTGTGGCGCCATTTTAGGCATCCTTATTGGTCTTGCAACCGGATACATCTTTAAAAAAATCATGCCAACATTCTTTAATCCCGTAATAGCGAAATGAGCGCAATCATCTTAGTCAGTATTCTATTCTTCTCCGCATTAGCAAGTGGTTTAGCCGTATTTTTTGTCAAAAGGAATAATACTAATTTACTTAAATTAATATTATCTTTCAGTGGTGCATATTTATTCGCAATCACTGTATTACACCTCATACCGCACGTATATCAAACACGTACTACAGATGCTGAAGTCTTAGGTATATATGTATTGGGAGGATTTTTGTTTCAACTTGTCTTAGAGCAATTTTCACAAGGAATTGAACATGGGCATCTGCATCAAGACGAAGGCCATCAACATGCCTTTCCTATGGGAATCATGATTAGTTTATGTCTTCATGCATTCTTAGAAGGGATGCCATTGGCTGCGACACATCAAACAGAGCTTGTCTTTGGCATTGCAATTCATCATATTCCGGCAGCATTTGCTTTAGGAAGTTTATTAATTAGCACACATCTTTCCAAAAAGAAGATTACAACCCTTTTAGTAATCTTTGCAGCCATGACTCCACTAGGTTTCTCTTTTAGTAAAGCAATCAGTACCGGAGAAATTGGTAATATTCATCAATATTTCGATAAGATTATGGCCGTAGTTATTGGTATATTTCTACATATATCAACAACGATTTTATTCGAGTCAGGATCTGCTGACCACCATAAATTCAATAAAAAGAAAATGATAGCCGTCTTTGTTGGTGTTGCGATTGCATTGATGAATTTCTTATTCGATGGACATGACCATAGTCATCCATCTTCAGATAGCCAAGAGATCAATCACAATCATGATCACAGTCATGACCATGATCATTAAAAGTTTTTAACGTCGGATTCTAAACCTCCTCGGAATTTGTCAAGGAGTTCATTTAATAGCTTACAATCTGATTCGGTAAGATGATTTGGCAGCATATCACTCAAGAGCATATCTTGTTCTAATTCTTCCAAAACCTGAAGTCCTGTTTCTGTAATCAAGAGATTTACAGCTCGTTTATCTGCGTTAGATTTACAACGATCGACCAATCCTTTTAAGACTAAGCGGTCTATTAATCTGGAAATATCTGGCGTATTCGTCAACATTCGAGATTTAATTAAATTATTGGTAACAGGATTTGGAAATTGCCCTCGTAATATGCGAAGAACATTGAATTGACGTAAAGTTATTTGCTTCTGCTCTGCCCTTTTTTCCAAAACGGCAGTGACCCAATTACTTGTGTACAGTAGGTTAACCGTGGCACGCTGCCACTCTGTACTAAATTTTTTCACTTGTATGGCTTCATCAATTTTCATAATTTAAATATATCACATATTTATCATAAATACATAAGAATTACATTAGAATCATTCTAAATCAGATAAAATCCCTATATTTGAGAATTACATAATAAGATAAATAATGCGCGATAAATCTAGTTTAGACAAGCTAAAAAAGGGAGAGAAGGCGGTAATAGTGGATTTGAATTCGAACGAAATTCCTGCTAAGTTTTATGAAATGGGGTTCCTGCCTGGAACTGAAATTGAAGTCAAACATATTGCTCCTCTAAATGGTCCGATCTGTCTGAATATAATTGCTAGTAACTCATTGATTGCTATCAGAAAATCTGAAGCCAAAGTAATCATTATCGATCCAAAATAAATGAACAATCCTATTATTGCACTTTTGGGTAATCCAAATGTGGGTAAAACATCCTTGTTTAATCGTATTACCAAACTCAACCAGAAAGTTGGAAATTATCCTGGTATAACGGTTGAAAAACGCGAGGGCTCGCTAACAGCAAATAATAAAACCTACAAGATCATCGATTTACCAGGTACCTATACTTTATTTCCGAGCTCCTTGGATGAAGAGGTGGTATTCAATACTTTGGTGGATCAAAATAATAAACTGAAACCAAACTTAATCGTTGTAGTCGGAGAACCATCCAACTTAAAAAGGTCTATCATTCTTTACCAACAAGCTAGAGAACTGGGGTTACCTGCCATTTTCGTTATCAATATGATAGATGAGGCAACAACGAAAGGTATACATATTGATATCTCAAAACTTGAATCTTTATTAAAGACAAGAATTTTTCAAACAAATGCGCGAACTGGCGTAGGAATTGATAAATTAATTTCGGCTTTCGATTCAATACCTCCCATATATATCGGAAACTTTGACATTCCTGAGCAGCATGCTTTGGCACTTGCAGAGGCAAAAAAGCTTTTCCCATTAGAGAGTGAATACAATACATGGCAATATTTAGCTAAAGGAAATATCGAGTTCTTCTCAAAAGAGACAAATGATAAGCTAGAGAATATTAGGGGAAAACATAAAATCACGCCACAGATCCTTCAAAAAGAAGAGTCAATCCAAAGAAATAAGAACTTAGAACAATCGCTAAGCTCCATAATTTCAAAAGATTCAGGTTTGAAAAGCATAACAAATGCAATTGATAAAATTTTACTACACCCCATATTAGGCTACATAATATTCTTTGGAGTTCTGTTTTTAATATTTCAAGGTATCTACAATTGGTCTGGCCCAGCTATGGATTTCATTGATACGCAATTTGGAGATTTAGCGGCCTATGTGCAAAGTGTGCTACCAGCAGGCCCCCTACCTGACTTATTATCAAACGGTATCATCAAAGGTATCGGTGGTATTGTAATTTTTGTTCCGCAAATTGTTATTCTGTATATTTTCATTTCATTGATGGAAGAAACGGGCTATATGAGTCGTGTTGTATTTCTTATGGACCGTTGGTTACGTCCCTTTGGTTTGAACGGAAAGTCGGTCATCCCGCTTATATCTGGTGTTGCCTGTGCAGTTCCTGCTGTTATGTCTGCACGAAATATTGAAAACAGTAAAGAGCGCTTAGTGACCATGTTGGTTACACCATTCATGACCTGTTCTGCTCGTCTACCAATCTATATTGTTATCATCGGCTTAGTAATACCAGAAAGTACCTTTCTAGGTTTCAATATTCAGGGTATTATTCTATTTGCCCTTTATATTTTAGGTATTTTAGCCGCACTGGGTTCGGCATGGTTACTCAATAAAATAATTAAAACAAAACATAAGTCTTTCTTAATTTTTGAATTACCGACATACAAATTCCCCGATTGGAAAAATTTACTCTTAAATGTTTGGGATAAGTCATCAAGCTTTGTATTTGGAGCTGGTAAGATAATTTTAGCAATTTCTGTCATACTTTGGGCATTAGGAAGTTTTGGTCCTGGTGATAAATTTAAAAATGCAGAAGAAATCGTTACTCAAAATAATCCTACTTTATCTGAAGAAGACTTAAGTCATGAAATTTCTTCATATAAAGTGGAACACTCTTATTTAGGCTATCTAGGCATGGTAATTGAGCCTATTGTAGAGCCTTTGGGCTATGATTGGAAAATGGGAATTGGTTTAATTTCTTCATTTGCCGCACGTGAAGTTTTTGTTGGTACAATGGCTACAGTATATAGTATTGGTGACGATGCTGATATTGAAGATGATGCCTCGAAAAGAACAATCTTGAGTAAAATGAGAGCTGAGGTTAACAAGAATACTGGTTTACCTGCTTACAATTTAGCTTCAGGTGTTTCTCTCTTGCTATTTTACGCTTTTGCAATGCAATGTATGAGTACAATTGCAATTGTAAAGAAAGAAACGGCTTCTTGGAAGTGGACTTTGATTCAAACAGGATTTATGACGGGTCTTGCCTATATTGCGGCTTTAATCGCATATCAAACTCTAAAATAAAATATTATGACGAATTTAATTATTCAATATATTATCGTTGGAGCAATCATTATTGTGGCCATCATCTACTTTTCAAAGACCATGCGAGCTTCCTTTAGCGGGAAGAAAACTTGTGGTAAGGGCTGTGGTTGTGATATGAACAAGGCTCCGATTAATAATAAAAGTAACTCATAATAGAGGTTGGCCGCGTTAGCTTCTAGCGCTTAGCTTCCACCTTCTCATTAATACAAAAACCGTTGTTCATTTAATATGTCAACGGTTTTTATCTTCCTTTCAGGGTGTGATAGATGCTATAATTTTATTGACAAAGGACAAATATAGATTTAATTGATACATATGGTTTTTCTTAATGTCTGTTATAACCTGTCCTAAACATCCTATTTCTATAGATAAAATACTATATTAGCTCTATCTAAATATTAGCCCGTATATTAACTTTAAAAAACTCATACGTGGATCAAACTCCAAAAGAAAATAACGAATTAAAAAGAGGTCTCCAAAATCGACACATTCAATTAATTGCCCTAGGCGGTGCGATTGGAACAGGACTATTTCTAGGCATAGGTAAGGCCGCTATTCTAGCTGGCCCTTCTGTAATTTTAGGCTATGCAATAGCGGGTATCATTGCCTTTTTTATTATGCGCCAACTGGGCGAAATGGTCGTGGAAGAACCTGTATCAGGAAGTTTCAGTTTTTTTGCCAACAAATATCTCGGTTCATTTGCAGGTTATGCCTCCGGTTGGAATTATTGGGTATTATATATATTAGTCAGTATGGCTGAATTAACAGCTATAGGCTTTTATGTCCAATTTTGGTGGCCTGAAATTCCGCTATGGACATCGAGCTTAATATTCTTTTTTATTATTAATGCGATAAATTTAGCTTCTGTAAAAGTCTATGGAGAAGCCGAATTTTGGTTTTCGATAGTAAAAGTTGCTGCAATTATTGCTATGATCTTATTTGGCTCTTATTTGCTTATTAGTGGTACGGGAAATCCAGATTCGTCAATAAGTAACCTATACAATAATGGTGGATTCTTCCCCAAAGGTTGGTTATCTCAAGGTACTGATGGTAAATATGAAGGTCTTCTTGCTGCTATTGCCTTGATTATGTTCTCATTTGGTGGCTTGGAACTAGTAGGCATTACTGCCGCTGAAGCTGAAAACCCAGAGAAAAACATCCCAAAGGCGACCAATCAGGTAATCTACAGAATTCTTATCTTTTATGTAGGTGCTTTAGTCGTTTTATTTTCATTATCTCCTTGGCAGAACATAACTGCTGAAACGAGTCCCTTTGTTACAGTGTTTGAATCTTTGAAAAGTTTTCAGTTTTCCTTCTTTGGGAAGACAGTCTACGTGACAAGTTTAATCGCGAATGTTTTAAATCTAATCGTATTAACAGCCGCTCTCTCTGTTTATAATAGTAGTGTATACAGCAATAGCCGCATGCTATATGGATTAGCTAGTCAAGGAAATGCACCAAAATTCTTACATAAATTAAGTAAGAATCATGTACCTGTCAATGCCATTTTAGTTTCAGCCTTATTCGCTGCAATTTGTGTATTAATCAATAAAATTATACCTGAAAATGCATTGGAAATTCTCATGTCTTTGGTCGTTTCTTCATTGATTATAAACTGGGTGATGATTACAGTAACGCATTTTTTCTTTAAAAAAGATAAAATAAAACGGGAAATCAAAACAAAATTTCCTTCTTTTTTATTTCCCATCAGTAATTATATATGCATTCTATTTCTACTCGCAGTTTTAGTTATCATGTGGATAACAGGAATGAAAGTACCCGTTGAGCTTATACCAATTTGGGTTGTTCTTCTATATATATCCTACCTACTGGTGAAGAAGAATAAAATGAAAAAACAGTAATTAACATGTTCTAGAACGCTTGTTTTTTATCATGTTCTTCATTCCATCATTACTTGACTTGTCGAAATTTCAATACAAAACGTTATAAACGCAAAAGCTCCTAAAGAATTTTATATCCTTAGGAGCTTTTTCATTTTTGTTCTTCAACTATTCGGACTCGTTATAATTCCATCCTAATAATTTATTTTGTAAAATTCTAGAAATCTTATTGAAATATCTCTTTTGTTTATAACCCATGACCCACTGTACACCTTGAACTGCATTGGTCAAAAATATTTCTTCGGCTTCCTTCATAATCTGTGGACTAATTTGCGCTTCTACCACTTCTAATCCTTCATCTATCGCCATATCGATTACGACTCTACGCATAACACCCTCTATACATCCTTCAGATATTGCTGGTGTATATAAAGTTTTTTCATAATGTACAAAAATATTAGAACTCAATGCCTCACATAAAAAACCTTCTTGGTTTAGCAAAAGCACATCATCAAAACCCATTTTTTTCTTGTGGATACCCGCTAAGACATAAATTTGCGAATTTAATGACTTTATCTTTGATAAGTCACTAAAAGGCTTTTTATACTCTGTATATAAATCTACAATCAATCCCACTTTCTTATCTTTGAGATTAGGCTCTGGCCTCGATACTTGAAAAACGTAAGAAGGTTTATTAGAGTTAGGACTGTATAAACCGCCTCCATTTCTAAAAACTGTAAGTCGAATACGCACAAGCTGCCCGACCATATTATTTTTACGTATCAGTTCCTCTACTTTTGAACGAAAGAAAAATTCATCAAACAAATTGACATCGTCAAAGTGTAATGCAATCATACCCTTCTGTAACCGTTCTAAATGAAAATTTAAAAACCTAATTTCACCATCCTTAAAGAGCATCGTCTCAAACAAGCCATCGCCGTAACGTACTGCTCTATTCTCGATAGAGAAAATTTCTTGTTCTTCAGGTACAATGTTACCGTTAAAATTGATATATGTTTTTGGCATCTAAGTATAAGTATTATTCACCCGTTGGTTTCGATAAAGCAGCATAGTGACGCCACTTCTCTAGTCCTAAACGAAAATCTTCTGGTAATGGTACTTCAAATTTACTATTTTCTTTTGAAGTAGGGTGTATAAATCCGATCACTTGGGCATGAAGAGCTTGCCTTGGCAATATCTTAAAGCAATTTTCTACAAATTGTTTATATTTTGTGAAAACTGTGCCTTTAATAATTTTATCTCCGCCATACATGGCATCATTAAATAATGGGTGTCCAATAGATTGCATATGTGCACGGATTTGATGTGTTCTCCCCGTTTCTAATTGACATTCTATTAATGTGACATAACCTAATCGCTCCAAAACACGATAATGAGTGACTGACCATCGTCCATTTGCCTCACTATCATACATAGCCATAATACGTCTGTCTTTTTGGTGACGTCCAATATAGCCTGTTACCGTACCATCTTCTTTGATATCTCCCCACACTAATGCGATGTATTTCCGAGTGATACTATGATCATAAAATTGCTTCGCCAAGTGAGTCATGGACTTTTCATTCTTTGCAATCACAAGTAAACCTGACGTGTCTTTATCAATTCTATGCACTAAACCAGGACGATCCGAGTTGCCTGGCAGCTGTGGTAATTGTTGGATATGATGTGTCAAAGCATTTACCAATGTTCCTGAATAATTATTAAAACCAGGATGAACGACCATCCCTGATTCTTTATTAACGATCAATACATCATTATCTTCAAAAATAATATCCAAAGGAATATCTTCAGGATAAACTTCAGTATCTCTTGGAGGATCCGGCAGAAACCATAGTGATGACATCAAGGGGTCTCACTTTGTAACTTGCCTTTATAGGCTTCTCATTTACTAATACGGACTCTGCTTCAATAGCCGCCTGAATCTTATTTCGAGAAGCATTCTCTACTCTATTCATCAAGAATTTATCGATTCGCAGTAACGCTTGTCCTTTATCTACCTCTATACGCAAATGCTCAAATAACTCTTGATCATCTTGCTCTTGTAACTCTAAATTTTCAGCCATCGTACAAAAATAACCTAATTCATACAATTTCTACTAACTTTGTAAACAAAGTGTATGATATCTTTTAATTTTTATAGTCCCGAGCAGAAAATCAGCCTACCAAATTGGCAAAATAAGTCTATTCATGTCAGTGTAAAGCGCGATGATATGATTCATCCCTTTATTTCTGGGAATAAATGGCGAAAATTAAAATTCAACGTTGAGGAGGCTTTAGCACAAAACAAAAAGCATTTGGTTACTTTCGGTGGTGCCTGGTCTAATCATATCTTAGCAACAGCATGTGCTGGTGCAACATTCGGTTTTAAAACGACTGCATTCTTACGAAGCGAAGAAGGTATTAATAACCCCCTTATTGCTATGTGCAGGTTATTTGGAATGAACCTTATCTATATAAATCGCGTAGATTATAAAGATAAAAGATTTCTTTTTAACACACACTTTGGACGCGATTCACAGGCATATTTTATAGATGAGGGCGGCCATGGAGCTCTCGGCTCAAAAGGTTGTGAAGAAATAATTACTTCCTTGAATGAAACATATGACCATATTTTCTGTGCTTGTGGCACAGGAACAACTGTTGCAGGAATTCAGCAAGCTGTCACCATATCTGGATTAAAGACCGAAGTACATGGTATCCCTGTTCTAAAAGGCGGGGGATTTATTCAAGATGAAATTCAAAAAATACACCCCAATAGTAAACCTGTTACCCTGCATACTGAATATCACTTCGGCGGATATGCCAAAACAAAACATGAACTGCTACAGTTTGTCGAAAAATTCGTTTCCAATACAGGCATTATGATTGAACCAACCTATACGGGCAAGCTTTTTTTTGCTATTAACGATTTAATTGCCAAAAACTATTTTAAGCAAGACGCCCGCATTTTAATCATTCACACTGGAGGCTTAACTGGTTTTTTGGGTATGTACGAACGTTTTAATCTTGACCTAGATCAATAAAACATCACTTTTAAAGGTTTCAAACATTATTTTGACATTGTCTTAAAAATATTATTGTACGTTTGAACATCAAAATTAACATATACAATGAAAATATTAGCATTTGCTGCTAGTAATAGCAGAAATTCAATTAACAAAACATTCGTTACCTCAGTTTCTAAATATTATAAAGAAGAAGACGATATTATCGATATTTTAGATCTAAATGACTACGAAATGCCCTTGTATTCAATAGACAGAGAGCTAGAATCTGGTATTCCGCAGTTGGCATTAGATTTTGCAGCAAAGATTGATGCATCTGATTTTCTATTGATTTCAATTGCAGAATATAATGGTTCATACAATGTTGGTTATAAAAACATTATTGATTGGGTTTCAAGAATTGCGGGCCGTAAAACATTTAATGGCAAACCAGTTTTTTTATTAGCAACCAGCCCAGGCCCTATGGGTGGCTCTACGGTATTGACTACAGCTGTAAATAGAATTGCTTGGGATGGTGCTGAAATATTGGACTCATTCTCTTTACCAGAATTTGGGAATAACTTCGAGTCAGGAAAAGGTGTTACAAACATCACATATAGAAGTAAATTGGAAGCTAAGGTTCGTGCAACTAAACGTACTTTAAAAGAAAAGTTCCCTTTATTGACTTAATCATTTCTTTACAAAAAAAGTCATAGATCACTATGACTTTTTTTGTAACTTGGAACTATTAAAAAAATAAGATTATGGCGAAGAAAATATTATTACTTGTCGGTGACTACGTAGAGGACTATGAAGCAATGGTTCCTTTTCAGGCTATGGGTGCAATAGGTATTGATGTTGATGCAGTCGCACCTGACCGTAAAAAAGGTGACGTCATTCCTACGGCAGTGCATGACTTCACTGGAGACCAAACCTATAAAGAATTACGTGGTCACAACTTTACAATCAATAAAGATTTCGATAGTATCCAGGTTGATGATTATGATGGTCTTTACATTGCTGGTGGTCGTTCTGCCGAATATATCCGTCTAAATAAACGTGTACTGGAAATCACGAAACATTTTTTTGACAGTAATAAACCTGTTGCTGCCATCTGTCATGGCATCCAAGTCTTGACTGCAGCAAAAGTACTTCAGGGACGAACATTGACAGCTTATGTAGCCGTGGGACCTGATATTGAATTGGCTGGAGGAACATGGAAAAACATACCTGCTGATCAAGCTATTATTGATGGAAATCTGGTTACTTCTCCAGCTTGGCCTGGTCATCAAGCAATACTGAAAGAGTTTTATAAACTACTAGGAGTTACAATCTCACTTTAGTCGGGATGATTTTAACGGCTTCTGCCTTAATCATACATCGCAAGCTGGATTGAAATAACGATGGTCGCTACTGCACTTTCAAATACCAATATCCGGTCTTTGAAAAACTATCTTCATGAAATAACTGAAAATTATTCATGTGTTTCATAAAAAATGAACAACAATACATAATTATATTCTGATGAAAAAAAATAAAAGAATCTGGCTTATCATTGTCCCCATTCTTGCAATTCTAGCATTCATGTTTAAGGATTCGTTTACACAAAAGAGTATCGAAGATCTTCCTGGCAATTTTAAGGAAGTTGCTTTTGTTCGAAATGAGCAAAATAAAGGTGGCATTATACGCATTTACGCAATTTCTGTCGGCAACCCAACCGAAGCAGATTATAAGGCATGTCTAGACCTACTTCCTGTAAATGATTATGGAAGTACAACTACAGCTTACTTTTTTGATCAGCATGCTCCGTACCCCACTTCACTTACTTTAGAAGCTCCACATTATGATGGAAACCAGTTTCATGCTATCCAAATTTCAAAGAAATCAGGAATGGATAAATAATAAGCTGCTATAATACCTAATGAAGTCAAATGTTCCAACAATAATTGCAGAGCATTCTTGAATACCTATATTAAAACAATGACAAAAGAATAAATTTACTTTTATATCGATGTAATTATATTGCATATCTGAGCAAATTTATCTAAGTTTAAAGAGAATACTTTATGTATTCTCTTTTTTGTTGTCGATTGACGTTATCATGATATGCGCAGATTTTATCACATTCCTAAGTCACAAAAGAGGCGTTCAAACAATTGTCAGTGTGGTTATATTTAACAATTATTTAATGTTATTTAAACAATACATTAAGTAAGTAAATTTACATTTGAAGCTCATTACATTAAAGAAGTATTAAAGAATATGGCTCGAAAATTCATTCCTAGAGATGTCAGCTGGTTAAGTTTTAATAGTAGGGTATTGCAAGAAGCTGCTGATGAAACAGTACCTCTACCTTCTAAAATAAAATTCTTAGGGATTTTTTCTAACAACCTAGATGAATTTTTTAGAGTACGGATACCAGGGTTAAAGCGTGCAATCGATATTAAAGATAAAGAAGCTAATTCATCTTTTTTTGAGGACCCTCAGATAATACTTGATGAGGTCAATACTATCGTTAGTAAACAGCAAAAAAAGTTTGATAGCATTTGGACGCTGATACAAAAAGAGATGGCTAAACAGCATGTCTATATGAAAGACGCTTATCAATTAAATCCGAAGCAAAAAGAGTTTGTGAAAAATTTCTATTTTGAAGAAATTGAATCTAATGTCATACCCTTATTGTTAGATGATAACCGTCCTATGCCCTACCTACGGGATAAAAGTCTCTATTTAGGCATATCGATGCGAAAAAAAGAATGGGAATATGAAACCCGATTTGCCATTATTGAAATCCCAACTACGTTAAATGGCCGCTTTGTTATATTACCGGCTTCAGCTAAAGAAAAGCACATTATTTTATTAGAAGATATTATTAAATTTAATCTTCCTTACATTTTTTCATATTTCGATTTCGACGAATTCGACGCTCATGTCTTCAAAATCACAAAAGATGCTGAATTTGACATCGATAATGATATCAATACCACATTAGCTGAAAAAATATCAAAAGGAGTCAAAAACCGAAGAAAGGGTAAAACAACAAGGTTCATTTTCGACAAGGAAATGGATGCTAGACTAGTAGAGTTTTTAATTAAGAAGTTGCAGTTGACAAAAAAGGATAATATTATACCCGGTCAAAAAATCCACAATTTCAAACATTTTATGGACTTTCCAAATGTCTTTAAACAACCTATCCTTCCTATTACGAATCCAGCATTTACGCATCCACAGCTTAATAAAACGCAACGGATAACGGATATCATCATCAAAAAGGATATTTTATTATCATTTCCTTATCACACCTTTCGCCCAGTCATTGACCTGCTGCGTGAGGCCGCGATGGACCCCGACGTTAGAACGATTCAAATCACAGCTTACCGACTTGCTACGAACAGTAAAATCGTTAATGCTTTGATCAATGCTGCAAGAAATGGTAAAGATGTAACGGTCATGCTCGAGCTCCAAGCTAGATTTGATGAAGAGAATAATCTATTCTGGAAGGAAAAGCTCGAGCTGGAAGGCATTCGAGTTTTAACAGGCGTGCCTAATAAAAAAATTCATGCTAAACTCTGTATCATAAAAAAAAGGGTGGGTAATAAAACAATTCAATATGGCTTTGTCAGTACTGGGAATATAAACGAGAAAACAGCGAAACTTTACGGTGATTACTGTCTTCTTACGAGCAATAGAAGTGTTATGGCTGATATCAACAAAATTTTCCATTTTCTCAAAAAACCAAAAAGCAATCCCCATGAAGTCATTAAAAATTGTAGTAGCCTGCTCGTCTGCCCCACCGATATGCGTAATGGAATTGCTCATTACATCGATAAGGAAATCGAGGAAGTTAAAGCGGGTAGAAAAGGACGTGTCATATTGAAAGTAAATTCTCTCAGTGACAGAATTTTGATAAAAAAACTTTATGAAGCTGCTGAAATTGGTGTTCAGGTCGACCTGATCGTAAGAGGGATTTATTGTGCAACTAATCAACCAAAATTTAAAAAGGCAATCAATGCCATCAGTATTGTAGATGAGTTCTTAGAGCACGCTCGAGTGATGTATTTCTATTCTTCTGGAAAAGAAGTAATTTATATATCGTCTGCGGATTGGATGTCAAGAAATCTAGATCACCGTGTCGAGGCAGCTGTAAAAATTAACAGTAAAAAAATTAGAGATGAGATTAAGGATATGCTACAGATTCAATTACGAGATAATGTGAAAGCACGTATTCTGAATAACGAACTTAACAACCACTACGTTGAAAACGACAAAGAACCTTGTCGTTCGCAGATTGAAATCTATCATTACCTCAGGAAAAAAACTGATGAATTATAATCATAATAAAAGGTCACTCCAAAAAATAGAGTGACCCTTTATTATGATTCATTTTTGAATTATCCTCTACTATTGTAATTAGGAGCTTCTTTCGTAATCGATATGTTATGTGGGTGTGATTCACGTAATCCAGCACCTGTAATACGAACAAATTGTGCTTCTTGCAACTTCTCAATAGTCGCAGCTCCACAATAACCCATTGATGCTTTTAATCCGCCCATATATTGATATACAACTTCTGCCAAAGTTCCTTTATATGGAACACGTCCAACAATTCCTTCTGGAACTAATTTCTTGATATCATCCTCCACATCTTGGAAGTAACGGTCTTTAGATCCTTTTTCCATAGCTTCTATAGAACCCATTCCACGGTATGATTTGAATTTACGTCCTTCATAGATAATGGTTTCACCAGGAGCTTCCTCAACACCAGCGAATAATGAACCAGCCATAATGGTATAAGCACCAGCAGCAATTGCTTTAGCAATATCACCCGTCTGTTTAATACCACCGTCTGCAATTAAAGGAACACCTGTACCTTTTAAAGCTTTTGCTACTTCGTAAATCGCGTACAACTGCGGAACGCCTACACCCGCAATGATACGAGTTGTACAAATCGAACCTGGTCCAATACCTACTTTCACGGCATCAGCACCTGCTTCTGCTAAAGCTTTCGCCGCCGCACCTGTAGCAATATTTCCAACGATAACTTGTAAGTCCGGAAAAGTAGCTTTAACCAATTTCAACTTTTCAATTACACCTTTTGAGTGGCCGTGAGCTGTATCAATAGTAATAACGTCCACCCCAGCCTTTACGAGCGCTTCTACGCGCTCTAATGTGTCGGGCGTAACACCAACTGCTCCGCCAACCAATAGTCGTCCGTGCGTGTCTTTAGCGGCATTTGGATAATGCTTATATTTTTGGATATCCTTAAATGTGATGAGGCCTTTTAGTACACCCTCACGATTAACAACAGGAAGTTTTTCTATTTTATGATTTTGTAAAATTTCTTCTGCTTTTACTAAATCAGTACCCTCTGGAGCAATAACTAAGTTATCCTTAGTCATCAACGATGCGATTGGTTGACTCATTACCTTTTGAAAGCGTAAATCGCGATTAGTAACAATCCCTACTAATTTACCATTCTCATCAATTACGGGAATACCTCCAATTTTATGATCTTTCATAATCTTGAAAGCATCTCCTACGGTCGCTGATTGCAATAAAGTAACGGGATCTTGAATCATACCGCTTTCTGAGCGCTTTACTTTTCGCACTTCAGCAGCTTGTTCTGCAATCGTCATGTTTTTATGTAACATACCAATACCGCCGGCTTGTGCAATCGCAATAGCTAAATCAGCACCCGTCACCGTATCCATAGCCGCAGAAACTAATGGAATATTTAATTTGATTTTTTTTGTCAAGAAAGTACTTGTATCGACATCACGTGGTAATACTTCAGAATAAGCTGGAATTAATAATACGTCGTCGTAGGTAAGTCCTTCTGCTACGAATTTTTGTGGATCTAATTGCATGGCAAATATGTATTGGGGTTTCTATTTGCCAGGCAAAATTAAGAATTATTAATGAAAACTGAAAATTAATTTCACTAATTACATTTAAATGATTATTGTAACATGAACTTAACATCTCGTTCTCATTATATTAACTTCATTACAATTCGCCACACCATACCAATTTATAATGCCGCAAAGCTCTTTTTAGAACTTTTGGCAGGTTATTTGCATATGTTTTCTAAATTGAATTTTAAAAAAACACATATTATGAAAAAAGTATTACTCTCAGTGGCCGCTTTTACTTTATTAGCTCTAGGAGCACAAGAGGCAAAAGCACAATCACCACAACGCGCTGCTATCGGTGTTGTATTTGACGGTACAGCAGGTGATTTATGGGGTGTTCAGTATAAACAATCTATGGGTGGTGCAAACAATGGTCAAGCGCAAATTATGTTCGATGATAACGTGGTCGCTATTGGAGCTGATTGGCAACATGCAAGACCATTTTCTGGTACTAATGGTTTAGGTTGGTATGCAGGTGTAGGTGCACAATTATCATTTATTGATGCAGGTGACAATATAACTTTTGTAGCACTACGCCCTCAATTAGGTTTAGAATTTAAAATTCCTGCAGCTCCTATCGGTCTTCATGCAGATTGGAAACCGGATTGGAGATTAAACCATGGTAATGACTTTGACGCATCGACTTTTTCATTCGGTATTAAATATACGTTGAGATAAACATAACTGCATTTTGCATAAAAAAAGCCTCCCAAAAGGGAGGCTTTTTTTATGGGAATAATTGACAATATCTTATACACCGTAATTTAATCGCTTTTTATCATAAGCTTAATCAAATAAAGCTTTCCATTTTACAAAATTTTTATACCTTTGGCATTCTTGAGGAATTATAATTTTCAAACAAGAATGAGTTATCAATTATATCAATAATATCAAACTAATACACTAAAAACAGACGATGCAAGGTAAAGGGCTGATTAAATTTTTGGTGATAGCGGTATCAATAGCATGTCTATACGCCCTATCATTCACTTTTGTAACCCGCAAAGTTGAGCGTGATGCTGAGAATTATGCACAAGGAGATATGGCACGTGAAAAATCGTACCTAGACTCTATCGCTGGCGAGGTTGTTTACAATTTAGGTTTTGCTAAATACACCTATAGAGAAGCTAAAGCACAAGAACTTGCTTTAGGTCTTGATTTAAAAGGGGGTATGAACGTTACGATGGAAATCTCAATCGATGAGTTGATTCGTAACTTAGCGGATAATCCTAAAGACGAGAAGTTCAATGCAGCACTTTCTGCTGCCATTTCGAAAGGTAAAACAAGTCAAAAATCTTTAGTAAATTTATTCATAGAGGAATATAAAGCTACAGGCAATACGACTCCACTTTCAACTTACTTCGCTACTAAAGATAATGCTTCTTTAATCAAGGCGGGGGACACAGATGCACAATTGGAATCTTTTTTACAAAAAGAAGCTGATAATGCTATTCAAAACTCATACAAAGTACTTCGTACTCGTATTGACAAATTTGGAGTCGCTTCTCCAAACATTCAAATTCAACAGGGGACTAATCGTATTCTAATTGAATTACCGGGTGTTAATGATGAGCAACGTGTTCGCAAATTATTACAAGGTTCTGCGAAGTTAGAATTTTACGAAACTCATGGTAACCAAGAGGTTTATCCTTTGTTAGAAAATATTAACAAGACTTTATCAGCTACCTTAAAAATAGCGTCTACAAATGATAAAGCAACAACAGATTCAACTAAAAACGGTGATGACTTATTGGCTAATCTTGGTGTCAATAAAAATACAAAAGATAGTGCTGCCGCTAAATTATCACAAGAAAATCCATTGTTTGATGTTTTGAGACCCGCAGTTTATATGGGTGAAAATCAACAAATGGCTTTAATGCCTGGAGCTATGGTGGGTAGTGCAGAGCTGAAAGATACAGCGAAAGTAAATGCTTACTTAAGTAGACCAGAAGTTAAATCGATTATCCCTGGAAATTTAAGGTTATTATGGTCAGTAAAGCCTGAGGCTAAAACGCCTAATCTCCTTTCGCTATATGCAGTAAGACCTGCAGGTGTAGATAATGGACCTGTTTTAACGGGTGATGTTATTGTAAATGCACGTGACGAGTTTAATGAAAGAAATGAGCCTGTTGTTTCTATGCAAATGAACAACGAAGGGGCACGTGAGTGGAAAAAAATCACAGCTAAGGCTGCACAAAGCCAGCAATCTATAGCGATTGTCCTTGACAATGTGGTATACTCGGCGCCGGGTGTATCTGAAGAAATTGCAGGTGGTAATTCATCCATCTCAGGTTCATTCACCGTTGAAGACACAAAAGATTTAGCTAACGTATTGAAAGCAGGTCGTCTACCAACAACAGCTAAAATCGTAGAAGAGGCAATTGTAGGTCCTACTTTAGGACAATCTGCTATTGATTCTGGTGTGAATTCAGCAGTTATAGGTATTGTTCTTGTTCTTGTGTTCATGATAGCTTATTACAATACCGCAGGCTTGGTAGCAAACATAGCGGTTCTTGTAAACGTATTCTTTATCATGGGGGTACTCGCATCACTGAATGCAGTGCTGACCTTACCTGGTATTGCGGGTATCGTATTGACAATGGGTACAGCCGTCGACGCAAACGTCTTAATTTATGAACGTATACGTGAAGAATTGGCTGGAGGAAAATCCATCCGTCAAGCTGTTGCAGATGGTTATAAAAATGCATTACCCTCTATCTTAGATTCACAAATCACAACTTTCTTAGTAGGTTTGGTGTTATTCTTCTTCGGAACAGGTCCAATTTTAGGATTTGCGACTACATTAATGGTAGGTATTATCACATCATTATTCACTAGTATCTTCCTGACTCGAATTATTTTTGAGTGGATGCTGGAACGTGATATGAAAATTAAAGTTTCCTTCCCTTGGTCCGCGAAGACATTGCAGAATGCGAACTTTCAATTCATTAAGAAAAGAAAAGGATTTTATATCGTTTCAATTGTTGTTGTTATTGCTTGTTTTGCATCCATCTTTATTAAAGGATTCAGTCAAGGTGTGGATTTTCAAGGAGGTCGTACGTACACTATCCGTTACGAAAGACCTGTTGATTTGGAAGCGGTTCGCCAAAACTTAGATGATATTTTTCAAAAAACAACTGAGGTTAAGGTATTTGGAGCAGCGAACCAACTTCGTATAACAACAACGTATCATATTGATGAGACTTCGGACGAGGCTGATAAAGATGTCTTGACTAAATTGAATGAAGGCTTATCTAAAGTTGATGGCGGAAACAAACATGAGATTCTTTCTTCTCAAAAAGTGGGTCCGAGCATTGCTACTGATATGAAAGCAAGATCAATCTATGCGACGATTTTTGCCTTATTAATCATAGCGGTTTATATATTAGTCCGTTTCCATAAATGGCAATATTCTATAGGTGCTGCAATTGCAACTGTACACGATGCGATTATTGTGTTAGGTCTGTTCTCTATTCTAGATGGTATCGTTCCATTCTCATTAGATATTGATCAACATTTTATTGCAGCTATTTTAACGGTCTTGGGCTATTCGGTAAATGATACAGTAGTTGTATTTGACCGTATTCGTGAAGATGTTAATAAACCAAATGCATTGAGTAAAGACTTTGGTGAAACAATCAACCATGCCATTAACACAACATTGAGTAGAACAGTTATCACTTCATTAACAGTAATATTCGTTTTGGCGGTATTATTCATTTTCGGTGGTGAGGTTATCAGAGGTTTCTCTTTCGCTATCTTAATTGGTATTATTGTAGGTACATACTCTTCAATATTCCTTGCTGCTCCTGCAGTATACGATTTGAGTAAAGGAAAACACTTGGCAAGCGCTCCTAAAAAAGCAGAACCAGTGACACCATAAAATTAAAAATCATTAATAAAAAAGGCTTTCAGATTAAATCTGAAAGCCTTTTTTATTTTACAATAAATTCACTATTTTACTTGTTGCACTAAGTATTATAATCACTATATTTGTTGTACGAAATATTATTGCAACAAATATTAATATGCAAGACGGAAAATTCAATAAATACTCATTCATTTTAGAGCGAACAGCAAAAAAAGTGAAGCAATTCGCACAAAATTCATTTTCAGAAAACGAATTTGACATCACTGTGGATCAATGGACAATCCTGAAAACACTTTACGAGAATGATAATCTCCTGCAAAAAGAACTTGCTGAGAAATGTTGTAAAGATCAACCTACACTAACACGAATTGTTGATTTATTAATCAAGAAAGGATTAACAGAACGAGTTGTCCATCCATCTGATCGCCGTGGTCTCTATTTACATTTAACAGATGATGGTCAAAAAAAAGTCGAAGCATTCTCCCCTATTGTTTCAAGCATTAGAATGAAGGCATGGGAAAATTTGACTGACGAAGATTTTAATGCATTCACACGTATATTGGACAAAATTTATAAAAATTTAAGTAATTAAAATTGATATGATTATAACGGACATATGTATCATAGGTGCTGGACCTGTGGGTTTATTTGCTGTATTTGAAGCAGGATTATTAAAAATGAGGTGTCATCTAATTGATATTCTTCCTCAAGTTGGTGGTCAATTATCCGAAATATATCCGCATAAGCCGATTTATGATATACCTGGGTACCCCACTATTCGTGCTCAAGAGTTGGTTGACAATCAGATGAAGCAAATTGAACCATTCCATCCCACATTTACGCTTGGCGAACGGGTTGAGGGTTTAGAAAAACAAGAAGATGGTTCCTACATCGTTGTAAGCTCTGAAGGAACACGTATCCACTGTCAAGTTGTTGTTATAGCAGGAGGATTGGGCTGTTTTGAACCTCGAAAGCCTGAACTTGCCAATTTAGCCAAATATGAAAGAAAGGGTGTTGATTATATGGTCAAAAATCCTGAAGAATATCGTGATAAAAAAATTATTATTGCTGGTGGTGGTGACTCTGCACTGGATTGGACAATCTATTTGTCAGGAATTGCAAAAGAGCTTACTTTGATCCACAGAAGTGACTCTTTTAGAGGTGCACCAGATTCTGCAGACAAAGTATATGAACTTGCTCAACAAGGGGCAATCAATTTATTATTGTCCCATAATCTTGCAGATGTGCACGGATCAGATTTTTTATCTCATGTAATAGCAATTAATAAACAAAGAGAAGAAATCAAAATGGAGGCAGATTATTTCATCCCGCTATTTGGTCTAACACCAAAATTAGGCCCTATCGCAAACTGGGGTTTAAATATAGACAAGAATGCGATTGAGGTGAATACAATGGACTACTCGACTAATGTAGCACGTATATACGCTATTGGGGATATTAATACATACCCGGGTAAATTAAAATTGATATTATGTGGGTACCACGAAGCTGCATTAATGGCTCAAAGTGCCTTCAAATTCGTATACCCCGATCAGAAATTGAGTTTTAAATATACAACTGTAAATGGAATCAATACTTTTTAACCATGGAAAATATTATTGAAATAGAAATTGAAGACCGAGATGGTAGTACACAGAAAATTGAAGTGCCAACAGACATGAACTTATCGCTCATGGAATTACTAAAGGCTACTAATTATGAAGTATTGGCAACTTGCGGTGGTATAGCATTATGTGCCACATGTCATGTACAGATAAAATCTGGCGCAGAAAATCTTTCAGAACCACAGGAGCAAGAATTGGATATGCTTGACACGCTGCCTGATGCCGATGATGATAGTAGATTAGCTTGCCAACTGTGGTTAAAGAATGAAAATGATGGCTTAAAAATCAAAATAAAGGGAGCATTACAATAACAAAGTGTACTTTTTACACCCAAATTTTTCAAACAACAAAAAAACACATTAATAATCTATGCAATTAATCTGCTTTACAAATTACTGATTAACAACACTTAATAAACGTAACAAAACAATAGAAGAGCATTTTTTGAGCAAAAATGACAATAAAAAGCAACTATATATAAAGATATTTTAGTTTTTTGAATGAAAAATTAAGATATTTGCAGCAGGATTACAATTTTCCGAATATTTTATATAAATTTCAAATAATATGCTAAGCAATCGTTCAGATAGAAAATTCCCAAAAGTTATCATAATTGGTGCAGGTTTTGGAGGAATTGAAGTTGCTAAAAAGTTAAAAAATAAGAATGTAGAGGTATTATTATTAGATAAAAATAATTTTCATACATTCCAACCTTTAATGTATCAAGTTGCTACAGGTACATTATCTGCAGATTCTATCTCATTTCCTATACGTAAGATGTTCAAGTCTCAGGAAAATTTTAGTTTCAGAATAGCAAGTGTAAATCACATTGACTCTTCCAATAAGACGGTTCAAACGGATATCGGTGATTTTGAATATGATTATTTAATTGTGGCTACGGGTGCTACTACAAATTTCTTCGGAAATCAGCAGATTGCAAAATATGCTCTGCCTATGAAAAGTATTCAAGAAGCGTTAAACATTCGGAGTTATGTCTTACAAAATCTTGAAAAAGCTGTTCAAATTGAAAATCCAGAAGAGCGTAAGCCATTCTTAAACTTTGTAATAGTTGGCGGTGGTCCCACGGGTGTTGAGCTTTCTGGTGCAATTGCTGAAATCAAAAATAATATTCTTGAAAAAGATTATCCTGAATTGCGCAAGGAAGAAATGAATGTGTACTTAGTTGAAGGTCAAAGTAAAGTCTTGGCGAATCTATCGGCTAAATCCTCTGAAGATTCTGAAAAATACTTAAAAGCTTTAGGTGTTAAAATATTATTAAACGTTTCTGTTACTGGCTTTGATGGCACTGCAATTTCTTTCGGAGACGGTAGCGCGATTGAAACAAAGACTGTAATTTGGGGAGCTGGAGTTGCTGGTCAGTTTCCAGAGGGCTTCAAAAAAGAAAACATCCAGCGAGGAAATCGTATTCAAACTGATGATCAATGCCGTGTATTAGACATGGAGAATGTCTACGCTATCGGTGATGTATCAGCTTTTATTACGGATGAATTACCACGGGGTTTACCTGGTGTGGCTCCTGTAGCACAACAACAGGGTAAATATGTTGCTCAGCATATCTGCAATGTGATGAATAATCAATCTACAGAAAAATTCTCTTACTTTGACAAAGGTTCAATGGCAACAATAGGCCGTGCTAAAGCAGTTGTTGATATGGGTAAAATTCACTTCAATGGATTCTTTGGTTGGATTGTGTGGATGTTTGTCCATTTAATGTCTATTTTTGGATTTAGAAACAAAGTTGTTACCTTTATCAATTGGACTGTGAAATTCTTCACAAAGAACTCTGGTGTACGATTAATTTTTTACAAATTCAATCAGCCAGCTCCAGAAGTAAAAAAAGAAGATTAAATACTAGAAGATAACTAAAATGGATAACAAGACAATTGCTAAAAAATTCAAGTTATGTAGTCAACTTATGGAACTGCATAATGAAAACCCTTTCCGAACAAAAGCAATTGCCAGTGCATCCTTTAAATTAGATAAAGTACCCTTTCTTTTGGAAACTGCATCTTTTGAAGAGATTAGTAGCCAACCAGGTATTGGAAAAAGTACCGCAGAAAAGGTTAAAAAATTAGCCGAAACTGGTTCATTTGATGAACTCGACGCTATGTTAAGCATCACTCCAGAAGGTCTTTTGGAAATGCTTAACATAAAAGGCTTAGGTCCTAAAAAAATTCAAATCATTTGGAATGACCTCCAAATTGAAAGTGTAGGTGAATTGTTATATGCTTGTAATGAAAACAGGCTAATAGAAGCTAAGGGTTTTGGTTTAAAAACGCAGGAAGATATTAAAAAATCCATTGAGTTTTCAATATCCAATGAAGGCTGGTTTTTATATGCGAAGGTTTTATCTCATGCGGAAAAACTATTTACCAAACTCCAAAAAAGCTTATCCCCCACCTTGATTTCTTTTACAGGTGATTTTCGAAGAAAATGTGAAGTATTAAGCTCTGTTGATATCTTATTGGACGCAGATAAAAATAGTACATTAACCTACTTAAATACAAACTATCCAAATAGTCTGAAAGAAGAAATCGAATACACCGCTCTGCGAGATGAAAACGGATTTTCTTTTCACATCTATTTAACTACTACAGGAGACTTTCATAAAAACCTACTGTTAACAACGGGTTCAAAAAAACACCTAGAGGGTCTAAACCATGAACTTATTACGGCTTTAGCTTCCGAACAAGCTCTTTATATGGCTCAAGGTATGGATTATATCGAACCTGAGTTAAGAGAGGGCTTAAATGAAATCATTTTGGCTAAGGCGCATGAATTACCGATACTGATTAATTTTGATGACCTAAAAGGGACTTTACATAATCACTCGACCTATAGCGATGGAGTGCATAGCTTAGCTGAAATGGCTCGCTATTGTAAGGACGAGCTTGGACTCAACTACTTTGGCATTTGTGATCACTCTAAAACTGCAGTTTATGCGAATGGTTTATCTATCGAACGTGTGCAAAAACAGTGGGAAGAAATTGATTTACTTAATCAAGAATTAGCACCTTTTAAAATTTTCAAAGGTATTGAATCTGATATTTTAGGCGATGGTTCCTTAGATTATCCTGATGAAGTTCTTGCTGGCTTTGATTTTGTGGTTGCATCCGTTCATTCCAATCTCAAAATGGATGAGGAAAAAGCAACTGCTCGCTTATTGAAGGCAATAGAAAATCCATATACTACTATATTAGGTCATCCGACGGGACGCTTATTATTAAGTAGGTCGGGCTATCCTTTAGACTACAAAAAAATTATTGATGCATGTGCAGTCAATAACGTTGTTATTGAAATTAATGCGAATCCGTTACGGTTAGATTTAGATTGGAGATGGCATCGCTACGCGATAGAAAAAGGTGTGCTTTTAGCCATTAATCCTGATGCACACCGTACTGAAGGCTTAAAGGATATGCATTACGGTATATTTGTTGCAAGAAAAGGTGGTTTATCTGCCAAAAATTGCCTTAATAGTTTTTCTTTATCAGAAATTGAGGATTTTTTCAACAAAAAAAAGAAATAGGATTTTAAAGGAAAACCATTGCTAATTTTTAAATAGCAATGAAAATCTCTTATATTTAGCATTTATATCAAAGTATAAAGTGTTGAGAAATTTATCCTATTTATTCGTATTTCTTTTTTTACTCCCTTTTATTACAAAGGCACAATTATTATCCAACAAAGAAGAGTTTTCCCGAAAAGATTCATTACGAGGTCAATTGACCCCATTAAGGACGTGTTATGATGTCACTTATTATCATCTTGACATAGATATTGATATCAAAAAAAGAAGTATTTCTGGGAGTAACCTTATCAAATTTAAGACCATAGCGGATTTCAATCGTATTCAGATTGATTTATTTGACAATATGGCTATCGATAAGATTCTTTATAAAGGAAAAAAACTTAAATATACCCGTGAATTCAATGCTGTATTTATAGACTTCCCTTCGAAAATCAAGGCAAAGAGTATAGATTCGATAAATGTCTATTTCTCTGGGGTTCCACATCAAGCGAATCGCGCACCTTGGGATGGAGGATTTGACTGGAAAAAAGACAGTAATGACAAACCCTGGATAGCGAGTGCAAATCAAGGTGTTGGAGCTAGTTTGTGGTGGCCTAATAAAGATCATCAATCTGATGAACCCGATAGTGTCCTCATCTCGGTAACTGTCCCCAAAGATCTCATGAATGTTTCAAATGGTCGATTAAGAAGTGTCGAAACCATTGGCAAGAAAAAATCCAAATTCAATTGGTTTGTCTCAAATCCGATAAACAATTACAACATTGCAATCAACATCGGAGACTATGTCCATTTTCAAGATAGTTTTAACGGTGAGAAAGGTAAGCTAGATATTGATTACTACGTACTACGGGAAAATAAAAATCGAGCAAAACCACATTTCGAGGCGAATGTTAAACCGATGCTCAGCGCTTTTGAATATTGGTTTGGCCCCTACCCTTTTTATGAAGACAGTTTCAAACTTGTAGAAACGTCTCACTTGGGGATGGAGCATCAAAGTGGTATAGCATATGGCAATCGTTTTTTAAATGGCTATCTGGGCAGGGATGGGTCTGGTACAGGTTGGGGGCTCAAGTGGGATTTTATTATCATCCACGAAGCGGGACACGAATGGTTTGGCAATAACATCACTGCAGCAGATATTGCTGACATGTGGATACACGAAAGTTTTACTAACTATTCGGAATCACTATATATTGACTACTATTTCGGTAAAAAAGCGGGTCAGGAATACCTCCATGGAAACCGCCGAAGCATACAAAACAAAACACCTATACAGGGACAGTATCATGTGAATAATGAAGGATCTGGAGATATGTACAACAAAGGTGGTGTACTGCACAATATGATCCGGACGATTATAGCTGACGACCATAAATGGCGCAACATTCTTCGTGGATTAAATTCAAAATTTTATCATCAACAAGTTAATTACGATGATATAGTCAATTACATCAATCAAGAATCTGGTTTTAATTTCAGTTCAATATTTGAACAATATGTAAAAACCACAGCCATTCCAGTTCTCATAATCACGGATCAAGATGATGGAAAAATCAAAGCAAAATGGAAAAATACAGTTGATAATTTCGAAATGCCCATCTACATTGGGACAGCTGATAATAATTTAAAAGCAATTAATATCACGAATGACGATCAAACATTAAATATACCCAATCTATCAAAAGAAAATATAAAGATTGACACTTTTAATTACTACATTGACGTTCAGAAAAATTAATTTCGGAGTTAAAACATAAGAAAATGCTTAATTAAACGTTTACTTGTTATCAACTTAAAGCTCCACAAAAGAGTTCTAAATTATCAATAAAAAAAATCAAGACTTACACACAAAAACTAATAATTTTTAGTAGGTTTGCATATTCATAAAAAGTAGCTTAAAATACAGCAAATGGGTTTATTTAACTGGTTTACACAAGAAGTTGCCATCGATTTAGGTACCGCAAATACCTTAATCATCTATAATGACAAAGTAGTAGTTGATGAACCTTCAATTGTAGCTTTTGATCGTACGACTAACAAAGTAATTGCAATCGGACGTCAGGCAATGCAAATGGAGGGTAAGACACACGATAATATAAAAACAGTACGCCCCCTTCGAGATGGTGTTATTGCTGATTTCACTGCCGCTGAACATTTGATTCGTGGTATGGTGAAATTAGTTAATAATGGTAAAAGTTGGTTCTTCCCTTCTTTAAGAATGGTTGTTTGTATTCCTTCAGGAATTACTGAAGTAGAAAAGCGTGCCGTACGTGATTCTGCAGAAATTGCAGGTGCAAAAGAGGTTTATTTGATTCATGAGCCAATGGCAGCAGCTGTAGGTATCGGAATCGATGTTGAAGAACCAATGGGTAATATGATTATTGATATTGGTGGGGGAACTACAGAAATTGCAGTAATAGCGCTTTCTGGGATTGTTTGTGATCAATCAATCCGTGTCGCTGGTGATAATTTCGATTCGGATATTGTTCAATACATTCGTAGACAGCATAATATCATGATTGGTGAGCGTACTGCGGAAAAGATTAAAATTGAAGTTGGAGCTGCTCTACCTGAGTTGCAGGATCCACCTGAAGATTTCGCTGTTCAGGGGCGTGATCTTATGACCGGCATTCCTAAGCAGATCACCGTATCGTATACCGAAATTGCACATTGTTTGGATAAATCTATTTCGAAAATTGAGGAAGCAATTTTGAAGGCATTAGAAATCACTCCTCCAGAATTATCGGCAGATATCTATCAAACGGGAATATACTTGACTGGTGGAGGTGCTTTATTGAGAGGTTTAGATCGCAGAATTCAGGCTAAAACAAAATTACCGGTACATATCGCTGAAGATCCTCTTCGCGCAGTTGTACGTGGTACGGGAATAGCATTGAAGAATATCGGAAGATTTAAATTCTTAATGCAATCATAATTGCCACGTCATAAGATTACACATGCGATATAGTTGATTTTTCACTATATCGCTTCTTTATTAAATAGCAAAGCAATAATAATTAAAAAATGAAATCCCTCTGGTTATTCCTTAGACGTTACAACGCTTTCTTTTGGTTTATCCTATTTTTTGGATTTTCGATGTTCCTGGTTGTCACCAATAACACCTTTCAACGCGCTAGTGCACTGAACTCATCAAATAGTTTCATAGGTAATATCTATGAAAAGATAAATTCTTGGAAAAGTTATCTTTCACTAACGGAAACCAATGATGGATTGGTTAAAGAAAATGCTAATTTAAGAGCTAAATTAGAGAACTACCTGACTACAGATAGTGTTAAGATGCTACAACCTGCTATTGATAGCAGCGATTTTGGACGTTATGAATTTATCACCGCAAGTGTCATCAACAACAGTATCCACCGTAAAAGCAATTACTTAACTTTAAGTAAGGGATCTTTGGACGGTATAGAAAAAGGGATGGGAGTACTCGCTCCTAATGGTGTAGTAGGTATTGTTCTTAATGTAACACCACATTTTTCTACAGTTCAATCGCTCCTTCATCCAGACACAAAAATTTCTGTTACTTTAGACCATAGTGATGTCTTTGGTTCATTAGTATGGGGAAACAATGTAGATTATAGATTTGCAATGGTTAAAGAAATCCCAAACCATGTTAAAGTTAAAACTGCTGAAAAAGTCTTTACATCAGATTATTCCGGGCATTTTCCTAAAGGTATTCTAGTGGGAGCTGTCGTAGAAACGGGGATCTCTTCTGGCGATTCTTTTCTGGACTTAAGAATTTTATTAAGCACTAATTTTTCAAATCTGGATCACGTATATGTCGTTAAAGATCGATTAGCAAAAGAATTAAAACAATTAGAAGAAACGAATCAGGACAATGGCTAGAATATTATTATTTAATATCATTCGATTTATAGTACTTATAAGTATGCAGGTATTTTTATTTAAAAATATTGGCTATTATAATCTAGCGACTCCATTTCCTTATATTCTAATAATCTTCCTCCTTCCTACTGGAATGCCAAACTTTGTTTTGTTTTCCATTGCTTTATTAACAGGCTTGGCTGTCGATACTTTTTATGATACATTAGGTGTAAATGCAGCTGCATGCATCGCATTAGCTGCGTATCGTGTATTTTTCTTAAAGATTACGATAGAAAACGATATGGATAGTTTCATTACCCCCATATTAGGTGAGATGAATTTTAAATGGTTTTTATCGTACACCTTTTTTGGAACTCTAATCCATCATTTCGTACTGATTTTGTTGGAAACATTCAGTTTCAAACACTTCCAATATACACTAGCAACTATTGGTTTAAGTTGTATCTTTACAATGGCTATTTTACTCATATTCAGTTTTCTTTTTTACAAGAAGAAGAGTAGGATCTAATCGTACCGAAAGGTAAAAAATAGGACATAAAAATCTATGAATAGTTTTTTTGCACGTAAATTCGTTATCCAGGGCATTATTATTAGTATTGCAATATTAATAATAGCTAGGCTATTCTACCTTCAAATTATCGATGATTCTTATATACATTCTGCAAACAGTAATGTGATGCGGAAAGTTATCGTATATCCTGCTCGTGGTGTCATATTAGACCGAAAAGGTCAGGTTTTAGTCCAAAATGAGCCTGTATATGACTTAATGGTTACACCTAGAGAAGCGAAGGATATAGACACGGCATTGTTATGTCAATTAATTGATATTGATAAGGAAGGCTTTATAAAGCGTATGAATAAAGCAAAGGCACATTCACCTTATCGTGCTTCTGCGTTCGAAAAACAGTTATCCTCTCGCACCTATGCGCATTTACAAGAATATTTATATCGCTTTAGGGGATTCTATGTACAAAATAGAACTGTCCGCAGTTATCCGGATAGTATAGCGGCTCAGTTTCTAGGATACGTTAATGAGGTAAATGAGAAAGATATTGAAAGATCGAATAGTTTTTATCGCCCAGGAGATTATATAGGTCGAACAGGTGTAGAACGTTCTTACGAAGATTTATTGCGCGGAAAAAGAGGTGTTAAAAACCTAATGGTTGATGCACTAAATAGACCGAAAGGTGTATTTATGGAAGGTCGATATGATACTTTAGCGGTTGCTGGTGAAGGATTGGTATCGTCTTTAGATAGAGAGTTACAAATCTTAGGTGAAAAACTGATGAAGAATAAGATGGGTTCTATTGTGGCAATTGAACCTTCTACCGGAGAAATTCTTGCATACGTGAGTAGCCCTAGTTACAATCCCAATGATATGGTTGGGCGCGAAACAGGTAATAATTTAATGAAATTATTAAAAAACAAAAGTAATCCACTTTTTAATCGACCTATTCAGGCATCTTACCCCCCAGGTTCCGTCTTTAAGGTTGTGGCAGCCCTTACTGCTCAGCAAGCTGGTGTTATTGATGAAAACACCAACTTCTTTTGTGCGCATGGCTATCGTTATGGAGGAGGTAGAGCTGTCATGGGATGCACGCATTACCATGGTCCTACTTCGCTAATACAATCAATTCAAGTCTCTTGCAACACCTACTATGGTTACACGTTTGCAAAAATGATTGATTCACGTGGTCTTTCCGGTCCTAAAGCTTATGATTTATGGTACGAAGCAATTTCAAAATTCGGTATTGGTCATCCACTGGGTATTGATCTACCTGGTGAAAAAGGAGGCTTATTGTACAAATCCGATTATTTCACCAAAAGGTACGGAAATGATAAGTGGCGTTCATCATTTAATATTTCATTGTCCATTGGTCAGGGTGAAATGGGGGTTACTCCCCTTCAAATGGCGAACATAATGGCTATTGTTGCAAATAGAGGGTTTTACTATCGACCGCATTTAATAAAGGGAATTGGAGATAAAAAGATAGTCAAGGAAGAGTTCACAGAAAAAATATCTGCCGGCGTAGATGCTAAATATTATACACCTATTATAGAAGGCTTAAGTAGAGCAGTCAATATGGGAGGAGGAACCGCTTTTGCAAATAGAATAGCAGATATCGAAATGTGTGGTAAAACGGGTACAGCGCAAAATCCACATGGTGAAGATCATGCTGTATTTTTTGCTTTTGCACCTAGAGATAATCCTAAAATTGCTATTGCTGTATTTGTTGAAAACGCAGGGTATGGAGGTGTTTGGGCTGGTCCAATTGCGAGTATGATGGTGGAAAAATACATAAAAGACACCATTACTATGCCCAAGCATATCCAAGATCGTATATACAATGCTAACTTCATGCCTGTTCAAAAAGTTGAAGTAAAAAAGACAGAAGTAAAAAAGGCGACAGATTCAACTAGAAGTAAGCAGGATACTACGAAAAGTATAACCCGCATAACAGCAGCAATTCCACAAGAATATAGTTTTTATCATAACGTTGTAAAGAGAGTTCATGAATAACCAAAAAAATAGTTTTTTCGGAAAAATAGATTGGTTAACCATTTCTTTGTGGCTTGCGCTATGTATAATTGGCTTGTTCAATATTCATGCGGCTGTATATGACCCAGAAAATCCAGGTCTATTTAATATGGCAACCAAATATGGGAAACAGTCTATGTATATTGCTTCGGCTTTAATACTAGGCATAACTATATTAATTATTGATGCAAAATTTTTCAGTTCAGCATCGCCTATCATTTACGCTTTTGTTATTCTATTATTAATTGCAGTACTAGTCATTGGTAAAAACGTAGGAGGTAATCAAGCATGGATTGATTTGGGTTTTTTTAGACTTCAGCCTTCCGAATTTGGAAAACTTGCTACCTGTCTACTTTTGGCAAATTACCTTAGCTCACAAAGCAATAAAAACCCGAATCTACACACACTTGCAATCGGTTCTGGTATTGTTCTATTTCCTGTATTTTTAGTTATGCTCCAACCAGATACTGGTTCTGCATTAGCTTTCTTTTCCTTAATATTTGTCTTTTACAGAGAGGGTTATGTTAATAATAATTTCCTGCTTTTTGGTGGATTATGTATCGTCCTATTCGTAGCGGCTTTGTTAGTTAATGCATGGATACTAATTGGTATACTTGCCATTATTGCTGCATTTTTCATGTGGACTTTTAGAAAGAAGAGAAAACATCTGATTAATTTAGGAATTCTTTTTGCTGTTTCTTCTGTTTTCATACTATGTGTGGATCTTGTCTATAACCATGTTTTACAATCCCACCAAAGAAACCGTATTGACATCATCCTAGGAAAAATGGATGATCCTAGAGGCCAAGGTTATAATTTAAATCAATCCAAAATTGCTATTGGATCTGGTCAATTTTGGGGTAAAGGATATCTTCAGGGCACACAGACTAAATATAACTTTGTTCCAGAACAAAGTACCGATTTTATATTTTGTACTGTAGGAGAAGAATGGGGATTTGTAGGTTCTATCTTTCTGATTGGTATATACTTAACACTGCTACTGCGTATTATTCATATCGCAGAACGCCAACGCTCTGCCTTTGCCAGGATTTATGCCTATGGTGTAGCTTCCATCCTATTCTTCCATTTTTTCATTAATATAGGAATGACCATTGGAATTGTACCAGTTATTGGTATACCACTACCATTCATTAGTTATGGGGGATCTTCTTTATGGAGTTTTACCATATTATTATTTATTATGTTAAAGTTTGATTCCAATAGAAAAGGAATTGTGTAAAAGCAATTCCTTTTCTATCGGAATCAAATAGCTCTAAAATTAATCCAATAACGCTATCAACCAAAACCATTGGTCATATTGACAATACATGATCAAAGTACGCAACAATCATAATTTCTGCAATATTTAATGGAAGCAAAGTCAAATAGAAAGTAATGAAGTCTTATTCCATATATTTATCTTGTATACCTCGTCATATCGTTCTTAAATAACAAAGTGTACAATTATCTATTTTATCAAAACGAGCGATTACAGAATTGACCTGCATTTTTCGAACTTCCACTTCCATATAACACCTATTGTCGAAAACTTGTTTACTGACGGTAATATTTTCTTCTTTTACCACACGCATGACGTCATTCATTGCTAAATAGTCAAATTCAATCTTATAAATATCATTAACTGTTTTCTCGACAATATTTAGCCCTGCTAAAACTTCTTGGGTTGCTGTTTTATAAGCATTTATCAGTCCCGGTACACCTAATAGTGTTCCGCCAAAATAACGGACTACCACAACAATAATATTTGTTACATCTTGTGACAACAACACATTCAATATAGGCCTTCCAGCGGTACCAGATGGTTCCCCATCGTCATTCAGTCGATAAACAGTTCGATCTGGACTCATACGGTAGGCCCAACAGTGATGACGCGCTTTTGGATGTAATACTTTTAATTCCCCGATGATTTCTTTTAATTGATCTTCATCCTTAAATGGGTAAGCATAAGCTATAAATTTACTTCCTTTATCGCGAAATATTCCTTCTCCTCTATCTTCAATGGTACGATATGTATCTTCAAATAAACTCACAAATATGTAATGATTAAAACTGAGACAATAGAAAGTGCTAAACCTATTTTATTAATAAAACTTAGCCTTTCTTTAAATAATAGAACGCCAACAATCGCTCCAACAGAGATAACCCCAATATTCATTCCTGTAAATACTATGGAGGGGTTATCGGGAAGAGCACGATGTGCTTTCATATAAAATAAGATATTTCCAAAATTAAAAAGTCCAAGTACAACTCCATAAAATAAAGATTTAAAAGAAAATACTTGCTTTTCAAAAACTAAAAAATAAATCAGGAATAAAAATGCCACTACCGTCGATAATAGAAAAACGATAAACATTGAAGTCATATAAGGTATAGCCTGATGAAGTGCGATTTGTTTGAAAAGAATATCAATAATACCCATTCCAATAAACACAATAATGGGGTAGATTATACTTCCAAATCTATTTATTTGTGTCTTATTGTCTTTTTGCCATCCAATAGAACATATTATAGCAAATAGACCTACAAGAATACCAATGCCCTTATTCCAAGTGATTACCTCAGAAAAAAGTATAAAAGACGCTAACAGAGGGATAAATAAAGATAACCGCTGTGCAATTTCAGTTTTAACCAAACCTATATGTTGTAGGGTTAAGGCAATAAAGACAAAAAGAGTTGGAAGCAAGGTTGCCAACGGAAAATACAATCCCCAGGGCATATTCGAAAATGTTATACCTTCCAATTTTGGTCCTAAAACGAAATAGGTTAGCATAGCTGCAACCGGGTAATTCCAAACAATAATTTGTTTTGTACTCAACTGCTGGAGTTTTGCAAACTTTAATAAGATGGCAACAGTAACGCTACACAAAACACTTAAAAGGACAAAAATCATAAACTTCAATAATTCTTAAGACCAATTTCATTTGTTCTGGTCACTTGTTCCAATTTTACGAAATATTCTGCATATTTCACATTAGTAGTAGTAGTATAGGATGTTGAATGATATTTTTTTAAAACGATTTCAGATAAATAAAGCTATACATATAAATTATTCCAAATATGATTTTAACAGTTACCTCAAAAATATCGTATTTCCCCTAACGATGTTCCAAGATATATATCAGATTTTCAACTAGCCTTAATTACTTATTACTTACTAATCAATGTGTTATACTTTTTTTTATAACCTAATATTCTTCTCTAATTTTAAAATGATGTTTATACTGTATTTCATCTGTACAAAGCTGTATTTCATCTCTACAAATAGGTGTAACATGTAAAAACAGGAGCAAATACCTGATTAAATTCTTAAATATTAAGGTATAAATTGTAATAAAAAAATGAAATATTACAGTATTTATAATGCAAAAAATATAAAATTTTGCACCATTTATTACTGTAAAAAATCACTAAAATATCTAATAATATATCAGTATTTAATAGACTTATAATCGATTAAATATATGCTTAATTAGCATAAAACATGATTTAAACATTATAAAGAACATATAAAGGTCGAAATAACCAACGATTATATCGATTAAAAAATAGAATAAATATCATTAAAAAAGCTACAATAAATACACAAAAAACAGCATGAAAAAATAATTTATATTTATATTGTTTTTATCAAAAACATGCGTATATTTGGAATATCAAAACGGATAAATAATGACAAAGATGAATACATATTTTTTTATTTACTTTTATTTTAAAAAATAAGAGCGGGAACAAATTTGTAAAAATCACACGATATTAAAAAGCAAAAGTTCCGGTCATCAATCGGAACTTTTGCTTTTTATCAGAACATATAAAACAGACAATGAGTTTAAAAATTGCAATACAAGGAGCAAAAGCCTCCTTTCACGAGGAAGCATCATTTAAGTATTTTGGTGAAGACATCGAAACAGTAGAATGCGATACTTTTAAGAAAACATGCGAATTATTAAAGCAGAAGAAAGTCGATTATGTCGTAATGGCTATAGAAAACTCAATTGCAGGAAGCATATTACCGAACTACAATCTTTTAAGAGACTATAAATTTAACATTGTAGGCGAAATTGCTTTAAGTATCCATCAAAATTTACTTGCGTTGCCTGGTGTTAAACTTGAAGATATAAAATTCATTGAGTCCCATCAAATGGCTATTCGTCAGTGTGAAGAGTTTTTACAGGAATTACCTAATGTTAAAATATCTGAAAGCTCTGATACTGCAGCATCCGCATCAAAAGTAGCAAGTCAAAAATTAACAGACACAGCCGCTATTGCAGGTACACTAGCGGCAAAAACATATGGACTAAATATCTTAGAAGCAAAGATTGAAACAAATAAAAAGAATAGTACACGTTTCTTGATATTATCCAATGATGTGGAAGAACAAAAGAACACGAATAAAGCATCCCTGTCATTTCAAACGGGCAATTCAGTCGGTTCTTTAGCATCTATATTGCAATGTTTTGCGGAACAAAATGTCAATTTAAGCAAGATTCAATCTATTCCAGTCATCGGAAAAAGAAATGAATATGATTTTTTTGTTGACGTAGAATGGAAAAAGCAATCAGACTATGATGCGGCTATTCGTAAAGTGCTAAAACATAGCATCAACTTCAACATTATGGGTGAATATGTGAAAAACGACCGCATTTAAGTAGTAATAAATCAAAGTTTAAAATAAAAACTCAAAATAAAACATGAAAAATACATTGGATATCGTCCCTTTAAAATCTTGGTTAGATACAGGAGACAAACCTTTAATTATTGCAGGACCTTGTAGTGCTGAAACAGAAGATCAAGTACTTTCTACAGCACATTTATTAGCAAATACGGGTAAGGTAAATGTTTTACGTGCTGGTATATGGAAGCCTCGTACTCGTCCAGGAGAATTTGAAGGTATTGGTTCTATTGGCTTAGAATGGTTAAAAAGAGCAAAAGCTGAAACGGGTTTATTAATTGCAACAGAAGTTGCAACTGCGAAACATGTTGAAGAAGCATTAGCTGCTGGAGTAGATATATTATGGATAGGTGCTCGTTCAACTGCAAACCCATTCACAGTACAAGAAATAGCTGATGCATTAGTTGGAGTAGATATCCCCGTTTTTGTTAAAAATCCGGTAAACCCCGATTTATCATTATGGTTCGGTGCATTAGAACGCATAAATCGTGCTGGTATCAAAAAGTTAGGTGCTATACATAGAGGTTTCTCTTCTTACGAGAAATCGGCTTTCCGTAACGAGCCTATGTGGGACCTTGCTATCCAATTGAAGTCTTTATGCCCAGAGTTACCGATCATCAATGACCCAAGTCATATCTGTGGTAATCGTGAATTGTTACCATACATTTCTCAAAAAGCAATGGACATGGACTTGCAAGGTTTAATTATTGAATCACATATTGACCCTTCAGTAGCTTGGACAGATGCAAAACAACAGGTTACTCCTGCTGCACTATCTGATCTAATCGACAACCTGAACTTGCGTAAAGCAGATTCAGACAACCCTGCATTTGAAGATAAATTAGCTGAATTACGTAGCAATATTGATAAATTAGATGATTTAATTATTCAAAAAATTGGTGAACGTATGAAAATTGCTGAGAAAATTGGCGAATATAAACGTGATAACAATGTGACAATCTTGCAGATGAACCGTTGGGATGAAATCATTCAAAAACGTACTCAACTTGCTGAAGCTCTAACTTTGAGTAATGATTTTGCTGTGAAATTTTTAGAATTAATTCACAATGAATCTATTCGTAAGCAAAATACGATCATGAATCAACCTACGGCGGAGGCATAATGAATCAACAGGTGATTACACTTACTCACCCATCAAAAATCATAAATGGTACGGTTCAGCTTACTGGTTCAAAATCAGAAAGCAACCGTGCCCTTATTATTCAAGCGCTGGGAAAAGAGAAAGTACAAATAAAAAATCTTTCGCAAGCTTTTGATACGGTTACCCTAAAAGAAGCCCTTCAATTGGCCGCAAATCCACAATCGGAAATAAATAAAATCGATATTGGACCAGCAGGAACGGCGATGCGCTTTTTAACAGCCTATCTAAACTTAATTAAAGGTAACTTCATCCTAACAGGATCTGAACGTATGCAACAAAGACCTATCGGTATTTTAGTTGATGCTTTAAAGACCATTGGTGCCGATATTCATTATGAATCAAAATCGGGCTTTCCTCCTCTTAAAATCGAGGGCGGTATGATACAGGGAAAAGATAAGATATCCATTAAAGGAAACATCAGTAGTCAATATATTTCTGCATTATTACTTATCGCGGCGACGTTGAAAAAGGGTTTAACCCTTGAGATTGAAGGAGAATTAACTTCAAGACCATATGTTACAATGACTTTGAATATGTTGAAGGAAGTTGGCATTCAATATGAATGGGTCAACAATACGATTCATATCTCTCATCAAGAAATACAAGAAGCGACGATTTATGTGGAACCTGACTGGAGTGCGGCATCTTATTGGTATGCTATTGTAGCACTTTCAAACTCGGGTTCTATCGTACTCCCAGGATTAAGAAAAAACAGTCTACAGGGTGATATTGCCATTGTAGAAATCATGAGCCATTTTGGTGTTGCATCCTCTTTCGAAGAAGATGGTTTACATTTGACTAAAATAAGTGAACCTTCTGGCAAAACATTTTTCGATATGAAAGAATGTCCAGATTTAGCCCAAACGATAGTCGTTGTAGCAGCAGCTTTAAGACGAGATATATCCTTAACAGGGCTAGAAACTTTAAAAATTAAAGAAACTGATCGAATTGCAGCATTAAAAACTGAGATTGGCAAATTTGGCGCAAAATTGGTGGAAGATGGAACAACTTATCATATCAAGACAGATGAAGTTTTCGAACCGACCACTATTTCTTTTGCCACGTATGAAGATCATAGGATGGCAATGGCATTTGCTCCTCTTGCGTTGGTTTTCAAAAATATTAACATTGAAGAGCCGCATGTTGTCGAAAAGTCTTATCCAGATTTTTGGAAACATTTAGCTAATCAAAACTTTATTATTACTTAGTAATAAACACCGCAATAATACTCCTATTATTGCGGTTTTACCTATATTTATAGAAATTATATTAAATCATGGCAGGAAATTCATTTGGCGATTTATTTAGAATTAGCACTTTTGGGGAATCTCACGGAAAAGCGATTGGTGTTATTTTAGATGGTTGTCCTCCAAATATAGCTATTGATGAGGATTTTATCCAATCAGAATTGGACAAACGCAAGCCTGGTCAATCAAAAATAACCACACAACGGAAAGAAAGTGATACTGCTCAAATTCTTTCTGGTGTGTTTGAAGGTAAATCAACGGGCACACCTATTGCGATACTGATTCCTAACGAAGATCAACGCTCTAAAGACTATTCACATATAAAAGATATCTTTAGACCTTCCCATGCAGATTACACATACCATATGAAGTATGGTCATCGTGATTATCGCGGTGGTGGTCGCTCTTCAGCACGAGAAACGGCTGCGCGGGTAGCGGCAGGAGCTATAGCTAAATTATTTTTAAAACAAAATGGCATAGAGATTTTTGCACACGTTTCTGGTGTTGGTAAACTTGAATCTCCAAATCTGGATACCAAAGACTTATCTGCATTATTAGATTTACGAGAATCTAATATAGCAAGGTGTGCTGACCCCGCCACAGCTAATGAAATGGTTGCTTTCATTGATTCTGTTCGCAAATCTGGAGACACGGTTGGCGGACGCATTTCCACAATAATTAGAAATGTACCTATTGGTTTAGGTGAACCAGTCTTCGATAAACTTCATGCAGATTTGGCTAAAGCGATGATGAGCATCAATGCTGTACATGGTTTTGAATATGGTTCTGGTTTTGCAGGATCCGAATTATTAGGCTCAGAACACAATGACCTTTTTATATCGGAGGATAATGATATTCACCGTACAAAAACTCATACTAATTTCTCAGGAGGAATACAAGGAGGAATTTCAAATGGAATGGACATCACCTTTAAAACAGCTTTTAAGCCTGTTGCTACCATTATGAGAGATCAACAAACTATTGACGCTAATGGCAACGAAGCAATAGTCCAAGGAAAAGGTAGGCATGATCCTTGTGTCGTTTCACGCGCCGTTATTATTGTTGAGGCAATGGCTGCATTAGTAATTGCTGATCATTTATTAAAACAATCTAGTTACAAAAATGTCAGATAAAAGTGAATTCATTTTAGGTGTAGATATTGGTGGTACACATATTAGTGCTGCATTAGTTAATAAATCGACTTGGAAAATTGTTTCTAATAACGTGGTGAGAAACCACGTTTTTTCGCAAGAAAGTGCTAAATCGATTTTTCTATCTTGGGCAGACACAATCAATAACTGTATAAAAGCTACAGCTCTTCCTATAAATTATATCGGCATTGCAATGCCTGGTCCCTTCGATTATGAAAATGGTATTTCACTCATTTCAGGTCAAAGCAAATATGATGCATTATATCAGATGAACGTGAAAACCCCATTGGCAGTTCTAATCGGTATTCCCGAAAAAAATATTCATTTCATTAACGATGCGGCCGCTTTTCTACAAGGTGAAGTCTTTGCTCAAAAACTAAATACACATGAGCGGGTATTAGGAATAACATTGGGGACAGGATTAGGTTCTGCAGTCTGGAACAAAGGAGATAAGTCGTTTGATGCTAATCTATGGGATACCCCGTATGAAAATTCGATCTTTGAAGAATACCTTGTAACGAGATGGTTTATAAGGCGCTTTAAGGAGCTCACTGAGCTAGAAGTTTCAGGACTTAAGCAAATCATCAATGAACACACAAATAACCCAGCATTTAGCATTATTTGTAAAGAATACGCATCGCATCTTGTTGATTTCTTGTGTTTTTTTAGTGAAAAATATAATTGTACGAATTTTATAATAGGAGGAAATATTGCGAAAGCACTACCAATACTCTTAAAAGACAAACAAGATCAGCTAAACTGCTTTACAATAAAAACAGCAACTTTAGGTGAAGAAGCTGCTATTATTGGTGCGGCAGCACAGTTCTCTTAGATTAAATATCCCTCACTGACTAAAATAGTGGGGGATATTTATCTGGATTACTTTCATTCATCATTTCAAATACAACTTCTACTATATCATCACTGGAAGGCTTCGTGAAATAATCGCCATCTGATCCATATGGAGGTCTATGCGCTTTTGCACTTAAAGTACGGGGTTGACTGTCCAATAGATAATAACCATTCTGTTCTTCTAGGATCTGTTGCAATATAAATGCTGAGGCTCCCCCTGGTACATCCTCATCTACGACCAATAATTTGTTTGTCTTTTTTAATGATTCTGCACACAAATGTGCCTTATCAAAAGGTTGTAATGTCTGTGCATCAATAATCTCGATATTTACACCTAATCTATCCAATTCCATGGCAGCTTCTTCCACTACACGCAAAGTAGAACCATATGAAACGACCGTAATATCAGTACCAGTTCTGACACACTCTGCATATCCTATTGGAATTGTAAAATCTCCTATATTATCTGGTAAGCGTTCCTTTAGTCGATAACCGTTTAAACATTCAATAACAAGAGCTGGCTCATCCGATCTAAATAATGTATTATACATACCCGCAGCTTGAGTCATATTGCGTGGTACACAAACATGTAAACCTCTCAATGTTCCTAAAATCATAGACATAGGAGATCCTGAATGCCAGATTCCTTCTAGACGATGGCCTCGTGTGCGAATGATTACAGGAGCTTTCTGCCCTCCAAAAGTCCGATAACTCAAACTCGCTAAATCATCACTAGCAACAGTAATACCATAGAGTAGATAATCTAAATACTGGATTTCAGCAATAGGTTTAAGGCCTCTAATTGCCAAACCAATTCCCTTACCAATAATAGAATTTTCTCTAATTCCAGTATCAAATACACGCAACTCTCCAAATTTTTCTTGCAAACCTGCAAAACCTTGATTAACGTCCCCGATTTTACCTACATCTTCTCCGAATGCCAATAATCGCTCATCTCTATGAAAATTCTCTTCAAAACAAAGGTTAAGTATCTCTCTTCCATCAATAATTTTAGCATCTGAAGAATATCGTGGTTCAATTACTTCTACATGATCCGGACCATTTAACCCTGATGTAAATAACTTCGAATTATATCTTTCAGAATTTACGCCTTGCTGTTGTTTATACCATGCTAAAAGAGCTGATTTACCCGCAATTTCTTTTCCTTTCAATTCGCGAATAACTTTACGTACAGTACTATATACTTCCTTTAATGAAGGTTCTGTTAAGGACTGTAATTGTTTCAAAGGTAACTCGACTAGTTCATCATCAATCTGACTCAATAAATCTATTGCTTGAGAGGCATCAATCGCTAATGCTTTGTTATAATCAGTCCAAGCACGTCTCTGTTCCTTTTTCACAAAGTCCTTTGCTTCCTCATTAATTGCATTTATTTGCTCGGTCGTAGCAATAGCAGAATCAATAAGCCACTTCTCCATCTTTACAATGCAGTCGTGCTCTAATTCCCACTCCAATCGTTCTTTCGATTTATACCGTTCGTGAGAGCCCGAAGAAGAGTGCCCCTGAGGCTGTGTCAATTCAATCACGTGTACAATACAAGGAGTATGATTTTCTCTTGCATATTTTGCTGCACGTTCATAGGTTTGACAAAGACCTGGATAGTCCCACCCTTTTACTTTAAATATTTCAAAACCGTTGCTACCTTCTTCTTTCTGAAATCCTTTTAGAATTTCAGAAATATCACCCTTTGTCGTTTGCACCTCATTAGGAACTGAAATGCCATAACCATCATCCCAGATAGAAATAACAACTGGAATTTGTTTTACACCAGCAGCATTAACTACCTCAAAAAATACCCCCTCAGAGGTGGCAGCATTACCAACTGAACAAAAAATCACCTCATTACCTTCATCCGAAAAGTACTTTAGATAAGATAAATTTGGATTTTCTCTATATAATTTAGATGCCAAACCGAGACCCAAAATACGAGCCATTTGTCCACCTGTTGTTGAAATATCAGAAAAAGTATTTTTTTGCTTAGTTTGGTCTATCCAATTTCCATCTTTATCTATTACGCGAACTGAAAAATGACAATTCATTTGACGACCAGCAGATGAGGGATCATGCTCAACATCTGGATGAGCATACAATTGAGAGAAAAAATGATAAACAGTACTTAGACCACTTGCAAAAGCTAATGTCTGATCTCTGTAATATCCAGAACGCCAATCACCCTTTTGAAAAACTTTAGATACAGCAATTTGTGCCAATTCTTTCCCATCTCCAAAAATCCCAAATTTTGCTTTCCCTGTCAAGACTTCCTTACGTCCCAGTAGACTAACATACCTGCTCTCTACTGCAACCTTATAATCTTCAACAATAATTTTTCTAAAGTCATCAAAACTTAATTTCGAACTTAAATCACTGCCTTGGTCTAATGTGGTTTCCAACATATTATATTTCAGTTTCCAACAAATTTAATAAAAATAATATTCTAAAATAATCATTATTAGCATTAATAAAAAATTGTAGATATCTATTTAAACAATATAAATATTTGTTTGAGGGAATTAGCATCTACAATTCCCTTATAGCTACTCTACTAAAGAGTCTTACCAATTTAATCGCTAATCCTTATCTTTGATAAAATAAATAAATAAAAAATTGAAACTTCAAGAACTTCCCATCCACCCCAGCCTTTTAGCTAATTTGGAGCAATCAGGATTAAAAAATCTAACTCCAATTCAAGAGTATGCCATTCCGAGTATTCTAAATAAAAATGACCTGATAGGCATCTCTCCAACAGGAAACAGGGAAAACTGAAGCATTTGCTATTCCAATTTTACACCACTATTTAACACAGGAATACTCTCTTAATGAACAAACACTTATCCTGAACCCTACCCGTGAATTAGCAATTCAAACACAAAAGCGTATAGATGCGTTAACACAAGGTGGCCCAATAAAAACGATTTCAATTTGTGGTGGTCAGGCTTATGCCAAACAAATAGAGGGCCTAGCTGATTATCCAGCAATTATTATTGCTACACCTGGGCGCCTAATTGATTTGTTTGAACAAAGTAAAATATCATTTGATTTAATAAAAATACTAGTTGTCGATGAGTTTGACCAACTCCTACAGTTAGGTTTCATAAAGGAGATAAATCAAATTCTAAATCTGTTGCCAAAAAATAGACAGACTCTATTTTTCTCAGCAACATTCCCTAATGACATCTTACGCATTGCAAATAAAGTGCTTAAAAACCCAATTAAGATTGAAATAAAGAAGGATGAAAAAAATGACGTAATAAAAGAAAAGGTATTTTATGTTGACAAAGCCAATAAGAAGAAACTTATAAAACATTTAATAGCATCAAGTCCAGATGAGCAAATACTCATTTTCAGCAGAACAAAGCATGCTGTTGATCGCATCGTTCAAGACTTAAGAAGAGAAGACATCGTCGTTGAAGCTTTGTATGGAGATAAATCACAAAAAACCAGGATGCAAATACTTGGTGCTTTTCAAGAAAAAAAAATTCAAATCCTTGTTGCAACAGACGTAATTGCTCGTGGAATTGATATTGATAGCCTTCCTGTCATTATCAATTATGAAGTTCCAGATAGCGGTGAACTTTATCTCCATAGAATTGGAAGGACGGGACGCAATATGATTACGGGTAAAGCCTATACTTTTTGCGATGCTGAGGATAATAATAAATGGATTCAACTGCAGTTATCTTTAAATAAACAAATAAAAATTGAGGACGAACATCCATATGTATTAGGCTGGAAGCAAATGATCTCAACCAGTGAATTGAAAAAATTGACGAGAGGAAAAAAATAAGATTTAAAATTGTTCCTCTTCATTGTATCCCTTTCTTAATAAAATGTTTATTTTTACCATTCATTACAATGATTGAAATATAATATGAGTACAATACATTTATTTAACGACGATGAAAATTCTAGCGAAAACTTACTCGGAGACCTTTCTAAAACCATCATTATCAACTCCTTACTAGAAACGCCATTTAAGGAGCGTGATGAAAATTGGGTAGCAGAATTCCTAGGTAACATTGGTGAATCAACTTTTCAATTAGCCGAATCAGAATTGATTATTGGTCCCGATGGTTACCCTTATTTTCAATTGGAAAATGCTCCTAAAGACCAAAATTTTCAAGCATTTGTAATCAAGTATAAATTGAAAACCTTTCTCTTGAAAAAAGGTATGGGCCTAGCTATCAACACACATCAAGAACAACCAGACTGGATATTCACGTATGGCGACATTGTAAACTACTTTTTAAATAATGAATTTTATTCTGACGAATCTATTTTTTCTAAAAAAACAGAGGAGACACACATCGATAAGGATGAAAAAATATTAATAGGACAACCCTCCGAAACCATTCTTCCACAAGACTTGCGCCATAATTTAAGAGAATACTTGGTAAACATGGGAGTGAAAGAGCCTAAAATAATGTTAATTGCGAGAAACTATGAGGACCAAAGTTTAGTAAGTCAGGATTTGGTTTTCAATATCACACCTACCATGTTTCAATCAGAACAGGATTTCAAACAGATTATGTCATCCATATCATGGTTTCTGCCGAGGCATTACTCATACATGGGTATCGATGAACAAACAATTGAAAATGGTTTTATGCCCTTATAATAATGAAATTAAAAAATATATTACCGATTGGCCTATTATTAGTAGTAGGCTCCTGTTCAACGAGTCGACAATCAGAAAAATTAAACAAGGATGAATGGATCAGCTTATTTAATGGCAAAAATCTAGATAATTGGACCGTAAAAATTCATCATCATGAAGTAGGCGTAAACTTTGCCAATACCTTCCGAGTTCATGACAGGGTCATACAGGTTAACTATGATGGCTATGAAGACTTTAATGATCAGTTTGGACACCTTTACTACGACACTCCTTATTCGGACTATCACCTTCAAATGGAGTATCGTTTCTACGGTGATTTACAAAAAGGAGCTCCATCATATACATTAAGAAATAGTGGTGTGATGTTTCATTCACAGGATCCAAGAACGATGCCCAAAGAACAAGATTGGCCTATATCAGTTGAGATGCAATTTTTAGGTGGCTTAAGTGACGGAAAACCAAGACCTACAGGCAACATGTGCTCACCAGGCACAGAAATCGTTTATAAAGGAAAACAATTAGAATCGCACTGTATAGAATCCACTTCAAAAACCTACGACGGAGACCAATGGGTAAAGGCAGAACTGATTGTCCATGGCGATTCATTGATAACGCACATTATAAATGGAGACACAGTACTTCAATATAGCCAACCTACTATCGGCGGTGGAGTGGTAAATAAATATGATCCAAGAATCAAAATTGATGGAAAAAAATTAAAACAAGGTTTTATAGCCTTACAAAGTGAAGGCCAGCCTGTAGAGTTTAAAAATATTTATCTGAAAGATTTATCAAAAAAATAAAACAATAGCACATGTTTCCTTTTAATGTCAGAGTATACGGAATTTTGATTAATGATAATGACGAAGTACTCATTAGTGATGAGAAAACTGAAAATGTATCGTTCACAAAGTTTCCTGGAGGAGGTTTAGAATATGGAGAAGGATTAATTGATGCCTTGAAAAGAGAATATCAAGAAGAATGTAACTTTGATATTGAAATCATATCACATATTTATACTACCGATTTTTATGAAAAATCGAGTTTCAATGAAAGTCAAATTATTTCAATCTATTATTTGATAAAAAATAGCAGCCCTATTGAGATACGCACAACAACAGAAGCATTTGATTTTGAGGGTCAAGAATATGAGGATGGCAAAGCGCAGTCATTTAGATGGGTAAAAATAGAATATTTAGAACAAAAAAATCTTACTTTTAAGACAGATCAAGCTGCTTGGGATATATTTTATAAGGATAGAAAATAAATTTGTATTTATAAAATAGTATTATTAAATTTACTTAAACCAAGAAGAGAAACAACTTTTATTAAAAAGACCTAATAATTTTAATTATTTAATATTGTTCGATATGTGAAAACATATACTATTGGTTTACTCGAATTTGTAAATTCCTAGTTCTATAGGTTTTTTAATAGTTAGTGTGATTTTATAAGCGATACTCCCGGTATCGCTTATTTTATTTAAAACCATGTTTATCTACCTAAGCATCCTCTTTCTCTAGTACCAATACATAGCTAAGCCTTGATAGTTTTTTTTCAAATATAAAATCATTTGCTATCTTCAAGCATTTGTAAATTAATTTGAATACATTTCTAATGTCGAACTTTAAAGGCTCTAAAGTCGAATTAGAACTTTTAAAAAAGTACTACTCAAATAAATTCTAGGTAAAATAGGCCAATAACAGCACAATAATAATACAAACTACAATAATAATTTTAGTGATTTTCGAATTATTATCATCGCTTTTGAAGTGATAATCTCTTTTACTTGGTAACATATTAACTCCTTTCTTTATTAGATGTCTAAAATACTCAAATTCCACAATTATTCATGATGATAAGGTTCACCCTTCAAAATTGAAAAAGCGCGATAAATCTGCTCAACAAAAAATAACCTAATCATTTGATGCGAAAAAGTCATTTTAGATAATGATATTTTTTGGTTTGCCCGCTCATAAATCTCATCATCAAAACCATAGGGACCTCCTATAATAAATATGAGATGCTGCGTACTCTGAATCATATGCTTTTCCAAATAAGATGAAAAATCAATAGAGCGATATTCTTTACCAAATTCATCCAACAGTACAACCGTATCTTGAGGATTAATCAATTTCTGTAAGAGTTGAGCTTCTTTTCTCTTTTGCTGATCTTGTGTCAAACTTTTAATATTCTTTACATCAGGAATAACGACCAAATTAAAGGTGATATAGAACTTTAGTCGTTTCAAATATTTATTAATTCCTTCAATCAAATAATTATCATCAGTTTTCCCAATACACAACAATGTTATTTTCATACTTTTTTACTTTCTACAAAAATGCTTTAATTTTTGTATATTTTGTAATTATAAGGTGACAATTAATAAACAAAATTCCATTTCCTTTTGTTTTAAAATATAGTTTTACAAAATTTAGAAATATGAAGAAAACGAAACTAATTTTACTAGCCCTATCAGCATTATGTATAGGTAAGGTTCAGGCGCAAGAAATCCAAACTGATACAGCAAAAAACTGGAAGATACATGGAGAAAACACTTTTTTAATAAATCAAAGCTCATTTTCCAATTGGGCCGCTGGAGGTGTAAATTCTTTTGCAGGTAATATCGTTTTAAATTACGATTTCAATTATAAAAAAGAAAAATGGTCGTGGGATAATAAAGTAATAGCTGCTTACGGTCAAACTTTTCAAAAAGATGTTGATTGGCGAAAAAATGATGACCGTGTATCCTTAAGTAGTTTATTAGGTCATGAAGCAAAAGAGAACTGGCTTTATACCTTTTTTCTCAATTTTAACACACAATTTGCAAAAGGTTATAATTACACTACGAATAATAAAGAACTCATATCAGAAGCATTTGCACCTGCTTACTTAAGCTTTGGTCCTGGTTTCGCTTATAAAAAATCTGACAATTTAAAATTCAACTTATCACCAGCTGCAGCACGTTTCGTATTCGTTAAAAATGATAGTTTAGCAACTACCTATGGTTTAGATCAGGGTAAAAACTCGCGCTTTGAATTTGGTGCTTCTTTCGATGCATATTACAAGAAACAAATCATGGAAAATGTCACGATCGAAAATATTTTAAAACTTTATTCCAACTACTTAGATAAGCCGAAGAATATTGACATTGACTATACAGCTACGCTAGCTATGAAAGTTAACAAATGGATTTCCGTTAATGCTGGAGTTCAATTAATATATGATGATAATACTAAACTTCCAAAAATAGAAAATGGCGTACAAATAGGCTCCAAATCAGACCTACAAGTAAAGCAAATACTTGGTGCGGGAATAACTTACAAGTTTTAAAAATTAGCATAAATAAGAAAAGCCTTGTTGAAAATAATCAATCAAGGCTTTTCTCTTCAAGAACAATTAAATCTTAATCGTGGTAATAACTTAATATTTTAGCTTGAACTTTTTAAAAGCGAAATGCCAAAGCCAAATAGGTCCTATCGAAAGAAATAAACAAAACTGTTTAAAAGAGATTGTACTCTTCTCCTTTGATTTTCCATACCATAATACAAGTAAAGAAATAACCGCAATGATACTTGAAACAAGAAGTACAGCTGGCCCTCCATCACGTTCTATATATTCGAATTGAACAATAAAATAGCTCATGACACCAATGCACAATAGGACTCCATAGGATAAAGTCGGTGAAAGTTTCAAATAGCTATATATAAGAATAGCAATAAAAAAAGATCCCCAGTTTAAAAACGTATGCCATCCTAATTTAACCAAAAAATCAAATTGTGGAAAAGGAATCATCCAGATGATCCCCATTAAGCCAAAAAAGAACAATGGTAAGAAAACAATTTGCAAAATCCTATTCGTAGGATCTTGAAAATTATTATTTAAATCATCAAAATATTGATCAACAGGTCTTTTCACCTCTTGTACTGGAACTTGTTTTTTTTTCATCTAATCGTAACTGTTTTCTGCTTTGCAAAATTATATTTACAAAAATACTAAAAATAAAAATTGAATATATATTCTACTCGTCATTTAAAACAAAAGCCTCAACAATGTTGAGGCTTTCATAATTATACCGTTCAAATACTTCTTATTTTGCGTATGCAACAGAACGAATTTCACGAATAACAGTCACTTTAATCTGACCTGGATAAGTCATCTCCGTTTGAATCCTATTTGAGATATCAGCTGCTAAAATTTCAGCTTGAGCATCTGATACCCTTTCGCTTTCAACAATAACACGTAATTCACGACCAGCTTGAATAGTAAAAGTTTTTTCGACACCAGGATAAGATAATGCTAAATCTTCTAATTCTTTCAATCGTTTAATATAACTTTCAACGACCTCACGACGAGCTCCAGGACGAGCTCCTGATATAGCATCACATGCTTGTACAATTGGAGAAATCATCGCTGTCATTTCGATTTCATCGTGATGAGCGCCAATAGCATTACAGACATCTGGATGTTCCTTATATTTCTCTGCGAGTTGCATACCTAAAATAGCATGTGGTAACTCGGGATTATCATCCGGTACTTTCCCAATATCATGTAATAAACCAGCACGTTTTGCATGCTTCACATTTAAGCCTAATTCAGCTGCCATCGTTGCAGCGAAATTAGCCACCTCTCGCGAGTGTTGCAGTAAATTCTGACCATAAGAAGAACGGTAACGCATACGTCCTACCATACGGATCAACTCAGGGTGCAAGCCATGAATGCCTAAATCAATAGCGGTACGTTCACCGATTTCAACAATTTCATCTTCAATTTGTGTACGAGTCTTGGCTACTACCTCTTCGATACGTGCAGGGTGAATACGGCCATCTGTTACCAAACGGTGCAGCGCTAAACGTGCAATTTCACGGCGAACAGGGTCGAAACCTGAGAGAATAATAGCTTCAGGTGTATCATCAACGATAATCTCCACACCAGTAGCCGCCTCTAAGGCACGAATATTACGTCCTTCACGACCAATTATACGCCCTTTAATTTCATCGTTTTCGATATTAAAGATAGAAACTGTATTTTCGATTGCAGATTCTGTAGCAGTACGTTGAATCGTTTGGATAACTACTTTTTTAGCTTCCTTTGTAGCTGTTAACTTAGCCTCGTCGACGATATCTTTTATTTGAATAATAGCCTGTGATCTTGCTTCTTCTCTTAAAGAATCTACCAATTGGTTCTTAGCCTCTTCTGCAGTTACGCCAGCGATACCTTCCAATTGTTTGATTTGTTGTACTTTTAGCAATTCGACCTCTTCGGATTTTTTTTCATTTATTTCAACAAGTTTGTCGAGTTGCTTGCGCGTTATGTCTAAATCTACTTTCTCCCGATTTAAATTTTCAAGTTTTTGATTTACAGATTGCTCTTTCTGACGTAAAGTATTCTCCTTTTGGCTGATTGTATTGTTACGTTGACTAACTTCCTTTTCATGCTCTGATTTCAGCTGTAGAAACTTCTCTTTTGCTTCCAAAAGTTTTTTCTTCTTTAAATGTTCTGCCTCTTGATCTGCTTCTTTTATAATGCTTTTCACCTTTTCTTGAGCTTCTTCTGTTTGTTTACTAAACAAAAGTGCTAAAAGATAACGGCCAATTGCAATACCAACGATCAGAGAAAGTATGATATAAATTGCGATGTCCATGTATTATTAATTGTTTATATGTATTTTATTTATTTATAATTTTCAAAAAAAAACCGCAATTAAATAACGGGTATCTAATATTATTAAACTTCTAATATCTATAATTAGGCTATGATCATGATCCAGATGGCTTACGCAAAATGACCTACATCTTTTTCGCCTGTAATATTGAAGCGTTAAGTTTAAAATAGTGACAACCCGAATTCAACTGCGGCAAATTCGTTGTAGTAAAGCGCTATAAAGAACGATTATTTTGTAAAGAAATTAGACAATAACTGATCCAGTTCATGAACTGATTGCTCCAAACCTTGATCTTGTGTCTGTACCTGTCGTTCAGCTTTCAACATCCCTGTTGCATACTGTAGAACACACATCGACAATAAATCCTGTTTATCACGAACAGTATAACTATCCTGTAATTCTTTCACTTTTTCATTAATCAATTTCGCTGCATGGCGGATTATTTCCTCCTCAGCCGTATCTACACGAAGTGGATACACTCTATCAGCGATATTTATTTTGATGGAAATTTCTCCCATTGTTATTTGAGCTTTACGTCGTATTAGTAAGTTATCTCTACCCTATCCACTTACTTCAACAAACTAATACATTTGTCTATTTCTCGCACAAAGTCGTTAATTTTTTGCTTTGTGTCAAGTACTTTTTCATTTATTGCATCTTTATCAGCTTCTGAACTATCTAGAGAACGGGCAACAGCCATAGCTTTCATTTGCTCTTCCATCTGCTTGTTCTTACTATTGCTTGTATTAAAAGCAACTTGAAGTGATTGAACTTCTAATTTAAGTAAATCATTTTCTTCTTGCAAGACTTCGCACATTTGAATTAAATTTTTCGTTTTCTCAACGATAATATTCATTTGAGAAGATAATGCTACCATATACTAAATTTATACAATTAAATGTTATTATTCATAATTAACCACGCACCTCTGCGCTTACTTCTTTCTCAAAGTTAAGAATTAATTTTTGAACTATTGCGTCAATTTGTTTGTCCATTAAAGTTTTTTCTTCATCTTCGAGAATAAAGCTCAAAGCATACGATTTTTTACCCTCTGGAATCTTGTCTCCTTTGTAAACATCAAATACGTTCACCGCTTTCAACAGCTTACGTTCAGTTTTATGTGCTATCGTTTCCAATTGTTTGAAAGTAACATTTTCATCAATCAATAACGAAAGATCTCGTTTAACTGAAGGAAATTTAGATACTTCTTTAAATTTAATGACATTCTTACGAATTATTTTCAATATTTGATCCCAGTCAAAATCAGCAAAAAACACCTGTCCCTCTACATCCGCTTTCGAGAGTGAAGTGTTAGATACCGCACCAAAAGTAACTAAAGCTTTTGCACCTCTCATATAACAGAGTCCATATGCATAATGATCTGTAGGTGCATCTTGCAACTGAAGATTTCCGATATTCAACCGTTTTAAGATAAGGTCAACGACAGCTTTAATATTGTAGAAACTGACAAGTTGCTTACTATTATTCCATTGTTCGGCTTCCATCTTACCACTGATAGTAATAGCTAAGTGTTGTTTTTCTTGATAACCCTCTCCATCTATTGCATACGTCTTACCAAATTCAAAGACCTTCAAATCTGCATTTCTTCTCTTTTGATTATAAGAAATTGCAGTTAAGGCTGAAAACAACATGTTTTGACGCATTGTATCCAAATCAGAACTTAATGGGTTGCATAAACGAACGGCCGTAGTCTCATCATCAACATAATCTAGCTTAGTCAAGGAATTTGAAAGTATTTCTCTAAAGCCATTTGCAATCAAAAGATCAGCCAATTGATTCAAAACAACCTCTTTATCGGGTTTTTCAGAAGTATTTAATGATGACTTAATTTGTCTTTTTAATTCAACATTATTATAGCCATAAATGCGCAATACTTCTTCTATAACATCAACTTCTCTGGTTACATCAACACGATATGCAGGAACCAAAACATCTAAACTTTCTTCAGACTCTTGATCAATACCGATACCTAGGGCAACAATAATAGATTTGATTTCTTCATTTGGAATGTCTTGTCCTATCAACTTCCGTACATTATTGTAATTTACATTAAATGCGAAAGGTTTAATTTCAGCCGGGTAAATATCAATAATGTTAGAACTGATTTGTCCTCCTGCTATATCTTGAATCAAAATTGCTGCTTTTTTCAGTGCATTAACAGTAATATTTGGATCTGTACCCCTTTCATATCTGAAAGAAGAATCTGTTTTCAGATGATGACGTTTTGCTGTTTTGCGAACAGTAACCGCGTTAAAGTATGCAGATTCTAAAAATATATTTGTAGTTGATTCCGAAACTCCAGAATTAGCCCCTCCGAAAACACCAGCTATGCACATAGGCTTTTCAGCATCGGCAATTATTAAATCTTCACTAGAAAGTTTGCGTTCAACGCCATCTAATGTGATGAAAATTTCATCTTGCTTCGCCTGTCTTACAATCACTTCGTTCCCTGCAATCTTATCCTGATCGAAAGCATGCAAAGGTTGCCCCAAATCATGTAAAATAAAGTTGGTTACATCAACAATGTTATTAATGGGACGTATACCTATTACATTGAGACGTTCCTTCAACCAATCTGGGGATTCCGCAACTTTTACTCCAGAAATATTGATGCCAGAATAACGCGGGCTACCCAATGGATTCTCAACAGTAACTTTCGTATTAACGCCGTTGCCCTCTTGGAACGATGAAAGATCAATAGCCTTCATTTCTTTTCTGAAATAAGCTGCAATGTCACGAGCGACACCTATATGTGATGCTGCATCAGCACGATTTGGAGTCAATCCAATTTCAAAGCGATAATCATCTTCTACCCCATAGAAATCTTTAACAAGTGTTCCGACAGTTGCGTCCAATGGCAGTTTCTACGATACCTGCATGAGAAGTACCTAAACCGACTTCATCTTCACCACAAAGCATTCCTTCAGAAACTTCACCGCGAATCTTTGATTTATTGATTTTAAAAGGTTCACCGCTTACTGGATGAACAGTTGAACCAACAGTTGCAACAATAACTTTCTGTCCTACTGCAACATTTGGGGCTCCACAGACAATATGCAATAAGTCTGCTTGACCAATGTCTACTGTAGTCACTTTCAATTTATCTGCATTCGGGTGTTGATTACAAGATTTTACTTCTCCTATAACCAAGCCTTCTAATCCACCTGGAATACTTTGCACCACATCTAAAACCTCTACCTCTAATCCTACGTTAGTTAAAATTAAAGATAACTCTTCTGGTTTTTTATCTATATCAATATGATCGTTAAGCCACTTATATGAAATATTCATTTTAGAATCTGATTTTACGCACAAACTTAGATAAATTTGCTCTGATTCGCAATATAATTGCATTGTTATCAATGCAAATTTGTCGTTTTCTCCTCATCCTTTGATAGTTTTTTTATTGAAGGAATATAAAACGTGGAGTTATATCGTGTGTTCAAAGGAAATATTCTATTATCCTTTAAAATAAAAAAAACATAAAATATAATAGTACTTCTTTATTACTATAAATAATCATACAAAAGAGCGTTGACTTACAAAGAGGTAGTGAGTGAAAACGAAACGAAAAAAAAATAGTGCATCTGTAAAAAGTAATTTTACTAATATTTAGCACTTTTCATTCCTAATAAGTCAAAGGATTAACGTAAATTTGTGTTTTAATTTGAAGAACGTTCAAAACTTACAGTTATAATGATTCATTTCTTTGTGAACCCAAGCGACATCGTTTACGGTGTGCAAACCCTAGAAGATTTATCTATCGATGATATTTCTAAGCTAAACTGGCTATTTGGAAGCGCTAGTAAAATCGAAAAAGAAACCCTAGACGATTATTTTGTTGGTCCACGTGCAGCTATGATTACCCCATGGAGCACTAATGCTGTGGAAATTACCCAAAACATGGGCGTTGAAGGAATTATTCGTATTGAAGAATTTCGAAAAATACAAGCAAATTTTAACGATTTTGACCCAATGATTTCACAGAAATATGAAACATTGACACAAGATATGTATACCATCAATATTGATCCTGAACCTATTTTAGAGATTGACGATATCGATGCTTATAATAAACAAGAAGGTCTCTCTTTAAACCCCGAAGAAGTTCAATATCTTGCCAATCTAGCAACGAAATTGAATCGTAAATTAACGGATTCGGAAGTATTTGCTTTTTCTCAAGCAAATTCAGAACATTGTCGTCACAAAATATTCAACGGTACTTTTATTATTGATGGTGAAGAACAACCAACTTCTTTATTCAAATTAATTAAGAAAACTTCTGAAACGAATCCGAATGATATCGTTTCAGCTTATAAAGATAATGTAGCTTTCGTCAAAGGACCACGTGTCACACAGTTTGCTCCAAAATCAGCGGATAAGCCTGATTTTTATGCAGAGAAAGAATTTGACTCCGTTCTATCTGTAAAAGCAGAAACTCATAACTTTCCTACTACTGTAGAACCATTTTCTGGTGCTGCAACCGGTTCTGGTGGTGAAATTCGTGACCGTCTGGCAGGTGGACAAGGTTCCCTACCGTTAGCTGGGACAGCTGTCTACATGACGTCATATTCTCGATTAGAGAAAAATCGTCCCTGGGAACAAGCGATGGAGGAGCGCCCTTGGTTATATCAAACTCCAATGGATATCTTAATCAAAGCTTCCAATGGAGCGTCAGATTTCGGTAATAAATTTGGACAGCCCCTAATTACAGGTTCGGTATTAACATTCGAACATGAAGAAGATGCTCGCAAATTAGGTTTCGACAAAGTCATTATGCAAGCTGGTGGTATCGGCTACGGTAAATTAGATCAAGCTAAAAAACATACACCAAAAGTAGGTGATAAAATTGTTATCCTAGGCGGAGAGAATTATCGAATTGGTATGGGCGGAGCAGCAGTTTCTTCAGCTGATACTGGTGCATTTGGCTCTGGAATTGAATTGAATGCCATCCAACGTTCAAATCCAGAAATGCAAAAACGCGCTGCAAATGCAGTTCGCGGTATGGTAGAGTCTGACCATAACCCAATTGTATCTATTCATGATCATGGCGCAGGTGGTCACTTGAACTGTCTTTCGGAACTTGTAGAGGAAACTGGTGGATTAATTGATCTAGATGCCTTACCTGTTGGTGACCCGACTCTTTCGGCAAAAGAAATCATCGGTAACGAGTCTCAAGAAAGAATGGGATTAGTAATTGGAGAAAAAGATATCGATATTTTAAAACGTGTAGCTGATCGTGAACGTTCACCGATGTACACAGTTGGTGATGTAACCAATGACCACCGTTTTACCTTCGAATCAAAAACTACTGGTGAAAAACCAATGGATTATGCTCTAGAAGATTTCTTTGGTTCTTCGCCAAAAACAATTATGAAGGATAATACGATAGTAAGAAATTACGCAGATCTATCGTACAGTACCGAAAATATTCCGTCTTACTTGACACAAGTTTTGCAATTGGAAGCAGTTGCTTCCAAAGATTGGTTAACAAACAAAGTAGATCGTTGTGTAGGAGGCCGTGTTGCCAAACAGCAATGTGCTGGCCCATTGCAATTACCATTAAACAACGTGGGCGTAATGGCTTTAGATTATAAAGGTAAGGAAGGTGTTGCGACTACGATTGGTCATTCACCTGTAGCTGCAATTATCGATTCTGCCGCTGCTAGTAGAAACTGCTATAGCTGAATCTTTATCAAACTTGGTCTTCGCTCCTATTAAAAATGGTTTAGCTGGTGTTTCACTTTCTGCTAACTGGATGTGGGCTTGTAATAATGAAGGTGAAGATGCCCGTCTTTATAAAGCAGTAAAAGCCTGTTCAGATTTTGCATTAGAATTAGGAATTAACATCCCTACAGGTAAAGACTCCTTATCCATGAAACAAAAATACCCGAATGGAGATAATGTTATTGCTCCTGGTACTTTAATCGTTTCTGCAGCTGGTAACTGTACGGATATCACACAGGTTATTGAACCCGTTTTAAACAAAGATGGAGGTTCAATCTACTATATCAACTTATCAAAAGATGCTTTCAAATTAGGTGGATCTTCATTCGCTCAAATCTTAAATAAAATTGGTAGAGAAGTTCCTACGATTCAAGATGGAGCTTACTTTAAAAAAGCATTTAACACTATCCAAGATTTAATAAAAGCAGGTCAAATTGAAGCCGGACACGATATTGGCTCTGGTGGTTTAATCACAACACTTTTAGAATTGACATTTGCTGATGTAAACTTGGCGGCTAACTATGATCTATCAGGATTAGGCGAAACAGATACAGTAAAAACCTTATTCAATGAAAATATCGCAGTTGTATTACAAGCAAAAAATGATAATGCTTTTGAAAAAGCATTAATTGAAGCTGGTATAGATGCTGTGAAAATTGGGCAAGCGATTGCCGGTACTGAAGTTTCATTCAAAAACTATACTGACACGTTCACCTTCAATGTCATGGATACACGTGATTCTTGGTACAAAACGTCTTTCTTATTAGATTCAAAACAATCGAAGAATGGAATGGCCCAAGAGCGCTATAACAACTACAAAAATCAACCTTTGAGTTTTGTATTCCCTAAACATTTCACAGGTATAAAACCAATAATAGATACTTCAAAACCAAGACCAAAGGCGGCTATCATCCGTGAAAAAGGTTCTAATTCTGAACGCGAAATGGCTAATGCTATGTATTTAGCCGGATTTGATGTAAAAGATGTTCACATGACAGATTTAATCTCAGGTCGTGAGACATTGGAAGATATCCAATTCATTGGAGCTGTAGGGGGATTCTCGAACTCGGACGTTTTAGGTTCTGCTAAAGGTTGGGCTGGTGCATTTTTGTACAACGAAAAAGCAAAAACAGCACTAGAAAATTTCTTCAAACGTCCGGATACTATGTCTGTAGGTATTTGTAATGGTTGCCAACTGTTTATGGAGCTCGAATTAATCAACCCTGAGCACGAAGTTCATGGTAAGTTGCTACACAATACTTCACAAAAGCATGAATCCAATTTCATTGCTGTCACAGTACAAGAAAATAACTCAATCATGTTGTCAACTCTGGCGGGTGCGACATTAGGTGCTTGGATTTCAAATGGTGAAGGTAGATTCAATTTACCACAACAAGAATCACAATATCATATTGTTGCGAAGTACGCTTATGATCAATATCCAGCAAACCCGAATGGTTCAGATTATAATACCGCGATGCTTTGTGACAAAACAGGTCGACATTTAGTGACAATGCCACATATTGAGCGTTCTACGTTCCAATGGAACTGGGCTAACTATCCAAAGGGACACCAAGACCAGGTAACTCCATGGTTAGAAGCATTTGTCAATGCACGAAACTGGATTGAAACAAATAAAAAGTAAATTGCTTATAGTAAATAAAAAACCTCCTGCACTTCAATATACAGGAGGTTTTTTTAAATTGTTTGAGTCCATTTGCAAAAAACACGGATAATAATGCCACCTGTTTAATGGGACAAAGTTATTATTGTTCTGAAAATCCCTATATCTTTCTAATATAGCCAGGTTTGTCCATCAAATTATCTAATGAGTACTTACCTGATCCCATAACTAGAAAAAGTACTAATAAGAATAGCACGACTATCGATAACCACAATTCTCCATTAAGATAACTAAACCCATTTGTTATATTAACAAAAAATACTGCTCCAAATAAAATAGGTAACAAAACGATTGAAGCTAATCGTGTTTGAAATCCACAGATAATAAACAGCCCGCCAACGATTTGAGCAAAAACAATATAGTGAACACCCCCCCAAATGTAAAAGGTATAGTTCACTTCTTGTACCAAAGCACTAACACTATTTAAATCTGACACAAAACTTAATCCTTTTATCAGAATAAGAAACCCTACAACTATCCTAAGGTAGTCTATCCATTGTGGATGATGCACATTTCCCCAGTTTTCAATTTTATGAATTAGGTTCATAACAACTCTCCTTTCTTAATGATTTATATACAATTCAAACAAACCGGTTTTAAATTTGTTTTGTTATTTTGCAAATTGAATAATAATTAAATCCCTATTCAGTAACAATTAACAGCATACGAATCCCTTTCATTATAAATAAAGCAACAGATTATCAATGAACAACTCATCAAAAAATATGATAAACGTAGAAAGGTAAAAGAAAATCGAATAGATGCCAATCGTATAATCCCTCTATTAAACAGCTAAGGTCGCATGAATAATGTATATACTATAGGAAAAAAATAATCCATATTCTATCAGTCTTATAAAACTTGATGAGCTTGAGAAGCACACGTAGGGTATTATTAGTTTTTAATGATATGCGGAACAAATCGACTTTTATCTGTTGTAATGGGCATTGTTGATTCTCTAAAACTAATACCACAGGGTTCTTGACCAATAATCCAACTACCTATGATTGAAAAGCCTGTTTCCTCTTTGTGCAGAGTAGCTAATTCCTGATAAATATAGCCTTCACGGCCATACTCACCTGCCGTGGCGTATATCAACTCTTTATCGTAGTACATTTCAATATTAGCTCCCTCTCTCGAAAGAATCGGTTTTTTAATGTAATTTCTAAGCTGTTTGTGATCATCAAAATATGCTGGCAATAGATTCGGATGATGTGGGAATAATTGCCACAGAATTGGTAAAATCGCTTTATTAGATAGCAACATTTTCCATGAAGGCTCTATCCATTGCGCCTCATTAACATCATTGACAATATTTTTCCCAAATTCCTCATGAACCATCCATTCCCATGGATATAACTTAAAAATAGACTGAATTGATTTGCCCTCTAAATCAACAAATTCCCGTCCTTCCCATCCGATATCATCAATATAAATCAGCTGCGTTTGAATACCTGCCTGCATAGCAGTGTCTCTAAGATACTCAACATTTGTTAAGTCTTCCAGTGTTTCCTTCGCACATGAAAAGTACAATATATCACCTTTCAAATGAGGTTTAATATCTTTCCAACACGCAATTAATTGCTCATGCACACTATTAAATTGATCTATCGATTCAGAAAAATAATGATTCTTCCAATACCACTGTACAATACCACATTCAAATAGTGATGTTGGTGTATCAGCATTAAATTCTAACAACTTTAATTTTCTTTTCTCAGAGTCATAAGCGAAATCAAAACGACCATAAATAGAAGGCGTTTCATTTTCCCAGGATTGCTCTATATGATGCACCATATAGGCTGGAATATGAAATAAATCATAGCGCTTATTTGTTATAACATATTCAACCGCTTTTAGGCACATATCCCATACTTCTGTAGTTGCATGGTGTAACATATCTGCCTCCTTACTCGTGATTTCGAAATAGTAATCATCAATCCAATAGGGTTCATCTTGATCTGTATGGAAGCCATATCCGATAGATTCCAATCGAGATTTCCAATTAGGATCGATAGTCAAATGTTTTATTTTCATTATGCTCCGACAGAAGAAGATTGAGATGAAGCAGCAGTATTGCCAAATCCATTACGTTTAGCTTGATAAGCTGCAGATTTTTGCGCGTTAGTACCCGAAACAGAGTTTGGGTTCAAATTGCTATTAGCATACCCCATACCACCACCAAGATGTCTAAAAGCCATAAACCATAAAAGTGATGTACCCATTCCCCCACCCGTACGATGTTGTTCTCGATAATCATTTGTCACTTCTGTATATGGAGCTGTAGAATCTGCTCGCATGTAAACACGCTGTTGATGTGTCTCAGGCCCTGATTGTGGGCGCCCACAAGAAGCCAATACGGATGTAATCAATACTAATTTAATTGTTGAAGATGTTTTTTTTCTCATTATTATTGCACAGTTACATAAATAGGAATCTCACTCAAAGTTTGAGTTGAATCGGCCACTGTCCAAGTATTAACACTTTTAGCAGTAACAATCGTATCACTCTTATCTGCGATTTTCTCACCATTAAACCAGATATGCTGTTTTGTAATATGCAAAACGGAATCTCCCTTACTCTCCGTTACCAAAACAACCTCTCGAGCCGATTTTTTATCCAAAGTCTCCAATGGTTTTTCTTTCTTAACATCAGTACAACTGATGAAAATCAAAATTGGCAATACGAATAAAATATATTTCATTTCAATTTTTTTTAATACAAATAACTAAATCATACCTTTACGCAGCATGTCAAACCAACAGTGCTAGCGATTGGGCTCAACAACAATATATCGTCTAGGTATGGAATGTTAGGATAACTTCAAATTGATAAATTTACTAGCATTCTTTATCATAAGTACGATTCCAATGTTTATTACTATCCAAAGGTGTTGGTGTCACGCGGTATTCTAAATTAATACCGTTCAAACGCCTCTTCTTGATACGTTTGTTCACTTCATTAATATAGGCTATCTGCGTTATTCTGAAAGTTCCAAAGCTTGTTCCTTTAATATTTTCTTGGTCAATAAAATCCTCTACCAATTCAAAATTAAAAAAACAACCTAAATAATCTTTCCAAAATAAAATAGGATTGTCCACCTTATCTAAGTAACTATCTTCTGGATAACACAATTCGCCATCCTCCACTTCAAAATGATCAGCAAGCACTTTATTAGTATTAGCAACAAATTCCTTCGCAATTTCCTCGTCTTCTATCGGAAGAAAAGAAATCACATCTTCTTCTTCCAAGCTATCAAACATCAAATGATTATTGAAGCAATGAATCAATTCGGGTAATAATTCTACCACATCATTGTACATCTTTCCCATAATACAAATATACAAACAATCCAGCATTTCAAGACTTAATTTAACTATTGAATGTTATTCTGCCAAATAGCCTGTACATTTATGCCATGAAATCATTGGACATAATTTTAAGTGGTATTTTTCTATTTCTCACACAACTAACAATTGGACAACAGACTCATTCCACGAATCTCATTAACGGCGACCTTATCTTTGTTGGAGCCGAACAAAAGAACCTTTCAGGCGCCATCAATCGTGTCACTCAAAGAGATACGAACAGCTCTTTCGACCATATTGGAATAATAGAAATCAATAAAGACTCTATTTTTGTTTTACATGCTAGCTCCAAAAGCGGCACAATACGGGAGAAAATTCAAGACTTCTTTAAAACTCAAAAAAACGGCCGCAACGATTTAGTTATTTTCCGGTTAAAACAACCTTACGACAAAAGTATCCCTATCGCAATTACAGCAGCAAAACAGATGTTGGGAAAACCCTATAATTGGAGCTATATCTTGAATGAAAACAGCTATTATTGTTCCGACTTTATAGAAAGAGCTTTTCGTTCCTATCACATATTCCAACTAGAACCTATGACTTTTATTAATCCAACTACAGGAAAAACAGATGACTTTTGGATTAATTTTTATCACAAACAAGGATTAGAAGTGCCTGAAGGCAAATCGGGATGTAACCCCAATGGTCTAGCTGCATCAGATAAATTGGTGAAAATAGGTAACCTCATGTTGTAAAATCGATTTCAATTCCAATTAAAATTAATTTTTATCGTAACTTACAGGCACCATTAAACATAACAATTATATGAGTCCAAGTCTGATAAACGCATTGAAAAAGCAATATAAAGTCCTTTCAGGAAAAGTATCATCTTTTAAAATCGAGCATAAATGTAGCCATAAATGGTACGGCAATTCTTACGGCGGCTTCTATGTTAATCCAGACCTATTACATCCCGGTGCTATCGTTTACTCCTTTGGCATCGGTCAAGACACTTCCTTTGACGATGCGATTATAGACAATCACGATTGTCAAGTCTATGGTTACGACCCTACTCCTAAATCAATTGAATGGATTGATAAACAAACAGATATGTCACCCAATTTCCATTTTCATCCTGTTGGATTAGATAAGGAAACTGGCACAACCTTTTTCAACCTACCGAAAAACAAAGATTATGTATCAGGATCAATTATCAATCATCAACATGTTGATGAAAATAACATGATAGAAGTTAAAATGAAATCATTTATAGATATTGCGACTGAAAACAACCATAACCACATCGATGTTTTAAAAATGGATATTGAAGGAGCGGAATATAGTGTAATCGATAGCATTTTAAATTCTCCAATTGAAATCAAGCAAATTTTACTGGAAATACACGAACGATTTTTTGATAATGGGAAGGAAAAAACAAAATATTTATTAAATTCTTTAAAACAGCACGGCTATCAAATTTTCGGAATTTCTGATACTTTAGAAGAGATATCTTTTATCAAAATCAGTGATTAGCGAATATTTCACATTTAAATATTACATGGAAATTTTTAAAGCATATATAAAAAAGAGAATAGCGGTTACATCAGAGCAAATTGAACAGATTATCTCCAGTTATACCCCTACCCAAGTTAAGAAAAAAAGCTTCATTCTTCGCGCCGGAGAAATATGCAATTTTGAAGGCTTTGTCATGAAGGGCTGCTTTAAGATATTTTACCTAACTCCTAATGGTGAAGAGCATATTTTGTATTTTGCGATAGAAGAGTGGTGGATTTCAGATATCGCTAGCTTTAACGACCAAGAAACCAGCACAATTATATATTCAAGCATTAGAAGACTCTGAAATATTGATTATCTCTAGAGAGCAAAAAGAACGACTTTTCACTAATTGCACACAAGTTGAACGATTATTCCGAATTATGGCACAGCGAGCTCAGGTTGCTTCACAACATCGTATCATCGCAGCACTTGGCTTTACTGCTCAAGAGCGTTATTTAGACTTTATTCAACGCTATCCAAAGATTTATCCCCGAATATCCAATTTACAACTTGCATCTTATATTGGCGTCACCCAAGAATTCTTAAGTAGATTGAAAAGACAAATTCTTAAACCAAATAAATAAACATTTATTGATGTAGGTCAATCTTTAAAAGAAAACGTTTTCAGATTTTTGTAGAAGTAAAATACAACAGCCAGTTTGTTCTTCACATAGCACATTGAATAAGCTTACTGTTAAAACATTAAAAGAAACATGATGAATAATTTTTTTAAAATTGTAGCAGCTGCAGCCTTAATGATTAACGGAGCCGTAGCACAAGTAAAATGGAGTGCAGACCCTGCACATACGAACGCAAGATTTGATGTAAATCATTTAGGTATTAGTTTTGTTGACGGGGAATTTACAAAAGTGTCCGGTTCAATTGATGCTGCAAATAAAGAAGACTTCAATAATGCAAAAATTAACTTCGTAATAGATGTAAACAGTATTAACACACGCATCGAAGCACGTGATAGTCACCTAAAAACTGATGATTTTTTCAACGCTGAAAAATACCCAAAAATGATTTTAAAATCGGTATCATTTAAAAAAGTGAAAACGGGAAAATACATATTAATAGCTGACTTAACCATCAGAGATGTAACGAAAAAAGTTACTTTTGATGTAACTCAAAATAACGGAATTATTACAGATCCTTGGGGAAAAACACGTGCTGGATTCACAGCTAAAACAACCATCAATCGTTTTGACTTCGGCATAAAGTATAACGACAAGTTACCATCAGGAATAGAAGCTGTATCTTCAAATGTAGAGATTACCGTAAATACAGAGCTTGTATTAGACTAATGGAGTAAATACATTATAACAAGATAAAGCCCTTTAGATAATTCTTTAAGGGCTTTATTTTATTAAAAACAGTTCATCATTCCACCATCCAAAGGAATACTTGCCCCTGTTAGATAGTTAGCATAATCTGAACAAATAAATGCAACTAAATAACCGTATTCTTCAGGCTTACCCAATCTGCCCATTGGCACCTGTTTTAAACGTAGAGCCAAGGCCGCCTCATAAGAAATTTGAAGACGGTCCGCATCCAACTGCGTCAATGATTGAATTCTTTCAGTATCAAAAAGACCTGTCAAAACACTATTTACCGTTATATTATGAGATGCAATATCTTTAGCTAGAGATTTGCTCCAACTCATCAGTGCCGTACGGATTGTATTTGACAACACTAAATTAGACACCGGTTCTTTCACTGTCAAGGAAGACACATTTATGATTCGCCCGTAACCTAACTCTTTCATATGAGCCAATGCCAATTCCGTTGTATAACAATGTGTCTTAAATAATAAATCAAAAGCATCTTGGTAGTCATCCAAAGATTGATTAGCAATAGAGCCAGCTTTAGGCCCATTTGTATTATTAACCAAAATATCAACAACATGATGGGCAAAATAATTTGAAATTTTTGTTTTAAATTCCTCAAAATTATCAAAGTCAACGACAAGATATTGGTGCACCTGCCCTTTACTTCTATCCAATCCAGCCAAAGCCCGCTTCAACTTCACCTCATTTCTAGCCATCAAAGTTACCGAAGCACCATTCAAGGCTAACTGCTGCGAAATAGCATATCCTATGCCACCGGAACTCGCTCCCACTAATGCCTTTTTATTTCCTAAATCTATATCCATAATCAGTTTCTTATATTTTCTAAATCGAGCAAATTAATCATTATTTCTTGCTCGAACCATAGCAGTAAACAGGTAAATAGATAATGCAAAAGAAGTACCTAAGAATACCCAAGCCCAAATCGGGATGCCTAAAAATTTAGGCTCAACATGCGCAATTATCACCATACCTGCTAACATATTTAGAGACAAAACCATAATACCTATAACGATACGATTAATCCCTTTACGGATAATCTGTGTAAATGTCTTAGCACTAATCAAGTGATGATTTAGTGTAAAATTTCCTAACTTAATTTGCCTAAATAAACCTCTGAGGTCATCAGGAAGCTTCTCAATATCACGGGCAAAAGAAAATGCTTTATTTTTCCCCTTTTCAAATAAGTATTTGGGGTCCATCCGCTCACGCATAATGCGATTAGCAAATGGCTTAATACTTTTCATTATATTCAAATGAGGATTGAGCTGCCTACCAATACCTTCCATCAAGGATATACCTCGAATTAACTGATAGATATACTCTGGAAAATACAAACGATTGTCCCCTATAATATTCCATAATTTATCAAGTAAAGATTCTAAACTAATATCACCTAAAGACACGTTCTCAATTAAATCAAAAATCTCATAAAGAGACCTTTCAAACTGAGCACGATCAGGGATATTGCTAACTATAGCAACATCTTCGATTGTATCGGCCAGATGTATGGCATTGGATGAGACAGCAGCCTGAATGAATTCTTCAAGATTTTGCCTATCAATAGCCAGCAGCTTACCCATGTTACCGAAATCAATAAAGGCCAGCTTACCGTTTGGAAGAACCATTAAATTCCCAGGATGTGGATCTCCATGAAAGAAACCATGTACAATCACTTGTTCCAAATAAAGATTGATTCCATTATCCACGATTTCTTCCAAATCTAGTCCCATGGCCTTCAGTTTCTCTTTATCTGTCACTTTGACTCCATTCATATACTCCATTGTCAAAACCCGGTCCGAACTTAATTTTGGATATACTTTCGGAACTGTAATCAGATTATTCCCTTTAAAATTTTTGGCAAAGCGTTCGATATTATGACGTTCATTCAGTAGTGAAATTTCTTGTATCAAAGTTGTCGCAAATGAATCAACAATTAAAGGTAAATTAAGATTTTGTAAGGGTTCACTATAACCAACTAATATGCGCGCGATATCTTTCATCAACGACAGGTCTGTTTTCAAAACCTCATCAACTTGAGGCCGCCGCACCTTTACAACGACATCTTTCCCGTCAGTTAATTTCGCTTTGTACACCTGTGAGATAGAAGCCGCAGCAAAAGGTTTCTGATTCGATATGTGAGAAGTGTTCATCAAAATGAATATTCAGCTCCTGCTCGATATAACTTTTAATTTCAACTGTAAACGGATCCACACGATCTTCTAAATACTTAAGTTCTTCCACCAATTCTCTAGGTAGCAATCCTTCACGCGTAGAAGCAGACTGACCAAGCTTAACAAAAGCAGGCCCCAATTCCTCTAGCGCCATACGAATACGTCTATACACAGAAATATTAGCGATATCAACCCCTATCTCTAGTGAAGTTTTATTGGTATTCCATGGTAGTCTAGTCAATATATCACGAAATCCATATTTAGCGAGTACACTAATAATATGAGAACTTCGCTGCAATTTTTTAGCTGAATTCTGGATCATAACCTGTTTCTATTTAGTAATCAAGTTACAAAAACCCTGCTACAAATCGCCTACAGAACAATAATTTTATAGTTTACCAAAAATTAAAACAAAGTGCAATTCCCCTTTTACTACTCCTCTTCAAGAGCATCCATATTATCCTTTATCATTTTCAAATATTTCCCATAATAATAATAACTCATCGTCTCGATACAGATTACTAAAAACACCAGTCCTATAACAAGCCCCAATATTAGGAGCACAATAAAAGAAGGCTCTTGATTCCAGGTTTCTCCAAGATTATAAATCTTATCTAACCATTCTCCTGCATGCCCAAGAGAGAAAAATATAAAACAAATAAGTATTCCTTGAGGAAACAGTAAATAAGAAGACATCTTATACGTCTCAATTGAAAATTTCAAGTCATAATATAGTTTCAGTAGATTTTCTCGAGAACTCAACAATTCAAATTGTTTAGTACTACGATAGAAATAAAAGAATTTTTTATAATATAATAAACTAGCCAACCCCATCTGAAGTAACAAAAAATAATAGGCGACCTTCGCATACCCAGTAATTTTATATATTTCAATATTAGGGAGTACCAATAAGAAAATGATGGCGCATAACCATGATATAAACTCAATTTTAATATTTTTACGCAGTCTTGCGAGAATATTACCTACTGACTTATAATGATTAAGACTTGAATTAACCTCGAAGCTATTTTCCGATTGATTATTCCATTTTTCTTTAAATTCATCAAAATTCATAACCTTGCCTTTTAATAATCTGTTGCAATTTTTCTTTTGTTCGGTTCAATTTCACGCGAGCATTGACCTCTGAAATACCCAAATTTGTCGCAATATCACGATGGCTCTGTCCTTCCAAAAACAAGAAAATCAGTGCTTTCTCTACTGAATTAAGGAACTGAACTGCTTGATAAAAATAGCGTAATTGTTCTTCCTTATCTTCCGTACCCAAATCTTCTGTCACATCGATATCACTCGTCAATTCGTGTTGATCCGGTCTTCTTTTCTCTTTCTTTAGATAGATTAAAGCCGTATTAATCGCCACACGGTATAGCCAAGTGGAGAATAGACTCTCTCTTCTGAAAGATGCATAAGAACGCCACAATTGCATAACAATTTCCTGAAATAAATCTTGCTGATCCTCCAAGTTGTCCATATACATACGAGACACCTTAATGATAGCACCTTTATTCCGCTCTATTTGTTCCAAAAATTGTTGCTCGGCTGACTTCACAGTTATTTCTTAATCGTTTGCCCGTAAATAAAATTCAACATACCGAATTAGTTCCTTTTTTTATTAAATGTTACACAAATCAAAAATTAAAATGATATTATGATGTAAACATCAAAATATCATTTCCATATTCTATTTCAAATCACTCCATAATTTAATAACAACAGGAAATTTCTATTTTCTTTTGCAGTACAGCTTGATTAAGGATTTACAATTTAATTCTCTAAATTAGTTTAATAACCAAAATATAGCGGCATATGAATAAAATATTTTTTAAAGGCCAGGTGCTTTGGGCCCAGATTGACCCTAATAGACATTTACGTCATTCTGCCTATGCAGATTTTTGCGCTCAAGCAAGGAGCAACATGCTAAATGGAATCGGTCTGTCACTGAAACAGTTCGCAGACTACAAGATTGGTCCTATTTTATTTAGAGAAGAATTAATCTACCACCGTGAAATTCTTTTGGATGAAAATATTTATGTTGAAGTAGAACTAACCAAATTCAATATAACAAATAGTCGTTTTTCATTTCGACATAGCGTTTTTAAATCTGATGAAACGAAGAGTGCGACGGTTATTGTTGATGGTGCTTGGTTAGATTTAGAAAAGAGAAAACTAACACGTATCCCCGACGAATGGAACCATTTCATCAATAAAATCCCTAAATCGGAGGATTACGTAGAAATCATAGAATAAAAAAAGCTTCCAGGATAAAATCCTGGAAGCTTTTCTTGCTAACGTATATTACTTAACTTCTATTAATCTTTTTGCAACAATAGCATCTTCTTTTTTGCCAACTGTTACAATCAGAACACCACCTTCATATACTGCGTCGATCTTACTATGATCTACCGTTTCAGGTAAAGCAAACGACCTAGAAAATGAAGTGTAATTAAACTCTCTTTTACTAAATAGTTTTTCATCACTAACCGATTCTTCCTTTTTCTCAGCAGATATAGTAATGACTTTTTTATCCACGTTAATTTTAAAATCTGACTTCAAAAGACCAGGTGCAGCCAATTCAATTCGGAAAGCCTGTTCCGTCTCAGAAATGTTAACTGCTGGAACACGAGAGATTAAACGATCTGAAATAAAAGAATCGTTAAACAAATTATCAAATACTGTACTTACAAACGGATTTACAGAATCGGTATTCAAGCTTTTTGTTGGAAATTTAATTAATGCCATTTTTTATCCTCCTTTTAATGTTTATACTTTATTTATTATATCCAATTTACATCTACATTTCAATTCCCATACCAAAATGGAAAACTAAAATACTAGATGACAAAAAGTCTACAAATATTTAATTGAAATGCCATATTGTCAGTTTAACTGTAAAAAAACATCAATCAACTGTAAATCAAAACAGTTACAACTACATAAAGTATGTATAAAAACTTAAATATTCATGGATCACCAATCTCATTTTAATGAATATGCTTTTCTTAACAAACAAAAATGCTATTTAATCCTTTTGAATGTGTTGAATAGGCAACAATGCTAATCTTATAATTTCTCATGCTAGTATAGATGCTTGTTTGATTAAAAAGATCACTTACGTTTTAATTTTAATACAACAATATGAATTGGAATCCGGAAATTTATAATCGCTTTAAAGATATACGTTATCAACCTTTTTATGATTTAATCGAACTGATAACAGATGAAAAATCACAAAATTGTATTGACATTGGATGTGGAACAGGTGAACAAACGTTTATCTTAACTAAAAAGCTTAAAAATTCTCGCTTTTTGGGTGTTGACCCATCCGAAGCTATGCTTTCAGAATCCTTACAATTCTCCCACGATAGATTATCTTTCAAACAAGCTACGACTGAAGAGGTTCTAGATTCCAAAAGAAAATGGGATTTGATATTTAGCAATGCCGCATTACAATGGTCAAATAACCATCATACGTTGTTTCCAAATCTTCTATCACTACTACTCCCCAATGGTCAATTTGCAGTTCAAATGCCAATGCAGACTCTTAATATATTGAATCAAATTCTATTAATATTAGTGCAAGAGGAACCGTTCAAAAGTTATTTAAAGGGATGGAAAAAAGAATCCCCCTTGTTATCAATCGATGAGTATACACAAATAATGTACAATGCTGGATTAATCAATATACAAGTTATTCAAAAAGTATACCCCATCATCGCTCAAAATAAACAAGAGTTATTTGACTTTATATCTGGATCAGCATTAATTCCTTACTTGGATAGATTCCAAGACAATCAAAAAGAAGAATTTATCAATGCATATAAGAAACGTATTGAACAAAAATTCATCAAATTTCCTAATATTTATGCATTCAAAAGACTATTGCTTTATGGAAGAAAACCTTAAAAACTTTAATTATCGCTTTTCCAGATTAATGAATATTTCTTTTCCTTCACGTGGTCCTATACTATTAAAACACTTCTGCATTCTTTTAATATCAAAATAAGCTGAAAAAAGAGATTGATAAGTTAGCAAATCACCGCCAAAAGGAGGACCAATTCTATTCAATATTTCATCAAAAAGCACTCCTATTAGTCTACCGCCTGGCTTTAGTAATGAAGATACTTTCTCTACATATTCCTGACGTCTGTTTGGTACTATGGCACAGAAGAAAGTTTGCTCAATCAACAAATCATATTGTCCTTGATGCTTAAAAAAATCAGCACAGATAATTTGCACAAAAGGATTTCCTTTAAATTTCTCATTCAACTGCTCTATAGCATTTGGAGCGATATCAATCAGTGTTATATTAGTGAATTTATTTTCTAATAAATAGACTGCTTCATAAGCATTTCCACAGCCAGCTATTAAAATAGCAGCATTCCGATTAGAATATTCACGCATATAAGCCGTAATCGGCGGAGAAGCACATCCAAGATCCCAACCGATAAGATTGTTTTTCCACCTCAAATCCCAATAGTGTTGATCCAAAATCTGATCCTTTTCCTTTTTTATTGAAAGATGTTTTTCTTTTCTCTTCTCCATTACAAAACAATTTCTAATCAAAATTAATGACATCACTTCCTCTTAAAAAAACGTGATATCACTATTTTTAATAAAACAAAGACATTATTTTGTCATTTATTAAAATAAATGACAAAATATTTTTGCTTAGTGTATAATTAACACTATATTTGTATCATCATAATTTAGGTTTATAATTGGTTAAAAAGGTTTTCATTCTCCCCGTTTGAAAACCTTTTGTTTTTACTAAAAAACCATCCTATAGCATTAATATTCAGTAACTTAAAACGAAACATCACTAAGTGAGAATTTAATATCCTACTATATTTTAAAAAATATACGATCCGTGAACTAACCCTAGCTATCCAAATAATGTTAAGTGAAAGTTCTAATTTTTTTTTCTAAAACTTTCACATTGTAAAATTAAGAGTCTAATGCTTTCAAAGCTGATAGAATCTGTTCTTGCACAGAAACAACTTTTTTACTAGCAGCACTCTTTATTAGCTCATCTTGACTTATACCGCTCAACATTAAGGAATAGACCTGATTGCCATCAATAGCAGTAACATCTTCTTTCCAAGTATCCCATTTGTATGCTTCATAAAAGAGCGACAAATCACCATTAAAAGCCCAATTAATAAATTCAGAATAACCGCATTCCAAACTTTCCCAACGTAAGGTATTTGGTGCAAAATAATATATTTTACCAATTTCGTCCCCTAACTCTCCTGCGTTAATAGCAAAATACCCTCCAATAACATCCTCCGCAACTAATAAAAAGCCGCCTTTTTCTCCTTCATTTATATAGCTTTTCCCCTTATTCCATTCCATCATACCCCTATTCAACTTCATAGAAACCTGAACCTAAGATACGCAACCAACCATCATCAACAAGAATTCCTCCAGTTTCAAAAACGATAGCTCCTACAGGAGATTTAGTCGAAATTTGTAATCTTAGCAATTCTTCATCTGCTCGTTTAGGACTCCTAGGTAAAACTTGAACAGCATTCTTCGAATTCATCATCAATTTTTTGACCGCAGCCCAGCCCAATGCCTCTTTATTAATTAATTCCTTTAACGTTTTCATCACATACTCTCTTTAAAAAATCCATATAGTAATTATAAAAATTTATAATCACAAATAAACTCAGAATTATACCAGCCATATTTGCACATAGCTTTGTTCGACTTACTATAAACAACGATAATATCAAGAAATAGACGAAATATATTCGAATATTTTGATAGTTAACTCTGTTATTTATTTGCACGATTACAAACCAAATTTGGTAGTTCACGAACAATAATCAAAAAATTGTTATCCACAGCAGGCTAATAAACCTATCCACAAAATTACTGAAGACACTTCATTACAAAGAAATAAAAAAGAAATGAATAACAGGAAAGAAAGAACTTCAATTCGTGATATTTCACTTTTTCCTTTAACCAATAGTATTAAATTAATGTTTACACTATTCATTTATACAATAGTAGAAAATATATTAAAAAAAAGCTTGACTTAGTGTGAAAATAACACTATATTTGTTGCATCATAATTTAGGTTTATAATTGGTTATAAAGGTTTTCATTCTCCCCGTTTGAAAACCTTTTGTTTTTCCTCCAAAACCGCATATTAATCTCAATAAATATTTAAACATCCTATTGGTATCTTGCTAACAATAATGCTAACTTTCAATATATAGAGATTGTCCGAAGAAATTTATACTACAACATGCCACTTCAGATTTATGGAGAGATGCTTTAATAGTATTCAATACCTCCCATCTATCCATACATAGTATAATTCTAAAATGACAATAGAGTAAGTTCGGAAATGACAATATAGTAAGTTCGGAAATCACAAAATATTATTTGTAATTTTATATATACTTAATTTTCGATGTATACATTTCCAATAAATGATAACGACTTTTACTATTTAGTAAATAAGTAAAAAGATGAACATCATTTACATTCATTTTGATAGAAATAAAAACTAACCATAAATAGCATATTATGAAAATTCAAAAAATAGTATTAAAACTATCACTTTCGTTATGTTTTATACTGTCAACAGAACTTGCAACTGCACAATTTGGTGGCTTGCTTAATAAAGTCGGAAAAGTAGTATCAAGTAAGGGCACACAAGCGCTAGGTTTGGACAAATTACTTAAAGAGCCTGAAGCCATATCCACAAATTTTGAAGATGTAGATAGAAATGGTGAACAAATGCCTAGCTTTCAACAAGAGGCAACCTATAAACCATTACAGGATCTACCCCGGAATGGCAATGATGGTTTTATCTTGCAAGCTGGTCATTTCGAGATGACAAACAAAAGCTACTGCTTAAAAGCTGGAACTCATGCACCCTCGTCAGGGGATGGCTATATGTATGCACCCTCGTTAGGTAAGAAAAAAGAAGTTGTTACTACCATACTTAAAAGTGCCGAAAATCATCCAGAAGTAAAACAAAATGATATCCAGATGCTTTTATGGACAATAATAGCTAAAACAAAATTTATCGACTACGCAGGGCCAGTTAAAGCAACAGCATTGACATTACTAACACCAAAACAGTTACTCCAACTCGAAGGAGGTGCACTAGGAGTTTTACCTTTTGATGCAATGGCCGCAGCTAAAGAGCAACTACCAGAATCCATACAAGCTATTTTTGAGGCTGAAAATAACATCCGTAATCTCGTATCTTCAGGAAACTATTCTTACGAAGAGTTCGAAAAATATGCAATTCTAGCTGGAATGGCAACACCTAGAGCAGATACTCCAAGTGGAATTTGGACTTTACATCCCGATGGCTACTACATGCGCTATTTCCCTAGCGGTTATAGCATTACACGGGTACAGATCTATGTACCCGAAGAATTAATAAAAGAAGGTGAAAAAATAATCTATGATGCTACGGATGATATCTCATGTCCTGCCAATAACGGCTCACAGCGATTAGCACAGACAAATGAACCAATTATTAATAGATAATGATTTACACTGCCAATTCTGAAAAACATGATTTAAAAGTAAATATTTTTTGATCAAAAAAGGCATATACAAATTTTAGAAGGATACTACTCGTAAAACACAACGAGATAGTAGCCTTCTAAAAATAAAAGAACTATTACAATTCGCGATCAATTTCGTTAAACAAAAAATGCGAAGCTTTTACACTCCGCATTTCCCTACAAACTAAATCACCAAACTAGTTTTCCTTTGACCGCGTACGGTTTTTCTTCCTTTACCATTCGATAGATTGATCTTCGTCTGGAATCTCCGTATTCAACCGCCGTTGTAAAATCAATGAGCCAGAAACCTTATATGTAATATCAACATTAGGAACCATAGTGTAATCGGTAAATTGATAGTCGATGTTATTGATGGCTATATACCGATGCAAAAGGTAAGGACGTACAGCGTCCATCTGCTCTGAAATCGTATAACTCGCGTCTTTATTAGCTTTAAACTTTATATTAGCATTATCAGCCCTTAAGCTAACTCCACCAGTTTCGTTAAAAGTTGCATAAATTTTATATTGACCACGATCCTGTCGCTCTTCATCTATGTTTCCTGCATAAAAGAAAATGGTATTTTCATCAACCACATAACTCCGAATTTCACTTTTAACAATAGGAGTTTCATTTTCATAGCCTTCCATACTAGTTCTTAGTGCAGTGCCACTGTATGTACCCGAATAATTATTAAAGGGAAAAATACGCAATAGTGCTTTACGGTAATGTTTTCGTGGATTCACTTTGTATCCATTGGAAACATCATCCAAAATGGTTAGTGGAAGCACCCACTTATCAACCATATCAATATTTTTGAGCGTGAAATCGATAGGCATTAAAGCAGTATTTTCGCCTGACTTAATACCTACTGTAGGGGAAATGGAAAAATATTGACTATTGAGCTCTCTATAATAAAAATCTTCCCTGTTTTGAAAGCGCTCATAATTCAAAATATTCAATGTATCAGCATCTACAGCAACATTAATGGTCATGTTTTTATCATTTAAAGTAGATCCACTAACGATTAATGGCAGCATGAAAGTAGTTTTTTGATCTCCCTTATAACGAACATAGATATTAGATACTCCTTCATTTGTCAAAGGAGCCTTAAACGAAACAAAATTTTCAAATTGTTCATCTTTCCATTCATCATTGCATCCACTAAATACAAGCAGCAATAAGAACAGAAAGAGTTGTATATATGTTTTTTTCATTGGACTATTATTATGAGTTTAAATTTTAAATGGCATAAATAAGTTTGTTAACCTCTCTTTTTATTTTATAGGCATCCATCTTATTTTCAGCTTTATAAATGTCTACCGGGCATATATGACCGTAATCAGCTAACCCTTGAAATTCTTACTTCTATTAGTTCATGCAGCTTTAAATGAAATATTTAATCATTATATGTCCATCCTGGATTTTGTGTCAGTCGTTTATTACGTTTAAGTTCACTATGACTAATCGGCCAGAACCACATCTTATCCGCAAAACTCGTTTTAAGTGTCCATACGGCCACAGGTCTATGAAAGAGATCCCTCTCCTTAGAATTCATCAATACATTACAGCCGTAAATAGGCAACGCCTCCTCTATAGGAGCATCCATCCACCTACGTAGGTCATAATAGCGCTGTCCTTCTCCCATTAATTCTATAAAACGTTCCCGCTTCAATGTTTTTCTTAATTCACTCTTGTTGCTATATACCTGAGATGGATAATCGGGTACACCACCTCTAATTCGAATCGGATGAATACCTCGTTGTATTTGACTTATATCGCGGCTGAGAGCATAATCCCCACCTCGCCATGATGGAATAGTATAAGAGCCATCAAGTTCGTTTAGCGCCTCTGCATATGCCAATAAAATATCTGCATAGCGAATAGCAGGTTCAGCTTTTGAAATTACACGTGAGTCACTACCACCTTCATAAGTATCACTTGGGTGAACAAATTTTTTCACTCCAAAACCTGTACGTAGCCAATATGCATTGGAAGAGTTGAATCCATTACCTTTCGTATCATCGCGATAATAAAATACCTGTTGATTACGATTACGTTCTAAAGTCTCATTAAGCAACGTCCAAAAGCTACCATTATAAGCAACAGAAGCGTAAAATCTAGGTTCCCTATTTGCGTATTGTAACGAAACCCCTTCTCTCAAAGGCTTATACTTCCCAGCGTTGTAATCTTCTTCCGACACATAGCCACTTAGACGGTTAGATCCATTTCCACGTCCGATCTCACTATCTTTACCGGGCGCGTCTTTCCCATCATTCATATAATATGCATCAACGAGCTTCTGGGTAAGTCCATGCGTATTCCAACCCGTTGCAGAACGAGGCAACTGGTGGATGACCATAGAAGCTATACTTTCACCATCCTGATTATTACCTCTTGTAAAAATTAGCTCAGGATTCCCCGAAGCTTGCAACGTACCGTCAAACACTTGTGCATATGATTTGGCTGGATCGATATTTGCCCAACCTTCTGGCCAATTTTTTTCTGAAAAATTATTGTCTTTCGGAGATATAACTGTTGCATCCTCACCTGTCTCTTGTAGCGGAACCCAATACAGTCTATATACTCCTAGTTCAATTACATCCCTTGCTGCGGCAGCAGCCTTTGCCCATTTTTCTCCTTGATAATCGGCTGAAAGTAATTTTTTACCGGTATCATCAACCAATCTTGCAGCAAAACTTGATGTGTTTCCATTTGCGAGCGGACTTGCTGCGTAAAGCAATACTTTGGCACGTGTGGCCAATGCCGCCCCACAACTAGGACGAGCAGACCCATCTTGACCACGATTCATTCCCAGTTTTTCCATTTCTTTCGCTGCTAGCAACATCTCATCCGCAATAAATGTTGCACACTCCTCATATGTATTTCGTGCAGTAGCGATATCCTCATAACTTTCAGTATAATCGATTCCCTCATCTGGCAATAATGGAATGGGTCCGTATTTCCGTAATAGTAACCAATAAAGATAAGCCCTTCCAAAGCGCGCTTGCCCTCGGTAATCTTCAATTTCAACAGGAGTCATTTCTGTATTCATATAGACATTATGAATAAAAGTAGTCGCATTACGAATCCCTCTGTAACATTGTGTCCAAGTACCCTGTTTGTCATTCTCGCCATAAAGGCCCATTTTGAACATATTGTATGACAGTTCATTCTTTGAAGGATCAAAATCCTTATCTCGATCGCCATAATACATATCATCCGCAAAATTATGCGGTGTAAGTCCTTTACTGGCCACATCGACATTCTCACCTTTTAATTCCCCAAAAACATGCGCTAACCACTCTTCGGTATACACTTTGCTTTTAAACACTTTTTCAATCGTAATCCGATCCTTAAAATATTGATCAGATTCTAGATAATTTTTTTTACAGGAGGAAATAAAACTTGTGCTAAACACAAGAAATAACAGGAAATATATCTTCTTTTCCATTTCTTTTCAATTTATAGATTAACACTTAAGCCTAATGTAAATGATTTGGGAAGCGGGTAGTCTTCTCCTCTAGGGCTAGCAAGTTCAGGATCCCAAAGCTTAAATTTTGACCATGTCAGTAAATTACTACCAACAAGAAAAATACGGATGTTATTGGTCTTTATCCGATTGGCCAAAGATTTTGGAATGGAATAACCGATATCCAAAGTTTTCAGACGCAAGTATTGGCCATTTCTAAGCCAATAAGTAGACTCCCTAAAGTTATTAGGATTATCCCCATAACTTAAACGGGGATAAGAAGCATTAGGGTTTTCAGTAGCTGGATCTCCTGAAATATCCGCAGAAATCCAACGGTTATCACCCATCACGCCTTTCATGACTTGCCCCCACTCGCCTTCACTAAATGCATGTACAGTCTTTCCATAGGTTGAAAAAGTAGATTTCCCTGCTCCTTGAAAATGCACATTAAGATCAATTCCTTTCCAACTAACGGAAGCACCAATACCATAAATCAAATTCGGTCGTCTGGTAGCACCGATGGGCACTCGATCACCATCATCAATCACACCATCACCATTGATATCTTTATATTTCAAATCTCCAGGTTGATAATTTCCGAAATTTTGTTTCGGACTATTCCGGATATCATCATAATCCTTAAAAAGACCCAAAGCGACTAATCCTTTGGCCTGATCAACGCGAAAACCACGCTCATTCTGATAACCATACACATTGTTCTCTTCATCCCTTTCCAAAATAACATTTTTACTATACGTGATGTTACTTCTTGCGGTAAGACTGACTTCTCCAATATTTTGCTTATACTCAAATCGTCCATCGAAACCTCTTGATCGCACTGCCCCAACATTGGCTCTTGGCGTACTTTCAAGCCCAACAATCGCCGGTAAAAATCTTCGCTCCATATAAATACCCGTTCGCTCTTCATTGAAAAAATCAAGATTCGCAATGACCTTATCATTAAAAAGAGCAATATCAAAACCTAGATTTTGTTTTGTTGCCATCTCCCAGGTTACATACGGTGATGCTACTTGTGCATATTTCATTCCTTGATAGTACCGATCGAAACCATAGTCAGCCCACTGATAACCTCCATCAGGTATTTTGTTACCATTGCCATCTAACGCAAAACTCCCATCAGCGTTCCTCCGCCAGATCTCCTCAATGGTATATAAGTATGGAAATCGTTCTTGACTATCTCCAACTTTCAACTGATCATTTCCCACTTTACCCCAAGAATACCGTATCTTAAACATATTGATCCAATCCAAATTTTCTTTGATGAAGGGTTCTTCTGCGACATTCCAGGCAGCTGAGAGTGCCGGAAAAAAACCATATTGCTGTCCAATAGCAAAATTTTCAGAACCGGTGTAGCCAAAATTAAAATCAGTAATATATCTATTTTTCCAATTATAGGTCACCCGACCAGCCAAAGCTTGATTTCTTCTGGATATCCCATTTTTGATATCATCACCAATGTTTACCGTTCTTACCAAAGCATCACGTGTAAACCGAATTACCCCACCTACATTATGATTACCAAAACTACGATCATAATTGAACATTAAATCTAAAAACTCACGTCTTTCACCTTCAGCACCACTCATTTGGAACATTTCACTGGGATCGGAAACATGTGTAAAAACTAGATCCCCATTTTCATCTCGAGCACGTTCAGCACGCCATTGCTCAGGCCATTTACGACGAGATATATTACTTTTATTGTTAGTATCGAATCCGACAATCCCTCTAGCTCGAAGCCCTTTGGTAATAAAATCGAAATTCTGTTCTATGGATACATTTGTCTGTATACTATTTGTCCAATTCTCGTTAAAGCCTGTTTGTGTTGCGACAACCCATGGGTTCGTTTGATTTCCTTCACCGATAGCAGGTACATACCCATTGGAATACATAACTGGCGTTCGTATGGGCGAATATCCGAAAAGTACACCCCAAAAATCATTATCTCCCAATCCCGGACTGTTTCGTTTATCTAAGGATCCTGCAACACCAACTTTAGCCACCGTAGTTTTTGTGATATTAAAATCTGTATTCAAACGGTAGTTCCAACGTTTATAATTTGCATTGGTATTGTAATCATTACGCAACGTTTCATCAATCTTATACATTCCACCTTCTTCCACATAGCTCCCTGAAGCAAAGTAACGAGCTGTAGGTCCACCCCCACTCATATTGAGATTCGCTCTATAGGTCATTGCACCATCTTTCAGCAACAAGTCCTGCCAATCCACATTTGGGTATAAATCTGGATCCAACCCTAATCGCAAAATTTCTAATTCCTCAGGTTGATAGATAGGTGCCTGATTTCGCGTAATGCGCGATTCGTTTAAGAGATTAGCGTACGTTACACCATCTTCAAATTGAGGGGTGATGGTACGGGTATTATAAATCGTTTCATCTTTAAAATTGATATTAATTTTCCCTTCCTTACCCCGCTTAGTAGTAATCAGAATAACTCCATTAGCTCCTCTAGAACCATAAATTGCTGTTACCGCAGCATCTTTCAAGACAGAGAAAGACTCAATATCTTCAATATTAATATCATTGATGTTACGTTCGATATTATCGACCAAAACCAATGCGCCTGTACCACCACCAAAAGTTGAAATACCCCGAATCCAGAATTCAGAAATATTTTTACCCGGCTGTCCAGATTGCATCATGGCCATAACACCTGGTACATTTCCTGCCAATGCATTGGATAAACTAGAAGTTGGATTAGACTTCAGGTTATTGACATCTACACTACTGACAGCTCCTGTAGATGTCAATTGTTTTTGCGTCCCTGTCCCTGTTATCACCACTTCGTCCAGAACGCTCGTCTCTGATTTTTGTAATGCCAAACTAACTGCGAACACATCTTTAATCAATACCTCTTGCTTATTATAACCGATATAAGAAAATGTTAACCGCTTATATCTTTCAAGTTTAATTTTATATTTACCATGGCTATCCGTAACGGTACCTAAACCTGGTGAATCTGTTACATAAATACTAACCCCTACTAAGGGTTGCTTTTGGGCATCAGTTACGACACCGGTTACTTCGACTATCTCTTGAGCCAACAGACTAGATGTGAAGCCGAGCAGTAACATGCATGTTATTAAGAATTTTTTCATCATGAAAATCACTGATTATTCGTTAATACTTTGATCCATTTCTTCAAGTGCTATTTTACGTATACGACGATTCGATTGATCTCCAATATAAAATGCACCTTCGGTCTCATTGTATGCGATCCCAGAGGGTCTATCAAACCGAGCCTCCTGCCTCAAATCGCCATCTACGTAACCATGTGGATTAGCATTAATACTCGAGCTACCTCTACCAGCAAAAGTCGTCACACTACCATCTGGTTTTAAGATACGAACCGCATGATTCTCCTGCTCTGTAAAATAGAAATCATATACATCCGTTTTACCATCAGCTTCGTAGGCTGGGTTTTTCACAAAAACACCCTGATAAGGGTTATTTAGACGAGCAGAGGAGCCAACTGCATCTTCATAGCCGGCACTTTTAAGCTGACCACAGACCAGATAGGGTTGATTAAATTGTTTCTTCTCCCAATTGTAGTCAACACGAAGGATGTAATGCTGATTAATGACTACAATATATGCGTAGTTACCAGTGGGGTGTATCAATATCTTATACTCCCAATTTGGATCATGCACCACGAACAACTGTTGATAATCTTTAACTCCAAGTCCCTCATTAAAATATTTATTCAGATCGAAACGAAAAAATTGACCCTTCTCGTAACTATTAAAGTACATCTCCCCATTGATGGGGTGAACAGAGGCCCCATTACACTGCCTATAGGTGGTCAGCACCTCTCTATCCTGCCATTGTCGATCACGCGACAACCTGTATGTAGCCCTATCATTTTCGCCTCCACGATCTTCAGCTATAATCATATGCTTACTATCAATTGTAAAATCAATGCTACGGGGTCTATCAAAATCAGAACGTTTTTTGGTAACCGTGCTATCCTCAAAATTTATTAAATAAAGACCATTATTATTATCAAATGTCATCCAGAGATGCTTTGGATTGAGTGGGTCGAATTTCATAAATGAAGGTTCCCAGAATCCACTCGCCATTTTACTTTGGTCTACATCTTTAAATTTACCGTCTCTCCAGGGCTCGTCACCTCGAGCATTTCGATATCCAATAACAGTAGATACTACCATCTTGCGCTGGTAGTCAAAAGGTTTCTCGGATTTACCAATAACCTGTTTATCTGAATCACCTACACGCACTTCAATATCGCCATTAAATGCCTGTCTTGGAACCAAGCAATATAATGATTCTCCCAGTACGTTAATTACTTTCGCCTGCTTACCACCTATAAGCACTTTTACATTCTTGGCATCGTTACCAAAATTTTGTCCATATATTACAAGGCGTTGCCCCATACCTCCTGATTTAGGACTAAAATCGGATACTACGACGGGTTTAGATGGATTAAAGGCTACCGGCTCCACGACACTCTTATTCTCCTCTTTACAGCCCCCCATTCCAAAACTAAATGCAATAAAAATCCATAGCATACTGCTTACGAACCAACTATTGCTTTTTATAAACTGTTTAGTTATCATAAATATAATTTGGTTAAAATTTATACTTCTATTTTAATGTATTGCCTCACCTATACTTCAATATTTTTCAAGCAATAATATTGAGGTTGGAAATATATAATCGATTAATCTGATTAATTCAATATGGATAGAAATTCCTAAAAGGTGAGTTTCTACTGGACGATAAGTTTAAGGTGGTGTAGTTAGCAATTTTAATTCATATTCCTTAAGAAGTACATATGGCCCTATCGACAAAGCACTTTTCAAGGAGGCGTTTAATATTAATATCTGCATAATTGATCTAAAATATTACAGCTAAATGGAATTAGCTTGTAGGGTTAAAAAAAAACCTGATTACGGCTTCAATTTCTTTATAATTTGTTATTTTTATAATTTCCTTTCGATAATTTGCGCCTTTTTTTAAGACAACATAAGCGTATTCACGAATATCTTTCCTTCAGATTTATAGGCTAGTTTTCTAAAAATAGCGCAAATGAAATCGTCTAAATTGTCATCTTGCTACCTAAAAATAGCAGGCGACTTAAAGTAAAATATCTAATGTATCTCAGAAGGTTTAATTCTACAATTGATTAATCAAATTTAATAAATGCGAAAAACATGGCACTATCAATTCATCTCAATAGTCTGCTTATTAATATCATACATCACATAAATGACAACTTGAATATGATATCAAACTCCTTTAAACAATACGAAGTTTACTTTCAGAGGAGTTTGTATCAAAATAACAGTAGGTAGGAGAATGCTATTTTCATTTAAATCAAAAAATCATCCATTTTCATATTTTTGATAAATATGAAAATGGATGATTTAACTTCTTAATTTTATATTAATGCTGTTCCCCCTTACACAATCTAAACTTTAATATGCTTCTTTACATGATGAATCATCTTCTGAATATTATTTTACTGATTTAAAGAAAGGCGATGATTGGGATAGATACGTACTATTTATACCTTCACAACAAGAACATTTTGAACCAAAAAAAATAATAGTACCCTCTGCGTTTATGAATCATAACAGCTTCAAAATCTCCAGCGGCTACTTTAAATTTTCTTCCTAAATCAGGTACTTTTAACCCATCATTGGTCAATGCAACCCCATAAGTTCCTTGTGTATCGGCATCACTAAAACTTCCCCAGAAAAGAAATAAATTGGGTTCATACGGTCATAAAAAAGGGCCTTTCCGTACACAGGTATACGCAAGGCCCCCAAACCAACCTATCTAATTTCTATTGTCAGCACTTTTCGGACAATTCAATTAAAATACTGAACTCAGATTACTTTAATTGAAATTGATACAAAGGTTGATGCAGCGAATTCAATTCCAGTTCAGACATTTTAATCACTTTTCTATCATAGGTCATCAATCCGTTGGTTTCAACCTCAACATCTGTTGCCTGTGTATATACAGCTGCCGAAAGACCCATAGGAATCAGTCGATTTAAATCATGAATCAATCTCTTATAACGATCAAACAATTCAACCTTATTCTTAAAACTTTGGTATCCCCAATTATCCTTCTGTTGCCAAGAATGCCCATCAACTGGTAGTCCCAAACCTCCAAATTCTCCTAATGCTAAAACCTGATTGGCCCCAAACAATGAAGGATCTGGCATTGCTGCATCTGGGTAATTATGAATATCTAATATATGCCCCGTCTCCATAAAATTACCACCACTGGCACTATTTACTAATCGAGAAGGGTCATTCGCAATTGTCCATTCTGTAATTTCCTTGGTTTTGAATTGTCCCCATGCTTCATTGAATGGCACCCACATCACGATACTCGGAAAATTGTGTAGCACTTCCATAATCGCCTTCCACTCTTTCCTATAATATCCTTCAGATATGGCAGAACGATCCTTATCGCGAATACCTCCTGATATTTTCCCTGGTTGCATATCCCAATTATTACCTCCTAAATCACCACTTGGCATGTCCTGCCACACCAACATACCTATACTATCGCAGTGACGGTACCATCGAGCTGGTTCCACTTTAATATGCTTCCTGATCATATTGAACCCCATCTCCTTGGTCTTGATAACATCAAACTTCAAAGCTTCATCTGAGGGAGCTGTATGTAACCCATCAGGCCACCATCCTTGATCCAACGGACCATATTGAAAGGTAAACTTATTATTCAACATCAATCGTTGAATACCATCTTTATCCTTTTCCATCGATATTTTACGCATAGCAAAATAGCTTTTCGCCTGATCGATAACCTTCCCTTTTCGCAGCAACTGAATTTCTAAATCATACAACTTTGGATTAGAAGGTGACCAAGGTTCAGCCTGAGGTATAGCGATATTAAATGCATGATTAGGTTCGCCAGATTGCTCCTGAAGAACTCGAGTTCCGTCTAAAGCTCTTACCATGACTTGATCCCCCGGTTGACTCGCTGCTATTGTAGCTTCAAAGGTTAAATTTCCAGCATCCAGTTGCGGTGTATGTTTAGTACTTACAATATGACTTTGCGGAACACTCTCTAACCATACCGTTTGCCATATACCTGTTACCGGAGTATACCAAATCCCATTGGGATGATTTACTTGCTTCCCTCGTGGTTGTGGCCCATCATCTGTAGGATCCCAGACTCGGATAGCTATATCTTGTTTAGCTCCTTTTTTAAGAAAAGACGAGATATCCATAGTAAATGGATCAAATCCTCCTTCATGCCGCCCGACTAATTTATTATTGATAAAAACATCACATTGCCAATCAACAGCACCAAAATGCAATAAAACATTATTTTTTTGAACGGCTTTATCTAATGTAATCGTATTATTATACCAAAGTGCTTTGTCCTTACCAATTTCTTTACCTACACCAGATAAAGCCGATTCAACAGCAAAAGGAACCAATATATTGCCCTCCCACTGCGTTGGAATATCATTAGTAGTGGCAGTTGTAATGGCATATTTCCATAGCCCATTCAAATTTTGCCAATTATTAGCACGAACCAATTGTGGTCTCGGGTATTCTGGATGTGGTTTATGTGCATTTACTTGTTCACCCCAAGAAGTCAAAATATGCGAACCCGCAGGTTTCCAATCCTGAGCAAAATTCACTTGTACGGCTAACATTAAGCTCGCAAATAATACAGTTCTCTTCATTATAAAAAACATTTAATCTTTAACAATTTCATTATTTTACGGCAGGGAAAGCCGTTATTATTAATCGTGCATCCTCCATCAAAATTAACTCAACTTCCTCTCTTGGCCTCTCGGATTTTACTAAACTTACTAGCAGTAAACCAGTCAATCCATGCTCGTCAATTTTCTACCCTGATATTCTTTTTACTTTTACAAATATTAAAATTGACTCTGCATGAGATTCAAACTGGAATCCATCATTAGGCGTTGCTTTTTTTTTTACCAATTTTAATTTTTCAAATCATTCAACTGATCTTGTAAAAGAACATCATTACATTCACTAAAAGGAAGTATTTCAAAAGAGGGTCATTTTGTGGGATAAACAGACTCTTGACATTTAAAATCGTCGATCCTCCATCCTTTTGGACATAATCTTCTTTTATTTTTAAGGCATAGGTCAATGGTCTCCTAATGATACTGATTGCGTTTTTATTAGCATTCCATTGTTTAATCTGTATAGCCAAAAACCGATATATTTAGGTTACCTTGTTATTATTGATTATATCAAATATAAGATATAACGAAGTAACCTTACTTTCGAATTTTCTCAATTATATGCGTATTCGTATCAATTCGGTGCGCTACTTAAATCTCTTTAAATTAAGAGATCCTATACTTCAAAACAATCTTAAAACAACAATTTGACAGAAATAGTTGCATATAAAAGGTATGATTTACTTTTTTCTTTTTATCTTCAACTCAACAAGAGCTAAAATCCTAAATTTTCAAAATATTGATAAACGAAATAGTTTCATTATGTAGCTGTTTTGTATCAATAACCAATTAGACATGATAAAAATAAAATTGTTGCTTCTTTCCTTGGCTTACTTTCTACTTTCATTTAGTATTCATGCCCAACCTTATTATTTCAATCATTATCAAATAAATGAAGGACTATCCAACAATGCAGTCATCTGCAGTATGCAAGATAGTTATGGATTTCTGTGGTTTGGAACAAAGGATGGCTTGAATCGTTTTGATGGAAATACATTCAAAAAATTTACACATTCGCAACATGTTCCAAATAGCTTAGGAAGTAATTCCATTATATCATTAAAAGAAGACAGTCAGAAACAAATGTGGATTGGTACTGATCAAGGAATATATTCTTACGACCCACTACATGAAAAATTCACAATATTAGACGAGAAATTTCGAAGTACAGAAGTTCCAGTCATTACAACAGATTTAAAACATCAATTATGGTTCATCTCTAATGGAATGCTTTATGTACACAATTTGATGAATAAAACCACAAAGCAAATAACCAAATCCAATTTATATATCACAGCTTTGTGTAGTACGAAATCAGGAAAGCTATATTTTGGGACTCCAGAAGGGATCATCTATCAAGTTAGCAACGAATACCAACTCTCCATTTTTATTGATTTCACAACGGATTTTGAAAAAAAAGATTGGTTTAGTATTGAGAAAATTGTAGAAACTAAAAGCGGAGATTTACTCATTGGAACTTCAAAAGCAGGTGTTTTTTCTTACGATTTAAATAATCGTAATTTATCACCTATACTAGGGCAAAAACAATTGAAACAATTTTTATATGTCAGAGATATTGTCCAACCAAACGACCAAGAGTATTGGTTTGCGACCGAATCTGGTTTATTTATTTATCAAATCTCCAGCAAGACATTCGTCAATCTACGTAAAGAACAACATAACCCTTGGGGTATTTCGGACGATGCTATTTACAATATATTACAAGACAGAGATAACGGAATATGGTTAGGTACCTATTTCGGTGGACTCAATTATTATCATGCCCATAATAGCATAATAGAAAAAATATTACCTGGCGACCATGTTGACAATTTAAAAGGATCAGTTGTTCGGGGCATAAAAAAAGATAAAGAGGGTCACATTTGGATTGGTACAGAAAACGGAGGGGTAGCAAAGTGGAATATTTCCAACAATAAAATACAAAACTTCACGAGCCAAAATAGCTCCCTTGCTAATAATAATGTGCATGGACTACTCGCCATTCATGATCAATTGTTAGTCGGGGCTTTTGTAAATGGACTTGATATATTCAATCTTAATCAGTTGCAGGTAACCCATCATCTAGATCAAAACAATTCAGAGCTACAAAGCAATTTCATATTTCATCTATATCAAACAAAAAATGGAAATATACTTGCTGCATCCACACGTGGTCTCTATCGATTTGACCTCGATGCAAAAAAGTTCTTTCTGATTAAAAATGTCCCTACCCATATTTTCTACACCAGCATTCTAGAAGATTTCAAAGGTAACTTATGGATTGGAACCTGGCGAGATGGATTATTTTGCTACAACCCCAATACACAACACTTTAAGCACTATACGCACAAATCAAATAATATAAAGGCCCTTCCAAATAATCGTATCAATAGTCTATTTGAAGATTCAAAAAAACAACTTTGGATTGCCACTGAAGGTGGAATGGTAAAGAAAGACCCAGATAAAGACGAGTTTGAAAGTTTTAATATGGACGATGGCATGCCAAGTAATGTAGTCCTGTCATTTTTAGAAGATAAACAACATAATATGTGGGTGGCAACTTCAAAAGGGCTTGTCCGCTATCGTCAAAAAGATCGTAAAATAAGGATCTTCAATATGGAATCTGGTCTACCAACACTACAATTCAATTATAATTCTTCATTTGATGACGACAATGGTAATTTCTATTTTGGAACTATCAATGGTTTAATCCGATTTAAACCAGAAAGATTAAATCAAATAAATTACAATTCTGCCACCCCAATTTTTATCACAAACATGACTGTTAATAATCGTGAGATTAGTCAAACAGACGATTCCCCTATTTTAAAGGAATCAATTCTATTTACTGAAAACATACAACTCAAACATGATGAATCGTCATTTAGTCTAGATTTTGCGGCTCTGCACTTTCAAGCGCCCCACTCAATAAATTATAGCTATAAAATGGAGGGAATGGATGAAAAATGGAATCCAATTAACGGTACCCCCCGAGTATACTTCACTAAACTAGCACCAGGAAAATACACATTCATGGTTAAGGCTAATGATCCAAACGGTGTCCCGATTCAACAACTCAAAACTCTAAAAATAGAAATTTTGCCACCTATCTGGGCAAGTATACCTGCATTTTTCATCTATGTTCTTATCACTATCGGATTGATTGCATTCATTATCCATCATTTCAATGAAAGAATTAAGCAACGTAACCGACAACATATCTTAACAACACAAAATATAAGAGATCAAGAACTATATCGCTCCAAGATTAATTTTTATACTGATGTGGCTCATGAAATCCGAACACCCTTAACACTAATTAAGGCACCTTTGGAAAAATTAATGGACAAAGTCGACCGAAGTCCAACAATAGACAAGTTGCTCAATACAATGGAAAACAACACCAACAAACTGATTGAGCTTAGCAATCAGTTATTGGACTTCAGAAAAGTCGAGGCAGAGGGATTCAAATTAAACTTTGCTTCCCACAATGTGAGTCTAATTTTAGAAGAGATTATCCAAAACTTCATAGAAACATTAAATGCACAGAATCGTATATTAATCAAATCAATTCATGTAGATATCATAGCATTAATTGATTTAGATGCTTTCGAAAAAATTTGCTACAATCTCATTAATAATGCGCTTAAATATTCTGATAAGCATATAGAAATCAGCTTAATAAGTGATGAAAAAAACATAATGACCATGACCGTAAAAAATGATGGATTACTCATTCCTATAATAGATCGAGAACATATCTTTGAACCATTCAATCGTCTAAAAAGAAATAAAAATATTTCAGGAAGTGGATTAGGATTAGCCCTAACAAAATCATTGACTTTAAAACATCAAGGTTCATTAGTTTACAAAACCGATGAAACTTCATTCAACATATTTGTATTAACGTTACCTTTAAATCAAAGCTTAACATCATGATGAAAAATGCAAAAGCCAGTATACTATTAGTAGATGATCACCAAGAATTACTTGAATTTATAGCAGATGACCTCTGCGAAGACTACGAAATACAAGTAAGTAGCAATGGTGTAGAAGCTATGAAATTATTGTCTTCCGATAATTTCGACCTCATTATAAGCGATATTATGATGCCAGAAATGGATGGTTATGAATTATGTCAGCATATAAAAGAAAATATCATGACTTCTCATATTCCTGTGATTTTGTTAACGGCCAAAAACAGTATAGAATCTAAAATTCAAGGTTTAGAATTTGGTGCTGATGCCTATATAGAAAAACCATTTTCACCAGCTTTTTTACGAGCACAAATAGCAAGCCTCCTGAAGAACAGACTCAAGGTTAAAACCTTTTTTGTTAATAACCCCCTTTCACAAATTCAAAGTATTGGACAAAGCCAAAATGATCAAGAATTTCTATCAAAATTAGACGAAATTATTCAAAATCACTTGGACGATCCTGAATTCAATGTTGACCGTATGGCCGATATATTATGCATGAGTAGACCTACATTATATCGAAAAATAAATGTCGTATCAAGCCTATCACCCAATGAACTCATTAACTTAACCCGACTAAGGAAAGCAGCAGAAACTCTTAATACAAAGAAAATATAAAATTTATGAAATATCACACTTACTCGGGTATAGTTCGGCGACTCATTTTTCCAGAAATTTTCAAAAACAATTCGGATTGAGTCCATCCGAATTTTTAGAACAACAGAGACAACATTCTTAAAAGAAAAAATACCCCATGATTATGGGGTATTTTATAAAATGACTATTTGCAATAGCATCCTTCATCTTTGTTTGTGTTAAAAATCTGTCAAATGCCCATGTATCCTCTAATTTTACAGATTTCCAATATTATAGCCTTATTTGGATTTGCTCAATTCATATTGAGACAAGATGGCGTATTGACTTGCATAAGTAAACATAAACATACCTTCCAGATTATTTTTTTCTTTATCATTATCCCAACCCTTTAGTAAATCAGTAGGTAAAAAACCATCCCTTAAGAATTTTGAATACCCATAATCTAGATTTTTTTGAAAAGACTCCAAATAAATTCCTGTATCCTTATTGAGTGGATAGGAATTAAAAAAACCACGAAGTAAGATGCCATTAAACCAATTATTAAAACCACTGGATTCGTAACTATAATAACCCGGTACTTGTTTTCCTATTTTAGCGAAGTAGTCGAAACTAGCATGGGATAATAATTTGGCATCTTCAAGATAATTTTTCAATTTCGTTACCCGATAGAGATCTGCGGCTCCAGATAACATCGTACCACTATTATAAGAAAAAGAAGGTCCTACAGCTGATTTCAGAAATGTATTTGCACGATATTTTATACCTTTTACAGTTTCATAAGCAATTGAACAATCAGGTGAACAATCCCCCATCATGTCCGTATATACGCCCTGATTATTTAAAAGATAACGTTTTTGCCAATCGTATACCTTCTGTGCAAATCTCAAGTAATAATCACTCTTCTTTACTTTAGATACACGACGTGTTTTTTTATCTTTAACATCGATATAACGATGCTCAATTTTATCATTTTTACCTTTATAGATTTCATGTAACCACACTAATGGGCTCACCATTGGGCCATTGCTACATCCATGCTTGGTCACATAACCTGGTCCCCAAGGAATACCTCCATGCTCCAAACCCTTTTCATCTAATGTTGTATCCCATCCATCCAACACATAGTCCGTCAAATACTCTGCCTGCTCAAGAAACGAAGAATCATTTGTTAAGTGGTACGCATCCAATAATTCACGCACAAGCCACATTTGGTCATCGTACACATTCAATATCCCAGTCACATTTGCCTTTCCCTTTTCGTTCACGCGGTCTACCGCATACACTGTCCACTCTTTTTCTTGAGTAAATGAAATCAACTTAAAAGTTCCCAAGTAATAAGCAGCATTTTCAAACAAGCTCTTCAAAAGCACCACATTGCGGTTATAATGCTGATTATACAATGTAGCATTACCATTATCTTTTTGGGACTTCAAGCCCGTTAATATCGCATTTACAGCTTCAATAGCTGCAGTATACATCCACACACTTCCTCTTTCCTGCGATAATTCTTTTGTATCGGGGTTGTAAAATCTACCCATCGCCATCCCATCGCCCTTAAAATAGGTGGCGACAGACTTATCGACGAGTTGAATTGCACGCAACAGATTCTGATTTTCTAATTCAGATGAACGAATTGGATTCTCCTCATGGAGCGGATTTGCAACAGCATTCGTTAATGTACCATATTGCACAAGCAGTGCTGACACAGCAGCTACAAAAACGCTTTTCAGCTTTCTTGAAAATTTCATATGAAGTTTAGATTTATATTAAATCCCCTGAGACCAGGGCGTTTAGTTTAAACTAAGATAAGGATATCCATTTAATATTTATCTTATAATAAAAAAATAACTGACAAACACAATCAATTTAAGTGTAAAATGCATGAATAGGTCCAATATTCTTCTACCAACGACATTCCATCCTCCTTTACTTAAGCCAAAAAAACACAAAAAGGATTGGTTTTATCAAAAAGTCTGAAAATAATCATTCTTTCTCATCAAATGATTCGAACACCTTTTTAAGCTCAACAAACTTTTCTGGGTATTCATGAATCAAATTACTTCTTTCACTTGGGTCCCAAGCAATATTGAATAACTCTTCTACCGTTTGTTCATTTTTACCTGAAATAAGATTTGTACGTTGTGTAATGACTCGATATTTCCAATCGCCCACCTTAACCGCCTCGGGCTTGCCATAATTAACCAAAAATATCGGTCTATGTTTATAATTTAAATCCGCTTCTTTACCTTCCAATAACGTGCAAATCGATTGTCCATCCAGCTTTTTATTTGGTAGCGCAGCCCCAGTCCAAGAAGCAATGGTAGGTAAAATATCCAAGTTACTAATTGAAGAACGAATGACTTTCCCCTCGGGAATGATTCCTTTACCGTAAACAATAAATGGAACACGTGCACCACCTTCATAAGTCAAAGCTTTAGACCCTCTAAATACTCCAGCAGTCCCTACATGCCAATTTTTTGTTGCCTGATCATCTGCCATACGTGATGGGTATTCAATCCAAGGTCCATTATCACTAGAAAACATCAAAATGGTATTTTTATCCATTCCCTTTGCTTCCAATGCATGCCATAGTTGTGCTATATATTGATCTAATTCATATAGTACGGCACCTAAAGGTCCTGCATTTTGTACTGAAGTATAGGGATTCTTCTTGTTTGAGAATGCAATCGGTAGATGTGGAAAGTTATGGGCATAATACAAAAAGAAAGGCCTATCCTTTTTTTGCCTATCGATAAATCCAAGAGCCTCACGATGATAATGTTGGCTTAAATCCGAATCATCAGGCGCAAATACTTCAGGAGTACGGTTTCTAAAAAGTTTGATAATGGTGTCGGTCTTTACATAAGGAGCACGATAATCATGACTATAAAGCATGCCATAAAAAAAATCAAAGCCTTGTACATTAGGTAATGATTCTGGTTTATCACCAAGATGCCATTTTCCTACTAACGCAGTCTCATATCCCCTATTCTTCAACATTTCAGCGATGGTTACCTCATCATCAGGTAGACCCAATTCCGATCCGGGACCTATGGGTTGGGGCAGGTTATAACGAGAAGCATATCGACCTGTCAACAATGAGGCTCTTGAAGGAGTACATGATGGAGTCGAAACCACATAATTTGTAGCGCGTACGCCCTTACCTGCTATAGAATCTAGAAAAGGAGTTGAAATATTTGGACTTCCATAAGATCCCAAATCCGAATAGCCCATGTCGTCCGTCAATATAAAAATAATATTTGGCGGTTGTTTTTGAGCTTGCAAGCTGGTATAAAAACTTATAGCAAATAAGACTAATAGGCCGCGGGGCAAAAGCAGAAAAATGTTCATAACGATTAAACTTCAAGTGTAACTTCTCAACCTACCAAATCCTATATAAATACAAAAAATAAGCAAGGACAGTTTATAATTTTAACGAATATAATTAATATAAGGATGACTGTTCAATATAGGTCCGATTAAAGTACGAAAACGATTTCGAGTAATAACGATCATCACTTTTAAGGTTAGGTAAGGACCTCCCAAAATTCCAAGACTGCAAATAAACGGTTATCATCTTAACTGAATTTTATACCTTTGCACATCTGTTCATTTAATTTAGGTCAAGTGTCTCATGCATCCTTGCTATCCTTTCATTTATGTTTTAGCAAGTAGATATTAGATATAAACATATTCGCTTAACCCATTTTAGCACTACACATATTACATGTACAATAATACTATAAATTCACGCCGATCAATTGCTCCCACACTAATTGCTTTTGCTTTAGTTCCCATTTCAGGTTTAGCAACAGATATTTACTTACCCTCTATGCCGCAAATGGCACAAGAATTGGGATTAGCAGAAAGTAAGATACAACTGACGTTATCCCTATTTCTAATTAGTTATGGAGTTGCACAATTCTTTACTGGTGCTCTTGTTGACGCTTGGGGACGATATCGAATTACATTGATCTCTCTTTTTCTCTTCACCATCAGCTTCTGGATTACCGCAACAACCGATAATATATTGATTATCTATGCAATGCGTATAATACAAGGGATATTATCTGCCTTTGTTGTCGTATCTAAGCGTGCATATTTTGTCGATGTCTATGAAGGTGAAGAACGAAAACGTTATCTCAGTGCCATTACCATTGTGTGGTCACTAGCGCCCATAATAGCTCCATTTATCGGGGGGTATTTACAGGCAAAATTTGGTTGGCGCTCCAATTTCATGTTACTTGCGGGGTATAGTACAATACTTTTCTTTTTGGAACTCATATTTTCAGGAGAAACAATCCGTCAGAAAAACCCACTTAGACTGGAATATTTAGTTACCGAATTCAAAACCATGTTGCAAACCAAAGATTTTACTTTTGGTGTACTCATGTGTGGTATTAGCTACGGACTCGTTATGTTCTATAACTTAAGTGGTCCTTTTTTTATCGAACATGACCTTGGCTATAGTTCCATTACAACAGGATATATTTCATTACTTATGGGATTAGCCTGGATGTCGGGCGGATTTATCGGTCGTGCATTAATAAAGAAATCCTTACTTCCGAAACTGCAATTTGCCAACTACCTACAGATTGGATTCATTGTTTTAATGATTGTAATATCTCCATATATCACCAATCTTTTCACGTTAGCCTTATTTGCATTCCTTATTCATGTAACGGCCGGGTTTATATTCAACAACTATTTTGGTTACTGCCTGGGTAGATTCCCTTCATCTGCAGGAATAGCAGGAGGTTTAGCTGGTGGTATTACCTATTTAGTGACCTCAGCACTTAGCTACATCGTGGTAAGTTTAGTCAATCCACAAACACAAACCGAAATAGGAATAGGATATGCAATATTTGCGATATTAGGTTTTATTACACTAATTGTAATTAAGATGAAAAAAGCATATAAGCAATGGACATAAATAGATAGCTAGAACATTTACGCAAACCATTCTAAAAGCCTCTAAAATAATTAGAGGCTTTTTTTATATCGATTTTTGGTCCTTATTTAACACAGTCCGAATAATCGAAAAACCATACATCTTTACTCTAATCAACAAAACATTTTAAAAAACAATTATGAAAATAATGCGTTTTGTTTCAAGGGTATGGTAGTTGTTTTTACACTTATATTTAGACAAATCAATTAAATATCAATCATGATTACATCTTCAGTTTTAATTCGAAAAAATACAGCTATCATATGGGAAGCTATTACAAATAAAGAACTGTTCAAAAATTGGTATTTTGAAATTCCAGATTTTGAACTTATCCTAGGTGCAACATTCCACTTCTATGAACCAGGCGCTAAACAACAATTTCTACATGTATGTACTATTCTTGAAATAATTCCTTTTAAAAGATTTTCACACACATGGACGCATCCCGACTACAGTAAAGGGACTACAAAGGTTACCTGGTTACTAACAGAAAAAGATGAATTTACCACAGTTACCTTACAACACTCCGGTATTGAAAACCTCAGCGATGGAGGTCCAGATTTTGCTCCAGAAAACTATCAATTGGGATGGGATAAGATACTATTCAATCTCCGCAAATTTATCGAGCAATGAAACAATCGGCTAATAGCAGTTCCCTTATTTTACAATTCCATATCATCTTATTAAAATCATTTTGTATTCTAATATAGAACAAAAAGAATTGCAGGAAAGTAACGTTTACAAAAGAAGTATATGCCTAATACTTCAATAAAAAATAAAAAAATATTTTGCTAAAATAAAATAGATCGTATATTTGCCTATTGTTTAGAACAAATCTAAATTAATATAAGAATAATACAGATGCCTATTTCATTACAATCCATTGAAAAGAGATGGAAATTATTGTCTATTATACTATCGCTTCAAGTATTCATTTGCCATGCACAGCAAGGAGTACGGGTCAAGTCAGAGAAAGGCCTACCAATCGCTGGAGCTACAGTCCGTATCAATCAAGACCTATTGGGAAGTACAGACACTAGCGGTATTTTATTGTTAAATATTGACTCCATCAATAATCAAAAAATAACCCTTTCTGCTATCGGATTTCGTGAAGAAACATTCAAATTCTCAAATCATCCAGATAATCAGCTTCAAGATATCGTCATGTTTACGAGCACACGCGTGTTGGATGAAATTGTCGTTACCGCTGGGCGCAAACCCGAAAGTATTTCGACTATACCTTCTTCTATCACAATATTGAATCAACAAGATATTCAGGCTCAAACCAATATCACAAACAACTTGGCGACTGTACTGGGTAACGCTATCCCAGGTTTAGGAACCTCAACCAACAAAGCTACAAACTCAGGTCAAACACTGCGTGGACGTGCCGTTTTAGTATTGATAGATGGTATTCCCCAATCGACACCACTCATGAACGGCGCTAGAGATTTACGTACTATTGATCCAAATGTCATTGAACGTATCGAAGTTATCAAAGGAGCAACTTCAATTTATGGAAATGGGTCTGGTGGAGGTATAATCAACTATATCACCAAAAAAAACAATGATGATAAAAAAATAAGCGGACAAACTGTTGTGGGTACATCTATTAATCCTTTTGATCCGCAAGAAACTGTGGGATATAAATTATCACAGCAACTTTCAGGCAATATAAACAAATGGAGCTACACCGCATCAGGGTCAGTTGACTATACCGGATTACAAAAAGACTCCAAAGGCATACCTCTCGGACAGACAGATGGTCTTTCTAATTCCTACCAGTACAATGCATTTGTAAAGCTTGGTTATAAAATTGATTCTAGTAGTACGGTGACAGGATTTTACAATTATTATGGCAGCACACAACGTGCAAAATATATCAGTAAAAATGGTGTATATGGAGCATCCCCTACAATCGGTATAAAAGGAGAAGAACCTGGGAAACCCGCAGGCACACCTTATAACCATAATGCCATGTTGACCTACTCAAAAAATAATCTCTTTCGTTCTACACAATTGGATATGACGGCATATTTAAATTCATTCAGCTCCATGAACAGATATGTCGCTACGGGTACAGCTTGGTATGGCCCAGGCCAGACCATGATCAATTCGGATAAAAAAGGATTACGGTTAAATCTGAATACACCTTTTCAACTTTTGACAATTCCGACAGAATTAACTTATGGCTTGGATTTATTGAAAGATGTTACCTATCAAAACTTAACAGACGGCCGTGTTTATATACCTAAAATGAATATGGTTAACTTTGCACCTTATGTGCAAATAAAAGCCGATCTTATTGAAAACCTAGTTTTCAAAGGTGGACTTCGCTATGAAAATGCTACCGTTAAGGTCAACGATTATCATACTATAGCTACAGGTCCGGGCGGTGAAGGTAGCATAATGGTGAGTGGAGGCAGTATTCCATATAAGGCTACCATGTTTAATGCTGGATTGCGCTATACAAAATATGATTATTTCAATCCTTTCATCAGCTTTTCACAGGGATTTGCCATCAATGAATTAGGACGTATACTACGTAGAGCCAAAGAAAATACACTTGGAAATCTAGAAACAGACCCCATCATAACCAATAATTATGAAGCCGGATTTTCAAGCCGTTTCAGCATATTCAATATTTCAGCATCGTACTATATCAGTACCTCAGATCTAGGTGTCAATTTAGTTGATGTAGGTGGTTTCCTTATGCCACAACGCGAACCAGAAGAAGTAGCAGGTTATGAGATCGCATTGGATGCAAAACTTAGTCAAAAGATAAGCATTGGTGGTAGTTACGCATACGTTGAAGGTGAAGCTAAAATGGATGACGGCAGTAAATTGTATCTTAATGGATCTAGGATTGCACCACCAAAGGCAACAGGATTTTTCAATTACAGACCCAATCAACAATTAAATTTGCAATTATTTTGGGTACATACAGGATCACGCGATCGATTCATGCGCAATGATAAAGGAAAATACAATAATAGTGAAGGTCCTATAAAAAATGTAGATATCTTCAATATATCTGGAAACTACAGGCTTAATAAATATTGGAATATAGGTCTTGGCATTGAAAACCTCTTCAATACATCATATTATCCAACAGTAAGTCAATATCGCGCATTAGATGCTGAGTATGTAAAGGGAAGCGGTACAGTAACTTCTCTAAACTTACATTACCAATTTTAATAATGATTAAGAAAAGTATTTTATGGTTACACAAATGGCTAGGTCTTTTTACAGGCATAGTCGTTTTTATTGTCAGCTTATCCGGCTGCCTCTATGTATTCCATGATGAACTCAAGTTAATGATTTATCCGCAAAAATACTATTTACAAGATGGCTTATTAAATCATAACGAACCATTACCTCTTACTCAGCTTATTGAATACGCTCAAAAGGCGCTGCCTAAACAAGAACATATCAGTCGGGCAGACCTATACCTTTCTCCCAACCGAACTTGGGTATTTCGAGCTGTAAAAACCAATGAACATGCCTTCGGCCATAATCAATATTTCATTTACCATAAACGGATATTCATAAACCCTTATTCGGGTAAAGTGCAGTATGTAGAAAACTCTAAAACGGAATTTTTTCAACTTATACTGCAATTACATATGAACCTATTACTAGGAAAACAAATAGGACATTGGGTAGTTGGTATTTCAATAGTACTATTCATTATTATATTGCTGTCCGGCATCGTCCTATGGTGGCCGAAGAAATGGAAATTAAAAAAAGTAAAAAGGCAAGTTTGGTTTAATTTCAACGTAAAGTGGAAACGATTGAATTATGACTTACATCAAATCCTTGGCTTCTATAGTTTTTCTTTTGCTCTATTATTAGCATGCACAGGTATTGCGTTCACATTTCCTTCCTTTAAAGATTTTTATATAAAAACATTCAATACGATTAGTTTCTCTCAAAAAATTAACCTTGATAAAAAATTCGATAAAGTACCACAAACCCAAAGTAAAACCCTAGACAATGCTCTCATTTACACCCTTGATAAACATCCGAATGCAGAAATGATGTCGATTCGACTACGGAAAAATATTGCAAACCCCCAAGATATTCAAGTACGATTCGTTGAAGATCGAACGGGTCAATTCATCTGGTATTACTTTAACCAATCAACTGGCCAAATTCAAAAGATAAATCAATCTAAAAATGCTCCGTTAGGTGATAAAATTGGAGCAATGAACTATGACCTACATGTTGGAAGTTATGGAGGTTTAACAACCAAAATTTTAACATTTCTTATGGGACTAATATGTGCATCACTTCCAGTCACAGGAATGATCATTTGGATCAACAAAATGAAGAAGAAGAAACGAAAATAATGACATTTTATCAATAGCTTTATTACATAAGCATCATGGTTCATGCAAACAACTCTTACATTTTATATGTTATATCTCTAAATGGTTAGTAATATTCCAACTTGAAATATACATAATAAAAAAACTGGGAGAAATGAACATTAACCCACATCATAAATATCATCAAAATAAGATCTCCAAAACAGTTGATAGATTTCGCCAAGATATCTTACTAGATTTAGGAAGCAACCCCAAGAAGTTATCCTCCAAATACTTCTATGATAAGATTGGAGATGAGCTATTTCAAAAAATCATGAACATGGAGAGCTATTATCTCACCAACTGTGAGCTTGATATCTTCAAAACTAAAACGGCCCAAATTGCTGATTTTATTAGTCCAAATAATGAACCTTTTGACCTTATTGAGTTGGGTGCAGGCGATGCTATAAAATCTTCTTATTTACTCCAATATTTAGTAGACCAAGGCGCTACTTTTAGTTTTATGCCTATTGACATTTCAGGCAATATCCTTTCCGTTCTAAAAAACAAACTCAACAACAGTATTCCAAATCTCGAAATCATTTGCTTAAAGGGTGAATATTTTGAAATGATCGATCAGGCAACAACATTATCGTCAAGACGAAAAGTAGTGTTATTTTTAGGTAGTAATATCGGCAATATGGAGTATGAACAAGCACTACAATTCTGTTCAGAACTAAAAAATAAATTAAGTGCTGGCGATTATCTATTGATAGGATTTGATTTAAAAAAACATCCCAAAACCATATTACAGGCTTATGATGACCGTACTGGCATTACAGCCAGTTTCAATCTCAACCTTCTAAAGCGCATTAATCAAGAACTCGATGCTGATTTCGACATCAGCCAATTTGAACATTACCAAACCTACGACCCTAGCACTGGTGCTTGTAGAAGCTACCTCATCAGTCTTATTAACCAGCAAGTTACTATTGGAGAGTACCAGATACCCTTCTACGAGAATGAAGCAATATTCATGGAAATATCCCAAAAATTTTCACCAGAAGATATCCATGACCTTGCTCGTGAATCGGGATTTGTGACAGTTACAGAATTATATGATACGAAGAAATGGTTTATGGATGCCATTTGGAAGGTCACATAAATAAAAAAACAATATGAAAACAGATTCAAACATAGCAAGTTATTTTGCTGAACTAGAAACCCGATATCTGGCCATTAGACAGCATTCAACTCATATCTGTACACCTCTAGCAATTGAAGATTATGTGGTGCAGCCTATCGTAGATGTAAGTCCTCCAAAATGGCACTTAGGGCATACTACATGGTTTTTTGAGACTTTCCTACTAACGCCTCATCTCCCTAACTACCAAGTTTTTGACTCGCAATACACCTATGTATTCAACAGCTATTATGAAACAGTGGGTGCACGTGTTATCAGAAACTGACCGTGGAAATCTCAGTCGCCCCTCCGTTGAAGATATCTACCGCTATAGATCATATGTAGATGAACATATGCGCGTTTTTTTCCAACAAAGACTTCAAACTATAGCATCCATCGCTGCTTTACTTGAACTAGGGCTTAACCATGAACAACAACACCAAGAGTTGTTAGTTACAGATATCAAATATATTTTAGGACACAATCCTCTTTTCCCGCCCTACACAAAAGAACTTCCTCCTGTATCTCCAACACCGTTACCTATTGAAATGATTCCCTTTCCGGCTGGTCTATATGAAATCGGATTTGAAGGAGATGGGTTCAGCTTTGACAATGAGCTAGGAAAGCATAAAGTTTACCTCCAAGAGTTCGAAATTGGCAACCGCCTTGTTAGCAATGGTGAGTATCTTCAATTTATGGAAGATGGCGGATATCTAGATTTTCGACATTGGCATGCTGAAGGATGGGACTGGGTAAAAGAAAATCAAGTCAAATCACCATTATATTGGCATAAAATTGATAATCAGTGGATGTATTATACGCTGTCTGGATTACATGAGCTTGATCTTGATGCTACCCTTAATCATATCAACTTTTTCGAAGCTTCGGCTTATGCAAATTGGAAAGGCATGCGTCTACCTACTGAAGCAGAGTGGGAAATCGCATCCGATAAATTTGATTGGGGCACGCGTTGGGAATGGACAGGCAGTGCGTACCTTCCCTATCCCGGATTTAAAAAAGAACCTGGAGCAGTGGGAGAATACAATGGTAAGTTTATGGTAAATCAAATGGTTTTAAGAGGCGCTTCAGATGCAACATCGCCAGGACATAGTAGAAAAACATATCGTAATTTCTTTCATACCCAACATCAATGGCAGTATACAGGTATCAGACTGGCACGTTAAACTTCAAAATCAAAGATGTATACCAAGGCATTAGTTAATAGATTTACTAGCTTCAATAGGGAGATCTGTTTCCAAAATCGAAGCACCGTCTGCAAAAATTGCGCTATACTTTAAAGCTCGCTCCTCTCTTGTGGCCAATTTATCATATGTTGGAGCAGAAGAAATCATACACATAACACCTTTTTTATTCAAAAAACGATATAAAGATTTATTGCTTTTTTTTATTTCTGGTCCTATATATACAATCATTCTGTCGTATGGTAACCCCGATTGATCATACTTCATTAATGCATCCCAATCTTTGAGATGTACAGACATAAATTGATCTTTATTTTGCTTTAAATAAAACTTTGCTTGTTCGACATTGTGTACCGTTACCCATACCCAACTATAAGCATTATATTTTTTCATAATACTTGCTGTTTTCTCTAGAGACAAGTCTTTCTTATCAAGATTTAAGATTGTTTTACCTTTCGCCCATTGAATAACCTCTGCTAAGGTATTGATACCATACTCAGTTACATTTCCTTTGTGATCGCGTAACTTCAATTTTTTAAGCTCAGACCATGAATAGTCCGCCACATTTCCCGAACCATTAGTACAACGATCCAAAGTTGCATCATGGAGCAATATCGCTACACTGTCCTTCGTATAGCGAGGGTCAATTTCAAAAATAGCTTGAGTTTGTTTCAAAACCGCTTCAAAAGCAGGTATTGAGTTCTCTGGCAAACCATCTTCAATTGTTCCACGGTGTCCACTTATAATTTTCTTTCCTGGAGAATATCTAAAAAAATTATGCATTTCTTCGATTGATTCGAATGCCAGCGTGTGCATATTCTGAGCAAAAGCTTTACTATTTAAAAGCAAACAGCTACAAATTCCTATCGTATAAAATAGATATTTCATAAATATAATTTGTTCTAAAACTAGCCATTCTATCTTATTAAATCATCAATTTAAAGTTTAAATATTGTTAAATAATCACATAAAATCTATTCAAAAAATAAAACTAATGAAATAATTTTCAAGACAAAATTAACATAAATTTAATACTTACAAAATATAGTATACATAAACATTGTTTAGTATTGCAAAACTTTATACTATATTTAAAATACAATTATGACTAAGCAAGGTAAATTCTTCGTTTTTGACAAAGCTAAATCCCCACTTCGATCCGTATTAAGTACAATACCAAATATTAAAGACGGTGAAATACTCGTTAAAATTGACTACGCAACGCTTTGCGGCAGCGATTTACATACCTTTTGTGGCCTTCGCCAAGAACCTTGTCCTACGATACTTGGGCACGAAATTGTAGGGACAATAATAAGTATCAATCTCGATAATAATTTAAAAGATGCCACAGGACAATTACTTAGGAATGGCAACATGATTACTTGGACCGTATATGCCAGTGATCCTAATACCCCAAGTTATAATGACCAAAGTCCACAAAAAAATGATATACTTTACAAATACGGTCACAGAATAATTACCGAATCCGACACCTTTCATGGTGGTTTAGCGTCGCATATCATCTTGAGACCACATACACATATCCGAATCCTACCGAACGAACTTCCTGTTCCTATTGCTGCCACCATCAATTGTGCAATAGCTACTTCGGCAGGAGCAATTAGATTAGCTGGAGCAATATCCGGAAAAAAGGTTTTAATTTCTGGGATGGGCTTACTAGGCTTAGTATGTATCGCTATGTGTAGAGAGGCTGGTGCTATTGGCATCACGGTTACAGATATTGATGACAAACGTTTAACATTAGCTAAAAAATTCGGTGCTACTGCCACAATCAACACGAAGTCACCCACAGCCACTGATTTACAACATTTTAAAACAGACAATTTATTTGACTGCTTCATAGACATGAGTGGTGCTCCCGACGCTATGGAAGCTGGAATAGCAAAACTAGACATTAACGGGGTGGCAGTATTTATAGGGGCAGTGTTCAAGCAACGTAAAATTGAGATCGATGCCGAGCAGATGATCAGACGCCTGTTAACACTTAAAGGTCTTCATAACTACAACTACGAAGATTTTAATACAGCAGTGGATTTCATCATTGGTAACTGGCAGAAATATCCATTTTTATCACTCGTAGAGAAGGAATACCCACTAGAGAAAGTGAATGAAGCCTTCGACTATGCAATAGCAAACAAGCCAATTAGAGTAGGTATCAATATGAACATCAAATAAGGATGCAGATTCAACAAAATTTCAGAAAGGAACAATGGAAGATGCTATTTATCACCATGTTCTGTTATTTATTTTTCTATACAGGAAGACATAATTTTGGTTGGGCAGCAAAGGGTATGACAGAAGAATTGAGTATTAGCTACCAACAGATTGGTTGGATTAGCTTTTCGATGTTGATGGGATATGCTATAGGACAATTAATCAATGGAAACCTAGCGGATAGGTTTAGTCCAAAAATCATGATTTTGACAGGTGGTTTTCTTTCAATTATCTGTAATCTATCTATCAGTTATTCCAATTCCTATGGAATGATATTAATCTTATGGACCTTGAATGGTTATTTCCAATCTATGGCTTGGGGATCAGGCAGCAAATTAATTTCAAACTGGTGGGATAGTAGCGAACGAGGCAAAGCATTTGGCTTTTATACCATGGCAGCAGGTAGTTCCTCCGTGCTCACTTTTTTTATGGCTTTGCAACTCGTACAGCAAGAGCAAAGTTGGCGCACGTTGTTTAGATTTCCTATACTTTTTCTTGGCTTTGCACTCATTCTGTTTTTAATTATTGCCCGCAGCCACCCATCCTTAAAAGGTTTTACAATAACTTCGGACAATAAATCCGATTCCAAGACTCAAGATTTAGGATGGAAAGATGCTTATAAACAAGTATTTGGGAACAAAAAATTTATCATAGCATCATTTGCAATTGGATTTCAGAGCATGGCAAGATATGGTCTTATCTTTTGGGTTCCAATTCACTTTTTGGGTAATAATTATAAAGAATCTTCAGGTAATTTATGGCTTACCTTATTCATTCCAATCGGTATGGCAGTCGGTGCGATTTCGTTTGGTTATATTTCAGATTTACTATTCGAAAAAAACAGAAGTAAATCTATTCGAACGGGTATGGTCTGTAGTTGCGCCATAGCTTTATTGATTTATTTTATTCCCACACCGCATCATATTTTAGCAGCATTTCTCATGTTTACTTCAGGTTTTTTTGTATATGGTCCACAAGCCAATTTTTGGACATTGAGCCCAGATTTATTGGGCACAAAATTAGTAGGCACAGGTATAGGTGTGATGAATATGTTTGCATATGTCTTTGCCGCTATCGGAGAACCTATTTTCGGAAAAATCATTGATTATACCGGTGATACATCAAACATCTTTCTTGCTGTAGCTGTCATTTGTGCACTGTGTGCAATTATTATATCCTTTGTAAAACCTGACATCAATCAAATAATATATGATTAAAATACCGTTAATTATCTTTGATAGATTAAGAAGAATGTCGTTACTCAGCAAATTTCAAACTTTTATTAAACCCATTTAGTTATAACAAATTATGATAAATAGAAAATCGTTCTTAAAAATTGGGGGACTAGGTATCTCCTCTCTTTTTGTAAATCAGGCTATAGGACTACCGACATCAGCTGCAAGTAATGCTGACAGCAATAGGACACGAGATATCAAATTTGGCGTCATCTCAGACCTCCACTACGACCTCATGCATGACAGTGACAGAAGAGCGCAATTATTCATTGATACCATGAATAAAGAACAACCAGATTTCATTATTCAATTAGGAGACTTCTGTGTTCCAAAGCCTCAGAATAAACCATTAATGGATGTTTGGAACAAATTCACAGGAGATAAACACTATGTCCTTGGTAATCACGATACCGATGGTGGATTTTCAAAACAACAGGCATTATCCTTTTGGGGAGCAACGAACCCCTATTACTCCTTTGACAAGAATGGATTCCATTTTATCGTCTTAGATGGTAACGAAAAAAGTGAAACTACAAAAATTGAAGGCTATCCCCGATCGATTACTAAAAAGCAACTTGATTGGTTAAAGAAAGATTTGCAGAACACTGCGTTACGCACCGTTATCTTTTGTCATCAAGGACTTGAAAATACATTAGGAGGTTTAGAAAATGGTATGGAAGTGCGCTACTTATTTGAACAAGTCAATAAAGAAGCAGGTTTCAACAAAATTGTGCTGGTCTTGACCGGACATCATCATATGAACTATCATAATGAAATAAATGGTATCCATTATGTACAGATAAACAGTTCATCATACTATTGGGCAGGAGAAGATTTCAAAAGCACCGCTTTCTCCGATGAATTCTATAAAAAGCACGGTATACTCCGCTATACACTCGTTTATGAAGATCCAATATGGGCTATGATCAAACTAGACCATAAGAAGAATATCATTATCGAAGGTACAAAAACCAAAATGGCCGGAATTCCACTAGCAGATACTGGAATCGATATATACAAAGATGTATATCCGATTACCTCCCAAATCGATTCAAGAAAATTAACATATTAATGCTGCGCTACTAGGTTACGAATAAATGCCTAGTAGCGCAGAATATTAATATCTTAATAATTTTCAATCCGAATACATCCCAAACAGGGTTCATCCGACATGACCTATCATAAAGATTTTATGGTAGAGGCCGTAGTAACAATACTATATAAGCATTATAAAATAGTTTGTTACTCCATTCAACTAATCTTATATTAGCTTATTACAATCAACAACCGTTAAAAAGTAACCAATATTCATGAAACCAGTTTTTGCGAAAGTTTTAGAAGGAATGGGAAGTGACGTTTTTGTCACACGCGAAATCAATAGACCCTACTTTTCAACAGAGTTCCATTTTCATAAAGAATGTCAAATAACCTATATTGTCAAAAGTAATGGACGCCGAATGATTGGAGATAACTTAGATACATTTATGTGTGATGAGCTAACCTTTATTGGTTTCCGACCTACCACATGTATGGCACAATGATCATCAAGAATTAAATATAAACCAAACTGCTGCTTCATTGGCTCTATACTTCAACCCTGACAGACTAGTAAATGCGCTGTCTCACTTTTTTAACACATCCAAACTTGAGCACATCATTTCCATATCACAAAGAGGTTTATTATTCCATGGTAACGTCAAAACGGAAATTAAAAATATCCTGTATAAGATGGTTCATAGTGAAGGAATCCCCAAAACCATTCTATTGCTTGAACTCTTTCAAAAAATAGTAAATGCAACAAACAATGACTATACCTTTTTATCCAGTGCAGGTTACACAAATACATACATTGTAAAAGACAATGATAAAATTGACAAGATATTTCGACATGTATTCGAAAATTTCTCGAAGGATATCAACTTAGAAGAGGTATCTAAAATATCCAATATGACCAAACATGCTTTTTGTAGATATTTTAAAACGCGGACCCAAAAAACTTTTATTCAGTTTGTCAATGAAGTACGCATTAGTCAGGCATGTAAGCTCATCAATGACGAGAAAAATCAAATTGGAAATATCGCTTACGATTGTGGATATAATAGCCTATCAAATTTCAATAAGATTTTTAAAAAAATAAAAGGATGCACTCCAAGTGATTACAAAAATAACTTTATAAAGTAATGACATTTCCGTCAATATTCTCTGAGAGAATAAACGGGCAATAATTCTCTACTAATTTTTCAAATTGTTAATTTTGGATCAATAGTAGGTAATAAACATCATACGAAGAAGTATTAATTTCACTATTTTTGGCTCAAAACCTTCAGACTAAAATGAAATCATACTTTTTAACGTTTCTATTGGCGGCGACTCTTAGCTGCCCACTATATGCCCAACCATCAGATCAACATAATCTCCAGTATGATCATCTTGCGACACGTTGGGACGAAGCCATCCCATTGGGTAATGGAATACTTGGCGCATTGATCTGGCAAAAGGATAATACATTGAGACTTTCTTTAGACCGTGCAGATCTCTGGGATGAACGTAAAGCATTTCAACTCGAGCAACATGACTTTAAATGGGTACAGCAAAAACTTCATACAGGACAGTATGAGGAGGTACAAAAGTGGGGCGATAATCCTTATGGGGATTACCCTTATCCGACTAAACTACCTGCTGCAGCAATGTCCTTTAATCTTGCTTCATTAGGTAAAGTCGTATCCAATGTACTTGATATCAAGACCGCAACCAACACCATCCGTTTTGACAATGGTACCACATTCACCTGCTTCATTCATGCCAACAAACCAGTTGGCTACTTTGAGATTACTGGTGAAAATGTAAAAAATGCACTACCACAGTTGCTACCACATCAATATGTCCTAACATCAGATAAGGATAAAGAAGTATCTGTAGTCGATGGACAAGATCTTTCACGTCTCGGATATACCCAAGGAAGATTAACCTCATCGACACACAGTCAGCTCATTCATCAACCCACTTATGAAAATCGATTTTATGAAGTACTGTTGGAATGGAAAGAAATTTCTCCAAATAAGCTTATAGGCATGTGGACGGTTTCCAATAATGAAAAAGCCAGCTTAAGCAAAGAGATGCATGCTAGGACATCCAGTAAGCTAACTTCAAGCCATCAATCGTGGTGGGATACCTACTGGAAACAATCCGCAATCAATCTACCAGATGCCCTACTACAAAGACAATATTATCTTGAAATGTACAAACTCGGAGCTGCGGCACGCAAAGGAGCACCAGCCATCACCCTTCAAGCCGTTTGGACAGCAGATAATGGTGGGTTGCCACCATGGAAAGGCGATTTCCACAACGACTTGAATACCCAACTCAGCTATTGGCCCGCTTATACAGGAAACCGCCTGGCTGAAGCCGAAACTTTTACCGATTGGTTATGGAAAATCAGACCCGCTAATCTAGCTTACACAAAGCAGTATTTTGGCGTTGAAGGACTTAATATACCAGGTGTACTCACCTTGAGTGGTATCCCAATGGGTGGATGGATCCAATATGCATTATCCCCAACTGTAAGTGCGTGGACTGCGCAGCACTTTTATTGGCAATGGAAGTACAGTATGGATAAAAAATTTCTCAAAGAAAGAGCATTACCTTACATCATTGAATCGGCCACGTACCTCCGCAACATCACAGAAATCAGAAATGGAAAACGTTACTTACCGTTAAGTTCCAGTCCCGAATACAATGATAACAGTAGAAACGCATGGTTTAAAGATTGGACCAATTTTGATTTAGCGCTAGCACACTTCTTATTTGAAGCTGCAGCAGAAGTAAGTGAGGCAAGTGGACTGGTAGCCGAAGCCAAAGCATGGAGCACCACAGGTTCAGAGTTACCCAACTATGCAAATAATGAAACAGGGCTATTAGTAGCCACAGACGTACCTATGGAACATTCCCATCGTCATATGTCACCCTATATGGCCATTTACCCACTTGGGCTTTTGGACATCAACAAAGCAGAAGACCAAGATCAGATCAAAAAATCTATGCGTCATTTAGAGAAACTTGGCACACGTGCCTGGGTCGGTTATTCCTTCAGCTGGATGGCCTGTCTTCATGCTCGAGCTAAGGAAGCAGACCAGGCAGTTCTGAATCTTCAAAAATTTGCAAGCAACTTCTGTTCGACCAACTCCTTTCATGTTAACGGAGATCAAAAAGGTGGACAGTATTCAGGCTTTACTTACCGACCATTTACATTAGAAGGGAACTTTGCTTTTGCACAAGGTGTTCATGAATTATTGTTGCAGAGCAAGCAGGGGTATGTAGAGCTATTTCCCGCAATTCCTGCATCATGGACAAACATTTCCTTTACTGAGCTAAGGGCTGAAGGTGGCTTTTTAATTAGTGCCAGCAAAACAAATGGTCAATTAGATAAGGTAATCATAAAAGCAGAACAAACCGGCACTTTAAGATTGCGCTATGAGCAACCATTAAAATCAACAACTAATAAAACGATCAGCAAAGAAGGTGACATATACAGCATCTCATTAAAGATAGGAGAAAAAATAGTGCTACAACAGATGTAGTTAAACAAACAGCGCCTGATACTAAAATTGTAACAGGCGCTGTATTCGTAAAAAACTTTATTTCAATCATAAGTAGTTGACAATTCTGGCAAATACTTATATTAACCCTAGCATAGGAGATTAACCCTATCCAATTATTCTACAAAATCCAATTCAGCAATCGTAAGCAGATTTCCACCACCAGTTATTTCTGTAGACTCAACACGGATATAACGTGCAATCATCTGTTTTGCAAATCGATGCGTACGCTTCGTTGGATCATTAATGAGATTTCCAAATTCAAATCGTTCCACTTCATCCCAATTCTTTCCATCATTACTTATTTTCACCACACCTTTCGCCATCATCCCTTTACCGTGCTCATTTTGTGGTGTGTAACTAAATGCCGTTAATTTATACTGCTGCCCAAGATCAATTGAAATATGTTGAGCTGCTCCGTTATCCTCTGATTGCCAATAGGTTTTTGAATCAGCATCAAAAGCCATACTCGCGCTATGATTAGCCACTTCGCTACTAAAATCTAAAATTTTCCATTGTTTTTTCGCAATACCCATTGTTTCTTCAGCAAGTGCACCTACCAATTTATCAGCACTTATTGCTACAGCTTTTACTTGTCCGCCTTTTACAGCGATTGGTTGCGAATATATAGCTGATTGTGCTGTAGGTTGACTACCATCCAATGTGTAGTGTATTTGAAAGTTGGTATTTAAATTTTTCAGGATATCCTCTCCATGGGGTTTCCATCCAAATTCACTTTTCAAAGGAACAATGGCAACCATACCCGCTACATCACGCGTAAAAGTAAGTTGTGGAGGCCTTCCCGGCGCATAATGCGCGGAAACATTACCAATCACTGGAGTTGCCCGACTCTCCAATACTCGAATACGGAATTTATTTGATGTCACTTCAGGAAAACGTAGAATACGTTTAAAACCGATATTAGTAGCATGCGCTATTTCTTTCCACTGACCATCAATCCAGGCATCTAGTGCATGCTTTTCAACACGTTCGCCATGCGTGCTTACTGCTTCTTGAATAACAAAACGATTTATTTTAACCGGTTGTGGAGTTGTGTAAATCAGTTCCGAATTTTTATCCGATAGCATACTAAACGACTCGAGGTTGTCATCCAATGTTTCTTTGCTTCCTTTTGCCCCTCGCAATAGATTTTGGCCATAAGTTTCCTTAATACGGTTTCCTACTTCATGGAGTACCTTAACATCCTCAGGTGAAAATTTCCCGTCCCTATTTGGCGGAATATTCAACAGAAAAGTAGAATTACCTCCAACAGATCGTTCATAAATATCAAAAACATCATCTGTACTTCTCACTTTCTGATGCGTATCATCTCTATAGAACCATCCTTCTCTAATCGAAGTATTCGTTTCAGCCTGTTGGTAATGCAGATATTTCGCTTTTAGAATCTGCTCGCGACTTCCCAAATCCGCTAAAGTCAAATCTGGAAAACTCACTAAATCAGCTGGATTATCTTGATATGGAATCACATTCCATTCTGTACTTCTCGTTCCTCCAGACTCATTCCCGCACCACCTGATATCTTCCTTACCAAAGATTACAGCTTCTGGGGCCAACTTTCTAATCAGCTCGCGCCAAGCATCATAATTGTATTTTTGTCCACCTTTTGTCTTCGGATGTGCACCATCAAACCATACTTCATGTACCGGACCGTATTCCGTCAGCAATTCAAACAGCTGATTTAAAAAATATTCGTTATAATCGTCTACTTTAAAATTGAATTTTGTTTTATTTTTAAATGGTCTTCCAGCTACTTCTCGAGGAATAGTACGTTGCGTATATTCACTTAGATTACCATAGAGTCCATCGGCACTTTCAATCTGGAAAAGATCTGCAGGTGACAGATAGACCCCCAGTTTTAAGCCATACTTTTTACAGGAAGCTGTTAAGTCTTTCAAGATATCACCTTTTCCATCTCTAAATCCGGTAGACATAATTCCGTGATTCGTATATCTACTCTGCCAAAGCACAAAGCCATCGTGATGCTTCACCGTGATGATTACTTTTTTCATCCCCGCGGCCTTCATTGCCTCACACCATTGATCCGTATCTAGGTTTTTAAGGTCAAAAATTTTAGGATCCTCCATACCATTCCCCCATTCCAATTTGGTAAATGTATTGGGCCCAATATGGATAAAAGCTATAAATTCGTTTTTCAAAGCCTGATATTGATTTGCCGTAGGCACAACATGGACGGCTTTTCTTAATATATCTTCGGGACTATCTGTACTCTTTATTTCGTACGTATTCTTAACAGGCATTTTCTTACTATTCACTTGCGCATGACCATATATAGAAGCAAGTCCTAATATAGATGTCAATAGGATAGATTTATTCATAATTCTATTAATTTGATTAACATTGTTATTTAGATTTTGAATAATGGCATAGAATATTATTCAATGCGCAAGATACTTTGCACGACTTTAAAAAACAACATCTAAATTAAATTATTCTAAGCCTCTTTCTCCCCCTATACATTTTTTCTATACCCTAGTTCCGCACCACCACTCACTGGTAAGTTGACGCCAGTTATAAATCGAGCTTTATCCGAAAGAAGAAATACACAAGCATCGGCAATCACATCACCTTGCGGACAATAGCCCAACGCATGGATATCTTTCAAAAAATCAAATACCTTATCCGGCTCAGCTTGCTCATTTGCCCATGTATTGAGCATAGGTGTCATCACCGCCGCGGGAAGTACAGCATTTACCCTTATGCTGTCCTTAGCATAGTCCAAAGCCATGGATTTGGTCAGCGCACTGACCGCTCCTTTGGTGGCCGAATATGCGGCGTGATTCTCCTGTCCAATTTCCCCGACCAAACTACCCGTATGTACAATACTACCTTTTGAAGCTTTCAGATGCGGGTACCCATAACGTGTCGTCAACAAGATACTTTTGATATTCACATTCATCAAAAGATCCCACTCCTCATCAGTTGTCGTATGCAAAGGTTTTGACGGCGAGCCAATTCCTGCATTGTTATGAATGGCATCTAATCTCCCAAAACGAACGATGACTTTTTCCATACATTCCTGCACATCTTTACTCTTAGACACATCACAGCAAATGCCGAGATGATCATCACCTATTAGTTTCATGGTTTCCGTGACACTATCTTCTTCCAAGCCAATCACTGCAACATATGCACCTGCGGCAACATATGCCTTTGTACAGGCCAATCCTATACCAGCTGTACCACCGGTTATCAAGATTACTTTATCCTTCAATTCTTCCATTAAAATATTTTAAGCTCAAAATCCTGTAAGGTGTATTCCCTAAAGATCCGAAATAACAAAATCGGGATCATCTGCTGATCGTTCGAACTGTTGCACGACCAATCCAGTTTCTCCTTCTTCATATACTCTTATTATTATCTTAAAAATCGATTACAGCTTTAATTAAATTTTCCTCCGGAAGATATAATTTATCAAAATTTTCAATGAGATGGTCAAATGGAATCCGATGCGTAATGTACCCCTCGGTATCGATAAGCCCTGCTTGTAATAAATGGATTACTTTCTTAAAATCTACTGCTCGTGCAGACCGACTCGCTTTTAACGTAATTTCTTTTCGATGAAAATTAGGGTCGTCAAAAGTAACTGTTCCGACAAACAGTCCAACAAAAACGATTGTCCCACCCTGAGCAATTAGATTAAACGATTTTTCCATCGATTCCTTATTACCTGTAGCATCAAATATGATGGTCGGCAACTCACCGTCAAAAGCCTTTCTGATATCCACTTCCATGGTATCGGATAATAAGATGGTTTCTATTTCAGGAAATTTTTGCCTTACAAAATCTAATCTGGCATTCAGCAAATCAAGTACAATAACTTTCACTCCAACCAAGCGTGCCATAGCAGCAACCCCTAATCCGATAGGACCAGCACCGATTACTAATACCGTATCATCATGTTGTATTTGAGCTCGATCTACGGCATGTGCCGAAACCGCTAGTGGTTCTACCAATGAAATCTGGTCATCATTAAGACCATCCGTAAGATGTACATTTGAAGCCTTATAAGTGATATACTCCTGCATAGCACCATCTTCATGAACTCCTAATACCGTTAAAGTACTTCCACAATTTGTTTTGCCCTTACGTACAGCCTGATCAACGACAAGATTACGATAGGGTTCCACCGTACACTGGTCTCCTACTTTTAATCCTGTAACTTCACTTCCTAAAGCAACAATCTCTGCCGATACTTCGTGCCCCAAAATACGAGGATAGGTAAAAAAGGGTTGCCTACCCTTATAAGCATGCAGATCAGTCCCACATATCGATACTCTCTTTATTTTCAAGAGTACTTCATCGGGTTCAATATTGGATGGGTTTTCCTTTGTAATAACTTCAAACCTACCTGGCTCACGCAATATAATTGCTTTCATATTTCTCTTTAAAAAATGTTAATATTGAATACGATAAACTCGAAGCTTACATTAGAAATTAACTGCGGCACCCCCATCGATAGGTAATAAAACACCTGTGATATAGCGTGCTGCTGGCGACGAAAGAAAGACCGCAGCATGGCCTACATCCTCAGGTTTCCCAAATCCCTCCATTGCAATCCGATTGACGATTTTCTCCTTACGTTGAGGATCATCGCCGATTGCTTTAAAAAACATCGGACTTTCTATCCATCCCGGAACCAAGGTATTGACCCGTACGTTATGTATTGAAAATTCGGTAACCAGATTTTGCATCAATCCTGTCAGCGCAGATTTGGAAGTACCATAAGCCGATACGCGATCCATACCAAAAATACCGGTCATGGAACCTATAAATAATATGACCCCGTTTTTTCTCTCAACCATCTTAGCTGCACACGTCCTGCTTAGGCTAAATACACTAACCACGTTAGTCTGTATTATTTTCTCAAACTCAGCATCAGTGGTATCCAGCGCATATTTTTTTAAGTGGATACCTGCATTGTTAACCAAAATATCGATCGATCCCACAGCAGACTCTACATGGTCTATAAACGCAGGCATTTCCTCGGTCTTGGCCAGATCAAACACAAAGTAATGGACATCGCCACCTAACTCTTTTTGTGCTTGCTGGAGCGTTTCTTCTCTACGCCCAACAATAATAACCCTCGCACCTGCCTCTACCATCGCTTTTGCTATCCCCAGGCCGATGCCTGTTCCGCCGCCTGTTATCAAGGCTGTCTTACCTGTTAATGAAAATACTGTCAACATAATTTTTATCTATTTTAAAATCTTAATTTTTAAAAATATCTCTATTACTAATTTCAATCTCGATTAATTTCAACACTAAGGTAGCGGCTTAAAAAATTAAATACCAATTCACAATTCCCCAATATATGCGCTATATTAGCATAATTACAAACCAACCCTTGATATATCAGCTATAGAGCATCGCTTTTATGATATATTTTATCGAAAAATATGAAACCAGTTCCAGCTAAAATATTAGAAGGTAAAGAAAATGAAGTATATGACACCAAAATTGTCAATTCACCTTATTTTTCAACCCTATTTCATTTTCATGAAGAATGTCAATTAAACTATGTCGTGGAAAGTAATGGCACAAGAATGATTGGCGATAGTATTGAATCTTTCAGCCATGATGATCTAATTTTGGTAGGCTCCAACATCCCCCATGTGTGGCATAACAGCGCAGAGTATTTTGTAACCTCGGAAAATGAAAATCAGGCCAAATCCATCACACTCTTTTTTCATCCTGAGAAGGTCATTAGTATGTTATCCCAGCTTGGTGATGTCAAAGAACTTTCAGATTTTTTTCAACGCAGTAGACGATGCATACGATTTCGAGGAAATACAAAATCACAGATTAAAATACTTTTGATCCAACTGGCTGAAGAAGTCGACGTACTTATCCGACTAGGACTGTTAACAAAAATATTCCATATACTCTGTAAGACCAAAGAGTACGACGTACTAACAGGGGCTGGCTATACCAATACCTATCAGTTAAAGGACAACGATCGGATGGATATTATTTTAAAGCATATTTTCAATAATTTCGCTAAAGAGATCCCACTGAAGGATGTGTCGGATATGATTTATATGAATAAGCAGTCTTTTTGTAGGTACTTTAAAAGCAGAACGCAGAAAACTTTTGTTGAATTTGTTAATGAGGTTCGCATTGGACATGCTTGCAAATTATTGACGCAAGTAGATTATCGTGTTAACGATTTAGCCTATGTCTGTGGGTTCAATAGTCTTTCAAATTTTAATAAATTCTTCAAGAAAGCCAAGGGTTTAAGCCCTCGGGAATATCGAAACAAATATATGTCATCAGCCATACGAGGCAATGACTTATAATATTTCAAGCCCCTTGACTTCATGATCAGGGGGCTTGAAATGCTCATATTGAACATGAATATTTAGAGATTACGGTGTATAATCATCATTTTGTTCCAGTTTCTTATTTTTATCCAATTCAGCCTGTGAAAAAGGTAAGACATTATTCTTTTCGCCAAATTTCAATTGAACTCCTCTTGGGTTTTTTAATCTAGAAAGGACATTTTCCATCATATTTCGGCGTTTGAAATCGTAATAACGATGTCCCTCCAATGCCAGTTTCTATACGTCTCTCATGCAAGATAAAATCGAGTAACTTATCTTTCGTATTGTATTGCGTTTCATTTACCTTCGGCATGCCGACACTCTTTCTTTCCCTGATCTCATTCAAGGCTTTATAGATACTTTGATCCGGACCGCTCACTTCATTTTTAGCCTCTGCATACATCAATAAAACATCTGCGTAGCGGGTATGAATAATGTTTTGATCCGTAAGCGGAGTCTTGGTTCTGTTGAACGGTAGCATCGACAAGTCTACATATTTCTTTTGCACATAGGTCGTCAATAAAGGATCAGACTCTTCAAACACCGATCCATCCGGATTGATGTATTCTTCAGTCGGCAATTTGATCGTAAACTGCAGACGTGGATCTCTGTCTTTATACGGATTGCCCACTTCATAACCTGACCCAGCTTCATTGATCATTTTACCATTTCGTCGATCTGCATGTTGGGTTGATGGATTATTGATCAGTATTGATTCTATATTTTTACAAAAACCTTCGCTTTATATAGTGCTAATAAAAATAAAAACACAAGCGTAAAATTACCTGTTGTTAAAATCAGCTTTTGATATTGAGGTAGCATATTCTCCAGTCCATAAGTCAGGGAATGCACCACTGATCTAAAGTTGAGCATTTCACCTAAAAAATAAGCGACGATGGAATTCAGACCATAAATCTTAAGCCATTGAAAAGGTTTGATTATTTTCTTTAAATCGATGATATAGTAAAACAACCCCATCAGCAGAAAACAGATCCCACCAGAGAAAAGTGTCATACTACTCGTCCATATCTTTTTTATAATCGGCATTTGTATACTCCACAATAATCCCAGTCCGATACAAATCACGCCTAACAATACTAACTGACGAAACACCCGACTTGGATTAACCTTTACCCCATCTTTCATCAGCTTTCCGGCCAGACAACCCATCATCACAGTGACTGAAAAAGTTAAACTACTCCACAACCATGTATAGTTATAATACTGAGAGAAAACTACTTGCCCATCTCCCCAATATGCCCCATCCATAAATCTACCCAACAGCATTCGGTCCAATCGGATTGCAAAATTATCCTGTTCCGAAAAATTGCCATCCAACATAAATGGTACTGCATATACAACCAGTAAGAAAATTGCCATCATAACGATTTTCCGGATGCCTAGATTAAAGTATAGGACAGCTGTCACCGCATAACCCATGGCGATTGCTTGTAATGTATTGGAATACAATTTAAATTGCTGCCAATCCCAAGACAAAAGATTTCCTTGCATGACCATTCCCAATAACCATAAAATCAAGAACCGTCTTAAAATATGGCGGTAAATCGGTCCTCCTGCGCCCCCTTTCTTATTATCCAATGAAAAAGGGATTGTTACACCAGTCATAAACAAAAACAGGGGCATAATCAGGTCCCACAACCGGAAACCAGCCCATATTTCATGATCAAATTGATACAAAAAGCCATGATAAAACTCATTATCCCAGACCTGGCCGATTGCGACCAATATAGGTTGCAAACCAACAAGTAAAAATAGATCGAATCCTCGGAGTATATCCAAGGATTCCAATCTATTTGTTTTATTAGATAAGTTGTTCATCTAGCTTATTTAAAAGAAGTAGTACCACCTCCATTCAATGTAAGTTCCATTTTTAGGTTGGTTTTCCATTTTCCTCTCGTAAAGTCAGGAACATCTATTGAGTTAGACCGATTTTTCACAGATTTCTCGCTTAATGGAGCTATTACACTCCATAGTGCAGCGTCATAAACATCCTGATCCAAGGGTAATCCATTTCTTAAACAATCAATCAATCGCCAGTCCATCATCATATCCATTCCTCCATGTCCGCCTATTTTTTTAGCCATTTCACCAACCTTCTGAACAATTTCAGGTCTGTATTGTTCTTCCAATCTTTTCATCTCTTCATGGGATAACCAATCATGACCAAAAGCGATTCGTTCTGGTTCAGGCCATTTTTGTGCTACTCCTTTGGTCCCTGAAATCTGGTGGATTCTAGAATATGGCCTTGGACTTGATACATCATGTTCCAGTACAATTGTTCTACCTTGATGGGTTTTGATTGTAGTTACGTTCATATTTCCTCGGTAACTATGTTTAGCAAAAGGTTCATAAAAAGCATCTTTAGCAGCTAGCGATTTAGCCATAGGCCCCATGCTAAAATCCTTTGAGGACATAGAAGTCAAATACTCCATTTTATCCCCCCTATTGATATCCATAATCTGACAGATAGGCCCTAAACCATGTGTCGGATACAGATTGCCATTCTTAAAATTCTCCTTCAATCGCCACATATCATAATAGCTATTCTTAGCAAAATTTTCGTTTAACAAATCATGTATATAAGCTCCTTCGCCGTGGATTATTTCTCCAAACATACCTTGTCTCGCCATGTTCAAAGTCATGAGTTCAAAAAAATCATAACAACAATTTTCCAGCATCATACAGTGTTTCTGATACTTTTCAGATGTCTCTACCAAAGCCCAACATTCATCTACCGTAGTCGCAGCTGGCACTTCAATAGCGACATGTTTACCGGCCTTCATGGCATATAGAGCAATTTTAGTATGCAAATCCCAAGGTGTACAAATATAGATTAGGTCAATATCATTTCGATCACAAAGTTCTTTCCAGGCCTCTTCTTTATCAGCATAAATCGCAGGCTTTTTACTTCCTTTTACCCCATTAGCAGACTTTTCAGCATAATTTCTTCTGATATCACAGATGGCATTAATTTCCACCCCTTGAATATGGTCTATACGGTAAACAGCAGATGCACCCCGATTGCCCACTCCAATAAATCCGACACGAACTACGTCCAGTTTTGGAGCAGCATACCCGCACATATTGCCCGTTGGTACAGATCTGTTATCAAATGTTAGCGCAGCAGGACTAGCCATTAACTTATTTCCCATTATCCCTAGACTTGTCAAGCCAGCCAAGCGGATAAAATCTCTTCGAGAAGTTTCCATTATCGTTCTTTAAAAAGTTTTCGTTATAATTTCTTAAATGAAACCACCTTTATTGTCCATGTTTTAGCATCTCCATTTGCCGCGGTGACCTGGTACTGCCATTCCTTAGTTAAGTCTGTCGGATCTCCCAATTTAGGTGCATTACCTACTGGAGTTACTTTTGCAGCGGTCGATATATCCATATACATCCACAAATTATTTTGCATCACTTTACTACGAATTTCTTCCGTAAAAGTACTCGATGCCAGCGGTACATCGATGCTCAATTCGATTGTGTTACTGTTCGCAATAACATTCTTCTGCACATTCAAGCGTTGATAAGCCACAACTGGCTTATCATTCAAGATTTTCCCACTCTCGTAGCGATATTCGACATACACATTATCAATATTGTTTACGTCCCAGTTTTCATATTCGGGTAAACCCTTTTTTAAACAGCTGTTCATGATCAGCATGATGACTGCTGCTAGCCCTATTATATGTATTCTTTTCATTTCAATTTATTATTAATCATTAAAATTTACCAACCTGGATTTTGAAGACCAAAATTTGGATTACGATCCAAATAAGATTGCGCTATTGGGAATAAATACCTTCTAGAAGCATCAAACTCACGTACATTATTCGATGAAAAGAAAGCTCCTGTTACAATTGAATAATGTTTTCTATCTTTACTGATATCCATCACTTGTGGCAGTGTTGTCAATTCGGGAATTGAACTACCTGAAGATAAACCATGATTAGCATTTGCACCATATCTTCCCCATCGCAATAAACTCCAATAGTAGTCATTTTCCAAAACCAAATCCACTCTTCTTTCTCTTTTATAATCTGTCCAAGCGGTAGCGAGATCTGAAACTTTTGCTGGCGGAAGTTGACCATGAGTAACGCGCGTCTCATTCAATAACTCAACCGCTTTTGATAAATTTTGCTGTAAGAGATAAGCTTCAGCCATATTCAAATATACCCGCCCCAAACGAGTCGACACATAATGATAATCTGTTGGAACACCCACAAAAATGCGGGGATTAACATTATTATACACTCCTTTTCGCCAGTACATATTCGTCAAAGAAGTATAGTAAGCCTGTCCATTAAGTTTCATCCACCGACCTGCATTTCCTTTAACATCTGTCGTTAATGTTTCACCATAAAAAATTGTCGAAGAGTCACTCAATACGCTTGCATTCCAGCGTGCGTCCCTAGTTGAATTTGTCAGTTTCCAAATCGTCTCCATTTGACCAGACTTAATCGACCCACGTCTCACTTCTGATTCACCCGCTGCCTTAGGTATCAATGATGTCGCAATTGTCGCTTGCTCATCCACGGCATTTTTATACTGTGAAGTCTCATACCAACGCACAGCTTTCTGCGGATCTTGTTGGTCTATCACTAAATAATCATCCGTAAAATCCATTGATGGACCATGATCTCCCCAAGCTTCAAAAATGCGAATAGAAGATTTCAATAATGGAGTAGCACCCGCTAACTTAATATTATCATTATTCAGATTGGGGATCATTACCTGCATCGGCGTCGCATCACAAGTGGTGTTGATCGCTTTACGGTAAACTCCAAAAATAATCTCATTTGAATTTGGTTTTCCCTCATTAAACATAGCACCGTATTCGGCCTCCAATTGATACCCGCCAGACTTGACAATTTCACCATATTGAATCACTTTAGCCAATAAAGGATGATTAGGAGCTACAGTATTAGCTTGTGGATAACCTTCGTAAGCAAGTGCCTGTAAGCACACCTCTGTTAACATCGCCGCCGCAACATATTTATTGGCTCGACCACTTATTTTTCCAGTTGGAAGTGCTTCAACTGCCTCTTCCAGATCTTTAATGATATAAGCATACGATTCCGTCGGATTTTTGGTAGCTGGGAGCAATAGCTCATCATCTGGAGTCAACACCTTATCGATCCACACAATGCGGCCTATCCTCCGTGCGACATTGTAATATGACATTGCCCTTAAGAAACTTAGCTTCCGCTATTAATTCTTTTTTATCCGCCTCGCTGATTCCTGCAGAAGCACCCACATTCTGAATGATCAGATTACAACGACGGATACTAGCCCAGTTATTAAACCCCATATCCGAAGTTCGATCCAATCTTTCATTAAACACATTGGCCGCACCATTATAGGTACCATCCATGCTGATCAGATTCATGGTCCACGCATCAGTCGCAGGCCCGCCATTAAAATTATTCATGATACCATAAGTACTAAAAATAAAGGTTTCGGCATTGGCACGATTTGTCCAAATAACTTCTTCTCCCACTTTATCAAAAGGTTGCGTATCTAGCACATCTTTACATGAGCTTAGAGACAATGCCAACATGAATAAAGCAGACGATATATAGGTAATCTTTTTATTGTTTTTCATATACATTAAGCTTAAAATCCAACATTTACACCAATTGAAATAGTTCGTTGAATTGGATAATTTTCATTATTTTGATCAGATTCCGGATCAATAAAATATTTTTTTGTATTCGAGATGGTCAACAGATTTGTACCACTGGCAAACACCCTGAATTGTTTGAATTTTGTATTCTTCAGCAATTGTGCTTTCAAATCATACCCCACTTGGAAATATTTTAGACGCACAAAACGAGACGGTAGGATCCAAAAATCACTGCTCACAAAGTTATTACTACCATTGACTCCAGCGGTTGATGTTTGTCTTGGGAATAAGGCATCGGTATTGTCTGTACGCCAATAATCCTGTTGAAAACCATAAATAAGCATATTATCAGGATTATTGCCTTGCATGATACCTCCGAAATAGCGATCCCTGTTGCCTGACCCCATAAGTACTGCAGAAAGTGACCAAGCTTTATATCCAAGATCGATTGTCGTACCGTAATTGATTCTAGGAAATGACGCATTACCAATGCGAGTCTGATCATTGCCATCGATCTTACCATCACCATTAAAATCTTGGTAGCGTAAATCACCAGCAATAACATTGATTGAACTGATACGACGAGCGTCATACAGTAAATCGGCATTCTCTTGGTAAAATCCTTGACCGGTATATCCAGTTGCAACACCCAAATTAAGCGTTCCAGACTCCCTTATATATGGATTTTTAAGTGCGGCCTCATCCTCTCCAGGATTACGTTCCCACAGTTGATTGAAATAAGTAAAGTTAACACCTACTTTATAAGAAAAATCACCTTTTTTATCATTCCATGTTAAGTTAAATTCAGCACCATGTCTACGCATTGCTCCTAGGTCAAAATTGATTGGGGGAAGACCTATTCCCAATGTTGCTGCGTAACGTGTATCAGCGACTACATAGCCAGTGGTACGTTTATAGAAATAATCGAATGAACCACTTAAACGACTATTCATCGAACTAAAATCCAATCCGATATTCCGTTCACGGATGCTATACCAAGAAAACATCGTACTCGGAAGACTGCCTGGCTCTGAAGTACCCTGTACAGGTCGACCATCTACTACCCATGCATTTGCATTGATTGAATATCCGGGTACATATGAAAACGGTGTAATTCCTTCTGCACTTCCTACCAGTCCATAAGAACCTCGTATTTTCAAATAATTAATGATATTACGTTCTTTCAGTTCTTTAAAAAAGCTTTCCTCAGAAATGGCATAGCCTCCAGAAAAGGCATAAAAGGTACCCCATTGTTTTTGTTTTGGAAAGAGATCCAGTCCGTCATAACGCAGTGAGGCATCTAAGAAGTACTTCGAATCATAATCATAAGATAGGCGTCCAACATAACCCGCACGGCCACTTTCAGACTCCGAGCCATTGGCCAACTGATTTACTGTAGGTCCTGCTACAAAATGATCAAACAAAATCTGATATTGTTGACGCGTTGCTGTAACTGAACTACCCATATTTTGAGCCTGTTCATAAACGCCTGTAAAATCGACATTATGCTTTCCAAACTGTCTATTGTAAAGCAAGTAACCCTGTAGCAATAATGTACTTCCGTCGCCTCGAGTTGCTGTTAGATTTGGTGGATTGCCCAATATAGGAGTCATACTTCCATTGGCATAAGATGGAGCAGTTAAGTTCCATGATTTATTTTTCGAATTCCACATGTTATAGCTTCCATTCGCCTTTAAGGTCAATCCTTCTAAAAAAGGTGCAGTATATTCCAAGGAAAGTATACCATTAAATATTCGAGAATTGGATTTATAATAACCCGACTGGTCCGATAGTTTCTACCGCAGGATTATCCGTTGTGTTTGCAGAAGGCAACCCAAATTCATTATAAGCAAGCTGTGAAGATTTCTTTTGTTGTATATGTTGAAAGAATGCACCATAAGAAGAAGCCGTAGAAGAACTCGGGATCACGTTATCTTCTACGTAACCATCCAACCCAGTAGTTACTTTCAAATTTACCTCTTTAAAATTACTCACCGTATTCAAACGATAAGTCATGCGCTTATTATGATTATTATCCGTGCGCAAATTACTATTTTGATTATAGTAAGACCCAGATGCAAAATACGTCAATTTTTCCGTTCCCGAAGTTACCGATAGATCGTGTCTCTGTTCTGTAGCATGATCTTTCATGCCAACTTTTTGCCAATCGGTATTTGGATATTCAAATGGTTTTTCTTGTGTTCTGTAATATTCAAGAATATTTTCTGGTGTAGGTATCTGTAAGCCCTCAAATTTGAATACATCATTGATCGCTTTCAGATTCTCATAAGAACTCAATTTTTCAGGAAATATGGTGGGTTGCGAAAGCGTCTGATTGAATGTATAATTGATATCCATCTGTCCATCCTTACCCTTTTTAGTCGTTACCAAAATAACACCATTTCCACCCTGTGCACCATAAAGTGCTGTCGCAGCAGCATCTTTCAAGACAGAGTAACTTTCGATATCACCTGGATTGATATTGACAAAGTCATTTGCTGAACGAATCACATTATCTATAACATAAAGCGGTGTACCTGCTCCGCGGATAGATACTGAACTTTTGGCACCTGGAGCACCCGAACTACTGGTCACGATTACACCCTGAATACGTCCTGCAATACCATCATTTATTGACTGTACGGGCATTTTGGCTACATTATCAATATCCAACGTACTGATAGAACTATTGATTTTTTTCCGACTGCTACGACCATATCCCACTACAACCACTTCATCCAATGCAGCAACATCACGAATCATTGTTATCAATATATCGTTTTGCCCTGCTTGTACCACTTGCATAAAATAACCAATATATGAAAATTGGATTGTTGCATTAGGTTTACAATCCGTTAGTGTGAAATGACCATTATTATCCGAAGTCGTCCCATTTAAAGTTCCATTCTCAAGCACCGAAACACCAACAATGGGCTCGCCTTCTTCGTTTACAATCTTCCCTTTCACCGTCCATTTCTGCGTTTGCATTTCTTTCTGCGGGAACAAGTATATCATACCGTCTGTTATTTTGTAACCTATGGCTCGCTTCTTTTTCAATACATTAAGCGCATCTTCTAAATCCATATTATTAAAATCGGCATCGACATTACCGAGCGATTCAATAAAATCAACATTATAAAAGATATCATGATTTGATTGTTTCTTGATCTGTTCCAGTATTTTTGCAAAGGGAGCATTTTTTACTTTCAGCGTTATTTTTTGAGAAAATGCCGCTCCATAGGAAACTAAAGTACCCAAAAGGGTCATTGTGACGATTAATTTCATAATCAATAAGTCATATATAATCGTTTTATGCTTGATTTTTAGACAATAGAGTACATCATACAATTTCTTGTATAGAATTTTAAAATTCATACTTTTGTAAGGTTAGGTTAATAAGATTAGTTTTTTTAGATTCCTGACATCATCGGGTGTGCTGGTACCACATCCGATTCGTTTTTTAACTTGGGTTTTCTTTTATCATAATCATTTTTTAAAGGTTAACTGATTGTTTATTAGTTTTATATGTAGATTACCAACTTCGTTTAATAAGTCGAGAACCTGTACTATGGTATAATCCTGCGGTATAGTCCCCTGAAAGCGTAAATTGGGTACTGTTTCCCAATCCACTTCCACATTATACCAGCGGGTCAGATCTTTTAACATAACTTTTAGCGGTGTATTGTTATAGACAAACTTTCCTTTGGTCCACCCCAATATCTCAGCATGGTCCGTTATTGTTTTCTGATTTATTTCTTTTTGATCTTTTGGTATATCCAATTGGTCGCCAGGCTTCAAAAAACGCTCTGCCTCTATTTGATTATCGCGAATTACTTTAACAGATACCTTACCCTCAAACAGGGCCGTAGAAGATACATCTTCATCTCCATAATTCCGGACATTGAATTTAGTTCCGAATACTTGAATCAATTGATCCGGAGTTTTAACATAAAAAGCTTTATTATTTACATGTGCCACTTCAAAATACCCTTCCCCCACGAGTTCTGTTTGTCTTTTATCGGTATTAAAAAGAAGTGGAAATTTAAATTCAGACATCGAATTGACCAAAGCAGAGCTACCGTCAGCCAATATCACTTGAACATGCTTTCCTTTAGGTACATCAAGTTGCACCCACTCCATAATATCCGACTGGCTATTATTGTTGTAAACCTGAATTTTATCTACTGATATTTGCACAACACGAGCCCGACTATTTTCAAATAACAATTTCCGTCCATTGCTTAGAGTGTCCAAATCAATCACATGTCCATTTGCAAATTTCAGCTTAGGTTGTACAGTCAGTGTACTTACCATTTCGTTAACAGTTTCCTTAGTCGTATCAGAATTTAAGATGAACACATAATAGGATAAGGAAACTGCCAATAATAAACAAGCAGCTGCATAAGGCATCCATCTAATAAATCCTCTAGAAAATCTTTTGGATGAATCACGTCCTACATATTGGGCAAGATGCAGATCTGTCTTCAAAAAAGCATGACGCATTTTAAGTTGAAAATCAAGATTATCACTTAATTCTTCAGACCAGTTCTCTTCTATTAGATTTTTTAGACTATCTTCATAATCGACGTCGTCAAAATAAGTGAACAAAAGTTCTAACTCTTGTTCATCACATTCTTTTCGCAAATACTTTGCGAATAGCTGATTTAATTCTTGTTCACGCAATGGTTTATTGGTATTGATTGTAAGTAATACGAATCGTAACGAAAAACCAACTACTTAAAAATGTGAAAAAATAAAAATAATAAATAAACATCTGATTTCCAGTTGTTTTTAATAATTCGAGTTGCTTTTACGATATGATTATTCACTGTGGCAATAGAGATATTAAGCATTTTTGACACCTCTTCATAACTTCTCCCTTCCAATTTACAGAGCACATACACATGTCTACATTTTTCTGGTACCATCTCTAATATTTGATCTAAATAAGCTTGAGTTTCTTTCAGATCAAGAGCAGTTTCAATATCGTTACTGGAGGTTTTAAGATAAAAACTTTTAAAAGTATCCAATTTAACCCGATCAGCAGATATTTGGCGGAAATGGTCATATATTAGATTTTTGGCTATCATATAGATATAGGCTTTAAAAGATTTATCAGGGTGTAAGTTCTCACGTTGGCCCCAAATTCTGACAAATACATCCTGAAAAATTTCTTGGCTCAATTCATGAGATTTTATCATTTTAAAAATCGCTGTATAGATCAAGGGGCGATAGTAATGGTACAAGAATTCAAAAGCTGATTTACTTCCAGTAATTAACTCATTAACCTTAATCCTTTCCTCTTCTCGTTCCATTTTAATTGGTTATTTTAATAGTCAGACATAAAACTGCATTTCAAAAATATAACTAAATTTAGAAAAACAAAATTATTACCTGGTTTTGCTATGTAAAACAATCAAACAGTTCAGGTATATAAGGGAGCTAATTCAAGTGATCATGATTTAGCTCCCCAATCGGTTCATATTTATGCTTCAATAATATTAATTTTTACGGCCCATTCTCCCCAACAATCGACTTGTAAGGAAACTCACTATTGTACCTATAACTGCCATCACTACGGTCTGTAGGACATCCCCTAAAGAAACCGACGCCCAGATGGAGCACAGCGTGCCACCCACAGTACCCATACGGATATCATTCATTTTCATCCAGTACCCCCATTTCTTTATGTTGCACGACCTCTTGCTCTGCAGACATTTCATCAACTCGCGCATCTACCGATGGTTGGTTATCATTCGACACAGGAGGTTTCCTCCCGATTTGCCCTTTCCTCAGGAGTCTCCTCTTCTTTATCCAACACCGTCTCCACTACCCCCAATCCCAGCGCTATATATTTCAGGATATTCAACGCTTTCCCTGGCAATTTTACCGGCGCCAACAAGACCACTTGCAACACACGACTTATTTTTTTTAGTATCTTTTTCATTTGTATAAAAGTTATTTGGTTAGAGAATTAGATAGATATGAGCATAGATTTTAAAATCATCCTAACCAATTGTGAATAGTTAGGGAAGCAAGCCAAAGCTCACCTCCCTAAAAACTCATTGACACTAATTTTTCGTTTATGCCAATACCAATTCGCCCAGATAATAACTCAACGACGTTTTTACCCCATCACGATGACCCGTGAAAATCCAACCCTCCAGCGTATCGCCAGCATAACTAAGGGGCAATGATAACGATACCATCGCTTCTACCCGAGTAGCCGACTCCAGAATACTGAAGAAATTTTTGGTCCTATTATACATCAGTAGTACCACCGAATCGTCATCAAAAGCATTAAATTTATTCGTCTCGGGGGTCCAAGTCAATTCCAATTCACCAGGTGCATTCTCATACCAAGAAACGCCCATTAAATTGGATAAGCCACCTTTTGAAATCACCACTTTCGCATAATCTATTGCCAATGCTGGGTACGTACCCGATATGCCCGAATTGAGCAAAGACTGTAAGGCCTTGTTATAACCCGTTGCTTTTCCCAATGATTTGTCCGAGTACCCCAAGTTGAGCAAATCTTTGATTGGAGATAAAAATGCTACTGCCAAAGCAAATTTAGCACGTTGTGCAATCTGACCATCCGTCGCCTTTTTTCCTGTTATTTTTGGTAGTGAACGAACGTAATCTACACTTCGCCATGAGCTTCCTACGATGCTGCCCACTTTACCGGAGTACGCCCCGACTATACCTTTTAAAAATTTTGCCATTTTGTTAATTTTCAATTGTTTACAAATAGACCTGCATGCCGGCCATTACTGATATCGAGAACTAAAGTAGGGGCAAAAACAAAGTAAAAAGAACAATGATAGGACATGATAGTAGATGATAGTAGTGCCTATCATCTACTATCATAATGATTAGAATAATGACCAAAATCGATGCAATAAAAAAAGGTCGAACCATGCACGATGGTTCGACCTTATATCAAGATTGGTCCGTATCTGTGGGTAGACAGATACGGTTTGACAAAGGGGCTTTATCGGCTGTTATTCGACACTTTGTCGAAGCCCAGTCGAAGCGCTCCCGAACAAGAGTCGAACAAGTCCCGAACAAGTATCGAAGCGGACTCGAACAACCGTCGAACAAACCTCGAACAGCTTGTCCCGAAAAAGGACTAGATCCGCCCCCTCCGTTTCCCTTCTGCCAATTGTTGGACTAGATCCTCTTTAAAAAAATAATGGCGTTTTCCTTTTCTTCGCGGTACCAATTCCCCTTGCCTTACCCAGCGGTAGTACGTTGCGGTCGAAATATTCAAGACCTCAACCACCTGGTTGATATCCATCAATCCAGAAATCTTCGAAAAATCGTCTTCGATGATCGCATGTTGCTGCAGTTGCACAGGCAAAGATGGCTCTTCCTTAGGTGCAGATTTTTCCAATAGACTGATAATGGTTTCCAGTTGTTGGCAGATTCGTTTTATTAAACTTAACATAAAATTTACTGTTAAAGCCCGGCACCGAATCCATGGGTTTCAAGATCAAGATTGCACCACCTCGCAACCCAATACCTAAGCGGTCATTCATTTCAACTATCACTTACAAAATCTGAATGAAAGGTATCGTACAATCTCGCAACATCCATTTTTAGCAAGTTATCATACTCCCAAAAATTATCATATCTTTCCTTTAATCGACCTGTTTTCAACAGCTTGGTCATACGTTCATTACCCAGTTTATCATCTATGATCGCTCTAAAAAAAGCAACCATAACGACATCTTTTTTACCACTCCCGTGCACCCCCGGTTTCAAATTCTTTTCACAATACAACATATTGACAAAAGCATCCTTAGAAATTTTTACCATCCACGGATTTTCCATCAATTGATTTGCAACCACAGTAGGTAATAACCATTTACTTCCATCAGCATAAATAGCAAAATAAGCATTTTCTACCCTTTCCATGATCATCAGTTCAAATACAAATTTTAGAATTTCAGTAGATGAAACCCGATGCAGGTTCCTTTCATAGATGTAGTTCAACAGTACATGTACCTTACGGCTTTCAACCCAAAGTATCGGTAGTGATTTTTCTTCAGAAATGACCATCCCTTCTTCCAATAGCTTGACCCTGTCGCTCAACAGTGCAACCTCATGGGTCAAGGCTTCTTTTTCGATCAGCAATTGTTTGGATAAGTGCCCTTTTTCCTTCATTTCAACAGACAGGTTTTCATTGCATTTTTTCAACTCTTCCTTACTGCTAGACAGTGCTCTATTCTGCGACAACAATTCGGTTTTTATATCCACCAATTTGCGATTAACATTTACCAAAGAACTGTTATTAACTTTCAACAATTGATTTTCCGCCAACAACCTCTTCTCTTCACCAAAAGAGAATAACGACAGCTTTGGATGAAAAAACAGGTAGATACAATAAAGAAATATGGGGATGATAAAAAACCAGAAATCGGCCTTAAAATAGGCCATAGAGAAAAGTGAAGTGCTGGTTCTCCCTACTATAACGGTATACAATAAAATCAAATGAAATACCCAAATGACAAATACAGTAGCTAGCAAGAATAAGATCAACTTGACAGTTGTTGGTAGTTGTTGAAACCTTGAACCAAAATTAAAGGCATGCATTACTCGAGCTATATAATACAGATAAAGTACTAGCAAGGGAATAGTGAGCAAAATAGTCAACCAAATTATGGGTCTCTCCACTCGGGGCATCAGATTGTCCCAAGCACTTCCCAAATTAATTAAAAGTGCATAGAATACAACTCCAGTAGCATACCAGACATGTTTGGAGTTCAATTTAATTGTAAGCATAGATTTTTAACAAATTGTTTTATAAAAAGCAACAATTATAGCAAAATTAAAAATAGATACAACCCATTTTTAAATAATAAAACCTATAAAAAATGTTTTTTACTAAAAAACAAACAAAAACCTTAATTAAGGTTAAAATACGGGCTATTATTATAATGATAAGCAAATGTTCACAAATGTGAACATTTGGGATATTCATAGCAAATGTCCCTTGACAGCATCAAAAAATGTGTATTTATTTGCATTTCATTAAATCTGAACTTACAAACATGAAAAATTCTTTCAACAACGCAGGTGTTGCGACATTTCACCATTATTTATTTTTTTTGAACATCACCGATCGCCAGGTAGTCATCGATCTGGTACGTACCGATCTAGGGCAGTTCCTACTTGATTATTTCGACATGAGCCCCAGCCAACAGGTATATATTTTAAACATGACGAGTGACTTTAAGGAAACTACCGGAACAGGCATAGCCGAAACATGGGAATCTGGACAAGCAATACAATTTCAGAAAGACACACCAGCTCCAGGAGAGGATGTCAAAGATCTGGTCGTTATTGACCCCAGTTCACTATTCAATACTACTTCTTCACGAATCCCCATTTCCATCCATATTCGATATCGTTCAGCTCAGTAAACCAATTAAGGAAAATTGCACCGATCACAATCCTTCCTTGTATTCCCAAAAAATCAATTACTGGAGTATAAGCAATAATTCGAAGTAATGGGAATGGCCCACCTCTGACCGGACACCCAGGTTCGGTCAGTACAGGGACATTTCATCGGAGTGGGACTGATGAATGAGGTGGGAAATAAGACACCCTAATAAACCAAAATATGAGAAAAACCAAAGAAGAAATAATGGATACCATTTTTAAAGACATCTATTCCAATTGGAAATCAGATATCCCTGAACTGGCCGATGCATTTGAAGAAGTACAATTCACCAAAGGAGAACAATTGACCAACAATTGGGGAGATCTATATCTCCTTACCGAGGGTATGATGGGTAAATATGACAAGACCTGTCCGGTACGCTACGTCCTATCAGGCGAACCCTTATTAATTCCTAACAGCCGACATAATTTTCAGTTCCGAGCGGCAAGCGATACTAAAGCCTATGTCATCATTAGGCAAGCGTTGCACGCCATCAATCAAAGCAATAGTAAGTTCTTCGAATTTTACACCTATCTGATCGATAAGCAACAGCAACATATCGACTATAGGCAACAATTACTTAGCACACCCAATTTTGATAAATATGAATTTGTATTAAAAAAATACCCATACATCAGAACGCTTATCAAACATAAAGAACTAGCGCTTTTTATGGGTGTCAGCGTTGAATATTTAAGACAATTATATAGAAATGGTTTTTGAACAAAAAGCTAACAATATCCTTTCCAACACTTTAAACTTCATTTAAACTCTGGAAAGGTAAATTCTCAAGATAATTGTGATTTTATGCGCAAACATTTGCGCATAAAATCGCAATTCATTGGTGTCAAAATCGCAAATAACACCAAAAAGTTCTGTTCACCTTTGAAATATCAGATCGGTCATCGCATGATATGCCCGAAACAAAAAGAAGAAAATAGCACGTAACGAGTACAATTATCAAGCGTATTTCCGATCTGATTTAAACAAGAGGTAAACATGGAACAACAAGAGACATACCAAAAAGGATTTACTGAGCGGCAGCCAAATTGCACATACCAAGACAGCTTGCATTCAAGCTTCTGGCCATCAGCATTACGCTGCAAGGAGGTCGATCAGCTTGCGCTGGGTAGCAAGATCCTATTGGGCAATTGCTGTTGTGCCGGTCCGGTGCGCGACGCACAGGGACGTCGACACGCAACATTCCCCGCAATGCGGTGCAGACATTAATAAAACCAAAAAAGCCGCGTACGGATGGTGTGCCAGTTGGTACGCCACAGCAATTTCACGTGCAAATAATTATGATAACATGCAATGTGTATAGAGATACACATTGAAGTAACACCAATAAATTTCACTTAAAATCTACCGGTATGGCATGGTTTGAATTAACGGGCTCTGACCCAACTTTACCTTCGAATTACACATTTCGCGCTACAAAACCAAATTGTCCTGGTACTGAACAAATTTGTTCTATTCAGGCAATGAATGATGGTGCTGGAAATCCTGTAATTACGAATGCGTTGCAGAATGAGATGATATTAGCTTTACATAATGGTTCGCCAAGTACCAATGTAGAATTAAAGGATCGTCCTTGATTTCTTGGAATAATTAGATTGGGAAAGGGTATGGTGACAAGCCATACCCTTATTAATTTATAAAATTCAATTTTAAAAATATGAATTGGTATTTATTTACTGGGAGCGATCCAACGAATCCTGCACATTATACTTTGGTCGTCTCAAAACCTAATTGCACAGGTTCAAAACAGATTTGTGCAATTCGTGCTACAAATGACGGAAGCAATAATCCGGTCATTACAAATTCGTTACAAAATGAAATGATCTTAGCATTGCAAAATTGTATATCATCTGCCAATGTACTACTAAAAGATCGACCATAATTGATCAAAAGTCTAGAGAGCAGGGAAACTCCCCTGCTTTCTTTAAAAACTAGATTTCTTCAATTACAAAAACCTCCAACGTCCTTCTTCCAAATTTTGCTCTTATCCCATAAGTTTCGAGTTGTTTATTCAACTCCTCTAAATTACTATAATCACCAATTCCAATATTTTCATTTAATTTTACTTCATCCACTGCAGGTGGAAATACTCCTTTAAAATCAAGTGAAGTTGCTAATCCAATACTTCCTTCATAAACCCGTTTATTATTAATTTTTAAGTCCAAATTGTCTTTTTTCGGGCAAGATTCCAGCACCAAACTGTTCATTTCCTTAGTAGTATAATAGGTTTTCAAACCAAAGAAATTATGTAAATCATCGAGAACAACCTGAGCTTGCTCCGCATCTGACCTTCCTTTCTGATCTATTCTTTCATAACATATACCAAATTTTCGATACCAAACCTCACCCTCTCTTTTGAAATCATCAAATATCGAAGAATCTCTTACTTTCCAAATCACCCGGGACGGTAACAATACATAGGTAGGTACCTTTATAAAAGACCAAGAGTTCAGTAATGATCGATAAATAGACCTATTGTAAACGGAACTTTTATATTTCCCTGTAATACTGTCTTGCTCAATTTTTAATGCTTGAACAGGCACGCCGTTCTGATATCCTGAAATCCAAGTACCTGCAATTATGTTATCATCACTACTTGTCTGCAAATTTGCATGTCCAAAATCATTCTTTAATGGTAGATCAATATTTCCATTATCATAGAGTGCATTAATATTTTCTTCTGTAATAGAACGGTGAAAGGTTATAGCTTTTACGATCCCTTTGTATAGCATCACTACATGAGGTTTTCCTTTATGTGGAAAAAAAGAAGCGAGCTGCTTATCAGCGTATATAACTGGTAGATTTACCGAATGTTCTTTTAAATATATGTTCTTTGCAAAAAACTGTTCCATAGTTTGCTTGTCCTGCCAAGTAATACTAATAATTTGAAGCTTATCAGCATACTTATTTTGGAGCTCTTGCAATTTGGGCATAAAATTAATACAAGTGCCGCAGAAAGTATCAAAAAAATCTAGAATGACTACTTTATTTTCTAATGATTTCCAATCGATCGATTTTATATTACCTCGCATCATTGAAATCGATTTTGGTTCAATAAATTTTTCACCAATTACAAGCTCCTCACTTCGATCAACAAGATTGACATTTTGTGCCAAAGCATAACTGAATAATATATTAAATGAAAACAGGGTAATTAATATTAATTTTTTCATGATATTTTAAATTAAGATTATCTTAAATTTTGTGGTATTTTACCTAGGTCAACAACCGTTTCTGGCAACCTAAAGGCATATTTTTTACTGTTTGGTTCTAGGCGATATTCCTTTCCACCTATTTTTCTAACCAGTGTTTTCTGAAATCTTGTATCTAGATTTAAACGTTTTAAGTCAGCCCAACGTCGGCCTCTAAACAAGAGCTCCTTTTGTCGTTCTGTTAAAATTAATTTTAATAATTCTTGAGGATCTCCAGGGAGGATCTCTGTAAACTTATTTACTTCCCATCTTTTTTTCAATAAGGTATTTAATGCGGCCAATCCTTCTTGAACTTTGCCTATCCGCATACCTGTTTCAGCTTTAATCAAATAAACCTCGCTGGTGGTAAGTCCAACAAATAACTGACTTGTATTATTATCATAATTACCTTTAAATAAATAGGATCCTTCAGGAACACTGTTATCTTGAAAAAATATGTATTTCCGCAAATCCTCATCATCATATCGTTTATATAAGGTAGAATCAACAAGTGCAATATAAAATCCTTTTGAACTGGTAAAAGTACTGATGGCAGAAAATAAAACTTCTGGATTAAACCGAGGTATTGGCAATTCCTCTGACCTGTCTAAATTGTTGAAATCCATTAAATCTGGCTTCAGCTGCAGACAAGAATCAGCATACAGGTAGGCCTGGTCATAATTCCCCATATCTAAGTATGCTCTACTCAGTCCCGCATACGCTGCTGCGCGATGAGGTCTACCAGGAATAACTTCCTGTACAGGGAGGTTTCGGATAGCCGTTTTATAATCCGCTATGACTTTATCATAACAGTCTTTTATTGACGAGCGAACGGAAACCTCTCCAATATTTGGATCTTCTCGCAACGGAATACCCATTTCCGTAGCTGATGTTGCAGCACTATAAGTTGGTGCAAATACCTCAAGCAATTGATGCAGGGCAAATGATCGAAAAAATAAAGCTGATCCGTAAATTTTCTTATACTGTTCAGTGTTCTTTTCGCCAACGTGTCCCTCCAAAACAGAAAATATTTGATTTGCTACATACACTTTTTTATAGGCTGTCTGCCATTGTGTGGCATCTACATAAGGCTCATCAAGCCATACGTAGGCATTTCGATGATCGATATCTAATATAGCAGTCCAACTTTCTTCTGTTAAATAATAATCATCACTACAAATCTCACCCCATATAGGAAATCCGGTATTCATAGTATTGTAATCATTGAGCAATAGTTCAGCGTCTTTTAAACTTTTAGGAACCACAAGTTTAATATTGGGTTTCTTCTCCAAGAACTCGGAACATGAGGTAAACATTATCCCTACACTTATAATAATTATAGCAATAGCTTTCATAATATTTCGCATTAAAGATTAAAACTTAAACCAAGTGAACTACTCAAAGGATCAGGCAAAGAATTTCCATATTCCGGATCAATACCCAATTTATTTGCGCGCCATACTGTTCCAATATTTTGGAAATAAGCATATAGTCGTAAATTTTTAAACTTTGTGTTTTTCCTCATTGGAAAAGTGTAGCTAAACTGGATATCACGTAGTTTTATCTGATCTGCTGGCTCTACCAATGCTGATGACATCATGTAAAATCTACTTCCGTAATAATTGTTAGGATAGGTAAAAGCAGGAACATCAGTTATCAATTCATCACCTGGTTTTTGCCAACGTTTACTATAATCAGCATGTCCAATTTTATTGGCTATGAAATTGTCATTTGTGAACGTATTTCTTAAAAAAACATGTCCCAATTGATAAGAGATATTACATGACAACTCCCATGATTTATACTGAAAATTATTTCTAAATGATCCAAAATATAAAGGCATAAGCGAACCATGATTTTCAAGATCTGAAGTTTTACTGTTGTAAATAGCTATGTAATCTTTGGAAACCTCACCATTAACATATCCCTGAGGCTCACCAGTCTGCGGATCGAGCCCAGCCCACTTAAATGTTAACTGGCTAAAGAGATCCATGCCAGCGACTGGAGTCATCATCATATAGTTACTACTGCTAATCTTACTTACACCTCGTTGATCTTCTACAGAAGATTGAACAACTATAGATCGATTATATGAAAAGACCACATTATTACTCCATTCAAAATCATCAAACTTTAAAGGTTTGGTGTTAAGCGATATATCCCATCCTTTGATATCTAAATTACCTCCGTTAACCATCAGAGTCGAGTATCCAGTGGTCGGATCTACATTGGTCAGAATAATTAAATCTTTTGGTTTCTTCCTATAATGTTCAATTGACCCCGATAATCGACCACCTTTGATAGAAAAATCCAATCCTAAGTTTAATGTTCCAACTCTTTCCCATCGCAGATCTGCATTGGGAGGTGACATCATAAACGCATAATTTTGATTAGTTATAGGTTGAAGGTCACTTTGAACCTCAATAATCGGAAATGCAGACTTACTGGTATTTACATTACCATTATAACCGTAAGTCACTCGCAGTTTTAAGAAATCAAATACACTATTTCTCAGAAAATCCTCTTTTGTCAAAATCCAAGCCCCACCAACAGACCAAAATGGTTGGCCACGGTCATTACTTTTAACACCAAATAAATTGGATGCATCTTTTCTGAAACTAGTATTAATAATATATCGGTCTTTGTAAGTATATCCACCATTCGCATAGTATGACAAAAAACGATCTGTGTAACCACCCAATTGATTTTTATCACTTAAAGTACTAGTACCCTGTGCACCATTGAGAAACTGGGACCATTTTTCCATATTGAAGAGACTTAAAAGATCCCGTTTCGCGATCGTAACCATAATAAACACTACTGGTCATATCTTTGACAAACTCTCTAATTTCAGTACCGACTATGGCAGTGATTTGGTGATTACTACCAAACTGCTTATTAAAATCAATTTGCATTCTGCCTTGATTTTGATAACTGTTCCAATGTGTAATAGATCTATAGTCTCCAACCGGCCAGTTCCAAATTACTTCAGGCCCACGCCATTCAGCATAATAATTGATATTATCACGAAGATATTGTGACCCTATGCCTTGCCAGTATTCAGGATCAAAATCATTTCTAAGGTATCCATAAACAGCATTTAAGGATAAGCTATTAGAAATTTTGTAATTGAAGTTTAAATTTAACATCGCTTCCTTCGTCGGCTGAATTTCTTTGGTTTGATATAACTCAGACAAAGGATAATAATTCCAGTTAAGCAATCTACCTCCACCAGCTGTATCCCGATAAATTGGATTTTTAACAACAGCATCTACCTCCAACGGTTTACCATTAGCATCAGCCAATTCCATGTAGGGATAATTGGCTTCGCCAAAAGCCATTTTATTATATCCCATAGGGCGTTCACTATCCACTTTTTTTGATTCGGTATAGGTAATTCCGACATCGACAGTTAATCGTTTAACAGGTTTGATTTGAGTATTATTCTTAACTGTAAATCTACTGTATGAAGAAGTAACCAAATTTCCTATGTTCTTGTCATATCCTACAGAAACAGCAGTATTAACTTTCTCACCACCACCTCTTAACCCTAGATTATATTGTTGATTAATTGCGCGGCGGTAAATATATTTATCAAAATCATCACGCATATCAATCTTACGTAATCTATCTAGTTCGGTGTTCAATTCGTTTTCATTTATTTTACCCTCTTTTTTCTTTTTTAAAAGCTGAATCACCGGAGTTAGACTAGTTGTTATACGATTCATTCTACTATTCCAATATCCTTTATCAAATAAGTATTTTTCTAAATCAATATAGTCTGATGAGCTCATTTGTGGGTATTGGTATAAATTAGGTTTTTCAACAACAGTTAAATTACTATTAAAACTAAGCTCGAGAGGTTGTTTAAATTTACCTCGTTTAGTAGTAATCACGATAACGCCATTACCTGACTGAGCACCCCATATAGATGCAGCAGCTGCATCTTTGAGCACGGTTATATTTTCTATATCATTAGGGTTTATGTTGTTAAAATTACCATTTCCATAGTCTGTCGAATAAATAGGATAAGCTACACCATCAACAACAACTAGCGGATATCGATCTTGCCCCATTGTACTAATCCCTCTAATACTGACATTCAAATAATTTCCCCGATTGCTATACACCTTATTTGCTGCAAGTCCCGGTACCACATCCTCTAGCCTACTTACAAAATCTGTCGAGACCTTTCTATTGAACAGTTTATTGTCGATAAACTCGAAGCTTCCGGTTGCGCGTTCCTTTGGTATTTTCTGATAACCAGTGGATACTACATCAACCTCCTCCAATACATTCTCTACGGGTATCAATTTCACCGTTAACGATACTCCTGCAGTATAATTGATTTCAGCTGTCTTATAACCGACGTAACTGAATTTAATTTTCCCTTTTCGGTTCTTGACGAGTAATTGGAAAGTTCCGTCTTTGGATGCTCGGATTTTTAGATTCTCATCATCGATACGTATGGATACGTCTTGCAAAGCGTTTCCATTTATGGCGGATACTACACGCCCTGTGAGTTCCTGTTTTTGCCCATTCACCCCGCTGTCCTTGCGGGGTGCCTGAGCATATAAACTAACCATAAAAGAGTTCAAGATTAGGGTAAGAAACAGCATCTTGCTCATCAGCAGAACACCATCTCCCCTATGTTTACATAGCTTCCGGAGATATCCCCAGAGCTTGTTCATATGGTTTATTTTTCTTTTCATAATTTAAATTTTTAGGCATAACACTCCCCTTACCCTTTTTCAGGCTATGTTTTACTCCTGTTTTACAGGGGGCGGAAAGATTAGAATCCTTTTTTCTTAACTACTTGCAGACAGTCTATTTTTTATTATCCCTCCTACCATTCCTCGCTTTGTTTTCATGATCATCGTTGGCTGTTCTTGCCAGATGAGCTCCACGGATTCACCGCGTTTGGTCATGATCTGCCGACTGTCCTTCACGATGGAAAGCTTCTCTACGCGGACATCTAACTGAAAGTGTTCGTTCAGATCGTTCAAAATACACTGTCGGTATTCTTCTCGTTCGGTATTGGCAGGAACGGTGAGCTCATAATCGTACAGATGTTTTTCACTATCAGGACAGATTTTACAGGGAATGTATTTGTCTCGTTCGTAACCATATACGATGATCTGCTCTGTCGGAAAATTGGTAGGCAGTCCTAGCGCAAATAAGTAGCACTCATAAATAGCCATATGAGCCAGTGATATACGGAGTACATCTTGTCGGTCATCACGCACGACCGCACTGTAAGAACTTACTTGTTCTTTGGACGGATTCAGGAACGAATAATAGCGTTCCTTAGGTCTTCCCTTGACAAGACTTTTCAGCGCATGCGCATGCCTCCCTTCATAAGGAACTCGGACAGGTCTCTTCAATGACTGTATAAGTAAATCTTTTATCATAATTGGTTCTTTGATAATTGAAACACGTTTTTTAAGTAAAACTAAAGACATTTCTTCCCTTGGGGATAGCACATAACTCTCCCTATTGCAAGATTTTTGCATTATTTTAAAAGTTTCGTTGAAGGCGGATTGGATGGTATAGCCTAGGTACTACACAGCCTGTTCAACCGCTCAACAGTTAAAAAATAAGGTGAAAAAATGCAATTATACGTCTTCGTGCTGGTTATAATTGGTCTTCAGTATTGCATTTTTAAGGTATTCGAATAAAATCCGATTCGATAAAATATAGAATATCTATACATTTATGAAGCGTAATTATTGTTTTGCAAAAAATATTCATTACTTTTAAAGTGTGAGATTTAAAGGAACAAATGTTTAATTGCTTATGGCATAATAACGCTAATACGAATCGGAGAAACCACTAGAAGCTAAGCTATTATAATGGCTATTTACCATTATTGCGTGCTTTTACCTACCCTTTCGGGAAGATAGGCCTCTTTTGGTTTTTAATGCATAACAAGTTATTCCGGTTGTCGGATCTTGTTTTTAAACAACGCATTGATAGTGCTATGCACAGCACAATCCTGGATCAGCTGAAACATGGGTGGATTTTTGGACTCTTTTATTTTCATCATTTATTTGGTTAAAATATTTGGTTAATGAAAATAAGTCTCATTAGATGAAGATTTAGGCTAATAAAAAAGGCTAGCCTCTACTATCTTTCATTGAACATCTGGTACGGCAAAGAACCTCAACACAAATCCAGATAGGGAGGCTAGCCCCTTTCGATTTGTAAAAGTACAAAAAGTATGGGGGTTCGCAAACCCTACGTCTCGTGTTGATGAAATTTGCCGTTTCGATGCTCGAGACTCCAACCAGTGAACTGATTGTAAGACAAATATAATACAACTGTATGAGAAATGCAAGAATATGTTATTAAAAATATTTTTCATACAAATAAAATATGGCTAGAACACAAAATAAAGTATTGGCAGCGTTCATAAGCAAACGCTTTAATACACTAATGAAAGAAATAGGCTTGAGTTTGGAAGAGTTTGCTATCTATACAAATGTGAAAGTTAGTTCTTTCCGAAGCTATCATTCAGGAACAGTTCCTGTATCATTGGAAACCGTAGATAAAATTTGTGAAGCTTGCGGAATCTTACTATCCGATTTTACAAATGGAGGTAAGAAACTGACCATTAATAATAAAATTAAAGATCAGGTCATTAGCTTCCAAACGAATTATAGACTAGAAAAACTGGCTATAATTCAGGATAAAAGTCTCGAATTTTCAGTAAAACCTACTGGGAATGGGAATAAATGGCAACGGGAAATGATTAAATACATCATTTTACATACAGATTATTTTCTTAAACCAAAATCAATCGCTGAAATGGTTGTTGATTTTGCCAAGGAATTCGACTTTACACTTGAATCTGGCCGCATCTACGAATTGCTACGTAAATATGTAGATAACGAACTTAAAAAAGAGAAATCTACACGCATCAATAACGATAGTACCCAATCAAATAGAACAATATTTCTCTATAGTAAGGCATAACAGCGGATATTTAACCAAAAAAAATCTTTCACGAAGATGGTGAGCGTCCAGTAATAGGGTTATTTCCTAAGCAAGCTGATGGAGATAAAAGTGAGGGATAAGGGTTTTAAATAAAAAAATAATCGACAATTGATTTAAATGAATTAAAATAAAGAGTTATGTTTATAATTGATATCCGTTGGATCTTTAAAATACTTTTAAACTTAGCGATCATCATTATTATCGGCAGGTTATTTTATGCACCATACGAACCGAAGCTACAGGGCACCAACTTGGTATATATACTACCATGTGTAGGGATAATAAGCAGTTACCTATATCTATCCGTTTGGTTTGGCTGGAAAAAAGGTTTTCAAATATTATGCTACATCGTTGGATATTTAATGTTTATGGGATATTTTGTATTAAGAAACTCCCTACCTAAATGGCTGGATTATACCATAACAGTTTTAATAATGGCCTTGATAGGTTATGGTTGTTACCGAATCATTAAATACCTGATCAACCTGGTTAAAAATATAAATATTCGATTTAAAGCCTATAGGATGCGTTATAAAAATAGAAGATGATACTGTAAAAAAACTAGTCAACTTTTCAGATAGTTCATGATGATTAAGATTTGATTTTTATCGGCATCACGGATTATCCGCTAACTTTAGGTTCTAACTTATTCACCTAATAACCAGATAACATTAAAAAACGGCAATAATTACCTACAATAAATAAATGCGAATAAAATCCACATAACTTAGGCTCTTGCTTGCTTGCTCTTAAATGGGTAGTGATTTATTATACGACTTTAGCTGTTTTTTAACAAGCTGTCCATTATAACTATATCTGGGTAGTTATTTACAGGAAAGGATTTCAGCGAAGGAAAATTGAACGGTGACGACTACAGAAATGACTAATTCCCACAGTTAGACTTAATCATTCTTTTGATTTTGTGCTATACCTTTGCTTAAAAGCAGAGGGTGTTTCACCTACCAGCTGTTTGAACAGTTTGTTAAAATAAGAAATGCTCTCATAACCGACACGGTAGCATACCTCTGATATTGAGGCTTCCTGTAGTAAATAGGTTTTAGCCTGATTGATGCGGTACCGGTTGACAAAGTCGGTAAACGTGATATCGGTCTGCTTTTTGAAATACCGGCAGAATGCCGAGGTACTCAGGTGCACGATGTCGGATATTTCATTAACATCAGGTTTTTTATCGAAATTCTCGTGGATATAATCATAGATTGTTCCCATCCGTATTTTATCATTCAAGAAGAACTTGATACGGGTGTCGTCGCTGTTCAATTTTTCAAATTCTGTCGAAACAGCAAGGGTCTGCAAAATATCCATGAGATCGAGTAAGGAGGAAAAGACATTGACCTGATGGATTTCCTTCAGCTTTTTTACCACCCTCGTTTTTGTTTCTCCATGAAATGATATCCCTAAGTAGGAATCGTCCAGCAACTTCCTTATACTTTGAAATTCGGGAACAGAATTAATATTGTTCTCTATAAACCTGTCATTGAACTGGACCACAATCTGGTGGTAATCCGTTTCTATACCGTAATCAAAATTAAGGTGCGGTACATTGGAACCGATAAGTACAAGATCGCTTTCGACAAAGCCCGAAATGTTCTTCCCGACATGCCTGATCCCGTTGATTGCCTCTACGAAAACTAATTCTATCTCAGGATGGTAGTGCCAGTAAAAATAGTTTTTAAGCCTGGGTGAAAAGACTTTAAAGGATCGTCCTTTATCAATCTCTATTTCTTCTTTAATAATTTTCATAACACTGTATTGAGAGATAATTAATGTAAATATAATAATAAATGTCAATACAGAGCAAGTATTGGTCATTGGAGTTAAAAAGAAGACCGCTATTTGTTGTCAAATTTGTATTGTGAGCATATGATAAGCACAAATAGTTTTTTTAAACCAAAGAAAGTAATATTATGGAAGTAACAAAAAAAATGGAAGCACTGGCTATGCCCGGCGATCCATCAATGAGGACGAGAAACAATCCCAAATTGTCAACCAGGGTCAACGGAGAGCCGCTACGTGTATTATCCGAAGAAGATTGGCAGTTCTGGTTGGATAATGGTTATGTCATCATAAAAAATGCAATTTCTAAAGAGCAGGCGACAGAAAGTGCAACCTTTATCTGGGAGTTCGAGGGTAAAGATCCGAACGATAAGGAGACTTGGTACAAAGTAGCTGATACTCATCATAAAATGCAGGAACTAAACAATTCCGGCATGGTGGAGCTATATAATAACCAGATCCTTTGGAATAACCGACAAAGTGAAAGAATCCATCAGGCCTTTGCCGACATCTGGGGTACTGAAAAGCTATGGGTAAGTATCGATAGGGCAAACCTGAACTTCCCCGTAAAGCCCGGATATGAACATAAAGGATTTATCCATTGGGATTACGACCCGGAAACAAAACCGCAATACGTTCAGGGAGTCTTAGCGTTGGTCGATCAGACGGATGAGAAACATGGGAGGATTTCAATGCATCCCCGAACTTTATCGGACGTATGATACATGGAAACTTATGCAGCCCGAAAACAGGAACCGATTTAGACCGAATACCACCGGATTCACCACAACGAAGGTGAAAATGGAAGCTGGTGACCTGATGATTTTCAACAGTTCCCAACCACACGGCATCCGCCCCAACCATAGTGATAAAGTTCGTGTGGCACAGTATATCACTATGATCCCGGCAGATGAAGGCAACGAAGAGCTGAGACAATGGCGAGTCAACGCATGGCATGATAGATTGGCTCCTGATGACGATGCATATCCGGGCGACCCATTACAGAGAGAACGTAATTACCCAATTGCGGTATTATCAGAACGTGGTAAAAAGCTATTGGGGCTAGAAAAGTGGTAAAAATAAAAATACTAGAAACCAATAACGAGTGGATAATCACTTGTTATTGGTTATTCCTACTATGTGCAAGGTAAAGACTATAGTTAATAAGTATAAAAAGTGTTGAAATTGCGGCATTAAAATAAAGAAGTATACAGGTTGGGAGTTACCCAATAGAACCGGCAAAAATAAACGAATTAACAATGAGAAAGACAGCAAAAAAAGCAATAATCTTTGATCTGGACAATACGATCTACCCCGTCTCTTCGATCGCGGGGAATCTTTTTAGCGATTTATTTAAATTGATAGAACAGGACGGGAGATATATCGGAAGTCTCGAAGCCGTCAAAGATGCGATCCAACGGAGACCTTTTCAGGTCGTAGCAAATGAATTTGATTTTAACCAGGAACTTACCGCCAAAGCATTGGAAGTATTATCCGTTCTAGAATATAGGAGTACCATACGACCGTTTGAAGATTACCAATTAACGAAAGAACTCGACTGTTTAAAGTTTTTGGTGACCACTGGCTTTACAAATCTTCAATGGAGCAAGATTAAGCAGTTGGAACTGGAAAAGGATTTTGAAGCTTGTTTTGTGGTAGATCCAGCGAAGTCAGACCTTACAAAAAAAAACATCTTTGCCCAGATTATGGTAAAATATAATTTAAGCTCCAAAGAAGTATTGGTTGTTGGCGATGACATCCATTCTGAAATAAAAGCGGGAAGGGAATTGGGTATCGAAACGGTTTTATACGATTATGCAGGAAAACATACCCATACTTCGACATATAACGATAACGTAATATCAAATTTCGATAAACTCATAACTTTTGTATAAAAGACAAAAGTTTCTTACTTCTGTCTATAAGTATATTTATAGAGTGCCCTAATTTAAAGTATTTTAGTTATATATCTATTCTCAGCTCCTTTTTACTAAAATTATCTTTTTTATAATAAAGTTGAAAAGCTCAATAGCTTGTTTAAAGACCTTTAAAGAACGGACCAAACTTGACCGATATTGGAATCCATAGATTACTCAAGCCAGAATATGAGGTTGCAAGTTAGGGATAAAGGTTAATGACAAAAACTTGAATTTTAAAATCATTTGACTATCTTACTATTTATAACAAAAAACACCCCTTTGGCAAAGAGGGTTAGTACACTTGATTATATATCTACCTACAATAGTAAATAATAGGGCTTCATATTTGAAGTCTCTTTTACATAAAGTAGGTTTGACCAAAATATTCCAACTCGAGATTCACGAATTGGTATTGCATACTGAATTATTCAAGCCAGCTCTTCGAATAGTTCATAATGTATAGAATTTGTTCTTTATCGGTATCATGGATTATGCGCAGACTTTAGGTCCTATCTTACTCACCTGATAACGTTAAAATACGGCGACAGTCCAATGATAGGATTACCAAAACCAGCTGATGGAGATAAAAGTGATGGATAAGATGATTGTTGATTACCGACGAAGGTAAAGCAGATTGAACTATAACAGACAGAGCCGAATGGTCATCTGACCATTCGGCTCTGTATATTTTATGGTAGTAAATTATTTATAGTTTTTAGATTTTGCTGCGCAGAGTCCTCCGGAGTTCTTCGATGGAAAGTTCTAAAATTTCACTAATCTCGTCTTTTTCGATACCTCTAGCGAGTATTTTCCTTGCTGAAGCGAGCTTCTCAGCATAAGCCTTAGCTTCGGCTTCTTTCTGACCATGCTTCTCCCCCTCTAATCGACCTTCCTTTTTCGCGTATGCCAACGTATTAATATAATCACGTTTTCGATCTATGCTGGATATGTATGACATCTGTTTATCAGGCGTTAGTTTTGCCAGTTTAAAGCTTGTTGACGACTTCTTGAGGTAAGTCTAAACTTTTTGAAATAATTTCATTGCTTACACCAGATTTTTTCAACTCTCTTGCTGAAGCGAGCTTCTCTTCATAAGCCTTAGCCTCCGCTTGGGTACGACCATGCTTCTCACCCTCTAATCGACCTTCCTTTTTCGCGTATGCCAACGTATTAATATAATCACGTTTTCGATCTATGCTGGATATGTATGACATCTGTTCATCAGGCGTTAATTTTGCCAGTTCTCCTACTTCAAAGATACGAGAGAATATTCTTTTATCCAAATAGTTAGGTAATTCATCAATCTCATCCAAGTGCTTCATCAGATACATCCATTGATCCATGATGGTAGGTAAATCGTTCTTGGATTTATTAAAATTGGGTAGTACAAGTAGCTTATAGCTCAACTTGGGGTATAGCACTTCCTGATCAAACTCATCCATAATCTTGGCGCTATAATAGTACTTTTCTCTATTTGAAATATCGAGACGAAAACCTAAGACTGCAACAAAATAAATGGGCGGTAACTCATAATTATTACCTTCCTTGCCTTTTTTTGCTAAACGACTAATAGTACGAGAGGTGTAGCTAACGGCTCGATCAAAAAAGAAATCTTGATTTTGCAACTGCATCTCCACAAGAAAAACTTCCCCACTGGCACCAACACAACGAAGATCAAAAACGACCTTACGCTCACTCGGCTCATCACCATCTTCCTCAACATTACTATATTGCAAGTCGACAACAACATGTTCACCTTCTAAAAGACTGTTCAGAAAATTAATCAGGTTGCCCTTGTTTTCCTCTCGACCAAAATAAAACTTCCAACCGAAGTCACTTAAAATATCGATATACTTCGAAAGATCATTTCTCTTCATGCTCATAATGATATATAATTGGTTATCAGTATAAAAGTAAAAAATAAAAATCATAAAGCCAATAAATTTAGCATTTAAACTAAATTATTTATCAATTCACAGCTCCACTACTTCGAATAATTCATGATGATTAAGATTTGATTTTTATCGTTATCATGGATTGTCTTGTGGACAATTTTACGGAAATGGCGAGCGTCCAATGATAGGGTTTTACTTAAGTCAGCTGATGAGGATGATAGTGAGGGATAAGATGATTGTTGATTACCGACGTAAGGTAAAGCAGATTGAACTATAACAGACAGAGCCGAATGGTCAGATGATCATTCGGCTCTGTATATTTTATGGTAGTAAATTATTTATAGTTTTTCAATCACTTCAACGGAAAGAATACTTTTATTCATCATTGTTTAATTTCAAAGGGATTCATGAGACGCTGTGCTTAGTTTTTTTTAACACATCCGAACCCAGATCCGCAACAAGCTTCTTCAGCTGAGCATTTTCTTCTTCAAACTGGCGCAGTTTTCGGAGTTTCTGAAACTCCTAGGCCACCGTACTTCTTCTTCCAATTGTAAAATGTAGCCTCGCTGATGCCCATCTTGCGGCAGACTTCCTCCACCTGGGGGCCCCGTTTCAGACTGCTGTATCGCAAAGGCAATCTGTGCTTCGGTAAACCGACCGAAGAGAGCTCATGCAAAGCATAACTTATTTCGATCTTTTCGTCGTTTTTCCTCCTATTTAAAATTAGTAATTTTATACCGAATTCTCTACTTTTAAATGTTCCATTTTTTTGGGAGGAGATCAATAACAACAAAGGGTAATCATCAGCTCTGACGAACTGAGAATTACCCCCTGACACAGTTTATTTTACATTTCCTAAGAGGGTTTTTATACTATTTAACTTTAATTTCTTTTATTTACAAGCTGTAATAAAAATCTTTTGATATGCACCCTAAAAGTTTGGTGTTTTAAAGCTTCGGGTAAATTTCTTGAATTTATTATGTAACTATAATCATCACTGAATATATCTATGGTTTCTTTTGTGTAATTTAATAGAACTACTTTAAAGTGATATCTCCCTTTTACTGCATCATAAGTTAATTCATAATTGTATTTTATTTTAACTTCTTGTGGTGTACCTTTATTAATAACATATTCATTTTTCCCCTTCATATTTTAAATAATTGATTAAATTACAAGTTAATGAAAACTTTTTGAATAATAATAAAAACCCAATGGTTCAATAAAAAAGGGATAGCAAATTAATACCATGCCAATAGTTTTAAGATTACTTTCGCTTCCTATACCTACTGTATAAATATTGATGTCCATGGAATTAGTATCGCCACTTATCAAGATAATGACAATAACTTTATTTCTTTAACAGATATTGCGAGACACAAAGATCCTGAACATACTGATGATTTGATAAAGAATTAGATGAGAAATAAAAACACATTAGAATATCTTGGGATATGGGAAAGCGTTTACAATTCCAATTTAAATTATGGCGAATTTGCCATAATTAAAAGCCAAGCTGGCCTGAACAGCTATAAGCTAAGTGTCAAAGAATGGGTTGAAAAAACAAATGCAATAGGTTTGAAAGCCACAGCTGGAAGATATGGTGGAACTTTTGCTCATAAAGACATTGCCTTTGAATTTGGGATGTGGATAAGCCCGCAGTTCAAAATATACCTTATAAAAGAGTTCCAAATAAAAGAGTTCCAACGTCTCAAAGATGAAGAATACAACCATCTAAAATTAAATTGGAACTTGCAACGGACATTGGCAAAAGTGAATTACCACATCCATACTGACGCTATTAAAGAAAATCTAATACCTAAAGAAATCACAAAGCAACAGGCTGGTCTTGTATACGCCAATGAAGCGGATTTGCTTAACACAGCTCTTTTTGGTATCACAGCTAAGGAATGGCGAGAAAGTAACCCTGATATAAAAGGAAATATGCGAGATGATGCAACAATAGAGCAACTGGTTGTATTGAGCAATCTCGAAAGCATAAATGCTTTACTCATCCAACAGGGATTATAACAGAGTGATCGACTTATTGAATTGAATAAGGTAGCAATCACGCAGATGAAATCTTTAATAGAGAGTGGGGCGCTTAAAAATTTGAAGAAAAATTGAAAATGATATTCAAAGAATAATGCTGAAATTCAGAGAGCAACTCAGATAGTCTTCTTTCCGTACGGCGTACTTAAGAATGAGGCCATCGTATTTAAGATGATTAAACAGCTTATCACAGTTTGTGACAAGCTCCCTGAGGGGATAAAAAACAACCTCTACCTAAATAGATACTTAAAGATAGTGTATTTGAAAACAGGTGGCACCCATTCTAATATAATGGAAAATATAGTCATTAAAATTGTTGTTGATGAAAGCTAAGGTTAATAAGGAGAATTAGGGATAGTAACTAATCGTTGATTATAAATAAATTATGGAAAAGAATACATCTTATAAAAATGAACTAAAACCTTTTTTTAGTAACTTATTTGATTTGAACTGGAAGTTCGGAATATTTTTAATTCTTATTATTTGCATCCCTCGCTTTATATTGGTTTTAAATGCAAATGCTACAGCAAACTACGGCTATATTGGATTAATAATGATCCTATCGGCATTAGTGCCATTCATCTTTTTAAATAAGCATGGCAGAAGAGAAATAGGGCTGACAAAGCCTAAGAAATATAAATGGCTTTTATTAGCGTTTATATCAGGATTATTTGCAAGTATTGTCCTTTATGCAATGGGCTACTTTTTATATGGAAACTCTTATGAAAACTGGTATCAATATATTGCTAAGTCATATAATATTCCGGAAGGAATAAATCACGGTGATAAGACTATATTGTTTATCATAATGGCAATTACGGGGATGATTTTCAGCCCAATTGGTGAAGAATTATTCTTTAGAGGCATTGTGCATGAGAGTTTTTCAAAATCGTTTGGCGACAGAAAGGCCTCTATTATTGATGCATCGGCATTTGCGATCACGCATATTTCACATTTCGGCTTGGTATTCCTCAATAATAAATGGCACTTCTATACAGTACCAACAATAATTTGGGTATTAAGCATGTTTATAGTTAGTCTCTTATTTTTTCATTTCAGGAAACGGTCTGGCTCTATTTTAGGTGCGGTAATATGTCATGCAGCATTCAACTTAGGAATGATTTTTTGTATCTTCTATCTCTTGTAATATTTAAATTCTTTTTATTCAGCCCTTTCCTACCCTTTTGCTGACTAAAGAAAAGTTGTGCTTTGCTCTTACCTGTTTTTACAGCTGCAAGGTGCTATTTGTTGATTAATTTCACCATCTGCTGCTTATAGAATACACCGTAACGTGCTGAAATATAAATCATTTTGTTTTTGTATATGTCAGTATTATTTTTTTAAACAATTAGCTTTTCAAATTTGATTTTGATAATCACCAATTCAAATAAATATCCATTATGTTCCTATAATGCACTGAAATAATCTTCGATTATTTTTGAAGAACTATTTGGAGCATCTAGGATGAAAACATTAAAATCCTCATCAATAATAATATACCTTGGAATGCTTACGACGTTATACATCGAAAGCGATTTAAAACTACTCCACCCTTCAATTACAGATATCTCTTTATTTTTCAGAAATGTCAACCATCTCTTTTTATCACTATCCAATGATATAGATAAAAAAATTCCTTTGTCTTTATACTTTTTTGAAAGTTTTTCAAAATCAGGTTTCTGCTCAAGACATGGTTCACACCATGTGGCCCAAAGATCGATAAATATTGATTTCCCTTTATAATCAGATAGCTTTCGCTTGTTGCCATCAGAATCTTCAAAATCAAAATCTACTGCTTTCATCCCCTTAATTAAATTTGAAACTGTAGAAAGTTTATTCAAAACAGCATTTCTATAATCTTCATTAGGCAGTGCAATGATATCTTTTTTCAACTTATTCAAAAGAACGACATCATTAGTTTTCATTGCCTCATCAATTTCGGAACTTAGTTGACTAAATTTTGACCATTGAATTATTGGCTTTAATTTACTATTTTCAGTGTTAAATTTTATTATAGTAGACAGGATATATCTATAGTTTATTAAAGCTAAATATTTTTTATCTGTAAAATTATAGGCATATTCTTCAATAATTGGAATCGCCTTGGAATGGTAATTTTTAAGTTCTGGTATGGAATCAAGTCCCTGCTTTATTCCAAACATTCTTTTATAATATGATCTTAAATGAACCAAACTAATGATTACATCAGCTTTAATACGGGCAGTCTCCATATATTTAAATGATTTAGAAGCATTGGTCAATATTCCCAACTCAACATTTCTTTTCTGTTCCTGGGACAAAATAAACTCCAGGTTTTCCTCCAGTTTACGTCTAATATTTTTTCCTCCTTCCAAATAAGAAGCAGACTTATAATATGGGTTTCCACTCAGATATTTTTGTATATCCGCCCCAATTCCGCTGAATTTGGAGATACTTGGATCCTCTATATCTATAACCATATTTATAGAATCATTAGGTGAAATAAATAATGTATTGGAACCTATATCGTAATAATCTGCTTTATCAAGTATGATATTGATATAAAAATGACCCGTACTATCAGTCGGGATATACTGACTATTTGAATAATTCATTAATTCACTAGTTTCATCATTCCTATATAGCGTTATACCTTCTCCCTTATTACCTTTAATGACTCCTACTAAAATAGCATGATTACTAATATTGGCAAAACTGTTATTGCAGAGAAAAAACTGCACTATAAAAAATAAAAACTGAAGTAGACTAAATACTTTTTTATTCATACTGATAATTGTAAAAATAACAAACAAAAAGAGAGTATGTCCGTTCTTTTAAACACCCTCTTAATGACCTAACTAACTTATAGTTCCATTTCCATTTTAACCACAAGCTTTATAACTTATTGCAGGATTTGTAGCGCAATCATAGGTCAAACAGCCTGCCCCCTACCTGTACATGATCCAAGTGAACCTCCACAAACATCTATACAGTCGTCTCTGTTGGACTCTCATCCGTTGTTCCACCAGTATTAACTGTCAAGAACATTTTTCAATTGCTCACGAGATAGTGATTCTAACTCATTAAGATTTAAGTTTTAAAATGAAATTTTTTCATAATTTTGTGCATTAGTTTTTATAGTTTGTCATTCACTTATTTATTCCCGATAGCATAGGAAGATCATGATAGTGATGGCAATTGCTACTGGCGTTAATTCGCCCTAACAATAGCACGAATTCTATCCATATCAAGTTTTCCACCATTTTTATAGTAAACGATCTTGCCATTTTGATCTACCAATAAGAGTGTTGGAATACTGCTAATTCCCAGCGAATCGCTCAATGAACTACTTCTATCCAAACTATGAACCCAGTCCATCCTGTGCTCCTTTATACTATTGAGAAAACTAGTTGAATCTTTATCAATGGAAATACTTACTATTTTCAAATCATCTGTCGAAAATTGGTTGCGCAATGCCTTTATATCTGGAATTTGTTGCAGACAAGGTGTACACCAACTAGCCCAAAAATCCAGTAAAACGAAACGTTCTTTTGGATCCTTAAGATGAATTGCATCCCCATTGATATCTTTAATATGAATATCGGGCATAATTTCATTCTCTTGTAAAAGAACAGGCGATATTTTCTGCTGCAATCGAGCAATTATCTGTTTTCCCTCGCCAGTATTTCTAAATTCTTCAGGGAAAGTATTATTATAATACGCTAATAACTTACTATAATATTCAGAATCATTTTCTATTAAACTGGCCAATGTAAGTACTTGATCTTTGAAATAGTAGAAGGAGAAAAAGTCATTGGCATATGGAGCAAGATAATCCATTGATTTAGCATTTATAACTTTAACTATATTAGTAAGTTCATATTTAACAGAATCATTAGTGCGAATCTCATGACCATGCTTTGTAAACAGATCGTTCAGTTTTAGCACTTCCGCTATTTGTCCCCTTTTCAAGCTACTGTATATCTCATTTGAAACGGTATCATAAATAGCTGTAACATTTGTACTCCCATCATAATAAAATGGGTCTGCAGTTTTGCTTTCATCAAAATAAAGGTTAAGAACAGCGATGTTACTATCTACAAAAAATTTTTTATAATATTTCCTATCATATACAACAGAAAAGGTCGGGTAGAGTGTATGAATTTCTTTATCAACGATAATAGTAGAATCTCCTTGAGTTAGGTCAAGTACATCTAAAATGACTCCATCGTCAAAATGCATTACCAATTTTTCTTTATCAATACCACTTAGATTGATGTTAACTTTAATATGGCCTTGTCCATACACAAAAGCAGAAGACGACAATAATATTGTTAAAATAACCAAGAATTGTGCTCTAGTAACCATAATATAGTAATTTGAAAAAAATACTGTGACAGAATAGGTGTGATGTGGGATAATGAACAGGATTATAAAGAAGATGATTTAACATAAAATTTGAATAAGACTCGATATTTGTTAAAAAATAGCAACATACAGTTTGTAAATCATTTTCTTTCTTATTTTGAATAAGAGAAAATATGCTCATTAACTGTTGAGTTTATAATTATCTTAAATGTAGGAATATATTATATAAAAAATACTTAAGAAAAAGTTAAATTGAACTTTGTATGTATTGCCACTATCGCTAGTCCTGCTAAGAGATAATCATGTGCAGGCACATAAATATCTACGACTCGTAGATAACCTGCCCAAAAAGTTATCAATGCCATAAATATACCTGGTATTGCTGCGCATAAAGCATATTTACGTTCACTTTTTTCCACATTAAATTATCACCATTGAATACAAATAAGTTTCATGCAATTGATTATAGATAATGAATTGAACATATAATTATCACTAAGACGAGAAAATAATAGTTATGATAAAAATTTAATTGTATTTTGATTATAATTATATGTGACTATGAATCATAAATTTTAAACCTCTATAAATATGTTCAACTTAATTAGTGTTTTTTCATGCTTAGCACTTTTACTTTGCTTTTCCAATAATTTGTCTGCGCAGTCAAAAGATGAATTTCTATTAAAAGCAATCATTGACACTGTACCTAATGCTACGTATTTCATAAGGTATTCTGATGGAGAAAAAATGATGCGAGATACAGTTACATTAGATTCAAATAGCAGATTACTGTACAAAGGTACACTATCAGAGCCTACTATATTTACACTAAGTGTACCCACATATAATAGTAAATTCGCAGGCGACTCTGATGTATATGCCTTTTGGGTGCAACCTGGCAGAACGATATTAGTAAATGGCAACAAAGGCTGGTTAGTAAAAGGAAAATATGGATTAGTAACTAAAACAGATTGCTTCACAATCAAAAACTCGGACTTGGATAGTATTGAGAATAGTTACAAAAAGAAATGGCATGCCGCTATAGATTTTCATAAACAAGGAAAAGAATTAACAGATGATGAATCATTAGCTATTTTTGATAGTGTTAGAAATAACTTTATTCTAGATGAACCTAAAAATTACTATGGTCTGTATTTGATTAATAACGAAATGAAATCCAATAATTTTGACTCTGATCAAATAAAGAAATGGATATCCAGTTATCCTGAATCACTTAAATCTACCCATTTAGGTAAGGAAATATACGCTAAGATTTCAATTAACGAAATGACTAGCATCGGTCGGGTACTACCCGATTTTGAACAGCCAGATACAGCATCAAATTTAATAAAATTGTCTGATTTGCGCGGTAAGTACGTTTTAGTAGACTTCTGGGCCTCTTGGTGCGGACCTTGTCGTGTAGAAAACCCACATTTAATCAAAGCTTATGAAAGATTTAAGTCAAAAGGATTTGATATCATTGGAGTATCTTTTGATAAAGAAAAAAAATCTTGGTTAAAAGCTATTCATGATGACGGATTAACTTGGACACAGGTATCAGATCTAAAAGGAATTAATAACGAGGTTGCTAAACTATTTTCAATAACTGCTATACCTGAGAAACTACTTGCTAGACCCAAATGGTGTTATTATAGCAAAAGGATTAAGAGGAGAAGAATTGATAGCTAAATTGGAAAAACTATTTGAGAAATAAGTTACACTGAATGGATGTCCGAATTTACATCACAAAAAGACTGTCTTAATAATGGTTTGATAAAATGACGAATACAAAAAAGAACCGAAGATAAAGGCTCAGGTACCGATTTCAAATTAATAAAAAATATAATCGTAGAAATAATTGTCGTTGATGGTAATACCACCATGGCACGATTTCCTATTGAAGTAAGCCAGTTACAACGTGAAAAAATAATGAGATTATTTATCCAGCTTAGCTGAACCAAAATGGTTTTTCTAATATCTTGTGGTTTGAATTCAAATTGTTTCACCGCTGGTGCGACCATTTTAGTTTCTTGATTTTCACTGTTTTCGAATTGTCGCACCATTGGAGCGACAAATTATACAGAAGCATACGTTTCGTGATATTGTATCATTCGATACAAATTGGCACGATTGAAACCCTTTAGTTCTGGATTGTTTTTTTGAATGAATTTTGCCAATTCGTCAACCATTTTATCGCCCCACTCTGCAATGGAAAGCTTTTGCTTAATGTAAGTTCCAATATTCCAATACAAATTAATTAACTCAACATTTACGACTTTTATCGCATTATTTCGAGACTGTTGTATTAAATGAATAATATCTATAAACTGTTTGTTCCATTGCTTTCTGTTTGTGTTGTAAAATTACAAATCATTATTACTGATTGCGTGTTTACTGTGATTAATTCACGTATTGCCCTACAGCTTTGTTTAATTCCTCACTGAATAAACTACTCCATAGGCTAGTTCGTCTTCGCATTTTATTTGGGTAGTATAAGCATCTTTTAACTCCACTCATCGCCTCATGCTTATTGACTGTCTCGACTCACAGTCTTGCCATTTGAAGGTCAAGACGCCAATGGGTCTTCATTCCATACTTTGATGGCTCCTTAACGATATAATCTCCATAATAAATGACAATTGGGTGTTTGTAAAATGAAGACTTTAGATTTGGACAACACAACCTTAGATTTGGAAAACTAGATAATTTCCATTCTAACCAACTTTGTATCATAATCAAATACAAAGATCATGAATACAAATAAGGTATGGTTCATTACGGGTGCTTCCAAAGGATTGGGATTAGCATTGGTAAAAAAATTATTAGCAAATAACTATCGGGTAGCTGCTACATCCAGAACAATTAGTGCTCTGAGACAGAATATTCCAAGTTTTTCAGATTCCTTTCTACCATTGGAAATGGATATTACTAATGATGAAAACGTAAAAGCTTCAATTGAAAAAGTGATCGCTCATTTTGGTCAAATTGATGTTATTGTTAATAACGCTGGTTATAGCCAGATTGGAACGCAGGAAGAATTGTCAGATAAAGAAGTTAAACAAAACTTCGATGTCAATGTCTTTGGCTTATTAAACGTGATCAGGCATTCGACTCCTTACCTGCGAAAACAACGATTTGGTCATGTTTTTAATATTTCCTCTATAGGTGGATTTGTGGCAAATTTCCCTGGATTTGGTGTTTATTGCGCCACGAAATTTGCCGTTGCCGGGCTTAGTGAATCTCTCGCCGAAGAATTGAAGTCTTTTCAAATTAACACAACACTTATTTACCCTGGATATTTTAGAACAGATTTTCTTTCTGGGGATTCTGTTAAGACACCTGAGTTTCCAATTGGAGAATATGAAAACGCTAGACAGGTTGAACAAGCACATTTAAATGAAATAAATGGAAATCAACCTAACGATCCCGAAAGATCAGCAGAGGTAATCATTCAATTGAGTAAAGAAAAAAAACCTCCAGTGCATTTTTTTATGGGAGAAGATGCTTATAGCCTTGCAAAACAAAAAATACAATCCTTACAAAAAGCTTTGGATGCATTTAAAGAATTATCCAGCTCAACTGGATATATAAAGTAAAACAACAATTTAAACAAATAGAAATATGAATTTATCAGGAAAAGTAGCCCTTATAACAGGCGCATCAAGTGGAATCGGTGAAGGTGCTGCAAAAGCCCTTGCACTGAAAGGAGTAAAATTAGGCCTTGCTGCCAGAAGAACAGACAAATTACAACATGTTTTGACTGAAATTCAGAAGCAAGGTGGAGAAGCCTGCATTATTGAAATGGACGTTACTGACAAAGAAAGCGTTATAGAAGGAGTCGCTAAATTAAAAGAACAGTTCGGTTCAATTGACATTTTGGTGAACAATGCTGGGATCATGCCGGTATCAGATATCGATGCTTTTAAAATCGATGAATGGGGAAAAATGGTAGATGTAAATATCAAGGGAGTCTTAAATGTCACCTCTTCAGTATTGCCTGAATTGATTAACCAAAAGTCTGGACATATTATTAATTTGTCATCTATTGCCGGACGTAAATTGTTCAAAGGTTTGTCTGTATATTGTGGAACGAAATTTTTTGTAGCTGCATTTTCTGACATTATGAGAATGGAAATCGGAAAAAAACATAATATTCGCGTTACAAGCATTCAACCAGGAGCTGTTGCAACAAATCTTTATGATCAAATATCGGATACCGTATTAAAAGAAGGAATGGAAAACTTACGTGATCAAATGACTTTCCTCTCACCAAAGGATATTGCAGATAGTTTGATCTATGTTTTGGAAGCTCCGGATCATGTTGATGTTTCAGAATTATTTATTTTACCAACGGATCAAGAGTGGTAAACATTTTAAATAAAACTATTTAAATTTACGGTTATGAGAATCAATCAGCAATTTAATTCCATTAATGACTTTCATAAGTTTAGTAATCTACCTAAGCCTGAGCATCCATTGATCAGTTTGATTGACTATAGTCTTGTACATTATCCTGATGAATACAGTTACATCAAATGGGTGCAAAATTTTTATTCTATTGGATTAAAACGTAATGTGAGTAAAAAATTTAATTATGGTCAACAGTCTTATGATTTTGAAGAAGGGGTTTTGTCTTTGGTGGCACCTCAACAAGTTATCCATATAGAGATCGATAAGAATGCCGAAGCCGATCCTTCGGGATGGTTGTTGCTGATTCATCCCGACTTTTTGTGGAACACGACATTGGCAAAAAAAATTAAAAAGTATGATTTTTTCGGCTATGCCGTAAATGAAGCTCTTTTCCTTTCGGAAAAAGAAGAAAAAATGATGGTCGATATTTTTAAAAATATTCAACGAGAGTACCAATCTAACATTGATAAATTTACTCAAAGTATTATTGTAGCTCAGGTTGAATTGTTGCTGAATTATACGGACCGCTTTTATGAACGACAATTTATAACGCGTCAAATTACCAACCATAAAGTTTTGAGCCAATTGGAGGAACTGTTGAATGATTATTTTAATTCAGAAGTGTTGATCAACAAAAGTATACCTAGTGTAGCAGAGGTAGCAAATCAGTTAAATGTTACACCAAATTACCTCAGCAGTTTACTGAAAATAATAACTGGACAAAGTACGCAGCAACACATTCATAATAGGCTGATTGAAAAGGCGAAGGAAAGGTTATCAACTACGGATCTTTCTGTCAGTGAGATTGCTTATGAATTGGGATTTGAATATCCTGCATCATTCAATAAATTATTCAAGAAGAAGGTGAATTTGTCACCTTTAGAATTTCGAAATACATTTAATTAACATAATTAGTTTTTGTATCGACACCCTAATCAACTACTTTTAGGGTGTCGATACAAAAACTTTACCCAAATAAACTTTTAAGCTTAGAAAATATATTTAATGGTCAATTGGATGGTGTAACCGCAATACATTCCTGAGCTCTGGGATCAGGACCACTCGAACCAATACAGCACAAAATATCCGTAGCCCCTACTCCAAATATTGCAACCTTGCGAAAACGGCTAGAGAATAACCTCATTTTAAAACAAGATATCTGGATCGGAATATGTAGACCTATACTAAACCGTTCTATTTAGAAAATAATGATACGATTTGTGAATCGATTGAAACAAATATGCTATAAATAGTTTTATTTTTTAACGTAACTTTCATAATCTATTATAAACCACAGAATTAGACATTATAGTCTCTGTCAAAAATATCAAAAAATAATGAAAGATTTAAAAATCAGCAACTGTCTAATTGCAAAACTCAAAATAAACCAAACATGAAAAGAAGAACATTTTTACAGGCTCTAAACTTGGGTATTGCATCTGCAACATTATACAATGGTGCAGGACAAGCCATGTCATTAACATCTATCGTGGACAATAAATTGCTAGAAAAGGAATTGTCGTATCACCGGATACAGGAAATTAAATATTCTACTGTTCAGATGAAATACCCTCGTCTTGTGGGGAAAAATGCTCGTCTCGACCTACACGGTTATGGTCCTAATGTAGAAATATGTTGTATCAGGACGGACAAGGGCGCTATGGGGTGGGCATCACTCCGTGGGTCAAGAAAAGATGCAGAGCAGATAGCGAAAGAACTGGTGGGTAAAAAAGTATCGGAGCTTTTTGCATCCAATGTGGGTACTTTGGAAGATAGACATATCCCTTTTGACATGGCTCTCCATGATCTTGCAGGAGTAATACTGCAGAAGCCTGTTTATGAACTGCTGGGTCGAAAAAAACCTTACACTACTGATTACTATAGTGGCATGATCTATTTTGATGACCTAGAACCATCAGAAAAGCCTGCGGGTATCGACCGTATACTGGAAGAATGTCGATATGACTATGAAGTGGGATATAGACAATTCAAGCTAAAGATTGGGCGGGGTCATAAATGGATGCCCTTCAAGGAAGGCCTACAACGAGATATCGATGTAACCAATGCCGTTGCTAAAGCTTTTCCTGATTGTGGTATTTTAGTAGATGGCAATAATGGTTTTTCAGTTGATCAATTCATCCAATATCTTAAAGGTATTCCTTCCGTAAACCTATTTTGGATAGAAGAACCATTCCATGAAACCGTTGCCGATTATCAAAAGTTGAGAGGTTATATAAAAGCAGAGGGAATAAGCACGTTATTAGCAGATGGAGAAGCTGACCCTGATCCAATCCTGTTAAAAGAACTATTTGAAAAGAAACTTTTGGATGTGCATCTTACCGATATCGAAGGTCTTGGTTTTACAAACTGGAGAAAGTTGATGCCAGAATTAAAGAAACTGGGCGCTCAAGCCTCCCCACATGCATGGGGGTCTTTACTCAAGACATATTATACGGCACATCTAACAGGGGGACTTGGCAATACAGTCACTATAGAGGGGGTAACGAGTACATCGGACGATGTCGATCTATCTGGATATCAGATAAAAGATGGTAAATTGATTCCGCCTCCAACTGCTGGCTTTGGAATGCCTCTTTTGAAAAATATATGAGAATCAATTTTGTGTCCTTAAATTTTCATAGCTAATAAGTCAACTACATAGGCTATTATCCGTCTCATAATAGCTATCAGACGGATACAGTCGATATACAATATAGTCGTTATAACGTTAATGAAAAACAATAAAAGCCATTCTTGTCAGAATGGCTTTTATTTTTTAATATATTAATAAGAAAGATTTATTTCAATTATGTTTCGCAGAGATTGCGAGTCTCTTCAAGTGAAAGTCCTTTAACTTTAGTCGTTTTAGTTTTTAAAAAATATAGATAATAACCTTATATAAACGTCCTCTTATATTTGTAACCGCTACAGACCTAGATTTAATTTTAGTTTCTGCAATACTTCGACATCCGAATCTTTTATTCGCCCCTCGCGATTAGGTCCAACATTTAAAATCAGAATATTATCCTGAGCAGTTGCTTTTGTATACAAATCCGCTAATTCTTGTACCGGACGTGGAGTATTATCTTCTGTATGATAAAACCACTTTTTGCCCAGAAACTACTGTTGTCTCAAATGGCATATAATATACCTGACCTTGATGTATGAATAATTTCGGGTCTGGGGTTTTTGGTAGATAGGGATCGCCTAAACGAAAATCACTTGGAAAATAGCGTATAGGGAAATATTCCTGCTGATCATCTGGCAGAATAGGATGCTGGTCTACATTTTTCGGTGAGCCAATGGTCCAATTTACACCTACTTGACATTGCGGGGCACGTGCTTTAACATTGGAATAGATCTGTTGTATGGGCCAACGGTAGTTTTCCTTTTCCCATCCGCCATCTAACCAGAGTTCGACTACTTTGGTATGCTTTTGCGTCATTTCTATCAACTCGTTGATTTGATTCAGCATATATTTATTGTAGACAAAATCGGCTTTCACATCCTTGACATTCCCATTTTCTTTCCGATCCCATAAGGAGTAGTATAATCCCAAGCGTATCCCCTGTTTTTCACATTCTTTGGCTACGGCCGCTATGACATTGGTTTTATTCCCTGATTTGGCTACGTCATACTCAGTATATTTACTATCCCATAGACAAAAACCTTCGTGATGCTTTGCGACAAGAATAATATATTTCATACCTGATTTTTTGGCTGTAGCAACCCATTGCTTAGCATCTATCTCTGTCGGATTATAAGAAGTAGCTGGTTTAGATCCGTCGGTCCATTCTTCATTGTGAAATGTATTGATACCAAAATGGACGAACATGCCATATTTACGTTTGATCTGTTCCAGCTGATGCTTACTGGCTTGTGTAGATGATGTCGGCATATGTACCTTAAACTGCCCTAAAGCAGAAAAACCCATGCTCAAGAGCATCATGATAAGTATTTTGTTTTTATTGATCATAATTAGCTTAGGAATCGATTATATATTTATAGGTTATAAAATGGACAAACAGTTTAGACAACTTAGGAGCCATTCAGTAAAATTATAAAAATATTGACCGAAAAACTGCTACAATATTACCAAGGATAGACACTTTATTAACACATGCTGCATACTTATCCTCAAACACTATTAAATCAAACAAACTACCAACACATGACGTACTGCTTATTAAGCATAATCAACAATCAATCAGCCTTATCGTAATGGTTTTAAAACCACTTCATCTACTACTTTACCTTGCTGATCGACTACTTGAAAACTTCCCTTTTGTGAAGTGAGATTTACCTTTAACAAGTTATTATTTGAATTCACAATAATTGGGAATTTCACTTCCTGAGATGACTGTTTGATAATGTGCTTATGTAGGTGTCCACTCAGCATGATCTGAACGCCTGCACGATTGAGAATTGGAACAAATTTATCCAATATTTCCTGTTCGCCGTGCCATCCTCCAAAAGGGGGCATATGACAAATGACAACCTTATACTTGGCATTTTTAAATGTCTCATCCTCTACTGCCTTTTCCAACCAAGATGCTTGTTCGGTTCGGTACCGATCCATATCCACAATACCACTATATTCCATATCTGTATCTGGCTTATCTTCTCCACAATCCAATACAATAACCCCTGTTTCGCCATGATGGAATTGATAATAAAGCTTCCCTGTCGGAGTAGGGAAATAACGAGGATATTCTATGGCAAAGGGTCCGCGTGTTTCATGATTACCACGAGAATAAAACATCGGTTTTTCACTTGCAAATCGTTTAATTGCGGTATCCATAAAGCCTGCAAACATCTGATTTTCGCTCAACAGGTTGTCTACCATATCGCCATTAAAAACCACGAAATCCTGATTCGCCAAATCAGAAAGATCCAACAATTTATCGAGCACCTCATTACGTCCATGAATATCATTGACCACAGCAAACTGCGTACTTGGTGAAGGGCCTAGTGTTTTGAATGCCAGGGGTTTTTCTTTGTACACATTAGTCGCTACAATTTTCCCATATTCAACCTGAACACCTACATGTTTTAGAACCTCTTGACTGTACACTCGGTAACGGTATCTTGTGCCAGGTTTCAGGTCGGTCAGCGTAACTTGATGAACTTTTCCCACTTTTTTAAAGCCATATTCAGTCGCAAAGAATTTGGGTCTTGTGGTATGGTAAAAATGTGAAGAATCGTCAGGAGCGAGCTCTACCCAACCGGTTGCTGGTTTATTTGTTGTCCAGATAATATCGACGGAACTGGTCGTAACCCCCTGTATATAGGGTAAATGTGTTATATTAACATCTTCGTTCTGCTGTGCAAAACTTCTATTTATAAAAAATAAGAAAGCACAAAACAGTAACACATATTTTAAAGTAATTTTCATAGTAAAGGTCTCTGGTTAAAAGTTCCTATCAATAACTGATGAGCTAATGATAGGAACTATATGTAAAATTATTCCCCCCAATACGGGTTTTGCTTTAAATTGTCATTTAACTGAAGTTCCTGCACAGGAATAGGATATAAATAATCTTTTCGCTCATCAAACTTTTTATCGATATGCTTATTAATAATCACATTGCCACTTGTACCATTCTCTAAAAGGATTTCAGAACCCAACTTTAACAGTTGTATGCCCGAACCTGATGGCTTATCTCCTTCATAAATCCAGATATCATCTTTACCATCTTTGTCTAAATCAAACTTACCGGTACCAGGGAAGTACATGCCCTTAAATTGACGCGTAACCAATTGACCCGCTTTCCATCTCATGATGTCGTCCCAACGGAACGATTCCATAACAAGCTCGATTCTGCGCTCTCTGCGTATTTCAAGAATCACACCCTTAAAAGCTCCCATGATATTTTTAGGGTCATAATCTTGTGCAAGAAATGGATCTGGTTTTGCATTAGCAGCAGCTAAATCCATATTTGGCATACCTACACGATTACGTAAAGATTTGACCGAAATATCTAAGTCTGCCTGCGTTAACGAACCTAATTCAGCTTTGGCCTCCGCATAATTCAACAAAACTTCTGCATATCTAAAAACTGGCATCGGATTTTCAGACCGATTATAATTATCATATTTGACATCACCTACAAATTTAATCAACTGATATCCTGTAACTGAATTACCAAAATTCGGAGCAATTGGGGCCGCACCACCTATCCGTCTATATCCAGGAGTACGAATTGTCTGACTGAGACGTGGGTCGCGATTAACAACTTCCTCCATAAAAGTCATTGTACTATAATTTGGTTTATCCGTAAAACGAGTGCCGTCTTTCATTAAGTAAGAGTTAACCAAATTTTTATCCAACCCTGGCTTTCCATAAGAAGCCGTAATGGTATAGTAATTGACATTATGCCAGATTTGGAGTGCGTCTGAAAATTTACGAGCCAAAATCACTTCCTGTGGTATAGTATTAACACTCTGAAATAAGGAACCATAAGAATCAACACCTACAGCGTTGTATATGCTATATTGTCCACCTTCGATTATTTTTTTAGCAGCGTCCGCGGATTGTTCTAATAAACCTGCTGCACCTGGCAAACCAAGATCTGTATGGTATTTACGGAATGTACCCTCAAACAAGGCTACCCTAGATTTTAAAGCTAATGCGGTCCATTTGGTTACGAGCTCATCATTTTTTACGTTTGAAAGATTTTCTATAGCATAATCCAAATCTGCCATGATGTTATCCACTACGATTGTTCTAGGATCGCGTGCACGCTCCAATTGCTCTGCGTCATTCTCATTTAATACCTGATCATACCAAGGCACATCTCCGAAACGTTTCAACTTATCGAAATAAAAATAGGCTCGAAAGAATCTTGCCTCTGCAGCATACGGAGCAGCTAGATTTTCGGGAACGGTATTGAAACAATTTTCTAGAAAAAAGTTAATATTCCTCAGATTTCCCCAAGTCCATCCACCACCAGTTATTGGAACTAGCCTTTTTCCTGTAATTTGATCATCCAAAGTTGTCTTTACAATATTATCTACAGATTCATTGTATACCCCTTCCGCAGTTGGAAGTGCTGCATCATAAAATGATTTCGTAAATAATGCTAGATCTTTTTCTGTTTTGAAAGAAGCTTCTGGCGATATGCTTGATTCAGGTTGACGGTCCAAGTATTCTTTATTACAAGATACGGCACCACACCCTAGTAATACGTATAATAAATATGTCTTTTTCATGTTTTTAAAAAGTTAGATCCAAACCAAAGGAAATTGTTTTAGAGACTGGATAAGAACGACCATTCGCTTCTTGTGCAGCTTGTTCTGGATCGATGTATTTAGACCTCAGTTTGGTTGCTGTCCAAAGGTTTTCACCAGAGGCATAAATTCTTACATTGCTCAACTTCATCCGTTTTAGAAATTGCTGAGGTACCGTGTAACCGATTGTTAAGTTCTTCAAACGGATATAGGCCAAATCTTGTAAATAACGATCCGATTTTACATTCAAAGATCCCCGATCATTTAAAGCGATATAGCCCCTTAACATCGGGAAATAAGCATCGGTATTTTCTGGAGTCCATACATCTTCTTCAAAGTTCTCTGGAACAAAAGAATAATAAGGGCGTGAATATGGTCCCCAAAATTTATCTGCATTGGCACCGGGCCACCAATTTTGTTTTCCAATACCTTGGAAGAAAGCAGAAACATCAAAACCTTGCCAATTGGCACCTAAGTTAATACCGAAAGTATAACGTGCCCGGCTATTACCAATAATGAATTGATCTCCTGGATTATTGAGCGTATTATCTCCGTTATCTACTTTACCATCAGCACCTATACTATTTCCATTTTCATCTATTTCACCTCCTATATCCACAAATTTAAGATCACCGGGATGCAATTTCGACCAGTCACCAGGTGCTGCTAAACGCTGCTTGTCAACGTAATCCTGATTGATTCCCCAGTTTGCAATTTCTTCTTCAGACTTAAAAAATCCATCTGTTTTATACCCCCAGATTTCTCCTAACTCCTGACCTACGTAATAATTGTTCAACAACATCTTATCGTTATCAAATCTGGTAATCTTTGCTTTTGAATCGGACAAACCTAAGCCGATATTATATCCAAAGGGTTTACCAGCTAAATCCACACGATCTCTCCAGGCCATCGATACTTCCCACCCTGTATTTCTAAGGTCACCGGCATTTGTTTTAGGGGAGGATGCTCCAAATACAGCTGGTAAAGTTTTACCTGGTATCAACATATCCAATGTATTTCGAATAAAATAATCAAATGAAACGTTCAGCCGGTTCTTCATGAATTCTAAATCTGTGCCGAAGTTCAATGTACTTGTTCTCTCCCAAGTCAGATCTGCTGATATGGGCAATGGAATACTCAAATATTGCGATTTAGAACCGTTAGTAATGTAATTAGACAGTCCTGCTCCCATCAAAGGTATATAACCATATACAGAAGCTTCCTGTGCATTACCCAACGCCCCATAGGAAATTCTTAATTTTGCTTCATTGATAAAAGGCTTTGCATTCTCCATGAAAGCCTCTTCAGACAAACGCCATCCTCCTGAGAAAGAAGGGAAAAAGCCATTGCGCTGTTTTACTGGAAATTTGGACGTACCATCAGCTCGACCATTTACTTCCAACAAGTATTTACCTTTGTAGTTATAATTGATACGAGCAAAATATCCACGTAATGCCCAGGTATTTGCTCCACCCAGCAGTTGCATTTGACCGGTACCTAAATCAAAATCATTTAAATCTTCGGATAACAAATTATTACCTGTTCCACCAATTCTTTTATAACCTGTTGTCTCTTGATTAAAACCTACAGTTCCACCAATTTGATGGTCTCCTAATTGCTTGTTGTAATTAGCAAAGATATTGAGGGAGTGTTTTGGATTGTTAACAATATTTTCAGAAAAAGTATCATTTCCCAATAAGCTCACTTCTCCAGGAAAAACAGACCAAGGTGCTTGTGTACGACGGGTCCAATTGTGTACAGGATTATGGGTATAGGTATAATTACCTGTTATGCTCAAATCTTTATTGACTTGCACAACAGCCTCAAAAAGATTGATGAATTCTAATTGATCTTGCCCCCCTTTAGATTTACCATGCAATAGGTCGGCAAAAATTCCATCACCAATATTATAATTATTCAATTCGGTTCGATAGGTTGCTGTACCATCTGGATTCAGAGGAACATAGGAAGGTAAAGCATGTACGGTGGTTGAAATAAAATTATTGTTATTGTCTGGATTGGTATTCCAACCTGGATAAGTGTAATTCTGGGAGTTTAATTGTGTATTGGCACTTACTTTTAACCAAGGGGTCACTTGAGCATTTATTCGAGAGCGTACATTATAGGCATTATACTTGTCTTGATTGATTTTCATCAATCCCCCTTTCTCATACAATCGTCCAGAAATATAATAATCTATTTTATCTGTACCGCCAGAAAAATTGAGCGAGTGTTCCATTGCGGTTTGTGTTTTACGGTACATCTCGTTCCACCAATCCGTATTTCCGTAATACACATACTGATCTTTACCATTTCTATTTTGCACTACGACAGATGGTAATGAGGGGTCGTTCTTACGTTTCAGAAGTTCCGCATAATCCTCATCTGTATAACCTGTATAGCGATTACCAGTAGCACGTACAAATGCCTCATCGTTCAATAGTGCGGCATCATAACCACTGGTCATAAAATCAGTATTCACTGTCAACCCAGACCATCCAAAATTGTTACTGTAGTTGATATTCATCTTTCCAGCTTTTCCTTTTTTCGTTGTCACCAACATAACACCGAAAGCTCCTCGAGCACCATAGACAGCTGCAGCTGCAGCGTCTTTTAATACCGAAATTGACTCAATATCCCGCGGATTGATGGTGTTGATATTACCTGGTACACCATCAATCAAAATCAATGGTTGAGCATTGGCGGAATTAATGGATGCAAAACCTCTTATATTAACATTACCACCCCCACCTGGGCGACCGTTTGTAAAGGTTACATTCAAATTGGGAACCGCTCCCTGCAATGCTTGTGTCGCATTGGCTACAGGACGATCCTCTAGAAATTTAGAATCGATCTGCGTAACTGCTCCGGTCAAATTGACTTTCTTCTGTTTACCATAGCCAACCACCACCACTTCATCCAATGCCTGATCCGATTCTTGGAGGTTGACCTGCAAAGCATGCGATGCAACTTTGAGTGTTTGTGCATGATATCCTACCATCGTGATTTTAAGTTCTTGACCAATAACGGCCATAATCTCGAAAGATCCTAAAGAATTTGTTTGAGTGGATGCACCGGTAGAAAGATTAGTGATGGAAGCTCCGGCAATTGGCTGACCATCGCTTTTTACAATACCTTTAATGGTTTCCTGCTTTAGCCCATTCCATTCCAAATCATAGGTAGATGATAGAAACGCAGGTTTACTTTTTGCCCAATTGGGGAGGGACAGCCCAATCATAATGGGCAGTAGAACATACTTGTTTTTCATAGTTTTTGGTTTCATTTTCTTTGTTGGCAAAGAAAAGGTTTACAATATTGGTAAATTGTTAAGTATACATTATCAAATATGGAATTTGATTACGTCAGTGTTAAGTTAATAAAAAGTTAACACAAGCATGCAAGTTGTTTCTACTTTTATTTCAAAAACGCATTAATACTTAACCCCTTAAACGCAGAACTATTATAAAAACTTATCAACTTAACCTTAAATACGACCAGCCCGCCCTTCATCCAAATGATCAACAAATAATTCCAAAACAGAAATCTGACAGCGATGTTAGACAAGTTTAAAAACAGCAAATCGCAGCTGTATAAAAACGAAAAAAGGTCTATATCTCCATTCAAGAGACATAGACCTTTGCCAATCACAGTAACAACTGTGAACCTTATTTATTCTTTAACACAACTTCCATCTTTCCTCCTTTTACCAAATCTTCAAATGGTAGTTCCAAACTGGACAAGGTTTTCCCATTCAACTGAATTTTATCCAGATAAATATTGTTAACATCCTGATTTTTAACCTCAATCTCAAATTTACTCTTACGTAGTGCTTTTGGCAACTGAATGGTTACCCGATCAAACAAAGGTGCGCCGATTTGAAAAGACGGTTTTTCAGATGTTAAACTTCTCACATCAAACAACCCCATACTCGACAAGACATACCAAGCTCCCAATTGCCCTTGATCCTCGTCCTGTCCGAAACCATATCCGTGCACAGGTTCAGTACCATAAAATTCATTACAGATTGCACGTACCCATTTTTGACTCAAATCAGGACGTCCGGAAAAATAAAACAACCAAGAGATGTGCAAATTAGGTTGATTACCATGATTATATAGACTTTCAATACCCGCAAAAGCATCGATATGTGCACCACCACCAAAGATATTGCGTTGTGAGACCGTAAATATGCTGTCCAATCGGCTATTAAACAAGTCCGCTCCAACTAGCTTTACAAGCTCTTGAGGAGCATGCGGAACGTAGAACGTGTATTGCCAAGCATTACCCTCTTGAAAACCACGCCATGATTCATAAGGATTAAAGTTTTGAATAAAAGTTCCTTCACTATCCTTAGGGCGCATAAACTTAGTCGATGGGTCGTATAAAGTGCGCCAAGCATCGGACAATTTATTTAAAATACCGTAATCAGATTCACGCTTCAATGATTTGGCAAACTGTGCTGCGGCTGCGGCAGAAAAAGCGTATTCTAACGTATGTGATGCTCCAAAAGGTGAACCACTCGTTAAGAGTTCTGGATTACCGGTCTGGTCTTTCACATAGGGTGAATATCCTTTTTGAACAAAAACACCCACATCCAATTTTCCTGCTCCTGGAATCCGTCCTTCTGACTCCAATTCATTTTTACGGACAGCCTGATAAGCTAAGTCAATATCATAGTCCCGTATACCTACATTATAGGCTGCCGCAATGGCAAGACCTGTAAAATTAGTTCCTACACCCGACACATATTTACTATTTGCAATACCATCGCCCAACCAGCCTGCATCTTTATATACCAGCAATTGGCTTTGAATCCAATCGTTATAATAATCGGGGTATGCAATAGACCATAATTGTGTTAGATTCCAAAAGGCACCCCATATGGCATCGGTATTATAATGATGATGCACTGGAATACCTTTCGTATTTAAAGGTATTTGCCCGACACTACCATCATTCTTAGGATAAGCACCATTGACATCACTAGCCAATCCTCTTCCTAATAAGGCATGATAAAGTGCTGTATAAAATTTGGTGCGATCTTCTACACGACCGCCTTCAACAAGAACACGTCCCAATTCTCTATCCCAAACCTGAAGGGCATTCTCCTTCGCTTTTTCAAAGTTTAACTTTTCTGCTTCCTGAAGCAAGTTTAGTTTCGCATTTTCAACGGAAGTATAGGAAAGACCGGTTTTCAACTCAATTGCTTCACCCGACTTCATTTTAAACTGCAAGTAAAGCCCTGCCCCCTTACCTCTTATTGTTTTTTTATCAGTATAAATTGCAGCATCCAGAAACGTGCCATATGAGGTCGGTAATTTATCGACCTCTGCATAAAAAAACATTTTCACGTTTGCTCCCTTTTGGTATTTTTGAACATACAGCGGACTTGTGACCACATAACCCCAGATATGTTGTTTGTCATAACTGACCTCAGCATCCAACACTGGTCCACTTTCCCCCATCACATGACCGATATCGAAAATCACATTAGCTGAATCTGTTTCAGGAAAAGTATATTTATGAAACCCAACCCTTTTAGTCGCTGTTAATTCTGCTTGAATACCGTAGTCCTTGAGTTTGACACGATAATAGCCCGATGTGGCAAATTCATCTGCTTTATCAAATGCTGAAAGGTAACCACTATGGGGTACATCCAACTTACCGGCATTAGTTTTTATTTTACCAACGGTTGGCGCAAAGACAACTCCCCCGATTTGAAATTCATGAAAATGAGGAAAACCTGCTATTGTATGGTGTCTATCATCATAACCAACCGCTTCCCAACCTGAAGGATTACCGTAACTTCCATCAGTACTTGGCGCTAACTTGGCCATTCCGAATGGTACTGCTGCTGGCGTATAAAAGAAATATCGACTATGAGCAGATCCGATATTTGGTTTTACATATTGGGTTAAATGCTGTTTATTTTGTGCGTAGGATCTTGTATTGCAGGACAAGATTGCTAAGCAGTACACGAATATTAATTTTACCATTGCTATCAATTAGGTTTATACACAAACTTATAAAATAAATTTTAAATGTATATACATACAAAAAAATATTCCTAGCGGTTCTGGAAAATTCAAAGGCTCTGCAGGAGTGCTAAGCAAAGCTATTCAATTAATGAATGATTGGGCTAAAGAAACCTTAGACAAAAAATAGCAAACTAGCATAACAATGGATCTGGCAAGATACTTACTGATAAACCAGATCCAATGTTATGACATTAATAATCACGTCTACTTTCTACTGTATACGTAAAGCTTTCCGCACGATAATAGCCCAGATTATATTCAATGGGCCGACCTGATTGATCAAAAACAAATCTTTTACGTGACAGAATAGGTGCACCTATCGCTATTTCTAATTTATCTGCGATAAATTTATTGGCTGCCACTGCGTCAAGCTCTTCTTGGGAAAGATCAGCTACAATGTGAAAATCGGATTCCAATATTTCATATAGTGGACGTTTAAAATCTTCGTCTCCAGTCAGACCAATACGGGGGTGAAAATAAGAGATAAAATAAACAAATGGGTCATCTTTTTTTCCCCGCAACCGCTCTAGCTTGAGTAATTTTAAATCTTGAGGTATATCAAAAAACTGAGAAATTGCCTTATCTGGAATTCCCCAACTAACATGAAGTTCAAAATTCTTCACTTCGATTCCCCTGTTTTTCATCTCTTGCGAAAAACTAAGCCAATTCTTAGATTTAGAGCTGAATTTAGCGTTTGCTACTTTCGTACCAATCCCTTTCTTCCTGATTAACAAGTCTTCATAGACCAATTTATTAATCGCTAATCGCAAAGTCGAACGCGAAATAGCCAATCGTTTCGCCAATTCAATTTCATTTGGTAGTAATTTTCCATCGATATATTCAGGCAATTTGATTAGCTCTCTTAACAATGCCTCTGCCTGTAAATGTAAAGGTATGGGGCTTTTATGGTCTATTTTTAGATTCATCGCTTTTAGTACTTAAGCTAAAGTAAGTTTTTTTGCATTATTAAAAAAATAAATATATGTTTGTATGTATATACATACAAATTATAAACCTTGATATGAATAGATTTTTCATCCTTATTCTATGTATCGTTTCTTTAGGTGGGCTTCTTTTTGGATTTGATATGGCTGTTATAGCTGGCGCATTACCTTTAGTAAAACAATTCTTCGGACTGACACCAAACCAAGAGGGGATATTCGTCAGTTCAGCTTTGATTGGCTGCATAGTCGGCGTGCTTTTCACAGGGAGTTTTAGCGATAAATATGGTAGAAAACCAGTACTTACCGTAGCGTCAATATTATTCTTAATTTCAGCCGTAGGTTGTGGAGTCAGCTCCACCTATCTAATGCTTATTATCTTTAGGGGTATTGGCGGTATAGGTGTTGGTATTGCATCCATTGTGGTTCCCCTTTACATAGCTGAAATATCTCCAAGCCAATTTAGAGGTAGAGCCGTCACGACCTACCAACTCGCCATTACATTCGGTATTCTAATCGCTTACGTCAGCAATTATCTACTTATTCAATACCTCCCTTCACAGAACCAGGGATTATGGCGCGTCATGTTCTTAGTTGGAGCAATTCCTGCTATATTACTCTCAATTGGTGCTTATTTTGTTCCTGAAAGCCCGCGCTGGCTATTAAAAGTTGGCAGAAACTGATGATGTCACAAAAATTAACACTAAACTTAATCTTCCTGACCTGCATGAAAGCGTGCCAGAAAGTAAGGGCAATCTAAGGGATCTTTTTTCACCGATATATAGAAAGGCATTCCTACTAGGTGTTTTATTACCGCTATTCTCTCAGTTAAGTGGCATTAATGCCATTGTTTATTATGGGCCCACCATTCTGTTGGACTCAGGTATTTCGATGAGCAATTCCTATCATGCACAGTTGTTTTTTGGTCTAGCGAATGTACTATTCACTTGTTTTGCAATTTGGAAAGTAGATAGTTGGGGAAGACGCCCTCTTTATATTTTCGGAACATTAGGGACAACGCTCAGTTTAATCGTCACGGGCTATTTGTTTACACAAAATCAGGAAATCAACAATACTGCTCTTATCATTTCGATTCTTTCTTTTATGTTTTTCTTTGCTTTTTCTATTGGTCCGCTCAAATTTGTGGTTGCTTCTGAGATTTTCCCAAATTCTATCCGCGCGCGTGCTATGGGGATCAGCATTTTAGTCATGTGGATTTCAGACGCTATTATTGGACAATTAACACCCATGATCTTAGACTCCTGGGGAGCCCGTTATACCTTTTGGCTATTTGCTTTCTTCTGTGCTATTGCTTTTATAACAGTACTGTTATTTTTACCCGAAACAAAAGGTAGACCTTTAGAGGAAATAGAAAAATATTGGAAAGATAAAGCGCGCAAATAAGCAACAGATACCTTCAACAGATTTCAAAAATATTAAACATGCATACCAACACAGACACCAAAACTTTACAGTACGATATCAGGCCTTCTTTCCAAGCAGAAGGTGAGATATCATCATCTTTCACCAAGCTGGCTCATACCTTAATCGATAATAATATACATATCATCGATGGTTTTATCGGTGTAAATTGGGAATTTGTCATAAATAAGATCAAAAAAGAGTTTGAAGATTACGACATTATTCCCCATTTCGTAGCTATCGATGATGCGCTTCTTTCCGAAGAGATTATCAATAATCTAGTCATGCCCTATCTGGGAGGAGACGATCCTCTTTTTGGTAAAAAATCACTGCTTCCATTATCGTCCTTTTTTGATACAAAAAAAATTGAGCAATTTCGTGAGGCGTTAAGGGAGAGTACAGAATATATCATCTTTTATGGAGTTGGTGCAGCTCTTCTAGATAGCACTAATACACTCATGTATGTCGATCTTCCAAAAAGCACATTGATCCAACGTATGCGTGCTGGTCAAGCATGGAATTTAGGATGTAGTAATTCAAAAGATCCAAAACAAATATACAAAAGGTATTATTTTATCGATTGGGAAGCACTGAATGACCACAAAAGATCAATCTTACCTCGAATCGAAATCATGGCTGACCAACAGTCTGACGAAACATTGCCCTGGATATTAGGCCGTGATTTAAGACAAACATTGCATCAAATGTCCATCAACTATTTTAGGGTAAAACCTACATTTGAATCGGGTGTTTGGGGAGGACAATGGATGAAGGAACATTTAACAGGGATAGATCAAAATGCAAAAAACTATGCTTGGTCTTTTGAGATGATTGTGCCTGAAAATGGATTAACATTAAAATCTAACGACCAAGTTCTCGAAATCTCATTTGATCAATTGATGTTTTCTGAAAGTAAAAATGTCCTCGGACTGGCTCAGTCTCGATTTGGTGTTGAATTTCCCATCCGATTCAACTTTTTAGATACATTTGATGGTGGAAACCTATCTATACAATGTCACCCAAGTCCGCAGTATGCAAAATCTGAATTTGGAGAGAACTTTACCCAGGATGAGACCTACTATATCGTAGACCGAAAAGGAGATGCTCAAGTATATTTAGGTTTTCAAGAAGATATTGACCAAGAAAAATTCCGATCCGCATTGGAACAGAGTTTTGAAACAGGCGAATCCATTGCCATAGATCAATACATTCAAATGTTCGAATCTAAAAAACATCAATTATACTTAATCCCCCATGGAACTGTACATTCATCTGGCATTGATAATCTGGTATTGGAAATTAGTGCCACACCATATAATTTCACTTTCAAAATGTATGATTGGGTGAGACCAGACTTAGATGGAAAACCCCGTCCATTGAATATCAAACGTGCTTTTGACAATCTCAATTTTAACCGTAAAGGCGAGGTCGTCAACGAGACGCTAATTGTTAAGCCTATCACTCTGAAGATTGATGATCAAGCCGAGAAAGTACATTTACCTACCCACGAAGATCATTTTTACGACGTGGTTCGTTATGACTTTGATAGAGAAATACGGATTGAAACCAACAATCAATGCCATATCCTGATGTTAGTGGAAGGTGAAGCTATTGAACTGACCACAGCCAACGGAATGAAACAAGTATTTCATTATGTTGAAACTTTTGCGATTCCTGCAGCAGCAGGATGGTATCTACTTCGAAACCTTGGAACGCAACAGGCAAAAGTAATCCAATCTTTTGTTAAAGATTCAAAATGTAACCAATTTTAAACTAAACATTTAATATTATGAAACACCTATTTTTTGCATTAGCATCCTCTGCTCTCCTATTTTCCTGCAATCCGAATGGAAGTAAAGGAAAGCAAGAAGAATGGCAGTCAACCATGAAAAATGACAGTAGTTTTCAACTTGTCAAAAATATGGCTACCAATACCATAAAATCTGGTTTCAATGCTGGTGATGGATATGAAGAAGTTTGGATCAGAGATTATAATACTTTTATCAATTTGGCTACCCTGGTACATCCGCATGAACAGATTAAGGATCAGTTATTGCTATTTTTCAAATTACAAGGAACTGATGGGAATATTGCAGATGGATTTGTAAAAAAGTCTAGTTTGAAAAATGGTATATCGGACTATTATACGATGACCAGTTTACTTGCTCCCGACCACGCGGCACATAAAAATACGGTAGAAACGGATCAGGAGACTTCTTTAATCCAAGCTGTTTCAAAATATATAAAAGCATCTCAAGACACAGCTTTCTTATCTACTAAAGTCGGCAACAGTACGGTCAAAGATAAGATGGGAGACGCACTCCAATTCTTAATGAATGAAAGATACAATACAACTTATGGGTTGTTATGGGGAGCTACTACTGTGGACTGGGGCGATGTCCAACCCGAACATGATTGGGGAGTACATCTAGACGAAAACTCACATATAGCTTTGGATATTTATGATAATGCGATGTTTCTAATAGCTTTGGACAACTATATGGAGTTGGTTCCGGAAAAAGCATCACATTGGCAACCTATCCGAGATAATATAGCTTCCAACACAATGAAACATCTTTGGGATGAGAAAAATCAGAAATTCATACCTCATATCTATATCAATGGATCACCATTTGCGTCCGACTTTGATGAGAATCAAATCTACTACCATGGTGGAACAGCAATTGCCATTGAAGCCAATCTACTGAGTAAAGAACAGATTAAAATAGCATTAGATAAAATGGTTAAAAACGTGAAAGATGCTGGTGCCGCCACGATCGGTCTGACCATCTACCCGACTTACCCTGCGGGTTCATTCAAAAATAAAGGCATGTACCCGTATGGTTATCAAAATGGTGGCGATTGGACCTGGTTTGGTGGCCGTATGATTCAACAGTTGGTGAAAAATGGTTATGAAAAAGAAGCATATGAACAGATGAAGCCGATGTTGGATCGCGTTATAAAAAATAAAGGATTTTATGAATGGTATACCAAAGATAATCAACCCGAAGGATCTGGAACTTTTAGAGGAGAAGCTGGGGTATTATATGATGCCATTACATTATTGGAAAATCATTAAACTAATTGCCAATCAAAATGAATAGTAGAGGACTCTAATCGAGTTAATAAGCTCTATTTTAAAATTCAAAAAGTGATTAAAAAGGTGTAATCATAAGATTACACCTTTTCAATACCCATCTCCCATTCTTATAAAAAAACAAGCTTATCTTATTTATCTAATGTTAAATTTAAGTTCCAAGATATTCTTTCCGTTGAATTTATTAGCATAATCCTGATCTAGCAAATCAGCACGTTCAATTTTCACTTTAACACCTGGCTCTATTTTACGTAAACTATAGGTTATATTTTTTGTTTTTCCTTTATTTTCAAGTCCCAAAGTAAAAAAGGATATCAATCCTGTCATTTCATATTGACCATTCACCTTTGTTCCATCGGTATAGGATGTATCTCGAGGCTGAAAGATAGCACCACCATTTGTCTCAGAATTTGCATTGGCAATCAAATTATCCGCAGTAAGAAATGCTTTATAGTTCTTTGCAGTCGAGAGATTCTCGACGTACTGCTGTTGAATTTCGGCACCACTTTCATCAAATATTTTCAGGTCCATCTTATAGGCAAGTTCTGCATTCAGATTAGTTATATCATTTGACATTGCGTTACCAGATGCATCAAAATTAATTGTAATCACAGCTCCTTCCTTGGCACTGCTAACACCATGAAAATGATTTCCATGTGCCGCTCCCTTTGTCCCCAATAGTTCAGTAAACTGTAAAGAGGCGCGTACTTCTTCACCGAGTATGGGAACATGCTCATCTTTTTTGCAAGATACAATGCCGAATAAGATTCCTACATAAACGAATAGCATTGCGGATGTACTTTTAATAAATTTTGTTTTCATGATTAGATTTTGATTTAGTAAAAAACTTAACATATACAAGTTGTTATATTGCAACTCTGTTGCAAATATAAATAATATTACAACAAATGCAACATAGTTGCAATATTTATAGTAAAAAACATCATTCTCCAAAAGATTTCAACATAGACTTATATCTTCAATGGTGAATAGATTATTATACTGTTATATATAGAACCTGGATTTTATAGATTAAAATCAAACATCAAATCAATATATACCATTGATTTTCAAGCAAAAACAGCTATATTTAACATGAATTTCAACCACATAAATAATGTCCTATGGAAGACATGATACTTTACAACCGGTTACAGTTTGCTTTCACCATTACCTTTCACTACCTGTTTCCGCAATTAACGATGGGCCTCTCCCTCATGATCGTTTACTATTTTCTTTATTTTTCAACTCCCAAGGTAAAAAAGATCTCCATCCAGTCAGTTCATAATCAAATTACTCTTTAACGACCATTTTTTAATTAACCTTATTAAAATACAACAAAATTAACTATATTTACTCTATACTAATCCAAATTATGAACAAATATATACTTTCAAGTTTTTTAATCTTGTCCGCATCAGTCGCATTTGCGCAACAATCAAAATTATTTATTGAAGTTGGTGGATCTTATCAGCAATCCAACGACAAGCAACATTTAGGAAATTCTAAATACTCTTATTTCAGGAAAGCTCCAATAATAGGGACAGGTTTAGGTTACCAACTCTCAGGACATTCGACCATAGGCATACAATATTCACATGAAAAGGTGAGCTATGAACAGAATAACATATTTACACACTCTGAAGGTTATTCAGAAAGTTCCTATAAAAGCAATATCAAAACAAACAGCTTTGGAGTATTTTACCGCTATTATTTTAGAGATAAGGAAACTTCAAAATGGAACGTATTTGCAGAATTATCCCCTTCACTTGAAAAGAGCAAAGAATTTTCTACTGAATTAAACATCAACTATAATGCCGAATCTCAAAATACTCAAACCCTGACAGATGTCACTATTAACCGAGAATCAAATAGTTTGGACGGTTCCATATCCATTGGCTCATCTTATCAAATTAGCCCAAAGTGGGCTCTTCAATTGAGTTTGAGGTCAATTGTGCAGGTACAACACCAATTTGGCGAGCTTAAAGCAACCCGGTATCGTATTTTTGAGCAAATCTTATCCAATAATTTTTTCAGCGTACAATACCAATTTTAATATGAAAATTTTTCAGTCTATACTCCTATTGACCTTTATCGGTGGCCTGACAAAAATTAGTCATGCACAAGAAAAAAAATTTGTTTTATCTGCACCATTACAATATTCCGCAACGAATAATGATAACAATTTTGTACAGTCCAAAAATGCGCATGATTTCCTGATTAATCCACAACTGATATATCGGATCAATAAGCATTGGGCTTTTGGCCCTATAATGAGAATCGGAATTAGTAAACGAACCCAAGGAACCTCAAATGATTCACAATATGACGCGTCCAATATCAACGCAACCTATAAAGAAAAATACACGACCATGAAATATGGACTTAACCTACAACGTTATTTATATGATAATGACAAAGTCCAATTATTTACTGAAATCAATGGATTATTTGGAAACTTCAAACACAAAACAGTTGAACAACCAGATGGTACAATTTTAAATTTTAATAGTCAAAATTACAATTCATTTGAGACCGGTTTACATATAGGTGGACGATATCAATTCACGAAAGCTCTAGGAATTGAAGCTCGCATCAATCAGCTAATATCATATTCTGAAAAAAGTTATAAAGAGCAGGACGATAAAAACTCTCAAATTAATGTCATAAGCAATGTCTTTAACAATGCATCTATAGGTATATCCTATAGTTTTTAAAAAAAACTAAACCATCCTGCAAAATACTCAAAATTCTGCAGGATGCCCTTAAATCTTTAACACCAAATAAATCAGAGTACTATATTGTTTCTCAAACAAAAAACAGCTATATTCAATACCATTTTCAACCTAATCAAAATGTCCTATGGAAGACATGATACTTTACAACCGGTTACAGTTTGCTTTCACCATTACCTTTCACTACCTGTTTCCGCAATTAACGATGGGTCTCTCGCTCATGATCGTTTACTTTAAATGGAAATTTCTACGAGCAAGGCTTGAAGATTACAATCATGCCGCCAAATTTTGGATGAAGATATTTGCTTTGAACTTCACCATGGGGGTCGTAACTGGAATCCCGATGGAGTTTCAATTCGGCACGAATTGGGCTAAATTCTCTGAGCTTACAGGGGGAATAATTGGACAGACATTGGCAATGGAGGGTATGTTTTCCTTCTTTCTTGAATCCTCTTTTCTGGGCATGTTTCTCTTTGGAGAAAAGCTCCTTGGCCATAGGTTGCATTTCCTTGCAGGCCTGATGGTTTTTTTAGGATCTTGGGCCAGTGGTTTCCTCATTATTGCAACCCACTCCTGGATGCAACACCCCGTCGGCTATGAAATAGTAGCAAATGGAAAATTTGTCTTAAACAATTTCACGGCATTATTCAATAATCCATGGCTTTGGCCATCTTACTTACACAACCAAGCTGGTTCATTGATTACCAGTTCCTTTTTTGTAGCAGCAGTAGGTGCTTTTTATCTATTGAGCGATAAACAGAGTCGATTTGGAAAAATATTCGTAAAAACTGGTGTTATATTCGGAGTCATTTCCTCTATTTTAGTTGCATTTCCAACTGGTGATATGGCCGCCAAAAATGTGGTAAAATACCAACCGGTCACCTTTGCTGCCATGGAAGGTATCTTTAAAACCGAAAAAGGAGGGTCAGAGATTGTTCTCATCGGACAGCCTGATATGAAAAATAAGAAACTAGATAACAAGATTGCAGTTCCCAATGTACTCAGTTTCCTAACCTATCAACGTTGGGACGCAGAGATTAAGGGATTAAATGAATTTGATGAATCAATACACCCAACCAATATTCCAGGTCTATATTATGCTTACCATATTATGGCAGGACTAGGAACGATATTCATTGCAATCATGGTGCTGGCAACCTTTCTTCTGTGGAAAAACAAACTTTATCAAACTAAATGGCTTTTGTGGATATTGATGTTTATGATTCCATTTCCTTACATCGCTAATACGGCAGGTTGGTATACAGCAGAATTGGGTAGGCAGCCTTGGCTGGTATACAATTTAATGCGGATGGTCGATGGCGTTTCGCCTACTGTTTCCTCTGGAAATGCATTATTCACGCTATTAGGATTTATAGGTCTTTATATCTTGCTTGGATTGCTGTTTTTAATGCTTGTTTTAAAAATTATAAGAAAAGGTCCCGAAGCTCAAATCAATTTAAAATAAAGGTTATGGAAATATTTTGGTTTATCGTATTAATGGTCATGCTGGGAATCTATGTTATTCTTGATGGCTATGATTTTGGAGCGGGAATCGTACATCTTTTCTTTGCTAAGACCGAGGAGGAAAGAAAAGCCGTAACCAATTCCATTGGACCATTTTGGGATGCTAACGAAGTTTGGCTCATTGCTTCAGGAGGTGTTTTATTTTTTGCATTTCCGACCTTATATGCTTCGGCTTTTAGCGGTTTTTACTTACCCTTGATGCTGGTACTTTGGTTGCTTATCTTTCGAGCCATTAGTTTAGAACTAAGAGGGCAGGTCCATAACCGTATGTGGGAGATGATGTGGGACAAAGCTTTTGGTATTGCTAGCCTTTTACTAGCGCTCTTTTTTGGGGCCGCCTTAGGTAATGTCGTTCGCGGCGTGAACTTAGGTATGGTTGAAAATGGTATTTCTACACAAGAACCCCATTATTTCTTTTTAGCACTCTGGAATCCCACATTTGATCCTTTGGCCGAGCACCAAGGTGTCATCGACTGGTTTCACCCTCCTCTTGGGCTTAGTGGCCGTCGTTACATTGACTATCCATGGAGCCAATTGGATTATCCTAAAAACAGCGAGCACCTTAAACCAACGCCTTAAAGGCTTTATTTTCAAGCTTAACTTTATCCTTTTATTCTTAGTGTTACTATCGGCATATGTATGGCACTATGTAAAGCCGATTTCACTTCATAACTTTGAATCCAATTATTGGTTGTGGGTATTCCCCTTCATAGCCGCTGTTGGACTATTTGGATTATTTAGAATTGAAAAATTCCAAAAAGATATTTCAGGTTTTGTCTTTTCATCGCTTTTTATTTTCGGAAGTTTTGGTTCTACCATAGCATCGATGTTCCCTATCCTATTACCTTCTACAAATAATATCAATCCTTCTTTAACCGTACAAAACATGGCAGCCCACGAATATGGTCTATCTGTAGGTGTGGGTTGGTTCGCTGTTGCAGCCGTATTAGTGATTATCTATTTTATCATTCAATTTAAGGTATTTAAAGGAAAACTGGATGATGTAGGTTATGGAGATCATTAGGACGTTTTCTTCAGATATACTTAGGTATTTACAAACAAAAGCCATCTTGAAGGATGGCTTTTGTTTGTAAATACCGCATTAAACTTACTTATCTGCCCAATAAGGAACCGTGTAACAGTATTTTGTATCACCAAGAAGAAATTAAGTAGTATACTTAATTTATTACTTTACAAAATATTGATATAGATTGGCTAATTTAATAATAGCCTAAAAAAAAGCAGCAAGATGACCAAAGTCATCCTGCTGCTTAATAAATATAAACATATGAAATTAAAATTTCCCGGTACGTTTATCCCACCACATCTGTTCACCCCAAACAAAGTCTTTTACTTTACTAGCTGCAGCTTCTACGTTCGCTTTATTATTCAAAAACTCATTATTTGGATAAGGTAATCGCCATGGTTGATCATTATGTTCCTTCCCATATATAGAATTTAATGATGGATAATTCGTAGAAGGTATCCCTGTTCTCCGGTACAATGACCAGGATTCAAAATTTTCTTTAAATAGAGCTACCCACATATCCCACCAAATCCTTTCTTTTGTTTGATCAAATTTACCAGCACCTTCTAAGTATGCAGCAACATCTTTTTCAGAAACACCATTATCATCCATGGATAGTTTAACGGCCTTTTCATAAGCGTCTTCAGCCGAAATCCCCACGTTGTAACCAAGCATTGCTGCTTCAGCCAGAATGTAATACGTTTCACATGATTTGTAAAATGGAGTAGACCCCGCAGCTTTGTTCATGTACATATCTCCGATCCATGAAACAGAAGTTAAACTGGAAGGTCCTGATTTTGCTCCATTTGGATATCCCCTATATTCCCCATCATTCGCTTTTTGAGCAATAGAGGCGATACGTGGATCTTCAGTTTTTAAAAGGTGATCAATAAAAATATCTGATAGGCTCCAATTATTGATTCTATTGCCTACTATACCCGAATCATACCAAGGCTCATAATATGGTGGAGCACCAGGATATCTGAGGTAACAGTTGTCTTCATTTGTTTCCATAACTGGGTACTTATCTTTCTGGGTGGCAATTTCCTCGATGGTTTTTCTTGCTAATTCAGGTGCTACACCTGAAATACGCATGGCTAAACGTAGACGAAGCGAATTACAAAACTTTTGCCATCTGATCATTTCTTCGTTTAAAGTTATCGAATTATCTTGATAGATGACGTCACCAGTTCCGATTTCATCAGTTCCAAAGCCTTCTGCCATTTCATCAGCAATTTTTTTCAAATCCGCCAATATTGCTGGATAAATATCTTCTTGTTTATCATACTTTGCCATTAAAATATTCCCTTCTGCCTCAGTGCCTTTTATTGCTTCAGTAAAGGGCACATCCCGCCATCCATCTGTTAAATAGGACCACATGTAGTTCTGCCATATTCGAGCTAAGAAGCGGACATTTTTATTTCCCTCAGCTGTACTTTCAGTCTTTACCAGTAAATCCTTGAGCTGCGTATTATTGTAATAACACGCATACCAGCGATTACCAAAGGTATTGTTCGTCGGAACTAAGCCCGACATATAATCCATGTACTGGATTTTCACGATATAACCAGCAAATGTTCCATAGCCGTCCACATCACCTCCAAATGATTGTCCTGTATTTCGAAATACATTGGCTAAAATATTTAAGGGAGGGCCATGGTCTAAGGCATCTGGATTTGTATTGATTTTTTCAAAATCTTTTGTACATCCTGAAATAATCAACGCCATCAGGCTAACTGGTATACTTATTTTCTTAATTAGATTGTTCATGTTCATATCATTATGCTTTCAACTATTCTAATCTCTTTTAAAAGGATTAAAATGTTACCCCTAATTTTAAACCAATACTTCTTGAACTTGGCACCGATGCCTGTTCAAAGCCCACTCCTCTGCTATCACTAGAAACCCCACTAGTTTCAGGATCCAATCGCATGGTATTGGACTTATCCAGCCATAACAATGCTAAATTTGAACCAATGACAGAAACACTTGCACGTTTTATCCCTTTAATGCTACTATAAAGATGCTGTGGCAAGGTATAAGTAACATAAGCTTCTCTTAATTTCAGAAACGAACCATCAAAAACATACATCGCTGCTACTCCTCCTGATTCGTACCAATCTTGGGCGTTTGTTTCAATGGTATTTTCCTTCCATCCACCGTTGCCATCAGCCATTACGAAACGTTCGTTTTTCATGACATCTTTACCCGCAATAATAGCGCGCTCACGAATCCCATCTTCAGCAGTAATTTCTGCGATACCTGCACCATAAGCGTGACTCATAGTTTGAGACCAGATATCGCCACCTTTACGAAAATCCAACATGAATCCAAAACTAAACTCTTTATATCTAAAATCATTTCTAAAGCTCAACAAGTAATCCGGTGTTACATTCCCAATTACCTGACCAGCATTAGGCTTAACTAACCCTTGATTAGTCACTTTAATAGCACCTTTCATCGGCCCATTCTCAACTCGATCATATCCTTGTCCGACCAATGTTCCCCAAGGCTGTCCTACCTTCGCCTGATTTGCAATTCCCCAAGTCCAACCGATTTGATACGTATCCAGATTTAATTGTGGATATAATTCTAATATTTTATTTCGGTCTTTTGAATAATTCAAAGTTGATGACCAATTAAGTCCAGTTTCATTTTTCAGAATATCTCCTCTTAATTGCAGTTCGACACCTTTACTTTCGATATCTCCAGCATTTAATATCATACTACTGAATCCAACTACATTAGATGTTGTGACCGGTAAGATTTGCTTGCGTGCATTTTTATGATAGTATGTAAAATCAGCATGTAAGCGATCGTTAAAAAGTCCGATTTCGGTCCCCACTTCCCAAGTATTAATACTTTCAGGCTCTAAATCTCTGTTTGGATAAATCATGCTTTTATAGATTTGAGCCACTCCATTAAAAGAACTTGCCTGAGCAAAATAATACTGCCTATTTCTATAGGCTGAAGTTGCATTTCCAATTTCAGCCACATTGAAACGTAATTTCCAAAAAGAAAGGACATCACCTCTTAAATTCTCAAAAGTAGTCGTCGGAATCCAGCTCAGATTTAATGAAGGATAGAAAAAGGATTTTGTAATGGTAGATGACCAATCATTACGTGCCGTTACATCCATATATAATTGATCCTTCCACCCAATTGAAGCCATACCATACACAGAATTTGAACGAATATGACTATGATCCATGAGCGTTATGGCATCCCCCACGCGATTAGATATTGTATATACTCCGGGTACTGTAAGCGCATCCGCACCCATAGTACTATTTTCTACCTGTGCATCTCTATAATTTGCTGCTGCTGTCGCTAGAATATTAAAATCACCATACTGTTTATTAAACGTCGCAATGAAATCCAAATTCAATTCCGTATTATTAGTTTTCATATCTCGAAAACTGCCATAAGGATTATCATAATTATAGTAATTAGATTGGAACATCTTTGCATTAAAATAATCCAAACCTGCCCGACCTTCGAACTTCAAATACTCAGTAGGTTTATAGTACATAGATGTTTTTCCAAATAATCGATTACGATTCAAAGAATTCGTTGTCTTATTCATACTAAAGTATGGATTAACATGATATGCCGAGTTCCAATTGTAAAACGTATAATCTCCTTTTTCATCCAGTTGATTCCAGTTATCCTTTAAACTTTTCATATTGACCTGTCTTCCAAACCAAATAAAGCCATTGATAGGATTCGCTGCGTCGTAACCCTGCATCACTAGATTATCACTTTCAGTTCTGGAATAATTAGCCATCACATCGTACGATATTTTATCAGATATTGTATAGGAATTATTCAGCTGAACACCATATTTTTTTTGATCCGTATTTGGTACCGTACCTTTTTGATTCCGATAAGACATTGCCACACGAGTTGTTGAACGCTCACCATTAGACAGTAAAGACAGATTATGGTTTTGAGAATAACCCGTTTGAAAAAATTCCCGCACATTATTTTTATGCGAAATCCATGGAGTTGCCTGTCTTACACCGTTGATAACTGGGCTATCAAATTGCGGTAAATTTAAGCCAATGTCCATACGTGGACCCCATGATTCATCAAAACCATCATTAACTCCAGTATCAGAGTCTCCTGTTCCATCTACGTAAAAGAAAGAACTATCTTGCGCATATTGCTGATAAGTTAAGCCATTCCCTTTTCCATATAGTCCAAAACTATACTCATCCCCACGTGAACCCTGACCATACATATTTTGAAACTTAGGTATAGTAGCTGCCTGATCGACTGTAAAACTTCCATCATAAGCGATACTTACACCATTCTTGGCTTTTTTTCCAGATTTCGTTGTAATCATGATAACACCCTTTCCTGCACGCATACCATATAATGCTGCTGAACCACCTTTCAAAATGGATATGCTTTCGATATCTTCCGGGTTGATATCATTTAATCCAGAACCATAATCAACACCTTGATAGGTGTTGTCCCCAGACCGTTGCGTATCATTGCTAATAGGTACACCGTCTACAACAATCAAAGGCTGCTGATCAGCTTGTAGCGATGAATTGCCTCTTATAGATATTCTTGCGGAGGCTCCAACTGCTCCACCAAATTGGTTAACCTGAACACCTGCTGCTTTACCAGCAAGTGCACCAGTCAAACTTATTTGTCCGGCATCGGTCAGTTCTTTTGCTTTGACTTCTTGTACAGCATAACCCAAAGATTTCTTATCTCTTGTAATACCCATGGCTGTAACGACTACTTCATCCAAATTTTGGGTAATTGAATTCAACGTAATTTCGAGGTTTGTTTGATTGCTGAGATTGATTTGTTTTGGATTAAAACCAATCGCAGATACACTCATAATTCCTGTTTCCCTGTAGGGAATACTATACTCGCCATTTGAACCGGATTGAGTTCCTGTACCATCTTTTAAGGAAATGGATACTCCTGGGATGGGCTTACCATCTTGATCGACGACCCTACCCTTCAGTACGGTCTGTGCATATAAAGCTGAACCTGCGAGTAAATTCACCGCTAAAAATGCAATAGCTGTTTTCTTCATAAAATCTAAGTTTCAAGGGGTTAGTCATTATCCATATGTAATAACTAAGTTAACAACACAGCAAATCGAATGTTAACCGAATTTTAACAAGTAGCAGTTGTATTTTAACCTTAAATGTTAAAAAAGGACCTTAGTATTAATTTAGAGAAATAGGTATTACCTCACCTGAACTCGGACAATTACATAGCCGGAGTAAGTGCTTGCTTATAGTTGTGAATATATTCTTTTGGATTACATCCTACAATTTGTTTAAATACACGATTAAAGTTAGTGATACTGTTAAATCCGCAATTATAGGCAATAAATGAAACGCTATCCAAATACTCTTCATTCAATTGATGACAAACCTCCTTAATCCGAATTCGGTTGAGATAGGACACAAAAGTAACTCCGCAATGTTTTTTAAAGTATCTACAAAAGGCTTGTGGAGTTAGATTTGCATGATTCGCAACGTCTTCTAAAGTAAGTTCCTTTTTAAAATTACTTTTGATATAATTACATATTAATGTTATTCGACTACACTTTCCATCGACAACCTTAGCCCCGATTCTTTCCGCACAAAGTGGATCCGTCTCTTTGGATATACTTGCTAAAGATTTCAACAAATAGAAGAAATGCATCAATTTATCAATCTGATCTGCTGACTTTAATTTTAATACACGTTCTGAAATCTGCGCAAAGTAAGTCTCTGGAACTTTAAACCCTCTAGCGTTAGAATAAATAAATTGGTTTAGGGAATCGAACTCTCCTAAAGAAAACAATGACTTTAATTTTCCATTGGGATCAAAGAAAATGGAAATTGATCGAGATTCATTTGTAAATCCATCTTGTGTTGCGGATTTAAAGACATGTGGCTGATTAGCTCCTAAAAAAAACACATCATTTTCTTTAAATGAGTGCAGGGTATCTTCAACGACTAAAACGCCACGACCTTTTACTACCCACATTAATTGCGCTTCTAGGTGTCTATGCAAATGTGGATAGAAATAATCCATCACATCCTCTTGTACCGTCAGACTTTGACCTTGTATCGAGGGTACATTAAATTGAAGTGTTTTCATAGAATCTCCATAATGAAAGGTGAACAATAAATTATTATTTGGTTAATCTAAATATAACAACTAGATTTTAATAAATTCAAATGTCATTGAAACATTTAAATAATTCGCTTGTAAATCCGCACCATCCTCTTCCTATATGATATTCTTCCGCTAGCGTAAACAGTTTGCATAATGTTATATATTGAACATATTTTTACTCTTTAAAATAAAACAGGTTAATATATAAATAAACTTAGATAAATTTCTATCAATTTTGCCCGAAAATAATTTTCAACTTTATACAATTCAAGGATAAAATAAATTTAGAATAGAGCATGTGCCCCGATATTATTGTAACAAAACTAAAACAGACTGCGACTTCCATTTTTTTGGAATTGCCTAATCCATATTTAAAAACCGTTAAAGAGGAGTTACATCAGCCTGAAAATGTATACCCCTATGATAATAGAATAACAAGATTGCACGTAACTTAAAGAAAATAAACTTCACAAAAATCACCTAAGAAATTTCAATAGAATTTACGGTGGAAAAGTCAAATAATACGATTAAATTAGTCCATTATGATGAACGACATCTTGCAAATCCAAATAAGGTTCTTACTATAAGCTCTACAAAAGTAAATTTGAATCTCTTTAAAAGTTAATCTCAATAAAAGAGATCTTGAGATAGACAAAGTAGATTTAAGATAATAAAACTGCACTTTAGCGACTCATCAAACATTAAGAATCTGTAATCTATTAAATTGTTAAATAAAATATTATGATGAAAAAAATTCAAATTATCATCCTTGTATTCCTCTCATGCTATATGCCCCATTACCTTATGGCCCAACGGGTATGGACGGAAGATGGTGCACAATATTATGAATTCACAACTAGAGGTATCGAAATTATCAATCCCAAAAATGCAAATCGGACCATGTTCTTGGCCAGTGAATCTCTAATTCCAATAGGTACACAGAAACCGCTAAAAGTAGATTTATTCAGTCTTTCGGATAATAGAGAATGGATACTGATTTACACCAATAGTAAGCGGGTCTGGCGAGAAAACACCCGTGGCGATTATTGGGTCTATAATCAAATATCCAAGGAACTAAAACAAATCGGCAAACAATTCCCTCCTTCTCAGCTCATGTTTGCCAAATTCAATCCTCAAGGAGATAAAGTAGCTTATGTAAATAAAGAAAATCATAATATCTATATTGAAAACCTCTCCAATGGTGATATCACACAAATTACCAAAGATGGCACCGATCGCATCATCAATGGCACATTCGACTGGGTTTATGAAGAAGAATTCGGTTGCAAGGATGGCTTTCGATGGTCTCCTGATGGCGAGTCGATTGCCTACTGGAAACTAGATGCACAGGGCATCCGTAATTTCCTGATGATAAACAATACCGATAGTATTTATTCTTATACAATTCCAATCGAATATCCTAAGGTAGGACAATCGCCAAGCGCAAGTTCAATCTGGACTTATCAACTTGCTACAGAATCTAACACTAAAATAAATATTCCCGGAGATCCTTATCAACATTATATACCTCGTATGGAATGGTGCTTGGACAGTAAACAATTGATCTTGCAACAACTCAATCGAAAACAGAATGAAAGCAAAATCTTCACCGTTGCGTTACAGTCCAATAAAGCGAATAATATACATACAGAAAAAAGTGACTCTTGGATAGATATTAAAGCAAGATGGAATAATAACAATCCAGCAGGTTGGGATTGGATACAACAAGGAAAAGCCTTTATTTGGGTATCCGAAAAAGACGGTTGGCGCAAAATCTATCAGGTGGACCTGATGGGTAATGAAAAATTGATTACAAAAGCTGATTATGATATCATTAATTTTGATTTTCTGGATTCAAAAAATAAGACAATTTATTTCACAGCTTCTCCAGACAATGCAACTCAAAAATATTTATATAGCGTATCGACGGAAGGCGGCACTCCCAAAAGATTAACCCCAGCATCCTACACAGGAAACCGCCCATTATGACATCTCTAAAAATGGTCAGATTGCAATCTTCGATTTCAGTAATCACCGTGAATTAAAAAGAAATGCTGTAATCAGTTTACCATCACATCATATTTTAAAGGATTTTGACATCAAACAACAAAAGAATACAAGTGACGGAATTGCAGAATTTTTTAAAATAAAAACGGTTGATGATGTAGAATTAGATGGATGGATGGTTAAACCCTTGGATTTTGATCCCTCTAAAAAATATCCTGTAGTCTTTATGGTCTATGGTGAACCTGCATCACAGACTGTCTTGGACAATTATTATGCAGGATACAATCAACTCTATCAAGGCAGCATGGCTAAAGATGGCTATATCTACATTTCCTTGGACAATCGCGGCACTCCCGCTCCTAAAGGTAGCCACTGGCGTAAAAGCATTTATCGCCAGATTGGACAACTGAATATCAAAGATCAAGCAATGGCCGCCAAAGAAATATTAAAGTGGCCTTTTGTAGATAGCACCCGTATAGCTGTTTGGGGATGGAGTGGTGGTGGTTCCAGCACATTGAATCTTTTGGGACAATATCCAGAAATATACAAAACAGGAATTGCAATTGCAGCTGTCTCCAACCAGCTCCTATATGACAATGTTTATCAGGAAAGATACATGGGTCTCCCGCAAGAGAATTTGGCTGATTTTGAAAATGGTTCACCTATTAAGTATGCGAAAAATATAAAAGGAAACCTGCTATACATCCATGGTACGGGTGACGACAATGTGCATTATCAGAATGCTGAAGTACTCATTGACGAGCTGATCAAGCATCAGGTGCAATTTCAACTGATGGCCTACCCAAATCGAAGTCATTCAATCAGCGAGGGTAAGGGTACAAATGAGCATTTAAAAACGTTATTTACCAATTATTTAAAACAACACTGCCCTCCTGGCGCTAAATAATTAACACCTATGAAAAGAAAACTATTATTTGCATTGAGCAGCATGCTATTAATAACAAGTTTGCAAGAAGTATCCGCTCAGTTAATGGTAAAAAAAGATGAATTTACCAGAGACGATTCTCTACGTGGTAATTTAACACCTTTGCGAACTTGCTACGACATTCAATATTACCATTTAGATGTCAAGGTGGATGTGGATAAGAAATTTATATCAGGTTCCAATTTATTTCGCTTTATAGCAACAGAAGATTTCAGCCGCCTGCAATTTGATTTATTTGCCAATTTAAAAGTTGATAAGGTGGTATATCATGGCAAAGAACTTCCATTTACCAGAGAATATAATGCAGTATTCGTCGAGTTTCCAGTTACCATTGTAAAGGGAAAGCAGGATGAATTTATTGTTTTTTATGAAGGACATCCGACTGAAGCGAAGCGTGCCCCATGGGACGGTGGATTTGATTGGAAAAAAGACAGTAATGGGAAACCATGGGTTGCAACAGCATGTCAAGGAATGGGCGCCAGTGTCTGGTGGCCCAATAAAGATCATCAGTCCGATGAGGTTGACAGTATGATGATTTCGATAGCTGTACCAAATGAAGTCATGAATGTATCCAATGGCCGCTTGGTTAAAGTGGAGAAAATGAAAGACGGCTTTACTAAGTATCACTGGAAAGTAGACAATCCGATCAATAATTATAATGTAGCTATCAACATTGGTGACTATATCCATTTTAAAGAAAAATATAAAGGTGAAAAAGGTCCTTTGGATATCGATTACTATATCTTACGTGAGCATGACCAAGTCAAAAATAGACAACACTTGCAGAAAAATGCCAATCAGACACTTGAAGCTTTTGAACATTGGTTTGGTCCGTATCCTTTTTATGAAGACGGATACAAATTAGTAGAAACATCTCATTTGGGGATGGAGCATCAGAGTGCTGTTGCTTATGGCAACCTGTTTCAAAATGGTTATCGCGGTCGAGATGGTTCAGGAACCGGTTGGGGAAAAAAATGGGACTTTATTGTCGTACATGAGTCTGGTCATGAATGGTTTGGAAACAGCATAACATCAGCTGATTTAGCAGACATGTGGATTCATGAGAGCTTCACCAATTACTCTGAAGCCTTATTTATAGATTATTTCTATGGTAAAGAAGCTAGCCAAGCTTATGTACATGGCAATCGAAATGGCATCCAAAATGACAATCCTATCCAGGGTCCCTATCATGTAAATAAAGAAGGTTCGGGAGATATGTACCCTAAAGGTGGTGTTATGCTCAATATGATTCGTACCATCATCAATGATGATGAAAAATGGCGTGCTATATTAAGAGGATTAAACAGTACATATTATCATCAACAGGTGGACTACGATGATATTGTCAACAATATCATACAAAAATCGGGCATAGACTTGTCTAAGGTATTTGAGCAGTATGTCCAACACACGTCAATCCCAATACTCGAAATCCGCCAAGACACTACGGGAAAAGTTTTAGGAAGGTGGATCAGTGAAGTCAAAGACTTCCATATGCCGATCCATATTGGTGCAGGCAACAACGCTAAACAACTTATTGCATTAGATAAACACTTCAAAGAAATAAATATTACAGGATTGAATAAGGAAAATATAGCCATTGACACCCACAATTATTATATCGGAGTTTTAATTGAATAAGTCTACCTAAAATAAGAAAGACCTCTAACGAGGTCTTTCTTATTATTATTTACTTTACAAACTTTATTTTCTTTCAATTCGAGTCACTGTCGGCAACATGACTTCCACTTCATATGTTCCCTCCATGAGTATCCGAAAGCCAAAAACAGGATTGACATTGCTATTGGGCAGACCATCAACCTGCGCAAACTGCATCGGGATACGATAATAATTTAAATATCCCCAGTCGGTCCCATCCTTACCTATCAATTTTGCCAAGGGAAATGGCGCTACCTCAAAGTCACAAATCATCTCCGTATCCGTTACTTGGACAGGATTAAACTTAACGTGAGATTCAAACATGGGACGATCTCCTCTTTTTACAACTTCACCATTTTTGGGATTAAATGCTTTACCATTTTTATCCACTATTTTTAAAATTACACGTGCTCCTTCATTTGATATCTTGGTACACTTTAATTTCGGAGAAGTAATCGTTGTAAAAACTTCTGAAGCATTTGACCCCGTTGCTGCTTGATAAGTAACTTCAAACATATCCTCTATTACAGGATCTATAATCTCGATTGTTGCCAATTTTGGAAATAATTTTTGCCCTGTGGGATTACTCATCTTCACATCAAATGTATATCTCCCCAAGGGTAAATTGGTAGAAGCCCTGTTAAATACCAATTGGCCACTAACCGTATTAAATTCCATTGGTGGTTTTTTGACCGTTTCTCTCTTCTTATTCAAGAGTTCTACCGTTGTATCAGTTTCAGCATTAAAGACCATACCAGGTTTAAAGGTTAGGATATCAAATGCTTCAAAAAACACTTTTGGAGCAGCTTCTTCTGATGATTCTTGCCGCAAGTTTATGAGTTCAAATTGATACGGGGGAGTCGAACCGTCGGTATTGATACGATCGGACATCGTCAATGACATTCCTCGTTTACAAAAGATGGTATTATCCTTATATCGGATATCATCACTCAAAAAACCGCTTTCAATTTTTGTACAGCTACCAATGATTGCTGAACTAAAAATCAATATATAACAGGATAATATTTTCGTCTTCATAAGATTTTTTTAATTTGCCATTAATCCAGCATTAAAGAATAATCGATGAGAATTGGCCAGGACATGCAATACTCCGGTCGTCGTAACTATGCCCGAGGTTTGGCAGTCAAAAGACTTATCTTGTTCATCTTTTGGGATTGCAGTATAATCAGGTTCCTCCGCATCCAATGTACCAATTACCTTGGTGAAGTTGAGGTAATCCACATAATCCAAATAGTCGCTATAATCACGGGTTCTTCTCAACTTAATATTAAATCTAACGTTGGGAATTGAGCCGAATTTACTTACGAAGTACTTATTATCCGGGGTTAAATCTTGACGATTTATTTTCCCATCAAATAGGTATATCATCATGGAATCTCTCAATTCTTTTGCTGGTATATTATCGATACCAAATGAGATATTCTCATCGCCTACTTCTATGATTTTTTGTTGCTTTTTTGCTGCCACATAATCTCTTACTCCGTAGTCAGTCGTGGCAAAAAAAGTAACATCTCCATTGATGACATCTTTCAACCCCGCATGATCAATAATTCTCACCAATGAGTCGAAGCTACCATGCTCTTTCAAAAAGTCATAGGTAGAGCGATTAACTTTAGGGTCACTAACTCCGCCATCAACTTTATAATTATCTTTGCTACATGATAAAAAAATCATGAACGCCAATACGAATAGTCCTACAATCTTTTTCATAAATTCAATATTAAAAATTTAAACTTTACCTTTCCAAAAAGAAGTTTGTATCAACTTATTATTATTCTTGAACAATGCCGGATTGATAGGCCAATAAAAGCCTCCCTGCAAGAATCTAGACTCCGACAACCATGGAACGAAATTCACAAATTGACGTGTTCGCAGCAAGTCATACAATATTTGTCCTTCAAGATATAACTCTTTCCCTCGTTCGATTACATATTCATACATGACCTCATCTTTACTAAGCGCATTGCTTAAAAGTGTAGTCTCATCCGAACCATTACGCTTTCTGAAATCATTAATGATATCAACAGCTTTGGAAATTTGGTTTTTATACAAAGCTATTTCCGCTTCTAACAACTTCATATCGGATAATCTAAAGACAATCATATTATTACTGATATAAGGGTCTAGTTTCTGAGAAGCATTACGATAAACTACATTCTGATATTTGACACAAGTTGGTTTATCACTTTGTAAATCTGTGAAATTTCTCTTGCACCGTATGTCGCTATCATCAAACACACGAGAAGGCAATCCCTTCCATTCCCATTCATTCTTAGTAGCATTCCAGTACCAATCCCAAACTTCCTCTATTTTATAAAAGTGATTCGATAAATATTCTGGGGTCACAAAACATCTGGAGTCAGTACCAACGGTGGATAGTTGAGCGGTACGTAAAAACATATTCGCAATATGTTGATTTGACCCTTCCCTTGTGTTTTCACTCATCGCTATTTCAAAAATCCCCTCTTTGGACAATCCCTCAAAAGTTTTGTAATAGTTTGCAGTATCTGTTAGCGAATACATACCGCTAGACATAATTTCTGAAATTGCCTGTTGCGCCTTATCCAATGATTCTATTTCTGGTTGAGACGAACTCAGATTAGACATAGTTGCTTTCCATAGATAAAAATGCGCTAATAGTGCATTTACAGCCCCTTTGTTGGCCGTCACTTTAGCATTACCCATCATCGTATACTGCCACGGCAATAATTCATGAGCCATCTGAGCATCTTTTTCAATCTGATCCATCACTTCCTCTTTTGTACTTCGAGGTAGTTCGGGCGCAGAAATCGGATCATCATACTCCTCTGTTACTACAGGTACTTCTCCCCATACACGTAACATCATAAAATAGGTAAATGCTCTTAAAAAATGAGCCTCACCCAAAATTTCATTTTTAAATTTTGTTGGGTTAGTGACATCCGTAAGCAGTTCATCACCTACTTTTGCCGCACGGTTAATGATGATATTACTCATCGTGATGGCTTTATAAAATTTGCTCCAGTCTGCAAAATTCTCGACATTGTACTGAAACGTATAATCGCCATTTTGAATACCCTCTAAACCATCCCCATTATATTGGATGGTAAAATATGACTTTGCTACAGCATCGCCATACATAAAATAACGCGGACTGGGGTTCCAATTTCCCGAATTCATCACATCCCTAACCAAAGCATAATTTCCGGATAGAGCACTTCTTAAATCTCCTGAACTTTTCCAATAAGCCTCAGAAAAAGTGGAATTAATGGGTTCTTCTGTTAGAAATTTTTTACATGACCCCAACGTAACAACCAGCAACAAAAGGGTCACAATTTTATAATTTATAATAGCTCTTTTCATAATTTTAAAAGGTTAACTCGAGGCCGAATGTATATTTTCTTGGTATTGGGTATCCCCCACCATTGAACTCACCATACGGGTTTACAGCTTCCGCATCAGGCAAACGCTTAGACTTTTGCCAACTGGCAACGTTATCTGCAATACCGAAAAATCTAACTTTCGAAATATTCCATTTTTTACTAATTCTTTCAGGTAAATTGTAGGACATGATGATATTTTTAAATCGAACATATGATCCATTCTCTAAGAAGAAAGTTTGAGCAGAAGTATAGTAATATCGGTAGCTACCAATATCATACTTCGCATATTCAGCTTGATCTCCAGGCTGACGCCACATATCTAATTTATCCAAATCTCGTATCGAATACTGTATGAAATTACTCGCTGCATCTCCAGAAGAAGAATTACCGAATTGGTCAGCTTCAAATAAATTAAGTACATCTCTTCCAAAACCATAAGTGAAAAATAAAGTCATTGAAAAATCTTTGTATGCAAAAACATTATTCCATCCACCAGTCCATTTAAAATTGGGATCACCCATAGCGGTTTTATCAGGATTGATACCACTATTAAAAACATCTACAAAGTAATCTCCATCTAGATCTGCAAAATGAAAATCTCCAGGATTAAAAGTTCCGTTTGAATTGCGATACAGTTCTCCTGTATAAGGGTTGACCGGTATATCATCTTTGGTTGAAAAAACACCCAAATTCTTATAAAGGTAGAATGCATTTATTGGACTTCCTACCGATAGAATATGAGACTTGTCAAATCGATCTCCATCCATGATCATATCGCGTCCACCGTTAGGTAGATTCATAATTCTATTTTTCACATAAGAAATATTAAAATTTGACCGCCAACTGATTGCCGAGCTACGCGAAAAAACATCTGCTGAAAGCTGGATATCAACACCAGAATTACGAACCCCAACAGAGTTTGTTTTCGCATAATCATAACCTGTCGTTACCGGTAGCATAACATCAAATAATCCGTCGTAGTTTTCCTTATTAAAGACATCTATCATCGCTGTAACACGCCCTTTTGCCAGCTCCATATCTAGACCAATATTCCATTGACGATTGCGCTCCCAACTCAGATTCCGTTGCGCCACCCCATTCTGAAAATTAGGCGTAATCGAAACTTGACCATTATAAGAGGTTGCATCATTATTCCCTTGATATCCGGCGTTATTTACATTATAGAGATTATATTGCAAATAGTTGTTCGATGGTAGTGAACCTGTCAATCCATAGCTTCCTCTAATTTTCAAAAGCGTTAAGAACGGATTATTTTTTAAAAATTCTTCTTCAGTCAAGATCCAACCCACAGAAGCTGAAGGAAAATACCCCCATTTGTTGTTTTCACCGAAACGTGATGATCCGTCAGCACGAATAGCTCCTGAAAAAAGATATTTACTATCAAAATCATACGATACTCGCCCCAGATAGGACAGCTGTGACCATTTTTGTAAATCAGATTTTACGCCAATATTATTCTGCAAAAATCCATTTACAACCTGTATCTGATCAGATACCCCTTGACTTCCCCACGCATCAATAGATTGCAATTTATTCTTTTCAGCTTCTTGCCCCAACAAAACACTTAAAGAATGTTTTTTCAATTGCGTTGCGTAGTTCAAGAAGTTTGAAATTCGGACTTGATTACTTTCGTAAGAAAAAGCAGAAGAATAATTACCTGCACCGCTCATCAATGCACTTGGCCGATTATAGGCTCTATTTGCCATATCCTTAATATAAGCCGATTGAGAGGTTAGTGTTAGTCCGGGTAATATGTTTAAAATAAGATTGAGGTTTGTATTTAAATTGTTGGACTCATTATTATCGAGACTACTATCATAACTTCCGAGCATATATTGTCTCTTTGATTCTGATAAAGTGAGTAGAGAAGATGGCATACTCCCAGCACTCAATGCAATGGGGCTGTTATCATTTCCACTACCTCTTGCCCGCTTATTGTAAGAATATGCAACAATCGGGTTGATCGTTAGACGCTCATTGATTGCTTTACTTGTTAGATTCAATCTACCAGTATAACGTGTAAATCCCGTAGCCTTAATGATCCCCTTTTCATCATACATATTTCCACTGAATCGGTATGAGCTGATGCCTGTACCTCCAGAGACAGACAAATCGGCGCTATTTATTTGTCCTTTTTGATAGAACATGTCCTGCCAGTCTGTGTTACCATTGAAGGCAGGATTGAGAGAATCTGTCAACATAATGGGAAGATTACGAAAATCATTAGGCGTCAGCTGATTTTGCAAGATCCTCATTTTTTGATTACGTTCTGTTCTTCCTAGCGTTACCTCTCTAAGCTCAGGTCTTTCCGTTAGACCTGTGTAGCCGGTCACCATAATTTTTGGATCGCCATTACGTCCTTTCTTGGTCGTAATCATGATAACACCGTTGGCTGCCCTTGACCCATATATGGCTGCCGCAGAAGCATCTCGAAGTACATCGATAGATTCGATATCATTAGGATTTAGTCCTGCCAAGTAATTAGTGCCCGTACCCGTATTAGGTCCGACAAACTGCTCAGTAGGTTGTGGGACCCCATCGATAACATACAATGGACTGCTGATCACATTATAATAATCATCATTCGAATAGTTGAGATTAATGGCAGAGGTTCCTCTAACAGCTAACGTTGGTGAAGCACCTGGCGCTCCAGAGAAATTCTGCACATTGACTCCTGCCAATCGCCCTTGTAACAGCATATCAAAACTTGCTGCCGGAAGATTTTCTAGGTCTTTTCCTGAAATACTGGAAATTGCAGCGGTAGCCTTTTTCCGCGAGACACTTTGATAGCCGATGACAACGGCTTCATCTAGTGTACTCAATGTTTCATTCAAATTAAATGTGATCTTTAAATCTGAAGGAGTCGGTTTCCTTAAGGGTTCAAAACCGATACTTCTCGCTTCAAGCATGTCCCCCTGTTTCCCTGGAATTGTAAAATTCCCTTGGTCATCTGTTTGGGTAAAATTTGATGTGGTAACGTTCTTAATCGTTACGCCGGCAAGCTGCTTTCCCATTTTATCACGCACGGAACCCGTGATTTGTTGGGCCATAGCAACTAGAGACATCAAAAATACAGACAAAAATAAGACTGTCTTTTTCATTTCTGTTTGATTAGGTTATTTAATTGAATTGGTTACTCAAAAATAACAGTCAAAAAGACACATATATAATTAGTTATTACCCATCTGCAACATTTTATTAACCAAAAAAAATAGTTATGAATCGACAAAAGTGACATAAGAAAACATCCCTTCTAATTTGTCTAAAATTTATAGATAAATTAGAAGGGACGCAATCCTTTCTTTTAAAATACTTACCAAAAAAACTGAAACCTTCTTACTTATATTTTAACATGTGATATCTGTCTACTTTTGGGGTTATATTCTACAATCCTGATAAGATCAATATTGATTCCAGGCCGGAGGATTTACACCCAATAAATGCTTAACAAAATAATCTCTACGTTTTTTCTCACCAAAATCACCACCCGAAGAATGGCCCATTCCGGGAACCATGATGAAATCATGATTTTTACCTGCTTTGATGAGTGCATCAACCAATTGAAAAGTAGAAGCAGGATCCACATTATCATCCAATTCACCTACGATTAATAATAAGTCACCTTTGAGATTAGCTGCATTTTCTACATTAGAACAAGCTGCATATTCAGGACCTACTGGCCAACCCATCCATTGTTCATTCCACCAAATTTTATCCATTCTATTATCATGACAGCCACACGAAGAGACACCAACCTTATAAAAATCAGGATGAAACAACAGCGCCCCAGTAGAACTTTGACCGCCTGCCGAAGTACCATAAATTCCAACCCGTTGGATATCCATCTGCTCATACTTTCTAGCTGCCGCCTGCATCCATAAGATACGATCGGCGAAACCAGCGTCCTTCAAATTTTTCCAGCTAATATCTTGAAATGCTTTCGAGCGGTTGGAGGTTCCCATCCCATCTATCTGTACAACGATAAATCCCAATTCGGCCAACTCATACATACCACTAGGATTGGCATAGAATGATTTAGGTACAAATGAACTGTGCGGTCCTGCATAAATATACTCGATCACAGGGTATTTTTTTGCGGGGTCAAAATTTGTAGGTCGAATGATAATTCCCCAAACATCCGTCACCCCATCTCTCGCTTTGGCCGTAAATACCTCAGGAGCTTTCCATCCCAAAGTTTGCAAAGTGTTTAAATTTGTTTTTTCCAATTCTAGGATTACATTTCCTTTATAATCACGTAAAACTGCGACCGGAGCTTGATCAACACGAGAATAGGTATCTATAAATTGTGAGTAATCGTTATTAAAAACCGCTTGATGGTTTGCATCATCATGAGTCAATTCTTGCAAATTCTGACCATCAAAATCGATCGAATAATATTGAATGAAGTATGGATCTTGATTTCTGTTTCGACCACTGCCCTCAAAAATAATTTTCCGTTTATCTTCATCCACATGAATTACTTTCCTTACCACCCATTCTCCTGCAGTAATCTGATTCTTCACTTTTCCTGTTTTTCCATCATATAGGTATAAATGGTTCCAACCATCACGTTCAGAAGCCCAAATGATTTCACTTCCATCCAAGATATCCGTCCTGTATTTTTTACCACTATAATCGATAAATGTCTTATTAGTTTCCTTAATTATAAACCTAGAGGCACCCGAATTTGCATCCAGCTCCATGACTCCGTATTCTTGATGTCCTCTTTTATTGAATTCGAACGTTACAGCACGCCCGTCCTTTCGCCATGACAAATCGGAGATATCAAATTGATTTTCGATCAAAGAGATATCAAAAACAAAAAGTTGATTGCGCTTTAAGTTAAAGACAACAGGTGATTTCTGTGGTAATGCATCCCCTGGCTTGACATAATCTCGGGCCTGCAACTTGGGTTGCAACTGCTCTTTTGGAGAAGATTCAATCAACGTCAATTGCCTTACCTCAACTTTTTGAATCTTTACCGCAGCTATTTTCTCGCTATCGCCAGACCATTGAATGCGATTACTATAATATTGTTGATTATTTCCATCAAAGGTGACCTGACGGGCATCTTTTAATTTTCCTTTAGGCGCTACAAACACATTATGATTTCTTATAAACGCTACTTGAAGTTTATTCGGGGCTTCAATCTCCCTATACTCATCATCGGCATAACGTCTCCCCCAATATCCTGAACCTGCATTTCGTTCTTTGCGTTCACTTGGACCAGTTTGCTTCAACTCATTACGCTTCCGACTCCATATCCACTGAAAATCTTCCAAATCCAAAGATACCTGTTGTTCATCCAGCAAAGTAATACGATCATTTGTGATACTGCGATATTCAAGCTTTCGTCCCAATTGATTCTCGACCGCAGCTAACACCTTTTGGACATCAAATAACAGTTCCTTTTTCTTTTGCTGTGGAATTACTAAGATATATTCCTTCCCTTTAGCAGTAGCACAATCATACCAAAACAAGTCTCCCTTCTCATTCCAAAAAAATTGACCGGGAAGATTTTCCACTTTGTTGGTCAACTGTGACTTTAAATCTTTGGATCTTTTATAATCGCCTAAGGTGCCCTGCCCAATCACCAATTGCACACAGAATAAAAGTAAGAACGTATTAAGAAATTTCATTTTTTTTTCGTTTAGGGTTTATCAAATAATAGATTGGAATACCTAGTAAAGCAATCAAAATACCAGGCCATGTATAGTTGGGTCTAAAAATAACCATTAAAATGATAAAGGCAAGGCCCATGATGATATATATAATTGGCAAATAGGGATATCCAAAAGCTTTATAAGGCCTATCCAAGTGAGGTTTTCTAATCCGTAATCGAATTATCCCAATAATGGCCAACACATAAAATATAACCACCACACAAGTAATCATATCCAGTAAATCACCATATTTACCGCTTAGACACCAGATACCTGCTGCTGCACATTGAATCCATAAAGCCCAAGAGGGAACCGATCTAGTATTAAGTTGACCAGCTTGCTTAAAGAACAGACCGTCTTTGGCCATGGAGTAGTAAACCCGAGCGCCTGCGAGTATTATTCCATTATTACAGCCAAAAGTACTGATCATGATCATGACGGCAATGATAGTAATACCAAATGGTCCAAAAATTTCCTGTGCGACACTCATCGCGACGCGATCTTTTGGAGCATTGACCATCTGTTCCATGGTAATCACACCTGTATACATCAAATTGGTCAACAAGTAAATAATGGTGACCAAGATTGTGCCCAATGCTAGACTCAAACCAATATTACGTTGTGGATTTTTAATCTCGCCAGCCACAGCAGACGAAGAATGCCAGGAGTCACTACTAAATAGAGCACCCACCATAGCTGCTGAAAATGCACCCATCACTGCAAAACCGTCATATGGAACATACGTACCATCTGCATTTAGATGACGCATATCCCATAAAGAATCACGATTCCAATTCCAGTTCCAGACTTCATATTTAAAGGCTATAAAGCCAAAAAGAACCAGAATCAGTAAACTCAATATTTTAACTAAAGTAATCGTCGTTTGAACTCGTTTCCCGCTATTGATTCCCTTAGAATTTATAAACGTCAATAAAACAATGATACCTATTGCCAATAATTGAGCCGCTGAAACGTGATAATCACCTAACTGCAACAGATAAACATCTTCATCTAAAAAAGGGAATAAATAAGCGGTGAACTTTGCGAAAGCCACGCCTACTGCTGCAATGGTCGCAGTTTGAATAACAGCAAAAAAAGTCCATCCAAATACGAAACTCAATATAGGTCCGTATGCTTCGCGTAGGTATACATATTGGCCACCCGCTTTTGGAAACATGGCACTCAATTCTCCATAACTCAAGGCAGCTGTCAAAGTCATAAAACCACATATTGCCCAAACCACCATCATCCAACCTGCGGATCCTGTGTGTCGCGCTATATCTGCCGAAACAATAAAAATCCCCGACCCAATCATACTTCCTACCACCAACATGGTTGCATCCAAAAGCCCCAAGGACTTTTGAAAAGATTGATTATCTTGACTCATCAGATTAATTTTTGAAGTTGTAGAATTTCCAGTTTGTTTCATAATCAGATGGCAAGTTATCCCCTCGTAAAATTGCTCTCAACATTTCCATAGGGAGATAATTTTCTTTAATAACCCGATCATGAAATTGCTTGAAGCTCATTTTTCCTTCATCGACCACTTCTTCCTTTATACGCATAAGCTGCAATCCCCCCACTAAATAAGCCAATTGATATAGTGGGTCATAAGACCCTTCAAAAGATCGTTTCACTTCACCATGAGCATTGGCTGACTCGAAACCTACACGATCCACCAAATAATCGATACATTGTTGGGGCGTCCATTCTCCCAAATGGAATTTTATACTAAAAGTAATTCGAGCACAACGATGCATCCTCCAAAATAACATACCTATACGTTCTTCCGGTGTTGTTGCAAACCCTTTGTTATACAATAACAATTCCCAATAGAGGGTCCAGCCCTCCGTCCAAAAAGGGGTGTTAAAAGCTTCCTCGCGATAGGGTTTATAGCGTCTGTTCATAAAATATTGCAAATGGTGACCGGGTATCAATTCATGCTGCACAGTGCCTCTCGAGAAATAAGGATTATTACCTCGCATACTCATCAATTTATCCTCTTGCTCCATGCTATTTGTTGGATAGGAAATACTGATTTCCCGACCTCCTGTAAAAAATGGATTGACCAATTGTCGCTCGGGACTCATCATGATCATCCCCCAAGTTTCATCAGCCAGACTTGGGATATCCATGAGGTCATTTTGTGCAATAAATTTTTGTGCATCATCATAGAGCTTCATAATCAACTCCGGTTGTCTTCCGATAGGCACATAGGTATTTTTAACCTTTTCTTGAGCTGCTTTCCAATCATTCCCGAATCCCATTTCTCGCGAAGCCTTTAGTAATTCGGCCTCACACCATGCAAATTCTTGATTAGCCAATCGCAAGAGATCATTTGCAGTATAACTGATCATTTCGCTTTTAAGCTGTCGATTCAATTCTTCATTACCTATAGGTGCTCCTCCAATCTGACTACCATCGTCAAATACCTTCCAATCACTTTTTGAATTCAATAATTCTTTGTATTTTTTCAACTTATCCTTTACCTCTTGAAAGACTTTTGGTACCCACCAGGTAAATTGTGGGTCATAACCATTATAAAAGTCAAAAGTACTCGTGAGACGAAGATCTAGAGAATACAAAAGCGTATTGAGGTAATCCACATCCACATTCGGCAAAGTTGTTTTAATTTGAAGGTTACGGGTTGCCTGATCCAGGTCTTTAACAACAGTCGCCAGCTCTCTGGCCACAGCCTCACCGTCTAAATGATGGCCGCGTCTTCTCAGTTTTTCCAGTGCAAAAATTTTATCCGCAAATAGAAGGTTACTTGCCAATTGATTATATTGTTTTTTATTTGATTCCAATACCTCCAGATTCTTTTTGATTTTGCGTTTTAGTAAAATAAAATCTACCTGACCCGATGTTTCCAATCTAGAGTATGGAAATACATTCAGTTTTTTCAAATAGTCCTGATTTAATTTTTCTAACCTTTCAATCTGTTCCGGGGAGGCAGCCGCATATTGGCTGCCCCAACCTTTAGGCATAGGACCATAATAATAATTGATTGCTTCGATATCATGTCCATACTGAACTATTATAGGTTCCAGTGGAGTTGTATGGTTATACAGGTCCAAGTTTTGCGCATTCATTGGAAAAGGTAAGAATAAAAGCATACCATAAAGCAGTGCTTTTTTTGTTTTTAATTTAGGTGATGCTATCATAATTTCAGGTTTAATACGTTAGCCAATAAATCAACCGTCAAATCTATCTGGTTTAAATCCTGCAATTGCAGCTTCCACTTCTCGATCCGATAAGATATCCGACACAATTTTGCCAAAAGCAGGTCCGAGACTCAAGCCCATCATGCCACCACCACCAGCAATGATGACATTGGTATATTTCTTCAATCTTCCCAAATAAGGTAGACCATCTGGAGAACAAGGTCTGTAACCGTACCAAATTTTATCCTTTGGATAATCCACCGTTAGTTCAGGATAATATTTAGGAATTGCTTCGACAATTCCTCTTACCCGATTGGTATATATCCTATCATTTGCTGGTCCTAATTCCATCGTTCCACTAAAACGGATTTTACCATCCATAGGAGTAACAGCCACACGTGCTTCAAGTAATAAAGCCGCATGATTCAAACTTTGGTGTGACTGAGGTTGGTACATAAACGAATATCCTTTCCCGGGCATTAATGGCGTATTGACCTGTAATTTGGATGTTAACTCTGGTAGATAGGCTCCTCCGGTTAATACAAAAGCATCTCCTTCAAAATTTCCTTTTTCAGTTACCGCGGTCTTGATTTTATGTCCTGAAGTTATAAACTTGTTCACTTTTGTATCTTCATGGAATTCCACCTGGTGTGCCTTTAGATAAACAATGAGTTGTTGCATCAGCTTAGGAGGGTAAAGCTTACCATCACAACGATAAAGTATAGCGCCCAATACATCCACTTTTAAATCTGGCTCCAATTCCTGCACCTCATTACCTTGCAATACAGCTACATCTAGACCCAAATCTTGCGCGCGGTGTGCAAGCTCTACCTCTTCCTGTTGGACCACCTTCGTCTTGTACATCATCAGAATTCCATTTTGCTTCAATTCGAAATCAAAGCCTTCCTGTTGATCCAATTCATCGTACAATTTACTACTGTATAGATTGAGGTCACGAATAGCTGTCGCATGTTGTTCAACATGCGATTTATTGGCATGTTTAAGAAACTTAAGTCCCCAATTTAATAATTTCGGATTCAAGGATGGACGGACATAAAAAGGGCTCTTGCTATTGAACATCCATTTGACACCCTGAGCAACGATACCGGGTGCTGCCAAAGGTGTAAAATGACTGGGGACAATCATTCCAGCATTGCCATATGAGCAATTGTTATCCAACGAACCCTTTTCAAGAATCTTTACCTTCCAGCCATCTCTAACCAAATAATAGGCCGATGCTAATCCAGCTATACCAGCTCCAATTACAACAGCAGTTCCTCTATTTTCTTTCACTTTTTTAAATGCTAATCAATTATCAAAATTAAATTACTTGAAAACCTCCAAAATAAGGATCTTCATCATCGATGAAAATGGTATTGTATCCCGTTATTCTGGCCCACCCTTCTATTGAAGGTATGATAGCTGGTCGTCCACCTACTGTAGTCTCTTCCTCGATTTTTCCAGTAAACTGGGATCCTATATAACTTTCGTGGACAAACTCCTGTCCGATTTGAAGCTTACCTTTAGCATACCATTGTGCCATACGTGCAGAAGTACCCGTTCCACATGGGGAACGATCTAATGCATTTTCACCTACTAGAACGGCATTTCTTCCCGAAGAATTATTTTGAGTAGGAGAACCTGTCCATTGAATATGACTCAAGCCATATATATTAGGATCTTCAGGATGCTCAAATGTATATTTTTCATTAAGGAGTTTCCGAATGATCTTACCGTAGTGGATCAACTGGCTTGCTGTTAGTGTACTGATGTCTTTAAAATTGGGTTGTGGATCTATAATACCATAAAAATTTCCTCCGTAGGCAACATCAACAGAGATATTTCCGAGATCAGGACAATCTACTGTCAAATCTGTTGCATATAGAAAACATTTGACATTGGTCAACTTGACACTTTTCACCTTTTGACCAACCTGCGTATACGCGATATGAATCAATCCTGCAGGAGTTTCTAACCTTAGTTTCCCTGGAGTTTTTGGTTGCACCAACCCCTCCTCTATAGCAATTGTTACAGTACCAATGGTACCATGGCCGCACATAGGAAGGCAGCCACTCGTTTCAATGTAAAGGACAGCAATATCATTTTTCGGATCGCATGGCGGATAAAGAATACTGCCACTCATCATATCATGACCCCGAGGTTCGAACATCAATCCTTTGCGTATCCAATCATATTCACGCATAAAATGTAGCCTTCGCTCCATCATTGTATTTCCCTCAAGCAGAGGGACCCCTCCAGTAACTAACCTGACGGGACAACCACAGGTATGCGAATCAATACAAAAAAAAGTTTTCTTCATAGCAGGTTATATATATTCATTAATCTTTCGTCCATCGTTGATTCACTAATCTATTTATTTGCAGTGAATTACCATCTTTCAGTTCATCCGGCAAGAAATCATTCGACCAATTTTGAAAACTAATAGGTCTTAAAAACCGTTTAACCGCATCAGGTCCTACTGAGGTAAACCGTGGGTCTGTTGTCGCTGGATAAGGCCCTCCATGTTGCATCGCAAACTGAACTTCTACACCTGTCGGCATCCCTTGGAACAGCAATCGTCCACATTTTTCTTGCGCCAATTGAAATAATATGATTTGTCGTTTGATATCTTCATCTGTGGCCGCAAATGTAAGCGTGAGTTGTCCAGCCAAATGTTGCATAACTTCTTTCATTTCCAACTCATCAGCACATGAAATCAGCAAGCCAAAAGGTCCAAAAACCTCTTCCATTAGGTTGGGATTTTTAGTGAGGTATGAAGCTTTTATCTCGACAATTGTAGCTTGTGCTTCTCCAACCTCAGTTGCGGCCTCGCCTACTCCAATGAGACTAACCTGCTCATACTGCAAAACCTCATTTTTATGATGATTATAGCCTTCGGCAATACCCACATGTAACATTTTACCCGCTGGTACATTCGCAATCTCCTGCTTTATATAATCCTTCATCTTTTCAAGATCCGGACCAACAAGTGCAACTAATACCCCAGGATTTGTACAAAATTGGCCCACACCTAGCACTAAAGAAGCTACGTATTGTTTAGCAAAACTTGCGACATGAAGCTGTAAATAATTGGGTAATACAAACACCGGATTTATACTGCCCATTTCCGCAAACACAGGAATAGGCTCGGTTCTCTTCTGCCCCAAATCAAATAGGGCCTTTCCACCTATAAATGACCCGGTAAAAGCTACTGCTTTTACGGATTTGTGTTGAACCAGCTGCTGCCCCACTTCAAAAGACCCAGAAGCGATATGTCCAAAGATCTCTTCTGGCGCACCATAGTTTGCAATGCCACGTTGAATCGCTTCAGCCATCATGTGTGATGTTTTCAAATGGGCCGGGTGTGCCTTTACAATTACGGAACAACCCGCTCCAATAGCACTAGCCGTATCGCCACCAGCTGTAGAGAAAGCAAAAGGAAAATTACTGGCTCCAAAAACAACGACAGGTCCTAAACCCCTATTCATTTTACGTAAATCAAATGGCCCATTTCCTCCTTTATCGACCCGAGCTTCCGCATACATTCCTGTTGCAACAGCATCGGCATATGTTCTCCATTGATTGACAGTTCTTGCTTTTTCACCTTGGAGACGGCCTATGGGTAAGGCTGTCTCCAGATGTGCTGTATCAATCAATGTTTCGTCGATTGCATCAATTTCATCCGCAATTGCATGCATCAATTGCGCACGTTGTACACAATTTAATGTTTGCAAAAAATGAAAACCATCTTCGGCATGTTTGACAACAACATCAATTTCACTTTTATTCCAGTTCATCATCTTTTGCGTTATAATTGTGGTCTGCTTGCTCTAGCATCGCTAATAATTTTAGATACTCGCTCTTTTTCCTCACCGATCAAGGGTAATCGAGGTGCACGAATATGTGGCGTACAAATACCTTCAGCAGTTGCGGCCAACTTGATATACTGCACCAATTTCGGATGAATGTCCAATTCCAGTAGCGGCATAAACCAACGATAGATAGCCACAGCCTTTTCATACTCCCTTTTTTTAACAAGGTTATACATCGCTACAGTCTCCTTCGGGAAAGCATCCACCAAACCCGCGACCAGACCATCTGCACCTATCATCAATGTTTCCAAACTTATGGTATCTACACCCCCTAATATTTTTAAACGGTCTCCAAACTTATTTTTAAGACGAGTTACATTTGTAAGATCTCTCGTAGATTCCTTAACCGCTTGAATATTTGACTCTAATAACAATTCTTCAAACATTTCTATACTCACGTTGGTACTATAATCAATAGGATTATTGTAGATTAAGATCGGTAATGAAGTACTTTGTGCTACCGCACGAAAAAACGCAACTACCTCACGATCATCTGCTCTATAACGCATTGGAGGTAACAACATCAGTCCAGCTGCTCCTAAACTTTCGGCCGTCTGCGCCACTTCTATAGCTGCTGCTGTCGTGTTTTCTGCAATATTCAATAAAACAGGAATCCGATCAGCGACAACTGACAAAGCATGTTTCAATAATTCATACTTTTCGTTATTGGTCAATACACTCGCTTCCCCTAAGGTTTCCAGCAATGATCAATCCATGAACTCCCGCAGCTAATTGTGCTTCAATATTTTTACTGAACATCGCTAAGTCCAAATGACCATTTTCATCAAAAGATGTCAACATCGCAGGATAGATTCCTTTCCAATTTAATTGTGCCATAGTTTTTATTTTTTATAATTCGATAACACAAATCTATAGGGAATACCATACTTATTCTTCTCGTGAATTAATCAACATTGACCTAATATTGACTTTTACTAATTTCTCCTAAAAAATAAATACCATAATAATATAACTTTTGGTTTCAAAAATAACGGAGATAGGAGGTTAACAAAAAAGTTAGTAGCTGCTAAAGCGTAAACTAAATTACCACCATTTAAATGTTGAATAAAAAAATTAATGATGAAAAACTAAAAAAGAAATTTACAGCATATCATTCCAAATGCCCAATACCTTTCCTTAAGCAGAAAACAAAAAAGCATCCCAATAAATTTGGGATGCTTTTTCATATGCTATTGATAGCAGTCTACACTTTTGGATATACATAACCATTATGATAAGCTGCAGCTAAATATTGGTTAGCCTCTTTGTCCGTAAATTGTCTTTTATTCTTATCCCAATATAATTTCTCCCCAGCTCTATATGCAATATTTCCCATTTGGGCTAAAATAGCAATATGTGACCCTGCTTCAACAGGAGCACGCAATATCTCCTTATTTTTAGTCAGGATAGCTTCCACAAAATTATCCATGTGACGTTCAAGTCCATTGTCCTTAGCTTTTTGAAAAGGAACAGCAGCCATCCGATCGCCTTCTGCCAACACTTCCCATCCATCCCTATTCAGCACTAATGTTCCGTTATTTCCAATGAACGCCACACCATGTCCCTTTTGATAAGGTCCCAAATCAATACCTATTGTATGCTCCCATTGGACATTGAAGCCATCGAACTCGTACAAAGTGGTCAGTGTATCGGGTGTTTCTTCTGCGTCGTCTGGATAAGCAAATTTTCCACCAGCAGCCATCACCGAACGAGGATCCGATACTTTCATACCAATCAGTGCAAAATCCAACATATGCACTCCCCAGTCTGTCATCAACCCTCCAGCATAATCCCAAAACCAACGAAAATTGAAATGAAAACGATTAGCATTAAAAGGTCTTTTGGCCGCAGGTCCCAACCACTTATCATAGTGAACTCCCGCTGGAATAGCAGTATCAGGCACAATCGGTATATCTTGCTTCCAACCAATATACGCCCAGACTTTAACCGTTCTTATCTTTCCTAAATTACCAGCATGCAAAAATTTCATCGCATCTTGAAAGTGTTGCTGACTACGTTGCCATTGTCCAACCTGAACAATCGCATTATGTTTCTGAGCAACAGCCACCATCAATTCGCATTCTTTAATTGAATTACCAATCGGTTTTTCGACATATACATGTTTTCCTGCTTCAACAGCAGCAACCATCATTAGGCAATGCCAATGATCAGGAGTACCAATGATTACCGCATCAACTTGACGATCTGCCAACAATTCTTTATAATCAATATAGGTTTTAACAGATATGCTACGTTTCTTTAATTCATCGACACGCTTTGTTAATACATGCTCATCAACATCACAAAGAGCTGTGCAGATTACATTTTGATTTTTCAGTATAGCCATCAGGTTTGACCACCCCATCCCATTTACGCCAATGACGCCAACACGAATTTTTTGTGTGTTTCCAAAAACGCCATGACGATTAAATAATAGCGCCGAAGCAGCTAAAAAGCTAGAGGTCTTTATAAATTTCTGTCTATTCATAATATTGTTTACAAGAGTTAGCTTATCATATCAAGAAGGACAAGCATCATAATCCACCCCTAAGCTCTGTGGCATTACAGATGTGATTCAACTTACGCTTCGATTTTTATATTGATGTTATCACTAACAAAAAAGAAATGATTTTTAGGTCAAAGTTTAGTTTATATACGAATATATAAAAAAAAGACACTTCTTCAAAGTGAACATTATTCACACACACTTATCTGTAAAATATAATATAATTGTTACGCATAGATACTGTTTAAAATCCGAGTATTTGCTTGATTAAGACATTACACCAGATATACACAGTTTAAAGTAGCAATATAATTTACTGTATAAATAAATTCAGAATTTTTCAATCAAACAAAGCTTACTTTGTTATTTTTACACTATTTTTGAAGAAAAATAGTGACCATTCTTATTTTAATATGGAATTAATTTACAAAGGCAAAACAAAAGATGTCTATAGCCTAGGACAACATCAAGTATTACTAAAGTTTAAAGACGACGTTACTGGCGAAGACGGAGTATTCGATCCAGGAGCAAACACGGTTGGACTCACCATTGATGGTGCAGGGAAATCGGGTTTAAAAATGACTAAGTTCTTCTTTGAACGCTTAAGCAAACTCGGTATCGCCACCCACTATGTATCTGCTGATTTGGATGAGGTGAGTATGGTAGTTAAAGAAGCCGCCCCATTTGGAAAAGGTTTAGAGGTTATCTGTAGATACCGTGCCGTAGGAAGTTTCTTGAGAAGATACGCTGCATATTGCCAAGAAGGCGATGCATTAGATGCATTTGTTGAAGTAACGATTAAGGATGACGAAAGAGGTGACCCTACGATTTCAGATGATGCATTGGAAATGTTAGGTATTTTACCAAAAGCAGATTATCAAGAATTAAAATCGCTAACTAAAAAAATCTGTGACATTATTAAAACAGAATTAGCGAAAAAAGATTTGGAACTATACGATATTAAATTAGAGTTCGGAAGAGACAAAGCTACAGGAGATTTACTATTGATCGATGAAATTTCAGGTGGTAATATGCGTGTTTATAAAAATGGAACGTACATTGCACCTTTAGATTTAGAAAAAGATTTTCTAGGCGTTTAATTCAGCTACAATATCGAAGTAACACCTAAAGAATATACTTATAACACACGAAACGCGTTGTTTTGCCATGAGCAAAGTAGCGCGTTTCGTGTGTTATACGGTAATAGATTAATTCTTGTACATAAAGCTTAGATATTGCCTTTCTAATAAAAATTAAAAACTCATCTAAAACACTATATTTTCACAAAAACCTTCGCTTTATATAGTGCTAATAGCATTAGAAATACAAGCGTAAAATTACCTATTGTTAAAATCAACTCTTGATATTGAGGTAGCATACTCTCCAAACCATAAGTCAGGGAATGCACCACTGATCTAAAGTTGAGCATTTCTCCCAAAAAATAAGCAACAATGGAATTCATACCATAAATCTTAAGCCATTGAAAAGGTTTGACTATTTTCTTTAAATCGATGATATAGTAAAATAACCCCATCAGCAGAAAACAAATTCCACCAGAGAAAAGTGTCATACTACTCGTCCATATCCTTTTTATAATCGGCATTTGTATACTCCACAATAATCCCAGTCCGATACAAATCACGCCTAACAATACTAACTGACGAAACACCCGTTCTGGAATAACCTTTACCCCATCTTTCATCAGCTTTCCGGCCAGACAACCCATCATAACAGTGACTGAAAAAGTTAAACTACTCCACAACCATGTATAGTTATAATACTGAGAGAAAACCACTTGCCCATCTCCCCAATATGCCCCATCCATAAATCTACCCAACAGCATTCGGTCCAATCGGATTGCAAAATTATCCTGTTCCGAAAAATTGCCATCCAACATAAATGGTACTGCATATACAACCAGTAAGAAAATTGCCATCATAACGATTTTCCGGATGCCTAGATTAAAGTATAGGACAGCTGTCACCGCATAACCCATGGCGATTGCTTGTAATGTATTGGAATACAATTTAAATTGCTGCCAATCCCAAGACAAAAGATTTCCTTGCATGACCATTCCCAATAACCATAAAATCAAGAACCGTCTTAAAATATGGCGGTAAATCGGTCCTCCTGCGCCCCCTTTCTTATTATCCAATGAAAAAGGGATTGTTACACCAGTCATAAACAAAAACAGGGGCATAATCAGGTCCCACAACCGGAAACCAGCCCATATTTCATGATCAAATTGATACAAAAAGCCATGATAAAACTCATTATCCCAGACCTGGCCGATTGCGACCAATATAGGTTGCAAACCAACAAGTAAAAATAGATCAAACCCGCGGAGTATATCCAACGATTCTAATCGATATGATTTATTAGGTACGCTATTCATTTAGGTTATTTAAAAGATGTAGTAAAAAATCAACGAAGCGATAGCTGTTTAATTGGTCATTTTAATAGTCAAGCATAAAACTGCATTTCAAAAATATAACTAAATTTAGAAAAACAAAACTATTACCTGGTTTTACTATCTAAAGCGGTATGATTCAAAAGGAAAAGTAACTTTCAACTTAGCTCCCTTCCAAGCTTTCAAAAAAACAGAAACACTTTTAGTTACTAGCTTTTCAGCTATAAAAATGAGGAAACTCAATTATATTAACTTGGTCTTCCAATCTTATTAAAAAAGCGCTTAAAACGACATGCTGTTTCAAGCGCTTTTAATTAAAAAATATTAATGATTATAATTATCTACATAGTTAGTGATGACGCAAAAACAGACAGTTGATTTAAACTTCACATGCTACAACCTTATCACTAAAGTCCTATTGAAATTCCTAAATTAACAACACGTTGATTTTGATAGGCATCACCTGCGGTGTTGGATGTCACTTCAGGATCTTGTTGATAAAGTGAATAATTTGTCCACGTAAACAAATTATAACCGCTCAAATAGATACGCGCATTATTCATCTTGAAAGGCAACCAGCGCTCCGGCAACTGATATCCAAATTCCAAGGATTTCAACCGTAGATATGTCGCATCTATCAACCAAAAATCAGACATATAAGACGATGGGCTATTGATTGTTGTCGGATTAGTTGTCAAGCGTGGAAACTTTGCAGTAGCCCTTGTCTCCGGTGTCCAACGTTGCTGATGTATCGGCTGAAACTGACTTTGAAAAGGCTCTATGCCTGCACCTTGCACACTAAAACTATAACCCGTAGTACCTTGAAGCAAAGCACTAAAGCTAAACCCACGATAGCTACCTCCCAAAGTTAAACCAAAGCTTGTATTCGGAATATTCGGCTTCCCAATTGCAGTTTCTATCATAATCATCGATCAGTCCATCCCCATTTAAGTCTTTGTATCGCAAATCACCTGGACGCACCTCATAAGCACCAGCAGGTTTAGGACTCGCCTCCACGTTATCCTCCGTATAAAAACCATCGGACAAATACCCAAAAGGCTGATTAACCTGATGCCCAGTCACCTGCAACCACGGAAAGGCCGGCATAGGCTCGTCCTGAAACAACACTTTGTTTTTGAAATAAGTCAATACCCCTTTCAAATTATAATTGAATTCACCAATATGATCATTATAGTTCAATTCAAACTCAACACCTTTATTTCGTACGCGCGCGATATTAGTCGGTGAAACCCCTACCCCAATATGCAAAGGCAATGATTGTGAACTCACCAGCTGATCATAACGGATATTATTAAAATAATCCAGTACCAAAGAAAATTTATTTTTGAACACACTGACATCTAATCCAACATCAAAAGATTTTTGCTTTTCCCAAGTCACATTACTATTTCCTAAATTTCCCTCATAGATTGTCCCTACAGGTTGATGCGTTTCGCCGAAAGAATAACCCCCGCCTTCATTGTACACCTGTTGGTATAGATAGCGATCACCTGCTACTTTATCCGAGCCAACGATTCCATAAGAGGCACGCAGTTTGAATAGGTCGACAAAAGCAAAGTTATCTTGAAAGAACCCTTCCTTAGCGAGATTATAGCCTGCTGAAATTGCAGGAAACACACCATAGCGTTTATCAGATTTAAAACGATCAGAGCCATTGTAAGCTACGGTCATATCCACCAGATATTTCTCTTGATAATCATATCCTGTACGGAAGGTAAACCCTTGAAAATTCTGAGGAATCCAATTGATCATCTTATCTCCTTTTGTCTTGTAAGACTCTCTATTATATAACAATAAAGTATTGATATGGTGATCGCCAAACGCACGAGTATAGTTCAAATTTGCTTGTACATTCACTCGGCTATTGTAATCCCCCTGATAGGCGCGCAAAGTGTAGTTATCCAAGACATAAGGCGCTCCACCTTTTAACTGATAAGCGTCGGATTCAGGAAAGTACTTGTACACCGGGATTTGATCACGGCTCTGTTCGCGACCATTCGATTCGATACTAGCATAGGCAATGCGAGTGGACAAAGACAGGCCTTTAGTAATCGCATTGAGCTCCTGAGTTCCACCAAACAGGATATTGATATCATTCCGGCGATTCAAGCTATAACCAGAGGTTGCCAAACGTGCATTGATCGTTGGCAGCAGTTCCTGTGTATCGCTTGCATAAGCGTATGAACCATTCGGATTGAGGAATGGTGCAGACCACGGACGTATCTTATTGAAACTGAATATTTCGCCAACGATATTTCCCGCACGCGGATTATTTATATTATTGAAATTGGCTCTAAAATCCAATCGTAATTTTAAGCTCTTTGTAGCCTGTACATCCAGATTAGACCGAAGATTAAAGCGACGATAATAGTAATTGTTATTGACCTTGTCTCCTTCGTTCTCAAAATTATGAAGATTACCATCTTGGGAGAAAGCTCCACCAGAAATAAAATACTTAATACTTTCGCTACCACCAGAGATATCGACATTACTATTATACTGTAGACTTCTTGGCTTAAATATTTTACTATACCAGTTTATATCAGGATGTCCATAAGGATCATCCCCAGTACGAAAATGTTCCAGTGAACTGGCGCTAAACGGTTGATAGGTATTGTCTCCAACCGTATTGGCAATTGCTTCATTCCAGAGCAGCGCGCTCTCATGGGCATTCAAAAAATCCAATTTGCTCACCGGGCTTTGCATACCGGATTCCAATCGAACATTGATTTTGGGTTTTCCAGACATTCCACGTCGCGTCTTAACGACCAATACCCCATTCGCACCCTTGATTCCAAAAACAGCAGTCGTAGAAGCATCCTTTAAAATAGAAATGCTTTCGATTTCATTCATATTAATCTGAGATAGCTGCTCATAGGTGTACTCGATATCATCAACGATAATCAGAGGCTGATTACCATCTGGATTGAGCGAACTGACACCGCGAATATAAAAATCGGAAGCATCACGTCCAGGTTGTCCCGAACGTTGCACAGAAACAAAACCTGGCAATCGGCCAGAAAGTGCATTCTGCACACTCGAAGTTGGCACCTGTCTTATTTCGGCCCCTTTTATGGAACTCACAGCACCCGTGCTCGTGAGCTTTTTTGTGGTACCGTAACCAACAACTACCACTTCGTTGATATCCTGACTATTAGATTGCAAAATAATTTCCAAATGCTCTCCATCTTTGACTTTCCGTTCCTGTGTCGCATAACCTATGCTACGGAATACAAGTGTTTTACTTCCTTTCAGGGACAGACTGAAACGCCCATTTTGATTCGACTGAGCCTGATTATTGCCCCCTTTCTCTAAAATGGTCACCCCTTCCAAGGGACCGGCCGTATTCTTGATCAGACCAGAGACCACAGCCTGCGCCAAACTAAGGAATGGCGTACTAAATATGATTAGTAATAGATATTTACCTTTTTTCATGCGTATGTTCGCTAATAGAAATTAATTGGATTACCAACCTGGATTTTGCACCATCATCGGATTTTTAATCACTTCGTTAAATGGTATCGGTGCTAAGTACATTTTCTTCTCAAAATTCATCTTCAGCACTGGAACCATCTGGCGGATCTGACCAGTGCCAGTCTGGTAGATGACCGCTGCATGCAACTCCTTATTGAAGACTGCCTCTCCGATTTTCCATCGTCTTACATCGTAGAAGCGTTGTTCTTCAAAAGCCATTTCTTTACGTCGTTCATCTTGGATTACAGCACGCATCTCATCCTTATTCATTCCTAAAGACAGCTGGAAAGGATTTATTCCCGCACGTTTCCGAATTTCTTCGACAGCCTGATAGACCAAGGCATCAGGAACGGTCAACCGTTCATTCCGAGCTTCAGCATAGTTCAACAGCGTTTCAGAATAGCGAAAGAGAATATGGTCGTGGTTTACGTTACTATAGTTTGTCGATGTTTCAAAATCCCCCATAAACTTGCGCACATAATAACCCGTTTTAGTCTGCTGGATAGTTCCCCCTGGCTTATCGGCTCCACCTTCAAAAGTTTGTACTGAACGGTTTAACCACATTGTACCATTATAAAAAATCGTTGCGTAGAACCGGGAATCCCTTCCTGAATACGGATCTTCGGCATCATATCCCGAATTCGGATCATTAATCGGAAAACCATTGGCCATACCATAGGCATCCACAAGTTCCTGGGTAGCACTTGTTCTGCCATTGTTGATTCCCACAGAATACCCTACTGGACCATTATTATTCTCCACACTGGTGTTGTTGTCACCTTGTTTGGAAAATATCCGTTCCATATTTCGGGTGGTAAACACCTTTTTAAACTCAGGTTCCAACTTGTAAACCCCCATGTCCATAATAGCTTTAGCTGCATTTTCAGCAGCCTGCCAACGGTTTATGGAGAAATCCATGTACCCTGTTAATTCATTTCCAGGCTCGATATTGCCTCCATTAAACAAAGGACTAGCCGCATACAAGAGCACCCTGGATTTCAAGGCCAGCGCCGCAGCCGTTGTAGGTCTCCCAAAAAACTGCAAGTTCATCGGATCTATACGTAGACTATCCTTTATTTGGTCACATTCCTGAACAATATAAGTCACACATTCTTGGAAGCTATTCCTTGGCTGCTCCATATCATCATTCAGCTGATAGACTTTATCACCCAATAAGGGAACTCCGCCATAGCGCTTGACCAACTCAAAGTAAAACATGGCCCTTAAAAAACGGGCTTCAGCCTTCCAAACCCGATTAAAAGGAGTACCATTTTCCAATTTCCCTTTCAATGGAACATAATCGATATTATTGATAAAGACCGTCGCTCGACGAATCCCTTGATAGTTAGAAGACCACTGATCATCTTGGTAGCTATCGGAAGTATAAGTACCTGTAGCCAGTTGCTGCACAGAAGTATTCGTCGGGTTTGAAGATACCGCATCATCAGTAGCTGCATCCAGATAATCACCCCCTACACGATTGCCTAAGCTGGGCAAAAAGCGATAACAATCCGCTAAGAATCGGTTCGCATTTACTCCGGCAGAATCCCGCTTATCAAACACTTGATCAAGCGTCTGTAACTCAATAGGCTCTGTTTCAAGATCACTCTTACAGGAAAAAGTAAGCACAACTATTCCCAATAAGCCAAACCATTTTAGATTTATATAGTTCATCATTATTTGTGTCTAAAGTTTATAATTTGATATGCACACCAAAATTGATAACACGCTGTGCAGGATAGGCACCATTGGCATTGATCTCTGGGTCCAATCTACTGTAAGATGTGGATGTAAACAGATTTTGGACATTCGTAAAAAAACGCAACGAGGATACGTTGATGCTTCGCGTGATATGAAACGGCAACGTATAACCCAATTCTATATTCCGAATCCGTAAATAGGAACCTGAACGTGTCCAATAACTTGAATTATTCAGATAAGGTGTATTCGTCGGATCTGAACCGATGCTCAAACGCGGATAAGTTGCCGATTCGGCCGTTTCCGGTGTCCAACGCCCCAGTAGAAAATCGTACCCCTGTGCATCACCATTAGCACCAAAAGCATAATCTGTTTGCTGATAACTACGATTTGTCACCCCTTGTAAGAGTACACTGAAATCAAAACCGGTATAATTAAAGCCCATTGTTGCACCATAATAAAAGATGGGATTAGTATTACCTATAGCAGTTTGATCATAAATATTGATCAGACCATCTCCATTCAAATCCACCAGACGTACATCTCCAGGCTGTACGGGATCCCCGCCCAATCTCGGAGCTTTATCAGCTTCCTCCTGGCTTCGGATCAAACCATCGGCTAAATAACCAAAAGTCTGTCCGACAGGCTTACCCGTACGGCGGTTTCCAATCATACTTTTGAAACACCTCATTCATATAACGTACCTCAGTCCGCATGCGAGAAGCATTTGCCGTAATGAAATAATTAAAATTATTCAAGCGATCTTGATAGGTCAAACTTAACTCTTGACCCGTATACAAGTTCTTACCGATATTCTCGGTCGGATATCCGATACCGATCAATTCGATGTCCGAACCACGCTTTTGCAACAGGTCAAAATAATGATCTCGGAAATATTCTGCCGATAACTTAAACTTACCTTTCCATAGAGATGCATCTAGGCCGAGATTAAATTTATCACCCTTTTCCCAGGTTGCATCGATATTGGCTAAGCCTTTCTCCACCAAGCTGTTTACATAAGCATACTCGGATCCAAAATTATAACCATTGTTACCGTCCTGACCATAAGAAGCCCGCCAGCTGTAATAGCCCAAAGCTCCCTCATTGGTATTTCCCGTACGACCAAAGGTAGCGCGCAGTTTCAACTGATCCAGCCAGTTTTCTTGTTGCTCCAGAAAACCCTCCTGCGCTAGATCCCAGCCTAATCCTGCAGCATAGAACAGTCCATAACGGCTACCCGGCTGAAAACGGTTGAATCCCGAGTAGTTCATCGCGAGTTCTGCAAAGTATTTTTTCTTGTATGCATAGTTTCCTGTCGCGGCTATATTGGTATAAATGGCTGGTAGATCAAATTGATAATTAGAATTTTGCCGATCAAAGAAAATCTTTCCACCCACAGTATGATCTCCATTAATCTGGCGATCATACCCCAATGCACCTTGGAAGTAGAAAAAATTAGCGGTAGATGTAGTAGCAAAAGAATTGGGTTGGTCGGCAATCGTACCGTAGCGCACGTACACCAATTCACCCTGATCATTGTAGCGTGCATCATAGACGGGTTGCTTCCGATTCCGATCAATAAAGCTCGAAGAGGTCGCCGACACATTGACTTTCCCTTTAGCGTACAAACCTGGAAGCCACTTATCAAGCTTATAGTTAAGATCTAAGTTGGCCAAAAGATCACGGGTATTGTCCAATAAATAACCCGATCCGGTTACCTGTTGATAGAGGTTGGTCCGGTAAACCGAAGATCCACCATATGTACCGTCATCATTAAATATCGGGTAGGCATTATTCGGCGTATTGTATAAAGTCTGCAAGATATTCTGGGTTCCCGCACCCGGCTGACGGCCATCCTGAATACGTCCAAAAAGCTGTAAACCAATGGTGAAATCACTAGTCACATCCACATCAATAGCACTATTAATCAGATACCGGCCTTGACCCAAATTCGTATCATAATCAAATTCATCCGAAGATTTAAACATACCATCTTGGCGTAAATAACTTAAAGAAAGTGCATAACGTGCATTTTTCACCCCACCGTTTACCCCTAAATTGTATTTACTCATCGGATTACTCCCCCCTAGTACCGCATCATACCAGTTTACATTTGGATAAAGCAAAGGCGAACTACCGTTGTTAAATGCATCAAAATCTTCTTGTCCATAGACTGGCTGCCGACCACTGTTCAAAAGTGCTTCATTATAGAGATAGGCGTATTGTGCTGCATGTAAAGGTTTCGGTTGTTTCAAAGGATTCTGTACACCATGTTGTGCCGAAAATGAAATCCGAGGCGGTCCTACTTTTCCTTTTTTAGTGGTTATCTGCAACACCCCCCTTGAGCTCCGCTGCCCCAACAATATCGCCGATAAGGCATCCTTAGCGACCGTTACGGATTCAATGCTTTCCGGATCAATAGCATAGATTTCCCGCTGTACTCCATCAATAATGGTTACCGGATTTTGTCCACGCAACTGAAAAAACAGTTCAGTATTATCACTAATACTGGAGCTGTACTTGGTCGCATCGGTCGGTAAAGATCCCGCTAAATCCAAGGAAGTGATAGCGGCTGTCCGAGCATTCCTAAAACCATTGGTTTCCTGCGTATAAAACCCTGGCAACCGTCCAGTCAAAGCATTCAAATACAACGATGTGGGTGTACTTTTTAATTGACTATTGTATACAACAGCCACGGAACCGAGCAAACTACTTTTTTCCCGTTTATCATACAGCACATTGACCAGAGGTTCCTCAGCCAAGTAATTAGGTATTAAAGAAACCACACCAGCTACTGTAGCTTGAATCCTTTTGGTATAATAACCTGGATGAGAAATCAAAATTTCCATTTCCACATCTGTCACAGCGATTTGGGTACGCCCTTCTTCATCAGTACTACCGAGCAATTGCTGTTGGATTGAATAGATTTTGACCCCTTCCAGAGGTTTACCATATTCATCCAGCACCCTGATGGGTTCTTTTTTCTGATATTTATATAGCATTGGCTTATTCCCTATTATCGGGAAAGCTGCTGCTGGGACAATAACGCCACCTGAACAAAGCAGGAGAATCGTTATTGCATTTATTTTCATGGAACAATTCAACATTTTCAAGATTTTTAGGTTCTTATTGGATCAATTGCTATCGATGGTTAGTCGCAGCGGAACGTATATTTGAAAGGTTTATCCGTATTACCATAGCCTACTATTTTAGAACCCGTCGCATCGGTATAGTAGTATTCCAAATAGGCAATATACGACCCCTTGTTGAGGTTAAAGTATCCCCTTGGCCATAAGTCCACTAGAAATTTTTTACCTCCTGTAGGCTTCAATTGGGTACGTTCTGTTTTTTCATTGACCTCCCCAATCAACTTTCCTACTTCATCAAAGGCCTTCACCTGAAGGTAAACCTGTTGTACCCCATCCAATACGGTACTGGTCACACCGCCGTCAAAAGTTAACGTGATGATATCATTGTCCAAACTCTTGACTGGCTGTACCGTACCCAATTGCGGGTTGATAAAATCAACCAAATCGCCTTCACCATCAGTTACCTCAAATGCATCCGAAAAAGCAAATTTTTTATAATCAGTATCTTCAGGACGTAAATTTTCAATCGAAGAACCGACATAAAACCCCAGACTGACCAACATATTTTCTGTGCCAACAAGGCAGGAAACTTTAACATCAAAATCAATATCTTCATTATTGACAAAAGTATATGACTGTGTACTTCTATAAACAATCCACTCAAAGTCATCAATCAAGTTGGGCCCAATACCAAACATTTTTTTAGCCGCTTGATGCCAATTAAGTCCCGAAACAGGTTCAATCTCAGCATCTGGAATCATTCGCAGGGTACCATTTCCTTTAGGACTAGTGAAAGTCAGAACTGCATTCTTACGTGCATTCCAGCCTTTAGGCACCATGATACCTGCCAACAACTGAGTTGTATAATTATTACCGTCGCCCCCAATCCGCGGCTCAGCTCCACTATGCATCGTAAAGGAAACCTGCTGGCCAGCTTTAGCTTGCTTGGGAACTGTTACTGTCAAGGACTTAAGACCACACTGAACTAACAAAAGGGTTAACAACATGACAACAACCATAAGAGGATGGATCAATTTTTGGAGTAAACTTTTCATAGGTTTCAATTTTCGCGTTCAAAATTAAATTGATAGATATTACTGGAACAACCAAGACTAAAAGTAAGACTGAGCTGTCTTTCTCCCGCAATAACCGGAAACTGAAACTTGAGTGCGATATCCTTTTTCTCATCTTCAGGTGTTAAGATTAAGCTAAAAGGATATTGGGGATCATTAAAAACATACTTACCCGGAACATCCACAATAAAAGGAAGCTGATCGGCTAGTGTATAGGTACCATCGGACTTAAAATTAATCTTAAAATTTGCAAGATCCATACGCTTTCCTAAATCTTCACCATTGCGGGTCAGCTGAACCACTTTCCAACTACCACTGATATCTTTCACGGATTCATCGGTTACAATTTTAGCCATCTCATCCTTACAAGATGAAAAAGTCATGACGCTTAGTGCCGTCAAGACCAATGGCATTAATATTTTGATATTCATCATTCAGTTTTGCTAATAACCAGGGTTTTGTAATAAGTCGATAGATTTTGCCACTTCAGACTGTGGTATTGGCCAGAGGTACATGCGTTTATCAAAGACACGCTTACGTACATTGATAGTCATGTATTGGGTATCGCCTGCAGTCCGCACCGGCTCGGTACCATGCAATTGACGGTTCTCCATATTTTCAGCAATTTTCCAACGGCGTACATCAAAGAAACGATGACCTTCAAAAGCCAGTTCTTTTTGTCTTTCATTCCATATGATCTTCCGCATTTCTTGCTGGGACAACCCTGGAGTTAGAGTATAAGGAGACAGTCCGGCTCTTTTGCGGATATCTTCCACAGCCTGATAAACTTTTTCATCTGGTATACCCAAGTATTCATTTCGCGCCTCAGCATAGTTCAATAAGATTTCGGCATAGCGAATGATTGGCATACAACGTGGAGTAACCGTATTGAACCAATCGGCAGCAACATCGCGATTAATCATTTTGTAGGTATAGTAACCCGTTGGTGTACCTTTATATACCGCATCCTGACCAGAAACTACATGATTAGGGTTCGTTTTATCGATATAAATGTTGACCGGTCTTTTAGCCAGACCATCACGATGAAAAACCAAAGATTGATCACGGGTGATGGTATTGCCAAATCGGGGATCTCGGTCTTTATAAGGCTGTTTTGGATCGTATCCAGAATTAGGATCATCTATAGATAGTCCATTTTTCATACCGAAAGCATTAGCGGTTTCGAGATACGGATACGCTCCTGGATTGGATACGCCGAATGTTGGCGGGTTCCAGATTCCTTCCAGATCCCGATTGGTATTTTGCATACGGGCTAATAGGTATTCTGAGTTTTTACGCAATTGGAAAACTTGATAAAAACCATAACCAGCCTCACTATTATCTCCTTGATGTAAAGCATACATACCAGATTCCATCACCTGTTCTGCCGCTTTTTCCGCACGTTCCCAACGGCTTTTATCTTGATCTGGATAAGCTACAACAGCTTGTAAAGGTCCCTCAGAAACTAGTCCCTGACCATTAAATAGCGGACTGGCTGCATAAAGAAGCAATCTGGATTTTAAGCCAAAGCAGGCCGCTTTATTGATCCTGCCATAATTTTCTCCGTTATGGCTCCACGGAAGATCATCTGCTGCAGCATCACATTCCTGCACGATATAATCGATGCATTCCGCATAAGTATTCCGTGTAGACGGGATAACACTGTCGGCTTGATAAACACTATCCCCCAACAGTGGAATACCTCCATAATGCTCCAACAACATAAAGTAATAGTAGGCCCGCAGAAAACGTGTTTCGGCTTTCGTCCGTACTTTTATATTGTCCCCAAACTTAGCGTTTGGCAGATTTTTGAGCATAATATTAGCTCGGCGGATATTGGTATAACTGGTCGTCCAAGCATCTTTGGTAATCATATTGGAATTAACCGTTCCGGTTGCAAACTGAATAAATGTATTGACGCTCCCTAACCCAGCGCCTTCGGCTTCATCGGTACTCGCATCCAAACCGCCTCCCCCAAAGCGTTTCGGCCAGGTGGCAAAACCGATTTCGCTATAAATACCCGATAAAAAATTAATAGTATAGGCACTATCGGAAAATACGACCTGCTCATTCAATTCTGATGATTGGGTCTGATCCAGGAAACCCTGTTTATTACAGGCCAAAAAAATAGGTATAGCAATAGCTACATAAATAAAAAATCTCTTATTCATAATTAGATCTATAAATAGGTATCCCAATGGTTTACTTCGGTATAATTGGTTTTATTCAAATCAATTGGAACACACAAAAATGAAAATGGTTATGTACATCATTAGACAGCTACCATCAAATCAGACTGTACCCGTCGTCCCATCTTTTATGGTCCACCATAATGGTGACGGCACATACTCATGCGATGTGTCGTCAGCTTCTTTATTTTGCTTATCATTACTTTTCTTTTAATTGACTCAGTGAAAATGGTTTAGACTCTTGCGTGACTCCTCTATTATAGTTTGGCGCATCTCCCATTTCGAAGTTCAATTCGCCGCCTTCAGAGATATCCTTGTAAGTAATAAAATTCTTATCATAGATAACTCCGTTCAGACGTGCAGTTTGTATATATACATTCTTAGCATTGTTTTGCTTAGCGTTGATTACAAAACGTTTACCATTTTCCAATGTAATAGTCGCTTTCTGAAAGACAGGACTTCCGATAACATATTGATCGGTACCTGGACATACACTATAGATGCCTAATGCACTAAGGACATACCAAGAAGACATCTGACCTTGATCTTCATCCCCTGGATATCCTCTTTCAGTTGCATTGTACAATTGAGAAGTTACCATACGTACTTGTTTTTGCGATTTCCAAGGCTGTCCACTAAAATTATATAGATAAGATACGTGCTGTGTCGGCTGATTGCCATGCGCATATTGTCCCATCTTGGCCAGTAACATTTCCCGCATTTCATGGATTTCCTGTTTATAGGAGCCATATTTTATCGTCTGTTCCATAGTAAAGAAAGAATCGAGCTTGGCGTTGAAGCGCTTCTCATCACCGACAAGATTAATCAATCCATTGATGTCGTGGAGTACAGACCAGGTATATTGCCAGGCGTTTGCTTCTGTAAAAGCTCCTCCCCATTCAACGGGATCAAAATTTGGTATCCAGTCACCATTAGGCAAGCGTCCACTAACAAAATTTACAGCTGGGTCAAAAACATTTCTGTAGTTGTACATTTGACGGGCATAAACATTTTTATAAAATTCATTACCGGTCAGATCGGCCAATTGGTAAGCACAAAAATCATCATATGCATACTCTAATGTTTTAGCCGTACTTTCATGGTTATCTTCACTATACGGGATATAGCCTTTTGTGAAATAATCTTCCCATCCCTGGCGACCATTGGATCCACCCCAAAACCCTTTGTTCGTTACTTCATGATAATAAGCATTCAAGGCACTGTCTGGATCAAAAGTACGAATACCCTTTACCCATGCATCTGCCAGCAAAGAAATGGCATGGTTACCAATCATCACTCCTGACATCCCTGGATTGGACCAAGTCGGAAAAAAACCGGCCTGTTGCTGCGCTGTCAGCAAAGATTGCATATAGCGCCCCTGCATTTCTGGATGCAAGATATTGCTCAAAGGAAACTGAGCCCTAAAAGTATCCCAAAAGCCATTATCAGTATACATATAACCTTGATGTATCTTGCCATCGTAAGGACTAAAATAATATGGTTTCCCTTGTTCATCTACCTCGTAAAACTTTCGCGAAAAGAGATTTGCACGGAATAGGCAGGAGTAAAAAGTTGCCTTTTCCGCTTCTGTACCACCCTCCACCAACACTCTATTCAACAATGAATTCCAAGTTTCAAAAGCCTTCTTTTTAGTCACTTCAAAATTCTTATTACCAGCCAATTCAAGTTCAAAATTACGTTCTGCCTGCGCTGCGCTAATATAGGAAGATGCAATTTTTACCTCCACATTTGTCCCTTGCTTAAACTCCAGATAAGCACCGACACCTTTTCCTACGGCATGGTTATTTCCTCCTTCGGTACTGTTATCGGTATTTTCCCAAGTGCCATAAGCCTTAAAATCCTGATCAAAAACGAGTACGAAATAGTTCCTGAAATTCTCGGGTACGAAACGACCATTGTTGACATAACCGACGATTTTGCGTTCCTCTGGGATAATCGTTACTTCACTATCCTTGATAAAACCATCAAGTATCAGATAGGCATTTTCCTTTTTAGGAAAACTAAACCGCATATGTCCACCTCGCTCTACAGGACTGACCTCTGCCTGAATACCATTATCAAACTTGACCGCATAATAATTAGGCTTAGCCACTTCATGATCATGACTAAAGGACAGGGCACGCGCTTCCTCCTCTACTTGTAGCTTACCCATTCCAGGCATCAGCGAAAAGACCGCATAGTCTCCCATCCAAGGGCTGCATTGGTGTACCTGTTGAAAGCCACGGATGGTATTAGCCTTGTACTGATATTTCCAACCGTCTCCATTCTTACCTGTTTGTGCGGAGAAAAAGTGTACGCCAAAAGGCAAACCTACTGTCGGATAGGTGTTCCCATAAGAGAGGGACCACTCCGAATCTGTACCCTGCAAAGTATTGACATACTTAACCAGATCTGTCTGTTGCGCATAACTTGGGGTCAACCCTAAGAATAGAACTGCAAAATAAAATATAATATTTCTTTTCATTTGATGATTTGTGTTTCTATAAAACATACTTTTATTATTTGCCCAATTGTAACATCGTCTGTTCCGCCTGACCGTATTGTTTCCATAACAATGACGCATGTTTCTAACTGCACCGGCTTCAGATCATCAAGACTGATGATCTTTTCTTCACCTGGCAATAAAGTGAAATAATTGTCCGAGAAGAGCACCGGTAAAATACGTTCACCCGTATGACTATCCTGCAAGCGAAGACGATTTCCAAAAGCTACTGTAGTCCCTGCATTCTTGATCCGCACTTTTGAACTTTCCCCCACAGTCAGTTCAAGAAGCTCAAAAGTCAATTGTGCAGGCGGCAAAGCATTCAGATCGGTATAATCCAGATCCTTCTCTCCATTTCTCCAATAAAAATTCTCAGACAGCACCATACCTAGGCTATCCTTAAGCTGTAATTTTATAAAATGTAAGGGCGATAATTCGATATGTTGTTTCTCCTTTCCAAAAACTTCAATTTCGAAAATAGAGAATCCATAATCTGATGCGCGCTTGGTTGCCAAAACTTTTACATAGCGGGCTTTTACGCCATTTAAAGCGATGTCTTCCGTCCCGCCTTTCGCATTTTCATTTTGATGAACAGTTTTCCAGTTCTTCGCATCATGAGATACTTGCAGCATATATTTACTCGCATAGGCCTGCTCCCATTTGATCCTTACGGTCTCCAGTTTTTGTGATTTTTCCAAATCCACATAAATCCATTCTTGATCCGTAGAATTGCTCTCCCATCGGCTAGCACTCGCCCCATCAGTTACAAAACTGGATTTTCCGTTACCTTGCTCAGAAGAAGCATAAGCCGGTTTTTCAAAAGCCAAATTTCCCTGATTAAATTTCAGTCGGAAAGCTTCTTTTCGATTGCTGGCAGGCAAATCCAATTTAGCCGTTGCAGTATACATCGGCAATTCTTTACCTGCTATATTGTAGACCTGCGCAGTGACATAAGCGCCATGCAGATCCTTAGCCGTAGTATTGATTGCTTTAACGCTGTTGTTTGATGCATTCCACTGAATATGTAAAGGTTCACAGGCTTGCTTTGCACCCCAGTATGCACCTGTCGCATCGTAATAATAATCATAGGTCTGCCATACAAAAGATGGATATGCCGACTGACTCATCCAAATCAACATACCGGTAGCATCGTCCCACATTTTATCATTCCAGGCTTCATACATACCCTTCATCACTTCCAGATTCAGGTACTGTGCCTTTTCACAAAATGCTTCCAGATTATTGGATTCCCCAAATTGAGTATTGACGGCTTGTTTATATTTGATTGGACTCGCATTGGAAGCTTCTTTTCCAAAATAATGCTTGTTCCATACATTGTCTTCTTCCTTTTCCAATTGTTCATCTGTCGGCAAGGGCCAGAGTTTATCGGCAGGAATAAATTCCTTCACACTCTCGTAATTGGGAAAGGTTGCTGTACCGATTTCCGTCCGCAGGCCATAACCACGATCCGATCCGTAAGGATAAGCTGGATCATTCCAGGCTAGGTTACTCCCAGAGCTTTCGAAATGATGTTTAGGAGGTTGATTGCCCCACCAACCACTTCCCGAAAGTCCGTCCTGATTAGAACTGGACTTATACATACGATCGTTATGATCTTCCAAAGCCACAATTGATCGCAGGTAGTTATCTAGTTCCGGTTTTGGATGCGTTTCATTCGCCCCACACCACAATGCTATACTTGGGTGATTACGCAATCTTTTAACTTTATCCAGCGCATTAGCCTTAAAATCATCATCATTAGCGACATCATTGTAGGCTACATACAGCCAGAAATCATCCCATACCATGATACCGTAACGATCACAATAGGTATAAAACTCGTCGTCAGTAACCGTTCCTGTCCACAGACGGATCATGTTGTAGTTCATATCCTTGTGGAGCTTAATTTTCTTTTCGTACTCTTCACCATGACAGCGCAGCAAGTATTCGCTCATCCCCCAGTTGCCACCTTTCAGAAAAATCTTTTGCCCATTAATCAAAAAAGTAAGCACTGGCCAACCCGCCTTGTTAGCTACATATTGATATTCATACTTACGGATTCCGAAACTGATTTCCTTTTGATCCGAAAGCTGTCCATCGCTGGTCGTGGATAAAGTACACGTGTACAAATGAGGTTCGCCATATCCATTTGGCCACCATAGTTTTGGTTTACGGAGTATGAATTCTTTGACTTCAGTACGACTCAGGTACACTTTTGTACTGCTATTAGCATCAATTTTAACTTTTTTGTTAAAACGAATATTTCCAGGTTGAATCACACCGGAAAGCATTACCTCCTTCGCTTGATCTCCACTATTTTTCAGCTCAGTAGATAAAAATAGGTAAGCAATATCGTTAGACTCCAGTTCAGACCGTACCCAGGGATCTTCCATGGTTACATCACCGGTTGTATTCAATGATACATGACCGGTGATACCTGCCAATCGACCAGGGACATAAGGCATCCAATCCCAACTAGCAGCAGATAGATAAGTTGGGCTAGCCACTATCCCAAAAGGATCTTTGGCATGTCGGGTTTTCTTTTGATCAGCATCAGTGATCAGCACTGCTACCGCATTTTCTTCCCCTAACTTAACCAGATGGCTGATTTCGTATTTCGTTCGTAACATATGACCCGAAACATCTTTCGTCGAGCCAGCAGTTCCTGATAGTTTGACACCATTGACATAAAAATCAGCATAGCGGTTGGTATTGTCAAACTTCAACCAAAGCCTTTCTCCCGATTTGTAGTTGGCCGGCAATTTAAAATTTGTTCGATACCAAAAAGGACGGTTGTAGTACGTTTCATCGACTTGATGGATGTGGTCGCCAAAGTTAGGATCAGGTACAAGGCCTGCTTCTACATAAGCCGTGAAAACGACGCCCGGCACAACACCTTTTACCGCTTTCTCCATCTTAAAATCCGGACGAGATATTTCCTGTCCAGTATACGGCAATTCCGCTTGCGGTTTCACTTGCCAGACGATATCTGGATTGTCGCTATTTAGCGATATTTTCTTCAGTTGTCCCATACAATATAGATTTATCAACATCAGGTTTAGTAATAACAGCGTTACTCTTCTCATAGTTTTTTTAAGCAAGTTTGACGTCTCCTTGACTCTATTTGATTAGTCCCCATTCCTTATTCGGCTGTTCGCCCATAAACAGCTCCAATTTCCCCCCCGATACGATATCCTTAAAATCGAGGTAACATTGATCGTAAGGTCTTCCGTTCAGCAGAGCTTTCTGGATGTAAATATTCTTCTCGGAATTATTATGTGCTTTGATGACGAAATCCTTACCGGTATAATAAGCCCTATCCAACGGAAAAGTAATCTCATCAAAAACGGGGCTGGTAATTTCGTAGCGGGTACTTCCTGGAGTAGAAGGATGAATGCCCGAAGCACTCAGCACATACCAAGCAGACATCTGCCCTACATCTTCATTCCCCACAATTCCTTCAACACCATTTTTATACGCTTTCTCGCAAATATGACGGGTCCATTTTTGGGTCATCCAAGGGGCACCAAGATGGTTAAAAAGAAAAGGTACCAAATGCACGGGCTCGTTGGCGTGATTATAGTAATCGTTCCACAATAGGTTCTCAGGTGTTTTGTTAAAAAAATCCGTAAGATCGGCCAACACCTTTTCTCTGCCCCCCATAAGCACTATCATCCCCGGTATATCTTGAGGTACGAACCAACCTTGTTGGTAGGCATTCGACTCCATTGTACCGTACCATTCCTTGACACGACCTTCTGCAGGCCATGGTTCCCAAGAAACCATCTTCCAAGCGTGGTCGAAACCAACCTTTTTCTGTATCAAAAATATTCCGGTAGGCCTGCCCCTTTTGCTCGAAAACCTTAGCTTCTTCTATCTTGCCCAAACCTTTGGCCACCTGCGCGATGCACCAATCGGTATAAGCGTATTCAAGCGTATTCGAAATACTGAGTGGCGGACCAGAATAGCCCAATTTATCGTTCCCAAATAACTTTGATGTATTTTTCGCGTATGCGTAAGCCTTCTCTACATCATAATCCCGAATTCCTTTGACATAAGCATCCGCTAACACCGACAAGGCTGGATTACCAATCATACAACCTGAGTAGGCATTCAATAATTCCCAACGCTCAAAATATGCACGTCCAGATTCCTCAGCCAATGTAATCAATGAATTTAACTGATCGCTGACCAGTCTCGGGTTGATAATAGTCTGCAAAGGAAACTGGCTCCGAAATACATCCCAACCACTGAATATGGTACGTTTTGTAAAAGTGGTATTGCTATGGATTTCCTGATCACCACCGCGGTAACGACCATCCAAATCTGCAAAAGTACGTGGGTCTATCATCGTATGGTACAGGGCAGTATAGAAGATTGTTTTCTGCTCCTCCGTTCCTCCTTTTACCTGCATTCGGTCTAATTCGCGATCCCATAATTGTTTTGCCTCTTCACGTACTTGTTCAAATGCTTTACCTTTAATCTCATCTCTAAAATTTCGTTCAGCACCATCCATATCCACAAAAGAAATACCTACCTGTAACGTGACCACTTCATCCTGCCTCGTAGCAAAATCCGAGAAGAACCCCAAATGCTTTCCTTGCAGCTCATCCTTTCCGTGGATAATCTCGGCATTTTCGACCTTCTGCAGGTAGGGTATGCTCACTACATCATCACGTTTACGGGACTGGTTAACAGGGATATCTGCACGCCAAAAACCGTAGTTCGTCAATGGTTTACTAAAGTATGCGTAGAAATAAACGGTATAATCAGCTTTACCTTCACCATTTCCCCAGCCTCCGCCCTCTGGCGTACATTTCATCCAGCCTTTGATGCTATGCTCATCGACCTTAGTGACGTACTGCTCGATAGAAGTCCCTCCAACACGTCGCGCCAGATCAATCTGAATCCGGGAGGACTTATCCTGTGGAAATGTAAATTTAAGCATTCCACTATGTGGAGCGGCTGTTGCTTCAGCCTTAATCCTATAATCCACCAGATCTACACCATAGTATCCCGCCTGAGCAACTTCTGTTGCTTTATTGTAAGCAGATCGGTACCCTGCGATACTCCCATCTTCCTTACCTGCGATAGTCTTCATCGCACCTGTCGTCGGCATGACTAAAAAATTCCCAAGATCACCATACCACCCAACTCCACTCATCTGTGTAAATGCAAATCCTTCGATTGTACGGTGTTCGTCGCTATAGCCGGGACTATTATCCCCTCCTGTTATGGTATTCGGACTCACCTGCACCATACCAAAAGGTGTCGTAGCACCAGGAAATGTTTTTCCCAGACCATGATATACTCCTGCAGCGCCAACACTCGTACTCGCCCCAATAAAGGGATTTACATAGGCGCTCGGAAAAATAGAATTTCCTTGTTTTTTAGCAGTACAAGAAACTCCAAAAAGAAATAGGCAAAAAATCGTATATAAAATAATTCTGTTCAGCATCAATATCAACTTAAGATCTTATCGTTTATTTAGTTATCCGTAATGTTTTTATTCCGTAGCGTGGCAGTTGCACGGTAAAGGTTTGCTCCAGACCTATCTTGGTCAGCGATAAATCTTGCACTTGATCACCATTAAGTAAAACCTCAGTAACAGCAGTTGCTGGAAAACCTAAGGCAATCATTTTTGGGGAAGCATCGGCTTCCGCATTAAAAAGTCGAAGTAAAATATCCCCATCAACCACCTTCATAGTAGTTACCTCGTAACCCGACCCAGATATTTTAACGAAAGAATGATCTTGTAGTGCAACCGCTGGCTGATACATAGCTACTAAAGGTTCATTCCAATAGGTACTTTGGCTTGCTACCTGAGCATCGTCCCATTTTCCGCGATGCGGAATCAGCGCATATTTCATCTTTGTCGGCCCATTGATTTTATAATCCATACCCCAAAGTCCAATACCCGAATACTGTACTGTCAGACTTAAAGGATAATTTTCACCATGCAAATAAGAGGTCGTATGATCGGACAATAAGGCCAAGCCGTAGGCTTCATCCTGCTGGTTGATATCTACCCAATTCAAGATAACATTGTGCTTTATGGAATCCCATTGGCCAAAAAACGTGTTGTCCAATATACTCTCACAGACATCAAAAGGTGCATTTTTAAACAGCTTAGTCTTACCTAGACTGTTTGGAAACATCACTTTCAGTTTATAACGATCGTCGGTATAGGCCCGTCTATTATCCGTCCAATTGGACCCCTGCTTATATTCACCAATACCAACATTATTTTTCCAATCGATAGTCAGATCAAAATCAATCCGATTTTGTCCCGCCTCAAGTGTAATAATCTGGCTGAATGGATGCGTAGCAATTGTCCCACGAACTTCCACCTTAGTCACTAACCCATTATCTTCCAGCACGACGATACTGACGGGAGTTTGCTTGGAAGAATAAAACTGTTGATCCTCATAGAAAAACCCAGATATTTCACCCATATCATAAATTTTATCTTGACCAGCAAAATCTTTATCATCCACGTGCTTAGCAATCAGCGTTTTGATTATTCCACCTTTAGATTTATCCAGTACCATTTTATACTGATCATTCTCCAAAACGCAGTTACCATTATAGTCGAAGATCACATGTTTTCCGTTTTTCTGCTTCGTTTTACTTTTTCGAATCTGATAGGTTGCATACCCCATTGCGGGTACTGTTGCCTGGAATGTCACGACAGGAACAGTATCCTGTAGCCTCATCGTAGATAAAACCAACTCACCTTTACTATTGTAGATATCTATATTGTCCGAAGCAAGGCTATCTGGAAGGGGTAACGAAATCACCTCAGATCTTGCACTCGCTATACTATTATAAACCCGAATAAAACCTAATCCAGATGCCCCTGTTTTGGTCACTGTGGCAAAACCATTTATAGCCTGATCCGCGATCTGACCCGCAATTGCATGGGTATGATCAGTCCAACCTTTTATAGCCTGAATCCAGTTTTGTTTGGTATTTAACTGATTGTAAGGTACAATCCAAGAGTCATGATGCTGTGCCATCATTAAAGTGCGCCAAGCATCAAAAAACATATCCTCTGTAGGCTTGTATTGATGATCTATGTTGGCCATCGCACTTATTTTTTCGCTTCTTACGATCATGTTTTCTGCGTTACGCACCTGCTGCCCTATTCGTTGTAAAGCCTGACTGCCCCACATCAGGTTGACTAGTACATCCTCCTGAGAGAAACGCCAGTTATCATCCGTTTTACCCGCAGAAATTTCTTCAAAATATTCTTTCCAGGTCACATAGGTAGATTGATTTTTGATATTATCACCATATCCCAACCATGGACCATTTTTCCATCCGGCATCTTGATAGCACATCCCTACAGGATCATTGATACCAGAAGCATAACTCGATTGCAAAAAGGTCGTTGAATTGTTCCAAGCGGTGGTTTGCCAGGTAGATTTTTCTTCCAGCGCTTCACTTTTATAACGTGGTACTGTCAAAATACTGCTGCCTTCAGGTCCTATCCAATTGACCAGCTGTCCACCATAAGCCCGTGTATAACCACCCCAACAGGTATTGGGTGATTTAAGCACAGCATACTTAAAACCAAATTGCTTTAAAAGCTGTGGTAAACTACTCGTAAAGCAGGGTTCTTCCACCGCATAAGTACTAAATGTCAATCCGGGAAAATGCTCATGCAGGCGCTTGATACCGTATTCAAATTGACGTATAAGACTTTCACCAGAAATGTTATAAGCATAGGGCTGTGCATAGGTCGGATTTGTAAATTCAATCCGATTATCCAATGCTATACGGCTAAAGTTGGCATAATCCACTGGCGACTGTACCCTTACAGAATCCCAGGTCTCGGGTTCAATTTCAAGTCCCAGCTTCCACTCCGGATGCTTCGCCAGGTTATCGACCATAAACTGCGTTACCCAAAGTGGGTAGTGCCCATAGATTCCACCATGATAACCATCCACAAAATAGGCTTTTTGTGCTTCCGAACGAATCGGAAGCAAATAACAACCTAATATTAGAAATAATATACGTTTCATCATCCTATGCTGACTAGCTGACTTTCACGAGTGTAAACTTCCGCTTTAATGGATGTCCGGTTTCCTTTATCAGCGCTAATAAAACATCCATTTCCCCCTGCCATGCCTTTCTTACTTCAGGGAACATCGCTTTGCTATACAAATCGCGTTTTGCATTCAGCCAACCATCCTTTTCTTTATATTGATCCAAGACTTCAATGGCTTTTCGGTTATTGGCATCTAGCAAACCTTTAGGTTGAAAGAAATTGTATTGCACCCAGGCATAGTCGCGAAAACGGCGTTCAATCTCCCAACGTTCCTCGTTCAGATGCATAATCCTTATCGCTTGCTGATACTGTGGAGTCTGGTTCAAATTGGCTAGATTGATCCCCTTTTCATAATCAGCTGCAGACCACGTACCAATAGTCTCCTCATCGATAAAAAGCTGATAAGATCCTTCCAACCCTTTAACTGTCAAAAGCTCCTGATTCATTTCTTCCATAAAGGGCACAACCTTGGTGGCCATAAATTGGCTCTTTTTACTACCCCATCCACGAGCTACCGTATCCAAAGGGTAAGGAAGCGATCCAGCAAGATAATCGAAGCTCATTCCGTCCGAAGCTTTCTTAATATTGGAGATCTTACAGTTTTCCACTGCAGAAGCTTTCATGTTTTTAGCATCCAACGACATAGCCGCTACCTTTTGCCCAACCCATCCCTGCGCCTTTAGAAAAAGGTAAGCCATCACCATGTGGCCATCATTATCAGGATGGATGCGATCATTACCCGAGATTGTAAACTCAGGATCTGTCTGCTGAAACTGTTTATTTAAGGCTGTGATAGGCGTATTATAGTCGAAAAACTCCCATTTGTTAGCTTGTGCCGATTGCTTTTGGAAATCAACGATACGCAACATCGCCTTGTTCTTATTTTTAAAAGCAGTATTGCCTGCAATCATTGCAGTTTCATCATATGGCGAACTGCCCACCAAGACAATCCTGGTTTTTGGAAGCTCTTTAAAGCGTTTTTCCAGCTGTTTGAAAGCATCATGAGATTCTTTCACTTTTTCATTGGCAAACTTTTCGGGTTCCGATTCGTTGTATTCAAAATAACCCGAATCGTTCATACCAAAAGTACTCACTAAAACGGTTGGCTTTTTACTAAAGACATCACCATCCAGGCGTTTCACCATATCGCTGGCCTTATCACCACCTATACCTGCATTTAGAAACTCCAGATTCATATTCGGAAAACGGGTCATATAATACAGCCAGATGTACGCGTGGTAATGTCCGCCATCGGTAATGCTATTGCCTAAGAATACCACCCGATCTCCCTGCTTAAATGGAGTAATCTGTTGGGCTTTTCCGACAAATCCGTTCAGCAGTAAAACGGAAAAACTGATGACTAAACACCAAGAGGTTGAATAGTTTTTTTTCATGCTATGGTTTATAATTTATAAAATGGTCCTCATCTTGCTGTTTGAAGGTGTTCCCTTCCATTCCGAAGCAAGTGTAAAACAAAGCTATACATCAAAACGCCTACCTGTATATACAGGTAGGCGTCTCGGTAAACTATTTTAAAGAATTAAAACACACAACAAACACTAAAACAACATGTTACAATCATCAAAAAAGAGCCACTTAGTAAATGAAATAGAAAATTCTATTGGACAAAACTGCCAATTTTCTTCACCCTATCTTCAAAATTATCATGTTCAGCAAGTGCTTTTCCTTTCATCTTACTTTTATAATTGTAGATGGTCTGTATTGAATAACGTAAAAAAGTAGCAATCTGACTGACATCCGTAATACCCAGCCGTATGAGTGCCAAAATGCGAACCTCCGTATTTAATTGTCCCTTTTTCAGACTAAAACGCTCTTCTTCCCGTAGTAAAAGATTCAACTCGTCGACAAAGGTAGGATACACCTCCAAAAAGGTACTATCAAAATCCTGATACAACTCCTGTGCATCTTTTTCCAGGGTGCTGGTCGAGGTGGTCAGTTTTTGTAAAGCCTCGACTTGCCCTGCCTTTATTTTTCGATTCACATTGCGTCTATATTCATCCAATTTATCCAGATAAACAGCACATTGATTGATGTAATAACCAATGTATTTTTCGCGAATGAGATTAGCTTCGTCTAGACGCTGATTCACTGAAATCAATTGATTATTGGTTTGACTGAGACTCTTTTTTGCTGCAGAAACGACTTTAATCTGCCGATAGAGAAAGTACAGGGACAAAATCAGTACAACGGCAAATATACTGATTAACAGCGCGTACAGATGCAGATTCTTGCGCTGCTGTTCTATCTTAGCTAGGTAAGTAGCCTCAATGATTGGCTGTGTACGCGCAATAACTGCATTCCTGAACCTAGAGTTATAAAAATTGGCATCCTCCAAAGAGGCCCGGACATAATTATATGCACGATTAACCTCACCTTTATTGTAGAGATGTATAGCCAGGGTCAATAATGATTCATTTTCCTTGACAGCAAGTCTAGTATCGGTTATCGCAGCAAGAATCAAATATTTTTCTTCGAGATTAGCATTGTTCAACTCTTTATTGACCATAGCCAGCCCCATTGCACTCATGGCATACCCATGCGAATTTGGTTCTGCAAGTTTAAAGAGCTGCTCCTGTATCTTAGCCGAGGCGGTATAATCACCATCGCCTTTTAGTTTAAAGGCCATCTCTTTGAGGTACATTTCTCCTTTTGGATCCAATAGACCCATTAATACATCTCTTGAATTTTTATTTTCCTGTTCATATACCCGCTCAAACTTTTGACTATCGCTATACTTGACAAGATTTTCATTATAACGGATATGGCTCCACCAGTACAGCACTTTGAGGTGAAGAGGAAGACTGTCATAATGAATGGTATCAAAAATTTCTGCCGCCTGCGTGAATAGTCCCGACATAGCAGAAATAAAAGCCAGTTTCAGCTTACTCTCTGAAAGATAATCTGCATGGTTTAAATCCTTTGCTATCTGAATATTGCGTTCAATATACGCAAGTGCCGAATCGCATTTAAAGGATTGGTATTCTAATATGATATCGTCGTTTAGTCGGTATTGATCCTCCAGAGAACCCTGATTTTTCAGTTTCTTCTTTATCGTATCAATACGTGTTTCCTTGCTGGCCGTATAGCCTTCGCGGTCTGCAATGGTCTTGTCCAACACCTTTAATAATGAATCTATTTCCTTAGTTGCATAGACATTTTGGCAGAAAAATATAATACAAAAAATGGCTAGTAATACTGTTCTAATGTTACCCTTCACTGGTCTATAAAAATGGTTGTGCATAAACTTAGATAAATTTGGTTAAATACACAATACATATTCGTTATTAATAAACGAGAGCCACATGTTCCTTCCCTCCACCTGAAAAGACTATTTTACGCAAGTCGAATGGTCAGAAAGTTAAGGATGTACAGGTATCGGAATTAGCAAGTGGCGAATATCATATAGATTTAGATATATCAACATAAGCTCAATACACAATCTATACCTCATTATCAGAGATAAGCGATTAAGTAAAAGATAATTTTTACTTAATCGCTTTTGATTAGTCATATTTTGGCAACTGGATTCGCTCTTTTGATTTCTTTTTTTCTTTACCACTAAATAGTTTAGAAATTTTCTTTACCATTTTACTAGATGCTATACCAAGGACAGTATTGAATATTGCAATCCCCATCTTTGTTTTAGGATGCGCCATCCAAGGTACTCCTGGAGGCAAATTCTGAATATCTTGAACATAAGGCCGCAATAATTTCTCATATGCTTCAAAGGCTTCATGATGATTCTTATATTTAGACAATTCACCAGCCAATACATAGGCCCCGACTATGGAAAGACTTGCTCCCATTCCTGTCATCGGAGTTGGACAATAAGCAGCATCTCCTACCATTGCACACCTTCCTTTGGTCCATCTTGGTGCCTTCACTTGGCTTATACTATCAAAATAAACATCCTTACTCGCTATCAGAGCATCCAAAATCCGGACTGATTGCCAACCAGCATCGGTAAATTTTTGTTTAAGAATTTCTTTTTGTTCAGTTATATCGAGCTTTTCATAACCTTTTTCCGGAGAGAGAAAAGAAAATGAAGCACGGGTGGTTCCCTCATTATCCGGACGTATGTTCAAAACCCTTGACCCGGGGGCATTATACCAGTAAGCCCAAGCATTATCTGATTCAATACGTGGGATGGTCAAATATGAACAGTAAACACCAATGTATTTCACCACAGGTTCATCTCCAAACATCAATTTCCTAGTTGTCGAACGTATTCCATCCGCCGCAATGACTAAATCAAAGGAACGTGGCGAAGTATTTTTAAAGGTAACTGTAACTTCATTTTCGGCATCTTCTATAGCGGTAATGTAGTCACCGAAAATATATGAAACATTTTCTTTGGTCGCATCATACAGAATTTTAGCAAGATCTCCGCGTAGGATTTCAAGCTCTGTGGTTCCGAAGCCTGAGTTTCCCTTAGGAAATTCTGCTTTGATATGATGATTTGCATCAACAAAACGGACGCCCAATTCCCCCGTATTTGCCGCTCGGATTTTACTCTCCAAGCCCATCATCTGAACTATTTTCTGTGCTTCATCTCTAACATCAATATTCTGACCGCCCAATCTTAGCTCGTCGGCACGTTCTACGATGGTTACGTCAAAACCAAATCGATGTAACCAAAATGCTAAGGTAGGCCCAGCAATACTAGCTCCTGATACAAGTACCGTTCTTTTTTTCATTTATCTATGTTTATATAATTCTGACATGCATGGGAAGTTACTGCTATTTACAACTTATATTTTGATCCGTTATCCTATCCATATACCTAATAAAATTGTCCATTTATTTTAGATACCAAAACATCATTCTCATCAAATTTAGTTGTCCATTTTTTGAAATATTGTTTGAAGATCAGATAATCTGTACAAGATATAACAGGAAAAGCACATTTACAAAATCATTCAAGTCATTTCAGATTGTTAGAAGACTGAATAGAGCTGCTCCTTTTAGAGCTCCACTATTAACTTCAACATGATGGCTCTGTGCATAACACATTGCCAAAAATAAAGCATGGCATTGTATTTTTCTGCAATTTTGCTCTTTTTCCTATCCCAATATTCTTCCTATATTATCAAGTCGCTTTCCGAACAGGAATAGCACTTCATAGCGGTATTTTCTTTATTTTAGCTGTAATCTTAAAACTTATTTCACTTTTTCAAGGTTTAATACATTAGAAATTAACCAATCCAAAACTAATAGAACATGAATTTATCATTCATCAACATCGGAACAACAGAAATGTATTTTCTATTGATTCCTTTCATATTCGTTATTTACACCATTTATCACATTATCACCAATAATAATATCCCAGGCAACAAAAAACCATTATGGATAATCGCAGTTTTACTGTTCAACTTCGTCGGATGCATATTTTATTGGTGGTTCGGGAAAGATAAATCAAAGAATATATGATATATATTCAAAAATAAATGAAAGGATCAATTTACATCACCTGATTTTCCTAGTATCATCTTTTACTAGATATTGCGTTCTGATTTGGAAAATATAAATTGTACACAAATTCCTATTGCGACATCCGTTGCGTTGAATTTTATAAACTAATTTTCAAAATGGATTGATACAAATACCATAAAATAATCGCAATATTGTATATAATATAAATAATATGGGAAAAAAAACAAATAAATATAAGCTCACTTTAGAGCAGGTTTCTGTGAGAAAAGATGATGCTACACTGTCCGAAACCAATCGTATTAGAATTTGAGAACCACGATGAGATTTTCAATATAATAGAAGTATTGCGCAAAAAGAATCTTTTCAATGATGAAAACCAATCTGTAGAATTTGCTATAGGTTTGAAAATGTTCAGTGAGGTTATGCTAAAGAACAAGACTAATCCTCTTTTTGAAAATTTTTCCCCTGCTTTCATTGAATTTATGAAAAAACTTAAAAGCTAATCCACTAACGCTATTAGGCACTAACAGTATAAAGAAAGAGCTAATGGATTCATTTTTTAAACTTAATAAATCGAACAGACAGTGGCACCTACCCATAGTAGCAGGGCTAAGCGTAGGCATACCTATGATTTTGGGATGGTACATTGATAATATCGAAGCCGGTAAACTCGCGTCATTAGCCGGATTATCAATTTTATACATTCAATCGGATAAGCTCGTCGAACGAATGATATTACTCATGACCTGTTGCTTTGGAATCATGGTCTCTTTTACAATAGGATTATTTTTTTCATTCAATTCATTTATAGCACCAATTGCATTTGGGCTTTTGTCATTCGGAGTACATTACTCATTACATAAGCTTCAACTGACTCGACCTCCGGGCAACTTCTTTTTTATAATGTTGGCCTCTACCGCGATCTGTACCCCATTTCATCTAGAAAGCATACCTGAAAAAATTGGATATCTCGCTATTGGGACGATCTTAACATGTGGTATTGGTTTAATATACAGTCTGCTCACGCTTAAGAAAAATAAGGAACCAGAAAATTTGATCCATCATAAATCTGGCTATACCAATATCGTTGAATCCTTGATTTTTGGACTAGTTATGGCGATATCCTTAGCGGTGGCATTTTCATTAACTATCGAAAAACCCTATTGGATACCTATTTCCTGTCTTGCCGTAATGCAAGGTAGCAGTTCTAAACATATTTGGCTTAGGGCAACACAACGCGTCAGTGGGACACTGATTGGGCTGGGCATAACTTGGCTCATCGCATCCGGTAACCCAACCCCTCTAATTATGGTGATGAGCATTACCCTGTTACAAATAATTGTAGAATTTTTAGTGGTGCGAAATTATGGAGTTGCTGTCGTGTTTATTACCATACTCACTATTTTCTTATCGGAGTCTGGCAAGCAATTAACCCAAGATACGAATGAAATTTTTTTCGCACGCATGATTGATATATTTATTGGAAGTGTGATAGGGATAATAGGTGGTTGGATTTTATATCACGAAAAAATACATTTTTATGTAACCTTGCAGCTTAAAAAAGCTAAAGTACTAATCAAGAAAACTAGACCTACATAACAATGGCCAAGTAGACATTCGACTAGCTCTTATTCCAATGTCATCCTTAATTTATACTAGTGCATCCTGCTACAAATCACCTGTGCAATAATAAAAAATAGCTATAAACACTGATCTTCAATTGCTCCGCTGTAATGAAGCTACCACTAAAAAGGGAATTCCCGGGGCCACATCTCAACTCATAAATTATGACTTGGCGAAAGCTGATATCCGATAATAAAAGAGTATTTTTCTAAGCTATAGGGCATATCGCTATTTTGATAGTTCTACCAGTTCGGCGTGTGTAAAAGCGTGGACTCCCTTAAGGTAACTATTTGCTTCGCTCAAATATTTGTAAATGATGTTTTTCCCTTCTTGACTTCGTAGTTTCTGGAGATTGTGTACCAAGAACTCTTTATCAATTAATCTATCTTCATTGTATTGAAGAAATGAAGGTGCGTGGGTTTGTACAGACCAACGAATAAAACGAAGGTCAATATTGTTCTGATTTTTAGTGATAACAGATTCCAAAAGGTTTTTACCTTTCTTAAATTGGCTTATTTTCGTAAAAGGGTTGTTCTTATGTTTTGCCCAAAGTATTTCATACGCTGCAAGGTATCCTCTCTCAGTAGCAGTATGTGCCCCAGCCTCTAGTATTTTCAAATTGGCGGCACATAGTTTTTTATCCTTAACAGCTACTGCATAGTCAGCACGCATTTTATCAATGTTGATTTGCGCAAAACAATTGATTGTACTTAATACAAAATATATACAGACAAAAAAGCAAATTCTCATTAGCAGTTCAATTAAAGTAAAAATTATGGTTTTAATACTTGTGTTCAAGTTCAATTCCGAACCCGTTTTATTTTAGTCAGATCATATACTTTCTATAATCTTTTTAGCATTGAAACATCAGAATAAGGCTATAGGTTCAGAACTATATTAATTTCGGGTATTAACACATCAATACCGTATTTACCACATAAAGCCGCCAATCTCCACTGCGTAAAGTATTAATCGATGAGACTTTTACTATTCTCCCAACTTAAAGCTTCTATACCATTTTTTCTAATATCTCAAGTGTAACTCTTGGTAAAACCAGATTTCAGAAATTCCAGACCATATATTAAACAATTCACTATCAACCACATGACCCCATACCCGCTTATTGATTAATATCATGTATGTCGCTTTTGGTCATAGCAATTTACAACTATTTTTGTCAACCTCGCTTATGAATGGATACTATACATTGTGATATTTACAGCTCATGTCAAGTGTACACAAACAATAGCAATCAGACAAAGCTACATGACAAACAAAAAACTGAAATGTTAAAAAACCTTAAATCTCTACTCATTTAACAGACATTTTCTTACCGCATATGGGAGAATGCAAAAGGACCAAAAACACTATAAATCAGTTAATTAGACAACTAATATTTATATCAGATTTGTTACAAATAGTAATTGTGTTCAATTTTCATAAAATATTGGGGCATGTCTTTTGTAATTAGGGATTCGTAATATTTTTATTACAAAGGTAAGTTTGTCATTTGTCAACAAGATCAAATGCATTAACACACTAATAATAAAAAAGAATATGGATTATATGGAAGAAGTTTCTCACTCCCTCACTGGAGGCTCAAAAGCAAGTAATGCCTGCTGTATTGAATTCAAATGAGCAGCAATCGAAACAACTAAATAATATTTTGGAACGTAAAACCAATCAATATGGTCTCAAAGAATATAGTATTTGGGCTTTCACCTTTTTGATATTTTCATCATCATTATTCGGCATCTATATGCTCCAGACAGAATTCGAGACACTTCGCTTCGAACGTTTGAATAGCATCGGTGGCACTCTACTCATTGGATTAGGAATTTTCTTGCTTTTATCAAGCATCAGTTTTATCATTTTTTTACTAATCTTACATCTTAAATATAAACCGATTGCTACGGTATCGGATGAAGAATTACCAACTTGTACTATCATTGTACCAGCCTACAACGAAGGACATCTTGTCTACGATACTTTACGTAGTCTTGCCAATAGCGATTACCCGGAACATAAGATCCAACTAATCGCTATCGATGATGGCAGCAAGGATGATACCTTTGCATGGATACAACGAGCTAAGGAAGAGTTGGGTGATCGTGTAGAAATTTATAAACAACCAAAGAATATGGGTAAACGCCATGCCCTCTATCGTGGTTTTAAATTAGGTAAAGGCGATATATTTATTACTGTTGATAGTGATTCGGTAGTAAAAAAAGATACGCTCCGAAATATGGTCTCCCCATTCGTAAAAAAGAAAGAATGTGGTGCAGTCGCTGGAAATGTACGTGTGCTGAATAATAAAAAAGCAATTATACCACGTATGCTCAGCGTTAGTTTTACATTCAGTTTTGAATTTGTACGTTCGGCACAAAGTGTTTTAGGGACTGTCATGTGTACACCAGGGGCTTTATCTGCTTATAGAAAAGATGCGGTGATGAATTGTCTGGAAGATTGGATAAACCAAACTTTTATGAACCAGCCATCGGATATTGGCGAAGATCGCGCCATGACCAATATGATCTTGAAACAAGGTTATCACGTACTGTTTCAATCCAATGCTTTTGTCTATACCGACACACCTGTACGTTACAAAAATCTGTACAAGATGTTTATCCGTTGGGAAAGAAGTAATGTTCGTGAAAATATTATGATGAGTCGTTTTGCATTTACAAACTTCCGTAAAGGTCCAAAATTGGGTACACGTATCTTATTGATTATGCAATGGAAGAAAGTATTGCTTTCTTATCCCCTACTCCTTTTAATGTTGTGGACAATATTCCATTATCCGCTCATGTTTTTGAGTGCTACGTTTGTAGGTATATTGATTTTCTCAAGTATACAAGCATTCTTTTTCGCATCAAAAAACGAAAATAAGAAAGAAGCATTTTGGGCCTATACCTACAGTATATTTTATGCATTCTCTTTATTTTGGATCACGCCATATGCCATCGCAACAGCAGGGCGTAGAGGTTGGTTAACGAGAGGATAATTTTCAAAAAATAAATTCATATTTTACTATAATCAAGAGTGTGATTAAAAGATAAGGCGTGTGAGATGAATATCTCACACGCCTTATCTTTTAATTCCATCGAATAGAAAATTGAACCATCTATATTTCTGCAGAAAAACTTGGCTGCGTATTTGCTTTTTCCTAAAAAAATAAACTTATGTAACCAGATGCTCTTTATAGCGTTAAACCATAGCCATCTCTGGCTCTTCATAAAAATCTTCATTCCACTTTGCCAATTGGCACATAATCGGTATCAAAGCTTTGCCTTTTCCAGTTAATGAATATTCTACCCTGGGCGGTAGTTCCTTGAACTCCTCTCTAAAGATAATACCATCTTCTTCCAATTCTTTCAACGATGTGGTCAATACCTTTCTTGAAATATGCTCAATCATTGCATCTAATTGTCCGAAACGTGCTTTTCGGTCACGCAGGGTATAGATGATAACGGGTTTCCACCTCGTTCCTAAAATCCCCATAGAGCGTTGCATCGCGCATGAGCAACTCTTAAATTCAGTTCGTTTCATGTGAATATTCTTTAATAGTTACTCAAAGGTAACTACTTTATACTATCAATAGTTACAAATGTATACTATTTGAAATATATTTGCAATGTTATACGATTTAAAATAAAAAAAAATGAGCATACAAACACTTTTTAGTCCATTTGAATATAAAAATCTAGTCCTTAAAAATCGCTTTGTCATGGCACCTATGACGCGTGCATTTGCTGTAGATGGTATCCCTGGCGACGACGTAAAAGGCTACTACGAACGTCGTGCTGCGGCAGAAGTTGGACTGATTCTCACAGAAGGTACAGTTATCGATAGACCTTCTTCAAAGAATCTAAAGGACATTCCTAATTTTTATGGTGATCAAGCCTTAAATGGTTGGAAAAATGTGGTGGGTGCTGTTCATAAAAAAGGTGGAAAAATAGCGCCTCAAATATGGCATGTAGGCAATACACCCATGCAATGGACTCCACCTGCACCTTTTGAAAGTCCAGACACCATGACCTTAGCCGATATAGAGCATACAATACAGGCTTTCGCAAATGCTGCAAAAGCAGCAAAAGATTTGGGGTTTGATGCTCTTGAAATCCACGGAGCGCATGGTTATTTAATCGACCAATTCTTTTGGGAGGGTATGAACCACAGGACAGATGAGTTTGGCGGGAAAACGATTAAAGAAAGATCAAAATTTGCAATTGAAGTCGTAAAAGCCATGCGTCAGGCTGTAGGTCCTGACTTCGTTATCATCCTACGTTTGTCGCAGTGGAAACAACAAGATTACACAGCAAAATTGGCAGCAACACCTGTAGCATTAGAGGAGTGGATATCACCTTTGGTAGATGCAGGTGTCGATATTTTTCATGGTAGTCAACGTCGCTATTGGGAACCTGAGTTTCAAGGTAGCGATCTAAATTTTGCTGGCTGGTTGAAAAAGGTTTCGGGACAACCTACCATTACCGTTGGATCGGTAGGTCTTGATAAAGATTTTGGTGATGTATTTACAAATGCTGAATCAAAATCTGCATCTGTACCACTAGATGAATTGATCCGTAGATATGATCGAGGAGATTTTGATTTAGTAGCCGTAGGCAGAGCTATTTTGCAAGATCCAAATTGGGTACAGAAAATTCAAGCAGAAAAATTTGACGAGCTTGCTACTTTCGAAGCAAAAAGTTTAGGTAGTTTATCTTAGCCATTGATTCAACATAATTTTAGTATAGATTTTACTGTAATTATTGATTACAATAAAATCTATACATTTAAGCAATTTTCATGTGACCAATCTGACCTGCTATATCCATGTGCTAATTCTATCAAATTACGCATCACAAAACTATTTTTTACTCCCCTCTCTTTACAAAAAAGTATCTTCCACTCTAGTGTTGGCACAATCAATTTAGATTTCTTTTCTTAAAAAAAACTTACAGCAAGCTATATCGTACGATTAAAAAAGTACGATACGATTTCACGCGTTAAACACATTTCATTGAACTAGTTCTTCTTCAGAATCAATTCTCAAATGATGTCCAATATTATTTTAATAATTGTGATAATTCCCTATATTCACCATCTTTCTATCAAAAAACCAAAATTGCTTATAATCGTATTTTAATTTATGCTCAAAACACAAGTTTCAACAGCTACTTTAACTGGAGGTAGACCACATTACAATGTGCTTGATGGATTGCGAGGAGTAGCGGCTATCATGGTTGTCTGTTTCCACATATTCGAAGCTTTTGCAACCAGCCATGTAGATCAAAGAATCAATCATGGTTATCTAGCTGTCGATTTTTTCTTCATCTTATCTGGGTTTGTCATCGGTTATGCTTATGATGATCGTTGGCGTACAACGACTACAAAAGATTTTATCAAACGTAGGATCGTCAGGTTGCATCCTATGGTCGTGATGGGCGCTGTCATAGGTGGTATTCTGTTTTACTTTCAAGAATCCTCCGTGTGGGACGTATCAAAAGTAACAGTCATGGCGCTGTTTGGTGCTACGCTATTAAATGCATTGCTAATCCCCGCTATTCCCGGGAGCGAAGTCCGTGGCTTAGGTGAAATGTTTCCCCTCAATGGACCCAGCTGGTCCTTATTTTTTGAATATATTGGTAATATTTTATATGCACTATTCATACGTAAATTGTCAACCAAGGCATTAGCTGTACTGGTTTTAATTGCGGGCTGTGGCCTGGCAACATTTGCCATCGTAGGTCCTTATGGAGATATTTGTGCTGGATTTTCACTGACCGCAATCGAATTTACCGCAGGATTTTTACGGTTACTTTTTTCGTTTTCCGCAGGCTTGTTGCTTTCCCGGACTTTCAGACCAGCTCATATAAAGGGATCATTTTGGTGGTGTAGTTTGATTATTGTTACGGTATTGGCTATACCACGTATTGGTGGCGCCGAGCACCTATGGATGAACGGCCTGTATGATACCATTTGTTGTTTAGTGATTTTCCCACTTCTGGTCTATCTGGGAGCTTCTGCAAAAAGCACCAATCAATTTACGACACGAGCATGCAAATTCTTAGGCGATATCTCGTACCCTCTATATACAGTACATTATCCTTTTATCTATCTCTATTATGCGTGGGTGAAAAACAATAAGCTCACTTTCGAAGAATCGTTGCCTGGAGCGGCAGCAGTTGTAATAGGGAGTATTGTCTTGGCCTATATCTGTTTAAAACTATACGATATACCCGTACGTAAATACTTGTCCGACCGATTTTTAAAAGCCAAATAAAGAAATTTAATCTAATACCACAGGCTAGCCAAGCTCCTCGACCTTGCACGGTCAAAAGTTAGTTATCGAGTCAATTGAATGATTCTCCTTCTTTCAGCTACACAATCTGATAGAAATTTTTTATATTTACGTTATTGTGTACCAAACTGTTCGTATTTGTCATCAAGCAAAACTTCTTGAATGAATATAATGGAAGTAAAAAAAATCGAAAATGGTAAATAAAAATAAAACATATTTCGAAGGGTTATACGGACATGATCAAATTGAATTTGCGAAAGGCCTTATCTATGTTTACCCATTTGGCATTATCGGTAAAGAGAATAACAATACGGTAAAATCACACGCTCATAATAATCAATTTCAAATTTTCGTGATTATCGAGGGCGAAACAGACCTACTTTTCAATAATGAAAAACTCCGGATTACCGGTCCCTCGTTCATTACTATACCTAAAAACACCGAACATGGTTTTGAACACCTTTCAGAACTTAAAGGATGGATCATCAGTCTATCTGATAGTGTATTGGAACATATGATCAAGAGAGAAGCTGAGGTTATAGATGCCATTGAAACCTTTCAGACCACCAGTATCGTTTCAGGCGAGTATTCAGAAGAAGTATTTGAAGTTATGCTGAAGTGTATCAAAGAATATCATGAATCAAAACCGGGGCGCTTATTAATGTTGGAATTTCTCGTAGGACAACTAATCGTCCATCTTAGAAGAATACCTCGAACACTACAAAAAGATCTATTAAGCACCGATAATGCATCCATTATTTATTACAGAAGATTCACGCAACTTATTAGAGAAAGCTCTTCTTATAAAAAGACGATTGAAGAATATGCTTCCAATTTAAAGATAACTAGTGGGCATTTAAGTCGTATTTGCAGTACCATAGCGTATAAGTCACCCCGCGAAATGATAATGGATTATTACCTCAGTCAGGCACAGTTATTATTGTCCGATGGAGAAAAATCCATTGCTGACATCTGCTACAGCCTTGGTTTTGAAGACCCCAGCTATTTCTCAAGAATATTTAAGCGAAAAACAGGAATGACACCTAATGAATTTCGAAAAAAAATAGGCACAAAGAACTAAATCTCTGAAATTTAACATAAGCATCAGATTTGTCTTAGTAAAAAAAGAATAATCCTATATCCGTGTATCAATTATAAAGTAAGTTTGCATATACAGTAAGTATGTACTCACATAAGTGACTATGCACTTACTTTTAAAATTAGTATATGCAGCAGATAAAGATAACACATATTGAAACCATAATTGTTGATTTACCAACAATAAGACCTCATCATCTTTCTATGGCTGTAATGAAAAAACAGTCCATGGTCATTATCCGTTTATTCAGCTCTGATGGCATAGAAGGATTAGGTGAGTCCACTACAATTGGAGGTATCTCTTATGCCGATGAGTTTCCAGAAGGAATTAAGCTGGCGATTGACACCTATTTTTCTCCCCTACTCATTGGACAGGACCCGACACGTATCAATGCCCTGATGAAAATACTGGATAAAAACGTCTCAGGTAATAATTTTGCTAAATCCGGAATTGAAACAGCGCTCTTAGATGCCCAAGGAAAACGGCTAAATGTCCCTATATCTACCCTATTTGGAGGTGCAGTAAGCAACACACTTCCTGTCCTATGGACATTAGCTAGTGGCGATACGAACAAAGACATAGCAGAAGCTTTACAACTAATCGCTGAAAAACGTCACCATACCTTTAAATTAAAAATTGGTCGTCAAGACCCTGATATTGACGTCGCTCATGTGGCAGCTATAAAAGCTGCCGTAGGTTCAGATATCAAAATCACCGTCGACGTCAATCAAGCATGGTCTGAATCTGTAGCCAAACGCAGTATTCAAAAATTGCAAGATGCCGGCATTGACTTAATAGAACAACCCTTAGTCAAAACCAACTTTGATGGACTAGCACGTTTAACAGCTTATTTTGAAGTCCCTATTATGGCTGATGAAGCAGTGCAAACGACCCAAGATGCTTTTAAGTTAGCTAAAATACATGGTGCTAGCGTTTTTGCACTTAAAATTGCTAAATCTGGAGGCTTGACCAATATACAAAAACAAGCAGCCATTGCACAAGCATCAGGTATAGCCTTATACGGAGGAAACCATGCTCGAAGGAACGATTGGCTCTCTTGCGACAGCTCATCTATGTGCTACTCTTCCAAATTTAGATTGGGGAACGGAGCTTTTTGGCCCATTATTATTAACAGATGATATCGTCAAAAAGCCAATCGTTTACCAAAACTATTCGTTGGAAATTCCTGAAGGTTCAGGACTAGGAGTCGAATTAGACATGAACAAAATTGAAAAATTTAAAAGAAAATAATTATGGTTTACGTAGTTGAAATGGATGTTAAGATTCCAGAAACTTGGAGTGAGGAAAAAATTTCAGATTATATAACACGCGAGAAAGCCTGTTCACAGGGACATCAGAATTCAGGAAAATGGGTTTATCTCTGGAGAGTAGCTGGCAAATATTCGAACATCAGCGTTTTAGATGTAGAAAGTCCGGATGAACTACACAGCATCATCAGCTCATTGCCTTTATTCCCATATATGACAATTAAAATAACGAGTATTTGCAAACATCCAAATGCCCTAAAAGATACATTAATTTAATAAAAAATATTTAAAAAAATAATCAGATTTCACATGAAAAGAATAGATCAAAAAATTATCGACCAAACCTTAGCATTAATTCAATCTTCGGAAAATGAAAATGCGGGAAATGAAAGAGTAAAAACGATTGTAAACCGTCTACTGAAAGACTTGTTCAATGCAATGGCTGATCTGGATATCACATCTGAAGAGATGTGGAAAGCTTGTGATTGGCTTACTCAAACTGGAAAAAACAATGAATATGGATTGGTATATGCTGGATTAGGCATTGAGAAATTTATAGACGTAATGATGGACTGGGAAGATGAGCAAGCTGGTATCGAAAATATAACTCCACGCACGATTGAAGGCCCTCTATACGTTGCTGGATCACCAGAATCCACCTCTTATGCAGAATTAGAGACCGAAATTGAAGCGGATTCAGAACGTCTTTATATGAGTGGTGTAGTACGTGATGAAAAAGGAAATCCAATCCCAGAGGCAAAAGTTGAAATATGGCACTGCAATTTAAAAGGATTATATTCGCATTTTGACTCTTCACAACCTGAATTTAACTTGCGTCGCGCAATCAATGTGGCTGAAGACGGCAAATATGAATTCAAGTCCTTTGTACCTGTTGGATATGCTTGTCCTCCTAATGGTTCTACAGATACATTAATGCAGTTATTAGGTCGCCATGGAGCTCGCCCTGCGCATATTCACTTTTTCGTAACTGCACCAGGTTTCAGAAAATTAACGACTCAAATCAATATTGATGGTGATCCATTATTGTTCGATGATTTTGCATTTGCAACGCGTCCAGAACTGGTACCTCAAATTGAACGAATTTCTGCTGAAGACGCTACCCAATATGGAAAAACTGAAGCTTTCGCAAAAATTAATTTTGATTTCAATATGGTTCGTGAGATCATTACCGCTGCTCCTGGAGAAAACAACAGAAAAAGAGCTGCTTTAGAATCCTAATAAACTAAAGTATTCTGTCAATTAATGGATTTGAACATTACTTTTAAATCCAGATTTTTCACTTTTTTTTAATACCAAAAATTTGAATTGTTATGGTTCGAAGAAAGTGCTTATTGTCTTAAATTTTAACTTATGAATCGAGTAACTTCCGAATATCTAGATAGTCTAGTAATTCACGATAAAGAAAAGGGCATATACCGTCATAATCGGGAATCCTTCACAAATGAAGAATTGTTTGAATTGGAAATGAAATATATTTTCGAAGGCAATTGGGTATACCTTGCGCACGAATCTCAAATTCCAAATATCAATGATTACTACACCACTACGATAGGAAGGCAATCGATAGTCATTACGAAAGATAAGCAAGGAGATTTACATGCTTTGATCAACTCTTGCACACATAAAGGAGCACAATTATGCCGTTATAAAAAAGGAAATAAAGCCTCATTTACATGCCCATTCCACGGTTGGACATTTAATAATGCTGGTAAGTTATTAAAAGTAAAAGATGGGAAATCTGGAGGCTATCCAGAGCAATTCAGCTGTGAAGGTTCTCATGACCTCGTTAAAGTGGCAAAATTTGAGTCCTATAAAGGATTCCTATTCGGATCGTTGAACGCAGAGGTAGTTTCTTTGGAAGAATATTTAGGCGACTCAAAAATAATCATCGACCAAATTGTAGATCAAGCTCCACAAGGTTTAGAAGTATTAAATGGTTCATCATCCTATATCTACAGTGGAAACTGGAAACTGCAGATGGAAAATGGTGCCGACGGTTATCATGTGTCTTCTGTACACTGGAATTATGTCGCTACCATGGGTAGACGTGACTATGAAAAAGAAGGAACAAAGGCTGTAGATGCCAACAACTGGTCAAAATCTGTTGCTGGTGTATATGGTTTTGACAACGGCCATATTTTATTGTGGACCAACAAATTGAATCCTGAAGTCAGCCCAATATATCAACAAAAGGACCGTCTAATCTCCGAATTTGGCGAAGAGAAAGCTGGTTTCATGGTCAATATGACTCGTAATTTAGGTTTGTATCCAAATGTATTCTTGATGGACCAATTCTCAACACAGATCCGTGTGATTAAACCTATATCCGTCAATGAATCTGAAATTACAATCTATTGCTTCGCTCCCAAAGAAGAGTCTTCAGATGAGCGTGCTATACGTATACGACAATATGAAGATTTTTTCAACGTGACAGGTATGGGAACTCCAGATGATCTAGAAGAATTCCGTTCCTGCCAGATCGCTTACAGTTCTACCGCTTTAAAATACAATGACATGAGCCGCGGTGCTACACATTGGATCTACGGGCAGGATGAGCAAGCTAAAAAAATGGGTATCGAGCCAATCATCTCAGGTATTAAATCCGAAGACGAGGGATTATTTATTACCCAACATGAATTTTGGAAAGATTCACTAAAGGCAGGACTCTCTAAAACTAAACTTGAAGATTAAGAGGATAAATCATGATAAATCACCAAAATATATTAGCTTTTTTATACAAAGAAGCTCGTCATCTAGATGACAAGCAATGGGATGAATGGTTGAAGTGCTATGATAGTGACTGTGTTTTTTGGATGCCCGGTTGGGATGATGAAGACGAGCTTACGCAAGATCCACAAACCGAGATTTCACTCATCTACTACCCCAATAAGGGAGGATTAGAAGATCGAGTATTTCGCATCAAAACAGAGCGTTCATCAGCTTCCATGCCAGAACCTCGCACTTGTCACTATATCACGAACGTCGAAATTATAGAAGAAAATCAAGATGAAGTGAAGATCCGTTTTAACTGGAATACACTATCCTTCCGTTATAAAACTACGGATACTTATTTCGGACTTAGTTTTTATACCCTAAAAAAGAACGATGATTCCTTTTTGATTTCCAATAAAAAGGTCATCATTAAGAACGATTATATCCGTCAAGTTTTAGATATATATCACATTTAAAACAATTATTATGGCAAAAGTTGCATTAAATTTTGAAGACGGCATAACCCGTTTTATTGAAACTGCTGGCTATGAAACGATAGCCGAGGCCTCCTACCGAGTAGGAATCAATATCCCTTTAGACTGTGCAGATGGTGCATGTGGTACCTGCAAATGCTTATCCAGATCTGGAACATTTGATGCTGGAGATTACATTGATGAAGCATTAACGGACGAAGAAGCTGAACTAGGTTACGGATTAGCTTGTCAAATGCGTCCACAATCGGACATGGTAGTCGATATATTAGCCAGTTCAACAGCCTGTAAAGTAGAGGTTACAACTTATGAAACTGAGATTACAGAACTCGTATTCTTGTCTTCAGAAATTGTCCAACTGAAAACCAAGATCAAAGATGGTACCGTCATTACTTTCTTACCAGGACAGTATGCCAACATCCTAGTTTCCTGGTTCATCAGAGACACGCTCCTATTCTTTCTCATCATTGTCAGATACAGATGAAATGGAATTCATCATTCGACTTATTCCCAACACAGGTTTGATGAGCGATTACTTGAGACAGGCAAAAGTTGGGGAAACATTAAGTATTACGGGTCCTTTAGGAAGTTTTTATAGTAGAGATATCACAGCTCCGACATTATTCTTTGCTGGCGGTACAGGCATCGCTCCCTTTATTGCGATGTTAGAGAAACTAAATAAAGAAGTCAATAACACGGTCATAAAATTATTTTATGGCGCGACTACTGCTGAAAACATAGTGGAGCTACAGCGTATTCAAAGCTTTGAAAACCTACAAGTGTTAACCTATCCTTGTGTTTCCAATGAGGTGTCTGACACCTTCGCTTCAGGTTTTGTGACACAATGGGTGAATAAAGAGGAGTTAAAAGAAGATAGTTACGACATCTATATTTGTGGACCAAATGCTATGGTAGAAGCTGTAAAAACTACCCTAGAGCAGCAACAAATTACTTTTAAAAATTTTTATACTGAGAAATTCATTCCAACGGGAACACTTACTGTATAATTTTTTAAGCATATGATTTTTCAAGATAGATTTAAAAATAAAGTTATCATCGTTACTGGTGCTGCCCAAGGTATTGGCAAAGGTGTCGCCGAGCGGGTAGCACAAGAAGGAGCAAAAACGATCTTGGTAGATCGTTCAGAAAAAGTACTCGAGCTGACAAAAAATTTAACTGATAACGGATTTGATGTTATAGCAGTTCAAGCGGATTTGGAAACTTTCCAAGGATTCGAAGAAGTATCTACACAAGCGATCCAAGCTTTTGGAAAAATCGATATTCTGATTAATAATGTAGGTGGCACCATTTGGGCAAAACCGTTCGAACATTATCAAGAAGAAGAAATCATCAAAGAAGTCAACCGCTCGCTGTTTCCTACCTTATGGGGGTGTAGAAGCGTGCTACCGCACATGATAACAAATGGCGGAGGCGTAATAGTCAATGTTTCCTCTGTCGCAACACGTTCCGTAAACCGAGTGCCATATGCTGCTGCTAAAGGTGGTGTAAATGCAATTACTGCTTCTTTAGCATTTGAACAAGCGGCCAATAATATCCGTATAGTCGGAGTTGCTCCCGGTGGCACTGAAGCTCCAGAGCGCCACATACCAAGGAATGAAAACCCGCTATCGGCAAATGAAAAAATATGGTACCAACAGATCGTCGATCAAACCATCTCCTCTTCATTACAAAAAAAATATGGGACTATTGATGATCAGGTTGCTACGATCCTCTTTATGGCTTCGGACGAAGCTAAATATATCACTGGAGTGACCATCCCTGTTGCTGGTGGAGACCTAGGATAATATAAATTAATGATTTAAAATACAAAAATGCCAAATATTCAATTTTCAAACTTCACTTGTCACTATCAGTTTGACAACTTCGGACATGAAAAGACATTGGTCCTTTCCAACTCCCTGGGAACCAACCTCCACATGTGGGAAGATAATATTGATGTATTAAGCCATCACTTTAATATACTGCGGTACGACAAAAGAGGTCATGGGGCCAGTTCGATTCATCAAAACAAGGTTTCAATTGCAGATTTAGGAAATGACGTCATCGAATTATTAGATTATTTAAAATTAGATCATGTTTACTTTTGTGGACTCTCCATAGGTGGTTTAACAGGACAATGGCTAGGTATACATCATCCTGCACGTTTTAATAAAATAATCATCAGCAATACAGCCGCAAAAATCGGAAACGAAGAAGGTTGGAGTACACGCGTAAAACAAGTTACTGAACATGGACTACAAAGTATTTTAACAGGAACAGCTGAACGCTGGTTTCACCGCAACATATCGAGCAAAAGAACCACAAAAAGTGCACGAAATCCTACAAAATTTTGAGTCGAATACCTTACAAGGATATACCGCCTGCTGTTATGCCGTTGCACAAGCTGACTTTAGAGAACAGCTTCATTTGCTTGAAGTACCTACGTTGATTATAGCAGGTACAGCAGATGAGGTAACGACTCTGACTGACGGCAAATTTATGCAAAAACGGATTCCTAATGCAAGCTTAGTGACACTGGACGCGGCTCACTTATCCAATATGGAGCACCCCGAAGAATTTGCGAAGCATATTATACATTTCACACAACATTAAATAAAACAACATGAAATCCATACCACAAATATCCTTACATGAAGCTGCTGCCATGGTAAAAGATAATGATATCTTATTACAAGGTGGTTTCGGGATGACTGGAAATCCGGTACATCTCATGCATGCTTTAGCGGAGACCAATACGAAGAATCTTACCTTCATTGGAAATAACGTAGGTGAGGTAGGAATTGGAGGCGGTCGCCTTTTACGAAACGGTCAATTAAAAAAAATGATCGGTTCATTTTTTACATCAAATCCTGAGGCTGTAAAAGCAGCGCAAGATGGTGTTGTAGCATATGAATTATTACCACAGGGTACTTTAGCCGAAGCAATTCGTGCCGGTGGTGCTGGCATCGGAGGCTTCTTTACCCCCACCTCAGCAGGGACTGCCCTCGCGGAAGGTCGAGAAACAAAGATCTTAAATGATGTAGAACAGGTTTTTATTCCAAGCATACGTGGTAATGTGGCATTTATCCGCGCTTGGAAAGCAGATACAGCAGGAAATCTTCAATACCGAATGACAGAGCAAAACTTCAACAGAGCGATGGCCACTGCCGCAGATTTAGTAATTGCTGAAGTGGAAGAAATTGTAGCCGTAGGAGAAATAGCACCAGAATACATCCATACACCAGGTTCTTTTGTCGATTATCTCGTACAAGCGACCTTAACTTTGGAAGACCTAGGGAGTTCGGCATCCGTATCTTCGAGTCGAAAAGCATCCGAGAGTCGCATGCATATGGCAAAAAGAGCTCTACAAGAACTAAAAAAAGGAGATGTCGTCAATCTAGGTATTGGCATCCCTACCTTAGTTGCAGATCTTATCACTGAAGAAGACGGAATTATTCTACATACTGAAAATGGCATGTTAGGAGTAGGCCCCACTCCCATTGATGGTGGTGGTGCTATGGACTATCCTGTAAATGCAGGAAAAATTCCGGTAACCGCATTAGCAGGAGCATCTTATTTCGATTCAGCCGATTCGTTTGCTATGATTCGAGGAAAACATGTTGACGTTGCCATTATGGGAGGTTTACAAGTCGATGAATCAGCCAATTTAGCAAACTGGGCGGTACCAGGTCAACCCTTATTGGGTGTCGGGGGAGCTATGGATCTCGCATCTGGAGCAAAACGACTCATCATCACGATGATGCATACCGAAAAAAATGGTGACGCTAAAGTTGTTTCTACATGTGATCTACCACTAACAGCACTCAAGGCGGTTGATATGATTATTACGGATAAAGCAGTATTTGAATTTATTGATGGAAATTTAACATTAATTGAACTGATGCCAGGCGCAACTTTAGAAGAAGTACAAGGCTTAACTTCAGCTCAATTCGCCGTTAAGCTATCTTAACATGCATTCCCCGTTTATAGCCTACATTATCCGCTGTATTGCAGGATTTTTAATTGGTTATTTTCTTATTAAAGCATTTCCACAGTTTGAATTGTTTTGGACATTACTATCGATTATTTTAGTCATATCGCCAGATGAAAGGGATGCAAAAAAATTAACGATAGAAAGAAGCAAATCAAATTTTATTGGATCGATTTCGGGGCTTTTAGTTTTTTTTATTCCCCTTGACGATATCTATAAAATAACGATAGGGATTTTAGTCGCCATTAGTATCTGTCGATTTGCCAATTTAATGAATGTTGCACGAAGCGCAATTGTAGCACTACTGATTGTCCTTATGCAACATCAAACAGATAGCTATTGGGCACCTGTAGAACGATTTTTATTTGTCACATTAGGCTGTCTGATTGGACTTTCTGTAACTTTAGTAACATCTTATATTTTCAATTATTTTGATAAAAACTTCAAAAGAACATAAAATGAATAGAGAAGCATATATTATCGATGGAATCCGAACTCCGGTAGGAAGTTTTGGAGGCACATTATCTGCTGTACGCGCAGATGACTTAGCGGCTATACCCATTACTGAATTAGTAAAAAGAAACCCGAATATACCTATTGATGCCATAGACGATGTCATACTAGGTTGTCACAACCAAGCCGGGGAAGATAATAGAAATATTGCCCGTATGGCAGGTTTACTAGCTGGACTACCCGTTACCATACCTGGTGAAACCATCAACAGACTCTGTTCTTCGGGGATGTCTGCAATTGTCCACGCAAATCGTGCGATAAAAGCAGGTGATGGCGATATATTTATCGCTGGAGGAGTAGAACATATGACTCGTGGCCCTTTGGTGATTTCCAAAGCATCAAAGGCATTTGGAATGGATTCGAAAATGGAGGATTCTTCATTTGGATGGCGATTTGTAAATCCTAAGATGAAAAAAATGTATGGCACGGATCCAATGGGAATGACAGCTGAAAACATAGTAGACTTGTATCATATCTCTCGTGAAGATCAAGATAAATTTGCGCTAACTTCACAGTTAAAAGCAGCAGCAGCAATAGCAAATGGTAGACTAGCACAAGAGATTATTCCCGTCACTATTCCTCAAAAAAAAGGGGATCCACTTGTTTTTACCAATGATGAATTTGTACGGTCAAACTCCACTATTGAAGCCTTATCAAAATTAAAACCAGCATTCAAAGAAGCGGGCACTGTAACCGCAGGAAATGCGTCGGGACTCAACGATGGAGCTGCTGCAATTTATATTGCATCTGGAGAAGCTGTCGAAAAATACAATTTAAAACCCATAGCCCGTATCGTAGCATCAGCAGTTGTCGGGGTTGAGCCTCGTATCATGGGCATTGGACCTGTTACAGCCAGTCAGAAAGCCTTAAAAAAGGCAAACTTAACATTGGACCAAATGGATGTAATAGAGTTTAATGAGGCTTTTGCCGCACAAGTATTAGCCTGTAGCCGTGCTTTAGGCTTAGCTGATGATGATGCAAGAGTTAATCCTAATGGTGGAGCAATAGCTATAGGTCACCCTTTGGGCATGTCAGGGACGCGTATCACCTACACTGCCGCCCTAGAGTTGCAAAAAACTGGAGGAAAATATGCTTTAGCAACAATGTGTGTGGGTGTAGGTCAAGGATATGCGATTATTATAGAAAGAGTTTAATTATTTGATAAAAACAGGATATTAGATAAACCTTAATTTTTCAATACCAAACCCGCAAATGCGATGATGCACGAAGAACTAATATTTCACACTATTCGGGCACAAATTCATTGTATTTAACCACATCAGCTCCTGTAATAGGAATCAACTTTAGAGTACTATAAATTTTTAAATAAAATATATTGAAAAACTCCAAAGCCTGATTGATTACAGGAGCTTTAAAAGTAAATGCTAAATTTCATTGTAGAAAGAGATTCCATAATACAGGATATTTCACTGATAAGATCGATAACCTATCCACTTCGCATCTCTTCCAATTGTTCAAGAATTATACCGTATACACCAACCAAAACATATGGAGACATTTTAAAATCAAATGATTACTCAAGGCAAAAGAGCTCTACACAAAGCTACCTACCATGAAAAGACAGGAATTGTTATTGTGGCTTCAGTGGAATGCGCAGCAAGGTATGTATACCGATTATGTTTTAAGGAAAGGGCAGCCGCCATTGACCAGACATGAAACACTTGCACACGTGTTTCATGCTATGATGCGTGACGTGGAAGAACGGGATGGATATAGAGAGCTAGGCTAGACATTTAAAACAATAAGGGAAGATGAAGCGTTATAAAATAGGTATCACGAATTTTACTATATAGAGAGACAAATGTAGGTATGTCTTGTAAAATTCGATTTTACAGTTTTCAATAAAACCAATGAATATGTTAAAAAAGATGTTATTATGTTTTCTATTTATCCATTTATTGTTCTTTACCATGAAAGCACAAGATAATCTTCCTATAAGCCCTAGTTTGGAAGTTGCAGCTTCTTTTGGAGCGTATAGAGCTATTGGTGTAAGTGTCACTTCTACAAATCGATTGTTTGTCGCTTTTCCTAAACAAAACGAAGACTATCAATATGGGCTGACCGAGATTGTGAACGAAAAACGTATTCCCTACCCCGACACCACATGGAATCATCAGGGGGATGAGGCTTCACACTTTGTAAGTGTACAAGATCTGTTTATAGATGCACAGGATAATCTATGGGTGTTAGACTCCAAACCATCTTCATCGGGTTCCATTTTTGGTGATTCGGACAAGCCTGCAGATGGACAATTTAAGCTGTTAAAAATTAATACTAAAACCAATCTAGTAGAACGTATTTATACATTTGATGATCTTGATAAAACCAAATCTGGCCTCAACGATGTACGAATCGATGTAGAGAAAAAACTGGCCTATCTTTCTGACCCCGGACAGGCTGCGATTATCGTATTAGATTTAGAAACCGGGAGACACAGAAAGACATTGGAAAACACTTCGTTTACACTGGCGGATTCTACTATCGTACTTCAATATAAAGGAACAGAAATGCGCAACAAGGAAGGAAAACCATTCCTCTCGAACGTAAATGGCATTGCATTGACACAAGATTTTAAGTACTTGTATTTTAAACCCATTAACAAGAACAATTTGTACCGCATTGAAACGAAATATTTAGCTGATACTACTTTGAGTCCAGCAACATTGGAATCAAAAGTACAAGATATGGGCGATGTAGGTATCACACACGGTTTAATTGCTGATGCTCATGGAAATATTTACTTAACAACCTCTTTGGATTACAGCATTAAATATTTAAGCCCTGATGGGAAATTACATACGCTCGTGCAAGACCCACGATTGCTATGGCCTGATTCACTTGGTATAGGCACCGACGGTTATCTGTATTTTTCATGTGCGCAATTATTCAAAGATCCTAAGTGGAACAACGGAGTCAATCGCGTACAATTGCCCTATAGTATATTCAAAGTCAAACTACCTCAACCATAAATGTACCGTACCATTTCTCTGACCGAAAATGAACTATTTTCCAAAATAGAGTATATGATAAAACCCGTCCGGTATTACAATAAACTACAATAATCAAACATGCTGATTTTGCTACTTCCCGCTTAAATCTTACAATTCTTTCCCATCAAAGTGCAATACTCTAGCCGTTATTTGTTCCCAATTTTGTATCGTAAAATAAAAGATACAAATTATGGCAACGAATAAAAAGAAACCAATATACCTTCCCTTAGAAGATGTAGATAGCGAGCACTGTGCACTAATCGTCGATAAAGGCCTTGCACAGGTTAAGGGAATTGATACCCACAAAATAGAACTGAACAACCATCGCGCAAAGATTACAGTTAACGAAACCGAGACCCTATCTGCAGCTATTAAAGCCATTCAAGGCCTAGGTTACGGTGTCACTACCATAAAACAATCTTTTCCTGTACTGAACATGACCTGTGCGTCCTGTGCTATCAGTACAGAAAGCGGTGTCAAATATGCTGAAGGAGTAGTCAACGCTTCCGTTAATTTTGCAACTGCAAGGCTATCGGTAGAATACCTACCCAATATGACAGACCCCTTAGCACTACAAAAAGCAGTTCAGTCTATCGGATTCGATCTACTCCTAGAAGATGAATCCAAAGAACAGGAAACTTTAGAAGGAATCCACGAAAAAAAGTTCCGTACACTAAAGCTTAAAACTATTTGGGCAGTCTTACTTGCTCTACCTGTGGTCATTATTGGTATGTTCTTTATGGATATGCCTTATGGCAACGAAATCATGTGGTTTTTCACTACACCAGTCGTTCTATGGTTGGGTAAAGACTTTTTTATCAATGCATGGAAACAGGCAAAGCACCGCTCAGCTAACATGGATACCCTTGTTGCGCTAAGTACGGGGATTGCCTATATTTTCAGTGTATTCAATATGGTTGCTCCAGATTTTTGGAACAATAGAGGTTTAGAAGCACACGTTTATTTTGAAGCAGCAGCAGTCATCATCGCTTTTATCCTCCTTGGAAAATTGCTAGAAGAAAAAGCTAAAGGTAACACCTCTTCGGCTATTAAAAAGTTAATGGGACTTCAACCCAAAACGGTCACCATCATACAATCCGATGGTACTGAAAAACGAACACCTATCGAAGAAGTAAACGCTGGCGATGTGATAGTGGTCAAACCGGGCGAGAAAATTGCTGTAGACGGCATCGTAAAATCAGGCAACTCTTATGTGGATGAAAGCATGCTAAGTGGTGAACCTATTCCTGTATTGAAAACCGAAAAAGAAAAGGTATTTGCGGGTACCATCAACCAAAAAGGAAGTTTTCAATTTACTGCAAAAAAGGTAGGTAAAGAAACCATGTTAGCCCAAATCATCAAAATGGTGCAAGATGCTCAAGGTAGCAAAGCACCTGTGCAAAAGCTAGTGGACAAGATTGCAGGCATATTCGTGCCGGTGGTTATCAGTATTGCTATTGTCACCTTTACGCTATGGGTAATCTTAGGTGGTGAGAGCGGCGTGGTTTCAAGGTCTCTTAGCGGCAGTCACAGTACTGGTTATCGCTTGCCCCTGTGCTTTGGGACTAGCTACTCCTACTGCTATTATGGTCGGTGTGGGTAAAGGAGCCGAGAATGGTATTTTAATCAAAGATGCTGAAAGCCTTGAGTTAGCTAAAAAAGTAAGCGCCATCGTATTGGATAAAACCGGAACGATTACAGAAGGCCGGCCGCAGGTTACAGATATAAAATGGGTACAAGAGGATGATACTACAAAACAAATTCTTTTGAGTTTAGAAAAACATTCGGAACACCCATTAGCAGAGGCCGTGGTTAAACATCTAAAAGATACAACTGCTATAACGCTAAACAATTTTGAAAGCATCACTGGCAAAGGAGCAAAAGCAGCATACAATAATGTCACATACCTTGTGGGCAATGCCAAATTATTAGCAGAAAATAAGATATCCATAGCAAATGAGCTGCAACTTCACGCGGATAAGTGGAGTGAGCAATCTAAAACTGTTATCTGGTTTGCAGACAATACCCACGCTTTAGCTGCATTGGCTATTTCAGATAAGATCAAAGAAACCTCAATAGCAGCTATTAAGCAATTGCAGAAGATGGGTATCGAACTTTATATGCTCACAGGAGACAATGAGGCTACAGCAAAAGCCATTGCACAACAGACAGGTATAACCAACTACAAAGCAGAAGTTCTACCACAGCACAAGGCAGATTTTGTGAAAAAATTACAGCAACAAGGTAAAGTAGTAGCAATGGTCGGTGATGGCATTAATGACAGCACTGCACTGGCAACAGCAGATGTGAGTATCGCGATGGGTAAAGGAAGTGATATTGCAATGGATGTGGCCAAGATGACCATTATTTCATCCGATCTATCAAAAATATCTCAGGCGATTCGTCTTTCTAAACATACAGTAGCGACCATCAAACAAAACCTATTCTGGGCATTTATCTATAATCTTATCGGTATTCCTATCGCCGCAGGAATCCTTTTTCCAATCAATGGTTTTTTGCTCAACCCGATGATTGCTGGAGCAGCAATGGCATTGAGCAGTGTAAGTGTAGTCAGTAATAGCTTACGCTTAAAATGGAAAAAATAATACTGCAAGCAACTAAAATACGATAGCGAAAAATGAAATTATTGATAAAAGGAATGGTATGCAACAGGTGTATTTACATGCTCACTGAAGAATTTCAAAAACTTGGGATGGAGATAGCAGCAATACGTCTGGGCGAGGTCATTTTAAAAAACACAGGTAATATCGTCATGGAAGAACAAGTAATCCGAAACATGCTCAACAAAAACGGATTTGATCTGCTATATGACAAACATCAAAAGACCGTCGATCAGATTAAAGATGCAGTTGAAAAAGGTATACAGGAACAACTGCATACAGGAGAGTCTGTTAAGTTCTCGACATGGATCAGCAACGAGCTGCACAGAGACTATAGTTCGTTGAGTGCTCTTTTTTCAAGCTCCGAGGGTTGCACACTAGAAAGATTCATCATCTCAAGGAAGATTGAAAAAGTAAAGGACTTATTGTCCAATACAGATCAATCCTTATCAGAAACTGCTAATATGCTAGGATACAGCAGTCCAGCCCATCTCTCCAATCAATTGAAAAAACACACTGGATTCACTTCTTCCTACTATAAACGAATGCGACACAATAAAACTCCGCATATTGAGAACCAAATAATAGCGGATAATCGGTCATAAGTATTTGTATGGGTTAATAGTATTGTCTTAAATATTACAAAACAAATAGGAAATAACGTAAAATTCAACAGCCTATGTTTACCCATCTTTGTATTATCAATAAATAATAAAATTAAAATAACATGGAAAGCAATAATCAAAATTTTCAATTCAAAACAAATATTAATTGTAGTGGCTGCGTTACGAAAGTAACGCCCTTTCTTAACGATAACAAAGGCATTGCACATTGGGAGGTCGACACGACAAAAAAAGACAAAGTACTGACCATTAAAACTGATGGGATGACCGAAAAGGAGGTTATCGAAATTGTCCAGCATGCAGGTTTTACAATTGAGCCTTTAAATGCTTAAGCAAATTAGCTTGTCACAATTCTTCTAGACAGAAGAACAGCGGGTGTTATTGCAGCAACCTATCCCTATGCCTGCAATAACACCCAATGTAAATCTTTAGCTATAGTGTACCGCTCATACCCCATTCCCTACTTCCGAAAAGCTGTTGCGTGATGCAATTATTTCAACTTTAACCTCTTGATGATTTTAAGCAAATAAGGTCGATTCTTTGTCGCTTTCACCCACTGCGGAAGTCGACTGCTCATACTATTATTTTTATAAGGCAGCCCATTTCGATTCCGTTTCATATCGCTTATATAGTATTCAATGGCATTAAGATGCTCCAAATTATAAGCGCATAATATTCCATACATCGTATCTACCCTATACCAAACATCAAAACCAAAAAAAGGATCACAAGACGTATTGAGCATCAACACTCTAGCTTGAATATCTTGTTTCCTACTTTTTGCATCCAACGTGAATTTAGGGATGTTACTAAATTCCAAGGCAAAGCCGCAGGTAACGCACGAAAAACGAACTTCAGATTCGTATTCCACTATATTACGAAATGGTTTCCCGCCCAAAACCACCGCTTTATCCTTGCACTTTGGACAAATGACCTGAATCAAAGTCATAAAGTCTTCATTCTTTAAGAGATATGGATTTGGTAACTGCATGTGCAATTATAAGTTGTTACACAAAGTAATGACATAAATAGGTATCAAAACATACCCAATACTAGGTATTTTAGCTACTCTTAACGAGTTAAACACTCAACCTGTTAAAGACCTAACCTTCCATCAAAAACTTAACATGAATTTAATAAATTGTACACAATAACTTCGTAGCTTTAGGAAAGCAAATTAATGTTCACTGTGGTTTAAAACATTTGAATTATGAAAACGATCACTCATTTCTTCCATAAAATAGTTTTCCGTCTATTTCTTGGCCAATTTAGTTCGTTCTACTCACCTTTTAAATTCCACAAAAGTTAAAAAAAATGTCTTACCCATCATACCATAACCATCAGGATAAATGCTTTTAAAAAAGGAAGCCTTTGGCAAAGATTTTATCTGGGGAGTATCTACTGCAGCTTATCAAATTGAAGGCGCTCATGACTTTGATGGTAAAGGACCTTCAATTTGGGATATCTTCGTAAAGAAAAAAAACAAGATATTTCAAAGTCATCATGGAGATATCGCTTGTGATTTTTACAACCGTTATACGCAAGATCTATACTTGATGCATCGTTTAAACATTCGGCACTTTAGATTTTCACTTTCCTGGAGCCGCATCCTTCCAAATGGTATAGGTGAAGTCAACCAATCGGGAATCGATTTTTACAATCGACTTATCGACCTTTCTCTAGAATTGGGCATCACACCTTGGATAACGCTATACCACTGGGACCTCCCCCTTGCACTTGATAAAAAGGGAGGCTGGCTAAATCGGGATATCAAAGATTGGTTTACCGAATATGTTGCTGTCTGTGTCAAACACTTCGGTGACCGGGTAAAGCATTGGATGGTCTTGAATGAGCCAACGGTATTCAGTGCTGCAGGTTATTTCTTCGGAGTACATGCTCCAGGGAAGAAGGGGCTGGATTACTTTTTAGCCGCAGCACACCACGCAGCACTTGCACAAGCAGCTGGCGCAAGAGTGATTAAAGCTTTACAACCGGACAGCACGGTAGGCACAACCTTCTCTTGTTCGCATATAGAACCCTACACAGACCGAGAAAAAGATATCCTTGCGGCTAAAAAAGCAGATGTATTACTCAACCGGTTACTATTGGAAACCTTTGTTGGGAATGGGTTATCCAACTCGTGAAATCAAGGTCCTGAAAAGAATCGAGCAATATATGAAGGCCAATGATGAAAATGACCTCAAATTTAATATGGATTTTATCGGTGTCCAAAATTATACACGCGAGATTATTAAGCATTCCTTATTTGTCCCGTACCTAAGAGCAAAAATAGTAAATGCAAAGGACCGTAAAGTAGAAATGACTGCAATGAACTGGGAAGTATACCCAGAATCGATGTACCATATTTTGAAAAAATTCAACTCCTACCCCAACATGCCACCCCTGATCATTACCGAAAATGGTGCCGCCTTTCCAGATAAAGTTGAAAACAACGTCGTTCATGACACTAAAAGATTGCAGTATTTACAAGCTACCATCGGGCAAGTTCTCCGGGCCAAGCAAGAGGGCATTCCGGTGAAAGGCTACTTTGTATGGACTTTTCTAGATAACTTCGAATGGGCAGAGGGATATCAACCCAGATTCGGCTTGGTGCATGTGGACTTTCAGACGCAACAGCGCATTGTCAAATCGTCGGGACAATGGTACGCAAATTTCCTCGAGTAATCAGAGTCAATACTCCTAGCTAACAAACCTGCGTTTCACATAACACCCTAAACATCATCTTCAGGGAGTCGTATCCTACGCGACTTATTTATTGTGTAACGATATTCGATTTATTACTGCAATTATAGTATCTTGAGCGAAATTATATATACCAGCGATACTTTATGAAGAAAATTTATCCCAAATTATTATTTATTTTATTCACTTTTCTATTTATCAATCAAGCCTTGGCGCAAGAAAACGATTTTTCAATAGGTTTGCACTCAGAGATACAATTCGAATCACCTAGCTACACCACATACTATGGCCTGCAAGGAAAATATGATTTAACGAAACGCCAAGCCATACAAGCACAAATAGGTTTGGCTACAGAACAGATCGGTTATGTGGGAGTAGATTATCTTTATACTCTATTTCCTTTAAAAAACCTTCCAAGTATTTTTATAGGAGGTGGATTAGGTTATGAAAAGATTAGAAACACAGATATCGACGACCTTATCTTTAATGGACAAGTCGGTTTCCAGTTTGATATCAAACGGTTTTCCCCTTACGTAGGTTACAAAGCTAAATTTTATTTTGAAGCAGAAGGCATCGACCCCAGTTACATGACATTAGGTATCCGTTATCGGCTGTAACATCTTCACGAACACCTGTCAAATCAGCTAGCGTACACCACCTTCTATCACATAGGCCGACAAGGTATTTAGGTTAGCAATAGCTGCCCCCATGGTATTGTTAAAATAAACAAAAACATCTTTACCATCAGAGAGCCATTCCTTTATATATGCGCTATATTCTTGTAGAAAAGCATCGTCATAACTCCCTCGGTAATCACCCCCAGGACCGTGAAAACGGAGATAAATAAAATTTGCACCGGTATGCTGGAGGTTGATTCCCTTATTATTCTTATCATGCAATACCATGGCAACACGGTAATCATCCAGCAGTTGCATGGTTTCTGCTCGATACCATGATGGATGCCGAAACTCCACACAGATTCTCCAGCCTTTGCTCTGCGGCAGACCGACGATCGTCTCCAGCAGCCGATTCAAAGGCAATAACGCATCAAAATGTGCCGATGGGGGCAATTGAATCAATAAGCATCCTTTCTTTTCTCCAACAGCAGCGATAGCTTCCATAAACCGCGCGACATCCGCCGCTTCAAAGGCCAACCCCTTGGCATGAGTAATCCCTTTCCACAATTTAAAGGTGAAAAGAAAACCATCGGTCACTTCGTGCGACCACCGTAGCATGGTTACTGCACGCGGTATATGATAAAAAGAACTATTGATCTCTACCGAATTGAACAAGAGGCTACAAACCGCTAACCTACTTTTATCCTGTAATTTTTCGGGATAATAACTCTTGTTCTTATATGGCAAAAGAATACCACTTGTGCCAGCATAATAAACAGATTCCATAACTATACAACAATTCTCATGGCTATATGTTACACAAAGAACAGATAGCATTAACTGAATCGCTTGTCGAAAAATCAATCAGATCTACCTCCTCAATGGCAATACTAACATAAAAAAGAGAGGTTTTCACCTCTCTTTTTTTATAAACAAACCTAAATACGCTATTTTATTTCATGAGCTACATGCTATAATACTGTTCCCAACCTCGCGTTGGCGGAGGGCCTGCCAATAAAGCATTGGCAAATATATTGTTCACGATTTCTTTCTTCTCCGGATCAAATATAAGTTTCGCATTCAACCGTTGCGCGATAACTCCCAAACAAAACACTTGGCTTAATGGACCCGCTATTTCAAATGGAGATCTAGTTTTTTCTTCACCCTTGCAGGCTTTTAGAAAATTAGCAAAATGGTTGGATGGAGATACGGGTACTACTGGCAACTTAGACTCCATATCTTTAGCTTTAGATTCGGGGATGATTTGCAATGTACTTCCATGAGAAACCACCCTTGAACATGAGGTCTTTACTGTAAATGATTTTCCCTGGATTCAATTTTGCAGGTTCTAGTTTTCCTGTACTTGGCGCCGGGATATTAGGATCCAAACCCGAAACCCCATAGCCCTCTGGTATTGGCGGCAGATTGTTTAGACCATCATACCAATTGATATCAACAGCAGGCATCCTTTTTCTTTTTGGAAAATGAAAATTCAATGTCGATGACATCGGGAAGAAATAAGAATTATGTCCATCCAGGTTTACAGCAGACACTTCAGTAGGTAGTCCAAGATTTAGAAACTCATGTGCCGTATCCAATATATGCGCTCCCCAATCCCCCAAAGCCCCCATACCAAAATCATACCAGCAGCGCCATTGTCCATTGACAAAATCCTTATTATAATCATGTCCCATCGTCTGCATCTGCCAAAGTTCCCAATCTAGTGTCTGTGGACTTGTTTCTGCTGCCGGAAATCCTTTCATATTGACATTCCAGCCATGCCATCTACGAGGCATATTCATATGTGCATCTATACGGGTCACATCTTTGATAATTCCAGCATCCTCCCATGCTTTAAATTGAAAATAATTGGCTTCCGAATGCCCTTGATTTCCCATTTGAGTTACTATCTTAGGTGTTTTCCTAGCCTTGTTAGTCATCAATTCTACTTCATGAAACGTTCTGGCCATCGGTTTTTCAACATATACGTGTTTACCAAGATCCAATGCCAACATGGTGATGGCAAAATGAGAAAAATCAGGAGTTCCGATACTTACAGCATCGATCTGATTGGACATTTTATCAAACATCACCCTAAAATCTTGAAACCTTGATGCGTCAGGAAACATCGAAAGAATCTCTTCTGTCTGTTTTGCACCAAGATCAACATCACAAAGCGCAACGATATTGCATAACCCTGTTGCATATAAGGCTTTAATGATCTCTCCTCCCCTATTTCCCAAACCTACACAAGCCAAATTGACGCGTTCATTTGGCTTGGCCAATTGAATATTTCCCAACACACTATTTGCGAATAACACCGCTCCACCCGCTAACGCTGATTTTTTTACAAAACTCCTGCGCGATAAATAATGATTCATACTCTTATAATTTAGTTACTTGTATTGATTTTTATACTACGGAATGAGACCTGATCTCCATGATCCTGCAACAAGATATATCCTTCTTTAGCCTCACCAAAATCTACCCAATCTTTATACTTACTCTTAGCTACTAAATCCTTGAATTCCTTAGACCCACGTTCATAGCTCAACATTTTAACACCATTCAAGTAGTGCTCCACTTTGTTGTCGGCAGTCACCACAACTCGACCTCTATTCCATTCCCCAATAGATCTACGTGCACGTCCATCTTGATTGGAAGTCATTAAGTCATAAAGTGAAGCTAACGTACGGTTACCATCTCTCCCCATTTTCGCATCGGGATGAAGCTTATCATCCAACACCTGATATTCCAATCCAATAGCAGATCCCTTTGTTTTTTCTTTAAGCGTCACAAAATATTTAACACCACTGTTGGCACCAGAACTAAGTTTAAATTCAAAAGATAAATCAAAAATTGCATACTTATCCTTCGTAACGATATCGCCCCCATTGGTAGATTCTGAGCCATCCGACTTCAACACTTTTAACTCGCCATTGTTCACTTCCCAACCTTTCGCCGGGAATTTATCACCATTAACGCTCCTCCAACCGTTGCTACTCTTTCCATCAAATAACAATTTGACACCACTTTTCTTTTCAGAAGCCACAACTTCGTTAGGCTTCAGGTTCACAATATAGACGTCCTTCGGAAAAGCTCTCGATTTCAGATTAGAAGTTTGTATCTTAATATTTTTGAAATACACCTTCTTTCCATCCAATTTTTCAGGAATACTATGCACCTGAAGACCGATAAATCCAGTCCGATCGATCGTATCTACCACATAAGAAACAGGGATATCGTTGACCCAAGTACGCAATTCGTCTCCAATAGCTTCGATGCGGATATGATTAAATTCCTCTTGCTTATACGCTTTTTTTGCATTTTCATTTAGATCCAATGGATATAACCAACTGCGACGAGCTTCATCATAGATACCACCCGTCCACGCCCTTTCAGATGGATCTATTTCAACCTGACGACCATATACACGACCAAGACCACCATTCGCATTCGGATCCAAGTGACTCCGTGTCTGGATACCCGAATTCGTTTGGTTTCCTTCAAGTTTTACATCCAACTCTAAAATAAAAATCACCATATTCTTTTTCTGTGATTAAAAATGAATTCGGAGTCCCTTTTGTCATACGTCCAACAATTGTTTCCCCTTCTATAGAATAAGGAGCCTTACCTCCAACAGACTTCCAACCATTGAGCGTCTTTCCATCAAACAGGTTTACCCACCCCTTCTCCTTGCTTCTATCCTCTTGAGCATGCGACAATACGCCATTACTTAATAGTGCTACAAGGAGAATCGACTTAAAAATTACATTGTTTTTCATTAGCTTATAATTAGATATTTTTATTCAACTTTATGGTTTACGTTTTTGCTTTCACTTCATTATGCTCAGCTTCCAATAGTAAGGGAATTTGATTTTTCTCAGCTCCTGGATACCCAATATTCTGATTGATTACCCCTTTGATATTCGTATTGATAGCCTTAGCAGGAATAGGCCATAACATATGATGCACGCTAACTTTGTATTCAGCCCACTTATGCTTCACACCTTTATTGTAAAAATTACTTTTAGAAACGACTCTGTCATACCAAAAATTAACACCTTCCTGCTTGATATTGGAATTAACGCCTCCTGAACCACTTATTCCCTCCAGATTATAGGTGCGTCCTCCAAATATTTCACAGGATTTTTTACTTTTCGCATAGGTATAAGCAATCCTCACCAGTTCGATATGCCTATTTTCTTCATAATAGAGCTCTCGAGCACGTTCATCCAATATCTCTCCTATATTGATATCTGCAGCAGTCAATTTGGAAGCACCGGCCCTTTCCCTAACCTCATTCATAGCTATAGCTGCTTGTCCAAGGTCATTCTTCCAATAATAACTTTCAGCCAATAATAGAAATACCTCCGCCGAACGGTAGATGTACCAAGGAGTCTCACCACCTTCCCATTGTGTCTGCAAAGGATCTGGTACAAAGATCTTATAATGTGGCCAAGAAAACCAAAGACGAATGGAGTCTTCTACGCTCATCCCTACAGGCTTAACGAAACTTTTCCCATACCATTGATTCCCGTCTTTTTTTAGCGTAGGTTCATTATATTTTAGGTCTTCCATTGTTTTCCAACTATCGCGATTCATGATGCCCCTTAGATCATTGTCTTCCTTACCCTTTCTCCAGATTTCATTGGTAGAATACCAAGTTGGACGTAATCTTCCAATTCCCCGACCATAATTTTTATTTAGATCTAACGAATTATCTTGTTCATTTTCTGCCAATACAATACTGGTCCCAGTTTTACCATCAGGAGTCTTAATACCACCATTATTCCAAAATGGAACCGCGTTGCGCATGGTCCTGATACGATCAGACCCATCCACACCTGGAAAAGAAACCACATACATCAATCCTTCCGAATTGGCGCCATCCAGTTTAGCCTCAACACTATGCAAATCAAACATTAAGTTAGTGTTTGGTTTTGACTTATTGGAGGTAAATCTATTTTTCATCAACGGATGCATTGCAACAATTTCTTTACCAACAGTAATAGCGCTGTCAAAATCCAGTAAAGCCATATTTACTTTCATCAGCAATACCCCACAAGCAGCCTTTGAAGTACGTCCCCTATCCACTCTTTCAGGGACCCATTGATAAGCAAATTCTAAATCCTTTTTCAACTTTTCTAGGATGCTCCACCGATTACTACTATAAAAATCATACTTAGGCTCATTGATTTCCTTATCGATAAAAGGCACATCTCCAAATTGATGAACTAATTTAAAATAACGGTAAGCTCTTTGAAAATATGCAGCACCAAGGACGGCATTCTTTTCTTGCTCATCTTTAAAAACTGCTACATCAATCCGCGATATAATGAGATTCGCATATTTGATTCCTTTATATCCTTCATACCAATACCAACCGACTTTCGTTCTATCGTTATTATTAAGGTCTGCATCAGGCATTAGGGCGATATCCATATCCATTTGAGGTCCCGCCTTATCGGTAGTACCTTCAACAGCGATATCCGATTGTATCATTTCAGTCAATATAGGAGGAGCATCACCAAAAAACTCATGGCGCATATTCCGTTCACAAGCGGTCAATGCAGAGTACATTCCTTTCGCATCAGACAGTGCAATATCAGGTTCATAAAAAGACAATGGCTGCGGCTTGAGCCATTCCTTACTGCAGGAGTACGTGAGCATTGTAAAAAAACCAATTGTTAGTGCAGGTATAATTTTCTTTTCAAATTTCATGATGTAACAATTATAAAGTAACGTTGAGACTCAGGTTATAAGTTCTAGGTGTCGGTATTCCATATGAATTATCAACTGTTTTCGATTCAGGATCTCCAAATTTCCAATCTTTAGTCCAATATGCTGCGTTTCTGATAGATGCCGAAACCCTCAGATTCTGAACCTGTATCGTATTCAAGATTGATTTTGGCAGATTATAGGACAATACGATATTTTCCAATCGAATAAATGATTTATCCACGTAATAAGTGCCTATATTTTTAGAACCGATACGTGCATAATCATTAATTGGATTGTCTGCCGTCCATCTTGGTAGTGCATAATCAGTACTCCGATCCGCAAAACTGTTATTGTTTGCCGCCCGATTAAAGTCATTAAATTGTCCCCAGTTGGAATACAAAAAGAAAGAAAGGCTCAAGTCGCGATAACTGAATTCATTCCGAAATGACCATCTAAATCTCGGAGACCTATACCCCTGAAATGTACGATCCTCATTCGTCATCACTTGATCGCCATTTTGATCGATATACTTAAAATCACCGGGTTGATTACCATATATTTCAGCTTCTTCCTCTTCCCCTAGCTGCCAAACGCCATTCCGTTCATAAGCCCAGATTCTATCGGGGTCCTGTCCAATAAACCACTTATTGTCAATATCATCCGCTTCCTTCTGTCCAATCACATTTCCTTGACTATCCTTAATATCGATCATATCTCCATAAAGCGATACTATCTTTCTTCGGTTTAACATAAAAATCGCAGAGGCATTCCAATTGAAATCTCCCTTTTTCAACAAGTTGCTGTTCAAAGTAATATCGAATCCCTTGTTGTTAAGTTCGCCCAAGTTTGCAGCAACACTACTAAAACCAATGATATCAGGTAAAGACCGATTGACTAAAAGATCCTGTGTCGTAGCCGTATAGAAGTCCACTGCTCCACTCAGCTTACCTTTAAATATGGAGAAATCTAACCCAGCATTGTAAGAAGCTTTTGTCTCCCACTTCAATCCTAGATTTGCCATTCTATTGACATACAATTGTGAGGATAGATAGATGTTTCCACTTTCATCAATATAGGGATGCAATCCAGAAGTCATATCCGATAAAGCTTCGTACATACCGATATCGCGATTTCCATTTTTACCCCAAGACAACCTCAGTTTACCATAATCTAGCCATGCCATATTATTCATAAATCCTTCTGAGGAGAAGTCCCAAGCAAATGCCAAGGCTGGGAAAGTGGCTCTTGGATTCTGAGAACCAAATGCCGAAAACCCATCCCTTCTAATCGAAGCAGTTAACATATACCGATCTTTCAAAGAGTAGAATAAACGGGCCATTAGCGCATCTCCAGTTTTGTAAGTATCCTCGCTTTCATTGATGGGTATAGTACCGGCCTGCAATCTATGCCAACCAAGTACATCACTTGGAACAAATTGAGAAGAGGTAGCTTTTGTTTTCCAAGCTTGTCCCTTTTCCGCATTCTGCAAAAGGGTAACCTCGAAGTTATGGATATCAAACCGTTTCTTCCATCTCAGCACATTATCCAATTGCCAATTATAGGTTTTCTTGAAAGTGCGCTCACTACTACCACCCTTGGCGGCCCATTCAGGATTTTTAGAAGAATCATGGTTGTAATATTCTTGCCATACAAATGAAGGAGTGAAATTAGATTGCAATTCAATACCAAAAGGCAAGCTGACGACTGCATACAAACTCGAATTCAAGGTATTGTACACATCTTTGCGGTCTCTAAATTGATTATCAAAGAACGGGTTGACAGGAGTTACGTCACCCGTTGGCAATCTTTGATAAATACTTGTCGGATCATCCATATTATTAGACCCATAAGGAGAAATAATGGCCGATTGGTTCCAATCTGCACTTAAAAACCCTTCGTTTCGTACTGCAAAATTGCTATTGGCACCCACCTTCAGATAAGGTGTAATTTTAGTTTCCAAATTCAGACGCGTACGAAAATTCTTGAATCGATCTCCTACGATGATCCCTTCTCTATCCACATGGTTTAACGAAAAATAGTAATTCGACGTTTCATTGCTGTTGGATACCGCAACTGAATAATCTTGTTGAATACCTTTTTGGTACACCAGATCTTGCCAGTTTGTGATTTTATTATTCAGGTAATTCTCAATTTCCGGAGTCTTCAACTCCAAACGTGACAACCAAGTCCTGACCAACTCATCTTCCGTAACAGCTGTCACAGGATCTTTTTGACTATAATTGAACCAATCCAATTGACTCACCGCAGTTAGCTTACGCGGATCCATAAACCTTTCTGGATATTGCTCTAAATAAGCGGTTGTATTTTTCCCAACCTCATAGTCATATCGATAGTTCAAAAACTCATCGGCTGTCATTACACGAGGCATTCCTGCATTCTCAACCATGCCAAAATTGCCATTAAAGGTAATCGTAGGTTTACCCTTCTTCCCCTTTTTTGTTGTGATCAAGACCACCCCATTGGCCGCCTTTGCCCCATAAACTGCAGTAGCACTGGCATCTTTTAAGATATCGATAGATTGAATATCATTGGGATTGATATCAGCAAAAGTACCATCAAAGATCACCCCATCGATTACATTCAAAGGACTATTTCCAGCTTTTAAAGTGCCATTTCCCCTAACAAGTAAATCGGCATCCCCCTTAGCGGAGTGCCCCATACCAATGACCATACCTGCGGCATTCCCACGAAGTAGATCCTGTATAGAACGAGGAGCCTCTTTTTCAAGCTTTTCAGCCTGAACGGAAGCAATTGCACCCGTGACATCTTTACGTTTAGCTGTACCATAACCAATCACGACGACCTCTTCCAAATCCTCCACATAATCTTTCAGTATCACTTTAATATCATCTTTTCCTTGCGTTTCAAGCTCTTTAGTTTCATATCCTTTATGGCTAAAGACCAAAGAAATAGTTGTCGGAGAAACAGGTATCCTGATCCTATACCTTCCATTGACGTCAGTAGCGGTTCCGATTGAAGTTCCCTTCACCTTAACACTAACCTTTTCTAAAAAATGACCGTCAGCAGATTTTACCAACCCCACGATATCCCGCTCCGAACCCTGACCATATACCTGTCCATGGAATGCGAATAGCATACTCCACAGAAAAAAAAACAATTGAAATAAATAACGAATTTCTTTCATAGGTTAAGTTTTTTAATGCAACAAAAGGTTTAATAATGAAGGGAAATAAGACCTACCTTCATCAACTGGTTATAACTTAATTAACACTAAACAATAGTATTAATTAATCTCTGACAAATGCATCAAATTTGGGTATTTATTTACGAAAACGTTTGAAAACAGGTAAAAAACATGTATTTGATGAATTAAAATTCACGAAATGCAACAACAAAATGTAAACATTATACCTTATGTTGAATATCCCGGAAATCTATTTATGAAACGAAAGAAAACAGACGTAAAACACCTCTAAAATAGATTAAAGCAAACTATACAAGAATAAAAGGAGGAAAATTAGATTGATAACAGAAAGTCAATTTTTAATGCAGATTATTCATTAGTTATGAGGAACCTCCAATAAACTTCAATTTTTCAAGGCTATATAATTTAGCAAAACAGCAATTCAAGACAGTGTTACAACCATTTAATAAATAACTATTAGTAAAAAATATACCAACCTATTTTATCAACAAATGCATTTATGCATAAATGCAGATTACAGAACTTTAGCAAAACTAATTTTCCAATAAAGCTCACGCTCAGTCGAAAAAGATTAGAATGGAAACAAACATGACGTCAATCAGTAACGATAGAAAAATTAAATCGACCATAAATTATTCATCATAATCCATGTTGTTTAAGCAAGCAAATTTATCTAAGTTTGGCCATTCTAAATCGCCCCATCTACAACTGTTTTAAAGGCTTTAGAACAAAGATATTCAGTTAAATATGAAAAGATTTCACCTTTGTTTCCTTACTGCTATATTGTTCATTACGAGCTTCAGCAGTCTTACAGCTCAAGAAGCGGACTCTACCGATACGAAAGAACTTGGACTGAGTTCTCTATTGAACGGTATTCGTCAACAACAGATCAATGACTCGTTGGAACGCGTAAAGCTACAATCAGAGATCACAAATCTAAAAACTCAAAATAGTCCAAAGAAAGAGAACTTAAAACAGCAACTCAATAACTTCGACGAGGAAAATAATATCCGAAATCAACAGCTAAAAATCAAGGTCGACTCCATCAAGAAAAACACAAAACGTTATGCTGTTGCACCTTTTCAAGACACCATATTTTATATTTACAATAAATTAGGATCATCTTTAGCTAAAGACCGTGCTCAAAATGTAGTCGCACGAATCCAAAATCTCTATGAAGATGATTTTGTAAAAGTAGACTCGTTCAAGATTGAAAACAATGAGATCAGTTCTGATATCGTCTACAAAGACTTGATCATCACCTCGATAACAGAACTTGACGCCTTACTTGAAGGAAAAAATAAAGAAGAGGTCGCCAAACAGTATTTACAGAATATCCAGCATACCATTACACAAGAAAAAGAAAACAATAGCATCACCAAATTATTAATCAGAACCGGACTGATCGTCCTCATCCTCATCGTATTTTATTTATTGATCCTGTTGATCAATAAAATGAGGGCCTACAGTGTACAGCGTATATTGACCGAACGCACCCAACGGATCAAGGATATCAAAATCAAGAATTATGTATTGGTCACCTCGGTGCAGAAAACGCGAATGTTCATCAGTATCATTGGGATTCTGCGATGGGGTCTAATTATTTTAATGGCGTTCATCGTGCTTCCGATTATTTTTAGTGTATTTCCATTTACACAGAGCTGGGCAAACAACCTCATCGGTTTATTCACCAAACCCTTGAAAAAAGCAATCTTGGCTGTTTGGACATACATCCCCAAATTGGTTACCATATTTGTTATCCTTTTTATTATGCACTATGCCGTAAAGTTTATCAAATATATATTCAATGAAATCGATAAGGGAAAGTTGGAAATGAGTGGTTTTCATCGTGAATTTGCCATGCCCACCTTTACAATCGTCCGGTTTCTACTTCATGCTTTTACATTAGTCCTCATATTTCCTTATCTCCCAGGATCAAATTCAGATATCTTCAAAGGTATTTCTGTCTTTATCGGGGTGTTGTTCTCCTTAGGATCGTCGTCTGCGATATCCAATATCATTGCAGGCCTCGTTATTACCTATATGCGTCCGTTCCGCATCGGCGACCGCATCACAATTGCAGATAAAACGGGGGTGGTCATTGAGAAATCACCTTTAGTTACCCGATTACGAACGATTAAAAATGAAGAAATTACCATTCCTAATTCTTCGATACTCTCTGGCAACACCATCAATTACTCGACATTTTCCGAGCAGGGGATTTGCTTTCAAGTCGAAGTATCGGTAGGTTATGAAGAACCTTGGGAACGGGTACATGAATTACTATTGGCCATACCTGCTCGTGTACAACGGGTAAAAACGAATCCAGCTCCTTTTGTTTTACAAAAAAAATTGGACGACTTCTATGTGCTCTATGAGTTGAATGCATTTATATCCCAATCTGGAGAAATTGAATTGGCTAAATCCGAAATCCATCAACTGATCCTCAATGATTTCTTAGCAGCAGGTATTGAAATGAACGCCCCACATTTATTTAGCAAGGTGGATTTTGTACCACAATATAAACATGTTAGTGGTGGAAAAACGGAATAACATATTGAGAAAAGACCAGGTATACTGGTCTTTTTTTTTTGTAAAGATTACCTTCTCATATTATCATGCAAAAGACTAGTAAAATGACAAGAAACCATAGGCTACAAAACAATCCTTCATTTTAAATTTCTGTCAAAACAACCTCTTTGATATAACTACTGTTTAACCAATAAGCTTTCTTTTTCTCCATCCGTCCAGATGCCGTCAGCATGAGGTCTTGAGAATCTCTAGCTTTAGGTCGAACATGACAAATCTGATCATCTGCTATTTTAATGAAGTTATCGAAACTATCCGCTGCAATTTTAGATTTAGTATCCTCCCAAAAAGCTTCGGCAATCATTAGATCAGCTAGGGGCATGGTCCAAAACTTAACCTTAAAAAGTCTCGGTACAGCACGATTATCTTGCTGAAAAACAACGAAGAAAAATCGCTTGCTCAATGCCTGATAAAAGTAAGATTCAAGCCAATCTTCATGGACTATCTCTTGATATTTTATTTGTTGGAAAGACATGCTCTCTTTCAGGTTACCGTTATGTTGCAGCATCACAGTTTTCATGGCCACCTCTCCTTTCTCGAATTCTTCAATATACTTCCCCGTCACCCCCATTATCCGATTGCAGATTACTTGATACCGGTTTTTAGCATTCGGTTTTATGTTGAGTTTAAAATGAGCGATAAGCTCCGCTTCGGACCAACCTATGTACGCTGCAAACCGTTCGACCACTAGATCCTCAAATGTCTGCCCCTGTTTATATTCACTTACCGATCGGACGATCTGCTCTCCAACTGGCGGCTCGACTTTTTCCGAAAGCTCATACTCCTCCCTACTAAGTACAGATTCACTTAGCAAGTACTCATATTCACGTTCATCAATAGCATGTTCATCACCATTTAGAGACTGTTCCACAATGAAATTGAGGTATTTAGACTTCAAAGAAAAGGCGCGTTGCATGGCAAAGTCTTCGGAAAATGGTTGGCTACGAAGGGATGCTTTTGTTGCCCCTTTGGTGCATGCTCCAAGATACATCGTGTCCCCTTCAGATAATTCATGCGCCTTACCTTCGCGAATCTTTTTCACAATGGTATTCCAGTCATCGATTATTATTTTAAGGTCTGTTTCTGGAAAACGCCATAACCTCACAATCTTGAATTGGTAATCCAATAAAGCCTTTTCTTTATCGTGTATATAGAATAGCAAAAGCAATTCCGCATTTTTTTTCCAGAACGAGCTTGTCCGAAAAACCTGCTGATGCTCTTCCATATAGTTGATGATATTAAACACCAACCTTTCCTTAGACACCAACCCTTTTTGTACAACTTTCAGTGGAGTTGTTTTAAGTTCAATACCTGCCTCTGGAAAATCAGCCTGCGCATCCGAATTGGGACGATAATCAAAATACAGATCCTCCACCATAGTGCCAAAACCTCCTTTCCCCAACCGTATGGCTACATCCGGGGCAAGTTTATCCTGTATCACCATGCGCAGGGATTTGCCTGTTAGTAATTGCGCATATTTAAGTATCGCGTATTTATCTTTCCTATCGTAGGGTAATTCGGTTGACATATCTGGTATTGGTATTAAAGCTAGTTTAAGATAACAAAAAAAGGATTTCTTACGAAATCCTTTTGATTAATTCTTTTCCTATCTTTTCGATGACCCCCACCACGAGGGCATTACCCATAAAAAATGCACGTTTCACGTCAGTTGCTTCCTTGGTATGGTTATCTGGAAACATATTGAGTCGTTCCAATTCCATGGGCGTTAATCGCCTTAATTTACCACTCTTGCAAGTGACAACATGTTTGAATCGAGAAGCTGCCGCACCGCCTTCACCCGTAATAATAGTACGAGATGGTCTGTCCAGTGCATCTGGAAATACCATAGACCCTTCAGAGTAATGATATGTAAAACCACTCGCCTTATTGGTTCGTTCTTCACTTTTGGAACCTTTTAGATAATTCCATTTATCTAAATCATCCTCATTAATGAAATAATTGCTAGGCACCTCTTCCTCAGGTATCAAAATATCTTCCAATTTACTATAGTTGCCTTGGTAATCGGGAATAGTCTTTAGTGTACAGACTTTTCTATTGATCATCAAGCCCCCATTTTCAAATGGGCTTTCCGCTATAGATTTGTTCTTATTGAATTCTTGCGTTATCGACTCAAGATCTCCTTCAAGTTCAAATTCCCTAAAATTGCTATGTTCGGTAGAAGCCGGAAATGCCTCCGCGATGACACCTTCAGATAATAACCAATCTTGAGTATCCGCTTGGAGCATCTGCTTGTAGATTGCTGAAGTTTCATGGTAGGCAACAATAAAAATCCGTCTCCTTCTCTGTGGAAAACCATACTCTGCGGCGTTGATAATGCGCCATTCGACCGCATATCCAAGATCGGATAATGAAGCCAACATAATCGCAAAGTCTCTACCTCTTTGTTTTGCTGGTGATTTCAACAATCGATCCACATTTTCCAAAAAAAGATATTTGGGCTTCTGCTCCCCTTTTTTATTTAAAATATTATATATCGACCACCATAACACCCCTTTTTTTCCTGCTATTCCACCCGAACGATTTAAGGTACTTGCTACCGAATAATCTTGGCACGGAAATCCACCAACCAAAAGATCATGGTCAGGAATTGACTGAAAATCATCTTCTATTACTGCTGCTATATCGTTATTGGAATGAGCAGTATCCGGAAAACGCAATCTATAAACCTCTGAAGCGGGTTGACTTTTTGTAGAAGGCTCCCATTGGTTGCTCCAAACAACTTGGTAGGCATTTGAAGCCTGTGTCAGGCCGAGGTGGAACCCACCAACACCCGCAAAAAGCTCAATTACCTTTATATTTTTTGCCATATGTGGTAACAAAAGTAAGGTTATCGATTTAATATTTCAAAAACTAAATCGCCAACCTGTTATATTCTATATTAAACATTTAATAACCTGAACACTAACTTATATATTAATGTTTTTTTGTTCATCATTCGCATGATCCATTTATCTCCATAACCATCGGGTATACGCGAAAATAGTCATCAGAATCTTTTTTCGACCATATGATCTACAGCAAATTCTACTGTTCTTTTGCAGGAAAATTGCACCGACCAAAATCTATACAAACTTAAAAATAAATTCTAGATAAACTAATTATTTTAGTAAAAATAATTATCAACCTATCCAATCCTTATTTGTCCCTAATTTTATTACAGGTCTTGTTTTTACTTTATCCTATTATTCTGTAATTTTAGAATATGCAGACCTATGATGACGATTCGGAGAAAATCCATGTACCACGTTTTGAAGAAAAATCGGGTTTCTATACCAGTCGGAAGCGTAGTCGCATCATGTCAAAAATAAGAGCTAAGAATTCAAAACCAGAACTGATTTTACGTAAAGCACTATGGGCAAGGAATGTCCGTTTTCGGCTTCATGACAAATCGCTTCCGGGCACCCCAGATATCGTTATCAAAAAGTATAAACTAGCTATATTTGTAGATGGCGAGTTCTGGCATGGTTTCGACTGGAAAAATAATCGCAACCGTATCAAAACCAATCGCTTATTTTGGATTCCAAAAATCGAACGCAACATGCAAAAAGATGAAAGTGTCAACCGTGCATTAAGGGATAAGGGGTATACCGTATTCCGCTTTTGGACAAGAGATATCGCCAAAAAACTACCTATTGTGCTCAATCAGATTACGCTTTTCATCGAAGCCCGAAAACTGTGGATATGACCAATTATCCCTTCCGGATCGTTAACAGCGTTTAATTAATCAGGATAGCATGCGTAATAGAGAGCACCAAGCATATGGGATTATAGATATAAGTATCTCTCCTAGCGAATATCGATTTCCGGAAACGCTTGGTTATACCAAAATATTTAAAATCACCAATAAACCGCAATAAAAAAATGACAGAAATACCCCACATTACATATAGGATATAGTTGAAAGGCACAGGCACTTTTATGATGCCATCAAAAGCCATATTCGTGAGCGCAAACACAATTAAGCCAACCGCTACTATAAAGGTTCCCAATCGACTGGGGGTAAATACTCTCATGCCACTCAATTTGGTCGGAACAGATGCAGCGATACCAACCTGACCATTAAAAACCCAGTAAAGGTGCAATAAAGCGAGAGACAAAAAAATAACAATATTTACGATTGATAATACGAATTCCATTTATTCTTTTTTTATTCTTTTATTCTAATTCAATAATAGACAAACTTAAAACAAGCGTAAAGAACCATCTTCATATTCTCCCGTTTGTTCAGGTAATAGGATCGTTTTCTGAGAATCATTCAAGTAAGTTACTTGATGCGGATACTTGCTGATATATGCTTTGATTAATTGCATCATATAATGATTACCATAGTATCGCGTCAAGGTGGAGCGAATATCCTCCATTGCATCAACTTGAGCATACTGATCCAGATAACCCATAGCATAGAAATTGCCTTGCTCGACCCAGATATAACTTTTTTCCTCTGCTGTCCTTCCCTTACCTGTGATCACGAATGTGGGCTGTTGCTCTACTAGATAATCAATAGCCAAATCCACTTTTGCATTATGTGCACCTATTTCTGGAAGATCACCATACTCATTATTGTTCCTACTTACATAAGGAACAGACGATAATCCAAAGGTGCATAACCGATGATCCAGGCCAAATGTAGTCATTAATTGACGTAAAACATGGATACCTTCACTTTCCAGGTTGAATACTTGTATACATTGGCTATGTTTCTTCAGTTTGCCAACGGCCAAATACTGGTAACCATTTACGGCTTCATACTTGAACAAACCAAATTTTGGCTCAAAACGTTTTAAAGCACGATTGTAAGCTGGCCACAATCTTTTTATTTCAGCGCACTCCAACAGCAAAGCCATCAGCTCATTGGCGCAAACCTCAAAAGTGATATGATAGATCTCTTTTAAGAAATGTTGCCGTTGCTTATTGATATTATGGCCCGTAAAATGAGATGCTACTCGCTTTTTGAGATTAATTGCCTTACCCACATAGATTACTTTTCCGTGTTGGTTCAAAAAATAATAGACTCCAGGGGTATCCGGTAATGCTTCAAAATCTTCAGGAGATAGATTAGCAGGAAAACGTTGATCGGCGGAGGTTTTCTTAAGCATTTGCTCCATCACTCCTTCATTATCCCATTGGAGCAAGTAACTGAACAAGACAGCAGTTGCATCGGCATCTCCTCCAGCACGATGGCGATTGGCAATCGGAATCGCTAGGTTATCGCACAAATTACCTAAGCTATAAGACCGTAAACCTGGTTTTATTTTCCTGCTCAATCTCACGGTACACAGTTTCCTAGCGGTCCATTTATACCCCACCTCTTCCAGCTGATGACGAATGAAGGAATAGTCAAAATTGACGTTATGCGCAACAAAAACACGTCCTTCAAGCAGATTGAATACCTGTTCTGCAATACTTGCGAAAACAGGCGCATCTGCTACCAATTCATTATTAATTCCCGTCAATCCAAAAATAGCTAAAGGAATATACTGTTCAGGATTGATAAGTGACTCCCATCGCTCTATAACCTTACCACCATCATGGATGACAATCGCAATTTCTGTCATGCGGCTACCTCGAGCATGGCCTCCAGTGGTTTCAATATCTACGATGGCATACTCCATATTTTTCAACTTATTCAATTTAATAATGATTGTTATACAATTAAAACCTGCATTCACGATTCGCAAGAATAGCTAGACAGATAAAAACCACTGAGACACGAGCGATTAAATAAGGCCAGAAATCTATCAGCAGCCATACCCTAGAAAAATAAACAAGTTCAAATGATGCACCTGTTATTCTCGATATTTTCCATTACTTTTGTTTCCAATAGAAACAATCTTGTGTTTCTAATTATAACAAATGAACGACAAAGAACCAAAAATATTTTTCGCCCGTAACCTGAAGTTCCTCCGTGAGCGCAAAAAAGTGAGTCAGACCATGCTTGGCGATGCTATCAATGTAACGCGAACGAAGCTTGCCCTTATTGAAATCGGTAAAACGAAGGCTATGGATCCAACTTTCCTATTATCCGTATCTACTTATTTCAAAATCAGTTTGGATACTTTACTAACCGTTGATATCAGTAAATTGGGCGAACTCAAAATCCGAGATCTACAAGCAGGTAATGACATTTATATCAAAGGTGGCAATCTTCGTGTTTTGGCCATCAGTGTCGATAAGACGAATAATGAAAATGTAGATTATGTACCTATCATGGGAAAGGCCGGTTATATCTCTGGAGGCTACTGTGACCCTATTTATATTGCCGACTTGCCCAAATACCATATTCCCAATCTTCCTAAAAACAATACTTATCGCACCTTTCCAATAATGGGCGACTCCATGCTCCCTTTTCCTCAAAAAATGGATATTACAGGAAAATTTATGGCAGACTGGAGAAACCATCAAACCCGAGACACTGGCTATCGTGGTCATGAGAGGTCAAGACATTGTTTTCAAATCCATCCGTATACTGGACAATGGGCTACTTCAATGCCGATCATTGAACCCCTTCTACGATACCTATACAGTACCTTTTGAGGAAATAATAGAAATTTGGGAATTCTATAGTTACCATACAGCAACCCTTCCCGAAGCACAAACAGTCATGGAAACCGTACTGCAAAGTTTGGATGATATTAAAGGACTATTATCAAAAGGGCATTAAAGATTCTTTTCCATCCACTAAACAATATCCACACAACCATTCGATCGAAATAACCATAGGTTTAGCAGTAAAATAACTTTAAATTAAGCTTTTTCCGGTTTCCCGTAAGAACAGGCTCCTATTCGTCCGTAACTTTACGAAAGCGTACATATAGCACAGGGTTTGCTACTAAGCCAGGCATAAAATGGATGGACAATAAGATCCAGCTAAACCAAAGGAAAAGAATTAAATAACGAATTATAGACCAAAATTTTGAATAAACCCTTCAAAATCCATCCGGTCGCCCCACTATCGACCAATAGTCCAATCCGTTCAAAATCACGACGAGTAGGATCGTTATACCACTTCACTATTTCAGCATTTACTACCTAAGCCCTCCTCAAATAAAAAACCGTGCTAAAGTCCCCTCAATGCCATATCACTGTCAATAAACACCTTAAATAAATCGTTTTTTATATTGTGCACAATATAGTTGTGAGAAATTTGTATATTTGCAGCACACACAAGTTAACATGAACGATCACTTAAAATTGGATAATCAGCTTTGCTTTCCGCTCTATGCATTGAGTCGGGAGATCATACAGCGTTACCGTCCTCATCTAGATGAGATCGGCATTACGTATCCACAATATCTGGTCTTGATGGTACTTTGGGAAAGCGACAAACAAACCGTCAATCAGATCGGACACAAATTATTATTGGATAGCGGTACTTTGACGCCCCTACTGAAACGTTTGGAGCAAAAGCAATTGGTAGACCGTCAACGTAGTACCGCCGACGAACGCGTTGTCGATATCACGTTAACCACAGCAGGCAGAGATTTGAAAAAAAAGGCGAAGTGCATTCCTGAGAAATTGGTCGCAGAGCTAGAGATCAGCATAGAAGAAATAGAAACCATGCGACAGATCGCTTATAAAATTTTAAAAGTAACGAGCAAATAGAAAACTTGATTGATTTAAAACATATACAAAAATGACATTAATAGAAAATTTACAGTGGCGTCATGCTACAAAAGCATACGATCCAACTAAAAAAGTAAGTAAAGAAGACATAGACAAAATCGTTGAAGCAGCACGCTTAGCTCCTACCTCATCGGGCTTACAGCCCTTTAGAATCATCGTTGTCGAAAGTCAGGAAGTACGTGAAAAACTAATTCCAGGAGCACTTAACCCGGAATGTATGCGCGACTGTTCGCATGTATTGGTTTTTGCAGCTTGGGACAAGTATACCGACGAGCGTATTGACAGCATTTACAATCGTACAACCGACGAGCGTAACCTTCCTGAAGGTCGTTTCAACAGCTACACCGATATGATTAAAAAGCTGTATGCATCGCAAAGCGAGCAAGAGCATTTCATCCATACCGCTAAGCAAACGTACATTGGCTTGGGACTTTCTTTAGCGCAAGCAGCTGAATTACGTATCGATACAACACCAGCCGAAGGTTTTAACAATGAAGTGGTAGACGAAGTACTCGACTTGGCAAGTTTGGGATTAAAAAGTGTTACCCTCATGTATGTTGGGTACCGTGACGCTGAAAAAGACTGGTTAGCACCAATGAAGAAAGTAAGAAATCCGATGGAAGATTTCGCTATCTATAAATAGTCGATTCAAGCAACAAATACCACCTATTGCAGTGAAATAGGTCCTATATAAACAAAGGGTCTGGTCAACAACCAGGCCCTTTTTGCTATCTAAAATTCCCACACGCTATTTCCATAAGCGACGCAGCTTTACTAAAGCGAATACCTACCTGCCGCATGCCATGTAAAATTGTTGTCATTTCCTTTTCTGGGATTGGGAGGCTTGCAAAACATACAGTAGCTTTAAAGGTTTAAAATAGAGAAGATCGATAATTGCAATCAAGGATGGAAAAACAAGTAAATGCCAATGAATTTGTAGAACGTTTTATGTTCGGAAGCCTGGATCATCTGAAATATATGCAATCGCCAGTCAAAATCTTCCGACTTAGTGAAATTGCACCCTATATCAAATTCCCGACACCTCCCATTTTTCTAGGTTATAATCTCATTGTCCACATTACCGAGGGGCACTTCAAGCACCAAATAGGTCCCAAAGAATATGTCGTACAGGCACCCGCCATTCTCGTGAGCAATTATGGCAATATTTCAGTTATCAAATCGGTCGACAAATCAGCCAAAGGACATTGCATATTGGTCAATGATGCTGCCATGACCTCTATCTTTAGAGAGCAAGAGCTTTTGAATATCTTTACCATTTCTCCACTTCACAACCTCACCTCCGAAGAAGACAGAGATCTCCATCAACTTTTTCGATTGCTGTATAAGGAACTACATACCGACCAGCCCTATAAAGAATTGTTCGAGAGCCTGCTTAAATCGGCATTATTAAAAATCATCAAACTTTCGGCATCCAACAAAATGCTCAATAGAAGTCAGGAAATAGCCATGCTGTTTAAGCAGCTTGTGCATAAAAACTTCTTAAAACAAAAAGAAATCAGCTTTTATGCCGACAAGCTTGCGGTATCGCCCAACTACCTGAATAGATGCGTGTCGTCCGTATTCAAAAAATCGTCCAAAGAGCTTATTTTGGAAGTTCTCGTCATGCACAGCCAATTGCTTTTATTCGAATCAACAAAAAGTATTGCGGATATCTGCTATGAGCTAGATTTCTCTGACCCTTCCTATTTTTCGCGTATTTTTAAGAAAATCGTAGGCGTTTCACCGACATCCTATCGCAACAAATCGAAATAGAAAATTGGCACTCATGCACGATTTGTCCTAGTCTTTATACTGAATCAAACAAAGAGATTGCATATTAAGGGTTATTTTTGTAAAAATAGATCGTGTATATGCAGTCAGTTTCTATAAAGATTCATGCTAAACCAAAAAATATATATTCTTTGGTTCCAAGATTTTCGTTATCTTACCTAAGTTCTTACTTTTCTTCTGAAAATTTAAGATACGGTGAGCAAGAATGGTATCTGCATAAGCCCCTTCGTAATTGTTCATCATTTAATCCTACATTTTAAGATGCTTAACCTTTTAGAAGAATCAACCATGACCCAAGATTTCAACGTTTTCATTTCCGCTTTTAAGGAAAGATTATCCAACTTATTCAATTCCGAATATGACTATAATAACCTGAGCTTATCAAGAGATTTACCTCCTGATTTTCTAAGTAAAATTATGGACATGACACCCTTATCAGTTGCTATTCCAGAGAGTCACGGTGGTCGCGGAGTTCATGTTAAAGAGTGCCTAGGTGTTCTTGCAGCAGCTTCTTATGAATCACTTTCGTTATCGCTTATTTTCGGTATCAATATCGCCTTATTCTTAGAGCCTTTAACCAAATATGGCAATGCCTCTGTTCAAGACAAGGTCTTTAAACGATTTTTAGAGCATCAAGCAATGGGGGGTCTTATGATCACCGAACCTGCTTATGGTAGCGATGCGCTCAACATGCGTACCTCTTACGAGCAACAAGGCGACAAGTACCATATACAAGGTCAAAAACATTGGCAAGGACTTACAGGAGCTGCCGACTATTGGTTGGTGACCGCACGTAAAAGAAATGAAAATGGTGAGTTGACGCGAGACATCGATTTCTTCCTTACAGAAGATGCCGTTGCTGCACAAAAAATCGAAGTTGAAAGACGCTATAATAGCCTTGGTCTTTATGCTATTCCTTACGGAATCAACAACATTGACATACAGGTCCCAACAGAAAATAGATTAAACCCAGAAAGCACAGGTATCAAACTGATGTTAGATACACTGCACCGCAGTAGACTCCAATTCCCAGGTATGGGTATGGGCTTCATCAAACGCATGCTAGACGAAGCAATGCAACACTGTCATGACAGACGAGTTACTGGTATCCGCTTGAATGAAATGGATTCGGTGAAATTTCAACTTTCTCGTCTACAGGCTGCATTTACAATATGTTCGGCTATGTGTTCTTACAGTTCTTCCATGAGCGGAATCGGCAACGATCTTTCCGGACATGGAGTTGATGCCAACAGTGTGAAAGCTTTTGTGACAGACCTTATGCAAGAAGCATCGCAGATATGTCTACAGTTATCTGGCGCAAACGGTTACCGACTCGATCATGTCGCAGGACGTGGCGTAGTAGATAGCAGACCCTTCCAAATTTTTGAAGGATCAAATGAAATGCTCTACACACAGATTGCAGAAGCAATTGCCAAGCTAATGAGAAAAAGCAAAGAGAGTAACTTCCTTGCCTACTTAAAGCAATATAAAGCGACTGAACTTGCTGCACCGTTCTTTTCCGAACTCTTGAATTTCAATTTCCCAGATCAACCAAAACAACGGGATATGATGACGTTGGGCCGAATCATTGCTCGTGTCGTGTGTTTTCAGTATGTGCTATTGATCAATAATGCAGGCTTTAACGACGAAATGACAGAGATCACGCGTCAACACATCAAAATGGATATTGCTATGTTTATCGGACAGTTGAACAGTACCAATCATGCAGATCCGTTGATGGATTATTCAGACAATACAGATTGGATGAATTTTACATCTTTTTAATTTTTTTAAAAAAATAAGTGTTTTTACGGTTTCCCGTATTATTATCGAAAAAATGAATGATAGCTTTGTTGTATTCACATTAGTAGGTAGATGGGGATATTTACACCGTTTTTAAGCAAAGCCATTTTATCATAAGAAATGGCTCAGGTTGAAAGCACATTAACAAAACCCTAGTGGTTTATCAAGAAAATGGTTAGGTTACAAAGCGCGTAATCCTAACCATTTTCGTTTTTAATGATCACAACTGAAGTAATGGGCATTGCCAGCAAGATAGGGCAGCATGCACTATAAACAATAAGGGGTTCTTTTGAGAAAAAGAACCCCTTATTGTTTTATTAAACTTGTGCGGTTTAGTTCACTAGCTTGTTCAATTTTTTCTCTTCTTCAAACAATTGCGCTTCCAATTTTTTAATTTTAGCTTCCGCCTTCGCAATTTTTGCTTTTTCCTTTTCAACTTGGATTTCATCAAGCGCGTTTTTGCTTATCTTTTTTTCCAGATTAACATTCATTTTTTGAAGTGCTTTGCGTTCTTTTTCCAATTGTGCGATATGCTTTGTAATTGGTTTTTCTGCCTTCATGATTGCATTTTGCAACTTCAAAGCTGCTATGCGCTCTTTTTCAACACGCGCTGCTTCCTTTGCTGCCGCTTTCGCTACTCTCGCTTCTTCCTTAGCTGCTTTTGCAGCAGCCTTAGCCGCCTCTGCTTCAGCCTTAGCTGCTTTTGCTTCAGCTTTTGCCATCTCCTTCGACATTGCCTTCGTCGTTTTTAAAGCGGGCTCTGTAAGCTCTTGTGTGGTCTTGTTAACAGGTTCACTTGCTGTTTGAGCCGCAAGAAATTGACAACTCAACATTAATGCCGCTAATAAGATCATTGGTATCCTCATATCTCTATTCCTTAAAATTTGCACAAACATAGGGATTAAAGTCTGATAGAAAAATTAAGGGTAACAAATAACGAGCATACTCATGTCAACTTATTCTAACGCAACACTTACCCAAGCCCAAAGGAAACAACCAATAAAAAAATATCCTCTATTCAGGGGAATAGAGGATGGAGGGTATTTGTACTAACCTTTTATTGTCCCTATAGAACTAGCAACAACATTTTCTGTACATGAAAGTTAAATAATAAAAAACTGAATTCCAAGTGTTTAATATTTTTCATTCCACTAATCTTCCCAAGATATATCCATCTAAAAATGAAAATATCCTATTGGAGAGAAAAACGAATAGCGTTACGACTAGATGATCCCGATATCCTTTGAGTACGCAATCAATTGCTCATTTTTCGAAAACTCCAAAACCTCTTTCATCAGGTTAAGTCGTTTTTCCACACTGCTTAATCCCGATGGTCTAATTTCTTTTTGCAGCAAATAGAATGGAATATCCTTTTGACGGATTCCCTGCGACAATAACGCGATAATATGAATATCAAGGTTACTGAATTCATGTGAGTTTTTTTCTCGGATAGATTGCTTGATTTCTGGAGATTGATAGGTTTTATCTTGACATGCCGCTTGTAGTGCCTCTTTCAGATATTGGGCATCACGTCTAGCCTTCCGCACATAACCATCAATAGCACGCGTTTTAAATAATTCATCGATGACAGCACTACGACTTTCTGCCGACAGTACGATTACCTTCAAATTTGGCTGGATCGCTTTGACTTCTTTTATCAGTTCGATACCACCCGCTATACGTTGCGGATTATGGTCCACTTCAAAAGTGAGGTCCGTGATCAACAAATCGTAGCGTTCACCATCTCTTTGCGCATTTTTAATCCAGGTCAATGCATCATCACAATAGTAGACGTATTTCGCATTTTGGATACCGAGTTCGTGGAGTGTCTTTTGAACTGAAATATTTGCAATTTCATGATCTTCGGCGATGAGTACTTTTTTAAACATATAGTATGATCTTTTAAAGAATCGGAATCGAAACTTCGACTTTAAGTCCTTTCCCCTCCTTACTTACAAAGGTAATCTTGCCATCTAAACCAGCAATACGGTTTCCCGTACTAGTTAGGCCGTTACCGCGGACCAGTGATTCTGACAGGCCCACCCCATTGTCGCTGTAGTAAATGTTTAGATGTGAGGGTGCCCAATCAAAGCGAATGACCACATCACTCGCCTGGCTATGCTTTCGCATATTGACCATCAGCTCTTGCAATACATGATGGATTTCGTATTTCGTATGCGAATTTACCGTTTTCCAATATTCCGGATCATTACCTGCAATGATCACTTTCCTGTTTTCTGTAACAAAAGACTTCAGCAAATCGGTCACCTGTTTATGATAATCCAGTTGTGTTTGGGTAGTTTCTTCCACTTCATAAGAAATATCACGCGACTTCTCGTACATGATTTCCAGACGATCCAGAATTCCATCGCGATCAATATCATCCCTATTTTCGATTTCGGTCATCACGCGGTAAAGACCATTGGCCACTACATCATGTATTTTACGGGATGTCCGCAGCTGACTCGCTTTGATCTTACCATCCGCTTCCAATTCAAGACGTTGCTTTCTTCTTTTGAACCAGACCGCACCACCTACAATGGCTAAGATAAACAAGACCGACACTGCTCCAGTCCACATACGTTGACGAGTAATCCGGAAAGCCTTCTCCGCATTATCTTTTTGTAAACTCAGGTTATCCGCCTTATTTTTCTCCACCTCATAACGGATCAACGCAAATTGATTTTTAGCTGCACTACGGGCTAATTGCACACTATCCTTAAGATCATTATAGGTTTCAAAATAAGGTTTTACAGCTTCACTAGGGCTTAGGTTAATCAGCTTTTGAAGGGCCTTTATCTGATCATCAGGACTCGCTATTGCCCTAGCGACCGCATATCTCTTTTTCGCATAAAATAGCGCAGAGTCAGGTTGCTTTTCTGTATAATATTCACAGATCATGTATAAGCTAGCATTCTGCCCCCACATATCATTTTCTTGTTCCCGTATTTTTAAGGCTAACAAGAATTCGCTAATGGCGTTATAATTTGGATCCTGCAACCATTTTACTTTTGCCAGATTGGACAATACCCGTGCGTACTCAACTTGGCCTTTATGTGTGCGATTGATGATATCATCGTATATCTCCCGCGCTTTTTCCAGCTCATTATTAGTGACATAGGTCATCGCTAGATTATTGCGGTAGACCAAGGTATTCTGAGGATTGTCCGAATATTTGATGGCCGACTCATAAAACTTAATAGCTTGTTTATATTCACGAAGATAACCAGTGGCATTCCCCAGATTATTGAAGTTCATACTCAGAAAACGATGATAATCCTTATTCTGTTTATTCAGGTAGGCATCTGCTTCCAATGACGTTTCTTGCGCTCCAAAATAATCTCCCTGATCGATTTGGATAATAGCCATATTGATCAGACATTTAGCCACAAACAGGCTATCACCCGCTTCTGAAAAAACCTGCTTTGCTTTTCCAAAGTAGAAGAAAGCACTATCCGATTTTGCTGCTTCCAAATATTCAAATGCCTTATCATACGAAGGGTTGTCAATTGGTTTTTCCTTTTGAATAGCTTCTTTCTCACAAGAAAGAAATATGATCAATAATATGTATAAGCTGAAGCCTTTCAATAAGAGTTGTATTTTGTTCGAAAATATCGAATTTTAATCTTAAAAACAACCCTTCCTCCCAAAACAGAATAAGACAACCGAAGTTGTCTTATTCTAATCATTATATAGGCAATTACTTACCTGGTTGAACGTGTCCCTTATCACCGCCACCACTCTTTTCAGGATCGCTGTTCGTCTGCATGACAGTTTGTTCATTATTTGTATGTGAATCTGAAGGATTACCAAATAAAAGTGCTAAAATGAAATACCACATTTTTCAAAAAATTAAAAGTCAAAAACCTGGTAGGCCCACGTGCTTCATGCTCGGGGTTACTACAATGTTTTCAGAAGGCCTTCTGAATTTTTTGGGAAGTGTGAACTTCAATCGCGGGAGACAAGAACTGCTTCCCAAACCGGTTTTGACGACCGCGATATCCATTCTTTTCGAAACCTGTTCCGTACCTGTCCTTGCAAGAACTTATCGTTAGAACCATGATTTCGAAATCAAATCTATAGCACATAAACAGCTAATCATCAGGGTATTCCAGTATTTCCAACTATTCCATAACTATTCCAGAAATTCCTATAGAATTCCGATTATTCCGGACAATAAGGGGACATTTTTGAGGGATTCATTTTACGGTTTTCCGTAAAATACGGTGCGACCGTTGGGTTAATTTTGTAGTAATGTTTGAGTTTGAAGAATTTAAAAAAGAGGTTATAAATACCTATCGGGAAAAGCTTTCCCAGCATGTGCTAGATATTAAACTGGAGAATCCAACACCTGGAAACTTGAGAAATTTCAGTCTTAAACTGTTTGCAAATGGACTATCAAGAGAAGACATCCAAGTATTCAGCGATTTTTTTGATCCAACCAATAGATATAGCGACCTAGAGACTGGCATTCGTCGATTTGAGCTCGACAAACTTAAACCCCTGAAAAATTTTATGACAGAAAAAACAACCAATCCCGATGAGGGTATTGTTAAACTGTTAGCGATACTTATTCAGTTCGCACCAAGGCCATTTATCAAATGGCGAGAATTGCGGAATTCTAAAAAAATAAATTATCAAAAGTACGATAGCGAGCAAGAAGCTGACGCCATTCCGCTACAACCTGTTGCAGAAGAGCCGGAAAACATTGAAAAAGTAATATTGGAAAATGGAATTATGGATGGAATTGAGGAGCGGAATCATATTATTCCGGAAGAAAGAAAACTCCTTATCGACTTGCAACAGGAGCTGATTGCTGCCAATAAGTTCAATAAGGAGTTGTATGAGCAGGTCCCTTGGGAAAGGACCGTAGCGGGAAAACCGCCATCGGAGAATCAAACTATAAATAATAAAGCAGTAGCGCAGGCCACTGCTTTCAATCTCGTATCGTGTCTATTAGGAGGTGCAATTTTTATGCTCTTACTATTTGCCATCCTCTATTTATTGATCCCGAAATACTGCACCTGTTGGGTCGAAGTACAATATGTAGCGATTGAATGTCAACAATACGAACAACCCATAAAAATGATTGCCTTCAACAGGCTCGGTCATTTCAAAACAGATACCTCAACAGATTACATAACAGCACATGACACCGAACGAGCTGAACAGGATAAAGATGGCACCAAGCCTTTCGAACCAACTGTTTACAAGGCCATACATGAGCCAGGTTCAATAAGAGCAGTTGCCAAGTATATTATTGTGCTATATGCAGGAGAACAGCATATGGCGAGCAGAAAAGTGGAGTAATAGGGTTTCTAAGATGCCTTCGTTGATGCTAATTCCAGATTAGTTTTCTATTAATTTCGCCATTTTTGCCAGTGAGAAAGCGGAAATTGCCATCACAAGATCACGTACCGCCACATCAACAAAACTAAAACTCGCCAAAAGGCTCAATGCGATAGCAGTAAGCCACACACCCACAACATACCCACCAATAACCGGACGCCTCAAAACGAGTATCCCCGCTATGATTTCGATAACGCCCACCACCATCATGAAGGTATGCGCAGAAAAGGGCAATATCTGGACCAGAACGGGATTGAGATACTGCTCCCAATTGGTCAATATATTGGTAAATTTATCCAAGCCCGCAACAATGGGCACAATTCCCAAAGTAATCCTCAGTAAGGAAAATATAGCTTTAATTCCTCGTTGTAAACTCATCGTTTCCATCTCGTTATATTTAATTTACATAAATCAATATCGATTTATACAAGATTAGAGTTGGGCTACGATGAAAAGGTTACAGCATATGACAAAAAAGAATGCGCACAGAGATTAAGCTAGCTATTCGACTCCTTACCTTTGAGCGTCAATCGGTGTGCGATATATACAAAAGGAACAGTAGCAGCCATGACAATAGTAGTTGCCAACAAGGCATTTTTAGAAAAAATAGATACAATGGCACTCGCTATAAAGCAGATACCGAGTTGGATGGTGTTTTGCAATGCCGCAGCTTTCCCCAAGTTGTTGGGAAAAACACTGAGCGCCTTTGCCACCACTATGGGATAACAAGCACCATTGGCAAGCGCCATGATACAAAAGGGAATCAAAAGTATGGTCAAGGTAGGCGTCATCGTTATACTGATTATATAAATCGCAATCAGTGATATCGAATATAAGAACAGTAAATAAGGCATCAATCTTTTTCCTTCCACACGGTTAGAGAGTGATCTATAACCATATCCCCCTGCCATAAAAGCGATTGTCTGCGGGATAAAACTCAATCCGATCTGACTCTCATCATAACCCAATTCTTTGAGAAAGAAAGGAGACCCGGTTAACCAGGCAAAAAACGAACCCGAACAGAAAGCGTATATCAACACATTGCCCACATAATATTTAGACCCTAAGAGAGAGAAGTAAGAGCGATTTGTCTTCACCAGATCTTTTGGTTTCTCTACAGTACCTGATGATTGGCTACGCATTAGCGTAAAGGTATATACCATCAGCAGGATTGCTAAAATCGCTAGGGTGATAAATATCGATCTCCAACCAAAATGCTTGAGCAGATACACGCCAAGCAAAGGCGCCAATGCCGGCGATAAAGCCACCATAGGCATGATTGTGGCAAAGATCCGATTGGTCTGAGCAGCAGGATAACGTTCTACAACCAGAGCTTGCCAACTCACAGCAGCAGCACATACCCCTATGGCCTGTACCAGGCGCAACAATAATAATAACGAAACTTGATGTGTAAAAAATATACTCAAAGAAGCGAGTGTAAAGATTGTCAATCCCATGAGTATCGTTTTAGGTTTACCTACACGATCAGAAATTGGCCCCCACACCAATTGAGCAAGTGCATATCCTGCCAAAAAAACACTTAAACTTGCACTTATACTGCTTTTATCGGTCGAGAAATCCATGCGCATCACATCAAATGCCGGCAGATACATATCTGTCGCCAAAAAACCAATGATGCTCAATCCGACCAAGTATACCAAAAACAAAAAACTATTCTTCTTATCCGCCATGACGATTCCCTAAATTTGTGCAAAGGTAATCAATAGGATTTTAATAGCGTTCGAGCCCCACAACTATTCAATTCTGCCAAAATCATCTCCCAACTGCTCTACATCAAGTTTCTTCAGCTCTGCCAATCTGCAAAAGTTTTCATAATTGTCAAACATCCGCCGGCTTATGATGAGCATATAATTTAGTTGATTAACCTTCATCACCTCCAGCAATACATTTACAACATTTTCATGTAGTATTAAAACATCAACTTTTTGTAGTTTTTTAGGACTTTTAAGCTTATTTCCATGTGCTTTCTTGAGCATAATCTTTTTCCGTTCCAAGGTGGCATAAAGCATATTTAAATGGTAATTATTGGAGATTTTAATCACCCATGGATTATCGAATACGGCATTATCAATATCGTGCAGTACCCATTTTTCACCATTCGCAAAATAAACATAGGTAATGATTTTAGTTCTTTCAAAAGCAACAGCTTTCCAGAGCGGTATTTGCCCTTCCAAGTGCCATTTCTCGTCGTTCAAAAGCATTTGAAAATAATCAAACAAATATTCCACATCTCCAGACGCTCGCCATAACTTAAGCAATTCATGATTTTCATCAATAGACGGGTGTAACTTCGATTTCGCTAATTTTTCACCCAAATCCCCTGCTATGAAAGCCTCTTCTACCTTAAGATCTGCTGCAATGGGTTTATCAACCACATCTTCTTCGTCCACAGACACTTCGGCAACAGCCTGCTTCTCCATAACCTCTTCCTCCAATGGTTCAGCTACGCTTGTTTGTAGCAATACAGGTGCTTTAGAAATATGGAACAATCGTATTTGGGGTTTGTAATAAAGCGTAATAATATAGAGCAATGACGGAATGAAAAAGAACCAAAAGTCACTGTTAAAATAATGCTCGGTGAAGACCGATTGATGGTTGCGTTGTGCTAACAAAAAATCGACGACAAACAAGTGTATAAACACAACCACAGCTGTACTAAGTAGTACAAAAATCAACATTTTGATATATTCTTTTTGTTTCCCGTACCAAGAATCAGCCTTGTTTAGCTGTTTGTATATCCCTTGCACAAGAAACAAATAAGCGTACAGCAGTCCAATAGTGCCGATGACCATCTTTACAAACATCGGTTTTTCCAAACGATCGATAAGGTCATCCCAAGCACTGCCTAGATTAATCAAAAGGGCAAACAGTATAATACCAGCAAGACTATAAATCCGCTTCACTAACTCATTTTTAATCATGGAGAAAATAATTTATTCAAATTACAAATTGGTTCTTTACGATTTTACAAATCAATATAAAATCGATTATAAAAATATAAAATCATTTTACATAAACAAAACTATTTCCTACAGTATAATTAAATATTTTAAAAACGGCGTATTTTTAACATCCTAAGCGATGTACACGATGTACATTTCGGAAAATAAATAGCAAAAAAGTGTACATTATCGAAAATACCTGTACAATGCTCTTGTTTCGACTTCAAAATGTTCCGATTTTTATAACTGTATTAATTATAAAAATAAAATATGAAAAAAATTCTTAACAATGAGGGAGTCGGCTTATTTCAGGAGGAAATGTTCCAACTTACTTTATCAGAACAACAATTTCTGATTACGCAAATCCGCCTTGATTTCGCCCTATTCATGGCGACCCATTTTGATTTACATAAAAATCAAATCATCCAGATCAGCAGTATGTCCGACTCCTTTAAATCGATGCTTGCTGAGGGCATTGCTACGACTTGGGAATCTGGTCAACCTATCAACTTTTATAAAGAGACCCTGGCCGTAGACGATGTACCCGATGCAAAAGATATCATCATGTCCGATCCCAATTCACCACTTATGATGATGAGCTCGGTCAATCCAATTCCACTACCGCTTATGGTTTCTCATCCGATATCGTCCTTAACCCAATATTAATCTTGTAAATCAAAATAAACTTAATAAATTATGAACAACTTAAATCAATCGCGTTTCTATCTTTTAAACGCTAAACCTAAACTACATCACAAAATCATACAAGATCGATCAGTAATAAGCAATGGTCATGAAAGAACATAAGGAAAACCTGATCAAGCATTATATAAAGACAAAGCTCAACTTAATGCCTGATCGCGAGCAATTATTGTTTGAGCGTATAGCTCCCATGTTCACGATCCAATCGGCCCTAAAACTCCAAGATTTGGAATCACCGGGCCCAGCCAGTGAAGGGCGCGTTTGGTATTCTGCGCAAGCTATGGTTCACGGCTATTACTACAGCAAGAAAAAAGATGCTATTTATGGGACACAGATCTGGAAGAAAAAAGAAGCTATCCTATTTGCATCGAGCCTGTTGAACGGCACCGATCGGACTAATTATGTACAGATGCTCGAAGACGGGATCGTCACTTCGATTAGCTATCCGGATATGCTGACCATTCGCAGTGAATTTCCAGAAGTATCTGCCGATATCGAACAGATCATCCTTCAGAATGAGCAAGCCCATCAGCATCGGATCCAGTTGCTCAATGAGCCCTCTTTAGATCGCATCATGAGGTTTGAGAAGGAAAACCCACTGTTCTGCAGCATTACCAACCTCGACATCAAGGCGATGCACGTAGGTCTAAAAAGAAAAAGATACGGTTACATCAGGCGACAGGTATAACTCCACATCAACTCTTTTACGGTACAGCTGTAAAAGAGTTGATGTTTAACTATTCAATTATGACCATCATATTCAGCTCCATACCTGCATCCAGCACACGGGCGAATCCTTAAACCATCTTTTTCAGCACCATATCCACCTCATTAATCATCACCAAAAATCAATAAAAGTGTACATTATAACAATTTATCAAAAAAAAGTAACCATTTTTCAGATTTCAATGGCCCCTAAAGTCATTTAAACCCAGATTTTTAAAATAAGTGTCCTATATCATTAAAAAAAGTGACTTTCGTCACTTTTTTTTCACGGGCTATGCATTATCTTTCTGAAAACCATTTTATTATTAATCCTCACTATGAACGATTTAAAACAAAAATTACTTTTAAGCTATCTACAGTCGAAACTTCTGGTTCCAGCAGCAAAGCAACCGGAGCTGATGGAACGAGCCGTTCAGATAACTCGTATTCAAAAAGCGCTCAAAAATCAGGTACTAGAATCTCCAGGACCAGCAGCAGAAGGTCGCGCCTGGCTATCTGTCAATGCTATGGTACACAGCTATTATTTTAATGAAAAAACGCAAAGCAATATCGGTACCTACATATGGGAAAAGAACGAGCCCATTATCTTCAATAACAGCCTTTTTCAAGATATGCCGCGCAATCATACGATTCAGATGATTGAAGCTGGACCTGTACTTTCCATGTCCTACCAAGACCTCCTTGACCTGCGCAATGCATTTCCAGAAATAGCACAGCATATGGAAGAATTGAGCATCCAGAAAGAGCAAAGTTATCAAGACCGTATCATCCTGCTCAATGCACCTACACAAGAGCGTATTATCCACTTTGAAGCAGATAATCCATTATTTAGTCAAGTAGCCAATTCGACCATCAAAGCCATGCATCTGGGTATCTGCAGACAAACCTACGACAGGGCTAAAAAGCAGATCAAGAACCAAAAATAACCATAAGGACAATCCCTATCTACCTATCTACCTGATTGTCCACCTAAATGCCCAATGCCCACCTCATATACCGCGCTATTTTTCCACCTTTTTATCCACCACAGGTTTGGTCGCAGCATTCGCCAACTCCCATGCCGTATAGAAGATCAACTGTGCTCTTTTGCAGAGGATATCAAAATCTATCTTTTCAATTTCATCGCTAGGCTTATGATAGTCTGCATGAAATCCACTAAAATAAAAGGTAACCGGTATACCTCGCTTCGCAAAATTGTAATGATCAGATCGGTAATACAATTGAAAAGGATCGTTACGCACATTATACCGTTCATCCAGTTCAAGATTTGTATAAGTGGTATTGGTTTCTTTCACTATCCGATCCAGATCGGTACTCAGTCGATCCGCGCCGATGATGTAAATATAATTATGATCAGGATGCGGCAAAGTATCCGTCCGTCCGATCATATCCACATTTAGATTGGCTATGATCTTATCGAGCGGCACCACCGGATGGTCCACATACCAGGACGAGCCCAACAATCCCTTTTCTTCGCCAGTAGTCGCCATAAAGAGGATACTACGTTTAGGCCCCTTCCCCGCCTTAGCGGCCTGTGCAAACGCATCCGCCATAAGCAACACTCCAGTAGTACCAGACCCATTATCGTCAGCACCATTATTGATGCTATCACCTTCGGTATAATGATTTACCCCCAGGTGATCATAATGCGCACTCAGCAACAGCACCTCATTTTTCAATACTGGATCGGATCCTTCCAAAAAACCCAATACATTGGCAGTATGCACCGTTTCCACTGCTCGAGAAGCCGTAGCCGCAAAGTCGGTTTTAAAGACAAAAGGATAGGGCTTGTTGGTTTCCGTCAGTTTTTCCCGGACAGCAGCAAGATCGGTATGAGCAGATTTCAAGAGCGCATCCGCCACTTTTTGGCCGATATAGATCAGCGGCATCCCTTGTTCCATCGCTTGCACTGCCGCTAATTCAGGTGAACCCTGCAACAGCATCTGCTCGTTCGAAAGGTGTTGCATAAGACCATCCGACTTATTATCCACCACCGGTTCCACCATCAAGACCGCTTTAGCCTTATGAAAAGACAAGTATTTAATTTTATCCTGAAAAGAGAAAGCTGCATCTCGCGGTCCAGACCCGAGCAACATGACCACCTTACCCGTTATGGCTTGATCCTGAAAATCGTTGTACGATTCCAAACCGTCATCAATAACCCCATAACCAGCAAAGAGTATGCTATCCGTTTTCAGCTGAAAACCAGTCATAGAAACCGATGCGGGCATATTAAAAAAATCGACCACCGGTTTAAAAGCAGCCCCTTGAACCCATAAAGATTCAGCTAATGGGATGCGCCTGGCTTCCACTTCCTGTCTATATCCCCCATTTACCAGCCCCTTTAGCCCTACTTTATGATAATAATCGGCTATATATTGGGCCGCTTTATCACCACCTTCAGTTCCAGCCTCCCTACCCCGCCATGCGTCAGCGGAAAGTACAGTAAGATGCGCCCTGGCATTGCTGCTATTGATAACTTTCGCATAGCCTAGCGCATCCTTGTTTTGCGCAAAAGATGCTGTACAGAACAGTAAAAAAGGCAAGAGTAAAAATTGTATTTTTTTCATATCAATTATTGAAAGGTTATTCCTTGAAATTATTGGCAACAATCACATCAAAGCGATAAGTACACATAAGTAGCTTCCCACTTTTAGGTAGTTCCCTAATGAATAATTGATAAATTTTGACAATGCCATACTAAACTTTCCGGGTAGGTCGTACACAAGACTAAAGAATTACGCATAGCAACCTGTATATAATACAGGTTGCTACTAATTCAACCGCATCAGTTATGACAGATTAGTTATAATTAGCAAGCTAAAAATGAGCATGAATATTTTTTAGGTTCAACCAAACACAAGTCGTACAAATTTATTTAAGTTTGTATCTATAATCTAAAGGCTATGGCAAATACGACCACACAAAATAAACTGAAACACGAACAGATCCAATACATCGAATTTCTATCGAAGGATCTTCAAGAAATCAAAAAATTCTATACGGCCAGTTTCGATTGGAACTTCACTGATTTCGGACCAGACTACACGGCCTTTGAAGGCGACTATATCGATGGTGGATTTACAACAGGTACACCCGCAAAAGGAAGCATACTGATTGTTCTTTATTCAAAGGATATCGAATCGACCTTGAAAAAGGTAATCAAAGCAGGAGGTATCATCGCGCAGGATATTTTCAGTTTCCCCGGAGGTAAACGGTTTCAATTTATCGATCCAGATGGTAATGAATTGGCCGTTTGGTCTGAATAAAACCGTACCACCAGCATGAACCGTGCGAGTCGTCCAATGGGACTCGCCTGTATATGTTCCGAAATGCAGTATCATCTGCACGAAAATCAAAACTGGAATCAATTTTAGGGCAGTATATTTGTACAAAAATTAACTGACTTGAAACAATTGACCATATGCATACTTTTACTGACGTTCTTATTTCAGACGTTCAGCAAGATTGGTATGCTCGTCGATTACAAGCTCAATACAATAGCATACGCTAAATTCTGTCTCAATAAAGACAAACCACTCATGCACTGTAACGGTCAGTGCGTACTGATGCAGAAATTAAAGAAACAGGCTGAAAAGGAAACGAAACAAGCACCTGTAAATCTAGACCAACTTGCCTATATCCATCCTATGGATATCTTCGACTTCAAAAAAAACAAATACAATCCGCAGATCCGTGTTCCAAAATACGATTTGAAAGATAATATGTACACCTTTCAATTTGCAGAAACCATCTTTCATCCCCCACTCTACACCGCTTAATGGCATAAGTCAACTGACGAAATCTGTCCAATAAGTTTTTTCATCTTTCACGAATCATATAGAACTGCACACGCTATCAAGAGCGCCAAAAACAACCCTAAAGCGTATACAGACACGCGCTGTATGCTCATTTATTGAGCTAGGAATATCCGATGCGTGGCATATTGCGCATGCCGAACATCTGCTGTTTGTGGTAGTACATTTCAGGGTGAATCTGATGCTGACCTACACCATGCGCGTGTGCACAAAAATCAATGTGAAGCTTATGAAAAATAGTGCTAGCCCAGCGCAAGATTTCGTCAGTAACCGAGTCGTGGATAATCTCTAAAAATTATATAAACACATATTTTATTAAAAATGAAAACAATTACACGAAGTATAACAGTAGCTGCTAAGCACTTGTATCTAATACCGCTAGTCTTATCCATGTACAGTTGCAACCATACAACGAAACAAACAATAGCAATAACTGACATGAGCAGTTCAGATTCAACCGTAGATCTATCCCACATGATACAGCTCGCGGATACGTTATATGACAGTAAAAAAATATCACTCTGGACCTCCGATAGGCTATCAAATAAGTTCGAATCCCTATACCTTAAATATGAAAATGATAAAACGAATTCAGCTGCCTCATTAGATTATCAAATCGTAATGGATATGGGAATGATGTCACATCCGGGACCATCTTACCCACTAGTGAATTTAGGAAATGGAGTCTACCGTGCTGATGTGGTCTTTAACATGGCGAATATAAAAGATATGGGAAAGGGGTGGCTATTCAAGACCATTGTAAAAGAGGAAGACAAAACAGACACATTAATATTTTCATTACCAGTACACCAAGACTCCTTTACGCGTACCCTACTTACTAAAACAAAGCGTAATGACCAGCTATTTGTATCGTGCTTACTTCCTCAGGAAGTTAAAGTAGGGAAACAGACCATAGCCTTTGTCTTGAGTAAAAAGGATAAAGAAATCTTGTCCAATGTCGATGACTATACAGTAGCGATCGAACCTTTTATGCCCGCGATGAAACATGGTTCTTCAGAAAATGAACATGCAAAAAGCATTGGAAACGGAAAGTATTCAGGGATGATCCATTTTTCTATGCCTGGAGAATGGATCGTTAAAGTGAAGCTTATGAAAGATAAGGAAACCCTATCGGAGGATACCCTCATTTATACCGTCAAAGTAAAGTAACACCCTATAAAAATTATATAAACACTAATTATATTAAAATGAAAACGATGAAAACAGAAGTACGTAGCAAAATCGCACGCGCAGCAGTGCTGACCCTCCTCCTATCCTTATTTTACGCATGTAGCAAGACTGAAGCTCCCTTACCAGACCAAGAAAAAGTAGGGCAATTCTCTATCGAATTTGACAATATCGTAGGTGAAGAGACTTTAGCTTTGGAATCAAGGGTATATAAAAATGCAAAAGGAGAACCTTTTAGGATCAAACTATTACAATATTTCATCAGTAATATCAAAGTGTATAAAACGGATGGAAGTAGCTATACCGTACCCCAAGATTCAAGTTATTTTTTAGTGAATGCTGCAGATCGGACAACACGATTTACAAAAGTAAACGTGCCTGAAGGAGATTACAGTAAAATCGAATTTGTGATCGGTGTAGACAGCCTTAGAAATACCATGCCCGTAGAAAAGAGAACCGGTGTACTTTCCTTCGATGCAGAGGAAGGACATGGAGGTGGCATGTACTGGGGCTGGAACAGTGGCTACATCTTTTTCAAAATGGAAGGCTACTGTGATCTCATTTCGGATGATCAACAAGGAGATCCTACGGGAAATAAACAGTTCAAATACCATATCGGTGGATTTGGTGGTTACAGTGCCCCTACGATCAACAATATCAAAACGGTTACCGTAGACCTTAAAAACGCAGGCACAGCACAAGTGAGAGCCGGATTACGCAGTAATGTCCACCTATTTGTCGATATCATGAAAGTGTTCAATGGTCCCCATAATTTTAGTATAGTAGCGCACCCCAATGTTATGTTCAGTGATTACAGCGTCAATATTGCCAATAATTTCCCGAGTTTATTTACGCATGATCATACTGAAAATTTTGTAAAGAGTGAAGAAGAGCTATAGAGGATGAAAAAAATAGCAGTGATTATTGGACTTTTAGTCTTGGTTTGGGCATGCAAAAAAGGAGAAGAATCGCTTCCAGAATTGTTCACAGGATTCGTGAAGCCGAGCAATTTTCCAGAGCCAGTGTATAATTTCGCAAGAAACACGATCACAAAAGATGGATTTGAATTGGGCAAACGCCTATTCTTTGAGCCTAGGCTATCGCGCAATAATACCATCGCCTGTGGAAGCTGTCATATTCAATCTTCGGCTTTCACCCATCATAGTCATGATGTGAGCCATGGTATTGACGACCGTCTCGGCATACGCAATCCCATGCCCATCATGAATATGGCTTGGCAAAAAGAGTTCTTTTGGGATGGTGGAGTATTCGACCTCGATCTGACAGCAGTAAATGCCATAACCAACCCGGTAGAAATGGATGAAACCGTTCCAAATGTGCTCAAAAAATTACGCGCACACCCGGATTACCCGGCGCTATTCAAAAAAGCATTTGGGACCGCCGAAATCACAGATGCGCGCTTTTTTAAAGCACTCTCGCAATACATGTTAATGGCTGTAAGCAGCAATTCAAAATACGATCATGTCATGCGCAAAGAGGAAGGCTATTCATTTACAGATCAGGAGCAAAAGGGCTATCTCTTCTTTCAGAAAAACTGCTCATCCTGCCATAGCGAACCGTTATTTACGGACAGGAGCTACCGCAATAATGGACTTTCCCCTAATCGCGCGCATGACACGGGTAGAGATTCTGTAACCTTGAATGTTGCAGACAGATACAAATTTAAGGTACCCAGTCTTCGGAACCTATCGTATACCGCACCCTATATGCACGATGGTCGTTTCTTGACCCTCAATCGCGTGATCGAGCACTACCGCGATGGCATGGTGGACTCTCCGACCTTAGACCCCATCTTTAGGCGTGCTGACGGTTCGCTGGGTATAAGCATGACCGATGAGGAAAAAAATAACTTGATCAGCTTCCTCAAAACATTGGATGATCGGGATTTTGTAACCAATAAACTATTGGCCGAACCCGAAATAGGATCAGGATTTACCGTGAACTAACTAACTAACTAACTAAATAACTAACTAAATATGCACACTATAAAAATAGATACAAATGAATAATAACAATCGAATGGGAAAATATATGCGATACATCTTATTGACACTATTGGCCTGCGGTATCGCGATACCCTTTTCAAAAGCATGTGACATCTGTGGATGTGGAGTAGGAAGTTATTATATAGGTATCCTCCCCGATTTCAACAAGCGATTCGTCGGTCTTCGCTACCAGCATAAATCCCTCCTCTCCCACCTTGGACCAACCGGCAATCGCACACCACTTACGGCTGATGAAACCTATCAAAGCATGGAGATGTGGGGAGCCTGGAACATCGGGCAGCGTTGGCGGGTAATGGCCATTCTACCGTATAACTTCAATGCCCGTAGCATTAAAGGCAGTGGAGAGCAGGGCGAAAAAAATGGATTGGGAGATGTCGTAGCCATGGGGTACTTCAAAATATTCGAAGAAGCAACCAGCACCTCATCCAATAAAATGCTGGTCCATTCGCTCTGGCTAGGTGCTGGCATAAAAGCTCCTACAGGCAAATACGACGCAAGTGAACGCAGCAATACCGCGCAAGACGCTCCCAATAATTTTCAATTGGGGACAGCCAGTACGGATTTTATGGTCAATCTGGCTTATGATGTCAGATTAATGGATGTCGGCTTGAACGTCAATGCCACCTATAAAATGAATACAGAGAACAAGTACGATTACCGATATGCCAATAAATTTACGACCAATGCCCTCGCTTATTACAAGTTCAATATCCAGAACAAAGTCCGTATTGCACCCAATGCTGGCCTAATCTATGAAACCCAAAGTAAGGATGTGGTCTATGGAAAATATGATGTGGCACAATCTGGCGGGCACTCCACTACAGGCATTATAGGGGTAGAAGTCAACCTTGGGAAAATATCCTTTGGCGGCAACTACCAATCACCGCTCGACCAGAACCTTGCAGACGGTCGCGTACAAGCAGGAGACAGGTTTCTCACCCATGTATCCTATAGCTTCTAACAAGCTTATTTAACTTGCACAATCATCATCGCGCTATCCTTAAATACAGAATAGCGCGATGATGATTTCAGGACAGCAACACATCTATCCTATTGGCTCCTTATTGCATCTTCCTAAACTCTTCAGGTGTATGCCCATATTTTTTCTTGAAGAAGGTTATAAAATAAGATACATTTTCAAATCCAAGTTCAAAAGATATCTCAGCTATTTGCTTATAGGTATGAATGAGCAGCCTTTCAGCTTCCACAAGTACACGATCACGGATCATCTGCCCAGCAGATATTCCCCTCCGTTCCCGGCAGAGGCGATTGAGATAATTGGCCGAAATAAAAAGCTGGTCCGCATAAAAAGAAGGAAAGCGTTGATTGGCATATCGCTCTTCCAATAAGCGTTCAAAAGAAATAACCTTTTCTTCCTTTTCATCTTTCGGCAATGACACCATTTCGGGAAAGACATTCCGATCCAATGTTTCTAAAATAATAGTTAGATAAGACCTTAATATATTTTTAGCATCAGGATGCCTGTAGCGATACTCCCTTTGCATCGTTTCCAAAATCACATTCCAGACCTGCCTCTCCTCCGGCACCAGAGCTTGTGCTTGCATTTTCTGTTCCCTCAAGAAAGAAAAATGAGGATGCCCATCATCATGCTGTTGTGTAAAAAGACAGGCTTCAAACAGCAGCACCCAACCTTCCTTTTTCTCATTTTCATCTAATACCCGCAACACAGTACTTGGACTAAAGGAAATTACCTGCATACTTTCCAATCGACAAGCATACTTGTCCATGTTGATGTTTATAACACCCGATGTCAAATAGATGACCGTATAAAATGTCCGTCTATTGGGTAGATGCAGTTCTTGAAGACAGCCCAAACCATCCTTTTGAAGGTTGTAAACAATAATCCCATTATGAGCAGGGTCAAGATGACCCAACGTTAATGTATTGATATTTCCGGTTTTGATAACCATAGATAAGGTAAAAATGTGAAGTGAGATTCTAGCGGAGTACGACGAGTCGTTTGCCCATATACTGCAAAGACAACGTGTATCGCACGTATTGTTCTCATCAGCAATTCGATAAAATAGCATGATAAAGCCCTGAACGCTAAGTTTCAAGAACTAAAAAAATCAACATAATAATTACGAAAACTAAGCTCTTTTAAGCGAGGATAGCCGAAGAATTAGCTGTAAAAACAGATAAAGGGAGATGCTGTGGATTGGGGGGACGCAGCATACGATTAAAAACATGAAAGGTATAAAGTGTATTTCTCTGATCAAAATTTGGTTGTTGATCCATATCCTCTTGCAACCATGGCGATATCAGATCGGTGGTTGATGCAAGCACAAAAAAATTCGCTTCTTTTATTTTATTCTCAATATTTTTCTTTTCATTATCGCGCGCTTTTTTCATTTTCTTCATCAGCACACAGTTACCTTCACAGTGTAATTGCGGGTTGCCCCTATTTTCACAGAGGTATTGCGCTATATAATCGCGATTGATATAAAAGGCACTTATAATCACAAGACCCCAACATGCTTGGATAAGCATGAGTACGGATAGGATATATAAAAGTGTTCTTTTCATGAACTGCAAACTTAGATAAATTAATTGAATTCCTTGAAAATGGAACTACAAAGTATTATCGAGTACAAATTTAAAAACGATACAGATCGAAGAGATGATCTATTGTTTACAGTTCGTATTGTAATGGAATACCAGTCCCTATCTCACGATTCAATATCTCTTCAGGAGAAAGTTTCTCCAGATACATCACCAACGATCTCAGGCTATTGCCATGAGCAACGATCAATACATTTTTCCCCTCTTGCAACATGGGCATGATCGTCTTTAAGAAATAAGGAACAGTACGGTTATAGGTATCTTTCAGGCTCTCACCTCCAGGAGGAGGGATATCGTAAGACCGACGCCAGATATGCACTTGGTCATCACCAAATAATTTAGCTGCATCTGCTTTATCCATCCCTTCTAGATTCCCATAGCCCCGTTCATTCAAGGCAGCATTCTTAATAACCGGAATATCTTGAAGTCCACAGACATCTTGTATGATCGCTAACGTATGCTCTGCTCTTACCAAACATGAAGTGAACGCCACATCAATAGGAATATCTTTGATCAGCATACCTGCATGATAAGCCTCTTTTCTACCCTGTTCTGTCAGATCCACATCTTTCCTTCCCGTAAATCTGTTTTCAAGATTCCATTGCGATTGTCCATGCCGAATAAGAATTAATTTCATTGTGATCTTTTATTATTTTTCTAAAAATTGCTCCTTAAGTAACTTAAAAAGCAGTTCTTGTTTTATTTTACCTTGATTTGTTTTGTCGACAAAACTTACATAGTTCAACGCACTTCTCCTCAGTTTCTGCATGTATCTCGTCCATATTCAACATGTTATTTTTTGCCAGATGCAGCAAATAGTAAACACTTCGTTTTAACATACTCTCGGTATCCTCATGTTTACCTAACACTTCATAGGTATTAGCTAGATTATTACAGGAGATAATATATACCTGAATGAAAGGAATCTGCAAACGGATACAATCCGAAATATGATTGTTCAATACCTCAGCGCGACACAAAGCATCTTCATACCCCGATAGCGCATTTTTAAAATCTCCTTTTTCAAAATGCATATTGCTCGAGGATGTCAATGTCTGCCAATAGTTTTCTGTTTGGCTCATACAGGTATAGTTCATATTATTTCAAATTATTGTTAGCAAAATCCCAGTTTATGATCTCCCAAAACCCTATTAGATTATTGACATAAGCAACATGGTGTTTACCATAGTGTTAATAAAAAGTTTCTTCCGTAACGATCGGGTTCAATGCATTTACATCATAGGGTGGTTCGGGTAACACGTGTGTAATCTTCATTATTTTTTAATTTTCTGTTTCAATATTTTAATTGCTCTTTTTAACTGCCCGACTTGATGCAGTTGCTCGGTAGCTTTCTTCATATTCATCTGCATCAAATTATTATCTCGAATATCCCGTTCCAGATAATTCCTTTTCACTTCCAGTAATTCTATTACGTAATCCATAATCAAAACATATTTTACAACTTAGCTTAACAAAAGTAATAAGTTAGCATGACCTAACAAAATTATTAGCTTGTTATTTTTAATGAGATGTGGTTTGTCCATAATTCAGTAGATATAGGTGATATACATTAACTATTACGGATAGAGAAAAAAAGATGATCTTCAACAAAAAAGGTTGGCCTCCCTTTAGTAAAGTTTAAAAATTTCTCAAAAAGAAGGCCAACCATTACTACTATTAAATTGTATGCAATTAATAGTAGATACGATCTTTTGCTGTTTTACATCAATCCAAACTTCAATCCCAAAAAGAATGTTCTCGGTCGACCGGGACCATAGATATAGTTGCTATCTCTATTTTTTCCGATATCAAAATCTTTCTGATATTGGTTGAACATATTTTGTACACCAATATTAAATTGTAAATCTTGCTTAACTTGATTTAGGGTAAAACGATACGAGAACTTAACGTTATTTTCCAAATATGTAGGTGAAGTATTCACTACATCTGCATCAATACCTGGAGCACCAGCGAAATGGGGAACCAGCATAGGTCCTGTCAATACGCCCGACAATACGGCATTGAAGCGATTTTGAGGCCAAAAACTAAGGGTATAAAAACCGTAAGTATCCGGTGAGCGTAAATATTTTTTATTCCCTTCGAGTTCCGATGACCAAGAAACAGCTTTATCATAAGTTGATTTTTGGAAGGTTACCCCCATTTCAAACTGCATTTTTTGATCATAATTCAAACGGCCTTCTACAGTTACCCCTCTTACGGACGAATTACCTCCATTTTTGCGCAGCAATTGTTGATTACCATTTTGGTCAACGCCCACTTCTTCCAAAACAAAGGTATCGTACAAACGTGTAAAGAATCCATCAATAGTAAAACCATATATAAAGTGCTCACTTGGTTTGTTAAAATCTAGAGAAGCGTTGAAGCTATTAGAAGTCTCTTCCATCAGGTTAGCATCGGTCCTTATTACGGACACCCCACCACCTGCAAACGCCATGTGCATATCGGTTTCCAGTGCCTGTGGTGCTTTAAATCCTCTTGCATAGGAAGCCCTTAGTTGGATTTCGCTTCCTAACTTATATAGCGCACTGAATCTGGGTGTCAGTACGAGTTTATCGATACGATTGGATTTATTGAGCCTAAGTCCGGACAATAGTGTCAACTTATTGTTTATCTCCCAATCACTCTGCAAAAAAGCACCGAATAAATTGACATGCTGATCGATCAGGTAATCATATGCTTTGATTTCATCAAAAGTATATTCGTACTGATTCTCTACTCCTGTTGTAAAGGTATTCTTTCCATTCAAAAAATTATTGGCAATATAATTATATTGTACACCTCCATGCATGGAATGATTTTTAGTACGGCCCCAAGCATCAATCTGATCTATACCGGTATAATGGGTTCTTTTCGTATTCTGTGCAGAACCGTATACACTGAAAGACTGATCCTTATCTTTCGACTGATGTTCATAATTAAATCCACCTACTACTATATTATGCAAGCGATACTCCGATTGATCGGCTTTATCAGCTTGTAAGTCCAATTTATTTCCACCTTTTCTCTCCTCATTGATACTCCATCCATTTATTTCTAATTTATCTTGAGGAGTTAACTTCAGGAAAGAGTTGAATCCGAAGGAATTATTTAACAATAGCGGCATTTCGGAATAACCATCGCCATTTGCATCATAAGAGTCGCGATCTCGATGAGAGGCGAAAATTGAGACTCCTGCATTTTCCTCCTCATTTACGACCGTAAGGTTTGCATTGAAAAAATGGTCTAATGTTTTTTTACCAATCAAAGAAGTATTATTAGAAATCGTAAAGGAGCTTTTTCGCGGTTCTTTGGTCAATATATTGACCGTTCCAGCGATAGCAGAAGAGCCATACAGAACTGATCCTCCGCCCCTTACTACCTCAACGCGGTCAATCATATTGGCCGGTATCTGTTCCAATCCATATAAACTCATTAATGAACTAAATACGGGACGGCTATTGATCAATACCTGAGAATAAGAACCTCCTAATCCATTCATCCTCAACTGGGTGTAATTACAGGTTTGGCAATCAGTTTCCATTCGTAACCCCGGTTGGAAACACAGACCATCGGCTAGTGTATTGGACTGCGTGATATCGAATGTTCTACTATCTAAAATATTAACAGCCACAGGGCTTTCCAATCTGCGACGAGCGGTTCGGGTTCCTGTAACCACTACACTGTTCAATCGGTTGGTCATCGATATCAATTCCACATTCTTTACATGAGGTTGCGTACCGTTGACACTTAACTGTAGCGTTTTTGTGCTAAAACCTATAAAACTCACCTTTATTGGGTAATTACCCAAGGGGATATTATTAAGCTCATAATATCCAAGACTATCCGCTTTGGTTCCAATACCCAAAGTAGGTATAGTGATCGTAGCCGATTCAATAGGCTCACCCTCACTGTCCGTTATCTTACCTTTCAATTGACTAATCTGAGCTGAAATCGTCAAATGTATTAATGTCAGACCAAATGTTACTAGAAAAAATTTAATGTTCATCATGTATATCTTATTTGTTAGTTTAGCAAAACTACAAAGTTTGCACATGCTAACAAATATTTTCTAACAATATTGTTAGCCTATGCTAATAATTTGTATTTTTGTAATAATGATATCCCATACAGAAGAAAATTACCTAAAGGCATTATTTACGTTGACCTGTACAAAAGGTGAAGCAAGCGTGAACGAGTTAAGTAAGTTATTAGATATTAAGATGCCTACGGTAAATGGTATGATGAAACGACTGAGCGAAAAAGACTTAGTTGTTTATGAAAGCTATAAGCCACTAAGACTTACGGAAAAAGGTCAGAAAGAAGCATCTTTGATTATCCGTAAACACCGTCTGACCGAAATGTTCCTTGTTGAAAAAATGGGATTTGGATGGGAAGAAGTACATGACATTGCCGAACAGATTGAACATATTCAGTCTCCTGCTTTTTTTGCAAAAATGGATCAAATTTTAGGTTTTCCCGAAGTCGATCCACATGGATCTCCTATACCTGATGCAAATGGGAAGTTAAAATTAAAGAAATTCATCAAATTAAGTGACTGTAAAACAGGTGATGTGGTCAAATTTATGGCTGTAAAACCTTCTTCTGAAGAATTGCTTCGATTTTTGAGTAGTCGACAACTTTTACTAGGGGCTATTATCACGGTTGTATCCATTGAACCATTTGACAAAAGTATGGTTGTCAATTATGCGGATAGCACTAGAGAAGTATTGAGCAACATGGTATGTGAAAAATTACTTATTGAACCTATTATGAAGTAGATGTTCACCAAACGATAATCTGATACCTTATTTGTTTCACGCAAAATTCAGTTGCCCCTTTTAATATATCCTCTTTTAATCCTAATATTATAAGAACATTAAAAAAGGCTGCAAATGCCACACTTGCATCACCCTTTTCAATCAAATATAAATTAGATCGCGCACCTGCACGCTCCGCTACCTGAATAGTCGTCAGCTTACGTCGCTTCCTCGCAAGTTTTATCTGCTCGCCCATCTGTTCTAATAATTGATTATACCTAGAGAAGATAATTTGACTCTTCTTACTCACCTTCAAAAGATTTGCTATTTCACGCAGAATTCCGCTCTCCCACAATCTCGATGCCGTAATGAACAGAAATTGAAAAAAAATTCCATCATTAAATCAATATTTTTTGAGAAGCAGGATTTATTTAGCATGATACAATAAAAAATGCGCACTTGTAACAATAAAAGAGTCGCAAATGACCCATTAATTTTGCAACAGATGTAACAAAAAAAGTGGGTCATTTGCGGTAACACTCCCTCCGATTTCTTCTTTATCTTAGTCTTAGTTCAAATAGCCAGTAAAACGAAATTAGGACTGCAACAATTATAAGATAGCTCTTTTGACAAATATCACCCTTTTGGGTGTCCATATAGAGCATTGTAATTGACTAGAAAGCTAAGCTGTTGGAACCATGCTTTTGATTGTTTTTTTTCATTTTCGGTTTTTGATGTAGGCCCGCGCCACTTCCCTTACAAAAGAGTAAATGTTGGTGCGGTGCCTATTATCAAGTCGAAAAACAAAAGCTGGCAAACGATAAAAGGGCGATGCTGAAAACCCTGCAATAGAGTAAGCGAAAAGTGAAACTTAGGTTTGCAAAGTATTGGACGATGAGAACATGGTATCTTTTTACACCCAAGCAAGGCACACGATTGGACCCAGTGGATCCCCTTCAATACACACGCTATGTGGTAGGCAAGAAATCGCCATCCAACAGAGACTGTTTCCGATAAGATCTATGCCATCAAAGCCTGCTTTGATTCCGCCGGATTACCCATCATTGATGAATCGCTTCAGAGAGAAATGGCTGCAAGCGTTCATTCCGGTCGCGATGGTGAGAACATCATTTTAAAACAGGAATATTATATCCCATAAGTCTACCTCAACATCAGGAGTTTGCCAAAAATCCTATAAAAGAGTAGGCGTTACTTAAAAGTTTAAGCTTTTTGATCCATAAAAGCACTACAATTATGCCTTGGTACTTATATACACTAACTACCCCCCCTTCAGACCCTTGCGATCCCAATAATTATACATTATATGGCCCTACAGCACCCCCATGTCCCGGTGCAAACATATATCTCTGTGCTATACGAGCCCTTGATCATATGGGCAAGCCTATTATTACAGCTGCATTATGTGCGGAAATAATTTATGCCCTTCAAAATGGAATAGAGACCCCTAATGTACTTTTGAAACCTATCTAAAAACAGAATACAATTATATACTAAAAAGCACAAAGGAATCCGTAAAGGTGAAGATCAGCTATATGGCAGTCAAGAGTTTACTAACAAAACAACTAAACAAAATTTCCTCTACCCAATAGTTGATGATGATAATCTTGAAAGTCGCCGAGTATCTATGGGGCTACCTCCTATGGATAAATACTTACCCGGATGGGATTTAGAAAAGTATAAAATGGATTTACCTGAGATAAAGGAAGCTGTAAAAAGGTTGAAATAATTGAAAATATATCTTATCGTATTCTTATTATAACTTCTCAATTTCAGCTATAGAAAGGCCAGTAGCTTTAGCTATATCAGCAATAGGTAGCCCCATTTTCTTAAATTCTAATGCAATAGCCATCGCTTTTTCACGCTCAGCTTTCTGTTTTTCTGCTTTGAGTTTAGCACGTTCCTCTAATCGTCCTTTTTCAATACCAGCTGCTAATCCTGCCGACATTCCGGCCGACATTCCTGCCGACATTCCTGCTTCTCTTTCTTGTTTTTTAATTATTTCTATAACTCCCATGTTGATCGCGCCTCCAGACACTTGGTAAATATATGAATCAAAATTATTGTTTATTGTTTCATCTTATATAAAGATAAAGCTTTTTAAGAAAAATAAAAAAACCGACTGGCCATCCCAATCGGTTCAATATATCTTATCGTATTCCTATTATAGTTTTTCGATTTCGTCGATGGAAAGGCCAGTAGCTTTAGCTATATCAGCAATAGGTAGCCCCATTTTCTTAAATTCTAATGCAATAGCCATCGCTTTTTCACGCTCAGCTTTCTGTTTTTCTGCTTTGAGTTTAGCACGTTCCTCTAATCGTCCTTTTTCAATACCAGCTGCTAATCCTGCCGACATTCCGGCCGACATTCCGGCCGACATTCCTGCCGACATCCCTGCCGACATCCCTGCTTCTCTTTCTTGTTTTTTAATTATTTCTATAACTCCCATGTTGATAGCGCCTCCAGACACTTGGTAAATATATGAATCAAAATTATTGTTTATTGTTTCATCTTGTATAAAGATAAAGCTTTTTAAGAAAAATAAAAAATGCATAATCCGCTCTTTATCATATTTCTTACTCGCCAGAAGTGCGCGAACGATCGTGCTTCGATCTTCTGCCAACTCCTCTTCTGGAACTTTCCCTTCTAGTAATGCCTTTTGACAGGCTACCACAATATAAGCAAAGATATTATCACAATCCAGAAGTTCTGTCGCCGAGTTGTCAAAAATTTGATAGGACAGGTATTTGAAATGTATAGAGGTGTGTATCCCCTGTTCCAAATATTCGCAAGGCCTACGTTGCTTGCGGTCGCCAGTAAAGACTGCAATGGTCTCCACAGGTACGTCAAACTTATCACGAATACGGTAGTGATATTGAAAAATACGATACGCGAAATCGCAACTATTACCTCCTTCAATCTCGGTATGTACCATGATCCACTTCTCCGTACCATCTTTCAAATAAACCTTCGCTAATAGATCTGCGATACGCTTACCATCTGAACGCTCACGGTCGGGGATGATCTTAAATAATTCCTTATTCTTAAATGAAAATCCACGATCAAAATCAAATAACTCTTTTGCATTCGGATACATAAAGAGTAGAAAATCATGAAAATTTTCCTCAAATACGCCTTTGAGCAACTCATCATTCTGCTTACGCGGAATAATACCTGGCTCTGTCTCTCTTGAATTCATAAATTCAGTGAATTGGTTATTACTTTAAAGATACAAAACAATATCCATAAAAACTAATTAAATTAGTTTAAAATACTAAATAAAATATCATTTAATTTACTACTCATATCACCAATACTAGGGACGAATCACCAAAAACTAGGGATGAATGACCAATACTAGGGACGAACGACTAATATTCCATTCATTACGATATCAACGTAATATTTACTAATTTAACTTCAGAATTAAATAAACACTATACAATTGAAAAAGATATTATTACTCATCACTTCTGTAATTTTAACGATTACAGCGTCATTTGGACAGATCCACAAACCTGTAAAATGGACAGTTGCTAGTAAAAAAATAAATAGCAAAGAGGCCGTGCTTTTCGTCAAAGCAACTATCCAGAATGGTTGGCATATTTATGCTCTAAATTTAAACGGTGATGGTCCCATACCAACATCGTTTTCCTTTCAAAAATCTGTAGATTTTTCAATAATTGGCAAAACTTTAGCACCATCACCAAAAGTAAAACACGAAAAAGTGTTCAAGATGGATGTCGGTTATTTTATCAATGAAGTCGTTTTTCAGCAAAAGGTAAAATTGAATAATGATAAAGGGGTTGCCAATGCTAGGGGTGTAGTTAAATGGCAAAGTTGTGATGCCACGCAATGTTTACCACAAGAAGAATACGCTTTTATAATACCAATTAAATAAAGCTTTTCTATTGCTTCAGTTGGTCAGATTGAGAACTTCAGATTGAGAACAATTGCATAAACTAAAATATTCAAGAATGTTAATACAGGAAGATAAATTCATAATCCGCTTTATCAACAGCTGATTCCTCAATAAATTAAAACTTCGATCGAAAACCAACATACTCCTGCATCTTCACCCCGAGAGCCACTTGCCAGCTAGGCTATTCCCTACATGGGAGAGTTCAGCATCCATTAAGTAGTATTTCTGGGTGAAAAACCTTCATAAAAAAACAAGGAAAATTTCAAACTTCCCAATTTCACGCAGAATTCCGCTTTGCAACAATCTCGATGCCGCAATTAGCCGAAAACGAAAAAAACCACTATCTCCAAAGTGACATTTATTGTACAACAGTATTTTTGTATTGAATTGGGATAAAAAATGCGCAATTGTAACAATAAAACTGTCGCATTTCTTACATTTTTTTTGCAACAGATGTAACAATAAAAATGTAAAAAATCTGCTAACGCTCCATCTACTTTCCTCTTTACCTTAGTCTTAGTTTAATTCACCAGATAAAAACTGACATTATGATTGCGACATTTATTACATATATCATTGCTGCCACGTTCGCCCTTCTTTGGGCTTACATAGCGGTACCAAAACTTGCTAGGCTCAAGTCATTTGGCAGAATCTTAGGGTCACAAGCCATACCGAAATGGACTGTTCCAATTTTGACTTGGCTTATCCCTTTACTAGAAATTTGTGCTGTCTGTCTGTTGCTGTTCCCGGAGACCATGTTGTTGGGCTTGTATTTCTCCTTCGGATTGATGTTGATCTTCACGCTCTATGTCTCCGGGATTATTTTTCAGATCTATGACATCTACCCCAGCTCTTCGGGTGCACTATTCAAGAGAATGACTTGGAGAAAACATCTCAAAGTTAATATAGGATTGACATGTATTGCCTTAGTGGGCGTCCTCATGGAGCAGTTTAACTTATTTAGAAACTAAAGTTTACGCTTTTTAATCTATAAAAGCACCACGATTATGCCATGGTTTTCATACACCCCTGCTGCAAAAAAGAAGGCGACCAAAAAGCTAAAAATCAGTACCCCCTATATGGTGATCATCCACCACACTGTGAAGGGCCACGTTATGATCTGTACCATTCCAGCGATGGATGACCGCAAAAAACCGATCATCATCTGTTATCTGCAGGAAGAGACCTGCTGCGCAATGTAGCACCATAAAAGTATGACCAATGTGTTAGTAAAAGGTAGTGATTTAGAGATTGCGATTAATATTGAAACTTTATCATAGTGTTATTTATAATTGTTTATTCCTTGTGTTATGATGTTGGCCCCGTACCACTTGCTCAGAAGAGTAAACGCTGGTACGGCGCCTAACATCAGACAAAAGGCACAGTAGCATGATATAAAAGGGCGATGCTGAAAACCCTATAATAGAGTAAGCTGGGATTGGACTTTAGGTAAAAGCATTGCGCGATGAGAAATTGGTATCTATATACACCACAACAAGGTATTCCTCAGGACCCAACAGACCCGAGTCAATATACCCTATATGTAGAAGGTACCAAGCCACCATCCAATAGGGTTACGGGGAAAATATATGCTATTCGTGCCCATTTTGATGCTGATAAATTGCCAATCATTGATGGAATGATGAAACAGGAATTAGCGATGGCGATATACTATGGATGCAATAGAGAGCACATCATCCTACGCCATGATCTATGAACGCTAATAGGTACAAGATTTAGTACCTAAAAAATAAGGAATACACCGAAAATCCTGAACAGAGTAGACAAAAGAAAATTTTCAAGCCTCACCATTTCACGCAGAATTTCGCTTTGCCACAATCGCAATGCCGAAAAATTCAGAAATCAAAAAAACTTTCATCTTCAAAATGACATTTATTGAGTAATAAGATTTTTATATTATTATTCAATAAAAAATGCGCATTTGTAACAATAAAAGAGTCGCAAATGACCCATTAATTTTGCAACATATGTTGCAAAATTAATGGGTCATTTGCGGTCACACTCCTCCTACTTTCCTCTTTATCTTAGTCTTAGTTTAAATCAATAACTAACCCAATACTATTATGAACAATTTAAATCAATCACGTTTCTATCCTTTAAACGCAAGACCTAAACTACAGCACAAAATCATACAAGGTCAATCCTTAAAAACCAATAGTCATGAAGGAACATAAGAATAACCTGATCAAGCATTATATAAAGAAGATGCTCAATTTAACTCCTGATCGCGAGCAATTATTGTTTGAGCGTATAGCCCCCATGTTCACCATCCAATCGGCTCTAAAACTCCAAGATTTAGAATCGCCTGGACCAGCCAATGAAGGGCGCATCTGGTATTCTGCACAAGCTATGGTCCACAGCTATTACTACAGCAAGAGCAGAGATGCTCCTTATGGAACGCAGATCTGGAAGAAAAGAGAAGCTATCCTATTTGCATCTAGCCTGTTGAACGGTACCGATCGGACCAATTATGTACAGATGCTCGAAGACGGAATCGTCACATCCATTAGCTATCCAGATATGCTGACCATTCGCAGTGAATTTCCAGAAGTATCTGCCGATATTGAACAGGTCATCCTGCAGAATGAGCAAGCCTATCAGCATCGGGTCCAATTGCTCAATGAACCCTCTCTGGATCGCATCATGCGGTTTGAGAAGGAAAACCGACTTTTCTGCAGTATTGCCTCTTTACATTATAAAGCCATGCATGTAGGCCTTACTAGACAGACCTACGCTTTTCTTAAGAAGAAGTAGCCCGTAATACACTGCCCCAAAAAGGTACGCTCTTTTGTTATTCGAAAGCAAAAGAGCGTATCTTTTCAATACCCTATCTCATCCTTATTTTACGCATAAGATACAGTACATAACAACAAAGAAGGAAGGCGTAAAAATTTCGAACCACCCTATTTCGCGCAGAATTCCGCTCAGCAACAATCTCAATGCCGCAATAGCCAGAAATCTAAAAAACTTCAATCTCCAAAGTAAAATTTATTGCATAACAGGATTTTTATATCGAATCGTAATAAAAAATGCGCACTTGTAACAATAAAAGAGTCGCATTTCTTACATTTTTATTGCAACAGATGTAACAATAAAAATGTAAGATTTCTGCTAACGCTCCCTTCAAAATCCTCTTTACCTTAGTCTTAGTTCAAATCATCAATAAAAGAAGATTGCTCTACATCTATACAGAATGGCTGTTATTCTTAAGATGTAAGCACTTCGAAACAGTAAAATGGGATCGTTATGGTTGTCGGCCCGTTTAGTTGAATAATGTCATGATTCCCTAGCTCGAAAAGAGCTGGGGAATTTTTTAAGCACAGTTTAAAATTAGCATACACAATGAAAACAAACATGACCAATACACCACATATGCAAGGCCTTATCCAATGGATAAAGCAGCAGCAACTGTGCCTACGCACTGCGCTGCATGGCCAGTCGGTATTGTCATGTCCTATACTGGTGATCATAATTTTGCATGTTTATATATTGGTTAGGTATTCAAATTTTAGTTTTAAAAGTTGGTTCGTGCCAATAAAAATGAGGTATCCACGTAAATTCGCCATCTTCCCCGGCAGGCGGGTACACTATTTTAAGACCTGCTGATTTTCTTTATGACGACATATAGTTAATAGTAACACAGCAGGCCGAAACGCTGAGTTGATAATTCACCAAATCGTAGCCTAGAATAAATCAAATTTTTATAAATTAAATAATAGCGATATGCCAACTTTTCAATTAAATAATCCGAACAATCCAGGTGACCCTGCAAGTTACTCATTGGGAACGGCTCCTTGCTCTGGAAGTAATCAAATCTGTACCATTGAAGCACCTAACTCAACTGGTGTTCCGTCAATTTCAACTGCTCTGCGGAATGAAATGTTACAAGCTTTAAATACTAGAACGAGCACTACGAACGTCAAATTAAAAACTTAGATTTTCACAGAATCTATTTAAAAGGGCTACCTAAAGTAGCCCTTTTATCTATTTTAGAATAAAGCAGGGAATCTGTCGATCTTCCTCTACCAATAAAAAGCCTAAATCTCTAAGATTATGCTGTAATTCTTTAAAATCTGAAAAACCCACAAATCTGTACTTATTATTATTTATTGATTCGTTTACAACTGGAGGTCTTTCTGAGTTCAAGTCAAGCATAAAGGCAAAGTCAGCAATGGTCTGACCTTCTTCATTAAGCTGACCTTTCTGTTGAACAGCATCTTTTACAACCCAACATTTTACACTTCTCGATTCAATAGCCGTTTTAATTCCCAATTTAAGTTCCATATCAGCGATCATAGCATGAGCTCTATCCTGTTCATTAGTATGCATGTCAAAATTTGCTTCGTAACTCATTCCATAACGACGCTTCCAGATTTCTAGGTATCCAGACTGTTCATTATCAAACACAAATCGTTTCTTATCCGACCTTTCAACGATTATACGACTATCCTTCATATAGGGGAGTGCCGATATTTTACTATAACAATATAAAAATGCAGCTACAATACCTGCATTTACGATATATTCTCGTACAAAATGATGTGTACTATCCGCTTCTTGACCAAATCTGGTATATGCCTCTTCCAAATACCCTGTCAAAAACGAAAAGTATCCAATCTGATTTTTAATCAATGGTACAGTATAATCATATACCAAAAAATCATCTTTTATAGGTAAATCCAAGCGACCTCCCGCCAATACTTTATCAATCATAGTTTGATTCACAAATTCGGCGAAAGTAATGGCGATTACTATTCCCTTAAATATCCAGACCATATGAGATACCGTCTGGTGAGGGAAAAATTTTCCCCAAACGGTATCTTCTACCACGTAATCTAATTTATTGGCTTTAAAGACATCATTATTTCGACTAAAACCTTCTACCCTATCTTTCTTCTCATTAGATATGGATATTATTTTTAATCTACCCTTATTTTCCTGTTGCAACTTGTTCAATAGAGGCAATGCTGCTATACAACTTGTACAGGAAGTATTCATGAAATCCAAAATAATTAACTCCTCTGGAAATTCTTTTAACACACCTATTTGTTTCCCGTTTGCTGTCAAACCAATAGCATCTATAGGAGCCTGCATTCCTATATGGATAGTTTTTGAATTTATTTCCACTAGACGCTCTTGTGCAAAAAGAACAATAGGAAAAAAGTATAATATATATCGTAAATATTTCATATCATCGAATAGTTTGTAAAAGTGATGAGTTATTAATGATTTCTTTAGGAATCAAAAAAGTATAAAAAGAATCATTAGGTAATAATTGATACTCTTTATCCCCTAATTGCTTTTTCAAAGTGGTTGCAGTTTGATTTTCTAAATTCAATCGTTTTAAATCAGGCCATCTTCTTTGTCGCATCACCAACTCCTTCCTTCGCTCTTCCAAAATAATTTGAAGTAACCGATTCGGTTCTTGTGTCGTAATGGGTTGAAAAGTCCCTGCCTTGAAGCGTTTTCCCAACAAACTATTGAGTGATATCAATGCTTCTTTGATCATTTTTGTTCTAGCCAAGCACTCTGCCTGTGTCAAAAACAATTCATCGACAGCCAGACCACTGAAAGGAGCCTGATTAAATTCGCCATCATAATTACCCTTAAATGAAAATGTACCGTCACCATTATCCATAAATAATACAGACTTTCTTAAGTCATTCTCAGCATAACTATTAAAAAACATAGGTTCTACCTTCCAAACGGTATAATAATATGTAAAAGACCCTGTAGCAATAGCTTGAAAAATCACTTCTTCATTAAACTGTTTAAATGGACTCTCTTCATATGTAATCAACTTATTATAATCAATGAGGCTATTGTTTTGCGCTAAAGCTTTATTAGTGTAAAAGAGGGCTTTATCATAATCCTGCATATAAAGATAAATCCTAGAAAGTAGAGCTAAAACGGCAGTATTAGAAGGTCTAGATGCTAGCCCATTAGTTATAGGCAATAAGTTTTCAGCTTGTTCCAAGTCATGCAATAGGAGATTAAAATATTCCTTTAAAGGAACTCGTACACTTTTATCCTCTACGTTAGGTGAGGTCCGATAAGGCAAGGCTGTAGCTTCTGCATTTGACCAATCTTTTAGCGGAATCGGTGCGAAAATTTCCGCCAGACTAAACAAGGCATAAGCTCTATAGAAGTAAGCTGCACCTTCCATTTGTTCGCGCCTAGTACCATTTGGCAGCTCCTTCAAAATGGACAATACCTGATTTGCTATATAAACCGTTTGATAGGGCGAAGCCCATTGTGTCATAATAGGAGTCGTTTCCTTATCCCATATATAAAGCATGCGATCCTCATAATCACCTAAACTATTCCAGCTATCGGCTGCTATGGAGAAATTATCGGCACAAAGTTCTCCTACATATGGGTAACCCATATTAACTGTTCCGTATCCATCCAGCAAAGCCTGACAATCTTCAAAGGTATTCGGTATAGCCAATCTGGTATCGGGCTTCGTTTCCAAAAATTTATTACAGGATAAATTGCATGCTATTATCAAGCCAAGTAGCAAGAATTGATATATTGTATAATTTCTCATAATATTAAAATTCTAAAATGTCGCTTTTACACCAAAAGTAAATGTGCGTGGTGTCGGTACAAGAAAATTGAAATCAGGATCATTACTATAATTTGATTTACGCCATAGAACGAGATTGAGATTATCTGCGTTCAAGTAAAAATGCATTGATTTGAATCCATTTGATTTCATATCTAAAACATACTCTAGATTGATATCTTTCAATCGAATATGATCGGCAGGTTCTATTAAAACATCAGTATTTTGATAGAACTGATCACGTTGATAGTTCATTGGATAAATAAACGCTGGAACATTCGTATGCATTTCATCTCCCTGCTGCTCCCATCGGTCATCAAAGTCATCCTGCATTTGCCAATATTGTGCAAGGCCAGTATAATTGATGCTCCTACGACGATAGAAATACTTAAATTTATATTGCATACTAGCGCGTAAAGACAGGGATTTCCACGAAAATGTATTTGCTAAAAAACCAGAATATAATGGGAGACTGGGGCCCATATATTTCACATCATCAATACCAACAGACATTATCTCACCGTAATTATCAGAAACTTCACCCTTATAATAACCCAAAGGAGCCCCAGTCTGATGATCCAATCCTGCAAACTGAAATGAATACAACCCATATAGATCTCTACCAACTACAGGATTAGGAGCTGTTGTCGTCCACATATAATTCGAGACACTTTCATGCTCATAGTTATACTTGGTCACGATACTCCGACCGTAAGTAAAAATCAAATTTGAATTCCACCTAAATTCGCCAAATGACATGTTTTCACTTTCTAAATTCAATTCCACTCCTTTATTTTTGAAGTTAGCAATGTTTACCGCCTGAGTGTAAAAACCAGTTGTCGGGTCAATATTAGCCAGCGCAACAAGATCATTTGCACCTTTCACATAAAAATCCAAACTTCCATTCAATTTCCTATTTATTGTTGCGAAGTCTAATCCTGCATTAAAAATCTCCACACGTTCGGCACGATAGTCTGGATTTGGCGGATTCATCATGTAAGCATTTGTATATCCGGTGTATGGGAAAATACCATCATAGGCAATTGTTGGATAAGCTGATATTTGAGTTGTTATATTTCCATTTACACCATATGTGCCTCGAACTTTTAAATAAGAAAAGATATTTGTGGGAGAGAAAGACTCTTTACTGATATCCCATGCAGCACCGACCGACCAAAGTGGTTGCCACTTATTATTTGCAGAAACGCCAAAAAGATTAGCGGCATCACGTCGCACGCTTCCTGATAGAATATATCTATCATTAACGATATAAGATCCGTTCATGAAGACGGAAAAAAAGCGTTGCTTATATTCTTCCAATTTATTGCCATTAAAAATATGATCTCGGCCTTGAAGACCATTGAGCAATGGAAAACTAGATTTATAATCGACAGGGCTAAATTCAATTCTATCAGCGTTATATCCATACAGTTTATAACCTTCAATCCGGTTATCCATACTTTTCATTTCAACACCACCAAGAACATTTAAAAGACCGGGGCCCAATTCCTTTTCAAATGTTGTGGTCGTCCTGACATAATGCGAATATAAATCACTTATTCTACGTGTGTAGATATCACCAACCGGGACATTGTAGGTCAGTGCATTCGGTGTAAATTGTGTATATAAATTAATGTAATGTTGAGCATAATATGAGTCTATAGATTCATTATCGGTCATCTTGCTCAATGAGCGTTGAAACTGATAAGATGCATTGATTCGCCATGCATTACTCAATTTATACTGAGCACCAATGCTCAATGTCGCGTCAGTGACATGAATCCGATTTTCACTGGCAGACAGTTCATTTTTGACATTATAATGCTCCGGAAAGAGTCTTGCCCCCGCTAGAGTGTCAATATAAGACTTTCGAAAAGTAACGGTTTCTAGATTAATTCCTACACCATTATCGTCAACAAGACGGACATAAGGGTAAAAGGTTTTTCCAGCCCCCGAATACAAGGACCCATACCCCACCTTAGAGGCATCGCCTTGAGTTTTCTTTCCATTGTCCGAAAATCCCGCATTAAAATCTATTGAAAGACGATCAGAAGGACGTATCGTTGACACATATTTGGCACTTATACGATCGATGTTATTATTCCTTAAATTTTCCAAAGTGCGATCAAAGCCCAAGCTGATTCTGGAATCCATTTTCTTCCCCCCATACGCCATACTAGTATAGTATTGTTGCGTTACACTATTTTGATACACATGTTTCATGTAATCATCACGGACATCATTTTTTTCATATTCAGTTTTTTCACTATCATATGTAGGTCTATCAATTTTTCCAGAACGGAGCTGATCCAGTAAGTTAACAATCGGTGATATCGTATAGTCCGGATAATTAATCATCCAATCGTAGTACTTATTTTCAAATAGAAACTCTTCCGACTCAATAAAACTCTTACTCGACATAAAAGGTAATTTGTAGATATCAGGTTTTTGTCCTATTTGAATATTAGAACTCATTTCCAATCGTATACGCTCCAGTTTACTTCCTGATTTGGAAGTTAAAACTATCACTCCGCTTCCTGATCTTGTTCCCCATATTGATGCAGCAGCAGCATCTTTCAATATCGTAACACTCTCAATATCATTTGGATTTATATTTGTCAAATCGCCCTCATAGGGAAAATTATCAAGAATTATCAGTGGACTCCATGATCCTAAAAATGTGGAATTCCCTCTTTGAAAAATCTGCTCTTCAGGTTTAACATTTGGAACACGCTTTTCAAATCGTATTGATGGTGATAAGCCTTCTAATCTGTTGATAAAATGGGTAGATTTTCCGATATTTAATTCTTTATTCCCAATAACTTCAAAGCTTCCTGTTGCTCTTTCTTTTGGGATTTTTTGGTATCCAGTCGAGACCACTTCGACTTCATCAAGTTGATTATCCGAAGCATATAGTTGCACAGACAATATCACACTGGAGGTATATTCCTGTTCCACTGTTTTGTAACCGACATTAGTGAATTTGACCTTCCCTTTTCGGTTTGCTACGGGTATGCTGAACGAACCGTCTTTCTTGGTGGAGATTTTGATATTCTCTGCTTCTACGCGTACGGATACGCCTTGCAAGGGTTTATTGTCCACCGCGGATACCACTGTTCCCTGCAGTACGTAACCCTGCTTGCTCTGAGCTTGGCTGGATGCCATTCCGAACGTCAGCAACAGCAGTAAAATCGATGCAATCGAAAATCTTGTCGAACCAAACAAACGGGCAATACACTTATTTCCAATAGCCTGATCGACCCTTTGTGTCAAGTTTGAATTGAGTTTTAAGCGCCTTAAAGAATTATCACGCTCGGTATGAGTAAATACTTGACTTAAAAACTTAGAAGCCTTAAAAGAGCTTATTTGAGATAACGCACCCTTAAAGCTCGAACTATCTGATTCCCGAGCAGAAGACACTCCGATGGTACTAATCCCCGTACCTTTCCAGTAGCTTCTTAGTACCTCTTTGGTACCTCTCCAGTAGCTTCGTAGTACACTCCCAGTACCTTTTCGGTACCTTTCCCGTGAACTAACGGTACCTAAACAGTACATTCTCGGTACCGGGTTCGTACTTGCTTCTAACCCGCTTCGTACCTCACCCATCTCCTGCACACCTCCGGCACATCTCCCAAACATCGGCTGCCCAAGAAAAGGTAATTGGAAGGTAATTAAAAGGTATTTAGCAGGGCGTATATTCTCCGAAGCTGGTACGAATACAGTACGAAGCTGACCCGAGTTTGATGCCTGCTTGCTCCCCGAAAAGCAAAACATCGGCCGGTCACTGGCTCCACTCTTGAAATCTTGAAGTACTGCCGTACTCGGATGTTTCTCTACCTTTTCTTCGGCTCCTGTTCGAGGTTTGTTCGAGTGTCCTTCGACACTTGTTCGAGACCGCTTCGACACTTGTTCGGGTGTTGTTCGACTCCGCTTCGACTGGGCTTCGGGAAACTGCCGAACAACTGCCGAAGAACTGCCAAACGAATGGCGACCCAATCCCAGCTCAGGTACACAGCTGTCCCCAATAATAGACGAACTTTCATCGATGGAATATTGACTGATAAAACACACACTAGTTGCATGTGCAATATTATTTTCAAGAGCATATTCAACTGTAGGATATCGACGTGTTATCCCTAGCTTACTGCACCTGTTTTTTAGGTTATTAATGGATTGGAGAATACCCTTAAAATAGGCATGTACTCTCCCACCCCTGTAAAAATTATTCATTTTTTCGCAAGGTTAAATTTGGCGTTTACCTGATGGCAATAGACATCCAAGATAGCTTCCAATCGAAGCTAATCAGGTGTCCATAAGCTTGCGCTCAGGCTATAATAAAGTGATGGAATCGAAAAGCGTTATACGTCTGTCGTTAATTTATCATAATTGGTTATCAGCACGCTTTCATCGATATAAAGTCATCCTTGATGACTTGCAACCCTACCTAATTAAGGCGGAACTTTTGTCTGTCTTATCATGGTCAAGAAGGATTAACCTTATTAGACTTTATGATCATCATCAACTGCTCCTCCCAAATCAGCTCGACAGATTCGCTATCATTGGTCAAAACTGGTCGACTGCCTTGAACAACGGCCAATTTCTCGACTCTTACATCTAACTGAAAGTGTTTGTTCATATCGTTCAATATCCGCTGACGGTATTCTTCGCGCTCTGTTTTAGCAGGTACAGCCAGTTCATAGCAATAGCATGGCGTTTTTACCAATTTATCATTGGGCACCAACTTTTCGCGCTCCTCACCAAGCACTAATATCTGTTTGGTTGGAAAGTCTGCCGGCAAGCCTAACGCAAATAGGTAAATCTCATAGAGCTCCATACTGATCAAGGATATCCGCAGTACATCGGTACTGTCATTGCGCACGACCATACTGAATGAATCCGAAGTCTCCAACAAGTCTATCAACAGCGAATAATAGGGTTGTATTGGGCGCTCGCCCATGACATACTGCAATGATTTTGGAGATAGCCCCTTCACGACATCAAACCTCAGTTCCTTAAAATATCGTTCTTGTAAATCTGTTATCATAACTGGTTTTTTATTAATTGGAACCGTTTTTTCGCTCAAAACAAAAGACATATCTTCCCCTGTGGATAGTGCGTAACTATCCCTTGCGCAAGATTTTTGCATGATACTAATGTTTAATTGAACGCGAATTAGGAGCTGAAAAATTAGGCACTATGCTCCCTTTTCAACCGATCAATAGTTAATAAATAAGATGGAAAAAATGCAATTGTACGTCTTCGTTACGTGTTATAATTGGCTATCGGTATTGCATTTCATAATAATAAATAAAAAACCACTCACAGAAGTATAGATAAACTATACCATATTGCATTAGAATATTTGGTAATCTAATTCTTTAGTGCTACTTTTAAAGTGTCTGACGCTTGAAAGAGCATTTTTAGAATTATTAACTAAATAAGGAATTGCTATAGCATGAATCGGTAAAAACCGTAATCAGGGTTTATCATTTGTACGGTTATATACAATTATAAGTGCAATCTGCTCTTGCCCCTTTTTGGTTTTTATTTCCAAGAATTCTTCATTCAGGTGGAAAGATGGTGTTCTTTGGCGGTGATGAGCAGTAAAACCTACTCATCTGATCTTCGATCCGGTAAATGGGGCTTTGAATTGGTTTTTTAATCGTTCTCATAATTTATTTGTTTATGAATGAACGTTGATTTTATTGAAGATTAAGAACCACTTATAAAATAAATAAGGGTGTCCTCACAACTTCAGAACCAAGGGGACCAACCCTACTATAAATTTCTTTATAGTTACCATCTGAAGTTCACGTGAGAAGCACCCTATAACTTTAAGTAAAGATAATAAACTTTTTAAGCATAGGGCGATTTCACGGTTTCTTCATTGGTAATTTGGTCTTTTGGTATGAAAAAACATCGTTCATCAAGGCTATTAGCCGTGATAATTAAATCGCTTAAACAAATATAGTAAAACAAATAGATTAAACAAAATAATCCAAACTATTTTTATGAAGACAGAAATGGAGTACAAAGTTGAATTTGGCAAACAAGTTAAAAAATATCTTGATGCATCTGGATTAAGTGAAAATGACTTGGCAAAACTGCTTAATTCAAGCATTAAAAATGTAACAGAAATAATCAGCGGTAATGTTGGACTAACCATTGACAAGATGATAAAAATAGGTAGTATATTTAATGTTACATATTATAATTTAGCTAATCCAAATTTCCCTCTTCCTAATTTCACGGATTTAGATGAACTAACAAAAGATTTAATCGAAAAAAGAAAAATTACTGGTGTCAAAACTAAAGATAAGAATCATGCACTAGCCAATGAACTTAACCGATTAATAAAAGAAGGAAGCTTAAACCAACCAAATACTGCAAAAAATCTTCTGACCCATATGACTCCTTCCTTATGGAAAAGAAATCCAAGTGAAATCACAAGTTTACTGAATAAAGCACCTCGAAATGAAAGTATTGTTTTAATACGGCCTATAAAGGGTGTGAATTACTACATTCATAAAGATTTTAAGGGCAAATACGCTACTCTATCCGATGAAGAAATCTTAGCATTGGTCGTACCGTTTGAATCACCAGATAATGAAAAGTATAAATCGTAAGTTCGGATAAATTCCGAACTTTTGTTGTATATTTGCATAGATTCTTATGAGAATTATAGGAAAGAAAATACTTCTAAAGTGTAAAAAGAAGAATATTGGCAATAAATTACTTTGCCAAGAAATCGATAAATTAATTGATGTCTTAGAATTATTTGAACCATACAAAACTAAACAAACCATCAAAGATTTAAGACCTGATGCTGACTGTGTACATAATGATGGCTTTTATTTCTTTGACATTCACATTCATAGGATACTTATATTAATTGAGCTGGACGATGAAGGAGAAGCCACTATCATGTGGGCTGGTACGCATCAAGAATATGATGAAACATTCAAAAACAACAAATCGACCATTGAAAAATGGCTTCGAACTAAAAACTACATAGACTAAATGAAAACACATTTTGACATTGAAAAGTTAGTAGAGAGTAATTCAATATCTAATGAATTGGATTATGAAAGAGCTTTGGTAGCTGACAGAAAACTAAGATTGCTATCTAAGGAAAGTGTTCATTTTAAAAATTTGAGATCGAAGTTACGTGATTTGATTGAAGCTTATGAAAATGTCGAGTGGAACGATGTCAATAATATTAGCGATCAAAAACTAGCTGAAAGTGATAATTACGAACGCATTGCGGAATTTGAAAGATTATTTATCGATAACAGAAAGCAAGAAATACGAAAAAAACTTAAGAAGTTAGAACTAACGCAAGAAAATTTAGCTACAATTTTGGGGCATAAAAGCAAAACACACATGTCAGAATTGATCAATGGTATCACACCTTTTACTCTTAAAGATCTCGTGATAATCAATCGTCTTTTAAAGATTGACTTAAATATTTTAGTTCCAAATTTTCTATCTCAAGAAGAACAGATGCGTGTGAAAAATGCTGTGAATACCTTAAATAAACCAAATATAAAACTCAGTAGCGATGACCTTGTAATGTCTATTGAGTAAACAGAAAAACCAAATTATAAAACTTGATGAGAAAAGCACTATTCATATTAATTATTAGCTACTTAGGTATTTTAAAATCTTATGCTCAAGTTTCTCAATTTGATATTGACAGTACCAAATTCAGAAAGGATATAGCATTACAACTTGACTCTGTTTTTTTTAAAGATCAAGAATCCAGAAAACAATACATACAATTGGCGCAAAATGGTGCTGATGAAAAACAGTTATCGGTAACAAGAAGTAATATGAGAAAGGTCGATTCTCTCAATCTCATAATAGTGACAACACTACTTGATAATGAAGGCTGGCTTGGTCCTCAAGATGTAGGGATGTTTGCTAGTCAGGGTTTATTTCTAGTAATACAGCATGCAAATCTAGCTACACAAGAAAAATACTTTCCTATGATTGAGAAAGCTGAGAAAGATGGTAAAACACTTTCAAGTAATCTAGCGATATTGAAAGATAGAATTGCAGTCCGCAAAGGTGAAGATCAGCTATATGGCAGTCAAGGGTTTACTGACAAAACAACTAAAAAAAAATTCCTCTACCCAATAGTTGATGTTGATAATCTTGAAAGCCGCCGAGTATCTATGGGACTCCCTCCAATGGATAAATACCTGCCCGGATGGGATTTAGAAAAGTATAAAATGGATTTACCTGAGATAAAGGAAGCTGTAAAAAGATTGAAATAGTTGAAAATATCTAATATAAGACCTAACTAACTCTTTGTTTAAAAACTTGATATTCCAAAATGGAACTTCAAGTTGGGACGGAATACGCACTGCTCCAAATGTAATTACCGAACAAAGATTAGCAATGTTGGTAAAGTGGAATAGATGGAAAATATATGAACTTTACTTACTCGTACAAATTGATGGATGAGATACTTTCCAGTTGCCGTCATCATTTACAAAGGTGATTAAGTCGATGTTTGTAAAACCTTCAAATTGTTGGATTCCCTTTTTTATTGGTATAATATCTGAAAACTTAAAAGGATGTTGAAAGTAATTACAAAGAATAACAGCATTCAATAAGATTACCACAACAGCATTCAATAAGATTACCACGACAGCATTCAATAAGATTACCACGACATAATTCAATAAGATTACCACAACAGCATTCAATAAGATTACCACAACAGTATTCAATAAGATTACCACAATTATTTACTAACTTTACTATATTAATATTAGAAAAGCGTAACATAAAATGGCTACACCTAAAGAAAGATTTGTAGAGGCCTTACAACATTTGAAAAAATTGCAAGATCAGGGTATAGTTGGTATCCATACAAATGATTTACCAAATCGAAAATATCGAGAAATTCTTATTAAAAAAGGTTTCTTAAAGGATGTGAGTAAAGGATGGTACATTTCATCAAATCCTAATGAAAAGGATGGGGAGACAACTTCTTGGTACACTTCTTACTGGGATTTTGTTGCAAAATTCATCAAACATAAATATGATAATAATTGGTGCTTGTCTGCCGACCATTCTTTATTAATTCACGCTGGTAATCGCGCCGTACCACAACAATTAATTATTTTGTCCCCAAAAGGAAATAATAGCGCTATTTCATTCCCCCATAATACTTCATTATTCAGTTTACGAAGAAAACTACTGTTGTCGGAATACAGCTTTACGACAGATAAAGGACTCATCATGTATGATCTTCCGTCGGCATTAGTCTATGCAACTCCAAGTTTATACATCCATAATCCGATTGATATGCGAACTGCTTTATCACTGATACGGGATGCATCCGAGGTATTACCGATTCTTTTAGAGAATGGACACACTACAATAGCAGGTCGTTTAGCAGGTGCATTCCGAAACATTGGCCGTAATAAAATTGCTGATCAGATCATTGATACCTTTAAACAAGCTGACTATGATATTCGCGAGGAAGATCCCTTTGAAAGTAAATTAGATTTAAACTTTTCCAGCAGGGAAAGATTACCCTATGCAAACCGTATTAAGCTAATGTGGTCAGAAATGCGAAAAGTAGTGATATCATCGTTTCCTCCAGCTCCAGGTATTTCGGGTGATAAAAAAGCATATCTAAAAGCAATTGAGGATATTTATGTGATGGACGCCTACCATTCCTTATCGATTGAACGTTACCGTGTAACTCCAGAGCTAATTGCGAAAGTAAGCTCAGGCGAATGGAATACAAAAGAGAATAAAGAGGACCTTAAGCAGCGTGACGCAATGGCCGCAAGAGGGTATTACCTAACATTCCAGTCAGTGAAAGAAACTATAGAAGCTATATTAGATGGTAAAAATGCGGGCATTGAAGTCGATAAAGATCATGGAAAATGGTATAGAGAGCTCTTCGACCCTAGTGTAACTGCTGGAATACTCAAAGCATCCGACCTTGCAGGATACCGAAACCATCAGGTCTATATTGGAAACTCTAAGCATCTACCCTTAAATGTGGACGCTATGAGAGATGCTATGCCGGTAATATTTGAATTACTGGAACAAGAATCGGAAGCTTCTGTACGTGTAGTTTTGGGGCACTTTATTTTTGTTTTTATACATCCATATATGGATGGAAATGGTCGAATGGCACGTTTTTTAATGAATACTATGCTTGCTTCAGGTGGTTATCCATGGACAGTTATACCTGTAGAAAGCCGCAAAATTTATATGGAGGCTCTTGAACAAGCAAGCGTTGAAAACAATATCGAACCATTTGCTTTATTTTTGGGAGATTTGGTACGAAAAAGCATGAATGGTGAACAAGAGGCCACTTTGCCTTCATAAATCTTTATCCTTATTGATATAAATAAGGAGATTTTTAACTTGAGTGTTCAATTAAAATCACTGTTTTCATAGATAATGAAGGGTTTGCGAACTCAATATATTAAAAAACCAACTGGTCATCCCAGTTGGTTCAATATATCTTATTATAAGATCTTACTTATAACTTTTCAAGTTGCAGCAATGAAAAGGCCTATAGCTTTAGCCATTTTCTCTTTGTCAGCACCTACCTCAAGCATCATTCGTCTTTCAATGATGTGACCGGGTTGGACAGCGCTGCTTTGATAGCATGTGTACTTACCGTAATGAGTATACTACAGCTAAATAGATACGATAATACAATGTGTTTGAAATGCTATTTCTATAATTTATTAACAACGTGTTCAATAAACCAACTTGGTAGTTTATGTCCTGGCACTAAAATTTCCAACTGCCCCTTGATGACCTCCGCGATAAGTACCATTGTTTCACAAGAATTATCGAATAAATAGGCTTTATCTACAATATAAATTGCAGCAATAGAAACTGGACTCTGTATCATTAAGTTTATTTTGTTCAATTAATAGGTATTCGAGGGTCAAATACAGTAACAGGCTTTGATATAGATGCATTACCGCAATTACCTACATTTGCATTAGCCGTAACTGTCACTATATGTTCGTTTTCTCCTGGAGAAAACGCAAAATTTGAAAGCACTTTAACTTTTATAGTAGTTGTGGTCTTAGAAACAAGTGTCGTTCCACTAGGCTGCCCTATCTCAATGTTACTATAATTAGCAATGTTATCATTTAGAATAAGTTTAAATTCATAAGTTAATCCAGGTCTCATTGTAGCTGGTCCCTCAATATACCCATCTATCTTGGTTCCAATAAAAATATCTTTTTTGGTGATTTTAGTACCGGTAGTGGATTGAAGGGAAACAGTGCCATTAGAGGTTCCTACTCTACTTACTTTATATGAGTTGCCATTAATTTTTGTAAGAGTAGCTATACCAGATGCATTTTCTAAAGTAATCGTTCCTGAGTTAGTTATTATGTAGGTACCGTCAGAACAGATTGAAGATGGTCCTGTTATTGTGGTTGTAACACTTGGAGGTATATAAGTATCAATAAAAGAGAAAGTTTTATTGTGATAAAACCAATCTCTATTATGTGTTACTTTAGGAGACCATCCAGAAGTTGTTTGATTTGGTAGACCAACACTAGCATTGAAATAGTACTTATATAATAAAGCAATTTTATATCCAGGATTTAACTGAAGCTGTGCATCAAACTCAATTGAAAAATTCTTTACTTGTGATGATGGGAAAAAAACTCCATTAGTTATAAAATCATTTTTATTAAATGAAGGACCTGCAGTAACTTTTATAATTTCATTATTCGAATTTATTAAAGCAATTGAAGTTTGTATATCGGAAAAATATGTAGAATATAGCTGAGTTACAGTTATTCCTAAAGTGCCACTTATAGTTCTATTAATTATATTTATATTATTTGAATTATATGGAATCTTCCCATTATTCAAAGCTGTATTGGTAATGTTAAAATTATAAGGGTAAATTAAATTTCCTGAATCATCATTCGATTGAGCTGATACACTTGAAAATATAAAATTTAAAAACAATGTAACAATTAGTATTAATCTCATAATATATTCCTCTCTTCCATTATATTCAAAGATTCAACGAATGTCTCTATTTTATAGATTCCACTTGAGTTTATTCTTTCAAAACCTAAACTATCTCTATTAAATGTGAATTCATCCTTATCAATGTGTAAGAAGTATCCCATTCTTGCTTGAGTTTGCTTAATAGAGTATACTTTACCGTTTACCTCAACTAAATCGTCATTTTTTTCTGAACTTAATTGTGTCTCTTTTTCACATCCGATCAGACCTAGTCCGAGCAAAAGTATTGTTAATTGTATTTTCATGTTTGGTTTATAATGATTATTTCATTAATGTTAAATAATTTTTCTAGTCAATGTTTATTTCTTCTCTGCAAAGAGAATCACATATAAAAGGCGTAGTAATTGGTAGTGCATGACAACAGTAATAGGGACTCTATTCATGATTTAGTTAGAATCTCATTACAACAGTATAACCGTATCGAAATCACCTACGGTATAAAAAAGTAAAATAGTTGTGTAATCTGCATATTCACACAATAATAAATAATCATATCGAGCTTAGTATACGGGAAACCGTAAAGAAAGGAAAAAAAGGCTCTATCTATCCATAAAAGGAGATTTTCAAAATATTATGAGTTAAGATATGCCTAGATTGCAATTTTCAAAAAAAAGAAATTTGAATAAAAATTACCGTGCTAGGCGTTGGTATTTATTGGTAGATGTAGCGCTCAAGTATACTAACCTGCTTCAAATTTGACGTTTAACAGATTTCAGGAAATGATAGTATCAAATGCCAAAATGAATAATGAGTTCTTGCTAATTCACATTCTTGGGCACACGCTAATTCCAATTATAATTGGCAATTATAAATAGTTAGTTCTAATGAAGGGTCCGCGAACTCAATATATTAAAAAAACCAACTGGTCATCCCAGTTGGTTCAATATATCTTATTATAAGATACTATTATTGTTTTTCCAGTTGCAGCTATGAAAATGCCTATAGCTTTAGCGATTTTCTATTTTTCAAGACCAAGTCTGAGCATCATTCGTCTTTCAATGATGTGACCGGGTTGGACAGCGCTGCTTTGATGGCATGTGTACTCACCGTAATGAGTGCCAATACTAATATGCCCGTTCCCGATAATACAAAAACACTCCAACCAATTGGTACTCGGTAGGTATACATTTGGAGAAAGAAACGCTCTGTAAACAAATACGAGATCGGGAAAGCAATCAAACAGGAGACTAAAACCAATATAACGAACTCAAGGGATAGTAACCTCGCAATAGAAAATACGGAGGCTCCGAGCACCTTGCGTATTCCAATTTCCTTCTTGCGATTTTCTGCCATAAATGCCGATAGTGCAAACAGACCTAAACAAGAGATCGTAATGGTGATCATCGTAAACAATCCTGCCAAAACACCATAACGCTGTGTATCTGTAAATTTCTGAGCATAAGCTTCGTCTAAAAAGGTATATTCAAATGGATATTCGGAATTATACTTTTTAAATATGGCTTCTGTACGTTCCAGTGCTGCTGAGGTTGTCAAAGAAGGATTAAATTTGATATGCACGATATTAAACCAACCTTTTGCACCCAAAATAACCATGGGAGGAATCGCTTCAAACGGAGAATTTAATATGAAATCCTTTACTACACCCACAACTTTCCAATCTCGGCCATGCTGCTGGACGAGCTGCCCCAGTGGGTCTTTAAATCCCATAGCTTTCACCGCAGATTCATTGAGTATAACCGCAGCGGAATCAGAAGCATATTTTTGAATATCAAAATCTCTACCGCTCACTAGTGACAACCCAGCAGTCTTGACAAATTGATCATCAGCAGAAATTATATCGAAGATAATCTTATCATTTTGATCTTTACCTTGCCAACCAAACCCCCAAGTGCTACTCCAATTTTCTGTAAGTGGTGAGCTCGTTCGGGTAACTGATTCGGCAACACCGCTACTAAGTAATTCATGTTTGATTAATGCCATATTCTTCTTAATGGCTCCTTCTTCATAAAGATAGATGAGGTTATTCTTATTGTATCCATTTTCGCGATCTCTTCCAAACTCCAATTGTCGTTGGATAATGAGCGTACATATTACTAAGGCAATGGCTACTGTAAATTGAATCGCAACGAGCAATCTTCTTGGGCTAAAGGTGGCATTGCTGTTTTTAAATGTTCCTTTCAATACCTTTGCAGGCTGAAAAGAGGAAAGAAAAAAAGCGGGATAACTACCTGCCAATAATCCGGTGATAAGGATAAATCCGAAGAAAGAAATCCAAAAAACAGGTTGTGTAAAATCAATCATTACCTTCCGGTCTAACAGCTCATTAAACGCCGGCAGACATAACCATACCATTAAAAGTGCTAATGCGCCAGCTATAAATGCCATCATGATCGCCTCACAAAGAAATTGTAAAATAAGGGAATAGCGATAGGCTCCAGCGACTTTACGTACCCCAACCTCCTTTGCACGTTTCTCACTACTGGCAGTACTCAAATTCATAAAATTAATACAGGCAATCAATAAAATAAATCCGGCAATATACAGGTAGGCCTTAACCATATCGATCTTTCCTCCGACCATTTCTCCATTGACAAATTTCGTGTACAGCCACCAATCTGGGAGGGCTTGAAGGAATAATTTCGAATCCCCTTTCCCCTCTAGATGTTTGGTCGTAATATCTTGAATTTTTGAATTGATTGTGGCAAAGGAGGCTCCTGGCGCAAGTTCAAGATAGGTAATGACGGTATTGTTTCCCCAATGCTCATCCGACTCTCCTTTTTTTTCCATATAGCTCCAGGGCATGAAAAATTCAGCTTCGTTGAAACGCGTATTTTTTGGAGTGTCTTTCATCACTCCTGTTATAATAGCTGGATCGGCATTCTCAAGCTTCACCGTTTTTCCGATGACATCATCCGAGCCGAACAGGCGCTTGGCCAATGATTCCGTTATAACGATATCTGTAGGATTAACCAACGCTTGCTTTTCGCTTCCTCTAACCAAAGGGAAGTCAAACATCTGAAGAAATGCCGAATCAACAAATACACCATGTCCCTTAAGCTTTTTACTGTCGGCAGTCAATAGCATCTTTCCCACATCCGAATATCGGCTGACATTTACTATTTCGGGAAACTCTGCTTTTAGCGCCGGAGCCAACGGTTTTGGTGTTAAAAACATCGTGTTGATCTCACCATTAAGGTCGACGTTGGTGCCTACCATATGCAACCGATCACGCTTGGTATGGAATCTATCAAAGCTTACTTCGTTTTGAATCCATAATAAGATCAATATAGCTGCCGCCATTCCGATTGCCAAACCTCCAATATTCAATACGGAGTACCCCTTATTTCTCCATAGGTTACGCTTGGCTATTTTAAAGTAGTGTCTTATCATAATGGTCTATATTTTATCCTTGTTCCACACAGGTTAATCAGGTTAATAATTTCTTATGGATAGTATTCAGTAATAATTACAGTTCCATGCTGGCAAAACAATAGCCAAAACCACAACTCACTAATTACAAGAATATTAAAAATAAAATTATGAGTAAAAGTGTACGTTTCCGAACATCGATTGTTCGGAAACGAACATCGATTATCATATAGAATAGGATAGACTGGTAATGAAAGTAATACGGACTCCTTCCGCAGAATTTATCAGGTTGTTCTTTTTGGCTTCCCGATATGTTTCATGATCTGTTCCACCAACGAACCAAAAAACATAAGGCACTTTCCAATTCCTCCCATCATATGACTAAGGCCATAAAATATGGCGGCCGAGATGGCAACGCCAAAAGCCGCACGCAGAGAAGAGGCCATTTTATATATCCCAGACGCCGTACCAGCTTTGCTATCAGGGGACACTGCTTAAAGCCGCATCCGTGGAGGGGTTAGCATAAAAACCTAATCCTATCCCAAAAAGGGTGAAACCAATAAAGGCTGTAATGATGTATTGTTGAGCCAAGAGAAAGGTAAAACTAGTTAGCAAAATACCTAAACCGATAATAAAACAGCCAAGTAACATCGGTTTCCGTGGTCCCAATTTCTGAAAATAGTTTTAAACTTAATTTGTATGGAAAAGAAGCTCCGGTCTTAAACGTTTCCATAAACATTGGACTCTCCACCGTCTACGGCAATGGTTTGTCCATTAACATAGGATGCATCTTCACTTAAAAGAAATGCGACCAGTTTAGCTACTTCATGTGGTAATCCCAATCGTTTGGTAGGATTATGTTGAGCATATTCTGTTTCTGCCGCCTTGGGGTCATCCGGATTAACCTGTTTGAAAGCTTCGGCAACCATTGGTGTAAGTATTGCACCAGGTGCAATGGCATTGGTGTTGATTCCATCCCTTCCATATTCAAGTGCTGCATTTTTTGTCATACCCGAAACCGCATGTTTACTGGCAACATAGGGCATTTGATTCAAAACCCCACGAATGCCACCTACTGAAGCTACATTTACGATACGTCCATATTTTTGTTTCTGCATAACAGGAATAACGTAGCGCATAGCATAATATACACCCATCAGGTTGATATCAATCACCTTTTTAAAAATGTTTAAATCATACGTCGTAATACTTGCCTGTTTACCTTCAATACCTGCATTATTGTAAAGACCATCGATGCGGCCAAAAGCTTTTACTGTTTCATCTACATAATTTTTTACCGCATCTTCGTTTGAAACATCTGCAACAACAGTAACAATTTTACTGTCCGGAAATTTTTTGTTGATTTCGTCTTTGGCCTGCATCAAACTTTGTTCATTGTAATCCACAAGTGTAAGATTTGCCCCTCTTGAAGCAAGTTTCTAATGCTGCTGCCAAACCAAGTCCCATTGCCGCGCCGGTAATGATGATCGCTTTATTTTCTAATCTGCTCATAATATTATAGTATGTATACTTTCTCCTGCTCGTATTACTTTGGTTCCCATTAATTTTGTTCATAAAAACGCTGCTCAATAATTGGGTTTCGGTAACTTAAATTACTTAAAATAAACTATTACTTATTCACTACAATTAAGTATTACTATTTGTTTGCGTTGTAGCTATCTTCAAGAAGGATTTGACAGTAATTCAACACTTGTACTTTTAGGAGTTGATGCAAGAGATTTGGATCGTTTATTGGAGCTTATTTAAGATAAATTACGTATTTTACTTGCTGTAAAAAAGATCATGGAAGAATTGATTAGAAACAACATAGAAACAACATTAGGGGAAAAAATCTCTGACGAGTTGCTTGCGCAGTTTATGGAGCTTACTTTTGAAAAATCATTTGATAAAAAGAGGTTCTTGGCAGAAGCAGGAAAAACCTGTAAATATCAATACTTTATTCTACAAGGTTCCTGTTATTCTTACTTTATAAATGAAAAGGGTGATAAGAATGCCATTCAATTTGCCATAGAAAACTACTGGATCACTGATGCCTCCAGTTATTTCACCAACAAACCTGCAGTATTCAATATAGAAACCCTAGAACCCACTAGAGCATTGCTTCTTCATAAGGAAAACTTTGAAAAACTGTGCAGATGCCATCCCCTTTTCGACCGCTTTTTTCGTATTCTACTTCAGAACTCACTTGCCACTTTGCATTACCGCATTGCCAAAACCACCAGTGAAGATGCTAAACACCGTTACCTGGAATTTTCACAATTGTTTCCGCACTTCATTCAGCGTATCCCACAATATCTAATAGCCTCCTACCTTGGGATTGCTGCCCAATCACTAAGCCGCATCCGAAAAGAGGTGATCTATGAAATGTAGATAAAAGTTTTTCTTAACCTATGTGAACGGAAACCGCCTATCATTTTTCGAAATTTGCAGATATTAATAATTTAAATCATTCTGTAATGAAAAAAATATTTAGCGTAAGCCGCTCATCTGAACATGTAGATATAGCCATACTTTTGGCTCGTATCAGTATTGCCATATTAATGCTTACTCATGGCATTTCTAAAATCGCACTTTTTAACGAAACACCGGTCCAATTTATGGATTTCATTGGCTTAGGAACAGAAATGAGCTTAGCGCTCGCCATTTTCGCTGAAATGGGATGTTCCGTTCTTATCTTACTTGGACTTGGAACTAGGGTAGCCGTTATTCCGCTCATCATTACCATGTTAGTAGCTGTTTTTATAGTCCACGGTGCTGACCCCTTTGCCAAACAGGAAATGGGATTACATTACTTGCTTGTCTATATCATGTTATTACTCACTGGAAGTGGAAAATACTCATTAGATAGCTTAGTGACTGCTAAAAGATAGGTCCTATCCTTTGTTAACATAGGTTAACTGGTTTGATTTTTATATACCCGACCTTTGATATAACAAACACAAACATAGATTAAAAAATTAAAAACAGATAATAATGAAAACTACAGAAACAAAAACAACATGGGTACTGGATCCCGCACATAGCGAATTAATTTTTAAAGTTAGGCACTTGATGATTACAAACATAAAGGGCGAATTCCAAAATTTTAATGTCGCAGTTGAAAGTAATGGTTCAGATTTTAGTAATGCCAAAATTTCCGTCACTATTGATACCGATTCCATTTCCACGAATAATGCAGACCGGGATGCACATTTAAAAAGCGCTGACTTTTTCGATACCGAAACCTACAACAAAATCACGTTTGAAAGTACCGAATTGAATAAGCTTGACGAAGAAAATTATCAATTGAAAGGAATGCTTTCTATTAAAGGAATAAACAAAGAGTTGGTGTTGGATGTTGATTTCGGAGGATTTATAAAAGACCCTTATGGTAATGAAAAAGCAGGTTTTTCAGTAAGTGGAAAGTTCAACCGCAAGGACTGGGGTTTAAACTGGAATGCAACTCTGGAAGCAGGAGGTGTAATGGTAAGCGATGAAGTGAAATTGAGTGCCGAAGTACAAATTATAAAACAAGTTTAATTTAAAGATCATGGAAAATAAAATATTAGGACTGCATCACATCACCGCTATTGCAGGCGATGCGCAGCGCAACTACGACTTTTATACCAAAACTTTAGGATTTCGTTTGGTTAAAAAAACCGTTAATTTTGACGACCCCCAAACCTACCATTTCTACTTTGGAAACGAGGAAGGCACTCCAGGTACCATCCTTACTTTCTTCCCTTGGGCAAATGTTAGACCAGGAAAGAACGGTGCAGGCATGGCTACTGAAATTGGTTATTCCGTTCCCCAAGGCAGCTTGGATTTCTGGAAAGCGCGTTTTGAAAAACTCGATGTCCGCCACGATATCATCAGTGAAAGGTTTGGAGAAAAACATTTAGCATTTCAAGACCCTGACGGATTATGGCTGAATTTGATCGAGGCTAAACATCAAGATAATCGAAAAGGTTGGAACACGGCTGAAATAAATGCCGATGTAGCCATCAAGGGATTTCACACAGTTACATTAACACTCATCGATATCAAAGCAACTGCTGCCATCTTAACGGAGGTATTCGGTTACAAACAGATCGAGCAGGATGGTAATTTATACCGCTATCAAACCGATGCTGTAGAAAATGCAGCCCTAGTGGATTTACTGGAGATGCCACAGGCACAAAGAGGCCTAAATGCAGGTGGCACCAATCACCATGTCGCATTTCGAGTGAAAAATGATGAGGTATTGATGAAAATTAGAGAAAAAATAGTAGCAAGGGGTCTTCAAATCACGGAGAAAATTAATCGAGACTATTTCTTTTCGCTCTATTTCCGTGAACCCGGAGGCGTGCTGTTTGAAATAGCGACAGATAATCCTGGTTTTGCAACAGATGAAACATTAGAAAACTTGGGAAGCTCATTGCAATTGCCGGACCAATATGAACCGATGCGAGATCAAATAGAAAAAGGACTTCCTGAGATTAAGTAATAATAAAACAGAACAATCATGCACAGTAAAAACATACAAACAGCAGGCAAATCTTTGAAAGAAGCGGAAAAGGTACTTATTATGGTACACGGTCGTGGGGCAGATGCTGAGGATATTCTAGCGCTTGCTTCACATTTAAATGTGGCCAGCTATGCCTTACTTGCTCCTCAAGCCACTAATCACAGCTGGTATCCATATTCTTTTTTGATGAAGCCCGAACAAAATCAGCCCTGGTTATCTTCTGCATTAGACTTACTCAAAGATGTGGTAGAGGATTTAATTCAGCAGGGAATTGCCACTAAAAACATCTACTTTCTTGGCTTTTCACAGGGAGCTTGCTTAGCATTGGAATTTGTTACACGCAATGCAAAAAGATATGGCGGCGTTGCGGCCTTTACCGGAGGGTTGATCGGTGATGAAATAAACCGCTCAAACTATTCCGGTGACTTTAACGGAACACCGATTTTTATTGGGACAGGCAACCCTGACGCCCATGTACCTTTGGAACGAGTGAAAGAAACCGTTGCCTTGCTAGAAGAAATGAATGCCTCGGTACATCTTGAAGTTTATGAAAACAGGCCGCATACCATCTCAAAAGATGAAATTGACTGGACGAATAAATTAATATTCAAAGATTAAAAACATTGTTTCTTATTACCTAGGTATATAGTGCTACAAAAGGATAAAGCCAACTTGAAGATGTTAATATCAACTTTTGGAAAACAGTAAGTAACTAGGTCGGAAAAGATACTAATGAGCCGAGTGGGATGACCAATCGGCTCAATATATTTTATAGTATTCTATTCTAGTTTTCAAACTCGTCGGTAATTAATGACCATTCTAAATTGAAATCTCTAAAATATTACAGTTCATATCTATAAACCACTTAATAGCACCATTAGATTACAATTCAAAATCGCTATCTTACGGTTTAAAATATATTCCCAACAAATAGACCTATAGGATGATAAATGCCCGATTAAAATTATTTTTATTAATTATATTTATAATAAGCAATGTTGCTACCCTTTTGTTTTCACAACAAAAGTTTCAAATAGAGGGTCGTGGAAAGCAAATAATTGATAACGATATCATCTATTTGAGCTATAGAATTGAGGGACGATATGTGTTGGATTCTACTATCGTCAAGAATAACAGTTTTAGATTTAAGGGGAATATCAATAACACTCCAATAAAGGCCAATTTATATAGAAATCAAAACCCTACCCACAATTATGATTTTATAAATGATCTTACAACCCTATATCTTGAAAAAGGAGTAGTTAAAGTCATTAGCCCGGATACTTTACAAAATTCGGTCATAAGCGGTACTGCACAGAATAATACCTTTCAGCTATTAAAGGCGAGATTAGCACCTTTGAATAAGGAACGTCAATTGATAAAAGACCCTGATTTCTTTAGCGATGAAGAGCGAAAAGACACCTTATTGGTCATTAACAACAGCAAATTAATTGAAGCTAATTATTATAAAAGCTTTGATATTCAATTGACTTTTGCAAAAGAATATACGAGTTCATTTGTCAGTCTTGATATCGTTAACAACATAGCAAGAGATAATAACTATATCCATCAAGCGCAACAAGTATTCCATTTACTTTCACCAGACCTGCAACAGTTGCCTGAGGCTGAAATTGCGAAACAAATGTTTCTGAAAAAAAATAGGGTATCTGTTGGTGCTCTAGCGCCAGAATTTGAAATGATGGATATGCATGAGAATAAAATCAAGCTATCAAAATACAGAGGGAAATATTTATTATTGGACTTTTGGGCATCCTGGTGCCTACCCTGTAGACAAGAACATCCAAATCTGTTGACCGTTTATAGTGAATACAAAGATTCAAACTTTGATATTTTGAGCGTATCCATAGATAGTAAAAAAGATAAGTGGATAAATGCTGTTGTTGCGGATGGTCTATTGTGGAGTCAGGTTTCTGACCTTAAGGCTAGCAACAGTGAGGTTCATAACCAGTATGGTATAAGTACAATACCCTGCAATTTTCTAATAGATCCACAAGGAAAAGTGATTGCAAAAGATTTAAAAGGGCAGGCATTAAAAGATAAAATACTTGAATTATTTCCACCTCAATAAATGCTGCAGTAGTTTATCCAGATCAACAGCAGCAGCAATTTTAAAGTAAACAATATTCAGTTTGATAACCATTACAAAAACCGCTTGCCAGCTAGGCTATTGCCTGCATCTTAGTCTTAGTTTAAATCACCAAATATAGACCTTTCCTGCCCTAGCTTGTCAATATTGTCAAACGCTAAGCATATGTATGAAATCATCCATATGAAGTATTTCGCAGCAAACAATATCACACCTTTAAGGTCATAAATCGGCTTGATTAACTCTTTTTTTAATCACGGAGAAAATTATCGCTAAAATTACAAACCGATTATTACCTTCTTTACAAAGTATGGTAAAAACACCTGCAAATCGATAAAATAATTCCAAACAAATCATACCATTTCCTGTAACGCAATCAAATGTCCTATAAGCGGTGTATTTTCTACATTACGCACGATGTACACGTTGTACATTTGGGAAAATATATGCATTAAAGTGTATATTATCCATATTACCTACACGTTGCTCTTGTTTTCGCTCCAAAATGTTCCGATTTTTATAACGCCATTAATTATAAAAATAAAATATGAAAAAAAATCTTAACAACGAGGGAGTCGGTTTGTTTCAGGCCGAGCTGTTCCAACTTTCTCTATCAGAGCAACAATTTCTGATCATGCAGATCCGTCTTGATTTCGCCCTATTCATGGCGACGCATTTTGATCTACATAAAAATCAAATCATCCAGATCAACAGTATGTCCGACTCCTTTAAATCGATGCTTGCCGAGGGCATTGCTACGACTTGGGAGTCTGGTCAACCTATCAATTTTTACAAAGAGACCTTAGCCGAAGACGATGTACCTGATGCAAAAGATATCATCATGTCCGACCCCAATTCACCACTTATGATGATGAGCTCGGGCAATCCAATTCCACTACCGCTTATGATTCTCATCCGGTATCGTCCATAACCCTATATCAACCTTTTAAATCAAAATAAACTTAATAAATTATGAACAACCTAAATCAATCGCGTTTCTATCTTTTAAACGCTAAACCTAAATTACATCACAAAATCATACAAGATCGATTCGTGAAAAGCAATGGTCATGAAGGAACATAAGGACAACCTGATCAAGCATTATATAAAGACTATTCTCAATTTAACTCCTGATCGCGAGCAATTATTGTTTGAGCGTATAGCCCCCATGTTCTCGATCCAATCGGCCCTAAAACTCCAAGATTTGGAATCGCCGGGCCCAGCCAGTGAAGGGCGCGTTTGGTATTCTGCACAAGCTATCGTTCACAGCTATTACTATAGCAAGAGCAAAGATGCTATTTATGGAACACAGATCTGGAAGAAAAAAGAAGCTATCCTATTTGCATCGAGCCTGTTGAACGGTACAGACCGGAGTCATTATGTACAGGTACTCGAAGGTGGGATCGTCACTTCGATAAGCTATCCGGATATGCTGACCATTCGCAGTGAATTTCCAGAAGTATCTGCCGATATCGAACAAACCATCCTGCAGAATGAGCAAGCCCATCAGCATCGGATCCAGTTGCTCAATGAGCCCTCTTTGGCTCGCATCATACGGTTTGAGAAGGAAAACCCACTGTTCTGTAGTATTGCCAATCTGGACATCAAAGCGATGCACGTAGGTCTAAAAAGAAAAAGCTATAGTCACATAAAACGGAAAGGTTAGCTCCATATCAACTCTTTCGTGGTAAAAATCATAGAAGAGTTGATAATTGCTCAATGCACCTACACAAGAGCGTATTATCCGCCTTGAAGCAGACAACCCATTATTTAGCCTAGTAGCCAACTCAACCATCAAAGCCATGCATCTGGGCATATGCAGACAAACCTACGAGAGGGCTAAAAAGAAAATCAAAAACCTAGAATAACCACACGAGCGCTACCTCCCTATCTACCTAAATTGTTCACCTTTTTGTCCACCACCGGCCTTGTCGCAGCATTCGCCAACTCCCATGCCGTATAAAAGATCAATTGCGTTCTTTTACACCAGATATCGAAATCGATCTTTTCAATTTCATCACTAGCCTTATGGTAGTCCACATGCAATCCACTGAAAGACCAACGATAACCACAAACCTTCTTATTTCACGCAGAATTCCGCTTTGCGACAATCGCAGTGCCGAAATCAACAGAAAACGAAAAGAACTTCCACCACCGAAGTTACATTTATTGAATTACAGGATTTTTATATCGAATTGTAATAAAAAATGCGCACTTGTAACAATAAAAGAGTCGCATTTCTTACATTTTTATTGCAACAGATGTAACAATAAAAATGTAAGATTTCGGCTAACACTCCCTTCAAAAACCTGTTTACCTTAGTCTTAGTTCAGATCACTAGGCCCGTACCACTTCCCTTACAAAAGAGTAAATGTTGGTACGGTGCCTATTATCAAACCGACAATCAAAAGCTGGTTAAAGATAAAAGGGCGCTGCTGAAAACCCTGTAATAGAGTAAGCTAAAAATTTAAAGTTTAAGCTTTTGATTTAAAAAGCAGCACCATTATGCCTTGGTACTTATTTATGCCGACTACCACTTCTTCAGACCCTTGCGACTCCAATAATTATAGATTGCACGGCAATACCCCACCCCCATGTCCCGGCTCCAATGATCAACTCTGTGCTATATTCGCCCTTGGTTTTATGGGCAAGCCTATTATTACAGATGATTTATGTGCAGAAATAATTTATGCACTTCAAAATGGAATAGAGACAGCAAACGTACTTTTAAAACCCTAGCTATAAATATAAATTATTGATAAATAATACAGAACCTAATAAAGGAGTTTGCTGAAAATCCAATAACAGAGTAGGCGTTACATTAAAGTTTAAGCTTTTTGATGTATAAAAGCACTACAATTATGCCTTGGTATATTTATAACGGAGGAGATATCTGTGATTCGAACAATTATTCATTGTATGGTAACAATCCTCCCCCATGTCCAAATCCCAATAATTTTCTCTGTGCCATTCAGGCCAATGACAATATGGGAAAACCCATTATTATCAGTTTATTAGTATGCGAGATTGTTAATGCAGTGAACAGTAGGACTGAAACTACAAATGTGCTTCTAAAACCCTAGCTATAAATATTAATTACTGATAGATAATACATGACCTAAGTAAGGAGTTTGCTGAAAATCCTATAACAGAGTAGGCATATCATTAAAGTTTAAGCTTTTTTATCTAAAAAGCAGCACCATTATGCCTTGGTACAAATTTCAACCCATACTTCCATCGTGTGCCCCCTGCGATCCCAATAATTATGTACTTATTGGACTTATACCAATTTTTTGTTCATCCCCAAAAAAATATGTTTGTGTAATCCAAGCTAATGATAACATGGAAAAACCCGTTATTACAATTCCACTTTGCATAGAAATCACAAATGCACTTAATAATCAAGTAGAATCAACAAACGTGCGCTTAGATAACATTCCTTGTGAAGGTAAAGGAGGATAAGCTAGCTAAAAAACCACTTCATAATTTTGTCAACCTTATTTTTTGTTAAAAAGGGATTATAAAGAGAATTTATAATCCTTTTTTTAGTAAACATCTTTTATACCCATTCAGAAGCTCCCTTAGAACTCGGTTCTATGCCATCTACAATACCCACCACTTAACCTGCACCTAAGCTTACAGACACTATAGAATTATAAAAGCATGTTTACTAGTATCCCTGAAGACATGAAATCTTCAAAAAAACTAGAAAAATTTCAATCCTCACTATTCCACGCAGAATTTCGTCCGCGAACAATGAGGGTGCCATAAAAACACAAATTGGATGAAAATCTTCAACAGCAAAATGCGTTTTATCGATTTACAATATCTATGCATTGTAAATCGATAATTAATGCGCAGTTGTAACAATAAAACTGTCGCATTTCTTACATTTTTATTGCAACATATGTTGCAATAAAAATGTAAGAAATCTGCTAACGCTCCCTTCAAAATCCTCTTTACCTTAGTCTTAGTTCAAATCAACAATAAAAAGAAGATTGCTTTACATCTAAACAAGAAGGCTGAAATTCTTAAGATGTAAGCACTTCGAAACAGTAAAATGGGTCTGTTGGGATTACCGCCCCGTTTAATTAAGCCAGCCATGGCTCCCTAGCTCGGAAAGAGCTGGGGAGTTTTTTAAGCACAGTTTAAAATTAGCATACACAATGAAAACAAACATGTTCAATATACCGCATATGCAAAGCTTTATCCAATGGATAAAAAGACAGCAACTATGCCTACGGACTGCGCTACATGCCCAGTTGGTATTGTCATGTCCTATACTCGAGATCATAATTTTTAATGTTTTTATATTGGTTAGTTATTCAAATTTTAGCTTTTATTGGTTCGTGCCATTAAAAATGAGGTATCCACGTAAGTTTACAACCTTCCCCAAGGGCGGGTATGGGAAAACAAAAAGACTACTATAAAAATAAAAGCCTCCTATCATGGAAGCTCTTATTTGACTATCATCTTACCAAGATGAGCGATTATAACCAATATGAATATACGAAATATTTATATAAATAAGTTAAACGATTATAAATTTTATGGCTTTCAAATCTTGTAAAAGCCACCAAAGTTATGGCAATTTTCAATTATACGGGATCAAACCCGTCAGAAACCGAACTCTTATACTTTAGCAACAACTCCTATTGTATGTTCTAGTCCGACACAGCAAATGTGTACACTTCAAGCCGATGATGATGGTAATGGTAAACCCATTATCACCGAAGACTTGAAGGATGAAATGATCAATTCACTTCAAAATCAGGTTAACGGCCTTAATGTATCTTTACAAGCTAGAATCTAGGTAGCTTATTATAGGTCTAAAATCAGCATTCGCTAAACTTAGAATAGGGTATGAATCATCATACCCTATATTATTTTTACTATTCCACTTCTTCAATCACCAACACTTCCTGCTCTCCCATCCCAATCGTTGCTACAATACCATAGGTTGCAAGCTGCTCGTTCAATTCTTCCAAATTACGGTATTTCCCAAGTTTTATCACCACCTTACTTTTGACCAGGTCTAGAACTGGGGGAAATTGTCGTCCCATATCTGTCATAACCGCGAAGACCGAACTGCCTTCAAATATCAAACCATTCAGTGGTACTTTCCCCTTGTAAGGTTTTATTGGGCAGGGTTTCAGTATGAGGCATTCTATATACTTCATCGTTTTGTAACTACGGATACCCAAAAAACTATGTAAATCTTGTAGAACGATACGTGCCTGAGCCGAATCGGTACGTTGTATGGAATCCAAACGCTCATAAGAAATCGCATGTTGCGCATACCAGACATCGCCAACATTAGCGGTATCCTCATACTGATTCGGGTCTTTTACGTTCAGCAACAGCCGCTCCGGTCTTGGTACATAATCTGCCTTTTTAATTTTGGCCCAAGTAAATAGTACTGCACTATAGTTAGAGACATTGTAAAAGGATGTCTTTTGCAAGCCCGTCAAACTATCCTGCTGCCTTATAAAAGATTGAAAAGGAACACCATTTTGATAGCCTGATAAGGTAACGACTCCCCTTATTTGTCTACTACCTTTAGCTGCCCCCACCAGGTCTCCTTCGCCAAAATCATTCTTGAGTGGTAGATCTATCTTTCCCTTATTAAATAACTCCAAAACATGCTCTTCAGTGACTACCTTATTACCCGATATCGCTTGAACCTTTCCTTTATAGAGGAGTACTACATGGGGCACCGTGAGGTGCGGAAATTGTTCTTTCAAATACAGATCTGAATAGATCACAGGAAGATTGACCTTATTCTCCTTTAGAAATTCATTCTTATCAAAGAACTTTTCCAAAGTAGCCCTATCCTGCCAAGCGACGATAACAATTTCCATCTTATCTTTCAACTTATCCTGCAATTTTTGCAGTTTTGGCAGCGACTGTATACAGGTACCACAAGATGTATCAAAAAAATCCAAGATGACCACTTTGTCCGCTAATTTCTTTAAATCTATTTTTCCAGCATGACGTATATGATGTAATTTACTTGGCGGCACAAAAGTATCCCCCGCTTTAAGTGCTTTACTTAAATCTCCTTTTTTACCTGACTGCGCATGAATCACATCGACACATAGCATCAACATCGCAAACAGCAGTACCTTTAGTTTTAAATATTTCATTTCACTATTTTTTTAATGATTAGCGTTTGTTTTGTGGTATTTTTCCATTATTGACCACGATTTCAGGAAGTCTATAAGCATATGTACGGCTATTAGGTTCCAGTTGATAAGTCACACCATGCATCTCTCGCGTCAGCGTTTTCTGAAATCGAGGATCCAGATTCAATCTTTTCAGATCCGACCAGCGACGTCCACGGAAGACCAACTCCTTTTGTCTTTCTTTTAAAATCAAGGTCAATAACGATAATGGGTTTTGTTCCGTCACAGCAACATATTTACCCCATTCATATCGACTTTCACCTAACGTATTCAATGCTCCTAAAGCCGCGTCGATTTTTCCAATTCGCGCGGCTGCCTCAGCCTTGATGAAATAGATTTCACTTGTAGTAAAACCAACAAATAGATTCGCCATGGAATTATCATAGCTCCCTTTAAAACCATAAGAATCTAATGGATACGTGTTCAACCGAAAGAAAACAACTTTGCGCAAATCGGCGGGCGCATAACTCTTATATAATGTAGAATCAACCAACCCATTATTGAGATTCATTGGCCCCGAGGTTGCCGATATAGCAGCAAAAAGCACCTCGGAATTAAACCTTGCAATAGGCAAACTGTTCCCACTCTTCAAGTCGTTAAAATCCATCAGTGTACTGTTCAATTGCAAGCATGAATCCGCATAAGCATAAGCCTCTTCAAATTTCCCCATCACCAAATAAGTTCTTGCCAAACCGGCATAGGCACTTGCTCGTGAAGGCCGTCCTTTAATCTCTTCATCAATAGGTAATCGATAAGATGCCTCCTTATAATCCTGTACGATCTGATCGTACGTTGCTTGTACTGTAGCACGTACAGAAGGTTCATCCATATTAGGTGACAGACGAAGTGGAATCCCCATCTCTGAAGAAGCTGTTTTAGCCTGATAAGCAGGTGCAAAAACTTCCACCAATTGCTGGAAAGCAAATGCCCGAAAGAAATATGCCACACCCAATAGGTTTCTTCGCTTCCAAAGTATTCTTATCCACTACTCCTTTAGTAATGATATCAATAATCTGATTGGCATTGAATACAGCTTTAAAGGGTTTTTGCCATTGTGTAGCATCATCATAAATGACATCCATCCACATATAAGTGTTGCGTTGATCAAAATCTAAACGCGCATCAAAGGTTTCGTCCGTAATATAATACTCATCGGCAGACCACTCCCCATATATGGGATAACCGGTATTCATCGTTGCATAATCGTTGAGCAACAACTTTGCATCTTCCAGACTTTTCGGGATGACCATCTTGATATCCGGCTTGACCTCTAAAAAATCAGTGCAGCAACAAAATGACAATAGCGTAGAGATACTAAAAATAGAAATGTATATCTTCATGATTTCGGGGATTAAAAATTAAAACTAAGACCTAAAGACGACTGCATGGCGTCAGGTATATTGGAGCCATATTCAGTGTCGATACCCAACTTATTACCACGCCAAATAACTCCTACATTTTGCACATAAGCGTATACTCGGCAATTCTTCAATTTAAACTTATTGGCAAAAGGTACGTTCAGACTTAACTGTATATCCCGCAGCTTGATCTGCCCACCATTCTCTAATAAAGCAGACGAACGCATAAATACTTGACTACCTAAGTCTGCAGGGTATTGAAAAATAGGCACATCTGTTCCCAATTCATCCCCTGGCTTTTGCCAACGAAAAGCGTAATCCTTATGTCCAATATTGCTGTTTAAAAACAGGTTATTGTCAAAAGAATTACGCAAGAATTTATGTCCCAATTGATAGGAAATATTCCAGGAGAGTTCAATTGCTTTATAACGTATACTATTGCGCCAACTCCCCGTATACACAGGAACAGTCGAACCATAATTTTCAAGATCATGTACCTTCAAGGCTAAGATGGCATTATAATCTTTGGACACCTTTCCATTCAAATAAGCTCGAGCTTGACCCGTTTCAGGATCTAAACCTGCCCATTTATAGGCCAATTGGCTATATAGATCCATACCGGTAACTGCAGTCCTTGCATTAGATTGCGCTGAACTGATAAAATCTTTACCATTTTCATTCTCGATATACGATTGCAACACCTTGGTACGTGCATGGCTAAAAACGAAATTACTGCTCCATGTCCAGCTCTTAGCTTGTATAGGAACTGCATTCAAACTAACGTCCCAACCTTTGGTACGAATATTTCCACTGTTAATCATCAAAGTCGTAAACCCAGTACTCGGGTCAACACGGTCTGGAGCAATTAGATCCTTTGCATTTTTGACATAGTATTCCACACTCCCTGAAACCCTGTTTCCCTTTAATGCAAAGTCGAGCCCGAGATTCGTGATCGCTACCCGTTCCCAACGCAAACTGGGATTTGGCGGTGACGTGATCATACCATAATTCTGCCCAGTCGTACTATTTGGATTGATAGCGATACTGATAATCGGATAGGCCGAAGTTCTATTGTTCATGTTACCGTTATACCCAAAAGTACTGCGCAACTTCAAATAGTCAAATGGGCTGTCTTGCATAAAGGATTCTTTGGACAATAGCCATGCTCCTCCTATGGACCAGAAAGGTTGCCCACGATCATTACTCTTGACACCAAACAGATTGGAAGCATCTTTTCTGTAAGACCCGCTCCATATATACCTATCTAAATAGGTATAGCCAACATTGGCAAAATAGGATATAAAATTATTTTGAAAATGTTGATACATATTGGGGTCAGGAATCGTAGAAGAGCCCATGATTCCATTCAACTTGGGCACCAATACACCGTAGGGGACAGGTTTATAGGACCCTGTCTCTGGATTAAAACCAAAATATTGACTGGACGTAGCATTCTTTTCAATATTCCGCATCTCTATACCCGAAAATAGGTTCAGCTCATGTTTATTTTTCCATTTTCTATGATACACAGCGGTTGCACGCCCCTGATGCGTATGATTATCCCAATTTGCTAAATAAAAACTGTCACCGACTGGTAGATTCCAAGTAACCTTCTTGTCATTCCAACTCGCATAACTATTGATATAATCACGTTGTAAAAAAGAACCAACACCTCTCCATCCTTTAAATGTAGAAGAAGATCGTTGGTAAGCGTACAAAATATTTAACTTTAATCCAAAATCAAAATGATACCCTGCATTCATCGTGGTAAAAAACTCGTTTATGTTCTGTGTTTCTTTTGAATCATCCAATTCTTTCAAAGGAAAATAGGACCAATCCAATAATCGACCCCCGGCTACCGTATCCTTGAAAACAGGGTTAAACCCGCCCATATTTACTTCCAAAGGATTTCCATGTTCATCTGCTAAACGCATATAGGGATAATTTTGCATACCCTTTGCCAATCCATTGTACCGTACAGGTAATTGAGCTTCTATATTTCTTAAATCAGTATACATCAGCCCTAAATCCAACACCATATTTTTCAAGGGCTTGAACTGCGTATTCGACTTGAGGTTCAAGCGACTGAAAGAGGAAGTAATGATATCATTTAAGTTTTTATCGTAGCCTGCTGAAAAAAGGGTATTGACCTTTTCTCCTCCCGATTGCAGTTGCGCATGATATTGTTGATTAACGGCATTACGATAGATATATTTCAAAAAATCATCCCGCAAATCACTGTTCTTCATGATTGCAATTTCCTTATTGAAATCCGATTCCGATAGATCTCCATTCTTTTTATTGTACATGAGCCATAGCGCTGGTTGCGGATTGTAAAATTTATCTCTGAACCAACTATTGTATTTTCCATGGTCAAATAAATACTGTTGTGCATCGATATAATCCGAAGTCTTCATTTGAGGGTAGTAATATAGGTCTGGTTTTGCCTTGATACTAATGTTTGAATTGAAACTAAGTTGCGTACGTTCATTAAATTTTCCTCGCTTTGTGGTGATTACAATAACCCCATTTCCAGACTGAGCTCCCCAAATGGAAGATGCGGCTGCATCTTTCAAAACCGTAATGTTTTCGATATCATTCGGATTGATATTATTGAAGGCACCTTTTCCGACATCAGCACTTTTATTTTCATAAGGGACGCCATCAATGACAACTAGCGGCCATCTTTCAGAACGCAAAGTGCTTAAACCTCTTACATTAATACCTAAATAGTCTCCTCTACTATTTCCTGTCTTATCAGCCATAATCCCCGGCACCACATCCTCCAGTCGACTCACAAAATCAGTAGACACCTTACGGTTGAACAACTTATTGTCTACAAATTCAAAGCTTCCGGTTGCTCGTTCTTTTGGTATTTTCTGGAAACCTGTAGATACCACCTCTACTTCATCAAGTTGATTATCTTCAGGTATCAATTTCACGGTTAATGATACTTCTGCGGTATAATTGAGTTCTTGGCTTTTGTATCCGACGTAACTGAACTTCACCAAGCCTTTTCTATACTCGACATTTAGGCTGTAGGTTCCATCTTTCCGAGTGGAGCTCCTGCCCTTTTCGGCTTCGACTTTGATGGATACGCCTTGCAGTGGTTTCTTGTCCACTGCGGATACGACGGTTCCCTGCAGTACGTAACTTTGCTTGCTCTGGGCTTGACTAATTAAAGCTCCGAACGTCATCAGCAACAGTAAAATAGGATATCGACGTGCTATCCCTAGCTTACTGCACTTGTTTTTTAGGTTAAAAATGGAGTGGAGAATACCCTTAAAATAGGCATGTACTCTCCCACTCCTAATAAAATTTATCATTTTTTAGTAAGGTTAAATTTGGCATTTACCTGATGGCAATAGACATCCAGGATAGCTTCCAATCGAAGCTAGTCAGGAGTCCGTAAGCTTGCGCTCAGGCTATAATAAAAGGTTGGAATCGAAAAGCGTTATACGTCTGGATTTAATTTATCATAATTGGTTATCAGCACGCTTTCATCGATTTGAAGTCATCCTTGATGACTTGCAATCCTACCTGTTATGGCGGAACTTTAGTCTGTCTTATCATGATATCAGGAAGGATTAACTTTGTTAGACTTTATGATCATCATCAACTGCTCCTCCCAGATGAGTTCAACTGACTCGCCATCATTGGTCAAAACTGGTCGACTGCCTTGAACAACGGCCAATTTCTCGACTCTTACATCTAACTGAAAGTGTTTGTTCATATCGTTCAGTATCCGCTGACGGTATTCTTCGCGCTCTGTTTTAGCAGGTACAGACAGTTCATAGCAATAACATGGAGTTTTCACCAATTTATCATTGGGCACCAACTTTTCGCGCTCCTCACCGAGTACCAATATCCGATTGGTCGGAAAGTCTGTCGGCAAGCCTAAGGCAAATAGGTAGATCTCATACACCTCCATGCTGATCAAAGATATCCGCAGTACATCGGTACTGTCATTGCGCACGACCATACTGAATGATTCCGTAGCCTCCAACAAGTCTATCAACAGCGAATAATAGGGTTGTTTGGGGCGCTCCCCCATGATATACTTCAATGATTTTGGAGATAGACCGCACACGAGATCAAACCTCAGTTCTTTAAAAGATCGTTCTGGTAAATCTGTTATCATAACTGGTTTTTAAATAATTGGAACAGGTATTTCACTCAAAACAAAAGACATATCTTCCCTCGGGGATAGCGCATAGCTCTCCCTATTGCAGATTTTTTGCATGATATTAATGTTTAATTGAACGCGAATGGGAAGCTAAAAATTAGGCACTATGTTCCCTGTTCAACCAATCAATAGTTAATAAATAAGATGGAAAAAATGCAATTGTACGTCTTCGTTACGTATTATAATTGGCTATCGGTATTGCATTTCATAATAATAAATAAAAAACCACTCACATAAGTATAGATAAACTATACCATATTGCATTAGAATATTTGGTAATCTAATTCTTTAGTGCTACTTTTAAAGTGTCTGACGCTTGAAAGAGCATTTTAAGAATTATTAACTAAATAAGGAATTGCTATAGTATGAATCGGTAAAAACCGTTATCAGGGTTTTATCATTTGTACAGTTAAATACAATTGTAGGAGCAAAACTGTTCCTATCCCCCTTTTTGGTTTTTATTTCCAAGATGTCATCATTCAGGTGGAATGATAACGTTCTTTAATGGTGGTGGAATTCGGTAAGTCCTACTACCCTGACTTTTGAGTGGGTATTGGAGGATTTGAATTTGGTTTTTAATCGTTCTCATAATTTTTGGTTTTATGCGAACGAGTCTAAAATGAAAGGATGGGCTTGCTCCATCACTCTTTTCACTAAAGCCTAAGCTTTAGCTCAGCCCAAAAGATAAATCTTTAGGGGATACCCGAAAGTGACTTCACAGCAAGGCCCAATCCCTACATTATATACAAAGATATAATATCCGTAGGAAATGAGCTAATCTTACTGCCTCTTTCTCGGGTATCAATCGAAAAGTTAGAGACTCATTCAGTTAATTAGGTTTTACCCAATTACAGCTCAAACAAAATTGAATTAGTTATTTACTAATCATATACAAATATACTAAAGTTGATTTTAAAAATCAACTTTTATTTAAAATAAATTATGTCGGAAAATAAAATAAATCGGATATCGGAAGTTTTAGAAGAAAAAGGGATGAAAAACAATGACTTAGTTATTCATTTGAAAGTGAAAAAAGAGACTGTTTCGAGATGGGTAAATAATAAACAACAACCTACTTTAAATACACTTAATCATATAGCTGAGTTTCTTCAAGAAGATATTAGAAACTTGTTATACCAAAGCGGGTGGACAAAAGACAGGAAATCCTAACAAACTGATTATATGATAAATAAATTTTCAGATGAATACAAAAGAATTGGTTATAATCTAAAAAAAGAGCGTAAAAAAGCTAGGCTGACGCAAGCACAACTAGCTAGTAAACTAAATAAAATAGACGATTCCAAAATCAGCAATATTGAAAATGCAAAAGAAGATTTTAAGGGCAAATACGCTACTCTATCCGATGAAGAAATCTTAGCATTGGTCGTACCGTTTGAATCACCAGATATTGAGCAATAGAATAGGTATTAAAAAATAAAACCCCGGATACGACCGGAGCTTAAACCTTGACTTGGTTACGGCTACCAAAGGAAAGATGCTTGACCAAGCATAACAACACAAAAGTAAGAAAGAGCTTGTAACTTTTATCCGCTACCGCTGCGCTTTAAAATTAAATTGTAACGTAGACAAAATGCAAACGCATATCCGGCGGTTAATAAACGCAATTAATTATAACTGATTATGACAAAGAACCTAAAAGAAGATCTACATACTGAATTTAAAAGCTCTTTTAATGACAGCGTTATTGAATCGTTATCTGCTTTTGCCAATACCAAAGGTGGACGGGTTTCTGATCGGTATAGATGATAAAGGTAATCCAGTCAAAAGATTCTCGGTGGGCGATGAGTCTTTACAAAACTGGAGCAATGAGGTCAAAAATAAAACACACCCTAGTATCATCCCTGATTGCATATGTATTGAGATTAAGGGTGCTGTAGCAGTCGAACTATCGATCAAAGAATTCCCAATAAAACCAGTGGCATTTAAAGGACGTTATTACAAAAGGGTTAATAATTCCAATCACCTTTTATCACTAGTGGAAATTGCAGATATGCATTTGCGATCTTTCAACACGAGCTGGGATAGCTATATCAATCCCGAAAAAACTATTGACCGCATATCTCTAGAAAAGGTTAGTGTTTTTATTTCCAATTGCAACAATGATAGACCTTACATCATAACAGATGATCCGCTGACGGTTCTTAACAAATATGAGCTAATAAAAAATGATCAGGTAACCAATGCAGCGTATCTAATGTTCGCCGACGGCGATGTCTTTGATACGACGATAGAATTAGGTCGTTTTTCGACCCCTACTAGTATAAAAGATGGCGCAACAGTAAGAGCGGATCTCTTTAGTGAGGTGGATCTCGTACTGGATTTCATCAGAAAACATATCAATAAAGGTTATATAATCACAGGAGATCCACGTCGAGAAGAACGCTGGCAGTACCCAATGGATGCATTAAGAGAAATTGTTATCAATATGATCGTGCATCGCGATTATATGCACTATGGCGATTCCTCGGTCAAAATATATGACGATTATATAGAGTTTTTCAATCCAGGCAGACTTCCTGAGAATATTACCGTGGAGCAATTAGTGAAAGGAGACTACTCGTCCCAAGCACGTAACCGTAAGATTGCTGCCGCATTTAAAGAAGCTCAGTTTATTGAAAAGTATGGCTCGGGCATAAAAAGAATCATTAAGGGTTTTGCCGAGTATGGATTGAAGCAGCCGGTTTTTGAAAATTTTCAACACGGATTCAGAGTCATGGTTTATGCCGAAACTGTGGGAGAAACTGTGGGAGAAACTGTGGGAGAAACTGTGGGAGAAACTTTACGAGGAACCTCTGCCATTATACTATCGCTGATAAAAAATGATCCACACATAACAAGGAAAGAGTTGGCCGAGAAAACGAATCTATCCACAAGAGGTATTGAATACCAAATAGATAAACTTAAAAAAGCAAAGTTGATAAACAGAGTAGGTTCTACAAAAAGTGGATTTTGGACCGTGCTTGACTAATTATGAGGTGATCATCGATTGTGAAAGTAAGCGCTGTAAGTGGACTAGGTCATTATTAGCAGAAAAATTGGAGGTTTAGAAACAAGCTATATCAAAGCTTGAACAATCTGAAAATATTGGAGATGAGAAGTTAGCTGAAATTGCAATTGCTCTTGGCGTAACATTCGAGGGTTAACGTGATTTCGCTGAGGAAAAAGTGTTATATAATACCGATAAATTTTACGAGAATTGCGAAGTCACTGCTACGAATATCACTGCAAATGTAGAAAATATTCATAATCCTTGTCTATAAGTTTCCTTTGTGCCTTTGATGGAACTTTTCCTCAGGCGTTAGTTTTGCCAGTTCTCCTACCTCAAACATAGCAAAAATTCAAATTATAATAGAATTTTTGTTAACCCGACAATTATTAATCATTCTAACAAAATTGGAGTTATACCAGTTGCTCAATGATTGACAAACCAGCTTTTAAAGCTCAAAATACGTGTTTAAGGTCAAAGTATGCCGCTTTCCTTGACGACTTGTTACCTTTCTCTAGTCACTTCTTCAGTTTCAGTAATCACTTGTTATAAATAAGTAGTCCCTTTATCCAAACAAGTGGGCACATGTTCAGAAAATCAGGACACTTATCGACAACAAGTGAACATGTATTGCAAACAAGTAGTAACTTCTGCTAAACAAGAGAACACTTATAAAGAAGAAGTGACCATATGTTGTAAATAAGTGAACAGTATTATGAAAGAAGGGAACACTTATCCAAAAGATATGAACTCTTGTTCCAAAGAAGGGAACACTTATCCAAAAGATGTGAACACTTATTCCAAAGAAGGGAACACTTATCCAAAAGAAGAGAACACTTATCCAAAAGAAGAGAACACTTATCTCAAAGAAGGGAACACCTATCCAAAGATGTGAACACTTATTCCAAAGAAGGGAACACTTATCTCAAAGATGTGAACACTTATCTCAAAGATGTGAACACTTATCTCAAAGATGTGAACACTTATCTCAAAGAAGTAACTAGTAAAACCGAACAAGTAACCCTACTTAGGCCTCCTTCACTCAAACTTGATCGCACAACAGTCCAATAAATTAACATGCTAACTATTATGGATATAGGTTAATGTCGGACTTTTCCATTAAATCTTGCTTCGCCCCTTCTTCGGAGTTGCTCTACCCTTTCTCTACTCTGCGCCTACCTCCCGCCTACTGTTTCTGTAGGGAAACTGTAGAGCACCTGTAGGGAAACAGTATGCATTTCCTGAACCCTTCCCGAATAAAGGGCTAACAAAGGGCGAGCCTGGTAACAGAAAATTGGTTTACTTCTTCTTTCCCCCTGATCCAATATTTTATAACAGCTAAAATAATAACGAAAACTGGTTACCATAGATCTGTTCATATAGCAAAATAGCTTGTAAATACTTACAAATGCTAAGCAGTTATGAAAACGTATCCATAAGTAGAATTTCTGGGTGAAAAACCTTCAAAAAAAACAAGCAAAATTTCAAACTTCCCAATTTCACGCAGAATTTCGCTTTGCCACAATCGTAATGCCGAAATAAGCAAAAATCGCAAAAAACCTCTACCTCCAAAGTGACATTTATTGTACAACAGGATTTTTGTATTGAATTGGAATAAAAAATGCGCATTTGTAACAATAAAACTGTCGCATTTCTTACATTTTTTTTGCAACAGATGTTGCAAAAAAAATGTAAGAAATCTGCTAACGCTCCCTCTACTTTCCTCTTTACCTTAGTCTTAGATTATTTCACCAGATAAAAACTGAGATTATGATTGCGACTCTTATTACATATATCATCGTTGCCATGTTCGCCCTTCTTTGGGCGTACATAGCGGTACCAAAATTTGCTAAGCTCAAATCGTTTGGCGACATCTTAGGATCACAGGCAATACCGAAATGGACGGTTCCGATTTTGACTTGGTTGATTCCTATATTAGAAATTGCTATCGTCTGTCTGTTGCTGTTCCGGGAGACCATGTTATTAGGCTTGTACTGCTCCTTCGGATTGATGTTGATCTTCACGCTCTATGTCTCTGGGATTATTTATCAAGTATATGACATTTATCCATGTCCATGTGGAGGTATCTTCAGAAGAATGGGATGGAAGAAACATTTAAAAGTCAATATTTGGTTGACAGCAATTGCCCTAGTGGGCGTACTATTAGAGCAATTTAATTTATTTAGAAACTAAAGTTTACGCTTTTTGATTTATAAAAGCACCACGATTATGCCTTGGTATACATACACCCCCTGCTGCAAAAATGACGGCGACCCAAAAGATAGAAACCAGTACACCCTATATGGTGATCATCCACCACATTGTGAAGGCCACGTGATGGTTTGCGCCATCCAAGCAAGCGATGACCGTAAAAAACCGATTATTACCTGTGATCTGGAGGAAGAGATCTGTTGCGCATTGGAGCACCATAAAAGTACGACCAATGTGTTGCTAAAAGGAAGTGATTGTAAAGATTGTGATTAATAATTGAAACTGTGCCATAGTGATATTTATTAAGTTGATTCATTTTGTTATGGTGTTGGCCCCGTACCAATGCTCAGAAGAGTAAATGTTGGTACGGCGCCTAACATCAGACAAAAGACACAGTGTATATGATAAAAGGGAGACGCTGAAAACCCGATAATAGAGTAAGCTAAAAAAATTAAAGTTTATGCTTTTTGATGTATAAAAGCGCTACAATTATGCCTTGGTATTTATTTTGTCCAACTGGTTTTCCTGCCGATACTTCAAATCCTACTTTTTATCAACTACCGCAGAGTGTTCCTCCTAACTGTCCGGGTCAAAAAAATTATCTATGCGCTATTCAAGCGAATGATAATTCGGGTGCCCCTATTATAACAGCTCCCATAATACTAGAAATAGCAAATGCGGTGAACAATCGTACGGAAAGTACTAATGTAAAATTAAGACAATTTTACAATTGCTAGAATAATTTATAACTGACACATTCTAGAATAAAAACAAGGAGCACGTCGAAAATCCTGTAAAAGAGTAGACTAAAGAAATCAAAGTTTATGCTTTTTGATGTATAAAAGCACTACGATTATGCCTTGGTATGTATATAATGCTGGAGGAACAAATGTCTCCAATCCAAACAATTACATATTAATAGGAAGCACAGCTCCTACATGTACTTCACCTAAACTCTTCTTATGTGCGATTCAGGCCAATGACAATATGGGATGGCCGACTGTTACAAATGCTCTAATTTTAGAAATTGCAAATGCTGTTAATAACGTGACGGAAAGCACAAATGTAAAATTAAGGGCCACAAGATAACAACCTGCTAATCAGAGAACTATAAATCAGGAGTGTGTCGAAAATCCGGAACAGAGTAGACTACGTAATTAAAGTTTATGCTTTTTGATGTAAAAAAGCGCTATGATTATGCCTTGGTATAAATACAATGGAGGAGATGTTTGTAATCCAAATAGTTACACAACGACTACTACTCCACCTACAGACTGTCTGCATCCAAACAATTTCCTATGTGCGATACAGTCTATTGACAATTTAGGGGCGCCCATCATCACCCCTGCATTATGTTTAGAAATTGCTAATGCAGTGAATAATCGGACCGAAAGTACAAATGTACTTTTAAAGCCTTAGTGCAGAAAAAATTTGATTACAAATAAAACTAGCTCAATAAGGAATAATCCGAAAATCCAGAACTGAGTAGAATAAAAAATTAAAGTTTATGCTTTTTGATGTATAAAAGCCCAAAACGACATGTATTGGTACATATTTATACCCGCCGGAAACGATGTTGGAGATCCCAACCAATATACACGTACAGAAGGAATACCAACTGCGTATAACGGTGAAAAAAATCACCTATATGCGATTCGGACAAATGACGATAAAGGGAAGCCCGTTCTTAGTGACATAGAGCTTATCGTGGAGATAGTAAATGCACTTCGAAGTAAAAAAGATACGGAAAATGTGCTTTTAAGGGCGACGCAGTAAAGGGAGAATAGAAAAAAATATATTTGATGTAAGACAAGGAGCTCGCCAAAAATCCTGTAAAAGAGTAGGCTAAAATATTAAAGTTTAAGCTTTTTGAATTATAAAAGCGCTAAGATTATGCCTTGGTACCAATTTACTCCTCTGGGACTTCCACGAGATCCAACCGACCCAAATCAGTACACTTTAGTTGGAAGTGTACCATCTTCTTGCCCTGGAAGCAATGATATCCTCTGTTCCATACAAGCGAACGACAATATGGGACATCCGATTATTACAGTGGCGCTCATTTCTGAAATGGTTAGGGCGTTAGAGAACAAAACAACTACGGTAAATGTATTTTTAAAACCTTAATAGGAATAACACATTAAAATTCTTTGACACTTTTAATTACTCGAGTATATAACAAAGTGTAGCGGATATATCATCAATTGAGAAGACGTAAAAATATACTAAAAAAGACGTACAGCAACAATAATGATTATCCACAGCAAACCATTAAAAATGGAGAGAGCCGAAAATCCATAATCGAGTAGGCAAAGGGCGAAGCTGAAAACCCTGTAATAGAGTAAGCAACCAATTAAAGTTTACGCTTTTTGATCTATAAAAGCACTATTATTATGCCTTGGTATCCATATAATCCCGCTGCAACAGATGTTTCAGCTCCTAACAATTATGGGACTTCAACTCCTACACCACCATCATGTGGCACCCCTAAAGACTTTTTATGTGCTATTCAAGCCAATGACAACATGGGCAGTCCAACTATTACAGCGGCATTAATTCTGCAAATTGCAAATGCCGTTAATAACAGAACGGAAAGTGCGACTGTTAAATTGAGAGCAACCCATTAATAAAAAATGAGTTATCATACTAAAGCAAATCCATGCTTAACAAGCACATTGAGTGTTTATTTAAACACTCCTAAGTTTATGGCCTAGCCAACCTGCCCTCGAGCAGTAAAAAAAGCCTGCAGAGTTTTAACTTTGCAGGCTTTCTTCATAATGAAAAGCACAATCAATAAGCAATCGCGTATATACCGTAACGGTCCGAATCCGGAAGTGGGAGCTGATAGTCTGGATCATAAATCCCCATCACAAACACCACAACGGATTGAAAACGATAATAATAAGCGGGAAAATCATAAGTCGCAACCACAGTATTATCAGATGATTTTCTGATTTCAAATGTATAATACTCATGCTCGCTTGTAGCCGAATAGGTTTTAAAATCTGTAAATTGCTGATAGCCTAAATCATTTGTCACATTTGCACCTCCAAATAGCTTAACATCTACTTTCGGGCCAGATGGAGACAAGTTAATAAATCGGATATTTACCGTACTATCGGCAGCGAGAACAGGACTCGCTACATCTGTTACGATATATTTTGGAAAATCTGTTTCTTCATGCAGAAGTGCTTTTACATTTTCTGGCGTTCCCGATAGATATAAAGTGTAGACTTTTCCTGGATTGAGCTGAGATGTATTATCATACCACATTTTTGTCGTATCATTTACCGGTACTACCTGCATAACTGTTTTTCGATCCGCAGGAACCATAAATAATCGTCCTAGCGTAAAATCTCCCAGCACCTGCCCGTCTATAGTTGGTTTATCCGGTAGACTATTCCAATATATTGATTTGGGTGAGACATTGACTTTGGCATAGCCACCTCTTACTACGGCATCAATGACATTGACCTTAGCCATTCCACCTTCTGCAAGTTCTCCTTTCATGATCTTATCCTTTTTACAAGAATACAGCAGTAGCCCACAAAGAATGATTAAATAAAAACTCATTATTTTTAATATTGTCTTCATAATTTTCAATTTATATTTCATTAAAACGTTATAACGCCCTTATCTTGGATTCTGTAGTATTCCCGTTAAATTGATTACTTCTTTAGTCGGAATCAAAAAGGTATATCTCAAATCATTCGGTTGAAGTGGTGTTTCCCCTATTGTATTCATATCGCGGCGCAATGTTACGGCAAATTGCGGATCTTTGTTCAATCTCCGGAGATCAGTCCACCTTAGGGTACGAAAAATCAATTCTTTCCTTCTTTCGGTTAAAATTTGAATTAGAGCTTCATTCGCACTGAATGCAGTCAGATTGACATAAGGTGGAGCCATACGCTTAACCAATAAGGTATTCAGATCCTGCATCGCCAAGGACGTATTCCCGGCACGTGCGTAACATTCTGCCCGGACCAGGTACATCTCATCTGTGGCCAAACCCATAAATAAATTTGGGTTAACTGTCCCGTCGTAATTACCCCGAAAACCAATGAGACCATTGGGGTCTCCCCAGGGCTCTCTCCCTTCTGCAAAAAACACGGTCTTACGTCTATCGTTTGCAGCATAAGAATTGTATAAGTTCGGTTCAATTTGTACTTTGCTTTGATCCAGAACTCCATAAATTGTAACTGCCTGAAAGATGACTTCGACATTAAACCGTGAAAATGAAGGCGATTCTGGTTCGCTGCTTACCGTAATCGCCGTCGGTGACGCGCTTGTGGCATTATAATCAATTAATGTGCCCTGTAATTTCAGACATTCATTAGCCATTTTGCCCGCATTGGCATAGTCCTCCATTGACAGATACACTCTTGCCAGCGCACCATAGGCCGCTGCTTTGGATGGGCGGGACTTGACCTGTACCGCTACCGGTAATAAGGAAATGGCTTCCGTTAAATCAGTTGTTATCCGATCATAGACCTCCTGCACCGTCCCTCTAGTCGAGATTTCGTTGGGATCCGGGCTCATACGTAATGGAATTCCCAAATCGGTATTTGCGGTAGAAGCGGTATAAGGCTTACAGAATAATTGCGCCAAATGATAGAATGCAAACGCCCGATAAAATAATGCTGAACCTCGAATCACCTTATAATTAGACTCGTCTGTAGCTATTTCTTCCAGAGTACTAAACACCAGATTGGTATTGTAAACCACCTGGTAGCCGCAAAGCCATTGAGTCACATGCTCACCCTGTGGGTTCCAGCTGTAATTCCACTTATCCTCTGGGGAGTTATTGACATCTTGTAAACCATTATAAACGGCATCGCTAAAATAGTAATTATCTGCAGCAACCTCACCATGATCCGGATAGCCTGCATTCATCCGGTTATAATCATCTAAAAGTGCTTGACAATCTGCCAATGTTTTTGGCACAGCCTTGTTTAGATCAGGTTTTTGATCCAAAAATTCCTTTTTACAGCCAGTCTGTATACTGAGTAAGATACCTAGTATAAATATTATTCTATAATGTTTCATCATATATTTTTTAAGTTATTTTACTGAATCTTACACGGATAGAGATAATCGTATAATCTTTATAACTTTATTAAAACCCGGCATTAAACCCCACTGTAATAGTCTTTGGAGCAGGAGGCTGCATCAATGACTCCGGATCAATCCCAAATTTATTGGCATGCCAGATAATCCCCAGATTATTGATGTTACAATAAATCTGTAAGCTTCGCAGTACTTTACCGCCTGTTGGGATGCGATAATCTATCCGAATATCTTCCAAACGGATATGATCGCCCGAAATCACCCGAGCAGACGAAGATCCATAAAATTGATCGCGATAAGTATCCCGTTCACCGGGACGAACCGAAGGGACAACGTCAAATTTATTTTCATCCCCCGGCTTTTGCCAACGATTGGCATATTCAGGATAGGGAATAGTATTTGAACTAAATAAATAGCTCTGGCCAGGACCTACACCCCGGCTTAATTTATACTTAAATTTATATAGAATATTGGCAGAAAAGGAAAAAGACTTCCACTTTACCGTATTGCGAAATGCACCATAGTAGATTGGGATAATCGACCCCTGATATTCCAAATCCTTAAATTTTGAATTGAAATAGATATTAGTATACTCCTTGGAAATATTGCCATTGCTATCATAGCCCAGCGGATCGCCTGTTTCGGGATCCAGTCCTGCAAAACGATAGGTATGCAGGCCAAAAGGCGTATAACCTTCCTGAAACATGCCCAAAATTTCAGCATTGCCAAATCTCGGCACGTAAAGGTAAGCAGATTCTGCCTCAGGTAACAGATATTTGGTAACGACAGACTGCGTATAACTCAATAACAAATTACTCGTCCACTGAAAATCCTCCGTCTGCATATTAATGGAACGTAAATCAATATCGACTCCATTGGTCTTCAGATTTGCCGAATTGGCCATTATACTTTGATACCCCGTACTATTATCCACAGGTGTCGGTGCGATCAGATTATTCGATCGCTTCTGATACCATTCCAATGTGCCCGATAATCGATTTCCCTTTAACGAAAAATCCAGGCCCAAATTAAACATGCCCGTACGCTCGGGTGCCAGATGTGAATTGGGCGCATTAAGCACATTTGCATAAGGTAAACCTGTTGTATAATCTGGATAGGCACTATAGGCAACTGTTGGATAGGCCGCTATGGTATTATTTATATTGCCCATATAGCCATACGTGGCGCGTAATTTTAAAGTTTGCAGTAGACCAGGCTTAAAGAAAGCTTCCCGGTCCAGGTTCCAGGCAGCACCGATCGACCAATTCGGTTTAATGCGATCATTTGCGGATATTCCATAGATATTAGAAGCGTCATTTCGTCCGCTAATAGTCAAAATATAGCGCTTATCATAACTGTATGACGCATTCATAAAGACAGAAGTTTTACGATCTACATAAGTGGTTTGTAAAGTTATGGGTAGAGGAAGAATGGCAGTTTCCTGCCACACCATTAAGTACAGGAAGTTCTATGCCATAAGGTACTGGAGAAAAAGACATGGGGTCCGAATTATAACTTAATAACATATCCACATAAGGACTCCCCGTAATCTGGGCTTCACTACGTTCAAAACCGGCCAATGCATTGACTTCATGCAGCCTGCCTAAAGTCTGGTCAAAATTCAACTGGCCACGTAAGGTATTGCTCTTTCGCGGTACTACCCGTCGCTGAATACCATCACCAACGGATATTGGAAAACTGGCCGGAGCTGTCAAATCTGTGGTGCTATAGGTTGCAAAGGAATTAATATAATCTCGCAGAGCAAAAGAATTTCTGCTGGCGAATCTGGTCTCTTCATCAGTATACCTGCCATATTGATAATTAATTGACGCTTTGACAGATTGAAGCAGTGTATACGTCAATCCGAAATTCATTAAAATATCCTGCGCATTACTCTCATTATAATTAGTATTTATATCGTTGAGTGGAAAGTATCGCCAATCCAATAACCGGCCATTACCAGCTGTCTGCCGATATTTGCTGTTAGCCGCGTTGTATGCATAACCATTTGTCTCTAAGGAATTTCCAACATTATCAACTAAACGCAAATAGGGATAGGGCGCTCTTCCATCAATAGCTGTCCGAACTCTTTGGTCATGTAAAAGGTTACCTGAACTATGGTAAAGACTATTGGTATAGCGGATATCGGCACTTAGATCCAGATTTTTGACCGGTTTAAAGTTCATGCTACTCCGGAGATTCTTACGTCGATAATACGCATTAACCTCCGAATCGGTATTATGATCATATCCGCCAGAGAAAAAATACGAAAACTGCCGCCCGCCTCCACTCATATTTGCCGAATACTGTTGCAGTACCGCATTACGGTAAAGATATTTTGAAATATCTTTTCTTCGATCATAGTTTCGATACGAATCTACTTGCTCATCAATGGCAGCTCGCCCAGCGATATCATTTAGAGGTAACGCACGTTGCATAGCTAACAATTCGACCACGGGGGAAATTGCGGAATATATTGAATTAATGCTCCTATCATAAGTACCCTTTTCAAAATTATATTTTTCAATATCAATATAATCGGAACTGTTCATAAAAGGGCCATAAAATAGATCTTGTCGTTTTTTTATCGTTACACTATTATTAATGGCAATACGCAAAGGTTGATTCAATTTCCCCTGTTTCGTCATAATTACAATAACGCCATTGGAAGCACGGCTTCCCCAGACGGATGCTGCAGCGGCATCTTTTAACAAAGTCACACTTTCCACATCATTAGGATTGAGCTGATTGATATCGCCTTCATAAGGGAAATTATCCAAAATCACCAAAGGGAATCTTCCTGGGGTGCCCGCATCAAAAGGAGTACCCATACCTAAGGTACTGATCCCTCTAATTTGTAATTGACCTAAAGAATTTATTTTTCTACTTCCAGCTTGCGCATTAATTGAGGGCAATATTAATCGTGGAACCTGATCCACCATTCCAAAAATTGTACTAGTTGTCATCCCTTTCAACCTCGTAATGACATCTGGACCTATATTACGATTAAACAACTCATTGTCAACGTAGTCAAAGGATCCTGTGGCCCGTTCTTTTGGCAATCTGTAATAACCAGTACTTAATACATTGGCCTCTTCCAAGGTGTTTTCAGACATCCGCATAATGACCTCGATAAAGTCCTTAATATTCGCAACTTTGATCGTCCGCGTATCGTAGCCCATATAGCTGATGCGGATTCTCGCATCGATTGGTACATTGGTCAAGGAAAACATACCAAATAGATCCGTTTGGATACTTTGAGTAGTTCCTTCCACAGACACAGAGGCACTTTGCAGTGGTTTACGATTTTCATCCAACACTTTTCCTTGAATATTGCGTTGCTGTATTTCATTAACAGTTTTTGACTTAATCACCACCGTCTTATCAGAAATCGCATAGGAAAAAGGTTGTTCGCTAAATAAGCTTTCGAGGACAGCAGCCAACTCTAAGTTCTTAGCTTCAATATTCACTTTACGCGAATCTGCACGCAAACTTGCTCCATATAGGAAATCATAGCCCGTTTGTTTTTTCAACAGACTGAAGACTTGCTCTAAAGAAACATTACGTTCTGATAAAGATATTTTTTGCCCATAAGTACTTGCAGATGCATGCATGCAACCGATGAGAAGTAAAAATGTCGTTATTTTCATAACAAGCATAATATGGGGCGGTAGCCAACGCTGCCGTAACCCTTGTTTAAAATAAAAATAATCCATACTTTTGGGTTAGTTGGGTTTAATAGGTAAATTCATTTTAATGTGTTTGTTGACCCGGCTATTTGGCCATGTGTATGCGCGAACATACCGTGGCTTTTTTTGCCTACAGACCTTAATCCGATCGGAATATGAGCAGTTTTTTCATCTTTAGTTTATTTTTAATAATCGTTCGTTCATAGATAGGTTCCCCAACAGCAACTTATCCCTAGTCCAAAAGTGCTTTATTATTGGTGTTCATTAATTTTTTTACTACCAAAACGGGATAGGTTGAATTTAACCGTTATTTGAAGATATCGTCCCATTGGGTTGAAGGTGCGTTGCGTGACCGAGTTAGCTGTAGCCAGCAAGTAAACAGACTGTTGCTGCCCCAAAAGGTCATAACCCTGTAGTTGAAGACTCAGGTCTTTCTTAACGGTTAGATAAATTTCCGCGTAAGCATTCATGATTAAAGGATTCTTGATTGGTACCGTGTAACCGCCATTAATCCGATAGCTGCAGTCTGCTCCAACAATCCATCTCGGACTGATTGTCCATCGCGCATCGCTACTCATCTCCCAGGTATAGGTATGACTGCGTATAGCTTCATTTAATTCGTATGTACTCTTTGCCGCATAATAATTTAGATTCGCTGTCCAACGCAGTTTTTCTCTATTCAAAGTGAAACTGAGATTTTGACTCAGGTAAACAGTATTGCTCCCGCCTTCCTGCCCCTCGACATAGGTAGTCGAATGCTCTTGCTTCCCTGAGTGCTCCACCTGAATTGATAATGTTTCGCAAAGGTTAAGGTCATATCATAGGCAGCTCCCAAATTATAAGCCCCATTGGCATTTAAATAACGGGTTTCCTGCCGAAAGTTATTGAGAGTATCAGGTAGTAAGAGTACATTGCTAACCACTTGATTCAAACTCTTGTGCAGAAACAATGCTTAAAAAACATAATTGAAACACAAAGAAACAGAAAAACTGGAGTTTATTCATTTCGTATGGTGAAAAAAGAAATTTTTGATCAAAACAGCGACAAAGAAAGCCGCAAAGCATTGCAACTTTACGGCTTCTTTAAAAAATATATCATTACACCGCCATCTCTTTACTTGGCATCCGAAATGACCAAAACCTCAATTTCTCGCTCGGCCTCAATCAAATCCAAACCATGACGTTGTATTTCTTTCCGCAAGCCTGCTATGGTACCATCATCCGGCTGCATGCGTAGTATACCAGTGAAGCCTGTTTCATTAATGGCCGGTGGAAATTTTTGGGTATAATCTAAACGCATCATGACCAAAGCTGGAATAGACATTCCGTCCCCTTCTTGTGATAGGGTATCTGTAATAGGTTTATCAGTTTTTACAAAGACCAGACATTTGACTTTTCGCTTTTCATAGCGCGCATAAAGCCCTAATCGATTATTTAAATCCTGTACTGCTGATTTGGCTAAAACCATCTTATCAACTATCCCATGTTTCTCCATTTCATAGCATATCAGATTCTTACGATTCCAATCGGCTTGATCCTCCTGCCGATCATTACGAAAACGGGAAAGGTCTTTGACCTCGAATACAAGACGAGCGGGATGAGTATTCAAGTAAGGCATCTTCGTCGCATCTTTCAAGATTTCTGTCTCACTAAATTGTGGCTTCGTAGCCTGTAAAAGCACCTGATAAGCTGAAGAAAAGTCATAGTTAAATAATGCCAGACGACTGATATTACGTGCCGTATCTTGTTTAAAATTAATTCCACCTACTGCAGAAACCAAATTCGACATACCGGTCAAGACCGAATAACCATAAAAAGGTGAATCCATAACTTCCGTTGAAAAACCGTTCAACTGCATAATTGGGTTCATAGGGTCAAAGCTATCATTCTTTAAGGGCCAGTTCACCTCTTGACCATCCAATAGTTTCTGTATATTCACACCATTCATATAATCATAACCAGTAATGGCGACAACTTTACCTTTATAAATCCAGATTAAATGCGGATTAGTCTCATATCGGAAATAAGATCGTAAAGCACGATCATCCACCACAGAAGCACGATGAACAGGTGGGGTACGTTCGTTTAAAAAACGGTTGGTCTTAAAAAACTTCGTGATCATATCCTCGGGCTGCCAGGTGACGGAAAGTAACTTAATCCGATCTCCAAATACGCCTTGCAAAGAATCCAGCTTTGGCATGCTGGCAATGCAGGTGCCACAATATATATCCCAAAAATCGAGTACCAATAATTTATCTTTATAATCCGACGTGCGGATGCTGCGCTTGTCGTTGTTGATGATATTGTCGATCAGGATATCGGGCACCTGGTCGCCTATCTTCAATTCGGCAATGCCAGGAAACTAGTGGTGGTCGACCATATTTATCTTTTTCCTGCGCCTGTGCTATGCTGGTAATGAATAGTAATAAACAAATGAGTGTTGTTAATTTCATAATGTTGCGTTTGTGAGTTTATACCAATAGGTTCCTTCTCAACACAACTTCCCTAGTATTCCTTTTAAAAAAAATAAAAAACCGCAAGGGGCTCCCCCCTTACGGCCATTAAAAAAGCTACATACAAAACAGTCTTTTTATACGAACAAATCCGTTCGTTTTTCTTTTATCTAAGGTTTCATCACGATCAGTCGGTCGCCTTCTCGTTTGAATCGGACCAATCCGGTCTGTTCCAATTTCTCGAGCAAGGTGGACAGTTGATCAAATCGGGATACCGAGCCCGTGAGCCGCACATCTTGCACGGGGTCTTCATACACGACCCTGACCTTATACCAGCGTGCGATTTGCTGCATGATGGACCGCATCGCTTCATTGTCGAATGTAAACTTGCCGTCTTTCCAAAGCTCCAGATTGGTCTCGCTCAGTGTTTTGACACGGATACCCAAACCATCCAATTGTGCTTGCTGCCCTGGCCGTAACAGTACCTGCTCTTTGGACAGACGATCGGTGACTTTGACTTTACCCGCCAATAAGGTGGTCTTGATCAACGGATCTTCGGGATAGGCATTGACATTGAATCGTGTACCCAATACTTCCAGCTGCTGCCGTCCGGTAGCGACTACAAAGGGATGCTCCTCATCGGGGCTGACTTCAAAGTAGGCTTCACCATAGGTGAGCTGTACTTCTCTGCGCCCTGATCTGGGAAAGGCCGTGGGATAACGAAAGGAGGAAGCGGCATTGAGCCAGACCTGGGTGCCATCAGGCAACAACACTTGATACTGACCGCCTTGTGGAGTTTCAATACTATTGTAAACCACAGCACCTGTTGGCTGCGAATCATCGCCTCCAGCGATACGATAGACCAACTGCCCATCGGCGGTCTTAGATACAGCTACCCCTCCCTGATTAGCGAGCTTTCCATTTTCAGCATCTGATAATACGATACGACTACCATCGCCGAGTACCAAGGTCGCCTCGTCCGAGCCTGGCGGTATATCTACTGTACTGCCTGTGGTCATTACTGTTTCTTGGTCTTGTTTGCTGTACAGATAGATACCTACGCCGATGGTCATCACGGCAAAAACTGCTGCCACCGCACGTAACCACATGCCGCTCCTCCTTTTTTTACTTATCTCTTTTTCTATGATATTAAAAATCCGATTGCGTAGATGCTGATCTGAATGTGCATAATCTACGGCAATAAAAATGGGTTGATCCAACCCTTCACTATACCAACTGTTGAATTCGGCTACCTCCTCTGGAGTGATCCGATCTTCCAACCATTTGTGGGCCAGCAATTCCATACGTTTATTTTTCATATTGTTCATCAGCACAGCTTTATGATCTCTTTAGTATAGGTTCCTCCACTAATGCTTATCCCTAATATTTTTTTGAAAAACTTGTGCAATACCTGGAATACGGAAGGCGAGGAAAGACACTTAACTATTCTATATGGTCTTTGAAGGGGATACAAGGCACACAAAAAATTAAAGGGTGATAAAAAAATCTTTTAAACCGGTCTTGATGGTCTTAAGGGCTCTGGTGATGTACCACTCGATGGTCTTTTCGGAGAGGTCGAGCGTTGCTGCGATCTCTTTATGGCTGCGCCCTTCGATGCGGCTCATCTCGTAGACGAGCCGGCACCGCTCGGGTAACCCCTCAACCAGTAGCTGCAGCCGCTGGTTGACTTCCTGAAACGCCAGCCATTGCTGGGTAGAATCGTCCGATAACTCGGAGAGTACAGAATCAGCAACAATGTCGCTGATATGCTGATACTTGAAGCTCGCATTAAGGTATTTAAGCACTCGATATTTGACAGCAACCGAGAGGTACGAACTTAGGGAGGTATGGATTTCCAACTCTTCCCTACGATTCCAGATACTGATAAATATCTGCTGAACGATATCCTCGGCTTCCTCCAAATTGTATACCTTATTGGCTGCTGCGGTAAACAGCTTTTTCCAATAGCGATCGTACAATTCGGTGAAAGCAGGGTTGCTGCCCGCCTTTAACATCAGGATGAGCTCCTCATCCGAAAGTTTGCCTATCTCACCGTTCATAATGGATTAATAACTGACTCATTGCCAGAGCAATGAATACATAAATATACTTATAATCTATCATAAATTCAATCCAGGTATTTTATCCTATACTATAGCTAACTATAAGTAGGTTCCTTTATAAGCGGCTATCCCTAGTCGATCTGGGAAATATTTTTTTACTGTGATTGTGCTGGAATTTTTTCTAGTAAGAACCTATAAAAAACAAGAGGCCCCTTACGGTGGTAAGGGGCCTCTTGATGATGACTATAAATAGCTTATAGATTAGGATTTTTGTCTAGCTCTTCAAATGGTATGGCGAATAGATAATAGGGGCTATTGGCCACAAAATCGGTTCCATTCGGGAATTTCACCGTACGGTGTCCTTGTCCATTGACCGTTTTGGTGCTACCGTCTTCCTTGGTGATCTGCACCTGGATCGGTTTGCCCGTATCATCGATGAACAATTTACGCGCGACTTTTCCTTGTGTACGGATGATATCCGACAGGGAGAAGCCTTCGCCCCAAAGTTCTTTACGACGCTCGATCAAAATCTCTGCGATCAGATCTTTTCCTTCGGTACCGTTGAAAAGCTTGGCGCTACGCGCAGTACGTAAGGTATTCAAGGCTGCAATGGCTTTACCTTCTTCGCCTGCACGTGCATAGCCTTCGGCTTCGATCAAGTACATCTCTGCTGAACGCATGTACACGATATCACCGATCAGGTTGGCCGTTAATTTGAATTTTTTATACCTTAAAAAACCTTCGCGTCCTTCTAATGGATCCCATTCGAATAAACGGTAACGGATATCATTGGTATCGAATAACGCCTTGAAATAAGGATCGGCCATATAGCTGTAGTAATACGATCCAGGAGAGGATACATCCAGATAGTGGAAGGTATAACTGGCAGTATTCTGCTCGTTGGTCTGCTGATGTCCCCAGATCCATTCTGAATTGTCCAAGCTATTGAAGCCTTCTTCGTATTTTGCTGGTGCCATCAGGTCAAAGCCTTGTCGTGCTTTTTCTGCTGCTGCCGCTGCTAATTTCCACTCGCCTGTCTGTAGGTAGGTACGTGCCAAAAGGCCTTGAACAACGTTTTCATTGATCTTATATTTTTTCGGACGGCTGTAGTTGGCCAATAGCGTTTCGCTATCTTTTAGATCGCTTAAGATCAAGGTATACAATTGCTCTAAGGTAGCGCGAGGCTGTCCCTCAGTTTCGATGGTGGTAGGCTCGGTATAGATCGGAACCGTCAACGCTGTTTTATCTTTTTGATAACTGAATTGGTAGAAAGAAGCCAGATTCAGGTACGCAAATGCACGTAATACTTTGGCTTGGCCCTTCAACCTATCTTTATCTTGAACGCTGCCTTCTGCACCATCCACTTTGGCGATGACATTATTGGCATTGTTGATCACTTTATACAATAAGGTCCAGAACGATCTGTTGCGATAGGTCGTATTGTCATAAAGCTCTGTAAAGGTGTAAGCATCGCGGTAACCATATTTGGTGGTTACGGCAACATCGCTCCCCATCGCATCACTGGTGCGTAAGATAGCCGTATAGCCTGGATTGGCATAGGTGAAATAGGTATCGTTGAGGTAACCCCAGGTTCCGTTTACCACGGTCTCTACACCGGTCGTGGTCTTGTAGATCTCCGATTCGGCTACAGCAGTTGTTGGGTTGGTATCGAGCAAATCTTTTTTACAAGAGGTGCCCAATAAGGTAACTGCTAAAAGTATATAGGTAAATTTTAATTTCATATTCATCTCTTTTATTCTTTATTGATTGCCAATAGACTAAAAAATAACTTGTACTCCGCCAGAAATGGTACGCATAGCTGGGTAACGGAAATAAGTAGCTCCATTGATCGTTTGCTCTGGATCCATACCTTGGTGTCCGTAAAGCGTGAACAGATTTTCTGCTGTAGCAAAGACGCGCAATTTACTGATACCTGCTCTTTTGGTCACTTCGGTAGGGATGCTGTAGCCTAAACTTACGTTTTTCAAACGGGCATAGGTAGCATCGTACAAAAAGCGAGTGGAAGCTGAAGTCCAGCTCAAATTGTCGGTCGTTAATTTTGGAACATCGGTTACCGTGTTTTCTGGTGTCCAATGGTTCAACATTTCGGCACTCCATGCTCTTCCGGGATTATTACCGGTATGCATCAATTGCACGTAATCGTTGTCCAATATTTTTCCGCCTAAACTGAAACTGACCATGGCTGCTAGATCGAAGTTCTTGTAAGTGAAACTATTTTGTACCGAACCAATGATATCGGGTAAAGAGCTGCCGACAACAAAATTGCCTGCTTTACCGTACTCGGAAGTTTTTTGATCGGTCTTATTACCTTGTTCATCCGCTAAATACCATTGTGGCAATCCGTTTTCAGGATTGACGCCTGCCCATTCGCGCATATAAAAATCGTCTATACTACCGCCTACGCGCAAGATACGTGTACCGTTGACAATGGATTTATTATCGTCTGGAAGTGCTGTCACCTTGTTTTTATAATGCGAAAGATTGACATCTAGATTCCATCTGAAGTTTTCGGTCAACACCGGAATCGTGTGGATATCGATATCAACGCCACGGTTTTGGACCGATCCAATATTAGCATCGTAACCTGTGAAACCTGTAGAAAGTGGCATAGGCATGGTAAATAATAAATCTTTACTCTGTCTATTGAAATATTCTACGGTCATGGATACGCGATTTTGAAAAGCAGCAACATCTAAACCGACATTAAAATTGAGGTTGGTTTCCCATTTCAGATCTGGTGTTGGCAAACGACTGGTTACAGTACCGCCTTCGCCTAAACTATTGGCAATGGTATAAAGACCTTGATAAGCATAATAGGTACCTAGATTGTCATTACCCTGACCACCGTAACTGGCACGCAAAGTCAACTGATTGAGCTTAGAAACATCTTTCAAGAAGTTTTCTTGTGCGATCTTCCATGAACCACCTACTGACCAGAATGTTCCCCAACGGGTCTCTGGAGCAAAACGTGATGATCCATCGGTACGTAAGGAGGTGGAGAAATAATAACGATTGTCGTAGTTATATTCGGCACGGCCTAGAAAACTCAATAGTCGGTAATCGACACTGGATCCTGTGAAATTATTCAATTGGGATGCTGCAACAGGCTCGTAAAATCCAGGTAATACAAATCCTTGTCTGCTACCATTCATATTGGCACTGTTGAAAGCATAATATTCCTGACCAGCCAAAATATTGACATGATGCAGATCAAATTGCTTGTCAAAAGTCAAGATATTGTTCCAAGTCTGCCCTACTGTTCTCACATTGGACTTGTAGACATATCCTTTGGACTCGACAGCGTCTCCTATGGTTGGATTTTGATAGTCGTGGGTATTGCTGTTGAGGTAATCCAAACTATAGGTAGAGCGAAATTTGAAGTTGTCTGAAATAACAGCTTCTAAATAAGCTCTTATCGAGAGATTCTCTCTTTGGATATCGTTTTTATCTAAAGGTAGTGAAGCGGCAAGATTGCTCTTTGGTGTCGCACCACTTGGGCGATAACGTCCGAAATCGTAGACTTTATTGCCTTGTGCATCCAACACAAATGAACCATCATCCGCGCGCTCATAGTAAGGATAGAATGAAGGCACCAAGCGGGTAAAGTTGATGATATTCGCTGTATTGCTATCTTCAGATTGTGGATATTTTTGTTGGGTACTGCTTCCTGCGATATTGACTCCTGCATTTAACCAAGATTTCATCTTACCATCGATATTTGCACGTACATTGTAACGTTTGAATCCCGATTCAATGGCGATACCTTGATCATTGAGGTATCCTCCTGATATATAATACGTATTGTTGGTGCCGCCGCCACTGAAACTCAGGTCGCCCTGTGTGCGGACGCCCGTACGTTGTAGGACATCTGACCAAGGGTCGTTCCATAACGTTTTGGCTCCGGGTACCAATTTACCATCCAATCCAACCGGTTGTGGAAATGCCGAACCATAAGGATTCTTGTTCAGATCTGTAATGACGCTATTGGTGGCATTGGTCGCTGCTTGTGCTGCTGTAAGTCCGTTTGTTAGATTCTTATTGCGTAAGGCTTCCCAATACATTTGGAAATAATCATCGGTAGATACTTGGTCGTAATCGCGGACCGCTCTGCCTGAATAGCCTTGTGTAAAATTAAGGTTGATAGCCGTATTTTCGGAAGAACGTCCGCTTTTTGTAGTGATGATGATCACCCCGTTTGCTCCTCTTGATCCGTAAAGTGCACTTGAAGCGGCATCTTTCAATACGGAGATGGATTGGATATCATTGGGGTTGATGGAGTTGATATCTCCGGCAAATGGATTGCCATCGACTACAAATAAAGGGGCGCTCGATGCATTGATAGAACCGATACCTCTGATCCTGATCGCCGCATCGGTACCAGGTTGGCCTGAAGATGCAACAGATTGTAATCCGGGAATCTGACCTTCCAGTGCCTTGGAAATACTGGACACTTGTCTATTTTCAATTGCTTTTGAACTGATGGTGCTCACGGATCCCGTGATATTGGAACGCTTCGATGTACCGTAAGCAACGACCACAACCTCATCAAGGTTTTGACTGGTTACTTGTAAGGCGATCGATAGGTTTGCTCCATCTGCTTTCACACGTTGGGTTTCGTAACCGATATAAGAGAATTCGATAAGGGCATCAGTGGAAGTTGGGCTCTGAAGCGTGAATTCACCGTTTTGATTGGTGGTCGTGCCGCTACTTTGTCCGGATACTTGAACACTTACTGCTGCGAGTGGTTTGCCGGTTACTGCATCCGTAACCCTACCTTGAACATTACGCTGCTGCGCATGAAGGTGGCTCATGCTAGAAACGGTGAGGACCGTCGCTAATAATGGAAAATATTTGTTCGTTAACTGCATTTAATACTGTTTTAAATTTTAAATACTGTACTTATTGAGCCTATAGCACAAAATTAGGTGATGTTATTTGATAAAAACCCTTATAATCTATCAAACCAGTAGTCTTTATTTTGATGCAAAAGTAATATTTATTATATAGAATTGGTAGTCTTTTGAATTAAAAAGTTTAAAATGATTTCAAACCATTGATTATCAATCGATTTAATTTAGTTTACTCACAAACAAAATCGTAGGTGATACCGATGCAACAATGGACTTTCCATTTTGGCGGGCTATAAGCTGATTTGGGCATAAAATAAGCAAGTGGAGCGCCTTAAGAAATCCATGTTTACAAAGGATGGGCCTTGTTTTTAAGTTTTTTTAAAATTAAATACGCAGTTTTTTTGAATATCATTAAAAAATACTATCTTGCCCCTGTCTTAGGATGTTTTGGGGTATTAGCTCATTTGGTAGAGCGCTTCGCTGGCAGTGAAGAGGTGATCGGTTCGATTCCGATATGCTCCACAAAAAAGGCTCATACATAAATTATGTATGAGCCTTTTTTTATGGATATCCTGGATTATATAACCTAAAAATTCGGTTCCCAGATCAACCGGGTTAAAAAGTCCATTTGAAATTCTTCCGATTTGATAGGCAAGCCGCAAACAAGACCTACAGCGAAATTATGCGCTAACGACAACTTCACCTGTGGGCGCATGATGTACTCCCAACTTCCTTCAGCATACCGTATATCATTCTCTATACCCAGATAATTACTCGAATTGGGCACCATATAATGCACACTGGCATTGAGTGCAAAATTGGTATTCATATCCCGTTCTTTGAAGTTGTATTCAAATTCTGGTCCAGTATAGATCAACGTACTGATCTGATTAAAACGTTTTGCGGCAATAAAGAATGGTGAGGAGATAAATCCTCCAAAAAGTGGGGTATTTCTAACGTCTGGAGCAGATTTTCCAAATTCCATTTCATGGAGATAACCGATAGCTAATGAGGTCTGATGCTTTTCATCTACCAAAAAAGTATACTGGGTTCCCAATTTGATACCTTCTACACGATTGGTATGGTGCTGGAAGTTGTCCTTTGCAAAAAGGACCGGAATTTCGATCTCTAATCCCAAACGGTTGGCAGCAGCCCATTCATATTCAATGAAGGAAGTATGTTCACTTCTATTTTTATAACGGCCACGCCCATAACCGACATTAAATTCGGCTTCTCCTTTTCGAGCACCCAGATCACGCATCAAATCCAAATAAAGGGGTTCTGCATGCTTCACCTTAGCGGGTAGATTCGGTTCGCTTTCTTGTGCATAAGCATAAGTACAAAGGGTGAAGGAAAAAAGAATGGTATATAATAATTTCATGATCTTTAATATTTGATACAAAACTATAGGCACATTTAGGAAAGAATTAGGAACAATCATGCCAATACTCCATACGATTAGTGGAGTTCAAGAAATAGACAACGAACACAGCTAGCAATCAAGGCCAAAACGCAGCAATAGGCATTTTCAAAGTAAAAATAAATCACATTAATTTAATATAGCTTTAACCCTAACGTCATCTCTGACCTAAGTAACTCGTATAAGGTCGATTAAAATGTACTTTAAATAATTCTAAAGATCCATGATCATTTTTTCTTTTCTAAAATTGTCATTAAACTTGCAACTGTTAATCACACCCAAAAGAGTAAGAGGATACAGGAATGTCAACCGTTAATAATGAGCGCCTAGATTTTAAACAGTTCTATTTATCTTATAAAGACAAAGTTTATAAATATGCCTTTTTACATTTTAAAGATGAGGAAATGGCGGCCGACCTGGTACAAGAAGTATTTTCTAAAATATGGAATAAATGGGACTGTCTGGATGCGGAACAAAATGTACGGGCTTACCTTTACACGGTATCACGCAACCTTGTATTTGACGAACTCCGTAAAATAAAAGTGCGCCTGGACTATAGTCTAGCGGACAAAGATGGGGCTAAAGATATCGACAACTCTAACGAAGAATCTATCGCCTATAAAGATCTGGAGAAAATATACAAGGAAGCCATCAGTAAGTTGCCTAAAGCGCGATTGGAAGTTTTCCTACTCAGTAAAGAGGCTTTCCTAAATAATCAAGAGATAGCGGATCAGTTAGGAATATCCATCAATACGGTCCGTGATCAACTGGTAAAAGCCAACAAATCAGTCAGGCAACATATCCTTGCACATATCAAAGTCTCCATAGCCTTATTTATTTTTTTAAAAATATTTTAAGTCACCATCGTCTTATCCCCTTGCTCATCCGTATATATAGATAACGAGACGAAAAGATGAGCCAAGAAGAATTAGCATTACTATATAAAAGATTTTTATCCACCGAAATTTCTGAAAGAGAACGTGAACTGATATTGACGATCCTGCAAGACTGTGAGGAGAGCGATCTGCCCACACTGGAGGAGGTTATAATGACCCATAAAGATACCGTAACCTTGGGTGCAGATCGATCTGCCGAAATCTTCATGGAGATCACGGGTGAGCATCTATCGCCATCAATAAGACCATTCTGGAAAAGAAAAGCGGTTATGGGAGCTGCAGCAGCACTGATGATCACGGGTCTTTCTTTTTTATTCCACCTTAAAAATAAAGAGATTGCCCAGGTCCAAACAGCTACTGCTATCGCCTATGTAAACGAAACCAAATTTGTCAAGCAGATCAAACTGAACGATGGCAGTACCGTTTCCTTGCGACAAGGGGCCAAACTATGGGTACTATCCGATTTTGCTACCGATACCGTGAGACGGGTTCAATTGCTGGGTGAAGCTTTCTTTGAGGTCAGCAAGCAACCTGAAAAAGCTTTTGTTGTCGTAAAATCTGGTGGTTTTGATGTCAGAGTACTGGGTACAGCCTTCAACCTGATCAATACGCCACACAAGAATCTATTGGTGCTAAACCATGGAAAAGTATTGGTTAACCATGGCAAACAACATGCTATTGTGCTTCCTGGCCAAAGGGCGGCATTTGATAAAGGTAAACAGACTTTCCATGTGGTGAAAACAGATACCGTGCAAAGCAACAATTGGGTAAACAACCTATTATCCTTTGAACGCGAACCCCTGCAGCAGATTTTTAAAGACCTAAATAACCTACATCCTGAACAGCGCCTACGTCTGAATGAAAAGTTCGAACAAGAGATTTTCACGGGATACCTACCTGCAAATGACCTCGATAAATCTCTTGATATCTTAAATAAAGCCTTTAATACCACAATTATCTATAAACATCAGTAATATGAAACTAACCAATTACTATTTTAAAATTATTGGAGGAGGAATCCTCCTTCAAGCACTTGCCCTACAGGTAATGGCAAACGAATCGCTGCAGGAGGAAGGCATCGGATCGGTCATTACCAAAATGGAAAAGAAACTCAACGTCAAGTTTGGCTACGATGCTTCGATTTCCAATCAGCAGGTACGTGAAAATTCGGACTTAAAGCAAGTCAACAAAAGCAATATCGCTAGTTTTATCCAGTCAATTTCTAACGGGGAGTTATCGGCTAACAAAATTGACGATAAGCTATACGTGATCACCAAAACCGCTACAGCTAAACAGCACATAACAACGGTTGCCCTTCAGCAAGCACAATCTGAAATAAAAGGAAAAATATTAGATCAAGAAACAGGATTGCCATTAGCCGGTGTAACCATCCGTATCATAGGATCTACTGCTGCGACAAGTACCGATAACACCGGTACATTTGTATTAAAAAATGTAGCTGCTAATGAAACTGCGCAGATTTCCTATATCGGTTACAGTACCGTAGAGGTTCCGGTTTCGCAAATCGCGCTAGTAAGATTACAAAAAAGTGCTTCCGAATTACAAGAAGTTGTGGTTACAGCACTCGGTATAAAAAGGGATAAAAAATCATTGGGTTATGCGACTCAGAACATCGGTGGCGAAGAGTTATCTAAAGTAAAAGGTGTAGACATCGGGACTACCTTAACCGGTCGTATTTCGGGTGTTCGCGTGTTAAACAGTACAGAATTCAATTCGTCGCCTTCCATCGAAGTACGCGGTCTGAATCCAATCTTAGTGATCGATGGGGTACTGTACCAAAACATGACCTTACGCGATATCCCAACAGATAACATCGCAGATATGAATATCCTTAAAGGTGCTGCCGCTGCGGCATTGTATGGCGAAAGAGGCTCTGGTGGTGCGATCATGGTGACTACAAAAAAAGGTCTAAAAGAACAAGGTGCTGAAATAAATGTCAACACCAATAATATGTTCTTCTCGGGGTTCTTGAAATTACCTGAGGTACAAACATCGTATTCATCAGGTGAAGGTGGTGTATTCAACAATAATGACTACGTATGGGGTGATAAAATGGATATCGGTAAAATCTACTCGCAATGGAACCCGAAAACCAAACAAATGGAGGACCAACCGCTTACCTCGCGTGGGAAAAATAATTTCAGCAATTTCTTGGTCCCTTCATTCGTATCCAACAACTCCCTGAGTTTTACCAATCAAGGTGAGCATGGTAGCATCCGTACTTCGATCAACCACATTTACAATAAAGGGCAATACCCGAATCAACAACTGAACCTGACAAATATTTCGGTTACGGGGACGACCAAATTGAGCAATAAAGTGGATCTGGAAACGAATTTAGGCTATAACCGCAATTCTTCATCGAGTAATTTTGGGTCGGGCTATAACAACCAAGGGTATATCTACAATATCTTGGTATGGACGGGAGCCGAATATGACTTACGTGACTATCAGGATTACTGGTTGGTGAAAGATCAATCGCAAAACTGGATGTATAAAGGTTGGTACGATAATCCATACTTAACAGCCTACGAAAAAATAAACCCAGAGTTGATCAACAAGATCAATGCTGCTGTGACCTTGAATTATAAAGTGACAGACTGGGGAAAGGTGATCGTACGCTCGGGATATGACTATTATGGCACGGAAAGAACGCAACAGAATCCAATGGGTATCTACGGTACGCGTGGCGGATTTAAGGATTATGGTGGTTTCCACAACAAAGGAAAGTATCAAAATGCCCAATATAATGGATTCAGTTCCAATTCAGACATCCTCTTTACAGCGAATAAAACATGGGGCGATTTTGGATTTGATGGTATGGTCGGTGGATCTGTTTTCTATAAATTAGATAAAAACAGCAATTCGACTACCGTAAATGGCTTGTCCATACCGGGTTACTACTCGCTACGCAACTCTATTGACCCGGTCAGCACGGTGCAATCGCAATCGGAGCTCATGACCAACTCCATCTACAGTCGTCTGGCACTGTCTTGGAGAAATGCTATTTTTGTGGAAGCAACAGGCCGTAATGATTGGTCGTCGACTTTGCCTGAAGAAAACAGATCATACTTCTATCCTTCTGTTTCTGCAAGTGCTACTTTGACAGACCTGTTCGACTTCAAACTTTCGTGGTTAAATCAATTTAAAGTCAGAGGGGCTTGGGTTATTTCTAAAAAAACACCTAATCCTTATGAAATAAGACAAGCATTCTCGATCAGCAACAACGTTTGGGATGGTTATCCGACCGCTTCCTACCCGAATAAGATCAAGGACTTTTCGATTGCACCGACACAAAACACCTCTTATGAGTTTGGATTTGACTTTGCGGTCTTGAATAATCGGGTCTATGGTAATTATACCCGCTACTACCGTTTGCAAAATAGTCGCGTTATCGATGCCCCGATCTCCAATATGACAGGTTTTACATATCGACTGATCAATACCAAAGAAGAGATCATGACCAAGGGTCATGAGATCACCATAGGCGGTACACCAATCAGAAGAAGTGATTTTAAATGGGATATCATCGGTAACCTATCGCAAAACATGAATTACTACCATAAGCTGGATCCTGAATATTCAAAGGATGCGCTTTATGTGAAAAAAGGACTGCGCTACGATTATATAGCAACATCAGATTGGGAAAGATCGCCAACGGGAGAGATCGTTCATAATGCTTCTGGCATGCCTATTTCTGCTAAATACGCAGACCAAGTCATTGGCTATTCCGCTCCTAAATGGTTCTGGGGTTTGACCAATCAATTCCGTTATAAAGATTTCAACCTTTCGCTAAGTATTGATGGTCGTATCAAAGGGATGTCTTACTCGGCCACAAATGCGAGACTATGGCAAACTGGAGCGCACCCAGATTCGGACAATGCCTACCGTTATGAAGAGGTGGTAAATGGTAACAAAACGTTTATTGCTCCTGGTGTAAAGGTGGTGTCGGGCTCTGTTAATTACGATAAATATGGAAATGCGACTGATGATACACGGGTATTCGCGCCGAATGATAATGTGGTGTCTTACGAAGGATATTGGAAGTCGGCCTACTCAGGGCGTCAGAATTATTGGGACGAAACTTTCATCAAATTGCGTGAACTGTCATTGAACTACAACGTACCGAACGCTTTTGCTTCAAAAATGAAAGCGAAGAAAGCAAGTATCGGAATTACCGGACAAAACTTATTCCTGTGGTCTAAAGAATACAAATTCTCAGATCCTGATGTCGGTTCGGAAGATTTGAGTTCGCCTTCTTTGCGATACATTGGTTTCAATATTAATCTGACTTTTTAATGCTTAACAATTATTCAATCATGAAAATAAAAAAGACATGGGTAACAATGGCTGCATTAGCACTAGTTGGTCTTTCCAGTTGCTCTAAATTTGACGAAATAAATACGAATCCTGAAACGCCAGAGAAAGTAAAATCTTCCATGTTGGCTACCCGTATAATCCTAAACTTAGGGAGCCAATCGAGTCAAAAGGGTTTTATACAACCCTACCTGCTAACCAAACAATTTGCGTGGACAGAACTGGTCGAAGGTTATCAATACAATGGTTTCGGCACGATGGATATGAGCTTAACTTCCATCAATGATGCGCATTTTATGGGTAAATTTGCCACCAACGAAACGCTTAAAAAATCGTACGATGGTTTGATGCATTTTGCGCGTGCCATCAAGTTCTACGATCTGACCATGAGTGTTGGCGATATCCCCTACCATGATGCTCTTCAAGGTGAATCGGATAAAATATATTTCCCAAAATACGATACCCAAAAGGAGGTTTTCTTAGGTATCTTACAGGAACTGGATCTTGCGGATGAATTGTTTACGGCGGGCAGCAAGTTTGATGGTGACCCGATGTTTGCGGGCGATGTAAACAAATGGCGTAAACTCGTGAACAGTTTTCAACTGAATGTGTTGATCCAATTGAGTAAAAAAGCGAATGATACGGATCTGAAAATAAAGGAGCGCTTTGCCCATATTGTGGCTAATAAACCCATCTTCACTTCCAATGCGGATAACTTCCAATTGGTACGCTCGGATAAAAGCGGTCAGACCTATCCTTTTTACAAGGTAGGTAACAACTATATCCTGTACCCGATGATGTCCGATGAAATCATCAAACCACTGCAAGAACGTAAAGACAGAAGGTTGTTTTTCTACGCCAATCCTTCTGAAGCAAAACTAGCACAGGGTCTTACGGAACAAGATTTTGCGGCATACACGGGAGTATCTCCTTCTTTAGCTTTTGATCAATTGAGTGCTATCACAAAATCCAAAGATTTTTCAAAATTAAACGATCGTTATACCGAATTGGCAACTGGCGAACCGACACAACAGTATGGTTATGCTCATCTTTGTTTTGTAATTGCTGAAGCATCGGCACGCGGCTGGGTGAAAGAATCGGCTGTAGATTGGTATAAAAAGGGTATCGAAGCTTCGATGAGTTTTATAGCGAGCAATACCCCTGCTACCACACAATTTACACATGATATGCCCATGGATGCGACATATATCGAGACTGCTACTGCAAACTATGCAGCTGCATTCCCAACGAACCTAGAGGCACAAGTGGAGGCCATCATCACGCAGAAATACTTAGCGAGTTTCTTGCAAGCGAGAGTAACGCCTTATTACGATTACAGACGTACAGGCTATCCAAAATGGAAAATAAATCCAGCTTCTAGCTTAAATGCTGATGCTCCGGATAAAATACCGGTTCGCTGGCGCTACCCTAGTGGGGAGTTCCAACAGAATAGTGCTAACCTAGACGAAGCTTTAAAAAGACAGTTTAACGGTGTTGACGATATCAATAACCTGATCTGGATCTTAAAATAAAGGATGAACAAAATAGCTGTGGAAGACTTTAAAATCTTCCGCAGTTTTTTTTGAAACCTAATCGTTACACTAATGCATTCAAATTCTTTCTAAATTTAAATTTTCAATCTAACACGACAATATCATACCAAATGGATAATAGAAGAGATTTTTTAAAGAAGGCTTCCCTTTTAGCTGGAGCTATGGGTCTGGAATGGGGACTGCCGGATGCCATACAAAAGGCAATGGCCATCGAACCGTTAGCAGGATCGAGTTTCCTGGATGCGGAGCATGTGGTCATGCTGATGCAGGAGAATCGTTCTTTTGACCATAGCTTTGGAACTCTGGCTGGTGTACGTGGATTTAGAGACCCTAGAGCCATACAATTGCCCAATGGAAATCCGGTATGGTTACAGTCGGGGAAGGATGGAAAAACATTCTCTCCTTTTCGTCTGGATATAAAAAGATCAAAAGCAGCTTGGACAAGCTACCTCCCACACTCTTGGGAAAATCAATCCGCGGCTCGAAATGAAGGTAAACACGATAACTGGATCGAAGCAAAACGCTCTGGCTATAAAGCTTATCAAGATATCCCATTGACCATGGGCTTTCATACACGTGAAGACAATCCGTTTTACTACGCTTTTGCTGATGCTTTTACCATATGCGACCAAAACTTTTGTTCTTCGATTACAGGAACTACAACCAACCGTCACTTTTTCTGGACGGGTACCTGCGTACCGGGTAAAGGTGAAAAACCATTGGTCCGCAACTCGGATATCTACTTCAACAGATGGGCGAATTGGAAAACTTTTCCAGAGAAGTTAGAAGAAGCTGGAGTGTCTTGGAAAGTATACCAAAATGAGGTCAGCATACAGTCGGATCTAAGCGATAGCGGCCTGCTCAGTAATTATACCGACAATAACCTCGAGTGGTTTGCGCAATATCACGTAGAGTTTAAGGATAGTCACTTGGCCTTCTTAAAAAAACGTGTTGCTGAACTTCCTGATGAGATCAAAACAATAGAGAAACGCTTGCAAGCCGGACAGGTTGAAAGTGTGCAAAAGGAGAAAAATACGCTCAAGCAAAAGAAGGAGCAATTGGCCAGTTTTGAAAATAAGCTCCAAACGTTTACTCCTGAAGCTTTTGAAAAACTACCGAAAGCCGAGCAGGCTCTGTTCCGTAGGGCTTTCCAGACCAATGAAGATGACCCAGATTACAGGGAGGCAGTTTCTGCTGAAGAGCAGGGAACAGAGATTCGCGTGCCGAAAGGCGATGTGCTGCATCAATTTAGAAAAGATGTCAAATCTGGACAACTTCCTACGGTATCGTGGTTGGTGGCTCCAGAATATTTTTCGGATCACCCCAGTGCTCCGATGTATGGTGCATGGTATACTTCTGAAATCTTAAATATCTTAACGGAAAACCCAGATTTGTGGAGGAAAACGATCTTCATCTTGAATTACGATGAAAATGATGGTTATTTTGATCATGTCCCTCCCTTTGTGGCCCCCAACCCTGCTGACCCGAGATCGGGTAAGGTGTCGCCAGGATTGGATATCTCTGGCGAGTATGTCAGTCTACAGCAGGAATTTGATGCTGGAGAAGATAAAGACAGCGCCACGGAAGGTCCTGTTGGATTGGGTTACCGCGTGCCGTTGGTCGTTGCTTCTCCTTGGTCCAAAGGTGGCTGGGTAAACTCGGAAGTGTTTGATATCACGTCCACCATTCAATTTTTAGAACAGTTCTTGAATAAAAAATATGGTAAGAACATCCATGAAGATAATATCAGCTCGTGGAGAAGAGCCATCACGGGGGATTTAACTTCTGTATTTCGTCCCGCAGAATCAGCCGCTACCAAACCATTACCTTTCTTAGATCGAAATGCCTATATATTGGCCATCGATAAAGCAAAAACGCTGCCTTTACCCAATAATTATCATCAATGGTCTCCTACGGATATCGCAGCACTGAAAAAGGTAGGGAAGCAATCGCCCTTATTGGCCATCCAAGAAACGGGTCAAAAACAGTCCAGTGCTTTAGCTTATGAATTGTATGTGAAGGAGGAGCTCAATAACAATGACAAACAGATCAGTCTCCATATGAAAGCGGGGAATGAGGTGTTTGGAGAGAAATCACTGAGTAGTCCATTCAATGTTTACACGGGAGACCAGCATAAGGATGGTGTTAAATTCTGGCCTTTTGCGGTATTGGCAGGACAGTCACTGGACTTCAGTTGGGATTTGTCTGATTTTAAAGATGGCATCTATGCGCTCACAGCATACGGCCCCAATGGCTTTATGCGTGGATTTAAAGGTAAAGATGAAGCTTTACAGGTGCAGGCGACTTACGAAATAGGTAAAGCTGGAAAATTGACCGGAAATTTATTGGTAACAATCAGAAATGAAGGAAAAGAATCTTTTACCATCGAGGCCAAAGATAATGCCTATAGCAAATGGAGCAAAAAAACGAATCTCGCTAGTGGGAAATCCGTAGCTTGGAAAATCGAATCGCAGCAACATTCTGGTTGGTACGACCTGACGGTTAAAGTTGTTAATCATCCGTTTGAACGCCATTTTGCTGGTCGTGTGGAAACCGGCAAACATACTAAAACAGACCCTCAATTGAGCGTATAACCGAATTGCATGTTATAAAAGTCGTCCTAAATCTTGGGGCGACTTTTTCAATTGATATACTTCGCCACTATTTTCTCAAGATCCTCTAAATTAAATGGTTTAGCGAGAAAATCGTCTGCTCCAGCTGCTGCTGCAAGCGCGGCGATATCACTATTGGCCGTGATATAGATAACAGGAATCTTGTGGTAATCCGGGTGTTTTTTCAGCAACTTGGTCGCCTCGCTCCCGCCGATATTCGGAATCCAATTGTCCATCAATATCAAATTGGGTTGGAATGCCTCTACTTTTTCTATGATATCATGCGAGGTCTGGGATATGGAAACTTCATATCCGTAATCCTCTAAAATAATCGACACGATATCTAATATGGCGGCATCATCTTCACAAATTAAAATCTTATTATTTTCCATGCTTTTATTTTTAAAATCTTAAAACAGTACTGTTATTATTCATTTTTCATAAAAGACAGATCCATCATTTTGATATCACTTACTACCAAGCCGCAGAACCTCTACTAACTATTGATGCATGCTATTTTTAATTAACTATTTTCAATTAACGGAAGCGTAAAGTAAAACGTGGACCCTACCCCCAATTGGCTTTCCATGCCATAGGTTCCCTTATGTTGACGAATGATCTCGGCTGATATATACAGCCCCAATCCTAATCCTTGAAACCGAACTGAGGTCTCCTCTACGCGGTAAAATTTATCGAATATGGGTGCTTGATTTTTAGTGGGCACACCAATTCCAAAGTCTTGGATACTGACTTTCACCTCCTGCTTATTGCTTTCAGTATGTACAATGATACGATCCGAATCTGGACTATACTTGATGGCATTGTTCATCAGATTGATCAATACCTGCTCGATACGGACCTCATCGCCCAAAACTAAGCTATCCAACCTGTTGCCCACACGTTCGATGTGAAGCGCTCTGTTTTCATGCGTTTGATGCATGGTCTCAATGACTGAATCGATCAGCGCATCCAGATCAAAACGATGGTAATGTATTTTTAATTTACCATTATCCATTTTTGATATATCCAATAAATCGGCTACCAAAGAACTCAGTTTATCCAATTGATCCTGCACACGGTTCATATATTTGTGTGTAGTGGTATTCTGTACCGAGGGCAACGACCGATCGAGCAGCTGTACGTAGCCACGCATACTCGTTAGGGGTGTTTTCAGTTCATGCGATGCAATACTCAAAAATTCATCTTTCTTTTGTTCAATGTGCTTTTGATCGTCGATATCAGTAAAAGTGCCCACCCAATGCGTGATCAAGTGATGTTCTTCGATAGGCACAATACGCAATAAATGATAACGATATAGTTCGGATCCTAATGGTAGAATGCGAATTTCCATTTCGACACCTCGCCCTTCCAAAATATGTGTTTTTAAGATCTCTTCCACCGATGGATCTCCAGGAGGACATGCGGGATAGTCTTGCTCCGTTGCTGCAAACTTGAACCAGTTTTTATTGACAAAATCAATCTTTCCATCTTGATTTACGGTAAAGGCAATAAGAGGCAATGATTCTAGGATAAGACGTAAGTGATTTGCTTTTTCCTGAAGCGCCAATTGTGCACTTTTTCGTCCATCAATTTCAGCGAGTAGATTCTCCTGAACAGCTTTCAAAGCCAAAGTCTGTTTATGGATCCGATGAAAAATCTTGACCTTCAGCATCAATATTTCTGTATCGACTGGTTTTAAGACATAATCGATGCCACCGGACACACTTTTTTGTTCTATAAGCAATCGGTCCTGATTTTGTGCCAGTAAAAATATAATGGGAATATCTTTGGTAATACTACAATCATGTAATTTTTCGAAAAGCTCCACGCCATCCATATCTAGCATTTCCAAGTCCAAAATAATCAAGGCATACCGATTTCTGATTGCTTTCTTCAATGCTTCTTGCTTTGATTGAGCCGTGTCAACAGAGAAACCGTGGGATTCTAACAGTTGCTGTAAGAAAAGAATGTACGCTGGTTTGTCGTCAACAATTAAAATCATATTGAAATTCTAAAATTAGTGCCTTAATACCCGTACCGTTTCAAAAATCAATCCAAAGTCGTTTGCAGGTTAAACTACTAATCAAGAAATATGGGCGATTTACTCCTTCGCAATAAAACAAGTGCAGTATAGAGCGACCAATACCTAAATGCTTATCTTAAAAAAAATGATGATAGCCGGACAATCCCCTAAAAAGCACAATGCTCCCGCCTACTCTACGTTATTTTTGAGCTACAAGAAATTGATGCAGCTGATTAAAAATAGTTTAAGAATCATAAAGTAGATTTTATTCCTTAATTTTACGCTAATAAATTTAGTAATAAAATGAAACGTTCGGGAACTGCTGATTTACCGTTGCACTATGGAAAAGTTCCGGCATGGCTCTATGAGCGCATGTCTGCACTGGGGCTTTCGATCGTAGAGGCAATCTTAGCAGACTATGGCAAAGATGAAGTCTTACGTCGGCTTTCCGATCCATTTTGGTTCCAAAGTTTTGGTGCTGTATTGGGTATGGACTGGCATTCGTCGGGTATTACCACCTCGGTCATGGGAGCACTAAAGCGTGCTATCAACCCGCAGTCTACCTCCTTAGGGCTATACATCTGCGGTGGCAAAGGTAAGTTTTCCAGAGAAACCCCTTCGGAATTGCTTCGCGTAGCTGAACATACAGGTCTTGCCGGCGACATCCTAGTGCGTGCAAGTAAACTGACTGCAAAGGTCGATAATACAGCTATACAGGATGGATACCAGCTGTATCTCCATAATTTCATTGTGTCTGACCAAGGTAACTGGACGGTTGTCCAACAAGGGATGCATGATCACGACGGTACTGCTCGACGTTACCATTGGCATTCGCAAAATTTAAAATCCTTTATCGACGAACCCCATACCGGTATCAATGGTGTATCGCAAGGACGGATACTAAACTTGACGGCTAGGGCGGCGGCCCCCAATAGAGATGGGATCTTGGCCATTGCACAAACCGACCCGGCTCAGATCATGCAAGAATTTGCACATCTCGTGATGCCTAAAAGACACGATATCCGCGGATCTGATGTAGATCTGAAGCGCCTCGGTGCCTTGCTATATGTAACCCGAGAATTGCAGACCGATAACTTCGAAGATCTGTTGCTGCTGAAAGGCGTAGGTCCGCGCACCATGCAGTCGCTGGCATTGGTAAGCGAGGTAATCCATGGTGGACCAGCTCGTTTTAAAGATCCTGCTCGTTTTTCATTTGCACATGGTGGCAAAGATGGTCATCCTTTCCCGGTGCCAATAACCATTTACGATGACAGCATTGCAATCATGCAAAAAGGGATAGAGAAATCTAAATTGGGACAGGCGGATAAATTAAGGACAATCAATAAATTGCACCAGATTGTTCTGCAGGCTGAGGCAAATTTCACTCCACAGTTTGATATACAAGAGATCATCGAACAAGAACGCCGCGACTCCTGGAAATATCAAGGCCGTACGGTTATGGGAAAAGCGGAGAAACCTACTGCTGACAGTTCTGGTATTCAATTATCGCTCTTTTAATCTCTTTACGAATATCCGGAACTCTCCTTTGACGATTAAAGAAGTTTGCAATGAAACCTAAAAAGCTCCGAAATTGGGAGATTCCGGAGCAAACTAAACCTAAAATTGCCAAAGTAAACATCTTGATGAGTGCTACCTTTTCACTTTACTACTACAAATGTCGGAAGTATATCGATTTTTAAGCTACCTCAATTACGGATATCAGTATACATATTACGGATTAACCATAATAAACTATTATCTATAGCCGCGAACAAAGGATAGAAGTAAGCAAACCGGAGATGGCCGGTGGGTCTTTGGCACTGATACCTAAAAAATATTAATCTAATTAATAATAGCCGATTTTTTCATCTTTTATTCTTAAATTTATAGTATGCAGCCAGCTATAAAAATAAAACGGGTATACGAAGAGGCCGAAAGTCAAGATGGCTATCGGATATTGGTGGATAGGCTATGGCCACGGGGTCTCACCAAAGAGGAGGTTCACTTGGATGAATGGGCAAAAGACATCGCCCCTTCTACCCCTATTCGACTTGCTTATGCACACGTACCCGAACGATGGGATGCATTTAAGATCCAATACAAAAATGAGCTCAAGCACAATGAGGAGGTTCCTTCCTTTTTAGATAAATGGGAAGACCACCCGACCATTACCCTATTATACGCAGCAAAAGACACCGAACATACACATGCCCTGGTACTTCAAGAATATTTGAAGAAGTGCTACGCAGCTCGAAAGTAATTAATTCCTAGCCTCATCTTTTATGAACAAGAATAACATTGATTTTGGCACACTCGCCATTCATCAGAAACATACGGATGGGCACCATGCCCATATCGCTCCTATTTATGCCAGTTCAACTTTTACCTTTGATAGCGCCGAACAGGGCATGCAAAGGTTTTCGGGTGAAGATCCTGGGTATATCTACTCTCGGTTTGGCAATCCAACGACAGATGCTACTGCACAAGCGATAGCAGATCTGGAAACCTGGAATATCAAAAACCTTGATGGAACACCTTTAAACGCAACTGCGCTATTGACTTCTAGTGGTCAATCTGCCATGTCCACCTTGTTTTTATCTTGTTTAAGTGCGGGCGATGCCCTATTGGCGACTCCTTCACTTTACGGTGGCACCCATGAGTTCATCATGAAAATGCTCCCGAAATTTGGTATCAAAGCCTATTTTTTGGATATGACCGACACCGACAAAATCGAGGAGTTATTAAAAGATAAACCGGAAATAAAACTCGTTCATTTTGAGTCGCCAGCGAACCCCACGATGCAATGCATCGATATCGAACGTATAGCCGCGGTTTCTAAAAAGTACGGTAAACTGGTATCTGTTGATAATACCTTTGCCACTCCCTACCTTCAGCAGCCATTCAAATATCAGGTGGATTTTATTTTCCATTCAACAACAAAATTCTTGAATGGTCATGGCAATGCAATAGGTGGCGTATTGGTAGGTAGAGATTTGGAAGCGATGAAGACCTATGTCCATCAAACACATAAACTGTTGGGGGTAAATAGCAATTCCTTTGATGCTTTTTTGGTCTTACAGGGTATCAAAACCTTGCCATTGCGTATGGAACAGCATTGCCGAAATGCAATGGATGTGGCTCAATTTCTCTACAATCATCCAGCGATAGCGCAGGTGCATTATAATGGTCTTCCGACACATCCTGATCATGCCATCAGTAAAAAACAAATGCGCCATGCTGGATCTGTGATGAGTATAGAACTGAAAGGTGGCTATCAAAAATCCATCGATTTCGTAAACAAACTGCAGGTCTGCACACGTGCGGTATCCATCGGTACGGTCGACACCCTTGTATCGCATCCGGCATCTATGTCGCATGCTGGTATACCGCGAGAAACCAGACTCAAAACAGGGATTACCGATGGCCTGATCCGCATCAGTGTCGGACTTGAATCCATTGATGATCTACTCGCAGATCTGGAACAGGCGCTGCGCTAACTTCATTTAAGATAGAAATACCGATAAATGGGGATTGTATAGTCCTCATTTTCGTGTAAATTTGTATCTAATGAGCTATTACTTGATCACCCTTATTTCAATACTATTCTGCTCTCCGGTATGGGCACAACAAATCGACACTTGGTATGCCTGTTATAATCAAGATAGTACACTGATCGGATATAGCGATGCTGTCGGAAAGGTGATGATAGAACCGAAGTTTGGCGCTTATACCACTGCCAATCGCTTTGATGCTATTATTGCTGTTGCCGAAATGGGGCATACGCCTTTATCAACGTATTACCTGACTAAATCGGGCCGCGTGATAGGAAGGGATAGTCTGCATCTATTCGATAATGGTCCTGACTGTGAAAGTGAAGGTTTTATCCGGTTCAGAGATCCTGTGACAGGCCTTACAGGATTGTTCGATCGCCATGGTAACATCGTCATACCTGCCGAATACAGCGAGCTGAAAAGGGTACATAACGGTATGATCGTGGCGCTGAAAGGTGCCAAAAAAAATCGGAACGGGGAAATTACCACTTGGACAGGTGGTCAAGAGTTGCTTTTGGATACTGCTAACAACATTTTGATCGAGAACTTTTCCTACAATCCTCAGCTCAACTTCTTCAGTCTTCAAAAGTCGACAACTCCTCCTCTGGACAGTACACGCGCATCTTTTAAAGGAACCGACGGAAGCTACTATTCCTTTGTAGATTTTAAAAAGGAATTTGACCATTGGTTGAGAACGACCTTGCTGCCCGACCTGACGAAAGAAAAACTAAACCAATTGACCTACCCACAGGTAACCTGGCAAGCTGTAGAAGATTGGGTAACCAGCGATCGATCAACCTTTATCGAAGCTAATTTTGAACTGGTCAAAAGTAGGTTGGAGAAAATAACACAAGGGGAATTCCAGGGTTTTATTTCCAGTGATGGTCTCAACCCCTTTATGTTCAACACGCCAGATTTTGATGACTATTATAACAATTGTGGTGAATCTAAGGATTGGCAATACCCAACCATGTCCTTGATCATCAACCAGGATAGTGCTGCGGGCATTACACAAGATCATTTGGAGTTTTTAAGAACTGCGCAAGGGTATCGGTTGCTATGCGTCACCATCAGAAGTGCACAACTGAAATAAACCGATCGTTAATGATCTTGAGGTGGAAAAAAGAACGATTTTGGATTCATCTTAAAGTAGATCCAAACGGCCTTTGCCATTTTTATCAATTCTCCAAAAGATAGGTTTCGGGAACGGAATGCAAGTGTCAATGATAATGAAAAGCTAACGACAAAATTAAAGAAACCAATGATCCCTATACCGAGTATCCCCCATATCCACATGTCTGTACTGAGCTCCATATCATGACCGAACAAGCCTAATGCGAGATTACCACTAGCAAAAGTAATGTGCCGAATATCGAGATTTAAACCCAAAAACATACCCACTGACGCTGTTGTTCCCATAAAAACTCCAAACCAGACATTGGAAACGATACCTGCCCATTTCTTTTCATAGAACCGGGCTACTCTTGCTGTTTTTTCCTTCCCGAAAACTTTCTTCAAGACCGGCTGCTCTTCGATGCGGTAATACACCGAGTTGTGTTTATCGCGATTGGAAACACTACCCGCAATGATTCCTGATAAAAAAAGAAAGACACCAGCAATACAAGCATGGAGCACCATCGGCGTTTCAGTTGGATTGAGGTCATTGACCAATGTCAACCATTTTCCGGATGCAGCATTGAAATGGAAAACTTCTTGAATAGCCCATATCAAAGCTAGACTGATCGGGAATGCCATGATGACATTGCCTACGAAAGCAATAAACTGGGAACGGAATAATCGGGCGAAGAAAATAGCAAAATTCCAATACTTATGTCGATTCACATCCTGCCCAGAAGTACCGTTCTCAATGGCGGCAATCAATGCCGATGCTGTCATAGCGGGTTGTTTGGTGGCCAATGTCGCTCCAAACAGGTAGATTGCAGTAAAACCAATCGCATAATTTGTACTGTATAGCAGGGCATGTCCAAACTCGCTCGTTTCTATTTTACCTAGAAACAATTTGATGATACACATAATACCTACAATGACACCACCACCACAAGCAGAACGAAACATGCGCCAATATTCTTTTTTACTCGAGGTGATATAATGCTCTCCTGTCTGCGCAGTATGATGGGTAATTTCGTACGCCAACAGTTGCGTACTCTGTCCGATTAGTTTTCGAATATTACTCTTGCGACAATTATAACCGATTAGGGTCTGTGCAAAGGCAATACTCTTGGGTACTTGCTCTTCTTCTTCATCAATGACCAAAAAGGATATAATCTCTTTGATTCGCTCCAATTGATGTCGAATACGTAACAGAGATTGATTGACTTTGATCGAGATACCAAAACGATGTGCATTGGAAAAAGCTGTTTCAATATAATTCTCACATTGTTTATGCAAAACGAGTATTTGTTTGTAGGCAAGATCATCGGAGCTCATGTACCGCAAGTTGTTCGCCAAAAAGCGATCGTTCAATTCACTGAACTCACGCATGATCGCAATAAAGGGACTGTCAAAATTCTGGAACTCCGGTACCATCTTATTGACATCTGTCTCCATGGCTCTTCCCGTGATCCGTTGCACCAATACTTCTAATCCATAGAGGATTTCTTTGATTTCAAAATTTTGTTCACTCTCATAAATCGACTTGAACATACAGATGTTAAATAAATCCAGTAATTGCTCTTGTGGAATGGCGTCCACCCAGTCTGCGTCTTTTGAATGATAGAACACCTGATTTAAAACATATTGCAAAGTTGTTTTCGGTGGCTGCGAGGGTAGGTACTTTTCCGTAAACCGCTTCTTGATCTCATACCTAAAATCGGCATAGCTGATAATCGCTGCATCGGAAATCAACTGATCGAAATCTTTCATCCCTAAGATTCGGTGCATATACGCTATAAATACTCTTTTATCATCGGGGTATTCCATTAAATGATCCAATAGCGGAGTGATTTCTACCTGAAAGAACAGTGATTTTCGTTTCGGACGAAACACATCTACCAATAAGGATAAGAAATCCAATTCGATATACGAGGGTTCATCTAATTGTGCATGGCATCTTTCAAATAGACGTTTAACTTCTTGATTGGTATTTAACTTTTCTCTCATGTAGCACAATTTCAAATGGCGTAACGGTAATATCAGCTGGTGATTTTCTTCTCCGTATCTTCTAACGCATGAAGCCATCAATGACCGTATTCCATACAGCAAAATAATATAATGATGGCTTTATCTAAAAAATACTTGGACATCTAATAAAGAATTAAAGATGTTCCGGTTCAATTTTAGCTCTTATTCAAACTCGCTTCAAGAATAATGCCCTATTTCGGATGATTATCTTAAAATTACGAGCTATTTCAGTCCAATATAAAATAGCGTAGGAATCTGATCGTAAAAAAATAAATGTAGCTATTTCAACAGATAATTTTTCTTTAATCTCTTATTTTAGGCGAAAAAAGTTAAAATGTGTTAAATCAAAGGGGGCCTTGTACCATCAGGTACAATTTATGCGTTAAGTAAGTATTCATAATTTAGGTTAATAATTGGTTAGTTAAAAACGCCTGGGGTTCCCCACTTCAGGCGTTTTTTTTGTACCCTATGGAATTCATTGAATAACACAAGTCAGCATAGCACAACCCTAATTCCAATCGAGCATCTCAAAAAGATCATCCTCCGCTGCTCCATCAGAAAATACACTAAAGACATAATGCGCCAATTGATTTAACTTAAAATAATTATATTGCGACTTGAAAATATGAATCAAAATACAATCATCAGATTGTATCAATAAAGCTATCGATTATGAATCATCGCCATTACCTACAAGTACGTGTATACGTTCTTTTTCTATTCGGACTATTTCTATTGACCAGCGCAGAGGCTAAAACTGGAAAAAGTGAAGATCAACCTATGTTCTGGACTTGGTTGGATTACAGACCTGGTCATAATTTTGACTCTGTGTGCCATGAAATGCAATATCTTGGCATTGAAGGTGTCATGCTCAATGCTCCTACTCCCGATGATTATAGAGTTGCGATCCCCATAGCTCAAAAATATGGAATCAAAGTAATAGCTTGGTTATGGACACTGAACTTGGAACATGACCGCGACCAAATATTGAAGGACCACCCTGAATGGTTTAGTGTCAATCGAAATGGAAAAAGCCTAGCCGACACAACTGCATATGTGGGATACTACAAATTCCTATCGCCTGTCTTACCTGAGGTGAAGGATTATATCAAAGAGAAGATCGCATCTTATTGCGCGGTGGAAGGATTGAGCGGTATCTCGATCGATTACAACCGTTATGTAGATGTCGTATTGCCAACAACACTGTGGCCTAAATACAATATTGTTCAAGATCGTGAATATGCCGCTTGGGACTATGGTTATCATCCAGTAGCTATCCAAAAATTTAAAGACGAATATGGGTATGACCCAAGGGAACAAAAAGACCCTTCAAGCGATCTTAAATGGAGACAATTTCGTTGTGACCAGATTACCGATGTAGCCAATATGATTGCAGATGTGGTACATGCAAGTGGCAAAACAATGGCCGCTTCTCCATTTCCTACTCCAAAAATGGCTTCTCGTATGGTAAGACAGGATTGGGGAAAATGGCATTTGGATATGGCATTCCCAATGGTGTATAGCAGTTTCTATACCGAAGACCCAAGTTTTGTAAGGGACTGTACGATTGAAAATGCAAAAGATAAGCATGAAATGACCAGTTTATATTGTGGGCTTATGGCGAGTGACAGCGATGCTATGTTCACTGAAATGGATGAGGCATTGAACCATGGTGCTCAAGGAATAGCGCTCTTTACGGTCAACAGCATTCGTGACCCTAAAATTAAAGAGAAATTTAGAAATTATACCGCACAGGCTAAAGCTAAAAAAGCAGCACATAAGGGTGTGATGCCGATCGTGGGTAACAATAAGGTGGAAAGAAACCCATTCAAAAAAGAGGGTATCATGAAATTAATCACGGCCAAGATTCAGCAAATGGTTCCTAACGCGACATCGCAAACTGATCTACCTGAAGTGAAACTGTCGAGTTTCAAAAAAGTAGCTTCTTATGATGTGACCGAGCGCTACCTTGTGACGGACAAATTAAGCAACAAGAAGTTTCACGTTACTTTTTATTTTTACGGGGGAATCCTTTCCGGTTGGAATGTGGATGCTGCAGCATAGATGGTGTAGGAGGTATAAAAAAGCAGGTGTACCGAATCGGTACACCTACTTTTTTTGTTAGCTCAAATGATAACTTTGATTCTTAAATTCCATAGACGTATAGTACTTATACTTTTCATTATCCAAAGGATAATCCCAACAGCCCATACGATGGAATATCTCCCCTCCAAAGCCTGTTTTGAAACGATAGAGACCATACATAGGATGTGCTGTATCTGCCTGTGGCGCGATACCAAAGAAATCATATTCGGTACATCCTTTATCTTTTGCCATTTGCATCGCGCGCCATTGTAAAGCATATGTGGCCATATAATTTCTGTTTTCTGTAGCGGATGCTCCATACAAGTAAGTACCACGCTTGCCCGAAACGACTAAAAACATCGCAGCTAAGGGCAGACCATCCACCTCCGCAACCAACAGGTAAACATCTGCTGGAGAAAGGGTATCGTTTGCCCGAGCGGAAAGTACAATCCTAAAATAACTGATATCGTGTAAAAAGAAATTATTACGAACGGCAGTTTGTCGGTATAAGTCGTACCAAATCGCCAAACTATCCAGACCTAGGGAACGAATCTTCACACCCTTTCGTTTCGAAAGGTTGATGTTATAACGCGTCTTGGTTTTCATAGCTCCCAACAACGTATCTTCATCTTTCTTCAGATCCATAAATATAGTATTGGAAGGCAAGATATCGGTATTGGCTTTTCTTAAGTTCCAATGATTGGTATTGAAGTTAAATCTTATCTCTTGGATCTTTTTATCGGGCACACCCAACCAATTACCGTTTAAATCGTAACAATCATCATCTTTTGCCCAATGCGACTCCCAGGATAGGTCATATCGGATCATGATGCAGTTTTTCGGCAAACTAGAACGTAGACTTTCAGACAATTGCTCTAAGAAATATCCTTGATTTTCTACCGATGGCTCCACCTCTGGACCATAGGGTACGTAAGCAATGCTATGATCTTGATCTACTGCTTGGATCAGGATCAATAAATCGCCAACAAAATAGGTCGTATCTTCAGATTCTGGATAGAGATCTGCAAATTTCGTTTTGAAATTGAATGCTTTTGAAGTGACTCCTTGTAGTCTTTTTACTTCAGACCAATAGGCCGTTTGTTGGATAATAGATGTTTGATAAATCTGTTTTATTTCTTTGTCTTCTAGTTCGGCAATCATGACGTATTAATATTAAATCAATGGGCATCAAAACATGAAAAACGGTAAGTTTCAAATTTTGATGCCCAAAGCGGCAAACTTAGCCATAAAGATTTAATCGCCATACCCTCATTTGTCAGTTACATGTTAAAAAGAGCGCACTTGTATTAAAAGCATCCTTTTAAATCCAATCCTTTATCGCACAACGGCAAATAAAAGAGGTCAGATCTGACTCCTTCAAATTACGCATTGCAATAAACTGGCTTGATAAGGTCGGACAAAGAAGTATGTGTTCGGCTTACTTAAACAATTCCAATACTTCGGCTACACTTACTTTTCCGAAATAGGCCGTTATATCTTGTCCTTCGAGCAGTTGGGCAATATGGGCAATATCATGTTTTTCTCCTATCAATATGTTTTCCAATTCTTCAATTGGTTTTGAGGCAAAAAAATCTCCAAATATCTTCGCTTTTTCGATATGACCTTTGTGCACATCCAAATGTACTTCGATGAATCCGGCTGGTATCTTTAATGCTTTCTTAAAATTGTAATTTGGTGAAGCTCCGAAGTTCCACTCCCACGTAGCATATTTGTCTGCTACCAATTGCTCGATTCCCGCTATATCTTCATCGTTTAGGGTATACATCGTTGCCTCAGGATTATTTTTCATCATCTCAGCAATCAACAGCTGCTTAAAAGATAATGTATTGATGTTTTCTGGGAGGTACTCGCTGAGATTGATCACCCGGGCACGGTTTGACTTCACAGCCTTATCTATGAATTTCAGTGGATTCACTTTCAAAGCATCGCCCAACACCTCCATATGTGAGTCTATTAGGAGCGTGCCATGTTGGATCATTTTCCCGTTTTTAGCGAGTTTAGCATTTCCACTAAATTTCTTCCCTTCTACCAACAAATCGTTTCTTCCTTCCAGTTTCGCAGGAATATCCATCTGATTCAATAAGGATACTACGGGTTGTGTAAAGGTTGAGAAATCCATAAAATCATTGGTTCCTAAAAGGGTATGAAAGGAAAAGTTTAGGTTGCCAAGGTCATGATAAACGGCTCCTCCACCCGACATCCGTCGCACGACTTTGATTCCTTGATCTTGCACATAATCGAGGTTAATTTCTGCTAAGGTATTTTGAAATTTACCAATAATGATCGAAGGTGCGTTTATGTATAATAAGAAAATATCTGCTTTTGGATATTTATACAATAAATATTCTTCAGACGCTATATTAAAATAAGCATTATTGGAGGGAGAATCAATGATCAACATATATCTAAAATTTCAACAAAAATAGCAAGATTTTAATAGAAAAGAATGGTCTGAGGTTGAGGTTAATAAATAAAACAGGGTGACCTGTAAATATAGGACAGTTGGAATGATTGGATACCAAGGTGCCCAATTATTTGAGAAAATGCGTAAATAATGTGACTTTTTGCTTTTATATCGACACTGCTATATTGTGTATCTAAGCAAATTTATCTAAGTTTACAAGAGAAGAGAAGTTAAAATAATATTAGAATACTTTTCGACGAAGTGTATAGGTTTGCTATTTTCAGCAGCTATGCTTCGTGCAAATTAAATTAATATAAATAAATATCTTAGAATTCCACTGAAATTCAATAGATAAAGCATATTAAAGAAACAAGGGATGCCAGAAGAAACAGAAAAAAAAATAGCGATCTTGATCGATGCGGACAATATCTCTTACAAAAAAATAGAAGAGATATTAAACGAGGTAAAACGATACGGGATCCCTACGATAAAGCGTATTTATGGAGACTGGACCAGTCCTTATGTTGAAAACTGGAAAGACAGTCTTTTAACACATGCGATCACTCCGATCCAGCAGTACAGTTATACGCAGGGCAAAAACTCAACCGATTCGGCTTTGATTATCGATGCCATGGACATCTTACACTCGGATCGCGTAGACGGTTTCTGTATTGTTTCCAGTGATAGCGATTTCACAAGATTGGCAACCAGATTACGTGAATCAGGTAAATTAGTGATAGGTATAGGTGAAAGAAAGACTCCGAAACCGTTTATATCTTCCTGTGATAAGTTTATCTATGTGGAAATATTGGAGAAAGAAGTCTCCAAAAAAGTAGTAAAAAAGAAAAATACGAATACGAATACGAATACCACCACGACCCCTACTCCTGTTGATCAACATAAAATTTCAGCTTTGGATGAAGAAACACTGGAAACTGTTGAAAGATACGGTGGATGATACTGCAGATGAAAGCGGTTGGGCATTTTTAGGTGAAATAGGAAGTCTATTTAATAAAAGGAAACCAGACTTTGATGCGCGCAATTATGGATATGAAAAGATATCCCATCTTTTTAAAGCGTATAAAGAGGATTTTGAAATCGATGTCCGTAATTCGGAAAAGTCGAGAATAAAAAATTACTACATCCGCAATATCATTAACAAACCCGTATCAACTAACGTCGAGCCTATTCAACCTGCTCAAACACATACAAAGCATCAGGAAAGTACGACTTCAACTCAATCGGCTCATACGCATGCAAAGCATCAAACGAAAGCTGCTCCTGTTCAAGCTGAAAATGTACAGAAAAAGGGTCAGCAAAACAATACTCCTGCTCCAGTTGTAAACACGAAGAATCAACAAAAAGCTGCTCCTGTTCAAGCTGACAACGCACAGACAAAAGGTCAGCAAAACAATGCTCCTGCTCCAGCAACAAACGCTAAGAATCAACAAAAAGCGGCACCTGTTCAAGCTGACAACGCACAGACAAAAGGTCAGCAAAACAATGCTCCTGCTCCAGCAGCAAACGCTAAGAATCAACAAAAAACTGCTCCTGTTCAAGCTGACAACGCACAGACAAAAGGTCAGCAAAAGAATGCTCCTGTTCAAGCAGCAAACGCCAAGAATCAACAAAAAGCTACTCCTGTTCAAACTGAAAATGCACAGACAAAGAGCCCACAAGATGATGCTACTGATCAAGGGACGAAGGTTCCTAGTACTGCTTTGGAAACAGCAATTATACCTACGAAAGGAAATCTGATTACTGCGGAAGATGTCACTAAAAATCAAATCAGGATTACAAAGGATTTGAAAAGCTTGTTCCCAAATAAAACAAAAAAGATAAGAATACGGATTAACAATGAATATGAGTGTGCTTTTTCGTATAGAAGAGATCGTTCACATGTCCTTAGTTTGGGACAAGAGGCCGCTCATGAATTAGCACTTGAAGCCGGTGCATCGCTTAAATTGACAAAATTGGGTGAAAACTCTTATCAATTAGAGAAGATAAGTAAAGAAAGTAACTAGAATTATTATAGGTTCTGTAATATTATTATTGCAATACATTAAATAACGATAAGTATAATTTCTGGCACAACATTTGAAATAACTTTTATTCATAATTTAGATTAATAATTGGTTAGAAAATGCCTTAAGCTCCCCGCTTTGGGCATTTTCATTTTTAATGACCATTTAGTTAACTTTATCTTACAAACCCGCTATTCATCCCAGAAATGGGAGGTGGAAAGATCAAAATCAATATTCCACTTTAATTGTTAACATAGTATAAAAGAACTGATATGGATAAACAACCTCAAAAAAAGACGAGTGATCACTTGGCAAATGAACGTACCTTCTTGGCCTGGATAAGAACCAGTATTGGAATCATGGGATTTGGTTTTGTCGTTGTAAAATTCTCTTTGTTTGTAAAGCAAGTCAGCCTAATGCTAAACAACCCTCAACATAGCAGTCAGAAAGGCTATTCTGCCGAAATTGGTGTCACCTTAGTTGCGCTTGGTGCCATTACGGCATTAATGGCTTACCTCAACTATAAAAAAGTAAGAAAAGAGATCAATGCAGATGCTTTTGAAAGTTCCAACCCACTCCTATCGGTAGCTACATTTGGACTGATATTTATTAGTGCATTACTCATCTGGTACCTCATTGACAGTATTTAATCCTATAGTTATCTGCCCTGTATATGTTAGTGTACTATGCAGAGCATTTTACATCATAACAGGACCTGAAACTTACTAAGATCCTAAGTCGGAATTCTTCTTCTCCAGACAATTAAAACCATATTCTAGGGACAGTAATTATGAATTGCAAATATTTTGTAACGAATTAACGTGAGGTTGTACTTACTGATTGATTAATTAATAAAACCAAAAATAGATACTTAAAGAAAAAGCTATGAATAGAATCTTGACGAGTTCACTTCAACCTTTGGCGACAGCATAATATGGTGGTGGATTATTTGGATGAAAAAGCATTTCTCGATTTGTTGGAGGTCCACAAGGGTATCTTGCACAAGGTCGCTCGCTTATATATGGACAATCCAGAAGATCGAAAAGACTTGCAACAGGAAATCATCATCCAATTATGGAAATCCTACCCCAAGTTTAAAGGAGAGAGCGCATTTTCTTCTTGGATGTACCGAGTGGCAATCAACACCGCTATTTCCTCCTTCAAAAAAGAAAAACGGCGAAGTGATGTTTACAACTACAACACAGCAAAAGAACCGGAACAGGAAGATTATGACCCCGAAAAAGACCAGCAACTGGAGATCTTTTATCGCGCTATCCAACAGCTTAATGGGGTGGAAAAGGCTTTGATATTTTACTTTATGGAAGGACTATCCCATCGTGATACAGGTATACAGCTCGGTATAAGTGAAGGAAATGTACGAGTAAAACTCAATAGAACAAAAGAAAAATTACAGCAAATCATAAAAAAAATAGGTTATGAATCTTGATGAATTAAAATCGGCTTGGAATGCAGATAATACAGATAATGTGCGTATTCCATCCCGAATAAAGAAACTTGGTGCAGCTAAGCTTCCTTTGGATAAGTTGAAACGCAATATGAAAAATGAGTTTTATATGCAATCTACATGTATCCTACTTGCAGCCTTTGCTCCACAATTATTGAAAATAAATCCATCTTTATATGCATTTTACTACGCCTTTTACGTAATATCCATCGTTATTTCAGTTTATTATATGAACCTATTCCGATTATTTTATAATAAGATTAATCATTATACTGCAGGTACAAAGGATAATCTATTGGAAATATACTATGAATTTAAACTTAACATAGAGCGCTATCATGCCTTTACCTTTCTTCTTCTCCCAATCGCATTTGCTGCTCATGGCTTTTATTCCTATAGCATGCTATTGCAAAGAGGAGAAGATATTTCCGCGAACTCGCATGAAGCCATAATTTCTTTCATTACTATCAGTTTGTTTGTCAGTATCTTTGTTATTCTAACTACTCTTGCATGGACAAAATATCTTTATGGCCCCTATCTCGGGCAATTAAAAATCATATTGGATGAACTAAAAGAGGAAGATTTAAGAGATGAGAACTTAAAAATGAATGCTATGCAGACAAATGACACAAAAGAAATCCAGCCGAAAAAAGGAGAATAAGATGAATCCAATTGGATGAGCTATAAAAAAAGCATTTGCACAATCGCAAATGCTTTTTTTATAGCTGTTGCATAATGTGCTAGCCTCAAACAAGTTGTTTGAGTGCAATTTCATATGCTCGGGATGAAAGATGTGTCTTTGAATCCGAGACCGCTCTAATCTGATCGATTGCTTGCCCGATAACACGAGAGACATCGGAGAACAGGGCATCATCACTGATTTCGACATTAGGTTGCATGAGATAGGCAAAAACACGGGCCATGCCACAGTTGGCTATAAAATCGGGAATGACGGAGACTTGCGTATCTGCATATTCCATAACGGGACCATAAAATATCTCGCGATCTGAGAAAGGGACATTGGCACCCGAAGCAATCAATTCCAACCCATGTGTCACCAATTCGCTAACCTGCTCCTTGGAGACCAAGCGCGAGGCAGCAGCAGGTATGAAGATAGCAGCTCCAATCTGCCAGATCTCTTTATTTACTTCTTCAAAAGAAAGTAAATCTGGACTACACAGCTCGTTCCCTTTTCGATTGAGGAACAAGGCTGTGACCTCGGCTTCTGTAAAACCTAAAGGATTGATCAAGCCTCCTGCTCGATCGATAATCCCGACGACCTTAACCCCCATCTTACTCAGATAGAAAGCTGCTGCCGCTGCAACATTGCCCCAACCTTGGATTACCGCACTTTTACTGACGCAATCGTTACCATAGCATCTGTAAAAATGCTTAACAGCCTCTGCTACGCCATAACCGGTAATCATATCGGCAATTTTATATTTACGCTTCATATCCGGACTGTATGCAGGGTCTTCCAATACTTTTGAAACGCCATACCGCAACTGTCCGATCTGATGGATCCTTTCATTTTCGCGCACATTGAAATGCCCATTCAACACGCCCTCTTGCGGATGCCAAAGACCATATTGCTCGGTCAAGGGAATGACATCATGGATTTCATCGACATTCAGATCACCGCCCGTACCGTAGTAATTTTTAAGTAATGGTGTGACCACTTTAAACCACCGATCCAATACCCCTTTTTTACGTGGATCTGATGGATCAAAGTTAATTCCAGATTTCGCTCCACCAATAGGTGGTCCTGAAACGGTAAACTTCACCTCCATGGTCTTTGCCAACGATTCAACTTCATTTTTATCCAAGCCCAATCGCATGCGTGTACCCCCGCCTGCAGCACCTCCGCGTAATGAATTGATAATGACCCAGCCTTCTGCTTCGGTTTCCGTATCTTTCCATTCAAATACGATTTCGGGTCTTTTGCTTTCAAAAGCCTGCAGTAAATCTTTCATGTCTTTCATATTAGCCATTCTTGTATTTAGCTTGTCTTATTTTATAACCTTAAAGATTTCCACGTTTTGCTTGCTCGCGCTCTATAGCTTCGAATAAAGCCTTGAAGTTGCCGGCTCCAAAACTTTGTGCGCCCTTACGTTGTATAATTTCAAAAAATAAAGTGGGCCGATCTTCTACTGGTTTCGTAAAGATCTGCAAGAGATAGCCCTCATCGTCACGGTCCACTAAAATCCCAAGATCTTGAATGATCTGGATCTCTTCATCAATTTGACCCACGCGCTCTGGCAACATATCATAATAGGCTTCTGGTGGTGCTCCCAAAAACTCCACACCACGTGCCTTTAATGCTTTTACAGTCTGCACAATATCCTGCGTCGCCAAGGCAGCATGCTGTACGCCTTCTCCTTCATAAAAATCCAGGTATTCTTCAATCTGCGATTTCTTCTGCCCTTCTGCTGGTTCATTGATGGGAAATTTGACATAGCCATTTCCATTGCTCATCACTTTACTCATCAATGCGGAGTACTCGGTGTTGATCTGCTTATCATCAAAAGACAATACATTGACAAAGCCCATCACCTGTTGGTACCACGCCACTGTTTCATTCATTTTATTCCACCCGACATTGCCTACACAGTGATCGATATATAACAAGCCGACTGCTTCTGGTTGATAATCACTTTCCCAAACTTGGTAACCTGGTAAGAAGACTCCCTTATAATTTTTACGCTCGACAAAGAGATGAAACCGTTTCCCCATAGGTATAGATCCCTGAAGTAATAGCCTCGCCATACTCATCGGTCAATACTTGCGGTTCTTGATATACTTTAGCCCCTCTTTTAGTCGTCTCCTCAAAAGCCTTGGTTGCATCGTCTACCCAAAGGGCCAGTATTTTAACGCCATCACCATGTTTTTTTACATGCTCGGATATCGGGTGGTCAGAGCGCAATGCCGTTGTCAATACCAATCGTATCTTTCCTTGGCGCAAAACGTAGGACGCACGATCGCGTACCCCTGTTTCGGGTCCGGCATAGGCTTCGGACTGAAAACCAAAGGCTGTTTTATAAAAATGTGCGGCCTGTTTGGCATTGCCGACATAAAATTCGATATAATCCGTCCCATTGATGGGTAGAAAGTCTTGTGCCAAGGCTATTTTCTCTGCAAATGTCTGTTTCATAATAAGTATATCTGTTTATTAAGGTTTGTTTTTCATTTACTATTACTCACTTAACCACGATTTGAAATAGTCTGGATCCTCAATTGCCAAAGCTTCTTCCGTGAGCATTAAGGGTCTAAAGGGGTCGATCATAACAGCCAATTCTTGTGTTTGCTTCTGTCCAATACTTTTTTCTACTGTACCTGGATGAGGACCATGTGGTATACCACCTGGATGCAGGGTGATCTGCCCCCGTTCCACACTTTTACGGCTCATGAAGTCGCCATCCACATAGTACAAGACTTCATCAGAATCCACATTGCTGTGGCTATATGGCGCCGGAATGGAGTCGGGATGATAGTCATAGAGCCTTGGACAGAAGCTACAGACAACAAAACTATCGGTTTCGAAGGTTTGATGTACTGGAGGTGGCTGATGTAGCTTCCCTGTAATGGGCATAAAATCATGAATAGAGAACGCCCAAGGATAATGGTAGCCATCCCAACCAACGAAGTCAAAGGGGTGACTACCGTATATATAAGGGTAGATCAATCCCTGTTTTTTGATTCGGACTTCAAAGTCTCCCATTTCATCTATCGTCTCCAATTGCATGGGCCTCTTGATATCCCGTTCGTAAAATGGAGCATGCTCCATCAATTGTCCAAATTCATTCCGATAGCGTTTAGGCGTGCGGATGGGTGAAAAAGATTCGATGATAAACAAGCGATTGTCAGGTCGATCAAAATGAAGTTGATAAATAACACCTCTGGGAATCACAATGTAATCGCCATAAGCAAATGGAATCTGCCCATAACCCGTCTTTAAAACACCTGACCCTTCATGGATGAAAAGAATCTCGTCTGCCTGACTATTTTTATAAAAATAATCGCTCATGGACTGCCTTGGAGCAGCCAAGGAAATCTGTAGGTCATCATTGACCAGAACAGGAACCCGACTTTCCAAATAATCATCTTTTGCTTGAATAGCAAACCCTTTCAGACTGGTATGTTTTAAGTGCTTTCGTCGTGCTATTTTTGGCGATACATCATAGGGTTCTCCGATCTGCTTGACCAAAGTGGGTGGATGGCAATGATAAACCAACGAGTAGGTGCTGGAAAACCCATGCGTAGAAACCAATTCTTCGGAATATAAGCTACCATCGGGTTTCCGAAATACGGTATGTCTTTTTGGAGGTACTTTCCCCAATTGATGATAAAGTGGCATAAGGGAATAAATTAAAAGATGAAATGAATGGATGTGGATCTATCTGTACCAAAATATCAGGGTACAGATGAATAAGAAGAGAGAACGACGTTAATACTGCGCAAACACCATATCAGCAATCAACGCCTTTGTAAAAGCGTTCATTCCTAAAATGATTCGAGGACATGTGACCCTGTTGGTGTTCATAATTGGATTTTTTTATACAATCAAACCTTGGTAGATGTATCGCTATCTCCTCTGTTTTTTGAGAATTTTTGCTTATATCAAATATAATATTTTAATTTTATATATTTCAAATAAATACCTGAAATTAACAGCGAACTCCCTATATTTAACTTAATTACGTCGTGCATCATGGCATCAACGGGCTTTTTCAAACCAAAAATAGTGGTTAATGGCTCGGGTACCGATTTAGAAAAATATATTCGCAATTTTATGAGACTTGTAACCTGTATGCTGAATGAAAATGAGCGTCTTGCTTTTTTGATAGACCAACATATCTATCCCTGTCAGGAGGTTGATGTACATTTTCCAGACAGTATGGATCAGTACTTGCATGCAGCAGCTACGATCAAGTCCGATATGCATCATGCCTATCAGGAACTTTGTTCTTCTAGCAACAAACAGTTGCCTTTGACAGTGGAAGACAGCCGCTTACTCGCTCCTGTACCCCACCCAAGTTCTTTACGTGATGCCTATGCTTTTCGTCAACACGTAGCTACTTCACGTCGAAATCGTGGACTACCGATGATTCCTGAATTTGATGAATTTCCGGTATTCTATTTTTCCAATCACCGTGCTATCTGTGGCCCTGGCCCTGTAGCTTGTATGCCCAAGCATTTCGATAAACTCGACTTTGAATTGGAGGTCGCTATTGTTCTACATAAGCAGGGTAAAAACATACCTGCATCCGAAGCGGATGCTTACATCGCTGGCTATATGATCATGAACGACATCAGTGCGCGTACCCTACAGATGGAAGAGATGAAACTGAATTTAGGACCGGCCAAAGGGAAAGACTTTGCCACGGTAATCGGTCCCTGTTTAGTGACAACAGATGAACTGGAACAATATCGTGTTGATCCGCCTGCAGGACACGTCGGAGCGACCTATGATCTGGCCATGAGCTGTAGCGTAAACGGAACATTGGTTTCTAGCGGCAATCTCCGCGATATGGATTGGACATTTGCCGAAATCATAGCACGTGTTTCTTATGGTGTAGAGGTGTACCCTGGAGATGTCATTGGGTCTGGAACGGTGGGTACGGGCTGTTTTCTGGAACTCAACGGGACAGGAAAATTAAACGATATCACTTACCCGGAACAATGGTTACAGGAAGGTGACCATATACAAATGGAGGTGACCGCCTTAGGTCAATTGCACAATCAAATTGTTGCAGCAAAAGATTAATATCATCAATAAATCAGCACACAACTACTTATGGCACAAAGAAAAACAACGGTTATCGACCCCAGCACGCAGCAAGCTATTTTTGACAATCTGATCAAATATGCCATTGCCCCTCGCCCTATCTGTTTTGCAAGTACCATAGACGAGGCAGGTGATGTCAACTTAAGCCCCTTTAGCTACTTTAACCTGATGTCGCAACAACCACCTATCTGTGTCTTTTCTCCTTTGCTTCGTATGCGGGATGGATCTACAAAACATACGTTGGATAATATCCATGAAATACCAGAAGTGGTCATCAATATCGTCAACTATGCCATGGTGCAACAACAGTCGCTCGCGAGTACCGAATATGGAAAAGGTATCAATGAGTTTGATAAATCGGGGTTTACGCCGATTGCTTCCGAATTGATTAGACCTCCTCGTGTGGCAGAGTCTCCGGTACAATTGGAATGTAAAGTACATGATATCATCACTCTCGGAGATGGGCCTGGTAGTGGCAACTTAATCATTGCCGAGATAGTCCGCATGCATATTCACGAAGATCTATTGAATGACCAACATCAAATAGACCAGGATGCCTTAGATCTTGTTGCCCGTTTAGGAGGTAATTGGTACTCTCGGGTTACGAAAGAATCGCTCTTTGAGGTGCCCAAACCCTTACGCAATTTGGGGATTGGTGTAGATGCATTACCGGAACATATCCGATTCTCGGATATCCTGACGGGTAATCAATTGGGCAGACTGGCCAATGTCGAGCAAATGCCGATTTTGACGGATGAAGCTATCTTAATGGAAAACCCCAAAATTCTAGCCATATGGGAAGAAACAAAAGAAGACCCAGCACTAAGACGTAAACAACTCCAAACGCACGCTGCCACACTATTGGATCAAGGTGAGCTGATCGTAGCATGGCAGGTGCTTTTATTGGAAATATGATGCTGTAAAAAGAAGGTTACTTACCTTCTTGAATACGTTGCTGAACACTATTCCAATCGTAGATATGGAATACTTGTCCGTTGCTCATGGCCACCAATATCCCATTCGGATATTCAGGTCCTAGATTGACATGTGTTGCATCTGCGCCATCACATTCTACTGCTGAAACAGGTATGTCAGCTAATAATTTATAGGCATTAGGGTTTCCAACCTCACCTTCTCTTGGGTAAACCAAAAAAGAATTGTTCTGTTGGTTGGAAACCAAAATGTAACCGGTCTTTTCTCCTGTTTTATAGATAGCGATTCCTTCATGGTCGCGTTTCGCTTCTCCTTGTGCAAACAGAGCCAATTCTTCATTATTGTTCAAAGTGGGGTCAGCATAATATTTACGAACACCCACGGTTTCATCCGAATAATAGACATAGCCCAATTCGTTATCAACAGCGATTGCTTCAATTTCTTTAGCGCCACTGTAGGTACCAAATTTACGTACAACATCGGCCTGAATGGTACCATCTGCCTTACCGCTCAATTTGTACTGCCATAAATAACTTCCTGAAGGACCCGATTTCCGACCGACGATTGCATAGATTTCATTGGTTGTAGAATCGATCTTCTTGGTATAGATAGCAACTCCCATTCCGTCACGTTCAGCTTCTCCCTTTTCTCCAACAAACACGTCAATTCCACCGCCATCTAATGGTTTTAGATCAGGAAGGCTATACATGCGCAATTGATGTGATTTACGTTCTGTGGTAATCGCAACATCAACCTTTTCGCCATTGATTACTAAACCGTAGGCAATGTCTACATTGTTCGGACGTTGTAAACCGGTTACTTTATTCACAATCTTTCCTTTAAGGTCATAAACATATAAGCCTCCGTTGATTTCCTTATCCGTACCTACGATCAAACTTTTGCTTGGGTCTTGCGGATTGATCCAAATGGCAGGATCATCGGTATCGTATTCGGTTTGTTCGGTCACTACTGCTGGTTGGAGTGCATTAGATGCTACCGGTGTTAACTTGTCATTACATGATGTCGCTACTGCTAAAACAGCTAATCCGTAAAAAAATTGTATTGATCTCATTATCTTTCGGGTTATTATTGAGTGTTATTTTGATTTAATACTGATGCTGTTCAATAATTTTGTAGCACCAGTTTTTGCTTGTATGGTTTGGACTAATAGGGTATCACCTGCTATCGTAAAGGCCATAAAACCAGGTTCAGCAGCTGCAAAAAGTGTTCCGTCGCGTTGTCCTGTTGGTCTCACTTCACTTCCTGCTCCAGTTAAAAACTGTGTTGTAAAACGATTCTTTGGACGGATAACCTGTAAATCATGCTCATGTCCACAGATGTAGGCTTGCACACCATATTGATCAAAAATACCTGCAAATTTCGCTTCAAAGGCTTTTGTATCCTTGCTTTCCTTACGTTTACCACCACTGTAGAGGGGATGGTGACCTACGACAATTTTCCATTTAATGTTTGGATCGGTATCCGATAACGATTCGATCAACCATTTTTTCTGAGCTGCAGTATCTTGCTTTGCCAAATCGGGATATTTTTCACTATTGCCATGATAACCATCGATAAAGGGATTGGTATCCATAAAAAGCATCAATAATGTACTACCGTCCTCCAACTCAAATTTCTTCTTATAGTATGGGCTTGGCATATTCCATCTTCGGCTCACTTGTGTATAATCGATTTGCGCTTTGGTACTGCCCCTATAATCGTGATTTCCTAAAATCGCATACCAATCTTTATAGAGGTTAGGGTGCGTATAGATCTCTTCAAATGAAGACTTCCAATGTTGATCTTGTGTACTGGCTACGCCTGAAGGATAAAAGTTATCGCCTACAGATACCACAAACTCGGCATCGAGGGTAATGGCTGCACGACCTAATTCTGCTGCGACATCCTTTTGATAGTATTCACCTACTCGACCGAAATCGCCCAAGGCTAAAAATGTAAAACCATCTTTGGGTAACGTGACTTCTGGTGTGAAGTCTCCTTTGTAACCTGATAAGCGTTCTTCTTGCTGAATAGTTGATTGTGCAAAGGATTGCTGCAATAGCAATACGGCAAATAAGGTGAGTAATGTGTATTTTTTCATGTCAATCATTTGTTTTTGAGCTATATGAAGCAATCCTGCATGACGGTTTTTGTCCATGCAGGATTAATTGTGGCATTATATCGTGAACTTATAGATCAAACTTAAGCCCTAAGTTATAACGAGCTTGATAGTATTCCATCTGGCTCGTACGTGATGCGATACCTTGATAGTAGCGTAAAGGTTGATTTGTCAAATTATTGGCTTCGGCAAAGATGCGTAGCTTCTTAGTAATTTTATATGAAGCATTAGCGTCTACGAATAATTGTTTGCCATAGAATATATCTTCAAAATCACTTCCTCCTAATTCATCGATATAACCAGCGGTATAGTTCAATGATACTCTGGATGAGAACCTGTTATTTTCCCATGATAATGAACCGTTGAACATATGCGGTGCTGTACCGGGCAGTTTAACACCTGAGCGCTCTTCCCCTTCTTCATTGGTGATACCCTTAGCTTTGGAATTGGTGTGGGTATAGTTCACGTATACACCGAAACCTTTTAGGAAAGCTCCTGGTAAGAAATCCAACTGACGTTGGAAAGCCACTTCAAAACCATAAACATCCACATTGTCACCATTACGCTGTTGTACAAACTCCCAATTCTCGCCTGTAGGGATTGGATTCTTTTGATCTGGAAAGCTTGCATCGAACTTGTCTGTTGTATATTGTTTGTCTACGTAAGTATAGATGAAGTCATTTAAGTTCTTATAGAAAACACCTGCAGAAATCAATCCAATGGATTTGTAATATTTCTCTGCCATCAAATCAAAGTTGTAAGAATAGGTCGCTTTCAGACCGGGATTTCCGGCAGATACTTCCATATCTTCAGATATAGCACTGACATATGGAGTCAATGCATAATAATTGGGTCTCGCCAATGCTGTCGTGAATGCAGTACGTAAGACAAAAGAATCGTCTACATTATACTTGAATGATAAATTTGGAAGCACATTGGTATAATTATTTTTATTATGAACACTTCCTTCCAAATCTTCTTCATCCAGAACAAAATTGCCCGTATAATCAATTTTGGTATGCTCTACCCTTGCCCCAATAATCATGGATAATTTCTCATTGATATCCTGATCCCAACGTACATAACCTGCAAATATTTTCTCCTTTGCTTGATAGTTTTCTGTCAAATATTCCTCTGGTGCTTCTTTTTCATCAAAAAGGGACGAGTTTTTAAGGTCTAAATTCCCAAGGTAGTTACGATCCACGAAAGTTCCTGGGATATACTGACTACCAGGTTGGAAACCCGCGCCACTATAGAAACTGTTTGGAACTGTATTCAGGTTGCCCATTGCATTTACGGGTTCGTACTCATAAAAGATATTGTCACGAGATTTATCTTTCAAACGCATACGAAGTCCTGTTCGGATGCGTCCTTTTTGATCTTTAATGACCGAGAAAGGAAAACGTACATTGATCTTTGCACCAAACTCACTTTCTTCGGTGTAATTATCATTTTCAGAAATTTTTCCCAGTTTAAAATCCTCTGCTTTATCACCAACAGAGGTGACTAATGGAAAACGGGTATTGCTCAGGTCTTGTGTCATCGCTACGTCTTCTACTTCGTAAGCGATATAACGTTCGTGAGGCCTGTCTTCACTTGCTACAGCATAATTTGTCGACCAATCCAGTGCAATCTTAGGACTGACCAAATGTTCGCCACCGATGGAATAGTTCTGTACCTTTTGGGTTTCTAAACGACTGTTTTTATTTTTATTATCGTCAATACCACCTTTGGTCTCGCGATCTAAATTTCCCGTTACTCCTGTTATGTTCTCCTGATCGTCATATATAGGATTCATTTTGCGATATCTGAGGCGGTAGCGGTTTTCGCGATCATCGCGCCAGTTGTACATCGCATTTGCGTACAACATATGCTTTTCATTGAATTTATAATCAAATGCCAATGCTGTACTTCTACGGATACGTTGCACATCGTATTTACGAACTTCCATATCACTCATAAATACTTGTCCCTTCTCCCCTTCTTTCCATACGCCTTCCACGTTATCCGAACCGAAGCGATTATTGTTATAGGAACCACTCAAAACGACTCCTAATTTATTATTGGCAAATCGGTTACCATAGACAAGTCCAGCTGTATAGTTTCCTTTTTCACGAATAGGCCCGTATCCACCCGCTACAGTAGCCGAGATACGTTGACCATTTGGCGAAGCACGGGTAACCAAGTTAACCGAGCCACCGATTGCATCTGCATCCATATCAGGTGTCAATGTTTTATTGACTTCAATGGTAGATACCATATCGGAAGGAATCAAGTCCATTTGCACATTACGGTTATCACCTTCTGCAGAAGGAATACGATCACCATTTATCTTCACTGAGTTTAAGTGGGGTGCCAATCCCCTGATAATAATATTACGTGCTTCTCCTTGATCATTTTGCATCGTGATACCTGGTACACGTTTCAACGCATCGCCGATATTGGCATCAGGAAAACGACCGACTTGATCTGAAGAAATAATATTACTGATATTTTGGTTATTTTTTTGTTGATTCAATGCTTTGGCTTGTCCCCGAGCCATATCACCAAGTACTACAGCTTCATCCAATGCCATTGAAGAGGAGGATAGTTTTAAGATTAAATAATTCTTTTGATCATTTTTGACCGAAATGGTTTTTTGAATCTTCTGGTAACCGATATATACAACCGATAAGGTGTAATTACCCGCAGGTAAATTTAAGAATTCGAAATGACCGTTTTGATCCGATACCGTATAGCGATTACCTTCTAATAGCTTAATCGTGGCACCAGGTAAAGAAAGGTCATCAGCATCATCCAGTAACTTACCTGTCAACAGTGTTGACTGGGCATAAGTACCCATTGTCACAATCAACAACATCATTGTGTAGAAAAATTTCATAGTTTACGTTAATTATATAATCGTAAAACTATAAATCTGAAATGATGCTAGTGATAACCCAATGTTACATAATCATTAATGTTTTTAAAAACACCTTCAAGTTTAATATTACTTAACAAATGACATCACAAAATCACTTTAAAGTATCATTAAAAACATTTTCTACACAAGAAGAACGATATAAATGAAGATTAAGTTAAGCCTTTACTCCCCCAGCAATAATGCAATCTGATCATTTCTCGCTAAATGTATACCATCCAATATCAGTTTAGTTAAATGTTGATGAGCGTTGACAATATCATGAAGTTGTTTTTCAATTTCATCGGCTAAAGAAAGGTCCTCGTCGTGAATAGCCATTTCTAAGGTTTCGACATAGGCAAGCCAATCTGTCGGAAAATCGCGTTTGATACTTTGATAAATTTCTGCTAGGGTCACGTCTCGCTCTTGGCCTATTCTTTTTTTACGAATCATGCTGTAAAGGTGATCCTTCGCTCTAGATTGTGGATCTAGTTCTTGTATAACGGTTCTGGTTGCGGACACAGCCGTTCCCTGTTCATAGGCTTCTTTATCTGCAGCACCACAAAACACAGAAACAATCTTTTCCCCCACAGCCATATCGTAGATTCCCCATTCTGGATCAAATAAAATCTGACAGGTTCTGTTATCGACAACTTGGCAGGGTGAAAGGGTTATCAACTGAATTTTTTGGTTCTGTCGTACAATTGACCTGACCACTCCTCTCACCTCAATCCCAGAAGTAAATGTTAAAAAGGCGCGCTCGTCTATTTCGATACCATAACGTTCGAGATCTGCCTCATCAAAATCTTCCATTGCCTTCTCTGCGTCCGACAAACGTCCCACAGGAGAACCGAACCCTGCCGCATGGTAAGTTTTACCATGGCCTTCCAATTGTTTGTCTGCATAAGCCAAAGCCGTGGGTCCTACTGTTTTGATATATTCGATTTCAGTGCTGGTGATACCGGCTTGAAAAACTCCTGTTACCTGCAATCCGGAACTGTATACAAGGGTACACGGATTTTTGCAAGCAATGGCTTTTTCTAAGCCTATTGTTCCTCCTATCCTGAATGACATCGTATCTGCAAACTGGTCCAATACATGGCGCAAGTGTTTGAAATCTGGAGTCACAAACAATTGTGGCTGCGGCTTGGTTATATCGTATGAATATGCTAAAGCCGATAATGAGTAAGGTATCTTGGGAACTTCTAGACGCATACAAGACGCACTTTCACCTATCGAGGATAATAAACCAGCTCCATAGATCTTCGGATTAGCTATCGTACCGATCAATCCATATTCTACGGTCCACCAATGCAACCTACTCAGCAATGCCATTTCCGAAGGTTCGCCCATATTATCTTGAATAACGGTCAATTGTTTTTCAGCGGCGGCGAGTTGTTCGGCAGTTGTCCGATTACTTTCCTTTAGGATGGAGAGATTACGAATGGCTTCATAGAGTTCAAAGTCTTTTTCCGAAAACATGGCTTTAGTACCAATTTCTCCAAAATACTGTAGATATTCCGCATATTCGGGCTCTCCGATAATGGGAGCATGACCAGAAGATTCATGTATGATATCTGGTGCTGGGGTATATTCGATATGCTCGATCTGACGTATATCTGCTGCTACGACGAGTACACGATAAGCCTGAAACTCCATAAAAGCTGCGGGTGGAATAAAACCGTCTACTGTTGCTGCCCCCCAACCGATCTGTTTGAGGCTATCGTTCATGGCGCGAAGATCTGGTATCTGCTCAATACTCAAACCTGCCTTACGCAAACCAGGGATATAAGGGTAATAAGCGATATCACGGAGATAGGCATAATTCTGCCGCATGACATAGCGCCATACGGCCTGATCGATAGCCGTATAACGTTCATAATATTGGGGTACTATAAAGCGCTTCAAATGAAGGGGTAAACGCTCTAATACTGGGTTATCATATGTTTCCATTTACCAATTGATCTATACACAAATTTAGTTTATTTTCACAAACATAAACCATAGTATATGAATTACTTACGTTAAGTAATGAAATTTAAAAGCGTTAGAATCACATCCAAAATCCGTAATTCTTACTTAATTGATAAGCAGATATAAATTTCGTTGAAATTCGTGTAATGAAACCACGTAAATTAAAATAATTATCGTAAAAACTAAATTATAAAGTAAAGTAATAAAGTATGACCAAAAGGGGACAACAGACTTATATTGAAGACACTAATTTTCAAATTTATGCAGCGTACTACTTGGATTACGCCTGCCGATAATCTTCTTTTCTAATTGCGTACCGTACGTTTATGCGATTGGGTTCTCCATGATAGGCTATTTCTTCAAGTCCCATATTTTTTGCTCCTAATTTTTCCATTGCTATTTTAGATCTTTCATTTGCATTGCCCACATGAAAATAGACGATAGCTACAAAATCAAATATATAATCAAGCATCATCTTTTTCACCTGTGGATTAATGCCCATGCCCCATGTCTTTGTGCCATAAAATGTATAGCCAATGAAAATACTATTATCGTCTGCATTATAATTGTAAAACCGGGTACTTCCAAATACCGCTCCGGTTGCTTTATCTTGAACCAGATAGGCGCCTTTACTCTGCAATGCACCTTCAAAGAAGGTTTGAAAGACAGGCCGCTCAAATCTATTTTTATTGGGATGTTGCTCCCATACTTTTGGGTCTTTTGCTACGGCATATAATACTTCAAAATCGGTATCCTGAAGTGGAACTAGTCTAAGCTTGTTGTTTTCGAGAGGTTCTTGAATAGAAAATTTCACCATCGTTTATATGTTTTAAGCATGCCGATATCTCGTCATCGTAAATAAAATAAAAGGTCTACGTCAATACAATTTAAGAAATCCTAGTGAACAATAAGGGCAACGAAAAGAAAAAACTTTTAAAAACCTCCCGTATTCATGCAGAATCAGAAGAAATCAACGCATAAATCTGGAATAAAGTACTGTTTTTTAAGCCTTTTTCATTGCATTACGATAATTTCATATATTTTGCTTAGCATACTTTTTTCAAAATTATATTTTAAACAACAAATTTTATACGGTATCATCGCTAGACCGTTTTGCAATTTGGTTCAAAAAAAGACATTATAACGTAATCATTTTGTCACAATCAAAATTTAATTGGAACTGTCGCTAAAATTATACTATTTTTACATCTCTTTTATTGCTCATATTTTTTAGTAATTAAAGGAGCATGAAATAAAAGAATCGTTAAAAGTAAATTACACTAAATTTCAAAAGGCGAATCATACTTAAATGTGATAACCATAGTATATGAATACAACTCTTCCGAATAAACTATACGCTGCAATTACCGCAATTGGAGGTTATATCCCTCAAAATAAACGAACAAATTCTGACTTAGAAAAAGTATGTGATACGAATGATGAATGGATCATCAAAAGAACTGGAATTAAAGAACGTCGCATTTTAGAAGATGATTTAGCGACATCAGATATGGCAGTTCGTGCAATTGAAGATCTCGCGAAGCAGTATAATAAGAACTTACATGAGGTTGATGCTATTTTGGTAGCTACATCAACTCCTGATATGCCTATGCCTGCAACAGCGAATATCATTGCCGAAAAACTTGGACTTAACAATGTTTGGGCTTTTGACATCAATGCTGCTTGTTCAGGTTTCTTATATGCTTTGGATATGGGAGCATCACTCGTGGAAACTGGTCGCTATAAAAGCGTATTGATTGTTGGTGCAGATAACATCAGCACCTATGTCGATATCCATGACCGCTCGACCAACATTCTATTTGGAGATGGTGCTGGTGTCGTACTATTGGAACCTTCTGTTGAAGGTGGTATTATGGATGCTTACATGCGAAGTAATGGTGATGGACGCGCTTTTTTAAATATTGAAGCTGGTGGTACCCAATTCCCTATCAAGTTATCGGATACCGACACACAGAAAAGATACCTACGTCAAGATGGTAAAACGGTCTTTAAACAAGCTGTACAATCTATGAGTGATGCTTGTACACAGGTGATGAAACGTAATAATCTAACCGTAGCGGATATCAACTGGGTAGTACCGCATCAAGCAAACCAACGCATCATAGATGCTGTGGGCAGATCATTGAATATTCCGGAAGGTCGTACTTTAAGCAATATTGAATACTTAGGCAATACGATTGCTGCAACCATTCCTTTATGTATCTGGGAAAATGTAAAACTGATGAAAACTGGTGATATTGTTATGTTAACAGCTTTTGGAGCTGGTTTTTCTTGGGGAGCAAGCCTATTCCGCTGGATGATATAATAAAACTATAAATTGGATAATTGTAACAGATTGTCCGTATATAAAAAAGCCCCCTGATCAATGATCAGGGGGCTTTTAAAGTTAATTTGATAGGGGAATAAATCCACTAAGCGCTTGCTCAAATTTAAGCAACACCTTATTTATTGGTAAATCTAAACCAATTGAAATCTGCATATCCATCTACTCCTGTAACTGTTGTACTGTAGTTGAACAATGCAAAACGATTAGCTGTCCAATATAGCCCTAAGTCCATATTCAGGTCATTCCCGATGACATAGAAATTGGTTCCATCCGTACTGTAATAGAATTTTGCAATAAAATCTCGATCTGTTACACGTGCTCTTATCCAGATTTTATCACCTTTAAAATCATCGATTTGCTCGATTATTTTATTGTTATTATTCATGATTATACGACGCTGGCCGTTTATTTGCTCTACTGCAACAAAAGCATAAGGAGATTGAAAAACTCCGAATCCAGCGATATTACCATCTTTTAATCCCGTTAAATCAATTTCTACGCTACCTTCAGAATTAGGTCCTTGAACGCGTTGGGTCAATGTATTGCGCGCCACTTTTAAAGAATCGGCATTAGATGCTTTTAATCGCATATACCCTTTACGTTCCGTCAAAGACCATTTTTCATTATCTGGATTATGATTCCATTGCCATTGCAAACCTAATTTTTGTTTCGTAAACTCATCAGTTGTAGCTGGAGTTTTGATTGGATAAGTTTTACCAACATTAGGTTTCGCATAGGTAATCACATCTTTATTACCTGTACCTAACATCGGCCAACCATCTTTCCATTCAACGGGTAAAAGTATAGGAACACGACCTATAGCGCCACGATCTTGCATGATAATGAACCACCAATCTCCATTTTTCAACTGTACCATACCGCCTTGATGCAAACCATTTGGAGGGTATGAACTGCTGTCATGCATGATTAGTTTATGTTCGTAGGGACCGTAAATATTATCAGATCGTAAACAGATCTGCCATCCTTCTGTACCTCCTGCTGGACAGGTAATGTAATATTTACCATTGATTTTGTACATGTGAGCGCCTTCCATACCAAAACCGCCACCAAATTCATTTGCATTTTTAAAACGTTTGTCCCAAATTTTAACGTCTTTTCCTTTTACTGATTTCGCATCCGCATTTAATTCAGTCAGATATAACTCTCCTTGGCCATGAGCCACATAAACTTTACCATCATCGTCAAAGAACAATCCTGGATCGTACAGAAACTCGGGAAAAATAGTACGTTCCCAAGGACCTTCTGCCTTATCTGCGATACAAATAGAGAAATTTCCTTTATCCCAACCCCAGTTCTTTGGGGTACAAAAACCCACATAAAACTTCCCGTTGTGATGTTTGATGGTATTGGCCCATGACCCATTTAGATATAGGGTTTCCACCATTCATATCAAATCGAGGATCCTCATCATAGCGATCTACAGGGTAACCAACAATCTCCCAATTCACTAAATCTTTAGATTTGGCAATTGGACTTCCCGGCACATAATGCATACTTGTCGATATCAAATAAAAATCGTCGCCAACGCGAATGACATCCGGATCAGGCCAATCTCCCCACATCAAAGGATTGGTAAATGTTCCATTTCCATTATCAGGAGACCATACTTGCTGCCCCATAACAGGTGCAAAGCTTGATAATAACAGCATGAAACTCATGACTGCTTTCATCCTACTTTTCAAAAATTTAATCATTTCTATTTATTTTATTTTATTTCTTCTTCTTAATGAAATAAGGTAACCTCAGCTAGACCTGCATGTCCTTCTGACGATTCTAATATCGTAACCCTAAAGAATTTCATCAGTTTATTCTGCTTTACGGGCTTAAAATCCCACCCAGTGCATTCTTTTTCATAAAGGACTTCCCAATTATTACCATCCATAGAAGCTTCTACTCGATGTTTATATTTTGAACTATCTTTTTGAAATCTAATTCTGCTTCCCAATACTTGTGTAGGATGTTCCAATACTAAAGTCACCACTTGCGGAAAAACGCCAGTATTGGCAATCCACCATGAATAATCATCCCCATCTGTTACGTGAGCCACAGGAAAATCCTTATGTTCAGATGTTGTGCGAACTGAAGCAAATTTCACTTTTGTTTTACCTAGAAGTTGCTTATCCCATTTTGTAGGTTTGGTCATCACATTATCTTCTTCTAGCCCAGTGAAAGTCTGGTGCTTACCATCCCCTAAATCGACCTGGGACTTCTTGATAGATTTGGTCTTTATTACGCCTGATTTTAATCCTCCGCTAGAAGCTGAAATCTGAATCGTTCCACTTTTTTTACTGGTTCGTATAAATGCAAAACCTATTCCTCCTTCTACGACCTGAGGATTGACACCGATACGCAGGGATTTGTCGCCAACGAGTACGCCTTCACCTTCGACTTCAATATGAATCTCTGTTTGTGCATCATGTACTACAGTACCATTGACATCACAAATTTTAAAATAAACAGGTATCATATCTGATCCATCAGCAATTGGAGTAATCTGATGGTCTGGTATTTCAACTTGGATTTGATAGGCTTCTTTTGCTGTTTTCACGACATGTTCAGCTACTGCTTTCCCGTTTACATATCCAATTGCTTTCAATTCACCTTTCTCAAAAGTTCCTGCATCAAAAACAAAACTTGGACTTCCTCCTTTTGAGACAATAAAGGGATATACTTTCGTCCTATCTGTTCGTTTTTGCGTTCCAATTTTCTTTCCATTTCTATACAACGTTACTTCGTCACAATTCGAGTATACCGTAATTTCTGAAGTTGCACTTTTATATTTTTCTGATGTATTAAAGGATGCTACAAATACCATTGGACCTTTAAAAAGACCTTTTTGATGAATATTATTTGCCCGCATACTTTGCATCATATAATAAGCAAATTTGGGGTAACGGTTGACATCGACAACTCCTGAATACATCGTTTCTTCTTCAGCACCACGTGTATAGTCGTTATAACTCCACATAAAATGTCCACCCATTCTTGGGTTAGCATCTAGCATGCACCAATCAAAATAACCATTTCCATTCAATTGATCCAATCGTCCACGACCCTGTCTCACTTGTTCATATTCATCTTCTACCAAACTTACGCGAGGTTTCTCGCCAACACCATCGCCCCATTCTCTTGTAAACAATGGCTTGATGGCTAGTTGATCTTCTAAATAATTACTCATGACACTCCCATCCTTAGGATACTTTGACACTTGTTTATAGAACACATCGTAATAGGGTTCTGTCTCTTCGTGACTAAAATAATCTCCTGCTGTATACATTTGATCTCCTGGATACTCCTCATGAGCGGCTTCAAAAATACGTTTTACAACTGCTAAGGGATAAGTCGTTTCATTTAATGCTGTTTCCCATAAAACAACTGATGGTCTATTGCGATCGCGGCGAATCATACCCCGGGTAATCATTTCTAAACGATCTGTAAATACTGGTGCTGGATTAAAATACTGCCAGCCTGGTACACACTCTACAACTAATAGGCCATGCTTATCACAAGCCTCTAAGAAAGCTGGATCATGTGGATAGTGAGCTGCTCTTACCGCATTGTAACCACCTCTTTTCATATCGATTACCTCTCTTTCTTGCATGGAGTTAGAAACTGCATCTCCAACATAAGGATAGGCTTGGTGACGATTGGCTCCTACCATATAGATGTGTTCTCCATTAATAAAGAAACCACCATCTTTTGTATAGGCAATATGCCTGATTCCAATATGTTCGGTTCGGCGATCGAGCTCAGTTCCGTCAGTTGAATAGACTCGGCTTTCCAGCGTATACCGATAAGGCCGATAAGGGTGCCATAGATTCGGATTATTGACTTTAACATTTCCTGTTAATAGCTTTTTCCGTCCACTTTCAAGAATAAAATCCGCCCGATGCTGACCAACAATTTTCCCTTTTTCATTCTTGATAAGGGTCAATAGGTAACCCGCTGCTGCCGCTGCTTCTCCGTTTTTCAATTCGGTATGCACTTGTACAATCGCCTGTGCTTTATCCACTTTAGGGTATGTAACAAAAACACCTGAATTTTTCGATGCATCTGGAGCCAACTCGTCTGTAATATAAAGTGGACTCGAAACGATTAATTGTGCATCGCGATAGATACCACTATAATAATAAAAGTCCAATCTATCTTGCGGTTTCCCTGGTGGAGTCAAGGGGTCATACTCTGCAGAAACACGTACGGCAATGACATTATTTTCATCGCCAAACATGACCTGATCGGTAATGTCCAACGTGAAGCCCACATAACCTCCAAAGTTCTTACCAACAGATTTACCATTGACAAATACCTCACACTTATTCATTACACCTTCAAAATGTATAGCTACGCGTTTATTTCGATCTCGATCTGACAACTTGAAATAACGACGATACCAGCCCACACCATCGTATATAGCGTCGCCCCCATTATGCTTTTTCTCCAGCTGCATGATATGAGGAAGTACTGCGGGCATCCATTTCGAATCATCGCTATTCACTTTTTCTCCTCCTCTGATATCACCACGGTAAAAAGCCCAATCTGTATTCATATTGAACACTTTTCTACTTAAGGGCGTTTTTCCTTCAACCTGAAAAGAGCAACTTAATACAACTAGTATTACTGTTAAACTTTTTACTAAAAACCTGACCATTAAATCTATATATTTATTTACTTATGACTTATTCACGCGACCTTTCTAAACTTTGTAGAACTGTTCCCATCCTTTTGCTGGAGGAGGTCCATAAAGCAGGGCATTTGCAAAACGATCCTTGATGATTTCTTTCTTAATAGGATCAAAATCAAAACTTGTGTTCAGTCGTTGCGCGATAACACCTAAACAAAATACTTGACTCAATTCACCTGCTACTTCAAACCTTGAACGTGCTTTTTCTTCGCCTTTACAAGCTTTTAAGAAATTAGCGAAATGATTAGATGGCGACTTTGGAATTTCAGGTAATGATTTCGCCATCTCCTTAGCTCTTTCTTCGGGTATGATCTGTAACGTACTCCCATGTGAGGCTCCTTTGAATGTCAAATCTTTACTGTAGATTATCTTACCGGGATTCAGCTGTACAGATTCCATTTTACCTGTCGTTGGGGGTGGGATATTAGGATCTAAACCCGATACTCCATAACCTGCTGGAATCTCTGGGAAATTATTCAGTCCATCATGCCAGTTGATGTCAACAGCGGGCATGTTTCCTCTTTTTGGGAATTTAAATCTTAAAGTAGATGATTTTGGAAAAAAGTATGAATTATGTTCCACCAATTTGACGGCTTCCAACCGTGTCGGTAGCCCCAATTGTAAAAACTCATGTGAGGTATCCAAAATATGTGCACCCCAATCACCTAATGCTCCCATTCCGAAATCGAACCAACAACGCCATTGTCCGTTCACAAAATCTTTGTTGTAATCATGCCCTAAGGTTTGCATCTGCCATATATCCCAATCTAAGGTGGCTGGAATGCGTTCTGGATATGGAAATCCTGTAATATTAGCATCCCAAGTATGCCAACGTCTAGCAAAGTTCATATGCGCATCGATACGGGTCACATCTTTAATGATCCCCGCTTCTTTCCATGTTTTAAATTGGAAATAATTTGCTTCTGAGTGCCCTTGGTTACCCATTTGGGTAACTACTTTATTGAATTTCTTTGCTTTTTGGGTCATGAGCTCCACTTCCCAAAAGGTACTCGCCATTGGCTTTTCAACATACACATGTATCCCCAGATCGATAGCCATCATTGTCGGTGCGAAATGGGAAAAATCAGGTGTCCCAATTGATACTGCCTCAATCTGATTGCTCATTTTATCGAACATTTGCCTAAAATCCTTAAACCGGGGAACATTAGGAAACATCTTTAAGATCTCGACAGTGTGCGGCGCTTCTAGATCTACATCACATAATGCAACCACATTACATAGTCCTGTCTGATACAGATCTTTGATAATATCTGCGCCACGGTTACCAATACCTATACACGCCAGATTTACACGTTCATTTGGCTTGGCCAGTTTCGCATTTGCCAATACGCTATCAGCCATCAGCAGACCACCGCCTGCTAATGCTGTATTACGCAGAAAATTTCTTCTTGATATCTGTGTCATTATTTCAGCTCCTTGATTTTAATACTTCTAAAACGAACTGCATCACCATGATCCTGTAGTAGAATATGCCCTTTTTCAGCTTCGCCGAAATTAGGCCAATCTTTATATTTACTACCTGAAACAATTTTCTTGAAATCTGCTGAACCACGTTTATAGGTAAGCATTTTAATTCCGTTCAAATAATGCGTGACTTGATTATCTGGCGTAACAACGATACGCCCTCTATTCCATTCGCCAATTTCTCTTGGTGCTCTTCCATCGCGACTCGATGTAATCAAATCATACAAGGAAGCCATAGTACGATTGCCGTCTTTACCCATTTTAGCATCCGGATGTTTTTCATTATCTAAAATTTGATATTCTAAGCCAATAGCCGATCCTTTCGTTTGCTCTTTTAGAGTGACAAAATATTTCACACCACTATTCGCTCCAGGGGTCAATTGAAATTCAAAAGAAAGATCAAATGCGCGGTACTGTTTTTCGGTGATGATGTCTCTGCCGTTGGTTGCTTCGCCACCATCCGATTTTAAAACCATGATTTCACCATCTTTCACTTGCCACCCTTTTTTAGGAAAATGTGCAGCATCGATACTGCGCCAGCCCTTGTTGTTCACGCCATTGAACAACAACTTCACACCAGATTTTTTCTCATCAGGTGAAAGATTATTTTTCTTGAGATTGACAATGAACATATCCTTCGGAAGTTTGGTAAAAGAGAGTGCTTCTGTCTTGATATTTATGTTTTTAAAATAAACTTTTTTACCATTTAAGCGCTCTGGTATGCTATGCACTTGCAGTGCAATGATCCCTTTTCTATCAATGGTGTCGATAACAGCAGCCGTTGGCTGATCATTCATCCATACACGCACCTCATCACCAATAGCCTCTATCCTAAGTTTATTAAATTGATCCGCTTTAAAAGCTTTTTGAGCAGGTTCATATAAACCCAACGGATAGATCCAACTTCTATCTGTACCTTCTTCATATAGTCCACCGCACCAAGCCCTTTCACTTGGATCGATTTCTACCTGTTTTCCGAATACACGGCCACGCCCCTTATTCCCTTGTGGATCGATATGACTTCGGATCTGAACACCTGAATTGGTTTCTGTTCCTTCAATTTTGAACTCAAGTTCCAAGATAAAATCACCGTACTCTTTATCTGTTGCTAAAAAGGAATTGGGTGTACCTTTGGTCATTTCTCCTACGATGACACCATCTTCTATACTGTACTTCGCATTTCCTCCCAATACGCGCCAGCCTTCAAAGGTTTTCCCATCAAATAATGGGGTAAACGTATTCTGTGATTTCTTTTGGGCAAAAATTGGCGATGCAAATAAGAGCATACTGCAGCCTATTGCCATTAAAAAGTTTCTTTTCATTTCTTTTTAAGTTTAAAAAAGTTTGCATTTGAGGATCCTCAAATGCAAACGATACGGTTACATTAATTGTATCCAGGAGTTTGTGTCAGATTTTTGTTTAAGTCCAATTGATCTTGACCAATCGGCAAGTAACGGTTGAAAGATTGAAATTTTCTATCTTCAATAAATATTGTTTCTCCAGTAGCTTGGATTCTTTTATCCTCGTTAAGTTCATTTTTGTTAACTGTACCTAACCAGCTTCCTTCAGCTTTGCCATTTAGCACGTCTTTCGCAATATCCCAACGGATGATATCCGCTCTACGTAATCCTTCAAAAGCAAATTCTACACGTCTTTCTCTACGTACAAGTTCTCGCAATCTTTCCTTTGTCGCATATTTTGCACGATCTACCTTCGGCATACCTGCACGTTCGCGTACCCGATCTAAACAAGAATACACTTCTTCATCAAGCTGTCCCAATTCGATCTTTGCTTCAGCAATCGTCAAGAGTACCTCGGCATAACGCGTTACAATGATATTCATACTTGTATTCCAAGGATCGACAAACTGCGAATTTGGAGCCGTGTATTTCTTTAGGGCATATCCCGATTTCGAAGCATTACTCGCCCCATTAAAATAATCAGGATTACTCACTTCTTTACCATCATCTTGTTTGATGTTTTTAGCTAATGGATCATAGATACGACCGTTCCAATCTTGACCAGGATATAAAATCGACATTTTCAAACGAGGATCACGATCTAAAAAAGGATGTTGCTGATCATACTTTCCACTTAATTTAGCTTCTTGTATGGTACTACCATCTTTCATTTCATAGGCATTGACCAAAGCATTAATAGGTACGATAGAAGACCAACCACCATCACCATTTGGAAATAACGCTGCAATTAACCAGTTTTCCTTATCATTAGCCTTAAATTGGACATCTAAAATCACTTCACTGTTATTAACATTAGCAAGGTGAAAAATACCATCATAGGTTGGAAACAATTGATATACGTTCAAATCTTTAATCGTTGTAGCATCAGCCAAAGCATCTTCAAACTGACCAAGATTAAGATTGAATCGCATACGCATGGCTAAAGCTGCCCCTTTTGTAATACGTCCAATATCCGCTGAATTATTTTTCTCCGGTAGTATAGCCGCCACATCCTTCAATTCCTGCAGGATGAATTTTTCAACTTCTGCTTTTGGAGTACGACTCAATCGAGCTTCTTCAATAGTACCATAAGTTTTCAAAGAGAGCGGTACATCGCCATAGTTCAAGGTCAGTAACATAAATTGATAAGCTCTGATAAATCGAACTTCTGCTTTATATCTTTGTTTAAGCTTATCATCTGCAAATGAGATTGCATCAATATGTTCCAAAAACTCATTGCATCGATTGATGGTCTCATAATCATAAAAGCCAGAACCTGGATCAGCAGAACTCATTCCCCCATTTCCGACTACTTGCCAACCTTCGTGTTTATGAAAGCTATAAGCATTATCCGAACCGCAGTCACGGTATAGAACACTTTCACTTTCCCAGTTACGATAACAACCGACCAATGCCAACTTTGCATCAGCTTCGGTCTTCCAAAAGGTATCTGGAGTCAATACGTCTCCTGGATATTTATCTAAAAAATCTGAGCAAGACTGCAGTCCCGCCATTAGTATAGCAACAAATAAATATTTCTTTTTCATGTATAGCGTCTTTTTGATTAGAATGACATATTAAGTCCAAACGAATTGATTTTTACCTGTGGATAATGCGTACCTGAACCCGCTGGGGATTCTGGATCAAATCCTTTTAAGAATTTAGTAAATGTCAATAGATTTTGTCCACTATAAAACACCCTTACTTTTGATGCCCCAATTTTCTCTGTCCATAAAGTAGGCAAGGTATAACCGATTTGAAGATTCTTCAGGCGTAAATATGACGCTGGTTGCATCCAATAATCAGATATAATCCGATTCGGACTACTGATACCATTATTATTCTGAATTCGTGGGATATTGCTATTTGGATTCTCAGGAGTCCAACGATCTTTCCAAAAAGTCAATGGACTGCCCACATCTCCAGTAAACTCACCGATACCAGAAGCATCAATATATCCAAATACACCAGCTGTTCCCTGGAAGAAGGTTTGAATATCAAGTCCTTTATAAGAAGCACTCAAATTGAATCCATAGGTATATTTCGGGTCGGTCGACCCAAGTACTAAGCGATCATCAGCTGTAATCAATTTATCACCATTTTGATCTACATAACGCAGATCCCCAGGTAAAACACGCTCATTTGACATATTATACTTAGCCCATCCAGCTATATCCGCCTGGCTTTTAAATAGACCGTCGGTCTGATAACCATAGAAAGAATTGATAGCATGCCCTACATGATGAATTTTTCGATAGTTATCCTTATCTAACAGATAGGGCTCTCCTCCCAAATCAAGGATTCGGTTCTGATTGTAGGCGAAATTAGCAGATACACCTAAATCTACGGCTCCAACACGTTTGCGGTAACTGGCAGAAGCTTCAAAGCCCTTATTGAGCATACTACCCACGTTATCCACATAACCACCTAACCCATAAGTTGCAGGTGCTAGTACTTCCATCAAAATATCGGTTGTCTCTCTATTGTAATAATCAAGTGTAACGGACACATTATTACCAATTCCAAGATCTAAACCAATATCCCATGTACGCGTTTTTTCCCAAGAAATACTACGCTTATTTGCTTTTTTAGCTGCTGCACCTGGAAAAATAACGCCATTGAAAGGATAAGCATAATCTTTACCCAAACCAATCGTTGGGATAGATGGATAATATTCCAATGCGCTCTGATTTCCCAATTTGCCCCAAGATCCTCTAATTTTGATATTGCTGAAAGTAGGTTTCACAAATTCCATGAAACTTTCTTCAGATAATCTCCACCCAGCAGAAAAAGATGGGAAAGTACCCCAACGGAATCCTTGTGAAAAACGGCTAGATGCATCTCTTCTTACGTTGGCTTCAAACAAGTAAATACCTTTGTAATCATAGTTGATACGACCAAAATAAGAAAGCATATTTAAGTGCTTCGTATCTCCCTTATTGCTCTGACCATTGGTATCACCGGCATTGATATCCGTTAAATCATTATTTGGAAAATTTTGACGGTACATTTCGCCATATTTATAATCGTATTGTTCAACATGGTATCCTGCTAGTGCAGCGATATGGTGATTACCAAAAGTTCGGTCAAAATTCAAGGTCATATCACCAGTATACATGGTCGAAGTCGTTGTCTTCTCATACATCTTATTCGGGCCATGATATTTAGAAGCATTATACCAGATATCTTTTCTAAATTCATGTGAATCATTCATCTGTGGTCGATAGGATCCGAGTGCTTTTAAAGACAATCCTTCCATAAACGTATACTGTAAACTTCCGATTGCATTAAACTGACGTTGTACTTCATCAGTAGTTGCTCCTTGCTCCATCCAAGCTATAGGATTACCATTACTCACCGTACCATAATCACCGTTTGCATCTTTGTAAGGAACCCACGGAGCCATCTGATTGGCCATCATGAAATACTGTCCCATTCCTCCAACATAAGGATTCGTAGGCTCTTGCAGACTCTTGTTTGACAAGTACATAGACAACCCCATATCCAGATTCTTAATCGGGGTCATGTCCAGATTTGTACGTACGTTGAACTGTTTTTTTGAAGTCAATTTGATAATCCCCTCTTGTTCTTGATACCCTAGACTTCCCATATAACGGGTTTTCTCTGCAGCGCCCGAAACATTTAGATTATGTTGCTGTTGAAAACCTGAACCCGTTAAAAGTAAATCATTCCAATTGGTATTGGGATATTTATAGGGATCTGATCCATCCTTAAATTTCTGGATATCTTCTTCTGTAAAACGTGGTTTTTTATTATCCAATATTAAACCTTCATTATACAATTCGGCGTAATCCCATGAATCCAACCTGTCAGCTACACCTGTTGGCGATTGCTTACCGAGGTAATTATTATAATTAATTGTTGGTTTACTCCCTGTTCCTCTTTTTGTGGTGATTAAGATGACGCCATTCGCAGCCTTAGATCCATAAATCGAAGCAGATGCTGCATCTTTCAAGACCGATATGGATTCAACATCGTTGTAATCCACATTGTCCATCGAAGACTCAACACCATCGACCAATACCATTGGGTTACTATTGTTCAATGTCCCGACACCACGTACTCTAATGGTACCACCATCTTTACCTGGCTGTCCACTACCTTGGGTTACAGTCAATCCCGGAACAAGACCTTGCAGACCAGAAGAAAGGGAAGTAATCGGTCTGTTTTCCAATTCTTTCTTAGATACAGTAGCAACAGCTCCAGTTAAGTTGACCTTTTTCTGAGCTCCATATCCCACAATAACCACCTCATCCAATTCATTTAATGAATTTTGTAAGACAATTTTTAGTGGAGCATCATTGACGATTTCACTTTCATAAGTGCCGTAGCCCACATGCGTTACAACGATTGTTTCTCCAATGCTTCCTGTAAGAACAAATTTACCATCCGTATCTGTCGCGACATCAACGTGCTTACCCTTGATCGCTAAATGCGCACCAACAACAGGTTTTCCGTCCATATTGACAACAGTACCGACAATTTTACGCTGCTGTTGCTGATTTTCTGAAAGCTGTGTTCTTTCCTCGTTACTATGTGGAAAATTACTCCGTTGCCCTTTCTTAGAAATTACAATGTGATTCCCTTTTAAGGACCATTCAACCTGTTGGTCCACCAAAGCTTTTTTAAGTACCTCTTCAACAGTTTCCGACTTTACATTCAACGAGACCATTTTATTTAGGTTGATGTCTTTCGACTCATACCAAAAGGAATATTGTGTTTCTTTTTGGATGGTGTTGAACAGATCGCTGATTGGACGATTTTTCATGTTTAGGGAAATGGTACTTTTCTGCATGGTGCTCGCCCATGACTGTGGCACAACAGCAGCAAAAAGACAAAGAAATGCTACTTTTCTTTTCACGTTGATTTTACCCATGGAGTGATTTCTATCCGCATTGGGTAAAACATTTTTTACATTCATACTTTTTAGGTTTCATTGATGCTTACACGAAGCATGGTAGATTTTACTGTTTGCAGCATATGTCATGCGAGCAGTTAAATCTGATTTATAAATTGTTTGTTTTTTTAATTGATTAATAGATGGTCAGAAGATTCCCATTTCTTTTGTACCAAAAAATATTATTGGAAGACATGACGTCTAAAATATGATCCAGACTCTCGTTCAGTGAAAATGTACCTGTAAATTTTCGAGATAAAATTGCCTCTTCTTTTACCTGAAATTTAACTCCATAATGCCTTTCTAGTCTGATTAAAATAGCTTTTAAAGACTCATCTTGAAAAACTAAATTCGCACTTTCTTTATCAAACTCTTCCGAAATCTGATTATGTCCTAAACGAAATGTGCTATTCTTTGCGTCATATATAATGGATTCATGAGGTTTGAGGAACGTCCTGTATTTACCTTTACCGATTACTTCCACTTTACCCTCCACCAAATCAACTCTCGAATCACTATTCGAATAGTGGGATACTTTAAAAGCAGTTCCATGCACTTTCACATCATAACCAACTGTCTTTACGATAAACGGTTTTGTTGCATCTTTTACAACTTTAAAAAATGCTTCTCCTTCCAATGCTATTATACGTTCATCGCCATCAAAATTCGGTTGGTAAGAAATCTTTGAATCCGAATTCATCCAAACTTCGGTTCCATCGGGTAATATCGTTTTGCTTCTACCTCCTTTTGGTGTCAAGACAACTGTTTCAACTTGACGAGGGATATCTGTTAAAATATGCTTGGCAACAAAGGTCGATAAGAGTATAAAAATCACTACTGCAGCAATTTTCATCAACAGTGAAAAATTATGACGATAAAAATTAATAGGATGTATAGTTCGGTCTTTTTCAATTTTTATTTCTTCACCTATTTTAAAATAAATGTCTCGTTGGGTTTGTTTACTCAACTCAAAATCTATCTCAGATGACTCATCCCAAATATCCTGTGCGTATTGATCAAATTCAGTTGAATGTATCCAATCGTTCAATTCGCTCATCTCTGAACTTGCCAATTGGTTATTGAGGAATTTTTTATAGTTACTTTTCTGTCTTGAATTATCCATGTATTCGTATCCCTGTTACTGGGTTTCTATATAGGTATACATTTAACGTTGAGCAAACCACTACTCTAAAAAGAATAAAAAACAAACAAAACAGCAAAACACTAATGTTCAGCGGTTTAATTTACATCTTCTTTAATAGCTCAAGTAAAATCAAATGGGAAATAGGTAAAAAGTAAAGGTGATTTACTTTATCTAGTTTGAATCTTAACGTTGCGAGTGCTTTTGTCATTTGCGATTCTACAGTATTGACGGAAATTCCCAAGTGTTCGGCAATTTGTTTATTGGTCATATAGTATTTTCGACTTAGAAGAAATACTTGTTTACGTTTTTCAGGTAATTCTAGAATATATTCTTCTAAAATGGACTCAAGGAAACGAACGTCCAATTCCTGTTCAATGGAGTTATTGTATAAATAATCTTGTTTAATGGAGAGTTCATTTGCTGTATAACGATCATGATGAATCTGTTTCTTTAATTGATTCAAGACCATATTTTTTGCAATCTTAAACAAAAGTCCACCTAAATTGCCTTCGGGATCTAGATGCTCTTTCATTTCCCATAGCTTAACAAATACAGACTGGACGATATCTTCTACTAGTGAGAAATCGTTTCTGACCATATTTTTAACAAAGTAATACACCTTAGCATTCCAGTAATTGTAAATTACCTCAAATGCTAAAAGATCTCCTTCTTTCAGTTTAACAATATGAACCAATTCCTTTTCCATCACAATATTATAGGAATCGCAAATATAATTATTAAATATGATTACCGTAATTTCCCTATTGAGGGAATTAAACGTATACTTGAGCACATCTTTTTTATCATCAAGATGTGCTCAAGTATCATATTATTTGATCTTAATTTCTTCTCCTGCACCTCTTACACGATATCGAACCAATACTTCGGTCGATGTATCTCCATCTACATCACACGCAAAAGCGACGCTTGAAGTACCTTTTGGTAAAATGGCTTTGCCCTGCACTTCTAGCTTCTTGATGGTATTAAAATACTTATCTGTTAACAATGCATTTCCGTCATGATCCAATAAGAGATACTGATCTGTCTCGATGGTGCCCATAATCTTGATCACTCCCTTTGAAGTTGTAAACGAAGGGTTGGCGATTGCTCCCCCACCTTCTACTTTCAGGCGCAGTGCATAAGTTCCTTCATTTGGTGTATACCATGACCAATCTGCACCCCCGGGTTGACCAGGTTGCATCTCTGAAAGATCACAACGGTAACGATCGGAAATGTATAGTGGATAAAGTAAGAATTGCTTATTATCTACCTTTTCCAAACTCCATTCTGTTTCTGGGTCTCGTAGACGCTTCATCTGTTCGTCGGTAAAGGCTTTTGCTTTTCGCAAGCTATCCCAGTTTTTCATAGCTTCTAGTAATTGATCGATCTGCCCATGCTTACGTAAGGTCTGCATGTTGATGCTCATAGCATAGCCAGAATCAAAACCCGCAGACTCTGAGAGTGCCCATTCAAGATCTTCCAATGTCGTTGTTTCAAACTTTCTATCAGCTAACCGTACCAAAAACCATCCTAGCATACGTGGAAATAGGTTACGCTTGAAAAACTCTTGATTTTTGATCCTATTTTCAACCTGCCCTTTACGCATTTCTTCACCCCACGGTTCTCCCCAATTCATACGTGTATGGATATGCCATAGAAAATGATCCAATCTACTCGCATCATTGATCAGGTCATTTTTATCTTTCAATCCTTGATAATAGGCCGTAATAAACCGTGCTGTTGCATAGTAATCATGCCCCGTATACATGCTACCTTCAAGGCCATCGAAAGAAATCTGTTTAAGTCCAGTTTGATTAAAGATATCAGCCAAACGAGTGGCAAATTCATCTTGTAAAACGAGGTCTGGAAACAAGGTTTTATAGGGATAATCCCATAACTTGTACAAGGGTTTATCTTGTGCGTGTACTGTTGCTGTTGTGCCAAAAGCACCTCTTGTACACCCGATCAGTTTCATCTTATCTCCTAATTTCTCTACCTTCCCAAAAGTAATCAGCTCATCATCAATTTGCAATGCATTAAGAGAAAGAGGCATTTCAAACAAATCTGATACTTGTATCTCTATATCCTTTTGTGTTGCGTCTAAGGGTTGGATCAATTTCAGCTGTCCCTGTTTCAATAAGTTTCTTACTTGGTATTGGCGTTACATATGGATCATTGGTCGTCAAGAAATTGGTGAGGGTATGTACTCCAACACGAATTCCTTTCGTCTTCGCTTTATCGACCAGAGCCTTTACACCTTGGTCTCCATTTTTAACGAATGAAGATTTCCACTTAAAGTGACCCCAAGTCTCAAAAGGGTCGGTATGATACACATTTCGAAAACCTGCCAACTGGACTTTACCTAAAACAAAATCAAAGTCTTCTTCCGAAAAATTTGAAATTAGATAAGAATCCATTGCCGATCTTGACATTTTATCCCATTCTCCATCAAGCATTGGGTGTGGCAATCCCTGCTCTATTTCAACCTCTCCAATACGGTTTAAAATAGTACTTCTATCGTTGCCAAACAAAGCAATTTTAGCGCCGACAATAGCTGCATCTGGCCCTGTTACTGGAAGTGTAAGTGACTGTTCCAATTGCTGAACTTTACGGTACGTTATATTTTTACGGTTGCGAGCTGATAATTGAAAGACTGTCCCATCTTGGGTATTGACTGCTGCCAAGTTGAAAAATGGAACACTGGCTACTGAGAGTTCGATATTCGCACCTGTATAATTAAATGTTGTGCTATACTGACTTGCGGCTTCCTGCGGAATCCCTCCATTAGTCTTACTATTTAGTGCTTGCATACCAAATGCAAGATTATCCTGTTGAGCTACACCTACAATCTCTCCTACTACTTCATGAGCATTGATTTTTAATGGACCAAAAACCAGTAGCTGATATACATCGCTCACTTTGACCACCTCGTAGGTGATGGCTTGCTCCATCTGTTTTACGCGAAGCTCTATTTCTTGTCCATCCTCCATGGACAAGAAAAACTGCTCGCCTTTAATTTTCAACATTTTGGGAAGAATTATTTGGTCTCCTTTCACTGCTGATAAGAGTGGATAATTACCCTTACCTAATATTTCTTTACCTATAACTTTGATTGAAGTATAAAAACCTTTATCATTCAATACAATCTCTGTCTGCTTTGTTTTTAATTCTACTGCCTGCCCTATATTGGACAACAACAGCAAACACAGCATACTTAATAAACCCAACTTACATTTCATTAGCATATCATTTATTTTTTAAGGAGATGAAGCCATCAAAAGCATAATTCTCTTTCCGTATTGAACTTCAATATTTTGATACTATCAACCAAGAAATGTCAACTTTAGAAATTTAGCCTCCTGTTAGTAAGTCGATCCAAAAGAACAGTACCCTAGTAGAAATATTAAAAAAAAATGCCATCGGAATCCGATGGCATTAAAATAGTTTTTGGGGCTAATAATTTCCGCTATTATTTAGCTGGGGTATTCCCCATTTCGATAACCAATGTCCCGCCCTTTAAAACAGCACTTTGAGGTATCAACAATCCTTCAATTCTCACCCCATTAAGTTCAACTTTTTGGATGTACTTATTTTCTTTCGAAGCATTTTTAGCTTCAATGACGAACTTTTGTCCTCTTCCATATTTACCACCCAAGTTTAAGGTAACTTTAGGGTAACGGGGTGAGGCCAATTCGTACATTGGAGTGGCTGAAGCTCCTCCATCCAGCTGAAACAATCCCAATACGCTCATGACAAACCAGCTGCTCATCTGACCAAGATCCTCATCTCCTGGGTAAGCATTATAAGGTGTGGTTCCATAATATTGTTCTTGAATAGCTCTTGACCACTTCTGTGTTAACCACGGAGCACCTGCCCAATTAAATAGATAGGCGACTTCCATCGAAGTTTGATTACCGTGATTTAGAGGGAAAGCACTGAAATTATCACCGGCAGCATTGAAGTTAGCCTTGGCTGATTTCTCCATAGCCTCGTCCAATCTGCTTACAAATCGCTCTTTCCCCACTCCTTCTACTAGCCCTTTGGGATCATGTGGCACAAACCAACTATAATTAAAGGAGTTCCCTTCTACAAACCCAGGTGTATGATAAGGGTCAAAAGGTTCAATCCAGTTTCCTTGCTCATCTTTAGGGCGCATAAATCCAGTTACAGGATCAAAAATATGCTTCCAACTTTGGGATCGTTTCAAGAAATAATCGTAATCTTCTTTTTTACCTAGCCCTTTGGCCATCTGCGAAAGACACCAGTCATCATAAGCATACTCTAACGTATTGGATACATAGCCTTTTCCTGAAGGTACGTACCCATACTTTTTATAGACATCAAGGTGTTCTACTCCTACTGTCCCTCCTCCGGGATAGCGTTGCGGAGAAGTCGTCAACATCTTCTTTAATCCTTCATAAGCAACAGCAAGATCAAAATCGCGAATGCCACTTTGCCAAGCACCTTGAATCTGAGAAGCGACGTGCATGGCGACCATGACTCCTGTATGCTCAATACCGGCAGGGTCAGTATTAAACCATCCGGTATTCTGATAAAGTTGAATTGCAGAACGCGCCCAGGTAGAGGAAATCTCTGGAGCAATAAGGTTGAAAAGTTGTTGATTGTTCCAGAAAGTATTCCAATATTCACCGGCAACAATTGCATCTTTCTTATTCTGCAACTGTCTGACCTGCTCATCTTCATCTCGATATCGACCATCGACATCACTCCAGATTGCTTTAGCAGATAAAGCTCTATAATAATTCGTGTAGAATTTCTTCTTTTGAAGATAATCGTCCGTTTCTACGTCAATTCGTCCTAGGTACTCTTCCCAGATTGATTTTGAATTGGCAACGACTTGGTCAAAATCCCATCCAAAAGGAGTGGACAATTCTGTATTCAGATTATTTCTTGCACCTTCAATATCGACCAGGGAGACTCCGGACCTCACCAATACTTCTTCTCCTTCTACAGTATTATAATTCACAAATACACCTAAATCCCCTTTACCATGAATTTCATTGATATCGAAGCGTATATCGTTAGGGCTTGTAAACTCATGATTACGATTCCATTCCGGTATATAGCCTTTTACAGCCTCAACACCTTCATTCACCCAACCTCCCATAGATTCAAAAGGTTTACTAAATTGAAGTACAAAATGGACCGTATACTCCTGTTGCAACGAATAGCCTGTAAAGGCATTGTAATAAGTTGCATAGCCTTCGATTTCATGATCACTTACCTTAGTAATTTTGGCATCTGTCAAATTATGTGGGTACTCACTAGGAGTGAACATATCGATCATGATACGTGCATCTTTTCGCTTTGGAAAAGTATACTTCTGCAAAGCAGCCCTACGGGTCGCTGTCAATTCAGCTTTAATCTTGGTATCGGTCATAAAGACCGAATAATGTCCAACTTTTGCTTCCTCGGTTTTCTTGTCAATACGGGAACGATACCCTTCATCTGGAAAAGCTTCCCGCCCTGGGTTAACCTGTAGCTCTCCACAAGTGGGTTGCATCAATAACCCTGTCATCGTCCAATCACAAAAATGACTGAAACCCATGATATTCTCAATGGTATATTCATAACCTGCTTTCCAAATCTCATCTTGATTGTCGGGAGCAATCTGCACCATACTCAATGGAAGCGCTGGTGATGGTTTAAACATCCATCTTGAATTACCCGTCCCCATCAGTAAGTCAACATAATCTGTAAGCTTGTGCAGCTTTTGTTGCGAACGTAATACTGGACTGCTATAAACAATATTTTGACCATCCTTAATCGTGAAAATAGATTTTTTAACGCCATTTTTCTGCGATAAAGCTGGAACATACACCTCTTGAATAGAAGGTCCAACCTCAACGGTTTCGCGTGTCTATCCGTTTACCATCTAACTCAAAACTCAACTCCCTAGACTTATCAAACTGAGACATATCTACTAGAATAGGTTGCACTCGGGCTCCCTGAGCTCTTGAATATTCAAATGGAGCAGCCTCTACAGATCGAATTAAAGTAGATGATGCCTGCTTCAAGATAACACCTATTGGTGTTCGCAATTGGATAGCATCAAAAATAGACCAACTGCCAGCAATAGTCCCCATTTGGATTTTATTGACACCGATTTTCAACCAGGAAACAGGAAAGCTCAGGCGAACCTCTCGGTGGTGTCCATTTTGGTCTTTTCCTTCTAAGAGCGCACTGCTATCCTCACCTTGAATCTCCTGCTCAAAGCGCTGACCATTGATCTCAACACGAATCTTCGTTGGCTTGCCACGATTTGCACCAACAAAATCAATCAAAAACTCACATGTTCCATCTTGAGGCAACTTATCTACCGAAAAATAGAGCGCTGGGAAGTGTCTGGGATGAAAACCAGCCCAATACCCACCACCTGCCCAATGATCTAATGGTCCAGGTAAAATATAGGGCCAGTGTACACTTGGTGAAGAATAACCTACGTGATACATAGGCTCTCCCGAAAAACGAGCAAGAAAGCTATCATACTGGTTTGGAGACAATGAAAACTCGGAAGACTTACCATCCTTCACTCCTACTTCAAACAATAACTTGTCTTGCGAATACGTAGAATCTGTTAAACAGATCAACGTTAACATTGTAAAAAACAATCTCATTTTAGGTTACCAGTAAATCATATATAATGCGATCGTTAGCAAAATAATCAACAATGCACCGACTATAAATCCGGTATGCGGTTTGAACATAGTACGATCCACTTCCAATCCTTTTGAAACCACACCATTGCGTTGGTCGATTAAACTAATAATCAGCATTCCGATGATACAGATGACAAACACAAAACCCATGCGATCTAGAAACGGAATTTCATACAGCCCACTTGCTGGATTCAAAACAGAAAAACCACTCGCATTTAGAAATGATAGATCGGCGTAATTCGGTAAAAATTTAAATAAAACGGATAAAATAAATCCTCCAATTGTTGCAAATAAGGCTGCATTAGAGGTTGTTTTTTTCCAAAAGAATCCTAAAATAAACATGGCAAAAATACCAGGTGAGACAAACCCGGTGTATTCTTGAATGTATTGAAATCCACCTTTGCTATCAATACCTAAGTGTGGTGCAATGATAACGGCAAGTGCCATCGAGACGATGATTGTAATCTTACCAACATTAACCAATTGTTTTTCACTTGCTTTTTTATTAAATATCTTTTGATAGATATCGAGCGAAAATATTGTTGCAATACTATTGGATTTTCCGGCTAAAGAAGCCACTACTGCCGCAGTTAATGCTGCAAAAGATAAGCCCTTAAGACCTGAGGGAAGAAGGTTTAATAACACCGGATAAGCCCGGTCAGGATTCACTTCACCATGCTGCAACATTTCTGTTTGAAACATCCCATCTTTCCAAAGTACGTAAGCAGCAATACCAGGTAAAACTACAATAATAGGCATCAAAAGCTTCAAGAAAGCGGCAAACAGAATTCCATTTCTAGCGGTCTTAAGATCTGCACCTAGCGCCCGTTGTGTGATGTATTGATTACACCCCCAATAATTGAGGTTAACGATCCACATCCCACCGACCAATACGGTAAGTCCTGGTAGATCCAAATAATTTTCATTATCCTGCTGTAGGATCATATGAAAATGACTGGTCGCCTTTTCCGTCATGATCTTGTACCCTTGAAAAACCCCTTCACTACCATAGCTTTCTGCGACCAATTTCAGCGCCAAATACGTAGTGGCTAATCCACCGAGGATTAAGAAAAAAACTTGTATTACATCTGTAAACCCAATTACCCGCATCCCGCCAAGGGTGATGATAACTGCAAAACAGGCAATGGCATACATGCACAGCTCCAGGCCAAAACCCGATATACTACTCACAGCGAGTGCACCTAGATAAAGAATGGAAGTCAGATTGACTACGACATAAAGCATCAACCAGAAAACAGCCATAATCATCGCTACAGTTCCATTGTAGCGCTGATGTAAAAATTGAGGCATCGTGAATATCTTATTTTTAAGATAGACAGGAATAAAAAATACCGCAACGATAATCAATGTTACGGCTGCCATCCATTCGTAAGTTGCAATGGCAAGACCCATTTTAAAGCCCGAGCCACTCATGCCAATGAACTGTTCTGCAGAAATATTTGAAGCAATCAGTGATGCACCTATGGCCCACCAAGTGAGTGAGCCTTCTGCTAAGAAATAGTCTTTAGAATCTGCACCATTTATCTTACTTTTCTTCTGTCGATAGACCCAGATACCATATCCTGATACAATGATAAAGTAGATGAAAAAGACCAGGTAATCTTTGGTTGCTAAAATATTATTCATACAAATAATTAGGTTTATAATAACTGAATATTATTTTTAGATATAACGGTTGACCAAATTTTCCATAAATTCCTGTTGTCCACTTATTAATTTTGGTTCTCCTTCATTTATAGCATATGTACGAAGGTCCTCTAGTGTCAATTTACCTAGCTCAAATTCAGCACCTGCTCCTTTATCAAAACTGCTATAGCGTTCTCTTCGTAGTTCTCTATACGGAGAGTTTTGCAGTAAATTATCAGCAGATATCAATGCGCGTGCAAAATTATCCATTCCACCAATATGCGCATAGAATAGGTCTAATGGGTCTGTTGAATTACGTCTGATTTTAGCATCAAAATTTACACCACCACCTTGCAATCCACCACCTTCTAGTATGATCATAAGTGATTCTGTCAACTCAGAAAGATCTGTTGGAAACTGATCGGTGTCCCAGCCATTTTGATGATCACCACGATTGGCATCAATAGAACCCAATAAACCAGCATCAACAGCAACCTGCAGCTCATGTTGGAAAGTATGACCAGCAAGCGTTGCATGGTTGACTTCTAGATTCAGTTTAAAATCATCCATCAGATCAAATTCGCGAAGAAAGCCAATCACTGTCGCAGCATCGTAATCATATTGGTGCTTTGTTGGTTCGCATGGCTTTGGCTCGATGAAGAATGTTCCTTTAAAACCATTCTTTCGCGCGTAGTCCTTGGACATATGTAAAAATTGTGCTAAATGTTCCCGTTCTCTTTTCATGTTGGTGTTCAACAAAGACATGTACCCTTCGCGACCACCCCAGAACACATAATTTTCACCTCCCAATGCAATTGTAGCATCCAACGCAGCTTTCACCTGAGCACCTCCATGTGCTAGGACATGAAAATCTGGATTGGTCGATGCACCATTCATATAGCGGTGGTGACTGAATAGATTCGCTGTTCCCCAAAGCAATTTCACACCACTTTTTTCTTGCTTTTCTTTTGCATAAGCAACAATCTCTCCCAAATGTTTTTCGTTTTGATGGATATCATCCGTATAATCCACTAAATCGACGTCGTGAAAACAATAATAAGGAAGTTGCATTTTTGTCATGAACTCAAAAGCAGCATCCATTTTATCCTTAGCCCGTTCCATAATTGTTGCCTTTTTATCCCAAGGGAAGAAATGAGTACGACCTCCAAAAGGGTCAGCTCCATCTCCGTTAAAAGAATGCCAATATGCACAGGCAAATTTAAAATGCTCTGCCATGGTTCTTCCAGCTACCACTCGCGTCGGGTCATACCAGCGAAAAGCCAAAGGATTGTCCGAATTTACACCTTCGAATTTTACTTGTTCTACTTCTTTAAAGTAAACGTGATCTCCTGTTAAAATTTTCATGCTATCTTAATTTAAGGTTTATGTTAAAGTTTATCTTCTAATATTTTTTTCCACTTTTCATATGCTTCTTCATATTGAACGATATGTTGAGGCATGATAGTCTTGTATTTTCGTAATCCTTTAAAGGCTTCAGTCCTATCGGCAAATACACCGATTCCTAAGCCTGCCCCGAGAGCCGCTCCTACACTTCCATCGTTTTCATAAAGTTCCACTGGGGTAGCAGTTACACCTGCAAATGCTTCTTGAAAAACAGGACTCAAAAACATATTCGCATGTCCAGCTTTGATAATTTGTGGCGCGATACCATTAGCTCTTAATAGGTCCAGGCCATACCTGAAAGCAAATGCAATCCCTTCTTGTGATGCACGCCAAAGGTGGGCTACACCATGTCTCAGAAAATCCAAATTTTGAATATGAGCGCCTACTGTTTTATTCTTCAGCATCCGCTCTGCACCATTGCCAAACGGCAACATACTAATCCCATCCGCTCCAATAGGAATAGTTGAGGCTAGCGCATTCATGCTTTCATAATCATTCTTATTACCAGTCATCTGACTGATCCAGCTGTTTTGTATGCCTGTTCCATTTATACACAAAAGCACACCTAGGCGTTCCACATCCGACGCATAATTAACATGTGCAAAAGTATTGACTCTAGATTGCGGATCATGTACCCGCTGATCGGTAACGGCATATATTACCCCAGATGTACCTGCTGTAGCAGCAACTTCTCCTGGGTCAAAAACATTTAAGGACAGTGCATTATTCGGTTGATCTCCTGATTTATAACAGACAATAGCTTGCTCGGATAAACCAAGTTCTGCAGCTATTGTCGACCGTAACGACCCATAGTCCGAGAATACCGGTTGCACCTCGGGTACCAGTGCACGATCAATATTATAAAAATTCAATAAGGTATCCGAAATATGTTGCTGTTCAAAATCCCAGAGTATACCCTCTGAAATTGAACTCACATTGGTATTTATTTCACCTGTTAAACGCATACTTATGTAATCTCCAGGCAACATGAACTTATGGATCTTTTCATAAACCTCCGGTTCATGTTGTTTAACCCACGCCAGTTTTGAAGCCGTAAAATTACCTGGCGAATTCAGATGACTACCCAAAAACCCCTTATCTTCCAGTGCTGAAAAAGCTTGCTGTCCGATAGTTACTGCACGACTATCACACCAGATAATCGCATTTCGCAAAGCATTTTGATTTTCATCGACTACCACAAGCCCATGCATCTGATAAGCAATACCGATAGCCTTTATATCGAAAGGATTATACAGACCTGATGCATTGGCCTTTTTTATGGCTAATTGGGTATTTTTCCACCAGATCTCCGGATCTTGCTCTGCCCATCCAGCATGAAGGGATATAATTTCTGCTTCCGTTTCGGGAAATTGGCAGGAGATTAGTTTTTTATTCGTTGTCGCGTCGATTACAGACACCTTAATAGAAGATGTACCTAGGTCTATTCCCAATAATAACATATTGATTTTATTTAATTACATACCAAGTTTGGCTCCTTGCGGGAATACTAACTTCAAATTCAACTTCATAATTTCTGTTCATAGTCATGGACTTTTCCGTACCATCCAGCTCTGATACACGCACAGCATCTGTCAATCCTGTATAATACAAATCTACTTTTATTTTTCTTTTAATCGGCTCATCTAATGGATTATACACCATCAATAAACCTTTTTCCAATCCAGTAGGATTTACGTGCAAAATAGCATCATAATCGCGTCCATCAGGACGTCTTAAGTGAATGATATCACTATCCAATACTTCACGATGCTTCTTGTAGAAGTTAACCCATTTCTTCACAACTTCCTTCGTTTCTGGTGTATCATAAAGCTGAGGGCCACGGTAGCATGCTTGCACTCCTGCGCCAAATAAATTGGCCATGCGCTGTTCATAATGTGGTAAGTGATCTTTTAGCGGTTCTATTGTGGCTTCCTTACCGCCACCTTGATATTCTACCAAAGGCACAAACATCCAGCCCATTGAAGGTGATTTCAACCAGGTGCCATCAAAAATATTCTGACGCTCAATAATTTCTTGCTGCGCTCTTGGGAGTGACCAATTGGCTTCACGATATCCCATTCCAACTTTATTTCCACCATTAAGGAAATACATATCGGGTATATTCAGATAAATTCCTTTCGATCTACACCATTTATAAAAATCAGTAACACGCTTAAATTGATTCCATTGCGAATCATGCTCATCTTTATGTCCTGGATGATCCGTTGCATAACATAAATCTCCGGGATAAGAACCATCATGTTCAAAAATACCTAAGCCCGTCTTATCGTATAAATTGTATAATTTTTTAAAATATGCTTGTCCCCATTCACTTTCCACACAAGGTGAACTGCCAAAACGAGGGCGCTTACCTTCTGGCAGTACCACATCATTCTTAGCATCGATATGTCGGCTAGCTAGTAAAGAGTAACCTCCCAATTCGATATTTTTACTATGCGCATAATCGGCAAGCTCTTTCATCCGAGCAATATTTTCAGGTGAATCATCTTCTGCTTCAAACCCACTCCAGAAGGTCATGATCACCATCTCAAATCCTACTTCAGCAGACTGATCGATTGCCTTTTTTACCGATTCGTTATCCGAGCTGCGTACATGCATCAAAATCGGATTTTCAGTTGCCCATGGAGCAATAGAACGCATCATCCGACGGTAACCTAAACTTTTTCTTTCCCTGTCCCAACTATCATTAATCAGTTCCCAAACACGAAAACTATTAAAACTTTGTCCGGAGGATACTTCCTGTTGAGGGCCTATTTTCGGAGCTACTTCAAGTAAACATAAAGTTTCTCTATCGTAATGTACTTGAGTGGTATACAAGGAGTCTTTTTTCCAAGCAACACTGGAAGAGTAAATATACTCTTCACTCATTCCTCCAAAATTGTAATCTGTTTCAACGGTAATATTAGGCAGCAACCATCGCTCGCGTTGGTCGACTGAACTTTCGGGTTCAAAGACTGCCAATTGCTCACTTTTAAAAGCATTGACCACGATGTTTTTACCCGATTTATTATGGACGGTTATCCATTTGCTGAATACAGGTTGATTATCATATAATTCATAATGCACATCTACTTCGACATTTTTTAAGTAAGCCAATTTAGTAACCAGATCACCGGCAAACTGCGAAGGGAAATCTCCATATAGCTGAAAGCCTTCTATTCTAGATCGACCTTCTTCACCCAATGTAACCGCATCGGTTTCCCCGCCTTTACTATCCATTTTACCTACACGAACAAGCGCTGGTAGCTCGTTACCAAATAGGGTAGAAGTTCCTACTTTTTTCCAATCCAGTCCATCTAACGATGCCGTAGCTTCGATGGTCTTATCTTTACGCTCCAATCGTAACCACACCTCACTTGCATCACCTATAGCTAAACCGCTCTGCAGTTTCTTCCCGTCGTAGAAACCCACTTTTCCTTCAGAAGACCTGACGTTCAACTTCACGACACGGTCTTTAAGTACAAGACCTACTCCAGGTCCCCAATCATTTGATTTATCAGTACCTTTGTTAATTTTTACAATAACGACCTTTGCATCCTTCGGCCAATTCCGTTCTGCGAAAACAGCACTATTTGACAAAGCCATAATTTCTCCTACCTTACCTTCATTAATAAATGAATTGCGCGCATGAGCCTTAGACTGTTTCAGCGTCCAATCTGCCGTAAGTTTCTTAAAATCATCGTTGACCAATACTTGTCTATTGACATCCTGTTGACTACGACCTGCAATTGCTTGTATTGCTTGTTCATCCAGTTTATAAGTAAAAATCAACTCTTTACCTGGAGGTGGCCAAGGCATATCCTTTGGCATCCAAGACTGTCTTTTCATCCATGAAAAACGTTCTTTCGTTTCTTCCAAGCGATAATCGACCATTTTAAATGCGGTAGGATTAGCCTTCATATTAGGAATCCATTCTTTCAACAAATAGTTATGCACCTGCTGTCCATCCAATCCACCTACATCAAGTTGAAAACCATCGATCGTAACACTTGCTTCAGGGCGAACAGAACGTAGAAATGACGTATTGGTACGCATCTCATCCAACCCAATGGTTGCCACATTATGTTCCGTAGTAAACGTACGGCTTACCAAACCATTGGAAAAGACCAAATAACCTTCTTTAGTCTTGAACAATCCTGCCTTAGCCTGATCGGTACCAACTAACCAGTCCTTATCAACAAGAATCTTTTCTCTCTCAAATTGATTCGTTTTTATTTGTCCAAACACAAGTGTGTTACAGAACAAAACACCTGCAAAAAATATAATCTTCTTTCTCATTATGCTATTTTCCACTCTTCTCGTGCCCCCTATTACTCAATATTCCCATTCTTATTTCCCCGTTATTGATTTCAACTATCATTCTTTTTATCGCTTCGGACTATCCTATTAATTTACAAACCGTTACAAACCTTCATTAGCTGTGTTTTTTTCAATCCAATATTTCATAACACAAAATTTACTCTTCAAATCTTTAGCAAAAGAAATCAAATACCCCCTCGCTATATGAAAGTTTAAAAAGCATAAAAGATGAAATTTTTAAGATGGTACATCCTAATAGTATTAGGTTCAGTTCGACAGTTATCATAAGGTTAGACGATTTAGATGAGTCTAACCCTTGTTACGTCATGTTGATTTTTTATATTCCTCTATGCATTCAGACCTATAAATCTCAGCAAAACATATAATAAGAACCTCCTGTAAGTTAACCCATACTGACGTGATATTAACCTTTTTCTAATCACATGTAGGATTATCCCAAAAAAAATGCCCATCACACTTTCTTGAATACAAGAAAGTGTGATGGGCAAATCGTTGGCATAGTCATTTCAATCAGCGATTACATAGCGAGCTAAAAATTCAATTCTACTACATAATCCGTTTCGTCTGGTATTTTATCTAATAAAAGTAAAACTCCTTCCCTCCGTTGCACAAATTCAATTTGTTTTTTATCAATAAACACCTTGGCCGATTTCACTTTTTTGTCCGTTAAAGGAAGAAAAAGTGCTTTATCTTGTAAATCTAAGATGTGTACAAACATTTTATTTTCTTTTTGTGTTGTCACACCCCATTTGTGCTGCCCCACAAGACCACCTCTTGTACCATATATCGTTTCGCCGTATTGCTTCAACCAATTTCCCATTGCACCAAATCTTGCAACAGCCATATCAGGTAAGGTACCATCTGGCCTTGGTCCAACGTTCATTAACAAGTTTGCATTATTACCCGCAGCCTTTATTAAATACTGAATCAACGTTTTATCTGATTTATAGTTATTATCCGTTATTTTATACCCCCATGATGTATTCATGGTCTCGCAAGTCTCCAATGGTAACTGCGAAATCTCTACACCGTGCGAATAGCCTGCTGAGTTTTGACCAGGCAGGTCACGTTCAAACGCTTGGGCATCTTCACCATCCAAGGCTGCCCAGTGGTGATTATTAATGACCAAACATCCTGGTTGAATGGAATGAATCAAAGTATAAATTTCATCAAATTTCCAATCGAAAGTCTTTCCTTTATCCCATGCACCATCAAACCAAATGGCTCCAATATCGCCATAATTAGTCAAGAGCTCTTTCAGCTGATTGAGCATAAATTGATGGTACGTTTTATAATCGTTACCATAAGACTTAGAAGCAAGTTTACCATCTGCATTATAGTCAGTTCTTCCCCAGTCAAGTAATGAGTAATAAAAATGCAATTTCATCCCATGTTTGTGACAGGCATCTGCCAATTCTTTTAAAACATCTCGTTTGAAAGGAGTGCCTTTTACAATGTTGTAGTCCGAGTATTTAGTATCAAACATGGAGAATCCATCATGATGGCGCGAGGTAATACAAATATACTTTGCACCCCCTGCTTTCAAATCTGAAACCCATTTTTCGGCATTAAACTGAGAAGGATCAAAACCCCGAGCTAGTTTACTGTATTCATCGAAATGGATATTTTTTTGCAACATAGCCCACTCGCCATCTGCTAACATACTATAGGTACCCCAGTGTATGAAAACTCCAAACTTATTATCCTGGAATATTTCACGGTTTTTCAAATTTTCTGTAGTCGGGACATAGCCCTTCTGAGCCATGGTAGGAATTGCCATTGCAGCAAATAGCAACCCAAGAAAAACTCTTTTCATCATCTGTTATTTTGGTGTTTTATTCATTTGGTTTGTGATATGAAGATATAAATTAAATGATCATTTTTGCAGGAATAGCTTTTCAATGATGGAATAAAAAATATCACAAACAGACATATCAATGCTTGTAAGACGACAGTCTTAGGATTATCCCTAGTGGCATTTTACAATAGCCACACTTTATTCCAATAATTGAATCAAAAAAACAAGGCCTATCCATCTCAAGAACGAAATGAATAGGCCATGTTATAGGGTATTTTAAGATGAACTACCAGACTTTATATGATGTCTTTCCTTTTTTATTAATTTCAAAAGGTCCTGGAGCTGGATTTTTCAAGTTGCGTTTTTTCCCATCATAGTCCTCATCAATCCGAAGTACTGATCCATCGGGATTTTCAAATGGCAGATTAGGAATGACTGCATTATTTAAAGTTTTTGATGTCACTAGTTCACGGTTTATACTAAGCCATCTGGTATCATAGTTCATATCTAGAAAAATCGCATTAGATTGACTCCTTAACTGTGCTCCTACGATAAAAGCTGTATCTACAACTGCGTTTTTTTCAATAGCATCTGCCAATCGATAATTTTTCATCTGATCTTTACCCGCAGCTGTCATTTCTCCTAGCTTCTCTGATTTTAGGGCAGGTGATACACCAACAGCTCCGTTTGTATAAACATTCCCTTCCAATAAAACGGGTAAAAAAGCACGACTATATTGGCTGATATTTGCACCTTTTACAAATAAATTATTGACAAATTGTACGTCTCCTCCTGGGTTATCTTTCAATGCTTCAATTCCTGTAACATGTGCATTATGATAAGGTGTAAGCCGGCTATCATAATTGATTACATCGGCATCCCCAGCAAATAAATTATGGACAAAAGCCGCTCCTTGTGCATTCATCAATAGACTTTTCTTCGAAAGCATAATATTATTTGCTAAAAGCATAGGTCCATGTGTTACCTCTAAAAAAATATCAAGATCATTTTCATATAATAGATTATTCACAACCTGAGCTCCTTGAGCCATCCAATCCAACCATATTGCTTTTTCTGCTCTATAGATTCTATTTCCAGCAATTCTGGTATCAATAGCACCATGAAACTTGATTCCTGCCATTTCGGCGCCTGTAAACAAACGCTTGATATGAATATCATGAATCACATTATGTTCTACCCTGCTGTACGAACAGCCCATACTCCCCACAATTCCAGCTTGTTCGCAATGTGCTATCGTATTATTTCGTACCAAATGTACACCGATGGTATCCTTATTCCACCCATAATTTAATGCCCTCTTTATTGTGCCCACATACCCTTCAGCAGATTCAGTCATATTATTATCGTATTCATCACCGTACTTACCCAAAGTAACACCCACACATTTTGAATAGCGTATATCGTTATTTTCGATAATCCAACCTTTGCTCCAATGCGTTCCGATCAGTCCGATCTGTTCCGCAGTTGGTGGAGCCCAATTGGTCGCTGCATGTTCCATGACCAATCCACTTACAGTAATATAATTCACAAAAGGTTTATCTGGATAAAAAAGTGTCTGGCGCACATTCATTTCAACCATTTCTTTGTTTGGATCGACACCTTTAAATTGAGCCCAAATGGTAGTCGTTAATGCGTCCACTTCAGCCCACCACAATGGATTTCCATCCTGAGTAACCGCTAATACTTCGTTCTTTTCAGCAGCTTCCATCAGCCAATGCCCATTTAGGTAAATAGCACCCGTATGGTATTTTCGCTCTTTGGGTGTTGGCCAAAACCAATCACCCTTTATTTCATCCTGGAAGGGATTGAACTTACCGAAAATTTTATTAGATACTTTTGCTTCCCAGGTATCATCGCCCACTCGTTTCCAATCCTGAATAATTTCAGAACCTTTAATAACAACTTTTTCTCCCGATGCAGCTCGATATACAATACGTTCACGATCAGATTTCCCACCACGTGGCGGAGTTATTTGTTCGCGATAAACACCTTGATGTATTGTAATAATATCGCTTGGCATTGCTTTTTGAGCAGCCGCCATGATCGTTTTAAAAGGTTTAACACGACTACCATTGTTTGCGTCATCTCCATGCTGTGCGACATGATACTCTTTCCCTTTTTTAACTGTTTGTGCCATGCTATTCAACCCGAATAACACCAGCACCAAAAAGCATGTATTTTTCAATAGATCTGATATTTAAAAATTCAAATAGCCTAATATCCTTTAGCTCTAGTTAATTTCGCTAATAATTGTTTACCTGAGCCATCGGTACGGATACGATATAAGTTCCAATTGTTGGCATCCAATTCTTCTAACCTAAAACTCTGTGTTGGATCGACCAGGTGCTCTTTAACCCATTTTGGAAATGCATTAGCTGCACGCGCATTTTCCCAAGTACGTATTGTACTGAATATCTGATCTTTTTGCGGACAGCTTTCTACACTTTTCTGATTTAGCTTGAGACTATATGTAGAACCTTTACCAACAGACATCGCTTGAATATGCTCATACTCTTCAACAGTAGATTTTTCGGTAATTGGGAAATTCCCTCCCATTCCCACAGGAAAATAATTAGCATAAGACACATCCCTTAGATCTTTACCTTGACTCGTTGTACTCCCCCACTCTCGCGCCTCGGCATCGTATAAGTTTTTACCTCCTCCTACATTCCAAATACTTTGATAATGCCAAGAACCTTCAGAAAGTGTTGCACCCGTAAACCGGATATCTGCTATCCCGTGTTCTTTTGCTCTTTCAAACATTTTACGAAAAAAACGTTTCGTCGAATAATAGCCATGACCGTTATTGAACAAAAACTCTTGTCCATCAAAATCATAATAGCCTAACCCATTAATATAGGCTAAATCGGCATAATACTCGGCTATCTTATCCTGTAGTTGCATATTCGGTATCAATCCATCATACCCATAATTGATGGTCACTTGAAGTTTATATAAAGTATCCAATGCTTTATGTGCAGAAGCTTTAGTATCCCAATAACCTCTCTTCACATTGAGCAATCGAAATGGAGCTTGATCAGATACACCCAGATAATGAATGAGCTCCTTACCTATTTTGATCATATTCAAACTTTTCGAATGCCCTTCCCAACTTCCTATCTCCTCCAGATGAGTTGGATCATTGACATAAATCATGGTATCTGTCGCACTGATTTCTTTTGCCAATAAACGTTTCTGCTGATACCACAAACTATCACTTGGAACGGGACTAGCGTCCAATGTACCTGGTGCTAGCGCATTTGTAATAGGCGTTCTCCCAATCACAATATTGTGTTTTTTAGCCAAATCAGCATATTCCTTATGAGAGAGGTTTCCGCTCGCTAATTTCAGGGGCTTTTTTTCGAAGTTACGGCCATCTAAATATCCTTGATTACCACGATCCGGTCTAACAAATCCTTGATCATACAGGCTGATTGCTTTGAAACCCAACCGTCTTGTGTATTCGATCATATGATCATATTGACCACCTTCAGTCAAAATATCAGGTACATAAGCCGCAGGGTCTTTTATCCATTTACCATTTACTGTTGGGTACGGTAAGCCTTCTTCCTTTACGATATTTTGGACCACATCAAGCAATGCTGTGCTATCTGGACTTCCCCAGAATGCAATGGATGACCCGATATAATCTACACCAGGTAAAGGTTGTACCTGTAAATGATTGGGCTTATTAATAGCCATATTCGGAATCAAGGAGAAATAGACTTCGCGTTCACTGCGTCTATCTCTGGATTGATAAGTAATCGAAATTCTTCCATTTTTATCCACTTCGGCAGCATTTCCATACAGAATTCGATAGTAGGGTTCTTTATGACCATAAAATGCAACATCATTAACACCATCCCCTCCAAGGGTAAAAACTTCCCCTTCGTGCAAATGAGTTGGCAAAGGAAATCGCTTTGTATCTGGCGAATGTATGATATATTGAAATGGTGCAGCATCACCTTGTACATCTGCAGTTCCGCCTATGGTGTTATCATTTAAGGCCAGCATACCTATTGCATAATTGACCGCAGCAGTAGTATCCCGACTGACGCCTATGATTTCACCCATCAAATTTGTAATATTGGTATGGTATGATCCCCACTGTATCGCCTCAATATCCTGTGAGTTGGTCAATGAAAGTAACTTCATCTTGAGGTATTTGGCATGTGGATCGATGCGGATTCGAGCAGATGAGCCATTTGAATAGGTAAGCGTAATAATCTTTTCGCTTTTTGAATAAGACGCTTTTTCAGGATAAGAATATATTCTCTTTTTTGCATTATAGATCGTCATCAAAGGAGATGGCTTATCGGCTGGACTAAATTCTCGATGAGGTAGTTTGGTGATGTTGAGCATACTTGTTATATAGCCCCGTCCATCAATAGCAATTTTAAAATAGTCTGTTTGCAACACCGTTTGCGCTTGCAACTTTACCCCTGTTGCCATGAGCATGAGCAGCACTCCACAACACTTAAAAAAACTCTTCTTATCGTACATCATTATTTTCTTATAAATTGATTTCATTAAATTTTTACCGTTGCAGATTTCCCCGCTTTAACTGTCACTTTTTGCTTCCAATCTAAAAATGCATTCTCTCCCAAAGGTTGAGAAGCCTGTTGCTTATCTTCTGCTAAGAGCGTTACTGTCGCATCAAATGCCGTTGGATTGTGAATAACCATGGTCATGCCAGATTTTGTTTTACGAATATCTTGAACCTCAACATGGTCAAAAGTATATACAGTACCTAGATCCTTACGTATGTAGACTCCCGGAATCTCCAATGCCATAAGAGCACCGTTTGTTTCATTCCAGCCCGTTTTACCACCATCACCACGAGAAACCGCGACTATCTGCATCACAGTACGTCAAACGTTCGGTGATCTTGCCATTTGGCTGAACACCTTCGGCATGAGCATGGATGACATCACGTATCAGATCTGCGTATAAAGAATCCTCTGTCTTCCGAAAAAGCTTAAAGAGCACATCTCCAGATTGTGTACAAAATCCTGGAGCACCGTGTTTGTTTTGCGTACTTGCCCAAACGGCACCTGTAAGATTAGCTCCAAGCTTTGCTAAAGGTGTATTTTCGGGTAACTGATATGGAAATGAAACCGTCCATGAAGCTGTATAATTAGCCAACTGTTTTGTTTGTTGTAGATACTTTTCTTCCCCAGTTACTTCGTATAATGTCATCAATGAAGTTGTCAATGCAATAGCTGTTTCCGAATCCGCATTTTGAAGAATATCTCCACATGCACCCGAAGTGAACCCTACTAATCCAAAATTCTCATAGTAATCAGCAGCCGCATATCGTGCGACTTCTAGGTATTCTGGAGCATCAAAATATTGCGAAGCTAAGCTTAAACCACCAACTGCCATTGCCCCACCCGTGGTATTATAAGCGGCCACTTTACCCGATTCTATATCAAAATAATTACCCCAAGTTTTCTCTTCCTGCCATGTTTTAACAAACGCATCAGCCAATTGACGAATATTTGTCTTCCATTCATCAGATATCGTTTCAGCCTTCCCTTGTTTTTCAAGCAACATAAATTGTTTAACCATCCAATACAAGACATCTGCATTCTTACGCGTCAAGCCAATCCCAGGATTCAGCTTAGCGCCATCACGATAGATAACCTGACTATCTGCCCCTAAAACATCATAATAATAACCGCTTTTACCTTTACCTTGCGGTAATGCAAAATCAAAGGTGTTCTTTACTTTCGCCAAGTGCTCTGCATCACCAAGAGCTAACATCGGATAAGTGTTCATTAGACCTCCCACCCAGCCATATGACATCCAATCTGCATTTTCAGGACAATAAAAAGCAACTCCATCACCAACATGGTAACGTTCATCGATATTCTGCTCCATTTTGTGCAACACAGCACTCATGGGCATTAGATTACGAGGTTTTGATTCCAAGACATGTACTTTCCGCTCCCGCATAAAATGCTCGTACAATGTTGCAACATCCTTACTCTTAAAGTCAATACGAGATACACGAATCGTTATTTCATCGCCTACAGAAACTGTTACTCCTCGATCTGAACTCTTACTAAAACCAATAAATTCAGGCTTTTTCTCCCGTACACCCGGTGCACTGATGACGAAACTAGCAACCTGCCGATCGGCAGATTCCTCAATAATCAAAGCATGGTCTTTTACTTCACCTTTCCATTCAATACCTTGATCTGTAAATAAAAAAGTACCTTTTTGTTTATTCCGATCCAGATAAGCAATCAAAGGTGTTGAAGTATTACTTATATTGACTTCCAAACGTGATTTAGCACCAAACTCGGGAGATAATTGCGGAATTGGATTTGAAGTTAAAGCCAAATCTTTTCTAAAATAGTCTGACTTATCCAATCCTGTCGCATATTCCCGATTTACGATCCGCTGTCTATTCCCGTTATAGACTACTGCTGGAATCATCACAAAATTATCGCTAGTCCAGTTATATTCATCAAAAGCAACCGCCACACCCACATCAGTCATGGCACGTTTAGCTTTAAAGGTGAAGTGATAAACAAGCTCTTGACCTTCCCTTTTGCTTTCGACATGCTCTTTGACCTCCCAGTTTTCAGAATTGGAATCAATAATTTGACTCTTTTTTAAGGTTGCCTTATCGTATTGACAATCCAGCAGTCGCATCTTCACTTGACCATCTCTTATTTCTGGTAACCAATCTTGTCCATATGTCGTTATTGACATTGTACAAACACTGATTATCGCTACTATTTCCCTAATTTTCATTATAATATTAATTCATTTATTCGTCCAAGAAACTTCCAAAAGTTTCAATTACCTATTATTTTCAATTATGAATCCACAGTTCCTTTACAAATTTAGATGACATCTTCAATTGCGTACCAGACAGTACCTCCAGGTTGGATTTCGACAGTCAATTCAATCGCGGACTTATCATCCAAAGGTTTTATAACAACTTGTCCATCCTCTCCCGTAAATTTAGCTTTTCCTTTTATTCCAGTATAATAAAGCGGTAATTTCATCGCTTTTGTAATTTTTCTATTTGTTGGATTAAAAAAGACGACCATCCCTTTCTCTTTTATAAAAGGATTCACATGCAACATACAGTCTAGATCACGACCGTTCGGACGATTCACATGAATGATTTCAGAAGTCAATATTTCACGGTGTTTTTTAAACCAATTGATGTTCTTCGCCACCATTGCTTTCGTTTCAGGTGTATCATAAAGACGATTTCCACGGATCGTTAATTGGCTGCCACTCGCTAAGAATTGCTTCAATTGACCTTCATAACGATCCAAATTTTGAGCCAATGGCTCTAATCCGATTTTAGGGTCATTAGAATAAAAGCCTACTAACTGTAAACTTATCCAACCCATTGTAGGAAGTTTATGCCAAGTACCATCATATATATACTGTCTACCCAACAACATTTGCTGATCAGGTGTCAAATTAGCACTTGCTTCCCGATACCCCATTCCCGTTGCTGATTGTCCATTTAAAAAATACCAATCCGGAATAGGCACATACATATTTCTACGTTGCAATTCATGTATCACTTGCACTTGACTTTTCCATTGTTCCCATTGTGAATCATATAATCCATGATGATGAGGATGCTCCGTGGATGCACAAGGATCGCCATGGTACGGCCCATCCATATTATAGGTCATCAACCCAGTCTTATCATAAAATTCCCACATATTCTTAAAATAGGTATCCTTCCACGAGCTTGCCATACACACGCTTTGTCCAAAGACACTTCCAGGCTTACCTGTTACAGGATGAATACAATCGACTTCTGCTCCCCTTCCTCTTGAAGCTACTTGAAGCTCATATCCACCCATGACAATACCTTTTTCTTTGGCATAGGAAGCAATATTTTTCCATAAAGCCACATATTTATCTTCTAGATTGTCATGGCTGATTCCTGGCCAAGCCTGGATATCCAACCGTTCCAACCCTAGCTCTCCCATCTGGTCAATGAAATTTTTCAATGTCTTCTCATCGTGCGAAGTAATACCACCAGTAATCAATGACTCTGTCGTTTGCGGAGCCAATTTTTTATACATGCGACGGTGCGCTAAACTTTTGCGTTCACGGTCATCATCGTCCTGCAAAAGTTCAAACGTAATATAGGATTTGAATGGAGATGTTCGCGAAACATCCACATCCGGGCCCATTGGTAAGTAGCTTAATAAAAGATTACGATGTGGGAAATTTAAAAAATTATCTTCTGCTTGATTATGAGTCGCCCATGTATGATATTCCTTATCGACAGTCCATTTCGTAGTTGATTCACCCGCTTGGTAAGGTTCGATTTTATCACCTTGATAATGCATCAATGCACTACCTTTTAGATTAGCATTAACCAGTGCAAATGAAAAGTCACTTTCTACATGGATGCGATTGACCTGATCTTGGTTTACTGCAAGAACTTCTGTTTCAATTTGATTAAGTCGAACCAATTTATCATTTGTATTCAGAACTTCCACCCACTTGGTCATCACTGGAAGTCCTTGATAGATTTCATAATTGACCTTTACCTCCACATTTTTAACCAAATCCATTCGTTCAGTAGGTCTAAATGTTAGGACAAGTCTTAATCCTTTAGCTGGCCAATCTGTTGATACGGCATTGAATTTTTGCTGCCAAGGATAGCGTTCCAAAGGTGCAGTTGTCTCTACCGATACCAATTCAAAAGCTTGGTCATCGGCTTCCATTTCGGGCAACCAACTTTCCAATAAATAGGACTGCTCAGGTTGCCCTTTTAGTCCTCCCACGTCATACCAAACACTATCGATCATCACACGCGCTTCTGGCTTAACCGCTCTGATGTATTCGGCCTGATTGGATAAATTTTTATAGCCCACACAAGCCAGATTATCTGAAACATAAAATGAGCGCGACACCAATCCATTGTTCAACTGAAATTCAGCGATTTTATGACCTGTGCTTTCTTTAACCTGTAACTGACAAGATGCCTCCACAGGTACAATCAACCAATCTGCATCTTGTGTTTTATTCTCAAATGTGGTCACTTGAACCTTCCCGAGTCCTGGTTTTTGAATATTTTCAATTAGGGCCAGTCTAGAAATATCTTTGTTTTTATCTCGTTCTTTTTTCTTGTTATAATTGATTAAAAAATCAGATTCTTCATCAAACTCCTGCTTATCAAATGTACTCCACCTCACTTCATACACTTCTCCCTGAAAAGCTTGTTTCTGGTCATTCGATATACCAATTGAAAAATTGGATGCAATCGTTTTTGTTGCATTGAAAGTACCTGTTTTTTTTCCATTCATCCAAAGCTCTCCAATACCATTACGTAATGTTGCCGCCAAATGAATCCACTGTCCTTTTACTGCATTTCCTATTGTTGAGGTTCCTTTACCTCCAGATATAAATACCCAACTCTTTCCCCGTTGCGCAAAGCCATATCCTTCTTTTGATGTTCCATTTAAAGCGACAAGATTCGTCTCCCCAGATTGTGGGATTACCTCCTTAGCCTTTACCCAGACTTCAAACACAAAGTTCTCTTCCACTTTTCCAATAGGTGATGACATGAGATAGCCATCGCCCTTTCCATCAAACAAAAGCGCTCCATCACCCTGTCGTGCTTTTTCAGCAGGTGCATCGGCATAAAATAGCGGCCTTCCGATGCGACTTAACGTGAAACTCCCTTTATCTGACTTTATGGATTCTGGAGCAACTGCAAATGTCACATTTCCTGACTTGCCGAAATTAAAATGTACTACAGGCTTCACTTTCGCCAATAAAGGAAATTGAAGCGTAATAAAAAACAAAAGTATTTGTATTCTTTTCATATTCAGTGATAATGACCTCATAAATTACTTTATGGATGTTTTTGAAAAAGGTTTAAAATATGGAGCGATAATAGGGCTCGTTCTTAAAATCTACCTATAGAAGATTCAACTGTAAACTTCAACATAAACTCCTTCGGTAACCACCAATAATTTGCTATTTTACAATGTTATTTTGCACTATCCGATAATTCAGCGATTATTACCGGCACTCATCATAGGCATTAGCACTAAAAGAAATGGCCACTTATTAAGAAATAAGTGGCCATTCTACATTTAAATTAGGATCTAATATTAAAGCAAAGGGTCAAATGTACCACCCCATTCTTTGTTTTGTTCTATTTTAGAGTTACGATCCAACACCTCTTGATGTACGGGATAGAACCAATGATTCAGATCCAGATTGAACTGATATTGTTTGTTACCATCTAGATTCTCCACATATTCCAATCGGAATAGTTTACGTGTATCAGCGTCATACATATCCTTTTTCCAATCAAATTTCGTTAAGTTATTTTCATCTTTGATCACGGCGTTCAAACCTGCTCGGTATTTCAAAGCATTGAGCATATCATAGCGTTTCCATCGTCGTATATCTGTCCAACGCTTTCCTTCATAAGCAAACTCAATAAAACGTTCATCCATATAAGCCTGACGAATAGCTGATTTTGTACTAGCCAAAATCCCATAGTTACCCATTCCAGATTCAATTCCGGCTCGTTTCCTAACATCGTATAATACCTGTAATGCTTCCGCACTTTTTCCTACCTCATTCGCACATTCACCATAATTCATCAGAACTTCTGTAAATCGGATTTCTATCCAATCTGTTCCTGCATCATATACTGTTGGAATCGTCAATGCCTTATCGACACCTTTGAGTTGAAAATAACCTGAGCTACCGGCACCAATTCCTTTTCCCATTTGTTCAAATATCATCGTGGTATACTTAAAACCCGACTCTGAGGCTGGATCGGCAACTTTTTTCCAAGTATTCCAATATTTAGCACCATCTTTCAGCACATCACTTGCAGGATAAGTGGTGCCTGGAGTGAAGATAGAAGCATAGAAACGCGAATCGCGACCAATGTAAAAATCAGTCAAGAACTGCTCATTATAAGCTGGGTCATTTTTCAAACGATTGATATCCAATTCCAACTTTGAACCGTCTTTCTTGGGAAAAGCCATCAATAATGGAAATATCGCTTGATTTTGATCTGCCATATCTTTTGTCAATGGTTCTGGACGAATATTCTTCTGATCCAATCTATGATCTGGATAATAAAACTGATTGACCATAACCACTTCATTATTTCGTTCATTATACCAGATATCTTCAAATTTACCTGTAAATAAGCCTTTTCCTACAGACTTCAAAAAATCTACGGCATCTTTATTAGCCGTATAGGCGTGGTCCCATCGCGACTGGTCATTATTCGGATTAAAAAGCGGACTCGCATATTGGAGCAGCAAACGCCCTTTAAATGCCATGGCTGTTCCCTTATCTATTTTCCCGAAGTCCGCACCTGTCCATGTATCAGGCAGCACAGCAATAGCTTCATCGAGATCTTTTAATATTTGGGCAACACATTCAGAAGTCGTGTTACGATTGACAAATAAAGAAGGTAAATTGCTAACATCTTGAACATCTAAAATCAAGGGCACTCCTCCTGTTGTCCAAACTTTCCCCCAATAATCCCATGATCGCCAAAAGAGGGCTTGTGCACGCAACACTTGTTTTTCTGAATCGGACAATACGGTCACTGTCTCCAATTGTTTCAAAAGAAAATTGATGCGATCGATATTCTCATAATTCCATTTCTGTCCATGTTCTTCAATTGAAATCACTCCTCTGGAATAGTTAACCATATCCGTTGGACCATTCATCCCTTCATCGGTACCATTAGCTCCTATAGGCCATCCTGGTGACATCCGTCCATAGATATCGCTCATAAAGGCGTTGATCATGACCTTATCCGACCATACATTATCAGGAGTAATTGTAGCCGTGTTCTGATAATCAAGACTACAACCATTCAATAGGAATGCAACAATTGCACTGTATATAATTTTTTTAGGTTTCATATCATCTTAGAATTTAACGTCAATACCAAAATTATAGGATTTCAGAATAGGGAATGAATTTCCACCACCTATCTCAGGATCATAATATTTATTAAACTTACTTAGGACAAACAAATTGGTTCCCGTTGCAAACACACGCACATTACTAAAGATTTTATTGTAGAACGCACCACCCTTTGGCAGGTCATAACTCAATGTCAAATATTTCATGCGCATAAAGCTCGCATCCTTTAACCAAAAGGAACTATTTGTTTCGTAAGTCTTCGAGTTGTTCATTCCAATCCGCTTTGGTAAGGTTGCATCAGGGTTTTCCGGCGTCCAGCTATCTGAATACCATTGATCCCACATCCGATTCCACTCGGCTCCACCTGCAAGATCCGACATCCATTTCTTTTCGCCTAAACGTCCTGACAACATCGTTTCCAGATGAAAACCTTTCCAGCTAACCCCTAAATTCAATCCATACACCACTGGAAAATTTTTAGAACGCAACTCGATACGATCCCAATTATCGATGATTCCATCAGCTTCACCATTAGGTCCACTCAAATCTTTGTACACCATCATCCCTAATTCGGGTGATAAACCATTATGTTTATAATTTGGGTTAGCCGCATTAAAGGCGTCCAAATCAGCTTGCGTGCGTAAAATGCGATCATATTCCCAGCCTTTAATGACGCTTCTCGACTTACCGACAGGAATATCGATCCACTGTGCATTGTTAGCATAGTCTTGTGTAATCACTTTATTCCATCCATAAGACATGGTCAAGTTGGCAAAATACTGTAACTTTTCATTACCATTGCGGTATCCCAACTGCAAATCAAATCCTTGAGCTTCAATCTTTCCATAGTTTTCAGCAGGCATAGTCAAACTATAAGTCGACGGCAATGCGCTTTGTCGATCTCCCAAGATATCATATGAATTACGGAACCAATAATCTGCAGATACATTCCAATTTTTGAGCAAGTTCATATCCACTCCGATATTATAACTCAAGGCTTTTTCCCAGGTCAAATTAGGGTTTACGACATTTCCGTAAGTAATCCCTACAGAACGTAATGGGCTCGTTCCGAAATAAGCATTTTTTCCAGACTGATAAGACTCCTGCCATTGCCAACCACCGACGGCATCATTTCCGGTCAAACCCAATGATCCCCGAAGTTTTAAAACCTGAACGATGGATTTATTAAAGAAATTTTCTTCGGAAATGACCCAACCGGCCGAACCGGCAGGAAAGAACCCCCAACGTTGTTCTGGAGAAAAATTCATGGATCCATCTTCGCGGAAAGAGAAATTAAACAGATATTTATCGGCGTAGGTGTAATTGAATTGCCCAATATAGGACATACGTCCACTAATCCAATCGGTATCCCCATCACCCCAAGTATCTGCTCGAGCCCCACTTGCTGCCCAAAATTGGTCTGTTTTATAGACCGGAAAGGTCTCCCTTCCACCTGTTACACCTGCACCACCTCCCTCATACCATTCCGTAACTAATGCGGCCGACACCCGGTGTTTATCATTGAAGACGTTTTCATAATTCAACTGCATGTTGAACTGCTTATCATCGCTCCAAGTTGATTTACGCTCAATATAATCCTTTCCTACCCAGGTCGATCTTTTCACATTAATAATATCATTGTCATCTGTCGAAACGATACGATTATTGATCCCACTTCTTTGCATCACCATCATATCATAATTGGTGTAGAAGATTTTTTGCATATTATTGACCCAACTTCGGCTATACATGGCTTTTACACTCAGGCCTTTTAGAAATGGAGCCTTATATGTTCCACTAACAATAATTTGAGGTTTTAAATGATTCTCTTTATTATACCCACTAGCACCAGTTACGCGAGCGCCAACGTTACCGATCCATCCATAATCGACAAACTGACCGTTGTCTGTAAAAACAGGTTGATCCGGCTGCCAAATACGCAACTTACCATAAGTATCTGCAGGATCTGCGTTATCTGCAATCCGACCTGTCATATTATTATACATTGCAAATCCGGTAAATATTTCCAAATCTTTGGTAATATCTGCCGTCACATTCATCCGAATGTTATATTTATCATAGGTCATGGGCTCTAAAAATCCTTTTTGCTTCACATAAGATGCTGCACCAAAATAACGCACACGATCATTACCCCCATCTACACTGAGGTTGTTGGTCTGGGTGGTCGGATTCTTCCACACGGTTTCCAGCTGATCATATCCCCAGCCATTATTAATGGTTTTATAATGATCTATTTCTTCTTGCGACCATGCCCAACCCGCAGGATCTGCAGAAACCATTGATACGTCCATATAATTCTCCAGCCTGAACAGCACTTGTTAATGCGACATTTTTGGTTCGTGTATCAACACTATAAGCGGATGAAAAATTGAAGGTAGGCTTTCCTCTAGTTCCTTTTTTTGTTGTGACGATAATGACTCCTCCAGCGGATCGAGAACCATAAATGGCGGCGGAGGCAGCATCTTTCAAAACAGTTATATCCTCAATCTCATTGGGACTCAAATTATTAAAATCGCCACCACCTCGCACCACTCCGTCAATTACATAAGTCACATTTTGATCGTTTAAAGAAGACCCTGTTCGGATACTGACATTCGGCTGTGCTCCTGGCACAGCATCGACTGTATTCACGTTCACGCCTGCCAGTTTACCAATCAACATATTTCCTGCGGAGGTCGTGGGCAGTGTCTTTAATGTTTCGTCCACTTTCATCGTAGACACAGCGCCAGTTAATAAAGATTTTTTCTGAGAAGTATAGCCAATCACCACTACTTCATCCAGATCCTGTATATTACTGCGCATATTCACATTAATCACATCCTTTCCTTGAATACGCATTTCTACGGTTTCATAGCCCACAAAAGTGAATACCAAAGTTCCGGCGGAAGCTACTTTAATTTGATACTTTCCATCTTGATCTGTGATCTGCTCACTTGGTTTTCCCTTTTCAGCTACCGATACTCCCGCCATTGGATTACCATTGTTATCGGTTACTCTTCCAGAAACAGTAATTTGTTGTTGTTCTATTTTTAAATTCTTCAATGTGATTTGGCCAGTACTTATAGGCACATTACTTGATTCGGCATAGATCGTGTTATTGATTGTAGCCAAAGCACATAATAATGTTATATTTCTTGTATTCCTGCCAAAATTTAGAAAGTGTATTAATTTAACATTTTTCATAACTTTGTTTATTCTTGATTAGTTGATTAAGAAAATAATAAACAATGAAGGAGTCGCATTCCTTCATTGTTTTTTTCATATGTGTATTCTTTATACCATAGGCCGCATGTTTTTTTTTATTATCTGTTGACGATTTCCGAAGCCCCAACTCAGGGTTAAACTTCAAATCCGGAATAATTCATAATTTGGTTATTCGGTATGTGACCTGATCTTCACACCTTCATTTATGGTATAAAGCTCAGGTTTATAAAAAATGATTACCACCAATAATTTGCCAATTTATAATGTTATTTTGCACCTTACCATGATTTCTAAATAGTCAGGATTCGGTTATTAAAAATTTTTATATATCTTTAAGTCCAGAAAAAACCGATTTATAGTACATTATTGAATTGCTATCTTTTACTTGAATTATGCAACATATCTACGAGAACTTTACCTTTCCGCCTGACCAATCCTTTACTATTCGTTCTGAAGAATTGGAAATCAAGAAATACACCTCATTAAAATCACATGTGAATTTTGAGATTGCACTATTGGAAAACTGTGTAGGAAAGCGTTTTATTGGTGATCATATCGAAGACTTCAAAGGGGATGAGCTTGTCCTCCTTGGGAGTTACTTGCCGCATTGCTGGCAATACTATAACACCATCAACAACAAGCGGCCAGCAGATGCTACCATCGTTCATTTTTACCCCGATTTTTTGGGAAAAGACCTACTTACTAAACCAGAAACCATTCACCTCAATCAGCTTTTTGACAATGCATCAAAAGGAGTTTTATTTTCGGGTACTATTGTAGTAGAGGCAAAAGAAATTCTCTATCAGATGTTAGGTGCCACCGGATTTACACGTGCAGTATTGATGTTGCAGCTATTGGACAAACTGGCTTTATCAAACTCGTATAAAACCTTATCCTCACCATCATTCAACGTTGTAGAAACGTCCACGGAAGCAAATAGGATCAATCGTGTTTTTGATTATATTTTTAAACATTTTAAAGAAGATATTTCTCTTCAGGATGTTGCATCGGTCATTCCCATGTCTACTTCTGCTTTTTGTCGCTTTTTCAAAATGCAAACCAATAGAACAATGGTCGAATTTATCAAAGAAATACGGATTGGTCATGCTGCTAAATTATTGATGGAAGGCAATCACAACATCACAGAGACGTGTTACAAAAGCGGTTATAACAATATATCCAATTTTAACAAGCATTTTAAAGATGTCAAGGGTAGTTCTCCACGCGATTTTGCAAAGAAATACAAGGCCACTACCGAAGCAATTTAATTGCTAAACTCATAGAAAGGGCTAGCTTCTACCCACTTTTGACCTTCTTCTGTACCGGCCACTCCTTTTTGGTACGTATTCATCAGTTTATTCCAAGAGGCACATTTTGGACTATAGGATTCCGCTATTTTCCCCATCTCATCCAGATCTGCCCCGACAGGCACGGATATAGCCATGACAACTAAATCTTTAAAATGATAAAGAGAGATGCGTTTATAACCTGCTTTCTTAAATCCTGCTTCCACTTCTGGCCAAATCTGTCTATGATAAGTTAGATACTCCTTTAGCTTTTCATCACTGTCTACCGTATTCACGACAAATACCTTTTCCTCAAAGGTTTGAGCTGCTGCGTTATTATCAGCCTGATTACAGCTGATAAATAAAGCTGTGTAACACACTAATAGAAGAAGAACAGTTTTAAATTTCATACTAACGATCAATTAAAATAAATATAAATAATAACCATCACAGCCGCAAGGGCAGCCCAAGTGAGCCAAATCGAATTTGAGCTAGCCTCCACCTCATTGTTCTTCACATCGAACAATGTCGGAACCTCAGGATCAACCTTGGATTTGGTGAGTAAGGTTACCGCAACAATAACGACACTTAAGACTACAAATATATAAAAAGAAAGCATTAAGAAATGAGGCCAATACCCTTGATAGGGGTAATTAAGCACATGACATGCCCCCAACACCAAGCAGACAAAACCACCTCCATAGAGCACAATTTCGGCAGCTGTGCTGTTAATACGTTTCCAAAAAACTCCCCATAAAAACACCACGGCTAAAGGTGGTGATAGAATGGATACCAAGCCTTGGGTGAGATCAAAGAATCCTTTTCCCGAATATGAAAATAAGAGCGCAATCCCTACACCAACAATAGCTGCCGCCACGGTTATCCATTTCCCCATTCGTACTTGCTGATCTCTATTAAGTACCTTGAATTGCTGTACGACATCCAAAGTAAATACCGTACTGAATGAGTTGAGACTGGAAGATACGGTGTCCACGAGTGAAGCAATTAATGCTGCAATACTCAGACCAAGAAGACCGTGAGGCATCAACTCTTTAATCATTGTGATATAAGCATTATCTGGAGCTGTATCTTTAAAGAGTACATAACACATGATGCCCGGAAGAATGAATATGATAGGCATTATGATCTTTAGTGTTCCAATAAATATAGCGCCATATTGACCTTGTTTCAAATCTTTAGCCGCCAATACCTTTTGAACGATCGTCTGGTCGGCACACCAATAATATATGGCTACCACAGGGTAGCCCAGTAAAATACCTACCCAGGAATATTCTGCATTGGAAGCAGGAAGAAAAAGTTTCCAATAAGATTCTGGAGTTTGACTCACTAACGCATCAACACTGCCGATTTTCTGAAAACCAAGTACCGTAAGTATGATAGAGGATACAATGATAATAACCGATTGAAATACACCTGTACGCACGACAGCTTTCAATCCTCCGATAGCCGTAAAGCTTGTTGCTATAACCGCAATCACTGCTATAGCCGTAAATAGCGAGCAGCCGAAAATACCGGATATGAGTAAACCACCAGCATAAAGAGCACTTCCCAACCAAACCACTAATATGGAAATCAAACTGTATACAATCAAAAAATTATAAGATCGTTTACCGAATCGAATCAACAGGAATTGAGGAATTGTGCTAATCTTAGTCTTTAGATAATAAGGGAGAAAGACCATAGCCAACAACATCAGAAATACCCATGCCAACAATTCAAAATTGCTCGCTACGATACCATGTGTAAACCCAATGCTCGCAAAACCAATCAACATCATTGGTCCAGCATTTGCTCCAAAAATAGAAAAACCAATCTGCCACCATTTGAGCGTGCGTCCACCTAAAAATATATCCTGCTGATTCTTTTCCTTTTTATTAAAGCGGAATCCGACATATAATAAAACTAAAGCATATAATGCTAGAACTAAATAATCAATATAATTGAATGATAAACTCACAATAGGGTTGGTTTTAATATACTACATGCTTACTAATGGATTGTAATTCGGAACCTGATGTTTTTCCCAAACATGTTCTCTAATTACCTTATTTTCTTTATAACAATACTCCCAATCTATCTGTACTGGTAATCCCGCGGTTTCTGGTAGGTGAAACTGACCTTTGCTCAACGAAGGGCGAATCAAAAAATACTTCTCCAATCCATGCATCAGCGAATATAGGTATTCAATCATCCCGCTACTTTGGGCAGTAGTCATTAAGAAAGTCGAATATAAGGAATAGCCACCAGAAGAAAGCTGCAAATCTCGGGCTTCGCACAAGTCTTTTACATCCTTCCATTCTTTCATTCCTCCAAACTGCGTGGGTACAGGTTGTAAATGTTTTATTCCACAATTGGCCAACATTGGGAAAATTTTTGAAGTCCGCTCCGATTCTCCATAAGCAATTGTTAATGAAGTATGCTTACACAGTTCTTCAATCTGATCGTAAGCTGCTGAATGTATAGGTTCTTCTATCCAACTCAGCTCTTCCTCTCCTATAGCATCAATAAATTTAAATACATCATGACATGACCATATTTGATTTACATCGACAGCTACCTTCATGTTATTACCGACCAAACGCTTGACATATTTTACCCTTTCAATATCTTCCTGCATATTTGTCCCAAAATCCTTCCCGATCTTCATCTTATAACAGTCTGCTCCGGCATCCATAAACACACCTATCTCATCTTCCAACTGCTTTAAAGTATAATTTGTCCCCCCTCCACTTGCATACATCTTCACCGCATTACGCGTACCGCCTATATAGCGATATACTGGGATATTTTTCCGCCTTGCCGCAAGATCGTATAACGCCATATCTACCTGTCCCAACAAAGCCGAAGCTGCACCTTTAAATCCTTCATTTCGAATAGACCAATATAGTTTAGGGAAAAATTCTTTATAGGGTACTCCTTTACAATGAAATAGTATTGGAAATAGACAAGTTTCCAAAATATTATTATAGCTATTGTACACAGGCGCTTCACCCACATATCCATCCTCATCTTCTATTCGGATAATGGAAAGACCAAAAGAGGGAAAAGGCCCCATTGTAGCATCCTGAAAAGGGGTTACATTTGCTACTGGTTCTAAAACTCTAATGCTTATTTTCTGAACATTAAAAATTTCATCATCTATTTCATTCATGTATGATCAATTAAGTGTTTGAAGGATTTCGTTATAAATATGAGCGGGCAAGATACCTGCATCAAATGCCTGTAGTGAGCTCATGAGTTGATCATTATCTGCTGCCCCCAACACTACTTTAAAAGATGCAGGTATACTGTATAAAAACCGCAATGCCAGTACATCCAATGGTATCTGGTATCGTTCAGCGATTTCATTTATCCGCTTCGCCTGTTCGATACTTTTCATATCTAACCAACTTGGAGGAAAGTTTGAGAACTCATTAAAATTACAACCAAGCAATCCCATATTTAATGGACTGGCTGCATAGTACTCTTTGTTACTCTGGTCACAATTCGGAATTGTGGCACGAAGGGCTTCAACACTACAAGCATTGAGTCTATTGTATTCCATAATAACATCGAAGACATTATCTTTTAGATAAGGAGCGAATTGTTGTGGCAAATTACCACCTATCCCTATTTTCTTTGCATACCCTTGTTCTTTAAAGAATAACATTTGCGAAACCACAAATTCAATTTCTGCAGGAGGTATTGCAGCTGGTTCATGTAAGAAAAGCACATCGATTTGTTGGACTCCAAGAGTATCCAAACTACTATCTACACTTTTTCTCATGCCGTCTCTTGTGTAGTCATAGGTCGCTTGATCAGTTCTATAGCTTTTTAACCGACCAACTTTGGTGCTAATTGCAGGTCGCTTCCCTGTCCATCTTGCCAATGCTTGCCCTACAAACTGTTCGGCATCACCATATGCAGGAGCAGTATCCAATGCACAAACACCACGAGAAAGTGCGTCTACCATTGTAGAGACTGACTCCTCGGCAATCACTTTCCCCCAAACACCACCCAAACCTGCAGTCCCTAATATTATTTTATCTATTCCCAGATTATACATTCTTTCGTTTTACATGTCAAAAAAATCACCGTTGTATCCTGCACTACTTTAAAAGTATATTCAACTAAAATTACCCATAAACAGGAAAATATCATCCATTTGACAATCATGTTTTCAGCACATACTTTATTATACAAGTCACAGCAGCCGTACAGGGTGCTTATTTGTAAAAGTCTAATTAAATTTCTCTGCAAACTAGCGGTATTTTACCATAATTAGATGTTTTTTTGTCACTGTTTTTTTGCTAAAAAAATAAAGAAAGCTAATTCAGGATAAAGCTGATTGGTTTAAATGGTTTTAAGAACTGTCCCAATATCCTGATCTAATTTCAGTGATCGTATAGAACGCTCGATAGGGAGTCCACAGCATTAGATGTTATGTATCCAAAGCAGTGGCAACCTTATTATTATATCAAAAAGTTAGTAGGCGATAAAGACTATGAAACAACCAAATAGTCCTTTAAACTAAAAGATAAGGTCTTCAAGGTTTTTGTCATATGGTATTCAACACCTTTTACCGTAATACCCAACTGTTCGGCAATTTCTTTACCACTTTGTTGGTGTTCACGGCTCAATACAAAAACCTCTCTCGTCCTTTCAGGTAATGAATCCAATGATCGGAGAACGATTTCTTTTATTTCTTTAGAGAAGATAATATCTTCATCCATTTTTTCCAAAGAATCTATACGTAGTTGTAGTTCTTTCCCTTCCCAATCATCTAAGGATTCAACGATACGACGACGTACCTTTTGATGTTTGAGATAATCCAAAGCCTTATTTTTAATCACTCTGAATAGAAAACTTTTAGGCGATAACACGGTCTCAATTTTTATCCGTTCCCACAATACAATCAATGCTTCTGAAGTAATATCCTCAGCTATTTCATTCACGTGTACAAGTGATCGAGCAAATAGAAAAGACCTATTATGGTATTCTTTGTATAATTGATTAAAATTTTGCGTTACCCCTTCCATTACACAACTATAAGATTATTTGATTTAGATTTCATAAAGGTTGAATACAGGGTTGATTCTTCAACTTATTAGTATACTCCTTTTGAGTATTGTAAAGATTGAAATATAAGTGCTATGCAACTACTCAAAATTTGACCAATACTTATGTTTTATTTGCAGACGAGATTTGTCTAAAAACATTTTAAAAACTATGCTGACCTCTTGTAGAAAATATTGAACGATATAAAGACGAAAGGAATTACCTTATTATTTCTTACAACTCTAGATCATTCCAAATGGACATGATATAGGCTGTCAACAGAGCATCATACTCTAACCGGTTTCTGTTCATGTTCTTCTATCCATGCAATCACCTCACATCTTTCCTCAGATGTAGCAATTCCTTTGATATACCTTAATAAAAGTTGTTCCATTTAGATTTCAATCGTTAGATCTAAGACGACCGATTAAATAATCGCCCTAGTAAATTATCAAATTTAAATTAAACATAATGTTAAAATTATTATACCTCTTTTGAAAAATATGATAGCGGTATTTATTTTAAATGAAAAATTGTAAGGTTACCATTTCGTCACGCAGACTTTGCCAAAGGGGGGACTTTTTTAACTCTGGATGAGTGATAGTAAATAAAGATCAACACAATAACAAATAAAAAAGGGGCTACACTTCCTACACGTGTTTGCCCCTTAACCAGTTAAACTAAACATTGTTTTTGAATGCCATAAATCTTAAAACCCCTTATAAGATTTACATGTTACTAACATCAATCACTATACTGTTAAGTAGATCCAAAAAATAGAATCCCTAGTAAGATTATTAAATTATTATACTTCTTCTTAAGAATAAAGACAACTAGGGAATCCCCAACCTCAATCGTCATCATTATAACCAAGAAGGTAAATAAAGCGAACAATACGAAATCGTATCGATTCCAAATCTATTTTCCTCATATCAACCTAAGCATTACATAACAACCTATTTATCAATATGAGAACAAGCCTAAGAACCATTTTCCCAACCTGAGAAGATCTACCTCGCCAAATTCATGCTCAGCAATCAGCATGAGCACAAAAAAGCCAAACTAAAAAACAAAACCAACTTATGATTAAAACACATGTCAAATCTTACTGCTTCCAAAATTCAAAACTCAATTTGATTTTTGGAATTGCAAGTACCATGTCACTGCTCCTGTCGCCTACCATGGCGCTCTCGAACAGCGTGAAGAAAAACAATATTTCGGCGAATAGTGTGTTCCAAACACAACAACAAGTCGAAATAAAAGGAACCGTAACCGACAAAGACACCCCGCTAACAGGGGTTAATATTCGTGTTAAAGGAACCATGACAACGATCGGGATAACAGATCCTAATGGTCGGTTTACAGTCAAAACCAATGCCGACGCAATCCTTGAACTTACCTATGTAGGATACAAAACTGTCGAACTATCTGTGGAAGGAAATCGTCAATTTCAGGTATCCATGGAGAAATCAGAAATCCTAGATGAAGTCGTCGTTGTCGGATTTGGAAAGCAAAAGAAGAAAACATTAACGGGAGCTATCTCTGTGGTCGGATCTGAAGTATTTGAGGGACGCCCTGTTCAAAATGCCACGATGGCTTTACAAGGAACAGTCCCAGGATTGAATATCTCAAAAGGTGAGGGTACTATGGATATTGCTCCTTCGATTAATATCAGAGGTATGGCAACCATTGGTGATGGTTTCCAGTGGAGGTCCTTTAATTTTGATTGATGGTGTAGAAGGTAATCTTAACATGATCAATCCGCAAGATATTGAAAGCATTTCCGTACTTAAAGACGCCGCATCTTCAGCCATATATGGTTCACGTGCACCCTTCGGAGTTATCTTAGTGACGACTAAAAATGGTAAGGCTGGTATAGCAAAAATCAATTACAATAACTCCTTCCGTATAAGTTCTGCACTCAACAGACCGAAATCTGTTGATTCATACCGTTTTGCAACTTATTTCAATGATGCTGCTCAAAATAATAAAACAGTAGGAAAGTTTACTGAAGAGCGACTACAGCGCATCAAAGATTATATGGATGGAAAAATTACGACCGTTAATATTCCCGACCCTAGTAATCCAGCTAACTGGGCCGATGGATACGATTACGCCAATGGCAATACCGATTGGTGGGGTGAGATCTATAATAAAAACATTTTCGCTCAAGAACATACCGTTAGTATAAGTGGAGGTAGTGAAAAAATACAAGCCTATGTATCGGGCAACTATCTGAATTCAGATGGTTTGATGAAAGTCAGTAAAGACACTTACAGTCGTTACAGCACAAATGCGAAAGTCACGGCACAATTGACCGATTACCTCAACTTAACGTATAACATGCGTTATGCGCAGAGTAATTATGATCGTCCATCAAATTTAGGTTCTATTGGTAAGTTTGGATATCAGACATGGCCTATGCTGCCTGTTTATGATGATAATGGATTTCTTTTTAACGGTCCATCACCCATTATTGATATTCGCAATGGTGGTCGAAGCAGATCAAAGCAGGATCTACTTTCACAAAAACTTGAAGCCGTCATAACGCCTATCAAAAACTGGGAAATCAGAGCAGACTTCAATTATTCGATTAATCGAGATAGAAATCACTCTAATAATCAAAAGGTATACAACCACAATGTAGCAGGAGAAATTATTCCAAATCAGAATAACTCAAGTGTTTCTGAAAATAGTTATTCTAATGATTATTTCAACCAGAGTTTAACTTCGACCTATTCTTTTGATGTGCTTGATGATCATCATTTCAAAGTGATGGTAGGTACACAATACGAAAATAATAAAAACAATTTTTTCTCAGCATCGCGTAACGGGATTATGGTTCCTTATATGGACGTAATCGATATTACGAATGGCACTAACGGATCGGGCGTAATCTCTCCCCCATCTGTCGGGGGGAATCGCAATAATTGGGGTGTAATAGGCTTTTTCGGTCGATTCAATTACAATTACAAAGAGAAGTATATTGTAGAAGCTGTTCTTCGTCACGATGGAACTTCTAGATTCCGGGCCGATCAACGTTGGAAAACATTCCCTTCCTTTTCTGCGGGATGGAATATTGCCAAAGAGGGCTTCTGGGGTGATTTATCCTCCCATGTGAGCACGTTCAAAATCAGAGGTGATTATGGTAAATTAGGAAATCAAAATACCAATTCCATCTATCCAACTTATGTCACTATGCCAGTCGGGACTTCTAATAGTGGCTGGTTGATTAACAATGCTCAACAAAACACAGCTAATGCGCCGGGATTGATCAGTACCCTACTTACCTGGGAAACCATTACTTCCAGTGGTTTAGGGGTCGATGTTGAAGCGATGAAAAATAGATTAGCCGTTAGCTTTGACTTGTTTCAACGTAATACGGAAAACATGGTCGGTCCAGCACCAACCCTTCCATTAATTTTAGGAACAGCAGTTCCAAAAACCAATAATACCGATCTTAAAACAAAAGGCTGGGAATTGACGGCAACTTGGAAAGATGTTATTTCAGATGAGCTGAGTTATCATGTTGGTTTCAATGTATCGGACAATAATACGGTCATTACCAATTACCCGAATCCAACCTTTGACTTAGGCACCTATTACACTGGCCAAAAAGTAGGTCAAATTTGGGGCTACGAAACCATCGGTATTGCTAAAACACAAGGCGAGATGGATGCTCATTTAGCAAGTCTGCCTAATGGTGGCCAGACTGCACTTGGGTCACTTTGGGAAGCTGGAGACATCATGTACAAAGATTTAGATGGCGATGGGAAAATAGGTCGTGGTGCCAATAGTTTAAGTGACCACGGAGACTTAAAAGTAATAGGGAACAATAACCCACGCTATCGCTTTGGAATCAACTTGGGTATGAAATGGAAAAATATAGACGCCAGTGTCTTCTTACAAGGTGTTGCCAAACGTGATTTCTGGGAAGGAAGTTATAATTACTTCGGATATACCGGATACATCTGGAGAGCAGTTGCTTATGAAGAGCACATGGACTACTTTAGAGCTGATGCTAATCATGTGATGGGACAAAACTTAGATGCTTTTTACCCTAGACCTGTTGACAATTCAGACAAAAATATACAAACACAAAGTAAGTATTTACAAAATGGGGCTTACATCAGACTTAAAAATCTACAGATTGGTTATACGCTTCCTCATACCACAGCAAGTAGCCTGGGTATCAAAGGTGCTCGTTTCTTCTTCTCTGGAGAGAATTTATGGACAGGAACAAAAGTACCCAAAATGTTTGACCCAGAATCACTGGGTGCAGGAACAGGAAGCTTAGGTTATCCATTATCAAGAACCTTATCAGTCGGATTAAATGTCAATTTATAATACAAATAAAGAAACAATGAAAGTCATTCAAAATACACTCGCTGTCATCTTGGCTGCAGTCGTTTTCAATTCATGTAACGATAAGCTCGATATGGCACCAGAGTCTAGTATCACTCCCGAAAATTACCTCTGGGATGAATCACAACTTGCGGCCTATACCGTTAACAGATATAACTCATTCCCCGTTAATGGAGAGATCAACCCATTTGCTGGTGACAATGCTACCGATGTGCAAGCTTCTCAGTCCGTTCCCGCATCCTATGTAACAGGCGAATACCGCGTACCGCTTACAGGTGGTGCTTGGGAATTTTCGGAAATATACAACATCAATTATTTCCTGAAAACCGTGTTGCCTCGATATAAAGAAAACAAGATCACAGGTAATCCCGAGATGGTAAAACATTATATCGGCGAGATGTACTTTTTCAGGGCGTTGCAATACTTTGGGAAACTTACCTCATTGGGCGATTTTCCTATCTTAAAAACGATACTACCAGATGATCGAGCTGCCCTTATCGAAGCCAGTAAGCGCCTACCACGTACCGAAGTAGCACGCTTTATCATTTCCGATTTAGATTCTGCCATCACTTTGATGAAAAACAGTTCACCTGATGGTAAAAACAACCGTTTAAGCCAAAAAGCTGCTCAACTTTTCAAATCACGTGTAGCTCTTTTCGAAGGTACTTGGCTTAAATATTTTAAAAACACCCCTTTTGTTCCCAATGGACCAGATTGGCCTGGAGCAACAAAAGATTATAATAAAAACTATCAATTTCAAAGTGGTAATATAGATAATGAAATTAATTGGTTCTTAGATCAAGCCATCGAATCGGCCGATCAAGTAGCTAGTGCTTCAAGCTTAACACCTAACAGTGGTGTCCTTCCTCAAAATGCAAGTGAGTCCAACGCTTACGTAGAGATGTTTGGCAACACCGATATGTCTGGTTATGATGAAGTCTTACTTTGGAAAGCATATAACAGAGGGCTAGGTATTACCAATAATATTCCTGTTAACTCTTCTACTTCGAACTTAGGTATTGGTATCACCAAAGGCATGGTAGATTCATACCTGATGAAAAATGGTCTACCCATTTATGCAGCAGGAAGTGGCTATCATGGTGATGAATCCATAGCTGATGTTCGAAAAGACAGAGACCAAAGAGCCTATCTTTTCCTTAAAGAGCCGAATCAAATCAATATGTGGATCAATCTTGATCAAGGAAGTCATGGTGCTATCAAAGAACCTTTCTTGCCTAATATCACGAGTGGATCTTCTCAATTCAGATATAATACCGGTTACACAAGTCGTAAAGGTGTCAATCCAGACAAATCGTTGGCTGACAACTGGGGTGGTAGCACAGGATATATCATCTTCCGTTCAGCTGAAGCTTATTTAAACTATTTAGAAGCATACTACGAACGTCATGGTTCAGTAGGCGGTAAAATGGAGCAATACTGGAAAGCATTACGGAAAAGAGCTGGAGTTGATGTAGACATTAACAAAACGATCCAAGCAACTGATATGTCTATTGAAGCAAAAGGCAATTGGTCAGCATACTCTGCCAATAAATTAATAGACAAGACACTATTCAACATCAGAAGAGAACGATCAGCTGAGTTTTTAGGAGAAGGATTTCGTGAAAGAGACTTACGTAGATGGAGATCCATGGATCAGCTTATCACAAATAAATTTCATATTGAAGGATTCAAAATCTGGGGTAACTTCTACAAAAATGAATACGAGAAAGCTGGTCAAACAGATTTGACTTACAAATTAGTCTACGGAATTACTAATACCGGAAACTAATGTTTCTTCTCCAGAATTAAGCAGTTATTTGAGACCATATCAAATCTCGAAAACATTAGCTTATGAAGGGTATACGTGGCATTTAGCCCACTATCTTTCATCGATTAGTATCACAAATTTCACAAATTCATCTAATGCAGGTGGTGATTTTGAAGATTCACCGATCTATCAAAATCCATACTGGCCGACTGTTGCCGATGGAAATGCTATAAAATAGTTGAAATTTATTCTTCTTATTTATAAGGAGAGATGGCTCCAAATTGGAGCCATCCTTATTTTAATTCGAATTTCTTTTGCTTACAGAGCGTAATAACTAAGTAGATTTATAAATTTAGCTAGCTGTCACCCCTCTAAAATATCCTGCCGATTCAGCCATGCCAGCTAGTGGATCTTCCATATCTTTTTCGTGCTCTAGGCTACATTTACCCGTATAATTTACTTTACGTAATGCTTGAATAAACAAAGGAATATCGATTACGCCACGTCCCAGTTCACAAGTGGTACCATCTGCAGTTGCTGAGGTAACATTTTTCAAGTGGATATCAAAAATACGTTTATGGTATTTTTTCAGATCCATAATTGCATCTTGAGCATCTCGCGTGTCATGCCCCATATCAAAACACATCCCTATATTTTCATCCAAATCTTTGATCAAATTAAAAATAACGGTGGCATTAGGATACAATTTATCTTCAGGTCCATGGTTATGAATACCAAACTTGATACCCGTTTCCTTGGTCTTATTGGAAAGATATTGTAGATCCTCTTTATTGGGTATACCAATAATCAGGTTCACTCCAACTCGCTTTGCATAATCAAAGGCATCATCGATTGCTTTTGTCGATTTCGTATAGATAGGTCCTACCGCATAACCTGTAACACCGGATTGCTTTAATTTTTCATGAAAATTAGTTATTTCTGTAGCTGTACTGGTGAATGGTAAGTGAAAATCTTTGATACATAAATATTTTATATCCATGCGTTTCATCATGCTCAAAGACTCATCTAACTTAAAGTTCACAAAACTATAACCAGCTACTCCTAGATGAAATCCATCTTCCTTTTTTTTCTTCACTAACGTAGCTGCTTGTGCCTTTAATTGAAATGTACTGGCTAGGGCTATTCCAGATATTCCCAAAAAACCCTTTTGGAGAAAAACTCTTCTTGTATTCATAATAATATTGGTATTATTAACTTGGTTTGGTTCATATTGGTCAAAACATAGTGCCGACCTATTATTAAGGTCTTAATTTAGCAATTAAGATCTGGTAAATAAAATTTAATTATCAATAGCCTGCAATCCAACGAATCACTTTCCTCTCCCTTTAATACCCTGTTACCTCTTCACTTTGCAAAACAAACGCTACTGAAATTTGGTTATTCAATTTATTTTCAGTATCTTACAGAAATGTAGGTTTAAAACAACGAGATTTCTCTACGTACGTCGTTCATTGATGCCGATATCTCCGATAACATTTCAGGGCTGCATACAGATCATCTGTATATAGCGATTCTTTCCTATCGTAGAGAGAAAGAATCATATATCATTCATTTAAAAAAGAAATAATTTGAAACAAAGCATTATGGTCAACTATCCCAAGAAGACCTCTACTCCCGTGAACGTACAATACAGTATTACCAAACATGGCAAATTCAAAACAATTACCTGCTCGGTACCAACTGCCGATTCGGCACCTGTGTGGTTAGAATTACGTAAGTTTGAACTTGTCGGTATGAAGTACGACGGTAATTATGAATTGCTTTTTGAGCACAGAAAATACGAAAAAAATATGGATACCGTACTCTTTATGGATAAGGTATTTGAAAGCATTATAGCCGTAGCTAATTAAGCTCACAGATAAACAACCTTACGATTTAAATTATTAAATTAAGGGTTATAAACAGGTAAAGCTGTCCATTCTGGACAGCTTTACCTGTTTATAATAAGTTTCATCAATTCATAACTATCGCATTCTAAATTCACTCATAAGCTCCTGTGCGGTCATTTTTTGATTATACACTTTCAACTCATCCAATATCGCATTCTTTAAACTGATTTCGGACAGAGGAAAAACTAAGGTCTGTACTTTCTTATACTTGATTTCCTTCCCACTATTCTTATCCTTATAAGGCATCACTACATCATATGGTTTCATGTCTTTGACCAATTTGCCATTAACATACAATTGTGTACTTATGTTGTCACCAGTGATGCTTACTTGACTCCACTCGTTTACAGGTAAAGAATAATCAAAGTAATACTGATATCCATCACGTGTAAATCCAAGCCCCTTATCATCACTGAATATTTTAGCATTCTTAGACTTAAAAAGATCACCTTTTAATTGCGCTGCCGGTCTGATCCAAAAAGACACCGTATACTGCTCCCCAATTTCTGCTATAGGCAACACCAATTGACTTGCATCTCCAGTAAACTTAAGTCCATTGCCCTTTATACCTTTTTCAAACTGCGTTCCCGAAGCTTGCGCATCTTTCCATTCGTTGTCTATCTGATTGCGTGTTTGCGAATCAAAGTTCAGGTAAAGTAGCAAAGGATCATCAGCGATATAATGACCTCTCATATTCAGACCTGGGGCTTCTATGACCGATTTCTTTTTTTCATTAAAAGTAAATAAGCTTGAATGTAGATCTTCTGCTCCCCACATTTTCTCGGAAAGCACCTGCACAGCTGGGAACACACGGTTATGCACATCTTTTTCCGATATTCCATTTCCTGCGATATCATTCCATACCGCAAACATACCTCCGTCAACGATAGGATCACCTTTTTCAAAGGTGATATCACCAATCTTTCTCGGTTCCCAATTATTATATAAGTTGTCTGTATTCAAGTAATCGTAGTAATACCCCGCTGCCGGCACGATATACAGCCATCCATCAGGTGTACTGATCTGTTGGTAACCCAACTTCTTCATCGCGATAGGATCGGCATAACCATTGTACCACATATTCAGACGCACATCCTTCACTGTAACAGGTGTCGTACCTTGAGCATGCGTCAATGCTCCCCAAGCGCGTACCTTCTTACCATTGCCCTGTACCACTTTGATGACAAAATCTGTAAATTTTCTAAATTTCTCAGATTCACTTTTATCATATTCATCCGTTCCGACGTGCACTTCTTCACCAATAAACACCGGATTAGGACCTTTTGTATACTCGTCAAATATATTCTTTACCACTTCGTATGTCAACGGATTGTCTAGGTCAAGATGATCCTGTCCATACTTTTCACTACCTACACCGGGTACTGCCTGGCTGATAGCCAATGAATGAGCGGGCACATCGATTTCAGGAATAATAGTCACTCCATAACGAAGTGCTTTTTTTTGCAATGCTATAAATTCAGCCTTGGTATAATGCCCATCTTTAGAAGCTAGATTTGGATAGCGTTCATTTTCTAACCTGAATCCCGAATACGTATTATCCCAGTTATAATTAAAGTACTTTGGAAAAGCATTATCACTAAGATGAATATGAAAATTAGACATCTTATAATAAGACATCAGCTCGACGTAATCATTTAAAAAATCAATCGTAAAAAATTTACGCCCAACATCCAACATAAATCCCCGCACCTCGTAGGTAGGGTAATCACGAGAGAAGCCTTTTGGTATTGTCAGTTGTTTATTGTTTTGAGAGAGCAGCTGCAATAGTGTTCTTGTTCCGAAAACCTTACCGTTGTAATTTGGAGCTTGAATGCTGAAGACATCATCAATTTTTAGGGAATACCCTTCATTTCCCAAGGCTTTATCTCCTTTAGAACCAATAAAGATATCACCTGCTTTTGGTTCTCCCGTTCGCACAGGCAAATCCAGTCCAATCAACTTTTTGATATCTTCTTTTAAAAGTTGTGCGGCTTTAGCCGACTCCTCATCCTGCTGTTGTAAAACAATTGCAGATTCTGAACGTAATTTAAATATCCCATCCATCCCATACCATTCACGAAGTGACGGAATGACAAAAGGCTGCTCTCCTACTCCTTGATCTCCATAAACACCTTTGATGACGATATCTTTCATCGGAATCTCACCAAAAGCATGATCCGATTTGCGTACGATCTTATAAAGTACATTTACTTTTTTATCAATCAGAGGTTGTGAAATTTGACCATTTAAGTCAATCACCACTTTATTATCCGATCCGATTAAGGATACTTCATATCCTTTTATCTTTGGAACGACCAGCTTATTATTCTTGAGAGTTGGTTGAGAGAAAAGAGGACTTAATTTTGTAACAGCAATGCTATCGAGCTGTGCCTGTGCAAAAAGACTACCAGCAAAAAGCTGAAATGCCAATATTGCATAGATTTTTTTCAATTTCATAATTATCTTGTATTCTTTAGATTTGATGCTGCTAAAGTGCGAAAATTTATTTAAAAGGAGTCGAATTTCAGTTTAAAAACGAAGAAAAATCGACCTCCTGATGGCCAACATCTATCCAAAAGAACTTATCCTGCTCTAAAAACTAACAACGACTTGATCAATCTTCAAAAAAATTGATTTTATAGTATATTCAACAAAATGCCAGTCTATTTAAAATCCAAAAAGGATATGATTTTTAAGACGACTTAGCACCCGGTATCCCTAGCCTTTATCACTTTTATTTTCATAAATATTATTCTTAGCAAATAAGCCCCTCACATGACGTGAGAGGCTTATCTTTTTAAAGGATCCATTTAAATCTATTTCCTCCGGAGCCTTCCCAGCAATCGACTCGTAAGGTAACTAACCAATGTACCTAAACCAGCCATTAAAATGGTATGCAGGACATCCCCTAAAGAAAACGAAGCCCATATGGAGCACAGCGTACCACCCAAAGTACCCATACGGATATCATTCATTTTCATCCGACGCCTCCCTATCTTTGTTATTACCTAAATCTTGCTTTGTAGGCGTTTGGTTAGCTTGCGCATCTTTCAATTGGTCGTAACCTTTCTCTCCATAAGGTACTATCGGACTTGCGCTATCATCTGGTCCCTCTTCTTTATCCAATACCGTCTCCACCACCCCCAATCCCAACGCAATATATTTTAAGATATTCAAGGCCTTTCCAGGTAATTTTACCGGTGCCAACAAGACCACTTGCAGCACCCGACTTATTTTTATTAGTATCTTTTTCATTTTGTTTCATGTTATAAGGTTAGTTAGTTAGTTAGTTAGTTAGTTAGTTAGTACCAAAGGCTTATCCAAAAGGCCTAGCATTCCGATTGCGTATTTGAACCGACAAAGAGGCGTATAAAATGAATTTCTGTTCGAGTGAAACGAGTTTAAATTCATTTAGCCTCTTCAAGGTGAAATAGCATCGAGGAATGCAGCCTTGACTTTTTTGATTACTTTTTTTATCAAGTAAAACCTCGAAGAGACTCTTGAGTTCCAAATTAAATCAAATAATTAACGAAAAAAAGTAATTGCCCGTCACGGCATGAGTGACAAGCCTGTCGCGGCTCGAGCGACAACCTCCATTACTTAATATGAATAAAAACCTCCATCCCCATATCCCACAGGCTATAGACCAAAGCTTTCAGTTTTTCCAGTGCTATTCGGCTATCCTCACCACGACCCTCCCCTGTTAATCTGGATACAGGAGCTATACAGCCGCGCAACTGTTGTTGTGCATCGTTAGCTGCATGGATCAAGATTGCTTCTCGGCCCAACACCGCCGGAATACCGATCTGCTCGCCATGTTTGGTATACTTCCGTTTTTCCAGTTTGTAGGCGCCAACAGGAATGCAGCTGAGCCTTGGCAAGTTATTCAGCCAAGGCAATTCTATGGTATGGCAGATCACCTCCCCCTGAAAAGTAATCGTACCATTTGTTCCCTGCTCTCCATAAATCCGTTGGAGATGCAGAATCTGTTTGTTTGACATTTATTGGAAATCATCCTTTAGAAATAAATAATTTTAACGATGCATTGTATTAAATATCAGGAGACAGGCAATTACCACGTAACAGACTGCCTCCTGAAAACATCAAGAAGATGTGGGTTAAGGTATGACCACCTGTTTAATGGTCAATGCATTGTATTGTCCATTGGCCAGTGGATAATAGGCATCATTGACCATTTGATAGTATCCTGTTCCCACGAGAACCAACACACTTTTACCAGGGTCTGGAAAGAGCGAAGCCATTACCTCCAGATCCATTGGAGCTATTTCTCCAAGTTTGATATATGCCGATCGCTGGATGGCAGGTCGCTGATCCGACTCATCGCCCGAAAACTCTTGCAAGACCAAGGAGTATTGCACGTGCGTGGCTCCACTCAACTTCGCAATCTGAAGGTTCGGGATCAACTGCGAACAGGTCAAAAAGCCATCGCCAATAGCACGATCAAACTCCACCGTTAGAGATTTTAAGGTTATGTTTTTCAAGCTGGACCGTTGGTTGCATTCCAACCCCTCCAGCATGACCATATTCTCAGGTACCAATACCCTTGCACCACGTACATTGACCGCATCCATCTGAATGATCTTCAACAATCTACTCGCCAAGCGAGCACTGAATCTGTTGTCCGCATTTTCAAACAGAACATCGCGCAATAGATCACGCAGTTTTTTGCCCTCCTGTTGTGCCCTGCCAAATTCACTCCCATTCTCACGGGTACGTGCAAATGCTGGATCTTTTGCAATGCGGTCACCCGATACACCGGTTTTCATTCGAGCTTGGTAGCCCACACTTTTTGATTTGTAAAAAGAAAGATCCCCGATCGTTCCATTTAATTTGATTAAACTTTCTACTCTTGCCATGATTTAATTGTTTTGACAGTGCTAAGATGTACATCAACCAAAAACCATTGGATTCAAAAGCACCGAAAAGATAAAAAATGCGGAATAATGATACTGTTTCTCTTCCTCCAAGGGCTAGAACTGTAGATGATTAGGAATAAAAGTTTTTTCTATATAAAAAACTTATTTTAGTAATGAATAACCAATTACAACATTTTTCTGGAGAGGAATCCAACCCTAATTTGCAACGAATAAGTTAAAAAGAGTATGTCGTAAAAGAGGATGCTATGCGGTGATAAAGCGTGGCATAAGCCTACATAAAGCGTATATAAAGCATAGATAGAGTATAAAAACAGTATGTTTCATACACTTTCTACGCACTTACCACGCACTTGGCCCATGTCCATGAGGTACATAGCAAAATACGCTTTATGTCTTCTTTATTACTACTTAATACCTGCTTAGCAGAGGGGTTGGATAGGGAATATTTGTCTACGGTACGGACAATCAATAACCATCAGGATGATCTGATGATAAGCAGATCATCCTTCTAAAAGCAATGTAAAATGAAAAATAAATATCGTTTATGTATTTACCCCAAGGAAGCAGCCGCTATACTCGGGCGTACGGAAAAGCATACCTATAAAATCTTTCAGACCATCCGCGATTGCTACGGACTGAAATCAAACCAGTATGTCAGCATCAGCATATTTGCAGACTACACAGGTTTGCCTGAAGCAGAAATAAGGAAACTGCTTCCATAGGTCATTTCGGATACCATCAGAAACAGCTGGAGAGGACTGTTTCTACCTATAAATCGACTACTTCTTAAAGGGAACCCAAGTGTCCCAACCTACATGTGTTAAACTGTTTTTAGTTTTCAAAAATTCTAGAATATACTTATCCTTAATACCCGCCCCCCTAACCAGCATCAGCTGGATGTCCGCTAACTTCATATTTCTTAACAAACCTTCCATAGTCTCCATATGTAATTTCAGTTGTTTTCCATCCTTAAAGTCAGGAAAATCAACCAAAAGCATATTGACCATATAGCTGTCGGATATTTTCACCATCCAGCCATCCAAATTTAACGCCTCAAACACGGATAAAATCTGATCACAACGTACCACTGTTCCATCTGAAAAAATAACATGACGCACTCCACTTCCAGTCCTAATGGCAACAATATCAAAAAATCGGATCAGCTTGTTCAGAATTTTCGGTCCCACACCCGCTACATGAACCAGATAGGAATACATCTCATTCAGCGCTATTTTATTCGGTAATCCCGATGCATCATGTGTAGCAACTGGCACTTCTACTACCTTCTCGACCTCTTTAATTACTTCTTTGATCACCTCCCGTTCCACAATCACCTCTTTAATTACTTCCTCCTTTACAATTACTTCCTTGATCACTTCCTGTTCCACAATCACTTCTTTTATCACCTCGACAATTTCCTTTTCCAAAAAGAAAAGTGCCCATGCCCTGTTTTTTGCAATTAAAAGGGATAATCCAACAAGTACCAAACATATAAAGCTGACTCTCCATATGCTATTCATCCACAACATATCCCAAAATTCCTCCCTATGCCAGATCCATATCGATAAAAAAGCAAGTAAAACGAAAATAGAAGGAACGATTGCACTCACAAAATAACCGAATTTTCCGAGTATACCTTTCCATTTTGAAACAGGTGCATCCAACGCACCAGCAAATACACGACGCATCGCACATATCATCACCACACAGCCAAACAAATACACAGACATGATCAAGCACAACATTAGAAAACCGAAACTCAACATTTCAAGATTATTCCAAGTGAGTTTATAACCCAGTTTATTATAAACAATAGGAAAAACTAGTAGGATTAAAAAATAAAGGAAAATTCTATTTCTTTTGGTAACGGCAATTTCTACGTTCATTAGGTTAATTTCAATTTAAAATAACTGCGAATTTATAATTATTAACTTAAAGATATAATCAAACCATGTAACAAAACTGTTAGTGTGACGAAGATCACATTTTTAACATTCAAGCAACACAAATACCCCTATTTTGTAACAGTAATTAAGATGCAAATCCCCCTATCTTAATGGTAAAACACGTCATTAACGTTCAAAAGCACCCATCTTAATACCTAAGCATCCATTCTGAGTACCTAAATCATTAAATTTTTCAGATTTTTAAAATAATTAAATACAAATAAAAAATCAGATATGAAACAACCTTTTGATGAAGCAGGCGTTGCCTTTGTCCAAGATTATGTACTGGCATTATTAGCTTCAGACTTACTATTGGAGACCCAACTTTTACGCACTGATTTCACAACATGGATGAACAACACTTTTGATCTGCACCTCAATCAGCAGTTACAGATCCAATCCATGTCAAGCACCTTCAAAACAACACTTGCTGATGCTATCGCCAATTGCTGGGAACAGGGATTAGCGGTAGGTTTTACCAAGGAAACCAAAGCAGCAGATGATACACCCGATCAAAAAGAAATCATCGTATTTGGCTTAGACCATAACATCACTGAAAGCAGCCAGATATTTGCCCATCCTTTGATGATCCAGATCCTATACAAATACAAACACTAATCTGTAAAACGTATTGTTCCATCAATCCTGTCGCCCGACAAGTTTGATGGAACATATTAAAGCCAATAAAACTTACTAACCAAAAGAAATAATTATGGAAAGATCAAAACATGAAAATCTATTATTTGAAATACTACAGGACATTGCTCCAGTATCGCCAGACTTATGGAAGAGCTGGCTCGAAGTCGGTGAAATCAAATCATACAAAAAAGGCCGGATAATACATGCACAACTACTAGATTTACATATCGTACTGGAAGGTATCATTATCAAACGCGAGGACAATAGCGACCAAGTGATAGACTTTATCTGCAAAAAGCAGTTCATCATTCATAATGAAGAAGTCGATAAATGTTATTTCGAACTTGACAATGACTCCGTCATGGCGTTCATCAGCAACGATAACTTATTAAAATTAACAAATGAATCTCCCAAATTTAAAGATCATATGAAGCATTTTGGAGGAGAAGTATTGAAACGAAGAACCTTGCGTGGTCGATTCATTGGACTATCGGCACGTGAAAAGAAAATAAAACTATTAGAGCTATACCCAGAAGTGTACAGAAATTGTAGTACTGCAGATAAAAGTTGCTTTTTAGGCATGACATCAAATTATTACAGCAGTATCATGATATAATACTCTCCCTGTTCACTAGCCATCCAAATGTAGGCTTATTCAAAGACTGTAAGTTATTCACTCATCATCAGCAATTTAAAGCAACAAAGTCGTAGTTCAAAACCTACGACTTTGTTGTTTATTTTCTCCACTACTGTAGTTCATTTTCTCCGAATTCATGGTTCTAAACTGCCCTTTCCGCCCCTAACTTTACTTCAGTTGATTGATACAATAATGACGGATGTCTCCTCTCCCATTGGTGGTTAGAAGATTGATTAACATAAGAGATGCAAAGGTGGTGAACTTTAAATATAGAGAGCGAGAAACGATTATAATTATAATAGCCGTAACGAAAAAAGTTCACCCCTAGCATCCAAAATTATAAACTAGATAGATAATCATGAAGCGACAACAAACAACCAGTACAGGACAATCTGAAAAGCAGCAAAAAAAAGATTGCTTTGCTAGCTCCATGATGAGCTACAGGTCTATGGCTACGTGCTACGAAACTGCTCGACAGATTGCGGTCAACTGCAAGTCTTTGTCCTGTTGTTGCGCCGGCCCGGTGCGCGATGCACAAGGGCGTCGATACGCAACATTCCCCTCGGGTACTTCCAGAATGTTTTTGGTCCAATAAGGAGTCCTAAAGCCAAAAAAAGCAGCCTCCATTTGGAAGCTGCAGGGGCCAATACCTTGATCAAGTATTGTGATCAATTCATAAACCTAATATTAATTAAAATTATGCAAAATGGCACTATTTAAATTAAATAATCAAAGTTTACCAGCAGATCCACTTAGTTATTCTATTCCTGCAACAATTCCTCCTTGTAGTGGTAATAATCAAATCTGTACGATCAATGCAACGGACGATGGTTCTGGATATCCAGAATTAAATCTTTCGGTCTTGTCCGAAATGGTAACTGCTTTGAATACTCGTACCAGTACGACTAACGTAAAACTGAAGGCTTAACGACAAATCGTTAAAACTTTAAAAGGCCGAAGCTAAAACTTCGGCCTTTCTGCTACTTACCCTTAAGAATTAAAGAAAGGATTGATTTTTTTTCTACACTTAAATCAAACCCACTACTTTCCAACACCTTTCTCAAACTATTAAAATCCTTAACAGCACCAGGAATAATTAGAGTATGTTGATCTTCTTCAATTAAAATCGGTGGAAAATCCACATTAAAAATCTCTAACATCATCATCCAAACTACCAATTCCGTTTTCTTCCCGTTATTTGAAACACTATTTAACATCCTATTTCTACTTTTCCTAACCACCCAAACCGTTGCATCATGATCATCTAGTCTCGCAATTACCCCGAGGCGATTAGACAGATCGATAATAATCGCGTTATACAATTCCGACTTATCCATTGTTAGTGGCCAAGTCGATTCATAGCAAAAGCTATACTTTTGAAGCCAAACAGACATCGGCATAGTATCTGGTTTTATATATCGCTCTACATTGGGAGCTTCGACTACAATACGTTCTTTTTTCATTAATGGGAGCTTACTAATTTCATTAAATAAGTAATTAAATGAAGCTATGATAGGTGCATTCACAATCTTCAATCGTATTTTATCTCCAATTGTATCGAGCCTATAACTTGTAGTCCCGCCATTAACAAATGACCCTAACTTACTCTCAAATACATTTTCGTGAGTTACAAGAGTATCATCAATGCTTTTAAAAAAATCATTTTTCATTGGCCAATTTGCCACTGAATTTCCTTGTAGTACATGCTCAATATTATTTTTTGTCACCATATCTCCCATCGTGATGGCTATTAATTTTCCTTTATAAATCCATACCACATGAGAAACTGTCTGATAAGGAAATATTGATCCCAGATCTTTATCTTCTATTCCTATAGGAAGTTCATTTGCTTTAACATAGTCGTTTTTTCTAAAAAATGATGCAACTCGATCTTCTTTCTCAATTGTAACTGGAACAATCTGTATCTCATCTTTATACTCCTGTTGCACAAGATTATGTTCGGGTATAGCTTCAATACAGGAAGTGCAAAATGTTGTAAAAAAATCGATGATTAAAAGTTTGTCTTTGAATTGATCTAAATTTATAGGCGCTCTTCCCATTAGTTTAAGCTGTCTATTTAAATCGATTTTCGTCCCCAACACCGGGGCTACCTGAGCAAAACTAGATTTGCTGAAAGTAAATATGATCAGCAATACAATGATATATTTTTTCATATTGATTATTTTAGCGTTTATTCTGAATGATTTCTGGAGCATACTCCATTACAGTTGTCGGAATTAAAAATGCAAATCTTAAGTCTCCTGCATTTAATTCGTATACTGATCCACTAAGGATTCTTTTTAACTTAATTTTTTGGTCACCGCTATTCCAGCGGCGAATGTCAGACCATCGCAGGTTACGCATAATTAAAGACTTACGACGTTCATCCCTAATTTTTGCCAATATATCAGCTTGGTTATTAGAAGTAAATGGCAGATATGTATCTTTCACCCATCTACTCAGCATCAATTTATTGAACACTGCAAGGGCTTGGTTTAACTTATTATTTTGTGCCAATGCCTCTGCATAGTTGAAATAAATCTCATCAAGCGCGATACCTGCAAAACAAGAAGCATTTATATCTCCATCATAGCGTCCCTTAAATTCGTAAGTTCCATTATTATTATTCTTAAAATAAATAGATCGTCGCAAATCATTCGGCAAATAAGAACGGTACAGTGTACTATCTACTTTTGAAATACTTGGACTCAAGCAAGTACTCGTTAAAGTGGAAGCATGAAACAAAACTTCTTTATTAAATCGACCAAAAGGGTTGCTCAGATTTTTATTGACTCCGTTATAATCCAATAGTTCAACACCATAATTGATCACCTTTTTTGCAGAAGATTCAGCTAACTGAAAATCGGAAATGATAAGACCAATACGACTCAAAGTAGCCCATATCGCTAATTTTGTAGGTCGTGTTTTGTAAATAGAGTTTTCTGGAAGTAAAAGAACGGCGGCATTTAAATCGGTAATGATTTGTTTGTAAGTCGTTTCCAGATCTGAACGAACTGAAGGATAGTCAATAGTAGGATTTTCTCTAAGCGCCAAACCCAGTGTTTTACTAGCAGAAATAGGACTATAAGGAAGAGTGAAAACTGGTGCCAATTGTGACCAAGCATAAGCTCTGAAAAACAAAGCTTCCCCCTTCAACCGGTCATAACGTTCTGCATCTACACTTCTATTAGTTTTTACTAATAAAGCTAATACTTGGTTAGCAACCAAAGCTACTTTATATGAACTAGACCATTGATTAGTACTAAAATTTGTATTTGGCGCCCAGATGTAAGTGTCTCGCTCCACAATATTGGTTATAGCCGTATAGTTAGCGTCCATCAAATAATAGTTATCCGAAGCCACTTCTCCCGCAACTGGATATCTGGAATTCATCGTATTCCGATCATCTAATAAGGCATCGCAATCATCTAAAGAATTAGGTACGACCATTTTTTCATCTGGTTTAATATCCAAAAACTTTGTGCAGGAAACAGAGACAAGGCCTACTAATATAATCAGGTATATTATTTTAAAATTTTTCATTGTTTCAGTTTTTTAATTGTTTGCTGTTTATAGATCAACTTTTACACCTAAAGAAATCGAAAGCGGCAATGGTACAGCGTCTCGGTATTCGGGATCGACACCTAATTTATTGGCCTTCCAAATCATCATATTCATATTCTTAACAAAAGCATTGACAGATAAATTTTTAACGAATTTAATTTTGTCAAAGTGATAAGAAATAGAAATGTCCTGTAACCGGATGTTGTCCCCTTTTACCACTCGAGCCTCTGACTTATTGTAAAATTCATCTCTAAGCGGATTAATAGGATACGCAGATGATGGAATATTAGTAAACAGTTCGTCGCCTGGATTTTGCCATCTTCGATCATAATCACTATATCCTAATCGGTACATCGCCATCATATCGTCTGAAAAACTCTGTTGAAGAAAAAAGAATTTTAAACGGGCTTGAATATTGAATGAAATCGTCAGATTATTGATCGCAAATTCATTTTCCAGCGAAGCGTAATAAATAGGCCTACCCGGCCCTATGAATTTCAATTGATCCATAGGTCCATACAATATTTTCGAATAATCAGTAGATTTATTACCATCCAGATAGCCCATTGGGTCACCATTTTCAGGATCAAGCCCTGCAAATGGAAAAACAATAACCGCACCTTCATCATAGCCCTCAATCAGATAAGAGTTTGGAGATCCTGATTGGGAGGCAACGCTACTTGCATATGGCATTTTGTAAGGGTATGAGCTTACTGACGTGCGATTACGACTAATCAGTAATCGAATATTCCAATGAAATCCATTGCTAATGATATTACGTGTGTTTAGTGTCAATTCAAACCCCTTAGCTTTTAACATGCCTCCATTCTTACGCACACCTTCAAATCCTGTAGTAGGATCTACCTGAATCTGTGCAATTAGATCTTTTGAAGTCTTGTGGTAGTAATCAAAAGAACCTGCTATACGTCTGTTCAATAAACTAAAATCTATCGCCATATTTATTGTCTCAATTTTTTCCCATGCTAAAGAGGGGTTTGCAGGAGAAGTAATTGATGCATTGGATAAGCCAGTAATATTGTCTGTTCCATTGTAAGAGATAAGTGGTAATCCGCTAAATGATGGATTTGCACGTCCTACAAAGCCATAACTTGCCCGAACTTTCAATAAATCAAATAGATCACTTTTGAAAAACCTTTCTTTATTGACAACCCAACCTGCCCCAACAGACCACAAGGGCTGCCACTTATTATTCACGCCTGCACCGAAGAGATTGGAAGCATCTTGCCTAAAGCTACCCGAAGCCAAGTATTTATTTTTGTAGCTATAATTCGCATTACCAAAATAGGATAAAAAGCGATTGGTAAGACCTTCTAAATTTATTCCATTAGGAATTTCACTACCGCCAAAACCGAGATTCATTAAAGGATAATTCACTGAATAATCCACCAATTGAAAATTCAGGTTATCTTTATTATAGCCATATAGCATGGATGAATTTGATTCATAATGTTTTTGACGCACCTCTGCGCCTAATATGGCGTCGATCCTATGTGTTTTAGCATGAGACTCCCAGAAATGATCTGCTTGTAATCTAAAAGTTTGACTCTTAGTATTAAAATTGGCAATTTGAAGATTGTCACCTACAGGAATTGGTCTTTTCAGAATACTGTTTTCATCCCATTGGGTATAAAAATTCACTAAATGTCTAGCCCAAAAAGAATTGATACCTGACCAGTCCTGCAATGTATTTGTGATATTTTGATAACTGTACGCTGCATTAAATTTAAGATTAGGCCATATCTTATAGCTTAAATTTAAGTTAACCATCAAATCTTTTGGTTCTGCAGTCTGACTATTATCTTTTATCTCTTTTAACGGATTATAGCTCCAGTCCAAAAGCTTTCCATTTCCTGCTGTATCTCGAAATGTACTACGTATCGGTACGATATCTACATTGATCGGATTGCCTTTATCATCTACCAAACGCAAGTAAGGCCATTCTAGCCCATTTGCATTTGCTGATCGGTAAGCAATAGGCTGATTTGCCGAGAAATCCCTTGCTTTGACACTGGAGAAAGTAATATCTGTATTTAGTTCCATGTTCCTTATAGGGATCACCTTTACAGCAGACTTGACGGTCATTCTATTATTAGAAGAAGTAATGACCGAATTTTTACTATCATCCAACCCCAAGGATAATCGATAAGCGATCATCTTATTCCCTCCCGAAAGACCTAGCGCATACTGCTGCTGATAGGTCTGCCTATACACATATTTATAATAGTCATCTCTTACATCATAGGTTCTATATTTGTTAATTTGTTTATCTACTTCCTGTTGGGTTATTTCTCCATTTCGCAGTCTACCAAGTAACTCTACTACAGGACTGAGTGTACTATAGCTATAAGTATCCGAAAGACGATAATCAAAATATCCATTACTAAATAATTTGGTCTCATAATCGATAAAACTATTACTATTCAGAAAAGGTAGCTTATAGATATCTGGTTTTTTCGCAAGCGTCTGATTTGCGGTGAAAGAAAGACTGAACGGTGCATTATAGTTCCCTTTTTTTGTTGTTAAGACAATCACCCCTCCACCACCATAGGCACCCCAAATCGATGCTGCGACCGCATCTTTCAAAATCGTGACATTTTCGATATCATTAGGATTGATATCCCGTAGATCACCATCAAAAACAACATTATCCAGTATAATAGTACGTGTTGCTGAACCAGAAATTGCAGAGCGCCCGCGGATATCAAAATTATACGGTCGCATACCGGAATATGTTGTTCTATCTAAAAATAATTCATCCTTATCAAAACGTAGACTCACACTAACATTTTCTAAACGATCCATAATATTGGCACCAATTCTTTTATTCAGCTGACGGTTATCAATCAGTTCGAAGCTACCAGTCGCGCGTTCTTTTGGTATCTTCTGATAACCAGTGGATACTACATCCACCTCCTCCAATACATTCTCTACGGGTATCAATTTCACAGTTAACGATACCCCTGCGGTATAATTGATTTCAGCTGTCTTATAACCAACGTAACTGAATTTAATTTTCCCTTTTCGATTCTTGACCAGTAGTCGGAAATTCCCATCTTCGGAGGTTCTAATCTGTAGATTTTCATCTTCTAATCGGATTGATACACCCTCCAAAGATTTACCATCAGTAGAGGATACTACACGCCCTGCGAGTTCCTGTTTTTGCCCATTCACCCCGCTATCCTTGCGGGGCGCCTGAGCATATAAACTAACCATAAAAGAGTTTAATATCAGGGTCAACAACAGCATTTTGCTCAACAGCAGCAAGCCATCTTTCCTATGTTTACATAGCTTCCGGAGATGTCCCCAGAGCTTGTTTATATGGTTTATTTTTCTTTTCATAATTTGATTTTTTAGGCATAACACTTCCCTTACCCTTTTTCAGGCTATGTTTTACTCCTGTTTTACAGGGGCGGAAAGATTAGAATACTTTTTTCTTAAATACTTGCAGCCAGTCTATTTTCTACTGATGCTGCTACCCTAACTTGGTTTGTTTTCATGATCATCGTTGGCTGTTCTTGCCAGATGAGCTCGACGGATTCGCCGCGTTTGGTCATGATCTGCCGACTGTCTTTTACGATGGAAAGCTTCTCTACGCGTACATCTAACTGAAAGTGCTCGTTCAGATCATTAAGGATTCGTTGTCGATATTCTTCCCTTTCGGTATTGGCAGGAACGCTGAGCTCATAATCGAATAGATGCTTTTCACTGCTGGGACAGATTTTACAGGGAATATATTTGGCTCGTTCGTATCCATAAACAATGATTTGCTCTGTCGGAAAATTGGTAGGCAATCCTAGCGCAAACAAATAGCATTCATAGATAGCCATATGAGCCAGCGATATACGGAGTACATCCTGTCGGTCATCGCGCACGACAGCACTGTAAGAACTTACTTGTTCTTTGGACGGATTCAGAAACGAATAATAGCGTTCCTTCGGTCTTCCTTTGACAAGACTTTTCAGCGCATGTGCATGCCTCCCTTCATAAGGAACTCGTACTTGTTTCCTAAGTGATCGCTCTGGTAAAAGTGTTATCATAATTGGTTTTTTAATAATTGAAACACGGTTTTTACGCAAAACTGAAGACATTTCTTCCCTTGGGGATAGCACATAGCTCTCCCTATTGCAAGATATTTGCATTATTTTAAAAGTTTCGTTGAAGGCGAATTGGATGGTATAGCCTAGGTACTACACAGCCTGTTCAACCGCTCAACAGTTAAAAAATAAGGTGAAAAAATGCAACTATACGTCTTCGTGCTGGTTATAATTGGTCTTCAGTATTGCATTTTTAAGGTATTCGAATAAAATCCGATTCGATAAAATATAGAATATCTATACATTTATGAAGCGTAATTATTGTTTTGCAAAAAATATTCATTACTTTTAAACTGTGAGATTTAAAGGAACAAATGTTTAATTGTTTATGGCATAATAACGCTAATACGAATCGGAGAAACCACTAGAAGCTAAGCTATTATAATGGCTATTTACCATTATTGTGTGCTTTTACCTACCCTATCGGGTGGATATGCCCCTTTTGGTTTTTAATGTATAACAAGTTATTCCGGTTGTCGGATCTTGTTTTTAAACAACGCATTGATAGCGCTGTGCACAGCACGATCCTGGATCAGCTGAAACATGGGTGGATTTTTGGACTCTTTTCTTTTCATCATTTATTTGGTTAAAATATTTGGTTAATGAAAATAAGTCTCGTGCGGAAAGTCGTGACGGCTTGATATAAAAAGGCAAGCTCCACTATTTTCCACCTAGAACCGGGTACGGCAAAGAACCCAAGACACAGTTTCCAATAGGGAGCTTGCCCCTTCTAATTGTAAAAGTACAAAAAGTATGGGGGTTCGCAAACCCTACTGTCTCGTGTCTTTTGAAATTTGCCGTTTCGATTCCGAGACTACAACCAGATTTAACTGATTGATATTCAAATATAACGAATTAAGATTAAACATGAAAAATAATATTCACGAAATATCAGAATCATCTGATTATAAAGACTTTAAATTTAAATCATTTAGAGAGTACCTATATAATATCATAAAAAAGAGCACATTAAGTAAAAGGACAAAAGAGGATACCAAAGATAAAGTACAAGCTTTGATTGCTGAAAATGGGGGTGATAAATTCTTCGGGAAAATGTTCTATATTACTTTAACTGAGCTCGAAAAAGATATAGATATTGCTTGTGAGGACTTGTTTTATGACTATGAGTATGAAGGAATGAAACCACAGGACGAGAACGCTAGTAAATTTTCAACTTTTGTATCAGGCATAAGTTTAACTGACGGAGAAATAGCAGCTGCCATTGGTTTCTAACGGAAGTAGGATAAGCAGAGTAAGAAATAATACTGATGAAACCGATTTTTATCCTTATCAGGTATATGCCCTTGCAAAAATATCAAACATTCTACCCAGCCAACTCTTCGAATACTTTTACGGCGATGGCGAGCGTCCAATGATAGGATTATTTCCTAAACCTGTTGCTTAAGACGTAAGTGAGGGGTAAAAGCTATCGGTATCATGGATGATGCGCAGACTTTAGTTCTAGCTTCCTTATCTAATAACCTGATAACGTTAAAAAACGGCGAGCGTCCAATGATAGGGTTGTTACCGAAGCCATCTGATGGAGATAAAAGTTAGGGATAAGATAATCGTTGATTACCGACGTAAGGTAAAGAAGATTGACCTATAACAGACAGAGCCGAATGGTCATCCATTCGGCTCTGTCTATTTTATGGTAGTAAATTATTTATAGTTTTTCGATTTTGCTGCGCAGAGTCCTCCGGAGTTCTTCGATAGAAAGTTCTAAAATTTCACTAATCTCGTCTTTTTCGATACCTCTAGCGAGCATTTTCCTTGCTGAAGCGAGATTCTCAGCATAAGCCTTAGCCTCCGCTTCGGTACGACCATGTTTCTCACCCTCTAATCGACCATGCTTCTCACCCTCTAATCGACCATGCTTCTCACCCTCTAATCGACCTTCCTTTTTCGCGTATGCCAACGTATTAATATAATCACGTTTTCGATCTATGCTGGATATGTATGACATCTGTTCATCAGGCGTTAATTTTGCCAGTTCTCCTACTTCAAAGATACGAGAGAATATTCTTTTATCCAAATAGTTAGGCAATTCATCAATCTCATCCAAGTGCTTCATCAGATACATCCATTGATCCATGATGGTAGGTAAATCGTTCTTGGATTTATTAAAATTGGGTAGTACAAGTAGCTTATAGCTCAACTTGGGGTATAGCACTTCCTGATCAAACTCATCCATAATCTTGGCGCTATAATAGTACTTTTCTCTATTTGAAATATCGAGACGAAAACCTAAGACTGCAACAAAATAAATGGGCGGTAACTCATAATTATTACCTTCCTTACCTTTTTTAGCTAAACGACTAATGGTACGCGAGGTGTAACTAACTGCTCGATCAAAAAAGAAATCTTGATTTTGCAACTGCATCTCCACAAGAAAAACTTCCCCACTGGCACCAACACAACGAAGATCAAAAACGACCTTACGCTCACTCGGCTCATCACCATCTTCCTCAACATTACTATATTGCAAGTCGATAACAACATGTTCACCTTCTAAAAGACTGTTCAGAAAATTAATCAGGTTGCCCTTGTTCTCTTCGCGACCAAAATAAAATTTCCAACCGAAGTCACTTAAGATATCGATGTACTTCGAAAGATCATTTCTCTTCATGCTCATAATGATATATAATTGGTTATCAATATAAAAGTAAAAAATAAAATTCATAACGCCAATAAATTTAGCGTTAAAACTAAATTTATTATCAATGCATAGATTCACTACTTCGAATTCATGATGATTAAGATTTGATTTTTATCGGTATCATGGATTGTCTTGTGGACAATTTTACGGCAATGGTGAGCGTCCAGTAATAGGATTACCAAAACCAGCTGATGGAGATAAAAGTGATGGATAAGATGATTGTTGATTACCGACGAAGGTAAAGCAGATTGAACAATAACAGACAGAGCCGAATGGTCAGATGATCATTCGGCTCTGTATATTTTATGATAGTAAATTATTTATAGTTTATCGATTTTGCTGCGCAGAGTCTTCCGGAGTTTCTTCGATAGAAAGACCTGTTCAATTTCCATTTGCATGCCTTAACGTTTCCCAAAGGAAGGAATCCTGACCAAGCACAATACAACACAGATAAAAAAGAACTTGTAAAAAATGCCCCCCATATTATCTAACTTTTTAGGAGGCATTTCAGACCCCAATAGGCACTGTATATTTACGAAATAATGTCTTACTTTGATTGCTATAACTTCTTATCCATCAAAACCTCTCCTTTCGTATCTAATACTTTTACATTCACTTGTCCATCTTGGATATCTAGGCGTGTAGCACACATTGCTCCCTGTACCAACTGCGGAAAATTATTATTGGCTACATGTTTCTCATGATATTTAAACTGGTGCGTATGTCCCGAAACCACCAAGTCTACATTTGCTTTGTTTAATATCGGTAGAAATTTATCAACCGCATCGTACCAACCTGTCCAATTTCCTTCCTGGCGCCACTGTTCACCAACCACTAAAGGGAAATGGGTTAATACGATTCGATACTTTGCTTTTTTATATTCTTTTGTTTTCACGAGTTTTTTTAACCATTCTGCCTGCTCGCTACGATAATTGTCATAATCGGTAATCCCAGCATAAACAGGATGTTTATCAGATTTATCCTCTCCCGAATCTAACATGATGACCATGATATCTCCCATTAAGTAGGAACCATAAATCTTATCGTTGCTTTTTGGGAAAAAAGCAGGAAATATACGCGCCATATCCCCACGCGTCTCATGGTTACCACGTACAAGTTCAAATGGAATGGAGCTTGCAAATTTATTGACGCTGACATCTATAAAAGATGAATAAGGATGCTCACCACCTACAGACATATAATTCATCATATCACCGACATAAAAAAACGCATCACAGGTCTTGTAATCACATAATTCTAACATAGTATCCAACTTATTGGCATCACTATGCGTATCACTTGTGATAAAAATTGAAGCACCTTGCGCCTTTGGATTTATGGTTTTAAAGCTGTACCATGGAGAGGCTATACTATCACCAAAAGTTACCTTATAAGGTTGAAATGATACCATTTCTTTAGATATGATACGGTATTGATAGGTTGTCGCTGGTGCTAAATCATTTGCTCTGATTGAAAAAAAATCGGTATTCGCCTGTTTAAGTCCGTGCTTCGTTTGATAGTACAATACGGATTTATCACCATTTTCTTTTTTCAGCTCAATATAGGAATAGGTCGGTAATGAAGTCTGGAATACAAAAGTAGACCCTTTTTGAGTCACTTCTTGCAAATATGGCCCATGATCTATTTTTAAGCGATCCTGTGCAATTGTTGTTACAGCTGTTAACAGCGCAACAGTCGTTAATAGGGTGGTAAATAATCGAGCTTTCATAAGTTGAATTAATAATTTGATTTTTTAAAATGAAAAGCCAGCACGACATTTTGCAAACTGGCTTCTTTTCATTCGAAATATTGATTCAAATACTCATAAATCAATATTTTACAACACTATAAAAAATGAGCACCTATCTCAAAGGGTTAATCGAAATTTGCTCGACTACCTTTCCTTGTTGATCGATTATTTTGAAAGTACCTTTGTCTTCATTTAAATCGACATCGACTAGGTTATTGTTTGAATTAACAATAACTGGGAAAAGAACCTTTGAATTGGCTTTCTCAATGATATGTTTATGTAAGTGCCCTGTCAACATGACTTGAGCACCAGATTTATTCAGTATTGGAACAAACTTCTTCATCATCTCTTCCATACCATACCAACCACCTAGTGGAGGCATATGACAGATAATCACTTTATATTTGGCATTTTTATAACTAGGTACTGCTATAGCCTGTTCCAACCATTTCGCCTGTTCAGCACGATATGTATCCATATCTACGATACCACTGTATTCGATATCAGTGTCTGGCTTATCTTCACCACAATCTAATACAATAAACGCAGCATCGCCTCTATTAAATTGATAATATAGCTTCCCAGTAGGAGTAGGGAAATATTGAGGATACTGTGTTGCAAACGGTCCACGCGTCTCGTGATTACCTCTTGAGTAATACATCGGCTTTTCGCTAGCAAAACGTTTGATGGCCGTATCCATAAAATCTTTGTACATCTGCTCCTCGCTCAACAGACTACTGGCCATATCACCATTGAATACGACAAAATCCATTTTTGACAAGCTCGCCTGATCTAAAAGATTGTTCATGACTTCATTGCGACCATGAATATCATTAATGACAGCAAATCGTGTACGTGTAGTCGGATTAGAAGTTTTAAACTTATAAGCCCCTTTCGAATACACATCAGATGCAGTCGTCTGACCGTATAGCACATTTGTTCCTTCATGCTTCAGCACTTCTTGACTGTATACCCGATACCGGTACGAAGTCCCTGGCTTTAACCCCGTCAGTTGAACCTGATGTACAGTACCCACATTCTTAAAACCATATGTACTTGCAAAAGTCTTAGGCCTTTCGCTGTGAAAAAAATGTGTCGAATCATCTGGTGCGATCTCCACCCAAGAGATAGCTGGATGATTGGTCGTCCAAATGATATGAACTGTACTATCGGTCAGCCCTTGTAGGTAGGGTTGATGGGTGATACTAACTCTACTGTGCTCTTGGGCTTGAAGTGCAGATCCTACTAGCAAAAACATACTAAAAAGAATGCTTAAAGCAACTTTTCTATTAATTGACATATCCTTCATTTTGTTCTAAATTTTTATTCTTATCCAATTCTGATTGTGGGAATGGTAAATACTTATGATATGGTTTAAAAACACGATCTTCCAACTTACGCAATGATGCATTCTCTGTTGTAGGAATAGTAATAATGGTACGTAAGTCTCGATCATTTTCTTTCATATCAACTGTTCCTAACATCCGATATACAGTACGATTCATTAAACTTTCAGCCAACATTTTTCCACCGGCATCTTTCCAACGGATGATATCTTGACGTCGTAACCCTTCACCTGCCAATTCAATAGCGCGTTCTCTACGTAACAGTGTACGAAGCTCATTTTGGGAAGTATATTGACTACGATTTACCGCGATATGGCCACCACGAATTCTCAACTGATCAATAATATCTAACGCTTCGGAAATTTTTTCGTTTTTCTCAATATTTATCTCCGCAATGGTTAAAAGCACCTCTGCATAACGAAATAAAATGGGACTCGTCGACTCATTGTTCAGTGAAGGTGAATATTGATTGGTTGGAACAATGTATTTGGCCCAAAGCAACCCTGTATGTGACGAATTATCGGCCGCATCCATATAATCAGCATTTGATGTACCATTAATAGTCTTATCTAATGTATTGATAATGCGCGGTTTTCCATTCATACCAATCCAATCCATCCCTGGATATAAAACAGTAAGTGCTAAACGTGGGTCACGGTTAGCAAATGGATGCACTGCATCATAGCCAGAACCTACCTCCAAAGGCATTGAACCTGTCTTCATCTCAAACATATCAACAAAGTCTTGCGTAGGCACCATTGACGCCCAGCCACCATCCTGGTTATTGTAAAGACGAATCATTGTGCCAAATGGATATGTGTTTTTAACATGTTGCAACGCATAGATGATCTCCGGTGACCCCTGTCCATTAATGGTAAACATATGTAAGAAGTCTGGATCAATGGAATATATGTTTAGATCTTGTATAGAACGTGCTGCAGTCATTGCTAAATCCAAATCACCCCAATATAAGGCTGCTCGCATTTTTATTGCAAGAGCTGTACCTTTGGCAATTCGTCCTCTTTGCGCTGGTACAGGGCTTAATGCGGCAATAGCTGCATCCAACTCATCATAGACAAATTTCTTAATTTCATCTACAGAAGCACGTGGTTGCTTAGCTTCTTCTGCAGTCTCTGGAAGACCGGTAATCAAGGGCACACCACCATACCAGATATTCATGTGAAAATAACGCCAAGCACGTATTGTTCGAACCTGTGCTAACAGATCTTCCTTTTCTTTCGAATTTACAAAATCGACTTTTTGAGAATGAACTAAAAATGTATTACAACGACGTATAGTGGTGTAATCATAGTAACTTACGGTCGCACTCTGACTCATCGAACCATTTCCTGTAGAACGATATGAAGCCGAATTACTGAAATTAAATCCAATGTCCGAGAGACAATCGTCAAAAAATAGCGCTGTGCCTCCAGTAGGGGTAGTCCAGTTATTGTAACAAGCTGTGACAGCGCTATGTACGTCAGCTTCTGTTTTCCAAAATGTACCTGGAGACAATTGGTCATAAGGTTCTGTATCTAAAAAACTAGAACAAGACGACAAGGATACTCCAACAAATGTATATAATGCTAAATATAGAGATTTCATAGTAAGACCGTTAAAAAGTAAGATTTAATCCTATAGAATGTGTTGATACCTGTGGATAATGCGAGCCTCCTCCTGAGGGTGATTCGGGATCAACATTGACAGGTAAACTATTAAAATTTAACAAGTTTTCTCCAGAATAAAATATTTTAGCTCTGGTAATGTTTGCCTTTTTCAACCACTCTTCGGGTAAACTGTAACCCAACTGAATATTTTTAATGCGTAGATAGTTTGCTTTGGAAATCCAAAATGAAGAAATTGTATTTGGCAGACTATTAGAGCGGCCAGCCTCTGCTACTCGAGGAAACTTCCCTGAGGTATGTTCTGGCGACCAAGCGTCAAACCAAGCCGTAGCAGGGTGTCCTGTATCACCTGAGAAATCACCATATACCTCATTGCTGAAATAACGATGTACGCCCGACACACCCTGCGCAAATACGGATAGGTCAAACTGCTTCCAGCTTGTCGAGAGATTTAATCCATAAGTAACCTTAGGCTGTTCTGCTCCCACGATAATGCGATCTGCTGCATTCAGTTTTCCATCATTATTCATATCTTTATAACGAATATCACCTGGTTCAAACTTATTACCGAACGGATTTCCAAATTTGGTTGTAAAATCATCTGCTTCTCCCTGACTTTGAAAAAGCCCATCTGCGAAGTAGCCATAAAAAGAATTGATCGCATTTCCAACGCGATTGATTGAGTAGCCATTGATCATCTCATTCACACCACCTAAATCTAATATCTCATTCTTATTAAATGCGATATTACCTGATGCTGTGAGACTCCAGTCATTCCATTTCTTACGGTATGTAGAAGAAAATTCTATTCCAGAGTTACGCATAGAACCTACATTGTCTTTATAAGCACCCAAACCAAAGCTTCCCGGTACCGGAACATCCATAATGATACCTTTCGTTTTACGTTGATAAAAATCGACCGTAAAATCTAACTGCGAGAACAATCTAAAATCAAGGCCTATGCCCGTGTTTTCAGAGCGCTCCCATGAAATGGTCGATAATTTATGTGAACGCTGCCCAATTCCAGTCAAGACATTCCCATCAAACGGATAATTGGTGCCGATACCATAAGTGACCAACCACGGGTAAAAATCGTCTAATGCTTCTTGATTACCCAATTGTCCCCATGATCCTCTAATTTTTAAAGAAGATAGCCACGATGTAGTCCCTGCCATAAAATCTTCTTCAGACACTACCCACCCTGCAGATAAAGATGGGAAATAGCCCCAACGATTGTCTGGACTAAAACGAGATGAAGCATCTGCTCTAAAGTTCGCTTCGAATAAATACTTACCTGCATAATCGTAATTGATACGACCAAAATAGGACATCATGGCCAATTCACGCGTATAGCCATTTGCCTTTTGGGTAACTAATGTTCCTGCATCAATATTATTCATATCATTATTTGGAAATCCCTCTCGATAAGCACGGTTGTACTTACTGTTGTATTTTTCCATATGATAACCTAACAATCCTTTGATATGGTGTTGCCCTATCTGTTTATCATAATTAGCAAGAAGGTCTAAAGAAGAACGATTCCAAAGGGTTGTGCTCTCATCCAAAGAATTGGGACCATGGTATTTTGAAGAATTGTACTGAATATCTTTTACAAACTCCGAGCGGTCTTGTATGTTGGAAATATAAGCTCCTTGTGCGGTTAAGGTTAAATCTTGAATAGGCTTATAATCTAAGGCCAATATTCCAGAAAAATTTTGATTTTTACTAATCACAGATTGATCCAGATCTAACCAAGCAATCGGATTTCCATCACCAATGGTACCATAGCTACCATCTTCATAACGATAAGGTATCCAAGGTGCAATTCGATTCAATTGGCGAATAATGTCTCCAGATCCACCACTCGAATAAGAACTCGTTGGATCTGTAGTCCGATTGTTGATATAAGCCATATTAGCACGTACTTGTACCTGTTCATTCACCTGAGCATCCAAATTAGTGCGTAGATTGAACTGATCTCTTCCACTATGTCTCAAGACACCTGTCTGATCCAACAAGCCTGTGGAAACCATATACTTTACTTTTTCAACACCACCAGATAGGTTGACATTGTGTTGGTGCATAAAGCCACTTCCATTATACCCGAGGTCGTTCCAGTTGGTATTAGGATAGTTGTACGGATCACTGCCATCTTTGAACTTAGCAATTTCTTCCTTAGAAAAGCGCGGAGCTTTACCACTCACTTCCAAAGCACGGTTATAATACGTCGCAGCATCTGCCGAATTCATCCGCTCGACAAAGCCAGTAGCATCTTGCCAACCCATATAACCATTATAAGAAACACTTGACTTACCCGCTACTCCACGCTTAGTGGTAATCAAAATCACACCATTTGCTGCCTTAGAACCGTAAATAGCGGCTGAAGCAGCGTCTTTCAATACGGAGATAGATGCGATATCATTAGGATCTAGCTGATCCATAGTTCCCGATTCGAAACCATCAATTAAAATATAAGGGTCGGCATTATTTAAAGTTCCGACACCACGTATACGGATGCTGCCTCCAGCACCTGGACGCCCTTGACCAGACGTTACTGTTAACCCTGGTACTAAACCCTGCAAAGCGGAAGAAGCTGTAGTAATTGGACGTTCGGCAAGGTCACTACTCGAAACCGTTGCCACTGAACCAGTCAAATTTATTTTCTTGCTCGTTCCGTAACCTACAACCACTGCCGCCTCCAAAGTCTGTATCTGTTCCTCTAACACAATAGAAAGGACGCTAGTTTCCACTCACTTTCTGCTCCGCATTACTGAATCCAATATATTTGAATTGTAGGATATCGTCTTTTGCAACTTCAATTGAAAACTCTCCAAGTTCGTTAGTCAACGTACCCTGACTTTTCCCCTTTATAGTAACGGAAACCCCTACTAAAGGCTTGCCTAGTTGATCAACAACTCTCCCTTTTTGAAGTATTACATTTACAACATTAATAGTGGAGCTAAATGGAATTTTACGGAGTATGATATTTTTATCTACAATGCTAAAGTCCAATTGTTCTTCGATCAAAATTTCTTCCAGAACTTGCTTAAAGGGCATGTTTTTGTATTTGACATCAATTCTCTTCTGGCTACTGAATAGCCCCTCATTATAGAAGATATTATATCCACTTTGTTTTTGGATATCATTCAGAACAACAGATAACTTGACATTCCTTTTATCTAACGTTACATGTTGTCCGTAAGTCAATGCGTTGACCTGAAGACTTGTCGCCAGTAATAATGGGATAGCTAATGATAATTTCATAGCGATTGGAATTTTAGGAAATAGGAACCTACTTCCGGTAAACGGAACGTCCCGATTTTTTTCGTAATTTTGCATACGGTTGATTATTTTTTATAACAGATTAATTTTTCGATCACTTGTCCTAATGAGGACTTTTAATTCTCAGGAGCGCTGGAACGCTTCTGAGAACTTAAACATGGTAAATATTATTTCATGACATACACCTTCCTTTCTTTCACTTCAAAAGTGAACCCTCCTGTCAAAGAGATGGTCTTCAACAATTTATTGATATCAGAATACTTGGAAATAGCACCTGAAAAATAAACATCTTTGAAATTACCTTGAAATATAATTTCAACATCATACCAACGTCCGATCGCTGACATCACCTCGTGCAATGAAGCATTTTTGAATGCAAAATTCCCATTCTTCCAAGCAACTGCGTTGTAGGGGTCTACTTTTGATTGCGTGTAGTGTTGAGCTTCTCCATCATATACGGCTTGTTCATTAGGCATTAAAACTTTCGAGTCCAAATTACTATTGTTGAAATGCAATTGAACCTTACCACTGACCAAAGTTGTGACGACTTGTTTTCCGTAACTATTGATATTAAATTGGGTTCCTAAGACTTCTAATCGCTGTTGACCTGTTTGTACGACAAAAGGTACTTTGCGACCATTATAGTATTGTTCAGCGACATCAAAATAAGCTTCACCGGTTAACACTACATCTCTCTGATGACCTGCAAATACTATTGGATACTTAAATGTGGTAGAGGCATTTAACCAGACTTTAGACCCATCTGATAATATTACTTTATACTCCCCCCCTTTTGGGGTAACGATGGTGTTATAAACTAACTTATTGGTATGTGCTATGGTCGGATTTATTTGATATGAAATTTGGCCATCTTTAGTCTTGATGATGGAAAATTCATCGGTAGTAATGACTGTATCTCCTCTCAGTTTGTCCAAATCAATCACTTTACCATCTCCCAGAATAATACTGGCTCGTTCTGTACCCGGGACAATAGTAGCAGCCAACGTTACAACTGGAAGTGGTTTTTCCCTATTTTGATTTTGGGTACGATATATCCATAGTCCAATAAAACCAAAACAAAGTATAGCAGCAGCGATGCTGATCTTTTTCAGATTAATGAGTGGTCTCTGTTTTATTTCTTCTGGTGATTGGTTAAAGTGAACCCTTTCATCGGAAACAATTTGTGTATATATCTTAGATGCTAAATCTTCGCCATTTAGTTCATGTCTATAATCGAGCCCCTCTTCCCAGAGTTCCTCCATTATCATCTGAAAATCAGGGTCATCTTTTAATAAAGTCAATGCAATAATCTCTTGCTGACTTGCTTGACCGTTTTGATATTTCTTGATTAACCTTTTAAATTCTTCTTTTTTTGACATGCTGTATAAGTGCTTTCATCTATATACTCGCACAACTCAATCAAAAGTACCAACGGAAATTAAAAAATAATAAAAAAAAGTATGAGGATGATTTTTTCCATTCGAAGACGCACGTATTTATTAGCTAAATAAAGATGATTGCGTACAGTGGTTTTAGATAACCCCGAATGAGCAGCAATTTCATCATAAGATTGATCTTCCAACTTATTCATGCGATAAATTAACTGCTGTTGTGGTGGTAATTCTTCTATAACTGCGGTCCATAAATTATTTAATTCCCTTATACACAATTCCTGTTGTGTGTTTTCAGAAGATTCGGACCAATGATGAACCAATTCTTGTTCAAATCGCAAATTCACCAAACGTCTTCTAAAATTAGTAATGGCCAAACGTTTTGCAACGGTATGTAAAAAAGGATAAATAGCAGCTATCTCTAGTATATCATTTCTTTTCAAAAACAATTGAATAAAGGCCTCTTGCGTAATCTCTTCGGCTTCTTCTATGCTAGAACAAAATTGGGATGCTTTACGAAATATAATGGGTTGACATTGGTTGAAGATTGTTCGAAAAGCCACCTCTCTTCCCTCTTTAAAAGATAAAAACTCGCCTATTGTGAGTTCTAAAAAATTCATCATTTATTATAATTAGGTCTAATGTATTACAAAGGAACAATACAGTTATTAAACCTACATAATTTTAATGTTAATTCAAATACACGAAATAAACAAAACCTTGAAAATAACACGATTATTCAAAGAATAAACTAACCTTATTTCAACATGTATGTAGTGTGCTGGAAAAGTGCGATGACTATTCACCAAATAATCTGGTTCGAAGTTCTTCTATGGAAAGGCTTGCTCCCTTAGCTGGGTAAGCTATAGTCCAATATTCTTAAATTCTAAAACAATAGCCATCGCTTTTCCAGGTTCGTCCTACTCAATATCTTTGCTTTTCAGCTTTAACAAATAAATATTCTTAGTGTCCATAATATTGCTCATTCGATAATTGATTTTAGTAGTTATACAGAAATTGCGATAAAGGTTGCTAATTAATCGGCAATAAATAATCATAAAAAAAGCCTCTTCCATTAAAGAAGAGGCTTTGATAATATATGAGATAATTTTTATTTACCATTAACAGTCCATCCGTAGTCAACGTATTCCCATTTGAACTTGTCGCCATTGACATCCACTTTAAGATAACCTTCTTGTGTACCATGGAAAGGGCCGCCCCACCAGCTTGCACATAGTGCACCAGCTGTGATAAACTGTACTCCCTTTACCTTAATCTCTTCGTATAGGTGTTGATGTCCCTGCAGAACCAATTTCAGATTATGGTTTCCAAAAAGATCAAATATTGCCTTCTGATTGGCAAAGGTATCAGCATCTGTATAGCGTCCTTCCAATACGGGGTAGTAAAGCGATAAGAAAGGTACGTGTGCAACAACTACGATAGGTTGGTTTTTTGGTGTACTCGCTAACACTTGCTCTAACCAAACTTTTTGCTCGTCATCGACACAATATTTACCATTGCAGATCTGAGCTGAATTAAGAACAATAAAACGCCATCCTTTATGCTCAAAACTATAATAACTTTTACCAAAGAATGATTCAAATAATCCAGCCCCACTTTTACCTTCATAATGCCAATAGCGATCATGATTGCCAATGGCATAGTAATATTTCATTTTCGAAGCATCTATTTGATCCTTATATTTCTGAAACATACTCTTCGCCTTTGGAAGTTGATCTGCTTTGTAAGCGTCGACATCCACATTATCACCACCCGACAAAATAAAATCTACCTTTTTAGATTTTGCATTTGTAAGCGCTACGCCTAGCGCTTCAAAACTTTTGGTCTCTTCACTCGTGTTGAGATGTAAATCTGTAAAAAATGCAAAGGAAAATTTTTCCTGAGCCTGTGCTAAAAAACTAGCAACGATCATACCGATCATTAAAAAAATTGATTTCATATCTCTTATTATTTCCAACCAAATACTTGTTTCAAATTCGGATTCAAGATTATCTCTTTTTTCCTTAATATAATCTTAGGGTCTGTCTACGTGTATCATTGGACAGTGGCCATAAAACATCATTAGCGGCATGATAATCATTTGCATCGACCTTACGCTCCAGAAGAATATGACCTTCAAACTGATCGGCACGATCAAATGTTATTTCGATATCCTGACCTTTGTACCGCATCAGATCAAAACTATTCATGAACCAATCTTTTGCATCCGAAAGTACCATACCCGCTTTTGCATAACCTGCAAAGGCATTCAATTTTGCTTTTTCCGATTTCGTAGGTATCTGAACTTCTCCATTGATACGTACCTGAACGTCGTGTGGCCAGCCAATAACCAATAGCTCTGCCCTGTCTTTCACATCTACAGGTACCTGCAACTTCGTACTGACTTGTTGTGTTCCTTTTTCGGTTTTGAACTCCAGATCTGAAGCTGCATATTTAGCTGATGGTCCTGTTCCTTCCTTAAACTCCAAGGCCATTGTTGAATACCCTGGCACCTCAACCTCCACTATTTTCCCAGATTTAAACATTTTGGGATATACACTACGATATGGATAAACTACTTGTGCATGAAAGGTCTTGTTTTTACCTGCCGAGAACCCTACTGTTTCATCAAAGGGAATTCGGATGGTCTGCGTTTCAGCAGTGGGATTTCTGACTGTCAACACTCCTTGATTACCTTCCCACCCGATATAACCATATACTGCTCCTTCATCTGGACGTCCACCAACATAAAATGTCTTATTAAGGGCATGACGATGCTTCTTAGCCCAATTATCTACCAGACATAATACCTTCCATTCATCATCCGTCATAGAAGGAGCCGAGATATACCATTCTTTTAACAAAGTACCACGACCATAATGCATCAAGGCATAGTCCATCCAGTCCTGCAGTGTTTCATTTTCGGAGGCATCTCCGGTTTTCACCACACCATGTGTCATGATTCGCGATATTGGTACCAAAGGACGATCGGAAGAGCTTCCCCACATACGTGCGAAATACGCATCGCGGTCAGTCGATTTCATAGCCCATTTGGACAATTCGGGCCAGTTGGCATTCATCCCATCATCACCAGCCAGCAACCATAAATAGTCAGAATAAACCAGCCAATAAGGTGAAAACCAAACCCAGTTCGTCAAATTTTGAATAATATCTGGCTTCGCTTCACGCGTAGCCAGCAACACATCAATCTGTGCATCCAAATTGGCTTCATGTCCATGTCTATCCGTACCCGGATGATTATTACCGATACTCTTATCCGATAGATCATTAAAATCATGCTTATAATAGACCAGATTCAACTCTTTAGCAATAGCGGGAATCTTTTTCATGACCTCATCCTTGTACTTAGTAGCACTTAAACTATAATAACGACCATATTGCGAAAAATATTCATTACGTACCGCTTCGGCATATCCTTCCGATTTCCCCCAATCAATATTATTCGTGTAACCCGAAATCGACAACCATAATCCGAAGTCTACTCCCTCTTTTTTCAACTTATCTTTCAACAGTTTGACATCTGCCATGCCATTCGGAAAATAGCGAGGCGAGGGCTCCCATATGGATTTTCTATCCTGCCAACCGTCGTCTGCCACCATAGCATCCATTTTCACACCATAAGGTTCAATTGCTTTTTTGAAACTACGGTACACATTGAGCAACCCATCACCGCTCAAATCTTTAGCGGTTGCATCAAACCAATTATTATAGTGTAAAAACGAACGTGGAGCTTTCCACATCGTCGATAGATACTCCATAAAAGACTGTTGAATGGAAAGGCCATCTTGGATAGAAACCAACCGCAGCTATTTTACTAGCAATAGTAAATCTTCCATCAGTATCTTGTTTGGCAAAACCTGGAAAATGCATCAAGCGCATTGCACCATCTTTTGCATCTGGTTCGATATCGCGTCCTTCCAAATCGATGAAACTATAATTTCCAACTTTTTCAAAATGACGCGCGTCCGCAACAGGTAAATTGCCATTGGTATGTCTACTATGTGCAGCTGGATACTCTAAACCGAAAAACCAAGCATCGTCAATAAATACAGGTTCACCTCGGCCACCACCCGTCGCATTTTTATGGATGTACATGCGTTCTACTTCCAGACGGTCTACGGTAACTTTTTTGGCGTATGATAACTTTAACCTTTTCCTTGTAAAGCGCTCGCCCGCTACAAGATAGTAGCTAATCTTCAACTCTTGAGGAATTTCAGCAATTTGCTTAAACTCATCCTTGGGACGATAACTGATTTCCAAGAAAGAGGTGTCGCCTTTGGTAAACTCCTGAGGTGCATCTACGGCTTTAAAAGCATTGATGGTGTACCCATTATTTTGCGTCATCGGGAGAATATGAAATTCATCACTTGTTACTTTAAGCTTCCTTTTATGGTCCACATCCGTAAACATAGTTGTCCGCCAAACCTCTCCATCAAAGGTCAGCGTACGCTGTATCAGATTATTTTTCAACATGATCTGTTGTGCCATACCGTTGCTACAGAAGAGCATTACGCCACAAAACAGGGGAACTCTCAAAATGATATTTCTTTTCAATAATTTCATACTAATATTTAACTGGTTTGGTATTTAGGCTATTCTGCTGGTATCACACCTCACTAAAATAACAGCAGACACTTTTTCTTTCCACTTATCACATGAAAAGTCCTCATCTATATGATTCATGAAGAAATTTGATTTCAGTGATAAGAGATTAATACAAGTAAAGGACGATTGACCAGTGCTTTACCCTAGTCATTCGAGACACCAACCAGCGGTTTCTCTGGATTTCACCATTATACTGTCAAAAGGTATTATTTCCAACTCCCTCCATTACCGCAACATCAATCCTTATCAAATGTGCCAATGGGTACATAGAAAAATTCGAGCTCTTTCTTATGATGGATTTGACGACAAGTTCCATTCTGTAATAAAACGACTTGAGTTGCTATGTCCAACACATCTCTATAATTGTGGTCTGAAATCACAAAGCCTTTTTTATCTTTAAACTTCAGAATCAATGCTGTAATATGCTGTTTATAGATCGGTTCAAGACCAGAGAAGGGCTCATCTAAAAGAAGAAAATCACTTGGCTGACAGATCAGTAAATAGACCTCTAGGTATCGTCGCTCTCCCCCTGACAACTGATACACTTTCTTATCCTGTAGCGTTTGGATCCGAACATCATTTAAGACCATATTTCTCATGCTTCTATCATCAACTAGAAGTCTGATCAAATCGGAAACTTTTTCATTAGTAGGTAGAAAAGAATCTTGAGATAAATAACCAACTTGACCTGACCAATAGGCTCTATTGATTCTCTTACCATTAACCAGAATATAACTATGCTGTGCCTTTATACTTCCGAATATAATTTTCAAAAAGGTAGATTTACCACAACCATTACGTCCTAAAAGAGCGATAACATCCCCTACCCGACACTTCAAATAAGCTCCGGTCAATACTGGATGACTACCAAAATAGCTAAACTGTACGGAGTCTACATACAATTCTTTTACCTCATCCATAGCTTCTGTACACTATAAAAAACAATACCCACTAATAGTAGATTGAACAAAAAACCAAATAGATAAAAACGAGAAAAAGAAAAACCCATATTATAATACATATACTTAGTTCGTTTTTCTGTAAAATGTAATGCTAATACCGTCAAAGCATAGCCTCCACTGATGAAAACAAATGAAAATGTGTTGAAAAATGCAATACTGTCTGAAGGGTTTGGAAAAGTAATAAAAGCTGCAATAAAACCAGAAAGGATAAGATTTCTCCAAAATAGTTTTTTATAATAGTACCAGTAAATTCTAGGATTCATCAGTTTATTTTGAGTAGTCTTTGTAATACGAATAGTATACATTGGATTGTACTAAAGCTAATGCATACCCAATGGTTTATAATGTTACATCAAACATATTAAAAAATTAACAATCAAGATGTTAAAAAACTCTAAATAAAAAAAAGCTACGTCTCGCAAGACGTAGCTTTCCATAAACATATAATTACTAAACTTACTTTTGTTTTTCAAGAAAAGCGACCAAAGAAGCGAACTCTTCAACTGTTAATGAATTTGCCAAACCTGCTGGCATCATAGAATTGCTCATTTCTTTTCTAGTTGCGATATTATTCTTTTTAACAGTCGTAACCGAACCAGCGATATCTCTCAATACAACTTGATCTGCTGTTTCTTTTGTTACAAAACCCATAAAACTCTTTTTATCCTTGGTACTGATCAACACCGTTGAAAAACCTTGAGATATAGAAGCATTAGGTTTCAAAATAGATTCTGCAATTTGCTCACGATTCATGATTGCCCCAATCTGTCCCATAAATGGTCCTTTCATCGTTTCACTTTTGCTAACACTATGACAAGCATAACATCCTTGTTTTGTAAATAATGCTTTTCCTTTTACAGGATCACCTTTGATTTTAGAGATCGCTATCAAGATATCTTCGATAGAAGTTTTACCAACTTGTCCTTTTTGGTTTTTGATTTTATTTAAATCAACTTTTTTCTCTGCCACTTCTTTTACAGCAACTTCTTTCTTTACGATATTGAAAGCAGCGATTTCCATGCGGAACTTATCATTCAGATCTGCAAAAAACTGTTTTTTTGAAGCTCCAGCCTTTACGCTTTCCGCTTTTAAAAATTTCTCTATTGCTGGAGAAGATTCCCAAACGATACCTTTGTAGTATGGTCCGTGTGAATCTGGACGAGTACCCCACCACCATGATGCATCATAAGCCGCTTCTTTTTTATACAAACGAGCTAGCGTTACCAAAATTTTATCTTTCAACTTTTGGTCTTTAGATTTTCCATAAGCGGCAATCAATCCGTCAACTGCTCTAGCATCATGCATATAACGCATAGCCCACAACGCTAAATCAGGACTCTCTGTTCCCAAGAACCCAACACTTGGATTCACTGCATTCAAACGAACTAAAGCTTGTACTGCAAGATGAGAAGGTATAATCGCGGCATTAGGAACATGATGTGGTCCTTCTACTCCTTTTGCTGGTGCTACAAATGATGCCGGCACTGGTGTTTGTAATAGTGCATTTGCTGCCTCGACACGTCCAAGACGTCCTAAAGCTACTATAGAAGCCGTTTGCACACGTACCGATGGATCCTTTAAACCATCGATAAATGGATCGATTGGAACTTGATCCAATGTTCCTAGGCGGTCCGTCAATGCACGTAAAGCAAATTCACGGAGCTGATCTTCTTTTGCTAATGAAACTAAAGCCGGAATTCCTTTTTCTTTTGCAACTTGCGTATAGGTATAGATAGCTGCTACACGTGCACTTAATGCTAAACTCTTATCTTTTGCAATACCTAGTGTTGCTGATGCAACCTCATCAGCAGGTCTTGAAAGAAGTTCTTGTGAAGCATAAAATCGCGCTGTTGCGCTTCCTGATTTCAATAGATCAGTCAACTCTGCAACAGTAGATTTCTTCACATTAGGAAATGCTTTGTACGTCCATCCTTTTGGAACTGCACGAGCAACATAACCTTTATCTGGGTTCCCTGAGTATCCGGCACCATCCCAAGCTGCTAAGTATAATCTACCTGAACCATCTACATCCAAATCCGTGATTTGTGGCAATTTGATAAACTCTTCTTCTTTTTGAGTAAAACTTGATCCATCTGGAGTCACATGATGCATATAAAGGAAACTTCTTCCCCAATCTGCCATCATAGGTACTTTATTGTACTTTGCAGGCCAAGTATCTTCGTCCATAAATAAAGAACCTGTACCCGAACCACCACCTAACATGGCTAATGCAGGAATAATTTCTTCTGTAAAGTTTTGAAACAATAATGGATAACCGTACTCTCCAGATTGAATCTGATGCGAGAAACGAATATCCCATCCTCCGCCATCATTGGTATTATCCCGCGTAAAAATGTTCATATAAGGATCGATAGCTACGTCGTAAATATTACGTAAACCATGCGTATAGATTTCCATTTCTTTACCATCAGGACGTACGCGTAAAATACCTCCTCCTAACATCGTCAATTTTTTACCATCAGTACCTGTTGCATTGTGAAATCCAAAGTCACCAACGGCAATGTACATCCAGCCGTCAATACCCATTCTAATACCATTGGTCGCGTGGTCAGTACCGCGCTCTTGAATATATTTGGTATTGCTCAATCCGACAATAAGCGGTTTGGCTGCGCCATCGGCTATACCATCTTGATCCTTATCTTCAAAAACCACCAAATCCATTCCTGTAGCTATTCCTGACGAAGCATCGAATGTGGTATGTAGAACAAAGACTTGGTCTCCTAAGATAAATATACCTCTAGGATTATCAACACGAGCAAAATCGGTATGCTTATCCATTTTCCCATCATTGTCTGTATCGACAAATCGGCGGATGAAACCTTTGCCCATATCTTTTCCTAACGACCCGATCATATCAACACCAACATACACTTCACCCGTAGGCGCCACTGCTAAACAAGCTGGGCTTGGGGTAACATCTGCACCTGTAAAGGGAGTCATGATGAGATCTGCTGGCGCTCCTGATAAAGTTTTGACACTATCCTGCACCTGTTGTGCAGTCGAATAATTTGTGCTTTTTGTTGTTACTTTTTGTTGTTCAGGCTTTTCGACATTATTGGTAAAACCCAATAATATAGGAAAGAGAAACAATAGATTTAATGTCCTTTTCATTTTAAGGTATTAGATTGATTGATTATTGAGCAAATTACAATTATTGGATCAGATTGTTAGTATAATAGCAAGATTATTACGAAAGATTGAGCAGTATTTAATATTTCAGTTTGAAAATTTTCAATTTTTTGCTTTCATAAAACGTTCTTATGGTTAAAAAAATAAAAGCCATCTTCACCATCACAAAAAAGAGATTGTATTTTTTAATACAATCTCTTGATTCTTCAATAACTTGACCTACTTCATTTATCTTTAGTTCTTTTTAAGGTAAGAACCGTAATCTCAGGCCATACGCCTACCCTACCTTTAAGACCATGATAACCGAAACCTCTATTGACATAAAGGAATTTCCCGTCGCGTTGATATAGTCCTGCCCACTGCTTATAGAAATATTGGATGGGACTCCATTTAAAACCAAAGAGCTCAATTCCAAATTGCATGCCATGTGTATGCCCAGCCAGAGTCAGGTGCACATGCTTCTCATGATCTACAGTAACCGCATCCCAATGAGATGGGTCATGAGACATCAGGATCTTAAAAGAGTCTGCTGGTATAGCACCTGTAGCTTGATTGAGGTTACCGAATTGATGAAAACCGCCTTTGCCCCAATTCTCCACTCCAACTAAGGCAATACTTTGGCCATGTCTATGCAACAAGACTGCTTCGTTGAGTAACAATTTAAATCCCATTTCACGATGAATTTCTTTAACACGCAATAGATTAGCCTCTTTGAGTGAAGTGCTCGACCATTTGACATAATCGCCATAATCATGGTTTCCTAGAACAGAATACTTTCCATAAGGGGCTTTCAATGTCGTAAAAAGATCGATCCAGGAATCCATCTCTGAAGCCAAATTATTAACTAAATCTCCTGTGAACAACAGCAAATCACTATTTTGAGCATTCGCCAGGTCAATACCCTTCTGTACCCCTTTGATATTACTTAAACTACCAGAATGGATATCAGATAATTGTGTGATCGTAAAATTATCAAATGCTTCGGGTAAATCTGGAAAATAAAGAATCTCTTTTCTAACTCTATAAAAATGCCGACCCCGAGTCAATCCAAAAATAATAGCCAAAAAAACTGCACCCGCTAGTATAACGACAAGTTCACTGACGTAAAAAATTCGAGGTGGAAAATTACGGAATATCCGACCGATGTCTTCTAGTAATAGAATCGGAATGGAAAATAATTTTGGTATAAAAATAAGCAACATGGCTGTAATCAAGGTAGCTGCGTAACGCTGAATATCGCTGATACGTTGCCGAAGAATTACAGTGGCTATAATTGCAATAAGGACTAAAATATCTATAACCCAATAAATAACATGAATCAAGGAATTAGAAAAAAGTGTAACAATTGCTTGATAGAAGTAAATATCTCCTACCAAGAATAGTAATAAAATTAAAATAAGTCTCTGTGCCATATTCAACAAGCTCTGGAAGAATAAGGCGAATGCCGTGCCAAAACGGAAAAAGTATTAGAAAAACAATTGATACAGAGTGGCTGTGAAATGTTTTATCACTTCAAAATCTATCCCGTCGAGACAAGTAATCAAACATTAAGCGTCACCTCTTTCGGGAGATGACGCTTGATCAGAAATAATAACTAAAATTACGTTATTTCAATATTTTAAAAGATTTTGCTTGTTTCAATACTTTAAAAAAAGCAAAACCACATACCATGGACATCGTAATAAAAAGCATATCGATGAACAAAATATCATATGATTTTGTTTGGAAGGTATTCCAGACCCAAAGGTTTGTTGTTATCCCATTGACAACTGGCACAGCTAGACACAAAATGGTTGAGAAGATTAACGTATGCTTGTTTACTTTAGTTAGATCGCGTAACACTAATAAATAAATGATCATCACTACCCAACTATAGAAATAAAGACTATAGATAAAACTCTGATTAACAGTATCAGAAAATTTAATCACAATAAAGGTAAATGCAGTAATAGGCAGCATACTTAAGGACATGGAGATAAACAGATTTGCAGCCCAGAAATTAAACTTTCTCTTGTATGGTGGAATATTAGGTTTCTCCCTTGCTACCAGCCAAATCATAATACCGGAAGTGATCACTACACAGCCCAATAAACCGAGAACAAAATACAAAATGCGTAACGTGCGGCCGCCAAAGTCTCCAAAATGTAAGTGATAAACTAAACTTTTGACCCAATCGACATAGGTTGCGTCAGTTTCAGGAGATTTTAGTATGGACGGTGTTCCGTCAATAGCTTTCATGCGAACATAACCAGATCCTGCAAAATTTGCACTCGGCTTTGGTTTGGTTTCTAGCGCGATTTCCATACTTTTATCTCCATAATTGCGGATATACAGTCTCGAAATGTCCGATTCTGGCCATTCATCCATCCAGTGATTGACAAATGCGTTAACGTCCATTTTTTTAGGTAATGCCTGATAGCTATAAATTGCTTCCATGGGTCTGGTATACTGAAGCTCTTGATACAGCTTATCCTGATCACCATTAAAAATTAATTTACTAAAAGGTGAAATAAGGACATAGTTGACGATGAGAACAACACCCGTAATGGCGAATATCAATTGAAATGGAAATCCGATTACGCCCAAAATAGTATGCATATCAGTCCATACTGTTTTCCATTTACTCCAAGGTCTAAATAGAAAGAAATTATTTTTAATCTTATCCCAATGAAGAAACAACCCTGTTATCAAAGCAAAAAGAAATAAGAATGATACAATTCCAGCTAGAAGGTAACCAAAGGGCGTTCCCAATTGAATCGGAATTTGATTGAGTGGGGCTAAAAAATGTAATCGATATAAAAACTCACCTATATCATAGCCTTCATCATACGAACTCTGGGTTTTATCGACAAAAGAGTGTAAGAAATAGGCTGAATCCTCATTTTTCGCACCACGTCTCTTACGACCTTTTGATTTTTCAGTTTTTACTTCTGGTTTACTAATCGTTGTATCTTGAGAGATACTCATATTGACATAAGTCCCATGTCCCTGTCTCAATAAGTAGAAGTCAAAATTTCGACCCTGTAGGTTATACTTTGTACGCATAGAGTCGAGGATATAATTGAAATCTGCAGGAGCATCTACATTGCTTAATGATTTACCTTTTTGCCATGCGGCAATATCATCTTTAAAAAAGGAGAATGAACCAGCAAAAAAGATTACGTAAAGCAATGCTGCAATCACAATACCACTGATCGTGTGGGTATGAAAGTAAATATTGTATTTTCTTTTATCCATGGAATAAGGCTAATGATTGATAATATAAGGAAGAGAAAATAGTAAGGTAAGGCCAATATAAGTAAGTGCCAGACGTTCTAATTTAGGGTCTAAAAATGCCCAGAATAATAAAAATGCCCAAAGTAAGTATCCGGTAAAAAAAGCCGTAGCAATGACATTTTCAGGAGGAAACAGTTCTGTTAACAATACGTGAAAACTTATCATAACTGTGTAACCACCTATAGTTCCCAATAAAATGCGGCAAAGCCTTACCCAAGGAGATTTTGTTAAATATTTTTTATTAGCAGGCATACATTAATGGATAAATACTTCTATGAGAAATGAACATAAATAGACTCCCAATACCGCACGATAACCGAAGTAAGCAAAAGGAAAGAAAAAGACTATGAGACAAGCCATACACATCAAAATCACAACAAAAGCAAATATCCCACTCGCTACGCCAATGGTATAGATTGAGCAGACAATCGCCAAGAGGAACAGCGCTATAGCGATCACGCGTGATTGTTTTTTACGATTGGCTAGATAGTGCCAAAGTTTGGATTTATCCCTCCACGCAATACGTTTAGAAGTATTCATCCATAATAGGAATGCTATGAATAAAATAAAGCAAACAGTACTCATCATAATTAGAAAAAATAAAGGAAACAAAAGGATAGAAGCAGGAAACCTCAATGAGGTTTCCTTACGTTCTATCTACTATTGATATGAAACAATACTTGAAAACTTAATGTACCTATTGAACGCGTGTTACAGCAGTTATGGAACCCCCTTCAACCCTAAGGCCTTGTGTTGCTGCTGCGGAATTAGCATTGACTTTATATATATAACTCACCGCATCTGTTAAGGCTACACCTATATAAGCGTTGCCATCTTTTGCTGAGTAATTATTGTAAGTAACGGCTTTTATCTTATCCAAATCCGGCATGCCTGTCACATCTTTAAAGCTTTTATTGTACACGTCTACAATACCGATATGTTTACCATCAATATAACCGCCTTTTTCTGCTTTTGTGGTCATCTGAACGACAAATTTTCCTTGACCTACATAGGTCCAATTTGTAATATTTTTACCTGCACTGACTGCTTCAATATCAAAATAATATCCTTTATCGAACTCGCTAGCTCCTGATTTTATTCGTAAGATAGCAGAAGGTTTTTTCGACGTAATAGTTCCTCCTTTAGTGGCTACCGCAGATGAAAAGGCATAGACATCTCCTTGCTCATCCAAAGCTAATCCATCTCTAAAATAACGACCAATGTAGCTCATACGGTCATCTTTTATCACTTTATCCAATTTCATTTCTGGGTAAGAATATACAGCTACGTATGCACTATCTGGATAAGCAGTATCAAATGCAGCATTGCAACATGCCTGAACAGACATGTAAGGAGCATATACTTTATTTCCAACTTGTTTAATCCAGGTAAAAAATGCAGATTCACCATTTCCAGCTACTTTTTGTACATCTAAAGTTCCTTCACCAGCCAACAAGAGGTTATTGGTATTCAAACGATAGTAATTGGCCAATGGATTGGTCATATCGCGAGGAATTTTTAACATCAGGATATCCTCATTCACAGGTGCAAAAGCCTGTACTGTCTCGGTTACAAAATTGGATAGTCGTGTTAATTTACCGTCCACGATATTATAAGCAGTCACTGCCCCAGGATTTCCTTGACCATAAAGCATGGAGAAAAACTTATTATTGTGTGTCACATAATAGCGATAGGTTCCGTCTTGCTCAATCCCCTGTCCAGCTGTGGTTACCATACCCGATTCCAAATCTGGTGCTGTCAATAAATAATCTGCCACCCCATTCGAGGCTACAGGTGAGACAGTCAGCACATAATTTCCTTTAGGGGACTCTATCCCCTGTGTATCCTTATCGCTACAAGATATAGTCATAGTGGCTAATAAGGCTATGGCAATAGCGGATTTAATTGTATTTTTCATTTTAAAATTATTAATATTAAAAATTTGTTTTACGGTTTATTATAGAGATGAAATGTTTGTTTTATTGATGGTTGCGCTGAAAATAATAGCGTAAGTTGACTGCAAAAGAGCGTCCTGGTTTTTGAAGACTAAAATTGTCATACAGATTAGCATTGCCTAGATTACGACCTTCAAAACCAATATTATATTTACCGGAACCTAAGCTGTATACGATATTAACATCATGACTGAATTGTTTTGGAACTTGTTTTTTATCATCCGAGGCACTCCCTCGACTAGGCCAGTATAACCAGAAATCGTGCACGTATAATAAATTGTATCCAACTGTTAGTTTGTTACTCTTGCCTGAAAAATCAAAGAAGGAGACTGCAACATTAGCATTGCCAAATAGATAGGGAATATTGGGCATCTGGTCATTATAAACTGGACTCACCCCTGTATACCCTTCCTCATATTTCTGTTTATTCTGCAGATATTGATATGTTAATGAACCTCCGAAATTCAAAAAGCTTCTATAAGAATAATGGGCGTCGAGATCCCAACCACGTGTACTGACACCGTCACGATTATCAGCGACTAGCTTCGATTGATTGTTATTCAACCTGTTGTATATAAAGTCAAAAGAGTAACGATAGATGAGATTTCCAGCGACAGAAAAACGATGATCATCACCTTGCTTCCAGCCATACATAGCACCTAGATTTATATTATGGCTACGTTCAGGTTTTAGATTTCCATTAGCTTCTTGGTTTTCTAAATCACCAAAGATTTCATAAGACGTTGGCATCCTGTTGGTCATTTCATAAGATGCCTTTACTTGTAGATCCGACTGCAGAAAATAAGTTGATGCCATTCCATAACCAAATCGCGTTAATGATGTAGCCTCAGCTACGTCAAGTTTATTATTTTGTGTGATCATCTTTCCAAATACGGTTGTACTCCAATGATCTTTAACATCATAACTATATCCTAAACCCATGACATTTTTAATGGAGCGCTGGCCATGTTCATAGTTATTATTTTGAGGATTCAGTTCATCCTCTCCTTTCCTATTAAAGGTCGTAGCGACGTTGCTTAAGGCAAGAGATTGACGATCGGAAAGTTTGTAATTGACGGCTAAAGATGCGAGACCTTCATTGTTTTTATAGACATAAACTTGACGACTGCGCTCACCGTTAACTCCAGTTTCCTTGTAGTTGCCATACCAATCGTAGCGTCGGTTGAGGGTGTCAATATTCTTTTCTGTACCTAAATTAAAATTCGCATTTAACGTAACATCTAACCCTTTTATTAGATTATTTTTCTGATATTTTAAAGTTGGCATAATGGTGCTACCGCGACGGTGCCACCCTCCAAATACAGAAACCATACGTGCACCAGTTTGTATTTCTTTATAGTTTTCACCCAATGTAATACCTAGGAGAAGTTTATCTGCATAGCTTTTATTGGATACGCCTACCTGAGCAACTAGTGCTTCATTATGGTATTTATCATGAAAACGCTTTACTTTGACATTTTCTTCAATACCCCAGGTATTGGGATCTGAGAACATTGTAGTAACCGTATAATCGTTGTTAGAATAATTTTGATAGGCATTCAACAATACCATAAAACCATTTTTATTGGTGATTCCAGCATTTATGGCTGTACGGTGGGTATTAAAGGAACCATAAGAGTAAGATGCATCCAAAAAAGTACGTGGCTTAGTTGAAGTCACAATATTAACTGCTCCTCCTAATGCATCTGAACCTAACCAAATTGGAACAACCCCCTTATATACTTCTACTCGCTCGGCTAAATTGATCGGAATATTATTGATTTGAAAAGAAGTTCCAAAATTATCCATCGGAATGCCATCCAAAAAAAAGCGAATATGGCTACCAGAAAAGCCATTAAGTGTCAGACTGGTATTGGAAACCTACTCCACCTGACTCCCGTACACGTACACCAGCTACTTTATCCAGTGCATCTGCAATATTTAATGTTGAATTATATAATTTGGTTGCATCGATAGCGGTGACATTGTACGCCTGACGATTGATCTCTTTGACTTTTGTCAAGCCCATTACTTCAACCTCATTGATATTACGACTATCATCTTGCATTTCGATAATAATAGGAATGGTCAAATGATTAGACAAAATCACTTGTGGTCTGTTTACCGTAGTTTTACCAACTGCAGTAATTTGGATGTCAACCGTCGATTTGCTATTTGTGAATGAAAAATTTCCACTCTTATCCGCTCGGATGATCTGTCCGTCGATTTTTACAGTTGCGAAGGGCACTCCTTCCGTTGCGGATAGTACCTGCCCGCTATAACTTTTGGTATTATTTTGCGCTATGCTATTAAAAACACATAACGACATACCAATAGTCAATATTATTTTGCTATTTTGCATTGTCTTTTAATTGTAACACTTTAGGAGATATACTACATGCTTAACGTAGTAGTAAAGGCAGCCTAATTACCGTTAGACTACCTTTGGCGCCATATTAGAATTACCGTTCTATATGGCGTTTTTTCTTTTTTATTTTACCTGAAAACTTGCTGTAAGTCCCTGCCAATTCTTACTATAGCTTTTATCATTCCAATTTCCTGATTGATCGGCCATATGACTATTTTCGATGACATAGGTACCTGGCCAAATTGCCTCTGCTTTAATTTTACCTTGATGATCTGTTTTATAGCTTTTGCTCCATCCCTTTGGAGACATCACTAAAATTTCTTCATTAGCTACTGGACTGTTGCCACGCAATAATTGAATTTCTACTTGATCATTTGTTTTAAATACTTTGTTTTGGAATATGAAATGAGCTGACAAAGGAACTGCAGAATATGCAGTGCCCTTACCTACTTGAATGTGGCTTTGCGCTAAAAATTCATACCGTGTAGTTCCACCAAGTTCTTTCGCAGGATGTGAGACGAAAATCTGATAAACTCCTTCTTGGACAGGAACAAAACTAGCTTCCAAATAATCTCCCTTGTCCGTAAGTTTCAACTCAGCTTGATTGTCCGGATTTACAAGATTCAGTTTTAACTGACTTAAATCCGAATACCAGTCTTTAGTCTTTTCTATTTCTCCACTTGCGTACTCACCATAATAAATTCGGATAGTATGAGATTGGTTCTTGATACCCATTGGATTGCTTTCAATCCAGATCGCGTGAGCTTGTACCATTTGGTTACCGCCAAAAAGTACGATCATCGCGACTAATAGTTGCTTAACGTAATACATTCTTATTTAGATTAATTAAAGATAATGAACAAATATACAAAGATTGACAAAATATCCAAATCAATTTATTATTTCTATTAAATCATTTCATCTCAGAGGAAACCCAACTGTGGTGTTGGGTGCATAAGCGATCATTTAGATAATGAGGTCGCAAACAATATTAGATCTCATTTAAAAAAAATCCGTCCCTGCAATTTTTCCATCACTACACATCGCAACAAAAAAGAGGTTGTATCTTTTGATACAACCTCTTCATTTACCCGTAAATTTAATGATTTGATACGATCACTTATAAGGATAGTATCCATTTAACAATTTCATTTGCTTCATCTTCTTTTAGTGATGGATGTGCTGCCATAGCTACCTCACCCCAAACACCGCTACCTCCATTAATGATTTTATGTGATAGCAGTGCTACTGCATCCTTATTATCTTTATAACGTTTGGCGACTTCTTTATAACTAGGTCCAACAGACTTCTTATCCGTTGCATGACATGCTTTACAATCGGATGCTAATACCAAAGCTTCTCCTTTAGGAACATCTGAACCTTCTTTATGTCCCAAAGATCCATCTGCTTTATCTAAATCTTTATAGGTGGTATCACTAGATGATTTCCCCCCTGCTACAGTAACAGTTTTATTCACACGTTTTGAAGGCAATTCTCCTGCATTATAATCGATTCTTGATATCCCAGCATCTGCATTTTTACTGAACCAACCATTACCATATTCCAAGATGTATATTTTACCATCTGGACCAACTTCCATATCAATCGGCGAAGCCAATTTTGTATGGGGCATAAAAGGTTTCCATTTTATCAAAATCACCATTTGGCAACATCGTCACGACTTTGATCCATCCACGAATCCAATCATAAATAAATAATTTTCCATCATAATAATCTGAATAACGACTTTCTTTTGGATAAAGATCTGAATAGTATACCGGACCAGTCATAGCGTTACGGCCACCCGAACCCACTTGTGGAAAATCTACAGACTCACCATATGGATACCAGATAAAAGCAGGTTGTGCTGGAGGTAATTCTTTAATACCACTATTATTGCGGGAGTTATTGACCGGCTTTTGAGGATCAAATGCTTGGCTACTTTCTCCTGTTTCATAATTATAAGGATTGTAGGCATAATTATTACCTACGAAAAATGGCCAACCGAAAAATCCAGCTTGACGCGCTTGATTCACCTCATCGTAACCCCTCGGTCCTCTACCCAAACTATCTGCGTTGGCATCTGGACCTACTTCTCCCCAATAAAGAAAACCTGTTTTTGGGTCGGTGGAAATTCGGTATGGATTTCTGTTCCCCATGACATAGATTTCAGGTTTTGTATTTGCTTGCCCCTCTGCAAATAGATTTCCTTTCGGAATCTGATATGACCCATCCTTTTCTACCTGTATTCGTAAGATTTTACCGCGTAGGTCATTGCTATTCCCTGAACTTCGTGCAGCATCGTATTGCTCATGTCCAGGACGATCATCGCGAGGGGAATAACCGTTACTCACAAATTTTTGATCTTTTTCATCAAATGGAGTTGAGTTATCACCTGTGGATAAATATAGATTTCTGTCTTTACCAAAAGCAAGAGAGCCACCAGTATGACAACAGATATCGCGTTGTGAATAAAACTGAAGCACTACCTTTTCCGACCCCATATCAAGTTTATTATCTTTAAACTCAAATCTTGATAGACGATTAACAGAGGTATCCTTAGGACTATAAAATGCATAAACATAATGATTATCGGCAAAGTCCGGGTCTATTGTCAGTCCCATAAAACCTTCCTCAGCATTCACATTAGGGGTTTCTGTTTTATGATATACATCTAAAAAACCTACCTGACTTACTTTTTTTGTTTCCTGGTTATAGTGGAGCAACTCGCCACGGCGTTGCGAAACCAAAATATCAAGATTTGGTAAAATAGCCATTTCTGTTGGTTCAAAAAACTCACCGACTGCTAAAGAAACTTTAGTAAACCTTTCCTCTTCTGGTACTCGTTTTGTCTTGGCTTTAGTGTAATCCAATACGTAGTTATCTCCGATAGCATATTCAATACCTCCTAATACGTGCTTAAGAAATAAATCATCTGTATAATCTTCATCTTGATGTCCTAAACCAGTATAAAAGGATCGCCCACCATCAAAATCATGGTACCATGCCATTGGTGTTTCGGTCATTTTTTCAGGATTAGCGTAGACCTTTTTATCGATTGTCATCAACACATTAATCTGTTTGTACAATTTTTTAAAGACATACCATTCATCGGTATGTACCCAGGTATCAGGTAAAAACTTTGTTGCAGGATGCTTTTTATCTAGTATCGTTAATTCCCCTTCCTTCACTTCAGGGTGGGTAACAAAATACCCTCCTACCAACCTTCCGTACCATCCCCAGTCATATTCAGCATCAGCGGCACCATGAATACCTACGAAACCTCCTCCAGCTTGTATATAGCGTTCGAAATCAGCTTCCTGATAACTATTCAATAAATCGCCCGTCGTATTAAGGAAAACAACAGCAGAATAGTGCTTTAAAGAATCTTCTGTAATCCAATCTGCATTCGTGGTGGTATCTACGTCAAAATTATTTTCGAGCCCTAACTTTTGAAGGGCAACATTTCCCTTTTCAATAGAGTTATGATGGAAGCCAGCCGTTTTACTAAAAACCAATACGCGAGGTTTTCCAGGTCGCTTATCGTGGCAAGAACTTAGAACTGATATAAAAATCAGCAGTAAGAAGATTTTTGACAAAAATGTTTTAATCATAATTAATCTTATTGGTTGTACTATCTTATTTTTGAATTTCACTATTACTAGCATAATAATTTGCCTTAAAGGTGCAATTATATTTTCGCTCAAACTAACGCTATTTTAACCAAAATATATATTATTTTGATGGCTCTTTTTTTTTAGCTATGCTATTCCGTAGGCAATGTACTTAGATCATTGCTCAATATTTATCTTGATGATTATTATATTAAAATTTTTACAAAGAAAATCCTTTTAGCAAAGACTAAATTGCTACATTTATGGTTTAAAACCTAATACTCAATATGAAATTAAACTACTTGAAGTTCGGAACAACCGGCTTATGCTGGTTATTTGGAACGACATTGTTAATGGCTCAACAACTAACCGATCAGTCAGAAATTAAGCTTAACGACCTATCAGCCTTCAATGCCACAGGCAAAACTTGGATTATTGCTGAAAAAGTAATAGCTGATCCCAGAAATGAAAATGAATTAAAACCATTAAAGGGGTCGGGCATTCTTGTCAATTCAACTTCAACGAAGATGAAGGGTTCTGACTTGTTTACGAATGCAGTTCATGGAAATATGATTCTTGAGCTGGATTATTTAATGGCTAAGAATTCAAATTCAGGCATCTACCTGCAGGGAAATTACGAAGTGCAATTAAGAGACTCTTGGGGTGTCCTAAATCCCTCTTCATCAGACAATGGTGGTATTTACGAACGCGTAGATGATACTAGACCTGAAGGTTACCAAGGTTATTCTCCCCGTCAAAATGCGAGCAAAGCACCAGGTCTATGGCAACACTTGAAAATTGCATTTCAAGCGCCGCAGTTTGATGCAGCTGGAAATAAAACTGTCAATGCCAGAATATTAAGCGTTGAACTTAACGGCGTCTTGGTTCAAGAAAATGTTGAATTATTTGGTCCAACAGGTGGCGCTGCAGATAAAGAAAAGGCGCTAGGTCCATTACGTCTTCAAGGGGACCATGGCTCAGTAGCTTTTAAAAATATTAAAATATCAAAAATAACGGACGACCAACTTAATCCAAGTAATAAAGGCGGCGATACTACCGACCCTATCTATATCGATGCGCCTACCAATACGATGATAAGAAGTTTTGTCAATTATGCCCCAAAAAAACTTGCTGTACATGCCATATCTGTAGGTTCACCGCAAAAAACGCATTATAGCTATGATTTAGATAATGGTTTATTATTACATGCATGGCATGGCGAATTTATCGATGCTACCCCGATGTGGGATGGTAGAGGTAACGGTACTTCTAGAGCTCGTGGAGCGATTACTTCTTTTGCAAAAATAGCTGCACCTGCCGTAGCGCAACTTACTAATGCACAAGCAACATGGCCAACAGATAGTACAGGAACAGGTTTTAAAACTAAAGGATATGTTCTCGATAATGAAGATAGACCACAATTTAAATATAATGTATATGGTGCTGGAGTTACAGATATCATAACAGTTTCAAATGATGGTAAAAGCTTGAACAGATCCGTGAGCATTGACAAGCCAGTCTCAAATCTTTATTTTTTATTGGCCAATGCCAGTTTCTATTGAAGAGCTATCAAAAGGCTTTTACCTTATGGATGGGCAGTCCTATTATCTAGAATTTGATAAAGGTGCTCCAAAACCTATTATTAGAGATGCTAATGGTGGTAAAGAACTCATCATCCAACTTGACAAACAATTAAATTATTCTATCTCATTCTAATCGAGAGAGCACAATTATTATATGAAACACACTTTTAGAATGCTAGCAATGCTAGCTTTGAGTTTTAGTTATACCATTTCGCAAGCTCAAGAAACACCAAAAGAAGAAGATTTCTTTAAGATCATGAAAGTAAGGATGCCTGAGGGACCTGTGTTAGAGGTAGGTGGGCTAATTACTTTACCAAATGGTGATCTAGGCATATCCACCCGTAGAGGTGATGTATTTATCGTAGAAAACCCTACCAGTAACAGACCTTACTTTCGGAAATTTGCAACTGGTCTTCATGAAATATTGGGTCTTGCTTATAAAGACGGTGCACTATATGTGGCTCAGAGAGGTGAGCTAACGAAACTCGTGGATAAAAACATGGATGGTAAAGCCGATGTTTATGAAACTGTCTATGCATGGCCAATAAGCGGACACTATCACGAATACAGTTTTGGTCCTAAAATAGCTGCAGATGGATCCTTTTTTGTATCTGGTAACGTCGCTTTTGGAGACGAAGAATGGTGGCGTGCAGAAAGTCGTGTACCGATGCGCGGTTGGATTATGAACATTACTGAGGATGGAAAAATGCAGCCTTGGGCAGCAGGAGTACGTTCTCCGGCAGGTATCAATGTTATTGACGGACAGCTTTATTATACCGAAAACCAAGGTGATTGGGTAGGTTCCGGAGGTTTATGGAAAGTAAGTAAAGGTGATTTCATGGGGCACCCTGCCAGTTTGGTATGGACCAAAAGACCAGATTCACCGTTAAAATTATCATCTGAATCCTTTTATTCTAAAATAGATGAACGTCGCATCAAAAATGATCAAGGAAGATACATAAAACCTGAAAATAGAGTCAACGAGAATTTCAAAACAGTTTATGAAATGAAAAAAGAAATTCCTGAAATTCGCTTACCATCAGTTTGGCTTCCACATGGTATTCTTGGGATTTCAAATTCCGAACCTGTAAAAATTCCCCAAGGAGCATTTGGTCCATTTGAAGGTCAATTATTGGTTGGTGATCAGGGAATGAGCATTATCTCGCGTGTATTCCTTGAAACTATAAATGGTGAAGAACAAGGAGCGGCATTTATGTTCAGAAGTGGGTTTCGTTCAGGCGTATTGAGACTCGCGTGGGGACAAGATGGTTCATTATTTGTTGGTGAAACTAACCGAGGATGGGGTTCTGCAGGTGATGCAAATGAAGGACTGGAGCGCTTAGTGTACAACAATAAGATTCCATTTGAGATGAAAGCTGTAAGAGCAATGCCTGATGGTTTTGAAATCGAGTTTACCCAACCTGTTGATTTAAATTCAGCTCAAGATTTAGCTTCGTATAGTATTGAAAGTTTTATTTACAAATATCATCCTGTATATGGTTCACCTCCTGTTAATAAAGAGACTTTAAATATAAAAGGTGTTAAGGTTTCTCCCGATGGACTTAAAGCTAGAATTGTAGTAGATGGTCTTCGTGAGCATTATATCCATACCATTAATGTGGATGGTATCCGTGAAAAGCAAAACTTTTACTCTATTGTTCACCCAGACGCTTATTACACTTTAAACGCAATACCTAATGGAGAAAAATTAGCTATAAGCGCATTGAGTACTAAAAACTCTGCAAATGATCCTGTGGTGGAGGTTACTGCAAAACCGATCGATAAGGTTGCAACAACCAATAACAAAGTTGCGACAGCAAAAAAGACTGCTGAAGTAAAGACGAAAGTAAACGAGGTAAAACCGAAAGTAAACGAAGTGAAAACAGCTACTAAAGCGCCAACTTATGCTGAGGTAAAGGGGTTATTGACAAGTAATACTTGCTTGGCCTGTCATAACCCTACAAAAAAGCAAATAGGACCATCTTTCACAGAAATTGCTAAACGTAAATATTCAAATGAAAAGATTGTGCAGCTCATCTATAACCCTAAGCCTGAAAACTGGCCAGGTTATGCTACAGAAATGCCTCCTATGCCTCAAGTTTCTAAGGCTGACGGATTAAAAATTGCAGCTTATATTAACTCATTAAAATAATAATGATACTAAACAAGAAAGCCATTCCTAAAAAGAATGGCTTTCTTGTTTTATATGATGTCCTTTTAGTTTCGATTTTCTTTAAAGCGAACCAATAGTTCCGTAATATGATTATTTTCCACTATGTAAAGACTTCCAAATTAAATCGTAAACTTGAGTCGCTTGTATATTGCCTGTGTGTAAACTTGCGTCAGTTATTAAAACAGGATGAAATTTCTCTGGTGTATTGACACTTCCATGCGACCCCTTAACCAAGTTAGCATCTAATGGTATCACATCCATTACATAACGAAACCCTGCTTTCTTTCTCAAGAGTTTATACAAAGCCCGAAACTTGGAAGACATAAACATTTCCACAGGATCATACCCTGGCTTTTTATGGATATCAACACATCTTGCATAATCAGGAGCTTTGGCATCATCGAGCCAGAAATAATAAGTGAACCAGCTTTCTGGAGATGCAACCAAAACAAAATCACCCGCACGTTCATGTGCTATCCCATACTCCTCTTTCCCTTGCTGATCCAGAACTTGAGCAATCCCTGGTGTTCTATCCAAGATCTCTTTCACCTGAGCCACTACTGACTGATCGTTGATATAGACATGCGCTACCTGATGATCCGCCACGACAAAGGCTTTGGAAGCTCCTGCATCTAATAACTCTAGACCGCGCTCCATACGTATTTGTAATAATCCTGCTTCTCTAAAGATTCGATTGATATGTATGGGATTATTTACTGGTACAATACCATACTCGGAAAGTACGATAACATTCGCTCCTCTGTTTTCATAGAATACAACCAGTTCTCCGATCAAGGTATCTATTTCACCAAGTTCCTTACTGATATTGTTCCAATCATTGCCAAATTTCTGTAAGCAATAGTCCAAATGAGGTAAATAGATTAGCGATAGTGTAGGATCATAAAGCTCATCTGTAATCATGGAGGCATCGGCAATCCATCTGCTTGATTTGATATTGGCACCAGGTCCCCAAAAATTAAAAAGAGGAAACTGACCCAGTTTTTCTTGCAAAATATCACGTAACTCTGCTGGTTCTGCATAACAATCTGGCAGTTTTCGACCATCGGCCAAATAATTGGGGCGTGGCGTAACGCTATAGTCAGCATTCGAATACATATTGTACCACCAAAACAGATTGGCACAAGTAAAATTTGGGTCTTCTTTTTTGGCTTTGTCCCAAATCTTTTCCACGAGCACCAATTTGTTGGATTGCTTCCAGAATTTAATTTCCGAATCAACGTCATCATACCAACCATTTCCAACAATACCATGCTCTGTAGGCTGTTTTCCTGTCAGATATGTTGACTGTACACTGGTTGTTAATGCCGGTAGCATGGGAGCTATTGCAGCTAAATTTTTCTCCTTTAGATACCGTTCTAAAAATGGGGTATGCTTTCCGATTAAGTTTGCAGATAAACCAACTACATCGATTACAACTGTTTTCTTCATCTTATACATTCGTTTTTATTACCCACTCCAGTTCATTACTAATAGATTCTGCAATGGGTATTTTTAATTGTTCTGGTAGTACCTCCCAAGTGTAGGTCTCCACTTCTAAATGATCGGTAAAGGGTTCGCTTTTTTGCAGCTCTAATAATTCGATGATATCTTGTTGTGTGGACTGTAATGCGCCAATATCTTGTACAGATATAGGGACATGGAAGTGGGCACGCCATTGAATCACATCATGATGATCAAAATCTGCTAGTGCAGGTGTTAGGTCCGAATAGCGTATCACTTGACCATCACTTTTAAGGGCTACTACTTGATGTAGATAAGTCGGTTCATTAAACTTTTGAAAACTATTTTTAATAGCTGCTCTTTGTTCTATAGATTGGTCCAAATTTGCTTTTAAAGCTGCAGATATTTGTATTTTACCCACTCGAATTCCTTTCGCCTTTAGTTCTTTTAACACGACAGCGTGATCTTCATAACCGATTGCAAAATGGCAAACATCATAGCAAAGACAAAGGTGTCTCTTAATCAATGATTCGGCCTCAATTGCAGTGATACCAAATGATGTTGCAATGTCTTGAACAGCAATCGGGAGTAAATCATTCGTATACCAATCGATAAATTCTCGCCCTGTTTCCAATATCCCATCCGGTTCCGGTTTCCAAGTCGAGATGCATGATTGTACCCGTACTTTCTGCAATCGAAATCAATTCCTTTATTACTTCCACTATATTTAAGGTAGCAATCCTTTTTGCCTCCATAAAATCAGCAGTGGTCTTAAACCAGTGTCTATAACTAAGCGGAGATGTCGAGATACCACCAGTCATTCCTTCGGCTAATAAAGACTGTAGAATGGTAAAGAGTCTTATCGTATAATCTTTACGCGCATCAGTAGTCCAATCTGGTGTATGTACATCCTCTTTGACTACTGTACGATGAAATTCGCCATAAGGAAAACCGTTCATCGTAAATACATAAGCATCATTTTCTTTCAACCATTGCTTGAACTCAATTAAATTATCTTCCTTAACGAGCTCTAAGCTCGAAATATTAGATAATCTAAGTCCTATTCCAAGTGGCTCATTTTTTGAAACAGACTGTTTGATAAAGGAAAAATTATCCTTTAAAGCTTTAAAATCATCGTCCCAATTTTTTCCTGGATGGATATTTGTGCAATATGTTAAATGGCCTGTATTAACTTTCATTTTCTACTAATTTAATGATTTAAGCCAGCTGTTACGCTGGTAAAATTTAAGACATAGTTACTCGCTGCTATCAATAACTGATGGTCCATATGATGCACCTCTTTCCCTGTCCCTAGGTCAGTTAATAGCGTGATGGTCAACTTACCCCCAAGATGCTCCTGAAACTCCGTTAAACCACGAAGTATAGGTGATTCTTGATCATTAATCTGAATTAATGGATTAGAAATATCAAATGATAGATGATGCAATACATGCAATATGCGCAACAATTTATCCTCTGTTAATAATCCGCTTAAGAATGAATAGGCACTATCCAAAGCGATACCCATTGCTACAGCCTCACCATGCAAAACATGAAAATTGCTTAATTGCTCCAATTTATGTGCGCTCCAATGACCAAAATCCAAAGGTCTCGCAGATCCCATTTCGAATGGATCTGCAGATGCAATATGATTTAAATGTAATTCAGCACAACGTACAATCAGATAGTTCATGGTATCTAAATCACGAGCAACCAATTTTGTCGCATGTTCTTCAATCCAATAGAAAAATGTTGGATCTTTTATCAATGCAACTTTAACAGCCTCTGAAATACCTGACCGCCAATCTCGATCCGTTAATGTTAACAAAAACTGATCATCATTGAACACTGCAGAGGGGGGCGCGAAAGTTCCTAAGAAATTTTTCTTTCCTTTATAATTTATGCCATTCTTAACACCGATACCAGAGTCATTCTGCGAAAGTACGGTTGTTGGTATGCGGATATGCTTGATTCCACGGTGAGATACAGCCGCCGCATAACCGACAAGGTCGAGCACTGCTCCACCACCAATTGCAGCTATGTAAGAATGGCGATCAATACCGTAATGATCCACCGCTTCTACTAAACGATCAAACAGGGAAGTGTCATTCTTTGAGGCTTCTCCTCCCGGAATAACCAAAATCTCTTGGATCAGCTGAACCTCTTGTTGTTGTTTAAAATAAGCTTTAATACGAGGCACTAAATCAGGGTGTGCATCAGCTACCCCCTGATCTAATACAAAAAATATTTTCCGTAAAACATCGGTAGGATTCCCTTTAAAAAAATCTATTAAAGTAGGATTATCGATGTCAAATAACGATTTAGTAAAATGTATTTTATATTCAAATTTTACACTAAAGGACTGTTCTAAAAAACTCATAATTAAAAATCACTAATTAAGTAACAGCGAAAGCTTTACTTAGTAAAATGGATAATGGTAATAAAAAAATGATTGTCAGCGCAATTTTCCAATCTGCAAAAACACTGGCCCAAGCCGCATTCATTAAAATCAAAGCAATCACACCGGCTTTAACTGCTTTTCCGATATTGGGTCCTATAGGGTTATTTATTGCTTTTATAAGTGGCTTAAAAATCATCCATGCAAAGGGTGCAAGGAATAAAAGGGTGACGGCAATATCTCCTTTGCGAACTGCAAAAAATAAGATACAAGCTATAACAAAGGCATAAAGTATAGCAGCGAAATAAAGCATTCTTTTACTTCCTCCATGTACTTCATCCCTACTTATCATCGTGATAGAAGCAATATAAATAATAGGTACAATGGCCAAAAACCACCATTGACTCACTTCGGAACTAATGATGCTGACACCAAGTAACAGGTTTAATCCACGACAGAGCCCCATATTTAGGGGACCTAAAATAGCATGGTGTTTCGCCCATTTATTATACAGTAAACAGGCCACCATAATGGATATGGCAAGTACAGTTGTCGTCGCACCAATAAAAGTAGCGGTCCCAACCCCTATAAGGAAAAATATTGCTCCAAAAATAGTTGCACCTCTCTCGCTGATCAATCCACTAGGTATAGGACGTTCGGGACGTTCTACCCGATCTAGATTGGCATCGAAGACATCATTAAAAATAATGCCGCCACTATACAGACCAATTGTTGAAATACAAAGTAGTATAATTGGCAATGGATCCTCCCAACCTATTGTTAACAAGTAACCTGATATCGCTATACCAGCAAGTACATCGGCTACTGCAGTTACAACATTTGCGGGTCTCATTAACCTGATATAGCCTATTAATTTTTCCAATGCAATACCTAATTAAGTAATGATAATCGAGTTTTTATCAATTCGTGGTTGCTGTCCACCACGTAAAATAGAATTACTCGCAAATTTTTGAGATTGATCAATATTCTTAACGGATATAAAATCACTTTCATCAATCTGCCCGCTTTGACTAAAAGCCGTAATTGCATTTCGGAAACTGACAAGTTCGATGTCACTTAAACTAATGCCAGATTTTTTCATTAAAGCAGCAGTTTTAGGTACGGCAAGTGGATCAGAAATACCCCAATCCGCAGCTGAGTTAATCATAATCCGCTCTGAACCATATTGTTTCACAATATCTACCATACGTTCATTGCCCATTTTCGTAAATGGGTAGATTGTAAAAGCAGCCCAAAAACCCCTGTCTAAAACCTCTTTAACAGTCTCTTCATTATTATGATCGACAATCACTGAATAAGGAGAGAGACCATGCTCAATAGCAATATCCATACTACGCTGCGTACCTCTTTTCTTATCTCTATGCGGTGTATGAATCTGTACAGGTAATCCTGCCTCTTTGGCAAGCTCCAACTGCAATCTGAAATATTTTTCTTCCGCAGCAGTCTGATCATCAAAACCTATTTCACCAATACCAACCACTCCTTCTTTAAAAATAAACTGAGGCAATAGTTCCATTACCTGTTCAGCCAACTTTTCATTATTAGCCTCACGCGAATTTAAACCTATCGTACAATAATGCTTAATACCGAACTGAGAAGATCTAAATCTTTCCCAACCGATCAAGCTACTATAATAATCCGTAAAACTATCAATTCCGGTACGCGGCTGACCCAACCAAAAAGCAGGTTTCTATGATAGCCACGATACCTGCATCTACCATCGCTTGGTAATCATCCGTTGTCCGTGCAGTCATATGGATATGTGGATCAAAAAATTTCATTCCACTAATATCATTTAAATCAAGAGCGCTTTGGTTTCTTTCTCCTGCATTTCTTTCTTGGAAATTGTCATTACAGCACATAATTCGTTATTTTATTTTCCTAATTCTATTAATTGATAAATTTCTGGATGAACTGTTCTATGGGCCGCTAGACGTTCTTCAACATAATCGTTTAAGGTACACGCTAGGGCCTGATTCGCTCTTTCTTTTAATCCAGTAATTTGGTTAACATCTTTTTCAGTAAAAAAAGCTTTTAAAACCAATTGGTTCCATGCAGCTTCGGTAAGTGTCTTTGCAGGAAAGGGATTGTGATACATAATTGCATCCAATACCGTTCCTATGTTAGAACGAATTCCTTCTTCACATCTGCTAACCCATTCTTCGGTATAACTTAAGAAAGGCAGAGCTGAATAAAGTGCAATCAGTTCATTCATTTCCGAAGCGATAAACAAGTTATTTATTTTATGGAGATAAACCTCTTTATTATGATCCGGTAACTGCATCAACAACCATACACGAGCCAGTCGATCCGAAGACCATTCCTGCAAAGAAAAACCAGGTAATAATGTACTTATTTCCACGGATTCTTCGGGCTGGATAATTACCTGATTTTTACCTAACATCCTTGGTATTTGTGAAAAACTTTGATTTAACTGGAGTGTTTTTTCTTCTGTTTTAATCGCCTCCACCTTAAGGTTCAACCAAGACCATGCATCCAGAGTCAGGTTTTGTTTAAGAATCTGTTGAAACAGCTCATTGAGTTGTTTTTTTCTCTCTAAATCGATCATCGATATCATTTACAAATTAACAGCAACAAAATAGTTTATAGCCAACGCAGCAGCAACAATGAGAAGACCGAAAAATTCTCTCGTTTTCTCAATATAAGGTTTAGTAGCTTGCATACTCTCCACCAGACTTGGCGTTCGGTATTTCATCAACCAATCACGAACTCCATCTTTTGCAAAAAAGAGGATAACAGCATAAATAAGATAAAATACAATAGCACCAAGATATATAAATGGATAATAAAGATCAAAAACAGTCAACCCACAGCAAACGGATGCCAGCATATATATTGGTATCCATAGCCATGAATCTTTATCATTGAGATTTACATATGCAAATCCAATAAATGCAATGCAAAAAATAATATTTAAAACGCTTAGCATCATAAAGTTAGGTTTAGTCAATGAAATTCCATCATTTCTTTAACACAAATAAACAGATTATTAATCTGATTTATACCGTCAAATTGTAAAAAAATTAAGACGAATGTCAAATTACCATTAACTAGATGCTTAAACAAGCAATCATCAATTCTTTAATTTTATCTTTTTCTAGTTATTTCTAGTTCCTTCTCGCTCCGCTCTCCCCTATCTGTTCATGTAATTCTTTACTGGTACTAGAAATAAATAATATACACTATTTTCTTTTTTAAGCAATCAACAGCAATCTTGTGGTTGGTAAATGGAGATTAAATCGTTCAGAAATCTATTGACATATCGCTTATCGCTCGCATTCTTTAAAAAAGCTTTCCATGTGCATCCAAATCGAATGGAATAAGCAATCCTGACTTTCTTAATCTAGATCAATGATTTAGAGCAATGAAACGACTATCTTTAGCTTAGTAAATAATGAAATCGTCGAAAATTGTACAATATGATGTTATTTAGTTGATTTCAAGATTTGCTAAAATGTAAACTTAAGTACAATAAAACTGTTTAATACTTTAACGCGTAAAAATAGAATAATATGTCAAATATAGGAGTCATTATAGAAGAGCGAGCCGCAAACATCGGTAATTTTATGGTCGGTCGTCTCCTTCCATTCCGTCAAAAAAGAATGGTCGGGCCATTTACATTTATCGACCATATGGGGCCAGCTGCATTGAATGAATATGAAAATCTAGATGTAGGTCCTCACCCCCATGTTGGACTATCAACTTTAACTTATCTTTTTGAAGGCGCCATCATGCATCGCGATAGCCTAGGTACCGAAATGGAAATAAAACCTGGAGCCGTAAATTGGATGACTGCTGGAAAAGGTGTAACACATTCGGAGCGAACCCCAGAATATTTACGCCATACCGACAAAGTATTACATGGGTTGCAGATCTGGGTAGCCCTTCCTAAGGAACTGGAAGAATGCGAACCTTCGTTTGAACACACCAATGCAGAAGACCTTCCGCATTGGGAAGATCAACAAGGTGTAAACTACACGCTAATTGCAGGAGAAGCATTTGGAAAAAAATCCCCCGTATCTGTTTACAGTAAACTGTACTTTATCGAAATAAAATCAAAAAATAAAGCAAAAGTCAGTATTGGTAAAGATCTCTATGGCGAATCGGGACTTTATATCTTGGAAGGTAGTATAACAGATAATGGAACAATTTTCGAACCCAAACAACTCCTTGTAGCTAAAGATGCACAGTTGTGCGAATTTGAAATTGGTGAAAATTCGACTATTTATATTTTTGGAGGAGAGCCATTGCCTGAAGAACGTTATATCCTTTGGAACTTCGTGGGTTCTTCCAAACAAAGACTTGAACAGGCCAAACAAGACTGGATCGATAAAAAATTTCCACCCGTTGCCAATGAAACTGGCTATATACCACTACCTGATTTTTACTTAAATAATAAAATATAAAAGCATGAACACCGTAAAAGCAACTATAGGATCCGATAAATACAAAACCACAGTTATCGCAGGAAAAAATAACATTATTGTTGATGAACCTACTGAAAAAGGAGGTCTTGACTTGGGTTTTCAGCCGTTAGAACTACTAGCTTCTTCGCTTGCTTCTTGTACAGCGATCACGCTAAAAATGTATACAGACCATAAACAATGGGCAATTGAAAAATTTCATGTAGTAGTTACCGTAGAACAATCTGAAGATAAAAAAGAAACAAAATTAATCCGGAAAATTAGTTATGAAGGTAATATTGATGAAAAACAACAAGTACGGTTGGAAGCAGTCGCGAATACTTGTCCAATACATAAGATTCTCCATTCACAAATAAGTGTAGAGACAATAATATTATAACTATAATTTGGTAAAGTAAAAGACTTATAGGGATAAGCCTTTTACTTTTTTTCAATAATTGAGCAATTAGTATGGCAATTGTGGCACGGTTCATGAGTTCCAAAAGGACTTAACTTTGCCTTACAATTTGTATTTCAGCATTGATTCTTACTTCATCACTTACAACGATATTACCCGCCTCGGTTACCGCATCCCATGTTAAACCGAATTCCTTACGGCTTAACTTACCAGAGACTGAGAAACCCCGCTTTCGTCTGTCTATACCCATCGACTACAATACCACCAAATACTACGTCTAACGTAATCGTTCTGGTAACACTCCCTATTGTCAATTGGCCAGTTAATTGGGCATCACTGCCTATTCCTTTATAGTGCGTACCTAAGAATTTCAAATATTTGTTTTCTACACTATTAAAAAAATCGGCCGACCGCAAATGTTCATCGCGCTGTATATCATTGGTATTAATCGAATCGATTTCAGCTACAAATACAATCTTTTGGGCTGTATTAAAATCGTCGGAAACGGTCTCTACCTCAAGGTCAAATTTCCCAAAATAACCTGTCACCGTCGTAATCATCAAGTGCTTTACTTTAAAAGACACCTCACTGTGACTTGGGTCAACCAACCATTTTTGTGTAATCATAATCTGATATTTTTAATATTTATAAATAAATGAAAGCAATCATTGTCCATCGCGAAGTTAAGAAGTACCAGTAAACTAAAAGTTGATGTAAATCAAGATTTACCCTAATCTATTGCCTCATACGAGGTGAAATTGATACCCACCCTTAAAGCTTGCAACCCCTTAACTCCCTGCAACTCTTCCAATTCCAATTCTTCCAGATCATCTAATAATGTTCCATTCTTTTGTAAATATTGTATATAGCCCAAATACTCCTTTTCATCATTCTTCGTAAAGTAAACAATTGCTATTTTACCCGGTTGGGTCAAGCGCTCACTCGTACCTTTAAGGGTTACCTTATCAATTCTCCTCTTAATGATCTGGTAACGAATATTATAAGAACCTTCTACATCAAAACGGTGCTCATCTGTTCTAAAATTGATATCAATCAAATTAGCATTGACAAAAATAAGCTGTGTAGTCAGTAGATGTTTACCCATCTGCTCGAGTAAACTATGCGTAATTTTCCCGATAGCAGCCATTGAAGTCAATTGCCAAAGTCGAATATTTTTAAGGTATATCTCATTAAATTTTTTATTCGGTGCAATAGATTGCCCTATGTATATATCATACTCAACTCCATCTGATCTAAATTTCTCGAAATAACAAGGGTAAGAACTTTGTAATTCTTTATCAAATAATTCCAAATAACCACTGATACCACTATTTATCAATTGAATGGAGTTTTCTAAAATGTTACGATTTTTATAGACAATACCCTCTATAGGGTGAACTGCTTTTTCGTATCCGTTGATTAAGGTATGGGCTTCTTTTGAATACTCCGTAAAATAGGTTAGCACTTCAGGCACATTCTGATTAAAGAATTCATTGACTTGGATTTGGAAACTATCCATCATCTCTTCATTGATTTCCTGTAACCATCGCCTACAGTTAAAAATCATTTCATCAAGAATAACAATGCTGTGCAGATCCTTTAACCGAACCAATAGTTTTTCTAGTAACTCTAAGTGAACGACCATATCCTGATATACTGCTTTGTTTCTTTCAATGGTTGAGTTCCTGATATCAACAGCACCATATAAGGGATATACTTGTTCGAATTTAATATCGCCTATAATAGGCCTAGGCTTCCCTTCCTCCAACTGCTGTAAATATGTCCAAGCTTCTTTATTAAACTTCCACTGTACGGCTGACTGAAGGGAGGTAAACTTATCTTTTATAACCTCATTTATTTTCGTCTCAAAGTCAACGATTTCATCTTTTAATAATTGTGCAAGTAGTGTACTCGCACTAAATATACGCGCTAGAAACCTGTTCATCTAAAACAACCTTCTTCTTGGTGAAAACTTCTATAACTCCTACTAGCTCTTTATTATGAGCTATCGGAATCAAGGCATAGTTTACCACATCCAACTCTTTTAATTTATCCCAGAAAAATTGTATGTTTTTATCTTCTGGCGATTGGTCATTACTGAATACTAGAATTTGAGGCTGTTTAATAAATTGATCCAATATTTCCTGAATATGATCCTCACTCATTTTATTATTCTGAAATAAGGAATAGATTATTGAATTCTTCTTATTTTTAAAATCAAAGACTACTTGAGCATTTAGCCTCAAAAAGGGTAAGAGCGAAAATTCAATATCTGCACTTCCTGCAAGTATTTTCAAAGCCTGTATGACATGTCCGTAGGAATCTGAGTTTTCAACCCCTCTAATAATCATGTTTTTGATATTTTCAAGGGCTTGTTGTGCAGTAACATCAGTAACTGTTAAAATTGAGAAACCATCTAATCGGATTTGATCCAATGGAAGTATTGATTTTATTATTTCAAAATTTAGGGTTTTTGAAAACTCATCTCTTATCTTCGAGCGGTCAATAATGGGTAATTCTCCTGTTACATTCACATCTACGAAAGAATGATCGATATGGATTCTATAGTACTTTTGCAGACCCGAAGTAGCATCTTCAAATGAATGTATCAGCTCTAAATGTTTTGCAGGATTTATACCATATAATCTTTCCAGAATAAATGCGTACAACATGTTCGTTTTATCTGATGAATCCAATGGATTCTGACTAATCCTTAATTGATCTTGGCACACATGCTGCTTCAGAAGCTCATAAAATTTATCTGTGCCAAAACATATTTTTTGTCCTATCGGAAACCCAATAGCCCAATAAGCCTCTTCTTCTTCCACTAACGGCGGGTTTAATGAGGCATGGATTAACCTGAATATGGGTTCAAAGTGAACAATATTTTCTTCATTTACAGTTCCATGTACTTCAAATATGAGCTTAAACTCATGGAGTACATTCTCGAAAAAATTCTTCTTGATTGAAATTTCATTCCTCGTCCTTTCTTTTAAATAATTTAAAAACGGTTCAAAGGAGAACTTTGTTTCAATTTCAGGAAATTGACCTCCATCTTCATTTATGATATCGAATAATGCTGATTGCATCTTTTTAAAAGTTTAAATTAACACGGGCTTAAACATTGAATATGAATATCCTTTTTTACAACGATCGTTTGTCTCCATTTTTATCAAATCGTAAAACGAATCAATCTAGGAAGGACTCTTCTGCTATCAAAATTACTTCGTAAATTTATTTAATGACTAAATATCCTCAATTTAGAAGTCTTTTATTGCATGGCTAACCCTATTTCCTGAGGGGTATGCAATATACAAAATCCTCCTTTATTCCATGATTATCATAACGATAATAAGTAATACGAGTACTCCGATCCAGCATCATATCTACTGCAACAAAACCCTGTTTAGCATTTTTATAAAGCAATTTCTTATTGTTCTTAATAGCGGAACTTTTAGCTCCGGAACCACTTACTATTTGATATTGATCTCGATTTTTGATAAACTGCAATCCATGATCATGGCCTGCTACATAAATGTAATTTGGGTGTCCTTCGAATACCTTCCCAATGCTTTGTTTCAGACGTTTATATGTAGGATGGCGCATATCCTCTGCATTTGAAAAAGCAGTTGAACGCAATAATGGATATAATGATCCAATAACAGGTAACGGTAAATAAAGGCTTTTATTAATCAGGGTCAACGGAAATAGGTGATCTTTCAACGAATAATGGCCCCCATGTATTCCAAAAGATTGCATAGGGTGATGTGAGGCTACCAATACCATTTTGTCCTGATTCTTATCCAGTATGTTTTTTAGTTTTGCCAAAACCTCTACCTCAGAGTTACATGCGCATTCATGATTAGGATTATCTTTTTTATAAGGAAAAAGCCACCATTCACTATCATAAGCAATAATAACCATCTGATCCGAGATCGGGATTTCAATCGGGTCAGGGCATCCATTTGCTGGAATCAACCGCAAGAGAGAATCATTTTGTTGCGCTAAATAATCTCCTTGAGCCCTAATCTTTGCTAATCCATCCTTACCCGACCTGTCCCAGTCATGGTTTCCAGGGATAAAATATACGGGTGCACCTTTTGCTCGCATCGGCTCATATTGAGAACGCAAGATTTCCGCAGTTTCTACTTCCTCTTGGTCACCCGGAAGCCCCATTCCACGCGGATAGATATTATCTCCCAAAAACATAACGGTCGTTCTACCCTTTAGAATTAAATCTGCAGCAAGTGGTATGATGGTTTCTTGTTTAAAATTTATCTCACCAGCATCGCCTATAAAAATAACGCGATTGAGCACACTATCTTGAGCAATAACTTGAGTCATTGAAAAGGATAGCAAAACTATATGGATGAATTTTAACATATGATCAATTCAATTTAAATTTTATTAATGTTGCTTTATTAGTTTTATCCCCACCCTCATTTCCTATATATAGATTACCCGAATGATCGAAGGCAATGGCTTCTGGCTGATTAAAAACAGTTGGATTCAAGGGGTAAGCTCCTATCACTTCCCATTTATCATTGGCAACCACGAGCATCTTATTGATAGAAGAAAGAATAAACCATTCATTCGTCTGTGTGTTTTTAGTCAATGCCGACGGACGGAAACTCTTTCCGTTCAAACTACTAAGACGGTCAATTTGTTCCTCATCTATTTTAAATTCACCTTTGCGGGAAACTTCGCCATCTTTAGCAAGTGCCAATATATATCCGGTCAATGTTTTAGACCCTTTATCTACCGTGCACTTTTTACATAATACATATAATAAACTATCCGCTGTTGAAGCTGCTAATGATTCATATTCCTCTTTTGGAATCAGACTCTCTGCGACTTTTACATTTGACGCATTTTTTTGACTCATATCAGCATGAGGAAAAGTATAAATAGTACCCCTGCTTTCCATAACTGCCACATAGCCATTATTAATAGCAATACCTTCATAATCACCTTTTTTTGCAAACTTTATCTGTTGCAGATTTTGTTCACCTGGAGCGAAAAAATATACGATACCATGCTCATCTTCATTAGCGAAAATATATTGTGAGCTTTCTTGAGGGAAGGCTATACCAGATATTTCATGTAAGGCATCTGGCAAGAATTGCTTTTCGCCATTATTTAAATCATATCCCTTTGGACTTACAAAGCTTTTAGGGGTTTGTGCACATGCCGAGAAGAAAAATAAGCTTGCTATCGGCATACATATCCAAAATAATTTTTTACTGTTCATATGATATTAGTTTAAGGGATTTTCAATTTGTTTACAATAGTTATAAATACGATCTTGGGCACGCAGTCCTTTACTCGATAAAAATTTTATCGGTTCCATATTTCCATCCAAAAGTTCCGCAGAAGTATCGTCTTCCAGTTGTAAGGCGATAATGGTTTGTATTTCTTTTTTCAACCGTTCATTTATAATCGGAAAACAGACTTCAATACGATTAAATATATTTCGAGTCATCCAATCGGCAGATCCTAGATAAACTTGTTCGTCACCGTTATTATAAAAAATAAAGACTCGGCTATGTTTCTAAATAACGATCAACGATACGTCTCACACTTATATTTTCGCTCAAGCCAGCTACTGCGGGCACCAAACGACATATACTTCTAACAATTAGCTGAATTTTTACCCCCGCTCGACCTGCTTCATATAATTTTTGAATCATTCCCTTTTCTTCTAAATTATTTACTTTTATGATAATCGAAGCAGGAAGTCCATTTTTTGCATGTGCAATTTCCTGATCTATAAGCTTAATAAAGCGCTCTGACAAATTAAATTGAGCGACCAAAAGATGGTTGAACCGAATAGTATAAGTAGATTCTTTGTCTCTTATCTCTGTCAGCATATTAAAAACTTCCTTTAATTCATAAAGAATTTCTTGATTAGCAGTCAATAATATGTGATCCGCATATACAAAAGCTGTTTTTTCATTTAGATTCCCTGTAGACAGCAATCCAAAGAATTTTTCCTGACCGTCTTTTCGTGTTTTCACCAGAGCAATTTTAGCATGTACCTTTAAGTTTGGAATACTATACAATACTTTTACTCCTGCGTCTTTTAATTTTTTAGCCCAGTAAATATTATTCTCTTCGTCAAATCTTGCTTTTAATTCTACAAAAACAATTACTTTTTTCCCATTTCTAACTGCGCTTAGTAAGGCATTCAGAATCTTTGAATCACTCGCTACCCGATACATGGAAATATAAATTTCTTCAACATCCCGACTTAATGCCGCTTCATTAAAAAACCGTAAAATAACCTGATACGATTGGTAAGGCGTATGTATTAAAATATCTTCCGTTTCAATTTCTGCAAACAAAGAAAAAGATCTGGTTTTAAAGCTATACGGAATCGGAACTTGTGTTCTGTATTTCCAATCTTTTTTATCAATTGGAAAAGAAAATAAATCGCTTAAATTATGATAGTTTCCTCCTTTTATTCCATTAGATCTTCGCAGATTAAAGAGCTTGTTGAACTTTTGTAAAAGTTCATCCGGAAGATCTGGTTGGTACAATAAGCGCGTAGCAATTCCAAAATCTCTTTTCTTAATTTGTTTTTCTATCTTTTCCAACAATGAGCCCTCAAACTCGTTGTCCAATTCTAAATCAGCAGTTCGTGTCACTTTCAATGCATAGATACCTGTAATAGAACACTCTGGAAATACCAATTTCAGATTTTGCCGAATAATATCATCAATAAAGACAATATATGTTTTATCTTCATCTGAAACTTTGTAAAAACGAGCTATTCGGTCGGAAGGAATATTAATAAGACCCAATTTTTCAGTTCCTTGCTCTTCAACAGTAAAGATTAAATACAATTGATTGTTTTCAGGAAAAAAAGGCTCATCATCAAGTATCCTAATTTCTAAAAATGAAGCTATGCTTTCATAAAAATAATCCCTTGTTTGGGATGCAATAGTTTCGGGTATAATACCATCGTATACGACAAGTATGCCTTCATCCTTCAAATCGGGAATGATATCTGCTACTAAAGTATTTCCAAAAAGAGCTAATTGCTTTTCTATTTGTAACTTGGCTTTTTTGTATATATTCGTCTCGTTAGGTACATAATCATCATGACTTTCCTCATTTTTAATCTTTTTCAATGCAGAAAGCACCGGCATGCGCACCCGGTAAAACTCATCTAGATTAGAAGAAAAAATTGCTAAGAAATTAATTCGTTCCAGCAAAGGAACCTGTTTGTTTCCAGCCTCCTTCAAAATCCGCTCATTAAAAGATAACCAGCTTAAATCCCGATTAAACAACCTCAAATTAACTGATTCACCATTTGTATCGTTCATATCTTAAGCATTAATAATGACGACAATAACAAAAGCAAGTACAGAAACAATTAACCCATACATGAATATATTATAAGCTAAGCGGAGTAATTTGAATTTACGTCCCAAAACAACTCCCTGGGAGTAAACATCTTTAATTAAAGTACTATAGAGGTAATCTCGTTCTTCCATCATGAGTTTCATCCCATTACTATAGCTTTCTAGGTTCATTTGGTAAAAATTACCGAAAAATAAGAGATTGACTTTCTTATTTTTCAGGTCATCTGGTGTGTATTTACCATTTGGGACAGAAGGTCGAGTTGCGAGAATCGCTATCACCATCGTAATCAGACTAGTAAATAGCAAAATAGCAGTAGGGAATACCAGATGTACATTATTATCTAACTTACGCAACAACAGTGCAATAACAACCGATAATATGATGGAGTTTACCGTAATTAAGATATTTGATTTATTGTCAGCCATATCACTTAAGCGCTGATTGTTGGTTGAAGTAATTCGAAACATGGTCTCAATACCCCGCTCTGGCCTTCGATTATTTTTTTCTTGACCGCTAATTTCCGACTCTTCTTTCTGTTTTAAAGCCTGGATATTTTGTTGCTTTTTTTGATCTAATAAGTTACGTCCATAATCGGTATGGTAATGATGAGCTTCCATCAATTTAATGGTGTTTTTACGCCACTCCTCTTTAGTTGCAGTATATCCACAAGCTTTTGCCTCTTGGCGCATCAATTTATTACGAGCTTCAAACCGATCGCTCCCAAAATGATACAAGTCTGCATCGCAGACAATTTCTTCAAGGAGATCTTTAGGAGATTGTGGTAGTTTTGTCGCCAAAATACATCCTCGAATTGCAAGAATAATGCTCGTATCAACCTGCTTCAAGTGTAAAAATTTTTCCGCTATTTCTGCACCTCTTTCTTCATGATTATCTTTACCATTAATGCAGTAACCAAGATCATGAAAATATGCCGATAGCGTCACAATAGCTGTATCTCTTTCATCGAGGTTATAATAGTCTGCCATCTTCTTCACGGCCTCTACCACCTCTTCAATGTGCGCTCGGTTATGGAAGCTCAGCTTTGAAAGGTCATGGTCATCCATATACTTATGTACGTATTGTGCTGTTTCATTTATCAATTGAGCGTAATCCATGAGGTCTAAAATTAGTATTATTTTCAGTAATCAATTGTGATTTAATGTTGTCTTCTCCTTGTCTTAAAGATAGGGATTTATCGGAAGATATTTTCTTACGATTTTAGAGATTTAACAGCAATCCTCTCCGAACGAAAAACTTAAGTATTTTTTTTAAACCCTTTTTTATTTGACTAAAACGCATTAGCTTTAGAGATATATTGCTAGTAAACAATTTCTGCGCAATATATCAACCAATATAACCTCTCAAATCTAAGGTTAGTTAAAAATAAAAATAATTCGTCAGTAGTGAATCGATTACTGTTTTTGGAACAAAAAACCACACAAAATGAAAAGAACTTTATTGATTGTTGCACTAACTGTAGGCTACAATCTTTATGCACAACAGAAGCTTACGGTATGTGAGCCAATCAAATTAAAATGTGAACATCTAAGTAATCCATTGGGAATCGATATCCAAAACCCTAGGTTAACCTGGATGTTGAAGGACGATAGACAAGGTGCTATGCAGACTGCTTATCAGTTATTTGTAGGGACAGATTCTATAGCTGTCGATAATAACAAAGGTGAGGTTTGGGATACCGGTAAACAGTCGAACGGAGATATTATCGTTTCATATTCAGGAAAGGAACTTAATCCATTAACCAAATATTTCTGGAAAGTAAAAATCTGGGATAAGGATGGTAAACCGACGACTTCTAAGATTGTTGCTTTTGAAACAGGCATGATGGGAAGATACAATTGGAAAGGCACTTGGATCAGTGATCATCATGATATCCATCATAAAGAGGCTCCCTACTTCCGCAAAGCATTTGAGGTGAAAAAGACTATCAAATCGGCACGTGCTTATATTGCAGCTGCGGGGCTATATGAACTGTCGCTCAATGGTAGAAAAGTAGGTGAAAACTGGCTTGACCCCATGTATACCCGATTCGATAAAAGGACATTATATGTTGTCCATGATGTAACGCAACAATTGCAGTCGGGTGAAAATGCCATTGGTGTTATATTGGGAAATGGATGGTATAACCATCAATCTCTTGCCGTGTGGGATTTTCACAATGCACCATGGAGAAATCGACCTGCCTTCTGCATGGACCTCCGCATTGTTTATACAGATGGCACTGAGGAGACCATTGTATCTGAGCAAGACTGGAAAACTTCTTCGGGGCCTATAACTTATAATAGTATCTATACAGGTGAACATTATGATGCCCGCTTGGAACAAGAAGGATGGAATACAGCTAATTTTGATGATTCAAAATGGCAGGGGGTAAAATATCGTAGTGCTCCAGCAGATCTCATTATTTCTCAACAAACTGTACCTATCCGGTTAATAACACCCTTTACCCCAAAGTCGACCCAGAAAATTGATGATAAAACCTACGTATTTGACATGGGACAAAATATGGCCGGTGTTACCCATGTAAAAGCTAAGGGTGCTGCGGGTACTGTGCTCAAAATCAAACATGGCGAGCGCCTACATACTGATGGCCGAATTGATATGGCTAATATTGATGTATACTATAGGGGAGATAAAGAGAATGATCCTTTTCAGACCGACATCTTTACCCTAAGTGGTAAAAAAGAAGATGAATTTATCCCAAAGTTTAATTACAAAGGATTTCGCTATGTTGAAGTTACCAGTAGTCAACCCATCTCCTTGCAAGATTTAAAAATCACCTCCTACTTTATGCATAGTGATGTCGAATCTGTAGGTGAGGTAAAAACCTCTTCCAAATTGGTCAATGATCTTTGGAAAGTAACCAACAATGCTTACCTATCCAATCTCATGGGATACCCAACGGATTGTCCTCAAAGAGAAAAAAATGGATGGACAGGCGATGGCCACCTCGCTATAGAAACTGCTTTATATAATTTTGATGCAATTACAGTCTATGAAAAGTGGCTAGCCGATCATCGAGACGAGCAGCAACCAAATGGTGTATTGCCAGACATTATCCCTACTGGGGGATGGGGATACGGAACAGCAAATGGATTGGACTGGACAAGTACCATTGCTATCATACCGTGGCAGATCTATATGTTTTATGGCGATAGCAGGTTATTGAAAGATTGCTATGAAAACATAAAACGATATGTAAATTATGTAGATCGAACCAGTCCTAGCGGATTGACTAGCTTTGGACGAGGGGATTGGGTTTCCTGTAAAGTCAACTTCAAATCTAGAACTTACCTCTTCCATTTATTTCTATGTAGATGCGACTATATTAGCATCCGCAGCTAAACTATTTGGCCAACAAGAAGATTATGCGAAATACGATGCTTTGAGTAAAAAAATAAAAAAAGCAATCAATGATAAATTTCTAAATCGATCGACTGGAATTTATGCAAGTGGCACACAGACTGAATTGAGTATGACTTTACATTGGGACTTGGTACCTGAAGATATGAAAGATAAGGTTGCTGCCAATCTTAACAAAAAGGTAGTAGAGACAAATTTTCATCTTGATGTAGGTGTACTCGGAGCAAAAGCCTTATTAAACGCATTAAACAACAATGGCTATCAGGAGACTGCCTATCAAGTAGCTGTACAGGATAGTTACCCCTCTTGGGGATGGTGGGTGGTAAATGGCGCCACTACTCTTTTAGAAAATTGGGACCTAAAATCGGAAAGAGATATTTCTGATAATCACATGATGTTTGGAGAAATTGGGGGTTGGTTTTTCAAATCTATAGGTGGTATTCTTCCTGATGCTGATCAACCAGGATTTAAACATATCTTATTGAAACCTTCATTTCCTAGCACGCTAGATCAGTCTGAAGTGACACATAAATCACCTTACGGATCGATAACTTCAAAGTGGACCAAAAACAAAAGGACCATCAATTATGAAGTCGCTGTGCCTCCAAATTCAACAGCGACGTTTTATCCTCCTGCAAATATAAAAGAACAAACAAACATACAACTTAGTGCAGGAAAACATAAACTCGTTTTAACCCTGCTGTAAGAAGTGCTTGACCATTCATATACCAAGTAGCTGATGGTCCATGATAGTAGTGATAATAGCTGACAAAATTAGGCTGCAGCATATAATAGAAGTACAGTAAAATAAAAAAATCAGTAGTAAAATATACTACTGATTTTTTTATATGATTGGATAGCATTTTTACTATCTACAAACAGATTACTTCCCGATACAGAATTTCGAAAATATATTATCCAACAAATCATCTGTTGATACAGACCCTGTTATTTCACCTAAATGATAAAGTGACTGACGGATATCCATAGCTAAAAAGTCTGAAGTAACTGGATTATCAATACCATTAAGTACACGTTCTAAAGATGATTGTGTATGTTGAAGAGCTTCTACATGTCGAATATTAGTCACTAAAACATCATCAGTATTCAAGTTTGCTAAATTTACTTGTTGCAATAATTCATCTTTGAGTTCCTCCACTCCTATTTGCTCTTTTGCAGAAATATACAAAGGCTGCAATACCGCATACTGTTGCTTTTGTTCAACGCTCAATAAATCAGATTTATTAATAATAGTTACAAAAGGAATGTTTAAAAGTTTCACCTCCTCAATCTGGGTTTCAATATCCTGCACCTGATCTTGTGTTGGATCAAACAGATAGATGATCAAGCGTGCTTGTTTCATTTTTGCTCTAGTACGCTCTACACCCTTGGCTTCGATAACGTCTATTGTTTCGCGAATACCTGCCGTATCAATAAATCGGAAAGTAATTCCCTTGATATTGATTTCGTCTTCAATCGTATCTCTTGTAGTGCCTGCAATTTCCGATACGATTGCACGCTCTTCATTCAATAGTGCATTTAAAAGTGTGGATTTACCCACGTTCGGTTTACCTGCGATAACCACTGGTACACCATTTTTCAATACGTTTCCTTGCTCAAAAGAAGAAATAAGCTTACTCACTACTTGATTTATCTGCTTAATCAGATTTTTCAGTTGATCACGATTTGCAAATTCCACATCTTCTTCAGAAAAGTCCAATTCCAATTCTATTAGTGACGCAAAATGAATCAAGTCGTCACGTAATTTTTTCAATTGATTGGAGAATCCTCCTCGCATTTGCTGCATAGCGATTTGATGAGAAGCAGCTGAATTTGAAGCAATCAAATCTGCAACAGCTTCTGCTTGAGACAAATCCATACCTCCATTTAAAAACGCACGTAAGGTAAATTCTCCAGCTTTCGCTGCCCTAGCTCCTTTTTTAATGAGTAAACTCATCACCCGCTCTATGATATACTTCGAATTGTGCGTGGAAATCTCCACTACATTTTCTTTTGTGTAAGAATTAGGACCTATAAATAGGGAGACCAATACTTCATCTATAATCTCTTCGCCATCACGTATGGTGCCGAAATGAAGGGTATGAGAAGATTGCTTGAGCAAATTCTTTCCTCGAAATACTTGATCGGTGATTACAATCGCATCCTTTCCTGAAAGACGAATAACTGCAATAGCGCCGTTACCACTAGCTGTGGCTAATGCCACAATTGTTTCTTGTTCCAAAATAGTGTGTTCAGACATCTTGCAAAGATAAGGATTACAGCCGTAGTTCACTGGTAAATAAACGATATATTTAAGGTATGATCAGTACATTAAGTATTAAATTATACGAGCATTTTTCAACCCAGAAGTTCGCTCATTCTCATTAAACGAGGGCAAAATACCTAGAATAGGTTAGCCTAACATAAAATCATTGAATTTCTTGACATCCGAGTAGTGTTAGGGCACTCATTGGTAATGATTCGAGTATGACAGAGGACTGGTTCGGCAATTGTATGGAGCTTGTTCGCCTAATAACCGAAGGATAGTCGAAGGTCATTCGAAGCACGGTCGAACAATCATCGAACCAGGGCCAAGGCTGTGTCCCATCAGTCCCAAATCGTTGGCACACATGGTATGGACTTGCATGGAGTTTTAAAGACTTACAGGGACTTTCATGCACTTTCACCTTCATAGTGAACCAAAGTGTACTAAATTACTTTTGAGCTATAATATTGCTTTGGTACGGTAGCAACTAGTAATTACTAAAGTGATTTAGGGAGTGAAAATTAAATTGGCTACCAAAAAATAAGTCCTGTTTTTTGACTTTAAAATAATTACATTCAATAGATTGTGTACAATAATATTAATAAAGAAGAGGCGGTGGAATTAAGCGGCTACTAGCAAAAAAAGCAATTAAGTTAAAATCATGTTATTACTTAATCGCTTTTAAAAATTGTTTATCAACACCCTCTTTTCAGTATCTCTGCGCGCAGGGATACTGAAAAGAGATCTCATTCGTTATTTTTGTTTCCCGTCGAAAATAAGTTTATTTTCAATCATCCGATTATTATATTGTTGTTCAAAAGCTTGAAGTTTAGTATCCATAGTATCTAATACTGCTGGGTGCTGCTTGAGGATATCTTGCTGCATAAAACGATCTTCCTTCAGATTATGAAGGGATACATTTTTTGTCCCATCATTGATCAACATATAATCTTTGTAGTAGAAGTTATATGTACCTGCATTATTATTGATTACAAAATTTTCTTTTGTTGGATTCAATGCATCAAAACCAAAGGCAAAATAAGGTTTATTATAATTTAAATAATTCAGTACCGTAGGCATGATATCTATTTGTTGTGCCAACTTATCACTTCTACCTTTTAACTCTCCTCCTGGAGTATACAAAATTATAGGGATGGCAAAGCTATTAGCAGCAGTTTTATATTCAGGTAGCGCACTAACGGTTGCATGATCGGCACAAATGACAAATAAAGTATTTTTATACCAAGGCATGGTCGCTGCTGTTTTAAAAAACTGACGTAATGCATTATCGGTATAACCTATTGGTTCTTGTACAGGCAAGGGTCCTTTTGGAAACACACCTTTATATTTTGTCGGTACTTTAAAAGGGTGATGCGAAGATAACGAGAAGAAACTGGCAAAAAATGGTTGTTTGAAAGTATTGATTTCATTGGCCATAAATTGCATAAACGGTTCGTCCCAAATGCCCCAGATACCATCAAAATCCGCATCATTATTATATTCATTTTTACCATAATAATGTTGAATACCTGCTAGTTTCATATAAGCAGAGAACCCCATACTCCCGTTTGGAGCACCATGAAAGAATGCCGTTTCATAGCCTTCATTTCCCAATAAATTGGCGATACTAGTTGTCTTATTGCCCGAATAAACCGATAGTACAAAAGGCTCTCCTACAGAAGGAATTCCTGTAATAACAGACGGAAGCGCATCGATTGATTTACGTCCATTAGCATAGGTATGTTCAAAAGTATATCCTTCACGAATCAAAGAATCTAAAAATGGCGTGTAACCTTTGTATTTTCCATCTTGGATATCCCTATTTAACTCTCCAAAATGTTCCTTTGCGAAACTCTCTAGAATCAAAAAGACAACATTCATTTTTTTGAATGGCTCCCTACTTTCTGGATAGTGGATAGGATTATAGATATGGTCCAATTCTTCTTGTGTAAACGTATGAATGGGTTTCAAATTTACGGCTTTCAGAGTCTTCATCATACTAAAAGGTGTATTTAACACGATGTTCATTTCCTCTGGGTTTGTCACATAATCTCCCGCATTACTTAATGTAATGGGTCTGGTACTATGTGCCCATCCACCACGAACTCCACCTATAAACAGAAATATACTTAGTAAAAATAAGGCTGACTGAATGCTATATGCTCCCCATTTAAAGGTCGCTGGCCTATATATCTGCAGCAAGTCATGCAACTTAATTAAAACGTATACCAAGACAGCAAACAATATAAACAAGTACCAATAATCAACGCAAAAATCAAAAGCTAAGGACCAAAGATTCTGTTCATTTGCAAATTGATCAAAGACTGTACCTGTGGTGCGCTTCAATGTAAAAGGGTAATATGCAAAATCAATCAAATTTAAGGCTATACCAATGGAGTTTGTGATAACAAAGATCCATTTCGCTATTTTTTGATAGGTCGCATTGTACTTAAATGGAGCTGGGATAATTTGCATCAAGAGATAGAGTACATTTAAATATAATAAAGCTACAATATCAAATTTAACCCCTCCCCATAGCATCAATGCTAAATGCTCAACACTGACATTTGGAAATAAGGAATAATTGATCCAATAAAATCCCAATCTTAAAAAAGCGTAAATCAACAACAGCATCAAGAATCGAATCAACAACCCTAAATACGGTGCGAAAAAACCTTTCAATTTAATCATATTTTCTAATTAATATTTTAAAAACTCATGATACACTTCCTGATAATAAGCTTTTCCAATGTTCAATAAACTATCCGTTTTTGCATGGGGGAAATTACTATTTTGCTTGTAATTGATAATTTTCCCGACATTATCAAAACTAACCGCCTGCTCTGGTGTAATGACACCAAATGCATCTTTGGAATTATAAAAAGCAATCTGCGGCGTTGTTGGATTTAACAGATCTCGGCTCCAATGATAACGTTCGGAAGATAAACCCAATTGATGGAGTAAGGTCGCCACCATATCCGTTTGATTTCCTATTTTATGAAATTTCTTACCTCTAAATTCTGGTTTTATTACATCTCCAAAAAACAACAATGGAATATGGAAGCGGTGTGGGTTCGACAATTCCCATTTCTCAGCAGGTAATCGATGTCCGTGATCTGCTACAACAACAAACAAAGTATTTTTATACCAGCTTTTACTTTTTGCCTGATTGATAAAATCATAAACCACAGAATCGGTATAATATGCTGTACTTCTAAATTTATCGGCATTCGTTTTAGTGCCAAATTTATAACCATCTTTCAAGTTAAATGGTTCATGATTGATTAACGTAAAAATGGTTGAAAAGAACGGCGTTTTTTCCGTATCAAAGTCATGCAGCATGCGTTTTAAGACAACATGATCATACACTCCCCATGATGCACGATCTACATCAACCCCAAAGCTTGCATTATCAACCACTTTGGAAACGCCATGCATCAACATATAGGATTTAAAATTATAAAATTCACTTTGTCCACCATGATAAAATGAGCCGCGGTACCCCACGCTGCTTAACTCTTGGCCAACGGCTGGTAAATTTTCATGCTTATCGATATACTTGATAATACTCTCTGGACCTTGAGCAGGGAAAGCGCTAAAAATACCGACCATTCCTTTATCCGAACGATCTGCCGCAGCATAGATATGATCAAAAAACACACCTTGGTTAATTAATTTTTCAATATTGGGTGTGACTCCCTTTTCCCCCCCCATTGATTCAATCAGTCCCCCGACGAAACTTTCCAACATAATAAAAACTACATTTGGTCGATTTGTTGTTAATATCGAAATAGCTGAATCTGGATTTGCTTGAAATGCTGGTTTTAAAATAGCTTTCATTTCCGATTCATCACTATAAAATTGATATGGACTTTTTAACCGTGTACTTTTAGAGAAATAATCACGCAGTAGCGCCCATTGTGTATTTACTGCTGCATGGTTATAGAAACTTTCCTCAGAGAAATATGCTTTACTGGGATTTAAAGTTGCTCTGCCATAGCCGCCTCGTATAAAGGTAAATAATAAGAGTGCACCAACCAAAAATTTAACAGCATTCTGCCACGGTAATTTAATGTTATAAAAGTGTACCTTTTTGAACATCCAACGATAGAGGAAGTAACCAGATACGATACCAACGATCATACCAAAAACAGGAAAAAATACTGGCGTGGACTCCGCTGAAGCAACAGCTCCTGAAGGAGATGCTAAAAAAGCATCAAAAGCACGTTTAGAGATTTTATCGCCCCATTCTCTATATATATTAATATTGATGAAAGAAACCACGAAGTAAATAACCAACAAACTAATGGTATAAACATCCAATACTTTTCTTTTAAAATGTACTTGAGGTAAGAAAGATAAAATGCAATAAATGAAGAAAGGAATAGCACATATATAGGAGACTGCAGAAAAATCTAAACTGAGACCATGATAATAGATTCTAAAAACCTCCGACAAATTTTCAAACCCAATCTTCTCAAAAAAAGCAGTGATAAACAGCAATCGATCGATAAAGCATATGAGCAGCCAAAATAAAAAGTATTGAGTTAGGGCCTTCAACTCATTGGCAATTCTATTCATGTTTAGTAATTTTTAAAACACGCAAATGTACGCTATTTCAGGAATAATAGATTGCTATGTGACGATTATGTTATAAAAATATTATCATATCATCAATTCTTGCATATAATATAAGCTACCCAAGTAAAGAATTATGAGTATAAAGACAAGTAATCAAGCTTAAAGAAGCAATTCCTTCTTACTTAACTGCTTCCTAATTATATTTATACTGCCATTGCTAAAATCAAAATATCAAGGAAATACACATTTTTTAAATAGAAATATTAAACTTCAATAAAACAACTAAATTCGTTAAATTTGCGAACGATTTTGAAAAAAAATTATCATGAGTATAGCAAAAACTTACAATCCTAAAGAAGCTGAAGACAAATGGTACAGCTATTGGATGGAGAATGGATTTTTCCGTTCTACACCTGATGAGCGTGAACCGTATACAATAGTAATGCCTCCTCCAAACGTCACTGGTGTATTACACATGGGACATATGTTGAACAATACCATTCAAGATGTATTGATTCGTCGCGCACGTATGCAAGGTAAAAATGCCTGTTGGGTACCGGGTACCGATCATGCATCTATTGCCACTGAAGCTAAGGTTGTCGCTATGCTGAAAGAGCAAGGAATTGATAAGAAATCATTATCGCGTGAAGACTTCCTAAAACATGCTTGGGAATGGAAAGAAAAATATGGTGGTATCATCTTAAAACAACTTGAGAAATTAGGTGCCTCATGTGATTGGGAACGCACAAAATTCACGATGGATGCTGATTTATCTGAATCGGTTATCGATACTTTTATCAAATTTTACAAAGAAGGTTATATCTATCGTGGTGTTCGCATGGTAAACTGGGATCCACAAGGAAAAACAGCTTTATCTGACGAAGAAGTAATCCGCAGAGAAGTAAATCAAAAATTATACTATATCCGTTATAAAATTAAGGATTCAGATGAACACATCATCATCGCAACGACTCGTCCCGAGACGATCATGGCTGATGCTGCTATCTGTATCAATCCAAATGATGAACGCTATACACACCTAAAAGGAAAAACAGTACTTGTACCTTTAGTTAATCGTGAAATTCCAATCATCGAAGATGAATACGTGGATATGGAATTTGGTACTGGTTGTTTAAAAGTTACTCCTGCACACGATTTAAACGATTATGCTTTAGGCCAAAAACATAATTTAGAAATCATTGATTTATTAAACGATGATGGAACTTTAAATGCCAATGCTCAAATTTTGGTAGGTGAAGATCGTTTCATTGCTCGTAAAAAAATCGCAAAACTCTTAGAAGAAGTCGATCAAATCGAAAAAATTGATGATTACAAATCTCAAGTTGGCTTCTCGGAACGTACTGATGCTGCAATCGAACCGAAATTATCGATGCAATGGTGGTGTAAAATGGATAAACTAGCACAACCTGCATTAGATTATGTGGTTAGCGGAGAAGTAAATCTGATACCAGACAAGTTTACATCTAGCTATAAGCACTGGATGGAAAACGTGAAAGATTGGTGTATTTCACGCCAGTTATGGTGGGGACAGCGGATACCAGCTTGGTATAATGAGAAAAACGAATGGGTAGTTGCTAAAACTGAAGCTGAAGCTATTCAAGAGTTTGAGTCGCAAGGAAAAGCTACTGGAGCGATCCGTCAAGAAGAAGATGTACTGGATACATGGTTCTCTTCTGGTTTATGGCCAATGTCAGTGTTCGACGGTGTCCGTAATCCTGAAAATGAAGAATTCAATTACTACTACCCGACCAATGATTTAGTTACTGCTCCCGAGATTCTTTTCTTCTGGGTAGCACGTATGATGATCATGGGGCATGCATATACAGGGAAAGCTCCTTTCAAAAATGTATACTTAACAGGTATCGTTCGCGATAAATTGGGACGCAAGATGTCTAAGTCATTAGGAAATTCTCCTGATCCAATCGAATTAATGGCACAATACGGTACAGATGGTGTACGTGTAGGTATGTTATTATCTTCACCTGCCGGAAATGACTTGATGTTTGATGTTTCTTATTGTGAACAGGGCCGTAATTTTGCAAATAAAATCTGGAATGCCTTCCGTTTAGTAAAAGGATGGGAAACAACTGATACAGCTGCAACTGAGGCTCAAAAAACAGCTGCAAGATGGTTTGAAAGCAAATTCAATGCTACTTTAATAGAGATCGAAGATCACTTTAATAACTACCGTTTATCCGATGCCTTGATGTCTACCTACAAATTAGTATGGGATGATTTCTGCGCTTGGTACTTAGAGTTGGTTAAACCAGCATATCAAGCCCCTATTGAAGCCGAAACTTTTGAAGTAGTAAAAGGATTTTTCAAACGCATATTAACCTTGGTACATCCATTTATGCCTTTCTTATCAGAAGAATTATGGCATGATGAATTATTCGGTGAACGCGATGCAAAAGATTGTATCATCGTTGCGGACTATCCAACTGTAGGTGAAATCGACCAAAAAATAATTAAAGAGTTCACTATCGTACAACAGATTATTTCTGAAGTTCGAAATATCAGAAATACGAAACAGATCTCTCCAAAAATTGCTTTGCCTTTAGCTATCAATTCAAGTGAAATTGAATTTACGAGTTACCAAGATAGCATCATCAAATTGGCAAATATTGAAACATTAACTTTTGTTCAGGAAAAAGTTAATGGCGCTATCAGTTTCTTGGCAGGCAAAGAAGAATGCTATGTTGCACTTGCAGAAAATATCGATGTTGATGCGGAGCGTGAAAGAATTACAAAAGAAATTGATTATTTAAAAGGTTTCTTGGTTTCTGTAGATAAGAAGTTATCGAACGAGCGTTTTGTTCAGAATGCGAAGCCTGAAATTATTCAAAACGAACAGAATAAAAAAGCAGATGCTGAATCTAAGATTAAAATCTTGGCTGAAAACTTAGCAAGTCTATCATAAAAAATATTACTAAAAAGAGGCCAACTTTCTTATCGAAAGTTGGCCTCTTTTGTTAGACAGAATAGGACATAGAATCAAAAAAGCCATACTCAATAGTTGGAATTAAAATTGCATTGTAAAAACAGATCGCAAAAGAAAATTATATAGATATAAAACAATAACGGTTAATAAATGAAAAAAACAATGTTTTTGCTCTTATTTGTCCTTACTTCTTTATTTGTTCGTGCACAAGAGCAACCTACTGCTTATGCAGTATACGATGAGTTCGATTTATGGAATTTTAGCAAAGGTGATACAGCTTATATTTTTGCTGACATCGCTTATATCCGTAGTAATGCCAGCACCAATGCTACACTCATTGATTCTATAACAGCGGGAAATAGTGTTGTAATTGCCAGCGAAGGATATAATGGAAATACTATAAGAGGGTTTCCATGCACCTTGGTATAAAATAACGTACATAAAAAACAACGTTGAGAAAGAAGGGTTCATTTGGCTAGGCCTTTTGGCTCTCAATAGTATCCAGAACGAAGATGGTGAGCAATTTATTTATGGTTTTAAAAAATTCAAACCATCTACTGAATATGCAGCAGCTTATTATGAGGCTCAGATAAAGGTGTTTAATAAGGAAAAGAATTGTATTGCACGTGCCGATTATCAAGCAGATGTAAATGATCAACTCGGTACAGAAACAAAAATCCTACCGGCAATGGGATTGAAAAACATCAAAAACATTCATCGCTCAGCATTTCTAAGTGAATCTTGCGGAGTATCAACCCAATATTATTATTTCGCATGGAATGGTCATGAGCTGATTCATTTTCCGAATAAAATGACAGTTTCTGACGCAGGTGTATTCTATCATGACGAAACCATTCTTTTCCCCTCAGAACATTTAGGCGACCAAAATATGATTATTAAAAGGATTATAGAGGGTGAAAACACAAGTGAAGATATGGAAGACCCTAAATATAAGGAAACTAAAAGCCAGATTAATTATATCTGGGATGGGACTACTTTGAGTGAAATCATGGAAATGCGTTGATTAACTTGTAATGATAATGCGCTATTCACCATTTAACAAAAGATATTCACCGATTGTTTCCGGCCGTTTACCTAATGGGAATGTCGATTAATTGCGGTAATAATTATCTTTGAACAAATATTAAAATAATAGATATGATCCTAATAGCAGTATTACTACCCTGGTTATCCTTCTTTTTAAGGGGAAAAATATTTTCTGGAATCTTATGTTTGATTTTGCAGTGTACACTTATCGGTTGGTTGCCCGCGGCAATATGGGCTGTGGCTTCCCGAGTTGATGGTAAAAACAAATCTAGATTTAAAGAAATTAAACGTCAACAACGTTTTTAACATTTTTTTAGCAACAATTATTGATTGAAAGTGTTTATATTTAAAAACAACATCAATTTAAAAATCAATACATTATGGGCATAAAAGAAACATTTTCTATTAATGGAGAGAATCTATTAAAAAAGATTAAAGAGCTCATTGCTGAAGGCAATGTGACCAAAATCAGTATTTCTGATAAGTCTGGAAAAGAAATTATGAGTTTCCCGGTGACTGTAGGTGCTATTGGGCTGATATTCGCACCAATATTTGCTGCTATTGGTGCTATGGCAGCATTATTAACAGAGTGCAAAATAACCGTTGAAAGAAAAGTAAAGGATACGGATGACCACGATCAAAACGCGGACGATACATCACAAAATATTGAAGTAAAATAAATTTCGATACTAAAGGGAGAAACTGCATTCTCCCTTTTGCATATTGCTAACTAAGTACGGTATCCCTCACCTCGACTTGTTTCCAATATTTACTATATTGGTCAATCCCCGCCAAATGATCAGGATGTACTTCATATGCTGTTATCGCTTCTAGACTTGAAAAGGTTAACATCACGTGGTACGAAAATGAATTATCAACCACGTCTCTTGCATTAGTACCTGCAGGTTTACCAATATGGCAAGATTCTACGCCTGGTACTTTTTTTAAAATCTCAAAAAAGTTTAAAAAGTCTTTTTCTTCTTTTTCCTGAATACCATCTTTTAGCCAGAAATATACACTGTGAAAGATATACCCTGCCTTAAATCCATCGCTTGTTTCCATATTTTTAATTTCTTTTTCTGTATTTGCACATGAGGCTAAAACTGTTCCTGCAGCGCCCGCAAGCACCAATGATTTTAAAAATTTTTTACGTTCCATTATTTTATAATTGATCTATCTAATATACATAGAAAAAAACAGATGGACAATCTTAAATTCATGGTAAACAATACAGGGTATTTTATAGAAATAAGGCATTATTTTTGATTAATATCCTTAACATTGCAAATATATTTCTCTATAAGCAGTTATCAGGGAAAAACTTAAACATTCACATCCCTTCTAAAGGTAAGCGTAGCGTTATTAGGAATAAAAGTATAAACATATTTACTTGTTTTACGTTATCATATTAAATTAAGGGTTCATAAAAGACTAATACATATTTTGAATAAATTTAGCCGTATCGCATTAAAGACCCTATTATGGATTGTTGGATCTGTAATCGGACTTCTACTTCTTATTATTTTTTTAATTCGACTTCCTTCCGTGCAAAATTATATTGCAGGAAAAGTGACTAGCTATGTAGAAGGGAAAATTGGCACTCCCTTCCATATCGGAAGTATCAATATCGAATTTCCTAAAAAACTAGTTCTTGAAAACATCTACCTTGAAGACCAATCAAGAGATACATTAGTGGCTGGCGAAGCAATTAAAGTCGATATCAATATGATGAAATTGCTGAACAATACCGTGGAGATCCAACAATTGGAAGCGACAGGTATTACGGCAAAAATTCGTCGTTCTCTCCCAGATAGTAGCTTTAACTTCGACTATATTATCAAAGCATTTGCTGGTCCTGAAAATAAGGATACCAAGACCGATACCTCTTCTGCAATGGTTTTCAATATGGACAAGGTACTCTTCGAGCGTTTCCATATTGTCTATGCAGATGATGTAATTGGCACCAGTGCTGATGTCTATTTGAAACATTTCAATACACGAATCAAAAAATTTGATTTGACTAAAAACATGGCTTTTGATTTACCAAAAATCAATATTGATGGACTTAGTGCTGTTGTGACACAATGGAATCCCGTACAAGAAGGGACGGCTCCCAGTGTTGAAGATTTTGGTATTACAGATTCTACTGCTATCGTCACATCGCTATTACCCGATATTGGAATCAATACTGCTGACTTAAAAAATATCAATGTTCGATATGAAGATAAATCATCCAAACTAAAAACAAAGTTTGCTATACAAAAATTATATGCGGAAATCAACAGTATCGACCTTAATAAAGAGCATGTTGCTATTGAAAAAATAAACCTTGAAGGCTCCGATGCAGAGGTGTTATTTGACAAAATCGCACAAGTTACTAAACCAGTAACGGAAAAAAACACAGTCTCTACTCCTAGCAAAATCAATTGGGTCGTATCCGTTAAAGATATCAATATCAATGATACACACGTTTGGTATAAAGATGACAATCAAGCACGGATGAAAGGCTTCGATTACTTCAATATAAAAATACCTGCTATCAATACATCGATGAACGACCTATATTATAGTGCTGATTCGATAAGTGGTTTCTCTAAAGTCCTTAACTGCCAAAGACCACTCGGGTTTCGAAATCAAAGGCCTAAAAGCTGATTTCATTTATACCAATACAGGTGCTGAGATAAAAAACCTATATGCAGCAACCCAAAACACCTTATTGCAAGATTATATCAAAATAACTTACCCATCTTTAGAAGCCATATCGGAAAATCCAGCATTGCTTGCTGTAAATGCCAATATAAAAAAGAGTCACATCGATATGCGTGATATTTATTATTTCGCACCTTTCTTGGATACCATGGAGGTTATGCAGCCTTTAATGAATAAAAAATTCAATATTGATGGTAAAATAATTGGTAAGCTTAATGATTTAAACATTCCAAATTTAGATTTCAGCACATTATCAAATACAAAAATACTGGCCAGTGCAAGGATAAAAGGTCTACCTGATGTAGATAAAATGACGATAGACCTGCAACTCAAGAAGTTCACAACCGGTCGTTCGGATATAGAGCAATTGGTTGCAAAGTCCATGTTTCCTAAAGACTTAGAGCTTCCTAATGCGATTGGCTTAACCGGTACATTTAAAGGTGGGATGCAAGCTTTCAATACGAACCTCGCATTAGTTACCGAAAAAGGAACCGCAAAAGTTAATGGTAATTTTGACATGTCCACTCGAGACACCACTTATGATGCCTTTGTCTCCATCAGTGACTTTGATATAGGGAAAATATTGAAACAAGATTCGGTGTTAGGAATATTATCATTTGAAGCTAATTTAAAAGGACATGGACTCGACCTTAAAAAAGCTATGGCAAATGTTGATGGGAAGCTGATTCAGTTGGATGCACTAGGTTACCGTTATCAAAACATCGATATGAATGTAGAGGCTGATGCGGGAGATATCCATGCCAAGATTAACAGCATCGACCCCAATATCAAATTCGATTTAAATGCTACTGCTGATATGCGGGACCGATATCCAAAGGTGAATTTTGAATTAATGGTAGACAGCATCAATCTTAAGAATCTACATTTAATGGACGATGATTTCCGTTATCATGGTAAAATAGTGGGTAATTTCGAAACTGCAGATCTTAACTATTTAAATGGAAAGGCTCACATCATCAATTCATCTATTGCCTACAATAACGAACGCTACGTCTTAGATAGCATATCACTTATTGCACGTTCTGATAGCAGTAGAAACCTACTCATGTTACAATCTGCTTTTCTTAATGCCCATTTGGTTGGAAAATATAAATTAATGGAACTAGGTTCGGCCATTCAAGATATTGCCCATGTATATTATCAACCTGGTGCCCCTGTTGTCATTCCAAAGTACGAAGACCAACAATTTGAATTTTCTGCGCAGTTGACAAGAACCAAATTTATAAAAGAGTTTCTACCTGATCTTACCGAGATGAAAGATATCACGCTAGATGGTATGTTTAACAGTAAAGATAAATTGATTCAGGCTAAATTAGAAGCTCCAAAAATTGTCTATGCGGGTACAGATATTAATAGTGTTTCTTTCGATCTTACGACCGTCGATAGCACCATGTACTATTCAGCTCTTATCAATAAGATCAAAGTGAGTAACATCGAATTGATTAACACTGTATTCAGTGGTAAAGTCATCAAAAACAACTTAGACTTCGGTCTCTGGATTAAAGATAATAAAGACAAAGAACAATATCATTTAGGTGCCAATATGAAGGTTCACCATGGAGATTTCTTATTTAGCCTTCTTGAGGACGGTTTGATGTTAAACTATGAAAAATGGAAAGTAGACAGCACAAACGTGTTATCATTTGGTAAATCGGGACTTCAAGCGCATAATTTCACTTTGGAGAACAACGGACAGTTATTAGAAATTAAATCGCAGGACACTGTTCTTAACTCTCCTATTGACTTGCTTTTCAAAAACTTTAGAATTGAAACGTTAAGTAAAATGATTGCTGCAGAAGATATGAACCTCGGAGGTGGTATTAATGGTCAGGCTACTATCTCTCGTTTGGAAAGTAATCCTGTATTCGTTTCAGATATTGGAATTGACAAATTCTATCTTGGGACGGATACAATTGGTAATGTAAACATTAAGGTCAATAACGAAAAGGAAAACACCTATGCGGCAAATGTCAGTATTACAGAAAATGGCAATAATGTGAGTTTAATTGGCGAGTTTATAAGTCCACCTAAGGGAGATGCTACTTTTAATGCTGTGTTGAATATCGCTCCTTTAAAAATGCGTACCATACAAGCTTTTAGTTTCGGTTATTTAAAAGAATCTAAGGGCGACCTACAAGGAGAACTTAAAATATCCGGGACAACTAACCGGCCAGTAATTGACGGAGACTTAAATTTCAACTCCGCAGAATTTAACGTTGCCATGCTAAATGCATCATTCTTTATTGACAATGAGAAAATCAGATTTAACAATAAAGGTATACTATTCTCAGATTTCAATGTTAAAGATAAAAAGGGAAATGTTGGTGCATTAAATGGAACTATACTAACCAGTAACTACTTGGATTATGATTTCAATCTGAATCTTAAAACAGATAATTTTGAGGTTGTTAATTCAACCCGTCAGGACAATGACTTATTCTTTGGTAAAATGTATGTTTCATCGGATTTACGGATTCGTGGTACCTTAGATAAGCCTGTTGTCGATGGAAATATCAAAGTACAGGATAAAACTGATTTTGTTTTCATCATGCCTAATGACGACCCAGGCATGGTTGAACGAAAAGGTGTTGTGGAGTTTGTAGATAAAAGTGATACCACAGCAACAAATGTCTTTGCACGGTTGGACTCTCTAACAACAACGAAATTAACGGGAATAGATGTTACTTTAAATTTACAAACTGACAAAAATGCAAAATTCAAAGTTATCATAGATGAAGGTTCGCAAGATGCTTTAAACATTCAAGGTGAAGCAGAGCTGAATGCAGGAATTGATGCCAGTAATAAAATAACAATGTCAGGGACATATACCGTAGATAAAGGAAGTTACTCCTTTTCATTCGGTCCCGTAAAACGTGAATTCTTATTCAAAGAAGGTAGTACCATTACTTGGGCAGGGGATCCACTGGATGCTCGAATGGATATTACCGCCGTATATAAAGTTAAAGCTCCTACTCTAGAATTGGTACAAACACAATTGGGCGCAGATAATTCAAACTTATATAAACAGCGTGTTCCATTTAACGTTAACTTATTGATTACAGAGCAGCTATTTGCTCCCAAATTAGGATTTGACATTGATTTGGATGAAAATAATGCTATTGTCTCACAAGATGTCGTGAGTAAGGTAAACAATGCACTTTCACAACTTCGATCAGACCCCTCTGAGATGAATAAACAGGTGTTCTCGCTAATTGTATTAGGGCGCTTCTTAGCTTCCAATCCATTTGAGAGCTTATCTGGTGGCGGTGGAGTCGAATCCATGGCTCGTAATAGCGTGAGTTCGTTGTTATCATCACAGTTAAATCGTCTAGCATCCGATTTAATTACAGGCGTTGAGTTAGATTTCAACCTACAATCTGAAGAAGACTTTACCACTGGAGTTGGCGAGACGAGAACGGATTTAAATATTGGGGTTTCCAAAATGCTGTTTAACGATCGCCTAAAAATCACCATTGGATCCAATTTTGAGGTGGAGGGTAATTCGAGACCTGGAGAAACAGGCGGCTAATATCGCTGGTGATATTAGTTTAGATTACCAATTATCTCCTGATGGTCGATATTTTGCACGTGTGTATCGTAAAAATCAATACCAAGTGACATTACAAGGACAATATGTGGAGACAGGTATCGGTTTTATCATCAATATGAGTTATAATAAATTCAAAGAAATTTGGATGAATTCAAAAAAACTGAATGAATATAATACCCGAAGCAAAAGTTTCAGAAAACGCTTTGATGTAGAACGCATGGAAACCGACTCCGTTTATCGGGACAGTGTACGCTACGCAATCCGAGATAGTATGATGCGTGTTGATCCTGATAAATACAAGAAACGTATGTTAGATCGGGAACAAAAGCGCACAATTAAGAAAACAAGTACAGACAATAAAACAGATTCTACTGATCAAAAAGTAGATACCATAGGAGAAAAAGTGATTAGAAATGAAGAAAGGGAGAACAATGAAAAATAACAATCAATTTATAGCACTAACCATTATGCTAGGGCTTTTCATTGCCTCTTGTTCGACCACCAAAAACCTAAAAGAAGGTCAGTCTCTTTATGTCGATGGTCACGTTGACATTGAGTCGGATACGATACCTAAAGCACAGAAAGAAGCATTAGCAACCCATCTGGAAGCAGTGCTTACACCACAACCAAATAAATCATTATTTGGTTGGCGTTATAAACTGGCTTTTAATAATATGGCCGGTGACTCTGTGGGGAAAAATTTCATACGTCGACAATTAAAAAAGATGGGTGAAGAACCTGTTCTACTGAGTGATGTCAATAGAGAATATAATGAAAATCTGCTCCGAAATAGACTTGAAAATATTGGTTTTTTCAATGCTGAGGTGAAATCAGATACAACGGTTAAGGATAAGGAAGCTACGATTCACTATATTGCTACCACCAATCTTATTTACCGCATCAAAAGCGTCACGTTTTCTGTAGACAGCACAAAACAACTCGGGAGGGATATTCTCCAATCACGAGATAAATCCCTTTTAAAAGTGGGGAAACACTATAACTTGGATGATATTATGAACGAGCGTGATCGTATCGATAATGAACTCAAAAATATAGGATATTACTATTTTAGCCCTGATTACATTTTAGTAGAAGTGGATAGTACCATTGGTGACCATAAAGTTGATTTATTTGTAACGATTAAGCCCGAAACACCTGCGATTGCGAAAGCTCCGTCGCAAATTAATAATATTTACATCTATCCAAACTATACAGATGAAGGTACAGGTTACCAACGTGCACCACGTAATCCCCAATTATTTGACAGTTCTCTCTATTTTATTGACCCAAAAAACACCTTTAGAAAACCGGTTATAGCCAATCATATTTTCTTTAGAAAAGGGGATCGCTATAATCGAGGAGCGCATAACAAAACCATTAGCCATTTGGTTAATCTCAACAGTTTTAAATTTGTAAAGAACAATTTTGTCGATAGCAAGGAGGTCAAAAATGGTCTAGATGTGTATTACTACCTGACACCTCTTCCGAAGAAATCAATCCGTGTTGAATTATTGGGTAAAATGGCTTCTGTCTACAATGGTTCAGAGCTGAATGTTAACTGGCAACTTCGTAATGCCTTTAAAGGAGCCGAATTACTAAGTCTCAATGTCTTCGGAGGATATGAGACCCAAACAGGTGGAAGTGTCAGCCTTAATTCAAGCTACTACCGCTATGGTGCCGATCTTACATTGACTTTCCCTCGCATTTTGTCGCCCTTTAAGATTGACCCGAGCCGTAGATTTATTCCGAAAACTTATATCAAGACAGGTTTTGAATTTCTAAATAGAACAAAGGCTTATACCCTACGTTCACTTACATTGGACTACGGTTATATTTGGCAAGAGTCAGAAGAAAAACAACATGATTTGGGTTTAATCGAGATCACTTATGTTCAACCGAGCCGTATCTCGGACGAATATAAAGCTCAAATGGATACTGTACCAACGCTGAAACACGCGATTGAACCACAATTTACGATTGGACCCAATTACAATTTCACATTATCCAACACGATGAACAAAAATCTAAAGAACACCTTTTATTTTAAAGGTAATCTAGATTTATCAGGTAATGTAATCGGTTTAATTAAAGGTGCTAATTATAAAGAGGGAAAAACATTTAAACTTTTTGACGCCTATTTCTCGCAATATATTAAGATAAGTGGAGACGGTAGGCACTACCTGAAACTGAGTGAAAATTCGCAACTTGCCTCCCGTGTTAGTTTGGGTCTCAGTTACTCGTATGGTAACTCTCGTGCCCTTCCCTACTTAAAACAATATTATGTAGGGGGACCAAATAGTATTCGAGCCTTTGCAGCTCGAGCCATTGGACCTGGAACATTAAAGCCACAGAATATAGGAACTGATAAATTCTATGCAGACCAAACCGGAGATATCAAATTGGAACTAAATACAGAATACCGTGCTAAATTAGCAGGATTTGTACATTGGGCTGCATTCATTGATGCGGGTAACGTATGGCTTCAAAATACAGATGAAGAAAAGCCCGGTGCAAAATTCAGTAAAGACTTCTTAACAGAATTAGCTGTTGGAGGAGGTTTGGGACTAAGGTTTGACTTCACTTTCCTGATTCTTAGAACAGATTTTGCAATACCTCTACGTGTGCCTTATTTAGAAAAAGGTGATCGATGGGTGATAAAAGATATCGATTTGGGAAGTAGAGCTTGGCGAAAAAACAACCTGATGTTCAATTTAGCTATCGGCTATCCATTCTAATAAAAAGGGAGAAACAATGTTTCTCCCTTTTTATTTTACTGTTTTTTTATATCACTTAATTGTATTCCTACAATTTATTAAGTAAATTAAACAAAATTAACGACGAGGACCAAAATTAATAAGCTTATGAAAGTTACAATAGTTGGAGCGGGAGCGGTTGGAGCAACAACAGCAGATAATTTAATAAGAAGAAACGTTGCCGAAGAAATCATCCTATTGGATATCAAAGAAGGTTTTGCAGAAGGCAAAGCACAGGATATGTCACAAACAGCTGCCTTATTGGGCTTCGACTCCAAGATAACAGGTGTTACCAGTGATTATAGTGCCACAGCAGGGTCTTCAGTTGCAGTTATTACCTCAGGAATTCCGCGAAAGCCAGGGATGACACGAGAGGAGTTAATAGGAACAAATGCCAATATTGTTAAAACAGTAGTCGATAATTTGGTAAAACATTCTCCAGATATCGTTATTGTTATTGTTTCCAACCCGATGGATACTATGACCTATCTAGCACTTAAAAGCTCTGGATTACCCAAAAATAGAATTATTGGTATGGGTGGAACATTAGATTCTGCACGATTTAAATACCAATTGAGTCAAAAATTAAATGCCTCAGCAAGTGACCTCAATGCTATCGTCATAGGTGGTCATGGTGATACTACGATGATACCACTGATAAAACATGCGACTTGGAATAGCATAGCTGTGAGTGATTTTTTAACTGAAGCGGAACAAGATGAGGTCGTACAGAAAACCATGGTTGGCGGCGCAACATTAACATCCCTAATCGGTACATCAGCTTGGTATGCACCCGGAGCAGCCACTGCTGCTGTCGTGGAAAGCATTGTTAGAAACCAAAACAAACTGTTTACAGCGAGTGTGCTTTTGGAAGGAGAATTTGGTTTATCAGATATCACATTAGGCGTTCCAGTCATCATAAATAAAAATGGTTGGAATAAAATTGTACCTTTGAATCTATCTGAAGAGGAAAAGCAAAAGTTACATAAAAGTGCCGATGCTGTCCGGAATATGAATAATGTACTAAAAGAAATTAACGTTTTATAAAAAATAATATGCAACTCTTTATAAAAAATATGGTCTGCAATAGATGTAAAATGGCTGTAGAAAATATATTTAAAGAGTTGCATATCTCCTATCATGACCTACAATTAGGTGTCGTTACACTTGATTCGGATTTAAATTCAGAACAAAGGACTCAACTGCAGGAAAATCTTCATACTATCGGATTTGAATTAATCGACGATAAAAATACCCGTATTATTGAGATAATAAAATTGTTGATTATCGACTATACCCGCCAACCTTATGATTTTTTAAATAAAAACCTTTCCGAGATATTGAGCAGTAACTTAAACGTTGAATACAGCTCTTTAAGCGCCCTCTTTTCTTCTGTGACCAGTATTAGTATCGAAAAATATGCGATAATTCAAAAAATAGAATATATTAAAGAATTATTGATATACGACGAACTTTCTTTAGCTGAGATAGCTGAAAAACTTAATTATTCGAGTACTGCCTACTTGAGCAATCAATTCAAGAAAAATACAGGTTTGACTCCTACTCAATTTAAGAATCTAAGCGACCCTACAGCCTTGCGCCAAACCCTTGACCAAGTAAATTGATTAATAAATAAATCGAGTTTCTCCTTTCAGAAAGAACATATTTTCTCTATGTTTGAAGCATGTCGATCATACCACTACAACTTTTACAATTACAGGAACAAGGCACTCATATCTTAGTTGAAGTCATGTTGTTTGAAACAGTTCATCTGATGGTGTTGGATACAGGGGCTTCAAAAACAGTTTTTGATAAAAACCAATTGGAACAGATTCATGCCGAACAATTCCAATTAGAAACAACAGACACCTTATCAACAGGTCTCGGAACCAATACAATGCAAAGCTTTCTTATACAGATTCCAATTTTCAAAATCCAAGACTGGAGCATCAAAAATTATAAAGCTGCAGTTTTAGATCTGAGTTCTATCAACTATGCATACGAACAGATGAACTTGCAACCTGTCATTGGTGTCATAGGTGGTGATATTTTAGCCCCTTATGGCGCTATCATCGATTACAAGAAAAAAACGCTCAAATTGCTTAAAAGAAGGTTAAAACTTAAATAACCTTTTGTGTATATGCAGTCGCAAATATAAATAGTATGATAAAGCAATCAACACTCCGGCCACACCCATAAAATAAAGTGTGCTTCTAAGACCAAAATAGCTAGCAAAAGCTCCAATCATTAAGCTTCCTATTGGAAAAACCCCTTGAAATGCCATCACATAATATGAAATTGCGCGCGCTCTATACATCGGCATCGCATGGGTTTGAATGTAGGTGTTGATACTCGAGTTTTGAATCATCATAGCAAAAGAAACAATGGCGGTATACACAAGTGCTAAGACCAATACAGAAGAATGACCTAATAAAAACAAAGCTGCTCCTAATAATAAAGCTGCCCCCATCACTTGATAGCGCATATTAGTCCCAGACTTCAACCGAGCCATATTAATGGCCCCAATCATCGCCCCAAGCCCTGCAGCGCTCTCAAACCAAGAAAATGTGGTAGCATCCCCATTAAACATTTCTTTAGCAACAGCAGGCAATAATGAAGTATATGGAATGACCAATAAACTCGAGAAAGTCATGACAATGATAAGGGAAAAAATATGTGGAGAACGTTTTAGATAGTAGAAACCTTCGACCAGGCCTTGCCAATTACTCCCTTTACTCAAATTGTCTGCGCTTTCTGTAACATTCATCATCCAAAGTGTAATCAAAACGGGGATAAAACTCAGAAAATTAGTACTGAAACACATCATTTCTCCATAGGTACTCAACAGTATACCTCCTATTGCTGGCCCCACCATACGTGCAGCATTAAATATAGAAGAATTGAGCGCTATCGCATTGGGTAAATCTTTTCTGTTTTCGACTAAATGCACCATGAGTGATTGCCTCCCCAATACATCAAATGCATTAATTACACCTTGCGTAAACCCTAACACAGATAACCAAAGTACGTTCTCTAATTTAAGATAAACCAGTAATGTCAAGATACCCGCCTGTATCATTAGACCAATCTGTGTTAGAAAAACAAGCTTGTACTTTTTATGTTTATCGACAAAACTTCCGATAAATGGGGATAATACCAAAGATGGAAGCAATGATATAAAAGAAACAAAACCCAACCAAAAAACTGAGCCCGTCAATTTATACACCAACCAGCTAATAGCGACCCGCTGCATCCAAGTTCCCATCAATGAAATCGCTTGACCGATTATATGTAGTCTGAAATTAGGGTACTGAAGCGATCGAAATAACTGCATATCAATGAATAATAGAAGTAAATGAAAGGAGTAAAATAAGTGAACAGGAATTACTAAGCAATATTTGTGCAGTAATTTCAATTCAGCACAAGATTAGTGAATTTTAATCGATAACTTTGCCACTTAATGGTAAATAAACCAAACAATTAACAATCAATTCAATACGAGATGAAATTTTTTATTGACACAGCAAACTTAGAGCAAATCAAAGAAGCACAGGACTTAGGTGTATTAGATGGGGTAACTACAAACCCAAGTTTAATGGCCAAAGAAGGAATCAGTGGGGACGAAAATGTAATCAATCATTACAAAGCAATCTGTGCTATCGTGGATGGTGATGTAAGTGCAGAGGTAATTTCTACAAATTACGAAGGAATGATCAAAGAAGGCGAAGCACTTGCAAAATTAGATGACAAGATTGTTGTTAAAGTCCCTATGATCAAAGATGGTATCAAAGCGATTAAATATTTCAGCAAAAAGGGAATCAAAACAAACTGTACTTTGGTTTTTTCAGCAGGTCAAGCATTATTAGCTGCTAAAGCTGGAGCAACTTATGTATCACCTTTTATAGGACGTTTAGATGACATTTCGACAGATGGTTTAGGCCTAATTGAAGAGATTCGTTTGATCTATGATAACTACAGTTTCCCTACCCAGATTTTGGCTGCATCGGTACGTAACAGTGCTCATATCCTAGGTTGCGCTAAAATTGGAGCTGATGTTATGACAGGTCCTTTATCAGCAATTACAGCTTTATTGAAACACCCTTTAACAGATAGCGGTCTTGCTACTTTCTTAGCTGACCATGCTAAAGCGGCAGGTAAATAATTTCAGAATAAAACGATTTTAAAAGAACGGTCGAAAGTGCGTGTTATACACCTGCTTTTGACCGTTTTTTTATCTAGGAATAATGATGTATTTTTGTCATATGAGTAAAGAGCAACAACAAGAAAAAACAGCATTTGAAAGTGTCGATTTTGCGGCTTTGCTAAAGCAATATCAACTCAAAGTGACACAACCCAGATTGCGTACTTTGGAAATTATATCTACTAAAAAATCGGCCATATCACAACCCGAATTAGAGAAATTAATAGGTAAAGAAATCGACCGTGTCACCCTATATCGCGTACTCTCTTCTTTTGAAGAGAAGGGGATTTTACATAAAATTTTTGACCTGAATGGCACTGCTACTTATGCCCTTTGTTCTACAAATTGCTCTGAACATGAACATCATGATCAGCATATTCATTTCATCTGTAGACGATGCAATTCCGTTTATTGTATGGAAGAAATCACACTCCCAAGCTTTAATCTTCCCAAAGGTTATAAGCTCGAAGCTGTAGCGATAAATGCCCTTGGTTTATGTGACCAATGTCAGGAAAAATAAAAATATTTGTTGACAATATATTCTAAAACATAATGGTTTCATGAAAATTTGAAACCATTATATCTATGGATTGAACCGCCACAAATTCGCGCTAAAAAACAATATGAAATATAAGCTAAATTTTAGCTTAATGAATTACAACGCATTTTAATAAAGGGTATTACAAACAAATAATAAAGGCATTATAAAGGAATAAATTTTTAGCTAAATAAACAATTCTACACTAAAGTTTGAAATTGACTCCCTACTCCACTTACAGCATCAGAAACATTAAGCATCAATGAATTCAATAATCTGATTACCAAATAATTAACAAAGCTAAAGAAAACAATAAATACACTAAATAAAAAACACATAATAAACACCTTAAAAATACCCGTAATTCTAGATTAATATTCGTATCTTGTAAGTGATAAGGCATGAGAAATAGCGCAATCAGAAATACCAAAAACATCATGATTCATAGCAACCTCCTCCTCTACTTATAACACGATAAAAAGTAAATAAATACGTATGACGACAAAAAAAGAAAACCCATATCAAGAGGTTTTGACACAGCTCATCATCGACATCTTTGAGAAGTCAAGCAACAAAGCCCTCAACTACAAACAAGTCGCATCAAAATTGAACGTTCACGATTCCGATTCTAAAATAGCTATCGCCAATATCTTAACTTCTCAACCCAAAAACAGCCCATTTATAGAGGTTGAAAAAGGGAAGTTTAAACTTCGTCAGCTCAAAGTTTACGTAACAGGTAAAGTCGATATGACCGCTGAAGGATCTGCTTATATTATACCCGAAGACGAATTTGAAAATGACATTTTCGTAGCACCTAGAAAACTACGTCAAGCATTACATGGAGACATCGTTAAGGTACATACATTTGAGAAGAGCAGAGGCCGAAAAAAAGAAGGCGAAGTTGTCGAAATTATTCAACGAGCCAAAACAGATTTTACCGGCATCATCAACCTTTCACAAAACTTCGCCTTCTTCATTGCTGATGACAAAAAAATGCTTCATGACATCTTTATTCCACTTGATAATCTTGTTGGCGCGAAGGATGGCGAAAAGGCTGTAGTCTCCATCATTGACTGGCCTGAAGGAGCTAAAAATCCAATCGGAAAAGTCAAAACTATTCTAGGTAAAAAGGGAGAAAACAACACCGAGATGAATGCCATCTTGGCAGACTACGGCTTCCCACTAAAATTTCCTAAAATAGTAGAGGAAGAAGCAAACGCACTACCAGAAACCTGCTCAAAAGAAGAGATTGCAAAAAGAAGAGATTTTCGAAACATCACCACTTTCACCATTGATCCCGCAGATGCCAAAGATTTTGATGATGCCATCTCGTTTCAACAACTAGAGAATGGAAATTACGAAATTGGTATTCACATCGCAGACGTCTCCCACTTTGTCATTCCTGAAACAGAATTAGACAAAGAAGCATACGAAAGAGGTACTTCTGTCTACTTGGTCGACAGGGTGATTCCTATGCTTCCAGAGCGATTATCCAATGGCGTGTGCTCACTTCGTCCCCACGAGGATAAACTTTGCTTCTCGGCTGTCTTTGAGCTCGATGAGGATGCAAATGTACTAGAACAGTGGTTTGGTAGAACAATCATCCATTCAGACCGTCGTTTTTCTTATGAAGAAGCGCAAGAGATCATCGAAACAAAAACAGGTGATTTTTCTTCAGAGATCCTAAAACTGAATGAACTTGCTTATATCCTCCGCGAACGCAAATTCAAGAATGGCGCAATTGCCTTTGAAAGTGAAGAGGTTAAGTTTATATTGGACGAGAATGGAAAGCCTACAGGTGTCTACACTAAGGTTAGGAAAGATGCGCATAAGCTTATTGAAGACTTCATGTTACTTGCCAATAGAAAAGTTGCCGAATATATCGGAAAACAAGGGAAAGGTAAAAATAAATTACCTTTCGTCTACCGTTTTCATGATGTTCCCAATCCGGAAACATTAGCAACGTTTTCACAATTCGCAGCTCGATTTGGACATAAATTAACGATAAAATCGGATAAAGAAACGGCCAAATCCTTAAATGCATTAATGACCAAGATTGAAGGTAGCAAAGAACAGAATATGTTAACTTCCCTTGCTATTCGCTCCATGGCAAAAGCCATATACACGACTAAAGGAACAAGCCATTACGGATTAGCATTTGATTATTACACTCATTTTACATCCCCTATCCGACGTTATCCCGACGTTATGGTACATAGGCTCCTAGCTTACTACCTTGATGGCGGAAATAAAATCAATGCCGATCATTACGAGAAGATGTGCGAACATACTTCACAAATGGAAAAGAAAGCAGCAGAAGCAGAACGCGCTTCGATCAAATACAAACAAGCAGAATTCCTTCAAGAGCAAATTGGAACTGAATACACAGGTATTATCTCTGGCGTGACAGAATGGGGTATGTATGTGGAAATTCAATCAAATAAATGTGAGGGAATGATCAGGCTTCGCGATATTAACGACGATTTTTATGTCTTGGATGAAAAAAACTTTGCCATCATTGGGCAACGTAAGAAAAAGAAATATCAATTGGGTGATGAGGTACAGATTAAAGTCAAAAAAGTTGACCTTGACAAACGCCAGATTGACTTCACCTTAATAAGCTAAACTAAGTTAATCAAAACAAGAAATTTCCGCCTCCAAATAAGATGATACTTTTTGGGGGCGTTTCTATTGCATAAATGAACACTAACCATCCAAGTGTCGCAACATCTCATCGGTAAAATGTTCCATATGCCTGCCCTGCGTAAACCGCACAGCATTATAAACTCCAGACTCTCCCTTTGGAATAGATAAGGATCTCCAGTTATTCCCTTTCATCATTTTTCCCAGCATCACAATCTGTCCCACATGATAAGGATAATGTGCCAACTGTCTATTAATAGCCTCTACAACAGTATGCCCTTGATTCCGAATATGAACGATCTTACTCAAATCATCAAACTCTAGGGTTTTCAAAGTAGCAAACAGATTTTCCCACGCTTCATTCCATTCTAGAAACAACCTTGTTTTGTCTTCGTCTATCAACTCGAACTCAGCATCCCGATTACGCCATTCTTTTTCACCATCCGAAGTCAAAAAATCCGTAAAACGAGACCTCATATTTCCGGAAATATGCTGGATAAGAACAGCAACACTGTTACTCTCCTCATTGTAACGCCAAAACAACTGGCTATCACTCAACTGATTCAAAGTACTATCAACTAACTGCTTATAGTACAAAAACAATCTCTGAACATCCTCTAAGTAATTCATATACATAGGTTTACATCTTTACAAAAGCAACAATACCCACACCGTGCTGAATGAAACTTAAATTTAGCTAGAATAAATGACTTTTTTCTAGCTAGCATAAAAAAGCTGACATTGAGCTGAAAAATCACACGGATAATATGCAACTTCACTAAAAGATTAATCGCCTACCTTGTTCTGGGAAAATATAATTTAAAGCTAAAGGGTTATCCTCGATCAGCTCCCGCTTAATCTCTTCAACTTGACCGGCCTCAGGCTTCATGTGCGTGATGACAACGTTCAGCTCTCGTAAAGCCTCTTTTCCCGTAAATTGAGCTAACTTTTCCATTTCTTCACTTAAAAGAGCAGGAGTCAAATGGCCAAAAAGTAGTTTTTCAGATTGTGCATTCGGAAATGACACTTCGATCATCAGTGCCTTTAGTTGCTTAGCTATTACGATTGGTGCAATAGCTTTCCATAAGTATTCCAAATCTTTGGTTCCCTCCACACGATCCGCACCAGTATCTCCTAAGTATAATACGGAAGATCCCGCTATACTTACCAAAGCTGCAGAACTTCTCATTGGACTCACATGACTCAAATCAAAAGCCTGTATCGTCATATTGGTATTTTCTACTGAATCCACCTCTCCTAGATACAATCTTATATATCGATATTTACGAATAGGCAGGGTTCCTTCATTTCCAAAATTAGCCCAAGTAGCATCAATGAAATAATGATTTTTCAATACATCGATCATCCCTGGTGTTGCATAGATACTTTTAGGAGCATCAGCAGGTGCATTAATTATCATACCCGCCAAATGGTCTAAATGCCCGTGTGATATAAAATAGCCCTTAATATAATCCTTCAACACCCTGGAAGCTGGCTCATTGAATGTTTTTAATGCAATTGCTTTTCTAATACCCGCATTAATAGTCCCACCATCCAATGCTAAATATGCATTATTTTGGTATTCACCGATTAAATAGGAAGAAAGATTATCTTCATGATTACCTCCATAAACACCTAACGGAACGACTTCAAAAGTTTGACTATAAGCCGTAGTACAGAATAACATCATAGCAAGTAGGACCGTCTTTCTCATTTCCATATATCTTATTTAAAAAAACAAAATTACCATAAAAACAATAAACATATTTTAAAGTTTCCTGCGGGTAGTCAGAAAATAAGATGATTGAGATTTTAATAGGGGAAATAAATTATTTTGCCCAGATTTGCAACCTACATCAACGAGAAAAAAAAATGAAATTTAGAAATGACATAGGAGCATTGCGTGCTTTAGCAGTATTAGCAGTAGTTTTTTTCCATTTCAAAATTCCTTACTTCGACGGTGGGTTTAGCGGAGTGGACATCTTTTTCGTCATCTCTGGATATCTAATGACAAAAATCGTGCTTTCTGGATTCGAAAAACAAAACTTCTCCTTTAAAGAGTTTTATATAAAGAGAGCCACCCGAATCATTCCAGCTCTGTTATTCCTCCTTATTGGGATAATCTTAATAGGAGGTTTTATTTTACTTCCCAACGACTTACAGCAACTTGGAAACAACTCCTTCTTCAGTAGCCTCTTTATTTCCAATATCGATTACTATCTCCATAGTGGATATTTTGACATTGCATCCCAGAACAACATACTGCTACATACCTGGTCACTATCCGTTGAATGGCAATTCTATCTTTTGTTTCCAATATTGCTTTATCCCTTTAGAAATAGCTATTCAGATAATAAAATAAGGTTTATCGTCTTTTTTAGCAGCCTCACAGCAATATCCCTGGCGTTCAACCACTATTTCAATAATACAAACCCATCTTTCAGTTTTTACATGTTCCCAACTAGAGCTTGGGAGATGCTCATTGGCGGGCTTGCATTTCTGACAGAGGGACATATACGAAAATCCATAACTTCCCCTTTAAGGAAAATATTAGCTTTTCTTGGCTACTGTACCCTGATCACATGCATTCTCACTCTGAACGAGGAAAATATCAGCTGGCCTTCTTACTATACCCTCTTTCCTGTTGTTGCGACATTCTTGATTATCGTGACACAGTGTGATTTCAAAGTATTGGCTTTTAAACCTATCCAGTGGATAGGAAAACTATCTTACTCTTTATATTTATGGCATTGGCCAATTTACGTATTTTCCATATACCTGGGTTTGAACAACCCCTTCATCACCCTACCCATACTTATCCTTTCGCTTGCTTTAGCCTGTTTATCATATTATTTCATTGAATCCAATAAAAAATTCAATGAAATTCGCTTCACACTGACCTGCACTTCAGGCGTCGTGGTAGCAGCAGCAGTAGTCATGTTATTTCCATACAAAGAATTAAAAACAAATAAGGAGATACAGCACCTCACCAATTATAATACAAATTACCGAAAACACGATCTTGCCAAACAATTTAGAAAGGGCAGTTGTCACCTTGATATTGATAACACCTTCGATCAATACGATGTTGAGTTTCTGCGCAAGTATTGATACCACTAAAAGAAATATTCTCCTTCTTGGTGATAGCCATGCGGGCGTTTTTGCACAGAGCCTAAAAGAACAGTTAGCAACAGAAGATGCTCACCTATTGCAAGCAACCGTTTCGACCAGCTACCCCCTTCTAGACCCAAAAGGGCCAAAAGCCTCTTGCGAACTGATCAATTACATGTATCAATCATTTATTCCTAAAAATGCTAAAGATATAGACGAGGTCATTCTCGTTGGATTTTGGGGATCGCAACAATACCCAGATGAAACCTTAAAAATCAAACTGCAAGAAGTAATACAATACTTCAAGGACAAAAAAATCCCACTCAAGATGATTGGGCAAACACCAAGTTACACCATCATCTTTCCAAACATATTGGCTTTGCAATTAAAAAACAGTAGTATAAGAGAAAAGAATTACGTCGAAGCGAGGTCTACACATATCAATAATTTTCTCAAGACGTTCGTCTCAGAAGATATTTATATCGACATTTATAATTTACCTGATGTAAAAAAATACAATGGCCAAGACCCATATATGCATGATGACGACCACTTATCCAAATACGGAGCCGATCAAATTGTTCGCTATTTATTAAGAAACAAATTGATTTAGATGCTAAGTGCAAGATTCTCAATCAAAATGTGGAAAACTAATGGTCGATGTATTTCGATTTAACAATAAAATGGTTATCTTTGCGAACTTATAATAATTTAAGGAGTAAATTAAATAACAAAATCAGGTAAATGCCTACTATTCAACAATTAGTTAGAAAAGGTAGAGTAGCTCTGGTTGACAAGAGTAAGTCACCAGCGTTGGACTCATGTCCACAGCGAAGAGGTGTATGTACACGTGTATATACTACTACCCCTAAAAAACCAAACTCAGCAATGCGTAAAGTAGCTCGTGTACGTTTAACAAACGGTAAAGAGGTTAACGCTTACATCCCAGGAGAAGGTCACAACTTACAAGAACACTCAATCGTTTTGATTCGTGGTGGTCGTGTTAAAGATTTACCAGGTGTACGTTACCACATTATCCGTGGTGCATTAGATACTTCAGGTGTAGCAGGTCGTAACCAACGTCGTTCTAAATACGGAACTAAGCGTCCTAAACCAGGACAAGCAGCGGCTGCGCCAGCAAAAGGTAAAAAGAAATAATTAAACGGAGGAAAGAAAAATGAGAAAATCAAAACCAAAAAAGAGAATCATTTTACCTGATCCAAAGTTTAACGACACTCAGGTAACTCGTTTTGTAAACAACATGATGTATGATGGTAAAAAATCTACAGCATATGAAATTTTTTACAATGCGATTGAATTAGTAGAGCAAAAAACTAGCGAAAGTGGTTTAGAAGCTTGGAAAAAAGCTTTAAACAACGTTATGCCAGCTGTAGAGGTTAAATCTCGTCGTGTTGGTGGTGCTAACTTCCAAGTTCCTATGGAAGTTCGTCCTGAGCGTAAAATTGCTTTGGGTATGAAATGGTTAATTTCATATTCACGTAGACGTGGTGAGAAAACAATGTTTGAAAAATTAGCAGGAGAAATCATTTCAGCTTCTAAAGGTGAAGGTGCTGCTGTTAAGAAGAAAGAAGATACGCATAAAATGGCGGAAGCTAACAAAGCGTTCTCACACTTCAGATTCTAGTTTTGAACTTACACACACAAATATGATTACACCGATCTTAGGTAAAAGACTATTCTTTTACCTGGATCGGTGTACTTATTTAGACAGAAAAATATACGGTCCTTCCGGGGCTTAGTGCTAAAAAATATTATGGCAAGAGATTTAAAATTAACTAGAAATATTGGTATCGCTGCACACATCGATGCTGGTAAAACTACAACAACCGAGCGTATCCTTTTTTATTCTGGTGTAAGCCATAAATTAGGTGAGACGCACGAAGGTTCAGCAACAACTGACTGGATGGCACAAGAGCAAGAGCGTGGTATCACAATTACTTCCGCTGCTGTTACTGTATTCTGGAAACTACCGTGGAAAGAAATACAACGTTAACGTTATCGATACTCCTGGACACGTGGATTTCACGGTTGAGGTAAATCGTTCATTACGTGTATTAGACGGATTAGTATTCTTATTTTCTGCAGTTGATGGTGTTGAGCCTCAATCAGAGACTAACTGGAGACTTGCTGATAATTACAAAGTTCCACGTATTGGTTTCGTAAACAAAATGGACCGTTCAGGTGCTGATTTCTTGAAAGTTGTGAAACAAGTAAAAGAAATGTTAGGCTCTGATGCTGTTGCTTTGCAATTACCTATCGGTGCTGAAGATAACTTCGAAGGTGTTGTTGATTTAATCAACAACCGTGGTATCGTTTGGAATGAACATGATAAAGGTATGACTTTTAGAGAAGTGCCTATTCCAGCAGATATGTTAGACGAAGTTGCTGAATACCGTGAAAAGTTATTAGAAGCAGTAGCTGGTTATGATGAGTCATTGATGGAGAAATTCTTCGAAGACCCTAATTCATTAACAGAAGCTGAAATCTTGAAAGCTTTACGTGCAGCAGTATTAGATAATGCTATCGTTCCTATGGTTTGTGGTTCATCTTTCAAAAATAAAGGTGTTCAAACAATGCTTGACTTCGTTATGGAGTTATTACCATCACCAATGGATTCAGAAGGTGTAGTTGGTACTAATCCTGACACTGGTGTAGAAATTCTACGTAAACCAGATGTTAATGAGCCATTCACAGCATTAGGTTTCAAAATTGCTACTGACCCATTCGTAGGTCGTCTATGTTTCATCCGTGCTTACTCAGGTAAGTTAGATGCTGGTTCTTATGTATTGAACACGCGTTCAGGCAACAAAGAACGTATCTCTCGTATTTTCCAAATGCATGCGAACAAACAAAACCCTATCCCTTTCATCGAGGCTGGTGATATCGGTGCTGTTGTTGGTTTCAAAGATATCAAAACAGGTGATACTTTATGTGATGAAAAACACCCTATCGTGTTAGAGTCAATGAATTTCCCTGAGCCAGTAATCGGTCTAGCTATTGAGCCAAAAACTCAAGCTGACATTGATAGATTAGGTATTGGTCTTGGTAAATTAGCTGAAGAAGATCCTACATTCGTCGTTAAAACTGACGAAGAAACTGGTCAAACAGTTATCTCTGGTATGGGTGAGCTTCACTTAGATATCTTAATTGATCGTTTGAAACGCGAATTCAAAGTTGAGGTTAACCAAGGTGCTCCTCAAGTAGCATACAAAGAGTCTATCACTGGTACTTCTGAGCACCGTGAGGTATTCAAAAAGCAATCGGGTGGTCGCGGTAAATTTGCGGATATCAAAGTTGTGATTTCTCCAGCTGATGCAGATTACGATTTAAGTAAATCACCTCTTCAATTCGTCAACGAAATCGTTGGTGGTAAAATTCCAAAAGAATTTATCCCTTCAGTTCAAAAAGGATTTGAAGTATCAATGAAAAACGGTGTATTAGCAGGTTTCCAATTATCAGGAATGAAAGTTCGTTTGATTGATGGTTCATTCCACGCAGTCGATTCAGATTCATTATCTTTTGAATTAGCAGCTCGCTCTGCATACCGTGAGGCATTACCTAAATGTTCTCCAGTGTTAATGGAGCCTATCATGAAAGTGGAGGTTTTGACACCAGAAGAAAACATGGGTGATGTAATGGGTGACTTAAACCGTCGTCGTGGTTTAATGCAAGGTTTGGATACACGTAATGGTGCTCAAGTTATTAAAGCATTAGTTCCACTTTCGGAAATGTTTGGTTATGTAACTCAATTACGTACTATCACTTCGGGTCGTGCAACTTCTACAATGGAATTTGATCACTATGAAGAGGCTCCACGTAACGTTACAGAAGATATCGTTGCAAAAGCAAAAGGTAAATTAAAAGGAGAATAATCCTTTCTAATATAAAAGTAAACCGATCTCCTGTTGATAATAGCTCTAACGGGAGATCACTTTAAACAAAAACAGAAATGAGCCAAAGAATCAGAATCAAATTGAAATCATACGATTACAATTTAGTTGACAAATCAGCTGAGAAAATCGTAAAAACAGTAAAACCTACAGGTGCAGTTGTTAGTGGTCCTATTCCATTACCTACTGAGAAAAAAATCTATACAGTTTTACGTTCTCCACACGTTAACAAAAAAGCGCGTGAGCAATTCCAATTATGTTCATACAAGAGATTGTTAGATATTTATTCATCTAACTCTAAAACTGTTGATGCATTGATGAAACTTGAATTACCTTCAGGTGTTGAAGTAGAAATCAAAGTGTGATAGAATTGCACTGATTGAAACAAGAAAGGCTTCTAATTTAAATTAGAAGCCTTTTTTGTTTCCTATCTATGAAAATTCATTTGGATCAATCAGAACTATGAAATATACAATAGAGCTAGCACTATCAATGAAACAGCTAACCGTCTTACATGCCTCAAAAAAGCCTGTCTAAGAAGATGGTTACATAGGTCTATAAACACCATTAATCATAACCGAACCTTTCGATACCTTTGAAGTATTAATAATAGTCTCATTGATTCTTTTTAGGACTCATTGATTTAAGTATCTTCGAATACGTATTCCCTTTATTATCTTCCTCACCAAGTAAGAATCCCCAAGGTTTCAATTCTTTAACACGATCCATGACAATTTTACAAATGGCCAAGATTGGGATAGCTAGAAACATACCCGAAATCCCCCAAATCAACTCTCCCACAATAATCGCCATCATCGCAAATAACGAGTTAACTTTCACTTTAGACCCTACTACTTTCGGGACAATAAAATTACTATCAATCAGATGGATAATAATCAAGGCAACGATTACGACCAAGACATGTGTAAATGTTGATGTCGCAAATGTAAGCAGCGCTATGACTAAGATTGATGTGAAAATACCAATGTATGGCAACACATTGAATACGCCCGTGATAATGGCTAACAGAAGGCTGTATTTCACTCCTATGATACTCAAAGCTGCAAATACTAGCGTAGATACAATGAGCATCTGCAACAATAAACCTATCAAGTATTTTTTAACGACATATTGCACTTGCCCGACAACATCCAATACAATATCATGGTGCTCTTCATTATTGAGCAGCAAAAGAAAACGGACGATGTGACTACGATAAATCAACAAGAAAAAGGTGTAAAGAAAAGTAAATACCAATAAAATAAACAGCGATGATAAAGAGAGTAAGGCTGTACCCAATAGCAGTGTTCCACTATCCAGTGATTTGGAAGCCGTTTTATTTATAATATCCATTTGCTCATTATGCATCACTCCAAAATGGTCTGTAACCCAAATTTGAACATTTTGAAAACCCGCCAAAATTTGTTCTTTAAAAGCTGGCCAATCGTCTTTTATCATGGACAATTGTGAAGCAAGCATGTAAAAACCAAAACCAACAAAACCAAAGAAAAGCAAAACCGTCACAATACCTGCAACAGTTCTTGGAAATTTCAATTTCTTTTCAAAAAAATTACTGACGGGAACCAAAAGCAATGCTAAAAGTAACCCTAGAATAAAGGGCACTAATATAGTTGCCCCTATCTTAGCAAGATATCCTAAGGTAATAATAGAAATTAACGTACAGGTTAATTTTATATAAAATGGCAAGGCCAAAAACTTCGTCATAATATCCAATATTTATAAACGTAAAACAATAATACTAAAGTAAAGTTTTACAGGGCAATAAAAAAGCCCTTGCTATAAAAGCAAGGGCTTAGTATGAATAATTAAAATAAATTTTGATATTTTATTAAATACCAAATCCTAGACCTATTGACCATACGCGGTTTTTAACATCTCCAGTTCCCAAAAATTTAGACCCTGCAATATTGGTTAAACCTAAACCATACCCAGCATTAATCGATAATCCACTACCCAATTGATATCCAGCTAAGAAGTTTACACCAAAGTCTGTACCTTTTAAGGTCTCATCTTTACCAAATTTAAAATCGTCACTAGTTGATGTTGTGCCACTTCCACTCTTCACTTCGTATTTATTCTTTCCGCTCAGACCAAAGGATACATAGGGACCTGCACCAACAAAAAACTTACCTTCACCAGCAGTTGGAAATTTTAAAACAAAATTCACAGGTACTTCCAACCACATGGTATTTTGTTTTACTTCATAAGTGCTTTCACCTATTTTATAGTCAGCAAACTTAGCCCCTTTTCCTTGTAAAGAGACTCCGGGTTGGATATAAAAATTATTGGTTAAGGGCGCATCTAAATAACCAGTAACATGAAAGTTAACAGTTGATTTAGAATCAGAAAGATCACTTCCTCCATAACTATAAGAAGGCATATTAACGCCAGCTTTAATCCCATATCCTAATCCACTTTGTGCTTGAGCACCAGCAGCCAATAAAAATGCTGCACCTAATGTTAGTAATAACTTTTTCATCGTTCTATTTTTTAATAAGCGTTTTTATAAACATTGCAAGATACACGCCAAATCAATAAAACCCTATTAGTCAAGCTGATATTAAACTCCCATGATTAGTTACTACTGTACAAAATAATAGACAAGTATTACGCGATTGATACATAGCTTGCAGACATCTAAATAACTTATAAAAATAAGTTCAAACAAAACAGCTTGATAATGATTTGTTTAAAAAATAATTACACAATAGTCTTTGTTAATCCAAATATTAATTTTACTTTTGCATTCCCTCAGGGGAACAAATAGGGTCGGATGGCCGAGTGGCTAGGCTGAGGTCTGCAAAACCTCCTACAGCGGTTCGAATCCGCTTCCGACCTCGTTTTATTGAACAATAAAAAAATTTATCAAAATGGGAGTTACACGTTTAAAAAGAAAAGATAGAAGAAATAAAACCACTTCACGTGTTGAGGTTCAATTCTTAAGTTTAGGTAGTAATATTGAACTTGGTTCAAGATCTAGAATGAAGAAGTCAAATCAAATCGTTAAAAACGATGCTATCTTAAGCCAATTAGTTTCAGAAGCTAAATAGGTCTAAAAAATACTAAAAGGAATAGCGTTGTAAATTACAACGCTATTCCTTTTTAAGGATGTCTACCAACTGGTGGACTTTTTCTTTTGATGTGCTAAAGATAGGTTCGTTCATTCCAGCGACCTCTGCACGATCAAATATCATTTGCGATGATATTGTTTCTTTTGCCGAGCTATGAATAGCCGTCACACCTGTAGCTTTTAAAATCATTTCCATATTACTGCTATCCACGCCAGCACCGGGCATGATAACAATTCTACCTGCAGCATGCGCAACTAACTGCTTCAATAAGGCAACAGCATCTTCCGCTCTATTTTGCAATCCTGATGTCAATACACGACCTATTCCTAATCCAATCAGGACATCTAAGGAAGTAAATGGATCAGCGCATTTGTCAAATGCACGATGGAACGTCACGTGCATCGGTCTAGCAGCCTCTACCAATGCTTTAGTTCGCTTTACATCAACAGTCCCATCCTTACACATAACTCCTATAACAACACCGTCACAGCCCTCCTTTTTACAGAATTGGATATCAGCTAATATTTCCTCAAATTCCAAATCAGAGTAAACAAAATCTCCACCCCTTGGACGAATCAGAACATGTATCCCGATATCTACCAATCTTCTCGTCTGAACAATTTGACCATACGAAGGCGTAGTCCCGCCGTTCTCCAAATTTTGACATAGTTCAACTCGTGTCGCTCCTCCCTTTGCTGCATAACATGCTGATTGCGGAGAATTGGAACAAATCTCCAATTCATATCCATTAATACTGATTTCTTTACCCATGAATTATATATAATATTTTCTCATCTAATTTTAGCGCTATGAAAAGGGAGAAAATTCACATGAATTTTCTCCCTCTCCTATTTATTTAAGTACATACGTGTACATACTTTTAGTAATGCATCACAAAATGGTTCGACAACATTGATGCATCGAATACCATTACCTAACAAATGTACAATAAATCCAACAATTAAGAAATCGACATTCTTCCTACAACTCTAACAATTTCCGAAAATTGATTTTTTATTTAACAAACATTTCAAACGTTTATTTGTATTTTAATTTTAAGATTAAAATGAAACAAATTTTAATTATATTCAAGTAAAAAATAAGGATATTATGTCTATTGTATCAAAGGATCTTGAAATTCAGGAAAATCTCATTACACTTATTGAAGATCTCCAAAACAACATACATGACATTAGCCATCGTATAGCAGATTACGGTCAATTATATAACCAAGCTCGAAACCGGATTGGTGCATATGATGATAGGAATGAGAAAATAACAGACCAAATTGGTGAAAAGCACCACAATTTATATCATAAAAAGAAAGCGCTCAATTATCTTTTTGAAATTATAATGGATTATCGAGATGCTAATGGTATTTACCACGAATATGATGATATGATTGCTCAAGTAGAAAATATTATGCTAGCTTTTGCTGAAAAAGAGCAATATGAAGATGCCGCAACTATAAAGAAATGGCACGACCGCCTCCATAAGGCTATTTATATCGTGTAAACCATGTTTAAGCTTTATTTGTTAGTCTGTTAATCGTACTTTTGCCCATCATAAAAAGATCGACATGAAAAAACCTGCTGTACAAATAGATTTACACGCTGAAGCCTTTCTTTCCGACTGGGAAGATTATACGGCTGACGAATTAGCAAATGAATCCCTTATCTATATGCGCGATATGTTGGACGCTGCTATTTATTGGGATATGCCAGAAATAAAGTTTGTGCATGGGAAAGGAAAAGGTATCTTAAAAAGAATGATCTACGATGAATTAAAATTCTATAAAGATCAGGGTGCCATCTCACATTACCATCCTACATACCATAATGAAGACATTGTCGTCGTGATTATTGGATTTTGATTCCTAAATCTTTCCCAATTCTTATCTTAACCTTGTCCATAACGAACGTATATGAAGATACTATTGATAGAAGATGAAATCGCTTTAAGCCAAGTCATCATGGAATCCTTACTAGCGGAAAAATACCGTGTAGAGCAAGCTTTTGACTACGAAAGTGCTCTTGAGAAAATAGCCCTCTATACCTATGATTGCATTTTACTGGATATCATGTTGCCAGGTGGATCAGGTTTACAACTTATGGAGAAAATAAAAGAAAATGGGAAGGATGAATCTGTGATCATTTTATCTGCCAAAGATTCCGTTGATGACAAAGTCAAGGGACTAGAGTTGGGTGCTGATGATTATTTAGCTAAACCCTTTCATTTGGCGGAACTACATGCGCGGATCAAATCCATTATACGTAGAAAAAATCAGCATGGCGACGATATTTTGGTTTATAAAAATATTGCCGTTAACACGACAGACAGGAGCATAACAGTCAATGGAAAACCCGTCACCCTCAATAGAAAGGAATTTGACCTTTTGTATTACTTTATCATCAGGCCTACCAAACTCATTCAAAAAAACAGTTTGGCCGAATCTATCTGGGGAGACCATATCGATCAGGCCGATAGTCTAGATTTTATCTATTCCCAAATCAAAAATCTAAGAAAAAAATTAAAAGATAGCCAAGCCGATATCGATATTCAAGCCGTTTATGGAATCGGATATAAATTAATTTAATGACGAAATCACTCAAAAACTATACGATACGCTATATCACGATCATGATTTTGATCGTGATTGCCGTATGGGCGTTATTATTCTATGCCTTTATCATGGAGGAGGTTTACGATAATGTTGATGATGGATTAAAAAATCAAAAAATAGAAATTATCCGAGCGGCTTATAATGATGAGACAATCTTAAAGATTGATACATTCGGTATCAATCAATTCAAGATTACAAAAGCCTCCCAACAAATACAACAAGGTAAGAAAAACACGTTTAAGAACGACCTGATTTACATGCCATATGACGAGGATATGGAACCTTACCGCATCTTAAACACTTACTTCTATGGAAAAGACAAACAATTATATCATTTAGAAATTCGAACCTCTACTGTCGAAGAAGACGAATTAAAATATGATCTCGCTACTGCATTAATTGTTCTCTATATTTTAATTATCATAAGTATCCTTTCAATAAATACCTTAGTCTTTCATCGCGCATTTAAACCATTTTATCAAATATTGGATAAATTAGAAAAATATCATTTTGGTAAATTAAAAGCGACACAAACTATAAAAAGCAATGTTAGAGAGTTTATTTTATTGGACTCGGAGATTGATAAAATGTTGGATCGTAATGAAAAGATATTCCAGCAGCAAAAATTATTTATTGAAAATGCCGCACATGAGCTACAGACACCTTTAGCGATCTCTACCAATAAACTCGAATTATTACTGGAAGATGAACGATTAAGTGAACAACAATTAATCGCCATCAGTGAGACCAAAGAAGCCCTGGAACGCATGATTAAGTTGAACAAAGCCTTACTCATGCTTTCGCGTATTGAAAACAATCAATTTGAAAGTACAGATAAGGTAATATTCAATTCTCTTATCCATCAAATTTGTGATGAGTTAGCAGACTTGATAGAATATAAAGGAATAACGGTAGAGATAGCTGACCACGGTACATTTATCCTAGAATTTAATTCGGACCTTGCTACTATTTTGCTATCTAACCTAATCCGTAATGCCATTACTTACAATAAATCGAAAGATGGTCTGATTAAAATTGATATCCACAGCGATTCTTTTTCTATCGCTAATACGGGTAAAAATACAGCATTGCCTCCAAACAGTATCTTCAATCGGTTCCATAAAGAAAATAGTGCCATAAATTCAAACGGTTTAGGCCTTTCGATTGTTAAAACAATTATAGATACAAGTAGCAAAATTGAAATACACTACTCATACTCAAATAGTTTTCATGTTTTTAACATAAAAAAGCTATAATTCCTAAATCTTTACCAAATCATAGGGGAACTTTGATATATAAAATAAAAGGAGAATATATTATGAACAAAATTAAAACAATAGCCATCGTCGCACTAGTAGGACTATCGACGATTACATTTGCACAAAAAAAAGTAATCAACAGTAACGAGTTGCCCGCAAATGCACAGACATTCATCAAAAACAATTTTGCTACTAATCAAATCAGTAGTACGATTGAAGAAAAAGAAAAACTCTTTTCAAAGGAATACAAAGTAATCCTAAACAATGGTACAAAAATCGAATTTGATAAATCTGGAAATTGGGAAGAGGTTGATGGTGAAAAAACAGCAATTCCTTTAAAAATCGTTCCGACAGCGATTCAAAATTATGTAACTAAAAGTTTCCCCGATACACAAATCGTAAAAATAAAAAAATCATCACGTAAATACGAAGTCGAAATATCAAATGGTATTGATTTAGAGTTTAATAAAAAAGGAGAGTTTATCCGAATTGATGATTAATTCAAAAGGAAAAGATATGAAAAAATTAATTATAGGATTCGTAGCTCTGCTTACTATCGTATTCATTACGGTATCCTGCGACGACAAGGACGATGATCACCAAATACCAAGCACCTCTTTACCTGCTCCAGCGATAGGTTTTCTTGATATGAATTTTAAAGATATCAAAATTCGTAATGTAGAGAAAAAGAATCCAAATCAGGCAAATGGAACTGTTTACAGCGTTGAATTAGTAAATGGTATAGAAGTGGATTTTGATCAGGAAGGAATTTGGAAAGAGGTAGAGTCTGATAATAATACCGCCATACCCACAGGTTTTATATTGCCATCCATTGTCAGTTATGTAACTACAAATTATACAACTGCACAAATCACGGCTATCGACAAAGTTGCTACCGGATTTGAAGTCGACCTCACAAATGATATCGATTTACTATTCGATGTTAATGGTGATTTTGTAAAAATAGTTTTATAATAAAAAAAGCCACTTTCATAGATATGAAAGTGGCTTTTTTTATTATTATCCAATTATTTTTTAGCTGGTGTAATTTTTATCTTTCTAAACTCTATGGGAGCGTGATCCCCTTGTAAATAGATTGGTCCTGGCTCACCCTCTTTGCTATCTAAAGCGCCGCCTGTGATACCCGGAATCTCTTGATTATTGATGATGGTCTTACCATTTGCTACCACAGTTACCAATCGGCCTACAAGCGTTACTTCATATTTTTGCCATTCATTTGGCCCCAAAGCCACCATTTCATTTGGTGCTAAAAACCCGTAGATAGCACCAAAATAAAGGCTACCAGGGTGCTTATCCTTAGGACTATCTTCGATTTGCAATTCATAGCGACCTCTCAAATAAATCCCCGAATTACCCCCTTCTGCATATCTAAACTCTGCTTCCAGTTTGAAATCTTCAAACTTTTCATCTGTTATTAAATTAGCACCTGCTTTATCACTCGTTAAGATACCATCTTTCACCGACCAATTATTATCACCACCAACCGGCTTCCACCCTGTCAAATCTTTACCGTTGAAAAGCTCAATAGCCTCACCCCACTGTACTGTACCTGTACGATTCAAATAAGGTGCTTTCTCGCCCGTAAAATTATGACTGATTCCTTTATTTGATGTCACTGTTCCTTTTATTCCTGTTGCCGTCACTTCACCTTCAATTACAAAGTCACCTTCACCGCCTTCCCATTGAGGAGGAATAGCAAACGAGAATTTTCCATTTTCAAACTTCACATGAGAAACAGGACGAGCACTACCACTATCTCCTACATAAGTACCTACTAAAGTATTAAACCCAGACAGCTTGACCTCAATCCAAGAAGGAGCTACTTTTCCATCTTTATCCACATTTAAATCCCAACGGCCAATTAAAGCCTTCGCTAATTCAGGCACAACTTGCTGCGCTGGATTATGTTGAACTTCCTGCTCTTTTTTTTGTTCTTGATTTTGACATGAACTTACACCTGCTCCCAGTAAACAAAAGAGAACACTATATTTTAAACGATTTTTTAACATTTTTTAAGAATTGTTATACAGATTTAGATTTTCATTATAATTACTAAAACGAATATACTAAAAATATCAAACTTAGATAAATTTGCTTTTATAGTCTAATTATAATCGCGTTAATTATTAATGGAAATTTCCAATCTATCCGCTGAATATGAAATTATTTATTCCGATGAAATATTGAATCCGAGAGTTCCGATATGACCAAAATAAAGAACATGCTTTACATCTTAAATTTTATCAAATGTAAAAATTAATTCCACTTTTAGTAAAGATATTTGTATCAACAAATTAGATACATCATGAAAACAATAGTAACAACAAAAACAATCGTTCGATTACTGATCATATGGATCGTTGTGATTGGATTAATGATATTTGAAAACCAACTATTCAAAGCTACACTGTCATCAACAACAGCGGTCGTTCTATTTATGGTGCTCCTTACTACCATTCTAACGGCATCTTTTGGAGTTGTAAAAGAAGCCGATGAACTAGCACATAAACTAGGGGAACCTTTTGGTACTTTAATCCTCACCCTTTCTATCGTTGCGATAGAAGTCGTACTCATAGCTGCCGTTATGCTTGGACCGGCGGAATCACCGACGATAGGTAAAGACTCTATATTTTCTGTGATGATGATTATCATGAATCTAGTTGTCGGACTCTGCATCTTATTGGGAAGTAGTAAACATCAAGAGCAAGAGTACAATGCGCAAGGTACGTTGACCTATTTCTCTATGATTGTGATATTAGGAGGTACTTCGCTTTTATTGCCAAATTTTATCAAAGGAAGCGGCGATGGATCATTTACTACTGTACAGGCTTTATTCATATCTACTATCATCATTCTTGTATACGTAGCTTTTCTACGTTATCAACTTAAAGGATATCACCATCTTTATATACAACCTATGGCAGGAACCCTAGAAATAAAGTATCCAAAACAAAAATTAAATTCCCAGTTGGACCAAGACCATACAAATTTAGATAATAAAAAACAGATCTGGATACGTTCTATTTTATTGTTGCTCATGATTTTACCGATTGTGTTATTATCGCATCAAATGGCTATAGTCGTGGACTATGGCATCGAAACGATCCAACTTCCATTAGCATTGGGAGGTATATTGATAGCAATTATTGTCTTTACACCAGAATCAATAACAGCCGTCAAAGCTGCTATAAACAATGAATTCCAGCGCAGCATCAATTTGTGTCATGGTGCATTTGTTTCAACTGTAGGTCTCACTGTGCCAGCTGTCCTACTTGTGGGGCTTCTAAAGGGAAAATTAGTCCTATTTGGATTATCAGACACAGAAACTGTTTTATTTGTGATGACACTCCTCTTAAGTCTAATCTCATTCTTAGGCAAGAGGACAACGCCTATTTTAGGGGTCATTCATTTAGCACTATTCGCAATTTATATGCTATTGGTATTTAATCCTTGATTGGTATAGATAAAGCAACGGTAACTGACCTCAGTTTATAACCCAGCGCCTTTAACCAAAAAAAGACTCATAACTTAATAAAATGCATGAGCATATATATATGATTTGGGGAATTAAAAACAACACGAATAAAAAAGAGTTTTCTTTATAGTTTGTTAAAAGCTATTTTGCTAAATTTAACCTATAAATTATTCAAAAAAGACGAGCATCATGTTTGAAAAAGAAATATACATCAAAAGAAGAAGCGAGCTCAGTTCCAAATTTTCATCTGGACTACTCCTATTTTTAGGAAATATTGAAAACCCAATCAATTTTGAGCACAACACCTACCCTTTCCGTCAAGATAGTAGCTTTTTATACTACATGGGGATAAAGAGTCCAAAACTGGCTGCTGTAGTGGATATCGAGGCCGGTGAAACCGTATTGTTCGGCGATGAGATGAGTATCGATGATATCGTATGGATGGGACAGCAGCAGACTCTAAACGAAAAAGCGGAATGGGTAGGCATAACAAGCCTACGTCCATTCCGTGATTTACATCAGTATTTGGAAAAGGCAAAAAAAAATAATAAGCCGGTACATTATCTACCTCCTTACCAGTCACATAATAAATTACTATTACAACAACTGCTCAACCTAGCTATTGATGAAATCAAACCATCAGTTGCTCTAATTCAAGCTGTAGTCTCTCAAAGGAATATCAAAGCAGCAGAAGAGATTGTTGAATTGGAAAAAGCTGTAGATGTAGCAGTGGATATGCATCGTTTAGCTATCAAAATGACCAGACCAGGTATGCATGAATTTGAAATCAGCAATGCCATGCAACATTTTGCTCAAAATAAACAAATGTCCTTTTCCTATCCACCAATAGTGACCAAACATGGAGAAATATTGCACAATCATATCCAATACCATAAGATCAAGGCAGGAGATATGCTCCTTAATGACTCAGGAGTTGAAACAGCCTTAGGATATGCTTCGGACTTAACACGTACATTTCCTGTTGGCAAACGCTTTAATCCCTTACAAGAAGAACTATATACTATAGTATTACATGCATTCAAAACGGCAGAAGCAGAATTGGCCCCAGATGTTGCATTCAAAAATATCCACTTGAGAGCCTGTGAAGCTCTAGCCGAAGGATTGATTCAGATTGGGTTTATGAAGGGAAATGCACAAGATGCAGTAGCCAATCATGCCCATTCATTGTTTTTTCAGTGTGGGTTAGGTCACATGCTTGGACTGGATGTACACGATATGGAAGATTTAGGTGAGCAGTATGTAGGATACACCGCAGACGAACCCAAGGACACCGAAACCTTTGGTATAAAATCATTACGATTGGGGAAAAAACTAGAAGTAGGTAATGTTGTTACCGTAGAACCCGGTATTTATATTATTCCAGAACTGATACAATTATGGGGGCAACAAAATTTGCATAGCGATTACATCAATTATGATTTTCTAAGCAAACATCTCGATATTGGCGGTATACGTATCGAAGATGATTATGTCATCAAAGATTCAGGCTACCATCGTTTAGGAAAATACCTAGAAAGGGAAATCCATGAAATTTATGAATTGAAAGACCAAGGAACAGATTAAATCAAACCCTGTGTTTTAATCTAATTGGAAAAATTACAAAAAAGAGGGGACAAATGCATGAGCGTGTATCCCCTCTTTTCCATTTTTGTCTTATATCCATCTCCTCCATTCCCACTATATACAATCTACCCCTTGATTGTATTTATACTTTCATATTCTTGTTTTCTATTCGCCATACAAATTGCAAAACATTCCATAATCCAGACAAAAATCTCATACACACTTGTATTACTTTATGCTTAACTCTCGATATAAAAGATTTGTTTTTTTAAATTGAAAATCCAAGACAAAAGCTAAAAGAACCACTGAATCTGGGCAAAAGAAATTTCAACCGATACAAATGTGTAAAACTTGAATTTATAAACCTGTCTTTAAACGACTTAATTATATTTTTTAACATTTTTTTAACAAAAATTACAAATTAAAGACTACTTATTAGGTGGATTTTATATATTTGCCTTAATAACATTAAATAATGACACTTAACACCATCAATATGTGCGCAAGACGAATGCTTCTAGGAGGTAGTTTACGTTAATAATTCACTAACCGCCTCCTATAACAAAAGCCACAATAAACATCTTATATCCTGATTTTAACATGACAAAACATACAACAAATTTTGTCGTAGCAGCAGCGCTTTGCCTAAGTTCGAGCGCACTATACGCACAATCCACTATAAAAGGAAAAGTAACCGACGAACAAAATCAATCGATTCAAGGAGCGACCATAACAGATATCACTAGCAAAAAACAAGTTCAAACAGATGCCAACGGTGTATTTGAACTCATCACTAATGAGAGTTCGATTACGCTGCAAGTGCAGTTCATTGGATATGAAATAAAAACTGTACAAGCCAATTCTACGGATTTTACCCATATTTCCTTATCCCCTAGCAGTTCACAGCTTAATGAAGTTGTCATTACAGCCTTAGGTATTTCAAGAGAGAAAAAATCACTCGGATATGCTGTGCAAGAAGTAAAGGGCACTGAACTGCAAACTCGTCCGACGAATGCTTTGAGCGCCCTATCTGGAAAAGTAGCAGGACTTCAAGTCACGACTTCCGGAGGCAACATGGGTGGTTTCATCCTCCGTATCGCTCCGCGGCATCAATTCGATTTCAAACAATAACCAGCCTCTCTACGTAGTTGATGGCACACCTATTGACAATACGGACTTTAATTCAAGTTCTACAATTAATGGTAGTGCCGGAAAAGATATTGGCAATATGATACAGGATCTTAATCCAGATGATATTGAAAATATTTCTGTATTAAAAGGTGCGACAGCTGCAGCGCTATATGGGTCTAGAGCAGCAAACGGTGTTATTATGATTACGACTAAACGTGCATCCAAGGGTGATAAGGTTGAAATATCACTAAATACCGGTGTTGACTTTGAAAATGTTATCCGATTGCCCAAAAGACAGCATCTTTATGGCCAGGGTTATTCTACCAATTTTCAAACACAGAATATTAATGGAAAAGATTATAAAATTGTAGATTATGCTTCCGATGAAAGTTGGGGACCGAAATTGGATGGTACCCCGGTACTACAATGGTACAACCTCAACCCAGAAGATGAAGCAAATTACCTTAATCCATCACCTTGGTTATATCCAAAAAACGATGTGAGTTACTTTTTCAAAACAGGGATAGCAAATACCAATAATTTTGCCATAGCAGGTAATAGTGGCAGCACCAATTACCGTTTTTCATACACCAATAAAAATGTAACCGGTACAGTCCCAAATTCAAGTTTGACACGAAATGCATTTAATTTTTCTGGTGGCACACAATTGGGCAAGCTTAAAATAACTTCCAATTTTAATTATATCCGGAACTCGTCTCTAGGTCGCCCATGGACTGGTGCTTCCAACAGAAATATTATTCTTGAAGCTTTCCAATGGGGTGGCGTCCAAGTAGACTATAAAATACTTGAAAATTACAAACGTGCAGATGGCACACCATTAGCATGGAACCGTACAGGTTGGCAAAACACACCTACAGGTGAAGCGACTCGTTTTATCGATAATCCCTATTGGTCAGCATATGAATCTTACATGGAAGATAGTAGAGATCGTTTCTATGGAAATATCGGGGCAGAATACAGTGTTAATAGCTGGTTGACCGTGGGCGCAAAGGTACATGGTGATATCTATTCATTGCAAGCGCAGGACCGTATTGCCGTATATTCGCGAAGCACATCACAGTATGAAGAAACTAACAACAAACTCAATGAATATAATTATGAATTTATAGCAACAGCCAAAAAAAACTGGGATAAATTTTCACTCGTTGCATTTGCTGGCGGTAATATCCGAGATAAAAACTGGCAAAACAACTATGCTATTACTCAGGGAGGATTAACTCTACCGAATTACTATAATCTAAAAAATGCAAATTCTGTTAAAATAGATAATTTCAAATATCATAAACGCGTAGCTTCTGTATTTGGAAGTGCTTCGTTCGGATACAATGACCTACTCTATTTAGATGCTACAATTCGAAACGACTGGTCCTCAACGCTTCCTTCTTCAAATTGGTCTTATATCTATCCATCGTTGGCAGGAAGCTTTGTATTCAGCAACCTAGAGCCATTTAAAAGCCTTTCATGGTTAAGTTTTGGTAAACTACGATTGGGTTGGTCCGATGTTGGTAATGATACGGATCCGTACCAACTTGCAAAAGCGTACGAAGCAGAGCAATCTTATGAAGGCTCTCCATCCTATACATTAACACCTATCAAACCTAACGATGAACTGCTTCCTGAACGGACAAGTTCATGGGAAACAGGTGCAAATTTTCAGTTATTCAAAAACCGTCTAGGTTTTGATATAACCTACTATAATAACACCACAAGAAATCAGATTCTTCCAGTTCCTGTATCTTCCTCTTTCGGTTACGAATATAAAATGCTTAATGCAGGTAAGATGAATAATAAAGGAATCGAAATTGTCCTCAATGGCACACCGATTAAATCGGAAAACTTCAGTTGGGATGCATCGGTCAACTGGGCAAAAAACAAAAACAAAGTTGTTAAGCTAGACGACCAAGTTAATACATTAAACTTAAGTAACTCCTTAGTTCAATTGGTCGCAAGAGAAGGAGAATCTTACGGTCAATTTTTAGGAAATGATTTCGTTTATGCGCCAGATGGACAACGTATCATACAAGAAGATGGTACCTACATGAAAACCTCACAATTAGTCCCACTTGGATCGATTCTTCCAGACTTCACCTTTGGCATTCAAAATAGTTTTCGTTATAAAAACTTCAATCTGGGATTTTTAGTATCTGGACGTGTCGGTGGTAAATTTTTCTCACAAACGTATAAGGTCGGTATGTATTCCGGTATTTTGGACAAAACAGCTGACAATAATATTCGCGAGACAGGCATTGTACTTGATGGAGTCAAAGGAGATGTTGCATTCAATAGCGATGGTACTTACAACGTGACTAATATCCAACAAAACACCACCAACATTACCGCTCAACAATGGGCTCGAAATGAATATAATGGCCCGACTACATTTTCCATCTTTGATGCTACTTTTGTTAAACTAAGAGAAGTGACATTAGGTTATAACTTCAAATTGGCCAATACCAAAGTCATTAAAAATATTGGCGTGAACATCTATGGACGTAACCTTTGGAATATTTATACCAAAAGTAAATACATTGATCCTGAGTTCACTTCTAGTGGTGGTAATGTACAAGGCATCGAGGGCGGAAATATTCCGTTGCCTATTACGTATGGTTTCAATTTGAATCTTAAATTCTAAAAAAATGAAAATACTTAACATACTATATACTTCAGTAATCGGCGTTTCACTTGTTGCATCTTCATGTTCAAAGTCAAAATTTGCAGAAATTAATACCGACCCCAATCGTCCAGCTATCGTAACAACACCGACATTATTGGTAACGGCTGAAAAGCAATTAGTCAATGCCCTGCGCAGTGAAGATATCAGCTTAAGAGGTGCACAACTATTTTCGCAATACTTTGCACAAAACATTTACACCGATCAGTCACGCTATCAAATACCAACAAGCTATTCTGATACTTATTGGACAGCGACTTACAAATCGCTTAGTAATCTGAATGAAATTATTAAACTCAATTCAGATGAAAAGACCAAAGCAATTGCTTCGGCAGGAAACCGCAGGGAGCAACGTCAATCAAATTGCTATTGCACGCATCTTAAAATCCTATGCCTTTCATTCCTTGACTGATGTGTTTGGAAATATCCCTTATCAATCCTATGGCAACCCTGATCCTGATTTTCAGGCCTTACAACAAAATCCTGATAACTTGACTCCAAAATATGCTAGTCAAGAAAAGATTTACAAGGATATTCTCAATGAATTGCAGCAAGCGGCTGATACGCTAATTAAATACCAAGGAGAAAAAACATTTGGCACCTCTGATGTTATTTATAAAGGAGAAAATGCAAAATGGGTAAAATTTGCAAATTCACTTCGTTTACGTTTAGCGACACGCATCAAAACAAAAGATGCCAGCTTAGCAAAAAACCATATTGATGATGCCATCAAAAAAGGCGTATTTACGTCCAACAGTGACAATGCAATATTTAAATATTCAAAAACTTCACCCAATGAAGCGCCATTATACCGTGCAACAGTAACTGCAAATCGAAAAGATTTTGCTGTTTCTAATGTCATCGTAGAAGCTTTACAAGGAAAAAGAGGTCCATTTACAGCTATAGACCCTAGACTTCCTAAATATGCAAAGCCAACGACGGAAAATGGAAGTTATTTTGGACAACCCTATGGACTTCCATTAGCTGCCGGAAACTTATTCCCATTAGACAAGATCTCTTTACCAGGAGATATCATCAATGCGGCCGATTATGCAGAGGTATTACTGGAGTATGCTGAAGTTGCCTATCTTTTATCCGAAAATAACAATTGGGATCAGACTCACTATATAAATGGTACAAGAGCATCACTAGAGAAATGGGGTGTAGCAGCATCAGACATTACAGCTTATTTGGATCTACTCCCTGCCGCCAACAAAGAGCGCGTACTTTCACAAAAATACTTAGCACTTTTTAATCAAAGTATCGAGTCATGGTCTGAAATCAGACGTACTGGATATCCCCTATTCCTAGTCAAAAAAGGAGATGTGGTATGGAGTGGTACGGTCGAAAATAAACTGGTAAGTTACACCTTCAATCCCGAAGTCGGAGAGGCCATCCCTAGCCGTTTGGTTTATCCAACTAAAGAACAAAGCACCAACAAAGCCAACTATCAAGCAACACTCGCACAGCAAGGTGACGACGTAATCAGCACTAAAATCTGGTGGAATAAATAAATTTACATTCCTATAATCAAGAACGCCATCCCAAAAAAGGATGGCGTTCTTGATTGGTATTTGAATACCCTTCTTGGCAATTGCTCTGGATAGTTCATCTTATATCTCGCAGCTGTGATTGCATGTAAACATGATTCAATTTCAACCATCCCTATTTGGTAAGGTTCAATTTCTTCATCAAGGAATCAGTTATCGGATAAATCGGTTCTTTAGCCTTCTATTCGGGTTTTCCGTATTCATCGGCATACCGCTGTTGTATAGTAAATCTGTCATATTATAAAAGATATAATTTTTCGCTAAATAACTGGCATTCAATACACAACAGCAGTTATTAAAATTTTATACATTTAAAATTCAAACGATGAAAGTATAAATAATAAAATCCTATGAGAATGCATATAAATACCTTTTATATTTAATGACTTTGATATGTCATAAATATAAAAGAAAAGTTAGAATTTTGCTTAACACTGTTAAATCATTTATGCTAAATAAAGCATGGCTAGTAAAGATCGCATACAACGTCTTAAAGACGAAAATAGAAGCAACATTCTTGACGCCTCTCTTCAAATTGTAAAAGAAGAGGGATGGCAGGCATTGAGCATGCGTAAGATCGCCGATATCATCGAATATTCGGCACCCATGATTTATGAATACTTTGCTAACAAGGATGCCATCTTAACAGAGCTTGCTAACCAAGGCTATAGACTGCTTGCCCAAAAGGTAAAAGAAGCGAAATCTACAGAAACTGATCTTGAAAAACAATTAGAAGCCATGTGGTTTAGCTATTGGGATTTTGCATTTGACGAAAGCGAACTTTATCAATTGATGTTTGGTGTCGGTACAGCCTGCTGTGGATTTGAAAAGACCTATAGATGTGCAGAATCTCATGGTAAGCTAATCAGCGATGTCATCCGTGAGATTATGAAAGATAAAAATCCTGCCGAAGAATTGGTCTGTAGAAAGTACTTTACCTACTGGTCGATTATTCATGGTTTGGTATCCATCAACCTGGTCAATCAGGGAAACGGAGATATTACCAATCAAGAAGTTTTGAAAGATGCAATTTACGGAATCACACGCTCACTGACAGATTAGTTTTTTTTTACCCTAAAAAATACACCGTTAAATAACTTAACGATGTTAAATATACCATACTTCAATTTTTAATATAACATGAAAACACATCTATTACTAGATTTTAAGAAAATTTACGCCTCATTACTTAACAGTGTTAAACAACTTAATGCAGTAAAGTATCTTTATTTTCTATCGGCTATTTTCCTGTATAGCTGCACAACAGGTACCAGTAAACCCGTACCTCCGCCCCCAGCAAGTTTACCTGTAATGAGCATTTCGAGTGGTCAGGAGACTGTCTATCAAGAATACCCTGCTAGCATCGAAGCATCTGCCAATATTGAAATTAGGCCACAGGTAGAAGGTATTTTAGACCGCATCTTTGTCGATGAAGGAGCAAAAGTCAAGAAAGGTCAGCTACTATTCAAGATCAACGATCGTCCTTACCAAGAACAGCTCAACCAAGCTCAGGCGAACCTACTTTCTGCACGGGCTGATTTAGAAAATGCTGCTTTAGAAGTAGAGAAAAAGACACGCTTGGTCAACAACAAGGTATTGACAGATTTTCAACTCAAAACAGCAACCAGTGTGCGTAACGCAGCCCAAGCTAATGTTCAACTCGCCCTTTCAGCAGTCGAATCAGCTAAAATAAACATGGGTTATACGTTGATCCGCGCGACTACAGACGGTTATATTGGAAGATTACAGAAAAAACAAGGAAGCTTAGTTAGTCCTGTCGATGCGCAACCATTGACTGCACTGTCCAATGTACAAGATTTGCACGTTTACTTTTCTCTTTCCGAGAATGATTTCATCGCATTCAAAAACAATACAGCAGGTAGCGATCTGCAGCAAAAGTTAAACAACCTTCCTCCTATCAACTTGGTACTATCCGATCAAAGCATCTATGATCAGACCGGTAAGATCGATATGGTGGATGGCCAATTTGACAAAAATACTGGAGCCATTACCTTACGCGCTACTTTCAAAAATCCAGAAGGAATTTTAAGAAATGGAAATACAGGCCGTGTCAGATTACAGAAGAAATATGACAATACGCTCTTAGTACCACAAGTAGCGACACTCGAGATGCAGGACAAAATCTTCGTATATACTGTCAACAAAGAAAACAAAGTGGTACAACAGCCTATCACAATTATCGGAAAAAGCGGAGCCAGTTACCTCGTCAGCAAAGGCGTTAAAGAAGGAGACCGCATCGTATACAAAGGAATCGATCTGCTGCAAGATGGTCAATTGATTACACCGCAAGCGCTACCAAAAGACAGTATCAACTAAACATAATACGACAAACACATGCTTAAGAAATTTATAGAAAGACCTGTACTTGCTACTGTGATCTCCATTCTGCTCGTCATACTGGGTATTATTGGGATCCTGAAACTTCCTTTACAACAGTTTCCCGATATTGCTCCCCCCGCAGTACAAGTAACCGCACTTTATCCCGGGGCAAATGCCGAGACGGTACTCCGTGCTGTAGCCCCTTCTTTAGAGGAGTCCATCAATGGTGTAGAAAATATGAGTTACATGAGTTTCCACAGCCAGTAATGATGGATCACTAATGATTACCGTTTATTTCAAACTAGGTACCGATCCCGATCAAGCCGCAGTGAATGTTCAAAACCGTGTTTCCCAAGCAACCAGTCAACTTCCAAGCGAAGTCGTACAAGCAGGGATTACGACTGCAAAGCAGCAAAACAGTTTGATCATGGTTTTAGATCTTTATACCGAAGACGAGAGCAAGTACGATCAAACCTTTATCACCAACTATGCGCAGATCAACATAATTCCTGAACTGAAACGTATCCCCGGTGTAGGACAAGCATTGCCTTTTGGTGGAAGTAAGGATTATTCCATGCGTGTTTGGCTCAAACCCAATCAGATGGCAATTTACAAACTGACGCCAGAAGAGGTTATGGCCGCCATTCAGGATAAAAACGTTGAAGCTGCTCCGGGTAAATTCGGTGAAAGCAGCAAAGAGGCTTTTGAATTCGTTATCAAATACAAAGGAAAGCTCAATGAACCAAGTGATTATGAAAACATCATCATTCGTTCGAATACAGATGGGTCCGTTCTAAGACTCAAAGATGTTGCGCGTGTTGAATTAGGTTCTTATACCTATGCCAGCCACACACGTATCAATGGGAAACCAGGACTTAATATCGGTGTGATGCAATTGGCAGGTTCCAATGCTAATGAGATTCAGATTGCAATCCAGGAATTTATGGAAAAAGCATCTTTAAGTTTCCCTAAAGGTGTAAAATACCTCGTACTTTACAATACCAAAGATGCTTTAGATCAATCCATCGATCAGGTTAAGCATACCCTGATAGAAGCTTTCATTCTGGTATTTTTAGTAGTATTCCTATTCTTACAAGATTTTAGATCAACGCTTATTCCTGCTATTGCAGTTCCTGTAGCGATTGTCGGAACCTTTTTCTTCATGCAGTTATTCGGTTTCTCGATTAACTTACTGACACTCTTTGCACTCGTCCTCGCCATCGGTATTGTGGTCGATGATGCTATTGTGGTCGTCGAGGCCGTGCATGCTAAGATGGAGCATGAACATCTATCCCCAAAATTGGCCACCACATCGGCCATGAGCGAAATCACAGGAGCCATTATTTCCATTACTTTGGTCATGTCAGCTGTATTCCTTCCTATTGGATTTATGGAGGGATCAACAGGAGTATTCTATCGGCAGTTTGCCTTTACTTTGGCTATTGCCATTGTCATTTCAGCGATCAATGCCTTGACATTAAGTCCTGCTCTCTGTGCACTATTTCTCAAACCCATACATCATGACCAGTCCGATACCAAGAAGCTTAACTTTAAAGAACGCTTCTTCGTAGGATTCAATGTTGGTTTTGATCGATTAACTAAAAATTATATCGGTAGTCTTCGTTTCTTGATTCGTTACAAATGGATTGCATTCAGTGCTTTAGGTGTTATTTTACTCCTTACCGTTGTCATGATTCGCAAGACACCAACCGGATTTATTCCTTCGGAAGATCAGGGTTTTATTGCGGTATCTCTTTCTATGCCTGCTGGAGCGTCATTAGACCGCACATCAAATGCATTGGCCGAAGCAGAACAACAATTGCAACATGCCGAATTTACAAAAACATTGAATATTTTAGCCGGTTTCAATATTTTGACACAGTCAACAAGTCCATCTGCTGGGGTAGCTTTTATCCTCCTCAAATCACATAAAGAACGAGGAGCCATAAAGGATATCAATGCCATCATGGCGGATGTCAACCAACGCTTATCCAAAATTAAAGGAGCTAACTTTTTCGTCTTCACCTTCCCTACCGTTCCAGGATTTAGCAATGTGGATGGACTCGATATGGTCCTACAAGATAGAAGCGGTGGTCAGCTAGGTAAATTCAGTACCGTAGGACAACAATTTATAGGGCAACTGATGAAACGTCCGGAAATCATGATGGCCTTTACGACATTTAAAGCCGACTATCCACAGTACGAATTACAAGTTGATGACATCAAAGCCGAGCAGCTCGGTGTAAGTACCAAAAGCATCCTGCAGACTATGCAAGCATACTTTGGTAGTGCACAAGCTTCAGACTTCAACCGATTTGGTAAATACTACCGTGTTATGGTTCAGGCGGATGTAAAAGACCGTACCGAGCCTTCTTCCATGGATGGTATTTTCGTTAAGAATCGTCAGGGAGATATGGTTCCAATCAATACGCTGGTTACCATGACACGTGTATATGGTCCAGAAACAGCATCACGCTATAACCTTTTCAACTCCATTGGTATCAATGCGATTCCAAAACCTGGATACAGTTCAGGAGATGCGATTCGTGCGGTAGAAGAAGTGGCAAAACAGCATCTTCCTACAGGATATACTTACGAATTCTCAGGTATGACAAAGGAAGAGATTGTCTCAGGCGGACAATCCACCCTTATTTTCATCCTATGTTTAATATTTGTTTATTTCCTGCTTGCTGCACAATATGAAAGTTATATCATTCCATTAGCGGTCATCCTATCCATTCCAACAGGAATCTTTGGGGTATTTGCGGCCATTAGTCTAACCGATATATCCAACAATATCTATGTACAGGTCGCCTTGGTTATGCTAATTGGCTTATTAGCCAAAAATGCCATTCTGATCGTTGAGTTTGCCATTCAGGGTCGTAAACGCGGACTTTCCATTACAAGTGCTGCCTTAAAAGCCGCAAAATTACGCCTAAGGCCTATTATTATGACCTCACTCGCATTTATCGTCGGAATGATCCCAATGATGACTGCTATAGGACCATCCGCGCAAGGAAATCACTCCATCAGTATTGCCGCAGCCGGTGGTATGATCAGTGGAGTCGTACTTGGACTATTCATCATCCCAGTACTCTTCATTTTCTTCCAATATCTACAAGAGAAAGTAAGTCAGAAGCCTACTCGAGAGCAAGAATTGGACAGACCAGAAACTGTTAGCGAACCAGCACATACAACTTTTTAGTGAAACAATGACAAAATCGAAATACATGAATATAAGAGCAAACATACTGATGGTTTTCATCTTACCCCTTGTTATGTGGTCTTGTAAAACCGAAAAACTGATCAACAACAAAGATCTTGCCCCTAGCCTTCCGACTCACTTTCGTGACCAGGAAGAAGGAGCAAAAGAAATAAGTATCAGCTCCATTCCATGGCGAGACTTTTTTCAAGACCGCATCTTACAAGATCTGATTGACAGTGCCATCCAACATAATGTAGACATGCAGCTTGCCATTAAAAACATTGAGTCATCACAGCTGATGTTTAAACAGGCAAAAGCCAACTATCTTCCCAATCTGCAATTGCAGATAAAAGCCAATAGTACCAATCCTTCCAACAACAGTATGAATGGATTGAGTCTCGGTCAGTTTTTAGGTCAAAACCATGTTGAAGATTATACAGCATCGTTAGGACTATCTTGGGAAGCTGATCTATGGGGAAAGATCAAGAGTCAAAATACAGTAGCATTGGCTTCTTATTTACAAACCGAGGAAGCAAAAAAAGCAGTGCAGACGCAATTGATTTCACAAGTAGCGCAAAGATACTATCAATTACTTATGCTATATCAGTTTCATGAGATTGCGCAACAAAATCTACGTCTCAGTGACAGTACATTGCGTATTGTCCAACAACAATATGAAGTTGGCGACATTAGTATGTTGGCTGTAGAACAGGTCGATGCACAACGTCTAGCAGCTGCCAGCCTCATTCCAGATTTCGAACAGCAGATCCATATACAGGAAAATGCACTTCAAATCCTCAGCGGTAGACTACCACAGGCGATTAAAATCGAAGAAAAACTGACAAATATTCAACTTCCAGAAAATTGGTCTGCTGGAGTACCCGCCGATCTATTAAGTCGTAGACCTGATGTTAAACAAGCAGAGCTAGCCGTGACAAGCGCCAAAGCCTATCAGCATTATGCCAAAGCAAAGATGTATCCTTCATTGGTCATCAGTGCCGAAGCAGGAATCAACGCATTCAAAAGCAGCAATTGGTTCAATATACCGGCTTCCTTATTTGGCGCTGTTGCAGGTAGTATTACACAGCCTATATTTCAACGTCGTGAACTAAAAACACAATACGAAATCGCACAAATTGATCAAGAAAAAAACGTCATCCGATTCAAACAAACGGTTATCACAGCGGTTGGAGAAGTTTCCGATGCTTTGATTTCAATTCAAAAATTGAAAGAAAAACAACAGATCACACAGGAAAGAACCAACCGGTTGAAGAAAGCCATTCAGCATGCCGATTTACTTTTCGAAACCGGTATGGCCACATATTTAGAAGTCATCACAGCACAAAGCAATATGCTGCAAAGTGAATTGGAACTTGCACAAGTCAAGAAAGCCGAACTTTCTGCCGTTGTATCGCTTTACCGATCGTTAGGTGGTGGCTGGGCTCAATAATTAATAGCTTACAGTATAAACTAAGATAAATGACGGTAAAAAAATCAACAAAAAATCCATTACAAAAAACCAGTCTTAGTACATGTTCACCAACAAAAGTAACTACCAAGCACCCCTCGCTCATCAAGGCGAAAATGTTGATTGGCAACTAGATCTGGTAGAATAAGTAAATTTACATTCCTATAATCAAGAAAGCCATCCAAAAAGAGGATGGCTTTCTTGATTGATATATACGATAGCCCTTAAACAGACGGAGTCAATCACTCCTATAAATTAATTTTCGTAATTTTGGATAAGCAACACAATCATTCATTAAAAACGGATTAACATTGGAAGAATTACAGTATAGCAAGATATATGGTGCTGAAAATAACGGGATCCCATTAGTGGTCATACATGGTCTATTTGGTATGTCGGACAATTGGGGAACCTTTGGTCGCAGTTTCGGAGAAAACAGACAAGTGCATCTCTTGGACCTGCGTAACCATGGTCGCAGTTTTCATAGTGATGAAATGTCTATCGAAGTGATGGTAGATGATCTTTCCGCTTATATCGCGTCAATCGGAGCTGACCAAGTATATCTATTGGGCCATTCATTAGGGGGTAAGGTAGGCATGCAATTTGCCATTGACCATCCTGAAATAGTGGCTAAGTTGATTATTGCAGACATTGCACCTAAAGCGTATCCACCACATCACGAAGATATATTCAATGCTTTATGTGCAGTCGATATCGGATCAAAAGAAAATCGAAAGGATGTACAAACAGCATTGGAACAATACATTAAAGAACCTGGCGTAATTCAATTTCTATTAAAAAACGTCTATATCAAAGAAGATAGAAGTTTGGGATGGCGTTTCAATTTAGAAGTGTTACAAGGTAAATACGAAGATTTCATCACCGTTGGTGTCAAGTCCGGTATCTTTAAGGGACCCACCTTATTCCTTGCCGGAGAAAAATCAAGATATATCCTTCCGGAAGACAAAGCTCATATAGAAGCTCAATTTCCACAAGCCGTGATAAAAACTATTCCCAATGCAGGACACTGGGTCCAGGCAGAGAATCCACAGGCATTTGACGCTTTCGTAGAAGAGTTTTTAGATCAATAGGAAAATTATATTTCAAAAATCCTTCCCTAGATAGAGAAGGATTTTTTTATCAATTCCAATCATCCCATTATAACATATATATAATTGCTGATGTTCTTCAGCCCTTATTGTATATATGTATATCAATTCTATCCCAAATAGATTTTATTAAGCCTCCAACACATAAATTCATTGAGATTAGAGAGATATACTGTACTCATCTTTAAGCTATATCCAGAAAATCATAAATTAAATAATGTATATTAATATACTAATTATTTAAAAATAAGTATATTTGTATATTATATTATTAATATGAATTATACTCTTGTTAAAGATGTTCTTGATTTAATTGAGAAATTTGAAATAGAAAATTTACATGCTGATGCATATAGTCAACAAGTCGATGGATTTAAAAAATGGATTATAGACAATTCCAGTAATGAAATAGATCAGGAGCCTAATTGGGAAGGAAAAGAAAATGGTCGAAGTCCTGAAAGTGTTATCAATACTTTGATTGTACATATGAATAGGTATGCCAAATCTTATTCCAAATCAGCTATACATGGTTCAGCATTTGCCACGCAAGAGGATTTTATCTATCTCATCAACTTAAAGGCATTTGGAAAGATGAAAAAAATGGAGTTGATAAAGAAAAATGTACATGAAAAACCTGTTGGTATGCAAATTATTAATCGACTAATAAAACAAGGATGGGTGAATCAAACTGATTCAGAAACAGATAAGAGAAGCAAGCTTCTTGATATTACGGAAAAAGGATTAATGGCATTAGAGCAACAAATGAATCGAATAAGACAAGCTAGTACCCTTGTGACCGGAGATTTGAACCATAACGAAAAGATGGAATTGATTAGAATCTTAAACAAGCTCGATCGTTTCCATCAAATAATCTACGATAAAAACATCGAAGCCGAGCATCTGATTGCTGAAACTTTAAAAAGTAAAAGATCCTATTAAAACATTTCACCATATACCCAATCATTATTGGAAGAAACAAATGAGGTGAAAAGAATTACAGATAGAGTAAAGTCAATATGAAAGCAAAAAAGAAAATAGCTATTATAGGTTCTGGGTTCTCTGGGATGTCTGCAGCTGCATATGCTGCACAATCGGGATATGAAGTTCATGTATTCGAAAAACACAATCAGCCAGGAGGTAGAGCTAGGCAGTTTTCTACAGAACAAGGGTATGTTTTCGATATGGGTCCAAGCTGGTATTGGATGCCTGATATTATGGAAAATTTCTTCTCAGATTTTGGTTATAAAACATCAGATTTTTTTGAGTTGATTTCTCTAAATCCACAATTCGAAATGATTTTTGATGATGAAAAGATTTCAATACCTAAAAAATATGAAGACTTAAAAATCCTATTTGAAAGTATTGAAATTGATTCAGGAAAACAATTAGACAAATTTATGCAATCTGCTAAATTCAAATATGAAATTGGAATGCAAAAATTCGTTAATAAACCTTGTCATAATTGGAGTGAATTCATTTCACCTGAAATCTTAAAAAGCGCTTTAAAACTTGATCTATTGACCAATTTCAGAACCTACATAGCTAAATACTTTAAAAACCAAAAATTAAGAACATTAATGGAATTTCCTGTAATATTTCTAGGTGCTTCGCCCAAAAATATTCCAGCTATGTACAGTTTAATGAATTATGGAGGTTATGCTTTAGGAACTCACTATCCACTTGGAGGATTCTATCAATTGGTATTAGCGATACAAAATATCGCCGAAAAGCAAGGCGTATCTTTTCATTTCAATCATACTTTAGAAAAAATAAACTCCGAGAATGGAAAAATAACTTCTCTGATTATAAATGGTGAAAGTTATAAATTTGACGCCGTCATTGCATCGTCCGATTATCATCATACAGAAACACTATTACCAGAAAATCTTAGAAATTACAGCGATAGATATTGGAGACAAAGAACTTTCGCTCCCTCCAGTCTAATTTTTTATTTAGGCATTAAGGACATAATTCCTAATCTCAGACATCATACACTTTTTTTTGAAAATGAAATAGATGGACATATTGATTGTATCTATGGGAATAAAAAATGGCCCGAAAAACCTTTATTTTATTGTTGCTGTCCTTCTAAAACAGACCCGAATGTTGCACCACAAAATAGAGATAATTTATTCCTATTAATGCCTTTAGCAATTGGGTTAAATGATGATGAGAATACAAGAGAAAAATATTTACTAGAGATGCTTTCAAGAATTGAAAAGCACACAGGAATAAGCGATTTATACTCAAAAATTGAATATAAGAAAAGCTATTGCGTGAGCGATTTTATTTCAGATTATAATGCATACGGTGGAAATGCATATGGCCTCGCCAACACATTAGGACAAACGGCAGTATTAAAACCAAAAATTAGAAATAAAAAAATAAGTAATCTTTTTTATACTGGTCAATTGACCGTGCCCGGCCCAGGAGTTCCACCGTCTATAATATCAGGCAAATTAGTAGCTAATGAAATGAATATTCTAATAACGAATTACTATGAAAAAACTATTTGATGAACTATCTTACGAAGTAAGCAAAAAAACCACCGAAAAGTATAGTACAAGTTTCTCTTTAGGTATACTTGCATTAAAACCAACTATTCAACCTGCTATTTACGCTATCTATGGCTATGTGAGATTAGTCGATGAAATTGTTGACAGCTTTCACGATTACGATAAAGAGAAACTATTAAATAGATTGAAGATAGAGACATATTATGCCTTAAAAGAAGGTATTTCACTCAACCCTATTTTACAATCTTTTCAGGAAACATTTAATCGATATCGTATTGACAAAGATCTATTAGACCAATTTCTTCACAGCATGGAAATGGATCTGCAAAAAATCGACTACAATTCGACACTATACAATGAATATATCTATGGATCTGCTGAAGTCGTAGGACTGATGTGTTTACAAATATTCACAAATGGTGATAGGGAATATTATGAAGAATTAAAACCTTATGCTATGAAACTCGGGTCGGCTTTCCAAAAAGTCAATTTTTTAAGGGATTTAAAAGATGACTATCAAACACTGGGACGTACTTATTTTCCTAATATTGATATGGTCATGTTCAACAATTCCGTAAAAAGTCAGATTGAAGATGAAATAGAATTAGAATTTAAGGAGGCTCTAATAGGCATAAGAAAACTACCTAAATCATCCATGTTTGGTGTATATCTAGCTTATAAATATTATTTATCTTTATTTGAAAAGATAAAAAGCAAATCCTCTGCAGAAATTTTAGAAAATAGGATTCGAATTCCAAACTCTTATAAAGCCTACGTTGCATTAAAAAGCTATTTACGCTATAAAACAGCATTCTTATGAAAATATCTATCTTAATAATGCTCATCACTTTTTCACCCCAGATCAATGCACAGCCCAAATGGATAGATCTGGATATCGTACGAACGAATTACGGTAAGGCCGTATCTGATAAAAAGTTGTGCATGCTTATGATAAAACAATTACATACAGTTAAAAGCAACCCCATCTATCTGGGTTATTTAGGAGGTTTTCAGACGATACGGGCCAAGCATGTTTTCAATCCACTGAAAAAGCTCAGTACATTTAAAGAAGGAAAGAAAAATCTTGAGCTTGCCATCACAAAAGAACCACAAAGTGCTGAGTTAAGATTTATTCGATTGTCCATTCAAAAAAATGCACCTTCTTTTTTAGGATACTCTAATCAAATGGAAACAGATATTATATTTATCAAAATACACAAAAAACAAATTTCATCCAATATCGTATTATTAAATATAGACAACCTAATGGATCATAAGTCATGAGATACAAATTATTAAGAGAGCAACAACTTAATTGTGATTTAAATACGGCTTGGGATTTTTTCTCATCGCCACACAATCTCGAAAAGATAACACCAAAAGAGATGCAATTTATCGTATTATCAAAAGACAATAATCATACTATTTATGAAGGGCAATTGATAAATTATACCGTCTCACCGATACTAAAAATTCAAATGAAATGGAGAAACCCGCATCACACAAGTTGATCCCAATATTAGTTTTACCGATTTCCAAGAGCAAGGACCTTATAAATATTGGAATCATTTTCACGAGTTTCTACCGAATGAAAAAGGAGTTTTAATAAAAGATACAATAACGTATGAACTACCATTCGGAATATTGGGTACCATTGCACATCAACTTTTTGTTAAAAACAAATTAAATAAAATTTTCAAATATCGTTTTGAAGTTTTAGAAAAAATGTTCAACAGAGTTAAATCATAATTATGAATTATTTAATTATACTCTTTGTTTTTATATTAATGGAAGCTGCTACTTGGCTTATTCATAAATATATTATGCATGGTTTATTATGGGTTTTACACAAAGACCACCACGACCACAGCAACATAGGCAAACTCGAAAAAAACGACTATTTCTTTGTCATATTTGCCTTGCCGACTATTATATTGATGTATTATGGTTCATTAGCAGATTTCAATCATCTATTTTATATTGGTTTGGGAATCATGCTCTACGGCATAGCCTACTTTTTTGTACACGATATCTTTATCCATCAGCGAATTAAGTGTTTTTCCAAAACGAAGAACCCTTACTTCTTAGCAATACGTAGGGCTCATAAACAGCATCATAAACATACTAATAAACATAATGGTGAATGTTTTGGGTTTTTATATGTTCCTATCAAATATTTTAAAATGTATTTTAATTCACCAAAATAATGACTGCATATACCTATTCTTTGGTTTTATTTTTCACGATTATCATTTGCTTTTTCGCATCATTTGATAAAAGGATTCTTTTTAATCATCACTTTGACGCTTTCCTTAAAGCCTCCATACTGGTAGCCATACCTTTTATCGCTTGGGATATCTGGTTCACATCAATGGGTGTTTGGTGGTTCAATACAGACTATACACTCGGCCTTAACCTAGCAGGATTACCACTAGAAGAATGGTTGTTTTTTCTCCTCATTCCATTTTCCTGTATTTTCACTTATTTCTGTTTTGACAAATTTTTCAAACTAGATTGGTTAAGTGCTTTGAATAATATTGTCGTTTTCATCAGTGTGATTACTTGTTCAGTAATTGCTCTTTTGCATCACGATAAAATTTATACCCTTACTACCGCTGTAATTACGATAACCACCCTCCTATATTTACATTTTATAGCTCGGGTAGATTGGATTGGAAAGGCATCTTTGGTTTTCAGCATATTGATGTTAGGTTTTTTTCCAGTAAATGGTATATTGACAGGTTTCGGCTTAGACTCTCCTATTGTAAATTATAATCCTAAAGATTTTTTAGGGTTTCGTATCCTAACGATTCCTATTGAAGATGCTGTCTATGGCTATACACAATTCTTATTAGTTCTATATTTTTTTAAACTCTTTCAAAAACAACAAAATGAATTTACAAAATAAATGGATTATTCCGACGGTTTTTCTTATTAGTATATCAACACTCTTTTTTTCCTGTACATCCATTCCAAAAAGCGCCACGGCCATTCAAAATTTTGATGTCAACCGTTATCTCGGTACATGGTATGAAATTGCACGATTTGATTTTCGATTTGAAAAAGACTTAGATAATACTTCGGCACAATATAGCTTAAATGAAAAAGGAAATGTAGTTGTCCTGAATAGCGGCTATAATTTTAAAAAGAATGAATGGAAAAAAGCGGATGGCTTAGCGAAGTTCAGAGGAGATAAAACCATTGGTGCACTAAAGGTGAGCTTTTTTGGACCTTTCTATTCGGGATATAATGTGATTGCATTAGATGATGACTACCAATACGGACTGATTGCAGGAAAGAATTTAGATTATTTATGGATCTTATCTAGAAACAAAACTATACCAGAAGAAGTGAAGTCAAATTTTTTAGACATAGCGACTCAGATAGGTTACGACACGAAGAAGTTACTATGGATCAAGCACGATAGAAACAACAACCCTTATCTGAATGAAAAATAAAGTATCCCTATTCTGGTTTCGCAGAGATCTACGGTTGGAAGATAATGTAGGTTTATACCACGCACTTTCTTCAGCATTCCCCGTTGTGCCCATTTTTATATTCGATCAAGCTATCTTGGATAAATTGGAGAATAAAAAAGATAGAAGGGTAGATTATATCCATCAAGCCTTAACAAACATTAATCTAGAATTGAATTCACTGGGTTCAACTTTGAAGACCTTTCATGGCAATCCATTAGAAATCTACAAAATACTTGCTGATGAGTTTGCTATTCAAGCCGTTTATTGTAACCGTGATTACGAACCGCAAGCCATTGCTCGAGATACGGAAATCTATGATTTTTTTGCTAATAAAAACATTCCTTTTAAGGCCTATAAAGACCAAGTCATTTTTGACAAAAATGATATTCTAAAGAAAGATGGCAGCCCTTATACGGTTTATACACCATATTCAAAAAAATGGAGAGAAAATTTAAGCCCTAAAAATTATCAATCATTAGAAATAAATTTCACAAATTTTTACAAACAGACACGCTCAATAATCCTTTCTTTGCATGACATCGGTTTTGAAAAAACAGAGTACCTTTTCAACCTTCCAACATTAGATTCCTTGATTATTGATGAATATGATCAATTCAGAGATTACCCTGCCCTTCAAAAAACAACGCAATTAGGTATTGCTTTACGTTTTGGCACCATCAGTATCCGTAAATGTGTCAGATTTGGTTTAGCACATAATCAAACCTGGTTGTCTGAATTGATTTGGAGGGAATTTTTTATGCAAATCCTTTATCATTTTCCCAGAGTCGTTAATCAATCCTTTAAAAAACAATATGATTATATCCAATGGCGCGATGATGAACAAACATTTGAATTGTGGTGCCAAGGAAAAACAGGATACCCGATTGTTGATGCGGGCATGAGGCAGCTTAACGAAACTGGATTTATGCACAATCGGGTCCGAATGATTGTGGCGAGCTTTTTATGCAAGCATCTACTGCTAGATTGGCGTTGGGGTGAAGCTTATTTTGCACAAAATCTGAATGATTATGACCTATCTGCCAATAATGGTAATTGGCAATGGGCAGCAGGTTCAGGTTGTGATGCAGCCCCTTATTTCAGAGTGTTCAACCCCACAATTCAAGCCGAAAAGTTTGATAAAAATTTCACTTATATCCACAAATGGGTTCCTGAGTTTGGAACAGACGCCTATCCACACCCGATCGTTGAACATAAATTCGCAAGAGACAGAGCGTTGCAAGTATTTGGAGAAGCATTAAAATAAAATTATCTTACATCTTAATAATTATAAAAATGGAAAGAAATAAAGTAATTCTGGTCGATGAAAATGACAGCGTATTAGGTGAAATGGTCAAAATTGATGCCCATAAACAAGGTCATTTACATAGAGCATTTTCGGTTTTTATCTTTAATAATAAGGGGGAGTTATTGCTACAGCAAAGAGCAGAGCAAAAATATCACGGTGCCGGTTTGTGGACAAATACCTGTTGTTCGCATCCACAACCGGGAGAAGATGTCTTAACTAGTGCAGAAGAGCGGTTAAATCATGAAATGGGATTACAGAGCACGTTGAAATTTTCACATGCTTTTGTTTACAAATCCGAAGTTGAAAACAACTTGATAGAACATGAATATGACCATGTCTTTACAGGCTATATAGCTGGTGAGCCAAACATAAACAAAGATGAGGTGCAGGACTATAAATGGATGAGCTTGAGTGAAATTTTGGAAGATATCAAAAATAGTCCAGAAATTTATACCTCTTGGTTCAAAATCGCATTACCACAAGTCATTATTGATATGGAAAAAAATGTACTTTAAATAGTAATTACTTGTTTCCATCAAATATTATCATCATATTTATATATACAATCTTATACACCTAGGTAAACTTGAGCCCTTTACATAATCTTTCGGAAGAAACATTGATCACTTTATTAAAGAGAAAAGATCAACGTGCTTTTAATTATCTTTATGATAATTATTCGAAAGCATTATATGGAGTTGTTTTCCGCATAATACCATACAATAATTATGCAGATGAAGTAATTCAGGATGTATTTATGAAGATTTGGAAATATTTAGATTTATTTGATGCCGATAAAGGGAGACTCTATACCTGGATGATCAACATTGCACGCAATACGGCTATAGATTATAACAAATCTAAAAATGTAAAAAATGATCAAAAAAACCAGTCGCTATCTAATATCGTAAATAGTAATGAGGAACAAAATTATTCGCAGTTGGATCAAGTTAAAAAATTAGATTACATTGGATTTAAGAACGTACTAGATCAACTTAGGCCAGAATGGCGTATTTTAATCGAGCTGGCTTACTATGAAGGATATACACAGCAAGAAATTGCTGAACACCTCGATATTGCATTAGGTACAATAAAAACACGTACACGGTCTGCACTTTTACAGTTGCAGCAGTTGTTAAAAGAATATCAATAATTTTGGATATTAAAGAATACATATCATCAGGGATCATTGAATCTTACGTCTTGGGGCTTGCTTCTGAAGAAGAAATAAGCATATTGACCTGTATTTCGAAAAATAACCGCGAAGTGCAACAGGCAATTATAGATGCACAGATTACATTCGAATTGCTTGCCGATGCACAAGCAATGGACCCCCCTGCAAAATTAAAAGATTCCATATGGTCTAAAATCAAAGGTGAAGGATCAGTAATAGAAGAGCATCAAAATCATCAATCAGCTTCAACAACAATTGATAATAGCATCGAAACAGCTAACAAGCCATCAAGATATCAATGGGCTATTGCGGCAAGTGTATTATTGGCCGTTAGTATCGGTACAAATCTATATTTATATTGGAACAATGAAAACCATAAAACAGAAATTGTCAAGTTAATAACAGAAAAAAACACACAAAAACAAGCTCTTAATCAGCTGTATGACAGGTTAGCATTGCTTCAAGATTCCAACGTAAAGAAGATTTTACTAAAAGGCGTAGAAAATAAACCGACATTAGCTGCAGTTGTATTCTGGAACCAAGAAACAGCTGAAGTATATTTGAGTCTGGATAAGATGCCAACACCTCCACAAGGAAAACAATATCAACTCTGGGCCATGGTAGACGGTAAGCCTGTAGATGCAGGCATATTCCCATTAGATTCAAAAACAATAGACCTGAGTAAGATGACCAATATACCGAAAGCACAAGCATTTGCCATTACATTAGAGGATGAGGGCGGCAAACCTACCCCTACACTTTCAGAATTATGTGTGATGGGCACTATTTAATACTGAAGTTAAAAAAAGAGCTCCCAATCCATATTGGATCAGAAACTCTCTCTTTAAAATTACACACTAATTTTTAATAAATAATTGCGCAATATTCAATACGGCCTCAGCAGCTAAAGGTTCATCAAAAGATTGTGTTGCAGTAGCTAGGGATATATTTCCCATCGCGCCCTTCAAAGTTGTTATGTCAACACCTCCTTGCACTTTATTATCTTCCCCCATATATACAGGATCCACAACAGCACCAATTCCGCTATCATTTGCACCAGTTATCCAAGGTTTTTGATTAGCCGCTGCACCACCCCTTGCCCTACGCATCTGGCGAATGTGCGATGCGTGGCGAGCTTCGACAGAATGGATCTGTAATGCAGCCGTTAGTACAACCCTATTTCCGACTAATATACCCGCTTGCCCCTTATAAGCACGTACACCAGTATCTTCAAAAGCTTGTGCCAAAGCCAAGAAGGTATCATAATCGCTAAAGACATTGGCAAACGTACCTCCCGCAGTAAAATCAAACGTAGGTTTAGAAACAGCTTTATCTCCCAATACCTGTTTCAAAAATTTGACATGTGCATTTTCATGATCACGAATGGTTGTTATTGCTCCTAACGGTCTACCTGCAGGAATCAGATTAGGAGCTGCTACACCCATAGTATAGTATTCTGCTTCAAGATACTCCAAAGTTAATGCATAGTTCAACACACCATTGACATCTGTTGGTGCCGTAGCACCATAAGCTTTCGTAAATAGATTATTTATAAAAAAGGGCAAAGAAGCCAAGGTGACCTTTTTTCCAAAAGAAGCCATATTCCGAATAACTTCTCTGCGTGGATTAATGCGATCGGTAAATTCCGGATCAACATTATTTATTTCGTCAAATACATTTAAAAGATTCATAACAATAAAATTTAAAGGTTAATAAGTGGGTAAATCCTTTACATCAATTTTCGATTTGATAAATGGAGCTGCAGCTTGAAGTACCTGAGTAGGACTTTTTGCAAGATCAAGACCATTTGAATTAATGACTTCTTGATTTGCAAAACTACCGTTATCAATTAAATCTCGGATTAAAGCAGCATGTCTAGCCTCCACAGATACTATTTTCCCCGCTAAAAGTAGATATCCAGTATCTTTAATCAACCAACCTGCACCATTATAGGCCGATACGCCTAGATCTTCAAAAGTTTTCGCCGTACCTAGGACACTTTCACGACTTGAAAAATTAATCCCCGAAAGGTTAAATTCCAAACTTGAAATAGCCTTGGCACCAAGCGCTTTTTTAAAAAACTCACGATGCGCAATCTCATGATCTCTAATATCCGTAAAGTAAGTCTTCTCCAGATCTGAAATACCTGAATAAGGACTATTTACCACTTGCATATAAAATTCAGCTTCCAGCTGTTCCAATGCGTAAGCATAATTTAAGATTGCGATATCGCCACTACCAAAATAAAAACCATCAGCACCCATATCGTCATCATCGTGACGATCTTTTTTACAACCAACTACGCCCAATAATGCGACACCAGCTAATCCTGCACCGGTAAATTTTAAGAAATCCCTTCTCCGAAGGTCTTTTTTATCGAGATGTTCTTCTTTATCGATTAAACACTCTTTTTGAGATGACAATTTTTCCATAACATATTCGTTTTAGTGTATAATTTTAGTCTTTAAACCTATATACGAGAACTCTTTATGTTTTGGATTGCTGAAAATGATATTTAAGAAAAAATATTAATACAAACTTTTTATAGGGATATAAAAGCCTTCTACCAACAGACCATACATACCAAAAGACAATTCCATAGGTAACTTCCTATCCTAACGCATCGTCCACTCGTCAATAACAGCTATTTAAGCCCTACGATACATGAATAGCTTTCGACAAGCAGAACATTCTCGAGCATTAATTTAGGAATGCCTAATTGGCTTTTTTAGAACAACAATAGACAGTATAGGTACCAGATAGGTACCAGCTTCGGCCCTTACCCACCTCTCACACATCGCTGGCACATCCCCCAAACACCCCTTCACCAAGCAATCGGTATTAAAAGGTAATTAGAAGGTGATTCTAGGATAGTAAAAACTCCGAAGCAGGTACGAATAAAGTACGAAGCAGGTACCTACAGAACATAAGCTTAGGAGCTTTTCGATGGTATCGAATATACAGGCTCGTTAACTAAAATACGACAGCGAAACAAAGTTTTCTGATAGTTTTTCATGAAGTACCTTAAAATCCATAAAAAAATATCATAATTTATTTTAATATTTACTTAATTTATGGTTTATTCTAAAGTCATAAGAGAAAATTATTTACAATGGTTAAAAAAACCGAGATTCTAGATCGTTATTGAACAATACGATATCAAGACAGATGATAGAACTGTAGATATTTAACCTACTCCTCAAAAAACTGATGTATTTTTAATAGGTTATTGCCTTGGTAATTAAAACAAAATGATCTTCAAAATTGTTGATATCCCCACAGGTCGGTATCATTTCATGATGAAAAACACCATTCTGCTTAAACTGAAATTTTGATAATGCAGGGACTACTTAAAATATATGATTATGACAAAAAAGACTAAAATCGGAATATGGATGGACCATTCGGTAGCCAATTTAATGGAGTACACAGGCAATCCTATTGTGACAAAAATAATCGAATGTAACTTTACCCATCAGGATAAGGAAGAGACTCTGAAACGGAGTGAAAGCACCATGCATAATAAGGAACAGGGGGAACTGTCAGATTATTACAAGGAAATAGCGGAAATCATCAAACAGTATGATGAAGTTCTTATTTTCGGTCCAACAGAAGCGAAAAATGAATTATATAACACACTTAAAGGAGACCATCAATATTCAGATATCAAGATTGAAATCAGAGCGGCCGATAAAATGACAGATAACCAGCAGCATGCTTTTGTGAGAGAATATTTCGAAGGGCAAAAAAGTTAATATCCTACACATTGTAAAAATATATGGGGAGTCAGACCCGATTAGGGTCACACTCCCCATACAACTGCAAATAATATTAAAATTAATACCAAAACAATTCTATTAAAAACATTTTCAATATTTAAGTCAAATGAAGTCATCTATCTTCATAGGCCAATACCAATAAATCGTCCATGGAAAGCACTTTCGGCTCAGCGATACTTAAATTATATATAAAACAGTACTTATGATTCTTTTAAAGAGAAAATATTAGAGATTATTTTATCGAAAATCATGATTTAAATCTCATCTTTCTCAATCCATTTAGTCAACTTAGGTGCTACATAACATTCCATCTTCTCGAGCAAATCTTCAATATTATCCGCTACCAACAGCATCTCTTGGTTCTCTTTCTTCAATAATCCTTCGGAGGTCATATGTGCAACAAACTGGATCAAATAATCGTAAAATCCATTCGTATTCAGGATTCCTACTGGCTTCTTATGCAAACCAAGCTGTCCCCAAGTTATCATTTCAAAAAGCTCTTCTAGTGTGCCGAATCCACCAGGAAGGGCGATAATACCGTCCGAATAGTCATTCATGATACGTTTACGATCATGCATAGTATCTACCGTAATTAATTCCGTAACACCAGTATGTTCCCTCTCTTTTGAATTAAGAAAGTGTGGGATTATCCCGATTACTTCACCTCCTTTTGCCAATGCTCCGTTAGCAACTGCTCCCATTAAACCTACCCGTCCACCGCCATATACCAAACGAATGCCGCGCTGTGCAAAGACATGTCCAACATGCATAGCTTGTTCTTCATAACAATTATTAATACCCAAACTTGAAGCACAAAAAACAACGATACTTTTAACCTTATCCATCATAACTAGAAATAATTCTGAACTTTTTTATTAAATACAAATATAGATTTACTTCTTTATGTTTAGATAAAATAGCTTATTTAGTAACGAGCTAAGATTATCTTTTCCTATTCTTAAAACTAGTCAAATAAGCTGTAAGCCAAGTATTATATGAAAAGAAGTATTCATAGTAGCGAATATATGAAAAGCATTATACGTTTAAATTGGCCCATAAACTGAGATGAGCGCTGAAGTCAATATAACCTTATCACCATAAAGAACAGTTTATCCAAATGTAATATGTGAAAGAAATATTGACTATATAGTAAGCAACACTTAGGATATTAACATTAAAATTGGAACCTTCGTATAGACTGCCAATTTTTTTGAAGCGCGTTTTTGAAAGAAATTGGCAAAGAATCCCAATTTCCGAGGTACGGTTATCAATACATCGATATCATGATCGTAAACATAAGAACTTAGCCTTTCAACGAAATCTTCTCCATCTAAATAGGAATAGCTGGGTTCAAGACTATCTAAACTCGAATGTAAAAAAGACTGCTCTTCTACCAATTCAGCTGCTGTATGTTTACCTTCGATACTCACATTAACAACATGCCACTTTAACTTTAAAAACTCTTGCAATCGGAGAATTGCCTTAACGGGCAACCTTTCCTTCAAATGAGATAGATCTACTGCAAGAAGTGCATTTTTAAATATAGCTATTGCATCCATTTCCGGAACCAATAACAGATTATAAGCATGTGCTTGTATAAGCTCGTTAGTTGTGGTACCAATACTGTTTTTCCCTTTATCATCACTACCCCTCATCCCCACAACAACAAGTTCTATATGCTCATGTTGAGCAATTCGCCGAACACCTTCAATAACCGCCAAACTATCGTGTCGGGTTTCCACTTTTGTAAATGGAGAGACATTCAATAACTCCTGTTTTAACAGATGAAATTTGGCTTCCACATCTTCAATATCTGTGTCATCAATTAATGGAGGAGGGGGCATGAAGTCCCCGACATTGTAAAATCCGCCATTTACATACGCAAAAGAATGATACATAATCACTCTTTTGATTCCCGTCTGTTTTGCAATGGTCAATAATTGATCAAAGGCGTGCCGAGCAGGAACAGAAAAATCTGTTAAATAAACAATTGTTTCCATAATATTGATGTCTTATATTCATTGTGACAATAATATACATACTACATTCAAAACAATTATACAATAGCATTAGTTTGCCAATTCGAAAAAATAATCGCATCACTTTTTATCCTGTAATAAATAGGTTTTAAAATTGACATGAATCGATTTTTATTGCTTAGGGAGAAATATGGGTTATCTATTTCAATTCGCTGAAATACTTGAACCAAGAAAACCTCCCATCTCAACGAATTGACTTTTGTCGCTATTATTGTTTTTTCAAAAAGTATGTTTAATTGAAAAATATACTACTTTTTTTAGCCCCTGACAGGAATAGTATACACTATAAATATGATTACAACAGCATCTTTTATTTTTCCAAATTCCAATTATCGGTCCGAAATGGAGAGGCTGGTAAACCGGCCTCATTGTATAAAACTAAATCGGGATTGTCGGCCCACCCATACCGTATAGCTACTGGAGCCGCTACTTCCCGCGCACTTACTATCAGTTTATTTCCTTGCTGTTTAATCTCTGCAGGGTAGAAGACTTGGTCTTTTCCAGCAACCGTAAAGCCTCCACTTTTCTTATTAAATTCTTGGAGGACTAATTTATTGCCCATAGGGTCAAAGTGAAGCTGAGCTTCATTTCCCTTTATATACCATTTCTTTAAAAATGGACCGCTATAGGGAATCTTTTTTCCATAAAGTTTATGCAAAGCAATCAAAGCCAGTCTACGACCTACTTCTTGCTTATTCTTTGGGTGAATATCCCCTGCTTCTCCAATATCTGCAATAACCGCCATTCCGGTGTTTGGCATCTGTAGCGTAGCCAGTTGCGCTTCTCTCAAACTTGCCCATGTGGAAGCTTGCGGCTGGGCAAGTTTTTCCTTGTAATTGGCCAATTGTACAAAATAAAAGGGCATATTTTCAGTTTGCCACTGCTGTCTCCAGTCTTTGATCAGCGCTGGCAATAGCTCCTTGTAAGATGCTTCTCTATAATCTGTATTGCTTTCACCTTGATACCAGATAGCCCCTTTAATCTTGAAGTCTACAAATGGTTGTACCATCGCATTAAATAACACTGTAGGTCTATTGGGGCCATCCAGTTGTATAGGCATAGGAGGTAATTGTTTCAAATCGAGAGCTACATTACATTTCCATTCCCCAACTAAAGAAAGAGTCTCGCCGTTCGGTCCCTCCAACCGAGGGTTTTCTGAACCTGCATAAATACCTCCATCACCAGCTCCATCAAATACACGAACAGCAACGCTGAGTGTTGACTGATTATTGATATTTTTTGAAATTGAATATTTCCGAATCTGATTATAACCATTGGTCTGGCCTACAAACTGCCCATTGACATAACTTATGTCATTGTCATCGACTGTTCCCAAAATCAATTTGATGTTTTTGCCAATCCAATGATCTGGTAACTTGATTTCTTTTCGAAAATAAATGACGCCATCCATACCAGGGAACAACTCTTTATCGTAATAGCTAGGGATAACAATATTGTGCCAAGAACTTACATCGATTTGTTTTGCTAACCACCCACTATGCACATCTGACTTACCTTTGTCTGCCTGCTCTACAAGAGCATTCCATTCTTCCATTTCTTGTTTATAGACTGCTTCAACATCTGAATGCTGAAGTTTATTGATAGCAGAGCTGTACTGTTCAAAAGGGGATAAAGCTTCTGCACTCATCCATGCTTCGATAATGGTACCGCCCCAAGAAGAATGTATTAACCCTACGGGTACTCCTGTTTTTTCAAAAATCTCACGTGCAAAGAAATAGGCCGTAGCCGAGAATTCTGGAATATGCTCTGGAGTGACAGCATTCCAGCCTCCTGCTTCGACTTTGGTATTTGAAGTAGGACGAGTGGATGTGGACTTGGGTATCTGTAGAATTCGAATATTGGGAAAATTAGCTGTATTTATTTCTTGTTGGTAATTTTTTATTTGCCCCCAACCAGCTAGCGGCATCTCCATATTAGATTGTCCAGAACAGAACCAAACTTCACCAATAAGGATATTATTTAACGTCAAACGATCACCGTCATCAATCGTAATTTGAAATGGTCCACCGTATGTTGGGGTTTCAAGATACACTTCCCACTGCCCCGCTGCCGAGACCTGAGTTTCGTAGCTTTTATTATTCCAACTGGTCCTAACTTTTACTCTGCCATTAGGGAAAGTACTACTACCCCAAAATTTAACTTTTTCCTTCTGCTGCAAAACCATATTATCACCCATGAATGCTGGTAACTCTACTTTGGCTTGCACCGTCGATGCTACAGCAAACCCGAGTATCAACGATAATATCATTTTTTTATAATTATTGATTTTCATTGGTTTGTTTTTTATTAAATCATTAAAAAATATGGGTATTAAAGAACCCTTTGAGGGTACTAGAGTAATGAATCATAAATTTAAACATAAATACGTATTCATCTTGTTTTGCCAATTCTGTTTTATGCAAAAATCACCCCCTAAAATTAAGTGTTCCAAATAAATATTAAAAAATTTATTTAATGTAAATCGCTAAAAAAACGATACAGAAATCGTTTAGGCGGGAAGTACAAAGAATATATGTTTATAATAATTATCAAGACGTTTTGATAAGACAATAGCAATTCAATTATGTCTTAAAAAAAATAAATAATTTGATTTTCAATATATTATACTTACATTTGTTTTAGAATCAGGCTCTGTCTGCGCTCATCTGACTTATTTAAGTTTATCCAAATTAGTCATACGTGCTCTCTTCAGCTGCCAATTTTTGTTATACATAAAAAGTCCGCAGTACTCTTGAGCTTGACTCTTTTTCAATCTTCAAAAATACAAACATCCTTTTCTTGCTAGCAGATCGATTAACTAATGGAAGTCATACATGACATTAGTTTAGAATTAAATAATTTTTAATAAAAACAATAATATAATGCAAGAAGGAACAGTAAAATTCTTTAACGTTACCAAAGGTTTCGGTTTTATAACACCTGCAAATGGTGGTCAAGATGTATTTGTACATTCATCTGGTCTAATCGATGATATACGCGAAAATGAAAGCGTAACATTTGAAGTAGAAAACGGTCAAAAAGGTGTTAACGCATTCAATGTACGCGTAGCAAGATAAATGAATTGGAGAATTATCTTAGATTCTCCAATTTTCAATGTAGTAAATGGCACCTGTGGTTGTTTACTACATTTTTTTGATATATAACCTCCCTCTCTGACAAGCATAGTAGCTTACATCTCATATTTGCTCCTGTACAATAGATATACCCACAAACATATAATTGCTCAAAACTACCATTCTAATCGAGTATTATCGGTAATTAAATTGGCCATTAGACTGAAAGGCGCTAACAATCACCTAAAGTGATAAAGAAATATTTATTTCCGCGGTTATTTACTGGTTTTATTGTAAATGACGACACACTAACCTAAAAAATATTATACACATGTCATTTTTAGACCATGTACTTCAACCTCCTTCTTACGGATGGCAAGACACTACAGGCAAACTTATCAAACCTACCAACAAAGAAATCATCATTGAGTTCTTTAATAGACTTAATATATTTAAAGACCGTCGTAATTGGCTACCCTTTTTCAGCTGGTTAAAGGTCATTTTTCTCATACCCTTTTTCTTTATTTTCTTAACTAATTATCTCAGCTGGTGGACACTCTTGGCAACCTTCATATACAGTATGGTCATTATGGGTACGCATGGTACCATCTGGCATCATCGCTACTGTACACATGGTGCCTACAAGTTTAAAAATGCATTTTGGAGATTCTTAACTCAAAATCTAACCATCAATGTAATTCCGGAAGAGATATATGTGATATCGCATCATGTACATCACGCAAAATCTGATCAACCAGGCGACCCCTACAATGCCCAGGCGGGATTTCTCTATTGTTTCCTTGCCGATGTCAATCACCAGCCAATATCAAAAAGCCTTAGCGAACAAGATTATAATAGAGTCCATTCCCTTATGTTACATACAGGTGTGTCAGCCAATTCATATAATCAATACAAAAAATGGGGATCATACGTAACCCCTGTATATGCTGTAGCTTCCTGGCTGTTGAATTGGTCATTCTGGTATCTGGCTTTCTACCTAATGGGTGGACATGCACTTGCGTGCAGTCTATTTGGTGCTGCAGGTTTTTGGGCGGTAGGTGTACGTACATTTAACTATGAAGGCCATGCTAAAGGAAAAGATAAGCAACGAGAGGGTTCGGACTATAGTATTAAAGATAAGTCAATTAACCAGATTTGGCCGGGAATTGTAGCCGGGGAATGGCATAACAATCATCATCTATTTCCCAAAAGTGCACGCAGTGGTTTCAAACCGCACCAAATAGACCTCGCTTGGTATTACATCAAATTAATGAATAGGTTGGGTGCTGTATCGAGCTATAGAGATGACAAGAAATTGTTTTACGAGCGCTATCATAATCCATATATTCAAGCGAACCAGAGCTCAAACGAAGTTTTGGAGGTATTGGAAAAAGGCATCAACTTAAAAAAATCCATAAAAACAACTGCAGAGTAAGATCATATGCAGATTACCAATTTGCTAAAAGATTGAGCAATGGAACAAGCCTATCCATCAAATAGCTTTTGTTCTTTGCAATATCACCATAACTAATTACACACTAGCATCAAGATTGTTGCTAGTGACAAATGTAGGAAAGGGTATTATCGCGTTTTTCTGAATTGGAGGAGAGAACAAGTACTGAAGAAATGTAATCTATGAATAATGTACTTAAAAGACTCTAGTAATAGATGTCAATGGTACTTTCTGTTTCCAGGTCCCAGAGATATCAAACCTATAACCTGATGACAGGTTTTCAATAGTAAATGTATAGTGGCACTCACGTGTTAAATAGGTAATCTCGCCCCTGACATGCACACTTGAATATGGTGCAACAAGAAGTTGTTCCATATTAACCGTTTTTACAAAAGGCTCTAAATATTGACCCGACCTATAAGGTACCTGTCTCGACCAATAAGCGATATCATCTTTCAAAATTTCGCCCATGAAGATTAGAGAGTCTGACGAATTTACCCAATCAAAAGCGCCATACTCATCGCTGCTAAATTCAGAAAGATAGTTCACATCCTTAAATATACCCGCAGTCTCCATATTCTTTGCTACTGCAGTATGATTAGTCAACTTTATCGTATGACACCCCTCATCACTGGTATATTCCTTTCTGCTCCCTGGTATTTCTATTATTTCCTTTTTCACGAGTTTATAACCTATCCCTCTATTTTGGGTGAAAGAAATTTCATCTTGTGTTCCATCAGCAAGTATACCTATCAAGAATTTTCTAGCCTGAGTGTCAAAATTTTCCTTCAATGAGACATTGAGTAAATTATCTTCTTCTATTTTTTCTAATTTTAACCAACCTCCTGGCAATTCTATATCCCCAAAAGCATCTAAAACAAGTGGTTTTCCATCTTTATCCTGTAGTACTTCTCCCGAAACAGCATCCTTGATATAGTTAACGGTCCATTGTGTGGAATTAATTGAAATGGCATTATTGCTAAAACCGGACTTCAATTGGATATCCTTAAAATCAGGATTAAATAGTTCTGTACCATCTCCTAGATCCTCCTTATCACAAGAACTCATGAAAAAAATCAAGAATGATGCAAAACTGATAATCAATAATTTAGAATAGTTTAAGATCATTGTAATATAAATTATAGGTTAGGTAGAACTTCATAAATTTTAGTAGTCCAATTTAACATTATTTTATGAATAAATGGGTATAAATGAGCTTATTCTGTAATATTTTTCATAAGATATTCTGCCAAGTAGGTCGAAGTGACCTTAAAGTATTTAAATCCTTTAAAATAAAAAAACAACTCTATTCCAGAGGTATTTAATATATACAAGAACGTTACGATATTTATTTCTCAAGAAGGAATACCACATATTATTGTCGCAATCGGAAAAAATCCTGATGTTTTCATAAACTATAGATAACAAAAAGAGGAAACGGTAAGAAACAAAAAAATACAGTACGGTTAAACGTCAAGATAAAGGGTCTAATGACGATTAAACCCTTTTTAAATTAGGCGACAAGATTTTACACATTTGAACCAGCTTTCAATAGCTTATAAAATTTTTCTTTGATTAAAAACAAATAGCTCTCATAATATATTGCAAATAATCAGTCATTTAACTCTATCGTTCGCATAATTCAAACCTTAAAGTCAATACTGGCTTTCTTATAGATGGCTACAATCAACCTCCGCAGGTTACCAGCCAATTTTATTAAAAATTAATTAACGAACGAGTTCATGAAAAGTGTAAAGTAATTTTAAATCTTCTTGTAAATATAACAGCCTGCTTCAGAAGGATGATCCAATACCATGCTGTCTTTATCTTCTTTCCATAATAACTGAATAATCAAAAAATCTCCTGCTGCTGATCCTGTAAAAAAGATTGCAAATATCAATAAAAATAAATTACCCGTTATCAATGCGATAATAGCAGGTAAAAAACCTAAAATAATAGCTGGCATAAATGCTCCAATCATATATTGTTTCACTTTCAACGGTTCTTTGCAGTGACAATATGGTGTTAGCATTTTGGCAATAATACCAAACTTGATTGATTTAAATCCATATTTAGTATAAAATGAGAATGTGATACCATGGATTAATTCATGAAGGATGATTCCTAGAGTCATTACAAAGAATATTAGTGCCGATGTATAGATGTAGCTTCCCCCAAATGCATCTTTGAATATCGCAATATAATCTTGCTTATTCCACAGTAAATAAAAAGGAATACCATATATTAAAATGATGAATATCATAAGAAAGAGGGCAACAATATTTGCCCAATAAAGATTTATGGTACGCATCTCTTTTGTGTAGTTTTCAGATAAATATTGTTCCATTGCTATGATTAACTTATTCCATTTTGTAATTGAAGTGCCTTTAATTACAAAATAGCCGGCTATTAAGGTGTATTAGGTTTACTTAATTATAAAGATATAAAACTCATGTTTATGAACATAATATATTTCAATAAATGCTTATTCAAAGATACTATTCGATAGGCTGGCCTCATAAAAATGACGCAAGCTGACATTTCTCAATATAGCACTGATGTGGAAATAACAATAATATGTTAACCGATAATAATAGCGACAATTAAAATAGTCGATTGTTAAAAGCACCATTTTAATGGCTAGATGCACTTATTATTTTCACTTGATAGGCTCCATTGTAGCGGTTGCCAACCATGAGATTTTCATTAACAGTTATATAATATTGTCCCGTGTCTTGGAATCGATATTTTAGTTCTTTACCAAATGGACCATCGGCAGTTTCCATCTGGTGAAAATAGTTGGCTTATCCGAATATTTGCTGTATCGGTAGGACTCTCTAGTATGATATCTGCTGAATCAGGTCTATGTACGGAAATAAAAATAGTATCTGTATTTCCAGAAATTTTATTCATTTTTTTTAACAGTCCTCCTTCGACAAATGATATTCGTGATTGCTCCACTAGCAGACTGTCATTTGAATTATGCTTTATTGTCGGATGTTGCTTATCCGTGGACGACTGACATGCAATATGAATGATGGACATGAAAGAAACCATAATTAATAATAGTCTAATCATAATTTTTATTCAATATAACAATCAAAAACATGAAATAGTTTGCTGTCTAATGGTTTACTATATATATGAGACAAGAAAACTGCTTATAGTTATCTAGATTCTAAATAATAGACACATTGATCACCATGTCTTCTCATAACAGATTGATCAATATTGTCTATTATCCTTATTAAAATAACTCTTGTGTCAGTTCCATATTTACCATTGCTCCTGCAAAATTTCCACTATTCACAGCAGCAGCGACAGAACGCATCTTCTCCGTGCTATCTCCACAAGCATAGACGCCATAAATGGTAGTTTTTTGAAGGTTATCAATTTTGATATACCCCTGCTCGGTAAGTTCACATCCCAAAGCAACGGGGATTTCCGAATGTTGCACAAATGGGAGCGCAGCATATACTGCGTCGAACTTTTCTTTCTTACCATCAACAAAGATCAACTCTTTAATATATCCTGATTCATGTACGATTTCAACTATTTCCGTTTCGATCACATCAATCTGATTTGTATTTAGTTTCAGCATTTGCTCTGATTGGAATTGACCCTTTTGTCCTGTTAAAATGGACAATTTATCCGTCAAATTATGAATTAATGATGCGAGGTGAATAGCCCTGTCACCATTAGCAATAATTCCAGTTTTCTGATGGCGAAATTCATATCCATGACAATATGGGCAGTGAATAACAGAAATACCCCAGCATGCTGAAAAACCCTTTATATCAGGCAGAATATCCTTAATTCCAGTTGCAAATATCAATTTGCTAGCTGTAAAAACTGCTCCACATTCGGTACTGACTTCAAATCCTGTTTTCAAAATCTTTCCTGCTATTGCCAAACCACTATAAAATTCAACAGTTTTATATTCAGATACTTGATATTTCGCTAGATTGGCAATCTCTGATGGTGTGTTTCCATCTTGGGTCAAAAAATTATGGGACCGTGGAGTCTGACGATTGCAAGGCATTCCACTATCGATAACCAAAACATTTTTTAAAGACCGTCCCAAAGCCATCGCTGCTGAAAGTCCTGCGTAGCTACCTCCAATGATAATTACATCGTAAATTTTCGTCTCTTTCATATCAAATCTAATTTGTATAAAGGTAATTATTATTGCAATAATGTTGCAACAACTACCACAGCCAGTCCTAATTAATTACTATCTGATGACACAAGCTGCGTTTACGTAATATATTCATGAAATCTTACTTCAGAAATACTATCTTTATTCTTGATATATTACAGTGTTAACATATGGGATTCATGTGTTAGAATCACGATATTTGACATGCTTCTATACAAAGAGTTCGAACTAACTAAGCTAATAGATATAAAAAACTTAATCAATACTAAAACTGTCCATGACTGCATCAAAACATTTCAATATATTCGTATTTATCCTATCTGTATTGATTTTTCATTCTTGCGGAAAGGCTGAGAGATCCGAACTATCAGATTATAAATTTATAGCTACTATTAACGATGTTATATATATAGACCAAATGACATCCCTTCTTCCTCCGGATGCTCAAAGATCGCCTTACATCAGTCATGAACGATATAACAATCAGGAGTATCTAATATTTTCTACCTCCGTCCAGATCCAAAATGACATTGTAAAAGGAAACAATTACTATATCCGATTTAAAATTCCCCTTAACAGTGAAATTATCTTGAATAAACCCTATCAATTTAAACCTATTCAGGGGATGGAAACTCTAGAGGGCTATGATAATATTATCTATTTAGAAGGGAATAAACAATTTGCAAGTATTTCTTCGAGCAATTATAATATCAATATGTCATCTTATGGTGATGGTACAGTGACACTCTCTGAATATAATGTAAAAGAGCAAAGAGTAAAGGGCAAAATAGAGTTATCATTCCCGTCCCTACGCAATAATAAACAAGAAGATATTAAAGTACAAGGAGAATTTGTGTGTTGGCTAGATGTCGGATTTTAATATACGCTAGCAAAATAGCCAACACCTATCCCATGCTAAAATAATCTATCACTTCAATTAAAGTGTACTTCTCACGACTACTTTCTTGAATGCTATTATTATCTACAGCCAATCTATTGATAAGCCGCATTGGATCAGCTACATTTTCTCATACATATATAGAGATGATTCCCAATTATAAGCGAGGACCGAACCACATATAGGGATACGATATATAACTAGTGAACCAATACAGGGATTTCAAAGTGTCCCTGTATTGGTCAAAAATTTGGAAATATAGATTACCTCCAAAACAAGCGTGATAAAAGGTAAGAGCTCGCTTACAATTGCCAGAAAATGTCACAAAAATCCCACTTGAAGGCATATCACAATACTGTAACATCGTATTTCAATTATGCATCGGGTATTTCAGGTTCTACTAATTTTTTCATTTTATCAAGTGATTCCTGCCAACCTAGGTAACACATTTCTACAGGAATCATATCTGGAATATTTTCTTGTTCCACTCTTAGTTTCCGTACCACAGGAAACTTTATTTAGAGAAATAGCGGTTATCATTTCTCCGGGAAGATTAGGATCGTCAAATCTGTCACTATATTTAATGAAAGAATTAGGTACAATTTCTAGAAACTCGCCGCCAAATGAGTGTCCGTTACCTGTACTAAAGTTAATAAATGTCATCTTAAACTTACCCCCTATCTTAAAATCCATTTGTTGAACAGTGCATATAAAACCATATGGAGGCAACCAGGTTGCATGTGCTATTGGATCTGCAAAAGCACGGAATACTTTTTCAGGACTTGCCTGAATAATACGATGTAGGGAAACGGTATTCTTTTTCATGATATTAAAAATTTAAGGATTAATGATTTTTTGATTCTACATATTTCACAAAATTGTTCAAAATAGCTTGTCATCCTTTTTTTGAGATTTGACATCATTTGCTTTTTCTGCATCAAATATGAGAGTGAGTGTTGTTTTTACTTTTGATTTCTGCAAATAAAATGGTAACTCTTATCCCATCAGACATACTGTATAACAATTCTTTACAAAACCCGACCTTGTCACAGATACCTTCAAAATCGAAGCCAAAACTACCATCTTTAGCTTCCATTCTATTTCTTAATTTACGCTAACATCGTTTTCACTAACTGGACAATGCCAACTTGGACCCACACTACTCCAAAGCTTAATATCACTTGGTGAAATCCAGATTTGCCATACTCGCGCTACTTCAGCATCCACTTTAAGCCCTACACTGATTTGTATTGTCAATGCTTTTTCCTTTTTATTTATATTGATATAACAAAGATGCCTAAGGTATCGACAATTGGTGTATTGCAAAAACGTCAACTTTAGGGGTAGATTACGTCAAAATCAATTTGTAACTTTATTGAATAAACTAAAGAATGATGAAAATTTCTATTTTCGTTCCGCAATATGGTACTATAGAAGCTATAACACCTGCATTTCGAACTTTTAATACAGCGAATGAGTTCTTGATATATTTTGGCAAGAAGCCCATCTTTGATGTCGAATATGTGGGCTTAAATAAATTTGTACCCGCTAATAATGGTGAATACACCATAAAAACCAATCGACTGCTTTGTGATATTACTAAAACAGACCTACTCATTATACCACCTACTTTCGGAAATATGGATGAGGGATTAAAAGCCAATGCTGAAGCTATCCCCTATTTTAAGAAGTTCTATCTAACAGGAGCTAGTCTTGCCAGTTTATGTGTAGGTGCTTTTCTATTAGCAGAAACAGGGTTGTTGAACGGAAAAAAATGTTCTACTCATTGGGCATACATAAACGAATTTAAAGAAAAATATCCTCAAGTAGAAGTCGAAGACGGTGCTGTCATAACAGCGTACGATAACATTTATAGTAGTGGAGGCGCAAGCAGTCTTTGGAACTTAATCTTATATTTAGTAGAAAAATATGCTGATAGAAAAATAGCTGTAATTATATCAAAATATTTCGCCTTAGATATAGACAGGGATAGTCAGACTCAATTTGCTATCTTCAGGGGACAAAGAAACCATGGTAATGTAGATATTCAAAAAATACAGGATTATATAGAAGAAAATTATGATAACAAAATCACGACTGATATTCTAGCAAATCTAATCAATACAGGGCGTCGAACCTTTGAAAGAAGATTTAAAGAAGCAACAAATAACACCCCAATTGAATACATTCAACGGGTTAGGATAGAAGCTGCAAAACAGTTCTTTGAAGCATCAAGAAAAAATGTATCGGAGGTAATGTACGGTGTAGGGTACACTGACAACAAAGCATTTAGAGATGTATTTAAGAAGATTACAGGTCTTACTCCAATTGAATATAGAAATAAATTTGCTAAAGTTTTGCATGATATATGAGTATAGCGACTATTCTCTCAAAGCTTAAGACTACTTTATACTTGCCCGATAACCAGCAAAAACATTTCTCTAAAATTATGAAATTCCCCTATAATCAGAATTTACCTAAGAACACGAAAACAAAACCCATATAGAACTGTTTACATTGTAAAGTGCATGTAATTAAAGTAAAAGTATATGATCGAAAAAAAAAGAATTGATGGTGTGCTAGATTCGATAGGTAAGACTCCGATTATATATCTCAAAAATCTATCTGAAGAACTGTCAATCAGGCTATATGCAAAAATGGAATCCCAAAACCCTGGTAAAAGTCTAAAAGACAGAAGCTCAAAGAATATAATTCTTAAAGCAATTGATGAAGGAGATATCGATAAAGACACCACTATTATTGAATCTTCTTCTGGAAACATGGCAATCGGATTATCTAGAATATGTAAACTGTTGGGGTTAAAGCTAATTATGGTCGTTGACCCCAATATCAACCATCATACCCTTAATTTGATTAGAGTATATGGTGCAAAAGTCGAAATAGTTGATAAAAAAGATCATTCAGGAAGTTATCTGAAAGCCAGACTTGAAACTGTGAAAATGCTATTAAAAAGTATACCCAATAGCTATACTTCCAATCAATATAGTAATCCTAATAATCCGGAAGCGCAAAAAGAGATTTTCAGTGAAATTGTGACCAGTCTTGGAACCTATCCTGACTACTTATTTGTATCTGTCAGTACCTGCGGAACGTTGAAAGGGATACTGGATGAAGTAAACCACACCAATGCTCATACGAAAGTCATAGCTGTCGATGCTGTTGGAAGTATTATATTTGGAGGTAATGCTTCAACGAGATATCTCCCAGGCATGGGAGCAAGTAAACACACTGAATTTGATATCTATAACAATTTACACGCCCATATCTTAATTCCAGAATTAGACTCTGTCGCTGGTTGTAAACTGCTATTGGAAAAAGAATGCATATTAGCTGGTGGGTCAACTGGAGCACAGGTATCGGCTTTATACAATCTAATCGAAAAAATAGAAAGCAACGCATCGGTCTGTATTATTGTTGCAGATGATGGGGAAAGATATCTTGACACAATTTATAATGAAGATTGGGTACAACAAAAATTAGGACTTGAAAATGATATGGACGACCTCTCACTTGTTGGATGAAACGACGAGCCTCATAAATAATTTAGGTATACAAGTACTCAAACATACCTTACTTGATCAAAAATCTGACGATAATCTAAATTTTGCTGTAATAGGTGGTGGACCGAAAGGCATGTATGCTATTGATAATTTTATTTCCGAAATAAACGAACAATGCATCAACAAGAAAATGAATCTATATTGGTTCAATAAAGATTCCCTATTTGCTGCAGGCCCTAATTATAATCCAAAACAATCAGAAAATCTGCTTATAAATTATTGCATAGGGAACTTAAATGCATGGAAAGTGAATACGGAAGAACGACTCTGCTTGACTGACTGGCTTAGACTGCATATTGATAGTACACAAATATCTCCTTATCATTATGCTTCGAGAGCCCTTGTTGGCTGTTATTTAATGGACTGTTGTAGAAAGATAATAGATGATTGTCCTTCCAATATCAGATTGCACCTCATTGCTGAGGAAATAAAGAGTATAGCGTATAAAAATAAAAGACTATGGCTGCTTAACAACCAATTCGAATCCATTATATTATGCACTGGCCATTCTTTTCTGAGTGATGATATTGCAGATAAATATAAAAACAATATTTTCTCTGCCTATCCAATTGAAAATCTAGATCGGGTTAAAAGCGTCCAAAAGATCGCTATTCAGGGAATGGGTCTGTCCTTTATTGACACAGTTATTTATATTTCTGAGGGTACTATTGATGACCAATACCCACAATTCTATCCATTTTCGCGTACCAATCTGCCCATGATCCCGAGGAGGGCTGAGCTTAATAAGAATCACAATACCTTCTTCTTTCCTGAATATTGGCAAGGCTTAATTTCAAAGTCAGATATTGATTTTGATAAAGATTTTTTACCCCTGATGGACAAAGAAATCCAAATGGCTTATTATTCTGTTGTAATTAAATCTACTGATATTCAAACTATCCTCCATCATATAGATCTTATCAGTGTAGAAGAAAGATTCAGTTTAACCAATCTTCTCTTTCCGAATAAATCACTTTCTGATTTCCAAAAAGAGAATTATACCGCATGGGTCTCCGATTATCTAAAATCTCATCTTGAGCGATGTCGTCTTAGTTTCGACGAAAATCCCCTGAATAATGCAATACAAATGCTCTCTAAATTTAGGCCTATTTTAGAAAAATGCTATGAGCAGGGAAAACTAACTTCAGAAAGTCATCACCGATTTGACGTACATTGGTATCCTGCGATTTCAAGAATATGTTTTGGTCCTCCCATTGCTAATGTCGAAAAATTAATCAAACTGATATCAAAAGGGAAATTAAAATTTGAATTTACGGAATGTCCTGAGGTGAATCTCAGCAATAAAACTGTGGTGCTGAAAGTGAATGGAAAACGCATAACCTGCGATGCCCTAATCTATGCCCGAATTCCACGAGCAGCTATCTCTAAGAACAACAATCCACTTTTCACCAATTTAATCCGCCAAGGTCTCGCCATTCCCTTTAAAAACGAAACCTATGCTACCGGTGGAATCGCCATAAACAAGGAAGGGCTTCTATTAAATAAATTAAAAAAATCGATAGCATTGTATGCCTATGGAACTCCAACAGAGGGGTGCGTACTTGACAATGACACCTTATCTAGAGAAGCTCATGATTTCTCCTTAAATTGGGTATCCCATAACATAACCTTACTAAAATCTACAATTCCTAATTCACTTCATTATGTTCAGCGCTAAACACTATCCGCTTACCCCTATCATTCACGAGTGGGTAACAAATATTATCAAAAAAAAAGGTAGCCTATCTGCGGCTATTGAGAAACACGCGTCTCCCATCAATATACTCTGTAAGGATAGCTTTGAAAATAATATAAATTTATATAATACCGTATTTGAACATCATGGCATAAAATCTAAAATCTATTTTGCGAGAAAAGCAAATAAAAGCATATTGTTTCCCATAACAAGTCACAAAACAGGAAATGGCGTAGATACGGCCAGCTACAACGAAGTCAACCAATGTTTGGAGGCTGGAATACCAAGCTCAGCAATTGTATGTACTGCTGCAGTTAAGAATAGAAAATTATTAGAGCTATTGGTAGAAAATAAAATCGAAGTAGTATTGGATAATGAAGATGAAATAGACCTTTTGGAAAAAATAGGTAACGAGATGGATAGGGAAATTGATGTAATTGTTAGACTTTGTGGATTTAAAAAAAATGGCAAGAACCTTCCCAGTAGATTTGGATTCCAACTGGAGGAGGCTTATCAACTTATTTCGCTACGTATGGGTAAAAACAAATCTCTGAAAAAATTTAAATTTAAGGGATTGCATTTTCACCTGAATGGCTATGATATAGAAGAAAGAGCCTATGCATTATTCCAAAGCTATTTATTAATCGAAAGACTTAAAAACGTAGGTATACAGACACAATCTTTGGATATGGGTGGCGGCATATTGATGAATTATCTAGCTGATGAAAATGAATGGCAAGCTTTTAAGATGAATCTGAAACGTGCTATACGAAATGAAATCCCTCCAATTACCTACGGAAATGATGGTTTGGGTATGCTTGTTCACAAAGATGAAGTTATTGGCAATATGAATGTTTATCCTTACTTTAATACTATCAATAAAGACCTACTGTTAAATGAAATCCTAAATTTCCAATTCCGAGATCAAAGTCTAGGAGCGTTATTGTCACCCTTGAACACCGAAATAAGAATGGAACCCGGAAGATCTCTACTCGATCAGTGTGGTATAACAGTAGCTAAAGTAGCCTTTAGAAAATACGATACACAAGGTAACCTATTGATTGGTTTGGAAATGAATAGAACACAACTAAGAAGTTCCAGTGCCGACTTTTTACTTGACCCAATACACATTCGCGAAGAACACGCATTAGAAAAGGCGGAAGAAGTATTTGGTTACCTTGTAGGTGCTTACTGTCTCGAGCAAGAGTTGATATTAAAACGAAAATTACTATTCAGCTATATACCCCAGGTAGGCGATTTATTTGTTTTCGTCAATACAGCTGGTTATATGATGCACTTCTATGAATCGGAAGCACATCAATTTGACCTTGCTAAAAACCTGGTCTACGATTCGGTATCGAATACGTTATCTTAGGTTACGAAGATTTTTAAAGCTTATTTTTTTAGAAATAGATGGAGTTAAAATCTCAACACATGGTTATAATAGGAAGGAAAACATACAGTTAATAGTAACTCTTCAGATTATATATGTGATTTTAAATTAGAAAATATAGTGGTAAATTTGTATTTTGAAATCGGAAAAACCGACATCAAGGTTGAGGTTCTGATTTCAAAAATACATCGACATTCATTATGAAAAGAAAAATATTAAACTTATTTGTAACCTCAATAATCCTAGGTTTCTTGACTGGTATCACCATCGGTATATATAAATGGTTTTGATAACTTTATTGCGTGCACCATTCATATCAATAGTTCATGAAAATTGCGCTACTAGTAAAGAAATTTTAACTGAAAATCTGATAATATAAGTCGCCACAACGATATCCAATCTTGTAAATTGCATATATAGAAAACATAGACAATATTATCAATCGCCTATTCTTTTCATATAGATTTAAACTCATATATATTTAATGCTCATTTAGTGAGCATTAATTATATAATTAAAGGTTGAACTTACAAAGTTAGCTGCTAATCTTTTTTTTAAGTTTCAATCTTAGTTTCATGTTTACCTGAAAAAAATCAATCAAAATAATTTGGCAAAATAGTCTAGCCCTTTTGTAGATTAATCACAAAACACTTTTTCAAACCCAATATTATCTCTTCTAATCCACTCAAAAGTGGATTTAAGAAAACTTTAAGAACTCACTAAATCATGTTAGTTATTTATAAAGGCGGGAGATGCAAAATTTTGAATACTACAAGGGTATAGTTTAATCTACCTCAAAATCGACAAATACCGCCCCTTCAAATTGTTGTTCCTGAACATTCTTAAGCGCATCTTCAATAACAATTATAGCAGGCTCTCCTCTAACAAGTGTGCTATCTAAGCCGACGAGATAATCCCATACATCTTGAACTTGAATGGGATAATAACTCGGGCTTTCATGGTCAATACCTTGCGCAGATGCGAGTATATTATAGCCTCGTAGATGCAAATCCCTTAGTAGTTCATAGTTAACAGGTAAAAATCGCATAATCCTATTAAATTAAATATTGTCAATATAAATATCCTTTGCCTAACTCTATTTTGATTAAATCATGTTTAATTCAACAATAAAGTTCTTCTTCAGATTCCGATAATATACCATATGAAACAATCAATCTTATAAAAATGTTTGGATATTACAGCTTAAAAGTAAATTTCGAATTGATTTATTTTAGCGTATCAATAAATCAAAATCCCTACGATGGCTGTAACGAAGAGAATGATAATAGGATGGGTCTTAAATTTGATAGAGCAAAATAATGCTATACTGAATAAAATTGGACTTAGATAATCTGTAAAGTTATCTTTGCTGCTCAGTGATACTGCCGCGAAAGCCATTAACGAGATGCTTAGGGGTCTTATTCCAACCATTGCATAGCCGAAATATTTATTCGTCCTAAATTTGATAAAGAAATAGGAAATAATAGAAATCATGATAAATGAGGGGAAACATAAGGCAATAGTTGTCATTCCTGCTCCCAATGTTGCTATTGTGGACGAGTAACCCGCATGCTGGATTGCACTATAACCCACATATGTAGCACTATTGATACCTATCGGTCCTGGGGTCATCTGTGAAATAGCGACAAGATCTGTGAACTCTTGCTTTGTCAACCAAGCATTATTCTCGACCACTTCCTCTTGTATCATCGACAACATAGCGTAACCCCCACCAAACCCAAAAATACCAATCTTAATAAATACCCAAATTAGTTCTAAAAAAATCATTTTTGAAAATTTTTACCGGAATTCAATTTCTGCCGAATGTCTTGGTAAAGGATACCACCAATACAACCAGCAATAACTATCCATATTGGAGAAACATTAAAAAACCACATCAGAATCAAAGCTAGCGTCGGAATAATCAATGTACTTAAAGTCATCTTATTAGCTTTAATCGCTGTAAAACATGGCGCAGCAATGAGAGCAACCACTACAGGGCGAAGTGCTTTAAAAGCTTTGGAAACATATATGTTTTCTTGAAATTTTTGAAAGAAAATAGCGATTGAAATAATGATGATAAAGGGTGCTATTATTGTACCTAGAGCAGCTACAAATCCGCCTTTAACTCCAGCAATCTTATAACCAACTAATGCTGCAATATTAGTCGCAAAAACACCAGGCAAAGATTCGGTTATAGCTAGCAATTCGTAAAATTCGTCTGAAGTTAACCAACCTCTCGACAGAATTTCTTTCTCTATGAGCGGGATGACAGCGTAGCCACCACCAATCGTAAAAAGACCTATCTTAGTAAAGAGATAAAAAAGTTTGAACATGAATAAATAGACAGTTTATCTAAAATGTATCTATGCTATTTTGCATAAACTCAGGATATCAAATGTAATGTAAATCATCGGGTTTTTAAAATGTCGTTGCCTATTTAGATCAAGTATTTTACAACACCGTACTGCAATATATTACTTTAATAAAGTTGTCTTCAAACTTTAAAATGATGGTCTTTGTCATCAATTATTTTTAATTGATAAAGGTGCATTTCCCTTATTCAGAAACAAACATTACAATAACATTAAAAATAAAAAAGTTCCCTATTCCTGTTTATGCGTTTTTTATCTTTTCAATACTTCGGCTAAGATTATTAAAGACAGCTGATCGAGCCTGTAATTAGATACTTCCATTATGTTATCAGATCATTAAAAAATAACGCTCCTTAATTTCGAAAAGATACAATAAATATATAAAAATGAATAAATAGTAATAATATGATAACCTTACTTTTATTTTAGCGTAATCTATTGCGAGTAGTTTTGTGATCAAATAATCAACAGACTATAACGATGTTCAACTTTTCTTCAAAAAAATTATTATGGCTACTATTGCCGATATCTACCCCTTTACATGCAGAAGCAGTAAACCTTCGCATTGAATTATTGAAGATCGAAACTTTAGTTCAACAAAATTTTAACGGTCGAATTTTGGACCATACAGGAAATCCAATTGTGGGTGCCACGATAATAAACTTAACTACTAAAGCCTCAACACAAACCGATTCAAAAGGAAACTTCACTATTCGTGCAAATACAGGAGAGCAGTTATCATTGAATTTTATCGGTTATGAATTAAAAAAATATACAATAAAAACCAATGCGGATGATCACATAGTAATGCTAAGCGCCGATAATATCTTAGAAGAAGTAACAGTCTCTATTGGTTATCAAAAAGTTAGAAAATCTGATGTAACAGGTGCCATTTCATCTGTAAAAGCTGAAGAATTAAATTTAAGTTCTCCTAAATTAGGTCAGGCGCTTGTTGGTAAAGTTGCTGGTGTACAGGTTTCGCAAACCTCAGGTGCTCCATATGAGGGAACTAAAATTAGAGTTCGAGGTGTCGGTTCAATCAATGCTAGTTCTGACCCCTTATATGTAATCGATGGGTATCCTGCTGGAAATAACTTAAATATCAATCCTAATGATATCGAGACCATCGATATTCTCAAAGATGCTGCCTCTGCAGCGATTTACGGTTCTCGCGCTGCTGGGGGGGTCGTATTGATTACAACGAAACGAGGGAAGGCTGGAAAAAATAATGTCGACTACGAAGCACAGGCAGGGTTTGGACAACTATCTAAAAAAGTAGATCTATTAAATGCGGATGAATTTATAGATCTACTCATCGATGGAAGGAATAACACATATAAAGATTTAACAGTATCAAAAGGAATCAAATGGAGTGATAATATGCTTTTGGACAATAATAAATCGCGTGTGGAACGCGTGGGTAACGCCGGATCAGTTACCATCCCAGAAGAGTACTATGACTTTGCTACAGGCATCGCCAAAAAATCAAAATATGATACCGATTGGCAAGATGAATTATACAGAAATGCGCAATTTCAAAGACATAACCTTTCATTCTATGGTGGAACCGACAAAAACAGGTACTTCCTATCTGCTAATTATCAGAATCAGGATGGTATTATGCTCGGTACGGGACAGGAAACATTTAACTTTCGTCTTAATGTAGACTCTAAAGTTTCTGAACGATTAACTATAGGTGCCAATGCCTCTTTTACATATAATGATAATCAGGAGGTTGGAACTGGAAGATATGATAGTAGTCCGTCAATGGCAGCCTTAATCTATCTACCTACATTACCAGCTTATAACGAGGATGGGAGTATCGCTCAATTTGGCATGGGCTCTCTTTCTGCAAATAACTTTGGTATTCAGAATCCTGAAAACCCTTTAGCATATGTTTCGCAAATAAAAAATAGAAGAAAAGGGAAAAAGGGGTTGTACAATGCCTTTGCTGATTTCAAGATTCTAGATGGTCTGCAGCTGAAAGTGAATGGAGGACTTCAATCTTATGATGAGAAATACGATTACTTTAGACCAACAAGTTTAAGTAACGGAAATAATGCTCCTTATTCACCTGCGGCAGTTACGGATGCTTATGCAGATGCTAATACCCGTTCCGAAATTGATAAACTTGGCGAGATAACATTGAACTATACCAAGACTTTTGGTTTGCATAACATTTCTGCTTTAGCCGGATATTCGGCACAACGTACTGACATCGACTATATGGCTGTCCGTGCAAATGGCTTTCAAAATAATGCTATTGGCGAAATTACAGATAAAGGAGCAGATGCATCAAATTTTTCTCTACGCTCGGCATATAAACGCACTACGACTTTAATATCATATTTTTCACGGGTCAACTATAGTTTTGACGGAAAGTATTTCCTATCCGCATCATTTCGTTCTGACGGATCATCTCGCTTTGGGCCCCAAAACAAATGGGGTACTTTCCCTTCTGTTTCTGCGGGATGGACTTTATCAAAAGAAGAATTTTACAATGCCTGGTTAGGCGAGGGTTCGACTGTGAAATTAAGAGGATCTTGGGGCCTCTCTGGTAATAATAATATTGGAGATTATAATGCAATCACGACATTCAATTCTCCTGGTGGCACAATCTTCGGTGGTAATGTTGCCACCTCCTACTACCCTGGCACCATCAAAGACGTAAATCTGGGTTGGGAATCTACATCACAGTATAATGCAGGACTTGACTTAGGCCTCTTAAATGGACGCTTAAATGTGATGACCAACTTCTATCTATCACGTTCATTTAATCTTTTATTTAATCAACCCATTTCTGCTATCGCAGGTACGGCATCAATATTGACCAATCTGAAGAACTCGAAGGTACAAAACAAAGGCTTTGATTTACAACTAGACGCCGCTCTGGTGCGTAAAAGTGACTTCGATTTAGGAATCTCTGGAAATATCAGCGTGAATAGAAATAAGGTCGTTGATTTAGGTGGAGCATCAACCATCATTACAAATGGGGCCGAACGATCTTATAAAACACATATCACTCAAGAAGGAAGTCCTATTGGCATGTTTTATGGTTTTAAGGTAATGGGTATAGCTACCGAAGAAAACTATAAAACTGTTGCTCCTTCGGCAGCTTCGACCAACCCTTTACAACCTGGGGATCTTTATTTTGAAGATGTGAATCAAGATGGTATCGTCAATGATGATGACAAACGTATTATTGGAAATCCTTACCCTGATTTTACCTATGGCTTCGCATTAACTGCTCGTTATAAAAATCTAGATATCCGTGCTTCTTTTAATGGTTCTCAAGGTAATGATATCTTGGATGGTTATGATTATTATCTCTATAATATGGAGGGGTCAGGAAATAACTATGCATCAGTTGCTGACCGCTGGAAATCGGCATCAAACCCTGGAAAAGGCGAGGTCTATCGTGCATCCCGTGGTGGTACACAATCAAATAGCACTCGACTATCTACATTCTATTTACAAGATGGTTCCTATTTACGCATGACAAATATCCTCATCGGTTACTCTCTAAAACAAGCAATATTAGATCGATTGAAAGTTTCTGGAGTACGTATATATGGATCAGTGGACAATCCTTTTACAATTTCCAAGTATAAAGGATATAACCCTGAGTCGGATTATAACGATGGCGCAAACTTAACCCCAGGAGTAGATTATGGACAGTATCCATTGGTTCGTTCATTCAACTTAGGTCTAAAAATAACTTTCTAAACGCAATTTCATGAAAAAAATATATTTACTACCCTTTGCCCTCTTAGCTTTTACAAACTGTAAGAAAGATTTTTTAAATCAAGAAAATCCTAATGCCGTTTCGATAAAGAATTATTTCAAATCTGAAAACGATGTCCTATTGGCTATTAACGGAGCCTATCAAGCATTACGTTCAGGAAACACCCTTGGTGAAACTGCAGCGTTGTATAATGAGGAACGTTCTGATAATACCGGTCGAGATGATAATCAATCTGCAGCAGGAGAACCTTTCCAATTTAATGATTTTTCACTTTTACCAAGTAATACGTATCTAAAAACACATTGGGTTGCAATGTATGAGGGTATCAACCGCTGTAATATTATCTTATCGAATATCGATGATGTTAATTTCAGTGTAGTAGAAAATAAAGAGCGTTACAAATCAGAAGTTAAATTTATTCGTGCACTTATATATTTCCATCTCGTTCGTAAATGGGGCGACATCCCCTTATCAACAACGATGTTAGTATCAAAAGATGATGTTGATAAACTCGCTTTTAGGCAAAAGGAAGAAGTAATTTATACACAGATTGTACAAGACCTAAAGGAAGCTTTAACTAGCAACCTACCCAATACCCAATGGGAATATCAAGTAGGTCGTGTGTCCAAAACAGCAATCAATGCACTTTTAGGTCAGGTTTATCTAACTATGGGCGCTGGCTTATCTTTAAATAAAGGTGAAAACTTCAAACAAGCTGAAACATTTCTAGCGACAGCATATCAAATGCGTACTTTCGGAAAATTATCTGAAATCCCTTATGCGGATGTATTTGATGTTAGCAAAAAAATGACCAATAAAGAATTGATATTGCAAATTCAATATATACAAGGTGATCAAAATTATAAATCTTCCATCGCTGCTAATAATCAAGCTAAAGGTGAAAAATTCATTTCCAAAAAAGAGTCAACAGGTGTTGGTGGAAATGTAAAAGGAGATCTAGTGAAGGATTATGAAACAAAAGATCTCAGAAAAGATTTCTCAATCAAATTTGCATCCGACCCACAGGTAAATGATTATTACATCACCAAATTTAGAGATACTTCAGCTACGGCTGGAGTAAATGGATGGGGAGGTAATGATTGGATTTTGATGCGCCATGCTGATGTAATGTTATTATTGGCTGAAGCAAAAATGAATCTAGGAAAAGATGTTGAAGCGATTATATTACTAAATGAGGTGCGCGAACGTGCAGGATTACCATCTTATGCCGACTCACGAAAGGATGCAACTTACTCCGCTAATTATCCGACGTTAAAGGATGCTATATTACACGAACGCCGTGTAGAAACTAGCATTTGAAAATCAGCGCTGGTTTGACTTGGTCAGAAATTATAGCGCAGAAGAATTAGTAAAGTACTTTCATTCGAAGAAACAAGAAGATTATGGTAATGCCAAAATACGTAACATTTCTACCAAAGATCGCTTTTTCCCAATTCCATATGATGAATATAAACTGAATCCTGAAAAAATGTATCAAAATCCAGGATATTAAAACTATTCTATTGATCTTGCCCCTGCTATTATAAACCATAATTTCAGGGTCAAGATTTTATCTTTATGCACCCCCTAAGAACGGAGCTTGCAACCAAAAAATTGAACACTCTCCCTATAATTTTTAATTGACTGAGACAAACCTACCTATAATGAAGAATAAATTAAAGCTAGCACTAATGAGCTGCTCCTTCTTCTGGAGCTTAATATCGCTTGCACTTGCACAGCAGAAGGATTTTGAAAAACTGCTCATCGCTTTTGAAAAGACTCCTAGTTCGGAGCAAATATTTGTTGCTGCTCATCGCGGTGATTGGAGAAATGCTCCTGAAAACTCCCTATTATCTTTAAAATATGCTATTGATATGGGGGTAGATATCTATGAATTAGATTTAAAAAAATCCAAAGATGGTGTATTGGTTTTGATGCATGATCGTACATTAGACCGCACGGTAAATGCAAACGGAAAACCAAGTGATTACACCTTGAAAGAATTAAAGTCCTTTCGTCTAAAAAATGGTTTAGGAAGAACAACGCCTCATCAGATACCTACTTTCGAAGAGTTCTTGATCGCTGCAAAAGGACAGATATTAATTGATGTAGACAAAGGGTACGAATATTTTCCAGACGTAATAAATTTGATAAAGAAGTACGAGATGGAAAACCAGGTTATGGTGAATATCGATGCCGATTTACCCTTTTTTGAAGTAGAAAAAAAGTTTGGTCAAGTTCCGAATGAAATTAAATTGATGCCTGTCATCAATTTAAATCAAGAAAATTATCAACAAACCATAATTTCATATAAGAATAGAAAAAACACCATCTTTCAATGTGTTTTTAAAGAAGAAAATAAAGATGCTTTGACGTACATAAAAGATTTACAAAGTCAAGGTTATCACATCTGGTTAAATTCACTTTGGGCTTCTTTAAATGCTGGACATGATGATGATACTGCTGTAGACCTACAGCAACCCGATCAATCCTGGGGTTGGCTAATAAAGCAGGGAGCTTCGGTCTTACAAACCGATAGACCACAAGAGCTTTTAAAGTATTTGAAGCAGCAAGCGCTTAATCACTAGAATTAAAAATAATTTAACCAATGTAATATATTCGCTAGCGTATTGAACTATTTAGTCTAACGAACATTTAAAGTCCAGTTTTGTACAATCGGAAAACTGGACTTTATTTTTATAGAACCTAACGTCCCATATACGGAATACTAATACTTAAATTTAGTAACGATAATTTAAAATTTGAATCTTATCCCAACTCCAAGTTGAAAGACATCCGCGAGTGATAGCGCTTTTATATTTTGAAAATAATTAATGATATAATAATCATTGGTATTAAATTCTGAATAAATACCAACCTTTTTAATTCCTGTACCACTCCATATTCTCTCCATATTTAGCTCGATTTCATTTGAAAAAGATAAATGAGGCCTAAGCGCTGGAGACCAATAGTAGTAACCAGATGGGTATTGCGATGAATGAAATTTAAAAGGTAGATCTTCGTGAAAAGAATAGCTCAGAAAGACCCCTGGATTAAAAGGATACAGCTTCCCCCACTCTTTCATTTTTATCTCAATAGGTTTATACGCAAATTTAGCCGTCAATGTATGCAGTTCTCCCCCCTTAGAAGCTGGCACATACCCATAATTCAAATCAATATAACCTCTTTTATTCTTAAAAATCTCATATCCGAATCCTAGGCTTCCGTAACCGATGCTGCCCGCATATTGCACGATTATTGCATCCGGAATTAAAAAATTCATTCTTTGTGCAACTCCTTTACCGACTAATCCAAAAGTAAGAATACATAACGCAACTAGTTTAGAAAGATATCTGTTCAAAGCTCAATTTTTTATTTACTATTTCCACCAATAAGAATTCATTACTTCCAATAGCATTAGTGGTCACATATGGAGTCGTAAAATTTTCGAACCGAAACTCTTCAAAAACATGATTGTGTGCATGAAACGATGTCAGAAATCCAGTTGCATTCCCGAAAGTCGCGGAATAATCATCGACGAGATTTTCATCAAAATCTGAAGATGTAGGCGGAACATGAGATATCGCCACATAACTACTGACATCAGCCTGAGATCTTAATTGATTTTTAAGCCAAGGTATATTCGGCACCTGTCCATCAAACTGATATTCTCGACTATTAGTATCGTGACAAATAAATTTGACACCTCCATATACAAAGGAGTAATTCGCTTTACCATACATCCTTTGGAAAGCTTCTCTCCCTCGCGAGGTAAGATCATGATTTCCAATAACCGCAACATAAGGAATATTTAATTTATTGAGTCTTTCTGCCACCCACTCCATCTCTTTAAGATTCCCAAACTCCGTAATATCTCCTGCCACGACTACAAAATCAATACCTGACATTGTATTTATCTTTTTATAGAAATTGCTCACCGCACTATGAGACCGCTGGGTATCACCTGTTAAGACAAAACGAACTGTATCGTCATGTTGACCATCTCCTAGTTTTCTAAGGTTAATTTCATTAATATCTTGATATGAACTCTTGTTGAAAATTTGATTGGGACTATATTCAAACTCACTGCATCCAACAAAAACGATGGGTAATAATAATAAAGTCGCAGCGATTAACCGCTTAATTACTTCTTCTCTAAACATTAAAAAAAATAGATAAATCAGATAAAATAAGATAATGCCGAACCAATTGTTCTGTGAGGCATTTGTTCTACTACCATGGTACTGAGTAGGACCTATATTCCCTAACCATTTGTTAAATATCGATAGCATTACAAAGATTAAAATTTTTATTGACCTTTTGACTTTAAAATTCAGAATAGGATTTATTCAGACTTTTAAATGACATAAAAACATACATGCAACATCAAAAAAATTGATAAAAAAAACATGCTATAAAATAAATTTACATAAACAGCAAAACAACATTTTAATTGCTTAAACAACCTAAGTAACCCAACATATACATATCAGCAAAACAGATGGAATTAAAACCATAACATATTTGAAATGTATATAAATATATAATAAAACAGAAATAAAAATGAAAAAAACGTTTAAAACATCACTATCACAACATACTTAATTGAATAATAGATTCAAAGACAACTAGCTTTACTTCATGAAAAACATGAGCACTAAGTTACAGAAACAACCTATTATAAATTTAGATTATGGCATATTTAAACAAAGCACATTCAATCAAATATATCCATTAAATTTACTGACCTTATAAGACAGATTACTTCATTCTAACCAAATAAAATTGATATTAGTATAGGTAGAACGCACAAGAAACGACATCTCACGAGCTATAAAACTTAAAAGATAAATTAGAGTAATTTAGATAATCGATGTTAAAAATAAGCTGTTCAAACCAAACAGCGATTTCTTCACTTTCAGATAAATATCTCAAAGTGAAGAGAGAAAGAATCGTAAATACAGGCACATTTATTAACGTCTTAATACCATTAAAAAATGATAAGTAATTTAACAGGAATAATTCATTTGGATATTTCGAGGGTTATTTCAGATAAAATACACCAATTAAAATCTGCTTGCCAATAATTGGATATAAGCCAAAAAGAAATAAGTTCAGCGATAGCATAACTGAACTTATTTCTCATATAGAATCTACCACATTTTGACACATAAAAATTATTACTTATTGGTTCGTGTCTATAGAGCAATCATGGTATCATTTGTAATACCATGATTGCTCTTATTTTCGTGAGCTATTAAAATTTCATTTTTTGTATTCTAATTGCATTTAGTATGGCAATCAAGGAAACACCAACATCAGCAAAAACAGCCTCCCACATTGTAGCGATACCTCCTGCACCCAATATCAGCACAATTCCTTTCACAATAAAAGCAAGGGTAATATTTTGCCATACCACACGTTTAGTTTGCTTGCCAATTTTTATAGCTAACGGAATTTTGGATGGTTTATCATCTTGTATGACCACATCGGCAGTCTCAATAGTAGCATCACTACCCAAGCCCCCCATAGCAATACCAACGTCGCTCAACGCTACGACTGGCGCATCATTGACACCATCTCCAACAAATGCAACGCGTTGTTTTTGATTTTTTATTTCTTTAAGCTTGTTAACTTTATCTTCAGGTAGCAAATCTCCAAACGCATAGTCCACACCTAATTTTTCAGCTACATGACGAACAACGCTACTTTTATCGCCACTCAGCATGGTCGTCTTAACATTGAGCTCATGTAATGATTTTATCGTTTGCAAGGCATCCTCTTTAATACTATCAGCAATCGTTATATAACCGACAAAATTACCATCATAGGCAATGGCAATCAGGGTATACACAATGCCAGCCGAATCGAAATCATAAGTTATGGAAAATTTATCCATCAACTTAAAATTACCTACAAGCAGTTGCTTTCCTTGCACCGACCCCTCGCAATCCAAGACCTCCGATTTCTTCCACATTATTCAAGCTTATGCTATGATCAACCTCTCCTGCGTACTGATGAATAGCGGTTGCTACTGGATGGGTGCTGTTACTTTCAAGCGCATTCACCATCTTTAGTATTTCAGCTTGGTCATAAGCCGGATTAAAATTAACTTCCTGAACCTGAAAGACACCTTCTGTCATCGTTCCAGTTTTATCCATAATCACATGATCAATATTGGCAAGTGTATCAAGGAAATTGCTCCCTTTAAACAAAATACCATTGCGACTTGCTGCGCCTATACCTCCAAAATATCCAAGGGGTATGGAAATCACCAACGCGCAAGGACAAGAGATAACCAAAAAAACCAATGCCCTATACAACCAATCATTAAACTGATAATCCGGTACGATTAGTGCCGGTAACAAGCAGATCGCAATCGCTAGTAAAACGACAATTGGAGTATATACTTTTGCGAATTTACGAATGAACAATTCAGTAGGAGCTTTTTGGGCCGTAGCATTTTGCACCAATTCCAATATTCTACTCAGCTTGCTATCTGTATATTCGGCTGTCACCTTCACAACACTAACGGTATTTAAATTAATCATTCCAGCAAACACGGGCTCCCCTTTGGATTTGCGATCGGGTTTGCTCTCCCCTGTCAAAGCCGCAGTGTTGAAAGAAGCTGTATCTGATAATAATTCTCCATCCAAACCTAGCTTTTCTCCAGGTTTAAGTTGAATTATAGCACCTACCTGGACCTCTTTAGCTTTAATCGTTACGGGTAGATTATCCATCAAAACCGTCACTTCATCAGGCCTTTGATCCAATAGCGATTTGATATTCCCTTTAGCTTTAGAGACTGCTAAAGTCTGAAACACCTCGCCTATAGCATAAAATAACATAACCGCTACTCCTTCCGGATATTCACCAATAGCAAATGCACCAATAGTGGCAATAGCCATTAAAAAAAATTCAGAAAAGACATCTCCTTTACGTATACTCACGAAGGCATCCTTAATTACCGGCATTCCAACCGGTATATAAGCTACAAGATACCATAAGATACGAACCCAACCGCTAAACCAATCTTTCATTATCCAATTATCCATAGCGACAGCGGACATCAGCAGAACGAAAGATATCAATGCAGGAGCAAACAATCCAAAGGTACTACCAGCTATAGTATCGTGATCATGTCCGTCATGATCGTCATGAGAGCTGTGGCTATCCTCTGAGCGTGCACTAGAGCCTTCAATCAATTCCTGAGCGCCAGCTTCTCTGTATATTTTCGTCGTTTGCGTGCAGCAAAGTTGATTACCTGCTGCATCATAAGTATGCTTATGTTGTGTACTCATCTTTTATTATTGTCTAAGTCCATTTAACGAATTAATTATTGAAACAAATATAAGAGACACATCAATGCAATGCTATTGCATAGTTTGATCCATGCAGTCTTGACATATACCTTTGGCAAACAATCTTACCTCATCAATACGAATGGAATTATTATTCGGTAAGGAAAAGACAATATCCGCCCGACATGTAGTTTGTTTACATAATTTACAATAGAAATGTAGATGTCTATCTTTATGCGTTACTTCATTACAGTCATCGTTACAAAGCATATACTTGCTCGTATTATTTTCTTGAATACTATGAACAATTCCTTTTTCTTCAAAAGTCTTAAGGGTGCGATATAATGTTATCCTATCTGCTGGATAAAAATGTGCCTCAATTTCGGAGAGCGATAATGCAATAACCTGTGTCGCTAAAAAGTCATACATCAAAATCCGCATACTTGTCGGTTTTGTGTTTTTATCCCGTAGCTTATTCTCTATTTCATTATTTAACATACACACTTACTTTTTTAATTACATCTTGCCTTGAGTCCAGAAACAACTATTCATACATGGTATCAATATCACTTACCCTATTATGCCATAAAGAAAATTCCATCATAAATATATGACCTGTGCTAATCACCAACATATAAATATAGACATAAATACATATATTGTTTTTGCAATAACATAACCCGTTAGCTAACCCTATACAATTTAGATACCATTATTTTTGCATGACCATCATGTGCTGTAATTTTAAATATAAACCGGGTATTTAACTAGACTACAATACATGACTTCCTGCATAAATACTTTTGAACACTATTGAGGTGTCAAAAAAATAAATACACGAATTAAATGGAGGGATTAATTGAATAAAAAATTGGCAAAAGATTTAAGGAATAATCGTGCCTAAATTTAAATTCTGATAATAAGATAGATATAACGAATAGAGTAAATACTAACCCTTTCAATCGCCAATTAAAGAACGTCTCAAGGACCTTTCCCACTCGTGATTATTATACTCCTTTTTAAGTATAAAATGCGTCTTATTAACTTATTTTAATCAAAAAAGAAGGACTATCATGAATTTAAGTTAATGGCTTTGTGTCTAATTTATTAAAATAAGTGATTTTTGAAAGAAACATCGTTGCCATTTTTTCACCTCTCAATATTGCTTCTTCTGCTTTTTGTCCATCAAAAAATTCACGTACAGTGCTACGCCAAAGGTCCAACCAGGCATCAAAATGTGCTTGGCTTAACGCCATAGTTGCATGTGGTGGAAAAGGACTCCCAAAATAAGTGTGCTGTTCAAGAAGGATAGTTTGCCAGAATTTATACATTTTCCCTAAATGCTCTTCCCAGCGCCCCTCTAAAGAATTTGTAAAAATAGGACCAATGAGATTATCCAATCGAACTCTACCATAAAATGTATCAACAAGTAGTCGAATATCTTCCAATGAATCTATGTCTTTCTTTTCCATATTGCGCATCCTTTAATTGCTGTTGATTACCTGATATCAAACGAGCATGTACTTACAAATATACCAATAATTAAAAGAGTATAACGTCTTTTATAATAGTATTTGTTAGGCTTAAACAAAACTGATATGAAAACAAAATAATGTTCCGATTTCGCTGTACAATACCGTATTATTTGCCGTAACACTCCCCATTGCGCTAAAAAAGCATTAAAAAAGGAGATAAACAAAGGCATGTCCAAAAGCTGTTTGCTCATGACCTAACATAAATTTCTTTTCCCAATTATCGAACACAACCAATAAGGTTTTATCTAATTAGGTATAGAAAAAAGCATCTTTAAAATAACTAAAGCAGAAATTATCATAATAGATAGCTAGAAAGTTCAATACCCAAGCGCACTAAAAAGTGAATTGTCCAACAATCCATATGAATGACACTTTGAACGTGCATGATATGTAATAAATACCAATTAGATCAGTATCTTTGCAATCTTGGTTACAATTAAAAATAAAGTCAAAAATGGGTGTTTTTTCCAAAACTTGTGAATATGCCATGCGCGCTGTATTTTATATCGCGCAAAGCTCCCATGAAGGTAGAAAAGTGGGAATAAAAGAGATTGCTGAAAAAGTGAAGTCTCCCGAACCTTTTTTAGGAAAAATTCTTCAAAATCTGAGTAAGGTGGGGGTAATACAGTCATCGAAAGGACCAAATGGGGGATTTTTCATTGATCCTGAAGGATTAAAAAAACCCATTGCTGACATCGTCCTTGCCGTAGATGGAGAACAAATTTTCATAGGATGTGGCATGGGGTTGGATTATTGTTCTGAAAAAAATCCATGCCCACTGCATAATGATTTCAAAAAAGTAAGAAATCAACTTAGTATCATGCTTAGAAACACCAGTATTGGTCAATTTAACCTCGAATTAATCAAAGGAAGCGTAACCCTGTATAAGTAATGCTAGCTTAGTTTTTATCTACTACAACAACTTGAAGCAGCTCTTTTTTGTGTTTATGTGCTACCGCAGCACCGATAAGCATTGACATAATAATTGATTTCAAAATCTGCTTTAGCTATATTAATTCCTTTTTCAGAACCTTCAACTTCCAAGACAAAAGTAACGACTGCTAACAATATTGATCTGTACATACTTCTACGAACTCCTTTATTTTATAGACTAAGCTTATTCGTATTTAACTCACTGATACACTAGATTCTACTTTCTGATTCGAAATTAAAAATAAGAGAACACCCTTTTATTACATTTATACCACTAACAGATAAAATTCCGTAAATGAAAGAAATATTAGGGTGAAACATTATCTAATAATGAGACCGTCAGTCTCGAGCTGGTCAAATACCATTAATACACCAATAACTCGAATTTGCTCTAGCTCATATTCAGTCCGGGAAAAATAACGCACAGCACCAATTTCGTTACTTGGCTGGATCTCTTCTCGAAGATCATAGATAAAACAATCCTGTTCCATGATGACACTTGGATTTTCACCATAAGCTGGAGCTGTGATATGACAATAATAACGTAACCTTTCGTTATCCAGATCAACCAACAATTCTTCGAGTACCTCTCGCCTCAGAGATTGTACGGAATCTTCCCCGTGATCTACCTTACCTCCAGGAAGATACCATGCTTTTTTATTATTACTATAAGCTAAGAGTAATTTCCTGTCCTTTAATGTAACAAGACCTGCGGTGAGAAGAGTGGAATTTAATTTGTGCATATAAAAAAAGTCTGATAACAATTCATCAAATAAAATACAAATAAACTATTTAAAGTATGAAATTCATTTGCTTTTGTCCACTAATTTAGAAAATTAATATAACTTTATTACACTTACTATAACGCTACACAATGATATCTATGCGCAAAGAAAACTCAACAAATTCTCTAAATGAAAAATCGTTGCAGACATTTTGTAACGTTCATAGGGTACTTTCTCAAATCAGTGGAAGATGGAAAGTCTCGCTCATTCTTGCCTTACAATATGAAAACTTGAAGTATTCGAGTTTTAAATCAATACTTCCTGATGTATCTGACAGAATTCTCGCAAAACAATTAAAGGAATTGGAAGATGCTAGCATCATTTATAATGAAAAAGATAAAACCCAATCGCTTTATATATTAACAGAAAAAGGAAAGAAAATTGTGACAGTGCTCATTACTTTAGGGAATATTGATAAAAATTAGAATTTAACTTGCTCTAAAAACTCAATCACTTCTCCATTCGGACTATAAACCAAACTATTATGGACATTAACCGTCTTTTGTTTATTCACTAAATCAATGTCAAAAACGCCATGACTCAAATCTCTCGCACCTATTTTCAGAGCTTCATCCCTCGCCGTAACCACATCCTTAACTACGAAACAAATATGAAGAATTGAATTTTCTACCATCTCCTCATCGATTTTTCTTTTTCTTCCTTGTGCAGGTATATCCGCATTCCCGTCACAGATTTCGATATAAGCGTTTATTCTTTCATGAAATAACATCACGCATCTCTCAAGTTTAAATTCCGGTAAAGACCACTCATGCAGTGTTTTAAAACCTAAATGTTCGTAAAAATTTACTGTCTCATCAAATTTCGGAGCCTTTAATGAATAATGATGAAACCCAATAATGTTTTCTGATAATTTCATACTGAATATTTTAAACAAACTTATGAATCACTTTTCATTCGGTAAAGAACTTACAAAATTGTTAGCATATCATTACTGCATTAACAAGAACTAACTTCCTAAAAAACAATTTAAAAAAAAACGATTCTCACAAAATATTGTTAATGTGTAAAACATGCAAATAATGGCAAAATCTAAATTTTTACGATTCTTTAATCTACATAGTGGCGAAGATAAGAAGGAAAATGTACTCGAAAATGTTGTAAATAACATTTCTTTCCGCGGTGCAAATCTTTGGATTTTGGCTTGTGCCATTGTAATTGCATCCGTAGGATTAAATGTAAACTCGACCGCAGTCATCATTGGTGCGATGCTCATTTCTCCTTTAATGAGTCCGATAGTAGGCGCCGGATTTGCTTTAGGAGTATATGATTTCCCATTATTAAAAAAGTCATTAAAAAATTTATTAATCGCCACCTTTGTAAGTTTATTGGTATCCTTTTTATATTTTACATTAAGTCCTTTTAAAGATGCACAATCTGAATTATTGGCTAGAACGTCGCCCAATATATATGATGTATTAATTGCCTTTTTTGGTGGACTTGTTGGCGTTATCGCGATAACACGTGTCGAAAAAGGCAACCCCATACCTGGAGTTGCAATTGCGACAGCATTAATGCCTCCTTTATGTACAGCTGGCTATGGTCTCGCAATAGGAAATTTCTCCTATTTTGCAGGTGCATTATATTTATATACTATTAACTGTTTCTTTATTTGTCTCTCTACCTTTATCATCGTAAAATACCTCAATTACCCAAAAGTAAATTTTGTGGATTCAAATCGGGAAAAGAAAATAACACGAGTTATTACGCTTATTATTCTCGTACTTATCGTTCCCAGTGTATATTTTGCCTACACATTATTACAACAAAAACAATTTGCTCAAAAAGTCAGCAATTTCATCCAAAATTCCTTTATAGATAAAGGATATACTGTCGTCTTTGAAAGAACTAACTATAACACCAATCCCAAAAAGTTAGAATTAGCATTTCTAATCAAAAAATTCAGCAAAGAGGAAGTTGAGGGCTTAAAAGAGCAATTAAAGGATTACGGCATAACCAATACAGAATTAATCATCCGCCAAGATAATAATGATCTAAAAGCAGATATACTCAATGAGATTAATAAAAAAGAGCAGAATCTTTCTGATAAAGACTTAAGAATAAAACAATTAAATGCCGAACTGAACAAATATCAAATCAACACACCAAATTTGCAACAAAATATCCAGGTATTATTCCCTCAAATAATGAGTTACAGCATAGGGATCCAAAACAAAATAATTAGTCAAGATAGCGTCAACAACACAATTTCATTAATCTATCAAGCGGATAAAAAACTAAGCCCAGAAGAATCCTTAAAACTAGAAAATTGGATGAAAATTCAATTTCCAGAAAGAGAAGTTACAATCATTGAAAACAACTAGGACATCGACCATAAAAACCTGAAATAAAAGTATTTATAAAATTTATTTTCTTGCCATATGCCAAGTGTAAGCATAAAAATATGATGTAAATTACAACGGACAACTATGGGTAAAACCTCACTTTTGCCTCACTAAAATACTGGAGTAAATGTTACTAAATATAAATAAATGAAAAAGAATAAAATAATTTTTTGGTCCGCTACGATTGTTATATTTTTATTTGAAGCAATCATGCCGCTATGCACCCTCATCTTCTCTCCCGAAAACTTTAATGTCGGAACGAAACCTTTGGGATATCCCGATTACTTCACTTATGCCCTCATTATTTGCAAATTACTTGGAGCGACTACTCTAATTATCCCCAAAATCCATCCAAAAATAAAAGAATGGGCATATGCCGGCCTAACCTTTAATTTGGTATTTGCTGTTATCAGTCATGCTGTTTTAGATCATAACATTAGCTATATACTAGCTCCGGTTGTAGTGGGTGCTATACTAGCAGTGTCTTATATCTATAACCAAAAAATAAAACCCATAGACTAAAACAAAGAAATAATAGCTACAAAAGTTTGATCATCTTTAAAACCAACACGTAAAATAATATTCTCTTTACGAGCTTTCATTAATAATGATTTTTTGATAAAACCATTATTAATGAAAGCTTTTATATAAAAACTTGCGCTAACAATCCTATTTTTCAGCTCAGTTTCTTCGGGTTTACGACGATATAATCTGAAAAATTACTTTTTTTATATTATTCTTTGCATCTTTTTTTGTTACCTGTCAATCTGTAGGTTCCCAACATCATTTTTTGAGCTTGCTATATTAAACACCAATTATACAATGATTTTTTTCTGAAGTTCCGGTAAATGATTGTGCCAAGTAAGAGTTGAATATCCAGATATCGCATCAATTAAAACAAAGGAATGAAGCTAATCAAATTTTGAAGTGAAAATTCTTTCTATTGAAAAAGCAACTGTAAATATAGAGAGGATACGTATAACCGATGAAAAAGCCATCCTTTACAGAAAAGTTGATTGAGATATTCGAAAAGTACTCCTGTTTATAAAATGGATATGCGAACTTGAACGACAGACAAGGTTTCTTGAAGGTAAACAAGTATAATCTTACAACGAATTCAAAGTAACTACATACCTAAAGTAGATTCTTTATTTAATGAATTTTATACCTTTGAAAAAAATATTCTGAAAAAAGTCAATTATAATTTAAACAGGGAAAAATAATCGTAATGGAAAAAGAAACAAAAATATATCGGAACTCAAAAAAGACAAAAAAACTATTATTGACTTCTATAGGAGTATGCATCATTTTGTTAATTGTTATTATATATAGCGCAGGAATATTTGATGGCGAGTTGAAAACTAAACCACTTGTATTTTCGTCTGCCGCATTTTTAATCATGCTCATTCTTCTGCTGAAGACCCTCCTAAGTTTAAAAGATAAAAGTCCCTTAATTGAATTAAATAATCAAAACTTTTATGGGAAGACCACGCCCTTGTCAAAATCTTTTGGAATTGTGAATTGGGAAGATGTCGCTGATATCCAATTACAAAAATCAGGGGGCGACACGTTAGTCGTTGTCACGTTAAACAATCCTGAGAAATACGAGGGCAGACTTTCAAAAATGCTTTGGAACATGGCCTATAATAACACGACTAATCAGTTAATGTTAATGTATTCATCTTCTGAGATTGACATTGACCACAATGCACTATTCGACCTATTTAGTAACTTTTGGAAGAAAAGTACGGATTCAAAAGCTTAAATCATTTCTTTCAAGTTTTACAATTGTAAAACAAAAGCCTTATTAAAAAACACCCATAATTCCCTGCATTTGAATCGAACCTGTGTCCCCTCTATGTCCAAACCATAGCATGATAAAATTGTTCTAACTCAAAAAAAATCATACAACTGCTAATGACCTTATATAAAATAACAAATCTTTAAGCAGCCATCGCACAAATGACTAATCAGCAATTTACAAAATACAGGAACATACTATTTCTTACAATTTCGGAATATTAATTTCTAACCCTATTCTCATTTATGAAATAACAAAATTTTAAAAAATAAATTACGCCAATAATCTGGGCTAAATGGTGCACTTCTAAAAGTTATTTTAATTTCCAGCATTAGTCCTAGCTGACAAAATAATGTACTGAGAGCCCATTTAAGCCCAAAACATACCAATAAATTAATATTCTCCAAAATAAATCAAACTATAACATCTTAGTTAATCATACACAAGCTATTAATACTTTTTTGTTAAAAAACTATTATCAAATTTCCCTTATTATTAAAAACACGATAAAAATTAGCTATTTTTATGGCGCCATAACCATCTACCGCTATTAATACCGAAAGGTGTTACTGCTTTGTTATGGAAGCTCCTGCTATCATCTCAAAAACATCAATGAAAAATTTAACAATAATTGGATTAACGCCATTTGAAAAGCCTGACGTCAACCTTATGCCAAAATTGTATCAGGCAGGTGCATATCCATTTTTAAGCTTAGGCAATCAGTTAACAAGTGCTCAAGAATCTCTAGATGAACTTGAACAGTTAGCTATACCTGCATGTGGAATTTACATTCCTAACGCTGAATTTAAATCACTCCAGATTCCAGAAAAAGTAAAGTATATCATACTTCCTGCTGGTAGTTCGATACAATTGACTTCGGATATACCGATTTTGTATCAAGTAAATAGTATTGAGGAAGCTAGACAAGCCGAGAAATCAGGTGCAAAAGGTATTATTATAAAAGGAAACGAGGCCGGCGGTTTAGTCGGTTACGAATCAACTTTTGTGTTATTTCAACGCGTAATAAAAGAAATTCAGACCATCCCAATATGGGTACAAGGAGGGATAGGGCTCCACACAGCTGCGGCGGCCAAAGCCTTGGGAGCTACTGGAATTGTATTGGACAGCCAGTTGGCATTATTCCCTGAAAGTGTAGTTTCCCAAGACATTCAAAGAACTATGTTCAAAGCTGAATGGCACAGAAACTAAGGTTATTGCGAACCATCGGGTATTGGTCAGACCAAATTCTCCTAAATTACCCGAAAATATCAATGCTCAAGATCTCGTACAATATTTCCGTGATTTAGACCCTACCCAAAGCTATATCCCCATGGGACAGGATATTTCACTTGCCATAGATTTATATGAAGATTTCAAAAATCTAAAGAAAATGATTTTTGGATTCAAGGAAGCTATGTATGGGCATTTAAAACAGGCGAAGACGTTAAACATCATCCGTCAGGACAATATTATGGCGAAGCAACTTGGCTTACGTTATCCGATTGCTCAAGGACCAATGACACGAGTTAGTGATGTTCCTTCATTTGCCAAGGCCGTTTCTGAAGCGGGTGCACTATCTTTCGTTGCCCTATCTTTACTTAAAGGAGAAGCAGCAAAAGCTTTAATTACAGAAACTAAAGCCCTTGCTGGGGGAAAAACATGGGGTGTTGGCATTTTAGGATTTGCTCCTCAAGAATTAAGAGATGAACAAGCTTCCTATATCTTAGAGGCAAAACCTCCTGTGGTACTAATTGCCGGAGGAAGACCTGCACAAGCGAAAATATTCGAAAAAGCTGGAATCCAAACCTTCCTGCACGTTCCTTCACCTGCGCTATTAGATATTTTCTTAAAAGAAGGTGCTAAAAACTTCATCTTTGAAGGTCGTGAATGTGGTGGTCACGTGGGACCACTCTCAAGTATGGTCTTATGGGAAAAACAAATTGAGCGCATTTTAAAAGAAGAGCATCCTGAAAACATCAGTGTATTTTTTGCAGGTGGGATCCATGACTCTTTTTCAACTGCTTTTGTTTCCATCATGGCAGCTCCATTAGCAGCTAGAGGTGTCAAAATTGGGGTATTAATGGGGACAGCTTACCTCTATACGCAAGAAGCGGTAAGTACTGGGGCCATCCAACAAGAGTTTCAGAATCAAGCCCTCGATGCAAAAGATACGGTCTTATTAGAGACAGCTCCGGGACATGAAACACGTTGTTTGAATACTGCTTTTGCGGCTCATTTTAATACCGAAAAAACGAAGCTACTAACCGCTGGTGTAGATAAAAAGCAGGTCTGGGAACAACTCGAAAAACTAAATGTAGGTCGCTTACGCATAGCGGCTAAAGGTGTGGAACGTCAAGGCGATAAGCTTATCGATATACCTAAAAACAAACAATTAGACTTAGGTATGTATATGATCGGTCAAGTCGCTACGATGCAAAATCAAGCAATGTCACTTGCCGAGCTCCATGAAAACGTGAGTACAGACAATTTTATACATATTCAAGAGGCCTCCTTACCTGAAGAACCCACATCATTGGAAAAACCATTGGATGTGGCTGTAATTGGTATGGAATGTATTTTCCCAGGTGCTAAAAACTTGGAAGAATACTGGCGCAATATTATTTTAGGAAAAGACAGCGTAACGGAAGTACCTGATGAACGCTGGAATAAAGATTTATATTATCACCCAGATGTAGATGGTCCAGATGTATCCCATTCAAAATGGGGTGGATTCATTCCTAAAATAGATTTTGATCCTTTGGCATTTGGAATCCCACCTCAATCTCTTGCTGCTATCGAGCCGACACAGTTATTAACATTATTGGTCGCTAAACGTGCCATGGACAATGCTGGATATGGAGATAAAAGTGTTAATAGAGAAAATATATCGGTTATTATCGGTGCTGAAGGAGGTAACGACTTAGCCAATAGCTATAGCTTTAGAGGATATTACAAGCAGGTTTTTGGAGAGCTCCATGAAGAAGTAAAGACTGCATTACCGCATACTACTGAGGATTCCTTCCCTGGTATTTTAGCCAACGTTATCGCTGGTCGTATTACGAATCGTCTCGATCTTGGTGGGCGAAATTTCACTGTAGACGCAGCTTGTGCATCATCTCTAGCAGCTGTTGATTTAGCCTGTCAAGAATTGATTTTAGGTAAATCGGATATGGTATTAGCGGGTGGCGCCGATTTACATAATGGTATCAACGATTACCTGATGTTTTCAAGTACTCACGCTCTTTCTCGAAAAGGTCGGTGCGCGACATTTGATAGTGATGCCGATGGTATTGCATTAGGTGAAGGTGTTGCCATCATGGTATTAAAACGATACGAAGACGCTATACGGGATGGTGACCGCATCTATTCTGTGATAAAAGGTGTGGGCGGATCAAGCGACGGCAAAGCACTTGGCCTTACTGCTCCAAGAAAAATTGGCCAAGTACGTGCGCTAGAACGGGCATATGCGCAAGCGGGCATCAGCCCAGCACGTGTTGGATTAGTAGAAGCTCATGGAACAGGAACAGTCGTTGGAGATAAAACGGAGCTGAGTGCACTGACAAATCTATTCAGCCGCTCGGGTGCTTTGCCTGGCCAAACTCATTTGGGATCTGTAAAAACACAAATTGGGCATACCAAATGTGCTGCCGGATTAGCTGGACTAATTAAGGCTTCATTGTCCGTATATCACGGGATAAAACCCCCTACTCTTCACCTTCAGCAACCAAATGCTTATTATAATGCAGAAACTAGCCCCTTTGCATTTTATGCTGAAAGTGGATTATGGACAGAAAAGAATCGTTATGCTGGAGTTAGTGCCTTTGGTTTCGGTGGAACAAATTTCCACACCGTAATTGCAAATCATCCTATAGAGAACAGTACCGCTACTCTTCAAGCTTGGCCATCAGAACTTTTTGTCTTCCGTGGGAATACCTACGATGCAGCTAAACATCAATTGATACAGATTAAATCCATATTAGACACCAACGATGATATCCCTTTAAAAAATATAGCCTATAGCCTAGCCACTGGATCTATAGATCCAGTTCAATTAAGCATCGTTGCCGATACTGCAGAGGATTTGATGATGAAAATCGAATTGGTACTCTCTGGTATTGAAAGTAAAGACACATACATCGTCAAACAAAAAGCTGGAAAAGTTGCCTTTCTATTCCCTGGACAAGGTAGTCAACGTATCAATATGGCTCGCAACCTATTTGTATTATTCCCTGAAATGCGCAAACTACTAGTAGGACATCCTGAACTGGAACAAGTCGTTTTCCCTTCTGCTACTTTTGATGACCAAACACTGAAACAACAAAAGGAAACCATTAAAGATACCCGTTTAGCGCAACCATTATTGGGTATTATCGATCTTGCTATTGCTAAATTTCTGCAATCTTTAGGTATCATTCCAGATATGCTTGCAGGTCATAGTTATGGTGAATTACCTGCTCTATGTTTTGCTGGTGTATTTGCCGAAGATAAATTGGTAGAATTAAGTACCAAAAGAGCTCAAGCTATTCTAGACGCAGTAGAAGATGGTGATGCAGGCACGATGGTGGCCATAAACGCAACAGCAGGTCGTTTAAAATCTATTGTTGAACAAGTAGAAGATTGCTATTTGGTCAATTTTAATGCGCCATCACAATGTGTAGCAGCCGGAAGCACAATCGGCATCCATAAATTAATGGACCTGTTAAAGCAGGAACGCATTTCTGCTAAAAAACTGGAGGTTGCTTGTGCTTTTCATAGTCCCCTGGTCAATCAATCTAAAGAACTGTACCAAACGGTCCTAAATGATATTTCTTTCCAGAATATGGAAATTCCGGTTTGGTCCAATACCTCTGCCGCATTATATCCAACAGATAGCACGGAAATCAAAACAAGATTAACAGATCATTTAGTTGAACCTGTTCGTTTTGTTGAAGAGATTGAGGCCATGTATGCTGATGGAGCCCGTATATTTATCGAAGTGGGTCCTGGAAAAGTATTGACAGGCTTGACTAAATCTTGTTTAGATAAAGACGAGGTAACGCTCCATGTCGAAGATAACAGCCATGATAAGCTGCCCCATCTGCTGGGAATCCTGGCACAATACTTAGGTACAGGGCGTAGCTTTAACATTAGTCAACTTTTTGATGGTCGTGATGTTGCTTTTATCCATATTGACCAACCCGAACTTTATAAGAAAAATTCTGCTATTTGGCGTGTTAATGGACAATCTGCCCTACCTACTACGGGTACATTGCCTGCCAATGGCGCTTTACCCATATTAACTCCTTTGCAAATGAACAACTTTGCCAATCAACCGACATCTGCATCTGAAAGTCAACTTGCTACCGAACGCATGTTGCAAGAGTATTTGAATAGTATGAAACTACTGATACAAGCGCAACGTGATGTCATGCTGACCTTTTTAGGTCAAAATCCAGGTGTAAATCCAATGCCTGTTCCTACTCCAATCTTACCTAATGTCGTTATTGAACGTCAAGCAGCATTACCTGCAGCTCCAATTGTACAACAATTACCAAGCGTAAGCCAAGTAAGAACAGCTCCGGTAAAAGATATTAAAACGATATTACTACAGGTTGTAAGTGAAAAAACGGGCTATCCGCAAGAAATGTTGGGTATGGAAATGGATCTTGAAGCGGATCTAAGCATTGACTCCATCAAAAGAGTGGAAATCATTGGAACTCTCCGTACTGAACTGAACCTTTTCTCGGGTGGTAATAGCAACGAAGATACGATCATGGAACAGTTAGCAGCGATTAAAACCTTAAGTGGTTTGGTCTCTTGGTTAACAGAATTAACGGGTGAAACAGTCATAACGGAAATACCGATAGCAACTGAATCTACAGGTTCAAATATAGCAAATTCGCCACTTACACTTCAAGAACTACAATCGGAAATTTTGGATATTGTAAGTGAAAAAACAGGCTATCCCAAAGAGATGCTTGGACTTGACTTAGATATGGAAGCTGACTTAAGTATTGACTCGATTAAACGGATGGAAATCATCAGTGACCTTAAGACCAAAATTGGTTTTGGTAATGATATGGACCAAGCAGATGATTTAATGGAAAAACTGGCTGCAATCAAAACATTGAATGGATTGGCTACCTGGATTAAAGACATGAGTCAAGATGATGAACCTGTTCAAAGCACCCTATCACGTTTGAGCCTCGGATTAGCTCCTGCAGCATTGCCACTCACTCAAAACATGGAACTCATCAAGGGAAAACGTTTTGCCATTACAAAAGATAATAGTGAGCAAGCGATAGCGATAAAAAACAGTCTGCAGAAGTATGGAGCTTTTGTAGAATTAATCGACATCGATGCTAATCTTTCTGATTTTGATGGACTGATTATGCTTCATCTTTTCACTTCAACAGTTAAACATAGTATCATTGATTATATTTCATTGATTCAGAAACTTGATTTTGATAAAGCGAAATGGATTTATTTAATCTCAGATACTTCATCACATCTCAATGAGTTAAAAGACATCAATGTACTAAGGCATTATCAAGGTTTCTCAGGTTTATTCAAAAGCTTAGCTAGAGAATTTGAACAGACAAATTGTAGATTAATTAATTTAAGTACAATTCAAGAAACTGAACAGATTGCCGAAATAGCGCTTAAGGAAATACTGACGACAGAAAAACAAGCTGAAGTTATCTATAAGAATGAGCAACGACACCGTATGGATTTGACACCTACACCATTTCCAAATAATTTAGAAAAGGCACATATTCAATTGGATTCTAAATCTGTCGTATTGGTACTTGGTGGTGGACAAGGGATTACCTCCGAACTCGTCAAACACATGGCAGAAGCGCATCCCTGTACCTATATTCTTGTCGGTCGATCAGCAGACCCAAGAACTGGAGCTTCTGATATGAAAGAAATAGAAGGTCTGAAAACCAAAGAGGAGATTAGAAGTCATCTCATTCAATCTGGGAAATTTAATGCTCCTGCACAAATCGAAAAGGAGACCGTAAGAATTTTCAAGAACAACCAAATCCTACGGACTATCCGTCATATGGAGCAACTTGGCAGTACTGTTGTTTACGAATCGTTAGATCTTTGCGACGAACAAGGACTAAGGACCTTGTTGCGTGACATCTATGGAAAATACGGAAAAATTGATGGTGTCATCCATGGCGCAGGCTTATTGGAAGATAAACTTTTTAGACAGAAAACGACGAGTTCTTTCAGTCGTGTCTTTGATACAAAAGTAAAACCATTGCGTGTATTAGCAGAACAGTTACACACGGATTGTCAATTTGTTGTTCTATTTTCAAGTATTGCTTCCGTTTATGGCAATAAAGGTCAGACCGATTATGCTGCCGCTAATAGTGTGATGGATGACTATGCGCAAGCATTGAACCAACGCATAGCTGGTAAAGTCATTTCAATCAACTGGGGGCCTTGGAAGGGTGCGGGAATGGTGTCGCAGACTTTAGAAACAGAATATGAACGTCGCGGTATTTCATTAATTCCTTTAGAAGAAGGAAAAGAAGTTTTTCTGAATGAAATAAATTACGGAACTGAGAATCAAGTATTGATTATGTCGGGAAACAATTGGTAAACATCGGTACAGAATAGTTATGAAAAATACAGATGTTGCGATAGTTGGACTATCTTGTGTCTTCCCTGGAGCAAAAGATGCACATACTTTTTGGCAAAATATTGTCAATAAAGTAGATGCTACGCAAGAAGCTCCAGAAGACCGGATCGATCCCGTTCACTTTGACAAAAACAGCAATGCGATTGATCGTTTTTATTGTAAGCGTGGAGGTTTTATACCTGACTATACTTTTGACCCAACTGCCTTCGGTATATTACCATTGGCAGTTGAAGGGACAGAACCTGATCATCTACTTACGCTCGATCTAGTACAAAAAGCGTTGGAAGATGCTGGTGTATTCCGCAAGCAAACCTCTCTTGAGAAAACAGGTATCATTATTGGCAAAGGAAACTATGCGGGCCCGGGTGCGACACGCGCTATCGAAATCGTACGTACTGGTGAGCAGATTTCTTCTTTATTACAAGAACTGTTACCGCAAGTATCTGCTGCAGATTTAGAGAAAGTTAAACATGCCTTTCAGGAAAGAAAAGGGCGATTTAGTGCCGATACAGCAATGGGGTTAATCCCCAATCTAGTTGCTTCTTTAGTTGCCAATCGATTTAATTTAGGAGGAGTTGCTTTTACTGTTGATGCAGCATGTGCGAGCGCCTTAATTGCAGTCGACCATGCGGTACAAGAACTCCATCGCGGACGTTGTAATATGGTAGTCGCAGGTGGCGTACATACTGGTCAAAATGCTGCCTTTTGGAGTATCTTCACACAATTAGGTGCTTTATCACGTCAAGAACAAATCAAACCATTCAGTCATGATGCAGATGGATTATTGATTGGAGAAGGTTGTGGCTTTGTAGTCTTAAAACGAATGGAAGATGCGATACGTGATCAAGATAAAATCTATGCAGTCATTAAAGGTGTAGGAGTAAGTAGTGATGGTAGCGGTACTAGCGTGATGAGTCCCTCAGTCAAAGGTCAATTAAAAGCCTTACAGCAGGCTTGGTCCAATTCGAGTTTAGATAAACAACAAATAGGATACTTAGAAGCCCATGGTACTGGAACCCCACTTGGAGACAAGACTGAGCTCCAGACTCTAGCACAATTTTTTGGTAAAGACGATTCGCTTCCTATCGCTGGAATCGGATCTGTTAAATCAAACATCGGTCACGCCATGCCGGCAGCTGGCATAGCGGGATTGATAAAGACCTGTTTAGCGCTTCATCATGATATTTTACCCCCAACACTATACTGCGAAAATCCGACAGCAGACATGCAATTTACCAGATTTGCACCCGTACAGGATGCTAAAAGCTGGTCCCAGTCAGGCTTACCAAAAATTGCTGCTGTCAATGCATTTGGATTTGGAGGGATCAATACACACGTCGTACTCGAAGGCTATGATATGCCTAAAAAAGATACAGTTTTACTACTCGCTAGAACTAGCCAAGAGGAACTTCTAGCTGCATTAGGAAACAACGAGAGCACAGTAGGCCATGGCGACCATCGGCTTGCTATTTTTGACCCTACACCAGAAAGAATACAAAAAGCGATAAAGATTGTCTCCAAAGGCAATCCTTGGCGTAACAAACAGGATATTTGGTATACCGCTGCCCCTTTACTGAAAGATGGTGGCAAAATTGCCTTTGTGTTTCCAGGCTTAGATGGTTTAGCCAAAGGTGAGGTAGAAAGTGTAAGTCGCTATTTTGGATTAACAGAACCTATCGAAACAGAGGGAGAAGGTTTATTGACAGATGCTTTAGCCATTTTCAACAAATGTAGCATACTAGATAGTGCCTTGAAAAAACTGGGTGTTTTCCCCGATATGAATGCCGGACATAGTTTAGGTGAATGGCTCGCTGGCTACTCATCCGAATTGGCAGAAGCCAGCTCTGTAACAGCATTAATCAATGTACTCCATCCATCAACGTTTGAGTTAAAGGATTCTAAATTTATTGCCATAGGTACGGGTATTGAACAAATAACGCCAATCATAGCGCAAATACCCAATCTTTATATCTCGAACGATAACTGCCCACACCAAGTCATACTTTGCGGCAGCAATGCGGCACTAGATGAATTAGTCCCAGTATTAAAGTCGAAACAAATATTTCATCAAATATTACCGTTTCAATCGGGATTTCATACACCCTTTGTAGCGGACAAACTCGATGTGATTTTAGCGGGGATGGATCAGGTTCGTTTTCAACAAACAAAAATCCCATTATGGTCTGCAACAACTTTAGCCCCCTACCCCAAAGAGCAAGATGCCATCAGGCAATTAAGTGCAGAACATCTCGTTCAACCGGTTCGTTTTAGAGAACTGACTGAAAAACTTTATGAAGAAGGCGCAAGATTCTTCATCCAGGTCGGTGCCGGAGGATTAATTGGTTTTATCGATGATACCTTAAAGGGGAAAGCTTTCAGTACAATAACTTCAAGTGGACCTACCCGATCTGCACTAACCCAATTGCAGCGTGTAATCAGCGCACTTTTTGTGGAAGGAAAAGAAGTGGCATTAGACTTTCTAGATGTAAATACTAATCCAATAAAGTCGTCAACAAATAGTATTAAGTTGCAATTAGGTTTACCTATTATTCGAGACTTTAATGAGATGAAGGTTTTAGCCAAGTCTTTTGAGACTTCGAAAAAAGTAGGTACTACATCAAACAAAGCGAATAACCCACTTGTACAAGCTTTTCAAGATAATATAACGGATATGATCAGTATGCAAGAAGAAGTACTGGCGCTGTTCCAACAGCGTTCTGAAAACAGGCTATCGAATCAGATAACTTTTCCGGTTCCAGCACAGACTAATATTGTAAGCTTACCTGCAAATACATCCGTCCTTAATAGACCCACAAGTACAAGTTTCGATAAACTTTTACAAGTCAGTTTGGCAAGTGACCCTTATTTAATCGATCATAGTTTGCTTAGACAACCTGCGGGATGGACTCCTGTAGCGGATATGGAACCCGTTATTCCGATGACTATGATCTTTGAACTATTGGCAGAAACTGCACAAGCTGAAATACAGGGAACACAAGTGCATAAAATTATGCATGTGAATGTATTCCAATGGATGAATGTGGCGAAAACATTTGAGAAAACCATAAAAGGTGAATGGCGTGCACTGCACCATGCTTATCTAGATATTGAGAATTTTGCGAATGCTGAAGTATTTTTAAAAACATCTCCAATTCAAACTCCTGTATTCAACCTGTCTATTGGAGATCTGTTACCAATCCATAGAACGCCAGAAGAGATCTATGAGAATCACATGTTTCATGGTCATGCCTACCAAGGTATTACAGAAATCGTAGCTGTGGGAACTAAAGGCATTATAGGAATGATCAAAGGTAATGGTGGTAAAGGGTCATTATTGGATAATGCAGGCCAATTATTTGGTCTGTGGCTACAACTTACGCTAACGCAAGATAGGATCGCTTTTCCTGTTAAAATCAAGGAAATTGAGTTCTTTGAAGAGATGCTTGATCAGGAGGGTATATTTGAATGTACCTGTATGCTAACAGAGTTGAACGCAGAATTTGCTATCGGAAAAATTGTACTGAAAAGAGATGGAAAAGTATGGTGCGCCATCAGCGGATGGCAAAACCGAAGACTGGAAATAGACGACGCTTTATGGAACGTTTCCATGTCTCCTTCACATAACCGCCTTTCTGAACAAATTACACCAGAAGTATTTTTCTTTCATCAGGCTTATTCTCGCGTTGCTTCCTGGGATTTTGTGCTCAAGCGTTATTTCAATCAAAAAGAAAAACAATACTACCAACAGTTGATGCCTAATAAACGAAAAACCTGGATGGTCAGTCGTGTTGCGGTAAAAGATGCTGTACGTCATCTTTTACTCGAACAAAAAGGGTATGCACACTACCCGATTACTTTTGAAATAAGTGCTGATGAGGCTGGTAAACCATATCTAATTGGCGATGCTACAGATCAAATACATGTTTCATTAGCCCACAAAGGAAAAGACGCAGTAGCTATCGCACGATATGATAGACCAGTTGGCATTGATATGGAAATTATCGAAGAGCGTAGCTCGGGCTTTTACCCATTGGTATTTACTGATGCTGAACGCGCGTTATTAAAAGACAGGGATCAAGCTGAATGGACCACCCGCTTTTGGGTAGCTAAAGAAGCTTATGGGAAATATATTGGAAAAGGACTCCAAGGAAACCCTAAAGCATACGAGGTGACGGTTATTCAGAACGATCACCTATGGATCAACAATATTGAAATTAAAACTATAAAACACAATAATTATATTATCGGATGGACACTGTAAATTCAACATTAAAAATGAACCACGAAGAGTTATTCACCCTTTTAAAAGGTTTTATTACGGAAGTGATAGGAGAAGAATTTGTAGAAGAAATGGATATTACGCCAGAAAGTTCTTTTACGAAAGATTTGGAAATGGACAGTATCGAGATTGTCTCTTTTTCAGAGAAAATCAAAACACATTTTGGAGAGCAAATTGATTTTACGGGCTGGTTATCTTCCATGGATTTGGATCAATTAATCAACCTTGACCTCCGCATGATTATCAACTATATCTACGAATGCCAATAATTGACGTAAACAATAAAAAAGTTCATATACAAGAACTAAACAAAGGAGCTAAACAAACCGTGGTATTGATCCATGGTATGTTTAGCAATCTTTCTGTTTATTATTTTAATATCGCGCCCATTTTGGCGCAACACTTTCACGTGGTGATGTATGACTTGAAAAGTCATGGTATGAGTGAACGTATTTTGACTGGATATGATCTGAATAATATGTCTACCGACTTATTAGACCTGATGGACTATCTTCAGCTCGAGCAAGTTTTTCTAGTTGGTTATAGCTTTGGTGGACTAATTGCCCTGAAAACAGCCCTACTAGAGCCTGATCGTATACAAAAACTGGTCATCATGGAGGCGCCTGATCCACAAGATGAAAAAGCGCGTGATATCATCGAGGAGTATAGTAAGGAGTTTCTGGAACATTATGTAGCCAATTTCACCGACACAACAAAGGTAAAAATGGGTAAAAGACAAATGGAAAAAAATCACCGTCAATATGAATTCTTATTTCAACAGACCAGCATCAAAACAGATATGGTCACGGAGAAGCATTTTCTAGAAAACATCAGTACGGCCCAATTGCCTATACCTACCTTGTTATTGTACGGAGCAGATTCCAATTGTAGACCTACTGGCGAATGGCTGAAAGAACAGATTGATGAGTCAACACTTGAATTGATACCAGGCGATCATAACATTCCTATACAAGAAACCGACTCGTATAGCAGAAACCATCGTTCATTTTTTTACCAAAATCTTTATCAAAAACTATGGCTAAATATGTATTCGTTGTTCCACCTTTGACAGGCCATGTCAATCCAACTTTAAGCATCGGCGCCGAATTATTGAAAAGAGGCCATGAAGTTGCATGGATCAGCCTCGATAAAAATCTGATTTACAAGCTACCAGAAGGTGGACAGCTCCTGCTTATTCAATACGATCAAACCGACAAAGAAAAACAAGAAAGCGAGCAATACTTAGATATCATCTCTCAAAAGGTTGTTTATGGTATTGATAGTATCAAATTCTTATACGAAGAGGTTCTTATCCCATTAAATAGACATTGCTATAAGGGTATCATTGCTTTATTAAAGACCTTCCAGCCCGATTTGATGATTACAGACCAGCAGTTATTTGCGGGTCCGATAGCGGCAAAGATGCTTGGAATACCTTATTGCACCTCTGTTACGGCTCCTGCGGCGATTAAAATCATGAATGAGCTACCAAAGGTTCACGAATGGGAAATCAATCAAATCGTATCCTTGCAACAGGAATTAGGCATCATGGGACATCATTCGCTCGCTTGCTCGGATTTACTCACATTAGTATTGACTTCCAAGCATTTCTTTGGCGAAATGGACTTACCACCAAATTATCAATTTACTGGCCCTGTCTTAACCGAACGCCGTACTTCGTGTTCATTTGATTGGGACAGATTTCATCAAGACACCAAGAGAAAAATCTTGGTCAGTATTGGTACAACATTCGACCATGAACATAAAAAAGCCTTTTTTCAAAAAGTAATCGATGCATTCCAAGGAGAGCAAATTACTGTTATCGTTGTATCAGACCCGCAGCTTTTTGATTATTGGCCAGAAAATTTTATGGTCTATGAACAAGTTCCTCAATTGGAATTACTGGCTCATTTGACGGGGGTCGTTTGTCATGGCGGACACAATACCGTATCTGAAACATTACTTCACGGATTACCCCTCGTTGTTATCCCTATTGCTTATGACCAATCTCATGTAGCCGGACGCGTGGTACGTACAGGTGCTGGAGAACGACTAAATTTCAATAGATTCAAATCACATCATTTAAAAGAAGCTGTAAATACGATTTTGGATAATCCAAGTTATCGTGAAGCTGCCCAACTCGTTAGCCAATCATTCATTAATGCAGGAGGCACTTCTACTGCCGCCGATATTTTAGAAAGAACACTTCACTCCATTTCAACTCATTCCATGGTAAAATCAAAATTCCTATTTGTAGTTCCACCATTTTTTGGACATATAAGCCCAACATTAAGTGTGGGAGCAAGTCTTATTGCTCGTGGGCATGAGGTAAAATGGTTTGGTATTACCCCTTTGGACAACAAACATATTCCAGAAGGTGGAAGCTACTTTTATCCTGAAGAAGATCTTATTCCGTATCAGGATGAAATCAAACGTATTCTAAAAAGACAGGATGACGGACCTGCTTGTTCTGGTCCTGAGGTGATGAAACTGGCATTGGAGGAAACCTATGTACCATTTGCCAAGATGATGATGCCAGGATTAGCGCGTTTGATAGAAAACTGGAAGCCCGATGTGATTGTCAATGATTGTATTGCATTTGGGGGAGCACTCTTTGCTCATAAACACAATATTCCGTGCGTAACGACAACTCCAGTCCCTCCAGACGTCATGGGAGACACCGAGAAAAGCGCTCCAAAAATATTCGAATGGCAGCAAAACCTGATTAAAGGTCTCCAAAAAGAAATAGGGATTTATGAAGATGGAATTTTCATTCATTCTCATAAATTAAATATGGTGTTTACATCACAAGCTTTTGCCGGTTTTGATACCGTTCCATCACACATGAAATTTGTCGGTCCAGTAAAAGGACGTCCAAACGATGCTCCATTTGATTGGGAAAAGTTAAATGCGTCTACCACACCAAAAATATTTGTATCGTTAGGTACACTCTTGGTCGATATCCGAAAAGCCTTCTTTGAAAAAATCATTGCAGCCTTTGCTGATCAGCCTGTCACGATTGTAGCAGCTACTCCGCCCGAAATTTTTGAAGAATGGCCTTCCAATTTCATCGTAAGTAGCTTTGTCCCCCAATCAGCATTAATGCCTCATATGGATATGGTCATCTGTCATGGTGGTTTCAATACCGTTAATGATACCTTCCGCAATGGATTGCCAATGTTAATTACTCCAATTGCTTATGATCATTTTCATATTGCAAAATTAATTGAACAAGCAGGTTGTGGTATCAGTATCCGATACAAACGATTACGTGTGGAAGCGTTACGTGAAACCGTTTTTGAATTATTGGAAAATCCTAAATACAGGAATGCTGCCAAAGAAGTGCTAGACACCTTTACCGCTGCAGGCGGAAATGACAAGGCGGTAGAATTGTTAGAAAATTTTGCAGAAAAAGAACAAGCAACATTAGCTACTGTATAAAGTATGAAGAGAAAATTGTTATTTGGAGAGCGTATGCTTTTGGGCGATGGAGCAGAACCGTTCAATGCTGTTATTCCATTTAGACTAAAGGGTTCCTTTAAAGAGGCAGATATACAACATGCTTTATTTAAAATTCAAGAGAAACATCCTTGGTTAAAAGCACTCATTAGTCTTGATCAGAAACAAACACCTTGGTTTGAAGTGCCCGAAAAGGGCATTTCAATACCTATACGTGTGATGACTAGAAAAACTGAAGAAGATTGGCTGCAAGAATCAAAAAAAGAATGGAATACCTCATTTGATGGTAGTAAGCTGCCAATGATACGATTCATCTGGATAAAAGGGGAAGAAGTTTCCGATATGTTATTGGTTTTTCATCACTGTATATGTGATGGCGGTTTCTGCGATGTCGTTATTGCGCGAATTTCTTGCAGTACTGGATAACCCAACGGTGGATATTGGCGTAGAAAAACCCATACTCGGCATTCAAGACGTGGTGCCCCAAAACTTACTAGCTAGTCGTAAACAACAATTCAAAGCCAAGTTTATCGGCCGTCTAGCCGCTACTGCTATTAAATTTATACCGACAGGCAAAAGAGCTATCGAACGTAAGGAAGATTATCTGATTCACTGGAAATTTGATCAGGATTTAAGCCAACAAATCATCACCCATTGCAAATCAAATGGTTTTACGGTCAACACATTCTTATGCGCAATCTTACTTCAAGCATTTTTAAAAATAAGAGGTAATGCGGCCTTCAACAAAGTCTCCTGTCCTGTAGATATTAGACGATTTGCTCCACAGATAAAAGATGATCATCTCTTTGCATTTGGACTAATGATTGTATTATCCTCAAATAAAAAAATGAGTTTCGAAGAAAATCTCCCTTTGATGCAAGCAAGCGTGGATCGTAAAACAGCCAAGCTCAATCCATACATCACCATGATGGTTATGGAATCAGCCCATGATGCCTTAGGTAATTTTACCAAGTTATTGAAAAATGGAAAATCATCCAATGATTGTATGTTTTCCAATTTAGGTCGCATTCAAATTCCACATCAATATGAATCCTTTACATTGGATACTATTTTCAGTCCTACTGTCATTGGTCCTTTAGGGAACACGACTACACTCGTTACATCTACCTTTAGAAACGAAATGGACTTTTCTTTTGTTGGAAGTGAGGGTTATCTACCTCATTTTGAAGCATTGGCTATTCGCGATGAAATAAACCGAACAATAAAACTACAACTAGACTCTTTGAAGATATCATGCTAAGACGAAAATTATTGATGGTAGAAAGGATCATGTATGTGGATTCTACCACACCTTTAAATGCTGTATTCACAGCGAAAATCAAAGGAGCACTATCTGAAGAAAATTTTCAAAATGCCTTAGCTAAAATTCAACAAAAGCATGCATTACTTAGAGCAACAATAGACAATAGCAACGAAAAGCAGCCGCTCTTTGTTGAGCAAAAAAATATTGATTCTATCCCTCTCCGTATCATTCAACGAAAAACGGATAAGGATTGGTTTACTGAATCGGAAAAAGAATGGTCTCGTTTATTTGTAGAAAAAAACAAACCATTAGCACAACTTATCTGGATTAAAGGTGATGGAGTATCCGAGATTCTTTGGGTCATGCCTCACTGTATCTGTGATGGCACAACAATCGCCAACTTAATGAGAGAATTTCTTTGTTTATTGGATGAACCATCCTTAGCCCTAGCGACTTATGAACCCTACGAATCTATCCAAGAGTTTCTTCCAGTGGAATACAGTAAAAAAAACAAGAAATTCAAAGCGGAGTTCTATTTGGGGTTAGCGCGATTATTTTTTCTAATAAAACGATGCTCGAAAAAAAGGGCTTCAGGAGACAATTATGCCCTGCATTGGAAATTAGATCCACAAACAACAAAGCACATCACAGAAAAGTGTAAAACTAATGCTATCTCTGTGCATGCTTTTATTTGCGCTGTTTTTATGCAGGCTTTTCAACAGATACAAGGAAAGGCTGCCAAGGGCAAAGTGATAAGTCCTGTGGATATCCGACACTTTATTCCGGAAATAAAAGAAGACTATATATTTGCTTTTGCACCGACAGTCGAACTCACGCTAAAATCAGGAAGTCTGTTAGAAAATGCAAAACGAATCAAACAAGACCTCGTACATAAGATAAACAAAATGAACGTAAGAGAGCTTCTTTGGCTAGGAGAACAAATGCATCCTATCGTACAGAAAATGATAGCCATACTTCGATCAAGTCCGGGAGGTCATGATATTACCTTATCGAACATGGGTAAACTCAATATACCAAATGACTTTAAAAACTTTGAACTTGAAACACTATACAGTCCAACGGTTGCTTTCCCTTGGCTTAACCCCAATACGCTGGTTGTAAGCACCTTCAAAAACCAAATGGATTTCATATTTATGTCTAATACCGATTTTCTGACTAAAGATCAAGCTATTGCAATTAAAGATAAGGCGACTCAATTATTAACCTCGTCCATATGAAATTTAAATTCCCCTCCCCTCGTCCAAAAAAAATAGCAAAAACGACACTCAGACTCTTTTTAAGAAAGCGTATGATGTATTATGTTGTTCCAAATATAGTGTTCAATACCCTCGTTGCGTACGCTAGTTTTCAGGAAGTGGGTTATACACATTTCTTCGCGGGTTCTCAAAGTTTAGCTCGACTCACGCTTCCCATGGCGATATTTCTACCCTTAATCCTAACAGTGGACATCATTAAAAGAGTTTCAGAGGCTGCCGATCAAGGGGCGATTGAATATCGTATAGTCGACGAGCTCAATAAAAACAGATTCATGGCTAAACTGGCTATTATGCATGCGCTGTCAACTGGCCTCTTGATTTTAAGCTTCTTAGTACTTGCACAACTCAGTTTATCCGAATATTACAAGTTAGATCCAGCTCCCATGGCTATTCTTGATGGTTTTCTCGCTGGTATACTTTCTGTATTATTTACCTATCTGCCCATTCGGAAATTGAAAAAACATTTTTATAAACCGGTATCAATTGTCACGGTGAATGAAAATGAATAAAATACATTTACATTAAATTTGCGAAGCAATCACATGTCATATTGTTAAAACAACTTAAAGCAAATCTGTTTTAAAATAAAAAGCTCAACTAATGCTGAGCTTTTTATTAAATCTAACGTATCGTTATACAATCTTCCCGACTATCATCCAAATAACGCTGGCTTTTTATTAATTTACTTCAGCATCTTGATTTGCATATCTTTGTATTCAATCTTCATTGGAGGACCAACGTGAACTTGTACTCCGATTAATCCTTTTTCCTTGCGATTCACTTGATCATTATCCAATACCTCCGAAATTAACTTCCCATTGATATAATGCGATAGCTTATTATCTTTTGCAACAATCTCAATTTCATTCCAATCGCCTGCTTTTACCACATCAGCTAATTCCGCTGCCGTCGCTAAAGTATCCAAGACAATCAAACTACTCCAAGCATTACCTTTCGACTCACCAGGCATGCTCGCTGTTGGATTAGGAATTTCAGTTTGTTGTCCACGATAGGCCAAAGTCGTTCTGTTTCGTTCCTCATAATTTTGACCAGTATACTGATGCTTACCATCAATATCAGCCTGGTACCCTTTCAATGCATAAGGCAATTCCGTAAAACGTTCACTTCGGTAATTAATGCCACTATTGCCATTTTCGGAAATCCGGAATTGAGATTTCAACACAAAATCACCCGGTTCTCCACCTTTCCAGATCAAAAAAGTATTACTCTTTAAAGGTTCTGCACCTTCCTTAATTTCGCCAACCAATACACCACTATCCATATGCCAATAGCTGCTATCACCTTCCCATCCCGTCAATGTATTAGGATCAAGCATGGCAATAAAGCCTTCACCATTCATTGCACTATCCGCAGCAGCAATTTGACTTTGGCTTTCTTTAGTATTCCCAGCATTACAGGACACCAGCAAAAAAGAGGCTGCAACTGTCAAACAACCATATTTTATCATTTTGTTCATCTTAATGAGCTAAATCTAATTTCAAATTAATTGTTCCAATCTACGTCTGTATCCGCCCAACATTTATTCTTAGCTGATAGTAAAACAGCCTCACAGACCTTTTGTGTTTCATAGGCATCTTGGAAAGTTGGGTGACATTCTTCACCAGTTTCTATACTCTTTAGAAAATCAGCTACCTGATGAACAAAAGAATGTTCATAACCAATCGATAATCCTGGTACCCACCATTTGTCCATGTAGGGTTGATCGCCATCAGTAACATGGATGGATCGCCAACCTTTCACTATTGATTCATCCTCATTGTTGAAATATTCCAATTTATTGAGGTCATGAAGATCCCAACGTAGAGAGCCTCTTTCACCATTGATTTCAAATGTAAAAAGTGCTTTATGCCCTCTAGCATAGCGGGTAGACTCAAATAACCCTAAAGAACCATTATCAAAATGACAGTGAAAAATACAAGCATCATCAATTTTGACATCTTCCATTTTACCTGTATCCTCATGCAATCGTTGCTTCACAAAAATCTCAGTCATGGCAGAAACATCTTTAATACCACCATTCAGCCACATAGCCAAGTCAATACAATGCGCAAGAAGATCTCCTGTCACGCCAGATCCTGCAGCTTCAGCATCCATACGCCAGAAAGCTCGACCACCTTGCGGTAGGTTTTCATTTATGGTCCAGTCCTGTAGAAAATTGGTCCGATAGTGGAAAACTTTCCCCAGTTTTCCACTATTTATGATCTGTTTAGCGAGGGTGACAGCTGGTAATCTACGATAATTGTACCATACCATATTCTTAACATTGTTTTTTTCTACCGCATCAACCATCTTCCCTCCCTCTTCCAGAGTTCTGGACAAGGGTTTTTCGCATAAAACCATTTTTCCTGCTGCTGCTGCTGCCGTAGCTATTTCCATATGCATATTGTTAGGTGTACAAATATCAATAGCATCGATATCATCACGATTGATCAATTTTCTCCAATCCGTTTCAAAAGATTCGTACCCCCATTGTTCCGCAAAAGCTTTGACCTTATCCTCACTACGGGAACAGACAGCCTTTAGTATAGGTAAATATTCCAGATCAGGAAAAAAATTACTGACACGTTGATAACCATTAGAGTGGGTTCTTCCCATAAATCCACAGCCAATCAATCCTATTCTTAATTCTTTTTTCTTCATAACAAATAACATCTAAATTTTATACTGACCAGCCGTGTGCATCCCGCACTTTAATCAGTGTTTCTAGAATTGAATTCCAGGTTTCTTGCTTATGCATAACTTCATTGGGAAACATACATCCGTCCCAACAGATATGGTCAAAAGCCTTGGTCGGATTACCGTTTGCATCACGAAGCCAGTATCCTGCATCCTTCACAATATCCAGTTTACCATTCGGGTCAGTCGGCAAGCAATGTCTTCCAGTTTTATCATGCGTACCAGAACCAAATACTGTTCCATCATTCTGTGCAACATGAAAATCAATCGTCCAAGGACGAAGCTTGTCTGTCAAGAATTGAAGACCTCGTTCCAGCTCGGCTCGATCTTCCCATTGGAAATCCGTTTTAAGAATCCGATCCTGAGGCTCATTGTATCCCAATAGGTATAAAAAAGTATGAGACATATCAGCTTGAAATCCCATATTGTCCCTATCCACCATCTCTAAAGTTTCCAACATAATTTTCCAACTTTGCATTCCACCCCAGCAGATTTCTCCTTCCGCCGCAAGCCGCTCTCCATACTCAGCAGCTACATCACAAGCACGTCTAAATGTTTCAGCAATTATCTTTGTGTTTTCAACCGGACTCTTAGCCCATTCTGCTACACTAGTAGCAGAATCTATACGAATGACATTATTGGTTCGAATACCTTGTTTTCTCAATTTGTAACCAAACTCACTTGCCTTTTGTACAACTGCAACAAAGCGGTCTCTATCTACTTGAGTACCCATCGCCGAACCACCATCAGGTGGCCATATCGGCGCAACCAGAGTACCTATTTCTAGACCATAGCCCCCAACTTTATCCACAACAAGACTTACATTATCATCTGAAGAGTCCAGTTTTACGTGCGGAGTGAATAAACCAAGGTCAATACCATCAAATTTAATACCGTTGACATTTGCATTCGCTGTTTTTTGCAGTAGCTCATCTAAAGAGATGATAGGTTCATGATCCCCCTTCCCCACAATACCCGGCCAGGTCGCATTGTGCAATTTCGGAAAATTGTTCTTGCTCATATGTTCTATTTTTATATCCAGTAATTAATCCTCCACTACCAAATCCGGGTTATCTGGTCCAAAATGCTTCAACATGACAATCGGATCTGTTTTCGAATCATTTCTAATTACAACGCCCTGCATTGCTGCCATTTCCGAAACAAAAAACTCATCATAAGTCAACTGTCCGTAACGTATTAGTGCCGGTGTTTCCAACGCCCAATCATTCAACTTTCCATGCCCTTGCATCATAATCAATCCATATGCAGCATTATCCTTAATCGTAACAGTCTCTCCAGGAAAAACTGTCAATTCTTTTGCACTAAAAGCTGTGGATTTGTAACAGACCCATTTCTCACTGTAACCCTCGATTTCCATTTCCGCTTCTGGTATAACTGGTTTCGGATTCATAAATCGATTCTGCATCATGTTGGGATCCACATTAAGTTCCCAATCGATGATATCCATTAATGCATCGTAATCGCCTTGTTTATTTTCGGGAACACCCTTCCATAACAATTCCTCTGGAATGATGGCCTCATTAACCAATGATTGATACATAGCAAATACATCGGAAGCTTTTTGCGGTTCATAAGTACACATACTTCCTGGCGCATGCAATAACCCTGGAGGAACATCCCATCCCGTCCCTGGTTCTAAACGATAGGCTTGGGAATAATTGGTTATTTTATTGTCTCCTTTACTGAAGTTTTCCAAGCATTCTTTTATCTGTGCTTTAGACGTACCGGGAGCAATTCCCATGAAGGTATAAGGAAAATCTCCTCCATGATTATTGAGCTGTGGTGGAAAATAGTAAGCTTCCGGCTTCCCCTTTTGTTCAATCAAAGCGGCTTTCTCATCATTATGATGGATATGATGTGGCAGAGGCCCCATGTTATCAAAGAATTTGGAATACATAGGCCAACTTTGGTATTCAGACCAAAGCCGATCACCAATTAATCTCCCTTTCAGATGCGCAACACAATCCGATAGTAACAGTTGCTTCGTTTCGCCATCTTCCTCATAGACCACGAAACTAAGTCCTTCAAATTCTCCCGTCAACGGTCCGTTTTTAGCAGGAGTTGTAGAAGAAAACCATCGCTCATCAATTCCCCCGCGCTCACCACCTAATATATAATAATCATCCGGGTGAAGTTTTATCCTTCTTCCAGGCACACAAAATGACCTCGGTACCCAATTGGGCGCCAACCTGAAGATTCCTTTTCCTTGTTCAAAAGCTTTTTCTATGTTTTCCATTCCAACGTATTTATTTTTATATATTTTGCATGTTATTTTTAAATGCCTGAATTGCTTCCTGTTTATCCAATATAGTTAAAGCGAGCTGATATACTTTTTTCTCCTTTGGTTTAAGAAAGACGAGCTCTTTGCATTCTCGCATCTGCTTTTGTCCCAGTGGTGGATGTGTACCAGGTTCCAAACCAGTAACATATTCACCTTGTCCCCAGTGCTGCCAATTGGTCAACCAGGGAAGTTGTTCTTTCTTAAAAGTTAGCATAACCGCAAAATTCAATTTCTCATTAAACAGACCGCATTGACAGTTTCCCTCATCGTCACTTATTGGTGATATAAATGCTGCTTCTTCTCCAGATCCTCGATGATCTTCACGCGGTTCTGGACAAATCTTAAAATCATTGCCCTCTTTAAATATCTTATTAGACTCACCAGATTCCCGCGGTTGCCATTTTCCATTCCACAGTATTTGAGTACCGGCATCCACTAAAGGCCAACCAAAATTAAAATGGTAGAGTAACATATGTGGGGCATCGCTGTTTCCAACATTTTGTACCTCATCCTCGATATATAAGGTAGGATCTCCTAAATAACAACGAATTGTACGAATCAGTTCAATATTATGACCCAGCGCATGTCCCTGCAGCATCTTCCCAGTAATGGACATTTCACGATCTCCATTTAACAGGTCGGGTTGTTTTATATGGATAATTTCAGCGGGGATATTACTAATCTGATCATGGAGACCTCGGCTTCCAAACGCATCCGTTTCAGGACCACCCACGTGAGTAAGTCCACAAGTGACCAACAATCCTCCTCCAAAAGTGCGTAACCAATCAGTACCTCTATCTGAAAAAGGTTGTGGTCCAGTTACCCCCAACTTACTGATCCAACTCAAGTTAAATTGGTTGAAATAAGCATCCGAAATGTCCATAGCCCTATCGATAACGACTTTAAAACGTAATCCTGTACCTGTATTGACCCAGGCAATACGAGTACCACGTCCGCGTCCATTATCCAGTATCGAAGTTTCGATACCTCCGACCTGTGCCACATGAGACACTTTATCCAACCAATCTTTCTTTGAAAAATCCACTTTAATTTATTTGTTTTTCTTTTTGTAAACGTCACTGTTCTCGTTTCCCCCTGCCATCAAATAGGCCATTATATCACTTAATTCCTCTGGATTTAGGACATTCAATGTTCCTGGTGGCATGATGGATACTTCCGAAACTTTGATATCCTGCACCTCTTTTTTAGCGATTTCCTTCGTTAGATGAGGTGCATATGGGTTTTGCGATATGATATAATTCTTCTCATTTTCACCCATCAGTCGTCCCATTTGCTTGGTCCCATCTTTCAAATGGAAGACCTTAGACTCATATTGATCGGAAATCACCTTGCTAGGCTCAATCATTGCTTCCAACATATCTTTGGTCGAGAAACGAGTACCCAGCTGGGTCAAGTCAGGGCCAACAGATCCACCTTCACCTTTAATGGTATGGCAAGAAGCACAGCGCAAGGCGATAAAAAGTTCACTTCCTCGTTTGAAATTTCGTATACCAGTGTTGTCATTAATATATTTGAGGGCTGTATCAATCTTCCAGTCTCTACCCGGTCCTTTGGCACTTTCTACTTTTTCTGCCAGTCTATTACCCGATTGGCTAACCAAGGAATCTCCCGAAATCTTATTATAATGAGCCAGTTGATCTTTACTTACATTGCCCAGAGCAATTTTCCGCGCTTTATCGATAAAGCCGATGTAGCTATTTCCACCTTTATAACCAAACCCTTTATAGAACCATTTGAAATATTCATCATGTAACTCTGGAGTCCAGCCTGTATGAGCTGTACTCAACATCGTTGCTAAAAAAATCTGTTGCGCAGGAGGAATATTGGCCAACATGTCGGCTATATCCAAGCCATATTGTGGATTACGTAAAATTAAGTTAGAAGAACTCATAAAATTGGTGTTGGTCGAATCATCCTTTGCCGAGTATAACAGCGGCACAGTCTTACGCACGACACCCTCATCGCCAATAGCGACCAATACTTTTCCGAGTTCACGATTGACAAGGTTTATTTTCGAAGGATATAAATCCCCTAATCGTTGCGAAAGAAGGACACGTTGTGCATCAACTGGATTACCCATTCTTGCGATACTAACCTCATAGACACGTAACAAATTTAATAACATCTGTTGCGGAAGCTTCGAAATATCAATAGTTGCCAACTTATTGAACATTTCAGCTTGAAGCGACTTATCTCCATTTCTTGCTAAAGCTAACATCGCTTCAGTCAAGCGGACTACATTTCTCTCCTCAAATACAAGGTGTTTCCATGTTTCCACTGGTTGATGTTCCACTGCTATACGTGCCGCGTAACGGATGAAGCGATCTTGATTACCAAGGTATTTCCATACTTTTTCAACCGTACCTGGCGCCGAAAGCTTGTGGTATTGCTCGATTTCTCTACGTAAAGCAATATCTTTAGGAAGTTCCTTCTTTGTTTTATTTTCTTTGATATCAGCATGTCCTGTGTAATAAACCCGATATAAATCCGACTCCAATTTTCTACCTCCAGTCAAGAAGTATAATGCGCCATCGGGGCCAATCTCGCCATCTGTCAATGCAAGTGGAGATCCTGAGACAAATTCTTCCGCTTTTGCAGAGTAACTTGCTCCTTTTGGATTTAACTGAACAGAATAGATAATACCGAAACTCCAGTCAAACGCCAAGAGACTATTTCTATACTTATCTGGAAATTTCGCTTTGCTAGCATACAAAAGATTCGTTGGAGAACCCTGTCCTATATTCAAAATACCTGGAAGATTATCCGGATAACTCGGATCCCACTTACCGTTACCAGTCCGCCAACCAAATTCACCTCCGCTGATGACATGGCAAATTCTCGTTGGACGGTACCAAGGCATCCCAAAATCCCATTCCATATCCGAATCGTAGGTAAACATTTCACCATCATCATTAAAAGTAATATCAAAAGGATTTCTATATCCACCACTAATCATCTCCCAGTGTTTACCCTCTGCATCGGTCTTAGCTATCCATCCCCCAGGTTCTTTCCGATCGGTCGCATGACCCTGTGGATCTACAATATGAGGGAATAGATTATCGTGATGCCAATTTGATGGCAAACGGTATGCATCCATCTTCGGCAGATCCGTGTGATTACCTGCAATTAAATATATAGCCGAATCTGGTCCAAGCACAACACTATGTGGTCCATGTTCACCCTCACCATTTAAGGCTAATAATTGTGTTATCTTATCCAGTTTATCATCCTGATTTGTGTCCTGTAAACGGTATAAACCACTACCTTTCGAAAACTGTTCATTAGGATTATGGTTCACCACAACATACAGACTATTGTGCGCCCACAACAACCCTTGAGCAAAACCAATCCCTACTTTCGTTGAACTGGTATCTGCAGGATTATCTGTTGGAAAATCCAATTTTTCAATCTTTGGTTTAATAGTACTATCCGAACCAATTGGCGGCAATTCTATGCGGAACAATGCACCATATTGATCGGAGGTAATCATTCTACCTTTATCATCAAAGGTCATCGCTACCCATGATCCTTGTTTATTATCCGATGGGCTATAGATATGATCTACAGCAAAACCCTCAGGTAAAACAATTTTCTTGGTCTTTGGATTCTCATCTTTGACACCCTCATCTTTAATCTGTTCACTACATGCTCCTGCTAAAATGAGCAGAAAAATGGCAAACAACATTAGCTGTATGTTATTAATTTTTCTCATTGTTATTCTTTAAGCTGATATACTGTTTTGTTTATTCATCATTGATTAATATCCCGTATTTTGTGGAATTCCATTGGTCAGCACTTCACGTTGTGGAATAGGAAACAATAACTTAAAAGGTTGCACACTGTATGAAGCTGAACTTAAACGGGATAACCTCTTTTTCTCCTCCACTCCGTGAGCGTTTAGGACTTCTTCAGCTTTTCCTGTACGCAATAACTGATACCATCTGTGATCCTCAAAAGCAACCTCAATACGTTGTTCTTTTGCAATTGCATCCCGCAATCCTTCTTTAGTCAACCCCATTAGCGGTTTTAGACCAGCACGTTTGCGCACCAAGTTCAGATTGGTATAAGGATCACCTACACCCGCTTCGTTTTGTGCCTCTGCCAATAGCAACAGTACATGACCATAGCGATATATTGGCCAATTTTCATTGGATCGTCCATCTTCAATATACGGTGCATGGTAAAACTTTTTGATAAAAGGTATTTTCCCACCAAATGCGACAGCCTCTTGATATTGTGTATTTGAAGGGTCGTCAAACAAGGCAATTGATTTATCTTTTCGAACATCACCAGTCTCATACAAATTGTAGATACTAGGTGTCGGAATATTGGATCCCCCCAGATTACCAGAATATCCCACTAATTTCAGCTTCCCATTTCGTGGTCCAAACATATAGATGAAATTACTGTTTTCCCCCTCCACGGATTGATCATACTGCACTTCAAATATGGACTCTTCATTATTTTTATTATTCGGATTGAAACAGTTTGCATAATCAGGCAATAAAGCATAGCCCAATTTGGTAACCTCCTGAAAAGTTGAAGCTGCTTCAGCATATTGCTTTCTTGTCAAATACACATCTCCCAATAATGTCAATGCAGCACCCTTCGTAATTCGTCCTGCATTATTCTTATCATAACTATCCGGGAGACTCGCTACCGCATCTTTAGCATGCTGCACGATTACCGCGTACACCTCATCCACCGATGCTTTTCCATCTTTAAAAGCATCAGTAGGATTTGCCACTTCCGTAGTATGTAATGGGATTTCCCCAAACAAGCGTACCAAATGGAAATATGTCAATGCCTGTATAAATTTCACCTCACCAATATATCGCTTTTTCAACCCCTCATCGGTAAAAGGGACTTTATCAATGCGACTTAAGATCACATTAGACTCTTGCACCACGCTATATAATGTTGCCCAGATTGTATTAATATAAGTATTCGAAGAAGTTATCAAGAATTCGTCGATCTCTTCCCGTTGCTGTGCTCCTCTATCCGTCTCATCATACTGATAGTTGGTATTATCCGAAACCATTTCGGTCATCGCCCAGAAATCACTCGTATACAAACCCTGCAAGCGACCATATACGCCATTTACAGCACGAAGGACCTGTCCTTCATTTTCATAGTAATTATCACCGCTAGAAAAGCTGTAAGGTTTAACATCTAGTAGGTGATTACATGAGGATAGACTCAGTAATCCAAAAGCCAATAAAATATATTTCATGTTCATAACTGTAGACTTAAAAATTGAAATTCAATCCGAGAGTATAGATTCTTGGAACCGGATAGGCCGAATAGTCAAGGCCCTGTACTAATGGACTAATATCACCTCTATTGATATTGGTCCCTTCTGGGTTACCATCATATCCTGTGATCAAGAAAGGATTCTGAATATTTCCATAGACCCTGATATCCTTGATTACCCCTTTGATACTTTTAGAAAATGTATACCCTAAAGTGATGTTACGGACCCATACATAATCTGTTTTTTCAACAAATAGCGAGTGCGTATCGCGATACATAACACGACCTCTACCGGTACCATTTGTAGTTGGAACTAACCCACTACCTGGATTATCTTCAGAGCGCCAGCGGTCTGCCACCTCTTTCCGTACATTGAATACCCCATCAATATTATCCGTATAAAAACGAGTAGCATGCAACATCTCTTGTCCCATAGCACCTACCATCATAAACCGCAGGTCTAAGTTTTTATAAGAAAGTGTATTGGTCATGCCCCAAGTAAAATCGGGATAAGGATTACCGATTACGTCAAAATCATCATTCGGTGTTATCTCGCCATCGCCATTGACATCCCGCATACGCAAGTTACCTGGGATAGCTCCCGGAAAGGCTGCGTATTTATCTAAATCTGCTTGATTTTGATAAATTCCTTCAACCACATAACCGATGATCATCCCTACAGGTTGACCGATACGAGTGACGTTGGTAAAGTTACCTTCAGAGCTCGCTCCTGAATAAATAGGATCAGTGCTTCTTCCTAATGCAATTACTTTGTTTCTATTGAATGAAATATTAAAATCGGTGTTCCATTTAAAATTATCATGCACGATGTTAGCCGAACTTAACGAAAATTCAAATCCGGTATTCTCCACATCACCACGATTTTCCGTTACAGATGCAAATCCAGAAGACTGCGGAATCGGCGTATTAAGCAATAAATCTAGCGTATTACGCTTATAATAGTTCGCAGTAAATGTCAAGCGGTTATTTAAAGTTGCAAAATCCAAACCGATGTTTAGTTCTTTCATCTTTTCCCACCCTAAATAACTGTTTCCTAAACTGTTCATAATACGACCTGGTGCTAAACTTCCACCAAATACATAATTGCCTGTCCCGATACTGCTTAATGGTGCATAGTTAGAGATATTAAAGTTACCACTTCGTCCATAAGAGGCTCTTAATTTTAACTCATCCACCCAAGTCACATCTTTCAAGAAATTTTCTTCGGATGCTCGCCAACCCAATGCAACGGACGGGAAAGACCCCCATTGATTATCCCTACCAAATCTAGATGAACCATCCGAACGAAAAGATGCCGTCAAGATATACCGCTCTTTATAAGTATAATTTACCCTTGCCAAATAAGAGATCAATGCCCAGTCTTCAATACCGGTACCACCTGTAATGCGGGCGGCTCCATTTAAGGTCTGGATATCATCATCCGGGAACTGTGAACCGTTAAATCCTGCAGATTTATCTTTTTGAGACTGCACGGAATAACCTGCCAAGGCATTAATGCTATGACCATTTTCCGATCTATAATCATAAGTCAAGGTATTTTCATTAGCCCAGTTGATATATTGACCACGGGTGTAGTTACCACTCGGAATAGACAGGCCAGGTGCATTTTGGTTTGGTATCGTAGATGGACGGAAGTATTCTCCACTTTCATCTTGATAATCGACGTTAAAAGTCGTCTTAAACTTGAGATTGGCAAGTATGCTGTATTCAGCATAGGTGCTCATCAACATTTTCAGTTTATTACTCTTATCTACACGCTGATTCAAAAACATAACCGGATTGGGGTTACCAAAAGCCCCTGGTGAAACGATATAGGGATTGTACGTACCGTCTGCGTTATAGATGCTGGAAACTGGCGTCGCAATTTCAAAAAACTCATCCCTCCCTTGTCCACTAACACCACCTTTAAGGTAAGAAATAGTTGGTGCGATGTTCATTCCCAATTTTAACTTATTAGCAATATTGCCATCGACATTGGCCCGAACAGAGAACCTTTCAAAACCTGTATTGAGCATGACTCCGGACTGATTCAAATAGCCTGCAGAGATAAAAGAACGTACCTGTTCATTACCACCACTAAGGCTCACATTGAAATCCGACATCGGTGCGATTCGGGTGACCGCATCATACCAGTCGACACCAGCCCCCAAAGCTGCAGGATTCCGATATTCCTCGGGAATATCATTGAGTGTAGGCTCCCGGCCTTCTTCAAATCGAATTTTATCTTCAATAGACTCTTTGCGAAACTGAGCGAACTCCGATGCATTCATCATACTGGGTCTTCCTTTTTGTGGCACTTGTTGCAAACCAGTACTTGCCGCAACACTGATTTGCAGTTTTCCAACAGCACCTTTTTTTGTGTTGATTAAGATAACACCATTAGACCCCCTCGATCCGTAAATTGCTGTTGCCGAAGCATCTTTTAATACCGTCATAGATTCAATATCGCTGGGATTGATCGCAGTCAATGGATTAGATCGTTCACTTGAAGTAGAAGGAACTGGAAATCCATCAATGACATATAAAGGTGATGCCCCCGCTCCAATGGCACCAATACCCCGGATACGGATCCTGGGTCCACCTCCGGGCGTACCATTAGAGGTACTGACCTGAACGCCAGAAATCTGGCCAGTCAAGGCTTGATCAGGACTGGCAATCGCTTGTCCACGTACGTTATTCATGGAAACTGAAGCAATAGATCCAGTAACATCCTTTTTCTGTTGACTACCGTAGCCCACCACGACCACTTCATCGATTTCTTGAGATGAGTTTATTAAAGTCATATGCTGTTCTCCTGACTTTTTAACCTCGATTTCTTGATTGGTATAACCTATATTTCGGAATGATAAAGTTTGTCCCTTATTTAGGGTTATCTCATAATGACCATTCTCATCGGTAGAAGTGGCTGTATCGGTACCTTTCACCCGTATCGTAACGCCAGGAATAGGACGTCCTTCCGCATCACGGACGATGCCGCTAACGGTAAACTGTTCCTGAATACTAACACTCGTTACCCCCGAATTATTTTCAAATAGTCTCCCATGATTTGATACCAAATCAGCTTTAATACCCACAGTCCCTGCTACTGAAATATGAGCAGAAGACAGCTGTATGAAAAAGATACCTGGAAACAATAGTGATACCTTCAAAAGACTAGATCGCCCCCGAAGGAAATTTGGATATTTTTCAGTCTGCGCAATGCGTAAATTATTGACTGTAAAATTCTTAGTTATTTTTTTGTTAAATTGATCATATTGCATAACTTTGCAAGGTTTGATGGTTTTAAGATTAAGAGTTCGACACTCTACTATTAATTTTATATAAGGCCTTAGATGAATACCGATGGTGCTACAACACTATCGGTTTTTTATTCAAGCTAGTTTTAGTACAATTTCTTCCCCCATACCTAAACCTCCTTTTTTATTAAAGTTTTCCATTCTATATTCTATAAAGATATTAGGGTCCAGAACAAAAGACACCTATAAGTTGTTTATAATCAAAAGACTAAGGCTTGCTTTTTTAAAGCTAGTTCAAATATAAAAATCCATTATAGCTTAAGCATCCTGCACTATCCTGACTGCCAATAAAAAAGTAAAAGCAATTACTTGAAAAATGGTAATGAATTAAAGTACAATCATGTTTTATATATAAAGTCACTCATTTTTCATCTCACAGTTGGAGAATAGCTAGCGCGAATAACAATTCGTAAAAATTAGAATCCGAGACTTTACGACAATGTCCCATATACTGATTACGTTCGCTAAAACTTAGAAAAAACTAATCATAGTCTAGGACTAGGTTCTATTAATTTATATATACAAGGAATCGCATTAGCATTTTTGGAGAATATACTCGGAAATTACCTTCTTCAGTTTAATCATTCTAATAGCTAATGGATCTTTCGCTAAATTGAAGTCGTGACTTTGTATGCTTTTTTATTTAAATAGTCATGGGGATACTAAAAACAAAAAAAGCTATCTGCTGAACAGAGAGCTTAAATATAACAACGTCAAGGGAAAAAATTAATCCAACTCAGAAATCCGAGTCTTAAAAATAAATAGTTCTCATTTTTATTCCAAAAAAAAAAGCCCTAACTTTCGTTAGAGCTTTTTTGTCGGGGTGGCAGGATTCGAACCTACGACCTCCTGCTCCCAAAGCAGGCGCGATACCGGGCTACGCTACACCCCGAAAAGGTATCCCTTTTGTTTTACTGTGTTGCAAATATACAGCGTTTTTTCAATATGCCAAATGATTTTTTAGCTTTATTCAATAAATACCTGATTTATTGAGAAATAAAATATTATCAACTCATCCAACAGCAACTCTTAAACAACAAAACAGGGATGTGTAAAACTTTTTAAAATATATCTGAGCACAAGGTCTAATTATTAAAAGGGTTTTTCTATCTTTGCATCAAACTAAGGCAGCTTAAAGCTTTTTGAAAAAAGTATTTCTTAAAGTAAAAAAAAAGCTGTAATATTGCATTCCGATTTTTACAGGCTAATAATCGTATTTAATTACTCAAAATCATGGATTTAGTAAAATTTGTAGAAGAACAAGCGGTAATCATAAATGAAGTTCCCGCATTTAAAGCAGGAGACACCATAAGCGTTCATTATAAAATTCGCGAAGGAAATAAAGAGCGTATCCAAATTTACCAAGGTGTGGTTATCCAATTGAACAGTGAAGGTGTTAATTCAACTTTTACTGTACGCAAAATTTCAAATGGCATTGGTGTGGAACGTATTTTCCCTGTAAATTCGCCAAACATTGAAAAAATTGTAGTAAACAGCTACGGTAAAGTACGTCGCGCTAAATTATTTTATTTACGCGGTCTTACTGGTAAAGCTGCTCGTATTAAGTCTAAAAGAATCTAATTACGACTACGCAAGTATAAAAAAAGGCATTGGATTGAGTTCAAATGCCTTTTTTTATTACCCCTCCCTTCCCCTTTTAGCAACATTTTCTTTACAAGGTAGATTACTGCTTTTATGCTAAATCTTTTTAGTCTATCTTAAGGCCCGAAAAGACTATCATGAACAAACTTATATCTATTCTCGCATTGCTATGCTGTTGTATCAACAGTTATGCCCAAAATTCCATTCAAGAATTTCTAGCGCTACAATCCATTCCAAAAACATATGCCGTTCACAAAATCACTGAACCCATGCAAATTGATGGTAAAGACCTTGAAAACAGCTGGTCTAAAGCAAAGACCATAATTAATTTTGAAGATATCCAAGGAGGTGAATTCAAGAAACCTGCTTATAAAACCGAAGTGAAAATGCTTTGGGATTCGACTAATTTGTACATTTATGCTAAACTTTATGAACCCCACATTTGGGCAGACATTTACAAACATGATGAAATCGTGTACTTGAACAATGATTTTGAAATATTTTTAAAACCCAACCTACATCAAGCAGAATATTACGAAATAGAAGTCAACCCCCTTCATACTATATTCGACCTCATGCTTACCAAGCCGTATCGTTTTGGTGGACAAGCTATCACACACTGGGATGTTAAAAATTTAAAATCCGCGGTACACATAAAAGGGACTCTCAACAATCCTAAAGACACAGATTCATTTTGGTCGGTTGAATTTGCTATCCCTCACCAATCACTTTACGCCTTTGGTAAAGCACCTTTTCCAAAAAATGACGACTATTGGTTATGCAATTTTTCACGCGTACAATGGCAACATGAACTCAGTGATAACCATTATAGCAGAAAAAAAGAAAACAATAAAATATTAGCAGAAGACAATTGGGTCTGGTCACCCATCGGACTAATCAATATGCACTATCCCGAAAGGTGGGGATATCTACAATTTGTTCAACAAGCTACAGAGCAAGACCCCTGCTTTGCCTGACAGCTATAACGTAACTAAGTTAGCGTGGAATGTCCATTATCTACAACAATTGTTCAAAAAAGAAAACCGTCATTACAGCGAGCAGTTAACAAAACTCTCATTATATAAGGAGTATATCCTTCCCTCTACGAAAGATTTTCAAATCAACATGGATTTAAATAAGGACAAGCAGAGTTATACAATAAAAATTATCGACAAACTTTCAAAAAAAATTCGAGTGTCCTTAGATAACAGAGGCCATTTCGACCTCCATCCTTAATATCGATACATTAACATGCTGGCTATTATAATTTGATTATAATAGCCCTGTTATTCAGCCAAAACAGCAAATCAATCCGAGCAATAATCTTACACATTTCCGCTAGAGCCCCACTCCTGAGTCCAGACGTATAATCTCGCCAGTAGCTTATACCTCCCTAAACAAAAACAAATTCTAAAAGAAAAAATGCAACCTACACAACCCATGCTTTCTGCTACCGCAACGAATTGCATCAGAAGCTATCGCTAACCGCAATGGAAAACCAGAACCGAACAACATATGTATATACAGAATCGTTATCGTGCATACATACTGAACGCTGCTACGGCAATACCATCGAATAATAAAACAGCGGGGATGTTATCCAAACAATTGGCATCAACAAAAAGAATACAAAAAATAAACTAATATTGTTATTTTTACAAACAACAATGTATAAGAATATATCCTTTTTCCCAAATCTCAACGCGTTCCGTTTTTTTGCTGCATTGCTTGTCATATTCCATCATGGCGAAGTCATCCGTGCAAAAAACAGTTTCACTAGCTTTGAACACATCAGTTTTTTTCAAAATGGAAGCACCGCCGTAAAATTTTTCTTTGTTTTGAGCGGCTTCCTCATCAGCTATTTGCTCATAAAAGAAAAAGCTGCGAAAAATACAATATCCATTAAAAACTTCTATTTGAAAAGAGTTATCCGCATATGGCCTTTGTATTTTTTATTAGTTGCCATTGGAATTATAATCTTTCCGTTTCTGTTTAATATCCTACATATAAACTATACCTTTCCTTATCATATAGAACAAGTATGGCTTTTATTTGTATTATTCCTACCCAGTTTAGTTACATTCAAATTTGGCTCCCATCTATTGGAACCCCTGTGGTCCATTGGAGTCGAAGAATGGTTCTACATTATTTGGGCGCCCCTATTTAAATGGATAAACAATAAATTAGCCCTAATCTTAGCGGTATTTTTGATTAAAGTAATATTACTTATTTTCTGCTTCAACTACATCATCACCAATACACTTGCGGTACATCTCATTAAAACCTTTGCTTTCGAGTCAATGGCCATAGGTGCATTGGGAGCCTATTTGCTCTATCATACAAATATCAATGTAAAAGCCTGGTACAAAAAATATGTATTCGTTAATTACCTTTTATTAGCTACACTAATTGGATATTTCTTTTTCCGAAGCACCTGCATTGCTTTACTGGGATTTGATATATTTAGCCATTGGGTATTCTCATACATCATACTTAACATCTTATTTCTTAACCTCATCGTTTATGTAGGTGTTGTTTTAGATACTAGGTCGGTTTTCAACAATAGCTTCTTAGACTATGGCGGTAAGATATCTTACGGTATTTACATGTACCATATGATTGTTATTTTCGTTGTCATCCATCTTGGAAAGAACCATTTACTAAATCTAGATCCCATACTAAGTTTTATCATTTTTTATAGTTTGGTACTAGCTGGCACATTTCTTACAGCACATTTATCTAAGAAATATTTTGAAGATTTTTTTATGAAATATAGGTCAAAACTGAATTCGTAAAGATTAAATTTCGTGCAATCAGGATGTAAAAAAAACAGTTATTTTAAATTAAAGATAAAAAAAAACGTCGTCTTCCACAAATATTCTTATCTTTGTATCCCGTACATAAAGCAGATATTTAGGCCATTTTAGGCCTTATATTTTGAAATCCATTATTGATATGACTAAATATATTTTTGTTACGGGCGGCGTTACTTCGTCGTTAGGGAAGGGCATTGTTGCATCTTCTCTTGCTAAACTTCTCCAAGCACGTGGCTACAAGGTTACGATCCAAAAATTCGACCCTTACATTAACATTGATCCAGGAACACTAAATCCATATGAGCATGGTGAATGTTACGTAACGGAAGACGGAGCTGAAACAGACCTTGATTTAGGTTATTACGAACGCTTCCTTAATGTTCCCACTTCACAAGCGAACAATGTCACGACAGGTCGTATCTATCAATCTGTAATCCAAAAAGAACGTGCAGGCGAATACTTAGGAAAAACAGTTCAAGTTATTCCACATATCACAGATGAAATAAAAAACCGTATGCGCTTATTAGGTGAGACAGGTCAATATGACATTGTGATTACTGAATTAGGGGGTACTGTCGGAGATATCGAATCTTTACCATTCATCGAGGCAGTGCGTCAATTAAGATGGGAATTAGGCACGCATGACTCTGTCGTTATTCACTTAACATTGGTACCATATTTAGCTGCTGCAGGTGAATTAAAAACAAAACCAACACAACATTCGGTTAAGACCTTATTGGAATATGGTATCCAACCAGATATTTTGGTGTGTCGTACTGAGCATAAATTAACACAAGAAATTCGCAAAAAACTAGCTTTGTTTTGCAATGTGAATATCAATGCTGTAGTTGAATCTATCGATGCCCCTACGATTTATGATGTACCATTAAATATGATGAAGGAGCAATTGGACAAGACTGTTCTTGCTAAATTGAAACTTTCTAACAAAAATGAGCCAGATTTAGAAAGCTGGAAAGCCTTCTTAGGTAAATTAAAAAACCCGACCAATGAAGTTAATATTGGCTTAGTGGGTAAATACGTCGAACTACCTGATGCTTATAAATCTATCGTTGAAAGCTTTATCCACGCAGGTGCTGCCAATGAGTGTAAAGTAAAATTACAATATATTGCTGCAGAAAGTGTCAATGACCAAAACGTCCAAGACAAATTAAATGATATGGATGGTGTTCTTGTTGCACCAGGATTTGGTGAACGCGGATTAGAAGGAAAATTAGCTTCTATTAAATATGTTCGTGAAAATAACATTCCTTTCTTTGGTATTTGTCTAGGCATGCAATGTGCGGTTATCGAATTCGGTCGCAACGTATTGGGGCTTAAAGATGCCAATAGTGCGGAGATGGACCCTGATACACCTAACCCAGTCATCAATTTGATGGAAGATCAAAAAGAAATCATCAATATGGGTGGTACTATGCGTTTAGGTGCCTATGACTGTGATGTCAAAAAAGGTACAAAAGCATACAGTATCTACGGTAAAACAAGAATATCAGAGCGTCACCGTCACCGTTATGAATTCAACAATGCTTATTTAGAGCAATACGAAGCTGCTGGAATGATTGCATCAGGAATGAATCCAACGTCAGGTTTGGTGGAAATTGTTGAGTTGAAAAACCATCCTTTTTTCGTTGCAGGACAATTTCATCCAGAATTAAAGTCAACTGTTGCAAATCCTCACCCACTTTTTGTTAGCTTTGTAACCGCTGCTTTGTCGAATAAGAAAAATAAGATACAAAAGCAGGAAACAATTAAGTAAGTTTAATTTAAAAAAATGGATAGAAATACCCTTATTGGTTTACTTCTGATGTTCGGAATCATAGCCGGTTCATTTTACTTAATGAAACCGTCCGACGTAGAAATAAAAAAAGAACAAGCTCTACAAGATTCGCTAGCTCGCGTTAAACAAGGTTTAGCACCATTAGCAGACTCTACGATAGCTGCTACAGAGATCGCAACAGTACAACCTGTTGATTCTGCTGCTTTAAAACTTCCTTTTGGTGCAGCAAAATTTGGAACTGAGCAAATCATCACTTTAGAAAATGATAAAATCATTGCTAAAATCAGTTCGAAGGGTGGTCGTGTAAAATCTGTAGAATTAAAAGGCGAAACAAATTTTAATGGTAAACCATTAATTTTATTTGAGGGAGACCACAACAGATTTGGATTAAAATTCAATGCATCTGGAGAAAACATCAATACCAATGATCTATACTTTGCAACAGCAGATACAGATGTAAAAATCAGTGGTGAAGATGCTAAGTCAATCAAACTTCAATTGACGTATGGAGTTGATCAGTATATTGAATACGTATACACCTTAAAAGGTGATGGTTACAATATCGGTCTTGATATCAACACCAAAGGTATCCAAAACAAGATTGATCAGAAATCAATTGCTTTAGACTGGGAAACCATTTTACTTCAAAAAGAGCAAAATATTGATTCAGAACGTCAAAAATCAACTGTTTACTACAAAGAAGTAGATAACGTAGATCATTTATCAGAATCGAAAGATGATGAAAAAGAACTGAAAGAAAAAGTAGAATGGATTGCATTCAAGCAACACTACTTCTCCAATATTCTTTCTAGCAAAACTGGATTTTCTACTGCAAATGTAAATGTAAAATCTACGATTGAAGATGAAGTTGTTAAGCTTTATAGCGCTACAGCACAGCTGGATTATGCGACTCAAAAAGATAACAGTTATTCGTTAAGCTTTTTCTTTGGACCAAATCAGTATAAAACATTAAAAGCAGAAGGTCATGATTTTCACAAGATCATCAATATGGGTTGGGGACCGATGCGTTGGATCAATCAATTCATCACTGTACCTGTATTTGATTTCTTAGATAATTTTCACCTTAGCTATGGTATCGTTATCCTAATTTTAACCTTATTATTAAAATTAGTATTATCACCATTGACATACAAATCTTACCTATCCATGGCTAAAATGCGTGTGTTGAAACCTCAATTAGATGAGATTAAAGCTAAAGTAGGTGATGACAATGCCGCTTTGTTACAACAAGAACAAATGAAATTGTACAAAACAGCAGGTGTGAATCCATTAGGAGGTTGTCTTCCTTTGGTATTACAGATGCCTTTTACAATTGCCTTTTTCTACTTCTTCCCGAATTTATTCGAGTTGAGAGGTGAAAGCTTCTTGTTTATGAAAGACATGTCTACATATGATACCCTATTCACTTTCTCTCCAATTTTTGGTGTGAATCACGTATCATTAATGTGTGTGTTGATGACATTAACAACTTTATTGACCACATGGTACAACAATGCAACTTCGGGTGCTACAGGACAAATGAAATACATTGGTTACTTTATGCCATTGATTTTCTTCTTTGTCTTAAACAGTTTCCCTGCAGGTTTGAACTATTATTACTTCCTAAGTGCTATCCTAACGTTCTTAACACAGTTAATCATTCGTTCAATGGTTAATGATGACAAGATTTTAGCGAAGTTAGAAGACAATAAAAAGAATCCTAAAGTGCAAAAGAAATCGTCGTTTCAATCTAGAATGGAAGAAGCGATGCGTCAAGCACAACAAAATAAAAAGTAGTAATTTTTATTACTGTCTTTAAAGAGGAAGGCCATATGGCCTTCCTCTTTTTTATTTAAAAATGTAGCGTTCTGTTAAACCAAACGTTATTATTATTGTTTAACAAGTATAACAAATCAGATACAAAATGAAATTAAATCAGATTTTAGTGATGGCTACGCTTATTGTAGGATTAAGCAGTTGTTCAGTTTTCAAGAAAAATACAGATCACAAAAATGTCTCCACTACAGAAACTATGCAATTAACGGGAAACAAATGGCAATTGATAGAAGTCGATGGTAAGGCTGTCGCTGAAAAAGTAAATGGTCGTACACCATACATTGCATTTATGGATAGCACCTACAGTGCAAATGCTGGTTGTAATATGTTAAATGGTGGGGTAACACTTTTGGATAATAATAAGATTAAATTCTCTCAAGGAATTTCAACCATGATGGCTTGTCCTGAGTTTGAAATCGAACAAGCTTTATCAAAAGTGATTATCAATGCGGATAACTACAAATTAGATGGAACATTATTCATGCTAAATCAGGGAAATAAGACAGTCGCCAAGTTCAGATTGATACCTGCAGAAACTACAGAGCAATCTTTATCAGGCACTTGGGAATTGGATTATATCTCAGGACCCCGTATTGCATTTGCAGGTTTATACCCAAACACAAAACCTACGATCACGTTTGATATCGATACTAAGAAAGTTTCAGGAAACGGAAGCTGTAACGCATACAATGGCACTTTCAAGACCGAGAACAATCACATCAGCTTCGGTCCAGTAGCATCGACAAAAATGGCTTGTGAAGGTTCAGGTGAAGACGTATATTTTAATACATTAGGTAAAATCAATACATACAGTGTTTCAGGAAATACATTGACTCTTATTGTTGGAGACATCGCCATGATGAGATTCCATAAAAAATAGTAACACGATAAATAGAAAAAGCGCTAAAATATTTGGAGCTTTTTCTATTTCATCAAACCAACGGCCTATCCAATATACCTCATATAAAAACAATACAGGGTCAATGTAACATCAATATCTTTATGTTACAAAAAATTCATACTGAAATACAGTCTTACTACGCGATAGCTCTTTTATATGTAACACTTTATGTTGTATATGCATGACAATTTATCTATGTTTGCTTATATATAAGCACGTTCATAAATCGGTTCATGAGCAGATTATTTAATATATAGGACTATGAAATCATCGATTAAGATTATCAACAATTACGAGTACAAAAAACTCTTTTTGCCAGATGTAACTGACCATAATCTATTCAATGAAAGCAAAATACAAGTTTATCGCATTGAAAATTATCTCAGAAGCATTCTCATGCCTGTGATTCCTTATCGTACCACTTTCAACTTTCTTATTTTTGTTACCAAAGGAACACTCTCACAGCATTTAGAATCTGGATCCTACACCTTAGCTGAAAATGAAGTTATCAATGTTAAACAAGGAAATATCACCGCTACTTTATCAATTTCAGATGATGCCGAAGGTTTTTTTATTGTTTATGAAAACGAAATCGTAACCGATATTGAACTTGGAATAAATGACATTCGTTTTTTCAATTCTCATCCCTTTACCCCACTTTCAGAACATGTATCCACCTGGATTCAAAAAATGCTCACCTTATTGGAAGAAGAGCTTTTTACTGAAGGTAAAGTAATGGAAATATGCATTTCCATGCTACAATGTATCCTATTAAAAATCATTAAAACAGATTACGAAGTCAAAGCTCCTATGAGCAGACAACTGGATATTGCCTTTCGGTTTAGAGAATTTGTACAGAAATTCCATATCGACCATAAAAATGTATTATTTTATGCCAATCTCCTGCATATATCGGAAAACTATCTCAATAAATGTGTGAAAGAAGCCACCAATAAGCCTCCGAAACAATGGATCAATGAAATCAGTATTTTACATAGCCAGATTTTATTACAAGATGCAACAAGAGATATCGCAGGAATTGCATTTGAGTTGAAATTTCAATCACCCTCCTATTTCACGCGCTTATTCAGAAAAACCACTGGGTATTCACCCAGTGATTATCGCAAGCATAAATTTTTATCCGATTAATGCTTCTGTTTATAGGGCAGATTCCAGATAAGGTCCACTGCCATGTAATGCACTCCAAAATCCACTTGATCATAACCTTTAATCAAATCGTTCATATACCCAACATCGAGATGCAAAGGACTATTAGGAATATCCGTCATATAATAAAGCCCTAAGCGCGCTTCCTTATAGGCAAATTTTGACCAAGAAGCAGTTGGCTTATTCAGCTTACTAATCGCAAATAATCCTTCTGCACTCAATGCCAGCTCTTGGTTGTTCTTATCGGACAACTTCAGATTCAACTGCGATTTAAGACGCGTTCTGAATTGAAAATTCTCTTCGGCCTTCTGAAAATCATCAGTAAAGAATTTTCGAAACTCCTGTCTAACCGTATTTTTCCATTTCCAGCGATCCGCAAATTTAAACGTATAAGCATAGCGACCATATAGCCTAAATTCTTGCTCTACGCCTTCATGGTGGTAAGGTACATCTGCATCATACACATCTTGGCGACGATAGCTCAATGCATAGCTATATTGTTGGTTCTTCGCAAATTTATGCGTTACCTCATGATTTAACACCCATATAGCCTGTTTGTGAAATGGATTAGAATCATCCGGAGTACTTTTTGTACCCAAGCCAATATAAGTAAGGGCTTCTTTTGTCCCAGTGCTATCCAATTGACGTTTTAGACCCAGTACCGACCAAGAAGCTGTCTTAGCCTTTCCCAATCCTGGAGGACTTACCTGAGCTTGCGAAAAAGTAATCTGACATGCCATTAAAAATAGCAAGGGTATTATTTTTTTAAATTTGTTTTTCAAAATTCTCATTGCATTTTTTCAATTAATAGCGTTTAAAACTGAAAGTCTCATTAAACTTATCGACCATCCTTTTATCAAAACGCTTGATGGGTTCCATTGCCCACATGGCTACTACAAATGGAAAGGTCAGTGTCGTCCAGCCAGCATGTACTAAGAAATGATCAAAATAAGTTGCTATAAAAACTGCTACAAGTACATACAACCCATCTCGAACACGAGGTCCGCTTAATGCGATTCCGCAAAGCAGTGCATTGAAACTAAATGTCCCATTATTGACCATAGCCCTCGATTCATGCCCATGATTTGATAAGTAGACACTGATTACCACAGCAGCAACACTATATAGAGCTGCCATGGGGTTACTCATAAACACCCCCAGAAAAAAGATCAGTCCTGCAATGACACTCCCTTGGAAAATAACTTGACCAAATGCGTGTCCCTCAATGAGGAAATCATCTATTTCTTTAATATCCACAAAGTGATGCGGAACAGTATTCATGGATAATTGAGGAATACTCAGTAGGTACAAGGCGATCCAGGTCACCATGACAAAAGGGAAAGTAAAGGCTGGTAAATTTTTCTTGAGGGCAAAACCCATCATTAAAGTACTCAAGACTGAGCCGAGGACCAGTGTGGTCCAGATCCAAATATTTGTTTCAAAATAGAAGACCAAAGCGATTCCAAACAAGGTTGCGTTGAAACCGAATAAACCATTTTCAATATCCTCTTCCTCATACTTCATGATTTTCGCTGTCACAAATCCCACAAGATTTGCGATTATGCCAGCGACTCCCATTTCGATCGAGTCATATAAAATGGCGCCTATAAATAATATTCCTGTCCAAGCATTACCTTGCAACATGATCTGTCCGAATCCTCTTAAAAAAGCTCTTATAAAAGCTAAAATTTTGTATCTCATTTTGAGATGATTTACTTTTTAAGACTATCAAATATAGTCTCAAAAAAATGATTAAATAAGGAGTTCAGCATCCCATAATTCTTGCTGAACTTCCTGAAAAATATCGAATAACTGTTCAGCGCCATTACCCAAAACCCGAATCATAAAACCCGTTTGTTGTAATGCACTGATACCAAACTGTATATCTGCAATCGATTCATATTGCTCATGAAATTTCTCAATCCACTCCTGCACAGGTTTCCCCGCACTATTGATATAGAAAAATGTTCCTTGATGCGTAAAACCTTCCAATAAACCAATATCTTGTATCGGCATCTTGTCTGGCTGCAACAACACATTATCTTTCAATACCAAACGGCCATCAATATAGCATTGGGTCAAGTTTTGGAAATGGTGATATTCAAAAACTTCTCCAGACAACTTACGCCCACATGTCACGATATCACTCAAAATAACATGACAATTCTTTTGCATATGAATAATGTTATGGCTTAAAAAATGAGAGGAATTTTGAGGAACAATTGGATGAGGAACAAAAGAGAAGACAGCGCCTTCACCCAGATTCACTTCCATTTTTTGCACCGATTTTCCTTTCATATGAAAAAGACGCTGATAAGCCTGCGTTTTTAATTGCAACTTTGCGCCAGGATCAACTGCTATCTGGATGCGATGGTCATCACCATCCAACAATCCTGGCGATGAACTCATGATCATTAAGTATGCTGCCTTATCCCTACGATATTGACCTACAGGTACAATTCTAAAAGGCTGGGTCACATACGCATCTTTAAGATAAGATTTACCTTCACGATGCGCCACATTAATATCTAATGAACAAATCATATTAGCGCAATAAATTAGGTTCTTCTACATCTTGCAACAGTGCATATTTTTTGATCCATCCAATGATTTCATCCACTCCTTCACCTGTTTTCAAATTGGAGAATAAGAAAGGTAAACCTTTTCTCATTTTCCGGCTATCATGCTCCATCACTTCCAAACTAGCACCAACATAAGGTGCCAAATCCATTTTATTGATTAATAAGAGATCCGATCTTGTGATTGCCGGTCCACCTTTACGAGGCATTTTCTCTCCCTCCGCCACATCAATCACAAAAATGGTGATATCAGCTAAATCTGGGCTATATGTTGACGTTAAATTATCACCACCACTTTCAATCAAAATCAGTTCAAGATTAGGAAAGCGCTCTGCCAACTCTTCAACAGCTTCCAAATTCATACTAGCATCTTCTCGAATAGCCGTATGCGGACAGCCACCTGTTTCTACACCAATGATACGTTCAGGAGGCAATAAGCTATTTTTAGCCATATACTCAGCATCCTCTTTCGTATAAATATCATTGGTGATAACAGCCAAATCCAATTCATGGATCAAGCGTCTGCTCAGGCACTCCAATAGGGCAGTTTTTCCTGATCCAACCGGACCACCTACGCCTATTTTAACATATTTTCTATTTTCCATTTGTTCCAATTATTAAGAAATATAAACTCTCGAATATAATCGCTCATGTTGCATACAGCGAATATCAAATCCAATATTACAAAGACCTATAAGATCACGATCCACTTCCAGGGTTTCATTGCACAAAGTTATCAGGTCATCGTGTAGATAAAACAAGATATCTTGACCATCCAATTGTCCTAAGGGTACCAATTTCACTGCATTGGTTACCATCGTAATGGCAGCATTATAATAATAGCCATGCAATGCCTCTCGTATTGGGATTTCCAAAAGTGCTGCCAACATACCGTATACCAAGCAATAATGACTATCTACTTTCTTCTCCTTAATCAGTTCTCCCCATCTTTTGAAAATCGGTTGATTTTGATATCTAGAAAAAATTTTATAAAGTCTCACCCCCAATTTTTTACTGGCCTCTCGAATTTCCTTCGGACTTTTCAGAGCCGAGCACTCTTCATCCAAAGAACAGAGCAGGTCCATGTCGCCATTACAGGTCGCATCATAAGCCAATCGCATTAAAGCAGCATCGTTGTACTTCAAATTGTACCACAGATTGTGTCTGACGTAAGACTCTGCTGTTACTTTATTGTGAACAATCTCCTTTTGAACGTAAGTTTCCAAACCATTTGAGTGGGTAAATCCACCAATAGGTAAAGTAGGGTCAGATAAATGAAGAAGCTTACCAAGAAATGTATTTTCCATATATTTTATACTTTAATAAACAAAGGGATATGCTTTGTTGAAAATTTTAGTTGCCGATGATGATTAGCATCCACATTGGCGTTGAACCGATAGAGGAGCTTGCGCTGCATCAGCGTATAAGTCAGATTTTGTTTATCCAGCCAAGCCTGCATCGTCCGTTCATAAGGGATCAACAATTCGTTACCTGCTGTAAATAAGGGCAAGTGCTTGTTTCCAATTTCGCAACTGACAAAAGCTATTTTCAAATAATCAACCGTTCCTATACAGATAGTCTCACAAGGGCGAATGGCTACGATCACTACTTTTTCAGCATCCTCATACAAGATATCCCCATCATGTAACTGACTCGTATTGCCAATCAATTTGACCGCTATTTCCATCCCCTCGTGGGTCAGGAGACGCTGGATACGCTTATCCGCCTGATACCACTCTATCCAGAGCAGATCCTGTCTTTTCATCGTAGATTCCCTACTTAAGTTCCTCGTGATTTCTGTGATGATGATCATGTATGCTTTTAAAAATAATTTTATATAGATTCCAATTCGTACTGCTGCATTAATTAGTCCAACTTACCTGTATGTGCAAATGGTATCCTTTTTATCAAATATGGCACGTATATCCCCGTGCCATAATAGCATTTTGCCTAAAACAAGAAGTATAGTTGGCCCAATGCCACCGTGTCGATAGGTTCACATTTTATAATTTCACCATCCACACTTACTTCGTAATTTTCTGGATTAACCTTAATATCAGGTGTTGCGTCATTATGTATCATATCTTTTTTGGAGATATTTCTACAATTTTCAACAGGCAACAACGTTTTCTCCAAGCCATACTCCTCTTTGATTCCTTTTTCAATTGAAATTTGAGATACAAAGTTGAAACATGTTGAGGTCAACGCTTTACCATAACCGCCATACATTGTTCGCAAAATAATCGGTTGCGGAGTAGGTATAGATGCATTTGCATCGCCCATTTTTGAAGCGATAATCATTCCTCCTTTAATAATCATTTCTGGTTTAGCACCAAATAAAGCTGGGCGCCAGATGACCATATCCGCTATTTTACCAGGTTCGATTGAACCTACATATTTAGAGATACCGTGTGCTATAGCCGGGTTTATTGTATACTTAGCGATATATCGTCTCGCTCTGAAATTATCATTATTATTTTCGATGTCTTCAGGAAGCGGGCCGGTCTGTTTTTTCATTTTATCAGCCGTTTGCCAAGTTCTCATGATCACCTCTCCTACACGGCCCATAGCCTGCGAGTCTGAGCTCATAATACTAAAAACACCGCGATCTTGTAAAACATCCTCTGCAGCAATCGTTTCCGGACGAATGCGTGAATCGGCAAAAGCCACATCTTCAGGAATATCCTTACTTAAATGATGACATACCATCAACATGTCCAAGTGTTCGTCAATTGTATTTTTAGTGAAAGGACGAGTCGGATTAGTCGATGCCGGCAATACATTTGGATACATAGCCGATTTAATTATATCAGGAGCATGACCACCTCCAGCACCTTCTGTATGGAAAGTGTGGATGACACGACCATTGATCGCATTCATTGTATCTTCCAAGAAACCAGATTCATTCAAGGTATCGGTATGAATAGCAACCTGCACATCATATTTATCGGCAACAGAAAGGGCACGATCGATCGTTGCAGGAGTAGCTCCCCAATCTTCGTGAATTTTCACTCCCAATGCACCAGCTTCGATCTGCTCAATAATCGGTTGTTCCGTACCTACGTTTCCTTTACCGAAAAACCCAAAATTCATAGGTAATGCTTCTACTGCCTGCATCATCTTACGTAGATTCCATTTTCCTGGCGTTACCGTTGTGGCATTACTACCATCCGCAGGACCTGTTCCACCACCTATCATGGTGGTTATACCACTATACAAAGCAGTCTCCGTTTGTGTCGGGCTGATGTAGTGAATATGCGTATCAATACCTCCAGGCGTAACTATGAATCCAGAACCACCATGTACCTCTGTTGAAGCACCGATAATCATATTTGGCGTGATGTTATCCATCGTATCCGGATTACCAGCACGCCCGATACCGACGATTTTACCATCCTTGATTCCAATGTCTCCTTTTACAATACCCCAATGATCAATGATAATTGCATCTGTAATAACCAAATCCAAAGTACCTTCATCACGGGTATGCACAGATGATTGGCACATACCATCACGGATTGTTTTACCTCCGCCGAATTTAGCCTCATCCCCATAGTAAGAATAATCTTTCTCTACTTCTATTATGATTTCGGTATCACCCAAGCGCACTTTATCGCCTCCTGTTGGGCCAAATATTGCTGCATAATTTAATCTACTAACTTTTAAGCTCATGATTTTTTGTTTTTAAAGCCTTTTGCATCCGCTTTTTTCAAAGCGTTCATTTTTGCCACCTCTGTTTCAGTATCGCCATTGACTAAATCATTATGGCCATACACTCTTCTTGCCCCAGCATACGGAACTAATTGTACTACTTTAGTTTCCCCTGGTTCAAAACGAACCGCTGTACTTGCTATAATATTCAATCGTTTTCCAAAGGCTAAACCACGATCAAATTCCATCATTTTATTGACTTCAAAAAAATGATAATGAGAACCCACTTGAATTGGTCGGTCTCCCGTATTGACGACTGTCAATGTTGTTACTTCTCTACCCTCATTGCAGATGATATCGCCATCTTGAATGAAATATTCTCCAGGTATCATAATTAAATATTTTTTAAATTAACGAATAGGATTATGTACGGTCACTAACTTGGTTCCATCAGGAAAAGTAGCTTCGATCTGTACATCATGAATCATCTCAGGAACCCCTGGCATAACATCTTCACGTTTCAATAAAGTGGCGCCATACTGCATCAGTTCAGCAACAGTTTCTACCATCGCGCGCACCTTCCATCAATTCACTACTGATGTATGCAATGGACTCTGGGTAATTTAATTTAACGCCTCTGGCCATACGCTTCTTAGCGAGTTCACCAGCAAAATGAAGCAATAGCTTCTCTGTTTCTCTAGGTAATAAATGCATATAATTACTTTTTTATATTAACTTATATAAGGTATATTTACTTTTTATTGCACAGCAAAGTGCTCATTTGATGTTTGTTAAAAACAAAAAAAAAACTTACGTGCGAGCGCTACAAGCTACATGAAAAGGCCTTAGCACGATTCATGACTTATAGCAGGAGAAAAATTTTAGTTTAGACTAGATGGGTATTTTGATACATCTGAATAATATGTATCGTGGATTACGGATTACTCCCGTTGGTTCAGTTGGAAATTTAAAATTCTGTCTCTCATCTACAGATATGTTCATCGCAGATAACCAAACAGGGATAATGGTATAGTACAACAAAAGACTAACTTCATTGACGTCTTGAAAGTCCTTACATTCCCATACATCCAGCATATCCGAAAAGAGTAACGCATGATGTTCATTAGAACTCAATTCCGGCAAATGTCCAAATGCATAATTTGTCGATAAAAGTCTAATCTGATGCACAGCTTTCACATCTTCATGCAAATGCGTACTTCCTTTGGTCGCAACCAAAGCAAACAGCATGACAAAAAGTGTTAAAACACAACGAAAAATCGACTTCATCTCCATATTAATTTCCAATACAAAAGTACCAACTAAAACAAACCATTAATAGCACAAATCTTGAATTAAATAGTCCATATTATGTCTCAAACTAAGATTTAACTGTTTTTTTTCATTAAAATGCATATCCCAGAGAAACCATTATATTTCGAGGGGCTCCCGGAAATGCTCGGGTGTAATCAAAGCCACCCAAAAAATAGTATTTATCGAATACATTATTCATATTCACGGCCATCTTCAATGCGCCGATATGGTAATAAACTGCTGCATTCATTGTCGTATAAGATGGCCAATAACCCCATAGCGCATTACCTTCACTATCTTGACCTATCGTATTATCCATCCGGCGACTATCCACATAATAAACACCAGTGCCGAAACCTAAACCTTTCAACATATTTTGTGAAAAGACATATTTCAACCAAGCACTAGCCATATTTTTAGGAGCACCCGGTAGTGATTCTCCCAATTCCGAAGCGATTGACGAAGCTTTTACATCCGTATGGTTGTAGGTATAATTTGCCATAATTTGAAATTCCTTGGTCAACTGCCCTCTTAAATCCAACTCAATACCTTCTGATAACACTTTTCCAGACTGTCTATACTCAGAAAAACCCGAATTCAGAATTGCACCAGTTGCAATCAACATATTACTACGTTCAATATGGAATAAGGAAAGATCCACCTGTAGTTGATTTTTTAAAAAACCCGTTTTGAAACCTGTTTCAAGCTGAAAACTACGCTCAGGTTCAAAAGGTTTATCAGCACCATAGTTTTGATATTGGTGAATAAAACTAGCGCCAACAGGAACAAAACCCTGTGAGTAACTAGCGAAATAATTTATCTGTTTATTCAGTTCATAGGTCAATCCCGCTCGCGGCAACCAAGCTTTTTGAGCAGCTTGAGTGCGCTTTTGTCCATCTATCGTCTCCGACACATAATGCTCGTGACGTAAACCCAATATTACTTTTAACTTATCTGCAACCGCCAGCTGATCCTGTATATATATTCCCGTGGTCTTATAAGGACTTAAAAAAGGATATGCTACATTTTCACGCCACACGTAAGACGTTAGGTCATGTGTTGTATACATCGGATTATTTAAATCAAATATCAAAGGTACAACCTGCCCGTTAACAGTCTGTTGTCTTGCCTCGCGCAATTGATTTTCCTTATCTCCCCTATATTCCGCAATATCAACACCAGCTACAATATGATGATCTATGATATCCCCCTCACGGTCCCATTTGAGATAACCGACCACATTGTCCGTATAATCTTTTCCATGACGATCAAAGAACCGCATATTCATAATCGTATTTTTAGGTGCATCTGCAAAAGTATTTAAAGTCCGATGTTCGTTGACATCCTCTTCATATACCGATTTCATATAACTTAGGTGCAGACTCAAATTGTCTGCAAGTTTCTGAGATAACCTTCCGCTTAGGGAAAATGTTTTAGAATTATAAAAATCAGAAGGCTGACTCAAGGTAAACGAACGCGGTAAGGCATAGAAGTCATTTGCTTTGATACCCATTCCACGATCAAGATAACCATCAAACTGACTATAAACTACATCTACATCCACTTGCGTACCTGTCGCTGGTTTAAATGTAAAAGAAGGTGCTATCATGATACGTTTTTGCCGATTGACATCACGAAATGTTTTGGTGTCTTCATATCCAGCATTGAATCGATATAAAATACGTTTTGCACTATCCAAAGGACCACCAAAATCAAGTGTTGTACGCATCGTCTGAAAACTACCTGAGGTAAATCCAATATTTCCTTTAAATGACTCCAAAGGTTTCTTGGTAGTCATGTTGATCGTTTCCACCGGGTACGACATCACCAAACAAAGAAGCCCCCGGCCCTTTCAACACTTCTATGCTTTCCAGATTAAGGGTCAACGGCGTATTGTAATAACTATTACCATAACCATATCCCGAACGCAAACCATTTACTAAACGTACGCCGGTCTCATACCCACTTTTAAAACCACGAATGATAACATCATCATAAGAAGAAGCTTCGGTCACACCAGCCAAATCTTGAAATAGAGCACCTGTCGTAAATGCTTGCTTATCTTCTATAAACTCATGACTTAACACCGCTACAGATTGTGGTAGATCCTTAAGTTTTCCAGAAAACTTGCCTCCTAATTCCAAATTATTAGTCAAGTACGAATTATTACGTCTTCCAGTTATCAACACTTCCTCCAACATACGGTCATTTGGAGTCAATCTGATTTTCAGCCCAGTTTGCGTATTCCAATTCGTCGTCGTCAGATTTATCTTTTCACTTCCGTAACCAATAGCCGTAACATGCAAGTCCATCGGAAGCAAAACAGCCTGAGGGAAAACAAACTTGCCATCCACATCTGAAGTTGTCGCTTGCAACGAATTGCCCAATGATAGGGTTACTCCAGATAAGGGGCGTCCTGATTCATTAAAAATCATACCATAAACTGCTGTGCTATTTTGTGCATGAACAGCCATTGAAAAACAAACACTTATTGCCACTATAAAAACCAACGACTTAAACTTATACTTCATTGTAATATTTTCTATGTTTTTGAAACTATCATACGCTTATAGCCTTCAGACATACACGACTATTAGTTTCGTTCTTGAGCTCACGAGCTCGGTATATTATTATATTAATCTGCGAATACAATATGACCTTAAGGCATCAAAAACAGTTCTTTAGACAAGATGTTATCTTGTAATTGATTGATTACCGGAAGTTCACTCACCATCAACTCCATATGCATCGTTGGAAAACCCGATTCGTCACAATAATCCAGTAAGCGGAATCCCTGCTTTAACCAGAACTCATAAGCACCGGTTAAGAATGGGTGGGTATGTAGATAAAGCCGCTCTATCTGCTTTTGCTTGGCAATCTGCATGAGTTGCTCAAACAATAAGCTCCCCAATCCCGTTCTTCGGTAGTCAGGATCAACAAACAGACGTGCTACTTCCACTGTCTGCTGCACGTCTATATTCAAATGAGGAAATCGGTAATCATATTCCATCATACCAATTACTCCAACCAAAGCGCCTTCTTCATTTCTAGCCTGTAAAAAAGTACCTGTATGATTTTGTAAGAAAACAGCCTCAAAATCTTGTAAATCTTGAGGTATCTTATTTGGGTCCAACATCGGAAACAATAGCCGCCTAAAGGCTAACACATAGGGCAACACTTCTGCTACATCCAACTCGCTAACGTTATAAATTGAAATATTTTCCATTAATGATTTTCATTAAGCTTTGGAACAAACATCCATTTGCCCTGATTTTCCAAACTCAACAAGGACAATTCATAAGTTTCTTCCAACAGATTCTTCACTTCTTCCTGTTCCATTCCATTGATATCGAACAAGCTATTATCACGCATCAAATAGAATTGATCTCCAAACATAAAAGCCAGATTAGGGTCATGCATCACGCATAAAACTGTTGTTCCTTCATTGACCAATTCTTTAGCCGTCCGCAATACTGCCATTTGATAATTGAGATCCAGGTGATTTGTCGGCTCATCGAGCATCAATATATCCGGTTCTTGTACCAAGACCCGACATAATAGAATCAACTGTCTTTCACCACCAGACAATTCGGTATAAGGTTTGTTTTTCAAATGCTCCAGACTAAACTTCTTCAATATGGCATCAACCGCTTCATAATCCTCAATACTCGGTGAAAAACGTGAAAAAGAAGCGCGACCAGTCAATACGACATCCGACACTTTAAAAGGAAATGTCGTTTGATGAAACTGATTTAAAAAACCCAAACGCAATTGAACTCTGTTGCCAACTTTAATTTTTTTCCGATCCACATTACCGATCAAAACCTGACCCTCATAACGTTTCTCCAAGCCAGCAATCACATTGAATAGGGTTGATTTTCCACTACCGTTACGTCCCAAAATGATGGACAACTTTCCTTTCGGAAAACGCACATTCACATCACGCAGTACAGGTTCATCACCATAGGAAAAAGATAATTGTTGTATAGCAATCGAAGTATTCATCTAATCAGTTAATTATGAGCATTCCAGCTCCGTTTGTTTTAAATTTTATCAAGGTCTTTTTGGCAACCTTTCGATCTAATTGAGCATTCTGCAATTAAATCATGAATTCCAATTCATCGCGTTGCGACGCATCAAGTAAATAAATAAAGGCGCTCCGATAATCATAGTAAATACCCCAATTGGAATTTCAAATGGCATGACCGCTCGTGAAAAATCATCAATTAAGAGTAGAAAGGTTCCTCCGATGCTGATGTTAGCCCATACTGAAATATTGTTATTAGGACCAAAGATCATACGACTGATATGTGGTACAATTAATCCAAATAGACTGATTACCCCTACAGCTGCCACCGAAGCTGCTGTAATCATGGTAGCAACAGCAATTAGCACCAGTTTAATAATTTTTGGATTGACTCCAACAGCAAGTGCTTCCTGATCACCCAGAGACAATAGATTCAATTTCCAACGGTACAACACAATCACAAATAGGCCTATTGCAATAGGCCCTATGGCAGTATATACCTTAGACCAAGAAGCCGTATGTAAATTACCCATGGTCCACTGTATAATAGCCTGCAATTTATAAGGATCACTCATATATTGCAGCAAAGTCAATAAGGCCGTAAATACCCCCGATATCACCATACCGGCCAACACCATCCCTACAATAGAAGTTCTAACCCCCGAATACGAGACCAAATAGGTCAGCCCCACTGCACACACACCAAAAATAAAAGCAGAAAGATTAACCGACATGATTGGAAACAACATAGCTAAGGCTGCACCAAAAGCAGACCCTGAAGAAATCCCGAGTGTAAAGGGATCGACAATAGGATTTCTAAAGATAGATTGAAGCACCCCACCTGAAGATGCCAAAGCAGCACCAACCAGAAATGTCAACAACACCCGAGGCAGTCTTACTTGCCATAAAATAGTATTCAAACTACCATCTTGAAGGGTCGGATCCTGTAAAAACCCCAGCTGTATCGCCATTCTTTGAAACAATTCGATTACGCTTATATTTTGGGTAGAGCCGATAGTAAGCGATAGCACAAAAAGAAGAACAGGCACAATGACCAACAGGACAATGATTTTCAACCTTCCCATAATTATAGCAATCCTTCTTTACCGTACATGATTTCAAAAGCCTCTTCTGTCTCTTGATTTAACTGCTCCTCAGTATAAACTGGAAAACACCAATGTCTCACCTGTTTTGCAAACAATAGAAATTTAACGGTATGCGGATCAAATGGAAATGAAGGCGACATCACATATACCTGTTTATTTTTCACAGCAGGAAGATCAGCCAATTCTTTCAAGTCATATACATCAGACAATTTGGAGTTCCACAATATAATGAGATCCGGATTCCATTTGTACATCGTTTCCGCACTGATGTTTGGCGCTTCCATAGACAAAGGGCATGCATTTTCAGCTCCTGATAAACGAATGGCCATATCAATCAGACTTCCTTTGCCAGAAGTAGACATCACACGACCTTTAGACCAAGCGTAGTAAACAGACTTAGCATCGTCTATCTCAGGCACGCGCATGCGTTCTACTTCAGCTTCCACGTAGGTCACGATTTCCTGTGCACGTTCTTTTTTTCCTACTAATATCCCCATTCCGAGCAATTCTGCCAAAATACGCTCATCATCCGCAGAGGAGCAGCTGTAAACCGGAATACCCAAATCTTCCAACTGCTGTATATTATCTTGATCTGTATTGAAAGTAATTACCAAATCAGGTTGCAATGCTACTATGCTCTCTACATTATTAGACTGACCACCATAAGTGGGCGTCGCTATGGTCTTTTCAGCTATCCTTTTATCAAGTTTTGACAAAAAAGCATAAGTATCTTCCATTTGATATACCTGTTGAGGAATCCCCACGATACAATCACCGGCCTGCAACATGTACAATTCGTCCAACAGCGAAGGAAATAGCACCACCACCCTTTTAGCTTCCTGCGGGAGACTAATGACCTTTCCACGACTATCAATAGCGCTGAAAGATTGTAAAAGCTCCTTGTTACTAGCATGGTTACAAGCTTGCAAAACACCTATAAAAAACAAAGCTGCTACCCAAAATAATTTATGATTTACTTTCATTCCTTAAATTTTTAATAAGCTGACGCACAAGATTTTCCGACAGCAGTATTTCCTCCTCCAGTTGGACCTGTGATTGGAATTTTGCGAACAACTGTTCATACAATCGTCCATCATATGGCACCCGATAGGTATCTTTATTGATACCAAAAAATAAAGGCAAATGCCTATTACCGATATAATAACAGAAGTCTGCAGCCTGTACTAAATCAATCGGTTCAAAGCAGATGGTCAAAGTTGGCTTGATTGTGATCGTAGCCATCAATTGGCCAGCATGGAATAACCCATCCCCCGAACGCCACTCTTTACCACGCTCCAATTGCAGAAGTATGGTTTGTCCAGCAGTCGTCACTCTGGTCAATTTTCTTTTATGCACTTCAAACCATTCCAGTTGAAGTTGTGCCATCACTACATCAGTAAAATCCTCCCTTGGCACCACTGCATCAATTTCTACAGGCTGTACTTCCATATCACTTATTTAACCTCAGCTTGAAGTCTCGCTTCTTTTTTTTGTTTCACTTTATCTTTTAACCAGTTGCACCACTCATCGATACCTTCGCCATTAGTCGTACTTATTGTCATAATTTCGATATTTGGATTTACCTCACGTGCATCTTTGGTTACTGCCTCTACAGTAAACGGTACATAAGGAAGCAAGTCAGATTTTGATACCAACATCAATTCACTCGTCAAAAACATACGTGGATATTTTTTAGGCTTATCGTCCCCTTCTGTCGTTGCCAATAAAGTCACACGGTAATCTTCACCGAGATCAAAAGCTGAAGGGCAGAGCAGATTACCTACATTTTCAATAAACAACAGATCGGTACCGGTTAAATCAATGTGATCTAAGGCTTGCAAAATCATCTGTGCTTCGATGTGACATACACCACCGGTCACGATTTGCAAGGCATTGATACCCACTTCACGCATTCTGATTGCATCACGTTTCTGTTTCGGGGTCGCCCACTAAAACCGAAATATGAATATCACCCGCAAGTCGCTTACCTGTTTCTTGCATTAAAGTTGTCTTCCCAGACCCTGGTGAGGAGCAAACGTTGATAATGCAAACATCCTTCAGTCGCTCGCGGATTGCATTGGCCACATAATCATTGGCTTTTAATAAATGTAAGGTTGTATTATCGCACTGTACCGAACCCACGCGGTTTCCAGCACTTTTTGGATTAGATGTGTTAGTAGACATATTATTGTTTTTGTTTAAAAATTACTTTTGAAATATACAATTCGTTCCCTTGAACGATTGTTGACGAAGGCTGCCCACAAGGGCATACAAACCGATGGTATAAAACCGGAAAATCTTTATCACAAGCCTCACAATGAGCTATTATCTCATTGACGAGAACCTCCAGCTCCATTTCCGCATAGGAATTGTTATCGGCTATGAACGCATCAAAAGCGTTCTGGATCAAAACAGGTTGTACATTTGAAAGTAGCCCTGCAGTGACTTGAATCTTTTGGACATCTTCCACTTTAGACCCATAATGGCCCTCCAATGTATCGAAGATATCCTTGACAATACTAAGCTCATGCATAATAATATATAATCTAAGAAATATGAAAAAGTTTTGTGACAGTAGCAATCAATCGAACATCGACCCTACTTTACGTATAGAATATGTTTGGCCGGCAGGCTAAAAAGGAATCTTTATCTGTTCAAAAAGCAGAAATTTGTCCGTTTCGACAGGCAGATAATGGAGAAATCTGTAATCGTCCTCAAAAAGGTTTTCATTGGAATAGAGCAAATTCATGGCCAAATCATATACCACGAGCACTTTATCCAAGTTAAGATCTTTGTCTAGGTCAAAGTCTAAATCCCAAAAATATGTTTGTTGAAAAGGAGTGCTTTTATTGACCGATAAATGCGAAGTGCAATAGTCCACGTCTTGACCTCCAAGATCAAATATTCTTTGGAAAGTGGATGAACAAGCAGTATCTTGAACACTAACATGAGTTGTTGACCCTAACGATTGAAAGGGAAACAACCAAACTGAAAGCACAAAAATAACTAACCTGAACATCATTTATAACAAATTATTAACTTGCTGTTTTTAACCTAACAAAGTTAATACGAATAGTAGCAATTAGACTAGCACAAATCAGGAATTTCGTTTCACTAAATAGGATAAACTGCTCGTATAAATGATAATCGTACTTAATTATTGCTCCAACATACCATTATAATAATCCAATTTCTGTAGGAGTTCATCATATTTGGTTAATGAAATTTGAACGTCAAACTCCTGTACACCAAATAATTTAACATAGCCCATATCATTACTCTTCTTATAATTCATAAAAGATAACCAATTAATGAGCTGCCGCCCCTCATCAACTTCAAGTAACAGATGTGGAAACAGACCCTTTATCACAGGTAAATCACGTTCTTCCAAAACATGGGTATTTCCATTCATCAACCTCACCTTTAGTACTTTTTGGCAAATATAGATTCGTTGCACCTGCGCGATTGATACCTCTCTCCATCCGTAGTCATCGATTACTCTGATTTTCTTGACCAACTCCGCCACTATATCCTCAAAATGCTGTTGCCGAGTGCAAAGTGCTTGATAACGACTTTCCATTCGTTCGATTGTTTGTTGATAATCAAGCATCTGGAATGCCAACTGATCTGAAAAATCTAAAACCAAACGATCACGCTGCAATTGAGCTTCCATTCTTTGTATTCGTAATGTTTCTTCATTATTGGCAATAAGGTCCTTTTTCATCTCCTCATACGCCCATTTATGCTCCGCAATAGCATATTGATGAGCCGTTTCTTGAACATGATTGTTTCTTTTATATTCTCGTTTAGCTACTTCATCGGCACGCACCTTGAAATAAACCAAGAGCGCAGACATAGTCAACAAGACCAAAAGGAGATCCCGTTCGATAAAATTATACTTGCTCACATCGTGTATAAATTGGTAACGGAACAAACTATAAAAATAAACTTTAAAACCAAAAGCTGCAATAAACAGGGTCATGCCCTTAAATATCCAGCGAACCAGTTTCTTCTTTTTTAAATAAGGATCATGATCATAATAATAGAGTAGAAAGGATAAGATGTAGACTAGGGTAACAAAAAAGATAAAACTGTAGGTATAATTGATCAAATAAACATCTTTTCCAATAGCATCAATGATATTTACATTTGTAAATAAAAATACAACGATTAGCGTGATAATCCCGGCGAGCAAAATATTTGCCACTATATTGGAATACCAAGACTTCAAATAGAGATCTATGCTTTTCATAATTAGTTAATATTATAGAACTAATATAAAAAAATATCATCATAAAATAATAAAAAAATAAATATTTAACTTCACATCTATATTAAAACAATGATAATAATCGAAAAAAAATAAACCTATTATCATACTCAAAATATTCTTTATCGGTAAAAAGAATAACTCTCATTAACTTGCAATCAGATAATAACCTTTTCACTTCCAATCATTCGTCTTTAATTTGCAATACTCATGCAAAAAAAATTGGTCAGACCAAAAGAGAGAACTCCTTCAGTCTAACCATATCCCAACGTTTAATTTAGATTAACCTGTAAGTTAAAAAGAGGATAACGCTAATATGCCATTCATTACAATTCTTCATCATGCTGCGTACGATCAAGACCAAGTTCTTCTTCGTTTTCAAAGACACGCAATGGAGTAATCATATCTGTCACCTTAATCAACAGTAAGGATCCGAAAAATGCAAAAACCGAAACGGCTATCAGTGCGACAATATGTGCTACAAATAAACCTGTCTCACCAAAATACAAGCCATTTGTAGTCACTGCACTATTCACGTTGCTATTGGCAAACACCCCCGTCAGAAACCATCCCCACCATACCGCCTACGCCATGACAAGGAAATACATCCAAAGTATCATCGATACGGGTCTTACTCCGTAAAAAAACAACAAGATTACTGACCAAGGCAGCCACTAAACCGATGACAAGCGAATGTGGGATACTGACAAACCCAGCTGCAGGTGTAATGGCTACCAAACCAACAACCGCACCAATACAAGCACCCATAGCTGAAGGCTTTTTCCCCCTAATGATATCGACAAAAATCCAAGCGATAGCAGCAACAGCTGAAGCTGTGGTCGTCGTGGCAAAGGCGTATGCAGCCAAACTATTTGCACCCCCAGCAGATCCAGCATTGAAACCAAACCAACCAAACCAAAGCAGTGCCGTACCCAAAATCACATAACTAATACGAGCAGGTGAGTGTGTCGGCGTTATACGTCCTTTCAAATAGATGGCAGATGCTAAGGCTGCCCATCCAGCGGACATATGAACGACAGTCCCCCCTGCAAAGTCCAAGACCCCGTACTTTGCTAAAATCCCTTCCGAATGCCAAGTAGCATGAGCTAAAGGCATATAGATGAACACACTGAATAACAAGATGAATACCATAAAGGAGTTGAAGCGCACCCTTTCCGCAAAAGCCCCTGTGATCAGTGCAGGTGTGATAATGGCAAATTTCAATTGAAACATAGCGAAAAGTACTAGTGGAATTGTTGGCAAAGCTGGCCAGGTCGCATTGCCCAACATCCCTTTCATCATATAAAAAGTTCTTGGATCTCCAATGATACCACCTATATCATCTCCAAAGGCCAAACTAAATCCAAAAATAACCCAAAGTACCGAAATTAGGCACATACAGATAAAACTTTGCATCATGGTAGAAATGACATTCTTTTTGCTGACCATCCCACCATAAAAGAAAGCCAAACCTGGGGTCATAATCAATACCAAAGCAGATGATGCCAGTAGCCAAGCCGTATCTCCAGTGTCCATCTGTACTCCCCCAGTATCAACAACATCTAAAGATGGGGTCAATAAGCCAATAAAAGCCAAAAAGACCAAAACAAAAAGCGGGACGAATTTTTTCATAAGATTCTACATTTTTTATTTAACATTTCAATATTAAAATCCATTATTTCATATAAAAACAATAAACATTAACCATAATAACTAATTATATGCCAAATATAATGGCAAATATTTGAAAAATCAATAAAAAATAAAATAAAATTATATATTTACATAATAATTTCACCAAAACAAACAAAAAACACAAAAATTACTAGTGTTAAATGCTAAAAACAAGTATAAATAAGATAAAACTCTAATATTTAATGGAAAAACAGTAAAAAACTAGAAGTTTTTAGTGTTTTTAAATGAAAAAATGACATAAACACATTTAAAAACAAGTAAAAATGAGAAAATTAACCCTAACCCAACTGCTTTTAGCACTTATGACTACAGCATCCTACGCACAATCTCAAGAAAGTAACCTCTTAGGCTTGGAAATTTCAGGATCAGTGGACACCTATTGGAAATATGATTTCCAGAAACAATCAAATATTCAGACCTCATTTACAGAAGAAAATAATTCGGTATCAATTGGAATGATCGACCTTGCATTGAAAAAAAAATCCGGAAGAGCATCTTTTGTTGGTGAATTATCATTTGGACCAAGGGGACAATACCGCTCCATCTTAAATGCTAGTGACCAAAATAGTTTTCACATTCAAAACTTATTCATTTCTTATGCCTTAACGGAGAGACTGACCATGACAGCTGGATTCATGAGCACGTTTATTGGTTATGAAGTCATTTGTCCTTCTTACAATTTTCATTATTCTACTTCTTATCTATTTGGAGCCGGACCTTTTCAAGATGGTGGTATCAAAGCACAGTATGTCTTCTCTGATCAGGTAAGTCTCATGGTCGGACTCTTTAATGACTGGAATGTATACCAAGATCTCAATGGAGTTTCCCATTTCGGATCACAATTATCCATAACGCCAAATGAAAAATCCAATTTCAATCTAAATTTCTTAACAGGTTCATCACAAGGTGGAGCTAGCAATTACAGTTCGGGCACATTGATTGATTTCGTCGGTAATTATGCTTTCACACCTTTATTCTCATTGGGTGCCAATGCTACCGACTACGACCAGAAAGGAGGAGGTGGGTACTCCGGAATTGCCCTTTACCCAATGGTCAATATTAATAAAAATATAGGTATAGGCTTGCGTGGTGAATATTTCAAACTAAAAGATGCCCCTATCTTAGAAGCAGTAGGTAATGAAATTTTCTCTACAACATTGACGGCCAACTTCAAACACAATGGCTTTCATTTTATCCCCGAAATCAGATTAGACAATAGTAGCGAGCAAATATTTGTCAAACAGAATCTTACGCCCACCAAGAATGCAGGACAGTTTTCGTTGGCATTAGTTTACGATTTTTAATCAAACACACCTGAATCCATTACTTTTTATGACATGTTCCCTCTTCAGCCTTGTCACATACAATAAGTACAATGATATTTTATAATCAGAAAAATAAAAAAGTATTTAGCATTTTCACGTATTTATTCTATTTTTAACTGGGTCATAAGAATAGTCGGAAACAACGAATAATAACAATGAAAACCAATGCAGCTCGGATTTTAGATCATCTACAGATTACTTATACAATAAAGGAATATGAAATCAATGATAGGCATCAAAGTGCAACAGATGTTGCTGAAATTTTAAAAATACGACCAGAAAGCATATACAAAACACTTGTGCTAACTGGACAAAAAGATCAGTACCTCGTTGCAATTATACCAGGGAATGCGCAAGTTAATCTGAAAAAATTAGCCTTTATTTCTGGCAATAAAAAATGTGAAATGCTAGCTATGAAGGACCTACAACAGGTGACTGGCTATATCCGAGGTGGCTGCTCCCCTATCGGCATGAAGAAAGCATTCCCAACCTATATCGAAGAAATTGCTACTTTAGAAGACAAGATCATCATCAGTGCAGGAAAAAAAGGTTATCAGATCATGCTTCAACCTGATGACCTGAGCAAAGCCACAAAGGGTATATTTGCAGATATATCCGACAGCCTATAGCATGAAAACAAAGCACACATAAAAAAGCCACTTCCTAGGAAGTGGCTCATAAAGTCTTATCGGTTATTTAATATGTTATCATTTGCAAACGCGCTATACGATATCGCTTTGACGATAATGCGTATGCGTTTTATTACGCCCCACCAAACTACCACCTATAGCACTGGCGGCACCAACTAAAAGTGCAAAGAATCCAAAAATAGCAGCTTTACCAAGGGCATCACTAACCTCTTCGCCTACTTTTTTAGATTTTTCAGCAGCTTCAGCAGACAATTCTTTTATTTTCTGTTTTGCTTCTTCAGCTGTATTGATCCAGTTATCAACAATCTGTTCTGATTCTACTTTTGATTTACCCGTACGCTCTGCTACAACATTTACTAAAGCATCTTTATCAACATCCGACATGACGCTATCTTTTAGATTATACAATTTACTGAGTAACGATTTAGAAACATCATCGGCATTATCGGGATTCTCCCCAATTTGACGACCTGCTTTTTTTGCTTCCCCAACAGCATTTTCTGCTTTTTTCTCTAAATTACCAGGCTGTAGTTCCTTCTTCCCCGTTTGCTTCAACAAAGTAGTAGCCTCATCTTTCAGTTTTTTCAAATCGCTATGTCCCAAGCCCAAGTTATCACCAACCATAGCAGATACATCTGGCAGATTATCTTTAAGCGCACCACCAGCAGAAGACAGTCCCTTTCCTAAGACATTGCCTATACCACCGACCAGACTTCCCAGTGAAGTTGTAAATAAGTACAAACTAAACAATGCAAATACACTCCACGTAAGCACCCCATGTAATATACGATCCACCTTACATGTTGTAGAAGACAGCCATCCACTCACCCATCCTCCGGCAAAAAGAGAGATTAAAGTTGTTAAGATCCACCAGACCATTAATCCTGTCCCCATCCCACTGAATGGGGTACTATCTGAAGTAGGCGTAAAACTGACAAAACCAATACCTACCCCCAATAAGGTCAATAATAATTGCACGATTATCGTCACTATTACTCCCGCGATTACCGCTCCCCAAGAGATTCGTTTAAAATAACGCGGAAAATTTTTATTGTCATTCGTGTAACTCGTTTCCATAAGAATAAATTTAAATTTTTTAAAATAATTCACTAAACTTCACCTAGACTTTTAAACTACAGTTAACTTATCAACAGTCCATTAACCCTTTTGTTTTAGAAAAACTGATTAAATAGAACAAAAAAATAGGTGAATCAAATAAATCACCTATTCAAAATTAATTTATAATCATCAGTAGAATTAAATTATAGTAGTAGTTTTTACAAACTTAAATACTCGAATTATATACGAAATCATAATGTCCCATCAAAATTTAATCTATTGGATAAAAATAAATTGCATCTGATTTTTTTCAGATCGATTGAAACACAACAAATGAAAGAAACATCAAGAACAGCGATCATAAAATCAATTATTAATTCCTATTTTCGCAGGATAATCAATCGTGAGTTGATCAATTTAATGAACAGTTTTATAAGTTCAACCCGATTAAATTACCGGATATATAAAAGCAGGCTCTGCTCATGATTGATGCATCGCCATGAATAAAAACTCAATACGAATGAAACATCATGAGCTTAAATCAGTATACCAACATCAAAAATAAACGCTCGTGATCGTTTTATTACTATTGGACTTAGCGGAACAATTTAATTGATTGTAAAACAGATAATAAATCAATAAACCGAGTGAAACGAGCACCTAATTAAAGCTAACACTCATTATTAAAACAATTTATACGAATGAAAAAAATTACTGAAAATCTTCTTTTTAAAGTAATAATTGCCATCATTTCCGGCATTGTGCTGGGGCTTTATCTGCCTGAATCATTGGGACGCATATTGACCACCTACAACTTCCTTTTTGATCAGTTTTTAAAATTTTTGATACCCTTGATTATCGTGGGATTGATTATTCCATCTATTGCACAACTGGGCAAAACCGCCGGGAAATTATTATTGACAACAGTACTGATAGCTTATGGATCCACTTTATTTGCTGGACTTTTTTCATACACGGTCAGCATGAGTATCTTTCCAACGCTACTCCAAAATCAAATCAATACAGATTTGGTTACTGCTACCACTAAAACCCTGACTCCTTATTTCACGATTGAATTTCCACCACTTTTTGATGTCATGTCAGCACTGGTGCTCGCTTTCTGTATTGGTATCGGTCTCTCAAAATTGGAAAACTCAGCCTTAGAAAAGGTATTTATAGATTTTGAAAAAGTGATTAGCTTTTTAATCGAAAAAATGATCATTCCTTTGCTACCCTTTTTCATTCTCGGCATTTTCTATGATATGACGTACACAGGCAAAGTGTTCACTATACTACATGTATTCATCAAGATTATCGGCATTATCTTTATCATCCATATCCTATTATTGGTCATTCAATTTATTATTGCAGGAGTTATATCCAAACAAAATCCGTTCAAACTATTGATAGGCATGTTACCCGCATATTTCACAGCATTGGGTACGCAATCTTCGGCAGCCACTATTCCCGTTACGCTCAATCAGGCAAAGAAATTAGGCGTGGATGAGGATATTGCCAACTTCAGTATCCCCTTATGTGCCACCATCCATCTAGCAGGCAGTACACTCAAGATCGTCGCTTGCGTATTGGCACTTATGATGATGCAGGGTATCGCAATAGACTTTTTCCAGATGATGGGTTTCATCTGTATGCTTGGGGTTACCATGATTGCAGCGCCAGGTGTACCCGGGGGAGCTATAATGGCAGCCATTGGTATCATAGGCAGTATGCTCGGTTTCAATGCCGAAAATCAAGCGCTTATGATTGCATTATATATCGCGATGGACAGTTTTGGCACTGCTTGTAATGTAACAGGAGACGGCGCTATTGCCATCGTATTAAATGCTATTTTCAAGAAAAGAAAACAAGAGGAACCAGTAGAAGTTACTGCATAAAAGTAAATAGAACGACTCATAAAACATCAAGGGGTCGAAAAGGGACACAATATACCACTACTCGTTCGAAATATAGAGATACAAGAAGGGCTGATTAACAATTTAATCAGCCCTTCTTGTATTTGCAACTTATTGTCATCCAAGACATATTAAAAATGTTTATTTCTTAATCCTTACCAATAGACTTTCACATGCCTTATTGCTCAGCACCTCATGCCTTCCATTCGCGTAACTGATTGTAATGCTGTTATCAAAAGCCTCGATAGCATCTATCGTAATTACAGCCCCCAAAGCCAACATCCGACTTGTTAAAAACTTAAGCAACTCTTCCGAAGAATGACTAACAGCCTTAAAGACGACCACGTCGCCAAGTTTACAGTCACTCAATTTACTGTATTTCTCCGCCACCATCTTGCCCTCTGTGTCCGGTATAGGAGAGCCATGTGGATCCACTGTCGGATACCCCAATAACTTGTCCATCTTGTCGAAAAACTTAGGCGATTGTATATGTTCAATCTGTTCTGCGATATCATGTACTTCTTCCCATCCAAAACCCATCATATTGACGAGGTACATTTCAGTTAAACGATGTTTCCGTATGATCAAAGCAGCCTCCTTTTTCCCTTTTTCCGTCAGTTTCAAAGGTTTATAACTTTCATAAACGACAAAACCTTTTTCAGAAAGGCGCTTCATCATGCTATTTACAGTAGGCATCCTGATTTCCAATTGCTTGCTCAGTTCATTCATACTTGCCTCACCTTTCACGCTGGTCAATGCAAACAGGGCTTTTAGATAATTCTCTTCTGTCTGTGAAATCATCCTACAAAACTATGAATTATTAGCACAGTCTAACAATAATGTTAGAAAAAATTTGTTAGTCCAATCTAACTTATTACTTTTGCACACATAAGTTTACAATTAGCCTCATAAAAGACCTGTGTGGGAGTTTATCAATTCGGCTAATAAAACTGTGCATCTTAAGAGATTAACCTAATAACATTTATATGATTGATTCTATTATCACCTACCTAGAAAGCATTGACCCCATATTGGCCGCATTGTATGCGACTTTATTCACCTGGGCTGTAACCGCTTTGGGAGCCTCCTTTGTATTTCTATTCAAGAAGATGAATAAAAACATCATGGATGGCATGTTGGGTTTTACAGGTGGTGTCATGGTCGCAGCAAGTGTCTGGAGTCTACTTATCCCAGCAATAAACATGAGTGAAGGTACCGGCTTTGTGCAGGTCGTGCCTGCAGTGGTGGGTTTTTTGATCGGCGCAGCATTCCTTTTTAGCATCGATAAGGTATTACCGCATCTGCACATCAATTTCAAAAAAGTCGAAGGTGTCAAGACTCCTTGGCAAAAGACAACTTTGATGATTTTAGCCATTACTCTCCACAATATTCCCGAAGGACTTGCCGTAGGAGTACTTTTTGGAAGTGTTGCTGCAGGGGTTCCGGAAGCCACAATTGCGGGCGCTGTAATTTTAGCGATAGGTATAGGTTTGCAAAATTTCCCTGAGGGTATCGCAGTAGCCATGCCTTTAAGAAGAATGGGCATGAGCAGACGCAAAAGTTTTTTCTATGGCCAAGCATCCGCTATTGTGGAACCAATTGCAGGTGTATTAGGAGCCATGGCAGTTGTTACATTTACACCGATACTACCCTATGCACTAGCATTTGCTGCTGGAGCGATGATATTCGTGGTTGTCGAAGAAGTGATTCCCGAAGCACAGCAGAACAAGAATTCAGACATTGCCACCATTGGCTTCATTGGTGGATTTATCTTAATGATGACGCTAGATGTAGCACTAGGTTAAGCAACAATAATCAACGATATCGAAATAACTCATTGTCATTTCGATATCGAATATCACCCCAAGCATAAAATCTAGCGTACAGCTTTCACTTCAAGTATAAAAGTCTTGTCCTTTATTTCGACAACCTGTTGTCGATCCATATTTTACTATGTGTCTTCAGTACATCAGCAGGCTCTATCGTATTTAAGATAAAACCATCATCATCGAACAAATACATCGCGACATCTTCATCATCAGCAATTGTCACGACACTAAATATTGCATCTTGATCGGTATAGTTGATATCCGACCTTAAGATGCGGACATTATTTTCCTTCATCCATATACGTGCTTCCTCATTGCTATATTGCTTAATCGATTGACGGTCGATATCAAACCGCTCCGACTCCTTTATAACCTGTTCCGGAAAAAAATCATCCAAATATCTCACATAGGTGGCTTTGTCCTTATTTCTAAGGGCATAATTTCTTACGATAAGCCGCTGCGGATTATTATCAAAATCGAATGCTTTAGGGTTCTCCAAGAATCCATAATGAGCATTATAGAGATTGATTCGCGTATCTTTATTAATGATTTCATTTTCCATACCAATGCATTTTGAATATGGAAATAACAGTTGAGTGCGATGATTTGTTTACTTGTAATTTCATTTTCCCAGTATCATGGTTGTCCCTTACATATAAAAACTGTACCTTCGTGATTCAATTATCATATTGTGCCTCAGGCATATCATATTATGTTTAGTTCTTGGTTGATCTAAACATCCTGTAATCCGAGACTAATTGCTGTTTTGTCGACACACTTTTTCACTGTCAGTATACACTGGCGGGCAGCATCTTTTTTGAGATCAATTTTTCTTAATTAGCTCGGTTCGTCTGTATGCCGGGGCTTTAAGAAAAAGAAGGAGATTATGTCAGAAAACAAACTACCGAGTAGTAACAGATTTGGATTAGTGATCCATAAACCCGTATTTATACCCACATTGATTATCGTGGTGGTCAGTGTTGTGCTTGCCTTATTATTCCACAAAGAATCGCAGTTAATCTTTCAACAGGTTCAAGATGTCGTATCCGAAAAAGGCGGTTGGATATACACCCTTTCCGTCAATGCATTTATTGTATTTTGTCTTTATTTGGCCTTTGGAAAATACGGCAGCGTGCGCATAGGAGGACCTGATGCCAAACCTGAGTTTAAAGTCTCCGCCTGGTTTGCCATGCTATTCAGTGCAGGGATTGGTAATGGCCTTGTACTTTTCAGTATTGCCGACCCCGTCAGAGATTTTGTAACACCTCCCCGGCTCCCCGCCGGCACCGACCCATCAGTCATCGCACAAGAAGCTATCAATTTTTCATTCTTACATCACGGTATTCACGGCTGGGCCATCTATTCCGTCATTGGACTCGCACTTGCTTATTTTACCTACAACCGTAAGATGCCTCTAACCATACGCTCAGCTTTCTACCCAATCCTTGGTGATCGCATCTATGGTTGGATAGGTGACACCATTGACGTTGTTGCAGTCGTTGCTACCTTATTCGGTCTTGCCACCACCCTAGGATTTGGTGTGGGACAGATAAATGCAGGCCTCACCCATGTTTTTGGTATACCATCCAGCATCTTTATCCAATACGGTGTCATACTCGGTATTACACTCATCGCCACCCTATCCGTAATATCTGGAGTAAATAAAGGAGTCAAATTTTTGAGTGAGCTCAATATAGGTATTGCCGTCATCCTATTTCTACTGGTATTGATTTTGGGTCCTACCGCTTTTATATTAAAAGGATATGTTCAAAACATTGGTAGCTATCTACACAATTTTGTAGATTTGGCAACTTGGTCAGGCAACTATGGCGATAGCGGTTGGCACAATAACGTCACCTTGATGTACTGGGGCTGGTGGGCTTCATGGTCGCCTTTTGTCGGGACATTTATCGCGCGAGTATCACGTGGACGTACCATTAAACAATTTATACTAGGCGTATTGTTACTACCTGCATTAGTTACCTTTCTTTGGTTCTCGGCATTTGGAGGCACCACCATGTTAGGTCTACTCGAAGGGGATTTTGCGTTGGTAGATGCCGTGAAAGACAATATATCGACGGCGCTATTCGTATTTTTTGAGAAATTCCCTTTTTCCATCATCTTCAAGATACTCGGCATGTTACTGATCTGTAGCTTTATCATTACCTCTGCCGACTCTGGTGCGTTAGTTGTCGATAGCATTACTTCTGGAGGGCAGCGCCGTACACCTGCTATGCAGCGGATCCTATGGGCTTCGTTATCAGGTATCATTGCTGCAGCACTACTAACCGGAGGAGGCTTAGACACTTTACAAGCAGCCGTTACGATCTCAGGCTTACCCTTTGCCATCTTATTAGTTATCATGTGCGTATCGTTATTCATCGGTATACGTGAGGATTTCAATATGGATCTGCGACGTACGAAAATGAAAGAAACCGAATCCTATAAGTCCTCTATTGCAAAAATATTGGATGAAGAAAGACAAGCCTTACAGCTGGGTCATGAGGATGTGGAATCAACAAATGCTAAGCCGACCGGGCCTATAGAGGTAAAAACAGACGAGAATAAATCTAGTCAATAAAAAATAAGACAACATGAACAAATCAATCATAGTAGCGCTAGATCTTACGGATCATGATCTCACGCTTATCAAGTTTGCACAACAGGTCCAATCTACTTATCAGATTGCTAAAGTACATTTTGTACACAACATCAAAATATCGGAGTTGGACGAAATCCTGAGCGATATGATGGAGGATAGACAGATAGGTCCCATGATCTCAAAAAATCTTGAAAACAAAATCAAGAGTATTTTCAAAGAGTCTGACAGTTACGATTTGACCTTACTGGAAGGAGACAATACCGAGTTTGGCATCAGCGAATGGGTAAAAAAGATGAACAAACCGACCACCGCATTGTTGGGTTGGAAAACAGTGGAAAACGGCACAGGTGCCATGGCGCAAAAGCTTATCCGCATATTTCAGGGCGATGTCCTATTGATACCACGAGATACATCGTTCAAAATGCAGTCCATCCTGATTCCAACAGATTTAAGCAGCAATTTTTCAAAAGTAAAGAACAAAGTAGAAGATTTGTTGCCTACAGGCAGCCCTTTCCAAGTATCAATAATCAAATCTTTTAATATACCGAGCGTATTCTTTCCATTTATCGACGATCAGGAAACCAAAGTAAAAGCCGAAAAACTGATCATGGTCCAATATGAAGCTTTAAAGAAAAAATTAAAGATATCCGATACTTGGAGTTTCAAAGCCGTATATCAAAATGGAAAAAGTATTTCGGACATCATCCTACGCGAAAACAAAAACTGTGGAGCAGATATGCTTGTCATGGCTGCCAAAGGAGCCAGTACGATCGCTACTATATTTCTTGGAAGCACGACCAATGAGATCATTAATAGAGATCCCTTCCAGTTGTTATATATTGTCAAATAGTAAAATTATAAAAAAACACCCCAGCAATGCTGGGGTGTTTTTTTATATCACATTAAGCTCTAAAAAGACCCATCATCAATTATGCCATCAACCAATCCGCCAACAACTCATTCTTTTGCTCCACATAAGGTTTCTCTTACTCCAAGATTCGATGGCCAAGTACGAGACTCTGCTATTTTAGTACCGGCTATTTTATATTCCTTTTTAAGTATGTGCTGATAAGCGAGCATCAACTTAGTCTGTACGTAATAGCGGTGCCCTTCCGTTGCACCTTCAAAAGGTAGGATTTCGATTGATTCTAATGCTTTATCTGCTTGGCTATATTCAGATATTATTAAACCATTGTTCGAGCCTGCTTCGCCCCTTCTTCGGAGTGGTTCTACCATTTCCCTACTCTACACCTACCTGCCTCCTACTGTATCTGTAGGGAAACGGTAGAGCAACTGTAGGTAAACAGTATACATTTTCCGAAGCCTTCCCGAATAAAGGGCGAATATGGGATAAGTATAGGGCAATGGCGGAGTTATAAAACAAAACAGATGGAGTAAAAAAGTAGACCCACCGTTACCATCTTTTTGAACGAAAAGCGAGTCGAAAAATCTATAAAATAATTTGCCTCTATGTCCATCAGAAGCTCTTACTAATAACAGCACAAATTAAAGCCGAAGGGTAAAGCTCCGGATACTACCGTGCCCTGCAGTACATAGTTTTGCTTGCATTCAACTTGGCCAGATACTGTTCCGATGTAAGCAGCAATTAAAATCGCTAATCTTGCCGCAACAAACAAAACGCACAATACGATTATTCCTAATAAGCACACCTATTCCTCACATCAAGTTTAAGCTACTTTTTAAGAAGGCTGAGCAATCATCATGCTCAATGTGGGTAAATACTTGATGTGAAAAAACAAGCGCCCGTAAGAGATTGTGTAAGGTAACCCCAGTGGCATCCAATACTGAATTATTTACCATCCTATAAAGCAGCAACCCGAATGTACTAATCTCTGTACCTCTCCAGTAGCTTTTTAGTACACTCCTCGTGAATTAACAATACATTGTTAATAAAGGATTCGTACTTGCTTCTAACCTGCTTCGGACCTCGCCCATCCTTTGCACACCGCTGGCACATCTCCTGACCAACGGCTACCCAGTAAAAGGTAATTGGAAGGTAATTAAACGGTAAATTGGAGCTAGTATAAGTTCCGAAGCTGGTACGAATACAGTACGAAGCTGACCCGAATGTGGCAACAACTTATTCACTAACTCCAGAAGAAAAGCAGAATATCTTTCTTCCTCTGCTATTTGTTCAAACTCTGCTCGAGTATTCTTCGACACTTGTTCGACTGCTGTTCGACACTTGTTCGAGACCGCTTCGACACTTGTTCGGGTGTTGTTCGACTCCGCTTCGACTGGGCTTCGGGAAATTGCCGAACAGCAGTCGAAGAACTACCAAAGGAATGACGTCCCAATCTCGATTGAGGCACAAAGCTGTCCCTAATGTTCTTCGGACTATCATCAATGACTTATTCTTCTGAAGTAATTCCTTTTTTATGTCCCTAAATTTTTATTCAAAAGGTAACTAGGCTCTATTTTTATTGAGTATGTCGTAAGAGAGCTTTGTGTAAAATTACGTGGTCAAGAATATCTCGTCATCACCAACTTTATACCAAATTTGGTGATAGGTTAAGATGTAAAATGCTTTTATGAAAAGGTGTTTATTATAGATAGCATTGCAGATACTTGTCTCTAAGAGAGGAGCTATTATGTAAGAAAAACGATTACTGCAATTAGAATTAGCTTTAGGTATTAAGGTCCATATAGGTTTCTATTTTCACAAACTAATTACTTATCCCAGATAAAAAGCAACCTTATTAACATATAATGGTGACCTCACGCAAACTGTGTCTAGCAAAAGCAATAAGGTGTTCCTACTAAAGCGTCCATACCTTAAGATAAAGGGGCAATTATTGCAACAACTAAGCATGCGAACTATTATGAATCGAAGTTTTTACCATTCCATGAATCCGTAAGTATGAGAAATGTTCCACCCACATTTTCAATCATTTCTTTAGCATTCGATTCTTGACCACACATTATCAAAAAACACAAACTACTCATATTCTGTATTATAAAAAATCACATTTACGTTATTACATTCGTTTTTTTAGGGCGTGATTTGTTTTTGATTAAGAATGTATTTACCTTCCCTTCTGGTCGGATTACGGTCTTGTTAATCAACTATATCAATCTCATATCATTCAATGTTCACAAAATATTGGAAGTAAACATCCACAATGCAATTGTTTAATTTATATCAACTATTATATTAAATACCTAATTTATAAAAGAATGCACTGTTTAAGCACATATCATCATACCTATTTATTAAAGCATTTTATAGGGCTTTTCTTTTTGGCACTATCTATAATCAGTTGCCGCAATACGAGCACACAACAAGTTACACTTGAAATTGATAAAGCTAAGCAACAAGCTATTGTAAACAAATACCTCATAGACAGTGCACAGCAATATAGCTACTATTCAAAGGAATGGCAAAAATATATAGATATGGGTTTAAAAGAAGACTCTACCATAGCTTATCTATGGCAACAAAAAGCAATGCCTCTATTTAAACAAGGGAAATATGAATTGGGTATGAAATACCTTGATAAAGCTGTTCTTTACGACAAAGACAATTACCTCAACTATAGGGGATTTATCAAGTGCATCTTTGCTAAAACCTATCGAGAAGCAATAGTCGACTTTGAAGAAGCCATTAGCCGTCATGGGGACAGTCATGTAATGGATCACTCCTATCGGTTTTACATTGCATTGAGTCTATTGCAGCTAAATGAATTTGAAAAGGCAGAGGCTATTTTAAAAGAAGTGGTAGATAAAATGTTGCAAGAACGTGGTGAAGAATGGGTGCATCACCTAGAGTTGTTCTATTATGGCATCTCGCAATATGAACAAGGGAAATATGAAGCGGCAGTGATCACCTTTGATCGTGCGCTAAAAAGATACGAACAGTTTTCTGATGTAAAATACTATAAAGCGATTTCGATGGCGCATCTTGGTAAACTCGAAGATGCCACTGCTTTACTTGAAGAAGCGAGGGTAAACAGAGAAAAAGGATATACGATCAATGAAGATAATGTCATTTATGAACGTTATCCTTATCAAATCAGATTTGATAAGGATAGCCTATTTCAGTAACAAAAATACCGTATCTTAAAAAGTTTGTCTTCCTAATGGCATAAAGCATGTTGACACCTTACTTTTCAATGGAAAATGGCAACAGCAATAATAACAGCAAATATCTTAACATCATAAATGACTTATAATTACAATTCATATTAAAAATATCCTGTCAGATCACCAACTACAGTCAATTGGGTACCAACACTAAATTTTAAATCTCATGGATATCAAAAACTGCCTTGGTCTGAGTTCGAAATAACTTTGCACAAGTTCATAATCTGAAGAAAACTGCTGCAGGTAATTTTTATTATTCAAGAGATTGGTTCCCGTCAGCTCTAAATCTGTACGCCAATGCGTTAGCCTGAACCGATAAGTCGCATCCATAAAATATTGACTCTTTTGTGCCTTGACATTATTCCCATACAAAGAATTGGACATCGTAATCAAATGTCGATCATGGGGAGCAAATACCAGGTTGAAAAAATGATTGTTATACAACAGCTCATTGCTCAGTCCACCTGCCAATTGATTATGGGTGCGCCCCATAGAAACTCTATAATCTCCAGAAATCATAGATGAGGACGAATTGATCAACTCAAACGTGAATGACTGACTGTTAACATGTTGTTTGACCAAAGCCTCATTGAGCAAATAGTCTGAAACACGCCAATTTAGGCTTCCGTTCAACTTGGCTATGGTTTTGACACCTATAAAAAACTTAGAAAGTCCTCCTCTTATCCCTTGATGGAGGCTCTGCGCATCTTGATTATTAATACTGGTCGTACTCCGCCCCAAGCTATCCAATACTGTACTAAACATATAATCGCGCCAGCTCTTTGTGTAATGATAACCCAGATTGGCAAAATTCGCCTTCAAAGTGTTTTTATACTCATAATGTATTCCTGTACTGAGGTCTTCATTCTTGAGCAAGCGCACATCATACTTTTGGATACTACGATACTGACTGATGATATAACCATTATAGAAATTGTCGAGTCCACCAAAGTTCCTACCTCCACTCAGGTTTGTACCGATACTATTTTTACCGTTAAGCACATAGGACACCGAAGCAGATGGATTCCAACTGCTCCGGAATTCATTTTTCATACGCTGTATGCCTTGCTGTTTCACATTATAGTAATATTGACTAAATGGCAGATTGAAACTGTATCTAAACTTACGTACTTCTTTTCCAATTTGGAGCGCCAAGCGCAGCTGTAACTGTTCGTTGTTCATATCATTGAAATAGCCGGTATCCAAAACTCGAATATCATCTTGATCCTGTACCTCGATATGACTGTTCAGCTTACTGTTGTTATAATTCAGGTTAACGCTGGGAGAAAAGGTCCATCTTTTGATCTTGCGTGATAGACTCAATCCGTTTTCAAAATTGAAACTCTTAAATCGGACAATTTGCCCCATCCGATCATATGGCTTCCCGACATTGATCAACGATTCAAATTGACCTGGATTGACTGAAAGACGTTGGGGTGTATTGTGCCACTCTATCTTGGAAGTGACATTGACCAATTGTTTACCTATAAAACGGCCAAGTGAAAAAGAATTAAGAAAGGCCTCATCGGAAAAGTTCTTATCCTGATGAATAGGCGTATTTTCATTAAAAAGGATATTCCCGACACTGTTGTTCCAACGTTTACGATAATTGGTACTATTGTTGAAATAAACATTGGATTCATTCTTTTCGACAAATACCCCAATATTCAGTTCGTCGACACCATAACTATTATCAACCACTTCTTGGTTGCTAATCACTTCATCGCTTGTAAAATACTGTGTCATGGTCGTCCCCTGACGCTTTCGATTATCATGAAAATAAGAAAAATTACCTTTAACTTCAAGACCGTTCTTCAACTTTTGAATCATATTACTACTCACTAAAAAGATCTGATTATCCAGCCATTTTTTCTGATCGAAACCAGGAGTGGCTACCTCTCGAATGGAGAGATAGCTCGGGCCATCAGAAAATCTTGATCGGGCTGCAAAATAACCAGTACCTGAATAGAATGGTTTTAACTGCTGTGACACATCATCCCCAACATTGTTCGTCTGAAAAGAATTGAGAGTTTGAAAGGTCTTTGCAAAGGACATCGGCGTTATATTGGCATCCCAAAGTGCGGGAGTTGCTCCCAAACCAATTTTTCCTGTACCTGTTGTAGTAAATTTCTTGAGCTGAAGATTAAGTGTGGCGCGATTGGAAAAAACCAACTTATCCAACATTTTAATCGGCTGATGATTTTCAAGTATCTGTACTTTCAAAACCGCTTCTGCTGGAAGATTTTGATTGATAAGACCGTAACGACCTCCCATCATATCCAGTCCATTGACACGATATTGTTGGATAGGTTCGCCTTGATACAAAATCTGACCTCCACGCATCTCGATGCCCGGAAGCTTTTTGATGATATCGGCAATAACACGATCTTGCTTACCTGTAAAGGAGGCAACATCATAATTGATCGTATCTTTTCGATTGTAAACGGGTACATCAGCCACCTTCACTTCTTGGATTTTTCTCACCTCCCCTTTTAAAATATAAGCATAGTTAGCGCTAGCATTGACAACATGTACACTTCGTTTGGCATAGCTAAGATGATTGAAATCCAATTGTACCGAGTCTACATCGGTGACTTTGACCGTCAGTTTGAAGGTGCCACCTCCATCACTTTTTGAAAAACCTAACAGCGCTGCCGAACCGATCTTTTTGTAGGATACCGTAACATTAGCGATCGGTTTTTGATCTTCAGTGAGTAATTTCCCTGTAATAAGAATCTGGGCAAACGAATGGACAACAATCAGTATAAAAATGACTGTGAAAAAGAGTTTAACTTTCATAGGAATCTTTTGCACATCAAATTAATACCGCTCGATATGGTTATTATCTGTTTTCATTTCTGCTCGAATATTTACTTTACTTTCTTCAGATAACTTAGTTCCAGTTAATAGCGCATATTCGGTCATCGTGTTTCTTAATTTTTCCCTTTCCTTAAAAAAATTATCTTTTGTTGTCTTTTGGAGAACAAGGTCTGGGCGTAGTTGATCGAAAGTGACTGATACCCCATTTACTTTACTGATGGAGACCATATCGAATGTAAAATACTTATCTCGATCTGAAATTGATAACACTAAGCCAGGAAGTCCACAAAACTTGTATGGTCCATCTGAAATTGGAATATCCATGGTGAACCACGCGATCCATGTTCTTCCTCCCCAATCCGTCGTCGCTTTTTGACAAACAAAATCATGAATATGGGCAGTATCCGGATGTATTTCCCACTGTAGATCTTCTTTCTTTTCCTCGTAGTAGGACAGCTCATTATTTCCACTAAATCCCATCCCGTTTACGGGCTCATAGGTAGAAATAATATCTGCACGTTTGACAATCAAAAAGTTATTGGGCTCAATACGACCATAACTGTAGACAGACCAAATACTACCCCCCTTCTGCGCCAATGCTGAATCAGCTCTAAATTTTGATAGGGTCTGAAAATGGCTTTCGTCATCACCGATCATCAATTGTGTAAAAACACTTTTTCGGGAAGCACTGGAGATACTATCATTCTGATAGGTAAACCTATACATAATCTTCGTGTCGAATTTCACAGGTTTTATCTGAGCCTGAACATTGAAATGGAATAGTGAAAGAAATAAAAGGTAAAAAAGGTTTTTCATCTGCTGGTACTTTATAATGGGTTAAGTTTAATCCTTGACTCGTTCTTCTTATAAATTCTTTAATTTAAGTTACGTCTAATAGAGGTCTGAATCTCTACACTAAATTCTATTAACAGAAACGACCTATCCTAATGCCTGAGTTTTTATCGAACACAATCAATTACAAAGGCTCAGGTATTATAAATGGTCATTGTATTTTTACTTTTAAATAAAGCAAGGCCATCCATAAATGAAACATTTCACTGAATTACAGACGATTGACTTTACTTCTTTGTGGTTGTAATTATTTAAGTTTATACTCTAAGATAAACAACTACCCTGATATATTAAAAAAATAAACGAAAACAATCGATTGCTTAATTTTTAACAACATTTAAAACCCTATTTTGAATAAAATAGTATAGGTCTAGAAACTATAATAAATCAGAAATATATCCTTATAATTGTTCGTATTAATTTATTTCTTATTAAAGTTAACAAATCTCTATTTTTTATATGAAAAAGTACGTACTCTTATTAATATCAAGTATCATGATCAATTGGGCGAATGCTCAAGTGTCAAATTCCAAAGCTTTTATGGAAGCTTTTAAACCCCATCTGGGTAATTACTATGAGGGGACTATTGTCAAAGGAGGTAAACAAGGTGATGGGTTCACTGGTGAACGATTATTGATGCAGGTTATGAGCTATGATGATAGAGAGGTGAAAGTTCCGTTCTTTGTTGGTGAAGATAAATCACGTACCTGGATATTTTCTTGGAGCAATAATCGTGTAGAGTTAAAGCATGATCATAGATTGTCGGACGGTTTCTCCTGATCAGGTAACTTTTTATGGAGGTACAGCCACCAACGAAGGTCAACCACATATGCAAATGTTTCCAGCAGATGCGGAAACAGAAGAGCTTATTGATTATGCAGCATATAATGTCTGGTGGGTAACCATCGACGATACCAAGTTTACTTACAACCTAAGCAAAATAGGATCTGACCGCGTGTTTTCAGTTGAATTTGATCTAAAAAATCCTGTTACATCAGATTTTAAACCTTGGGGTATTCTCTAATTTATATTTTTACAAATGGAATCCTTATTCCAATTTGATTAGACAGCTATGGTATAAATCAGTGTTATATAACTAAATCGCATTCATTATGCAGTGATTATAAATGAGCTGAATTATATTCCCATATATGTAAAGCGATACCTCACGGTATGTCCTCCACTAAGCACATGAATCAAACTTGGTCATCGGTATAAACTGACGGATGGGGATTTTAAAACAAAAATAGTTGAATGAATAAAAGGAGTAGATAAAAAATAATCGAGCCATAACAAGTATGGCTCGATTAATCATCACAATAAGTAACTAGAAATTATTTAATCAGGATTTCTCAAGTTTAAATCTTACACTGTATTTTCTAGTTATTAAAAGTAAATATGTAAAAAATTAAGCTTTTACACCTAAGTTAATACCGATACCTTGACCAAGGCTAAGACCTAAACCAATGTTAATAGAACCTAATTGCAAGCCTAATTGTAAGCCCAATTGTCCATCTAATTGTAAGCCTAAAAGTAAACCAAGACCACCAATTAATCCACCTTCAACATTAGTCATTTCGTTCATGTTCAATTCTTGAACACCGATTGTGTTTAACTCTAAATTATTCATTTTTTTGTCTATAAAAAATTATTCCTACTCTATTATTTAAGCCTTTTCGGAGAACTGCCTTGTTGTATTAATGCACTAAATTAGTGTTGTTCAATGCTTAAAAAAAGCATTGAAAGTATTATTTGAAAAATAAAAGGAGCCTGCAGAAACGCTTCTAATCTGATTATTATCAAGCTGTTGAATATCAACTCTAATCTGGATTGAATAATCTTTTTCATAATAATAGGTATTCCTTTTTCGATCGTATTCTAAAGGGGCGCCAATCTCTTTCATATACTCAATAATACGAGCAAGTCTAGATACAGAGAGTCCAAGTCGATTTGCAAATTCAGCCTGTGTCCCAGTTCTACCTTGACGAATCAAACTATCCATTAAGTTAATGCGATCGATATATTTGAATAGTTGCATAATCTTTTGTTTTAATGTCGTTAATATGAAAACTTGATGTCTCCAGACACATGAAAGTGTAGCATCAAGAGGCTAAATAATGTATTGTATCGGGCTCGAATCATTTCGGCTTCCGATTTTATCAGGTTATTTTTACTGTTATTGATATCATAGATGGAAACTTTACCTGCCATAAAACTACGTCTAGAATACACCAACGATTCCTTTGTCGCAGAAAATGCCTCTGTCGAAATTTCATATTGCTGTTTACTTTCCTTCCAATCGAGCTGAAGCTTTTCTAAAATTTGTATCTGTTGTATTTTTTCATTTTCGCTCAATAATCCGATTTCCTGCTTACGTAAATTGACTTGCTGTAACTGTCTTTTAGTCCTGCCTTTGTTAAATACGGGAATCGTTACCGCTATAGCTATCTGCTGTGCAAAATTATCTTTGGACTGGCCAAAGAATGGCCGTTCATTCGCAGTTTTGAATGCGTTAAAATAGGTAGTGCCTAAACTTGCGGATCCTTTGACCATCGGATAGTCTGCTGCTTTAAATAGTTTAGATTCGATATCTAGTCCAAGTAATTGATTTTCATACTTGCTAAGTATGGGATTATGTCTTATTGCTTCTTGGATGAGATCTGACTTTGTTCCTCTTATACCTGTTTTAAAAATCTCGGATTCTAAAAGAGGATCATACACCCTTAATGCACTATAATCCGCATAGTTCATATGCTGGGCCAAGGTTAATTTGGCTTGCTGAGTTTCTTTATGATATTGTTGATATTGTTGTTTTTCTCTTGCCAAATTCGCTTTTGCCTCAAACACTACAGCTGGAGCAGTTGCCCCTATCGCAGTACTCTTTTCAGCTTTATCCAATAATTGCACTGAAAAGTTGATCGCTGAATCTTGTGCATCAACCAAAGCTTGTGTCAGCAGAACTTGTAGATAACCCTGTACTATCTTAAGTGTCAAATCCCTTTTTAGAACTTCTTTTTCAAGCTGTTCTTGTTCTGCCTCTACGGTCGCTTTTTTTGCTTGATTGCGCAGATAATTAAATTGATACAGGGTCATCTCGGCATTAATCCCCATATTACTATTAAAATTATCATTGCGACGGATGGTACCAAACACATCCTGAGAATGGCCAAATGTACTGTACCCATTGAAATAACTTCCAACTGCAGGAAGTCGCTCTCTATGGGCCATTTCTTGATCTAAATTTTTAATAGCCACTAAAACATCTTGACGTTTTAGTGGAAGATTATGTTCGATTGCATAAGACACACAATCTTCCAAGGACCATTGCTTTTGTGCAACTGCCATTCTTACTCCCAAAGTGAGTAACAACGCGATGATTAGTATTTTTTTCATCAATCTAGAATAACGGATTGCTTTTTCCACATATCTCTATAAGCTGACGCTGTCAATAACAGTTGTTCATGACTACCTTGTTCGACAATCTGACCATCTTGCATAACCATGATGGTATCTGCCCCTGCTATGGTACTCAATCGGTGAGCAATAACGAGCATGGTTTTACCGGCTGCTCTAAATCGGTCAAAAGCACGTTGAATAACCAACTCGGTCCCGGTATCTAACGCTGATGTTGCTTCATCAAGAATCAAGATATCCGGATCGCGATAAAGTGCCCTAGCAATGGCAATACGCTGTCTTTGTCCTCCGGATAACATAGAGCCATTTTCTCCTAAATAGGTTTCGAAACCTGAGGGTAGTTTTTCAATGAACGACATCATATCCAATTCTTTAACGACAGTCATCAAACGTTGGAAATTTGGAACTTCTTCCCCTACAGCAATATTTTCGATAACATTACCAGAGAAAAGATCAATCTGCTGCGGAACGATTGCGATGCGCTCTCGAAGAGATTGCTTAGAAATATAATTAAGATCATATTGTCCAATATGAATCTTCCCCGATTGGACAGGATACAATTGCTGGATCAGTGCTCCTAAAGTAGTTTTGCCACTTCCACTCTCACCTATGATAGCAGTCATTTTGCCTTTTTCTATTCGACAACTGAAGTCTTTGAACACTTCGACTCGAGATCCATAGGAGAACCGTATATTTTCAAATACAATATCACCTACTTCATTGCTCACCAAATCCAGTTTGCCTTCATTTTCTTCTCGCTCAAGATCCATGATTTCAAACAAGCGGTCGGCAGCAATCAATGCATTTTGCAATGTTTTATTCATTCCGATCAATTGACTAACGGGTCCTGTTAAGTATCCGATCAAAGCATAAAATGATAACAACTCGCCCGGTGTAATCGTACGATCAATCACATAATAGGATCCAGCCCAGAGTAAAATAATTGTAAACAGGCGGGAGAGAAATTCACTCGATGTCCCAGAGAAAAGTCCATTCAATACGGACGAGTAAATGGTCTTCAAGAGATAGGTGAATTTGTGATCAGTACCGCTATTGAAATAGGTCTCCATACCAAACTGTTTGATGGTCTTGACTGAAGTGAGTGATTCGACTAGATGCGATTCCAGTTCAGCTCCTTCTTCCATAAGCCGACGTTCCACTTTTTTATTCAACTTATTGGTTAACCAATAGACAAAGAAATAAAAAGGAATGACCAATAAAATAATCAATGCCAGTTTCCAGAAATAAGAGAACATTAAAGCAAATGAGAACACAACAATTAAAACATTAACGACGGCCTGAATGGCAACATCATTGATAAATGCCCGAATTTTGACTGCATCATTTACTCTCGATATAATCTCTCCGACTTTCATCGTGTCAAAAAAACGCTGTGGAAGACTTAGTAAATGTTTGTAATAGCCCAAGATCAGGTAGCGATCAATCCGTTGTCCAGTTTGTAACACCATGACGCTTTTGAGCGTACCGATGATTACTTGAAAGAACAAAATAACCAACATGGCGACCGAGAGTAAATTGAGTAAACGAACATTGCCATCTACAAGTACAAAATCGGTAATCTTTTGGATATAAAGTGAAGAGGACAAACCGAGTAAGGTATAAACAACTGCACCGACTAATGCTTGTAAAACAATCGATTTATGTGGTTTTATCAGATTCCAAAAACGATTGTAAACATTAGTTTTCTCATTCCGCTGCTTAAAATATTCATTGGGTTCTAATAAGATCAACACGCCAGTCCAGATTTTCTGAAATTCTTCTATACTGTATTGTTGGACTTTCCCCAGACCGGGATCCATTACCGTGACCTGACCCTTATGGACTTGATAAATGACAATATAGTGCTGCAATTGACCATTTAAAACGACGTGTGCAATCGCTGGTAAAGGGATTTGTGGTATGGCATCTATAGCTCCTTTCACTCCTTTAGCTGTAAACCCTAATTCCTGTAATCCTTGGATCATGCCAAGTACGTTGGTACCTCGGGTATCGGTGTGGCAATGCTGTCGTATTTTTGCTATTGGAATATCTGACCCATAATAACTTGCAACAGAGGCTAAACAGGCTGCCCCGCAATCACGGATATCATGTTGCTTAATACGGACTGGAGATTTTTTCATCAGAATAAAATGTTTTAAAATGGCGAACGAAAAAAACAGTTATGAAGTTATTTTATTACCTAGATTGGGATTAAAGAGATCGTCCGCCCGATCAAACAATAATTGCCAAAGTGTCCGATCGACCAGAAAAAAACGGGCATTAAAGGTGTTACCTTTACCAACTGTAACTTTACTACCATTGGGCAAACTCAAGTGATTGCCATCTATATGGCAACGAACTTTAAAAAATGGCGCATTATTCTGATTGGCTACCAGATTGTAATCGATGTCTTGAACTGAACCTGTGAGAAACCCCCACTGATTATAATTATAGGTATCTATCTGAAATTTGACCGCTTGCTTATCTTTAATATAACCAATGGCATTTGCTGGAACCATACATTCGGCTATTAAATTATCTTCTGGAGATATTTCTAATATATCTTGTCCTTGTATGATTTGACTTCCTTTTTGAAAACCTTTCAGGTTGACCACTGTCCCGCTTAAGGGTGCTCTGACGATATAGTTTTCTCCATCTATTTCAATAGCGTCTCTTTCTGTTGAATTAGATTGATATTTTTGTTGCAGTTCTCTCAACTTTGCACTCCATTGTGCCATCTGTTGTTTTTCAATTGACAAAACCTGATTTTTCAATTGTTCATATGTATACCTACTTTTATCAAACTCCGCTTGAGCTATAATACCTTGACTGAATAAGTAATCGTTACGTTCAAATTCGCGTTTCGCTAATGTCAATTGTGATTGCACTTCGGACATGCGTTGTTTCATAGAAACAAGCTCCATCTGATATAAGCTACTTTGTAAACCAACATGTTTCCTAGATAATAACAACATCAAATCAGAGATTTGTTGTTGATAATCGGCTGCCATATGTTGATTGAAAGATAATTTATTTTGTAGTTCTTTTGAGACAACCACAAATAAAGTATCCCCTTTCGTCACCCGCTGATTGTTTCCACTGATCTGGCTATCCACAATACGACCACTTACAAGGGAAATGATCTTCGTATTCTCTGTTTGCGGCCTAATAATTCCAGGTGCAGAAATAGATATCGGAATGCGTACAAAAGGTAAAACAGCAAGTGTGACAGCAACAGCAATTAACAACAAAATATAAATAATATTGGTTTTGTGCATAGTGGTATTTAATTATCCAAATCTCTCAAATAAGAATATGACATACCACAACTACAAGTTGTATTTTATTATATTTACCTTATCTTCAAACAAGATTAATTAGTAATATAAATGCAATTTTTTGACGTATTTCCAACTTTTCAAGAAGCTCCTTATTCATATATTATAGTCCCTATCCTGATGATCAGTGGCATCCTAGGTTTTTACACTAAACCCTATTTTCATGCTGTACTTTTACATCCTTATGAACTCGCAAGAGGTAAGCGCTTACATACGTTGCTTACCTCTGCATTTATACATAGAAATTGGATACACTTGTTATTCAACATGTTGATTATATATGGATTAGGATATGACATGTTTGGAAACATCATGCAAGTATATGGCTCGGTATCTGCCTATTTACTAACACCACTCTTATTTTCTCTACTCATTATTATCCCTAATGCATTTCTGGTATTAAATAAAAGAAATGATTTTTACTTTACCTCTATAGGAGCTTCTGGACTTACATTTGGCCTTTATGGTTTCTCAGCATTGTTCTTTCCTTTACAAAAGATTAATCATTTATTCATTCCTTGGATTCATAATGCTGCTCAATATTGGCTCTATATATTGATTGTTTTGACCCTTTTGTCATGCGTGAAAATTTCCAAAATAAATAGGTCGTTACACATTGTTGCTTACTTATTAGGTTCAATTATTGCATTAATAACTAGAAATGAGTCTATTTATGAATTTACGAAAGCCTTATTTCTTAAATTCTAAAGTATTCAAAGAATATCTCCCATAAATTTGACCTTTTCTGATTTGACCTTTCGCCACCTGCATTGATTTCCTTTTGTTCTTTAATACTTAATGCGATAACCTTGATTTTTTTATTTTTTTTGTCCACGTTTTATTATTTTAATGTTCTCAAAAATACGGACATATAAAAAAGTATACCACAACCTTGGGTTTTAAACGGTATTTAAATTACACAGTCTCGTCAAAAAAATTCAAACCTATTTTCCAAAATATAATCCCTTCCACTATTCAAATGATTCAGTTTTTAGTCTAGAAATTTCAAGAAAATGTACCCTTTGAATCCATAAAAACATAGGATTAATGCTTACTCAAATTTTTAATACTTATTAATTTTATAACTTCAGGTTATATACTTAAATTAGCCTGTAGAAAATTACAGTATAAATTATGTCAAAAGCTGAGATTGGAACTTTCATAAGACAGAAAAGAGAAAATCTAAAATTATCGCAAGAGGCTGTTGCCTTTTTCTTAGAAATATCACAGGCTGCATATTCTAAAATTGAACGGAATGAAACCAAAGTAAAAGTTGATCAGGTTTATAAAATTGCGGAGTATTTTGGTGTAAGCATTTACGAGCTTTTACCTCCTTCATTAGCAAGCGATGTTACAGGTGAAAATATACTTGGTTTAGGATACCATTATCTTATTCTGGGATTTAAAAAAATAACATCATTCTGTAAATAGTTCCAGTATTATTAAAATCGTCAAGATCTTAAATAAAACAGCCACATCTGATGATGTGGCTGTTACTAAACATGATAATGAATACGAAAGAAATTGAAACCGCTATTTCACAGCTTCCAACAATTTGTGGAATATCGCAGTATTATCATACACTCCTTGAAATAAAAATGATCGTGCACCATAAGCAAATACCGGAACGAAGGCATTTGTATGATCGTTGCTACTAAAATTAACAACTACACGTCCAGATTTACGATCTGAATCCAATAAGGTAAGTCCCCCCGTTTCATGATCTGCAGTTACAATAACCAGCATCTCTGGATCTTGATCCGCCAAACGCAGGGCTTCAGCAATCGTATTGTCAAAATCCAATGTTTCCATGATTGAATATTTAAGATCATTGGCATGCCCAGCATAATCAATCTGCGCAGACTCTGCCATCAGGAAGTATGGTTTATTTTCACGAGAAAGGAACTTGACACCATCCAACATCGTTTTTGTCAAAATTGCTGGCCGACCATCTTTAACCGGTTTAAGGAACTCGTCCGAAAGAAAAACAATTTGCTTACCTCCTTCTTGATCTATGGTATTGTCTAAGACCGAAATACCGGCATATCCCTTCCAGTTATTTTCCTTTTTTAACCAATCTGGCTTTCCTCCAAGAATGAAATCCATTTTTGATTGTGCAAACTGTCCTAAGATGGATTCACTTTCATTCCGTTCCTGCTGATGGGCATAGAAAACTGCCGGGGTAGCATCCGTCACATCACCAACGCTTATAACACCAGTCTTCCACCCTTTGTCGGCTAAAACCGCAGCAACGCTTGGAAGTCCCTGGCCATGAGCATCCACGGAAATAGCCCGATTATTAACCTTCTGCCCCGTAGCAATGGCAGAAACCTCCAGCGGCAGAATCGGTGTTATCAGCATTTAAAGCCTCGGTCTGTGAAAGTCCAACAGTCTTAATCTGTGTCATATTCAGGGATCCACCATTTGCTAAAGTCGCTGCCTTTACTGCTGCAAGCCCCATACCATCTCCAACTAAAAGTAGAATACGCTTCACTTGACGATCCTTCGCATCATGCTGAAAACTGGGCTTATAAACCTCCTGTGGTTTGTCCAATTGAAATGACGAACGTGCACGCTGATCAAGAAATAATTCCAAAGACTTAGGTTGATCTGTATTGATCCAGTAGACCCCTAAATTAATCAGCTGCTGCCAAGCATTCGGACTATCGTGTGTTCCATAGAAACGAAAACGAAGTCCTAGAGAATCTGCTTTATCGACCGCTTTCTTAATTTCTGGTATATTTTCAGGCAATCCCTTCCCATTCCAATCCGTATAATCTTTTAGGTCAGCGCTGATCAACCCTGTCTGCGCTAAACTCACCGCATCATAGGTCCAATTGACCTCACCATCAAAAAATAACCATTTGGGATAGTTTTTGAAACCTTCAGGCGAAGGTCTTCCTCCCGTAACGATTACTTTAATTGCATTTGGATTTTTAATCGGATTAAAAATGTCACCATATTGCCCCACTTCTTTTACAAGGATGGGTAATAACCTCTTATAATCTTCTTTTATATCAATCAATAGCTGCAAATGCTTGGTGCTATCCGCAAATGCAGTATGGCCATTTTTACGGTACAGCGCAACAAGAGGTTCCAAATAAAGCGCATTAAGGGTGCGTTCATTTTTGATTTCCTTTGCATCATGAGCCACCATCAATTTGCCATTCCGAAGAAAAACATCAGCTTCGATAGACTCCATACTGGCATAATAGGCCGTATATAAAGGCTGAGCTTGCCAATAATCATTATGACTATGCCCGGCATAAACACTTTTGTTAAGCTGTCCTTTGTCCCGGCTGAACATCAATTGTTCAAACTTTTCATTGAGGGTCTGTGCCTTTGAGAACAAAGGTCCGCCGCATAGACAAGCCGCTATCAATAATACACTCCATTTATTATAAATGGCACCTTTCAAGCTTACCATCCCTGATTTTGTTTAATGATACCGTTGCTATTATCAATCTCTTGTTGCGGAACTGCCCATACATGGTGAATCTTAGGATCAAATTTACGACCTGGAAACACGATTGGTTTGCCTGTAGCAGGATCTACCATAGCATAGGTATGCAGAGGTTTAGCATAAGTAGCTGCAGCATCCCCCCAGCGCACCAAGTCCCTGTGACGATCTGTAAACTCGCCGGCCAACTCGTTACGACGTTCGCGTTTTAAATCTGTTAATGTCATACCTTGCATTTCATCTAGATCAGCACGTTTACGCAGCAGATTAAGTTCCTTATCCCCTGCACCTGTACCGTTTAACATGATCAGCGATTCTGCCTTGATTAAAAGAATCTCTGCAAAACGAATTAGGGGTACATTTAAATCTGTTGCCATATGATCTCCATTTGGACTCACATGTGAACCGATCGGAGATGGGTGAGAAAAAGGTTCCATATACTTATTGAACTGCATATCACAGGTCGCCGATCCAGCAGGTGTAAAACTACGTTCTTCACCAAAAAACATGAATTTATCGCCAGGTTTTAAAATAGTCGCTTCTCTTCGCGCATCACCCTTCTCGTAAGAATCATAAAGCTCCTTAGTCGGTAAATAATAACCCCAGCCATTATAAAGACCCCATGCACCATTGGTCAACATGACACCTGGTAGAATAGAACCCCAACCAGACCTTCCTGATGGAGAACTGGTTGCCGACCAGATGTATTCTGTTCCCCAGTTATTGGAAGCCTTAAATACGTCTGTAAATACAGGTTCTAAGCCACGTTTCCCCTGATTGATAACCGAATCTGCATACAGATTTGCGATTTTATAATCTTTCTTATACAAGTACATTTTCGAAAGCAGCGCCCATGCAGCAACTTTGTGTGCACGACCATAGTCCACTTTGGCCAGCTCATCGAAAAAAGGCAATTGATCAGCCGCACTTTTTAACAGTTTTTCAACATGAAGATAATTTTCTTCAATATTAGCTGCCCGAGGTGTAGCCAATTCATTATCCATATTCTCGACAGTTACTATGGGTACACCCGCTCTTTCGTCAGCATAATTAGCTGCCAATTGAAAGTACATATAACCTGCGTTGAAGTTAGCTTCACCCAATATGCGCTTTTTTAAAGCACCATCCATACTTATAGTTGGAACATATCTCAAAATATCATTAGCACGTTTAATGATTGCATAGCGATATTGCCACTGCGGTTCAGTATATCCGCCGCCAATATAAGTGCTACTAAAATTACGTACATTTTCTGCTTGCGCATTATTTCTGCCTGTTACCATGTCATCACTCGCATTGATAAACCAAAAGAATCCACGTCCGTAAAATTCTTCTTCGTCATAATTGGCGTATAAAGCATTGGCACCTTTTACGGCATCTTCAGGTGTTTTCCAATAATTACCCTTAGATGGTGCTCCCTCTGGAGTAATGTCCAATTTATTGTTACAAGACTGCGTGAAGGTCCCGATACCACAAGCCAGCATTGATAATGTGATATACCTTGTTATGTTTTTCATTTTAATATTTTTTAAATCGCTGATGAAACTTGCAAGAGCCAATTATTTTCATCAATTGTTTATTTTTAATGATGTTCAAGAACTCACCCAATACGACCTAATCGGATGAGTTCCTGCTTATAGATGCTTTAAGCTCACGGTGATTTCATTTGAATATTACTTTTCATGACCGTGTTCTTTATATTGATCGGGACTAGAAGGATACAGATGCTCCGATCATGAATGTACGTGCCTGTGGATAGCGACCTGAGTCCATACCATAGCTATCCATACCAATCTCAGGATCCATACCCGTATATTTTGTCCACGTAAAAAGGTTACTTGCCGAGGCATATACTCTTAATTTTTGAACTTGATATTTCTTTGTCCACTCCATGGGCAGCGTATACCCAACAATTAGATTTTTCAAACGTAGGTAAGAACCGTCTTCCACATAGAAATCAGATACCTTAGAGAAATTACCATTTGGATCAGTTACGGATACGCGTGGAATATCTGAATTGGTATTTGTTGGCGAATAGGCATTCTTGATATCTTCAAACATATTATAGGGTTGACCTGATGCTGCATTCAATCCTGTATATTTTAATGCATTGAATAGCTTATTGCCTTGCACACCTTGGAAAAAGATATTGAAATCAAAGTTCTTATAGCTGGCATTAAAGGTAAGCCCATAATTGAAATCAGGATAGGCACTACCCAAAAACACGCGATCTTGATCATTGATAGCTCCATCACCATTTTGATCTACAAATTTCATATCTCCAGCTTGTGCATCTGGCTGTATTTTTTGTCCATTGGTATTTTTGTACAGCTCGGCATCTTCCTGAGATCTAAAAAGTCCTGCTGTCTCTAAGCCATAATATGAATAAAGTGGTTGTCCGGGTTGCACCATAATCGGACGAAGAATACCTCTGTAGTTATTTGACAAAAATTGATTTGGAAGTCCTGCAGCCAAATGCTCAACCTTATTATTGATCTTATTAATCGAAGCGCTTACATCGTATTGAAAAGCTGCATTGGATTTACTACTATAGCTAAGCGCAAGTTCGATACCGCTGTCTTTCACCAAACCTCCATTGACCGTTTTTGTCTTCACACCAGTGGTACTCGGTAGCGTGATATTCATAATCATATTATCTGTATTCTTGACAAAGTAGTCTGCATTCACTGTTAAACGATTGTTCAACATTCCCAGATCAATACCAATATTGGTTTGTTTTGATTCTGCCCAGGTTAGATCAGGGTTGGCCATCACTTCCTCGGCATATCCTGGCAAAAGGGATGGTTGATTGCCAAACCAACCTTCTACACGTGACAATAATGGATATACATCTGTTGGTTCTAACGAGCCCAAATTGCCAAGTATTCCATAACTACCTCTCAATTTTAACGTGCTGATTACTTGGGAATCTGAAAGAAAAGATTCGCGATGGAGTGCCCATGCCCCAGATATGGCGCCATAATTCTGAAAATGATTCTGAGAAGCAACCAGCGATGAACCGTCTCGTCTACCAATCAATGAAAGCATATAGCGGCCATCATAATTATAATTAGCCCGAAATAGATATGAAATCAATGCTTGCTTATTTAATCCATCTAAAATGGGTCTAATATTACCTGCATTTACCATAAAACGATATCCCGCAGATTCATCATCAAAATTTTCTCCAGTGACATACGTATATTTTGTCTGTTTTTCTTGATACATATAACCTAATAAGCCATCGAAATGATGTTTATTAATATCCTTTTCATAGGTCAATGTCTGCTCTGCCAAGATATCTGTAAATCTTATCGTCTGTTGCGTCAAAGAGTTTGACATCACTGGTTTTCCAATCTCTGGCACTTTTGAAGTAAATTCCTTGTAATCGGTAAACTGCTTAGTATAGGCAAAATTGGATTTGAATTTTAATCCCGGCAATAATTTCATTTCTACATAGGGATTAATCAGTAGATTATGTACAGGATTGTCCACATCCAATCTACTTAAGTATGCAACAGGGTTGATGACATCACCATAACTACCAGGACCATATTTTTCGGGAAGACCCGAAAATTTACCATTAGTATCATAAACTGGAACATTTTGCGGATAGTGCAGCGCCGATAGAATAGCACCTGTATATCCAGAAACTGGTATTTGCTCCCTGTCCATTTGTGAAACTATAAGCTATATTTTCACCTAACTTCATCCAAGGGGTAATCTGGGTTTGCGAATTCAGACGAAAATTATACCGTTTCCCATAGGTATTGATTAACACTCCCTCTGCATCACGATAATTAAAAGCAGTATAGAATGAAGACTTCTCATTTCCTGCACTCGCTGACACATTGTAATCCTGAGTTTTTGCGGTACGAAATATTTCATTCATCCAATTAGTTCTGGTAATCTGCCCATCGGGATAAAGACTTGCATCAAAAGCGGGATCGCGTTTAACACCTGCATTATCTGCCGCCAAATTAGAAACCATGGCGCGATCTACAGCATTAAGCGATTGCAACATATTGTGCGCCTTCTGTATCCCAAATTTAGCTTCGGCTTCAATTTTCAATTCGCCTGACCGTCCTCCTTTTGTCGTGATCAAAATCACACCACCTGACGCACGAGCGCCATAAATAGCGGCAGCAGCATCTTTCAAAACACTGATTTCCTTGATATCATTTGGATTTATCTGTGGTACACCATGAAAGATTGTTCCATCTACAACATATAATGGTTGCTCACCATTAATACCACCAAGTCCTCTGATATTTACTCGTGCTGCCGAAGTGGGATCACCACCTTCATTGGTGACTGTTACACCTGGGGTTTTTCCTTGGAGCAACTCACCTATTCCTGTAACCGAACGACTAGAAACGCCCTCAAGATTGGTCGAAGAAACAGAACCCGAAACTGTACTTTTTCGCTGTGTACCATAACCAACAACAACAACCTCTTCGAGTTGGCTTGCATCCTCTTCTAGTGTAATCTGTATACTATTACCAACAACCAGTTGCTCTAAGGTCTTATAGCCTATAAAACTAAAACGCAATGTCTCCCCTTGATTCGATGAGAGCTGGAATTTACCGTTAGAATCCGTCACCACAGTTTTACCAGATTGAATGTTTTTGATTGTTACACCAGAAATAGCCTGCCCATTTGGCGATAAAACGGTTCCATTAATCTGATTCTGAAAAACCATGCTTCCGATTGTAGACGGGAAAGGCCTTTTTACGGAGAATGCTTGCCCTTGGGAAGTAATGCCAAGCATGAGTGGTAGTATTAGTAATTTGTTCATATGTTACTGAAAGTGTTTCGGCGAAAGTAGAAAACCCCAATTACCCGAACATTAATCCTATGTTAAGAAAGTATGAACAGCTCTTTAATCCTTTTGAATCAAACATTTATTTTACAATTTAGATGATCGTGTCCAGTATTTACCTTGTCAATAAACCTCATCCGATTAGAAAATTCGATTTAGTACACGATTAATCGCTATTTTCTTATCTCATAATTTAAACTGAAATAACAGAATTGATTCCAGTTGTTCAACAAATTCTGATCACCCTGTATTTAAAAAAATAATCTTCGTTTGTTATATCAATGGACTATTTAAAAAATACTGGGCGATACCTAAACATCTTAAAAGGTAATTCCATCCATTGGAAAACAGACATTTTAAAATCAACTGCATATAGTTGAAACCCATAAGATTTAGTATTTTGATGCATGCCATTAACCCTTAAACTATAAGAAGGAAAAGGGAAATTAAAGTTAATGGCATGACGAATTAATGAGTATGAAAAGCCTTATCAATAAGAACAGGATCGCACCATCATAAAAATTAAAAAAAACCTGACCATAATATTTGATTTTATAAAAATCTAACTTACATTTGATTATACTGAATGACTTTGTAGCTCAGCTGGTAGAGCAATTGACTCTTAATCAATGGGTCGAGGGTTCGAACCCCTCCGAGGTCACTGAATAGGCTTCTCTATATAGAGAAGCCTATTTTAATACCTATTGACCGTAAATACCAATACCTATTATAAATTTCTCAAGGGAATAATCAAATCACCATTGTTTTTGTTAGATTTAGCACATGAAGCTTATCATATTTGATTTAGACGGAACATTGTTAGACACACTTCAAGATTTGGGCGATAGCTGCAATAGGATACTTGAGGAATATGGCTATCCAATTCACCCTCTTCAATCTTACAAAAAATTTGTTGGTAATGGAGTTCGAACTCTTATCGAACGAGCATTACCTGTAAATGCAAGAACAGACGATACCATAACACGTCTACTTGTCGCATTCAAGGAACGATATGAAGAGAAGGCTGATAATTGTACGCAACCATATGCTGGCATCATGCATTTATTACAGACACTTAAATCATCTGGTTATCTGATTTCGATTGCTTCCAATAAATATCATGAGGCTGTTATTCCATTGGTAGAAAAGTATTTTCCTGAGATTTCATTTGATCTAATCTTAGGGCATCGAGCGGGGCATCCTGCTAAACCAGATGCACATATTGTATTCGACACGCTCAATAGATTAAACATACAACCTGCTGATTGTTGTTATGTAGGTGACTCTTCTGTGGATATGGATACTGCTAAAAATGCAGGAGTATGTGCAATCGGTGTGTCATGGGGCTTTCGGGATGAAGAAGAGTTAACAAGACATGGAGCAGATTATATTATTGATGAACCCCGACAACTCTTGGATATTTTGAAATCGTCTTTATAATCATAATTGATATCGCTATAACCCGAGCTACTATTCCGAGGGATTTTTCTTTACACATCTTCCCCTAGGTTCATCGCCCTCAAGGAGTACAATTTCAGAATGTAGAAATTTTGCAGCATCTGCTGAATCTTTTACCTTGGAGGTACTGCGAGCTATCATTTCTGATTCATATTCTATTAATACACTTTGCCTCAATCCCGCTTTTTTCCAGTGGGATGACCGACATCCTCTTGAGATATCCCGAGCCAATTCGAGTGCATCTAGCAACGCCTGATTCGCTCCTTGTCCTTTGAATGGACTCATAGGATGGGCAGCATCGCCAATCAGTGTTACTTTCCCACCTTTCTTTAACAATTCTGCGTCGAGCAATTCTCGGTCATACACCGGGTATCCCGAAACTTGAGCTTCCAAGGTAGCTGCTAAAATCTGAGGAATTGGATCGTGCCACGGTGTCCTAAGGCACGCTTCTTCTTTGAGTGCTTGAGGTCCTTTAGCACTTAAGAGTTTGGCTTCGTCTTCTGGGATTGGAAAACTTAATTGCCACATCACCGAATCTGATGTATATGGCATGATATAGATTCGTTCGTTGCCGTTTGCAGTTTGAAATACCGTAGCTGAGTCAAGCAAAGAACTTTTAAGATCTCCAAGCGCTGCCAAAGGACAAATACCTAATATCACCATACAGCCTAGATAACGTAAGGGTGTAATATCCTCACCAATCAGCAACCTTCGCACTGAACTTCGAATACCATCTGCTCCAACCACAAGGTCTGCTCTAACATTCTTTATCTCCCCATCCACTTGAAAACTTAGCCCAACCCCCTCGTCTTCAGAATCCTTAAAATCTACTAACTGATGTCCCCATTGTACCACATGATGATCACCGAGCTGCTTTAGAAGCGCTAAGCGCAGAGATTGTCGAGAAATATGGATATTGGAGCGTTTAGCAGACGTTTCTACATCCGAGGGTATCCACTTTCGCATTCCCCATTCACCAATCACTTTTCCTTCTGTCGTATGAACAACATGCTTTGTTGATATCACCCCTTCTTCTAACGAAAAAATGCCCAATCCCGCAATCGCTTTACTTGCTTGCTGTAAAGTCAGCCCGTAACCCTGCGACCTGGCATTGAAATCGCTGTCGCGCTCATAGAGGGTAAACGGGATACCGCGATGTAAACAGGCCACTGCTAAAGCTACTCCTCCAATACCGCCTCCAATAATAGCCACGTGTGGAAAATTTTCGTTGTCTGCAATCGGGTGGCTTGCAGATTGTATCAAACCAGTTCCGCTGCAGTTGAGGCATGTATATAGGTGTCCCTTTGGGCGAACTGGAGCTATTCCTTCGCCATTTGTTTTTTCATATTGATTACATGCTTCTTGATAGCTTAGCCGTACTTTCTTGCTAATTTTCCGACTTTTCTTACCGCGCCCTTGACATTCCTGGCAGATACACCACCTTGCTCCTTCTTTTTTTTCCACTCCTATTTTTTAACTTTTCGTCTCTATTTTAAGAAATACTTAACCATATGATCCGCAATAAGATAATACTGACCACGAAGTTAACGATTACTATTTAATGCATATAAGTTTATACTTTTCAGCATACTGTAGCTTGTGATATTGAAGCAAAAATAAGATAAATAATGGGGAGGACTCTTGGTTTACCACTAAAAATTGTCTGTAAAAAAACAAGGGCAATGTTAACATTGCCCTTGTAATTGTTATTAATCTATTGCTCCTTCGTTGGCCGTTATAGGCCAACCTGGATTTTGGTAAAGGGTTGAGCTTGAAGCTGAACCATCTGTCGATGTAATCGTAAAATGTTGGACTGCAATGGGATTTAAGTAGTGTGCATTGGCCCACTTGTAACCATTCAATACTAAGTTATTCGCCGAGTTATTGATACGATAGGGGCGTAGGTATAAGCTTTCTGATTTAGCTGATACATTGGCCGTTTTCCCTGGCGTATTGGGTTCGACTAGCGTGGAAACACCTGAAGTATTGACATACCAATGTTCCATATCGCTCCATAGTTTGAAACCTTCGACGATGTAAGGCGACGATTTTAACTGATCAAGTGCGCGCCATCTCTTTAGATCTTGGTAGCGGAAACCTTCGGCAACCAATTCTAATCTGCGTTCTCGACGAATATTGAACAGAATCTTATCGGAAAGTAAAGTACCTGAACTATAAGCTCCAAAATCATCTTTGGCTTCTTCATTCATATCAGTATTATTAACCGTATGCATAAAGTCTTGATTGACACCTGCTCGATTGCGGATTTTTTGCCAATATGCTGAAGCTTTAGCATCGATAAAATTATTTTTAAGATAACTTGCTTCTAAATAATTTAAATAAGCTTCTGTAGCTCGAAATGTAATGGAAACCTGTAGAGCCCGCTGATCCCGGAAGTTGTGCAGCTAAGTAACTCATACCTTTTTTAAGTGCATAACCTGTAACATATCTGGTTTCTGCAATATCCAAAATAGCTGGATTTGACTCCAAAATTGGTGTGCCATCGGTATTCATTTTATCTTTTACGCGTAATTCTCCAGGTGCTTTCATAAAAATCTGCAATCTATTATCTCGGCCTGCTTTGATGTTTTTAAAATCGTCATCACCTAGATAACCTGATCCATTAGCATATATAGGAAGTCCATTGGCCATGGTAAAGGATTCCACTAAGCCTTTGGTATAACCCGAGTTTCCACCGTTTTGGTTCATATAATGATTCACATTATGTGTAACGCCCAATGAAAACGAGTAGGATCTCCACATCAATACCTCTGAATAGTTAGACATATCGACATCCGAAAACATGTTGTAATATGGATTGTTAGACGAATTTTGGCCATCATCCTTGATATTGGCAACTAATTCAACTTTATCTGCAACTTGTTCTGCCGCAGCCATAGATTCGGATAAGAAAAAGTTGATTTCTTCGGCCAGATTGATACTGAAATTGGGGTGCGATTGTGCTCCTGGCCATCCTGGGCCTCCGGGTACTCGTGCAGTATTGCCATGGTACTTCAACCAGCTTCCCTCATATAGTCCAACTCTCGATTTAAACAAAAGCGCTACATCTTTAGAGATACGATTTTTACCATTGGGTGGAGAGACATTGAGCAAATTAATGGCAGAATCCAAATCCGCTAAAATAAATCGGGCTACTTCATTTCGAGGATTTCTCACCGATGCCGCTGTCAATTGGCCCATATTGTCAATCAATGTATTTTTGACAATCGGGAAATCACCTAGATTCTGTAGCTTACTGAAATATTCAAATGCTCTCAAAAAATAGGCTTCACCAATATAGTGTTCAATATTAGGAAGGTTACCGGTTAACTTATTGGATTTCCATTTTGGAAGTACCATTTCTAAAAAGTAATTAATATGGCGGATACGTGTAAAATCGTAATCTCCGCCTGTTGCAGAAACTTTAAACTCTCCTGGTACCCATATGGTGCTGTAACCACTTGCTACCTGATTGTCAGTGTGATTATCTAGCACGAATGTTCCCATACCCCAACCTGCATGTGAAGGGAAATTATACCGTGTCACGGTATAGGTGGCCAGATCTGCTTCAGTATTTAGGTACTCCTTGGGTGTGACATCGGCTAATGGAGCGCGATCTAAATATTTATTACAAGCTCCCAAAAAGATACTTCCTATGGATAACCCTACTAATCCTATTGTATATTTTATATGTTTCATAAATTGATGTTCTTAGAAATTGACATTTAAGCCGAAAGAATAAACCGTGGAGAATGGGTATGTCTTTCCATCGTTCCAACCCCCTAAGCCTACAGTTTCTGGATCAAACACTTTTGACATCTTTGAAAAAGTCAATAAATTTTCTCCTGACAAGTAAACCCTGAGTTTGGATACACCTATTTTCTTCAATGCTTCCTGACTAAAAGTATAACCGATCTGTGCATTTTTTAAACGCATATATGCCGCATTTTGAATATAGCGTGTTTGTATATTTTGGTTTTTAGTGGTATTGAAATAAGGTCTAGGTAAATAGGCCCCTTTATTTAAATCCAAGATACCATTTTGAACCATCGTAGAGTTTTCATCTCTGTAGAAATCCATATTCTCCTCAAAACCTGCTGACTGCCACATACCACCGGTAGCACCCCAAAAATATGCACCATTGGGCATATAATCTCTTTTTCCTATACCTTGTAAGAAAACACGAGCGTCAAAACCTTTATATGCCATGCTTAAGTCTAAGCTAAAGCGGTAACGTGGAGAACTATTACCTATTATGCTTAAATCCCCATGATCTTGAAGTGTATTTGCTCCATTATCCACTTTACCATCACCGTTCAGATCGGCATACATAATATCACCTGCTTGCCACTGTGAGGCAAATGTTTGTTTGGTATGGGCTAAATGCGCATCCATTTCTCCCTGACTTTGTGCTATACCTAAAGTTGTATAACCCCAGATTTGATTACTTGCCCTTCCGCTGTACCATTGCGCCAAATCACCGTATTCATTTGGATATTTAGTGACCACTTGATGATCATCTGATAAAACCCCACGTACGCTATAGTCAAATTCTCCGATACGGTCTTTCCAAGATAGCTCGATTTCAAAACCCTTTGAATACATTTCAGAGTTATTTACTCTTGGAAACTGCCGTACCTAAAATAGCCGGTAAAGTGGGTGCAGGGCCTATCATGTTAAAAGTGTTCCTTTTGAAAACCTCTAAAGTGATACCCAATCTATTCCTTAATGCCTGCACATCTAGTCCCACATTCCAACTGGAGACGCGTTCCCAAGTAAGGTTTGAGGAAATCAAACCAGGAGAATTAGCAGTATTGGTTTTTTGTCCATTTAATAACCAGCTTCCATTATTGGTTGATACCGGCATAAGCTCATAAAATGGATACCAATTATTGGTATATTGATTCCCAAGTTCGCCGTAAGACCCCCTTAATTTAAAGGCTGATATTTGATCTTTCCATTTCCAAAAACTTTCATTTGCGACGTTCCATCCCATCGATACGGAAGGAAACAGATTCCACCTCAATTCGGTAGGAAAACGTGAAGATCCGTCATAACGTCCATTGACCTCAACTAAATATCGATCACGATAACTATAATTGATACGACCAAAAAAACCAGCAGTGGCCCAATGTTGGTATGCTCCTGATGTCAGTGGGTTTTTAGTAGCGGTATTGAGCGTTGGGATATCATCAGATATTAAATCGGTCATACTACCTCTTAATGAACGGTTTTTTTCCAGCTCGGAGTTGAAACCTACCAAGAATTTAAATTGATGGTCATCTGCTATCGTTAAACTATAATCTGTAAAGATATTCGTGCTAAAGTATTCTTCTTTTACACCTACCTCAGTGACTGCAGTATTACCTGCGGAATTATAACCTACTGCTAGCGGAAATGGCTCACCATCCGCTTTATAGGCATAGGCCTTCAATAATTCACTATGGGAGTTTGTGTTACGAATGCGGTAATTTACATTCGCATTAATATTCCAATCTTTTGTTGGTTTTATGAGCAATTGCACTTGTTGATAAAGGAGATCTTTCACCTCATTAGACCGTCCACCATTTAATAATTGACTGATCTCTGAAGGTTCCGAATAATAGCCATTGTCATCTTTTACCGGTACAGTAGGCCATCGTCTTGCAATATTATGGTAGTAGAGATCGTTCATATGTGCCGCTTTACCATAATCTTCTCTAACAAATCGGGTATTGGTCGTTAACTCGACATGGTCATTGACTATAAAGTTCAATTTATTTGCAAAAGTATAACGTTTGAATTTATCATCTGAATAACGATTCAAACCACTTTGATCCATATAGTTACCAGAGGTGAAATATTTTATCTTTTCACTCCCTCCATTGATACTAAGGCTATGCTCATGTGAAGTAGAGAACTTACGATAAAACTCATCAAACCAATTGGTATTGGCGTTGGATCCTGTATAATATCCCCAATCACCACTTGCATTAGGTACACTGACCGTATTAATGGTTCCTTTTTGATAGGCATCGATGCGATCAAGTACGTCTTGCGAAAACTTAGCTCCTTCACCATCATTGGCTGCAGCCTCATTATAATAGTAAGCAAATGTTTTTGAATCCAACATGGTCGGGAGTCCCATAGGTTTGCTTAGTCGTATATTATTGTTATAATTAACGACCGCCTTGCCCGATTTACCAGATTTGGTTGTGATCAAAATCACACCGAAAGGTGCGCGCGATCCATAGATGGCTGAGGAAGCTGCGTCTTTTAAAACAGAAATACTCTCGATATCATTGGGATTAATGGCATTGAGATCTCCTTCCATCCCGTCAATGAGCACTAAAGTAGAAGCGGAAGAGCCTACGCCGATTGTTCCACCACCGCGAATATTGACACTTAAGTTTTGATTCAATTCTCCGCCTAATCCAGATGTCTGCAAATTCAGACCCGGTACCAAACCTTGGAGCGCCTGTCCTACATTTTGCACCGGTCTAGATTCTAATTCTTTTGATGATACTGTAGAAACAGCGCCTGTTAAATTTGCTTTCTTTTGTTTACCATATCCTACGACAATAACTTCATCCATACCATAATTGGAAGATGCTAATTGAACCAAGAGGTTGGTTTTGCCAGAAACTTGAATTTCTTTGGTTACATAACCTACCGATGAAATAATTAAGGTCGCATCGGTGGATACATTTGATAATTGAAAATTACCTGATCCATCGGTAGAAGTAGAATTGGTGGTTCCTTTTATAATAATCGTAGCTCCTGGTAAAGGTTTTCCATCTTCATCTTTTACCTGACCCGTCGTTGTTTTCTGATTGCTTAAATTCTCCCGTAATATTGTTTGTTCTTTAGTGGGGGCAACATGAATGACAACTGTATTGTCCATCAATTCCCAAACTAAATTTTTACCCTGAAGAATTGTATTCATCGTTTCAGGTAGAGAAGAATCATGTATGGTCGCCGTAATGGGCATATTGGCTATAGCATCTCCTTTAAACAAGAAAGATACTCCTTTTTGTTTTTGTATTGTTCTCATCACGTTTTTCAGAGATTCCCCTTTCACGTTAAGTTGAATGGTTTGGGCTTTCACGCTTGCAATAACCTGAAAAATAGAAGTAATCAGTAAAAGTGCTATTAGCTTCATCGTAATGAATAATCGGAAAGCAAAGCGACTATCTAGCCACCTTACAATTGGTTTAAAAAACATATTTTAAAATGTTAAATTGGTTATTTAATTTGTTTCATGAAGGATTTCCACCTCCTTATCGGTAATTTATATTCATCATTTAGGATGATTGATGTCCCACCACCAATCAGTTTTTATTAATATCAATAAGTATATCTTGCTTTTATAGAACCTCCTTTCTTGATCAGAACCTATTATCTTCACTATTCTTCAATTAGCAATTTTATATGATTTCCATTGCTGAGAATGCTAAATTTCAGCCCACTTTTCTCCAGCATGTACAAGACAGATTTTAAACTTTTAGTTCGATCTATGATGCCATAAAATGGTATTGGTGAATAATGATCGGGATATTCGATTTCAATGCCATACCAACGTCTCAATTGTTCTAATACATCTTTGGAATCGGTGCCATCAAAATAAAACTGACCTCTTTTCCATGCTGAGATCTGTTCTAAATCCACAGTTTGTATCTTCATCTGAACACCATCACTGGTACTTTGCTGCCCTGGTAATAAAAATTGCTTTTCAAGTCTGGAAACCATTCATACTGACAGCAACTTTTCCTTCTAACAGAGCTGTTTTAGTATACTTTTGATCAGCATAAGCGGAAACATTAAACTTAGTGCCCAAAACTTCGATGGTTTGATTTGCAGACTTGACGATGAATGGTAGTCTTTGCATGCCATTTTTATGTTTACTATTCGAAATTTCAGCTCCCACAACTTCAAAAAATGCCTCCCCTTCAAGTTCAACGATACGTCTATCTGAATCAAAACCGATGGGATAGGTTAATCTGGACCCTGAATTTAAAAAGACTTTTGTACCATCAGAAAGCACAACTTGATAACTGCTTTTTAAAGGCACTTCGAGTACCATTTTTGTCGATTCATCAAGATAGTCCTCTCCGAGCTCGAGGGCCATTCCGTATAGCGCACTGTCTCCTAAATGTATACCCTCAGAATTATCATTTAAAACAATAATACGACCATCAGGCAAAATGATTTGTGCCTTGGTTGTTCCAGCTGCAACATCCGTCATCTCGCTAAACGTAACAGTACTATATTGAACATGGTTGTATTGTAAATAAAAAATCATAGCAGTCACAGATATTGTAAGTATGATGCTCGCCGCCCAATATAAAATCGTTTTTTTATATGTTCTTCGACTACTTCTAGATTGAATGCCATCCGCTACTCGTGTCATCAGCTCTTGCTCCTTTTCCCCATTCATCCAATCTTTTTCTAAATTTTGGAAACGGTCTAAATCATCCATCAATATTTTCGACTGCCCTAAAGCATTTAAAAAATGTTGATTTCTAACATCTTCGTCTAACCAAACATTTAAATCGAGCGCTTCATCCTCGTTCAATCTTTCTTGAAAATATTTCTTAATTAATTTTGAAATATAATTTAGGTTGTTCATAATTACACGGCTATTAACAGTATATACAGTTAGGGAGGTAAAACCTAATCAAAAATTTCACCTTTAAACCTAATTACCTAAATAACAGGAGAATAAAATAACTCCAAACCAATTATTTGGTTTATCTAATACATTACGTAGATGCTTAATAGACTTAGATTTGGCATTAAATACAACCTGAGGAGTGGTCTCCAGTAAGAGACAGATTTCTTGAGTAGAATATCCCTGCATACAACTCATTCTAAAAATATTCCTTTGTTGCTCTGACAACTTAGCAAGCTCTTTCTCTACCTGTTGTAAAAACTCGTCGTATATGATTTGCTGTTGTATATCCGTATCATCGTAAATCAACAGATTATCCAATTCATAATCAAACGGTGGAACGTGTTTATTTTTCTCCACTGCATTTAAACAAGCATTTTTTGTCACCTGGTATAGAAAGCGAACGGCATGTTGATCAGATTGAAATTTTTCCCGATAATTCCAAACCTTCAAAAAAGCATCAACCACCAGTTCTTCTGTTAATTCTTTTGATTGTACAATATTATAAGCGAAAAATGATAATGGCTTTAGGTACAACTTCATGAATCTATTTAAACCGTTCTCATTTCCATTTTTAAGTTCAATGTACCATAATGCATCAATTTCCATTCTGACTCAATCTTTAAAAACATTTTTCAAACCAACATCCTGACTCCAGTTAACCCTGTTTATGTAGGTGGATTAAATTGGTATTGTTTTCTAAGATAATACAAAAACATATCATTATGTCATACTTAAGGATCGCTGTTTTAAACTATTAGAAAATCAATCAGTTTCCAAATCTGATAAACATTACCACTTTTAAATAGAAGGTAAATTCATGGAAGGTCTTAATAAGTCACACTAGACATGATTTTCTAGCTACACACTTGTTCCATATGCAACTAAGCATTTGGAGAAGAATAGTTTAAAATAATATTTCGTTTCAAATTTTGCTATAGATTTGAAGGTTTTGCTAAATGGATATTTCCTTATTTCCAAACAGTCTAAATGGGTGTTTAACCATCTAATATTGGTGAATATCTGAACTATAAATTGAACAGGTGTTCTACTGTCAACAAACACAATATTTCATTTCTATTTTTTCATATTTTCTATTACAATCAAATTATAAAAGACACAATCAATAAAAAAATTTTTGGTTTCGCAGTATTTTCGATGTAAATTTCGCTGATGATTTCACTAAATAAATTACCCGTAACGCAAAGAATTTTAGTGAAAATCTGATAAAAAAAACGATTATATCGAATGTAATTAAATCATATTTGTAACAAAAAATATACGTTTCTAGCTTAAAACGTATTGAGAAGCATCCCTTTAAAATAATGTTTTATTTTAAAGGGATGCTTCTCAATACGGATAGTCGTTTAAAATAGTCTATTGGTCATGCTTAATAATTTTGGATTCTAAAATCAAATAACAACATACATAAAGCACATGGCAAACAAACAGTGCTAGCCCCGTCAATAGTAATAAATCGGTAGGGATGATGTTGGTGATAGCGGAGATACAAAAGGTAACGACCAACTGTAAAGAGCCTAATAAAGCGGATGCAGAACCACTGTTCTCATGAAACGGTTCTAAGGCTAATTTAGTCGTTGTTGGGAATAAAATCCCCAAAGTCAGAATCAAAAAGAATAATGGAATCAATAGCACTATAATTGGTTGTTTAGCAATACATAGTCCCAGAAAAACCACGCTAAGTATCAATCCTATTAGTATTGTACTTTTAATGATTTGGCGTACAGATAACCAGCGTGATAATACCGAATTAGATAACCAGGCTCCGATTACTAACCCTATGGCATTAAAAGCAAATATATAACTGAAATATTGTGAAGTGAGGTTTCCATATTCCATAATCAAATATGGTGCATTCGCTAAATAAATCATCAATATACTATAAGTCAAGCTACCAATTAAGGTGTATTTCACAAACGTTCTGACTTTAAGTACGCTCTTAAACTCCTGCAATAAGTTTCCTTGTTTTCCAATCGTTTTAACTCTAGTTTCAGGTAGGAATAGGATAACAGAAAACAAGCTAAATACGCCTAAAACCAATAGCGTAATAAAAGTTGATTGCCAATCGAAATGTGAGACCAAAAAATTTCCGGCAACCGGTCCAATAATAGGGGCTACACCTGCTATAATAGCTAATAGGGAAAAGATATGCATAGTCTCTGCCTTGTCAAAATATTCGTTTACAATGGCTCTTGCGATCACAACTCCTGCACAGCCGGCAAACGCCTGGAAAAACCTAGCAATCCAGAACTGTTCGATAGTAACGGAGTATATACACGCAATAGTTGCTACAATAAATAGAAGTAAGGATATAATCGTCGGCCATTTCCTTCCATAACGATCTGACATAATTCCCCAAAATAGTTGACCAGCAGCAAAACCAGCTAAAAACGTAGATATAGAAAATTGAACGGCTTTCAAATCTGTTTGATAATACTGTGCAATTTTTAAAAATCCTGGCAAATACAAGTCGATACTAAAGGGCTCTAAAGCAGACAAAAGTGCTAAAATGAGCACGACTACGAGTTGATTTTTTTTTAAGTTACCCATGTTTCTTTTTTGTGATTACAAAGGTAATTGTGAATTTAGTTCAAAACTTATGCTAATGCGACTTATCCTTGGACTTTCTTCACCTGTTCTCTAAAATTTAGTGGGGTCTGTAGGGTTAATTTCTTAAAAAAACGATTGAAATAGGAGACCTCAGAGAAACACAGTTTATGCGCTATATCCTGAATATTTTCGGTGCTATGGCCTACGAGCCTTTTAGCTTCAAGCAGTAATCGATCTTGCAGTTGTTGCTTTAAACTTTTTCCGATAGAAAGGAGGAGTATTTCGTTCATCCGCTTAGTAGAGAGTGCCACTTTATCCGCGTAAAACTCATTTTTCCGCTGCGTGATGTAGTGTCGTTCAATCAACTCTAAAAGTTTATGAATACGCGCGTCAATAGTAACATGACTTTGCTGCACTACAGGTAAATCTTGTAGATGAAGAATATACAATTGTAAATATTTTTCTAATACGGCTGCCCGTTTTAGTGAGTGAAACTCCATTTCAATCAAGAGATGTAAATGTTCGAAGAGCTTCTGCATTGGAAGAGTTACATCAAATTTCAGGTGATTATGTCCTGTAAACGCTTTTTGCTTGGCTTCATTAAACAAAACGCGATGAAAGTAATCCATGTCTATCGCTAAATAATACCCAGAAACAGCAATGGGATCAAAATAATGTACTTGTCCTGGATAAATAATCCAAATCTGATTGGGCTCTATTTGATAGGTCGCGAAATCAATTTGATGTTCTTCTCCAGAAGCACCGGTAAACCAATAGATTTGATAAAAATTGTATTGATAGTGCTGTTTAAAATCAAACAATTCTAAACTATTTTCAATTCTAAAAAATTCGATTGGAATATCTTTATCCTGTTGTTGTATCTGGATGACTTGCTTTCTCGATTTCATAAATACTGGACCTTAGTAAGCTATTTAAAACAAGTAAATTTTAATTGCAAAAATACTAAATATCAACAATAGTATCCTATAATTTTACTGCTCACCAGCTCATGTACTTTTACAGTATTGACCCAAATGTTTGTCCATATATCATTATAACTTGTTTTATTCTTGACAATCCAGATTACCTATATCCTGTTCTATTTAAAATAAACTTCAATGATATTCATACAATTTTTGGAATATCATCTTGCTCTAATTGATTCCTTTCCGATTTACCATACGCTATAATTACCTTTATAAAAATCACAAAGACGTGTAAAAAATTATGGTAAATCATAAATATTCATATCTTTACATATACCTAAAAATCTGTCAATTACGCGAATATTCATTGTGATGTATCTTGATAATGAAATTAAAAATTTCATCATAATCATTAATTATTCAAAAGCATATCTAAAAATTAAATTTCAAAACTTAAAATAATGAAAATATATAAAAATATACAAGTTGTGATACTCCTGTTGATTATCCTATTCCCATCAATTGTGCTAGGGCAAGCCAGTTCGAAACCCTTTGATGGAGCTAAAATCGAAATATTTCACCCCGACCTCAAGAAAATAATAGACCCATCCACAAAAATCGAATTGCTGGCCGCTGGTCTCGAATGGACAGAAGGGCCGGTTTGGAACCATCAAGGAGACTATTTATTGTTTAGCGACACGAGACTCAATACCATATATAAATGGTCTTCAAAGAATGGTCTAGAGAAGTTTTTAGAACCCGCAGGATATCAAGGTGCTGATATCTACAGTGAAGAAACCAGGCACAAATGGATTATTGATCAATCAAAAAGGAAATATAGTGGCATGTGATCATGGTAACAGACAAATTGTCGAAATTGATCTCAATACTAAAAAATTCACCCCCTTAAGTACTCACTGGAATCAATTGCGGTTTAGTTCACCTAATGATATTTGTCAACATCAACGTGGGGATTATTTTTTCACTGATCCTCCATATGGACTCCCAAATAGAGAACGTGATACTTTGAATAGAGAAATTACTGCTAATGGCGTTTACAGACTGGATCGTTCAGGAAAAACCACACAAATCATTACAGACTTAACGAGACCAAATGGTATTGCACTGTCGACAAAACAAGATAGGTTGTATGTCGCCATTAGTGATCATAAATACCCTTTTATTATGGAGTATCCTTTAAATAATAAACTGGATATTGGAAAGGGTCGGGTTTTTGTAGATTTTAGATTAAAATTTCCTTCTGAACCGATGGCTGCGGATGGTATTAAAGTGCATTCAGATGGATATATATTTGCTGCCGCTGGAAACGGAATTATCATCTTAAATAGTGATGGGGAATTACTGGGTAGAATTAAACTTGGTATTGCTACTGCAAACTGCAGCTTTGGAGGAGATGGATATTTATATATAACTGCTTCAGATAAACTATTACGTGTTCCACTTCAAAAAATATAAGCCGAAAAAAATAGGCCTTTTCCTATATTTACATCATACCAGTCATCGACAAGCTCCCTCTTAATAGTTGCCTACCATTTAAGAGGGAGCTTATCTGCATGTAATATAAGAATATCATCTAACTACCATATACCTACCTGAATCTACACAGCAATTGCTCTTGGTAAGAATAGTCATTCTTACCGATTCGAGAACAGCTATATTTTTCAAATCCACAATAGCTGCAGCTCGTCTTTACCGAATCATAAATATGGATTATATGCCCTTATAAAATGAATTATATACAGCATAACCATCTTTAAATCCGCTCAAGTGACAATACAATTAACAACACACGCCTAAAAACCCTACTCCTATTCATCAAAAATATTGTAGCTAAAAGTACCTCTTTGGTTGAGGAAAGAAAAAAAATCATTGAATGGACGACTTGAGCAGGCAAAGACAATATTTAATTTGAAATATAATTAATAATTATATAGATTTGTTTTAGATAATAGTAAGACTATTTTAAACCATTTATACAAATCAAGTTCATTAATAGAATAAAACTTGTTTTCAAAATAAACGATTTATATTATAATCGAGAACATTTTATCAATTATATTTTATCATATACCTAAAAACAATAACCTCCCATGACTAGATTTACACAAAAGATGATGTTAATCCTGTTGATTTTTTCCAGTCAACTTGTCGTTAACTGTTCCTCAGATGATGATTCAATTAATGAAGTAATTGAAAATTCGACCATTTGGATGGATGATTTAGAGTCATCACTTGGTACAGGTACAAAAGCCAAATTGAATAATTGGATAGACAAGGGTTTAAATTCAACCAAACTCAAAGATGCTTTTTCCAAATCAAACGATAAGTCGGGCTTAATGACTAATCTAGAATCTGCTATCAGCATTTATCACCAACGGGTATTCATTGAAGATTGGGATAATATTCCTGGAATTGCTAAATTTGATTACAAATCAAATGGTTTATCATCGGGCATAACAAATCCTGATTGGAATAATCCAGATTTAGATTTACCTGCTATAGAAGCGGCAAACTTTGTTGATGCTGCTGCAACGGTATTACCTGCCGGAACAAAGATTTATCGTGTCACTGGTGGTAATCCAGCGGGCGGATATTGGACAAGAGAAAAACCTAGCTCTATTGGAGCTGTAATCGGCGGAACTGCTGTTCAGCCGGCTTGGAATGATTTTAGCAAGTGCTACGAATATGAGGTTCCAAAAGAACTAACGTTGAAAGTGTGGCAAGGTATAACAGCAAGACAACCTATCGCGATGGGGGTAATCAACCCTCACTTACCTGGGGGAGATGTGCAACTGTTTCTCCCACCAGTTGTTAGGGACGAAGCGTTTAAAAAATTAGTGATACAAACAGCATTACTATGGTAAATTCTGAGAAAATTAAAAATGATTACTTACAACTGTTGCGGTTGATTGAAAAAGAATCTTTAATAGATACATCTATTTCGAGATACCTGAACTATTTGAACAAATACAAAAACAAGTTCATAGACCAAAGTAATCTACAACATAAAGAGGAATTAAAGGAATTTTTAAAAGGAGCAAATAGGTTCTCTGACGAGTTTTCCTTCTCCGATCAGAATATTTCTCAGATTCGGTCATTGATCAATAATCTTTATGAAACATTAAATCACTAGTAATAAGAGCTGTCAATACACAATTAGAAAACCTCTCCATTGCTGATGGAGAGGTTTTCATTTATAGCATTAAAACTGCTCCACCACCCTAAATTAAGGGAAATACGAGAACAATGAGGAAATTGGTATGTCGAAGTTTATCTTTGTAAAACATTTTATAATTGATTACAAATGGATTTCAAAAATTTACTCAAACAAATTGATTTCATAAAAGAAATTGACAAAGTCAAGTATATCCAAAGGAAAACCAAGTTGTTCAATAGCGATCGAAAAGAAAACGATGCTGAACACAGTTGGCATTTGGCACTCATGGCGATGGTTTTAGCGGAGCACTCAAATGAATCTATAGATATTTTAAAAGTGATAAAAATGGTTCTCATACATGATATTGTCGAGATCGATGCCGGAGATACATTTATTTACGACACCAAAAAAAACCACGCTAATACTGACGAAGAGAGATTAGCCGCTAATCGTATTTTTGGTTTATTACCGAAGAAACAATCGCAGGAATTCATTGACATCTGGGAAGAATTTGAGGCTGGATTAACGCCAGAAGCTAAGTTTGCAAAAGCAATGGATCGCCTAGAACCGCTCTTACAAAACACGTCAAATAGCGGTGGGACATGGAATGAATTTGGTGTCAGCTATAGCAAAGTATACGAAAAAAAGAAAGTCATTGATGCGGGATCTAGATCAATATGGAAGTATGCTGAAAAACTAATCAATGAGAGTGTAGATCAGGGTATTTTGAAGAAAGATTGAATCGCAAAATTAGGTTTACTGCATGAACTATTTCATATTTTTATCAAAGTAAGTTTCGATAGCGACCCTATTAGAATACGTATCGAAACGAGTCAACTGCATAAAGTTGTTTTTTTATAGCGCATTGTATAGATTTGTCCCCTCTATACCATCAACACAAAAAGACGATGCAAATTTTCTATGTAATTTTCAACGGAAAACTGATTCCTGAACACGAAGCCCGACTGTCCATCAATGATCTCGCTATCGTTCGTGGATATGGTATATTTGATTTTTTCAAAACTGTCCAAGGTCTTCCGATCTTTTTAGAAGATAACCTAGATCGCTTTTATCAATCGGCATATTTAATGGATCTCCCCGTCAACTATTCAAGAGAGGAAATTAAACAATTCATCAACAATTTGATGCAAGCTAACAGAATACCAGACTCTGGCATTAAATTATTGTTAACAGGTGGTTACAGTACTGATGGCTATAGCATTGCTGAACCTAATTTAATCATTAGCCAACAACCGCTGAAACGCAATATCACTTTGGAAGAACGGGGCTTAAAGCTGCTCCCTTTCGAGTACCATCGTCCATTCAGCCAAGTTAAATCCATTGATTATGTCATGGGAATTCAAGCATTGAAAGAGGCCAAGAGACACGGTGCTGACGATATATTGTATGTACAGAATGGTTTAATTTCAGAATGTCCACGTGCCAACTTCTTTTTGATAAGCTCGGAGGGGAAGTTACTAACCGCAGCGGACGATGTATTACCTGGTATTACACGTAAGAAAATTCTTGAAACGGCGAACAAAATATTGGATATCGAAGTCCGGGACATCAGCCTAAGGGATGTAGCGGATGCCGCCGAAGCTTTCATAAGCTCTACTACTAAAAATATTACTCCAGTCATATCATTAGTTGGTTTTAAGGATTTTGGATTACAGGCGGGTCCGATTACAAAACAATTGCAACATCTCTTGCAAAATTTAATTTACAATAAATAGCACGTAAATGATTAGGAAAATATGATAGCACTTACTGAATATATTGTACACAAATTGCATATTTTTGTAACAGAATTCTATGATTTTATGATGCTGATAATTTTTCCATAGCCCCTTGATTGCGCATGCTGTAAGGGCGTTACCCCGTCATGATCTGGGATATCCATTTTGGCACCTGCATCTTTTAAGATCTGAACAATTTGTTGGTATTTTTCACTGCCATCTCCTAATACTATTGCTTCCATCAAGCCGGTCCACCCTAAACGGTTAACATGATCGATTGGATAGCCTTTGGTATTTACCAATAGCCTGACCGTTTCTACATGCCCTCGTTCGCAGGCTGGAATCAATGCCGACCCATTATAACGATTGAAAATATCGAAGCGTGCACCATTATCCAAATATAATTGTACCAATTCAGTTTGTCCACTTGCTCCAGCATACAAAAAAGGACTATCATAATTGTCAGATTGCTGATTTACATCAGCTCCAAATTTCACCAACAACTTGGCCATTTCAGTTTGTTTATTAACAGTCGAAATCAATAATAAAGAACGATTCGTATCGTCAACGGCATTCACATTAGCCTTATCTTCTAAAGCTGCTGCAACGCTTTGAATAGCATCTTCTTGTACTAATTTTAGAATATCCATATCAGTCATTTCTCCAGATTTAAGGGAGTTTGATGGTGCAGCACGACAGGAGGTAATAGACACCATAAACGTCAATAAAAAAAAGATAATTTTCATACAATAGTATTTAAAACACAACATTACCCTTATATACCAAAGACTTAACCTGAGATATCCGAGAAACAGCCTCGGCAGAACAACTTGCCTCTATAAAAACCAAATCTGCATCATCTCCTACCTTTGGCCATTGTTGCACCCCTTTATCATCCAAAGGTAAGATACCTGCCGTAGCTAGTTTTAACATTCTAGATAAACCAAATTCTGAAGAATAACCATACAATTGTGCCGCAAGATTAGCTTTCTGTAACACGCTCCCCGTACCGAATGTGTTCCAATGGTCAACAATACTATCATTTCCGGTCATTACTTCAACGCCATATTTCATCAGTGTAGGAATTGGCATGATGAGCCCACCAAACGGTATAGTTGAAACAATACCTATTTGAGCATTTGCTAATTTTTCAGATATTTCTTCCTGCTTTGCTTTATCCAGCCTTGCTAGTACAAAACAATGGCTGAGATACGTTTTCCCTTTTAGACTTGGATTTTCGTTTACTTTATTGATTAGATATTCCATCGTATCTAATCCTGAATCTCCTGACTCATGTAGATGTATATCAATACCTTTACCATTATCTAATGCCAATTGCACGGTAAAATCTATTGTTCTTTCAATCGCACCGTCAATAGTGAAAGGATCTACACCACCTATAAAATCAATATCCATTTTTGCAGCCTCTTTTAAGTAAGATGCCGAATCCGTATAAAACACACCGTGTTGTGGAAATGCAACTAGCTCAGCTCCAAAAACTTTCTTTTTATTTTCTAACGCTACTTGAAGATTTTTTAATGAATCTAGCTTAGATGTCGGTTCGATATTGACATGACTCCTAGCAAATGAAGTTCCCTTTGACTGTAGCAGTTCAATCATCTTTTCTGCCTTATGGGTAGCATTTTTCAACATATCAGGCAATATCTGCTGCTCTAACGCAATCATCCCCTTTACACCACCTGAACCTCGTTTAATGGCTTGCCATTTATCGCCATAAAAAGTTTTATCCAAATGGATGTGCATATCCTTAAATGAAGGTAGCATTAACATTCCTTTCGCATCTATTGCTGCAACCCCTGGTTGGTTACTGCTGATCTTGCTTATTTTTCCATCTGCTATTTCGACAGAAAAAAGCGCGGTTTTGGTAGCGATAACTTCGTCGTCAGCATACTCAAAACCAGTTTCCAGAAGAACGTTTTTTAACGTATAAACCTTGGTCGACTTTAGAACTTCGCTATGATATTTCATTTCGTTCTGACTTGTCTCTGCATGCAATATTCCAGGTACTATGGTCAGTCCTGCTAGACTTAATGCTGAATTTTTAAGAAAGTTTTTGCGTGATATACCTAATTTTTCCATAATTATTATACTCGATATGATGACATTTCTGTTTTAAAAGTAGATGTCGTTCACAAAGTTACATATTCAATCTAATGAAGCACTTTCAAAATCTCTAATATTACTTGAAAAATCATCTTTTTGTCCAAATGCTTTACCCTACCTCCTTAGTTCGACAAAAATGATGTGCGGAATAAACAGCAGTTATGAGGCTATCGCGTAAAAGCAAATTAAAGAAAACTGAAACAATTCAATGCTATTAACTTCTACTCCTATAACATAGCGGTCCCCATAAGGAGTATTAACCACAAAATTTTAATAATAATTGTTATATGAGAATCTAGTAATAGTCGAATCCATAGATAATATTGATTTTAGGCTTTAACAATCAATGTCACATATGCTCCATTAATAAAGGAACATGGTTGATAAAGGATGAGTACAAAAGTACCCAAAAGAGAATCTACTCGCTTATTTCATTAAAACGATTTGCCCTTCTAAATGTCCCGAGGTCATTGAAGCGTACGCCATATTTCTTCATAATCTTGTGCGCCTGTTTTCTAGCGATGTGTCTAACATAGAAAGATTCATTGACGACAAAATGATGAATGCCATGCGTCCAACCAAAAAAGAAACAGAATATCTGAAATGGATAAGTCCACCAAACTGTTAAAATTTGTGTTTGTTCAATCACATTTCCATGCTCAACATCTCCAAAATAATGTAAATTTGAAGTGATAAAATGGAGACAAAACTGTCGTAATAGATTTGGAAGTAGGATAATAAAAATAATAGGGTTACACCAATTTAATATTGATTTAATCATTTCTGGAATAACAAAACCAATATCAAATTTTCTATTCAAAAAGTCCAGTAGCAAATCAGCTCCAAAAAAATACAATATAATATGAGAAGCGATTGTTAGTGGGATCAAGCCAAAGACGCCACACAATTTTATTTTATGAGCAGTTTCGAACTTCAAATTTCCATTATCCACTTCACGCTTTATATCAGAGAACAATCCCCTGACCCGCAGTAAATTTCCTATTACCAAATCTGGTGTAAATAAAAGTCGTTTTAGGCTCCACTTTTCACCATTAGTAACCCCTCTTTCTTCAACGTCATGCAGGGTTCCTGAAAAACGATGATGATGCAAATGTAGTGTTCTTCTAAACCATGGGTTTAATGTCAATGGTCTCAATATCCAAATAAAAAATAACATCAAATTATGAACAAACTTATTACTTTTAAAATAGATATAATGTATTAGATCATGTTCTAATTCGTGCAACACTCCAAATAAAAATGCATTCACAACAATTAGACTCCAGGTTGGCACCATATCGATATACCACAAGTACCCCATTAATAAGCTAATGCTTATGGAGAACAGGAAAATCGTAAGCCCAATTGCGTTCTGATATTTTAACATCGGATACTTCGATTTTAATACTTTATAAGATTCTACAATCTCTTTTCTGATTTTACTTGTTCTTTCTTGATGCGTCACGCTTGTCTAAATTGAAATTCACTGCAATGTACCCATTATTAGATAAATAATATGATTCTAACTCAAAAGCAAACAAAGAACTGACATAAGTCGATTCTCTACTCCACGTGATTTTAACTGCTCAAGAGTAACTATATTGATCATATATCTTGTTCTAGATGAATTATTGTGAAGTTAGCAGTAAAGGAATAGGTATTAATATCTTATACCTTGCATAGACGATCTATCAACCCATTTGGATAAGTTAGTTTTTTTGAATTAACAAGAAACGGGACCAAAGGTCCCGTTTCTTGTTAAGCGCTATTTTTTAATCGAACGATTTAATTACTTTTTGATAATGATGTTGCCATTTAATTATTCATCTGAAGCTTATCAGATAAGAGTTTCATATAGAAACCACCTACCACACTACGAGCCTTAAAGTTTTCACGAATTCCTGTATTTGAATCGTAAAAATCATTAAGTGGCACTCGTGATTCGGTCTCAACTGCATGTCTGTAAACGGGTTTCACCAAGGCTTCAAACTCTTGACTTGTTGGGGCAAGGGTTGCTGTCCACAAAATCCAATCATTTTTTGTATATGCCTTTCTACTATCCAACGGTATACCAAATTTATTTTGCTTTGTTAGATAATATTTGATTTCGGTATCATAGACTTTCTGTGGAAATAAATTCAATCCTAATACCTTATCCCAAATTAAGTTATATTTTTGACTCCACGTATTTTTATCATCGAATGTAAGCGCATAGTGATCACCTGCATCGGTCAATTCAATCCATTTCGGAACCATTCCTTCGGCAATTGCTCGGTATTCCTTAGCTGTTTCAGTTTCACCTAGCTCCTCAGCCATTTGCGCATAACTGGCAATGGCTACAATCGCTTTTACTGAAAGGTTGGCATTACGTGCCAAATGACCTGCAAAGTCATCAGTACACAATTGGGTTTTGGGGTCAAATCCCTCCTGGACAAGATAGTTAACCCAAGTGGTAAGTGTTTTCCAGTGTTTCTTAGCATAGCTGGCATCATGTTGCACTTTCGTAATGGCTGCTGTCAAAATAATCATATTACCCGATTCCTCAACTGGCATAGGTTCGCCATATGTTTGACCATTTGCCAAAGGATAGGTACCCAAATCATGTGCTGCCCACGGGTGCGGGTATTGACCACTTTCGCTGAAGTAGAATATACCATTCAACATTCCCTTTAATAATTCAGGGTTGTAGATAAGATATAATGGAGCTGAGGGATATGTGACGTCTACCGTGTTAATAAAACCACCACTATTATTCTCCTTTGATAACCATAATAATTCGTGTTTTGAACTCTGTACTAATGTATGAGCAGCAATACTCTGACGATAAGCCAATGCCGTCAGGTGCGCATATTCATGCCCCCCCGATTTAACTGCATCGCTATAGACCTCTTTATCAAATGCACTGCATTTGTTCATAACAGATTGATATTCGCGAGCTGCTATAGCGAGTTGATTTTCCATGGTCTCTTTTCCTGAGTTATTCCACCAAGGTCTTAGATTACTTTTAAAATATTGAACAGCGTATATTTCATCATATCCTAACTCAATGAAACGCTCCACTTCGAGATTGCCAACTGTACCAAAAGGAATAACCGTATTCAATGATAATGAATAACCTTTAGATGCTGTAGAAAGGCTAGATCCTTTTCTAAAATGATCAATAGCAGATGCTAGCGGAGTTATAAATTGTTCGGCGCCAAATACTTTTGGTGCAGCTACATAAAAGTATCCCCAGTCGATACGCATATCATCCGCACCTTTTTGTAAAACTGGCTGTTCAGTGGTACCTGTTTTTAATATGGATAATTTATCGGTTGTATATTTCTCCGCCGTTACTTCTTGAGCAGGATTATATACTGCAATATTTGATGATGCACCTAGCAATACTTTTACGGCATGTTTTTTTCCGTCATTAGCCTTTACACTATAAGTAATGTAAGAAACTGGTCTCGACAATAAATTTAAATCATCCATAAGCAATGGTGAAGTGAAGGTAAGTTTCAAATTGACTTTACCAGCTTCAAAGTTATATATCGTTTGAGTGGCAGTAACTTCTACATTTTTCTGCACAGCCGCTTGTATTTTGGGGCCAGTTTCTTTCAACCTATCAACTAAGCCAAAATCAAGGAAACCGCCCTCCAGCAGTATTCGCTAATTTTATAGCAATCACATTTTCTCCTACTTTCAAATCAGCTTTATTAATCGGTAAATATTGAAAACTATTCGTCCAACCAGTTTTCTCATATACCTTTTTTCCATTCAGAAACACCACGATATTGTCGTCATGGTTCATTTTTAAAAAAAGTTCATTGATATTGGCTGGATTGGCAATATTGAATGTACGCCTTACCCAGATATCATCTGACTTCCATAGAGTTTTTACATTTTTTTCATCATCACCTATAGGTGATGTGCCAGATTTCCAATCATTTGCTTTATAACCAAGAGAGGACCACTCACTGTTCGGCTTAGTTTCAGTATATTGAACAGAATAAGGTTTGTCTTCAGATGTGCTGAGAATCGTTTTATAATTAGGTTCTTCTTTGCCTAGGAAGCGGTAAATGTTTCCATCGATATTAATCAATCCCAATAAGGAATGATCCGCACCTGTCCAATGTTGGGTGGTGGATGCATTCAATTGATCGGTAGTCGACCAGATACTAAAATTGGGATTATGAGTAATTAGCGGGTATGCGGGTGCTTTTCTATCCTGCGCCTGGAGTTGAAAGACAGTCGTCATTAAACAGCATAGTAAACCCCATGCGTTCATTTTTTTACGTTTGTTCATAGCATTAATCGGGTTTTGAAAGGTTTCAACATAATATCAAGATGGACGATAATCTTACCAATACGAGCATCTGCATTAATTTTTAAGTTTATACAATTTAAGTTTGTTTCTAAACACCAAATTAAGTTCTAATATTTTAGAATCAACAGACACTCCGTATCATTTTATGCTCAATTCTTATCAAGTTATAAATGCGAAACAATTACTTTCATTTAGAGGTTGACGACAATCAGCCTGAAGTTATAGGTAATGACTCATCAAATAAGAATTGCTTAATCACACAAATTTATTGAACTTTGGATGCGATTAAAATTAAGCGAACCCTATAATTTCTGAAGAAAGAAATCACTATAAAAACGTATAAGGAGGGTTCTTAATATCCATTACTCTCCCTTTAATAAATTAATTACTTTTTCTATTGGTCGCCCAATAACTGCTTTCCCTCCCTTTACGACAATAGGACGCTCAATAAGTATAGGGTTTTCTAACATAATATCCACCCACTCTTCATCAGTTAATGGCATATCCGTGTACTTTTCCTGAAATAGAGGCTCATGATGACGGATCAACTCCAGTGGTTTTAGCTTGAGTAAAGTCAACAATTCAAGCAATTCATCTTTTGTAGGAACATCATGGATGTATTCCTGTATCTGCAGGTCCAACTGATGTTCTTGCAGTAAATCCAGTACAGCACAACTTTTACTGCACATTTTGTTATGATAGATCTTTATCATGATTCCTATTTAATAATCTTAAAAATTAAATCGTAGCAATTACAAGCAATGCTACATATTAACAGTTATGAAGCTGTGATATGCTAATTTAAAAACTAATCGACTACTTTTTCTAAACAATTCTTTTATATGTTCTATTCTATTAACAACAATAATATAAAAATGAACAAAACATAAAAAATGAGAAATGAAACTTTGAAATTACAAGCTATCACGCGTGGGGCTTTTGATAAAAGTCTTCCTTATATTCACCACATCAACTTAGCATTCATAAAATTATTCAATTGACATTATCGCAACCCATCCTTATCATGAAAGAAAGAATAGATAATATTATAAAAATGGAAGACCATTTAAATAAACTACAAGAACTTGTTACAGAAGTCGAAAAAATGCGTGAAAAATGGGCAGGTGCACAAATTGATTTCCAAGAATTGATCTCTTATTACAATAGTAGCGTATGGAGAGATGATGTCGAAGCATATGACCAAGGCACCATACCTTCTGATGTGCGCTGTGGTGTATTAAGCGAAGATGCTATTTATAATCTGATGGTAGAACAACATAGTTTAGCTATACAGCTCATAAAAACTGCAGCAAATATTTTAGATAATTGATAATTCTGCCTTGTCAAATTATAGATTCGCAATAAACTCACTGACAAAAACTAATAGAATTACTAAAGCATTTCATTAGCTGCACAATATTTAAATTGAAAAAGGAACTTTCCATTGGATTGAGGAAGGAAAACTTACTGAATGCCAGGCGCGCTTGAAGGTCATAAAATATATAAAGTCCAAACTATTTTTATGATTTGAACTTTATATATTTTACTTCTACTTTAAGATTCGCCCTTCAGCCATTCGTTGACTAAAGATCTATTTTCATCAACCCAAATTTTAGCCGTCGCCTCTTTATCCTTGCTGGCTTCCATTTTCGTTAACAAATCGGACATTGTTTCAAGTTCAAAATGAACATGCGAAAAGAAATGTGTGAGTTCAGGCTGATCAAGAGGAAACTCTTTCCTTGAGTAAATTTTAATTTGCTCTGTCGTTCCTAAAGATTTTTTTGAATCTTCCAAAAACTTCAATTTCATCTTACCAAACATCCAATGTGGCTGCCAACCAGCAACTACAATCCAACGACGCTCCTTAATTGCATTTTGCAATTCAGTAATCATAGCCACAGTAGATGAATTCACCTGCCTGTAATTCAAACCATACTCTTCTATCGTCCGATCCACTGCTGCAGTAATACCCGCACCCTTTTCGATTCCAATAATCTGCTTTTTAAATTGGACCTCATGTTCTTTTAATTCTTCAATTGCATCAATCGTAACATAATCTGGTACTACAAGTCCATTCTTCGCGTGATCATAACTAGTTCCCAATTCTACAAGATTTGGGAATTTAGCAATTTTATCACCATGAGTTAATGGAAGCCAGACATCCATATAAAGATCTGTATCCCCATTATTCATGGAAGCTAATATCATATCTGGAGTCGCCCTCTGAATCACGACATGGTAGTCCAACTCTTCGAGAACCGCTTTGGCCACATAAGTCATAGCGACACCTTCTGCCCACCCGTCAACCATTCCAACGTTAATGTATTTTCTATCCTTGACAGGACTACATGCACTTAGCAGAAAAATTACGCTCCATATCAATACTATTTTTAATTTTCTCATGTTATTTTTTATTCTTAACAAAACCCTGAGTTATCCGATCCAGAATAATTGCTAAAATCACAACAGATAAACCACTTTCAAAACCAAGACCTATATCTAAGTTGTTAATTCCTTCAAGAACCTTCTCACCTAAACCTCCTGCAGCAATCATTCCAGCTATAACGACCATCGATAGCGATAATAATATGGTCTGGTTTATTCCTGCTAAAATAGTTTTGGTCGCCAATGGTAATTCAACTTTAAATAAAATTTGCCTATTGGTGGCACCAAAAGCACGGGCGGCCTCTACTATGTCTTTCGGCACAGCTTCTATTCCCAAAGTAGTCAAGCGAACTGCTGGTGGCATCGCGAAAATAATCGTTGCAAATGCCCCAGGTACTTTTCCGATACTAAAAAATAATACCGCTGGTATCAAATATACAAAAGCGGGCATTGTTTGCATTAAATCTAGCATTGGGCGGATAATTTTAGCAGCAAGTTTATTCTTCGCAGCCCATATCCCTAGTGGAAACTGAAGCAACCAAAGCTGTCAAGGTTGCTACCAAGACAAGGGCTAGAGTCTCCATAGTTTCCCGCCAAAATCCCATCAAGTAAATCAATGTCAACCCCACCAATGTGGTTACTGCCACACCTTTACCTGATTTCCACCACGCTAGGCTGGTAAAAAGAGCTATTACTATGAAAAATGGAATGGCTAAGAGTACCCATTCAATCCCCAGAATGGAAGAATTCCCCGTGTTCTTAATAACATCGAACAACGGTTTCAAGTTATCTGTCAACCAATTGACAAGTACCTCTATATACTGACCTATATCTATTACTTTACTCATTTTATTGATTATTTGCTTTTTCTTTTAATTCGTTAATTTCCTCTTCATTAAATCTAGTTGCTTCGATAATGAGCGATGTTTGCGTCACTATTCCCAACAGTCTGTTCTGATCATTGACGACTGCAATCGGAGATTTAGTTTCTGAAATCAAAGGCAACATTTCCTCAACTGTTACATCTTTAAAAACTGAGGGTACATTCGAATGAATAATAGAGGCTACTGTTGGCTCTTTGCGTTTCGCCGATTGAATAACCTCATTAATATTTACAAAGCCCAAAAATGTATCATGTACATCTACAACGGGTAGAATATCCATCCCTGTGGATCGCATTTTACGAAGTGCACCTTCAGGTCCATCCTTTTTAAAACGTACGACTGTTAATTTTTCAAACATCAGTGAACCCGCTGTGATGATAGATTTACGATCTACTTTATCTACAAAAGCTTTCACATAATCACTTGCCGGGTTTGTCAAGATATCCTCTGCTCTACCTATTTGCTCAATAACACCGTCTTTCATAATTACGATACGATCACCTAACTTGATTGCTTCATCCAAATCGTGGGTTATGAAAACAATTGTTTTCTGCAAAGTATCTTGTAGGTCAAGTAACTGATCTTGCATTTCGGATTTAATCAAAGGATCTAATGCCGAAAAAGCTTCATCCATGAGTAAGACCTCGGGGTCATTTGCTAAAGCTCGGGCCAATCCTACGCGTTGCTGCATACCGCCTGAAAGCTGGGATGGAAATTGTTGTTCAAACCCGCTTAATCCTACAATTTCAAGAGCACTTTGAGCCTTAGCTTCTCTTGTTTCTTTATCCTCCCCCCTGATTTCTAAACCAAAAGCTGCATTATTCAAGACTGTATGATGGGGAAGCAAACCAAACTTTTGAAAAACCATGCTCATTTCAGTTCTTCTTACTTGCAAAAGCTCCTTATTATTCTTACTCGTAATATCATCGTCATTGATAAAAACTTTACCCATGGTCGGTTCGTTCAAGCGGTTCAAACAGCGTAACAAAGTAGACTTACCACTACCGGACAGTCCCATGATAACAAAAAATTCGCCCTCATAGATTTCAAAATTAGCTTTATTGATACCTATTGTACATCCCGTTTTTTCTAGAATAGTTTTCTTTGAATAACCTTCATCCAGTAATTTAAGTGCTTGCTTTTTCTGCTTACCGAAAACAATGGTTAAGTCTTCGACTTTTATCTTAACTTTTCTACTATTATCCATCTTTAAAATTTATTTAAACTTAAATGAATCGTCATTTCACATATGGCATAATCAACAGATAAGACACCCATGTTATTGCATAACATAAAATATCCCATAATGTTGAAATAGTTCGACCGAAAATCTAACTTTTGTTCAATCCACTTAATAATTTAACTCAATTTATTCCCAGTACGAGGAAGAAAAATCATGAAAAAGAAAAAATCTTTTATAAGATGAGATATTAAAAAACATCTCCAGTATACTTTGACAAGTATATAGCGAAGAACTTAGATAATGCTCCAAAAAAGAGCTTAACAATAACGGAACAAACTCATGCCTCCGTGTCTAACGACAGGACAAAGGTAGTAAAAATAAATTTAAGCCCTTAAAGATGAGCTAAGACACTGTGAGACAGAGTCGCTAAAAAAACACTAATAACCAACGAGTTAATACAAAAAGTAACACTTCATCACATTGAATTACATACAATAGGACTGCCTTTCATAATCGAAAATCAACGATTACCTTGGTCAATAAAAGCATTAAAAGTGAACATCAAATAACCTTAGCAAAATTATCTATGATTTTCATTAAAATGATAGCTTCCTCTATTGAAGAAGGATTTGACTCGCTATCCAAAAAATAATTCACTGCACTCCTTATCATAGGGTATTCAATATTTTCAGGATGAGTAAAGGAAAATTCCTGTTCTCCGTTCTCATTTTTTATAATCAGCTTATTTCCAAATATGGAAAACCTCAAGCTCCCCGAATCTCCTATAATTTCACAGCAGTCGATTTCGTCTTGTTTAGCAACATTAAAACACCAACTACCATTAAATAAGATTTTGTTGTCGAATAAAATAGTACCCGTAGTTTGGTCTGCAACCTGCTGGTTAGAAACCTGTATCTGACTAAAACCACTATAAGATAAAGGAGGGCCAAAGAAATAAAGCATCAAATCCAATTGATGGGGGGGAAAGGTCTAAGAAATATCCCCCACCCGATATTTCAGCATTAGTCCTCCAACCGACTTCTTCCTTTGTAGTCAAGGTATGGGTCCTATTCTGCCATAGTCGCAACGTAACTATACGGATGGTACCTATCACGCCTTCATCAATCATTTTTTTGATTTTCAAAAACATAGGAAGTTTCCTTCTGTAATGTGCCACTACAAGTTTACCATTATATTGATGAACAGCTTTTCCTAATAACGTAGCTTCTCTGGCATTGATAGTAACAGGTTTTTCGACATAAACAGCTTTACCTAGTTTTAGAGCACGTATTGCATATTCAAGATGTGAAGAAGGTGGAGTCGCAATATAAATCGCATTGACTAATGGGTTACTTAACAAACTATCCGCATCTGAATACCAAAATTCCACTTGATGGCGGTGGGCATAATCAGCTGCCTTGTCAGCATTTCTACGCATTACGGCCAAAAGCTTACTATCCTTTATTTTATTAAATGCTGGACCACTCTTCTGTTCAGTAACGTCTCCACAACCAATAATTCCCCAAAATATTTTTTTATCGTTCATATATAATTATCAGAATTTAAAGCGTAAGATTACCCAAGATCTGCTATTATTTAATTTCATAACAGTTCTTCTTAACGTCCATTCATTTTTGTTCAAACTATTAAATGAAATATTAATAGCATCTCCGTACTTTTAATTTACTTGAATATTAAACAAATGCGCTAAAACCAGTAATACTTCTGCCCACTATTAACGAGTTAATCTCTTTAGTACCTTCGTAAGAATAAATGGCTTCGGCATCAGCTAAAAAACGTGCAACGTTATATTCCAATAAAATTCCATTTCCACCCATCACTTCTCTAGCCTTTGATACAATATCTCTAGTTCGTAAGGAGCAAAAAACTTTAGCTAATGAAGCATGCTCATCTTTCAACTCGCCATTATCTTGTAATTCGGATAAGCGATAAACCAAAGTTTGCATTGCTGTCAAATTTGACAACATCTCAACCAAGTGATTTTGAATCAATTGAAACGAAGCAATTGGTTTGCCAAACTGTTTCCTTTTTCTTGTATAATCTAAAGCATTCTCATATGCCCCTCTGGCACAACCGACCGCCATCCATGCTACTCCTGCCCGAGTCATCTGCAAGACTTTTGCAGTATCTTTAAAGCTATTTGCATTTTGTAATCGATCAGATTCTGTAACTAAACAATCAGTGAGGGTGATTAATCCATTTTGAACGATACGTAATGCCATTTTGCCCTTAATCTTTTCAACAGCAAAACCAGTATTTTCTTTTCGTACGATGAATCCTTTAACTTGTCCATCATCAAGATCTCGTGCCCATATAATAGTTATATCTGAAAATGTAGCATTGCCGATCCACTTTTTCTGTCCATTTAACACCCAACCTCTCGCTGTCTTTTTACACGTACAGGTCAACCCTCCCGCAGCTCCAGATCCTACCTCAGGTTCCGTCAACCCGAAAGCACCAATTACTTTCATCTGCTGCATACGAGGCAACCATTCTTCTTTTTGTTCAGCGGATCCACATAAATATATTGACCCCATAGCTAAGCCACTTTGGACACCGAAAAAAGTAGCAATTGAGGCATCCACACGCGCGATTTCCGCAGCAATTACACCCTCCATCAAAGAACTTCCTCCTGCACACCCATATCCTTCATATGTATATCCACAGATATTTAATGCTGCAAATTTTTCAATAATTTCAAAAGGAAATTCATCTCTCAGCCAATAATTATTAACAATTGGGCTGATTTCTTTCTCCATAAATTCGCGAACTTTCAATTGTGTCAACCGGTCTTCTGGTGATAATTTCGATTCCACATGATAAAAATCCCCGTTTATAGGAGGTAATTCTTTTTGCTTACCCGTTGCAGTGAGTAATTTCATAGCTCCCTTCAGTTGGTTATCATCCATTTTGGATACCGCATGTAGGACCTGACCTAAATCAACTTTTTGAGAAACCTGTTGCAATTTTTCTAAATCAACTGTTTTCAGTAATTTCAATATGCTTCTAATTTTATCAAACATAGTTTCATTCTTTAGTTTAATTATTTACAATTTTCCTCTTCAAGATACATTTTTTATTGGGTAAAGTGCTAAAATCAGCAACTATCAATTAGAACAATAAAAGAAAAACAAACCATAAATCACTGGCTACCAAATTGAAAAAATAAAACTTGATAATATTTTATTTCTTAAGGTTACCTTTTAACATTTCAAGTATTAATAAGTATAATAACAATTTTGTTTCCATTAATTTAGAAAAATCAAAATGAAAAACACATTCAAATTCGCTTTCTTAGGATTAGCTTTAACAGTAGCTTTCGCTTCATGTGGTGGTGCTGAAACTAAAACGAATACTACTGATGATTCGACTGCTAATCTAGTTGACTCTACAGAAACAGCAATTGATTCAACTTTAACTACAGTTGATTCGGCTGCAATAAATGTTGACACAACTGTTACTAAATAATTTTAGTACTGATAATGAACTAAATACTTACATTTTCACAATGTGTTATTTAATTCAAAAAAAAAATAAAATAAATGGGTTACCTTTTCATATTTAAGGTATAAACCTATGAATAAAGAAATTTAATAAAATTTAATAAAATCAAAATGAAAAATTCATTCAAATTCGCTTTCTTAGGATTAGCTTTAACTGTAGCTTTCGCTTCTTGTAATGGTACTGCAAACAAATCAGAAACTTCTTCTGATTCAACAGCTATCGATTCAGCTAACGCAGTTATCGATTCAGCTAATGTAGCTATCGATTCAGCTAAAACTGTAGTTGATTCAGCTAACGTTGCTATTGATTCAGCAAAAGCTAACTAATTTCAGGAAACTGATTTTAAAAAATATAAAAGCCCCAAGTTTTGGGGCTTTTTTTTGTTATATACGTCTGATTAAATTGATAAGCTGCGTGCAATTTTCTACCTTTGCATAAACAAAAACGTATTATGGCCTTATCATCGCTCACCGCCGTATCTCCAGTAGACGGTCGTTATTATAACGCAACTCAAGAATTAGCGGCTTATTTTTCAGAATTTGCGTTAATCAAACACAGAGTTTTAGTAGAAGTTGAATATTTCATTGCCCTTTCACAATCAGGAATTGAACAGTTAGGTCATTTTGATGGATCTCTTAATGAAAAACTACGCGATATTTATAGAAATTTTACAGAAGAGGATGCTATTTGGATTAAAAATACTGAAAAGGTTACCAACCATGATGTAAAAGCAGTTGAATATTTTTTGAAAGATCAATTCGAAAAACTTGGCCTACATGATTCCTTAGAATTTATTCATTTTGGTTTAACCTCTCAAGATATCAACAATACAGCAATACCATATTCTTGGAAAGCTGCTGTTGCAGATGTCTATACCCCTGCGATTGAAGAGTTGATAAACAGATTAACGACATTATCTTCAGAGTGGTCTCATGTATCGATGTTGGCACGTACGCATGGGCAACCCGCCTCTCCAACTCGATTAGGTAAAGAAATCAAGGTTTTTGTAGAACGTTTACAACGCCAATTTGAACAATTGAATGCGATACCATATTCTGCAAAATTTGGCGGTGCCACAGGTAACTTCAATGCACATCATGTAGCATATCCTCAGACGGATTGGGTCGATTTTGGAAATAAATTTGTTAATGAATCTCTAGGATTAAACCGTTCACAAACAACTACTCAAATTGAGCATTACGATAATTTTGCTGCTAGTTGCGATGCATTCAAACGCATTAATACGATTTTAATCGATTTATGTCGCGACATCTGGACATACGTTTCAATGGAGTACTTTAAGCAAAAAATAACTGCTGGACAAATTGGTTCTTCTGCAATGCCACATAAGGTCAATCCAATTGATTTTGAAAATGCGGAAGGAAATTTAGGAATCGCAAATGCACTATTTGAACATTTAGCTGCAAAACTACCTATCTCACGTTTACAACGTGATTTAACAGATTCAACTGTACTCCGAAATATAGGCGTTCCCTTTGCACATACACTTATTGCCATCAAATCAACGTTAAGAGGTCTAAATAAATTGATTTTGAATGAAAATGCCCTAAAAGCAGATTTAAATAACAATTGGGCTGTTGTTGCGGAAGCGATTCAAACAGTGCTGAGAAGAGAGGGGTATCCTAAACCTTATGAGGCTCTGAAAGATTTAACACGTACAAATACGCATGTAACGGAAGAAACGATTGCTGAATTTGTCAACAATTTAAATGTTACTGATAAAATAAAAGCGGAATTAAAATCAATCACTCCGTCTAACTATACGGGTGTAACACTTTAAGCTTTTACGCTTTAATGACTAATATCAACTGATATTTAGCTTATATTTGTTATTTGAAATAGACACAGATTAATATGGCAACAATTAACGTATATACAGAATCCACTCCAAATCCATCTACGATGAAATTTTTGGTCAATAAGTTATTGATCAACGGTAGTTTGGATTATGCAGATAAGGATAAAGCACAAGAATCTGCCTTTGCAAAAGAATTATTTAAATTCAATTTTGTAAATGGTGTATTTTTCGCAAGTAACTTTGTGACAATCACAAAAAGTGAGGATGCTGAATGGAGCGATATCGAAGCGCTTTTAAAAGACTTTATTAAGGGTGCTATCGAATCTGAGCTTGCTGTAAAACCTATTGAACATACGGAAGAAGTGGCTTTTGAAGGTACAGAGGTTGAAATTAAAATTCAACAAGTTTTACATGACTATGTACGCCCTGCTGTAGAGCAAGATGGTGGAGCAATTGCTTACAAATCTTTTAATGATGGTACCGTGACTGTAGAACTACGTGGTTTCATGCAGTGGCTGTCCTTCTTCCAGTATTACTTTAAAATCTGGTATTGAAGGTTTAATGAAACGCATGGTTCCAGAAGTTGTAGAAGTTGTAGCGGAAGCGATGTAAGTCAAGATATTTTATAAAAAATAAAGGCCGTCCATGTTGGATGGCCTTTATTTTTTATAAACAAATTTAACAGACACCAAATAACTTTCTATAAGAGTAGACTTGCCTTTAGTTTCAATTGCTCAATTGCAAATTCTATAGATAATAATGATCTTAAACTGATAATATATCATAAGCTGATATCCTGTTTTATCCCATACAAACCGTAGATAATAAGTACTCTTATATTATTTTACAAAAATAATATAAGAGAAAACAATTGTATTCTAAATGAGACCCTATCAAAGTCTATTTTGAATAGTTATTTTGACTTTAAAATTTACATTTTATACCCCCACTCTGTTAAAAATGACTAACTTTACGGCTAATTGTGAAATCAATATAATAAAATGAGTGCAGATATCAATAAACTAGAACAAATTGCATCACAAGTAAGACGTGACATCGTACGTATGGTACATGCTTGTCAATCTGGCCACCCAGGTGGTTCATTAGGTTGTACGGATTACTTTGTAGCCCTTTATTTCAATACGATGAAACATAATCCATCTTTCAATATGGATGGCATCGGAGAAGATTTATTTTTCTTATCAAATGGTCACATTTCACCAGTTTTTTACAGTACCCTTGCTCGTGCAGGATACTTTGAAGTAAGTGAGTTGGCAACTTTTAGAAAAATCAACACTCGTCTTCAAGGGCACCCGACAACTCACGATAACCTTCCTGGTATTCGTATTGCATCTGGTTCATTAGGTCAGGGACTTTCTGCTGGAATTGGTGCTGCTCAAGCAAAAAAATTAAACAAAGATTCAAACCTTGTTTATGTTTTAATGGGAGATGGCGAATTGCAAGAAGGTCAGGTTTGGGAAGCAGCAATGTATGCTCCTCATAATAAAATTGACAATCTAATTGCAACAGTTGATTACAACCGTGCTCAAATAGATGGTTCTACAGATCAAGTACTTTCTTTAGGAGATCTTCGTGCTAAATGGGAAGCTTTCGGTTGGGATGTATTAGAAGTAGAAAAAGGTAATGATATGGCTTCTGTAGTTGCTGGTCTTGAAGAAGCTAAAGCTCATACAGGAAAGGGAAAACCCGTAATTATATTATTGCATACTGAAATGGGGAACGGTGTTGACTTCATGATGGGATCTCACAAATGGCATGGAGTAGCTCCTAACAATGACCAATTAGCTTCTGCTTTAGGTCAATTAACAGAAACTTTAGGCGATTATTAATTTTTAGATAATAGATATTAGCCATTAGATTTTAGAAATTTTGATAAGATCTAAATACTATCTCCTAATATCTAAATACTAGTAAACAATGAAAAAATATACTTTCACAGAATCAAAAGATACCCGTTCAGGATTTGGAGCTGGATTATTAGAAGCAGGTAAACAAAACGAAAATGTTGTTGCTTTATGTGCTGACTTAATCGGGTCATTAAAAATGAACGATTTTATAAACGAATTTCCAGATCGTTTTTTCCAAATTGGCATTGCTGAGGCTAACATGATGGGAATTGCTGCTGGTTTGACAATTGGTGGTAAAGTTCCATTTACTGGTACTTTCGCTAACTTTTCAACAGGTCGTGTATACGATCAAATTCGTCAATCAATCGCCTACTCTAATAAAAATGTTAAAATAGCAGCTTCACACGCTGGTTTAACTTTAGGAGAAGATGGCGCTACTCACCAAATCCTAGAAGATATTGGTTTGATGAAAATGTTACCTGGAATGACAGTGATTAATCCATGCGATTACAATCAAACTAAAGCTGCAACTATTGCTGTTGCAAAACATGAGGGACCTGTATATTTACGTTTTGGTCGTCCGGTAGTTCCAAATTTCACGCCTGCTGATCAAGAATTTGTAATTGGAAAAGCAATTACATTGAATGAAGGTACTGATGTAACAATTATTGCAACAGGACATTTAGTATGGGAAGCTATCCAAGCTGGTGAGCAATTAGCAGCATTAGGAATTGATGCTGAAATCATCAATATCCATACGATTAAACCATTGGATGAAGAAGCAATCCTAAAGTCAGTAGCTAAAACGAAATGTGTTGTTACTGCTGAGGAGCACAATCGTTTAGGTGGATTGGGTGATAGTGTTGCGCAAGTATTAGCTAAAAACTTACCAAGCCCGCAAGAATTTGTAGCTGTAGATGATAGCTTTGGTGAATCAGGTACTCCTGCTCAATTAATGGAAAAATATGGCTTGAATGCTGCTGCAATTGTTGCTGCTGTTCAACGCGTTATTAACAGAAAATAAATCAAAAATCACAGAGTCAATATATGGAAGATGCTTTAATTATTTCAAAATTTGCGAACGAAGCTACTCGCGAAGAAGCATTTAATCATCTGCTTACGAAATACCAGCAAAAAATCTATTGGCATGTGAGAAGAATGGTCATTGATCATGATGACGCGGATGACGTTGTTCAAGACATTTTTATCAAAGTCTGGCGCAATTTGGCAAATTTCCGTGAAGACTCTCAATTGTATACGTGGCTTTATCGCATCGCGACCAATGAGTGTATTACATTCTTAAATAAGAAAAAACTTAAGCAGAACATATCGTTAGATGACGATAGTTCTGCTTATTTAGCAGACTCTTTATCTAGCGGTAGCTATTTCAGTGGTGATAAAGCACAAATGAAATTACAACAAGCTTTATTAACCTTACCAGAAAAACAAAAACTTGTCTTCAACATGAAGTACTTCGATGATATGAAATATGATGAAATATCTGAAGTATTGGGAACTAGTGTTGGGGCTTTAAAAGCATCGTATCATTTAGCCGTAAAAAAAATAGAAGCTTTTTTTCATAACAACGATTAAACCTTTTGGGATTTAGGTACTCTAAAGATTACTATGAAGGAAAATAACACATATCATGAAGGAATGGATGCACCTAATCTTCCCAATTCATTACGTGTAAATCCCTTTGACACGCCTGAGAACTATTTTAAGGATTTAAATACGTCTTTAATGTCTCAAGTCAAATTGGAGCTACCATGTAAGGAAAAAGAAGCTTTTGATATTCCTGCTGGTTATTTTGATAAACTTCAAGAAAATATCACCTCTAAAATATCTTCCGAAAATTTAAAGGAAAAAGTTCAAAGTGATGGCTTCAGCCACCCACATAATTATTTTTTTCATTTGCAAAATGATATTTCATCTAAAATATCAGAAGATAATTTAAAATCTAAAGTGACACATGATGGATTTGATATTCCACCTTCGTACTTCAACGATTTTAATACACAAATCGCCGCTAACATAATAGAGGACAATTTAAAACAGATAGTTGAACGAGATGGTTTTGAGGTTCCTAAGACTTATTTTGATAATTTAACAGCTAAAATCACGAAGTCAATTCATGTTGATTCTACTTTAAATCTTCCTAAAGAAGCGACTATTCGTTCTATAAAAAATAAAACTTCTTGGAATAAATATGCCGTAGCAGCATCTTTAGTTGCTACATTAGGAATTGGAAGTTATTTTGGAATCCAAAATAAGAATTCATTACAAGATCAAAACAATCTAACTCATGTCTCCGATCAGGAAATCATTAATTATCTAGCACAAACTGGGAATAGCGATGATTTACTTTATGTTGCTAAATACATAGATGATGCAGATATCGACATGCTAGGCACGAATGGTGTAATAAAGAACGAAGATATAGAGGATTACCTTAAATATACGTTATAATGATGTCAAAAATTAAGAATATACTTATTGTATTGTGCTTTTGTATTATAGGTTTTTCATCAACTTATGCACAAGACAATGCTCGATTTCAAATGATTGAAAATGAAAAAGTAGCTTTTATTACGCGCGAATTGAATCTAACTCGAAAAGAAGCACAAGACTTTTTCCCCATTTACAATGAATATTCTAGGGAAATGTGGACTGTAAAAAAAGCCAAAACAGGTAATACCCCTAAAAAGAACAGCTTACGAGGTAGCTCTCGTGATGTCATTGCTTATGATGCTAAAGAATTAGATATAAAGAAAAATTATCGGGGAAAATTCTCAAAAGTAATAGGAGCCGCACGATCTTCTCAATTCTTTCAAGTAGAACAAGAATTCCGAGAATATTTGATCAAATCGCTAAATAAACGGAAAAAATAATTATTAATACGTACATAGAAAGAAGTCCAAAAGACTTCTTCTTTTTTTTAAAACAACGATAAGATGTTAAGTAACCGCGAACTTTTTTTGCTAAATACGGCTCAAACTTCCAATTCTCCTAGAATGATTGAAATTGCAAAAGCGGAGGGAGTTTATTTATATGGGCCAAATGGCGAAGAATATATGGATTTAGTATCTGGATTCAATGTAAGTAATATAGGGCATAGAAATCCAAAAGTTATTCAAGCAATCCAAAAACAACTTGAAAAATATTTACATGTTACTGTATACGGAGAGTTTGTACAAGCACCGCAGGTAGAGTTTGCTACTGATTTATTAGCGATACTTCCCAAACACTTTCAATCTGTCTATTTTACGAACTCTGGAGCCGAAGCTGTGGAGGGAAGTATGAAAGTTGCTAAGCGCTTTACAGGTAGAAGACAAATTATAGCTGCTAAAAAAGCTTATCACGGCAGTACACAGGGAGCGCTAAGTCTTATTGGTAATGAACAATATCATAGTGCATATGCCCCACTACTACCAGAAATAGAATTTATAACATTTAATGATGTTTCAGATCTAAAGCTAATAACAGAAAAAACTGCGGCAGTAATTATTGAGGCTATTCAAGGTGAAGCTGGTGTACGTGTACCTGATGTTGACTATATGCAAGCATTACGAAAACGCTGCGATGAAACAGGAACATTATTAATCTTCGATGAGATTCAAACCGGTTTTGGAAGAACAGGAAAGTTATTCGCTTTCGAACATTATGGTATGGTACCAGACATCTTGATGCTTGCCAAAGGTATTGGAGGTGGTATGCCTTTGGGTGCATTTGTAGCTTCTAAAGAAGTTATGGATGTAATTAAAGACAATCCCATGCTAGGCCATATCACTACATTTGGAGGGCATCCCGTCAGTTGTGCTGCTGCAAAAGCATCACTGGAGGTCATATTAGAAAATAAATTAGTAGAACAAGTAGCTGAAAAAGAACAACTATTTAAAAGTCTATTAAAACACTCTAAAATCAAAGAAATTAGAGGAAAAGGACTCATGATGTGTCTCCAACTTGAAAATTTTGATCAAGTATATAATGTAAGTAATTATTGTGCACAACAAGGGATCATGATTGATTGGTATCTCCACTGCGAAACAGCATTGCGAGTAGCACCTCCTTTGACCATATCAAATGAAGAAATTGAGAAGGCTTGCAAAATTATCCTAGCAGGTATAGAAAAATATGCTTAGTTTTTTTTATATTTAGTTTCCTAACGAAGAGCTAAATATGAAAACAAATCGCAGATCATTTATTACAAAAACTATTATTGGCGCTAGTTTACTAACTAACGCCAATTTGCTTACTGCTCAGGCAGAAACGCTAGCCGGTTTAAAAAAATCGAAGAAAATAAACATAACACCAAATGACGTCATCTTATTTCAAGGTGATTCCATCACCGACAATGGTCGAGATAGAAATAATAAAAATGTCAATGATAACGGCGCCCTTGGCTATGGTTATGCCAATCTAGCTGCCGCCAGTTTATTAGAGAAGTTTGCCAGTAAAAATATCAAGATATACAATCGAGGCATCAGTGGAAATCGAATACCTGATCTCCAAAACAGATGGCAGGAAGATACTATTGACCTCAAACCTACAATTTTGAGCATTCTGATTGGCGTAAATGATTTTTGGCGTACTAAAGATAGTAATGCAATTAATACACCTGAACAATTCAAAAAACAATATCAGACATTAATACAACAAACATTAGAGAAATTACCAAATGTGAAACTGATTATTGGTGAACCATTTGGGGTGAAAAATGTTAACCATGTAAAGGACGATTGGTTTCCTGAATTCGCAGGATATCAAGCAGCCTGTGTAGATATATCAAAAGAATTTGACACAGCTTTAATTCCATACCAATCTATTTTTGATCAAGCTGAGCGTGATGCTCCTGGATCCTACTGGACAACAGATGGGGTACATACGACCTTGGCTGGAGCGAGCCTAATGGCAAAGGGTTGGTTAGATATCATAAAATAGAAAAGGCGCCTTTAAGCGCCTTTTCTATTTTATGATACCATACTATTTTTATATTACCTCTTTATAAGGTATCCTTTGCAAATTGGGTAAAAAATAGGCAACTACACCTATTAATGGTAGATATGAACAAATATGATAGATAAATTCAATTGAGGTATGGTCAGCCTGCCAACCTAACAATGCTGAACCTAAGCCTCCCATTCCAAATGCAAAACCATAGAATAATCCAGAAACCATTCCTAATTTTTTAGGTAATAATTCTTGCGCATAAACGATAATTGCGGGGAATGCTGATGATAAAATTAAACCGATAATAACCACCAAAACTCCAGTCATCGTATAATCGGCATAAGGTAAAAATAAAGCAAAGGGTGCTACACCCAATACTGAAAACCAAATGACATACTTTCTTCCAAAGCGGTCGCCAAAAATACCTCCCAATAATGTTCCTGCAGCTACCGCAATCAAAAAGTAAAATAAATATACTTGTGCTTGAATTTCTGTTATACCGAATTTTTCCATTGTATAAAATTGAAAGTAATTCGTAATACTTGCGATATAAAAATACTTCGATATAATTAACAACATCAATATAAAAACGGTCATATACACGCGGGTGTCAGATAAATCAGGTATTCTAACTGTGGACTTTGAATTTTGGCTTCTATTTTTAAGTTTTTCACTGTACCAATTCCCTATATAATACGAAACAATTTGTCCAACTATACCAATTGCACAAAACCAAACAATAGAAGACTGCCCCCTTGGCAACACCAAATAAGCAACAAGAATAGGTGCTAAAGCAGTTCCTGCATTACCGCCGATTTGAAAGATTGACTGAGCCATACTACGTTTACCACCTGAAGCCAAATAAGCTACTCTAGAGGATTCTGGATGAAATATAGACGAACCGATACCAACTAGAAATACAGCGCACAAAATCATCGCATAACTTGGTGCATAGGAAAATAAAGCCATGCCAGCTATAGAGAAGCTCATACCAATAATCTGCGAGTATGGAACTGGTTTCCGATCAGTGTATGCGCCCACCACAGGTTGAAAGATTGATGCAGCTATTTGATAAACAAGTGTAATAATACCAATTTGAGAAAAGCTCAGCTGATGTTCTTCTTTCAATAGGGGATAAACTGATGGAATAACCCCTTGGATTAAATCGTTTAATAAATGTGCAAAACTAACTGCAAGTAAAATTGAAAATTCTGGCCTGATTTTATTTTTTTGTTCTTCCATAAGCATAAAGAAGAGGTTACTGTACGCAGCAACCTCTTCTATTTATTTTAAATAACTCTTACTAATAATCCTTTTAAGTACTCTCCTTCCGGAAAAGATGCCCTTACTGGGTGATCATCGGGTTGATGAAACTGTTTGATAAACTGTATTTCTTTACCAGCATCCAGCGCAGCCCATGCCAGAACCTGCTTAAAGGTATCGATATCCATTGCTCCAGAACAGGAAAATGTTGCTAACAGACCCCCTGATTCCAAGAGCATAAGACCTCTCCTATTTAAATCCTTATAGGCACGAGAAGCACGTTCTAAAGATGATCTGGAAGGTGCATATTTCGGTGGATCTAAAATTATTACATCGAATTTTTCATTGCCTTCAGCAAAAATTTTCAGTTGCTTATTGACATCTGACTGGATTGCGGTATAGTTTGTTGTATCATAGCCATTCAAAATCATGTTACGATTGAGTGTTTCGATGGCCAATGCCGAACTATCCACAGATGTTACACTTGCAGCACCTCCTCGGAACGCGTTTAAAGTGAAACCACCTGAATAACAAAAGCAATCCAAAACCTTTTTACCTTTTACATAATGAGCCGTTAAAGCCCTGTTTTCACGTTGATCACAATAGAACCCTGATTTTTGACCATCTACAATATTTACTTGATATCGAATACCATTTTCAACAATCTCAACAAATTCGGGAGGAGTTTCACCAAAAATAACACCGTTAGTATCCGGTAAGCCTTCATATTCACGAGACTTAAGGTCAGACCTCTCATAGATGCCTTTAGGGCTTAATAATTTATTAAGTTCGTCTATTACAACATTCTTAATCTTCTCCACCCCTGCTGCGTGCACTTGTATAGAGATATAATCGGCATATTTATCAACGATTAAGCCCGGTACAAAATCAGCCTCAGCAAAAATCAATCTAGCTGTATCATTCTCTCCTGCAACCAACAAATGACGGCGAGCTTCAACAGCTTTTTGAATCCTTGTCCTCCACCATTGGTCATCAATTTGCTGATCCGGATGCCACTCTAATAAACGAACAGCAACACGAGATGAATCGTGAAAAAGGCCAAAGGCTATAAACTCATTTTCTGCATTAAAAACAGTAACGACATCCCCATTTTCAGGTGCACCGTCTATACGCTTTATTGCACCAGAAAAAATCCAAGGATGAAGCTGCCAAGCTGCTTTATCTTTTCCTTTATTCAGAATAATTTTTTTCATCGACACAAAAGTACAGGTTTTTCGATGATTTGAATAACTTCTTGTATGCTTAATTTATCCGTGTACTTTCGAGGTTAACTTTTGTAGGTATTAATTGAGATCAAATAATACAATCGGTTCATTTTAATGAACCGATTGTATTATTTATTAGCAATCAAATAGTTTTTGAATGCATCAAATTCAGCAGGTAATACCACAACATCCTTCGTTTTATGTTGAAGTTGTTCTACACCTTCAGGCAACTTGATTTTTTTGAAAACCTCTTCTAAAATTGCATCCGGGAATTTACAAGGATGGGCAGTGGATAAGAAAATCGAACCATAAGACCCAGGATGTTCACCTCTATACGCCTGAGAAACCCAACCATGCAATTGCCGTATGTGGGCAAGCAATATAGTGATAAGTATGATGTAACTGCTCCATAGCAGCCTTTGTTTGCTTATCAGTATAGCTGTAAGAGGTAATCATCCTATTCAGGTTTTCTAAATTATTCTCAAATAGATCCCGAATTCGAACCCAATTACTTGGGTCTCCAACATCCATTGCATTTGCTAGTGTTTGTATAGATGGTTTGGGTTCATATAATCCATTCCTAAGAAAACGAGGAACAGTATCATTTGCATTAGTAGCTGCAACAAATTGTTCTACAGGAAGTCCCATTTTATATGCCAGTAATCCTGCTCCAATATTACCAAAATTACCACTGGGAACGGTAAAAACAACACGATCGATTCCCTGTGCTTTTAGTTGTGCGTATGCGTAGAAATAATAGAATGTCTGTGGAATCAATCGGGCAATATTAATAGAATTAGCAGATGTAAGTCTAAGACATCCATTGAGCTCCTGGTCATTAAAAGCACGCTTAACTAAAGCCTGACAATCATCGAAAGTACCGTCAACCTCAATTGCTCTTATATTTCGACCATTTGTTGTTAATTGTAATTCCTGAATCTCAGAAACTTTACCCTTAGGATATAAGATCGTTACGCGAGTACCCTCAACACCTAAAAATCCAGAAGCTACCGCCCCCCCCGTATCGCCCGAAGTTGCGACTAAAACATCTAGTAAAGCATCATCAGAAGTAGAAAAATAAGCCATTACCCGACTCATAAATCGTGCTCCAAAATCCTTGAAGGCATAAGAAGGCCCATGAAATAATTCTAAAACGCCTGTATCTGCACTTAAGAATTTAACCGGAGCATTAAAGCTAATCGCATCTTCAATTATATTTTTTAATGCATCAGAAGGTATATCATCCTCAATAAAAGTTTGAGCAATTCTAAATGCTATTTCCTGAATTGAATATTGTTGAATATTTTTTATAAAATAAGGATCCAATTGAGGTATCACTTCTGGCATATAAAGACCTTTATCTGCAGGTAAGGAGTTGAAAACCGCTTCTTTAAATGATACACGTAGTGCTTTATTATTGGTACTATAAAATTTCATAATAATTCTAATTTAATACTTTAGGTCCTTGAATATTTACACCAGATACGTAACCAAAACTCTCTATGTCAGCCAAACCAAGATGAGCTTGAATCTTGTCCACAATTTGTTTAGCCTTATCGCGATCTCTCGTAAAAGCCACCACCGAAGGTCCAGATCCAGAAATACCAAAACTTAATGCCCCATTTTCCAAAGCGATTTGTTTCATCTCATAAAACTGAGGTATTAAAATCGCACGAGTAGGTTCTATGAGCACGTCTTTCATACTTCTAGCAATCAAGTCATAATCTTCTTTAAATAAACCGGCCACTAATCCTGCAATATTTCCCCATTGTATAACTGCATCTTTTAACAATATTTTCTCTTTGATTAATTGCCTTGCATCTCGCGTAGGTACATCTACCTGTGGAAATACAACAGCTGCAATTAGTTCCTGAGGAACGGGCAGCGGAATCAAATCCAAAGGATCGTTCCCTCTTATTAAGGTGATGCCTCCAAATAACGAAGGAGCTACATTGTCTGCATGACCATGTCCACAAGCAAGACGTTCCCCTTCTACACAAAAGGGAAGTAATTCATCTTTGGATAACGGATCTCCCAACATTTTATTGATGGCATATAATCCTGCAACCGTACTGGCTGCACTGGAACCTAACCCCGATCCAATCGGCATATGTTTATGCAATTCAATCTCGACTCCCACCTGATCTTGCAGGTCCAAATGTTGTAATAAAAATTGAACACAAGCGGATACTGTATTTTGATTGGTATCTAGGGGAAGTCGTCCATCGTCGCCAGTTATTTTAGTAATAACAACACCTGGCTTATTTGTTTTACGCATGACGACCTCATCACCTGGTTCTTCTAGAGCAAACCCTAAGATATCAAAGCCACAAATCATATTCGCGACTGTCGCAGGAGCAAAGACTCGAACTTCAGCCAGCATAGTATCAACGTTTATTTTTTTCTTCAAGTATGAAGTATTCATAATCAATATTTTGAAACTGTTGTTTATAACAACAGCTGTGGTGAAACTTTAATTACGCGCCAACATTTACTAAATCAGCAAAAACCCCCGCAGCCGTTACTTCTGCTCCTGCGCCAGGACCTTTGACAACCAATGGTCTTTCTTTATAACGTTGTGTCGTGAACGAAATAATATTATCACTTCCAGACAGGGCATAGAAAGGATGTTGACTATCGACCAATTGAACCGAAATAGATACCACACCATCCTCCAATTTTCCGATATAACGAATGACTTTATTCTCAACACGAGCTCTTTCTTTTAGCGATTCAAAATAATCATTCTCATTTCTCAATTCCTCATAAAAATTCTCAACAGAATTTGCATTCAAACAAGATTCAGGTAAAATAGCTCCTAAATTTACATCTTCAGATTCGATAGCATACCCTGCATCTCGTGCTAAAATCAGCATCTTACGCATAAAATCAACACCCCCTAAATCATCCCTTGGATCAGGTTCTGTATACCCCAAACCCTGAGCCTCCTTGACTACATCATAAAAAGAAGCCTCATCTTTAAAATTATTAAAGATGTAAGAAATTGTACCAGAAAGAATAGCCTCAATTTTCACTATTCGATCTCCGCTTAACATCAGATCTTTTAAAACACGGACAATTGGAAGTCCAGCACCCACATTTGTTTCATAAAAAAAATCTACACCATGCTTGTGAGCCGTTTCACGTAAGACCTTATATTGTTCGTATCGCCCTGAATTGGCAATTTTATTGCAGGTGACGATAGAGATATTAGCTTTAAAAATTCCTTCATAATAAGTAGCTGGAAGTCGACTAGCTGTATTGTCAATAAAGACACAATTAGGAAGATTAAATCCTTTCATACGCTCTATGAATACAGACAGATCAGCATCTTCACCTTGCTCTAATAGTTCTGTATCCCAATTTGCCAAATCAACGCCATCCAATTTGAATAACATTTTTTTACTGTTTGAAATACCAACAACTTTAATATCGAGATCATTATTCTTCAATAAGAAATCATATTGATTATCCAATTGTTTAAATAACGTAGAGCCGATATTACCAGTACCCAAATTAAAAACATGTAATGTTTTCTTAAGCTCTGCAAAAAATGCATCATGTACTGCATTCAGCGCCTTTGACAAATCATTTTTATTAATAATAACAGAAATATTATATTCTGAAGACCCTTGTGCTATTGCTCGCACATTGATACCATTACGCCCTAACGAAGAAAATAATCTTCCTGACATCCCCGGTGTCTTTTTCATATTCTCGCCAACAATAGCAAGGACAGATAAGTTATTCTCTATTTCAGGTTGGATTAATTTATTCGCCTGTAGCTCCAATTCAAATTCATTTTCAATCAAAGTTTTAGCACGTAAAGCATCTTCCGGGTTTACAGCAAAAGTAATACTATGCTCAGAAGAAGATTGAGTAATTAAAACAACGTTAATCTGCTCTCTTGCCAACAGCGTAAATAAACGACCACTAAACCCCGATTTGCCGATCATACCTGAGCCACTCAAATTAATAATTGCTATTTCCGCTATCGAAGAAATACCCTTAATCGGCAACGATGTCTTACCACTCTCAAATTGAATAAAAGTTCCGGCAAAGTCGGGTTCAAAAGTATTACGAATAACAATTGGTATTTTTTTCAAAAATGCAGGTATCATCGTTGGCGGATAAATTACCTTTGCACCGAAGTAGGACAATTCCATAGCCTCCGTATAGGAAAGAAACCGGCAATGAGAACGCTTTTTTAACAATACGAGGATCCGCTGTCAACATACCGTTTACATCAGTCCATATTTCGATAGCAGAGGCATTCAGGACAGACCCAAAAATAGCTGCTGTATAATCCGAGCCTCCTCTACCTAAGGTGGTAATACGACCTTTTTCATTTGACGCAATAAATCCAGTAACGAATAACAGCTGATCACTATTTGTTAAATACAAAGAATTAATAAGTTGCTCTGTCAGAACATCATTGACATGAGCATGTCCAAACTGTGAATCTGTTTTAATATAATGTGAAGCATCTACGAACATAGAGGTCTGTATATGTTGCTCCGAAATTTTTGAAATCATAAAAGCAGAGCAACGTTCACCATAACTCACGATTAAATCCTTGCTTTGTTCACTCAATTCTCTCAATGCAAAGATTCCTTGTAACAATTCTTCTATTTCATTAAAGAATAGCTTCAACTTTGTGAACACCGGATTCTGATATTTAACCGTGATTAATGCTTTAATCACGTCGAAATGCTTGACCTCAATTAATGAGAGTTCTTCATGAAATGACTTTCCTTCGGAGGCATCCACAGCCATTTTTGTAAGTAAGTTGGTCACACCAGACATAGCAGATAGAACAACCAATGGCTGCTCTCCTGAATCGTACGATTTCTTAACGATATCAAGTACTGCTTTGATACTTTCCGCAGACCCTACCGACGTTCCTCCAAATTTTAAAATTTTCATAATTATAATTACTGTTTAGTTTTTGTTTTTATGCATAAAAAAAACGCCTTCACTCAGAGAGGAAGGCGTTTTCGAAATATCTTGTCTACATTTCTATACAACGAAACTACCTCCTCCTAAGTTTTATCCCGGTGGTAATAATAATCGATGTAATAATTGTAGTATTTTTCATTATTCTTTGCTTTACTTCCGTAAATATAATACAATATTTAACAAGTATCAAAACAAAATAATGTTTTATTTGACATTTATTAATAAAAGTGCCTTTTGGGTATCAATTACACATTTTCAAGTTCCTAAACTTAAAATATTTTTGTAACTTAAAATTGACAGCATATTTTTAATCAATAAATTGCATTTCAATAAATAAAGTGTTAAAAACGTTAAAAGTTCGTTAAATACTTGTTACCTTTTTTGCAAAGTAAGATGAGTTGTATTATATTCGCAACAGTGATGTCCAAAATAGTTGACATCCCATCAATAAAAGTAAAGAATAAGTTAAAGTTGTACATAAAAGCGATTTAATGAAAACAAAGAAAATATTAGCTTCAATGCTATTTATAGGCTTATGTCTAGTGTCGCAGGCACAATCAACGAAAACCCAATCTAAACCGGAATCTGACCCGGACAATCTCGCCAAAGAATACTTCTCACAAATCATGGGAGTTGCAGTATCAGCAACTACAAATACAAAATTATATCAATTTGTTTACGAATGGTTAGGAACTCCTTATCGCTTAGGTGGTGACTCAAAAAGAGGTATTGATTGTTCGAAATTCTCTTTAGAATTATACGACAAAGTATTTAATACGACGTTGGGTTATAATAGTCGTAATCAATATTCACAAATTAAGACTGTTAAAAAAGATGAATTAAAAGCAGGTGATTTGGTGTTTTTCAAGATTAGAAGTAAAAGTATTACACATGTTGGAGTTTATATCGGAGATAACAAATTCGCTCATGCTTCTTCAAGTAAAGGCGTTATGATCAGCAATTTAGGAGAAGCCTATTGGAGACGTTATTATTATGACGGAGGTAGACTTCCTGATGATAACAAATCACTTACAGCCGATATATTAAATGCTGAAAATTCAGGGAAATTCAATTAAAATTGAATTTTATCAAGATAAGATAATGTCCGAATGTTCATGCATTCGGACATTTTTTTTGCAAAGATTTTAGTACTTTTACCGTAAATAAATTTATTACCATTATGTCGTCAAAGAAAACGCTCATATTAGATAAAGAACAAATAAAGCAAAAATCAATACGCATAGCCTATCAGATTTTAGAAGATAATTTTGAAGAAGATACATTAGTATTGGTTGGCATAGCTGATAGAGGATATGTTTTTGCACAACGCTTACAGAAGATATTGGCAGAAATATCAGATAAAAATATTGAGCTTTTAAAAGTAACGATGAACAAAACCAGTCGCTCCTTAAAGGCGGAGACAGACTATCCTATTGAAACTGTAAAAAATAAAACGTTAATATTAGTGGACGACGTATTAAATAGCGGAAGAACACTAGCCTATGGTCTAGGAGTATTTTTAAACGTCCCTATTAAAAAAATGAGAACAGCTGTACTTATTGATAGAAGCCACCCGAAATTTCCAATCGTAAGCGATTATTATGGGTTAAAGCTATCTACTATACTAAAAGAGCATGTAGAGGTTAACCTTGAAGGATTCGAAGCAGAGGATGATGCTGCCTGGTTAGTTTAGTGACTATGCTATCATATATAAAAGGCAAGCGTCCAGCTATATAAATAATAGCTGGACGCTTGCCTTTTATAGAGTCTTTTATAGTTAACCTTTATTAATCTTCAATTTCATACCAGGTTTCAATCTCGAATGCGACAAATTATTATCAGCTTTCAATTTTAATAATGAAATTCCCTTATTACTTGCAATACCAGAAAGCGTATCCCCCTTTTTCACTGTATATACCGAAAAATTTGATTTCTTTGCTGAAGAAGCATTTGTTTTTTGAGCCAACCTATTGTTTACACCACCGCTTTTGACGAGCAATGAAGAAACCTACTCTAACATTTGAATTTTTTAGATTATTCCAAGCTTTAAGGTTTTGAACACTAACATTATATTTTTTTGCAATAAAAGCTAGATTCTCACCCTTTCTCACTTGATGTTTTTTAGCGGCGCTAAGTTGGCCACTAACGCGAATATCATCATTAGCTGTTTCAACGATTTGAATAGGTTTTTCTACGGCTGTATTTAAAGCGAGATAAAGCTGCTCCCTGTTGATATCTTCGATTAATTCTGGAATAATTAAGCGCCGGTGAGATTCATCTGAACCATTGACGATACCTTTTTTATAGGCAGGATTTAATAATTTCAAACTTTCTTCTGAAACATCAATTGCTTTAGCCACTTCTGATATTGAAACAAACTTATCAATTTCTAAAACTTGCGTATTTAATGCCAGATCACTCTCTTTTGCTTCTATTCCATTATCTTGTGCATATCCTAATGTATAAGTCATTGCGATATAAGCTGGAATATAATTTCTAGTTTCTTTAGGTAAAAAAGGTGCAACTTCCCAAAATGAAGGTTGAATTTTCCCAGATCTTAAAATGGCACGCTTAACCCCACCTTTTCCACAATTATAGGAGGCAATCGCTAATAACCAATCTCCAAATTCAGCGTAAGCTTCCTTCATATATTTAGCAGCAGCATAACTAGAAGCTATAGGATCTTTACGCTCATCAACGTAATTATCCATCGTTAAGTCATACATCTTTGCTGTTCCATACATGAACTGCCATGGTCCTGTAGCCCCTACCCTTGACACATCATGCGGATTTAAAGCCGATTCAATGATTGAAAGATATTTTATCTCTTTAGGTACACCTACCTCGGATAGAATACGTTCATAAAGCGGAAAATAATACTGCGCCAAACCTAACATACGAGACATGTGCCCCGCATAATTTTTAGAACTGTAAAGGTCTATATATTTACGAACATACTGGTTATAGTCTAACGGTACTTCGCGTGCTAAAGCATTCAATTTTCTAACAACATGGACATCATCGATATCAAAGACTACTCCCTCGACATCCTGTTCACCAGCGTTCACGAATTTAATACTATCAAGCTGTTGTAAAATAGCCGCCTTCTCACGATCAAGACTCGCTAAAATAATCGCTTGTGTAGAATTCCTCATCTCATCAATAGAGCTTTCTTGTGCAAACAAACAAAAAGTACTGAGTGCAAAACTTATTGCTAATAGAGTCTTCTTTCTTTCAATCATCTTTTTTAATTATGGTTGACAAATAGACCTAAAAAATATAGGTCTAGATTATGTATGTTACAAGAACATAACTTTTTACAATATTGGGAATTGTAGAAAATGAAATAAGATTTTACTGCTCGTAAAATCTTATTTCTAAAATAACAATTGAGACTATTTATTCTCCGTTGTTTTTTCTTTAGTATCCTCTGTAGAATCCTCTTTCTGCCCGTCTTTGAATTCTTTTACACCTTTACCTAATCCACGCATCAATTCAGGAATTTTTTTACCGCCAAATAATAATAATAATATTACAACGATTATAATTAATTCCTGACCTCCAATACCCATTATTAATAACCCTGATGTCAACATAACTTATAATTTACTGTTTTTCAATATTCATTTAAGTATATACACTTATACCTTAATAACAAATGTACATAATAATTTTTATTTCTATATTTTTTTAATTCGCTAACCATGATTGCGGATTCATCGGAATTTGTCCTTGCCAAATCTGAAAATCCAACACCGGTGCATCCAAATCTGGATCATTTGCAACGGTTCCGATTGCTTGTCCTGCCGAAACTTTCTGTCCTTTAGATACATTAAAACTAGCTAAATTACTATAAACCGAGAAGAATTCACCGTGAGAAATAATAATTACTTTAAGACCGTTAAGCGTCAATGTACTGGTAACAGTTCCTGAAAACACGGCTTTCACACCAGCTCCACTACTTGTCTGCAATTTTAATGATTCGTGACTCACAGAAACATTCCGCCCCGTTTTATCGGTACCAAAACTTTGTAATATTTTCGCATTCGATACTGGCCATGGTAATCGTCCACGATTTGATCTAAAGTCTGCAGAAAGACGTGCAGCTTCTGGTGTAGCACGCAATACTTCAGAATCTGATTTTCTTGCAGTAGACTTAGTTGCTTCCTTAGGCGCCTCTTTCGTATCATTTTTCTTAGCACTTCGTGCTGCAGCAGCTTCCGCTGCTCTACGTGCCGCTTCTTGCCTTCTTCGTTCAGCCTCAATCTCTCGCTTAATAATCGCTTGAATAGCCGACCTCAACTTACGTTCTTCTTTTTGTTTTTGCGTAATATCACTTTTCACACCTTTTTCGGTCGTTATTAAAGAACTGAGTTCTTTAGAGAAAACTGCACGTTGCTCTGCAATCGTTTTTTTCTCTTGTTCTTGTTCATTTAATAATTGCTTATGTTTATTACGGTCAGCTTGTAATTGTGCTATTTTTTGTTCTATTTGTTTTTTAGTCCCCTCTATTTCACTTGCCTTTAATTTCCGAGAATCATTGAATTGTTGTAAATATTTCACTCGACGGAATCCTTGATTAAAATCTTTTGAAGCAAAAATAAACATGAGCTTATTATAAGCATTACGATTACGGAAGGCAAACATGACCATCTTTTCATAATCGTTACGCATTTTCTCCAATTCAGCTTTTAATTTATCAACAGCATTTGTGTTGGCATTAATCTGGCGATTAATTAAACTTAGTTCCGTGCTAATCGTTGATATTTTCTCTTGCCTCAAATTAATTTGACTACTCAACGCACTTACCTGCTTTTGAGTCAATAATTTCTCAGTTGTCGTTTCTTTTAGCGTTTTTTGCAACTCCGCGATTTCACGATTTATTTTCTCCCGTTTTTTCTCAAGCTCAGCTCTAGTTTGCGAAAAACCGACCCCCAGCATCAAAAAAAACGCAATTATACTTAGTGTTGTTCTTTTAAAATTCATCTATAGTAATCTTTTACTAGCAGTTGATTCTGAATTTAATATGATTCGATTAAAAATAGTCTCAAATGCGAAAGTAATAAATCTTAAGGATTATCGTACAAATATTACTTAATTACTTTGTATTTGTTAGATATGGCAAATGGCATATCAACCGCTTCATTAAACGAAACCCTACTGTAATTAAAATTCGCCATAATACGCATATCACCTCCCAAAATTAATAACTCAAGCCCCATTGGAAACAACATACCTGCATGATTAGCATAATCAGCATAACTAGCTTCCAATTTTTGTCCTTTACTCGTTTGTTCCAAACGAAATGAATCCAACCTATTTTGTTGATTGACCAAGTATAGATAAGATAGCTCATTCTTTTTACCACTTAACTTAATTGGCAAACTTACTTGATCAAGTACAAAGTTGGTCGTACTTAATAAATTGCTTGAAAAATTGGCCAAAAACAAATCTTGAACATTAGCAAAAGTCAAATCGTTACTAGCATATTGGTACAAATAACTGAATGGTTTAGCAATGTACTCACCCTGAAATTTATTCAGGATCTGAATACTATCTGGTGTAATCAAAACTCGACCGATTTCAATCCCCAATAAAGCTGTAATAGATATCCAAATTCGCTTATCTTTCTCAATTCTAATATTAGCCGTCACATCATACGAAGACTTACCTAAAGTTACTTTGCTCTTAGCTTTTCCAGAGAAAGTTGTAAACTTAAGATTTGACAACAAAAATTTTTCAACAACTGCATGCTTTGAATCAGTTTTCTCCAGCATCTCAGCCTGTCCTATATTATTTTCTTTTTTTATTGTTTTTTTCCTCGTACTACAGGATGCACATATCACGAGCAATAAAATAATAGCGACAGATCTATTCCACATAAGCTTTCTTATTTATCTTTTCCTTCAACTTCTCTATGTTGGTTTCAGAATCGCCTCCTCTATCTAACGCAAGTTTCCATTGCTTCATTGCTTCTGCTGTCTTTTTATTTTTAATCAAAATATCACCATAATGCTCCAACAACACTGCAGACACAGAATCCGAATTTTTCATAGCCTTTTCAATCCATAACAATGCATCAGCATATTTTTCTTGTTTAAATAAAACCCAAGCATATGTATCCTCTAACGTTGCATCATTAGGTCTTAATTCATTCGCTGTCAAGGCGAACTTGGCTGCATCTTCTAAATCCTGATTTCTTAACGACAAATAATAAGCTAAATTGTTCATAGCACCTACATTTGTACTATCGAGATTAATCGCCTCCCTATACGCCACATCCGAAGCAGACTGCATATCAAGTTTATGATAAATATCCCCTAAACCACTATAAATATTAGATTGAAAAATTTCATTCTCATTCTGCCCATTATTTAATGCTGCTTCCATCAAGTTACGTGCTAGTTCGTAATTTCCCTTTAAAGTATATGCAATTGAGCTGAAATATAACAGAACAGGATTATTAGGTATATTGTGCAAGGCTTCGCCACCATGTTGTATTGCTTGATCATATTGTTCCAAAGCTAGATCAACACTAATTAACATACGCCAAGCATCAATTTGATAAGGATTAATACCTACTGCAATAGAAAATGAAGACTGCGCACCAACCAAATCATTGCGCATCCAATTCACCTGTCCTTTAGCAACATGACTTTCAGCAACGCGAGGATGAACATCTACCAATGCATTCGCTAGTTTCCTGGGTCTGAATCAATGAAAAGCCACTATTGGGTGTCAATAAGGTTAGAATAATTCTATTCTTTTCTCCAAAATCAATATTCTTTGATAAAAACGCTTGTTTAAGATATTCAAAAGAGAGCTTACTTTTCCCCGATAAACGATACTCATCGGCTAGATCTAAAAAAAGATAATCATCCTTAGTATTTAGAATCCCTGTATTCAATATACCTATCGATTTTTTAGGTTCTTTATTACCGCGGTATGCTTGCGCCAATTGGCTATATACCTGTGCTAATGGAGACTTTTGGACCACCCAAGGCTCGAGCAGCGTAATGACAGATGAAAAGTCATCCTTAGCTAGTAGCAGGGTCGCACCAATAATATCTAAAGTATCAGTAGGTGTCGATGCTTTTCGAGTATCCTGATATAATGCCAGCGCTTCATCCTTCTTCTCGCTATTGAACAATAGCATAATCTTTTCCCGTGTCAGAGCTGCTTTATTCACTTGATCCTTTTGCATTAAAATATCCAACGACTGAATCGCACTAGTAAGATCACCTTTCCCTTTATTGATATCAATATTGAAACTTAGATATTCATTTTTAGAATCGATTGCTATAGCCTTATTTACTTCTTCCAAAGCGCGATCAACGTTCCGCATTTGCCCAAACAAAACAGCTTTTGCGAAATAGACATCATCGGCCTTAGGGTAAGCTAATGTAATCGCGTCTAAAGAATCTAAAGCTTGCTTAAAATCGCCACTCCTTAGAAAAACTTCAATATTTTTCAATTGTGAGGAATAAGGCTTTTCTTGTATGCTGCTTTGCGCAGAGACTGACTGTCCAGCAGCAGTTAACATTGTAACTAATAAAGCGTATTTTAAATATTTCTTAAACATATGTAGTCCTTCTCGTTCTGCAATTCATGTGTTAATTATGTTGCAATATACTAATAAAGGACAACTGTAAATAGCGCTATTGCATTTCAATTGGTTCTTTTTGATAATTATATTTTTCATAGAAAGTTTAATTAAGGTAATAATAGCCGTATTCAGAATGAAAGTCCCTAAAATAAAGGAAAATAGATTTTCGGAATTAAAAAATTAAAAGTACCTTTGCAGTCCCTTGAGACATAGGGAAAGAAGTAATAACATTTTATTAATTATTTAATTAAAAGCAAGTGAATACGTTAAGTTACAAAACTGTCTCTGCCAACAAGAACACCGTCAACAAAGAATGGATTGTTGTTGATGCTGAAGGCGAGATTTTGGGGCGCTTGGCAAGCGAAATCGCGAAAGTGATTCGTGGAAAGCACAAGCCATCGTTTACCCCTCACGTAGATTGCGGAGATAACGTTATTGTTATCAATGCAGAAAAAATTAGATTGACAGGTAATAAATTGGGCGACAAGACTTACGTTCGCTACACGGGATACCCGGGTGGTCAACGTTTCATCACTCCTAAAGAATTATTGGCTAAACACCCTGAACGCATCATTGAGAAAGCTGTTCGTGGTATGCTTCCTAAAAACCGTTTAGGTCGTCAATTGTTTAAAAACCTTTACGTTTATGCTGGAACTGAGCACAAACAAGAGGCGCAAAATCCAAAACCAGTTAAATTTTAAGGAGAATCGACATGACAACAACTAATACTTCAGGAAGAAGAAAAACTGCTGTTGCCCGCATTTACTTAACTGCTGGTAGCGGAGTCCTTACTATTAATGGTAAAGACTACAAAGAATATTTCCCAACATTGCCTTTGCAATACATTGTTACTCAATCTTTAGAAGTAGCAGGTCAAGCAGGGAATTTTGATGCGAAAATAAACGTTAATGGAGGTGGAGTTACTGGTCAAGCGCAAGCTGTCCGTTTAGCTATTGCGAAAGCATTGGTTGAATTAGACCCAGAAGTTAAGCCAGCTTTACGTGCTAAAGGTTTAGTAACACGTGATGACCGTATGGTTGAGCGTAAAAAACCAGGACGCAAGAAAGCTCGTAAGAGATTCCAATTCAGTAAACGTTAATCAAAGGAGGATCAAAAAATGGCAAGAACAACTTATCAAGATTTATTGGATGCAGGTGTGCACTTTGGTCACCTTACTCGTAAATGGGATCCGAAAATGTCTAAATACATTTTCATGGAGCGCAACGGGATCCATATTATCGATTTGAACAAAACTCTTACGAAATTAGAAGAAGCTTCATCAGCTATCAAACAAATCGTAAAATCAGGTCGTAAAGTTTTATTCGTAGCAACGAAAAAACAAGCAAAAGAAATCATAGCTCAACAAGCGAAAGCAGTTAACATGCCTTTCGTTACTGAGAGATGGTTAGGTGGTATGCTTACAAACTTCACAACAGTGCGTAAGTCCATCAAAAAAATGTCTACAATTGACAAAATGCAAAAAGATGGTACATACGATGTATTATCTAAAAAAGAGAAGTTGATGATTCAACGTGAGCGTATCAAATTAGAATCACTTTTGGGTGGTATCGCTGATTTGAACCGTTTACCGGCTGCTTTATTCATCATCGATGTGAAAAAAGAACACATCGCTGTTACTGAAGCAATCAAATTGAGCATCCCTACTTTTGCAATGGTTGATACAAACTCTGACCCTTCAAACATTGATTTCCCAATCCCTGCAAATGATGACGCTAGTAAATCTATTAGCTTAATCGCAAGCATCATTGGTCAAGCAATCCAAGAAGGTTTGGACGAACGTAAACGTGATAAAGAAGACGAAGCAGAAAAAGAAGCAGCTGCAGCTAAGGCTAAAGTTGATACTACTGAAGCTTCAGAAGCTAAACGTCCTCGTAAAGCGAAAGACGGAGAATAATATTTTTTATTCCAAACCGGATAGCGTAGCGTTGGTTTCTGGAAAAGAATTCTTTTCTTGGACTAACCTATCTGTCCGGTTTTTTGGTTTATCTTTTCTGTAACAAGAAAGGCTAAACTTTATATTAACTTAACACGATTTAGGTTAATATTGTCAAGAAAATAATAAGTCAAAAATTTAAAAAGAATATATCATGTCAGTACAAATTTCTGCATCAGATGTAAACAAGTTGCGTCAACAAACAGGCGCAGGTATGATGGATTGTAAAAAAGCGTTAGTAGAAGCAAACGGTGATTTCGAAGCTGCTGTAGATTACTTACGTAAAAAAGGAGCTAAAGTTGCTGCTAGCCGTCAAGACCGTGATTCTAACGAAGGTGTTATCATTGCTAAAGCTGCTGCTGATGGTAAATCAGGTATCGTAGTTGAAGTAAACTGTGAGACAGATTTCGTAGCTAAAAATGCTGATTTCGTAGCTTTTGCTGAGTCAATTGCTGAAGTTGCTTTGGCTAACAAACCTGCTTCTTTAGAAGACTTAAAAGCTTTAGAAATTGGTGGTACTAAAATTGCTGATTTATTAATCGAACAAACTGGTAAAATCGGTGAGAAAATTGATGTTTCTAAATACGAAACTATTTCTGCTGAGAAAGTTGTTGCTTATATCCATGCGAACTACCGTTTAGCGGTATTAGTAGGTTTATCTGCTGACATTGCTGGTATAGAAGAAGCGGGTAAAGATGTTGCTATGCAAATTGCAGCTATGAACCCTATCGCTATCGATAAAGATGGTGTTGATTCTAATACAATCGAGCGTGAAATCGCTATCGCTAAAGAGCAAATCATGGCAGAAGGTAAACCAGCTGAAATGGCTGAGAAAATCGCTGCTGGTAAATTGAATAAATTCTTCAAAGAAACTACTTTGTTGAACCAAGAATTTGTAAAAGATAATTCTAAATCTATCGCTCAATTCTTAGATTCAGTTTCAAAAGGTTTAACTGTTACTGCATTCAAACGTGTACAATTAGGTGCATAAGTCTTATTAAGACATGAATAAATTCATGTCTTAAGCAAATAGATAAAAAAGGCCTGTCCCTCATGGAGACAGGCCTTTTCTATTTTCAACTTTTCTCATTCTTTCCCAAAATCTAAAGTTAACATGTTTTTAATATAATCATCACACTTCATATTTCCGTCACCCACACAAGATTACTAGGTTTATTATCATGTTAAATACATACGCTATTTTCATAAAAAAGAAAAGATATCCCTTAAAAGAGATTTACGGCATGCTCAGTTATTTTTTTATGTGAACAAATAAGATTTCTTGACCGAAAAGAAAGCATGTTCTGGTTACTATTAAGATAGCAAATTGTAAATAACTCGAAAGTGAAATTTATTTTGCGTAAATTGGATAATATTGATTATAAATCACTAAATGATATCCAAATGAGTACAACACAAGGTATGCTTCGTGATGATGCACTAAAAGGAAAAAACATATTGATTACAGGTGGTGGTACAGGCCTTGGTAAAGCCATGACGCGATACTTTTTACAATTAGGTGCCCAGTGTATCATCACAAGTCGAAAAGACGATGTAATCCAGCAAACCGCCAAGGAGCTTAGTATCGAAACATCAGGTAAATGCATAGCGGCTGCTTGTGATGTACGTGACTATGAACAAGTAGAAAAAGTTATTAACTATGGCATCCAAGAGTTAGGTTCTATCGATATATTAGTCAATAATGCTGCTGGCAACTTTATCTCTCCCACTGAAAGATTGAGTCATCGCGCATTTGAATCTGTTTTAGGAATTGTTTTACAAGGTACCATAAACTGTACCTTAGCACTTGGTAAAATTTGGATTGCTAACAAAGATCAAGATAAAGCCATACTCAATATCGTAACCACCTATGCAAGTACCGGTTCAGGTTACGTTGTTCCTTCGGCATGTGCCAAATCGGGTGTAATCGCTATGACCAGATCATTGGCTGTAGAATGGGGTCGTAAAGGTATCCGTATCAATGCAATTGCACCGGGACCTTTTCATACAACAGGTGCCTTTGACCGTCTCTTTCCAAGCAACCTCAGTGATACCCTCAATCCTATCAATAGAATTCCGCTCGGAAGAACCGGAAGCCTACAAGAGCTAGCCAATTTAGCCGCTTATCTCGTGTCTGATTATTCCGGATACATCAATGGTGATGTCATTACAATCGATGGTGGTGAGTGGTTAAAAGGTGCTGGTGAATTCAATGGACTAGATGCTGTGACAGATGAGCAATGGGATGTCGTAGAAAAATTAACGCGCGGAGCAAAAAGCACCTAAATAAAAACGCTCGTATTTCACACAAAGGCTAAACAATTGTTGTTTTATTCAGATATTTGAATAAAACAACGAGTGAATGAAAAAAACAGTCTTCATAGCCTTTCTCTTTTTTAGCATTTCATCTTTATTTGCCCAGCATATAAAAGAAAGCACCATGGACTCTTTGGTCCAAAAATCATTGTCTACTTTTAATGTACCAGGAATTGCTGTTGGTATTGTAAAAGATAATCAGGTAATTTTCGCTAAAGGCTATGGCATTGCCGATTTAAATAAAACGAACAAAGTTTATGCCACCACTAATTTTGGCATTGCTTCCAACTCTAAAGCTTTTACAACAAGTGCACTCGCCATGTTAGTAGACCAGGGGAAACTAAATTGGGATGATCGTGTTCAAAAATATATACCAGAATTCAAGATGTATAATGATTATGTAAGTGAAAATTTCACAATTCGTGATCTATTGACACACAGAAGTGGCTTGGGCTTAGGTGCTGGAGATTTGATGATATGGCCAGATGGCCATGATTTTACCCCTAAAGATATTATTCATAACATACAATACTTAAAACCTACCTCGCCCTTTCGTACAAAATATGACTACGACAATCTACTGTATATCATTGCTGGAGAAGTTTTAGAAAAAGTATCAGGTCAAAGTTGGCAGAATTTTGTTCAAGACCAAATTTTCACACCATTAGGGATGAATCGTTCTGCACCAAACTGGAAATTATTACGAGACAAAGAGGATGTAATTTCACCCCACGTTCCTATAGCTGGAAAGAATCAGGTCAGCAGCCGTTATACCAATACCATCTTGGATGCAGCTGGAGGAATTTATTCAAATATCAACGATCTCAATAAGTGGATGATTTTTCACCTTAATAATGGGGATAATAATGGGAAACAATTGATTTCTGAAAAACAATTAAAAGAACTAACTACGGCACAAACCATCATGCCTGTACAAACGGTGGCCCCATACTATTCCCTATTTAGGTCTTATGGTTTAGGATTTCGTCTCACTGATATAGCTGGTAAATTGGAGGTCTCACATACAGGCGGCTTGGAGGGAATCGTAACACAAATTATCATGCTTCCGCAACTAAAGCTTGGCATAGTGGTCTTGACCAATCAACAAGAGGGGGCAGCATTCAATGCCATTAGTAACAGTATAAAAGATTTCTATCTAGGAATTCCCGACCAGCATTGGATCACTACTTATGAAAAGTCAAATGCATTAACTGTCGAACATGCAGACCAAATCACGCAAAAAACATGGCAAATCGTTGAAGATAATAAAAAAACAAAGCACCAGCATGACCAAGACATACAAGGTCGATACATGGATAAATGGCTTGGTGAGGTATCCATTCGGCTTAAAAATGGTAAATTAACTTTTGCTTCTAAACGTTCTCCACAACTTACCGGCGAGCTGTTCTATTATAAAGACAACACGTATGTTGTCAAATGGCATAATCGTTTTATGTATGCAGACGCGTTTATATATTTCAATATTCTAGGTAACAACAAGATCGAATTTACCATGAAGCCCATTTCACCCTTAACAGATTTTAGCTTTGACTTTCAAGATTTAAACTTTAAAAAACAAACCAATAATGGAACAAATTAATAATCCCCTACATGGGCAAAGATTAGATGCAATATTAGAATATCTAGTCGCATATTTTGGAGGATGGGAAGGCTTAGGTGAGCGTATCAATATTCGGTGCTTCAATGAAAATCCGAGTATTAAATCATCATTAGTTTTTTTACGAAAAACACCATGGGCACGCAAAAAAGTAGAAGAACTCTATGTCAAATTGTATTTATACGAAAACAAATAGTGAATGCAGGTACCCATATTGGATACCTCCTCAATAAAAAATACAAATAAATATATAAGATTAAAAGCGAGGCATTGAAGAAAGAGAAATCAATTATAAAATCTTCAAAATAAAATAACTAACTCCTACAGAATATAAAAACCATCAATTGAAAATAGTTGTTATATCTGTATAAAACGTAGCACACATGGATAATAAAAAAATTGGTTGGATAGGTCTAGGTAACATGGGATATCCAATGGCTAAAAATCTTGAAAAAGCAGGTTTCCCACTTTCAGTTTTCAATCGAACAGCAAGTAAATCAGAACCTTTTACAGATCTTTCAGAAGTGTACTTAAGCGCTACAGAATTAGTTAAAAACTGTGACATCATCTTTACCATGGTCTCTAATGATGAGGCAATTCGCGACCTTTATCAAGACATCCTCCTCCTAGAGGACCTAACTGAAAAACTATTCATTGATATGAGTACGATATCAAAAGAATTATCATTATCCTTAGCGCAACAATTAGGAGAAAAGGAGGCCCGTTTTATTGATGCTCCAGTTGCTGGCAGTACTGCTCCAGCTAAAGAAGGGACATTGATCATTATGGCTGGTGGAAACAAGAAGGATATTGAAGAAGCTTTACCCTATTTGCAAAAGCTAGGAAAGGCAGTCAAGCATCTTGGGCCAGTAGGAAGTGGTATTGCGGCTAAACTTGCAATCAACTATTTCCTTTCTATTATTTACCAAGGCCTTGCCGAAACTGTACTATTTGCTGAAAAAAGCGGAATATCTAGATCTGACATGTTAGCTATTATAAACGAAAGTGCAAGTGGTAGCGGAGCCACCAAGGTGAAGACACCCCAACTCTTACAGGAAGATTATTCTCCAGCTTTTGCATTAGACTTTATGCTAAAGGATATAAAATTAGCAAAAGATGAAGGTTTAGACTCACCATTAAGCAAAGTGTTAATTGACAGCTATCAAAAAGCGCACGATGCAGGTTTAGGAAAACAGGATGTAATCGGAATAATCAATTATTTAAAACACCTGTAGTAACATCAAAGATAGAAAATGAAATATGTGCAAAAACCCAAATGCTAATTAGAAAACCTGTTAATCAGATTTTTAAAGCATTTACAGACCCTGAAATTACAGTTCATTTTTTTAATCTACCAAGAATTATAAAAAGTTACAATAATGACTTGAAATAGGAAATATAAGTACAACAACTATAATTGAAAATAATCATTGGCCACAATCTCCAAGATATTTGTGGCCAATCCAAAACCTGAGTTTGATTTAACCTATCATTTTTTTATCACAAATTTAATTGACAGCTACAATCAGCAAATAAAGCCTATTATTTATAACTTATTCTTGGTTTTAATCTCTACTTTTGAGTATGACTACTGAATACTACGAAGGGGAAAAGTTGACTTCCATTGATTTTAAAAAAAATCTTTTTGAACAGGCTGAATATGACAATTGTAGGTTTGAGAATTGTGACTTCTCTGCCAGTAAACTTAATAATAGCATATTCACAGATTGTATATTCGTAGATTGTAATTTTTCACTGGCTAAGCTATCTGGCACGACATTTCAACAAGCCATTTTTCGTGATTGCAAATTATTAGGTTTACAATTCCAACAGTGCAATACCTTTGGTTTGTCTTTTAAGTTTGAAAATTGCAACATCGATCATGCTTCCTTTTACCAATTAAAAATAAAAAAAACAACATTTAAAGATTGTCAAATGCGAGAAGTAGATTTTTCTGAATCAGATCTCACTGGCTCTTCTTTTTATAATTGTGACTTAAATCAATCCATTTTTGATCAGACAAATCTAGAGCAAGTAGATTTTAGAAATGCAATTAATATCACCCTTTCGCCTAATAAAAATAGGTTAAGAAAAGCAAAATTTTCATTATTAACCCTACCTGGGTTGCTTATGGAATATGATATTAAAATCGAGTCTTAAATTTTAAACTTTTATGCTCTTTTTTTGTTTTCTTGATATAGAGAGGAGATTTTAAAATGTCTAAACAGAACAAAAAGAACGAGGAAGATAAAGAAATTCAGATTGCTGATCAATTGGCATACGATACTGATAAGCAATCTTTCGAATTAGATGTAGAGGATAGCGATCCTGATTATGATCACCCAAGTGATTATGAAACAGTCGCAGAAGGAGCTGCTGACGATGACTCCTCATACGACAATTCTAACCCGTATGTCGGCGATGAATATGCAGACTTGGACGACTTGATAGCAGACGACTTGAATGAAGATGGTATGCGCATAGAAGGCGAAGTTAAAATAAAACCAATTGATAAATTACTCGCTGAAACTCCAGAAGATTTCCGCAACGATTTAGATGAAGAAGGTTATCCAATTAACGATAAAAAGCCCTAGTTGAAAAAATACTAAAATGTGATAACACAATATTGGTTTGGTAAAAACCAATAGATAAGGAGATATTCATACAAGGAGCTATTTTCTCATTCAATTTGTAACTAAATTGCAATGTGGATTATTGTTTTTTGCATTTTAAAAATTTAGCTTTCAAATTTTATATCTTTAGCTCATAATAACTTATTTTATGGAAGTGAGCAAACCAATTATCAAAATTTCAAATCTGCACAAATCTTACGGGACAAAAGAAATATTAAAAGGGATAAATCTTGATATCTACCCCGGTCAAGTAATTGGTTATATCGGCCCCAATGGTGCAGGAAAGTCTACAACAGTAAAAATTCTAACTGGATTAATCAATGATTTTGAAGGTGAAGTAATCATAAATGATATTGATATCAAGGAAGATCCTCTGGCGGTAAAAGCGCTTATAGGCTACGTTCCAGAAAACGCAGAAACTCTATGATGTCCTAACACCTATGGAATATCTAGACTTCGTCGGTAAGTTATATGGTATGGACCATACTATCATCCAACAAAAGGCCCAACAATTGTTAATCGCATTTGGTCTTGAAGCAAGTATGAATAACAGGATGGATACGTTCTCAAAAGGAATGCGCCAAAAAGTACTATTGATATCTGGTATTATCCACAATCCAAAAATCATTGTGCTCGACGAGCCTTTATCTGGATTAGATGCCAATGCAGTAATTGTTGTCAAAGAATTAATCTCCCTATTAGCCAAAGAAGGCAAAACAATTTTTTATTGCTCACACATGATGGATGTTGTCGAAAAAGTGTCTGACCGCATTATGCTCATTTCTGAAGGCAATATCATAGCCGACGGTACATTTGAACAATTAAAAACAAATCAAGCCGATTCTCTAGAACAGATTTTTTCCAAACTTACAGGGAAAGAAGATAGCAGTGTAGATGCATCACATATTATTTCAGCCATTCGTTAATCTAATACCATGCAAAAACTTACGTTAAAATTCATTTTACTATTCAGTAAATTATGGACAGCCATGGGCATAGATGTCGCGCAGTTAAAATTAATCATAGAGACAAAACTAACGATAGATGATCGACGTCCTTTAGCTTCGTTTTCGCAAAACAAAAATAAAAAAGCTTCCAAGTATTCCACTTGGTTTCAATTTTTTATTTTCCTATTCATGGGATTCATATTCTTATCTTTTATCGTCGTTATTGAAGACAAATTTTTAGCAGCATCCTTATTTCTAACTATGCTATTGTCGATGTTATCATTATCCCTGATCTCAGACTTCTCAACCATTCTACTCGATAATAAAGACCAATACATCATTCTTCCAAGACCTGTAAACGATAAAACAGTTGCTTTTTCAAGAGTGCTTTACATGCTCATAAAGATTTCGACTCAACTACTGGCAATGTCATTGCCCGGTTTAATATATATTTTTATAAGCTGGGGTATTTTCCCAGCTATTATTTTCCTAATTCAAATTATAATAGCGACCATAATCGCGGTTTTCTTTGTCAATATTTTCTACTCTTTATGTCTCCGTTTCTTATCCATTCAAAAGTTTAAAGATGTCATCAATTACCTCCAAATATTCTTTTCAATTTTTATTTTCCTGAGCTATCAAATTGGGCCAAGAGTCATGCAGAATATCACAGAGGGGGAAACCAGTATAGATAACCTCAAGTTGCTTTGGTTTTCTCCAGGAACCTGGATAGCATCATTCCAAGCGTTGATAAACAAAGATTTCACGGTATTGTCAATAAGCTTTTCTGCGCTGAGCATGACACTACTTATTGTCTCTATATCAGGTGCTTCACGATTATTCTCAAAAGATTTCAATACTAAAATCGCGCAATTGGCAAGTGGAGATGCTCCAGTCGAAAGCGATAAAATTGACCGTGGAAATAAGAAGCCATTTTATAAAAAACTGGAAACAATCTTTACTAGCACACCCTTAGAAAAGGCTGGTTTTTCAATTATATGGTTGATAACTGCGCGCTCAAGAGAGTTTAAAATGCAATTGTATCCAACTATGGCCTACTTACCGATTTATTTTATATTTCTATTCCTGCAAGGAAAAAGTAGTTCAATGACTGAGCAGATAACTCGTCTGAATACCTCAGGTATATACATTATGCTTTTTTATCTTTCCTTATTGACGGTATTAACCGTATTCCAGTTGATCACCAAAAGTAATCAATACAAAGCAGCATGGATTTATTATGCGGCCCCCATTCAACAAACGGGCGAACTGATGTCAGGCGTTTTGAAAGCTGCATTTATAAAGTATTTCATCCCTTTCAATCTTATTTTCTTAATGATTTGTATACCGATGTTTGGCGTACATGTTTTCAATGATATTCTGTTGGCAACAGCCATTGGGGGAATCGAAAGTGTCTTGGTCATGTTATTTTTAGTCAAATCATTTCCTTTTTCCGAAGCAAGTGAAAATGGCAAAAGCAAAGTATTTATCAATCTATTAGTATTAGGCTTATTGGCTCTTATAGGATTTTTACATATCATTATTCATCAGTACGAAATGGTCATTTGGGCAAGTGCAGCCATTGCATGGGCCATATTTTTATACATGCTGAAATATCTGAATAAAGAAAATTGGAAGAGTTTAGCTTTTAACGACAATTAAAAAGAAGACTCCAATCTTAAGAAATATTAATTATCTTTATATTAATACTTTATAAACAAAAAATTATGTCAACAATAACTGTCAGTGCCGATATACATGCTCCTTTAGAATTCGTCTGGAAGCTATTTACTCTTCCAGAACATATTGTCATTTGGAATGCCGCCAGTGAAGATTGGGAAACAACATCAGCAACCAACGACCTTCGTGTGGGTGGTAAATTCAGCTTTCACATGGCTGCTAAAGATAAAAGCTTTAGCTTCATTCTAGGAGGACAATATGATGAAGTAAAACCTTTACAACATATCGCCTATAGCTTAGAAGATAATCGAAAAGTAAGTACAACATTCTTTGAGAACAATCATGTCGTAACCATCGTTCAGAGCTTTGATAGCGAAACCACACACTCCGAAGAACAGCAGCATGCCGGTTGGCAGGCTATCCTTAATAATTTAAAAAAATATGTAGAAGAACAAGTAGTAAAATAAAATGTAATTTAGGATTTAGTTTTTTTCTGTTTTCTTAGAATAACGAGAAAAGGATAAATGATAGATACTTCAAAAAGATATAAAATGAAAAAGCTTCAAGTAAACTTGAAGCTTTTTTCGTAGCGGGGAGCAGGATCGAACTGCCGACCTCAGGGTTATGAATCCTGCGCTCTAACCATCTGAGCTACCCCGCCGTTTTTCGGTATGCAAATATAGCAATAACCCGTCATAAAAAAAGCTTTTTTTGTTTTTTTTTCATGTTTTAACAGTCTTAGAGACTAAAAAAAACGCAATTCCTTTATAATGAAACAAATACTAATTGTAAAAAATAAGCGGAGTAGTAAATAAAAAATCAGGTATCGAAAAGGCTCCCTATCTTTCACAACTTTTTAAATAAAACTTTTTTGGAAAATAATTGCAAAGACAAAATAAATATGTATTATTACAAATAATACTATAAAAGTATAACCAATACGCAATAAAGGATTTAGAGTTTTTGTAGCGGGGAGCAGAATCGAACTGCCGACCTCAGGGTTATGAATCCTGCGCTCTAACCATCTGAGCTACCCCGCCGTTTTTGGGAATGCAAATGTAGTTTTTATTTATCATAATAAAAAATAAATATTCATGTAATATGGCTGAAAAAATAAAATTAACCTTAGAATATATCGTAAATTCTTCACCTAGAATTTTATTCCCCTTTTTACAGGAGCCGAATGCCCTATCACAATGGTTTGCTGATGACGTGAATTATCGAGAATCTATCTATGACTTTGTTTGGGACGATGAGAGTCATAAAGCTAAAATAGTCAATATTAAAGAAAATAAACTCATCCGTTATAAATGGCTCGAAGATGAACCTTACTACTTTGAATTAGAAATTGATCAAGACGAATTAACAAATGATGTCGCATTAAGGATCACAGATTTTGCTAAAGAGGATGATGTAGAAAATCGTAAAATGATCTGGAATAATTCAATAGAATACTTACAAAGTGTGATAGGAGGATAAAAAAGTATATCTTTGCATCTAAATAAGGTCTATTAAAATTAGGCCTCTAAAGCTTCAAAAATAATCAAAGCTTTAGCAAGGAACACATGATCGGATGAAAAAGATTTATCTACTTATTCTTAAATCCTTTATAAAGCCATTTCTCGTCACTTTTTGCATTGTGATGTTTGTGCTTTTAATGCTTTTCTTATTTAAATACATTGATGATTTAATAGGCAAAGGCTTCGAGTGGATTGTCATTTTAAAATTGCTAGGCTACGCATGTGTCACGCAAATTTCAATGGCCATGCCACTTTCTATGCTATTGTCATCCATCATGACTTTTGGAAACTTGGGTGAAAGCTATGAGCTTGTTGCCATCAAAGCTGCAGGAGTATCGCTTAGAAAAGCCATGACCCCACTATTCATATTAGTGGGTTTCTTCAGCTTAAGTTCATTTCTTTTTTCAGATTACATTCTACCCATTGCCAATCTAAAAATGGGTTCATTGCTTTATGACGTTAGGAACAAAAAGGCTGACTTTTTAATTAAGCCGGGAATCTTCAACAATACCATACCTGGATATTCCATTCGTGCAAAAGGTAAAAATGAAAATGGAACGATCCTTTATGACCTTATGATTTATGACAATCAAGGTGGAAATGCAGGAAATACCGTTTTAATTGCTAAAGAAGGGTTTATCTACAACTCACCTGATAATAGTTATATGATCTTAAAACTAAAAGATGGTATACGCTATGAAGATGCACGCGTAAAAAGCTCAAAAAGTTACGACCCTCGCCAACAATTTACCAGATTTAAATTCAAAGAGACTGAACAAAAATTTGATATGGAATGGAATAAAATGCAAAAAACAGATGAAAATCTGTTCAAGAGTCACCATGCCATGTTAAACTTAAAACAGCTCAAAGTATATACCGATTCGAATAAAGTTAAGTTAGACAGCGTGAAACATATGTTATCCAATACAATGGACCATCGTTTCAATCTGTTTTCTCCATATTTCAATACTAAACAGGGGAACGAAACGATAAAACCTGTTCAAGTAAAACCATTCAATGATCTTATGCAGGATATCGTCAGTCCTGAACAGCGAGTTCAAATTACCGCAAGTGCTTTAAGTCAACTCAATTATATGAAAGACGATCTTAGTAATAGATTGCCCGATTATAAAGATTTAAATTCAAAAGACATACGCTACCAGATTGAATTTCATCGAAAATTCACACTAGCGGTGTCTTGTTTACTACTATTTGCTATTGGAGCACCCTTAGGAGCTATTATTCGTAAAGGAGGATTAGGTCTTCCTGTCATCATGGCTATTATCTTCTTTCTGATTTATCACATCATCTCAACGGTGGCAGAAAAATCGGCTAAAGACGGTTCCATTTCACCTATCCTAGGAATGTGGATGGCCATTATTGTATTGTCTCCCTTAGCAGGATTCTTAACCTATAAATCCACGACAGACTCTGCCCTCTTCGATATCGACCAATATAAGATAAAAGCCGAGGCAGGATTGAAATGGCTTAAGAACAAACTAGCTAAAAAGAAGCCAAAAGTGCAATAATAAGCTCATTTTGACTTATACATTATAAATAAAATAGAATACTATACTACCTTTGTATATATACATTTAAGAGATCGATGGAGTTCAAATTAAACACGATTGAAGAAGCAATCGAAGATATAAAAGCTGGCAAAGTGATCATCGTAGTGGATGATGAAGACCGCGAAAATGAAGGTGATTTTGTTACAGCAGCTAGAAATGCTACACCAGAAGTCATCAATTTCATGGCAACACACGGAAGAGGTTTAGTATGTGCACCTTTAACGAAACAACGTTGTGATGAACTGAATTTAGAATTAATGGTAGGTAAGAATACCGCTGTTTACGAAACTAATTTTACGGTTTCTGTTGACCTACAAGGATATGGTTGTACAACAGGAATTTCAGCTTCCGACCGTTCAAAAACAATCAAAGCGTTAATCGATCCAAACATCGACCCTGTCGAGCTTGGACGCCCAGGGCATATATTTCCACTAATCGCAAAAGATGGTGGTGTATTACGTCGTACAGGTCATACAGAAGCTACTGTAGACTTGGCACGTCTTGCTGGTTTCGAACCAGCAGGTGTATTGGTTGAGATTTTAAAAGACGATGGTGAAATGGCAAGACTTCCAGAATTAATGGAAGTAGCAAAACGTTTTGATTTAAAGATTATCAGCATTGAGGATTTAATCGAATATCGTTTAAAACATGATTCCCTTATCACTGAAGAAGTTGAAGTCGATATGCCAACGGCATTCGGTGATTTTAAATTAAAAGCTTACACACAAAAAGATACAGGCGAGCACCATCTAGCACTTTACAAAGGCGAATGGACTGAAGAAGAGCCTATTTTAGTACGTGTACATAGCTCATGTCTTACTGGTGATATCTTTGGCTCTTGCCGTTGTGATTGTGGTCCACAATTACATAAAGCAATGGAGATGATTCAAAAAGAAGGTAAAGGTGTTATCGTATACATGAATCAAGAAGGCCGTGGAATAGGTCTAGTAAACAAATTGCAAGCATACAAACTGCAAGAAAGTGGTATCGACACTGTAGACGCCAATATTCAATTAGGCTTCAAAGCAGATTTACGCGATTATGGAATTGGCGCTCAGATTTTGAGAAATCTTGGTGTTACCAAAATGCGCTTAATGTCCAACAATCCTACAAAACGAGCAGGTTTGGTTGGATATGGATTAGAAATCATAGAAAACGTAGCTATCGAAATCCAATCTAACCCTTATAATGAGGAATATTTAAAAACAAAGAGAGACCGAATGGGTCATACCATTATGAAGAATCTTTAATTATATTAAAAAAGGGAGTTCGAAAGTTCTCCCTTTTTAATTTATAACTTTAAATGATGAAAGAAAATCCTAAACAACTCATATTATTTGATGGGATTTGCAACCTCTGCAATAAGACTGTTAATTTTATCATCAAGAGAGATAAAAAAGATCAATTTAGATTTACATCCTTACAATCTAAGATTGGGGATAGCTATGTTCGTCATCTACCTCCAGGCACAGACTCTATCCTATATCTCAGAAATAATAAAATCTTTACAAAAAGTACCGCAGCCCTATATATTGCTAAAGATATAGGCTATCCGTACGCCTTACTTTTTCCTTTAATCTTTTTACCAACATCTTGGCGAGACAATTGTTATGATTATATCGCAAAAAATAGATACCGTTGGTTTGGAAAACAAGAACAATGCGAAATACCCTCCAAACAAACGAGCAAAAAATTCATTTAAAATAAAGACGCTATGAAAAATCCCTTATTGCTAAATCAAGCTTATATAAATGGAAAATTCATTTCCCACATACACACATTCGATGTCATTAACCCTGCTACAGGAAAAGTAATAGACTCCGTTCCTGATCTAGAAGTAAAAGCGTGTCAAAATGCGATAGCAGCAGCAGAAACAGCTTGGAAAACCTGGCGTTCATTATCCACTACACAGCGTAGTATCTTAGTTAGAAATTGGTACGGTCTGATCTTAAAGAATAAAAATTATTTAGCAGAAATTATAACACTTGAAAGTGGTAAACCCTTGAAAGAGTCATTGACAGAAGTTGAATATGGGAATTCATTTGTTGAATGGTTTGCAGAAGAAGGAAAAAGAACATATGGTGAAACAATACCTTCTGCTCAAAATGGAAATCGCATGATAACCATAAAGCAAGGAATTGGTGTAGTCGCTGCCATCACACCTTGGAATTTCCCCTTAGCAATGATTACGCGCAAGGTAGCCCCTGCCCTTGTTGCAGGCTGTACCATTGTATTAAAACCTGCCTCACAAACTCCCTTTTCCGCTATTGCATTAGCTAAGTTGGCAGAAGAAGCTGGGCTTCCTAAAGGAGTTTTTAATGTCGTAACCAGTAAAGATAGTGCCGGTTTTGGCAAAGAGCTGGCAACAAACCCAGTAATAAGAAAACTATCATTTACAGGTTCAACGGAGGTGGGGAAATCCCTAATCGCACAATCTGCTTCCAATATCAAAAAAGTATCCATGGAATTGGGAGGCAATGCCCCATTTATTGTATTTGACGATGCCGATATAGATGCCGCAGTAAAAGGGGCAATAGCGGGCAAGTTTCGCAATTCAGGACAAACTTGTGTTTCCATCAATCGTTTTTATGTCCAAGAAAATGTATACGAAGAATTCGCAAAAAAACTTACCACAGCAGTTAAAGAACTTAAAGTAGGAAATGGCCTAGATAAAGGTATTGAAGTTGGCCCACTAATTAATCTGAAGGGACTTGAAAAAGTTAAAAACCATATTGATGATGCGCTGCAACATGGAGCCAAAATCACAACAGGTGGTAAACAATTAAAGGGTTTATTCTTTGAGCCCACTGTATTGACTCATATATCGCATACAGCACGTATTGCCCAGGAGGAAACATTTGGGCCGGTATGTGCATTGTTTAAATTTACAACTGAAGAGTCTGCGATTACATTATCCAACGACACCCCATTTGGTTTAGCATCCTATTTCTATAGTCAAAATGTAAATCGATGTTTTCGCGTGTCCGAGCAACTGGAAGCGGGCATGGTTGGTATTAATACCGGTTTGATTTCAAATGCTGCTGCCCCATTCGGTGGTGTAAAAGAGTCAGGAATCGGTCGCGAGGGATCAAAACATGGATTAGATGAATATATGGAAATAAAATATTTATGTTTCGGTGCATAATTCGGATAACAACTAGACAATTAGTAACTAAAAAAGAAATCACGTGCCTACACAGACACGTGATTTCTTTTTTAGATAGGAAAGCTAGAACCGACTATTTTGAATAGCTTGCTTCAACATACGGAGCCGCTAAAAGGTAATCGATACTCTCTTTAAGGCCTGTTTCCAAATCAACAGAAACTTCTTCTAGTTCCACAAATATGTGCTTCACACCAGCTTTTTTTGCATTTTTAAAGATCGCATCAAAGCCCACCATTCCACTTTGTCCTATTTCGCGGCGATCTTTGATATGAAGTGCTTTAAATCTTCCTGGATATTTGCTAAAGTAATCAACTGGACTAGATTGTCCCATTACCGTCCAATATACATCTAATTCAAAAAATACATCTTCAGGATTTGTATGTTCGATCATATAATCTAGCATCACAACCTTATCCTCTACTTTTTGAAATTCGTGCGAATGGTTATGATATCCATACTTCATTCCATTTTGGCGACATAATTTACCGACCTCATTTAGATACTTACACTGTAATTCCAAATCCTTTATCGTTTTTGGAACTTCCATCCATGGCGTAACAATATATTCCATCCCGGCAGCCTTATGAGCTGCTATTGCCGCTTCCCACCACTTCATTGCTTCAGAAAAATTTCCAGATGCTAATTCTTCTTTTGAAAGATTTCTAGTTGCATGCGAGGAAACTACGCGCATCCCAGCTTTTTCAACTTTATTTTTAAACTCTTGTGGAGTGTTATTATAAAATTTACCATCACTAAATCCTGCTGCTTCTACAGAAGTATACCCCATAGCAGACAATTTCTGTAAGACAGGAAAATAGTCAACATCATTCTTAATCAAACTTCTCACTGAATAAAGCTGTAAGCCAATATCTTTCTTTTTCAATGTTTGCTGAGCAAAACTTTCGAAGCTCAAAAGACTTGTTCCTGTTACCAAAAGAACAGTAACCAAAAATTTTAATTTTTTCATAATTTATAATCGTAAAATAATAGCAACCCTTTGATTATTGATAGGTCGGAAATCACATGTTATAATGTTAGCTTCTATAGGTAGCTAGAACATACATGTAATATTATACATTTTTTCAAAAATATACAACAGCATACAGCAATTCTGAGATAACAATTCGAGTACAATTGTTATAAATCATCAGAATCTCAACTTAGAGTCCGATAATTAAAAAGTTCTCTATTCATATACTGCCAATCCTTTAACAGCCTACTTTATTTTTTGATGAAAATTCAGACATAAGAATCATAAATACATCATTAATTCTGAGCCAAAACAACTAGAAAAGCTTAACTGAAGTATTAATTTATAAAATAGATCCGACTTTGCGAATGAGATATAAAGGCAGGGAAAGAATAAAGGTGAAATAGTAATACCAATCTGGTATATGTAATGGAAAACATTAAAGAAAAATTAATGCAATAATTTCCAAATCAAATCTTAAATTTAGAAATAATACCACTGGAAATACCAGATTTATGGATAAAGACTTAATTTAAGAAGTAAAATATGCAGTTTATGATCTATTCCAATTCAAATTTACTGTTTCCACAATAATATATATTCAAATAATTTTTCAATGTTTCATATTTGCACAGCCTTTTCCAGACCGATAATCAATATCTACCTCCTTGCTATTACTTTATTATCCATAAGTTGTCAATCAAATATTTCAAATTTAAAAACGAAAGATTATCAGGCAATTTCAAATAGGGATACAGCCTATCTGAGACTGACCAAACATGACAACTTTTTTTATGGCCATTATTTGGTTAATTATGGAGGCAGTTCAAAAGATTCAGGGGAAATTAGGGGAAATATCCTAGGCGATACCCTTAAGGGTGATTATTTCTATTATCCTAGAAGTGGGGGTGTCAAAAAAAGATCCCCTTTCGCACTACTGCAAAAAGGTAGTACCTTAAAATTAGGAACTGGTTCAGTTATGAGTTTTATGGATATCCCCTACTATTCACCAAGTATACCCATCAATTACGATGATGTTAAATTTATTTTCCATGAAATAACAACAAAAAATTAATGCTATTTAGGGAACTACTGTAAACAATAAAGCATCATACCTATGAGATAGGTATGATGCTTTATTATTCCATCAGATAATGATGGATGAGTAAATTAGTTGTTAATATCCGTGTAGATTTACCTCGTTTGTTGGCTTAATTTCCACTGACTTACCCATTTTCTTTTGTATAACACCAAAATGCTGTAAATCCTCGTCAGTTAGCAACGTGATCGCTAAACCAGTATCATGAGCACGACCTGTTCTACCAATACGATGTACATAATCCAATGGAGAACGAGGTAACTCAAAATTAATGACAACAGGTAAAGCATCAATATGTATCCCACGGCCAATTAGATCTGTAGCGACCAAAACTTGTACATCACCCTTTTTGAAATAATCCAGATGGTCCCTTCTATTACCTTGCGATTTTTGACCATGAATAGATAAGGCTCTAATTTTATTCTTTATTAATTTATCAACCAATTTATCAGCTGTACGCGTAGATGATACAAAGACGAGTACTTGATTCATCTTGTTCTCTTTAATCAGATACCGTAAGAACGGACCCTTAGTTTCGGAAGTCACATGATAGGCAATCTGCTCAATATGATCAATGTGAACATCTTCACTATCGATTTCTATGACAATCGGATCAATTGCAAGTATTTTATTAATTTCCGCTATTTTATCATTTAATGTTGCCGAAAATAAAGTAGTTTGTTTTTTCTTAGGCATTAAAGCGAAAAGTTGCTTCAATTCGTCCTCAAAACCCATTTGAAACATTTTATCTGCCTCATCAATAACCAGGTGTTGAATCTGACCAATACTTAATGCTTTACTATTTATCAAATCAAGCAAACGTCCTGGAGTTGCTGTTAAGACTTCTACCCCTAACATACCCTTCATCTGTGGATTGATAGATACGCCGCCATACACTGCCATTGTTCTAACCTCTCGTTTTAGATTGGTAGTAAAAGCTCTAAAAACCTCATCAATTTGAATAGCCAATTCTCGTGTAGGAACGAGTATCAATACTTCTATATTTCGATCACGTTGAACAACCTCAGCTTGTAGTTTTTCTAAAATAGGCATCACAAAACAGGCTGTCTTTCCCGATCCCGTTTGTGCAACTCCCATCATATCCTTACCGGATAAAATAACTGGAATACCTTGTTCTTGAATAGGAAAAGGTTTGAGATAACCTAACTGCTTTACAGAACTAATGATATTGTGCGATAAACCTAAAGACTCAAATGACATAACAATATTTTATTTACTGCAAATGTACACTATTATTTATTCTGAAAAGTTATGGATAAGGTATCAATTACTCAGATGGCCTAAATGTGGCAATAGAATCACAGGGTCTATCGAAAAGATTAACTGTTTAGAGTAAAGGTAAAAGAATTACAACATCACAAAAGCCAAGGAAACCATATTACTTACTCCCTTTAGAAATACGATATTTTTTATAGGCTTTAATCAAAATCATTAATAAAATAGCTAATGATAAAAGTCCCGCAACACCGTAAATCCAATTTAAAGCTGATTTCAGTACGACTGTAAAAACAATGGCGAATAATAACACCGTAGATACTTCATTCCACATTCTAAGCTTTGAAGAACTCAGCGTAGATTTCTCATCTCTTAGGTTGAATAACATATGTTGGCTTATAAAGTGGTAGGCAATCATGCCCGCTACAAGCACCAACTTAACCTGCATCCAACCCATTTGCAATAATGCAGGATTAACGTACAACATCACTAAAGCAGAACTCACCGTAATATACATAGCCGGTGTAGTAATGACCCACCATAGACGATTTTCCATGATTGAGAATTGCTTGTGCAAGATGGTATATGTTTCTTTTGATTGTTCTTTTGCTTCGGTATGGTAAATAAATAATCGCGGCATATAGAATAAACCGGCCATCCAACAAATGACAAAAATAATATGTATCGCTTTAGCGTAAAGGTAAACCATGATTGTGAAAAATTAGGACAAAGATAGTCGAATATTTATTTACTTGGAGAGTTGATATCACAGAAAACAAAACAAGGAACAAAATATTGTTCCTTGTTTTGTTCATTAATGGATACGAGTTAGTATCTAAATTCTTTAACCACTTCGATAGCGTATTTTACATTATCAAATGGAATGTCGGGCATAATTCCATGTCCTAAGTTGAAAATAAAACCATTTTCACCACGCATGCGCTCAAACAATTGAAGGATTTTTTCTTTGATTACTTTTTTATCAGCATATAAAACAAAAGGATCCAAATTACCTTGAACAGCAATACCAGCAGGCAAAGATTGTTTGATATTTTTCAAATCTGCATTCCAATCTACTGAAATTACATCTGGCTTCGATTCTGCCATAATCGGAGCGAATACAGAAGAACCTTTACAGAAAGAAATCACAGGAACATCTTGACGGTTCAATTTAGAGATAATCTGATTATTGTAATAATGAGCAAACTCCTTATAGTCATTCCAAGATAAAGCTAATGCCCAGCTGTCAAACAACTGAATTGCATTTACACCTGCAGCGATTTGCATATTTAAATATTCTACCGTTACATCGGCAATCTTCTGAAGAATAATATGCGCCAACTTAGGCTCATTATTCAACATCAATTTGGTCAATTTAAAATCTTTTGATGAACCACCTTCGACTAAATAACTCAAGATCGTAAAAGGTGCTCCAGCAAATCCGATCAAAGGAATACTACCATTCAAACGCTGTTGAATAACTTTAATAGCATCAGCTACATATTCCAATTTAGGTAGACAATCTGTTACCAATTTATCTGCATCAGCGTAAGAACGTACTGGATTGGCAAAACGAGGACCGACACCTTGTTCGAAACTCAAATCTCCACCCATTGCTTCTCCTGTTACCAAGATGTCAGAAAACAAAATTGCAGCATCAATCCCCAATAGATCAACAGGCAACATCGTAACATCAGCTGCAATCTCAGGAGTTTTGCACATTTCCAAAAAGGAGTATTTATTTTTAATCGCCCAATACTCAGGCATAAATCTACCAGCTTGACGCATCATCCACACCGGTGGGCGTTCTGTCTGCTGCGAGCGTGCAGCGCGAATCAATAAATCGTTTTGTAAAGTAGTAATCACTATATATGTTTTGAAATTTCGTTTTGTATTTTCCCAACTATACTGGCCTGACGTTCAGTCAAATTTAATTTTTTAGCCACATCAATATAAGCCTGAGCACGATCATAAGCCTCTTTTCTTAAGCTGATATTGGATAAATTAATCAAGATCATTCCCTTTTCATTATCTTTTTTCCAAGGTAATCTTGAAGCCAATTGGAAGTGATATTCGGCTTCATCTATGCGATCCTCATGTAGCGAAATAGTACCCATCATAAATTCATAAATATTACGACGTCCTTTTCTGAGACGATCAGGGTTCTTCACTTCTGCCAACAGAGTCTTTGCTTTTTCGTAGTTCTGCTTATGAAAAGAATCACTAGCCATCGCTACAGAGCTTTCTCGCAAATGACTCCACACGAGATAACAAACACCGCCCGCAATCAGGATGGAAATTTGATAATGTCCCGCATAGATGCCATAACCGATGAACAATAATGCAATAATAATAACAGCTACACGAGCCTTCAATGTCATCATAAAATACTAAGCGTTGTTGTCCGTAAATTTATATCCGACACCACGAATGGAATGAAAATAAATCGGATGCTTTTGATCCGGTTCAAAATATTTACGGAAAGTCAAGATAAAATTATCAATCGTTCGCGTAGATGGATAAACATCATAATTCCACACTGTCTCCAATATTTGCTCACGAGATACAGCTTCATTACGGCGCTCAATCAATAACTTCAACAGCATGGTTTCCTTCTTTGTTAAAGAAGTAATTGTCCCATCTGCATGATGCAATTCATAGGAATTAAAATAAATTGTTTTATCTCCAATCTGATAAGAATTTAATTCTTTCAAATCGTCTGGTTTTAAACTTCTACGCACCAAATTCCCTACCCTTAAGATAAGTTCCTCTAAGTTGAAAGGTTTTATTAGATAATCGTCAGCACCTTTTTTAAGGCCTGTTATACGATCCTCACTACTATTTTTAGCTGTTAAAAACATAATAGGAACTTCCGTATTTTGAAGTCGAATAGTTTCAGCGACTTGAAAACCATCTATTTCTGGAATCATGACATCCAAGATGATTAAATTAAAACGTTCTTCCTTGAATATTTTCAAAGCTTTTTTTCCGTCTGTTGCTGTTGTCACACGGTAACCTTCTAACTCCAAATTTAACTTGATAGCCTCTAACAAGTGTTCTTCGTCTTCTACGAGCAGTATGCGTTGTTTACTTTGCATTTTTATCAAATGTTACTTCAAAAATACTCCCCGAAGGAGCGTTATCTTTTACCTTAATATACGCGTTATGCTTTTGCAAAACGGTCTTTACTATATACAACCCCAAACCTGTACCTTTAGTTTTACGCGTCGCTTCACTTCCAACGCGATAAAATTTATTAAAGATAAGTTTTTTCTCATTATCACTGATGCCAATTCCATGATCAGCAACAGAAAAAACAATACCTTGGGCTTCATTGGTCAATTTTACAACAACATTCGCACAAGGTGGCGAATATTTAATCGCATTTTCAATCAGATTGGTAACCACATTGCTAATCGCAAATTTATCTGCATAAAGCATAACATCCGCATCCAATTTGGGTTTCAACACCTGAGTTCTACAGGCATTTTTCTGTAGGCGATCAACAATTTGCTCTACTAATTCGGTTAGGTTAAACTCTTCCTTAGGAAGATTAAAGTTACGACTTTCAAGCTTAGTAGTAAGCAATACATTCTCAACCAGATCATCTAGACGTTCAATATCCTTTAAAGAATTCTTTAAAAAAACTTGTTGTTGTTCTTTATCCAAATCCCGCTTTAAAATCGTTTGAATGTATAGCTTCACCGAAGCTAATGGCGATTTTAACTCATGCGTTATCGCTAACAAAAAATTCTGTTGCTGTTGCTGCAATTTCTGTTCGCGTACAAATAACTTTTTCAAACGCATCGCTCCCCATAAAAATATCAACAAGAAAAAAATACCCTCACCAATAATCATCGATTTCCTTTGTGGCTGAAACCGAGCAAGCATAACTCCCCACCAAATCAACTGAGAAGTAGCGTAGAATACAAGAAAATAAAATAGAACAAGTGCTTTTTTCATATAATATATTGCAACAGAACAAAAATAACGATAAAGAGATGTATAAAAAAATGTGTAGGACTTTATGACACTAAGAGGAAAATCATGTACCTAACATTTCTTTCTATTAGGCCTATTACACTATATTTGTATCATGTTTAAACAAGATAAAAAAGATATCTTCTTCGATTTGGATCATACCATTTGGGATTTTGACAAAAATGCTGAAGAGACATTGGATGAACTATATTATCAATATCGCTTTGACCAATTATTTGAAAAAGAAGAAGCTACTGAATTTATTGAAACCTATACGGTTAATAATCATCGACTTTGGAATCTATACCATCATGGTAAAATTGATAAAGCAGAATTACGTCGCGCACGTTTTGCTGATACCTTTACAGCATTAGGAGTAGACCCCAACTTATTTCCAAAAAGCTTTGAAGAAGAGTACTTAGCAATTTGCCCTCAAAAAACAAACTTGTTTCCACATGCCCATGAAACCCTGAGCTACCTGTACACCAATTACAATTTACACTTGATTTCAAATGGTTTCAAAGAAGCGTGTGAGATAAAATTAGCAAAAAGCGATCTCAATAAATATTTCAAAAATATTTTCATTTCAGAGGTAGTGGGTGTAAATAAACCTGATCCCAGAATCTTTAATTTTGCATTAGATAAAGCTGCTGCTCAAACAAATAGCTCTATGATGATTGGTGATAATATCGATGCAGATGTTCGAGGTGCTATGAATGTGGGAATGGATGCTGTTTTCTTCAATCCCGGTCAAATGGATAAACCTAAAGATATACCCTATATGATTTGCGACCTAAAGGAATTGCAAACCATCTTATAAACAAAGAGCTGAACGGTAACTGCGCATAGAATTTAACTGCTAATGATTGCTATCCTTAATGTAAAATAAGAAGCTAAGCCCTTATCGCTCCAGTCAGACTAAAAAAGAAAAATACCGATAGAAAAATATTTTCAGTAATGCCATAAAAAAGGGTGCTTGGAAAATCAAGCACCCTTTTTTATGGCAACAATAATTACAATTTTTTCACTGTGATATTTTTAAACCAAACATCATCGCCATGATCTTGGAAACCAATTACACCCGACTTCGTTTTACCACCAACATTCTTCAACAACTCATATGCTAATGGCCAATTCGCTTCACTGAATTTACTCTTTTGAAGCAAATCAATCCATGATTGATCCCAAAGTGTATATTCTACGACTTTTACATCATTTTGCCATTGTTCCACTTTACCCTTATTCACGACAATTTTAACCTTATTCCATTCACCATAAGGTTTTCCATTTTGAGGTTTTGCCGGAATCATATCATACAACGATGTAGATTTACGATTACCATCAACACCCATCTTCGCATCAGGATGATTTTCATTATCCAATACTTGACATTCCGGGCTAGAAATATAGATAGGTTGTCCTTCAATTTCCTTTGCTAAAAAGAAAATTCCCGAATTAGCACCCTTAGCTACTTTCCATTCTAATTCCAATTCAAAATTTTTAAAATCATGTGCAAAGATTAAATCTCCACCTTCATTATCGCCAACATTAACCTTACTATCAAATCGAATAGCGCCATCGTCTATAACCCATTTTTTAGGAATTACTGTTTTATTATAACCGCGCCATCCTTCCATAGATGTGCCATCAAAAATGACATAAGCACCTTGTTTATTTTTCTTAAAACCCTTTAAATCTACCTTTGGTAGATCCAAAACCTTATACGTTGGAACTTCTTTTTTCTCTTGTGCAACAGCAACTGTAACTCCAGCAGTACTTGCGAGCATAGTGGCTGCTAAAACGATTGTTCTTAATTTCATATCTGATGTTTATAATAATTAAATGTAAAAAAAAATCATCAAAATGAAGAATAAATCTTAATATTCTTCTCCACTGATTTCATTATTATTAGTTTCTTTTTTCTTAGACTTGGTCAAATCTTGACTACCAAAGCGATAAGACACCGACAACGTAAACATTCTCTTCATCCACTGTCTCTCAAAATTAGAAATCAATTCTGGAGTCTCTGTATACCCTTTCATCTTTCTAGAATTGAATACATCACGTACATTAAACATCACCGAAGCTTTCTTATTAAAAACATCTTTTTTAATAGCAATATCGACACCTTTCATCGCATTCAATTTACCCTGTGCCATCACACGAGAAGAATTGTACTCGCCTCTCATCTGTGCCGAAAAAGTAGGTGTAAATTTATAATTCATCGTTAAGTTTGAATTGTAACCAAATCCGTTTCTAGCTTTCAACTCATACGCTTCATTTGCCTTAAAACTAGTATGAATAAGATTCAGATTCAAGGTCAAATCAAAATCTTTTGTCGCATTGATTTTAGAAATAAATTCAAAACCAGATAAACTACGGCTCGTTAAATTTTCCCAAATACTATATGTTGTACTGCTCTCTGAATCTATTCTAAAAACATAAGGCTGTATAACATCATTTGTATGATTAAAATATGCGGAACTCACTAAATTCACTTTACCAAACGTCTTCGCATAACTCAGTTCAAAAGCATGAACATCTTCGGGTTTCAAATTCGGATTTCCTTGACGGCGATTCATATCATCCGTTACATCTGGAAAAGGATTTATCTGCCATCCCCTAGCCCGCTGTACTCTTCTAGAGTAACTCAATTGCAACTTATCGCCGCTATCATCAAGATCATAGGTCAAAAATACAGTTGGATACAACCTGAAAAAATCTTGGTTGGCATCAGTTATTTCTGGTTTTTCAGGATCTTTTGAAAAATAAGTAGATTTTAACTCAAATTGTTCCCCTCGCAAACCGATCTGGTAACCAATCCTATCATTTAGCTTGTTTTGATAATTCACATACAAGGCATGGACAGAACTTGTAAAATCAAAATCATTACTAATGGAATAATCTGGTAAATAATCACCATTGCTTACACTTAAAGAATCAGAAACTAAAGTTTTAGAAAATTGCGTATCAAAAGACTTTCTAATTTGCGATCGGTAACCGGTCTCAAACTTACTCGTTTCCGAGAATGGTATTACATAATCAGCCTGAAGATTGATTACCTTACCATTTTCAGAAGTTATATTTTTCCTTCCACTACCTGAAGTAGGTCCACTAAAGAATTGTACAAAATCATTTGTTCCATCTTCCTTATCATTACCATAACTCACATTAGCCGTCAACTCTTCTCCCGACCGTTTAAATTGATGTCTAAAATCAAAGTTCAGATCATAACCTAAATCGTCTTCAAATTGTCTAGAGTTACGATCACTAGTTCCCGATAATTGCGGATGATCGAAATACCGATAATTCAAATCTTCAGAACGGTCACTATTCCGCACACTCAAGTTAGCCGATACACCCACAGTCGTTTGATCGGTCAAATAATAATCTACGCCAGCTTTTACATTATGCCCCTTACCTTTACGAGAAGATTCAGAATCATTATAGATACGACTACCATTCCCTATAAAAGTATTGTCAACCTTACCACCACCCAGCATATTTCGGCGATTATAATTATAACTGCCAAAATAATTAAACTTCTTATCCCTATAATTAAGGGCCAATCCAGCCATATAATTATCATATGAACCTGCCGAAGCATTGACAGAAACCATTTAATCCGGTACGGATATTCTTTTTCAGTACGATATTAACAATACCTGTCTGCCCTTCTGCATCGTATTTTGATGAAGGATTAGTAATGATTTCTACTTTATCAATAGAATTAGCTGGCAGACTCTGTAACAATGCAGTCACGTCGTTACCCGCCATAGCAGATTCCTTGCCATCAATTAGAATTTTAACATTTGAGCCCCTAAGACTTACTGTTCCATCTTGATCAACTTGCAACGTGGGTACATTGGCCAACAAATCAGTTGCCGTACCGCCTGCACTAACCAAACTTTCGCCTACATTGAAAATCTTTCGATCAATTCCAATTTGCATCGCCGGCACTTTTCCCTCCACGACAACTTCGTTAAGCATCTCACCGGCAGGCTTAAGAATCAATTTTCCAAGATTAAGGTTAGAAGAGTTTGATATCACAATATCCGATTTAATAAGTTCAGCGTACCCCACATAGGTGATCCGTAATGTAAAAGTACCATCAGGCACACCTTGAAAAGTAACACGGCCATTATTGTCTGATTGAGCACCTTTTAAATAAGCTTGAGAAGCTCCAGTGAGCAAAGATGCACTTGCATGATTAATCGTAGCACCAGTTTTTTCGTCTACTAGTACCGCAGATATTTTTCCAGATTGCGCGAACGTTAATATTGGAAATAATAAAATCGCAATTAAAAAGGTAAAGGGATAGGAATGATTTTTAGATAACATAATGTAGTTATAAGCTGTAATATTACAAAAATGGACTTTTTTGTTGAACTAAAACGACTCGTAACCACTTTATTACTTAATAAAATGAAGTAATATTTTACGTAAATAATTTATTCTACAGAAACAGTTAGACCTTCTGCTTTCAATATTTTTCTATAGATTTCCATCTCTGTCATAGACCCCTCCAAAACGGCACATTTACCTTCATTATGAACTTTAAATGCAATTCTTTCCGACTGAGGCTCTGAATACTGAAGATGATGCATCATACAAAAAATAACATGATCAAAAGTATTGATATCATCATTCCACAAAATCAATCGATTGGAATCTTTTACTGAAGCTAAGATTTCGGATAAAGAATAGGTTTCTTGTGCAGTTTCTGTACTCATACTACAAAAGTACTTTAAATTTCAAAATTTACGTAATTTTACTTAATTTGAACTTAACATAAATATAATCATATGTTTCAATCCAAAATTGCAGGTATAGGATATTACGTACCGAAAAATGTTTATACAAATCAAGACCTTACTCGTTTTATGGACACAAGCGACGATTGGATTCAAGAAAGAACAGGTATAAAGGAGCGTAGATACGCCGATCGTATAGGCGAGACAACCACAACAATGGCTGTCGAAGCATCAAAAACTGCTATTGAACGAGCAAATACAACAGCAGAAGAAATCGATTTCATTATTTTTGCAACACTATCTCCCGATTATTATTTTCCCGGATGTGGAGTACTCCTACAGAGAGAAATGGGAATGAAAGAAGTCGGGGCATTGGACATTAGAAACCAATGTTCAGGATTTATATATGCATTATCAGTTGCCGATCAGTTTATCAAAACTGGTATGTATAAAAATATTTTAGTAGTCGGTTCCGAAAAACATTCATTTGCTTTAGATTATTCGACAAGAGGTCGAAACGTATCCGTTATTTTTGGAGATGGCGCCGGAGCTGTCGTACTCCAACCAACAACCGAACCAGGTAAAGGAATATTAAGTACGCATTTACATTCTGATGGTGCCGATGCAGAGAAACTTGCTATGTATTATCCAGGTGCATCGGGAGGTATATGGCTGGACGAACAGCCAAAATGGCCAGAACAAGAGCTCGGAGGAATGTTAATGACAGCAGAGATGCTGGAAGATGGAACAGCATTTCCTGTCATGGACGGACAAGCAGTCTTCAAAAAAGCAGTAGTAAAGTTTCCTGAGGTGATTGCAGAGGCCCTAACAAAAAATAATCTAACGACACTAGATATTAACTTATTGGTACCACATCAAGCAAATTTAAGAATTTCACAATTCATCCAGAAAACCCTTAAATTAAGTGACGATCAAGTGTTTAATAATATTCAAAAATATGGTAATACAACCGCAGCCTCAGTTCCTATTGCATTATGCGAAGCATGGGAGGCTGGAAAAATAAAAGATGGAGATCTCGTTTGTCTAGCCGCATTTGGTGCTGGGTTTACGTGGGGATCTGCATTAATTAGGTGGTAGAAAAAAAGGGGATTCATCATCCCCTTTTTTTTCCCAAATTTACAGTCCATCTCAACTTTATATTTAATCGGTAGGAACCCAACTATCGCGAAAATCTTTGCTAATAAAATTAAAGGTCAACATGGCAGCACCGTCGTTGGAAAGAACAGGATCCCGTAGCACGCCCAATTGCATGGTATTTTTGTTAAGGGACATAATCCGAACATCACCCCAATCCACCACAATACCATCTTGAGGTTCACCATGTAATGGCGAAGCATCTACCATCCGTAGGGTTTTATTCTCGGTATCGATTGAAAATGAACCCTTTTGTTTTTTGCCAAGCATCTGATGGTTAACAATAACATTTGCACCTCCTTTTAAATTAAAGGTCATTTCTCCATAATCGCCAGCAGGCATAATCCAAGTGTTACCCTTCCACTCAGGATCCCAAAGCCACGAATCGCTATTCAAAGGTTTTCCATTATCATTGACATTTCCCCACCAATCACCTGTTCCATAAAAGTATAATGGTCCTTTAAAAGCTCGGGAAAGTCCATTTTGATCAAGATCTAGATACCAGGTTTTTTCTTCCCCTGCCCCACCTGCCAACATGGTCCAAGTTTCATCGCTTATAAATTCGGCATACATATCATCGACCTTGAAAGTAACAGGCTTTCCATAAACCATACCTCCGCGGGTTTCAACACCAAACGTCACCGTATATTCTCCGGGAAAGGGTACTTTTAAAGTTACCCGTTTTTCTTGACTGCGCCCTTGAGGATGCTCCCATAATGCCGTATATTTGGCATCCATCAAACTGGTCAAATAAACGATATTGGGATTGTTTCCATCATGCTCAATTTTATAAGAAACACCCTCTACTAACTCCGATGACGTTACATCGATATCCCCTAAAATATAGTTATCTGGAGTACAAGCTCCAAGCAAAACTATCGCCGTAAAGAGATAGATGCAATATGTTACTATTTTTTTCATAATTCAGTATAGTATAAAATTAAATTAATTCCATCCATCATTTTGCTTTAATACCCCATTAGATAAGGTTATCTGTTTATTAGGAATTTGCATAAAACCACGTGTTTTTAAAAAATTATCTTTCGTGACGGTGACTTTTTCAGGAACAGAACCGCTGAGTACATCCTGCGAGGTTTCAAGTATTGAAGCCGCACTATTTAATCCCTGTCTTAAAATATCCCAATAACGGATTCCTTCAAAAGCAAATTCAAATTCTCTTTCTTTTATGACTGCAGCCTTGGACACAGCAACAGAGGTAAAGCTAGCTTTATACGCTCTTTTACGTACATCATCAAAATACTTTTGGGCGTTACCCGAACCTAATTCAGCAGCCATAAGCAACACATCAGCATAACGGATCACGAAATAATCTTGATCTTGCGATAGTTGCATATCTTTTTCTCCACCGGTATTTGACGTACCATCTGGTAAAGCAGTAGGGGAATATTTTTTCACCGCAAATCCAGTATATTCACGTTGATCTTTAAGGTCAAAACCAGTAATTCCCTCACCATCAATATCAATAATAGAAGCAATTTTTCGAGTATCATTATTATCAAATTTATTGAAGAACTGTTTACTAACAGTACAAGCTCCCCAGCCCTGACCATATGGAGACCAATTTTTACCTCTCATTCCTAAAAATACTACCCAACGATTACCATCAACATAACCATTGTAATTTGACGTATTATTAAACTTCTGAGCAAATACAATTTCCGAATTTCCTTTTCCTGCATACTTCGATATATCCAACGAATTGTTACTTATGCTTGGAATATAACTAGCCGCCGGCCAGAGGGCGCTAAAGTTTTCCACTAATGCAAACTGACCACTATTAATCACATCTTCTAATCCCGCCAAAGCTTCGACTTTAGTGATGCCTATATCTTCGGTGCCATAATATCCTGAGTAAAATAAATACACCCGCGCTAATAATGCTTTTGCAACCAAAGGTGTTGCTCGCCCATCGTTAGTTCCTGCTGCAGATTTTGGATAGGCATCTGCAGGAATATTACTTGCTGCAAATTTTAGATCCTCTACAATTAATTTGTATATATCCTTAGGATCAGCTTGCGGAATATTATCGCTTGTAGGACTTGTCAGCAAAGGAATCTTTTCGAATAAACGAACCAAATCAAAATACATCAAGGCACGTAAAAACTTTGTTTCCCCCTCAATCCGAGCTCTTGCATTTAAATTTCCAGAAAAGTCCGTCCCATCCAACTTACTCAACAAGGTATTAGCTCTAAAAATACCGGAATAATAATCCGACCAAGTACCATCAAAAATATTATTATCAGAAGACGATTGTGAAATATCAAAACGATCAATTGCTTGAAATGCACGACCATCTGTCGTACCAGTTCCTCCAAAACAATGATCGGCCGCAACCTCTGCTGTTAAATAAAAGGATTGGTTACCATTGGATACCGTACGCTGATACCCATCATAACAGCCCACTAAGGCCATATCTGCATCGGCTACTGTCTTATAGAAATTACTTTCTAAAACGCTTGTCATAGGTTCTACATCTAGAAAACTAGATGAACAAGAATTAAATAACAATGCGGTCATTAAAAATGAACTGTATATATATTTAGATTTATTCATGATTTTAGAATTTAAAATTTAACATTTAGACCGAACAATACACTCTTAGGTCTTGGATAATAACCTAAATCAATACCTGAAACCCAACCATCTGTTCCATACCCAATCTCTGGATCCATACCATCATACTTTGTAAAAGTGAACAGATTTTGTCCCTGTACGTAAAAACGAATTTGATTGGCATATTTCCAATTAATGATTTTAGACAAATCATACCCCAATGAAATGTTGCTGATTCGCAAAAAGTCACCATCCTGCAGATACAGATCAGAGAATTGCCAGTTGACATTCGTCTCAGTGACACGAGGAATGGTACCTGAAGTTCCCTCACCAGTCCATCTGTCCAATATACGAGTTGTATAATTCGCTTGCTTGTTAGCATGATTTCGATACGACTGCACAATCTTATTACCTACGGATCCATACGCATTGATAGAAAAGTCAAAGCCTTTATAATCTAAACCAAGATTAATTCCGTAGGTAAAACTTGCCATACCAACGCCCAAATTCACTTTATCAGAAGCATTGATTATCCCATCACCATTCTGATCCACATACTTCACGTCACCTGGCAGCACATTAGCCTGTAAAATACCGTTTCCAGAAGTTCTCCATGCATCTATCTCCGATTGATTTTGAAATAAACCATCAGTTTCATATCCCCAGAAATAGCCGATTGCCTGACCGTTTTCAGCACGATAAAATTCCTCCGAATTATCATACAGCATAGCAGTCTGTCCATGGATGATCCCATCCTCAGTCGGAATCTGACCCACTTTATTTTTATTATATGCACCATTGATACCAAAGCGGTATTTCACCTCATTGATCCTATCGGACCAATTCAATCCCAGTTCAACCCCAGTATTTTTAACATCCCCGCCATTGATATAAGGCGCTTGAGTACCCGTAGTTGCCAATACCGGCGCAGTAACCAACCAATCTTTCGTAGTCTTTACATAATAGTCAGCAACAACATCTAAACGATTACGCATAAACTTAGCATCGAACCCAATATTGGTCTGTTTCTGAGGTTTCCCAAGTCAGACTTGGATTAGATAACCGACTTGGATAAGCTCCAGCAATATTATTATTTGCCGTTCCAAATACATAATGAGCACCTGGATTAGAAGATGTAACACCCGTAGAAGTACTTATTGGCGCAGCATATTGAAAATCATCAATATCTTGATTACCCACTTGTCCCCAAGAGGCTCTAAATTTCAAAAAGTTTATCGCACTCAAATGCTCACTGAAAAAATCTTCAGAAGAAATCACCCACCCTGCAGATACCGAAGGAAAATATCCCCAACGATTAGCACTCGAAAATTTGGAAGAAGCATCCGCTCTTAGCGTAGCATTTAAGAGATACTTTTCTTTATAATTATAGCCTATACGCCCGAAATAAGATAATCTTCGCTGTAAATTATCAGGTTTACCAGATACGGTACGCGTCTCCACAACATTCCCCTTCTCATCCAAATGAGCCTGTCCAGTCGTATTATCCAAATAAGCATGCGCAAAATCATTAAACTGCGACAAGAGGTTCCAATTCGACCCAGAAAGGTAAGTGCCTTGATAACGCAAAGACTCCATCCCTACCATCGCGGAAAATTTGTGATCGGTATTCACATTAAAGTCATACGATGCTGTATTTGTCCAGGTCAAGGTATGCCCTTTGCTCATGTTTTGAGATGTTGTAGTATGATCTTGATTGTAGGTATAAATTGAAAAACGATACATCGGAGTAAAGCTTCTATATTCGGATGCAAAATAATTAAACCCTAATAGCGACCTGACTTTCAACCCTTTGATTGGCTCAATTTCAGCAAATATATCCGCTAACAATTTCTGCCCATCATTATTATTGTTGGAATTGGTCATCATACTACCATAGGGATTACTATCCCCATTATACCAAGGAGAATTGGAAGTATCATTAAAGGGACTACCGTACAGGCCATTGTCCGAGTAAACAGGAGAAAGTGGAGATGTAGCAAATGCTCCACGAAGTGTATTGCTATATTGGTTTCCCACAGAAATACCTCTATTTTTAATGTAGTTGAAATTAAGATGTTGTCCTATTTTCAGAAAATTATTCAATAGTTTATGCTCTGAATTACTACGGAAGCCATACCGCTCATAATTAGACACATCCTTACCACCAACAATTCCCTCTTGAGCAATATAATTTAATGACATCGCATAGGTAGATTTTTCAGAACCACCAGTCAATCCAACACTATAATTGTCAGTTTTGGCATTAGCTTTAAACATATAATCCAACCAATTGGTATTCGTCAAACCATCCATTGCATCAAAATCAATGAGCGATGCACCAGAATTGAGTGATTGTTCATTCATGATCACTTTATATTGATCAGCATTCAATAATTTTGCCTTTCGCGCTACATTTTGGATACCCGTGTACCCATCGAAAGACAAAACACTTTTCCCCGAAACGCCCATTTTTGTCGTTACCAAAACAACCCCATTTGCACCCTGAGATCCATAAATAGCGGCAGATGCAGCATCTTTTAATACATCTATCGACTGTATATCAGCAGCATTCAATACCGCGATATCACCCCCAGGCACACCATCGATGACATATAATGGTCCAGAATTACCTATTGTACCTAGACCACGAACCACAACCTTCATATCCGCTCCAGGCTGGCCTGAAGTTGATGTAATGGATACCCCCGGAGCCTGCCCTTGAAGCGCTTGCAAAGGATTCACCTGATTACGCTTTTGTAAATCTTCTCCTTCTATTTTAAGATTTGCACCCGTATTTAATTTCTTCTTTTGAACACCATATCCAATAACTACCACCTCATCTAAATCGGAGGTCACAGGTTCCAAACGAATGACCATATTTACTCCAGTGACAGGAATTTCCTCCGTTTTATACCCTACATAGGAAACAATCAGAATAGCCCCCTTTGCCGCTGATATCGAAAATTTCCCAGATTCATTACTGCTTGTTGCGACCGTCTGATTCTTAACTTTAATACTGGCCCCCCCGATAGGCAAGTTAGAATCAGTAGAAACAACAGACCCCGTAAAAGATTGTGCGCAGACAAGCGAGGTCATGCCCGTCATTACTACGACGGCAATCCCCTTATTAAACAAATGCTTACTTATCATATAATTTGATTTAAAAATTGGTGGTTATTATTTTAATTTAGTCTTTAACGATTTACCCGTATAAGAAATCATCTTTGACTTTTTAGCTTTTAAGTCTATCCCCGTGGCATGCTCAGCATCGACAAAGATGACATTGAATTTCCGATCGTTCAACATACCGTCAAACGTGCCAATGCGATCTGCTAAAAACAATGTTTTAGTCTTGTTATCAAACCTTAGGTCGATACGAGCATATTTTCCTTGCTCATAATTATAATTGACTCCCTCATCTTCATAAATCGAAAATTGCCCATCAGCGCCATCGTAAACATAGAGATCGATTAAATCTTGTTTTCTTTCCGATGTATATTGCATGGTCTCACCTACGGGTAAGATTGATCCCGCTTTTACAAAGACAGGCATACGATCATAGGAAGCTTGGACCACAATATTTTGTCCCCCGCTAGTGACCTGTCCGGTATATAAATTATACCAATCCATCCCCTCTGGTAAATGTACTGTTCTAGAAGTAGCCCCCATTTCAGTAACTGGATTGATCAATAAAGATGGTCCCCATAAGTATTGATCATTAATATCAAAACCATTCTTATCCTTAGGGAAATCCATCGCCAGTCCACGAATCATCGAATAATCATCAAAGAAAGTCTTTGCCGCTAAGCTGTAATTATAAGCCAGCAGCCTATACCTAAGATTGATGTAATAGACCATGCTTTTATAAGCAGGATGATTTTCTGGCGCAATATTAAAAGGTTCACGATATGGAAACTGACCATGAGCACGAAATATGGGTAAGAAAGTTCCATATTGAAACCATCTTGTATTCATTTCACGCCATTCTTCCTGATCAGTTGTATTCGGCTCATGGAACCTATTCTCTACTAAGAAACCTCCAGCATCCATGGTCCAGTAGGGTGTTCCAGACATCGAGAAATTAATTCCTGCGGAGATCTGATCTTTCATATCATGCCATCTCGAAGCGATGTCTCCACTCCATGCGGCTGCGGCATACCGCTGTTGTCCAGCAAAAAATGAACGAGTTAAAATAAATACCCGCTTATTTGGGTCAGTTTCTCGTTGCCCCTCATAGATTCCTTTGGCATTTTGTAGCGGGAATGCGTTGTAATAACGAACAGATGACCCTATACTAGGTTGAAATACCGACTTACGCTCATCCAGATCAATATTTGAATGAACATCAGGTTCGCTGGCATCCATCCACCAAGCATCTACACCTATTTGGAAAAGATTTTTATCCAATAATTGCCAAAACCCATCGCGTGCACCTTGATTAAATGGATCATAAAAAGTAGATGTATACCCCTTTCCAATCCAATCTTTACGTCCATCATAAATATTTCGGGTGTAAATCCATTTGTTATCCTTAAACAGATTGTATACGGAAGACTCTTCATTGATTTTGGGCCATGCCGAAATCATCAACCTATAATTTTGGTCGTGCAATTTTTTAATCATTCCAGATGCATCAGGGAAGCGTTTTTGATCAAATTTTTGACTTCCCCAATCAGGTTCAGACCAATAAGACCAATCCTGTACGATATTATCAATGGGAATTTTTCTCCTACGGAATTCTGAAGCCACCTCTTCCACCTCGGCCTGCGTTTTATAACGTTCCCGACTTTGCCAAAAGCCAAAACTCCACAACGGCATTATTGGCGCTTTTCCTGATAATTGTCGATACCCAGATACCACATCATCCATAGATTTTCCATGTACAAAATAATAATCAATGGCATCCCCCGCTTCAGAATTAAAGGAGAACAGATTTTTACGTTGTTCTGGGATAGGGCTTTGCCAATTTAAGGTGAAATAAGATTCTCCTCCAACGGGTAACCATTCCATACGAATATCATGATCAACACCTTTATTGAACTCGCGCTCAATTTCAAAAGTTCCCGCATTCCAAGATTGCCTCCAACGGTCGGCAACCAACTCCCCATCTATCCAAACTTTCATATAGCCTGAGTATTTAAAATGAAGAATGTGTTTACCTGAGTATGGCGACGAAATACGGCCTTCATAGATGACCTTGCTATCTACCAGTTTTACATCTTTGGGAAACTTATGCTGATCGGTCAAGTAACCATATTCAATAATCGATTCCGGACGTGATGTGAAAACCTCATCAGGTTTATTCTTATTGATGTAGGTTGCTGTCAACCATCCTTGTTCCCCTTCCTTAGAAGTCAATTTAAATGCATTGAGTGGTAATAAAGAACGTACATCTCCCGCTTTCGTGATCGAATAGTTGTGCCATAGCAGCCCATAGTTGTTTGTCGAAATCAAAAAGGGTATTCCAATTTCAGTATTATATTGTAGTAAAGTCACTTGTTTACCGCGATTGTAATTCATTACAGCGCTTTGATGTTGCCCTAATCCATATATACCCTCAGTCGTGTCAACAACAAAATCTTGATTCAATTTGTAAAAAGCATCGCCACTATAGCTATCTGCAATAAATGCATCTGCATTTCTTTTGGACTCACTAAACACTCTTTTCCCTGATAAATCGAAAAATTCGACTTTACCACTGAATAATGAAACTTTGGCAATAAGATCTGCTGTTGTCAAGTTTACAGTCGAATCGGTGGATTGAACTGCAAATGATTTAAGATCACGGTGCAATGAATCCACAATGACCAAACTCGCTTGCGTAGGAAATGGATTACCATAAGGTAGAGCAGTAACGCGAATAATGTTGTCGGTAATAGCATCAAGATAGACATCCTGATCAATAGCAGTCTCGGACTCTTTAAAACTGACCTTTACGCCAGACTGCGTTTTAATAAAATTTGATTTGCTTACCTGTCCATTTCCATGATGGACTAGAGCAAATAGCATAATACCGCTCAAAGCAAACTTTAGGTTTTGCATATATAAAAATGATTTATTGGTTTATTTTATTGGTATTTTTCCCTTTACCATATCAATTGGTAAGGTCAAATATAGGTATGTACAGGCCGCTAGTAGGGGTATCATTTGTTAACAATTGGGGTACATTATGTTAACAGACCTGACAAAGGACTTTTAATAAACAAGTCAAGATGCTACACTACAGAATTTTACGATAATAAGATGGTAAGTTCCCAAAAGTGGACTTAAAATATTTACTAAATTGTTTTGGATTGCCAAACCCTACTTCATACGCAATTTCAGAAATTGAAAATTTTGAATGCTGTATAAGATGCATTGCTCTTTTCAATCGGATATACCTAATATACTCCGTCGGAGAATACCCCGTAATGGCTAATATTTTTTTATAAAGACCTACCCGAGTCATATGCATTCTTCCTGCCAATATTTCGACAGATAAAGTCGAGTCTGACAAATCCCGTTCGACTTCAATAATTACTTCCCGAATAAATTTCTCATCGGCAGATTCAATCTCAGGTTGACTAAGTTCTATAGCGATTTGTTTTTGATATTTCTTAACGAGCGAAGATTTTTGATTCAGCACACTCGCAATTTTAGATTTCAACAATTCAAAATTAAATGGTTTGAGAATATAATCAGAAGCACCGGCTCGAAGAGCCTGTAGTTGAATATGCTCATCCATGACTGCTGTAACCATAAGAACAGGAATATGTCGGTAGCGGTCTGATGATTTCAAATAAGTGCAAAAATCAATTCCACTTTCATCCGGTAATTGAATATCAGCAATGACCAAATCATATTCTTTTTGAGACAGGTAATCCTTCGCCTCCTTAACAGAGCAAACACCATCAATAAGAAATTCATCCGTTAAATTTCTTTTCAAATAATCTAAAAATTCCAGATGATCCTCAATGAGCAAAATTTGATTTTTCTTGGCCGTGTGGTCTGACGCAACCGCTATGGGCATACTGACCGTCTCTATTGGTATTGCGACAACAAAACTAGTTCCCCGCCCCTCTACACTATCAATTGAAATATTTCCATTCAGAAACTCCACATAATCCTTAACGATAGAAAGACCAATACCTGTCCCTTGATTCAAACGGCCATTCTTTACATCATATTGAAAATAACGATCAAAAATTCGAGATTGGTATTCTTCGGGTATCCCAGGACCTTCGTCCTTAATTTCTAATCGCCAAACATCAAAATCATTAATTTGTTCCTCAATAGTAACCCCAACAGTCACCTTACCTCCAGACTTACTAAATTTAATTGCATTTGACAGTAAATTGAAAAGGATACTTTCAATTTTCCCTTTATCAAAATTACCTAGATAATGCTCCCGGTCATAACTTGCCTCTATATACAGAGAATTTACTTCGGCCAATTGGAAAAATGGTGCAATCTGTTCTTTATTAAAAAGAATCAAATCACCATATTCATCCATACGGTTAATCTGATTTTTTTCTAACTTTCTAAAATCCAACAATTGATTAACCAAAATCAATAAACGCGAAGCATTCTTATTGATCAGCCTTAAATCTTCCTTCTTCTGCACATCTGTTTCCTTTTGCAGAAGCTGCTCAGAAGGTGTTAAGATTAAACTGATCGGAGTCCTAAACTCGTGACTTACATTGGTGAAAAAACGAGTTTTCAACTCGTCCAGCTCTCTTGCCTGTAAAGCCTGTTCAGTCACCAAAATCAATTGGTTTCTGGTCTTTGAACGTAATTTCAACCAAGCCTGCCACAAGTAAGCACAAGAGATCAAAACCAGTACATAGAGCAATAATGCCCACGACGATTTCCAAAAAGGAGGCGCTATAGCAAGTGTCAATAATAATGTTTTCTCAGACCAACTTTCATTATCCACAGAATGCCTAATATAAAATTTATATGATTTTGAATCGAGATTGGTAAAATTTGCTTTCATGGTACCAGTCTCAAAATCAAACCATTCATCACTTAATCCATCCAGCTGGTACTGATATATACGATTATCCTGTTGCAAATAATTAAATGATGATAATTCAAGTGAAATAGCATTTTGATTATATGGAAGTTTTAATTTCTTCACATCAATCAACGACTCATTAAGAATAACCTGACCATTTAAGCGTTCACCAACATTTATTTTGCGATTAAAAAGATAGATATTAGATAATACAGGTCTTAAATCTTCCTTTGAACCCCAGATCATATTAGGGTCAATGATATTATACCCCTTGGGCCCACCAAATATAAGTTGTCCATTACGCATCTTCAAAGCCGAATTTTCATTAAATACATTGCTCTGAAGCCCTTGCTCCTTATTAAAATTACGAATTACAAATTGACTAGCATCTTTAATGGGAACGATTTCAGACAAACCCTTTACCGAGGATGCCCACATGTTATTCTTGTTATCTAAAACCAATGTCAATATACCATTATCGATTAACCCATCCCCCATATTCAAATATCGGATAGTATCATTTTGAATAATATTTATACCCTCCTGCGTAGCCACCCAAATATGCCCCAACTCATCCTCCTTGATATCATAAATCAAATCATTAGAAAGACGTAATTTCCCTTCTCTTTCATTAATATGTTTAATTTGACCATTTGGTGTAATCAATTCAATACCGGTAGCAGTTTCCAACCCAAATGTTTTTTTTAGAATCTTCAAACAGAACTGACACATATGTACTGGAAATAGGCTTTCCCTCACGAGAACGGAACGGAAAAAATCTTTCATGTTCCTGATCAAACAAATATAGACCAGCAGATAACGTTCCTATCCAGAAGCGTCCTCTTGAATCTTCAAATATTTCCCATACACTATCCCCCGGTAAACGAGCTGGTCCAGTACCCTTATCATATGTTTTAAACGTTTTACCATCGAATCGGCTCAATCCTCCATGATAAGTACCTACCCAAAGTATATTCTTATTATCCAAATAGAGACTTACTACAACATCACTAGGTATGGAATTTGGATCGCTCGGATCGTGTTTATATTGCTTATAGATTTTATTTTCAACATCATAATGGAGTAAACCACCACCATTCGTACCGATCCATAAATTATCATGATCATCTTGAATAAAACGATTAACATCATCAAAAGGTAATGTTTTAGAATTACCAGCATAATTTTGGTAAACAGGAAATAACAATAAGTTTGGATGATAATAACTTATTCCACCCTTATACGTTCCAACCCAGATTATCCCTTTTGGATCCTTATAAAGAGAAGTGATACTGTTGTAAGGCAAACTTCTTAAATTATATTCTTCATGACCTATAATGTCAATAGATCCCGTCTTCTTATCAAACACATTGATTCCCCCATGATCAGTAGCTAACCAAATCAAACCATGCTCATCTTGAACAATATTTCCAACAAAAACATTTGACAGCCGTTCTTTAATAGGAATGATTTCATTTGATCCATCTTTAATCCAAAATGCACCTATTGGGATATCTTTTGAATGCACCCACAAATCTCCTTCTCCATCTATAAAAAGACGATAATTAACACGCTGTATATCAACAGGCAAAGCAAATTCCTTTATTCGTTTCCAAGATCTATTATGGATTAATTGAACCAAGCCATTGTCATATACAACCCAAAAAGATTCTTTCGAGAAATTCAAAACATCAACAATTTTTCGACCTTTTATGGATGGGAAAAATCTTGCTTTTTTTAATTGAGTATCGAATAAAACAAGTGAACTATCTTTATATAAGACCGCGAATTCATTATTGCCGAAAGAACGAATAATCTCTGGGTCGCCAGAAGGTAGATTCCAAATACGTAGAATAGAGTCAATATTTTGAGTAATAGTTCCTCTTTTTTGATCATATACATTCATTTTCGAATGCGTACGAATCCATATTTGTCCCTCAGGTCCCTCAAATAATCCTGAAATGGGATTGCTACTCAACCCAGAACCTTTGTTGGATGAATAACGAAAATTTGTAAATTGAAGTCCATCAAATCTACTCAATCCAGATTCTGTACCAAACCACATATAGTTATACTGATCTCGTAGCGTACAATTAATATGATTATGAACTAAACCTTGATCTGATGTAATATTTTTAAAAGAATAGCCTATACCTTGACTGAAACAAAAATTAGTAATCCATGAAAAAATAAGCATAAAGCTCAAAAGTAGGGCATTACGGAGCATCAAATTTACAATTAGTAGTTTAGCACCAATGATAGCAAAAATATAATTAAATAAAAAGAAAATATTCCCAGACAAATGTTTATTGCCATCACATCGCATATTTGCGATTGATTAAATGTAAACCAATCTAGCAGTTTAGCTATCAGGCATCAACTTATATCGATAAACCAAGTGGTTACTTTATCGGAACATGCTTATTCAACGTAATATGCAGAATCATGCTATCCATTAACAGCCTATCGCTACGAATAGACGGTTTTCAATAATTAGACAATCAAATCCTACAATTTATTATTAAATTTAGTAATGGAAAAAATAGATCGAGAAGACATATCTATTACTAGCAAACACAGTAATAGATCAAAAGAGCAGATAAAAAAGCTCCTAGAACAATATGTATATGCGAACAACGAAGATTGGAGAAAATTCATAAATCTATTTTTACTCATATTAGGAATAGGATTTTTTGTATCTGGAGTCATATTTTTCTTTGCATACAATTGGGCTGACCTCAATAAGTTCATGAAAATTGGAATTGTACTTATCTTACTTATAACGACTGTAGTTTGTGGAATCCAATTAAAGATAAAGGAGTCTTATAAAAATATGCTTCTTACCGCTGCTTCAGTAATCGTAGGGGTATTATTTGCAATATTTGGCCAAATATATCAAACTGGAGCTAATGCCTATGATTTTTTTCTAGCTTGGACACTATTCATTACCATCTGGGTCTTAGCAATTAATTTCTATCCCCTTTGGCTCCTATATATGATTTTATTCAATACCACAATCATACTGTTCAATGAACAAGTACAGAACAATTTTGATACGAATGCATTAACAACACTTATTTTTCTCATCAATGGTATTACCTTGGTCGCACTCCTAATTTACAGTAAAAGGAAAAATAACAACATTCCACTCTGGTTTAGAAATACGTTGGTACTTATAGTCACTACGATAGCTACCATTGGTATGATCGATATAATTTTTTACGCTAAATTTCCAGAAGGTTTATTATTAACCTCCGGTACGCTCGGTTTCTTTATATACGGCATAATTTACGCACTCTCGACTAAAAGTACTTTCTTTATAGCGACCATATCATTCAGTCTATTAATCCTAATCAATAGTCTACTGATTAAAATTTTTGAAAACGAAGCTGTCTTAATCCTGGTCAGTATTGTTGTCATTATTGCGACAACGGCAATTATTAAATTATTACTAACTCTTCAAAGAAAGTGGAACAATGACAAATAATCAAGAACTATTAAAAAAGATAGAGGCACTAACCCACGATAGCGAAGCTGGATTTCAAATCAATAATCAAAAAGTCGTTGAAGAGTATCAGCATCTGAAAGAAAATAGAAACCAACATAGCCATAAAAATATTGTCGATACTTGGAATTATCCTAAGTGTTTTAAGTTTTTTAGCTGCATTACTATTTCTCAATCTGTTGGATGAAAAATTAAACCTGATTATCAGTGGTGCCCTATTACTAATCCTTTCGATAGTAGGCCTTAAAAAATATAGCAGTATTATCATTGACACTGCGAGTATAACATTGTACGCAGTAGGAGGCTGGATGTTGATTTATGGTCTCGATACAAATAATACAAACTTGATATTAGTATTATGTATAGTGATTAGCTCATGCACACTCGTAATCGTGCAGCGCTATCTCTTATCTCTTCTTAATATGCTTTGTATCATTTACGCCATATTTGCTTTAATAGCTAATAACTTTGAAAATATGATTTACTTCGCATTTGCTAATGCTTTAATCGTAGTCGCCTTATTCTTAATTTCAAATCATGAAGCATTCATAATTTCGAAACGAAACTTCATCAGTCAAATTCAACAACCTTTACGAACAGCATTATTCTTATCCACCTTAGCAACAACAGCGTACATTGTACTTTCACATTTCGACACCTATGAAAATAGCGTAAACACTAGCTCAATAGCCTTATATCTAACATCGATTACCTATGCGGTTGCAATTATATATATGATTCACAAAATCATGCTCAAACTTGGTATCACTAATACAAAATTGCGCATCACGATCTATACACTAAGCTTAATGATTTTAATTGCAACTATAATCAATCCGGGAATATCAGCATCCATTTTCCTTATTTTACTATGCTTCTATTATCAATATAAGTTTGGTCTTTCATTGTCCATAATTGCAATGCTATTTTTTCTATGGCATTTTTACTACAATCTCAACTTTACATTATTGACCAAGTCCATCCTATTACTTGCCTCAGGAGCATTATTTATAGCCGCATATTTTGTTATCAACATCACTAAAGACCAACATGAAGAATTATAGAAACTGGATAATCGCTGTTAATCTACTGGCAATAATCGCTTATTTTAGCTATACAGTAATCGAAAAAGAACGCACATTAAGACATGGAAAACTCATTCTTCTAGCATTGGCACCTGTAGATCCTAGATCACTTATGCAAGGTGATTATATGCGTTTAAGGTATAGTATCGCAGACAGCATAGACCTACATACAGCCGCCCCGAGAGGTTATCTCGTTGTTAGGTTGAATGAGCAAGGTATAGCGAAAGGAATTCGGATACAAGACGATGCACTCCCCCTAAACAAAGGCGAAATATTAATAAAATATACCTTATCCAATAGAAACGCCTTAAACATTGGCGCCGAATCATATTTCTTTCAAGAAGGGCATGCTGTAAAGTATGAACATGCTAAGTTTGGAGGACTTAGAGTAGATGAAAAAGGAAATAGTTTATTGATTGGACTTTATAATGAAAAGGAAAAATTCATTGAATAAAACATAAAAGGCGATGAATATAATTCATCGCCTTTTATGTTTTTATTATTAAGCTTTATTATCCATTTGACAATGCTGCAGCACCAGAAACAATCTCTGTCAATTCTGTTGTAATAGCAGCCTGACGAGCTTGGTTGTATGAAAGCTTCAATGCTTTTAACAAATCCCCAGCGTTATCAGTTGCTTTGTCCATTGCAGTCATACGAGCCCCATGCTCAGAAGCATGAGAATCCAGAATAGCTTTGTATAATTGGGTTTTAATAGCTTTAGGAATTAATTCCTCGATGATCTTCTCTTTTGAAGGTTCGATAATATAATCAACCTCAGCAGTTTTTTCCTTAGCCGAAAGGTTCTCCTCCGAAGGAAGTAATGGTAATATTTGCTCAGAAGTCAAGATTTGTACCGCTGCATTCCTGAATTGGTTATAAACCACTTCTACACGATCAAAGGTACCTTCTTTGAATTGTTCCATTACAAATTCAGTGATTTTTGAAGTGTTTTCAAAATTCAAATCACCGAATAAATCACTATGATTGGCAATAATATTATAAGCAGGCCTTTTAGCATAGAAATCATAACCTTTCTTACCTACAGCGATGATACTCACATCACCTTTACGTAATTGATCGGCATATTTTTCAGCAACTAACTTATTAGTAGTCTTGATTGCATTCGCATTAAAAGCACCAGCCAAACCTCTATTTGAAGAAACAACAATAATCAACACTTTATTTGGTTCACGATCTACAGTGTAAGGAGAATTACTTCCTTCTACACTTGCAGATACATCTGCCAAAATCTCACGAAGTTTATTCGCATACGGACGCAATTGAACAATTGCATTAGTAGCACGTTTTAATTTCGCTGCAGACACCATTTTCATCGCTTTAGTAATCTGCTGTGTTGATGTTACCGACGCGATACGGATTCTTACTTCTTTTAAATTTGCCATATTTAATTTGAGATTTGAGTATTGAGTACTGTGTATTGAGTATAACTCGCTATACTCAATACTCTATACTCATATCTAATTAATATTTTGATGCTAAATCTTTAGCTACTGTTTCTAATACTGAAGTTAACTCATCAGAGAATTTACCCGCTTTAAAAGCGTTTAAAACCTCTGGATGACGTTGCTCTAACAACGTTAAGTACTCTTCTTCAAATTCTCTCACTTTATTTACTGGAACAGAACGGAATAAACCTTTTGTACCCGCATAAATAATCGCTACTTGTTTTTCAACAGAAACTGGAGAATATTGAGCTTGTTTCAAAATCTCAACGTTACGAATACCTTTGTCCAAAACTCCTTTTGTTGCTGCATCTAAATCAGATCCAAATTTCGAGAAAGCTTCTAGCTCACGGTATTGTGCTTGGTCTAATTTTAATGTACCTGCAACCTTTTTCATCGGTTTGATCTGCGCGTTACCACCTACACGTGATACAGAGATACCTACGTTAATCGCTGGACGAATACCCGCGTTAAACAAGTTAGATTCTAAGAAAATCTGACCATCAGTAATTGAAATTACGTTTGTAGGGATATAAGCAGAAACGTCACCCGCTTGAGTCTCGATAATAGGAAGAGCAGTTAATGAACCACCACCTTTTACCAAGTGTTTGATAGACTCAGGAAGGTCATTCATATTTCTAGCAATCTCGTCAGAAGCATTGATTTTCGCAGCTCTTTCTAATAGACGACTATGTAAATAGAATACATCACCTGGGTATGCTTCACGTCCCGGAGGTCTTTTCAATAATAAAGAAACCTCACGGTAAGCTACCGCTTGTTTTGATAAATCATCATATACGATTAACGCTGGACGACCTGTATCACGGAAGAATTCTCCGATTGCAGCACCCGCCATTGGCGCATAAAACTGTAATGGAGCTGGATCAGCAGCTGAAGCAGCAACAACAATTGTATATGCCATAGCACCACGCTCTTCTAAAGTACGAACGATGTTCGCAACTGTAGAATTCTTTTGACCAACAGCAACATAAATACAATATACAGGTTGACCTGCATCATAAAATTCCTTTTGGTTTAAGATCGTATCGATACATACAGCAGTTTTACCTGTTTGACGGTCACCGATTACTAACTCACGTTGTCCACGTCCTACTGGAATCATGGCATCAATTGCTTTGATACCTGTTTGTAATGGCTCAGTTACCGGTTGACGGAACAATACACCTGGAGCTTTACGCTCGATTGGCATTTCATATGTTTCACCTGTAATAGGTCCTTTACCATCAATTGGCTGGCCTAATGTATTTACAACACGACCACACATACCTTCACCTACTTTAATAGATGCTATACGATTCGTACGTTTGATAGTATCACCTTCTTTCACGATGTCTGAAGGACCTAAAAGTACAACACCAACGTTATCTTCTTCTAAGTTTAATACGATACCTTGTAATCCGTTATCAAATTCAACCAATTCACCGGACTGAACTTTAGTTAAGCCGTAAATACGAGCAATACCGTCACCAATACTAAGTACGGTACCAACTTCCTCTAGTTCGGCTTCTGATTTAAAGCCCGACAATTGTTCTCTTAAAACTGCCGAAACCTCATCTGGTCTTACCTCTATCATTGTTATTATTATAAGGGGTTCTTGATTTTATTAAATGTTAAAATCAACGCTATGCGCGTTGACCTTCAAAATATCTTTCTAATCTATTTAATTTACCTGCAATACTTGCATCATATTGTTTGTCACCAATAGTGATTACAAATCCACCGATCAACGATTGATCAATTTTATTAGTAATCAACACCTGTGCATTGATTTGATTTGCAATAATTGCTTTTAATTCTGATAAATTAGTATCAGAAAGTGGTGCCGCAGATGTAACTGTAGCATTTACAATTCCTTTTACCTCATTGTACGCACGAATAAATTCATGAGCAGCAGCTTCAATTACTTCAGCACGACCCTTTTGGATCATAATATTGAAGAATGATAAAATAGCGGGATTGATTTTATCTTTAAATAATGCCTCTAAGATATTTACTTTCTTATCCAATTTAATGATTGGATTAGACAATACTGCACGTAGCTCAGGATTAGCTTTCAAAACAGCGATAAATTGTTCCATATCTGTTTTGATAGCGTCCAAACTACCTTGTTCATTTGCCAAATCAATTAATGACTTTGCGTATCTCGATGCTACTTTAAATACTGACATACTTCTTTAATGATAAAATTTGAATGACCGATTAGTTTACTTTTACGTCTTTAAGCAAATCTGCGATTAACATCTCTTGCTTATTTTGGTCTTCAAATTCTTTGCTTAATACTTTGCGAGCGATATCCAATGCCAAAGTAGAAACTTGATCTTTCACCTCAGCCATAGCCTTATTTTTTTGCTCGTTGATTTCAACCGAAGCCTGAGCAATCATTTTCGCACCTTCGGTTTGCGCGATGGTTTTAGCTTCAGCAACAATCTTATCTTTTATTTCTTTTGCTTCCTTCAGGATTAAATCACGTTCTACGCGAGCTTCCTTCAATAAAGACTCATTTTCGTTTGTTAAACGAGCCATCTCTAATTTAGCTTTTTCAGCAGATTCCAAAGCCTCAGAAATACCTTGTTCACGCTCCGCTAATGCAGCTATGATAGGTTTCCAAGCAAACTTGCCTAATAAAAAGATAATGATTAATAAGATGATGACTTGCCAGAAAAACAAACCAAATGAAAACTGTTCTATTAATTTTTCCATTGATGTATGATAATATTTTTTGTATTTCGTCTAATTGAAAGTATTATCTATGACCAACCGTCATAAATAATACTTTTAAATTCATTGGGTGATTATTTACCTAATAATAACGCACCGAAAGCTAAACCTTCTAATAAGGCTCCGATAATGATCATCGCAGTTTGGATTTTACTAGCTGCTTCTGGTTGGCGAGCAATTGCTTCCATTGCTGAACCACCGATTTTACCTAGACCTAATCCTGCTCCGATAACGATTAAACCTGCTCCAATTAAATTGTACATAATAAATGATTTAAATATAATTAAACAAAAAATTCTTAGTGATGTGCCTCGTTGTGTTCTTCAACAGCCATTCCGATAAATAGGGACGACAACATGGTGAAAATAAACGCTTGTAAAAATGCAACTAAAATTTCAACTACCATAAGGAAACTTGTCAGTAACAATGAAACACCGATACTTCCGCCTACCGATAGCTGCTCTTGCAGCAAATAAACAACGGCAATTAAACCCATTACTACAGTGTGACCTGCCGTAATGTTGGCAAATAAACGAACCATTAAAGAGAATGGTTTTGTGAACAAACCCAAAAACTCGATTGGCATTAAAGCAATTTTAAAAGGAACTGGTACTCCTGGCATCCAGAAGATATGTTTCCAATAATCCTTATTTGCTTTAAGATTGATAAATAAAAATGTAAAGATCGCTAGACAAAAAGTAACCGTGATATTACCCGTTACGTTAAACCCTAGCGGAGTTAAACCCAAAAGGTTTAAAACCAATATCATAAAAAACACCGATAACAAATAGGGCATAAACTCTCTATAACGGTGACCGATATTTGGAATAGCCATCTCATCACGTACGTACAGTACCATAGGCTCTAATACGCGTCCAAAACCTTTTGGCAAGTTGTTAGCACCTTTCTTGTATGTGTTTGCTAAGCCTAAAAAGCCCCAAAACAACAATACAGTAGTTAAAAGTAAACCGACAACATTTTTTGTAATTGAAAAATCTAATGCTTTTTCATTTGTTGGATGATGTGCTTCGTCGTAATTAAGTGTTCCTGCAGCATCTGTCTTGTATATTTTTCCATGATACAATTTGTAAAACTGACCATCTTTCTCTACAACATTCTGTCCAAAATTGAATTCTGAAGACATAAACACTTTAATTCCTCCATCAATCAAGATAACAGGTAATGGGAACCCAAAAGTTTTACCCGCCTCTTTATCTGTGAATAATGAAAAATAATGATCATCTTGCAAGTGATGCTCGATGTAAGATGAGATTTCCTCACTTTGAGATTTAGGCTCTTCGCTTACTTCATTAGCTTTAGCCAAAAACGGATTAACAGCAAATAAAATCACTGCAAAAAAAAGAAATGCTTTCTTAACGCTCCCCATGTTCTGTTTTTTATTTTTGCGCAAAAATACAATATTATTGTCAATTTTTGCGATTAATTTGAACTTTTTATTAAAACTACTTATTGACTGATTCGACATCCTTATTTATGACCTTAAAAGCAACTAATACGTCAAAAAATAAGAAAAGAAAAAAGACGACTAAAAAATTATATTCGAAGATATCATCGGATGAATGATTCATTCCCGCTCTAAAATACACATAACTCAATGCAGCTTTGAGTGTGATCAATCCTAAAAAAATAAAACCTAAATTTTTAGGCATCACCGCATCAGAAATCAAAATAACAATCAGTATAACCAACGATGCAAGCGATTCAAATGTATACAAACTATATAACTCAAAACCGGTAAGACTTTTAAAGTCTGCTATTCCAAATGAAGGTAACGCGTAATGGTGCACCCCAAATAGGACAACAGTAAAAATTAAAAGTAGGGCAATAAATTTTATGTAATTATTCATCTCTATTCAATCGATTAGCTTCTCGTATAAAATGATAAAGTGAGGCGAAAATACCAATAAATGTACATATTTTCATGGCAAGACCATTAGAAAAATGGTACTTCTCATCTAACCATGTGCCTAACAAATACATCAAATAAATGGTAACACCCATTTGAAATGGTAATGATATAAAAACCATCCATTTATTTGGGTTCTTATTAGACTTTCCCATGGCTATTTATAGCTAACTTTTACAAACATACACATATTTTGAAACATCTTAATCATGAAGTGGAGTTTCTAAAACTTTTTGTCCGATTTTAATATGCGGATAATCCACACTTGCGCCTAATATCATCTTTAATTCTGATGATGATTTTCCTGGATTTGCCTTTATTGCATTAACGATAAGCTCCAATTTATCTTGCTCAATCAATTCAGTAGCTTCCACTTCTGTACCCACATAATGAATTAAATGACCATAAATAGTACCCGCAACCATCCCTCTTTTTACCGCAATTTCTTCAATGGTAGCACCATCCTTATACAGTTCCAAAGTCACTTGTTTGGTATCTAGCTTTTTAGCACTTTCTCCCTCTTCTTTCTGTACGACTAGATCTTCTTTTTCCTTTGTTTTAGATTGTTCCTGCACTTGCACTAAAGCTTCCTGAAAATCATCTTTTTTCGAGAGTGCATCAGCAATAATCAAACATTGTTGCAGCTGCTCCCTCTTGCGCTTAAAATCCAACAATAACTCCTTAGCCTCGTCGATATATTTTTTTGTACGTTTCTTAATCTGCCAATCTTTAACATGCTTTTCCAATGCCGAAATCAGATCTTGATCCATTTTTGGCAAAAACCAATTCACAGCAGAGGTCGTACGCTCACAGATCAAGGCATAGTCCACATGTTGATCGGTCTTTTTCAACAATTCGTATAATTGCGTGATAAATTTATGCGCTACCTTTTCCTGTGTCGCCAAATTAGACTGCAGGGTAGACCAGAAAGCTTCCGCCTCCACTTTACCATCAATATTACGATCGGCTAAAGCCACGACCTGCTCTTGACAAGAACTGGTCAGATAATCCCAACGAAAACATTGGATTAGATTTTGGGCCAAGTAGGTTCTTTGACATTGCTCTAGAATTTCCTTAACATCGGTTTGAAATGAAGACCGTAAAGCAAATTCGACCACTTGACTATCGGTACGTATCGCATAGTTAGGGATGATAGATTTCAGCACAAGTCCATTCAAACTGGTCAATCTACTCAAAGCAACATACACCTGCCCTGCTGCAAACGAAGTGCCTGCATCTATAATCGCTTTATCGAATGTCAAGCCTTGGCTCTTGTGGATAGTAATAGCCCAAGCCAACCGTAACGGGAATTGTGAAAATGTTCCCAATACCTCTTCCTTTATCTGATCCTGTCCCTTATCATAATTATACTTGATGTTTTCCCAGGTTTCTCTTTTAGCAGTTACCTCCTCACTTCCATCCGGAAAAGTCACAACGACCGTTCCTGCTTGAAGATTAATATCCTTCACAGTACCGATTTTACCATTATAATACTTCCGATCTTCACCAGTGTCATTGCGAATAAACATCACCTGCGCACCAATCTTCAACGAAAGGATCTCTTCTGCTGGATAAGCCCCTTGAGAAAATTCATCCTTAACCACAGCTTTCAAATTAAGCATCTTCCCCGCCAGATTGGCCAATGCTTTACCATTAATATCATCTGCATTACGGTTATGTGATGTAAGCGTAATAAATTGATCTCCCTCCTTTGGTTCAAAATCGGGTTTATAATATGTATTAAGTTCCTGCAACATTTCGGTATCGCAGTTATTGTTTCGGATTGCATTTAAAATCGAAATAAATCCTTCATCCTGCTGACGGTAGATTTTATCCAGCTCCAATAAAATAGGTGGGTTGTCGCGAAGAACTTTAGCATTAAAAAAGAAAACAGAACTATAATGATTGCGAAGAACCTGCCACTCATGATCACGAACGACTGGTGGCAATTGATATAAATCTCCAATAAATAGTAATTGTAAACCACCAAAAGGACGCATATCGCGACGTACAGACTGCAGAATTACATTAATAGCATCTAATGTGTCAGCACGAACCATAGAAACTTCATCAATCACCAGCAATTCCAACTCCTGAAGAATCGTACGACGTTGCTTAGTCAATTTAATGGTACTGAACAATCGGCTCTTATTGTAAATATGGCCATCTTGCTCATCCCACTTCAACTCGTGGTCTTCTATAAAAGTTCCAAATGGCAACCAAAACAACGAATGCAACGTTGTCCCTCCCGCATTCATAGCTGCAACACCAGTAGGCGCAGTAATCGCCATTTTTTTATAACTGTGGTCACGTATATATTTCAGAAATGTCGTTTTACCTGTACCCGCCTTTCCCGTAAGAAAAATATGCTGATTCGTTTGATTAACAAAAGCAACAGCTTGCATAAAAGACGTATTTTCACGATCGATTTTAAATTCTGACATATTGATATTTTAAAGTAGGATTACAAAACTAATCAAATATTCTGAGAGGATATAATGATAACAACGCTACAATTTATAGCAACCACAACTTACACTCCCCAAAGGTTAGCATAAATTAGGAATCGAATAATACGACCCATGTGTAATAAAAAAAATAGCTAAAACGTTTATGCTATTTTTATTTAAAAGATTTTTTTTATATTTAGCACTGAAATAAACGACATTCTCACTAAGAAACATATTATGGTAACTGATAAATCAACGCTATTTGAAGAATTAGATAAAGCGTTAAAAGAAAAGGGATTTGAAATTGATAAATCTGATCAAACAAGACCTTGGGGTGGCTTCTTTGTTATAAACGAAGACCAAGCTCAAAAATTTGCAGATGAGTATTTCGACGGTTTAGACATTAAGGATTTAAAAATATCCGGTAAATTAAGCCCGAAAGTGCTTGTTGTAGCACCACAAAAAAGATTGTCTTGGCAATATCATCACCGTCGTGCCGAAATTTGGAAAGTAATCCACGGGACTGTTGGTGTTATGGTTTCAGACACTGACGATGAATCAGTGGTACAAACCTTAACTGCTGGTAGTGTAATCAAATTACGTCAAGGTCAACGTCACCGCCTAATCGGATTAGATGGATATGGCATCCTTGCTGAAATATGGCAACATACAGATATTGAAAACCCATCTAATGAAGACGATATCGTTCGTGTTCAAGATGATTTTGGCAGATAATAAATATTGCTAGACAAATAGTCAACCAATAACAAGCTACATGTAAAGAAATCATGGAACTTCACAGTCCATGATTTCTTCTTCCATCCTGTTCCATTGCTGTAAAATAATGGCTATCTAAAAAATCACCACAGCTCGTATAAAGATACGTCTCCTATCAAGATATCATTTTTGGATACTAAATCAACTTTATTGACTCAATAAAGCGACAATAATGACGATAAATAAAACAAGAAATGCAATCTTCCAAAAACTATAAGGTCGTTGACCATACACCCTACCATTAAATGCATTAACCATGATTTGGTAACTTTTACCCTTATATCGATAGGCTGACAACCAAACCGGAAGTAATACATACTTCAACTTGACATCCTTATAAACAGAATCAACATCATCTATTTGCTGTGTATCTCCTCCAATATCTGCGCGCACCGTGTTGGCGATTTCAGCATCCATTATATTTTTGGCAACATGGCTCCCTGCAATATGATCGATACTAAAAGTCTCTGCCACAAATCCACTTAAATATTGACTATTGAATGGTTTTAGATGCTGCATATCCCAAGGGCCTATCTTCGAAGCAAAATCATGAGGTAAAGATGTTGACGCACTGACCAATACATCTTTAAAACGATTATAAACATGCCCTGAAGCATGATGCCATCTTGTCCGTTGTTCCTGATAAGTTTCAGTTTTACCATCGGCCGCCCTCCGGGTTTCTTGTTACATAATAATATTCACCTCGCTGCCCTTGATAAGATGAACTCGCATGGGCATCATAAGACCAAAAGGGAATATAAACTCCCTTTAACCGATTGTTCTGTGCGCTAAAAATACGTTTAAAGTTATTTGGCGCAAACCACAATCCACCCGACCATTTCTTGAAAAGAGAAAATGCTTTATTCTCTTCAATAAAAAACGGAATTAGAGCATGTGGTTTCACAACGCGTTTCTCCTGATGGTCAATCACCAATGGAGAAGCACAAAAAGCACATAAATCTGCTGTAACATGAGGATCCAAAGTTGAGTTTGCACCACAATTTTGACAGTGCACAACCTCAGCAGTGATCGTAAATCGAGCATCATGAATATCCTGCATCGCAGCAGTGAACTCATCGTAGTCAACAGCATCAATAACAGCATGAGCGATATCGCTTTCTATAATCTGATTTTCAGTCCCGCAATAAGCGCACTTCAAATATGATGTCCCAGGTTGATAGGCTAAAATAGCACCACAACCCTGACACTTCAAATCTTGGCTTATATCCGATGTTTTTTCTACAAAACCCATAATTGCTTACTGGACTCCTGGAATTGGGGGCGGCATAGCGTTGAATAAACTTTTCAATTCTTCTATTTCACGCGCTTCCTTCCAATTTTCCATACCTGCTTTCCAAACCAATGTTTCAGCAAGTAGTTTTCCACTCTTAACCTCACCCTGTAATTGTTCTATTCTAAATGGCCCTTCTTGCACACCATTTAAAGCTAAAAAATATTGAACCACCATAGGTATTGCAGGAGGAACTTCTCCGGATGGATGATTTCCATCAAATTTATTTTGCTGAAAAACGCCTGTCATTTGACCGGCCATTCCCGCTCCCAAACCTACGCCCAAGCCAGCTCCCATAATACCACCACCACTTGGGTTTTCTGCAGCCTTTTCCATGGCATTTGCAGCTTGAAACTGGGCATAAGAACCTAAGTTGCCAACAATACCCATACTGCTTCTTTTGTCCAACACTTTTTCAACCTCTTCCGGCAATGAAATATTCTCGATCAAAAATTTAGTTAAATTCAAACCGATTTCTTCAAATTCAGGATTTATCTTCTCATGCACAAAAGTCGAAACCTCATCATAATGAGAAGCCAAGTCCAAAACAGCAATTTTCGACTCCGCGATAGCATCCATCCCTCTGGTGACAGCAATATTACGCAGTTGATCATGAATACCCTCTATAGTAAACGTTGAATTAGTCGATGCAATCTGCTTTAAAAACACAGCTGCATCCTTAACCTGAAAAGCATAAGATCCAAAAGCACGCAATCGTACAGGACCAAATTCAACATCACGAAGCATAATAGGGTTCTTAGTACCCCATTTCTGATTCGTAAACTGTCTTAAACTGATAAAGAATACATCCGCCTTAAATGGACTATTAAAACCGTATTTCCACCCCTGCAAGGTAGTCATGATGGGCATATTTTGAGTGGTCAAAACATGTCTACCAGCTGTAAAAACATCGGCTATTACCCCTTCATTCATAAATACCGCAACCTGCCCCTCTCTGACAGTGAGCTGTGTATTCATTTTTATTTCATTCTGATACCTCGGAAATTTCCATACGATTGTATCAGGACTATCATCGACCCATTCAATGATATCGATAAACTCATTTCTTATTTTATCAAACAACCCCATAATTACGTTTATTACGTTTCCTAAATTTAGTTAAATATTCAACATTCTAATGCAAATATTTCGACAATTTATCGCAATACATTTAAACCGGAACAAGGATAAACACCGCTTCCAGTTTAAATAGTTGATTTAAGATATTGACTTCACTTATTTAATCTTTATTTTGCTATTTTTGCTACACACCGAAGAATAATTAAAAAACATGAGTACTTATAACGAAGATAGTATACGTTCCCTCGATTGGAAAGAACATATTCGCTTACGTCCCGGTATGTATATTGGGAAGCTAGGAGATGGTTTCTGCCTACGACGACGGTATTTATGTCCTATTAAAAGAAGTAGTCGACAACTCTATAGATGAGTTTGTAATGGGCGCAGGAAAAACAATCGAAATTACAGTCAATGACAATAAAGTTGCTGTACGGGATTATGGTAGAGGTATACCAATTGGTTCCGTAGTAGATGTTGTTTCAAAAATCAATACAGGGGGTAAATACGATAGTAAAGCCTTTCAAAAATCTGTCGGCCTTAATGGTGTAGGTACTAAAGCTGTCAATGCCTTGTCAGGACAATTTACCGTGCAATCATACCGCGAAAAAGTAACACGCGTAGCACAGTTTAGTCAAGGAGAGCTGCTATCAGATGAAGAAAAAGAAACCACACAGCGAAATGGTACAGCAGTTATATTTTATCCTGACGAAACCATATTCAGAAATTATAAATACCGCTTAGAATTTGTGGAGAACATGATTTGGAATTATGTTTTCTTAAACTCAGGCTTGACGATTAATTTCAACGGACAAAAGTTCATCTCTGAAAATGGGTTAAAAGACCTTTTAGAAAGAAATATCGATACGGAATCAATGCGCTACCCAATCATTCACCTCAAAGGAGAAGATATTGAAATAGCGATGACCCATGGTCAACAGTATGGAGAAGAATATTACTCTTTTGTAAATGGACAACATACCACCCAAGGGGGTACCCATCAAGCAGCCTTTCGTGAAGCATTGGTTAAAACCATACGGGAGTATTATAAGAAAGAGTTTGAAGCTTCAGACGTTCGTTCTTCTATTATTGGTGCTATTGCCATAAAAGTACAAGAACCCGTATTTGAATCGCAAACTAAAACCAAGCTAGGTTCACAAAGTATTGGTCCAGATGGTCCTACAGTAAGAACATTTATCAACGACTTTGTAAAAAAAGCACTTGATGATTACCTGCACAAAAACTCGGATACAGCGGATGCCTTATTGAAACGTATCTTACAGTCCGAAAGAGAACGTAAAGATATTGCGGGAATCAAAAAACTAGCAAATGAACGTGCAAAGAAAGCATCGCTACATAATCGTAAGTTACGTGATTGCAAAGTTCATTTTTCGGATAAAAATGAACGCAATTTAGAAACAACCTTATTCATCACAGAGGGAGACTCCGCTTCTGGTTCCATTACAAAATCGCGTGATGTACAGACACAGGCTGTCTTTAGTTTAAAAGGAAAACCGTTGAATTCATTTGGCATGTCCAAGAAAATCGTATATGAAAATGAAGAATTCAACCTCCTACAACATGCTTTGAATATCGAAGATGGCTTAGACGGATTACGCTATAACAATATCGTATTTGCCACGGATGCCGATGTCGACGGTATGCACATCCGTTTGTTGCTTCTAACATTCTTTTTGCAATTTTTCCCGGATCTTGTCAAAGCAGGACACGTATCCATTTTGCAAACACCATTATTCCGTGTGCGCAATAAAAAAGAAACCATATACTGCTATTCAAATGAAGAAAGACAGCGTGCAATTGCTAAACTAGGAAACAAACCTGAAATCACACGATTTAAAGGTCTTGGTGAAATTTCACCATCCGAGTTTGGTTTATTTATTGGAAAAGATATGCGTTTAGACCCTGTATTCTTATCAAAAGATAATAAGATAAAACAACTTTTAGAATATTATATGGGCAAGAACACTCCTGATAGGCAAAAACACATCGTAAACAATCTTCGCGTTGAGTTAGATTTAGAAGAAGAACTAGCCAAACTAGCACAGCAAGCGGGTTAACCCCGCTTGTTTTCTATCCTACTTCACCCAAGGTTACCATCCAACAACTCCAATCCACAGCGACCCGATGTCGGGAATTAAGAAGTGACACCTACCTAGACTAAAATTAATAATCAAAAAAAACCTAAAGTTACATCCAATTCTAGGATTAAAAAGTGATCTATATCATTTTTAAAACACACAAGCATCACTTTTTGAGATCAATTTTATTCCGTATTTCGTATTGAAATAAAATTGATATGACGCACTCATTCCATATTCCCGTTTTGGGACTAGCCTTTTCAATAGACTCTCCTTTAAAAGTTGCTCGATTTGGCATTTCTTCTGTAATATCCATCGTAGATGATGAGTTAATAGAACGTATTCGAGCATACTACTGCAATAGCTATCATAAAGAATACCTCCCGATTACAAAAGCAGATCAAAACTACAGATCCCTAAGAATAACATCTTACCTAAATCTTGTTTCACAAGCAGTAAAAGAACAAATTGATCATATGCGAACAGAAATATTTGAACCAGGTTCAGCTATCGATCGCTATTTTCAACTTATTCCAGAATCACACCCAGCAAAAAACTGCTATTACAACATGTTGTTAGAAACCAACTATGTCGAAAAAGCAAAGAAAAAGCAAAGCTTAAGATCTTTTATCCAAGCAGGAGATATTGATGTGAATATCATGTCTAAAGTTGATAAGATAAATCACGATAAAAATGGAAATCCCTTAGATGAAAAATGGTCCGATGCTTTGGCGGCATTGCAGGGATTTGCAAACTCAGAGTTAAAATCTTCAGTCATTCTATCAGCCGGTATGAACCCAAGGCTGTATAGTTATTTAGCCGAATTACCTTCATTCTGGCAGAATGAGGATGGTACATTCGATAAAAAATTAACATTAAAAGTCAGCGATTATAGATCAGCTTTAATTCAAGCAAAATTTTTAGCAAAAAAAGGAATTTGGGTTTCCGAGATTAGAGTCGAATCAGGTTTAAACTGCGGTGGACATGCCTTTGCCACTGATGGTTTTTTATTGGGTCCGATATTATGTGAGTTTAAAAATAAAAAACTCATATTACAACAAGAGCTGTTCGCTATTTATCAACAATATTGGACTCAAAGAAACAGACACTTCGCAGATGCTCCTCCAATTAAATACACCGTGCAAGGTGGGGTCGGCACCGCAAGTGAACATCAATTTCTGCTGAAACATTATGAATTTGATGCCGTAGGGTGGGGTTCTCCTTTTTTACTTGTACCAGAAGCGACAACAGTTGATGATGAAACATTGACGGCATTGACAACTTCGGTAGCAGATGATTTTTACATTAGCGGTGCCTCTCCCCTTGGAGTTCCATTCAACAACTTTAGAAAAAGCACTGCAGAACGTTTGCGGAAAAAGAGAATAAAAGAAGGTCGCCCAGGTAGTCCTTGCAAAAAAAAATACTTGGTATCAAACGTCGACTACGGCCCTGAACCTATTTGTACAGCATCTCGCCTTTATCAAGACAAAAAGATTAAAGAACTAAAAGCAAAAAAACTAGACCAAGTAACCTACGAGCAGGAATTCGCACTCATAACAGAAAAAACATGCCTTTGTGATGGACTTGCAGCACCTGCATATTTAAAATATAATATTTTAAAACCCAAAGAGCAGGATGCAGTGTCCATATGCCCTGGTCCGAATACCGTCTGGTTTAAACAGAAATTCTCACTCGACCAAATGATCAATCACATCTACGGAAAAGACGATTTAATAAAGAACGAAAATCGACCATTTTTTTTCATCAGCGAACTGGAACTATATGTAGCCCATATCAAAAAATACGTAGAACTGAACTCCTTTTCTGTGGATGATAAAAAAATAAAATACCTCGATAAATTCAAGAATCAATTGATTGATGGAATTACTTATTACAGAAATTTAACACATGATTTAAAAGATTTTTCACAACAAATTATAAATAGTATACCGCAACAACTGGAGAATGCAGAGACAGAACTAGCTGAAATAAAATTCCAATAGTCTATTTTACCCTAAAAATCTATTCTTCACGGATTGCAAAAGCGATTACTGAACCAATCAGGAAGAGAACAAGCAACACAAGTTATAAAAGAAGAAGGGGCAGCTGATCAGCTGCCCCTTCTTCTTTTATAATGTAATTCCAGTTACTTCGCTACTTTTCTGAATTTACCAAAAACACCCAAAGGTAATTTCGGTCCTGCAGTAGCTTGAAGATAAAGTTCTCCAACTTCCAGATTCTCTACTTTCGGAAATGCTGTACGAATTAAGTTCTCTACGATAACAGAAGAAAAACCTAAAGAATAAGTATTCAATATCAAGAAATGTTCTTTAGGATCCAATAATTTCACTACATCATGCATCATCTCCATGATATGATCCTCAAGCTTCCATTTCTCTCCTTTTGGACCATGGCCGTAAGCCGGAGGATCCAAGATGATACCATTATATTTATTACCGCGTTTTACTTCACGCTTCACAAATTTCAAAGCATCCTCTACAACCCAACGAATATTATCAATATCCGATAATTCTTGATTTTCATTAGCCCAAGTAACAACTTGTTTAATAGAATCGACGTGAGTCGTATCTGCACCAGCAGCACGAGCAATCAATGATGCACCCCCAGTATAAGCAAATAAATTTAATACTTTAGGCGTTTCAGTTTCAAATGCACGTACAGATTGAGATATATAATCCCAATTTACCGCTTGTTCTGGAAAGATACCTACGTGTTTGAATGATGTCAGCCCGAGACGAAACTTAATCGCAACATCATTATTTTTATATTGGATATGCCAGCGATCTTGCACTTTAGGGTTCTTTTTTAACCACTCTCCTGAAGTAGCAGAACGACCCTTGAATTTAATATCATGGTGTTTATTCCATTCTGCTTCCGTCAACGTTTTCGGCCATACAGCCTGTGGTTCTGGACGAATTAAAACTAAATCACCAAAACGTTCTAATTTCTCGAAATCACCACAATCGATTAACTCGTAATCTTTCCAATGTTGTGGTGTTAATAATTGTATATCTGTAGTAGTCAAAATCAATAATTTGGCGCAAAGATACGTAAATCTAAAAACAAATATGCAAAGATGAGTAGATTACATCGTTTCTTTTGCACGCTTCATCAAGGGACTTGCAAATACAAAATTATTGAGCTCTTCGACATCCGACCGCATCATATCCTGATTTGACCCTTCCCAAAACTTTTGTCCCTTATAGAGATATAAAATATATTCGCCAATTCCCATAACCGAATTCATATCATGAGTAACCACAATCGTCGTCGCATTGTATTCTTGTGTCAATTCCAAAATCAACTCATCGATCAAGATTGAAGTTTCAGGATCCAAACCCGAGTTTGGCTCATCGCAAAAAAGATATTTAGGACTCATGGCAATTGCACGTGCAATGCCAACACGTTTCTTCATTCCTCCAGATAATTCCGAAGGAAAGAGTTTATTTCTTCCTTTCAAGTTCACCCTTTCCAAACAAAAATTAGCACGATCCAATTTTTCTGATTTAGACATCTCCGTAAACATATCCAAAGAAAAAATTATATTTTGTTCAACAGTCATAGAGTCGAATAAGGCCGAATTCTGAAATAACATCCCGATTTCTTTGCGAATAGGAATACGGTCTTCAAAACTTAATTTAGAAAAATCCTGACCATTAAAGAGCACGCGCCCCTTATCAGGTTCATGCAAGCCCACCATACATTTTAATAACGTACTTTTTCCAGAACCCGAACCGCCAATAATCAAACTCACCTTTCCCGGTTCAAAAGTAGCGTCAATGCCTTTCAGCACCTCATTACTTCCGAAAGATTTATAAATATGCTCTATTTGTATCATAATATGTTAAAGAGAATTAAAGCATCAGCGCCGTAATTAAATAATCCGCTGCCAAAATTGTTATACATCCGATAACAACAGCTTTTGTACTTGCTTGCCCCACTTCTAATGCACCCCCACTAACAGTAAATCCTTTATAAGCTGATATGGAAGTAATAATAAAACCAAAGACAAATGCTTTCACCAAGGCAACAGTAACCGTAAATCCATTAAAACCCTCTTGAATTCCCATGATATAGTCCGAAGGTGTTACAGCCCCCGACAGAGCTCCCCCTAAAAGTCCGCCAACAATAGAGCAAAAAATTGCAATAGTAACCAATACAGGCACCATCGTGATACCCGCCAATATTTTAGGTAATATCAAATATCCAGGGGCATTAATACCCATGATCTCAAGTGCATCTATCTGCTCGGTCACACGCATAGAGCCTATCTGAGATGAAATAGAGGAGCCAACACTCCCCATAAGAACCAAAGCCGAAATCGTTGGACCCAGTTCCAAAATATTGGAATCTCGATTAATGGACCCAATTATTGAATTTGGAATTAAATCAGAAACCAGTTGAAAAGCAATTTGCATGGTCATTACCGCTCCTATAAAAGTGGAAATAATAAGTATGAGTCCGAGAGACCCAAGACCTATTTCATTCATGGCGTGCATGGTTTCCTTCCAATAAATTTTACCTTTCTCAGGCCTTTTAAAAACCGAACGTAGCAAAAGCAAATAAGAACCAATATGGTGAAATATCATATATTTTTACAGTATTTATTTCTTTAAAATCTAATATACCATTATAACACCATAAAATACAAATTGGTTTTTTATAATATGGGCATAAAAACATAATCAAAGATAGGCAATACTTATAAAAATGAACTAATTTCCCTTTCAACAGAAAACGCACAATTCAGTTACCGATGAAATGAGATATTTTACCGAGATTAGTACCTAAATAACCTAATTCATAAAATCAAAAATTAATTTTAGTTTACATTTGTGCTAGAGCAAAACAAAATACTAAACGATTAGACTATGGATGCTAAAAGAATCACAACAGGTATTATATTTTTATTCATTGGAGTCATCCTACTTTTAAGTAAAATGGATATTATTGAGTTCAATTGGTTTGAGGTTTTTCGCTATTGGCCATTACTCATTATTTTAGTAGGTGTCAATATACTAGTCCCTAAAAAAGATATTGGTTATATCATATCCATCGGGACTACCTGCGTTATATTAGCCATATTTACGTACATCGGAATAACGACTCCAAATCAAAGTTTATTGTCCCGTATCATGGATCATAAAAATTTGAATATAGATTTAGATAATGATGAAGACTTTACAGGCACATCAAACTTTGTTTCTGCTAAAAAAACACTAAATACGACTCATGCAACAGCTAACATTGACCTAGGCGCTACCCAAATCAAGTTAAAGGACACAAGTGACAATTACTTGTTCGAAGCAGCAAACAGCTCAAACAATTACTTCCTTTCATTAAATTCAGAAACAGCTAAAGATAGTTCTGTTACCCTGAATTTAAACGGAAAAACAAAAAAAGGAATAAACTCAAAAGGCAATGCCACGGTCATCAAACTTAATAAAAATATCATCTGGGATTTGAACCTAGATGTTGGCGCTGCAGACATTCAAGCTGATTTATCAAATTTCAAACTTCGGAATCTATCCATTGACGCTGGAGCTAGTAATTTAGACCTCAAATTGGGTTATCCCCAGATGCTAACGAATATCAACATTGACGCAGGAGCATCTTCTATACAAATTGCGATTCCTAGAGAAGCAGCATGTCAGATAACAACAGAAATGGCACTTTCCTCGGTACATTCCGATGATAGCTTCGTAAAAGGAAATGAAAAAGGAACCCTTACAAGTTCGAATTTTGAAAGCGCAAAAAACAAATTCAAAATTTCTATTGATGGAGGCATCACTTCTGTATCGATAACACGGTATTAAAAGAGCTTAAATAAGTGCAATAGAATATCTAACTTTGCATTAGATATGGACACAAGTAAACTTTTGACATTACCAGGTATTTATTGCAATTCGCAAACCACTTATTCAAGATGGAAAACGAGAGAAGTGCAAATTGGTGATGTACCCATGGGTGGGGATAATCCCATACGTATTCAAAGCATGACAACGATCGACACCATGGATACTATGGGTTCGGTAGAACAAACGATCAGAATGGTCGATGCTGGTTGCGAGTATGTTCGAATAACGGCACCATCGATAAAAGAAGCCAATAATCTGGCCAATATAAAGAAGGAATTACGCCTCCGAGGATATCATGTACCATTAGTTGCAGATATTCATTTTACACCGAATGCGGCTGAGGTAGCTGCACGTATCGTTGAAAAAGTTCGTGTAAATCCTGGAAACTATGCAGACAAGAAAAAATTTGATCAACTGAGCTATACAGACAGTGAATATCAAGCAGAATTAGACCGCATTTATAAAAAATTCAAACCTTTAGTCAACATCTGCAAAGAGTACGGTACAGCTATGCGAATAGGGACCAATCATGGCTCACTTTCAGACCGTATCATGAGTCATTATGGTGATACACCAGAAGGCATGGTAGAATCAGCAATGGAATTCATTCGCATTTGTGAAGATTTAAATTACTATAATTTATGTATCTCCATGAAATCGAGTAATCCACAGGTCATGGTGCGTGCCTACAGACTTTTGGTCGAAAAGATGGTCGCCGAAAACATGAACTATCCCCTGCATCTTGGTGTTACGGAAGCTGGTGATGGCGAAGACGGCCGCGTTAAATCTGCCGTAGGTATAGGAACATTATTAGAAGATGGATTGGGCGATACCGTTCGTGTATCTCTGACTGAGGAACCTGAAAAAGAAGCTCCAGTTGCGATAGCTTTGGTCAATCGATACACGAAAAGGAAGCGTGATATTGAAGCAATTAAAAATCCAGAAATCTTAAAATTAACCGAAAATAATAGCGCTCAACCCTACATTTCAAAAGAAGTGAATACTTTTGTCGGAGGCTCATTAGTACCTCGCGTAATCGTAGACATTTCTAACGAAAATCTAAAAGATGTCAATTTCCTGTCCAAAGCAGGCTATCGTTATGACACCTTATTAGATAAGTACCACATGGGCGAGCAGTCTGTAGATTTTGTATATCTTGGCGATCAGTTGCCCTCATTTAATATGCCGGCCAATTTAAAGCAATTATATAATTACCAAACCTGGAAAAACATTAATAATAAAGCGAATATTCATCCTTTATTTACTTTAGAAGAATTCAACCAGGCTTCTGATAAAGATGCTGCACTAAATCTTATTAAAATAAAAAATACAGATTTAGCAACCCATTCATTCGAAAATTTGCAACTCGACAAAACCATTATATTTCTATTAGAAACAACTGCAGTACACGGAATGGCGGAGCAACGTCAATTCTTCAGAAATCTACAAGAAATTGGTCTAGATAATCCGGTCATTATTAAAAGAACATATGAAGTCGCTGCTTTTTCAGGACCAATTGGTGATATTATGAACCCAGAGGAGCCCATTTCAAAACTTCAGCTATATGCAGCAACTGACTTGGGTGCATTATTAATTGACGGATTAGGCTCAGGTATTTGGATTGATTCGCCCGCTACACCATTAGATAAAATAGTATCCTTATCTTTTGGAATCCTTCAAGCTACTAGATCACGGATATCAAAGACTGAGTATATCTCCTGCCCGAGCTGTGGACGTACATTATTTGATCTACAAGAAACGACCCAGATGATTAGGAATAGAACAAATCATCTAAAAGGTTTGAAAATTGGTATTATGGGATGCATCGTAAATGGTCCTGGTGAAATGGCTGATGCAGACTATGGTTATGTTGGTGCTGGACCTGATAAGATTACCTTATATAGGGGACAAGAGGTCGTTAAGAAAAATGTAAGTTCTAGACATGCACTTGATGAGCTCATCAATATCATCAAATCAGATGGTTTATGGATAGATGAAAACGAATTACCTGACTAAAAGAAAAAGGCTTAAATGATATCATTTAAGCCTTTAATATTTTTATGAGCATATTTTATTTGCGGACCGAAAATCTCTTCACGATCGTTTCCGAACCAGAAACGACACGCACAAAATAAAAACCATTATTGAGCTTACCGCTTTGATCAAAAGATAGATTTTGATTTCCAGCTTCTAGCGTTCCATTCATCAGCTGTAACACCTCATTACCGAGTGCATCCATGACTTTAATGGCAACTGCGCTTTGCTTACCTAATTTGAATGATAAACTGATTTGTTCGGAAATGGGGTTATAAAAAACCTTAACATTATTGATTAACTTATCCACATCCTTCGTGTTGTCAGGAGTCATTGCATTATAAGTTAAACGATCAGGTCTATCAAGCGATGATAGCACATCGAATGTCAGAAGTTCTGTCGTATTGGAAGCTTGTAATACAGATGCATAACCTAAACTACCCATCGACGTAATCGTGCAGAGCAGACATAAATAAGCTATTTTCTTAATATTAATATTCATTTGTATAATACGACTTCTTAAATTGGTTATAGTTTAATCAAATATAATATTTCTAAACCAATATATCAACAACAAAAATAGGTTATTTGTTTAGATTTTATCACCTTATTCGGTATAAATATTTGTCATTTAACAATTTTTAACAAGATTTGTCGTTGTCAAACAAATTGCTAAAATTTGGCACGAGTTTTTCACTTGCAACGAACCTTCATATTCGTGGTAAAATGAAGGTTTTCACTTAAAAAAATATAAAAAATGACGGCTAGTCATCAAAGTACTGCACAAAAAGTAAGCCTTGCAGGGCTCCTCATTAGTTTAGGAATCATATTTGGAGATATTGGGACCTCTCCACTTTACGTATTTAAGGCTATCATGAACAAAGGTGTCATCGATAAAAACCTAGTCCTAGGCGGGCTATCCTGTGTATTCTGGACAGTAAGCTTACAAACAACTGTCAAGTATGTCTTAATTACATTACAGGCAGACAATAAAGGCGAAGGAGGTATCCTATCGTTATTTTCTTTAGTACGTAAAAGAGCACCTTGGTTGATTTTTCCTGCGATGTTAGGCGCGGCTACACTCCTTGCCGATGGTATGATCACTCCAGCGATCACCATTTCATCTGCAATTGAAGGTTTGGACATTAAATACCCTGGATTACCAACCATTCCAATTGTAGTAACGATCATTACCGGGCTATTTGCGATTCAACGTTTCGGTACCTCAGTAGTGGGAAGAATATTCGGTCCGCTGATGTTTATTTGGTTTTCTACCATCGGCATATTGGGACTAAGTAATATTCACCTCGAACTGGAAGTACTCAAAGCATTAAACCCCTATTACGCAGTCAAATTATTAATTGCCTATCCCAACGCTCTATTTATTATTGGGGCCGTATTTTTATGTACCACAGGAGCAGAAGCGCTTTATTCAGACATGGGACACTGCGGAAAAAGTAATATCCGCATCAGTTGGATATTTGTAAAATTAACGTTGGTCTTCAACTATTTTGGGCAAGGAGCTTGGTTACTTACTCAAGAAGGAAAAGTATTAGGTGAAAACAATCCTTTTTATGCCATCATGCCCCATTGGTTCCTTGGTTATGGAATTGCAATTGCAACCATGGCAGCAGTAATCGCCAGTCAAGCCATGATATCAGGGTCATACACCCTCATATCAGAAGCGGTTCGCTTAAACATATGGCCAAAGGTGGCAATCCGATACCCAAGTGACCATAAAGGCCAGTTATATGTGCCTTCAATCAATTTGATTCTTTGGGCGGGCTGTATGCTCATCATCAGGATTTTTGGAGAATCAAGCAATATGGAAGCCGCCTATGGATTAGCCATCAACTTAACATTCCTAACAACGACTATTTTGATGACATACTTTTTGGCATCAAAAAAAGTCAATAAATATATCATAGCACTCTTCACAGGATTCTATCTGTCTTTAGAGTTGATGTTCTTAGTTGGAAATGGAGTTAAAATTGCACACGGAGGTTGGCTAACCTTATTATTAGCCTCACTCCTATTTCTTATAATGTACGCCTGGTGGAATGCAAGACGAATCAAAAACAGATTTGTCAACTTCATCAATATTGATAAGTACTATCCTATTATCTCAGAATTGAGTGAAGATAAATCGGTACCACCATACGCTTCACATTTGGTCTATTTGACAAGTGCAAACTTTAAATCCGAAATTGAATCGAAAATCATTTATTCGATATTGAATAAAAAACCAAAGCGTGCAGACGTTTACTGGCTGGTTTCACGTAGATGTTATGGATCACCCACATACACGTGAGTATACCATAGACCAGTTGATTCCTGGAAAACTAATTCGCATTGATTTTAAACTTGGATTTAGAGAAGAGCAACGCATCAGTTTATTGTTCCGAAAAGTAGTGGAAGATATGGTTAAGAAAGGTGAAATCGATATAACAAGTCAATATGACACCTTGAAAAAGCATAAGATTCCAGGAGATTTTAAATTCGTAGTCTTAGAAAAAGTTTTATCAAAAGGCAATCAATTAAGCTGGTTTGAACGCATCATTATGGAAATATATGGGTATCTCAAAAAATTAAGCCTATCCGAAGAAAAGGGATTTGGATTAGATGCTAGCTTTGTTACCATAGAGCGAGTGCCCCTAAGTTTACCACAAACTTCGACTATTGAGTTAAAAAGAAAGGATAAATAGCGTTTATTCATAATGATATAACGTGCCTCCAATAAAGATAAATTGGAGGCACTTTTTTTTACCAAAAACCGAAGGTGCTACTATAACCATATAAAATACTATTAATCTATCGGCTAAAAGATCTGTAAATAATCATTCCAAAATGTTAAAAAAAAAGCAAACCGGATGATGCTGTAGGTAAATTAGTGTAACCAATTATTATTTAAGGAATGTCTTAAAATAAAAGCTTATTTTTGCATCAAATACAACATTATGGCAGGACCAGTAACAACTCCCACGAAAAAACTTCACCCTAGAAATAAACATCTTGATGCTTACGACTTTGTTAAATTAACCAAGATTGTTCCCGAGCTCAAAGCATTTGTCTTCATCAATGACTATAAGACGAAAACAATCGATTTTACAAATCCAGAGGCGGTCAAGCTTTTAAACAAAGCATTACTCCAACAATACTATAATATTCAATATTGGGATATCCCAAAAGAAAATTTATGTCCTCCTATTCCTGGTCGCGCAGATTACATACATTATGTAGCCGATATCTTAGCAAAAGCCAATAATAATGAAATACCAAAAGGTAAACAGGTCAAAATCCTAGACATTGGCGTTGGTGCCAATTGTATTTACCCCATTGTAGGAAACCACGAATACGGTTGGTCCTTCGTAGGATCTGAGATTGTAAAAAAAGCATATAAAAATGCCATTGAAATAGTACGTTTAAATCCCGAACTTAAGAATAACGTACAAATCAGATTACAGAATAATCCAAAAGCAATCTTTAAGGATATTATTCTTGAGAATGAAAAATATGATATGGTTATCTGTAATCCTCCATTCTTCTCTTCACAATTAGAAGCACTGGCACAAGCAGACCGTAAAATAAAAGGGCTGAAACCAGTAGAAGAAGACAAAATAGTTCAGAGTTTTGCAGGACAAGGAAGCGAGCTGTGGTGCGATGGCGGAGAAAAAGCCTTTATCGGTAGGATGATTTTTGAAAGTCAGTTCTATAAAGACCAGGTAAAATGGTTTTCTACTTTGGTAGCACACCGTGAAGATATCAGAATCTTACAACACAAGCTAAAAAAGCTCAATGTGGCAGAGGTAGAAGTAATCCGAATGGAACAAGGAAATAAAATAGGTAGAATCCTCCTCTGGAGGTTTTAGTATATAAAAAAGCTCTAAACAATGTTTAGAGCTTTTTTATATACGATCAATTCCGTTAAGACATGCTTTCCTTATTTAGTTTCGAATGCTTATACCCATATAAGAAATAAATAATAAGTCCTCCAATAAGCCAAATAATAAAGATGATCCAATTACTGGCCCCCAGCTCTGTCATTAAATATAAATTAATCAAAATACCGGTAACTGGTAAAAGGGAAAAGTTCATCTTAAAACTATAGAAACTTAAGACTAACCAAGTCAACCAAAAGATGATAACCAACACTTTATGTTTAATAATATCCAGAAATGTAAGGTTTTTCCATTCCGTAACCACATCTTGGCCATATATCCAAAACAAAACGATTGCGGCAATCAATCCAAATCCAACCAGATATTTACCATTCACATAAGGAACCCTGAATTTTGATTTTTTTGATATGCCTGAATAATCCATGTACAGTACACCTGCACAAACCATGATAAAAGCAAAGAAAGTACCTACACTCGTAAGGTCAACAAAGAAATCCATTTTAAAAAACAAGGAAGGTACACCAACCACTATCCCTGTTACAATAGTTGCATAAGAAGGGGTTTTATACTTCGGGTGGACACGAGCAAAGCGCTTCGACATTAAGCCATCGCGGCTCATAGTCATCCAAATTCTAGGCTGTGCCAATTGGTAAACCAACAGAGCACTTGTAATAGCGATAACAGATGTAACGGAGATGATCCCTGCCATATAGTCAAATCCAACGTATTTAAACACAAAAGCTAAAGGATCCTTTACGTTCAACTCGGTGTAATTTACCATTCCAGTCAGAACCAAAGTAATAGCGACATATAGCACAGTGCAGATGACCAAGCACCAAATCATGGCTTTGGGTAAATCACGCTGTGGATTCTTACATTCTTCTGCCGTCGTGGAAATGGAGTCAAACCCAATAAAAGCAAAAAATACAGCTGCAACGCTGCCCATTACACCATGCATTCCATTCGGCGCAAAAGGTGTCCAATTTTCAGGTTTCACATAAAACATCCCTCCAAATATAACTGCTAAGATGATTCCGACTTTAATAATGACCATAACGGCACTGGCGCGTTGCGACTCTTTAATCCCAATATAGACTAAAGCAGTAACCAAAACTGTAATGATACCTGCAGGTAAATCAAATATAATCGGTATATCTCTGATTCGAGGAGCGCTCAAATAAGCCTCTAGCCCGTGTTTATCTGCTGCCGTTAAACTCGTTGCACCACTTTCTGCAAGTTTTTGCGCGGCGTCTAAAGCATAGCCTGGAGCCATGGATAACCATGCCGGTATATGCAGACCAAATCCCTCCAACATGGACGCAAAATATTGAGACCACGATATTGCAATAACGGTATTAGAAACGGCATATTCTAGCACAAGCGCCCAGCCAATAATCCAAGCAAACAATTCTCCAAAAGCCACATATGCATAGGTATAAGCACTACCTGAAACAGGTACAGTACTCGCAAACTGCGCATAGGAGAGCGCCGTAAAGACACAGGCAAAAGCAGTGAATATGAACAATAGCGAAACCGCGGGTCCACCCTCGTAACTAGCCAAACCAATTGTACTGAATATTCCAGCACCAACGATAGCGGCGATACCTAGCGAAACCAAATCTCTTACACCCAGTACTTTTGCAAGTCCAGACCCCTCTCCATGTTGGGAGTCGTATATAATCTGATCTACACTTTTCTTTCGAAAAAGTCTTTTAAACATGTAGTTTATGTTAATATGTTAAGTAATTGGTTACGAAAATAAAAAAAATAAGACTGATACTAGTACGACAACACAAATACTATTCAAAATCTATCATTTCGTAGTGAATATACTGATAGACATCATGGAAATCCTTCAAATCTTCCTTCATATACTGTGTCAACTTATTACTCACCGCTATAACACGTTCCTCTTTCAAGTCAAAAGACCACAATCGTTTACAAATCTGAAATAATGCGCGAGTAACCTGCGCCACATCAGCATATTCGTAAATATATTGCGACGCTATGAAGCGATCAAAAAAAGCATCAAATTTTGGCGTATCCTTTAATTGGCTTATGTTTAAAAAAGAACGTAAAGCATCTCGATTTACTTTCTCCAAGGCCACATAAAATTTTGAAACTGAAATTGCCTTATGCGCTATTAGGAGGTGGTCCAGCAGTAATTCTAGTGCAATATGAGCAAAAAATGAAGGTCTTATTGGCAATCCGGCTAACTCATCTTTAATAAGCACCTTAATGGCATGTGTATGGTGAAAAAAATAATCCGCATTATGGAACAAACGATCAACTTCGATATGACCATTCCATCCCTTAAGCAAATCCATATGGAGGGGGTTTCCACACAATTGATCTTCAAAATTATTGGGCTTGATCACAAAATCTTTATCCGCATTTTTCAATAAGTCAGGCAATAAACTACCCACAACCCGTTCTGGGCTTGTCGCGAAACGTTCGAAATAAAAGTGTGACAAAAAATTCATAACAACAATTTTATACCTATCGCAATTATTTAACGAGAAATATTGACTCAATATACAGCTTAATCTCTTATATTTGTGGCTTATATTAAAAATTTTTAACCCATTTTACACAATGAGCTTTGTAGAAGAATTACGCTGGAGAGGCATGCTTCAAGACATTATGCCAGGAACTGAAGACTTACTAAATAAAGAAAAAGTATCTGGTTATATTGGTTTTGATCCAACAGGAGACTCTTTACACGTAGGTCACTTGACACAAATCATGACGTTAATTCACTTCCAAAACGCAGGTCATCAACCTGTTGCCTTGGTAGGTGGTGCAACAGGAATGATTGGAGACCCTTCTTTCAAATCTGCTGAACGTAACTTATTGGACGAACATACATTAAATCATAATGTGAATTGTTTGAAAAATCAATTAGGTAAGTTTCCTAGCATTTGGAGAAGGTGAAAACGATGCAAAAATGGTTAACAATTACGATTGGTTCAAAGACTTCAAGTTTTTGGATTTCATCCGTGATGTCGGTAAATTAATTACTGTTAACTATATGATGTCTAAAGATTCTGTAAAAAAACGTTTAGAAGGCGAAAATGGCCTTTCATTTACAGAATTTTCGTACCAATTGATTCAAGGTTATGACTTCTATTATCTCTGGAAACACCACAATTGTAAAATACAAATGGGAGGATCTGATCAATGGGGAAATATCGTAACAGGTACTGAATTCATTCGTAGACAAGATCAGGGAACCGCTTTTGCAATTACGACACAATTAATTAAAAAAGCAGATGGTCAAAAATTTGGTAAAACAGAATCAGGTGCTGTTTGGTTAGATGCAAAGAAAACCTCTCCTTATAAATATTACCAATTTTGGTTGAATACTTCAGACGATGACGCAAAAAGCTGGATTAAGATCTTTACGTTAAAATCGAAAGAAGAAATTGATGCCATTATAGCTGAGCACGATGCGGCACCACATACAAGAGCAGTACAAAAGGCATTGGCAAAAGATATCACCATTCGTACACACTCGGAAGAAGCTTATGAAACAGCTATTAAGACTTCTGATTTTCTTTTTGGTAACGGAACTTTAGAATTCTTAAATGGTTTAGATCATGAAGCTATTTTAGATGTATTCGAAGGTATTCCACAATTCAATGTTTCAAAAGAAACTTTGAGCACAGGAATTAACATATTGGATCTACTGGCAGTAAACACCCAGGTATTCCCCTCTAAAGGCGAAGCGCGCAAAATGTTGCAAGGTGGAGGGGTATCGATTAATCGAGAAAAAGCGACAGACATAGAACAGGTAATCAACACATCCAATTTGATTAATGATCAATATATCATTGCGCAGAGAGGAAAGAAGAATTACTATTTAATAATTGCTGAATAGGCATATTTAAGTTTATAGAATAAAATGGCCGATCAAAATCGGCCATTTTTATTTTATAAACTTTTACTATCTTCATGCTTTAAAATAATTACATGCCATACAACTTTTATATCTGATGAGAAAAATCGCACTACTTTTCCTATTGTATGTACTTACTGCTACAGTAGGCTATGCACAAGTGACGTTTCAAACTTTATACACAAAGAATGGAAAAGAAACCAAAGAATTAGATAAAGCATATTACGCTAAAATCATAATGTTACCGAACCAAAATAGTAAAGATACGCTAGTTGAAGAATTCTATATAGCAAATAACAAATTAAAACTACAAGGAACAGTAACAAACCTATCTGGTTCAAAATTCAAAGGAAAGAAATATGAACTCTTTGAAAATGGTAATCTAAAATCAGAGCTGATGTACTCAAACCATTCTCAACAGATTGATACCGCATTCTATTACCATGAAAACGGAAAAATAAAATCAATACTGTATTACCCTTTCTCAGTTGACACAAAAGGAAAATATAAAATCGAAACCCCTCTCTATTTAATCTATGCCGATTCAACGGGTAAAATTCTGTTAAAAGACGGATATGGCTTCGCAGTTTCAGATGACACCTATACCTACGAGGAAGGAAATTATGTAAACCACAAAAAAGAAGGCGAATGGAAAGGGCACTTTAGTGGAAAGCGATACACCTTTACAGAAACTTTCAAAGAAGATAAACTTATTTCGGGCCTTACAACAGATTCAGTAGGTCATAAAACACCATATGATTCGATCAATGGCTCTAATCCTCCGAACTATCCTGGTGGAATTTCAAAATTGATGCAATTCATCGGTCAAAATTATAATTATCCAACACCAGCATTACATGCTGGTATAAATGGCGTTGTAGAAATCCAATTCATTGTTGATAAAAGTGGAGAACCAAGAGATTTTAAAATAAAGAGAGATCTCGGTTATGGAACAGGAGAAGCAGCACTACGAGTGGCAAAAAAAATGAAGAAATGGGAACCTGGACACATAAGAGGTATAGCAGTAAATGTAAGTTACTTTTTACCCATTCGATTAAGTACATCCCGATAAAAAAGAGCCTGTTCTTTTCAGAACAGGCTCTTTTTTATAATCAACCAATATTATAATTAGATTTTTATTTATGCTTAACAATTTGAAGACTATACCTTTTATCAATATCGTTACTCGACTTTAATCCAGAAGCATAAATAGTATATATTTCCTTCTCTTCAGGTCGGAAATCTGCTAGAAGTTCAGACATACCTACACCATTTACTTTTAGTTTATATACTTCAGAAATCGCGATTTCCTTAAAATTATCCAAATCCTTATAAGCCTTGTCTTTCACGGATAAACTATCTGTATCGTTGAAGGTAAGCGTCAATTTAGGAGCTTCAGAACTCAAATTCATGAATCTAAATTTAGCAAACCCACTTCTTAAGGTTCCAAAATCATCCTCAGTAGTCAAAATTTCAATTTTATCCTTTCCAATCACATAGAGGCTGTAATATTTCCCAGGTGTTAGATCTATTTTTTGGCTCACTAACGCTGAATCGCCAACAGTAGCATTCGGATCAAATACACGAACCAACCTACTACCAGGATAAGCGTTTTTATAATTCAAAACTCGATTGTAAGAAAAAACTCCCTCCCAATTATTGTTCAATTTATTTTGATCTAATCCAATATCCAATCCAGTAGAACCAGGAACAACATTCACGGCAGACACAGCTGATATTTCTCTATAAGAGTAATCATCATCCAGTTTATTACATGAATTTAGAGCCAGCATAAAAACTATTATACCAAATCCAAAAAATAATGCTTTTTTCATCTTCATTTTTATTATTTTGAATAAAATTCAACGATCGTCTACATAAAAGACGTATGTTATAAATAAAATGCTACAACAAAAAATAAAAGGTTTGTAACACAATTAAATTTCCTTCTAAATACTTAAGTTTGTATGAAGGATAACTGTAAAATATTCATGTCAAATAAAGGAAATACATTTAGACCATCTAGCGCTAATACATCATTTAAGAGGATTTCTAAAAAAGAAACCCCCAAAAATAAGAAAGTTGAAAATAAAGAGGAAGTTCCAGCTAGAGACTTAACAGAATTGCAGCAAAAAATAATTAAAATTTTTGGTGCATTTCTCATATTATGTGCTATTCTGTTAGGAGTTGCTTTTGTTTCTTATCTGTTTACTTGGTCTGAAGACCAGAGTTATATTGCCACAAATAACGGTGGTTGGAGTACGGTACTGTATACAGCAGAAGAAATCGATAATCCAGATGTAGAATTACCCGTTGTACATAACAGCTTAGGAAAGTATGGTGCTTTATTCGCAAATCAATTTATTTATAACTGGTTCGGAATAGCATCGTTTTTATTTGTATTGGTTTTCTTTGTCATTGGCTATAAATTATTGTATAAAAAATCAATACTCCCTGTTTACAGAACCATTATTTATTCCTTCATTGCCATTGTTTTCATATCGCTCACATTAGGGTTTTTGCATAGCTTCATTGATAAAGTACCACATATTCTAGAAGGAAAATTTGGGTTTTGGACAAACAAATTACTTGAAGCACAAATAGGTACGGTAGGTGTAGCAGGAATATTGATCTTTGCTTATCTGACAACATTGATATTGGTTTATAATCTAGATTTGAAATTTAGTATTTTCGATTCTCGTAAAAACAAAGAATACGACGAAGACAATATTGATATCGAGGAAGAGGAAGCTATTTATACCAATTCAATTCGTCCATCAGAATCGAATCCATCAGAAACGATTGCTTCAGAACCGATAAGCAATAGAAGAGGGTCGTATAATCCAGCTCCTAGCCTCAATGAAAAATTTCAATCCCACAGAAACAATGATGCTCTACAGAGCGAGGAAACCTCTTGCGAATAAAGAGATCATATTACCTGTAACTGAAATAAAACCAGAAAACAAAATTGTTATTCCATTTGAAATCGAGGCTCCTGCAGCAAATAAACAAGAGACCTCCCCTATCGAAGAGAACAGCATTTCATTTACTGTTGATCAACCAGTTGAGCTAGATCCCATCATTGAAGAAGAAATAGATGCTAGTCATGAACTGGAAGTAGAATCACTCAAAGAAGAGAAGACGATAACGGCAAATGATCTTGTAGCACAATTTGGTCAATATGACCCTAAATTAGATTTGCCAGGATACCAGCACCCAACTTTAGATCTATTGAGAGATTATGGTTCTGGAAAGATTACCATAAACCAACAAGAGCTAGAAGCGAATAAAAATAAAATCGTCGATACCTTAAGAAATTATAACATCGAGATTGAACATATCAAGGCAACGATAGGTCCAACTGTCACCTTATATGAAATCATTCCTAAACCCGGTGTTCGTATTTCAAAAATTAAAAATCTGGAAGATGATATTGCCTTAAGTTTAGCAGCACTTGGGATCCGTATCATTGCACCAATGCCTGGTAAAGGAACCATTGGTATTGAGGTGCCAAATAGCAGCCCAGAAATGGTATCTATGAAATCTGTTATTGCAACGGAAAAATTCCAAAAAACAGATATGGATTTACCTATTGCATTAGGAAAGACCATTTCCAACGAAGTCTATATTGCCGATTTAGCAAAAATGCCACACTTACTTGTAGCTGGAGCTACTGGGCAGGGTAAATCCGTCGGTATCAACGCAATTTTAACATCTTTACTTTATAAAAAACATCCAGCAGAATTAAAATTCGTATTGGTCGATCCAAAAAAAGTAGAGCTTTCTCTATTCAAAAAAGTAGAGCGACACTTCTTAGCAAAATTACCAGGAGAAGAAGATGCTATTATTACAGATACAAAGAAGGTTATCAACACGTTAAACTCACTTTGTATTGAAATGGATCAACGTTATGACCTGTTAAAAAATGGGCAAGTACGTAATTTAAAAGAATATAATGCAAAATTTGTCAATCGCAGATTAAACCCTGAGGAGGGTCATCGATTCTTACCCTTTATAGTTCTTATAGTAGATGAGTTTGCCGACTTGATGATGACGGCTGGTAAAGAAGTAGAAACGCCCATTGCACGTTTAGCGCAGCTAGCCCGTGCCGTTGGTATCCACTTAGTAATTGCCACCCAACGTCCTTCAGTTAATATCATTACAGGTACGATTAAGGCGAATTTCCCAGCACGTTTGGCATTCCGCGTATTATCTAAAGTAGATTCACGAACTATTTTGGATTCCGGTGGTGCAGATCAGTTGATCGGACGAGGAGATATGCTGCTATCAACGGGTAGTGATTTAATTCGTATTCAGTGTGCATTCGTAGACACGCCAGAAGTAGAGACGATTTCGGACTTTATAGGAGGCCAACGTGGATATCCGTCGGCGTTTATGTTACCTGAATATGTTGATGAAAGTGGTGATGGCTCAGGTTCAACAGATTTTGATTTCACGGACAGAGATCAATTATTCGAAGAAGCAGCCCGCATGATCGTCATGCATCAACAAGGGTCGACCTCACTTATCCAACGTAAATTAAAGTTGGGCTACAATAGAGCTGGAAGAATAATTGATCAGTTGGAAGCTGCCGGAATTGTCGGACCTTTTGAAGGTAGCAAAGCCCGTGAAGTGCTCTATCCTGATGAATATTCTTTAGAACAGTTTTTAGAAACATTAAGGAAGAATTAAAAATGAAAAAAACAAAAGCTATTTTACTAAGTCTAATAGCCTTAGTATGTACAATTCCAGCAATTGCACAACAAGATGCAGCAGCACAAAAGCTATTAGCAGAAGTCAGTAAAAAGTATGACAGTTATCAAACGATACAAGCCTCATTCTCTTTTTCGGTGGTTCAAGCGGCAAACAAAAATGGTTATTCGGACGCAGGTACACTTTATTTAGATAAAAAGAACAATAGGTACCACATTACAATGAAAAATCAAGAGTTGATTTCAGATGCAAAGAGTCTATATACGATCTTAAAAGATGAAAAAGAGGTTCAGATAGCTGAAATAGAAAACAGCAATGATGCAATTGATCCCAGTAATATCTTTAGTTTTTATAAAACTGGATTCAAGTACAGGTTAATTGCAAATGAAAAATCTGGTACAACACTTTTAAACGTAGTCGAATTGACAGCACTAGATACTAAAAAGAATTATTCTAAGATCAAGCTTCGGATCAACAGTTCTACAAAACTTATTCATGATGCGACCATCTATGATAAAAATGGAGGGCAATATAATTATACCATAAAAAGTCAAAATCCAAATAAAACGTTGGACAATACTTTATTTACTTTTAACAAAGGAAAATACAATGGATATGAAATCGTCGACTTAAGGTAAAAAATAGTGTATAAAAAATAAAGGGCTTGAATAAATTCAAGCCCTTTATTTTTTATAACAAGTTTTCCTTCTGATCATCTAAATCAGCTCGGTTAGCATACCGAGTATAGCCATGCTTTTGAGGGTTTTCAATAATTTCTTTCATAGAAATCAACTTGTAGACGTAAGCACCGGTTTCATTATTCAATTTCAAATCGTAATAACTATCCTCCTTCTGACGTCTGATAGAAACCTCTAAGACTACCACCACCGACATTGTAAGCAGCTGCAACAAGTGTCCAGTTTCCAAACTGTTTGTATAGTGATTTAATGTACTTAGCTGCCGCATGAGTAGACTTAACTAAATCTCGTCTCTCATCAACACTTCCATTTACTTTCAATCCATAAAGTCTGGCAGTAGCAGGCATAAACTGCCAATAACCACCAGCTCCCTTAGATGAAACAACTCCACGGTCCAGTCCACTCTCAACAAGCGGAACGTACTTAAAGTCGTCAGGAATGCCATAGGATGCTAAAATCTTTTCAATCTGCGGCAGATGAGTCGCTGCTTTTTTATGAAGACTGTAAGAGCCTCTCTTACTGAAAGAGAAGTTTTTAAAATATCGCAACAATTTACTTTCAACATGTGGCCGATTAATCGGCAATGTATCATTCGCAAATGTTAATGAACTTAAATAATGATCATAGTTATCATTATCTTCATTCTTTTCCTTTTCATCTTCCTCATGAGCAAGATTACTTGGCGCTATCATAGCAATGATCTTATCATCACCTGTAGCAATTGTGTTTGGGTTTGAGTACAATTTTGACAACACTAACGCCGACAAAATCAGACTACAACATAATACTTTTTTTCTAAACATTCACTCCCTTAATGCTACCCTATCCACGATAAAATCGATCAAAAAATAGCTTGGTACAAATTCAAGGCTACAAAGATAAATACTATTTACTTAAAAAACAAACACTTACCATTTTCAAGCTTTAAAGCTGTTTGAACCTTGATTATTTTGTAACATTTCATCCACAAAATAAAATAAATGGATTTAGCCCTAAAAAAAAAGAAATATTATAACTAACTTTGCCGTTCACATTATTTTATAGTAATAAGATGCCATTCAGCAATAACAGGAACAGTCGTGATGACAAGTCCAAAAACTCAAGAAGTACCTCAGAAAACTTCAAACCAAGAGGCGATCGTTCAAAGGATGATAGATCCTCTAATTTCAAAGAAAGTAAAAGACCGAGAAGTACACCATTCGGCACTAAAGATAACGCAGACAGACCATATAATAACGACAGAAAATCTTTTGGAGGTGATAGACCTTTCAAAAAATTTGATGGCGATAACACCGATAGAAAAAGAAGTTTCGACAAACCTTTCAATAAAGACGGTAAATCTTTTGGCGGAGACAGACCTTTCAAAAAGTTTGATGGCGCTAACTCCGACAGAAAAAGAAGTTTCGACAAACCTTTCAGTAAAGACGGTAAATCTTTTGGTAGCGACAGACCTTTCAACAAGTTTGATGGCGCTAACTCCGACAGAAAAAGAAGTTTCGACAAACCTTTCAATAAGGACGGTAAATCTTTTGGCGGTGACAGACCTTTCAATAAATTTGACGGTGCTAATTCCGATAGAAAAAGATCATTCGATAAACCTTTCAATAAAGAAGGTAGAACTTTTGGCGACAAACCTTTCAATAAAGAAGGTAGAACTTTTGGCGACAAACCTTTCAACAAAGAAGGTAGAGCTTATGGTGACAAACCTTTCAATAAAGAAGGTAGAACTTTTGGCGACAAACCTTTCAATAAAGAAGGTAGAACTTTTGGCGACAAACCTTTCAATAAAGAAGGTAGAGCTTATGGCGACAAACCTTTCAAAAAGTTTGACGGCGATAACTCCGATAGAAAAAGAACATTCGACAAACCTTTTAACAAAGAAGGTAGAGCTTTTGGTGATAGACCAGATAAAGAAGATAGAACTTTTCAAAAAACTGAAGGAGAGCAAACAGATTTTAAACGCTCTACTAGAGATAAATCAGATAGACTATATAAATCTTCACATAAAAAATTCAGTACTGAAGAGGAGCGTAAAGAAGGTGCTACGGAGAGAAATTTCACAGAAAGACCTAAACGTACTAAATCTTCAGCGAAAGATGACGGCACAATTCGTTTGAATCGCTACATCGCTAACTCAGGAGTATGTTCTAGAAGAAAAGCTGATGAATTAATCGCAGCAGGTGTTGTTAGCGTTAATGGCGAATTCGTTACTGAATTAGGAACGAAAGTTGATCCAGCTAAAGACGACATCAAGTATAATGGTGAGCGTTTGAAACGTGAAAAAATGGTTTATGTTTTATTAAACAAACCTAAAGATTATATTACGACAACAGACGATCCACAAGAACGTCATACTGTAATGGAATTGGTTTCAAAAGCAACAAAAGAACGTATCTACCCTGTAGGTCGACTTGACAGAAACACCACTGGACTATTATTGATGACCAATGATGGTAATTTAGCTGAAAAGCTATCGCACCCTCGTAATAATATTAGCAAAATCTATAACGTTGAACTAAGTAAAAACTTAACTCAAGGTGATTTTAATAAAATTGTTTTCGGTCTTGAATTAGAAGATGGTTTTGTAAAACCAGATGATTTAAGCTACGTAACAGGTGGAAACCAAACGCGAAATAGGTATTCAGATTCACAGTGGTAAAAATCGTATCGTTAGACGTATTTTCGAATCTTTAGGTTACGAAGTAATCAAACTAGACCGTGTTGTATATGCTAATTTGACTAAAAAGGATTTACCTAGAGGTCGTTGGAGATACATTGAAGAACGTGAGCTAGTTCAATTGAAGCATTTAATTTAATATTAACTCCTTTATATAAAAAGCAGCTTCACAGCTGCTTTTTTGTTATACTCAATTTTTAAATTAGAATATATTACATAATTTAGCAAAAACAAAATAGAACATGACTGATCCAAAAACATTAACATCCGTAGCTGAATTTCATAAAGTTTTCCAACATCCTATATTAGAAAAGCCTACAATACCCAATGAAAAAAGAAGTGCTTTACGGGTATCTTTGATTGCAGAAGAATTGAAAGAATTGGAAGAAGCTATTCAGAATAATGATCTTGTAGAAGTAGCTGATGCTTTATGTGATATACAATATGTACTAGCAGGTGCCGTTCTGGAATTTGGACTAAAAGACAAATTTAATGAATTATTTGAGGAAGTTCAACGCTCAAATATGAGCAAAGCATGCCAATCCATAGCAGAAGCAGAAGCGACTATCCAACACTATAAGGATACCAAAGATGTAGATAGCTATTATAAAGAAGTAGACGGGTTATTTTTAGTATTCAGAACAGAAGATAATAAAACGTTAAAATCGATTAATTATTCTCCAGCAGATTTAAAAACAATCATAGAAAAATAGAAAAAGGGTTGCTATATATAGCAGCCCTTTTTCTATTTTTCTATCCAATATATTTAGAGCCTTGTATCGCTTCTTTTCGTTCTAACATCTTATCAATATAGGTCTGAATGGCAGATTTTTTCATTCCCCAATTTGGCGCAATCAATAAATCTTGATCTGCTAAGCCAAATAAACGTTGAATAACAATATCCGGACGCAATAATGGAATAAATTCAGCCAGAAAATCACTATACTCTTCTATGGAAAATACATGAAAAGGCTCTCGCTTATATTGTACTCCCATTATAGATCCCTCTACAATATGTAAGTGATGTAACTTTACAAATTTGATCTGAGGATGCTTATTAATTTCATCCGCATACTTCAACATCATTTCTTTAGATTCCCAGGGAAAGCCAAAAATAGTATGTACACAAATCTCTAACGGACTATTTTCCACCAACTTTAAAGCAGTTTGCAATTCTTCATGCGAACAACCTCGATTGATCCTATTTAAAGTATCATCATAAATTGACTCCATACCCATTTCTAGGTCAACATCATATCGATCACAGTAACTTTCCAATAAAGCGACTTTCTCAAAATCAATACAATCAGGACGAGTACCTACAGACAAACCAACAGTGTCTTCAGGACAGACCGCTAACGCTTCATCATACATGGCCTTAAGAAAATGCGCCGGCGCATAGGTATTGGTATTTGGTTGAAAATAAATTATAAATTTATCCGCACGATATCCCTCCCTAGCTCTTTTAATACCTTCTTCTACTTGCTCACGAATTGTTGGCATTTTCCGAGCCGATTCAGGCGTAAATGAATCTACATTACAATATGAACAGCCCCCATAACCTTTACTTCCATCACGATTTGGACAAGTAAAATTGCCATCTACAATGACTTTATATACACGTTGACCATTATATTTCTTCTTCAAATAAGAACCATAATGATTATATGGCTTTTGTCCTATATCTAATAATGTACTCATAAATACAAAGATAGAAAGATTTCATAGCATTTAATTATTTCAATTATATAATATACGAAGTCTAAAGAGATTCTTTTGACAATTTAGTATCTTTATCAGTTATACTAGGAAAGCTATGAAAAAATTAACTCTTAAAGATATTGCAAAAGCGCTAAATTTATCAGTCCCTACCATTTCCAAAGCCCTTTCCGACAGTCATGAAATCAATAAGGATACAAAAGAAAAAATTGTAGCATATGCACAACAGCATAACTACCAACACAATGCTTTAGCAAGAAGTTTGAAAACTGGAAAAACAAATATCATCGGGGTAATTGTATCTACAATCAGTAATTCATTTTTTTCGGAGATCCTTGAAGGAATTGAAGAATCATCGCTGTTTCAGCACTACAATATCATTATTATGCAAAGCAGAGAAAGTCCCGACATCGAGAAGAAATGCATTGATATATTGTATTCAAAAGGTGTAGATGGCATATTGATTTCACCAGTATCCCACGATGCCAATTTAACCTACTTACAACAACTGCACAACTCCAGCTGCCCTATTGTGATATTTGACCGTATCAACTATGGTCTAGATACCTTTAAAATAGGCATAGACAATAAAAAAGCGGCAAAAAAAGCAACAGAAGAGCTCATCTCCAGAAATTACCGTAATATCCTACACATCACAGGACTGTCCAACGGGGTAACGAATGAAAGACTGGCGGGTTTTCAAGATGCCTTAAAAATCAATAAAATCACTTTTCAAGAAAGTAACCTTTTAAGATGCGACCTATCACATATACAAGTTGTAGAAGATGAAATATTAAATAAATTAGATGAATTAAAAAATCAACATAAAAGCCCCGATGCAATTTTTACCGCGACCGACTTGCTTACAAATCGTACAATAGGTCTATTAGCCCAACAAAAGATTAAAATTCCTGAGGAAATTGCCCTGATTGGCTTTTCAAATACCAATTATGCATTTTCATTCAATCCTCCCCTTACCTGCATTTCTCAACCAGCTAAAAAAATAGGAAAACTTGCTTTTGAGAAAATGATTGAAATTTTAGAATTCCGTCTTAAGAAAAGAGAAGTTGTTTATGAAACGATAACGCTAGATGCTGACATTATTATTAGAGAATCAATCTAAAATATTCCTGCATATTCATGAGAAGAGAATACAGTAAAATAAATTATAATAAGGGAATATAGCTATTCCCTTATCCTTAATGTCTTCCACGATGCTTATCGTATTTACGATGCTTTTGGTGTCCCTTTTTATAATGTTTATTATGCCCTTTCTTATAGTGCCCATGTTTATGGCCATGTTGATTCCTGTGTCCATGACCTTCGTAATATCCAACACAAGAGCTAGCCGATAACAATAACATTAATCCTCCCAAAAAAATTGCGAACTTTGCCTTCATAACTAAAATATACTTTGGTAACTATAGCCAAATACTATACCAAAGTATAGCTAAAGTAGAAAAGACAGCTCAACATTAATGTAAGACACTAGCTATAAAGTAGTTTATGCAACATATAAATTTTACACAAACCAATACAAAATAATTATAGCCTATTTAATGTATCTCAGAATGAGAAATTCACTTACTGATTATATACCGTATGTTTAAACAGACGATACTTTCAGCAATAAATATCCAACAACATGCAATAATAGATTATAGCTCCGAAAAGGACTACAGATTCGCTTAACTAGCACGAACACTAATATATATACCAATACCATTCAAAATAAGCTTAGATGAGCAAAAACGCTATTGTTGGAGAACTTGATCAGTTATATCATCCTGATATGTTACTATAGCAGCATACAAATCGTTCTTCAACTTCTTTCCTGAATCCCCATGATCATGAAGGGTATAGGTGTTATATAATTTCTCACGATCATTTCACAGCTTATAAAGCTCCGCAAAATCCTCTATACGGTCGATGTTTGGAGTTTTTGCTAACTTATTAGCCTAATTTCCAATTACCTTATTGGTATCGTCAGCAGATAAAATAAAATTATGCTAGGCTTATTATCCTTTATCCCTGAAAAAGCATTAGAAAAGGATAAAAAACAGGTAATAGTAGTAGAATAAATAGATTTCAACAGCATCACATAGAGCCAGAGATAATCGCTAATATGTAAGGACTTTAGTATAGGAAATGGTAGCGACCTAATTTCCAGTCCATTGCAGTGTGTTGAAACAAGGCCATCGGTTGCTGGGTGATGTCCGGTCCGGCGGTGCTGTCCCCCAGAAAATACGGAACACAAAAAAGCCCTTGCTATCCTGCAAGGGCTTCTGTATAAAAAAAGGCACCGACCTACTCTCCCACCTGTTACGGCAATACCATCGGCTCTGGCGGGCTTGACTTCTCTGTTCGGAATGGGAAGAGGTAGACACCGCCGATATAGGCACCTAAAATAAGGTTATCAGAATATAGCAACACTATCCTTTATGGATAAAAGTGACCATCTGATCTATAGACAATTGAAAGAAAAACTAAAAGAGGAAGACAACAGTGTCTGCGTTGCTTGAGAAAGCTTCGGGTGATTAGTATTGCTCAGCTATGGTATCTCTACCTTTACACCTGCAACCTATCGACGTAGTAGTCTTCTACGGCCCTATAAGGAAGTCTCATCTCGTGGCTAGTTTCGCACTTAGATGCTTTCAGCGCTTATCTATTCCCGACGTAGCTACCCAGCCGTACACCTGGCGGCATAACTGGTTTACCAGCGGTCAGTCCATCCCGGTCCTCTCGTACTAAGGACAGATCCACTCAAACTTCCAACGCCCACAACAGATAGGGACCGAACTGTCTCGCGACGTTCTGAACCCAGCTCGCGTGCCACTTTAATGGGCGAACAGCCCAACCCTTGGGACCTTCTCCAGCCCCAGGATGTGACGAGCCGACATCGAGGTGCCAAACCTCCCCGTCGATATGAGCTCTTGGGGGAGATCAGCCTGTTATCCCCAGCGTACCTTTTATCCTTTGAGCGATGGCCCTTCCATACAGAACCACCGGATCACTATGTCCGTCTTTCGACCCTGTTCGACTTGTTGGTCTCACAGTCAAGCAAGCTTATGCCATTGCACTCCTCGTACGGTTACCAAGCGTACTGAGCTTACCTTTGAAAGCCTCCGTTACCTTTTTGGAGGCGACCACCCCAGTCAAACTACCCACCAAACAATGTCCTCGATATAACCGAGTTAGAAACCGGATACAGAAAGGGCGGTATTTCAAGGTTGATTCCATGACTCCTAGCGAAGCCACTTCAACATCTCCCGCCTATCCTACACATCCTGTACCCAATTCCAATGTTAAGCTATAGTGAAGGTGCATGGGGTCTTTCCGTCCCGTTGCGGGTAATCGGCGTCTTCACCGATACCACAATTTCACCGAGCTCATGGCTGAGACAGCGCCCAGATCGTTACACCATTCGTGCAGGTCGGAACTTACCCGACAAGGAATTTCGCTACCTTAGGACCGTTATAGTTACGGCCGCCGTTTACTGGGGCTTCGATTCAATGCTTCTCTTACGATGACATCCCCTCTTAACCTTCCAGCACCGGGCAGGTGTCAGGCCTTATACTTCATCTTTCGATTTTGCAAAGCCATATGTTTTTGTTAAACAGTCGCCTGGGCCTTTTCACTGCGGCTTCTCCATTGCTGGAGGAAGCGCCCCTTCTCCCGAAGTTACAGGGCCATTTTGCCGAGTTCCTTAGCCATGATTCACTCGAGCACCTTAGGATTCTCTCCTCGACTACCTGTGTCGGTTTACGGTACGGGTTTTTATAACCTGAAGCTTAGCGGGTTTTCTTGGAAGTCTGTTTACCTGCTCTATCAACGCCGCCGAAGCTTTGCTGTACTATTGGGTTTCAGCAGGGTCGGCGGATTTGCCTACCGTCCCTATACCTACGCCTTTCAACGAACTATTCCGTCAGTTCGCGGCAGTGTCACTACTCCGTCACCACATCGCAGTTATAAAAAGTACTGGAATATTGACCAGTTGTCCATCGGCTTACTCCCTTCGGATGCGCCTTAGGCCCCGACTAACCCTGATCCGATTAGCGTTGATCAGGAAACCTTAGTCTTTCGGTGGGCGGGTTTCTCACCCGCCTTATCGTTACTTATGCCTACATTTGCTTTTCTATGCACTCCACGACCCATTACCAGATCGCTTCACCGTAAATAGAATGCTCCCCTACCAGATGCAACGTATGTTGCAAATCCATAGCTTCGGTAATACACTTGATGCCCGTTTATTATCCACGCCCGGCCGCTCGACTAGTGAGCTGTTACGCACTCTTTAAATGAATGGCTGCTTCCAAGCCAACATCCTAGCTGTCTAGGCAACCGGACCTCGTTAGTTCAACTTAGCGTATATTTAGGGACCTTAGCTGATGGTCTGGGTTCTTTCCCTCTCGGCCTTGGACCTTAGCACCCAAAGCCTCACTGCCGGCCATATCTTATAGCATTCGGAGTTCGTCTGGATTTGGTAGGATTTGACTCCCCCGCACCCAATCGGTAGCTCTACCTCTATAAGACTCTATGCCGACGCTGTTCCTAAAAACATTTCGGGGAGTACGAGCTATTTCCCAGTTTGATTAGCCTTTCACCCCTACCCTCAGGTCATCCGAAAACTTTTCAACGTTTATCGGTTCGGTCCTCCATTACATGTTACTGCAACTTCAACCTGCCCAAGGGTAGATCACAAGGTTTCGCGTCTACCTCATCTGACTATGCGCCCTATTAAGACTCGCTTTCGCTTCGGCTGCGTGGCTGAACCACTTAACCTTGCCAGACAAGAGTAACTCGTAGGCTCATTATGCAAAAGGCACGCCGTCACTGCACCTGGCAGCTCCGACCGCTTGTAAGCACACGGTTTCAGGTTCTTTTCACTCCTCTGTTCGAGGTTCTTTTCACCTTTCCCTCACGGTACTAGTTCACTATCGGTCTCTCAGGAGTATTTAGCCTTATCAGATGGTGCTGACAGATTCCCACAGGGCGTCTCCGACCCCGCGGTACTCAGGGTACTGCTAGGCTAGCATTCTATACGTGTACCGGGCTATCACCGTTTATAGCTGGGCTTCCCATCCCATTCCACTTCTGTTTGCTAATGCCACTTCGCAGCCCTACAACCCCACTGATGCCGTAACATCAATGGTTTGGGCTCTTTCCCGTTCGCTCGCCACTACTTGGGAAATCATTATTATTTTCTTCTCCTACGCCTACTTAGATGTTTCAGTTCAGCGCGTTCGCGTATTATACAACATACCTTCAGTATGCTAGGTTGCCCCATTCGGAAATCTTCGGATCGAACTCACATTTGCTGATCCCCGAAGCTTATCGCAGCTTATCACGTCCTTCATCGCCTCTGAGAGCCTAGGCATCCCCCGTGTGCCCTTATTTACTTTCTTCACCTCATAGCCCTTTTGCTACTATGGGTTGCTTTTTGATATATATAACCATGATGCTACGCATTAATCCGTTCGGCCTTGACCGAGGGTCTTCATAATACATCGAGCACATCACAGTATTGTCTCTACTGTTGTCTTCTCTTGTAATTTTTTTCTTTCAATATGTCAAAGAACTCTTTGTCCCCCTTATAATGAACACAATATCTTGGTGTTCGGGCAGACCTGTGGAGAATATCGGAGTCGAACCGATGACCCCCTGCGTGCAAGGCAGGTGCTCTAGCCAGCTGAGCTAATTCCCCGTATCGTTTTATGGTAGTCCCGAGCAGATTTGAACTGCTGACCCCTACATTATCAGTGTAGTGCTCTAACCAACTGAGCTACGGGACTAGCTTATCATTCTCTCTCTGGACCATCCTACAGGGATGGGCACATTTCTTCAAATGTTTCTTTTTGTTTCTATAATATAAATCATGTGTATACGTAACGAGCTTCAATCTTGAATGCTCTAGAAAGGAGGTATTCCAGCCGCACCTTCCGGTACGGCTACCTTGTTACGACTTAGCCCCAATTATCGGTTTTACCCTAACACGCTCCTTGCGGTTACATGCTTTAGGTACCCCCAACTTTCATGGCTTGACGGGCGGTGTGTACAAGGCCCGGGAACGTATTCACCGCGTCATTGCTGATACGCGATTACTAGCGAATCCAACTTCATGAGGTCGAGTTGCAGACCTCAATCCGAACTGTGAATGGCTTTTAGAGATTAGCATCATATTGCTATGTAGCTGCCCGCTGTACCATCCATTGTAGCACGTGTGTAGCCCCGGACGTAAGGGCCATGATGACTTGACGTCGTCCCCACCTTCCTCACTGTTTGCACAGGCAGTCTGTTTAGAGTCCCCGACATAACTCGCTGGCAACTAAACATAGGGGTTGCGCTCGTTGCGGGACTTAACCCAACACCTCACGGCACGAGCTGACGACAGCCATGCAGCACCTAGTTTCGTGTCCCGAAGGACTGATCCGTCTCTGGATCATTCACTAACTTTCAAGCCCGGGTAAGGTTCCTCGCGTATCATCGAATTAAACCACATGCTCCTCCGCTTGTGCGGGCCCCCGTCAATTCCTTTGAGTTTCAATCTTGCGACCGTACTCCCCAGGTGGATAACTTAACGCTTTCGCTTGGACGCTTACTGTGTATCGCAAACATCGAGTTATCATCGTTTAGGGCGTGGACTACCAGGGTATCTAATCCTGTTTGATCCCCACGCTTTCGTGCATCAGCGTCAATGCTAACTTAGTGAGCTGCCTTCGCAATCGGAGTTCTAAGACATATCTATGCATTTCACCGCTACTTGTCTTATTCCGCCCACTTCAAATAGATTCAAGTCCTACAGTATCAAAGGCACTGCGACAGTTAAGCTGCCGTCTTTCACCACTGACTTATAGGACCGCCTACGCACCCTTTAAACCCAATAAATCCGGATAACGCTTGGATCCTCCGTATTACCGCGGCTGCTGGCACGGAGTTAGCCGATCCTTATTCTTCAGGTACATTCAGCTACTTACACGTAAGTAGGTTTATTCCCTGACAAAAGCAGTTTACAACCCATAGGGCAGTCATCCTGCACGCGGCATGGCTGGTTCAGAGTTGCCTCCATTGACCAATATTCCTTACTGCTGCCTCCCGTAGGAGTCTGGTCCGTGTCTCAGTACCAGTGTGGGGGATTCTCCTCTCAGAGCCCCTAGACATCGTAGCCTTGGTGAGCCGTTACCTCTCCAACTAGCTAATGTCACGCGAGCCCATCCATATCCTATGAATATTTGATCATCGAGTGATGCCACTCGATGATGTTATGCGGTGTTAATCTCTCTTTCGAGAGGCTATCCCCCAGATATGGGTAGGTTGCTCACGCGTTACGCACCCGTGCGCCACTCTCATCAGAACCAAGCAAGCTTAGTCCTGAATCCCGTCCGACTTGCATGTATTAGGCCTGCCGCTAGCGTTCATCCTGAGCCAGGATCAAACTCTCCATTGTAAAATGAAGTGTAAGATCAAGACTATTTATAATAAATAGAATTGTCTTGTATTTTATTTCTAATTCTAAAATTGAACAGGTTGATTTTTTTTAACTTTCGTCGTTTCTCAACACTACTCGTTACGTTACATGATTATATTTTTAAAGAACTTTTTTCGCTTCCGCATCTCGCTTCGGCTATATGATGTCGGCATTGCGCCGTTATCGATCTTGTTTTGATTCCCTTCGTTTCCGTTGGGACTGCAAAGGTAGAGATCTTTTTGGTATATCCAAAATAAATGTGAAAATTTATTTTTGGAGACCTTTTCGATTTCTGCGTCTAAATTAAATAGACCCTCTTTTTTTCAGTGTCAGCCCTTTCGAACCGACCGTTCCTCCCTTGCGGAGTGGTGCAAAGATAGACCATTTTTATATTCACTTCCAAACGTTTTCTTGCTTATTTATTGAGAAAGGGGGTAACTTGCTGTATCATTGGATGATTTATTTCTGAAAGAGCCGAACTGAGGGTTGGATATCGCCCAAAAAGCAGGTACTATGGCCGATCGCTACTTTATGATGGCCGATTGCATGCTTCTTATAGTACCGCTATTGATAAGTATGGATGCGCAATAATAGACGGAAAGACCAGATTGCTCCTATACATCGCATATAGTAAACGCATATTGTACCGCTATAGATAAGCATGGACACAACAGCAGATATTCAATATGCAGATCCTACTTGGATTATAACCTAAGTAGTATGAACTAGGTACCAACTTCGGTATTAAAGTAGGTGTAGATTAGATATAGCTTAGTATTAGTAGGGGGTTAATAGAGATATACCCCTATTAACCCTCTACTAACCCCCTATAATCCCACTCTTAATACACTATTAAATATGAAGTTGGTATTAATTTGATATCAACTTATTAATAAGCTGATTTCCGGACCTTAATAATCACCTAAAGGATTTCAATTGCCATGAATATAGACACCATAATAAACGCTTTCATAAATGAATAAATAAACCATCCACTACTTATAGCTCATAGCGACATGAACGTATTCAGGAGAAAAACGGATGAAGTGTATTCAGTAAAGAGGTATAGGATAAACAATACGAGTTTAGTATAGAACCTAATCAAAAGATATACGCAGATGATTCTTACGATATATAGCTAGTTCCATTAACCATAAAAAAAGGTCATCTCTTTCGAAATGACCTTTTCTAAATATTTTATAATAACTAAAACCATCCATATGGTTTCTTATTTTTTGAAAACCCAAAAACGTTGGAGAGTATAATTAAAACCTAAAGAAACAACAATCTCCACAATAACCTTGCACAATAAGGGGTGCAAGTGCCACTGATCATCCAGCAAATAAATACCAGATGATTTCAAAATAATACTTCCTGCAACAACGATAACAAACTTAGAAAGTTGCTTGCCTAACGGAGTAGATGTGTTATTAAAAGACCAATAACGATTAATAACGAAATTAACAATGGCTCCTAAAGAGCCACTGATAACATTTGAGAACGCTGGTGAAAAACTCAGCAGCTTATAACAAACTGTATAAATTCCAAAATCTGAAAGACCACCTACAAAAGCTGATAACTGTGCCCTAAAGAATTCTTTGAGTTTTGCATTCATACCTTATAAATTTTCAGATTCTTTTCCCTTCTTCTCTTCAGCGTCTCTGATATCACCAAAATCCAATAATTTTTTCGTGTCTATGGTATTGATAATAAAAAGAATCGCACAGATTGCCATAACCAAATAATGGATAGTTCCTACAAAGAATACCTCGATGAGCAATACCGCACAGATGATGACTCGGATTTCGGTCGGTCCGACTATACCAGCATCAATAGTATACTTATCCGTAACCTTGTAGCGCAATAAAGATAAAATCATGGCCCAACCGTACAAAGCCACTAAAACAAAGCCTGTTAGCTCAAAATTACCTTTTGCATAAAAAACGTAGCCCAGTCCAATCATGACCGTACTGATCCAATCCATTACAATATCCAAAGAAAAGCCATACCATTTACGAGATTTATCCCTATAGTATGCAATACGCCCGTCAAGTGAATCACCAAACCATTGTACAAAGAACCCGACAATACCCATCAGCAAATATTCAATATGTAAATATTTGGCTAAAATAAAGCTTGCCATAATCATTAAAGACCCAAACAAGCCAATTGCCGTAAGACCATCCGATGAAATCCAATTTGGTACACGGGGGACCAAATACGAAATAAACTGTTGTTCCGGATTACTCAATATATTTGTTCTTTTTCTATCTTGAAAAAGTTTCTTATTTATTTTTTGACCACTCATCTCTCTTTTTATTATAACCATTTATGATCACGGTACCACTGAAGTGTTAACTTCAGTCCTGCATCTAAATCATAGTTAGGCCTATATTGAATATTTTCTTTTGACAAACTGATATCACATGCCCAACTTGGAGCTGTCAATTCATTTAATCTTTCTGGATATAATACGGGTATTGAACTCGAATTTTTATAGGCCAACTCCATCACCCGTGCTACACCCTTAACTAGCGTAAATGGAAGGTGAAATCTGAATAGAGATTTAGCACTATATTTCTTAAATATTGTAGCCATTTCATAACGGTCATAAACGAATCCGTCAGTAATGTTATACACTTTTTTACCTCCTGCATCGAAGAAGCAAGCATTTAGGATCGCATGAGCCAAATCTTTTACATAAACAAAAGTCAATTTCTGCGGTGCTTTTCCGATATAAGCATCGAAACCCGCATTTAAAGTTTTGAATAATATAAAAAGGTCCTTCTCTTTCGGCCCATATACCGCAGTTGGACGAATAATGGAAAGTTTACTATCAGCATGCTTATCAAGCATACGCTCCGCCAACACTTTACTCCTACCATAAGCCGTAACAGGGCGATACTCATTTTGCTCAGTAATCGGATCGGCATTATAGGCCACGGGACCTATAGCTGCCAGACTACTAATAAAAACAAAACGTTCAAGAGGTATTTTGGACTCAAAAACCGCATCAGCCAGATGTTGGGAATAACCAACATTCACATCAACTAAATCCTTTTCATTCTTTGCTCTTGTCATCGCTGCAGCATGAACAACATAGGTGTATTGCTCTTGCTCCAGAAGACCCTTTATTGCATCCTTATCTTTAAAATCAGGATAGACAAATTGATCGACAAAAGACTTTATTTCACTAACGTCACTGGTTTTTCTCACCGCAGCATGCACCTCCAGTCCAGCTTCACGAGCAGCTTGAACAAGGTGATAACCGACAAAACCACTTGCGCCAGTGATTAAGATTTTTTTTCTCATAGCGCTTGCTCATACAAACGATAGCGTTTGTATAATTCTCCATTGATTTGCTCGATTGCATGATTCATCATATAATTAGTATCAAGCATCCAAGAACATTCAGCTCCTTTGACAGTAAAACCATCACCAGAGTTTTTTATTATCCTACCATAAAGGCAAGCTTCAATTCCCAATTTACGATATTCATCTAATACGCCTAACATTAATACACGTATCAAATTCACTTTTTTCAATCCAAATAATAGTTTAAAAATCCCTGTTGGCAATAATCTGCCGCGCTTGATTTTAATTAAAATTTGATTGATATCTGGAATTCCCAAAGCAAACCCAATGACCTTGCCATCCTTTTCTGCTAATAAAGCATACCTTGGATCAACAATCATTTTCATCTCCTTAGCAGCGTAATTAAATTCATCTTCCGTAAATGGGACAAAACCTAGATTTTTATCCCAAGCCTTGTTATAGATTTCTCTAATCTTCTCTGTTTCATTTTTAAAATCCTTCAAATTCATTTGTCGGATTTTAATTCCTGAACGGTTTAATCGCTCTTCCAATTTCTCCAACAGAAGCACAGAACGTTTGCTTGCTTTATTTTCCATCACAAGATATGCACGTAAATCAATTTTCTTTTGAAAACCTGCATTGGTTACTAAATCTGGATAATAAGCAAAATTGTACGGCATCATCGCTACAGGTGGACTATCAAATCCTTCGATCAATAAACCACAAGTATCATTGGTTGTTAAATTAATTGGGCCAATAATATTATTGCCTCCCTTAGCTTTTACCCAATCCTTAGCTACCTTAAATAAAGCATTTGCAACATCTTGATCATTAATCGAGTCGAAAAATCCCCACTGCCCTTCTTGAACTTCATTAAAAGCATTATGGTTTACATTCCAAATCGCCGCAATACGCCCAACGAGTTGCTGGTCTTTGTATGCTAAAAATAATTGAGTAGAAGAATGATTGTAGAAAGGATGCTTACCTGGAGTAAGCAAATCGTACTGAGCAAGATATAACTCGGGTACATAATAAGGATTTTCCGCATATAAACTATGCGGAAAATCTATAAATAACCGTTTCTGTTGCTTAGTTTCAACGGGGATAACCTGTATCATAATAGACACTTAGATTAAAGATTCAACATCTGCTAATTTGAAGACTTTTACCATCTTCTCGATAGCCTCATCAATTTGATCAAAGCTATGCGTCGCCATAAGAGAGAAACGAATCAATGATTCTTCTGCAGGAACAGCTGGTGAAACAACAGGGTTCACAAATACCCCATCATCTTGAAGCATTTTGGTAACCCAAAACGTCTTCTCGTTATTTCTAATAAAAATAGGTAGAATAGGGCTTTCAGTTGCTCCTAAATCAAAACCACTTTCTAATAATAATTTTTTAGCGTAATTTGTATTTGCCCACAGTTTCTCAATATGTTGAGGTTCTGCTTGTATAATTTCCAAAGCTTTTAAAGTAGAAGCTACAGAAGCTGGGGTCATACTTGCACTAAACATCACCGAACGAGCGGAGTGCTTCAAGTACTCAATTACATCGGCATCTCCAGAAACAAATCCACCTAAAGAGGCAAATGATTTACTGAAAGTACCCATGATTAGATCAGCACTATCCGTCAATCCAAAATGGGATGCAGTACCTGCGCCATTTACTCCGATAACACCTAAACTGTGTGCATCATCGACCATGACAGTTGCGTCAAACTCATCTGCAATTTTAATCAAATCTGGTAAGTTGACAATATCCCCTTCCATACTGAAGATTCCGTCCGTTGCAATTAATTTGCCGCTTTCCTCTGGTAATCTCGCAATTTTAGCACGCAAATCATTCATGTCATTGTGTGCATACTTGATTACTTTAGAAAAAGACAATCTACTTCCATCAATGATAGATGCATGATCGCGCTCATCCAACAAAATGTAATCATTACGACCTGTAAGACATGATAATGGTCCTAAGTTTGATTGAAAACCTGTACTGAATAAAATAGTAGACTCTTTCCCCACATAAGCCGACAACTTCTCTTCAAGCTCCACATGAATATCCAAAGTACCATTTAAAAAACGAGATCCAGCACAACCGGTTCCATATTTTGCTAATGCATCTTGAGAAGCCTTGATAATACGTTCATCCGTCGTTAATCCTAAGTAAGAATTAGAACCAAACATCAAAACACGTTTGCCATCAATTTGTACCTCGGTATCCTGTCTCGACTGAATCGGTCTAAAATAAGCATATAAGCCTTTAGCCTTTAACTCACTAACGATTTTAAATTGCGATATTCTCTCGCCTAATTTTCCTTTACTCATGCGATTAAAAGGTGTTTCTTAAATTTTATAATTGTTCTTGATTGCAATGAATGCCAAAATACCAGCCTCATTATCAACACTTTCAATTCCTACTTCCAAATAGATTAACACAAAATGACTTCATAATACTGTACGAAATACAGTATTACATCAAAAACGATGCAAACATACGAAAACAAAAGCTGACTTTCACTTAAAGTAAGTCATATTTTTCACATATAAATATCGTAAAAATAATTTTAATTTAACACTTAAATTAAATTCCAAAATTTCACAATGCTGAAAAAACATCATTATAATATTTATATTTGCTTTTCCTCGTATTACATGCAACAAACTTAATTGGTTTTTGTATTAAAATGGAATAGGAATAAATATATTAAGAAATTATGGCAATATCATCAGATATCAATATAAAAAATAAAAGAGCCTCATACGAATACAACCTGCTTGACAGATATGTTGCAGGGATTCGATTATTAGGAACTGAGATTAAATCAATTAGAGAAGGGAAAGCGACTATTAATGACAGCTTTTGCAACTTTTTTCATGATGGTCTTTACTTGCGAAATATGCACATTGCAGAATATTCACATGGTTCTTTTTACAATCACGAAGCAAAACGTGAGCGTCAGTTGTTGCTAACAAAAAAAGAATTGAAAAAATTACGTTTAAAGGGCGAGGAGAAAGGTTTCACGATTGTACCGTTACGTATTTTCATCAGTCCCAGAGGATTTGCAAAAGTAGAAATCGCGCTAGCTCAGGGTAAAAAAGACTTTGATAAACGCGATACGATCAAAGAAAGGGAAGGAAAAAGAGAGTTGGATAGAATTATGAAAAAATAAGTTCATCCGCCAACATGTATGCCCCTGGGGTCACTCCTACCCTGCTTTTAAAGAGACGAACGAAATAGTTGACATCATTAAAACCAAGACTAAAACACGTTTCTTTCACACTTTTCGTTTTTCGTAACAAGCCTTTTGCTTGTTGAATACGGGTACGAATGATATATTCTATGGGTGTTATTCCCAATTCGTTCTTAAAAAGGCGAAATAAACTAGAACGACTCATATTTGCCTGCTTTTCCAATACTTCAACAGAAATGGATTCGGAAAGGTGGGCATGTATATAGTTTCGGATATGCGCCAAAACAGTATTATTCTTCATCTTACCAAGTTCCAAAGACAACATAGTTTGCGCCTGCAACAAACGAATGATCAATTCATTGAAGGTCAAATCAACTAAAGCATCTTTCAAGGGGTTGCTACTGGTAATGGTTTGAAAAAGTTTATTGATCAATTCTGCTAACTCCGGTGTGTTGTACAGTTGAAATAAATTCGAATCTAATTTTCCTTCTGCCAGTACGAGCGTCCTCGGGTATTTTTCATTTAAACGGTTGATTACTTGATCGATTTTAGTTTTACTTATCGTCAAAGCAGTGCATTGGGTAGGATCACTTAGACTCGCGTCGGGAAAATCAATATGCATCTTACTATAAGCGGGTAAAACCATAGTTTGTCCAGGCAAATAATCAAAAGAATCTACCTGATGCAGATGCATGACCTTTTTACCATGTATCATATTGATGATGACCAAGTCATCAAATTGCAGCGGTACCATTTCCGAAGACTGATAGGTCTCAAAAACATTCAATTCCAGATTTTCTAGCGTAAATGCTCTCCTATTTTCTACCAATGTAGAAAGTTCATGACGTGCAGAAAAAGGCAACGAATGTACAAGCCTGTTATTTATCATATTCCTATCTTTTAATATAATCGGTTGGTACTCAAAGATAATATTTTTAAAAGATAGATGGAAATATAATGCTATCCTTTGGAACCATAATGCTACAAATAAAGAAAGCTATTCATTAAATTTGAGTTGAACAGTTTGTAAAACATATAAAACTAATTATTATGGCAACAATTCAAAGACCATCGTTTAAAGAACGTTATGGAAATTACATCGGAGGAAAGTTTGTTCCCCCTACATTAGGTAAATATTTTGATAACATCTCTCCTTTAGATGGAAAAGTATTCACACAAGTTGCGCATTCTACAAAAGAAGATTTAGACTTAGCCGTTGATACAGCAGCTAAGGCATTTGAAACTTGGGGAAAAACTTCCACAACAGAAAGAAGCATCATTTTAAATAAAATAGCAGACCGCATCGAGGAGAACTTGGAGTACATTGCTGCAGTTGAAACTGTTGACAATGGAAAAGCTGTCCGTGAAACCCTAAATGCCGACATCCCGTTAGCCATTGACCATTTCCGTTATTTTGCTAGTGTTATCCGTGCAGACGAAGGTTCATTGAGCGAGCTAGATCAAAATACAGTTTCGCTCATTGTACATGAACCACTTGGTGTAATCGCACAGATTATTCCTTGGAACTTCCCAATCTTAATGGCCGTTTGGAAATTAGCTCCAGCATTAGCTGCGGGTAACTGCGTCGTATTAAAACCTGCGGAAAGCACCCCTACGTCTATTCTAGTATTGATGGAATTGATTGGTGATTTACTTCCTGCTGGTGTTATTAATATCGTCAATGGATTTGGTGGCGAATTGGGTCGTGCCTTGGTTACAAACCCTAAAGTTTCTAAAGCAGCATTTACCGGTTTCTACAGCAACCGGTCGTATGGTAATGCAGTATGCAACAGAAAACATCATTCCTGTAACTTTGGAACTGGGTGGTAAATCTCCGAATGTTTTCTTCAGCTCTGTCATGGACCATGATGATGCTTACTTGGATAAAGCCATCGAAGGTGCCGTTTTATTTGCCCTTAATCAAGGTGAAATCTGTACTTGTCCGTCCCGCTTACTGATTCAAGAGGATATCTATGATCGTTTTATAGAGAAGGTTATTGACCGTGTCAATAAAATTAAAGTGGGTGACCCATTAGATACCGAGACCATGATGGGTGCACAGGCTTCTAAAATCCAAAAGGATAAAATCATGTCTTACATCAAATTAGGGAAAGAAGAAGGTGCTGAGCTCTTAACCGGTGGTGATGAAAACAACTTGGGGAATGGTTTAGAAGAAGGCTACTACATCAAGCCAACTTTATTCAAAGGGCATAACAAAATGCGTATTTTCCAAGAAGAGATATTCGGTCCTGTTTTAGCGGTGACTACGTTCAAGGATGAAAAAGAGGCTTTAGAAATTGCTAACGATACCATCTACGGTTTAGGAGCAGGCGTATGGACACGTGATGCGCATCAATTATATCAAATTCCGCGTGCTATTCAAGCTGGACGTGTATGGGTGAACCAATATCATTCATACCCTGCTGGAGCTCCTTTTGGAGGCTACAAACAGTCAGGTATCGGTCGTGAGAATCACAAAATGATGTTAGATCATTACCGTCAAACAAAAAACATGTTGATTTCATACAGTAAAGAAAAATTAGGATTTTTCTAAGCTTGAAAAACATAAAATAAGAAAATGGGGTTATCACGGTAATCCCATTTTTTAATTAGGTTAAAATGGTAAGAAAAGGTGAATGACCCAAGTGAACACACAGATTAAAAAACAATAGGCTATGACAAATAGATTAGAGGTAACAGAAAAGGCATCGGCACTGATACAGGAATTGGAGAAGAAATACGGGGACCTGATGTTTTATCAAGCTGGAGGATGCTGTGAGGGCACACAACCCCAATGCTTTGAAAAGGGAGGGTTCTACCCCAGAATGAATGATGCGATGATTGGGCTAGCAGAAGGTTATGAATTTTGGATAGACCGCGATTTATTTGAATACTGGCAGTTTTCACATTTCACCCTTGATGTGCTCGACGGATTTGGCCCAGGAGGATTTTCTTTAGAATCGTCTCTGGGGAAAACATTTAAAGTGCACTACAGGCTCTTTACTGAGGAGGAATTAAAAGACCTAACCCCTATAAAACGAATGGAATAACCTGTCAACGTTATTCCATTCCTAATTTACGATAAGCTTGTCTTCGTTACCCCTCGATATCCAATCCCTCTAACACAGGTATCGGTTTTTTATTATCATCCAATGCGACAAAAGAAAAAACACCCTTCACGGCCAATTCTCTTCCATCTTTGTACATATCTTCCAAAAATATTTCAACTTTTACTTTTAAACTCGTTCTTCCCACGTGTATGACTTCAGCAATGGCTTCAATCATACTACCGGCAGGAATTGCTTTTTCAAAATCAATCTTATCCGAAGAAACTGTCACCAGTGCTTTTCTACAGAAACGTGTCGCACACATAAAAGTTACTTCATCCATAATTGCCATGGCCTTTCCACCAAATAGCGTTGCGTGATGATTTGTTGTAAACGGGAAAACAGTTATAAAATGATGTGTTCTCGACTGTTCAATTCTTTCTTGTAATGTCATTTTTATTTAGTTTCTTCCTTGTTCTACGTCTACTCCAATACCTTTTAGTAACATTGAAGCATTAAATATTTTGCATTCTCCTATTTTCAATTTATAGTCAAAAAGCATCTCTCCATCAATAACTTGAATATCAAAGTGATAATTTTTCACTAATTTCGGATACTCATCTGCTAATGTTGAAAGCTGTAAATCGTGCGTTGCCACCATCCCTCTTCCTTTTTCTGAGATCAGTTTCTTGATAATAGCACGTGAACCCAAGTATTTATCGACCGAGTTTGTTCCCCTCAGCATCTCATCGATTAAGAAAAAGCTATCGGGGCGCTGTGCCACTGTTTCTAAGATAAACCTCATGCGGTCCAGTTTCTGCTTTAAAAGTGGACGTGCTTTCGTTCAGATTATCTTTGATACGCATATAAGAAATCAGATGAAAAATTGGAATTTCAAATGAGCTTGCTGGTACTACAGCACCTGCATAAGCCAATACAGCATTGATCCCAAGCGTCCGTAGGAATGTGCTTTTACCAGCCATATTAGAGCCCGTTACTAAAGCGATTTCATGATCTTCATTGGTATACGTATTGGCGATTGCCTTAGCAGTAGGAATGAGCGGATGAAGCAAATCAACAGCTTGAAGTGGAGTATCTAATGCTTCTAAAATAACGGGAGTAGCCCAATCCGGATGGTTACGCTTCCAAGTGCCCAAACTAACCAATGCTTCTACTTCAGCCAACGTATCGAACGATTCTAATATATCAGCTTGATACTTGGCCTTCCAATCCACAATAGCCAACACCTGCTTAAAATCCCACAGGAATATTAAGTTTAAAATAGTACCGACCATCATATTATTACGCGCATCCAGATTATTGATCAGTTTGCCGAGTTTTTTAAATGCCTGCGAAACAGAATCTGATGAGCCTACGATTTTCAACCGCTCTTGCAGTTCTTTATTACGCGGGGCAGTCCAAGTTCTATTTTCGACCAGCTCCATACTTGCGGCATAAGAATCCAATAGATTTCCAACTTTATCAATTCTGCTGGAAAAAAAAGAAATTTTACCCCCGTTGATCATAGGCCACAGGATATGTACTAGCCCAACTATTACCGGTAAAAATGCTATAGCGGGAATAAAGACGGCTAAAATCACCGTACTTAAAAAGAAAAATGGTGCTATTTTAACATATAGGCGCATAAAAAAATTGCCAAATGCAAAATCGTCGGATTGAAAGTACGTGGCTAAAAAAGATTTAACATCCAGTTTTTGATTCAAATTGGACAAGAGCTTTGCTTGAAAATCTTGGCACCAGTTCATATCTTTAGCCATTTCACTTGCTGCTTCCTGTCGCATCAAAATTTCAATACGCTTGGCATCTTGTAGCAACCAACTTCCTAAAACGGCAATACTTGATTTTGTTGTTGACCGGTTTAACAGTTCGAACAAAGAGTGCGCTCCTACGATATCCAAATCGGCACTATATGGATGCTTATTATCTTCCAAGTGAGCACCATTATCATAGATGTTAATCCCTTTATTTTCTAGCGCTATCTCATTCACATTGACAGCAAGCAATGCCTTCTGATAGTCGCTCCGCTTTTCCAACTTACTTTGTCTATTCACCAAGAAGGCAAAGAGAAAGATAAGCGCAAAAAATAAAATCAAAACCAGTAGCAGATTTTCCAACTGAAAAGAATAGAATAAAGCAGCACCTCCAAAAAGGATGACCGCTAAACGATAAAAGCTATTCTTATTGATCGCTAACTCTAGTTGTTTTACTTCTTGTTCAATCTTAGCCTTATTGCTAAGGTATAATTCCTGGATTTCATTTTTCATGATATGAATTGGTCTTTTGAAGGTAATGAAGTGATCATGAGCTCATGCGACTTCATTGTGGTTTGCAAACTTGTCAAGCTCAAGATAGCTTTCATGTACTTATAAACTAAAAAAGCTTGGTTTCTACCAAGCTTGGTCTCCTACTAAGGGAACAAATCTAAATGTATCGAGTTCGATTCGATCAAAATCGTTTTCACCAGCGCGAATGATGGTTACCATTTTTTGTTCCTTTTCATCTCCAACGGGAATGACGAATATCCCTCCTATTTTCAATTGTTTCAGCATGATTTCTGGAACAAAAGGAGCCCCAGCAGTAACGATAATTTTATCATATGGTGCATGCTGCTCAATTCCCCTAGAACCATCGCCACAGAAAAAATGAGGCTTGTAACCCATATAGGGCAACACCTGTATCGTTCTATTGTATAGGTTTTCTTGCCGTTCTATTGTGTAGACATCAGCGCCGAGCTCCATCAGAACACAGGTCTGATATCCCGACCCCGTCCCTATCTCTAAAACCTTATCTCCTTTTTTGACATGTAGCAATTCCGATTGGTAGGCAACTGTATATGGCTGTGAAATCGTTTGGCCATCACCTATCGGAAAAGCAATATCTTTATACGATTGATTCCAAAATGTCTCATCAAAGAAAAAATGGCGAGGCACTTTTCCAATCGCATTCAGTACATTTTGGTCACTGATACCCCTTGTCTTCAATAGTTGCACCAATTGCTTACGAGCACCTTTTTCCCTATAATTATCTACAAATTTATACGCCATTATGACTCAAAAATACTATTGTTATTTTACAATTACCACTACAAGAACTTTTTCATAACTAATCTATTAACCTGCAAGCCCTTTCATTTGAAAAGGATAATTTTTGGCTATTTTTGTTTACCATGAACTATGCTAATAAGGGTCTACATCAATCACAACACGTGCTCCAGCATTTGCTTTATCGGCAATAAAATCGTTCTTTACCAGCTTGATCAAATCTTTTACTTTCACAATACTGATATTATTTCTTTCAATCTTTAACGTAATGGTCTGAATAAAGTAGTTTCGTACTCTTCCTACCAGTGGCGTTTCGGGTCCTAAAACACGTGAACCGAGCTGTTGTCGCAATCCTGATGCAAATTTCTTAGCGCCATCATAACATTTTTGGATATCCATATGCTTGATATCAATTCGGATGACGCGATAAAATGGTGGATAGGCAAAATTCTTACGTTCTTTAACTTCCGTATCAAACATCCCTTGGTAATCATGTGCGACCACCTGCTCCAAAACGCGATGTTTTGGTGTATAGGTCTGAATGATTACCTGCCCACCTGCTTCTCTACGTCCGGCACGTCCGGCCACCTGTAGGAAAAGTGAAAAAGCCCTTTCATATGCTCTGAAGTCAGGGAAATTAATCATCGTATCGGCATTGATAATCCCGATTAAACTAACACGTCCAAAATCCAATCCTTTTGCCACCATCTGCGTTCCGATCAGGATATCAAACTCATGTTCATCAAATGCACCTATGATTTTATCAAAACCATTCTTACCCTTGGTGGAGTCTAGATCCAAACGTGCAATACGTGCATTAGGCATCAACAACTCCAATTCTTCCTCTACTCGCTCTGTTCCAAAGCCCTTGCTTTCGATATGTGGCATCCCACAAGCAGGGCATATTTTAATCGGAGGTTCCACATGGCCACAATAATGGCAATGCATCATATTTGAACTTTTATGATACGTCATACTGACATCACAATTGATACATTTAGCTACGAAACCACAGGTATTACATTGAATAATGGTGGTATGACCACGTCGGTTTTGAAACAGTATCACTTGCTCCTTGCGTTCCAAAGCAGCTTCTATTGCCTTCAATAAAGTTCCTGAGAAATAAGAAAACATATTTTCCTTTCTTCCTTCCATTGGAATATCGACAATATGGATATCGGGCAATTGCGCATTACCAAAACGCTCTAAGAGTTGTACAAATCCATATTTATTTGATTTTGCATTATAAAAACTCTCAATAGAGGGTGTTGCAGAGCCCAATAGAACTTTAGTCTGATGGATATATCCTAAATAGATTGCTGTATCGCGGGCGTGATAGCGTGGTGCGGGATCATACTGTTTATAGGAGCTCTCATGTTCCTCATCAACAATAATAATTCCCAGGTCTTGAAATGGTAAAAATATAGAAGAACGTGCTCCAACTATAATCTGGAATTCATTTTTCATCACTTTATGCCATACCTCAGCACGTTCATTATCATTAAACTTAGAATGATAAACGCCCAACTTATCGCCAAAATGCAATTTCAACCGAGCGGTTATTTGTGCCGTCAAGGCAATTTCGGGTAATAGGTATAATGCAGACTTACCCGCTGCTATTGCTTGCTCGATAAGTCTAATATAGAGTTGTGTTTTTCCGGATGCTGTGACTCCGTGCAACAAGGTAACATCTTTGCTTTCGAAACAATGTTGAATCTCTTCATAGACACGCTGCTGATTGGTATTAAACTCAAAGTTAGCATCCAATTCTACATCTTCCCCCTGAAAACGACTGACCACTTTTTCTTTTACTAGGAATACACCTTTATCGATTAATGCCGTAACAGCCCCTGAGCCACATCCCGAAGCTTCCATGATCATCTGTCTGGTTATCTCTTCGCCCTTTTTCAACAGTTGCATAAAAGCCAATACGGCATCTTGCTGTTTTGGAGCTCGATTTAATGCATCCAGCAACGTGCGTTTACCCTCTTCCTCGCGAAATTCTGGAGCAAAGGAGAAAAAAACCTTCGTTTTTGGTTTATACCTTTCTGTTATCTCTTCGGAAATCAAAACAATACCCTTATCAAACATCGTTTTCAATATCGGAAATACCGATTTTTGACTTAATAGCTTAACGATATCATTGACTTTCAATTCTCCAGCTACCTCAAGCGCTTCGATAATTAAGTATTCTTTATCCGTCAAAGATGAGCGATCGAAATCGTCGGGAATTGCCGATACGATTTTAGTTTCGCTGGCGAGTTTCAGTGCCGATGGCAATGCTGCCTGCATAACCTCTCCCAAGGAACACATATAATAATCAGAGATCCAATCCCACAGCAATAATTGCGCACCATCAACGATAGGTTTCTCATCAATGATATCTAATATATATTTCGCTTCGTAGTGTTTTGGTGCTTCTTTGCTTATTTGCTTGACGATGGCAGAATAGATCTTATTCTTACCAAACTGCACCATAACACGAACACCGACCTGAATCTTATCGTTCCATTCGACAGGAATACGATAAGTATAGGTATTGGCTAAAGCTAAAGGCAAAATAACATCGACAAAAACAGTCGCTCGGTCTGTGAAAAATAAATTTTGAGGCTCTGGCATGTTCATTTCAAGTATCATGTAAAATTACTAAAAATAAGCCCTCGAAAAAACGTTAATTTCTTCGAGGGCTTATTTTCACCGTATAAATAGGGTTATGCTATGATTTATTCTTAAGAGCTGCAACAAATAAGGCTACCCATCCCACAATAAAGGCTACGCCACCCAATGGTGTAATCGGCCCTAATATAGCGGGGTTGCCAAAACCAGTTATTTCCCTTACGCTTAACAAGTATAATGATCCTGAGAAGAAAAGCAATCCAATAATAAAAGCAATGAATGATACCCGAATAGATGCTGTTTTAGCCCGTGAGAAAGTGGATAAAAACAACAAAGAAAGGGTATGATAAAAGTGATACTGGTTGGCTGTTTTCCATGTTTCTATATGTTGCTCACTAATTTTTCCTTCCAAACCGTGTGCTCCAAAAGCGCCTAAAATAACTGCTAGTGTACCAAAAAATGCAGCCACTAGGATAATTTTCTTATTCATTATTTAAAATTATGTCTCTATTTTATTAATGCTGGCTAAATGTATCAAATCTTCCTCACAAAAGCAGAATAATTATTAAATTTATTGTTACAAATGGAGTTCTAACGTTAGATAAGTAGAGTTCTGAATATTTTTTTAGTAGGTTTGTTATTAGATATGAGAAATACGATTATAGTTACTGTTTTACTTTTTATAGCCGTAGTTGCGGCTACGGTCTACTACTTCTCAGACAGCAGCAGCAAACAAGAAAACGCAACAAAAACGCTCCAATATTTACCGGCAGATACTTATTTCATAACAGCCTTCAAGAATGACCAAACGACGGATACCATCTTTCGTAATTTCGAATTATTCGAAGCCATTCAGGGAAAACAGGTTTTTGAGAACCTCAAGACATTAAAACAAGATTTTCTGGGCTCCGAATCGCTAAAGGGAAAGGTGCAAGATACCGAAGTCATTCTTTCCTTTCATCCCAGTAAAACCGGTATCGCGACTTTATTCAGCATCGCTTTACAGGAAAAGTTGAACAATACATCGTTAGAAACGATATTTCAAGGTATAGATTCAAAGTACAAACAAAACCATGTCGACACCTTGGGTCACCGTATCTATCGTTTCGATAAGGGTATAAAAGACTCCGTGCTCTACTGTACACTTTATGAAAACGTGTTATTTGCAGGTTATGAACCTGCTCTTCTCTATCAAGTATTGGATAAAGCTGTTCCAAAATTAGATGCAAAACAGATTGCGTTTTTCATCAACCATAACAGTAAGAATACACCCCTGAGTCTTTATTTCAATAACAGTCAAATTTCGCCTCTTGCAAAACAAATGATGCGCAGTAAATTTGGTATCTACCTGCAACAAATAGACTCCTTACAAGGAAGTACAGCTTGGAATCTAAACTTCAAAAGTGATGCTCTCATCTTTAAAGGGGAAACAAAGCTTGATTTAAATCATCGTACTTACCTTCATCTTTTCGCCAACCAATCTGCTCAGGTACAAACTTTAGCCAATTTTTTACCAAAAAACACGGCATCTTACCTCAACTATAGCCTTTCCGATATCGGTAGTTTTCATCATGCTCTAAATGATTTATTTGTCTACCGCAAGGAAGCTGACAAAATAAAGAGTCAACAACAGTTAATCGAAAAAGAAAGTAAAGTTGTGTTTCAAACAGATATACTTCCGCTGTGGAACGATGAGTTTGCGATAGCTGCATTAGATAACGATGTCCTATTGGGCCTGGTGAGCTTAGCGGACAGCAGCAAATTTATGGAAACAGCTAAAAAGATAAGTTCCAACCAAGGTGATTCTATCTATCAGTTTAATTATTCCAATATCCTATATGCTAGTTTTGGAGATCCATTCAAATCTTTTCAACGTCCATACTTTACCCGAATAGGTAAAGTATTGGTCATCGCAAATCAAACAGGGATACTGAGAAAATATCGTCAAACCTATTTTGACAACCAGCTGATGTCAGGCACTGCCATCTTCAAGAACCACAACGCCATTCATAGCAACCGTGCCAATGTGACATTTTATATCGAACCAAGCACGGCTAAAAATAGCATCATCACTAATTTAAAATCAGAATATGCACAAGATTTTAAAGATCAGGATGACTTTGGTTACCAAAATTACTACTCTGCATCACTTCAATTGAGTGGAAATGAGGGTGGATTTGTATCAGGTTTCTATGCCGTATATAAATCTAAAAACCGCTTAGGAGGCACTCCAGAATGGACCTTTCAGCTCAATTCAAAGTTAATCAACAACCCTTGGGTTTTTGATCAAAGCGAAAATAGTAAGTTTATATTGCTCCAAGAACAAGATCATACCGTCTATGCCTTAAGTCCATCTGGAAAAGAACTTTGGAAAACTTTATTTCAAGGTGAAATTTTGGGACAGCCAATTCAGTTGCAAGACCGTAGTATAATCTTAAATACACGTAGTCGTCTCTATCGATTTTCGCCTGATGGAAAATTGCTACCAGGTTTTTCAATTGGTTTAGCTAATAATGCTACTGCAGGATTGACATTGACCAATTTTAATAATGAAAAAAGAATCTATATTCCTTGTTCAAACCAAATTGCTGTTTATGATTTGAATGGTAAAAAAATTGAGGAATGGAAAAACCCTACTTTAGATAGCAGGATACTTTTCGACTTAAAAGCTGCTACGATAGCAAACCAATATTTTATCGTAGCTGGGACGAGTCAGGGTTCGGTTTATTTTTTCAATGAAGTTGGAACTTTAATACATAAGCAAGAGCTCAATGTAAATGGGCAGACGCTGAAAAATCCGATAGGCATTATTACAACTTCGGATAAGAAAAACTCATATATAATCGTTCCTAAGGACAAAGGGGAGTTAATAAAGGTGCCATTTGAAGGCGAGCCTATCAAACTAAAGGTTGGGGATTGGGGATCGAATTTCAGCTTCAATTTTGAAGATGTGAGTGGTTCTGCAGACAAAGATTATGTTGTGCTCAGTGAGAACAATCTTTCGGTCTACAATCAAAGGGATGCAACAAAATATTTTGAATACAAATTTGTGGATGATGTGAGTAATACCCCCACTTTCTTTAAGGTGACGAATAACAATGACTTAGTGGCTGTTTCTACCAATAATCGCATGATCTATATTTTTAATGAAGACGGACTTGTTCGCGATGGGTTCCCTATAGAGGGTATGTCCAAATTCTATTTTGGACCGATCGATTTTGGTAATAATTCGTCCTATTTAATTAGCTCTAAACGAGATCATAAACTTTATGTTTATAAGTTTTAACAAATTGTAATTCAAAAATTTAAAAACATAAATTAAACTTTTACAAACGTCTCAAATGTTTATAAAAAAATGCAGAAAATATATTTTTTTTATAGTAGGTTTGCAGACTTAATACGGATATGCTGACATCAGAACAACTAAAAACACTATTATCAGAACCTAAAAGAATTGTAATCACGACGCACTTCAAACCAGATGGCGATGCGCTTGGTTCTTCATTAGGTCTATTTTATTGGCTACAAGCCCATAAACACGATGTAAGTCTTATCGTCCCATCCGATTTCCCTGCCTTTTTAGATTGGCTACCAGGTTTGGAACATGTACGCATCTATACGCGCAATGTGCAAGAGAATCAAAAATTAATTGCTGATGCTGAATTGATTTTCTGCCTTGATTTTAACGGTCTTGGCCGCATTCACGATATGGCTGAACCTATTGAAAAAGCAACAGGTATAAAGTGTATGATCGACCATCATCTGGATCCTCAGGGGTTTCACGATTATGCTTACTGGGACCCTAAAGCAGCTGCGACAGCGCAACTGATCTTTAGATTTATTAAAGATGAGATGCATGACGAACAAAACATCTCTGCAGATATGGCGACCTGTTTATATACGGGTATCATGACCGATACGGGATCATTCCGCTTTCGATCGACGACCTCCGAAATTCACCGCATTATCGCGAGCTTAATTGATTGCGGGGCCCAGAATTGGGCGATACACGAATCTATCTACAACAGCTCTTCCGAAGGACGTTTAAAATTCTTAGGCTACTGTCTGCTCAATCGTTTGGAAGTATTTCCAGAGTACAATACGGCGATGATTTATGTGACGCAAGAAGATCTAAAAAGCTTTGAAGTGATAACCGGAGATACAGAGGGCTTAGTGAATTATGCTTTGTCCATTAAAGGAATTCGTTTAGCTGCTTTAATTATTGACAGAACTGAACAAATTAAATTATCTTTGCGCTCGATTGGCGATGTTCCATGCAATGAAATCTGTAAGACATATTTCAATGGAGGAGGTCATCTCAATGCGTCGGGAGGAAATTCGTACGATGATATACAAACAACCATCGCTACATTTAAATCTGCTTTACCAAATTATAAAGAAATATTAACAAAATAAGATAGCAATTAAACTGAAATGAAGAAATCAATTCTATTATTCACAGCAGCAGGACTATTATTAACTGCATGCCAAAATTTTAAAAAGGCTGAGGGCGGCCTAGAATACAAAATCGCTAAGGATGCTGGTGCTGAAAAAGCGGTATCTGGAGATTTATTATCAGTAGATATTGTTGTAAAGTCGGATAGAGATTCACTATTAAGCAGCACTTATGATAAAGGCACACCTGAAATCGTACAATTATACCCAGATAGCATCATCAAACAAAATCCTGGAGATCCAACAGGTCTATTCAAGTTGGTAGGTGAAGGTGATAGTTTAGTATTCAAGATCAATTTAGATTCAATGACTGCTAAAACACAACAACCAAAACCAGATTTTGCAGACAAATACATCATCTATACTGTTAAAGTACAAAAGCACTTCAAAAAAGGTAAATTAACAGATCAAGAAATTGGCGATCAAGTAACTAAATATTTTGAAGCTCAGGTTGCGAAATTAAAAGATGCTGAAGCTGGAAAAACTGCAGCATTCTTAAAAAGCAACAAATTAGAGCCGAAGAAAACAGCTTCTGGTTTACAATATGTGGTTACGAAAGAAGGAACAGGTAAAAATGCAGTTGTAGGTGATACGGTTGTTGTTAATTACATTGGTAAATTGACGAATGACAAAGTATTCGATACAAATCAAGCAGATTTAGCGAAAAAACATAAAGTTTTCAATCCACAAAGACCTTACGAAGCATTACGTTTACACTTAGGTGTTGATGGTGTTATCACAGGTTGGACTGAAGCATTCCAATTGTTTAACAAAGGTACTAAAGCAACGTTGGTTATTCCTTCAGCTTTAGCTTATGGTGAGCGTCCAGCGGGAACTATCCCTCCATATTCTCCTTTGGTATTTGAAGTAGAAGTTGTTGACATTATCCCTGGAAAAGCACCAGCTGCTGCACCAGAGCCAATCCCAGCAACAAAATTGACTCCAGCTACTCCAGCAAAAAAGTAACTAAAAAATAAAGCATAAATAAAAAGCGCTTACCGGATATCCGGTAAGCGCTTTTTATTTATGCTAGAATAATCGTCTAATCTTCGCTAGTGATGCAACACATCACAGCTGGACCATTACTTTAATAGCTTGATCAATTCAATATGCTCTTGCATAATGGCATGATCAAATGCCGTATTACCCCTATTATCTTTGAAGCTTTTGATTGCTCCATTTTCCAGTAAGAAAGCTCCTATATCCTTTTGTCCGAATGTAGCTGCATAGATCAATGCGGTAGCTCCATTACTATTTTTTGTGTTAATATCTGCTTGGTTTTCCACCAGTAGTTTAACCATCGGAAGATTACCTTTAAAAGTGGCTCCCATGAGCGCCGTATTGCCATGCTTATCTTGAAAATCGACAGCAGCTCCTTTACTCAGTAAATAAGGGGTTACGTGTTCGCTGTTATTATAAACTGCTAATATGAGTGCACTGAATCCTTTTTCATCTACAGCATCTAAATCTAAATTTGCATCTGCCTGAAATAAACTATCCATCATTGCTACATTGTCAGTTCTTGATGCCAAGAATATATCTTGGGCATTCAGCTGGCTCATGTAAATCAAACAGATCAAAAATAATATAACTTTCTTCATGTCGATAAATATAGGGTAAACTATTTTGCTAATAAAATTTGCATCTCTTTTCTATCCATTTTCACTACATCTGCTAGACGTTTTCCATAATTTTGGTCCGCTTGATAAAAGAATGATATCATTTTCGCATGAAATGGCTCTAATTATAGGTTTCTTATGTATTTTTTACTGCCAATATTTTTTTTTCATTTTTCGTGAAAAATAAAAAAAGTAGCTCCAAGTAGTCTATATTCGCAACAAATAGGTCGGATATGCAACTAATTTTTAAAGCATTGCACTAATCTGCATGAGCCTGATAATCGTTAAGTTTAATCGGATTAGGTCATATCATTCAAAACTTTTATTTTTACGCTAGCTATACTTTAACGCATGTTATTAACAGATACCCACACGCATATATATTACCATAACGAACAGGATACACTAGCTGCACAAATGGAGCGCTGTTTTGAGCACAATATTCATCGCCTATTTCTTCCAAATGTCAACAGTGAGTCTATTGCTGCCGTGATGAATACCGTTGCAGCTTATCCTCAAAATTGCTTTCCTATGCTAGGTTTGCACCCCTGCGATGTGAAGGAAAATTATGAAGCTGAATTAGCTAAAATTTATGCAGCCTTACAACAACACGAAGTGTATGCAATCGGAGAAATCGGTTTGGATCTTTATTGGGACAAATCGACTTTAGCGATTCAAATAGATGCATTTCGCCAACAGGTGCAATGGGCTAAAACACGCAACCTACCTATAGATATTCATTGTAGAGAGGCCTTTGATGAGCTATTTGTGTTATTGGAAGAGCTGAAAGATGATAAATTATTTGGGGTCTTGCATTGTTTCACGGGTAATCTTGCTCAAGCGCAGCAAGCCATCGACCTCGGTTTTGCATTGGGAATCGGTGGTGTGGTCACGTACAAGAAATCTGGCCTTGACGAAGTCGTCAAGCAGATTGACTTGAAACATATCGTATTGGAGACTGACGCTCCCTATTTAACTCCTGTACCGTTTAGGGGTAAACCGAATGAAAGTAGCTATTTACACTATATCGCACAGAAAATAGCGGATATCCACGAGGTATCAATGGAAAAAATAGCAGCAATAACAACTGAAAATTCAAAAAGAATATTTGGAATCTAAATCATATCATGCATAATATATTCATCATATACACAGGTGGCACGATCGGAATGGTCAAAGATGAAAATGGAACATTTGTTCCTTTTGACTTTGAGTTGATCATGAAGAAACCTTCCTGATCTCAATCGATTAAATTACAAATTGACAGTCCACTCGTTTAGCCCCATTATTGATTCTTCCAATATGAAGCCCGAAATATGGGTAGAAATGGCACAGATTATCAAGGATAACTATGATGAATATGACGGATTTGTTATCTTACATGGCTCAGATACGATGTCATTTTCAGCTTCTGTACTGAGTTTCATGTTAGAAGGCTTGCAAAAGCCTGTGATATTATCGGGCTCGCAGTTGCCAATCGGAGAAATCCGTACCGATGCTCGTGAGAATATGATGACAGCATTGGAAATAGCATCGACCAAACACTTTGGCCGATCGATGATTCAAGAAGTTTGTATTTTATTTGATAATAAATTATTTAGGGGCAATCGTTCTTTCAAATATCATTCAGCAAAATTCGAAGCTTTCCGATCACCTAATTACCCTGTCTTGGTAGAGGCGGGTATTCACTTACAGTATAATCAAGATGCTTTGCTCAACAATAGTGGCAAAGAGTTTATCTTACATACCAAATTGGATGACCGTGTTGCTGTCTTGAAACTATTCCCTGGCATTAACGCCAATACCATCAAGTCCGTATTGAATGCTGATGTTCGTTCGATTGTTATGGAAACTTTTGGATCAGGAAATACCACAACGGATCAATGGTTTTTAGACCTACTGAAAGAAGCTATCGACAGTGGCAAAAACATCTTGAATATTTCGCAATGTAAGGTTGGGTCAGTAGAATTGGGTCGGTACGAGACCAGTACAGGACTTAAAGCAATTGGAGTACTCAATGGTTACGATATGACATTTGAGGCCGCTGTCACTAAGCTCATGTACTTACAGGGGGAGTGTGCAGACCAAAAAGATGTTGCCTATTGGATAGAAAAGAATATTAGGGGTGAATTGACCGTAAACGATTAATGGATAGGTTTGATAGGAGATATGAAATTGGAATAAGCATTCAAATTTCATATCTCCATCCTAAAATCAGCTATTTCATGTAAGCGAGAACTTCGGATACTACGAAATTACTTCCTCCGACAAAGATGAGATCCCCATCTTGATAGGCTTCTTTGGCGGCATCAAAAGCTTTTGTCACCGGACCATAGGCCGCCCCTTTTAATCCCAATTGATGAGCTGCTGCTGCCAACTCCTCCGAAGGCATTGCTCTTGGCATATCCGGATTACTAAAATAATATCGTGCGTCTTTCGGTAATAAAGGTAGCATATGTCCCAGATCTTTATCCTTCATGGCTCCGATTACAAAATGTAATTGTTTGAATGAAGTTTGTGCTAGATTTTTCAACACCTCTCTTATCCCATCTTCATTATGACCGGTATCGCAAATAATAAACGGATCTTGACCAAGTGTTTGCCAACGACCTTGTAGCCCTGTAAAGGATTGTACTTTGCTCAAACCGCTCTTAATCGCTTCGAGTGGTATCGCATACCCTAACGTACGTATTTTATCGAGTACGCTTAGCACGCCCAATATATTTTTTGCTTGATAAGTACCTTTTAGATCCAATGCATATTGTTCTGTATTTCCCTGCAAGTCGGATACAGTAATCGCTAGATGATCTTGGTTGACGGCTTGAATGACAGATTGCAATTTTTGAGAAGCAAACTCAAGCTGAGCATTTTCCTTTTTTGCCTTTTCAATGAATATAGGAGCCGTCTCGACGTTATACTCCGAAACAATAACTGGCGTATCTTTTTTAATGATTCCCGCTTTCTCGAAAGCAATTTCTCCCAATGTATTTCCCAACATATTCATATGGTCAAAACCAATATTTGTAATTAAGGAAACGAGCGGCTGTATCACATTGGTAGAATCTAGGCGTCCTCCCAGACCAACTTCAATAATCGCTATATCTACTTGTTGTTTTGCAAAGAAATCAAAAGCCATTGCGACGGTCACTTCAAAGAAAGAAGGTTGAATCTGTTCGATCAATGCAAAATGGGTGTTGACAAAATCGACAACAAACTGCTGATCGACCATTTGTCCATCAACACGGATACGTTCTCGAAAATCCAATAAATGCGGTGAAGTGTACAGGGCAGTTTTATACCCCGCTTCGGAAAATACAGATGCCAACATATGGGATGAAGACCCTTTACCGTTTGTTCCTGCGATATGAATGGATTTGAATTTATGTTGCGGATTGCCCAGCGCTTGAAGTAACGCGAGTGTATTATCTAAATCCTTCTTATATGCGGATGCCCCGTCACGGGTAAACATAGGTAATCGAGCATACAAATACTCGATTACCTCATTAAAATTATGCATTGACACTAAATTTTATCTTAACTTAAAATTGAATACAATTCTTCCTGTTTGAGAGTCAGGTGCATTTGGCAATTGATTCAAGCGAGCTCCACGAACAGCTCTTTCACATTTCTCCAATAAACCTGGATCGGTGATGGTTGTACCTTTCACTCCTGCACGTGCATAAATGATGACACCAGCTTGGTTCACACGAAACTCAACGGCAACTTTACCTGCTTGCTGTCCTTTATCATCGATTTGAGGTCTCTGTGTAAAGCTTCTATTTTCGATAGAAAGCATCATGTTTCCGTCGCCAGAACCACCTTCACCATAATTACTGGCTAAAGGATCTCCAAGTTTACTTCCTTGGTTTCCAGGTACTGTGCCGGTACCATCGCCTGATCCCGTACCGTTATTCTTTTTGCCTTTATAAAGCGCATTCGAATTTACAGCAGGTTTACTATCCTTCACTTCTTTGGTTGTTTCAGGAGCTACGGTCTTTACAGGTTTTGAAGCCTTTGTTACAACAGGAGCATCCTCCACATCTTGAGTCACAACTGCTTTATCAGCAACCTGTTGTGAAGGTGTCGGGGTTGGTATTTCTTCAGGAACGACGCGATCGGGCTTGACATTATTGGCATTCGGATCTACAGAAGGTTCTTCAACACTCATGTAATCTTCTCCCATACCTTCCTCTGCTGTACCGTAATTCACAATCATACCTCCCATACCGTATTCCTCAGGTGTTTTGGTACCAAAAATGATAAAGAAACTTATCAGTACCAAAATCCCCATTATAGCAGTAGCGATCCCTAATGCTTTGGGGAAGTTATTTTCCTCGTGTTGAAGATGGTAAGCCATGTAATATATCTCCTATTTCTTTAAATTTAGAACATTAAACTTGTTAAAAGTTTAATGTTCTTTTAATCTTTCTTTGGTTCAGTCGCCAAGACAACTTTTATTTTCAAGCGGTTGGCAATATCCATCACCGAAATAACATTTTGGATAGGGACAGTATTGTCCACATACATCATGATGGTCAATTCCTCTCCTGTTTTCATTTGCGATTGGATCGCTGCTTCTAATGCTTCATACGGCACAACAGCCTTTTCAACATGATAAGCTAAATCCGATGTAATGGAAACCGTCAATGTTTTTTTCGATACCGACTGTTCTCCTGCACTAGATTTCGGAAGCAGTAGCTTCACGACCTGTGGATTGGAAACAGCAGATGCCAACAAAAAGAATAACATCAAGAAGAACATGATGTCGTTCAATGCTGAAGTATGTACTTCTGCTGCTGGTTTATTTTTTCTACTTCTTAGATTCATTATACGAAATTTTAATTGATTAATTAGCTATACGACCGGACGATTATACGCCTGGCTCATCTAATAAATCAATAAATTCAACTGCATCAGTCTCCATGCGTAAAATTAAACGCTCCACCATCATGTTTAAGATATGGTAACCAATATACGCTACAATACCAACTGTAAGACCTGATGCTGAAGTCACCATCTTCACGTAAAGTCCTCCAGATACGGAACCGATATCGATACCACCTGCCATCTCTACTTCATGGAAAATCGTAATTACCCCAAAAATAGTTCCTACGAAACCAAGCATGGGTGCAATACCTGCGATAATCCCTAGAATATTGATATTCTTTTCCAATTTCGCAACTTCGAGTTTTCCTACGTTTTCAATAGCCCCTTCAATATCTTTGATTGGACGTCCCACACGTAGCAATCCTTTTTGCAACATGCGTCCTAGAGCAGAATGGCTTGAACGGCAAACGGCCAAAGCGGCATCCAATTTTCCTGAAAGCACACTTGCTTTTACTTGAGACATTAAGGAAACATCATATTTCGCAGCTTTACGAATAGTCAGAAAACGCTCAAAAAAGATGATTAAACCAATAAAAAACAAAAGTATGATGGGTACCATGATCCATCCTCCTTTCATCATCATTTGGATTAAACTCAAATTCTCTTCTTTTACTACAGGAACCGCTTGTTGTGCTGCTTGATTAATGGTGTCCAAAAGATTGCTGTCGCTTTGAATCAATGACATAATAATTTATAATTTTAAAATTGTTTATATTAGACTATTTTGATATTTTCTCAACCCATGCTCCAGGGAAGGTTTTCACGACAGTTGCCTGATCACGATCTGCTTCTTCTTTCGACATATAGGTATTCCAAATCACCCGTTTTTTATTCTTTTTAAATTTGCTATCTATCGCACGTACTGTCGTATAGCCTTTTTTACGCAACCTGGCCACTTCTTCTGCCGCCAATTCCATTGACTTCGGAGTCGCGATGACCAATTGATAATTGGGATGTGCTACCGGCACTGACTCCTTCACTAACAACTGGGCTTCCGGTTTCTTGTTTCACAACCACTGCTTGGGCAGTACTATCCACTTGTAAGCTATCCACTGTTAAAACAGAATCTTGATTCATTAATTGTGTACTGTCTACTTTCGGTAGGGTATCAACCGGTGCTGCAACAATAGGTGCAACAACTTTTTGCTTTCCGAACAATTGGTCCTTCAATGCTGGATTGAGCATGAAAGCGACTATAACCGAAACCACAATGATAATAGCAGCAGAAATATAATACCAGACTGCATTTGATTTGGTATTTCCGTGCTCATAGCTATCAAAAGACTCTTGTCCTACGGGGGCCTCTTCAGCAATTACTGGAGTTTCAGCCTCAATACCAGTCACCTCATTTGCTACTGTTGGTACTTCTACCACTATCGGCACGATTTCCTCTTCTGCTACCGTATCTGCTACGGGTTTTTCTTCTGCTATTATTTCCGTAACAGTTTGCTCTTTTTCAACAGGAACAGCTGCAATAATTTCCTCCAATTCACGATCAGGAATAACAGTTTCAATCTCCGCGACAGCAACGTGTCTTATGGGTTCAAAATTGAATCCTGATAGATCCAACGGTTTGAAAACTAAGCTAGAGCCGTAACTCACGATATGACCTAGATCTTCTAGTTTAGCTTGTCCGTTTTGAATCAGCTGATCCTTTAAATCGGCTACCGCATCTTGCAAAACTTGCGTTGCGGCATCTTGATTTAAATTTTGTTGCTGTTGTATATAATGAATAAAGTTAAATCCATTCTCACCTGCTGCATCAAATTCTACATAAGAAATTGGTGGCAAAAACAAGTCTCGCTGCTTATCGAACTGTGCAGCTGAATGTTTTCTTTTGAACACCCCCAAGCCCTTAACGTAAACTTCTGCGTAACGCTTTAATAGATTATTGATGTTTTTCCCTAAATTCATTCTTGTTCCTTATTTGCTTACGCAAAGTTATCATCTTCTTGTATTAAAAAGAAAAGTTTATACCGCCAATTACATTAAATCCTAAACGAGGATAGTATAAGTAACGTTCGTATTCTGTTCCAAAGATATTATTTGCCTTTACAAAAATCCCCAATTGTTTTTTAATGCGGTATTCAGCCCCAGCATTGAAATCTGCAAAAGAAGGAATCGTTACTTTAGAACGAGTAGGTGAACGATCTGTCTGGCTATTATAAGTATATGCCAATGCAGAAGTTTCTCCTTGTGTCGATAACTCGGCATCTACAAAGAATTTATCCGAAATATTAAATCTAGCATTAGCTAAGAAGCGGAATTTTGGTAATGACCATGCTTCTTCCGTATCTTTTACTTTATAATCATCGATATTCAGTTTACCTCCTAAGTTTACCAATTGCGACAGGCGGATATTGATTTCACCTTCTAGGCCAAAATGAGTAGCCTTACTTGAATAGCCATCATACATCACGTCGAATTTGTATGGTACAAATCCACCGTTTGAAGCGACCTCATCACTATTGACAAATAGTGCAAGTCCTTCTAACTGTTTGTAAAAGGCTTTTACCTTATACCCAAAGTTAGCTCCTGCATTTCCTTTTAGACCTGCATATACATGCAATTTCTCTAAGGTATTACGCACATCGATATTGCTATTTAAATACGGGTTTTCCTTAGCAAAAGTGCGTAAAGACCCTTGTTTAACGCCACCATTTGCTCCTGCAAATAAGTATACATACTGTGGCACTACAGCAAAATCTGCTTCTACAGTTGGGAACACATTAAAACGGCTGGTATCACCAAACTCCGAAACCAAATTGGCTCCTAAAGTCACGTTATAATGATCACCTTTGAATCTGATGTATGGGTTGACGGATGCAACATGATTTTTAGTCGGATTTACATCATCAACAGAATTGAAGCTAGCACTTAGGTTAGCACCCACATTGAAGGTATTAACCTTCTTGTTGACATGCCCCGACAACGCAAATGAATTTTCCTTTGCATTATATTTATCTTTAAATAAGTAGGCATCTGCCTTCGCCGAATAGCTGACAGCTCCTTCTTGGTTAACATCTGTATTACTGGTCAATTCACCATTAAAATAGATATCATTAAAAGCTTGCGCTTCTGGAGATGGGTTTAATAAATTTGCGTTACCATCAAACACTTGACCATAGAAATTGGTCGAATAACGGTTGTACCCTAAGGTACCGTTCACGGTAACAGGGTCATAAACACGACGGCCAAAAATACCGATATCTTGTGTTGCAAATTTTTGACCTTCTAAGCTCCCTTTTTGGTTCAGGTGTTTTGCAAATAAACCAAAACGTGTATTCTCATACCGATCTACTGCTAAATAGGCTTCGCCGAGAATGGTATTGTAATTCCCTACACCAAATTTAACATAATTACTCGTCTGATCGGCTAATTGAGAAAAAGGTAAATCCTTTACATTTAACTCCCTTAATCCCGTATTGATATCGAGTTTTTTATCTGTTATATTCGTATAGGTCAATTTAGGCTGATATTCTCTTTTATTGGTCATATCAGGACTACGACGGATTTTTACCGCATCTGCAAGAATAGGTTTATAATCACGTACGACATCAAAAGAATCGATGGTCACTGGCGTTGCAGGATCAACTTTCTTTGGTGTTTCTTGTGCAAAGGAGTGCATTCCAGCTCCCAATAACAAGGTTGCTAATGTATATTTCTTCACTGTTGTATTGTGCAACTTCTTCATTATTTCCTATTTCTTTTTGTTCAATTTTTCTAAACGAGAATTTGCTGCTGGCAAAATATCGTCATTACCGTCATAATTCTCTATCACACTTTCTAGCGTAGACTTCGCTTGGAAGTTATCACCTTTACCAATATAGGCATCGGCCATCAAGATAAAGCTTTTCGCTACCCAGTAATCATATGATGAAAACGAATCAGAAACATCAAAAGCAGATTTGATTGCAGTTTCATAATCTTTGTTTTCATACTGCATCACTGCCACGTTATAACGCGCTTCTGCACCGATAACCGTACGACTTTTTAGTGCCGCTAAATTAAACTCTTTTAAGGCTTCGGCACGCTTGTTTTGTTTCAAATAAGCTTTACCTGCGTACAATGAAGCATTTGCGATTTCCTCTTCTGAAGATTTTTCATAATTCCTAACCGCATTTGTGTAATTCAAGGCTTCTTTATAATCGCCTATCTCAAAATAGCTAACCATGAGGTTATTGATTGCATAACTGTAATTGGACTTATATTCGGAAGTCAATTCTAATTTTTTCAACAATTGAGTTGCCTCATTGTATTTCTTTTGTTTCAAATACAAACGCGATACGCTCACTAAAGTACGTTCGGTATAAGCACTTGTCCAATCGTTTAAGATGATATTGTAATCGTGTAAAGCTTCATCGGTATGACCTAAAGCAGCATTACTTTCGGCACGGATAAATCGGGCATATTTTTCCTGAATAGGTTTTGGAAATTTATCGAAATACGCATTCACCGCTTCAACTGCTCCTTGATAGTTTGACCTTGAAAACAACGTTGTCGCAGTAGAGAATGTACGGCTATCCTGTTCAGATGTGGTCAGGTTACCGATATTCGTTCCTGTTGCGTACTTGATATATCCGGTTGCATCGCTATTATCCAAATAAATATTCTCAATGGAGCGCATCGCTTGTTTCGCCTCGTCTGTCGTTGCATATTGATCAACAACACGTTGGAAAGTTTTTAATGCCGCTTCGTTGTTATCTTGATTATATTGAACCAAACCGATCGTCACCAAAGCACGCGGTACATAACTACTACGTGGATATTTCTCTACCATCGTTTGCAGTCCAGCAATCGCTTGATCATGCTGTCCCATCAAGAAATACGTGTAAGGGATCTCGAATGAAACGTCATCAGCATAGTTTGAAGTCGGGTATTTAGCAATTACAGAATTTAACGTTGCTATTTTAGCATCGTTATTTCCTTGTAACCCTTGAATGATCCCGCGTTGGAAACAACGCATAATCCTGACTTGCTGCTTTAGCATTGATCAACTTATCATATTGCACCATGGCTTTACCATAGTTCTTAGCTGAGAAATAAGAGTCTCCCAATCTTGCAACAGCGTCATTACGGGTATTTAACTCGATACCTTTGGTGCCTCCTGTTGCTAAAAAGCGTTCAAAATAGTTTGCCGCCGTATTATAATTTGCATTTCTAAATGCAGCATATGCTAGGGCATAATTGGCATAGTTGTACACATCGGTCTTACTTGCAGCAGGTAAACGTAAGAATTTATTGAAATTAGTGACCGCTTCACCATATTTACGGACTTCATACATGGCTTCAGCTTTCCAATATGTCGTCAATGCATATATTTCTTCGTCATAGCGATTCGCTTCCGAACGCATGAATAAGGAAATGGCGTTTTCAAAAGCACGCTCGTTATAATATTCGAGACCTCTATAGTAAGTTACTTTTTGATAGGCAACGTTCGCTTCTTTTCCTCTTTTTTGTATCGTTTCTAGGATATCTACGGCTTCACGATAATTTTTTGTACTCAACAATACTTCAGCCAACAATGTTTTAGCTTCTTCTTGACGCTTTGAACTTGGATAAGTTTTCAAATATTCTTGCGTCGATGCTAATGCTACTTGGTGAAATTCCAACTCATAAGAAAGTTTCGCATAATTGAACAATCCTTCTTCTTGTAAGTCTTTATCAAAGTCTAATTTTGATGCCTTGAAAAATGCATTACGTGCAGCTTGCTTATTTCCTTTTTTCAAGAATGCATCTCCTAACGTAATCATTGCACTTTGATAATAGGCATCTGGATCGGTCATTTTCTCCAATTCTGTAATAGCCTTATCGTAATCTTTCAATTTATAGGCGATATAACCGATTTGGTAACTATCCTGATTGTTTTGAGTCTTTCCTTGATCTTGAGCTTGGAACTTATCGTAATAGTTTTTGGATGATTTTAAATCTCCTTTGATAAAGTATGTAGCCGCAACAATACGAAACATATCTGTTTCATTCTCTTGTTTGGTACTTTGCAAAATAGGGAGTGCATAATCCAAAACATCATCATAACGTTTATCCAAAAAATACAATGCTGTGATGTAATACGGATAACTCGTTTCAAATGTTTTTGAACCGTTCAAACGTTCAAATTCATTTAATGCTGTTTTATATTCTGCATCTAGATAGCACAGGTAAGCGTGGTAATAGATAGCAGCTTCTTGATATTCTGACCTTTGATCTTTAAGCGCTTCAAATAATGGTTTAGCAGCTGTATAATCTTTGGTTGTAAAATAAGCGTAACCCAATTTGAAGCGGTACTCGATACTTTCTTTACCTGCAAGATTTTTGCTATCAATCTTGGTAAACCATTCAATTGCTTTCACATAGTCTTTCTTAGCATAGTACGATTTTCCAATTTGAAAATATGCTGCCTTCGCATTCGCACTCGCTGGATAGTCTTTGATGTATTTCAAAAATTGAGCTTCGGCATCTGTTTCCCCTAACTCTAAAGCACATACTGCCTGAAAATAACGGACATTCTCTTTTAGTAGAGTTAGTTCTTCTGTTTCATCCAATTGTAAACTAGACTTGGTACGTAAGGCTTCCACGCGATTAAATTGTTCGGAAGCAGAGGTGAATTTACCTCTTTCCAACAACTCCATTCCGGATTTATAAGCTTTGTTGATTTGTTGCCATTCTGTTTGCTGTGCTAAAGCTGGTGTCGCCATCAAACTTAGCGCAAACCCTACCTGGTAAATCTTTTTATACATAATATGTGAAATATTTTATACGTTTTATTGTTTTAATTGCGGCTACCTTGCTGAAAAATAGCGAAGTCAATTCCACAGTAATCTTCAAAGTACTAAATTAAGCCTAAAATAAGAAGTTTTGCTCAAAAGTTATTCACAATTGTTAACATTATCAATTCTATAACGTATTTAATACAAAAAAAATATGCCTGATTTAAAAATAAAAAACCAGGCATATTGTTCGGTGGTGACTTATGAAATACTAACCACGTTGTCCCGCCAATAGATATAGTACAGCCATGCGAACTGCAACCCCATTTTCAACTTGATCCAATATAATGGAATGTGAACTATCCGCGACATCGGATGTAATTTCGACCCCTCTGTTGATTGGACCAGGATGCATAATGGTAATTTCTTTATCCAGTGAATCCAATAAGCCTTTATTTAAGCCATAAAGCATAGAATACTCCCGAATGGATGGGAAGTAAGCAATATCTTGTCTTTCCAATTGTATGCGCAACATGTTTGCCACATCGCACCAATTCAAAGCTTTCATCAGGTCATGTTCTACCTTAACCCCTAACGAAGTGATGTACTTCGGAATTAATGTGGTTGGTCCACAAACCATGACTTCTGCACCTTGTTTTTGAAGACATAGGATGTTAGAAAGTGCCACGCGTGAATGTGTAATATCGCCGATAATAGCGACTTTACGTCCTGCTACATCACCGAAACGCTCGCGTATAGAGAATGAATCCAATAAAGCTTGAGTTGGGTGTTCATGTGCTCCATCACCAGCATTTACGATCTGTGCATCCACGTGTTTACTTAAAAACGTTCCTGCTCCTGCATAAGGGTGGCGCATCACGATCATATCGACCTTCATCGCTAATATATTATTAACCGTATCGATTAGGGTCTCCCCTTTGCTTACCGAAGATGATGATGCTGAAAAGTTGACGATATCTGCTGAGAGCCTTTTTTCTGCTAACTCAAATGATAAACGAGTACGTGTTGAATTTTCGAAAAAGACATTTGCGATCGTAATATCACGCAGTGAAGGAACTTTTTTGATTGGCCTATTTAAAATTTCTTTAAAGTTGCTTGCTGTATTTAAAATCAATTGAATATCAGATTCGTTCAAATCTTTGATTCCTAACAAATGACGTGTACTTAATTGTTCAGCTGTTGATGACATTTTATAATGTATTCAGATTTTCTTATTCTATTTTTTATCTGTTACCAAGATGATACTATCTTGATTATCCGACTCCTGCCAGTTCACAATTACTTTCTGTGAATCAATAGAATCTACTTGTATTCCGATATAATCGGGTTGGATGGGAATCTGTCTTGAAAAACGGCGATCCACCAAAACCAATAGTTCCATACGCTCAGCGCGACCGAATGTTTGGATTGCATCCATTGCGGAACGAATGGTTCGACCAGTCCAAAGGACGTCATCCATTAAAATTACCTTTTTACCTTCTACAATAAAATTGATGTTTGTGCTGTTAGCTAAAATGGGACCATCGTTACCTTTTCGACGAAAATCGTCACGATAAAATGTGATATCCAAATCACCACTTAAAATTGATATACCCAACATTTTCTCTAGTTCTTTGACAATGCATTTGGCTAAGAAAGTTCCACGAGGTTGTATACCAATTATAACAGTGTTTGAAAAATCTCCATGATTCTCAATCAATTGACGACAAAGTCTTTGAATGGTAATCTGAAATTTTGGTCCATCTAATAAAATCGACTGTTTCATTAAGGGAATGTTTAAGCAAACGTACTACTTTTTTTGAAAAAATGCGAATAAAAGATGAACTTATTATCGTTCAGTGAAGATCACCTCCTAAATTAAAAAATCAATAAATAAAGGCTTGCTGCAGTAAGTCGTCATTCTGCATTCCTTATTAGCAATAAGAAATAGGGCATTTCCTACATGAACGTGAGGCAAGATTAGCGTTGCAATTGCTTTTTCTGTCTATTAGATGATTACCCCTTTGGCACTACTCGCTTATGAATCAACGCATAGACAGGAAGACCTAATACAATTAAAATAAATCCTGGCCAGGTATATTGTGGTTTATACATAATCAATAAAATACAAAAAGTTGCGCCAATGATCAAATAGGTCAACGGTACAAAGGGGTAACCCGGTATTTTATAAGGGCGTTCCAATTGCGGTTGCTTAATCCGTAGCCAGATGACTGCAAATACGGTAATCATATAGAAAAGAACGATTACAAATGATATCATGTCGAGTAAGTCACCGTACTGACCGCTCAAACACAGCAAAGAAGCCCAGATTCCTTGTAGCCACAAGGAACGTTCCGGTACTTCATATTTATTATTCGGGATAGCCTGCTTCAAAAACAAACCATCTTTAGCCATCCGCTGAAATACACGCGCACCTGAAAGTACAATTCCATTCACGCAGCCAAAGGTTGATATCATAACCAATACTGCCATAATAATGGTTCCGGTTTCTCCCAGTATTTTATGTGCTGTTGCTACGGCTACACGATCATTTACAGCAAATGCTATTTCGTCCCTACTTAACGCAGCAAGATAGACGTAGTTACAAAGCAGATACAATACCATAACCAAGGATGTTTCCGATCACCATAGCGCGCACGACATTTCGTTTTGGGTTTTCGATTTCTCCAGCTACGAATGTCACATTCTCCCAAGCAACACTACTAAAAACAGAACCCACCATCGCTGCTGCAATGCCACCTAAGAGAAGTCCATCATTGATGTTGGTCCATCCCAATCCTTTGAGGTTTTGAAAGGAATCTAGATCATAACTCAGGTTTTCTGAAAAATGGTTTTCTTTGATCATCAACACTCCCCCTACTATCAAAAGTACCAGTGCTATTATTTTTGATGAGGTAAAAAAAGATTGAATGATCTTGCCGCTCCGAACTCCTTTGGTATTGATGAATGTCAGGAGTAGAATAACGACCATCGCCAGTATTTGTATCCAAGTAATCTTAAATGTGCCATTTTCATATAAAGGAGCAGCATCATTTAAGTCTGGAATCAAATATGCAGTGAACTTTCCAAATGCAACCGCAACTGCTGCTATAGTTCCCGTTTGGATCACAGTAAAAAGACTCCAGCCATATAGGAAGCCTGTCATTTTTCCAAAAACTTCGGTTAAGTAAGTATATTGCCCTCCTGCCTTTGGGAATAATGAGGATAATTCACCGTAACAAATAGCGGCAGATACCGTCATGATTGCGGTAATAACCCATACAATTATCATCCACCATCCTGAGCCCAACTGTCGCATCATATCTGATGAAACAATAAAAATTCCACTTCCAATCATAGACCCCATTACAATCATAATGGCATCCCAAAGTTTGAGTTGTCGATTCATATATTTTAGGCTGGTTACCTTTGACAAACTTACAAATATTATTGAATAACAGTGGGTTGACTAAAATAAAATCTGCTATATCTCGGGTCAGATAGCTTATTATATTGCAGGCAGTATGTGGGCAAACTGTTGGTTACAATGATGATCCAAAGGTGTAGATCTTCCATTCATTATGTATTAAAGCAATCTAACTTACGGGTTAGATTGCTTTAATATAAAAAAACTGCTTATTCTGCTATTTTTTTATTTGTGCTAATGGAAATTCTATTCCACGCATTAATGGTGACTATTGCCATAATTATTTGAGCGATATAATTTTCATCAAATAATTTACTGGCTTTTTCATAGGTTAAATCCGAGAGTCCATTTTGATGAATAAAAGTGACCTCCTCCGTCATTGCCAAGATCACTTCCTCTTCTTCTGTAAATAATTCGGACTCCTTCCATGCATTTAGCAAAAATATACGTTGGGCTGTTTCCCCATTCTTCAGGGCTTCTGTAGTATGCATATTGATACAGAATGCACAGCCATTCAATTGAGATGCACGAATTTTAATAAGTTCTAGGTGAGTTTTTGACAGTTGTGAATTTTGAATGAAGCTTTCCAATGAAAACATTGCTTTGTAGGCATTGGGTGTTATTTCTTGAATATTTACTCTATTTTTCATGGATGTATGATTATTGTTTGTATTTATCTCTCTTCAAAGCTATTCTAGCCGTTACTTAATGGATTGTCGCTTGCGCTTTCATCTGTATGTAGTTAAAAGCTACAGATTGTGTTAAACAAACCGATGTAGGGTAAACAAAAAAACACAACAACTGTTTACATAAATAGTCTCATGCATACTGGATAATAAAAATCCCCTTTCAGTTTTAAATCTGAAAGGGGATTCTATTATCCAAAAAATTTGGTGGGATCAAACCCATGTTCTATTAAAACATCATCTGGTACTCCTGTCCAGACTCCGGGGGTATTTCCCTTAAATCCTATGGCTTTCACACCGATTTCGCTGGTATAAAATCCCGAAGAAGTCAGGTTACGCATCAACGAGAAGAAGGCAACTCCTTGTCGCATCTCGGGTCTTGCTAATTCAGGGTATGCAATATCATCCACAAGAGCCAATTGCTCTTGTTGTTTACAATTTACGAAAGCTTGTCCATATCTTTTTTGACATTGTACATCCAACCATTTTAATCCTCCACGCATCGGTATTTTATTATCGGGTAGATCTTTGACGATAAACTCGATAAAATCTGGTACCCCTGCATCCGAAGCACTTCCAGAAGATGCATCTTTAGGGATAATGATATCCGCTAATAATGTGATGGTTGCAAACTCATGTTCATTAAAAAACTTTTCTTCTTGCAAAGCTTTTGTACGTTCATATTCAAAATCCTGTACCCCTGGAAGCTTATCTGCTGTATCTACAGCACTCGTTTTTGTATTATCATTTTTACAGGAGGCTGCCAATAGTCCAGTTCCTGCAGCAATCAGACCTAATGCTTTTAGTGATTCTCTTCTATTCATGAGTCCTAGCTATTTAAGTTTTTCTTTTCTTGTAATATATATTCTGCAGTTCGCATGGATAGGGCTAAAATTGTCCATGTTAAATTTTTATCCCCTTGTTGAACAAACGGTCCTGCATCTACTACATAAAGATTTTTACAGTCATGCGCCTGTCCCCATTTATTCAAAGCAGAAGTTTTCGGATCGTTCCCCATTCGGGTAGTCCCACCTTCATGGATGATTTTTCCAGGTGCTTCTAAACCGTAAAGTGTATCTGCACCAGGAATGGTTGAAGTAACCACAGCACCCATTTCGTACATGACTGATTGAAAAGTTTCCTGCATATGTTTTGCTTGAGCGATTTCCTCATTTGCCCATTTATAATGGAAACGCAATACTGGAATCCCAAACTTGTCGACTTGATTAGGGTCGATTTCACAATAATTATCAATTCTAGCTAATGCAGTTCCTCTTCCTGCCATACCCACATTGGCACCGTAAAAGCTATTATAATCTTGCTTTAACGATTCTCCATATCCACCTAAAGCTTTTTGTTTACCATCGGTTCCTTTAGCATTATTATTCACATTAGGTACCCAATTTAAAAACCCGTAAGAAGGCATATGAAGACCTCCACCGTATTCGATATGGTAGCCACGAGGGAAATTCAATTTCTTATTATCTTCCCACCATGGTGAATAGATATGTACACTTCCTACCCCGTCTTCATTATAACGTTTACGATCTAACAATTGCGGTAAAAAGCCAGAAAGACTAGCACCTGTTGAGTCGTGCAGGTATTTTCCGACAACTCCACTGCTGTTTCCCACACCACCTGGATGCGCCTTAGATTTAGAGTTCAGCATAATACGTGCACTTTCACATGCACTTGCTCCTAAAATTACCGTTTTACCTTTTACGGAGTATTCTTGCATATCTTTCGTATCCACATAAGATACTCCAATGGCAATCCCTTCATCATTTGTCAGTACTTCACGTACCATGGCATTATCAATAACCTTTAGGTTACCTGTATTTATCGCTGGGATGACCAAGCAAGAAGAGGACGAAAAATCGCCATACACTTTACAAGCACGTCCACATTGACCACAGTAAAAACAAGTACCTCTACCTTTTATTTCTTTAGAAACTTCCGTCAATACTGCTCCACGACCTGGAATAACAGGTACACCTGCTTTTTTGGCTCCTTTTGCGATATACAACTCATTCAATCTTGGTTTTGGCGGTTTCATAAAGATACCGTCAGGTTCATTATGGATACCTTCTACGGTTCCGTATATCCCAATCATACGATCGACACGGTCGTAAAATGGTTTGACTTCATCATAAGTAATTGGCCATTCTTCGGTAACGCCATCTTTGGGTTTAAAATCATCGGGTCCCATTCTTAACGATATCCGGCCCCAGTGATTGGTTCGCCCCCCTAACATCCGTGCCCGGAAACCACTCAAAGTCGGTACCTGCTACTTTTGTATAAGGTTCACCTTCTAACTGCCAGCCACCAAATGCAGCGTCAAAATCGCCGAACGGACGGGTAGTCGAAGCACCACGGCGGGGAGATTCCCAAGGCCAGCGTAATTGTAGCGAATCTTTTGCGGGGTCGAAGAAAGGTCCAGCTTCCAACATCAGCACCTTTAGGCCTGCATGTGCTAGGATATATCCTGCCATTCCTCCACCAGCTCCTGATCCAACGACAATAGCATCGTAAACTTCTGAACTCTCCTTTATTTGATAATTTACCATAATTAACTTTTAATATTCTCAAAGCGATACATCCTATCAATAGCTACAGCAGGACCATCCTAAGCTTCAAAATTGTTTGGTTATAATTCCTTGTTGAATGAAAGGACAAATTATCTAAAATACTTGAAATTTCAAAACAATTTTATCGATTTAGCTCTTTGTAAACAAGCCTTTACAATTAAGGAGGCTTTTAGGGTATAGTGACGCCAATACCCTAAAAGTCTCCTTAAAAAAAGAGTATAAAAAAAGAGGCTTACAAAATTTTGCAAGCCTCTTTCTCGTATTTTAAAGCTATTCTACATGATACTGCTCCTTGTAAGTTTTCTCAAGCTGCTCCACTTCCTGCAATAATTTAGTCTCTTTTGTTTGAGACAAGATGCTCTTGTAGATAGCTAAAACTCGAAATGCGGTTTTGATATTCCCGTATTCAAATTCAGGTTTCGTTCTTGCAATATCTTGATAATAGGCTATATTCTGTTTCAAGAATACCAGATTACGGTTGACAATATCATTTGCCTTCTGGTTCTCACCTACACTGTACAAGACATTAATGATCGGCATGTAACTTAATGTTTCATTCATGATGAAAACGCGTTTCGGCAATTTTTCATAGGTCAATACCGCTATTTCTTTCGCTTCTTTCTCTTTTCCTTCTTCCAGCAATTGCGTAGCTGTACTACCCATTACTCTATTTGTAATGAGGCTCAACATACGGTAAGATTCCGGATCTAAATAAGGCGAAGTAGCCATATTACCCCATGCGTATTTTTTAGTAATATCTGTAAAAGCCGCATCAGTATTGACAAGAACGCCTTCATTTTCCTGCTCCACATGTATCGGCATCAAACGATAAGCAAAACCTTCTTGTACTAAATACTTATCCAATCCTAAATAATTTTCAGTAGGTACAGTAGCTGCAAAATAAATAGGTCTTTTCCAATTATTATTCGCTAAGACTGATAAGATCGATAATTCGGCACGTGTTACATAGTTTTTATTATACGTCCAAGTCAAGGTATCTACGATTGCATTTTCCCATTCTTTTGGTACCACTTTATTTTGAATAACCGCATTTCGATCGATAGGTAAGGCTAAATTTTTCGTTGGTAAGAAGTTTTCAAACTCACCAGACGTTAATTGCGCTTTATTTTTAGGATCGTCAGAAAGCATGATTTGTAAGACTAGATCCAGATCAACATATCCCGGAACTTGTAGATCCTGATAGTACATGACATCGCGTATACCTTTCTTAAATTTCTCTTTATCAATATCAATTGGCAATGCATCTGCATCATTTACCTTATGTTGCATTTGTGCCATATACCAATCGGCACTTAATAAACTTAAGTTTACCACACGGATATCTGGTCGTACACCTTCTACTTCCTGCACATACCATAGTGGGTACGTATCGTTATCACCATAAGTGAACAAGATGGCGTTTGGAGCACAAGATTCTAAATAATCCCTAGCCAAATCTCTTGCTGTCAACTTATGCGAACGATCATGATCATCCCAGTTTTCTTTTGCCAGCAACACAGGCGCGGCCAGTAAACAGACTACTGTTGTTAATCCAGCAGCAGTTTTCGGATTCATTTTCTTCCCTAGGAATTCGGCTATTGCAAATACCCCTAGGCCAATCCATATCGCAAATGCATAGAACGAACCCGCATATGCATAATCACGCTCACGAGGTTGCAACGGACTTTGATTTAAATAAAGCACAATTGCTAGACCGGTAAAAAAGAATAACAATCCGACTACGCCAGCATCTTTTTGTCTTTTTCCAAAATGCCAGAATGCACCAATCAATCCAATGATCAATGGTAAAAAGAAGTATTTATTATTGGAAGGATCTGTATTCAAAGAATCAGGAAGAGCATTCTGCCCACCTACTAGCATTTGATCGATAGGTTTAATCCCTGATATCCAATTCCCTTCTGTAAAGGTCCCATGACCTTGTTGATCATTTTGACGACCAGCAAAATTCCATAAGAAGTAGCGGCCATACATATGTCCAATTTGATAATTCAAAAAGAACTTCAAGTTATCTCCAAAAGTCGGTGATTGTCCCTCTCCAAGGCTCAAGTAATCTTGATAATATCCCGGATGACCATCACGGTTACTGTATACACGTGGGAACAATACCTCTTTATCATAGGTATACGTAGAACCTGTCTGTATTTTTGTATACTTATCTTTATCTTTTCGATACGAATAAGTTGGCTCCACACCTGTAATCTTAGAATCAAAATTAGGCCCTTTAAACAGCGGCTCGCTCGCATACTGCTCCCGTCCTAAATAACTTAAGAACGTAAATGCATTTTCAGGATCGCTATTATTTAGGGTTGGGTTGGCTTTTGCACGAATCATGATCATCGCAAAAGAACTGTATCCAAAAATAATAAAAGAAGCACTAAGCAATACAATATTTAGAATAGGTTTTACTTTTTGGACAGAATACCAGATTCCGTAAGCCAATAAGGCAACTAACAAAATCACAAAGAATGTGAATCCGGTGCCAAAACCTAATCCTAATGTATTGACGAAGAATAAATCGAAGTAAGCTGCAAATTTCACAGAATACTGAATGATACCCCATAAAATAACGGCCAATACCACAACACCTAATAGGAATGCTTGTATCGCTCCTTTGTTTGTGATTGTTTTCGCTCTTTTAAAGTAGATCACTATTGCGATAGCTGGGATGACCAATAAGTTCAAAAGGTGAACACCAATCGACAGTCCCATCACATAGGCGATGAAAATCAACCAGCGGTCAGCTCCGGGCTCATCTGCATGGTTTTCCCATTTTAAGATACCCCAGAATACAACAGCTGTACATAGTGACGACATGGCATATACTTCAGACTCCACAGCGGAGAACCAAAAGGTATCTGAGAACGCATAAGCCAATGCACCTACTAATCCAGAACCAAATATTTTTATCAGATCTGCAGTTGCGTATTGACCATCTACAGATTTTGTGACCACTTTTCGCGCTAGCGCTGTGATGGTCCAAAATAAAAACAGAATGGTGATACCGCTACATACTCCAGAACCCACGTTCATCCAGAAAGCGATACGTGTGACCTCTCCTCCTGCGAGGTTGGAGAATAGATTTTGGATCATCAAAAATAAAGGAGCACCTGGCTGGTGAACAACTTGCATTTTGTATGCGGAGGCAATAAATTCGCCGCAATCCCACCAACTCGTTGACCTTTCGGCCGTTAACATATAAGTGACTGTAGCAATGATAGCACAAGTCCACCCTAAAACATTGTTAATTTTAGTATAGTTCATAAATTATACTGTATAAAGATTATAATACGTTCCGAAAATAAGGATATTTAATAAGAAACGACTAAATTATATTTTTTTCTCCTATAAAAACTCCGATTTGCTTCTGTCTCTTGAGCCGATTTTCACATTTTTAAGTATGCTTAAAAATGTTTTTAAAAATTATTAGCCTGAGAATCAATTAAAAGGCATTTATCATGCATTTTTTATTTGCAGAATTGAAAAAGCAACGTATATTTGCATCATCAAAAGTGACCAACACGCTTCCATAGTGTTACACAATTGATCATGTTTGCCCGATAGTATAAAGGTAGTACGACAGTTTTTGGTACTGTTTGTCTAGGTTCGATCCCTGGTCGGGCAACATTTTAAAAAGGCTTACTTCGGTAAGCCTTTTTTCGTTTTACGCTATTTCACTCCATATATACATTTGAAGTCTGATCATTCGCAGCACCATTCAACTACGCTTCTTCAAATCCGTTTTTATCCATCGCTCAGCTTTCAACCGTATTTCTAAAGCAGCACCTAACAGAACTCCATGAATCATCTGCCTAGGAATAAAAGGATATAAAAGCCTCTCTACATCATATGGATAGCAGATAAATACTATACGCAGCATCTTTTTGTCAGGAAAAACTTTCCTTATTTATGCTATCGACAACCTATATTATGACCACCAACTGGTACCTAAAAAAATAGCTTTATCTTTTTCTCCTCATAATGAGGGCGATTTAAAAATATTTAAAATATTTTAACATTCAAATTTTGAAATTAAAAACATTTGCCTACCTTTGCAGCATCGCAACGATAAGGAATGATATATCACTCCAAGTTATTAAGATAGATTGCTCGATAGTATAAGGGTAGTACGACAGTTTTTGGTACTGTTTGTCTTGGTTCGAATCCAGGTCGAGCAACTTTAAAAAGAAAGAAATGGATTGTTATAAAAAGCAATCCTTTTTTTTTAAGTCATTAGAAAGTAATTGGCAACACACAAACAGAAAATTCTATTCTAATCCACTATATCAAAAATAAAAAACCATGCCTTTGCAATTCAACACGGTTAAATTATTCGCTGGTTCTGGCACTACAGAATTAGCAGAAAAAATCGCTACTTCCTATGGGAAACCTCTTGGAGATAAAACATTATCTCGTTTTAGCGATGGAGAGATCCAGCCATTTTACAATGAGTCAGTTCGTGGAAGCGATGTATTTATCGTTCAATCTACGAATCAACCAACAGACAATCTATTTGAATTACTGTTGATGATTGATGCTGCAAAGCGTGCTTCTGCACATTACATTACTGCAGTGGTTCCTTATTTCGGTTTTGCTCGTCAGGATCGTAAAGACAAACCACGTGTGGCTATTGGTGCTAAAATGATTGCGAATTTAATTACAGCTGCTGGTGCACACCGCATCATGACGATGGATTTACACGCTGCACAAATCCAAGGTTTCTTTGACATCCCAGTTGATCACTTAGATGGTTCTATCATCTTCGTACCTTACATCAAATCATTAAATCTTCCAAACTTGACGATTGCATCTCCAGACATGGGTGGTTTCTTACCGCGCACGTACATTTGCAAAATTCTTCAATGCAGAAGTTATTATCTGTGATAAACGTCGTAAACGTGCAAACGAAATCGAATCTATGTCTATCATCGGTGATGTAACTGGTCAAGACGTTGTTTTAATCGATGACATCTGTGATACTGCTGGTACTTTATCAAAAGCTGCGGCCTTGATTATGGAAAGCGGTGCAAGATCTGTTAGAGCAGTATGTACACATGCTGTATTATCAGGTAAGGCATATGAAACAATTGAGAACTCTGTATTGTCAGAGATGATCGTTACAGACACCATTCAATTGGATACTGAAAAAATGAAACAGTCTACTAAAATTAGAGTATTGTCGACTGCAGAATTATTTGGTAAAGCTATTAAAAACGTTAACCAACACGGTTCGATTTCTGATTTATTCAGTATTGATTAATCAGTCATTAAAAACCATGACATAGCAAAACCTTTCTCTTCACTGAGAAAGGTTTTTTTTTATTTATAATAATAGCGTTCTCAAGATATTATTATAAATAAAAATACATATCTTTGCACCTTAAATTTTAATTAAATTAAACATGAAATCAATTGCTATTAGCGGTTCTGTAAGACAGAACGTAGGGAAAAGAGATGCGAAAGAATTGCGTTACGAAGGTAACATTCCTGCAGTTCTTTATGGTGGTGCTACACAAACTCACCTTTCGGTATCCGCAGCTGATTTGAAACCAGTTCTTTACACTCCAGAGGTTGTATTCGTAGAATTAAACATTGATGGAAAAACTGTAAAAGCTATCGTTCAAGACGCTCAATTCCACCCATTAACTGACTTAATTACGCATATCGACTTTTTAGAGTTGAATGACGAGAAAGAAGTTACATTAAATATTCCTGTAACATTAACTGGAACTTCTCCAGGTGTTAAATTAGGGGGTAAATTAGTTCAAAAATTACGTAAATTACGTGTTAAAGCTTTACCTGCAAACTTACCTCAAGAAATTGAAGTTCCTATGGAATCTTTGGAAGTTGGTAAATCATTCCGCGTAGCTCAAGTAGTTTTAGAAAACGCTAAAGTATTAAACAACACTGACGATACTATCGTATCTGTTATCATGTCACGTGCTTTACGTCAAGCAGAAACAGAAGCTGCAAAAGCAGTTAAACCTGGTAAAAAATAATCTTTCGAGATATTTTCTAACAACTTATAAGAGGCATCGAGATATTCGATGCCTTTTTTTGTTAAGAGAACTTTAGGAAATTAATTCTTAACATCTTCTTAACATTAGATTCATTACGAATTAACAGTGTATCGTTAATTTTGAAAACAACTTCAGGCAATGCCTTGTTTTATAAAAGTAATGAAAAAACACATTTTTGGATATCGTCAGATATTCTTATTCCCCATCCTTCTATTGATTCAAAGTTGTTCAGATGCTGATCATGCAATCAAGATGAAAGGTTCAGATACCGAGGTGAATTTAGCGGTAAATTTAGCGGAAGAGTTCTCTAAGGAGAACGCTGATTTCAGTATCGCCATTTCTGGCGGCGGATCGGGTCTCGGTATAACAGCATTGCTGAATGGCCAAGCTGATATTGCCAACTCTTCACGACCACTCACTGAAGATGAAATCGAACTGTTTAAAGAAAAGAATATTTCTTTAAGGACTGTTGTGTTTGCTGAAGATGCTACAGCATTTGTCGTGAATAAAGAGAACCCACTAGACTCGATCGACTTAAAAAATCTCGCGGAAATCTTAGACGGTACTCAAAACAGCTGGAATAAATTATCAAACAGCACACTGCCGATCACCATTTACGGCAGACAGAGTAGCTCTGGAACCTACTCGTTTGTCAAGAAAAAATTAAAGATCAGTTTCAGTCAAGCTGCCAAAGAAATGACAGGAAACTCTCAGATATTAGAAAGTGTGAAACTGGATAAATCTGGTATTGGTTATGTCGGTGCAGGCTACATTTCTCAAAATACAAATGTCCAACAAGGTATTAAGGTATTAAAGATCATCGATAAAACGAATACGGCAGTTTCTCCCTTGGATCAAGAAGCAATTCGTGAAAATCGTTATTATTTCCAGCGTCCATTATTTCAATTTATTCCAGAATCATCGTGGAAAAAAGTTGAACCCTTTATTTCATTCGAAAAGGGAGTCGAGGGAAAGGCACTGATTGAAAGGTCTGGGTATTATGTTATTGATTAATAGAGGTTATGAAGTATAAAAATAGAATTTTAATTGACCGTGTTGCACAACACACCTTCAAATTGACAGGATATCTTGTGTTGGCACTTCTAGGTGGAATCTTCGGTATGTTACTATACAATGCCATCTCCTTCTTTCTAGAAGTAAAGCCATTGGACTTCTTGACAGGTCGAGAATGGAACCCAACAGCTGCTACTCCCACTTATGGTATATTACCACTGATCGTGAGTACCACCATCGTTGCCTTTGGTGCTATGGTAATCGCTATTCCTTTAGGCATAGGTACTGCAGCCTACATTTCAGAATATGCGAGTCCAAGAGTTAAAAACATATTAAAACCATTAATCGAGATGCTGGCAGCGATACCATCTGTTGTCATCGGTTTCTTAGGAATCGTATTGGTAGGACCTAAGATTGCATCACTCACAGACCTGCCGAATGGGCTAAATGCCTTAAATGGCTCTTTACTTCTGGCCATCATGGCACTACCCACTATCATTACCATATCTGAGGATGCGATACATGCGATCCCTAAAACCTATCGTGAAGGTAGCTATGCATTAGGTGCAAGCAAATGGGTGACATTGATAAAAATAACCATTCCTGCTGCGGCACCAGGTATCATTGCTGCTGTGATGTTGGGACTTGGTAGAGCCATTGGCGAAACCATGACTGTTTTAATGGCAACAGGTAATGCGGCACTCTTTCCACAAGACTTTTTTGATTCAGTCAAGACCATTACAGCGACAATCGCCATCGAAATGGGGGAAGTACCTTTTCAAACCACGCATTACTTTGCCCTCTTTGCAATTGCAATCGTCTTATTCTTTATGACACTGATCGCCAATTTAGTAGGTGAATACTTTATTAATCGTTTTAGAAAATATCATGCGGCTTAATTTTAAAAAACTAACTCCCATTATTGAGTGGGGTTCTCTTCTCCTTTCTACAGGATTGGTATGCTTTTTCTTAATTGTCATCTTGTATGAAATCATTTCAAAAGGTTGGTCAGCGCTTTCTTGGTCTTTCATTAGTGAGCTGCCGACAGATGGCATGACCAAAGGTGGTGTGCTATCCCCTATCATCGGAACTGTTATCTTAACGATGATAACCGCTCTTTTTGCTATCCCATTTGGCGTATGTTGCGCGATCTACTTAAATGAGTATGCTAAAAATACATGGCTAACGCGCACCATCAGAGCATCCATCCGTAATCTCTCGGGTGTTCCATCCATTATTTATGGTCTATTTGGATTAGCATTATTTGTGCAGGGCCTGCATTTTGGAACCTCGTTGATATCTGCGGGCTTGACATTAGGGTTACTCTCATTGCCTTACATCATCACCACAACAGAGGAAGCGCTATTGCGCATCCCTGCGAGTATGCGAGAGGCTGCACTGGCAGTTGGTGCCACAAAGTTTGAGTCGATCAAAGACGTTGTTCTTCCGGCTTCATTGCCCGGAATATTAACGGGAGTGGTCTTGACATTATCCCGTGCAGCGGGAGAAACAGCTCCAATTTTATTTACTGGTGTTGCATTTTATATCACAGATGTATCGGTCAATACCAGTCAAGAATTTATGGCGTTACCGTATCACCTCTATATGCTATCTACGCAACATCAATCTATTGAAGAGGTGCGACCATTAGCATACGGAACTGCACTTGTCCTTATTATCGTGGTTTTCTTAATGAACTTAACCGCATTTTACATTCGTTATAAATACAGAAAAAATGACCAATAATTTATATACCAAAGATCTTAATATCTGGTTTGGTTCCAAACATGTTTTAAAAGGAATTGATATTGAGTTTCCAGAGAAACAAGTAACCGCTTTAATCGGTCCTTCAGGATGTGGAAAAAGTACCTTACTTCGATCCTTTAATCGCATGCACGACCTCGTTCCTGATGCTAGGATTGAAGGAATGGTCAGTATCGATGGTCAGAATATCTATGAAAAGGGCACATCAGTTACGGATATCCGTAAACGGATCGGTATGGTTTTTCAAAAGGCAAACCCTTTCCCTAAAAGTATACAAGAGAATATCGCTTATGGATTAAAGCTGAACAATTTGGATGCAAGTCCAGCTGTCATTCAAAAGGCTCTGGAAGAAGTGTATCTATGGGATGAGGTGAAAGATGATTTAAAAAAACCTGCGACTCGTTTATCTGGCGGTCAGCAACAGCGCTTATGTATCGCGCGTGCCGTTGCGCTTCGTCCTGATGTGATCTTAATGGATGAACCATGCTCGGCATTGGACCCTGTGAGCACATTGAAAATCGAGGAATTGATCCATAAATTGAAAGAGCAATATACCATCGTAATCGTCACACACAATATGCAACAGGCACAGCGTGTGGCTGACAAGACGATATTCTTGTATTTAGGTGAAGTCAAGGAAGAAGGTCCTACCTCTGAAATCTTCAACAATCCGCAACATGAGATTACCAAAAACTATATTAACGGACATTTTGGATAGGCTGTATTTCCTATCCTATTATTTTGCGTATTAGGAGATCGGAAATCTTATTGTATATGAAAAGGTTTCCTTACTTTTGCCTGCAAAGTACTAAACAATGAATTATCTTATCGTAGGATTAGGCAATATCGGACGTGAATATGCCGACACACGACATAATATTGGTTTCATGGTTGCAGATCAGCTTGTGAAGGAGGCAAATGCTTCTTTTTCGACCTTAAAACTTGCAGCATATTCCGAATATAAGCAAAGAGGACATAATGTCTACGTCATCAAGCCAACTACTTATATGAATCTGAGTGGTAAAGCGATGAATTATTACATGCAACTACTGAAGGTGCCTATCGAAAACACCTTGGTTATTGTCGATGACTTAGCCATTCCTTTTGGCTCATTGCGTATTAAACCGAAGGGTTTCTGCAGCAGGTCATAATGGTTTGAAATCTATCGAATCTTTATGCGGTGGGCAAGCATACCCTCGCCTTCGTTTTGGTATCGGCGACAATTACCCTAAAGGGAGACAGATAGATTATGTATTGGGCCCATTTGATGCTGAAGAGCAAAAAGAATTACCACAACTCATTGATCATGCTGTAAAGATGATCAATAGCTTTATCAATATCGGCATCGAATTGACCATGACGAATCTGAATACAAAATAAAAACAAAGCCGTTAAATTTAACGGCTTTGTTTATTTACTGACCATCATAGCAAACCTATTTATCAGGCTTATTCTCTTCTTTTTTATAGCCTATTATAGTAACTTCCTGAAGTTTGGTTGCTTTTGATTCAACAATGGAATCCTGTCGTTGCCTTTCTTTGGATATTTCACTATTAATTGTTTTTTTAATTGTTTTTGGAATATCCGGCATCGCGTTTTTAGAAGCTTTAGAAGTTATTATAATCACACCATTAACCGCGCGGTCTCCATACAATTCTTGAGCATAAGCATCTTTGATTATTTCAATCGCGGCAATATCCTCAGCCTTGATATCTTTCATCTTTCCATTATATATTTTGCCGTCCAAAACAAATAATGGATCCGGTTTATCAGATTTAACAACTTTAATCGACTTGGAAGTATCTTGTACAGCAATCGTAAACCTTCTATCTCTAAGTTCTACAACGCCATTCTTTCCTTTTTCACCATAAAGTTGAATAGCCTTTTCACCGGTATAGAGTGCCTTTACACTTAACTTATCTTCAGGTACCTTATTCACTTCATCCATAGCTACTTCTTTTCCTTCCAAAAGGATTAAGCCAATTTTATTTCCTTTAGCATTAATGAAGCCTTTAGGCGTATGTTTGTAACTGTTGTCATCTCCATTTGATTTCCCAGCATTAGATTTCGCTCCGGATTTAGTTGTGATTTCAATAGCACCATCTATCGCTTTTACCCCATATTTCGAAACAGCACTATTCCCTTTAAGAACAGACATTGATTCTATATCGTTTGGGTCTAAATTCGCGAAATCATCTGCACTCACTTTCTGGCCATCTACTACGTAATACACATTACTATTTAAAGTAGCATTCCTTATTTTCACTATCTCAGGATCTTCATTACTAGGAACAGCAATACGACTGGTATCAGATTTTGTTCCAACAACGACAATAGAATTATCAACAACTGCTACACCAGCTACTCGACCTTTTAATGTATCTTGCGTTATTTGAACAAGTGAATCTGCAGATTGAACCGCTGATGCAATGGGTTCCAAACTAATATCCTTGGCAGCATCTATCACCTGCGTAATTTTAGCTTCTGCACTATTTAAAGTAAAAGCTCCAGCAGTTAATACCAATACAGGTAACATAAATGCATATTTGCCTATTTGTATTTTAGCCGATTGTTTCTTATTCATCATCATAATCCTTCTTTTAAGTGTTTTAAAACTAAATTGATTCCCCAATGTTACGGTACCAGCATGTTGATTGACGTGTAATAAGCTATATTGATACGTTTGCTTATCAACACCATTACTGATTACTTGCTGGTCTGTCAAAAATTCTAGGTTTTCACGTATGGCTTTACGCATCAACCATACTAAAGGATTGAACCAACTGCATATTAACGTAAATTCACTGATCAAAATATCAATGGAATGTAACCCCTTGACATGAATATCTTCGTGCTTGAAAATATCCAGTAGCTCTGGTTCCGCGTGATGATCACGGTTGACGTATATTTTATTTAAAAATGAAAAAGGCACAATGGGTACAAAAACATTCCTAAAAAGATAGGTCTGCCATTGTGCAGGTTCTGAGTAAATATGGATACGCAATAAGCTAACCATTTGAACCACAAATCGAAAAGCGAGTATTGCAATCCCTATTATCAGAATGATAATCAATAAATTGTTCAACGTATAACTGGATTGCTCCGTTTCATCACCCAGGTACAGAGACCAGTCCATCGCGATCTCCCCAACGGATGGAATAGGTTTACTGAACCATGATCGTATATCCAAAAATGGATATGCGAATGAAAATAGAATGCCTGCTAGAAAATACATGCGGTTAAGCTTATAAAATGTCAGGTCTTTAAGTAAAAAAATATAACCTAAGTAGACGATACTTAGCAATACATTAATTTGGATAGCATAATTTAGGATGTTTTCCATAGTTATTTACTTTTGTTGTCTTTAATCATTTGGACGATTTCCTCCAATTCTGATGCCGATAGCTTTTCTTCCTTTACAAAGAAGGAAACCATTTCCTTATAGGAATTTTTAAAATAATCACCCACAAAGGAATGCATAAATTTTTCCTTGTAATCTTCCTCAGAGATCAATGGCTCATAACGATTAGCATTCGCATACTTGACAGATTTTACAAACCCCTTTTTCTCCAGATTTTTAACCGTTGAAGCTAATGTAGTATAAGGCATCTTCTCCCCTTTGATATTATCCAAAATCTCTTTCACGAAACATGCCTTAAGATTCCAAATGGCTTGCATCGCTTGCTCTTCTTGTGCTGTTAACTTTTCCATACCTGATTATTAAACTACTAATTTTAAACAAACCTACGAAATATTCGTAATAAATCATTGAAATTATTTTATTTTTCAAAAAAGTAATGCTCAACTTTCTATTTTGAATCAAAATAGAAAGTATATCTTCCGGTCAAATTTCCATATCATTTCTTCCTTTTTTATCTAAATATTGTTTCCAGGCATATCATTTTTTAGTTGCATCACTATGGTCAAAGCCATTTTCTAGTTATTGCTATTGTGACAATTTTGTTAATCCATAAATGCACGTTCAATTTTTTATAGATTTGAAAAATACATATTTCAATAACGCATTAGGGTACTTCTATTATGGATTTCGATTTTAGGTTAAAAGTTTTTTATGTTGCAGCCAACACGCTCAACTTTACGAAAGCGGCATCAGAACTGTTTATCTCTCAACCTGCAGTAAGTAAAAATATTCAAGAAATTGAAAACACAATCGGTACACCCTTATTCGAAAGATTAGGAAATCGTTTAGCGCTTACACCCGCAGGAAAAATTCTCTACCAACATGCGCAAGTTATTCTAGAACAATACAATCAAGCTACGTATGAAATCAACGAAATCATGGGTAAGCAAAATGGCAACTTATCTTTAGGGATAAGTACGACGATTTCGCAATATGTCATTCCTAGGATGCTGGTTGAATTTAATCTCCAATATCCTGAAAATGAAATAAAAGTAACACAGGCCAATTCCAAACGAGTAGAACAGTTACTTATTAAAAATGAAATACATCTTGGCATTACGGAGGGGTTTCCGGATAATAGGTCCCTGAAATTCACCCCATATATCAAAGATGAAATCGTCTTGGTCACGAGAAATTCGAATCCCTTATGCAGTAAAGAAGTACACATGCTCCATGATATCTATAAATTATCCCTCGTTTTCAGGGAAGCTGGCTCGGGCACACGCGATATCATTGATACCAAATTAAAAGAGGCGGGAATCTCAATTCAGCACCTCCATACCGTAATTACCTTGTCTTCCTCAGAAAGTATTAAACAATACCTGAAATACAGTAATGCTGCGGCCTTTCTATCCATTCATGCCATTCAAGAAGAACTCAAAACTGGAGAACTCAAGATCATAGAGTTTGAAAATTTTAATATGGAGCGCTATTTTTACATCACCCACTTAGTAGGAGGTTTGGCAGGTTTACCACTCAAGTTTATGAACTTTATACAACTGCATAAAGCTAAAATATACTCATAACCTTTCGTTATGACAGATAATAATTTCGAATTATCATCGCAGTTTTTAATCAGCTACATTTGTTTAAAACCTAATATGAATGGAAGAAGAAATAAAAAAAATTAGCAGAAGTAGCAATACGATTATTGTCATTACCTCAATCTTGTTATGTTTAATTATTTTGTCTACCTATATGACAAATGCTTTACCTCATAAAACAGGAAGTAGTACTCTAGAAAACGGGGACATAATCAATCATGTGGATCAATTAAAAGAAGTTCCATACGAAGATAATGCCGAAGACCAACTTGCTCTTTATGGTGAAAAACTGATCAAAGAGACCTATAATTATTTTTATGAGAAAGATGGTGTTAAAATTGGGAACCACTTGGCCTGTACGAACTGTCATCTCAATGGTGGTACTAAATCATTTGCGGCACCTTATGTCGGTCTTACCGGAGTTTTTCCAATATACATCGGCAGAGAAGATAAAGTGGAGTCACTGGAAGAACGGATCAACGGCTGTTTTGAACGCAGTATGAATGGCAAAGCCATTGACGTGAATAGTAAAGAGATGCGCGCAATCATTACCTATGTGAAACATATTAGTAAAAATACACCTAATGGTAAACGCATCGAGGGGCAGGGGTTCGTGAAAGTAACTGTTCCGGAACGAGCTGCCGACCAAAAAAATGGTGCAGTAGTTTTTCAACAACAATGTCAGAGCTGCCATGGGGAAAATGGTGAGGGCGTAAAACTTGCCAACAGCAAAGGTTATCAATATCCACCTTTATGGGGAAATGATTCGTATAATGACGGGGCTGGTATGGCTCGATTATTAACAGCGATGAAATTTATCAAAGGGAATATGCCCTTGGGTGCCAGTCACGACAATCCGATCTTAACCGATGATCAAGCCTATGATGTGGCAGCATATATCAATTCGTTTTCAAGACCAATAAAAGCGAATAAAGAATTGGACTATCCTAATCTTGCAAAAAAACCAAAAGACTCGCCTTATCCTCCCTACAACGATGAGATAAGTGCTATTCAACATAAATATGGACCTTTTAATTTTTAAAAAATGAATAAAACAATTATCATTCTAATCCTTGCCGTATTATCTATGGGAAAACTATCGGCTCAAACACAAGACGAAGTATTACTTAAAAATGCATCCTTTCAGGGAGCAACAGCTGATAAAAAAGCCTATCACGCCATTTATCAATTGGATAGCAACGATCCAAAAACGATTGAAAAAGCGATACGTAATATCAACAATGTCTTGGACGACCCAAGGCTAAAGGGGAAATTAACACTTGAGCTGATCGCCTTCTCAGGAGGAACTGAAGCATTTTTAAAGAGTAGTTCAAAATATGAAGAGCAATTCAAAAAATTAATCACAAGAGGTGTTGTTGTAGCACAATGCACCAATTCTCTTAAAGAACGAAACCTTACAAAAGAACAACTTTTTGATTTCATCGGCTATGTGCCTAGTGGAAATGGTGAACTTGTTATCAGAGCGCACCAAGGATGGACGATCGTAAAACCATAAACAAACAAGATATCATGAAAATTATCATCAAAACTATACTTGCCCTATTATTGGGGACACCCCTTGCATACGCACAAGATTATCAATTCCACCCACCATGGAATACTCCGCCCGAATCCGCAGTAAATTTCACCATACCGGGTATCGACAATATCCCTGATCTCTATGGAGAAATTGAAAATCCACAATTGGTTATTTTCTTTGCTGGAAATCAGTTCATGGTCATTGATGATTTAATCAAAACGTTCAAAAAAGAGTATCCACAATATGAGCGTATTTTCGTCGAAACATTGCCTCCAGGAATCTTGGCTAAACAAATTCAGGGTGGATCACTTACGATTGGAAATCTAAAGATTACACATACGCCTGATGTTTATACAGCTGGTAAACGACGCATTACAGAAATGGCCGATTACTTTGACCAAACATTAACCTATGCGACCAATAAATTGACATTAATGGTTCCAAAAGGAAACCCTAAAAACATTAAATCCTTAAAAGATTTACAACGAAAAGACGTGCGCATCAGCATGCCAAATCCGGCTTGGGAAGGTGTAGGTGAACAAATAAAAACAGCTTATAGAAAAGCTGGTGGCGAAGAACTCGTAACAGCAGTTATGGAGACAAAAGTAGCAGATAAATCTACTTATCTAACCAAAATACATCACCGTGAAAGTCCATTAAGAATATTGGAGGGACACGCTGATGTAGCTCCAGTATGGTATTCGGAAACATTTTTTCAAAAAATGATTAACCATCCAGTGGAAAGCATCACCATCCCGGATCATGAAAACATCACCGCCAACTATATGGCTGGAAAATTGAAGAAATCGAAAAACAAGCAAGCAGCAACTGATTTCATGGCTTATTTGCAATCGACGTCAGCAAAAAACATATACAAAAAATACGGATTTCAGGTTGATTAAAATTGGTCGACTTACTTGCGGTTGCACCTTTATTAAAGTCATCCTTTCGAACGCTACAGCGCTCGAAAGGATGACTTTTTTAATAGTATGCGCAGACAACAATATGCTTGCAAACCTATAATTTTTAACTTCTCTGCCAAACAAATGCTTTAGGATAAACAAATGGCGTGAATTAGTAATAATTGAGATTTTTAATTAAAAATAAGTCAAATATGAATACATTATGGCATTATTATTACGAATATCTAGTATATTAGCTATCAATTTTATTACATTTGCATAAACACATGATAACATAAGAAGCTTATGTCTGAAACAGCATCTATTATTTTAAATGGTTCGTCATACGAATTTCCAGTTATTACTGGTACAGAAAACGAAAAAGCAATTGATGTCTCAAAACTGAGAGATCAATCTGGATATATTACATTAGATCCAGGTTTTAAAAACACCGGAGCGGCAAAAAGTGCAATCACTTTCCTTGACGGTGAAACTGGTATCCTAAGATACCGTGGATATCCTATTGAACAATTAGCTGAAAAATCAACTTTTTTAGAAGTTGCATACTTATTGATATATGGAGATCTTCCAACAAAAGCAGTTTTAGAGCAATTCAGAACGGATATCAAATCACAAATGATGATCCACGAAGATATGAAGAACTTCTTTGCTGGTTTTCCTTCAAAATCTCATCCAATGGGACAGCTATCTTGTCTTGTAGGAGCTTTATCAGCATTTTATCCTGAATCTTTAAATCCAAATCCAACACAAGAAGAAGAAGATAAAACGATTATCAATTTATTGGCTAAAATGCCAACAATTGTTTCTTGGATTCAAAAGAAATCTTTAGGTCACCCAGTTGTATATCCTAAAACAAATTTAGGTTATATCGACAACTTCCTAAATATGATTTTTGGTGAAGTCAACCAAGACAAAACTTTTGACCCAGTTGTAATCGATGCCATGCATAAGTTATTGATTTTGCATGCTGACCACGAACAGAAACTGTTCTACTTCAACTGTTCGTATCGTAGGTTCATCAAATGCTAACTTATACGCTTCTGTATCTGCAGGTATCAATGCCCTTTGGGGTCCTCTACATGGTGGAGCTAACCAAGCGGTAATCGAAATGCTTGAAGCAATCAAAAATGATGGCGGCGATGCAGAAAAATACTTAGCAAAAGCAAAAGATAAAAACGATCCTTTCCGTTTAATGGGATTTGGTCACCGCGTATACAAAAACTTCGACCCTCGTGCTAAAATCATTAAAAAAGCATGTGACGATATCTTAGCGAAATTGGGAGTTAATGATCCTGTTTTAGAAATCGCTAAAAAATTGGAAGAAGCGGCATTGAATGATCAATACTTCATCGATAGAAAATTATATCCGAACGTAGATTTCTACTCAGGTATTATCTATCGCGCTTTAGGTTTTAATTCTGAAATGTTCACCGTATTATTTGCATTAGGTCGTCTTCCAGGATGGATCGCACAATGGAAAGAAATGCGTGAAAACAAAGAGCCTATCGGTCGTCCAAGACAGGTATACACAGGTCCAACAGAGCGTGATTATGTAGAGATTACACAACGTTAATCTTAAAAAATATTACTTAAAAAAAGCATCTTTCGAGATGCTTTTTTTATTTCCAATAACAAATGTCTATTAAACCAGTATATATTTTTATTTTCCTTCTCTAAATTCATAGCTTTTCCTTAAATTTGCCTACTAGAAATCACTTATTAATAATCATTACAAATAAAATTTGTTAGATTTATTCATCCATATCCTTGTTCCTGTCGCTATATTCATGTTTATAGCGGTTTTTACGTTATTTGCGGTATACGCAGAACGAAAAATCGCTGGATTCGTTCAGGATAGATTAGGTCCTATGGAAACCGGAAAATATGGCTCTCTCCAGACGATTGCTGATATTTTAAAGCTTTTGCAGAAGGAATTAATCACGCCTCTTTTGGCCGATAGCATTTTGTTTCGAATAGCCCCAATTGTTATTTTCGTAGCTGTATTTACGGGTTTTTCTGTAGTCCCTTGGTCTCAAGATTTTATTCCGGTCAACACACATACGGGTTTATTTTTAATTATGGCCGTTGTCTCCATCGATGCTATTGGTATATTAATGGCCGGTTGGGGTTCCAATAATAAATTCTCTTTACTTGGTTTCCATGCGTGCCATTGCACAAATGGTTTCCTACGAAATCCCTGTTGGCTTGTCTTTGATCGCTGCTGTGATGTTGACACAGACACTGAATCTGAATGATATCGCTACAAATCAAGGTATACATGCGACAGAGGAAGTCAAATTTCTAGGATTCTGGTCCGTCAATCATATTGGAGGCATATTCGCTTGGAATATCTTTCAGGCACCCCATATGATCGTTACCTACCTCATCTTTTTCATTGCCACGTTGGCGGAGTGTAATCGTGCTCCTTTTGATATTCCGGAAGCAGAATCTGAGTTAGTAGGTGGTTTCCATACGGAATATGGAGGAATACAGTTTGCGTTTTTGTTTCTTGCAGAATACGCGATGATGTTCTTAGTCTCTATGCTGGGTGTTGTCTTATTTTTAGGTGCTTGGAATACTCCCCTACCCAATATTGGGGTTGTTAAATTGGCCGATTGGACGACAGGATTTGCTTGGGGAATATTTTGGACTTTTTCAAAATCCCTCATTTTAGTCGGCATCCAAATGTGGATACGTTGGACATTGCCCCGTTTACGAGCAGATCAATTGATGAATCTATGCTGGAAGGTGTTAACACCACTAGCATTCTTGTGTATGGCCATTTCCGCAATTTGGAGAATTTTAGTAGTTGTTTAATTTATTTAGCTCAATATGATATTCAAAACTGTTTTCCACGCTTTAAAAACTGCTTCCAAAGGTCTTTCTTTGACGGTTAAGCATATGTTTGGCGCCCGGAAATCACGTCAAGAATTGGATATTACGAAGGATAATTATTTTGATAAACAGGATGGTATTGCCACTGTTCAATATCCAAAAGTTAAAATGCCCATTCCAGAGGTGGCACGTTATCAACTCGATGTAGAAATTGATGATTGCATCGTTTGCGATTTATGTGCAAAAGCTTGTCCAGTAGATTGTATTGCGATTGAAGCCATTAAATCTCCTGAGGTTATCGGTAAAACTTCTGATGGAAGCGTAAAAAGATTATATGCTGCAAAGTTTGAAATTGATATGGCAAAATGTATGTATTGTGGATTATGTACGGTTGTATGTCCTACAGAATGCATTACGATGACCGATCAGTATGACCGCAGCACCACAAAATTAACAGATTTAATATATGGCTTTTCGGATATGACCGAAGAGCAAATTGCGGAACGAAAATCTGACTGGACAAAATTTCAAGCTGAAAAGGAGGCAGCCAAATCAAAATAATGACATTAGAACTCTTTTTATTCTATTCATTCGCAGTATTGGCCGTAGGGTCTGCCTTATTGGTCGTCAGCTTGAAAAATTTAGCGCGCGCGCTATTCCTATTTTTCGTCGTCTTATTTGCCATGGCTGGACTCTATTTATTTGCTTTAGCAGATTTTGTGGCCATAACCCAAATCATGGTTTACGTTGGTGGGGTTTTAATCTTGTTGCTATTTGCCTTTATGCTTTCAAATAAGGAGCTGCTGCAAGATTTGCAACAAACAACAGGTTCATTTTTCTCCTTACCCACTTGGAAAGTAGCGCCTCTTATCATTGCTTTTTTAGGTATCATGCTATTGGGCATCGTCGAATGGCAGCAGTCAACTCCAGCATGGGTAACCGCCGCTATCCAAAACGATACGGTCATCAAAAGCACTGACAATAATATACACCAATTGGGTCTTAAGTTTATGACACAGTATGTGCTCCCATTTGAAGTAATTTCTATTTTCTTAATGATGGCCTTAATTGGTGCATCGCATCTATCACGAAAGGATTTACAAAAATGATTACACTAACACACTTCTTAGTTGTTTCTGCCTGTATCTTCTGTATCGGACTTTATGCGGTATTGTCGAAGAAAAATGCCATTATGATTTTAGTTGGTATTGAATTAATGATCAATGCAGCTATTCTCAATTTCGTTGCATTCGGAAAGTATGACAGTGTCAACTACGGAGGCCAGATATTCGCTTTGTTCGCTATTGTACTCGCTGCTGCTGCTGTAGCAGTAGGTTTAGCGATCATTCTTAACGTATACCGACACTACAAAAGCATTAATCCGGATGAAATTCGTGAATTAAAAGATTAGCATTGAACATTATATTTGACATATCGCCTCTTAGTACTGCACTGTTTACTGTAGCAATGCCTTTATTGGCATTTTTATATCAAGCAATTATAGGTAAAAAAGATTCCACAGGTCTTGTGGCTACGATCGCTATCGGAGTCAGTTTTATCTGCAGTTTACTTACCTTCCTCAAGGTATGGAATAATGCTCCATTAACATCCGAAATTGAGTGGTTTACAATAGGGCAAAGTACATTTACGGTGGGTATAATATTGAATAACTTGACTTCGCTCATGTTATTTCTGGTATCTACCATTGCTGTTCCGGTCCATATTTACTCGAAATCGTACATGCAGGGTGATGCAGGAATACATCGCTATTGGATGTATCTGAGTCTATTTTGTTTTGCGATGCTCGGACTTGTCATCATGAACAACTTACTCCTCATGTATATCTTTTGGGAACTTGTAGGATTTGCTTCTTATCTATTGATAGGATTTTGGTTCACGAAAGAATCTGCTGTGCAAGCCAATAAAAAAGCATTCCTAGTCAACCGCATTGGTGATCTGGGTTTCTTGATTGGTATCGCTATTGTCTATTCCCAGTTTGGTACTTTAAATCTGGTCAGTTTATTTGAAACTGGGGGCTTAATCGATCTTACAACCGTTGAATATGGTCTATGGGTATCACCACACAATAGTATGGACGCCAGCTGGCTGACCATCGCTGGAATCTCATTTTTCCTTGGCGCCATGGCTAAATCGGCACAATTTCCATTACACGTATGGTTACCCGACGCGATGGAGGGTCCTACTTCGGTTTCTTCATTAATACATGCAGCGACCATGGTTGCTGCTGGTGTATTTTTAATGAGTACTTTATTCCCGCTGTTCAATGAAACAGTACTCTTGATGATAACTATAATCGGCAGTATAACCGCTATTACTGCTGCATATTTTGCTTTAGCACAGTATGATATCAAAAAAATACTAGCCTTTTCTACCATTTCACAATTGGGTTATATGATGGTGGGTATTGGTATTGGGACTTGGGATGCTGCAATGTTCCATTTATTGACACATGCTTTTTTTAAGTGTTTACTATTTTTATGTGCCGGAGCTGTAATTCATGAAATGTCGCACCTAAAAGCACATAGTCAGGCTGATTTTGATCCGCAGGATTTAAGAAATATGGGGGGACTGCGTCAATATATGCCGCAAACGTGTATTTTGATGGTTATCGCTTCATTAGCGCTGGCAGGCTTTCCATTAACTTCAGGATATTTATCGAAAGACAGTATTATTATTTCAGCTTTCGAATGGGCTTCTACCCATGGGCCTATTTTTCAAATAGTCCCAATTGCACTTATTATCGTCAGTATTTTGACGTCATTTTACATTGGTCGTCTTATTTTCAAAGCATTCTTCGGAACATTACGCATTAAACATCTTGTTGGATCTCTTACATCTTTAGGGGAATCTCCAAAACTGATGTTATGGCCGATGTATTTTTTAGGGATATGTTGTTTCTTCCCCCTATTTTCCATTAACCCAATCTCCTATCATGATTCTTGGGTGATGGATGGATTATTGGTCGACTACCCTTACGAAGCTAATCACACGGCTCATTTGGTGATTCCATTGGTCTTAACTATTGGCGCATTATCCGCATGGATTGTTGCGTGGAGATGGTATGTCCAAGGACTGTATCCTTTGAATGCACATAGTTTTGCTAATCGTTTATCCTTAAATCAAGGATATCTCAATCAATTCAATGAAAAAGTTATTGTAAGTGGTGTACTGCATTTAAGTAAACTCTCTTACTGGTTGGATAGAAACATCGTTGATGGTTTTATCCATATTTTCACAAGATTCATACAGCATTTGGCTCACTTCAGTCACTGGGTGGATAAAAATATTGTTGATGGTCTTGTTAATGCTGTTGGTAAAATCGCGCTTATATTAGGAAATTTTGCGCGATCAGCCCAAAACGGAAAGCTACAGACCTATTTATATTCTGTATTCCTACTTGTTATAGTTGGTTTAATTTATCTTTTATTACGTTAGAAATGCCTACACTATCCTTATTGATCTTTTTACCGCTTGTAGCAACAGCCCTCATCCTGGCTCTTCCTACTCGCTTCAAAGATTCTTATAAATACATTGCCCTTGCCTTAACGACCATACAATTTGTGTTAGCAGGAATGGCCTACTTTTCCTTTGATCCCTCTGCGACGGGTATCAATACGCTTGAAGGCTATCAATTGGTTGAACAATTGTCATGGATTCGCCTTGACTTGGGCGCTGTTGGTAAACTGGAGATCGATTATTTACTTGGTGTCGATGGTATTTCCATGCCTTTATTGGTTTTAAGTACGTTTGTCATGTTAATGGCCATAGGCGCATCTTGGAATATGAAGAAAAGTGTAAAGGGTTACTTTGCTTTGCTTATGCTATTGAATATGGCAGTCATCGGTATATTTTGTGCGCTAGATTTTTTCTTATTTTACTTATTCTACGAAGTGATGTTACTTCCTTTATATTTCTTGATAGGAATTTGGGGAGGAGAGCGAAGAGAATATGCGGCAATGAAATTTTTCATCTATACGTTGCTAGGTTCTGTTTTTATGCTTTTGGTTATCGTAGGACTCTATTTCTCCGTCATTAATCCGATAACGGGTGCCCATACCTTTAACATGATTCATATGATGAATCCAGACAACTTTGTAGCAGGTTCTATTTTTGCAATCGATGGTTATCAGGAGATTTTTGGGATATCAGCACGTTTGATTGGCTTTATTGTACTTTTCTTTGCTTTTGCGATTAAAGTTCCAATTGTGCCGTTGCATACTTGGCTTCCTGATGCCCACGTTGAGGCTCCGACACCTGTATCGATTATCCTTGCGGGTATTCTTTTAAAAATTGGTGGCTACGGCATCATTCGCGTTTGTTTCAGTATCTTTCCTGATGCCGCTGCAGCTAGTAATTGGTGGCTGGGGTTAATTGGTGTTGTGTCCATTTTATATGGTGCATTTAACGCTTTAGCACAAAAAGATTTAAAGCGCATGATTGCTTACTCATCTGTTTCGCATATGGGTTTCGTATTATTAGGTTTAGCATCCATTACGGCAGAGGGTATTTCTGGAGCGATGTTTCAAATGATCAGCCATGGTTTTCTATCTGCTGCTTTATTCTTTTTAGTAGGGGTTATTTATGACCGTGTACATGATCGTTATATCCCACATTTTAGAGGATTGGCGAATATCATGCCTAAATACACTGCTTATGTTGCGATTGCTTTCTTTGCTTCTCTAGGTTTACCTGGTTTTTCAGCATTTATAGCGGAAGCATTTGTCATTATCGGTACTTTCAATTCGGCAAGTTTAGGTACGGGCCTTCCACGATGGATGGCCATTGCTGGATCTATTGGAATCCTGATGAGTGCGGTTTATCTACTGTGGACATTACAACGGATGTTTTTTGGGAAAACCCGATTAAAAGGAGGTGAAGGATGGCATACCGCACTAGTGGATTTAACAGCACGAGAACAGCTTATATTATTTCCAACATTAGCCCTAGCGCTGATCTTGGGAATATGCCCTTTTATAGTATTTGATCAAATGAATGCTTCGGTTGTAAATTTGGTTGTTTTTATTCAACAGTATAACTAATAAAATGTCAGCATTTGCTTCTTCAATTTCGTCAATCTTAAACCATATCATAGCAAGCCTTCCCTTGTTTAAGCCGGAACTTGCCCTTATGGTTGCTTTTGTGTGCAGTATTGTTTGTAGCTTATTTGTAGATAAAATATGGAAACATAGTTCATTTGCGGTTACCATAGTGGGACTGCTATTCAGCTTATATTTTCTATTTGGGCAACTGCATTTCGGGATGGGGCAGTCTGGATTTTTTGACATGATAAAAATCGATAAGTTGTCTATCCTATCTCGGGGCATCATATCGCTATCCACCCTGTTGATCGTTATTTTCATTCAGCAGCGATTTACCGAGCAAAAACGTCCCATTGCAGATCTATATGCTGTTTTAATAACAGCAACGTTAGGGTTATACTTATTGACCTTAAGTAGCAATTGGTTGTTGCTATTTATCGCTATCGAAACGGTATCGATCAGCTCTTACGTGATGGTAGGTTATTTTTCCAAAACGAAGTTTGAAGCTGAGGCAGCCATGAAATATGTACTTTTTGGTTCTGTCTGTGCAGCAGTTATGTTGTATGGATTATCGCTGATCTACGGTTTCACGGGAAACTTGAATTTCGATTCTGCACAACATATTCAAGGACTCATTGAAGCTCCTAAAATCATGACGAGTATTGCATTTCTCTTTTTACTTACTGGTATCGGATTTAAGTTGAGCTTTGCTCCATTTCATGTCTGGAGTCCTGATGTTTATCAAGGTGCACCAACGCCGATCACAGCATATCTATCAACGGTGCCAAAAATAGGTGCGCTCATACTTTTATCTCGTCTATTGGCAAGCTGGACTGCTAGTCCGTTCTACTATTCAGAATTCTTGACTACCGTTATCATCATCATTGCAATTGCCACGATGCTTATTGGAAATTTAGCAGCATTAAAGCAAGGAGATGTCAAAAGGATGATGGCTTATTCATCTATAGGGCATACGGGTATATTATTGATGGTATCGCTTGTCTATACCCCAGAGGATCATAATGTCATGCTGTTCTATCTCGCCATTTATGCGCTGATGAACATTGCGGTTTTCCTATTTATAGATCAATTGGAGCAATCACTTGGAACAACTAATATCACGTCTTATAAAGGTTTGGGTAAAAGGTACCCTATCATCTTCGTGAGCTTCTCTATCTTGTTGATTTCCTTGATTGGCCTCCCTCCTACTGCAGGATTTATCGGGAAACTGCTTGTTTTTTCTAAAGTTTTCGAACAGTATCAAACCGCACAGGAAGTTTCCTTGTTACTTTTACTTATCGTAGGTGCTTTAACCTCCGTAATTTCGTTATTCTTTTACTTCAAAATTCCATTACAAGCATTCTTAAGAGAGACTCCAACGCATATTACGCTATCCAAATTCAACGGATTACTGCTATTTATTGCTGTTGCATTAAGTATCTTGGTCATTCTACTGGGATTATACCCGAGTTTACTTTTGAATCTCTTAAAATAGGTTCAATATCTTTTATACTGATATTCTGGATATAAAATAATTCTGGATAGCAGCGGAGCGCGCGATAACAGCGAAGCAATCCTGCGGATCTTATAAAAACAGATTCTAACAAATAAATTAGTTTTATTAATGACGCAATTAAGATTGTAAATAAAACAAATTTATCTAAGTTTGCACTATGATAAGTGCATTAGCTAACACTATTTTTCAACGTGCAATCGCAGATTACCATGTTGAAAACGAAATTGACCAGGTCATTCAAAATCCATTTGAATCGTCATCACTAGAACATTTGTTGTATATGAAATGTTGGATTGATACCGTCCAATGGCATATGGAAGATGTCATCAGAAATCCACAGATAGATCCCAAAGTAGCTTTATATTGGAAAAGGAGAATTGATGAATCTAACCAACACCGCACAGATACCGTGGAATATATAGATAGTTATTATCTATTGAAATTTCAAGAAGTTACTCCAAAGGAAGAGGCTAAAATCAATACCGAAAGTCCAGCTTGGGCGATTGATCGTTTGTCTATTTTAGCCTTAAAGATCTACCATATGGAGCAAGAGACAAAACGTGAAGATGTAGAACAAACTCATATCGACGCTTGTCAAATCAAATTGAACATCTTATTGGAGCAGCGTATCGATCTATCACAAAGTATTGATGAATTGTTATCGGATATTCAAGCAGGCAAGAAATTCATGAAAGTATACAAGCAGATGAAAATGTATAACGACCCGAGTTTAAATCCGGTTTTATATCAGGCTGGAAAATAATGGCTTTACCTTCTAAAATAATTGTTACTCGTTTTTCTGCCATGGGAGATGTTGCCATGGTGGCTTCTGTATTGAAGGAATTTGTAAAACAATTTCCTTCGGTATCAATTATTATGGTAAGCCGTCCGCTATTTAAAGCTTTTTTTGAGAACATTCCCAATGTGCAATTCCATGCCTTTTATCCTAAAGATAAACATAAGGGCCTGAAGGGAATATTGGCTCTAAAAAAAGAATTAGCTTTAGAAGGGGCTGACGCACTAGCAGATTTACATTTTAATCTGAGATCACGCATCTTAGCCTTTCTATTAAAACGCTCTGGCCTACAAGTGAAACAGCTGGATAAAGGTCGAGCAGAAAAAAAGATGTTAACGCGGTTGAAAAACAAAGTTTTAACTCCGTTGAAACCAACTGTTGAACGCTATGCAGATGTCTTTCGTCAATTAGGTTTTCAATTCGTTTTACAGCATAAACTGGAACCTAAAAAATTGCCATTACCCAATTTAGCACATGCTTTATTTTCAGATGATGGAAGTAAAAAGATTGGGATTGCACCTTTTGCCCAACATCCATATAAAGTGTTTCCTCTTGCAAAAATGCAGGAGGTTATTGCTAATCTATCACAAGAAAACGTTGATATATTTATATTCGGTGGAGGTAAAACGGAACAAGATCAAGCGCAAAAATGGCAAGCGCTATATCCTAATGTACACAACACCATCGGTCGTTTCACGCTTAAAGAAGAATTAGCGCTAATTGCTAACTTGGACTTAATGATTAGTATGGACTCATCGGGTATGCATATGGCCTCATTAATGGGTGTCCGTTGCGTGTCTATCTGGGGGGCCACACACCCGTTTGCAGGTTTTCTGGGGCACGGACAATCTTTAGATGATTGCATCCAAGTAGCGCATCCAAATAGACCTAACTCAATTTATGGCAACAAGGCTTGTAATTGTGATGGCATAGAAGCGATTGATCTGGTCACTCCAGAAATGATTATTAACAAAATCAAACAGATTATTTAAAAGAGGAAACAGCAGCTGCCCTTTTAAGTTTTATAGTATAATAAAGATGTTGAAAATAGGATTTGATGCAAAACGTTTCTTTCATAATCAGACCGGCTTAGGAAATTACAGTCGTGATCTGATTCGTATCCTCCGTACGTATTATCCTGAACAGACCTATTTATTGTATACACCAAAACTTGGAAAATCCCATTATAATAATTTGGTTCCGAGTGACATCGTTAAGCAACCTACTGGTTTTATAAACAACATCTTATCTAGCCATTGGCGTTCAAGCCGTATTGTGAATGATCTTGAGCTGGACAAGGTTGATATCTACCACGGCCTTTCTGGTGAAATTCCAAGGGGATTGAAAAACACTTCAATTAGATCGGTCGTGACCATCCATGATTTAATTTTCATTCGTTACCCCGAACTTTATAAAAAAATAGATCGTACCCTTTACCATAAAAAATTCAAATATGCCTGCGATCATGCCGATCAAATCGTAGCAATAAGTGAGCAGACAAAGCAAGACATCATCGCGTTCTTTCATATCCCAGAGCGTAAGATTAAAGTCATCTATCAAGGATGTCATGAATCATTTAAAACGGTTAACACGGAACAGGAAAAGCAAGATTTAATTAGCAAACTGGGGTTACCGAAAGAATTTATCTTAAATGTAGGGACCATCGAACCTCGAAAAAATGCGCTATCTATAGTCAAAGCAATCGTTGATAAGGATATTTCCTTGGTCATTGTTGGCAAACAAACGTCTTATTCAAAGGAAATCCAAGCCTATGTTACGCAACATCAAATGGAAGATCGGGTGATTTTTTTACAAGGCTTAAGTATGCAGGAATTATCCGTACTTTATAGCCTTGCTACAATTTTCGTTTATCCATCCATTTTTGAAGGATTTGGCATACCGATTATTGAAGCATTGTATAGTGGAACTCCAGTGATTACATCGAAATCAGGTGTTTTTCCGGAAGCTGGTGGCCCCTTCTCCTGCTATGTCGACCCCAATGATATTAATCAGTTGGGCGAAGCGGTAGATACCATTCTAAATTCCACGGAAAAACAGCAAGAAATGCGTGAAAAGGGCTTGGAATATGCACAACGATTCAATGATGGTTTATTGGCTGAGCAATGGATAAATCTTTATAAAAATTTAGGTAATGAAAATAGGATTTTTTAACTCTATAAAAACTTGGGGTGGTGGTGAAAAGTGGCACTTTGAAGCAGCTATTCATTTTGCTAAACTGGGGCATGATGTTTATTTTTTTGGCGATCAGGACAGCAAATTAAGAACAAAGTTACTTGATTATCCTACGATTACTTTTGTAGTGGTCAATTTAACAAATTTTAGTTTTTTGAATCCTGTAAAACGCTATTCATTAATTGCCAAGTTTAAAGAGTTAAAACTCGAAACACTGTTGATCAACAATCCAAAGGACTTGAAGATTGCTGCTTATGCTGCACATATAGCAAAGGTTTCCCGTATCATATACCGTAGAGGATCGGCTATTCCCATTAAAAATACATTTTTAAACCAGCGTATTTTTGGAAATTATATAACGGATGTATTAGCAAATTCGTTAGCTACAAAAAAAACGATCTTAGTCAATAACCTGCAATTATTTCCAGAAGAAAAGATTAAGATCATTTATAACCCGATAGACATAGAGGCATTTGACCAATCAACCTATCAAAAAATTGTCCCAAATAGGCAATCAGATGAACTCATAATAGGTACCCTCGCTAGACTATCTCCTGAAAAGAACCAAAAATTGCTGATTGACTTATCAGTAGAACTTTTACGGCAGGATATCAACCATCAGATTTATATCACAGGTAAAGGTGAATTAGAGACGGAGCTGAAAGCCTACAGCCATGAAAAAGGTACAGATAAGCATGTTCACTTTTTAGGATTCACAGATTCTCCAAAGAGCTTTTTAATAGACCTAGATATCTTCATTTTACCTTCATTATGGGAGGGATTTGGCTATGTATTAGCAGAAGCTTCACTAGCAGAAAAACCTGTGATTGCTTTTAATAACAGTAGTGCGCCTGAATTAGTCTTGAATAACATCTCAGGTTTCCTAACAGAATTGAACAATATTCCACAAATTGTGGAAAAAGTTAAAGATTTACAACATGTAGAACTTCGCCATAAAATGGGTGTTGCTGGTCGCCAATTCGTACATCAATCTTTTGATAAGAAGAAAATTTATGAGAGCTTAGAAAATTATATTTTAAAGGGAAATTAGCCGTGTTTCCTTTTATGATAGGCCTCTTTCACTTTTAAACATTTCAAGAAAACATAATAAGCCGAAAGCTTACTCCAATAATATCCTTCAATACCATTTAAAAAATTGAGGTTCAGAAAGTATTTTCTAAAAAATTGAAACTTCGGTTTAAGTAAAACCTGTAAAAAAGAATAATTCTTTCCTTTTTTTAATGCTTTCTCCACGTTAAGGGTCGTATAGCTATTCATGGTATTAACATAGGCATGATATGAAGCATAGCTATCATGTAGCATATAGCCCTCGAGGACACCTATTTTACCTTCAGTCTGCAATACTTCATGGACAGCATCTGTTGTAAATCGAGCGCCATCAGATACTAAACGTAAAATCTTTCTTCCTGACTCATCACCATATCTGAATATTTTACCCATGAAAACCTGTCTTCTTTTTATATAATATGCCTGATACTCCTGATCACTTTCTAGGACCTGTTGGATGCTTGCAATCAGTTTATCATCTAATACCTCATCCGCATCAATGGACAATTTCCATGGATATTGGCATGCATCTAAAGCAGCTTGTTTTTGCCTTCCAAAACCTTCGAAATTCATCTGTATCACTTTAGCGCCAAACTGTTCTGCAATTTCTACAGTTCGGTCTGTACTAAATGAATCTACGACAATGATTTCATCACACCAGGTTAATTTTTCTAGGGTTTTTCCGACATTTTTCTCTTCGTTAAAAGTAATCAGAAACACTGAAAGCTTAGCTTTAGGCATATTTTTTGAATTAGAAGTCATGAATGGCACAAAAGTATCAAATTTCAGTGAATAATCATTTTACATAAATTAACATTTCTATTGTAACATAAAGAAGACATTCCTCGTTATCATATAAAAGATAATAAATCGTCCATGCAAAGTTTGAAGAAGGGTACTAATAGTCATGACCGCTTCATCATGCAAAGCTGGAAGATTTAATAAAATTTCTATCAATAAGATATTAACATGTTCTTCAATTATTTAGAAGATGGTGTATTCATAGTTTTATAAATTATAACCGAACTACAGTGGATCAAAAGATAAGTGCATTAGTCATAACTTATAATGAAGAGAAAAATATCCAAGATGTAATCTCCTGCCTAGATTTTGCAGATGAAATCATTATTGTAGACTCTTTCAGTAAGGACAATACGATTAATATAGCAAGGCAAAATAGTAAAGTTCGCGTATATCAACACAGATTTGAGGATTTTACAAAGCAAAGAAATATAGCCATTTCTTACGCCAAACATGATTGGATATTATTTTTAGATGCAGATGAAAGATTGACGAAACCGTTACAGAATGAGATTAAGGAAACAATAAATAACCCAAGGGCCCTAGACGCCTATTATGTCTACAGAACATTTTTCTTTTGTAATAAAAAAATAAGGTTTTCTGGAACTCAGAACGACAAAAATTTTAGACTTTTCAAAAAGTCCAAAGCGAAATTCTGCATCCTTAAAAAAGTGCATGAAACTTTAAATGTCAATGGTACTACCGGTATTTTAAAGCATAAGCTACTTCATTATTCCTTCTCTGATTATAAGTCTTACAAAGACAAAATGATTCACTATGGCGTTTTAAAAGGACAAGAACTCTATTCAAACCATAAAAGATACAATATACTCACGCATTTTGGGAAAACAAGTTTCAGATTTTTCAAGGCATACATCATCAAATTAGGTATACTGGATGGAAAACACGGCTTGGATCTTTCTTATTTACAAAGTTTGAGCGTGCACGAAACTTATGTATCTTTGAAGCGAAAAGAACAAATATGAAAATCTGCGTTGTAAGTTTTGATTTCTGGCATTATGATCATTATATTATTGACGAATTATTAAAAAAAGATATCTCAGCCTCTCATATCAATATTGGGAATTATAGTTATGCCAATATTTTTGAAAGAATTTCCAATACATGCAGTAAAATATTCCTAGGAAAGAATTTAAAACATATAAACCGTCAAAAATATGTTCGCGATTCTTTAGAATCTTTAGGACATCAGGATCAAATATTAATCATGAATCCACATACCCTAGCGTATGAAACGATTCAATATATCAAACAGCATACCGGTCATCTGATAGCCTACCTTTACGATAACCTCGACCGATTTCCAGTTCAAGATAAACTCCATTTATTTGATAAAGTCTATTCTTTTGAGGATGAGGATGTGAAAAAATATGGCTTTGAAAAGTTAACGAATTACAATTATTTAGTAGATTTTCATCATCATAAAAATGTACCTGAGCTGGATATTTTTTACATAACATCCTACGATAAAAATCGAAAAATCATTTTGAAAGATCTCGTTAATCGATTTCAGCAACTAAATTTCAAATTTAAAATCGTAACTGTTGGAAAAAAAGTATGGAAAGAACAGCTCCGCCAATTCTTTTTTCCAAAGTCAAAACATACATCTTGTGAGTTTCATAGAAAACCAATATCCCATACCCAGGTTTTGGATGCTTATCATAACACGCGTGTTATTCTAGACCTCATGAGACAAGATCAAACGGGTTTAAGCTTTCGGGTTTTCGAAGCTATGGCATTGGAAAAGAAAATGATTACCAATAACCCTAGTATAGTACATTATGACTTCTATAGACCTGAAAACATCTTGGTGCTCAATGATGAGCATAGTAATCTAAGTGTGGACTTCGTATCCTCTCCGTATGTACCGATTCCAGATGAAATCTATCATAAATATACTTTAGATAATTGGGTGACCCAAGTGTTTAATCTCTCGGAAAAAACTTATATAAATCGAATAACAAATCGTTATTTATAAAAAAACTCTCATGAAACTATCCGTTGCATTATGTACATTTAATGGCGAATTATATTTAAGAGCCCAAATCGATTCAATTTTAAAACAATCATTATCAATCGATGAAATTATTATTTGCGACGACAATTCTTCTGATGGGACATGGGCTATTTTACAAGCTTATCATATCCTAGACCCCGTTAAAATAGTAATTTATAAAAATAAAGAAAATATAGGTAGCATAAAAAATTTTCAAAATGCATTATCACGTTGTACAGGTGATTTAATTTTTTTATGTGATCAAGATGATGTATGGCTAAATGAAAAAGTTGAGCATTATGTTAATTATTTTGAAGATAACTCCAAAATTAACGTCCTATGTTCAAACGGATATGTTATAAATGAAAATAATAAAACACTTGAAGTGTTAACTATTTGGGATACTCCAACAATTTTGCAAAAAAGTAATGAAAAAATCGATTATTTTCACTCCATCGCATATTGCGGTAATATAGCAACTGGAGCTTCTATGGCAATTAGAAAAGATTTTTTACAATTATGCACCCCATTTCCTAATGCCACCAATATACATCATGACGAATGGATAGCTTTAATTGCAAGTATTTATGGAGTATTTAAATTGATTCCTGAAAAGCTATTTTTTTATAGATTACATCAAGGTCAGCAAGTTGGAAGTATCTCATATCCAATAGAGGCGAATTCGGAAAAGAAAATAACATCTAGGTTCTCTAAAACAGACAAAAGCCTATCTTCATTAAAAAGACGGGTTCGTAAGGCTCGTTTAACGTATAAAAATTTACAGCTTTGGACAAACAAAAATGACAAATCAGCTATTTTAGATCAAATATTAAATTATTATAAAATGATAAATAGAGAATTAATCAATCACCACCCCATATTAGGAAGATTTTTCATTATTTTTGGTAATAATACATTTAATAAGATAATCAATAAGCTTAATTAACTTATTAAATAACGCTAATAAACAACAGGTCTTTATGTCAGATAACAATGGAGTAAATATTTTAGGATATATAAATAAACAATTCGGATTGGGTGAAGGTGTTAGAAGCAATATACGAGCATTAACCGCCGCTAATGTCCCTTTTGTAATTAATGATTTTACAGATGAAATTGCATCTGATATATTGGAAGAAAACACATCCAACGTTGACATTTCAAAAGAAAACCCCAACAAAATTAATCTCATTCAAATTAATTTTGACAATTTTGATAAAGTAATTAATTCTTTTGGGAGCTCCTATTTAAATGGAAAATATAATATTGCATTTTGGGCATGGGAATTGGAACATTTTCCAACAGATTTTCAGAAATACATAGATCTTATGGATGAGATTTGGGTTCCAAGTAATTTTTGTGTAAATGCAATATCACAAGTTTCTTCCAAACCCGTTTTGCGTTTTATGCACTCTATCGAAATTCCTCAAAATAATATCAATCGCGAACACTTGAATCTACCTGAAGATAGATTAATATACCTGACAATATTTGACTATCACAGTACCATAGCTCGAAAAAATCCATATGCAACAATTGATGCATATGAAAAAGCCTTTGGAAAAAATTCGCAAGAGGCTATTTTGATTATTAAAACATCTGTTGGTGAAAGATTTGCAAAAGAAAAAATTGAATTAGCAAATTATATTAAAAATAACAAGAGTATAGTTTTGATTGAAAAAACATTACCGAGGGAAGAGCTCAATGCCCTCATTAATAATTGCGATGTATATGTATCTTTACATCGGTCTGAAGGTTTTGGTTTAACAATGGCAGAAGCAATGTATTTTGGTAAACCTGTTATTGCAACGGGATATTCTGCAAATGTTGAATTTATGAATAATGAAAACAGCTATTTAATTTCTTACGATTTAATTCCTACCAGTCACAATTACTTCTATTCAAATCTTAATTGTCAATGGGCTGATGCAAATGTTAATGAAGCTAGTTTAGTGATGAGAAATCTCGCTGATAATCCAAGTGAAAGAATTAGAATAGGACATAAAGCTAAAAAGGATATTCAAAATCTTTTATCACCACAGCATATTGGCAATAAAATTAAAGATCGACTAAATTACATAAGTGAAAACTGTCTTTTAAACTCCCAAAATAGCGATAAGGAGATAATTAAAACTTTAAAACATGAAAATGCGAATTTAGAGAACAAAAACAATGCTCTGAAAAATATTAAAGCAATAAAATGGAAATTAGCTTTTAAAAATTTACAAAATAGGATTTCTGGAAAAACTAAAAAATATTTCTGGGAAGATTAATTTGAAATTACCATACTACAAATTAGTAACGACGATAATCGTTAAGATAGTCAATTATCTATCTATTCTTCGTACCCAATAAAAAATTTTACGGAACCATTCATTATAGTATTTGTTTTTAAACTTTAAATATTCACGTCTACTTGCTAGCAAATCGATTATATTCCAGCCCATTTCTTTATAAATACTATAATGTTTCTGATAAATATATAAATGGGCCTCATCAATTGTTTTATCTAAAGTATTAATATCTGAAATAGAATCCTTGCTGAACCTCTTCCTATAAAAGAATAGAGACTGATTTATTTTTTTTACCTTTGGAAATTTACGAGTATAGCGAATCCACATTTCCCAATCTTCAGCTATTCTCATACTTTCGTCAAATTGACCTATTTCATTAAATGATGATAAACGAATCATAGATACTATAGGTATACAATTGTATATCATTATTGTTATTGGGTCATAATCAAGTAAGACATAGGCACCTGTCGCTGCTTCAAAAAATTCAGAATTAGAATACACCAAATTCAGCGCAGGTTGATTCAAAAACTCATTAACACATAATGAAATATAATCCTGATGAATTCTGTCATCACCATCGAGAAAAACAACAAATTCTCCGGTTGCTAAAGTAGCACCTTTATTTCTTGCGGAAGAAGGCCCACCATTTTCCTGTTTAACGTAGATTAAATCCTTAAATCCTTTTTTATATTCTAAAATAACTAATTCAGAATCATCGATAGAGCCATCATTTACAATTATAAGTTCTATATTATTATATTTCTGATTAAATACAGAATCAAGTGTTTCAACAATTGTCTTAGAATTGTTGAAACATGGTACTATAACGCTTACTTTACTATCCATCAAGAAAAACCATTTTTAACACAATATTCTAAAATATCTACTAACAAATGTAAGTATATCTCATTTATTTCTATAATATACCTAAATTTATAATTGCACAACTATTTTTATAAAATGTATAGACTAATAATAAATGAAAAAAATAGAAAAATGGAAGTTAAACATTAAAATGAAATTAAGATATCTTCAGATTAGATATAATGTAGCAAAAATCAATAGTAATATCATATTTTTTTTTCCTCATTATAATACAGGTGGGGCAGAACGGGTACACTTAGATATAATGCATAGTGTATCAGAACAAAATATAACATGTTTTATTACTGAACAATCTAAAGACTCAGATCTACTACAAGAATTCGAAAAGTATTCTAAATTGATTGAACTTTATAAATGGGGATGGCAGGAAAAGTATAAAAAAAGAATCGTTAAAATTATTGCAAAAAAAATCAATCAAATACCGAATGTCACCATTTTCGGTTGCAACTCCCGCTTTTTTTACGATTTACTTCCATTCTTACATAAAGATGTTAATGTAATTGATTTAGTACATACATTTTTAGGCGAGTATACGAATTCAATGGATAATTATTCGTTAAAACATATAGAAGAAATCAATACTCGAATCGTTTTAGGTGAAAACCAACGTCAAAAGCAAATCAAGTTTTATATCGATAATCAAATTAATATTGATTATACCAACAGAATTAAAGTTATTCCAAACAAGACAACACTACCCAATAAAATATTTCAAAAGAATTTTTCAGATGAAGTCATTGTTCTTTTTGTTGCTCGAAATTCGGAAGAAAAAAGATCCGAATTGTTTATTGAAATAACTAAGGAATGTTACAAACTTCAATTACCAATAAAATTTATTATGATTGGAGACTTTGAAGAAAAAAACAACCAGGTAGAAAAAAATGTAACAATCACTGGAAAAATAACAAATGTATTCGTGCTAAACACTTACTATGAAAAAGCACACATGATTGCAATTACATCAATTTTTGAGGGCTTTCCAATGGTGCTATTAGAAGCAATGGCACGAGGAGCAGTACCCATATCCACAGCTGTAGGCGAAATACCAACATACATCAGCGAAAATAAAGACACAGGAATTCTCATTGAAAATTCTCAAGATGAATTAAAAATTAAAAATGACTTTGTCGAAAAGCTAGTTTTCATCAATAACAACAGGGAACTGCTTAAAAAATATTCATTAAATGTCCAAAATTTAGTGAAATTAGCGTTTAATGAAAAGACATTTACAGAAAAATATAGGAACCTTATAATCGGACAAAAATAGAATGGAAAATCAAAATATTAAGCTATCTATTATAACAATAAATCTAAACAATAAAGAAGGCTTGAAAAAAACATTAAAATCAATCGATAATCAATCAAATAAAAACTTTGAATATCTAGTTATTGATGGTGATTCAACAGATGGAAGTATAGATTTAATAAATGACGCTACCTTTATCAATATTAAGGTTTCTGAAAATGATAGCGGTATTTATGACGCAATGAATAAAGGTATTCGAATAGCAAATGGTGAATATCTATTATTCTTGAATAGTGGTGATTACCTTAATAACTCTGAAGTAATCAATAATATTTTACCACAACTGCAAGGAGAAGAAATTATTTATGGATCATTAATATATGAGGGAAAAGATAGTTCAAAAGTACAACATTACCCAAGAGAATTAACTTTAAGACAGTTCATCAATGATACAATTGGCCATCCGTGCTCATTCATAAAAAAGGAATTATTTACAAAATATGGCTTCTACGACACATCTTACCCTATAGTTGCCGATTGGGCATTTTTCACTAAGGTAATTGTCAAAGAAAATGTAAGTACAAAACATATCAACGAAATCATAACTAATTTTGATCTTACTGGTATAACGGCCAGACCTGAAAATTACAACAAAATCAATGCGGAACGTGAACGCTTTCTAAAAGAAAATTTTTCTTTTATACTGGATGATTTCAACAAAACGATTGAGGCAGTAAACAAATTGAAAAAAATTCAATCTTCGAAAGGTTTCAAAATTCTTAAAGCACTGGGTGTTAAGAAATTTCAATAAACACATTTAGTTTTTAAAATAATCTTTTATAAGTTTCAATTGTGTTTGAGACGCAAGATTCCATTGAATAAAAAGTTAATTGTTCATTCCCTTTTTCTATCAGATTTTTTCTCTTGTTTGTAGATTCTAACAGTTTTTTCATTTCACTTATTAAAGAATCTAATGACAGAGCTTCAAAATAAGCAGCAGCATTTCCAGCAATTTCAGGAAAGCAACTGGCATCACTTAATAATACAGGACAACCATTTTTGAAAGCCTCTAAAATAGGTATACCAAATCCTTCATAAAGGGATGGATAAATAAAAAACAAAGTTTTTCTATATAATAGATTTAATTGTTCGTCAGTTGCAGCTATTTGTATAACTTTTTCTCTAATATGGTTCCTATACAATAATTCTTGTTCTGCAATTTCCAAATTGCCTCCTGCCAAAATAAGTTTAAGTTCTGGATATTCCTTAGATAATAGTGAAAATGCTGCTATCAGCAATGAAAAGTTCTTGTACCCATATCGGTTACCTACGTATAAAATATAAGATTCTGGGAGATTCTGAATATCTTCATAAATTATAGGTTGCTTTACATCAATTCCGTGATAAACGACATCAATCTTATCTTCATTCAACTTATAGTATTTCAGAATATCATTTTTAGTCTGATGTTAAACTGCAATTATTTTATTAGCTTTCTCAATATATAAACGCTTATAGTAAGCAATTGGAGAATCAGGTGAAAAAATATCTGGATAATTCTCATATATCATATCATGAATCGTAACAACAAGTGGTTTCTTAAGGTTATGAATAAAGTAAGGGTCATAATATGTAGGGTGAAATAAATCAATGGAAGAGTCTTCAAGACTGTCTAAAGTTACGAGTTGATTCTTTTTTATTGATTTATTAGACTTACGATGATATTTCTTGATTTTTTCAATAAAATTAAAAGTTCTAACATGCTTTTCTGATAAATAAAAATTTGAATTACTATATACATCTAGCTTATAAGACATATCATCCACTTTATCTATTCCATTCAACAAAATATCGAGAAATTCCCCCAACCTTTTGAGCCACAAAAATCTGATAATCAAACAATACCTTCATTACTTTCACATTTAATAATTGAAAACGAACCTAAATCATTGTAAAATAAACAAGATAGGAACGCAATTTTTAACCTAGTTCTTATTTAATATATATATCCAGACAAATATAATTTTCTTACTCGAACCTACTTCAATCCATTAAAACATATTTGTAAAAACTTTTACAACACGATTAATCAACCAGTACAAGAAGTAATAACTATCACCAAGCACGATTAAATTAATATTAATCTTTCCCAATTCTAAACAATTATAAGCCGATTTAGTATATTTATATAGATAAATTCATATTATGGCTAAAAATCTTTACATCGTCCGTCATGCCAAAGCTGAACAGTCATTCTCTAAAAGAGATTTTGACCGTATCTTAATAGACAAAGGCATAGAAAGAGCACAACGCGTTTCCAATCACCTCGCATTACAAATGCAAGCCGATTCAACAACACTCTGCATTACATCTTCAGCCGAAAGAGCTTATCAAACTGCTGAAATATTTATCAAGGCGATTAAATACCCACAGATTGCCTTAATCCAAGAAAATAAACTCTATGAAGCCAGTTATTTGGATATCCTAAAATTAATAAACCAAGTTCCTCCTCATATCAATACCCTTTTTATATTTGGGCACAATCCTGGATTATCTGACTTCATCGAATACGTCAGTAATGAGTCAATCCCCTTATCAACATCACAGGTTGTACATTTGGTACTCGATGATGGTATTGATTTTAACAGCTTAAGCTCCAATACGACATCGCTTTTAAATACCATAGTATAATTCATTTTTGTACCTTCGGATATGGCAAATCAACTGCAATTTGAAAATTCACCGTATCTGAAGCAACATGCACACAACCCTGTGCATTGGATGCCATGGGGTGAAGAAGCGCTAAAGAAAGCTCGAGAAGAAAATAAACTGATCATCATCAGTATTGGTTATTCTGCATGTCACTGGTGCCACGTCATGGAACGTGAAAGCTTTGAAAATGATGTCATCGCTCAGACGATGAATAAGTTTTACGTCCCCATTAAAATTGATCGAGAAGAACGTCCAGATATCGACCAAGTATATATGACTGCTGTACAACTCATGACGAATGCTGGAGGTTGGCCATTAAACTGTATCTGTTTGCCCGATGGGAGACCCATTTATGGTGGCACTTACTTCAAATCGCATGATTGGCAGAATATTTTGATTCAAATTGCGCGAATGTGGGAGGAACAACCTGCTGTAGCGTTGGAATATGCTGACAAATTGACAAAAGGTATTCAACAAAGTGAACGATTGCCGATAAACCCGATACCTGAACAGTATACCACAGGAGATTTAGAAGAGATCATTAAACCTTGGAAAGAACTATTCGATGCAAACGACGGCGGATATCATCGAAGTCCAAAATTTCCCCTTCCAAACAATTGGGCATTTCTGTTACGTTATGCGGTATTGGCTAACGATAGTGAAACGCTAGATCACGTTCACTTCACCTTACAAAAAATAGCTTCTGGTGGTATTTATGACCATATTGGTGGAGGTTTTGCTCGTTATTCAGTCGATAGCGAATGGCATATCCCCCATTTTGAAAAAATGCTGTACGACAATGGGCAGCTCATTTCACTCTATGCAGAAGCATATCAACAAAATCCAAATCCGCTGTATAAACGCGTTGTAGAAGAAACAATCACTTGGGCAAAGAACGAAATGTTGGCTCCTAACAAAGGCTTCTATTCTGCCTTAGATGCCGATAGTGAGGGTGTAGAAGGTAAATTCTACGCATTCAGCCTCACAGAAATCAAAGCGGTATTAGGTGCTGATGCAGATCTGTTCATTTCGTACTACAATATCACGGAACAGGGCAATTGGGAAGAAGAACATACCAATATCTTGATTAGCGACATGGAAGCTGATAAACTGGCGCAAGAAGCAGGTTATACCGCTGAGGAATGGGAAAATTATTTACGAGATATAAAGAAAAAATTATTTGATTACCGGAAAAAACGTGTACATCCAGGACTTGACCATAAGCAATTGGCAACGTGGAATGCATTGCTTTTAAATGGTTTAACCGATGCGTACCGCGTATTTGACCGACAAGAATATTTAGATTTAGCTTTACAGAATGCCGAATTTATAAATAATGAACTGATTGCAGCTGACTTCAGTATGCTTCACCAACCTCAAGATACCAATCGCAGTATCCCTGGGTTTCTTGATGATTATGCTTTTACCATAGCGGCATTTACAGCATTGTACGAAGCTACATTTGAAGAAAAGTGGTTAATGAAAGCTAAAGGATTGATCGATAAGGCGATTGAGTTGTTTTATGATAAGAATGAAAAAACCTTCTTTTATAGTGCATCCAATGCCGAGAAATTAATCGCGCGTAAAAGTGAAGTCATGGATAATGTCATTCCGTCATCTACCTCGACAATATGCCGTCAATTAAAAAAAATAGGACTACTAATTGATAATGAAGGCTATACAGCAATATCAGAACAAATATTTGCCAATGTATTCCCACAAATCAAGACATATGGCTCTGCCTATTCAAATTGGGCAATATTATTGTTAGAAGAATTATATGGATGTAACGAGATTGCAATCACTGGTGAAGATGCATTAGCATATCGGAAAGAACTAGATCAACATTACATTCCAAATAAAATCGTATTAGGTGGGACAACAAGCAGTCTACCATTATTATTAAATAGGAAAGGTTTAAATTCAAAAGCATACCTTTGTAGAAATAAAACATGCAGTCTGCCACAAAATACGATTGCAGAACTTATAAAAATAATAGAATAATAACGGGGAAAATCCCAAAAATCAAAACAAATGGCAATAGTAACTAATGACGTAGTAGCGTTAACTTACAAACTTCACACAATCGAAAACGGCGAGAAAGTATTCGTAGAAGAAACAACAACTGAAAATCCTTTAGACTTCTTATATGGTGTAGGCATGATGCTTCCTAAATTTGAAGAAAACATCGCTGGCTTAAATGTTGGTGATACTACTGCTTTTGAATTATCTGCAGAAGACGCATACGGTGAAAAAGACGAGCGTGCTGTTGCTCAATTGCCAGCAGATATGTTCAAAGAAACTGGCTTACCTCCAGTTGGTGAAGTTATCCCATTACAAGATAACGATGGAAACCAATTCCGTGCAGTTGTAATGGAAGTATCTCCTGAGGTTGTAATTGCTGACTTAAACCACCCAATGGCTGGTAAATCATTACATTTCGAAATTGAAATCTTAAATGTACGTCCTGCAACTGAGGAAGAGTTATCTCACGGTCACTCTCATGGTGTAGATGGTACTCAAGGTCACTAATCTGGACCCAGATAAATAATAAAAAGCGGATGTTGGTTTTACCAGCATCTGCTTTTTTTATATATAGGAAATGCATTCAGCTTAAAACATATGCATACTAATGGTGTCATCCACTCGAATTTTGTAAGCCGGTGTTTGAAATCGCCGATATCCTGATGGCTCACAAAAAACAGCCTCTTTTATGTCTTTATCAAACTTTAATACTATAGATAGTACTCAAGTATCCAATGTTTTAAAAGTTTCATGACATTCCGGTAGACGAAATATCCTCTATACATCAAATGGTTAAAACATCAAAAAGGTTATCTCAAGTAATTGTTAGATTGTCATTTTATTGTCAAGGTGATTCTATGTTGTAACAATTGTCTCCGATGCCCCGTTATATCAGTTCATAATTTAGGTTTATAATTGGTTAGTAAAACTCCTGTCGCTCCCCGCTTCAGGAGTTTTCTTATTTTTAGGACAAATGTAATGGACAACGCCGCTACTGCTTTATTTTCCAATAACCATCACCTTTGGATGTTCCACAATAAGATATGCTGACCGCAACAATTTAATCTATCTTTTGATGCTTTTCACTAGTCTTTTTAATGTATTCGCAAGAATGGAGCTTCCTTACCTGATTGCAAAGTTATCAAGAGTAAGTGAATTTACACCTTCATCACTAAAAACAGTTAACAAGACAATTATTAATCGATTATAGAAATAATGCTACTTCACCACTTTCTTCATGATTAAAAACCAGCTTTAAAACAAAGCATACCACTTTCCTTAACTAATTGTTGCCTTTTGCTAGTCACTTCTTCAGTTTCAGTAATCACTTGTTATAAATAAGTAGTCACTTTATCCAAACAAGTGGGCACATGTTCACAAAATCAGGACACTTATCGACAACAAGTAAACATGTATTGCAAACAAGTAGTAACTTCTGCTAAACAAGAGAACACTTATAAAGAAGAAGTGACCACTTCTTTAAATTTCATGACCATATGTTGTAAATAAGTGAACAGTATTATGAAAGAAGGGAACACTTGTCCCAAAGAAGGGAACACTTATCCAAAAGATGTGAACACTTATTCAAAAGAAGGGAACACTTATCCAAAAGAAGAGAACACTTATCTCAAAAAAGGGAACACTTATTCCAAAGAAGGGAACACTTATCCAAAGAAGTGAACACTTATTCCAAAGAAGGGAACACTTATTCCAAAGAAGTGAACACTTATCTCAAAGAAGTGAACACTTTTCTCAAAGAAGGGAACACTTATCTCAAAGAAGTAACTAGTAAAACCGAACAAGTAACCCTACTTAGGCCCCCTCTCCTCAAACTTGATCGCACAACAGTCCAATAAATTAGCATGTTAACCATTATTGATCATCGTTTAATGTAGCATTTTATATATTAGATCTTTGTGGCTCGTAGCATCTCTCTCTTCCCTGGCGCACCTGGGACTTTCTCAATAGTAAAGCCCAAAGCTTTCATACTTCTTTTCAGGTTACCTGTGATGGCATAGGTAACGAATACGCCACCAGGTTTAATAAATTTTGCTACATGCGCCAAAGCTTCATCCGACCACATCTCAGGCTGATGAATAGCAGCAAAGGCATCGAAATAAACAACGTCAAAGTTTATTGCTGAATCGAAATCCATCAATAAGGTGTGATTGATATATAAATTTGTTTGTCCATTAATTTGGGTCTTTTCTGTTAATGCCTGATTATAACCCGAAATGTAGTTTTTCCAGTTTTCCTCAGATACGAATGCGTCATAGCCCATCTCTTGTATAACTTCAAGTGGTAAAGGGTAACCTTCGATACCTACATAATCAACTTCAATAGTTGAGGCCTGATCTGAGAGGTAAGCCAATGTTTGGGTGAAATTAAGCCCCGTACCAAAACCTACTTCAAGAATTGCAAGATTGCTAACCGCATTCTTTTGTATATAATAGTCCAATCCCGCGTTAATAAAAACATGTTTGCTTTCTTGAACTGCACCATGCTTTGAATGATAGCACTCTCCTATTTGTTCATTAAACAATGTTTTTGAACCATCTCCTGTTGTAACAAATTCCATTTCAGCCATATTTAACAAAAATAAAAGAAAAGAAGTTAATCTGTACTCATAATGATCGATTCGATCCACATATTTTTCCGAAGTCGTATCGTGGCTATCGTTAATGAAATGCTATATCCCTAAATTGATCAATACTAGGGTAAGCGTAAAAATATAAAGAGCATATGCTAAATAACTTGATATAGAACATTTCAGTATAATTATTTGTATATTAAACTACTGAAACATAAGAAACTATGAATAATTATTTCGAAAAAACGCTAATTTGTATTGGTCTTTATATACTTTTAAGCCCATTTCAATATTGTTCGGCACAGTCAACTTATTTTAAGGATGTGACTTTAACTAACCTCCCTCAAGATGCGAAGGCACATGCTTTGGATGTTATCCTTGTGGATGTCGATCACGATGGAGATTTAGACTTAGTTTTGGCTTTGGAATCAGAACCAAATCGCTTGTACCTCAACGATGGAAAAGGTGTTTTTACTTGGAAAAAAGGTGTTTTTGCAGAAAAACCACATGATACCGAACATGTACGTACGGCTGACTTTAATAAAGACGGTTTTATGGATTTAATTTTTGTTGCTGAGGATGATCAAAACCATGAATATTATCTAGGCAAGGGCGATGGAACTTTTGTAGATGCTTCTGACCGTTTACTGGGAAAAAGCGAGGCCAATGGATTGGATATCGCGGATGTCAACGGAGATGGATTGGTGGATATCGTAATTGGCAATACAGGGAAAGCACCACAAAATTTCTTATGGCTAAATGACCCTGAACGTCCGGGTTATTTTATAGACCATACTACAACAGCTCTTCCTCAGGTGGACGACCAAACACAGTCCGTAAGATTAGCGGATTTGGATGGTGATGGACATGTGGATATGGTGCTTGGAAACGAAGTGCCTCCAAACCGGATATTATATAATGATGGAAAAGGAAATTTTACAGCGCATGATGAGGGATTGCCTTTGAAAGTACCGCTACATACCCGAGAAGTAATTGTGTTCGACGCCAATGGTGATGGAAAACCCGATTTACTTTTTGCAAACCTAACAAGTAATGGTGGCGCTAAGGACAAAGACCCTCGGGCACGTTTATGGATCAACCAAGGAAATCGTCACTTTGTTGATGAAACGGAATCGAGAATTCCGGAACAACTCTATTCAACCTATGCCGCCGCAATCATTGACTTTGATAGCGATGGACATCAGGACATTATTTTGAGTGCTATAAAGATACCTCCTTTTGAGGAGATGCAGGTTCAGGCGTTACGTAATGACGGTTCTGGTCATTTTTCTCTGGTTACTGATCAGGTAATACCAGAGGTCACACGTGGTAGAAGCTGGGGTATTGCCGTTGGCGATGTGGATGGAGACGGTATTGATGATATGGTCATCGGTGGGTGGGGTTCTCAGGTACGCTTATTACTTGGGCAAGTACGCAATTAACCTATTATTATACTAGCTTCAGAAAATAAAAAAGGCTGGGAAAATCCCAGCCTAAAAAGTAACTTTAAAAAGGAGTAAGTTTTATTTACCCATCATTTTATTCTTTTTTATATCATCATAAATCACTAGCATCTTATCCGATTCTAGGATTAACCCACGGCTTCTGCCATGCAGTCTATTGGATTCGTTGTTAACATTCACTGCTAATACCCTCCCTTTATAAAACTGAGTTACCTCGGGAAAAATAGTATGCCCCAAATATATTCTTTTTGCATCAAAAGCGATCAGCATTTTATCCAACTCTATTTCACTTAAAGGATGATATTTTTCTTCTGGGCGAACCATACCACGATACCAAAGTGGTCCCTCAGTAGCAAAAAGAAACTTACCTGCAGACGATTTCTGACGTTCTTCTTTCACTTCAAAGATATGAGCACGGACAGCGTCGTTCACCGCTGGAATGGTCCATTGTGGATCGAGCATGGAACTACTCAACCCAGCATGCACAAACAGATGATCATCTATTTTCTCCATCGTGTTTCTAAGCTGTAACCATTTTCCCAATTCGGTATTTATAGCCCAGAAATCTCGGTAGCTTTTCCCTAATGAATCGGCCAGAACATGATATTTATCCTGCATGTATTTATAATTACCTCGCAGGATCATTTCTTCATGATTTCCTAACAAAAAATGAACGCTTCCTCCTACTTTTTCAGCTTCAGCCTCTAATTTATAAATCAGCCAAAAAATAGGTAGTACATCTTGACCACGATCAAATACGTCGCCATTAATCACAAGATCATTTTTACCGAAAACCCATTCATAGTTATCACCAATTACTTTTTGAGTTTTTAAGATCGAATAGAAAGATTCGAAATCACCATGGGGATCCGAAATCACCATAATATTACCTTGGCTTTTATAGGACCATTCAGGAGTTTTTATAGGATGTAGAGATACCTCAAAACGATGCTGACCATTTTCGGTCGTGACCGGAAATGGTTCTTCTGCACCTACTTTAATTTCGATTTCGCCATCTTCGACACGCACGAGCTTAATTTCCCCTTCTTCATGAAAGAGGTAAGGCCCATCGTATTTCCCTAATGACTTTGCATTTTGTGCATGTGCATCATTAAGGGTGAAAAATACCGCAACGAAACAGCAAAACAAACGCGTTCTAAAGGAAGTGATTCCCATTTTCGAAAAATGTTTCATCTTATTGTACATGATTTACATTCTTAATAACCATCATTCTGAATAATATTGATATTGGCATCAATTTCGCGTTGTGGAATCGCCATCAATGTTTTAAAGTAAGTCCGATCGAATGATTTTGTTTCTGCTCGCAACAAAGGCGATACATGGGCATTGCCATTCCTTTCTATCCGCATATTATTACGTAAGGCATCAAATAACCGATGTCCTTCTCCCACTAATTCTCGTCGACGCTCTTCCATAACACGCGTTAACGAAACGACTCCACTAACTGTTTTTTCAGGATTAGCACGTGTTACAATAGCATTTAAATATTTAAGAGCATTTGCATTATCACTCAATTTAACGGCTGCTTCTGCTGCAATGAGATATGCCTCGGAAAGCCTAAGTACGGGAATATCCGCAAATTCTGGATTTTCTCCATCAGAGGTATTTCCAGGGTATTTATCTAAGTAATAATAATCGACATTCTTGCTACTATATTTTGTGATTATCGTATTTCGAACATCTTTCGGATCATTTGCTAAGAGGTTCATGTAATCATCCGATAGGATAATATCATTATACCCGTTACGCCATAACAAATAACCCATTCCTTCTTTTCCAGGACCACTCTCAGTCTTTACAATGGACAATTGAAATAAGACTTCATTCGTATAGTCTTTCGACCAAACAGAGGCATATTCATCATTTGTCCAAAGTTGATATTGACCCTTTAATGATGTTTGCCCTCCTTGTGCATCTTGGATCAATTGACTAGCCTGAGTAAGAGCTTTTTGGTTTTCTCCCATGTATAGGTAAGCTCTCGCTAATAATTGAGAGGCTGCAAATTTGTTGATTTTACCATTCTTTTTTGCTGCACTCAATAATTTAACTGCGTTTTCAAGATCCTCAACAATTTGTACGTAGACCTCCTTTACTGTATTTCGAACAGGTTTATTTGTCGAAATATGCTTTTCTATTTCAATCGGTATACCCAATGAGGCGCCATTGTCTTCTGTATAGGGAGCTCCAAAGACTTTCACCAGATCAAAGTGTGCCATGGCTCTAAGACTAAGAGCTTGCCCTTTAATATCCTTCAATTCATCGGATAAGTCCTCCTGAGGCAATCCAGCTACATAAGCCAAAACACCATTGGTGTTACGTAATACACGATAGGGTTGATACCATAATGATGATGGGGTATTGTCTTTATTTAAATCGAAAAGGTAATATTTTGCAGCTCGCTTTGTATCACCGTTTGAAAGCATATCTTCTCCCGTAACATCACCATAATAAGTCATGCGCGCGCCGTAATACTCATGACCACGCATAATGTCGTATATACCATTTAAAGCATAATTGGCATCTCTCGCAGATTTGATAGCCTCCGAACTTTCGGTAGAAGTACTAGGCTGAGCTTTTTCTAACCATTGGTCTCCACATCCTACTAATAAAGTACATGATACAAGGACCGTTGATAATATATGTTTCATAGTCTGTTTTTTAGAATTTAACATCCAAACCAAAGGTCACTGTCTTTAGTTTAGGTGATTCGAAATATACGGTACCATTTACTGGCACTTCTGGATCATAATTTTTGTATGCCGCAAACGTTAAAAGGTTGACTCCGGAGCAATAAGCTCTAATGTTACTAACTTTGAGACGACGTGCGATATGTTGTGGTATGGATATACCAAAGGTGACATTCTTCAATCGGATATGATCTGTTGAATGTACACGGCGTGTATTAGCCACACTACTCATATCGTAAGTGTTACCTACCATAAACATTTCAATATCGGTATCATCACCTGGTTGCTGCCATCTTCTTTCATAATATTGCGGAATATTGTCATAACCTGTTTTTCCAGCTAATTCTGTTTTGCTTGCTCCGCTATCATATGAATATCCTCCTAAAGAATAGGTCCAAGTGAAATTTAGATCCAAAGTCTTATAGCGAAAGGTATTCGTAAAACCACCCACCAACTTAGGATCTACACTTTTGTAGAGGATACGATTTGCTTTGGTATAATCTTCTGTGATCGCTCTAGCATCAAGATTTTCTGGATCATTAATATAATATTGAGGTACACCGGAATCCTTATTTATTCCTGCAAATTCAATTAAATAGTAACTGTACCATGGCTGTCCGATACGATGGGTCATGGTACCCTCTCTTAACTCGGCACTACCATCTGCTAATGCCACGGTTTTATTCTTATTCATACCGAAATTGAGGTTTGAAGTCCATTTAAATGCTTTATCTCTTAAAATATCAGCATTTAAATCAATTTCAATTCCCGAATTACGAATGGCTCCTATATTCGTTAAATACGATGAGAAGCCAGTTGTGTAGGATGTCGGCATATCATTCAACAAATCTGAAGACTGTCTTTTATACCACTCGAACGTAAGTCCCAATCGATCGAACAAACGTAGATCCATACCAATATTGAGGTTATTTTGTTTCTCCCATCTAAGCGCTGCATTACCAATTTGGGTCTCTCTGATACCAGGATTATTACCATATGGATAACCAAAGCCTGTTAAATCCATATACGTATAATAACTACTTGGCAATGTTCCGTTTGTACCATATGATACTCGGATTTTACCATCTGATACAATATGATTCAAAGATTCCATGAAATTTTCATTCGAGAATTTCCAAGCTCCAGACAAGGACCAAAATGTACCCCAACGACTATTGCGGTGGATACGTGAACTGCCGTCCATACGAATACTGCTTCCTAAAAAATACTTATTATCGTAATTATAATTTGCACGCGATAGGTAAGAAAGTAAGCGCCATTCCAAATTGGAACCAGATAGATCGGTAATCACTGAACCATTGGATAGCACAACTTTATCTACGGATGGAAAGTTATCTTTTGCCCCATCGATACCGTCCCTTTTATAGCTATTTACTTCATAACCTGCCAATACATCCAAATGGTGTTTAGAAGCAAAATCCTTCGTATAAGTAAGGCTATTGCGCCATACGATCTGATTGTAATCTGTAAAACTTGAACTTAATGAACCATTTGCTTTTTCACCATCTGATGACCTCGGATCTGACCAAGAGTTGTACTTGGTGGTGGTATGATCAAGACTAAATGTGGTATTAAAGACTAAGTCATCAAAAAACTTATAATTTGCAAATACGGTATTGAATGAACGATCGCCTTGTTCTCTACGATAATTATACAAGGACGCGGCCTTCGGATTACGTTCTCCATTAGAGAAGAAATCGGTGAAAAAAGTTCCGTCTTCATTATAAACAGGTTCTGAACCCGTTACCTTATGTCGTGTTGAATAAATAGGGGAAGTATAGGTACCACCTTCAGCATTGACATCTTGAGCAATGTTTGAATATAAAATATTAGCACCAAGCTCGAGTTTATCACTCATTTTATACTTTACGTTCAAACGTCCTGAAATCCGTTCGAAGCCCGACTGATAGGTTAATCCAGTTTGATTGGTATAGCCCATTGATGTATAGTAGGATAGTTTACCATCGCCTCCAGAAGCAGAAAAATCGGCATTTCTAAAAGGTGAATTCTCTCTAAATAAAACTTTTTTCCAATCAGTCCAACCACTCCATGGAACAGGGGCATACTTATCGATATTGGTTTGAGCATAAGTTTCAATAGCAGTTTCATCCACAACCTTATCCATGTAACGTGCACGATTTCGAAGCCCTTCTAACAACATCTCTCGGCGTTGCGGTCCATCCATTACTTCTCTAAAATCTGTCGCTTGACTTGAAAGTCCATAACCGCCCCTAAATGAAAATACCGGTTTACCTGCCTTTCCTGATTTAGTTGTGATCAGAATAACTCCGCCTGCTGCTCTTGATCCATAAAGCGAAGCAGCTGCTGCATCCTTTATCACTGTAATTTGCTCAATATCTGCATTGCTTAATGTGGACATAACATCCAATCCAGCATTATTTGAACTGCTTGATGCAATATCACCCGACATAACAGGAACTCCATCTATGACAAATAGTGGTCTGCTTGAAGCATTGATAGAGCCCATCCCTCTAATGCGAATATCTGCTGAACCACCTGGCTGCCCCGAAAGTGAGTTTACCTGAACCCCAGGAGCATTTCCTTGAAGCATTGTTGAAAAGTCTACCGCAGGAACATCAGCCATACGATCGGTACGAATAGTGGATGCTGCACCTGTATAATCTGATTTCTTAATAGTACCATAACCCGTAACAATAACCTCTTCTAAATTCGCCTGACTAAATATTAAACTTACGTTTACGACTTCATCGGTAGCCTCGACCTCTTTTCTTTCATAACCCAAAAAACTAAACATCAAGACAGATCCGCGTGGAGCTGTTATCGCATAATTTCCATTTTGATCGGTAGCAACCGTGTTCGTAGTTCCTTTAATAGAAACTGTTACTCCCGCAAGCGGCTTCCCGCTTTGATCCGTTACCTGCCCACGTATGCTCCTTTGCTCATGTATGGCAACCCCTTTATCATGGGTGCTCACATCGCGATTAGCAGACGCAGGATGCCCCAGTTTGACGACAATTGATTTACCTTCTTTTACATAGGTAAGCCCTCTGGGTTCCAACAAGTCGGAAAGTGCTCGATCTAAAGGTACCCGGTCAAAATCCACACTTACAGCTGATGAATTTTTGACAATTTCCGATTTACATAAAACGGTAAAACCCGTTTGTTTTTTAATCTCTCGGAATACTTCTACAATAGAACTATTCTTCTTCTTGATACTTACCGTCTGAGCGAAACTTCCTGCATGAAGCTGTCCAACGGTAAACAAAAGAAGCATAATAATCATTTTCATAATAATGAGGTATTTATACTTTTTCATTACATTTGATTGGTTTTGTTAGTTTAATAAAAACAGTTAAGCAAGTTTAATTTGATTTTCGAACCAATTGCTGGGGAAGTACCACCTTCCTCAGCTTCTTGAGATTACGAAATATGATGTAGTGTATGTCACCCATTATTTCATAAGTCGCACCCTCCTTCCTTCAATTTTAACTTTAATTTTATCATCGGTCATTTTAATGATTTTCAAAACCTTATCGAAGCTATCCAATCTTGATACCGACCCCCATAATGTTATTGTTTGTAGACTTTGATCGATTTCAATATCCAAATCATACCATCTAGCCACCTGCGCTAATGCTGTACCCAACAATTCATTGTTAAACATAAATTCATCGTTTTTCCAGGATACACTTTCGTCTATAGGCATTTGTTGCACGACCAAATTAGCGCCATTATTAATGGCTTGATCTCCTGGTTTGAGCTCTTTCACTAGACCTTTAGGAATTGTTACTTTTACCTTCCCTTCTAACAAGGATACCTTGGACTCATCTTCATCAGGATAAGAGTAGACGTTGAAATGTGTACCCAATACTTCTATTTTTTCCTTTGCTGTAGCTACTAAAAATGGTTTACCGTGAGATTTCGCAACTTCAAAATAAGCTTCGCCATCTAATTCTACTAAACGTTGTTCTCCTGTAAACTGAACGGGATAACGTAAACGTGTTTCAGCATTCAACCATACTTTCGTACCATCAGAAAGTACAATTTGATATTGCCCTCCGCGTGGCGTTGATAAAGTCATCATATTAGTTTTATCATAAACAGGAACTGAGGTTACAGAAACCATCGTTATACGTGATGCTATCTCCGATTACAATACCTGCATGGCGCTGATCTAATCCTAAAGTTGTACCATCAGAAAAATGAAGGGTCGCTCTATTTCCGCCTGGAAGAATATTTTCTGCTAACCGAACGACCTCACCCTCGTCACTAACAAGAGGATCTGTATATTTCAGTTTCCAAATGCCCAACAAAGTCAGGGCTATGAAACAGGCAGCCACAGCATACCATACAATCGGATTTTTCTGACTTCTTGATTTCTTGGGAATGGGTTGTTCAATACGATTTATGATATTGGATAGTACGCGTTTTTCTCTTTCAAGGCCGCCTATTTCAATTAATTTCTGGTACTTCAACAATTCCCGATGTAAATTGTCTGATTCCCCTAATTTATCGACCATTTCACGTAATTCTGGATATGCTTCAAACAAGGTTCGAAGCTCCATATCATTATCTGGATGGATCGTACCTTTCAAATATGCGCGCAGTAATCGAACGGTGTTTTCTATATCATGCATTGTGTTTACTCTTCGTTTAATGATAGAAACACATGTTCTTACAAAATCTTACAAGAAATTATAAAATAAAAAAATAGCACGAAAATTAAGAAGTTACAAAAACTACTTTAACCCAACTAGCGTTAAAAAAGAAATGAGCATTAACGAATTTTTTGCCTTTAGTAAGTGCCTAATAGTACTTATAGCACGTGATCGATTGGTATATACAGATGTAGGGCTCATCGCTAATTCAGCAGCTATTTCGTCGACCGTTTTATCCTCTACGTAGGTCAAATTAAAAACTTGCTTTTGTTTTAATGGTAATTTTTCTACCTCACTAAAAATAGCGTGAATAAGTTCGGCATGAATCATCATGGAAAAAGCATCCTTATCATCTGTAAGTAAGTCTTCGTACTCGGAGATGGGCTCTTGTACACCTTTCGCACGTTGTGATCTGATTGCATTGAGACTGGCATTTTTGGCTGCTATATAGACAAAGGCTCGAAGACTTTCCATGGCATGGAAATCCATCCTACGATTCCACACCTTGACAAAAACGTCTGCTAGAATTTCTTCTGCAAGATCTGTTTCCTTAATATAACGCAGGATAAAAAAAAATACTTGCTTGTTGAGTCGATGGTAAATGGTCACAAATCCGGTCTGGCTGTCTCCTTTCAAACTTTCTATCAACTGTAAATCTGTCATAAGGTCGTATGAAAATTAGAGCAACCTCTTTGCACTAACAACTTAAAAGCATAAATTACAAGTGGTAAACAGGTTAGAATTACTATTTTGGTCTAAATTAGAAAACACTTTTTAGAATATCAAGGAGTTAACAATAATTTAAAACAGGAATAAATGGCACGATAGACTTTATAAGGCGCTTTCACTTACTTATTGCGATAAAACAACGTTCAATCGTAAAAGCAATTTTTTATTTATCACCCTTTATATGTTAGTGATTCGTGCAAAAGTAGCGTGAGTCCTCTATTTACCAAGATCTGCTATAACAAATCGTATTTCAATCACAATTAACAAATAAAAAGAACTAAATTAGTGTGCATGATGACATATTCAACCAACCTATTCTTCCGAAATTATGGCAGTATAATCTTACTTATCGTAGGTATACTGATAGGAAGTCTTATCGGCATCTATCTACCACAAGTTGTGACCTATATCAAACCTTTAGGAGATATTTTTCTAAACCTTTTGTTTGTTGCCGTTATTCCACTGGTTTTCTTTGCGATTGCTTCTTCTATCGCAAATATTGAAGGCACAAGTAAATTGGGGAAAATTCTCGCCGCAATGAGCTTTGTCTTTATCATGTCGATCCTCATTTCTGCAAGCGCCACTATCGTAACCCTCTATCTTTTCCCCTTGGAAGTTCCCCATGCACCACAAGTGGAAACGATGTTAAATGATAACCCAAATGATACTTGGGGGGATAAGATGGTTCGGTTTTTAACAGTCTCCGAATTTTGGAAATTATTATCACGAGAAAATATGTTGGCTCTTCTGATATTTTCATTCTTAATTGGCATAGCAACCCGAAAGTCCAACGCCACAGCGCTTCCGTTTAAAGCATTCTTAAATGCTGGAAATGAGGTTATGAAAAATCTATTGATATTAGTCATGAAAATAGCACCGATCGGGCTAGGTGCATATTTTGCTTATCAAGTAAGCAGCCTCGGCCCACAGCTCTTTGGTTTTTATGCGAAACCTCTAGGACTTTACTATATTTTTGGCAGTGTCTATTTCTTTTTAGCTTTTAGCGTATTCGCTTTTATTGCTAATGGTAAATATGGCTTTATCACTTTCTGGAAGAATAATATTATCCCAAGTTTAACGGCAATAGGTTCGTGCAGTAGTTTAGCTACTATGCCTGCAAACTTACTTGCTGCAAAAAAAATTGGAGTACCCGACGCTATCGCCAATGTGGTCATCCCCTTAGGAACAACCTTACATAAACAAGGTTCGAGTATATCGTCTATTTTTAAAATATATGTGGCATACCTCATTATCGGGAAAGATTTTTTTGAACCTCTAACACTTATCATGGCTTTGGGCATAACTTTGTTAGTGAGTATTGTAGCAGGTGGAATTCCTAATGGGGGTTATATTGGAGAAATTTTAATGATTTCGGTACTCGGGCTACCCATTGAAGCCATACCTGCGGTTATGATTATCGGGACTTTAGTAGATCCACTAGCTACAATATTAAATGCAACGGGAGATACTGTTGCCAGTATGGTCGTCACCAAGCTTACTGGAAGTAAATTCCAACCTGCAACCCAAGACAGTTTAAAAACGTAATCCATAAAACAGGCTGCCGTATTGATGGGTATTATAAAGCAATTCTTTGGATTCACGTGATTGAAAAATATAAGACAGTCCAATAGATGATCTCCCTGTAGCGACCATAGCTCCAATCTTGTGACCCATTACCATTTTTTCAATTGTATACGGATACTTTACTGTCGAGTGTTTTATTAATCCCCCTTGAGTGGTCGCATTATAAACCTGATAAGTAACCGATGGGATATAGTATAAAAAGAATTCCTTTGCTTTTGTTTTGCTCTGCACATGCCCTTTTGTAAATAAAGACTCATCAAAAGACCGTAAATGACCCCAACGGATAGGTACGCCAATACTTGCATTCGTATGATTCATACCTAGGGTTGCGGACCCTAATCCGGAAATATCAAAGTTCTTCCGGAGGGATGTATATAGCAAATATTGGTATTTGATACCCAAATCTAAACCGAAGGTATTGGGTAATTGCTCTTCCCAACCAGAAACCTCATAAATATTAAAAACACGATGGATAACCTCTTGAACTTCCTTCCCTTTTGCTTGTGGACCAATTTGTCCTAATTCAACTTTCAGACTCAATACCTGATTATGCCTATAATATTGGTTCAATTCGCCTGATAAATAAAAATAACCCGCAAAAGGCCTATCCCATTTTTGGGATTTTTCACTTAAATTAACGCCATTATACATCTTCTGCCCAATTTCGATATCCATCACCCGATTGAACGTCTTCGAAGTATCTGATTTTAATGCAAATCGATAATTAATCTGGATACCATTGGTGTAATAACGGTCTTGTGCAGTAAATAAATACACATCATTGTCGTTCTGTAAAATGAGTTCATGTTTAAAAGATCTTTCTTGTGACCAAGCCAATTGTAAAGTACATAATGCTAAGAGTAAAAAAGCTAAACGCAGTCCAATTATTTTCATTCCATTCACAAGATTGTAAAATTTAAGATATAAACTTAATTAAAGATATAGATTAAGATTCAATGGTTCTCACTTAGAATGATTTAAAGCACATTATTCAACATCTTTAAGTTTATTTAGAAAGGTTATAAATAACTCCACAAAGTTGCAAATTTAGATACTTCGCTAATCTATTTGTAATTTTGCATTCGGTAAAGTGTTAAATTTTAAAAAATGAAAAAAAGTTCCATTATTTTAATCGCCCTCATTGCTGTTGCAATTGCTATGATTCTTGTAATTTACACCGATTCAAGCACCTATTCAACATTTTCAGAAGCTAAAGAGAAAAAGACAGAACTCTATGTTGTCGGCGTACTTAATAAAGATAAAGCATTGCATTATGATCCAAAGACTAATGCCAATCATTTTTCATTCTATATGTATGATAGCGATAGTACTGAATGCGAGGTCGTATTTAATGGTTCGAAACCACAAGATATCGAGCGTTCTGAACAACTTGTATTAACGGGGAAAATGGACGGTAACGTTTTCCATGCCTCAAAGATTTTGATGAAATGTCCTTCAAAATATAACGAGAACGAAGTTGAAGTTTTCGAAACTAACGCTACCGCTTTTAATTACTAATATTCATAATCACCACATAAATGGACGTAAACTACGTAGGCGAGAATCTATTGCCTGGAAAAATAGGTCAATTTTTTATTATTCTATCATTCGGATCAGCACTACTATCTTTCATAAGTTATTATTTTGCTACAAAAAATAAAGAGGATAAATCATGGCAAAAAATTGCTCGGATATCTTTTTGGGTAAATGCGATTTCAATCCTAGCGATTGCAACTACGCTATTTTACATCATTCACAATCATTTATTTGAATACCACTATGCCTATGCACATAGTTCTAAAGCTTTACCCACGCATTATATCATTTCCAGTTTCTGGGAAGGTCAAGAAGGTAGCTTCTTGTTATGGATGTTTTGGCAAAGTGTACTAGGTGGGATACTACTATTTAAAGCTAAAGATTGGGAAAGCTCAGTGATGACTTTCATCATGCTCTGTCAAGTATTCTTAGCTTCTATGATCGTAGGTGTCCAAATCTTCGGATTTCACTTAGGTAGCTCCCCTTTCATTTTATTAAGAGATGCTATCGAAGGTCCTATCTTCAGTCAACCAGATTATTTATCATTAATCCATGATGGAAGAGGATTAAATCCATTATTACAGAATTACTGGATGGTTATTCACCCACCAACGTTATTCTTAGGCTTTGCTTCCATGATTGTTCCATTTGCTTATGCTGCTGCTGCACTATGGACCAAACGTTATAAAGAATGGATCACTCCAGGTTTACCTTGGGCACTCTTTGCTGTCATGATTTTAGGTGTTGGTATTATCATGGGGTCATTTTGGGCTTATGAAGCGCTTAACTTTGGTGGCTTCTGGGCTTGGGATCCTGTAGAAAATGCATCTATTATCCCTTGGTTTACATTAATAGCTGCAGTTCACGTGATGATTGCCTATAAAAATTCCGGTCATTCATACTTCACAGCGACATTTTTGGCATTAATCAGTTTTGTATTGGTGATTTATGCTTCTTACCTAACGAGAAGTGGTATCCTTGGTGAAACATCCGTGCACTCTTTTACTGACTTAGGCTTAAATGTTCAATTAATTGCTTTTAATGCCACCTTCTTCGTTATCGCTATCGTTGCATTGGTTGTACGTAAAAAACATATGCCAACAACCGAAAAAGAAGAGGATATCTATTCACGCGAGTTTTGGATGTTCATCGGTGCATTGGTATTGACCGTAGCATGTGTTCAAATGATTTCGTCAACTTCTATTCCAGTCTTCAATGCTATTTTCGGAACAAAGGTTGCACCACCGTTAGATCCTATTCAACATTATAACAAGTGGCAATCGGGTTTTGCTGTTGTTATCATGATCTTAACTGCTATAAGCCAGTTTTTGAAATATAAGAAAACGGACCCTAGAAAGTTTTTCGCAGCTACTATTGCATCTTTAATCGTAGCTATCTTATTAACTGTTGTCGTTTCCTATATTACAAAAACCTATACGAATCTAATTTTCATCCTCATCACCTTCTCTTCATTATTCTGTATTCTAGCAAATATTCGTGTATTAGCGGATGCAGTGAAAGGAAAGTGGAAATTAGCGGGTTCATCAGTTGCACATATAGGTTTCGGCCTGTTATTGATTGGCGCGATGGTAGCGGCTTCTACAAATGAGGTTATTTCGATTAACAATACAGGCTACATCGCAGTTTCGGGATTCGATAAGGTTGAAAAACCTGGTGATAACCTTTTCTTAACGGAAGGAGAACCTGTGCAAATGGGCGAATACCGTATCACTTATATTGGAGATAGTATTGCGGAACCAAACGTTTACTACAAAATCAAATACGAAAGTATTGATGAGGAAAGTGGAAAAGTAAAAAATTCATTTGTACTCATGCCATTTGCTCAGAATAACGAAAAAATGGGCGGTTTGATTGGAACTCCTGCTACAAAGCATTACTTTACACATGACGTATATACGTTAATAACAGCAGCTGCCTCTGACTTACAAACGAAGAATGCCAATATTCCTGAGGATCAAAAGACTGGCTTCGAAGACTACGAGGAGCCTGCAACTTATGAGGTCAATGTAGGCGATACTTTACGTTATAGAAATGGATTCTATGTTATCGAAGGTATAAACCGAAATGCACAACTGGAAAACATCCCTAAAGGAGAGAAAGATGTAATCGTCGGCTTAAAGATTAAGGTTGTTGCCTCAGATAAAAAAGAGTACAATGTAGAGCCCGTCTTTTTAATCAAAGATGGTACATCATACGATTTTAATAAGGATGTTAACGAACAAGGATTGCGCTTCCGTTTTTCAAATATTTTGCCTAAAAAGGATAAATTAGAAATTATGGTTTATCAGAAGCCACTCCCTGAAAAGAAATGGATTGTATTCAAAGCAATTAAATTCCCATACATTAATTTCTTCTGGTGTGGAACAATTGTGATGACTATTGGATTCTTTATGTCGATATTCAAAAGAAATAAAGACGCAAAACGACTGGATAAAAAACAAAAATAATGAATATTGTCATCTTAGGAAGTGGGAATGTAGCAACACATTTTGCGCATAACTTCCAGAATAAGGGTCACAAAATAACACAAATATACAGTCAACAAAAGGCCAATGCTCAAGCATTGGCCTTTACTGTAAATGCTGCTTCCGTATCGGACACTGCTGCTATTAATTTAGAAGCTGACCTATATATTATAGCCGTTAGTGATCAGGTGATCAGCAATATGGTATCTGCCCTTCCTGCAGATCTACGTGGTGTAGTTACCCACTGTTCTGGTGCTACGGATATGGCTATATTAGCCAAATTCAACCGATATGGTGTTATTTACCCACCGCAATCCATATCAAAAAACAAAGAGACAGATTTTAGCTTAATTCCATTTTGTATCGAAGGAAATACACCTGAAACTTTCAACTTACTATTTGAATGTATCCATGAAATGGCTCCAAAATCTATACCTTGTGATTCGGTTCAACGATTAGCCATTCATATCGCTTCGGTATTCGCCAATAACTTTAGTAATGCCTTGTTCCAGATTAGTTGTGAAATTTTAGAACAGCATAATTTATCCTTCGATTTGATCCGCCCAATTATACTAGAAACAGCTGAAAAAGTACAATCAAGGCTTCCAAATGAAGTTCAGACAGGACCGGCCATTAGAAATGACATAAACACGATAAAAAAGCATTTAAATTTTATCAGAGAACAAGATGATTGGAAACAAATCTATCAACTATTGTCACAAGAGATTGTAAAAAGAAAAAGCTAATTATCATTTCTTTACTAAGTTTTTAAAACTACTTGCTAGCTCCCTAAAATTTTCGTTTACATCAAGTAACTTAGTACTTTTGCTGTATTGAAAATGAATATTGGTTCAATATTTGAAAGCTTATCAACAATAAAATTTAAGCGATCTTTGAACATGATAGCTGTAAACACATTTTCTATTTAAAAAAAATAAAGAGTCTAAATACAATTTAAATTATGACCGTTAGAAAATTAATTCTTGGCACCATGACTGTAATCAATTTGATTATAATCTCCTTTGGTCTTATTTTTACACCACAATGGTTTTGGTTATTAGTCATACCGATGCCGCTTCTATTTGTGGCTTTATACCACAGTTTTCAGCATAAACATGCCATCTTGCGTAATTATCCTTTAGTAGGTTATTTTCGCTATTTCTTCGAATCAATTCGCCCGGAATTACGTCAGTATTTTTGGGAATCTGATACCGATGGACGTCCATTCAATAGAAGACAGCGCTCCATTGTTTACCAACGTGCTAAGAATGAAAGAGAGACAGTGGCTTTTGGTATGCAGACTGATCCACAGACCGTAGGTAACGAATGGGCAGCACACTCGGTGTTTCCGTGTCATATTGAGAACCATGATTTAAGAACTACTGTTGGAAATGCTGCTTGTAAGCATCCCTATAGTTTAAGCCTATTCAATATTTCTGCAATGAGTTATGGCGCTTTGAGTAAAACGGCTATTACAGCATTAAATAAAGGTGCACAATTGCAAAATTTCGCACACAATACGGGTGAAGGTGGTATTAGTGATTATCACAACAGCGGTGGCGACCTCATCTGGCAAGTGGGTACCGGTTATTTCGGATGCAGAACACATGATGGTAAGTTTGACGCTGAACTCTTTAGGGAAAAGACATCACGTCCTAACATCAAGATGATTGAATTGAAAATATCGCAAGGTGCAAAACCAGGTCATGGAGGAATTCTTCCTGCAGCTAAGAAACACCCCAGAGGTAGCGGCAATTCGACACGTCATCCCAGGAACTGATGTGATGTCTCCTCCTGCACATAGTGCATTCTCCAATCCCATTGAAATGATGGAATTCATTCACAAGATGAAAGAATTAAGTGATTTCAAACCTGTTGGATTTAAGATGTGTATCGGTGATAAACAAGAGTTTATTGAGATTTGTCGTGCAATGCAGACCACCCAAATATTTCCAGATTTTATTGCTATTGATGGTTCTGAAGGTGGAACAGGAGCTGCTCCATTGGAGTTCACAGATAACTTAGGAATGCCTCTTTATGATGCATTAGCTTTTGTAACAAAAACTTTAATTGCATTTGGTTTGAAAAAGCACATCAAATTATTGGTGTCAAGTAGAATTGTGACTGGCTTTGATTTATTAAAAGTTATCGCATTGGGAGCAGATGCTTGCTATAGTGCTAGAGGAATGATGTTCGCACTAGGATGTATTCAGGCATTGAAATGTAATGAGGATACCTGTCCTGTTGGGGTTGCTACACAACAACCGCACTTATACAAAGGATTGGATGTGAATGATAAATATGTACGTGTAGCGCAGTTTCACCGCAATACCTTACGTGCTACAGTTGAAATAATGGAAGCTTGTGGTTTCAAAACGATATCAGACGTTAGCGCTGATAAGTTCTTTAGAAAAATCGATGCTGTAAATACAGCAAGTTTTCAAGACATCTATTTTGGCAGAGAAGGACGATTAATCGAAAGTCATACAGACTTTGAAGCAAAAATATTTTAAATAAGAAATAGCAAATAAGAAAAGGCCTTTAATCGATTAAAGGCCTTTTCTTTTACTTTCTTAAATTACAGATTACTTGTTGAAGCGTTACTTGCGCCATTCCTATAGTCTCTGGACATACACCATCTAATGCCTCAGCAATAGTCTTATTAGCCTGCTGCATACCCATTTCTTTCAGTTTACGGGCTGATTTAGTGAGGTAAATTAAATTAGATCTACGATCTTCTTTATCATTCACACGAATAACTAGGTTTAATTTTTCTAAATTATTGATTAGTCTAGTAATACTTGGTTTGTCTCTAAAGGTCCTTGTGGCCAATTCTTGCTGCGTCAGTCCTTCCTCTAGCCACAAATTGTACAGAATACTCCATTGCTCAGCTGTAATATTGATTCCCACATCTTTTAAATTACGCTGCATTCTACGCGATATCGCAGTTGTCGCTTTGCCAGTTAGAAAATCATAGAATTCTATCTTTCCAATTAAATCTTCATTAAGCATAATAATCAAAGTCTTTTTAGGTTATAATATATAATACTTTTTATCCAAAGAGGAGACTTATTTTCTAAAAAAATAAAATTAACTACGACTCCCTGGTTAAATAGGTTTATATCTATAAATATATAACTTTACATGGTATAACAAAAATTTAAATTGATTTTTTTTGTATCTTCATGACATGGAAAAGTTTATACCTCTCTTAATCGGATTAGCAATTTTTGGCTTCAAATCATACCAAAACTATGTTAAAGAACAGGAAGCAGCATTAAAAAGAAAAAAATCAATGGCTCCTGTACCAACAAAAACTGAAAAACCTGTTCATAAAACATACGTTAAGGAAACAAGGTCGGATGCACCTAAGCCTTCCTATATCGAGGAAATAAAAGAAATGAACGAAATCCAACGATTTAAAAAAGACCGAGAGGAGCATCGTTTAGCCATGAGTAGGAAAACTAATCTGAATGGAGAAAATCAAAAAAAGGATATTCCAACTGAAGATTTTGACTTGAGAAAAGCTGTAGTCATGTCCATTATATTGGATAGACCCTATAAATAATATCGCTTAATCTATTGTGAAAGAATCAGCGTCTTGTAAAAATGGAAAATTTCTACGGGCTTCCTGAAGATCTCTTGGCTGAAGGGTGAACGTATACAAATCCTCATCCTCAGGCTTGTAATATACCACATCTCCTAAAGGCGAGATGCACATGGAGCCTCCTGAATAATAGACATCATTACCATCGTGTCCTACACGATTTACACCGACCACAAAAGCTTGGTTTTCGATAGCACGTGCGGGAATCAATGTGCGCCAATGTGCTGAACGTTTATCTGGCCAATTGGCTGTATAAACCAATAAATCATATGCGCCACCGATATTTCTAGACCAAACTGGGAAGCGTATGTCATAACAGATCATCGGACAGATATTCCATCCTCTGATATTCACGATGATGCGCTCACGACCTGGCGTAAAGTATAGATTTTCTTTTGCAAGCCCAAATAAATGGCGTTTATCATACTTTACATATGTACCATCAGGAGACATCCAAACAAAACGATTGTAATATTTCTCTTCCTCTACAATAATCAGTGAGCCTGCAATAACACAGTTTAAACTCTGAGACATATGAAATAACCATTGCATGGTTTTACCGTCGATAGGTTTCTGCACACTTTTCCACATTGTTGGTAAAGCCTGTATTAAACATTTCAGGTAAAATAATGAGATCCGTCTTTTCCCTCAAATTCGAAAGTTTAAGGGCAAGGTTACTCAAGTTTTTATCAACATTTTCCCAAAAAAGGTATGCTTGAAAGATTGTTACTTTTAACGGTTCCATTTTAGTTGTTTCGTGTAATATGATGAACTAAGTCTACAAATTAAGAATTTTTTAAATAAATATAGACAATTTATAAATTTTGCTATTGTTCTCTAATAAGTAGCTGATTCGATAATGTAATTAACGCCTCCTTCTTATCATTTGGTATATTGATAGCAGACAATCTTTCAAATGCTTGTTTGGTATAGCTATCTTTCAACTCATCAGCTGATGATTTAATAGCATACTTTTGATACAAGTGCAATACACCAGCAATTTTGTTAGGATTATCTGCTAAAGTAGAAGCTAATAATAAGTCTAACGCTGGTTTATCTTCTTTTTCAACAATTTCAAGTAATCGAACGAGTAAGTAAGTCTTCTTATTTATTAAAATATCACCTCCAACTTGTTTACCAAAAGTATCGGGATTACCATAGGCATCCAAAACATCATCTTGGAGTTGAAAAGCAATACCTATATTTTCACCGAACTCATATATCAGTTTTTGATCTTGGAGACTCGCCCCAGCTAAAATAGCACCCATCTGCAGCGCACCTCCTAATAAGACAGAAGTTTTGAGCTTAATCATCTCCAGATATTGCGACATGCTGATGGAATCTGCATGTTCATAATCCATATCCAATTGTTGTCCTTCGCAAACTTGCATAGCGACACGATTGAAGGTTTTCAATAATTCAGGGATGTATAGTGGTGGACAATTCGCCAGCTCTTGGTATCCCTTAACCAATAATCCATCACCAGAAAGAATCGCAACATTGATGTCCCATTTCTCATGAACGGTCTGTTTTCCTCTTCTCAATGGTGCTTTATCCATAACATCGTCATGGACAAGGGAGAAGTTATGAAAATATTCTATCGATTTTGCAGCAGACAAAGCATCCTTAATTTCTCTTATTCCAAACATCTCAGCGGCCATCAATGTTAAAGTCGGCCGAATACGCTTTCCTCCTAAACTTAAAAAATAACGAATAGGATCATATAAATTGGAAGGTTGATTCGGAAATTGACTGTTTTTAATCGAGTCAAAGATTAGTTTTTGTAAATGCTGCATAGTATCTTGTCATCGTCACCTAATGATATGCGAAGATAGGAATTATATGAACAATCTTTTGATAAGTCCGGTTGAAAACCGTTTTATTGACACAAAATAGTACACTTCTATTATAAAAGAATCCTTGGTGGGGGAGCAGAAATCCATACGGAGAAACAATCACGAACGTGATATAAAATAAACGCTCAGAAATAGGTTTATTTTATATCCGATGCAATTATAATTGTACATAAAACAAATTTATCTAAGTTTGTAAAAAAGCAAGTACCCATGCGCATTTTAATCATCCATACTTTTTATCAGAATCCAGGAGGAGAAGACACCGTTTTTCAACAAGAAAGCAAACTGCTTGCTATGGATAATGAGGTGGCTTTGCTGACCTTTCAAAACAAAAAAGGATGGAGAGGGGCTTTGCAGACTCTTTCTTCTTTTTGGAACGTTTCGGCGTCAAATCGTGTCAAAAGAACAATCAAGGAGTTTAAACCTGAAGTTGTCCATATCCACAATACTCACTATGCTTCTGGTCCCATTATCCTACGTGCAGTTCACCAGATGGGTATTCCACTTGTAATGACATTACATAATTTTCGTCTCCTTTGTCCATCGGCCATACTTTATCATGATAAAGCATTGTTCCTTTCTAGCTTACAAGAAAGTTTTCCATGGACGGCTATCAAACTGGGTGTCATGGACAATTCTGTTATTAAAACTTTTGTCCTTGCTTTGAATTATTGGTTTCACAGAAAAATCGGGACATGGGATAGGGTAGATCGATACATCGCACTCTCCAGCTTCGCAAAAAACTTGTTCATAAATTCGACCTTAAATGTTCAAGCTCGCAAGTTCAGCATCAAGCCCAACTTTACTTTTCCAATTGACAATTACAATGGTACTTATGCTGATTATTTTATCTATATTGGAAGATTGACGGAGGAAAAGGGTGTTTTAGATTTATTGGAGGCATTCTCTAGAATTAGCGATAAAATACTGATCATCGGTGATGGAGAATTGAAGCAAGAGGTTTTAGATGCTGCATCTAAAAATGAGAACATAAAATACTTAGGCTTTAAATCGCGCGATGAGATTATACCATTAGTCGAAAAAGCAGCGGCTTTGATCGTACCCTCTATTTGGTTTGAAGGTATGCCTATGACTATATTAGAAGCTTTTTCAGTAGGCACACCTGTGTTAGGTAGTAATATTGGGGCACTTCAAGAATTAATTATTCCAAATAAAACTGGTTTATTGTTTTCTCCACAAAATGTGGATAGCATGTTGAAAACTGTAAGCCAATGGAAAGATTACAATTCTGAAGAAAAATTTAACATTAGACAAACAACTAAAGAATTCTATTTTAGTAATTTTACTCCTGAGGAGAACAAAGAGAAACTATTACATATCTATCATGAGGCAATTCACGATAGCACTAAATAATAATTAAGATGAGTATTATAATTCTAGATAAGTTAAATATTGCCCCGGCCATACAGGCTGCATTAGAAACTGTTTATGATCCTGAATTAAAACCAGCCAATATCGTGGATTTAGGCTTGGTATATGAAATCATAACTAAAGAAAATGGCACTGCCAAGATTGTCATGACGTTGACTGCTCCGGGCTGCCCTGTTGCGGGTCAAATAATGGATGAAGTACAGAGTAAAGTTGCAGCAGTACCAGGGGTAACGGAGGCACTTGTTGAATTAACATTCGACCCACCATGGACAAGAGATATGATGAGTGAAGAGGCCCAATTAGAATTAGGCTTCTTATAAGAAAAAAGGGAATCTAGTGCTAGATTCCCTTTTTTTATGCTATATTTATTTATGACATCGGACCTGATTCCAAGTCACTTAATTTCTTAATTGTCTTGGGCTTTACCTCATCTTTACCGAATAACTTAACCCAAATGGTGCGTGATTCTTTCGTCAACAATGGTGAAACAATGGATAGAATCAACACATAAACGACAACAAAAGATTGGATAACAGGCAATAATGCTCCGGCCTTACCAATATTAGCCATAATGATGGAAAATTCTCCTCTGGCTGATAATGTAAAACCAATATCAAAAGCGGTTTTATGCTTCATACCTGAAAATCTTGCTGCAAAATATCCAGATGCTAGATTTCCTAGGATCGTGACAACTGCTGCTATGGAAGCCCATAAAACGGCTCCTCCAAGCGAAAGCATATCTATAGACAAACCAAAACTAAAGAAGAACATGGCTCCAAAAAAATCTTTATAGGGTAACACCATTGCTTCGATTTTTTTAATATACTGCGAATCTGCTAGTACCAAACCTGCCATCAATGCACCAATAGCCTCTGCTACATGTATCGTCTCCGAAAATCCTGCCGTTATAAACAATAAAGCAAATATGACAAGGACAAATAATTCGGAAGATTTGACTTGCAGTAATTTGTCAATAGCGGGAACTAATTTTCTTCCTAAAACTAAGAATGTTAAAATAAATCCTAATGCGAGTAAAGAAGTCCCAACAACTGTCCACATCGAACTGCTCCCTGTTAATATCAATCCTGAAAGGAACGAGATATGCATAGCAATGAATAAATCATCAAACATAATCATCCCCATGATTACTTCTGTCTCTGGATTTGCGGTACGCTTTAAGTCGGTCAACACCTTCGCAACGATAGCGGTGGATGAAACTGGTCATAATACCACACAACACCATCATCTCTTTAAAGGGTAAATCCATCATCCAACCGATTAAGAGGCCGGATACGAAATTGAGCAATACATATACCGTACCACCTGTTACAATAGATTTTCCCGATTTAATCAAACGCCCAACAGAAAATTCGAGTCCTAGATAAAATAAGAGAAACAAAACGCCTAAGCGTCCCATAAAATCAATAAATGGTTTACTTTCTGTAAAGGTGAGATCAATATGACCGATTTGAGGAGCATGTTGCCCCAATACCATACCAATTAATATAAAAAAGGGAATGACAGAAAACTTCAGTTTATTAGCAATTAAACCAACAAACGCAACAAGGCTAATGGCAATTCCAATTTCTAAAATAAGTGTTTGTGATGGCATAAAAATTTACTTTTCTTAAACGTTATAATAATATTTCCTTTAATAATTTAATATTATTCTTTTTACCAGCTATAACGAGCGTAGTCCCCGGACTGATCATATAATCGGGTCCTGGGTTAATAACCGTATTATCACCTAATATACCTGCAATGATGGATGCTCCTGTACGTTGACGTACCTCGAGCTGTCCAATCGTTTTATTAGCACCTTCGCATTTACCTTCAACTTTATACCACTCGATTCTCAAATCATCTAAAGCGACTTCAATTGTCTCTAATGCTTTTGGCTTATAGGATAATCCTCCTATAATCCCTGCTACCTGTCGAGACTCTTCGTCACTTAGCGTCATGACACAGCGTGATTCGCTTTCTTCCTCATCATAACGATATAATTCTCTTCGACCATCGTCATGAATAACCACGACCATATTGTCTCCAGCTTCAGTTTCAATTTGGTACTTCTTCCCTATACCAATAAGATCCGACTCTCTTACAATAGACATATTTCTTTGCTTTTTATAAAACTTAATTTTTACTGGCGGATGTAAATGGCATATCGCGCAGTTTCATACAAACTTAGATAAAAATTCATTCATATCAGCATTTCTAGCGACCAATAAATAATCAAAACGCAATAAAATTGGCAAATAAACGAACTAATTCACAGGCATATACTACAAAAAAGCTGCTCATTTTTTAATTGAGCAGCTTGATATTATTTCGATTCTATCATTTCGTAAGTTCCATCCGACCGAAGCTTGGGTTGTCCAATGGCAAAGCTTTTAGCATGATAGAAAAGATAAATCCAATTTTCAGGAGCACCTTGTTTCCAATATTCTTGGCGCAACTGTTTTGAAAGACGACCATTGTCATCATACTTTGCGATATGATTATGAATAATTTCTTCTGGCTTTGGCAATACATCTCCGCCAAAAAAATAATGGTTATCACCTGTTTCAATATGAAACACTTGATGATTGCGGGTATGTCCCCCACTCCGTTTAAATGCAATCTCATGGTTAACGCTCCCCGCACCTTCCACTAGGTTTAAATTACCACTTCGCTGTACGACATCAAAAATCTCCGTGCGATAGGATGGGTTAATACCTGAATAAGCATCCTCCCATTCCCCACGTTGTACGATATACTCTGCTTCTGGAAATGCTATCCGACCAACACCGTCCTCAAAATTCACCATACCGCCCGCATGATCTTTATGCAAATGAGACATCAGTACATACTTCACATCTTTAGGTTCATATCCCATCTTTTTAAGATTTTGGTAAAGCAAGAGCGTTCCGTTTTCATCCTTTAGGCCGAGTCCTGTGTCACATAAAATTGGACCATTGGGGCTTTCTATCAAAAATGGATGAACCTGAATAAACATAGAACCTGGTCGATCGGTCGCGTTATGAAGGGCTGGGTCAAATGGAATAAATTTTTTCGAGGCATCCACTGAAAATGATCCTTCGAATAAGGAATATGCTTGCATTATCTTTAAATTATTGGAAACTTGCGTGTTATACAACACACGACCATTCCCCTATTCTATAATTAGGTTAGTCAATAGACAAAACGTATATTTACACATAATTACGATGCAAAGATATGCAAAAAAGGTGGGTACTAAAATCTAAAAGTGAAGTCAAAAAAGTCAATCAATTAAGCAATGAACTGGGTATTAATCCAGTATTAGCAGAATTATTAGTCAGTAGAAATATTGAAACTTTTGATGCTTCCAAGCAATTTTTTAGACCTTCTTTAGATCAACTCCACAATCCATTCTTAATGCAAGACATGGAAAAGGCGATTGCCAGAATTACGACAGCAATCGGTCAAAATGAAAAGATTTTAATTTACGGAGATTACGATGTGGATGGAACTACTGCTGTAGCTCTTGTATATAGTTTTTTTCGAGAGTTTCATTCTCGTATCGAATTTTACATTCCAGATCGCTATGCAGAAGGATATGGAATATCCACACAGGGTATTGATTATGCCTATGAAAATGGCTTCTCCTTAATAATTGCTTTAGACTGTGGTATTAAAGCAAATGATAAGGTCGAGTACGCCAACTCTAAAAACATTGATTTTATAATTGGTGACCACCATTTACCTGGAGATGAATTACCAGACGCTTGTGCTGTACTGGATCCTAAAAGGAATGACTGTCCGTATCCGTATAAAGAGTTATCGGGTTGCGGAATAGGTTTTAAACTTATTCAAGCATTCATCATGAAAAATGATATGTCGCTGGATGTATGCTATCAATATCTAGATTTAGTAGCTGTTAGTATTGCATCGGACATTGTCCCAATCACGGGTGAAAACCGGATCCTTTCGCATTTTGGACTCATAAAACTCAATACCAATCCGTGCTGTGGGCTTCAGGCATTAATTGATCTATCGACAAATAAAACGAAAATATTTACGGTAAATGATATCGTATTTCAAATTGGACCACGTATTAATGCCTCAGGGCGAATCGACCATGCAAAAGATGCCGTTAAATTATTGATTTCAAAATCATTACAAGAAGCAAAAGATTTCAGCATCAACATCGATGATCAAAACAATCAACGTAAGGATTTTGATTTACGTATAACAGAAGAAGCTCTCGCTATAATCGATGATAATGATTCGCTTAAAACCAGAAAATCAACGGTACTCTATAAGGCTGATTGGCACAAAGGTGTTATCGGTATCGTCGCATCACGATTGACCGAGAAATACTATAGGCCAACGATTATACTGACAGAGACGAATGGCCATATAGCAGGATCTTGCCGTTCTGTGATTGGATTCGACCTCTATGAGGCTTTAAGCGAATGCAGGGATTTATTGGATCAGTTTGGCGGACATAAATACGCGGCCGGATTAACCATGCAGGTTGGGAACATTAAATTATTTCAAGATCGCTTTGAAGAAGTCGTAACAAAACTAATCAAGCCTGAAATGCTAACCCAGGAAATCTTAATTGACATGAAACTACATCTGCAAGATATAGATGCTAAATTTCATCGGATATTAAGTCAATTTGAGCCTCTGGGGCCTCAAAATGAAAGTCCCATATTTTTAAGTCAAAAGGTAAATTTAATCGGATCTGCATATCTAGTAGGCACGAATCACTTAAAAATGACCATTAACCAAGAAAACTCCCCTGCTTTCGACTGCATCGGTTTTGGCATGTCCGAACATATTCAACATATCAATAGCGGCAAACCTTTTGATATATGCTATAGCATAGAGGAAAATGTTTGGCGTGGTAAAAAGAATTTGCAATTAAATCTAAAAGGAATTCGATATTAAATATATTTGTTATAAGATTGTTATCTTGAGTTAAAATACTTATCAAATGATACTAAGAGCAGAGCATCTCATCAAAAAATACAAACAACGGACTGTTGTTAACGATGTTTCTTTCCAAGTAGAGCAAGGCGAAATTGTTGGGCTTTTAGGTCCAAATGGAGCAGGAAAGACGACTTCTTTTTATATGATCGTCGGATTGATCAAACCCAATGAGGGTCATGTCTATCTAGATGACCAAGAAATAACACAGGATGCGATGTATCAACGTGCTCAAAAAGGAATTGGTTACCTTGCTCAGGAAGCATCCATCTTCAGAAAACTATCTGTCGAGCATAATATCTTATCTGTACTGGAGATCCATTATCCGAATAAAACAGAACGTCTCGAAAAACTGGAAGAACTACTTTCGGAATTCAGCTTACACCGAGTACGCAAAAATAGAGGCGATTTATTATCTGGAGGTGAAAGACGTCGGACTGAAATAGCACGCGCATTGGCTGCAAATCCATCATTCATTTTATTGGATGAACCTTTTGCAGGTGTAGACCCTATTGCTGTTGAGGAAATACAAACCATTGTAGCCAAACTTAAAACACGAAATATAGGTATTCTAATTACCGATCATAATGTACAGGAAACTTTATCGATTACAGATAGAGCCTACTTATTGACTGAAGGAAAAATTATGCTGACGGGAACACCTGAGGAAATTGCTAGTAATGAAATGGCTCGTAAATTCTATTTGGGACAACATTTTGAACTTCGTCGCAAAAAGCTACATACCTAACATTAATTCTCTTAAATATGGCAATATTAGACTCACTATTCGCTTGGTTCATGAAGAAACGTATTCATCAGATTGAACTCTTCATGAAGTATCCACATGATGTACAAGAAGAATGGTTTCAAAGTTTAATATCATCAGCTGAAGCAACGGAATGGGGAAAGAAATATGATTACAATAGTATATTAACACCCGAAGAATTTAAAAATAGAGTCCCAATTCAAGATTACAACTCGTTGAAGCCTTATATTGATCGCATGATCAAAGGGGAGCAAAATATATTATGGCCTTCTGATATTAAATGGTTTGCCAAATCATCTGGTACAACATCCGATCGAAGTAAATATATTCCTGTAAGTGAAGAGTGCCTTACTGAATGTCATTTTCAAGGGGGTAAAGATATGCTGACCATCTACTTCAACAACTGTCCGGATAGTCAAATATTTGCCGGAAAATCGGTCGTATTAGGAGGTAGTAGCCAAATCAATAGCTTCAGTTCAGATTCTTACTACGGTGATTTATCTTCCATCCTCTTACGTAATCTTCCATTTTGGGCGGAATTTAAAAGAACTCCGAACTTAGAGGTTACCTTATTACCGGATTTTGAGGAGAAAATAGAAAAAGTAGCTCATATTACCATTCACGAAAATGTGACTAATTTGGCTGGTGTTCCTACTTGGAACATTGTACTGGCGAAAAGAATTTTAGAAATAACAGGTAAGGATAATCTACTAGAGGTCTGGCCAAACTTACAGTTTTACACGCACGGTGGTGTCAGCTTTAAACCCTATCGCGAACAATTTAAAAAGCTGATTCCTTCGGATAAAATGTATTACCTGGAGAATTATAATGCCTCTGAAGGATACTTCGCACTTCAGGATTTATCCGACTCGGAAGACTTACTTTTAATGCTTGATTACGGAATTTACTACGAATTCCTTCCTATTGAGCATTTATATGAGGAAAACCCTAAAACTTTAGGGTTGCATGAGATAGAACTCCATAAAAATTATGCTTTGATAATTTCTACGAATGCTGGCTTATGGCGTTATTTGATTGGTGACACTATTAAATTTGTATCCCTGTCACCTTATCGTATCCAAATCACCGGACGTACGAAACAATTTATCAATACTTTTGGGGAAGAATTGATCGTCGATAATGCCGAAGATGCGATTAAACAGGCGAGTGAGCTTACCCATGCAATAGTAAAAGATTATACCGCTGGTCCAATCTACTTTAAAGAAGGTGAGCCTGGTGCGCATGAATGGATTATTGAATTTGAACAACAACCGGATAACTTTGAAAGTTTCTGTAAAATATTGGATGAAACGTTAAGAGCTATTAACTCGGACTATGATGCCAAACGTTATAAGAATATGGCATTACAATTTCCGGTTGTTCACAATGCTCCTACCCATACATTTTTTCATTGGATGAAATCAAAGGGCAAACTTGGAGGACAAAATAAAGTCCCAAGGTTATCTAATAATCGTGATTACTTAGAACCTTTGTTAACGATATTAAAAAAATAGGAACGATTTCTTAATATCATTCCTATTTCTTAATTCTTTAAAACCTGAAAAAGAATGAAGTTCTTATGGTTTAATTGCCGTTTTATAAAGGAATACAAGAAAACCTAAAATAAAATTTAATGAAAATCCTTTTTTAGTGACTGCAGTATTTTCATCAAACTCATCCTCTTCCAATGCATTATTTTTACTGTTTACTTTCTGCATGGTTCTATACGATTAATTTGTTTTATTGAATAAATGATTAGAAATGTGTACCCGTCAAAATCCACATACCTAACACACTGTAGATTACCTACAGGTGATTTCAAATAACATGCCATACAATGGTTTCTATATTAATTCATATAAATTTAATACGGATGAAATTTAATCACACAATAGCTATTAGGAACGGATAAAATTAAATCCATATAGATGAGGTAAACTGTAAGCTGTCTATAAAATAAAACGCAATCTCCTAAAAACTAGACAACTTTGCTAAAACATAATCAAAATTAAGCTTTTTGAATAAAAAACGGAATAACAATTGGTTTATCACTCAAATTCATAGTTTTTTTCATACTTTAGCATAAGTAATTTAAATATAATGAGCGCGACAGAAAATTATTCAATTCGCGTAGAGCCCACACAACAATCGAGACTCTCGCAAGTAGATTTTAACAATCTAAAATTCGGAAAAATATTATCCGACCATATGTTGGTCGCAAACTATGAAAATGGAGCATGGACGGACGTCAGTATTGTTCCATATGGCGAAATTAGTATTAGCCCATCTATGTCAGCACTTCATTATGGTCAAGCAATCTTTGAAGGTATAAAAGCCTACAAATTTCAGGATGGCACCATTAGTGTTTTTCGTCCTGACAAAAACTGGGAAAGATTCAATACTTCTGCAGCTCGTTTAGAAATGCCAGAAGTACCTCAAGAAATATTTTTAGATGGTCTAAAAAAATTATTAGCAACAGACAGTAGCTGGGTCCCTAATGCACCTGGAAACTTCGCTATACATCCGCCCATTTATGTTCGGTACAGAGCCTGCATTGGGCGTACACCCATCTAATTCCTATAAGTTTATCATCATCACAAGCCCTGTGGGTGCATACTATAGTACGCCATTAAAATTAAAGGTGGAAACGCATTATACACGTGCTGCTGAAGGTGGTGTTGGTTTTTCAAAAAACGCTGGTAATTATGCATTATCATTATACCCTACGCGCTTAGCAAATGATGAAGGTTTTGACCAACTGATGTGGACAGATGCATCTGAGCACCAGTATATTGAAGAAGCTGGCACAGCCAATTTAATCTTCCGTATCGGAGACAACATCATTACTCCTCACGGTGATACGATCTTGCACGGTGTAACGCGTCGTACCATTATGGAACTCGCAAAAAAATGGGGCTATAAAACTGAACAACGTAAGGTATCGGTAAAAGAATTAATTGACGGAATTAAAGCTGGTGTTGTATCTGATGCATTTGCAGCAGGCACTGCAGCGACATTAACGCCTATTGCAACGATCGGTTACGAGGGAGAATTATTTCAATTACCTCCAGTAGAAGGTCGTGATTTTTCGCAAAAAGTATTATCCTACTTAGATGATTTACGTTATGGTAGAATTGCTGACGAATTTGGTTGGAACATGATTGTTGAATAACAACATGTAACCACAAAAAAACGCTAGATTATTTATGATAATCTAGCGTTTTTTGTTATTAACACAAGTTATCCACATTATGTTAATAACTTGTGTGAAAACGTTTATAACTGTAAATAGTCTAGGATACCTTGTTTATCCGTAGCATCAAACCACCTAGTATCTTGGTCTTTTTTAAACCAAGTAAGTTGTCTTTTCGCATATCTTCTGGAGTTTTGCTTGATTTTATCAATTGCTGCTTCCCACGAAACACGCTCTTCCAAAAAATCGAAAATTTCGGAATACCCCACAGTCATCAAAGCTGGCTTAGCCTGATAAGCAACTAATGCTTTAACTTCCTCCAAAAGGCCTTCCTTTATCATTAAATCCACACGTAAATTAATACGCTCATATAAAGTTGCACGCTCCATATTCAGCCCAATGGTAATAATATTAAAAGGTCTTTGAGCTTTTGTATTTTGGAGAAAGCTAGAGAAAGGTAGACCTGTTGTTTCATATACTTCCAAAGCTCTTATAACGCGTTGTACATTTGAAATATCAACCTGATCGTAATAAATAGGATCCACTTCCTTTAAGTAAGTTTGTAGTGGGCCTATTCCCTCTTCTTCAAATCGTTTATTCAGCTGGTCACGAGTTTCAGGTAATGCCTTTGGTAGATTATCCAAACCTTCGCATACTGCTCTAACAAATAACCCCGAGCCACCGACCATGATAACGACATCTTTCGTTTGAAACAAAGTTGCTATTTTCGCCAATGCATCTCGCTCAAAATCACCAGCAGAGTAATCTTCTTCAATTGAATGGGAGTTAATAAAATGATGGGGAGCTTGACTTAATTCATCTGGCGTTGGTTTGGCAGTACCAATACTCATTTCACGATAAAATTGTCTCGAATCTGCAGAGATAATTTCTGTATCAAATTGCTTTGCAAGTTTAATTGCCATAGCAGTTTTTCCTACCGCTGTAGGTCCTACTATGGCAATTAGCGTTTTTTTATGGTGTTTTATTAAATCCGACATTAATATTCGTCAAACGAACCACTACTCTCTTCTTCAGATTTTTCTTCCTCTTCATCCTCTCCGTCGAATAAATCAAATTCTTCATCGTCATCCACACCATATTGTGTTTCATCGACTAAAACATCTTCTTCATCGTCATCTTCTAAAGGATCCTCAACTGGGAAATTGGCTGCTGCCAAAGATTTTGGTGCAATACCAATCGTTTTAAAAACTACTGGATATTCTTTTCCTTCTTCCTCTTTCAAAATTTTAATCAGCTCCACATGAAATTCATATGGTCTATCAAAATTATAGATGTAATAAAACTTCTGGTGAGGATCATCGATAAACTTACTTAAACGAATATTTTCCATAAGTAAAACACCGTCTGAAACTTTACGAGCAATCGGTAAGAGCGCAATTTCAGTTCCTTTCTTCCATTGATCATTGCTTACATAGAAGGACGATGTAAGGTCAGCTTCATAAGAAGTTGTCTTATGGATCGCCTCATGTAATTCTAAAAAAGTTTGTTTTGAAAGCATATCGATTTCTCTATACACATCCTCATAATCTTCAAAAGTGACTCTGAATCTATAAATAGCCATTTCTAATATTCGTTTTGTTTGTTAACAAGATGAGCCTCAATTAAGTATTGAAGCGATTGAATTATTTTTTATTTAACAGTTGTATTCAAATCCCATGCCTTTCTAATAGTCAAGCCTAAATCTTCTGCTTTATTGACCATAAAATGATAGGCTTCAATCTTGGCATTAGGTATTTCACCTTCCAAAATTGCTTCGCGAATAGCATTTTTCATTTTACCTACCTCACGTCCTGGACCAATACCAAATACTTCCATAATATCTTCTCCTGAAATCGGAGGCTGCCAATTTCGGATTTGATCGCGTTCCTCGACATCTTTAAGCTTTTGCTTAACCAATTCGAAATTCTGACGGTACTTCTTCTTTTTATATTCGTTTTTTGTCGTTACATCGGCATGGCACAATTGCATCAAGGCATCAATATCATTGCCTGCTTCAAAAAGTAATCGGCGTACAGCAGAATCAGTAACGATATCTTGTGCCAATACTATTGGTCTTAAATGCAATAGAACAAGTTTTTGAACGAACTTCATTTTTTCATTCAACGGAAGCTTAAGCTCTGCAAATAATTTAGGAACCATTCTAGCTCCTTTATCTTCATGGCCATGAAATGTCCATCCTAGCTTCTTGTCAAATCTCTTGGTCGCTGGTTTGGCAATATCGTGCATGATAGCCGCCCATCTTAACCATAGGTCATCTGTAGTTTCGCACACATTATCCAAAACTTCTAAAGTATGGTAGAAATTATCTTTATGTCCTTTCCCCTCTATGATATCGACACCGTAAAGGTTTTGCATTGCAGGGAAAACTAATGGCAAAAGGCCAGTATCAAATAGATATTTAAAACCAATAGAAGGCTTTTTCGACAAAATTATTTTATTAATTTCATCAATGATCCGTTCTTTTGAGATAATACGAATACGTTCTTTCGTATCTGTAATTGCTTGAATAGCTTTGACATCAATTTTAAAATTCAACTGAGTGGCAAAACGAATCGCACGCATCATACGCAAAGGATCGTCCGAAAAAGTAACAATAGGATCTAATGGTGTACGCATGGTACCCAATTCAATATCTTTGACTCCATTAAATGGATCCAAAAGCTGTCCATAATTGTGTTTATTCAACGAAAATGCCATTGCATTGATGGTAAAATCGCGACGATTTTGATCATCTTCCAACGTGCCATCTTCTACAATTGGTTTTCTGGAATCACTGCGATAGGACTCTTTACGAGCCCCCACAAATTCGACATTTAAGCCCTCATAAACTAGCATTGCTGTTCCAAAACTTTTGTAGACAGCAACTTTAGATTTCAACTTATTCCCTAAAGCTGTAGCAAATTCAATTCCACTTCCTACAACAACAATATCTACGTCATTATTAAAGGGCCGTCCCATAATACGATCGCGCACATAACCGCCAATGACGTAGCACTCCGTATTTGTTTTCTCGGCTAACTCTTTAATGATTGGAAAAATAGGATGTTGTAAATTATCACTCATAGCATGAATCTAGGTCCTTAAAAAAACACTAGGATGCAAAAGTAAGGAATTTATTATAAATAGACATTAGTCTTGTGATATAAGCACACAAGACTAATGATTATGGTATTTCTTCTTAATCACGATCTCTAGAAAGCTTACGAAAAGCTAAAGGATTTTGAGATAGTTCTTCTTGTTCACGACGACGCTTTACAATATGAACCGCTTGAAATAGCGCTTCCATAAAAGATTCGTGAGTCGCAACATTCTGTCCTGCGATATCATAACCTGTACCATGATCAGGAGATGTGCGGACAATGGGAAGGCCAGCGGTGAAATTAACGCCGTTTCGCTTGGCTATATGTTTAAAAGGTATCAATCCTTGGTCATGATACATGGCTAATACCGCATCAAATTTTTCATATGCATGATTAGCAAAAAAACCATCAGCAGGGTAAGGCCCAAAACAAAGCATTCCTTTCTCTTTCGCCTTTTCTATAGCTGGTCGAATAATCAAATCATCCTCAGTACCTATAACGCCATTATCGCCTGCGTGAGGATTAAGACCTAGCACGGCAATTTTTGGTTTTTGAATCCAAAAGTCTTTTTTAAGACTTTCATGCATCAATTCCAATTTATTTAAAATAGATTCTTCTGTAATATGCTCGGCTATATCTTTTACAGGGATATGTCCCGTAACTACACCAACCCGCAACTCTTCACAGATCATGAACATCAACACATCATTCGCTTGTGTCTTCTCCTGTAAGTATTCTGTATGTCCTGGAAAATGAAATCCTTCTTGCTGTATATTATGCTTATTAATAGGAGCCGTCACAAGTGCATCAATTTTTCCAGCATTCAAGTCATCAACAGCTTTTTCCAATGAAATAAAGGCATACTTTCCGCCGATTTCATTTTCTTCTCCTAGCGTAATCTTAACATCCTCTTGCCAACAATTGATCATATTGGCACGCTTAGGATTGGCTTGTTCAGGGTCATTGATGACATTAAAACTAAAATCATTGACGCCTAAAGCTTTTCTATGAAAAGACGCAACTTTTGTATTACCGTAAACAATCGGAGTAAAAAATTCTAATACACGATTGTCCAATAAGGATTTTATAATCACCTCTAATCCGATACCATTGATATCGCCTACTGTAATACCTATTTTTAATTTGTCAGCCATAGTAAAAAATGAAATTATTGACTCAAAAGTAATTAAAATTATATGAAATACTCAAGCATCAATTGAAATATCAATTCGTTTAAACAGCATATGCTGTAAACCATATCTTCCATTTTTATAGCTACCTGTATCCAGGTAGCCCATTTGTCGATATAATTGGTAAGCATTTACATTATCGATATTCACTGTGAGTACAATCTCGTCTATATCTTCAGATAATCCTTTTACAAAGTGATCCAAAATAATCAATGCCTGTTTTGCAATTCCCCGACCTTGATAAGCAGGATTTAAAGATAATCCTCTCAATAATATTGAATTTGGATTACCCGTTACGAGAAGATGATCCTTAGTACGATCTAATACGAAAAACCCAACGGGTTCTCGTTCGTATAAAATCGTTATTGGGAATTTATTCTTGATTTTCTGAACCCCATCGTCATTAATATTTTGATGTACCGTTTTAGTAAAACGAACCTGACTCTCCTCTAAGTCATAAGACAATCGTTTAAAATGTCGATCATCATAATGCACAAGAGATACTGTTGACAAATCCATACGCATTATCTTACCTGTTTATTATCCTCTACAAGTTAAGTATTATTCCTCAATAAATAATTTTCGATGGAAGCGAAGAGATCGATAGCTTGTTTTTATTATATGACTTAATTAAAATTGGGAATAAAACAAATTTATCTAAGTTTGTACCAAATACGATCACATATGAGTACAGTAAGAGCAAAAAAACATTTAGGACAACATTTTTTGAATGATAAAAATGCAGCACAAAAAATAGTTAATGCATTGGATCCAAAGCTAGGGTTCACGCAGGTACTAGAAGTGGGTCCTGGCATGGGTGTTCTTTCCGATTTCCTATTGCAAAATGATGCATACGAAACATGGATGATTGATGTTGATGATGAGTCAATCGAGTTTCTTAGCGGATAAATATCCACAATTGGAGCACCGCTTAATTCATGGTGATTTCTTAAACTTAGATTTCGCACAGCATTTTGGAGAAAAGATGGCCATTATTGGTAACTTTCCCTACAATATCTCTTCTCAGATTTTATTCAAGATCTTGGATGAACGGAATCGTGTTGTACAGATGACGGGTATGTTTCAAAAAGAAGTAGCAGAACGTTGTACAGCAAAATCTGGTAGCAAAGAATACGGTATTTTGAGTGTTTTTTTACAAGCTTACTATCATGTGGAGTATCTATTTACGGTAAAAGCTGGTGCTTTTAACCCACCTCCAAAAGTACTTTCTGGCGTGATTCGTATGACTAGAAACGAGCGTGCAGCTTTAGATTGTGATGAGAAGCTATTTTGGCGAGTCGTAAAATCGGGGTTCAATCAGAGACGAAAAACATTGCGAAATTCTTTATCAGCAGTTGTTCCAAAAGATAAAATGTCAGACAACCCGCTTTATGAATTGAGAGCAGAACGACTGACAGTCAATGACTTTATCGTACTAACAAATGAAATATCTTCTCAACTTTAAGTAAAATCATAATTTAACCTTGATTAATATGGGTCTGAACACGACTTTTATGTATGTAGCTTTAGGTGAAAAATTCACATATCACCTTCAGACAATATTCAGTCTACTCAGTATAGTAAAATTTAAAAGTGACCCAACTAAATATGTGGTCTATACCGATCATCCGGAATACTATAATTGGTTATCACCATTAATTGAAATTCGTGAGATTGATACGCCTACATTTGAAAAGTGGATAGGCCCTACACAATATTTCTATCGGACCAAAATTAAAGCCATGCAAGATGCTGCATCTAAAGATGATGGGCATCTTGTGTTTTTAGATAGTGACACCATGGTCATTAGAGATTTGACGAGTCTGATAGAGCATCTTTCAGCTGGCAAAAATTTCCTTCATGTGAAAGAAATGCTCATGTCCGATAGGCATATTACAAATGAGCATAAAAGAATGTGGAAAATCATTCAAAAGACAGAAATAAATCATATCTTAATGGATGAATCCATTCGCATGTGGAACTCAGGTATCATCGCGTTAAATCATCAAGATAAAATCAACTTATTAGATGAAGTACTTTTATTTAATGATACGCTATGCGAGCAGAATATTGTCTGTCGTGTAAAAGAACAATTTGCATTCTCAGTAGTTTTAGAGAAGCACGGAAATCTAAAAGTTGCTGACGCATGGATACTGCACTATTGGGGAAATAAAGAGGAATGGCATCAAAAAATCCTAGCATATATTTGCCCACAGTTACTAGCGGGTATGACGCCAGAAGAAGTTGCCTCAAGTATCGATCTAAAAGAATGGACGAAAATACCCTATCACAGACATGTGTCTTCCTTTAAAAAACAACTTTTAAAATTCAGCGCTAATAAAAAAGATCGTATCTTGACCATTGAATAATTAAAGTCGCAGTGTGTGAAAAGGTTTACCATCATCGGTGGCGGTGTTGCAGGATTAACGGCAGCAATTGGCCTCAATAAAATTGGCGTACAAGTATGCATTTTTGAAGGTGCAAAGGCATTAGCGGGCATTGGAGCTGGATTTGGCTTAGCAGCCAACGCCATACAAGCGCTAGATTACTTAAACCTCAAATCAGGGGTTACTCCTTTGGGTCACTATTTAGAGCATTATAATATTTTAGACGAGCGTGGCAGAACTCTGGTATCTCCAGAAACCAAAGCAATAAGCGCACAGTATAGTCAAGATAACTTTGCTATACACCGTGCCGATCTACACCAATTTTTATTGCAACAAATTGAACCGACAGACCTACATCTAGGGAAAAGAGCCTTTAAAATAGAGCGGCATGATGCGGGTATTGATATTTTCTTTGAAGATGGGACTATGCATCAAACCGATTATCTAATTGTTGCCGATGGTGTAAAGTCCAAAATACGTCAACAGCTCATTCCGAATGCCACACCACGCTATGCAGGATACACCTGTTGGCGAGCAACCATAGAGAATACAAATATAAACCTCAAAATTGGATCCGAAACTTGGGGCAGCAAAGGTCGTTTTGGAATGACTCCACTTGTTGGGAACAAAATCTATTGGTATGCTTGCATCAATGCAACAGAAAACAACACTCAATATAAAAATTATACGGTCAATGACTTAAGGCACAATTTCGCGTCGTACCATCAACCCGTGGCACAAATTTTAGATGGTACAAAAAATGAGCAGTTGATCTGGAATGATATTATTGATATTGAGCCTTTACAACATTTAGCTTTTGGACCTATTCTCCTTATAGGTGATGCCGGTCATGCAACGACGCCTAATATGGGACAAGGTGCCTGCCAAGCGATCGAGGATGTGGCTGTTTTGGTCGACGAATTACAGAAAACACAAGATGTCATAGTCGCTTTCCAGCATTTCGAAAAAAGAAGATTAAAAAGAACGCGCTATATTACAGAAACTTCTTGGACAATAGGTAAAATAGCCCAATGGACAAATCCGATTGCTATTGCTACTCGAAATGCTTTGATGCGTATCTTGCCCGAAAAAATTAAACAATATAAATTGAAAACACTCTTAAGTGTTGATTTTATGAACATAAATAATCATTCATGAAAACAAATGTATTAATTGTTGATGATGTCCATTCAATCCTAATGGAAAAACTTGAACAGCATGGTGTTAAGTTCACTTACAGCCCAAACTTCACGCGTGAGGATGCTGAAAAAGAAATTGGATCCTATACAGGCTTGATTATCAGGTCTAAGTTTCAAGTGGACCGCCAATTCATTGATCTAGCTCATAATCTTCAGTTTATTGCACGATGTGGAGCGGGCATGGATAATATCGATGAAGCTTATGCCGAATCGAAAGGGATCAAACTAATCAGTGCAAACGAAGGAAATCGAGATGCTGTGGGTGAACACATGATTGGGATGCTCCTATCTTTGATGAACCATTTAAACAGGGGGAATCAGGAGATAAAAACGGGTTTATGGCGTAGAGAATCCAACCGTGGATATGAATTGAAAGGAAGAACTGTGGCACTCATTGGCTACGGTCATAATGGCCAAGCTATGGCCAAGAAACTCTCGGGATTTGATGTTAACGTCATTGCTTATGACAAATACAAAACTGGATTTTCAGATCAATATGCCAAAGAAGTTTCGATGGAAGAAGTTGTCAAACAAACTGATATTTTGAGTTTTCACATCCCACTAACCAAAGAAACGAAAGGACTTATCAATGATGAATATTTGTATCATTTTCGCAAACCCATCTTTTTTCTTTTAGGTGCACGTGGTGGAATTGTTCAAATTCCTGCCGTATTAAAAGCTATGGATGAGGGCAAGATTATCGCAGCAGCTTTTGATGTACTTCCGGTAGAGAAATTCCCCGCACTTCAAGAGCAACCTTGGTTTTCAGATTTAGCGAGCAGGGATAATGTTTTGCTAAGTCCGCATGTAGCAGGCTGGACATTTGAAAGTTACTACAAACTTTCGGATGTAGTGGCGGAGAAGATTATTTCCCTTTTGAAATAATCTTCTCCCTTTGGCTTTAAATCATGCATTGTACAAGTACAACAACAAGAAATTGGAGTACCAAACTAACATCTAATAAATAAGCATAGTGGTAATGCTCATTGGTCTTAAAGACCAAAAACCTTAATAAGAGATAAATTATTGCATTGGTAAGCAGAAGCCCAATTTTGAAAACCAATAGATAAGGTGCTGCTAAGATAAAGAGACTATGTACACCCAGAAGCAAGTAGCATAGTCTTTTGGCCCGCCCCTCCCCTAACATACTCGGCAATGTTCGTAAGTGATAATAAGAATCCTGTTTAATATCACGAATATCAAAAGGCAAAGTACAGATAATCAGAAATATGAATTTCAAAAACGCGAGATAATACAGTAGTTTGGTGTTCACAAAAACCGCATTACCATACAGTTCAATATAAGGAAGAAATACACTGCTCAATACCCAAACCAATGCGATATGAAATATTTTCATAGCAGGAACTTGTCTCAATCCCCCCCATCGACCATGCAGCGGAATAATAGGAAGGCTATAAAGTACACTTACAAAACCTATAACCCCTAAAAAAAAGATAGCATATGGATGTATATGAAATAAACACCACAGACAAATTAACGTCGCGATGATCGTATTTATCCATAATAAGCGTTCATACTTAAAAACCCACCTTGTCCGAGCATAGACAGATAACTCAGGAGACTGAGGTTTTGATAAGATCAAGCTGAAATTATAGAGTGCAAGCGTAGCTGCCCCTTCAATCAAAACGATATAAAAATCAATTTCCTGACCGAGTATAATGTACGTGAGTACACATTGAGAGGCTGCGGCCAAAGCAATTAGTATATTACTGAAAATTGAAAAATAATACACCTTTTTTAATACATCCATACAAATCAATCCATTATATCATCAGCAATATAACAATAGTGTTATAAAAAAGTTAAATTTCAAATTATAAATTTTATAAATTGCCAATTGTCGCAAAAAAAAACTAAATTAGCTGATTCCAAATGAACTTGTTTAATCAACCAAATAAGTTTTTTGGTATCTAAATTAATAAAACCAAAATATGAGTCTACAAATCAAATCGTTTGAAGAATATCAAGAAGTTTATAAAAAAAGTGTGGATAATCCGGAAACTTTCTGGGGAGAGATAGCGGAAAACTTTTTTTGGAAAAGAAAATGGACAAATGTTCTGAATTGGAATTTCACAGAGCCTAATGTGAAATGGTTCGAAGGTGGTAAATTGAATATCACAGAAAATTGTTTAGACCGTCACATCTATAATTTAGGAGATAAGCCTGCTATTATTTGGGAACCAAATGACCCTAATGAGGCGCATCGTATCTTATCCTACAAACAACTATTACAGAAAGTTGAGCAATTTGCCAACGTTTTAAAAAATAATAATATCCGCAAAGGAGACCGTGTCTGTATCTATTTACCGATGGTGCCCGAACTTGTTATTGCAACATTGGCATGTGCACGTATTGGTGCTATTCACAATGTTGTTTTTGGAGGATTTTCGGCACAATCTATTGCAGACCGCATCAATGATGCTGCTTGTAAAATCGTCGTGACTTCTGATGGTAGTTACCGTGGTACAAAAGTATTGGAATTAAAAAGTATTGTTGATGATGCTTTGATGCAATGTGAATCGGTAGAACGCGTAATCGTATTGACGAGAACGCGTACTCCTGTATCTATGATCAAAGGTCGTGATGTATGGTGGGAAGATGAAATCAAAAAAGTAGAAACGCAAGGAAATCCTGCATGCCCGGCTGAAGAGATGGACTCAGAAGATACCTTATTCATCCTTTATACCTCAGGTTCTACAGGGAAACCAAAAGGAGTAGTCCATACAACAGGAGGCTATATGGTCTATACTGGCTATACTTTTGCAAACGTTTTCCAATATCAACAAGGTGAAATTTATTTCTGTACTGCAGATATAGGCTGGATTACGGGACACTCGTATATTGTTTACGGACCGCTTTCTCAAGGAGCTACTTCGCTCATGTTTGAAGGTACACCAACGTATCCAGATGCTGGTCGCTTATGGGATATCGTAGACAAGTTTAAAGTAAATATATTATATACAGCACCAACGGCTATCCGTTCATTGATGGCCTTTGGAGATTCGTTTATAGATGGTAAAGATTTGAGCAGTATCCGTAAGCTAGGGTCTGTTGGAGAGCCTATCAACGAGGAAGCTTGGCATTGGTACAATGATAAAGTGGGAAAAGGGAAAGCTCCAATTGTCGATACCTGGTGGCAAACTGAAAACGGGGGTATATTAATCGCTCCTATGGCAGGTATTTCACCGACAATACCTGGTTATGCCATGTTGCCATTACCAGGAGTACAACCTGCTATCATGGATGAGGCTGGAAAAGAAATTGTAGGAAATGATGTTTCTGGAAATTTATGCATCAAATTCCCATGGCCAGGTATGTTACGTACGACTTGGGGGGATCATGAGCGTTGCCGCCAAACTTATTTTGCTACTTATGAAAATATGTACTTTACAGGTGATGGTTGTTATAGAAGTCCAGAAGGTTATTACAAAATCACAGGCCGTGTCGATGATGTATTAAATGTATCTGGGCACCGTATCGGAACAGCAGAAGTAGAAAACGCCATCAATATGCACTCCGATGTTGTAGAATCTGCAATTGTAGGTTACCCACATCCCGTTAAAGGACAGGGAATTTATGCCTATGTTATTGCAAATCATCACATCGATGAAGAGAGCACGCGTAAGGATATCATGCAAACCATCACCAGATTGATCGGTGCTATTGCGAAGCCAGATATTATCCAATTCGTTTCGGACCTACCGAAAACGCGTTCTGGAAAAATCATGCGCCGTATCCTACGTAAAATTTCTGAAGGAGAAACTTCGAATCTGGGGGATACCTCTACTTTACAAGACCCTACGGTGGTGGATTCCATTATCGAAGGAGCTAAAAAACTGAAAAAGTAAGTTTGATTAACGTTTAAAAGAGAGCCCTCGGTTAAATTCGAGGGCTCTCTTTCTATTATGAAAGTTATTTCGAATTAATTACCAATTGTAATCCAACTCCTAGCATCACTTACAGATACTAGATCATATACTTTATCAGCAGTTTTAATGACATAAAAGCCTTTGGGTAAAAACAAATTATTAGAAGTATTCGTAATAATTGGCAAAATTGCTGGAGGTGGTGTACCAAAAGATCCTGCATTAGTGAATTTAATTGTACCATCCTCAGGAAAAGATGCTATTGGTGCTGGACCGTAATTAGCCCAATCGTCATTTACGATGTAACCAAAGCGAGAATAACCAGGATTATATTTTGGCCAAAAAATGATATAGTTGAAAAATGGAATATCTCGTACTCCGTAAGCATCTACCTTGCCATCAACAGTAAAACCTCTAGAGGCCATCCAATAATTTCCATTTGGAGGCATATTATAAAATCTTTCCGTTGCAGTTTTATCATAGCTCATTGGTTCTATTGCTTCTTTGATTTGAATCTGTAAATCACCAATATTAGCTTTAATTACACTATTATTAGCATCATAATTAACACCGGTCAATTCACTAACAGTAGTAGTACCAATAATCAATGGTTCGTATAATACGATATCTTTACCGGAAACATAAAAGCTTGAACTTAAGGTAACTGCTGTAACTCCATCAGTTAAATAACTGAATTCTAAAACTTGAGCAGTGCCATCCAGCTTAATCTCACAATCTACCCCACCAATACTCGTTCGTTTAAAATAAGTTTTAAGTTTCGACAAACTCTCGATGATTTCTTGCAATGAACTAAACAAAGTACTACTTTCTTCAGCAGACTTTGATTTAATTAAAATTAATTTACTTTTATTAAAAGTACCTTCTAATTTTATTGTATCAGCATTCGCTGATAGAAATGCAAATTCGAAATCGGAAAAGTAACCATTTGCTGTAGTTCCATTGAAAACACTGGATGTTGGGTCGGCAATTAAATGTAAGGTTGAGTAAGAATCAAACATAAGTGTCGGCCTTTGCAATGCTTTTAGACGATACGAGCTTTCTGCAGGTGTCGTTTTATAATCTGCAGACATTATGGTCCTATTTTTATCATTAAAATTAAATAAGAAAGTAGCTGGGGTCTCATTATCAGTCAACAAATAGCCTTTCCATCCAAATTCAGCATTGGTTAACTGAGATTGATAAAATGCTAATGTATCTGACAATCGTTCATCTACATTACCTATAACTGGGTCTGTATTTTCCTTTTTACAAGAGCTAAACAGCATTGTAAAAAAGAAAAAATATATTAAATGCTTTTTCATCATGTTCTTTTTTTAATTATTACAATGTTCCAAATAAATAAGAATTAGAATCAGTTGTCTTTACAAGACCTCCAAATATGCTTTTAGACTGAGGAATAATATCATCTATCCACCTTACACTAAAAGTTTGATTGTTGAAATATGTCAGTAGTGCAGGAATAGCTGCTTCAATCGCTCGGGCATTATTATCTGTTGGTTGTGGATTAGTGTATTTTACAGTAAGTACACCATTATTATTCGTAGTTGTAAAACTAAAATCAGCATTATAACCAGCATCAAGTTCAGCAGTAGGATCCATAAAATTAACCCGAAGTATCATTCTATTTGCTTTGGTAAAAAGCAACGAAATATTATCTAGATACAACCCCGTTCTGCTTTGTAAACCAGTATTGGCATCATTATAAGCAGTTAGAAAGCCTGAAGATAATCCTTCTAATTTCTGAGGATTAATGTTAATTCTATCATAAGTATTTCCTGGTCCTAATAAACTGTTTAAATCTGAAGTCGGTGAGTTTAATTCTATCGCCTCCTGTGTTTTCACCTGTAATTCTTTTAAATCAATCCCCCAGCTATCTTTTAAGTAGGCAATAACAATTGATTTTTTTCTTAATAACTTAGATCTAGCGTCAGTATTTTGCTCGTAGATTCCCTTTCCATTGCGTTTGATGTATAGACCATCATACAGGAAAAGATTATTGATAATATTATCAAAATTAGCCTCTCCACCCTCTAAAAGGGTCGCCACCATCTCAACAAAATCATCATCTTTATTAGATCGGGAGTAAGGTGTTATATAACCCTTTCCCCAAAAATCTGCTTCATATAGAATTTTATCTTCTGTTGGATTAGCTGAATAGGCACCTCTGAAAATATTGAACCAAGTTGCCGTATAATCAGCAGGAGTGATGCGTTGGTAGTCCGATACAACGGCAATGTTCTGGTTTAAAATATGACCAAACTCATGATGCATGGTATGTAGAATCTGTTTAACCGCGGCCTTGTTTGCAGGATCAAATGTATTCAAATCCAATAAAACAATCTTTCGACCTGCTTCAGCTGTTCCTAATGTAATTGTACCATTGCTATTATAAGAGGGGCTGCCGGCTAGATAGAATTGTTTCTGACTATATTTTTTCATAAAGTCCTCCCCTTTGATTGCAACGTATGGGTCAATCCAAGTCTTTTTAATCGCATCCATCACTGGTATAACAAGTTCTTCTTTTATTGGTACAACGTTCTTGTATATCTCTCCCAATTCGGACCGATCCCACTTATATTTAATTTCTATGTTATAAGGCGTTGTATAGTTAGCACTTACCCATTCATCAATAGGTCCTTTTGCCCATGTATCTCCACCAAGTCCCACAATATCGGCAGTCAAATTTTCATTTTTACTACAGGCACTTAAGAAAATAGTAGCACATGCAAATAATGATAATTGTAATAATTTCTTTTTCATAATCTTCTAAATTATAATTAACGAGGATTTGCTTCTAGGCCTGCTGCAACTGCATCTTGAGGAATTTGGATCAGTCGACGTGGATCATCCACTCCTAATACAATCTTATCTATGCCATTAGCATGTACATGTTCAACAACAATATTATTTCTTAAAATATCCAACCATCTTAATCCTTCATGCATATATTCCATTCGCTTAAAATTAAGAACAGTTGCAACCAAGGCATCGCCTACGGATAATGTTGAAAAAAATGAAACTGCTTTTTCTTCAGAAAACTTATCTGATGCTGAATAACCCATGATTCTTTTGGACAAATACCTATCGAGGTCTGTTATTGCTTCTACATGATGCCCTAATCTAGCATTTGCCTCAGCTCTATTGAATAAAACTTCTTCACTAGTCAATAATGGAACCATATTATAGCCATCACCAACTGTAGCACTTATCGTTTCTTTAACAAAATGCTCTCTAAATTTTGGAATATTATAAACGGTTTCGTTTCCACCAAACACTTTAGTGTTCATTGCCAAAGCTTTCTTTGTTGGATTATTAGCAGCATTGAATACTGTAGCTCTTACTCCAGAACTTAACCCATAGTTGTACCCTCCGTAATTTCTTCCCCAATAAGAACTTGCTTCTTGCAAAAGTAAATTTGCTGGTTCAATTGAATTGGTATATAATGCTTGTAATTCATAATAACCCAATCCTGCATAAGTTGTGTTCCATGGTCTTAAATTCTCCAAAACAGTCGCACCTGGAAAAACAGCATTTGCATGCTCAACTACTTTTTCATAATCCTGCTTAAATAAATAGAATCGAGTAGCAAAAGCATGAGCCGCCTGTGTTGTAAAATGATATTTAGGCACACGATATTTATTATTTTGAATCAAAGGAATACCTGCTATCAGATCCTTTTCAATATTTTCATAAACTGATGCCACAGTACCTCGGTTATAGTCCCCTTCTACTGTTCTTTGTGGTAATGTAACATAGGGAATACCTGGAGAAGATGTTGCAGTTGCCTTATCATAGGTTTTGGAAAAAAAAGTAACCAGCATAAAATGTGCGTATGCTCTTGCTACTAAAGCTTCTCCCTTACTAGCTGAATATTCTGGAGTATTGCCCGCTTTTTCAATTGCCTCTAACGCATAATTTGCTGCAGCAATAGCTTTATAACATGAATTCCAATAAAACGGAGGAGTATCCTCGGATGCCGCATCGATTTGGTCGATATAATTCCAAGGAGAAGTATTGGGTAAGAATCTTTCTGTTGTTCCTTTATCTCCAGCGTTGTCACTCATTGCCTCCGCAAAAGCAATATAATTGGCATGAGGATATGCATTCGCCAATAACTCAGCAACCTTAACAGGACTCGTTAATTCAGTCCTATCATCAGGTTGATGCTCTAAGAATTTGTTACAGCTAGTTGTGAAGAATATGCTGGATGCAACGATATATATAAATATTTTGTTATTTTTCATTTTCTTTTCAATTTAAACTAGAATCCAACTTTTAAAGAAACCGTATATTGCTTCGGTATAGGTAAAGCCACACCTCCAGAAGCAAAGAACTCTGGATCTTGTCCTTTCAGTTTCTTATCTGAATAGATTAACCAGAAATTATTTGCCACGAAACTTAACGACACATTGTTAGCACCAAATGATTTCAAAGTATTGGAAGGCAATGCATATGAAAGAGCAATTTGTTTCAATCTTATAAAACCACCGTCAGCGACTCTAACTGTAGAATAATTAAAGGTATTATAAGGATACATACCGGCAATTTCATTAGCCGCTTCAACATCTAAAATAGAAGGGATGTTTGTTAACAGCTCATCGCCAGGTAAAACCCATCTATCCTTAAACTCATTGGGCATAGCATCCAAATCTGAATAAGAAGTCGAAAATGCTGGGTTAAGTCGAATTTTATTACCTGCTGAAAATGTAAATAATGCATTTAAAGTAAACCCTTTATAATTAAATGAATTATAAAAACCACCTGTTAATTTTGGATCGGTCGGACCTTCATATTTCAGATAATCAGTTACTAAACTTTGCATATAGACATCCATGCTCTTCTCCCCTTCTTCGTTGATGAATTCGGGAATTCCTGTTTCATGATTTAAACCTGTAAAGTCTACAGAGTACAAACCTCGATATGGAAATCCTTCTTGAGGTCCGCCATCAGCAGTAACAAGACTGAATATATTTTGTGGACTTGTTAATTTGGTTACTTTATTCTTATTGTAGCCAAAATTGAAATTACTTCTCCAACTAAATGCATCATTTTTAATAATTGGACCACTTAAAGTAACCTCAATACCTTTTGAATTCATATCTGCATAGTTGGCTGTTGTCAGGTATTGACCACCAATGCCAGAAGTTCTTAGTGGACTAATTAAATCGAATCCATTTCTATTATATAAATCAACTGTTAGATTTAATTTACTTTTGAAAAAACTTATATCAAAACCAAGATTGGTTTCATATTGCTTCTCCCACGTCAGATCTTTGTTTTCAATATACTGAATATTCATAACCGACTCTGTCTCGTAGACATATGGTCGAAGCGCACTGCCATTTCTAAGTACTAGTGCAGAGTTGGTCGCATTACCTAGACTTGCAGTCAATCCATACGTGGCCCTAACAGTTAATCTATTAACAACATCTTGATATTTCATAAAATCTTCTTCATCAACATTCCAGGCACCGGAAATATTCCATGTTGGCAACCATCTTGCCGTAGCAGAACTTCCTAGTTGATTTGAGCCATCGTATCGACCAGTGGCATTGAAAGAATATTTTCCATCAAATGAATATGCTGCTCGTGCCATAAAAGCTGAAAAGCGGTCATACTTGTTGCTCATTGAATAATAAGGAAGATTACTTAATGTTGCCTGTTTTACAATATTGGGGTCAATAAAAGGAACACCTCCTTTATCATATTGATAACCATAACCGATCATACTTCTAGCCTGGCGATTGGCTAATCGCATTTCTTGAAAAGCATAAATGTTCAGTAAGTGCTTTTCATTAAATGTGTTATCATACTCAAAAGAGTTTCTTACCATATATGATTTCAGAAAATCATCTGTCGTATTGTAAAATCCACCGTAAGGTAGCACCACTACAGGTTGTAACTCTGGATGTTCGGGGTCACGAAATAAGAAACGATTATTATCTTGAATATAGGAGTCACCATTGGCTCTATACGCATTAGCCATATTCGAGTTTTCCCTCACTTTATGCTCATTTCCACTTTTAACATACCTCAACGAGGCCAATAAATCATATTTAAAGTGTTTTGTGAATTTATATCCTGCACCTCCTTGAAGCTTAAAATCCAACATACTTAGGTCTAAAGTATTATTCTCTAATTCATCCAGAATATTAAACGATGCAAAATTTCTAGAAAAACTCTCTCGATTCCCATTTTCATCGAAAGCAGTCAATGTTCTACTCGTATTTAAGGCATAGCTAAATGGATTGATATCAAAATCTCTAGAATATGTTCCCTCTACAGGATTACTGACACGTCCAATCGTTCCTGGAGCCTTTTGATTACGAATAGACCCTGTTGTGATAAAATTCAAGGATAATTTTTCAGAAAGATTAAAGATTGCATTTACATTTGTAGTATAACGCTCCACCTTATTGCCTACCGCCCAACCATTGTCATTTAAATAACTAGTGGAAATATATAGTTGTGATTTATCAGTTCCTGAAGACACACTAATGCCATGTTCCTGAATAAGCGAATTTTTAAAAAGTGTATCGAACCAATCTGTATTTGCTAAAGCATAGCGGGATAGAAATTTATTTCTAGCCTCTGGTGTATTAGCTAAGCCAAATTGACCCGAAGTTTCATCATAAGTATTAATCAATTGATACATTTTTGTAAAAACTCCGCCATCAGCTGCTCTAGATGCTTTAGAATGGTTCAGCCAGCCTTTACGCGCTATTTCAGAATACACCGACATTTGATCCGATGAATTCATGATATTGTAATTATCATAGCTCGGTTTCAAGTATGTTGAAAAGTTACCCGTATAGGAAACTAAAGGTTTACCTATTCTTCCTTTTTTTGTGGTAATTACCACCACGCCGTTCATGGCACGTGCACCATATTGAGCAGTAGCAGCAGCATCTTTTAAAATATTAAAACTCTCAATGTCATCAGCATTAATACCTGCTACAGAAGATCCAATCAAAGTACTTACATCACCCGATGATAGTTGTTCGTTAGAAATATTAACCACATCTTCCAAAATCACCCCATCCACAACCCAAAGCGGTTTATTATCACCAGTAATGGACGTCGCTCCACGAACACGAATTTTCGGCGCGGCACCAAATGTTCCAGAAACATTTTGCACAGACACCCCTGCAACCCTTCCTTCTAACATTCGACTCACATCCGTGATGCCATCTTGTTTAACGTCTGCTCCTTTTAATGCTGTAGCAGATCCAGTAAATAATTTCCTATTAATATTCTGATACCCAGTAGAAACTACATCTACAATATCCAACTGTTGATCATTAGATTCTAAGACAACTGAAAGCATTGAACGTCCAGAAACCGTTACTTCATTTGTAATATATCCGAGATAACTTACAGTTAGAATAGCATTTGTTCCAGCATTAATTTTGAATTGGCCATTTCCGTCCGTACTCACGGAAGTATTCGTACCTTTAACAGTTACACTAGCTCCACTCAGCGGTTTTCCCTCTTTATCTTTTACAGTTCCCGAAATGGAATTCTGTAACGCTTCGTATTTCAATTCACTATGATTAACCAGGTTATTATTAATGGTAATCGTATTGGCAATAACCTTATAAGAGTAGTTATTCTCACTTAAAACCTCTTGGAGCGCATCTTCAAGACTTGCATCTTTTAAATTCAGGTTTATTCTCTTCGCTCCTTTAGTGACATCATCACTATAAAGAAAGCGGTGTTTCGTTTGTTTACCAATAGCTGATAACGCATCTTCAACCTTAACATTTTTGAGAGTAAGGTTGACCTTTTGCGCAATTCCTTCAGCCTGGACACCGGTAACGAAAGCAAACATTAAAAAGGTACTAATTTTCATAATACGTAAAGGTTTGCAAAATAGCGAGTCATGAGAGTCCCATGGTCGCTTTTTGCCAAATGGTAAGTTATTCATACATTTACATTTGGTTAATGAGTTAATTTATCTGGTTAGCTTCTTTAATTAAGAATAGATACAGGGATGCTGCAACATCTCTGTATTTTTTGTTTTTATTTCGTGTATTAATTTCCCATAATATTTTATTTATTTCTAATAATCAATTGATTCCCATCTATTTTAAATTTTAAATCACTCACATATTCCAACATTTCAATAACTTGAGAAAGAGGTACATTGCGATCAATGGACCCTGTAACGATTTTATTTTTATTAACATCATGCTCAAATCTGACTTCCAAGTCATACCAATTGGACAATTGATCTACAATAAATTTGATGTTATCCTTTTTAAAATAAAACTCATTATTATACCAAGCAAGATCTCGATTCAAATCTGCGGTACCCTTTTCAAGTATTCCATTAGCAGATTCCGAAAACTCCCCAGGAGCTAATAAGATAGATTGGTTCGCACTAGCGACTTCGACTTTTCCTTCTTGCAACGTCGTTCTTACTTTATGACTATAGGCATCCACATTAAAATGAGTTCCTAATACCTTAATGTCAGTACCATTTGCACGCACAATGAAAGGACGATTGACATCTTTTGTTACTTCAAAAAAAGCTTCTCCCTCTAATTCAACACTGCGCTCTCCAGCAGCAAAAAGCACAGGGAATTTTAATTTTGACATGGCATTTACCCATACTTTACTACCGTCGGACAACTCAATCTTATAATACCCTCCTTTCGGAACAACTAAAGTATTGTATTCCAATTCGCCAGTTCCTACCCCTTTTTCATATGCTAACTGTTCATCTTTGAGTTTAATATTATTGGAGATAAATTCACTTTTTGCCTTCGTTAAATCTAATTGATCACCATTATCTAAAATCAAGACCGCCTCCTGCGATGCTGGCTTAACATCATTTTTATGTACTTGGGAATGAATAGTGATGATTTTGGAATGACTTCTGGAAATATTTTGATTTAAGTATAATAAATAGAAACAAACCACAAGGCATGAAGCAATAAGAGGAACCCAAATTTTCAGGTTAAACTTACTCTTAAACGGAAGAATATGGCTTTCTTTTTTTTCTAAATTGTCCCATGCAGCTGCCACATCAATACGTTTGAACAAATTCAAATCATCTCTAATTGACTTGCCATCTTTGAAACTATCATACAGCTTGCTGTTTTCAGCATTTGAATTACGCCAGTTTTCTAATAATACTTTTTCCTCGTCAGAGAGTTTCTCTACCAAAGATTTCTTTATAATTGCGGCTATAATAAAAGGTTTACTCTCCATCATATAGTGTAAGGAAACTTTAACAGGAAAAAAGGGTGACAAGAAATGAAAAATATTTTTATATCTGTTTTAAGGAACAAAAAAAGGTCGAAATATATACTTTTGAATTGGAAATTGCGATAAGCATCTGGACACATGCTTATATTAGGAAGTTAAACATAACGAAATCCATTAGAATAGCTCATTGATATAAGCCATACAAATCTCGTACTCACAAAATTATCGAGAAAATAGGGTTTCTAAGAAAATTACTATCGGTAAAAACTCCGGGTTCATCTTCTGCATCACGAGTTTCATGCCACGTTGTTTCTGGGTTTTCACTGTGTTGACACTTATATTGAGCTCTTTAGAAATCTCTTGATTACTTAACCCTTCAAAATAGCCCATCCTGAATACAACTTGACAGCCAGGAGGCATACTTTCCACGATCCGGTGTACCTCAGCAACGACCTCCGAATGGATGATATTTAATTCAAATGAATCTTGACTCGATTCATTGAATGGTGTGGCTAACCAATACTTTTCAACTACTTTCTCCTTCCTTTTACTATTCAAAAACGCATATCTAACTGAAGTGTATAGATAGTTCTTAATCGCAACTTGATTTACGGAAACATGTTCCTGATTATTGAAATAAGAAATAAATGCATCCTGCACAAAATCCTCCGATTGGGTAAGATCTCCACAAAGTTTCCATGCAAAATGACACAAGCTTCCATAATGCTCCTCAAATAGTTGTTTATTAGCGATACTTGTCATCTAAAACATGTTTCTTGTGAACTTGAAAGTAATTTAAAGGCTTTCTAAAAATTGATTAGCGAAACGCTTAAAACGAATATAATGTTAAATTTTGTTAAATACTATAGTCCTTTAAAAATTATTTTTTTAATAAAGTTGCTTCTCCAAAATATAAAAAACGCTCAATTTTCCTTATATTGGAGCGTTTCACAAATTAAAACAAAGACTAAATGCTATTTACCGTTCTAATAGGACTAATAACATCGAGCCTTATTGTTCCATTTGGTAAATTCATTAAAACCAAATGGGGGATTATTCTCGCAGCCATACCCTTACTTTTATTTCTCTACTACTTGCAATATATCCCGTTAGTAAATTGGGACAAATCCTACGTGCAACACATTGAATGGATTCCATCCTTAGGGGTCAATTTTGATTTTAGATTGGATGGATTATCGCTTTTATTTACTTTATTAATAACAGGAATTGGAACTTGCATATTTATATATGCAAAATCTTATCTAAAAAATGACCCATACATCGATCGTTTCTTTGGCTATCTATGCATGTTTATGTCTGCCATGCTTGGGCTGGTACTATCTGATAATATTTTTCTGCTATTCACCTTTTGGGAATTGACAAGTATAAGTTCATTTTTCCTGATTGGATTCAATAATGAAAAAATAGCATCCAGAAAAAGTGCGCTTACGGCTTTAAGTGTAACGGGTTTAGGTGGTTTTTTCTTATTAGCTGGCTTAGTTCTTATTGGCAATATCGCTGGTACCTATTCCATCTCAGAACTCGTTTCAAAGGCACAACTTATCCAAGATCATTATCTATATCCGTATATTTTAGGTTTGATTCTACTGGGGGCAATGACCAAATCTGCTCAATTCCCATTTCATTTCTGGTTACCTGGTGCTATGAAAGCGCCAACTCCTGTATCTGCATACCTACACTCTGCTACCATGGTAAAAGCGGGAATCTATTTACTTGCTAGATTCTTCCCGATCTTAGGTAGCAACCCTGCTTGGACTTACAGTCTAATGTTAATAGGTGGTATCACGATGCTTTATGGAGCTTTTCATTCACTATTCAGGACAGATATGAAAGGCGTACTTGCCTATTCCACTATTTCTGCCTTAGGAATTTTAGTCTTTTTATTAGGAATCGGTACGGAGGAGGCGATCATAGCTGCCGCTGTATTTATTGTTGTACATGCCTTGTATAAAGCCACATTATTTTTAATTACAGGTATCATTGACCATGAGGCGCATACGAGGGATCTTACCGTGCTGAGTGGATTAAGAAAAGTATTACTTCCTGTGGCAATTGCAGGCTTCTTAGCTGCTATATCAAGTGCTGGAGTACCCCTTACATTCGGATTTATCGGTAAAGATTTAATTTACGAAGCGACATTAAATAGTGACGAAAAATTAGCGATTTACCTAACTTCTGCCGCTGTATTAACAAATATTCTCTTGGTATCTGCAGGTTTCATGGCCGGTATTAAACCATTTATGGGGCCTATACCCGAAAGTTTTAAAAAGATACAGTTGCCCGAGAAATCGCTCTGGATACCGCCACTATTACTTGCTCTCTTGGGTTTAGTATTCGGATGTTTTCCTTCTATAATCGGAGATTGGATTGCACAGCCAACAGTCAATGGCATCATGAAAATCAATAGTGATTTTCATCTTAAAATCTGGCACGGATTCAATACAGTTTTATTACTAAGTGCTTTGACCATTATCTTAGGTACGCTAGTTTATTTCATTAATCAGCCAAGCCAGCGGAAATTGTTATGGATTGAAAAATTAAATTTCATAGCGCCACAATCCATTTTCCAAAACTGCTACAAAGCCATATACCGTTTCTCAACAAGCTATTCGCATTACTTTCATGATGGGTATCTGCGGTCGTACCTCTTAAAAATCATCATATTTGCTGAAGTTTTGTTGGCTTACCAACTTTATTTAGGTGGGCCTCTACATATCAATTGGGATTTATTATCCGCCATTAGTGTATACGAGGTAGTCACGATATTAATCGTATTCGGCGCTGTTGCACTGACCTTGAGTACTTCTTCTAGACTAACGGCTGTCGTTTCAACAAGTGTTATTGGATATGGTATCTGTTTGCTTTTTGTATTTTACAGTGCCCCAGATTTGGCGATGACACAATTTACAATTGATACATTGACGGTCGTTCTCTTTGTTCTAGTGCTGTTCAAATTACCTCCATTTTTAAACCTTGCCAACAAAAAAGTCTTGATAAGAGATATCATTGTTGCGGTCATATTTGGAGTAATTTTGGCTATGGTTGCTATTCGAGCGCTGCATGTACCAACAAATATTGCAATCAGTGAATTTTATGGTTCAAATGCTTACCTACTCGCTAAAGGTAGAAATGTCGTCAATGTACTGCTTGTAGACTTTAGAGGTTTTGATACGATGTTTGAGATTGTTGTTTTGACAATTGCAGCACTAGGAGTCTACAGTCTATTGAAATTACGTTTAAAATCATCGGAGAAAGAATAATATGAAAAGTACGATTTTACAAACAGCATCAAAATATTTACTTCCCATACTCCTTTTATTCTCTTTCTTCTTATTATTAAGGGGGCATTACTACCCTGGAGGAGGTTTCGTAGGGGGATTAGTTGCTTCTATTGCTTTTGTCTTACACAGCTTTGCACATGGTACTGATGAAACAATGCGCATCTTACGTTATAAACCACTATCACTACTTCCCATTGGATTGGGCATATCTGCTTTCAGTATGTTTATGCCAGCATTCTTTGGTTTACCCGTTATGACTGGTTTATGGTTAGAACAACCCATACCTGTTATTGGGATGATCGGTACAGCCTTACTATTTGATATGGGTATCTATCTCGTTGTTATTGGTGTTGTATTGACCATTTTATTTACTATTTCATTAGGTTCAGATTAATATAGGAATGGAATTACTACTTATTTTACTCATAGGCATCTTGTATGCTACGGGCATATATCTCATATTAAGAAGAAGTATGGTAAAATTACTTCTGGGTATCATGCTACTCGGTAACGCAACAAATATTTTGATATTTCTCCTCGGTAATATTACAAAGGGGAAACCACCCATAATTCGGGATGGACTAAAGGTATTTCAAGATATATATGCTGATCCTATACCACAAGCATTAATTTTAACAGCCATTGTCATCAGTTTCGGTTTGACCTCTTTTGCCATTGTATTATTAAAACGTGTATATGCATTAATTAACACGGACGATTTAGATAACTTAAACACTCCCGAAGACGAAGATATATGATTGACAATCAAATTATAGCAACAGTACTTGTACATTTATTTACAGCAATCATACAGCTTGGTTTTTGGCGAAAAACTGCAACACAAAGAGTTTTAAGCATCGGCGGTAGCTTCATCAGTTTAATTTTTGCAATCAAATTATTTGCTAAAGTATTCGATGGAAATATTCTTATTATGCATGCAGCCAATTGGGAAGCTCCATTCGGAATTGTATTTGTTGCCGATCTATTAAGCGCCACATTGATACTTTTAACAGCCATTGCAGGATTATCCGTCTCTATATACTCAGCTACTGGTATCGGTCGTCAACGGGTACTATACGGATACTTCCCCATCTTCCATTTCTTATTGATGGGCCTAAATGGTGCATTTTTAACAGGAGATATTTTTAACCTTTATGTGTTTTTTGAGGTTATTATTATATCATCTTTTGTTCTAATGACCTTAGGGGGGCGTAAAGCGCAATTAGAGGGTGCTGTAAAATATATGGCCATGAATATTCTGGCATCCACCTTTTTCTTGACTGGCATTGGTCTTCTTTATGGTATATCAGGTTTCTTTGAATATGGCTGATCTAGCACTCATTGTTCCCAAGATAGAAAATCGTGCAATTGTTGATATAACGGCAACCTTCTTTTTGATTGGTTTTGGCATCAAATCGGCAATTTTCCCACTTTACTTTTGGTTGCCCTCCTCTTATCACACACCTCCTTCTGCTGTTGCTGCAATATTTGGTGGATTATTGACAAAAGTAGGTATCTACGCACTATTCCGAGTTTTTACATTGATATTTATTCCGAATGAATTTATTCGAAATCTATTTGTAATACTGGCTATTCTAACCATTTTGACTGGTGCTTTTGGTATGCTGATTAAAACTAATGTGAGACGAATTTTTTCTTATCTCATTGTTTGTCATATTGGTTTTATGATTGGCGGATTGGGTATGTATAGTAAATTGGCTCTTCTTGGCGCCGTATTCTACTTGATTCATGATATAATGGTCAAGACAAATCTCTTTCTCATAGCCGGATTAATTCGTCAAATGAGAGGTTCAATGGATTTAAAAAAATTGGGCGGTTTGTATGGCGAATACCCTAAAATATCCTTGCTGATTGCAATCGTTCTTTTCTCATTAGCTGGTATTCCTCCTTTATCCGGATTTTGGGCGAAAATATATTTGTTGCAAGGAGCTTTTCAAACAGAACATTATTTTTATGCTGGAGCACTGATATTAGGAAGTTTTATGACGCTATTTGTAATTGCAAAATTCTGGTCCGAAGTCTTTTGGAAGAAATTGCCAGAGCCAGATATGATTGAAGATAAATTCAAGGACCTCATCGGTATTCGAAAAATAGCCTTGATTTTACCAATTTGTATATTGGCAGCAAGTTCACTATATATTGGATTAAATGCCGAAAGTATTATTCAAGTTGCCGACCGTATATCATCTGAAATGTTAAACACCGAACCTTATATACAGGCTGTATTAGGTAAATAGAGAAACATATGATTAAACAGTTTTTAATGAACCTGCTGCTTTCTTTTATTTGGGTAGCACTAACAGGTTCCATGTACTATACAAATTTTCTATTTGGTTTCATGCTCGGATTCTTTATCCTATGGGTGATGAATCGAAACGAAATTGACCAACGTTACTTTTATCGGGTTCCAAAAACGATAAGTTTCCTTTTTTTCTTTCTTTATCAAATGATTATTGCAAACCTGCAGGTGGCATACGATGTAATTACACCTAAATATTTTTTCAAACCCGGCATTGTTAAATACCGAATGGATGCCAAGTCGGACTTTGAAATCAATCTCCTGTCCACTTTTATTTCCCTTACCCCTGGCACCTTGATTCTTGATGTTAGTGACGACAAAAAGATTTTATATATCCATGTGATGTATCTACATGATAAACAAAAATTCATGATGCAGTTGAAAAATAATGTTGAACGTAAACTTTTAGAAATTCTGAGATGAGCTTAACTGAATATTTAGATTACGTGGTTTTACCCATATTGATTCTTGCAACTGTAATCACTTTTATACGATTATTTAAAGGGCCACACGTTGCAGATCGTGTCATCGCCCTCGATTTAATCATTACTACTGGCATCGGTATCATCACTGTTTATAGTATCACTACATCGCAGGAAATTTTCCTTGATGTAGCCATGATTTTAGCATTGATTGCATTTTTAGGAACCGTTGCTTTTGCCTATTATTTAGAAAAACAAGATCACCATGACTGATATCATCATTGCTATACTGAGCACGATTGGCGCATTGGCCATTCTTTTTGCTTCAATTGGTATTTTACGGATGCCTGATTTCTATTTACGTCTTTCCGTAACCGTAAAAGCTGCGACATTGGGCGTCGGCTTACTCCTGCTTTGCGCTGCAATAGTCTTTCCAGATGTGTCTGTTACTACGAAAACAATTGCAATCGCTTTCTTCCTTGTATTAACGGCTCCTGTGGCAGCACATATGATTGGAAGGGTTGCTTATATTACGGGAATTAAGGTGTGGAAAGGGACTGTAACGGATGAATTGGAAGGGATGTATGATGAAGAGACGCATGAATTGAAAGGAACTCCAGACGACTCTCCATCAAACGATGAATTGACTAAAAAATAATACACACTGGGGCTGGAATACGAACAGGTTTTCCAGTCTCTTTTAATAAACCTGTTTTTTCATTTCTTGCAAACGTTACGACCTCGTTGGTTGTTTGATTCGCAACCAAAAGAAACTTACCATCAGGGCTGAAGTTAAAACTTCGTGGCCCTTCGCCTAAAGTAGGTTGATTCGCAACCTTCGTTAATTTACCATCCTTCGCTATAGAAAAAACACCTATGGTATTTGCATCTCCTCTATTTGTAGCATATATAAATTTACCGTCTGGAGATACTTTGATATCTGCTGCGCCATTCTTGCCAGCAAACCCATCTGGATTAATATTAATAGACTGATGAAAAAGCCAATCTTGCCCATCGCGCTTGTAAACTGCGATGTCTGCAGTCATTTCCAAAACGACATACATATAATGCTCTTTCTTTCCAAAAGCAATATGTCTTGGTCCTCCTCCAGCAGAAGTGAATACCTCAGCTGGATCACTGTGTAAAGAAACATCATTTTTTTTAGGATTAATCAAATTATAAATTGAAACTTGATCTAATCCCAAATCTTGGACAAAGATTTCATTTCCTTTTTTTGAAAAAAAAGCCGAATGTACATGTGGTGCTTCTTGCCTTATTTTATCAACTCCCTTTCCTTCGTGTTGTACAAAATCTACAAGATCACCAATCACACCATTGGACTCTAATTTATACAATACAAATGATCCACCTGAATAATTGGATACTGCTATTAAATTTTTATTAGGACTTACTGAGACATGACAAGGATCGTCGCCTTTTGTAGGAACCGTATTCAGGGTTGTAAATTGACCTTTGCTGTATGAATACGCTGTTAAATTTCCTTTATTATTTCCTTGTTCACTAACCGCATAAATAATGTTATCCTTACGGGCTAAAAAAGAAGGATTAACCATTGGAGTCGTTGCAACCATTGCTATTTCACCCGTTTTAACATTGAAATCAAAAGCATAAATACCCTTACTCTCCGAATCGTTGGTATAGGTCCCGATAAACATCGGAATAGTTTGAGACCAGCCTAAAAAAGGAAAACAGGTCAAAATAAAAAATATAATCTTTTTCATGATTTCAAAATTAAAACTTTGTGTTAAAATGTAGTGTTAAAATTGGTTAAAACTACATTTTCTACATTGTAAATACTTATTTTAGCTGTTCCATGGATGTTCAGTATTCTTTTGTTATCATTGAACTTCTAAATGCTATAATCACTTGGAAATATTATTGAAATAAAATTAAGAATAATTAAGATATTCTAATAATTTTGTGCAAGCTTTCAGAACTTTTAGTTTGGACTGATTTATTTAAAAAAAGAATTTAATTTACATTCCACGAATGAAACCATCATGAGCTTAGAATAGCTAACAATTGAAAATAGTAATCCGCTCATGATAGCTTCATCACCTTTAAAAAGACATATTATTCTAATGAAAAAAAACATATATACGTTGCTATTATTGGTATTTGTGACAGCACAAACAGTATTTGCGCAAAAACAAGTAATTGATCGAGTAGTTGCGACAGTTGGGTCGGGTATTATATTACAATCTGATGTTGATTTGCAATATGCACAATATCTTTCAGGCGGCAATAAACCAAATGAAAATTTCAAATGCGAAATGCTACAACAGCTCCTTACGCAAAAGCTTCTTTCCCAACAAGCGGTTATTGACTCTATCGAAGTTGGGGAAGCCGAAATAGATGATAACCTAAATAGTCGATTGAGATATATGTCGCAGCAAGCGGGTGGTCAAGAAAGATTAGAGAAATTTTTAAACAGATCTTTACTACAATATAAAGAAGATATGCGACCAAGTATTGCTGAGCAATTAAAAGCAAATAAAATGCGTCAAAATATCGTTCAAAAAGTAGATGTTACTCCTATCGAAGTAAAACGTTATTTTGAATCACTCAACACTGACAGCTTACCCTACTTTACTACTGAAGTAGAGATTGGTGAAATTGTCATGTTTCCGAAATTAACTACTGAGGAAAAAGCAGAATTTAAAGATAAAGCAGAGGGACTTCGAAAACAAGTCATGGATGGGTCTGAATTTGGTACGATTGCTCGATTATACTCTGAAGATGGATCAGCACCTTATGGAGGAGATTTAGGCTTTAATACCCGTGATAATTGGGTTAAAGAATTTGCAGCGATGGCCTTTAAATTGAAAGCTGGCGACATTTCGCCCGTATTCGAAACGCAATATGGATTTCACTTCTTACAGGTGCTAGAAAGACGTGGTGAAGAAGTTCATGTAAGACATATACTAATCAAATTTAAACCAACTGCTGCTAGTATAGAACGCACACAAGCGAAAATTGATAGTATCTATAATTTAGTCACAACGGGTAAATTAGATTTCTATCATGCGGCTACAACGAATTCGGATAGTGAGGAAACTAAGTTTCAATGGTGGGATGGTCTTAAATCAAGGTGGTGAAACACGTACTACCTTAATACCAGTTGATCAATTAGAAGCTTCGGTATTTCAAGCCATAGACACGCTTCAACCTGGAGAATATTCGAAACCCGCACAGTTTACAGATCGTACAGGAGAAGTTGGATTACGTTTTAACTATTTAAAATCTCGTATTGCACCTCATAAAGCGAATTTAGATGAAGATTTTTCTAAAATTAAAGAAGCTGCAAGACAAGATAAGGTTAACCGTAAATTGAATACCTGGTTTGAATCGAAAAGAGCAAATACCTATATCGATATTGCAGATGACTTTCAAAATTGTGATGAACTTAAGGTATGGATCACCAAATAAGTTAATGGATTTCTATATAAAAAAGTAAGGGCTTCAAATTGAATTTGAAGCCCTTACTTTTTTATATCATGAATACAATATAAGTACGCTATCGTTCAAACATCATTTCAACTAATACATTCCAATTTGCCTTAGTGACATCATCCTTTGCTAGTTCGCTCAGTTTCCATACACGGATATAGTTATACTTAACTACTTTATCTTTTAGTTTGATTGTAGCAGTACCAAAAGAGTATGCATACTCACCACTATAAGCTCGACCTACCTGCTCAGGAGTGGTGGTTATGTCCATGCGAGATTTTTTTAAATAGGCTAATATGTTCTTTTTCCCTTCTATTGGTTGAATCCAAGGGAAGAGAAGACGTGCATCATCATTTAAAAACTCCTTATAACCTGCTTGATTATCAGCTTTAAGCACGGCAGACATAAGCTTATCCGTCTCAAAAACGATCTCTTTACGTTGCCCTAATCGCACTTGTGAACGATGTTTTAAATACCATGATTCACTAGGTTCATAAAATGCCAATTCCGAAGCTTCCTTATTACCTAAGTTTTCTACTTCAGCACGTATATCTACCAGCCACTTGCCTTTTTTATTTCTTTTCCAAACCGTTAAATATTGTCCAAATCGTTTTCTTGCCCCTACCTTTTGAAACTCCATAGGGCCAGTTGTTATCCCAAAATCTTGACTTTTTGAAACCATAGCCAATGCAGGTTTCCCATGTCATAACATCGGGGATATTAGGCCTATTGTTAAGGTAGTCAAGAGCATTGACTTCAGAAGGGACAAAAAACTTTGACTCTTTATCGATTATGGATAAAAATGCTTGATGTGGGGTGGTTGTTTTGGAAATCAGTGCAGCTTCTTTATCCGCACTGATCAAACTACCTACTTTATCGGGTATTTGTGCAAATACTTGTGCAGATAATGCACTCATAAAAACTACCGCCGATAATTTATTCCATATATTCATGTAATGTCTTTATTTAATTTGGACACTAACTATCAAATCTTATTCCAAAGTGTGCCATCTTTGCTATCCTTTAATTGAATTCCGATAGCATTCAACTCTTCGCGAATACGATCTGAAGTTGCAAAATCCTTATTTTGCTTTGCTCCATCACGCAATTTAATAACAATATCCATGACCTCATCAATACCATCATTATTTGATATTAAATCATTTTCAAGACCAAGAATATCAAAAACAAAATGTTGCAAGAATGATTTCAACTCTTCCAAATCACTTGCGCTGATTGCAGATTTTCCGTCATAGATAGAATTAATCAACCGAACAACTTCAAACAGCTCTGCAATTAGAATAGGGCTATTAAAATCGTCATCCATTGCCGCATAACATCTTGCACGTAAATCAGCTATATCTACTGCAGATTTCCCTTTAGAAGGCTTCAATTTATCCAGCAGACTAATAGCTGTCATTAAGCGTTTAAATCCTTTATCTGCCGCATCCAAGGCTTCATTAGAAAAGTCTAGCGTGCTTCTATAATGTGCTTGAAGCATAAAGAAACGAACGGACATCGGTGAATATCCCCGTTCTAACAAAGGATGATCACCAGTAAACAACTGATGAGGTAAAAAACCATTACCAGAAGATTTGGACATTCTAGCTCCATTTACCGTCAGCATATTGGTATGCATCCAATATTTGGCTGGAGCTGTGTGGTTACAAGCCTCAGACTGTGCAATTTCATTCGTATGATGCGTAGCTGCTAAATCCATGCCACCGCCATGAATATCAAATTGGTCACCTAAATATTTGCGACTCATCGCCGAACATTCAATGTGCCAACCTGGAAAACCAACGCTCCATGGTGAAGGCCAACGCATGATGTGCTCAGGTTTGGCTTTTATCCAAAGTGCAAAGTCCAATCTTCCACGTTTTTCATCTTGGCCACCAAGTTCACGTGTATTATTCAACATATCCTCTAGCTTACGATTGGTTAAAATAGTGTAATCGTAATCCTTAACATATTTTTCCACATCAAAGTAAACAGTACCATTACGCTCATAAGCATATCCATTGCTGATGATTTTTTGCACCATTTCAATTTGTTCAGAAATATGTCCTGTAGCAGTAGGTTTCTATGCTTGGAGGAAGTGTATTGAATAGACGTAATACATCATGGAAACCAAGTGTATACTTCTGCACAATCTCCATTGGCTCCAGTTGTTCCAATTTTGCTTTTTTTGCAAATTTGTCATCTCCTTCGTCATTATCCCCCTCCAAATGCCCGGCATCTGTAATATTCCGCACATATCGGACTTTAAATCCAAGATGTTTTAAATAACGAAAAATCAAGTCAAAAGACACAAAAGTCCGGCAATTTCCAAGGTGAACATCACTGTATACCGTAGGCCCACAAACATACATCCCTACTAAAGAGGGATGTAATGGTTGGAACTTTTCTTTTTTACGTGTTAGCGTATTGTATAAATAAAGATTGTTTTCCATGTCTAGAAAATATCAGTTTCTATTTTTGTCTAAAATAAATTTGAAGTGGAACACCTTCAAAATCGAAGTGTTCACGTAATTTGTTCTCAATATAACGTTTGTAAGGATCTTTCACATACTGTGGTAAGTTACAGAAGAATGCAAACATAGGTGTACGTCCAGGTAACTGTGTTACATATTTTACCTTGATATATTTACCTTTTAAAGCTGGTGGCGGGTAATTTTCAATTACCTGCAACATCACTTCATTCAGTTTTGAAGTTGGTATCTTTTTCGTTTTATTTTCATATACCTTAGCAGCTACCTCTAATGTTTTGAAAATACGCTGTTTTTCTGTAACTGAAGTAAAAACAATAGGCACATCTGTAAATGGAGCTAATTTTTCTTTGATTCGCGCTTCAAAATCTTTCATCGTTTTATTGTCTTTTTCAATGGTATCCCATTTATTGACAACAATTACAATTCCTTTTCTATTTTTCTCAGCCAAATGGAAGATATTGATATCCTGAGCTTCAATGCCATCATTCGCATCTAACATCAAAATAACAACGTCTGAATCTTCCAGTGCTTTGATTGTACGCATCACAGAATAAAACTCAATATCCTCGTTCACCTTTGATTTACGTCGTAATCCAGCGGTGTCAATAAGCAAGAAATCATGACCAAATTGCTTATAATGAATACGAATCGAATCGCGCGTAGTACCAGCTACTGGCGTAACAATATTACGTTCCACACCTAACAAAGCATTTGTCAAAGAGGATTTACCAACATTTGGACGACCTACAATCGTATATTTTGGTAGTGAGGTGTCATCTTCAAATTCAGCTTCAAGAGTAGACACAACAGCATCTAATAACTCTCCTGTCCCAGAACCTGTAGCAGAAGAAACATTATAAATTTCACCTAAACCAAAGGCATAGAATTCTGCAGAATCATGGTGTAATTTTGCATGGTCAACTTTATTTGCAGCAACGTATACAGGCTTAGAACTTCTTCTTAAAAGATCCGCGATTTCATCATCTAGATCCGTAATACCTGTTGTTACATCTACCATAAAAATAATCGCAGATGCTTCTTCTATTGCGATATGGACCTGATCACGAATTGCTTCTTCGAATACATCATCCGAGCCATGTACAAATCCACCAGTATCAATTACTGTAAACTTTTTCCCAATCCATTCTGCCGTTTCATAGTGACGGTCGCGCGTCACTCCACTAAAGTCATCAACAATAGCTTTTCTACTCTCCGTCAGACGATTAAAAAGCGTGGATTTCCCAACATTTGGACGACCTACAATTGCAACAATATTTGCCATATTTTTACTATATATTATTCTCGTTACCTCACGGCAACTTATTTAAATACGATTTAACTCAGTTGGCAAAGTTACACATTATACCTGGTATTTTTGGAAACCAATCTAATCTAATCGTAAACAATAGCATTTTTTTGCGGAACTTCCCTATAATGCGATTCGAGATTGAACAAGCTTGCTACCAGTAAGTAATGTAAAGTTTTCTTTAACGTCATTTTTTATCTTTACAGTACTCCTATGCATATCTTAACCTAGGATGCAAAAAAAAGCCCTCGCTTATTTTGGAGGGCTTTTTACATTTTGATAAAGGATTTACTTATTGCAATACGATTTCAAATTTCTGAAGTTTTATATCAACAACATGATCTGACAAATTAATTATCCTGACCATCTTCGATTGAGATGTTTTCTTTGGAGACCAAATTTTACCATCCTCACTATATTCCAATTTCAAAACTTCTTGTTTTGGCACAATATCAAGATGCACTTCTTTTAAAAATTGAGGAGAAGTAATTTCTAGACCAATAAAATCTTGAGGGCTTAATTTAATAACTTCCAACAATGGACTTAGCTTCAGTACGGGCTGTGGTTTATTTCCTGCGATTACATCGTTTAAAACAGGCAAAGCCTTTAATGGCGCTAAACTTGTTAGTACTTTCCCAATAGCCTGGTCAATAGCGTCAGGTACTGAGAAGCCCTTTTTACGGAATAATTGCGCAAAATGAAAATAGGACTTTTCAACCCATGGTAATATATGACGACTCCCCGTAACTATACCCGGTTGGTATGGATTTCGATTATTGTTTTTGTCAATATCCACCAATTTGTTCCGCTCAGTTTGTAACTTCAAAAAGTGAGCATAAGCATGCTGGTCGTCGTTCGCAGCCAATAAATCCAACAATGCTAAACTTGCATGGCCTAAACTTTCGAAATGTAATAACCAAGGTTTTATCTCAGTTATCAAATTTTGATTTTTCGAATTATTCAAAATATCATGAACCGCTGGAGCGAATTTCGAAAACTCAGTTCGCAATAAAGCTAAATTAAACGGAGATAACTCAAGGGGGAAATCCGTTAATTGTGGCGTTTTAGCCAATAAACTGTCTAGTATCGGACTAATGTCTTCAGATTCAACACGTCTATACTGATGATAACTCGGTCCAGGATCTGTATTATGTTTTGAAAATAAGGCATAAGATGCCTCCACATCAGGCAGTACTTCATGTATGGCGCGCAACCAAGAGGCTTTTGAATCAAAGGCTTGTGTATTCCAAGAATAATCTGCTACTGAAAAAACTGCTACTTTAGAAGCTTCGGCTTTATCCATCGGATTGGTAACAAAACCCGACATGTCAGATTTTATATCTTTATCCAATCCATAAACAGGTCCTAATAAAAGATGATTACGAACATAATCACTTACTGGAAAATTCCACCAGACAAACGAAGGGCGTTTAATTCTATTATTTACCCAAACTTGGCCTTCTTTGGTGATATCATGAATGACAGAATTACCAGTCCACATAATCTCAACCCTTTTATCCAATTGATCTCCCAAAATATCCAGATAAGTATTCGGTTCTAGATTTGACCACAATTTATTATATTCCGTTGGACACATGATTAATGCACCCACATCATGCTTTTTATCTACAAATTCTTTTTGTAAATAATTCAATAAACCAGCTTGCTTCTCTGCTTTTATTCCCTCCCCAGAGATATCATCGAAGAATACTGCAAAGTGACGCACACCCAAATTATACATTAAATCAAACTTATGCAATACAGCCAAACTGTCCGCCTCATTCCATTTAATATCTTTTCCTGGATGAATTGCCCAATAAAAATCAACTTCATTTTCCGTTGCAATACGCACTAAATCTTGTAAACGCTTCGCTTCATCTAATGGATATGGTTTCTCTCCAACTGGGTGATGAATGATAAGGATCATCTTTAGGACCATAAAGGTAAGTATTCATTTTCCATTCACCATAAAATCTCAATTGAGCAACACGATCTTCAAAACTCCAAGGTTCCCCATAAAACCCTTCTACTGTACCACGAAAGGCAACATCAGGAAAATCCTGTATGGTCTGTTTCTGCAAAAATGAAGTCCGTTTGGCATCATCTAAAAGTTGTTTTAGGCTTTGGGCAGCATAAAAAGCACCCCGCTCGGTTGTATAATTTATCAGAATGAACTTTGAATGAACCTGCAGCTCATATCCCTCCTTACCAATTGCTTTTTTTGACTTCTTAAAACGAACTGGAATACCCGATTTTTCTACATAAGAAGCGAGCACCGAAGAAACATGAGTACCCATTTTCCCTTTTAATTGTATCCCTTGATAAGGTATACGCCCTACTTTTAAAATTGTTTTTTGCGGTATGGGATAAATTTGTTGCGCTTGACTCTTTATAGATAGGCATAGCGTGACAAAAAATAAAATTAAAAATTTGGGTAATATGGTCATTTTTGAAAATTGAGTATTGATTAAAGTAAAAACAAGTATAACGCTATAGGCTGAATGTCACAAGTAGAAAAGTCATGAAATCGTTTGCATAAAATAACAGACCATACTAAAATAGTACTAACAAGAAATGGCTTTGCAAAACTGCAAAGCCATTCATATAATAATCAGAAATTCAAATACTATTGTGTCGGATTTTGGGTTAATACTCCTGAATACGAATTGATCGCAGTCTGTGGTATAAAGTATACGACACGGAAATCGGTAGCTGCTATATCCTCAAATTGATTATGAGGTCCAGGATAATGGCGCGTTAATGCTTCACCATTACGGAAAACATCATAACTGCGCTCTGCCTGAAACGCTAATTCCAATTCGCGCTCTTTATCGATCAACTTGCTTGCATTTGAAGCATTCAAAGAAGCATATGCACCATTGACAATCGAACGTGTTCTGATCGTATTTAAATCTGAAAGTGCAGCACTGTAATTTCCTAGCTTCGCCTGTGCTTCAGCACGATTTAAATAGACTTCACCCAACCTACTGATAATTGGAGAATGTAATTGCGTGTTCTCTCCTTCTTTAGAACATTTTGTGATGTAAAACTGAGGATAACCATTATTCAATGAAATATAATAATCCAATAATCCTTCATATGTCTTGCCATCTTTGTATTTCACACTATATAAGCCTTGAGAAGCATCAATAACTGTCATTACATATGGTATTCTTTCCTCATCTTTCGTCGCTGTTTTCGGTATTACCTCAACTGCGATAATGCTATTTCCTGTTCGTTCAACTACAAACTGTGCATAACTCAATGAACTTTCCTTACCTCCTTTTACAAAACGGAAAACCTCTGTATTCTTACCTGTTATTTCATCTTGAGCATAGGTAGGCTCAATAAATGCTGCACGAGCATCTACCAAATTGAACTGATCCGAACGCCAATCGTTACGACCAGTTTCATTCAACAAATTAATGTACTTTTCACTCGCGTACATTTCTCCATAACCAACTCCATTGATATTCGAATACATTCCACCAATACCACCGTAATGGTCACCACCAGAGAATTCAGAGGCAACTCTTTTAATTGCAAAGATGGTCTCGTTATTACTCTCAGGAGTGAAGGTATTATATTTCATAAACTGTTCTCTATTCAATAAGGAATATGTACCAGAGTTGATGACTTTATCTGCATACTCTACAGATAGTCGCGCATATTCAGCATTCGGAGATTGATATGTACCACTCATATATAAATACACGCGTGATAACATTGCCTGAGCAGCACCTTTCGAAGCATATACATTACCTTTATTAATAGTTAGCAATGTCTCTGCCTTTTTTAAGTCGCTGATTGCTTGTTCATAGGTATCTTTCACCGACGAACGATCTGGAAGTTGCAAATCAAAAATATCATCTGGTGTCCCATTTACAATAGGCACACCAAGATTGGTTTCTGGGTTTTGATAATAGGGACGTCCGAAAGCACGAGAAAGATAGAAGTACATCATCCCACGGATGTAATAACATTCACCCAACTGATTATCGATTGTCGCATCAGTTCCCTCTTCCAACATTTTAATCACATTGGAAGATTGTGCAATAGCCTTATATCCAGCATCCCAAAAACTTGTTAAGCGCCAATTGTTAGCTGTTCTTGAATACGAAAGGAATTCATAAAAAGCATCTGTTGAAGAGCCTCTAATCATCATATTATCGCCTGCATACTCGCCTAAGCGGTGCATCACATCTGACCACCCTTTTAACTGCCCATAGCTACCTGTAATCATAGCATCTGGGTTATTCACAATGACATCTGAATCCATCGAACCTTTTGATAAGCGATCGATATCACAGGATGTAACAGTAGCTGCTGCTACTAATATTAATAATAACTTTTTCATAAAAATCTTACCTGTTGTGATTAAAATGTAACATTAAGACCAAACATAAATTTACGTGTAGCCGGGTAGACTGAAGGTCCTGATGAACCTAAGATTTTTCCAGTATCTTCATTGATCGAGATCTCAGGATCTACACCAGAGTAATTCGTAATGGTGAACAAATTCTCTCCTGTAAAGAACACACGTACATTTTTAACTTTATACTGCTCCAATTTGAAATTATATCCCAAAGTCAATGCACGTAATCTAAAGAAATCGTTATCTTCTAAGTAACGCGATGATGTTTTATTGCTATTGCTTTTATTACCATAAGAAGCAACGGGATGTGTCGCAACATCACCTGGTTTTTCCCAACGGTTCCAGCCATCTTGCAATTTCATTTGATTTCTATCGATGTATGCCCCATCAGAATCATATTCCTGACGCGCGTAATTATAGGTTTGTCCACCAATTGAATAACCAAACGAAGCATTTAAGTCAAACTTTTTATAGGTTACACTTGTATTGATACCACCAAATAAGTCTGGAGATGCTTTTCCTGCCTCTTGATAGGTCGCCTGTGCATAATTTGAGGTCTTAACTTGAGTAATGGTACCATCTGTATCTGTCACTTCTTTATACCATTCGGGTGCACCAGTCTCTGTATTGACACCCGCCCAAATCGGCATATAATATGTATCTACCGGAAGCCCTGGATATAAGACTCTTTCCGCAGTACCTGAAAGACCTAGACCATCATCAATCGTAATTGGCTTAACAGAAAAACTACCATCGGCATTTCTACTTTTAATCAATTCAGTCAATTTATTCTGATTGTGACCAATATTTAAATCTAAACTCCAAGTCAAATCATTTTTACGAATGATATCACCTCCTAAAGTAAGTTCGATACCTCTATTCTGCATCTTACCCACATTCTTCCAAAGTCTAGTCACACCAGTCACACCACTAATCGGCACTTGGTATAAGATATTATCGGTATTCTTGTCATAATAATCTACACTAACGCGAGCACGATTATTGAACATAGAAGCATCCACACCAAAACCAGTCGTAAAAGTACGCTCCCAAGTTAAATCCGGATTTCCAATCTGACTGATCAATGCCCCAGGAATTCCATTATAACCCGATCCTTGGCTAATGGAGTACAAACTATATTGTGGATATAAAGCACTTGGGCGATTTCCAACAGAGCCATAGGATGCTCTTAATTTTAAATTATCAACCCAATCCGCATTAAACCAATTCTCACGATTGATATTCCAACCCCCACTTACTGAGAAAAAGTTACCATATTGTGCGTTGGTACCAAAGTTAGAAGCTCCATCACGACGGAAGGAAACTTGTCCTAAATATTTACCATCATAAGCATAATTCACATTAGACAACACAGATTGTACTGCCCATTCCGTGATTCCGCCACGAGCACGTTCCGGTAAAGAAACAACATCTAGTACCTCAAAACCTGGAATAAATCCTGTACCATAAACATCTAACGATTTGGACCAATAATCATTAAATTCATACGCTGCTAAAGCGTTTACCGCATGTTTACCCCAAGACTTATTGAATTTCAAAATCTGACTGGTATAACGACGTGCATATTCCGATCGATAATCGGTTAAACGACCTTGTACACTTAAACCATCACTGGAGCGCGGATCGATATAACCTGCTCTAGAAAAGCTATTATAACGGTAGTTATTGACCGATGAAAACGTCAACCAACTGTTAAATTTGATATCAAAATCCATGTTACCATTAAATTCATAATTGGTATTGGATTCTTTATTCCATTGCAGATCGTATAAGTAATTCGTGCTTGAATTGTTCACCCAACCGTTATAACGATGAGGCACTAAATTACCATTCTGATCGTATGGGCTATCCCATGGCAAATTGGTGTACATAGCTGTAGTAGAATACTGCCTATCATCAACCCCACGCTTTGCTCCTACTAAGGTTGGTTTAACAGTCAACCATTCATAAGGCTTGTAAACTGTGTTTAAGCGGAAATTATAACGATCGTATTCATATCCTTTAACGGCACCAACCTCATTATAATATCCCACAGACATATATGACCTTAACTTCTCTGTACCCCCTTGGATCGAAACATTATGATTTTGGGTAATACCATTTTGTGTCGCCACTTTCCACCAGTCAAAATCACTATTCCTCAAATCTTGATTCCAACGTGAAAATTTAATATCTGATTGATTCGGAAAAGTAGCGTAATAATCGTACAATTCAGCACCGTTCATCATCTTCATATTACCATTAGTAAGCTGATTAAAGCCTACTTTTGAAGAAATATTGATGGAAGTACTACCTACTGATGGATTTTTAGTCGTTACCACGACTACTCCATTTGCTCCTTGCGAACCATAGATTGCTGTTGAGGCTGCATCCTTCAAAATAGTTAAAGTAGCAATATCATCTGGGTTTAAATCACCAGCACTTGAACCCAAGATTACACCGTCTACTACCCATAATGGACTCGTAGTACCACTTAAAGTAGCTTGACCACGAATAACCACCCCTCCTTTTGCACCTGGTTTGCCAGTTCCTGGCGCCACATATACACCCGAAGCTTTACCATTCAACATATTCTCGACAGAAGGAGAAGTAACATCTCTTAATTGATCACCTTTTACGGTCTGCAATGAACCTGTTAAACTTTCCCTTTTTTGGGTACCGTAACCGACAACCACAACCTCTTCTAATGCTTGATTGGATTCATCCAAGCGTACATTTAAAAATGCACCTTCCACCTTCTTTTCAACGGAATTAAATCCGATAGCGGTAAACACTAAGGTCTGTCCAGCAGTTACTTTAATGGAAAATCGTCCGCTTCCATCAGTAGAAGTAGCAGTTGTCGAATTTTCTTTAACATGAATAGTAACACCACTTATTGGGCCAGTACTCGAAGTAACAGTACCAGAAACTTGCTCTTGCAAACTATTACTTGTTGCACTAATCGAATCACCATAATCATTAGCTTGAACCATAGTCGGAGCTACAAGAGCCAACATCAAAGCCGAGGTTACGGGATAAAAATTAGTTGCAAAAAAAGGTTTTGTAAATCTTTTCTTCATAAAATTAATATCAAGATAATCAGTGAATTAGTTAATTATCATAATTTATATCCTGCAAAATAGTGTAAAGATTACTTAATATAAATTTAATATACAACGAAATCGATTGCGCAAATTAATGCAATCGATTGCAATGCTAACTAATATATAGTTAACAAGAACTAACAGAACAATTCATCAAAAATAACGACCATTTTAGCACCTTTATAACGACGACTACACCTTAAGCATCAAGTATAACACATAAAAAAAGCAGGTATCTGTGAGATACCTGCTTTTTGAACAATATTAAAAGGAACTAATAACCTTCATTTTGCTTTAATACACCATAAGAAAGGTCAATTTCAGACTGTGGAATCGGCAATAAATACAATTTAGGATCCCAAACACGCTTCTGAGCTAAACCATTTGTAATATCATAGATATTATTCATTACAGCTCCTGCTATTTTCCATCTACGAATATCATAATAACGAGACCCTTCCAAGACCAACTCTACGGCTCTTTCATTACGAATCAATTCTCTTAATCCATCCTGACTAGCATAAACAGCACGATCCACTTTCGGCATGCCCGCACGAACACGTAACTGATCCAAAGCATCAAATACAGAAGCATCAGGACCTGTCAATTCATTTTGAGCCTCAGCATATGTTAACAAAATTTCAGCATAGCGAATTAAAATAATATTGACATATGAATCAACATCTTCCCTTTGTGAATAAGGATCAACTAATTTTCTAAAATTATAACCCGTTAGAGAAGTATTCGTAGATCCTTTGGGCCAAGAAAACACATAATCTCCAGAAGAAGTCAAGGCATTCCAAGGTGCTGATTCAAATAAAATTGAAGCATAAAAACGAGGGTCCCTGTTCTTAAATTCTTTTATAAAATCAGACTTATCACTTTTCGCATAATTTTCAGCACGAATCTCATTGATTGCCACTTGCGCTGGTTGACCAGTTTTATAATTATAATATAAATTAACCAAATTCTGAGTGGGTGTTAAAGAAACTCCACCCTCCTACTGATGCATCCAAAAGTAATGTATTATTAAGATGAGACTGTGTAACACGAATTTGTTGTCTATCTAAAATAACTTCAGAATTACCTTCATTTTCATACTGAAAAATTCCTTCATAACTTCTAAGACCTAATCTGAAGTTAGTTTCATCTGCAGCATTATCAAAATCTACAAACTTTGCATAATTATCTTTCTGATTTCGAGCATCTTCTGTATTAGCCCTAAATAGGGAGTAACCTAAGCCCATTACTTCTTTCGCTGAAATGGCAGCTTGTTCCCAATTATTTTCCATCAAGTATAGACGCGCTTTCAACGCCAGAGCAGCCCCTTTTGTTATTCTACCTTTTTCAGAAGAGTAAGAAATAGGTAACACTTTTGAAGCTTCTTCCAATTCATTATATAAGAAATCTAAGACTTCTTGTTTAGGCGCTTGGGGTACATTAGACTCCTCTCTAGTCAAAACTTTAGTAACTAATGGTATGTTACCGAATTTCTGAACGATTGGAATATAAGTATAAGCTCTAATGAAACGCACTTCAGCTTTATAACGCTCTTTTAATTCGCTATCCATAACCGCTTTATCCACGTTATCCAAGAAATAGTTACACGTCCGAATCGGAATATAATTCCAACCTGCATCTCGGTCGGAACCAATTGAACCTGCCGAAATCTCTGTAGAAGCACTTTCCCATGGATTTTTTGCATGCGTTAAATCAGAAGCACCATCATCAAACATTGCGTCTCCTAATTTACCATAAATCGCATTTACAGCTAGTTTAACATCATTTTCAGTATGCCAAAACTCTTCTTCTGCAACTTTGTTAGCCGGTGTACGATCTAAAAAATCTTTTGAACATGCCCCAAAAAGTAATGTCGTTGCTAATAATGAATATAAAATATGTCTTTTCATTGCTTTTCTATTAAAAAATTAAAACTTAGCTGTTAAACCGAAGGAAATAGTTTTAACACCCGGGTAACTTGCTCTTCCAGAACCTGTTTCAGGATCAAAATCACCAAGACGTTTGTCTGCCATAAAAGTAAATGGATTGTTAGAAGAGGCAAATAAGCGCAATTGTGACATTTTAATATTACTTAACACCTCTTGAGGGAATGTATATCCCACAGTAATGGCACGAATTCTAAAATAATTACCACTAAACAACCAAAAATCTGAAGTTTTGTAATTGTTAGGAGCAGCATCTGTTAAAGTTATACGTGGGAAATCTGCATCAGATACATTATTTTCTTCAGACCAACCATTTAGCCAAGCTTTTTTAATATTACCGCCATTAAAAAACGGTTGAACAGCTTCACTTTCCATATAAGTTTTCACTCCTCCAACACCATAAGTCAACACATCAATGTCAAAATTCTTATAGCCTGCACGAAAATTAAACCCATAAGTAAACCAAGGAACATCATTACCTATGATCGTACGGTCATTAGCATCAATTTTCTTATCATCATTGATATCTACATATCGGATATCCCCAACTTCTGGTGCACCACCTGCTGCTGAATAATCAATTCCTTTCAGTTGATCTTCAGAAGTGAATAAACCATCTGTTTTATAACCAAAGAAATCACCCACTGAACCACCTACACGGTTAATGTAATAACCTTCAATGATTTCGTTCACATTGCCAAGAGAAAGAATGGTGTTCTTAATTTTAGACATATTACCCGAAATGGAATATGTAAAATCCTCACCAACTTTACCATTGTAAGTTAATGCGATTTCAATACCTTTATTCTGCGTCACTCCTTGATTGTAATATGGCGTATGCTTTTTGTCAAATCCATACGTCAATAAAGTCGCTGGTTGCAATAGGATATCATCCGATTTTTTAACAAAGTAATCTGCAACGAAATTAATTTTACCACCTAAAAATGTTGCATCTAAACCAATGTTTGACATCGTTACTTTTTCCCAAAGTGCTAAACGGTTGGCTCCATACTGCTGTTCTAATCCATCTACAGCTATGCCATCGAAACTATAAGCAGCATAGCGGTCCAATAAATTATAATAATTACCAATCGCTACAGCATCTTGATTACCTAAAGTACCATAAGACCCTCTTAGTTTTAATAAATCAACCCATGATACATCCTCCATGAAAGATTCTTTGTTGATATTCCATCCTGCAGAGAACGATGGGAAGACAGCTCTTCTAACCTCTGGTGCAAATCGAGATGAATAATCCATACGAGCATTTGCTTCGAATAGGTATTTATCTTGATAAGAATAGTTAAAGCGTCCAAAGAATGAACGTAATGCCCACTCATCCTGAGTGGTACGGTTTGCTAAACCTTTATCATCTTTACTGATTTCTCCTGAGCTACCATTAATAATAGCAGAAGCATCATTACTCACAAAATTTTGTCTTCCTAAAAAAGCTTCTCTGTATACATTAGACTCTTCAGAGGCTCCTACAGTCATCTTACCATAATGATCTCCAAACTTCCGTTCGTAATTAATTGTACCTTGTATTAACAATTCTTGACGTTTACCCCAAACCTCCTTCAATTCATTGATTGGTGTACCCGTTTTATCTAAAGGAGTATTGGTATTAAAAATATTAATATTTGGCGTTCTATTAATAAAATCGAATGAATTTGCATTTGAATATTTCAATGAAATGGCTCCATCAATAGATAGTCCTTTCATAGGCGTTAAGGAGGCGTTCGCTGCTAATTGCAAATAATTATCACGATTATTTCCTCTTCCACCTTCAGTAATAGCTCTTAATTGATTGTTCTTCGTTGTATTGCCATTAGGTACTCCATTTGATATAGAGCCCCATGAACCATCAGATTGTTTAATAGCTGTAAAAGGCAAGGCTCTTCCCATTTCAACCCAACTGATCGGACTACCACTACGGTCGTAATCTTGTTTTAAAAAGGAAACGTTAGTATTAAAAGTCAACAGGTCCTTTATTACATTTGTATTGGTATTTAATTTAATATTGATGCGATCTTGCTTACGTCCTGGTACTAAAGATTCTTGATCAAAATAATTTAATCCCAAATAGTAATTCGTAATTTTACCTGGAGCGTTCACGTTCAACCCAAAGTCGCGTTGAGGAGCTGAAGATCTTAAAACCTCTTTATACCAGTCATTATTTGGATAATAATCTGGATCAGTTTGATTTTTGAACTTATTAATCACATCATCTGAAAATGTAGGTGCTTTACCCGCATTTTTCATTGCCTTATTATACAACTCAGCATAACCGACCGCATCAGCAAATTCTGGTAAATAAGATGCGCTTTGAAAACCATAATTAGCATTAAAACCAATTACAGCACGATCACCACCACCACGTTTTGTCGTCACTAATATTACACCATTTGCAGCACGAGAGCCATATAAAGAAGCTGAAGCAGCATCTTTCAAGACCGACATACTATTAATATCATTAGGGCTTAAAGCGGAGAATTCAGCACTTGTTGCAGGTATACCATCGATAATAAACATAGGTGATGGAGAGCCTAAATTGGAACGACCACGTACCGTAATACCGCCTGCATTTGCTGATGCACCTGAAGACGATTTTCCTACCTCACCTGGACGGTTTAAAACCGTAATACCTGGAGAAATCCCTTGCAAAGCATTTTGTAATGAGGTAACAGGTCTATCTGCCAATTGTTTCGGTGTAATCGAGGCTACAGATCCTGTTAAATTTGCTTTCTTTTGTGTACCAAAAGCAACAACAACAACCTCATCTAATGCTGTATTGGAAGAAGTTAATGAAATGTTTAAATTACCGCCCGTATAAACAACCTCTTTAGGATCGTAACCAACAATATTAAAAATTAATGTTTTACCCGTTTCTGCATTTAATTCAAAAACGCCGGTTGTATTGGTAGCGGTCGCATTGCCTGTACCTTTCTCAGTAACGGTTACACCTGACAAAACATTTCCCCTGTCATCTGTAACACTACCTTTCACTTTAATTTTTTGCGCAAAAGTTGCACTCATAACTAAAGATAAAGCAAAAGAAAGTATGGTAGCTTTTCTTTTCATAGATTAATATAATAAATGTAAATAATGATTTTAAACTCTGTATTACTTCTCGAAATAACGGTTTGTAAACACAATATTAAATTTATATTACCATATAAAAAAGCTACAACTTCAAACAATCGATTGCACATATTGCATAAGCAACTAAATAAGCGTTCAATGATTCGATGTATATATTCTATACAAATAAACTGTAAAAAACTAACTAATAAATACTTAACAGCAGTATATCCTTTCGAATAAACATCCAAATATCAATTAGAATCGGAAAGCCAATTTGGAACGACAATCGATAAAAAACGGATAAAACAGGAAAATAGGAATGAAAAAATTTTGTATAATAGAAAAACCCTTAGCTTTTGACTAAGGGTTTCATGAGTAGCGGGAATCAGACTCGAACTGATGACCTTCGGGTTATGAGCCCGACGAGCTACCAACTGCTCCATCCCGCAATGTATTTTTAGAGTCCCGTCTTTCAAAGACTCTTTTAGTAGCGGGAATCAGACTCGAACTGATGACCTTCGGGTTATGAGCCCGACGAGCTACCAACTGCTCCATCCCGCAATGTATTTTTAGAGTCCCGTCTTTCAAAGACTCTTTTAGTAGCGGGAATCAGACTCGAACTGATGACCTTCGGGTTATGAGCCCGACGAGCTACCAACTGCTCCATCCCGCAATGTATTTTTAGAGTCCTGTCTTTCAAAGACTCTTTTAGTAGCGGGAATCAGACTCGAACTGATGACCTTCGGGTTATGAGCCCGACGAGCTACCAACTGCTCCATCCCGCAATGTATTTTTAGAGCCTTGTCTTTCAAAGACTCTTTTAGTAGCGGGAATCAGACTCGAACTGATGACCTTCGGGTTATGAGCCCGACGAGCTACCAACTGCTCCATCCCGCAATGTATTTTTAGAGTCCTGTCTTTCAAAGACTCTTTATAGTAGCGGGAATCAGACTCGAACTGATGACCTTCGGGTTATGAGCCCGACGAGCTACCAACTGCTCCATCCCGCAATATATTTTTGGTCAATCTTGCTTCTTAATGTAAAAAAACAAGATATCTTTACCTCCGAATTGGAGCACAAAGATATATTTTGTTTCTTTGTAATCCTAATTAAATTAAAAAAAATGGCGCATAAAGCAGGATTCGTAAGCATCATCGGAAAACCTAATGCAGGTAAGTCTACGCTAATGAACGCTTTAGTGGGTGAAAAGATGTCAATCATCACTCCTAAAGCTCAAACAACAAGACACCGCATTATTGGAATAGTGAATGATGAGGAGCACCAAATTGTCTTTTCAGACACGCCGGGTATCATCAAACCAAACTATTCGTTACAAGAATCAATGATGAATTTTGTCCAAGGATCGCTAATCGATGCGGACATTATTTTACTTGTTACAGATATCAATGAAAAATATGATGAAAGTGATGTTATTGAAAAATTAAAGAAAACAACCTCTCCTGTCGCTGTTTTAATAAATAAAATTGATAAGTCTAACGAAGCAGAAGTGATGGCTAAAGTGGAGTTCTGGAAAGAAACCATCAATCCTGAAGTTATTTTTGCTATATCAGCTCTTCTCGATCATAACATTACAGGGGTGATGGACTATATCAAAGAAAAACTTCCTGTACACGCTCCGTACTATGAAAAAGATGAATTAACAGACAAGTCGATGCGTTTCTTTGTATCGGAAATGATTCGCGAAAAAATATTCAAACTGTATGACAAAGAAATTCCATACAGTACTGAGGTCATTGTTACATCCTACAAAGAAGAACCAAAAATAACACGTATCGCAGCAGAGATAATCGTCGAGCGTGATTCTCAAAAGAATATCATCATCGGTACGGGTGGTGCAATGATTAAAAAAGTCGGTACCTATGCACGTCAAGACATTGAGGCATTTATTGACAAAAAAGTTTTCTTAGAGATTTTTGTTAAAGTAATACCCGATTGGAGAAGTAAGAAAAATTACTTGAAAAGATTTGGTTACGACGACTAAAAACAAGGTAATATTTTTAAATAATATAGCAATCAACATACAAAAGCCCCAATAACGAAAAACGTTTATTGGGGCTTTTTATGTATAGTTACAAAACTTTGAACGATGATCAATTACGATTGAAATAAGTCAAAAGTGCTTGTAATTGTTTTAAATTCAACACTTTTTTCAACTCTTCCTCTGGAGCTTCTTTGATTTTCTTAACAGACTTAAAAGTTGTCAGTAATTTTTCCACTGTTGTTTTCCCGATTCCTGGAATTTCCTCCAATTCTGAAACAAAAGTTTTACGACTGCGCTGATTCCTGTGAAAGGTAATCCCAAACCGATGGGCTTCGTCCCGCAAGTGTTGAATAATTTTCAAGGTTTCCGATTTTTTATCCAAATAGAGTGGATATTGGTCCCCTGGATAATATAATTCCTCCAATCTTTTAGCAATACCAATTACAGTCACTTGTTTTTCTATCCCAAGCAATCTTAAGCTTTTCAGTGCTGCACTTAACTGCCCCTTTCCCCCATCAATTATAATCAACTGCGGCAATCCTGCGTCTTCATCAAGAACACGCTTATATCGCCTGTATACAGCTTCCTCCATCGTTGCAAAATCATTCGGACCTACAACAGTTTTTACGTTAAAATGGCGATAATCTTTTTTTGAAGGTTTAGCATCTTTAAACACAACAATAGCCGATACAGGATAACTACCTTGAATATTAGAGTTATCGAAACATTCGATATGTTGTGGCAATACGTTTAACCTTAAATCTTTCTTCATCTGATTTAAAATCCGATCCACACGCACATCTGGATTTAATTTTTCATAATGAAGCAATCGCTCCTTTTTAAAGAAAGCAACATTCTTCAAAGATAAATCCAATAGTTTTCGTTTCTCTCCTAACTTTGGAATCGTAAATTTAATGTGTTCATTTTCTTGTATATCCAATTCAAAAGGAACGATAATTTCTCTCGATAAGCTCTTAAAACGTTCGCGAATTTCGGGAATAGCCAAAGCGAGAAGCTCTTGTTCTGTTTCATCCAAACGACGTTTCATTTCAATGGTCTGCGTTTGAATAATAACGCCATTCATAACCTTTAAATAATTAACAAAAGCATAACTATCATCCGAAGCAATACTAAAAACGTCTACATTAGTGATGGATGAATTAACAACCGTAGATTTGCTTTGGTAGGAGTCCAACTTATCCAGTTTCATTTTAAATGCATGTGCCTGTTCAAAGTTCATATCTGAAACAGCCGCAAGCATCTGCTCTTTGATACGATTAGTAACCACGGCAATCTTACCATTCAAAATATCTTTGATATCACTAAGATTTTGATCATAATCTTCTTCAGACTGGTATCCCTCACAAGGTCCTTTACAGTTCCCTATTTGATACTCAAGGCAAATTTTAAATTTACCCCTTGAGATATTTTCCTGCGTCAATGCTAAATTACAGGTTCTAAGAGGAAATAAGTCACGAATGACATCCAAAACAATATGCATCATCCCCGTTGAGGCATAAGGTCCGTAATATCGTGACCCATCCTTAATATATTTCCGTGTCCAAAATACTCGAGGAAACCGTTCATTTTTGATAACAATCCAAGGGTAGGTCTTATCATCCTTCAATAAAACATTGTACTTAGGCTGATGCTTCTTGATAAGAGAGTTCTCTAACAACCAAGCATCCACCTCAGTATCGACGATTGTGAAAGCAATACGAGTGATCTGACGGACTAAAACACGAGTCTTACCATTTAATTGCGTTTCATTTACAAAATAAGATCCAACTCTATTTCTTAAATCTTTAGCCTTACCGATATATATCAATACATCCTGCTTATCAAAATACTGATATACGCCAGGTTTATGTGGTATCCTTTTAAGTTCTTCTTTATAATCAAACACGTTCATTCCCAATAAATAAGCCAGATAACAAATTTCGAAAAACTCAATTACCTGGCTAAATACTTATATTTTATAAAATTAAAATCCTAATCGGTCATCGTTTAAGGTTTCGGCCCCAGAACTGTCATCAACAGAACCTCCGCCACCTTCCCCATATTTAGAACAGTCCGTAACGCGACTCATTCCTCCTTCCGGAAGTTCAAAATCCCCTTTCGTATAGTTTAGTTTTTTATCCGCATACACTTTCTGCATATATAAAGCAAATACTGGCATAGCAGCAGCTGCACCTTGACCATCTTGCATATTAGCAAAACTAATACTGCGATCTTCAGCACCTGTCCAAACACCAGATACCAACTCGGGAGTTATACCTATAAACCAAGCATCCGCATTATCATTGGTTGTACCTGTTTTTCCACCTATAGGATTGGTCAAATGATATTTCCATTGAATCCTTCTTCCTGTTCCTTTGGAAACAACAGACTTTAACATATCAACAATGATATATGCCGACTCACTATTCAAGGCCTTCACCACTTTCGGAGCCTTCTCATATATTGGTGTTCCATTTTTATCTTCAATCCTAGAGATTGCGTTTGGTTCTATCCAAGTACCATGATTAACAAAAGCCGAATAGGCTCCCACCATATCAAATACCGAAGCTTCATATGCGCCAAGAGAAATGGATGGGTAATTGGGTATTTCACTCGTAATACCCATTTTTTTCGTTAATGCCACAACTGCCTCTGGGGTTACTTGACTCACTAGATAAGCTGTAGCATAGTTTTGTGATAAAGCCAACGCATTAGCCAAAGTAATTGGGTTTCCCCCTTCAGCGGTCCCTCTTGGTGTCCAGTTTCCCATAAGTCTGTTGATAATTAGGAATGTTATAACATGGAGAATAGCCATTATCAATGGCAACGGCATATGTAAACGGTTTAGCTGTTGAACCCACTTGTCGCGTACCCATCTTTACTTGGTCATACTTGTAGTGTTCAAAATTTATTCCACCTACCCAAGCTTTAATATGCCCTGTCTTTGGCTCCATGGACATCATCGCATTACGTAACATCAACTTATTATATCTAATGGAGTCTATTGGTGTCATCACTGTATCTACCGAACCTTTCCATGTAAAAATTGACATCGGTACTTTTACCTGAAATGCTTTCTTTATTTCATTTTCAGAAAGACCACTTTCCTTCAATACGCGATAGCGCTCTGATCGTCGCATTCCCGTTGTCAAAAGCTTAGCCTTATCCCCTTTAAAAGCATCCTTATTTTTCCATTGGGCATCGAATTTCACCTGCAAAGACTTCATCCACTCTTTTTGCGCTTCTTCAGCATATTGCTGCATCGACATATTGATCGTTGTATAAATTTTCAACCCATCTCTATCCAAATCATAAGCCGTACCATCAGACCTTGTAATGGATAATCGTGCAAATTCCTTTTTGATTTCTTCCTTAAGTACAGCACGAAAATAAGGTGCCAATCCTTCTCCATAGTTGGCTATCCTCAACTTTAATCCTAGTGGTTTAGCTTTAGCACTGGCCTCCTCTTCTAACGAGATGAAATTCTCTTTATTCATATTGTCTAAAACTGTATTTCTACGTATTAGCGCGTTTTGAGGATACCTTACTGGAGAGTATACCCCAGGGCCTTTTAACATACCAACCAATAGAGCTGCCTGATCAGCAGTTAACTTATCTGGAGTGGTATTAAAATAAGTACGTGCTGCTGATTTGATACCAAAGGTATTGTATGCACCAAAATCCACAGTATTAAAATACATCGTGATGATTTCTTCCTTAGTATAATTACGTTCTAGGCGGACCGCAGTAATCCATTCTTGAAATTTTTGTATAATACGTTTAGGGGCACTTTTAGCCCGACCTTCTGAAAATAAATTGAGTGCCAATTGCTGTGTTATCGTACTAGCACCCTGTTTATTACCTGTCAATGTGTGGAAAATAACTGTAATAGTACGTGTATAATCTATTCCCGAATGATTATAAAACCGTTTATCTTCCGTAGAAATCAAAGCTTGTATTAAATAAGGAGACAGCTCACTGTATTTCACGTTAGAACGATTCTGTACGTAATATGTACCTAAGACCTGATTATCCTCTGTTATAACTTCTGAAGCTAAGTTACTTTTAGGATTTTCGAGATCACTAAAAGATGGCAATTTACCAAACAAGCCCAGTCGCACACTAAATATAAATAGAAATCCAAAAGCTACTATTCCAATAATAAATTTCCAGAAGTTACGTGTGTATCGCTTAATATCTTCTGGTTGCAGTTGGTTTTTTTTTGATTCTCTCTTCATTGAACCTTATTCTTTCTCAATTTTACTTTTTAATAAATCTCATGAATTATACTCCCCGCTACAATATCAGATAATGTGCCAAAGATTATATGTATGACAACAAAGATATTACAAATATTTTGAGGAATCTTCATTCGGCACCACATCCATCAAAAAAACACAAAAAAAGATTTCATTGTTTCATTGAAAAATAGTGTCCATTATTTGATAAACTGGCTCCCATCGATAAGACAAGCATAAATATAAGAAATACGAAATTTCAAATCCCATATCAACTCTCCTCCATAATAATTTGGAATATAGTCTTAGCTTGTTATTTCAGAAATTTAGTTTAGATTTAAAAATAAATTATGGCAGCTATCTTTAGATTGATATAAATAGGAATACTTAACTTATTAAGTTTCAGGATTTGATTCTAAATTATTCAAAACCATAACAAAACAGTATGCAGGTCAACACGTCAAAAAGCTTATTCTTCATTTTTTCAACTGTACTAATAGACATTATTGGCTTGGGGATTATCATCCCAGTGATGCCCAAATTAATTGAAGAGTTAATTGGAGGCACCCTAAGCGATGCATCACGCTATGGCGGTTTGCTGATGTTTAGTTATGCATTAACCCAGTTTTTTTTTGCTTCCGTATTGGGGAATCTCAGTGACAGGTTTGGCAGAAGACCGATACTCCTAATTTCGCTTCTAGGATTTTCAGTGAATTATCTATTAATGGGGTTGGCACCTACGATACTTTGGCTCTTTATAGGCCGTTTCATCGCAGGTATAACAGGTGCGAGCTATACCGTAGCTGCTGCTTTTATTGCGGATATCAGTTCGCACGAAAAGAAAGCTCAAAACTTTGGTCTATTGGGCGCAGCTTTTGGCTTAGGGTTCATCATTGGACCATTATTAGGAGGTGTATTGGGGCATTATGGCGCCAGAATACCATTCTATGCTGCTGCTATTCTTAGTTTTATGAATTTTCTCTATGGTTACTTTTTCATTCCTGAATCCCTTAAGAAAGAAAATAGAAGACCTTTCAAGTGGAAAAATGCCAATCCAGTTGGTGCATTCAAACAACTCGCTAAATTCCCCCACTTGAAACAACTGTTTATTTGTATCTTTTTAATTAATATTGCAGCTCATGCGGTACAAAGCACATGGTCTTATTATACGATGGAAAGGTATCATTGGGATGAAAGAATGGTTGGTCTATCATTAGGTTTTATAGGGACATTACTTGCGATTGTTCAAGCTGGACTACTACGCATCATTATTCCAAAACTGGGTTTAGAAAAAAGCATTCTCATTGGATCCGCCCTCTACATGATAGCAATGCCATTAATGGGAGCTGCATATGCTCCCTGGCTACTTTTCGTTGCCATTGTCCCCTACGTTTTTGCTGGGATAACAGGAACAGCAATTCAAAGTCTTGTTTCTAATGAAACACCAGCAAATGAACAAGGCCAGATACAAGGCGGACTGACGAGTATAATCAGTCTTACTGCCATCATTGGTCCACCGGTAATGAGTTGGCTATTTGCACATTTTACCGATAAAAAAGAAGCTCTCTATATACCCGGAGCTCCTTTCTATTTGGGGTTTGTACTCACTGCAATAAGTTTTATTGTCGCCTGTTTCTTTTTCAGAAATAAAACGAAGAATTAAACTTTCTCAATTAAACAAACTGCATAAGCGACTACACCTTCTTGTCTTCCGATAAATCCCATCGTTTCATTGGTGGTTGCTTTGATGGAAATATCATCAACGGAAATACCCGCAGCTTCCGCGATCTTCTCCTTCATCTGGCCAATATAAGGCTTGATTTTTGGAGCTTCCAAACAAAGCATTGCATCTATATTTCCAATTGTATAACCTTTATCTCCGATTAATCGAACGCAATGCTTTAATAGAATTAAACTACTGATTCCTTTCCATTGCACATCAGTATTTGGAAAGTGATAACCAATATCTTCCAAATTAGCTGCACCTAATAGTGCATCGCATATTGCATGCGCTAAAACATCGGCATCTGAATGACCAAATGCACCGGCATGGTGATCCAATTCAACACCACCTAATATAAACGGATGTCCCTCCTTTATTTGATGGACATCAAAGCCAAAACCAACTTTAATTTTCATAATAGCTAAGGTAACACTTTAAATTATCTTCCTCATCATAAACTCGGTTACCAAAACAATTTGTATACTCATATATGCATACCCATAAATCTCTAAGACCAGACATCAATACGCTGTGCTTCCATCAATTTTATAACCTAATTTTAAATAAAACATGACCTATACCCGCATGTTTTACAACATAGGACTATATCCATCATTGCGAAAGAGCAAAAAAAAGCGTCTAATTTCTTAGACGCTTTTAAAAATTTCAATAATGGTCGCTACCTTAGACTGTAGTTTCTTCTTCTACAGGAGCAAATTGATCAAACAAATCATTGAAAGCTTCATAGTCATCATCACCATTTGGTTCGAAAACTTGAATACCCTTCTCATTTACATACGCAAGTATCTCTGGGTTTACACCAGCTTCTGCTATAACTGCAACATCTGTAAAATTCAACGCTCCTTTATAGATATTCACATAACTACCATCTCCATAAGGGGCAACATCATCCTTAGTCAACGCACCTTCAGGAGCTATTTCTCTGTATCTATCGCCTAGAGTTCCTGAGAACTCCTCATTATACAATGAATACATCACTTTGGCTCCCTTAAAAGTAGGGTCATCTTTATATGTTGTCTTTAAATAAGCCGGAACTAACGCTGAGAACCATCCATGGCAATGTACCACATCCGGTGACCAACCTAATTTCTTAACCGTTTCCAATGCTCCTTTACAGAAGAACACAGAACGCTCATTGTTGTCATTAAAAAATTCTCCATTCTCATCACGAAAAACTTTTTTCCGCTGAAAATAGTCTTCATTATCCAAAAAGTAAACCTGCATACGTGCCGCAGGCAATGAAGCTACCTTAATGATTAGCGGATTGTCATTGTTATCCACCACAATGTTTAAGCCTGACAAACGAATCACCTCATGCAATCGATTTCTACGCTCATTGATATTACCAAAACGAGGCATAAGAATTCGGATTTCAAATCCTTTTTCTTGCATAGCCTGTGGCAATTGACGCGTGATTTCAGAAATTTTAGTTAATTCGAGGAAAGGCGACATCTCGTGGGTTATAAACAATATCTTCGTTTTTGCCATCTCCAGTTTTTATTTATTTTATTTTTTATTAGAACAGTAAAATCGGTCTACAAAGATACATAAAATATCCCGACTATGCAATTCATTACAAATCATCGTTTTATAATCACAAATATATTCCCCACTTTTGCCCTGTATTAAAATTTCTAAAAGTGAGAATTTTCAAGACTAAAAAAGAGCTCCAAGATTACCTGGAAACAGCGCGAATCAACAAGCAAAAAATAGCTCTTATCCCGACAATGGGTGCATTACATGCGGGACATATCTCGTTATTGGATTACGCAAAACCGTTATCCGAAATCACAGTTTGTAGCATTTTCGTAAATCCTACGCAATTCAATGATCCCAAAGATTTAGAAAAATATCCAAGACCATTAGAGCAAGATATTGCTTTATTAGAAGCTGCCAAATGCGATGTGCTATTTTTACCTTCCGTCGAAGAAATGTACCCCGATCCAGACGAACAATGGCATATCAATTTAGCTGGACTTGATGAAATTTGGGAAGGTGAAATGAGACCTGGACATTTTCAGGGAGTTACCCAAGTTGTTTATAAATTATTTAGTTTAGTACAACCCGATATTGCTTGTTTTGGTCAAAAAGACTTTCAACAGGTGATGGTCATTGAACATATGATTAAAGTAAAGCAATTACCGATTACAATAGCACTCTGCCCTATCATCCGAGATGAACATGGACTTGCTTTAAGTTCTAGAAATATGCGCCTCTCTGAAAAAGGTAAGTATCAAGCTTTAGCTTTGTTCCGAACACTCCAGTTTATCAAAAACAATTTTACAAGCAAACCCTTACATGAAATACAAATACTAGCTACTGAACAGTTAGAAGCAAGCGATGGTATCGCATTGGAATATCTTGCTATATGTGAAACGACCACGTTACAGGAGGCCGATACAATTGACGCAAATAAAAAATATGTGGCGCTTGTAACAGCACGCGTAGAGGATGTACGCCTTATTGATAATATGATTTTGAATTAATTGTCACATTATACTTATTAGCTTTACATTTTTACAAGAAAAATCTAACTTTGTCACATGTTTATAGAGGTAATGAAATCTAAAATCCACCGTGTTCGGGTTACTCAAGCCGAGCTGAATTACGTTGGTAGTATCACAATTGATGAGGATTTAATGGACGCAGCAAATATTATTGCAAATGAAAAAGTTCAGATCGTTAACAATAATAATGGTGCTCGTTTAGAAACATATGTTATTCCTGGAAGAAGAGCGTCTGGTACTATTTGTTTAAATGGAGCTGCAGCAAGATTAGTTCAGGTAGGTGATATCGTTATCATCATATCATATGCACAGATGGAGATGGAAGAGGCCAAGAAACATATTCCGAGCTTAGTTTTTCCAGATGACAACAATCAACTTATAAAATAAACTCTTAAAAATAAACTTTCAATAGAAAGATACGTTTATTTTCAATAATTTAGCACTCATATTAAGCGAGTGCTTTTTTATTATCTACATGTCGAATAAAACAAATATCAGGAATATCTTAGCATCAATGCAACTTGCATTGATCAGCTTGATTATTATTTCTGGTGTTATTTTTATGCACAAAGAGGTAAAATCAAACGGGGAGATTGTCATGCACAATCACCCTTACGATTTTACAAACGATCAGCCTAGACAGCAAGAATCCGATGACCAGATTGATTTCCTAAATGTTGTCTACCATCAAAATTTTGTTCAAAGTGAATTTATAGTTTTTGAAGAACCTATTCGAACTATCTTTCATGTATATAGCTATCAAGTCTATACGCCCGTATCCTACAATCGTATAGTCAATCATGCTTTTCTTCGGGGACCCCCAAAAATTTCTTGAAATAATATAATATTTTGCATTCATCTCCAATTAAGATGAATGTTATTCGTCGTGCAATAGTATGTCGCACAACGGCCTGCTATGCCATATTCATAATTTCAAACGAAATGATGAAACCTTCAAGAGCAAACAGCAATGAAATAGACAAACTATGCCTTTATTTCATTACCGGGAATTAAAAAACCTGCTCATGATAGCTTCATGCATTTAAAACCGAGTGCAATGAGCCCAATAAAACAATGGGGCTAACACGCATCATTAAAACAACTATATTCTAATGAAAAATATCAACTTATTGATCCTCTTAATGATCATGATCAATATGCATTCCTATGCGCAACATACATTAAAAGGTAAGGTTATCAATAATGAAGGAACAGCAATTTCTGGAGCAACCATCAGCATCGAAAACGGTGATCAGATAACCTTTTCTGACACTTCAGGAAACTTTGTCTTCCAAGAACTAGATAAACAAAGACAAAGTATACAATTCAAAGCAGTCGGCTATCAAACCTTAAAACAAACGATATTCCTTACGGACTCTACCGTTCATTTCCGCTTAAACACGGACAACCTGCATCTCAATGAAGTTGTTGTGAGTGCAACACGCTATGGCGTAAGTAAAAAAGAAGCCCCGGTTATCGTACAAGTCTTAGGACCTAAACTTTTTCAAGCCACACAGTCAGTTGCTATGTCCGAAACTTTAAACTATCAACCTGGGGTACGTGTGGAGAACAATTGTCAAAACTGTGGCTTTTCACAAGTCCGTCTTAACGGTTTAGAAGGTGCTTATTCTCAAATTCTGATCAACAGTCGTTCGGTATTCAGTGCATTGAATAGCGTATATGGATTAGACCAACTTCCGACCAGTATGATTGACCGTATAGAGGTGGTTTCGTAGTGGAGGGTCAGCCCTATTTGGGGCAAATGCGATTGCTGGAACAATCAATATCATTACGAAAGAACCTGTCGAAAATGATTGGCAAATTAAGTCCACCAATTCGTTGATAGGTGGCAGCAGCTGGGATAACACAGTGGACTTCAATACCTCATACGTGGACGAAGACTTAAAGACAGGAGTCACTTTCTACGGCATGCACCGCAATCGCCAGCCCTATGATAAAAATAAGGATGGATTTTCAGAGATTACAGAACTTAATAATACCACTTTCGGAACGAAAGCATTCTTCAAGCCATCGGATGTCAATAAGATAACCGTAGATTTTAGTACCGTTCAAGAGTTTCGAAGAGGTGGTGACCAGTTCAATAAATCGCCACATTTTACAGCAATTACAGAACAATTAGAGACCAATTCGCTTATTGGAGGGTTGACCTATGATCATTATCTCGCAGACTATAAACAAAAAATATCAGTTTATGCATCAGGTCAAAAGACAACACGTAAAAGTTTCTATGGAGGATTAGGTGAGTCTCCTACAGCAGTAGATAGCTTAAGAGCAGCCAATTCTTATGGCAATACGGATGATGCATCCTTCGTGACTGGTACCCAGTACACCAATAATTTTGAAGATGATGTATTCACTGCTGGCATCGAATTCAATTACAACAACACGAATGATCAGATTCCAGGATATCAACGTATCATCGACCAAAAGACAAAAGGTTTAGGAACTTATGCGCAGTACGAGTGGAAACCATTAGCTGCTTTTAAAGCATTAATTGGTATGCGATACGATCACGTATTTGTCGACGGTCAATACCATTTGCAAGACGTAGAACGTAGCAGCAAAAAGAATTTTGGTTCGTGGAATCCACGTTTAACTATCTTGTACGACATCAATAATAGCATTCAATTCCGTGGTGGATATGCTCGTGGATTCCGAGCTCCACAAGCCTTTAATGAGGATATGCATGTAACTTCTATTGGGGGAAAACAAGTTTTTGTCCTAATTGGTGAAAATCTAAAAACCGAATACTCTAATGCCTATACGGGCTCATTGAACTTCAATAAAAACTTTGGTACGACACAAACAAGTCTTCTAGTTGAAGGCTTCTACACACAATTGAATAATCCATTTACCACGATTCTGACATCTGAATCCAATGATATCATGATTGAGGAAATGCGAAATGGAACAGATGCTCATGTTTTTGGTACAAACCTAGAACTTAACATTGCGCCATCAGGAGTATTTACCTTTCAAGCTGGAGGAAACCATTCAACGGTCACAGTTTCAATCAGCACAATTGATTGCCGAAGCTAAAACTGGTCAAGAAGCAATCTTGTCCAAAGATTTCTTACGTACACCAAATGTATATGGCTATTTAAATGCCAATTGGAAAGCAACAAAAAAATTCGCTGTTGATGTAACGGGGGTTTATACCGGTAAAATGAAAATCTCGCATATACAACAAGAAATCATGAGCTTAAAAAACACGGTTGATTTTATGGAACTCAATACACGATTGGGGTACACATTTGCAGTACATAAAGATTTTAATCTCGAACTATTTGCTGGGGTTCAAAATATGTTCAATGCTTTTCAAAAAGATTTTGACAGTGGTGCTAATCGCGATTCTAATTATGTTTATGGACCAACAAAGCCGCGAACGATTACATTTGGTATTAAAATTGGACATTTTCACTAATGCGTATCTTCTTTACAATAATACTATTCATTTTCTTGCGCCTACCTATACAGGCGCAAGAAATAGAATGGCTATCATTCCCACAACTTTCAGACTCTTTAGATGTAAATCCAAAACCCGTATTCTTATTTTTTCATACCGATTGGTGCAGTTATTGTCGAAAAATGGAGAAAGATGTATTCACAAATAAAGAAGTAATTAAAATATTGAACAATCAATTTTATGCCGTAAAATTTGATGCAGAAAGTAAGGAGTCATTTATTTTCGATGGACAATTACTCAAAAACAGCAACCTGCAATCAAAAGCATCATTACATGAAATTGTTGTTCTATTAGCATCTAGAAGAGAAGGATTTGCTTTTCCCACAACTTTAATTTTTGATAAAAACTTTCGAGTGATCAAACGTAAATTCTCCTATTTATCCAGTAAAAAATTGCTTGACTTATTAAAAATACATTAACCATGCGTTCTAGTATTTTGGATACATAAATGCCTCTTTGGGTAGTTTCTTCCATCGAGAGGTTTTTTTTGAGGAAATAAAAGGCTAACTAATCACTATTTTTAATAACACATTTACAATAATGTCAAATTTTTCTTTATGAACTTGTAGCACATTTTAGTGATGGAACGTTTAAGTTTATATAATCAAATTAATACGTACATAATTTTATGAAAAATTTTACAAAAATTTTACTTGCATTTTTATGCATAGGCTTAGTTTTCGCATCTTGTAATAAAGATAACTTCGATTATGAGCAAGCTGAAAAAGATCAAATTGAAAGAAACAGAATAGAAAAAGCACGTATCGACTCTTTAAAAAAGATACAAGCTCCAATTTTAAGAGACTTTGCAATTAACAAATGGGGTGATAAAGCAGAGTATTCCGACTCTACAGGCATTTGGTTTGTTAAAGAGTTAGCTACAGGAAACGACACGCCATTCGCATATACAGGTACCATAGGTTACTATGGACCACAAATAAATTCTTGGTCAGCAAGTGTAAATTTCAAAGGTGAGTTGATGGACGGTAAAGTATTTGACAAAAGTTCAGACGGAATTCCGAAAAATTACAGCAACATCAACCAAGCAATTACCGTTTATAAACAAGCATGGATTCAAGCATTTATACCTACAGTTGTTAATATTCAAGGTAATGATGTGAGATTCGAAGGATTATTAGCTAAAGGTTTACAAAAGGGTGATAAAATTAGCTTCATTTCACCTTCATACTATACTTTCGATCAAGAAGAGTACACGAAAGGTAGCGAAAAGGTAACAGTTCCTAAAAACACTCCTGTTGTATATACAATTGAAGTTACAGCACTTGGAACAGCTACAACAAACTAACTCAATTATTTTAAGAAATTTAAGCCATTTTTCATTTATGAAAAATGGCTTTTTTTGTATCAAACAATAACATAAGTTTTATAATTATAATTAACAAGAATTGCTAATTTACAGGATATTTTATTTTAAAATACGAATGCTACAGAATCAAACACATTTAGCATATTGAAAATCAACCCACAAAAGAAAATGTAGGATGATTAAATTAGCACATAATAGATACTAAATGATATCTCTAATTTTCATTACTTTTACATTTTGTAGCAATTCAGTAATCTCACACGTTTTATAAAAAAAACTTTATTTATTAAATTTTATGAAAAATTTTACAAAAATACTATTTGCAATGTTGGCAGTTATTATTGCTTTCGCATCTTGTAGTAAATCTGACGACTATGCAAAAGTAGCTGAAGAACAAAGAATTAAAGATTCAATCAATAATGCTCGTATTGAAAGAATTAAAGCAGAACAGGCTCCCCAATTGAAATCTTTTGCGATTAAAAGTTTTGCTAATCCAAAAATAGACTCTGCAACAGGGATCTGGTATGATTTAATTGCAGAAGGTGAAGCTGATTCTTATACTTACCAATTCTACTCTGATGGCAGACTCATCTTCCCAATTACTACGGTAAATTATAAAGTAACGTTATTAAATGGTGAAAACATTGGAGCACTTGTTGATGAATCTAAAGAGGGTACTCCTGCGAGGTTTTCAACAGGTAACGTTATCCCTTTCTGGCAATTAGCTTTTTTTCCAAAAAAGTTATCTTTCCAAGGTCAAGAAATAAATATAGGTGGATTAACACTAAAAGGATTAAAGAAAGGAAGCAAAATAAAAGCTGTTGCTCCATCCCCTTACGGATATGATGAAACTGCAAATGAGAAGGTTCCTAAAAACTCTCCTTTATATTCTGAAATTGAAGTTATCTCTATTAATAACTAATAACAAATAACAAAACCAGGCTTATTAATTTATAATAAGCCTGGTTTATTTTACAAGCAATTAGCATTCAAGAGAAACACTTAACCTCATCTTGCAAAAGGAACCATAGGGAGGGTCAACATTACAATCTTTCTTCATTATATGTTTAATAGATCTTTACGATGAAAAGAGCCTTTTTTGAGTACCTGTTAAGAAAAAAATATATTCCGAAACAAAAAGTAGTCTAAAAAACTTCTTATCTTGGTCTTCTTATCAGAATCTTATTTTAAACAACATCGTAACATGAAAATAGCGCTAGCCCAGTTAAACTATCATATCGGTAATTTCAGTGCTAACACCACAAAAATCATTGCAGCAATCGAAAATGCAAAAGCTCAACAAGCTGATATTATTGTTTTTTCTGAATTAGCAATTGGAGGCTATCCAGCGAAAGATCTATTACTAAATACAACATTCTTACAACACTGCCAAGAGTCCCTGTCTGCTATTGCTTTGGTATGTCAAGATATTTTATGCGTTATAGGTGCCCCCATTCCAAATACTGACCCAGAAGGGAAAGCCCTTTATAATGCTGCAGTTTGCCTAGAAAATGGAAAAACAACACATATCAGTAAAAAAGGACTGCTCCCAACTTACGATGTATTCGACGAATATCGATATTTTGAACCTAACCGTAAGTTTACTTGTTTCACTTATAAAAACACCAAAATAGCCCTTACAATTTGTGAAGACTTGTGGGATGATGATTTAGGAAATAATTCTTACGTCGGCGATCCAATGCAGGAACTAAATAAAGAAAATCCAGATCTGCTTATCAATATCGCAGCTTCACCATTTTCTTATATTCATCACCAGCGCCGTACTTCAGTTTTAAAAGCTCAAGTTGTAAAAGCCAAATGTCCGTTAATCTACGTTAACCAAGTTGGAGCACATATGGATCTAATTTTTGATGGTAGATCGCTAGCCTTTGATGAAAACGGAAATATTTGCTGTGAACTGAAAAAGTTCGAAGAAGATATGCAGCTTGTGACATTCACAAACAATACAATTCTGACAAACACGCCATACGAAGAAAAGCATCAACCAGAAATAGCACTCATTTACGATGCATTGTTATTGGGTCTACGTGATTATTTTAATAAATCTGGTTTCAAAAAGGCTATTTTAGGTCTATCTGGCGGTTTGGATTCCGCACTAGTAGCCGCACTCGCATGTGAAGCACTGGGACCTGAAAATGTACTTGCAATACTACTCCCATCCATCTACTCTTCGGACCATTCCATTCAAGATGCTCTAGATCTGGTAAAAAACACACAATGTAAGCATCACATCCTTCCCATAAAAGATATAACACAAGCTTTTGAAGCAACATTAGCTCCCCTATTTGAAGGCTATCAAGCAGATACAACAGAAGAAAATATCCAGGCCCGTACCAGAGGAACATTATTAATGGCTATATCCAATAAATTTGGTCATATTCTTTTAAATACCTCCAACAAAAGTGAAGCTGCGGTTGGATATGGCACCTTATACGGCGATATGGCAGGCTCTATATCGGTCATTGGAGATGTTTATAAATCCAAAGCATACGACCTTGCGCGCTATATTAACCGTAATCGTGAAATAATTCCAATAAATACAATTGAAAAGGCACCATCTGCCGAATTGAGACCTGATCAAAAAGACTCAGATTCATTGCCTCCTTATGATATTTTAGATGCCATATTATTCCAATACATCGAGCTTCAAAAATCAAAAGAAGAAATTATTGCATCAGGAATAGATGAAACAACGGTCAATAAAGTAATTAAACTTGTCAATAATTCGGAGTTTAAAAGATTCCAAGCTCCACCTATATTACGTGTAAGCCCAAAAGCCTTTGGCCCTGGCCGTTCCATGCCGTTAGTTGCCTTATATCAATAATTTTTTATACATATTATTAAACTTTTATCAGTTCTATTTGTCTAACCCTAAGAAAATAACATAAATCCTATTGGTCATGAAAAAAATAATTTATTTCTTATTTGCAAGTTTAATTCTTGCTTCCTGTGCATCTTATCAATATAATACGATGCGTGACGAAAAGGTAGATTTTTCGCAGTACCATACATATGGATGGTTACCGCCTGTAGACTCCCTTTCTAAATCATATTTTGATAACGATATCGCAAGAACAAATATATTAGACGCTAGTAATAACGAACTTCAAGCAAAGGGACTTACTTATAGTAAAGATAATCCAGACTTGTTATTTCGTTATATTACTATTGTGAATAACAAGAGTCGTTTAGTGTATGGGACCTCGTACGCGTATGGCGGACCTTGGAGCTGGTATAGACCATGGTTTTCACCTTATTATGGATATGCTACATACCCTGTCGCTAAAGAACGTTATCGTTATAGCCACTTAATTGTGGAAGCTATAGACCGTAGAACAAATAAAGTGGTTTGGCAAGCACGAGGCTCAGGTGAAGTCAATAGTCCTGAAAAAGCAACTACAAATATTGCAAAAGTAGTAAAAGGAGTATTTAAGCAATATCCTACTACATTGAAAAAATAATTTCTTGATGACAAAAAAGCCATGAAAAATTTCATGGCTTTTTTTGTTGTAAAATTTCACTTATATCGAGGCCCTAATTTTGATATGGAACGGAACTTCAACTCGGTCTTTTGATTTGTTTTTGATCAAATCTGCAGCCATACGCCCCATCATTTCAAAATCAGTCGATATCGTAGTGATTCCATTCAAAATAAATTTCTTTAGTGGAGTCTCATTATAAGAAATGATACCAACATCTTTGCCTATTACCAATTTTTTTTGCAGAATCTTATTCAGTAATTTAACCAAATCATCTTCGATAATATTAATATAGCAGGTACCTACCGCCACCTTTTCCTTATTTAATTCAGATACCAGTTCATGATCAAAAGCATATTGCTGACAAAACTTATAAAAACCCTTTATAATCGCTTTTGGAAAATCACTATGATCTGGAAATACCAATTTCAACATCTTATATTTACTTAATGCCTCATTAGCCTGCTCTAATGCTAAATAAATATCCTGTTCATAGTTTTCATAGACCGCTGGAAAATCTCCTGGGACATCATCTATAAATTTCCCTAATAACATAAGTTTATCAGTTGGAATCCTACGGATAATCTCTGGAGCTTTATCTCGGCCCTCTTTAAAATGTGGAAAAAGCACATAATAATCGTAGGTCTTAGTCAGGTTGGAGAGTAAATTTTTTAGGTAAGAAAGATCCGAATTATAAACAAACAGATCTAAATTAGCAAAGTCACCAAGCTCTTTGGCAAATGAATCATAAACTATTTTTTTATGAACACTTAACTTATTTAAAAACAAAGCTATTTTGCATTTTGATTGTAGGTCACTTTTATTGACATAATACCCCTTTCCAGGAATAGATGCGATAACTTCGTACTTCTTTAAATACCGATAGGCCTTTTCAACCGTATCTCTAGATATTTCAAGATAAGCACTGCACTCATTTATTGAGGGTAGCATTTCATTTTTTTTAAGCACCTCATTCTTTACTGCATCAATGATGGTATTGGCTAGTTGCAAATATTTAGGAGTTGCAGAGAAATCACTAATTTCTAGTTTTTGTAAAAACTGAGCGCTTGAATCGGTCATTTTATAATTAAGATTGAACATTAAAAATAACAATTAATTAGGATATGTATGAAACATCATATCTTAAAATTTTAGAAAAACTTATCCTAGATCTAAAGGTATTGGGATATAAAACAGTTCTTTTTTCTTGCTTTTGCTTGGTAAGTACACCATTAATTACGACCATAACGGCACAGGATGAGTACCAATTAAATTACACTTAACTTGCATCAATAAATTGATAGCAAACAGTTTGACTAGGTGTTTATAATAAATATCGAATCGAACAGTGTGTTATTTTTCATCATAATTTAAGATTAATTGGTTTTTTAAAAGGCTTTCATTCTCCCCGTTTGAAAGCCTTTTTTCAACACTTTCTTTCCGATACCATGTCCATACGAGTGCAACATTATAATCAATCCTAAGGAAAGCTTATTCTTCTACACATCAATTTCCTCTAAAATATCTCAATTCAATTATATCATTTGGAATAGGTTTTTCGTTCCAATGTTCATGGATAACAAGTGCAGCACCTAATGCTGTCGCTTGTGCCATGGAGGCACCAAAAACCTCTACCTCAGGAAATTCTTTTGCCAAGAGATTCATGTAAATATGGTTTTTACTAAACCCTCCATCTACAAAAATTCTAGATACCTTTTTAGCGTCCAAAACAAGCCTTGTCGACTCAACTTGAGCCTTGATCAAGTGTAGCATTAAACTATGGTAAGCCTCTTCATAATCATGATAGCGACCCAAATCCACCTTTGAAAAAATTTTCAAATCCCCTGCTATACTTTCTTTAGCTAATTTAGCTACTATTCTAGGATTGAGTTGAATATTACGAAACTTGGCTGTAGTAACATGAAAAAAATCAGCTATCCGTTTAGACTGTACCTCATGCTCATATCCGGCAAATAATCTGGAAGCTTTAACTGGCTTACCAGCATAAGACTGATAAAACAAACAATCTTTCCGTAATTCATCTACAGTTAAATCACTATGATTAAATGGATTGAAAGAAATACACCAGGTTCCTGTAGATATAAGAACAAAAGGTTCATTAAAGTTAAGCAAATAAGGAATTAAAGCAGAAGAACTATCATGAAGTCCAGCACCTACCCGATAAGGGCTACCTGGAAATGCGCCATCAAAAACCTCATCCCCCTTTACAATTGGCGCTAATATCCCCTGTATTCCTTCCTCCTGTACCCATTGATGATATTCATCTTTATTAAAGTCCCACAAAGCAGTATGGCAACCTATACTCGTCATATCAGAGTACACCTTTCCTGAAACTAAAAAACTTAAATATTGTGGCAGATGTAAAGCAAACCTAACGCGTTCAAAAATTTTTGGCTGTTCCCTTTTTAATCGCAAAATCTGTAAGCCCGAATTTAAGCTGCCCAATGCAGGCGAAGAGCTTGCCAAAGAAAAGGCCTCTTCTCCACCATACTTATTATACAAATCTTGCTGAAGGGCAACTGGGAATTCTTTCAGGTAATTATACAAAGGAGTCAAAGGTCTACCATCATCGTCGATATATACAAAGCTAGCTCCATAGGAGGTGAAATTAATCGCTTTAACCTCAAATTCATTCTTCCGAAACACTTCATGAAGCGAGTCGAAAACTGACAATCTCAAACTTTCAAGGTTCTCACACGGATCTCCATCTTCATCCACAGTTTCTAAAAATCTTGCAGAACGCTCGAATACAATTTGGTAGTTTGCATCAAAAAGAAAAAGCTTTTTATTAGTTTTACCTACGTCGAAAATAGCAACTACTGGAATTTTATCGTTATTCATTCTTTAACTTTTATAATCCCGTTGCAATAGTATTTAAACCTCGCTCTTTTATTAATTTATCCCGTAATTTCTCCTCATTAAATAGCAATACAGGATTCAAGGCTGCACCACTCCGTAATCGCGATTCGGCAACTAATGGTCGTACATCAGTACGGAAAGCATCTTGAAGAATTTCTTGTGCCTTCACAATATCATTCATTTGCTGAGCTTCTTTAAGTGCAGCACGATCGACCAATAATGCTTGTGCATAGGCAATTTTTATAGCTTCTACAGATTGCAATAAATCCACTAGGGGGTCTTTGAGATTATGCGAAGCATCAATCATCCACCCCAAACCTGTTGCATGGTCCATTCCATTCAAATCCATGCCATCAACGAGCTCATTAAAAATAAGGAAGAGTTGATAGGGTTTTATACTTCCAGCTGTTAAATCATCATCGGCATATTTACTATCGTTGAAATGAAAACCACCTAGCTTACCCTCCATCAACAACAGAGAGACTATCTGTTCGATATTAGCATTGGGTAGATGATGACCCAAATCAACTAAAGTAAATGCTTGAGGTCCCAGCTTATTCGCTAAGAGCAGCGATTGCCCCCAATCTCCGATAGTCATCGAATAAAAATAAGGCTCAAAAGCTTTATACTCCACAAACAATTTCCAATCTTCTGGCAAATGTTTATAAATTTCTTGCAAACTGGATAAAGTATTTTGAAATGCTTCACGAAAATTCAGTTGTCCAGGAAAAGATGAACCATCAGCTAACCAGACGGTCAGAGATTTGGACCCTAATGACTTGCCGTAATGAATCACTTCAATGTTATGATCAATGGCCTGCCTGCGTACCAATGGGTCAACATGGTGTAACGACCCATGTTTATAACTATGTTCTTGATTAGCTTGATCTTGAAAAGTATTGGAGTTAACGGCGTCAAAAGTAATCGCTAAAGAACTTGCTAATGCTTTAATCTTATCTGCATCTTTTGGGATATCCCAAGGAATATGCAAGGAAATAGCACCACTAGATTTATTGAGCGCATGCAATAATCCAACATCCTCCAACTTTTGTTCTAAAGTACCGGGCTCTCCCGGACCAGAAAAACGTCCAAAACGTGTTCCTCCAGTGCCCAATGCCCAGCTTGGTATTGCTATTTGAAATTTCTGAAGCTTCTCTAAAACCTGTTCAACAGCTGCAATATCCTGTGAGATATATGCAAAATCTCTCTTGTGTTTATCTCTTAATTGACTATTATGCGCATCTATTAGCTGCTTGTCTAAAATCATAATTAAAATGGTTAATGGTTGATAACGTAGATAGATATCGAGTGAATTTTCACATCATCACTCGACATCTAAGATATAAAAATTAGCGAACAAATGCCATTGCAACGCCTCCATCGACATTCAAAACATTGCCTGTAGATTTATTCAACAAGCCACCAACATAAGTGAAACATGCATTAGCAATATCTTCTGGAAGGATAATCTCGTTCAGTAAAGTACGTTTCGCATAAAAAGCCGGTAACTCCTCGATGGTTACTCCATATGCTTTTGCGCGACCCGCGGCCCATCCGCCAGCCCAAATATTACTGTCGGAAATTACAGCATCGGGATTGATAACATTCACTCGTATTTTTGCTGGCCCTAGTTCTGCAGCACACAGACGACTTAGATGTAATTGAGCAGCTTTTGCACTACCATATCCCGCATTGTTGGGGCCACTAACGAGCGCATTTTTACTCACAATATTAAGAATATCACCACCTATGTTTTGCCCTTTTAAAATTGGAGCTACAGCTTGAATAACCAAAAACTGACCTTTTACCAAGACATTATAGAGCAAATCCCAATCCTCTTGCGTATGGTCTTCAATCGTTTTAGAAATTGATAATCCAGCATTATTAACAATAATATCAATTCCACCAAATGCCAATACAGCATCATTGAGTGCATGTTTAATCTGCGCTTCATTGGTTACATCAAGAATTGTGGTGATAACCGCATCTCTCCCAAATTCTGCTACAAAATCTTTCTCACAGGCAGCAAGTCGCTCAGCATTAATATCATTCAACACCACGACAGCTCCTTCTTGGGCCATCTTCTTTGCAATAGCCTTACCAATACCTCCCCCACTTCCTGTCACCAACGCTATTTTACCTGAAAGTGCTTTAGGTTTTGGCATACGCTGCAACTTAGCTTCTTCCAACAACCAATACTCAATATCAAAAGCTTCTTGACGTGGCAAGGCCGTATATTCGCTAATAGCTTCAGCACCTTTCATCACATTGATTGCATTAGTGTAAAATTCAGCTGCCACACGAGCGGTTTGTTTATCTTTTGCAAATGAGAATAATCCTACGCCAGGATATAAGACAATCACGGGATTTTTATCACGAATGCTCGGACTATTTTCATGTTTACAATTTGCATAGTATTGCGCGTACATCTCCCGATAGCCTTCAAACAATGGTTCCAACTTCTTTTTCAGTTCTTCCACATTATCTAAGTTTTCAGACTTGGATAAGGTGAGTACCAAAGGCTGAATTTTAGTGCGTAAAAAATGATCCGGACAACTCGTCCCTAAAGGAGCTAATCGTTCTAGATCATTTGAGTTGATGAACTCCAATACACGGTCATCATCTGTAAAATGTCCAATCATATGACGCTCACTTGAACAAAAACCCCGTAATATAGGAGCTAATTTTGCAGCTTGAGCATTTCTTTCCTCTTTATTTAGGCTTTCATTCTTTTGCCCTCCAAATACAGGACTTTTTTTACCATAATTTTGTTCTAAATATGTTGCACATGTTTCAATAACATCTAATGAATTTAGATAACAATCGTAAGCAGAGTCTCCCCAAGTAAATAAACCATGCGATCCCAACATGATACCTCGGATGTCTGGATTTGCTTTTAGACAGGACTGCAGCTGTAAGCCCAAATCAAATCCAGGACGCTGCCAATCAACCCAACCGATAGAACCATTGAAAAGTTCTTCCGTTATTTTCTTTCCATCTTTTGCAGCTGCTATTGCGATAGCAGCATCTGGATGTAAATGATCGATATGTTTGAATGGCAAAAAACCATGCAAGGGCGTATCTATTGAAGGTGCTTTGGAACTCAAATCAAAAATACAGTGGTTGAATAGTTCCACCATTTCATCTTCATATGCAATCCCCCTATAGACATTTTCAAGATTGCGCAAACGTTGCAGGTATAATGCTGCAAGTCCTGATTTTTTCAATGTACCAATATCCCCTCCAGACCCCTTTATCCACATTACTTCAACATCTTCATTCGTAAGAGGATCTTTCTCCCAAACCTTACAAGAGGTATTACCACCACCATAATTGGTAATTCTTAGATCTGCACCTAAAATATTTGAACGATATAATAATAACGCAACCTCATCACCTTCCAATGATTTCGCTTTTTGATCGTCCCACAAGTAATTTACATGTTTATACGTTTTCACTGCCATATATATTAAATTAATTTTCTAAAGTTCTTGCAAATCCTACGATGCAAATAGAAATTATGATGAGCACTATTCCACCTATTATGGAACGATAAGCAGTTTGGTTCACCCCTTTCCATTCTTTTAATACAACTCCCCAAGCATTTGAAATCAAGATGATAAACGCCATATGAAGAATCCACGAACTGGCACCGTTACCTAAACGACTCTCTCCCATTCCGTAAAAAAAGAATTGTAAATACCAAGTCGTACCAGCCAGGGCACATAAAAGTAAATTCTTAGCTTTGGGAGCATCGGATTTAGTATAATCTGAAAAGGTTTTATTTTTAAATAAAAGATAGATACACCAAATAAAGTTTGTAGTAAAGCCCCCCCACAGGATAATGATGTAAGTAACGTTATTCTGATATAGAAATTCTCCATCGTTAGGATTACTACTCTTCCACACGGAATTTGCCACATCAGCAAGCGGTTTTCCTGCCTCAATGCCAAAATTGAAACAAGCACTAAGTACTCCGGAAACCAGTGCCACTACAATGCCAAGCGTGAAGTTATAATCAGACTTTGCATCACCAGACAGTGTTGATAAACTTTTTTCTTTTGACACACCTGCCTTGCCACAAAGACACACCCCTAAGACACATATCAACAAACCTATTAATATGCAAATGCCAGATTGAGTAGTAAAGAAGTAATCTATTCCGTGCTTTCCTGTCGTTTTATTAAAAAAATAATAAATACTGGGCATCAATGACCCAAATACCATACTTAAACCTAAAATAATACTGCTACCCAACGAAACACCAAGATAACGTACCCCAAGACCATAAGTAAGCCCACCTATACCCCATAACATCCCGAATAAAAAAGTATAGGATAAAATACCAGCATGAGCATGCATGATAATCTCTGAAAAATTAGGAATAGTTAACCATGCAGCAATTGGTGGGACAATAATCCAAGAAAAAAGACCGCCTAAGATCCACATGGACTCCCATGACCATCCTTTCACTTTCTTATAAGGAACATAAAAACTTCCTGACGCAAAACCGCCGATGAAATGGAATATTACTCCGAAAATAGCATTCATACTTATCTTTTTAGGTATTTTACATGAACTAAATTAAATGATTTCCACATCTAAACTGTTATGCACTGTTATGCACTGTTATACATAACAGCTTAGCATCCAAATACAGATCGATGCAGTTATAAGTGGAAATCTGCTTTCAATATTTTAGAAATTGTTCTTTTATTTCCGCTTACTTTCTCTAAATAATAACATTATCAAAGTTGGTCAGATCTAAAATTGGTTAAGCCAAAGCTAATCAAATTGGATATATCAAGTGTGTAATTGGGGCTTATTCAAGGTGTAAAATGGAGACATTTCACGAATTTAATTTTTTCTAATCTGTTTTCAGCTTGTATTTAGCCTGGACTCATTTCTATAACTCTTTTGTTTAAGTTGCATTAGCACAGAAAGTTTCAAATAAATGTTTCTTTTACATTTATTTGAAAAATAGTATATATCTTTAAAAAAGAAATCAATTTAAACCAAGTGATTTCACCCAATAACACATTCATATTTACGAACAAAGGGAATAACAAGTTATTTATCTAACTAATATTTACTTAAAAAATGAGAAAACAAATTTTGTCAATAACCTTTCTCTTATGTTATTTATGCGCAACTGCTCAAGACAACACCCCTGCAGAAAAAGATCACGTCGCCTATATATTTGCCTACTTTTTAGCAAACGATATTAAAGAGGAACAACCATTCAACATCACACATGGACAGGAGATAGATTCTGATGTTTTTAGAGACCCGAAGACTGGAAAACACTACCTCTACTGGGGGAATGGATACACTGCTGTTGAAGAGTTAAATGATGATATGCTGGGCATCAACAAAGAAAGCATAAAAGTAATTACTCCAGATAGCGCCTTTCGCGAAGGATTCTATGTTTTCTATAGAAAAGACATCTATTACTTTCTTTGGTCTGAAGATGACACCAGAAGCGAAGACTATCGTGTACGATATGGAACGTCAACCTCACCAACCGGCTCCATTCAGATACCTGATAATAACCTAATTTTAACTAAAAATCCAGAACTAGGTATTTACGGAACCGGACATAATGCCGTATTGCAAACACCTGGTGAAGATAAATGCTTTATCGTATACCATAGGATAAAACCCGTCATTCCCACATTATAGCTTATCTATTATGAGCTGTATCCAATTGATTAGATACTCATTTGCAAACCAACCTTATTCACATTTAACACAAAAAACAATCAATAAAGCGCCAGATATCAACATATTTGCTGATTAAATGATGATAATTTATTCAATAATCACTAATTTTAGTAACGAAAATACGAGCAATTCTTTTGAAAAATTATATATTATTCCTTGACACAGAAACATCAGGACTTCCAAAAAAATGGGACAAAAGGTATAGTGATACACAAAATTGGCCACATGTACTTCAAGTATCATGGATTATTTTTGATGCAGATTTCAATGAAGTCAAACGGACAAACAAGTACATTTACGAACCCTTTATTTTTATAAGTCGAGAATCCGAACAAATTCATGGACTAACACCACAATTTTTAAGAGAACATGGGGAGAACAAAAAAAATGTTCTACGGAAATTAGCGCATGATTTAAAAAAATATCAGCCGTTGATCGTTGGTCATTTTTTAGCATTCGACTTGCAAGTTATCGCAGCTGAATGTGTTAGATCAAAATTAAATATACCTTTTGAACAGCTCATCTATTTTTGTACACTATGGCATAGTAAAATGTATGTAAGAAATCCCAATATGGTCCATATGAATCTATCCCACCTTCATGAAACCCTATTTACAGAAATACCTAAAGATCTACATAACGCTGAAAAGGATGCAGAAATAACTGCAAAGTGTTATTTTGAAATGGTTAACAGAAATCAACTTTCCACAGAAGATATTGAAAATCAACAAATAAGATTTGTAAATTTACTTCAACCTTAATTCCGTTTCTATGAATAATCCAGACATTATTTTAGCGCTATTAAAAACTACGGCACCTTTTCATGTTCTACCAGAATCTGTACAAAAAAGTCTAGTTGACCTAATGACGAGGTTCACATTCTCAAAAGAAGCACTTATCTATAGACAAGGTATTACTGATATTGACGGAGTTGACCTTATTTATAAAGGGCAATATGAAACATTTTTTCTCGATACGGTAGAGAACAAACGTTCAATCGAAATACATGAAAGCCCATACTGTTTTGGAGGTATTTCAGTGCTTTTAAATCGTAAAAAAGCATTAAAATCCGTCATGGTCAAAAAAGGAACCATCATATATCGGTTACCTCGTAAAGATTTTATTGAACTTTGCAATGTCAATGAGGAGTTCTTCCATTTCTTCACCAATGCATTCGGACGTAAAATGCTTGAAGAAGAATTTTCTCATTTTGTGAAATCACCTGCGTCATTTGAAGAAAGCTATTATGCCGCAGATCAGCTTTATTCTCGTAAGATCGACAATATCATTTATAAAGATATTGTTTCTATAGCCTACAATACTCCTATTTATGAAGTAGCAAAAACGATGTCCCAAAATAAGGTGAGCTGCATTTTCATTACAGAAAAAGATCATATTGTTGGCTACGCAACAGATATGACACTTCGTGATAATGTTATTGGAAAACAAATAAACGTTACACAGGCCATAGGTTTCTGTCATGGACAATCCCATCGTCAGTATCTCTAACCAAGCTTTTCTCTATGAAGCAGTATTGATGATGTTTCGAACAAAAACAAAATATCTTTTAGTTGAAAAAGAAGGGAAATATGTTGGCTTTTTGAGTCGTAACCGCCTGTTGAGTGAACAAGGACAATCTCCTTTAGTTTTTATACAATCTGTAAAATTAGCAGAGTCATTAACTGAATTGCAGGAAAAATGGGAAAAGGTGCCTAAAATTATCAATCAATTGTTAGGTCGAGGAGTAAACGCTGCCATTACAAACCAAGTCATAACGACAATAGCCGATACCATTGCCATAAAGGTGATCGAGAAAGTTATCCAAGAAATGGGCAAGCCACCCGCTAAGTTCGTCTTTATGGTAACTGGAAGTGAGGGAAGAAAGGAACAAACACTAAAAACGGACCAAGATAACGCCATTATCTATGAAGATAAAGCCAATGAACACCGTGAACTGGTTAGAAGCTATTTCCTTAAATTTGCGAGCCGTGTTTCCGACGACTTAAATAAAATTGGATTTGTCTATTGCACTGGTGGATATATGGCTAGTAACCCCGAGTGGACACATTCTTTATCGCATTGGAAAAACAATTACAAAAGTTGGATTGAAGACACCATACCTGAAAATGCAATTAAATTTTCAACATTTTTTGATTGTAGAAGACTATATGGCGACCAAGGAATTATAGACCAACTTAAGTCATTTTTAAATGAGGAGTTACAAAAGCCAAATGACCGCTTTTTTTCATTTATCGCGAAAAATGCTTTGCAGTATGAACCACCACTAACATTTTTTAATGCGATTAAAACACAAACCATTGGTGCTTCCGAATTTCTAAACATAAAAAAAGCGATGACTCCAATTGTCGATCTAGTCCGAGTATACGCACTAAAAAACAGAATTTACGAAGAAAACACCGGCGAAAGACTTAAGAGATTGGTCGAACTTGAAGTCTTCAACCAGTCACAGTACGAAGAATTGCACCAATCTTATTATTACTTAATGGCGCTGCGATTAAAAAATCAAGCGAATGAGATCATAACAACAAAATCTAATCCCGATAATTATATACGAATCGATAGTCTTACTAAAATTGAAAAAGCAACTTTAAAAGAAATTTTCAAAACCATCCATAATTTTCAATTGGGAATAAAATTCAAATTCACAAACAATCTGCTAGGGTAGTACAAGCTTAGAATCTAGCAATCTGTCAATTTTTCAAAATGACAGATTGCTAGATAGCCAAGTCAGCCCTATCTTGTTAAGAAACGATATTCAGTCTTTGAAGAATATGTTTGTCCAGGACTTAGCACAGTAGATGCAAAATTGGCATGATTAGGTGCATCTGGAAAATGTTGTGTTTCTAAACATAAAGCTGCCCTAAAACTATAAGTATGACCATTTTTACCTTTAGGATCTTGATCCGTCATGAAATTACCACTATAGAATTGTAATCCTGGTTCAGTTGTATAGATTTCCATTGCAATACCTGTTTTTGGAGCATACAAAGAAGCTACTTTTTCAAATTCTGCAGATTTGTTCAATTCAAAATTATGATCGTAACCCTTACCTATTTCCAATTGATTGTTTTTATCATCTATTTTTGCACCTATCAATTGTGGTTTGGTAAAATCAAAAGCAGTACCCGCTACAGGTAAGCTTTTTCCAGTAGGAATAAGTGTGCCATCAACTTCCGTAATTGCGTTAGCATTGATTTGAAGCTGGTGATCCAAGATCGTTGCGTCACCCGCACCATTTAAATTAAAGTAAGCATGGTTGGTTAAATTTAAAATGGTTTCTTTATCAGTTGTCGCTTCATAATCTATATTTAGCCCCCCATCATCTTTTAAAGAATAAGTAACTTCCATGTTCACATTCCCAGGATAACCCGCTTCTTTATCTGGTGAACTATAAGCTAAAGTAATGGATGTTGCTGTATTACGAACTACATCCCACACCTTATTATAGACTCCATTTGTACCACCGTGTAATGAGTTTTCACCATCATTTTTTTCTAACAGAAAAGTCTTACCATCCAAATTAAACGAAGCTTTTCCAATTCGATTACCATATCTACCCACTACTGCTCCATAAAAATTATTCGCATTCTTTTTATATTCCTCAGCCGAATCATAACCCAAAATGACATCAGTAGGATGTCCGTCCTTATCTGGAATAACAATACTCACCAATCGAGCACCATAATTGGTTAACGTAACCGTCAATTTCCCATTTTGAAGGGTATATAATTTAACTGATTTTGCATCGATCGTCCCATCAAAAGAATTCAATTGCGTCGTGTCTGTGCTTTTCGAAGCCTCCTTGTTATTTCCAGATTGGCATGACATCGTGAGTGCCGACATGACAAAGAGGATTCCATAAACTTTCTTATACATATTTATTTAATTTAAAATTAACTGTTTAGTTTTAAAACTACCAAAATCGTACATATACTACTGTTACCAAAAGCAATGTCAATACAATCATGGCTATAACTGAAGGTTCTAATTTAAACATGGTCTTATCGAGTACAAAGGCCTTTGGATTAATTTTAGGTCCCAACAAACTGACTGATATCATCGCAATCATAGTAAAGGCAAAAGCCAATCCCATACAAATTTGGAAAGGGATTTCATATACACCATTTTTATTGAGATATGCAGTATAGATCCAGGTTTCATTTCCAAAAACTTTTGTTGCAAACTCATTAAAAAAGATGGACAGAACAAATCCCGTAATTAGACCCGTAATTGCTGCAGCGCCTGTAGTACGCTTCCAAAACATACCTAATAAAAACATGGAGAATACCCCTGGACTGATAAATCCTGTATATTTTTGAATAAATGTAAATCCCCCCGCTCCACCAATACCTAACGTGTCACTCCAAGTAAATAGTACTGCAATCAATATAGAAACAACAATAGTAATCTTTCCAATCCAAACCATTTTGGATTCACTGGCCTCTTTATCGATATACTTTTTAAAAATATCCAAGGTGAATATAGTCGCTATACTATTGGCTTTTCCTGCAAGACCAGCAACAATAGCAGCAGTAAGTGCCGCTAAGGCCAAGCCCTTCATCCCATTAGGTAAATGCCCTAAAATAGCAGAATAAGCATTATCGGCATGAAAAACTCCTCCAGGAGCCATCTCTTGTTGCAATGCACCATTTTTATAAAGTACATAAGCAGCTATTCCAGGAAGCATGACGATAATCGGCATCAATAATTTAAGAAATCCTGCGAAAAGAATACCCGTACGAGCAGTTTTCAAATCCGCACCCAAAGCACGTTGCGTAATGTATTGATTACAGCCCCAATAATTTAGATTAACGATCCAGATACCCGCAAGATACATTCCTATCCCGGGTAACATCAGATACTTATTGACATCTTCTTGTGAGGCTCCGGGACCTGGTTTATCCACGATTAAGTTAAAGTGATTGGGTGAATCTTCCATAAGTTTATTAAACCCTGCTAAAACATTCTGACCAAGCCCAAAATGTTCACTGACCATAGTCAATGCAACATAGGTTGTTGCCACACCACCAATAATCAACACGACCACTTGTATAACATCTGTAAAACCAATGACGCGCATACCACCCAGTGTAATGATAACAGCAAATACAGCTAATGCGACCATAATCATATGAAAGCTATCTCCACCACCAGCCATACTCGATATTGCGATAGCTCCGAGATATAATATGGATGTCAGATTAACAAAGACATAAAGGAACAACCAAAAGATGGCCATAATTAAACTCGTTGTCTCATTATAACGATTATTCAAAAACTGAGGCATTGTAAAGATTTTATTCTTCAAATACACCGGAATAAACCAGACCGCGACAATGATAAGGGCTACCGCAGCAATAAGTTCATAAGCGGCCACAGCTATTCCCACCTCAAAACCATTTCCACTCATGCCTATAAATTGTTCTGCAGAGATGTTAGAAGCAATGAGGGAAGCTCCAATAGCCCACCAAGTCAGAGAGCCCTCAGCTAAAAAATAATCTTTGCTACTACTTGTGTTATTTGTCTTTTTACGATATATCCAGTAGCCGTAGCCAGCTACGACAAAAAAGTAGACTATAAAAATAAGATAATCTACCGTTGCAAATTTTTCCATAATTTCCCAAATCGGTTAGTTGAAAAGTGTTCCCTTCAAATTGCTATTGAAAGGAACGCTCAATTTATTATTTTTTCAACAAATAATACAATTCATTCCATTTTAATTGATTTTCAAGATTGTTCAGTGTTGTCTTTTCATCGATGCACACAAATTCAACACCTGCTATACGAGCAAAATCTTCTAAATATTCAGGAGTTAAACTTAAACTATAAGCTGTATGGTGCGCTCCTCCCGCAATAATCCAAGCACTACAACCCACTTTCATATCCGGCAGAGGTTTCCATAGTACACGGGCTACTGGAAGATTTGGTAAAGGTTCGTTCACTTCCACACCTTCCACTTTATTAACAATTAAACGGAAGCGTGTGCCCATATCTACCAAAGAAGCGTTCAATGCACAACCGCTTAGACCGTTAAAAACAAGCCGTGCAGGAGCTGCTTTACCACCTATGCCTAATGGATGGACCTCAATACGTGGTTTATCAGCTGCTAAAGCTGGATCTACTTCTAACATATGAGAACCTAAAACCATTTCATTTTGGGGATCAAAATTATAGGTATAATCTTCCATGAATGCTGTTGTTCCCGTTAACCCCGCTCCCATTACCTTGCAAGCACGAACCAAAGCCGGAGTCTTCCAATCTCCTTCACCAGCAAAACCATAACCCTCTGCCATCAGTCGTTGTACCGATAGGCCAGGCAACTGTACCATACCATGTAAATCTTCGAAAGTATCCGTAAAACCTTTAAAATTTCCACGTTCCAAAAATTTACGTAAGCCAATCTCGATTTTGGCAGCTTCAATCAAATTATCATGGAATTCAGCTCCAACTCTGACATTATCGGCTAAATCATAAGTTTCCTCATATACGTTCAATAAAGCCGCTATTTCTTCAGAAGTACTTGCATTGATGACTTCTACCAAGTCACCAATGGGATAGGTGTTCACAGAAAAACCAAATTGAGATTCAGCTTCTACTTTATCTCCATCCGTAACAGCTACATACCGCATATTATCCCCAAATCGAGCATATTTAGCTCCCTGCCAATCGTGCCAACCAGCAGCAGCACGTGACCAAACACTAATACGTTCCAAAACCTCTTCGTCCTGCCAATACCCGGTAACAACCTTTCTACCGATATTTAAACGGGTCACGATATGTCCAAATTCACGATCACCATGAGCACTTTGATTTAGATTCATAAAATCCATATCGATACTGCTCCATGGAATGTCTCTATTATATTGTGTATGCAAATGCAATAATGGTTTTTGCAAAGCTTTTAATCCTCTGATCCACATTTTTGCTGGCGAGAAAGTATGCATCCAAGTAATGATACCAATACAATTTTTTTCCTGATTCGCAGCAACTAAAGTTTCATAAATTTCATCCGTATTCTTAACGATTGGCTTATAAATAATTTGTACAGGGATTACTTCATGTGAAGATAAATAATGGGCAATTTCTTCAGCATGAACTGCAACTTTTCGAAGTGTCTCTTCGCCATAGAGATCCTGACTACCGACAACAAACCAAACCTCAAGCTCTTTTAAATTGATATTCATATTTTCAGTCTATTTACAATTGTTTTTATATATTATTTTTTACTGTCCGTAATAGGCATTACGGCCATGTTTTCTTTCATAGTGTTTTTTCACTAATGCATCTTTAAGTTTTGGAGCACCAGGATTAATCTGTTCTGTGAGAAAAGCCATTTTTGCCACTTGCTCTAGAAACTGCGCTATTGTACACTGATTTTAGTCCCGTTTTCCCCCATGCAAAAGGAGCATGATTGCCTACTAGCATCATTTCCACTTCTTTATAATCAAGATTATGGTTCTTAAAATGGTCTAAAATCTGAATTCCGGTTTCATATTCATAATTTCCAGCTATTCTATCATCCTCCATTGGCGGAGCACAAGGAATATCGGTAGTCAAATGATCCGCATGAGTAGTCCCAAAAATTGGAATATCACGTTGACTTTGTGCCCAAGCAGTTGCATAGGTCGAATGTGTATGGGTAATACCACCGATTCCATCCCAATGTTTATAAAGAACCGCATGCGTTTTCGTATCAGAAGATGGTCGTAGGTTTCCTTCAATAATACGACCATCAAAATCCACTATGACCATATCATTTGGTGATAATTCTTCATAAGGAACGCCACTAGGTTTAATGGCGAATACGCTTTTGTCACGATCCGAAACAGAAACATTTCCAAAGGTAAAAAGCACCAAACCTAATTTTGGTAGTTGCATATTACAGTGATAAGCTTCTTCTTTAATTGAACTGTACATGTTATATTAAAAATTAAATAGAAAATGTTGAATAAGAAACGTTATAATCTAGTATCGATAAACCCACCCAATTTCTTGTAACGATTGTACCGGGCGGCATAAATATTTGCCATTTCTACTTGTGGAAAATAGGTTTTCTCAAAACCTTGGCCCATTGCAGTCATTGCATCTTCTACACGTGTATAAATCCCTGCGACCGTAGCTGCGAACATCGCCGCGCCAATAGCACAAGTCTGCTCGCTTTTATGTATTCGAATGGGCATGTTGATGACATCCGCCATCATCTGCATTATAAAAGGAGATTTTTTTGCTACTCCTCCCAGACCAATCAAGCCCTTCACAGGGATTCCCTGTTCCTCAAAACGCTCGACAATACTTTTAGCACCGAAACAAGTAGCCTCTACAATAGCTCGAAATATACGAGGAGCATCAGACCCTAGGTCAAGTCCTTGAATAGCTCCTTTTAATGTTTGATCTGCATCAGGAGTACGTCGTCCATTGAACCAATCAATCGCTAATTCCGAAGTTAAAGTCACAGGAATTTTTGAAGCCTCCAAACTCAAATTTTCAAGCAGCCTTTCGGCTAATAAAGCTTTTATCCTGTCTAGATCAACATCAGATATACCTACCACCTCCTTGAGTAAATTTTGAGTAGGCCAAAGTAATACCTGTTTAAACCATGCATAAGAATCACCAAAAGCAGACTGCCCAGCCTCCATACCAATCATACCCGGTATTATCGAACCTTCAACCTGTCCACATATTCCTTTTACCAACTTGTCACGAACCTCTTCAGGAGGAGCGACAAGCATATCACAGGTAGAAGTACCCATAACCTTACTTAAATAATAAGGTTCAATCTGACCTCCCACTGCACCCATATGACAATCAAACGCACCAATCCCAACCTGAACATCTGTACTGAGCCCCAATCTTGCAGCCCACTCCGATGAAAGGTAGCCGGCTGACTGATCTGCCGTATAGGTTTCCGTAAACAATCGCTCAGTAATTCCATCTAGTAAAGGATCGATAGCATTGAAGAATGAGTTGGGAGGAAGCCCTCCGAATTCTTCGGCCCATAATGATTTATGTCCAGCCGAACAAACACTCCGTTTTATTTCATCAGCTTTTTCTCCTCCAGTAAGCAAGAAAGGGATATAATCACAATGTTCTACCCAAGTGTATAAGGCATCCCTTACTTTTTTATCATCCCTTAATACATGAAGGAGCTTTGCCCAAAACCACTCAGATGAATATATTCCACCTACATACTTTAAATAATCAATAGCACTTTCCTTCGCATGGTCATTTATCTCTTTTGCTTCTCGAACAGCAGTATGATCTTTCCACAAAACAAACATGGCATTTGGATTATCAGCAAACTCATCCAACAAAGCTAGTGGTACACCATCCTTATTGACAGCAATTGGAGTTGATCCAGTCGTATCGATTGATATCGCTTTTACGGAAGAACTATCAATATTTCCAGATTTACTTAAACATTCCTTTATTGTATAGGCTAGTCCTTCTATATAATCGAGAGGATGTTGACGAAACTGACTCAATGTGCTGTCACAAAAATGCCCCTGTTTCCATCGCGGATAATAAAAAACTGAAGAAGCTATTTCATCCCCATTGCTAGCATCAACTAACACCGAGCGAACAGAATCACTGCCATAATCTACGCCGATGACATAAGATTTATTCATGATATATTTTGAATTTGGTTTATAATTTTATAATTGAATACAATCAAGTATATTACTTCAATATCAGTACGCAGGTTTATAATTAATGTCAAATTAACATTTAATTATTAAATATGAAACTTTTTTTTCATATTTAACAAAATGATGTAAAGACAAACAGTTTGTAAAGAGGAAAATACAACTGAAATGAGAGGATTAAAATGTGATATTTATAATAAATTATGCTGTGTATAGCAAACCTGATGCTTTTATAAAGCTGTAATAGATTATAATTTAGAAGTAGTTACAAGAATTGAAAAATGACATTTTTAGTTTTAAAAATTTATATGGATGGAATTTTATAAAAATGACCAAGGAATATTATTAGCAGTGGATTGTATAATATTCGGATTTACAGGCGAATCATTAGAAGTTCTACTCATCAAAAGAGATTTTGAACCAGAACGTAATAAATGGAGTCTCATGGGTGGTTTTGTGCAAACCAATGAAAGTCCTGAAGGAGCCGCCAGCAGAGTATTAAAACAACTAACTGGATTAGAGAATGTTTATATGGAACAGAGTAATGTCTTCGGCGAACCTAATCGAGAAAAAACCAATCGAGTTGTTAGTATAAGTTATTTTGCCTTAATTGATAAAAATCAATATACACATATATTAAACGATGCTTATGAAGCGCATTGGTTTCCACTCCGAGATCATCCAGATTTAATCTTTGATCATAATCAGATGATCAGTGCAGCGCAAAATAGACTTAGGATGAAGGCCGCATTATATCCTATCCTTTTTGAATTACTACCCGAAAAATTCACAATTCCACAAATTGCTGCGCTATACGAAGCAGTCTATAATATGGAATTGGATAAAAGAAATTTTAGCAGAAAACTCCTATCATCGGGATTAATTATCAAATTAAAAGAAAAAGATAAAGAGAATTCAAAAAAAGGAGCTTATTATTTCAAAATAAACACCGAAATCTACAAAGAAAAGATAATGTCTTTCTTACGCTATTTACCAAGTTGGTCAATAGATAATTAAAGATTTCCAAAAACTAACCTCCTATAAAAACCTTCATTATAAAAGCGCACACGATGAAGCTTTTTTAATGAAGGATATAGGGTGAAAAAAGTAGAAAACGACTTCATTTCTCCCTAATATACCCCAGAGAAATATCCATTTTATAAATAAATTTCAACTTTAAAAGCTAAAATCTTAACTTTTTAGTATATATTAGAAGCAATCATTATTTTTGTAAAAAATTTGTAACGTTTATTCATATATGCATATTTTAAAATCACTAGTTATAACCGTATCGCTTTTATGTGCGCAACAGCATTTCACTTTAGCTCAAACACCAGTCACTCAAGGAGCAACAACGAATGTAAATAAATTTAGTGCAGAAGGTCTACGTAAAGGTACTCTTGCAAATCAGTTTGACCATTTGAATTACATTTCAAAAAACAACTATGATTACAAGATGGTACGCAAAACGAATCTTGATATCATCAAAAAAAATGTAGTTGATTCGGTCAGCAAACTTCAAAAAGAAATCAACACATTAAAATCAGCATCGTCAAACTACGGTTCCACAACAAAGGGCTTACAGGATAGTGTCCAAATATTACAAGATCAACTAGCCCAAGAACAAGAAAAAGTAGATAGCTTTTCTTTCTTAGGTATCAGCACGAGTAAATCAACCTACAATACGATAGTTTGGTTAATCATTGCGGGACTTCTGATCAGTACAGTTACTTTCTTATTCTCTTTTCGCAAAGCAAAAGTGAATACCGATGAATATCAAAAAACTGCAGATCAGGCGCAAGAAGAGTTAGCCCTATTCCGTAAAAAAGCACTTGAAAAAGAACAAGCACTGAAACGTCAGCTACAAGATGAACTTAATAAGAGATCTTAATGATTTCCTTTTAATAAAAGAGGGGCAATTACAACATGTAGTTGCCCCTCTTTTATTAAATTATACGTAAATCAGGAAGCCTAATCACACAAATAACGGTGAAATTAATTCAAATACTAAGCTTTATGCGCTATAAAGGATAGGATTTATTTGTTTTTTTATAAGAATTGCTGATTACTTCTCCCCTATCCCTCAATTTTATTAATCTTCACCAACAGGAAGAAAAAAACTAGTAATAAGGCCATTAAGAAGCATGAAGCCATTATATTAGCTATAAATTATTTTTTCACAAGATCCAATAGAATTAGAATGAATAACAAATTGACATTTTTAAATAAAAAAGAATTTAATTGAAATTTCTATTTGTTTTTCAGCGACAATAACCTTATTTTTGCTGACCAAAAAGAGGCGGTTAATATTGCCTTTATAAAATTGATTAATAAATATTTAGTCCCTATAATATGCCCAATATTGGTAAAATAGCGCAGATTATCGGCCCAGTGGTTGACGTCAACTTCGCCGACAATGAAAATCTACCTAAAATTTACGATGCCTTGATTATCGAAAGAGAAAATGGTCAGCGTGTCGTTTTAGAGGTTCAACAACACTTAGGTGAGGAACGTGTTCGTACAATTTCTATGGATGCAACCGAAGGTTTGGTTCGTGGAATGAAGGTTGTAGACACAGGTGCTCAAATCAAGATGCCTATTGGTGAAGAAATTAAAGGTCGTGTATTCAACGTAGTGGGTGATGCCATTGACGGAATCAAAAATTTAGATAAAACTAATGGTCGTTCGATTCATAATGTTCCACCTAAATTTGAAGATTTATCGACTGAAACTGAAGTACTTTTCACAGGTATTAAAGTAATCGATTTATTAGAGCCATACTCTAAAGGTGGTAAAATTGGTTTATTTGGTGGTGCCGGTGTAGGTAAAACTGTATTAATCCAAGAATTAATCAACAATATCGCAAAAGGTCACGGTGGTTTATCCGTATTTGCTGGTGTTGGTGAGCGTACACGTGAGGGTAATGACTTATTGCGTGAGATGTTGGAATCAGGTATTATCAAATATGGTGATCACTTCATGGAAGAGATGGAGAAAGGTCAATGGCCATTAGATGCTATTGATACTGAATTAATGAAAGAATCAAAATGTACTTTCGTATTCGGTCAAATGAATGAGCCTCCAGGTGCACGTGCTCGTGTTGCTTTATCTGGCTTAACTATCGCTGAGTATTTCCGTGATGGTGAAGGTGACGGACAAGGTAAGGACGTATTATTCTTTATTGACAATATCTTCCGTTTTACACAAGCAGGTTCTGAAGTATCCGCGCTATTAGGTCGTATGCCTTCAGCAGTAGGTTACCAACCAACATTAGCAACGGAGATGGGTTTAATGCAAGAACGTATTACATCTACTAAGAATGGATCAATTACTTCAGTACAAGCGGTATATGTACCTGCCGATGATTTAACTGACCCTGCTCCAGCGACAACTTTCGCCCACTTAGATGCAACAACAGTATTATCTCGTAAAATCGCTGAGTTAGGTATTTATCCTGCAGTAGATCCATTAGATTCAACTTCTCGTATTTTAAGTCCTGCAATTTTAGGTAACGAACACTACGATACAGCACAACGTGTTAAAGAAATCTTACAACGTTATAAAGAGTTACAAGATATCATCGCAATCTTAGGTATGGATGAATTATCTGAAGAAGATAAATTAACAGTACAACGCGCACGTCGTGTTCAACGTTTCTTATCTCAACCTTTCCACGTTGCTGAGCAATTTACAGGTTTAAAAGGTGTATTAGTAGACATCAAAGATACAATCAAAGGATTCAATATGATTCTTGAAGGTGAAGTTGATGAATATCCTGAAGCAGCTTTCAACTTAGTAGGTAACATCGAAGAAGCAATCGAAAAAGGTAAGAAATTATTAGCTGAAGCAGTTTAAATTAGTTGTTAGTATTTAGTAGCTAGTATTTAGATCTCAAAAACTTAATATGAGGGTTTTAGATGCTAATCGATAGCAAAAGTCTAAATACGTCATACTAAATACGGTGTAAAGTCTAAGTACTTAATACGAACTACTAAATACTATTATATAAAATGAAATTATCTATTATCACTCCAGACAAAATAGTATTTGAAGGTGATGCAACTGCAGTAACTGTTCCAGGTACTTCAGGATCTTTTCAAATTTTGAAAGATCACGCTGCAATCATTTCTACTTTGGAAGACGGAAAAGTAATTATTCAGCAAGGTAAAGACGAGCAAACCTTAAACATCAAAGGTGGTGTGGTAGAAGCTAAAAATAATGTCGTTACCATTTTAGCCGAAGGAATTATTGAAGCATAATCATCTTTTGATGATAGTAAAAGCCTCTTATTAATAATAAGAGGCTTTTCTTTTAGCACAAAAAATCGTACAATTTTGAACAAAGCTAAAAAAGATATAAATTACAAAGTCAGCATCTCCCCATATAGATGATACCCTCCGAGTTATCAACAGCATATACCCGATGTTGATAACATATCCAAATCAGCTTATCTCAGAGTATCAATTATACAGTACTTCTTAAGTTTTTCAGAGCTTACTAACAATATGTTAATAAGAACACCTAACTCAGGAAATACCTGCTCCAAAATTTAACAGCACTATATCCCAAATCCTAATTACAGACTTTTTTTCAACAGATGTATAGAACATGTTGAAAAAGAAAACTCCATCAATAAAGCCAGCACAAGTAAATTAGGAGCCATCCATTTTCCATCTCCCTTATACCTTAAGTTTTCAACAGCAGTATCCAATACCCCTAATCTTATTCAGAGATATATCCTCCGTAGTAAATAAAAGCCATAATAATAGGCTACGCTAATACTCTTACCCGAAAGTTATAAGTCAAACTCTCAAAAAACCAAATGTTATCCACAAAATGTTGATAAAACCAACCCATCCATAATTTCAGCTTACTGTCGAAATAGGATTTATAACAACGATAAGTATAACAGACTGTAAGCAATAATAAAATTAAAATTTCACCTTCAATTTTCGGACAATATTGCAGCACAATCATGTAATTAAAAAGAAGAAAAAATCAGGCACATAAAAACAAAAAATCATCACATTATCATTTTTTAAGAAGAATTTTCGATAAAAACAGAAAAACTCATCCTCAACTCAAGTAGACCGATTTTAAATACGGTCTACTTACTTCATTTTAAAATATCAATATAATTGAATATATTAAAATATAATTTTGTAAAAAACAATATAACCAAATTATATACTAAATCAAAAAAGTTAGGTAAGGCTATTGCCAATTATTTTTATTCGGAGTAACTTAAAGAAATAATTTGAGCGGCACATTCTACCGCGAAAAATTACATTTACCCAGGGAAACAAAAGCAGTTTATTTTTTAATTTTTACTAACGGGGGTAGATACCAAGTTTATGAAATATTACGACGAGAACACATTAATTTACTTAGACGGATCATACGTGAAAGCTTTTGCTACAGGCCTCGACTTGTATACGCAAGCATTACACTATGGCTATGGAGCGTTTGAGGGTCTACGGGCATATAACACCCATAATGGACCTCGTATTTTCAAGGCACTAGAACATTTCGAACGTCTACAAAAATCATGTGAAGCGATTAACATTCCTTATGCATGGGACAATCGTGAGTTAATAGATCGTGCATACGAATTATTAGCGATAAACAATTTACGCTCCGCATATATCCGCCCATTGGTATTCTCTGGTTCAAACATGCATTTGACTTCAGCAACTGAAGCACGAATCATGATGGCAGCATGGGAATGGGGACCATATTTAGGTCAAAATTTGTTGAAGGTAGAGATTTCAGATATTCTGCGTCCAAGCTCAAAAGCCTTTCCAACTTCATCCAAAATATCGGGACAATATATCAACTCCATTTTAGCGAGCAGTAAAGCGATCCAAAATGGATTTGATGAAGCGCTATTATTAGATCAGGACGGTTTTGTAGCACAAGCTTCAAGTGAAAACTTGTTCATAGAAAAAGATTTCAAAATCTACACCCCGCCTATCCAGAATATTTTCCCTGGTATAACGCGAAAAAACGTAATTCTTATTTGTAAAAAACTAGGAATTGAATTAATTGAAAAACACTTAACTGTTCAAGAAATTCATGAAGCAGATTCTGCTTTTCTATCAGGAACAGCAGCGGAGATAATAGGAATAAAACAAGTCGATCATATTGTATATAAAGAAGATTGGGAGCATACAATAGGTGCTTCGATTCAAAGAAGATATAAAAATTTAGTATTAGAGAACGAGAACTATGAAGTCATCATCTGATAAGGAACAAATATTGAATAAATACAGCCGTATATTCACACAAGACGAAACACAACCTGCAGCAAAAGCGATGCTATATGGTATCGGTCTTACAGATGCGGATATGGAGAAAGCACAAGTGGGCATCGCAAGTATGGGCTACGATGGTAATACCTGCAACATGCATTTAAATGATTTAGCACAAATCGTTAAAAAAGGAGTTTGGGCAAACAACTTGGTTGGTTTAACATTCGGTACTATTGGTGTCAGCGATGGTATGAGCAACGGTACCGACGGTATGCGCTATTCTTTAGTCAGTAGAGATGTTATTGCCGATAGTATCGAAACCATTTGTGGTGGTCAATATTACGACGGTTTGATAGCTATTCCAGGATGTGACAAGAATATGCCCGGTGCTATTATCGCCATGGGCCGATTAGATCGTCCAGCGATTATGGTCTATGGTGGAACGATTGCACCAGGACATTATAAAGGCGAGGATTTAAATATCGTTTCCGCGTTTGAAGCTTTAGGACAAAAAATATGCGGAAATATTTCCGATGAAGATTACGATGGTGTAATCCGCAATACCTGCCCTGGTGCTGGTGCCTGTGGTGGAATGTATACCGCAAATACGATGGCTGCAGCTATCGAGGCTTTAGGAATGAGCTTGCCTTATTCATCATCTAATCCCGCCGTTTCAAAAGAGAAAAAAGAGGAATGCTTAGAAGCAGGTAAATACATCCATATCCTACTTGAAAAAGATATCAAACCATCAGATATCATGACTCGTAAAGCCTTTGAAAATGCTATTCGTGCGATCATTATCTTAGGTGGAAGTACCAATGCTGTGTTGCACTTTATCGCCATCGGTAAGTCTGTAGGTGTAGACATCACACAAGACGATTTCCAACGCATGTCTGATGAAACACCAGTATTGGCAGACTTTAAGCCATCTGGAAAATACTTAATGCAAGATTTACATCAGTACGGTGGTATCCCTGCTGTTTTGAAATATTTATTGAACGAAGGTTTGTTGCACGGCGAATGTTTAACTGTAACAGGAAAAACGTTGGCGGAGAATTTAGCTGATGTTAAATCAGTAATTGATTACGACCAGAAAATCATTCATACATTAGCCGACCCAATTAAAGCAAACGGTCACTTACAGATTTTGTATGGAAACTTAGCCGAAAAAGGATCCGTTGCTAAAATTTCAGGAAAAGAGGGAGAAAAATTTTCAGGTCCAGCTCGAGTATTCGACGGAGAGCATGATTTAATCGCTGGTATTTCTTCTGGTCGCGTAAAAAAAGGTGATGTAGTCGTTATTAAAAATGAAGGTCCTGTTGGAGCTCCAGGAATGCCTGAAATGTTAAAACCGACTGCGGCTATTATTGGTGCAGGATTAGGTAAATCAATTGCATTAATCACCGATGGAAGATTCTCTGGAGGAACGCATGGTTTTGTCGTGGGACACATTACCCCTGAAGCGTACAAAGGAGGCTTGATCGGATTGGTAGAAGATGAAGATATCATTGAAATCGATTCCGTCAACAACACACTAAACTTAAAAGTAGATGAAGCAATAATCGCTGCAAGACGTGCAAAATGGGTACAACCCGCACTAAAAGTAACGAAAGGTGTGCTTTACAAATACGCAAAAACTGTCTCCGACGCTTCTGATGGCTGTGTAACAGATCTATAAGAGCAAAAGACCGAATAATCAACAAAAACAAAAGAATTACAAATCGAATAAATTAAAAATAATGAGTACGCTGGAAAAAACTGAAAGTAAGGAATGTACAAAGCAACCTCAACCTATTAATCAATTAACAGGTTCGCAGGCGGTATTAGAAGCCTTATTGTGTGAAGGTGTTGATACTATATTTGGATATCCTGGAGGAGCAATCATGCCGATCTATGATGCATTATATGATTACAATGAAAAATTGACTCATATTTTGGTCCGTCACGAGCAAGGTGGTATCCATGCTGCACAGGGATATGCAAGAAACCTCTGGCCGTACCGGTGTTGTATTTGCAACTTCTGGTCCTGGAGCAACAAATTTGGTTACTGGTTTAGCTGATGCTATGATCGATAGTAACCCTATCGTCTGTGTCACCGGACAAGTGTTCGCAAGTTTATTGGGTACAGATGCCTTTCAAGAAACAGACGTTATTAATATTACAGCTCCTGTCACTAAATGGAGTTATCAAGTGACAGAGGCCTCAGAAATTCCTATTGCATTAGCAAAAGCATTTCATATCGCAAGTACTGGCCGTCCAGGCCCTGTACTTATCGATATTACCAAAAATGCACAAATGGAATTATTCGATTATTTAGGTTACGAAAAGTGTACGCACATTCGCTCTTATCGTCCATCTCCTATCGTAAGAAAAGAGTATGTACAGGAGGCTGCAGCTTTAATCAATAGTGCTCAAAAACCATTTATCTTATTTGGTCAGGGTATAATCTTAGGGAGAGCTGAACAAGAGTTTAAAGATTTCTTAGAAAAATCTGGTATTCCTGCCGCAGCAACAGTAATGGGACTGAGCGCACTTGAAACTGATCATCCACAACATGTGGGTATGTTGGGTATGCACGGTAATTACGCACCAAATGTCATGACCAACGAATGTGACGTTTTAATTGCTATCGGTATGCGTTTCGATGACCGTGTAACGGGCCGTCTTGACAAATATGCAAAACAAGCAAAGGTGATCCATTTGGATATTGACCCTGCTGAAATTGATAAAAATGTACAGACAACGGTTGCTGTTTGGGGGGATTGTAAAGAAACATTACCACAATTGACCGAATTGATCACTAAAAATGACCATACAGATTGGTTAGCGCAATTCAGAACGTTAGAAAAAGAAGAAATTAAAGAAGTCATCCAAGATGAACTCCATCCTACAGGCGATGTGCTAACGATGGGTGAAGTTATCCATTTATTAAACGAATTGACTGGTGGAGATGCCATCATCACAACAGATGTGGGTCAACATCAAATGGTAGCATGTCGTTATGCAAAATTCAATCAATCTAAATCCAATGTTACTTCAGGTGGTCTAGGTACCATGGGTTTCGGTCTTCCTGCAGCTATAGGAGCATGGTATGGCGCTCCACATCGCGATGTTATTGCAATTATCGGTGACGGTGGATTCCAAATGACCCTACAAGAACTGGGAACCATCATGCAATTTGGTGCTAAAGTGAAAATATTGATCCTGAACAATCAATTTCTAGGGATGGTACGCCAATGGCAGCAACTTTTTAATGATAGACGTTATTCTTTTGTGAATATCACCAGCCCAGATTTTGTTGCTTTAGCAAAATCGTACTATATAGACGGACAAAAAGTTTCAGAAAGAGATCATTTGAAAACGGCGTTAAAAACAATGTTAGATCACGATGGAGCTTACCTCCTAGAAGTAATGGTTGGCAAAGAAAACAATGTATTCCCGATGGTTGCCCAAGGAACAAGTGTTTCAGAAATTAGATTGAAGTAAAATGGAAAAACAAGAATATACAATCACGATATATACAGAAAATTCTATCGGCATGATCGGTAGAATATCAACAATATTCTCAAGAAGAAAAATCAATATCGAAAGCTTAAACACTTCGCCATCAGAAGTCGAAGGCATTCACCGTTTCACGATATTAATCACGGAAGTTGAAGAAGTTGTACGCAAATTGTGTCGTCAAATCGAAAAACAGGTAGAAGTACTCAAAGCATACTACAATACCAATGATGAAGTGATCTGGCAAGAACAGGCGTTATATAAAGTTCCTACAGATATCATTACCGAAAAAGTATACGTAGAGCGATTATTACGTCAATATGGCGCATCAGCAGTGGTGATCCGTAAAGATTATACGGTCTTTGAAACCGCTGGACACCGAGAAGAGATTGATAAGTTAACGGAAGAGTTAACCAAGTACAACTTAATCGAATTTGTACGTGGCGCACGTATAGCTATCATTAAAGAGAGCGCAGGATTTCATGCGAAATTAAAAGAATTTGAACGAAGAGAACCTTCTGAAGATGTCGTTGAAAACGAATACTTAGAAAAAGGAGATGGTGTTTTTACCATGTAAAAACGGTACTTCCTAACTTTGATTGATTACAATGAAATGTATCCAAACCATTCCCATATTCAGAATCTTCGATTATAACAAAGCGATAGAGTTTTATGTGGGTTGGTTGGGCTTCACTATAGATTGGGAGCATCAATTTGACAAACATGCGCCTATCTATATGCAAGTTTCATTTTCGGGAATGAGCTTACATTTAAGCGAGCATCATGGCGACGGAACACCGGGTACACATATACATGTAAATTGCACAGGTATCAAAGCATATCACAAAGCATTACTCGATAAACAGTATAAATACAACAAGCCAGGGTTAGAAAAGACAGGTTATAATACTTGGTGCGTGGAGGTAAATGACCCCTTTAACAATAAGATCTTTTTTAACGAAGAGATTTAGAAAACACAAAAATGACACAGCAAATATTTGAATTTATCATCAATAGCCGTAAAGGATTTTTACGTTTAATAGATGATTTGAGTTTAGAAGAATTAAATCAGATACCTGACGGATTCAATAATAATATCTTTTGGAATTTTGCACATATCGTTGTTTCTACGCAAACTTTGAGCTATGTTCGCACAGGCATCCGAGCAGATACTTCGGGAGTAAAGTACAATGAAGATTATAAAAAAGATACCAAACCAACACGCACTGTAACCCAGGAAGAAGTGGATGAATTTAAAACCTTGGCATTATCAACTATTGAACAGATTCAAAGTGATTATGACAAAGGTATATTCAACACCATTACACCCTATTCGACGGCAACATACGGTTCTGAGATGAACACCATCGAAGAAGTATTAATAGCGACACTTTCGCACGACAATTTACATTGGGGATATGCCCAAGCACAACGCAGAGTGATCAAAAACAATAAATAGAATAATCAACAAACCATCAATAAAGAAATTAACAACAACAATGGCAAATTATTTCAACACACTACCACTTAGAGATCAATTACATCAATTAGGTCAAGCAGATTTTATGGACAACAGTGAATTCGCTGACGGTGTAGATGCTTTAAAAGGTAAAAAAATCGTAATCGTAGGCTGTGGCGCACAAGGTTTAAACCAAGGTCTAAATTTAAGAGATAGTGGTTTAGATGTATCTTATGCATTACGTAAAGAAGCTATTGAGCAAAAAAGAGATTCTTGGAAAAATGCTACAGATAACAATTTTACAGTTGGAACTTATGAAGAATTAATTCCTACTGCAGATTTAGTGATCAACTTAACTCCAGATAAACAGCATACATCTGTTATCAATGCAGTAATGCCATTGATGAAAGAAGGAGCTACATTATCCTATTCTCACGGTTTCAATATCGTAGAAGAAGGAATGCAGATTCGTAAAGACATCACGGTAATCATGGTAGCGCCTAAATGTCCAGGATCTGAAGTACGTGCTGAATACGTTCGTGGTTTTGGTGTCCCTACCCTAATCGCTGTTCACCCAGAGAATGACCCTCAAGGTAAAGGCTGGGCTGAAGCAAAAGCATATTGCGTAGGTACAGGTGGTCACAGAGCTGGTGTATTGAAATCTTCGTTCGTAGCTGAAGTGAAATCTGATTTAATGGGTGAGCAAACCATCTTATGTGGTTTATTGCAAACAGGTTCTATTTTATCTTTCGATAAAATGGTTGAACAAGGAATCGACGCAGGTTACGCTTCTAAATTAGTACAATATGGTGTAGAAGTAATCACTGAGGCGTTAAAGCATGGTGGCGTAAGTGGTATGATGGATCGTTTAAGCAATCCTGCTAAAATCAAAGCTTTTGAATTATCAGAAGAATTGAAAGATATCATGCGTCCTTTATTCCAAAAACACCAAGATGATATCATCTCAGGCGAATTCAGCAAGACGATGATGGCAGACTGGGCTAATGGTGACGCTAATCTATTAAAATGGAGAGCCGAAACAGGTGAAACAGCATTTGAAAAAACACCTGCTGGTGATGTAAAAATTGCAGAACAAGAATATTTCGACAACTATACGCTGATGGTTGCTTTCATCAGAGCTGGTGTTGAATTGGCTTTCGAAACTATGGTTGAAGCTGGAATTAAACCAGAATCTGCCTACTACGAGTCATTACACGAAACTCCTTTGATCGCGAACACGATTGCACGTAAAAAATTATTCGAAATGAACCGTGTGATTTCTGATACGGCTGAATACGGTTGTTACTTATTTGATCAAGCTTGTAAACCTTTATTAGCTGATTTCATGAAAACTGTACAAACTGATTTAGTAGGAAAAAACTACAATGCAGGTAAAGATGGTTCAGTAGATAATGCACAATTAGTAGAGATCAATGACATTTTACGTAATCATGAAGTAGAAATTGTAGGTCGTAAATTACGTCAAGCAATGACTGCTATGAAAGCTATAAAAACTGTTTAAATTTTCGTAATTTAGACTACCAAAATTCCATTGTTTTTAGGAAATCCCTAAAACAATGGAATTTAATTGAAAAAATTAACATTAGAGAAGAAAATGTCAAAAACATTAGTAGAAAAAATTTGGGATGCGCATGTCGTTAAACGTGAAGAAGGATTTCCAGATATTATTTATATAGACACACACCTTATTCATGAGGTAACTTCACCGCAAGCTTTCGATGGTTTAAGAAAAAGAGGCTTACCGGTATTTCGTCCAAACCAGACTGTCGCAACAGCGGATCATAATGTTCCCACTCTAAATCAACACCTTCCCATAAAAGAGGAATTATCGCGTTACCAAGTCGATATGTTGACTAAAAACTGTGCTGAATTTGGCATCAATTTATATGGCCTAGGTCACCCCTACCAAGGTATTGTGCATGTTATTGGTCCAGAATTAGGGATTACCTTACCTGGTAAAACAATGGTCTGCGGAGATAGCCATACCTCTACACATGGCGCGTTTGGTGCGATTGCTTTTGGAATAGGTACTTCTCAAGTGGAACAAGTTTTTGCAACACAATGCTTATTGCAACAAAAACCAAAAACGATGAAAATCGAAGTAAATGGTGATTTGCAAAAAGGTGTAGGAGCAAAAGATATTATCTTATACATCATTGCAAAAATCTCTGCAGCAGGTGGTACAGGCTATTTTATTGAATATGCTGGTTCTGCAATCCGTGCATTAAGTATGGAAGCAAGAATGACCATTTGTAATATGAGTATTGAAATGGGGGCTCGTGGGGGCTTAATTGCTCCTGATCAGACTACTTTCGATTATGTAAAAGGCCGTGAATTTGCACCAAAAGGAGAAGAGTGGGATACAGCATTAGCGTATTGGAAAACACTATATTCTGATGATGATGCACAATTTGACGCGGTTCTAGAATTTGATGCTGCAGACATCGCACCGATGATCACTTACGGAACCAATCCAGGAATGGGAATGGGTATCACCGAACATGTTCCTGCAACACAAGCACAACCAGAATCAGAACAACCATCTTACCAAAAAGCACTGAATTACATGGGCTTTACTGATGATGCTCCAATCTTAGGAAAACCAGTAGACTATGTGTTTATCGGAAGTTGTACCAACTCCCGTATAGAAGATTTACGTGAAGTAGCTGCCTTTGTACAAGGAAAACAAAAAGCAGAACAAGTAGAAGTATGGATCGTACCGGGTTCAAAACAAGTAGAAAAACAAGCCATCGAAGAAGGTTTAGATAAAATTTTTGAATCTGCAGGTTTCCAATTACGCGAGCCAGGCTGTTCAGCTTGTTTAGGAATGAATGAAGATAAGATTCCTGCAGGTAAATACTGTGTTTCCACATCAAATAGAAACTTTGAAGGCCGTCAAGGCCCCAATGCCCGTACGATGCTCGTGTCACCTTTAACAGCTGCTGCAGCCGCCGTAACAGGTGTCATTACTGATGTTAGAGAGTTGATATAATCTAAATGCTAATAATAGCTGTTCTTTAATACATTTAAAAATGTGCCAAATTTGTCAGACAGTAGTAGTCACCGAAAATAAAGTAATCGATAGAGAAGCACAAAATGCTTCTACAATCTTTAACCAAAGAACTTTGGACCAGGATTATCATACGCTGAAATCTGCTCTAAAACCCGGATTAAGAGTTTTGGACATCGGATGTGGAACAGGCGCCATCACAAAAGATATTGCCGCGATCGTCGGTCCTTCTGGTTTCTGTCGTTGGAATTGATAATACGGGAACCTTTATTACGGAAGGAAAAAGTCTATTTGCTCATATACCCAATCTAGAATTGATCCATTGCGATCTACTAGATTTTGAAAATCTGGAGAAATTTGATCTAATTGTATCAGCAAGAACGTTCCAATGGATTTCAACATTAGATAAAGCAATTGATAAATTGAAAACGTTATTAAAACCCAATGGGCAAGTATCGATATTAGATTATAATCATGAAGCGATAGATTGGAATCCTAAAATACCAAGGAGCATGGAACATTTTTATCACATGTTCTTAATGTGGAGAAATGATGCAGGTATGAATAATAGAATTGGCTATGATCTGGAAGACATCTTTGAAGAGCACGGTTTTGGTCAGATAGAAGTTTTTAATGCCGACGAACATTATGAGCATAGCAATCCATTGCACCTAGACAAACTAAAAATATGGTCCAAGGTAGCCAACTCTACACAAATGGTAGATGAAGGATATGTCAGTGATCAAGAACGTTTAGATGCCATTAAAGATTATAACGATTGGGCAGATGAGTCGGCTATCAGTATGACAATGAAACTAAGAGAAGTTAGGGCAGTTTTAAACACAAATATTTAGCAATCACCATTAAACAGAGTGAAACGAGCTTAATAATACAATTAAAAGCTAACACTCATAAATAATGAATTGGATGAAACCATCATGAGCTTAAAGTGACTCACAAATAGAGATTAGTACGCTTCTCATGATAGCTTCATCACCATTAAGTAACAAACCGAGTGAAATGAGTTCATTTATAGAATTAAGAACATACACTCGTAAATAATTATTTGGATGAAAAAATTTGAAACAATAACAACAACGGTAGTTCCTTTACCGATTGAAAATATAGATACCGATCAGATTATTCCTGCTCGTTTTTTGAAAGCGACTACACGAGAAGGATTTGGTGACAACTTATTCCGTGACTGGCGCTTTGATAGCAACAATCAGCCTAAAGCTGATTTTGTAATGAACGATGCTACCTACAAAGGAAAAGTCCTTGTGGCAGGTAAAAATTTTGGTTGCGGTTCTAGTCGTGAACATGCTGCTTGGGCTATCCAAGATTATGGGTTTGATGTCGTTATCAGTAGTTTTTTCGCAGATATTTTCAAAGGAAATGCTTTGAACAATGGCGTATTACCTATTCAGGTAACAGAAGAGTTCCTAGAAACTATCTTTGATACGGTATTCAAAAATCCAAACACGGAGATTATTGTTGACCTCGAAAACCAAACAGTCACCTTGTCTGAAACCGGTGCTCAACAAGCTTTTGAAATCAACCCTTACAAAAAATCATGCCTCATTAACGGTTATGATGATATTGATTTCATCCTAGACAACAAAGCTGCAATTGAAACTTTCGAACAAACGAGATAATGATAGAACCTGTCGTCCATATTGCCAATTTAACTGTCCAGCACCAATATCATGTGGTGTTGCAGGACTTGAATTGGCAAATTGAACCTGGACAACACTGGTTGATAGGTGGAAGAAGCGGTACTGGAAAAACTACTTTAGCACAAGCAATTGCAGGTCATATTCCGTACAACGGGCTTCTTAATGTCAACTTTGACAATAACTCTCCTCTTCCAGCAGAAATTTTTTATGTCCCAAATTGGTATCAATTCACCAATTTAGAAGGTGATAAAAATTTCTATTACCAACAACGGTATAACAAGCACCAAGCGAATGATACCTTAACAGTACAGGCAGAATTCATGCATTTTGCAAAAGAAAAACATTTGCAATTTGATGCTATAAAACCCTACCTCGAAACTTTTGGTTTTGAAGATGTCCAAACGGCACAGCTCATCGAGTTATCGAGTGGAGAACATAAAAAACTGCAATTGTTAAAGGCGCTATGGTTGAAACCTCAGGTATTGATTATTGATCAACCCTATACAGGTCTTGATCGACAATCTCGCCAAGAACTCAACCAAGCATTTGATGATCTTGCATTAGCAGGAGTTACTTTAATATTGATCAGTAACGATCAAACAACACCTACCTGTATCCGTCATTTTGCTGAAATACAACAAGGAAAATTAAAAGTAGTCTCTTCACAAGCTGAATTTTCAAGAGAAAAAGAACGTGCAAGAAAAGTACTTCCCCATTTTTTACAAAAAGCCCCTCAGATTTCTTCGGAAACGATGGTTAAAATGTCTCAAGTTGATGTCAAATATGGAGAAAAAGAAGTCCTAAAAGATATCAGTTGGGAAGTGAAGGCAGGAGAAAAGTGGTTATTACAAGGCCATAATGGCTCTGGTAAGTCTACCCTATTGAGTTTAATCAATGGAGACCATCCCCAGGCATATGCCAATGATATCATCCTCTTTGGAAAACAAAGAGGATCTGGAGAAAGTATTTGGGACATCAAATCGCACTTGGGCATTATTTCTCCCGAGATGCACTGGTACTTCGATCCAACAGCTAAAGTCTGGCAAAGTGTCGCTTCAGGATTTTTTGATTCCGTTGGATTATTTCGCAATTTAAGCTTTGAAAAACAACAATTACTAAATCAGGTATTGGACTTTTTTGATTTAAAAGAAGATAAAAACAAACTACTCAACACCCTTCCCTTAGGGAAACAACGTCTTGCATTATTAGCACGGACAGTGATTAAGAATCCAGAATTATTGATTTTGGACGAACCTTGCCAGGGTCTTGACTACGAACAAACACAACATTTCAATGCAGTAGTAGATGAACTGTGTACCTATGGAAAAACATTAATTTATGTAGGTCATTTTGAAACACAACTCCCAACTTGCCTTGAAAAGAAAATTATATTAGAAAAGGGAATGGTTAAATCCATTGAAGATATTTTACAATACGCATAACATGAAACCATCAAGAGCGCTCTACTCACAAACTGAAGTAAAAATGCTCATGATAGCTTCATCACCATTAAAAGAAAAATAATTCTGATGAAAAAAAATATACTCGTTATTCCTGGTGACGGAATAGGACAAGAAGTTACGATTTGGGGTAAAAAAGTTTTAGAAAAAATTGGACAAAAATATGGCCATGATTTCAACTTTGACGAAGCAATCATGGGACACGTGGCTATTGAAGCCACTGGAAACCCTTTGCCTGACGAAACTTTAGATAAAGCAAAATCAAGTGATGCAATTTTATTTGGAGCAATTGGCCACGCTAAATATGATAATGACCCCTCTGCGAAAGTTCGTCCAGAGCAGGGATTATTAAAAATCCGTAAAGAGTTAGGTCTTTATGCAAACTTACGCCCTATCTTATTATTTGATGAGCTTTTAGATGCTTCAAGTCTTAAACCTGAAATCTTAAAAGGCACAGATATCCTTTTCTTTCGTGAGTTGACAGGTGATGTTTACTTCGGAGAAAAGAATCGTTCGGAAGACAATAACTTCGCTTCGGATTTAATGAACTATAACCGATATGAAGTAGAACGTATCGCACACAAAGCCTATGAAGCTGCGCGTACACGTTCTAAAAAACTATGTTCGGTCGATAAAGCAAATGTATTGGAGACCTCCCGCCTTTGGAGAGAAGTTGTTCAAGAAATTGCAAAAGAATATCCTGATGTAGAGACCGAGCATATGTTCATCGACAACGCAGCGATGCAATTAGTGAAAAACCCAAAGAAATTTGATGTTGTATTGACCGCAAACCTATTTGGTGATATCCTAACTGATGAAGCTTCACAGATTGCTGGCTCTATGGGTATGCTTGCTTCAGCATCCATCGGTGATGGTACAGGGTTTTTTGAACCTATTCACGGATCTGCACATGATATTGCAGGACAGAACAAAGCGAATCCATTAGCTTCTATCTTATCTGCAGCCCTCCTTTTAGATATTAGTTTCGGTCTACAGGCTGAGGCAAAAGAAGTAACTGAAGCAGTTGCTGCGACATTGAAAGCAGGTTGGAGAACAGGTGATATTGCTAATTCAGATACACCATCGGATAAAATATTAGGCACGCAAGAAATGGGTGCTAAAGTGTTAGAATTTATTAAATAGACTGAACAGAGTTTCTAATATAAAAACGTAAAGCTATGTTACACGATCCAAATCATCTATACATCTTTGATACTACGCTTCGCGATGGCGAACAAGTCCCAGGATGTCAATTAACTACTCCTGAAAAAATCGACATTGCAAAAGATTTGGAGAAACTAGGTGTCGATGTTATTGAAGCCGGTTTCCCAGTTTCTAGTCCAGGAGATTTCCAGTCCGTAGTTGAGTTATCAAAAGCGGTAAATGATGTGATTATCTGTGCGTTAACCCGTGCCAATGAGAATGACATTAAAGTCGCTGCTGAAGCGCTGAAATATGCAAAAAGACCGCGTATCCATACCGGTATTGGTGCTTCAGACATGCATATCAAATACAAATTCAATTCCACTCGTGAAGAAATATTAGAACGTGCTGTTGCTGCAGTAAAGTACGCTAAATCTCATGTTGAGGACGTAGAATTCTATGCCGAAGATGCAGGTCGTGCCGACTTGGTTTATTTAGCACAGATGGTAGAAGCAGTTATTGCTGCAGGTGCTACTGTTGTTAATATCCCAGATACAAACGGATATTGCTTACCTGATCAATACGGCGCAAAAATAAAATTCTTAAAAGAAAATGTTAAAAACATCGACCAAGCGATTATTTCTGCACATTGTCACAATGACTTAGGATTAGCAACTGCGAATTCAATTGCCGCAATTCAAAATGGTGCACGCCAAGTAGAATGTACCATCAATGGTATCGGTGAACGTGCCGGAAATACTTCATTGGAAGAAGTAGCCATGATTCTGAAAGTTCACAATCAAGCTTTTGGTAGTTTAACATCAAACATTGACAGTAAAATGTTCACTTACCTTTCACGCAAAGTGAGTGAAATGATGAATATGCCCGTACAACCGAATAAAGCAATTGTTGGCCGTAATGCCTTTGCACATAGTTCGGGTATTCACCAAGATGGTTTCCTAAAGCACCGTGAGACTTATGAAATCATTCGTCCTGAAGATGTCGGCTTAGAGGAAGCAGGTATTATCCTAACTGCACGTTCTGGTCGCCATGCATTAAAGTACCACTTGGAACGTCTCGGTTACACGTTAGAGAAAGAAGCACTATCACAAACCTATGAACGTTTCTTAATCATAGCAGATGCAAAGAAAGATATCTGCGATGATGATTTAAGAAGTTTATTCGCAGAGCGCGTTTAATAAAAGAAAAACTTATTAAAACGTCATTTTGACAAAGGATAAATTTTCAAGTAAAAAGTCAAAAAACTTAATTACTTTTATTCTAAGTCGAGATGACGTTTTTTTATTAAAAAAAATCAATCACCTAATCACAGTAAACAAAATGAGTTTAGATTTTTCTAATTTACAAATCGACTCAGAAAGCACTTATCATCGTATCAAGGACGTCGTTAATCGGACAGCTTTGCAATACAACACTTATCTTTCTGAGAAATATGGCGCTGATGTCTATCTAAAGCGAGAAGACCTACAAATCGTCAGATCCTATAAACTAAGAGGTGCTTATAACAAAATAATTTCCCTGAGCGAAGAAGAGCAGCAACGCGGCGTGGTATGTGCTAGCGCGGGCAACCATGCGCAGGGTGTTGCCTTTTCGTGTAAAAAACTCGATATCAAGGGAGTTATTTTTATGCCTGGTCCTACACCAAAACAAAAAATAACACAAACGGAAATGTGGGGAAACGGCAATATCGAAATTATATTGACGGGTGATACCTTTGACGATTGCCAAAAAGCCGCACGCATCTATACCGAAGAAAATAACATGACTTTTATTCCACCTTTTGATGACCCAAAGGTGATTGAAGGTCAAGGAACAGTCGCTGTCGAAATCCTACAAGATTTACCAGATATAGACGCTGTTTTTATTCCAATTGGTGGCGGAGGTCTCTCGGCAGGAACGAGCTACTACTTGAAAAATAAAAATCCCAATATTAAATGTTATGGTGTCGAACCTCAAGGTGCCGCCTCTATGCAAGCTGCATTTACGGTTGGAAAACCTGTTGAGCTTGAAAAGATCAATAAATTTGTAGATGGTGCCGCTGTTCAAAAAGTGGGCGACCTCACATTCGAGATCAGTCGTCAATATTTAGATGATATACGTTCGATTCCAGAAGGAAAAATATGTACCTGCATATTAGAACTCTATAACAAGGATGCAATCGTTGTTGAGCCTGCAGGCGCCCTCTCAGTAGCGGCATTGGAATTTCATAAAGATGAAATAAAAGGGAAGAAAGTCGTTTGTATCATCTCGGGTGGTAATAATGACATTAACCGCATGAGTGAAATTCAAGAGTTATCGCTCCTATACGAAGGATATAAGCATTACTTTATCGTGCGTTTCCCGAATCGTCCAGGAGCTTTAAAATTATTTGTCTCGGAAGTACTAAGTCCCAAAGATGATATCACTCGTTTTGAATTCATCAAAAAAACAGAACGCGAACGCGGTCCTGCTTTGATCGGTATCGAATTAAACGATCCGGAAGATTACCAATCTTTGTTACAAAGGATGACAGACAATAAATTTGAATATATCGAATTAAATAAAGACCAAACATTATTTGAGTATTTGGTTTAGATACCTTTGATAAACAAGTAAAAAAGGGGAAAATAGGCAACTATATATCCCCTTTTTTTTGCAATATAATTAGTTTATTATAAGACATCCAAGCGTCCTATCGTCGTTTTAAAAGTAATAAACGATGCATATTTGATTCATGGGCCCATAACTTACTTGTATTTTTTCTACCGTTGTCCAAGAGCTGCTCCTAAAAAATCTAGATCCGGATTTAGCTCTTTTCAGTTATAGACGCTTGACTAGCGCCCCTAAATCTTATCTTTAGACATGAGAGACATTGTAGATAAATTGAAAACAATGCTCTTCCCATTCCGATGAACCTCTACAATAAATAACAAAAAATCTTATAAAAAATATCCAATACAACATTTTAAAAAGCTTGATATCAATTTTTTATGTATATTTAATTAAAAAAAATTATGAAAACAACAGCTATTTTATTCATGTTTACAATCATTTGTGCCACGGCATTTGGACAAACTGATAAAAGTAAAAGACCAAGCCCACCCGATAGTGTTAAAGTCACTACTGACGACGGAGTAACAGTAGATATCCATTACAGCCGCCCATATTTAAAAGGACGTCAAATAGGAATAGACATTGTTAAGGTCGGTGAAATATGGCGCACAGGTGCAAATGAAGCAACCACTATAGCGTTTGATAAAAATGTCCTCATCGAAGGGAAAAGCTTACCTCAAGGCAAATATGGTTTATATACCCTTCCTGGAGAACAAGAAACGACTGTTATTTTCAATAAAGTATGGGACCAGTGGGGAACAAAATATGATCAGAATCAAGATGCACTGCGCATAAATGTACGCAATGAAACGAGCAATTCGCCAGAAGAGCAATTTAAGATCGATATCGATAAATCGGGTAAGCTAATCTTAACTTGGGGTGATTATTTACTTCCTATAAAAATTAAAGCTGCAAAGTAGTTCATATACCACATGCCCTATTGATCAATAAGCGGTATCCAAAAAACTACTTAGACCAAGTACGGTTTAACAAGATACGTTATAAAAAAGAAAGCTTTTTGAAAAATCAAAGAGCTTTCTATTACTAAGCAACAGTAAGCCCCTTCTTTTCATACAACATACAATCACTAGGGTTAGCGATTCAGACAATATCGCTTTTATAAGGCTAATCATTTAAGCTTCAATATCCCTAACTCATCCCCCCTAGTAGTGAGTAGCCACTAAATCTAGAACTTAAAAAAAAGCTATTTAATTTACTATTTTTTTCATCACAAAAGCTGTACTTTTGCAGAACAATTTGTCACGGTATTTTCATTAAAATAAATTGTAGTTTTAGCACTACAAATAACCCGACTAAAGTTATCCACATTAAATAAGCATTGATTACCAGCTAAATACAAGCATTCACAATGCGCAAAGCCGTATATCGATCAAGTTTTTCCACCAATGTGGAAAAGTCAAATTAACGCTTCAGATTTAATTTGTGATATTTGTTAGAGTTGGGGAATTCAGCTTCTCAAAACTTATTAAAATCATTCAACTCAACTCGCCTTCTTTTAGGAAGCGCGGTTTTAAATTAAAGTATAATCATGGCAAGAATCATCAAATTCGAGAAAAACGATTGTGCACCTTGTGCTCAAGTATCTGCATATCTAGATCAAAAAGGTATCAAATATGAGTCTATCAACCCATTTGACCAACCTGATTTAGCTGCAAAATTTAAAGTACGCACAGTTTCCGACCGTAATCGTTTTGGAAAATGACGAAATTCAACACCGCATCATCGGATTCAAACCTGAAGAATTAGGGGCAATCGCATTATAATTAATGCTGTATCAAATTTTTATAATCCATGATACATATTTATTACGATAGCAAAACAGGAAATGTGCAACGTTTTATGGACAAGCTCACCCAGTTCACAGGTTGGCAAATACATAAAATAACTGCCGATCTTGTTGCTGAAGAATCGGGGCATCTCGTGACTTTTACAACTAATTTCGGACAAATGCCTGAAACGACCTTAGCATTTATGAAAGCCAACGCTTCAAAAATCTATTCGGTTACTTCAAGTGGCAACCGCAATTGGGGGCAGAATTTCGGACTAGCCGCTGATCGGATTTCAGCTGACTTTGACATTCCATTGGCTTTCAAATTTGAATTGTCTGGTACAATGGAGGATATTAACCAATTTATTGACATCATAAAGAACAACTGCGATGGTAGCAAACGAGGTAGCAAAAAACTGGATATTGCTTAACAACGAAATCATGATCAAACATGAGGACGAGTTTAGCTTACATAAAGATAAAGAGGCTGTACGTGCCTATTTTTTAGAGTATGTAAATAAGAATACGGTATTCTTCTATACACTAAAAGAAAAAATCGATTACTTAATTGAACACGATTACTATATCAATTTCTACGAATGGTTCACTTTCGAAGAAATGGAGACCGTATATAATTTTGTTTTTTCAAAAAAATTCCGCTTTGCCTCTTTCATGGCTGCGTTTAAATTTTTCCAAAACTATGCACTAAGAGATGATTCTGGTGAAAAGTTTTTGGAACGTTATGAAGACCGTGTTGTGGCAGTAGCTTTATTCTTAGCACGTCATGAAGGTATTGACAAAGCAATTTCTTACGCCGAATTATTTATAAACCAAGAATATCAACCTGCGACACCAACATTCTTAAATGCGGGTAAAAAACGCTCAGGTGAATTGGTATCTTGTTTCTTAGATGAAATTGGAGACAATCTAAATGGAATTGGCTATGCTGTTGACTCAGCAATGAAGTTATCTTCTATCGGAGGTGGTGTTTCATTCAATATTTCAAAAATTCGTGCCCGTGGTGAAGCAATTAAAGGTGTAGAAGGTCGTGCAGGAGGTGTTCTTCCAATCATGAAAATCATGGAAGATACTTTTTCATATGCCAACCAATTGGGACAACGACCAGGTGCTGGTGCCGTATATTTAAATATTTTCCATGCTGATATTGAAGAATTCTTAGACTGTAAAAAAATCAACGTGGATGAGAAAGTACGTATCAAATCGCTTTCGATCGGTATCATTATTCCTGATAAATTCATGGAATTAGCAGAAAAAGACGAAGCTTGTTACCTCATCTATCCACATACCGTGATGCTAGAGTATGGCATACCATTAGACGAAATGGATATGGACAAGATGTACGAAGAGTTGATTACCAATCCAAATATCAAGAAGAAGAAAATCAACGCCCGTCACATGTTAGTGAAGGTTGCACAGACACAAAAAGAGTCCGGATATCCTTATATCTTCTATAAAGAGAACACCAACCGCGTTCACGCATTGAATGGCATAGGTAAAGTGAAATTCTCGAATTTATGTACAGAGATCATGCAGGTATCTGAGGTTTCAGAGATCAACATTTATGGTGAAGAAGATCATATCAAATACGGCATCTCTTGTAACTTAGGTTCCTTGAACATTGCTACTGTAATGGACAATAAGCGCGTTAAAGAATGTGTGAAATTGGCCATGCGCGCATTAACGATGGTATCTGATGTGACAGATATTAAAATGGTTCCTTCCATTGCAAAAGCAAACAAAGAACTCCATTCAGTAGGGCTTGGTGCTATGAAACCTACATGGGTACTTAGCAAAAAGCTTTATCATGTATGAATCGGATGAAGCCTTAGATTTTGCAAATGCATTCTTCATGATGATGAACTTCTATTCGCTAGAAGCATCCATGGAAATCGCACGTGAGCGTAAAAGAACTTTCGTAGGATTTGAAAAATCTGCTTATGCAGACGGCACTTACTTCGATAGCTATACAGAAAGAGACTATTTACCAAAGACGGATAAGGTTAAAGAATTATTTGCAGGCGTACATATACCAACCATCGAAGATTGGGAAAAATTGAAAGCGGATGTTAAAGAGCATGGTATCTATCACGCTTATCGATTAGCAATCGCACCAAATCAATCTACTTCTTATATCATGAATGCCACAGCTTCGGTTATGCCGATTGTGGACATCATCGAAGTTCGTGAATACGGAGATAGTACGACCTACTACCCAATGCCTTATTTGACAAATGACAATTACTTCTATTTCAAATCGGCTTATGACATGGACCAATTCAAGGTACTAAAATTAGTTTCCGTTATCCAACGTCATATTGACCAAGGTGTAAGTACGATTTTACATACAAATTCAAAAGATAATACACGTGATTTATCGAGATACTACATTTATGCACATAAATTAGGCTTGAAATCATTGTACTACACACGTACACGTAAATCGTCTATTGAAGACTGTGTTTCTTGTTCGGCATAAACTTCATTCAAAGAAAATCAATAAGCTATTCAAAGGGGGTTCAAAACTTTGGATAGCTGTATTAACAAAAACATTCAATAATTCTCGCTGTAAAAATAATGAGTAAAAAATATACTGCTGTAAACTGGAATACGCCAGATAATGATTATGCTTTAATGTTTTGGGAGCAAAATATTAGACAATTCTGGATTGACACCGAATATATCCCTTCAAAAGATATTGATAGTTGGAAAGGATTAAGTTGGGAGATGAAAGAATGCTACAAAAAAGCATTAGGCGGACTTACTTTGTTGGATACACTACAAAGTCATACAGGAATGCCAAAAATCATCGACCATACGGATTCATTGCAAAATAAGGCCGTATTATCGTATATGTGTATGATGGAAGCAATCCATGCAAAATCATATTCAACTATTTTTACAACAGTATCTACTACAAACGAAATCAATGATATCTTCGGTTGGGTTGAACAAAATAAATTTTTGCAATTCAAGGCGTCTACGATTGATTCTTACTACCGTGTATTGGATAAGGAAAATCCAACAAATGAGGAGTTATTCATGACATTGGGAGCTTCAGTACTCCTAGAGTCATTTTTATTCTACTCAGGTTTCTTCTTGCCATTATGGCTATGTGGTCAAGGCCAAATGGTTGCTTCTGCAGATATCATTAAGAAGATTGTTGCCGATGAATCCATCCACGGTGTTTTCGTTGGACTAATGGCACAAGAGGTCTTCAAAAAAATAAAAAATCAAGAAGAAGTAAAACAAAAGTTCATTAATTTGTTGAATGAATTGTACGACAATGAAATGAAATATACAGAAGAAATCTATACCGAAGTTGGTTTAACAGCTGAAGTAAAGGAATATGTTCGTTACAATGGAAACAAAGCATTGATGAATCTTGGCTTCGACCCTATTTTCGAAGTGAAACAGGTGAACCCGATCGTTTTAAATGGCTTAAATACAGAAACGACACAACATGACTTCTTCTCAAAGAAATCCACAAACTACGAAAAATCAATGGAGATCGTACACCTAAAAGATGACGACTTCAAAATGGATGCAACGGTAAACGTATAAGAATACTGAACCATCAGATTGATTCCCTTTACAGAAACGTAAAGGGAATTTTTTATTTATAGAAAAACACCACATTCCAAAACCCACAAGTAAAACCTCTATTACACAATCGTTTGCTTAAAAGCAATACCTAAAAAATAAGGTCTATTCGCTTATATTTGAGGTTAACCATTAATCCAATTCAATGAATAAAGTATTTACTTTTTTATTATTATCTGCTATATGTGTGCAATCTTACGCCCAGCAACAGTATAGTCAGGTATTTACTAAAGACGATTACAGTCAAGTAAAAAAGAATGTCAAAGATCAAGACATTGCGAATATTAATAACGCCACTTTACAACAAGCCGCAAGACAACTAAAAGAAGGTTTCCTACCCTATTCAACAACGTCTTCGTGCCTATACAAATTATCTTTCGCCAAAAAACTTGAGTAAACAACTCAAAACAAGCCCCTATTCGCAATATGAAAACCCTACAGGTATTTATTTCTCCGAAGGTGACGAAGCTATTGTTTGGGTCGGAAAAACTAATGGAGCGCCAATTGCACTTCGCGTAACGAATTGGGATGATAAAAATTTTAAACAAAAAGACTACAGCCTAAAAGAAGGCTATAATACTTTAAAGATTGAAAATAAAGGAAACGCTTACATCCAATACTTCTCTGAAGACAAAGTTTCCTCCAAAAAGATTTCTATCCATATACTTGGAGGGAAAATAAACGACGTATTCGAGTTGGGCAAGCATAACGACAAAGACTGGGACAAAATGTTAGCAAATGCTGCAGGGCCTATATTAGACATTGTCGGAAAACAGGTGCAGCTCGCCTATGCAGTTCAATCACTAAAAGAAAATGCTCCGCATCAAGGAGTTGCACTTATCCAATTATATGATTCTATTATTGGTATACAACATCAGATCATGGGGTTGGCACAAACAAAAAGAGTTCCTAAGAACAGGATGTTTGGCCGGGTAATCTGGGAAGGTTTTATGCATGCCGATGGAATTGGTGCTGCATTCCATGATAATACGATGAAAGATGTAGCAAACGTGCCTAACCTTAGGAAAAACTCTTGGGGAGTAGCACACGAATTTGGGCATGTCAACCAAGTGCGTCCAAACATGAAATGGGTAGGTACAACAGAAGTAACGAATAACATTTATTCGGTATGGACACAGTATAGCTACAATAGTCACAGTCCAAAATTAGAAAGAGAACGTTTAAAGGATTATGATGAGCCCAAAATCGGCGGTCGAATCACCGCTTATATGGAGTCTGCATTTGTACACCGTCAACCTTGGTTGACGCAAGCTGGACCTGACAGATGGGATCGTCAACGTCCCCGTGATTGGGGTGGAGATCACTTCGTAAAATTAGTACCTCTTTGGCAGTTACAATTGTATTTCAATGTAGCTGGAAAAGGAAATACTTGGGAAAATAAAAACTTTTATGGCGATATCTTCACAAAGGCCATCAACGCAGCAGAAACAGCAGACAAGCAAGATTCCTACTACCAAATGGAATTCATCAAAAATGCATGTGATGCCGCAAAGTTAGACTTAACCGATTTCTTTGAACAGTCAGGCATGCTTATCCCAATCGATCTCTGGGTAGATGATTATACCTGTGCACAAATGACCATAACAGCATCAGACATTGCAGCTGTAAAACAATATGCAGCAAAATATAAGAAATCGACAACACCGGTATTACATTATATTACCGCAAATAGTATTGATAGCTATAAAAATAAATTAGCAGTAAGTGGAATAGCAGGAGCTGGATTTGAGAAAAAAGAAGACCGCATTATCATACAAAATGATGCGTGGAGAAATGCGGTTGCTTTCGAGACCTTTGCAGGCGATAAACTGATAAAAGTAGCATTTGTTGGAGCTGGGTCAGAAGACGTCTCTAAGACGATTGTACATACTCCTACGGGGACGACACAAGTCAAAGCCGTTGGATGGGATGGAAAAAGAATCAATGTATTATAAAATAAAAAGGCTATCCAGATGGATAGCCTTTTCTATGCTATTTATAACCTTCGTTTTGTGTCAATTTCTTATTTCTCTGTAGCTCTTCTATAGAGATTGGCCAAAGTAAATCGGACTCCTTGAATATAGCACCAGATCCATTTTTAGCACCAATAAGCGGAACAAAATCAACCTTACCAGCATCAGTAGTAGAAATAACAGGGAACATCTTCGTTCTTAAAATATCATCCCACATCTTGAATTCCAACGGGAATTCTCTCAATCTTTCAATCCAACATTCCTTAACAAAGTCATCTATTGATAAACTTTGTAGCTCGGATGTGAATTGAGCAATTGACTTATTTTCGGTATTCGCACGAGCTTTAACTTGCGCCAAATACCCAGCTGCCTCAGCTGTTACACTTCCACTTTTAGCAAGACCTTCTGCCGCAATCAATAAAGCTTCTGGATATCGGTAAAGATTCCAATCTTTTGTCGCTTTCCCAGAATTCAATAATGCCTCTTCATCAACAAAATACCAAATTCCTGCATCAGCAGATTTCCATTTTAACCCATTTTTTGGATTCGTATATTCCCAATGGTAAAACTGATTAGGTTGAATCCTTAAATCTTTTTTATCATAAACATTTAAAAATTGATTTGTAGGACCATAGACACGTTCGAAAATAGAATATGTTTTAAAAAGAGATACAGCTGATGAATTAAAAGCATAGGATGGCCACCAACTTCCATCTCTAATATCAGCATTATATTCTTGTGAATAGATCACTTCGTCCAAATTGTCCGTAGTACGCAGTTTGTTATAAGCACTATTCATCCCAAGGTCCGTATTTAATGTCATACCATGGGCAGAGTTTATTACTATTTTCGCCGCATTAGCTGCATCAGCATATTTACCTTGTTGCAAATAGACATTCGCCAATGTCATTGCAGCTACATACTTCGTAATTCGATGACCATTACTCGCAAATTTAGTCGCAGGAAGTACTTCCACAGCATTCTTCAAGTCAGACTCTATTAATTCGTAAACTTTAGATGTCTCCGTACGATCTAGATATAACTCATCCTCCAAAGACTCATTTGGCGTAGTGTAAAATGGTATAGCACCAAATGTTTTCACTAAATAGAAGTAATTATAAGCTCTAAAAAACTTAGCTTCAGCCATTAAACTGTTTGCTAAAGCTTCATCCATATTAATTTGTGGAATATATTTCAATCCTGCATTAGCGATGTTGATTGCTTTATAGGAATCTGTCCAAATCGTATTCATCGTATTGGAAACCAAACCCGTATTATTCTGCCTGGTTAATTCTCGAGAAAATTGACAAATCCTTTCTTGCCCCTCATAGCTATTGGTGAAATAACCTGTTAACATAGTGCTAATTGAAGCAGTAGGTCCTACATATGCACTTGCAGCGACTGCGTAACGTTCTGGAGCTCCCATTCGGTAAAGTGAGGTCACCGTATTTGTAGCCTGCGCCTGAGTTTTGTAATAACTATCCAGGGTAATACCTGACTTTGGGCTCTCTTCTAAAAATTTATTGCATGAAGTTGTCACTACCATTCCGGCCAATAACAACATAAATAATCTATTTCTCATTTTGTTAAGTTCTACGAATTAAAATGTAACATTGACTCCCAATGAAAATGTTTTTGCTCTTGGATAAGCGAAAAAGGTCATGTTTTGTCCAAATTTGCTATCACCTTGAGATGTACTTTCTGGGTCATAGCCTTTAAAATCACTTGAAGTAAATAAAAATGGATTATTGGCATTTGCATAAACACGTAATCCAGACATTCCTATTTTTTTCAATCCATCAGCTTTAAAATTATATCCCAGCTGAATCAAGTTGACGCGCAAATAAGAACCATCTGCTATCCAAGCGTCATCAACATTCGTATCTTGTCCCCTATGATTACTATTACTTAAATATATAGCTTGTTGCATCGTGTTTGGATTGGTTCCATTATAAGCATCTGTCAAGACCTCTTTCAAACCGTTTGTAATTCCAAAACGATCATAAGTAGAATGGAAAAACTGTTGCATCACTTCCACCCCTTTTACAAATTGGAGATCTAACGTGAAATCAAAATTCTTATAACGTAGATTGTTGATAAAACTTCCTGTCCAATCTGGAAGACCCTTTCCGATAATCTCTTTTTCTGTTGTACGTTTAGCGCGACCTATATCTTCTAATTTCGCATTTCCCGCATCAACATCAGCCTGTGTAAAGACACCTAATCTTCGGTAACCATAAAAACTATTTAAGTTCTCTCCAACGCGAATAATACTATTAGCCCCTCCAACCCAATCATTCATCAAAATATCCTCATTATTATCACCTAATTTGAGGACTTTATTTTTATTATAGTTCATATTCAATGAAGACTTCCAATTGAAATTCTCATTATCTACAATTGTACCGGTAATCATTATATCCAAACCTTGATTCTGTACTGCTCCAATATTTTTCATCACAGTACTGAATCCTGAAGAAGTAGGTAGAGGTGCGTCTAACAATAAGTCAGTAGTCTTCTTATGGTAGTAGGACACATCGAAATTCAATCGATTTTGAAATAAGCCTAACTCAGCTCCAATATCAAACTGCGCACTTTTCTCCCATTTTAAATCAGGATTAGCAATATTACCTATATATGAATATGGTGTTCTAACATTATTTAACAGGTATGTACCTGCAGTAACATTGGCAAGTGATTTATAAGGATCAATTTCAGAGTTACCAGTCAAACCATAACTGGTATGCAATTTCAAATTGCTAATAGTTTCATTTCCTGTAAGAAAATCTTCATTAGATACATTCCATGCTAGACCTGCAGAAGGAAAAAATGCGTATTTGTTGTTTTTCCCAAATTTAGAAGATCCATCATAACGACTTGTTACCGTAGCTGAATAACGATTATCATAAGAATAGGCAAATCTCAAGAAATACGAATTCATAGCCCATTTATTCCAATTAGACCCAGGTGCGGAAGGAAGAGTTCCTACACCCATATTATAATATTCGTAAAAATCATCTTGAAAACCCTCCGTTCTTGAATTATCATAATCGTAGGTGCGTGCTTGCCACGATAAACCAGCCATAGCATTTATACGATGCTTATCAAACTCTTTATTGTAAGTCAAATAAGATTCTTCCTGCCAATATAGCGTATTCGTATGATTCATCTCCGCCCAGCCATTTGGTCGTGAAATATTATTCAGCAATACTGAAGAGTATCCCCTATAGGTTTTTTGATGGTTATCAATACCCAATTGAGTCTTCAGATCTAATCCATCTGCTAGATGGAATGTCAATGCCGCATTTCCAAAGATTTGCGTATTGTAACGCATCCGTTTTTGTAAATCTAAAATTGCAACCGGATTGGACATACCTTCAAATCCCAGCGTTTCAGATACTGTAGAAGATGAAGATGATGTATATTCACCATGTTGATCCTTTACAGGATACCATGGTAACATTTCGATCATCGTACGACGAGCATCCTGCCCACCACCGTCTTCAGGAGTATAGCGACCCCAAGTGTGATTAACAGTTAAATTAACAGATGTAGATAACCAATCCAGAGGCTTTGAGTCATATGCCATTTTCGCATTTACCCGCTTATTCCAAGTATTATTCATGATACCTTGTTGGTCCGTGAAATTTAAAAATGCACCTACTGACGATTTTTCATCTCCTTGTTGAATATTCAACTGATGGTTATTAGAAACAGCTGTTCGCGTAGCTTCCCGTTGCCAATCCGTATCATACAGCGGATTTCCATTTGAATCAAAATAATTTTTATCATTAAACCAGTCTTTTCTATCTAAAGACCAAGGTTTCCATTTATCATCTTTATTTAAAAAATAATCAGCAGCATATTTATTTTCATTTTCAAGACCGATCATAAATGCGTCCGTCCACTCTTGCGCATTCAACAGATCCATATAACGCTGCGCAGAACTTATACCAACAGAACCTTGGTAACTAATTGTACGACTTCCATCTTTGTTACCCCGTTTTGTCGTAACCAGAATAACGCCATTTGCTCCACGAGCACCATAAATAGCAGCTGAAGAAGCATCTTTCAGAACTTCAATACTTTCAATATCATTGGGATTGAGCAATTGAAAATCTTCCATCACCACACCATCTACCACATACAGCGGATTTGATGAAGAATTAATTGTTGCGACACCACGAATCACAACACGATTACCATAGGCTCCAGGTTGACTTGAATTTGAAAAGATATTAACGCCAGATGCTTTACCTCTTAAATTGTCTAAAGGGCTAAAGTTCTGATCCTTAATCATGTCCGCACCTTTAACCATCGAAATTGACCCTGTAACATCTGATTTACGCATGGTTCCATAACCTACTACGACTACCTCATCCAATTGGTCTTGGGCAGATACCATGCGAATCGTTAACCCAGATGTACTGCTTACTTTTACTTCAATGGGTTTGTATCCAATAGAGGAAACACCCAATACATCTCCTATTTTAGCGTTAACACTGAAACTACCATCTTCGGATGTCTGTGTTCCAACAGCAGTTCCTCTAACAGAAATTGTTACACCAGAAACAGGGTTTCCTGTACTTGAGTCTAATACTTTACCGCTAACTTGACCTTGAATAGCAACGAGTTCTTTTACACCGGACTCACCCAATACTCCCAAAGAAGTGGGTGTCGATGCATTGACCTGTTGCATTGACCCCGCAATAACAGCTAATGAAAAAAATAATTTAGATCTTTTCTTTAACTGCAAAAATGTTCTTGCGTCAAATTTGTTCATAATTTTAAAATGATTTTAGATTTATTTAATCGTTTTAGCAATTTTACTGAAAGATGCAGCTTTATTGAGCTTTCAGTAACCTATTCTAAAACAAGTTTTTTGGTTTGGCTTATTTGATTAATATCCACACAGGGCATCCAATGCCCTATAGGAAAATTCGAGTATAATTATTCCATTACATCATAATAGTTTAAAACGTTTTAGCTTTATAAAAAATCCAAATATCTCTATTTAAGATGATACTGGAAAATGTAATTAATGGTTTTATTGAATCCTAAATAAGATTAGGAACACAGGCTTAAAATTAGGTTTTTAATTTTAAAGATGAAGTTTTTTGTTAAAAAACTTCATCTTTAAAATGGTTTACATATTTCCTTTTTTCATTTCTAACATCGCATAATCTATCGCACGAGCTAAAAAAGCCCTATAAGTCAATGAGGGATTTTGTTCTGATGTTGAAGTCATGACAACGTCATCTGTAACAAAAGCGTTGGGCACCGAGGGAATTTGATTCCATTTATTGAACATGGATATTTTTGAAACTAAACCCATACGAGCCCCCCATTTCATGGATAACAATAGTAGGTTTTTTTGAAAAGACCTACTATTGTTTTATTAAATTCTAATAACCCGGATTCTGTTTAAGGTTAGGATTAATAGACAATTGATTATCAGGAATAGGGTATAATTCCTTGTTTACATCATTTGTTGCTTTATGATCCCACCATGATCCTGAAATATACTTTCCAAATCGGATTAAGTCAGTCCGTCTTTTCCCTTCAAAGATAAATTCACGGCCACGTTCAACCAATAATTCATTCAATGATAGCGTTGAGTTGGTATATTGCGCAGTAGGCCAATCAGCATTAGAAAACGATCTTTTTCTAGAGTCATTGACTAATTCAACAGCCTCAGAATTCGCCACCCCTCCATTCTTACGCATCAAAGCTTCTGCTTTATTGAAATAGATCTCCGTCAAACGATAGATGATATAATCATTCTCTTGATAATTGGGATCTGAGAGTCTTCCAGATTTATATTTATTAAAACGAGCACCTGAGTTTTCCTCCCCTTTAGCCATACCTCCTTCACTTGTTTTGTCACCCTCAGACTCCCTACGGATTGAATTGACGAAAACTAAGGGTTTTTTTGCATATTCTTCAGTACCTAGCACCGGCGTGGTTGTTCCATACTTATACTGTGGACCAAACAAGAACCAATCTTTTTTACGTAAATCATTAGCAGCATAGGCATCAAAAGCCGTAGGAATAACGACAAAGGCATTCCAACCTCCATAACCGACATCCAGGACCTCTTTCATATAATCATAACTCATAAAGAAACCTCCCCAATCAAATGTAAATCCTGCTCTTTTACTGAATTGAAACTGGAATAGTGATTCTGGATTTGCATCATTCGTATTACTAAACAATGAATTGATATCGGTAGCCAATTTGGGAGTTCCTCCTACACCACCACCTTTACCTTGGATAATTTTATCCGATACAGCAATACACTCGTCCCACATCGCTGTTCCAGTCCATTTCTCTGCATTTAGATACAGCTCAGATAACATGGCATATCCGGCTGCTCTAGATACTTGTCCAATATTATCTGCTGAAGTCAGGGGAAGCTTTTCTACATTTTCTAAAAGCTCTGCTTTAACAAAGTCAAAAACTTCTTTACGAGATTTTGTTTCAGGATTGCTAGGTGTAATAGAAACTTCTAAAGAAATTGGAACATTCCCCCAAAGGTCCATTATCCTTAAATAATGGAAATCTCGAAGAACTTTTAACTGAGCGATGACACCGTTAATTTCCTCTTGTGTCATGTCAATTTTAGTAATATCTATTTCTTCGATATCTTTTAGTGCATTATTAACATATCCAACACCCCCCCACATTAATTTCCATGCGTCTCTCATTCGACTTTCATTAGCAGTCCAACTATGATAATGTTGTCTAAAGTGATCTCCACCATCATATCCATGTCTACCTTTTTGAGGCCATGCTAATTGATCAGAACTTAATTCAGAATGATAATAATATCCACTTCCCCCTGTTGGTGCCAACCAAGCCTGCATATGCGTAAATGGACGCAGAGCAGCTTGCATAACTTCAAGTTTATTTTTATAAAATGAGTCTTTCTTTAAAGTACTATACAGATTTTCATCTAATTTAGTACAACCATGAAGGGCTACATACCCTACTGACAAGAGAAAAACACGTGCTATATATTTATTGATAATCTTCATTTTTTTTATATTAAAATCCAACATTTAGACCAATAGACCAAGAACGAGTTCTCGGATAAAATCCTCTTGAGTCAATACCACTACTAAATCCAGTATCTTGAAGTTCAGGATCTAAGCCACTGTAGCTTGTAATAGTTGCTAGGTTTCTGCCTGTCATATATACATAGAGATTCCGCACATAACTTGTTTTTAGTTTGAAATTATATCCCAATGTGATATTATCTAGCTTAACAAAACTACCGTTCTCTAGATAGTAATCAGAATATTGTGGATCGTCCTTTAAATTAGCATGGGTTGTAAAAGCACTTTCAAACACATTATTTGGCAACCATTTTTGATTTCCAAAAAACATTTCTGATGTGTTTAAAATATCATACTTAAATTTGCCTCTAAAGAATATGGTGAGGTCAAACCCTTTATATGAAAAACGGTTTCCCAAAGATGCCTGAAACTTAGGGACACCATTACCAATATAAGCTCTATCATTATCATTCATTTCTGCAGCAGTTCCTGTTGATCCATCAGCTTTAAAAAACAACCACTTACCATCATCTGTTAAACCTGCAAATCTTTTCCCATAAAAAGATCCAATCTCACCACCTTCTTCCAACCGGATTGCATTACCCAAATTTCCAGGAGATGGAAGACCTCCAAATTCTAACCAATTACTTTGAAATATATCACTTGACAGCTTATTCAAATTGTTCTTTTGATAATTTCCTGTAAAATCTATGTTCCATGAAAAATCATCACGTTGTATAGCCTTTGCTGAAAGTTGTAATTCAATACCTTTGTTACTAACTTCTCCAACATTATACCAAATTGAAGATTGCACATAAGATGGTTGTTGCGCAGAATATTCATACAATAGATCTTTAGTTTTTCTATTATAGATATCAATAGCACCTGTAATCTTATTATTCCACAACCCAAAATCGATTCCTAAATTTAATTCAGCCTTTTGTTCCCATTTAAGATCTGGATTAGCGTTAGTAGATGGTCCATATGTTTGATAAAATATTCCTTCTTGAGGGTAAACACCACCTGTTCCTAAACGTAATAAAGATTGATAATTTGGAATACCTTGATTACCTGTCACTCCGTAGCCAACTCTGATTTTCAAATTATTGATAACGTCTTTATTTGAGAAGAAATCTTCATTTGTGACATTCCATCCTCCGGATATTGCGGGAAAATTACCCCATTTATGATTCGATCCGAAACGTGATGAACCTTCTCGCCTTAAAATAGCGCTAACAAAATATTTATTATCATAATTATAATTAACCCGTCCAAAAAACGCGATTAAAGTGTTATCCTCTTTAAATGAACCTAATGTTGGTCTAGGCAATTGGGGATTGGTCAGTGCTGTACCTGAACCTATATCCCAATCCAAGAAACCATCTGTCGTTAAGCCATTATTCGACATATCGAATCGTTCATAGGTACTATACTGGTAACTATAACCTAATAATCCCGTAACATTATGTTTATCATTAAAAGTTTGATTATAATCAATGGTCGATTCAAAAGTTTTGGTCCAATTTAACTCATTTCGTTTAAAGGCATAAGCCATACCCCGATAATCTGAGTTCAACCTCTGATCCCAATCTAGGGTTGAACGATACTGGCGATCATTCCAATTGTCACGCACATAAGACCCAAATGCAGAAATACTAAGTGGTTCAATAATCTTTAATTTCAACCTAGCATCTCCTGAAAAAGTCTGTTGATCCCGTTCATCAGTACGATAAGCCAAACGACTCATTGGATTGTAATTATTAAATTCTTGTGTCTGATAATAACTTCCATCAGGATTAAATAATGGTGCTGTAGGATTTCTTTGGATCGCTTGTTCAAAATCTGGAACATTCTCGCTATCATTTTCTTTTTTACCACCTAACATATTAGCCTTATTAAAATTTGCTGCAATATTTGCTGCAAAGGTCAATCTATCTTGTAAACCTGTTTGTGTAAAATTGAAACGCCCTCCAAATTGTTCTCGGCCATTTTTCTTTGCAATTCCATTTGCTTCCTCATAATTTATAGAAGCACGGTAATTGGACTTTTCAGCCCCACCACTTGCTATGAAGTTATGGAAATGTGAGAAATTATTTTTGTCAATTAATTCCTCAAATAAATCTGTTGATGAACCCAAATCGTATTCAGGTTTATTTAAACCATCTACTATATAACTTCTAAATTGATCCGCACTCAGCATAGAAGGTTTTCTCGCTACAAACTCGCGTTGTCCATAAGTCAAATATTCAAACTGAGGTGTACCAGCCTTACCTTTCTTGGTCGTGACTAAAATTACTCCCCCATTACCACGTGTACCATAAATAGCTGCAGCAGAAACCGTCCTTCAAGACATCAATGGATTCAATATCCCCCTGCTTAACCAAATCTAAACTACCTCCTGGGATACCATCAATGACAATTAAAGGAGAATTCGTACCTTTTAAAGATGCCATCCCTCTTAATTGGATACTCGTCCCAGAGTTTGGGTTGCTTCCTTGAGTACGTGTAATATTCAATCCTGAAACTTTCCCTTGAATCAACTCCATCGGGCTACGCATTCCACCTTGGTTAAAATCCTTCTCCTTCACGGATGCTACTGCTGAGGTTACCTCACTTTTCTTCTGCGTACCATACCCCACAACGATTACTTCATCCAATTGATCTTGTGCAGATACCAATCGAATTGTTAATGCAGATGTACCCGTTACTTTTACTTCTGTCGGCTGATAACCAATTGAAGAGATGACCAATACGTCACTTGTTTTAGCGCTAATACTGAAACTACCATTCTCCGATGTCTGTGTTCCGACAGCAGTTCCTTTAACAGAAATTGTTACACCAGAGACAGGATTTCCACTGCTCGAGTCTATTACTTTACCGCTAACTTGACCTTGAATAGCAACAAGTTCTTTTACACCGGATTCACCCAATACTCCTAAAGAAGTGGATGTCGATGCATTGACCTGTTGCATTGCCCCGGCAACAACAGCTAATGAAAAAAATAATTTAGATCTTTTCTTTAACTGCAAAAATGTTCTTGCGTCAAATTTGTTCATAATTTTAAAGTGATTTTAGATTTGTTTAATCGTTTTAGCTATTTTAAAGAAAAATGTAGCCGCATTAAGCTTTCCGTAAAATATTCTAAAACAAGTTTTTTGGTTTGGTTTATTTGATTATTATTCTCTCAGGGCATTCAATTCCCTAAAGGAAAATTTGGCAAATTTAATTCATTACATCATAATTTTTTTTTAAAACGTTTTAGTTTATAAAAAACAAATCAATACATCCCCATTAAGATGATACTGTAAAATGTTATTTATGGTTTATTGGATCCTAAATAAGATTAGGTAGACAGGTTTAAATTTAGTTTTTTAATTTTAAAGATGAAGTTTTTTTAATAAAAAACTTCATCTTTAAAATTGCTTATATATTCCCTTTTTTCATTTCTGACACCGCATAATCTACTGCACGAGCAGAAAAAGCCATATAAGTCAATGAGGGATTTTGTGTCGATGTTGATGTCATGGCAGCGCCATCTGTAACAAAAACGTTGGGCACCGAGTGAATTTGATTCCACTTATTGAGCATAGATGTTTTTGAATCTAAGCCCATACGAGCTCCACCCATTTCATGGATATCAAGTCCAGGAGCTTGACTACCGTCGTCACGCCGGATATTCGTAAACCCAGCAGTTTGGAACATATCTTCCATCGTATCAAGATAGTCTTTTTTCATCTTGGCATCATTGTCATCATAATCAACTGCAATATGCAACAATGGAACTCCCCAATCGTCTGTCTTCTTTGTATCTAATGTGATTTGACTAGACTCTTTTGGTATCGTCTCGCCCATCATATGTGAGCCAACTTGCCAATTGCCCAACTTAGGGTTCAACAAATTATCCTTCAATGATTCACCAGCACCCGAACGATCGGTATTTTTACTTCGATTAGCTCCAAAACCTGCAGCATATCCTCGAAGAAAGTCAGTCTCTTGTTTATGTAGATTTCTAAATCGCGGGATATAACCTCCACCTGCAGGACTTCGTCCCTCTGTGGTATAGTCTAACAATCCTTCATATTCGGCATAAATACGTGCGCTATAATTATGAAAAGCAACATATTTACCCAATACCCCTGAGTCATTACCTAACCCATTAGGGAAACGATTGGATTTGGAATTTAATAAGATTAAATTCGTATTGATTGCTGCTGCGTTTACAAAAATAACACGAGCATAAAAATCTATTTCTTCTTTAGTATTCGTATCGATTACACGAACCCCTACTGCTTTTCCTTTTTGTTCATCGTATAAGATCGAGTGAACAACAGAAAAAGGACGCAGTGTCATATTACCTGTTTTCGCAGCCCATGGCAATGTCACTGCATTAGAGCTGAAGTACCCACCAAACGGACAGCCACGTTGACATAAGGTACGATTTTGACATTGCACTCGGCCTTGATCAAAGTGAATCTGCTTTGGTTTGGAAAGATGAGCGCAACGTGAGGAGATCACTTTCCTTTCAGGGTATTTAGATGCGATGGATTGCTTGAAATATTTTTCAACCATATTCAATGGATAACCCGGCAGAAATTCACCATCTGGCAGTTCGGGTAAACCATCTTTATCGCCTGCAATACCTGAAAATCGTTCGACATAATCATACCAAGGTTTTAAATCTGCATAACGAATGGGCCAATCGACAGCAAAACCATCACGCGCCGGACCCTCAAAATCGAAGTCTGACCAACGTTGCGTTTGTCTCGCCCATAACAAAGATTTACCTCCTACTTGATAGCCACGTATCCAATCAAAGGGTTTATCCTCCACATAAGGGTGCTCTTTATCTTTCACAAAAAAATGAGCTGCATCCTCATGAAAAGCATAACACTTGCTTACAATTGGGTTTTCTTGCTTTACCGCATAAGGCATTTCATTACGATGCTCAAATTCCCAAGGATTCATATTCGTTGTTGGATAATCTTTAATGTGCTTAACATCACGACCACGCTCCAAAACCAATGTTTTTAATCCCTTTTCACATAACTCTTTCGCAGACCAACCACCGCTGATACCGGAGCCAATCACAATAGCATCGTATGTTCTATCTTTTTGACTGTCTATATTAATATTTGCCATTTATGCTTTCAATTTTACCGCAGCTTGATAAGGCCCTGGAATCAATTTATAAATCAATTTGTTCGTCATCACATATTCAGAATTTAAATATCCTTGAATAGCCCGACTTTTGAATATCTTAAAAAAAGTAACCTCATCACGCTCTTTTCCTTTTTCCAAGACGGTTATAGCACTTAAAATTTGTTCTGGAGTAAATGATTCATATTGATCCTTTAATACCTGCATGCCTTTCACAAATTCCTGTTGCTTTTCAGGACTCTCACAATCGTCTACCATCTTCATCACAAACAAATGTAAATTAAGTTCACGGCCTCCTGGAGAGTCTGTTTTAGGAATAAGTATATCGGATAACTTCGCTAGGAAATCTTCATCTGCGGCAGCTATCTTAATATTCTGTAGCACGATAGATGCTCCCCCCTGTTTCTCTCAGGCAGGATGGCAATAGAGCAATTCCTCCGGCAATAATAAATAATTGCTTAACAAGGGTTCTTCGATTCATCATAATAAGGTGTTCTTACTGCTGTAATATTAAAGATAATATTAAAAATAACAAAGCTAAAACGATTAATTTTTTGTAACAAAAATGCAAAAAGCTATCTCAGGATATCATGAACCTCCTTTAAGTCTAAAAAAAGATGTGTCACAAAATCCAAACGATCCCGCTCAGCTTTTTGTTTAGTGACAGCAATGCATTTCAATCCGGCATCTATAGCTGCTCTCGATCCTGTTGCGGTATCCTCTATCGCTACAACTTCATCTTTGTTAAAACCGGAAAGCATTAATGCTTTTTGATAACAGGTAGGATTCGGCTTGGGGTCGACTACATCCTCACGGGTTACAAACCAGGAGAAATGCTCGTGTAAGTTATAATGTGTCAACATACGGTCCACAGTCGGCCGAAAGTTGGAAGTCACCAATCCAATCTGAATATCCTGCTCAACCAAGAAATCAATCAATTCTCGAGCATGTGGCATCAGCGGTATGCTTAGCATATCTTGTTTAGCGTAATTTTCCCTTGTGGTTTTCCACATAAATTCTTCCTTTACCTCTACATCCCAAAGCTCTTTCATCGTGAGTAAATTGCGGGCCAAAGTGTGCCCAGCAAAATGCTGAATCCAGGTTTCAAAATTTAAATCAATTGCAAAATGATACTTAAGAATAGGTTTCCATGCTTCAAAATAAAAACGTTCGGAATCCACTAAGGTTCCATCAAAATCAAAAAATACGGCTTTCAAATCTTTCATGCTTTAAAAATAGACAAACCAAAGAGCAATTCCTATTCAACTATGCCACAATAGACTGAATCAGAAAGTAAATCATGATAGGAATCCCAAATTCCAAAGTACACATGAATCGGGATCCCCACATCAAAATGTCCGATTAACGGTATGGTACAGAAACCCTGACTAACTTCTGTAGGTCCAATCTCAAGCTGAATAAAGTCCTTCATATTGAAAAATGCAAAATTCATTTTATATATCTTATCTGCGTAATGAGGCATAACTCCCCATTTCAAATGCAACGTACTCCCTTGCTTATCCACAGAACAGCCGACTGGTGGAGCAAGAGGACCTCTAAAAATGAATAGTTTTTCGACATTAACATAATATTGACAATCGGCATCCAATTCCATTGTTTCCTTTAAAATATGCCGCTGTGCCAACTGAAAAGGCCCAATCCTACTTCCTTTTGGAGCGAGATTACGGTATCCATATTGCAGAAGAGCCTTTATCGTTCCAATAAAGTTATTCGCAACTTTCATTTTCTGTTGATTCATTAACATTGCTTCAGTTGGAGGTTTCTTATTACTATTTCGCGCACCCCTAATAATATTTTGACCATTGAGCTCATAACCATATATTGAGCCCACTTTACCTTTAAATAGTCCATTAGGACCGTTTTCTTGAATTGCCATCAGTTTAATTCGTTTATTTCTTGGTTTCAAAACAACACCTATCCTACTCAATACCAAATATATACAAAATTCGGTATTAATTTAGGTGTAGTTTACGCTTTAGTTAGCCTTTATAAGGGGTTAATAGGGATATACCCCTACTAACCCCCTATAAACCCCCTATTATCTCCCTATAAAACCTATATTAATACCGAAGATAATATTGATTTAATCCGAATCAATTTGAAATACTTTCTACATTTACTAAGTTTGTATATTCCGCACCCACAACGCATGTTTCCAGGTGCTTTACTTTAAGAAAGATCAAGATGAAAGTCATTGCTATAGGCCGCAACTATGTAGACCACGCTAAAGAACTGAACAACCCCATCCCACAAGAACCTGTTGTCTTCATGAAACCCGATACAGCCTTACTAAAAGACAATAAAGACTTCTATTATCCAGAATTTTCAACTGATATTCATTATGAAACAGAAGTGGTCATTCGTATCTGTAAAGAAGGAAAACACGTGAGTCATAAATTTGCAAATACTTACTTTGATGCAATCGGATTGGGGATTGATTTCACAGCTAGAGATATTCAACAAAAGCACAAAGAAAAAGGTCTTCCTTGGGAGCTGGCCAAATCCTTCGATGGTTCTGCAGTCATTAGCCCCCTACTACCAAAAGAAACTTTAGGAGATCTTAAAAATCTTGAATTTTCATTAAAAAAAAATAAAGAAATCGTACAAAAGGGAAATACAAAAGATATGATTTTCTCCTATGAAGACCTGATCGTATATATCTCGAAGTTCATCACCCTTCGAAAGGGAGACTTAATTTATACAGGCACACCAGTAGGTGTGGGTCCTGTAGTCATTGGCGATACATTAGCGGGGTATATAGGTGAAGAGAAAATGTTTAGCTGCACGATTAAGTAAGATCAAAATGGAAAAATTAAGTTTTATAATCAGTATGCTTGTGCTGCCTTTAACGACCATACAAGCACAGGACATCATCAAACACCGTCAGTTTCCACAAAACTACTTTAGACGTCCCATGGATATTGCTCCACAGGCCTCTGGTTCATTTGGGGAATTGAGAGCAACACATTTTCATGGTGGTGATGATTACCGTACCCAGCAAAAAATCAATATCCCAGTATATGCAGTTGCTGATGGATTTGTATCGCGCATACGTGTACAGATTGGTGGTGGTGGGAACTCCGTCTACCTCGACCACCCTAACGGCTATACTTCCGTATACCTACACTTAGAAAGTTTCAACGAGGAGCTCAACGCTTTAATTAAAGCGGAGCAATATAAGCAACAGCGTTTTGATGTTGATGTCTTTTTGAAGCCTGGCCAGTTTACCTTAAAGAAGGGGCAACTTTTAGCTCATTCGGGAAATACAGGAGGTTCTGCTGGTCCACATCTTCATTTCGAAATTCGTGACACCAAACAGCAGCTTCCTTTTAATACCCAATTATTTGGACTCACCTTCCCCGATGAAACAAAACCGATTATTCGGGGATTGACAGTATACGATCTGGCAGATCCTATTTTCGATGAGAATACGCCCAGAAGGCATCAGACTGTTAAAGCATTGGCAAATGGCAATTATAGTTTAACTGTCAATACACCCATTTCCGTCAATGGCAAGTTTGGATTGGGGATCAATACGGTCGATAGACGCAAGGGCGTTTCATTTACCTACGGTGTATATTCGATTGAACTATTTTTAGATAATAAAAAAATAAGCACAGTATTATTTGAATCTATTCCTTTCGATAAAACACGTGCTATCCATTCATACATCGATTATCCGTATTGGAAAAAATCAAAAGTACGTGTTCAAAAAAGTTTCAAGCAGCCTGGTAACCCAATCGAAATCTATGAAAATTTGGACAACAATGGCATCATGGAGCTCAAAGATGACCAGCTGCACCAAGTGCGTTATGTGGTAAAAGATGTACAAGGAAATACTACAGAAATAAATTTTGAAGTAAAGCGAGATGCAAATTATACGGTACGAAACACCCCTTCCAGTTCTGGAAAATCGTTCAATTACCTTATGGACAATGTTTATCAAGCTGAGAATGCTAAGATTACAATACCCAAAAACACACTTTACGATAATTTAAACTTTACATACAGTGAAACTGAGGGGCCAGTGAATGCCTACTCTCAACTTCATCGAATACATAATATATTTACCCCTGTTTTTGGCTCATACAGCTTGAGTATCCGACCAAATGAAAAATTATCCGCAGCACTCTTTAGTAAGGCACTTTTAGTGTCGAAAGATGGTGGTTCACAGGGTGGTAAATATGAAAACGGCTTAGTAACCGCCACGGTACGCAGTTTTGGTGATTTCTATATCGCCGTAGATACGGTAGCGCCCACAATCACGGCACGTAATCTTGTCAACAACAAAAATGTTGCTGCACAAAGACAGATTGATTTCACTATTTCAGATAACCTATCGGGCATCCAATCCTTCAATGCTTATATAGATGGTGCATGGGTATTGATGCAGTATGATTCTAAAAACAAACATCTATGGCATACCTTCGAGTCCAATTTAAAGGGCGGAAAACACAGTTTTAAGCTAGAGGTCAAAGACTGGAAAGATAATGTAAGAGTTTATGAGGCGAGTTTCACAAGATAATCTGTATCTTGGATAGTAGAATAAAAACAACGCATATGGCAACACTCGAAATAGGACAAAAAGCTCCAGAAATAACGGCTAAAAATCAAAATGGAGAAAACATCTCTTTATCGGATTACATCGGTAAAAAGGTCATTTTATATTTCTACCCAAAAGACAACACACCAGGCTGCACAACAGAAGCATGCAATTTTAGAGATAACTACCAATCCCTAAAGAAAGATGGATTCGAAATTATTGGTGTCAGTATCGATAGCGAAGCTTCGCATCAAAAGTTCATCAGCAAGCATGAATTACCATTTCAATTGTTGGTAGATGAAGACCAAAAAATCGTCAATGACTATGGAGTATGGGTAGAGAAAAACATGTACGGTAAAAAATATATGGGAACGGCACGGACGACATTTGTAATTGATGAACAGGGAAATATAGCACACATCATCAAAAAAGTGGACAATAAAAATGCTTCACAACAAATACGTGATCTCTTAAAATAAACGGATGCTATAGCTATGCGACAACAGCAATATCGCATAGCTGCCGTTATTTTCTGCTAATTATGATGGGAAAAACAACACCTTTCGTAATGACAGTTTTTATGTACGCATTGCTAGGTGCTAAATAAGAGTTATATTTAACTTACTCCCTGAATACGAATTAGCAATATCTAGGTACTACTATCTAAAATCTAAATACTAATAATTATATTTGCTACTTATGAGCAAACAAACAGACGACTTCTTTAAAAGTATAGTATCCCACTCCAAGGAATATGGTTTTGTATTCCAATCGAGTGAAATCTATGATGGCTTAAGTGCTGTCTATGATTACGGTCAGTTAGGTTTCTGAGTTGAAAAACAACTTGAAGACTTACTGGTGGAAATCAATGGTGCAATTGAATGAAAATATAGTAGGCATCGATGCTGCAATTTTTATGCATCCAATGACTTGGAAAGCTTCGGGACACGTTGATGGATTTAGCGATCCTATGATCGATAACAAGGATTCTAAAAAACGTTACCGTGCCGATCAATTGATCGAAGATAAAATAGCACGTTACGAAACTGATGGTAAAACTGAAAAAGCTGCTGCTTTGTTGGCAGAGTTTAATGTTGCTTTAAATGCAGATGATTTAGCTGCTTTAAAAACTATTATTGAAGATCATAATATTGTTTGTCCTGTCTCAGGTACAAAAAACTGGACGGATGTACGTCAGTTCAATTTAATGTTCGCCACACAAATGGGCGCCATGGCTGACGGAGCTGAGCAAGTATATTTACGTCCTGAAACTGCTCAAGGTATTTTTGTTAACTTCTTAAATGTTCAAAAATCTGGCCGTATGAAAATTCCTTTCGGAATTGCTCAAATCGGTAAAGCTTTCCGTAATGAAGTAATTGCACGTCAATTCATTATGCGTATGCGTGAGTTTGAACAAATGGAATTACAATTTTTTGTTCGCCCAGGAACAGAAATGGAATGGTACAATAAGTGGAAAGAAACTCGTCTTAAATGGCATTTAGCTTTGGGTTTCAATCCTGACAACTACCGTTACCATGATCACGATAAGTTGGCACATTATGCTAATGCTGCAGTAGATATCGAATTCAACTTCCCATTCGGATTTAAAGAAGTAGAAGGTATCCACTCGCGTACTGATTTCGATTTGAAACAACACCAAGAATTCTCAGGTAAAAAATTACAATATTTTGATACCGAAATCAACCAGAATTATATCCCATATGTAGTGGAAACTTCTATTGGTTTGGATCGTTTATTCTTAACGGTTTTATGTAATTCTTTGGTTCAAGAAGATCTTTCTACAGCAGAAAAACAAGATTCTCGCGTAGTATTGAAATTCCCACCTGCAATTGCTCCTGTAAAAGCAGCTATCTTACCTTTGACTAAGAAAGATGGTTTACCGGAAAAAGCACGTGAGATCATGTCCGTATTGAAATTGGACTACAATGTACAATATGATGAGAAAGATTCGATTGGTAAGCGTTACCGTCGTCAAGACGCTATTGGTACTCCAATCTGTATCACAGTAGATCATCAGTCATTGGAAGACAACACGGTTACCATTCGTCACCGTGACTCGATGCAACAAGAGCGTATCGCAATTGCTGAATTAGAGAAATTTGTTTCTGATTTAGTCGGTTGGAACACCTTGCTAAAAAAACTTATATAGTCTTATATAAAAAAAAGATTGGGTTCGTTTCATAGAAACGAACCCAATCTTTTTTTATGGCCTTAACACATTAGGGACTGTAAACTACACCTCAAAAATAACGCTAAAAATCAACATCTACTTTTCCTTTCCAAATTTCATTTTTTCTAATCGTAAATCCCTGACCAGGATTACCCCCTTCTATTAACAATCCTTTAAATAATACCTGCATATTATTCTTAGTTTCAGACTCCAGCACAAAAGTTCGAATTATAGTTCCCTTTTCAAACACTTGTAATTCGTATTTGATTGCCTTATTCGTATCGTGGAATCCCATAAACTGATTAAAATAAAAACTCTTATTCTCCACCGTAAAATTAGGCTCTATCGTTAAGATACTGCCGTCCAATTGACTATTACTGCTATTGCTAAACGGATAATAGTAAAAGCTCGGATGTTTTTGCTGAATACGAATGCTATCAATTGTACTGAGGTTCTGTATATCGGTAAATTCTACTTTAATCTCACTATAAATCCGATTTAATGTCAACGTTCTTTCAATAGATTGGGTGACTTCAAATGTATCTCTTACGGCATATAGCTCAGATTCCTTTTCTTGAAACGAATTGCTCAGATAGAATCCATTTCGATTTGTACTATTTACAAAACTAATGGGGCTGTTGGCATTTTTTGTGAGTACGCTCAGATAATAAGTCCCAATCGGTAGATCAATAGCAAATACCTCTTCTGCAGAGATTCCTCCCTGCTTCACCAGCACATCGCTTTCGGAATCATAGATATGATAGTATAATTTATTTTGCACAGCATCCCCATCTGCAATACCCGTAATCCTTAAATTATCCATTTTAAAACTACCGCTTGTCGGATTAAAATTATTCCCTGGGGGGCGTTTTCCTTCAAGAGGACGAAGTCGAATCCAAACTTCCGATTTGCCTAAAATGGGAACTCCAGTCAAAGACTGGACAAGCGATAATTTCGAAGCACCTGAGCTCGCCAAATCAAGCGGGTAATGTATCGTATCTGAGAGCGATTCATAAGACAAGCCATTATCGAGAGAATAATCAATCAATAATGCCCGCGGCCCTGTCCCCGAACTATTGACATCCATTGTTAAGTTGCCGAGCGATTCGATACCTGCAACTGGAAGTTTAAAAAAGATAGACTGCGCCGCCCTAAAACTAATTGCTTTACCCGTAGTAGGCCATCCAGCTGTGAAGCTGTAATCTACCAAGCCTTTATTATAATCAATAATAGGGGAAGGGTTAAAGGCGATAATTGGCTCTACGTTACTTAAATCAAAGTCCCATTGAAATAAGATTTCTTCTTTCAAACTACCATTGGTAGTTGTTGAAGCTGCTTTTTTAACTCCAGCCTTTTTTTGTAATGGAGTCACAATACTTTCAAAATTTTTAATTTTGAACTTTACAGAAAACACATCTCCTTCTAATTCATCTGAAATTTTCTTGTTTTTTTGACATGACGAGGTAGCGGCTAATAAAGTAATGAATAGGAAAGAAAAGGTGATCCAATTTGATTTGAAACACTTTTTCATAAAAATTAATTATTTAGATTAATATATAACCTAAACATAATAATTTCAAGTGTATATCAAAACTTCGGGACGATAATTTCCAACTTTTCACTTTGACAGGTCGTCAATTTATTAACTTTTACCACATATATTTTTGTTTGATGATTTGATTTTTTCATCAACAAAACATTATTATTACCTTCTGGACGAACATATTCACCATTAAAATCATCCCACTCGTAGAGCTGTGTACCATTCTCGTTACACCATAGGTAATTGTAACGATCATCCGACCTGTCTTTCAGCTCAATACGGATTTTATCTAACTTCTTATCCCATGCTATACGTTTAATTTCAGGTTTTGCAACCTGATCAAATATGTGAATTACAATTTTACTTTTGGTAGATTTCTTATTCTTCCAAACGCTTTCCACAAAGTATGTCTTTTGCTCTTTTATATGATTTAAACGCACATTCGCACCTGTCGCAAAAGGAGTTCCAGCTAACGAGTCGGTATACCAGTTATATTGCAATCCGCGACTAGCATGCTTAACAGTCAATACCTGTCCACCGTTAAAACAGGTTTCCAAACGATTTCCCCATTGGGATTCAGGCGCTGTCAACTCACGTACCATAGGGTTCACAATTGACCAACTGGTCTCATATACATGCTGCTCATGTGCTTCAATGCGGACCAATGAAGTCGTATCTCTCACCACAGCTTTTAATTGATTCGCCCCTAAACCAAGCATTCCTATATTCAAATAAATAGAATCTATATGCTCAGCAATTAGGTCATCATTCAGATACCATTTCACGGTGAGTGTATTGGGCGATGGCTTTAACAATTTCAATGCAAAAACCGATAGACTATCTGTATCCGTTATTGTCTTGTTTTCAGGTCTGGCACCTACTATTGGATTCGTCTTATGATGGATTGTCTCGACAAATACTTCCTGACAAACTGCACAAAAAGGTGCAACTAAATATTGCATTTTACAAAACTCATGTGGCCTAAACCAGTTGGATTTTGATCCTTCACCACCATAGGAATACACACCAACACCCTGTGTGCCGACCCACTGTTTCCAAGGGACTTTTGTAGGGTCGGTTTCCTGGGTCCGATTGGGTCCTTCAATAGCATATTGATTACCTGCCCAATATTCATCAGCTAAAATCGCAAAGGAATGCCCAATCTCATGAACTGCAATATCATTGCTCATAAAATTAACGGTAGCAGTCGCATATTTACCTCCTGAACCCCCATAAAATGGGGAATTCACCAAAATTACGACCTGTGTATAATTGGGCAGATGATCCTTTAACACCTTTTCAATAACATCATATTTTTGGGGAACGACCAAACGATGCAAACCACCGTTATCAAAACTACTCCCAAATATGGTATTGGGTGAAGCAATGGGAACAGGGTACTTTTTTGTAAACATATTATACCTTGCTGGATACTGACTTAAATCCATATCCCCGTGAACACAGTCACTTGCATTTCCAACATGTGTAGCACCAGATTCTGGAGATGGTGTTTTAATTGCAAAAACATTAAAATAATTGCTATACTGACGAAAAGGTTCTGTCTGAAAAAAATAATCGGTGAAACGTTTTGCATCTTCTTCAAAATAAACCAATTCATCCTCGGTATACCCATCTCCAAGGATTACGAGATTAACGACCTTTTGGTCCGTTCCTTGATATTGTAACGTATCGATAGCATACTGTTGTGCAGAACAAATAGGAAGAGAGAGTTGTAAAAAGAGAAAGCTAAAAAGTAAAGCTTGTAAGTAGATCTTCATTTAAAAGTTATTAGTATATGATTAATTCATGTCCTTAATCTTATGCTGTACCAGGTACTCACTGGGTGACATCTTAGTGATTTTTTTAAATACCCGATTAAAATTCACCACATTATTAAATCCTGTTTTAAAAGCAATATCCGACACATTCTCAGAAAGATCATGAATCAGCATCTTGCAAGCCTGCTCAATACGGATTTCATTTAGAAAAGTAATATAAGTTTTCCGAGTATGTTTTTTAAAATATTTACAAAATGCGTGGGGGGTCATATGTGCAATACTCGAGATATCTTCTAATGATATCTTTCCTGCAAAGTGTTTAAATGTATATTGAAAGATTTCATTGATACGAATTCCCTCCGCATCTGAATATTTCTTTTGAGGAATACCTGTATAAAGGGAGGTCCATAGATCAACTTTCTCTGCTAAATAATCTACTAAGCTTATAAATGCAGTCAATCGACCTAAGCCGTCTTCTTCATTAATTTGCAAGAATTTACGTCTAATAGCAAGGCTTGAACTGGCATCCAGTTTTTTACTTACATTGATGTTTTCTAGAAAAAAGCGTACCTGTTCCAATTCTGGTAATTGGAGAAAATCCTTAAACCGAGCATAATCGAAGAAAATATGGATGGCATGAATTTGCTCTTTTAAGGGGGGATCCGAAATCAATTCGGACCTTTTGAACATATGCGGTTCATCGGCATCCACAATATAGATTTCATCTTGTTTGAAATGATGTGTGAAATTGCCAATCAGGAAGGTCCCCTCCCCTTTTAATATGTAAGTCAGTTGGATTTCTTTATGTCGATGGTAGTTGCTGTAAAACTCGACCAACAAATCCTCTTGCACACAGACTGAGCCCTGGTTGGGAACAGGAACGGTAAACTGAACAACTTTCATCCTCCAAAATAGCTACAAAAAAAACAGATATTGTTTAATTATTCAAATTTAAACAATATAGTAGACAATAAACGTAAATCGTATTATAATTTATTTTTAACCTTTTGAATAAAATCTGGCAATGTTGGATCCTCTCCCGCGAGCTCTATAATGGCTCTAGATTTTGGATCGACCCAAAGATAGCGTGGGGTTAATGCGATATTGTAGCTATTCTTAATAAAATCGCGATCGGTCACATTTAACAAATAACTATTGGAGCCTAATCCGATAGCTTGGTTACTTCTTCGCCAGCGCTCATAGTCTTCATCATCTGTCAGATACACAATTTCCACACCAAGTTTATTTAATTCAGCTTCCTTTTTAACCAAAACGGGTAAATCCATTTTTGAATTTTTGCCCTTACTTGACCAGACCGCAACAATAATCATTTTCTTATCTTTCAACTGGTCAAACTTCAGAGAATCACCCTGTAAATTTCGAGGTGTAATTTCTGGAAAAGCGGGCATGTTTCCATAATAATCTTTCACCTCCTCCACTTTAGCGATAGCGGCTTTTACCAGCGGGTGTTTCTGAATTGTAGGATCTAATGTTGCTAAAATTTCTTCATAGCGCTCGTAATTCTCCTTATTCACATCAATGTATTTAAAGGAATAGGGAATCAAAAAAGATGCTTTTTGATTACTATTTAAGACATAATCTGCGTACAGCTGTTTATCATCTTTTTTCCTTCTAATATCAGCCGACTGCTTTGACAATGTTTCGAGTCTATCTATCGTTTGATTATAAATAGATTCTTGTCCGCGGGTAATGGTCATTAGTTTAGCATTGAGGTCACCAATTTCATTTCGAATTTCTGTATATTTCTTATCTAGGTCCCGAACTTGCTTTTCTTTATTTTTATTGAACGCAATCAGTTCATTTGTAGTCAAAGAGTTGGTTTTCACATCAACGTCATAGCTATCACCATTTTGCTTAACGGTTATAGCATAATCTACTCCACCTTCTACATAAAGCGGATACATATACCTAAAAGACTGTTCAGAAGCAGAATCTGACTTGATGATGAGGTCATAAAATGCATCGATGGCCAACTCCCCTTCTAAAATAAAATTGCCTTGATTCACCTCAGCTCGTTGAAACTGCTGCATCGGATTTTCATGATCTTGCAAATAAACCGTCCCATGACCCTCTGGCTCTATGGAGCCTGTAATTTTATAGGTTATGGGCATACCTGTTTTCTCTTGCGGCGAATTTGACTGGCAAGAACTAAAAAAAAGGACGAAAAAAAGGGTATAATAAGTGATTGTCAGGTTCATTACAAATAAAAAATTGGTTGTCAGTACAAAATATACTGACAACCAATTTACAAAATTTTATTTATAAATTATTTTATTTGATAATCTTGGTATTCCGTTCCAATCAAAACTTTAACAAGCGCTTTGTTTGGTCCAGCTATTTTATAATCGACCACCTTACCATCCTTCCATGAAATGTCGACGGTATAGTTCCCTCTTGCTTTCAAACCTTTTACTGCTCCATCTTTCCAAGCTTTAGGTAAAGCGGGCAGTAGGTGTATAAAGCCTGCATGACTCTGAAGAAGCATTTCTGCAATACCTGCCGAACCACCGAAGTTACCGTCTATTTGAAATGGCGGGTGTGCACAAAACAAGTTTGGATATGTTCCTGCCCCTACCCCTTGATAAGTTGTTTCATTGACAAATGCTGGTTTTAGCAATTGTCTTAAAATCTCTAGAGAATGATCACCATCTTGCAACCTTGCCCAAAATAGAATTTTCCATGCGCGTGACCATCCTGTACCTTCATCACCACGTACTTCCAGCGTTTTACGAGCAGCATCTGCCCAAGCCTTATTCTTTTGCGGTGAAATGAAATTCGCAGGATACAAGCCGTATAAGTGCGAAACATGTCGATGCTGAGGCTCTACTTCCGCATAATCTTCCAACCATTCTTGTACACGACCACTTTTACTGATGACTACCGCAGGTGGGATCTGGCTCAACTTACCTTTTAACTGCTGAACAAAAGGATCATTCAGATTCAAAAGACTATCGGCCTGTATTAAATTCTCATAGAGTTCCCTTACAATCTGATTGTCAATAGTAGGTCCCATCACCACCGAAGCTCCTTTACCATTAGGAAGACGGAAACCATTCTCTGGTGATACTGATGGTGAAGTAACCAACCATCCTGTTTTTGGATCTTTCACCAAGATATGGTTATAAAACTCTGCTGCACCTTTCAAAACTGGATATACATCCTTTAAGTAGGATTTATCCTGCGTGAATAAGTAATGTTCCCAAAGGTGATTACATAACCAACCTGAGGCTGTGCTCGCTCCCCAAGAGGCGTTCTCTCCTGGTGCTGAATAACCCCAAACATTTGTCATCATATACACGACCCATCCTGGTGCATTATAGTATGCTTTAGCTGTTTTCTCTCCTGTTTTTGCGATACGTTTAATCATCGCTATAAAAGGATTGTGGTATTCCGATAAATTACTGACTTCCACACCCCAGTGATTCATTTGTGCATTGATGTTCAAATGATAATCTCCATTCCAGGGAGTCTGAATCTGATGGGCCCATAGCCCTTGTAAATTAGGAGGAAGCGCATTTACTTGTTCTGGTGCAGTGCTTGAAATGCTTAGGTAACGGCCAAATTGAAAATAAAGTGCCGCTAAGCCATTATCCAACGCCGGGGTTTCAAAAAATTGTTGCAAGCGCTGCGCTGTCGGAATATCAAACTTAGCCTGATCATCTGCAATCGTTAGGGCAACACGATCAAATTTTTTCGCATAAGCTTTTGTATGATTGCTAAAACGCTTTTTTTCCGTTATTTTTTCAATCGCTTCGATATTACGTGCTATTACTTCTTGAGGATTGGTCCCATAATAATTCGTACTTGCTGTAAAAAGAACAGTTGCTTCATCGGCATCTTTTAATAGCAATTGTTTACCATCATCTGTTAATTTACCGCCCTTGAAAACAATCTTTACCTTACTCGCAAATTGCAAGTTTTTACCACCTTTACCATCAGGTAAAGATCCTAGCAAAACGATTTCACCATCTTTGATCTGGTAAGAGTCGATGTTCTCTGCTCGTTCTAGGGCAACCGAAAAACTGATGCTTTTTTTCTTCGAGGCCGTTAAGTGAATAACACCCACATTTTTATCAAAGGAGGTATAATACGTTCTTTTGTAATCTACTCCATCGGCAGAAAATGAAGTGTTCGCAGTTGCATTTCCGATTTGCAGGGACCTTTCATATTTTGAAATATCCTTTGCTTGGATCGCATGATTGAATTTCAGATAACCGAAATTCTGATAACAACCATATGGGGCATTGGCTCCGGTTTCCAAATGCAGAGCCTTGTCCGCTACATACAAAGTTCTTATTGACCAATTCTTCTGCTTCATTATTTTTCCCTGCCATCAATAGCTGCTGGATTGCATTTACGCTTTTATAGGCTTCGTAGTTATTGGGATCTTCGGCAGATCCAGACCACATGGATATTTCGTTTAAAACCAAAGATTCTGACTGTACTCCCCCATCTGGCATCATGCCTATCAACCCATTTCCTAGTGGAAGCGTTTCCTCCCATCTTACGGCTGGTTTATCATACCACATCGTTAAACCATCTCTTTTTTGGGCTTGCGCTTGAAAGGCAGTGATGGTTAACAACGAAAACAATACTGATTTAGATATAAATTTCATTAGAATAATTTGTGTTAATAATGCTTGCTTTAATTTTATTGCTGTGCTCAGTTTTTATGTCAATGAAGCTATCATAAGCCGAATATCTAACTCGGTTTGCGAGCTGATATACGCTTATGATAGCTTCGGTTTTTTATTTGGAGTATAATTCGAATTCTGCTACTGTGAATACGTTTTTAGTCAGTGTTTCCGTTGGCACAAATTTGATGTATTTAGCTTTCGTTGCTTGATCAAAAACAATTTGTTGCAAAATTGGATTGGCTTTGATATTCGAAAACTCACCCTCTTTCAGGAGTTTCCATTGTTGATTATTGTCACTTGTATAAATTTTATATTTGGTAGCAATCCCTGCTGTCTGTCCATCTTGACGTGGCAAATAGCCAAACCCATCGACATCATCCTTTATTTCGAAGATAAAACCTCCTTCATAAGCAGGTACAGAGGCAAAAGTTTGCTCATTATGATCAATTGCTTTTGCTGATTCTGCAAAAACAGCGGGTATGTATTGATTTGCATTCATTTTCTTTAAGCCTGTATGCTCAAAAGCAAATGGTTCATTAAATTCTTTATACAAGCCAAAATCACTTAGGGTAATCGATACAGGTGCAAATAAGTGCATACGCAATTCATCTGTTGTAATTGTATTTTCCAATTTCATCAAGCGATTCGCTCCAATGCTGGTCGCTTTAGCTAATAACTTCCATTGACCATTAACTTTATGCTCCACAATTACACTATCCAAGCGTTGTCCGAGTTTTATATTTTCTCTTATCTGGACAATATCAAAAGTTTGTTTCCCTTTTAATTTAATATCCAAGGTAGCTTGATGCTCAGCATCATTTGTTGCCCAATAGCTGTAGCGATCTTCATCTAAAAGGAATTGCGTTCCGTAATCTTTAACGGCATTTCCACGAATCGTAGATGCTTTGATCTGCGCTCCCTGCGCTAAATTATTCTCAAAAGTTTTTCTAACTTTCTTTCCAAATGCCGCTAGCGATTTGACATCATTCTCGTGCAGTTGCCCAGAGGGCATGGGTGCTAATCCTAAGTTCATATTGGCACCACGTCCTACGGACTTGAGGTAAATCTCAAATAATTGATCTGGAGTTTTCACCTGTGCATCTTGCTCTGCATGATAAAACCAACCGGGTCTTTGCGGAACATCACATTCAGCAGGTATCCAATATGCACCATTTCTAACGCCAGATGTAAGTGTTTTTTCATTCACCGACCCGGGTACAGCTTTTTTCCCTTCTAAGCCTTCTGGCGTGAATGTAGCCCATGAAGTTTCCCCAGCAAAACCTTTTTCATTTCCAACCCAGCGCATATCAGGGCCTACATCACTGAATATCATGGCCATTGGCTGTAATTTCCGAACAATTGGCCAGGTTTTTTCCTCCCAAGCATAATAAGTGTTACGATCGATTGTTCTTTTTTCATTTAAACCTCCATAGTAGCCATCTCCACCATTAGCACCATCATGCCATGATGTGAATAATTCGCCGTAATTGGACATCAATTCTGTCAACTGTGCTCTATAGGCTTCAGCATAAGCTGCTGTTCCGTATCGGGTGTCATTACGGTCCCATGCAGAAAGGTAAACTCCAAATTTCATCTTATTGGCATGTGTTGCCGTCATAAAATCTTTAACCATATCTCCCTTACCTTGTTCCCATGGAGACGATGCGACACTATAAGTTGTGGTTGCTGTTGGCCAAAGACAAAAACCGTCATGATGCTTAGCAACGCTAATCAATCCCTTGAATCCTGCAGATGCTGCAGCGTTAGCAATTTGATTGGCATCAAAATTAGTCGGATTAAAAACCTTAGGCGATGCATCGCCGTAACCCCATTCCTTATTTTGAAATGTTGTTGGTGTATAGTGAATTAAACAATAGGCATCCATTTCATGCCATTTCAGTTGTCGTTCACTGGGAATCGCCCCATATGGTTTTGGTGGGTTTACAGGTTCGGATGGCAAAACTTGACCATTCATAAAGAGTAAACTGGAGAGAAGGAGTGTGAGCATATCTTATAATAAAAGGTTTAAGATCTTAAATATAGTTTTATTTTAGAGTAATAAAAATTTGGAAAAATCATTTTCTTTAATCAATCGATTGATTATATTTATAACAATAAAAGCATTGATCATTAACATTGATAGGGCATCGAGATTATCAATAAAACAAACTCATGTATTTCATTTAAATTTGTTGTAGAACAAAAAGAAAAAACTAATAAATAAATCAATAATGGAAAATAACGAAAACAAGAAAATTACAACGGCTTCAGGAGCTCCAGTTGTAAACTACGAAGACACCATGACAGTTGGTCCGAGAGGTCCCGTATTATTGCAAGATTATTTTCTTCATGAAAAATTAGCACACTTTAATAGAGAGCGTATCCCAGAACGTATTGTCCATGCTAAGGGCTCCGGAGCCTATGGTACCTTTACGGTTACAAATGATATCTCTAAATATACTAAGGCCAAGCTTTTTAATGGGATTGGTAAACAAACAAAATTATTCATTCGCTTTTCTACAGTAGGTGGCGAACGCGGGTCGGCAGATTCGGAACGTGACCCACGTGGTTTCGCAGTTAAGTTCTATACTGAAGATGGCAATTACGATTTAGTTGGAAATAATACGCCAGTTTTCTTTATCAAGGACGCTAAAAAGTTTCCTGACTTTATCCATACTCAAAAAAGAGATCCTTATACAAATTGTAAATCTGCAACTATGGTATGGGACTTCTGGTCGCTAAATCCAGAATCACTACACCAGGTAACGACATTAATGTCCGATCGTGGTACCCCATTTGGTTTCAGACACATGCACGGTTATGGTAGTCATACTTACTCCATGATCAATGCCAATAATGAACGTGTATATATCAAATATCACTTTAGAACACAGCAAGGAATCAAGAATCTGACGGCTTCAGAAGCAGATGAAATGCGCGCTAAGGATATGGATTATGCACAACGCGATTTGCATACGGCTATTAATAATGGTGATTTCCCAAAATGGAAACTCTATATTCAGGTCATGACAGAATCGGAAACTAAGACCTTCCGTTGGAATCCATTTGACTTAACGAAAGTATGGTCACAAAAAGAATACCCATTGATCGAGGTCGGTGTGATGGAACTGAATGAAAATCCGAATAATTACTTTGCCCATGTGGAGCAGGTAGCTTTCGCTCCAGCACATGTGGTCGATGGAATTGGCTTTTCTCCAGATAAAATGTTACAGGGACGTATCCTATCTTACCCTGATGCGCAACGTTACAGATTAGGAGGTAACTATGAGCAGATTCCAGTAAACCAATGTCCTTTTATGACCAACAATTACCAACGTGATGGTAAAATGACGGTAAACGGTAACCAAGGATCAGCTCCAAATTATTTTCCAAATAGTTTTGACGGTAATTATCAAGATCAATCTTATAAAGAGCCTGCATTACAATTAGACAGCTTAGTGGCGGACAATTATGACCGCAACGCACCTGGTGAAGATGATCATTATACACAGCCTGGGGATTTGTACCGTTTATTGGATCCTGTACAAAAAGAACACCTTATTGAAAACATTGTTGGTGCGATGTCAGGTATTGAAGGTCCAAAAAGAGATGAAATCGTGATGCGTCAATTGTGCCACTGGTTTAGAGCAGACATGAATTTAGGACTTGGAGTTGCTAAAGGATTAGGCTTCTCTATGGATGAAATGGCAAAACATATGCCTCAGAAATAGTAGTTACAACCATTTAAATAGAAAAAGGGAATGTATACATTCCCTTTTTCTATTTAAAAATATTGGGACTCCAATTACGCACTTCAGTTAAATTTCTCTCTCCCGATGCATCCACCTTATAAATCTTGTTAGTCCAGTAAGTATTTACAGAAAGTGAGCCCGTCATCTTTTTCTTAAAAATCGTAAATCCATAAAATTTATTCGATTAAATCGAATAAATAAAATTTACAACTTGTACCTTTACCTTATCATGAACAAAGATCAATCTAAACTCATTCGCGAACAGGCAGATCGCTCTGCAACACGAGAACACTCGGTGCCTTTATACCTCACTTCAAGTTTTATTTTTGATAGTGCGGAACAAGGTAGAGCTATTTTTGCTGATGAAGAGCAGGGAATGGTATACTCCCGTTATGCCAATCCGAATACTTCTGAATTAATCAATAAAGTATGTATCCTAGAGGGAGCAGAAGCTGGGCTGTCCTTCTCTTCGGGTATGGCGGCTGTGTTTGCTGCTTTTGCAGGTATTGTTGAAAGTGGTGACCATATTGTTTCTTCACGTGCCATTTTTGGTTCGACACATCAACTATTTACACAATTATTTCCACGTTGGGGGGTAACTACGACGTATGTTGATGCAGTCAATCCGGAAGACTGGGAAAAAGCCATTCAACCGAATACGAGAATAATATTTTTGGAATCACCTTCTAACCCAGGTTTGGAACTGGTTGATCTAGAATGGTTAGGTTCTTTAAAACAGAAACATCCTAACATCATTTTAGCTATCGATAATTGCTTCGCAACACCTTATCTACAAAAACCTTTAAAATATGGTTTTGATTTATCCATCCATTCTGCTACAAAATATATGGATGGACAGGGGCGCGTATTGGGTGGTTTGGTTGTCGGTAAAAAGGAATTGATTGATAAGTTGATGTTCTTTATCCGCCACACAGGCCCTTCCCTATCTCCATTTAATGCTTGGATCATCTCCAAGAGTTTAGATACCTTGGGTTTACGCATGGATAGACATTGTAGCAATGCATTGGCACTTGCAGAAGTGCTTGAAAAGCACGATGATATCAAAGATGTTAAATACCCTTTTCTGCCTTCGCATCCACAGTATGAACTCGCAAAAAAACAAATGAAAGCTGGTGGTGGTATTGTCACTTTCGTCGTCAAAGGTGGACAAGAACGAGCATTTCGATTCTTGGACGAACTGGATATGATCTTGTATACTTCCAATTTGGGAGATGCCCGTTCAATTGCAACTCATCCAGCCTCGACTACACATTCGAAGCTATCAGAAGAAGAGCGCTTAAACCTAGGTATTCAGCCCGGAAGTGTTCGCCTATCGGTTGGCTTGGAAGATCAGGAAGATATTATTCAAGATATCTTACAGGCATTGGAAAAAACAAAATAACAATAAAGCCATCTCTAGAGATGGCTTTATTGTTATTTTGTTACCTAATTATTTCAAAGAAGCTAAAGCCGCTTCATAATTCGGCTCTTCTGTTACTTCTGCTACTTGCTCTTCATAAAGCACTTGACCATTTTCATCCAAAGTAATGACTACACGGCTTAATAAGCCTGCCAAAGGACCGTCTGAAAAGCGTAATTGATAAGCGTCAGAAAAATTAGCATCCTTATATTCTGATAATGCCACCACATTATTCAAGCCTTCTGCTGCACAGAAACGTCCTTGAGCAAAAGGTAAATCTTTAGAGATACATAAAACCACCGTATTTTCCAATTCCACTGCTGCTTTATTGAAAGCACGTACCGATGCAGCACAAGTACCTGTATCAATACTTGGAAAGATATTTAACACTACTTTTTTACCCTTATAATCAGCTAATGATTTATCTGATAAATCTCCTGCTGTTAATTTAAAATCTGGAGCTTGACTACCCACTTTAGGTAAGTTACCTACCGTATTTACTGCTCCACCTTTGAATGTTACTGTTGCCATAATTAAATTTTTCAGCAATTTAACGATTTCAATTTAATCTTACCACAAAAATCATATTTATTAATCGCCGTAATTACAAAATAATTATTTATCATTTTTTGCCAAAAAAGTATCAAAAAACCACAAAAATTTACTATGTTAGCATTATAAATTCAAACACAAATAATAAACCAAATTTGATGTATATGAAGAAGTTACTAATTACGCTGCTTTGTGCATCACCTTCATTACTATTGGCACAGGGGTCTCAAGTTAATGTTCAGAGTCCAAAATCTGTCGGTATGGGTGGTGCAGGTTCTGCCTACTTTATTGATGAGTCTTCGATCTTTTATAGTCCTGGAGCACTCGCTAAAATGGATCATAATTCCGTTTCTATTGCAGGAAATGGTGTTATGTTCAAATCCGCTTTTCAAGCTTCGGGAAGTAATGTTGTCGATTATACGCGGAATCAAGTAACGCCTCCATTTTCTGTATTTGCTACTGTAGGACCTAAAAACTCTTGGTGGAAAGCTGGAATAGGTGTTTACACACCTTACGGTGGTGCGGTAGATTGGGGGACAGAATGGACGGGTAAGTACAGTTTAGTGAGCTTATCTTTACGTGCGATCTATATACAACCAACATTAAGTATCAAGTTAACGGACAACTTCAGTATTGGTGGGGGATTTGTCTATAATATTGGGTCAGTAGATCTTCAAAGTGCCATTCCAGTATACTTCCAAGATGGGTCATCGGGATTAGCAGAATTAAAAGGAACCGGTACAGGGACTGGATATAATGTTGGGGTTCATTACAACCTAAACGACGAATTTGCAATTTCCATGAGTTACCGCTCTAAGGTGGTGACCAAATTAAAAGATGGCGATGCTAAATTCAACGTGCCTGAAGCTGCTCAAGGAACTTTCCCTCCAGGAAGTAAATTTAGCGCAGAATTACCACTACCTTCTACATTTGCTGTTGGTGTCACTTTCCCAATTAGCGATAAAGTAAAAATGGCAGTCGATGGAACGGTCATTAATTACGATATCTATAAAGAATTGAATTTTGATTACAGCGACCCCAATACTCCAGATACACATTCTCCGAAAAACTATACAAAAGCTGGCTCTATAAAAGCCGGTATTGAATACCTGCCTTCTGAGAAACTTCAACTTCGTGTAGGTGGAGGATTTATCGCTACTCCGGTAAGTAAAGATTATGTTTATCCTGAAACGCCAGACAACAATCGCGTACTCTTATCGGGTGGTTTCACCTATAAAATGTCTCCAAAATTCGATTTAACAGGATCTTTTGCGTATCAAAGGGTTTTACCTCGTGAGGCAAACAACGTAGATAGCCATTTATCTGGAACATATATGACAAATATTTACGCACCAGGAATTGGTTTGACTTACAAATTTTAAGGATGCATACTAAATTGTGATCACCATGAAAAGAAGAAATTTATATATAGGAGTTGCACTGGCTATACTGAGTATTACGGCATGTAAGCCAACTCTAGATGAATATACACCTACAGCAGGTACAAAAGCTGACTTTAGCAAATACATCGCCATTGGAAATTCACTTTCTGCAGGTTATGCCGATGGTGGCTTATACTTGGAAGGCCAAAAGGTCGCTTTTCCTTTACTAATTGCGGAACAACTGCAAAAAGTTGGCGGAGGAGAGTTTAAATCTCCGTTTTTTAGTGAGGAGCAATCGAATGGCTCGGGCTATCTTCGATTAAAAGCGTTGGTGAATGGGCAACCCGTAACAGAAACAGGTTACAGACAAATTAGCTTACCGCTCAGCTAGTCCAAAATTATTAACGAAATTTACTGATCCGATCAATAATTTAGGGGTACCGGGAATGCGTATGGATATGGCTTTTGCCCCATATATTGGTACTGCAGCTGGGAATATGTACTTCGAACGTCTATTGCCAGAAGGCACTCTACCAACGATGAACTACTTCACCTACTCTACTTCACAAAATCATACGTTCTTTACGTTTTCTTTAGGGAATAATGACGTATTGGGATATGCGACGAATGGAGCAGTCAATGATGGCCCAACCACAACATTAACCTCAACGGCATTATTCAATTCGTTATTAAATAATTACGTAACAACCTTAACAGTAAAAAAACAAAAGGGAGTATTAGCAACAATTCCTGATGTGACTTCGGTTCCTTATTTCACAACAGTGACACGTGAGCTCCTTTTAGCGGGTGTCAATGCTGCAAGCACGACAAAGGTGACTGATATTTATATCGCAACTAAATCTGGTCCTCGAGCAGCAACTGATCAGGACTACTTTGTGTTACCATTTTCCGCTGCTGGTCTGTTGGGCTTACCAAATGGAAACAAAATACCTTACGGTTTACACCCGCTCAACCCCGTTGAAGATAAATATGTTTTGGATGTTACGGAGGCCAAAGAGGTGGTTGCTCGTGTAAATGAATTCAATAAGATAATTAAATCAGTAGCAGCTTCCAATCAGCTGGCTGTAGCAGATGTCAATGCATTTTTAACTGCTGTTAAAAATGGAATTCGTATCGACGGCTTAGCTGTTAGTGCAAAATACATCACTGGAAATGGTTTCTCATTAGATGGTATACATTTAACTCCTATTGGAAATGCGCTAATGGCCAATGTGTTTATCGAAGCCATCAACAAAACTTATGGAGCTCAAGTTCCAAGATTAAATATTTCTGATTTTAGGGGTGTGAAACTTCCTTAATCATTATAATACAATGAGTTGAAAAAGGGATAGCGCTTTTAGCTATCCTTTTTATTTAGGGCTATTCTTTATACTCCTGTTATAAAATTTGGGTTAAAACTAATAAGAGCGGCAACTAAAGTATAGCATCCTCTATAATCCATTAACAAGGAATTATGATGATATAAAGCATAGAAAGCTTGAGAATCGATTCAGTGTACCCTTCGTTATATCAGCGCAATTATATTGGTATTCAAAGCAAATTTAGCTAAGTTTGTGTATACAAGGAGATACAATCATGAAAGTAATACTAAATCGCCAAAACAAAGCAGTTCACTTTGAAGCATCAAGTGAATTATCCAACATTAAAGTTAATATTGATGGTTCAGAAGCTATAGGGGGGGAAGGCAAAGGCGTCCGTCCAATGGAGTTAGTCTTAATGGCTTTAGGCTCATGTAGTGTATTTGACCTTTCTTCTATCTTGACCAAACAACGCCAAGAGATTGAAGATATCCAAGTCGAAGTAGAAGGAAAACGCCGTGAGGAAATCCCAAATATCTTTACTGATATCCATATTAGCTTTTATTTAAAAGGTAACATCGATGAGATAAAAGCGCAAAAAGCAGCAGAATTAGCGGTAAAGAAATATTGCTCTGTACACGATATGCTTGCAGCTGGAGGTATTAACATCACGTACTCTCTTAAAATAAATTAAGTCACCAAAATCAAATTTCAGACATAAAAAAAGAGCAGTTGATCAACTGCTCTTTTTTTATGTCTGAAACACTATCTTAGAAAAATGGCCTATTCTGTTATCCCATCTTCTCTTTTTTGCCACAACTTTTCAGCCCATCGTCCGACAAACCAGAAAGATACTGCCAAAATGAGAAAGAAAATCGCGCGATTGATATTATCCCAAAGATACTCAACATAGCGTGTGTACACATTCAACACAAAAAACACAAACCCAATTTCACGTGTGGTATTATCTTTCATCTTTAACCCATAAATCACCAATCCAGCGGATACTGCAGTTGATAACAATCCCCAATAGAAAATATGGTATTGTCTCACCAATGTCCACTCATAGAAATCCGAGTAATTGCCGAAAATGGAAAGGGACCATAATGAAATCATCAGGTATAATAAACCGATGAGATAACTCAGGGATTGAAATTCCTGCAATTTCTTAAAGCGCGGTTGTACGTAAACGGCCATCAATGTCAGAATCAAACCGAAAATAGTAAACCGTAGTGGATAGTTCATTCCCCAAAACTTAAATCCCCAATCGCTATGATAGGCCGTTTCGGTAGCAAACCAGACACCCAAAGCGATAAGCATAAAAACCCAGATGAGCTTTGATTTTAAGCGATTAGCGAGGTATCCATAGATAAGTACAGATAGTAAAAATAATAAAGAATAGTGCATGCTATTCTTGTCCAATACCTTTCCTAAAAAACCGATACATGCTGCTGTCGAGAAAACCCCAATCAGCATCATCGTTTCAATAGAAAGATTTTTGTTGGGATATTTTGTTTTGTAACGAAGACCTAGGGTATAAAATAAAATGGCTAAAGCTGCAAAAAACACACAAAATAAAATGTTCGGTGCTTCGTAAAGCGTATCCACAAATTTGAGAAAAGCAGTATCCGTCATTAAAGAAAAAACAGCAAACACCAAGGAAGCAAGTGCTACCCAAAAGGCATAACGTGCCAAGCGCTTCCAATCAAAGCTTTTCACATCAATGCTTTCCACCATCGCTACTGCAGTTGGCTCATCTATTATTTGCTCCTTTTGCCAAAATTGTATCGCTTCTTCTAAGGATTCTTTTTCTTGTTTGGTAACGTCTAACTTCTTCATATAACTATTGTAGAGGCAAAGTACAAATTATACCTTTTATATCCGGTATAGATTTGCAATGCCGTGACAATAATAAAGATGTGGTCTTCTTAAAGTTCATTAAAAATGAGTAATTTTGCATGTTTGCAGAAATTCATCTGCGTTTGGAAGAAAACAGCGGTTACATGACAAAGAAAATCACACCTGACTTAGGTGAACAAAGTGAAGTTCAAGTATTTGGAGCACGTGTACATAATCTTAAAAATATAGACATTTCATTTCCTAGAAACGAATTGGTTGTTATCACAGGATTAAGTGGTAGCGGTAAATCGTCATTAGCTTTTGACACCATCTATGCTGAAGGGCAAAGACGTTATATGGAAACATTTAGTGCATATAGCCGTCAATTTTTGGGTGGCATGGAGCGCCCTGATGTTGATAAAATTTCTGGATTGAGCCCTGTTATTTCAATTGAACAAAAAACTACAAGTAAAAATCCACGTTCTACCGTTGGTACCATTACCGAAGTCTATGACTTTATGCGCTTGCTATTCGCTCGTGCCAGTGAAGCTTTTTCTTACGTCACGGGAAACCGTATGCAGCGCATGTCGGATGAACAAATCGTGGACCGCATCTTAAATGATTTTGATGGACAAGCGCTGAATATACTAGCGCCAGTGATCAAAGGTCGTAAAGGACACTACCGTGAGTTATTCGAACAGATCCGTAAACAAGGTTATGTTAAAGTTCGTGTAGATGGTGAAATCATAGACCTAACACCTAAGATGCAAGTGGACCGCTATAAAATCCACGATATTGAGATTGTAGTAGATAGACTTAAAGTTTCTGAAGAAGATAAAAATCGCCTACAGACTTCTGTCATGCAAGCCATGAAAACAGCGAAGGGGATTATTAAAGTTGCTAATCAAGAAAATGATGAGCAATTCTTCAGTCGTTATTTAATGGATGCCGAATCGGGAATTTCATATGACGAGCCACAACCTAATACTTTCTCTTTTAACTCACCTTACGGTGCCTGTCCAAAATGTGATGGTCTAGGCTATATATTTGAAATTGACAAAAACACAGTTATCCCTGATCGTAAATTAAGCATTCAAAAAGGTGGTTTAGCGCCATTAGGTCCCGCAAAGGAAACATGGAATTTTCAAGTGTTAAAAGCTGTTGCTAAAAAGCTTGATTTTTCTTTAAGTACACCTTTAGAAAAACTGACGGAAGAACAAATCGACATGTTGCTTTTTGGCTCTGAGGAACCCATTTCCGTGGCTGTTTCTTACGGCAGTTATGACGTTCGCGATTACCGTATTGAATTTTCAGGTATATTCAAGATGTTGGAAGAACAATCGGGTAAGTCGAGCGACGATATGACTTCTTTAGACGATTTCCGTTCGAAGATCGTATGTCCGAGCTGTAAAGGGGCTCGTCTGAAAAAGGAATCGTTGCATTTTAAATTTGCTGGCAAGAATATCTATGAACTTTCGCATATGGACATAAAATCCCTGTACGAATGGTTTTCAAACGTAAATGCCTCTCTGGACGAACGTCAACGTATCATAGCAACTGAAATATTAAAAGAAATACAATCTCGTTTGGGATTCCTTTTGGATGTAGGCTTAAACTACCTGACAATCGACCGCTCTTCAAAATCACTTTCGGGTGGTGAAGCGCAACGTATTCGTCTGGCGACACAGATAGGTTCACAACTGGTGAATGTATTGTATATCCTAGATGAGCCGAGCATTGGTCTCCATCAAAGGGACAATGAACGCCTAATCAATTCTTTAAAGAATTTACGTGACATCGGTAACTCTGTTTTGGTTGTTGAACATGATAAAGACATGATTTTAAACGCCGACTATGTCATCGATATGGGTCCAGCTGCTGGTGTTAACGGTGGACAGGTCGTCGCTGAAGGAAGACCAAATGATATTTTAAAATCTGATTCGTTAACCGCAGCATACTTAAATGGAAAAAAAGAAGTTGCAATCCCATCAGAAAGAAGAGCTGGAAACGGAAAAACATTATCTTTAAATGGTGCTACAGGGAATAACCTGAAAAATGTCTCCGTAGATTTTCCTTTAGGCAAATTAATATTAGTTTCTGGAGTTTCAGGCTCTGGAAAATCAAGTCTCATTACCGGAACGCTATATCCAATTTTAAATAAATATTTTTTCCGAGCTAAGGGCATTCCACTTCCTTACAAAAGTATCGATGGTTTGGAGCATGTTGATAAAGTAATCGAAATAGACCAAAGCCCAATCGGTCGGACTCCGCGTTCGAATCCGTCGACTTACACAGGGGTCTTTTCTGACATCAGAACCCTCTTTGTCCAACTACCTGAGGCAAAAATAAGAGGCTATAAACCTGGACGATTCTCGTTTAATGTGAAGGGTGGACGTTGCGAAACCTGTCAAGGCGGAGGCATGAAAGTAGTAGAGATGAACTTTCTTCCGGACGTACAAGTTCCTTGTGAAACATGTCATGGAAAACGTTATAACAGAGAAACTTTGGAGGTCCGTTTTAGAAGTAAATCCATATCCGATGTCTTGGACATGAGTGTGGATGAGGCTGTTGTCTTCTTCGAGAATATCCCTTCCATCTATCGTAAAATAAAAACTTTACAGGATGTTGGCTTGGGTTATATCACATTGGGACAATCATCAACAACACTTTCTGGAGGCGAAGCGCAACGCATTAAATTGGCTACTGAACTTTCAAAAAAGGATACTGGAAATACGTTTTATATCTTAGATGAACCAACAACTGGTTTACACTTCGAAGATGTCAATGTACTCATGGGAGTCATCAATCGTTTGGTGGACCGCGGTAATACCATTTTAATTATAGAGCATAATCTGGATGTTATCAAATGTGCAGATTGGGTCATTGATATCGGTCCTGAAGGTGGTAAAGAAGGTGGTAAAGTGTTATTTTCGGGCACCCCTGAAGAATTGATCAAAAATAAAAAGAGCGAAACTGCTCGATTTCTTAAACTTGAAATGCAATAATGAAGCTTTAAATTTGATAGGCTAAGGCTATTAATCAACCTTAATTCCTGAAAGTTTCTGTGTTATGTAATTTAAACGACAACTTTCAAAGGGAATTAAAGTCATTCTTCATTAATTTCGTAACTTCGCATCATATGTCGGATATTATTCAATTATTACCAGATAATGTTGCCAATCAAATTGCAGCAGGTGAAGTCGTACAAAGACCTGCCGCTGCTATTAAAGAATTGATTGAAAATGCTATAGATGCTGGTGCTGACAAGATACAATTGATCATCAAAGATGCTGGAAAATCATTAATTCAAGTAATTGATAATGGTTGTGGAATGAGCGTGACGGATGCACGTCTTTGTTTTGAACGACATGCTACTTCCAAAATTCGTAAAGCAGAGGACTTGTTTGCCATTCGTACAATGGGATTCCGCGGTGAAGCCATGGCTTCCATTGCAGCCATTGCACATGTGACGTTAAAAACACGTCGTTTTGAAGATGAATTGGGTACTGTCGTAGAGATAGAGGGTTCTAAAATCATCAGTCAAGCACCAGAAGCAGTAGCGGCAGGCACCAATATTGCCATAAAAAATCTTTTTTACAATATACCCGCACGCCGTAACTTTTTAAAAAGTAATTCGGTAGAAATGCGCCATATCATAGAGGAATTTCAACGGATTTCTTTGGCTAATCCTGAAATCTTTTTGACCTTACATAGCGATGGAAATGAAATGTTTCATTTACCTGCAGAGACTTTAAAACAACGTATTGTTCACCTTTTCGGAAATACCTACAACCAACGATTGGTACCTGTGGAAGAAGACACAACTATCATCAAGGTCAATGGTTTTGTAGGGAAACCACAATTTGCGAAGAAAACAAGGGGCGAACAATTCTTCTTTGTGAATAAGCGTTTTATCAGAGATCATTATTTGAACCACGCTGTTATGAATGCCTTCGAGGAAATTCTTCCTGCAGAGACATTCCCTCTGTACGTATTATTCATTGACATCGACCCTTCAAAGATTGATATCAATGTACATCCGACGAAAACAGAAATTAAGTATGAAGATGAGAAAGCAATTTATGCCATCATCAGATCTGCTGTAAAAAGGTCTTTGGGACGTTATAATATCGCACCTTCTTTAGATTTTGAACAAGAGACAGGTTTTTCGAATATGATTACACCTAAACCGTTAGATGAAATCATAGTGCCGACCGTAAGTTTCAATCCTGACTTCAATCCATTTGAACCGGATCAAGTAACAAAATCTACATTCTCACGTGCGGATAATTACATGGCAGGTTTTGAAAAAAAATCGGCAATCCCTCAAAATTGGGGTACCTTATATCAAATTACCCAACAGGACGAATCCATGCAATTGCCCATTGAGCATGAGCAACAAGATTCCCCTGCGCAACAAATACAAAGTGTAAATAACAAGGCGACAACAAAGCAGTTTTTTCAAATTCATAACAGATTTATCGTCTCGCAAATACACTCTGGCATCATGTTGATTGATCAACAAGCTGCCCATGAACGTATTTTATTTGAACAATTTAAATCTCAGCTCGATCAACATAAAGGGTTGAGTCAACAAAGTTTGTTTCCACAAAGCATAGATTTAAATCCCTCGGACAATGAATTGATGCAAGATCTTTTAGAAGATTTTCAAAATTTAGGTTTTCAAATCCGCTCATTTGGTAAAAACAGTTATATCATCGATGGTATTCCTGCAGATCTAGGGACTGGAATTGATGAACGTAAGATTATTGAGCAGATTTTAGAGGATTATAAAAATAATCAAAGTGATTTTAAAATTGAAAAACGTGAAAATTTAGCAAAAAGCCTTGCGCGTAATGCGGCAATAAAACCAGGTACATTCCTGGATAACAATGCCATATCAGAGCTTATTGATCAGCTCTTTGCATGCGAATCGCCCAATATTTCTATTTTTGGAAAACCAATTGTTATCACCATTACCCTACAAGAACTATTAGAAAAGTTTAGTAAAAACTAATTTAAATCTATGAATAGCGCTAATCCACTGTCAAATTTACCAACAGTTACCAAAAACTTACTCATCATCAATGTGGTCTGTTTTATTGGTTCCATGATATTTGAAAATTCCACACGGTTTTTCGGAGTATTCTACCCCGATTCTCCCTTTTTCAAAGTTTGGCAAATCATCACCTACATGTTTATGCACGGTAGCCTGACACACATATTTTTCAATATGTTTTCTTTGTTCATGTTTGGTCCTATCATTGAACAGGTTTTAGGTGCTAAGCGCTTTCTTAATTTTTATCTACTTACTGGAATTGGAGCTTTAATCCTTCAATTTGGAGTACAAGCTTTTGAAGTATATCAAATCGCGGGATCAATAAACCCGGGTAGCAGTTTGAAGTTTGATATGATTTCGGGTATGGTTTACACAGACAATCCCCTTGTATCTCAAGCAGGCTTAGGAACCTTAGTATCCATTTACAACACCCCTTTAGTGGGTGCCTCTGGTGCTATCTTTGGCGTGCTATTAGCATTTGCTTATTTATTTCCGAATCTAAAACTTGCACTTATATTTATACCTGTTCCGATAAAGGCTAAATTCTTTATTCCAATCATGATCTTGATTGAAATATATTTAGGTTTTTCAAATTCAGGAGGTTCCATAGCGCATTTAGCCCATGTTGGTGGTGCTTTATTTGGTTTCCTATTATTGAAAGCTTGGGGTATTAAAAAAGGAATATATTAATTATCTTTATCAGATGAGGGAAAATTCGTTCAAAAGCTTTATCAGGACAACCTTCGGTTTCAGGGTCACCGATTCCATTTATTATCTGTGGACAGGTTGCCCTATTTATCTTGATTTACCTATTTGACCTTCTTTTTGAATTAAAAATAATCCCTATCTCTCTTTTTCAATTGAGTATTGAAAAGTTGAGCTTACCAACAAATTTTCAGACATTCATCCAACAACCTTGGTCGCTATTCACGTACAACTTTCTGTACACAGGCCTTTTCAACGTTGCTTTTGATTGTTTGTGGTTATATTGGCTAGGAACTATTTTCTTTAATTTTCTAAGTAAAAGGCAATTTCTATTCATTTACATCGTATCTGGAGTTCTTTCAGGAATCATATTTTTGGTTTTTTCGCATTTAGCTCTTTTTTCACATGCCTCCAATCCTCCATTGAACACAGGAGCATTTACGTTAGCTGCTGTTTTAGCGGCGACTGCCACTTTAGTTCCTAAATTTGAACTGAGGCTATTGTTATTTGGAAATGTAAAGTTAAAAACCATCGCTATTATCTATTTCGCGATTCAATTTTTCTTCTTTTTATTAACAAATAAACCTGCAGCAATCAGCTACTTTTGTACCGTTTTGTTCGGCATGGGTTATGTGTATGCATTGCAATCCGGTATGGATTGGTCTAAAATATTCAAAAGGAATAAACAAAGACCTACCAAAATGAAAGTTGTCGTAGGTCAGGGCACTCAGCAATCGCGCTCACATCGCTATGATTTGCCTAATCAGGACCAAATTGATCAAATCTTAGATAAAATATCCTTATCCGGCTACGATAGTTTGAGTACTCAGGAGAAAGAGACGCTCTTCAAAGCAAGCAATAACAATAAGATAGATGGCTAGGCGTGTGTTGGTAAAAAAAAGATTGGGTTATTTGAGTAAGGCGGTTTTTATTTTTAACCTTCTTGCCATAATTGCCTTATTGATTAGTTATTCTGCCTCTTTCATTAATCCTAAAACATTTTGGCCAATCGCTTTTTTTGGATTGGGCTATCTGCCTATTCTAATCATCAACATCGGATTTATAGCATATTGGTTAATACGAAAACCAAAAATGATCATTTTTTCATTGTTGACTATTCTAATTGGTTGGCCGTTATTGACAAAACATTGGAATCTACGCTCATCATCTCCTATTACAGCAAAATCACCTGATCAAATACGTGTTTTAAGTTTCAATGCCCATCTTTTTAAAGATATACATGACGAGAAAAAAAACTTTAAAAATGATGCTTTAGAAATGTTGGATAGTATCAAACCGGATATTATCTGCTTCCAAGAATACTATAGTAAGATAAAGGGTAAGTATGTTATTTCCAATGAATTTAAACGCAAACTGGGATATGATTATCATTATTTTGCTGAAAGTTCCAAAAACGACTATGAAGCTTATGGAATGACCATATTCTCGAAGTACCCAATTATAAATTCCGGAAATATCCTAGACAACGACTATGGTATTAATCGTATCTCTTATGCCGATGTTAAGAAAAACGATAGTACAATTCGTATCTATAATGTTCATTTAAGATCATTTGCCCTTCAAAACGATGAAAAAGAATTCTTGCAAAATCCCGCATTGAAAAATGAAACGGATAAACAAGCAACCCGTCGACTAGGTAAAAAACTTAAAAATGCGTTCGAATTTAGAAGTGATCAGGCTAATTCTTTAAAAAAGCACATGGAAACCTGTAGCATGCCCTACATCGTGATGGGGGATTTCAACGACACTCCAATGAGCTATTCTGTTAATTTAGTCAGCAAAGGTCTTAAAAACGCCTTTAAAGAGAAAGGTTCGGGCTGGGGAGTAACACACTACGAATTGTTACCCTTCTTCCAGATTGACTATATCTTTACAAGTCCAAACTTTGATATCGACAATTACCATGTGGTTAAAAAGAAATTATCAGACCACTACCCCATCTGGAGTGATCTAAGATTAAGAAACCTTTAATGCCTTTGTATTCCTAATGCGTCCAGAGCTCCCACAATAAAAAAATCTTTTCTATTTTTTATTTTATAATAAGCTTCTCTACCAAAGTAATAACGCCCTACCAAAGCTTCAATATCCGATTGAATGATTTGATGGAGTCGATCTGCTTCGAGCTTATTGACAGCAATTGCCTTTGTCTGTAAAAACGTAATAAAATCATTAAACTCTGCATCAGGCAGGTTATATCCGCTTAAAAAATTCTCAATGGAATAAGCTGGAAGTTTTTTAGTAAAACGATCGTAAACAAATTCTTGAATACTATTTGAATGGTATATTTCTCTATACTTGGAACTAATTTCATTAGAGTCAATGGGTATCAAGATATCGGGTTGGATACCACCACCTCCAAATAACATTTTCCCTTTACTCGTGGTATACATGTCATGTGGGCTAAATTCCGTTTCCATCGTCCAAAGATCGAATGTGGTCATATAGTTCGATTGGTCATAATTTGCTCGTGTATACTTCCGCTGAATACATCTGCCAAGAGGTGTATAATACCGAGCTACTGTTAAGTTTACGGCAGATCCGTCGGCAAAATCAAATTGTTCTTGCACCAAACCTTTACCATAAGATCGACGACCAACAACTGTACCTCTATCTAGATCTTGTAGAGCACCGGTAACGATTTCACTGGCTGAAGCTGTTTCTTCGTTAATCAATACCATAATACGACCATCAGCAAAGCCTCCGGGTTCTTTGGAAAAGTAATCTCTCCGCAATTCATTAGCACCCTCTGTATACATCAGTAATCGCTTATCTTTGAAAAACATACTGGCCATTTCAATAGCTGTGTGTACGTATCCGCCTCCATTACCTCTTAAATCCAAAATCAAATCTTCGGCGCCACTTTTCTTTAAGTCTCGCAATTTAATTTTGAAATCATCGGCAGTGTGATGGCCAAAGCGTCGAATTTTCACATAGGCAACTTTAGGGGCTATCATATAGGAAGCATCTAATGTGCTGACCGATACTTGATCGCGCACCACTTTTAAAGCTGTGGTTAGAATCTCGTTATTACGCTTGATAATGATGTCGACTATAGAGCCTTTTTTACCGCGGATCAACTTATCAACGACATTTTCGGTTACCCGAACACCAGCTATATTACGATTCGCAATTTTAACTAAACGGTCGCCAATTTTCATTCCTGACTTTTCAGCAGGTCCTCCGGCAATCATACCAACGACAAGAAGTGTATCATTCAGGTTAAAGTACTCGACCCCTATACCATCAAAAGTTCCTTCAAGAGCTTCTGATTGTGCTAAGCGTTCATTCGGCTTTAAATAAGTTGAAAAAGGGTCCAAGCGAGTAATGATATGCTGGATAGCTTCATCCTGAATAGTATCTAGATTGACTTTATCCACATAATTATCTGCGATCAGGTTTACCATGTACTGCACTTTTTCAGAATTTCCAGTCAGTCCACCAGTTAAAATCGAGATGGATTGCTTGTTTCCTTGTTCGTCGGCATACCTTTGCCCAAGCAATAAGCCCAGGAGTAGAACTCCTGCGTATGTTGCAGCCACAAAAATATTCCGTTTTATACTTTTTTGCATATGAAAAGATGCTTCAAAAATAGTAAGTTTTATCCATTAAAACCACAATAAGATAAGTGATTTTTATTCGTAAAACAAAAGTCCGTAAAAGTGGTTAATATGTGAAAGTTTTCTCAACTTTGCCTTTTGTTACAATCAAATAATCTGCCAAAATGCACGAAATTGAACCTTTTTACAATTGGAGACATGATTATATAGCCTCGGAAGATGAGCAATCTCCATTCTATGGAACCGTATACAATGAATTTGAATACGATAAACAAATTTACAATTTCCTTTTACACCCACAATGGGATGATTTTGGTTCACATACGCTATACCTGAAAGTGCTATTTGTAGACTATGATAAACAATATGGGATCATCGAGCTCATAGGAGAATGGAATGATGCTATCGACAATGACATCATGATACTGAAACGGGAATTAATAGATTTAATGATTGCTGAGGGTATTCATCATTTTATATTAATTGGTGAAAACATCCTTAATTTTCACGCTTCTGACGACACTTACTATGAGGAATGGTTTCAGGATATCGAGGATGGTTGGATCGCTGCTGTGAATTTCCTTCCCCATGTGACAGCAGAATTTATGCAAAACAATATTGACTATTACATCAATTTTGGTGGAGACCTCAATAATCTTTCATGGCGAACGTTAAAACCTATTCAGCTTTTCCACCATATCAACGAACAATTAACGAAACGACTGAATGGTTAACACTATTTGAAACAATTATGACATTCAAATTCGGCCAAGATGAGGTCTTTGAATGGCTGTTCTCTATATTTTTACTTAACTTTGTTGTATTAAAAAAAATCAAACGCTATGTCATTTAGAATAGAAAAAGATACCATGGGTGAAGTTCAAGTTCCCGCAGATAAATACTGGGGTGCCCAAACCGAACGTTCACGCAATAACTTCAAAATTGGTCCTGCTGCATCTATGCCGCATGAAATCATCGCAGGTTTTGCTTACTTGAAAAAAGCTGCAGCTTATGCTAATGCTGAATTGGGTGTGTTGCCGGTTGAAAAACGTGATGCTATTGCTGCTGTTTGTGATGAGATCTTAGCCGGTAAATTAGCCGATCAATTTCCATTGGTAATTTGGCAAACAGGCTCAGGTACGCAATCTAACATGAACCTGAATGAGGTAATTGCGAACCGTGCTCAAGTATTAGCAGGTTTCAAAATTGGAGAGGGCGAACCTGTATTGAAAGCGAATGATGATGTGAACAAATCACAATCTTCTAATGATACTTACCCGACAGGTATGCACATTGCAGCTTATAAAGCTGTTGTTGAAGTGACGATTCCTGGTGTTGAGAAACTTCGTGATACTTTAGCTAAGAAATCTGCGGAGTTTATGAAAGTGGTTAAAATCGGTCGTACACACTTGATGGATGCTACTCCTTTGACATTAGGTCAAGAGCTATCTGGTTATGTTGCACAGTTGAACTATGGTGTAAAAGCCGTAAAAAACACGTTGGCACATTTATCTGAATTGGCACTTGGTGGTACAGCGGTTGGTACTGGTTTAAATACTCCTACTGGATATGACGTACTGGTAGCAAAATATATTGCAGAATTTACGGGTCTTCCTTTTATTACTGCTGAGAATAAATTTGAAGCTTTAGCTGCGCATGATGCCATTGTTGAATCGCACGGTGCATTAAAACAATTAGCAGTTTCTTTAAACAAAATTGCAAACGATATCCGTATGTTGGCTTCTGGTCCTCGTTCTGGTATTGGCGAAATCATCATCCCTGAGAATGAACCTGGTTCTTCTATCATGCCTGGAAAAGTAAATCCTACGCAATGTGAAGCTTTAACCATGGTTGCATGTCAAGTAATGGGTAACGATGTTGCGATTACAATAGGCGGTACTCAAGGTCACTATGAGTTGAACGTATTCAAGCCATTGATGGCGGCTAACTTCTTGCAATCAGCTCAATTGATTGGTGATGCTTGTGTGTCATTTGAGGAGCACTGTGCAAGTGGCATCGAGCCCAACTATGCACGTATCAAAGAATTGGTAGACAACTCTTTGATGTTAGTAACGGCTTTGAATACTAAAATTGGTTACTACAAGTCTGCAGAAATTGCACAAACAGCTCATAAAAACAATTCAACATTAAAAGAAACGGCTATTGCATTGGGATATGTGACTGCTGCTGAATTTGATGAGTGGGTAAAACCTGAAGAAATGGTAGGTAGCTTAAAATAGGGCTATGATTCCGTATCAAAATAAACATAAAAACACAAAAGCATACCTATTATTAACAATAGGTATGCTTTTGCTATTTGGAAGCTGCAAGTTTAATTCTGAAATGCAAACAGAAGGTGCAAGCTATCTGCAAGGTGAATGGAAACAAGATAGTATCCAAAATCAAGACCAAATGTTGCAGTTTACGCTCACTGAATTTCGCTTTACTTGTGATTCCATCTATGCACGCATGTATGTTCACGCAAAAACAAAACAAATAGCTGATAGTTGTTACAATAACGGCTCTTGGATTGAACATGCTAAAGGACTTTATGTAGTGCGTGGTGACAGTGTCATCGTGGATGGTATATATATCAAAGAAAATGGAAAACAAAAGTTATCTGGCTGTTACCGTCAAGGGCAGTACCTTCCGAGATTTAAAGTTGCCTATCATTCAAAAGACTCTCTCGTATTAGAGAATAAATTTGATCAGCGTCCTATCATCTTACGTAAGACAAAAGACGTAATTTGTGTCCCAAAGAAGCGCTGGCAATAAATTACACACAACTTCATGCCATTTTATCTGAAAATGGCTTTTTTTATTATTAATGACTCGCTCGTCACTATTCGGAGCAAAAAATATGAATAAAGGAATTATTGCATTGGCCTTCGGGGGGCTCGCTATAGGAATGACAGAATTCACTATGATGGGAATCTTACCCGATATCGCCAAAGATTTAAATATCGACATTCCAAAGGCAGCGCATCTCATCGCGTTGTATGCTATTGGAGTTGTCGTGGGCGCACCAACTTTAGTCCTCTTATCAGGAAAATATCCACCAAAAAATGTATTACTTTTTTTAATGGTCTTATTTTTCATCTTTAATGGATTATTTGCGATATCGCCCACACACTTTACGATCCAACTATCCCGGTTTATGTCGGGTCTACCTCATGGTGCGTTCTTTGGTGTAGGCTCTGTTGTTGCCGCCAGGTTGGCTCCAAAAGGAAAAGAAGCACAGGCTATCTCCATTATGTTTACCGGTATGACTATCGCAAACTTGGCTGGTGTACCTTTAGGAACATACATTGGTCATCATTACTCTTGGCGCATAACTTACGGTGTCATTAGTGCTTTAGGCATATTGACATTTTTGATGATCTATATCTGGTTACCAAAAATTGAATCGTCGAAACACAATGATATCATTGGACAGCTCAATTTCTTCAAAAAGAAAGAAGCATGGTTGCTGATGGCCATCATTTCTATCGGAACCGGTGGTCTATTTGCTTGGATAAGCTATATAGCCCCATTGGTTACCAACGTATCGGGACTCGACCCTAATCGGGTACCTATTATCATGGTCCTGATCGGTATCGGTATGTTTTTCGGGAATCTATTAGGTGGAAAAATGGCTGATACCATCTCTCCTACCAAAGCCGCTATTGCTGCCTTTAGTTCCATGGCCATATGCTTGGTTGTTCTATATTTTGTTTCGCCATTTCAATGGTCGGCATACATCATGGCCTTTATCACGGGATTAATTTCATTTACAATTGGTCCGCCAATACAAATGATGTTGATTCGTACGGCCAAAGGTGCCGAAACATTGGCTGCTGCGGGCGGACAGGCTGCATTCAATTTAGGCAATACATTTGGAGCCTATTTAGGGGGAATACCGATTATATACGGTCTAGCCTATAATACGCCATCTCTTGTGGGTGTCGGAATGGCTACTATTGGTGCATTACTTGCTTTACTGTTCCTAGTACAATATGTACAAAAGAATCGTATTCCAGTTGCTGATTAAGCTGTAGCGGGACCAAATTGCTGTTCTGAAAGCATATTTCTCTTTAATAAAAAAGCTTCAATTATGAATTGAAGCTTTTTTATATTTTAGATTCTCGTAAGACTAGAATGGTAAATCATCATCATCGTTTGATCCTGACAAATCAACTGGAGCTGGCATTTCAGCATAGCCTGGAGCAGGAGCTGAAGCAGCAGTATTAGCCAATTTTGTCACTCTCCAAGCGACCAAAGAATTGAAGTATGTTGTTACACCTTCCTTATTTGTCCAAGGGCGACCACGTAAATTGAAAGAAACTTCAATTTCTTCACCTACAGTCAAACCATCAAAAATTGACGTTCTATCTTGAGTAGCTTCAAAGCGAATATATTCAACAAACTGCGGATTCTCAGCGTAAGCCACGATTACATCACGCTTTTTAAAAGACTCTGTTACTTGTTGCGTAGCACCTATTTCGTGTACTTTTCCTCTAATTTCCATAATCAAAAATATTAAACCGTAAAAATAAGCATTTTTTGAGTAAGAGATTAACTAACTTTGTACAAATATTATGGAAGTTTTCAACACCCCCAATAAAATCATCATCACTTGCAATAAGAGACTTTCTCCTTATTTGCAACAAGAAGTCGAAGAACTTGGCTTCGAGATCAAGCGTTCATTCTCTACTGGTGTAGAATTATTTAACACCTTGAATGAAACAATTAAATTAAATTTAAACTTGCGCACAGCTTCGCAGATTTTATATTCGATCAAAGAATTTAAAGCATCAAACCCTCAAGAGCTATACGATGAATTGAAAGACATCGCATGGGAAGAGTTGATTGCGTTTGATGGATACTTTTCTGTGACTTCTAATGTCGATAATGAAACGATAACGACACCTCTATTTGCAAATTTGAAAGTTAAAGATGCAATTGTAGATCGTATTAAAGAAAAGAAAGACATTCGCCCTAATTCAGGTTCTGACTCGCATAAGGCTGTGGTACACCTGTATTGGAAAGACGACCGTGCAGAGATTTTCATCGACTCGTCTGGTGAAACATTAGCAAAACACGGTTACCGTAAGCATCCAGGAAAAGCACCAATGCTTGAAGCTCTTGCTGCTGGTACTATCTTTGCTTCTAAATGGGATGGGAAGACTTCGTTTGTCAACCCGATGTGTGGATCAGGAACATTGGCCATCGAAGCTGCTTTGATTGCTACTAATCGTCGTCCTGGTTTATACCGCATGAATTATTCATTTATGCATTTTATTGGATATGATGAAGAAGTGTTTTTTCAAGAGAGAAGAAATTTAAAGGAGCAAGTCAATAAGAAAGCAAATCCGAAAATTATTGCTTCGGATATTTCGCAGCAAGCAATCGATATCTCGATCATGAATGCGAAGACAGCAGGAGTCGATCAGCTTATTGATTTTCAAGTTTGTGATTTTGAAGAGACAACTGTACCTCAAGAAGAGAAAGGAATTGCTATATTTAACCCGGAATATGGTGAACGCCTTGGTAATCATAGTCAATTGGAATTAACATATAAACGTGTAGGAGACTTTCTAAAACAAAACTGTAAGGGTTATAGAGGTTATATTTTTACTGGAAATCCGGATCTTGCTAAGAAAATAGGATTGCGTGCTTCCAGAAAAGTTGAATTTTATAATGGTAAATTAGATTGTCGTCTATTAGAATACGAATTATACGAGGGAACTCGCGAAAAACCAAAAGTAATTTATGAATAAGATTATTGAAAGTACGGTTGCATTTGTACAGGACAGATTAAAATTTGCTGAATCTGGTCATGACTGGTCACATATCCAACGTGTATGGAACAACACAAAATTAATTCTTCAAACTGAAGAAGCAGATTACCAAACTTGCGAACTCGCTGCTTTATTACATGATATTGCTGATAGCAAATTTCATGATGGAGATGAAACCATAGGACCTCGTGTTGCTGGTGAATTTTTAACATCCCTGGGTGTAGATAAAGAGGTGATTGAACATGTTGAAAAAATTATTTTAAACATGTCTTTCAAAGCAAGTTTAGGAGAAATTGCTTTTCATTCAAAGGAACTTGAAATCGTACAAGATGCGGATCGTTTAGATGCAATCGGTGCGATTGGTGTTGCCAGAGCATTCAATTATGGAGGCCACAAAAACAGAGAGATGTACAATCCCAGTATTCCCGTTCAAGAATATCAGGATAAGGAAAGTTACAAGCATTCTGAAGCACCAACTATCAATCATTTTCATGAAAAACTTTTATTACTAAAGGATAAAATGAATACAAAAGCCGCCCAAGCTATCGCTGAAAAAAGACATGCATTTATGCTTACTTTTTTAGATGAGTTTTACGCTGAGTGGGAAGGTAAAAGATAAAAAAATAATATTTCCTTAATCAGGAGGTTACACTAAAATGGTACTTTTGATAATTAGTTGATAATTATCGAGGTACCATTTTTTTTGTTTAAATTTAGTTGACGAATAATCCTATTAAGCGATTTTAATTATGATTTACGTCATTTCAACTAAAAAACAGAATAAGTTAAAAAAGAGTTAATGAACAACGCACTACCTATTATTAGAATCAATAGCCTCAATTATTCATAATTAAGGAAACAAATCGAGCTATCGAGCTCACGAAGTAATTATATCTGATGAAAAAAACAGTTTTAGTAATCCTAGCCACAATGGCCATTATGGGAATTTCGGAATTAAAAGCCCAAACCAAAATTATTGCTCACCGTGGGGCATTTAAAAACACAAAACTTCCAGAGAACTCCATCGCTTCTCTGAAAGCAGCTAAAGATCTAAATCTTTGGGGGTCTGAATATGATGTACATCTCACGAAGGATAATGTACTCGTCGTCAACCATGACAATGATTTCTATGGAATTGATATCGCTACTGCAACTTACCAAGAGTTATTGGCGAAAAAACATCCGAATGGTGAAAACATTCCTACGTTAGAAGAATTTATCAAAACGGGTTTGAAACTTGATGGACTTATGCTCATCTTAGAATTAAAGACAAATAAACTGGGCTTGGAGCGTACGTTGGAAGCTACTGAAAAAGCTGTCGCTTTAGTAAAAGAATTAAAAGCAGAGCAAGTAACGGAATATATCGCCTTCAGTTATGATGCGTGCAAAAAGATTCATGAACTGGATTCAAAAGCTAAAGTGTCCTACTTAAATGGAGATATTGCTCCCGTTCAAATCAAAAAAGATGGCTTGACAGGAATTGACTATCATCTTAGTGTTTATACGAAGCATCCAAATTGGTTGCAAGAGGCAAAGTCGTTAAAATTAGAAACGAATGCTTGGACTGTCAATAAAGAAGCAGATATGAAATCTTTAATTGACCAGAAGATTGATTATATCACAACTAACGAACCTGAATTATTAAAAACCTTACTTAACTAGTTCAAGATAACATTAAAGGCAATATCCTTGTCTTTAATAGAAAAACAATCTTACGAGATCGTTTATTAACTGTAATATGCTTGTATACGAAATAAGTAGACTGTAAAATATTAACCGAGCTTGCAAGCTCACAAAATAATTATATTCGATGAAAAAATTTATTCTTGCTATCTTTCTAATTTGCTCAGGGCTATCCTATAGTATGGCGCAGCAAATGCGTATAGCTACTTATAATATAAGACAAAAAAATAACCATGACACAGGCAACATGTGGAATGAAAGGAAAGATGCTGTTGCTAACCTCATTAAGTTCCATAACTTCGAAATTTTCGGTGTTCAAGAAGCATTTATTGACCAGGTGAAAGATCTTCAAGAGCGACTTCCTGACTTTAAAACAGTTGGTGTTGGTCGAGATGATGGTGCTGAAGAAGGGGAACATTCTTCCATTTTCTATAACAAAAACCGTTTTGAAGCGACAAAAAGTGGTACTTTTTGGTTGTCAGCGACAGACACTAAACAACCCAACAAAGGATGGGATGCAGCCTTACCTCGTATCTGTACATGGGCAATCTTAAAGGATAAAAAAAGTGGAAAATCTTTTATTTTTATGAATACCCATTTTGATCATGTGGGAGTAGTGGCAAGAAAAGAGAGTGCAAAATTAATCTTAGAAAAAGCAAAGGAATTAGCAGGAAAATTACCCTTAATCTTAACTGGAGATTTCAATGTTGATGAGCATGATGAAGCCTATTTTACTTTAGCAAATAGCAAAACGGTTGTTGATAGTTATGAAGTAAGCCCGCGCATCTATGAGCCTAGCTCTTCTTTTAATGGTTGGGGTAAAAGCATCAAATCAAAAGGAAGAATCGATCATATCTTTGTAGTTCCACAAATAAAAGTTACTAACTATGCAATCTTAACGGATACTTATGAGGGGAAATTCCCGTCGGACCACTTTCCTGTTATGGTAGACATATCTCTGTAAGAAACTCATCTTGTGTCAGTTCCAAGACTGGCACAAGATGATACTTAGTTTTCAACGATTCCTTCCAAAATGCTTTGGTCATGTTACCTTTCTATCGTTAAAATAAAATTATCTCCTTCGTTAAACATTCAGCTCCTTTCGCATTCTAATTTGTAGTTTTACAAAAAATTAGACATGAAAAATATTTTAACATATGCCTTAGTTGCATCAGGTTTATTATTTGCAACAAATACGCAAGCACAATCAAAAGGACTTTCTAAGTTAAAAAGTATCCTATCTTCTACTGCCAATCAAAATAAAACAACTGCAGATAGCGTAAAAGTCACCACAAACAATATCGACCCTGTTGTAACGAATATTTCAAAAAAAGAGGCTACTTTAGGTATAAAAGAAGCCTTAAGTAAGGGACTTACAAATAGTGTTAACATCTTGTCTGTAAAAGATGGTTTTTTAGGCGATGCAGCTGTCAAAATCCTGATGCCTTCTGAAGCACAAAAGGTAGAAAAGGCGCTTCGTGCTGTAGGGATGGGTTTCTTTATGTGACCAGTTCATTAGCAGTATGAATAGAGCAGCGGAAACCGCAGTCAGTGAAGCAGGTACCGTTTTTGTTAATTCATTATCAAAAATGACCATTACAGATGCTTACAACATTCTTCTAAGTGGAAACCAAAATGCTGCAACAACATTCTTCAAAACCAATACGTCGAAAGAGCTTACCTCAAAATTTTCACCAGTCATTGATAAAGCAATGGGTGAAAATAATGTCTCAGGATATTGGAATCAATTAACTACGGCATATAACAATCTACCATTTTCTAATAAAGTAGAAACCAATTTAACGAACTACGTTACGCAAAAAGCAATTGATGGCTTATTTGTCAAAGTAGCAGATCAAGAATTACAAATCAGAGAAAATATAGGTGGATCTCGAAATACAGATTTACTGTCCAAAGTATTTGGTTGGGCTGATACTCAAAAATAAAGGTATGAGCAGGACAATAGTCCTGCTCATACCTTTATTCTTCTTCTGTTGATATACCTGAAAAATAGTGTCGACCAATTTTTGTATTGGTATATACTAACTAATCCAACCATGAGTAAAATAGCTTTCACAAATAGATTTGCACCAAAGTATGGTGTTATCTGCACATGTTTAGCGAGTAAAACCAAGGCGAAAAAAATGTAATATAGACCACATAGAATGATATAAATTTGAAAATAATATTTTAGATTTCGGTATTTTTTCGTTGCTATAAGCCCCCAAAAAGGTAATACTAGGTAAATCAATTGGCTCATATACACCAACTGTCTATAGGAGTCATCTATACTAAATAGTAAAAATAATTGCGCTAAAAGGAGGAGGAAAAACATTGCTCTTAACAAATGCAACATACTGAAAATCAAATTTTAGGTTTCATAAATTTATGAAAAAATCCACTGATTAACAAATAGTCAATTATAATAGGCAAAATTCGCTAATGCTTACATTTTTTGTAATTTTGTATAGCATGATCACATTAATGATATAAAAGTATATGAGTAACTTCGAGATCAACAACATAAATGATTTTTCAGTATCTGAAAGATTCCAACGTTATGTACAAATAGATACACAATCCGATTCAAATTCACCCACCTGTCCTTCAACAGATAAACAAAAAAATCTAGGTAAACTTCTAGTCGAAGAATTGTTAGCATTTGGTATATCTGATGCTGCTATAGATGATAATGGTTATGTATATGCAACCATACCTTCCAATACGGAGAAAAGCGTACCAACGATTTGCTTTTGTTCACATATGGATACTTCTCCTGATTCTTCAGGGAAAGATGTTAAACCTTTGGTTCATCGTAATTATCAGGGCCAAGATTTGGTATTACCAGATGATAATAATATCATTATCAAGTATACAGAACATCCTGATTTAGCCAATCAAATCGGAAATAATATCATCACAGCTAGTGGTACTACTTTGTTGGGAGCTGACGATAAAGCAGGGATCGCAGAAATTATGGATGCAGCACGTCTCCTGATGCAACACCCGGAAATCAAGCATGGTGATATCAAAATATTATTCACACCTGATGAAGAGATTGGGAGAGGTGTGGACAAAGCTGATTTAAAACGCGTAGGTGCAGATTTTGCGTATACAATGGATGGAGAAAAGGCAGGTACTATTGAGGATGAGACTTTTTCGGCTGATGGCGCAATATTGACCATCCACGGTGTTTCGGTTCACCCAGGATTTGCTAAAGGTAAAATGCAAAGCGCAATAAAAATTGCAAGTGCTATTATTGAGGCATTACCTCAGGATCGTCTATCTCCAGAAAGTACCAATAAAAAGGATGGATTTGTGCATCCCACCAATATCTCAGGTACGGTTGAGAAAGCAGAAATTCATTTCATCATCCGGGATCACAATACTGCGAATTTGGCAAAACATGAGTCGGAATTGGAATCTATTGCTAAATCAATCCTAGCGAAATATCCAAACTGCAGTTATACTTTCGAAGTAAAGGAACAATACCGCAACATGAAAGAGATCTTGGATCAGTTCCCTCAAATCATGGAAATCGGAATAGAAGCAATTACAAGAGCGGGCATGAAAGCTGAACGTAGAAGTATACGTGGTGGTACGGATGGTTCCCGCTTATCATTTATGGGTTTGCCATGTCCCAATATTTTTGCTGGTGGGCACGCCTTCCATGGAAAGCAGGAATGGGTGTCTGAACAAGATATGCAAAAAGCTGTTTTAACAATTTTACATGTAGCGACTCTTTGGGAAGAAAAATAATAGGTAACTTCATATCCATTGAACGAGTTTAAGAAAATAAAATATATGCAAGCAAACGAAGTTTTAAAGGCGATACAAAACCGAAGATCAGTTTTTCAAGCTAATTTTACTGATAAAGAAGTTTCTAAAGAAGATATTTTAAGCATTTTAGAGGCCGCAAATGCTGCTCCTACTCATAAAAGAACGCAACCTTGGCGTTTCACTATTTTCAAAGGTGAAGGATTGGTACGATTGGGCACTGAGCTTTCACGTATTTATAAAACAGTCACTCCTACTGAGAAATACCTTGAAAAGACAGAAATCACCATGGGTGAAAAAGCAACCCAGTCAAAAGTTGCTATCGCATTAATTGTGAATTACACGGGCGATCTTCCAGAGTGGGAAGAATTGGCTGCTACAGCCTGTGCCGTTGAGAATATGTGGTTAGCAGCACATTCTTTAGGATTAGGTGGCTACTGGGCTACTCCTGGATTAATCCATCATTTAGGAAGCTTCTTACATTTAGAGGAAAATCAAAAATGTATCGGTTTATTTTATCTAGGACATCACGAAATGGAAGCTAGGGAACCTGTGAGAGGCCCTATCGCTGACAAAATTCGTTGGGAAGAATAAAAGGTTTTACAGTTATTAAAAAGGTCGGCTAAATAACTAGTCGACCTTTTCTGATTTTTTTCTATTATCTACTTTTTTTCTTCAATTCCAAAGCAATGAGTTGGCTTACTACCTCGTGTCTGACTTTCTACTGGAAAACTGATGATTAATTTCCCCTTTTCTCCTTGCCATTTAGGTCCTCCTGCTAATAACCTCATTGCTTCTGTCTTCAGGGTTTCATTTTGAACCTCCTCAACATTCATATTTGAAAGCTTTCCGTTTTTATCAACTGTAAAAGCAATAATAAGCTTACCACCGCTATCTTTCAGACGTGTATTCTCTTGCAGATACTGCTCAAAGGCATTCCACCCTCCTATTGGTGAGGCATCTCCTCCTGCTAAAATCGGTTCGATAACTATCCTATTCTCAGGATAGCTCAGCTCAACCTCCGTAGTACGACTCGTATTTGGCGTAAAATTCTTGAAATAAATAAATGCAATCAGCACAACAAAAATCACCCCTGCTGCAGATCCAATTGCTAGTCTTTGCCAAGTATAAAACTGCGCATTACGTGTAGATATCGTTTGTTCAACGCGGCGGTTTAATCGTTGTTGCAATAAACTTAATTGCCGCACATCAATACCTTTCTGCATGCGATAACCTTCAATGGCATCTTGCAAAAAAGGGTCTTCCAGTGCCTCTTTTTCCAACTGAAACATTTCCTCTTTATTCATCAAACCACTGATGTAGTTATGAATTCTGGATAATTGATAATTATTTTCCATTTTACTTATTCTCCATACAAATTTTCAGATTACGCTTTCCGTTTTGAATATAGCTTTTCACTTTATTCATATCAAGCCCCGTCATAACGACGATATCTTTATAACATTTTTGTTCCAAATAAAACAATCGAATACAGCGCTCCTGTTCTGGTTTTAGTGTCAACATACAGCTTTCTAATTTTTCAAATTGACTTTCACTCCATTCTTTAGGGTTAGTATCGTCCAAATAGTCAACACCAATAGCGACCTGCTCATCAATGTCCACATGCTGCACTCCTTTTTCTTTACGTAATTGCATCAAACAAAAATTTCTCGAAAAAGTGTATAACCAACTTTTAAAGTTATCGACCTCATGAATACGTAATTTCCGAATCAATTCTTCAAAAATGTACATAACAGCATCTTGACTTTTATCCTGATCTTGTAAATACTTGAAACAGACTCCATACAATAATGACATATAAGGAGCATACAATTTCCCCAAAAGATCCAAATCTCCTGTAACGCGATACTGTATTAATAATTCCTTTTCAGTCATACGATGAATGTTATTATGATTAATAGATGCTTTAAGGTACGAAATTCCATAATAGTTCAGGGATATATTATGTATACTGGGTTCAATCTGCCATACTATAAAGGAATACAGTATTCTGTCTCCAGTCATATTTTAATTTAAGACCGTTTGTCCGGCGACTGCAATTAGGCCTGCTCATGATTCAAAAGGACTTAAAAAACGAGCAATTTCATTTTTTAATTAAGTCATTCCATTTTTTCTAAATTATATTACTTGGACGCAATCTCTTATAAAATTCGTAAAAGTTATGGCTAAACTTCATGAAAAACATTGTTTTTAACTTCTTTTAATGAATATTGGTAAGCAAAAAACAACAGATTGATTCATAGTGATCATAAAGCTTTAAATTGATAATGTTATATTCGTACGGTTAAAATAGCATAATTTTTTTATGTTTTTTTGACAGTAAATAAAGGAATAATATGCTTATGAATGGATATGAATTAATAGCTATTGGCTTGTATATGGCTTTAATGATTGGAATCGGAATCTACTCTTGGAGAAAATCCAACAGCAATTCAGACGATTTTTTAATTGGAGGCCGAAAAATGGGAGCTGCTGTCACCGCTTTGTCGGCAGGTGCTGCAGATATGAGTGGCTGGTTGTTAATGGGACTTCCTGGCGCAATGTATCTTTCCGGATTATCTAGCGCTTGGATTGCAATAGGATTGACCATTGGTGCATACTTAAACTATGTCCTTGTAGCTCCTCGGCTTAGGGTTTATACTGAGGTCGCTCAAAATGCCATTACCCTTCCCGTATTTTTTGAAAATCGATTTAAAGATAAGACGCAATTATTGAAAATTGTGTCTTCAATATTCATCCTGGTTTTCTTTACCTTATATACTTCTGCCGGTATGGTATCTGGGGGACGACTGTTTGAGTCGGCATTTGGAATGGATTATTATACCGGACTATTTGCAACAACTTTTGTTGTTGTACTCTATACTTTTCTGGGTGGTTTTTTAGCCGTAAGCCTCACCGATTTTGTGCAAGGAACTATTATGGTTACAGCTCTTGTCATCATCCCTGTGGTATTGGTGATTCAAATCGGAGGCCTAGGTACTACTTTAGATATCATAGCAAGTAAGGGTAGTAACTATTTAGATCTTTTTAAAGGTACTACGACGATTTCCATCGTATCATTACTTGCTTGGGGATTAGGCTATTTTGGACAACCGCATATTTTGGTTCGTTTTATGGCTATCGGTGATGTTAAGGATATTCCTAAGGCTAAAAAGATAGGGATTAGTTGGATGATTCTTACCGTTGGTGGAGCACTGCTATTAGGCCTGTTTGGCATCGCTTATCTATATAAATTTGATCCAGCGACCATGTTACAGTTCGACCAATCGAAGGAAGTGTCAGAAACAATTTTCATACATCTTTCGAGAACCTTATTTCATCCATTAATTGGAGGATTTCTATTATCGGCAATTTTGGCAGCTGTTATGAGTACGATATCGTCCCAATTATTAGTCACTTCGAGTTCGATGACAGAGGATATTTATAAAGCTTTCTTTAATAAAAATGCTTCTGCTAAACGCATGTTGTTGGTTAGTCGTATATCTGTGCTTGTTGTTGCGATAGTAGCTTTGTTATTATCTTTAAATCCAAAGGATAGCATCTTGAATTTAGTAGGAAATGCCTGGGCGGGTTTTGGAGCAGCCTTTGGTCCGCTTATCATTTTATCTCTCCTATGGAAAAGGACAACAGCTACTGCAGGATTACTGGGCATGTTAGTGGGTGGAGCAACCGTACTTTTATGGGTATATATCCCTCATGATTATAAATACGTTTATGAAATCATACCTGGTTTCATTTTAAGTTTTATTACTACGGTTGTTGTTTCTCTCCTTAGTAAACCTGTCGATTCTGAAATTCAGAATGAATTTGACCAGGTGAAGGAGATACTAAAATCCTAAAATAAAATTATAAAAAAAGGATAACCCCAATAGGATTATCCTTTTTTTATATACGATTATGTGTACTGTAACACATGAAGATAACACCAAACAGATTACTGCAATCGTAGCAATATATCACGTTATGCTCCTTCAATTATGCTATTCAACATTTATTGAAATAGCAATAGTGCAATGATCAAAGTAACGATTATATTAAAGGTCTGTGCAATCAGGAAGGCATATAGCGGTTTTTTATTATCCTGCTGAAAAAGATCCTTAAAATTAGTTTCTAAACCGATCGAAGTAAACGCCAATGTAAACCACAGTCCTTGAATAAATTTTAAACTGCCTTTAATCTCTGCATTTGTTTCTGGTGAAATGAAAAATGAAAAAAGTAATGACGCAAAAATAAAACCTAGAACAAATTTCGGAAATCGCTCCCAGATAATTTTCAATGTGGGTTTTTCTTTCTTGGTCTCATCATCCACGGATTTCGCATAGCTCCAATAGATACTAATTGCAAATGCCGCAATTCCTAATAAAACATTTTGTGAGAACTTAACAATTGTACTGATTTTTAAGGCTTCTTCTCCAACCAAACTACCAGAGGCAGCTACAGCACCCGAAGTATCGATAGAAACCTCCTAACCATGCTCCTGTAACTTCTTGCGACAGCCCCATCTTATCTGCTAAATAGGGCATAAAAATCATCATGGGGATAGCCGTAATCAATACAAGTGAAATGACATAAGAAAGTTTTTTACTGTCGCCCTTAATAGCTCCGGATGTCGCAATAGCAGCCGACACACCACAAATGGACACGGCACTTGACAACATGAGTGACATTTCTTTATCAATCTTCAGTTTTTTACAGACCCAAAAAGCAAAGTACCACACCGATATGACCACCACTAACGCTTGAATAAGTCCCAAAGATCCCGCTTTCAGTATATCTCCAAAAATCACGGTAGTCCCTAAAAGAATCAACCCAATCTTCACATATAATTCTGTACTTAATGCGGCCTTAAACCAGTCTGGAAGTTTAAAGAAATTACTGATGACCAACCCGATGGCCAAACTAAAGATAACGGCTTCTAGGTTATAATCTTTCACGAAAGCATTTCCAGCCAAAATCAAGGCTAACATGGTCAATATATACACTGTAGGGAATACAATCAGTAAATTTTTAACTGATTTCCCAAGTAGAAAAGCACCTAAAATAGCCGCCATTAGGACAAGTCCAAATTGCGTGGCAATAGCCACTAGATTGTCTGTTGCAAACACGAGTTCCTCAAGTTCGGAGAAGTTTTGCCAGTGGAAAATGGGTTGAGGTACAATAACGCCAAAAATAGCCAAGAATACAATTCCTAAGCCTAAGATAACAACTACCCAATCCTCAGCTATTGAGAATGATTTCGAAGATGACATGTATAAAGGTTTTAATTTTGAAACCCCAAATTTAGAAATATTATCCTTGTGGGCAACTCCTAAACGAAAAAGTTACCAAATAAAAAAGCCGTGGTCTTTACACCATGGCTTTTTTTATTTATAATAACCTTTTAAAACCTAAAAACAATATTTATTTGCATCAATCAATTTCTTCGCAATTCGCTGACGTGCTTCTTTTACATTAAATGGTTCTGACTTTGTAAAACGTCGCAGTCCAACTAACATCATTTTAAGTTCATCTCCTTCAGCAAATGAATTCAACGCTTCTTTTCCTGCAACATTAACTTTATCGACTGTGGAGTACAGGTAGATTTTAGCCATATCTGTTGCGTCTGCACTTTCTTCAGGCCCTTTTGTATGATACAACTTCTCTGCACGCAATAGCGCAGATTCAGCGATGTAGATATAACCAATCACATCGGCGATATTCATCAAAATCTCCTGTTCTTTAGATAGCGACATCATCAGTTTTTGAACCGCAGCTCCTGCTATTAGCAATCCTGCTTTTTTCAGGTTAGCAATAATTTTCTTCTCTGCTGCAAATGGAGTCGCATCCTCTTCACCAAAATCAGGAATAGCCAACAGTTCTGCTGCAACTGCTGATGCCGGCCCCATTAAATCAATCTCACCTTTCATAGCTCGTTTCAATAACATATCTACGACCAATAAACGATTTACCTCATTTGTACCTTCAAAAATACGGTTGATACGAGAATCACGATAGGCACGTTCCATTGGTGCTTCTGCCGAATAGCCCATACCGCCATAAATCTGCACGCCTTCATCTACTACATAATCCAACATTTCGGAGCACCAGACTTTAATAATAGCACACTCAATGGCAAATTGTTCTACCGATTTCAATTTTGCTTTCGCTTCCTCCATGCCACCCGCAACTAGGGACTCATGTGCATCATCAATATTCTGACCAGCACGATATGCCGCTGATTCTGTTGCAAACAAGCGTGTCGCCATCTCGGCCAATTTGTAACGAATAGCTCCAAATTTGGAAATAGGCAAATTAAATTGCACACGTTCATTTGCATATTTAACAGCCTGTGTAATGACCATTCGCGATGAACCAATGGTTGCAGCCCCTAATTTTATACGGCCGATATTTAAGATATTAACGGCTATTTTAAAACCATTCTCCCTTTCGGAAAGCATGTTTTCAATAGGAACTTCACAATCATTGAAAAAAACCTGACGTGTGGAAGAGCCTTTGATTCCTAATTTATGTTCTTCAGGGTTCATACTAATTCCCCCGAAATCTTTTTCGACAATAAAAGCAGTCAAATTCTTATCATCATCAATTTTAGCAAAAACAATAAAAATATCGGCAAAACCTCCATTTGTAATCCACATCTTTTGGCCATTGATGACATAGTGTGTACCTGCGGGATTTAATTTTGCTGCTGTACGGCCAGAATTGGCATCGGAACCCGAATTAGGTTCTGTCAAACAATAGGAAGCCTTCCATTCACCTGACGCTAATTTTGGAATATATTTTGCCTTTTGAGCAGCATTACCGTAATATAAAATAGGCAAAGTACCTATCCCTGTATGTGCAGATAAAGCAACAGCAAAGGAAAATCCGCCTCCTACGGCATCGGCCACTAACATGGAGGTATTGAAATTTTTACCAAAACCACCATATTCTTCTGGTATAGATACACTTAACATACCCAACTCACCAGCTTTATCCATTAAACTCGGCATCAGTCCTTCTTCTTGGGCATCGATGCGATCTAATTTATTTAAAACTTCTGTTTCTAAAAAATCAATACACGTTTGACGAATCATCCTTGCTTCTTCGTCAAATTCTTCAGGAATAAAAATATCTGTATAAGAGGTTTCTTTGATTACAAATTCTCCGCCTTTAATTGTGTTACTCATAATTTTTTCTGATTAAAGTGCAAAGGATAAAGACGATGCCCTATTTCTTTGCTTCTATTGTTTTAAAAAAATATTGTTACTTTTTTTTTGAATTGCCCATACAGCTTCAATCATTTACTTAGGCTGATGAATATATTCAAATCAATCTGCAGAAATCCATTTGATTTCAATTTAGAAACCATGTCTTCCTATAATTTTCACATCATGTATCACGTCCTTATTCTATGAACTTAAAAAGCTTTTATCGCGCTAGGAAGTGCTAAAAAATGGTACAACTATAACAACTCAAAAATACCTGCTGCTCCCTGTCCAGTTCCAACACACATGGTGACCATACCATATTTTTTATTTCTACGCTTTAATTCATTCAATATTTGAACTGTCAATTTAGCGCCGGTACACCCCAGTGGGTGTCCTAAAGCAATAGCACCTCCATTAACATTGACTTTTTCTTCATCCAAACCCAACTCACGGATAACGGCTAAAGATTGTGAAGCAAAAGCTTCATTCAACTCAAACAAATCGATATCCTCTTTCTTCAATCCTGCCATTTTCAAAGCTTTGGGTATCGCTACAATGGGACCAATCCCCATAATACGAGGTGGTACACCTGCCACTGCATAGCTCACAAGACGCGCTATTGGTTTCAGATTTAATTCATTCATTTTTTTCTCTGAAAGCACTAAAACAAAAGCTGCTCCATCTGAGGTTTGAGAAGAATTTCCGGCTGTCACCACACCATCGGCGGCAAAAACAGGTCGTAACTTTGCTAATACCTCAAGAGAGGAGTCCGCACGTGGTCCTTCATCAGTGTCCACGACATACTCTCGTGTCTCTATTTTTTTTCCATCCTTTAGATAATTCTCTTTCACTGTTATAGGCACAACACCATCTTTCAAGTGTCCATTCTTAATGGCTTCAATAGCTTTCTGGTGTGATTTTAAAGAAAATGCATCTTGATCTTCGCGAGATATATGATATTCTTTTGCAACGGCTTCGGCGGTAAGCCCCATCCCCCAATACCAATCTGGGTTTTTCTTGGCTACTTCAGGATTTGGAACAATTTTCCATCCTCCAAAAGGCATACCCGACATCACTTCAACACCTCCAGCAATAATACAATCGGCCATGCCTGCTTTTATTTTCGCTACAGCTGTGGCTATTGTTTCCAGTCCAGAGGCACAGTAACGATTCACAGTGACTCCTGGGACCTTATCCGTCTCTAAGCCCATAAGCGATATTAAACGTCCTACATTCAATCCTTGTTCTGCTTCTGGCATTGCATTTCCAACGATTACATCGTCAATTTCTTCTTTATTTAAATTTGGAACTGATGCTACCAAGTGCTTGATAACATCCGCGGCCAAATCATCTGCACGCATAAAACGAAATCCACCACGAGGTGCTTTCCCTACTGCCGTACGATATCCTGCTACAATATATGCTTCCATAATAATATGAGTAGTTATATAACCTGAGTTTTTTGATATAATTAACTGTGTCTCGACTTCCTAATTAGATCCATGTACTATGGAAAGAAACTGAATTAATTCTTTGCTTGAATTTCATGCTGCTCCCTCTGCGATGTTCGAAGGAATTGAAACCGCGGCACGATTAATCTGACTGATTAAATTTCTCCTTATCTGGAAAAATCGATGTAACCTTTTATATATCAGAAATAAAAGTTATTGCTTTTTGCCAAATTTTCAATTCCTTGTTATTGATGCATATCTAAATACTAATTTCTTAACGGTTTTCCTTTTGTTAACATAAATTGAATCCGCTCCAATGTTTTCCTTTCCGCACATAACTCAAGAAAAGCTTTTCGCTCTAAATCCAATAAATATTGCTCTGAGACTTCTGTTGGTGCAGACAATTCGCCACCACATAAAACTGTTCCTAGTTTTTCTGAAATCTTTTTATCATGATCCGAGATATAATTTCCCGCCCGCATTGAGCTTGCTCCAACATATACTATACCAAGACCTTGTTTTCCTAATACCTTAATATCTGTTCGTTGCACAGGTTGCAGGTATCCAGCATTTGCCAATTCCAAAGCTTTTTCTTTAGCATCGGCAATGAGTCTTGCCTTATTCATGGTAATAGCATATTTACCTTGCTGTAAATAACCTAATTCAAAAGCCTCTACTGCCGAAGTGGATACTTTTGCAGTACCTATAGTCAAGAAACGGTCCTTTAACGTATTTTGAACAATTTGATCATCTTTGTATTCATCTGAAGCACGTAAAGCAAATTCTTTCGTGCCTCCTCCTCCAGGGATAACGCCAACACCAAATTCGACTAACCCCATATATGTTTCAGCATGTGCCTGCACAAAATCTGCATGCATAGAAAATTCACAGCCGCCACCCAGTGTCATTTGAAAAGGAGCGACTATCACGGGTATCGATGAATAGCGGATACGCATAGAAGTATTTTGGAAAGCACGAACTGCCATGTTTAATTCATCATAATCTTGCTCCGCTGCCATCATGAATATCATGCCTATATTTGCACCTGCGGAGAAATTTTTCCCTTCATTGGAAATCACCAATCCACGATACTCTTTCTCTGCCAAATCAATCGCTTTATTTACTCCTTGAATGACATCTCCACCTATCGTATTCATCTTTGTATGGAATTCACAATTGATGATACCATCTCCTAAGTCAATGATTGAAACTCCTGAATTTTTCCAGATTGTCTTGCTATCACGAATATGATCCAAAACAATTAAGTCCTCAGTACCGGGAATCGGTTTGTATGATTTGGAAGTGATGTCATAATAATAACGTACACCATTTTCAATTTTATAAAAAGATTCACAACCTGCATCCAACATAGCATGTACCCATGGCGCCACTTCACCACGTTGACCTGGAAGACGTTTTTCTTCTGTTTTGATTTTTTCTATTGTCTGACGAACACCTAGGGCATCCCACACTTCGAAAGGTCCTATCTCCCATCCAAAGCCTGCACGCATTGCATCATCGATACGGAAAAAATCATCCGTAATCTCCGGAACACGATTAGATACATATTCAAATAAAGGATAATGCATCGCACGGAATAATTCCCCTGCTTTATCTTTTCCTTCTTCATACACTTTCATTCGCTGACGAATATCCTCCACCTGCTTAGTCTCTTCCAAGGTCGTTGATTTAACTTTACCTTGTGATTCAAACACTAGTGTTTGAAGGTTTAAAGCCTGAATTTCAGAATTCCCTTCTGCATCTTTTATCTTTTGATAGAATCCTTTTTTCGTTTTCTCACCCAACCACTTATTCTCTACCATTTTGGTTATGAAAGATGGCAATTGAAATACTCCTTTGGCTTCATCATCGGGTGCATTTTGTGCGAGTCCATTAGCCACATTGACCAATGTATCTAAGCCCACGACATCAGCTGTACGGAAAGTTGCAGATTTAGGATGTCCCATTGCAGGTCCTGTATATTTATCTACTTCTTCCACAGTCAAACCTAATGGCTCAACTAAATGTGTCAAAGCAAGCATGGAATAAACACCTATCCTATTTCCAATAAAAGCAGGTGTATCTTTACACAATACAACCGTTTTACCTAAAAATTTATCTCCAAATTCCAACAAGAAATCGACCACCTCATCTTTCGTGTGTGGCGTAGGGATAATTTCTAACAATTGTAAATAACGGGGCGGATTGAAGAAGTGTGTTCCACAGAAATGATCTTTAAAATCTTCTGACCTACCTTCTGTCATTAAATGAATGGGAATACCTGATGTATTTGAAGTGATTAAAGTTCCGGGTGTACGGTATTTTTCTACTTGTTCAAACACAGATTTCTTAATATCCAATCTTTCGACCACAACCTCAATTATCCAATCGCAGGACGCGATATCTGCCATATTATCATCAAAGTTTCCTGTCGAAATCCTTTTAACAAAGGATTTGCTATAAATAGGAGATGGATTAGATTTGACAGCCGTTTCTAAAGACTGATTGACAATGCGATTGCGCACGACCTTACTTTCCAAAGTAAGTCCTTTTGCTGTTTCAGTGGGTAACAGTTCTTTTGGAACAATATCCAAGAGTAATACTTCCGCACCAATGTTAGCAAAATGGCATGCGATCCTAGAGCCCATTACCCCAGAACCTAATACTGCTACTTTTCTAATGTTTCTGCTCATTTATTTAATTGTTTATTATCAATAATTAGGTTAACCTAATCATTGATCGATGGTACTGTTTTCTTCTTGATAGGCGGTGGCTAATTCATTCAATTTAGCCAAAGATTTCATCAGTTGTGCCCGTTCCTTTTCCGATAAATTTAATTCCAAATAGTGATTAAAGTTACGAACGACATTCTTTGCTATTTCCCTTTTTTCTTTCCCTAATTCGGTTAAATAAACCCTTACTGATCGTTTGTCCGATGCACTTGCTTCCCTATAGATAAATCCCAATTTTTCTAAATTATTTAACACACGAGACAAACTAGTTGTTTTTACTCCGGTAAGATTTGCGATTTGCGATACTGGAGTACCTTCTTTATGGATATTAATTAAAATATAGCCAGCAGCTTGTGTAAAACCATATTGCGCTGCAATTTGGTTATACTTATTAGCTATAGTCTGCCAACCTGTTTTTAAAAAATAATCGATAGTTTTATTCTGGTTCATAATTTATATTATTATATTGCTATGCAAGCATAACAAATCTAATTTATTTTTCTTAGAATTCAAATAGTATTTTTTTATTTTTTAATAAATACTTGTCAGAAATGAGTAGCACTGTTCCAAACTGCCAAAACTCACTCATAGACTTACAGAAAAGCAATATTTTCAGAATGTGGAAAACTTTTAAACACTACAAAACAACAAGTTAAGCAAAACAACACTATAGTTACTCACATTAATGCTTTTATTTTCAAAATTAAATCGGTTACCTTTGTACAAACAAACATAAACGTATGGCTTTAGTTAATATTCCGAGACTTGACTTGCTAAATTTCACTGAGGGAAATTCAGATCAACGCAATCAATTTATCCAAGACATTGGAAAAGCTTTTAACGAAACTGGTTTCGTTACTATTGCAAATCATGGTCTTTCAAAAGAATTAATAGACGAATTGTATCAAATCGTTCCGGCATTTTTCTCGTTGCCGACAGCGACCAAATTAAAGTATGAGTTTCCCGAACTTGCAGGACAAAGGGGCTACACGACAAAAGGCCGTGAAAAAGCTAAAGACTCCACCACTCCAGATTTAAAGGAATTTTGGCAAAGAGGACAGACGATTGTTGGTGAAGAATATAGTAAAACTGATTTCCCTGATAATCCGGAAGTTGCCGAATTACCTCGATTCAGTGAGATCACCGGCGAAGTATATAAAAAGCTAGAAGATACTGGTCGCGAATTATTAAAAGCTATCGCAACTTATTTAGATTTAGAAGAAGACTACTTCGAAAAATTTGTCATCAATGGTAACTCAATTTTAAGAGCAATCCATTACTTTCCGATTAAAAATCCAGAAGAATTAGCTGCTGATGCTGTTCGTGCAGGAGCACATGAAGACATCAACTTAATTACTTTATTGATTGGGGCTAGTGCGGATGGTCTGGAAGTAATGACAAAAGATGGCAAATGGTTCCCTATTAAAGCAAAAGGTGAAGATATTGTGATTAATGTGGGCGACATGTTACAACGCTTAACCAATAACAAATTAAAATCAACGACACACCGTGTGGTAAATCCTCCTCGCGAATTAATGGGAACTTCTCGTTTCTCCATTCCTTTCTTTTTGCACCCTAAGTCATCGATGAGTTTAGCTTGTCTCGATTCTTGTATCAGCGAAGATTATCCAAAGGCGTACCCTGATTATACAGCAGGAGAATACTTGGACGAACGCTTGAGAGAGATCGGTTTGAAGATGTAATAATAAAGACCGTGTTTTATAACAAAATAAGGCGCTACAGACTAATCTGTAGCGCCTTATTTTGTTATGGTAAAACTATAATCAATTGTCAATACTCAGAATATTCACAATTTATATCCAATACCGACATTCATAAAAATGTTGTGCATACCAAAACTAATACTTTCAAAACCAGTTTTCATAATGTTATTAAAGCCATAATCAAACTGTGCTAAAGCGAACAATTTCTTATTGATATTATAAGAAGTCCCTAAACTCGCTCCTACATCAATGTTCCGGACACTTTTTGAAAAATCATATGCTGCCTCATCGACAATTAGCTTCTCTCCTGTTGGAACCTCACTTCGCATATAGCCATTTGTAGCCTCTCCAAAGAATTTTCTTTTGACAGCAAAAGCAATGTAAGGACCTGCTTGAACATTCCACTTCTCAGATAATTTATAAGTAGCTAAAACTGGAACTGAAAGATAAAGGTTGTGCACTTTTGTTGTAATATCACCTGTATAATAACCTCGCATATTTTCATTAGGATCATCATTCGCATTAAAAGTTGTTTTATATCCTTTAACGGTAGCATCAGCATTCATGCCCTTACCTTCAAATGTTAAACCTAAGATTACTCCCCATTTTTGATCAATTTGGTAATTTGCTCTAACTCCCAAAAGAAATGGCACTGCAGGGGTATATTTATTAATTTTTCGAATTTCCTTTGGTAATGATAAAGGAGCAGCTCCTCCGATTTTACCACCCGCTATGATATCAATACTAAAATTATTTCCGACAGTATCCTGCTTGACTTTTTCATCCGCTTGTGCTATCATATTAAATGTAGAAACCACTAAAGCGATTATATAATATTTCATATTCATTATTTTGTAATTACTTTTAGATCATCAATGATTAACTTACTTCCAACTGCACCTATAAAACGATCGCCATATTTACTTGAAGACATCACAATAGCAATATTATAATCCAAGCTAGCGATAGCTACGTCATCTACTGTTGTAGAATAAATGAAAGGAATACTGAATTTTGCGAAATCATTTCCCGCTGTTGGTGCACCATTTTGAAGTTTAGCAATTGCGACAACACTTGGATCTTTAAGGATATTGTGACCAGTCAAATAATCTAATGGTTTTTTTATCGCTTTTTGTGATTCTACCAGTTCCTTTCTATTGTACAATACAGCATAAATATCACATGAATCCGTCATGTTCAAGACATTCATTTTTTCATCTGTTACAACTGCTCCAGCTGTATATTTAAAATACCCCTCTAACGACAAAGGAATTTTATTAAAAGGCATACCAAAACGCGTTGCAGACAATGGATCCGTTAAAACAGGACCCGTATCAAATGAACCTATAAATAAATTGCCTGCAGCTATAGGTTTGCCAAACATTGCTCCAAACGAACCCGTCGTTTTTGTTTCTAATAGAAACTGCTTGCTCTCCTGAGTGGCTGACTTTAGTAGTTTTAGTTGGATATGCCTCGGGAGTAGGTGGAATTTGCGAAATCATTAACGTTAGTGAAAAACTAGCATTTCCAGATGCCCAATTATAAAAAGGCACACCATCAATTACATCATAAAAAGTAACATACTTATTATCCTTGTCTATTTCACTCTGTTCAAATCCAAAATTCAAAGGAACCAACCCTCCTTCAGTACGACGCATCTTCACGAGGTAGTTTTTTGAAAATTGACCATCTTGTGAAGTCGTTTTATAATATACACCTTTATCAAAATATTGCTTCAACATAGCCTTATTTGCATCACTTTCTTCCGGATCTTTCTGTAATGAATCCGTAATTAGTGAAACTGTTGCTCCTGGTGTTACATCAAAATCAATCTTTAAATCCGCAAGATCAATACCTGGTCTCACATATAAAACTATAGCATTATTAGAAATTAATGGTTCTAACAGCAGGATTTCGTCATTTAATAATTTATTATCACTTAGATGAATCCCAGTAATGTCGGCTTCCATATTTAAAGCCTCATCTTTCACACAGCTGGCAAACAAAAGAGTAGACAGCATGGTGAATAAAACAGTTATTTTTTTCATCAAATATTTAATTTGGAGAGAATATATAAATAGGAATGTCTTGCTAAGGCATTCCAACTAGAATTCGCAAAGGTAAGATTGTTGGACTGACAACTTAAATTTCGTGGAGAAAAAAAGCTATTGTCTCTAAAACTTGACAATTAAAGGAAAATCAACAGTTATTAGAGATTATCTTTCACCTTTCTAGGTAATGAAGCGAATACAAGATCATAACTATGATCAATCAACTCCAGTAACTTCTGGTCCGCTAATTCGCGATTCGCATGGACAGTATTCCAGTGTTTTTTATTCATGTGATAACCAGGAAAAACGGTCTGTGTAAACTCTTGCCGCAATATCACCGCATATTCAGGATCGCATTTCACATTAAAGGATAATGCGTCAATTTGGTCTAGCCCCACTAGTAGGAAGACTTTTCCCACGACTTTAAATACTAAGTTGTCGGGCCCGAAAGGTAATTCTTCTGTAACGGCCCTTTTTGCAATACAAAATTCGCGTAAATCCTCTATATTCATATGTGCATTTTTTTCATAAAGCTAAGAAAAAATTTATTACTCACTACTTAAGAAGTAACTATGAACATAAATTGATTCATCATTTGTTAATTATTGTAAATAATCCATGCTTTTTATAACATTGTGATTACAGAATTATTAAGATTCGCTTAATATTCTATATTTGCGAGATAACTTCACCTAAATTACGTTATGCGCAGGATACTTTTTCTCCTTTTATGTTTTTGTACATCATTAAGTTTTGGCCAATCTTCTATTAAGGGTAAAGTCATGGACAAAGGTGAAAATAAACCACTCGTAAATGCTTCTATAATATTACTTACTGCTCAAGATTCTATTTTAAAGACATTTACACGCACAAATGACGTTGGAAATTTTTCAATACAGCAACTTGAAAAGGGTTCATATCGGATACTTATAACTTACCCAAAATTTGAACTATTTAGTGACGTCATAGTTATTGATGAAGGCAAAGTGGATTTAAATGATATTAAATTGAGTTCTAGAGCAAATATTCTTGAGGAGGTCGTTATAACGCACAAGCTTCCGATAAAAATAAAAGGTGATACTATCGAATACAATGCTTCTAGTTTTGAAACTGAAAAAAACTCCAAATTGGAGGACCTCCTTAGAAGATTGCCTGGGATGACCATCTCTTCAGATGGAAACCATCACTGCACAAGGTAAAACAGTATCAAAAGTTTTAATAGATGGAGAGGAGTTTTTTGGTTACGACCCGAAAATAGCCATCCGAAATGTACGCGCAGATGCAGTTGATAAAGTGCAGGTCTATGAAAAAAAATCTGATGAGGCAGAATTAACAGGAGTAGATGATGGTGTACGTATCAAAACTGTTAATGTTGTTCTAAAAGAAGAGGCCAGAAAAGGTATTTTTGGAAATGCGAATGCAGCTATTGGGACTAAGGGATTATTTGACATTGGGCTCTTTGCTGCCAAATTCAATCGGACGGAACGCATTGGACTAACTGGAAATTGGAATAATATGGGTGCTGGAAATGATTCTCGTATTCGTTCAAATTCAAGTATTCAAGGTAAGCCTGAATATAAAAACATCGGTGTCAATTATGACAATGTGTTTCTCAATAAAAGATTGTCTCTAAATTCGAGTTACAATTTCAATAATAATAGTAATTCAAATGAAAGAGAGTCTTATAGTAAAGAAGTTTTTCCAGATAAAACACGTGAAACAACCGAAAGTAACACCTCGGAATCAGATAGTAAAAATAATAATTTTCGAACTCGAGTGCACTTCAAGATTGATTCTATCCAGAACCTTGACGTGCAATTCAACGCCGGAACATCCAACTCTCAGAACAATAATACTTCAGAGAGGCGCATTACCAATAACGATACTACCTTAACCAATACATTTAAAGAAAATAACACTTCAAATGGAAATAATGATAATGCAGAATTCCGTATTAATTATAGGAGAAGACTGAATAATAATGGACGATCGTTCAATGTGCAGTTTAACACCCAGTTATCGCAAAATAAATCTATCGCTCAAGTAAACTCTACAACCAATTTTTATAAAATAGGATTACTTGATAGCGTCATTCTGGATAAAGTAGAACTTCTGGATCAACAACGCATTAACTCAAGCACCAACAATCGAATCGGAACTTCTTTAAATTTCCATGAAAAACTATTTCAAGACTTGTACTTAACCTTAGGTTATACCATGAATACCGCTATTTCTAAAAGTCTTAACAACTCCTTCAATGCGGATATTGATCGGGAGTATACGATACTAGATTCATTATATTCTAAAAATGAAGAAAACAGAAATCTAAATCAAGGAGCAAACATTCAATTGAATTACAACATACAGGATAAGTTAAACATCAACTTCTCTAATACAATAAGCTATAAAAACCAAAAATTAATAGATAGCTACCGTGATATTAATTTAAACCGCAACTTTTGGGACAATAACCTCAACATGAATGTCAATTACAAATTGACATTAAATAAGAACCTGATGGTCAGCTACAATACATCAAACAGGATTCCGACTTTTGGGCAATTACAATCATTACAACCGTTAACAAACCCTTTGTTTATACAATTAGGAAATCCTGATCTAAAGAAATCTACCGAAAATGCCTATAACTTTAACTTCAATAGCTTTAGTATTTTAAAAAGTTCGAGTTTCAATATAAATGCCGGAATTACAACGACGCATAACCCGATTTCAAACAAGAGGGTTCTTGATACGACCGGGGTAACCACTAGTAACTACGAGAACATAAAAGATAAGATTAACTGGTCTGCCAGAGTCTATTCAGGATACAGCAAACCCCTCTTCAATAATTTACTTCAGTTCAATCCGAATGCTAATCTAAACTATGGGAATAGTTATGATTTTATCAATGGGGAGCTCAACAATTCGAAAAATTACAATGCAAGTATAGGCTTTGGATTGAATAAACAAAATTCTAAAGTTGTTGATTTCAACTTCTTCAGTAGCATCGGTGTGGATCGCCAGGAGACGCTCTTGAAACCGGAATTAAATAACAATAGTCTCAGGACTAACATGAATACGGATATTAAATATTTTTTACCTTTCAAATTTGATTTAGTACAAGTTATCAACTATGGCTTTACGGGTAAAAACAAAGTTTTCACAAAAGCGATCCATCAGTTTTATATGAATCTGGAGCTCAATAAAAAATTGATGAGTAATAATCTGCAATTGAGCTTAAAAGCTTTTGATATTTTTAAAACTTTCAATACTGTAAATAGATCCTTTAATAGCAGTAATTTTTCTGAATCGCAACAGCAACTGATGACACAATATTTTATGCTTGGATTGAAATGGGATTTTAACAAAAACTTAGGAAAGAAAAATGACTAGATTACTAATTTGTTTTGTTCTTATCGTATTGGGCACCGATTCATTTGCCCAAAACGCCTACTTTGCTACAAAGGGAACTATCCATTTTGAAAAAGTGGTCTATACGAAAGCGCGGATGCGCGAACTCATGGCAAAACATAATGGCAATAGAGGGATGATGTACATGGGGAATATCGACGAAATGCCTGAAAGTTCAACCTCAAATTTTGTCTTAAAGTTTGATCAAAATCAAACACTGATGCAACCTGAAGCCGAAGATACCCCGAGTAAATCGGGGGCAACTAAGGTTGTAACAACTAACGGACGTAGCTCCGGAGGTACGCGTGGAAATATGGCGTCGGCACAAAGAAATAGAGGTAACAATGCCAATAGCCGATTCATGAGGGGTAATGGTAAGATGGGAGATAAAACTTATTTTCAAAATATCAAGTCTAAGACCTCTGAGATACAGCTTCAAATAGACGAAAAAATAATTATCAAGGATAGCCTTCAAGATGTCACCTGGCGCTTTACAGATGAATTTAGAACAATTGCAGGGTATGAGTGTAGGCGTGTAAATGGTGCTACTAAAGATTCTTTATATCTCATTGCATTTTATACGGAGGAAATCCCAGTGTCTGGAGGGCCCGTTCTAACTGGAGGATTACCTGGGATGATCTTAGGGCTTGTCATACCTGAAATGCATATCAATTATTGGGCGACAGAAGTGGAATTTACAAATGATGCGCTATCCAATTCGTGGAAAGATAAAAAGGCAAAAGAAATGACTGCCAATGATTTTTTCAAATTACTTTCCAACACCATGTTTAGAGGAAGAGGGAACAATGAGTCGCTGCAGAGAAGACAAATATTAGAACAGGTTATTTATTAAATAACCTGTTCTAATATTTACTTGGTTAAAGCAATAACCAACTCTTGTTGTATAGCAATTCCCTTATCCTGGTTATACCATTTTTGAATTTCTTCTTTTATATCGTTGAATTCGGCTCCCTTTTCTTTCATATTGATAAACAAATCTGTACACCCTTGTGGGCGGGGGCCCCAGACTGCTATATCTTCTTCTTGCTCATTACGGATGATTAACTTCGGAATGGATTTTCCTCCATTTGTCATATACCCATCAATTGTAAATGGTTCGGAATCACGCAATTGAATATCCAATTCAATAAAAGGATTGTTTTTCACCATTTGGTAGATCATGGGTACAGCATGAGCCGCATCACCACACCAAGGTTCTGTTATCAATATCCAATGTTGCTTTGTTGCTATCGTGGATATAACAGTGCTTGTTTCAGGATTAGGTTCAAACTTTTTCAGCCAACGATTCATTCTTGACCAATTCAATTTGGTATACATCAAAATTTCCTCATCTTGATAACCTTCATATTGAGTAGGGTTTTCTAAAACGGCTTGAAAATAGGATAAATATGTTTTGAAATTCATATTATGGTTTTTTTTTGCAGGATGCAATATGACAAAATTTTGCCATTCATGCAATTCAGACACAACAAAGAAACATAAAAATGACAGTTTGTCACCAATTATGACGCGATATTGCTAATTTAATTCATTTTCATGCAAACAAAATGATTGGCACAAGGGTTGATTAGATAGCTATACAATTAGATTAGTAAAAATAGATTAGTAAAAAATAAATATATATAATATGTCTAAAATAATAGGAATCGACTTAGGTACGACCAATTCATGTGTTGCTGTAATGGAAGGTAACGAGCCGGTAGTTATTGCTAACAATGAGGGTAAACGTACAACCCCTTCTATCGTTGCTTTTGTTGAAGGTGGAGAACGTAAGGTGGGTGATCCTGCGAAGCGTCAAGCTATCACAAACCCAACTAAAACTATTTATTCTATTAAACGCTTCATGGGTTTATCATATGATGAGTCTGTGAATGAAGCGCAACATGTACCTTATAATATAGTAAAGGGCGACAACAATACACCACGTGTAGAAATTGACGACCGTAAATATACTCCTCAAGAAATTTCAGCAATGATTCTTCAAAAAATGAAGAAAACAGCAGAGGATTTTTTAGGTCAAGAAGTAACGGAAGCTGTTATTACAGTTCCTGCATACTTTAATGATGCACAACGTCAAGCAACTAAAGAAGCTGGTGAAATCGCTGGTTTAACAGTTAAGCGTATCATCAATGAGCCAACAGCTGCAGCGTTAGCTTACGGTTTGGATAAAGCACACAAAGACATGAAAATTGCTGTTTTTGACTGTGGTGGTGGTACTCATGACGTTTCTGTATTAGAATTGGGTGATGGTGTATTTGAAGTAAAATCTACTGACGGTGATACTCACTTAGGTGGTGATGACTTTGATAACGTAATCATCAACTGGTTGAATGATGAGTTTAAAAATGAAAACAATGGCTTTGACTTGAAAAAAGATCCAATGGCATTGCAACGTTTGAAAGAAGCTGCTGAGAAAGCTAAAATTGAGTTATCAAGCACAACTTCTACTGAGATCAACTTACCATACATCACTGCTGATGCTACTGGCCCTAAACACTTAGTACGTCCATTATCTCGTGCTAAATTTGAGAGCTTAGCTGCTGATTTAATCAAACGTACAATTGACCCTTGTCGTTCGGCATTGAAAAATGCTGGATTCAGTACTGCTGATATTGACGAAGTTATTTTAGTAGGTGGTTCAACTCGTATCCCTGCAATCGTTGATGCTGTAAAAGCATTCTTCGGAAAAGAGCCTTCAAAAGGTGTTAACCCTGATGAAGTTGTAGCATTAGGTGCTGCTATCCAAGGTGGTGTATTAACTGGTGAAGTGAAAGACGTATTATTATTAGACGTTACTCCTTTATCATTAGGTATCGAAACAATGGGTGGTGTGATGACTAAATTAATTGAAGCAAATACAACTATTCCTACTAAAAAGTCGGAAACGTTCTCAACTGCTTCAGATAATCAACCATCAGTAGAAATCCACTGTTTACAAGGAGAGCGTCCAATGGCTGCTCAAAACCGCACAATTGGTCGTTTCCATTTAAATGATATCCCTTCTGCTCCTCGTGGTGTTCCTCAAATTGAAGTAACATTTGACATCGATGCAAATGGTATCATTAAAGTTTCTGCTAAAGATAAAGCAACTGGTAAAGAGCAAAATATTCGTATTGAAGCTTCATCTGGTTTATCTGACGAAGAAATCAAAAAAATGAAAGAAGAAGCGGAAGCAAATGCTGAAGCAGATCAAAAAATGAAAGAAGAAGCTGACAAAATCAATGCTGCTGATGCTTTAGTATTCACAACTGAAAAACAATTGAAAGAATACGGAGACAAAATCTCTGCAGATAAGAAAGCTCCAATCGAAGCTGGTTTAGTAAAATTGAAAGCTGCTTACGAAGCTAGAAACTTTGCAGATATCGATACTGCTTCTGCAGAATTGAACAATGCTTGGAATGCTGCTTCTGAAGAAATGTACGCTGCTTCTCAAGGTGGTTTCACAACCACAAGGTGACGCTGGTCAACAACCAAACAATGGTGAAAACCAAGGTGGTGATGACGTAACTGACGTAGAATACGAAGAAGTTAAATAACTTATACTTCCTAAGAATATAAAAAGCTCGAAGATTAATCTTCGAGCTTTTTTTTATTAATCTCAGGATGGAGGTCATTGAAATATTCAGCACATTGGCTTATCAAGATTGATATAAATCCTTTATAGTAGCATTTATCTACCCTAACGCATACAAGTATATCGCCCCTCCAATCTTTATTACTTCTTATAATGACTCAATATCCCCTTATCTAAGGTCGCCCAAATACCTGCCGGCATATTCGCTTTTTTTAAGGCTGTGTTTGTCCATGTATTACAGGAGTAAAACATACTATATGACCCTTTAGCTTCATAAAAAGCATCTGAATCACTATACTGAGCATTTGTATTGATTACAATTGGCTTATTTTGAGCATCATATTCTACGGACGATTTCACAAAATCAATGAGGCTTTGATATTGCACAGTATCAATCATATACTTATAACACAGTTCACTCTCCACGACAGATTTATGATAGGTAATATGAAGCGCCGTCTCTCCAATCCCTGTAGCAGCTACAAATGCAGTAGAAGCCTTTAAATCTTTCCATTCTGGTGTGTTTAGATAAAAACCCTTATCTCCCCACCCAATTCCTATATAACTATATGTTGTATCTGTTCCCTTATTATTACTTAATGGAAATAAAATAGACCAATCCATCTGATCATTTTTCACTGGAAGCACCAGATCTGTATGCACACCATTGGACATGATATACACGGTAATGTCTTTTGACAAGGCAGACTCGTCTCGATGTGCGCTTATTCTTGATAAGACATGCTCTGACAACCAATAAATAAAAATGGTTGCAATTATTGCGATAATAATATATAACACCACTTGAAATGCTTTTTTCATATTTATAATGGACTTGGATTTAGAACAAAATAACGTTCTAATATTCAAACATAAAAAAAACCCGTAACATTTGTTACGGGTTTAAAAAATAATACCATTATGTATTAATATAACTTCTCAGGATACGCACCTTCAGCGATAAGCTTTAAGATAGAAGCCTTGACTATTTCTTTATCTTCTTTATAGGTAACACCAAACCATTTTGATGATGTTGGAATAACCTTAAATTCTGCTTGTTTTGTTTGTACGATATGATCGGCTACAGATGGTATAAAAAATTCAGATTTAGGATCTTCAGCATTATTTTCGACGAAATCCTTGAACATTTCTTCAGCTACATCAAATACTTTTGGTGTAAAACCCCAGAAGTTCATAGAAACACGACTAAGCGGATCTAATTCAGTAATAACATCTCCCTCTTCGAAGACAATTTTCTTCTCGCCTTCAATTTCTTTATAATAGATTTTTGTACGCTCCGTAACGCTATTCATATGTCCAGATGCGCTTACTTCACAAACACCTCTTGATACATATCCATAATCTGATAATGTATTTCCAACTTGGAATCCCATCAATGCCATTTGCTGATCTGACACCTCAGTAGTTAAAAATTGAGCCATCTTTTGGTAAGAATCTGTACCATAGAAATCATCAGCGTTAATAACACAAAAAGGTCCATCAATTTGGTTCTTTGCACTCATAACTGCATGAGCAGTACCCCAAGGTTTTGCACGTTCTATTTCACGGTCAATACCAAATTTCTTCAAATCAAAATCTTGGAATGCATAATCTACCTCAATTTTCCCTTTCAACTTTTCATCAAAAACTTCTTTCATTTTATCTAAAAATTCTTCACGAATAATAAATACTACCTTGCCAAATCCAGCATTAATAGCATCATAGATAGAATAATCGATAATAGTTTCGCCGTGAGGCCCAAAAGCATCAATCTGTTTCAATGATCCGTAACGGCTAGCCATCCCTGCTGCCAAAATTAATAAAGTTGGTTTACTCATATTCAATTTCTAGGTCGTTTCTAGTTTAAATTTATGCAAATATATAAATATTAGATTACTTTTTCTTAAAGAAAGCTGTTAACAAACCACTTGCTAGTTTACTTAACAATTTTACACCCTCTCTTGCCAAGGTTGTTGTAGCGGTCTTTTGAGCAGCTTCAAGTGGCGTTTGCCTGGTAGAAACACGCTTAGAAGCTTTAGCATCCTCTTTTGTTCGATTTAGTTGTTCCTGTTCCGTAGCTGCATCCTTCATTTTCTCATCTACAATCTCAGCCGCTGAACGATTCTCTTCTCGTTCTTGGTATTTAGCGTGCAGATCAGATTGCAACACAAGCTGATCAAATGTGCTGGCATCCGCTGGCCCCATCACTGCACGAGCTGGTACAAGATGTGTAGCCACAACTTCAGTAGGAATTCCTTTATCATTCAGTACAGTAATCAATGCTTGCCCTGTCCCTAATGATGTTAGCACTTGATCAATGGCATAAAAGTCGGACTTTGGATAAGTTTTTACGGTCTTTCTTAAATTCTCAGCATCATTAGGCGTAAAAGCACGTAATGCATGTTGAACACGATTTCCCAATTGTGCTAATACAGATTCTGGAATATCTGTCGGTGATTGGGTACAAAAGAAGACGCCTATACCTTTTGACCGTATCAATCTTACAATTTGTTCTACTTGCGTCATAAATGCTTTTGAAGCATCTTTAAACAGCAAATGGGCCTCATCAAAGAAAAAGACCAATTTTGGTTTATCTAAATCGCCTACTTCAGGAAGATTTTTAAACAATTGTGCTAAAATACTTAACAAAAAGGTTGAAAACAGAACGGGTTGATCCTGAACATCTGAAATGTTCAATAAACTTATTACTCCTTTGCCGTCCACCTTTCGAAATAAATCTTGTATATCAAATTCTTTCTCACCGAATATATGTGCTACCCCTTGTTGCTCTATGGCTACAATTTTGCGTAAGATTGTTCCTGAACTTGCTGTACTAATTTTACCATAATCATCTTTAATTTCATCACTCCCTGGACCATCAGCAAGGTAGCTTAATAATTTTTTGACATCATTCAGGTCGACTAAAGGCATATCATGATCTTGTGCATATTTAAAGATTGCAGCTAATACACCGGTCTGTGTATCATTTAGTTCCAAAATACGGGCTAATAAAATTGGACCAACATCAGACACTTTTATCCGCATAGTGGTTCCTCTTTTCCCTGTTAAGGAAAACAATTCAATAGGAAAACTTGCCGGTTGAAAGGGAACACCAACAGCATTTCCACGATCAATTAACGCTTGATTGGTCTGTCCCTCTACTGCCAGTCCAGATAGATCACCTTTTACATCCAACATAAAGACAGGCACACCTGCATCTGATAGTTGCTCTGCAATTAATTGTAATGTACGCGTTTTTCCTGTACCTGTTGCTCCTGCAATCAAACCATGACGATTCATCATCTTTAAGGCCAAATTAACTTTAGCTTCTGATAGAATATTTCCATCCAAGATGCCTGCACCCAAATAAATATAAGCGCCTTTGGGACTATAGGATGTTTTCACCTTTTCAATAAATTGTGCTTTATCTTCCATTACATTAAATGCTAATTTTAAAAACTGAAAACAACCTTTACTTACTTTACTATCATCACCTTTTACAGGTTATATTTCTTAGATTAAAGATAGAACGAAATATTGAGTCTTTGTAATTTTTTTGTCAGCAAGAGATTATTTTTAGATTAGTTTATAATTTTTTAACATGAAAAATGTATTTTTACATACTCTAAAAAAGGGAACAGAAACAGTTTGAAAAAAGATGTTTAATAAAAAACTTAGAAATATAGCGGCGATATTATGTGCTTTAATCTTTTTCATAAAGATGAGCATATCGATTACACCCCTATTTTCTTCTTTGATAGATCAACATACCATTCTTCAAATTGTGCTCCAATTAGAAATTGAAAACAACAATGGCGCGCATAGTGATCATAGTGAAACCGGTTCAAAATTCTTTAATTCAAAAGTTGAAGACACTTATTTCTGGGCGATCATTACTGACAATCATGGAAAACAAAAGCATTACTTAAAAAACGAAAAAAGTATTCGCGCTTTCCACCCTTCTGTTCCTACGCCGCCTCCTAACTGCTAGTTTCCCTTCTGTGCCTTCGCACGGCTTCAACTTTACTCAGGTCTGATTAAAGTAAAATATTGAAAATATTCAGATAAAATTTTAGACAAAAACTAATGTTTGGAACTCGTATGTCTGCTTTTCTAAAACTATCGAAAAGAGACTTAAAATATGATGTACCTGCTAGTGTTGTGGTGTTCTTGGTAGCATTGCCACTATGTTTAGGTATTGCAATGGCCTCTGGTGCGCCATTGTTTGCAGGATTGTTAACAGGAGTGATTGGCGGAATAGTCGTCTCTTCTATCAGTAAATCGCCTTTAAGTGTCAGCGGACCTGCAGCTGGACTGACAGTGATTGTTTTAGGTGCTATTCAGAGCCTAGGAGCTTATGAAACGTTTTTACTTGCCGTACTTCTGGCTGGTGTTATCCAATTGGTTCTGGGTATAGTAAAGGCTGGAATAATAGGAAACTATTTCCCTTCATCTGTAATTGTAGGTATGCTTGCTGCAATTGGTATCACCATTATATTAAAGCAAATTCCTTTAGCACTTGGCATGATAGAGGCTCATGCATTTGAATTTGATAATGGACATGGAGTAGGTGCATTTACAGACACCTTAGTGTCTTCAATTGGGTTAGGGGCATTTATCATCTGCATGTTATCATTAGCCGTATTAATATATTGGCCAAAAATACCTAAGCTAAAAAGCATACCCGCTCCTTTAATAGTTGTTGCTTTAGGAATAGGCTTAGCTTATGTATTTAATGGAACGCGCTTTCAATTAGCAGAGTCCCAATTTGTTTTAATACCTATCGTCAATTCATTTGCTGAGTTTACTGGGCTCTTTACACATCCAGATTTTTCGCAGATTATCAATAAAGAGGTATGGATTATCGCTTTCACTATCGCAATAATTGCGAGTTTAGAAACATTGCTTAGTATAGAAGCGGTTGATAAGATTGATCCTTTCAAAAGAAATACTCCTACCAACCGGGAACTTATTGCACAAGGCGTGGGTAATATAACAAGTGGTCTGTTAGGTGGCTTACCTATGACTTCTGTTATTGTACGCTCTTCTGCCAATGTTAATGCAGGTGGCAGAAACTAGACAATCTGCCTTACTTCATGGTGTTTGGCTATTGTTGGCCATATTGGTTATCCCTACTGTCTTAAATTTTATTCCCCTATCATGCTTAGCTGCAATTTTACTGCAAACAGGATACAAATTAGCAAAACCAGTGTTATTTACTAGTATGTATAAAAAAGGTCTTGACCAATTCATTCCATTCATTGCAACGATTACAGCAATTGTATTTACAGACTTATTAATGGGTGTTGGAATCGGTATTGTTGTTGCTACTTTTTATATCCTAAAGGCCAATATGCAAAATGCTTTCAAATTTGATATCGTTAAGCATAACGATTATGATAAAGCAGTCATTACATTAGCAGAAGAGGTTTCTTTCTTAAATAAAGCTCCGATACAACAAAAGCTTTATAGTCTTCCAAAATCTGTTGGCCTTATTGTTATTAATGGTACAGGAAGTAAATTCATTGACAAGGATGTCATTGAAGTCATTAAAGATTTCGAACAAAATGCCTTGACAAAAGGAAAACGCATTGAATTAATGGATGTTGAATACAAGAAAAAATAATAAAATTAAAACAATTAATTAACGAGATTTGTATCTCTATTAAGGATACAATATACAGCTCAATCAAGAATGAGCTGTGCCAAAAGATATAAAAATGGAAAAAGATTTAGAATTAGGATTTGAAAGAATTTTGCAAGGAAATCGGGAATGGATGGACTTTGTTAAACAAGATGAATCGGGTCGCTTTCAACAATTATCAAAAGGGCAGAATCCAGAAATCTTATGGATTGGTTGTGCAGACAGCCGTGTTCCTGCAAACGAAATAACAGGTACTAAACCTGGAGAAGTTTTTGTACATCGTAATATAGCGAATGTCTGTGTGCACTCCGATATGAATATGTTAAGTGTTCTGGATTATGCAGTATCTGTATTAAAAGTAAAACATGTCATTGTTGCAGGTCACTATGGTTGTGGTGGGGTGGCAGCTTCCTTGAGTCGTAACCAATATGGTGTAATTGATAACTGGTTGTGCCATATTAAAGATGTTTACCGTTTGCATGCTGCAGAAATTGATGCCATTGAAGACAAAGAACAAAAAGAAGACCGCTTGGTTGAACTTAATGTTATTGAACAAGTATTCAACCTTTGTACAACTTCAATCGTGCAAAATGCATGGAAGTCGGGACAGCCTTTGGCTATCCATGGTATGGTCATTAACATTGCTACTGGACAACTGGAAGATTTGGATACAACCTTCACTAATAATGAAGCATTAGGTCAGGTATTTGCCTATAAATAGCAAACAAAAGGGTCGGCTAACCGACCCTTTTCGCCAACCCAAATCCCTCTCCTACATTACTATTGCTGCTTCTAACTCTGCATAATGTATAAACTAACTCTTACTTTAAGGGATGTTGCTTTAAAATGTAATTACTACTACGGATAATTCGAAGTAATACTTAACTTTGTATTATGATAAACGAGGAGAAATCATTAAATTTTATTGAAGAAATTATCGAAGAGGATCTTCGTAACGGGACACATGATGGACGTGTATTAACGCGTTTCCCTCCCGAGCCAAATGGCTATCTTCACATTGGTCATGCCAAATCAATTTGCTTAAACTTTGGTTTAGGACAAAAATATAATGGCCAGACAAACTTACGTTTCGACGATACAAACCCTGTTACAGAAGATACAGAGTACGTTGACAGCATCAAAAAAGACATTCAATGGCTTGGTTTTTCATGGGCTCAGGAATTATATACTTCCGACTACTTTGACACGCTATATCAATATGCAGTTGATTTAATCAAAAAAGATTTAGCTTATGTTGATGATAGCACAGCAGAAGAAATTGCTGCAGCTAAAGGTACACCAACTGAAACCTGGAGTGCCAACACCTAACCGCAGTCGTAGTATTGAGGAGAACTTGGTTCTCTTCCAAGAAATGAAAGATGGTAAATACCAAGATGGTGAGAAAGTATTGCGTGCCAAAATAGACCTTGCAAATCCAAATATGCATTTAAGAGATCCGTTATTGTACCGCATCAAACATGCGCACCACCATCGCACAGGTGACAAATGGTGTATCTACCCCATGTATGATTTTGCACATGGACAATCGGATTCTATTGAGAAAATTACACATTCCATTTGTACTTTAGAGTTTATTCCACATCGTGCTTTATATGATTGGTGTATTGAGAAGTTAGAAATTTTTCCATCTAAACAATATGAATTTGCTCGTTTAAACATGACCTACACAGTTATGAGTAAGCGTAAGCTTCTACAACTCGTAAATGATAAATTTGTAGAAAGCTGGGATGACCCACGTATGCCTACTATTTCAGGTTTACGTCGAAGAGGTTACACGCCAGCGAGTATCCGTACATTCTGTGATAAAATTGGTGTCGCTAAACGCGAAAACATGATTGACGTCAGTCTTTTAGAATTCTGTATTCGTGAGGACTTGAATAAAACGGCATGGAGAAGAATGGCAGTATTAGATCCTATTAAATTGGTGATCACCAATCTTCCATCAGACTATACCGAAGATCTACATGGTGAAAACAATCCAGAGGTAGAAGGTGGTGAAGGTTCGCGCGTGATTCCTTTTTCAAACGAGTTATGGATCGAGCGTGATGACTTTATGGAAGATGCTCCTAAGAAATTTTTCCGTTTAGGCCCAGGTCTTTCAGTTCGTTTAAAAAATGCGTATATCGTTACATGCCATGACTTTGTTAAAGATGAAAATGGTCAAGTTACAGAAATACATTGTACGTATATATCAAATTCAAAATCTGGCGAAGATACGTCAGGAATGAAGGTGAAAGGAACGATTCATTGGGTTTCTGTACCTCACGCTAAAGAAACAGAAATTAGATTATATGATCGTTTATTTAACGATGAAAACCCTACTGCTGCAGAAAATTTCAAAGAATCAATTAACCCTGATAGCTTAAAAATCAGTAAAGCTTTTATAGAACCTGATCTATTAAATGCAATACCAGGTAAAGGTTATCAATTTATTCGATTAGGATATTTCACTTTAGATACGACATCTACCCCAGATCATCTAGTTTTCAACCGTACGGTTGGATTAAAAGATTCTTGGGCAAAAGAAGTAAAAAAAGGACAGTAATAAAAAGGGGAAGCAAATGCTTCCCCTTTTTATTATCTATCACTCTCCGAGATACATCTTCTTGTACTTTCGCCCCAGATCAGCCACATAGGTATAACGTTCTTTTTCTCTTGTACCTGCAAGTATTCTTTCGTATAAATCGACAGAGTCAATAGCTGTTTTTATATTGCGAACTTCCAAACCCGCATCTGGCTTATCTATGGCCAGCTGTTGATAATAGTCCATATGCTCGCTTAAAAACTTCATATTACGATCAACTAGCTGATTAGCAAATTTTGTCTCTCCTGTCTTATAAAGTGTATCAATAACATCGGCATAGCTCGTCACATCAGACATACTATATAATCGTTGCGGTAATTGGTTAAATGCTTTTATAGCTACTTGTCGAGCTTTTTCCGTTTTCCCTTGTGCAAGTAGTGTTCTTGCTGCTTTTCCGAAAATTTCCTCTGCATACATGCCGGCAAAACGAAAGGTGTCTGTATCGATATAAGTAGCTTGATGAATATTTCCCCAAGCATATTTTTCAACAATATTCTTATACAGATTATCCACATTTATTAAGGATTCACCTTCAGCAAGTTTTGCTTCTATGGGCATCAAACGATTGGCAAACCCTTCATTTACCATATATTTATCCAATCCCATCAAATTTTCACTTGGGACCATAGCGGAAAAATAAATTGGTCTTTGCCAATTATTATTGACAAGAACAGACATTAAGCCTAAGTCTGCCCGTGTCACGTAATCATTATTAAAAGTCCACTCCAGATGATTTGCTATTTCACTTTCCCATTCTTTGGGTACGACATGGTTTTGAATGACATCAACTTTATTGACAGCAAGTTTAAAATGCTTTGTTGGCAAGAAGTTTTCATATTGCCCATCTCGCATTTGAAGTTTATTCTCATTACTATCGGATAATAAAAAATCCAACAATAATTTAATATCTGTAGAACCCGCCAAATTCAGGTCATGGAAAGGCAAAGATTCACGAATTCCTTTAGCAACCTTTTCATTCGGAATGGTTATAGGTAGTCCTGCGGCTTGATAAGTTCCACTTTTCACTTGGCGGAAATACCAATCGGAAGTCAAATAACTAATCACTACTATTCTCACATCTCGTCGTACACCTTCTACTTCCTGTAAATACCATAGTGGAAAAGTATCATGATCGCCATAAGTAAATAGAATAGCATTGGGGGCGCAGGTTTCCAAATAATTTTTTGCGACATCTCTTGCCAATGATTTCTCCGATCGATTATGATCATCCCAATTTTGATTAATAAGTATCAAGGGACCGGCAATAAGACATAATGATGTTGCCATCAGCGTTGCATTTCTTTCGTTTATATATTTTTTGAGAAATTCCGAAATAGCAAACACCCCCAAACCAATCCATATGGTGAAGGCATAAAATGATCCTGCATAGGCATAATCTCGTTCACGTGGTTGCAAAGGGGATTGATTTAGATAAATAACAATAGCCAAGCCTGTAAAAACAAATAACAAACCAACGACAGCTGCATCTTTCATATTCCGTTTAAAATGCCATAAGGCTCCCATGATCCCTATTAATAAGGGGAGGAAGAAATAGGTATTCCGAGAGGGATTATGAATCATTTCATCCGATAATTTAGATTGTCCCCCTAAGTACAAATTATCAATCGCTTGAATACCCGACAACCAGTTTCCTTCTGCTAATGATCCGTTCCCTTGTTGATCATTTTGCCGCCCGACAAAGTTCCAAAGAAAATATCGCGCATACATATGCCCAATCTGATAATTAAAAAAGAATTTTAAATTATCAGCAAAATTTGCTTGTCTTCCTTCTTCAATGCCTAAATATCCTTTATAAAAATATTGATGATATGGTTTTTGACTATAAATCCTTGGAAAAATGGTCTCTCGATCAAATTGATAGCTTGAAGATCTTTTTATTGCTGCGTATTGATGACTGTCTTTTCTATAATCAATACGTTCATTCACACCTGTTGGGTTAGCATCAAAGTATGGGCCCTTTATTAACGGTTTCTGATTCATACTGTTCTCGACTCAAATAACCTAAAAAAGAAAAGATATTTTCGGGATCATTATTGTTTAACGAGGGATTGGCATTGGCCCGAATCAAAACCATGGTGAAAGAGCTATAACCCAATAAAATAAAACAAGTTGCCAGAATTGCTGTATTCAACGCTGCTTTCCCCTTTTTTATGGAGTAATGGATACCATAAATTAATGTTCCTATAATCAATACCACAAAAACCAGTATCCCCGAACCAAATCCTAATCCAAGGGTGTTGACAAAGAATAAATCGAATTTGGCGGCAAACTTAATGAGGTATTGGATTACTCCCCAGAGAATAAGAGCTAGAACTCCGAATCCAATCAACATCGCTTTACTAATCCCCCAGAAAGTCGTCCTTTCGGTTTTCTTAAAATAAATAATGAGTGCTATAGCTGGAATAACCAATAAGTTCAATAGATGAACCCCAATTGAAAGTCCAATGATGTAAGCAATAACAATAAGCCAACGATCTGCTTGCGGTTTATTGGCTCTTACCTCCCACTTCAGAATGGACCAAAACACCGCTGCTGTACATAAGGAAGACATAGCATAGACTTCGGATTCTACTGCTGAGTACCAAAATGTATCGGAGAAACTATAGGCTAAAGACCCAACCACACCTGCCCCCATTATTTTAATAAGCTGGTTTCTATCAAGTGGGCGATTATCGGAATATGTGATTTTTTTAGCTAAAGCTGTAATGGTCCAAAATAAGAACAACACTGTTAAACCACTACAGACAGCCGACCCTACATTCATCCAAAAAGCAACCTGAGATACATTACCTAAAGCGAAATTTGAAAATATATTCTGCAACATAAGAAATAAGGGTGCACCTGGCTGATGAACAATCTGAAGTTTATAAGCTGAGGCAATAAATTCGCCTGTGTCCCACCAACTTGTTGTTCTTTCGGCTGTCAAAATAAAAACTACTGTTGCCATGATAGCACATAGCCAGCCTAACATATTGTTCACTTTCGTATAGTTCATCGGTTTAAAGGTTTAATTAGTCCTGCGATAAATCAATTCGCACTTTGATTTTGAGTTAAATATAATAAAAGGAGATTTCATATGATATGGATTAACCTTTTTTAACAAAAAATACAGCGCACAAAAAAAGAGCCTACTACATCTGAAGTGCAGCAGGTTTCTTTTTAATATTTACTTTTCTTTAGAATAACTTCTCAACAATACTCCGAGTAGGACCAGGATTACTCATGGTATAAAAATGCAAAACTGGGGCTCCGAAGTCAATTAACTCTTTACACTGTTGTACCAACCACTCCTCTCCGACTTGCCTTACATCGGCATTATTTTTACACCCTGATACCGCTTCACTCAATACTTCTGGAATATCTAAATGAAAAATTTTCGGTAACGTAATCAGCTGCTTTTTTGTCGTCAAAGGCTTTAACCCTGGTATAATAGGTACATGAATATCATTTTCTCTACACTTATTGACAAATTCTTTATATTTTTCTACATTGAAAAACATTTGCGTAACGATAAATTCGGCACCCATCTCGACCTTCTTTTTCAACCATTTGAAGTCGGTATTAAAATTGGGAGCCTCAAAATGTTTCTCTGGATAACCTGCAACACCGATACAGAAATCTGTTTTCTCAGAATTTACAATATCCTCGTGTAAATATTGACCTCTGTTCATGTCATCTACCTGCTTTAAGAGGTCCGTAGCAAATGCATGGCCACCTTCAGTAGGAATAAAGTCAGCATCACCTTTTCTGGCATCTCCACGTAAAACCAACACATTATCAATCCCTAAGAAGTTCAAATCAATCAAAGCATTCTCTGTCTCTTCTTTCGTAAAACCACCACAGATAAGATGTGGAACAGCATCCACTTTATACTTGTTCATAATAGCTGCACAGATAGCGACTGTCCCTGGACGTTTCCGATAAGCAACACGCTCTAGCAAACCGCTTTCATGCTTCTTATACATATAGTCCTCTCTATGATAAGTCACATCGATAAAGGGAGGCTTGAATTCCATAAGTGAGTCCATTGTTTTAAAAATACTTTGGATACCTTGACCCTTAGCTGGGGGCAACAATTCAAAAGAAAATAAAGTTTTTCCTTTGGCATTACTGATATGATCAACGATTTTCATTAATTTTTTTTAAAAGTGATTTGGTTGGCTTACATCGAAATGCACAAGTAGACTTGTTTCAACTTATCTTTCCCATCTCTGAGTTGGGGTAGAATGTAGCACCTTATAAAATAACAGGTTGCTAAGGCTTCATTGGGTCTATTCCCTCTGCCTTTCTCTATAAGCATCGCTAATATCGGTAATAGAAATTGATAATCAAAATAATATTAATAGCTTGTATTAAATAAGGCAATAAATACTAATTTCAACGGATGCCTAATAAAACAAAAAAGTTATTACATTTTCATGCAATAACTTTTTTGTTTTATTATTTAATCCGAATACTTAAATCTCTTTATACAATTCGACTAATCCTTCAGGTAGATCTACCTCTAAAACTTGGCCTTCAGAATCAATGCCCAACATTAAATCATCATTTAATGGAAACATGAGCTCTTTCCCATTGAAATCGACTGTTGCTATAAATTGCTGAGGCATTTCCTGCACATGTGTTATTTTGCCAAGCTCACCATGCGTCTCATCAATGACTATATACCCGATTAAGTCTGTATATCTAAAATCATCAGGATCTCGCTCAGGCATTTTATCATTAGGAAGGTATATTTTTTTACGGACTAAAGGTTGTGCCTTATCGATATGATCGACGTCTTCTAAGTTCAAGTATGCTGTACTATTTGCTTGATACTTGATATTGTCTACAAAGTAAGGTACTAATTTTTTATTGACTTCGGCAAATAGGACATCAAAGTCCAAATCTTGGTAATCTTCAAATTCAAAAAAAAGCTGAAGCTCTCCTTTTAGTCCGCGAGTTTTACTAATATAACCGATGTAAAAACTTTCTTCTATGGTCATGTTCTTATTTGAAAGGGCAAATTTAAATATATATCTGCAAAATTGCAGTATGTATAGGAGTAGAAACTACATTCTTGAAAAAAAAAGCCGGCTCATAGTGAAACCGGCTTTCTTGATACTGTATGAAAGAAAAATTATCCTTCAGTTTCTTCTGCAGCTGGAGCTTCAGTTTCTTCTGCAGGAGTTTCCTCTACAACTGGAGCGTTTTTAGCAGCAATTGCAGCAGCCATTGCTTCTTTTTTCTTAGCTTCAGCAGCTAATGCAATTTTCTTAGCTTCAGCTTTAGTAGTTGCTAAACCATCTTTTTTACCAGAGATTCTAGCATCATTAGCTTCAGTCCAAGCAACAAATTTAGCATCTGCAGCAGCTTCATCAAATGCACCTTTTTTAACACCACCATTTAAGTGTTTTTTGTATAAAACACCTTTATCCGAAAGGATAGTACGAGCTGTGTCAGTAGGTTGAGCACCTTTATTCATCCAATCCAAAGCTTTTTCAAAATCCAAAACGATAGTCGCTGGGTTTGTGTTTGGGTTGTAAGAACCAATACGTTCAATGAATTTACCATCACGTGGTGCGCGTGCATCTGCTACTACTAAGTGGTAAAAAGGACGTCCTTTTTTACCATGTCTTTGCAATCTGATTTTAGTTGCCATGTTTTCTTGTTATTTATGTATTCAACATATCCCCCGAGCTACATGCAAGAGGGGACGCAAAGATACAAAGGATTATTGAAAGTAAAAAGACAAAAAGAAAGGGCAACTCCCACAAAATAAGAAAGATGATGGAATCGCCAAGAACGCAATCTAATACTATCCTCACGACAACATCTTTATCTATACAGCAATCAAGGAATTTTCAAAAGGAATTTATTCGTAATTTTACTTCATCTCTTACAGCGTCAAACGCATAGACAATTTTGTCTATTCAAATTAATAAGCGTATTTTCATCCTTCCAAATCAAATTGAATTCATGTCATCGATAGCGCCACTAAAAATATTAAAAGCCTCAGCTGGATCAGGCAAAACATTCAGCTTAACCGTCCACTATTTAACTTTATTACTTTCAAAAGAAAACAGTTATCGCGAAATATTAGCAGTCACTTTCACAAACAAGGCGACAGCCGAGATGAAAGAAAGAATCCTGTCTGTTCTAAAAGGATTAGCGCAAGGGGATCAGGCCAGAAAGATCGATGATTATAGACGCTTGCTCTTGAATCAATTTTCTCATTGGAATACTGATCTGATTCAGGAAAAAGCTTACCGTGTCTACCGTAAAATATTGCATGACTATAGCCACTTCACCATCAGTACCATTGATGGTTTTTCACAAAAAGTGATTAGAAGCTTTACTTATGAACTCAATTTGGATGCAGCATATAAAATAGAGATGAATACGAGTAAGGTAAGGCAAGACCTCACCGTGATGTTAAATCAACTCTTGGATAAACGACCTGATCTATTGGAATGGATTATCGAATATGCTGAAAAGAAAATCTCAAACAATGAAAATTGGAACTATCGCCGTGAATTAACGAGTTTGGCGAATGAAATATTCTCAGAAAACTTTAAAGAGTTTGACAAACACCTCCTATCTCAGGATTCGGATAAAGTGTTCAATACATTAAATAAAGAAATAGAAACCTTCACTAAAGTATTCTTAGAAGCACTGCGTGAAGAAGTTAAAAATTTTACAACAACATTTAAATCCTTAAATATCGATGTCGCAGAATTGAAAGGAAAAAGTAGAAATCCGATATACTCACTTTCCAATTCAACGGTCAATGTATTCAAACAAAGTACAACTGAACTCCAAAAATTCATCCTTAAATATGTTGACCTGATAGATAAGGAAGATGCATTTTTAGATGGTAAAAAAGAAGTCAACTACTCCCTGCAACAAGCAATTTTACCAATTTTAAAAAACTTTAAAATATTACAGGATAAATTTAGCACCTACATCACTTACGAAGCATTCCAAAAGAATTTTTACTACCTACGTCTTTTGAAAGAGATGAGTGATCTGCTGGCACAATGGCGAAAAGAAAACAATGCACAATTAATTTCGGATGCACAGATACAACTGAACAAGCTTGGTCTAGATCAACATGGAGATCCTACCTTCATTTGGGAAAAAATTGGGAATCGCTATCAATACTTCCTATTCGACGAGTTTCAAGATACGTCTCGTATCCAATGGAAAAATTATAGCCCACTCTTAATCAACGCGCTTGGAAATGCTTCAGGGGAACTATCCGAACATTTAATTGTTGGCGATGTAAAACAGAGCATTTACCGTTGGAGAAACGGCGATTGGCGTATTTTACTGGAACAGGCGGAGAAACAAGTGGCAAATGCCTTTCATATTACAAATAAACAGGACCTACAGGAAATAATCGAAAGTGGTTCATTGGATGTGAACTACAGAAGCCTTCCGAATATCATACATTTCAATAATTACCTTTTTGAGACTGTCCCGAACCATATCCAAAAGTTATTAAATGAGCATATCGCCGATAATCTCGATGATGAAGGGCAAACATGGTGGGAGGAAATGGGATATGACCACATGATTATCAAAGCGTATGAAGGTGCTTCCCAAAAAGTTCCAGAAGCAAAAGTCCTAGACCAAGCACAGAAAGGGTCCATCACGATCAAATATCTAGAAGTAGAAAACAATGTGAGAAGAAATTCACAAGTAGAAAATCAGGCCGTGGCTTCCCTATGTCAGCAAATTGAAGAATGGATAACATCGGGCAGATATCAAGCCAATCAAATTGGAATCCTTGTGCGATCAAACAAACATGCTCGTTTGATTATTCATGAATTAATGAATTATAGAAATGAAAAACAATTGCAATTCGAAGTCATCTCTGGCGACGCATTGGCGCTGGAGGCGAATGAAGGAATACAATTATTAATCGAGACATTAAAAGCCTTTGTTTTCAGTACAGACAAACACATTCTATATAAAGCAAAGCTTACTCACCTTTATCATATTATTCAAAATGGCAAAAATTTCGATGCTGAAATTTGGCTTAAATTTAAGGAAAATGATATTCTAACCTTACAAGAAGAACTTCCAAGCGAATTAATTGAAAACTGGGAAAACTGGCAGAAACTTCCCTTAGTCCATTTGGTTGAAAAACTTATAGCGGTCTATGGATTGACCTCATTACACAATCCACACTTACCTTATATTCTAGCATTCAAGGATATGATTACTAATTTCTCCGTAAATGGTGAGCGCGGTATCAATCAATTCTTAACTTTCTGGGATGAAGACGGTATAAAAGCCGTACTCCCGTCTTCGGGTAAGGTAGATGCTATTGAAGTGACCACAGTACATAAATCGAAAGGATTAGCTTATGATGTCGTGATGATTCCATTCTGCAGTTGGACATTAGACGGTATGATCAATGGAAATTTTTGGATAGATACTGCAGGGACAGCACTCGAAGCAATTGGCAAAGCTCCTATCAAGTACTCTTCAGCTCTAGGACAATCGACTCTTTATCAAAAATATTATGAAGAGATGGTCTTCAATTATATGGATGCATTGAATACATTTTATGTAGCCACCACCCGAGCGATACAACATATTTATATATCAGCACCTGCTTTCAAACAACTTGTTGACAAAAAAACAGGAGAAATCATGGGAATGGATGTAAAAAATGACTTAATCAGTGATATTGTCTACCAAGTATTAGGTGATAATAAGAGTGATTTTGCCCTCATGGATAACGAATTGCATTTAGACCATATTATCTCTCGAGAGAAAAGCGATAAAATTGAAGTCGGAAAGATAGCGTTACAACAATATCCAATTTCAAAGGAGCTGGATAAAGCTTTTGATAAATCTTCTCAGCGGACTATCAATAGTATCTTATTATTAGACAAAGCCTCGCAATATGGCGTCATGGCCCATGAAATCATGTCCATTATTACTACTGAAGAAGAAATTGAGACCATCATCAATCAATACATTTCTGAAGGAATTTTCACGCCAACAGAAAAATCTGCCATTCTCCATGAAGTCAACCAAATATGGCAACATCTACAAATCAATACGTGGTTAACGGGTGATTTCAAAATTTGGAGCGAATCGGCCATCATTACCGCTAAAGGTGAAACACTACGTCCGGATAAAGTTTTTACTAGTGAAAAGGAAACCATCGTGCTCGACTTTAAGTTTACGCAGAGCGAAGCCTTTTCACATCAAAAACAAGTGAAACAATATGTCAAAACACTGGAAGAATTGGGTTATAAAAATGTAAAAGGATTTTTATTTTACGCCAAATCAAATGATTTAGTAGAGGTTATAATACAAGCAAAAAATTAAGAAATGAATCCATTTTTAAAAGACGTCGCTATCGATTTAAAAAATCGTTTTGGAGAAGATTTACATGAAACTGCTATTATATTCAACAATAAAAGGCCTATAACCTATCTGAAACAACATCTAGCAACTGTGTATGGGCAGGCAATTTGGTCGCCTCAATTCTTCACCATTCAAGAATTTTTTCGACTGTCTACCAATTTATCGGAAGCAACTCCTATTGCGCAGTTTTTCATACTATACCATTTACATAATGACTTATTGGCAAAGGAAGGGCACGAAGCAGAAACGCTAGAAGAATTTTACCCCATCGCAGAAACTATATTAAGTGATTTCTCACAGATTGACTACGACCTCGTTGACATAGACGAAATCTTTATGGAATTGTTTGATAACACACAAATTGATTTACAATTCCAACATTTCACGTCCGAACAACAGGATTTTATCCGTCAATTTTGGCAATCTTTTTCTATAGCGGGCCATTCTGCCGTACAAGAACGCTTTCTAAAACTATGGCGTCGCCTTCCCCTCTTATATCGTGCTTTTAAGGAAGAATTAATAGCAAATAAAATGACAAATATGCCGACCATCTATCGCGATATCGTTGATGGAAAGGCAAAGAAGCAAGAATTCTACAAACAGTATAAAAAAATCATCTTTGTCGGTTTTAACGCTCTGAGCAAAGTAGAAGCTACATTATTTAAAAAATGGCAAGAACAAGGCTTGGCACTTTTCTATTTTGATGCTGACGCCTATTATTTGGAAGATAAACAGCAGGAGGCAGGTCTGTTCATTCGTCGCAATATCTTTCAAACGGCTTTAGCAAATGCATTGGGAGAGCGTCCAAATGTAATCGGGAATCGAGAATCGGAAGTGAACCTCTACTCTGCGACAGGCAATGTATCACAAACAAAACTTCTACATGAGATTTTAGAAAATAATGAAAAAGAGGGTAAATCTTCTGCTATCCTACTAGCCGATGAATCTTTATTAGTTTCTTTATTACAAAGTCTCCCTAATGTAAAACCTAATATTACAACTGGCTTTCCTCTGACACAGTCACCCATTTATGGTATTATCGAATTGTGGATGGAAGTGCAGCACCTCATCACCCATCAGAAAAAAACAAAAATTCCTTATACGTTGATTGAAACATTTTTCAATCATCCCTTGACCAACGTTTCGAAGGAGGAGAAACTGGCTATTCAAAAATTAATAACAGAAAAGCAACTTTTTGAAGTGGATATCAAAGAGCTTTCCTTTAAAAGTTCTAGTCTAGCGCACTTCTTTCATCCCATCACGCGAATAGAGGAGACCATTGTCCTATTGATTCATATCATTGACAATCTATTGGCAAATCTGGCCCAAGAGGACAGGATAAAACAGATTGACAGCAACTTGCTGATTGAAGTGAGAAAGACCTTAAATCAACTTAATTTAGGCTTAGAATCCCTACAGCCACTCAGTTTACCATTTCAACTGGGTTTAATCAGTAAGGCGATTGCCAATATCAATTCGGCTATCGAGGGTAATCCCCTCGAGGGGCTTCAGATTATGGGTCTCTTAGAAAGTCGTTGTCTGAATTTTGACCATGTCTATGTATTAGGTGCAAATGAGGGTATTTTACCCAAAACATCAAGTTCCCCGACGTTCATCCCAAATTCACTAAGACAGGCCTATGGACTTCCAATTCTAGAAAATCAAGATGCCCTTTCAGCCTACTTATTCTACCGACACTTCCAATACAGTGAAGAAATTCACCTCCTTTACAATGGCATCGTTAGCGACAGTTCCTCTGGTGAAGAAAGCCGTTTTATCAAACAACTGGAGTTTGAAAGTAATTTCAAATTTTTAAAACACAACCAACAACAGAATATCACATTTTTGCCCGATCAAGAAGAATTGATAATCGAAAAAAAAGGAAAAGTTTGGGATAAATTACGATTGGACTACATCGATAATAAGAAGAAAATTTCAGCTTCAGCACTTACAACCTATTTACAATCTCCATTACAATTCTTTTTGAAATACGTGGCAGAGATCAAAGAACCGCCAAGTATCTCCCAAGAGTTTGAGATGAATAATTTAGGAACGGTCATCCACAACGTGATGGAAAAGGTATATTTACCATTCAAGGGTGCAGAACAATTTGTACCGATTCGGGAATTGGAAAAGTCATTAGCAAAAGTAGATACCTTGATTATCTCCGAAATTATCGAATTGTATCAACTGGAAGGAACAGGACTAAGTACATTAAATAGTCTACAGCGCATCATGCACAAAATTGCTTCCGAGTATATCAGGTTACTAATTCAACACGATATCAATCACTTTATAGGCATCAAAATTATAGAATTGGAAAATGATCAGGATTATGTCATCAACTTCCCGATTGAAATACAAGGAAAAGAAGAAAATGTGAGCATTTATGGTATTATTGATCGAATAGATGAAGTACTATTAAAAGATAAGACAATCAAAACACGTATTGTTGATTACAAAACGGGAGCGGACGAAGTTAATTTTAAATCTTTGGATAAGGTATTTATCAAAAACACGGAAAACAAAGCCCTAGTTCAAACATTATTTTACACCTATGTATATGAACAAGTAACAGGTAGAATAGGGATAGAACCTAATCTCTATGTCGTTAGAAAAATGCGAGAAGAAGGCACTTTATTTTATGCAAAATCAGAAATTCTGGAAACGGAATACTTGGTTGAAGTAAAAAAAGAATTTATTACATTCTTAAAAACCACACTGGAAGAAATATTCAACCCTGATGTTCCTTTTAAACATGATCCAAAGGCAAAGATATACGATTCGGATCCTTATATCCTATTTTATAAAAATGCAATAAACGAAGACGACGAAGAGTAAATTTATGATAATAAAAAAGCTCCGCCTTATCGGACGGAGCTTTTTTATTATCATAAATATGAACTAATTTCTTTTTCTAATTGCTTTTTGCGCTCTTTTTTTCGCCATCTCAATCTTAAAATCGAGCCATTTCTTTTTAAAAATTCTACGCATAGCATCATCAAAATAACGCGTTATAAAAAGATTACGTGCACCCATTAGTTTTTCAGAGAACGTATTTGCTAGTGCACGAACTGAAATAGAATAACCTTCCGTATCATATTGAATATAATGCCACCAACCTGCAGGCATATATAAAGTGTCTCCAGGATTTATTACAGCCTCATAACCTTCTATAAACTTCAACCCAGGGTAGTCTACTTCGGTACTATTTTTAGGATTGGCTATGCTGTGAAAATTATAGGGTAATTTATACAATAAATCAGATTGATCATTCGGAAATAACCAAATCCGCTTAGACCCCTGAAACTGTGATATAAATACATGCGACATATCAATATCAAAGTGATTTCGTGTTGCTGACCCCTCACCTCCAAAAAATAAATAAGGCAACCATTGAATCACTTTACCACCGGTCACATCGTTATAAATGATATCCTTTTTTAGTTCTGGTCTAATCTTCAGTAGATTAAAAAGGAACAACCGTAGCTCGGTAGGTTCTGCACTTATTTTATCTAAGTATTCTGCCAAAGTCATTTTCCCAACAGGAGGACTTGCTGCATGATTTTGAGAATTTTCTTCACGCCCATACACATCCACTTGCTCTTGCCCTGCAATTTCCTTAAAATAATCGTAACTCCATTTATGCCAACATGCACTATCCTTACTTATAAAGTCTTTAATAATTACAGGCTGACCTTTTTTTAAGTAATCTTTTACAAATTCTTTTGGAGCTATTCCTGAGATACTATCAACTGGTTTTAATTTCACAAGCTATCTGTTTTTACAACTACTACAAACTTAAAAAAAATATTTCTACTTAAACTTATGCTGTGATTAAAACAATCACTCCTGCTAAAGTACTAATTTAGCACATAAGTTAGTAGAAATATTCTAAATAACTAAATGAGATAATTCATTTAGCCTTATTTTGTTATTTTATTTTCAAAGAGTAAAAACCTTATTAACAGTTTATTAACGATTTTTACTCCTTAATGAATTCTTAGCAAAAACCCTCTAATCGTTCAACCGACATGTATGCTTTTGGCTTTATTTATCCTCCTCAAGTTACGTATAAAAAGGCAACTATTCCAAACAGGAAAATAGACGGTTAAAGATAATAAAACAGTCTATTTATTGACTATCTTAATATATTCTTCAACTGCCATGGTCATACTCGGAGCTTTTGGTGTAGGCGCAGGAATGTCTAAAACTAAACCATGTTCCAACAAAGCTTGTTGGGTACTTGTTCCAAACGCAGCAATCCGAGTTTGATTTTGATTAAAATCAGGGAAATTTTCATATAAAGACTGAACGCTAGAAGGGCTAAAGAAAACAATGATATCATAGAAAACGTCTTTCAGATCTGACAAATCACTAACCACAGTCTTGAATAGAACTGCAGGTGCAAATTTATAACCATTATCTTTTAACCAATTACTAGTCTCTTCATTCGCTACATCTGAACAAGGAAACAAAAAATTCTCATCCTTATGTTTTTTAAGCACATCTTCCAAATCTTTAGCCGTCTGTTTTCCAAAGAAAATTTTTCGCTTACGATATTGAATATACTTTTGAAGATATAAAGCAATAGTCTCTGAGATACAAAAATATTTCATTTCAGATGAGACCTCAAATCGCATTTCTTCACAAACTCTAAAGAAATGATCTACAGCATTTCTGCTTGTAAAAATTACAGCCGTAAAATCAGCAAGATTAACTTTATCTTTTCTAACATCACGGGCTGGAACACCCTCTACGTGGATGAAACCTCTAAAATCAAGTTTCAAATTATATTTCTGCGCTAATGCAGCATATGGAGACTTATCATTTTCAGGTTTTGGCAAGGTTACCAATATACTCTTTACCTTTTTCGTTCTTTCTACGTCGGAAGTTTGCATATTATCTTTTAATTAGCTTAGTAGTCGCACTAAAATTAAAATCGGTGCTATTTCTAGGCAGCAAAGATACAAAATTAAATAAAAAACTGAAAACTGCTGTTGTGTAACAACATTCAAAGCTGTTCTAAGAAATCGATAGGAAAACAGTAATACACCTATAAATACGGTAAAAGTGAAGATATAAGGTAGATAATCTATCGAAACCAAACTTACTACAAGAACAATAGGAAGTAAAAATAACAATGAATTAAAGTAAATTAAATATAAGATTGTAACATATTCCTTCACTAATCGCTGTATTTCGAACACAAATGCAATAAATCGGATAAATCCTATTTTCAAAGCAAATATAATTGCAATTATTGCTGAGACTTTTAAGTAATTGGTAAATGACAAAAAGTCAAAGCGTTGTAAGATATAAGCGTAGAATATACAGACGAAAAGACTGAGCGCTAAAGAAAAGAGTAAATAGAGGAATATAAATGGCCAAGACGTTAATATGGTATCCTCTTTACTCACCTGCACAATAATACGTTCATTGAAATAGGCCGAAACAATTAATTTTACGTCAGAAGAAAAGAAAAACCGGACAATCGCAAATGCGAGGAAAAGAAATAAACTAGTAAATAGCACCCACCGTTTTCGCTCATACTTCACTATACCAACATGTACTTTATCCTTCCCTGTTAAGTCATTCTCTAAAAAATATTGCGTGACCGCATAGGAATTCAAGTTATGAAGTATAATATCGTCTCCTACGACATCCAAGATCCGATGTGGCTTAGCTAGGGAGGGATGTAACAGCTCTTGACCTTTGGGGACCATAGATAGTGCTAAAGTATCTAAGACCGTAATAGAGTCCTTAGAAATGACGCCTATCGAATCAATCAAATCTTGGCCTCTTGCATGATGTGCAAACGACATAAAAAAGAAAAAAACAAATTGAATAATGTAGCTTAACTTCACCTGCATCACTTTAAAAACCTTTAGAAATGTAAAGTTAGGATAAAAATCGGCTTTGAAAAAAACATTACAAATGCTTTTCTTAACTTTATCAAAAATTAAATAATAGCCGATGTTGACAACAAGATGCTTATGGTGTGGGAATGATCCGATATATGTGGAATATCATGATTTAGAATGGGGTAAACAGGTAAAAGATGATAAAACTCTTTTTGAATTCCTTATTTTGGAATCCGCACAAGCTGGATTAAGTTGGATTACCATATTAAAAAGAAGAGAACAATACCGGTTAGCTTTCGCAGATTTTGATGTGCAGGCTGTCGCTAAATTCACTGCAGAAGACGTTGAGCATATCTTAACAAATACTACCGTTGTTCGTCATCGAAGGAAGATTGAGACTACTATAACGAATGCACAGATTTTCATCCAGATTCAGGAAGAATTTGGCAGCTTCTACCAATACCTATATCGTTTTATGCCTAATCAACAGCCAATCGAAAACAATATCATAACTCAAAAAGATGCTGCTATAACATCTTTAGAGTCCGATTTAATTGCTAAAGATTTAAAGAAGAGAGGAATAAAATTCTTTGGTTCCACGATTTGTTATGCCTATATGCAGGCCGTAGGAATGGTCAATGACCACCTCAACAGCTGTACCTTCCGGAATTAAAATGGAACATTTTTATAAATGTCCGAAATATTTCTACCAAGGCCATTATAATCCATACCATAACCTACCACGAATTCCTTTTCAATTTCAAAACCAACATACTGAATGTTTTCAAAATCATATTGTAAACATTCAGGCTTTAATAATAAGGTACAGACGACTACACTTGCAGGTAACTGTTTCTCTATAACTTCAATTGTATAGTTTAACGATTTTCCAGAATCGACAATGTCTTCAACAATAATAACATCCCTTCCTTCGAGATCTATACCCAATCCAATGAGCTCATTTACCTCTCCCTGGTTGGTACCCTGATAGGAGGCCAACTTTATAAATGACATCTCACACGGAATAACGACCTGTTTTAACAGGTCGCTCATAAACATGAAGCAGCCATTTAAAACCCCAATAAACACAGGATTCTTCTTCTCATAACGATGATTGATATCAACTCCAATCAAACGTATACGTTTTTGAATCTGATTTTCATCAATCATCAATTCAAAATGTAAGTTATCAATCTGTACTCGTTTCATTACTTACCCTCTTCTTCTTTATTTCGTCCCAATAATTTATCAAAGACAGAACGTTTATGGTTCTCCGTTGTTTCATTTATATTTAAAAACTCATCATCCCTATCTTCTATATCCAATACATCTGAGTTCGTTGTATCGACAAATGCTGGTCTTGCAGATCGAAGATGAGGTACTAATTCAACTTGATAAAAACCGTAATTCGATACAGTTGAATCAACTCCTATCTGTCCTGTTTTCACCATAATACTACCATAAGTATTAAAATAGCGCATCATATTAGGTTTGAGATGCCCCGTCCAGTCAAAAGAGTACAATCCGGTTTTAGGTCTAGGAACAATACTGGATAGAAAAATACTCTCTCCCAAATTTAAATCTGCTGGCTTTTTCCCAAAATAGTATCGCGCAGCCTCAGTTATTCCATACACATTCTTTCCCCACTCAATCACATTCAAATACACCTCGTAGAGTCGCTTCTTACTTACTTGCTTAGAAGACTCCATTAACCAAACTACAATAATCTCTTCTACTTTTCGAACCACAGTTTTATTTCGATTCAAAAACACATTTTTCACCAATTGCATTGATATCGTGCTTGCTCCACGCTTAAACTTCTTCTCCTTTAGATTTGTCGCTATGGATAATCGAAAAGCCTCCTCCTGAAAACCATTATGCGCAAAAAAGAAAGGATCCTCTGTGTTTATCAAAGAAATCTGCATATATCTTGAAATCTGATCTAATGGGGTAAAGTCTTTATTTTGAGTCCCCAATACAATTGTACGCATGGGTTTTCCATCTTCATAGGCGATATAAGTAAATGGTTTATTCAATTCCGCTATATTCGCATTCCCCCATTGTTCGACTTTCAAGTCTTGATCTTCCATTTTCGAAGTAAATACGATATCGTCTGGTTTCTTAAAATTCAATGCAAAATTTAAATCATATTGCATATGTCCCGAAACACGTATTCCTTCCAAAGAATGAAATAACCCCTGCGGAATAGCATCAAAAAACTTTTGGGCTTCAATACGATCCGTATGAATAGCAAGTTCTAGCAGCTGTTCTGGCTTATGAACATATTTCACATATGGACTAAATTCAAAATCCTTGACTTTGACCTTACTTTCCTTATCAATTTCAAAAGAGGTCTTCCCGATATTTAACGTCCCACTCATTAATCCCTCAGGGAATAGAACGTCCTTATCTGAAATACGCCAGTGATTAAGTTTCAGATTCTCAAAGCCCCATTCGCCAGACAGCGATAATAATTCTTTATTCTTCCTATCAACTTTATTTAAACGAAATGATATCGCGTCAAAACTAGCTTTTAATCCGAATTTTCGTCGCAATAACGGCAGTTCAATATCCTTGATATCAGAAAACAAACGGAGATAAAGTTCTTTATCATCTGGATTGACAATACCCTCTAAATTCCAAACCGCTTCGTGCTCATTGAGTAAAAATTTAGTCTTCAAATCTCCACCAGAAATTTCTGCTTCAGGAATCAATATACGTTGCGATGTGCTATCATCTTGATAGGATATTTCAAAATTTTTCATATCCATATCCTTTGGAATCTTATAAAAGACACTTTTCAGCATACGGTCGGCCAAATCTGCAAAATTGGTTTCTGCTTTCTTATTCGTTGTACTATCGGGGTTGTTCTTCTTGAAAAGGAAATCGTAATTACTCGTTGAGTCTTTTTTAATCAATGTAACAGCACTATTATCCATGAGTACCTGACCCAATTTAATATCACCAAAAAACAAAGGCAGTATACGGACAGAGACTGTTAAATCCTGAATATGAGCAAGTTGCTCACCTCCCTTGGGTTGTAAGATAATATTCTGAAATTGCACCGAAGATAGGCCCTTAAATGCATAGTATTGTATCTTAAGGTCTAAGTTGTACTTAGCCGCAAGTTTTTCCTTTGCTTGACCAATAGCAGACAGCAACAAACCATCTCTTTTTTGATAGGCAAATACTCCAACTCCAACCATAAAAATAAGAACAACTCCTAATATGATATATAGGATTCGCATTTTCTTAGAGCGAAGTAGGGGGCTAAGATTGTTGAACATATTATAATGTAAACGTATGACTCTCGATTTTGAATACCCAAATGTAAAAATTAAATCTTAATATCATTAAAAACATCTATATGACAAGTTTTAATTTATCATTCAGTAAATTTGTCATTTAATATTCATGCATCCATATATCAGATGATAACCAAAGAACAAGTACTAGAAGCTTTATCATATGTCGAAGAACCAGATCTAAAAAAAGATTTGGTGACGCTCAATATGATCCAAAATATTGTGATTGAAGATCAAAAACTATCCTTCGAAGTAGTTTTAACCACACCAGCATGTCCACTTAAAGACCATATTGAACATGCATGTCGCAATGCTATTGCACATTTCATTGACAAAAACATTACGGTCGAGGTCCATATGACCTCAAATGTATTAGGCAAAGAAGGAAATCAATTATCAGGAATTAAAAATATCATTCTCGTTTCTTCCGGAAAAGGAGGTGTAGGAAAATCTACTGTTGCCGCTAATTTAGCCTTATCATTACATGCAAAAGGAGCGAAAACTGGACTTTTAGATGCTGACATCTATGGACCTTCTCTTCCTATCATGTTTGGTCTTGAAGGAGAAAAACCTCAGTCAGTTCAACATGAGGATGGTACGGTTAAAATACAACCGATAGAAAAGTTTGGGATAAAGTTATTATCAATTGGTTTTTTCACTGATCCAAACCAACCTATTCCATGGAGGGGCCCAATGGCCACTTCTGCAATCAAACAATTATTGAATGATACAGACTGGGGAGATTTAGATTATTTAATCATCGACATGCCTCCTGGAACGGGTGATATACACATTACTGTTGCCCAAAACTTCCCAATCGCAGGAGCAGTTATTGTTACAACTCCGCAACAAGTTGCCTTAGCAGATGCGATTAAAGGAATCGGGATGTTTTTGATGGATTCAATTAATATTCCACTGTTGGGTGTTATAGAAAATATGGCGTATTTCACACCTGCTGAGTTACCGGATAATAAATATTATATATTTGGTAAAGGTGGGGGTAGCAGATTAGCAGAAGAATATAAAATGCCATTTTTAGGTGAAATTCCCCTACTAAAAGGTATATCAGACGCAGGAGATAACGGTTTTCCAATTGCTATAGATGCAGAAGACCCAACTACAAAAGCATTTATTGCTATCGCTGAAAAAGTGGCACAGCAACTATCAATTATACAAGCTACAAGTAATTAAAACTTACTCGATATTTAAAAAGGCCTTAATTCAGTTGAATTAAGGCCTTTTAAATATCTAAACATACTACTATTTCAAGTTTAGTACAACCGGACAGTGGTCGGAATGTACTGCTTGGCTTAATATCTCTGCGGAATCAATTCTACTCGCTAATCCTGATGATACCATATTGTAATCAATACGCCATCCCAAATTCCGAGATCTCGCTCCCGCACGATAACTCCACCAGCTATAATGATGTGGATCGGCATTCAAATGACGAAAAGAATCTACAAAGCCAGAATTAATGAAATTCTCCATCCATTCTCTTTCTTCAGGTAAAAACCCAGAAGAGTTGGCATTTGATTTTGGATTGTGGATATCAATAGCCCGATGACAGATATTATAATCACCGCATACAATCAAATTAGGTCTTTCTTGTAGCAGCTGATTGGAGTAATCTTGAAAATCAGCTAAAAAACGATATTTAAAATCTTGACGAATACCACCTGTAGTTCCAGAGGGAAAATAAGTACTCATGATAGATAAATCATCAAAATCTGCACGAATTATTCGCCCTTCAAAATCATAATCCTCATGACCACATCCATACTCAACATGTTTCGGCGTTATCCGTGTAAAAATGGCTGTACCACTGTATCCTTTCTTCTGTGCGGGATACCAATAATGTTCATAGCCCATTTGTTCTAATAGTGCTATTTCAGGAATCTGATCGGGAGTAGCTTTTATTTCTTGCAAGCAGACAACATCCGCATTGACTTCTTTTAACCAGCCTAACCAATCTTTCTTAATGGCAGCACGCAAACCATTCACGTTATATGTAACTATTTTCAAAACACTTTCCTATTTTAGAACTTAATAATTACGAGAAGAGAACATATCGGCAATCTTTGTAAATAGTCCGTTTTTCGGTTTTAACCCTTTTAATTCACGTTCCAAATTAATTGCTTCTCTTTTCGTCAATAACTTAACATACATTCGCTCATCCACTATTGGACGATCATTTTTATCCGTTTTCACAGCCGCAATAGAATCAACGACTTCTATACCATTCACAAGTTCGCCAAACACGGTATAATTACCATCTAAATGCGGAGTTTCCGCCTACAGTTGTATAGGCTGTACGTTGCGCTTCTGTAAATTTAACACCCTTCATACGCATCGTTTCTAAACTATCTAAGCCCGCATTTGTAAACTTCTTTCCTTGCACAATGTAAAACTGTGAAGCAGAAGAGGCTTTTGCTGGATTATCATCTCGAGCCGCCCCAAGCGTACCTTTTTTATGAAATAATCCCGACTGGATTTCTGAAGGAACCGTATAGTTTGGTCCTCCTTCTCCTAGTTGCTGACCTGGTTTGGCATTTTTTGAATCAGGATCTCCACCTTGAATCATAAAATTGTTAATAACGCGATGAAAAAGTAAACTATCAAAATAATTTTCTTTCACCAATTTGACAAAATTATCACGATGCTTTGGAGTCTCGTTATAGAGTTTCAAAACAACAGTCCCTTTATCTGTCTGAATACGCACATACTTAAAAGCAGGTTTTGCTGCAAACAATGTAATTGATAAAGCACAAAAAAATGCGCTTAAAATAATCCTCTTCATAACGATTTGTTAAATTACGTTTAGCTCTTGAAAATAATCAATAATCAATGATTTGATGATGAGCTCCTGTTCTAATATGGTATAATTAGGAATAGGCTTAACCAATTCCCAATGCGGCCATCCCTGTTCATCCAATCCCTTCAACTCATAAAAACCCATCGCACTGAAAAGACGACAATTGGCAATATGCATCAATTCTTCCTTTTCTCTTTTTGAAAAAGTCTGAGGTCCCTTTCCCAATTCTTGGACGCCAATCAAAAATAAAAATACTTTTAAATCTGGCAAATCCATATCAAATGATTGTGCAATCTCATGCTGCAAAACCACCCATTTTTTATTTACTTCTGATGCATTCATATAAACACAAACTTAGATAAATTGTATTTTATATACTAATATATCTAAGTTGAATATAAAAACATTATATTCAAATTATCTTTACAAATAGAAACCTACACTTACAACCTAGATATTGCCCTACACCAAGTCTAAAAACAACTTGATCAAGTAATGGTGTAATTAATATAAACCGCTATCTCCAAGCTTGAATCAGCTCTTGACATCGACTTTCGATCATCTTATACACAGGTTCAAATAAACGTTCATCAAAATAAGGATCTGGCACAACATCATCAACTAAAAACAAAGCTACCTTCGCCTTTTCATCTTCTGTAGATGCCTGTTTCAAAACATCCTTATAATTCTGGTGATCCATTACTAAAATATGATCATAAATAGCAAATAAACTCGAGTCAAAATGCTTTGCCTTTTGCTGTGATATATCCACTTCATATTTTTTAGCAACAGCAATTGATCGCTGATCTGGACTCTGTCCAATATGCCAATCTCCTGTTCCTGCCGACTCAATAGTCCAATCTAAACCTTCTTTTTTAGCTAAATGGTCTAAAATACCATGTGCTAATGGAGACCGACAAATGTTACCTAAACAAACCATTAAAATTTTCATGCTCTAAAATAACGATAATATTGAAAGTACAAGTTTAATATAAAAACAAAAAAGGTGATCCCGAATTCGAAACCACCTTTCATAATCAACCTAAATGTTATTAATATTCAATAGGAACATTAAGAATAACTGTACTTCCGCGTTCTGGAACACCTTTTAAACTCACAATGTTACGTTTTGTTCTAGCTAAAGCAGCCTCAATATCGTCTACATTATTAACAGGTACACCATTCACTTCGGTTATCACCAATCCTCTTTCCACACCAAAATATTCGAAAACTCCACCTTTATTAACTTGGGTTACCACTACACCTGAATTGATACCCAATTCTTTTTTCTTCTCTGCAGAAGCAGGTAGGAAACTAGCTCCTAATTTATTGTAGATTTCGGTAGCGCTTTTACTAGACTTTCCTCCATCTGCAACTTTATTGATTTCTTCTCCTTTCAGAGTCACATTCACTTCTTTTTCTTTTCCATCACGTTTGAATGTCAATTTTACTTTATCCCCCGGACGTAATCGACCAATAGTTTCTTGCAAAATCGGTGATGAAGTAATTACCCTTCCATTGATCTTGGTAATTAAATCAGATTTCTGAATTCCAGCAGCCTCAGCAGCACCACCTTTTACGATATCTTGAACAAATAAACCATTGAGGTCAGTTAAGCCTTTTTCTTTCGCTAATTCTGGCGTAATTTCTGTAAAAGTTATTCCGATAAAACCACGTTTCACATTTCCAAACTCAACAAAATCATCAACAATCTTTTTAACCAAGTTGACCGGAATAGCAAAACCATATCCAGCATAGACTCCTGTAGGCGAAGCAATAGCCGCATTGATCCCGATCAATTCTCCTTGTGCATTGACAAGAGCTCCACCACTATTTCCTTTATTGATAACTGCATCCGTTTGAATAAAAGATTCAATCGACGAATTTGCAATAGGCTGTTCCTGACCGCCATAACCACGAGGCTGTTGTTGGCTTTCGCCCAAAATTCCAATCTGACGACCCTTAGCACTTACAATACCTGCTGTCACTGTAGACTGCAGACCTAATGGATATCCTACTGCTAATACCCATTCTCCAATATTAACATTATCAGAGTTTCCCAATTTCACAATAGGTAATCCCTTAGCTGTTACTTTTAGAAGCGCTAAATCAGTATTAGGGTCACGTCCAATTACTTTAGCTTCAAAAGAACGTTTATCAGTCAATACGACATCAATCTTATCTGCATCTTCCACGACGTGATTATTGGTTACGATGTAACCATCCTCGGAAATAATCACTCCAGAACCCGAAGCCTGAAGTGGTTGAGCCTGTCTTTGTTGCCCTCCACGACCTTGAGGCATGCCAAAAAACTCTTCGAACATATCAAATGGAGAAACCTCCCCCCCCACCTTGAGATGCCTTTCTTGTATAAGTTGTTTTAATATGAACTACCCCTGGAGACACAATAGCAGCTGCTTGTGTAAAATCTGGATTTCCGGTTGAGGAAATCACTCCAGTTGGATTGTTCGCAAAATATACTTTTTGTTTGTCTTCGATAGACATTCCTTCAAACTTTTTATTTTCAAAAAGCTTATATCCCCCAAGGGCTATGGCTCCACCGAAGACAGCTGTTAATAAAGTTAAACTTACTTTGTTCATAAACTATTACTTCTAAATTTTTATTAATATTGTATATCTAAAATTGATATTTATATCGGAAAGTTATTCTATATAAATATACCATTTATTGATCAAATGTAATACCATTTCGAGTTTACCTGCTAATTAGGCACGTTAAAAAATGTTAATTACAACCTAAAAACTACTGATTTAACAAAACTTAACTTTCCCTATGTTATATGTAACAGAAAAGTTAATTTTGCTATATACATTCACGCAGATGGAATCAAAAATTAAGTTTTCAAAATATCAAGGTGCTGGCAACGACTTCATCCTCATTGACAACAGAAATCTTCATTTCGACGGCAAAAATGAGGTTTTAATAAAAAAGCTTTGCGATCGCAGATTTGGTATAGGAGCCGATGGTTTAATGTTATTGCAAGAAAAAGAAAACTTTGATTTCGAAATGATTTATTTCAATGCAGATGGACGAGAGGGTACCATGTGTGGTAACGGAGGACGCTGTATTGTAGCTTTTGCCAAGGACCTTAACTTAATATCTGATAAAACTGACTTTTTGGCAGTTGATGGTATTCACCATGCCAATCTTGAAGATCATTTAATTGACCTCCAAATGATTGATGTGAATCAAATAGATCGCGATAATGATGCATATGTTATAAATACCGGCTCTCCTCATTATATTACTTTTAAAAACAACTTAACCGAATTAGATGTTTTCAACGCCGGTTATTTAATCCGAAATAATGAAACCTACAAAACAAAAGGTATTAATGTTAACTTTATAGAGAAGGAAGGTAATTCGGGATATTTCTTACGGACATTTGAACGCGGTGTCGAAGACGAAACCTTCGCTTGTGGTACCGGAGCAACCGCTGCTGCCATGACAATAGCACTTCATGAAAATAGAAATGGGAAAATGACCATTCCGATACGCGTGCTAGGTGGACAACTCTATATATCTTTTTTAAAAGAGGGTTCTTCATTTTCAGAAGTTTACCTTAAAGGCCCAGCTACTTTTGTTTTTGAAGGAACAATATAGCTTTCAAACGCCAACCGACCTTAACACAACAATACTGAATGGGCATAAACAAAATCATTGTTTGTGCCCATTCAGTATGAAATTATTAACAAATATTAGCCACATCATATAGATTAATCTGTATATTAGAAACCTTTTCAGAGGTACGAATATATTTAATGCAACAAACAAAGTTAACTTCATCACACCGAATTGTTTATTCCATCTGCGAACATCCCTACTTGGGTTATTTAATTGAGCCACATGTGGTCAAGTTAAATCCAAATGGAACATATTCACTTCGATATAAGCGTGTATTTAGCAATACCGTAAATGAATACGCACAAGCAGTTGATGAATTAGATTACAAACTCATCCGCTTGCTTGACCAAATTGAGCCAACTAGCCTAATAAAAAAATACCACAAAAAAGCCATTAGGCCCGTTGACTTTTTTTCCAAAGTATTTGATAAAAGTCTATTTGAAATCCTGAGAACAAAAATTGATGAAGTACTCATTCAGTTTTTTTCCATCGTAGCGGATAAACCCATATTCTTAATGAGTAAAGATGGTTACCCTGCCGATCAGAAAATTCAAATCGCTCCACAGGCTGCATCCATACTGTTTCATTTTAGACGTAATGAAGAAGAAACACGCTATTTCCCGACCATAAAATATGAAGACCACCGGATGGAATTCATGTTTAAGAATGCGCAAGTAATTGTCAATGAACAAGCTTGGTTACTGCTTAACAATACCTTATTCCACTTCGACCAACAACTAGAAGGTAAAAAACTAAGTCCCTTTCTTAATAAAAGATTTATATCTGTATCAAGGATTACCGAGAAAAAATATTTCGAGACTTTCGTTTGTAACTTAATCGAAAAATACAATGTATATGCGGAAGGTTTTGAAATCAAAACCCATCAACATAACGCCAACCCAATACTGAAATTAATCTACCATGAAGAAGGTGATTCTCCGGTACAATTGCAATTTCAATACGGCCCTTATATATTTTCATCCGGCAAAGACAACAAAGTCAATGTTCGAATGGAATATCTAGAAGAACAGGACCTTTACATTTTTCACCGGATAAAACGCTCCATTATCTGGGAGGAGAAACAAGCGAAAATTATAGGGGAACTTGGATTGGAGAAAATCAACCAAAAATCGCATGATTTATTACCTAAAGAAATCAACGGTAAGCGACCTTCTATCTTCGATTGGATAAGTCAAAATGATGCTATTTTAAAAGAAGTTGGGTTTGAAATTATACAGGATGTGGCTGAAAAAAGATTTTTCATCGGTCATACCTCTATTGATATTTCTATTAACGAGGACAACGATTGGTTTGACATCAAAGCGATAGCCAAGTTTGGGTCCTTTGAAATTCCATTCATTCAATTGCGTCATCATATCCTACATAACATCAAAGAATTTACTTTGCCAAATGGAGAGATAGCCATGATACCTGAAGAGTGGTTTGCACAATACAATCACCTTTTTCAATTTTCTAAGGATAAGAATGAATTAAAATTAAATAAAATTCATTTGGGATTATTGTATGAAATTAGTGAACATACTGAACTTACCTTCAGTCGGAAATTAAAAAAACTAGCCGAGTTTGAAGAAATCGCTGATGCACCTTTACCCAAAAACTTTCATGGACAACTGAGGCCATACCAACAAGCAGGATATAATTGGTTCAATTTCCTGCAACAGTATAAATTTGGTGGATGCCTAGCGGATGACATGGGCCTTGGTAAAACGATTCAAACACTAGCGTTACTTCAGCATCAAAAAGAGATATTGACCGACAGTCATGCCGTTAAGACCTCTCTGCTTATACTACCGACCTCATTAATTTACAATTGGCAAAATGAAGCGCGTAAGTTCGCCCCTGATCTCCAAATTTACATCCATGCAGGAAATAACCGTTTAAAAGACCCTGAATTACTATTCTCTTTTGATTTAGTAATCACTACGTATGGAATTACACGGATTGATGAAGAATTTTTAAGTCAATTCTATTTCAATTACATCATCCTAGATGAGAGTCAGAATATCAAGAAACCCAACGTCCAAGTCTTTCAAGGCCATCAAAGGCTTAAAAAGCCAAAATAAACTTGCATTAAGCGGAACGCCAGTTGAAAATTCTGTTTCTGATTTATGGACGCAAATGCACTTTACAAATCCGGGGCTTTTAGGTAGTTATACTTATTTTCAAAAAGAATTTGTTCAACCTATTGAAAAGAAAAAAGATGAAGAAAAAGCAAAAAAACTACAAGCAATTGTCAAACCCTTTATTCTACGAAGAACAAAAGATCAAGTAGCAACGGAATTACCTCCAAAAACGGAACAAGTACTGTATTGCGAAATGACAGAAAACCAGCATGAACTGTACGAAAAAGTAAAATCGGAATATCGCAATGCAATTTTAGACAATCAACTTGCAGGAAAAGCAAAATCAAATCAGATTGCGCTACTTCAGGGATTGATTAAATTAAGACAGCTTGCCAACCATCCTAAAATGGTAGACCCAGAATATTCAGATAGTTCAGGGAAATTTGAAACAGTCATCGAGACCTTAGAAAAAGTGTTGCAAAGGGGGAATAAAGTTTTAATATTTTCTCAATTTGTCAAACATTTGAATATTTTTAGAAGTTATTTTGACAAGAAAGATATCAACTATGCATACCTCGATGGGAGCACAAAAAACAGAGATGAGGCCGTTAGTCAGTTTAGAGAAAATGAGGATACTAAATTATTTTTGATATCCATCAAAGCTGGTGGTGTAGGTCTGAATCTTATTGAAGCCGACTATGTATTCATTCTAGACCCCTGGTGGAATCCCGCAGTTGAACAACAGGCTGTAGACAGATCCCACCGTATCGGACAGACCAAGAATGTCTTTATTTATAAATTCATCTCTAAGGATACTGTAGAAGAGAAGATACTCGCCATGCAAAATAGAAAACGTTCTATTGCTCAGAGTTTAATAACCACTGAAGAGAGTTTCATTAAATCACTATCTTCGGAAGACATTCAAGAATTACTGAGATAGGGTCACAAAAAGAAAACCCCATGTTCTTAAATGCGCATGGGGTTTTTTTTCGAATTTTATAAATCAACTACTCAGCAGTAAAAGCAATAAGCGCCTTATTAACCCGAGCAACAACTTCTTCTTTTCCTAATAAAGAAACGATTTGGAACACATCAGGACCAAATTTACCTCCAACTAACATAATACGGAAAGGCATCATGAGTTCACCCATTTTCATTCCAGATTCTTGAATTGCACCCTTAAAGAAAGATTCTAAAGCTACGGCATCCCAAGAATCAAACTTACCGAATTCAAGATTAACATGATTAAAGAAAGTCGTTTTCTCAGCTGACCATTTTGGTTTGACAGCTCCTAAATCATAGTTTTCTGGACGAACAAAGAAAAATGACGCTTGTTCCCAGAAATCAGAAACAAATGTCAGACGCTCTTTCACTGCGCCCAAAACTTGTACAATATAATCATCCGCTACATTTGTCACTTGATGCGATGTTAACACCTCTCTTATCTGCGGTAATAATGCTTCATTTGATGTCTTCTTAATCCACTCATGATTGAACCATTTTGCTTTTTCAAAGTCGAATTTAGCACCCGCCTTACTGATACGCTCAACCGAGAATTTTTCAATCAATTCTTGTAATGAGAATAGCTCCTGCTCAGTACCATCATTCCATCCCAGTACACCCAACATGTTGACAAAGGCTTCTGGTAAAAACCCCATTTCACGGAATCCAATTGTTTCTTTTTCTGCTTGAGCATCTTTCCAATTCATTGCATATACAGGAAAACCTAATCGATCACCATCGCGTTTACTCAACTTACCATTACCATCGGGTTTCAAAATTAATGGCAAATGTGCCCATTGTGGCATTTGCTCATTCCATCCCAAATATTCCCATAACAAAATATGTACGGGAGCAGATGGCAACCATTCTTCTCCTCGGAAAACATGTGAGATTTCCATCGCTTTATCATCCACTACTACAGCTAAGTGATAAGTAGGCATTCCATCGGCCTTTAACAAAACCTTATCATCGATTAGATTGGTTTCAAAACTTACTTGACCACGGATCATATCCGTAAAAGAAACGGTCTCATCAGTCGGTACTTTTATACGAATAGTATGTGGAGTACCTTTCGATAACAATACTTGGGTATCCTCTTTAGAAAGGCTTAAAGAATTTCTTAACTTTAATCTATTTTCATGGCTATAACGAAAGTTTGGTTGTTCTTTTCGCTGCTCGTCCAACTCTTCTGCTGTATCAAAGGCATAATAAGCGCGTCCATTTTCAATCAATTGCTCTGCAAATTGACGATAAGAAGGTTTACGTTCACTTTGGCGATATGGACCAAAAGCACCACCTTTAATTGGACTTTCATCTGGTACCAAACCACACCAAGCTAAACACTCATTTATATATTCTTCTGCACCAGCGACAAACCGTGTTTGGTCTGTATCTTCAACACGCAAAATAAAATCACCTTGATGTTTACGCGCGTACAAATAATTAAATAAAGCTGTACGAACTCCTCCAAGGTGCAACCCACCTGTCGGACTTGGTGCAAAACGCACCCTTACTTTTCTTTCAGAACTCATGAAACAAAATTACCACAAAATTTTCATTTCAATGAAACTATAGCATTGATAACCACAATAAAATAACAAAAACAAGACTTTATCGTTAGATATATGTCGCTGATAAAGATTAATTTCATTTAATTCCTTAATTTGCAGCAACAAGATTCCCCTTTGGCTAATATGAATCCATATCAATACAATCAACAACGTTGGAAATTTTTCTTGCTTATATTCGCAGCTATTATCGCAGCGGCCTCCCTTCTGTATACCAACTACCTCGTCCGCAATCTTTCTAAAGTGGAGAGAACAAAGGCAGAAGTATGGGCAATGAGCACAAAGAGCATCATGACTATGCCCGATGTTGATGACGAATTTATTACGTTTGTCTACTCCGTAAGAGATAGTCTAGCAGTTCCAGCAATCATTACAGATGAAAACAACAATATTGTTTTCTGGAGGGATTTAGACTCTACCAAAACCAACATCAAAACGACGACCAAAGATAGTACAAGTCATATAGATTATGATCCCTATTATTTTGAGAAACAACTCAATTTTATGAAAAAAAGCCATCCTCCTATCACTTTAGAATTAGATACGGGCGCCAAATGGATGGTTTATTATAAGGATTCATGGTTCCTACAGCAACTTAGAGTATTTCCCTATATTCAACTTTCATTAATTGCGGTATTTTTAATTATAGCATACACCGTATTCAATTCCATTCGAAAATCCGAACAGAATCTGGTATGGGTGGGCCTTACCAAGGAAGCCGCCCACCAGTTGGGTACTCCCATTTCTTCCTTGATGGGATGGCTAGAACTCATTAAATTAAAATTTGATGCAGAGGATGATGAAACGTTAAATGAAATGGAAAATGACATCAAACGGCTAGAAATCGTAGCCGACCGATTCTCCAAAATCGGATCCACTCCCGTGCTTCACAATGCCAATGTTTACGAAGTAATAGCTTCATACATCCGCTACTTTAAAGTACGAACAAGTGACAAAATAATATTTGAACTCATTGGAGATAAACATGTAGAAGCAAAGTTAAATATCCCATTATTTGATTGGATAATTGAAAATTTATTAAAAAATGCAGTGAACGCTATTACATCGGAAGGAAAAATAACTGTTAAAATATCAGAAAACATTGCGAAAGAAGAAATTTTTATTGACATTAGTGATACAGGAAAGGGGATTTCAAGATCAAATTTTGAAGCCGTCTTTCAACCAGGTTTTACTACCCGCAAACGGGGATGGGGATTGGGATTAAGTCTAACCAAAAGAATGGTACATTATCATCAAGGCCATATTTTTGTGAAAGATTCTGAAATTGGAAAAGGAACTACATTTAGAATAATATTAAAAAGTAATCTAACTTATGAACCCACTAAAATCTGATGAATACCCAGCGGTGTATTCCACGTACATAGAGACTGTAGTCGGCGATGTCATGGATGTGTTGGAAGAGCAAATTTTATCCTTTCCAGCATTTCTCGATACAATACCTGAAGAAAAAGGTGACTTTCGCTATGCAGAAGATAAATGGTCAATCAAAGAGGTGATAGGACATATTTTAGACAATGAGCGCATTATGGCTTACCGAGCTCTAAGGTTTTCACGTAATGATATGAAAGAGCTTTTAGGCTATGATCAGGAATATTTTATACAAAACTCCAGATATCCCGAACGAACTTTAGCTTCTCTTAGTAAAGAATTCATACACTTGCGCAAAGCAAATATGTTTCTTTTTGAAAACTTTAGTAATGCAGAATTAGAAAGAAAAGGGATGGCTTCCGAAAGGCTAACAAGTGTAAAAGCTTTACTATATGTAGTTGCGGGACACTTAAATCATCACCGCATCATTATACAAGAACGATATTTCAATTCAAACAATGTCAATGATTTGGTTTCAGAATTACAGCATTGAGCAAGTTAATGGCATACTTGCTCAATATATGACGGGCTTACTTGAAATAAAAGCAACAGCTATCGACCGTCAATCGATTACAGCTACAATGTCTGTGAATGATAAAACAAGACAGCCATTCGGAATACTACACGGTGGAGCATCCGTAGTATTAGCAGAATCAATTGGGAGTATTGCGTCAAATCTAATCCTCAATCCAGACACGCATAAAGGTGTAGGCTTAGAAATCAATGCAAATCATCTACGCCCGGTCGCTAAAGGATTGGTAACTGCGGTTTGTTCCGCTATACATATTGGAAAACAAACGCATATTTGGGATATCCGTATTTCTGATGATTTAGGTAATCTCAATTGTATTTCAAGGCTAACTGTTGCCATTATACCAAAATAAAAATATTTCAAACATTTCTCTTCACCACTTGTCTTGAATATAAACTAAGCCAACTGAATTGGTTTACAAATACGGTTTTACAAAAAGGGAGTAGCATACTAGGTATGTTACTCCCTTTTTCTATTCAAAATATTACCAATTAATCGCCAAATCCATGCCATTTTATTTCATTTTCTTAATAAAATTAATTAGTCTTGCATATTATATAAATAAAATCAAAATTTATCAACCAAATCATGCAATCAAAAAATCATTCTGCGCAATCAACGCTGGGTCCAATGATTATCATAGGTTCACTATTTTTTATCTTTGGATTTGTAACTTGGTTAAATTCATTATTAATACCCTACTTAAAAATCGCATGTGAATTAACTGAGTTTCAATCCTACTTTGTTACTTTCGCTTTTTACATTGCCTATTTAGTAATGGGGCCAATATCGACTCGTGTATTAGACCGATTTGGATTTAAAAATGGGATGTCCATATCCCTATTGATTATGGCTGTTGGTGCATTAATCTTTATACCTGCCGCTATTTCAAGAACTTATATTTTATTTTTAATTGGTCTATTTGTACTTGGAGGTGGTTTAGCCATCTTACAAACAGCTTCTAATCCCTATATCACTATTCTAGGACCTGTTGAAACAGCAGCCAAAAGGATTTCGATTATGGGAATCTGCAATAAATTTGCAGGAGCTCTGGCGCCGATTATTTTAGGGTTGTTCTTAAAATTAGAAGATGCCGATAAACTACATAACGAAGTAGATAACATGACTGCTGCCGCACATTCTGCAGCTTTAGATGAGATGGCTTTACAAGTTGTAAACCCTTATATTGGTATTGTTGTTGCTTTATTAATTTTAGCTTTTTGGATTTCAAGAGCAAATCTACCTGAAGTAAAAGGTGATGAAGAAGAAACGGCTGACCATCATGGTACTATTTCCTCTGAAAAATCTTCTATATTCCAATTTCCACATGTAGTTTTAGGGTTTGTTGCCCTATTCTTGTATGTCGGAGTTGAAGTTTTAGCAGGTGATAGTATAATTGCTTATGGAAAATCGCAAGGTATAGCCCTAAATACAGCTAAGTATTTTACCACTGGAACAATGATTTCAATGGTAGTAGGATATATCATCGGTATTATCGCAATTCCAAAATATATTAAACAAGACGTAGCGATGAAAGCTTGTGCAATTTCAGGTATAATCTTCACGTTAGGAATTATCTTCACAAGCGGTTATACCTCTGTCGCATTTGTTGCGTTGTTAGGATTATCAAACTCATTAATTTGGCCGGCCATTTGGCCATTAGCGCTTAAAGGTGTTGGTAAATTTACCAATGCAGCATCTTCATTACTAGTTATGGGTATCGCTGGTGGTGCTGTTATTCCGTTAAGCTATGGCGCATTAGCGGATCACGTTGGCTCTCATCAGGCATACTGGATTGCAATTCCATGTTATCTTTTCATATTGTATTATGCCATCTCAGGACATAAGGTAGGGAAAAAATAAAAAAACTATTATAAATAAAAAAGCGGTTATTTTTACAAAATAATCGCTTTTTTCTTAAACACCTAAATATGAAAAAATCCTTTTATTGTTTATTAGTCGGTTTATTTATTTGCACACAGCAGGGTTATTCGCAGAAAATAAATGAACTAGCAGACCCAAGGGCATCTAGCACCACTGAAAAATGGGACAATCTAAAAGAAAAAAACAACTTTTCTTTTAGCATAGCAGATTATAGCTACTCCCAAACCATCCCCCCAACCTTAGAAACATTGACAAAATCATGGAATACAAAGGCTTGGAAAGGTGAAAAAGTACACACACAGCTGGTATTTTGGAGCAATAGAGACCATGGAAAAGTTGAAGTGACATCCTCATCTTTAAAAAATAGTCAAGCACAACAAATAGCAACTAAAGATATTACTTTAGGATACATCACCTACGTCATGACAGATCTATCAGGAGATTTAAAACAAGGTTGTGGTATCAGTCAAGGATTGGACTCAGCTTTGGTAGCTGATCGTATCACAGATCAATCAAGTTTTGAATACGAAAAAAACACGACAAGACCGCTTTGGTTAAGCATTCAAGTACCTCGTGATGCTGCAGTAGGAATATACAAAGGTTCGCTTACAATAAAAGCCGACAATTACAAAACGACTATACCTTATAGTATAGAAGTACTTGCTCATGTATTACCAGAGACAAAAGATTGGGAATATCATTTAGACTTATGGCAAAACCCTTACTCTATTGCCCGACAATTTCAAGTAGAAACTATGGTCGCCAGAACATTTCAACATCATGAAACCACACTATGAACGGTTACGTGATGCTGGCCAAAAAAATATTACCGTAAGTATCATTAATGATCCCTGGAATGGTCAAACATATGATAAATACCAGGCCATGATTAAATGGACTAAAAAGAAGGATGGCACTTGGTCTTATGATTATAGCATTTTTGATAAATGGGTAGGATTTATGCGAGAGATTGGTATTTCTAAATATATCAATTGCTACAGTATGATTCCTTGGAACATGAATTTTCAATACTTTGATGAAAATACAGGTAAATATGAAATCTTAAAAGTTAAAACTGATGATCCAAAATACAGAGAACATTGGTTACCTCTATTAAAAGACTTTGCAAGGCATCTTAAACAAAAAGGTTATTTTGAATGGACAACCATTGCTATGGATGAAAGACCTCAAGAAGATATGAAACGTGCAATTGCAATTATTAAAGAAGCAGACCCACAGTTCAGGTCATCACTTGCAGGTGCATATCATCCAGAAATTTCTAATGAGTTTGCTGATTACAGTATCACCCTAGGAGAAGAAATGGCACCAGAGGTATTAAAAGCACGTCAAGAAAAAGGCTATAAAACAACAGTTTATACATGCTGCACTGAGATTTTCCCTAATACATTTACCAATTCTGGCTACCAAGAAGCAACTTGGTTAGCTTGGCATAGTGTACAGAGGGGTTTCGATGGTTATCTAAGATGGGCATATGACTGTTGGAATGCCAATCCCAATCAAGATACCCGTTACGGATCATGGTTAGGTGGGGACACGTATTTTGTATATCCAGACAACATGACCTCTATTCGTTTCGAAAAATTAATTGAAGGTGTACAAGATGCTGAGAAAATAAGGATTTTAAGAAAGGAATTAAATGCTCCACAATTGCAAAAATTAAATGAAATAATTGATGGATTTACAAATAAAAACATCAATCAAAAAGCAATTCCAAACCAGATTAAAGAAGCGCAAAAAGTGTTGAACAGTTTGTAAAAACTCACATTAAGGGCCAATATCAATCCTTTGTTGGCCTTTAATTTAAAAAACCAAAATTCTTTATTTTGATAATTTACAAGTAAATTAGTGGAAATTAAACATTTCCAAAATGAAGAAATCTATTTTAACACTATGCGCCGCTACGGTACTCACATTTAGTCTCTCAACTACTTCAGTTGCTCAAGTAAAATTACCACAAGCAAGTAGCACCACATCCATCACCCAAGGATTAGGGATTAAAAACATAGCACTTTCATACCAGAGACCAAACATAAACGGTCGTGTTATTTTCGGTAATTTAATTCCCTACAATGAGGTCTGGAGAACTGGCGCAAACAATATACCTGTTATTAAATTTGAAGAAGAAGTTACAATAGAAGGAAATAAAGTTCCTGCTGGAACGTATGGCATCTTGACCATCCCAACAAAGGGCGATTGGACAATTATATTAACGAAAAACAGCAATCAATGGGGTGCATATACCTACGATAAAAAAGACGACCTCATACGTTTCAATGTAAAGTCGACTAAGCTTTCAAATAAAGTAGAAACCTTTACCATGCAGTTCGAAAATGTAACAACAAATTCAGCTGTATTATCCCTATCTTGGGAAAACAGCTCCACTCAGTTTTCAATAAAAGTTGATCAAACACAAGAGATATTAGCTAATATTGAGGAAGCAATGAAGGGTGATAAAAAACCTTATCTCCAAGCAGCACAATTTTACCTAAACAACAACCTCGATATCAAAAAAGCATTGGTATGGGTAGACGAAGCTGAAAAAGAAAATCCAGAAGCGCCTTATATTCGCTACTGGAAAGCAAAAATACAACTGAAAGCAGGTGATAAAAAGGGAGCAATAGCAACAGCACAAAAAGGAGTGGAAATTGCGCAAAAAGGAAACAATGCTGAATATGTTAAATTAAATAACCAAGTCATTAAAGAAGCCGGTAAATAATAATATACCATTATGAAAAAACGCCACTTTTTGAAAGTGGCGTTTTTTTTATAATTCTTCTTTTAGTAACTCCGCGAGTTCCTCATGTGTGATATTCATATTCACATTACCATCTTTAGCAAAGGATATTTCACCTGTTTCCTCCGATACCACGACAGCAACTGCATCAGACACCTCTGTCACTCCAATTGCCGCACGATGGCGTAAACCGAACTGTAAAGGCAAATCTTCACTTTCCGATAAAGGTAGAATACAAGACGCGGACATGATTTTAAAATCCACAACTACAACAGCACCATCATGCAAAGGGCTATTCTTATTAAAAATACTTTCTATCAGACGTTTTGAGATATGTGCATCAATAAACTCGCCACTACTTTGATAATATTCTTCATCAAAATACTTAGAAAAAACCAACAGGGCACCAGTGCGTGTCTTTGACATACTACGGCAAGCCTCTATAATAGGTTTTAAATGTTCAGAATTATCTTTGGCTACAGTCTTCTTACTAACTAGAAACGACCATAGGATCTTCTTTCGCTTCATAGAAATATTCTTCCCTATATGTAACAAAAAACGCCGAATCTCCTGCTGAAAGACCACAATCAAGGCAATGGAACCCACTGAAATGAACCCCCCAAATATTTCGGTCAACAAACGCATATGCATTTGTTTTACAATAATATAAATACCATAAAATAGGGCAACGCCAATTAAGATATTAACAGCAATCGTACCACGTATTAAACTATATACATAGTAAATAATAATCGCTACTAAAATAATATCGATAACATCCAATAAACGGAAACCCCTAAAGAGGCTGTAATCAAATCCTTCCATATACATGCAAGTTAAAAAAAATCACCTAAACAATGAGCTCTTTGTCGTGCAAATTATCGCTAAAATGAGCAAGCGTTAGAATTGTTTTGTATTTTTACTTAAAAGATTGGAATAAATATGACTGCATTATCTGTAAACATCAATAAAATAGCCACTCTTCGTAATTCTCGAGGAGGAAACAATCCCAATGTATTGGCCGCAGCCTTAGCTTGCGAACGCTTTGGTGCTAATGGTATTACTGTACACCCGAGACCAGACGAACGTCATATTCGCTATGCAGACGTTTTTGATTTGAAAGCTAATATTCAAACAGAGCTAAACATTGAGGGAAATTGTCAAGAACAAAAATTTATCGATCTTGTTCTAGCAAACAAACCTGCTCAAGTCACCCTAGTACCGGATGCAGAAGGACAAATTACATCAAACCATGGTTGGGATACGATTAAAAACAAGGCATACCTAACCGATATCTGTAAGCTTTTCAAAGACCAAGGTATTCGAGTGTCTATTTTTGTTGATCCAGATACAGATATGGTTGAAGCCGCTGCGGAAACAGGGACCGACCGCATCGAATTGTATACTGAGTCATATGCGCAAGCTTTCTTGGAGGAGAGAGATGCCGCAATCAAACCCTATTTTCAGGCGGCTTTAAAAGCAAGAGAAGTTGGTTTAGGCATCAATGCAGGCCATGATTTGGACTTAAATAACTTGACATACTTTAACCAGCATATCCCAGGATTGTTAGAAGTGAGTATTGGCCACGCGCTTATCGCAGATGCACTTTATTTAGGATTAGAAGAAACAATAAAAAGATATTTAAATGCATTAAAATAAAAAAGAAGGGCTTTACAAATTTGTAAAGCCCTTCTTTTTTATTTTATATTTATTCAATACCCTTGAATATTCTGTTCCAGCGTATTTTTGATAATCCCGAACCGTCCTTATCAAGACTCAGCCAGGTAAATAATGCTTTACCAACAATATGGTCTTCTGGTACGAAGCCCCATCCACGAGAATCTAAAGAATTATGTCTATTATCACCCATCATCCAATAATAATCCATCTTAAAGGTATATGAATTAGCTTTAACACCATTAATATAGGTACCATCTGCTTTATTTTCCATTGTATTACCTTCATAAATAGTAATTGCACGCTCATAAAGTGGCACAGTAGCACTGTCCAATTGAACAGTCCAACCTTTACTCGGAATTTTAATCGGACCGAAATTATCAAAATTCCAATTCAAAGAAGCAACATTTGGGAAGGTTCCTTCTTCATGTTCGCCTGCTTTACGAATATTTGGAATAACAGCCTTCACATTCATCCATCCTTTAACCATAGCAGCCTCATCAGCCGTCATAAAAACTTGATAAACATCGGGTTGACCTGTAGGGAATGTTTCTAATCGTTTATCATTCATAACACGCATGTCCAAACCAGTTTGGTCGGTTTCTACTATATAATCCAATTGTCCTTCTGGTGGATTAAAACCAGGTTTACCATTTACAAAGAACACAGCATTGGACATAGAGACTTCATCGCCCGGCATACCTACACAACGTTTGATGTAGTTCTCACGTTTATCAACTGGACGGTTGTACGGCGCATCAGCTTCCATTGGATAGTTGAAAACGACAACATCATTTCTTTTGATGTCCTGGAATCCAGGCAGGCGCTTATAAGGCAGTTCAATTAACTCTGAGTATGCATTACCTCCAATTAAGGGCATTGTATGATGCGCAAAGGGAAATGCAATAGGTGTCATAGGAACACGCGGTCCATAATTAACCTTACTTACAAATAAGAAATCACCAACCAATAAAGTCCGTTCCATAGAACCTGTTGGAATCATATATGCCTCTATTAAAAACCCACGAATTAATGATGCTGCAACGGTTGCAAAAACGATTGCATCAGCCCATTCACGAGCCATAGATTTTTTATAAGGATATTTCTTTTTAAATTCTTCCGAGTTTGGGTTACCCAAATACTTTACCAAAGCGTCATTGCCCCACATGGGTAATACGATAAAAGGAATTAACACCGCAGCTGCATTTTCCCAAAATCTTCTTTTCCCAAATGCCTTTATCAAATCTAAATATAGACCATAGAAAACAAAGATATTCACGATTGGCACCAATAATAGGATAACAACCCACTTTGCGCGACCCGTTAATTCGGCCATTACATATTCCCGATAAAAGGGAACTAGCGCTTCCCATCCTGATCTGCCTGCTTTAACAAATAATTTCCAAAGCCCATAATGAGCAATTACTGTTAAGACCGCAAAAATAATATACCACATAAGTTTCTTTAAATTTTATTTTTTAATAATCTAATATGTCAATTAGTATAAAAGATTATGCATTCGTTACAGACTTCGCAATTTTTTATAAAAATCGATTACTTATTGAAATCAAACATTTCGGTCACTTGAAAGAATCCTTCTTTTCCAAACAGCCACTCTGCAGCGATAACGGAGCCTAATGCAAACCCGTCACGACTATGCGCTGTATGTTTAAATTCAATTTGATCAACTTCCGAACTATATACGACTGTATGTGTACCAGGGACCTCTTCGATACGGTGACTTTCTATTAACAATTCCGTTGCTTTAGGTATAATCTCTACATCTCCATCCCCTACCAATGAATTGACCCAAGATGTTTTAACATCACTGTTGTTTAAGATTCCTTCAGCTATAGTAATTGCTGTCCCACTTGGTGCGTCCAATTTATGAATATGATGTATTTCTTCTACTTGTACATCATAAGCTTTATAAGGTTGAATGGCCTTCGCCAACATTTTATTGATATGAAAAAAGATATTGACACCTATGGAGAAGTTCGAACCGTACAAGATAGAACCATCAACAGCTAAACATTTTTCCTTTACAAGATCAAGGTCTTCATACCAACCTGTAGTCCCCATGACAATTGGCAACTTTGCTTCCAAGCATAATTCCATATTAGAAAGAGCTGCATTTGGAACACCAAAGTCTATTGCAACATCCGCACCTACCAGATCAGCTTTGGTAATTGAGCTACGGTTCTCGCTATTGACAATCAAATGAATCTCATGCCCTCTTTTTTGCGCAAATTTCTCAATAATTTTGCCCATTTTGCCGTAGCCGAATAATACAATTTTCATATCTATTTCAGATCATATTTAATAAGAAGACCAAATAAGTTTTATGCTCTATAGCATGAATACGAATTTAAGCTTTATAATTTTTATTTAAGTGTCATGGATAATTTAAATCCAAAATTGGGAGCAGCACTGTATGCAAAACTATTTGATGGTCCCAATAAGATAGTTGGTCTAATTTTTAATGCAACTTTTTCTGAACTTACGCTCCAACGATTTTTGAGCATCGAATCTACATAAGCTTCGACTACATTCAATCCATACACCCCAACAGTCAAAAGTACCATCAAATCTCGATCACGTCTTGCCGCATCCTTAGCTCTAATAAGCCCTTGATCCGACCAGCCAAAATAATCTGGATTATCCTTCTCATTATGCTTAAAACGATAGTCCAATTCTTTAATGAATTCCTTATAATAACGATGATTAAATTCAAATACCAGTGCAGTTGATACCAGTCCTCCATAAATAGCAGGTACCTTAATCCACCACAATCCCTTATTTGTATATTGCCCCCACCCAGGAAGTATCAAAGAACGTTTCCATGCAGTAACTGTTTTTGCTTCTATTGCAAGTCGTGTAGAATCTTTAAAAATCTTAGGAATCTTCGCTTCTTCTTCAGCCTTCTCTCTTCTTTTTCTTTCCCTCCGACTCTCTTTTTTTGTTGTATCCTGCACAGTCGTTACTTTCTTAGTTGAATCTAATGCAGAAGTAGTTTTTAACGCTACTTTCCCTTTGGGATCAACTTGTTGCCCTTGTGCAACAAAAAATATAAAGATAGCACACAATAAACCGATTACTTTATGCATCTTACCAGTCTAATAATTCCAAAATACGACTCAGGTCATCTTCAGATTCAAAAGGAATCTCAATAGCTCCCTTTCCTTTGGCACTTTTCAAATTCAATTTGACACGAGAAGAAAACTTAGATGCCAAATCATCTTCAATTTTTTGAAATTGAAAAGATTTAGGTGCATTTTTATCTTTTTGTGCTTTCTTTTTATTACCGTTCTGAATCTCACGAACCAATTCTTCTGCTTTACGAACAGACAAACCCAAATCAACAATTAACTTAAAAATGTACAATTGCTTATCTACTTCTCCAACATTAATAAGTGCACGAGCATGTCCCATAGTTAACTCACCATCACGTATAGCAGCCTGAATCACAGGGGGTAACTTTAATAGGCGCAGATAATTGGTCACGGTAGAACGATTTTTGCTCACGCGCTCCCCTAATTCCTCTTGCTTAAGATTACACTCTTCTATCATACGTTGAAAACTCAAAGCCACTTCAATGGCATTCAAATTTTCACGCTGAATATTTTCAATTAAAGCCATTTCCAGCATCTGCTGGTCATTAGCAGTACGAATATAGGCTGGAATTTCGGTAATACCCGCCAACTTTGAAGCACGATAACGACGCTCTCCAGAAATTAATTGATACGCATTTTCACCAATTTTCCGAACAGTAATGGGTTGAATTAGCCCTTGTAATAAAATCGATTCAGAAAGTTCCTGTAATGCTTGTGGGTCAAAGTCCGTACGAGGTTGAAATGGATTCATTTCAATCTCATCCACATTAACCGTACTGATACTACCCGTTTCTTTGGATTTCACAGGAGTATCTACTCGGGATGTCTCCAGGTCAGAGTTTCTTTCAGGGATATCGGTACTATCATTTAATAAGGCACCTAATCCTCTTCCTAGACCTGTTTTTCGCTGTTGTGCTGCCATATTATATTGTAACTGATGAATCTAATTCTTTTAGATGTCCATTTTTATGTAAAATTTCTCGAGCCAAATTTAAATAGTTGATAGCTCCTTTGCACGATGCATCGTGCATAATGACAGAGATACCAAAACTCGGAGCCTCACTCAAACGTGTATTTCGCTGAATAATCGTCTCAAACACCAAATCCGTAAAATGTGTCTTTACTTCTTCAACTACCTGATTTGATAAGCGTAAACGAACATCATACATTGTCAATAAAATACCCTCAATTTCCAGACTAGTATTTAAACGTGTTTGTACAATTTTAATTGTATTTAACAACTTACCCAAGCCCTCTAGTGCAAAATATTCGCATTGCACTGGAATAACAACTGAATTAGATGCTGATAATGCATTGATGGTGATTAACCCTAATGAAGGAGAGCAGTCAATAATGATAAAATCATAATCATCCTTAACTTGATCTAAGATTTTTTTCATCTTATATTCACGTTCATGCATATTGATCATTTCAATTTCTGCACCAACCAGGTCAATATGAGCAGGGAGTAAATCCAAATTTGGCGTTTCTGTGGCCTGAATAGCATCACGAGGATCCAAATCATTTACCAAGCATTCGTATATACTTTCTTTGATGGTTCTTGGATCAAATCCAATTCCAGAAGTAGAGTTTGCTTGCGGATCAGCGTCAACCAATAAGGTTTTATATTCTAAAACAGCTAAACTAGCTGCCAAATTGATTGATGTTGTCGTCTTACCAACACCACCCTTTTGATTTGCAATTGATATAATTTTACCCATTCGAATGAAATTCTTTCTTTATAAAATGTCATTTTGTTCCCCTAAGGTCACAAAAAAGGATTATTCTGCTCATTCATAAATTCTTCCTGGTAAAAAAACACTTAAATGATGCATATTTCTTACTTTTGAAAGTATCTAAAGGAATAGATCCTCAAGATGCTAAGATACAAAAAATCAGGATATACATCCACTTTGTTCGGTGGGTTTTTATAAGTTACAACTAGACAATGATTTTAATAATTTCGGGAACGAATCGTCCCAAAAGTAAGACGTTAAAAGTCGCACAATACTACCAAGAGCAGTTACAGAAAAAAGGTGAAAGCTGTCAAATACTTCCTTTAACCGATCTACCTGCAGATATTATCATATCGGATTTATATGGTCAAAGAAGTGATCGATTTAAAAATATACAACAACTCGTTTCGGATGCAGATAAGTTTATTTTTGTTACACCTGAATATAACGGAAGCATTCCAGGTGTACTCAAAATCTTCATCGATGCCTGCACTTTTCCGATCAGCTTTTATCATAAAAAAGCTGCACTTGTTGGCATCTCGTCCGGACGATATGGCAATTTAAGAGGTATAGATCATTTAACAGGAATTTGCAATTATTTGCGCATGCATGTATTGCCCTTAAAGATATTCTTACCGCATATTCAAAACGAAATAAATGAAGAGAACACCTTTATTCATGAAGAAACAATAAATGCCATTCAAGAGCAAATTGATGAACTTATCAACTTCTAGAAAATATTAGAGCCCACGCTTAATCATACCAGCACTTATTTGTAAATATAATAATATGGCAAATTTTCGTATTTTGTTCAAAACCCAATCATATGAACCTTAAAATAACATACCTTATATTTTCCCTTGGATTACTATCCGCCTGTAAGCAAACTCCTCAGCATAATACCCTAAGTGCAGATGAAAAGAAAGAAGGTTGGCAATTACTTTTTAACGGAAAAGACATCCATAACTGGCATATTTACAACCAAGGAGATCAAGCATCTAAATGGGTGGTAAAAGACGATGCCATTCTATGCGACCCAACCGTAAAAACAGGGATATTCGGAGATTTAGTTTCAAATGAAACCTATCAAGATTTCGATTTGAAATTTGACTGGAAAGTTGCCAAAGGGGGCAATAGTGGTGTCTTCATCGATGTTCAAGAAGATCCTAAATACGATGCTACATTTGTTACTGGTCTTGAGATGCAACTATTAGATAATGCTAACGCAGAATCCCGTCATCAAACGGATTCGACACATTGGGCAGGATCTCTTTATGCCATAAAAAGCATCGGTTCAAATTCAAAACCCAACCCCTTCAACGAGTGGAATGAATCGCGTATCGTACAAAACAAAGGGAAGGTGAGTTTTTGGTTAAACGGTCAATTGACATTTGAAAATGTCACCAATAATCAAGAATGGAAGGATTTAATTGCCCATACAAACATGAAAAATTACCCCGATTTCGGTAAGTTCCAAAAAGGAAAAATTGCGCTTCAAAATCATACAGATGAAGTCTATTTTCGAAATATCAAAATAAAAACATTATAAAAAAAGAGAGTAGGAAATCCTGCTCTCTTTTTTATATCAAAATTAATATCCAAACAACTCTTCTAAAGTCAATTTCTTAACTTCACCAAGTTTTGCTAAATCTTCGATTTTCAAGTTCTCATCTTTGGCAACAACACAATAAATATAAGGTTTGCGACTCATTTCTTTATTGTGGAAAGTTTTCAAATCTCCAAAAGTTAATTTTGGTGCCTGCTCATAAATTTCCTTACGGATATCTGAAGAAAGACCTAATCGCTGCGCACTCAAATAATTTGATAAAATGTTTGCATTTGTGATACGGTCACTAGCCAACGATTTGACTAAACTTACTTTAGCAATTTCCAAAGCTTTTGGAGCATCAGGCAAATCATCTAACAATTCATTCATACCGACAACTGCTTCATTAAATTTATCCGCTTGAGTACCTACATAAGCACCCACCGAGTAATGATTCTCTTTTTTGATTGGAGAAGCAAAATGTGCATAAGTAGAATAGGCTAGAGCTTTAGACTCTCTAATAGTCTGAAAAACGATACTCCCCATGCCTCCTCCGAAATACATATTAAACAGCGCCACAGTAGGGCTATATTTCGGATTATATTGATCCGAATTTCTAAACCAAAATACCTCTGCTTGCTTCATATCGAAATCCGCAAATAACACTTGATTTTTCGGGGTAGGCAATTCTGCAAAGTTACTTGCCTTGCTAATAGTTGCAAAATTTGTATTCGTATTCAGGGGTTTCAATACAGCAACTAGTTGACTCGTAGTTTTAGGTCCATAATACAATATCTGATGTTTCGTATTCGCCAGTTCATGCAAAATATCAACCAGATCAGATGCTTTAATGGAATTTAACTCTTCATCTGTCAAAACATTGTTAAAAGGATTTTTAGCACCATATTTTGCATATGACCTTAACCCTTCCATAATCAAGGCTTTATTTTCTTTAGCATTCGTTCTTGATTTTTTTAAACGACCAATATATGCTTCTAATGCTCCCTGATTCCCTATACTATTTTTCAAGAGATCTTGAATTAATGCTACCGTTTGCTCAAAGTTCTCATTCAATCCTGAAATATTAATGCGGGTCTCTTCATTTCCTGAAATCACCGAGAAATCAGAAGCCAACTTATAGAATGCTTTGCTGAAATCCTCACTTGATTTATCTTTAGTTCCTAAAAACTCCAGATAATCTGCTGCAATACCCAATAACTTATTATTCCATTTCCCCATATCATAACGATAGGTCAAACTGAATAATGCATTATCATTATTCTGAACAGCGACTACATCAATACCTTTTAAAGTTGCCTTCTGGACATCTTTAGCATAATCTATCCAAACTGGGGTAATTTTACTTTCTGGCATTTCAGCAATAGTCTTAACGAAAAGCGATTGATCATCACGATTGACAACTACTGGCGTAATAGGAGGCTTCTCTACTTTGACAACACTATCATCGACACCTTTACGTTTATAAACCACAACATAATTATTATCATTCAGATATTTAGAGGCAAAATCCATAATATCCTGCTTCGTTATTTTTGTCAAGTTATCCGAATAACTCAATTCTGTTGACCAATCCACACCCGAAGTAAAAGCATCCATAAGCTCCTCAGCACGATGACTATAACTCTCATTTCGTGAAATTTCCGATTTCTTCTCATTATTCACAATTGAAGTAATCAGATCGTCAGAAAATTCTCCTCTACGCAACTTATCCAACTCTGCTAGAATCAAGGATTTTACATCGTCCAACGATTGACCTTGGCTTGGATTAGCCTGCATGATCAACATTGAATAATCTTTCAATACATATGGAAATGCTCCAGCGCCCAATAATTTTTGGGATTTCACCAAATCCAAATCAATCAAACCTGCGGAACCATTGGTAAGCATATTACCAAGTAAATTCAACATTTGAGCATCTTTAGTAGATGCACCTGGGAAACGAAATCCTAAAAATAAAAACTCAGATTCTGGCCCCTTCACTTCTCTTACCACCGGTTGTTTGATATCTTTCTCAGCATCAAACGTATAAACAGGAATATCCTTCGGTTTCATATAACTGAATGCCTGATCGATTTTTTTAACGACCTCATTTGGATCAAAATCACCAGACATAATCACCCCCATATTATTGGGGACATAGTAAGTATTAAAATATTCACGAATAGCTTTTAAAGAAGGATTCTTCAAATGTTCAACCGTTCCAATCGTTGTTTGTTTCCCATAATTGTTATTAGGAAACATGGCCTCAAACATAGCCTCTACAGATTTACGACCATCATTATCCAATCCCCTATTCTTTTCCTCATAAACAGCCTCTAATTCGGTATGAAACAACCTTAACACGGGATAACGAAAGCGCTCTGCTTGAACAGCAAGAAATTTGTCAATAACATTATTTGGAATATCCTCTGTATAAACGGTCTGTTCAAATGAGGTAAAAGCATTTGTTCCTTCAGCCCCCATCTCACTCATCAACTTATCGTACTCATTAGCTATGGCATATTTAGCTGCCTCACCGGAAACCTGGTCAATTTGTTTGTAAATTTCTTTACGTTTGGCCTCATCTGTAGTTGAATTATATTGTTCATATAATCCATCAATCTGATCAAGCAATGGTTTTTCCTTTGCCCAATCTTTTGACCCAAATTTATCTGTACCCTTAAAAAGCATATGCTCAAGGTAATGTGCTAGACCAGTATGATCAGCAGGATCCGTTTTGCTACCTGCTTTTGTAGCAATATACGCCTGAATACGAGGCACCTTTTTAGACGGGCTCAAGATTACTGTAAGACCGTTTTTTAAGGTGTAAAAACGTGAATTTGTAGGATCGTTAGTTACATAGCGATACGTATAACCACCTTCATTTGTTTCTTTCCAATCATACTTTTTCATCTGCGCAAAAGTTGTGATACTTGATAAAAAAACAAAAGCCATTATCGAAATAGATTTTAAATTCATTTCTAATATGTTTAAAAATACAATCAAATATATGAATGTTTAAAGAAAAATTCAGGTACTATTGAAACATCTTTCACAACTACAAGTAAATAATTGATCTTTTCAGACAGATTAGCTAAATTAATACGATTTAGCTAATAACCAAAAGCACTCCACTTGGTACATGATCACACACTAATGAATATAAATTATGTAGGAAATACACATAGATAGGCTTAAACAAAAAAAGCATCGAATTATCGATGCTTTTTCGTGGAGAATACTGGGTTCGAACCAGTGACCCTCTGCTTGTAAGGCAGATGCTCTGAACCAGCTGAGCTAATTCTCCTTTCTTTAAGGGTTTTGAAACACTTCTGTTTTTGTGGAGAATACTGGGTTCGAACCAGTGACCCTCTGCTTGTAAGGCAGATGCTCTGAACCAGCTGAGCTAATTCTCCTTTCTTAAGGGTTTTGAAACACTTCTGTTTTTGTGGAGAATACTGGGTTCGAACCAGTGACCCTCTGCTTGTAAGGCAGATGCTCTGAACCAGCTGAGCTAATTCTCCTTTCTTTTAGTTCCTGATATCGGTAATACCTTTCCCTAATTGCGTGTGCAAATATACTCCAAAATTTCGACTCTCAAAATTATTTGACAAGTTTTTTATAGTGAAAAACGCAATACACTAGAAGCCACGCATATAATTTTCACAATTCTTAATCATAAAATTTCCAAGAAACCCCAAATCTAATATTAGCATCATTCATCGGATAACGACGAACAGTATAATAGCCCTTCGGCATACCCAGATATTGATTAACAAAATTGCAACTCAAGAAAAGGGTCACACGTTGAATGTTCGCTGTAGTCCACACATCAAATATTGGATAAGTCGAAAACTGAAGTGCGGCATTATCATTATAGAACTGACCTGTATTAATCGAATAAGATGGTGTTGTAAATGGCGTATTAAAACGAGCATCAACACCGATATTAAAATCAACAACCTTATATAAGACATTATTATAGTACAAACTATGCCAGGTATAGATCTCAGGAGTAGCTAGAACCTTCTGTTGATCGGTTTTCTGATACACAACCAAGTTATCCAATGTAAATCTCCTGAACTTAAACTTTTGCCCTACGGACACCTTTAATAGGTTTGCAGAACCCAATTGAGCAGGTTCGATTAATTTAGAAAGTCGAGCATCACCTCCTGGATTATCGATTTCCTTAAAATAAAGGTAATTGTCCATTAGGAAGTATTCAACCTTACCCTTGAAACCAATTTTAGGATTGCTGTATTGGAATGCTAAATTCTGTGTTTTAGTTTTCTCAAGGTCGCGCTCCCATCGATGATACGTATAATTCATACGACTAAATACCATTTCAGGAGATTTATTCTGCGAATAAGCAGAAATAGTTATTTTACCCACATTAGAACTCAATAACATGTCTGCTTTTGCTTCATATAAGTAGTCTCCAAAATTATGCCCCAATACAATTTGGTTCACATTACCAGTTACATTAACGCGATCGGAAAACTTATAGCCTAATTCTCCCTTCAGCATGCCATTTTGATAGAACCTATTATTGATACCACTATCCGAATACCAATACATATCATGTTGAAAAGCTACATTCAACTTTACTTCATTCTTAAAAATAGATTTTCCTCTTAGAAAAAAGCTATATTCAAATTCATTGGATATTGAAGTAATTGAAGTAGTATCTTGTGTTAGTGTGGATGACCCATATGGAAAAGCACCATTGCCATCCGTTTCATTTTTAAAAAAATTGTATTTTTGAATCCTTACCGAACTATTATGGGCCACACTATTTGTTGGAAATATCTGCATCGTAGGCTTACCAGCATCAACCGTATCCAAACGACCAATAAACATAGATTGTCTAAGAAAAAACGAATTATCACGCCATTCATTTCGAGGTCTATTGTCTCCCAATCCATTTAAGCGTACCGGATACCGATCAGAAGACTGACCTAAGGTATCTTTAAAAATATTATTTGCTAAGACAGAAACCATTCTCTGTAGCATCCAATTTATTAAAGACCACATTAGTCAACAAGTTGTAACGATGGTTCTCAGATTCGTACCAAGCAAATAAAGCGGATTTAATATCAGAATAAGTCTGATTCGAATAGTAACCCGCTGTTTTTGTAGCATGAAACTCTCCACCAATGTTAAGCCTTGGATGAATATTCTGCGCCAAACGTGCACGAAAAACCTGATCATCAAAGAAAAAGCCAACCGTATAGAGTTCTGAAAACCTTGCGCGCGCTCTAAAATACTGTATAGAATCTGGCCGATATAAAGTACGCTCCAAGCTATGAAAGCCGCTTTGAAATCCAATGGTTTTAGTAGGTTGAAATAATAAATCGCGAGTTGCTAAACCGTAAGAGCCCAAATTAATACTTGGGTTCCACGGCAAATTCTGTTTATTATAATATTGAAAGTTTTGATGTGAAGTATCTATCTGAACAGTAGAAGTGCCCTTTTTCATCATATCCAATGTCGTATATCGAATATATTTAGCCGACAAAATCACAGAATCTTGTTTCGCATCCTCTTTTGCCCTAGCGGAATCTAAAGCACTACTCCATTCATCATTACTTTGTGCTTGAACTTGATTTACAAAACCAAGAAAACAACAAAAAATCGCTAATAAGCGCAGGGTCACCATCATTTATATTTGAACTAACATTGTTGAAAAACTATTGCAAAGCTATTAATTCTTTCAAAATTAATGTCATTTTTGGTTCAGCTTTTGCAGCGATGTCGACAATATCTTCCAAAGAAACTGGTTTCAAATCCTCATGAAAACCTTCATCTGTAATTACAGATATGGCAAAAACAGGCAAATTCATGTGATTGGCAATAATAACTTCGGGAACAGTACTCATTCCGACAATATCACCACCGATCAATCTCATGTAACGATATTCCGCTTTTGTTTCCAAATTAGGTCCAGGGGCAGAGACGTAGACCACTTCATGTGCACGAACTTCTTTTGCAGCAGCAATAGCAAGACCTTGTTTAATCATCTCTCGATTATAGGGCTGACTCATATCAGGAAATCGAGGACCAAATGCCGAGAGATTAGAACCTCGCAAAGGATTATCAGGCAATAGATTAATATGATCTGAGATAATACCCAAATCACCTTTGAGGATGTCCGGATTTAATGAGCCCGATGCATTCGAAACAAAAAGCTTCTGGATTCCTAGAACTTTCATGATACGAATCGGAAATGTAATCTCTTGCATATTATATCCTTCATAATAATGAAGCCTACCTTGCATGGCTACAACCTTGCGACCATTCAGGGTACCAAAGATCAATTTACCAGTGTGAAATTCTACAGTCGAAATGGGAAAGTTGGGGATATTAGAATACATCAAAGCGTATTCCACCTGAATCTCATCGACCAATTTACCTAAGCCAGTACCCAATATTATTCCAAAATCAGGTTGAAAATCACCTATTTTCTTGCGGATAAATCCAGCTGTTTCTTCTATCAAATGATACATACGTACAAAAAAACTAATTTAATCAAACTTAACTTAATTTTTTTGCACGTACAACACACTTAACTTATTTTAATTATGCGAAAGCTCTCTATCAGAAGCTTTACCAGGAGAGGTAAGCACTAATAGTAAGAATGTAATAAACCCATTAATAATGATCAAGTCCAATCCGATAACGTAAGGAGTATACACTTCAATCACATAAGTTTTCAGCAGATACAATATAACAGGTGATATCACACAGATATACGGCACCAATTTATCTTTAACAGCATATTTAGTTGAAATACCCAGTACAAATAAACCAAGCAATGGACCATAAGTATAGCTTGCCGCAGTAAAAATTGCATTGACGACAGAATCATTATTGATTAATTTAAATACTAAAATAACCAACAACATCACAATTGAAAATCCGAAATGCACATAATTTCGTTGCTTGACCAACGCTGGATCATTTGGATTCTCTTTCTTATTAAAATTTAAAAAATCAATACAGTATGAAGTAGTCAAGGCCGTCAGTGCCGAATCTGTAGTCGCAAAAGTTGCTGCTGTCAATCCCATCATAAAAATAATTGCAGGAAGAATTGCTAAATGATTCAATGCAATTTCAGGATATAGGTAATCTCGCGTGGCCAATTGACTAATATCAATACCATTTCGCTCCGCATAAATATATAATAAAGCCCCTACTGCCAGAAAGAAAATATTGATGACTACAAATACACTCGTAAACGTAATCATATTCTTTTGAGCCTCTTTAATCGTACCCATAGAAAGATTCTTCTGCATCAAATCTTGATCTAACCCTGTCATAGCAATCGTGACGAAAATACCACCCAAAAATTGTTTCCAAAAATTCGTTTTACTCCCTACGAAATCATCCCAGAAGAATATTTTAGAATAGCTACTTTCTTTCACCGCTTCAAAAGTATCGACAATACCAAAATCGAGTCCCTTAGCCATAAAATAGATTGATAAAATTACAGCAGTAATCAAAAATGTAGTTTGCAAGGTATCAGTCACGATAATTGTCTTTAATCCACCTTTATTAGTATAAAGCCAAATGAGCAACAAGCAAATTACTACTGTGATTGCAAATGGTATTTTCCAAGCATCAAAAATAAAATGCTGCAAAACGATAGCAACCAAATAAAGTCGAAATGCAGAACCAATCGTTCGCGAAATAAGAAAAATAGCAGCTCCCGTTTTATATGTTGTATGTCCAAAACGCTCTTCTAAATAGGTATAAATAGAAGTTAGATTCATCCTATAATATAACGGAAGTAAAACATAGGCAATAATAATAAAGCCAACTGCATTTCCCAGTACAAATTGAAAGTAGCTAAATTCTGAAGCACCTACTGCACCCGGAACTGAAATAAACGTTACACCAGATAAGGCAGTACCGATCATACCAAAGGCAACCATGTACCATTTAGAATTACGGTTAGCCACAAAAAAAGTGGAGTTGTCCGATGACCCCTTTGATGTAAAATGCGCGACGACAAGTAAAACAGCAAAGTAGATAACCAAAAAAGATAATAAAATTATTGGTGACATAAGTTTGGTTTATAATTGATTTGTGTTTAATGAGTTTCTTGGTATGCTTCTATCGCTTGGCGGACATGACCAAATTTATCTAATAAAGCTGTTGCCTCATCTTCCGTAGCATTCGTCTCATCCATGATAATACGGACACCGCGTGCAACAAGTTTATGATTTGACAACTGCATATCTACCATTTTATTTCCTTGGATTCGTCCCAATTGAATCATGATAGAAGTACTCAACATATTTAAAACTAATTTCTGGGCAGTCCCGGCTTTCATACGTGTGGAACCCGTAACAAACTCCGGCCCAACAACAACCTCGACAGGTAGTTGCGCCTCAGCAGCTATTGGAGATCCGCCATTACAAACAATACAGCCTGTTGCTAACCCCGCAGCATTTGCCGCTTTCAAACCACCTACTACATAAGGTGTAGTTCCTGATGCTGCGATACCAATGACAACATCCGTTTTATTGATGCTATACTCTGTTAAATCTTTCCATGCCTGCTCTGTATCATCTTCTGCAAACTCTACTGCTTTACGAATAGCTGTATCGCCGCCTGCGATCATTCCGATAATCCAATCAAATGGCACGCCATATGTCGGAGGGCATTCCGATGCATCCAAAACACCTAATCTTCCACTCGTACCAGCACCAATATAAAAAACACGACCTCCATTTTTCATCTTAGTAACACACTCACTAACTAATGCCTCAATTTGAGGAATAGCTTTTTCAACAGCAGCAGGAACCGTTTTATCTTCGTTATTAATATTCGTTAACAACTCCAAAACAGTCATTTTTTCTAAATCCTGGTAATTCGATTCTTTTTCGGTTGTATTTATCATTCTTTTTTGTAAATTTTCTTTAATTGTATTGTAATAACGCACGAATATCAACAAATTGATATCCCTCTCTCTTTAATTGATCTATCATTTCACCCAAACGATCATAGAATTTATCCTTTCTACGTGAGTCCGTACCCATATGTATGAGCACGATAAATCCATTTAAACCGTTAGGTTTTTTATTCTCTTTCCACAAACCCGCTTCGATATCCTCAGATGATAAATACCGCGCTCCCATTTCAGGATAACTATAATCTGCAGCAGTTCGTAATCCAGGTGTATAGTTAATAGGAATAAACCCCATCTCTCTACTCCATTTCACAATCTCTTGATTATACCATTCATAAGAAGGAATAAAATATTTATTATCGGTACCAAAACCCATTTTTTCCAATTCCTTAAAATTCATATCCAAATCATGGACAAATGAATCTTTTGTTACTAATAAATCAATCCTATTTCCCCATTCACTAAACAATAAATGTTTATCAGAATGAGCTGAAATATAATGCTTATTTTTTTTAATTTCATTCACAACAGATCGAAATTTTGTTGTTCTCAAAAAATCTCCTGTCAAAAAAAACGACCCTTTTATTGATCTACTCTTTAATGTATTGAGTACACTTAATCCACCCTCAGCTAAATCATGTCCTGTAAAGACAAGAGCAATCTGCTTTTGCAAACTATCCCCCCTCACGATTGCTCCGTAGGCGTCCGTTACTACTTTTTTACTTGAGGCTCCTCGATTGCCTTTTGCTCTTGAGATGCCAACAAATATATTAAAGATGCAGTCCCATCCATTGTCGGTTCATTTGTACTATAATCTCCGTAGTCATCGTGATAAACAACTAAATCACTTTGAAATGGAGCATATAAATCCTCATTCAATAACTTTATACCAATCAAATTACGATAAGTCGATGTCATAATAGGCCCATCAACCAACCCGCCATCAATCGGAAAATTCTTCAAATGGGTAAAAGCAGAATGTGGATTAACTGGCGTATCTCCCCAAGAAGGTAAGCCATAAACCATACTTGTACCCCAAGGGTTTGTCCCAAACAACCAATCGATATTTGCTTGTGCCAATTCATCATACTGCACATCACTTGTCAACTCTTTATACCATAAACATTGAATAGCAAAGGATACCGTCAAATTATTACTGCACCAAATAAAAGGTACCCCTCTATAAAATGCATTTTTTTCCGCTCTAGCAAAAACCTGCTCTATTCCTGATTTATAATATGAGACAATTTCCTCGCGATCATTGCCTTTTAACTGTTTACCCAGTTCATAGTGACCTAGATTAATAAATGGATACCATTGATAATGCGCAGCTGTATCAGTCGTCATCCAAGGAGTAATTTTTTCTTGTCTCGCATATCCCATCGATTCTTTTAAAAACTTCTTATTGTTAGTCGCTCCATAAAACATTGCTCCTGCCAACTCCATATCATCCACCCAATTATCCTCAGCATAGATATATGGAGATTTTACTGATACCGTTTGTGTTACCCCTGGTTTTATTAATGCAAAACTATAGGCCGTCTTCGCTTTTTTAGCCAGGGTTTTCGCATACTTTTTATCATCGCCCCCAAATAATGAACTACCAAGATGAAATGCACTCGAAAATTTTGCTGCTGTAGAGCTTGTACCTGTCGTATTATTCATAAATTTCCCACGTTGCTGTGGTTCACCATCAATAAAATAAACAGGCCGTTCGTATCCCCTTCCATAGAAAGGGTCTTCTCCAGGCATCCTCATATTCGTGTGGTCCCGATCATCTGCAATCTGATTAAACATTAAGTTTGGCGCAGGATGCATTTTAATCAACCAATCCAACCCCCATTTTGCCTCGTCCAGGACATCAGCACGCCCATTTTCCCCATCTAACCCATTTGCTTGCTTCTGATCGCCAAACACATTTGGAAAATCACGGTAGGCAGCCAACAGATGATAAGTTGCATTTGCTGAGGTGGTCGAGTACTGCAAGTAATCAGAAGCATCATGCCAACCTCCACCTGCATCAATTTGCGTACTATCAGCGATCCCCACTTTGTTTGCATGCAAAACAAACCCATCATGTGTATGGCAACTATCTTGTAGGTATGGATTAAAAAGTGTTCTTTGCTGACGCATATAACGGAGAGCAAAATCCGCAGCTCCTTTGTAAACATCTTTTCCAATCTTAAAAACAGGAGATTTCACATCTCCAACCTTTAAATAGTAAGACCCTGTATCGCGATAAGCTGAGAAATCAAACCTAAAACTCTGTACAAATGGGCCATACGAACCAAAATCTTTACCTATAGTATTAGAAAATACGCGTTTCTGCGTTTTCACATCAATCAACTCAAACTGTATGTAGTTCCCCTTTTCCTTTCCCCCAAATACAGCAACCTTTATTCCTGAAGGTGTATACCCTAATTGGTTTACTCTAATCCATGCCTGTTCTTGCGCTTTCGCAAAGTTAAAAACAAAACATGCAAAAACAAGCATAAAAACTCGTTGTAAATGTAATAAGTTTTGTGTACTTAATTTCATAATTTAGAACTTTTATAAAGTTAAAACTTTAGTTTAACAATTTTACCATCCATTGTACTGCAGACGATCTCTTTATTACCCAAAACAAGCATTGGATTGACCATGCCATTCGAAATTTTATACTGCCATAAAACAGCACCCGATTTAGCATCAACAGCTGACAACAATCCTGAATGACTCGGTACAAAAACAATTTTTCCATTTGTAGCTACAGCTGATGGGGTCAATTCGTAAGGAAGTTTTAAACTTGATTTCCATGACACTTGCATTTCACGTCCTTTTGTTGAAACACCAAGCAAATCACCGTCCATCGTTTTCACATAAACATATTTATGATTAGCAGAAAGCCCCATAGACTCTCTCACCCGGATAGGATCTTTCTTCTCTCTCCATATCACCTTTCCATCTCTCGCATTTAATGCGGTCATAAAGCGATCTGGAGCGACTACAAAAATGGTATTATTCACTGCGACAGGATAACAAGCTGCTGCTGAAAACATACGATTAGCATGACCATTGTTCCATTCCCATTCCAAAGCTCCTGACTTAGCATTTAAAGCATAAAAACCATTACCCCATGAACCAAAAATAATTAAACCTTTATAGTAGGTCGGAAGTGTAGACACATAACCTTTTACGCCATTGAAGTTCCATTTCTGCTTTCCAGTCATGACCTCCAGCGCTCTGAAAACCCCATCTGATCCACCAATATATGCTGTACCATGATGAATCAAAGGCGACCCCAACACCGCCTTTTCTGTTTTGACTTTCCATTTCAACAAGCCAGTCTCCGCATCCAATCCATAGATATGATGATCAGAAGAACCAACCACTGTAACGCCTTTCCATGTAGCAGGTGTAGCATAAACTTTACCCCCAGTTTTGAATGACCACTTCTTTTCCCCTGTCTTACTATCTAAAGCAAAAATTTCACCTGAAGTATTTGCTGTTATAAGCAAGTTCTTATAAAGAGACATTCCAGCTCCAATATCACTTGCATCTTGAAATTCCCAATCTACAGCAACTTGCGCTGCATATTTATCATTGACAGTGTAATTTGGTCGAGGATATTTTGTTTTATCCAATTCAAAGTGATGGTTCTTTAATGCAATCACTGCCCAAGGATCCAAATATATCCCCTCAACTGTACGTTCTTGATAAGTAGCCTTACCCTGGTCTATTGTCACAATATTATAACCCCCAAATTCGCTTTTTGCTCGCAAGTTCGACCTACCCATTACACCCGGGATTCCTTCCCAATCATATACTTTATTCGTATGCCCATGTCCACAAAAAGCCAACTGTACATTTCTAGACTTCACCCGATCCAAAGCTTCAAACCAATTATTCAAAGAAGAATCTTGTGGATAATGATTGATATAAATTAAGGGAGTATTACGATCAGGATTCGCATTAAAAATAGAGTCCATCCAAACCAGATTCTCTCGCGGAATCTGACCTGGGCTCATCCGCATATTCGGTCCTGAGTTCGTCCCCAAAAACATAAAACCTTTGTGTTTAAAAAAAAACGTTTCTCCTCCAAAAACACGTCGGAAACTATTAGCTCCATTTTCAGACCAATTACCATCATGGTTACCAGGAATCACATACCACGGCAATACAAGACTATCTAAAATTCGCTTTGCCAACTCCAACTCATCATCTGCTCCAAATTCGGTAATATCACCCGATAGAATAACAAAGTCAATATCTTTTAACGTATTAAGATCCTTTACCGTACGGCGTAAATCCTCTTCTCCTGTAGCACCACCAACATGTGTATCTGTAACATGCGCAAATTTGAAAGTTTGCGCATTCAAGAAATTAAAGGCAAAAATCAACGTACAAATAATACTATAGGTTCTCTTCATCATATTAAGAATTAGTTATTAAGGTAAATATACGAAACTATGCGTGTTTATGCGATATTTATAATAAAATTGGCATAAAAAAAGGGTCATCTAAAATAGATGGCCCTTTTTATGCTATGAATCGATTACCAACCTGGATTTTGATTTAAGGTAACACCATGATCTGCGTACAATGCAATCTGATCTATTGGAATCGGATTCAAATAATACTTATCCAAAACCACACGTTTATTGACAAAAGATGGAATGATATAACCTTTAATACCATCTCCATCAACGAATACACCTTTTAAACCATTCGGATATTTTGAAAGATCTAAATATGCTCCACGATTAATAGAGGGGTGTTTATCTGTATCTGCGTATGTTAATTTTTTCCATCGACGTAAATCATCTAATCGCAGTCCTTCAAAAATAAGTTCAGATCGTCTTTCTCTACGTACTTCCCAAATTATACTTGACACATCTGCATCACGTTTAGGGTCATCATAAATAACACCTTCAACAGCAGGATTATCACCTATTATTTGCAAAGCTGGAAGATCAACACCATTACGAGAACGCAATTTGTTAATAGAGATATCCAAATCTTGTTGCGTTAAAATACCCAACTCTGCTGCAGCTTCTGCATAATTAACCAACACCTCTCCATAACGTAAAATTGGAGCATCAGTAATATTTAAATAACTGGAACCCAATACATCATCTTTCAACTTATCATTCAAGAATTTTCTAGTCGAGTAACCCGAACTTGAATAATTAGCTACGACACTCATTAATCTTAATTCAGGAACAACAATTGCAGATAGACGTCCATCACGATTAGCAAGAACATCACCTACAGAAAGATCACCCTTATATACTTTTGACTTACCAATCGGTAAACCATCCTTTGCTAAGTAATTATCAATGGCATCCTTAGAAATACCTGACTGTGCCTCTTTATTATTATAAGACATCAATGCATGTTGCAAAACACCATTCACATATTCTTTAAACAAAATCATCTCCGAATGACCAACTAAAGATTCCGAAGAGAATAAAGCACGATAGTCCGAACCCAAAGAAAATTTACCTGATTTAATAATTTCTTCAGATGCCCATTTCGAAGCCTCTAGATAAGCCTTGGCCTTTTCTTTATCAATATCATGATATTTCAACCAAGTCCCCTCAAATAAGAAAACCCGAGACATATATGCCAATACCACATACTTATTGACAGCCTGTTTATCTGCACCGTCCGCAGCACGAACATTTTCAGCTGCAAATTTAAAATCTGCCAACACTTTATCCATCACAAAAGTTCTCGAATCTTTGTTACGATAGAGATCTGCATCATTTTCGGTCATTACGTGATCGATATACGGCACATCCCCAAAACTGTTGACAAAATTAGCATACTCAAGAGCACGAAAAAAACGACCTATTCCAGACCAATGATTTTTAGCTTCTTCCGATATGGGAGCGATTGGTACACTCTCAATAAACTGGTTCGCTTTTCTAATCCTTGAATAATAAGATTTTGTTCCCGCCACCGTTTGCGATGTCGGTAAAGCTGGTGACCATCCACCACCAGAAGTAGGGACATTTAAGGTAAATTCTGCCGGTGAAGTTGGGGCAAAATCATCATTCAAACTTTGACCTGAAAAATAAATTCCCCAAGTGTTATTTTTTCCATAACCCTTAAAATAAGAATTATAAAAACCGTAAGTATAAGTTCTTACATTATTTTCAGAAGACCAAAATGCAGGGTCTGACAATTGATCCAGAGGTTCCTTTACCAAAAAATCATTGCCCAAGAAATCTTTGGAACACGAACTGAACCCCAAAAGACTTACAATAGCTATATATTTTAAATATTTCATGTTACTAAAATGTTAATTGAACTCCAAAAGAAAAAGTTCTACGATATGGATACGAACGACCAAATGAGTTTTTATCATTTTTACCTTTTACTGTATAATCAGTCTCTGGATCAATTGGAACATCCAAATTTGTTATTTCAAATAGATTCTCACCAGAGAAGAAAATACGAGCTTTCTGAAATTTCGCTCTTTTAACAACCTCTTCAGGTAAAGAATAACCAAAGGTTAAGTTCTTTAGACGAACGTAAGACATATTCATCAAATATCTACTCTGTGGCATTGCATTGAATATTTCATTGCTCTGCAATTGATCTGTCGGACGGTAATAATAAGCATCGGTATTTTCCGGTGTCCAATAATCCATTTGATAATCGTACCATGCTTCACCTGGACGCCAGCCTGGGATAGCTAATGCTCCACCTGCCCATACACTACGCTCACCTACACCTTGTACAAAGACCCCTAAGTCAAAGCCTTTATAATTAAAATCTGCACGGAAACCATATTGGTATCTAGGTGTTGTATTTCCAAGAATTTTACGATCCCCTGGATTTTCCACCGTTCCATCACCCACACCAATCACACCGTCGCCATTCAGATCCTTGTACTTTACATCTCCAGGCCCATATTTCAAGGTTGCTGTCTCATAATATGATTGAGAAGGAATACCACCATTTAAGATGTATTGACCTGAATTATCTTTTGTAAAATCACCTTCTTGAAACAATCGATCGGTTTCATAACCCCAGATTTCTCCAATCATCTTACCCGCATAATTTGAAGACAAACCTGATGCATATACAAGTGCAGAACCATCGTATTTAGAGATTTTCTCTGTGTAATCAGATAACTGACCTGACAATCGCATGCCTAAACCATTTGAAAATTGGTGGTTATACGCTAACTCCAATTCCCAACCGTTGGTTTGCATTTCACCAAAATTCCGCAATGGAGACGGTGCTCCAAAACTAGCAGGTTGCATTACTCCCCCTGTGATTAAATCTGAAACAGTACGTCTATATTTATTGAACGTTACATTCAACTTGTTTTTGAAGAACACCGCATCAAAACCGATTTCTTTAGTCGTCACCGTCTCCCAAGTAAGATCTTCCGATACAACAGAAGGAGTCGTCATCGTCACTTTATTCTCCCCATTAATTACCCAATCCGAAACATCCGTTCTTAAAGTAGATAGGTATAATGAATTAGGAACAGTCTGATTACCAACACTACCAATAGAAGCTCGTATCTTGAAGAAATCCAAAAATGACTTGGACCAATCCATATAATCTTCTTTCGAAACAACATACCCCAAAGATGCTGCAGGGAAAAACCCCCAAGTATTTGCTTTATTAAAACGAGACGAACCATCTTTACGAGCAAGGACCTCTACTAAATATTTATCTGCAAAATCATAGTTTATACGACCAAAAAAGCCCAAAGTAGACCAATGTGATGCTTCAGAACCAGCAGTTATCGTTCCGTCAGCCAAGCCTATTTGAGGAAATGCAGGATCTAATAAACCCAATCTCTGAGAATATACCATATCTGCATTATACAGTTCAGCATTTGCACCAGCCATAACCTTAAAATTATGTTGATTTAGACTTTTACTGAAAGTAGCATATAAGTTTCCGACATGACGATCATTAAAACCACGTTGAATCTTGACCCTATTAAATTGCTCCGAAGTCCATGTTGATTGTTTGAAACCACCTAAATTCCAAAAATCATACCCAGAAACAGAACCACCATTTTCATTGTATTTATTTGTAAACGAGGTGTATGAATAATCTCCATCTATAACCAAACCCGGTAGAATCGTAGCTTTTGCTCCAAAAGTAAAACGGGCCATATTATCCTTTGTCAGATTCATATTAGCTTGCTCCGTTTCAGTAATCGCGTTACGAGTACCTACGCCATCAATTGTTCCATAAGGGTAGTTTCTTTGCCATCTATATAAATAAAACCACGGGTCATAAGTTTCAGAAGTATTAAAGATAAATGGTTTAGTTACATCCGAAGCTGAGTACAATACTTTAGCATACCCTGTCAACCAGCTGGTAATATCCGCATTAACCCCTAAGTTAAAATTATAACGATTATATTTATCAGAGTTGACTTTCAAAACACCAGACTGACTCACTAATCCAAATCCTGCATTGTAATTCACTTTTTCAGATCCACCTGCAATGCTTAAATTGTGATTTTGTTGTGGAGTAAAATCTTTCATAAAAAGATCTTCTGCATCCCATGATCGATGAACATATAGATTTCCGTCCTTTACTTCATAATCGCGTCCTTCCAACATATCACTACCAAGATCCTGACCTTCATACAACTGATTCCATTCTCTCATCTTATCAATGGCATAATCATCATAACGAATACCAAGATTTGAATAGCCCGCTAGCGCAGGGTTCGTTCTTTGCATAGCCAAGAGACCCGCACGAACACCTTCTGGAGCTGACGCCAATTTTGGCGTAGTTGTAGGTTTCTGCCAAGCAAAATTATTAGAATAATTGATACTTGTCTTTGTATTGCGTTTGCCGGATTTTGTCTTAATTAATACGACACCCCAAGCTGCTCTTGAACCGTAAATCGCAGCTGAAGCATCTTTAATAACAGACATAGACTCAATATCTGTAGGGTTTATCATCGACAAGCTCGGTACCTCGACACCATCTACCAAGATTAAAGGAGAAGCACCACCACTTGTTTGTAAAGAACCACTCACACCACGCAATCTGATTTGTGGATCACCACCTAAATCACCACTGGGGCTTGAAATTGTCAAACCAGAAACCGCACCTTGCAACGCTCTACCAGCATCGGTAATCGGACGCGTTTCAAAAGTTTTAGCTGCATCTACAGTTGTAACAGATCCTGTAACATTTGATCTCTTCTGACTACCATAACCAACAACAACAACCTCGTCTAAAGCCAGATTATCTTCCTGAAGTATGATATTAATCGTATTTGAAGAAACTACCACATCTTGCGAAACGTAACCAATAGAAGAAAATCTCAGTTTGCTACCAACAGTAGCCGTAATTTTGAATTGACCTTGAGCATCAGTTTTAGTAGCGGCAGTTCCTCCAATAACTACTACACTCACCTCCGACATTGGCCCATCTGGTCCTGTCACTACTCCTTGAACTGCATTTTGAAGTGCAGATTTGGATGAAGCTAGAAGTGACTGTGTTACTTTAGGATTATTCAGAACACTCTCTTTGCTTACATTACTGAAAGACTTGGAAGGCGCACTCAATCCCACTGCAACAGAAAATAGTATAAATTTTCTCATTGTATTGTAGCGTTTTAAAATAATAGATTTTTATATTGTAAATTAGTTTGTTTGTTCAAAATCAGGATATAATAAATACTTTTTACGCATCAATTTATAGACCTCTAAGTCAGATGCCCATGAAGCTCTAATATCTTGCTCTGATTTCCCAGCAAGAATTTGCAACCGTAATTGATCTGTACCAGCTAGCTTATCAAAAAAAGCAGGCCGAGCGAAAAAAGTCGATTTGTCAGGAGTTTTATTATAAAAATCCAAAAGGAATTTTAACGTAAACTTATGTTCAGAAGGAATAATATTTCTAAGGTCAAGACCATAATTAACAGCGCCCTTTCCCTCAACATGTTTTGTCATACCATGGCGTTCACCAGGAGTGAAAGTAAATGATCCATATACAGGATTGTTATAGCCAATAATTTGGAATGGCCAGTCCGTTCCACGACCTACAGAAATATCCGTGCCCTCAAAAAGACATAATGATAGGTATAGCCGTACTGACAATGCATTAGGTAGACTTGGGGAAGGGACTACAGGCAGGTCATACATCATCGTGTGGTCATAACCTTGCACCGGAATAATAGTGACATCACATTGTCTGCCATCTTCCAACCACTTTTCGCCATTTATCATCTGCGCCAATTCACCTATAGTCAAGCCATGGATCATAGCTATTTTATGCCAAGAAACATCAGATTTGAATTTATCATCGTGTCTCACAGGTCCATCAACTTGATCTCCATTGGGATTAGGTCGATCTAATATTATTAATTTCTTATTATGCTTGGCACATAATTCCATCACACGATGTAACGACGTGATATAGGTGTAAAAACGAGCACCAACATCCTGTAGATCAAATATCATGACATCAATTGACTTTACAATAGAATCTTGTTTCTGGTTACCCCCATATAAAGTATATAATGGCAATCCAGTTTTTGAATCAACGTCATTATCAAATTTCTCACCTCTCTCCACATCACCCCTAAATCCGTGCTCAGGTGCAAAAGCAAATTTCAGATCTATTTGTTCGTGAAATAGCACATCAACTAAATGTGTTTTTGATTGCCCAACTATAGAAGTTTGGTTCCCCATAACACCTACCTTCTTACCTTTTAACATCGGTAGATAAATAGCTAACTGATCTGCTCCAGTTAAGATTTGAGTGTTATTATTGATAGAAGTAAAAGAAGCCTGATTTACAACTGCTAATTTACTTGCACACGAAGTGAAAGTAAGAAAACTCGTCAATGCAAGGAATGCAAATAGTCTTTTCATATTTAATTAAAATTGATGATAGCCTGTCTATCATACTGCCAAATAGTTAATAATTCGAGAATAAATGTAAGTAGATGTTTTCGTTTTTTTAACTAAACCACTTACAAAAACGCAAAACAAAGTAAGTAGTCACTTTTATTTCAAACAAAATACACATATAACTTTTTAACAGTTTTTAACATAAAAAATAGATAGAAAATCATAAAACACTGAAAAATAGATACTTATTAACAATTTTTAACGTTTACAAAAGCTATATTAGTGTACCATATACACTAGTATGTAACATTTATGATACTAAAGCAAAGTGTAGCATAAAACAGCAATTAAGGATTTATTAAAAATTCAATCCAAAAACATCACACTGGATATAAATACATTTATAAAATCGATTAAATTTCAAACAATCAAAGGAAAAAATGCGAATACAAAAAAGGAGTCCATAAGGACTCCATATATTTACACATTAATTTTCAGCAGCTCTATAGGGAGGATAATTTCAAATCAGCCAATTTTTTTCGCAATTTAACCATGAAAACCTCACCAGGATCAGACTTTGACGTGATATAATTAGGATCTGTTTCTTTCCAATAAGTAGTATTACGAAAGGTTTTGTACTCGTGATGTCCAATCACAAAGTCTATCGGATATTTACTTTTCAATTGTCGTATAAGTGCTTCATTGGCCTTTAACTGTGCAGCGGTAAGTGGATACTTATCCCCGCCAATATTTTCAATACCTATTGCACAATAATTTAAACCAATTGTGTGTCTTGCAAACACGGTATCGGGTAAAAATTGATAAATAGTGCCATCTCTATCGATGACATACTGTGAGGATACGTTCAATGTACTAGCCTTCGTTAATTCCGGCCTACCGGGTAATAATACGGGGTTAAAAGTATTAAAAGTAGCCTGAACACTGTTATTTGCGGTCCAATGAACCACAACTATCGTAGGATGGATATAAGCATTTTCCTGCAATATACCATGTCGATTTTTAAGATACTCTAATGATAGCTGTACACGCTCCGCATTCCAAGTAATCGGCTTTTGAATGATAGTTGGAGTTTGGGCAAAAACTAAAACAGGAAATAGGGTAAAAATTAATCGCAAAAGATTTTTCATATTAATGAAATAATTAGTAAAACGATAAAAAAGAAAGCCGCATTTTATTGCGGCTTTCAAATATAAATTATTCTTTGATATCCCACCAAACTGGGAATGACCAAATATCATCATTCAGAGCATTTGGATGTGACGCTCGCAAGTTTCTCAGCATTATAATTTATTTCATGTGATACCTGACGCACTCTTCTAAACTGTTTTCCTTGCGGTATCTTTGTTTGGGCAGCTGCCGTAACCGTATATTCATAAGGCACTTTCCATCCGGGATAAACAAGGTTGCTAAAATCATATCTCCGCATATCGTTCCAATTTTGTTGTGAAAAGGATAAGGCAATTGATTTTTGAATCATAATTTTAGCTAAAGTAATATTGCCCGCCGTACCAATACCATTACTCAAGAAATTATCTATCTTAACATCTGTCATTGGAGACTTACTCGGGTTTATATTACCATAGGTACTTAATTTCATATTCATCAAATCAATATGTCCCTTAATACCGGATTTGTAAGCTTCAAATGCACCTGCCTTATCCCCTTTATTAAACAATACCTCTGCTTTTATAAAACACATCTCAGGATAGCCTAACAAATGTGTTGGCGCATCAGGTCGAGAGTAAAATGTTCCCGAAGCAGCGACTACACCATCTTTCCATTTATATATATCTGAAGCATCATTGTCGTAGCCCTTGGAGCTACTTTTTATTGATACATAAACAGTATCTCCCCAACGTGCATTATTCGCAGAATTAACATACCAAGTATGGGGAGCTATTGTACGACCATTATTATTAATTGGTACATCGCTTTCATTATATGCAGATGTCAATGGTCCTGCATTCATACGAATTGTTGATTGCATATCCACACCTTTACTCCGAACGAATTTCTTAGGAATACCATACTCTGCCCATGGAAGAAGTTTATCAGCTCTTGGATCTTCAATACCTTTTTGATCAAAGTTAGTCAAGATATCTTCATACCATTTTGTAATAAGCGTGCTCGTATTCATCCCTGCATTATCAAATACAATAGAAGTTTTCACAGGATCGGCAAATAAAATATCACCGATATTATCTGCTTGATCATCAATATGCGACACAGTAGTTCCTTCCCCAATGGACAAGGGCGCATTTTCAAGAGCTAATAATATAGCATCTGGCTTGTACAGACTTGACTTCTTAGATAAGTTATTTAACCATCTTGCTTTTAATCCATAACACATTTTCAACCATTTATTTACATCACCACCATTCCAACTATCGCCTTCAGATAGTGGAGTGGCCGTACTTGGTTGTTGCATTTTAAAATACTCAATCGCTTGATCAATATCTGATAGACAACCTTCGAATATCGTTTTACCGTCATCAAATTTAGGTGTGATCGCTTCACCTAATGCCTCTGTGTAAGGCATTTCACCATACCAATCTACCATCAACATAAAGCCCATTGCACGAATGGCTTTAGTAGCACCTAAATAATGATAAGCACTTTCGGCAGTAGCCTTAGCTTCCATATCCTGGAAATTAGAACCAGCACCTACAAAAAAGAATTGATATGGGGTCGTTGACATGCCCGCGATTGGATTCCAACCAGCAGTCATACTTTGTTGCCCTGAACTATTGACAAAAGTCAATTGTTGTGTTATAAAATTTGCTCTCGTTCCAGCAGTACCTTGCGCATACAAATAATAGTGTTGAATCCAGGCCAATCGACTCTTTACTGAAGCAACTGTACTAGACGGTGTATTGGGGTCGACATTAATATCTAACCAATTTTTACTACAAGAAGAAAATAGGGTTACAACAAGTAGTAATGTTAATATTTTTCTATACTTATTCATGAGTTTCAATCTTAAAATTTAAAGTTTAATCCAAACATCACCCCCGCTGTATTTGGTACACCGTTAAAATCAATACCTACGGAACTTGACCCCACGACTCCAGAACCTGCAGCAGAAGTTTCAGGGTCCAATCCCTTATAATTTGTCCATAGCCATAGATTGGTTCCTGTCAGGGTTGCCGTTAAGCCTTTTACAACATTCGAAATACCTGCATTTTTAAGAACCCCATTTGAAAAGTTATAAGACATAGAAACACTTCTCAACCTTAACCAATTTGTTTTGGTCATAAAATTTGCACTTTCACGAGCATAAAAATCTCTCCAATAATCTTGAATTATACTTTTCCCACTAGTCTGTACACCTTTAACATCATAAAACTGATCGGCTAAAAACGTAAATGTTTTATCCATATAAATTGGATCCAAATCTGTCCCTCCATTGCGTACGGCTCCACTTAAAATCAATTCATCTCGATCTTCCGAACGTTTACTCATACCATTTAATGTCATCGCATAATCGGTTCCATTATAAACATCTCCTCCTATTCTAAAATCCAACAAAAATGATAAATTGAAGTTTTTATAGGTTAAGCTGTTATTGAAACCTCCGGTTAATTTTGGTTCGCGATTACCTATATCATAGGTCAACAGATTATCACTGACAGGCATGCCGGTATTTGCATCTAAAACAACTTGACCATTAGCTGTACGTGTCCATCGGGATCCCGATATTCCCATAAAATTACCACCATTAAATGAAGCTGCCTTCGCATTACCCACTTGAACATCCGTCACATACAAAATATCAACCCCAGCCAATAAATTATCAACAGTACCTTTATTTCTAGACATATTTAAGGTAGATTCCCATACAAAATCCTTTGTAACAATCGGTTTACCTGTTAATGACAACTCCATTCCTTTATTATAAATATCGCCACCATTAACAGAGATAAAGATATAACCAGTAGATTGACCTAAACGTGGAGAGAGGATTTGGTTATAGGAATTATTGGTATAATAAGCATAATCTATACCCAATCGACCATTAAAGAAACGCAATTCAGCACCAATCTCAAAAGAGCCTGTTGTTTCTGGTTTCAAATATGGATTGCCTTTTTGCCAATTATTACCAACTCCAACAATTTCTCCCAGATGAGAGATTGGTCTCCAGAGATAGGTATTGGTAACGTAAGGGTTTGCATCCTTACCTACTCGCGCATAAGAAGCACGTAACTTACCAAAGTTCAACCAATCTAACCCTTTATCCTTTAGCAACTCTGTAAAAACAAAACTTCCACCAACTGATGGGTAAAAATAGGACTGATTCTCCATTGGTAATGTGGAAGTCCAATCGTTCCTTCCTGTTACATTTAAATACAACATATTCTTGTAAGAAGCACGCAACTCACCATATGCACCAAATAAGCGTTTCATAGCATTTGTTACCCGAAATTGCTTATTTGCAGGTTCGATATTTTCAAAACTATAAAAATCTTCAACTTGCAAACGATAACCCATTTTTTGATTGTTAGTCGTCTTTGTTTGCTCTGAAAAGAAACCTACTAAAGCACCCAACTCGAAATCACCTACTTTTTTATTGAAATCTGACATCAAATTAGAAGACCAATAATTAAATTTAAAATCGCTTTCAGACATCATCCCTTCTTGCCACAATGGTTTTACAGCACCACCGGAAGCTAATTTTGTAGAATTTTTAGTCAAATAACTATCTGTACCTACACGGTAAGTGACATTCCACCAATCAAAAATTGGCATGGTCGCATTAAGGCTACCTGTAAAACGTTCGGTATTATCACCAAGTTTATTCTTATTGATTGTCCAATAAGGATTTTCAATATCATCCTGCAACGGTTGTAAGCCTTCAAAAAGTCGATACTTTGTGCCATCATCATTGAGATACTTCTTCATATTCTCACTCCTAGACCAACCATAGAGTGATTCCAAAGCTCCAGAACCTCCCGAACCCCATAAGCCTGCCGAAGTCAATGTCTTATCTGTATTTGATAGCGAGTAGGCAACATTTGCACCAACGATTAACTTACCAAATTTTTGATCACCATTAAATCGAAATGTGGTTTTATCGAAGCTTGTATTCGGAATGATACCTTTTTGGTCAAAGCGGGAACCAGATAAATAGAATGAACCATTTTGATTACCTCCCGATAAATTCACTGAATTATCAAAGATTGTTGAGTTTTGAAAAAAGTCTTCAATATTATTATACATCACATCATCAGCACCAAATTTTTCTCCCCAAGATTGTGTAGTATAGCTATCTAATAACCCTTGACTATTATATATACCCCTTTTGTATTTACTTTGCTGTTCAGGTAATCGATTGACCCAGTTATTGGAAACACGACTTGAAAATCCAATTTCAGTCCGACCATCTTTTCCCTTCTTAGTTGTGATAATAATGGCACCGGCTGCGGCTCTTGACCCATATAAAGCTGCTGCTGCAGGACCTTTCAAAACAGAAACATTATCAATATCTTCTGGGTTGACATCCATTACCCGATTACTATTTGAAGTTGAAGTTGCTTGAGCGCCGTCGAAAGCACTGTTACCTCCAATAACTGTTGAATTATCATAAATAACACCATCAACTACAAATAGTGGCTGATTATCACGTTCTAAAGAAGTACCTCCTCTCAAAATAATTTGTGCTCCTGCTCCTGCTGCTCCCGATGATTGCGTGACATTGACACCAGCAATTTTACCTGCTAAAGAGTTAATTACATTTGCCGTTTTATTCTTCATCAGCTCGTCCGATTTGATATCCTGAACAGCATATCCCAAAGCCTTTTTCTCCTTCTTTATTCCCATGGCCGTCACAATAACCTCGCTCAGAGCCTCTTCACTGCTCGAAAGCGAAATATTTACGGTAGAGCTTGAACCCACGGTCTCTCGCATTGGCTTGGAACCAATGGTACTAAAAATAAGCACATCTCCAGATTCGGCTTTGATTGTAAAACTTCCATCTGGATTGGTTTGCGTACTTACAGCTTTGCCTTTTATGCTTACTGTAACATTCGACATGGATGTTCCATCAGATGCATTGGTCACTTTTCCCGAAATAGTTTTCGTTTGTGCCCATAAACTGGTAGATAACATCACTCCCGAACAGAATAAGAGTAATTTTCTATTCATAATAATAAGTTAGATAGTAGCAATTGTTCATATCGGATGGTTCTATCCCGACAGGTTTATAATAATTATACTACAATAGTATAAAAAGGTTCTAAGTTTTGCAATATTATGCGCAATTATTTTTCAAATAAGCCTAAAAACACACATTGAAGCGTTTAATATGTAACACAATCGATTGAAATTGCATGATTAAGAAAAATAAAACGCAAAATAAAGCACGAAAACTCACTACACTAACTCAATTACATAAATCAACCCAATGCTATTTTCACATCATAATGCTGTCTGATATAATTAAGCTGTTCTTCAGAATCAAATTCTATATCCAAGATTGCCCGTTCCCGCTCTCTTTCAATTTCAATCTTAACAATACTGTTATAAAATCGAAAGACCTCTTTTTCACTCCCTAATATTAAACGTGGCACACGAACAGATTTCCCATTAGCATCCTTTGCCACCATCGTAAAATAAGATGAGTTGCAATGTTTAGTTTCACCGGATTGTATATTCATCGATTCAACACGAATACCAACCTCCATCGAACTATTGCCTACAAAATTGACTGATGCGATAAGCGTCACCAATTCACCAACTTCAATAGGTTTTAAAAAATTAACTTTCCCTACGGATGCCGTCACACAGTAATGCCCGGAAAACTTAGAGGCTACTGCAAATGCGATCTGATCCATCAACGATAGTACATAGCCACCATGTATCTTACCTCCAAAATTGGCATTCGAAGGCAACATCAATTGCGACATCCGTATAACAGATTCACCGGCTTTTTTATAAACTTCTTCCATAGAACTAAATATAGCTTGGAAAAATTCTAATTCCAAATCGTCACATTTCAATCAATAGCGCAAAAAAAATCTATCAAAACCTATTAAATAGCTTATGAAACTATTTCATCGAAACAAAAAAAGGGGATATCCGCCTTGGATACCCCCTTTCAATAAATTCTTGATCACTATTTTATCTCTTCTGCTATATAGGGACTTTCATTACTCAATCGGTCCACTGCTTTAACCGCAACATATTGCAATTTTTTGCCATTCTTACTTTTCATAAGTTCCTTAGCCGTCACTGAAGGATCTAAAATCTCATACGACCACTCGCCACCATAATTGGTATAAAGCACCCAATGAAAAACTTGATCCACTTGTTTATGTTGCCACTTCGCAAATACAAACTCCTTCTCTGGTGTCAACAACAATGATGGCTTCAGCATCGGATTCGCATTCAACCAAGGTGTTCTTGGGATCAACACTTTATTCTGGTAAGGACCTTCAAAAACCGCCTTTGTCATCGCTGGATTTTTAATCAAACCAGCTAAACTCCAATGAACAATACCTTTACTATTCGGCACGATATTGCGCATTGCGGCAATTTGATTTACAATTTCAGTTGGGTGTTTCTGCCGTACGCTTCCCAACAGTATTGATACCTGGCCACAAATGTCTATGCATCGTATTTTCACTTTCCCACCATTTCAATAAGGTCGTAAAGCTTTGTTTAGCAGGTTGAATAGGCCAGTACAATTGTGGAGTGTAATAATCAATCCATCCCTTGTTCAACCAAAGTTTTGCATCTGCATACAATTGATCATACTGACTGGAGCCTTGAATACCTGCAGGATAACCCGGCTTCCATATTCCAAATGGACTAATTCCAAATTTTACAAAATTCTTCTCTGCTTTAATTTCTTTATAGATACGTTCAACAAATGTATTGACACTATTTCTACGCCAATCTGCACGCGCCAATGTCCCACCGCTTTTTTTATAGTCATTCCAGCTGTCATTATCTGGAAAATCCTGTCCACCGTTGTATTCGGCATACGGATAGAAATAATCATCAAAATGAACGCCATCAATATCATAACGCTTAACAATGTCCATCACGACACGAACAGCATGATCCTGTGTCGATTTTTTCGATGGATCAAACCAATACCATCCTTGTTTTAGACGAACGACTGAATTTGGCATTTTTTTAGCCATGGACGATTCCGTCACTTTTCCACCAGAGGTATGATGCGCACGATATGGATTTAACCAAACATGTAATTCAATACCTCTTTTATGTGCCTCTTCGACCCAATATTCCAATGGATCATAATATGGAAAGGGTGCTTTCCCCTGCTCTCCGGTTAAAAAATAAGACCAAGGTTCTAAATCACTTTTATACAAAGCATCGGAAGAAGGACGTACCTGAAAAATAGCTGCATTAAAGTTATTTGCTTTCAAAAAATCCAAAATCTGGATTACTTCTTGCTTTTGTTCAGCCGTAGACAAAAAATTCTTACTTGGCCAGTTGATATTTGCGACTGAAGCAATCCAGGCAGCACGAAATTCACGTTGTACCTCAGGAAGCTCAACAACAACTTCTTTAGGTGTTTCAACCTTTTTCTCTTGAATAGTAGTTTTTACTTTTTCACGTTGAGGTTTATCCTTTTTATCGGGATGCTGTTGCACAACAACTGCGGGAGTGCCCTTTACTTCCTCTTGTTTTCTATTCTTTTTTGAAGAACAGGAAAATAAGAACAGCGCAAAAGTCAATATTAATAAGTGATGTTTCATCTAAAAATGTTAATGTGATGTTTCAGAATTAAGCTACAAACTTAGATAAATTTGTTTCATATACAATGCAATTAAAATTGTATATGAAACAAATTATACCGATTTATTCTTAATTGTAAAGATTTTTTTTATACAAAAATGTATGGTTTAAATTTCTGTATCAGTCTAATTATTACGATATCAACTCTCCTTTAACCATCACGTTTTGAAGTTCAAAATCTGAAGAGAATATCAACAAATTGGCGATACTACCGCAGTTCAAGTTACCAATATCTGATCTTTTAAGTAGTCGCGCTGGATAGGTTGTAGCCATACGAATCGCTTCCTCCAAGGGAATATCAACCCGAAGTACAGCATTCTTAACAGACTCAAACAAGGAAACTGCGGCTCCTGAAATCGTACCATCAGGAAGTGAATAATAACCATCGTTGAGTACATGTTGATAAATCCCCTCCGAACATGCAGCAACAGCGTCCGTAATCAAAAACAAACGCTCACCCATCTGTTTTTTCGCAATTTTCACTGCTTCAAAATTGACATGGTGCCCGTCCACTATGATACTCGAACAGGCTGTCGGATGATTGAAGATAGCCCCTACCATACCTATTTCTCGATGATGCAACGGAGACATGGCATTGAACAAATGCGTACTTGTTGGTATACCTAAATCAAAACCTTTTATCCCTTCTATAGATGTAGCATCGCTATGTCCAGCACTTAATAATAGTTCATAAGATTGTAGGTATTCTAGCACATCATCATCCATACACTCCGGAGCAATGGTCATCATTTTCACTACCATATTGTGCTCACCAAGCAACTCTTTAATGTTTTCTTTCGTAGCTTTCACAATCAATTCTGCAGGATGCGCACCACGCTTCTTCACATTCAGAAAAGGACCTTCAAGATGTAAACCCAACAGCGCATCATGGTGAAAATGACTCGCAACCCGAATAGCTTCTTTAAAAACTGAAAAAGTATTCGTTGCCAAAGTCATCATATATGAAGTGGTACCTTTGCTCACCAATCGGTCCGAAATTCGCTGTAATGATTCAGAGGTCAATTGAGCAGAAAAAAGATCGTCTCCATCACCATATAACTGTAGGTCAATTAAACCCGCACAGATATTGGCTCCATGCACATCTATCTGTTGGCAATCATCAGGAATTTCTGCAGGATCGACCATCGCTATAACTTTACCATCTTCCACAATAAGTGCTCTATTTTCAAACAGGTCATAATCTGAAAAAATCCTTCCGCCCACTAAAGCAAGTTTATTCATTGTCTTTTATTTTTGATTCTTTAAAGATAATCATTGCGATTATCAAAATACAAGCGTAACTTAGTTCCATGTACTTTTTTAGAAAAAAAGACCCCAATCGCCCCACGAACGGCAATCTAAAAGCTATGCACATTATCAATGCTATAGCAATCATCGTATTCATTCTAGCGCTGATTTATAAAATTTTCATAGCATCCTAAATACCAACATATGTCTCAAAAAATTATTTTAAATACGGAAAAAGCTCCGGCTGCAATTGGACCTTACAATCAAGCGATAAAAGCCGATAAAACTTTATATGTATCCGGACAAATCCCATTAGTTCCTGAAACGATGGAATTGATCACAACTGGCGTTGCAGATGAAGCACACCAAGTATTGAAGAACGTTGATGCCATCCTGAAAAATGCCGGTTATACCTTTGAAGACGTTGTAAAAGCATCGATTTTCTTAAGCAGCATGGATGATTTTTCAACAGTCAATGAAGTATATGCGCAGTATTTCACTTCTGCACAACCTGCACGTGAGTGCGTTGCTGTCAAGACACTTCCCAAAAATGTAAATGTCGAAATCTCCGTGATTGCCTGGAAAGATTAATGGAAAACATAAAACAAGATACTGAAAGCCGCGGAAAGTATTTCTTAGCGGCTTTTTTAGCACCACTTATTTGGGGGTTTATGGCTGTTCCTATACGCCTATTAAAAAATTGGTCAGCAGAGGATATACTCCATTATCGTATCCTATTAGCGGTTTTACTCCTATGGCTGTTCAACCTGATTTTTAGAAAAGCAGAACTCAAAGTTGATTACCATCATTTTCAACAATTACCCAAAAATAAAAGAATTAGGATCAGCTATCTCACGCTTTTTTCAGCCATATTTTTATTTGCAAACTGGTATACCTATATCTATTGTATCAATAGTATTAGTGTCCAAGCTGGTGCATTTGCTTATATCCTATGTCCATTGATTACTACAGCTACTGGGTATTTTATTCTAAAAGAAAACTTAAGTACCACACAAAAACTATCTTTACTTATTGCCGGTGTAGGGGTGGTCATGCTAGCAACAGGATCCCTCACAGAAGTATTATGGTCGATAACTATTGGTGCATTATATGCCTTTTACCTCGTTTTACAGCGTGTCATACAGGGCTTTGATAAACTCAACATGTTGGCCATACAACTCGCTATATGTACGCTTTTTATCATACCACAAATGTTAACAGACCAAAGTCCAATACCTCAAGACAGCACGTTTTGGAAGGTTACTTTAGCTATGGCATTATTATTTACCATCCTCCCATTATTCTCCAGTATGTACGCTCTAAAGAAAATATCTTCTTCCACGCTCGGTATCATGCTGTATATTAACCCCATCATTGCTTTCACACTTGCAGTCACATATTTTGAGGAACAATTAGACTCTTATAAATATTGGGCATACGGTTTTATCTTAATAGCTATATTGGTTTTTAACTATGACAAAGTATTTGCTCGCCTAAAAAGATAAATACATTGTAGCAAAAGAAATTGAATTCACGTTATAGGAATATAATGAAATCATTCATTTTATAAACCAACCACTTATGACAAAAATTCTAGCACAGCTTAGCTATTTCACGCTCTTTATTTTCCTTTTTAGCGCATGCAAAAAAGATGATACCACTTCACAGCAATGGGAAGATTTGGCGAATAAGAAAAGGGAGGCCATTGCGCAGCTCATAGCTACGGAGCCCTGTACAGACATCAGTAAATGGAACATTGAAAAAGTAGCAAACTATTGGTGTGGACATTCCTATTTTCCTATACATAAAAACATCAAGGCAAAGTTTGACAAACTTTGGAATGAATATATCGACCTGCAATCCAAAGCAGAGAAAGCAGGTGTTAAAGAAGGTATTATCTACGAACTATGTGAAGAGAACATTTTGCACCAGACCGAACCCACACAGCTGATCTGTGAAAACGGAAAAGCAAAACTCTTATATATCGCAGATCTAAGCCTCGAGGAAAGCAAAGCACAAATAATACCAGTAAAAATCAAGATTGATACTTATTTGGCCAACCTAACCTGTAATGGTATAGACAACTGGACAACGACCATATTGTTAAAAGATTGTGGGTATGATTACCTCCCCTATCTAAGAACAACTGATGTAACCGAAATCAAGAAAGATATCGCACTTTACAATTCATTAATGCTAAACATCATAAGTCAGACGCCAAGACCATGTCACGCCATAACAAAAGGATATCCAATAGGAATGTCTTGCATAGACAACAAACCAGTAGTTGAACTCTCCGAATAATGAAGGTACATCAAAATTTTAAATCAATCAGCCATTCCTAACTAATGGCTGATTGATTGAATGAGCCCTAAAAGGCTACGACAATATATATTTGCAGCATATATAACTTGACGACCAGTAAAATATTTATTCAACTATATTACTTCTAGGATTCAAACCGAGAAATGATACAAAAAGAATTATTCAAAAAAAATGACAAATCACAACAGATTGATTTTAAGAGCAATAACTGCATAGGAAAATCTTACTGTATCAAATTTGTTATAAACATTTTCAAAATTTACAAAACAATAGTATTTTAGATTTCATTTTACGAGATAAAGAGTCTCGTTCACTCTTATATTGATTTTTATTACGTTTACGAGATACGCGCCCTTCCATTACTCAATATAAGACATCCACTAACCAATGAGCTAAATTGAATTAGCCATTGCTCATAAAATCTATTCTTATGAAATGTGTAAAAGACATAATTTGATCATAACACATATTATACTGAATGAATCATAAATTACAAACAACTCTAAAGATATTGAGTATCGTTCCGACAATGCTCTTTTCAGTATCTTTACTCCATGCCCAAAACAATCAAGTGAAGGGTACTATTGTAGATAATCAATCAAAATCCCCAATAGCAGGAGCTACTATTAAAGTTTTGGGAACATCAACTGCGCGTTCATCGGATGCCAGTGGTATTTTTCAAATTAACGTTGACGATAAAAATCGTATTTTGAGTATCAGTGTTGTTGGATATGAAACCAAAACCATTACACTAGCTCCCAACGAGACAACCGTAACCGTGAGTCTTGTGCAACAGACCCAGCAACTGGAAAGTGTGGTCGTTACTGCATTAGGGATCAGTCGTACTCAAAAATCCTTGACTTACTCTACTCAACAAGTTAGCGGTGATGAACTGAATCGCGTCAAAAGCACCAACTTAGCCAATAATCTGAATGGTAAAGTTGCAGGAGTAAACATTGCTTCCAGTTCATCTGGGCCAGGTGGATCTGCAAAAGTGGTATTACGTGGTAATAAATCAGCATCGGGAAATAATCAAGTATTATATGTCGTAGATGGTGTACCAATAAACAACCAAACATTAGGCACACAGCCAGACGATGTTTTTGGGGGGCAGCGTGATCCAGGAGATCCAATTGCCATGATCAATCCAGAAGATATTGAAAATATATCTGTCCTAAAAGGAGCTTCAGCTGCTGCACTATATGGTAGTCAAGCGGCTAATGGCGTTATTTTAATTACAACAAAATCAGGCAAAGACGGCCGTACAACAGTTAATTTTTCTTCAAGTGCACAGATAGAACAAGCGACTTCTTTACCTGAATTCCAACATCAATATGGTCAAGGTTCTAAAGGTAAAAATAGTAATACCAGTGTATTTAGTTGGGGCGATAAAACGAACGAAAGTAATTACAATAATGTTGATCATTTTTTCCGAACAGGCAGTAATATCACTAATTCGTTAACCTTATCTGGCGGAAATGAGAAAAACCAAACCTACTTTTCTTATGCAAACACCCTTGCAAAAGGAATTACGCCGAATAATGATATGACACGGCACAACTTCAACCTGAAAGAAAGCGCCAAATTCTTTGATGATAAACTTACTGTAGAGGGAAGCGCTAATTATATTACTCAAAAATTGGATAATGCTCCTACTGCAGGTTTTTATTACAACCCCTTGGTGGGCCTTTATTTATTACCCAGAAGTATCGATATCCAAAAATATAGAAATTACGAAACATTCAATCCCAATCGTAATCTCAATGAGCAGAACTGGTATACGCTCACTGATGATGAGACCACACAACAAAACCCTTGGTGGATCACCAATCGCAATTCAACAAAATCGACAAGAAACCGACTTCTCTTAAATGGTAGCGCAAAATATAAAATCGCACCATGGATAAGCATCCAAGCAAGAGGAAGCGTAGATCGTACAAGTGAAGTATGGGATAGAAAAGCATATGCAGGTACCCAACATATATTAGCTCGAGAAAATGGTGCTTACAGCTACACCAATACAACCATTACACAGCAATATGGTGATTTAGTAGCCAACATGAATTTTAATATTGGCGAGAAATTACAGATAACAGGATTGGTCGGAACCAGTATCACAGACTGGAAAACTGAAGGAACGGATTTCAACAGCGGTAAAGAAGGATTAAAAATACCCAACCAATTTTTTATCCAAAACACCACGACACCGGTAACCAAAACATTATCTGCAAACAGAAGACAATTACAATCGGTGTTTGCATCGGCCAATTTAGCCTATGACAATTGGATCTATTTAGATCTGACAGCCCGTAATGACTGGGCTAGCACCTTGGCTTTCACGAACTCCTACTCATTTACATACCCTTCAGCAGGATTAGGTATTGTGCTAAATGAGAAACTGAATATGCCTGAGTTTATCAATATGGCAAAAATAAGAGGTTCATACGCAAGCGTTGGAAATGACTTACCTCCATACACAACCTTGCTCACAAATAGGTTAGATCCTTATGCAGTATTGACAGTCAATGACATTGCATTTTTAAAGACACTAAAACCAGAGAAAACTACATCACTGGAGATTGGTACAGAATGGCGGATGTGGAATAATCGATTGAACGTCGATTTGACTTATTATAAAACCAATACAACCAATCAATTCTTTAAAATCGCAGCAAGTCACGCATCGCTCAACGAGCAATATGCCATCAATGCCGGAGATATTCAAAATCAAGGGGTAGAAGCCTTAGTTTCATTAGATGCGATCAAGAATGATAATTTTACTTGGACTACAAGCCTAAACTTTACTTACAACAAAAATAAGATTGTAAAACTAGATGACAACATCAAAGAATTTACATTAACAGGTGAAAGTCGTAATAATTTCGCATCCAAATTGGAAGTCGGAGGTTCATTTGGAGATATTTATGGTCAAGATTTCGTACGCAATGATCAGGGCCAAATCCTCATTTCTGAAGATGGTATCCCACAAAAAAACAATGCATTTACCAAACTTGGAAACTCCAATCCACTTTGGCAAATGGGGTGGAACAATAGTTTTAATTACAAAAACTTCAACCTAAGCTTCTTGATCGATGGTAAATTTGATTATGAAGTGATGTCTGTTACTCAGGCCTTGTTAGACGGATATGGTGTATCGCAAGCGAGTGGTGATGCCCGTACAAATGGAGGAGTTCCAATTAATGGAATCACACCAGGAGGAGCTGCAGTAACTACGGTAGATGCTGAACAATGGTATACTTCAACTGCCGGCATGGGACCTGTAAGCAGCCAATATATCTATGATGGAACGGTTGTAAGATTACGTGAATTAACATTAGGTTACGACTTCAATATCAAAGATAGCTTCTTTAAAAAACTTCGCGTTAATGCAGTCGGAAGAAACTTATTCTACATCACGAAAAAAGCTCCTTTTGATCCAGAAGTAACCATGTCAACCGGAAATTCATTAAGCGGTGTAGATATCTTCATGATGCCTGCAACTAGAAACTATGGTCTAACATTAAATGCAACTTTCTAAAAGAAAAACAATGAAACTCAACATAAAAAATATATCCAAGTTCTCACTTGCGCTTGTACTTATCGGAGGAACACTGAGTAGCTGTACAAAGGATTTTGAGGATTACAATAAAGATAACACAGGGTTAACCGATGAAGATTTAAAAGCTGATGGCCAAGATCTTGTCCTTTATTTCAGAAACGCCCAAATGGCTATCTATAATTTTTCAGGAGCAGGGGATCCAAATTCTTATCAAACACAGCAAAACCTCAATGCTGATGTATATGGCGGGTATTTTATGTCGCCCACACCATTCAACAGTGGTCAAAACAACCTCAATTACGCCATGGTAAACGGCTGGAATGGCGAGGCTTTCAAAGTACTCTATCTTGATGTCATCAAGTCCATAGACAAATTGCAAAAAAATGATCTTGCAGAAACTTACCCTGCATTATGGGGTTCTGCAATCGTCATTAAAGTTGCCGCAGCAAGTCGTGTTACAGATATTTATGGCCCCATCCCTTACAGTCAAGTAGGGACCTCCAATACCATTCCTTACGACAAGCAATCTGATTTGTATAACAGCTTCTTCGAAGAACTTGATAAAGCCGCGGAGTACCTAAACTCATACAAAGCAGATAGTCCCATGGCTGCAAAAATTGATCAAATTGATTTGGTTTTTCCGAATACAGATAATCAAATCCGATTCAAAAATTGGCTCAAAATAGCCAATTCGCTAAGATTAAGACTGGCCATCCGTTTGGTGAAAATTGATCCTCAACTCGCAAAAACTCAAGCAGAGAAAGCTTTAGACCCTGCTAATGGAGGTATCATCGAAACTAATAGTGAGAATTTCAAAATCACAGTACCAACTGATGGGACCTATAGCAATCCCCTTTGGTTTATTTCCAAAAATTGGGCAGATACACGTATTAATGCTTCATTAGCATCTTATCTTGTAGGTTACGATGACCCTCGAACTTCGAAATACATGTCTCCCGTCGCAAAAGACCCCATTACAACTACTTTTGCAGGTAAATATATTGGCATACGTACCGGAGCTGAAGGAATTGAAAAAGATAATTATCAAAAACTCTCAGCATTAAACACGGAGGGAACTACGCCTACATTTATCGCTAGTACAGCTCCTATTTTAATGACTGCTGCAGAAGTCTATTTCTTACGTAGTGAGGCCGCTTTGAGAGGTTGGGCACACACAGGAGGAACCGCACAATCGCTTTATGAAAAAGGTGTCGAAACCTCCTTTTCGCAGTGGGGCGTCACAGCTGGTTTAAGCACTTATTTAAATGACAACACGAGAAAAGCTTCTGCTTATGTAGATCCATTCAACGCAAAAAACAATGCCGAATCACCAAGTAGCTTAACTATTAAATGGAATGACGGAGCTACTAATGAAGAGAAATTGGAGCGTATCATTACCCAAAAATGGTTAGCAATATTCCCTGAGGGCCAAGAAGCTTGGAGTGAATTCCGTAGAACAGGATATCCTCGTTTATTCCCAGTAGTAGTCAATAATAGTGGTGGACTTATCGACAGTAAGATTCAAATTCGTCGTTTACCATTTCCACAAAACGAGTACAATACCAATGCAGTAGAAGTACAAAATGCCATTTCCTTATTAGATGGTCCTGATAATGGAGGCACACGTTTATGGTGGGATGTGAATAAAGGCAATTTCTAGTAAAAATTACACCTCATACAAAAGGCGGTCTTTATTTTAATAGAGATCGCCTTTTTTAATAATCGAACAAGTAAGAATATTTTTTTCTCCACTTAAAGTATCCTCTTTTTAGCATCAAAACCAGCAAATCGATTAAAGAGAAACCGTATATTGCTAAAATTTTAAGTAAATTCCTTAAATTAGCAAAGTAGAAGAATGGCTGATTTATCATTAATAACCCCAATAGAATATCTGAAAGGCGTAGGACCTCAGAAAGCTGATGTAATTAAAAAAGAATTGCAGATTTTCACCATTGGTGATCTGCTCAGCTACTACCCCTTTCGCTATATTGACCGTACGGTCTTCCATAAAATAAGACAGCTTGATGCAGATATGTACTCAGCTCAAGTCTTGGGGAGACTCATTGGACTCAAAGAAGTTGGCGAAAAAAGAGCTAAACGTCTGGTCGGACAGTTTAAAGATGAGACTGGAAGCATTGAATTGGTGTGGTTCCAATCCATCACTTGGCTACAAAATTCCCTAAAAGTAGGTGCTGTCTATGTTATGTACGGTAAACCATCTGTATTTAACGGGCAGATATCCATCACCCACCCTGAAATGGAACCTTATCAAACCCAAGCTAAAAACTTAGGGAACATGACGCTACAACCTGTCTATTCCTCCACAGAAAAGCTTAAAAAGTTCAACTTAGACAGTAAAGGAATCCAAAAACTACAACAAACGGCTCTAGAAACCGTATTCCGTCAGCTCCCTGAGCAGATGCCAACATATTTACTGGAAAAACATCAACTCATGGCTCAAGCAAGAGCCACAGTAGCCATTCATTTTCCTCAAAGCCAAGAAGAACTTACGCATGCGATAAAACGTATCAAATTTGATGAGTTATTTTATATACAACTCAAATTACTAAAGAACAAACAGCTTAACACCAAGAAATTTAAAGGTCAGATTTTCTCCAAAGTAGGTGACAAATTCAATACGTTTTTCAAAGAACGAATCCCTTTTCCATTGACCAATGCACAAAAACGCGTTGTCAAAGAAATTAGACAAGATACCGTCACTGGCGCACAGATGAATCGTTTGGTACAAGGAGATGTAGGTTCAGGAAAAACAGTCGTCGCACTCTTAACGATGCTCTTGGCCATAGACAATGGTTTTCAAGCCTGTATGATGGCTCCTACCGAGATATTAGCAACCCAACACTATACAGGACTTAAAGAATTGCTTGGTGAAGACATTTGCAATATCAAGTTACTGACGGGTTCAACTTCCATAAAACAACGTCGCATCATTCACGAGGAATTGGAAAATGGTACGTTAGATATCCTAATAGGAACACATGCGCTGATTGAGGACAAGGTAAAGTTCCAGAATTTGGGTTTTGTTGTTATTGATGAGCAACACCGTTTTGGGGTAGAACAACGCGCTAAGCTATGGCGTAAAAATAGTATTCCACCCCATATGCTCGTGATGACTGCTACACCTATTCCTCGTACCTTGGCCATGACCATGTACGGTGATTTGGACATCTCCGTTATTGACGAGCTTCCTGCAGGAAGAAAACCCATCAAGACAGTCCATTTCTTCGAAAGCTCTCGACTACGTATGTTTGGTCTTATCCGCGAAGAAGTTGCTAAAGGAAGGCAGGTCTATGTTGTTTTCCCGCTGATCAAAGAAAGTGAAAAGCTTGATTTACTTTATCTGGAAGCAGGCTTGGAAAATATTCAACGCGAATTTCCACTCCCAGACTATAAAATAAGTATCGTACACGGAAAGATGCCTGTTAAAGACAAGGATTTTGAGATGCAACGTTTTGTAAAGCATGAAACACAGATTATGGTAGCGACCACCGTTATCGAAGTCGGCGTCAATGTACCTAATGCATCCGTCATGATTATTGAAAACTCCGAACGCTTTGGTCTATCGCAATTGCACCAATTAAGAGGACGAGTAGGACGTGGCGCAGAGCAATCTTTCTGCATCTTGATGTCGGGTAATAAATTAAGTAAGGAAGGTAGATTAAGGCTAGATACCATGGTACGTACCAATGATGGATTCGAAATCGCAGAGGTAGATCTAGAATTACGTGGTCCAGGCGATATCTCGGGCACACAACAATCCGGTGTATTGGAATTGAAGTTGGCCAACCTCGCTACTGACCAACAATTACTTTCTGAAGCGCGGAATGCTGTTATTGACATCTTCAAAGAAGATCCCGAAATGTTAGAAGAACGACATGCTTTGCTTAGACAATATCTGGCTCAAAAAACCGACGGTATCGCTTGGGATAAAATTTCATAATCAACAAAAATAAACCCTATCCCTTTATCCAAGAGTGCAATAGACACCTAGAATAAAATAACAGGATAAGCAATGCGAATAAAACAATTAAACTAAAAACGATTATCTTTGTATTATTGTTATTGAGTCATCGTGATATGCAATCCGCATCATTTCACCTTCCTTTTGCAAAACAGTAACCTGCATTGCAGAATCTTAATAGACAATATCAAACTAGAATAGAAAACAATGGCAAAAATCAAAATATACGATACAGAAGTAAAACCCGAAACAGCGATTCTTGTAAGCGTTATTCCACAGGGAGTTACCGAAACAAAAGCACAAGAATATTTGGAAGAATTAGAATTTCTGGTGCAAACTGCTGGGGGGATTACAAAAGGAATCTTCACACAAAAATTAACCTATCCAGACCGAGCAACATTTGTTGGAAGTGGAAAACTGGAAGAAATTAAAGCTTTTATCATCGCCGAAGAAATTGATATGGTGGTGTTTGATGATGAATTGACACCTTCTCAACTTCGTAATGTTGAGAAAGAACTAAAAGTTAAGATATTAGACCGTTCCAACCTCATCTTGGATATTTTTGCCAGTCATGCGAAAAGTGCACAAGCAAAAACACAAGTAGAATTGGCGCAGTTACAATACCTTTTGCCCCGATTGACCCGCATGTGGACTCACTTAGAACGTCAACGAGGTGGTATTGGTATGCGCGGCCCCGGTGAGAGCCAGATTGAAACGGATAGAAGGATTATTCTAAACAAAATCACGGTATTTAAAGACCGTTTAGAATCTATCGACAAACAAAATGAAACACAACGTAAAAACCGAGGCGATATGATTCGTGTTGCTTTGGTCGGCTATACCAACGTAGGTAAATCAACCATCATGAACATGGTTTCAAAATCCGACGTGTTGATTGAAAACAAATTATTTGCCACTTTAGATACGACCGTACGTAAGGTTGTCATTGACAATCTTCCATTCTTACTGTCCGATACCGTTGGGTTTATCCGCAAATTACCACACCATCTAGTGGAGTGTTTCAAATCTACTTTAGATGAGGTGCGCGAGGCAGATGTATTGATTCATGTTGTGGATATTTCACACCCTAACTTTGAAGATCATATTCACGCTGTTAATGAAACCTTGAAAGAAATTGGCGCACAGGACAAACCCGTGATTACGGTGTTCAATAAAATCGATGCTTTTATACCGACTAAAGAAGAAGGTGAAGAAGGAGAGAAAATAGTAACTTTGGCGGACTTTGAAAATAGCTGGATGGCAAAAAATGCAGATCCTGCCATCTTTATTTCAGCAACCAACAAAACAAACTTGGAGGAATTCAAGCAAAAGCTGTACGAAATCATTGTAGAGATGCACAATGCTCGCTACCCGTACAATAACTTGCTTTATTAATTCGATTGATAACAAATTAAGCTAAGATTGTAGCATACCACCTATACGATGTAACTGCGATCCTAGCCTAATTATTTACAAAAGGCTAAAAGATAAATAACCATATCACTATGCAAAATAAAAAAGTAACGTTTATCGATTGGGGGTTGGTTGATTACCAAGAAGCCTGGAATAGACAAGAAGAAATTTTCAATAAAACCTTAGCCGTAAAACATGATAATCGTGTGAATGAGACAACGGTACCAACAGAAAACTTTTTAATTTTCAACGAGCATCCACATGTCTACACATTAGGTAAATCGGGTAAACCAGAACACCTTTTATTGGATGAAAAAGCATTAGCCGAAAAAGAAGCAACCTATTACAAAATCAATCGCGGTGGTGATATCACCTATCATGGCCCTGGGCAAATAGTAGGCTACCCAATAATGGATTTAGACAACTTCTTTACCGATATCCACCTGTATCTACGCACATTAGAAGAAGCTATTATCCTCACATTAAACGATTACGGTATCCAAGCAGGACGATACCCTAGTTTCACAGGCGTATGGATAGATGGGGATAATGAAAAAGCACGTAAAATATGCGCTATGGGCGTCAGAGCAAGCCGTTGGGTCACCATGCATGGATTTGCATTCAATGTGAATGCAGACCTCAGCTATTTCGGTCATATTGTACCCTGTGGTATCGACGACAAAGACGTCACCTCCATGGAAAGAGAGCTGGGCTACAAACCCGACATAAATGAAGTAAAAGATAATTTAAAAGGGCATATTGCTCATTTATTCGCAATGGAATTGATTTAAAATAAGAGAGGACTGACAGTTGTGAGTCCTCTCTTATTTTAAATTTAACTAACTAACTAACTAACTAACTAACTAACTAACTAACTAACTAACTAACTAACAATAAAACATACTTACATATCGAACTGCCTTCCCATTTTCAAAAGTGATAATGAACATACCCGCATCACCATTTGAAATCCTATAGACATGCGGAGCACCTATCCAGTCGGTCGAAATCAGATGTCCAAAGTGCTTCACAAATTCCTTTTCTTCGTAATTCATATCGATCCGCTCCTGCCCCATCCGTAATGCAATATCATTACTGAAAGAAACCTGATACACAGAACCAACTACTTTCCCGTTTACATTTTCTTCAAATGCCACGATATTATTATCAGATTTATAATAATACAAAGGTTCCCAGCCACATTCAGGCATATCAGGTATATCCTCCATTCTTTTCATCTGAAGTTGCTTCATCTGATTATCAGTTATCTTGCCATCATAAAGAAGCATTCCCTTCCAATCGAAGTGCATACGCATTTCTTCCACCTCTTTCATCAATAGATCAAATGTTGGTCGATTTTGAAACCGATCTGCGAGAAACAATTCAAAATCAATATCCACCTTTGGATCTTGAAATCCCGCATTTTGATAGGTCTCTTGCCAGTATATCAATGCCTGCTTTAATTTTTCATCATTACCCCATGCAATTTCACGTAGCCTACCCACCAATACCATTTCCTGCTTTTGATCTTTATTTCTTACCTTGAGATATTCCTTTAATACCTTATCATACGTCAATTCCGATCCTAAAAATTTTGCTTGAATAAATTCTGGACTTTCATGAAAATGATCACCAACATATACCCAACCATCCGTGTAAAGCGGTATATAATCGATACAAACCATTTCATTCAGTCGCGCTCGCCTTATAGGCGTACTTGAAACACTTGGTGCATTGCGTACACGCAATTCCGACACTTGCACAAAAAAATGAGGACACTGGCTCCCCTGCGTTCCCCGATAGAAATATTGCGCTGGTTCACCAGCCGAACGCTTACCATACATAGCCCTTTGAAGAGGCTGTTTATTGATAAAACCTATATCGCCGTTACTTACTTGTACCTGATACTGTGTTTGAGAAGAATCCAACACATACACAGGAGCTTCAGTAGAAAATATCCCCAACAAATCCATCTGATTATTTTCAATACGGTAAAGATGTCCCCATTTTGAAGTATAGACAGGACGGTCTCCCGCAGGTTGAGCCATACCTACAATAGGCAAACAAGTAAATAGCACAAAAAATAAAATATATCCTGTTCGTAACATAAAGAAACATTTATAAAATAATTGCAACCATTCAATACTTGCAATATTTTTAAAGAAAAAACATCTATTAAAACACAAAACTAAAACAAAACCACGTCAAATGAAATCACTTGAATCAGGGATTTTTTTCATCTCGGAAAAGTAAAATCAGACCTACTGCTCCGTAGCTAAAAACAAACCCATATAAAACAACAAAAGCTGAATCTTCATGAATGGAAGATTCAGCTTTTATTACCATCACGATACGACAGAACTTAAAAATGGTAAATTGAATAGCTATGGTTACATAACAGCCAAGACGATACTTACTCCCGCTCGAGAAAAGAGATTTGCTTTTCGAGAGCAAGTATTATTTTCTCTTGCGTACGAACCGTTTGTTCTAAAGCATTGATCACTTTATTTAGCGCATCCACCATCAAGTCCGATCTCTCATCCGCTGCAGGAGTATGGTATATAACAGGTATTCTCTCCATACCTGCCGAATCCTTATACATATCTCCTACCCCCATTAACAACCAGGTCGGACTCACGTCATCGTATTTATTCAAAATAAGAATCATCGCATCAGAACTCAAAGCAGAATACTTTTGTACCCCCTTAAAATTTGCATAAGAAAGTCCCAAACCTTCAAAGAAAACCGCCTTATTGATTCCCTTACTTTCCGAAATTAATAAGACCCGTTCTTTAACACCAGCCATAAATTCCCTTAATTATTTTACCTAAAATCCCCACCAGAACAGTAAGCATCAGCATAAAATCATAAAATAAAAACCTAATCCCAATAACAATCATAGCAATACATCAAAGGTAGATCGAAACCAAATCATTTCCTTTAGACATGCAATGCCATCAATATGCTTATAGACATTCTGTTCTTGAATACTCAAATTATTTCTTTTTTAAAGTATCAAGTTCAGATTCATATACCGACAATTGTCTTTCCATGAAGAAAATTATCTTTTCTTGCGATTTAATTGTAACATTTTGTGTCGAAACAACTTGCTGCAAAGCATGGATTACTGCATTACTAACCCCATCCAACTCTGCATTCAGATAAGTTTCACTACCCTCAACAACAATAGGTTTAGGTTTCAACATTTCCCCTTCACCCCGTAACAACCATTCCGCAGAATAGTCTGGATAATTTTCCATTAAACTAATTAACCACTTGGATTGAATATCCGTACCATTAGTCAATGCACGGGTAAAAACACCCTTACTAGCTCCAATAGTGGCTTCGAAAGCCGATACGCTCATCCCCTCATGGTCAGCAACTAGTTTAATTCTCTTCAAAATAGAGCTCATAAATGCAAATTTTATTCAAATTAACTTGTTTTGATTAAAAATAGTTCTTATATTAGTTTTAACGAAGACAATTATTAATAACCAATTTAACCAAAAATTTATGATGAAAAATACACAAAAGAAACTAAAAGCGAAACATTTTCGCTATTTAAGTAAAGATATCATCAAAAATCCGATGATATACCTCCGTGAATATTTCTGGAATCACACCAATATATTCTATTGGCAAAACGACATCAATCTCTTTGTTACGTGCGGAGCTTATCCAACGATGTCTAATGGTGATGATACCGAAAATGGTTTCCATTGCAAAAAAATGATACAACAGATAGAAGTCGCTTATGTCATTTTCAAACAATGTGGTCTACCAAAACACCGTAATCCGTTACAATTATTTGATAAACGAGAAGATTATTACAACTACACGCATGACTTTGAATTCACCAGTCATGGCAAAAGAAATCCGCATGAATTAATCAGCAAATTTTTTTCCTTCCAGACTTTAAGAAAATGGTATGAAACGATGGATGAACTGATGCAGCAACTGACCCTGAAAAAAGCAAACGATCATGATCAGTTTGGAGATAAAATAGTGGCCATTCGTGAGCTCCTTATTCGACTTGCATATGCGCTATACTATATCTACGAAGACCAGGGCCTTATCTTACCTGTACCTTCTTATGTCAAAACTGAGTCAGCAGAAACAGCTAAAAGTCTGAAAGAATAATCTAAAACAAATAATAAGGCGTCTAAAACAATGCTACACTTCCATCTTCATATCTACTACACGAATAGCTATATCAAGATACCCCACACTTAAAAAGTGTAGCAAAAAATAAGATCAATACCCAACTTGACGAAGACCATATAGACGCCCTATCTACAATTCCCCTCAATAAATTACCCGTTAATTACGATTATGAAAAAGAAAAAACTAGTTAAAGACTATTCCCAGTCCAGCTCATCATCCGAGTCAGGAAGTTTTTGTTCAACAAAATGACATAATTGCCCATCCCGAATCAATAAAGCGTCAAATATCTCGGCAGTCATATACACCTTATTGTTGGACAGAAACTCATCCTCTCCTTGAGCAGAAACTAACCAAACACGAACAGAAGCGAGACATAATAGTAATACATTGGGTTTATCCTTTATGGAAAATCGAATCGAACGTGAGTCCCTATCCTCATCATTAGTAATGATTAACTCCTTACTTGAACAGTGCTCCAACCTATTTTCATTATCTATCGATATTTGGATACAGTGCATTCTAACAATAACTTTGGATGCTCTTTCTGGAAACAAATGAAACTCCCGCGCGTAGGTAGGTGGCATCGTGAGGCAGACTTCCCCTTTGTCAGATTGAAAATCTGCTGTTGGATAATTTCTAAAGAAACTTTGCCAACTGTTCTTCTTTGAAAATCGAAAATTTCTTAACGATTCCACGCTCCCGTAACCCAATTGTAACTGTCCTAATTCATGTACCTGATCATTACGTACCGCTTGGTAAACTTGATTAGCAAAACGTGAGAAAGTATCTGTTTGACGTGGCTCATTTTCCAAAGTCTTCAATATGCTGTAAATCCTACTCACCAATTTTCTGCTGTAGCTGAAATCAATAGACGTTAATTTGCTATTATCACTCAAATTATAATCTTTCCCCTTCTTTCTATATGGATTTTTAGGTCTTTCAAAATTGAACATAGACTGTTATACACTGGTTATCATTAAAATTAGGTTATTTATCAGACAATAACAACCTCTATAACAATTCATTAATTAACAGTAGAAAAGTCCACTAAAGTCCATCAAACTCCTTAAAACTCCATATAAGTGCCAACATTGTCCGAGGTCGGTTCGGAAATGATGGGTAACAACTGCGCATCATCTTCGGGTCTGATTCGACTTTGCTTCGACCATTGTTCGGCAACGCTTCGAAACCGAGGCAAACAACAGTCAAATAAACCGCACGCTTAAGCGAAACCAGTATCGAGGTAATCACGAAACATATTCAAACAATTTCCAAACCATACCCGAATAATCCAAAATACAAAGTTGAGGCCTCCATATCCAACATATAGCGAACAGCATGCAAAAAACTATGCACCATCAGAGTGAAGCTTGTGATTAATTAAATAGGATTTAAAGAAGCTATATTAGACCTAATAAACGTGATATAGAGATTAACGTACAACTTCACATTCAGCCTGTACTGATATAGAATGAATATCAAATATTTCTGTTTCTTCAAACCGAGTTGCTACAGAAAGGAAAATATCTGCACAGTGTGGTCTAAATGTGTCATGAACAATTTCAACGGTGTTATTTTCTCCAGAAAGGTGGGTCAACATGAGGTGTTTTAGACGTGGTGAACGGTGATTTATGAATAAATCAAGGGCAACAGTATTGGAAAGGTGTCCCCAACCGCTACTGATTCTATTTTTCAAAAAATATGAATAGCGTCCATTTTTAAGCATGTCTTCATCAAAATTGGACTCCAATAATAAGACATCCGAATGTTTGATGACATGTTGCACATTTTTACAGGGGCGCCCAATATCGGTCAAAACACCAATATTATACGTTCCATCAGAAATCAAAAAACTACAAGGCTCTTTTGCATCATGATACTTGGGTATTCCATAAATTTTCATTTCTCCGACCGTCGTAACTGTATCTGCATCGATATAATGGACTAAATGAGCAGGTAGATGCAATCTTGTTCCTTCATAACTTCCTTCAGTGATATAAACCGGAATATCGTATTTTTTCACAAAAACAGATAACCCTCGAATATGGTCGGTATGTTCATGCGTGATAAAAACTGCTTTAATCTTTGTCGGGTCAATCCCTAAATTGAACATACGCAAATGGATATGCTTGTTGTTAATCCCAGCATCTACCAAAATTGCAGTCTCGCCCTTTGCGATATAATAACAATTTCCATTACTGCCCGAAGCAATAGCACAATATTTCATCTGTAATTAATTTGTTCTTTTAAAGGCCATATGGAAAATCAAAACCAAATTATTCATCTTTAATTTCTATTTTCAATGGCCTCCATACTACTTCGTGGTCTTTTGTTTGTGCCACCTGTCTATATGGATATTTCGTGACAGCACCTACAATTTAATTAACATTCAGGTAAGCTTAAAGGAATTTGGACAGCCAATCCACCATCCGCAGTTTCTTTATACTTGACATTCATATCCAATGCTGTTTCCCACATGGTTTTAACCACCGCATCCAGACTTACTTTAGCTTTATCAGGATTTGACTGCAATGCTAATTGGGCTGCTGTAATGGCTTTAATAGCTCCCATGGTATTACGTTCGATACAAGGAATCTGAACCAGACCACCTATTGGATCACAGGTTAAGCCTAAGTGATGTTCCATCGCAATCTCCGCTGCCATCAAAACCTGTCTTTGAGACCCACCAAGACATTCGGTCAAGGCTCCTGCAGCCATCGCTGATGACACACCAATTTCCGCTTGACAACCACCCATTGCGGCTGAAATGGTAGCACCTTTTTTAAAGATGGAACCAATCTCCGAAGCTGTTAAGATAAATTGAATGATTTTATCGTCCGCCCCCCCATTATGGAAAGTAATGAAATACTGCAAGACCGCAGGAATAACTCCCGACGCACCATTAGTAGGTGCCGTAACGACTCTCCCAAATGATGCGTTTTCTTCATTCACCGCTAACGCAAAGCAACTCACCCAGTCTAAGATGTATTGAAAATTTTCACCCCCGGCTTTTATGGCTGCAACCCAACTTTCATAGTCATGGTACGTGCGGTCTTTGAGCAATCGATGATTCAGCTTAGCTGCTCTTCGTTCTACATTTAATCCTCCTGGCAGAATACCTGAGGTATGGCAACCACGGTATATACACTCAGATATTGTTTTATAGATATTGAGCACCCCAGCACACGTTTCTTCTTCTTCGCGCCAAGCATGTTCATTTTCCAATACAAGATCCGATATTTTTAATCCGGTGGTCCGGCACCAATGCAATAAATCCTGAGCTGTTTCTACTGGAAATGGTAAATCTACCTCCGATAAAGGTCCGCTTTCATCATTTTCCTGAACAACAAATCCACCACCGATGGAATAATAGGTTTCACTCACTGCTTTTCCATCTTTTAAAAAAGCTTGAAAAGTAACCGCATTGGGATGAAAAGGAAGACTTTCACTATATAGAAACAGTAAGTCTTCTTTATAGGTGAAAGGAACGGTATGAGTACCCGCCAATTGCAATTCCTCTACTGATTTTATATGTTCTACTTTTGGTGTTACCTGATTAACATCAAAAGTCACAGGATCATCTCCACTCAGTCCCAATAGCACAGCGATATCCGTTCCGTGTCCTGTGCCTGTTTTAGCCAAGGAACCATACAATAAAATCTTGACGGACTCCACGATATCAAGCACAGCTTTATCCTGCAATACTTTCGTAAATTGCTGTGCAGCACGCCAAGGACCTAAGGTATGTGAACTCGATGGTCCAATACCAATTTTAAACATATCAAAAACGGAAATTTGCTCTTTGCTCATTCTTTATTTATAAAGCGCTATTAAAATGGTGTTTTTAGGACAGTCCAAAAACATTGCAATTTACAGAATATAAAACAACAACAAAGTTCTTACAAAGATTTAATACTTTATCAATAAAGCTTAATTATCTTTGTTAACTTATCATTAAACAAATGAGATTTAAACACGTTCTGCACTTACTTGGAGTATTTTTTTTAATCGCAATAACCGCACAAGTTCTACACGCTCAACCTAGTCCCAAAAGAGAAGTTCGAGGGGTTTGGATTGCTACGGTTGGTAACATTGATTGGCCAACTTTAGCAACTGGAACGAATGTTGATAAACAAAAAAAAGAACTTGTACATATCTTGGATGAACATAAAAGATCGGGCATGAATACCATTCTTTTTCAAATTCGTCCTGCTGCTGATGCATTCTATGGAAGAGGTCGTGAAGCATGGAGCCGCTACTTAACCGGTAAACAAGGGAAGGCCCCAGAACCATTCTATGACCCATTGGATTTTATCATCGAAGAATGTCATAAAAGAGGAATGGAACTACACGCTTGGATCAATCCTTATCGTGCATCGACTACCCTGAATCCTAATCATTTTTCGGAAGATCACATCACAAAAAAGAAACCTGACTGGTTTTTTACTTATGCGGGTAAGAAATTATTCAATCCTGGCATTCCAGAAGTACGACAGTACATCATCGATGTTATCATGGATGTCGTCAACAACTATGATATCGATGGAGTTCATTTTGATGACTACTTCTACCCTTATCCCGATAGCCGAAATACAGCGATTCCTGATCGAGTCACCTATGGTCAATATCCCAATAACATCGCTAACATCGAAGATTGGCGAAGAAACAATGTGGATGTATTGATTCGTGATTTAGGGATTGCAATCAAAGCAAAGAAACCTTATGTAAAATATGGTGTCAGCCCTTTTGGTATTTGGGATAATAAAAATGGTGCTAACGGCGGTTCCGATACGCGCGGTTTAAGTGGTTATCGTACCCTATTCGCTGACGGTGTGAAATGGGTTCAGGAAGGATGGATCGATTATATCAATCCGCAGATCTATTTCCCTTTTCACAACCGTGCCGCCGCATATGAAATATTGGTCGAATGGTGGCAACATCACACCTATGGTCGTCATTTTTACATTGGACATGGTGCTTACCGTGTCAATGAGCAGAAGCCGGGCTGGACTGACCGCAGTCAGATTCCCCGACAGATCCGTTACCTACGTGAGCAGCCCAATGTACAAGGTAGCATATTCTTTAGTTCTAAATCATTGACAGATAATTTAGCGGGCCTGCAAGACTCCTTGACATATAACTTGTACCAAGCTTGCTCGTTACCTCCAACGATGCCTTGGATAGATAGCATAGCTCCAAATGCACCATTTGGCCTACAGCTCCATGCTTCAGAGAACGGCATGAACAATCACTTGGTCTGGCAAAAACCGGATCGTGCAGCTGATGATCAATCTGCTTATGGATATATCGTTTATAGATTCGAAGAAGGAGAGAAAACAGATTTAAATGATACAAGAAAAATCATTCATATCACTTATAATGAAGATGATTTACAATACGAGGATAACGACTTGGGTAAGAATAAACAATACTACTATTTCGTGACGGCGCTCGACCGTATGAAAAATGAAAGTGAGCCTTCCAATATCAGAAGTACCCAGAAAACTCTTGACTACAATCATGCCTATACGATGCAATAAATACATCATTAAATAATGTCAGTAGAAAAGGTCAATTTTTAAAATGAAATTGACCTTTTCAATTTATTTCAACAGTGCATCACGGTACTCGTCCGTAATCGCTGGCAATAGAATTTCTTGTCCTTCGTTTTTTAAGGAGTCTGCAAAAGCGTTGGTACTGCTTATTGCTTTAAGATAAGATGAAACTAATTCATCTGAAACCTGGATTTCTTTACCCTCTTTAATATTGACGACATACTGATTATCCACCAATTTCACTTGTCCAAAAAAACGATAAGCAGCGGCTTTCAATAAAGCTAAATCAGCTATCGATAGTTCCTCTATTCGCGCTCCTGCAGGCAATGTAACATCGATAAAAGTATTTCCCTTAGCTAAACTGTCAATAGGTTTATCTAAAGGTATAGCGGCTAAAGCAGCTAGATTAAGAACCGGTACTCCCGCTTCTTGTTTGTTCTGACAACCGATAAATAATACCATTGCCAATATCAGGGATAATAAAGTACGCATATGCAATAGTAAAAATAAAAAGGGCTTTTCAACGAATCGAAAAGCCCTTTTTGTAATTTCCTTACACTGCTATTACTTTAGCAATTCTTCCAATTTTGAATGTAATTCTTCACCACGTAAGTTTGAAGCTACAATTTTACCAGTTGGGTCTATCAGGAAGTTTTGCGGAATACCACGCACTTCGTATAAACCAACAGGGGCAGATTTCCACCCTTGTAAATCGGATACATGTTGCCATTGTCCCAATTCATCAGTAGCAATAGCTTTCATCCAAGCATCTTTTTTACCGGGATTATCCAAAGAGACTCCGAATACGGTAAAGTTTTTATCCTTAAATTTATTAAATGCCGCTACCACATTTGGGTTTTCTTGACGGCATGGTCCACACCAGCTAGCCCAAAAATCCAATAACACATATTTTCCTCTTAACGAAGAGAGTGCAATCTCATTTCCTGCTGTATCGGGTAATGAGAAATCAGGTGCCATTGATCCAACAGCAACTGCTTTCAATTTCTCAATTCTACTCGCTAATGCTTGTCCTTTTTTACTGTTTTTCAAATCTGCAGACAAAGCCTGAAAACTAGGGATAATCAATGTATTGACATTCTCTGCATCCAATTTGTCCGACAATAAATCTAATGTAATAAAGCTAGATTTGTTATCTTTAATGAATTGCTCATCTGCTTTCTCTTGTTGTTCATTAATTTCACCAGCTTCTTTTTGTAGGCCTGCAATAAAAGTTTGATCGTTTCTTTGTTCGTCAGTCGCATCAGCATAACGTTTGTTTAGCGCTTGAAATGCATCTGAGTAAGGTTTAACCGCTGATTGGTATTTTGCAAAATCATTATTGAGTGCATTACCTGAAATAACTGCATTTTTCATCTCATCATTAGACTCCACTTTGATTACACCATTTGACAAATAAACTTGTGTCAAATCAGGGTTTCTAATTTCTTGAATCGAAGTACCATCTGCAGAAAGAATCAAATATGCTTTAACCGGACCTGCAACAGAGCCATTGAATTTAAACTGCCCACCAGACACTGTCGTTGAATCAATCTTACGTGCATTATTTTCAGCATACTGCATAAAAACTTTCGCTTTATCAGAAGCCCCTTTAATTTTACCAGTAACGGTAAAACTCTCTTGTGCAAAAATAAAAGCTGGGATAAAACTTAATCCCAATAATATTCCTTTTTTCATTCTATTCTAATTTTATTTTTTATCTCATTCTTAATCACTACCATCTACCACTAGCTCCACCGCCACCGAAGCCGCCGCCTCCGAAACCGCCGAAGCCACCACTATCGCCGCCGCCGCCAAAGCCACCGCCTCCTGAAACCTCCTCGTCCTAGAGTATTTAAAAGTGTCCACCAAAGTAAATCTGAACTTCCTCTGCCGTTCATCATTTTACCACCACCATTACCACCGTTTCCACCTTTTTTAGAAATCAAGGCAATGACAATCATAACGACAACAATAAGAATCAGCATCTTCGAGGTACCGCCACTTCCATTTGGTTGTTTAGGATCCGCTTTATATTCACCTTTGGTATAGGATATCAATGCATCTGTTGCATTATTGACTCCTGTATAATAATCTTGTGCTCGAAAGGCAGGCTTAATCTCATTTTCTATGATGCGATGTGCAATTGCGTCAGGTACCGCACCTTCTATACCATAACCTGTCTGTATAGTAACAGCTCGGTCGCCAATTGCTGCCAATAATAATATTCCACTATTGTATTTCTTATTTCCGACCCCCCATTGTTGTGCAAGTCTCACTGCATAATCACTGATGTCGTAAGAACCTGTTGAATTCATCAAAACAACAGCAATCTGAACAGAGGTCGAATCTTCAAAAGCCAATAGCTTCCGCTCCAACTGATCCAATTGACTCGCTGTCAAGGTCTTTGTATAATCATTAACCAAGCGGTTTGGGGTAGCAGGAAAATCCTGCGCAAATAAATGTGTTACACTTAAAAGCATCATTATCGTCGTCAATACGAAGATATGGATGTATGAAAATGTAGACTCGGTCATGGACCTATATGCTGTTAGTTTATTCATTTCTATTTATCGCCAAAAACAATATCATTCGGTAATTCATTAATATCGTCATCCTGTCTCGGGTAAAATTTCGCCAATTCTGCACCAGCATTCTGAACTCCTCGGATCAACCCTTCTACAAAAGCTGCCTTTCGAAATTCTTGAACCATAATTTCCTTTGTTGACTCCCAAAAATCGGCTGTTACTTTTGTATGGATACCGGCATCTCCAATAATAGAAAATTTATGATCTTCATGTGCTAAATAAATTAAAACACCATTTCTTAAGGCCGTTTTATGCATGGCCAATTTCTCAAAATAATGCTTCGCACGGTCAAAAACTTCCCCAGGGCAATGCTTTTCAACAACCACACGAATTTCGCCCGATGTTCTATTCTCCGCCAAACTGATTGCATGCACTACTTTTTCTTGTTCTTCTGATGAAAATGCTCCCATTAATAAAATTGTTTTTAAATAAAAAAAGATGAATGTGTGCACAAGATAAGCCCATCATTCATCTTTTCTAGTAAACTAATACGGTATACTTAGAATGATACTGTCGGCGCTTTATCTGCACCTTCTTGTGCTGTAAAAGTTCCTTTAGCTTTGAAACCAAACATACCCGCCATTAAATTGTTAGGGAAGCTACGTACCGTTGTATTGAATTGCTGTACAGCTTCATTATATGCTCTGCGTTCAGTCGAAATTCTATTTTCGGTACCTTCCAATTGTGCTTGTAGTTCTAAAAAGCTTTGATTTGCTTTCAAATCTGGATAAGCTTCCACTGTAGCCATCAATTTACTCAATGAACCTGAAAATTGATCTTGAACTTTTTGATATTGTGCAATTGTTTCTTCATTCAAGTTGGTAGGATCTACCGTAATAGAAGTTGCTTTCGCACGTGCTTCAACTACTGCTGTCAACGTACCTTCTTCGTGCTTTGCCGCCCCTTTAACAGTATTCACCAAATTTGGAACTAAATCTGCACGTCTCTGATATGCATTTTCAACCTGTGCCCATTTTCCTTTCACATTTTCATCTTGCGATACCATGGTATTGTATCCACATGAACTGAAAGATAACGCGACCATTAAACCAAAGAATGCGACTAATAATCTTTTCATTTTTTTCGTTGAATTAATATTTTTCAAAATAATTTTAATGGAAAGCTTACTACAAAGGCCATACCACTCCCACGAATATAAGAATAATTTTAAGCGCATAAGTATTTATAACTAAAAAAATACAGCAGATATCCTTAACTTTACGCTGTTTTGGGATAAAAACCCAGCAAGATTGATATGCAAAAAGAAATTGAATTAGCGATTGCTCCAGAAAGAATCGAAGATCATGATTACATTCTAAATCAGGGTTCTATAGCTTTAAAAATAAATTCTGAACGAATCAAGGGTTTTAAAATCCGTAAACGCTCTATTGATGCACGTAGCCGAAATATTATTTTCAGAGCACGTATTATTTTTTTTATCGACGAAAAACCTACTACCGAAGTTTTTAAGACAAATTTTCATGCTGTACAGGATGCAAAGCCGGTATTAATTATTGGCGCTGGTCCTGCCGGTTTATTTGCAGCACTTCAATGTCTAGAAAAGGGATTAAAACCAATCATTGTTGAACGGGGGAAAGACGTTCAAGAGCGCCGTCGTGATTTAGCGAAGCTAAACCGTGAGGGAATCGTTGACGAAGATTCAAACTATTGTTTTGGCGAGGGCGGTGCAGGCACTTATTCGGATGGTAAGCTCTATACTAGGTCTGATAAGCGTGGGGATATTGATAAAGTATTAAAACTATTTGTAGCGCATGGTGCTACTGAGGATATCTTAGTCAACGCACGTCCGCATATTGGTACCAACAAATTACCACATATCATCCAAGCCATTCGAGAAACTATTATCGAACACGGCGGTGAAGTTATTTTTGAACAACGTGTTGTGGATATCACCACTGAAGACAATCAGGTGACAGGTGTTACGCTTGCTAGCGGAAACTGCATTAAAAGCCAAACATGTCATTGTGGCAACAGGACACTCGGCACGTGATATTTTTGAACTATTCCGTATAAAAAACTGGTTACTTGAAGCAAAAGCTTTTGCTTTAGGTGTCCGCATCGAACATCCACAAGAAATCATCGATCAGGCACAATACCACTGTGAAATCCGCAGTGAACACCTACCACCAGCCTATTATAGTTTAGTGGAACAAGTAAATGGGCGTGGTGTATTTTCATTCTGTATGTGTCCTGGCGGTGTCATTGCCCCTTGTTCAACAGCAGATAATGAAATTGTCGTCAACGGTTGGTCGCCCTCTAAACGAAATAATCCACACGCCAACTCGGGCACGGTTATTCAGATCAACCTCGAAGATGTTCCTGGTTCGGACAGTAACCCATTTGCGATGTTGGACTTTCAGCATGAGATAGAAAAGCGTGCATTTGAAGTAGGTGGTGGAAAAATGGTTGCTCCTGCTCAACGTATGATTGATTTTGTCGAAGGTCGTATATCCAAAGATCTTCCGGAGAACTCGTATAAACCAGGTACAATATCAGCAGACCTTACGCAGGTACTTCCCAAATTTGTCTACGAGGCCCTACGCGGGGCTTTACCTATTTTTGGAAAAAAAATGAAAGGTTATTATACTAATGAAGCTATCTTGGTTGCTGTAGAATCTCGCACTTCATCCCCAATACGTATCCCGCGTGATAAAGCAACTTTACAACATCCTGAAATCAAAGGGCTTTACCCTTGCGCTGAAGGTGCGGGTTATGCTGGAGGAATTATTTCAGCCGCAATTGATGGGATGAATTGTGCAGATGCGATAAACTAAATTGATAAAATATCAAATTGGTCTTGCAAAGAATCAAATAAAGCTGTATTTTTGTAGCACCAACGCGAAAGTAGCTCAGTTGGTAGAGCACAACCTTGCCAAGGTTGGGGTCGCGAGTTCGAATCTCGTCTTTCGCTCAAAAAGAGAAAAGCTTCCATAATTTGGAAGCTTTTCTCTTTTATATGCTTTTTTACTATTTTTTACCTAAGCGCATAACTGCCGGTGTAAAGAAAGACAGTATCCCAACAACGACCATCAACATACCCGCTATCACAAAAGCATTGGCTACCCCGATAACATCAGCTATAAAACCCGTAAAGAGCAGACCAACGACACTAGGCAGAATAGCAATACTAAAATAAAGCGAGAATACGCGGCCCAACATCTGTGGAGCTACCTCTTCCTGAATCGTGGTCATAAAGGATGCTGAAAATAAGGACATCGATATCCCCCCAATTCCAGTCACTATCACAAATGGAATAAACCAGGTCGAAGGAAACCATCCTGAAAATGCGAAAGTCAGTCCTAAGACAATATGCATTGCATTAATCATGATTATTTTAGAAAATTTAACTTTAAACGCGCTCAATAAACCGCCTCCAACCAACATTCCCACTCCCCAAATAATTTCAATCACACTCATCTCCCACTTTCCTCCGTTAAAATGTCCGATGGTCAGTAAGGGAAACATGATGGCTATTGGCATGACACAAAAAGTGGCAACCATAGCGTAAACGAATAACAAGCTCAATCCTCGATTGTGATAAATAGCTTGCATCCCTTTTTTCAGATCATCCCATACTTGCCCAAACGATAATTTAGAATCCACAGTTAAATGTGGAATGGTAACAAAAAGCAGGGAGACAATCGCTACTGCCGCACCGATAACGTCCAAATAGAGCACTTGTGCGATTGAAAAATATGTAATCGCCAAAGTCCCCAATGCTGGTCCTGCAATACTACTTACAGACTGTAGCATCTGATTAATTCCTGATACACGTAAAAGCTTATCTTCTGGCACCATTAATGGTGCTATCGCTTGCATAGCTGGTGCATGGAATGCCGAACCAACAGAACGACATGCCAATAATAAATAGATGATCGATAAACTTACGGCGGCTCCTTGGAGTACAAAAGTCATGAGCAATGTACACAATGCGATAAATGCATCTGCAAAAATCATCACTTTTTTACGATCCCAACGATCTATAAAAACGCCTACAAAAGGACCAATAAGTGCTTGTGGCAATAATCCGGCAATACCTGCTAAAGCCAATACCTCCGCAGATTTGTGTGTTAAACTCAGCCAAACAATTACGGCAAAATTGACAGCAGAGCTGGTCAATAATGACACAAATTGTCCAATCCAAATATACATGTAGGTTTGAAACCAATTTTTATTTTCCATAAAAAAAACAGTGTAAAATACAACTGTAAATGATTTGAAATATCATTTACATCAATGAACAATTACCTTGACAAACGCAGTCTACCAAGGTTTAAAATAAAATGTTGTATAAAAAACGATATGCATAATGTTACAAAAATAGAAAAAATAGGGAATTTTCATCTAAAATTACGTTAACTTTAAGATTAGTACCATCCTATAAGCCATGAAAATTTTCAAAAGTAGACAAGACCACTTGATAAATGCTATAACTATTGTTCCCCTAATGTTCGTATTTATCATGATGTTTATCGAACTTATGAATGATGAAGCAACTTTAGTTCAGTTGATGACCGTTATAGGGCTTCCTACAGTCTTAACGGCGATATTGCTATTCCCGCGTCCAAAATATTCGATTGACAATTCATACTTTTATTATAAAGTTGGTCTAATTAATGGGAAGATTGCCATAGAGAATATCCGTAAAATTGAAGTTGGAAAGACATTATGGGTTGGCTTTAAACCAGCAACTGCTCGTAAGGGTTTGATTGTCCATTATAATAAATACGACGAAATTTACATCAGCCCCGATAGCAATGAAAATTTCATAAATGAACTGTTACAATATAATCCAAATATTCATCTTATAAGGACTGTATAACTAGCGATCCAACCACATTTGAAAATCAGAAGATTTGTCTTCACTCACGATTATTTCAACCTCTGCAGGTAACGCGGGTTGCACTTGTAATCGGATACGATTACGACCCACTTTCAACATATCGACAATCGATTCGATATGTATGATGAATTTGCGATTGACCTGAAAGAAGAATTGAGGGTCCAATTTTGATGCGAGTCCGGTAATGGTATCTTCAACGATAAACTGACTCCCCTCATTTGTGTAGCCATACAACAATTTATCTTCAGCCATAAAGTAAGCAATTTCGGTGGTCGGAATCGATTTTAAACGCATACCATAACGTACTAAAAACCGACTTTTATATTGTAGATTACTATTTTTATCTTCAAAAAGGTGGGCTACTTTATTTAATGCTTCTTGCAACTCATCTTCATCATACGGTTTCAAAAGATAAGCATAACCTTGGTTCTGAAAGGCCTTTAACGCATAATCTTCGAAAGCAGTTGTGAAGATTACTGGAACTTGGATTTTAACCTGATCAAAAATATCGAAACTTAATCCATCCCCAAGCTGTACATCCATAAAAATCAAGTCGACGTCATGTTTCAGTAGCCAATCTGTAGCCTCTCTTACCGTAGTCTTAACCGTATAATCAAACTTTGCAGAAATCAATTGGCTCAATTTCTCCAATAAGCTCTCTGAAGCCCAGTTTTCATCTTCTACGATTAATATATTTTTAAACATGTGTTGAATTTATAAAAAAATCCCCATTCTTTTCAGAATGAGGATCGAATTTTATGAAATTGATGATAGATTACAATTCTGGGTTATTCGATATCGCTTCTTTTGGATAACGAATCACATAACGTGGATCATTTTGATTTAAGAAATAATCTTTAGACTGGTAACGATGTACAATTTCTGGACGAGTTGTACGCTTCAGATCGTACCAACGTAGTCCTTCTAAAGCAAACTCCTTTGCACGTTCCTCGATAATAAACGAAATCAAGTCTTTATCAGTAATTGTTGATAACTTTGTTTGAGCCGCTGCAAAGGCTGCAGCGGTCAATCTATTTTTCAATAGTGTAGTCAATTCTTGTATCGCTTGAGTAGGTTTTCCTAAACGAGCTGCGGCTTCTGCTTTAATCAAATATAATTCTGCATTCCTAAAGGTTACGTTCAAACGGTTATTCCCACCTTTTTTAGACACAATATTATCATCCCATCTTTTCTCAAAATAACGTGCAAAGCGTAAATCGCCTTCCTCGTATTTTGCCAACAATACTGGACTGATGAAGGTTGAACCAGATACATTCGGCTTTCCTACTTCTTCCCAGGCTTGAATCATTTCTTTAGATTCAAAATCGTTGGGCAATTTTGAGGATGCGTCCTTTAAATCTTCCAAATCGGCATTGATAGCTAAACCACGGTCTGCCGCTTTCACTGCAAGTTCCCATTCACCACGATATAATCTTAAACGTGCTTCAAAAGCCTCATAAGCACGACGGCTGAATCTGTATTTTACAGCAGTGGCTTGATCAATAATCTGAAGTAAATCTGACGCTTCTTTCATATCCGTCAAAATTTGTTCATATACTTTTTCTACCGTTGCTGGAGTAAACAACTGCTCCAAATCCACTTTAATCGAAAGTGGTACGCCACGATCTGTAGCTGCTGTAGCTGGATTGTAATTATCAGCATAAGTATTCAATAATTCAAAATGCGCATAAGCACGTAATAAATACGCTTCCGCACGGATTTGTTTTACACCATCTGTATCTCCTGCTTTGTCCTTAGCCTCAGCAATGATGTGATTGGCATAAAAGATACTTTTATAGAGCGTTTCCCAAGCCATTGGCTGTGTGTTGCGATCAGGGTTTTGATCATTCCAAAGATAAAGATCTTTCAATGTTCCGAGATCGGTAGAAAATTCATCCAACAACAACTCATCTGTACGTAAGTTTAAATATGATTTATGTTCTGGATAAACTTTATAACCACTAAACATCAAAGCTCTAAAATCAGCTTCAGTAATAGGAACGACGGTCCCTACCGGTTGTATATCTAAATATTTATTGCAAGAAGTGGTTAATAGTCCACCAACTAACAATCCGATATATATTAAATTCTTTTTCATAGATATCTTAATTAAAATGATGCCGTTAAACCAAAAGCAAACGATTTAGAGATTGGTTGAGCATAATTATTACCATACGTTTCAGGGTCAAAATATCCATCATAATTATTGCCAAATACAAATAAATTACGTCCTTCAATATTAAAACGAATGTTTGAAGCCTGTACTTTACTTGCAAGCGATTTAGGCAACGTATACCCTAAACGTATACTGTTGACACGAAAATAACTCATCTTCTTAGACCAGATATCTAAATAATTAAAAGCATCTGATGGATCATTACCATACATCCAAGTGTAGGCCATCCAACGATCATTCGCTTCAGCGCTTGTTGAACCTATGGCAATAAATTCTTTCGAACCTGGAGTAAGCGCTTGTAATACATCTTTCGTGTAATTCGAACCGCGGTCTACAATAGCTGGATTGTAGGTTGGACTACGACGCATCCACTGATCGATATTGAATACAACAGATACCGCCAAATCAAAATTAGCATAGCGGAACCTATTGGTCATACCGCCAACAAATTTAGGGTCCATACTCCCTTTGTATTTGAATTTATCTTGATAATCATTGTTTTTCATCGTCGAATTCACAAAAATACCTGGTGCCATATCCGCGTAGGGATCAAACAATTGAAAGTAATCTTCATAAGATATCACATCACGCTGATCATTATAAAACTGAGGCAAACCATCAGCGTCTAAACCAGCCGTTTCAATCTCATACAAAGAGCTGATAGGTTTACCTTCTCGCGCATCAACATTGTATGCCATCGGATTAGCCATCACACGTTTCAACTTATTACGATTATGTGCGATATTAAAATCGGTCGACCATGAGAAACGGTCGCGCACGATGTTTTGACCGCTAATCGATAATTCAATACCATCATTACTTACGGATGCCCAGTTACGGGATACATTCGGGAAGCCATTTTCTAATGGTAATTGACTTGTTCCAATTAAATCTGTCGATAATCGGTTGTAATAATCAACCGTGAACTGTACCCTATTTCTTAAGATTCCAAAATCAAAACCTGCATTCCAAGACTGCGTACGTTCCCAACGTAATTTATCATTAGCAGGCATACCCACTACAATACTTTCTTCATTATTCCCAGGTAGCATTGACCCTGTGCTATACTCTCCAATAATAAATGGATAAGAATTACGGTCGATATTCCCTTGTATACCATAAGATCCACGGAACTTCAGATTCGATATCCACTCTTGATCTTTCAAAAAATCCTCTTCTTTTGCATTCCATGATCCGGATAGTGACCAGATCGGTAGGAATCGATATTTCGGATCTACACCAAACATGTTCGAGCCATCGTAACGAATACTTCCGTATACGTTGTATTTACGATCATAACTATAGGAAGCATTCGCATAAAATGATGCGTAAGAAGTTTCACCTATCGTTTTAGCATATTGCTGATATTTTTTATCATTAGCATAATTACTATTCGGGAATAATATAGGTTGAGTAGTCAATGTCTTTGGATTGAAACCAAAACCACGTGTCATTATACCCGTATTTTTTGACCTTCGTAACTCAGTACCTGCCATGATTTCGATTTCATGGTGATCATTGAAATTCAAGTTGTATTGAGCAAAAGATTTCCAGTTGTATTGAAAAATACTGTTCTTATCATTCTGGATTTGCCCACCATCAGGTAAGAAATACTTATTTGTTTTCGATGCACTATCGTAATAACGGGTTTGTGCCCTAAACTTTCTTGTATTATAACTTTCCTTTTCAGCGAAACGCTCCGTACCTGACTCTTCAAACTGTAAGCCCAATTCAGTACGTAAAGATAAAGATGGTAATACTTGATACGTCAAATTAGCAATTGCTTTTAGACTCTTATTGTTCAAGTTATAGCTGGTATTTGCGCGCTCCTCAAGTGCATTAAATGGGATGTAGGTATCAACTTCGTAACCCATGATATCTGCATCGTATACATAATTACCCTGTGCATCTCTCGGCGTCAAATATGGGTTAACGGTACGTGCATAAGTATTGGGATTGGTAAAAGCATCACGATCTTGAATAAAGTTATTCCGATCGGTAGAAGAACCTAATAAATTAATCCCCGCTTTCAGTTTATTACTGATTTTAAAGTTGTTGTTTAAAGTCAATGAATAACGACGCATACCCACACCTTTAGTGGCAGCTTGTTCATCATAAAATCCACCAGACAAATAAAAATCATGTCCGTCTGATCCACCTGAAATTGATGCTGTATATTGTTGATTTAATGCTGTACGGTACAATTCATCGCCCCAGTTATGATTCTGGTTGCGCAATTGACTGATGGCGTCTTGTGTTGCCGTAGAAAGCCCCGTCAAACCAAATTGACGATAGGTATCCAATTCATTGTTCGCATTCAATAAACGTGCGATAGCACCTTGACTGGTTCGGTAAGTCAAATCTGTACGATTGGCCATTCCCAATTCAAAATCTACCTTCTCCGATGCGTTCATCAGATTCAGTTTACTGAAATCGGGTTTTTGAGTCACAAAACTGTTAGCCGATACCGAAACTTGAGTAGGTCCTTTTTTACCTTTTTTGGTTGTAATTACAATCACACCATTTGCTGCACGAGCTCCATAAATGGACGTCGCAGCAGCATCCTTCAATACTGTGATGTCCGCAATATCATCAGGGTTAATACCCGCAATCGGTAAATTAGAAAGATTGTTTAAATTATCTTTATCAAACGTATTGGGCAATGCTGTTCCTTCAATTGGTAAACCATCGATAACCCATAATGGGTCTTGGGTACCATTTAAAGATACCGTACCACGGATACGTATTTTTGGAGCACTGTTTGGTCCACCATTGAGATTACTCAATTGTAAACCGGCTACTTGACCTTCCAATAACTGATCGACACTCGAAACACCAGTTTGCTTGATTTCGTCTAATTTCAACTTATTGTAAGCAGTGGTATTCTTTACTTTACTGATATTGTTATATCCAGTGACAATGACTTCTTCCAAAGCATTTGCAACTTCTTCCAAGAAAATCGTATTGTATACCTTACCTACCTGTACCTGCTTATTTTCATAACCGACAAAGGAAACTGTAAAATACTTGACATCCGTAGGGATAGTCAGGGTAAAATTCCCCAAGTTGTCTGTCACTGCTCCCAGTGCAGATTGTTGGATTTGTCCAGTCACACCTGTAGACTCTCCAACTGCTGTGCCATCTACAAAAATCGTAGCACCTAAAATCGGTGTCTGTTTTTTGCTATCCAACACTTTTCCCTTTAGGGTGACGGTTTCTTGTGCATAAGAAATGAGCTGCACGCAAGAAAACACGATCAAGAGGATAAATTTATTCATGTGTTTTATTATATATAAATTTTGTTAATTACTTGTATTTAAAGAACTATTGATACGCATCAATAAGTCTTGATAATGAGCCTGAGTAGTGAAATCGCCCGAAGATTGTGCTGCTTTAATTAATTTTTGAATTTGAATCAATTCAGCACGTTTTACTGTTAACATTTCTGCTGTTCTACTCATACCAGAAACATGAACATTACGTAAATTGTTCTCTTCAGCAATTCCATGAGCTACACCATGTACAGGACAGAAAACAGGTTTTGCCGCTTGCATGAATTGGTCTACAAAAGATAATTTTTTTGTATTTAGCTTATCCATACTTTTATTGTTCGTTACCAACAAAATATCAATATAGTTTTGTTGTAACATGCGTGCATCGATATCTAAATTTTGCTTTGCAATCGTTTTTGCAAAAATATCCTGACGCAATGTTTTCAAGAATTCCTCAATACTCCAAGCTTGATCACGTCCGAAAAGTAATTCCATTTCCGTCATACGCAATAGCCGTTGATCCTGAAGCAAGTTGTATAACAAACTATATTGGAATTCTCTCTTTAATGTATAGGGTGCATATTCAAATGATCCTACTGGGCTATCTTTCAAAGGAAATGTTTTCGTCATCAACTCCTTGCGGAACAACCATTCGGGCAAGGTGAAAACATGCTCCTTCAAATACGCTAATGCTTCTATTTGGGTCTGACGAGGGACTGGTGCGTAAGCATCTTTACCGTCTCCTAGAACTGGATTATTTAAATAAATACCACCAATATTATTCGAAACATGATCCGCATAAGCATACCATTGTCCGATAACAGCCATGTATAATTTGCCTGCTTTATAGTAGTCCTGACCAGCAATAGTTGTCCAATTAATAATTTGGGGCATAATGCGTTTCAAATTTTTTAAACCATAAGCACCCGCCAGCATCGCATTATCGCCAAGATCCTCGGATTGCGATCTTGGGTCCACTGTATTCTTATGATCCTGTTGTTCTCCATACCAATAGTATGGATTATCTTGTTTCGATTCTATCTCTTTCTTAAGCAAAGGAAGTTCTTCCCAAGCCGTTTTATTCGGATACCAACGGTATGCCCAAGCAATTGCATATTTATCGTATAAACCAATAATTGGGGTAATGGCTTTTACTTGATCTTCGGGTTGCGCCACATAGTTAAAGCGAGCATAATCCATGATAGATGTCGCCGTACCACCCATCTTTTCTGTGAAAGAAGCTGATCGTAGTGAATCTACCGGGAAACTATACGAAGAACCCATATTATGCTTCAATCCTAAGGTATGTCCAATCTCATGTGATGATACAAAGCGGATAGCGTGTGCCATCTTCTCATCTGAAAATACATTACCACGAACGGATGTATCGATAACACCAGTCTGCACACGCATCCAAGTATTTAACGCCGTCATCACATTATGCCACCAGATGACATCAGCTTCCAAAATTTCACCTGTACGGGGGTCAACTACTGAAGGCCCCATTGCGTTGGCTTGTGGAGAAGCTGCATAGGTAATAGCAGAGGTGTTGGCATCGTCAATATCAAAGTCCATTCCAGCAGGGACTTCTTTTGCAATAATAGCATCTTTAAAACCAGCTTCTTCAAATGCTGTTTGCCAATCGTGCACACCTTCAATAATTTGTTTACGCCATTGCTGTGGTGTCGCTGGATCGATATAGAATACGATTTGTTTTTTAGGAACAACCAATTCTCCTGCTATATAACGTGCCACGTCTTCTTCGCGAGGCTCTAAGCGCCAGCGCGTTACTAATTCTCTTTTTTCAAGTTCTTGTTGTTTATCAGAAAAATACCAACGGGGTGTGGTAAAGTAACCCACTCTTGGATCTGAGAAACGTGGTTTCATTGCTTCTTTTGGCAATTCCAAGATATTACTTGTCACCGTCAAACTGATTGGAATAGATTCGTTTCCTTCCGTTACGCGTGTCGATAATATCGAACGGATTACGACATTATTATCAAAGGATTTCATTTGATCGATAATGGATAGTGCCGTCTTTGGTGAGGTTCCTAATCCAATATTGGTAAATACATCATTGAAACTCTTTTCAGTACCATCAAAGATCTTGTTTACTTTAATGATGACGGAAGATGAGTCTTTATTATAACCTTCGATCTTGAATGATTCGATGAAAGAAGGGGTAAAATTATCTGCCACAGAACGTGCAATAGCATCTTCTTTGGGTACTTCGACTTGTGGTTTAATCTCACTTGCCCAAATTTCTTTACGCGCTTTCTTTAAGGAGAAACGAATAACTTTATTTTCATAATTCATTCCCTTATTTAAACCTGCTTCATTCAAAGCTAAAGGCACAGAAGAAATTTTATTGATCAATAAAAAGTCTTGCTCTAATTTTTCTAGCGGAATTTCAAAGAAGAAATCCTTCTCCTTATTAATAACATTAAAAACACCACTATCAATTTTGGCATTTTTTAAAAACTTGTCATAAACTAATACGGAATCCTTTTTTGTGGAATCAGCAGTAACAACTTTCTTTTTACCTAAGCCTAAAGGACTGAGCAGCTGACAAGAATTGAGAATGAAAATAGAAAAGAAACTTAAGCATGCAAATGCTGAACTTCTTTTGAAATGCAGATTATTCATTTGTAATTATATTATAGGACTAATAGATACAGGGCGGTGAAGATGCCAATATATTATCAATCCAAAAAGCAATTCCGAGTGAAGACGTAAATTTCAGGAGTGAGTCCGCATTATTGATGGAAGAATTAACCCAAGACTATTAAACTTTTGTCTTATATTTATTGACTATCAATTGGTATAGGAGGTAAATAAACCGTAAAGTGAGATTCAGTCTGCTGTATCTCAAAGCCTTGAACATGATAAAAATCATACACATGTGCAATCATATGCGTACCATAACCTGCAGAATCCATATCTGAATTTTTTAACAAAACACTATTTTTCACAACAATTCGACCATCCATTTCAGTGATAACAATCGTCAATGGATGCATCTTGCTGAGTTCATTATGCTTGATCGCATTTTCAATCAAAATCTGCAAACTGAACCTTGGAATACTTAAAGCTAGCGCTTCTGGAGAAATGGAGATCTCCAAGGGATTGAGCGTATCGACGAAGCGGATTTTTTGCAAAAAAAAGTATTCTTCAGCAAGTACCACCTCTTCCCGTATGGTCGCTAAGCCTGAATCATCACCGCTTAAAAATTTACGGTATACTTTCGCCATTTTTCCAACAAAAACTTTTGCTTGCACTGGATCTTTCCCAATCAACTGCTGCAATGAAACCGAGGGCGTTGAAGAGGAAGTGGGGGTCAACTTTACGCTTCAGATTCTCAAAACGTAATAATGCATCTTCTTTTTGATATTCCAGATTTCTAAGACTTAAGCGTTTGGCCTTTCTATTTTGCAGATCCATCAAAAACATACAGAAAAGCATTATCCCTATACCAATTGCCCCAAGGAGAAAACTCACCCTACTTATACTATGCACATCGTCTTGAGTTGTGAGCAAAAGTACATTGACAAAAAACTTATTTTCCGAAAATATCCCTTTAAGCTTATACTCGTTCACAATTACATCAAGAATCAGATATTCAGATAAAATAGTGCTATCTTTTACTGGATAGCTCACAAAATTCTTTTTTTTCTTTTCCCCTACTCTAGCTAGATCAGGATGCATCAAACATATCCCATCTTGATCGTATAATTCGAAATATGCACGCATACCTATTTTCTGATTGGCAACATAGGTATTCAATCGATTCAGATCTAAAATCAATTGAAGTACTCCGGTCCTCGTTTTTATGAAAACCTCCAAGTACTTATCGCTTTGAACTTGAATAAATTTGACAGATTTAAAACCGTTTGAAATTTCACTTGCAACTTGGGTAGGAACGCTCACATTTGGATTCTCATACCATTCAAATTCTTTCGAAAAATATGCACCACTACTCTTCCAGAAGGAGTAGGATAGAATAAATTGACTTACATCACCTTGTTCTATCAATTTATTGATAAAGCCTTGTTGATTCTCATCTGCCGCAATCCCCATCAACTGAAAGGTACGCTCAAAGTCATCAAATTCCTTCTGAACAAGCTGTGCCTTTTCAAGTGATATCTCCTTCAAGAATCGCGTATTAAATTCCCCCAATCGTTGGTCAATCACTCGAAACATGAGCAAATAGACAACTAGAGTACAAATAATCGCTAAACCAAAGATTAGAAAGCGATTGCGTTTAAGAGAAAATAAAGATTGTTGCATATTTTAAGATTAACCGCTCTGCCTGCGGAAAAAAAAAACGTTTGAATTAAAATTCAAACGTTTTTATATATCGAAATAGTTTGAAACTATTTGCTTGTTAAGCTTTCTTCAACCAGCTCTTCTACATATTGACGAACAACCTGATTCGAGAATCTGCTTGTAACATCAAATGCGAAAGCATGTACCAATAAGATACGTGCGGCTTCTTCACCGATACCTCTTGCTCTTAGGTAGAAAAGGGCATCGTTGTCAAACTGACCAATGGTACAACCGTGCGAACACTTCACATCATCAGCAAAAATTTCCAATTGAGGTTTTGTATAAACCGCTGATTTATCAGAAATCAACAAGTTATTATTTTGTTGAAATGCGTTCGTTTTTTGTGCATCTTCACGAACGAAAATCTTTCCGTTAAAAACAGCTGTCGATTCGCCCTGTGTTATGTTTTTATACCATTCGTATGATTCACAGTGTGGTTTCATATGATCCACTTCTGTATGGTTATCTACCAATTGCTTATCATCTGTCAAGTTGATACCATATAGGTGACTCTCCACATTTTCAGCATCAAGACGTACATTGATATTATTTCTAATAAATGATGCACCTGGGAAATTACAGTTATAGTTGTTATATAAACTGTACTTCTCTTGATAGATTTCGGTATGATTGAAGTAGTGGCTTACTGAGGCTGCTACTTGCAAATAATAATGTTGCATTTTAGCATTCTCTTTCACAACAATCTCAGAAACTTTATTCTGAATGTTTTTAGCAGCACCATCTGCGGTCATATAAGACTCGATAATCTCTACTTCAGCATTTGCCTCTACAACAATCAAATTACGCGTTTGCGAAAAGAAATCTTCTTGACCTGTCGCAACGTGAATAATATGGATTGGTTTTGACAAGATTGTGTTTTTCGCTAATGCTACAAAAACACCGTTTGTATACCCTGCAGTATTCAATGCTACGAATGGATTCGCTGTTTTGTCTGCATACTGTGCAAAATGCGCTTTAAAAGCCGGTTCTTCCACAGCATCTTCCATAGTTTTAACGATAAGACCGTTCTCCTCTTCCAACGAAGAGAATGAAAGCATGTATTGACCGTTAACTAATACGATGCGGTGTGCATCCAAATTCGGAATTTCACCAGCACTAAAATCTAACCCTTCAATATCCACATCCGAATTCAATACATATGATTGATCGATAAGCTTATGAATATTGGTGTATTTCCACTCTTCATCTTTCACGGTAGGAAAGCCAACTGCAGAAAAGCGATCAAAAGCTTGTTGACGTATTGCCGACAAAAATGTAGGCTCTGTCCCTTGCTCTTGAAAACTGCTCAACACTTGTTGAAGTAATGATTCTGAAACTAATGTATTCATTTTATATTTTAATCAAATCGCTAAAAACCCTATTCCTTAAAAAGATTGGAGTCACTATGCGTTTTGTGCGTCTAATTCTTTTAACCAATCGTAACCTTTTTCTTCCAATTCTAAAGCTAATTCTTTAGGACCGGACTTCACAATACGTCCGTTGTACAATACGTGAACCACATCAGGCACGATATAATCTAAAAGACGTTGGTAGTGTGTGATGACAACAAAAGCATTTCCTTCTGAACGCAATTGATTTACACCATTTGCTACAATACGTAATGCATCAATATCTAGACCTGAATCTGTTTCATCCAAAATTGCTAATTTTGGGTTCAACATCGCCAATTGGAAGATTTCATTACGCTTTTTCTCACCACCTGAGAAGCCTTCATTCAATGAACGATTAGCCAAATTAGCAGAAAACTCTACTAATTGTTGCTTTTCTTTCACCATTTTCAAGAATTCTTTTGCTTCCATTGGAGGCAAACCTTTATATGCGCGAATATCGTTGACAGCTGTCTTCAAAAAGTTAATATTCGATACTCCTGGTATTTCGATTGGGTACTGAAAAGCTAAAAACAAGCCCTCACGAGCGCGATCTTCTGGAGATAACTCCAATAAATCAACATTCTCCAACAAAGCTTCACCTTCTGTCACTTCGTACACATCACGACCGGCTAAAACATTTCCTAAAGTACTTTTTCCAGCACCGTTTGGACCCATGATTGCATGAATCTCACCTGCTTTTACTTCCAGATTTAAACCCTTTAAAATTTGTTTGCCGTCTACAGACGCGTGTAAATTTTTTATACTTAACATTTCTTTATTAGTATTGTGTATTGCATATAGCGCCATCATCTAGCTCCTATCCGCAAAATTTCCTATATCTATCCTACTGAACCTTCTAATGAAATCGCTAACAATTTCTGTGCTTCTACTGCAAACTCCATTGGCAATTGGTTTAACACTTCTTTTGCGTAACCATTGACAATAAGACCTACCGCCTTTTCCGAATCGATACCACGTTGATTTAGATAAAAGACTTGATCCTCTCCGATTTTCGAAGTGGTAGCCTCATGCTCCAAAGTTGCTGTATTATTACGATTCTCGATGTAAGGGAATGTATGCGCACCACAACGGTCTCCAATCAATAGCGAGTCACATTGTGTAAAGTTTCTTGCATTATCGGCATTAGGACCGATTTTCACCAAACCTCTATAGCTATTATGGCTTCTACCTGCAGAAATTCCTTTAGAAATAATTTTTGATTTGGTATTCTTTCCGATGTGAATCATCTTCGTACCCGTATCTGCTACTTGCATATTACGCGTCATCGCTACTGAATAAAACTCACCTACTGAGTTGTCACCTTTTAAGATTACGCCTGGATATTTCCATGTAATTGCAGATCCCGTCTCTACCTGTGTCCATGAGATTTTACTATTATCCCCTTTACAGATTCCACGCTTCGTTACGAAGTTGAAAATACCACCTTTACCATCTTTATCACCAGGATACCAATTTTGTACCGTAGAATATTTTATTTCAGCGTCTTTCTCAGCGATTAATTCAACTACAGCTGCGTGTAATTGATTTTCATCACGCATTGGGGCAGTACAACCTTCCAAATAGGAAACGTAAGCACCTTCTTCAGCTACAATTAATGTACGCTCAAATTGACCTGTATTTTGCGCATTGATACGGAAATATGTTGACAGTTCCATTGGGCAACGAACGCCTTTTGGTATGTAAACAAAAGATCCATCTGAAAACACAGCCGAATTTAATGCGGCATAAATATTATCGGTTTGAGGAACTACTGTTCCCAGATATTTTTTTATTAATTCGGGATACTCTTGAACAGCCTCCCCAAAAGAACAAAAAATCACACCCTGTTCTTTCAATTTTTCACGGAAAGTTGTTTTCACAGACACTGAATCAAATACAGCATCTACGGCTACAACTCCTGCTAAAATTTTCTGTTCATCCAAAGGAATTCCTAGTTTCGCAAAAGTAGACAACAATTCAGGGTCTACCTCGTCCAAACTATTTAATTGCGGCTTTGCCTTCGGCGCCGCATAATATGAAATGCCTTGAAAATCAACTTCAGGTGTTTCAAAATTTTGCCATTTAGGCATTTTTAGGGTCTGAAAATGACGGAATGCTTTCAATCTCCACTCCAATAACCATTCAGGTTCGTTCTTCTTAGCTGAAATAAAACGCACGGTGTCTTCTGTAAGACCAATCGGCGCAAATTCCATTTCGATGTCTGTTGTGAACCCGTATTTATATTCCTCGAGCTCCAGCTCTTTTAGTAAATCGTCGTCTTTAGTACTCATAGTTCGCTCTCACGGTTTAAAAAATTGCACATAGGTAAAACCCACAATCTTCTGAGCTACAAAGTTACGATTTACAAGCCAATAAATCGTTACTTTTAGCAGTTACAACGCTCATTTTGATGAAAAAAGTGACAAAAGTCACTTTCTAGGCACTCTAGGCTTTACCTACTGCTCTTTTTTTACAAACAAATGATTCGACATAGTAAAAATCTATATTATCAAATGATATATATCAATTAATACTATATGTAAAATTAAAAATCAAAATCACACTACAACACCAAATTAAATTTGGAACAATTCCGTATATTTACAGGATATCACCAAATCAATCTTATAAATATGCCTTTTTTACCAGATAAAACAGATTTAAAAATCTTAAAGCTATTACAAGAGAATGGCCGAATCACAAACTTGCAATTAGCATCTAGCATAGGGCTCTCTCCTGCTCCAACATTGGAACGTGTTAGAAAACTTGAAAACTCGGGATTTATCAAAAGCTATCATGCCTTTGTTGATGAAGAAAAATTGGGATTGGGTATTAAATCATTCATCCAAATCTCCTTGGATTTCCATACACACAATGCTATTCCTGAATTTGTAGCTGCTGTCAAGATGATTCCAGAAGTTACAGAATGTCATCACGTTACTGGGAGTTGCGATTTTATGCTGAAGGTCTATGTCAAAGACATTAAAGCATACGAGACTGTGATTATGGAAAAAATCGCTAAAATTCCTTTCGTAAAAACTTTTCAGACCATGATGATCATGTCTACGAGTAAGAAGGAGCCTATTATTCCATTGGAATATTAAGAAAATCTAATACCAAGATTTTTTTTCATACTCGTTATATCGGGTCATATTGTCATTTATTTGGTGCAAGTTCAATTGTGTTCTATATTTTCAAGATTATCTTGCAGCTTAATCAGCGACAATAAATCAATATCCGATATTTCGAAATTATATCTAGCAGTAAAATTACCACGTTTAAAGGTTTTAAGGCCTTCAATATAAAACAAGATGAGATAGCTATTACTCATCTTGTTAATCCTCATGCACATCCATCATTCATACATGAGGCTTTATTTAAAATTAACCGGTCTCAATTCTCCTTAATAACCACTACTAAAACCCTAATTTTTACTTTTCCTCCTCACATGATCCAATATTAAATATTGCGTCCAACCAAACGATAAAATAATCAATTCATTAAATGACATCATAACCTGCAGTATATAACTGCACCTTGGGAGTTGGATATGGTAAAAAAGTCAATAAATTAAATTTTATTATCTTTACCAACCCATTATGACAAATAATACCGTATCATATCATGATTTTGCTTTCATCCTCTCTTGGCCTGATGCCACGATAAGGGGAGATGAGAAATGGATGATGTTTTTCAAAAAAATAGGGATTGTTAAAAATCTGAATTTCAAAGTTGGACATACCGGAATTGTCCTTGTCTCTGCTCAGACAGGAGAATTATTATATTATGATTTTGGTCGATACATTTCACCTCGAGGATACGGCAGAACCAGATCAAAGGAATCAGACCCACTGTTGAATATTCAGATAAAAGCGACCTTCAATGGCGATAACATTTCAAATGTAGCAGCAATTGCGTCTCATTTTGAAACTATGAAGATGGCTATGCAAGGAAGTGGGGAGCTGTACTTTTCTATTGTAAAGGGACTTAATTTCACACAAGCAAAAACATTTGCCGACAAGTGGGTCGAAATCGGATCATATCCCTATGGCGCAGTTGCGAAAGGCAACAATAACTGTTCGCGTTTCATTACACGATTACTTTTTGCTGCTTCTAAAGAGTTTCACTGGTCGCACCCGATTAATTTCCCCGAAACGATAAAGGCGAGTCCTATTAGTAACATTGTCAACTCGGCAGAAAACAAGATGATTTACAGCTACTCGTCGCAATACGGTTTACAAAAATTCCGGATGTCACGTGTACAGTCTCTGCTATTTCTGATTAAAAAGCTAAGCGAGAATGTCTACAGCAAACAAGCTGCTTTACTACCAGAAGACATTAGTATAGGCGGTATGCTTCATAAGCATAAACCAATCGATATACCTGAAAGCGCACAATACTTGGGAGGTGTGGGTGAAGGTGCATGGTTTGACTTTACCCTCCTTAAAAGCAATCAGCTATTGATTCAAAGATTTACAATTACCGGGATTCTTGAATATGCTATTATTGGTGAAGCTGAAGAAAAGTTAATGTCTACAGCAAACATAAAAATCACTTACGACAGTCACCTTTTAGTCACCCATATCTTACAAAATGAAAAGAAGATAAAAATTAGACATCTACAACACATTTCTATGCCCGAATTAGAATCATTACTCAAAGAAGAACTGATTGCCTAAACCAATTTCCAATCTATTGGCTTCTCTCCATGTTTTTCTAAAAAATAATTAGCCTGTGAAAAGTGTCTTGATCCAAAGAAACCACGATAAACAGATAGTGGTGAAGGATGTACGGCCTTTAAAATTAGATGCTTATTGGAATCGATTAAGTTTGCTTTTTTCTGCGCATAAGCTCCCCACAACATAAATACAAGCGCTTCTTTTTCATCTGAAATCTTTTGAATAACCTGATCGGTAAACTTCTCCCATCCTTTTTTCTGATGAGAGCCTGCCAAATGGGCATTAACGGTTAAGGTCGCGTTTAACAAGAGTACGCCTTGCTTGGCCCAATAAGATAAATCGCCAGATGGCGGTATCTTAAAATCTGGAATATCTGTTTCCAATTCTTTGAATATATTTTTCAACGACGGTGGTAAGGGGATTCCTTTAGGAACTGAAAATGATAAACCATGCGCTTGTCCGTCATTATGATAGGGATCTTGGCCTAATATCACTACTTTCAAAGCGCCAAAGGTGGTGAATTTAAAAGCATTGAATACATCTTCTTTAGGAGGAAACACAAGTCCATTGTCCCTTGCTTGCTGCACAAAAAAAGTAAGCTCAACCATATCAGGCTGATCTAAAAGCGGTTCCAAAATAGGCTCCCAAGATTTATCAAAACGTTTTTCCATATCTTAAACTTAGACAAAGTTGTTTTATTAACAATTCTATTTGTTCCATAATTAAACAGATTTCTCTATCTCTCCTCTCGCAACAAGAAATGATTTTTAGAGGAAATATACAATTTTACAAAATAACAACTAAACAAGTTGCTTTAGCGCACAATTTAACGGATATTTGCAAAATTAAACTCGGTATACATTTACATTAAATATAGACTTATGTCAAATCTTGTAAGAATTATTATTAGCAGTGTGCTATTGATCGGAACTGTCGCCTTATTTTGGATTGGCCAATGGGGATGGGGTATTTTAGGGATATTCTTGACAATAATCGGATTTGTCACCGTATTCTTCCATGAATATATGCTATTGGCACAATGGTTTCTGCGCAAGCAAGATATGCCAAAGGCAGAGAAATGGTTAAATAAAATCACTAACTATGAAAAACAATTGATTCCAGCACAATATGGTTACTACAACATGCTGATTGGATTGATCGAATCGCAACGTGCTCCAATGCAGGCTGAAAAATATTTCAAAAAAGCGTTAACTTTAGGTTTACATATGGACCACAACATCGCTCTAGCTAAACTAAGCTTAGCGGGTATCGCTATGGCAAAACGTAACAAACGAGAAGCAGAGAAATATTTGCAGGAAGCTAAAAAAGCAGATAAGAGTAAATTGTTGGCTGATCAAATCAAAATGATGAAAGATCAAATGGGCATGATGGATCGTCAACAGATTCGTTATAGCAGATAATAACCATACTGGTAACGCGTATTAAACGGCTGTTCAATTACAATTGAACAGCCGTTTCTATATAATGTCCTTCCTCTTCACTATCTTCAAATACAACAAGCAATTCTTTTGGCTTTCCTTTTACCCAATTAAAAACAACAACCTTCATAAGAACGGGTTCATCCATTTTCATGAAGTAATTCATGTAATTTTGTTTATCTTCCAATTTCACCAAAACATTTCCCAATCCTATTGTTCCAAAAAAATGCTTTTCTCCCTTGGTGTCAACAGCCTGTATCCCGTATGTATTCATTTTCAATTCACGTCCACCTTTTGTATAAGAGGTTAAAAATAATTCGATTGAAATTGTTTTCTTTTTAGCATCGACTTGCACACTTTTAACATCAATTTGAATATCATCAACAATTAAGGGTTCCTTTTCTATTTTATCGGACTGTGCATACGAAAATTGTCCCAAGAACAGCAACATGCAAATTGTGGTGAAGTATTTTATAAGAGTTTTCATTTTTTAAAATTAAAAAAAGCTATGTCCTATAGGCATAGCTTTTTAAATAAAATTATCTATTTTAATTAACGTAATCGATCGGCAGATTTTATTAATTTCTCATCTTTACGAATAGCACCTAAAGCTAACGATAAAAAGATAATGGAAATAGGCAGTAAGAAGAAGCCTACACCTATAGTCGCTGCTCCTAAAAACTGATTCACTGTCACTAAGTGACCACTAGCACTTGAATATAACCATACCGCAAATAATATGATCAATACAACATTGAGTAAAATCAATTTAATTTGAGTCTTACGATTCTTAAACTTAAAAATTGTAAAAATTGGCAATAAGCCAATAACCACCGTTGCTATTATCTGTAAAATGTATGAAATACCAGTCTCATGTGTAGGTAAGCCTGCTGAAGTGCCATAAACACCGGTTACCTTAACATCTTTTCCAAGACCGACTAAATCATTATAATGCACATATGGGAATAAAAACAAACCAAACAAAACAAGTCCGGCCACGAGCAAATAAATAGTTTGAATACGTTGAATCATTTTTTATAAATTGATAGTTACAAATATACTATTATTTTAGAACCGACAAATTGACGATTACCTAAAGCTTTCCTCAAATTAACAATTAATTCCAACATTTGATTGCCGAATTTTTACTTTTGCAACATGTTATATATTTATGGCGCTACAGCACACGCTAAAGTTGCTGTCGAAACTGCAGAAGAACTTCAAATCGAGATTGCAGGACTTATAGATAAATCCTTACTAATCGCCGACGTTTTTGATTATCCGGTTACACTTCATCATGAGTCAAAAGATGAAAATGAAGTTTTTTTTATTGCGGTGCACGATTCAGGTTTACGTCAACGCATCGTGTCGGATAATCAAAGTTGGGATTACATTTCGCTCATACATCCAAACGCCTATGTTTCTAAAAGAGCAGAGATAGGTCATGGTACCATTATCTTACCCGGTGCCTCAATAGCTCCAGACGTACAGATTGGCAATCACTGCATCATCAGCAGCAATGCTGTTATTGCCAGTAATACAATCATTGAAGATTTCGTCACGATAGGGCCCAATAGTAGTATTGGAAGTCATGTGTTGATCGGGAAAGGCTCTGAAATAAGTGGGAACATCTGCATACCTGCGGAAGAAACTATTATGAAAGATAGCTTTATCGAAGCAACTTTTACCTTATAAAATCCTATAATCACAACAGCCATCTCCTTTAATAAGAGATGGCTGTTAAGGATATGAATCAAACTTATATTTATTATTATATTCCGGCAGAGTGAAACTGCAAATCATACAGTTTTTTATAGTACCCATCGATATTGAGCAATTCATGATGTGTTCCTATCTCCATGATCTCTCCCTTTTCTAATACAATGATCTTGTTGGCTTTTTGAATAGTCGATAGCCTATGAGCAATTACGATGGCTGTTCTGCCTACCATCAAATTGTCAATAGCATGCTGTATAAGCTCTTCTGTTTCAGTATCAACAGAAGACGTAGCTTCGTCCAAAACCAAAATACGAGGATCGTGTACTAACGCACGTATAAATGAAATCAGTTGTGCCTGACCTGAAGATAAAGTAGCTCCTCGCTCCTGCACCTGATAATCGTATCCACCTGGTAATCGCATGATAAAATCGTGTGCACCAACTTGCTTAGCTGCAGCAACAATGGATTCTCGAGTAATCTGCTCATCATGAAGATCAATATTATGCAAGATAGAGTCTGAGAACAGAAACACATCTTGGAGCACCGTTGCTATTGTTTTCCGAAGATAGTTTAGATCATATTCTCGAATATCGATACCGTCTAACAAGATTTGTCCCTTATTGATTTCATAAAAGCGACTCAAGATGTTAATCGTTGAAGATTTCCCCGCACCAGTAGCCCCTACTAGGGCTAATGTTTCTCCTGGAGCAACTTTAAAGCTCACATTACGTAATACCCAGCTTTCCTCATTATAAGCAAACCAAACGTTTTTAAATTCAATCTCACCGCGAATATGATGAGGCTGTAATGTGCCAGCATCTGGTGTGTGCTCATCGGTATCTAGTACCTCAAAAATACGTTCTGCACTCACCATCCCCATCTGCAACGTATTGAACTTATCAATCAGTTCTCGAATTGGTCGAAAAATCATATTGATATACATGATAAAGGCCACTACCACACCTGGTGAGATGACATCTCCCAAAATCTGCTTAGACCCATACCACACCAATAAACCTAATGAAATGGCCATGATGATTTCCAACACTGGGAAAAAGATAGAAAAATACCAATTGGCACGAATATGTGCATTCCGATGGTGCCCATTGATTTCTTTAAATTTTTCCATTTCCTGCTCTTCACGGGCAAAGTATTTGATAATCCCCATACCAGAGATATGTTCTTGAAGGAAGGTATTCAAATTAGAAACCCATTTACGCACATCTTGAAAGGCAGATTTCATAGCTTCCTTAAAGATATAAGTTGCAGCGACCATAAGTGGCATTGGAATTAAGACTATTAAAGTCAATCTCCAATCGGTATAAAACATCACTGCCAGGATAACGACCAACTGTAATAGATCGCCTATAATTTGAATCAAGCCTTCTGAAAAGATATTGGATATCGTCTCCAAGTCAGAAATGGTCCGTGTAATCAATTTTCCTAAGGGAGTCTGGTCAAAGTACTTTAATCGTAAGCGTGTGATGTGATTAAAAACCTCTATACGAATATCGCGGATGACCGATTGTCCCAGCGTATTCGTCATTAAAGTATGGTAGTATCGTACGGAGGTCTGTACAATAAGCAACACAATCATCAGGATAAACATATAACTCAGTCCTGATGTATTGAATTGTAAAATATATTTATCCAAAGTATATTGGATTAATATAGGCAATGCTGGCGCTACGGCCGCCAGTAAGATGGTCAATACAACGGATATCCAAAATATTCGCCCATAGGGCTTCATATACTTGACCATCCGACGCAACAAATTCACATCATATGTTTTTCCTACTATTTTCTCTTGACTCACTTTTTTTAGTTTACAGGGTAAGGATAGGCCACTTCCGTCAAATATAAACCATGAGCAGGAACTGATGTCCCGGCCATAGAGCGATTTTGACTCGCAATGACTTCTTCCATAAATGAAATAGGTTTACCTTTTATTCCGATTTCTAATAATGTCCCCACGATAGCACGGACCATATTACGTAAGAATCGGTCAGCTGTGATGTGAAAGACGAGCTTACCTGTGTCTTCCCAGACCCATTCAGCCTTTGTTATCGTACAAATATTGGTAAAAACTTGCGTATTCGATTTACTAAAACAACTAAAATCCTGTGTTCCTAACAAGAACGCTGCCGCCTTATTCATTTTTTCAACATCAGGTATATCCCTTAAAAATGAAGAATAAGCATATGTAAAAGGATCTTTATCAAAATGAAGATGATATTCATAGGAGCGACATACTGCATCGAAACGTGCATGCGCATCCGCATGTACGTCCATTACGGACTTCACTGCTATATCGAAGGGTAATAAACCATTCAAAGCATACAGAAAACGTTCAGGTGTAGCCAGAATCCCAGTTGGATCCGCATCAAAATGAACGAACAATTGCTTAGCATGTACACCCGCATCTGTTCTTCCAGCCCCGATGGTTTCAGTCGGTACACGCAATAGAATTGCTAGAGCATCATTCAATCGCTCTTGAACAGAAATTGCATTATTTTGAACCTGCCAACCATGGTAATTTTTCCCAAAATAAGCTACCTCTATAAAAAATCTACATTTCTCCATTTTCAAGGACAAAGGTATGAATTAGCAATAAGATACAAGAATACTGAAGGTATATAACTGTCGTAATAAACTCATAAAATGACAGTGGGCATATATTTCACAAAACAATTTATTAGCTAAATATCAGCACTTTAATAAAAAATAAAATAATTTATATGAAATTTTAAAGTTTTTATTATGTACAGAAATCATACTACTCCCAAATATGTTGCCGTTCCTTTTCATCTTCAATTACTAAAACTATATTTGAAATTTTAGCTATAATTGTACAGAAAATGTCTACAAAGGTATGAAAAGAATGTTTTTTGGAGGAGATAGTGAAAGTCTCAGGTTTAAAACAATACTAAGGATAAACAACACATTTAAAACCCTAATAAACAGCTGTTTTAAATATGTTGTAAAAAATCAATTTTCTAATTGAGCATTTTGTCCAAAGGTCAAAACAATTAAGCTCCCATTGATGAACAGAAGCTTAATTGTTATTTTATATTTATCTCGGAAGTTCTAAAAATCGCAACTCCGACATTTGGTAGTTACCACCATCTCTAACAGATGTTATCAAATACCTATAGTATACAAATTCCCTTACATTATTAAAGGTATATGTTACGGACAAGTTTCTTGCATCAAATAACTGATCTTCTTGCGAGTCTAAAGTAATCCACTTTTCTCCATCATCAGAACCTTGGATTTCCCAGTTTTTAGGATCTCTGGTGTCTGCATCATTTCCAGATGTTAGTGTATAAGCATTAATGATTCGAGGTTGGTAAAACACGAATTGCGCAAAATAAGGCATCCTTACTTCACCGACAAAAATTTTAGTTAATACATCATTATCGATTAATTTTTTTGATCCTTCATTTGCATCTGCGCCCGAACTATTATCCTGCGATACGGTGAAAGTATTATCAATATTAGTCCAATCCTTTACGATTCCTAAATCCGTAAGCATTTTATAAACTACCATTTTTGATCCTTTTGGCGTATACGCATATAGGGTATAATCGGCAAATGTACCTATAGGAATATTAATATTAGTAGATTTATCCTTTGAGACGAGGCTTCCATCTATTTTACCTTTTATCCATCTTACGCTATCAATGGCCACTTTAGTTTTAAAACTCAAATTAAGATTTCCGTTTCCTCTTGAAACTGCATCAAATTCCAGCAGTTTTTCGGGTTCAATTTTAATTACTTCTTCTCGTTGTGCCCAATCGCCATTCTTATTCAATACCATTAACTTGATAGTAAATGCTCCAGTATTTAAAAAAGTATGTACTGGCGTGTTATTCGCGGAAGTACTATCATCCCCAAAACTCCATCTCGTCTCAGTAAAATCCAAACCTTCATTGGTAAACTGAAATGTAAAAGGATCATCTGCTGACACTTGCTTAAAACTAAAAGACGCTTGTGGATTTGGCAATTGAATCACTTCTTCTACCACTACATCATCCTTACTACAAGCATACATGCCTAATAAAAAAGCACAGCCTATTAATAAATTTATTATTTTCATCTCTTTGTTTTATTAAGATAATAAAATCCAACTTTCATATTTTCTTTTACAAAAACTCTATCATACGCCATTCTGAACACTGGAACAAGTCACTTCCTACATTTTCAGTAATGTCAAGTCGGTAATATTTGTATATTCCGACCTTCTGAATATTAAATCTTCGGGTCAAAATACGTGTTGGAAAACTTTCCTCAGATCTCGAATCGATTGTTACCCAATTTTCACCATCGACAGAAGCTTGTAAGTCCCAACTTTTAGGATCACGTTCAATAGCGTCATTGCCAGATGTTATCGTATAAGATCCAATTTTCACATCTCTAGGGAATGTTAATTGACATTGTAAATCACCAGCAAAACTACCCACTAGAAATTTTGTACTCACATCATCATCCACAAATTTCAAACTTCCCTCACCCGCACTTGGACCACCATTATTATCCTTATTAACAGTAAGTATGGCTTCCCCGGTGACATCAAACTCAGCAACACGCTGACAATCGATCAAGATTGTTGTATAAGACTTTTGAGAATTAATAACATGTAAAGTTGGATCTTTTAAATAAATTGTTAAAGCAAGATATTTATCTTTATGCTTTAAGATCACATCCCATGGAATAGAAATACCAAAATCAGCCGTAGACTTATTACTCAATACTCTAATTCGCGATCCTAATGAGAATTCAGAGCTCGTTAGTCCGATTGTATTTTTGGGTAATTTCCCATTTTGTATCCATTTAGCAATTGAATCTGTCGTAGACCGGATTTCAACATCAAAAGCGCGACTTGGAAAAGAGGCCAATGTAACACCCAAAGGAATGTCAATACCGGAAGGACTCGCGTCATAGTTTTCATGGTTACTAGCCAAAATTATATCAGCGGGTGTATTGACAATACTTAAGTAATGAATATCTGTATCGTCCAACAAATCTTTTGAATCTAATGTTACAATGACACTATTATTCGGTCCAATATTATTTCCCTTTCCTGGATTTGTCAATTTATAAGAGAGTGCAAATGATTTCCCATATATGCGCTCTATTTCTGTACGTGATATCGTCAATTCGAAGGATGCTGTATCTGTCCCGTACTGGAAACTTCACCACATTCGGAAACGTAAATGCATTATTCGGCAAAGCAACAACATCCTTTAGTACCCCCGCCTTAATTAAACTATTAACCGTATCGGTATTCAACTGAATCTCTACATCAAACGTTTTAGAGGCAGGTGCACTTAATTTCACGCGCATCGGAACTCTAACGTAATCATTGGTTTTAACAAGGTCAGTGCCTGCTCCTTCGGCATTAACCTCAACATCCCGGTTTTCAACAAGCTTGAAAACATCAAGATTATCTTTTGAGCATTTCAAAAAACAGAAACTACTCAAAATCATTATAAAAAATAAATGTATCTTTTTCATTTTTTTTAAATTTTATTTATCCACCCAAACACGACCATCCAACTGCCAACTTTCTTGTCTTGGTATCTGTAACCAACTAAAAATCTGAGCTGTTATATCGGTATTCTTCGGCACCAAGCTTCCTAATATTTCTACAGATGGAGCACACAGAAAGTCATTTAATTTAGATATCTCAAAATTGGTATTACTTAATTTTAAGTTGTTCCCAAATAAGCCAACATCGTAAATCATATTATCGTTGACACTTCCTTCCACAGGCCAATTAGCAGCCATATAATAAAAATAAGGGTGATCTTCACCTACCCCAATCTGACAGTTATATTGGGTAAGAACTGATTGTGGTAGAGCCGTTTTCCAAAAGCGAACATCGGCTATATAAAAATCACCTCTGTTCCAATTATTTCCTCCGTTTAATAGTCCCAACCGAAATTTAGCAAGATTGTCCAGTGCACCCCAAGAAGTAACATCCATCTCATTACCCGGAATCCCATTCGTATAGGTCTTAACCATTCTGTTTCCATCGTTATTAATATAACCAACAACTGTAATGTTATTCCAAGTTGCATTATTAAGTTTCGAACCATTTACTTCCCCACTTCCATTGGGACCTTTTGCATTGAACGTCCAATAATCATCTTTGAAAAACATGACCCATCCATTGCCAGGTGACCCTGACTCCCAGACATCACGCTTTCCAATAAATGATGGATAATCAGGGAATTTGTATGTATTCTGAGGGCCTTTGTTTTTCTTTACTTTTAATTCTATTGTAAATTCAGCATCCTTATCACCTAAATTAAATAGATGATTATCCCCTTCTGCAATTTCAGCAGCGAGTCCATCTTTAAATCTGGCAAAGCTACCATTAAAGCGGCTTCCCAAATATGGCTTATTGACATAACGTGAAGAATACTTCGGCGAATAAAATATGGTAAATGTATTGACATTGGGATTACTGAAAACGGTATTATCATTTTCATTATCAGGTATTTCAAAAGCACCACCTTTACTTGAGGTGATAATTATTAACCAGTTTTCTTTCTTATATGTAGGTCTTTTTTCCAATGCCTGCACCATTTCACCAACTTGTTTGTCAAAGGTTTGTATGGCATTTTTATAATTTACATTACTATTATCATATCCCCCAGTCATCCCTGCTTTATCCACTTCCGTAAAATGTCCCGTTACCATGGTTATGTCGGGTTGCGTTAAACCTTCGAGCACTCCTTTAACGACTCCTTCATCATTAACCTCCAACTTCGCATCACTTTCAGGAGCTAGGTTCTCTATAAATAGCGAGGAACTTCCATATATTTTAATGACCGCATCTTTCTTCAATTCGGTAATTCTATTATACACGAGTGGAAAAGTTTTAAAATTATTCCCATTAAAATTATTTCCCGAGACAAGATGCTTCTGCTGATTAACTCCTGTTATGATATCGGCTAAATCTGCACCAGTACTGGTAGATTCATCGTGTTCCTGACTGAGAGAAGACCATGAATAAATGGAACGGTCTAATAATGCGTTCATATTCGGAATTTCAGCAGTCCGAACAGATTCTCCCCTAGCTCCGTCAGCTATCAAGAGCAGTACTTTCGGTTGACCATACACTAAGTCTACCGAATCTGTTACTCCCGAAGACTCTGGAATCAATCTATTAAATTCATCCTGACAAGAAAAAATTGTGATCATACACAGTAGGAGCAATACCCACCACCCTTTCTTTCTTTTTCTATATTGGTTTTCCATATTGGTTATATTTAGGTTATAATAGGTTTATTGTTCAAGTTTAATGCGAATCAGGTTTTTTACTTCTTCATTATTAAAGCGATCAAAACTTCCCATGAGAAGCAAAGCTCGTTTGCCATCTTCTGTTTTTGTTTCCACGATCTTATTAAGAGCTCCATAGAATAATCCTGTTGTGTTGTAATCTGGATTGAGGGCACCATCGGGGTTCAAAATCATAAAACCACTGCGCGTGACCTGGTCATATTTAACGAAATCACCCGAAACCACAATAAGGCCATCATTCAATTGTGCTGCAAAGTAAGGGTTGCCCCCCTCAAAAGTTTTTACTTTAAAGCTATCATCTAATGTACCATCAGCCTTCAACATCGCTACCTGCACCGCATCTTTGCCATTATATTTCTTAAAGGCACCAACAATTAGGTATTTATTCAATTGTTCATTAAAAGTAACTGAGATAACGTTATAATCTGCACCAACGCCCGACGCATTAAAAGTAGGATCAATAGTTCCATCTGCATTTAACCTCGTGATATATCCCTTACTTTGATCATCAAATTTTGAAAAAGAACCATAGACAAGTAATTTACCTTTTAAAGGGCCAGTCTTATGAAATAGTGAACCTACTGAACCATTAGCCCCAGAAAACGGTTTACCATCAGCCTTAAATCTAAAACTTTTATCTAATTCTCCATTTTTATTTAACCGGGCTACATGCCTTATTTCGGTACTATCTAAAATAACCGTATCACGTGTTTCCAATTTATTTGGCTTATCATAGGTTCTTCGAACGTAGAATTTAAAGTTACCTGTCGCTAGTACTTTATCTTCAGACTCATAAATATTACTCACAAAGCCATCAAATCCACCATTAAAAGTTGGATAATATTTAGTCGTATCCAATTGATCTGGCCTGCGGAATGGCTTAATTCCCATCGTATCAATCGTGCCTGTTAAATTGATTCTTGTTAGATTACTAATATTTTCTTTCCGCTGATCATATCCAGAAAATGAACCTGCTAAATAGTAAAAATTATCAAGGCGAATAATACTACTTAAAAAATTATTGGCTCCAGTCCCAATCCGGAAACTAGCATCATAAGTGCCATCAGGAAACGTTCTAACCAAACGATTTATAGGTCGAATAATACCTTTTCTATTATAGTCCGTAAATCCACCTATATAGATCATTTTCCCATCTTCTAAAAACAGCATATCACTGACAGTACCATTTGCACCAGTTCCTACTTGAAATGTTGGATCTATACTAACAGTTCCTAAGACACTAAATTTGGGACCAAAGAATACCACGTCATCAATGGTGATCGATACCACTCCCGTACTTGCATATGGAGGTACTTTGAGCTTGACATGCTCCGCTGTCATTTCCAATATTTCGGCCACTTCACCATTGAACTTAATAATGGCTTTATCTTTATATTGGTCCAATCCAATAATTCTCATGGTCGCCTCAGAACCTGGTTTACCAAATTCGGGTTTCATTTTATCAGTTGGATTTAATTCAATATCTAACGGAGGCATTCCTTCTTCATACGGTGCGGAGAAGTCTTTATCATCTTTATTACAAGCGCTTATCAAGCATATAAAAAAGAAAAACAATCCGCAATTTCTTATGTATTTCATCATAATTAACATAAATAAAATGATTCTTAACGTTTACTCTCTAAAATGTCATTCATTATTTCATCTTGCCTATAGCCGAACTGTGCTCGTGTATAATCTAAGACATGCACGACACCATTTGTAGGTTGGATATCTGAAGACGCAATGGGTATCGAGAACCAATTATTAGGTTGAGACACATCTCTGATATACGATATATACAATTGTCTATAACCCATATACTTTAATATCGTCTCGCCATCGACAGCATCGTGAAATTTAACTCCGATGTTACAGACTGCATTTCCTAAGGATGTATAATTCTGGCCTTTGTATATGTTTAACAGGTCGAAATCGATTTGCGGATAATCTGCCAATTTACGTTTGTCATTGAACATATAACGTTGCAGGTATTTTCTCCAAATCACGCTATCCACATCTGCTAAAGTCGATATGGTATCACGGCCTAAGAAGTACAATACTTCATTCACACCTGAGGGATCGGAATTCATATCTTTACGAGCCAATCCAATTAGTTTTTTTATATTTTCGTCTCGAGGGGCAAAAAATGTAAATTCCTTATTTTTAAACTCTTCTTCCAAACCAGCCAAACGAATTATGGTGGCAATAGAATCAAATTCTCGGGGTTTAGCATCTAAGTAGTCCATTATCGACCCTTCGAAATTGGCATTTGCCAATCCACCATCCACATAGTAATCATCTTGTTTACAAGACCCTACAAAAATCATAAAGAAAAGTGCCGGCAGTACTAATTTATATTTAGAAAAATTTCTCATAACAAAGCGATTAATTAATACTTGTCCAATATTCATTTAAAACAATCTTTGGGTTATAGTTTTTTGCAGATGCATCAAGAGGCCAAGTCCATGCCCTACGATTATACTGATCCAGAGTCATGGGATTCATTGTCCACTGCGAACTCAATATGCGTCGTGTACGAATTAAATCAAAATAACGAATGCCTTCACCTATCAATTCACGGCATCGCTCTTCAAAAATAAAATTCTTAAGCTCTTGACCTCCAGCCCCCGAATATATAGCCGCTTCAGCTCTATTTCTAACTAAATTTAACACAGAAATAGCTTCAGATTCTCTCGCAGGTCCCAATTCTGCTAAAGCCTCCGCCTCTAATAACAGCGCATCGGCATAACGGAAAATCATAAACGTATTATCTGGATTAGAATCTTCATTCCCAGAGGCGAAAACGTTTGCTGCATATTTTTTCAAAACAAAACGGCCATCATCGGCATACATATCTTCGAACCAAAGTTCTTTTCTTTTATCTCCTCCTCCATTTACAGGGTAGATCCTATTCATAAATATAGAAGAGTAATAGGCAATACTAAATTGGGCATTAAATCGAGGAAACTTATATGGCCAGCGCAAAAAATGATCCCACAATGGTGCATAAGCATTATTTTGATCCGTATAGTTAATTGATCTGTAAAATTCAAAAAGTGATTCTTCGGTACGTCCTTTAGTGACCATCGCCCAACTTTCAGGGTTTAGCGGATACAGTCTATGTACATTACTTTTTCTCAGCTCATTTCCCAATGTAGCAACACCTTCATAATACTGCGCTGAATTAGCCCTATCAAAGTTGGCATTCCACATTTTCATGTGCATCAATAAACCAATAATACTCCCTTTACTTGCGCGAGCGCCTCTTTGTGCAGGATCTCCAAATGACCAAGGCATCAAATCTTTAACCGATTCTAGATCGGCAATACATTTGGTAATAACGGAAACCATATCTTCCCGAGGAATTTCTTCAGCAAAATAAGGTTCTGTATAATACACCACATCTCCATATAGTCTTACCATCCAGAAATAGGTAAAATTGCGCATAAACGTCGCTTCCGCTATATATCTGCTTTTATCAGTTCCTTCCACACCTGGGATACCCTCTTCTAATTTGGAAATTAAAATATTACAACTTTGGATAACTTTATAATAGTTATTCCATTCAGTCACTTTATACATGGCATAACCAGAATATGGGCCACTTCTTGAAAAATTCACGACATTTAACATGTTATTCTTTCCCAATTCTGCGAGTATCTGCCTATCTGTACCTGATGTTAATGCGGGAAAAATCTCACCAGAGCGTGCTTCTCCCACTCCACCCATCACCCATGACTCATTTATTTTCTCAAAAAATTGGCTATAAATTCTTGCAACATTTGCTTCTACATCTGATTTCGATTGATAGAAATTATTACCTGTTAAACGATCGATAGGTTCAACCGTCAAAAATTTCTTACAACTACTGACGCTTGATATTAAAACCACTAACAAAGCGATTTTAATCATTTTATTTTTTAGTCTCATCACATTAGTCAATTAAAAATCAATATTCACCCCCACAGTATATTCTCTCGGAACAGGGTAACCAGCGGATGCATCACGCCCCACAGAAGTCACATTTTCTGGATTGGGTCCACTATATTTAGAAAAAGTCATGATATTATTGGCTGAGAAGTGAACTCTTAACCTTTCCAATCCCATGCGTTGTGCTACTTTTTTGGTAACCATATAGGACACAGCAATATTATTGATTTTAAAGTAGCTACCATCCTCTGCCCATAGATCCTGATCAAATCGGAAAGGACGAATATTTCCAAATCTTCCATAGTCAAAAGCATAAGGATATTTCGCTACATCACCAGGTTTTCTCCACATATCGATATCTTCCAATGGAACTGTTGCTTTTGTTCCAAACGGATCTCCCATCAATCCTAAACGTTCTGCCAGAGCATTATTCAAGATTGTTCTTTTAGCTGTATAAGATCCATACATATTAAATCCAAAAGTTCCAATAGTTTCATGTGCATAATTCAGGTTAAACTGCATCCCTCCTGTAAATAGTGGTTGTGAGTTACCCGTTCTAGCGAAATCATTATCATTTAAGATATAATTACCATCCAGATCGGCAAAGATTGGATCGCCTGCCTGAAATTCGGTCCCATTACCCATACGGTAACGGCGCCCCGTCACTGGATCAACAGGTACATCAGCATCCGTACTATAGACTCCTCTATTTAATAGCATATAATTTGACATCGTTGGCGTTCCCACACGATAAACCATCATTTGCAAATACCTACCAGACGGCTCCCATCGTACGAACTGCCCTCCATAATGATTCGGTAGCTTCAACAAAACATCTTGATTATAGGCACCATTAAAACCCACAGACATCGTCAATGGCCCCTGCGTTAGGGGCCTAACCATCACAGATAGCTCATGACCATAATTGGCAATTGCAGCGGTATTACTGTTTATTTTATCAAATCCCAACGAAGTAGAGAGTTTCTCTTCAAACAGAAGATTATCCACTTTTTTATAGTAAGTATCATATGTCACTTCAAGTTTATTTTTGAAAAAGCCTAAATCCAATCCTACGTTATACTGTGAGGTTGTCGTCGGCTTTAAGTTGGGATTGGGAATTTGTTCGTAGTTAATTCCAATTCCGATTTGGTCATTATAGCGACCTGTGATATCATATTTACCATACACCCGTTCCAACGTGCTATTGGGCATGACATTAATACCCCAACTCGTCCTAATCGACAAGAGGTTGATCCAATCGATATCCTTAATAAACTCTTCATGAAAGGCATTCCAACGCAAACCCACTGCAGGATTTTTTGTAAATAAATTGCCAAATCCATTTTGCGAGGAACCATCCATCCGGTAGGATAAATCGATTACATACTTTTTCATGTAATCATAAGATCCTGATAGGGCAAAAGATATCGCTTTTTCTCTACCAAAACCGCGTTTTAATATGCCACCACCTCTAGAGAAATATCCATCAAAACCTAATGGCCCTTCAAACTGATCATTGGGAGTCCTAGCCTGTCTAGTGGCACCAGATTGTTTTTCTAGCGTACGTATCTCATTGAATAAGTTGAAGAAAATATTATGTTTTTCTTTAAATGAATGACTATAGGTAATCGAATTCCGATTGTACAAGCTATTGTATTGACCATTGAAAGAATACACCTGTGCAAATTGGTTATTAGCCGCCGCAGGCGTAAAGGTATCTTCATTATCAGTAGTTGACTCGTAACTAAAACTAGTTGTCGCTCTCAATCCGGCAAGAAACTCATAAGAGGCCTCAATAAATGGCTTAATAGATTTTGATGCGTTACTATTCCGCGTGTTTAAGGCTGAATTGAAACTAGAAGACGCTAGGTAAAAAGAAGGTCCAGGTAATAAGGTCGAAGTCATCCCTCCATCCGCTACACCGGTTTGCAAAATCCCAAGTCCATCACCTTTACTTTTAGTACCTAAGGAACCATTTATTTGGGCAATAAATTTGAATCGGTCGTTTGGATGATATTCAAAACGCATGTTGGCCAAATACCGATCAAATCCTGTATTCTTAATAATTCCATTCTCTGTCAGATAATTTAAATTGGCTTTATAGTTGAGTTTTTGATTTCCTCCATCAATAGCAACGTTATGCGTCTGATTATAAGTCGATGCATAATAGAGGTCTTGCCAATTGGTTGAATTGTTATAATAAGCATTTAAACTGTCCGACAGAAAATAAGTTTGCGAGATACGATCGATGTCGAATTGGCTCATCGCATTTCCATAGATTTGTTGCAATTTAAGTCTACGCTCTAAATTCCCACCTAAAGTTTCTCTTAACTTTGGAGGCGTCTTTAAAGTAAAGTTCCCGGTATAGCGAACCCGTGGCACTTCCGAATTCCCTCTTTTAGTTGTTATAATGATAACCCCATATGCCGCCAAAGACCCATATAAAGAGGTTGCTTGCGCATCTTTTAATACCTCAATACTTTCAACATCCTCTGGTGGAATCAAAGATAGCGGACTGATACCCGGTCCCTGTTGCGATAGCCCCAATTCGCTCGCACGATCGGCATCCATCGGTACACCATCAATGACATATAGTGGTGAAGTTGGCGATAAAAATGATTGGTCTCCAGATCCCGAAACACTTAAGGTCGACAAGCCCCTAATCTGTGTGGAACCTCTAAAACCAGGCGCTCCAGTGTTGACTTGGATATTTAAGCCTGGTACTTTGCCTTGCAATAAATTTTCGATATTTGCCGCCGGCACATCTTGAAGATCTTTACCACTAATCTTTGTGGATGCACCAGTAGCTGTTTCACGCGCTCTAGCCACATAACCCCGCACAACAACCTCGTCCATTTGATTATTAAGATCTTTTAGTTTAACAGTCAAATTCTTATCATTTCGGATAGTTACTGTCACATTATCATATCCCATCATCCTAAAGGAAATATTGGTCCCTGTTGCGGCAGTCAAACTAAAGATACCACTCGCATTCGAGGAAGTCACTTTTTGTCCGTACCGAATGGTCACACCGGCTATTGGCTTACCACTGGTATCCACTACCTTTCCATCTATTGTTACTGTTTGTGCAAACAATTGAATCGTCAGCAACATACAGATCAAAAATGGTATTAATTTATAAAGTCGTTCTAAACGCATAACCATATTCATTTATTCGTTATCAAATTTTGGATTCTCTCTCTTGAAGTGGAAAACCACTTCCCAATCTCCTTGGGTTAAAATTTTAAAGTTTAACCCAAATCTTGAAGTCGACAAAAACCCACCAAAGCCTATTCTAGAATAGCCAAATTCAACCTTAGCATTATCAGAACTTGTATAAGGAGTGGGATAATTTGTCAACGGGATCGGATATGCTACGTCATATTGCACATACTCACTCGTTCTGACACGATTAAATCCATGTACTAATTCATCCCATTTTGTTTCATTAAAATTATCGGGGTTAATGGGTTTATTATCTTTATCCAAAAAAACAAAGCGTAAATTATGTCCATTCCCACCTTCAAAACGTCTGATATAAACCACTAGGTCCTTATTCACATCATCTGTCTTCAACTGTTCATCAGAACCTGCTCCTACGATATTATCCATAAAAGAGGGCCTGATATAATCTCTTTTCTTAGGATTTTTAGGGTCACTTGGATCTGGGGCCTCAAGGCCATTGTAAGGATTTATATCGGTTGAAGGTTCGTAATCGCGAACCCGCCACGGAATAATTTGAAAATCCTTAATGATGGTACTTCCTCCAGTATTGGAAATTTTAACATCAAAATATCGGATATCTTGAACCAAATCAATACTATCTGCTGAACGAGGTGTGACCAGATCATCTGTTGACGTATTCCATAAAACAAATAGACCAGTAGAATCGACTTCCATCAAAGGTTTCATCACCAATTCACGTTTAGCTTCTATTTCTTCAAGAGATCTTTCCTTTCCATCATACAATACTTTCCAAATAAAAGTAGGTTTCACTTGAAAAAGATCCGTATATGGTTTCCCATCACCATACCTTGGATTAACGATTTCAAAATGCAAAGGAGTTGTTGAATGGTCATTGTTAATCGAGCCAAAACGTGTTGTTCTACCCAATACTGGATAAAAGGACTTTGTTTCATAATTAATATTAGGACTCAAAAACTCCTTTTCCTCCGGTAAATTATATAGTTTTTTACAACTTGTTGCAGCAAAACAGAGCATAAGTATTACCGCTAGACAAGTTGGCCCCTTTATGATTTTATGGGCATTAATTCTTTTCATACATTTTATCGTTTATAAAGCTTACTTGCTTCTATTCATAGTCCAGTCAGCCAATTGAAAATCATTTCCATTATACATACGTGCGATATTCAAACGATATGTTTTATATCCTTTCGTATTTTTGAATGAGAATACTTTCAACTGAAATCTTTCTTCAAACTCTTGATCGCTCAGTTTGTCCAATAGATCCCATTTCTCAGACTCTTCATTCCAGCCCTGCAACGTCCAATCCGTAGGATCACGATCTGCAAGATCATTGGCGGAGGTCAACGTATAGCTATTTGCTGCCACTAACTCAGGGAACTCCCATTCAATATAAAACTGTCCAGGACTTGATAAGAAGAATTTAGTTTCTGGGTCGCCATCAAATACATGTTTAGAAGCTTCCACCGCATTTGGTCCACCGCTTGTTTCTTTGGATGCGTTAGGTGTTCCGCCAATGGTTTTAAATAAGTTTTCTGGTGGTGGTACATAAATCACTTGGCTAACGAACTTATTAAAACCAAATACATGATCTGCAGCAAGTACGTGCACAATACCATTATCGGTTTTTACATTCAGGGAGCTTGTTTCGGTCGTTATCCAATTTCTTTTAAAAACAGATTTACGCGTATCAGAAAAATTCATCGTCATAGGTCCGCCATCAATAAAACCTGAAGAGGTTTGTTTAGCTAAATCAATATGCATAGGGTATCCATAGCGCACACCGTATGCTTCTTTACCATCTTGATTTGTAATCGAATCACTCGGTATACTACCGCGCAAGATATATTGGCACAATAGGGAGTCCAGTACTGTTAATTTGACTGAATTTAGGTATTGTGGCGATTTATCAGATAAACTTAACGTGTTGTTTAAGTTTTGTAACGCCATCTGAAAATTCGCATTGGTCAATGCAAATAGTGTAACAGAAACTATCGCGCATTAGCCCTTGTAATTCTATACGATCGATTACTTTTATCAACGAATCATAAACTCCAGGTTTGCTTTTAAGATAATCATACATATTACCCTTATAGATCGGTTCATTTGGAGTTTTAGCATAATAGCCCTTATCCTTTGAGCAGGAAAAAAAGAAGATTCCTGAAATCAAAATTAAAAACCAATATTCCAATTTGTTATTTTTCATACGTTAGTTCTTTTATTTCCAGTAAACATTCTGTGTAATAAGTTTATTCTGATCCAGCACATCTTTGGCTATAGGCCAATATATACCATCATTTTCAATGAGTTGAGCTAGCTTTGGATTGTCGTGTTTAATTTTTTCACGACGAATCATATCATACCAACGGTGACCTTCTCCCATCAGCTCCCTTTTACGTTCTAGGAAGATGGCATCAACTAAATCACCATTTGCTGTTTCGCTATAATTTTTCAATCCCCGGCGGCCTCTAATTTCATTTAATAGATCGATCGCATTGTTCGTTTCTCCTAAAACTGCCAATGCTTCTGCGCGCAATAAAGCGATATCTTCCAAACGAGTCAAGACTGTCGCGCTGGTAAATATTCTAAAACTCGGGTCAGAGCTTCCTCCTTGAATACATTTGATTTTACTGAAAATGGGATATTTACCATTAAAGTTTCGGAAATACACCTCTGTATTTGGATTACCCAAAGTATCAATACTGAATCGTTGATCTTTTTTTTCTATAAAAGTTTTTAAGATATTTTCTTTAGTCATATACAGATCTGGCGTCGTTTTATTCACAACAGGTGCTGCTAATGTCAATTCTTCAATATGCCCGGTAAAGGATGCTTCCACATGAGACCATATATAACTGAAACCAAAGATATGTTCAGGTCTTTTCTCAAAGAAAAATCCATTTCCATCTGTCAACGCAGATGTTGATATATAGAATGATCCAGCTTTATTATAATTCGTCATGACAAATTGAGAATACGCTGCAGCATCGGCATAATTTCCCTGCCATGCTGCAAGATGGGTCAACAAAGCATAAGCCGATAGTTTTCTCGCTAAAGCCCCTTGCCAACGACCCGATCCTTCATTGTAGTAATTTCCGATCTGTTGCTCATCTCCTGTACTGTAGGAGTAAGGTAAATCTTGAGCTGCTTCAAACATTTCTTTTTCTATCCAAGCATATAATTTCAACTTATCTTCTTTTTCTTGATTTTCGAAGCTACCATCATGCGATGAAGTTATCAAAGGAACATCTCCCCATATTAAAACCATATTATAGTAAGCATAAGCTCTCAGGAATCTAATTTGTGCAATGTCTACAACCAAATTATTTTCGGTATAGCGTTTATCTTTTTCCCTTACGTCAGGAGCACGCTCTAAAAACAAGTTAGCTGCATTGACAATGGCAAACCATCTTCTCCAATTAGACAATGCATTTAACGACTCATAATTAGCCTTAAGATCATGATTCATGATGGCTTTCAGATCTTGTCGATTTGGACTTTCATAATCTCCAGACCGGACCTCACCATAAAGCCAATAGGCATTATGATCATTCAATGCAGCTTTTGTTAAGCCATATACGCCTATTAGTGCGGCTCTAGTATCTTCGAGCGAATTCCACATATTCTCTTCTTTAACTGATCGCGTGGAATCTACATCAAGCATTTTCTTACAGCCCGAAAAAAGCAGCAAGAAGGTCAACAAGAAGCAATAAAAACTAAGGTATCTTTTCATATTTTATAATCTTAGAAGTCAAATTTTACACCCAGCGTATACATGCGAGGGATTCGCATTGTCGCTCCATTATCATAGCCTGTATAATCAATGATTTCAGGATCAACTCCAGAGTACGACGTCAGGGTCAACAGGTTATTAGCCGAAACGTAAGCATATACATTTTTTATCCTATCCTTATTTCCATTCAACAATTCGGTGAAATTATAGCCTAGTGTTACGGAGCGAAGTTTAATAAAAGAAGCGTTCTCCAAAAATAAATCCTGATCAAGTTGGTAAGGCATAACTGTACTCCATGGGTTATACAAAGGATATTTACTGTAGTCTCCTCTTTTCTCCCAAAAAGTAATCTCTTTGATTGCATCCAAGTTTCGACTACCCTCATTATTAATAAAATCAAATCGATTGGCCATCTCTTGATTGATGACTTTTCTACCAAGATTAAAATAAAGATTAAAATTGAGGTCCCAATTTCCATAAATCAATCGATTGCTTAAATTTCCAAAAACAGTGGGTAGTTTATGTCCTTGAAGTGTACGGTCCAAATCATCGATGCGATTATCTCCATTCTGATCCTTCCACATCGGGTCACCTGCTTTAATAGCAATACCATTGTAAGTCATACCTAAGGGTACTTCAGCATCTGACTGATATAAACCTTCATTGTTCAGCAACCAGTATTGATCGAGTGGCTTACCGACTTGGAGCAAGCTATTTCCAAGAATTAATTGATCCAATCCATTCGGCAGAGCTTTTAACTTATTTTGATTGTGCGAAATATTAAGTACTGTCGACCAGGTAAAATTATCGCGTTTCACAGGATCAATACCTATTGTGAAATCAATCCCTGCATTTTGAACATCCATTCCGGGTTGATTGTTCGACTTATAGCCATATTCACTAAAAGCGGGAATCCCTATCATCTGATTTTTCGTTTGTTTCAAATAAAAATCCACCGAAACAAAAAAACTATTCTTGTAGGTTGCAAAATCAAAACCTAGATTACCTTGATCGGTATATGCCCAAGGCAGATTATACCCGACCCAGCCTGATTCATATGGTCGTACTAGTGCCGCCATACCATTATACCCAGCCACTATTTGATTACCCGTATACCCTATTTGAGAAACATAATTTGGTCCTTGGGCAACATCATCAAAGGTATTCGGTAACCCTATTCTTCCTAGACTCAAGCGAGCAGCCATATTTTTCACGCGATCACTAGATTGGAAATAGCTGTTTTTCAGATTCCATTTCGAAGACAATGAAGGTGTAAATAACCAGCGAGAATCTGGTTGCGCATTTGAAGAGCCATCTGTTCGCAACACTAAAGAGGTCTCCAGTTTTTGATCATAGTCGTAAGTCGCCTTTCCATAAAATGACACCATATTATGCCGCGTACGATCGATAAACTTGAACACCAATTCCCTCGGAAAAGCTATGGGATTCAAATAATTTTCAAGATTTGAATCATCTTCCAATAGATTTACTTTAATAAAATCATTAACTCCTTTATAAGCATAAGCGTAATTATAGCGATAGGTATCCCACTGTAACGTATTTCCGACTAGGAGGTTTAAATTGTTTTTTTCATTTATTTTCCAATCGTAATAAATCTTATTTTCAAATAAAGCACGTTGATTAAATCCATTATAATTTGAAGCAAAACTATTGTTTTCCATCAATTTACTGTGAAAAAATTGATCTCGATACCCTTCATTATAATCAACCATTCCTGTTGATAAAAAATGAAGATTTCCAAAGTCTAATTGCAAATTAGCAAAGGCTTGAGCAAGATTTATTTTATTATTATCAAATCCTTTGTTATATAAGGATAAATAATCATCATAGATTAATTTATTAGGTGCCAGTGGCGCCGATAAATCTGGAAAATAAGCCATTTGAGCAAATCGATCCCTAAGGTTACGGTTTCGATTACGGTCTGTACGGTTAATATTAGCTTGCGTAGTGAATGTCATCCATTTTAATGGTTTCATATTCAATCCAAATAAGGCGTAATACTTATTTAGTTTTGTATGATCAGCTACCCCTTTATCTTGGGATGAACCCGCCATAAACTGAAAGTTAGCCCGGGGACCACCTCCAGAAAGATTCGCATTGATATTATGTAAAAGCGCGTTACTATAATAAGAATCTGTCCAATCAGATTTACCAAAATAATTTATGTTCAACGAATCACTTAGATACAAAGGGTAAGAATCGCCTTCATCGTACTGACCATTAGAGCTATACAGATCATAAAATTGCTGTCTGAATTTATTTTCAAAATCACCATTAATAGTTGTTACCTGTGGTTTTTGTGCAAAACCGGTATACATATTCACCGCAATTCTATTCGTTTTATCCGCCTTATACGCTTTCGTTTTGACAACAATCACTCCATGCGCAGCATTAGGACCATAGAGTGCTGTAGCGGCCACATCTTTCAGTACTTCTATAGACTCAATTAAATCAATATTGATATTGGTCAATAAATTTGTCGCTGGACCGATCCTTTCGAGATCATAAGACTGGACCGCATAAGCAAAAGGATGTTCACCAATCATGGGCACCCCATCTATAACGACAAGAGGCTGATTTTGAAACACATCAGACTCGGACAACAATGGTCTTGAAATTCCTCGGAAGAACATCGGTTGCTTGGTTTCCTGGCTCGCCAGAAGATTCATTAATGAACAATCCTGTATTGTTAGCCTTCAGGAATTGCTGCAATGAGGTTAACGGTAATGTGGATACGGAAGATATGCTTACAGCGTTTATTTCTGACCTTGGGATGCCAAACACTGAATCTAGCTTTACTTCTGCCAAACTCGCCCCCAAAGAGTCCACAACTTGCTGATTTTCTTGATTTTGAGCCACAACATGTAGGCAGCCAAAAATGCAATTCCATCCTAAAAAAATGATTTTCTTCAAATCCTTTCTTAAAATCATGTACATATTGATGTTAGTTAATTTAGGTAATTGATACTTCAATGGTATATGGTCACAACAATTCCGAAAGAATATTACATCATATTAAAAATAATATAACATAACATTAATTAATCTTTCAAAAATAAAGAAAATGTAGCCTACACCGAATTAAATACTTGAATTTTCATAATTAATACATTAGTTTATAAAACGTTTTAGCAGATTGCAACAAGGAAAGACCTTCTCAAAATCTTCAAAAACTGTTATTTGGTTGTTAGTTATACAATTGGTTTATACTACCTTAAAAAATAGTATATGTAAATATATATAAAAAAAAATATTATCGATCATTTTTTTTTATAATTTTTCAAATGCTAAACTGGTTTACCTACTTTAAAACAGCAGTTATACAATCACTTTTCGAGAAAAAAATGGAATTAACTGCTATTTAGCATATATTACGTAAAAAGATAACGTGTAAAAATATTCACATTTGGGGGATAATTTAATCGATTAAAATTATAGAAAAGTGCGATACACACTAAAATTTTAAAAAAATGCTAAGAATAAATAACAATTTATACCATAACTTTTTTGGTATCATTCCATTATCATTAAAAAAGCCTTTACTCGATTCTCGAGTAAAGGCTTCTATATGCTGTCATATTGTTAAGTCTATTTTTTTACGACCTTTAAAATTGCTTTACTATTTCCTTGACTTAAATCTACGGTCAAGATATACGTATCATTTAACGTAAGTGTTTTTCCTACAACAATCCCAAGATTACCATTATCACGGCCATTTGACCCATTACCTATAAAAAATAAATCACTATCCGTACTGATATTTTCAGCGCCGAACTCACCTCCCCAATCTTTTTGATGAAAAAATTTAAAATTGATATTATCGGTATGGATTGACTCTCCCGCTTTGACCGTTATTTGATATTTCTGACCTCCGATAGGCAGCATACATAAAGCCTTACCTGGATTCCAACCTACCTGATTGTTTGTCACGTTTGGTTTGCCAACTCCATCGCCAATGATCCAAATAGCCCCTGTACCATCATCCTTCAGTTTTGCTAAATTATTGCCATCCATTGCTTCTACAATGAAGTATTTTAATTTAAAATCTGCTGTCACCCGATACTTACCATTTATACCATTAAAACTCATCGCTCCATCAGCTTTTTTAGTGAAGTAATCTGAATCGATCCACCAGTCCGTTAAATCTTCGATCCCATCTATCTCAACAGCTGTCCCATTTTTCAACTCCAATTCTCCTTTGAAGTACTCATCGTCCACACGACTGAATAAAATTCCATTCATATAGATATTGATAAATGGCGCAGCTGCATACGTAAGGGTATTGAATTGTATACTATAGACTCCAGAAGTTAAATTTGTAAAAGGTATTTCTGCAGTAGAACCTTCATCTACGCTATTATTAACCCATCCAAAATTTATAACATTACCTTCCGTGCCTACCTTTGGTGCTTGAATATATGCCTTTACAGCATTTGGAAAGTTTTCTGTCGCAGCATATTCATTTGGACCGATTTTTTCCATACGGTAAGATCTTGATTCTGTCACCAAATCCAAATAAGGAAAATCAGGTCTACTCAAATCAATCTCAAAAGATTGTTCAGTCACTTTTTGACTGATATTCTGTAGGATAAATTTTAATGTCGCTTTCCCATTTGGGATATTTTTATAAAATGGAATGAATATTTTTCCACTATAATCCCCATTATTTTTTGTACGGATGACCGTTTCAGAAACCTGGTCATCTGTATAGAACAATTGGACTTTTACAGTAGATAAAGCGATTTCTTGATCTTTAGCGTGAAGCTGAAAGGATAAACTGTCTCCAAAGTGAGCTGATGAAACAGCTGACTTCACTTCGAGCTGCGGATGACCGACTTGATAGGAATATTTCTCATCCTTTTTACAAGAATATAATACCGAAATGGCTGCAGCACCAAGGAGAATATTTAAAATAAGTCTTTTCATAATTCTAGTGTTAATTGGCCCATCGATAAGAAACCACAGATTTAGCAGGTACTTCATAGCTAAAGTGATTCTTGGCATCGTTAATCGTAATATTTCTATTCTCATCAGCATCATTCAGCAGCACGATTGCATAAGAGCCATCCTGATTTTGGAAAGCGGTGTAGACCAATCCCTCTGCGGTATAACCACTTGCTCCAATACGTACTGCCCCCGATTTCACTACCGATGAAAGATGACCAACAATGTAGTAATGTGAATTACGTGTGATGGATTTAAAATTAGATGTACTGACATCCACAGCACCATAACAAGTCTGGCAGCCTCCATCGCGATTTGGTCCTTTATCTGTATCTAACATTAAGTTCCATACAATAACCGCTTTACTCCAGTTATTAACCGTCCCAAGCGCTACCTCACGCATATCTTCCATTAATCTTTTTTCGAGATTACGACCGTCATTCCATTCACCGATGGATGTTTCTGTAAAAACAAGTTCCTTATCAGGACGTTGACTATGAATATCCAACAATTCGGCTTTATCTCCACCATAATTGTGAAATGCTGCTCCAGTTATAAAAGCTGCTGCGGCAGCATCATTATAGATTTTTACAGGATAATCATTTTGATCAGCGATGTTATCATAATTGTAATTATGATCAAATGCATAAATCTTTGTGTTTAAATCAGATGCTTTCAATTGCGGTCCCAATGCTTGTTTGATAAAAGCTTGTTGCTCTTCCCATGTCATATATAAAGAAGCTGAATTCCCCCTATTTAAGGGTTCATTTTGAACCGTTATGGAAGAAATATTGATTCCTTCCTTTTCCATTGCCTGTAGCCATTGTACAAAATACCAACCATAATCTTGATAATACTTAGGATTCAACTGGCCACTAGTCCATGAGTCAAAAGGTTTTAGATCGGTCAAATTATTTACTTTCATCCATTTAGGTGGTGTCCATGGAGATCCCATGATCTTAATCGATGGATTGATGGCTAATATTTCTTTTAGCACTGGTAGGATGTACTGCTTTTCTTCCGATTGTAAAGCAAAATTTTCTTTACCTTCCGTATCCCAGCAGGTATACTCACTTAATGAAAAATCCGAACAACCAATGGCAATTCGTATATAGTTCATACCCATACCATTTTGATCAGAGAAAGTTTCTGTCAAGAATTTTGTACGATCTTCTTGTTTCATCTTCATCAGATTATAGCAAGTAGATCCCGTTACCGCAGCACCAAAACCATCCATTGTCTGGAATTTCTGTTTCGGATCTATCGTTATGGTATTGGGAGACATGTTAAACTTTGTACTGAAATCCACAAAGCCTTTATTAAAATCCTGAGAACGGGTATTTGTGGTTGTATAAATCGTCACATCCCCCTTATCTTTTATCGATTCATTTGAAGAAGGAGTATAGCTATCGTGGTTACATGATGTTGTGGTGATTAAACAAGACAACAAGAGTGAATATATCATAGTACTGTTATATATAAGTTTCATAAAGTTTCAAATTAATATCCTAGATTTTGCACTAAGTTGGGATTCTCGTCAATTTTAGCTTGCGGCACTGGTAATCTATAAGAATATTGATTAAAAGGGTAAACCTGTGCTTTGCGCCCTTTATCTTTTGCAAATACAGCATTCATAACAGATTCAACTTTATCCAATCGTACTAGATCAAACCAACGTTGGCCTTCGAAAGCCAGTTTCCAACCGACGTTCTTTTAACAAAGCATCCAACATGCGTTCCTTGCTTACACGAGTGGCATTGTCCAGTGCAGGAAGTTTTACGCGATTACGTACACGATCGATAATGCTTGCCGCTTCCATTAAATTGGGACTTGCTTGCATAATCAGCGCCTCTGCTTTCAACAATAATAGATCGGCATAGCGCAGCTTAACAATACTGCTCATTCCTGAGCGCAGCTTAAACATAAATGGGTAGTGAGATGCGGGATAGTAATTACTCCAAGTAGCCACATAGTAGACGATGGACTGATCCATTCGGATTTGATCACCTTCATTTTGATACGTTTGTATTAGGTCGCGCGAGGGAGTCACCCATTTAGCCCAGGTAAAACTATTATCATAATTTGATAGGTCACGACCAAACATCCAAGTGGCCCAGTTACCTGACCCAGGCATAAATTGCACTTCTAAGATTGACTCTTTTGTATTACGCTGTTCCAGATCTGAATTTGCGGCATTAAGTGCATATAGGTCCGAATATTCAGCATTAAGATCAAACCCATCAGCAGCAAGAGCATCAACATACTGGATAACTTTAGCATAGTCACGAATCGGTTTTTCAGCATATATTTTCGCCAACATCGCCTTGGCAACTGACTTTGTAAATCTCGTTTTATCGGATGCTGAATTACTAGGAGCATCTACCGATGCTTCCAATAAATCCTTTTCGATCTGCAGATATGCTTCCTCTTCTGTATTTTGAAAAGGAAAATATTGTGGGTAAACCTCTTCAATATTTTCTGATGTAATATCACCAGCCTGCGTGGTGATGACAGGAATAGACCCAAAAAGACGAACCATGTCAAACATCGCTAAAGCTCGGAATATTTTGGCTTGTGCCTTATACGACTTGATCTGCGAATCACTGACCGACTTATCCGCCACACTATCAATATTGATGATCAATCGATTGGCTCGAGCGATATCCTCTAAATATCTAGCCCAATCACGATCTATAACTGAATTTGAGCCCTCAATCGAGTTATTTTCAAAAGGCAATACCTCTGCCCCCGTTGTTCCTGCATAGGCGTTATCTGCATGCGACTCGGAGATGAGCAACAAGTCCATATACCAATGTTCTTGTCGATCCCGCATTTGTTGATAAATACCCGTTAAGAAGTTATCAACTTCACTCTTATTCTTAAAAACAATCTGAGATCCTGTTTCGGTTTTACCTTGCGATTCATCCGAATAACCATCAAGCGGGTCACGATTTAAAGAACATGAAGAGACTAATATTCCTATTGACAATAAGAACATGAATGGATTTCTATATATATTATTCATCACAATTCAATTAAAATTCTACATTTACCCCAATTACAAACGATCTACTTTGTGGATAAGTTCCCCAATCTATGCCCTGTATCCGGCCAGAGTTTCCATACTGATTGACCTCAGGGTCCATACCCGAATATTTCGTCCATGTCAGCAGATTACTAGCAGATAAGTATGGTTGTATTTTTTGTATCCCAATACGTTTTAACCTTTCAGGAGCAATAGCATAACCGAGTGAGATATTTTTCAATCTCAAATAACTACCATCCTCAATAAAATAAGTAGAGTTTTTCATATCAAATCCAGCTTTAGGCACATCGGTGATCTGACCAGGGACTCTCCAACGATCTAAAACAACCGAGGTCTGATTGCGACCATCATACATACCCTCCGTTTCCATACGACTCGCATTAAAGACATCATTTCCATAGGTTCCCTGAATGAAAATACTTAAATCGAAATTTTTCCATGAAAAGCTATTGGTCATCCCATAAGTGAATTTGGGATTTGGATCTCCAATGTAGGTACGATCAGATGATGAAATTTTATCATCACCATTCAAATCACGATAGATTAGCTCCCCTGTCTCCGGATTGACACCGTCACTGATATAACCAAAGAATCCACCCAATGCACGTCCAGGTTCATTTCTAACCGCATAATCGTGTACGTTATCATTGGTCATGGCATCGTTATATATTTTTTTCAGCACTAACTTATCAAGGCGATTCTTATTAAATGAAATATTAAAATCGGTGTTCCACGTGAATTGTCCGATTAGATTTTTTGAACCAAGTGCAATCTCAAGGCCCTTATTTGTCATTTCTCCCTCATTCCGCTTAATTACACTAGCTGCTGCTGAACCCGCAGGTAAAGAAACCTCCATCAACATATTAGTGGTTTTTTTATAGTAATAGTCCAACGTTAATGTCAACCTATTTTGAAAAGTCGCAACATCGACCCCTATATTTGATTGCGTTGTAGTTTCCCAAGTTAAATCTCTTGTTCGCAATGTATTAGCTTGCGTAATATTTGGCACAGCGTTTTCCTGTCCAACTTTAAACCATTCTATTCTTCCGATACCATTAAAGGCTAAATAAGAGTAATCTCCAAGGCCCGATTGGTTACCTGTTTGTCCCCATCCTCCTCTTACCTTCAAGTCATTGATCCACTCCACATCCTTTAAAAAATCTTCTGACGAAAGCCTCCATGCTGCAGAGATTGAGGGAAAATAACCCCAACGATCATTTGGATTTAATTTCGAAGAGCCATCTCCGCGCATGTTTGCAGTCAAAAGATATTTACCATCATAATTGTACATAGCACGTGCGAAATAGGACATAATTCCCCAGTTGGATGCACCAGAGCCTGTACCATTCCAAGCAATCATATTAGCAGCGTTCAACGTTTGTATTAGACCGTTTGCATAATGAGAACCATTGATATAGCTATTGGAATATTTAGAATCCGTCCAAGAGGAACCTGCCATCGCTTCAAGTGTATGTTTACCAAAACTTTTATTATAAGTAAGTACATTATCCCAAGTCAACACCGTGTTCATATTTCGATTATCCGACGCTTCTCCATATTGATTTCGTCCCCAAGTCGTTGTCAATGGGTCTAAAAATGTAGTCGCTAGGCCATTTCTTCTATCCAAGGTAAAAGAAGATTTAAAATTCAGATCGGGCATAAAAGTAATCAAAGCACTACCTGATGCCAATATTCTATTTTCACGATTATTATTATACTTTGTTCGTGCCAGATTTTCAATAGGACTAGTAATATTACTGATTCCGTAGAAGTTATTATAATAACGATCAGGAAAGGTACTGTCCCATATTGGCGCATATGTTGGCGTAGTAATCACTGAAGTCACTACCCCTCCTCTATTGGACCCTAAACCCGCAGTAATGCCGTTATCATTATAATCCGAATAGGTTATATTGGCATTCACCTTTAACCATTTTCGAACCTGATTATCAATATTGGCCTTAAAATTATACCGTTTAAAAAACGAGCCTTTTAATGTCCCTTTATCATCTGTGTAGCCCCCCGATAAATAATACCTTAACTTTTCGGTTCCATCGGAAATGGTTAATTGATAATTTTGTTGGATACCCGTTTTATAGGTCTCCTTAAACCAATCTGTTTGATCTGTCAAGCCGACAGGCAAACTTATCATCCCAATTTCATTTTGGAGTTCACGATATTGTTCGGTATTGAGTACATCTATCGTATTGTTTACGAAATTGGAAGTTAATTGTGCTCCAAATGTAATTTTCCCTTCTCCTACTTTTCCCGTTTTTGTTGTTATCAAGACTACTCCATTAGCAGCTCTAGAACCATAAATTGCAGCAGAAGATGCATCTTTTAGAATTTGGATATCGGTTACATCATTGGGCGATAAAAATTTAATATTGTCTACTGGTACTCCATCTACGACATACAATGGATCATTGCTACCATTAAAAGAGGTTGTTCCTCGCACACGGATATTCATTTCAGCACCGGGAGCACCATTCGGTTGAATGACCGCAACACCTGCAGCTTTACCTTGAATTGCCTGACCAACATTGACAATAGGTCTTTTTTCTAAATCTTTAGTGGATACCGATGAGATTGCAGTAGTTACATCTTTCCGCTTAACGGTACCATAACCGATCACCACAACATCATCCAATACATTTTCTGAAGCGTCTAAAAGAACCGTTAAGTTATTTTGCACAACCGGTACTTCTTTTCTATCATAACCAACATAAGACAGTAACAGTGTACTGCCTGTTGGAACCGATATTTGAAAGCGTCCATCCTCCTGAGATGATACGCCATTAGTTGTTCCTTTTTGAACAATTGTAACTCCTCCAATTGGCTTCTGATCTTGAGCGTTCAGTACGCGCCCATTGACCTGTATTTTCTCTTGAGCGAATGTCGAACCGATTATCGCCAAGAAAAAAAATATCCAAATAAAAGGAGTTGCTTTCTTAGTAAAGAAAATCATAAGTATTTATAAAATGGTTTTTATAATTTAGTTTGAGAACTACTCAAAATAGTATAGGAGTTCCCCCGCTCCCTTACTGAAACAAAGCTACTGGAAGCCCACATAGAATAAAAGGGGGGAAAACTAAAAAGTACCACAAATTAAACACAAATAACTAATTTACAGGTAATTAACAATATATATCAGGTCTAAAAAGTACCGAATCAACAACTATTATCGATCAATAACAGCAATTTGACGCACGCGATCTTCAAAATCCTCTCGATTTCCGATGGCTTTATTCCGTACTTTGGTTCGGTAATTATAGACCGTCCGTAGGGAGTACCGCAAGAAACTCGCAATCTTCACACTATCCGAAATTCCTAATCGAATCAGTGCAAAAATACGAAGTTCGGTATTCAACAGCTCACCTTTTTTTGGTAAAATTTGTTCATCTGGAGTTATCAAATTATTAAAATCTGAAACAAAATTTGGGTAAAGGTTTAAAAAAATACGATCAAAATTAACATATAATTGTTGCACTTCACGTTCTACCATCTGGGTCGATTTCAATTGATCTCTGATGGCATCCCATTGTTGATTGCTTGCTTTCTTAAGAAGAGCTTTCCGAATTTCTTCCATCTTGTCAATATAATTGGAACAAAGGTCAAAAAATTGAGCAATGTACTCTTCCTTTATATGATTGGACTCTGCTAATTGTGTATTCTTATCGTTGATATCATCATTCAGCTGCCTTAGATTAGTATTTGTTGCGGAAAGCTCCTCCCGGATTTTGCGCAACCGTTGTACCTGTCTGAAAATAATAACCAATCCCATGATTAAGATCAGTGATAAGAAACTGATAATTACCAACATCATTTGCAATTGTTTATTTTGGGTATTGATCTTTTTTTGATACGCAGCGTTAATAATTGGATAAAAAGAAGTTCCTTCTACAATACGATAACGAACATTACATTCCATAGCGTCATCAATTGCCTTTTCTATAAATTTAAAGGCATGATCAAACGCTCTCAGTTCATAATATGTCAATGCCAGATCTTGCAAGGATGCATTATCTCGATTCGCAATCTCAATATCAGCTATTGCTGAAAGTGCAAAATAATACCGTTGATATGTAATATTCTTTTCCTGCTTATAAATTAAACCTATGAAATATGCAATGAACGCCCTTTGTTCGGAATTATCCTGATGCTCCATCCACATCGCTTCGAATAAGCCTTTCGCCTTTTTGCGCTGTCCCTGAAACAAGGTCTTAATTGCAATGGTACTTTTATAAAGTGCAGATTTGGGGTCAAGCACCATCAATAAAGAATCTCGGTAACGCTCACTCGCTTGATAATATGCTGCATGGTTGTTACTTTGGCCATAGTGGCTGTAGAAAGCACTATAACTATCATAGTACTTTGGCAGTATGGTCTTAGATAGTTTATCGGGATTCAATTGCTTCAATATGTCTTCAGCTTCAATATAACGACCTATTGTCGAAAAGATCCACGCCATATCCAAGTCAATCGAAACAACTACAGAGTCTGGAGCATGCAATGCCAACTGCTTACAAAGCATGATATAATGTAGTGCCGAATCTGACTGAAACTTTTTATAACTATTGAATATTTCGTAACTCTTCTCTAGATAAGCACCCTTATCATTTTGAAGTGTTAATGCCTCCTGCTTTAGCCTCGCAATATCATTTTCTCTTTTCTTAATATAGAGCCCTTGATTTTCCATGACATAATCGAGTTTTTTATATACACTCGTACTGTCACTCAAATCTTGAGCAGACACACTTAAAATAAAAAAATAGAATAAAAATAGAATAGGTAAGCGTTTCATCATTCTTTAGGGTTTTCCCACAGTCCAGGATAAACTTAGATAAATTTACTTAGATACACAATACAATTACGTTGATAAAAATAGTAGGTATCTTTAGTAATTGAGGACAGGGGAAGTAAATAGCTGGTACCCTGATAATCTAACAAAAGAGCGTGGACAATAACTATTGCCGCACGCTCTTATTAATTAACATATATCATTCATTAAATAGCTAACATAAATGAAAAATTTCATGCCGCCATAACATCCTAGTCTACTAACTTCCCAACATAATCCAGCATAAAATTGAATCACATAGACCCCTCATAGCATAGGACCTTAAAATTACAATTTCATCTTACTGAATGAGTAAGGCGCATCGTCATCCTTAATTCCTCTATTTTTATTAGGTTTCTCAGACATATCAAACTGTATTTTCGCACCTTTCATAAGGTCTTTATATCGAAAAAAGTTCTTCGTATAGATTTTTCCATCTACTTTCACCTGATTGACATAAACATTATTTTTATATTGGTTTTTCGCGTCAATCTCCACCACATTACCATTCTGCAGATTCAATTTGACAGACTCAAATTGAGGCGATCCCAGTACATACTCTCCCGAACCTGGGGCCACAGGATAGAAACCCAATGCTGAGAATACATACCATGCAGAAGTTTGACCATTATCTTCGTCACCACAATAACCATCAGGTGTTGGTAAATATAGATTATCCATTATTTTACGAACCCAATATTGCGATTTCCAGGGTTCAGCAGCATAATTATACAAGTAAGGCATATGCTGAATGGGTTGATTACCATGTGCATATTGTCCCATATTCATGACTTGCATTTCACGCATCTCATGGATCATGCTCCTACTCTTCATCCCTTCGTAGCTAGGAATCACAAATACAGTATCCAGCATCGCGTTAAAAGCCTGCTTTCCCCCCATGAGGTCTATCAATCCCTGTGGATCATGAAAGACACAGAAACTCCAATGCCAAGCATTACCTTCTGTATATTCTTTCGACCACGCACTTGGGGCAAAAGGAGTAATAAAAGTTCCATCCGATTTTTTACCCCGCATCAACTTTGTTTCTGCATCAAATAGATGTTTATAATTCACAGCTCGCTTTGCATACACCTCAATTTCTGACGCCGGTCTACCCAGCGCTTTTCCAAATTGATAGATACTCCAATCATTGTAACTATATTCTAAAGTTCGTGCTACATTTTGATTGATATTCTGATCTGTAGGTATATATCCCAATTGATTATAAACCTTATAACCAAAACGTCCCGTAGCTGATATTTTCGGATGAGATTGGTTCGCTCCATGCTGTACCGCCTCCCATAATAAATTCGCATCATACCCCTTTCTACCTGTAATAAATGCATCAGCAACAACAGCTGCAGAGTTATTGCCAATCATCGATTCACGATGGCCTGGGGATGCCCATTCTGGTAAAAAACCGCTTTCTTTGTAAGCATTTACCAATCCTGCTTGCATACGGTCATTCATCTCTGGGTAAAGCAAATTTAACATAGGAAATAAGCTTCTAAATGTATCCCAAAATCCCGTATCGGTAAACATCTCGCCAGGAAGTACTTTTCCATTATAAGGGCTGTAATGTATACGATTTCCCTGTGCATCGATTTCTGAAAAGTCACGTGGGAATAACGTAGATCGGTATAAGCACGAATAAAAGGTCTTTAATCGATCGGCATCTGAATCTTTCACCTCGACACGCCCTAGCACCTCATTCCATTTTGCTTTCCCTGCCTCTGCAATCTCATCAAACGTTTTTCCTTTTACTTCCTTAAGATTAAGTTCTGCCTGCTCAAAACTAATAAAAGAGGATGCCACTCGCGCGATTACTTCTTCACCACGTTTTAAGTTTTTAAACCCCACTATTGCCCCAGCATGATCATCCTCCAGTTCAAGTAGATTACTGTTTATCGCTCCACTTTTTACTGCAGATTTAAAATCAAAAGCACGGTCAAAAACAATGACAAAATAGTTTTTAAAGTTATCTGGCACTCCACCACTATTTCGTGTATTGTAACCGATAATCTTATTTTCTCCTGGAATTACTTTTATATACGATCCTTTATCAAAAGCATCAATAACAATATTTGCCTGCTCGGTCCTAGGGAATGTAAAACGAAAGGCAGCTCCTCGCTCTGTAGGTGTAAGCTCAGTCGTCACATCATAGTCAGCTAGATAAACACTATAAAAATACGGTTTCACGATTTCTGCCTTATGCGAAAACCAACTGGCACGTTTCTCCTGATCAAATACCGGTTCACCCGTAGTGGGCATAATGGAAAATTGACCATAATCATTATTCCATGGGCTTGGTTGGTGAGTCTGTTTAAATCCTTTGATTTTATCAGCGGTGTAGGTATATACCCAACCATCCCCCATATTTCCTGTCTGAGGAGTCCAAAAGTTCATTCCCCACGGCATTGCAATAGCAGGATATGTATTGCCATTGGATAACTCATACTTAGATTGCGTACCAATCAGTGGATTCACATAATCCACTGGACTAAAGGGTTGTGCTTCGACTCCTTGTAAGACAAAGAATAAAGCAATTCCCCCCATCACTTTTTTAAAATTCATCATTTTAATATTTATTTAGCTACTTACCAGGTTTATTTGACATCTCAAAAACCAGTTCAGCACCATTCTTAATCGCCTCATAAGAAATTTTCAAATCGGATAAAGACTGACCATTTAAACTTACTTTTTTAACATAGACATTCTTTTCTGACTGATTCTTCACTTCTATTGAAATTGTTTTTCCATTTTCTAGGTTAATCCTAGCCGATTTAACCAATGGACTCCCTATCCAATAGGCATCATCCCCCGGTGCAACTGGATAAAAACCCAAAGCTGTAAACAAGTACCAAGCAGACATCTGACCGCAGTCATCATTACCACCTAATCCAGCATGTCCGTTGTGGTATTGATTGCGGATGATCTGACGAACTCGAGCCTGAGCCTTCCAAGGGCTTTTTGTCAAATTATAAAGGTAGGCAACATGGTGCGATGGTTCATTGCCATGTACATAATTACCAATGATACCATCTCGCGTTATATCTTCGGTATGCTCAAAATATTTATCAGGTAGTTCCATTGTAAATAAAGAATCGAGATAATTTTCCAATTTCTTCATCCCTCCCATCATATTCATCATTTCCAGAGGCTGATGGGGCACATATAAGCTATAATTCCAGGTATTGCCTTCGATAAATCCCTGACCATGTGTCTCCAAAACATCAAACTTTGCTCTAAATATTCCATTTTCATCTTTAGGACGCATAAAGCCTATCGATGGATCATAGACATTCTTCCAATTTTCTGCTCTTTTTATAAAGGTTCGGTAAATATCCTCTTTTCCTAATTTTTTAGCCAACTGTGCGATACACCAATCATCATAAGCATACTCAAGCGTATTCGAAACCGAAGTTCCAGAAATCCCTTCCGGTACATAGCCCATATCGATATATGCTCCGATACCTTCATAGCGACGTGTATTTGCCGTTTGAACACAAGCAGCCAATGCGGCTTCCGCATCACCTTTATAGACTCCTTTCAAAATAGCATCTGCCACTACCGATACGGAGTGATAGCCGCTCATGCACCAATTATCATTGGCATAATGTGACCATATTGGCAACATTTGCAACACGCTTTGATCATAGTGCGCCATCATCGAGGCGACCATATCGGCATTACGGGCAGGATCGATTAGATTCATAAGTGGGTGAAAAGCGCGAAAGGTATCCCAAAGAGAAAAAGAGGTATAGTTTGTAAACCCTTTTGCCTGATGTATTTCTTGATCTAAGCCCTTATATTCTCCATTCACATCCATATATACTGTTGGCATCAGACTGGCATGGTACATCGCAGTGTAAAAATTAACCATATCTTCTTTGTTCAACATATCAACCTGAATTTTACTAAGCTCTTTTTCCCAAGATTGTTGCCCTGCCTTCACATACTTTTCAAAATCCCAGTCATTGGCTTCTTCCTCCATATTCAAAAGAGCATTTTTCATGCTAACCGGACTCAAAGCAACTTTCATCATAACCTCTTCGCCTTCCTTGGTGTCAAAATCTAGATTTAGTTTAATTTGATGTGCTGCTAGATCTGGGAAATTGTCTTTTTGATCAAACTTACGCCAAAAGCCTCCGTAGACCTGTTTTCCATCTTCATATTTAGCGCCATAATTTTTAAATGCCTTCGACGTTTTTATTGCGAAGTAAACTGTACGTGTACGAGCCCAACCATTTGTTTGGCGATAGCCGACTAGAGTAGAATCATTCAATACCCGCACTACGGTCCATACATTTTTTCCTTCGTAGTTATAGATTCCCGCTGTCAGATCCAGTATCAAATGTGAGGCATCGGACTTAGGAAAAGTATAACGATGTATCCCCACCCGGGTAGTGGTTGTCATTTCTGCTTTAATCTGATGCTTATCCAGCATTACACTGTAGTAGTTTGCTTCAGCAACCTCATTGGTATGTGAATAGGGAGATCGATATCCATCTTGTGGCCGATTGGCAGTACCTGGATTCAACTGTAATTTCCCTTGCGTAGGCATCACCAAGATATCACCAAGGTCTGCATGTCCTGTGCCACTAAAATGTGTATGACTGAATCCAACAATTGTTGGGTCATCATATTGATATCCGGCACAATATTTATAAACATCACCATTATATTGACCATTCACAGCATAAGAAATGGTATCCGTATCCGGGCTCAATTGCACTGCCCCAAAAGGGACTGTTGCACCAGGAAAAGTATGTCCCATACGGGCAGTACCAATCAAAGGTTTCACATATTGAATTAAATTGGACTGTTGCGCCTGTAGTAGAGCGGGGATAAGTAATAATCCCAAATATAGAAGTCGTTTTCTGAACATGTCTTTAGATTTTAAGCGACGGATGTTGGCTATAATCAGCCCATAATTCTTCGAGTGTCTTACCCGTTTGATTTTTCCAAAATACATCAGAATAAGTTTTATTTCGCATTGCTGCATCTAGATTTTTAACAAATCCCTTTTTATTGTTTTTTTCAATCCAAAAAAAGAAGCGAGCAGTGACACGGTAAGAGTCCGTGTAATTTTGGTTATCATTCCATTCTGGCAATTTCCAATTAGCACCTTCGTTATCGATGCCATTGACAAATCGAACATAGTCGGCAATTCCTTCCGTAATCCACCACGGGCCCGATTCATTAGGATAGCCCTGCACAATATGCATCACTTCATGTGTGACCACATCAATGTCACCTGGATTTTTGGCAAACCACTCAGGACTGTAGCGCACGATTCCTCCAGCAGTAGCTGCAACACCTTTATAATCTGGATCGATAACAAAAGACACTTTCTTCATGGTGTTTTTATTATATGTTTTTGCCAATTTAGGATAATTTACAAAGAAGGTATTTACTAACCTCTCTTTCAGTTCTGGGTTAAAATTCTCATCCTTATTGATCCAGATCAGCGTATAACCTTTTCTTGTCATACTATCCGTATCAACAGCCAGCTTACGGTCAAGGTCTGTATGTTGCCAATTATCTTGTGCAAAGGTTATTTGACAAGTAATCAAACCTAATACACATCCGACTATTTTAGTAAAATTCATCATTCTAGTTTTTATTATATGAATTAAAAGATACACTTGAGCATACTACACACAATTTCTTTTTAAATTAAACATGCTTAAAAAAACAAAAAGGGTTGAATCATAAACATCCAACCCTTCCCACTAACTAACTAACTAACTAACTAACTAACTAACTAACTAACTAACTAACTAACTAACTAACTAACTAACTAACTAACCCTATTCACTATTTCTTCAATTCCGTTGTCATAGAATAAGGTGCTGCAGCTTTAGATGCACCGCGTTTATAGTTTGGTTTATCCGACATATCAAAAGTTAAGGTTCCACCTTTTAACAACTCTTTGTGGCTCAACCAGTTTTTAGCGTACGATTTGCCATTTACCTTCAGGTCATTGACATAAAAGTTCTCTGCACTTGCTTTATTACCGATAATTTCCAACGATTTACCATTTTCCAACTTCAATGTTGCCTTAGAAAAAAGAGGAGCACCTAATACATATTCGTCCGTAGCAGGGCATACTGGATAGAAACCCAGAGAAGAGAAAACATACCAAGCCGAGGTCTGACCATTATCTTCGTCCCCACAGTAACCATCAGGAGTCGCCTGATACATACGATCTAAGACCTGACGTACCCAATATTGCGTTTTCCAAGGTTGCTCACTGTAATTATACAAATAAATCATATGTTGGATAGGTTGGTTGCCATGAGCATATTGCCCCATATTAGCAATTTGCATTTCACGAATTTCGTGTATCGTACCTCCATAATAACTATCATCAAAAGCAGGAGGCTGCACAAATACGCTATCTAACATCAAGTTGAATTGCTGATCTCCGCCCATCAAACCAATCAAACCTTCCACATCGTGGAATACACTCCAGGAGTAATGCCAGCTATTACCTTCGGTGAATGCATCACCCCATTTCAATGGGTTGAATGGACTTTGAAATTTACCATCCTTATTTTTACCACGCATCAAATTAGTCGAAGGATCAAAAAGATGACGATAATTTTGTGCTCTTTTTGCATACAGATCAATATCTGCTTGCGGTTTATTCAATGCTTTAGCTAACTGATAGATGGTAAAATCATCATAAGCATATTCCAACGTACGCGCCGCATTTTCATTAATACCCACATCGTAAGGGACATAGCCTAAATCATTATAATAGTTAACACCCTTACGACCAACCGCCGTCATCGGACCTTCATTGTTGGCACCATGTTTCAATGCCTCATAAAGCGTATTGATATCATAACCTCTTAATCCCTTAATATACGCATCAGCTACCACGGAAGCCGAATTATTTCCAACCATGATATCAGCAAAACCAGGGCTACTCCATTCAGGTAAAAAGCCACCTTCTAGATAAGCATTTTTCAACCCTTCCTGCATTTCAACATTAATAGATGGATATACTAAGTTCAAGAATGGATATAGCGCTCTGAAAGTATCCCAGAAACCAGTCCCACCAAATAAATGGCCTGGTAATATTTTTCCGTTATAGGGGCTGTAATGAACCTTTTCGCCAGCAGCATTGATTTCATATAATTTATTCGGAAAGAATAGCGTACGGTATAGCGTCGAATAAAAAGTTCTCATTTGATCGACATTATCACCTTCTACCGCTAAGCGTCCCAAGGTTTCATTCCAGATCTTGCGACCATCTGCTTTTACCTCATCAAAGCTACGCGTTCCCAATTCCTTTAAATTAAGCTCAGCTTGCTCCGCACTGATAAATGAAGAAGCCACACGAACCTGAACCGGTTTATTTTTATCCTTCACTTTAAAGCCCAAAATTGCTCCTGTTTGATCAGCAGTAGATTTCAATTTTCCTTTAAAGCGTTCCTTACCTTCCCATGTAGAGTAATTATCAAAGGGCTGATCAAAAACCAATACAAAATAATTCTTGAAATTGGTCAAATTACCACGCGAATAACGCGTAGAATAACCGATTACCATATTTTTTTCTGGAATAATTTGTACTTCGGATCCTTTATCAAATGCATCCAACACGATAAATGCCGAATCGGTTTTATTAAAAGAAAATTTAAAGAATGCTGCGCGCTCAGTAGGTGTCAGTTCTGCTGTCACGTCATGATCTGCGAGATAAACCGAATAATAATAAGGCGTTGCCTTCTCCGCTTTATGAGAAAACCAACTTGCTCTTTCCTCTTGGTCAAAAGCTGCCTTTCCTGTAACAGGCATCAAGGAGAACTGACCATAATCATTCATCCAAGGCGAAGGTTGATGCGTTTGCTTCAATCCTCTTATTTTATCAGCGGCATAAGTATATTGCCAACCATCTCCATTTTTACCGGTTTGGGGTGTCCACATATTCATTCCCCAAGGCAAACCAATAGCGGGATATGTATTTCCATTGGATAATGATGGTTTAGAATCAGTACCCATCAAAGGATTAACCAAATCAACCGGATCAACGTGTTTCCCATTTAATTTCTGGGCAGATACGATACTCGTACAAAATAAGGATAGGCTCAAACTACATGCTATCCCCCATTTTAGGGTTTTAAAAATCATATATGATACATTAAATTGACATAAACTAGGTATTCCTACAAAAAAAAGAAGAAATAATTGATTTAACGAGAATAAAGATAAAACCTTTTAGCAATAAATGAAAATAAAACTTTCACTAAGAATCCTCCGTATCTTCTTTATTACAAAGGGAGTATAGGCTAAAAGAATTGTCATATGAAAGTCTTTTTTAGTTTCAGCTGGGAAATTATTAACATATTTACCCTATCCTTGCATTAATATAATTTTAAAATAAAATGAATAAAGGAACTGTAAAGTTTTTCAATGAAACTAAAGGATTTGGTTTTATTACCCCTGAAAATGGCGGAGACGATGTATTTGTACACATTTCAGGCTTAAAAGACCAAGTTAGAGAAGGCGATAGCGTTAGCTACGAAATTGAAAACGGAAAAAAAGGCTTAAATGCTGTTAATGTAAGAATAAACTAATTACTATTATATTTTCTTGCAAAGCAGCTTCCTCATCGGAAGCTGCTTTTTTTTTGTTACCAATAGCAGGTATGCCATTAAAAATGATAGGCTAACATCCTAATAAAACTTATTGCTGTATACTTTCTTAACAAAACATGCTCAAGAATACTTAAATCCTTGAGCACATTTTAATAAAATGGGTTAAAACAGAAAATACTACGATAAATCTTTCTTATTTCAAAGCCGCCAATCGCGTCATACCTTCTAAATAATAATAGTCTGCATAAACCAACGGCACATCAATCTCTGAATTATGAGGTATACTTCCCACGCTATGCTTCAATAAAAATCCACCATTCGTACTATAATCAGCAAAATAAGCCGGTCCAGATAACGTTTTCAAGGTAGTCTTCGCAAAATCCAAATAAGCTTTACTCTCTTTTCCCTTCGTAAAAGTAGACAGGTCTACTAATGCCGATGCAACGACCGCAGCAGCAGAGGCATCTCGCGGTATATAATCAAGCTTCAAGTATGCAAAGTCAAGATCTGAGCGATAACCTTCCTGTAGCGCATTAAAATCCCAATATGGAATTTTATCCTTTGGCAGGTTTTTATGATTGATATAAAAATTTGCAGCAGCTTTAGCTGTTTCTAAAAACTCTATTTTCTTGGTTTCCTTGTACATCATCGTAAAGCCATAGATTGCCCAGGCTTGGCCTCTGGCCCAAGTGGAATTATCGGCATAGCCCTGATTCGTTTGTCTGTGGATAGCCTTTCCATTTTCATCATAATCCACCACATGGTAGGTACTGTGATCCGGACGGAAATGATTTTCCATGGTTTTCGTAGCATGACTGATTGCAACATCTCTAAATTTGGGATCCCCTGTGATATCCGATACATAACACAACATCTCTAAATTCAGCATATTATCAATAATTACAGGATACTGCCAAGTTGTTTTGCCATCCCATGATTTTTTCTGATTCCAAGACTTTATCAAACCTACTTTAGGGTCATATCTTTTCAGGGCCGTATTTGCCGAATGAATAATAATCTCTTTATAAGCTTCAACCTTTTTTGAATCTTTTAAATATTTAATTGCATTTCCATAAGAACAGTACATCACAAAACCGATATCATGATGTTGATCCAGATTTTTAGCTTTTTCCAAGGCCTCTGTCCATTTTATCGCCTCATTCTTTGTTGCCTCATCGCCTGTTTGATGGTAGATATACCAAAGGGACCCAGGGAAAAATCCACCAGTCCAGTCCCATTCACTCGTTACCACTAACGCTCCTTTTTTATTGATCGTACGTGGAAAGTTGTTCAATTTATCAGCTTCTTTTGCTAAGTAAGCATACTGCTTTTCTGAAGCTTCAAAGCTTTTCTTGATAAAAGGCAATTTAATTGGTGTAAAGCTTAGGGCTAATCCCGCTATCGTCAATCCCAATAGAGGAATTAACATTTTTCTTTTCATTAGAATCTTCATAATATAATTAGTAAACACATCATAGTCTCTCAAGAAAGCATTAGCATATATCATTACAACTCAACAGTCCTACTATCTTTCCAGCATCTTAATAGATTATAACGAAGTTAAGGTATTTTAAAATTCAAAAGGCTGAAATCATCGCAATCGATTTCGAGTCATAAATTCCTAAAAAATAAAAAACAGAGGCTTCTCTACAGAATTCTCTGTTCCAATACCCAAAAAAAAGTACATCCAACCTAGCTAGGAACAAGATTTTGATTATCCCTACATTTCTCTATCTTTGGCGGATGATCAAACTAACCAACCTTATCCTCCGCGGCTTTGGACAAATCATGCTACAGAATAATCCCTATACAGGATTATTATTTTTGGCAGGTATTTTATACAATTCATGGCTCTTAGCATTAGCAGCCATAGCGGGATGTATCATCAGTACAGCGACCGCCTATGTTTTAAAATTCGATATAAAAGATATCGAAAAAGGGATATATGGATTCAATGGCGCTCTTACGGCTATCGCTATTTATTATTTCTTTGGATTCAACATCCTCAGTACTGCACTCTTGGTGGTAGGATCTTCATTATCTAGCATCCTTCAATTTCAGATTAAAAGAATCATCAACCCCTATACAGCACCTTTTATATTGGTTACATGGATACTCTTATTTATTGTACACTACCTATTTAAACAACCTTTAGTAAGTATAAATTCAATAGCTGGCGACACTTCCCCTATACTCTTGACCATCGGCAATAGTTTCGGACAGGTATTTTTACAAGAAAATTGGATATCAGGTACCCTGATATTCATCGGAATCCTGATTAATTCACCCAAGGCAGCATTGTACGCGTTGGTCAGTGTACTGCTCAGTACCGTTATTTCAAAACTGGTCAGTCTTCCCGATTCACAGATCTATACTGGCCTAATTGGCTATAACGCGATCCTATGTGCTATCGCATTTTCAGATAGTAAACGTATGGCGACCCTTTGGATTATACTTTCCGTATTTTTAAGCTTATTCATTTTCGAATTCATTGGTTTACTGGGAGTGATTCCTTTGACAGCTTCTTTTGTCATCACGACTTGGGTAGAGAAATTCTTCATGAAAAAAGTCAAAATATAAATAGATACAACATTTTAATAGCTTTTGGTAATTAAAAGAAATTCAATATAACATGAAGCCCAGACTCGTTCAAATCTGGGCTTCTATATTTTATAGCACTGTACGATAACGCTCTATTTAATCAACATGTTATCAGCGTCCTCAGTTAGGTGTTTTTCATATGAACTTTTGGGTTAGTTCAACTGTAACGATGCAGGGCCGAATTCTTCAAAATGAATAGCAGATTTTGCCACCCCATTTTCCAACAAAAAGTGATAGTGTTTCGAAATGAAAGGAGCAGGACCACAAATGAAATATTCTGCTTCAGCATGAATCACATCATCTTTTATGCGTTCTAATTCTACCCAACCATTATATCCGGAAGTCCCCGTTTCGACTACATCATCGTAAAAAATATGATGATCGACTTGATTTGCTGCTGCAATTTCTGCAAGTCTATCTTTAAAAGCATGTACCGATTCATTACGACAACCATGCACCCAAGTAATTGGGATATTGCGTTCCGATTTACCTTTCACCAATTCCTCCAACATGGACATCAATGGCGTTTGTCCTACACCTCCACTGATGAATACTTTTTGCTTTTCATTCGCCGTATCAAGGACAAATGTACCTGCAGGAGCAGAAAGCTCTACCATATCATCCACATCAATAAAATCATGCAAACGATTACTGATCATTCCATCAGGATGTTTAGTCCCAGCTTCTCTTTTAACTGAGATACGGTAATATTGACCATTAGGTGCGCACGATATACTATATTGACGGGGTTGTAATAAGTTAAGTTCTGGTAAAAATAGACGTAGACTGATGTATTGTCCAGGTAAGAAATCAGCCACTTGGCCGCCATCACTCGCGTACAAGTAAAAAGAGGTAATTTCTTCCGACTCTTTCACCTTTTGCTTCACTACAAATGGTCTCCAACCCGACCAACCACCTACTTTTGCCGTTTGTTTATCATAGATTGTTTGTTCGTGTCCAGACATCAACGAGGCAAGTTGGTTGTACGCCACTGTCCATGCCTCTAATAGTTCAGGAGTAGCACCATCTCCCAATACCTCTCCAATAGAAGCAATTAGATGATTACCAACAATTACATAATGTTCAGGTCGGATAGACAAACTCGTATGTTTATGACCGATACCATTCACTACAGGCATCAATACACCAGGATTTTCAATATGCTCTGCATAAGCCAAAACCGCCATCGCTAACGCAGTTTGTTGCTTACTATTCTGTTGATTGCCCATATTGAACACATGCTTCAACTCGGGATTATGCTCAAACATACGTTTGTAGAAATGCGTTGTCAATAACACACCATGCTCTCTTAAAATAGGCACAGTAGCCTTCACTAATTGTTTTTGATCTGTTGTCATTATCATATACTTATTGAAAATAAAAGATATCTATATCTCTTATTTAGTTAAAAAAACGTTTCATCTATACTATGTTCAGATTATGATCAGCATACATCCTTCTACTACCCATTCTTATTTTCATACCAGCCTGTAGCCATTATACAATCTCTCCATTGAAGACAGACAAATATAAAAACAATAAAAGACTTTTACATCTTCTATTAAGGAATAATGTGTACAAAGAACACAAATGACAATAAATCAACAAAAGAAATAAACGCTAAAGGTTGATATGATGTGCTACAAACAGCATAATAGATGATTCCTTAAGATTTTTCAATTCACAGCCTTAAAAAATCTTAGGAAATGAATGCAACTTGATTGGCACCAAACTTACTTCGCTATATCAGGGTACGTGTATACATTATAAGGACTGATTTTTTTAGCAATTGCATAGGCAATCCAAACAGATAACGTAACAGGTATGAACAACGTATACGCATTAGGCGCCATACTACATATTAAAAAAATCGCGGTCCATCTTCCATGGATAGCCGCCCCTAATGTTGAGGCAGCACCGATCAAGGCAAAGTTTAAAACCAATAATTCCAAACCAAATATGCTATTAAAGAAAAGTGCAACAGCGATTCCTAAAAAAGCTCCCGCTACTATACTCGGCGCAAACACTCCACCGTCACCACCAGCACCCAAAGTTAGCGCCGCTACGAATGGCTTCAATACAATAAGCAAGAGTAAAGAAATCGGAACCATCATCATTGTGCCAGAGCTAATGACATGAGAAAGCATTTCTTGAAGACCGTGGTAACTATCTCCGTATAAAGCTGGAAAAAGCAAAATAAGACATCCGATTGTTATCGCACCACTATTTACCCTTAAAAAATTATTGTTTATTCTAGCAAATAACTGTTTACTTGTCAATACCAATTTCATAAAGTAAATCGCTAATACTGCAGACAAAGCAGCCAGAAAAAGCATAAAAGGCAATCCATACCAGTACCAATCTATTACTGGAAATGTTAGTAGAGGGGCGTTATCAAAATAATGTATACCTACAAACGCTACCGCACCAGCAATCGTACAACTTATTAACACCGACCTTTTCCAACCTCTTGCAATCACTTCAATAGCAAAGAACCAACCACCCAATACCGTACCAAACAATACTGCAACGCCAGCGGTCACTCCGGCACATATCAATTCCTGTTTAAATTTCATCGGAGCCCAGCCTCTTTTGCTCATTTGGTTACCTACAGTTGCGGTAGCCACTACAGTAGACACTTCAATACCTGTCGAGCCGCCAAAAATAACAGTCAAAAAACCATTGAGATAATGTGAAGGTATTTTATAAGCAGGTAAATGATCTTGCCGTGTATCTAACGAACGATAAATCTCTCGAATTCCTTTATTCTTTCTATTCTTGAATGCATATTTTCGAAGAAAGTAGATGATGGTTATACCAATAGAAGGAAAGATAATAAAAAAATAAGGAGTAGTTGATTCAACCTTTTCGAAGAGGTATTCCTGATAAAAAGTCGTTAAATGCTTTAAAGAATATGCCAATAACCCGGATAGTACAGCGACAATAATACTGCCTATCATGAGCTTAAAATAACTGTACAGCTGTATTTTATCTTTCATGATTGATTTCCTATTTCTGTCGCAAATGTACAATAAAAATCAGCAGTTAGCCAAGTATGTTCAGGAATTAATCCGATTTCAACGGCACAATTACTACTAAATCAGTAGTCTAATAAAAAAGCCAACTAAATCATTAAAAAGATTATCGCTAATAAATAAAAAAACGTAAATTTGCCGTTACAGAACCACTATTAGAAAAACTAATCAATTGTGAAAAAACAATTGATGAAAGGAAAATATTTAAATATGCTAAGCGTACATATCATGGTCCAACCTTCGAACTTTCGCACAGAAAATTCTTACTAAATCCACAATAATGTATATTTATCTTATGCCAAATAATACCTACTACCAGCATCTTGGCACGGTTATTACTTTAAGGTGCACATTTAGGTCATCATTTCTATTGAAAAAGCAAATAATTTTCAATCAAGAGAATATCTGATCAGGGTCATCTGTTAATTGACATTAATTTTAATAATCACACACTGTTTGAAATACTATTCATGATTAATTTGACATTGTTAAAGCGAAAATTTCGAAAAGATAATCCAAGATGGGTTATACTCATGATTGATTTGTTTATCGTTTTTGCATGCTATGCAATTTCCAATTTTATTTTCAATAGTATACATGAAGAGTATTCAACAGCTATGATGCTCAAGAAAAGTCTTCTCGTTATTTTTGCTTATAGTATTGCGTTTGCAATAATGCGTACCTATAAAGGCATCATTCGTCAAACAGGGATTAACGATGCTACTAAAATATTCAAAACTGTATGGTTAGCCTTCATGATTTTGGCCATTCCAACCATTGCCATACGTTATTATATCCCTAAAGGAAGTGTCAGTGGAGATTTTTTAAGACTCTCCTATATCATCCTATTCATGCATAGTTTCTTCACGATGGTTATGTTAGTTGCAGCTCGTGTAACTTATAGAAGCATTTATGAAATGCTCTTTTTGCCAAATCGTAAAAATCGAAACATATTGATTTTTGGAGCTTCACGACCAGGGTTAGTAGCCTACTCTTTACTGCGTGAAGATCGTCGAGTAAAAAACAACGTGGTTGCTTTTGTCGAAGATAAAGTTTCCCGTGTTGGAAAACGCATCACAGGTCTACGTATTCTGTATTTAGAAAAAATCGATCAGGCTTACATTGACCAATTCAACATCTCAGAGGTTATTATCGCTGTCGAGAACAATGATCCAGAGCGCTTAGTTCAAGTTACCGATCACTTTCATCAGTTAGATCTTGAATTAAAAATCATGCCGAATTCTCGTGTTATGTTAAATTCAGGAGCCAAACGAGAGATACGTCCTTTAAAAATTGAAGATTTATTAGGCCGCAAAGCCATCAAGATTGAAAACCCAGCCATTGATGGTGAACTAGACAATAAGGTTATCCTAATTACGGGAGCAGCAGGGTCTATCGGCGGGGAATTAGCCCGTCAGATTTCGCAACGCAATTATCGTCACCTCATCTTATTAGACCAAGCAGAGTCTCCCCTTTATGATTTACAGCAATCATTAAAGGCAACCCATCCAGACCGAGTCAAATGTATAGTCGGGGATGTACGTGATAAACTATTTTTAGAACGGATATTTAAGCGTTACAGACCACAAATGATTTTCCATGCTGCTGCATACAAACATGTCCCACTTATGGAACAAAATCCATACGAAGCTATCTGGACCAATCTGATAGGTAGTAAAAATATGGCTGATCTATCCGTTGCTTATGGGATTCAAAAGTTTGTCATGGTATCGACCGACAAAGCCGTCAACCCTACAAACGTCATGGGCGCCACCAAGCGCGCTGCAGAAATCTATGTGAACAGTTGTAGCTCGCTGGGGAAAACAAATTTCATCGTAACCCGTTTTGGAAATGTGCTGGGTTCTAACGGATCTGTTATACCATTATTTGAGAAACAAATGGAACAAGGTGGACCATTGACACTCACACATGAAGATATAACGCGCTACTTCATGACCATTCCAGAAGCTTGTTTATTAGTACAAGAAGCGGGAGTCATGGGCCATGGGGGCGAAATATTCGTGTTCGATATGGGTAAATCAGTCAAAATAATCGATCTTGCCAAGCGCATGATCAAACTAAAAGGATACCGCTACCCTGAAGATATCGACATTAAGATTGTAGGCTTAAGACCTGGAGAAAAAATATTTGAAGAGCTTTTGGCCAATGATGAGAATACACAAAAAACCCATCATCCAAAAATTATGATTGCTCAAGTCAATCGCGAAGATATCGAAGAAAAATGTCAATTGATCGAACAACTCAGTCGTGATATCACGTCCATAGATAAAGAGGAAATCAACGATATGCAGTTGGTTTTACAACTCAAAAGGATTGTTCCCGAATTCAAATCACAAAATTCTATTTTCCAAGATTTAGACGAACATCTAGCAGAAAAAAATAGTGCTGAAGCGTAGTTTTTAAAAAACACAGCTAAGCGCATAAAAGCCCGATAACTTAACAATATCGGGCTTTTTTATGTCCTTTTATAAACCAGCACAATTTCAATATTTATCATTTCTATTCTTTATTCTACCATAGAATAAATTTATCGATGATCAAAAAGCCAAGTCAGTTCATTTTACAGCATTAATTAACTTAAAATACCAGAAATTCTTTCGTAATTTGCATTTCAGTTTAAAAGAAATCACGATAGGTATTTTAGGTCGGGAAGGCGGAAAAACAAGAAATATGAAAAATAAGAAAATTTACATAGCCGGTCACCGCGGTATGGTAGGTTCTGCAGTAAAAAGAAAATTGGAAGATTTAGGCTATCAAAATTTCATTTTACGCACTTCCAGTGAATTGGACCTCCGCAATCAGTCTCAAGTACAAAAGTTTTTCAAACAAGAAAAACCGGACATTGTGATTGATGCTGCCGCCAAAGTAGGCGGTATATTAGCCAATAATAACTACCCCTATCAATTTTTAATGGATAATATGCAGATCCAGAACAATCTGATTCATGAATCCCTACAACATGATGTAGAAAAATTTATCTTTTTAGGTTCTTCCTGTATTTACCCTAAATTTGCACCACAACCATTACAAGAATCCAGTTTATTAACGGATAGTCTCGAGCCCACTAATGAATGGTATGCTTTAGCTAAAATCACAGGGGTAAAATTATGTCAAGCTATCCGCAATCAGTTTGGAAAGGATTATGTCAGTTTAATGCCAACCAATCTGTATGGTACTCATGACAATTTTGACTTGACAAGTTCACATGTTTTACCTGCGATGATACGCAAATTTCACGATGCTAAGTTGCTAGGGAACACAGCTGTGACACTATGGGGAACGGGGAGTCCATTACGCGAGTTTTTGTTTGTAGATGATCTAGCTGCTGCCGTATCCTTTACTTTAGAGAATAAACTGCCCGATTACCTATATAATGTGGGCACAGGTACAGATTTAAGCATTAAAGATTTAGCCAATCTGATTCAATCTGTAGTCGGCCATCAAGGCGAAATCATTTGGGATAGCAGCAAACCCGATGGTACACCGCGAAAATTAATGGATGTAAGCAAAATGCACCAATTAGGTTGGAAGCATCTCGTTCAACTAGAAGAAGGAATCAAACGTACATATCAATGGTTTTTAGAAAACCAAGACAATTATAAAGAAGTAAAATTATAAGTATTCAATATGAAAACTGCATTAATCACCGGTGTAACAGGACAAGATGGTTCCTATTTAGCAGAGTTATTATTAGAAAAGGGCTATATGGTACACGGCATCAAGCGCAGAGCCTCATCCTTCAACACACAACGCATTGACCATATTTACATGGATCAGCATGAAAATAATGTCAATTTCAAATTGCACTATGGTGATTTAACAGATTCAACCAATATCATTCGTATTATTCAGGAAGTACAGCCTGACGAAATCTACAATTTAGGAGCCATGTCTCACGTCAAAGTATCCTTTGATTCACCGGAATACGTGGCCAATGTCGATGGTCTAGGGGCATTACGCATCCTCGAAGCAGTCCGTATTTTGGGTTTGGAAAAAAAGACACGTATCTATCAAGCATCTACTTCCGAACTCTACGGGTTAGTACAAGAAGTTCCACAAAAAGAGACAACTCCATTTTATCCGCGTTCTCCTTATGGGGTAGCAAAAATATATGGCTTTTGGATTACAAAGAACTATCGCGAGGCCTATAATATGTATGCATGCAATGGTATTCTTTTCAACCACGAGTCGCCACGTAGAGGCGAAACCTTTGTAACACGAAAAATTACGATGGCCACAGCCGCCATTGCATTAGGTAAACAAGAATGTTTATACCTAGGCAACCTCAATGCCCAGCGCGATTGGGGACATGCCAAAGACTACGTTGAAGCGATGTGGCGTATTTTGCAACAAGATGTTGCTGAAGACTTTGTTATCGCAACCGGCGTAACGACCTATGTACGTGATTTTGTTCGAATGGCATTTGCTGAAGTAGGTATCGAATTGGAATTTCAAGGTAATGATGCATCTGAAGTAGCAAAAGTTAAAGCTTGCCTCTATCCAGACTATCAATTGGAAATCGGCAAAATTGTAGTAAAAGTTGACCCACAATACTACAGACCAACAGAAGTAGATCTATTAGTGGGCGATCCAACCAAATCAAATACACAATTGGGTTGGAAGCCAAAGTATGACTTGGCAGGTTTGGTCAAAGAGATGATGGATTGCGATATCGCTTTAGCAAAAAACAATCGCTATCATTAATCATCCGGTTAACATGATCATGATATAGCTCAACACAAGGATGAATACCAAGCATAGCTTCACAAAATGCTTGGTATTTATCTAAATTATACGAAAAATAGATTAAAAAATCAGATTCCCAATTAATTTAACCTATATTTTTGAATTTGATTTTTTTATTTATAAAAAATTGCTTTCTTTGCAGCAGTTATTAAACAAATGGAGTCATCTGGCCCTGATTCAGGTTAGACCATAAAACAATTGGAGGCTTAGCTCAGCTGGTTTAGAGCACTACCTCGACAAGGTAGGGGTCACTGGTTCGAACCCAGTAGTCTCCACCAAAAGAGCATCTTGATAGATGCTCTTTTTTTATTAGTCATTTTGTTTCACGTTTTTCTTCTTTAACCGAATACCATAACCGGTCGTCCACTCAATAAAATCGGCTTTACCACCATGAGCCTTAATAGAAACGCCAGCAAAAACTTCCTTATAAACTTTAGTACGTACGCCAATACGAAGGTACACTGGGCTTCCCTCTCCGTTAAATTCATTTCGATGTAAATAAGTTCCGAGATTTGCATTAATATTTAGCCTGGTATTGAGTACATGGTCAAAATATAAAGCAGGACCATAAGAGATTAACGCCGATAGCCTACCCGCTTTATCACCGGCTATTTTACTATCATTGCCACTTGCCGAATAGAATGCATCCATTCCAGCACCTACACGCCACTTATAGCCCAGATGTTTGCTATAATAAGCTCCCAATGTTGACTTAAAATACTGTCTATCGTCATCACGATTAATCTGTTTGAATCCAAAGGCATAATTAAAGCGGAGTTCATGCGTTTCTTCCATTGGTGGAATTGGGTATTTTCTAAAATCAAAAGGTTGGCTAGACGGTATATAAGTAGCCGATACACTCAAAGGCAATAAATTGATTCCCGTATTAGGCAATGCCAAAGCGCCATTACTAAAATGATGAAATGCCAATCCTGCGCCCAAGTGAATTTTCCTAGTCACGCGGTAGTTAGCCTGTAAACCCAAATCAATAAACACATTGTTTTTGCTCCCAATAATCAAATTAAATGGATTCTCTTCTTCGTTGTAAGGATTAAATCGACCTGACAGACCCAGCGCAATCCTATAATTAAAGTTCCATCTACTATTTGTCTTAGGAGCAATTGGGACAGCAACAAATCCATAAAATGCAAAAGGTTTTCCAAGATGTTCTTGACCAAAAGTACTGCTATATAGCCCTACACCATAAATCGGATAATTATAGATCTGATTATAAATGCTCTTAACAGAGTCTTCGTAATTACTCTGGAAACCCACTCTAAAATTGATACCACTATAATAAGAATCAGCAAGCGTTTCTTTAGCTCGCTCATTCAATTTAAGTTCACCTCCACTTTCATGTTCGAGCTGAAAGATCAATCGTACTTTTGACGGAATTATATGCTTACTGGAGTCTTGGGAAACTATCGGTTCGGGGGCTTACCTGAGCGCTCAGTTGGAAGGAAATAAAAGTTAAAGTGAAAAAAGTAAAAATTCTTGCTAGCATTAAATAAGCCTTTAAAATGTTTTGATAAGATTAATAACAAACTTTAGCAATCTAGTTTACGATTTCCATGTCGCCTGAACGATAAAAATAAATAAAACGCTATTCATTTATGAACAATAACTATTGCACTATTCATAACAAGCGCTAAGAATGCTTTGTTTGACGTAAATCGACAAATTTAACGAATAATATCCAAATAGATTTCACTACCATTCAATCTATCTTTTTTTAAATAATAGCCATGCCCAAAAATCAAAATAATAGTCCATTATTACATAAACTAAGATCACAGCATTTATATGTACAATACCTGTAAACAAGAATAGCACGGCATCCTTGCCGTGCTATTCTATGAATCATTTCACAAAGATTCTAATCTTTAGTATCGTGCAAACTACAGGTCTAATATAAAATAGATAGATTTTAAATCGAAGGCACTAGCTCGATTTTCAAGATAGGATTTAACTTAAAAAAACACAGCTGCTCCACATAAAGATGAGGAGCATCTGTATACAAAAAAATATTTTTATTTAACTTTTCGAATACATGTAATCAAATCATGCGCATCCAATGGTTTTTTGAGTTTCCCATCAAACTGATTTTTCTGATTTTGTTGTTCAATCTCAAAATACATATTATCTGCAGTAAACACAAAAACTTTAATGTGCTGCCATGCCCCATTATTCCGTATTTTTTCAAGCAATTCCCAACCATTCATAACTGCCATATGCAAATCAGTAATCACCAGCTGTACCGGATTGTGTTGCAGATATTCCAAAGCATCTTGACCTTTTTCAAAAATATGTACATTCGCAAAATCTTTGAAGTAATGCTTCAGGTAAAGAATATTGATTCGATTATCATCTACAATAGCAATTTGAAGGTCTAGTGAAAGATCTGCTAACGTATACAGTTCCGCATGAGTTTGTTCAGTCTTAGATTCTTTAATCGGAAATGACAAAGTAAATGTCGAGCCCTTTCCCAAAACACTTTCCAAATCAAGGCTTCCATGTAATTGTTCGACAAACAATTTGGAGATATAAAGTCCCAACCCAAAACTACTCGACTGAACTTTTGAGCCTGCCATATAGTAAGGTCTAAAAACCAAAACCTGTTCTTCAAGTGCTATACCACGTCCACTATCTTTCACTTCGACAAAGCAAAAAGATTTTCCGTTTTTCACCTTTATATAAGCGTGAATATTTACATCACCCAGTTCGGTATATTTAATGGCATTACTGAGTAAGTTGGACACGATCTGCCTCATTCGAAACTCACTACTACAGATCAACAATTTTGAATCGATATCCAATTTCTTAATGAACTTAATATTCTTCTTTTGAGCATGGTGCCTATGCAAATGGATGATATCATCGATTACCTGATAAGGTGAGAAGAAATCATACTCAACGTCTAGCACCCCCGCTTCCAACTTACTGATGTTCAAGATATCATTAACCGTACTATTGATAACCTCAATCTCATGAGAAGCCGAATCCAGGTACTCCTCATCGATTACCTCATGACTTCCACTTTTTCTCAATATATCGATAATACCTAAGAGCGAGTTAATCGGCGTCCGGACCTCATGGCTTACACTAGCCAAAATTGTCGTTTTTTCGCTTGCAATCTTCGCTGCATAGTCTTTTTCTTCTTGCAATTTACGCTCATAGGATACCGCATTGGACTGATAATAGAAAATAAAAACCATCATCAATAAAATGATAGCCAAAGAAGCAACAAGTTGATTTCTAAAATTGATGGTACTTTGTTTATATACCGCTAAATCCTTTTCTTCCGCTTTTCTGAGACTTTCTATTTCGAATGCTTTAATTTTATCGATTCCTTTACGTAGATTATCCAAAAGGTTTCGATTCGCTTGAATAAGCTCCTTCTCTTTATTCTGTAGAGCTTTAAACTTCTGTTGCAGCTTTTTCACATTTTGCGCATATACAATCTTATTCTGTTTTATCAGATATTCTATTTGTTTCGATATCACATCACGTTGGGAAGTATTAAAATCTTGAGTGATTGTATTTGCAACGAGCGTATCATTTTTAGCATTGAAAATACGGTTAAATAGTTTTTCTTTCTTTCTAATTGTCGTATCCTGTTTCAATGAATTGAATGAAGTATCTCTCATAATTCGATTCATCACGGAATCTGCACGTTCAAATCGAGGAGCTTCAACAGTTGCTTTAGCTGAAGAAGATAATGTTGACAGCGAATCATTTGTGAAAAATATTAGCTGATCGACTGTTTGTTTCAATCCGACAAACTCTTGCGCTAATAAGTTCTTTTGCTCCATATCCAAAGTACTCATCTGCATGATATCATCTGCTAAAGGCAACGATGATATCGAATCAACATAAAGCTTGATGGTATCCAGCTTTAGCTTATAAGCCAAATAAGTGTCATCTTCAAAATTTACAGTATAGAGTCTGAAAAGATTATCAGCCTCACTATAAGCTGAATAAACCGGAAATAAGGCTGAAGATTCTTGATAAGAAGACGTGTACGATGTGAGGCGCTCCTTAACTTTTTGTTGCTCGAGATACTGATAAATAAATATCGCAATCAGGTAAGCAAATGAAGCCATTAATGCACCAATTAATAGCTTCCTTAATATAAATGTTTTTTTACTCTTAGAAGTTGACAATGGACTATATTTTTCCGTAAAGTTAAGCATTTCATTAAACGACACGAAATAAATTTATCATCTATTCGCAAAAAACACAGGTACACAATTACGCCAAAGTCCATGAAAAGGCCGTATTTTCAATAGAGTTGCACAGTAATCTCTATATTGCTCAGAAAGGAGGCTTATTTTTTTTACAGCAAATAAATGCTGTTTATCGCAACTGCGAAACAAATTTTATTAAACACGAAACTTATGCCTTCTTGGTTATTGGGTATATGGGTACTTCCGAAGCCCTATTATCCAAGATTTCAGTATCTAAAATTTCAAATTCAGAATTTCGAGATTTAAATTCCGGAACAATCTTTTTCATGTTTCTGACCAAACTCATGTAATCCGGAAACATCATGTGCGAATTAACCATTTGTAGACACAAATCGTTTATCATTTGCACTTTTTGCATCAGATCATCATGGTTAACTTTAGCAATCATAATTTTTGGATGATGTGTTTTGATTGTATTCTCATTATTAGCCAAAAGCTCCTCATAGATTTTCTCTCCGGGTCTCAACCCTACGATTTTTATATCGATATCTTCTGGATAACGGTAACCTTTCAGATTAATCATCCGTTTAGCCAAATCAATGATGCGTACTGACTTCCCCATATCAAAAACAAATATTTCTCCTCCATTGCCCATGATACCTGCTTCCTGCACCAATAAACATGCTTCCGGAATGGTCATAAAAAACCGGGTTATCTCAGGGTGAGTTAATGTCAGTGGTCCGCCCTGCTCCATCTGTTTTTCAAACAAAGGAATAACCGAGCCATTGGATCCCAAAACATTTCCAAAACGGGTAATGATAAAGTTTGTTTTAGACTTACCAGCACAACTGCTAATATAAATTTCTGCCATTCTTTTAGTCGCCCCCATGATATTCGTTGGGTTGACAGCCTTATCAGTAGAAACCATGACCATTTTCTGGACATCATATTCCATACACAGATCGGCCATATTCTTGCTTCCCAAAACATTGGTTTGTATAGATTCATAAGGATTAGCTTCCATCAATGGTACATGCTTATATGCAGCTGCATGAAATACAAAGTCAGGTCTATGTTTCTGCAAATACCTTTTGCATAAAACCATAATTGCGAACATCACCAACGATACAATGCATATCTTCAAGTTGACTACATTTAATCGATTGCTGAATATCATATAAGGGTGATTCGGCTTGATCCACCAAAATCAATTTTTTATAAGCACGTTTGGCAATCTGCCTAGCCAACTCCGACCCAATAGATCCTGCAGCACCTGTTACCAAAATAACCTTGCCTTCCATTGCGATTTCAATTTCTTGATGTTCCAACTTTATCGGCTTACGACCCAATAAATCATCAATTTTCAAAGCACGTATTTCACGTCCAGATCTTGCATTTGGTAAGATTCGAGCGGGAGACATGATCTTAAGTTCAAGACCCAGCTCATGAAACCAATCGGATACAAATTGTAATCGCTCCGGATCATTATTCTCTACAGCTATGATTACTTCACAAATTCTATATTTTTTTATATAGCTTTTATTAATCTCGGAAATATCCAATATTTTCAAACCAGCAAGACGCTTACCAATGCGGGACAATTGATCTTCAACAAAAGCAATAACCTGATATTTAACTCTACCATCTTCTCTCAACAAAGTGTAGGATGTCAAACCAGGACGCGAAGCACCAAAAATCAACACATTTTCCAATTTTCTAGCAGGCAAGAAGAGGTAATCGAATAAGGTTCGATAAACAACCCGAGCACCGACCATAATGACCATCAAAATACAGGCTTGTATCGTCAGTACAGGATAAGATTGTCGTAATACATCACCTGCAACTGTTCCCTTATCAATAAAAATTCGGACAAGTAAGTTTATGAAAAGCAGAACAACATAGCCCATTGCTACCGTTTTAAAGATTTTAATGGTATCTCGGATACCAGTTTCACGTACGATCCCTTTAAAGATGCTATGGCTGAGAAATAGAGTAAAATAAACCGATAATACGATCATCAATTTCTGAAAAATCAAAATAACCTCCGGCGTACCCTTAATATTAAAAAAGATATAGTTGGCAAGCAAATAACTGGCAACTACAAAAAACATATCAATCATCAGGATAACCCATCTCGGATTATCTTTACGTAGACGCCTTTTCAAATCCCCCCAAGAACCTATCATAACTTTACATTTAAGTTTTTAATCTTTATAAAATGAGGTTAGTTTGTGCTTAGCAATATGACAGCTATATAACTTATAATCAGTAGCACTATACCAAGTTACATAAATTCTAACAATTCTGCTAGAATTGAAATTAATATCATAATTTATGCACCGATATGTCTTCATCCCCATGCTATGGCAGTTGACATAACAAATATTGTAACAAATTGTTGATAAAAATTTTATTTAATGACAGATAGGCATTCCACTTAAAGCAAAAATATCGTTACATTCCGTTTGAATGAAGCAACTTAAATCTTAACGACTTGTTAAGACCCAAAAGTGGCATACTCTTTGACCAGCAACTAACGACAACATTTTGGGGAAAATATACTGTTGTCAAAACAATAAATGATCGGATTTAAAATCACAATGAAAAACGAACATCAATTGCTTTAATCTACTTTATCAAAAACATTACTACTATTAAAAATGACCTTCTTTACTAATTTATTTTTAAAAAAGAAAAAATCAACTTCTGTTAGATCTCTAACACAATTAGACTTCCTCGAAGTCGACATGCACAATCATCTGCTTCCAGGAATCGACGACGGTAGTAAATCCGTTCAGCAATCCTTGGGCTATATCAAAGAACTCCATAACCTAGGTTTTAAGAAGTTTATCTGCACACCCCATATTATGGAAGGTGTACATCCGAACACTAAATTTAGCATCGAGCAAGCACACCGTGCTTTAAGTGACGGGTTAAAAGAATCGGGAAGTGAAGTAGAGATATTTGCAGCTGCGGAACATATGATAGATGACGGTTTGCATACACTTATACAAAATAATGACCTTTGTCTCCTTCCAGGTGGTTACGTTTTAATTGAAATGTCCTATCTTTCTGAGTCCAAAGCCTTATTTCAAACCATCTTGAATATTCAGAAACTAGGCTATAAACCAATTTTGGCACATCCAGAACGCTACAATTATTACCATAGCAACTTTGATATCTATAAGCAAATCAAAGACGCAGGATGTTTCTTGCAGTTAAACCTACTTTCACTAAGTCGTTATTATGGTGTTGACGTTAAAGCCATTGCCATGACGCTATTAAAATCAGGCATGTATGACTTTGTCGGAACAGATCTTCACCACGACAAGCACTTACAGCAACTCAAAGATATCGTAGAAAAATATCCTGTTAGAGAGATGTTGAAGACCTGTACTATTTTGAATCCAACTTTATTGGACCATATCAATGCCAGCAAAGGGCAACACACCATAGCAGGTTAGATCGATTTTATAAAAAAAGGGTTCTCTCCATTTGGAAAAGAACCCTTTTTTTATAATTCACGGTAGATAAATGTATTAAAATTTTAGTTTTTCACGCAACGGATTTGAGCCGCAAAATTTGCTGACGCTGATTCCGTACGAGCAGAATCTCCAAAATCATTTGCATTTCCTGTCATATACAACCTTTGTGTGTCCGCAAGTAAATACATTCCTTGGCTATTAAATCCATCTCCTGTATTATTATCATTATAGGAACCCCAAAAAGGGAAAAACAAATAATTAGTGCGATTAACACCGGGGTCATCCTGTCTACCAAAGAACATACCTACTTTTGACGCTGATCCATTATAATTAATGACAAACCTGCCCACTCGCCATTGACTCACATTTTTTGGATTATCAGCTCCTTGTTCTCCACTACCTGTCTCCCTTGTTCGCAAAATCAATTTATCTGCTTCTGCTTTTGTAGGAAGTCTCCAAGTATTCAATGGTAATACCAATGCACAAGGGTCACCTTGCAAACCATTAATTCCTTCTGATGGACTAGGATTCGTATTAGCAGCATCAATCACCTTTGGTTTTAGGTAACCTGGGAACCAATAATCACCAGAAGCATCATTAGTCGCAGCGAAACCGTATACACCATTTTCATACGTCAAGTTACCCAATGCCCAAACTTCACCTCCAATATTTACACTAACTGGCGCTTTCACCGAAAGTTCTAAGATATATTTAACACCTGGTTTGAAAGTCAGATTTTTGAATGAAAATGGTTTAGCTATACTATTATTAATCGACAATCCTGTTAAATTAACAATACCCGTTTCCGTATATGCTGTTGTAATAAAAGTCGAATCCGACACAATTACTTTACCAGTCTTAGTCGGTAATGTAAAGCTAACTTCCTCAGTAGTGGCAGCATAAGAAACAGCCCCATCAGACAGTTTTACATTAGCGCTAACACTAGATGGTGTTACTGTAGCACCACCGATCACTGTTGCACCAGATATTTTCGAAGAATCAAACTTTAACGTTACTTGGGTAAATAAGTGGTCTAAATCTGCATTCAATACATTTTGGCCGTCCTTTACTTCAAACGGTACCTGATCCAACATAAAATCCACATCAGCTTTTAAACCCTCAAAATTAACGGTGTTCAAAGTCGCATCTGCTGGAATAGTTGGCAATCCTTTTCCTGTACCTGAAGCATATATCAAAAATGTATAATTTCCTTTAGCAATAGAAAAATCCTGTGTGCCATTACCCTGAGTAAAGGACTTTGTTTCTTTATAGTTACCTGAAGCATCAAAAATTGCTACAGCATATACTGTACCTGCTTTTAACTGACCTTCCTTATGCCCAGTATCGACAGATTCCGCACGATTCGAACCTTTCAAAGTACGACTCGAAGAAGTAGTATATACCGGAGTCAATGTCGCCTCCAATGTGTATTCATTATTAAATGGTATTTCAACTTTTTGGACAGCAGATACGTAACTTTTACCTACCGAACCTACTTTTATTGGATCTGGTTTCGCAAAGGCTTGTCCTATATTTAAGCGTATTGTAGACCCTTCGGTTAGAACTATATTTGTATCTTTATTACAAGAAGTTAGAAATAATAGTACAGCTAAGCTAGAGGCTAGGCCTATTTTTAATTTAAAATTGTTCATCAGTTTATTATGGATGTAATGAAATTAGGTTAGTTCCACTCTTGTTCTTGTGCCTGCGATTCTGTATTCCAAGACTCTTTTAAATTGCTTTCCACAGAAACCCGCCGCAATACCGTACTCAAGTTCTACATACTGATGATTTACTCGTGGCGCCTCATAGCGTATTTGACCTTTATTGTTGGTCAAATTTTCATTTGTTGTTTTCATTCTTTTATTATTGTTATTAATATTTGTTTCAAAATTTTATATCGAAACTACTTTTAAGCCGAAACTCAGCAATTCAAACATTGAACTGTACAAGAATTATATGGCATTAAACAGTCTGTTTTTATTTAAAATTTTGACGAAAGTAGGTAATAGTCCAACACAAAATTCGAATTTTGAAATAACAATTTGTAATTGTAGAGTAAACACTACGCGCAAAGCAAGATCACCAAAATAATACACATTTAACTAAATATCAGAACATTAACAAGTAAGAAGATGGTTAATAAGAAATTAAAAAAAGAAACATATAGCTGATATTTTCTTTTTGAGCAAAAAAAGCCTCCCGACCTTTTAGGGTCGGGAGGTTTTTGTTTCGTATAGCTACTACTTAAGAAAAAGTACGGTTATCATCCTCACCATTATCCCATGATTCCTGTATTGTATTATTAGTTGGGTTAGACCCAGCAGCAATACCTTGCTCCAACTCAATCGTAGTCATTTCTACTTTTGGGCTTGTATATGTTTTTTTTCAATTCGTTGTTCATCTTATTGTATTCTTTAATATTATTTGAAATTAATTCTTACAAGCACCTTTTTTCAGACCTTTTCCATAGCCCTGTATACCTGTTGCATTGTCCACACGCTGTGTTATTTTCACAGAGTTTGATTCAGCCCCACCTTTCCAATTAATATTATTGAATGGCTTATTATCAAGCATTTTCATTGGTAATAATTCACCATCTGCAGATTTTCTACCGAATACAGTCACATTTCCAGCTTGGTCAATGTTCACTTGGATTAATGGATTCGTCTGCATAGCGTAATTTCCCGCCATTCCATTGGCCCATACCTGAGGGATACCACCAGCACCATGACGCGTTCCATCTGTAAACCCAATGGTCTGAGCTGTACCTAGACCGGCTTCAAAAACTTCAAATTGTAACTCTTGATTTGCGATATTCACCCCATTCACATTCATATTAAATGAATTGTCTAGCGAGTAGATATTAAATACAAAACCGTAATCAGCACCTGGAGCAGTAATCTCTTTAGATATGATCGATCCATTTGCAGCATTAAAAGGACCAACTTGGAATACATCGTTAACGATGAAATTTCTGATAACTGCACCATCACCTGGATTACCGTAAATAAGGAAATTCCAATCCATTCCACTCGTAACAACTTCACCCGTACATACTTTATACTCTAGGTTCAAGTTATAACGTTGTCCAGGTACAATATTCAAATTTTCAAAAGAGAAATTATTATTCACAACTCCACCAATTTCCAAAGTACCAAAAGTAAGCTTAGCACCTTTTAATAATTCATCATGAATCAATAATGTTGGTGTACTTGTAGCGACAAGAGAACCAGGAGTGAAACCTGGGAATGCTACAGCAACATGTTGATTAGCTTCACCGTTATAAACAATTTTATTATCTGCAAATGTCAAACTTGCACTTGCATGCGAAGGCGTTATAGTTGGCGCTACGATTTGTCCAATAGTACCAATTGTACCTTCTGCCACAAATATCTTTGTGATAACCTGGCTGTACTGGTGTTTCAAAGTAACATTCAACGTATTCGTTACACCAGGTTTCACTTCCAATGTACCTTTGAAGTACATCAAATCAGCACTGATATCTTTTAAATAAGCTGTAGATAAATTATTCTCACCTTCTACAGTAGGAACTGAGGTTTCATTCGTCGAGTAAGCAATAAAAGTATATGTACCTGCATTTAAAGCAATTAAAGTATTTGTCTCCTCAGCATTATAGGATACGTTAGATTTCAATACGCCATCTTGATCATATACCAACACCGCATATTTCACGCCATTAGCTAAGTTAAAAGTATCTGTTGATGTCGCAGCAGCTGCACGACTAGTACCAGCACGTAGGCCATTTACTAGGTTAGCTGGAGCATCTGTTGTTAATGTTGCAGTCAACGTACTTCCTTTAGCGAAAGGTACTGAAGACACCTGCACACCTTGTTGATGAGAAGCTGCACCTGCTTTTGTTTTAGCTCCATTACTTGAAGCCGGAGTAGCAACACCCAATAGGTTTACTTTAACTACAGTATCACCACTTACGATACTGTCCTGTGTTTCTTTACACGAGTACGAAGTTAAGCACAAGAAAGCAACAACTGCCATCATGACTTTACCTTTGGATTTTTGATAAAATTGAGAAATCATTCTTTTTTTTAATTATTTATAAATATGTTAGAAACATGATGATGTACTCATCGACCTGATTATACATTGACAAAATAAGCGTTCAAAAACCAAAACTCGATGTTACACTAAACACTTCTAAGTAAATAGTTTTACTTAGAAAAAAATTCTGCTGCAGCAGTAACTACTTTATTGTAAATAAACTACACTTATCTAACTTTTATAATTTTCCTGTAGTTGTATTACTACAAAACACAGCTTAACTTAACTATAGATCGAAACACGATAGAATAATCTGTTACTTAACAATATTTAGCTTCTAAGACACAATCATTTATTTACAAATCATATAAAAAAAAGAAACACGCTCAACCAGTTGAGCGTGTTTCTTTTTAAGCCAAATTCTTCTACCAAGAAATGGTGCGATTATCATCAGGACCATTTTCCCATTCTTGTTTTACCGTATTGTTATTCACTTCAGCAGAACCAGCTGCAATACCCTGCTCTAACTCCACAACAGCAGCCACAACTTTTGGGCTTACATATACTTTTTTCAATTTATTATCCATGATATCTGATTATTATAAATTCATTAATTCTTTAAGACTACAAGTAATTGCACGCTGTTTTTCTCTTTCCACTACCCGTTGCAATGATTTTCGTCGCACCAGCTATCATTTGAGTTACCTTAACAGCATTAGCATCGCCAATACCCGACTTCCATTGTATTTTATTGAACTTCACATTATTCACCAACTTCAATGGATATAACGGCCCTCCAGAGATTTTACTTCCCCACATACTCACCTCACCGTCTGCACTAATCACCACTTTTATCAAAGGTTTTAAAGCAGTACCCTTTAAATTATAAACCTCTGCTACCTTACCATTCTTAATTTCAGTATTAGCACCTCCATGAGTACTTCCGTCCATAAACATGATATTTTGTTTAGTACCTCCACCATTTCCACTTTGAAATTGGATTTCAGATGTTGCCAACTGAACACCATTTACCACCATATTGAACGAGTTATCAAACTCTTGGATATCAAACACAAAACCATAATCAGCTCCTGGGGCAGCAAAATCCTTAGTAAGACTTTTCCCATTAGGCATAAATACATTATTGACCATAATTCCTTTCTTACCATCTTTAATGTGTTCTTCATATGTCCAATTCATATTACCACCCCCACGAACATCTTGTTTACACGTGCTAAAGTCCAAATTCAAATAATAGCGTTGCCCAGGGATGACACTCAGGTCGGGAATGACCACACTCATTTTCGTTTGATCGCCAATGGTGATACTTCCAAATTTAAGCACACCAGCAGTTTCAGTTTCATGAATCAATAAGGCAGGCAGACTTTCCACTTGGCGCACACCACTACCCAGAGCAGGGAACACGACCTTGACTCCCTCTTTATTCAATCCGTTGTAGCTGATCTTACCATCTGCCAATTTCAAATTTGCATCTATATGAGAGGGCGTGATTACCGGTGCTGTTATATTCGTGATTGCTCCTGCTGTATTTTCATTAATTTTAACTCGGGTAATAATTTGACTAAATTGATGCTTCAATATCACATCCAAATTGTTCTCACCAGAAACGAGCGTCAATTTACGCGAGAAATACATCAAATCACTATCAATCTTTTCCAAAGTAGCAGTCGACAAACTGCTACGTCCCTTCACATCAGGAGTAGCAGCAGTACTATTGGTTGAAAAAGTGACAAATGAATACGTTTCACCGGCTTTCAAAGGAATACCTATTTGGTTATCCACTCCATTCGTATAAGTCTTTTCTGCAGCTAAAGAACCATCTTGTGCATATACCAAAACCTTGAATTTTACATTTTCATCCAAAGCTGTCCGGTCTATTGTTGCAGCCGCACGACTCGCACTAGACGCACGCAAACCATTACCCACCGGATTGGATGTATTGGAAGTCAATGTTACATGAAAGGATGAACTCTTTGAAAAAGGAACGTTTACCACCTGCTCTTCTTGATGAGCAGCACCACCCGCCTTAGCTTTAAGACCATTATTAGCATCCCTGTCCGCTACACCCAAAAGATTCACCTTCACTACAGTACTATCACTCACGATACTATCTTGTGTTTCTTTACAAGAGTACGATGTCAAGCACAAGAAGCCTACAAGGACCAAAATCGCTTTACTTTTTATTTTCTGATAAAATTGCAAACTCATACTATTAAAATTTATGTGTCAAAATGTTTAAAAAACTATTCATATATCTTTACTAATCTGCCAGCATACCGAACCATTTGTCCTTTCAAAACAAATAGTTAGCAAAGCAATAATATTGACGCCAAAGGTGGAAAAATTGATTATTCAGAAAAGTTATTTCCAACTTGAGTTAAAATTTTGTAGACGAGTTTCTACAAGCCTAAACGCTCGTTTACAGTTCACAAATATTTTTGAATCAGCTACTTTTAACTAAAAAACTAATAGAAATCCATTAACTTATCACTATAAAAAACTCACTTACTTAATTGCAGGCATGATAGCCAATAAAGGGTCGATTCATGATTAAAATATCGTTTTAGCTAAAAAACAGCATAGATGAATAACACGAATAAAAAGGTTAAAAAAGTATATCAGATTTGCTAAGAATTCTTTTTAAGAACAAGGAGGCTAAAAAACATTCTTATCTGTAAATGCGATAAGAAAAAAAACAAAGTTTTATCAAAAAAGGATCTAAATTTCTCATTTTTCAATCAAATATTTTCTTAGTTGTTTATCAATCCAAATTTTGGATTTTTATAAACAACTTAAAAAAAACGAAATATGTACTACATAAAATTAATGACTGAAAATTAAAATAAAACTAGTTGTCATTAAATTTATATTAAATTTAATGGACAGGATACATAGATTAAAACATTAGTCCTACTTTTGCTTCAATCATTGAAATAAAATAAAAAAAACGCCTTTATAATATCATAATTTAAATTACACACCGTTTTGGAATAGAATACCATGTTTAAACAAACAATAAAGAAACTGATTATCCCTATTGGAAACTAAAAGGGAATAAAATATTTTAAACTTTTATTTTGTAAAATTGTTATTAGTTCGTAATATTACATAGCGAAAACATATTTTAACAAGTTATAACCATCAGTAAAAGAGAGCAAAGCATTTACCGAACAAGGATAAATAGGTTTTAAAGACCCATACCTCCCATATGGCAGTGTTATACCTCAATTAAAACACGTATGAATAATAATATTAATTAATCATATTTTAATTTTAACCACTATAATACAAGACATTAGTATATTCAAACAATAACATTATGAACAAGAACACAAAAAAAATGTACATAGCCCCGACTATTGAGGAGCTTGTAGTCGAATTAGAACAAGGTATTGCTGCAGGATCAGGAGGTGCACAACCAGGGGCACCTACTATTAATGATCAAGATGGTGCAGGAGCAAGCGGTTGGGACGTAGACGGCTTTTAATTTCACTAACCCTAACTAACAATTTTAACAATATGAAAACAATCAATAATAATATAGCGAGTAAGTTTGCTCTTGCCGCTTTTTTGGCTTTGGGCACGTTAGCTGTAACAAGCTGTAGCAAAGACAATAACCAAACGGGGCAAGAGATTCCAACAGGAAATAGCCAACTCATCGTTCGCATTGCGGGCATCAGCGATGGCGAAAATATTTCTACAAAAGGAGCGAAAGGAAGTACATCAAAAACTTCTGCTTCCACTCATTCTATCGAATTGGTTCAGTCAAATGGTTTTGATGCCATCGTTGCCGTTGACAACAACGTACCCGCTACTCAAACAACACCAATCGCAGGTCTTAAAGCTGCAAATGGAAAACGTGCAGCTTCAACACCAATGTTGGGAGGAACCAAGTATCGTTTATTCTTATACAAGAAAAATGGAGCCACCTATACTTATGACCAATCTGTAGACTTCTCTTCAGGCACCGAAGCACCTGTTACAGTAACAAAAGGAGCTACCTACAAATGGATTGCCATATCATACAACTCCACAAGCGACCTCGTTCAAGACCGTGGCATCAATGACACCTTTACATTACCAGAAAACAAAGATGTCCTTTACGCTGCTTCAGCTGCTGATTTTACCGTAGGCGAAAGCGTAGAGCCAATTAACATTAGCTTCAACCGTCTATACGCTCGAATTGCAGTAGAAGTAAACACATTGGGGATGTTTGCTCCTATGAATTCTGCAAAGATTACAGTGACAGGACAAAGCGCAAGATCAGCAACTGTTGACTTGACGACTGGCACATTGACACTTGCACCATCTGCCGGAGTCCCAGAACTTACAGAAGCAGACTTCACGGACATCGACGGCGATGCCAGCAGAAAGGTCGCATATTATTACACTGCTGATCCAGCTGCTCAAAATCTAACTGTAAAGGTTACAGATTTAAGCATTAAGCTAGACGATGGAAATGACCGTACTTTTGGCTCTACAGCATTGACACAAATCAAATCAATCACTCCTGTATTAGGTCAAAACCACCGCTTCTTAGTAGGTATCGCAGAGTCTGCTTTAACATATGGAACGACAAAATGGGCACGTTCAAATCTTTACTACAGAACAACTGATGCATTAGGTGCAACAATACCTTACCGTTTCTATCATACCAATCCGTTAAGCCCGAATAAACAAGAAAGCTTTTTCTCTTTCAGAGGACACCTTCCTGGTCGTTTAGCCACTTCGACAGAAGTAAACCAGAAAGACCCATGTACTTTAGTTTACCCTGCAGGTCTATGGAAAACACCAACAGATACGCAAATCGGAACTTTAACTTCAAATCAGGGTGTACTTGACGGTCTACTTGGTAGTGTATTAGGCTTAGTCTTTACAGCTCCTGGAACTCCTGGAGCTGCTTTCGGTCCTTCATATATTGAATATACACCTACCGTAGGTGTGAATGCGGCTTACGGATCAGCAACATCTGCAACAAATAAACTTCGCTTTCAATATAATGGACTACAAAACAATATAAGTGTAGTTTCTGGGTTGATTAATGTGAGTTTAGGTGATGTAGGTCAAACAGCTGCTGTATGGTCTTCTAGCCGTGTTCTTGATGGCGGATTATTAGCTCTTTTAAGTACTGGTGTTGGAGCATGGGGATACCTTGGTTCAACAGCACCAGCAAGACTTATTGGCCTTCCTCCTCGTCCAGAAAGAGCTATTGCTTCTAAAGGAGCTGGTGTTTTGAATCTTGCAGTTGTCGGACTTGATGTCGCAGGATCTGGATTTATGAATGTTCGTTGTGTACGTGATGCAGCTTGGACAGTAGCAAGTCAAGCGGCAAATTACAACCCAATGCCAATTTTATAATAATATCTAGATAAATTAAGGTCTTAATCAAATTTTAAGCGAAGAATTTATCTACCTTTAAACAATAATAAAAGCCGTCCGAAATTAGGGCGGCTTTTGTTGTTTTAAAGCACTTTTAATCATTGAAAAATAACCATCCACCAATCCGAATTCCCCCTTGCTCGAGGCGGTACCTCCCTATCCTAAAGACGGATTGCCTTCTCTAAAACTCCCACAATATGCGATTCCAACCTAATCATAAATCACCAACTTTGCCCCAACCAATCCAACTATTTTAAAATGAAAATAAATTACCTACATTAGGTTAAAAACACGTATCTTCACAAATAACTATAAATACCTGAATAAATACAAGAAAAGTAAGTTTAAAGTATATCGTCAATGATTTACGCTGTATTATTACCTATCTATACATTAATACGCAAACAAAATTTAAATACTTATATAGCCATCCAATACTAACCATAATGAAGAAAATAAAAAGAAATAGAACCACTAAGTTCGTCCTTTATGCATTCTTGGCTCTTGGCACTTTAGCTATTACTGGCTGCAACAAGGACAAAAACCAAAATGGGCAAGAGATACCAACTGGTAAGAATAAAATTGTCGTTCGTATCGCTGGTATCAGTGATGGCGAAAGCGTTGCTACACCAGGAACGAAAAGCAGTTCGTCAAAAATGGCCACAACTCCTGCCCACACTATAGAGCTGGTGCAAACAAACGATTTTGATGCCATAGTAGCTTTAGACAATAAAAACATAACAAATGCAAGCGCAATAGGCGGGTTAAAAGCAACAGGAGATTCACGTGCAGCATCCACTGCAATGAAACCGGACAATACCTATAATCTATATTTTTACCTAGAGCAGGCGGGTACCTATACACTAGCAAAGGTAGCTCCATTAACCGCAGGTACTGAAACAACAGTAGAACTGGAAAACGGGAATTACAAATGGGTGGCTTTATCGTACAATAATACCGCAACTTTACCAGATGGAAATACAAATTCGATAACCTTACCTGAAAACACCGATGTACTTTATGCATCATCTAACCTAACAATTGGCGTCCCAAAAGTTGCAGCTATCGACATTACATTCAATCGTGTATTTGCACGCATCGCTGTAGAAGTAAACACCTTAGGTATTTTCGGACCCATGGAATCCACACCCACTATCAGTGTAACCGGTGATAAAGTACTTAAAACGGGAACGATTGACCTGACAACAGGCGAATTTATCGGAAGCTTAACAACGGGAAACCGACCTCGCATTAACCTCGACCGATTTTACTGATATAGATCCAGTGGGTAGTGATGCTTATCAAAAAGTAGCTTATTTTTACACCGCAGGTCAACCCGCAAAAGACCTAACATTAAAGCTATCCGACTTAATAATTAAGCTAGATGACGGTACAAAACGTTATTTTTTCCTCAGTACACTCACGCAGAGCAAATCGATTACACCTGAGCGCGGTAAGAATCACCGCTTCATGGTCGGTATTGCAGAATCCGCCTTGACACTGGGCACAACTAAATGGGCAAGATCCAACCTCTTTTATAGAACCACGGACGTACTTGGAGCAAGAACACCCTACCGCTTCTATGCCAACAACCCTTATCTGCCCAATCAGCAAGAGAGCTTCTTTTCTTTTAAAGGACACCTTCCAGGTAGATTAGCATCCGCAAATCCAGCCAATCAAAAAGACCCTTGCGCTTTGGTATACCCTGCTGGCCTTTGGAAAACACCATCTCAAGCTGAAATAAGTCCGTTGACATCCAACCAAGGGCTAATTGATGGTGCCCTCGGAAGCGTGCTCGACCTTTTGGGCACTATGCCCGCAACTCCGGGTTCAAACTATGGCACTATATACATCGAATATCCCGTTACAGCTGGGTTCAATCCCGCCTACGGAGGCACAACTTCACGTTCAAATAGGGTAAGATTTTATTACAACGGTGTACATAATAATGTCATTTTAGCAAATGGGCTCATCAACCTGTCGGTAATCGAAGGTGGGAAAACGGTAGGTATCTGGACGAGTGACCGCGTGTTAGATGGAGGGCTGCTAGATCAGCTAAGCACAGGAGTTGGTGGATGGGGATACCTAGGTTCAACAAAAGCAATGTCGTTATTTCAACCTCAAAGAGCCATTGCCACCAAAAGCGCAGGCCTTCTAAACATCGATTTATTGGGACTCGGGCTTATAGGTTCAGGTTTTATGAATGTCCGCTGCGTGCGCGATGCATCATGGAGCACCGCAAGTACCTCACCAAATTACAACCCATATCCTGTTTTATAAAGCTTATTACAATAGTAATTTTTGTAAAATCCGATTCGCAATTAAAAGACAAGAAGATTCTTTAAAGAATCTTCTTGTCTTTTTAGGATAACAAAAAAAGAACGGAATTCTCCTATTCGTTCCAAATAAAATATCAAAAACACATCTTACCAAGTTTAGCCACAAAATTACAGGCACGCATCAGTCTTTATCAACAAACCTAGCACTATCAATGTTATAACATGTATAAATAAAAACTTACCTTATTGTCAAAAAAAAATGACAAATCAAACAATGTATTGTAAAACAACAATTAATTTAGTACTTTCGTCCGTCTAAATTATAAGTTATAAAATTACATAATCAAAACATGTGATTTACTAACAAATAAAGTAGATACATATATTACCTATTGAAATACAAGATGTTGTGTCATAATAAAAAGCTAATAGCACATGGCAAATCTATGCATACGCTTACTAAACCCGATAACAAGACATATTGATATGCTTGGCCATGTTATCGAATAATCAAATTACTGGTTAAAACATAGTATAGGTCTAGTTAACACTTATTCATGTTCTAACGAACTTATATTAAGCTATATATTCGAATTCAAATATGAATTAGGTTGAATATCAAAAATCCAGATAGCGTAATTTCTGGATTCTGTACCATATTGCCAAAAAATTTTTTTTATCACATATACAGGAAAATTTTATTTAACACTATGAAAAACACAAAAAAACAAATGTATGTAGCCCCTCAAATCGAGGAGTTCGAAGTAGAATTGGAGCAAGGAATTGCTGCAGGATCACAAGGAGTTGCACAACCAGGTGCCCCAAGCATTAATGACTATGAAGAAGGTCAAGGCAGCAACGCTTGGAATGTAGACGGCTTCTAATCCAATTATACTTTATCATTTAACAAAATCATGAAAAACACCAACAAAAACCTAACAAGTAAATTAGCGCTTGCAGCATTCTTAGCCCTGGGTACTTTAGCAGTTACAAGCTGTAACAAAGACAGCAACCAAGCAGGACAAGAAATTCCAACTGGCAAAAGTCAAATCATTGTACGCATCGCTGGTATCAGTGACGGCGAAAGCGTAGCAAAAGGACCTAAAGCAGGTTTACGTACAGCATCGACAAATAACACCGCTACTATCGTTGAAGCAAACGGATTTGATGCCTTAGTAGCAACAGATAACAACATCACGACAGACGCAAGTCCATTGGCAAAAGGCCTTAGAGCAGCTACTGGCGCACGTGCAGCAGCAGGAATTGCAGCTGGTACAACTTACAACCTATACCTGTACAAAAATAATGGCGGTACTTATACATTCGAAAAAGTAATCCAATTTATTGCTGGTCAAGAAACTGCTGTTGAATTGACGAATGGTGCTTACAAATGGGTAGCATTATCTTACAACAATACGGCTACTTTACCAGATGGTACTACAAATAACATCGACCTACCAGAAAACACGGATGTTCTTTACAAAGCATCTACTGAAGACATCATCATTGGTGGGGAAGAAGTTCCTGTTAACATTACTTTTGACCGTGTATTCTCACGTATTGCAGTTGAGATTAATACATTAGGAATGTTCGGACCAATGACAAAAAATCCAACAATCACTGTATCGGGCGATAAATTAATCAAATCAGGGAAATTAGATCTAGCTACAGGTACATTAGTACCATCAGCAACAGGTTCAGACCTTGCTTTGACGGAAACTAGTTTCGGAGATGTTAGCCCTATCAATGGGACTTCCTTCCAAAAAGTTGCTTATTTCTATACAGCAGCACAAACTGAACAAGCAATTGCAGTTACAGTAAAAGATTTAGAAATTAAACTTGATAATGGTACAGCACGTTCATTTGGTTCGACAACATTAAATCAAACGTTAAAAGTAGCACCTGAAGCAGGTAAAAATCACCGCTTATTAGTTGGTCTTGCTGAGTCGGCATTAACATATGAAGGAGTTCAATGGTCGAGATCAAACTTAACTTATTTTGGCGGTGATGTTACCCCTTATCGCTTCAAGTCAAGTAACGTATATACTCCAACAGCAGATCCAAACGGTTATTTCACATTTAGAGGACATCTTCCACGTAAATTAGCTTCTGGAAATGAATCGTTACAAAAAGACCCTTGTGCACTGGTATATCCTGCTCAACTTTGGAAAACTCCAACGGAAAATGATTTAGCTAAGATTCAAAATCAAAGTGGGCTCCTTGGCAACCTATTAGGTAGTGTTGGAGAAATCTTACTTGGTACAAGTGCAACTCCTGGAGCGAAACTTGATGCCGATCAACAATATCTTGAATTTACACCTTCAAAAGGTAACAATTCAGCATATGATGAAGCGAGTAACAAATTACGTTTCAATTTTGACGGTTTACAACCAAACATAAGTTTGGTAGAAGGATTAGTTAAATTAGATTTAGGAAGTTCCAAAGGACACCAAGTTGCATTCTGGACACAAGACAAAGCTATTGATGTTCTTGGTTTAGCTGGTGTTGGTGCATTTAATTACTTTGGATTTGCAGGTAAAAGTGGAATTTTAGGTTTAGGCCCACGTGTTCCAAAAGGTAGTATCGGTGCGAGTCTTCTAACTATCGATTTATTAGGATTAAATGTAGTTAGTTCTGCTTTAATGCCTGTACGTTGTGTTCGTAATTCAAATTGGGCTACAATCAGCGCACAACCTGATTATAATCCAAACCCTGTTTATTAAGGTTAAAATATGATCTTAGCTAATATTACTGCTAAGCAATCTACCCATAAGTAAATAAAGGGCCGTTTCGAAAGATACGGCCCTTACTTTTTTAAAGAACTAACTAACTAACTAACTAACTAACTAACTAACTAACTAACTAACTAACTAACTAACTAACTAACTAACTAACTAACTAACTAACTGCACCTGCTAACCAAACTTTTAATAGAGCGTATAGTTGTTGGCACGAACACGACTTATCCAAGCCAACAGTTGACAAAGAATAACAAAAAATAAGGTTAGGCCGACAACATAGGTACTTACTCCGACCATACCGCCAGCAGTATCAGGATCTAGAAATGGGTAAGGATACCAACCTGTCATCGCCGCTCGAATAAAGGTATAGATGACCCAAAGGAAAGGAAACAAGAGCCAATAAAAAGATTCACGAGCAGTGATCGGTGATCTAGATGGCCATAATAACCACCATACCGTAATAAAAAAAGGTCCAAATTCATGTAAAACAAAGTTGCTCCAATTAAAATGACTAGGATCAGGATTTACCGCGGTATTTTTAAGTAGCAAGGCAAAAACTATTCCCGTTACCATCATATAGAGCACCGCTCCACCACGAAGATACCTGAACCATTCGCCTAACTTCTTTTTTCTAAAGATTGCAAATGCAGCGATCAAGTAACAGGTAGCTGCAATCAGGTTGCTCTGCACGGTAAAATAGCTAAATTTATTCCAACCATAACCCGGCGAATCAGGACTTATTTTCCAGGCATCAAAAGGCTTAATAGCATCTATGGTAACTATGGCCATAATAACCAATACGAGCGCATTTATCCATTTTAATTTTTGGGGCATTTCAGGTTTTCTCATCAGAATATAATTATCAAGAAGTGTATTGATTAAACGGTATTAATAATCTCGTTATGCTCAGTTAGTTTATGCATTATCTAAGTTGATGAAACGATCATGGGTACGCTATTGATTTTACTTATGCGCTGTTTCAAATTCATGATCGTTGATTTTAAGCTCCTGGTGATTTCATCAGTTCTGCCGAAATAAAAATAGTGATCTTTTCTATATCCTAGACAACTTGATATACCATATTACTTATTCATCTATTAAGGTACCAATGGATACTTCACTCCTTCGAAGGTCATTTTTACCGGTTTTATAAATCCCTGTTCGTCAAATGTCATCTCGTCTATACAGGTTTCTCTTTCGTTAGCACCGGTCTTGCCCAACGGTCTTCTATGATAGACAATATAATATTTATCTGCATTGGGTACTTTAATCACGGAATGGTGACCGGCACCGATGGCTATTGTTGGATCCTGCTCCAGAATAGTTCCTATACGCTTAAATGGACCTAACGGCGAATCAGAAATTGCATAAGCGACTTTATAATCTGGACCTCCCCAGCCGCCTTCGGACCACATAAAATAATACTTGTTATCGCGGATAAACATAAAAGGCCCTTCGACATAATCTTCGGGTGTCACCTCTTTATAGATTGTACCATCTTCAAAGGGTAACAATTTTTTAAAATCCGCACTCAACTTGACCACATTACAATGTTTCCACCCACCGTAAAACATATAATATTGACCATCTTTATCTTTAAATACAAATTGGTCGATAGGCTGTGCACCATTCACGATTTCATTGACTAAGGGCTTCCCCAACAGATCTCTATATGGCCCTTCTGGTTTGTCAGCTACCGATACACCAATACCTCCTATCTCACCTTCATGCACATCGTTTGCCGCAAAGAAAAGGTAGTATTTATCATCTTTTTGGATCACACTAGGTGCCCACATCGCTTTTTTAGCCCATTTCACTGCTGCCGTATCAACAATACGTGGATGCTTCTCCCATTTTACCAAATCTTTGGACGAAAATGCATCAAAGAAAATCTGGTCTTCGTATGCCGCAGAATAAGTAGGAAATACCCAGTACTTATTATTATAAATAATGCCCTCGGGGTCAGCGTACCAACCAGGGAATATAGGATTTTTCTGCGCATGTGCTGTCTGTGAGAAACAGAGTGCTAAAGCAGTTAAAGGATAAAGGATATATTTCATGGTTAATCGGTTTAGAAGCATTGAAATTAATAAATTTCGGGGAATTATCCAAAACTAACTATTTCGTGTATTTTCAATCCGACATTTATCGGTTTTGGCACAGCTCTGGAAACATATTCCTTTTTTTTCTACTAACCATCTAAATATTTAAATGTATTCCATTCAAATAATGATTACCAATAACAACCTATTGGGTATCATTAATATAAATATCTCTAATAAGAGAAAATATTAACATTTATAACAGCAATATATTTCCGAACTATTAGCAACCTACCACCCACTCCCATCAACCACTATGACAGGTAATTAGCTTATTCACAAATTTATTCCGTAATTTGCGAGTCAATAAAAAAAGCGACATAACGCGATGGCTAGAAAAACATATCAAGGGGAAAAAAACGATAAAAATAGAACGATGAACAAACTCATCCAATCTGTTGGAGTCGTATTGGAAAAAAAAGGATATACCGGCTTGACGATTGCCAATATCTCGAGTACTGCTGGTGTGGACAGAAAACTGATTTCTACTTATTTCGGAAATATCAATAACCTGATCGAAATCTATATTAAGAGTAAAGATTATTGGGTGGCAGCTACCGAGCAAGCAGAGCAGTCCTTAGCAAATGCTAAAGATACCAGTACACGTCATTTTATAGAAGAATTATTGATTAACCAGATCGATCAATTTGGGCTCAATGAAGAAATGCAGAAGGTGGTCTTGTGGCAGATTAGTGAACCATCAGAGATCATGTCACACGTAACCCAAGAAAGGGAGAAGATGAGTTCTCTATTTTTCGCGCAATCCGATAAAGAACTGGCAGGCAAGGACATTGACCTCCGCGCAGTATCGAGCTTACTGGTCGCCGGCATCTATTACCTGGTTTTACATAGCAAGACCACGGACAGCACTTTTTGTGAAATCGATATTTCAACAGAAGCAGGAATGGACCGAATCAAAAATGCAGTCAGGACGATTTTAAAGCAAACCTATCCAACAGACTGATTTTTTGACACCTACGTAAAATCAATATGGAACATAAAAAGCACTAAATCCTTCAGACAATAACTTCCTGTATTACGAGCGAAATATTTATCGATAAGCGTCCCATTTTATGGGCATGACCTATAAAGCTTTACCGTCTCATGGTTATTGTCAAAGATTTACAAGGAGAGCGATAAAAAAATGCTGAAATAAGAAATAAGCTTAGAAATTCAATTTCTAAGCTTATTTCAAAAACAAATCTTCCAATGGATAGTCCTCTTTATTAAAAGATATTAAATACGGATAATCGACTACTTTTGCATCCTCTTTTTTGCAAATGGATTAAAGGATAGACCGACATTAAAATAGAAGGTCGGGTCTGGTGATGTTTCATAAATATAATCTTTTTGTGATTCATTTTTCTCCGACACCCGTGATTGTACGGTTGTACGCATCCCTGTTTTGACCATGGCTATAAAAGAGCGTCCCAAATTATGTTCGTATGTGAATCCGGAGTTGATATCGATTTGATTGAACGTATGAACCCGTGATGATCCTCCAAAATCATAGAGATAGAAAAAAGTATTATTAAGCTCGGATCCAAAAGATGCACGTGCATTCCCGAATAAAGCCTTTCGTACAAAAGCTCCTTTTGGTAATAATACATCCAGTGCCCACCCTTCAGCATATTGTTGCTTGTAGGTAAACGTCGGTATCACCGGTATTTGCACACTGGGATCAAGCAAGCCAACAAGCCCCACTGTCATTTGCACTTCTCTTGTCGCTTTTAGCACCAAATTACCCATCAACATACCGCGTACTCTTTCAAAGCCTTTCTCACTTCCATCAGTCATGATACTCGCCGTATAGATAGCCATTTTTCCAAATAACTTCGAATAATAGGTGTAATTTACAGTCTCATAGTGATAATGGTAGTTTTGGGTTCCCCGTTTCATCTGATGGGTAACAAGGTCTGGTCTGAGGGTCTCGGTAGAAAGGAATCGGTAGCCGACAAGCGCCCCTAGTGTCCAGTTTTTTCCTTTCTTCACGTTGACGTTCATGCTGCCATTCGCCTGTTGCATATTTTCGATCTTTCCTTTAGGTAAAGGATTACCCAAATATTTGGAAGCATATTTATATCCCCCAACAGACTCATATTCCAGGTTCAAAACACGGGTAATTGGAAATTTATCAGCCACTATAGCACGTACCTTTTGAGGGATGCTATCTAATTTTTGTGCCTGTGCAGCAACTGTGCAAAATCCAATTCCACATAACAGCAAGATCTTTTTTAACATATAAAAAAATTATAGAATCCCGAGCTGGGATAACCATACAAGGATATCCAATAACTACATATGAAAATGGCAATTTATACAAAAGGGTCGTTATATTATACGAAAGTACTTTTGATACAATCAGCATTACCATCGTTTCAACTGCGCTCCATCAATTTTGGTATAATAAAGAGCTGGATTGGTATAAAAGAAATCAGACTGATCTTAAAAACAAGTACTTTTGTCTCCATTATGGAGTACGATGGAAGAACAATAGAAGATGATAACAATGGTATTATCATACGTTATCTGACCGAAAAAAAATTCAGGTGTTTACGTCATGGAATATTTCTTATAGGTCTATTTTTACTGTTCATCAATTCCAATATGCACGTGGAATTTCCAACTCCATACAAAACCTATTTTTCCTTCGCCATCTGGGCAGTTTTTGTATGTATGTTTTACGTCAATATGTATGTCCTGATACCCCGCTATTTTTTCAGAGGAAAATATGAGATGTATATTTTATTGTTGGTTTTACTCGTAACGACCAGTTTAATGGTGGCTTCTCAGATTGCCAACTGTATCCATCTCTTACATGCCCCCAGTTATAAAAAAGTCACGCCACAAACCATGAGCTTTGTCAACGGCATATTAATTTGTATACCGATTATATTGACAACCACCACACTTAAACTCTTCAACCGCTGGATATTGGATAATAAAAGAATATCCGAATTGAAGAACCTTGCTTTTACTACGGAATTAGCCTCGTTAAAAAATCAGATACAACCGCACTTTCTGTTCAATATGTTGAACAATGTCAAAGCATTGATCCGTAAGAATCCGGAGATGGCCACCGAAGTCATTTTAAAACTGTCGGATTTTCTACGCTATCAACTATACGAAAACGATAATGACAAGACGCTACTGCAGTCTGAAATAAACTTTATATCCAATTTTCTCAAGTTGGAAGAGATACGAAGAGATCACCTGGTTACCCGCTTATATTGCGAACCCGAATTGGCTAAAAAAAACATATTCTTACCCCCTCATCTCTTTACTGCTTTTATTGAAAACGCAATTAAACATAGCCTTTGTGCAACAGAAAATAAAGCCTATATCCACATCTCTTTTACGACTACTGAACAGCAACTATGCTTTGAATGCAAAAACTCGAAAGATCCAAATCTAGCGGATACTAAAAGCAAATATGGAGGTCTGGGGCTCACCAATGCTACACGCAGGTTAGAATTGCTGTATCCAAATAATTACTACTTAGATCTCGTCAATACCGATACTGAATATCTTGTCAAATTAAATATCCCTTTATGAAGTGTATTATAGTTGATGATGAACCTCTTGCTCGTGAAGAAATGAGCAATTTGGTCCAAGAAATATCTTCTATTGAGATTGTTGGTGAATTTTCCAATGCCCTTTCGGCACAAGAATTCCTGAAAGCAAATCAAGTAGACCTCCTCTTTCTTGACATCGAGATGCCAACCCTAAATGGGCTGGATTTTGCACTATCGCTGTCGGAAGACAAATTGGTCATCCTAACGACAGCTTATACCCAATATGCATTGAAGAGCTATGAATTGGATGCTATCGACTATCTCCTCAAGCCCATCAAAAAGGAACGATTGGCAAAAGCAATCGACAAGGCTATTACCTATAAAAGATTGTTGAGCCTCAAAGACAATCAAAATACGTTCGAGGCGAGCAATGAAGATTCCCTTTTGATTAAATCAGAGCGTAAGTATTATAAAATAGCATTTGAAGACATCAAATTTATTGAGGCATTAAAAGATTACGTGGTCATTTACACCCGCAACAGCAAGATGATTACAGCCATGAACCTCAAAACGATACACCAAAAACTACTTTCCGATCTATTTGTTCGCGTCAGCAAATCTTATCTGATCAACATGTCGTTTATCGACTCATTTGACAACCATACCATCTACATCGACGAATCCGAAATACCCATCGGAGAAGTCTATCGCAGTGCGTTTTTTCAGAAATATACGGGCGGTCTTTTATAGGGAATCAACAGCAAAATCAGGAATCTTTAAAACGTCCCAATAAATCGACGTTGATATCATGATTGTGCAACAGATTGGTCAATCGATCTATGGAGCAACCTGCTGTTTCCACACGAAATATCGAATCTTCATCATCGAGGTCTACCGTCGCAGCAAGCACTTCAGGCATATTAAGCTGCAATAACTGCATTAAAAAAATCTTGTTTTCAATCGTTTTTATAGAACTTTTAAAAATTAATACCTCTTTGACCATTATTCCTAAATTTAAAATTTAATCCTATCTCACAGGATATTGCTCATAAGAAGCATACACTGTCTAACAAATCTAATTGATCCTTACAGAAGGAATCAAGATTTTATACCAAAGGGCTTCCTTTTTATACCAAATCAAGGTTATCTGAAGATACCCTGATTTCTACAGCATGAATGTTCAGGATATTCTTTTATAAAATTCCGTGTGGCATCTCCCCTCTTAAATCTTAAAATTCATTTTTCTACGCAATCACTTGTTTATTACATCGTTTATTTAGAACTTTAATAATACGATAGCAAATAAATTGAGCATGAAGAAGACAGTACTTTTAATCGCAGGGTCCTTTTTGGTTCTTTCCTGTAACCAGAAAGTGAAGCAAGATGTAAACGAGCAAAAACAATCTGAGCAAACTAATGGAGAAGAAACCATTGAGGGTGACAGTGCGACGATTACAAATCTAAATATAGCCGACATCCCCTATTCAAACGCTGATCTTGGGGCATTTCCCTTCTTTACATTACCAAAAAATCTGAAAGAGCTCAATAAACCGCTGCAAAAGGATTTTGACGTCTGTTATTTCCCCATTAATGGTGTTATGACCCCATTTGAAGGCAAGCTATACAAGACTTTTGTCACAGGTGTTGAAAAAGAATCCTTTTCCCAAAGATATTTTGAAAAGAGCCTTGAAGATTACTTAAAATCTAGGGGTGCCGTAAAAATATTCGACGGCCATATTACAGCAGATGAGTATGATCGTTATCACAACGAAGACCCAAATAAAGGGGGTGAAGGCGATATGGGCTATGCAGATGAACGCATCAAGTTTTACATGATCCGAACTGAAGATAAAGGCAATATCTATATCCAATTTACCGCAAACAATGCCTCTGGAAAATTGAACATCCTACAAGAAGAAGTCGATAAATCATAACATCATCATGTGACCCTAAATAATTGGAAATGCCTATCGCTATCGCTACTTTTACGGAAGTTATATATTGACAACTATTAGAAAAATCTTATGAAAAATAAATTAACATTGGCTATTTTAGTCCTAGTGGCTATATGCATTGGCCAACAAGCAAAAGCGCAGACTGCAAGTACGACACCAGTCAACTTAAGCATTGAGCTTCAAGATGCCATTTCCATTACATTAGGAGGTACCCCCGAAGTAGAATTTGTATATGCAAATGCAGCAGATTATGCAGGTTCTCAAACCATAACGAAACCAGCACATTTTACAGTTGTGAGTAACCAAAAATATAACATCACCGTAAATGCCGTAAGTGCATTTACCCCAAGCTTAGACTTGGATGTGGTGCAAATAAGCGTTGCTTCAACAACAGCACCATCAATATATGGTACTGGAACCCTCAATACCGCTGTGCTTAGTACAACCGCAGCATCTTTGGTGGACAATGCTATTGCATCTAAAGGTGCAACCTATGACATCGATTATAAAATTCCAGATGCAACCAAACTTTTAGGATTGACAGCAGGGGAATATACCACTACAGTAGTTTATACTGCAACGCAATTGTAAAGATTTAACTAAAATTAATTTTCATTTGAAATATTATTTAGCATTATTTATCGTATACCTATGTAATACCCTGGCACATGCTCAGGGTATTTCTATTTCCCCATCCCGGATATTTTTCAAAGGAGAGCCAGGTCAAACGGTAAGCCAGATCATTACTTTTAGTAATGCCTCTACGGCCGACTTCCAGTTTATCGCCAATCTAAAAGACTGGGACCGTGATTCGCTAGGGGTTAAAAAATATGTTCCTGCAGGGCAGCGCAAACAGTCCAATTCGACATGGCTTTCCCTATCTGAAAATACAGTACGCTTAGCGCCAGGAGAAGAAAAAAAAATCAATTTATCCATGACCATACCTGTTGATCCTGCACCCCTTGAACAGACAAATAGTATGCTGTTTTTCACACAAGTCAAAGAACAGCAGAAAGAACTCGCAAAAGGTTTCCATGTCAATGTTTTACTTGAAGTCGGGATACAGGTCTACCATACTCCTACTGGCCTCGATGCCGGAGACCCTGGAGTTCCTCGCATTTGAAGATGAAGGTTTCAAATCTGAACAAGAAGATCAGCGCATACGCAGGATGCGCGTCAAGATTAAAAATACAGGACAGATCAACAAGGATGCATACGTACGATTTGAATTGACAAATATAGAAACAGGAGAAGAAATACCTGTTAAATCTATCGCTATTGCTCTATTACCCTACGCTGAACAATGGGTTCAATTGGATTTACCCGCTACATTATCCGGTCGCTACCTCGCAGTAGCCATTCTAGATGCAGGTAGCCAATATGATTTAAAAATTGCTGAAAAAGAAATTACATATTAAATTAGGACTCTTCATAGGGGTAAGTTTGTACAGTATTTCCGTACAGGCACAGCTCGCTATTACCTTACCTGAATCCAATATTCAGAATAGAACAGATTATCAGCAGACTTTTCCTGCAGGCAACTACACAGCACTCATAAACCTATTACCTGCAATTCGCGTCAAAGCCAACACCGCCACTTTCAACAACACATCAGGTGGTAGCACCACTATTCCGCTCAATCAGCTGCACATCAAAATTGCTAGTATTGGAAACATATCCCTCATCAGCACAAGTACAGAAGTTGCATTAACCACTGCCTATCAAGATGTAGCAAAGTCACTGGCAAATCTCCTACCTGGAGCAGTGACAGGAAATGCACGTGTGGAAACAGCTTCCAACACCTGGATCGCCGGTGTCTACACTTCTGAACTGGCATTTTTAGCTCCTGGACTCTTAGGCGGTAATGTCATAAGTCCACCAACTCAAAGCGCTACGATCACGATACCCGCATTTATCAGTCCACAGCCTACTATTGGTCCTACACAATTCATAGTGGACAACTTAAGTTATTTCCGCTCGGTAAATGGTATCAGTACCAATAAATCCGTATACCTAGCCAGCACGGTACCTTATATTCCCAACATACAGACAATAGGCACCAATTTCGCGTTCAGTACCAGCCTTCCTTATAACTACCTACCGAATACGCCAGTAGCGATGGCCAATGCGACACTCACCGGAATTACCAATGCAACAGCTATTACCTTATCTGCGGCACCCAAAGCGTTGACTACTACGCTCGGGATTCCGGTTCCCACAATCAATTCACAAACCCTTAACCACAGCTTTTCGATTACTGGCGAGCAGTTGAAAACGGGTTTCGTACAAGCAGGTAACTATACCGTTCCACTCACCTATACCTATAGCAAATTATCGTCATCCTATCCATCTGGTACACTACAGACACAAAGGAATGGAACGCTAGAAGTAGTGGTCAGTGATCTTGGCGAGTTAATTGCCAATCAACAGGCTGTTAATTTAAGTTTCACAACAACCAGCCATTATGTTAATGGCGTAAGCCAAGATATGCCTGCGCATCTCAAAATCAGTAAAACCACACCATACAACCTGTATGTCCGCGCTACGACAGAAAATTTTGCATCAGGTCCCAATACGATTCCGCTATCGGTCATGAAAATCGGCCCCATGAATGGTCAAACCGGCATGAATACCATTAGTCTTTCCACAACGCCACAGCAACTTATCCAAGCCGCAGACCCCGTCATTGACCGTTTATTGAATATCAAGTATAGCATTCCAGCGACAGAAACCGATCATTTGCTCAATAAACCACCGAGAACCTATTCCACATCTATCATTTTCAGCTTCGTTGCACCTTAAAACCGCTTGATACCAATTTTCCTACGTTCATCCCGATATTCAAAATCTTGTAGATAGATGTTCTGATCCTTATTCACTTCGATTTTACGACTTGGGTTATCAATAGAAAACGACATTCCTGCAGTAGAAATAAATACAGTGTAGCTACCCAATGGTAAGAAAAAAGTATAATTCCCTTCAAAATCACTTAACGTCTTATACTCATTGCCAAGGGCATCAACAGCATTGATACGAATACCCGACAGTTCAGGATTTGTATTCGCATATTTATTCACAACCGATTTTATTTGTCCTTTTAAGATCTTCGTCTTAACCAGTGGAATTGCTTGCGTTTGATTTTTTGTCAATACGATTTGAATAGGACCTTGTGCCAACCATCCTTGGTTATTTTCAAGATGAACAGTATATGAGCCCGGTGTCATGTCCAAAAACTTGACACGTCCTTTCGAATCCGTCAATGCAACATGATTATCGATTTTGACCACAATTCCATCTAAGCTTATTTCACCTACGTCAAGCATTCCATTATTATTCACATCATCGAAAAACTGTAAATTCAATTTATGTCCTATCCCATTACCCAATTTTGAAAACTTCCTTTCCACACCTACTCTTATCTGCCGACTATCAAATGAATACGATTGCGACAGAGAACCTTCCAATGGAAAATCAATGAGCGATCGACTTTGGTTCAACGTATAATAAAGATCTGCCGACAAATTCCAATTTCCCATCAGGCGCCATTTAACATTGCTGTTTACCGATATGTTGTTACTATGCGAAGCTTCATAATAACTGTACATGCCCATCAACTGTACCTGAAGCCTGTCTTGAAAAGCTTTAAATTGCGTATTGGGTCCAAAAGAATACACCCTGTATCTGTCCGTCGCGTTACGCATCATAAGGTCGCTCAGGTAATAGGGATTTACCTGTACATAGGTACTGAACCCTAGGAATGGATTGGAGTAGTTTCCCGTGAGCCTAAGCGAGTGAAATGGAGCAAGAGGTCTATTCGATGTATTGTGATAGGTATAACCATAATCTGTACGGATAGAAAAACGATGTATGGAACTGAAGAAACTGATATCGCCAATCGTCCGAATCGCTTTGGACTCCAAGTTTAGGGCCATATCACCCAAAAGATCAAACCCTTGGTATTGCAACTGCTGTCCCATGAAATAAGGCTTGAAATCAATCTGAAACTTTCCAAATGCGGTATGATACCCAAGTTCATAGATCTGGATATTGTTTGGGTTAGTAAAATAATACCCTTTGTCTTGCTGTTGATAACGGGCATCGTTGCCCATAAAGCTCATTCTTGCCGCCATACTCTTACTGTCCCCGAATGCTCTACTGATCCGAGAGTCACTTTGAATAAGCCCCCTACGTAAGCCTGTATAAAAGGGAGAACTGTAGTAATTCATACTGCTGAGCTGATAGGGTCCGAATTGATAGTTATAATTTACACCAACTGCCAGCGCATGTTTGCTTTTCCCGTTACCCACATGCTCCAGGCTATAGCCTCCCTCAAATACAACCTGCTCATCGGGGCTAATGCTCCAATAGGTCTTTCCACTGATCTGATTACTATTCACGCCCCGATAGTTATCTTTACCATACAAATAAGAAAGGTTACTTTCCTGTCCCGATTTAGCTCGAAACAAGTAATTAGCCCCTATGATCTTTGCTCCAGGAATATGATGATTCATCTGACTGATCAATAGATAGTTATTATCTACACCATACACACTTATAGTACGGTCAGCATCCAATTTATAACTCGCTTTTATCCCACGTCCGCTGATATTCCGATCCAAATTTTCGTAGATATTACCTACTTTTATTCCCCAATCTTTATCCTGATACTCGATAAAAGTATCGTAACTATTGATGGCATCTTGTTTTTTATAATAGTCAACATTAAGCCTATAATTCATTTTCCGAGTCTCCGTGAAATCAAATTGACCATTACTTTGTAATTGATAGATATCAGTCCCCTTCCCCATATTCATGTATCGAAATGCGACGGCATTGCCATATGGCTCATACGGTGAAAAACCACCTGAATCAAAACGTTTGATATGACCGATGCTCATAAATCGGATATTGTTTGTGCTGAACGTCTTCCCTAGATTATCCACGGCTTGCAGCATGACATTAAAATCGACAGCCGTATTTTTGGAACGCATACGCGCAGTAAAAGGCAAAAGGGTCTGCACCCCAGGTTGGAGCGTCACTGACATGCTTTCACCACTGATCTCAAAGCCTGCAGGATATCCGGAAAACAAAAGCTGAAAAGTGATTGGAACAAGCCCAATATTTGTCGCCTGTACCATCACCTGTACTTGATTGGTCGTCTGATCCAGGTAATATTCGGGTTGCTCGCTCTGTAAAAGCAGAGTCCTTTCACTGTTTAATCTGGTATAAAAAGATATAGGAGCTGGTATGCTGATGTTTTTATCAAGAGCGGAGAAACCGACCGTAAAAGGTTGGTTATTACTAATGATGGTCTGACGGTCAGCCATATATTTCAAAGGAAAGCTTCTTGTCTCATTTGCCTGCAAGACTATAGCCTGTGGCAGCCTGATTAAACCTGCTAAAGCCAATGATTGATAAGCTGAAGGAATGAGTTCAATTTGTTTATCCGTCCGATTGATGATGCTTATTTTGTTGGAAAAAGTCTGTCCTCCTTTGATTAGTAAGGTATCCTGTTCAAAACGATAGGCAACGTCAAAGACCTGTTGACTTTTCGCATCGGATAAGAAAACAAATGAATAGCATAAAAACAACAGGAAAGTCAACAGACTTTTTATCGGCATACTAAGAAATTCATAGATTCACAAAAATCAGTCTAAATTTGGATAGAAAGAAATATATAGGGTCACATCTTCATGTAACGAAATCAGCTATTACAACGATAGTTGTGCAATCAGCTCCCCTTTACTATTGATATTCAGTTTTCGATATACCCGTTTGATATAAATGCGCACGGTATCCAATGATATTTTATATTGTTCGGCAATCATTTTATAGCTCAACCCTTCCATGATCCCGTTTGCAATCTGAAGCTCCCTCGCGGTAAGTAGGTCTTCATATTTTTTTGAAATAAAAGCTTGATTGATCAAGGCCCTGTTAACGATTGGACTTATATAAGATCCTTGGTCCAGGGTGGTCATTACGGCATAGTTGAGATACTCCATGCAAGTTTGTTTTAATAAATAACTTACGGCGCCATTTCGAAAGGACTTACGAACAGTTTTCACGTCGGACAAATGGGTTAAAATAATGATTTCTGTTTTTGGAAACAGTTGTTTTAATTTTTCAACAGCCATGACATCTTGATGTTCAATATCGAGAATCACTATGTCCGGAGAGAGGAGTTTAAAATCTAAGGCAAGACTGCTCTTATCTGTCTCAAAAAGAATTTCTACAGGTATATTTGCACGATCCACATCATTTGATTTTAAAATTTCGATGATGTTACTTCTTGCCTTTTCGTCGTTATCAATTATCCCAAGTCTAATCATATCTAACATTTTTTCATTTCATAAGTTCTAGTTTCGGATAATGAAAAATCTTCGAAACGGAGCTTGCAGCTGAAAAAACATGCTCTTTACTAAATATAACAAATTTAGCTTATAATTGATTTGTTTTTACCCAAAACAATTAAAATAATACAGGCGTATAGCTCATATAAAAACTGAGGCGATTCGTTTATTGATCGGCTCACAAATAAAAGAGGAACCTAATTTTAGGTCCCTCTTTTCAGGTATCATAACTGGCGCTATATTTTGAATAGGTATTCGTTATTCTAAACATCTTTCTGCTCTTTTCGCAGTCGACTCCAATGCTGTTGTGTCAATCATTTTCACACCTTTACGTTCATGTATTCTTGACTTCCCGCTTAGATCACAATCTTTATTTTTTCTAGTTCAATAGGTACAGTATTTCAAACCTTTAGCTTGGATTGATCACTTGCTCCACACGTTCCAGTTTATCCTCTTTCACTATCGATAATCGAACGATCGTATTTTCCAGTGCCTTTAAGTTATGCATGACACCACCCTCTAAATTGATCAAATCCCCCTTTACCATTGCAAAAGAATCCCCCTCCACTCCCAATTCCATTGTACCTTCCTGAACGTGGATCACAATTGGAAAAGGACTTTTATGATCTTTCATCATTACGCCTTCGGACAAGCAGATGCGCAATTCCTTAGTCATAGGTGTTTCTAATATCAGGGCAACCAATGGCTTATTTTTATCAAATGCCAATGCCGTATAAAGTGAAAGCGGCGTGTTTTTAGTTTCTGTTTTCATATCAAATTTTTCATCATCATTCATTGCTCATTCATTCATGCTAGTTTTTATTCCCGTCCACTCATTTACGCTGTTTGTTAGTCTCTAAACACTGATGTTTGGTAACGCTAGAATAAAGATAAGCATTAAAAAAACAATAAAAGAGTTTATTATCTTTTATTATTTTTATTCCCTACATTTGTCTTAATGGATTTACATCCTCCCTTCATTTCGATGGAACGCTATAGATCCCAACCGTGTCTTTACAGACACCTAGTCATGACAGTATTTTAACCTCATTTAATTGTACATCAGATGAAATCGAAATTTAAAATCTTGTTTTACACACTACTCTTTCTCCTTTCCGTATCTCCAGGATATACACAGGAATTTCGACCAGCGAGCTATTCCATGCATATGGATTCTATACTATTTTGGTTGATCTTTATCCTTTTTGTTATCATCCTATGCGGTGCACTACTCTTAAAAGAGCGGGTTAAAGACAGTACGACTCACCTACTCAAAGCGGATTCAGACCATGAAGAAAAGCCCCTGGAATCACATCTCCATCGATTAAATTTAGAGCAGATTACACGTTTGTTAAAAATTAAGAAAAAGGGTACCACTCTCCTTCTCTTTATATTTGGCATCAGTTATTTTAGCTCCACGACTCCTTTAATGGGGCAAACAGCGGCATCTACCGTCAACAGATCCAACCTACTGGAACAGGCGGGGATCTTGATTACCATCTTTTTAATATTGATTCCCATTCTATTGGGTATCATACTGCTCATTATTAAGACGAAGAAGCGTTTAAAAACATTGGCCAAATTTCAAGATAACGTAGCGGCCGAAAAACTCAGCACCTTCCTCGAGGATATCCCATTAGAAAAGATAGCACCACAATTAGAAGAGCGCAAAAAGGCCCTTTCCTATCAAGTCGCGCAACGTACCTTATCGGGAACAGCACAAGCTGCTGATGAACGTGGGCTGCTACAGCCCTATGAAAGTGTTGGTGTTCCCATTGTGTCAGCAAAGAAAAAGGCCGTACCACGCCCCAATATAGACCCACAATTGTCCAAATTGATCTTATGGTATCTCATATCTGCTACCATTTGGTTATTATTCGGTACAACCGTAGGCGAATACATCGGGATTAAATTTATCGCTCCCGATCTGGACAGTGTCAGCTGGCTCAGTTTTGGCCGATTGCGTCCGGTACATACCAATTCGGTTTTCTGGGGCTGGGCATCCATTGCTATGATCGGCTTATCCTATTATGTGGTCCCCCGCGTGAGCAATACCACGATTTATAATCTCAAATGGGGCTGGATAACCCTTATACTCCTCAACACCTGTGTATTGGCAGGTAGCATCAGCTTAATGGCCGGCATCAACAACGGCGGTGGCGAATACCGTGAATATATTTGGCCAATCATGCTTTTATTCGCTATCGCACTCGTATTGACCTGTCTAAATTTTTATAAAACAATTGCCATGCGGACCACACGAGAAGTGTACATATCCAATTGGTATATCCTTTCGGCTGTTATTTTCACCATCGTTATTGCTTTGGTTGCCTACATTCCGTTTTGGCAACAAGGACTTGGAGAAACCATTGTACAAGGCTATTATATGCACCAAGGTGTAGGCATGTGGTTTATGCTGCTCACCTTAGGACTCGTGTATTATTTTCTTCCCCAACAGCTCAACAAACCCATTTACTCCTACAGTCTGGGCGTGTTGGCCTTTTGGACACAGATCTTATTTTACACCTTGATCGGTAGCCACCATTTTGTCTTCAGCGCTATTCCATGGTGGTTGCAGACCGTAGCCATCGTGGGCAGTGCAGGTATGGTCATCCCTGTCGTAGCAGGTACGACCAACTTTTTAATGACTTTTAAAGGTTCCTGGTACAAGTTAGGCGATAGCTATACCCTCCCCTTCTTTCTCGTAGGCATTATCTTCTATTTTTCAGGTTCCCTTCAAGGCACAGCAGAAGCTTTTCGAAATACCAACCTCCTCTGGCATTTTACAGATTTTACCGTTGCGCATTCCCATTTGACCATGTATGGTATCATCTGCTTTCTATTATGGGCCTGTATCTATGCCGTTATACCCCGTCTAACAGGAAAAGAAGCACCACAAGTCACCGTAGGTGCACATTTCTGGTTAGCCTTGATCGGTCTGCTCTTTTATACCATTCCATTGATGTACGGAAGCACATTAAAAGGATTGCTCTGGATGGACGGTAAACCATTTATTGAAGGCGTTGCCTTCATGATGCCCCATTGGCTATGGCGTGCAGTCGGCGGTAGTCTGATGTGGATATCCCATCTTTTTTTCGCTTACAATATGTATCGGATGTTAGTCTATCCCAAAACGTCAGACATCAGGCAACAAGCAATCGATAAACTTGAAGCGAACTTGCATACTATAGAACACACTAAATAATCTGGATATGGATTTTTTCAACAATCATAGAAAGCTATTTGTTACCGCAACAATATTCTTTGTCGTACTGACCATCTTTGTCGCTATTTTACCAGCGTTGCACAATCAGCAGATCAACGCACCCCTGCCTACAGCAAAGGCCTTGTCTCCCAATGCTATAAAAGGTAAAGCCGTATATGTAGCCAATGGTTGTGTTGCCTGCCATACACAACAAGTGCGCAACATCGAGATGGATAACATTTGGGGCCAGCGTCCTAGCTTAGCAGCGGATTATGCTGCAATAGGCCGTACGGATTTTTGGCGCAATACTGCCACCCTAATGGGCACCGAACGGACAGGACCCCGACCTGACCGATATCGGTACACGACAACCCAGCAAAGAGTGGAATCTCGTTCACCTTTACAATCCGCGGATAGTCGTCGAGCAATCGATCATGCCACCTTATCCTTGGCTATTTGACTTAAAAGTAACTCCCGAAGAAGGAGACGTTGTGGTCAGCATACCCGAAGAGTTTGCTCCACGAGATGGCCGCCAGGTCATCGCATCAAAAGATGCGTTATATCTCATCGCGTATTTACAAGAACTAAAACAAGCACCCTTATCGGAAAATGTGGCACCCCCCGATTTCCTGTACAAAAGAGAAACCGTTTCCGACAAAGGCTCGGCTACCGCAACGCCTACAAAATCCGATGGTCAGGCACTTTACGTCGCACATTGCCAAAGCTGTCACCAAGCTAATGGCGAAGGACTACCAGGTGCATTTCCCCCATTAAAAGGGAGCAAGATCGTACAGGATGATGATTTAGAAAAATACATCGATATCATCATGAATGGCTACGACAGTCGCCCTGCATATAGCGTAATGGCCGCAGTAGGCACCAATGCCGATTTTACAGCAGACGATGTAGCAGCCATCATCAATTTTGAGCGGACCAGTTGGGGCAATAAAGCCAAAGAAGTCACTGCCGAAGAGATTAAAAAAATAGTGGACTTTGTAAAACTTAAAGCCAAATAACGTCATGAAAAAGATCTTCACTATATTCCTGATATTAGGCAGCCCCGTCATGCTGTGGGCTTGCCCTGTTTGCGAACGTCGTCAGCCCAAACTACTGCGGGGTATCATTCATGGAGGAGGACCATCCAATTACTGGGATTATGTTATTGTAGCCCTCATGGTCATCATTTCCTTAGCGACTTTGTTTTACGCCGTCAAAATGTTGATTCGACCACAGGAAAAAGAGACAGACCACATTAAGTATTCCATTTTTAAAACTGATGATCATGAATGAGAAGAGCAAAATCTATATTTTCATAGATGACGAGACCACTGCAATTGCAGAGATGCATGCCCCTACTGCGTTCGATTTGGATACCCGAAAATTAGTAGATGGACAGCATATCATGAAGATCGTGAGCCAAGACCCCAATGGCACAGAAGGGTTACGCATTATTCCTTTCGAAGTTAGAAATGGACCCGCCATCGATATCTCGGGTATAAAAGAAGGAGCAATCATCGATGGAATCATCCCCATCATGATCAATGCCTACGGAAAAGGTAATCAGCAATCCTTCTTGATAGAGGGAAGTGAAACACCACAGAGTATCCCTTGGTGGATCTGGATATTGATTATCAGTTTCATCGGTTGGGCATTATATTACTTGGTTCGGTATTTAGAGCTGACTTAAAATATGAAGGAAAAAACAACTTAAAAAAAATCCTGCTTTAAGTTTTACGTTAAAGCAGGATCATGCTAATTTTCTTTCGATTATTTTGTATTATATGTCCTTTATTTCAGGACGAATTTAAGCCCCAAAGTGAAATTGGACGGTTCAAAATGCGCTCCATGTGATAGGTTCCACCATGGTTTCCAATCAAAATGCATGGCGAGTGGAGCAGCAGGAATTCTAAACTCTAGACCAAGCGCCGGACGTATTGCAAAATCTACATGCGTGTCATCATTTTTCCAATGGTTATGCTTATACCCCTTATCATAGTCAAAAAATGATACCTGTGGCCCGACACCAACATGCCAAGATAGACCACGAGTGCCAGAAATACGTTCGTTATAGGAATAATCAACACCAACAACAGTGATATGATCTCCAAATAATACTTGCACATTAACAGCATCATTCCCGAAAAAAAACACCTATTATCCTGTTACATTCTCTTTAAGTGCATGGTTTCTTTTATTCTAACGGTCTCACTACCCCCATTCGGCAAATCATAAGTCTCGTCAGAAATCACCTCAATTATCAAATTATTGCCGTTTCGTACAAATTTACCTTCAATCTTTATCTGCTCACCATCGTCATGGACATTTAAAATAATCAAATCATCTTTGACGCGATACTCAAAATGATAGACTTCCTCTCCAGAATCTTCGTATTCAACCGAAACACCTGTTCCATCTTTTTTAAACTCATAAGTCGTTCTTCTGGCTTCATGCGAAAAATCTTCTTCCTCCGCCGACCCTGGTATCTCCGAGCCATCTTTTGAGATATCCACATATGAAGCAGACATAAGCTCCCATTTACCAACGATGGTTTCAGTGTTTTCAGTTTCTGGCTTATCTTTCTCGCAAGAAGAAAGCATGCATAATATGCTAAGTGTAATTACATAAAAAATCTTTTTCATAATATTCGTATTTAAAGTTTAAATTATTCCGAGCTAAAATCCAGAAATATCACAGATTTATAGCATTTTACAACAGATTAATACCACCATAAATCTGCTCATAAGAGGCGTTACGATTAAAATTTCAAGGAGAAAAATACCCGCGTACCATTTAATTTTAGTTTTTGCTTTTCAGTTTCCCCACCGCCTTCAAGTTCTTCCGTATCCAGATAAAAATTATGTTTTGCAGTACCCCATCTATTTTCAAATCCTAACGCAAATGCACTATAATTTGCCGCTATACCTGCCGTACCAAAATTCCCAAAGCCACCAGAAAAGTCACTATCCTCATATAACATCGAATATACAGGCGAGTAACGGATGTAAGTGGAAAGACTAAAACCACCCTTAAAAGAGAGATGAACCGAAGGGCCGAACTGCATACCAAGTTCAAGTTTATGAATCCCGATAGCATCCATATCTTCATAGTCCAATTCACCAGGACTACCTTCAGGGGAATGATAAACATCATCAAACTTAAACGATGCGTAATTCAGATCAATAAAAGACCAATCGAGACCAAAATAAAGCATCTTGGCAACTGGTTTATCATTTAAAAAATACGTTCTTCCTTTGCTTAACGAAGCGCCAAATTTACTTTTCAAGGCGACTTCCCCATCAAGAAGAACTTCAGGTTTTAATTTTTCAGAAACATAGCCTATATTAAAATAGCTAGCCCGGGGCCTGATCTGTCCATAGAGATTTGAATATACAAAACCAATGGAAATTATTAAGTATACTATTCTTTTCATAACAATTATATTTATTAAAATAAGGCACTATCAATAATAGCTCAGTTATTGATTCAAATCTATATCTGTTTATATCACTAATCAATACCTACTCCTAGGTATTTAGTAAACATGGCATACTGCAAGTGCTTTAGTACACAGTGATTTTAGAACGCCATCGCGTGATTATGAAGACTTATTAAATCCAACGCATATCTTAGGTTCATCAATTGTAGCAGCCTAGTTCCACCGTAAGCAGTTGATAAAATAAGAAGGGAAAAACAACTAAAAAAAATCCTGCTTTAAGTTTTACGTTAAAGCAGGATCATGCTAATTTTCTTTCGATTATTTTGTATTATATGTCCTTTATTTCAGGACGAATTTCAGCCCCAAAGTGAAATTGGACGGTTCAAAATGCGCTCCATGTGATAGGTTCCACCATGGTTTCCAATCAAAATGCATGGCGAGTGGAGCAGCAGGAATTCTAAACTCTAGACCAAGCGCCGGACGTATTGCAAAATCTACATGCGTGTCATCATTTTTCCAATGGTTATGCTTATACCCTTTGTCATAGTCAAAAAATGATACCTGTGGCCCGACACCAACATACCAAGATAGACCACGAGTGCCAGAAATACGTTCGTTATAGGAATAATCAACACCAACAACAGTGATATGATCTCCAAATAATACTTGCGCATTAACAGCATCATTCCCACCAAAATTATGTTTGATCTGCGGACCGAATAATGTTTCGCCATTGCCGATGTCTATTCCTAGACCAATAGCGGTACGATAAGGTGTTTGTGCATTCGCCTGATTATTTAGGGCAAATAGCATGATAAAAAGAGTAAAAATAGGTAGAAGTACTTTTTTCATGATAGTAATAAAAATAATTAATGATACCTTTTACTTAAGGTGTTGCTGTTATAACAAATAGTTTGCCAAACAAGCAATATCAAAATACTACAACAACCCGATTTCACACAACAACCTAATTATCAAAGTTTTTTATTGAAATATTTTATTAATATGTAAAATAAAAGGCTCCCCCCAGTTACAGCGAGATACGCGTAAAATTTGAATATTTTTAAAAGAAAACAAGCTAAGTAATAAACAATGATAGCATAAACCCTTATTTAAAAGAAATGAGCCCGATATAATATCGGGCTCATTAATCTCAATTCAATTATAAATTCGTCTCATTTTTTATACGTAATCAAAAATTAATATTACTGCTTTTCAATTTATGAATTCATCATTTCCACCCCAGATTTTGTTCCAGATTATTATTTTTAACAATTGCCGTTGCAGGAATTGGGTAAAAGATCTGTCTATTATCATCATACCAATTTCTACGCTGATCCTTAAACCATTCCAAATGCTTTGTTGGTGTTAAGGTTTGGAAATTCGTACTTTTCCCTGCAATTGGCACCTGAACTACACCAGCAGGAACCTTGATTGAAGGAGCTGATTCCTTTCCATCATAAAACACCACATCGAAAGTTCCATTCTGATCCAGATCGATCAATTGATTCAATACGGGCACATAGATTCCCGACCACTCCAAAGTTGCCATCAATTCGCCACGATTCCATCTCTTCAGATCATTAAAACGAAATCCTTCCAAAGCCAGCTCCACTTGTCTTTCACGACGAACTTCCAATAAAATAGGGTCGTTTATCAGTGGGAAAAAAGTTTTTTGAAGATAATTATCTACTTTCGTTGGCAATGAATTGATACCACTTGTAATTCCAGAACGTGCTCTTAATGCACCAATAGTTGCTGTCCAATCACCTTGACTCAATGTCCCCAGTTCCGCTTTTGCTTCAGCAAGATTTAATAAAACCTCTGCATAACGGATCAATGGTACTGCGTTTGTATTGCTTCTTCCGTTATCATGATACGAATCATCCAATGTATATTTTATCGGTTGATAACCCGTATACGTATAACTTGCAAAGTTAGGGGGAGCAGCAACACCATTTCGCGTATAGCCAGGAGTACGAATCAATTGGGATAAACGATGGTCACGATTCTGCGTTTCATCATAGAACATTTCTGTTTCAAAATCCGGACGACTTGTATAAGGAGTTCCATCGATATTCAAAATCGTATTGATAAACGGACGCACTAAGCTAAATCTAGGTCCATAAGTTGCCGATGTCCACCACCAATTAGCATCATTCAGCACCGCCAGATCTTTACTGAAAGCCACCGCGAATAAGACCTCGTTTGTTTGCACCGCATCACTTATAAACAGATGACGTTGTGATTTTTCAACGCCTTGTCCTGTATTTAAGCGATAAGGTCCTTTTTCCATCAACTCCGTTGCAGCATCAACCGTATGGTTAAAAAACGTACTCGCCGTATTTTTCAACCCCAATTTGGTATGGTATTGTCTAAATGTACCTTCAAACAATGCTATTCTAGATTTCAAAGCCAAGGCAGTCCATTTCGTAATCGTGGTACCATCCGAATTTACTGCTGCAATATGCTCATAAGCATAATCCAGATCTTCCATGATCTTATCCATCACTAAAGTACGACTATCACGTTTAGCGAATAACAATTCTTTTTCATCAACGGCAATTGGTTGATCGATCCAAGGCACGTCACCAAAACGTACGACCATGTCATAATAAAACCAAGCTCTAAAGAAACGGGCAATTCCCGTGTAATTATTTCTTACCACTTCAGAAATTTTAGGATCATCATTCTCTTTGATAAGATGATTGATGTTCCTTAGCGCAGTCCAAGACCAACCAGAACTCGTTTCCGCTGAGTAAGCATCTTTTCTTAAAAAATTATTCAAACTATTAACTGCTCCATAGTCAGACATTGCATCACCTTTATAAGCATCGGACCCCGACGTAATGTTATTATAAAAAGAATAACTATACGTTCTCAGACCACTTTCTGTTCCAAAAATATCATCCTCCGTAGCAGATGCTTCAGGAAGTTCATGCATCTCACAAGAACTCAGGATAAAGGTTAAAATACTCAGTATATAGATTATATGTTTCATTTTTATCTAGCTTAAAAATTAATCGAAAGGTTAAAACTCACACTTTTCATAATCGGATAGTTAAACCCATCACCCGAACCTGTGCCAATATCTGGATCAGAGCCATATATATTTCCAACATCAATATCTTTGGTATGTTTATACAATGGTGACCAAGTGAACAGATTCTCTCCCGATAAACCAATGCGCAACCCTTGCACTTTCATTTTCGTAGTCACTGATTTCGGGAAATTATAACCGATCTGAATATTCTTCAACCTCAGGTAAGCAACATTTTGCAAATAGCGCGATTGAGTCGTTTGTTTCAAAGAAGTATTATATCCCGCATATCTTGGCAAGTACCCATTCGTATTTTCTTCAGTCCAGTAATTGTCGACGTGCCATGCTGGCAAATTATTGTACGGACGATTGTATTGACCCCAAAAAATAGACTCATTACTTGGATACCATTGTTGTTGTCCAACCCCTTGGAAGAAACTTGACAAATAGAAATTCTGATAATCAAAATTCAGATTGAAACTATAGATATAACGAGGATCTTTATTACCAATAATCGTTTTATCCCCGTGATTATCCAATGTATTTGTTCCATAATCAATCACCTTACTATCATCCAGATCCGCAAAGCGAATATCCCCAGGATACACAATTCCAGAGTTGGACGATTTAATCAATGTTTGTTTTGGTGCAGCATCGATCTCAGCTTGCGATTGGAATAACCCCTGGGTTTGATATCCCCATATTTCACCTACACGCTGACCAGCATAATAATCATCTAAGTTTCCAGTTTCGTTGTTATATTTATCAATGGTGGATCTGTAATCAGCCACCGTAGCTCTTACACTCCAATTGAATGGTTTATCAGCGATCTGAAATTGGTCTTTATAGTTAACTGATAGCTCAAACCCTTTCGTAGTCATGTCAGCAAAATTTCCTTTTGGAGAACTCGCTCCAAACACATCAGGCAACTGCTGACCAGTGGTATACATATTCAACGTTTGGCGAGAATAAAAATCAGCCACAAGGCTCAATTTATTATCCAGAAGGGATAGATCTAATCCAAAGTTTGCCGTACGAGCAGTCTCCCATGTTAGATTATTAGGAATCACAGCAGGAACAGATGTATAAGGATTTTTAGCACCATTCAGCACTCTTCCTGAGGTAGAGATGCCATATTGATTCAAGAAAGCATAAGGACTAATATTTCCATTTCCAAGAGACCCATAAGACCCTCTCACCTTCAGATCAGAAATAATGGACGGGTTGACATCCCAGAAAGATTCTTGAGAAATTCTCCAACCGGCAGAAACAGAAGGGAAAAATGCCCATTGCTCATTGTTCGGAAATTTCGAAGAACCATCATAGCGACCGTTCACTTCCAATAAGTACCGATCCTTATAGATATAATTCATTCTAAAGAACACACCAGCTAGACGATACTTATTGTATCCAGCAGTAGCCGTAACAGATTCGCCCAATGCTAAATTTAAGTTCTCTGTATTTTCAGTAAGAAGACCATTTTTAGTAATGTAAGTAGACTCATATTGTTGCTGTTCATAATTATACCCTAACAGCCCCTTAAAATAATGATCCTTTCCAAAGGTATCCTCGTATTCTGCATATATATTCGTAAACAAGTTTTTATATTTTTGAGAAACATCATAAATATTATCGTTCATACTCGTTTCCAATCTCCTTATTTCACCCTCTTTCACACTGTAAGGTACAGGAATACGAACACGAGTAGAAGAAAAATCGCGATTTCTAAATGTCAGATCCCCTTTGATCCTGAATTTATTATTAAAGAAGTTTGTTTCGAATGAGGTCGTATTTCTGAGATCGATATTTTCCGAATTCGTACCATTTTTACCATAGATAAAATCCCCTACGGTATAAGCTGCCGAATACGAGAGCGAACCATCAGGATTATAGATCGGAGAAGATGGATGACCTTCATCCGCAATATTCCTCCAGATATTTCCACCCTCACCCCCAGTTGAAGGATCCCGATATTTGATAAAAGAGTAATCAATATTATTGCTCACTTTCAGCCAATCCGTAACTTGTAGACCTGCTTTTGCACGCGTATTATAACTGGTATAGGTATCCGAATTATGACGATACAAACCGTTATTATCAAATACACGTCCCGACAGATAATAATCTAGCTTTTTGTTATTTCCACTTATGGAGACATTATGATCCTGAACAAACGTTTTATCTTTGATCAATTCACCATAATAATCTTCATTTCCAAAGTACACATATTCACCATTTGGATTTACGGTTACTTCTTCGGTATTGCCCTGTTCCTTTCTAAGTCTGAATTGTTCTAACCAATCCAAGGTGAAGATCTGTGTTTTATTTAATTTACTTGGAACAGAAGAGTAGTTATTCCAAGCATTATAAGCCTCGTAAAAACGTTCTGAATATTGGTAGCCATCAGTTACAAAGTCCGGTAAAGTCACTGGGTTTTGTAACGAAACACTACCCGAATACGCGATTGAGCTTTGATCTTTTTTCGCTTTTTTTGTCGTGATCAATACGACTCCAAAAGTACCTCTAGATCCATATATTGCAGCAGAAGATGCATCTTTCAATACAGATACCGACTCGATATCATTTGGATTCAATGTAGATGGATCACCTTCAATTCCATCAATTAAGATTAAAGCAGAACCACCTTGACCGATAGATGTGGTACCACGAATATTAAAACTTGGCGAACGAGTCGGTTTTCCATCAGCAGGAAGAATATTTAAGTTTGGAACAGCACCCTGCAACATCTGACTTGCATTAGCCATTACTCTACCCTCAAACACCTCAGAACCAACCTGATCCACTGCACCAGTTAGGTTCGCTTTCTTTTGAGTTCCATATCCGACAACAATCACCTCTTCCAGTGTATTATCACTTTCTAAGGTAACTTTTAAATTGGAAGCCCTTGCTTCCACCTTAACTTCCTTTGTTGTATAACCAACAAAACTAATACGCAAAACAACAGCTTCGTTTATTTCCTCGAGAGAGAAATTTCCACGATCATCTGTCGTTGTTATCATATTTTTTCCTACAATCGATACCGTAGCCCCACTTACCGATTGGCCATCTTGGTTAATTACCGTTCCAGTAATACGATTTTGAACATGTTTACTCCTCGATTTATTAAAATCGACTTTCACAAAATTATTAGCATAGGTGTTGGAATTGTAAAGCACACCCGCTAATAAAGAAATAGATAGCAATTTATTCATTATTGATTATTATGGTTTAGAAAATTTCAAATCTTGCAACATGCTCTAAGTTATCTGGATAACTTAAAGCAATTAGAATAAAAAGAAAATGCAATGTCAGTCACTAGCAATACATAAAAAAACATCGGCCCAACCCAGTAAAACAAGAATATAACAGTCATCTTTTACCTTACACAACACTACCTCTGCCACCTCTTATTTTCTCGGTACAAGGTTACCCTATCTATGTCAACTCATCATTAAGAATATGTTTAGATTTAGTTAATTAACAGCCTTAAAAAATAGCAATTGCTCCTCTAACACACCATTTAAATAATTCATTTCACTTTACCATTACTTAATAAGTACCTATGATTAATAGCTTGTTTCTGTCTCTCTGGTATTCAAAGCTTCGGAGTTAAATACGAATACAGCAAATTTTAGCGAAACACGTCTATTTAGACCTATTCCCCATAGTGGGTATTTCCACCTACATGCGTTGCATTAAAACTGCAATCCCCCTCTGATTCCTTAGGTATGTTCATCTTGCTTTTCATACTACAAATACGATTTTTCACACAATGTGAAAAAAATGTGGAAAAAGTAATCCACATTCATAATGAAGTATCAAATAATACTGAGATTGTTATTTTACAAACACAAAATGTAGATTATGTGTGCATAAAGTAATATTATGGAAGGGGACGATAACGATATGTTTATACCTCAATAATAATTATCAACACTTATCAACATGTTACCAACAATAAAACACTAAAATTCCCACAAATGGCAATACAGTTATTAACATAATGTTTATAACTTTCTCTAAATGGTGTATAACTTCATATTTTCTAACAAAAAACTCAAAATGTTGAAAAAGTAATTAACATTCCATAGCAAACTGGTTATTGCAAACAAATAGGCAAAGCATGAATCAAATATGTCGATAATATGAATATAAGTCCATATTATTCACAAAATAATCACATTTAAAAGCCTATCAAATAATGCGGCAAATACACTTATTAACATGTTATCAACATTTTTAACACTTATATACCATTAAATTGGCAGCACTATTAACAAAAAGTGAATAACGCCACTAAAAACGTTCAGAAACATAAAAAAAGCTATCCAATCTTTCCACGACTACATTCAAAATCACAGCTCTTATCAACATTGTGGATAGATGTACCTGTTTTGTGAGTTTGACTGAAAATTATTCCCATTTTACCAACATCGTTGATAACTTTGCTGGTTTTATGACTTTGCACCCACCCCTTTGTTATTTTTAACATCATCTTATCCACATTGTGGATAAATCCTCCCGTTTTGTGAGTTTGACTGAAAATTATCCCCATTTTACCAACATTGTTGATAGATTTAGTGTTATTGTGAATTTGGCTTAAAAACGAATCATGATGTTACTGACAAAACGAAATCACACTCATCCGAAATCATACTTTTATCAACATTGTTTATAAGTACCATCGATTTGTGATTTTACCAATATCATCCCCATATAAAAACTCGATAAATTTCAGATCATTTACCAACATCGTAGATAACTAAGGTCATTTTGCTAATTTATCAACAGTACCTTTTCTATCTTAATACCATTTTACCAACATTGTGGAAAAATCTGGTCATTTTGTGATTTTGGCTTAAAAACAAGTCGGGCTGTTAACAAACTAACGGATTTTCTTCACTTCCCACCACATTGCCAAGCAAATCACTCGTCACCAACCACAACTATCTTAACATCACGTGAACAAAATGTGGAAAAAGTAATCCACATTTTAAAATACAAATATATTACACACAAAATCTTATAGAAATAGATAAAATATGGATAACCAGACTATAAACTAAAATTAAAAAAGAAAAGAAGAAAGACTCATCTGGATAATTGGGATAGTTTTCCACACAAACTAACATCTTATCAACATGATATCAACAGCAAGAGAAGACTCATTCACAATAAGCTTCCCTCCGTCCACAAAAAGTGGATAACTTACGGACAAATATGCCCATTTCACAAAATCAAGAGTCTTATCCACAAACTGTGGATAACGAAAGGGCTAAAAGATATGCAGCCCCATTCCCCGAATTGTACCACATAGCGTCAGATACTACCCTGTTTTTACTTATAGCGGTATAATTAATAGAATAGAAAACTTACTCACCTTAAAATGTACCCTTTTTTAAGGCCAGCTCAATAACTCACCTTAAAGCAAGTACAAAAAAGACAAGATTATCTTGAAAAGCCTCCCCTTTTTAAGTTCAGGTAAATAAAAAAAGGGGAGGAAAACATAAACTTCCTACCCTTTTCCAATATACAGGATTTTAAATCCTGCAGCAGTAATCAATCCAGCTCAAGCTACTTGCGCTGCTTCATCACTCGGCCCAACAACCTGCTCACCAACACACTAACACATGTGCCCACTATCGCAGTCAATGCCGTCTGCAAGACATCTCCAAATGAGATTGATGCCCATATCGAACAGATGCCACCACCCAGCGTACCCATCCGCAGATCATTAAACTTCATCGCGCACCTCCTTGTCATCTGTCGTGCGCGTAGGCGACAATAATTCATTAGAAGTTTCCTCCGATAAACCAGCAGAATCCGATTTCTTTTCAGCAGTATCATTATGTTGCTCAGCTTTATCATCCGGTTGCTCCAGCACCATCTCGATAACCCCCAGCCCCAGCCCTACATATTTGAGAATACTCATTACCTTACCTGGCAACTTCACCGGAGCCATTAAGATTACCTGTACTGCCCTACTTATTTTATTGAACCATTTTTTCATATTAAAAAAGTTTAAAGGTTACTCTTTACTTCGTTACTCACTACTAATCAATCCGTTACTAGGTCACTCGGTCACCCTATTACTAACCTCCAAAAAACAATCTCCGGCATTCAGTTTTTCAAGGATAAGCGGATACAATATTTTGTACGCTGCAGCCGAGTGCAATACCCGATAATCACCTTCAAAGAACTGATAGTAGCTCCCCGTGAGCAGACAGCCTTCCGTATCTTGATGGTAATTACCGATATGAACGAACACCAAACTGAAGTTCGGAATCCCCTTAACTTCCACCATACCTTGATGCATACCATCATGCAGCTGTTTATAGCGCGCATTCATACCAGCCGTTTTATTTAATCCCAATGCGTATGTTCCCACTGGGATACATGTTTCGCCCCTGATTTTCACCTCACGGATCGCGTCTTCCAGCACATAACAGATAAAAATCCCGTTCAGATAAAGATGAGACAGCGTACTATTCTTCCCCTGTCTCCTACGTATAAGTGTAAACATCACTACCTGACCAATATACTTGCCGCGTCGCTCCAGTCGCCGGTACCTTGCGTATTCACCGCCCTTACCTGTACTTCGTAAAATTTTCCAACTTCAAGAGGAGCAATGATATTTCCCCGCGATGAAGTCGTAGTAAACCGATCGCCCCACAAATTTTCAAAATCATCACGGATACGAAAACGGTATTCATAGATGGTCGCTATTTTCTGCGAGGCAAATTCCAGTTTTACCTGTCTCGATTGCCTCCCATCCGACAGGCGTACGTTATCCACTTTTAGTGGAACCTGATTAGCAAAAACTGCACTATTGGTCGGAAATCCCGAACTCAGCAAGGTCGAAAGATGCCCCTGGGCCACACCGTTGACATAATAACCCAACTGCTGCAAAGCCACAATCAGCGGTTCGCGGCTTTCATTTTTAACAGCCGTATCTTCCGGAGACCCTCTCTTTCTGGCCACCGCCAGTTTAAGTATAAATTCATCTAAAATAGCCTCCAAGTCCGGTAGGTCCGGTGTCGGATTAGGGTATTTCGCGTTTGAACTCATCGCTCCGATAATGGTTTTAGTTACAATAACCAATTCATCATCTTTCATTTTAGCAAACCCGATCAGGGCTTTCATTTTTGTCGCCATAATTTTGTCAATTGGACTGATACGCAGATCTGTTTCACAACAGGTCCCACATATCGATTAAAAATCTGTTTATTAACACATTAAATATTCCTCGCGAGCTTATTTAATGAGGCAAACATATCCTCAAGGTCAAAAAAAATGAACTTTTGAATCGGATTGGATGATATTGACTCCATTTGAGCCATGCTGAACCAGAAATATCAGCAGTACGGCAATTTCGCGCTATAGTGAAAGGAAGCTCCTGAACAGACCTGTCATTTCCCAACTTGAGGAAATCATTCCGCCCTACATCAGTTCCATTTTTCTCTGTGGAAGTATCATTTCTCCTCCTGGAATTTCGGTTTCCCCATAGCGCAACACCATAAAGACCAATGAGAAACTGATCTTTCCATATGGCTGAATCAAAAAGACTAATGTCGGATTGATTTACCCGTATACAATTGACTATTTTCGCTGTGAGTGAACCACATTTCCGTACGACAAATTACTTTACTCTCCTGTCGAAAACCTTCCGCCATAACGCGGAACCAACAAACTTTAGCAATAGTAACGAAATGAACGAGTGACGAAGTAACCACCTAGCAAACTCCGCTACACCTTACCTTTGATTCGGCTGCGTTCCATCGCCTCGGTCAGGTCTTCCTCAAAGTAGCGGTCATCCCCCGTCAGTGTCATGGGCTTGAGGAGCCCATCTTTCACCCTCCTTTTATACGTTGACAAGCTGATATTCAGATAATCCATTACCTCGAGATGTGTCCACAACTTCCGCTCGGACAAATCGGTTATCGGTGTCTTCCTAGTTCTTGAGACAGTGTTAAATAGCGTAAGAAGATTATAGATGAGAAGCAACGCTTCCGTCAATTTTTCAATTTTATCGATCAGTGTCATCAACACGATATGTAAATTCATGGTCTATTGTGTTAAGACCATCATCGCACAGGTAGAGGAATCTCCTAGGACCAGGAAAAAAAGTAACAGTTCAAAGGTCCGCCAAGCCCCTAAAAACAATAGAAATTCCACAACGGGATGGTAAAGGTTTATAATTACCTTGAAGATAACGATTTACGATGAAAGTTACAGCCGAAGAGCAGATTCAAGTCCACAACTGCTACTATAATAGTAGTAAACAGCATAACTTTCTAATCTAATAAACAGTAAAAAAAGTGACAAAGGGAACACTAACACAGTTATGTTGTAATATCTAAGTATTAGTTAATGGTATATAACACCAATTACTATTATAGTATCACTTTTATCTCCATCAAATGCACAATTAAAAATTACAAAAAATCTCTATGAATTTCATATTGATTCGCTAATTAACAAGTGATGATGACCATACAAACGAACTAATAACTAATTATCTAAAGCAAAATAAACACCACATATTGCGCAATCGGATGCGCAATATGCGCAAACGATTGTTTATAAAACTAATTTTAAAAGACCTAATTTTCCCTGTAGATTGTAACCCTAAACTCAATCATAAAACCATTAACTCACCAATATGATAAACCAACTTGGACCTTTACTATTTAGGGGAAAGACTTCACGCTTAGCAACGCTGATCTTGCTCAGCACAATGGCTACTCAAGAAGCATCAGCCAAATTAACCTTGCCCTATAACCTTGTTGTTACGCAGCAAAACGTAACAGGACGTGTCACTGCGAATCAAGAATCTGTAGCAGGCGTAACCTTGACCGTCAAAGAGAAACCCACTGTATCTGTTTCGACCGACAATCAGGGTAATTTCAGCATTCAAGCCTCCATAGGACAAACACTGGTTGTTTCTGCAATTGGATACAACAGCCAAGAGATAATTATCTCAAGCCTAGTTAATAACATTGATCTTACGGCATCAAACCAAGCACTGGAAGAAGTAGTCGTGGTTGGATTTGGTACGCAAAAGAAAGCCAACCTAACAGGTTCGGTCGCATCATTAGACCTGAGCACCGTTCAGAATCGTGTACAACCCAATCTGGCTTCAGCTATACAAGGGACCACACCAGGTGTTACGGTTATTTCTCGTCCTGGCCAAGCTGCAGCGATTAACGTGCGTGGTCGAGGAAACCTAGGTGCATCTTCGCCCCTCTATGTCATCGACGGTGCCATTTCTGATGGAACTGTATTCAGTAACCTAGACCCGAACAACATTAAATCGGTATCGTTTCTAAAAGATGCCGCCTCATCTGCTATCTACGGATCACGTGCTGCTTATGGTGTGATTTTGGTAACGACCAAAAAAGGTACAGAAGGCAAGATGGCCATCAACTACAGTGGGTATCTGGGTTATAGAACACCGACATACCTCCCGAAAGTGGTGAACTCGACCCAATATGCTGAACTGATGAACGAAGCCATGTTCAACCGCAACCCAAAACTAGGTATGAATCAAGCCTATACTCCGGAAGAAGTTGAAAAATTTGCGAATGGATCCGATCCTGACCGCTACCCCAATACCGATTGGTTTGATATCGCTTTGGACAAAACTGTACCAACGACCAATCATAACTTGAATTTCAGTGGTGGTTCCAGTAAGATAAATTACTTTACTGCATTGGGTTATAACCAAGATCAAGCATTTACACCAGGTTCCGAAAGTAAAAAATACAACTTTCAAACCAATTTGAGTTCCGATGTTACCAACTGGTTAACGATTAAAGGTAATATAAGCTATATCCGCAACCAGGGCGATGTGAAAAATGGCCAACCCGGTCTAGCAAATTTCCTGATTGCCCCGCCAACCATGGTCGCCAAACATTCGAATGGGGAATGGGGAAGTATTTCAGGTGGTCAACTGGCTACGCAATCCTTTCTAAACGCCAATCCATTACGGGCTTATAGCAAAAACAATTGGTCAAACAGTACCACAGAAAACACCATTTACAACTTGGGATTTGATCTAAAACCTATCGACGGATTGGTCTTGAGCGCGCAAGGTATCATGAACCGCTACGAGTACAAAGGTAAATCCTACACGGCATTGCAGGATGAAGTGAAAAACTTCAATACAGGAGCTCCTATTCCGGGTACTGGTGTCTACACCAACCAGATGTCTATGGACTGGAGAAGTAGACAACGTATGCAATACTTAGCAACTGCAGAGTATTCCAAAACCATCGGTGATCATGACTTTAAAATCTTGGCTGGAACCTCTTATGAAGATATGAGATACCAAGCCTTAGGTGGTTCAAGAAAAAACTTCCCTACAGATGGTCTGATAGATATGAATGGTGGCTCTACCGCAGGACCTGATATCAGTAATAACGGAGGATTTGAGGATAATAAGTTACTTTCTTATTTCGGCCGTATCAATTATAGCTTTGCCAATAAATATTTGTTTGAAGCCAATATGCGCGCAGACGCTTCTTCTAGCTTCCATAAAGACAACCGTTGGGGATACTTCCCATCATTCTCGGCCGGTTGGCGTTTAGATCAGGAAGATTTTCTACAAGATGTATCTTGGATCCAAAACCTAAAAGTAAGAGGTTTCATGGGGTGAATTGGGGAACATCAATAACGTAGGCTACTACGATTACTTCCAGACCTATGCAATATTTCCTGCTTATAACTTCAATGATAAAGCAGTTACGGGTACAAAAGAATCCAAACCAGCAAATAGAGGCTTAACTTGGGAAACCGTTACCATGTCTAACTTTGGATTGGATGCAACATTTTTTCAAGGCAAACTCGGTATTGTAGCTGATTATTACATCAAAGAAACCAAAGACATCCTTTTAGCCTATAACACACCTTATGAAGTCGGTTTAGAGCGAAATCCTTCACAAAACATTGGTGCTGTGAGCAACAAAGGCTTTGAGTTGACCTTGACACACGATAACAAGATTGGTGACTTTAAATACCAAGTCGCAGTCAACATGACGACAAATAAGAATAAAGTCGCCAATTTAGGAGGATCTCAGGATATGATCTCGAATGGAGGAGACAAGATCCGCTACATTTTACGTGAAGGTCAAGCCATTGGATCTTATTTCGGTTATGTAACCGATGGACTGTATTCACAAGCAGAAATCGATGCAGATCAATACTACGTGTTCGGTCGTAAGCCCAATGCTGGCGACATCAAGTATGTGCCCCAACGTGAAGGCGTCAAATATGGTGAAGATATTACAGGTGAAGACCGTGCGATCATCGGATCGGATGTACCGACCTTTACCTACGGTATCAACCTGAACCTGGAATACAAAGACTTCTTCTTATCAGTATTTGGACAAGGCATCAGTGGTGCATCCGTAGGATTTGAATCGGAACAAGTATCGGCATTCTTTCTGAATTCTGCGCCACGTGAATATCACTTAGGACGCTGGAATATGGCAAACCAAGACCCAAATGCTTTATATCCGCGCATATATGGTGGTGCTTCAGCAGACAACTACAACCAGAATTTTTCGGACTTCCAGTTATTTGACGCCGACTACTTCCGCATCAAGACAATTACATTCGGCTATGCTTTACCCAAAACATTTGCCAACCGCATCAAATTAGGTGGGGCTAAGGTATTCTTATCCGGTGAAAACTTATTCACCATCAGACAGGACAAAAAGATGAAGGATTTTGATCCTGAATCATCAAGTGGGCGTGGATTGGGTGCCTTAGGTGTAAAATCAATCGCGCTTGGTCTAAACGTTAATTTTTAATTTGCTATCTCAGATGAAAAAAATAAATTACACTTTATTAATCGCTGCAGGACTATTATTCTTTAATTCCTCCTGTAGTTTAGTTGTCGATCCACCTTCCGAAATTTCTGCCGAAGGCTACTGGAAGACAGAAAATGATGCCTTTTTAGGTTTGAATGCATGTTATGCACAGATGCCAGCGATGGACATTTGGGATGAGATGACCACAGACAACGCACATAGTCACAAACCTTGGGAAGGTCCGTACGAATTGATTCAACAAAATGGAATTAGTACACAAGATAACCAAGGCTATGGCTTTACCGATATCCGTATCTTCAATAACTTTATCGAAAAGGTAGAAACAGTCAACGTATCAGAAGAACTAAAAGCCCGTATGCGAGCAGAAGTTCGTTTCTTACGCGCGTTTTCTTACCTGAACCTAACTTCCAAATTTGGCAAAGTACCTTTGATCACCAGCACATTGGAGTACAACGGTCCATTACTGCAACGTGATCCAGTAGAAAAAGTCAGAAACTTCATTCTGACAGAGCTTGAAGAGGTGGCTATGATATTACCTACCACTTATAACAATAGTTTTCTGAATGAAAAAGGTCGTATCACACAAGGTGCAGCACATGCCCTTCGTGCCCGTGCTGCCTTGTATTTTGGAAATTATGCTGAAGCAGAAAAATCTGCGGATGCCGTTATTAAGTCTGGCCAATACCAATTATTTACGGTCATTTCACTAAATGCTGCTCAACAAAAAGAAGCCGCGGAATTGGATCAGTTCATCGATTTCGAGGAAAAGGGAATCGATAGAGATGCTTTCGTAAAAGGTCTTTTTAGCTATGAGTCGCTATGGCACAATGAAAATGCCAATCCATCCAATCCTGAATACATCTTGACCAGAGAATTCATGGCACAGGATGATAATATTGACTGGGGAAGATATGTTTATATCCGTCCGAGTCAATTAGTACAAGGTTACTCATCGTACGAGCCCATGCAAGACCTGATCGATGCTTACTGGGATATTGACGGTCAAACCATAAGAAAAGTTGATCCACAACAACGTCAAACTTCATTTGCAAAAATAACAGCAGAAGTTGAAGGATTGGATCAAAATGGATACATCGCTAAAGTAGCGGGTATGGATCTCAAAAAAGATGCCTATATGAAAGAATTCAGAAATAGAGATAGCCGCTTATATGCCAGTATCCTATTCCCATTCAAGGGTTGGCATGAGACCGACTTTGGCACATTCTACTACCGTTGGGATCCAAAGTGGTCTGGAAAAGACGGTAATGAATCTTGGACAGGGTACAGTTACCGTAAGATGGTATCTTTAACACCTTACCAAGACCAAGCAAGTGTAGAAGACTATCCAACGATCCGTTTCGCCGAAGTGTTATTGACCTATGCAGAAGCACGAGTAAAAAACACGGGTTGGGATGGGCAAGCACAAGAAGCCTTCAATAAATTGCGTACCCGTGCAGGTATGCCCAAAGCACCAACAGCATTGGGACAAGCACAAGCGCTTGATTTGATCCGCAACGAACGCCGTATCGAATTGGCAGGCGAAGGCCATCGCTATGAAGATATCCGCCGCTACGGCAATGACTATGCAAGCAAAGCAATGTCGGGCGATACCCAGGCACCAAATGGCGATATCGTTGTTAAAAAAGCATGGGGCGAACGTTTAATGCTCATGCCTATACCACAAGCAGCGATTGACCTTAACCCATCATTGGGCCAAGACCAAAATCCGGGATATTAATCATACATCTACCTATGATAAGATGGGGAGTCGAACACAATCGACTCCCTTCTTTTTTTAAGATTAAGGCCACCTTCGAGCAGGTAGAGTCTAACTAACTAACTAACCTAATAAACAGTAAAAAAGTGACGAAGTAACCAATAACACTATTATATTCTACGATCGAAGTATTATATAGAAGAACACAATGAAAATGACACCATTACTCGGTAAGATAACTCATCTTGTGTAATCTCGAGGAAACCTGTATCTGCGTCCATATGATAAATCTGTTTCCGTAATCTTTCATGTGTCGAACCAAAAGATACGATTCCATACAGCGGGGTAGCACTAACCAGATTTTCGATCTTAATAGAAACAGTTCCTGCAGGAGAAACCGACAATGACAGGCTGATCGGATTCTCCAAATCATCCACCTCCCCATATTTTAACGCATTTTCCACCAGATTGATCAGCAACATGGTGGGGATCAACACATCCTGTTTCACTTGAACGTCAAGGTTTACCCGATAAGCAATTTTCATCCCGTGTCTAAGCGCATAGATAGCCACCAGATTATCCACTTGTTGCAACTCATCGCGCAGGGAGACAACAGAACGGGCATGTTGCGTGAAATAGAAATTAGAAATACAGGCCATTCTGTTTACGGCATCCAATGCTTTTACCGCATCACGACGACGTACCAAAACCCGAATAGCTGACAGCGTATTGCTGATGAAGTGCGGTGATATTGCCTTCTGCAAGGATAGCATTTGCCAATGCCCTTCTTTTAGCTCCATTTCTTTTAATCGTGCTTTAGCCATACGACCCATAAACCACTCATCAAGCCCTATCTCCCATACGTACAGTAAAAAAGCAAGAACATGAGGTGCTGCAAACAAGAGTATCACCTCCCAAAAATTAGAGATACTCCAGTTCCCCGGCGTCCATTTCAATGCTCCAGTAGCCAGACTGAACACGATCAACAGTACATATACGATAAAGATATGACCAATAAACAGGAGGAAGAACAGACCGATATTAAAACCAGAAAGTCTAAAGAACCAGGGCAATATTATATAACGGGCTATGCCGAATAAAACTGCCGATAAGCATAAAGTCGCTAAAAAATCGGATAAACCTGAAAAAGAATCAGGCACGACCAAAAACAGGTAGATAGCGATAAAGGTAACCGTCATTATAAAAAGCAATCTCTTGACGCTAACATAGGTATCTGGGTTACCGATCATCTGTTACTGTTCGCGTTAACATGATTAGGTTTCACTTTAGCTAAATACCTGTCGACATACGGCCGCCCGATCTTGGTAATACTAAAATAAGCTTTCCCTACCGTTAGCGCCTCTTGCATTACTTTTTTGATGTGTTTTTCATTGACGATCGTCGATTGATTGACGGGGAAGAGCTGTTCTATAGCCTTATATTTAGCATATAGTTTTTGCATATCCCAATTGACCACACCCAACAACATGGAATCTTCATGAGTGTCGAGACCAAAAAAATGAAGATAATTGCTACATCTGGATATATAGGCGACATCTTTCACTTCGACTCTTTTATAATATTTAACTTCTTTATTCTTCTCCTTCACAACATGACCATGTTCATCCAGCACTTTTGGCGGAGGCAAATCTGTCAACATAAAATGGTCTGTAATATCCTGCCCTTTACGGTCAAGAAGCCTATTTTTCATCCATTTATCAGTCAGATCCATAACCCGCAATTGATTGACCGGTTTGAGCAGATAACCGTCTACCAACAGTTGGAAAGCCTCCACGGCATATTGCTCAAATCCGGTACAGAACACCAAATATTGGCAATATGGTCGCAACAGCTTTACGGCGTCCAGACCAGAGCATCCGGGCATCTGTATATCACAAAAAATGACATCCATGTTTTCCTTTCTTTTTATCAAAAACTGATGCGCTTCAGTCACGGAAAGAACCGATCCCTGCACATCGAACATACCGACATCTGCCAATACATCAGCAATGTCCAATAATGCTAAACGTTCATCATCGATCAATAGGGTAGATAATAATCTCATAAGAATAGGTTTGATAACACAACTACATAAACTAAGAGAATAAATAGAGAAAGTATGATAATAAATAATTACTACAGTTTTAACGCTACCTATTCTGCAAATTCAACATTAAATTAAAAAATAAAATCATAATATGAAAAATAAAAAACTATTTATTACAAATGTTACAGTCGCAGCATTGATTTTAGGCGGGCAATCCTATGCCAAAAAGACCAATGATCTAGCAAGTGGCCCGATCCAAACGATTGAAGTCGAGGAGTTGAGTACCACGATAAAAGATGGTGTAACCACAAAGATTTTCTTTCCCCAGAAACCCGATAAACGTCAAGCAGTAGAAGTTAGGTAAGTACATTTAACATCAGCATCACTTGAAAAAAGCTGTTAAATATGTATTGTTATTAGGTGCGGTCGTCCATTTCGGGACGATCGCAGCCTATCACGTACCCCTGCTCGCGAAATCCATCGACCCAGAAATCCTTTACCATGATCTCCTCCGTCGCTATACGTTGCTCAGTGGCATACACGGTGGTTATGGTTTTTATGGACCTTCTGTTGGTAACACCTACCAAATGCAGCACCGTATACAGTCAGGACTATATTCCAGGTACAGCAGCAATGCCCAATTACGATCTGCTAGCGGCCGCATCCGGTTCCAGAGCTATTTGGATATCGGAAGTGCTTTTCTATCCGAAAACAAAGAAAATACCACTTCTAGGCAGCATGCCCAAAAGGCCATCGTCCAAGTCACCCAGTGCATCATGGCGCACTCTCCCTGCGATACCATCAGCAGTATATTGGTTACAAAATTGATTCCCACAATACAACAATTGCAGGAAGGAGCAGGTATGGAGACACAATATGTAAATCTCATTGATCATGTCGAAGTACCACCCCAGCAACCCTAACCGATCCAAAAAATCAATATTGGGTTTATACCTATTACCAAAAGGGCTAGGTCTGACACTTGCTTTGGAACTATTCTGGCTATGGCCAGATCTTGCTACACTGTATGGTCACAATGCCCTGCTCGACTCCGTATTGATACAAGCGCAAGAGGAGCCATTGGGCTTCTCTATACACCGCCTGATCCAATACCTGCCCCATGTAAAAATTGGTCCATGGGAGACCATCCATCTATTTGGAGCCGTTTATATATCGTTGAGTGTTTTATTATTCCTGAGCAAAAGGACCACGCTACCAGCACTAGGTCTACTTCTTCTCCATCATTGTTTCTTTATTGGCAATTATACTTGGAGCTATGGTGTCGATTACCTCGCGCAGACCGGGTTGTTCTTCAGTGTACTGTTTGGAGGAACATCGGTCACGAAATTAAAACGAAGGAAATGGAGCCTGTGGGGCTTCACGCTCTTTCGATTACAATTGACGGTTGTCTATTTTTTTGCGGGCCTCGGAAAAGCCTATGGTGCTGCTTGGTGGAATGGCGAAGCGATTTGGAAGGCTGTACAGCAACCTTTTGGTGGAACGTACTTACAGATCCCGTTAACCGCTTATCGCTTCGAATGGTTATGGATCTTATTAGGCATCCTCACCCTACTCATCGAGTTAAGTTATCCCTTGGTATGGTTCAAAAAATCAAGTCGACCATTCGTGATCAATGGTATCATCCTCATGCATGTCGGTATTGCACTCTACATGGGGCTCTGGTATTTTGCCATCTTGATGATCTGGTACAACCTCTGTGCCTGGAAACCACCATTTATTGCATATAGCCAAGCCAATTATAAAACCTCTTGAAAGCTCCAAGCCTAAGCTACAGGTGCCCATTGCGACAGAGACATCAATACAAGGAAAGGAGGTAAGGAGTAACACAGTGACAAATTTTTAAGTAACACAGTGACGTAGTAACGAAGTGATACAGTAACCAAGTAATTGAGTAACGAAGTGATACAGTAACAAGTGACGTAGTAACGAAGTGATAAGTAATACAGTGACAAAAAGTCTAACCAACGAACCCTCTAACTTCATCACCCACTAACCTTTTAACACCAAATTATGATTAAATCTTACCATTTTTCATTGAGAAAAGTAGAACAGCTGAGTAGTCCTTTTCAGCACTTTTTACCCAAACATGTTGATGCAGTAACGAACTATTATGAAGAAAAGAACATCCAAATGATCGAAACCTATATGGACTATCATTCGACACTCATCTATCGTTTGGAGGCTTATGTATTAGAAGACATGGTGCTGGAACTCAAAACAGATCGCTTCGATTTCCATCTCCTCTACGCAGTCAGTGCTCCCAGTCCGATTGTGATTAAAAAAAAGAAAGCGGACGATCAGATTGCACTACCCGGCTCGCACTGCACGTATTCCTATATCCCCAAAAACAAGTTTCAGATCCATCTCAAAGCGGGATACTATCGCGTATATGGATTATTGATCGATGTCGGATTTATCCGCAACAGCATGTTACATGAGGTTGCTTTTTTGCACGAATTTAGAATGGCCGGTCAACGCGAAAAAAAGAAACTATACCAGACACCGATCTGGCCGATCAAAGAAAAAACACCCTATCAGCTGCAGCGGATCGACCAAGTGTTTTTCCATTATAAATCGAAAAACGAAGCCGATATCATCAGCATGGTCTTCATCCTCTTTGACATAGCTAAGATAAAACAGCAAGGTCTTTATGAACTGCTCGACCCAAATGAAGAGCTGGCCAAGCGGGTGCGACAGTGTATACAAGATCAGGTGGCCTTGGAATTTAGCGATCTCAACCTCGGAGCACTTCCCGAACGATTTGGACTGAAACAGAAACGACTGATCGGAGTCCATAAACAATACTTTGGGCAGACCCCAGTGCAATACCTTCAGGAGTGCATCATTGAAAAAGCAAAAGAGCTATTGGCCCGATACACAGTAGGTGAAACGGCTAGCTATTGCGGTTATAACCATACCAGTAGCTTTTCCGATTTTTTTCATCAAAAGGTAGGCATGAGACCTGGTCAGTATCAACAAGAAATATTAAAAAGAAAAGAGTGACGAAGTAACCCGTAAACGAGTAACGAAGTCAGGAGCAACAGTCTAACCTACTAACATCATAACCTTCTAACCCCACTAACTAACTAACTAACTAACTAACTAACTAACTAACTAACTAACTAACTAACTAACCTTAGAAACAGTAAACAATTGACGAAGTAACCAGTGACGGTCTAACCAAGATATATCATGACCTCTTATCGAAATGGTTCTAACAATAGCTAATCAGTTGAATTAGAATTATTTTCGTTAACTTCATCTACGCAAAACCAATATAATAACCATGTCAAATAAACAAAAAAAGTAAACCTATAGGTTGATATTATGAAAATTGAATGTATATTTGAAATAATAGATGGTGCCTTAGCAGCCGTAAAATATGCGAATCAGCCTTCTAACAGTTTTGAATATTGTTTTGATTTATGGGATGATGTAGCCTATTTGGAGGAATATTTTGAAATGAACAAAAATCATCTCGCCAGTAATTTCTGGCAAATGGGAGTTGAAGATGCTATTTTTAAAACATTGGATGAAGCTAAGCAATTCAAAGATGATATCTTGACCTTTGCCGAACAAGGAAAAGGATTTGGAGCAACTGGATTAGAGGGAGCTATATTCGTATCCTTACATAAAGACTTACGCTCAAATACGAGAATACAATCTAAGGCTTATGGTAATATTAAAGGAAAGTCTTTATTAAGAATATATGCAATACGATTAGGTACAAATCAGTACATTGTTACTGGAGGTGCTATAAAATTAACAAAAGAGATGCAGGCCCATGAGGATACGGCATTAGAATTGCGAAAAATAGCGTATGTATCCGATTACCTAAAACAACTAGGTATCGCAGATGCTGATGACTATGGTTATTTAGAATTTGAAAATAAAAATTAAAAATATGGACGCATTAAATAATTTCGAGCGACTACGCTTAGCAGCTGGAGAATTTCAGAAAAGCACTGTTATTGATCGCTTTAAAGATCAAAAACTCCATACGATCACCAATCGAAAGTCACAACTGATCGCACTACGCATACTGCAATCAATCCGTAAAAAAGGATTATCTCAAAAACAACTGTCTGAGCAGATGTCAGTTTCTCCTCAAACCATCAGTAAATGGGTAAAAGGAAAAGAAAATTTCACCTTGGAAACAATTGAAAAAATTGAAAATGCATTAGATATTAATCTAATCAATATCGCTGAAGAAAAAAACACAGCATCTATGATAGCAATCACCACTTCTGCTGTTTATAAACCTATTATAGAGGTTTCTCCTATACATGGAGCAAAACAAAGAGAAGGATTATCGTCTCGCAAACAGGAGCATCACAGCTATAATCTACCGATACAATTTGCTTAGTTCAAATAAATTAAATACGAATGAAATCTCAGAAAATAGTGTTTAGTTTGGCAGCAATTGATACAGTACAATTCGCAACACTAGGCAATGTCCCAAATACAACCGACAATCTTGAAGAAACGATAGCATTATCTTTCAAGATATTGGAAGCAAGTCATATTATAGACTGTATATTTGGGTACACATTATTTAATTCTAAAACACCATTTTTAACGATTCAAGCTACTTGTAGTTTTAAAATTAACAAAAAGGATTTTGAAAAACTTTTAAATTCAAGCACTTTTAAAATTCCAGTTTCTTTTGCACAACACATCACGATGCTTACCGTTGGTACAACAAGAGGCATTTTACATAGCAAGACTGAAAATACTCCTTTTAATGCTTTTCCAATAAGTCTAATTGACTTAGATAGCATCATCAACGAAGACATACTCATCAATATATCAATCGAATAAAGACATTACCATTGCACCTGTACACCTTTAAAATTAAAAGGGATACCTGCAGCTCCGTTACCAAATAACCTGATGGTCAATAAACTGATATTAGGTAGCTTTTCTGCTATATTTTCAAACGTCGTGACAAATCCATAATCAATATCCTTTACAGCTTGTGGTACATGCAAAGTGCCCGTTGGATCATTTGGTGGAACAGCATTAAAACTCTTATAAAGATTCCCTTTTGAATCGACAAGGTCTTGATCTGAAAATTGCAAAGACTGCTCGCCATCGCCCTTATATTTTATCAACCCCTGAAACCACGATTGCTCCATCCTTAGCGAATACGCGAGTTAATTTAATCGTGATATCATTCACTGTTAATTCTTGAATCCCTTCTCTGAGCGCCAAAGCTTCTTTCAAATAATCATTTCGTTGCACCTGTTCTTCCAATTGTGCTTTCACATTTTTCAATTGTTCTGCAACATCGGTTTGAGCGGTAGCACTCAACGTTATCAAAGACAGTGCAAATAAGGTCAAATAGTTTTTCATTAATTTTTTATCGGTATAAGTTAATAGACCAGCTAAGATAAATACTATTATTTCTGTTTGCAAAGAAGTACAAGCAATCTCATTAAAAATATACGACAGTTTAAATCCAATGACCGAGTGACGAAGTAACCCGTAAACGAGTAACGAAATCAGGAGCAACAGTCTAACATCATAACCTTCTAGCCTCTTAACTAACTAACCTTCAAGGAAAAAAGTCGGAAATCGAAATAGGTCAATCGCCGAAAAGAAATTTTACGATGCACCATATCTTTGAGTAAAGAGGTAAACAAATACAAAGAAGCGATGCAAAATATAACTGAGCGATTCAAGACAAACATCAAAGTAACCATTGGAACACTATTGATGGTCGCGGCAACAGTAGCGTTCAATTCTGGATGGCATCCGCTTTTTAAATATCAAGCGCTCAAGACCGTGGAAGCAGTAGGCGAATTATTGAAAACACCACAATGGTATTATATAGAAAATATGACAGCAACAATCCAGGAACAAGGAAGCTGTTAAGGAAACGTAAAAAATAAGGATTATGAACAACAGGGTTAAACATATCATCGCGAATAGCATCAGTATCTTTCTGATCATCTTTTGGCTCTATGTAGGGCTGGAGAAAGCGTGGAGCTGGAAGAACTTTCAGATTTCCTTGCACCAGCAGCCCTTGCCAACCTGGTCGGTAGATATTCTGTATTGGTTAGTACCACTTGTTGAAATCGCTACAGGCGTACTCTTAGCTTTTCAGATCAGTAAACTGAAGCGCTTGGGATATTGGGGCTCCATCCTGCTTTTAGCTTCATTTACGATTTTTATCGGATTGGGTGTAGCTGGTGTGTATGAAAAAAGGCCGTGCACATGCGCTTCGATTTTTTCCGGCATGTCTTGGGAATGGCATCTCGTTGTGAATATTATATTATTGAGCATATCTATACTGGGATTAATACTGCTTCGTCCTGCTTCCTTATCCTCAGGTGATAGCGAGCGATATAGCAAAAGTGTCCGATTATTTATCTTATATCTAGCCCTTTCAACAATCGGCACGGTACAGAGCAGACCATTCGGGGATAAAACAAATGCATTTGTGATGCCCCAAAAAATGACCACCTACCCCAGTGGCGTGGTTGACTAGATTATAGTAGTTTGGTCACCAATTATGAAATGGTAATACAAAAATTATAAAAAACTAAAACAAACGAAATGAAAAATTTCATTCAAAAATATGCGCTGGCTATAGTAGCCGTCGTAACAATAATAACTTTTTCGGCTTATAAAGTAAGCGGTGTCGATTCAAAAGCAGCTTTCGCGACTACTCCTATATACTTCCATGGAGACCCTACGAATCCTGCTGATGTAGAAAATGAAGCCCTTTGGACAACAACTCCGAACGGTCAATCATGCAATGGTAGTAATGCAGCTTGTATGATGTTGGTAGAGAACACAGACCTGACAGGTTCTCAATTAAATCCAATCAAAATCACTTTGCAGGCAGTGCTAGGTGCAAGTGGATTGAGTTACATTCCCCAACGATTTAGTGGAACAGGAACACCTAGCCCGACAATTGTCAACAAAAATTAACTAAATAAGAATCCTTAAAGCACAATGCCCGACGTAAGTTGGGCATTGTGTTTTAAGGATTTTGAGGCATGCCCGAAAGTCGAATGATATCATCCGGTAACCGGTGTGCATATTGCTTGTCATTGGGCCTCAATTGATAAGCCACTCCATTTACAGTTCTATTCAAAACAATACCGCGACCTTCTACATTCAACCGTTTAATATCCATAAAACGCAGTCCTCGAAACAAAAGCTCCTTCCTTCGCTCGAGCAGAATAGTATTCAGCGCCTCTTCTTTATTAGCAAAAACATAAGGAACAAACGTACCCGTGACATACCTTTTCTCCAACAACTTATTCAAATCATTTTGTGCTGCAACCAAATTGCTCATACGTGCCACACATTCTGCACGAATCAACAACATTTCATTATTAGCAATACCGCAGAACCAAATATCACTCCCTGTATAATTTCCTTTAAAGTTCATTCTTCCGCCCGTCCCGTTTTTAAAAAAAGCAACCTTTCTCAAATCATTATCTTCAAATAGCTCTAAAAGTTCTACAGAAATTTCTGCATTTGTAGGTGATAGAAAACCGGTCAATTTCATTTCTTCATAAAAAACAGTTTCTTTATTAAAAGCCGAAAAAGGATAATTAGCGGTTGGTTTAACATCCTCCAATTGGTTAAAATCTAAGAGTCTGGGATTCGCTCCCAGTACCAAATCGGCATAATAATGCGCCGAATCATATTTGGCCATTGATAGATAAGTACGTGCAAGTACAGCATATACCGACTTCACATCGGGTTGCAGTACATGCACCGAATGCGCTGGCATCAAAACCGAGGCCTGCTTTAGATCGTCTATCACTTTGCGGTAGCAAACCGCTACGGTAGACCGTGTTGACTTCACATTAAAATCCGAGGTATTCCGCAACACGATCCCCAGATCTTGTTCAGCCGTAGCTAAATCAAAAGCTTTCGAGTATGTCCATAACAACCCCAAATACTGATTGACCCGATAAAACAAGGCCGTACCTTTCACCTTATCCCATGCATCAGCATTCGCAGTTGTACGTTCTACTTTGGCGAGGCGATCTAATACCAGATTTGCATTGTAAACGACAGAATAGGCCTTGCTCCAGTCATCACTATTCAGCGTTTCATAAGGCTGCCAGGTATAGGCTAACTTTTCTTGATCTTTAAGATTATTGTAATTTACATCCGTTAAATTATAATCATTACTGATTTCCTCTACCTTGCTACCTTTCTGGTAATTCATTTCCGCATTATTATCCAATATTTTCTGCAGGTCCTCGAGGCTATTCGGCACTACTAATCGGCTATCAGATTGCACATCTAAGAATTCATTACAAGATAGCATCCCAAACCCCAGTATAATACAAGCTCCAAATAATTTTCTAATTATATTCTTCATAATACATTCATTTTTAATAATCCACTTGAATACCGATTGAATAAGTTCTAGCTGAGCCTAATTGATAAGGAAATTCTGGGTCAATATTCACCTTGTTTTTGGTCCAGATAATACCCAAGTTCGAAGCATTCAAAAATAAGCGTGTATTTAAACTCTTATTCCCCATCTGCCACCTTTTATTCCAGGAAGCGGAAATATAAGCCAAACGAATATGATCTGCCCGCAAGATGTTAAAGTCCGCATTTTCATAAAAAGGTTCTGCACTTGAACTGGTCGGATAAAACATTGCTGGCACGTTTGTCCGAGCTTCATCACCAACAACTTGCCACCGATCATCATAATCGGGGTAGGCAATACCTTTGGAAAACAAGGAAGATGCTCTTGTAGTAGGTTTTCTAAAATAATAGTCACCCATATAGTTCACATTGACAATGAGATCGACGTTCTGGTAAGAAAACGTATTGATCCAATTCCCATAGGCTTGAGGTTTGGAAGAGCCGAAAAATCGGATGCCAGCACTATTTTCCCCATTTTTAATGACATCATTTCGAATCGCTACATAATCCGTACTTGGGTTGCCATTTAAATTACCCTGTGCGCGACCTTGTTCATCCAACCCCATCCAGGTGTATCCAGCTAAAGCATACAAAGGTTTGCCAACAAACGGACTCATATAATTACCATCAGTAACAAAAGCATTGATTTTAGTCACGGTATTTAGATAATATGCGGTCGTTTTATTACGATTCAGACTCAGGATCGTTCTCGTATTCCATTTGAAAGTCGAATTGATTATTACCGCATTCAGGTTCAGGTCCAATCCCCTACCCTGCATACTCGCCACATTCTTGATGACTGTAATGGCTTTTCCCCAATTGGTATAGTCGTATTCAGCTGGGCCATAAAGATCTGTACCATTTTTAATATAATAATCCAATGCTCCTGTTAACCGACCCTGCCACAGAGAGAAATCCATCCCAAAATTCAGCGTACTCACCTTTTCCCAACGCAGCGAAGGATCATTAAGTGCATTCAGATTTAACGCTGGCAAATTGGTATACCGCGCCGTCATTGCACCAGCAATCGGATCTGGTGTTTTCCGAATATCCACATTACCGCTATACCCATAGGTAGCACGCATACGCCAGGAATCCAGCCAATCGAATTTCAGAAAATTTTCCTTACTCAACAGCCATGCCCCTCCCACAGACCACAGAGGCGACCATTTTTCATTGGTATTGGCACCAAATATATTGGCACCATCTCGGCGCAAACTACCTGATACACTGTACTTATCTTTCCATATCCCACTCCAGTTGGTGTAAATAGAAACAAATCGATTGCTTTCCGTAAATGCGATGGGACTCCCTGCAATATTCATTGGATAATTCACTGGTATAGATAGAAATGCATTGACATAATCGACAGGAACACTGGTGGCTGGCAATTTATTATAGCCATACATCGAGTAAGATGAATAATCATTATCATAAGCCCTACGCTCTGCACCGACCATCCCGATAATGTGGTAGTCCTTTATTTTTTTATTAAAATTCAACTGTGCTCGAAAGGTCTTGGACATACCCGAATTCCGATTGTTATTTTTGATACCACCCAAAGGCACATTGTATTTGGTCGTATTGGTCGAAGCATCGTATACACTAAAGGAATTGATCAGAGATCGAGCAGCATAACTGTCCAGCGAATTGAGCTGTATGTACTCTTCTTGCTGATTGGCCAGTTGGAAAGCCACATTGGCATCCAAAAAGCTGAACAATTGATAATTTAAATTCACACTCGAATTATACTCCCGAATATTGGTGTTATTTGTAGCCTGTTTATATTCCGATAGCGGATAATAGCCCCAATCCAGATAACCTTTGGGGTATGCACTATCCATATACGACTTTCTATAACCATTTTCAAAAGGCAACTCTTTGTCTTGCTCGTCTAAAAAATTCATATAGGGAACTACTTTAGTACCATAAGTCAGGCTATTATATCCTGGTAACCCTGCTGTACTTTTTTGGTTGGTAAACAAGACATTAATATCTAGCCTCAACTTATCCGTAGGCTTATAGCTATTGGACATGTTGATGTTCAGTTTATCGTTATGCGCATCATTGATCGCACGGTTACGGTTATGCCCAACCCCAAAACTATAAGCATTTCTACCACCGCCACCACGCACATTTAGACTGTGCTGATCGCTGTAACTACGATGGTAAAAGCGGTCCATATAATTTTGCGGTCCATTTTGCGCTAGCATTTGATTCATCATGGATGTCGAATCGGCTGCAGATATTAAACCTCGTTTCCGCCTATCAAATAGATCAACAGCGGGAGTCATGGAATAGTAGGGCACATAATCCAAATAGAGATTATAATAACCCTGTTCAAACAACATCTTTTCAATATCGATAAACTCACGATTAGAAAGCTGATACAACCTATTCAAATCTAGATTCTGGGGTAACAATAGCGTACTGCTAAAAGATACCTTAGGTTGTGCTAAGTAAAATGAGCCTTTTTTAGAGCTAATCACGATAACGCCATTCCCTGCTCGCGCACCCCAGATAGCCGCTGCAGCCGCATCTTTCAGTACCGTGACATTATCAATACTATTCGCATCGATATTTTCAATATTACCATCATAAATAAAACCGTCCAAAACAATTAGTGGATCCCTCTGCCCATTGATCGTACTGAGTCCTCGTACAGACATATTAAGTTTTTGCAAAGCGCCATCATTGGTAGGTTTATTATCAAAACGGATAGCAGGTGTGATATTCTTGAGCCGATCCAGGATATTACCTCCAGTCTGTTGATTCAGCATTTCATTGGAAATCACATCCACCGAACCGGTTATTTCATTGGCCTTCAACGTCTGATAACCAGTCTGGACTACCACATCTTCCAATACATTCACTTTTCGATTCAAATAAATAACAGATTCACTAATAACCCTATTGACTAGCTCCCTCTTATCCCAGTAACCAACGGAGCTAAATAACAAGGTATCGGTAAGAGATCTCACACCTATAGCAAAAGCCCCATTTTGACCGGATTTTGTTGCACCGCCATTATAATGAATAGACACATTTGACAACGGCTTACGGCCTTCAGTTGAAAACACGGTTCCCCGTACTGTGATAAACTTTCTTTCTTGTGCTTGAACATTAATCAGAATCAAAGACAGAAATAAGCTGAATATAAAAGCTTTCATTCTATTTTCTTTAAAATAATGCATAGCCTTTATAGTTTAGCTTTGTAATATTCAGACATATGTACCATCCCATCATTAAGTATTAGTGTATAATGTAAGCAGTCATTGGCCTGAAATAATGTGGTAAAAAACTCGTCTCCCATAATGATTGGTGCATCCATCACATCTCCATATTCCTTTTGGAAACGTTCCATCATCGTATTCAACTGCTTAGGCGTATCTTTACTTTTCTTACTATGCACAATAAATGACGCAAATTGATCGGATGAAATGAGACATATCTCATACAGCTTACGTAAATCGGCATAAGCGTTGGGATATGATGTATCCCAAAAGAAAAAATAAAGTGTCTTGCCTTTATACTCAGAAAGCTGATGTTCTTCTTGAGGTTTACCATTTAAATAAGAAAATTTAAAACGATGATTCCACGCTTCTTCTGGTAAAAATTCATCTTTCTTTAAACCTGATTTGACCTCTGCTGAAGTCTTGCCTTTATCTTGAGCGATGACTTCTTGAAAGGAAATACAGGCAATCAGTAAGCAGAAAACCAGTAATTTGTTCAAAAAACACGTTGCAATAGCAGTTCTCGTGTTATTTATATATAATTTCATAATAGTATCAATTAATTGATTTTTTTAAAATAAGGGTATTCGAATACTTTTTTCACGGGCTTTAAGAGTAAACCTTTAGTTGCTAAAAAAGAAAGTTTTTCAGGCAAGGAGAAGTTGACAAAACCTTTAGGCAACAAAAGGTTAAATTTCATTCTATTTTCCTCGTTGAAAAGGATCGGTCTGTCCAAATAAGGAAATAATAAATTTAAAAATTGGAACAGGAGTATATTATTCAATTGTACTTCATCTTCATTCAATTCGACTGTCATAAAAGGCATTCCTACATTTGATTGCAATTCGGAAAATACCGGTGTCAATTTCAGTTCATACACGTCATGCAATTCCTGTTTTCGGACTACTTCCAATTGAAAAAAACGCATCACATCCGTCTTGGCCAAATCACGAACCTCTTCTCGTCCAATAGAATCTGCACGGTACATTTCATACCAATATGTTTCCTTTAATGCGTGACTCATCTGGAGCTGACTCCCTTGCTTTAACTCTGGGTCAAAAACAAATTGATACAAAGAAAAACCGCTAAGTTCCTTAGGAAAGACATACTGCAAAATAGAAAAAAACGAATGGTTACCCAATTGAAAATGGGTATGACCGTTAGTGTAGTAAGCATATTGCTGCGTCGGTAAGAAATTAGGAACATGCCGGGAAAAAATTGAAGTTGATAACTTCCCTATGGTATCCACCAGCAATGGCCTATTGCTACGATCATTATTGATTGTAACGCCCATTTCAAGGATATCAACGTGTTTACCGGCAATCAAGCTTTTCACTCTTTTTTCTAAATCATCACTACTTTTATCTACCCCCACCAATTTTCCTTCTCGATCCACCCAAGCATGCGTAGGAATTGTATTGTGCGCGAATAACTGAGTAAATATAGTATCATCAATTACAGACGGAAGTTCCATCTCATAATTATAGGTTCTCTTGTAATTGTCAAATACAGCTTTCAACCGCTTTGGACTGTCTCTATTTCGTTTGCTGTTGACCAAGATCACAGCCAAATCCTTTCCATATTTCTTTTGCAGTTCCTCCATCTTTGGAAATCCTTGAATACAGGAAGAACAAGTAGTAGCCCAAAAATCAAATAGGATAACTTTACCTTTAAGGTCTCTAAACTTAATTGTTTTACCCTCTCCTCCTTTTAGATCATGTAACACAAATGACATGTCCCATACCGTATCAGGAATCTGATCGCCAGCAACTAATGATTTTAAGATGTCATTTTTCTGAACATTTCCTTTATTAACATCTTGTGCCCAAGTAATAATACTATAAACCATACACAATAGGAACATGATAGTACGCTTATAAAAATGATAGCGTGCCTTAAACTTTCCAATCTTCCAATAGTACCAAAACCGCTGAAGATTTTTATTTTCTATTTTCATGAGGATGAAATTTATTATTTGTAGTCTTCAGATACTACGATGTCGCATCTGAAGATTACAAATAGTTCTACTTAGGTTCTAAGCTCTTGAACATCTGATCTACAGTTAAATCAGCAGCAAACACAGCATCTTTATCTATCTGTATATATTTCGGAAATACATCGAGTTTGAATAGCTTATCTAGATTTGGGTTACCAATAACACAGGCCATGTCCATATTGACCGAAAATTCTTTTGTATACTTTTCTAAAGTTGCTTTTACCTTTTCTAAGGTCTCTTGATCATATTTACTGATAACCAGTATAACATTAGAATACGGCCCCATTGCTTCTCTATAATCATAAATTTTCTTCAAATCGGTATAGTGCTCAGGGTACGAAGTATCCCAAAAGAAGAGCTGCACATAATTCTTATTCATTGCTCTAAAGGTAGTCGTCGAATTTTTATCGCCGTTAAAATATTGCAACTCTAACGGCATGTCCTGAACAGCATCAGGCAAAGGTTGTAATCGCTTGACTTCTGGTAGATCCAGTAGTTTGACCGGCTTAACTTCCACTTTCGATTGTGCAGTTACATTGTCCAGTTGGACTAGTCCCAACAAAATCAGCATTAACACCTTCCCAACTAACAGAAATCCTTCTCCGCTAGACTTAAACAGCTTCTGAAGGCAACTCCAAAGCGCTATTTTATATATTTTAATTGTGTTCATTTTTTCAAATTATTAGGCATAAAGCTCCCCTGTCCCTAATACAGACCAAGGTTGACTCCTTTACAAAAAGTCATTTTACCCGTGGCTGAGTGGGGATTTATAAACAGTAAAACTTTATCTTATTTTAAACTTTTACAGCTGGTCTATTCTTGACCGAGGCTGTGGTTACATTTGGTTTACTTTTCATGATCATCATTGGCTGTTCTTGCCAGATGAGTTCGACGGAAATTCCGTTCTTAGTTATTACTTGCCTGCTTTCTTTCACGATAGAAAGCTTTTCGACCCGTACTTCCAGTTGAAACTCATCATTCAGACCGTTCAATATCCGCTGCTGGTATTCCTCTCTTTCGGTATCGGCTGGTACAGTAAGCTCATAATCATACCGCTTTATTTCAGACGACCGCGAACGGTTTCCAGTAGTCCTAACCGGTATATACTTCGCCTTATCATCACCATGCACGATGATCTGCTCGGCAGGAAAGCTCAACGGTAATCCAAGTGCAAACAGGTAGCATTCGTAAATAGCCATATGTGCCAATAATATCCGGAGTACATCTTTACCATCATCACGCACCACTGCCGTATAAGAACTGTCCCCTTCGTTGGATGGAGTCATATACGAATAGTAGCGCTCCTTCGGCCGTTTATTCAGGATGCAAGTCGCATCTCCCGAATACAACCTCCTGAGCGGATCATAGGATGGCAACTTAAAATTTCGATCTGGTAATTGTGTTATCATAATTGGTTTTTTGATAATTGATACACGTTTTTCACTTAAAATCGAAGACAGTTCTTCCCCTGGGGATAGCGCATAACTTTCCCTATTGCAAGTTTTTTGCATTATTTCGTTAGTTTAAGTTAAGCGTAATTTGGGCAGTAAGACTCTAGAAATCCAAAACCCCTATTCACGGCCTAACAGTTAAAAAATAAGATGGGAAAAATGCAATTATATGTCTTCATCACGTTATAATAATTGGTCTTCGCGATTGCATTTTAAGGTATTCGAAGAAAATCCGATTCGATTATATATAGATAAACTATACATATATAAAGCGGAATTATTGTTTTGCAAAAAATATTCATTACTTTTAAAGTGTGAAATTTAAAGAAACAAAAGTTTAATTGCTTATGGTACAATAACGCTTATACGAATCGACAAAACCGCTAGAAGCTGAGCTAATATAATGGCTATACACCATTACCGTCTGCTTTGTTCTACCCTATCGGGTGGATATGCCCCTTTTGGTTTTTAATGTATACAAGCTACTCCGGTTGTCGGATCTTGTTTTTATACAACGCATTGATAGCGCTATGCCCTGCATGATCCTGGATCAGCTGAAACATGGGTGGATTTTTGGACTCTTTTCTTTTCATCATTTATTTGGTTACACAATTTGGTCAATGAAAATAAGTCTGTTGGAAGAGCGTAGAAACTTTAAAAAAGGGAAAAGCTCCTACCTTCCATCGTTAACTGGCACCAGCAAGGGCCTAACACGATTTCCAGTAGGAGCTTTTCCCAAAGATTGTACGAATATACAAAATTGGGACAATATGCTCCTAAAGGTCTCGCGTTAATAAAATTGCTGGTTTCGTTAACGAGACTACAATCAGACTAGCTGATTATAAATCAAATATAAGAATAATTAAATAGAAACCAAAATAGTTTTGGTTAAAAGTAAAAATAATTTGTTATGGAAATTCATATCGGTGAAATTATTAAAACAGAGGCGAAGAGACAGGGACTCTCTAACGTTCACTTATTCGAAATAACCAAGGTTAAAAACCCACAAAACATTGATTACGACCTCAAACAAAAAGTATTACCTCTTGATAAATTAGAACTGTATACTAAAGCACTAAATCATAACTTCTTAAAATACTATTACGAAGAGGAACCTTTTAAAACTTTCCGAGAAGAAGAAAACAAAACATTCTTGGCTGAAATAAGCTTATTAAACGAGCAAGTGGAAGAGGCCAACAAAACTGTTGCTATGCAAGAATATCATCTAAAAACACAGCAAGAGCTAATAGAAACACAACGCGCGTTAATAGCTGAATTAAAAGGTTAAGGTTTTTCTTACAACCATGCCAATTAATATAAATTATACCAAGCCAACTCTTCGAATAGTTCATGATACATAAGCTTTGTTCTTTATCTGTATCATGGATTATCTGCTGACTTTAGGTTCTAACTTTAAACAAGTAACACAGTGACGAGCAACGTAGTAACGATCAGTCTAACTTACTCACCTCATAACCTGATAACGCTAAAAAGGTGAACGTCCTATAATAGGATTACCGAAACCAGCTGATGGAGATGCAAGTGAGGGATAAAGGCTAATACAAAAATTTGAAATCTAAAATTATTTGCCTATCTTATTATTTATAAATAAAAACACCCCTTTGGCAAAGAGGGTTATTTCACTTGATTATATCTACCCACAATAGTAAATAATGGGGCTTCATATTTGAAGTCCCTTTTACATAAAGTAGGTTTGACCAAAGTATTCCAACTCGAAAAATTATCGGCATCATGGATTATCCGCAGACTTTAGATTCTAACTTTAAACAAGTAACACAGTAACGATCAGTCTAACTTACTCATCTCATAACCTGATAACATTAAAAAATGGCGAACGTCGTATAATTGGACTACAACCTAAGCCAGCTAATGGAGATGCAAGTGAGAGATAAGCTGATATTGGTAGCCGAAGAAGGTAGGAAGCTAAGCAATTAAAAAAATAATTTGTACCAACTTTTTGAAAGATCAGTTAGTACCGGAAACTATCTTGATATTAAGATAAATTTTCTATATCATCAATATCTTTCGGTCTATTACTTTCTTTTTTTGCTGCGATCAATTGAGTTTTATGCAATGTTCTTATTTTTAAATCATCATCTTCAAAAAATATAGATTTATCATAATTTTCATTAAAATCTAAACCTTTTACTTTAACCATAATATCAATAGCAACTGGTGGAACGCCAAATGTAAAAACATCCCATATAGGATGAGACAAAAAATTATCTTTAGTCATATCAAATACTGGCATACCAAATTCTAGAAATGCATTCTTCAATCTTGAATAATTTATTTCTGATCGTTCTACCCAAATATCCATATCTCCAGTAGTTCGAGAATAACCATGCAAGATAACTGCAAAACCACCAACTAGAATATACCTTACCTCATGCTTATTCAATGAAATTAGAAAATCTCTAAAATCCTCATTAAAAATATTTCCCATAGTCAATTATGTCCTTGAAGTTGCTTTAAACTTTGTTTTATCCATCCTAGGTGGATTATCGAGCGAAAAATTAAAAGCAATACTATTAAGATAAAATGCTATTTGAAGACGTTGTTGCCAACTCAATTTTATATAATACTGAGCATGATTTGCAGCCTCCACTGCAGTTTGCGCTTTAAAAGCAGTTCTATCCATTCGAAATGTCTTCATAAAACAAATTTAAATAATAAAGTCCATAATATATTAGAAAGTCAACGTTGATAAAAGAACGAAAAATTTAATGTTTTCATATGGGAACCTCAAAAACTACATTTTCTGAATGAAGACATGTAACAACTTAAATTTTCGAAAATTAATAGTTTTTGGAAATTTTGGTGGCCACTTCAAACTTATTTGCCTATCTTATTATTTATAAATAAAAACACCCCTTTGGCAAAGAGGGTTATTTCACTTGATTATATCTACCCACAATAGTAAATAATGGGGCTTCATATTTGAAGTCCCTTTTACATAAAGTAGGTTTGACCATAGGATTCCAACTCGAAAAATTATCGGCATCATGGATTATCCGCAGACTTTAGGTTCTAACTTTAAACAAGTAACACAGTGACGAGTAACGCAGTAACGATCAGTCTAACTTACTCACCTCATAACCTGATAACATTAAAAAATGGCGAACGTCCAGTAATAGGATTACAACCTAGGTCAGTTGCTGGAGATGATTCAATGAATTAAGATTACATTCAGTCCATAAACACGTTTTTTTGAAATAACCAATATATTTTTATGATAATTAATACATTAGACAACGGCAAAATACTAAAAGAACAGTTCAATATATTTTTACCTGGCCTAACAGTATTAACTGGAGAAAATGGTTCTGGTAAAACACAATTCTTAGAAAGTATTCGAGATAATGCGCACGGTTATTGGGAAAGACATGATCTTGCAATGATGAATAATCCTGAGGTAGAATCTAAAATGATTTTTCCAATAATCTCTGATGAAGGGATAGAACTTAAAGATATCCATTATTCCTACCCTGGATTAAAAAGTTCAGAATTTGAATACACCGAAAATCAATCACTCATACAGACAATCAAAAAACAATGGGACATTTTAAACCCTATTTCAAAATGTTTTAGTTCGATAAAGGACAAAATATTCGAAAGTGAACAGACTGAATTAGTAGTACTAAATAGTGCAATTGAGGTATTTGCTAAATCTTTACATACGAGTCCAAATAATATATCTTCATCCTCTATTAGAAAGGCAAATACACATGAATTGAGCCAATTAAAGAATCTCGCTCAACAAACAAAAAAAAGCATTGATAATTTAACCTTTATTGATTTTCTGATATTCTATAGCGTTCCTACCCATATCTTTTCTTCTGCATTGGATCTACTCTTTCACCAGTTTCCATTTAAAACAGAAATATTATCCTGCTTTGACACAGCACATTTCTACCCCATGGGTTGTGTTTAACGAAATACTTATTAAGGCGAAATTTAAATATAAAGCAGAATATGTACCTTCAAAAAACGAAGAAACACCTCCTCCAGTTACTTTCGTAGATAATCAAAATGGAAAACCAGTACCAATTAGCAGCCTTTCATCAGGAGAAAAAACAATAATGGCGTTAATTTTTGTGTTATATCATGCTTCAAGTAATGGCAACTTCCCTGAAGTTATATTATTTGATGAGCCAGATGCCCATCTCCACCCGTCCTTAACACAACTATTTATCAATGTTATTCAAGAGACATTAGTTAACGAACAAAAAGTTAAAGTCATATTAACAACCCATTCACCATCTACAATCGCTCTCTCACCACCAGATGCCATATATAGGATGGACCGTTTATTGGGATATCCTGTTAAAGAAGATAGGAATAAAGCAGTACAAGCATTGAGCGATGGCTTGGCCTCAATATCTATGGAAGATGGAAATTTGGGGATAGTTTATAATTTAGAAAATACAGATAAGCACATCGTATTTACAGAAGGAATTACCGATAAAATAATCCTTGAAATAGCATGGAATAAACTTTACCCAGATCAGACTATGCCATTTTTTATCCAAGATTGTTTCTCTGCAAGTTTTTTGGGTATGCTGTTTAATGGAGGGGATCAAACTCCTGATGGAATATTTATCCAATTTCCGCAGAAAAAACTGATCGCATTATTTGATTTCGATCAGGCCGGTTATTCTAACTGGAAAAGGGAAAAGAAATTTCCTCATTTAGTGGAACTGGATCCTGTAAAATGTCTGACGCGCAGTAACGGTCAAAATGCCTACCTTCTCTTATTACCAGCAACACAAGATCAAAAAATAATGAAATTGGCAATAAAAAACGATGATGAAACTTTCGAGGAAAAATCGCATTTAACAGTTGAATCATTATTTCTTAATGCCCCTAGTTTCATAGAAACTTATTTTTCAGAAGAAGCAATGCCAGGTGGAGGGACAATATATCTTTTCAAAGGGAACAAACGAAAATTTGCAGAAAACCTAAAGGAACTTGATTCGGTTCATTTCAAAGAATTCATTGCTTTATTTGATAAATTACAATTGTTGATATCAGACAAGAGCAAATAAAATAAGTAACACATATGAAGTTATTACATTAACATTTCTATTAAAGCCAAATTATCTGAGCATTTTGTCAAGCTTGCAAGTATTTTTTAGCGGTATCTTGGATTGCCCCTAGAACAATTCTAGCGAGATCATAAGCATCCTAAACTATTAATAAAGAAATACTAATTACTAATAATCAGAAAGATAAATAAAAAAGTTTAATAAAAACAAATCCAAAAAAGATATTAAATATTATAAATTTATTACTATATTTATCATACGTTATAATTACCTTTGCAGCCAATTATGGGGAATGTTGACATGAAAAAACAAATCTTCGAGTACTTTATTTTCAAAACACTTATTCATTTAAGAGATAACCAGAAAAGCAATGATCTGAGTATTCTTAAATGTATTAAGCTTTTATTTTTCTTCTCGACTGTAGAAGATAAATATGGCAATTCATTAATCGAAGAATTTAATAATGTGTATGCAATGCCACTTGGCCACGTTGAAACTGATATTTATTCAGCAATGAAATCAAATAGTTTTCAATTTTTTTCATTTACAAAACAACAAACAACCTTAAAAAAACCCACGATTTACACCAATTCATTTGAAGATAACATTGTAGAATTAGTTGACCAAAAGTTTGATTTGCTTTTGAAAAAAAATCCAAATATTTTTTTCATGTCAGCCTACGAACTCGTTGAACTTAGTCACCAATGGTTTTCATGGAGGTATTATTTTGATCAAGCTAAGGCTCTAAATAAGCTACAAATGAAAATCCCTATCCAGGTAATTAAAAACGAATACAAAGTATACAGTTTTTAATCCAGAGATATGGAGACATATATAGATAAGGTTACCAATAAGGTGACTGAATATCAAGCGAAATTAACTAAAGCACTAACAGACATTGGGCTAGACTCTGAGGCAGCAATGGAAGAAGAGAATAGTTCAACTGATGGGGCGGAATCCACCAATTCATCTTCAACAAACCGAGAAGAGAAGCAACTTGAAGATAATAGTCATGCTCCAGATAATCAAAAACTAGTAGATCAGCTCGATCAATCAGATGACTTTTTCACACTAATGCTTTATAATGAAACGATTAGTAACGAAAACACAATCTTTGATTCAACAACCGAAACAGGAACTGCTGAAGTTATTAGCAATCCAATACCTCAATCTACACAAAACAGTGCCGATATTCTAGGTGCATTTTCTAGCTTCTCTGACTCATCCATTCGAGAAATCATAAAACTATTAAGTTATAGCTTGTTATCGGGTGAATTTCTATCCATCAAATTTCTATCCATTAAAGCTGTGGATGAAAAATTGAGCACACTAATCAAACAAATACAGGAACTGGTTACAATTGTTCAACTTTCACCAGAGTTATCTAAAGAATGGCTAAGCTTTAGTGACGCTATCGTATATTGCCTTGAAGAATATCAGAAATTCGTAAATTATCTTGTTGCTAACTTTACCAAAAACCGTTCAGACGATTATTTTATAATTGAAGATGAAAGCATTGATGCAATTCCTCATCTTTCTGATGATCTACAAAATGTAATCCGAATCTTCACATTGACGTTAAAAGTTTCTAGAAAAGATCTATTGATTAACAGCGATAGATCAGAATTACAAAGCTTAACTCTTTTAAAAAAACAAGTAGATAAACTAAGTAGTATACAAAAAACAGTCGCTCATGCATTGGATATCAAGCTTAAATTCTTAATTCATAAATGGGGACAGCGATATAAATGCGAAAATCAAAATAGTTCTGTCAGATATCGAATTGATAACACAGAGGAATCCCTTGATCATTTTAACATTAAGATCCCTACACTAAAGGATTGGAATGACAAAATTCATCACCACTACGATTTTTGTAAAGATAAAAAACAGTATACGCATTACATCCATGATATACTGGATGAAAAGCGGAAAGGATATGACAAAATTAATTTGAGTTTGCTCAAATTACATGGATTGATAAAATACTATAAAGATTTTTCTAAATCCGAACCAGAATTAAAGAAAATAGTTGATTATCTGTTACAAAAAGACTATTCGGAAGAGCATGACTATGATCAATATTGTATTGAAATATTCAGGAACTACGCAATCAACAACTACTTTTCATTAGTTTCGGAAAACAAAACTTTAGAACTTGACGAATATCAGAAAATCTATCAAGATTGTAAAAGTAAGCTAAACCATCTCAGTGAAAATTACTTCTTAGAAAAGAAATATCTAGACTATGTACTTGAAAAGATAGATGCTGAATTTGCACAATCTTCGAAAGAGGATAAAATCAGCCTTCACGAAAAATATGTCAATAAAGTTGATCAAGAGTGTAGCCAAATATTAAAAGAATATTACGAAAAAAAGGAATGGGCAAAAACTCATGATAATTACATAGTAATTCTTCCTTATGAAGAATCCTTAGTTGATATCTCAAGCGAAAAATATCCAGACCTGCCAAAAATATTATTTTTCACCAGTTTCGTGCTACCTTATTACAAAGACTCAATCGATTATCATTATTCTGAAACTAGACAGCGATTTAGAGAAGTGAAATCACTAACAAGTGTCGTCGGCAGCTTGAAATCAGACTTACAAAAACTTGAAAATCTCAATAAAGATTTCGACAGAAAAGACCTGAAATCAATTGAGACAATTACTCTTTTTACAGCTGTAATAACTTTTATTCTTTCATCTATACCTGCATTCAAGTTTGTAGAAACAGTTCAGCAAGCGGCCCTTTTCATGCTATCAATGTCAGCTTCTTTAGGTATTTTTATACTATTAATATTTTCCTTTACACGCGGTCTTTCAAAGTTTCTAACAAAGCCACGCTCTTGGCTTGGTGCACTAATTATTATTCTAATATTTACAGTAATATTCTTTGTTCTAAAGGTTACCTCAGGTAGTTTAATCGATTTTGAAAAAACAACTAAAAAAGATACTATTAATAGTTCAATTCAAAACCAAAATGAATTGGATAGCATAAAAAGAAATTCAGAAATACCTCCATCGAAAAATCATAAAAATTTAACACCTGAAAGAAATAAAACTCAATTAAAATAGAAGCTCTTAAATATCCGTTAAATCTAGTTGTCTATTAATATGCACAACACGCCAGCCAACTTTTCAAATAATTCATGATGATTAAGATTTGAATTTTATTTGCATCATGGATTATCTGCTGACTTTAGCTTCTAACTTTAACCAAGTAACACAGTGACGAGTAACGCAGTAACGATCAGTCTAACTTACTCACCTCATAACCTGATAACGTTAAAAAATGGTGAACTTCCTGTAATTGGATTATTTCCTAAGCCAGTTGGTGGGGATGTAGGTGAGGAACATTACGGAAGTAAAACTCACCTTCAAATTATGAATACCCATTTAGGTTAAATTAAGACCTCCGTCGACCATCACGATTTCACCGGTAATATAAGTGTTAGAAACTAGCATGGATACAATATGAGCTATTTCTTCTGGGTTTGCGCCACGTTTCATAGGAGAACGTTCTCGCCATAAATGATGCGCTTCTTCCCAACTTGCTGTCATAGGAGTATGGACAAGACCTGGAGCAACAGCATTTACTCTTATATCTGGCGATAAACTTAAAGCCAATAATTTTGTCATATGATTTAAAGCAGCCTTTGTTGTCGCATAGGGAATGGAAGCCCCTTTTGGTCTGATTCCTGCATGAGAGGAGATATTAATGATACAACTTGTACCATTGTCTTTTGACGATTTTCTAAGGGCATCCTCTGCTTCAGAAATCAATATCCAAGGGGCAATCACATTTACCTCATATAACTCACGCCAGATGTCCGGTGAAGCCTCTTTCAAATTCTTATGTGCTATAGTTTTGCTAATACCTGCATTATTAATTAAAACATCTAATCGCTTATGCTGTTTTAAAACAGCATCAATAAGCTTCCTTGTATGTTGTGAATTTGATAAGTCAGCTTGGTGATAAGAACTATTTTCAAATGAATCTGCCAATTCTTTACCTTTACTTATAGATGATCTGGAATGAAAAGCAATAGTAAATCCATCATCAGCTAACTTTTTTGCAATGGCTAAACCAATTCCAGATGTTGACCCAGTAACCAGTGCAACCCTATCCTTATTTTTGTCATTTTGCTTATTATCCAACTTGTATTCCATATATTATTTTTCTTTCAGCTTCAATTAAAGATAAAATGAAAACCTAGTCAACTTATCAAATCGGTTATACTGACTGGATGAATTTTTTATTGGCATCGAAAGTCAAAAGTATTGATCACAATATCTAATTCCAAAATTCATCTTTCCAGATAATTTCAACTACATCATCATTGTGAACCGATTCGAGCTTTTGCCAATCTTCCAAACTTGCCGTTTCTTGAACTAAAGGAAATAGTTCCCTTTCTTCAAAACGAATATGCTTTTCTAATGTTTCCTCTATACGATTAATCGTTTTATAAGTATAAACTGGAGTAAGAAAAAGTCGCCTTAATAATCGATGTTCTTTACGTGCCCGTATAACACCCACATGTTCTTCTCCTAAAATTGGTAAAATCAAATTCTCTTCGATATCGAAATGCTCAGCAATCTGATTTTCCCATAGATGCAGGATGTAATCTTGCAATCTTTTTACTTCAATAGCTTGTTCCAATCCCTTCCTAATTTTCCAACACAGCAGTAACGAGAAATGATGTTCTCGGCTTAGTGGTTGTAAAGATGGGTGCCTACCCAAAGGACGTATACTGTTGGTTTCCATGACGATAATATTTATAATAACATTGATTATAGTTGGTCAATCTTTTAGAGATCTATAAAAATAATATAAAGCATGAGGTTACATTTCAGTAGGTGTACTAAAATGAATCACAATGGCCTTTTATTATTGCCTAGAATGAGGACTAATTATAGGATAGATTAACTATGAGCATCTATAACTAAGGTAATAAAATACTTTATATAAAAAGATATAAAGGTGTTTTATTACCTGCAAATGCTATCTTAAATAGCAAATAATGAATTTTCACGCGATATGTAAAGCGCAGCACAAATAAAAGCATGGAAGTGCCAATAGGCAACTTTAATCCAAATGCGCATTATGTCTTGAATCAATAAAAACCTGTCTTTTATAGAATAGCCCAAAATAATTCTTATCCCTAGTTTTGTCCCAATGAAAAAAGAAGTATAGTTTAAATAAAAAATATGTTTTTTAATTGTTTATAAATAATTTGTCTTTGCAACTCTCGCTTAATCAGAGTCCGATACGCTTATTCTCGCTCCAGAATACATACCTTATCCCATGTATAATAGCGCGTTGGATGAAAGCGGAGTTGCTCAGCAAATTAACTACTGCAAAAAGCACATCCAACTTTAAAAAATAGATCGATTCTTTTAAACATACACAGTCTTTTAATGACACTTGTGCTATCATGCGCCGGAGATTACTTCGAGAGATCGTTAAGTAGGTTAATCGCATAGTCAAGTATAATTAATAATTATTGAATATGGTCACACTTGGAGAAAAGCTCAAAGAATTGAGAGAAGCCAATAATTTAATGCAAAAAGAAATTGGTATTTTAATTAATGTAGGCGGTGCATTTATAAGCAAAATCGAAAGAAATGAAACCTTAGTCAGTAAAAATCACTTGAAAACTCTGAGCGGTTTTTTTAGTGTAAAAGAAGAGGAATTAATGACTTTATGGCTTGCTGAGAAAATCAGAGAACTCATTCAAAATGAATATGTTGGAAAAACAGCACTGGAAACCGTATTAAAAGATTTTGAAATCTAACATAGATAGCGGACAAGGTACACACGAGTTCTTTCATCGACCGAAGCAACCTTTTGCTCGGCTTATCATACCAACAACACCTAGGATTTATTAAAAAATAGCGTGTTATTTTTCCTCAGATCTGATGGTCTTGAGTGTGTAAAGGTTTGAAAAGTATTACTGAATGATCCCACTGTATCATAGCCTACCGCAAATGCAATCTCCGTAATGGATACATTTGTCTGTAATAACATCTCTATTGCCTTAATCATGCGCAGTGTTTTAAAATACTGTAAAAAAGAGACATGCAACTGCGTCTGAAATATGCGGGACATCGACCGTTCACTCATATAAAAACGGTCACTGATGTGTTTCAAAGTGATTTGTTCTGCCAGATTATCTTCCAGATAACGAATAACCTCTAGCATTCTTTGATCTGTACTCGTTGGTAAAACAATGGGAAGTGCATTACTATTCAGCTGAGGCAAGAGTTTCTTGATGGATACTAAAAAATCAAAATAATAATCGGTAGGTAGCACATGCCGCTCATCCCAACGCTCGGTATGATTGATCATCTGGATCAAAAGCTCGGTGGCAGGATAGATACCCAGTTTACCGTAAAAAGGATCCACATCATCATCAGCAGTATAAAAATAAATCGACCGCAATACGGTACCTGAATGACCGATACGTAGAATATGAGGAATGCCATATGGAATCCAGAAGTAATGACGAGCCGGTACCACATAGGTCTTACCTTGAATGGTAATATAAGCTATCCCTCCTTCCACGAAACCTAATTGACCTTTCTTGTGTGTATGTAAAGGAATAAGTTTTTCTGATTTTTCATGCATCACAAAAGCTGACGCTGCATGTTCATCTATCTCAGGCAATAAAGCAATAAGTCCCATATCATTATTTGTTGTCAAAAATACAGGATATGCTAGAAGAATGAAATTTATTATGCTGATTTATTGAAAATATTTTGAGATTTACATTATGGCTTGATCCAATAAAAACATGTCTATTATAAGATATTTCAGAAGGGCGCTTACCTCTAATTTTGTCCCGATCAAAAAATAGATATATTTCAAATGCAAAAAACCCTAACCCTGTTGTTTTTCTTCGTTTTTAAACAATTTGCCTTTGCGACGCCTCCTTCTCAAAATCCCCTAGCACCACATGTCGCTCCAATAGATACGGTTTACCTGACATTACCAGAAGCTTGGGAAAAAGCAGAGTTGCACAGCAAATTAATCATTATTCAGCGGAAAAACACCGCAATAGCACTGGCGGAATACAAGGATGCTAAAATCGAATTATTTCCAGAGATTTCTGTAAAAGGAACAGCTGAAAAGGCGTCCAATATCCCAATTTATGAGAATGGACTATTTTCAAAACCCACACAACACGAAGTGATCCATACCCTATATCATATGGGAGCCGAGTTTTATCAAGTACTGTATCATGGTAACAAATTCAGATTAAAAATCAAAGAGGACAAAACATTGCATCAACTCAGTATGGTGCAGGAGAATAAGATGATTTCAGATATTCGATACAGAACAGCTTCGCTATATCTCGATTTACAACGTTGTCTACTTTTCAAAGACCTGATCATACAAGACATTGCTGACCAAGAAAAACAATTGATCGAAATCAAGCATTTTCACGAAAATGGAACGGTATTAAAGAGCGATGTGCTACGTGTTGAACTTGATCTTTCCAAAAGAAGAATGACTTTGATCACCATCGAAAATGATATCCTTATTGCAACTCAAAAGTTGAACATCATCTTTGGAGAGCCAGATGATAAGGTCATCACGCCTAAACCATTAGACCAAAAAGAGGGAGAAAATACGTCCTATGAGCAATATTTGGAACAAGCTTTGAAACACTCATTTTCATATCATATATCAGAAAAACAGACCGAATTGAGCGCTATCAATCTGAAACAGGTCAAGGCCAATGTTCGTCCAAACATCGGTATATATGGCGATTTCTACTACGCAAATCCTCAAATATTCTTAGCTCCATATAATCCGGATTGGTACTCTTTGGGCGTCATTGGGGTGAAAGCAACTTTTCCCATTTCATCCATATACCATAATATCCACAAAGTAAAGGCTGCCAAATTAGAATTGGAGAAAGAAGAAGAAGCGCACCACAACATCGGAGATATCGTACGGCAGAACGTAAAAGAAGCCTACTTACGTTATCAAGAAGCGCTAAAACAGATTGCGGTAGCTGAAGTGGATGTTTTGCAAGCCAAAGAAAATGCGCGTATCATTAAAAACACGTATTTCAATCAAACTTCCTTGATAACCGATCTACTTGACGCAGATATTCAACTGCTACAAACCCATTTTGAATTAGCATCTGCACGTATCCTAGCACAAGACAAATATTATTTACTACAAAACATCATAGGTGTCCTGTAAGCACATATTATCCAACAGTGATTGTGATGATAATAAAGCTTTAATCATCTATTAACCGAGTGAAACGAGCTCATGTAGACCCTTGAGAACGGACACCACTAAATAACGAAAGAAATGAAAAATAAATACACAGTTACCGACCGTTTGATTACTCGAATAACAGGCTTTATTGCAGGCCTTATTGTTATCGTCATGATGGTATGGGGAGGCTATACACTATGGGGGTATTTTATCTACGAGCAGACCAATGATGCACAAGTACAAGAATACGTTAATCCCATTATTTCGAGAGCCGGTGGCTTTGTCGAAACCGTTCAATTTGAGGAAAACCAACACGTAACAAAGGGAGATACACTTTTTATCATTGACAGTCGAGAATATATATTACAACAAAAACAAACCGAAGCATCGCTACAAAAAGAACAAGCACAACTGCGCGTATTGGATAGTAAGATCGAAACACTAACGAAAACGGCAAGCGCATATGGAGCACAAGTAAACAGCAATAAAGCAAAATTATGGAAAGAGCAATTGGATTTTGATCGTTACGAAAAACTCTTTCAGGTAGAATCTGCTACAAAACAAAAAGTGGAAGAAATGCAAGCTATTCTCGATGTGAACAGCAACAATTACCAGGCCGCTAGAGACAACCACGATGCCTCACTTTTAAGCATAGAAGATATTAAGGTAGAGCGATCGGTGGTCCTTTCAGAAATCTCACGTTTAAAATCGTTATTGGACCGCCATAAACTGGATGTAAGCTACACCGCCATTGTAGCTCCCTACAATGGCCGGATGGGAAGAAGGACAATCGAAGCTGGACAAATGATCGATGTAGGCGAACCATTGGCATTCATCGTAAATGATGATACCGATAAATGGGTCGTCGCTAATTATAAAGAAACACAAGTGGCCAACATGCGTATCGGTGATACCGTCAAAGTATTCGCTGACGCTTATCCCAGTCAAGAATTTAAAGGAACTATTATTTCGCTATCTCCAGCTACAGGGTCTAGTTTCTCGCTCTTGCCTCCAGATAACTCGACGGGTAATTACGTTAAGATTGTACAAAGAATTCCAGTGCGTATACGCATAGATGGAAAGCGTAGTGAAATCGACATTTTAAAAGTGGGTATGAATGTCAATGTCTTTACATCAAAAAAACAAAACCGTGGTTAATACGATTCCTATTTTCAAGTCCTGGGTACCAGAATGGATGATAAAAGCAATCTTATTTATCTTATTATTGCCCAGTATCGTTTTATTTTTCATCCCTATAACAAATATCCCCGCTGCAGCAGGATATTATGGAAGTGAGCCGGCAGACATGCAGTTTTCGGTAGCCTTATTTTATGCTGGCTATGTTGGATTTTACAGTTTGGAACGTCGTTTCTTTAATTATTTGGCCGCGCGGGAATATTTTATACTATTCACATTCTTACTCATGCTCACCACATGGGTATGTTATTATACCCATGAAGTGTATATCTTCTTCCCCATCAGATTTGTACAGGGGTTATTATTTGCAAGCACAGTCAACCTAGCACTCTCACTGATGTTTACACGATTAAAAAATGAAAGAGCAAGGGAAATAAGCTTTTCTGTTTTCTTTGGACTATTGATATGCGCACTCCCTTTCAATAATCTAGTAACTGCCAATCTCATTGATTCTTTTAATTTTAATATCATCTATAAAGGAGCACTGTACTCCTATCTTCCTAGTCTTATCCTACTCCCCTTAACGATGAATCGTATCCGATTGAACGTGCGTTTCCCATTATATAAATTGGATTGGCAAAGCTTTTCACTCCACAGTATTGGTCTCGTACTGATTGGATACATCTTTATTTTTGGTCAAGAATACTACTGGTTGACGGATAAAAGAATTCGCTATTGTTTTCTGGGCTTACTCGTGCTTTCCATCCTATTTATACTTAGACAACGGGCTATGAAACATCCCTATATTGACCTTCGTATATTTAGATCCCGTAGTTTCAAAGCCGGTCTTATGATACTTTTCGTCATGTACATATGTCGCTTCGTATCGGGGATAACAAACACCTATTTCACTGCTATATTAGGCTTTGACCCTATACATGTTTCATACATCAATTTATTTAATCTGGGTGGTTTAATACTTGGAACCATCATTTCTTGTTGGATGATCATACAAAAAAGGAACATCCGGTTTATCTGGGGCATTGGATTTATCTTTTTACTGATTTTCCATATCATCCTATTTTTCCATACAGATGCCCAAGCAGATGAATTCAATTATTTTATTCCGCTATTTATACAAGGTTTTGGTGTTGGCCTGATCATGGTTCCAACGATCATATACACGATATCGTCTGTCGCTATTTCTCGTAGCACCTCAGCAGCGGCAGTAAGTTTGGCAATCCGTTATCTTGGTTTCTGCAGCAGCATTGCTTTGATAAATTATTTTGAGCTGTATGGAAAAAGCCAACATTACAACACTTTTCAAGATCATTTAACCCTCTTGGACAGTCCGGTTAAAGCGCATCTTCAACATCAGTCCAACATGCTCATCGAAAATGGACTGCATGCAGGATCATCATCAAAAGCTACACACAAGTTATTGATCAATAGTCTGCATAAACAAGATCAATTGCGTTTCGCAATGGATTATTATGAATTAATAGCATGGATCATTGTCGGTATACTGCTCCTAATTGCATTATCACCCTATTTGAGCAAAACAATAATACGGTTAAGATCAAAAAACCTCTCTCCTGCTTAAAAACAATCTCACAATCGATATGAAAAACATATTATTTATTACCCTATTATTCTTGAGCATATCATGCAAAAAAGAAGACAAGATTTTTATATTAAAGACTATTCAGTTGAATCATTATAAAATGCATGCAGATACGAGCAACCAAAATCTTTTTTTTAGAGTTTTTGACCCGCGGGGGTCCATTCTTCTAGCTGAAACAGGGAGCTATCCGAGTGCATATACGCTTCCAGCCCAATTTGGAGTTCACCCTCACGTATCGCTACCCTTATATGCCCAGAACTATAGCGTACAATTGTGGAGTGACCGATCAGGACTTCTTGGTGAATGTGAAGTAGACATGCATGCATACAAAATTATATTTCCAATCGAAATGGAAGTCGAAGGTGAAAATCTAGAAATATCAATTGCTGGAAGTTGGGAATAAGGTCAACAACTTAACAAAAAAGCATGGTTTCAGCTGAAACCATGCTTTTTTGTTAAACCGTAAATAACGAACTTACTTTGCAGAAGTGGTTACGACATATGAAGTAGTAGGGACGAGCTTCAGATCTACATAGCTGTACGTGAAACCATTTTTAAGTCCAATCTGACTTTTCTTCTTCTTACCGTTAACATATAAATAAGCATGTTTGCCGGGAAAACCTGCACGCCATTGCTGTGGTTGAGTCGATCCGCTATAACGTAAAGTGGATTGCTGCGTCCCTTTCTGTTCAACCTCATATAAAGCTTCTCCAATAGGCACGTTATGAATCTTAACCGAGCCGATTTCCTGAGGTAGGTGAGAACACGTTTCGATGGAAACAGCACCTTGACCTGGCTGTATACCCGTTAGATCTTGTACGATATTACTGATCAAGACGAAAGATACCTCAGGATAATTACCATTCGTACCCGTTAATGTCTCCACTGCATGTACCGTATTGATTTTTGAAATTATGTATTTTAACCATTTCCATCCGGTCTCATCTTGACCATATTTGAAAAATACTTCTGGCACATAAGTAATGGCTTCGATATTTTTGGGCAATCCCTGCGGAGAACTCAACTGCTCATCTATAAAATTTAAATAATGTTGATGTCTCGTTGAATTCAGGTCTGTTATACCTTTTAGAGGCATGAACCATGAATTCTCTTTCCCCCAACCAGAAACTGGATCTCGTTTCGTATCGTACCCCCTATTGTAAAGCTCCGCGTTATCTCTAATCCCCCAATCTGTATTGAAATAGGTCCAAAGATCCTGAGCTTTTTTAGTGTATTCTTTAGCAAGAGACTGATCATTCTTTAATCGAGCAATTTCGCTAAAGGAACGATATGCCCTATATTGACTCCCGATACCATCCCCCGATTCAATGAGCGTCTGATCCATATGTTCATTATAAGTGGAGGTTCCTTGAAAGATATTACCTGCACCATCTGCATCCGCCACACCATTGACTTTGGCCACATCATGTAAGGTAACAAATTCGCTAACGGCCATTTGATTATACGTCCATAAACTAGCATCGTTGAGGTAACGCGTATCTTTTGTCCAATTATATAGATCAAAATTGGTTTCAACAAGCTCAAATACTGCTGGGATTTCCCGTACAAAATTTTGATCACTTTTATAATCCAACAGATATGGACTTCCGTCAAAATTAATGGCCCATAGCGGATACCATTTTCTGGATTTCGTGGCGCTCTTGGCAAAGGCCTGAAGCATCGTAAAATTCTCTTCTTCTAGTCCCAACAAATGTGCTCCGATTGCTTGGTGACAAAAATCACGGGAATAAAATGCAGTGCGCAGTGGATACCCAGCCCAATAAGATGGAAGGTAATCAACTGTTTCAGATGCTTGATCTTTCTTATAAATATTAACAGGGCCGCTTTTCCCCGTCAAGACAAATGAGCGTGCTTTTTCCTTTGCCCAATCAAATGCCTCCGCCAGCTCCTTACTGTCGGTCTCGATCGTAATAGGTGCTTTCTGGGCAAATAGGCTTAGCGTAAATAAAGTTTGTACAGTTATTAATAAAACCGATTTCATATGTTTAAGTTTAAAACCAAGGTCCTTTTACCAGACCTTGGTGGATGGGATTAATTATAATGTGGATTAGGTTGTAGCAAATCGTTACGTTGTATCTCTGACCTTGGTATAGGCAGTAAATAATGTTGCTGAAAAAACTTTCTTTCTTGAAGTACCTCGATTTTATACGATTTCTTCTTGGTCTGATCATCTCTTACAATCGTCACTTTACGCGCCGGTTTATTTTCTGTCACTTCGGCAATCTTCCATCTGCGCACATCGAAAAAGCGGTGATCTTCAAATGCCAATTCCACTCTTCTTTCCTGTTGTATCTTTGCTAAAAGCAGTGTCCCCGAACTTGTTACTGCAGGTAGCACACCAGCTTTTCCTGCTCGCGCTCGCTCGCGAACCAGATTGATGTAGTGACGCGATAAATCCTCATTACCAATATGGTACAAGGCTTCAGCATAATTCAGGTAAATTTCTCCTAGTCTAAAATAGATCCAAGGTTGCGGGCTTTTATCATTCCATGGATTGACAAAGCTCTCATCCATAAACTTCCGAAGCGTATAACGTGATTTTGAAGCATTCCAATCATCAATCCCAAATTCGCTATCCTTACCGCTATTGGCTCGATTTCCTGTCGATGAGATATAAAATTCGATTTCACGGCCTCTAAACTGTTGTCCATCACAAACGATAGAAGCATAAAACCGTGGCTCTCTATTCTCCCAAGGTTTTCCATCCGTATACTGCTGTTCGGTCGCAAAAGTCCCATCTATCATTTCATAGGCATCCACCATATCTTGGAGCACACAAGTTCGCGACCAACCGGTAAAACCATTAGGCGAATCGGTCCAATCAAATGAATGACCAAATTCAGCATTAAATTGCTTCATGAAAATAATTTCAGCACTTTTATTATTGATAAATAACCCTTTATAATCCGAATCCAACTCATATTGCCCAAGATCCAATACCGCCTTCGCTGCATCGGCAGCCTTTTGCCACTTCACTTTATCATTGGATACATTCCATAGAGGACTTGCCGCATACAATAACACCCTAGATTTTAAGGCAAGTGCGGCACCTTTGGTAGCACGTCCGTGATCTTTATTCTGATGCTTTAATGGTAATAATGCTGCTGCTCCGTCCAATTCCTTTACTAAAAAATCAATGCATTCCTCGTACGAGTTACGCGGAACCATCATATCACTATTTAAACCAAAAGTATTGGTAATAAGTGGGACTCCACCAAATCTAGCAACTAAATCGGCATAAAAAAAAGCACGTAAAAAAATCATTTCACCTGTCAAACGATCCACCTCTGATTGACCTGCCTTTAACTGATCTATATTTTCAAAAAAGATATTGCAGTTCTTAATGGCTTCATAGTAAGCATCCCAAGTCGAATAATCGCCATATTGACCGGGCGTCACCTCACCCCTATTATAGAGATAAGGATTACCTGAATTAAAATTATGATAGGCCTCATCGGATATATAACGTAATCCAAAGTTGCCAAAACCATCCCGCATTTCTGTATACCGCTTGTTCACATAAGTTTCGGTCAATTTAATATCTGTAAATATAGCATCTCCAGTAAACGAATCTAAAGGCTTGACATCAAGATAGTTTGAACACGAACTAAAACAGCTGATAAAAATAATCGCGATGTATAGATTTATTGTAGTTTTCATGTGTAATTAAATTAAAAGCTTAAATTGATACCTGCGTTATATATACGTTGCTGTGGGTAATACATTCCCCCAGCATTGGTTCCCTCTGGATCTTGAATTTTAATGTTATCAATTGAAAAGAGGTTAAACCCGCTAATAAATAACCGTAGATTTTGCACTTTTATTTTTTCCAATATACGTGGTGATAATGAATAGGCAATCTCCACATTTTTTAATCTTAAAAATGACGCATTTTTAAGCCAAAATGTTGAATTCATGCTATTAAAGGTATCATCCCGATCAAATGCTCTAGGATATTGCGCTTGAGGAGTTTCCGCAGCTGATATCCATCGGTTTCTCATAATAGGTGACATCTCGATTATAGCTACCTGGCTTGATGATCTGTTTCGCTCGACCTTGACCTGCCCACAACAAGTTAACTTCAAAGTTCTTCCATTTTCCGCCCATCGTAACGCCATAGGTGATTTCTGGAATTGGACTCTCATGGATGCGCACCATATCATTATTCGTGATCTTTCCATCTCCATCCACATCGACATATTTAATATCGCCAGGTTTCGTATTCAACAGGTGAGCACTATCATCGATCTCTGCCTGTGTATTATAGATCCCCTCGGTTTTATAAACTAACCAAGAATCGATGCTATGATTCGTTCTTTTTTGCCACTCTGGAATATTTTGTGCTTCATCAAAGAAATGAATCTTATTACGGACAAATGTAAAATTTCCGCCTATTGAATAACTAAATTCATGCATCTTATTGCGGTAAAGTAAACTACTTTCAATCCCGCGATTTGAAATCTCACCAATATTTTGATCTGGTAGCGTCAAACCGGTATACTTAGGCACGGAAGCTTGTTTTTGAGTTAAAATATCGGTCCTTAGGGAATAAAAATATTGAACATCAAAACTCAAGCTGTTTTTGAAGAACACAGACTCAAAACCAATATTTTTTGTATCCACTTTTTCCCATGTGATATTCGGATTGGCCAAACGTCCAACCGTAAATCCTTTTCCTCTTTTTGGATCTAAACCAAACATAGCACCTTCACCTAATACATAGGTACTGATGTACTGAAATGGATCAACACGGTCATTACCCAATTTACCCCAAGAAGCTTTTAGCTTCAATTCATTGATAAATGGCACATGCTCCTTAAAAAAATCTTCTTGTGAGATCCGCCAAGCTGTCGATATACCTGGAAACCATCCCCATCTGGCATCGCTACTAAAGTTTTGGGAACCATCACGTCTCAAGGTGAAGTCTACTAAATATTTTTCTTTAAACCCATATCCTACCCGACCAAAATAATTCTGGCGAGCGGAAATTGTGGCTTTACCATCGTTATTCTTCAAATTATCACTACCTGCGAATATATAATCAACGGCACTGCTTAAAAAATCTCTTCGATAAGCGGAAAACCAATCGCCCCGTGATTTACTTTGTTCATAGGCCGCAAAAGCATTGATATGATGTGCCCCAAAATCCTTATTATAACCAATCTTGAAATTCCAAGTTTCTGTCCGATTATCATCATTTCTTTCATTCAGATTAATATTGGCTTCTCCAGTAGTCTCCCGAATATTATCATACGCTTGGGTTGCAGGATTATACCGGTAAGCATCCCACATGTCATTCAACTTTTTCTCATGTCTTAGCTGACTGTCGAATGCCGCATAACCCGAAACGCTCAGTCCATCTACCAACCAAGGCATCTTGAAATCGAACCCCACTTTCGTGTTCAAAAAATTATCTTTAATTCTTTGATAACCCGTTTTACCCGATGCTAAAATCGCTAAATTATTCCCCCAAGAAATACCCTGACCAGGCAAACCATTGGGATAATAATCGTGTAAAAATGGATAGGCATGAAAAGCCTCCCAAAAGAAGGTCCCCATATCATAATTCGAATTATTGCGGTTTTCTTGTCTGGTTGATACTTCAGCTAATACTGAAAAATCTTGAGTCACTTTAGCATCTAGATTTGAGCGAAATTGTACGGTTCTAAAGTTAAGATCCGTATTTCTGAAACCAGGTTTTTGATACACATAACCACCAGATACATAATACTTCACCTTTTCATCTCCTCCTCTTAATGAAAGCGAATGTTGTGTCTGCGGAGACTGTGTAAAGATGACATCCATCCAATCTGTGTTGGCATACAATAATGGGTCGATGCTTCCATCCAAATACCCGCCTTTGATATCCTTATATTTTTCTGTACGTCCGAAATGTGCATTGATTTCATCATCGTACTGCATAAATTGATAGGAATCCATCAGCTGAGGTGTGCGGGTATGTTCAGAAAGACCATAACTACCATCATACGTAATTGTTGGTTTCGAACCATTTCCACGTTTGGTGGTAACCAAGATAACACCGTTTGCTGCTTGTGCGCCATAAATAGCTGCCGAAGCATCCTTCAAAACAGAAATCGTCTCGATATCGCTCGGATTTAAACGCTCAATACCGCCTCTATTCGCTACACCATCAATCACATACAAAGGACTATTGTTCCCTAATGAGCCTTTACCGCGAATATAAATTTCTGAGAAATCATTTCCTGGTTCTCCAGAACGATTATTTGCCACGACTCCAGGCATACGTCCTGCTAATGAGTTGGAAAGATTTGGAGCAGGAGATTTCTGCAACTCACTGCCCGATATTTGACTGACAGCTCCCGTTAATGTCACTTTCTTTTGCGTACCATAACCGATGACCACGACTTCTTCAAGTTCAGCTAGATCTTCTTCAAGTACGACATCAATCGCTTGCTTTTGATACGGCACTTCTTGCGTTAAGTAACCTAAATAACTGAATTGCAAAACAGCATGATCTTGCTGCATAACAAGGGAGAACTGACCATCACTATTCGATTGCGTCACCGAGTTCGTGCCTTTTACTTTCACAGTAACACCAGCAAGTACTTGACCCTGAACATTCTTGATAACTCCCGAAGCGATCTTATCTTGCAACTTTAATTTTGCTTTGATAACAACACGATTTTCACTTAAAAAATCCAACTGTAGTAATTCTTTCTCAAGAATAGGAGCCAATAATTCTGTCCAAGATACATTTTGCACATCAACAGTTTTAATCTTAATATCATGGATGATATTATCATTGTAGATAAAATTCACGTCCGCTTGATCTTCAATAGAAGCCAGTAGATTTTTTAATTTTACTTCTTGAAATCTAAATGATACTGTTTTTTGTGCTTTAGATTCATTGGCCATACTGCTGGCAACAAAAGCAAATAAAAATACAATTAAAAATTTGACCATCAACAGCCATTTTAGACAATAACGAATTGGCACATGACAAAATACATGTGAGCTTTTTTTCATAACTTTGGTTTTAATTAATCAGGTTTAAAGCATCATACTTTCGAAGGGTCCGATGCTTTTGGTTAGTTTCTAGGGGTATCTTTCACTATGAGAGATACCTTTTTTGGTTTAGGCTAATTCACATATAGCGTGTCATTTTTCATATAATATTCCAATTCTACTCCAGTTCTTTTTATCAATTCCAATACTTGTTCACAGGTCGTCTCTTGAAATACACCAGTTATATGTTGCTGACTCAATCGTCCTGGAACTACCACGATAGGTTGATTGAACCAACTTTGCATTTTTTGTGCGACACGGTCAAAATCATCACCATTAAAAGCCAACTTACTCTTCATCCAGAGCGTTTCCATAGGTTCAGTAAGTTGCAAGTCTATTTTATCGAAAGCGACCTGTTCCGCCCCCAGCTGTGGTGCAACATTTAGCTTACGTTGCATGCTCCCCGATACAACATTACCTTTACTTTTTACCGCAACTTTATCACCGGGCAACATATCGTAGCTTTCTTCTGCAAGGATTAACTTAACCTTACCTTCGAATAGCGAAGTGGTCGTCAATTTTTCTTCAGGTATAGCTCTCAAATTAAATTTCGTACCCAAAACCTGGATATCAGCATCATTCGTCTTCACAACCAAGGGAATTCGCTCATTTTTAGCGATAGAGAAGTAAGCTTCTCCTTTTAATACTAAAATTCGGTTTGTTTTGCCAAAGCCTTGCTTCACCCTCAATTCACTTTCATTATTTAACCAAACTTCTGATCCATCTCTCAATTTTATTGATTTCCGCTCTGCGCGCCCCGTCCGAATGGTCTCCCAATGTGAATCAGGAGCTGCCCCTCCCCAATAGTGCGCATAAGCCAAGCACAGGAGAATAATACTTGCTGCTATCGAAATAACACGAATCCATTTTGTTCTAGCGAATGTGATCGTCTTAGACTTTTGTTCTGAATCGAGGTCTTGAGGTCTTGATCGCTCATATCGAACTTCATCCACCACAGGATCTGCTGCCTCAGATTCAAGGAATTCCAACAGTAGCTTTTTATTTTCATCCTCTTGCTCATATCCCTTCAAAACAATTCTTTCTTCAGGGGTAATCGTACCTGCAAGAAGTTTATTGGTTAACAATAAGAAATGTTGTTCATTCAAAGGAATCATAAAATAAATTAATCAGGTTCTACTGTATAGACACAACTCAAGTCCAAAACCCCCAATCAAAATTATTTTTTTTTATTTATGCAGTACCAAAGCTTCTCTAATGCGATTTGAATATGTCGATCGACCGTTTTTTTTGAAATACCCATTAACAGAGCTGTTTCTAAATAACTTTTCTTTTCTTCTTTTACGAGTTTAAATGCTTCTTTAGTTTTTGGAGGCAAACTTTCTACTGCTTGTTGAATATGTCGAATACGTTCAGCTGAAATCATCATGTTTTCTGGCGTATTGCGCTCCACCAATAGATCATGATCATTATAATTATCGATCAAAACAACTTGTCGCATTCGAATCAAATTAAGACATTGATTTTTTAAAGATTTCAGTAAAAATGGCTCAACAGCATTAATTTTCATCAAATCAGGACCCATAAACCACAATTTCCACATCACTTCAGATACAGCATCTTCAGCTAAATGATTATCCTTTAATATAAATGCGGCATATTTTTCTAATTGCTTATAATTGGCCAAAAAGTATACCTTGAAAGAATTTTCATCTCTTTCAATAGCAATTTTTGTTTTATTATCATCATTTAAAGGCTCTAGATACATGGTTATGGTGCAATCAGGAACACAAGTTAAACAAATTTGTCCATTCAAAGATTGCCTACTTAAACTTTTAATTCTTGAAGAAAACAAAAAAATCAGCCGTAACAGGGGCTACAGCTCAGTTAATTTTACGAATAATACGAGTTGATTTTTTTCGTTTAATCGCTGTGTTTCATACTTATCATTCCGATGTAAAAGTCATCTATAAAACACCGTTCCAATCATAAAAATGGATTTATAGTATATCCATTTTACTTTTAAGGGCCACATTTAGCGCATCTTTGTGCAGCATCAGCGTAATCGTTTTGTAACGGACAAATTCCTTAGATGCATAAAGAAGCCCCTTATATGCATTGGCTCTGCCCCACGAATTTTTAGCCACATAATATTCTTTGCCATTTTGGTCTTTTGCAGTTCCTATGATATGCATAGCATGGTCATCTGTTGTTTGCCAATTGTCAAAATCTTTTTGCCTTTGAGCCGGTGTGACCTTCATTTCAGGTTGAGGGCGCACAAACATGGTTTCTTGTTCCTGACGGGTCATATCTTCATATGGTTTCTCTGGTACATACGCGATACCATGCTGCCACGAAAATCCCTTTTCAGAAATATCTGAAGTCCAAGCTACCGTATATCCCTTCAGCAATGCTTCATCAATGACATCCGTTAAGTCATTCATTTGCACATTATAAAAGCGATCAAACGACCAATTGTCGGGCACAAGCAGCACAAAGGGACTATAATAGGGTTGGTCGGATACAGAAGAGAGACCAATGTAATCATCCGGATTGATGCCAATGACCTGATCAGCGAACGTACGTGCTGTGTAAGCTTTCCCCTCATAATCAAATTGTTGCGGCACCTCGCCTAAATACTCGTCTAGCGTCGATGCATATCCCACTTCCCAATCCGGTTTCAGGGGTTTATTCTGCACCAAAACCCGCAACATCGTATTCAACCGTTGCGTCATTTTACCAAAATCGTTGTACTGATTTTTCCCCACAAGACCTGTATAAGCAGCCCGTGGCATTGCTCCGTATTTACGAAATACATGCAATACATCAAGCAATTGACCACCCTCTCCCATATGAAGCTCCCCGTGCAGACGCACAAAACTACGCGCCTTGTCCAAGTAGACTTTGCGTGCCGTATAAATTGGTGAAATGGGCACAGGTTTTTTACCCATACGAATCATCTCGGATTCCAAAAATGAGTTTCCAGTATATGACCAGCACGTATTGGAAATGCCCTGATGCTTTACCGATGTGCGACCCAAATGAATAACATCGGTAAATACATACTCCGATTGAATCGCATCAGTCCGATTTTTATGATAAAATTTAAATCCATATCGAACCAAAAACACAACCACAAGAAGTCCGGCAGCAATCCACCATTTATATCTTTTCATATCATTTCAGCTATCGCCCTCCACTAATAAGCGAAGTAAAACGCGGTAAATATTTTTTCAATACGTTATAAATTAGTAAGCCCAGTAGGATTGTAATCGCTGGACAAACAATATATAAGAGCAATAATTCAATCTCGGAATTCGGATGAATGAGCTTAAATAAAAATTTAATGACAAACACCAGTGGTAGACGATGGTACGCGAAGATAAAGAAACTGCTATTTCCCAATGATGTACTATCACTCCAAGTACCTTTTGCTATAAAATGGGCAGACAGTCCTATGGCAAGCACAAGACCAATGATAATTCCCCCACCATGCAAATAAGCATTCCATTGCGGCCCCCACAAATATAGATCCGTTAGAAACCATAATGGGATAAAACAATATAGCCATCGATAATCTGGGTTTCAGCACTTCTACAAAGTTTTTATTATGAATACTAAAATAAGCTCCTGCGGCAAAGAAGAATAATGACGCGAAGCTAAATCCAGGCAAATACATCCACTGATTTGTTATCCACAATATCCCCAACAAAATCACGGCAATACCCTTGAGTTTTTTCAAGACAACGTATATTAGCGGAGAAAAAAGCACGACAACCATCAGGTCACGGATAAACCAGAAAGGAGAATTGATGGGCAAAGATTTGTCCAAATGTGAACTTATCATCGAGGTATCCCAGAATGCCCATAGCCAATCCAACATACTATAATCGGTTATCAATTTACTCTTTCCAGAAATCAAACTACCCCCCAAAAAGGTTTGTGCAAGATATAAAAGTAACAAGACAACCAGATTCCAAAAAACATAGGGAATCAGTAAGGAACGAGCACGTTTCTTTAACTTTCCAAGATAAGTATGGGTGTTAAAAACCGGTGTTTTATAAAAAAATAAAAAACCCGAGATAAAATAGAAAAGGGGTACACAGATCTCGAGGATGATTTTAGAAAATAGTGTGAAAATAGAGGAGAAAATAGGATAATTCGCAAAATCTATTTGTTTTACTCCCTGCATCACAACATTAGAAAAATCCGTATGGATAAATACAACACCTACTATAAGAGGAAAGCGAAGAAAATTGATCGTCTTGGACTGCAGTTCTTCGCTAAACATATTTGAATTATAATCTTTATCCATAAGCCCCAATGTTACAAACCTTTTATCATAACTGTATTTCAGGATGTTAAATTAGATAATTTTAGTCAAAAAATAACAATGAATATGGAAAGATGCTTGAAGCAGGTTATTATTGATAGGTATAATTCATGTAAAATGATATAAACTACAGCAGATGAAATTGAAACCATCCGTACCAAAGTAGCACCTACCCCTAACAATTTGCAAAAAAGGCCAGCAATAAAATTGCTGGCCTTAGACTTTTAAGAACAAATAACTAGTTTACGATGACACCGATTTCATTTATTTTCATCCCATTTTGATCAGCACCGATTACAGAAAGTGCTTCAAACTTGATAAAACGTGCTTGTTCTTTCACCGGGAACTTAACCTGCTGTTTGATTGGATTATTTTTGATATTGCCAAACGTCTTATTATGGAGAACACGTTCCCATTTCTGACCGTTCTTGCTCACATAAAAGTTATATTTATCCACAATCCCATTCGTGTTACCATTGGTAGCCGGGGTATAAGTAAACCCATCGATTTCCAATTCTCCTCCCATATCAAGAGTTATTTCATAACTCGCCGAAGCCCCTGCATATTCAGCTTCCCAGCCTGTTCTATAATCACCGTCAAAAGCCCTATTCACTTGCGATCCTTTTCGGGATTCGCTAGCATTTATCACTTTCCAATCTGCTGTCGAAAGATCATAATCAGCCATCACAATATCACTAAATTCCTTTCCACCATTGATGAAGGCCCTAGCTTTGATCATACCGCCTTTTTTCAATTCAAAAGACCCATCATAAGGCGTACTCTTTACCTGCGGGTCACCACCATCTAAAGTATACGTTATAAGCGGATCTGGGCTATTCGTCTTGATAGAAACCACTCCCTCCTTGGTTCTATAAATTAGCGGGATATCCAATACTTCCGGAGCTAAGTAAGCTTGTATTTCTGAAAGAACGGGCGATGCATTAGCCTCCACAGTAATCCGAATCCGACTCGTTTGTATCGTCGGAAAACTTAAGATCCTTTTATAGCCGATCGTACTTTGTTTATCCAACACAACAAACTTACTTCCATCCCAGTAGGCTACTTCAAACGATTTGACACGTTGGCCAAGTGGAATATATTCCTGCAGAAGCAAGCGATTAAGCTTTGTTTTTGCACCAAGATCTACTGTTACTGTTGCATTTTTAACCCCTTTTTCTACAGCAAAATAGGTGTCAAAATTACCGTCCGAGAGCTGAGTTGTTTGCGTTGCGTTTACCAGCACTTTTTTTCCTTTGGCTAAATTTGTCTTAAAAGTCGCATCGACCACTTTCCGCAACTCCATTAATCGGGTAGAGTCTGTCGGATGAATCTGTCCTGTACGACTTACGGGAACGTTTAATAATAAATTAGCGTTACGCCCCACTGAGGTATAATAGATTCCCAATAATTGGCTTAATGTCTTGACTTTATCATCGGTAGCTGGGCTGTAGAACCATCCTGGTCTAATCGATACATCGACCTCACCAGGTATCCAGTACTTTCCATTTTCGTCACCTGTATTTAAGACCTCTTGTTTTGGAGCATCCTTTCCCATTCCAAAGCCATCAGTATTGAGCGTGCTCCAATTGGTTTCACCAGCAAAACCAGACTCATTCCCAATCCAGCGTGCTCCAGGGCCAATGTCGCTAAATATAACTGCATGAGGCTGATGCTTGTACACGACACTGCGAAACAATGGCCAGTCATAAACTTGTTTTTTACCATTCGGTCCCTCTCCATTTGCACCATCAAACCACATCTCATAGATATCACCATAATTAGTCAACACCTCTTCCAGCGTTTTGGCAAAGATATCGTTGTATTCAGGAGTCCCATATGAAGGGTGATTTTGGTCCCAGGGCGATAAATATACTCCGAACTTCAAGCCATATTCCTTACAAGCTTCAGAAAGGTCTTTTAACACATCCCCTTTTCCACCTTTCCATGGGCTTTCACGTACCGTGTGCGTACTGTATTTACTCGGCCATAAACAAAAACCATCGTGATGCTTAGCTGTAATAATAATAGCTTTCATTCCAGCATCTTTAGCTGTTTTAGCCCATTGTCGTGCATCGAGATTTGTTGGATTAAAGACACCGGGATTCTCTTTTCCATCGCCCCATTCCTTATCCGTAAATGTATTCGGACCGAAATGGATAAACATATAGTAACCTAGTTTCTGCCATGAAATCTGGTCTGCACTCGGCAGCGCCCCATAGGGCGCTGGAGCAGCTTGCTGGGCATTTACATGCCACGTTGTAAAAAGAGTCATCACCCCTAACGCTAGACTTTTCTTGATATAATTCATTATTTTCTAATCTTTATATAAGTTATTCAAATATTACCATCCCGGATTTTGCACATAGGCTCCTGGTTTGCCCGCAGTTAGACTGATCTGGTTCAAAGGGATTGGATCAAAATAGTATTTATCGTTCCATTTACGACCGTTCGTATAGTTGGTGTTCACAATAATTAGGGCGTTATTATCAGTCGCAATCTTACTCACATCATAACTATATTTTTTTCTCAATTCCGCAACTAGCTTCATCCCCCTCACCGTTTTTATACCTTCGATAAGTTTTCCAGCCTTCCATCTTTTGATATCATTAAATCGAAATCCCTCTCCCATCAGTTCGATCCGTCGCTCTCTACGAATTTCGTAAAGTAAAGGCGTAATCGCATACCCATAATCAACCGCATGTGGATCCGCTGCAACCGTTGTTGTTAAATGAGGCATGCCTACGCGGTCCCGAAGTAAATTAACACTTTTATCCAGATCCGTTTGACTTAATGTTTTATTGATTTCATACTTCGCCTCAGCATAATTCAGCAATACCTCCGCATATCTAAAAATAAAAGCATCAATATCCGATTGATTCGCGATCTCTTGAACAGGATCACTTGACCGTCCTTTGATTAACCAATATCCACTAGATGTCTGAGAAGTTCCGATCAAAGGAAGTCCATAAACAAGCGGTGCAACAGCACTCGTACCGATCCGGTAGATAAAGCCAGGACTTGCGACCGTTTGTTTATACCGCGGATCTCTGTTTTCCGCTTCTTTAGCAGGTTCGGTATCATCAGTTGAATAAGAAGTCAACCCACTAGGTTTTCCGTCCTTATACAAGTAAGAATCCATCAGATCCTTACTGACACCTGTATTATTTTCGTTTGCTGTACGGGTATAGCCTTGTGTCAATGTACCGATAATATAAGCCCAGTGCATGATAGATTCGGGGTTTGGTTTCAGATCTGTCTGCGTAAATAGATCTTGATAATCTTTATCGACGTTCCCCGTAGCATATAAACGGTACTTTCCATCGCTCATCAATGCCTCAGAAGCTGTTAACGATACCTGCAAGACAGGTAATGGATCGCCCAGACCATGATATTTACGAAAAGTACCTTCCCATAAGGCGATTCGTGACAATAAAGCATTCGCAATGTCCTTATTTAATCGACCGGTTTCTTCAGAACCTTTTTCAGGTAAGTTACTCACGGCATATGTTAAGTCCAATAACACTTGATCCATCACTTCGTTACGATTATTACGAGGGCCATACAACTCAACCGAAGTATCGTCCATATCCGAAAGTACCAACGGTACATCACCAAAAGCACTTACCTTTTGCCAATAGAATAATGCGCGAAAAAAACGTACTTCCGCAGCATAGCGCTCCTTATTTGTTGATGGCACTTGCTCATAACGTTTGAGAAAATAGTTACATCTTCGAATTGGAAGCCAATCATCAGTTGCCCATCCACCTCCAGTAGAAGGGACAGAGACTGTGCCTCCCAATAAAGCATTCGAGGTAGCAGGGAGCATATTATCCGAATTATTATCGACCGAATAATTGTTCACAAATGGTAAATTATTATAAAATAAATTGGCAAACAATTTCAAATCGTTCTCCGTTTTAAAATAAGTAGGTTCACTAAACTGATTCTTAGGTAAACGATCTAAAAACCCATCATCTTTACAGCTATTCAGACTAAGCAAAAGACCTGAAGCTAGCAATATGTTCAAATATTTAAGGTTGTATTTCATGGCTAAAATGTGATTTGAGCTCCGAAGGAGATATTTTTACTTAATGGATAAGCGGTTCTGTCTAATTGCTCTGGATCAAAATTGTCGAATATCTTGGTAAAAGTGAACAAGTTTTCGCCAGAGAAAAATAAGCGGATCTTTTCGATTTTAGCCCGTTTTAAAATCAAACTTGGCACAGAATAACCGATAGTAATATTTTTGATGCGCATATAAGAAGCATCCTGCAGATAACGTGTCGAATTTTGGGTATTACCATTCCCGCCGAAACGAAGACGCGGAAAATAAGCATCTTGATTTTCTGGCGTCCAATAATCCATTTGATTCTTAGTCGGCACATCCCATTCACCGCCTCCGAATGCATAAAAATAAGTACCACCAACTACCGCATCACGACGTCCTACACCTTGCAAAAACACCGATAAATCAAAGTTTTTATAATCACCCCCTAATCGCATACCATAAGAATAGCGTGCAGTTTTATTACCGATGATACGCATATCACCCGAATTACTTAACGTATTACTACCATTATCAATTTTTTTATCTCCATTTAAATCTTCAAAACGAACATCCCCCCCAAGCCATGTACCCGAAAAAAGGCGTTCTTTATTCAATCCATCATTCGCTTCAGCATCACTCTGGTATAGTCCATTGGAAGTATACCCCCATATTTCATCGATTTGCTCACCGACATAATGCGACGTTACCTCACCTGTTGGGTTGAGGTCATATTTCGTAATCTTAGCTTTATTGTCGCTCATGTTAAAACTTACAAAATAGTTGAAGTCGTTGATCTTATTGTTGTATTTCACTTCAAACTCCCAGCCTGTTGTTTTCAGATCTGCCGCATTTCTATTGGGAGCACCAACGCCCAAAATCGCTGGTAATGGCTGTCCACCCACCAACATATCGCGGGTATCTCTGCTGTATAAGTCAAATGAACCACTCAACTTATTGTCGAGCAGGGCAAAATCTAAACCGATGTTTTTCGAAGTCACCTTTTCCCAGGTAAACAATTGGCTTACAAGTCCAGGAGCAGTAATATACGATTGTGTTGCATTACCAAAGATGTAATTGGTCGTACCATAAGGCATCGTCGCAATATAGGGGTATAGTGTACCATTAGTCGGATTGCTGTTCAAGTCAATACTTTGATTTGGCAGCGTACCATAAGAAGCCCTGATTTTTAAATCGTTGAAAGTCGGCTTCAAGAAGCTTAAAAACTCTTCATTGGAAAGGCGCCATGCGACACTCGCCGAAGGGCTAAAGACATAACGCTTATCGGCCGCAAAACGTGAAGAACCATCATGTCTACCATTAATTTCGATTAAATAACGATTGTCATAGATATAGTTAACGCGGAAGAAAACTGCCCTAAAAGCGCCCAATCTAACGGCACAGAGCCTACAATAGGCTTATCATCATTATTTAAATTGAGGTATGGAAAATCTTGATTCAACAGGTTTTTTGCACGTGCGCTAAAACTGCTATAAATCTTCTCTTCTCTATTATATCCAGCCATTGCTTTCAGATAATGCTTTTCAGCAAAGGTATTTTCATATTCCGCATAGATATTGATTGCTGTATAACGATCCTTTGAGTTGCTTTCCGAAACCCAAGGCACACGGTTATGTGGATAAGGTCCTACAAGGTAAGCATTGGCAGGATTCGTAGGATCCATACCTGCCGGGACAGCACCATACTCATCAAAAGACTTGATATTGATCTTATTGTTATAATTATAACTGTTCCAGGTCATATCCCCTATTACCCTAAAGTTTTTAAGCGGGTGTAGGTTAAATCCACCCGTCAACCAGACATCATCAGATTGGTAGGTTTCACGTCCGTTATACTCATTCATAGCAAAAGGATTGGTCGTATTACCTTGACCGGAATAATGACCATCCGGATGTCTAATCGGGATATTAGGTCTTAAATCTGTCGCAATACGGTCTCCATAGATACCTTCAATAGCAGCAGATCGTGCCGGCTTATCATCTTCTTTACGGTTTAAGCGAAACTTAGCGTTCAAATCCAACCAAGAGGTTACTTTAGTCTCCAGTCCCATATTGGCATTATAGCGCTTGTATTTTTGATTGGCCGCTTTAAACAAACCTCCTTGATTTAAATAACCCAACGAAGTGTGGTATTTTATTTTCTCACTACCACCAGTCAGTCCCAAATTGTGTTCGTTCATCGGGGCCCATCCAGGAAACATCTCCTCCCACCAATCGGTGTTGCCCACATAACGGTAGCGCGTAGGATTACTTGGATCAATGTATACGGCATTTTCAGGAATTGGGTTGGCCATATATGCTTTCATTTTTTCAATATCGGTATCCGTCCAAACTTCCGATCCACGAGCACCTCCCGAAAGGTTACCACTCAGATCAGCATATTTATACATATCGACATACTCCAATGAATTGACCGTCTTTGGAATAGTCGTAGGTCTTGAAAAACCTTGATTAAATGAATAATTAACACGTGTACCTGTATCATACTTCCCATTCTTGGTTGTGATCAAGACAACACCATATGCAGCACGTGCGCCATATATGGCTGCAGCAGCCGCATCTTTCAAGACCGTTACGTTCTCCACATCTTGAGGATTAAGCTGATTGGGATCCATCTGTACGCCATCTACCAAGATGAGTGGTCCACCCCCATTTAAGGAAGTATACCCGCGGATATTAAAACTTGCCCCTTCGCCTGGTCGACCATTAGAGAGGCCTATATTCAGATTGGGTACCGCTCCTTGTAAACCGGCACCGAGGTTCGTAACCATACGATTTTCAAGTACCTCTGATCCCACTGAACTGACCGCACCTGTTAAATTTACTTTTTTCTGTGTACCGTAACCAACGACGACCACTTCGTCCAATGCATCAACCTTCTCGACCATCGTGATCGTGTAGTTGTTATTTGACCCTACCGTCAATGTTTGCGGTTCAAAACCTATCAATTCCACCGTCAATACAGTCCCTACTTGAGCCGTCACCTGAAATTCACCGTTCTGGTCAGTCGACATACTGCTCCCATTCTTGACCTTAATGGTCGCTCCCGCTAGTGCCCGACCTTTGCTATCGGTTACTTTTCCTGCTATACTTTTTTGTACTTCGGCAGCGCTGTTCATTTTTACCTTAGACAAAGAGGTTGCACGTTTAATAACAACAGCATTTTGTTCTATCACAAAGGAAAGTGATAGCGGTGTCAATATACTGGATAACCCCTTTTCTAGCGCTACTTTATCCAGGTTAACCTCCGCTACTCGAAGTGTGCCGATTACCCCGGCCTCACTGATCACATCGTATTTGGTTTGTTTCTTGATTTCTTTTAATATATCCGTAAGCTTCGCATTTTTCCCTTTCAAGGTCAGCAGCTGCGCATAGGTATAGGCATGAGCCTGACTCAAAGCCATGACCATGAATAATGCAATGAGTTTCATCACAATAAAAAATTTAAGGCAGGAAGAATATCTAGGATAGTCTCCCTTATCATAATTAGGTGTTAATTTCATTATATTTGATTTGTAATTAGGTTTACATTGGTCATACTTAATGGGTTGTTCAATGTAGCATATTGCATTTCGGCTAGGGCAGCCTTCAACCTGCCTTAGCTTATTATTTATATGCCAGAAAGTAACGTAATTATTTAGGCACCATATACACCCTCCTTCCTTCAATGCTATAGGCAATATGATCATTGGTCAGTTGAACCAATCTCAAGACTTTATCAATCTGCTCCGATTTAGAGATCGATCCCCATATCTGAATGGCTGCAATCTCTGGATCTACCTCCACCTGTACATCATACCAGCGTCCAACCCGAAGCATGACTTGATCCAGCCTTTCATTATTGAATATAAAATCACCATTTTTCCAGGCGATACTTTCTTCCGGATTAAAACGCTCTATCTCGACCGACTTCGGGCCATTTACGGTCTGCTGCCCCGGACTAAGCACGGTATTATAGTTCCCTTGTTTTGCGGAAACTGCTACTCTTCCCTCTAACAGCGATACTTTAGAAATGGGCTCATCCTGGTAAGCATTCACATTAAAATGCGTCCCCAAAACTTTGATTTCTTCTTTATGAGTCTTGACGACAAAAGGTTTATAAGCATCCTTGGCAACCTCAAAATAAGCTTCACCTTGCAACTCCACAATACGTTCCTTTCCGATAAAAGCAATCGGAAACTTCACCTTTGAGGCCGCATTGAGCCAAATACGTGTTCCATCACTGAGTTTGATTTTATATTGACCGCCATTGGGTGTCGCGATACTGCTTTCAATAATGTGATTAGGGTCCAATGATTCTTTTGAACGGAGTACATAATTGATCTCCCCTTCTTTTGTTTTGACGATCTCGACCCCGCTTCTACTCAAAAGAACACCATCCGCTAGCTCATCAAGATTATAAGCTGACTCATCACCCAGCTGTAGATTACCTTTATCAGATCCAGGCACAATGACACTAGCTTGGGAATGACCTAGAGCTGGCTGACTAATTTTTCGTGTATAAATGAAAGTCCCTATGCCGACAATAAGAAGAATAGAAGCTGCCCAATAAAACATTTTCTTAAAAGGAGTACTTCGGGGCAATGCAACCGGATGATTCATCCCTGTATTCTTTTGAATATCAAAATAGAGGTCAGACTCCAATGAATCCAGCTTTTCGGCAGAAAAATCGGTTACAATATGGTCTTCGTAGGATGAGTACCAGGTATCAAATTCTATTCTTTCCTCCTCAGAAATAGTACCTGCCAGCCATTTGTCGGCCAAATACTTCAATCGTTCGGATTTCGGTTTATACGTCATAATTCTTGGGGTCTATAATAATAAGCCCTTTGAATCTGAGATATCCCTTAGTCCAATCTTAAAAAAATTTAAAATAACAGACCAAATGTAGAATGGTCATCATATTTAAATCGTTACGAATATGTTTTCTAGCTTTCGAAAGATGCGCCTCGACCGTTTTTTCAGAGATATCAAGTTCTTTCGCAATTTCTTTTTGACTATATTCCTTCTCAACACGCAAGCGAAATACAAGCTGACATTTTTCTGGGAGCAAACGAACGGACTGCCCCAATGATTCCATGAGTTCTTTTGTCTCGAGATAGTCAATAGTCGAATTATCGTGCTCGGACATCTCCAATCGGATCAGCTCACGATGACGATCTAAATGTCCTTGTTTAGCAATAGATTTGAGCACTTCATATTTAGTAGCGGTTGCAAAGTAGACCGCAAAATTTTTAGTCAATTCAAAAAATGGACCTTTCCGCCACAGATTCAAAAAAATATTCTGAACGATCTCATACCCATCATCTTCACTTCCCAGTCGATTTTTAGCGACTAAGAATATACCCCGCCAATGACGCTTGTAGATTTCATTAAAAGCATGTTGATCCCCGTTTCGTAACAGCAGAACAAGTTTTTCTTCAGATAAAGATGTCAAATCAATCATAGGATTAGGTTAATTACGAATTGGACTCCTATAAATGTAAGCGTTCTTATAGCAAAAAACAAGGTGCCTTTTTTGGTAGACCTGCCATTGCCCACATATCATTTGCGGTTTCGAAAAACCATACCTAAACGTATCACAAGTCAGGAAGTCACGAATAGCATTCAAATAAATAGCATAACCTTTTCTCTTGGCAGCTAAATAAGACAACCCGAGCATACTCTGCTCGAACAGCATGAGCAGGTTCATGCGGTCATGGAAAATCAAACCTATAAATATTCGATATCGAGGAGCTTAAATGGCAAAACTGCCACGAATTATATAAACCAGCTATTAGTTTTCCATCGAATTACCTAAGTAAAACCAACTTGCTTCCTGAACACGTTTTACCTTAGTCAGCTCAAAAATCAGGTCCTCAATCTTGCCATCATTTTTACCCACTGTCGACAGCTTCACATTTAGGATGACGATATTCGTGTTTTCTACAGACACATTACGCAAAACAGATCGGAGTAAATAAGTATCTGTATTTTCAATTTGATTCACAATATGACCACGAATACCCGTTTCATCTTCGATTTTACAAGCAACTTTGATTAAATAAAAAGCTTCTTGTATTTTTCTACTCTTATAAGATTTTAATGCTCCCAACCAATCACTGAAGGGGCCCATAGCAATATGGGTAAACAAGATAGCACCCGTCACAATACTCGCCTCGACATAAAATGCCATACCGCATAATGTCCCGACAGCTGCTGAACACCAAATTGTAGCTGCAGTATTAAGACCACGTATGGTCAAGCCATCTTTCATGATGACACCTGCACCGAGAAAACCGATACCTGTCACAATCTGTGCTGCAATACGCCCTGGATCGCCACCATTGGAGCCATATAAATAGACCGACAATAACATATATGCTGCTGCACCTATGGAAACAAGTGCGTTGGTGCGAAGTCCTGCGCTCTTATCGCGCCACTGACGCTCTGCTCCTATGGATAGTCCTAATCCAAATGCTATTGCTATACGAGTAACAAAATCTATGGTATCCAAATAACCAGTTTGAACAATTAAAAATTGAATATTCATGCTTACGAATTATAGCGCTAAAGTTAGCCTTTACATCTTAATTACTACACATAATAACAATCAAATTCTAAGTATGCAGCCATAAACATTTAAAATTTTATACAACAAGAATCAGCCTCCATAAATCAATTAAGTATTACTCATTCATCCTTTTTCTATAATAAATAACTTCACCGGTCTCTGTTAACCCCTGTATAGTCACCCACACACCTGTATTGCTACTATTATTATAGAAGACCAACTCTTTGGAATCGTGTTGAGCAGTAAAATCAAAAAACGGATCCCAATATAGCGTTAGGCGATTATCGCGACCTGAAGACAGACGTTCTGCTTCAGAAGCATACATCTTATTGCCAAACGCTTTCATCGGCATATAACCTGCAATAATTTCTCGATATTCTGAAGATCCAATATCACGGTCTTTTTCTTCGGGGCTGTATTCAAAGACAACGAGTACATTCCGCAACGTACGTTGACTTTCGGTAGAATTATAGGTCCGATAAAACTTCATATAAGGATAATTAGAAACATCTTCATTCAAGAACGCATATTCCTCTTTTTCATTTTTATTGACCATTGGTGTCCCTCTCATTTCCCCCTGATCAGCACGTATTTTCCCCACACTTTCAACGAATTTACCATTTAATATAACCGTTATTCCCGACGGATTATTTAAATTCCTATTCATATACTCCCAGAGGGATTGGCTCGTCTTAATCACAACACTATCCATCAAAGGCAATAATATCATATCCGGTTCTTGTGCAGTGAAAGGTTCCGAAGCTTTAAATCGTTTCTGTAATCTATCGATCTCACGCTCTCTTCGCGTACGGACCACTTCTGCCACTTGCAATACCCGCTTACCGCTTGCATCTACCGTAAAATAATCAGACCGTAAGCCCCGCTTATTCTCCAACTGCTTGGTATCATGCGTCGCATTTTCAGTTTGGACAAAGGTAAGTTTGTGGTAATTACGCTGGTCTGCGAATCCATATTTAACCGTAAATGGTGTAAACTTCAGCTTACGATAGATTTGCACAAACTTCGTGTCTAAAGAGTCGAATACAACAAAATTTGGAATTTCAAATTTGCCTACTTTATCAAACATCACTTCACTATACTGCATCTGTGGCACGACCTTATCTTGATAGCCGAATGAAGCTCCTCGCGCTGGGATATTTTTCTTCAGCCCTTTCTTCACCTCATTTTCATAATCGGCATAGAATTTAGACCAAGATACACCCTTCAGTTCGATCTGGCCCTTTATTGTTAATAAGGGATCAAAAATGGCCGAGTCAGTAGTGGAATGGCAACCGTAATCCCAATTCTGGATTTGGATAAACAGATCCTTATTTCGAGCACGATCCCAAAATAACTGCGGATTTAATAAAGGCTCTTGGATGAGCGATTGCAGGTAGAGATCCGTCAAGATACTTTGCGTTGTATCCACGGCAACCTCCTGATCTGTCACCGAAACGGATAATTTGGCAACCTTTATCCCATTGGGCAACCTAACAGAAACCTTTCCTGCTGATTTTTCTTTAAACGCATTGCTAAAGGTGACAATTGGGGTAATTAAAATTTTATGCTCCCCCACTAATAAACTTCTTTTAGATATCACTTTTTGATCGGTATCCGAAAGGGAAGCCTGTAGGATACCATATTCCAAGTCCCCTTTCTTCACGGGAATATTAATTTTCTTTCCTGCTTTGAGCACAAGCTCATGATCAAAAAGTTTCCGTTTTCCGATAACCACCGACACGACTACCGCTTGCGTCTCCTGATTGGTCTGAAGTTGAACAAATACGATAGAATCTTGTTCGATTAAATTGACCTTTGCCCCCTGAACTGCTACAGGAAGTTGGCTCTGATGATTGCCGCCACTAGCATCTGTCCAGTTAAGTCTATATTTACGATCTGTATCCATAGTAAACAGCACATCTGCTAAACCTGCTGAGTCCGTTTCGAAATCTGTCAATACAATCCCTTTATCATCTTGCAACGTGCCCTTCAAAAGAGCCGGATAACCCATACCATCAAATCCCCGTAATATCAACTTATTCTCTAGACCGGATAACAATACACCACCCTCGAGATGAATGGACAACCTAACCGCTGTAACTGGCAGTCTTGTTGCACCCACTACACTATCGGTTTCCTTTTCAGAAGACGTTAGTTGCATGATCCCTAACTTTTTAAAATAAGGCCTACTTTCCGCATAAGAATCCAAAACAGTATTCGCATTGATAAATATTTCTGACCCACTATAATCTGGTGGTATTCTAAAATAACTCGCCGTCACCCCATCATTTATAAGTGCTACAGAGCGCCAAAGCTCATTTCCCTCTACATCAATAAGTTTCATATACATATTATGTAAATTTCGAGCAAATGTGCCATCCTTTGTGAAATACCCTTTAAACCAAACCGTATCACCAGGCAGGTAATAATCACGATCTGTATGTAAATAGATCGTGCTAGATTGTGCATGACAATAGGACAATGTAAACACGGACAAATAGCCATATAACAAAATTTGGAAGAGCCTTTTCATAAATTGTCTCGTTTTAATTTTCTAAAGATGGATCGACGATAAGATGCTCCAAAAGAGACTGAAGACTTGATTTAGCACAGCGAACTTCAACACTGTCAAGTACATATGCACGAACACCATAAAAGTCACGATATCCTTTACTTTGTGAAAAAGTAAATACAGCCATAAATAAAGGTTTTATTAAGTTTATACCCTAATATAAAGCAAATCAAACAAATACCACAACAACCTTGAAACGCAATCGATTGTTCGATTTTTAATATAAAATAAAGTTCTTTCTCTTTAAATGTTAAGTGTTATAATTTTAGTGCTAAAAAAGATTTGAAGAACATGCTATATCGAATTCTATTTTCTCCTCCAACATACTTGTACCGATCAAATAGTTCTTGATGCAAAGAGTTGGTTATTGGATGCTATTATTCAGTTTATTTTTACTAAAAGTGTATAAAAAAAGCCGACTGGACATCCAATCGGCTTTCTATGTTTAAATAATATTTATAATTTTTCTATTTCTTGCAGCTTCTCAACGTGCAGCTTAATCTCGCCAAAATGGCTTGGTTTTACTTGTTGAAAAGATTCAAATCTACTAGATCCTAATCTGGTAATTTTACTTTGCCAATAAACGGATATTCATCTACCGTTTCAATAGCTTCTGAGATAGGATAACACAATTGAAAGGTGTCATTAAGCTCTTCCGAAAATTGAAATAATTTTTCTTTTTTTACTTTCTCAAAAATCCAGACTGGCTCTAAAGGATTAGAATTGTACTTCGTAATTATTGCAGTATACCCATTTTTCTGAGCCTCAACAAGTCTCTGTTTTGTAATATTTGCTAATTCCATATCACACTAATATACAAAAAAGAAATTTAAGCATACTTCTGTTCCGCTCAAAAGAAGTGTTATACAGCCGTAAAAATGACCATAATATCCCTGTCAACGCAGCTTTATCGCATAAATCCGGCAATTATAACCGTAAAGAAACAGACTATTCCTCTTGTAACAAAAGGTCCGTATGTCTTTAACATACGGGCCTTTTCATCATGACGTGTAAAATGGAAATCTATGATCCAAACCATCCCATGTTACTTGATGACATTTACCTTCACATTCTTGACCTCGACATCTTTCGCTGACTTAAATGTCAATACATCAAAAGACTGATCGATGAAGAACAGGTTACTCAAATTCGATAAACCACCATCTGCAAAAATCTCGATCGAATTTCGATCCAGCAGCACGCTATACTTCATCTTCTGAGCAGATGCGATACGTGGCGCTACTGTACGTTGAATAAATGAGGGACTGAAATTCGCATCCCCAGCCTTTGACCGATCCACAAAAAATTGATTGTTCGTCTCATCAAAGCCAAACACCAATTCATCACCCTTTTCATTTGCGAGCACCATATTAAATGAAGCCACCGCATCCAGTTCAAATGAAAGTTCAAATGCTCCATGAGCCTCTTTGATATATTTGCTCAAATCTTCGGATCCGTTCTGCACTCTTATAGCACCTATTTGCTGTGCTCCCGAGGTTTGATCATCCTTGGTAATGGGGGTAGACACCAGGTGCCAGTGTTCCTGAATTTTTTCTAGCGAGAGTGTCCTCGGTATTGTCATGCCACTCCTCCAGGTAGATGCCGGTACCGTATTGGCATAAGCCCAATTACTCATCCAGCCCATTAAGATATGCTGATCGCCTGTATTGGAAAAAGTCACGCCCGCATAGTTGTCTGGTCCATAGTCCATCCAACGGATATCCGTTTGATCCGAGCTAAACGTCGTTCCGTCAAAGTCACCTACGAAATATTGCGTGGCCGACCCTGTATTAGGTCCTCCGGGGTTGATACTGACCAGCAACACCCATTTATCACCTTCAGCCGTCTCAAAACGAAGTAAATCCGGGCATTCCCACACCCCTCCATGTGCCCCAACCTCATTTCCAAATTCACTCAAGCGTGCCCATTCCTTCAGGTTTTTAGAGCCATAAAAGGTAATGGATTGTTTGGTCGCTAAGGTCATCACCCATTGCTTACTCGCGGCATGCCACATGACCTTTGGATCTCGGAAATCCCAGATTCCCGGATTAGGCAATACGGGGTTCCCCTCGTACTTGGTCCACGACTTCCCTTTATCCAAGCTATACGCTATGCTCTGGTATTGGTGCAGTCCGGTTTTCTCTTCTTCTATCTTAGGATTGTGATGGGTAAAGATTGCGACCAATACATCCTTCCCAAATCCTGCCGTATTATCCTTATCGACCACAGCACTACCCGAAAAAATAGTCCCTAGACTATCTGGAAACAGGGCAATAGGCTGTTCCTCCCAGTGGATCAGATCCGTACTCGTCGCATGGCCCCAATGCATCGGCCCCCAGACCGTTGTGTCCGGATTATGTTGGAAGAATAGATGATAGGTTCCATCCAGATAGACCATTCCATTCGGATCGTTCATCCATCCTTTTTTTGGAGTAAAGTGATAACTTGGTCGATAGTTCTCTTCCAAATTTTGTTTTGTTTCAGTAGGCGCTTGACAGCCGCCAAGTACTACAAGTGCTAGTAGGATACTTAAATATTTCTTCATTACCATATGCTTTTTAGTTGATACAATTCCAGGTTTTCTAGCGCTGCCTTGCCACCTTTAACGTGCAATCCATAGGTGTGATCTGTTTGTTTTAGATTATAATTGACAGGCATAAACACTGCCCCTTTAGCTGCAAAAACCTCTACTCCAGTACGATCCACAAATACCTGCAAGTCCAATTTACCATCTTCTAAAGGAGCTTGTGCACGTACCTGATCGATTTCCAATTCTTGTTTAGCGACATCATAATTAATTTCCAGCCCACGTACTGTCAACTGGATTATTTTGGCATCTTTGGGCGCTACTGTTAACAGGATCTCAGCCGTCTCAGCATCTACTTTTGCCAATAAGTTTTGCATTTCAGGAACCAGTTCCTTGGACGTCAATTTAGTGGCAGCGCCTCTCAATTTTTGAAGTTCTTCCACTGGTGTACGCACAAGCCTTGCACCTGCTGCAGTCTGTTTCAAGGTGAGCGCCATAGGGATACTCATTGATTGGTTGAATGATGATGCCCCTTGGTTGGTATGCGTGCGCCACCAACCGATCTCTACACGTCTGCCCTTTGGTTCATCACTAAAGGTCTGGGCAGCATAATAATCTCTTCCATGCTGACTGAATAAACGTTCTTCCTGTGGCACAAATGTTTTCCCATCAAATGTTCCAATAGCATATTGGCTATTAGCACCCGTCAATATCCATTTTTTATTATTTTCATCCCCATCCACAGCCAGTTCAAAGAACTCTGGGCATTCATGCATGTAGCGATCATCCCCTATTCCACCTACGATCTTACTTGTAAATGTCCACGACTTCATATCCGGTGAGGTAAAGAAATGCATGGTGTGCAGATCATTCGCTTCAGTCACATAAAGTACCATCACCCAATGCTTGCTAGGTGCATGCCAAATCACCTTCGGATCGCGGTTGCCATCCGTGATTTTGTCCAAAATCGTATGAGGAAGTTTGGTAAACTTGCGTCCATCCACAGTATAGGCCAGTCCTTGATTCCACGTTTTTTCAGCAGCCGTATAGTAGAGCACCAAAGGCTGTTCTCCACCTTTACCTAGTCCACTTGTATTTTCGGTATCGATGACACCACCGCCGCTGAACATCGTCCCAAATTCATCCGGATACAGCGCTTCGCCCACTTCTTTCCAGTGGACCAGATCTTTAGATACCGCATGCCCCCAATGCATATTGCCCCAATTGACACCATAAGGATTATGTTGAAAAAAGAGGTGGTACTCCCCTTTATAGTAGGCCATACCATTGGGGTCATTATTCCATCCTCGCTTTGGCGAGAAGTGGAATTGCCCGCGAAGCGGCTCAAGGTAATCCGCCTTATTCCTATCATCTGCTTCCTGTACTACAGGTGCAAATGCTTTACTATTGCTGTTCAGCGAATCAACATGAATGGTCAGCGTGTTTCCTTTCCACGCCGTCAAATCCAAGTAAGCATACCAATCGGGTGTATCATCCGCGAGTTCGACATTAAACCATCTTACTTTTTCCCCGTTGAGTAAGATATCCACGTTTCGTTTAGCTGCTCCATTTTTGATAGGAATCTTTAAATACTTTTCCCCAACTTCAAATTTGGTGGTAAATGGCTGTTGCGCCGTTGTGATTAATGGAAGTCCTCCACACATCAACAAGAGTAATATCAGTCTGTTTATCATAATTATATGTTTAAAATAGCTAATTCCAACCGAAATTCTGTATATATAGTTTCTTACTAAAATTTATCTGCGACAGCGGTATTGGAAAATACTCGTCACGGTTTTTCTTGAATACCGAAGCAGCCAGATAATTACGTCGCGTCTTCTCTTTCTGTAGGTATCCGTTGACATAGGTGTCCGCAATCCCCCAACGTACCAGATCAAAGAATCGAAATCCTTCCATCGCAAACTCCAGTCTCCTTTCCCAACGTAATGCCTCTCGCGCATAAGATTGTGTCCATGCACAGTTCACGCCGTCCTTGTATTCCGCAATCTTGAATTGTCCCGTCGGGGCTCCCTGACTGTCCACCAACCTGAACGTACTTTCAGCCGCCCGTTTCCTTATTTTGTTGATGATCGGTAGCGCCTCAGCCGGTCTACCCAACTCAATCAACGCCTCCGCCTTCCACAGCAGCACATCGTCAAATCGGATAATATCCCTATTCTTGCTACTGCTCATAAAAGGATTGACTTTCTTGAAACAAGGATTATCAGGTAGCACCACTTCCTTCAATGACATGTAATTGCCGTAAGTTTCCATCTGGCGGACCCAACTGTTCTGAAAGATAAAATCAGCCTTATACTTATAGGGAAGTCCGACTATCGCCACAGTATGCAGCAGACGCGGGTCTACATGTTGTGTTTTCACCTGCGCAGCAGTAGACAGATCAGTATTATTAAAATCCTTAAACTGCGGTAATCCGTCGGTATCGGTCTTGAAGGCATTGACCAGATTTTGGCTGGGTTGGTGAAATCCGCAACAGCCATATTCACTGTTCATCGGGTAATTGAGCATGGCACTCCAATCCAAGCGTCCAAATTCAGTTCCGTCATTCAGCGAATTTTGTACCGCGAAGATGGACTCAGGTCCATTCTCATACTCACATAAAAAGTTGAAGGCATAATCCTGCGACAGATCATAACGACCTTCCAACTCCTGCACCAAGGTAACGACCTCTTCCAACTTCTGAGCATTGACACCTGTCACTTCATGTTGCTCATTCTGTTCATAGGCCGCATATAGGAGTGCTTTAGCCAGATACGCTTTGGCCATGTATTGATTGACACGGCCCTTTTGGCCATCATTCGATTCGGGTAGCGTCGTTGCCGCAAACCTAAACTCGTCAATGATTTTGTTCCATTGCTCTGCATCGGTAAACTCCCTGTTGGATACGGTGATATAGGCTTCCGGTTCCAATGTTTCATCCACAAAATGGACATACTTAAACAGCAGTTTGAGTTCAAATAGATAATGCGCCCGTAAGAATCGCATTTCAGCAGCCCTTATTTCTTTTTTAGGATAATCGGTTACGTTCAGCCCGTTAATGACCCGCAGTGCATTATTTGCCCGCGATATGGCCACATATTGTCGGTACCACTTTTGATCCAGTCCCCCTACATCCACGCGCATGGATACAAATGTCTCATAGAGATTCCACTCCTCCATATCCCCGGTTCCGGCACCTCCTTTATAGGCATCTCCGCTACGCAGGTCGCCATAGGGCCATAAACTATTCGTTTTATTGTTATAATTCTCATTACCCAAGGAGGAGTAGGCTGCAATCACCAAATTTTCCGCAGCCTCCGCATTGTTCAGTTGATTCTCGCCCAATTGTCCTTTGGGGTTGATATCCAAATAATCACTGCAGCTGCTCAGTAGAAGCAGGGATAGTGCAGTATATACTATATTGATCGTTTTTTTCATGACAAGGTTACCATTAGAATGAAACATTTATACCAGCAGTAATGGAGAAAGGAATCGGGTATCCCGAATTCGGCGTCTCCGGATCTACGCCCGTATACTTATTATTGCCCCAATTTTTCTTAAAAGCCAGCAGATTTTCACCTAACACATAGAAGCGTACCCCTTGGCTTTTGATTCGTTTCAGTACTTGGGGAGATAAACTATAACCCAGTTCCAATGTCCGCAGCTTGAAATACGAAGCACTCTCGACCACATAGCTTGAAAATCGCTTCTCATTATTCAGGTCATTAAAGGACAAGGCAGGAATATCCGATTGTGAGTTTTGTGGAGACCAAGCATCCAGCACCCGAGTACCGTAGTTTTCACCACCGAAGAAACTGATAAAGTCGGTATAGCCTTTGGCTGAATTGTTGACCAAACCACCATATACCCCATTCCAGAACATACTAAAGTCCCATTGTTTGTATCCGAGCGAAAAGTTGACCCCATAGATAAAATCAGGATCTGCGATTCCCAGCCAGGTCCGATCTTCATCCCCGATCCGGCCATCCTGATTGATGTCTTGATACCGGATGCGGCCCAGTCCTTTCCCGATCTGCTCGGCATGTGCATCCAACTCTTCTTTTGTCTTGAAGAGCCCATCTGCGACATAGCCAAACATGGAATTGAGCGGTCTATTGAGGATGGTCTGATCAACACCGTTTCCGGGATAGGAGTTGATCACATCTTCTGGAAGTTTGACGATTTTATTGCGATAACCAGCCATATTTCCAGTAATAGCATACTTCCAATCGTTATGAGAAGCGGCATAGGACAACAAGAGCTCGTATCCTCTATTGGACATGCTCGCCCCATTTACCCATCGATTACCACCCTCACCCAACGTGGCGATAAAGGGTGGTGATATGAGGATATCCTCCGTATTTTTTTGAAAATAATCGAATGAACCTGTCAATTTCTGATTGAAAAAACCAAAGTCTACCCCAATATTGTGTTGCGTAGCCGACTCCCAACGCAGATTGGGATTGGGTTGCTGCACACGTCTATAGCCAGATGGTAATACGCCCGTACCCACGCCATTGATATCGTAAGCCGTTCCATTGTCCGGATCCCAAGTTGGATTGGTCGCATAACTCGCCTGATACATGCCGAATGAGGCGAAATCGCCAATTTCTTGATTTCCTACCTTACCCCATCCATACCGAATTTTCAGGTCCGAAAGCAGCTCTACCGACTGCAGGAAATCCTCCTGGCTCACCCGCCAACCTGCAGATACAGCTGGAAACCATCCAAATTGATTGTTGGCTCCAAATCGTGATGAACCATCGTACCGTGCAGTTGCAGATAGTAAGTATTTATCATTGAAATTGTAGTTGACTTTACCAAAATACGACAGCAGGCGGTAAGCGGTACCATTGCCACTATTGGTCTGGATTCCTTCACCAGCGTCCAAGTACATATAATCAGGATCTTCAGAGGCAAACTTACGACGTCCAGCCTGTAGATTCTCGGCATAGTAGTCGATCATTTCCTGTCCGACCAAAAAATCGAAATGATGCTTATCCTGCACATCCCATTTATAGGTCAGCGTATTGTTCCAGACATAATTACCCCACCTATTGTTCACATTGCTCAAGCTCGCTGTATTTTCAGACATAAATCCCGATACATAAGTCTTCTGCATATTACGATCCCACAAGAAGGAATAATCCATACCCAGCATCGATCTGAATTTCAGGTTTTCCAATAATTTCACTTCGATGAACATATCTCCGAATAGGCGTAACATATTGCGTCTATTCTGGTCATTGTCTGCAATGAGCCTGACCGGATTCTGACGATCGCTCATTCCCGCTACCGGTCCGCCCCAACCGATACCATCTACGGTATGTACGGGTACGATAGGCTGTATCGTGCGTGTACGATCTAGCACATTGCCCAATACATCTTGTTTTATTTTGGTAATGGACAAGTTCTCCCCGATGGTCACACGCCCGTCCAACAAGCTGAAGTCGGTATTTAAACGTCCAGAAAGGCGTTCAAAATAAGTCCCTTTTACCGTTCCTTGGTTGTCGAAATAATCCACCGCAAATAGCGCACGACTTTTATCATTACCCGTCATTAAGCTCAGGTTGTAGTTTTGGACCAAAGCAGTCTGCCCCACTTCCTGTACCCAATCGGTATTCGCTGCCCGCATGGTTTTAGCCTCATCGATATATTCGGGCAGGATGATTTCATCCAACCGCCAAGTGCCATCGCTATTTTGCAAATCTTTGAATCGGTATACCCCAAAATTTGGATCTGTGCCATCATTTCGGGCAGCCTGCCATTGTACATAACCCCGTTGTTTCGTATCGAGCCAGTCGAGCGACTTCGCATAGTTTTTGATACCTGTAGACACGCGTGCATCTACTCGAGTACCACCCTTACCCCCTTTTTTGGTGGTGATGATGATGACACCGTTGGCCGCCCGAGATCCGTATATACTGGATGACGAAGCATCTTTCAAAATTTGGATCGACTCGATATCGAGTCCCGATATTTCGTTCATCGATTTGGTACTCGGCATACCGTCGATGATATACAAGGGGCTATTGTTACCCAGTGTCCCGATGCCACGGATCAAAACATTTGCCGATCCATCTGGCGAACCATTGGTTGTGATGAATGCCCCTGGTACCCTACCCTGCAAGCTTTTCATCACATTACCAGTCAGTGGGGCATTTATCTCATCCATCTTCACGACAGCAACCGCACCCGTCAGATCTGCTTTACGCTGCGTCTGATAGCCCGTAACCACCACCTCCTCCAGCTGTTCCCCTTCAGCCATAGTGACGGTTACAATGGCTTGTTCGCCCACAACCAAGTAAGTCGTTTTCTTCCCCACACGGGTGAAACGTACCTGCGCACCTTTGGTTGCATTGATTTTAAAATTTCCACTTTCATCGCTGCTCGTCACATTTTTCGTACCCATTACGGTGACCGTCACATCGGAAAGCGGAAGTCCGTCCAAATCTGAAATTCTTCCAGACAGCGGAATGTCTTGAGCATACACGGTTGAGAAACATGCATCCCAGGAACAATAGTGTTAAGACTATTCCTCTCATAGTTTAGTAATTTTTGTTCGTTTATAATTGTTTGTTTTAGCTATTGCTAGATTTAATCTGAGCGGACCTCTTCTCTCCCCAAATAATGGATCCATTCAAAATGATTGATCGTAGGTGCATCATAACTCGGACAGGCCCCCGTACTCTGTGTGACAAAGGCACTCAAAGTCGCTGCAAAGCCCATGATTTCTGCTATACCGGCACCTGCATTACTGCGCATGCGCTTGGATAGGAAGGCAGCCAAAAAGGAATCCCCACTCCCAATAGTGTCCTTCACATCCACTTGATAAGCATGAAAATGATAACTTATGGCCGCTCGTTTAGCGTGGTAGATCGCTCCCGCAGCACCATAGGTGACAATCACCTCATCCATCGCATAACGCTGCATCACCTGCTCCACTAACTTACCATCGTTATCTTCTTTTGGCAATTCCAGCCATTGGGCGATGATGCCAAGCTCTTCTCGATTCATCTTGACCAGATCAGCATATCCCAGCAGCTCCAGTACACGCGCTTTCGAATAGAAAGGTAAGCGAAGATTAACATCCAGTATTTTGTACTTGGCCACTTGTAGGAGCTGCTTCAACGTATGGTAGGAAACATCGTTTCGAGAAGAAAGGCTACCGAAAACGAGGAAATCCGCCTGTTGAATAACGCTGACATCCGACTCCACCAATTCGATATGATCCCAAGCTACGGGATATACAATTTCATAGGTAACATCCTTCTGTTCATCGATATGCACTTCTACTGTAGAAGTGGCCTGCTCAGGATCCACCTGAAACAGCCGCGTGGGTATCCCCAACTCCTCACATACCGCAATCAACTCATCGCCATTCCTATCCTGACCTACTCGCGTCAGCATCTGCGTCACTATCCCCAACTTGTTGAGGTGGTAGGCTACATTTAGCGGAGCACCACCAAGCTGTTTACCAGTAGGCAAATTATCCCATAGCACTTCGCCAAAACAGACGCCTTTTATTGCTAATTGTTCACTTTTCATGCTTAATGTAAATTAATGGTCTGGTTGATATTTTCTAAAGAAGTACCCTTGGTTTCGGGCATCATGCGGATCACAAATAGGAGTTGCAGTACCATAAAACCTGCAAATATCAAAAAGGTATATCCTCCTCCTAAAAACTCGGTCAAAGCCGGAAAACAGAATGTAATCACAGCAGCCATCACCCAATGTGTCAGGCTCCCGATGGTTTGTCCCTTTGCACGAACCTCATTTGGAAAGATCTCAGCGATAAATACCCAGATCACCGCACCCTGCGAAAAGGCGAAAAACGCGATATAAAGCATCAGATAAAAAGTGATGGATAGACCTTCGGTATGGCCTGATAAAAAAGCGAAGGACACCAGTGCCAATGAGATGATAAGACCTATAGACCCCACCAACATCAGCTTACGGCGACCTATTCGGTCAATGAAATTAATGGCCAACAAGGTGAAGATAAAATTAACCAACCCTACACCCACGGTAGAGAGCAGCGAACTTTGTGCGCCCAACCCCGCCATTTCGAAAACGCGCGGGGCGTAGTAGATAATGGCATTAATGCCCGATACCTGATTGAATACGGCAAACAAGATGGCCAGTAGCAACGGTGTCCGGTATTTTTTTGAAAATAAAGGTGCAGCTTGTTGACCTGAAGCTTGACTGGCATTTCGGTTGCTGAGAATGAGTTGTACTTCTTCGATATAATTGTCAGCATTTATCTTTTTCATGGTAGCTTCAGCTTCTTCCCGTCTATTACGGTGCAACAATAACCACCTCGGGCTCTCTGGGATGAAAAATATCAGTACAAAGAATAGCGCCGCAGGGAATGCCTGTACGCCTAACATCCAACGCCACGATTCTCCCCCCGATTGACCGATCAGGTAATTGGACAGATAGGCGATCAAGATTCCGAGTACGACATTGAATTGGAAAAGCCCTACTAACTTTCCTCTGGACTTGGCTGGAGATATTTCAGAAATATAAATCGGAGCTGTCACCGAAGACACCCCCACTCCGATCCCCCCTAAGAAACGGAAGATCATAAATAGAGACCAGTCTTGTGCTATCGCCGTACCAATGGCGGAGAAAAAATAAAGGAGTGCAACGCCATATAGGGTATTCTTTCGCCCAAATCTATCGGAAGGTAACGCCCCTAATGCAGCCCCCACGACGGTACCGATCAAGGCGATCGCCATCGTCGAGCCGTGCTCAAATTCGGTCAAGTTCCAAAATACCTGCACCGCTTTTTCCGCACCCGAAATAACTGCTGTATCAAATCCAAATAAAAAACCTCCCAAGGCCACGACGAATGACCAGGCCAATACCATATTTTTGTTCATATCACTTATAATTGATTAGAACCAAATCTAGGGGCTTAAAGCGACTGCGGATATAGAAATCAAGAACAAATACAATGAAAATTGTCACATCTCATCAATAACAACTAAACAATATGATTACCAACGTATTACAGTAAAGTCTATAAACATAAAATCGTGATTTTTGAACAAAAAAAATCAAATTTGATTCATTATCATCTCCAATCCAGATACTGTATTTTATACACTAAGGATGAATCAGATAGCACCAAAAAATAAAAATATGTATATTGGCTTTAGTATATCACCAATGAGCCATGCCTAAAAGTTTAATATCCTTGTTCATCTTGTCGATGATGCTTTTCATTTCTTGTCAGCAACAACCGACCAAAAAGAAATATACCATCGCTTTCTCGCAATGTATCGGTACAGATGCTTGGCGCCAAACCATGTTGCAGGAAATGAAACGAGAACTTAGCTTTCATCCGGATGCCACGCTACTATACGCAGATGCAAAAGGAGATAATCTGCTGCAGATCGAGCAGATTAAAAAATTTCTAAAGCAAGATATCGATCTGCTGATCGTATCACCTAATGAAGCCGAACCACTGGCTCCTATTGTCAACGCCATTTATCAACAGAATATTCCTGTTATTGTCATCGACCGAAAGACCTCCTCCAACCTATACAATGCTTATGTTGGGGCAGATAATATCGCTATTGGTAACCTGGCAGGTAAATACATCATCAATACACTCCATGGTAAAGGCAATATTTCGATCGTTACTGGATTAAAAGGTACATCAGCCTCCATAGAGCGTGAAAGAGGACTCCGAGAATCCTTAAGGGACTATCCACATATAAAAATAGAACATGTACTGGAAGGTCAATGGGAAAGAGAAAAAGCGCGCGCCGTAGCACACGCCAATATCAAGCACTTAGCAAATAGCGACCTGATTTTTGCATTCAATGACCAGATGGCACTGGGTGTCCGAGAAAGCTTGACGCAATTTGCTCTAGGAACCAATACGATCATTATCGGTGTAGATGCACTACCTGGACCAGGTAATGGATTGGAGCAGATCAACAATAACCATATCCAGGCTTCGATGCTTTACCCTACAGGAGGAGCAGAAGCCATCAGAACTGCTGTAGCGATTCTTCAAAAAAAACCTTATCAACGCGACAACTTACTGGGTACACTGGTTATCGACAGTAATAATTCGCAGCTGATGACGCTGCAATCTGATAAAATACAGGATCAGCAGGCCGATATCGACAAGCAGCAAGCATTGATTACGGAGCAAAATAAAATTTACAACGACCAAAAATCTATCCTCAATATACTCATTATCAGTTTAGTCATGGCCGTTGTCTTTGGAGGTGTATCCATTATTGTAATCAAGAGCAATCTGAATAAAAACAAAGACCTTGAAACCCAGAATAGGGAAATCTTACAGCAACAGCAACAATTGATCGACCTGAGCGAAGAAGTTAAAAAAGCTGCCGATGCAAAAAGTAATTTCTTCACCAATGTATCCCATGAGTTCAAGACTCCTTTAACCTTGATCCTTGCTCCTGTAGAAGAAATGCTGAACGAAAAAGGGATCACTCAAAATGCGAAGGAGCAATTACACCGCATCAAACGAAATTCAAGTAAATTGCTCCAGTTGATCAATGAGCTGATCGATATCCATAAGATATCCAAATCTAAGATTAGTCTACAGACCACTCCGGTACAGATAGACGCTTTTATACAGCAGGTCATCGCGACATTTAAACCGCTTTCGATCCAGAACCGGATAGCTGTATCCTATACGAATCGTGCACAGCTGAAAGAGCTTTGGTTAGATGAATACCTTTGGGAACAGGTGATGTCCAACCTGTTGTCCAACGCGTTCAAGTTCACCGAAAAAAATGGTCAAATAGCGGTCCTTCTTGAGCGTGATCCATTGGATGACTATGTTTATTTACGCGTCACCGATAATGGACGAGGCATAAGTCCGGAGCATATAGACCAGGTATTTGACCCCTTTTTCCAAGGCGGATACAATCCCGATGGTTCAGGAATCGGACTTTCATATGTACAAGAAATCGTCCACTTACATCACGGAGAGATTACGGTAAGCAGTACACTACATGCAGGCTCCTGCTTTTCGATACGCCTTCCTATAGGTTATCTCCATCTCCGTGAGGATGAACGTGGGCCAGCGAAGCCTGCCATACCAAGCGGATCAAATCAAAGCTTACCAGCCTATACCTCAGATTTGATAGAGGAAGACGTTTGCTTTACATCCAGCAAGTTACCCACCATACTGATCATCGATGACCATGTTGATATCCGCATATTTTTGAAGGACCTCTTGAAGCAAGACTATAATATCTATACTGCCGAAAATTATGACCGTGCGGTACAGATTGCTACGAGCAAATATCCAGATCTTATCCTGAGTGATGTGATGCTACCGGATAAAAGTGGCATTGACTTATTGAAAAGACTCAAATTTGATGCACAGACATCACATATTCCGATCGTATTGTTGACTGCGATCAATTCTGATGAAGGCAAAATAGCAGGAGTCAAAGCGATGGCCGATGCCTACCTGACCAAGCCTTTCAGTCCCGATCACCTCAAAGCGGTCATCGAAAATCTATTATACTTACGCAGGGAACTCAAGCAGCGTTACATCAGCGAAATTGAGCCTACCGATGCATTAAGTCGTGACCACTCGGAGCATGACAAGCGTTTTCTCAACAGCCTTTCTGCTGTCGTGGAAACGCGCTTATCAGATGCAAAACTTAGTGTAGAGGACATTAGCTCGGAACTTCAGCTATCTCGCGTACAACTCTATAGAAAAGTGAAAACATTACTCCAATGTAGTGTCAATGAATATGTACTGCAACGCCGTATAAAAAAGGCACAACACCTGATCATAGCCGGATTTAACGTCAATGAGGTCGCAGAAAAAGTAGGATTTTCATCGTCAGCCTATTTTACTTCAGCTTTTAAGAAGCACTGCGGAATGACACCCTCTACATTTAAGAAGGAACAGCTTAAATAAAGCTGGAATTTTACTATGTACCCAATTACGCTCCCGACTTGCTATTAGGCGACCTCGCATATCAAACATTGAAGTCGCAATATGCGACTTCAAGTTAGAAAGAGTGAAGACCTATTCGTAGGTACATGTTAAAATAGTTCTCTGGATGCCCCAATATACCGCAACACTTCTATTTTTGGATCAGAAGATAAATTTTTATCTCGCTCCTGCTGAAAATGAAGAAAACTTGGCATGTTCAAGACCACTTGTTGTATATCTTTATTTTTGTACTGTGAGATATGGACAAATGTGTTATCATTTTCAGATTGATGAACGGAATACACAAATTGCGTACTGTCCAACTTCTTAAAGTCCGTCAGAAAATTCTGTATCATTTCCTTATTTGTATTTACATATCCAGCTTCTACCGTATAACTTACTTGAACTACGATCATGGTTTATTCTATTTAATGGTGAAAAATTATTACTTGTCTTACAAGACAATTTTCGGAAAGATAGTGCCCCCGACTTTAATAACATAAAAGACTATTGCAACGTGACATCCAAATAAACAGAGTGTCGGCTATAGGTATCATAGAAAGGTTTAAAATCCACACCGTCAATACGGAACTCCAACTTTTGTGGGTTTCCTTCAATTGATTTGCTGATATCATGGGCATCCAAAGTCACCTTACGCCATTCTTTTCTTGCTTCAGGCTCTTGTGCGGCTAATAATATCGGTCCATAAAACAAACTCGCGATGTTCTGTTGATCCATGACAGGGTCTAAATGAAATTGGAAAGGCATCTTCAGCTCTATTTGATCACCATTTTTCCAATTGCGGCTCAACTTCAGGTAACTACCCGGTGTAGCCTGCACTTTTTGATCTTCACCATTGATCTTAACATAAAATCCTTTTGTAGCCCAACTCGGTACACGGACATGAATATCAAATGTTCCATTCCCCTTTATCGTCAACTGTGTCTGGTCCTGCTTTGGAAAACTGGTGGTCTGCTCCACCGTGACTTCACGCGCTGTCCAATGCAACGTGGATGGCACGTATAGGTTGACATAAAGCGCCTTATCATCTTTACTCTTGAAATAGATGGTATTTTGCAGCTTCGTACTACTTTCTATAGCGGTACCATTACAGCACGTAAATCCGGTCATATCCGGATTTCCAAATTGCTTGATAGCCCCGGGTCTAAGCGGTACATGGTATGTATTTGCAGGCGTTTTTTCGGCTACCGAAGCAAGGATATGATTGTACAATCCACGTTCGTAATAGTCCATGTATTCTGCTCGTTGATCAAAAAGGAACAGGTTACTGGTCAATTTAAGCATATTATAAGTGGCACAGGTTTCATTCTGTCCACCCTCAGAGAAACCGTTTTCGTACAAGGTTGCTGGCTCTGCCGTGAACACCTCTGCATTGGCGGGATTTCGAGCACCTGCTACTCCACCTATACTATACATATAATCATTCACAGCCTTATACCAAAAATTGTCTGCTACCCGATAATACTCTGGTAAATTGGAAACCTGGTACATTTCGATGCTCCCTACGATTTGAGGGATATGCTGATTGGCATGCAACCCGCGAAACGTATCGACATTTTTAGCTAATCCATGTGTATGTTGTGCATCGCCAAAGAACATATCGATATTGTCAAACAATTGCGCTGTCTTCAAGTAGTGCTCTTTCTTGGTGATGCGGTATAAATGGGCCATGGTCTCATTCATACCCCCAAATTCACCAGCAATGTAGGTATTCCATACCTGGATCAAGGTTTCCTTTGGCAATTGATTCAAACGCGCATATACCCAGTCGGCCATACCTGTCGCCACTTGAAGCGCCTTTTCATTGCCACTCACTTCATAAATATCGATCAAGCCCGCTAAAATTTTATGCAAGGTGTAATAAGGGGCCCATACCTGGTTTTTCTGCCCACCATACTTTGCTCCTTTTTCCAACATAATAAATTGATCTGGAGGATAAGCACTGATGTAACCTTTTCCCCAATTCGAATAGTCGGTGCGAATTCCCTCTTGGCTCAAATCGGAGTCATACGTTGTTTTTCCTGGACCATAAGGTACAGCTGTTGGATCCGAAATAGAGGTGCCACCAGCTTGTTTTGGGGTGCCTGATAATTGCGCCAATTCGTATAAAGTATTGACCATATCGTCCATTTTTTTAGCAAAATTTGCTTGAATAGCCTGGTCATAACCCGTACTGGCATATGCCTGGGCTATTGCTGTCAAGTAATGACCTGTAGCATGTCCTCGGAGTTTGGTATCCTGACTATCCCATACCCCTAGTGGTTTTGCTCCTGCAGGTTGCTGCTGCCCAAAGGCATCTCGAAACATATAGAGAAAGGAATTAGGATCGGTATTGGCCAATGTGTTTATAAATTTATTGCGATTTTCAATAAATTTAGTTTCCTGATCCTGTGCATCGGTATTGAGCGAAACCTCACGCAGATCAAAGGGTGCTAATTTTAAACTTGGTGCAGCAGATTTATTTCCCCCCTTCACGGTGACTATTGCTTTTGGATGTAAATCTGTCCCTGGGACTCGTCCTGTAATCGTATAGCGCCCCGCTTCAAGAACAGTGCTATTATCATCAGGAGAAGGCCATAGCACACGCACTTTTGGACCAACCACCCCTTCTTTATAGGTTCCTTGAACATAACTTGGTAATCGTGGCAGATCACCCAGTGCGGTTTCTACTTCTACATCATTTACAGCCGTGAGATAAGCGTTATAAAGTTGCGATTGGCTTAAGGGAAATTCGGGAAGATTTTCTTCTGTCTTCCGCACATTTACCGCACGATTACTGACTCCGCTATTTAAATTATTGTAAATCCCTGCAATCTGATTTTTACTTAGGGGAACACGGTAAATACGAAAATCATGGAGCATTCCTTGCAGATTCGGAGCTCCTGATAACAGCGATTTTCCGATATAGAGTTGATTCTTTTCTCCAGAAGGGCCAAACACTTCTGTCAACTCCTTGGGAATATCTTGGGATTGGCCAACAGGAATACCATTCGCGTAGGTGGTCATTGTTTTTGAGGGAATATCGATAACAATGGCGAGATAAACCCACTTATTTAGTTCAATAGCCTTCGAAACCGCTCCCTTATGATCACTCTTCCCCGCCGTTATCAAACTTTGAAAACCAGCTTGAGCTGCCGTTCCAACAGGAGCAGCAAAAAAATGTTGTGTAGCATCTTTTCCAAAATCAAAGAAAGATTGTCCTAGTTTCTCTGAACGAAGGTATACCCAACCAGAGATACTGAGCGACTCCATATTGGTTAAGGCATCCGCTGGAAGTTGAATAAAATCATGACTTGCACCAGATAGCGACAACACCTTTCCAAACCGATTATCTTGGACAAATTTGGCCTCTTTACGGTGTAATGCATGCAAATTATTTCGTGACCAATCTTTCAAGTCCCCATTAAAGACATAACGTGCGATCATCCCCGTTTCGCTGATACCGTCCAATACCTGGTCTCCACTTTGTGCCTGTACCGTGACAATTCCATTGGATAACACGGTGACAAACAGCATCACACGTAAAAAAGTTGTGTACATTTTCATTAGCATATCATTATTAATGAGTGTATAGGTTTAAAGGCTACAATAAACAAGGTACACTCGGTTAGTTTACGCATGAATCAATTTATTTTTTTTAAAGCGTGTGGTCTTCAATAAATGTCATTTGCACACTCAATTTATGATTTAAGTATTTACAATACAAGCAATATTTCGATTTATGTCAATAAAGTGCTGTATTATGTCAAAATATGTTGGTTAAAAAAGGCTTTAATGCTTCAAATTTGTATACGTTTACGTATAATAAATTCGCATAATTAATCAATAAACCTTGTGGCATGAATCTGAAAAAAAGTTGTTACCTCCTATTTACATTATTATATCTCCAAAATAGCCCCCTAGCATTCAGTCAACAGGATGAACACCCCGTGTGGCAGGCGACTAAAAAACAACCCGCTACGCTAGGTATAGCTGGAGGATACAAAAGCTTTGTGTTGGACAAATTGAAAATAAAAGTGCTCAACAGCTCGCAGACTTTATCGGCCTTTCAACAAAGCGATGGAGATTCGGCATTCGACTATACTCCGGTTGAAATGCTTACTAAAAGAGATCGTAACGCTTTTTTTCATATTGGCGATATCAATATCAGTCTAAAACGTCAAGGAGAAACACAATGGTCGGAATATTCTTCGGCCAAGGACCGTAAAAATGTCATCGAAACCACGGCCGTCAAACCATCCTTAGCTGCTGCAGACATGACACCAACATTGGGAGATATCCCCTTGAAGGTGATCCGCAGTTGGCAGAATATCGGCGGCGATCTGATATTAAGTTTTCAAATCACAAATCCTCTTGATCAGCCCATTGAAATTGGCTCCTTAGGCATTCCCCTCCCCTTCAACAACAATATGGACTGGAAAGACCTGAACCAAGCTCATGCTCAAAATGTATTCTTCGACCCTTATATCGGGAAAGATGCAGGCTATATGCAAGTCAACCATTTACATGGAAGAGGACCTAGCTTATTAGTGCTACCGTATGAAAATGCTGGCTTTGAGGCCTACAACCCACTCCATACAGACCCCACACCTAGAAGCATCACTTTCGAAGGCTTCCACGAATGGACGATTCACAGCAAAGCACATGCAGAAACGGAATGGAAAGGGGTTGATCAATGGAACACACCTACTTCTACCGTATTGAAACCTCACGAATCTAAAACATTCGCGCTCAAATTTGTACTTGCTCCAAGTATTAAAGAAATTGAGAGCGCGCTTTTGAAAAACAATAGACCCGTGGTCGTAGGTGCTCCTGGCTATGTAGTACCCTTAGATAACCCGGTCAAGCTATTTATCAAACACAGCCAGGCCATCAAAAATATTACGGTATATCCGGAGGGAGCACTGACCATATCCAAACGAAAGGATACGCCTCACCATTGGCATCAATATGAAGTAAAAGGCAATCAATGGGGCCGAGCACGCGTGACCCTAACGTATGCAGATGGTATCGAACAAACGATACATTACAAGGTCATCAAGTCTGAAAAAGATGTGGTCAATGATCTGGGTAATTTCCTCACCACAACCCAATGGTACGACAACGACAACGATCTTTTCGGCCGCTCTCCATCCGTCATCTCCTATGATGATGAAGATAAAAAACTAGTCACGCAAGAGAAACGTGCTTGGTACGCAGGCTTAAGCGATGAAGCTGGTGCCGCAAGTTGGTTAGCTGCTATCATGAAACAGGTGGTACAGCCCAATCCTGCCGAAATCGCCAAACTAAAACGCTTTGTCAATGAAACGATGTATGGTCGTATCCAGCACAAGGATGGTGATAAAAAATATGGGGTCGTCAAAAGTTTATTCTACTACGAGCCAGATTCCATGCCAGCAGGCACTTACCATACCGATATCAATTGGAAGACTTGGTCTGCATGGTCAAAAAAAGAAGCGGACGACATTGGGCGTTCCTATAATTATCCACACGTTGCAGCAGCTCATTGGGTGATGTACCGACTTGCTAAAGATTACCAAAACCTCGTGCAAGAGGAAAGCTGGGATACGTATTTGGACAGGGCTTTTAATACGGGCATGGCCATGATTGAAAAAGCACCTTATTACGCACAATTTGGACAAATGGAAGGGAGTATATTTCTGCTTATCCTCCATGATTTACGCAAAGAGGGCATGATAGATAAAGCCAACAAACTGGAATCGGCGATGCGTCAACGCGCCGAACATTGGAAGACCCTGGCCTATCCATTTGGCAGCGAAATGCCCTGGGATTCGACAGGTCAGGAAGAAGTCTACCTCTGGTCGCGCTACTTTGGATTTGACGAAAAAGCGCAAATAACGCTACACGCTATTCTTGCTTACATGCCTACAGTGCCACACTGGGGGTACAACGGTAGTGCTCGTCGCTATTGGGATTTTGTATATGGCGGAAAATTATCTCGTATCGAACGTCAATTGCATCATTATGGATCGGCACTCAATGCCATTCCCGTGCTGACGGCTTACCGCGATAATCCGGATGATTTCTACCTCCTTCGTGTTGGACATGCAGGCATGATGGGTGCATTGGCTAATGTAACAACAGACGGTTTCGGTCCTGCAGCATTCCATTCTTACCCTTCTACTTTAGCCAACGATGGCATATCAGGTGATTATGGTACCGGATTTTATGGATATGCCATAAATTCGGGAACCTACATTATCGAACATCCAGAATTTGGCTGGTTGGCATTTAGTGGGAATATTCAAGCGGATAAAAAAACAGTGACAGTTACTGTAAAAACAGCTTCCAAAGGTCGTGTTTTCTTAGCAAAGGAAAATCTTTGGATGACTACTGATGCTGGAGAGATCGAAACACTAAGCTACAATCTAACAGATAAAAGTATCGTCTTAAAACTGAATACGGATAAAGCAACAATGATCCCTAACGTGCTGCTCAATATTAACCCTGAAAGCGGTTATGAGATTGAAAGTATCAAAAAGGATAATCTAAATCGCTATGCAATCCCTGCAACCACGAATACCGTAACGTTAAAAAAAATAAAGTAACATGCTCGTATTGCGTTTTCACCCGAAAACAAGCATTCAACTGTGGTTAGCTTAGGCTAACCACAGTCTTTTACAGTACTTAAAAAAAACAGCAATATACAGGCAACACGATAGCCTAAGCTATAGTGTTCTGATATAACGATCAATAACTTGGCTGCGTTTTCTGAGGAAAGATTTCATTCCAGCTTTGTTTACACCCATATTGTTATTACCGATTTTCCATAGCTCATAATCCCTTTTTTGCGATTCTCTTATTTCTGAGGCAAAGACTTCAATAAATTGCATCAACTCTTCAAACTTCTGGTTTTTATATACTTTCCAAGTCTTATTGAACAGCACCCTCACCTCGGGGTCTTTCAATATTTTCTTATAAAATTCAGCCCCTATTCTGCTGTCATTCTCCCTAATCAGATTGAGATCAGCATAGTTGAAGTAGGTTCTATCGTGCTCTTCACTAAAACCAAATGCAAAATCAAAATCCCAAATAGGGCCCATGGTAAATTTCCCTCCCGAGCGCTTATGCATATACACACTTTTAGGATGGCCTATTTCGTGGTTACCGACCAGCATGTTTACAATCAGGAAATTTACAAATTGCTGCTTATCAAACACCTTACTATAGGAATTCTTAGGGAAATCTTTAGCGTACAACAGGTTTTCAAAATTTTGGAATTCATTCTTCCAAGTATCGAATTGAGATTCTGATTCGGGATCAGGATCCTTTAGCATTACGGGAAGATTGAGATGATCCGACTTAAATTTCCATTCTTCATCAAAATAACTATCAAGCTCCCATAAAATACCATCATCGCCAACATTCACCCTGTATTCATGAATTTCTACCTGCTGTGTCAAATTGTAATTACCGCGGTAAACACCATTTACGGTCAGATCTACGGAAACGATATCGTGGGTATAAGGAAGCCCCAGCTGCCGCCCAATTTTCATGGCAACCGCATTGCACATCAAAGTATAATCGTTGTAATTGGCCAGAAGGACCCAATCCTTTGCCTCTGGGAGATTAAAAAGCGTCGCTTTTTTATCCAGCTTCAACCGATAGGGCTTTTTGGGCTTTAACCATGTCGAGTTCCCTCTCCCCTTAATCCTTGTTTTTACCGTTTCAAGGTCCTTATATTTATTGTACCCTTCAATTTTGATTGCTGCATTCAGATAGACTTCTTTATCCATGACTTCCTGTTCGCCATCGATATAGATAAAGATATGTGGAACTACAGCTGGTATATCCTCATTCAGTTCTGGTATTTCTTCGATATCATCAATCTCCACATCATTACCCGTTTTTTTTGTACACGAAGCTATCAGAATGAATAGCAGGAACATACCGCTTAAAAATTCACTTACACTCGAGTTGATTTTTTCCATACCCTATTGGATTAATTCATTTTTTATAATTCAATTAACGATGTTGTTTCTATATATGGACTCCATCAAAAGTCTCGTTAATGACCATCTTTTTACAGGAGCTATTCCGCCCCTTATTTCTCACTCGCTGATCTGACGCATTTGGTCCATGATCAGGTTTTCGCAATCTTAGTATCCATAATTCCTTGTCACTATACCTGACCACCTATGAAGCAGTCGCTCTCCTAAAAAATAAATTTCGAGTTAAACGTCCTTTATTAGCGTATGGTTGAAGATTGATCATTTTTCAACAGATGGACAAATGCTGAAGGTGGAATTCCCATTTCATTTTTAAAAGCAATGGAAAACTTACTGGGGTTAGAAAAACCACTCATCTCGGCAAGATGTGATAACTTATAATCCAACAATGCGCTGTCTTTATTTAAGCTGGCGACTATAAATTCGATTCGTTTCATCTGTATATAGGCATAGAAATCTTTGCCCCGATATTTATGGATGATATAGGACACGTAACGTTGATTACTCTGGAGTATGAGCGCAAGAGAATTCAAGGAAACACTTTTTTCAAGAAAGAAACTGTGCAGCCTCCTGTTCAATGAAGCCTTTCAATAAGCGTGCTTCGGTATCTTCAGAAATCTGGATATCTTTTATTTTCAGATCCACCTCAGGTCTATTTTCTTGGAGTGGAGCAACATTTCCTACCGGTATACTGTCCATTTCCACCAGCTTTTCTTGCAGTAAATTGTACTTGGCTTTTTGTCTATTTTTTAATAGATACAGGTAGATCAAAATGGTAATCATACCAAAAACAAGACAAAGCGCGAGGGTAATCACGACTTTATATCTGTTTTTATAATCTTCTTTAATGTTCGTCAGATTTTCGAATAATTTGTCGGAAACTTCATATGCCAGATTGGCCCTGCTCTGTTCTAAAGTTGATGCTTTCAAGCTATAAGCATTCGATTTCTCTAAATCTCCAACCTGTAGATAATAAGTCGCAAAAGACTGATACACCAGCATCTTAAGTTCTTGCACCTCTGCAGATTTCAGATAGGGCAAGGTTAAATTGAGATACTCATATGCCTTTTGTAAATTTCCTTTCTTCATCTCGACCTCCGCTATTGTCCGATAGGTATAAGGTTGTAGGTTGGATTCTACATCACCTAAGAGCTGGAGGGTTTCCTGCAACATCTCATCCGCTAGCGCTAATTGACCGAGGTGCAAATAGCAATATCCCAATAATTGACTATTTGTCGCTTTGATCAGTACCCCTTTTTTACTCTCCTTCGTATCATGAACGATCAATTTACGGGTTTCCTGCAAAATGATTTCGGCAGCGGTATAATCCTTGCTATTAAATTTATGAAAAACACGCTCGTGCAATAAATTAATTTTCGTCAGGATATACATCGGCCCTTGAGTAGCCTGTTCATTCGCTTTTTGCGAAATCGTCAAATACCGCTCCGACGCCTGTAACAGTCCGATTCCCCGAAAAGCAGTGGCTAGAAATCCCGATGTGATTGCCTGCCAGTTGGTATTGAGTGCTGTAGTCGCAATTTGATTTGCTTTCATGGCATGCATGATGGCATCCCCGACATCCCCTGTTGCAAAATACAGGTTAGCCGATAGCATATTTGCCCTGATACGCTGCTCATCATTTACCGCAACAGTACCAAGAGAGTCTGCAACGATTTGCGCTTGCTTGATATCGGTCGCTACCAATGATACCGACACCTCCTCATACCTTTGATTAAAATCTGTATTTTCTAAACCAAAAACATAATAATTAGAGACCAAAAGCGTCAATAATATTAAAAAAAATCTCATTTTAAAAATTCAATAATATGCTGTACAATCTTTTAATTGAAAACCCGATCCTTCAGCACTTCTATCCTTTTATCACGACTATTAACTCATTCCTGTCCCTACGAGCCAACCTATCAAAGCCGACAGTACCATGCTGAATCCAATTATCCAGCGTTGTTTACCGTTCTGATTTGATTTAGCCTGTAGCATATCAGGGTTCGATTTCTGATAATCGTGTACTGCTCTGAGATTATTCGATTCTACAACCGTACCCTTTGCCTTTGCAAATTCTTTTCTCAAGTGCAGCAATGCGAGCTGCGATAACAAATATCCTTGTTCATTTCCATGAACTTCACGCCTGCCCAAAAAGTCATTCAGTGCCTTGTCCAGATCACCATCAAATGTTAATTCTGAGGATGGACAATGTTCATTTATCGTTTCATCCAATCGATACTCTATCTCCATCAGAGCTCCAAGTAGTGCCTTTGCATCATAGGTATTTGCCGTCATTCTTCAATAGGTGTTTTTAGCTTAAAATAAAGCTGCACATTGCAGTTTTCTTAAAAGTACAATATATACCTAAATTGTACAAAAAACACACACAATCAAGACGGCACCCACGCTTCATTACAAGCGTCAATTCACGAATGGCTACCCATTTGTTTAATCCGTTTGATGGATAGCTTTTGCAAAATCTTCGTCCATATAATATCCCCTATTATTTTCGTCCCCATCAACTAACCGCTCCACTCCACCACGAGCATCAACCTCCTCTTTATACAGCTCCTCATAATCTTTGGTGTATAGCGCATTGGGCACTACATTGATATCAAACACAATTTCTTGAAGAGATGCTTTTTGAAAATTCCCATAAAGCGTGATATAATGCTTGACATAACCTATGTTTTTGGCACTATTATAACTTAAGGTGAGCATCCGTTCCTTACCCGGAGGAATACTAAATGCCTTTTCATCACCGTTTACTTTAAGACACCCACAAGACGTAATAATATCCGTGATCATTAAGGGGTTTTCACCCGTGTTTTTCAAGTTGAAAGACACATCCTTCAGTTGTCCCGCAAGAATTGGATAATAATGTCGTCCATTATCCTGCACTTCCAAACTGGTCTTCTTATCCAAGACATTCATACAGCCCGTCATCAACAACAATGAGAGCATAAATAACATCAATTTAAAATATTTGTATTTCATCACAAGCAATAACTGAATTATTAATTTTAGTATTTTTCTTTATTCTAATCTGTAATTTATCCTTTGAATCCACCGCGATTGCATGCTCTAAGCTTGCAATATTGCCCTGGTACCGGTAGCTGTCCTTTGTCAATGTAGCGACAAGCACATCATTCTTAAAGATTGCTACGCTTTCTGGTGGGAGCATACGGTGATGCTCATTGATTAAAAATCGCATACGCAGTTCCTGTTTCGCGGCAATAGGTTCGATACGATCAACTGCTATCGTAATTGCCTCGCCAGACAGAAACCATCCTTGATTAAAGTCTGAAGCAAAGCCCAATATCTGGTCATTCAAAAGTGACGCTTCTTCAAGCTGTTCACCCTTAAGCGTACTGCTCACTCCAAGCGTCAGTGGAATCCCTTTACGCAGGCCCGTCTTCTTCAATTGTTCCCACTCGTTCCTGTAAATGGAAAGCTCCCCTTCCGTTTCCTTATACTTGGTCAATTCGGCATATTGTTGAAAAGTTCCAAGCCTTAGCAATGCTTGTTCCAAAGCTGCATCGAACTTAAAAGTATGCGGTCCATCAGGTACGAAATGAGTACCTGAAAAACCTTGATGATAGCAGACTTGCAGGTAACTATAGCTCCATGCTGTGAGCAGGATGCCTATTTTTCTTTTTTCCTCACCTTGCGCTAAAGCCTCCTTTTCTTGCATGTCCCGATAGCACTTCATGAACTTATCGCCATCCAAGTAGTTTGCCATCGCATAGCGAAAGGGCGTATAAATAGCGATATCTTTTCCTTTGGCAGCGCTACTCTGCTCCAGATCCAAATAATAGGAAGCCAACATAGTTCCTGTTTTAGGATAGAATCGTTTATAAAACCTTTCCACTAATTCTTGAATAGACACATTTGGATTCATCATCAGAGCCGAGAGCACATAAGTCTTCACATCATCAAAAGGGGAATAATCGTATCCACTTCCGTTCTGAAAAACTCCCTTTACACCCTGCTCAATAAAGAACGGCAACTGTGTCTGAACGCGTGACAACACCGGGAATGGTGATAGGTAATCATCAAAATTGGAAATATAATCCCAGAGATAGAGTTGCGGACATTTCTGCTTCCAGGTCTGTAGTATCCCGATAAAAAGCTGCACTTCTTTTCTTTTGAGATCCAACTGCCCACTTTTCGGTAGATCAATGGTACTCACAAAAACTCCCGTATTTTGAGCCATGGCTACTGTTGGAGCGCTTGACGTGGTCCGATAAGCCAAGGTAAAAAAATCATGTTTGGGAAATTTGTTACCAAGTCTATTCAACAGATCGGTCACTGCCCCTGTCGCACTTGTTGTCGTATTGCCCAACTTGACACATTTCGCACAGGTGCACACCAGATCATTATCATCAGGTGCGATCATAAATTTTTGCGGATCTAGATCCCCGGCACCATGTTGATCGACTATAAAATTACTGACCGCTTCGAAGGTACTTGCAGAAGAAAAACAATATTGGTTTTCTACCCGTTTACCATCGACCAGAGCCAGCGCATCTGATGGTGTACCCTCAGCAAAAATCTGCTCCATATGATGTCCCCACAGTCCCCAATCGCGATCGATGGAATTTGTCGCCAAGACACCTGTGTAATCTTCTTCCATATTGGGTAACAGGTGAGGCTCACGGTACACCAAAGGAAATTGAACAATAGCACTTGAAAAATCGATATATGCTGGTGGTAGATCCCCCACATCCAATGTTTTATGGTAGTCCCCGATACGATCGATCAACATATAACTCAACCATTTGGCCGTTTTCTTATCTTTGATAAACAACGATAGCCTTTGCGCTTCATTCCTGATTTCGTAATCGGACGTCAGATCGGGTACCAGCTCGATATAAATCTTATTTCCTGTGCCAACGGTTTCTTCAACATCAGATCGCACGACCCGCAAGTCATCTTTCTTTCCGATACGTTTGGACAAATGATGATACAGGTAATCCGCGATTTCAGCACTTCCCTTATCACCATTGGACACCAGGAAATAATCGGAGACACTGAAATCAAAATCCCGGGTCTTCCCATTGCATCCGGTAGACGAAATCGACAGCATCAAGAGCATAAAAACAACCTTAAAACGAGACATTTAATTGAAAATATAAATTATACAGGTTACGATAATGCGCATTGACCAACGATTTATCCGTATGGAAATTATACCATGTCCCCAATACGCTAGCACTTACATTACGGGTGATGCTGTGTCCTACACCTGCACCAACCATGGCATTGAAAACATTAAAACTATTGTACAATTGATAATCCAACAAATCATTATCAGGCGAGTTCCCCACACTAGCCACCGCAAGGATGTAGTTCTTAGGGCTGGCCATAAAATACTGAGCCCGAGTCACAAGACTATACAAATAGTTCCCATTCCCCTGTCCATTCAAATAATAGTTATTTAGCTTGGCCGACAACTTAAAATCTCCTATATCCTTCGTTGCACCAAGGTTCAGGTTAAACATATTTTCTCCAGAGAAGAAGTTTCGATAGCCGACCCCACCCTCTAGTTCCCAAGTTGGCTTCCATACATAAAGAGCAGCGGCATTGATTGTAAATCGTGCAAAATACTTATTTGATAGGGCTATATCTGCTCGTGTACTCCAGCGGTCAGCCCAGGGTTTGTTCCATTCAAACTGTCCCTGCACACCCTTACCTTCATCGCGTCCAGCATAATGTACACGACCTACATAAGAAGACCCAGCAGCCGTTGATCGGCTATATTCGACAGAAGAAATCGTTGATATTTCATAATTATCGCCATATCGTGCCCGCAAATGAGCGATGCTTACATTGTTCTTATGCGAGCGTTGGCTCAAATAAAGGAGATGGGCTTTAAAATCATTCAACTCCAGGAGTGAAGGGTCATAAAACTTTTGATAGTAATAAGCCGAATCGTACTGTTTAAGACCCTCAAAAGCCAATCCTTTAGTATATTTAAGTCCCTTATTGTTATCATCATAACGCAGTGCCGTATCAATAACCGATAAAGCCAGCGCATGGTCTTTATGTTTCAATAATGTATCTGCATACCGCGCTGTCGTACTGCTAAATGACTTGACCAAAGGCTCATGATAGGCATGGTCAACGACTTGATTGCGGAGCAATTCCCACGATGCTGGGAGCTGCCCGGATTGGTGGTTCATCGCTTCAGCCAACTTGATTTTAAACAGCATATCAGTCTTATGCTGAAACGCTGCAATCTGGGCATAATGGAACATGGCATCATAATCTTTCAGCTGCTCATTCATATTGATCATCGCCAATAAGGCTTCTTGATTATGCGGATCTACCGCAAGCCAGCGTTCGACAAAGGCATGAGCTTGATCGATCTTGTAATCTCCCCTCAAATCTTTGACAACAGGAGCTGCAAGTTCAGCATAATTGATCAGATAACGCGGCTTATCATAATCTGAAGCTCCCTCCATCAGCTGGGCATAAAGCATCAATGCATACTCAAAACGCCCCTGTTTATAATACAGATCTGCTTTCTTATTGCGTATGTCGCGATCACCAGGTTGCTCTAGCAGCAATTCGTCGAGTATCACAATGGCATCCGCATACCGCTTATCTGTTATATAAGCATTATAAATACCTTGCTTTGCAATCGCAATAGACGCTGGGTCGCCGTACTGAATAGCGTCTTGCCAATCGAAGATCGCAGCAGCAACCTGACCGTCCTGTAAGTTCTGTTTGGCGCGCTGCAGGCTGATATCCACATAAGCATCCCTCAGGTCTACATCATTTGGATATTTCGCAAAATATGCACGCGTTAAGCCCACTACTTTCGCTTGATTGTCCATCCGTTTATAGACCATCAGCTCCTTCATGTCGAGTTCTTTTCGATTACCAACCCTACTACGGTGTTTCGCTAAGACATGAAGCGCTTCATCATACTGTTGCACCGCTACGAGGTGATTGAAAACATGGTTAAAAGCCTCTGTATGAGCTGGGGATCCATCAAATATTTTTCCATACAAATTAGCAGGGTCATTATTTTTGGCATTCCGAGCAGCTTCAAGAAGGAAGTAGCTGTATTGATTTTTAAGAGCCACGGATCCCCCTCCCTTCATCTGACTGTTTAAAAAATCTAAGATTTCAGGGTAACGCTGCTGTTGTTCCAATACGGCTACCTTTTTTTGTATAAACTGACTATGTCCTGGAAACTGATTTAAAGCACGTTCTGAATATACCAAAGCATTGTTATAGTCACCAGCTTTGATATAATTGTCGATAACTGCCAAATAGGAATCCGCATGCCTAGGTTTCTCATCGACAACTTTTTTGGCCATTGCTATCGATTGATCGATCTTCCCCGATTTCCGTACCTCATCAGAACGCTGTTGGAGCACATAGGTATGATCCGTCTTCAGCTCCGCATCCTCAGGGTAGATCTGCGAAATCCGTTTCAATAAACGATCGGCTTCGACGTGGTTTCCCATATCCCGGTAGAGGCCAATTTTTTTTCGCCACAGGCCCTTCCAATAAGGATTGACTTCCAACAACTCATTGATATAACAAATGGCGCTGGAATACCGTTTCGTCTCCGTCTCTACAGCCACCAACATCTGCTTAGATTCGACATTGCTGGGCACATAATCCAAAGATTTCACCAACTCATACCGCGCCTTGTCAAAAGCCTTATGGTGTAAGTAATATTTCCCCAAAAGCATGCGCATATCGGCATCCCGGGGACTACTTTTCAGATTAGACTCCGCTAATTTTCTTCCTTCTTCCCATTTCCCTCTTTTATAAAGCTCATTCACCTGCTGCGCCTCTTCGTTTCTTTCGACCGTTGTCTGCGCACGTTGTGCATATAAGGGTGCGCAACCATATACCGTCCCTAAAAAAACAGCGATAAATCTTGCGTATTTAAATCTTTTCAACATCACTAACTGTATTTGCATGATTAGTTTGAGAGAATCCTTTACGGGTCATTTTACCCCACTTAAAGTCTCTTCTGGTTAAGTACTGAAGGTATCCACGAAGTGTAAAAACAACCACTAGCGGATGGTAGAGTATGGCCTCAAATGCTGAAAACAACACCAGTTTGAGGTATTCTGAAAAATTCTTGTATAATTTCCCCAAGATTAGGTCGTACGATATCGTGATGACAGATACAGCGAAACCAATGAGGTAAGCATAGAGCAACATCATCCAGAACGTATCGAAGTTAATCTGATTGGTAAACAGGAGGAACAATAGGAACAACAATCCTGCAAACTCAATAATAGGGGCTAAGAACTCGAAAAACAAGATATAGGGCATGACCAAGAAACCCAGGCGTCCATAATCCTTATTAAAAAGAAAGCGTCTATGATCGATCATAAATTGCAGCATCCCTCTTCCCCATCGTGTCCGCTGCCTGTTCAATACACTGATATTTGGAGGTCCTTCCGTCCAGCAGCAGGTATAAGGACACTGCACGATGCGGTATGGTTTTCTATTTTCTCGCATATAGGCTATCATCCTGACGGTCATATCCATATCCTCCGCATGCGAACCCGAGTCAAATCCTCCAGCCCCAATAACGACGTTTGTTTCGAACAAGCCAAAGCCTCCAGAAACATTGGGAATCGCATTAATCATCGACCAACCCATTTTAGCCACCAGATACGAGCGCAGGTATTCCGTCTCTTGAAATAGGGGGATCAAAGCGTTCGGTGGTTTTGCACGCGTGACCCGTCCATTTTCAATGGTACAGCCATTCACCATACGCATGGTTGCACCAACTGCAATCACTTGTTCTTCGGAATCCAGAACCGGAAGAATGATTTTTGTTAAAGTATCTTCTGCTAGAATACAATCCACATCGGTATTGATAAAATAATCATATTGTGCCACATTGACCCCAGCATTCATCGCATCGGCTTTTGTACCGCCGTTTATCTTGTCTACGACAACAAGCTTGCTGTAATCCGGATTTGTTGACCTAAGAATACGGGTAACAGGCTTACAATGCACCTTGTACACATAATAATAGGGCACTTCCTCCAATTCAAAATTGGCAATCAACAGGGGTAATGTTTCATCTTTACTGCCATCATTGACGATTATCACCTCAAAATTGGGATAATCCAGATGGAGCAATGAATGGACACTGTCCACGATAATCACTTCTTCATTAAATGCGGGTGCAACGATCGAAATACCAGGAGCTTCATCCGGAAATTTTTTAAGATAATCTTCTTCCTTTTTGGAATAGCGGTACCGGTATCTTAACGTATTATAATAGCTCATGATCATGAGTGTTAAATACACCAACGTTAGCGCACTAGCATAAAAATAAATGAGGTATGAGAAAAAATAGACCATATGTATGGGATTAGGCTTTAATAATGAGTTGCTCTGCAAAGACTTGACGAATGATTACCTTTTCTTGCTCTTTTGCTTTATTTTGAAGTCGACGTAAATTTTCATCTCCTTCCCGACCATACTTTCTGATCGACCTCGCGATGACGATCTTTAAATGATCATCATAGGTATGATCATACGTATCCAACAGAAATTGGAGTCCACCTTCTCCTCTCAACACCCCTAAAGTTTTTACAATAACTTCTCGAATAGGGGTCGATTCTAAGGCATAGCGTAGTGTTAGATGCGGTATTGAAGTGGTATACCTCAAATTGCCCAATGTCTTTATAATCTGCATGCGAACATCCCGGTGCTCCTGTTTATCGAGCATTTCCAAAAGTGTTGGACTCGCTTCAAACTGTTCAAAAAAACCTACTTCCTGAATAATGAAACTGATATAATTGCTGTTTTTAGAATTATTTATCCAGCGCAATAAATTGGGCAACTTGCCTTCATTATAGCGTTTCACCAAGGTGGCATGAAGTCGGATTTTATCCAATTGGGTAAAGGATTCATCAAAATTCTCCTCCATAAAGCGGAAAGGATTGTAGGAATCCAGATCTGTATGTACATTTCGAGCCGCCTTACGCAGGTGTTTATTCTTATGAAAGACGGATTTGGAAATAAGTCCGGTGTTCAACCCATTGTTCAATAATCCAACTGTCTGTAAGGCATTCTTACGCACCTTGATTTCCGAGGACCGCAATCTTTTCTCCCAAAAAGGCATTAATTTCATTGCCTCTAAGCAGTTTTTATAATTAATCAGATTCAGTGTTTGTTTCTTCTCCAACGTATCGCGTACATCAAGAATAAGGTCTGTAAAAAGGTCAAACTTCCAGGACTTATTCTTCTTTTGATCAAACTCCAAAAGCTCTTCCAGCTCTTCCACATCATAATTTATGTCACTACTGATGATGAATGTTAGTTTATCCTGGTATTCCTGCCCCATCTTGTCTTTTCTACTGGCAGCTTTGTTCAGCTTATATCCGGTAAAAAGTAATCTCCCGATGCCAAAAAGTACAACAAAGGCAAAAAATATAACCATCACAACGGTAATCCGAACGACCAGTGGATACCCATTGTACAAGGAGCTCAAGTAGCTCAGGTAATAGCGATAATAATCATAATACATAAAGAAATTTTTTAGTCTTATTAATACTTAATATATGTTCACGGCTTTAACCATTGATCTAAAACGAATGCGAGCAGGCCTTATGACTTTGCATTTAAATTTGGTTATAGATTCGGTATTTCGATTAATACAAAGACAAATATGCCGATTGAAATAGAAAATAATGTCTCATTTCCAACCACACTATAGTCAAAGCACAAACAAAAATGAGAAACAAAACAAATCGCTCCATATGAGCCATTTAGGCACTTTTTACAATTGAGTTTTTCGAACGTTTTCGGTTAAAGGACAATATTTCCGATACCCAAATCAGCTTTTTTAAATTAATATGAGACATGTTATCGTATAAAATCAGAAATGTCCACCCCATGTCCACCCCATGTTCACGCGACATGCCAAATCAACCTGTCTACAGTTAGGAAAGAATAATAGATTATTAAAAAAATGAAGCTAAATCAAGGAAAACTATAGCCGTAGCCATTTTGCAAGATGACATAAATAGTCATGAACGATGGTAGAGTTTAAGGAAGGAGCTGATGGTCCGCAAAAGCAGTATTAATTTTTTATGGCGTGTTGTACTGTAGTACGGTATTGATGGGGCGAGCAACCAAATTCGGTAATAAAATTACGATAGAAAGAAGCTCTTGAGTTAAATCCACAGATAAAGCTGAGGTCGTCTATCGTATATACAAACTCTTCTTGACTGAGCAGTCGCGATGCGTAAACTAACCGTAACTGATTGATGAAACCCATTAAAGTTTGTTTTGTAAGATTTTTTAAGGAAAGGACCCAGATCATTTTTTTTGATATCCAATTGCTTACAAAACTGTTCTCTATTCAAATCAATATCGAGGTATCCTTTAGCTAAGATAAACAGTTCGACCTTTTTCCGGTATAAAAATTCTACTTCTACGGGCAGTACAACAGGCTCTCTATTTTTAAAAGCGTGTATTGTTGTTTGTTTTTTTCCAGCAGTAATACGTGGCATAGCTGATAAATCGTCCAAGAGAGGTGTTTTCAGATAAGAGAACTGTATAACAGGAAATAGCAGTAACAATAAGAAAATAAGCTTAATGCACTGATAGCTGTTTAAATCTCCTCCCTCTAATTGAAGAAGAATAACAGAAAATAGGAAGATTATAATTAAAAATGTAGGAATCATTAACCTTTTCCATATTTTCAATAACCTGATCAAAGAAGCTTCCATTTTTTCCAATCGAAATACAATCCAGATGATATATGACAAATAAATGATAGCCGATAGGATATTGGAGAACCTAAAAAATTTATCATAGTGTTCGTACCTAAAAGGAGCATTGTAAGCTAGAAAAACAAAAACACTGAACGCTAAACAAAACGGCAAGAAATGCAAATAGTACTTCTGTGGTATTCTAGCATTGATATACTGCTTATATAAAAGAAAAATAAATGGTCCAAAAAGTAAACTAAAGGGGAATGCCAAAAATAAATTAATAAAAGCAGGATAACTAAAACGAATCAATAACCCAGTAAGGAATTGCAAAAAGACAATTAATAAAATTAACAGGACCAACCGATTCGATTTATTATACTTGAATTGCAGCTGATAGTATATGCCATATACATTTACAAAAAAAACAACTATAAACAATAGGACAACATGCATAATTATTAAGTAAGTTATAATATGACACTAATCTTAAAAGAAACCCGTTTTATAAATATCAAAGATTAATGCTATCTGGTATACTTCATTTTAGGTCGAATTCAATTTACAAATAGAACAATAATTATGTTTTTAACGGCAAAAAAACAAAGAATAATATAATTTTGTAGCGATTACATGACACCTTACCCATCAATTACGAAAATTATTTTCCGCAGGACGTATTCGACACCCTCATCTATTTTTTAATTACAACTAATTGGAATTTGCTTAGGTTTAATTTGCCATCTGACCAAAAAGTCTCTGCACCTCATCAACAATACGATCCATCCCTGGTAACAAGTAAGTTTGCGCGTATCGAGAACAACATTTGCTCGACTACTTTTTGAGGTTGCAGCAGCATGCTTTAGCTAAAAATGAAAAATAGTTCAAGAGATGAAAAAAATTAATTTTAATAGGTGCCTATCGTGCAGGCACTCCATAAGCAGGCTCTATAAATAGCAATCACAGCGCTATAGCTTCGATGTCCAAGGCAGCTCGATTGATCGCGTTAGTGCAAGGGCAAACTAAACCAAAACTCCGCTCCCTGCCCTAGTTTACTTTTCACAAACAGTTCACTACCATTTACTTTTGTATATTCTCGACAGATCTGCAACCCTAAGCCTGTTCCTTTCTCGTTGTGTGTACCCAATTGGCTGTAGCCATCATTGGTCAAGACACTTGCTATTATAGCAGGAGACATGCCCATACCGGTATCGATAACATGTACCTCAATGTGGTCACTACCTGCTACTACACTCGCTTTTATCGTGATTTCATCACCTTCATTACAGAATTTGATGGCATTATAGATTAAATTGCGCAATACGATCTTTAGCGATTCCAAATCAACGTATACCTGCACATTTTCTGCTATCAGCACGTTCATGTGTATCCCTTTATTCGTTGCCTGCATGTTATAGAGATCAAGCATCTGCTGCACAACCTCCAGTAGATTAACATACGCTTTAGTCACGATCTTGTTCTGCAATTGATCGGTAATCCATAGCAGTAAGTTGTCTACAGCAGCGATCATGGCATCAAGCTCCGCCTGCGATGCGTTGTTGAGTTCTTTTGCCAGTTTCTGGCGATAGATCCCCCTCATCATCCAACATCAAGATCATCTTCACATTAGCAATAGGTCCTCTGATATCGTGGGCCATGATGGAAATCAATTGTTTCTTAAACCTGTTGCTTATTTCCAGATTCACAAATTCCTTTTCGATCAGTGACTTCGCTTTTCGCAACGCTGCATTTGCTTTTCTTTTCTGTACGAATAAGATATACAATAAAATAGATACGATGATCAACGAGATGATAACTGAGGTCGCCAAATACAGTTGATTCTGTTTTTTATTTAAAACGGAATGGTGATCGGACTCGATTTTCTCCTTACTTTTCTCAAACCCATATTTTTCTTCTAACCTAATGAGTGCCTCCCTATTGGATTTATTATCCAGACTATCCTGGTTACTTTTAAATAACTTGTAATACTTCAGTGCCGCCAGGTGATTACCCTTGTTCTCATAGATTTTACTCAATAGCTCTGCCGCGGTACTGCTGTAATACAATTGTCCCTGCTGTGAAGCCAGTTCGTAACCCAATTTAGCGACCCATTCGGCCTGTTCGATCTGCCCTAGATTGCTATAGCTATCGCTCATATTGGTCAATAGGCGTAAGTATTCTGTCCGCTCACCGGTCGACTCAGACACTGTTTTCGCCTGTTCATAGTATTTGAGTGCCTCGGTGTCATCCCCCAGTTCGCTATTCACCTTTCCCAACGAGATCAGTGCATTGCTGGTCGCTTTGCTATTTTTAAAGAATCGAGCCAAGCTCAGGGAATGCTTATAGTGCTGCTGTGCCATCTTATAATCCTTTTTCATCAGGTAAAGATGTCCGATATTCCCCAGTATAAACGTATTGTTAGTTGAATCTCCAAGCTCCTCGTAGTAGGCTTTACTCTTCCCATAAAATGAAATCGCCTGATCTACTTTCTTTTGATAATGGTACACCATTCCGATGTTATGCAAAATATGGCCTATCACTTTTTTCAGATCGTGTTTTTCGGCAATATCCAGCGCTTGATACAAGTATTTCAACGCCTCATCATGCAATCCCAAAGCGATAAAAGCATTCGTCATACTGCTCATGCTATTCGCTTCTTTGGTATAATCACCCGTCTGTTGTGCCAGTTTTATTCCCTTTTGATAAAAAGAAATGGCGTTCTTATAATCGCCTTTTTCATAATAACCAACACCCAGATTGATATAGGCATTCATTTTTCCAGCGGTATATTGGATCTGTTCGCTTTTTAATAGCGTTCCTTTACTGAGTAAGATCAGCGAATCTGGATTTTGGCTCCAGAGGGTATAGGCATACTCATTTTGTTTATTGATAGCAGTCGTATCAGTAAGTGCAGTTTGCGCTATCGACCGTGCCGATTTCCCAAAGCTTACCCCTAGATTGACCATTAAAAACCCAAGTATAAAAATAAAATATATAAGACCGGATGATCTATTTTTACAGGTGACTTCCATTTCTAAACCTAGCAATTACGATGTATGACTTTTGCTGGCAAAGGTAACTTATTTTAAGATATTTGTATCAGTCCATTACAACCACATTAAGGTAGGACAATATCAAAATTGCTCCTTTATGGCAACAACTATTATTGCAATTCATCCAGAAATAAATTCCGAAAAAAGGCCATCCAGATCTATTCTAAAAAAACAAGATCATTTGAGCGTCGGCCCAAATGATCTTGTTCATTTCAATCGTTCATAGTTACCAGACTTAGCTTAGACCAAGTCCATTTTTATTATTCCACATAACCTGGATTTTGGACCAACAGTGGGTTTTTTCTAATCTCATCACGCGATAACGGAAGGAAATAAACCTGATTTTTCCATACTCGGTTCTCTTTCGTACTGAATTCCTGCGGTGCATAGTGATAATCATAGATCGACTCATCGTGCTTATAGATATTCGCCATAGACTTACCTGGTTTAAACGTCGCGTTAACCTTCACGATCGTCACCTTGCGACCAATAGTTTCATCTGCAACCAACCATCTTCTCGCATCGAAAAAGCGTTGCTCCTCGTAAGCCATCTCGATACGACGCTCATGACGGTATATCGTACGAAGTGAATTTTGATCCGTTGCTGTAATGGCCGGCATACCCGCTCTGAACCTAATTTTATTCAACCATGTTCTCGCATTTTCCGTTTCGCCAAGCTCGATAGAAGCCTCTACATAATTAAATACAGCCTCAGTATATCTAAAATATGGCCAAGGCACAAACTGTCTTCCCTGAGCATCAATAATATTAGGATCTGGATCAATAAATTTTTGGGTATAATAACCCGTCCATGTTCCATTATGCGCTTCCTTAGGCCCCTGCTTAGTATCTAGTCCCGCAACCTTTGTCACCTTCCCACTTATCACCAATTCATATTCACCTGTCTGTATTTGATTGGCAGGGTCCGATGAGTTGTTTCTAGGTTTCCAATCTGCCCCATCGTACAAGATAGAGGCATAAAAGCGTGGATCTCTATTTTTATACGGGTTGGATTTATGCACGGTATTGTTCCAATCAAATTTAGTACCATCGATCATTTCATAATCATCCACAAGCAAACCTATCGGTTGGTTACCGCCCCAACTACTGTACCCATTGGGGCCATTATGTCGGGCATGCGCAGAACTTTGTTCGGTGATGAAATAGCGCGCATAAAGAATATCCGCAGCAGCCTTTGGGTCAATACCCTCGGCTTTACTACCGCCACCCATAGCAATACTTTTGTAATTGACCTGACCTAGCTCTGCCGTCTCCGGTTTCGTAAGGTCTAATCTATAACCTGTACCAGCATCGAGCACTGCCTTAGCCGCAGCCTGCGCCGCACGGTATCGGTCCTGTTGCGAACCACTTGTGTAGGCTAACAAAGGCAATTTGTCAGCAAGATCTCCTAGATCTTTTACTTTAGCCGTTAGCTTTGTCTGATCATGCAGATCACTTGCTGCATAGAGTAGCACCCTTGCTTTAAGTGCCAAAATAGTATTCGGATTGATACGACCTTTTTCTAGCACTTTACCATTCAATAGTTTAGTAGCCTCATCACAATCCTGTATAATCTGATTGATACATTCCTCATAAGTCCCGCGTTCCTTTGCGTATATCGTTCCATCCTCATTATACAAATAACTATTCAAAATAAGTGGTACGCCGCCATAATAGCGCAACAATTGTTGGTAACTATAAGCACGGATAAAATAAGCTTGCGCCAATAATTCATTTTTCTTTTCCTGATCACTGATACCATTCATCGCATCATCAGCCAGTCTTTCGATCGCAATATTACTAAATCTGATATAGGTATACATCCGTTCCCACCATCTCGAGGTTCCACCCCACCCTTCGTTAGCACCATTTATAGCACCCGAATTCAAGAGCAGAAACGCATCCGTATGGTTCCATAAGGACTCATCAGTAGCAGAAGCTTGCATCTGCTCGGTAAAACCCGAATTGCCTCCCTCAAAAACATTGTATATATCACTCACGAACTTTTCCGCCAATACCGGATCTTGCCATGTCGTAGCATCTGAGAATGCATCCCGAGGCGTTACATTCAAAAAATCGGTACTACAGCCTGTTGTGAACAAGAAAACAGCAGGCAACATATATAGGAATTTATTTTTTATCAATTTCTTCATTTCAATTTTATTATTATTTACGACTTACCTTAAAATGCAGCTTTTATACCAAAAGTGATGATTTTAGATTGTGGGTAGAATTGACCAGAACCACTTTCCGACTCAGGATCCCATATTTTAATCTTATCAAAAGTCAGCAAGTTGATTCCATTCGTATAAAAGCGGATTGAATTCATGCCTATGCTTTTCATCAAATCACTAGGTAAGGTATAACCCAACTCCACATTTTTCAATCGGATATAATTTGAACTGCGGATCCAGTAGGTATTATCAGTAGAAGTATAATAGGTATCCGAACGATTGGTAAGACGAGGATCCACAGCACTCGGATTGTCTATACTCCAACGGTTGTCATAGTTCCACTCTAAGTAGTTACCGATCGCTCCTGATTCAGTAGGTCCCATTTTCCTCATACCCCCCGTAGCTCCCTGCAGCAATACACTGAAATCAAACCCTTTATATTGCCCACCAAGTACGACTCCACCTGTAAACGTAGGCGTACCATTCTGGTCCAAGCGTACACGGTCATCACTTGTTATTTTTCCGTCACCATTATAATCGACATATTTCATATCGCCAGGTAATAATTTTCCACCTTTTAATCCAAGCGGAGTATAATCTACCGTATTTGCATCGATAGCCGCTTGATCTTTGAAAACACCATCATACAGGTAAACTAACCATGAATCTGTGACCTTTCCGATCTGTTGTTGATAAGGCAAAGTATTGACAACATCACTCGAGTATTGTACATCATTTTTAGCATAACCACCGTTTACCCCTATGTTATAAGAAAAATCACCCACCTTATCGTTATAGGTCAATTTAAATTCATACCCTTTATTGACCAAATTACCAAGATTGGCAATCGGTAAATTACCAGAAATACCAGAACTGATAGGTACCACGCCAGGGTTTTTGGTCAAGACATTTGTCCGTTTATTATAAAAGAAGTCTAACTCTAACGCCAGCTTATGGTTTAAAAAAGAGGCATCCAATCCGATATTGCTATTATTGGCAACCTCCCATGTAAAGTTCGGGTTTGGAATGGTGCTTTCGTACAAAGTTTGATACAGCTTATCACTGAACACCCCTTGTCCTGTATTCATCAACGATAAATACTTATATTCTTGAAAAGCGCCTTCATAGTAAGCCTCAGCACCCATCTGCCCCCAAGAAGCTCTCAGCTTCAAGTTGTTGACGAAAGACACATTGTCTTTGAAGAAGCCTTCTTCAGACACTCTCCAACCCGCAGAAATACCTGGGAAGAAACCAAACCTTTTATTTGTCGGGAATACATAAGAACCATCGACTCGCCAGTTGAATTCGAATAGGTATTTTTCTTGATAATTATAGTTCACCCTTCCGTAATAGCTTAAGCGTGCTCTATCGTATACATTCTCGTTACCCAAGGTTTGGCGATCAAGATCTCCAAAATTCAATTGCTCGACCAATGTTGAGGCAAAATCCTTTCGAGCAGCATAGAAACCATTATTGGTCACCGTTTCACGTGTTAATCCAGCAATCGTAGAGAAATTATGTCCACCATTGAACGTTTTATCATAAGACAATAAAGCCGATAGATTGATTGCCAATTGATCTTCCGCAGCTTCACGAAGCTGTGCTTTAGAATCTATACCGTCGGGTATAAAACCTGTGAGCAATGGAGAGACTCCGTCGGCTTCAAAACTCGCATTATCCCATCGGTATAAAGTCCAAGGTGTTTCCCATCTTTTCGATCGGCCCCAATATTTATCAATGGAAGCAGTTCCCGTTAACTTCAACCCTTCAACACCTGGTATTCTAAAATCCAATGCACCCGTATTTTGCAAATAATCGCGTGTATTTCTATCGTATCCGGTTGCGCCAGTCGTAATTACAACAGGATTTAAGCCGGCCTCTAGGTCTTCTCCTGGTTTTCCATTCGGCCATGTGGCTATATTAATAGGAAGACCGCGAATAAGGGTTCTAAAGATATCGCCAGCACCTCTAGTCGGAAAGTTACGAGATTCTTCACGTCCAGTGATTCCCCATCTTGCTGTCACATATTTCCCTAATTTAAATTCTAAATTTGCACGGAAATCGTATTGTTTAAAAAAAGTTGCCGAATTTTTATAGATCGCATCCTGGTCTAAGTACCCCAATGAAACCAAGTATTTGGTTGTTTCACTACCTCCACTTATTTGCACATTATGGCGTTGTTGTGGCGACCAATCTTTGATCGTACTGCCAAACCAATCGGTATTGGGGTACCGTAAAGGATCTGATCCATCCATATATTTTTGGCGTTCTTCTGGTGTAAAAGCCTGGTCATTTTTACCATCTTTTCCTATAAAAGTACCGTCACCCGTATTGATATCTTTCCAGATATCGCTCCATCTACTAGGATCTTCTGGATACACTTGCGTTACCTCGTTCATGATTGACGTATACTGTGCAGAATTCGCCATTTTTGGAAGACGTGTAGGACGCTGTATACCATAGGAGAAGTCGTATGAAAACTGTGGTTTTCCAACTTTCCCTTGCTTGGTCGTGACCAAGATAACGCCGTTACCAGCACGAGAAACCGTAGATAGCGGCTGAGGCATCTTTCAATACCGATACACTCTCCACATCATTCGGGTTTATACGATCCAGTCCTCCTGCTCTTTGTGGCACACCGTCTATGACGATCAATGGGCTTGTATTTCCTCCAGACAATGAATTGATCCCGCGAATACGAATCGTAGAACCATCACCTCCAGGTTCTCCACCAGCTTGCATAGCTGTTACGCCCGGCAATCGACCTGCAAAAGAGTTTGAAAGGTTAACCGATGATGATTTAGCCAGATCCTCTCCTTTTACAGAGGCAATTGCTCCGGATACGACCGCTTTTTTCTGTGTTCCATAACCTACTACGACCACTTCATCCAGTTGGTCACTTGTCGGTTCTAACATCACATTTAAGGGTGCATTTCTATTCCCTTCAACCCCTATTTCCTGTGGGGCATATCCAACCATTTTAAATACTAAAATATCTTTATCCTTTACGGTAATCTGAAATATTCCTTCTTGGTTTGTTGCAGTCCCTGTTGTTGGGTTTCCTTTCACTTGAATGGTCACACCAGAAAGTGGGCCATTGCTATCTTTTACTGTCCCTGTCAATTTGATTTGAGCAAATACTGGCAACATAGTTAGCATGCATACGACCAGAATGCATAAGTGGAGACAATATCTCCCATAAAATTTAATGTTCATTAGCTAGATTTAGTTTGGTAGTTTTTTTAATAATGTATGTATCAGGTTTAGTTTATAAGTATAAAGATGAATCCAAGCGTCATCATCCTCTACTGGTTTCTCAAATATAATAAAATTTAAGTGGTTTCAAGAAGAAAAATCCAAAAATCCTTCAGCAATACCCCCATCAAAATTGTTGCCCTTTGGCAACAACTATTATTGCAGTTCATCCAAAAAGTAATCCTAATAAATTCGTGACACTCCAACTTAACACTCAGATAATGAGAACATTTAGCACATCAACCATTATCATGCTCATCCCACACGGACCATGCTGAACGGTCGCTATCGCAAAAGCATGATAGTTTGTGATTGGAATAATCGTAAAACCGCAAAAAATAGTTATTTTTGGCATGAAAATTACTTCACATTTTATGGACAAATGACTCAGAGACGTTTTTTTTCAATTAGTGCGCATCGGATTATGGAACAAGGAATCACTCTATTCCTTATCCTGAAGAAAAGGATGCAAATTGGATGATGGAGGAAACTTTGGTCAACATGGTGCTCGTTTTGAGGGAGGTAAGACTTCGGTTATTTCTGTACATCCTGAAGGAGCCCATAGACTATGGGCCAATTTTAAACGTTACTTTAAGTATGCACTGCAAGAAGTGCTTGTTTTTCCTATCGTACACACCTATTCAAAATTTTTAGGTATCGATAAGGATTAGAATTAAATAGCAACGCATAATATAAAACAAACAATATTCAACTTTTGTTAAACAATCAACTTTCTATACTTACAAGCAATTAAAACTATGAGCAAAAGAAAAGACAATTCAAGATGGCTAAATGTCGCTATTTCTTGGGGGGCGAGTATCGTCATCATTGGGGTATTATTCAAAATATTACACATAGGAGGTTCCTATGCCAACTACATGATCGGTATTGGTCTGGGGGTAGAAGCGTTCCTATTCTTCCTGATGGGATTCAATCCTCCTCCACAAGAGCCAGATTGGAGTCGCGTGTATCCGGAATTGGACGATAATTTCACAGGTGAGCGCCCTGTCCGTGGGGCAGCAGTTGTCAACCAACAATCAGGTCCATCAGCAACCGTAGCGTTAGATAAAATGTTTGCTGATGCAAATATAGAACCCGCATCGATTGAAAATCTAGGTAGAGGCTTACGTGACTTTAGCGAAAAGATGTCAGCCATCAACAAGATTTCAGATGTATCGCTGGCGACAGAGGATTTCACTCAAAAGCTAAAATTAGCGACTTCAAAATTCGACCACATGAGCCAAGCGTTTGAAAAAGCATCTGCTAATTTGGTTCAAATGTCCAATTCTTCCGCCGACACGACAAGTTACCATGATCAGGTTCAAAAACTGACCGGCAATTTACAACAGTTGAACGGGATGTACGAGCGTGAGCTTCAAGACTCTGCTTCACACCTCAAATCCATGAATCAGTTTTATGAAAATTTAAGTTATACGATGCAAAACTTCAACGAATCTTTGGACGATTCCAAGGCATTTAAAGAAGAAGTGGGCAAGCTTGCAAAAAACCTAAACGCATTGAATGCGATTTATGGCAATATGTTAAGTGCCATGAACCAACCTCGAGTATAATTCATCCTTGTATAATTTAATTCAATAAAAATGGCATTAGGAAGAGAAACTCCAAGACAAAGAATGATTAGCATTCTTTATCTGGTATTACTGGCGCTACTCGCGCTGAATGTACCCGATACCATCTTGGATGCATTTAAAAACATCAACAATAGCCTGGAAACTTCCCGGTCGAATGTCAACAATGCGGTGCAGCAATTGTTTACGTCATTTGAAAACACCAAACTGAAGGAAGAAACCAGCACGCGCTAAGCCGATATACGATAAAGCAAAACAGGCACAGGCCATCATTGGAGACCTGAATACCTATATCAATAGCCTGAAAGAGGAATTGACCAAACAAGGTGGCGGTTATGACAGCGAAACCGGAGATCTAGTGATGCGGGAGAATGAAGACATCTCTCCCAACCTCATGATCAACGAGAAAAAAGGCGTTGTTCTGAAAGACAAGATCAATGAAACCCGCACCAAACTGCTTACACTTCTAGGTCCTGAAGGACAAAAAAGCGTTTCCTTCTCGCTTGATGCATCGAACCCTGAAAAAGCAGTAAATGGGAAGAAAACCTGGGAAGAGATTAATTTCGGTAATGGTACACCCTTAACAGCAGCCATGACCATCCTTACGAAAATCCAGACAGACGCACAAAATGCAGAATCAGATGTTGTAAAATTGATCTTGGGAAAAATGGATCAAGCAATTGTCAATCTGGATAAATTTGCTGCAGTAGCGGTTGCCCCAACTTCGTATTTGGTACAAGGACAACCCTATAAAGCTGAAGTATTCTTAACCGCATCCGACTCAAAGTCACAACCAGCGATCAGTGTGAATGGATCGGCATTACAAATTGTCGACGGTAAAGGAGTCTACACGGTACCAACGAATAAAGAAGGTACATTTTCTTGGGCAGGAGTTGTTCAGGTCAAACAAACTGATGGCTCTATGAAAGAGTATCGTACGACCACACAGACCTATCAGGTAGCCCGTCCATCGGCGGTGGTATCACCAGACAAGATGAATGTCTTGTATATCGGTGTAGACAATCCACTTTCAGTTTCGGCTGCAGGTACACCAACAGATAAAGTAAAAGTGGACATAACAGGAGGTAGCCTTTCAGGCTCTGGCGGTAAATATAACGCACGAGTTTCATCACCAGGAACAGCGCGTGTCACTATTGCTGCTGAAGTAGCACCAGGGAAAATGCAGACGTTGAGTACGACCGAATTCCGTGTAAAACGCATTCCAGATCCTATCGCTAAGTTTGCCGGTAAAACAGGCGGTAATATGGCAACTGTAGCCCTTAAAGCGCAAAATGCCGTATTTGCCACTCTGGAGAACTTTGATTTTGACGCTAAATTTAAGGTCACCAAATTTACGATGATATTGGCTAAGCCACGTGCTGATGCAATTGTTTTATCCACCTCAGGTAATCAATTGAGCTCAAGTATGGCATCAGCCTTAAATGGCATCGTACCCGGCACACGTGTTATCTTCGATAACATCGTCGCTGTAGGTCCTGATGGTACCTCTCGCCAGTTAAATGCAATCGCATTGACCGCGAACTAATATAAAAAAAGCACATAAAAAAAACCTTCTCAACACATTGAGAAGGTTTTTTTATGATAAGTATTTCGATTTTTACAATGGCGAATTTCCCCCACACCTACTTACGCTGCCGCATCCATTAACCCAATACCAAGCCATCCTGCAATAAAAAGCGCTTAAGCGCACTATGGAATTCTTCCACTTTCACTTTCAAGTGCAGATTTCCGTGCGCGTTGCGCTTTTGTTGTTCCACTGCTGAATCGATAACTTAAACTCAACCGTACCTGCCTAGATTCGTAGTAACCATAGCTATTGGAAACAAATCCAGGGAAATTTTGCGTATACTTACTTTGATTCCCTTTATAGATATCATTGATAGCAAACCTGACCGTTGCTTTATCCTGTAGCAGCAATTTTTGAAAAGCGATATCCACCTGACTAACGGCTCTACTCAGCGTATTGGCACCACTGAGACGTCTTGAATTATAAACAGCTGCAAGTTCAGCCTTCATTTTATAAGGCAGCTTAAAAGCCTGTATTAAACTCACACGACCTGCCGCCTGTTGCAAGTTTAGATTTCTATACGCATCAAAAGAAACATCATTTTGGATATAATAAAAAAGACCATTAAAAGTAAGGTCCCACCACGGTTTAGGAGCAAAATTCTGCGTCAGCGCTAGTGACCAATGTTTTTGTGTCCCTACATTCTTACTGATCATCACAATTTTATCGCTATCGAGTGTATCCGTTACCTTCGCATTCAGCTGATCGGTATAAGCAAAGTTAAACGAAATCACCGTGGCACTTTTTAGGGAATACAAGACGGTAAAACGATGGGTTAAGGATGGACTTAAAAACGGGTTTCCCTGCCAAAAAGATAATTCGTCCAGCATATAAATAAACGGGTTTAGATCGGCATAGGCCGGTCTTTCAATCCGCTTGGCATAAGACAAAGAAAGGGTTTGATTTTCACCAAACTGTCTGGTAGCAGAAAAAAATGGAAATAAGTTGGTGAAATTGCGATTAATTTCATCTTCCCTATCAGTAGCATTCTCTTTGTAAAGCAGCTTACCCGTTGAACGCGAATTTTCTAATCTCACCCCACCTTGGAGCGACCATTTCCCTAGCGTTCGTTTATAATCGACGTAAGCACTGGAGGTATGCTCATCAAAATGAAAATCATTGGAGCGTCGATTGTCCAGACTATCCGCTACAGCACCCACATGATAAAACCTCGAATTGTTTCGAGAAGCCACATTCGAATACTTCAAGCCTGTTTCCAGCTTACCCTGCCAGAGGTTCATCCCATAGTCAAGTTTGATTCCTTTTAGATCAATATCAATCCCATTGAGCGTCCGGTATAGATTTTCCTGAAGAATGGTTTGTTGCTGATCGCGGTAGGTATTGGATTGTAGGTTTTTATTCCATTTATCAAAAAAACCATAATCTGCATCGATATTCAAGCTCCTGCCCAGCGTATCTTCATATTTGTAGTTGAAATTAAAATTATAACGAGCAGTATGCTGTCCATAATAATCGTTTATAGCATCCAGAGACTCTTCCATCTCTAAGGACGGAAGGGTACTGATTGCTGTTTCTGGTATCGGTGATCCCCCCTCCATAAATAAAATTGCCATTTACCAAAAAACCGATGGTATTTTTATCGTTCAGATAATAATCGGCCCCCACTTGTGTGGACATTTTCTGGCGTTTGTCCACATCATCAGTATGGCTATCGTATGCTTTTCCATTTTGCTGACGGTTTGTGCCGTACAGGTAATTGTAATTACCCAAGGTATGGCTATAATTACCGTATACATTTAATTTATCTTTCCGGTAATTGAGCGCAACATTTTGGAGCTGTTTAGCACTGACACCATAGGCTATAGTACTGCTGATCGTACCATTGAGCCCTGTTACCTGATTTTTTTTTGTTTTGATATTGATAATACCTGCCGATCCTGTAGCCTCATATTTAGCCGTTGGGCTATTGATGATTTCAATAGACTTGAGGTTATTGGATGATAATGATTTTAACAGGTCTGTCAATTCTTTTCCAGAAAGAAAAGTTTGACGGCCATCCAACAGAATTTGCACACCGCTTTTTCCATTCAGTGTAATGTCACTTTCATTTTCGACATATACTCCGGGAGCTCTTTTCAATGCTTCCAAAACAGAAACATCCTGTCCACCAATCGTGCTTTCAACATTGTAAATAAGCGTACCACCGTCGATCTGCACCATTTTTTTCTTTCCCTCAACAGCAACCTCCGCTAAGGAATTGGCCAATGGCAAAAGCGTAAACGTACCGAGGTCAAAAGTTTCCGGTTCAAAAACTGCAGACAGCTGCTCTTGATACCCCATATACCTCACTTTTACAAAATAACGTCCAGCTTTGGCAAATTTTATTTGAAATTGCCCCAAACTATCTGTTGCAGTACTCAGAACAAGCTTTTCATTACGATCATGAAGGCTCACCGTAGCCAATGGTATAGGCGAGTGGCTCTGATCGACAACTTTCCCGCTCATGCGTTTATCGTGCATCTGCCCGTACAGCTGTGTACAACACAAAACAAATATTCCAACCCATAAGGATTTTAAAACTTGAGATGCTATCATCTTACACATTAACTTTCTAAGCTGCTAAACTTATTGATAAATTAAATATTTCTTTCTCATCTCTTTATAGGTCTCGAGTCCTGGTGCCCAGCTTTTACGAATTTCATCGGCAGACATACCTGCATTAATGGCCTCCCGTAACGCAGGTCCACCCGCTAACTTATCAAATACAACAATTTCTTTACTTTGCTTGGCATCAAAAAATAGTTTTTTATTCGGATAGTTCTGATACGTCTCGATCAACCAAGAAAGGTCAATCTGCTTTGATGCTCTTAATTTTTGTAGATCAACAGTTCTTAAGTCCAAGCCATAGCACAGTTCATTCAGGTGAATTGGTGTCGCACTCATATTTGGGATGCTGACTGGCGTAAACGTAAAATCATATTTCCCCTTTAATTCAGGAGCACCAATAACGGTGAATGGAAACAATGTGCCTCGACCTTCACTGAGCACCGTACCTTCAAATAAGCAAGTCGAGGGGTATAACAAAACAGCCTGATAGGTATTGATATTCGGAGACATATTTACAGGTGGTATATATTCCATCTCATGGCTATAGTTTGCTACTGGAACAATCTTGATGTTACATTGAACACCATTTGCGAGCCAGCCTTCCCCATTGATCATCTGCGCATATTCCCCGACCGTCATACCATGGGTGATGGGCACAGGGTGCATGCCGATTCCCGATTTATACGCCATATCCAATATTGGTCCATCGATAAAGTATCCGTTGGGGTTTGGTCGATCTAAAATCAAAAGTTCTTTTCCTTGTTCCGCACAAGCTTCCATGACGCGATGCATCGTCGCGATATACGTAAAATAGCGAACACCAATATCTTGAATATCAAAAATCATCAGATCCACATCTGCCAACATCTCTTTTGTTGGTTTATTGGTCTTGCCGTATAAAGAAACTATTTTAACACCTGTCGCTGGATCAATGGCATCCGTAACTTTTACCCCCGCGCCTACGTCACCACGAAAACCATGTTCCGGGCCAAAAACTTTGACAATATTAACACCAAGTGCAATCAGGCTATCCACACTGGATTGATCTCCGATTCGTGATGTAGGATTAACCACCATCCCAATTCTTTTTCCTTTCAAATAACTGAGATATTCGGATGTTTGATCAGCGCCTGTACGGATTTGTGCAACAAGAGGATAGGTGAGTAACAGGACGATGCAAAAGCTGAAGATAATTTTGACTGTTTTCATATGTATGAGATCATCCACATAACCCGACTTTCTTTTAAATCTTTATTTGGTGTAATGAGGTTATATGGGGTTTATAATCATGTAAAAAGGAATGTAATTGTCATTCCTTTTCTTCTGTAAGAATAAGCATAAAAAATAAAATACGCAAGAAAACGCAAATTAATTATATAAAACATCAGATTAGTTACAAAATATACATAACACGCTATTTTATAACACACTCAATCACCATCATTCTTGATGGATATCAAACTATAGCTTTCAAGAATAGCATAAAAACGCAAATATTAAAATCACAAACTTTTAATGCACATGACCTCAATTTCATAAAAAAAGGCCCTCTCAGCAAATTGAGAAGGCCTTTTCCACACACTCCTGCTAGCGCCTCCTCCTCCATCTACCCAGTACCCTACTCACCACCACACTGACACAGGTCCCCACTATAGCTGTCAATACTGTCTGCAAGACATCACCTAATGAAATCGAGGCCCATATCGAACAGAGACTACCACCCAGCGTACCTATCCGCAGATTGTTAAACTTCATCCTGCACCTCCTTGTCATTTGTCTTGCGCGTAGGCAACGGTGATCCATTAGCGGTTTTCGATTGGTTTTCAGCAGCATCTCCATGTTGCTCAGCTTTATCATCGGGTTGCTCCAGCACCATCTCGATAACACCGAGCCCCAGTCCGATATATTTGAGAATATGCATGACCTTACTCGGTAATTTCACAGGAGCCATTAAGACAACCTGTACGATATTGCTTATTTTATTGATCCATTTTTTCATTTGTATAAAAGTTAAGAAAGTAACAAAAGTGACCAGTAAGAAGTAACAAGTACTTACCTCTCTATCACACCTTACAGCTTTACTAATCACTTCGTCACTCATTACTATGTCACTATGTTACTCATTACTATGTCACTTCGTTACTAATCACTTCGTCACTCATTACTATGTCACTCCGTTACTAATCACTTCGTTACTAATCACTATGTCACTCCGTTACTAATCACTCCGTCACTCAAAATCTCCAAAAAAACCATTTCACTCGCCATCATAGCTACCAGCCGCTTGTACAAAGACAGGTATGCTTTCTTCGATTGTCGCAGTTCATAGTCCCCTTCCACCAATTCCCAACCACTACCCACCAAAAGACAACCTGCGGTATCCCCAAAATTATTACCGATGTGGATGTATACATAGCTATAGTTCGGGATATCACGGATTTCGACCATCCCTTTGTGCACAGCAGGAAATCTACGTTTATAGCGCGCATGCATAGCACCATAGGTATTGAAGGCCAATGGGTAGACACCCGTCGGAATCGCTGTTTCGCTTTTGATCTTGATATCGCGCACCAGATCTTCCAGGCCATAACAGACCAACATTCCATCGATATAGATTTCAGAGAGGGTACTGTTGTTCCCCTGTCCGATTCTTTTAACCACTACGGTACTCATCGCGCTGTTAGGCTTACCGCATCACTCCAATCGCCGATTCCTCTTTTATTACGGGCACGTACACGCAGGTAATAGGTAAAACCGGGTTGCACAGGCGAGAATATATTGGCATAACTCGTACTGGTCTGTAAAGAATCCCCCCATACCGGCTGATCAAAAGCATCCAAGGTACCTGCTATCTGATAATCATATAAAATAGCTTCTTTCAATGGTTTAAACTTGACCTGCAACTGATTGCGTTGCTTACCATCCTGTAAAGCCACCTCTTGCACCACTCCAGGTATTTGCGAGCTTTTTGGTTCACTCTCCAAGATCAGCCCCGAACTCAGCAAAATAGAGCGCGAACCATCAGCCACCGTATTGACATAAAAAGCGATGTTTTTCAGCTGTTGCGATACCGCTCTCTTGCTATCATTCTTTTCTGCTATTTCCAGTACACTCCCCCCACGGCTCGCCTTCTGCCATTTGGCCTTATAGTCATCCGCCTGTGCTTTCAGCTCCACCAGACTGACCGGCAGATCGACCAAAATAGCATGTCCCTCCAGACAGTCCAGTACTTTACCCACCATCGTATTGAACTCATCGTCACTGACCAATGAATAGTCCAAGATTACTTTTTTCTTTCTCATGTTTTGAATTATAATAGCGCCTACGCGCTGTTAAAAAATTAGTTTCAGATGCACTTCCGGACGAACATCATGAAACAAACATAAAAGAGGACAACAGTAAAATTCGAAAAGCGGGACACTTTGGGACAACATGGGACAGTGAATGGAAATGTGGGACAATAAAAAACTGGAAAAATGAAAAACAGCCCCAAAAACCAACTACTTCTTGGCTTTGCCTAGTACCACGTTTAAAAGAAGGTTTTACTTCTTTTAAACCTGCGGACCAAACTTGATTGCAAGTGAACACTTATTCCCAAGATGTGGGTATATCTTCTAAAGAAGGAGTACATTTAAGGAATCAAGTGGACCCTTATTCAAAAGAAGTGCTCGGTCTGCCGAAGGACCGGTCACTTATGCACAATATCAGAGCGGATATCCAGAACTCGTGGACACTTTTTCACTACTCCTGGTCACTTATTCACCATAGGTGGAATACTGTCCTAAAGCAGCGGACCCTTTTATATAATAAGTAATGCGTACGACACAAAAAGTATATCCCATGAGTAAACAAGTACATGCTATTTTCAAAGAGGTGTCCCCCTATCCGAAACAAGTAGCCACTTATATCCACAAGTGTCCACAAGTTGTGGACAAGTGCTCCCCTTTTAACAACAAGGGGGCACCTATCCGCAAGAAGCGGCTACCAAAACCAAAGAAGTAACTAGAGAAAGCGGCACTTTGTGGCTCCGTTCGCTAACTTTGGCGCACCTGATGCGCCAACTTCCCTAAAATATAAGGGCCTTTTCCCTTCGTTTTATCAAATAATGCAATGACATCCGCCTTCAAATAATACGGTCGCTTTCCTACTCGCAATACAGGGAAAAGCAGAATCTGGTTGACCGATCTATAAAAGGTGGAGCGTTTGATATCTAACTTATCAATGATCCAGATGATGGATACATACTCGGGTATATGATTAAGGGGAGTTTCCGGAGATGATAAATGTGAGGAAAGGAGTTCAGCGCACTCTTCCATAAGCGGTAATAGGGTAGCCGGAAATGGAGCAGAAGAAAAACGATCGATTATCGTCTGGAGCAGATTTTCTGAAGGAATATCTGAAAGTGCGGTTTGCACTTCATGTTGCACCAATTGAGACAATGCCTGTTGCATCTGCTCAATAAGCATAAATTTATTCATGGTTTTATTGCAAAAAGCAGGACATCAAACAGCCAGGGCACACTATCGGAAGCGTACCTTGATGACCTACATATTAAAAATTGCAGGTAAAACCAATAGATTTAAATCCGCTCGGGATTTGGCCAATATTTTTTAGTGTTTACCTAACTTCTCCCCATATACTGGGCTCAGCGTCAATAAACCATGCTCACTTTTGAACTCAACGGCAACATCCGCCAATTTCTTATATTTCTTTAATGCCATCTCTAAAATTTCACTACGTTTAGATGAAATTTCAATATGGTTTTCCGCCACCACTAAAACTTCATCTTTTACGATAAAGACACTTTTAGAGATTTGTGTATAATCCAATTTCAAAGCTAAATTAAGGTCATCATTTTTACGTCCCTTTAGCGACAACTCTCCTTCTGCATTGATCAATAGTACCGTATCTTTTTTAACGATGACCATAAATCCCTTTTCTAGGTATTCACGTAGATCATGACGCAGTAGCTTATCAGCTAATCGTTTAGACTCACGTCGTTTATGCTCTGCAGACCGTTGGTGACGATTATTTTCCCTCGAAAAGAAAAAAAACATCCAAAGACTGACATATAATATCATCCATATGCAAATATGATAATACTCATGATGTAGATAGCCTGTACCACGGACATCCACTTGCTGAAGATGCGTAGTAATAAAGACGATGAATTGTTTGATACACCAAGGTAACAGCAGATAAAAAATCAGGACATACCCCATCATCCTAATACACATCATGACGAACCTTGAATAACTCTTAATATGTATATAAAACAGCAACCTAACCACGAAGAAGCAAAGGCACTGCATCAATAAAAGAAATACAAAGACCACAATAAGTTTTAGGGTGTAATCGGAGTCTAAAATACGTTCTGATAAAAATTGATCATTTCGAGCTTGTAACAGATACAAGGTACCAATCAAAGAAATAAAAATGGAGATGTAGAGGAATCTATCAAAATATTTCCGGTGCTGCGATTTTTGCCACCAGTAATGATCAGAAAATTGAGGAATACAAGTTTTACAATTGTTGTAAAAATCATTCATACGGATTAACAGATATTGCTAATAAGCTAGTTTGTAAATAGGTTCTTAAAAGTCAAGATATGAAAACATTCTGTCCTTTTTAATCAATTTGAAAACTATATTTCATCACAAAAGGAAATTATTTCGTCGCAGCGGGAAATAATTTCGTCACAAAATCGTATCTACCATTTCAAGCTTCACATTTCATCCATTAAACAAACAAAATAACCATTACTACATCTACAGCATCTAAACACGGTATTTATAGCCATCACCTATCCGAAATTTCGTCACATCAGAAAAGAATTTGGGCACAAAATCATTTTAGAAATGATTACTCCTAGGACTTTGTAAGGTAATATAGTAGCAATAACCAATTATAAAACCCTTAAAATAATGAATAAACAATTACAGAAAAAAGTCATTCGTAACAACTTGCTACAGACATAAATCGCCTAAGCCAATACAAATTATGATAACAAGTAAAACCAATAAAAATTAAATAGGACTATAGCTTAACAACCACGCTGTACTCCGAAATTTTTAAGTAACGAAGTGATTGAGTAACGTAGTGACAAAGTAAATGAGTGACATAGTAACTAGTAACCGAGTGACAAGTAAATGAGTAACTAACCAGTCTAACATACTCACCTCATAACCTGATAACGTTAAAAAACGCTGAGCGTCCAATAATAGGGTTATTACCTAAGTCAGCTACTGGAGATGTAAGTCCAAGGATTTGAAATCTTGAAGTTTTGAAGTCTCAAAATACGACCTCAAATCATAAAAAAAGCATTCTCAAAAGATGAGAATGCTTTTTTTATGATAGCAAAACTAAACTATGCTTATTTTTTCTTTCCTTTTTTCTGTGCATTAGGGATAAACTCTTCTAAGTTTTCCGCTTTCACACCCTTAGGATTCGTCCATAATTTCTTTTTATAAGCATCGATTTTTTCCTCGATCTGCGCTGCATCTTGCAATTGCTGTGCTTCGTCAGCTACTTTTAGTGCACCTGCAGAAGACTCACGGATGATCGTACTGGCATATTTCTTTTGCACAAACAGGTCATCCATCGTCATATCGTATAGCCCTTTATCTGGATCGGTAATATCGACCTTCACCAAGCTATAACGCAATTGTGGGAAATACAACCAAAATGCAGGAGTAGAAACCCACTGATTCAGCCAGCTCAGCTGAAGTCGTAATATCCATCAATGGCGCTACACCAATGATACGGCTCTCCAAACGGCCACGTTGCTTATCAAAGAAGATATCCTCTTTGATACGAAATTTGGTGACACGAGTAGGATCAAATTCATTTAAAGCCATTTTTGAATCAATCTGGTTTCCCTCATCATCAAATATGGGTACGAGTACGCTATCCGTAAAACGAGCAAGCCCATCATTAGCACTCATTCTACCTTTAAAAGAATCATCATCAGGACTGTATAAAGACAACTTACCCGCCTCGATACCCTTCATGATAATTTCTATCAAAGAGTTTCCCGGTGTTGCGAGCAAGAGATTTTTTTCATCCTTCAGGTCGATATCACGCCATACCCTTTTATAAAAACGGATATTTTTCATATTGATTTCTGGATAAGCAAAAGGGACCGCATCTTCCAGGTTATTGGCCTGATAAAAACCATCTGTAGTCGGTATCGTATCCATCAATACCTCTCCTTCAAAGCTGTTTGTCAGCTGTTCAGTCTTTAAACTATCTGGTATTTCTTGTTGTGCAAAGACAGGAACAAATCCCATAGCCATTGCAATCGTTATCAAAATCTTCATTGGAATATCTTTTTTCATAGCCAATACGCCACTATGCATATCCACAATACCAAGTATTCTAGGAGGTGAGCACCGTGTCATATTGCTATCGATTTGAATGTTATATCAAGTTATTAGTATTTTCTTGTTTTACTCTGTATAGTCGGCATTTCAAAAGCAGACATCACACAGCGGAAACCGATATACGAATGCGGTTCATAATCGACCGAATAATTACGGGTTTCGCTATTCAATTGCTCACCATTATCCTTCCAAGAACCACCACGTACTACTTTTCTTTTCAAAGCGTCGGCATCTTGATCATCCGCATCATATAAAAGAACAGGATTCAAATCGTTGACAAATACCATTGCCGATGGACTGAAGGCATCCAATGTCCATTCAGAAACGTTACCAGCCATGTTATAGATTCCAAAAGCATTTGGCGTATACGATTTTACCGGAAGCGTAAACGTAGCTCCATCACGCGAATAAGTTCCTTCACCCTGTTTAAAATTGACTGCTAGCTTTTCCTTACCTTCTGCCCCATCAATGGTCATACGCGTGCTTGTAGTCGTATCCCGAGGGTCTAGCTTGCCTTCAGCAGCATATTGCCATTGCGCTTCAGTAGGAAGGCTTAAAGTCAGCTGATAGCCACTCAAATAAGAGTTTTTCATCAACGTTGCCATCACTTCTTTCCCACGCCAGTCTGTAAATGCTCTTGCCTGTCTCCAGGTTACACCAACGACAGGATAGTAATCAAAAGATTCATGTGTAAAATAGTTGACATCAAGCGATGCTAACTGCGAGTTCGGAAAGTCGCTGGACCAGATATCTTCTACAGGCATCACTAGAACAGCATCCTTTACATATGTTCTTTTAGCATTACCCTTGGTTTTTTGATACTCATATTGATATTGCATCACCTCTGGGTTCAGCGTTCTTTTAGATCCTTTCATCAGGATCATAGGTGCTAATTGTTCCCGTATAGTAGGGTCATTGCTCTTCCATAACGGTGAAACTTTTTTCACTTTCTTCCAGTCGATTGGGCGTTCACCTTCAGGGTCACCCGTTTCCAAAAAGTACTGATCATCCTTTAGATAATCCGTTACCGCGATTGAATCGGCTACCCAGTTGATAAACTCGCGGTATTGTTTATTGGTCACTTCGGCCTCATCAATAAAAAATGCACTCAGACTCACGTTCTTACCCGTATCAGCACTATCCAGAGAACTTTTAAACAAAATAGTTCCAGAAGGGACATACACCATTCCCGGAGGCGCTGGTAATTTACCTGCACGGAAAGCGGCCACTTTCGGAGCTTTATATATGGACGAACTTGATTTACAAGCTTGCATGCACACTAAAACTGCTAAAAAAACCAGCCCAATCGTTAGACTCGGATAGTATCTTTTCATCTTATTCATAATTATTAATCTTTGATATTTATGTTTTACTGCGTTGAAATGGATTAATTGCGGTTGAAGAATGCATATTTTACACCGATAGATGCAAAACCATACTGATCCTTATTTTTATTGATAATACCATCTAGATTATCATTCGTAGTCAAAGTATGTTGGTAGTTAACATTGATCGCCCACTGCGGTCCATAAAGTGTTCTCCCGAAAGGGATATCGACACCTACATTTAAAGGAACGATGAAATGTATCGCCGATAGATCATCTGCAATCTCACCACCATTTGCCACTATCCCAGTGCTATAACCACTTTCCAATTGTCTAGAAATTCGGTTTTTCATAAGGCCGGCACCAGCACCAATATAAATATTGGATACAATCCGCTCCAGATTACTAGCACCTAAGGTATAATTACTATAATTATCTGGCAATCCCATGAATTGACCCAAGCGTACTTTTCCATTCACATTACCAGCGTAATATTTATTGCTATATTCACTACCATAACCATTGCCACTTACTTCACCTTTTTGTGCATGAAGACCGACGGATATAAAAGGACTTATTAAATAATCACCTTCTCCATACCAAGCAAAGTTCAATTTCGTATTTCCCAAATCTGCCAAGCCATATGCAGCTCCAACACCCGCACCTACTGTAATGGGACGAGAGAATTGTGCAGAAACAGTTCCAATACCTAAGCAGGTAAAAAGAGAAAGTGTAAGTAATAGTTTTTTCATTTTGTGTATTGATTGATTAAATATAAATTCAGAAAAGAAGGATGTGATCGCATATGGCCACATATTAGGTATGTAATAAAAACTTTTAATTGTTGTCATATTAAAAATCATTGATAAACCTGCGTAATCTTCATTGGGTTTAGGCAATGCCAAATTGATTCGCTATTAATGCTAATCATCCTACAAAGTAACGTAATTTTTACTTAAATTGTTGTTCTAACAGCACAGATGATGAATCGTTATGAAATAATTTTCACGCGAGTCTATATGCAATTTTTAAGCCATACTCTAGTTGCATGAGGTTTATTTCAATTTTAGGTAGTGTTTTGATATTCAGAACGAATTATAAAAGAAGCAAAAAAAATTGGCGCAATTCCAAAAAGAAAAGCGCCAATTCCATATATTATCGATTTCTATTTGAAACCTAATTTAATTTTCAAGTCCTGCCACAATTTAGCTAAGCCTGTTTTTTTCTCGTTCTTATCACCGTAGCCGTAACCGTAACCGTATCCATAACCGTAACCACGAGCAAAGTCCACATCATTGACTACTGCGGCAAGGTTTTTCAGTTTACCGTCAACATAGAGTTCGCGCGGCACTTGAAGTAAACGTTTATCCAGGAAGTTTACACGTGATACGTAAAGTGTCAAATCGGCATTATGTGCAATTAACAAGGTATCGGTTACCAAACTCACAGGAGCCGTATCAACTAATACATAATCATAATGTTCACGTGCATATTTAATCACATCGTCAAAATGACCATTCATCAATAGTTCTGCAGGATTCGGAGCGATATACCCTGAGTATACAACATCGAAGTCATAATTCCCCGGCTTCTTAATGATGATATTATCCACATCCATCTCTGGGTTAATCAAAAACTGAGTAATTCCAACATTCGTATGTTGTAAATGCGATAGTCCTAAATAATCCAATACTTTTGGACTACGGATATCAGCACCTACCAATAATACACGCTTACCTGACATGGATAATATCTGTGCAAGATTAGTTGCCACAAATGATTTACCCTCACCAGAAATCGTTGAAGTCACAAAAACGACTTTAGACTTATCCTTCTGTTCCGCACCAAACATAAAGTTCATATTCGTACGTAAAATCCGGAAAGCTTCAGCCAACGACGATCGGTCATTTTGATGAATAACGGTATCCTCTGAACTCGGTATTTCACCCAGTATTGGAGCTTTAACGATATCTTCAATATCCTTACGTGAATGTATTTTATTATCCAATAAAAACTTCAAATATAGAATTGCAAAAGGAATTAGCAGCCCTAATATTAAGGCTCCTAACACAACTACTTTTCCGCGAGGGGCAACAGGTATACCATTACCATAAGCTGAATCAATAATCTTTAAGTTATCGGGAGTTGCAGCTGCTTTTACTTCACTCTCTTCTCTCTTCTGCAATAATAATAAATACAATGATTCAACAATCTGTTGCTGTCTTGATATTTTCTTAAAACCCTGTTCTTGATTGGGTATCGAATTGATTCTACCCCTAATTTCATTAGACTTTCGTTCGATATTATTTAAGGCCAATTTGGTTACCTGTTGGTAATTCTCTAATGATCTGCGGATGTTATTACGACTATCAGCAATATTTTCATTAAGTGCAATAACTGCAGGATTTAAATCAGAAGCAGATTTCAATAAATCATCTCGTTCTAGCACCAATTTATTATATGCTGCAATAGTAGTACCAATGGAAGCATCTTGTAACCCGATATTTGAGGGTAACAATTTCCCTTCAGCTTCGCCTTTTATGAAATCGTTCATATGATCGACTAACTGCAATTGGGTGCGGTATTCCAACACCTTTTTATCGTTATCTGAAGCATTATTAAGATAAACACCAGCTTCTGTGCCCATATCAACCAAAGCATTTGATGATTTGAAATCTGCCACCTCTTCATCCGCCCCTGAAAGGTCTTTAGAAATCAGAACCAATCGTTTATTAATAAAATCTGAAGTTGCTCGGGTCATCCGCATTTTGTCGTTGGTCAAATCAGCATTATAGATGTCTATTAAAGAATTTAAAACAAGTTCAGCCTTTTTACTTAATAGCGATACCATAGCGAAATTTACGATGTAAGACTGCATTTCCTTACCTGGCATAATACTTATAGCCCCTTGAGTCGCATCAACAGCCCAATTCTTAGGTATCACCTTGACTTGAAAATCAACATCAGGGTTAAATTTTCTAATGGTATTATTCTCTTTAAAAATAACTTCATTGTATCCAATTTTCACGACCTTATCAAATCCAAAGGTCATCTTTTTACCAGAGGTTACATCAGTAACAGCTAATTGCTTACCATCTATAAAACGAACCTCTATATTAAGCTTAGTAGTATCTTGATTACCTTGAAGAAGAATTTTAAAGGGCATATCCCTCTCCAACATTTCAGTTGAAAGAATCTGACCTTTTGCAGAATAAGTAATATTTAAATTATGCAAATCAACTACCTTTCTAATCAATCTCCTAGATGAAAGAACTTCTATTTGATCAATTACAAACGCGGCACGACTTCCACCGAAACCCATACTACTACTTAACTCGGCAATACCAGCCAACTCACCCGCAGAAGCACTCCGTTCATCTTTTAGTAAAATTTTCGCAGAAGTGCTATATGACTTCTGGGCGTATCGTAAATAAGTAAATGCAATACCTAATGAAAGGATAATGGCAAGTACAAACCACTTCCAATAATAGGCATACTGCTCAAAGAGTTGTCTCATATTGATTTCCTCTTCTTGATTATCTTTGTTGTGTTTAGGATGTTGTTCCATGAAATATATTAGCGAGTCAGAACTGAAATTACAGTGATAATTAGGCCGGCAATCGAAATAATGATATTTGTATTTGCTCCTAACTTAGAGTTATTTATTTGTGCTTTATTCGGTTCGACGTATATTACGTCATTTTGAGCTAAATAATAATATGGCGAATTTAAAGTTTCCTGCTTGGTTAAATCCAAACGGTGAATTGTCTTATGGCCACCCATCTCACGAATCAAGGTAACATTTTCGCGTACTCCTCGAATGGTCAAGTCCCCTGCCATACCTAAAGCCTCTAGAAACTGTTACACGCTCAGTCGGCATAATAAAAGAACCTGGTTTTGAAACTTCTCCTAAAACAGATACCCGGAAATTATTATAATTCATATTCACACCCGGATCTTTGATGTACTGACTTAATTCGGCACGAATTTTTTCAATTGCTTCAAGTCGTGTCAATCCCTCTATATGTACTTTTCCTAGCATTGGTAGTGTGATATTTCCTTCTTCATCTACCGTATAGGTTGGACGAAGTGCTAAATCCACAGATTGATTCAAATTACTTGTAACCATGGAACTTACTGGATTAAATGGAGCCGTAACCTTGGGATCCGCTGCCGTAACCGCAATTGTTAAAATATCATTACGCTGTATTTTAGGAATAAATTGCTCATAAACAGCGTTTAGCTGTGTAGAATCCTGTTGAAAGTAAACCATCCTCTTACGAGACCCGCAAGAACTAAACATCATTAGCATAATAAGAAACATACCTAACGATGAACCATACTTTAATAATAACCGCATGTTCGATATAAATTTTGAAATAGATTCTGTTTTATTTAAGAACAAAAATATATTATTTTATTCATACTACCCCTATTAAATGTCAATTTAAAAAAGATAGCTACAAATGAGTAATAGTATCGTAAAAATAATACGTAAAATTAAATATTTGATTATTTCTACAATATACCTTCCATAACGTGAAAAACATACAGATAATAATATCTCACCTGTACTTTTACAAATAAAGGAAGATATAATTTATAAAATGTCTAAATGAAAAATAGTTATCTTTGGATATATTCGTATTTACAATTTATAGATGGATCATAAACTTCGTGACATATTTTTACAATTACTTAGGATTGGCCTGTGGCAAAAAGGGTCTTTGAATTCAGAAAGGACATTATCAGCAATCGAGTGGTCACAAATATATTCTTTTGCAACTACTCATGTAGTCGAAAGTCTTATTTACGATAGCTTTTCATTTTTGGACGAATCTCAACTCCCACCACAAACGCTAAGGTTGAAATGGACTGTCCGCATGGACCAGATTGAACGCCACAATACAAAAATGAATGAGATTATCGCCATCCAATATTCTTCTTTTACGAAACAAGAAATCTTTCCCATACTACAAAAGGGGCAGGGAGTGGCTGCATGCTACATCAAACCCTTACACCGGATATCTGGAGATATTGATTGGTATTTTGAAGAAGATGGCTATGCTAAAGCAAGAGAATATTTAAAACTTAAAAAAATAAATTTTCAGGACACGGCAGGTTTTAGTTTGGATTATCAATGGAACCATATTCATATCGAACATCATAAACGTCTTTTCGATATCAAAAGTCCATTCAAGTATAGCTATCTAAAAAACATCGAGACTTCCTATAAGGATAAGTATCAAGAACTTTTAATCAATAATGTCGCTATTAAAGTACTTGCTCCTGAACTCCAAATCCTTCAAGTCAACGCACATATTTTGAAACATATGATTTCTTTTGGTATAGGCCTACGTCAAATATGTGACGCAGCGCGCTTATACATTACTTATAAGGATCAAATTGACGCCCAAGCATTGTTCCAGATGTATAAAGAAGTTGGTATCTTGAAATGGGTTCATATCTTACATCATATCTTGACCAAACACATCGGATTACCTAATGATGCGCTCCCTTTTTCCTATCCAGAAGATACACAATCTGATTGGATGTTAACTGAAATTTGGCATGGTGGAAATTTTGGTTATTATGACGACCGTTTTGTAAATGGGAAAACAATCAAAACAATTTCTGTTCACCCAGATGGGGCAAAACGTTTATGGAGTAACTTTAAACGTTATTTCCCATATGCACCTCAAGAAGCTATATTTTTTCCCATAATAAAACTCTATTCTAAATTTATTGGAATAGATCGCGATTAATAAATCGATCTTTAACTATATAGTTAAAGATCGATTTATCTAATTATTTACTAAATACCTGCTCTATAGCAGTCTTTATACGTATTCTCTCCTCATCCGTTAGGTTAGAACCAGAGGGTAAACATAGGCCCTTATCAAATAGATCTTCCGCTATATTACTACCATAATATGGAGTTTCTTCGAATACAGGTTGTAAGTGCATAGGTTTCCACAATGGTCTTGATTCTATATTAAACTCCAAGAGCGCCAATCTTAGCTCTTCACGAGTAATTCCAGCTTCAATAGGTTCAATTGTGATTGCGGCCAACCAATGATTCGAATAGAAATCTTCAGAAGGTTCAATAAACACTTTTACGCCAGGGCAAGAAGAAAACAAGTTTACATAAAAATCAGTCATGGCACGACGCGCTTCTACACGATGAGCTAAAACTTCCATTTGACCACGACCTATACCTGCACAAATATTAGACATACGATAATTATATCCAATATGAGAGTGTTGGTAATGAGGAGCATCATCACGTGCTTGGGTCGATAAAAAAACCGCTTTATCTTTATCTTCTTGCGAATGGCAGACTAATGCACCACCACCTGAGGTAGTTATAATTTTATTACCATTAAAACTCAACACACCAAATCTTCCAAACGTACCACATGCCTTACCCTTATAAGTAGACCCTAACGCCTCTGCCGCATCTTCGAGAAACCGGTATATCAAATTCGTTAGCGATTGTTAAAATTTCTTCCATTTTTGCAGGCATTCCATATAAATGAACCACAATAATAGCTTTCGGTTTCTTTCCTTTAGCAATACGGTCCGATATAGCATCTCGCAATGCAATTGGGCACATATTCCAAGTATCTCTTTCAGAATCAATAAAAACAGGAATAGCTCCTTGATAGGCAATTGGATTTGCGGAGGCAGAAAATGTCATCGATTGACAAATAACCTCATCGCCATAACCAACTCCACACTCAATTAATGCTAAATGCAAGGCTGCCGTACCAGCAGACAATGCCGCTACTTTAACATCTGCATTTAAAAATTCTTCTAAATCCTCTTCGAAACCATTTACATTCGGTCCTAATGGGGCTACCCAATTCGCATCAAAAGCTTCGTGAATATAATTTAATTCACGCCCTCCCATATGTGGGGATGAAAGCCAAATTTTATCTGACATGATATTTTATATTTATCGTTCTATTTCTTAATTACTTTTCCTGGATTCCCCACTACGGTGCATCCATCAGGAATATCTTTAATAATTACAGCACCTGCGCCTATGGTGCACCATGCACCTATTTTAACACCTTGAATGACAACAGCACCAATTCCGACATGCGTACCCTCTCCGACCATTACATTACCTGCTAATGCCACATTGGGTGATATATGCACAAAATCTGCGATGACACAATCATGATCCACTGATGCATTTGTGTTGATGATACAATGCTCACCTATATGCACGTCCACATTCACTGTTACACCTGCCATTATCACTGTTCCTAAACCTATACTTGTTCGTTTAGAAATATGTGATCGAGCATGTATCAATTTAGCATACTCAAAGTTAACATATTCATTTACAATATCTTTTCGAACTTTATTATTTCCGATTGCTATGATTATCTCTACTTTTCTAGAAGGAACCTCATGAAAAACAGGATATTCTAAAACTTTCGTTTTATTGAAGTCTGTATCAAAAAAACCATCAACAACTAGATTATTACTTTCCGCAATTTCTGCGATAACTTTACCATGTCCACTTGCACCAAACAAATACATCTTTAAAAAATTAATTATGTCCGTTAAAAGGTTCAATTGTTACATGTCCGTCTGCCGAGATTCCTTCGCTTTTAAATACCTTTTTAAAGGTTGTAAAGAAAACCTTGATATCAGTTGCAAGAGAAATATTATCCACATACCATACATCTAATTCAAACTTTTTATTCCATGAAATGGCATTTCTTCCATTAACTTGTGCCCAACCTGTTATACCGGGTCTTACCTCATGGCGACGCTTTTGCGTTTCATTATATAAAGGTAAATATTGGATTAAAAGCGGCCTTGGCCCTATCAATGACATATCACCTTTTAAAACATTTATCAATTGTGGAATTTCGTCTAATGAGGTTTTACGTACAAAAGCACCTATCGGAGTCAGACGTTCAGCATCTGAAAGCAAATTACCAACAGCATCTTTTTTATCATTCATCGTTTTGAACTTGACAATCTTAAATATCATTCCCCCTTTCCCAGGTCTGGCCTGAAAAAAGAATGGTTTACCGTTATTTGCAAAATAGAGACCAATTGTCACAATGATAAATAACGGAGATAAAAAGAGTAGCCCAAAGAAAGCTGTTAAAAAATCAATAAATCGCTTAAAAAAATGTTTATACATGATTTACAATTTTTTCAATTTCAAGTAAATACTTCTTTGCTAAAACTTCTCTATCAAAATTTGATTTTGCATAATTAAATCCGTTTTCACCTTCTACTGTCAATCGAGTCATATCATTTAAATATTCTCGAATTACCCTATCATATTCCATTTTATTTTCTGGTTCTACATAACTACCTGCTTTAGCCTCCTCGAGCAATTCTCTAGATACCCCGTCAATAGCCATCAAAATAGGTGTTTTACAAGAAAAATAATCGAAAGTTTTATTTGAGTATATAGTTTTAAAGGTATCTACTTTCTTAAGTACAGAAGCACCCATTTCAGACGCGATGATAAATTTAAAAACCTCACTTTTAGGTACCGGATCGAGAAACCGAACATTCTTCACATTCATTTCCTTTGCCCTTTCCATTAATCGGTTCTTCTCCATTCCTTGTCCAATAAGTAGAAATAAGACATTAGTATCTTCAAGTAATTTGCCTGCATCCAAAATTTGCTCAAGATGATTTGCAACACCGTGAGCACCCACATATGTAATGACGAAGTGCTCAGTTAGTCCATGCTCTTCACGGAATTCTTCTCTATTAAATTTCGACAAAATAGTCTCAGATAAAGAAAAATCAGCAGCATTAGGAATCATCACCATTTTATCAATTGGTATTCCTTTCTTATCTCTTAATGTGTTATAAAAAGCAGGTGTCAACACATTGATTAAATTTGCTCTTTTATATATAAACTTCTCAATCCAATATGCCATCTTAATAACCCATTTGTTGGTCAATACACCGGTATCGATTGCTGATTCTGGCCATAGGTCTCGTATCTCGAAAACCATGGGTAGGCGCTTAAATAAGGCAATTAAATAACCAGAAATCCCAACGAACAAAGGTGGTGAGGTTACTATAACTACATCATAATTACCTTTCACTTTAAATAATCCCGCCCATAACGATGAAAACATAAATGAGAAATAACCCCATAGCCTTCCTAAAAATCCACTATTATAGGACTCTGAAACGTGTGTTCTGTACACATCAACCTTTCCTTGCTTTTTCTTAACGAAATATCTCCCTTTATATTCCTCTCGCTTTGCATTCCCATTATAATGCATCATACCAGCAATAACTATAACTTCATGGCCTTGCTCTATCCAAGTTTTAGACATTTCATTCCATCTAGACCCCCCTGGATCATCATCCTCTAAAAAGTATTGATGCAGTAATAGTATTTTCATTATTTAATTCCCTCTAAAAATATCTTTTTATATAACTCAGCAATTTTCATCCAATTAAATCTATTAAAAACAATATCATTAATTTTATATGACTTTCTATTCAAAATCATTTTTTCCAAACAGAGTTGAATATCAGTAATTGTGCCATCTGCTCCTTCACCAACCTCAAATGAGAAAAGCTTATCAATTCCCTGATTCTTAGTATATAAAACTGGAAGTCCTTGTGAAAGAGCCTCAATATATACTAAACCAAATGTTTCATATATTGACGGCATAGCAAAAAAATCATTTTTATGGAAAATCATCTTCAACTCATCCTTCTCATAAACTTTACCATAAAAATGACACCACGAATTATTTTTGATACTAGCACAAACCTCATCATGAAGGTCTCCTCCACCTCCGACTAAATCGAGATGTATATTTCTATACTTATTTCGTAAATTATCTAATGCTTTAATTAGATTCAATACATTTTTATTTTTATCAAACCTACCAATAAATAAGAAATTATTACCCTCACACTCTGGTTCAAATTTTCTAATATTATTTGATAACCAATAGGAATCAATACCATTAGCAATCACCTGCGTTTTTGAGGACAGGGTTTCTTTATACTTTATAAAATAAGGGTGTTCAAAAAATTTCACTTTCAAACCCTCACTAATAAATACAATTTTCTCAGCAGATTCTAAAATTTTCAAACCAAAAGGAATTAAATCCGGTCTATAGGCTAAAAATAAATTGACATCAGTATTCCTAACAGCAACAATGTATGGTAGCTTAAATTTTTTAAATAACTTATAAGCTATCGCGCCATCACTAAAAAGTGTTGTCGGATAACTAATATCTATTTTACTCACATCCACTGAAGATAATAAATCCTTATATAATAAATTTACTTTCCTTCTAAAGAGAAATCTATGATACCATTTTATAAACACTTTAGAATATACGACCTCTGATTCTACAACTTTAAATGGAAAAACATTCTTTCCTATATTTTCAACATGTCTTAAAGGATGATAAACAATTTGTTGAATATCTAAACTGTCTAATTGTTCATACAAATTTTTATAAACTTTAGAGTATGAAAAATCATTACAAATATGCAATACTCTCATATCAGGAAACTCTAGTTTTGATTACTCTCGCAGGGTTTCCCCCAACAATAGAGTACTCTGGCACATCCTTTGTAACTACGCTACCTGCTGCAATTATTGAACCTTTACCAATCGTAATTCCTGGTAAAATTATTACACGTGCTCCAATCCAAACGTCTTCACAGACTATAACTTTTTTTATAGTTGCCCCTTTCTGTTGATTCATAGGAATATCAATTCTATCATACAAATGATTTCTTGTCAAAATCATGACCTCAGGACCCATCATAATATTACCCTTTAATTCTAGAGGTCCTCGAATAGAACATTTGTAACCAATTCCTACATTATTCCCAATTATTATATCTTTCCCCGTACCAAAATTAGCACCTTTCTCAATAACTATATTACTTCCGCAATCAAGGAAAATAAACTGAGCTAAAAACCTCCTAATAAATCTAGGAAATTTAATATATCGATTATTTGTAGCGGGTAAATGGACAACTATACAATAGTAAAGTCCTAATGCCACATATTTATAAATTTTTCTCATACACTTTATAACTTCAATGACTTTACATAATCAATTGTAACACCATTTCTATTGACATTTGCATCATATTGATTTCGCTTATTTTGGGAAAAAGAGCGTGATTTATTTGGAGAGTGTCCTAATGTCGCATTTCCTGGAGCCCACCAAATAAACCCACTAACAGAACTATTCAAATGTTTAAAATCACGAATATAATCTACTTTAGACTTAAATTCACTAATAGGAACAAGTTGCCCTCCATAATTTTTATTTGAAGGGTGAACAATTTCCCACACAAATGGGAGAACCTTCTTATTTAATCTTTTACCATAATCAAGCGCCACTTCTAGTTGATTTTTTAAAAAAAGTTTATTCACGTCAGCACCTTTTTCTTTGTCTAAAAAATCAAAATATAACGATGGACATATCACGTCAACTGTTCTTAAAATATTATCAAACTTTTTGTCTTCATTATAGGCTGCTGCCTTATTATAAAAGACCTTAAACGGCAATCCATAAATACCTACATTTAAATTAGGATATTTCGTTTTGATAAATTTAACCAAAGAGATAAACTCTTTTTCTGAATTTTTAAAACTAGCTGTCCCTTTTTTATTTTTCAAATTCCAAAAATCGTCCTTCTCCCAATCAATTACTAACAGTTTAGTATCCGATTTAATAATTTTACTTAAGTTCTTTGAAATATTGTCAAAATCAAGATTTCCCTTGCTATTTACTAAACTAGAATTTGTAATTATATCAACTCTTTTAAAGTTTTTTGACTTCAAAAAATCAATTGTTGCAACGTTATATCTTTGATTAAAAAAATAAATATCTTGATTATTTGATTGTGCCACAGCTCCATTTGCACAATATACAGCAAGAACTATTAAAATTACTTTAATGACTATATTTTTATCTTTTTCATAACTATACCAGTAATAGGTGTAAATTAATGTTGAATAATACCAGAAATATTGATTTGTATAAAATGATTTAGAAAACATTCCATATATAAGAAATTGGATAAATAAAAATACTATCCAAGATTGTTTGTCACGTAATTTAATTAAACCTAATCCTTTCTTCAAAATTGAAAATAGCCAAAAAAGAAAAAGCATCGTACCAAAAACTCCAGTAACAAGTAAGCTTTCCAAAATCAAATTATGGGGATAAAAGCCAATCATAGGTCCTTCCGTTACAAGAAAAGAATCACCAAAAATAGGTGAACGATTTATTTGAGTCAGCACTTGTTCATAAAGAATATCTCTACCTGAATATTTATTTTCTTGAATAGCCTGAACAAACCTAAATATTAGATTACTGTTTATTCCAGAAAGAAATGATAAAATTTCATCAGCAAATAAATAAATAGGTATAAATAAAACAAAAACAACTGACGAAATTCTTAATAAATTCTTATGACCATTATATATGAGAAAAGCCACAACTAATAATGAGAGAAGAGGACTTCTGCTTCCTGACAAAAACATTATAAATATTCCTAAAACAAGTCCTATTAAATATTTTTTTTGTTTTGTTAAATTGAATTTAAATAATGAAAGAATACTAAACGAAACGCCTAAGTGACCAAATGTTAAAGAGCCCATCGCATCATTCCCCTGTCCTCTCAATTCAACTTCACCACCAGATGTAGATGCAGAACCTAATCCCATAAAATTAACAATGAGAGAAAATATCAATATCATCCCCAATATAATATAAGCCCATTTAAAGACCAAATCTAGGTCAATTTTCCTTATTTGAAATATTGCGAATGAAGGTAACAAACAAATTCCAAAGAAATAAATAAGATACGTTGTCGGATTTGGAAACGAATTAGCATAAATCTTTAGCACAAATAAATCATAACACATTCTACAACTATACAACAGAATAAATAATAAAATTGGAATGCTTATAGATTTAGATTTTGGAAATGATTTTAAAGACGGTAAAATTATGAAAACAGACATTAAGAATACCGAAATATTTCCCACCCAAAGAAACAATTGTGCATTAACTTTAAGGAAGGCCGGTATAAAACCAATTAATTGAACACCGAAAAGTAAATATGCGACATAAAAGCTATTAAATTTAACTTCCTTACTTTGTTGTATTTCCATTTTCAGTTTTTATGATTTCTAATAAATGAACAACATTAGAATTAACAGAAAAATCTACTGCCTTCTTCCTGCTATTTTTACCCATTTCGTTTAATATTTCTCTATTTACTTTTGTTCTTTTAAATCCTTCAATATAACATTCTAATGACGGTTCAGTAATTATCCAACCGTTAATACCATCTTCAATCATCTCTAAGGGACCACCTAAACCATACGCTATTACTGGTTTTGATGAACCTAAGCCTTCTGCTACACTAATTCCAAAAGCCTCTGCCTCAATTCCTCCGTTAACTAATATATCTACGCTTGAATAAAATGCTTTTATATCCTCGATTTCACTCAAATAAAAGACTTTATTTCCAAAAAGATGCGCATTTTCACTTTTTATTTCATTCCAATATTCTTCATCTACTATCTTCCCTGCGATTAACAATACTCTATTATCATCAAACATATCACTTTCATGCAATGCATCAATAACGAACTTTTGCGCTTTTCCTGGATAAATTCTAGCCGCTACACCATAAACAATAGTTTCATCTGATATATTAAACATTTCACGATAGCTCCTTTTATCACCTTCTTTAGAGGTTTCTATCCTCATCAAATCCTGGATAAACTACATATTTACAAATATCACCAAGAGTAGATTGTGTATACTTACTATTCGCAAGGGGTATAACATTTAAGCTTGATAATAAAACATTATAAACTTTCTTTAAGAATTTAGATTTTATAACACCTGGAATATGCCAATAAACCTTACTCTTAAAATGCTTACCAATAAAGTAACTTAAAAAAGTATAATATTGTCTTCTATAAATAATTGCATCATAAGACTGGTCCCCAAATTTATTTATTATAAGATTTCTTGATGACAACCCTAATTTATAAACCCTAAAAATCTCTGTAATACTTCTAGCACTAAAAGAAGGTATCTCTGGTATAATAAAAAAATTTGCACCAAGATTAGCATAAATATCCTTATTAATTCCGTTTCCAACTATAACAAGGTCAACTTCGATTCCTAAACGCAGCAATTCCTTTATAAATTGTTTCTCACAATTAAAAACGCCACCACTATCAACACTATTAACAATTTTTAAAATCCTCATAATTTATTTTTTCAAATATTTATTAGCAATTATCTGGATATCTTTAAGTTGTTGTATATTAATTATTTTAGAAATAACAACATATATTGAAATACTCAATAGATAAGAAACACCAACAACTAATATATCATTATTTATTTTCGAGATGAAATGGAACAATATATATGAAGTAATGGACCAAACAACTATAAAGGTAAAAATGGGCATTACATCCTTAAAAAGTTGTAACAGAGTATAAGATATGGTTTTACCAACAAAATAGGAAATCATAATAAATGATAAAAACATTACAAAAGATTGTAAATAAACCATATAAAGTAAATCCGAATTAATTGCAATAAAAATTGCCACCACAAACAATACCCGTCTTGCTAAATTTAACCACAAAATTGCACCCGGCATATTTTTAATTCTTAATATATTTAAGTTAAATCGTTGCAAAGGATTAAATATTCCAGCAATCAATAATGCTTGAAAATATGGTACAATCGGCAACCATTTTTCAGTAAGCACTAATCTAAAAAGAGGAATAGCGACAATACTCGTAATAATCAAAAATGGACAAATAAAATATATGACTTGCAACAGAATTAATTTATATGTTTTCCTAATTTTTTCATCATCATTCTGAATCTCTGAAAACATTGGAAATGTAACCTTTTCTAAGGTACTGGACAATATCCTTCCTGGGAGCATTTGAAACAGTTTCTGCTCTGTTATAATAACTCAAAAATAAAACATTGTATGTCTTTCCAATTACCATATTATAAATATTATCAAAAACACCATTAACAACATTAGTTAGTGAAATTTTAAAACCGAAATTAAAATGATATTTAAATAACTTTTTCTTAAAAACAAAAGAAGGACGCCATTTAGACTGTAACCAAAATGAGATTGTAAAGATTAATGCTTGTGCGATGTTTAAAATAACCAAACTCCATATCCCATATCCAAAATTTGCAGTTATAACTCCTATAACCCCAGAAATTAATATAGAAGGCAATTGTATAAGTGCCAGTTTTTTAAAATCCATCTCTTTCGTTAAAATAGCCATCTGGGTAGCTGCAAATGATCTAATTAAAAAAGAAGAGGAAATAACTCTTATTAATATAGTTAAATCTGGCAAACTATAAAATGTAGCGACATAAGGAGCTATAAACCATATAGCTCCAAATATAATTACGCCAAAAAAAACATTAGTATAAAAAACAGTTGAATAATCGTCTTGGGTAGGATTTTTCATTCTTATTAATGAACTTCCCATGCCACCGTCCATCAAATACAATCCAATTGTAAGAAAGACTTGAATTATTGCCATTGTGCCAAATACTTCTGGAGAAAGAATTCTCGCAAGAATAATTTGGACAATGAAGTTAATTAATTGCATACCTATGGAGTTCAGAAAACTCCAAATAAAGCCATTAATTGATTTATTAAATAAACTCACCCGAAAATAACTTTAATTACTTACTCCACAGAAATCCAACACAATTTGGCGACCATTAAAAGTCAAATCTTTAAATTCATTATGAGCAACCAGAAACACCACAATATCCGCTTTTTCAATAGCAACTTTATAATCCGTCAATTTAAAAACTTTATGCTCATGAACGTTTGGTTCCACAATATACATATCTGCGTCACCTGAATCCTGTAAAACTCTTTCTGCAATATGAATTGCTGGAGATTCACGTAAATCATCAATATTTGGCTTAAACGCAAGACCCATTATCGCTATCGATGGCTGACGCCCATTTCTAATTTCAAATTCTAGACGCGCTGATTTAACCTTTTCTGCACACCAGAATGATTTATAATTATTTGTTTCGCGAGCTTGAGCAATCATACGAGATTCCATCGGGAAATCTGCTGTTAGAAAGTATGGATCTACTGCGATACAATGTCCTCCTACACCACAACCGGGTTGTAGAATATTCACACGGGGATGTTTATTTGCTAATCGGATTAAATCCCACACATTTATATCAGCTTTATCACAAATTAAAGATAACTCATTTGCAAAAGCGATTTGAGAATCACGAGAAGCATTTTCAGTTAATTTACACATCTCGGCAGTACGTGCATTAGTTGCATGTAACTCCCCTTTTACAAATTGACTGTAAAAGCTTAGTGCTTTCTGCGTAGAAGCCTCGTTAACACCACCTATAACTCGATCATTATGTACCAATTCATACATTACATTTCCAGGAAGCACACGCTCAGGACAGTAAGCCAGATAAATTTTACTTTCTAATTCTGGTCGTTTAGAAAAAATAATCGACATCATTTTTTCAGTTGTACCCACAGGAGAAGTTGATTCAATAATATACAAATCACCTTCTTTCAATAAAGGAATAATCCCTTCGGTTGCAGCCTGCACATAAGAAATGTCTGGTTGATGATCTCCCTTAAAGGGAGTAGGGACAACTATAAGATAAGTATCAGCACCTACAGCCTTAGTACTAGCTGTCAAAAACCCTTTCTGTACTGCTGACGCGACAGCCTTATCTAACTCTGGTTCTACAATATGTATCTTTCCGGCATTGATGGTATCAACAACATGTTGTGAAATATCAACACCAAGCACAGGAATTTCATTATTTGCAATCAAAGCAGAAGTGGGTAATCCTATATATCCCAATCCGATGGTAACTACTTTTGGATTCATATCTCTTATTTTCTATTTTTTATAAAATCAGCGATTCGTTGGCATGCTTTACCATCTCCATAAGGATTGTGCAAAGCTGTCATTGTGTTGTACCGTTCCGTGTCGTTTAACAAAGATTCACATTCTTTTACGATTAAGTTCTTATCTGTTCCCACTAAGATAACTGTACCTGCATCAACAGCTTCTGGTCTTTCAGTGGTATCACGCATTACCAGTACCGGTTTACCAAGACTTGGAGCTTCTTCTTGAACACCTCCTGAGTCAGTGATAATTAAATATGATTGGTTCATCAGCCAAACAAAGGCTGGGTAAGCTAAAGGATCGATTAAATGAACATTAGCTATACCAGATAATAATTCATAAACTGGTTTTTTAACATTTGGATTTAAGTGAACAGGATAAATAATCTGTACATCCTCATGATTTAATGCAATCTCTTTTAGTGCTTCACAAATATTAATAAAACCCTGGCCATGATTTTCACGTCTATGACCAGTCACTAAAACTAATTTTTTTGATGAATCAACAAGTTGCTTCAAAGTTTCAATCTCTGAATTATCCAAGTTCTTGACACGTTCTGAACTTTCTAATAATGCATCAATCACTGTATTTCCAGTGACTAAAATAGCATCCTTATTAATATTCTCATTCAATAAGTTTTGTTCAGAAGCGGTAGTCGGCGCAAAATGGAAATCTGCAATTCTTCCTGTCACTTGACGATTGATTTCTTCAGGAAAAGGAGAGCGTTTATTATGCGTACGAAGACCAGCTTCTACATGACAAACTTGTGCCCCAGAATAAAACGCAGCAATACCTGCAGCCATCGTAGTACTTGTATCACCATGAACATAGACATAATCCGGCTGATACTCTTCTAATATTGGCTTAAGACCTGTTATAATATCCGCAGTTAGAGAATACAGGTTTTGGTTAGGCTTCATCAGATCCATATCATAATCTGGAGTAATATCAAAAAACTCCAACACTTGATCCAACATTTCACGATGCTGTGCTGTTACACAAACTTTTGTGTCCAATTCTGGATGCTTTTGAAATTCTTTAACTAAAGGAGCCATCTTAATGGCCTCAGGCCTAGTTCCAAAAACAATAAGATTTTTTTTCATTATAATTTTTAAATAAGTTATAATCTACCGTCTACAAGCTCTCTGTCCAAACAAGCTTTAATATCAAATACAACCGATTGATCTTTCTTTAAAATCGATAAATCCATCGATAAAAACTCATTATGTGATACGGCAAGAATTAAAGAGTCATATTTAACTTCTGGGTTTAAAGATGACAGAATATCCACGCCATATTCATGTTTTACTTCACCTGCATTAGCCCAAGGATCATAAATATCCACTTCTACACCATAATCTTTCAATGCTCTATAAACATCTACAACTTTAGTATTTCTAACATCTGGACAATTCTCCTTAAATGTAACACCTAAAATCAAAGAATTGGCAGAGCTTACTTTAATATCCTTTTTGATCATTAATTTCACGACTTTAGAAGCGATAAACTCAGCAACTGAATCATTCACACGACGCCCAGATAAGATAACGTTAGGATGATAACCTAACTGTACAGCTTTATGAGCCAAGTAATATGGATCGACAGAAATACAATGCCCACCAACTAAGCCAGGTTTATATTTTAAAAAATTAAATTTTGTCCCTGCAGCGTCTAATACATCGTTTGTGTCAATACCCATGCGGTCAAATATCAATGCTAATTCATTAACGAAAGAAATATTAACATCACGTTGCGCATTTTCTATTGCTTTTGATGCTTCTGCTACCTTAATATTTGGAGCCTTGTGTGTACCAGCTTTAACAATAGTTTTATACAATTGATCAACTTCTTCTGCAATTTCCGGAGTAGAGCCAGATGTCACTTTCTTAATCGTTGTCAGCGTGTTTACCTTATCACCCGGAACTATACGTTCTGGAGAGTAACCAACATAAAAATCTTCATTAAATTTCAATCCTGAAATTTTCTCTAAAACAGGTACACAGTCTTCCTCGGTACAACCAGGAAACACAGTAGATTCATAAATAACAATATCACCTTTTGAAATCACTTTACCCAACATTTCTGTTGCTTTAATTAGCGGAGTCAAATCAGGTGCGTTATACCGATCAATAGGAGTTGGAACAGTTACAATAAATATTTGTACATCTTCTAAATCTTGTAAATTACAAGATGCCATATATCCCTTTTGAAATGTAGTGCTCTTTGCAGCTGATAAACCAGTATTCAATTTGTCCAAATCGGCTTCTAAAGTTCTATCCTTACCTTGATTCAACTCTTCAACACGTTCTTTACTAATGTCAAAACCTATAACTGGAAAGTGTTGTGAAAACTCTATAGCTAAGGGTAATCCTACATAACCTTGTCCAATAATTGCTATTTTTTTCATGTAATTGATAATTTCTAATATTTATTATTGTTTAATATTCCTTTTACTTCAACTTTTATTTTGAATATAGCCTTACCAAAGGCAAGTCCGGTCCAACCACTTGAAAATGTAATTGAATAGTTTTTTTTAATTTATCTCCGGCCTTTGCCGCTAGCAGCAATAAATATGCCTGATTTAAATTAACCCCTAAAATCAATACTTCTATTTCATCAGAATCTAATCCCCTCCCATAATCACCGATTAGACTAACGGAATGTATATCACCCGCTTGTCCCAAAACATGATCAACAAGGTCATCAATACCTAAGAATGTGTGAATCAATTGTTGTAAAGGTTTAAATAGGGAGTGGGAAGTATTGGCTTTATAGAGTATTTTGTTCTTTTCTGTCCGCTTTTCTAAATAGCCGGCCTCGGACAATTGATTCAATTCTTTGCGAATGGAGTTCGTCGATTCTTGAAATTCTTCTGCAAGACCACGTAAATGCCCCTGATTACTTGCTGATACAAAAAATTTGATCAGTAGCTTCAGTCTTGTCTTGGACGTGATGAGCGAATCTAGCATTAGATTGATTAGTTTATGAGCAACAAAAGTACTCATCAACTAAGATATATACAAGTATTTTTAAAACAAATCAGGAATGATTGAGAGAATTAGAGTAGAATTAACATATCCTTAACAATCTGACAAAATCAGTATTCATCGTCTATTGACAAAATAATCAAGAGAGAAGGTATAGTTATCAAGTGGAGCATGTGATACTGGGTAATCGGAATAGACCAATAATTCACTTCCTTCTTCCAGGGCACGAATAGTAGTGGCATATCCGGCTGCAATATGTAGTACATGCAGATCTGTGGAATCAACAATACGATTCTCAACATTCAACCCACGGGATGGAGACGCCCAATCATCTATTTTTACAATGTCGATGGAAAAAGCCCCTGATATAGCATAGAGCCAGCGTTGCTCGATGCGATGCCCCCTCCAACCGCGAACAAAAGATGTATCGATATTTTTTATGATATAGAACCGCTTGATATCGGTCATATCAAAATCATTGACAAAACGAATCTGGCCACGCTCATCTTGAGCAACACCTCCTTGAATATCTTTAACCATTTTAAAAATTCAAATACAATTTCACATCTATCTAAATGTAATTAAAAACAAGCAATATTAACTCATTCTCAATTATATGTTTTCTTTTACGATTCTTAGAGCGTAGTTCTTTACAATATAGTCCTTTACCAACAAATAAACAACACTTAGCACCACTAAAACACCGATTGAAAATAACCATTGGACCTCAGCATCATATTGCGCCATATGAACAACCAAAAAACCTAGAATAATTTGAAGTATCGCATAAATACCTGAAATCAAAAGCCTATTGCAACCGACCTCATTAGCAAGATATTGATACAGATGAGTACGATGTCCTTCCAAGATATTTTCTCTTAAATATAAACGACGCACTATGGACCAAACAGAATCAACACCATAAATTGCCAGAAATAAGATATAAATAAAATCGCCAGTCTTTAAAATTAATGCGCCTAAAGCAAATAGCAAAATATAGGCAATACCGACTGAGCCAACGTCGCCTGCAAAACATTTTGCCTGATTGCGAAAATTAAAAAATGAGAAAACAAGCAATCCCAATAAGGTATAAATCAAGAAATCTTGTTCTATAAAGTGTACGCTATTATTGACATAAAGTAACAAGCCACATACTACAAAGCTATAAAGAGCCGTTATACCATTGATACCATCCATAAAATTGTAGGCATTGATAACTCCAACAATTATAACGAAGGTGATCAAGAGGTAATACCAAGGCATGGTGAACACCCCCAATTGATAGGCCATCAAGAGTACTGAGGTAAAATGCACGCCAAGTCTTAACCGAGTTGACAATTCCATGACATCATCCAAAAATGATATAAACGCCATGAGGGTCAAACCGATGAAAAACCAAGGATGAGCACCAGACTGGACAAAAAATATAAGCAAAGCAATATAAAAAATAATCCCTCCGCCCCGTAGTGTTATAATACTATGTGAAGAACGTTCATTGGGTTTATCAATTATATTGAATCTATCTGCAATCTTGAAGTAGAAAAGTTCAACTATAAATAATAATATAACAGTAAAGATATACGGCATGAATCTAGTTAATATATAAAGGTGCAAATATATCAATATTTGTCTTATTTATTTACTTAACGTTAAATCTATTTAAAACGCTACAGGAAGGTCAATATTTTCTCAATAAAGTGAATTTTTGGCGTTTTTTCCCTAAAATTTCTAAATAAAATAGGGAAAAATTGTAATATTTAAAATATGATAATAGAAATAATTTTTTATATAATTGCCAAAACAAGTTAAAAAGTTACAATAATACACGAGCACTCTTTTATGAACGTATGTTTTAATTACAGTTTGATACTTACCATTATTAAAATGTGTCCCTAAAAGTTCTTATTGTCTTCTCCATTCCCTCCCTAGCAGTCAAAGGCAACTTATCAATACCAAGATCATTTTTAATGGCCTGGTTGGATACCAAAAGATTACTCGTCATCTTCTTTAAACGTTTTGTATTCAATGGAATCGGAATAAAATCTCCAACCTTAGCCAATCCTATAACTACAAACTTCGGAAGAGAAAGGTTAATCGTATTTTTACCCGTTACCTTTTTAATGATTTCAATAATATCTTTAGTCGCCATAGATTCATCGTCAGAAATATGATATATACCCGTTCTAAGCTTATCTTGATTGATAATAATCTGTTCTATAAAATAACAGAAATTGTCAATGGATATAAATGATCTATCATTATCAAATTCAGCTAAAGGATAAGGAATTCCCCTTGAGATAAATTTATACAACATCCCTAAATTACCTTTATCGCCTGGCCCATGGACCATAGGTGGTCGGAGAATAATCATTTTCTTGTCTGCGGGGAGCTGTTGGCTCATGAGCCATTCTTCAGCCGCACGTTTCGATTTCCCATACCATGATACTGGATGACATTCATCACCTTCGGACAAAGCTTTATCAGATTCAAATTCTTCAACTGCTGCTAAGGAGCTGATGTGAATAAGTAATTTAGCTCTTGAAGAAAGAAAACTATTGAAGACTTCTTTCGCAAGTTGAACATTTACATAGTAATACCCTTCTTCCGTCGCAATACCTAGATGGTCGTGCGCTTTTCCGACAAGATTTATCAAAACTTCTTTATCTTTAACTAGCTTATTCCAATCTTTATATCTCAAGCTAATACCAAAATATTGATTGGATAAATTCAATAAATATTTACCAATAAAACCACTCGCTCCAAATATTGCGACTTCACACATTATGATTTTAATTTAGAAATGATAGAATTATTAATCAATTTTCTTTTTTTATCAAAAAACCACCCCCATTTATTAAAGTAATAAATGGCTGATTGAATCCCTATTTTCGTTAGTCGCCATGATTTATGAGATCCTTTTTCAAAGTGATGATAGATATGTACTTTAGGATAAAATACCGTACGATACCCTCCATCAATCAATCTACGGCATAAATCTGTTTCTTCACCATACATAAAAATCCCTTCATCAAAAAGGCCAACCTTCTTAAGCGCAGAAATTCGCAAATACATAAAACATCCAGATAAATACGGTACATCCATAATTTTATTATAGCCCGTAAACCGAAGCTCAAACAAATCATTTCTTTTCGCTACCATACCTTTAAAAGGATTAAACCTTCGACCTATCCAATCGTATGGAGTGGGTAAAAGTTTACAAAGATGTTGAATATCATTATTTGGGTACAATACCTTTGGCATAAGATTGCCAATTTCAGGATTAGCATCCATATAATGAGTCAGTTCTTCTAAAACGCCTTGTTCGTAATATACATCTGGATTTAAAACCAAGTGATAGTCGACATTGTCTTGCATTGCCATTTTAATAGCAATATTATGAGCTGCTCCAAATCCAGGATTTGAGGGATTGAAGACATATTCAACTTGATCATCGTTAATTATATCTGATAAATCGTTGGTAGGCGAGTTATCAATAAGATACAATTTAGAATAAAAGAAGAGGAAAGAAAGCTCTTAATAGCCTCGAGTAAAACACCTCTATCATTTTTATAAAGAACTATAGAAGCCGAAATTTTCACTTTGTTGGATTCATGTCTTTTCATAATTTGACATTTTACTTTGATAATTTAAAAAACCCTCTTAATCGTGCCTTTATCGCATAAAAAAATTTAACTCTTTTATTTGTCGCAATATTTAACACAAATCGAAAAACTTGAAGACCCACTGAGCATATAAATATAATAAAGATGGGAATATTAACATTTTTCCTCATTGTAGCTCCATAACCATAAGAATATTCATACACTTTTTTTTCACTCATGGTACTTACATTTAACTCGGGATGCCAAACTTCGGTATGCGGTGAATATACAACGCTGTAATTTTGTTTTATAGCGCGAATAACATAGTCAAGTTTCTTCACCTAATCCAATTTCTGCCCCTACGCCAAAATTCTCATCAAATTTCATCTTTAAACGTGTAAAACAGCTGATTGCGGAGTAATTAAAAGTATAATTAAACAGATTTAATCTAACCTCTTTTGTTGACCAATTGAGCATAATATTTTTATTTGCGGATCGGTCAAAAATACGCCCGTAAAGGACATCAACGGAAGGATTTTTGTTTAAAAAATCAAGTGCACTTGAAATTGTATTAGGGTAAAACGTACAATCATCATCTGGAAAAGTCAAAATTTGTGCTTTAGCCAACTCTATTCCTTTGTTTTTAGCCTTTGATAAACCTTTAACAGTAGATTTAAAATGAACTAGGTTTAGTTTGTTCTGATATGAAGCAATTAAAGGGGATAAATTAATCATATCGTTTTGATCAACAACAATAACCTCAAAGAAATCGATATCACAATCCTGCTTACTTAAACTATCTAATAATATATCAAGTTCTTCGCATCTACCATATGTAGATACAATGACACTAATTTTTAATTTCATCTCTCTTTTTTTTAATATCATATTCAAAAGCCTGCAAAGTTAAAAGATAAACTTTAAGAACAACAATTGTAAGCAAACTTGTATAAAATTGCGTAAATATCATCACCCAGTCAAAAAAGTATATAAGGTTATAAAAAACGCTTAATAGCACAATAACAATCATAGGATACTTTCTAAAAAAAAGAATTAGGTAATAAAAACTTAAAACATATATAATTACAAAAATAATTGAAAAATATTTGTATTTCATATATAAATAAACCGGTAGAGTCAGATTTACCGACATATAATTTTCAATAACAAAGTTCTGTTCGTACCCTAAAAAAAAGAAACGATAATAATTATTGGGCATCACATCAAATTCAAAAATTTGACCAGGTAAAATTGAATCGATACATAATTTTAATTGATGTAACACACTAAACTTTTCATAAAAAACCTCTAATGCCAGGTTATTATCATAATAATAAATAGGTAACATTGAAGTTTCTAAAGTAGACATACGTCCAACAATCTGGTCTAAGATAAATTCAAGCGTGAATATTCCCTCGACCTCTCGTAAGCTCGTTGCAAAAACAAACAAAACCGGAGCTAACAGAATTCCAAATTTCAGGAAAACAAACAGTCTCTGTTTATACTGGTCAAAAATTGCAAATGAAAACCCTATAAAAAAAACAAAGAACATACTGATAATACCACTTCTGCTTCCTGACAAAGTCACAGATAATACATAAAATAAAACCGCTAAAATAATATTTGATTTTTTCTCTTGCACAAAAAGCATGACTAACAAAAGCGTAAATGGATTAAAGAAAATCGATATATAATTGGATAGCGTACCATTGGTTTCTCCGTTAACTGCAGCTGCAAATCCACCCGTTGTATAAATTATAGCAAGCTTAAGCAAAATAGAAAAGTAAAATAAAACCGTAACAGGTCTACCACTTATATGGGGTTTTATTACATCATCTTGCTTTGGTAGACACCACAATATAATAATTGAAATAACAAATGGAGTAACGATCAGATAAAACCCTTTGACTAAAGATGGTAGATCTATAAACTCTGAATACACTGGCCTAAATCCATTAAACAGATAATAACACCCTGGTAAAAATACATGGAGTATTAAAAAATAAAGTAAAATGGCTATAATCGAATTTTTCATTCTTAAAATATATGATGAAACCGTGTAAATGCTACTGCCTGCAAAAGTTATCTAAATATTCTGGATATCCAACTTTGCAGCGAATAACCAGTATTTCTAGGAATAAAGGGTTTTTCTACAAAACTTATGATCTCACTTGATAATGCATCTGAAACAATAAACACCTGATCTTCATTAAAAATTTCTTCATCTTTAATATAAGTATTATTTGTCAACAGTTTCTTACCACACTCAATGGTTTCAATTGTCCGCTGTGACATGCCTGTTTGTGTTTTACTTCCCATATCAAAAATTATTTTAGACGCCCAGAATAATTTCAGATATTCTGATCGGCACAGGGGAGAAAACTTTATAAAGCTAAGGTCAATATAGTTTCCTTTAATGAGTTCTTTAAAATAAGTTGTAAATGGCATAATTAAAATAGCTTTAAGTTTCAAACGATTTTTAGACGCAAAATCATTCAAAGTGCTTAAAATCTGAAGCCTTTCCGGTAAATAGGAAGCTAAAAATAGAATATCATACTGTATTGCACATTTGCTTCCTGTATAGATATCTTCCAAGTAAAAATTTGGTAAGTACTCCAACTGAGGATACTTTTTTAAATCAACAGGATCAAAGGAAAACACCTTATCAAATTTTGCAAGTAAATGGGAGAATGGATTATTTCGTTCAGAATCCCATTGATGCATAATCATGACTGCTTTTGGATATTTCTTTCTGAATAAATCTAAAAATTCTACTGGCATCTTATATCCTTTAATAACAAACAGATAATCAAATTCTACTTGATCCAGCTCTTTCAACATGTTCACATAGTGTTTGGACTGATAATCATCAAGTCGATTGTGCGCAAAATTGTTAACAATTGTAAAGCAAATAGAATAATCTCTTTCCGCTCTAAAGTATACCTCAGCGCCATATTGTTCCAATTGATTTTTTATAAGAGTATGATAATTATAAAAAATTGGAGCTATAAAAAGAATTCTTTTATTTGCTAAATTAAGTTCCATGCTATCTGAATTTTAAATTTTAATCTTTTTTATCACATTTATGACCTGTTGTCGCAAGCGTTCTGAAAAGAAATACTGAATAATAAAAGATATTAAAATTATTGTTCCTATTGCTATTAAAGTAATAAATAGATCCGTCTTTGATTTGTCTACCGGATGCAAAAATTTATTAAGGCAGTATGTCGAAAAGAAAATAAAACAGACAGGTACAATAAGGGGTTTAAAAATTAATTTTATAGATGTAACAAAACGTATTTTTATATAATTTAACATAAAATAATAGTATGCAATCCCTGAAAGCAAAAATGCGATCATTTTAAAAAATGCAAATGATACTAAACCCAAATACTCATATGAAAAGAATATTCCGACCCAAAAAATAAATGGCAATAAGGTGTTTATAAAATACATCCGATTGAGCTGTTCTGTAGCCATTAACAAAATACCTGTAGGATAGGCTATAAATGCTAACAAATTGCACAAGATCAGAAACTTTGCACTGTAGACCGAAGTTAAATAGTCGGCACCAACCCAAGACAATACCAGTGGTGACGCTAATAAATAGACGGTCAAAAGGGGTAGAAACTATTAAGGGAGCAAAGATGACAACGACCTGAAGATAGAAGGACCGTAGACCTTCTAGATCATGCTTTCCAATAAAATGATTAAACCTAGCATTAAACGGCGAAAACAGTATGCCCAAGATACTTCTAATGAAGCTGAGTAAGGTAAGACCGATTGCATAAATAGCAACCTGCTTAGCTCCAAAAATTTTACCGATAACAACCGAGTCAAGTTCGTAATATATAATCCAGGCTATAGTCATAAAAAGACTCGTGAATGCCAAATTTTTAGATTTCTTATATATTACTGGATTGAATTTGAATGATTTAAATATGGAAATAAAATCATAATCAAACTGCTTCTTTACAATGAAAGCAGTCGTAAACAGAGCAAGCAAATTAATTATTTGGGTAAAGAAAAAATAACCCACAACATTATATTCACCTCCTTTAAAAAACCAAAATACCGAAACAATCTTGATTAAACTCGCAACTGTATTTGTGCGCTGCATGATAAAATCGACGAGCCTTATTCCACAAATCATCTGTAAAACACGCTGTAACAAAGTTAAAGGTGTGGACAATGCCAAAATAATAAACAAACTAGACGCTATATCACGGCTTTCTCCTTCTTTTAAACCGCTAATTAATAGCTCAGGTTTAAGACTAAGCAAAAGAAAACTTATAATGAAAAGTAGCAAAAATAAAAACAAGATAAATCCAGAGAATCCAATAACTTTTCTCTCCTCGCTGAGGTTACCTTGTGAATAATACTCGGCGGCATACTTCTGTCCAGCATTTATAAAACCTAAATCTGCATAAGCTAAAAAAATAGATGCTGAAATGCATATAGTGTATACTCCGTACAAATCTGGATTAGAAGTTAAGTACGGAATGACGATAAACATGGAAAAGAAATTCAGTACTAATGAAACTCCCTGCCAAAAATATATCTTGATATAATTTTTCGTGTAGGAATCTTCCATTATAAATTTGACAAGGTTTCTATAAATATTTCACTTGTTTTTCTATGTTCACTTTCCGCTGAAGTCAAATAATTATATCGATAGGCCAGATATACAACAGAATCAACTTCCTTTAATGTTACCGCTTCTTCTTTGTACTGGTTTACATTAATCAACTGGCTATTCAATTGCTCAGAAAAATACGCTATAGAATAACTATAATCAGGCATTCTATTCTTTATAGAGTCGCAGTCCACTGTTATAATAGGTTTGTTGTTGAGCACTGCGTAACTTTGAGATGTAGAATTATGGGCCAGCACAAATGCGGAATTTTTGGCCAGCTCACCTGTATGGCCCCAAATTATCTCTCTTCCGTTATAAGGATTCATCTGCTTATACATTTTAGCTTTGGGATGCGGAGCAATGACTACCGAAAGTTGAAATTTGTGCTCGATATAATCAAAAAAATCATTAAGAGAAGCATAATAATCCTCGGGTTCCACAGTTTGCATACCCAAAAGTTTTACATCTGGATGATAAGGAAGATACTCATCTAAAAACAAACAGTACTGATAATCTAATAGTCTCTCATTAAATAAACAGTCTAAATAACTGTCGTAATCATGTGAATTAATTTCAATGATTTTAGAATACTTTTTTTCAATATCAGATCCTGATCCGACTGTTACATATCCGTACTTGCCTGCACTAAAAACGACATCATATGCCTTAATAAATCCTATTTTTTTCAAAAATCCCGCATACCTATTTTTTATAAAATTAAGGAGGACCGGCATATTCATGCCCTTAATAATTTTGGCTTTCAAAGTAATCTGACGGTTTGAAATAGGTAACGCACCTCTCGCAAAAAAAGACATATTACACTGAAACTTTGTTAAAAGACGAAATAATCTTATAACCCGATATTCATAAGTTATATTTAACAAAAATAAGCATTCTTCCACTTGACAGTCAGCCAACTTAGCTGACAAATCGTGAAAGTCTATTATTTTTACGATATATTCATCGTGTAAGGTATCTTCAAGAACATTTGGGAAATAAATAGAACTTAGATCCCAGTATGCTACCTCATAATTACTGTCCAGCAATTCTGAAAAATAAAAATCCTTCTTCACCTTTTCTGTTAAAGGCTGGTAACCAACAAAAACTACTTTTTTAATCATTGAAAATGTAAAACTTTAACAAATAATTCAAACAACGCATAACAACATGATATCACAAATTAAAAGAATTGAATAATCATACTTTTAACAGTAGTCAACTTGCCATAAAAAGATTCATTGCCTAATATGATGGCCCTCGCGCAAAAAAATTCTATACGATTTTCTTCAGTACCTTTGCAGGATTTCCAACAGCGACAACTTGTTTTGGGATTGATTTAGTGACGATAGAAACCTGCCCCCACAACCGCATTTTCTCCAATGGTAACACCCGGTAAAATAATCGTATTTGCACCGATCCAACACCCTTTTTCTAAGACAACCTGTTGATCGGGATAGTAACCTTGATCAATGATTGAAATATTAGGATTGTCAAATTTATGGTTGTTGACATAAATATGCACACCACTTCCGATCATCACGTCGTCTTCAATTATTATGGAAAGATCCATGGGAACAACAGTCTCTGCAAAAAGCATCGTATTGGGCCTAATAATCACCCTCGCTCCAATGGAGATCTGCGAACATCCAACGGCATACGCTCCCGAACGAAACTGGGCTGTATCAGAAAAACACCTAAATTTTCGCTTACACAATTTTTTCATCGTCGTTGCAAAATGTAACTTCCAGTGAGTGAAAGGAATATCCGGACCTATTCTGTCAGCTTGAATACAAAACTTGTACTTGCGTATTATTTCATTTATTAACATCCCAGTTTGCTATATTTTCCCCCAGATTAATAATATACTTTCTTGCATTTGGCAAGCCATCACCTACAAAATTAAAAAGGTTAGCGGTAGCCACAGCACTTATGTCCTTCATCTTGATCGCTTCCAGCAGATGATTTTCATTTCCAGCTCCTCCAGCCAGAATAATAGGAATATTTAGATATTCACGGGTCAACAAAACTAGGCTATAATCATAACCAAATCCTGTTCCGTCCCGATCAATTGAGTTTAAGTAAAGCTCGCCTATTTCGAGTTCTAACAGGTGTTTTAAATAATCTACGTAACTGATATCAATTTTTTTTGTACCGCCATTTATAAATAATTCAGTGACACCATTCACAATCTTATAATCTACAGATGCGACAATACTTTGGCTGCCATAGTGTTTTACCAGCTCCTTCACAAATGAAGGGTTATCGATTAAAGCAGAATTAATCACTATTTTGTCAGCACCACTTTTAAAAAGCAACTCCGCATCTTCTAGACACTTTACTCCTCCTCCTGCGGCGACAGGTATAAAGGTACCCTCAACAATCTTCTCAACTGTCAGCGCAAACTTATTTATGTCCTTATGTGGTTTGGTTGTGTCTAAAACAATAATTTCATCAAGAGAAAAAGCTATTTCCTTAAATTTATAATTTCTTTCAAGCCACTTTATATCACCAACTTTTTGCAAACGAAAATTACGACTCTGCATAAAGTATCCATCACTATATAACAATGAAAAAATGATTCGTTTTCTTAACATCAAAATTTATCTAAAAAGTTCTTTATCAATTTCAAACCATTCATTTGGCTTAATTCAGGATGAAACTGCACACCCGCTATATTTTCCATTTCAAATGAAGCAACGAATTCTGAACCATAATGGCATGTCGTATAATTCGCATTCTTATCATTCATCAGCATACGGTAGCTATGCGTAAAATAAAAATCAGGCTGTCCAGCTAAACCGTCGAATAATCGTGATGATTCAAATGGATTTACTTGATTAAAACCCACATGGGGTATTAATAAATTTTCATCTTCAAATCTCTCTACCACTGCATCGACAAAATTCAGTCCCCTATTTTCTCCATCTTCATTACTATACTTACACATCAACTGCATACCCAAACAAATACCTAGAATGGGCTTTTTATCGCCTAGAATTAAATCATCCAAAAATTGATCCAGTTGCATGGTGCGTATTCCACCAATGGCTTGACCGAATGATCCAACTCCAGGTAATATCAATCGATCGGCTTGTCGGAGCTCCTCAAATGATGCTGTGAGAACAATGTCCTCAACACCTAAAAATTTTAAACTACCAACTATGGAACGGATATTACCCATTCCATAGTCGACAATAGCTACTTTCATATATCAAAATCTTCGCCAGCAATAAATTTCGGTTGCCAGATACCATCTATCTTTTCAAACAGGTCTTTATTGGCATATTTATCCAATACCTGATCAAACTCTTCTTTAGTCATTTTATAGTATTCTAGATACGTAGGGATCAAATCTTCAGGATACGAATTATCGTACATTCTAACTAAATTTAATGCCTGATTACGAGTCATCGACCCTCTTCGGATCTCAATACCAGCATCTTGAGTTGCTCTACCAAATCCAAATTTTAGATACATTAAATAAGCATGCAAAGCATATAATGCTTGATCATTCTGAGCAAAATTTGTAAAAGTATCTTGATTTCCCTCATCCTTTTCAACTAAACCGCAATGCTCTTTTGCAACGACATAGTTACGATAGGAATCCCAAGATTCGTAATAAGACCAATGTGTAAATTCTAATCCAACACTAGAAATTTCTTCCTCACTTGGAAAATTGAAGAATGTTAAGTCTGCTTCGGTTATATCTCCATCTTCTAAGATCCGATCAAAAACCTTCTGATGTCCACCTTCTAGGTAAACACTTCTCATGTAATCTATACCGTAACTAGGCTTATTTTTACTCGCCGTAGATCCCCCATATTCAATCTCACCATCTTCACCATAAAATAATAAAGGAACTTTGAAACTGATGGCCGTACGTATGACTGCTGTATGAATAGCAATTAACCAACCGTAGTAAGGGAACCCTTTTTCAATAAAACCATATTTATTTAATCGATCCAACACTTTAGGATTTGTTGAAACATGTATATGATTAAACCCCGATTGAATAAAATTAAATAAATTCTGATCACCGATAGGCAATGATAAGGCTGGCCTAATGGTTACAGCTAGAGGATTCATACCATATTTCTCTTTTAGCATATAGGCTACATAAGAGCCATCTTTTCCTCCACTTACAGGCACTATACAATCAAAATTACCTGTCGTCGATCTGTGTTTTTCTAAAAGCGTCTTCAATTGTTCTTGCCTAGGAGCCCAATCCATCACTTTCTTTTCATCCATCCATTGGCATGCGTTACACCATCCTCGATCATCAAAAGAGATTCTTGGTCGAGTTGACATGTTTAAACAGTTTTTACACCAAAATATTTTTTCGCCTTTCATATATTATTATATTTTTTACAACTTATATAGCAGTCCAACCACCATCTACCATTAAATTATGTCCTGTTATAAATGATGCATCATCAGACAGAAGAAAACTGATCGCCGGAGCAATCTCTGCCGGATTGCCCAATCTGCCTAAGGGTGATTTATCACTATATTTTTTAATAAAGGAGGGGTGTTGATTTTTTTCATCTAAGATGCCACCCGGCGAAACACAATTTACTCTAACATTATGACGTCCATAATAAGATGCCAAATACCTAGAGAAATTAATTATCCCACCTTTAATTGCTGAATATGCCGCTGGAGAGGTACCTCCATATTCTTCGTATAAGGTGAAGTCATTGCCGACAACTCCATAAATAGAAGCAATATTTACAACGGAACCGCTACGCTGTTCCCTCATGATTTCCAACACCTTTTGACAAATATAAAAGACGGAGTTCAATTGCATATCCATATTCTTCTGCCAAGAAGAATAGTCAATTTGTTCAAAAGGTTTACCCCAATCCTTTGTCCTAGGATATGCTAGATTAACTAACCCATCAATACAATTATACTTATCAAGAACGGTATTTATGAGAATATCAATATCCGTTTTCTCTGTAATATTTAATTTTAAGAATAAATCTGCTTCTGAGTCAAAATCATTAACATCAAGTGCTACAACCTTAGCTCCATGCGATACAAGATGCCTTAATGACTCTCGTCCTATTAATCCTCCAGCTCCTGTGACAAGAATTACTTTATCTCTTAATCCTGAATACATAGTTTTAAAATATTATTTGCCTCCCCAATCGAATTGAAATTTTTGTCTTCTTTCATGATATGATGAATAAAGTAATCCATCTGATCATCATAAGTATCCATAATGCGCTGATCAGATTTAAAGATAGCCACCCCGTCAAAATAAATTATATTTTTTAATAAATCAACTAAGTAGGTTCCATCTGAAGTGACAATTTCAAGTGTTCTTTTACTATCTTTTCGGTAATAATTTAAAATAATTGAAGCTGTAAAAGACGGATATTCCCATGTATAATTTGCGTAATCAAACGCACTAATATTTAATGATGAATTATTTTTAAATAATGAACGATTTACTAATGGTTTCCCTAATAACCAATACAGGTAATCCAGCTCATGAATTAAATCAATATGTACTCCACCGCCCATTTCTTTATTTGCACTATAAATCTCGCGAAAATCGACATTTGGTCTCCAATTTGGGAGATATGATCCACAATAAACATTGACCTCATTTATTCTTTTATCTGCAATAAGAACCTTGATCTGTCTGAGAGAATCTAAAAATCTTAAATTGCATGAGATATATGTAATAATTCTGGATTTTATAGTGTCGTCAACTAATTGATCTGTATGAGGTGTTAATGCAGAAAAAAGAGGTTTTTCAATAAATAATGGCTTATTATATTTCACCAGTGTATTTATAGTATCAAAATGCAGACTTGTTGGATTTGAAATGATTATGAAGTCTAATAGATCAAAATCAATATCATCAGTTGAGAATACATTGTTTACTCCAGCATAGGTGGATACACAAGCATCTTCACTTCTTAATGCATAAATTTCGATATCATCTACCAACTTTCTAATCGCATCAATATGCTTCCTAGCGATAGAAACCTAAACCAACTATGAGTACTTTCATCCAATCAATAGTTAAATTTAAAATCTAATTTTTTTTGTTCCAATAAAAAGGACATGAATTCAAAGTCAATGGAATGATCTAAATCAAAGCATAGGTGAGGAACTTCATACACCATACTACGATCTGTAATCACGGTTCGATGCTCCTGAGCAAAAAAAATACGCTTGAAAATATAAAAAGATGCATTCATATCGTACACTTTCGGCGCGGACTGTCTTGTGAGAAACTGACCGATTTTACATAATCCATAAAATCCGCTTGACTGCTCTTCAACCATATTAAAATATGGATTTCTATTAGCAGAACTTACAGAGAACAAATTTACAGCTTCTTCTTTACTAAATAATGAATCAATCGCGATATTTAAATCTTCTACTGTACGAAGAGGAGAGGTTACATCTAAATCAATCACAAAATCGTAGTTAATACTATGCTCTATTTCTGCGTGATTTTTAACATCTATGATAGCATCTAATTTACCACTAGTATCATTTGCAAGAAAATCTGGCCGAACATAGGATATATTGATAGATGAATGCCCTAATAAACGTACGACTTCCCTGATTTCTGCTGAATCTGTAGATAAGTAAATATCAATATTTCGCTCTTTTGCTAGGGACAGCGCAACCTCAATAGAATAAGCTATTAGAGGCTTTCCGTTAATTAATTTTATATTTTTCCCAGGAATACCTTTAGATCCACCTCGGGCGCAGATTGTTATTAAACCTTTCATATATTATAATTTAATATGCTTAATATCTTCCTGAGCTTTTTTAAAATCTTCATGCTTTCCGATATCTAACCAATATCCATTTATCGGGTAAGTGACTAAACTTAAGTTCATCTCAATAACGCGATCCATTAAATCTGTTATATCAAAAAATTGATCGGCTGGTATCATATTTAATAGACTCTTCTTTAATATGTAGATACCGGCATTTGAATAATAGGTATAACGTGGTTTTTCCTTTAATGATTTAACTGAGTTGGTTTCATTAACTTCTAAAACAGCATAAGGAACATCGACATGATAGGATGTTGCTGCAACAATCATATCTGCATTCCTCTCTTTATAGGTTTTAAAAAAATCATTAAAATCAATATTTGTTAATAAATCCGAATTCATCACAATGATATCATCATGTTGAAAATCTTCAACTAACAAAATAGAACCAATAGTACCTAAGGGCTTTGTTTCCCTTACATATTTAATATTAATATCTTTAATACTGCCATCTCCAAAGTAATCTACTAATTGATCACCCAAATAATTAATACTAAGATTCATATTGCGGATACCAACTTCCTTCAATCGATCTATATTATATTCAATAATAGGTTTATCGCCTACTCGCAATAGAGGTTTGGGAGTGTCATTCGTTAGCGGACGTAATCGTTTACCCTCACCCCCAGCCATTAATACGGCATCAGCAGGTATTAATGTACTCCTTAAACTAAAATCTAATATATCTATGATGCACAAATCCTGATTGACAATCGGAATAATTTTTAAATTATTTTTCCTAAAATTATCCAGTTTATTTAGATCAAACTCATTCTCTCGAATATAAATAGGATTAGATTGCACAAAATCCAGCAAATTATGCTCAAATCCTAATCCTTTAATAAACCCTCTACGAAGATCGCCGTCGGTTAATGAACCTAATAGCATATTGTCTTCGTTAACAACAAATACAATTGAAGCAGGTGCTATCAAATCCAATCGGACTAATGCATCTCTAACTGTTTTGTCCTTATGAAGGATATGTTTATCTACAATATTCATATCAAATTATAATATCTTTTTAGTGAAGACAATTGCTTAAAATCCTTAATGACTTCGACAATTTTATTTGTAGCACCTCCTTGGTCATAAGGGTTATCCAAATTTTTCAATTTATCTTTAAAACTGCTTTCTTTAATCGCTTTAAATCCACCGATTATATCATTAATATCACAGGCAACATTAACTATAGATCTTGATTGAGCACGACCTTTTTGTCTATCGCCAATATTAATAGTTGCAGTATGCAAAGAAGGGGCTTCTAATATACCACTAGAGCTGTTGCCCACAATAGCAGTACTTTCTTTTACAACAGATAAAAATCGTAAAGTTCCTAATGATAAAAACACCTTAGCTTTAGTTGGATTTTTAGTGACGTAATGATCAATCATTTGATTGATAATCCTTCCATCTGTATCCGCATTGGCTTTTGTAAAAACAAAAAAGCTATCTTCTTGCTGTTCAATTGCATCCAACAAAATCTGAAATTGTTTTTCCGAACTTAAATTACTTAATGTTTCAGGATGAAAAGTAACTTGGTAATTATACTTTAAAAATTTAATACCCAAATCCTTCTCTAATTCCTCTTTGTTCAAAAGTTTTAAATTTGCAACATTATCTAATCCAATTGCGCCAACATTAAAAACCCGATCAGGTTCTTCTCCCATTTGAATTACTCGATTTCTGTATTCTTCTGTCGAAGTAAAATGTAGGTGACTTAATTTGGTTATGGCATGTCTTATAGCATCATCATACGCGCCCTCTGTTATCTCGCCACCGTGTAAATGTACTATAGGCACTTTAAAGATTGTCGCAGCTGATGCTATCGCTAACATTTCATAGCGATCCCCTAATATCACGAACATATCAGGTTTAAGCCTTGGAAGAACATCAGCCATCCCATTCATCGCTAAACCCATTGTTTTAACAATACTCGAAGGTGTATCTGATGAAAGCAGAATCTCTACTTTTTCATTTATAATAAATCCATCGGCCTCAATCTGCTTATAAGTTAATCCAAATTCAGGAGACAAATGCGCTCCTGTTGCAATAATTTGAAGCTCGAGGTCTTCAGCACCCTGGATTAAATCCATTAAAGGTTTTAATAACCCGTATTCAGCTCTGGTGGCAGTTACGACACAAATTTTCTTCATTACAATTCAATTAAATCATCAGCATTGAAGTCTCTAGAAGCAACTTGACCAATAATCTGATCCCACAGCATAGGTGATAGACCACTTCCTGGTCTCTTGACTGTAATATTTTCTTCTGAAAAAACATCACCCCTACTAATAGCATAAGTTGCCACAATGCTCTTACGGGCAATAGCAATATTTTTAATTTCGGAATTACTCGGTTTTTTAACACCGCTACCTGCCATAGCCTGCTCAATATTGCGAATAGCTTTTACCATAGCGTTTAGCTCAGTTGGTTCCAAAGAAGCTGCATGATCGGGCCCCGGCATATTTTTATCTAAAGTAAAGTGCTTTTCAATGACTTTAGCACCCAATGTAACCGCTGCAATTGGCACTTCGATTCCTAATGTATGGTCCGAATAGCCTACTTGAGTTCCAAATTTGTCTTGGATACTCTTCATAGCCTTCAAATTAACGTCTTGCATAGGTGTTGGGTACTCGGTATTACAATGTAAAATTGTAATGTTTTCAATCGGAGTACCCTCCTTTAAGAATACAGCGACAGCTGCATCTATATCTTCCATGGTACACATGCCGGTAGACAGTATAACGCGTGGAAACAATTTTGCAGCTTTTCTTAGATATGGCAAATTTGTGATTTCTCCAGAAGGAATTTTAACTAGCTCCAAACCAATGTCCTTCAGATAATGTAAAGAGTCGAGATCAAATGCTGTTGAAAAGAAATTGATGCTCTTTTTTTTACAATAGGCAATCAACTGCTCATGATCGTCATGTGACAGTTCTAATTTCTTTAGCATTTCGAATTGTGAGTCATTGCCATCTCCTGTGTTTTGAATTTGGTAATCCGCTTTTCGTGCAGATTTGGAAACAAGCTTTTCAGCTTTAAATGTTTGAAATTTGATATAATCAACATCAGCATTTACTGCTGCATCAATTAATTGAAATGCTTTCTGCAAATCTCCGTTATGATTGACCCCAGCTTCCGCTATTATAATAACTTTACTCATTTTATTTCAACTTCTTCGCAGGATTTCCCGCACATATTTCATTATTTGGCACAACAATTACTACATTTCAATAAAGCTTTATCCCTTTAACAGTAGAGTTGATGTGAAAAACAACTTTAATATCCAATAATTGCTATTTTATTTTTATCGCACACTGCTCGGTATATTTATAATACGTTGTTCCAAGAACTCCGCATTTTTTTGCTGATCTTTCTGACAATGTTGATACATGGGTAAACGTGTCATTAAAGTCCAAATTGGGCGGGTCATTATCCCGTTCTCATTAGAAATTTTTAGAAATTTGTCGCGTTCATTTGTATCATTTAATTCAACACACATCAACCAGTAGTTGGCTTTTGTATCGGTAGTTTCAGTTCTAAAATTGACACCTAACCCTTTAAAAAATCGCGAATATTGTTCTGCCAGCATTCTTTTATCTGCCAAAAAAGTATCCAGCATTTCCATTTGTGCGCAAGCAACTGCCGCATTTAAATTTGGCATTCTGAAATTATAACCCATTTCATCATGAAAAAATTCATATGGATGGGGTCTTTTTGCTGTTGTGGTCAAATATTTCGCTTGAACTCCTAAATCCAAATTATTGGATATAATCACACCACCACCACCACTGGTAATGGTTTTATTTCCGTTAAATGAAACCCCCCCCACTAATCCGATAGTGCCTGTATGTTTACCTTTGTAATAACTACCCAATGATTCAGCGGCATCTTCTACAACTGGAATTTGCCATTTATTACAAACAGCTATTAATTCATCCAAATGTACAGGGAATCCAAACGTATGCATGGGCATACAGGCAGCAATTCTTTTTCCACTGAACCTGTTGTAACAACCATCCTCTCTTAATTCACCAAATTCTTCCAAAAAATTTCGGACAGCTTGAGGTGAAAGTCCCATTGTATCCAAATCAACATCTAAAAATATGGGTGCAGCATTATTATATACTATTGCATTTGCTGTCGCAATGAAAGTAAGTGCTTGGGTGATTACCTCATCCCCTTCAGACACACCTGCTAAACGTAATGAAACTTGCAAAGAGGCTGTACCATTAACCACTGCCACTGCTTTTGAGACACCAGTAAATTGTTCCATCATACGTTCGAACTCATCGACATATGCGCCGACAGAAGACACAAATGTAGAATCAATCGTATCTAAAAGATAGGCCTTCTCATTTCCTCTGAACCGAGGTTCATGTAAAGGAATAAATTTATCCGTATTATATTGTTCTCTTACAAATGAGATAAAATCGTTGATATAATCCATATCTACATTTTGGCGTCTAAATATTTACCAGTTTCTTTATGTCCAAAATCAGGAATCATTTTAAAAAACAAATCTACAATTTCATGTTTTTCCCATTTACGATTTCCTTTCATTTCTAAGATTGTATCCTCAAAAAGTTGTAATTTATTTCGTTCTACATGTAGCTCACTTTTTATAACTCCAATATTTTCGAAACGATCCATATCTAGACATTCATTCTCCGTAAAAAATTCTTCAAAATCTTTTTCACCAGTCGTATCACTTTCTGTAAACAAGCAAGGCCATTTTCCCTGTTGAGGTAAAGTATCAATTAAAGTTCTCGCTTCGTCTTCATCCGTGCACAGATAAGGTTCATAACCGATATTATTCAAATATTTTACTGCTATTTCTGCAAAAGTGATCAAATGTAAATTTTCACTAAGTTTTGGAAAGAAGATATCCCGATTTTCGCCAAAGATGCAAGACATTAAACAAAGCTCTCCTGATTCTTTTGGTATCACAAAGTACCTTTTTATATCATTAGGAGCCACGATAGGTTGCTTTTTTTCAATACGTTTATTGAAACCGTGCAGTAGCGATCCGTCCGAAAATGCCACATTAGCGAAACGCGCAGTAGAAATAGTTATTTCCTGGCTTCTACGCATTAAAAACATCTCCATTATACGCTTAGAGGCACCCATCATATTGACTGGGTTTGCAGCTTTGTCTGTAGATACACAAAAATATTTTTTAATATTTTTGGCAATAGCTTGTTTTAATGTCTTATCAGTATTGAAAATATTGACATCGATCATACGCATCAAGGTATAAGGGTCTTTCTCACTTCGCACATGCTTTAATGCTGAAAGATTTAGCACATAATCATATTCCCCATCAGTCTCCCAAAATGCATCATATTCAATAGAACCTATATCTAAAGCAAAGGTTTGAAAATCACCATCAATATAACCAAATGAACTACGGATATCCCTGACCAGCTCAACCATATTGTTTTCACTGATATCTACAACATGTAACTTTTGAGGATTACGCTTAAATATCTCCTTCACAGTAGCTTGCCCAATAGAACCAGCACCTCCTATTACCAAAAAGCGTGAATTTGAAACGATTTGGTCAAGCTCCGCTTCAAAATCAGCTATATCTTTCTGAAATAATTCTTTACTTCTTCCTATAAGTTCTATGACTTCCATAATCAACTTTAATTCTCTAAAACACTTTTATACAGCCTGCGTATAATCAAAACAATAATTGATACCACTCCAAACAAAAACATACCTATTACAACTCCCTTCATCTTACTAACCTTACTTTTTTCAAGCGGATAAACGGGAACATCCACAGTTTGTATCAGCGGAGCTTCTTTTAATAATGCCATCTTAGACATTTCTAAATGTTGCACAAGCTGTCCTAAAATAGCCTTATTTGTCTCGGCAGAAAATTGTGATCGTTGAGTAGGAAACTAAGCGTTTTGCCTGCCTTGTAGGATTGAGGTTAGGAGTTTCATCCATAATAACGGCAGCAGTCACAATATCGCCATTCATAACTGCTCGAACAGAATCTGTTTTTTGTTGTAAAATTTCAATATTATCTAAAGATTTCTTAGTTTTAGTTGTAACATAAAAATCATTTACCTGAGCTACAAGAGCCTCATTAAATTCTTTTGAAAAAACTTCATCAGTTGATTGAACATCAACCTTAACTATAGATAGTTTTGTATTTGGTTTAACTACACGTAAGTTATTCTTGTTAATATCTATAACTACCCTTTGCAAAATACTATCTCGGCTCCTCTTCAGAGAAACTAGATTTTCATTTTTAAAGTCAATTTCTAATAATTTAGGTGATTGTTTCTTCCAGTTCTCTTTGACCTTATTCGCGTCTAAATAGCAATCAATTAGCAATCTCGAACTATCACTATTGGAAGGAATCAATAGGGTAGCTTCGATCATCTTTCTAGATTTATAGAGTTCAAGAAGGTTATCTCCCTGAAAAATTCCACTGCTACTTCCCCCCAAATCAATACCAACCATTGCGGCCACTCCAGCATATTGACCTAATCCACCTGATTTTTCGCCAGCTTCTAAAACGAATGTTGTCGTAGCAGTATAAGTTGGCTCTGAAAATTTAGAATAGAAAAAACCAAATAACCCGCCGATTAGCGCGGCAGAAACACTAATATACCATTTCGAAAAAAGATATTTAAACCAATCTTGAATATTTAATATAATTTCTTTCAACGTGATTCCTTCATCAACTTTATTATCATTAATCTTCATAAGACGCAATTAATTTTTGAATAAACTGATAATAATTGCTAAAGTAGAAGCTACACCTGTACCAATACCAATCCAAGCCTGTGAGCTGATTTTTTCTCTAGGAGCACGCTTTGGAACAACAATCTCTGCTCCTGGTTTAACTTCGGGATAACCACCATCTTTTCCTTTTACAGAACCATTGGCATACTGAACAAACACACGCTTTTTTAAAGCATTATCAGTAAAACCACCTGCTTGATTTACGTAGTATTTTAAGCTTTTACCCTTTACATAAACCACATTATTCGGATTTAAGACTTCTCCCATTACTTTTACTGTCTCTAACTCTTTAGGTACGGTAATGATATCACCATCTAGTACCAATAAATCTCCGCGTTGATAAGGATTAGCCAGAATTTTATTTAATTCAATACCAACTAAGTCACTTGGTTCAATATCAGGCGCAGAAACACCTTGTTGTTGGGATACCTTTGCTAAGGCTTTATTTTTCGCATTTGGATTACTTGATGTTAATCCACCTTCATTATCAAATTCACTTGGTTCTTCTTGCAATACATTACCTGAAAGTTCGGCCATCTCTTTCTGAAGACGTTCTTTTTCTTTTTTCTCTTCAGCCTTCAGTTTGGAAAGGCCTGTGCGTTTTAAAGATGCACCCTCCGTATAAGCATAAGATGTTAAACCTCCGGCACGTTTAATGATATCCGATATTCGTTCGTCCTCTCTAGAAATCGTATAAATACCTGGAAATAAAATCTCGCCCTCTATTTTAACTTGTCTCTGTGTGCGGAAACCCTGCGTCACCTAATACGGAAATAACATCATAAGGTTGCAACTCGATATTTGAATCGGAAACTAGACCATCTTTGATATCGACCAAAATTGTTTGGGACGAACTCGGATCTGCAACATCACGATTATTTAAGCGTCTAGCGATTTCAATTCGTGCGTTTTTAGCAGCCTCATTCAGTCCACCAGCTTTCTGAATTAGATCACCCAAAGTGGCATTACTGGCAAAAGGAAAGTCTCCTGGTAAACGGACTTCGCCTTGTACAGTAAACTTGTACTCATCGCGTAAATCGAAGATTGAGGCAATTTCGATCTTGTCTTCTCTTTTTAAAGGAATATCAGCTGCTGTACCTGCTAAAATCTCACGAACGTTGAAATTGATCAATTCTGCGGTATTATCCGCTCTCAATCTATTGATGATACCTCTTTCTAAAAAAGCATCTTCACGTACGCCATCTGCTTGTTCTAACAATTGCTGCAGCGTCATGCCCGGTTCCATTCCGTATAAACCGGGACGGAAAACTGCCCCTAAAATACTCACACGATTGGCAAAGCGCTCCAAAATGGGTTCTACAATATACTGATCGCCAGCTTGGGGACTGTAGTCGGCAAACTGATCGGCATATAAATCTTTGACACTACGCTCTTTGTCTGTCTTCTGCAATACTTTTACCTTCGCGGTATATGCATCCTCATTGAAACCACCGGCATACTTCACTAAGTCCAACAATGATTCTCCAGATACGGTTTCAAATATAGCAGGACGTTTCACTTCGCCCTCGAACTGCACACGGTTGCCATATACTGGGATATGGATGATATCTTGATCTTGTAAACGGACATTACCACTTTGTATGCCATTGGCTAAGAAATCATATAAATCAATAGTCGTAACCACTTGATTGTTACGAATAACTTGAATTTGGCGATAGGTACCGGTTTCACTTGGTCCACCCGCAGCATATAAAGCATTGAATACGGTAGCTAATGAAGGTAAACTATAAGTACCTGGCTTGGTCGCTGCTCCTGTCAAAGTAATCCGAATTGTGCGAATATTTCCAATATTGACATCGATATGGGTCTGACCTGAACGTATTGCAGGGTAGGTACTGCTTAATCGTTGTTGGATTTTACTCTTGGCTGCAGCAATGGATAATCCAGAAACGTTGATAGCTCCCGCATACTCTACTTTTATCGTTCCATCTGCACTGACCGGTAATTTATAAGAAGCTTCGTTATCTCCGGAGATATCCAATAGAATCTCATCGTCTGGTCCTATAATATAAGAGCTAGGGGTGGCCATCCGCAAATTGGGCTCGAATGTAATGGCATTGTTCTTGAACAGGTCTGACCCAAAAATCTTTAATTTTTTCTCGTCAATATGCAATGAATCTTGATTGTTATTATTTTTTAAAGAATCTGATTCAGAACTTCCATTGACTTGACGACCAGTAGTGGAACGAGAAATTCGATTATCTTGCAGTTGTTTTGGCTGTTGTTTCGTTCGCTTGATTTTTTGCAAACGATCTTTTAACTTTTGAGCTTCCACTGCAGATACGCCTTGCGCCCGCGCAAAACCATCCAATTGACTTTCACCATAACCCATCATTTCAGCTTGTTTGATATACTGCTCAATCTGGGCGTCGCTTAAATCATCAACTTTTATATTGGCGGGGTTTATCTGTGCTTGTACCGAACTCATCAATCCAATCACAAAAATCCATAATAACAATCTTTTCATTCTATATTTCGAATTTTCACAAAAGTAGGGAAATTTATTTAATTAAAAGGCGTAGATATTCTCCATAGCCCGATTTACGCAATGGATCGGCAATCTTTAATAACTGCTCCTTATCGATATACCCCATGCGATAGGCCACTTCCTCGATAGCGCCGATTTTCATCCCTTGTCTTTCCTCAATGACCTGCACAAATTGTGCCGCTTGCATAAGTGACTGAATAGTACCCGTATCCAACCAGGCTGTACCTCGGTCAAAGACAGAAACCTTCAGTTTACCACGTTCTAAATATACTTTGTTGACATCGGTTATTTCCAATTCGCCTCTAGGTGATGGTTTGATTTGCTTTGCAATCTCTACAACGTCATTATCGTAAAAATATAAACCTGGGATAGCAAAGTTTGATTTTGGTGAAAGGGGTTTTTCCTCAATCGATACAGCAACCTTATTTGCATCAAATTCGACCACGCCATAACGTTCTGGATCATTGACTTGATAAGCAAAGACCATCCCTCCTGCAACATCAACACAGGATTGTAACAAATGGGACATACCCGATCCGTAAAAAATATTATCGCCTAAGATCAGCGCTACTTTATCATCACCGATAAATTCTTCTCCCAATATAAAGGCTTGCGCCAACCCGTCAGGACTTGGTTGTTCTATATACTCAAACCGACAGCCCAGTTGTGAACCGTCGCCTAAAAGTCTCTGGAAACTGTGGTAGATCTTGCGGTGTAGAAATAATCAAAATCTCGTGAATACCCGCTAACATCAAAGTCGATAATGGATAATAAATCATCGGCTTATCATATACAGGCATCAATTGCTTACTCACAGCAAGGGTCATCGGATGCAAACGCGTACCAGAACCTCCTGCTAAAATAATTCCTTTCATAATTTTTTTTTTATAAGGTAAGAAGGTTAGATGATGGTTAGAAGGTTAGAATTTTTCTAACGATCTAATCTCTTAACGATCTAACTTCTTAACTATCTAATTTTCGAACTTTCTAATGTTAGTAGGTTATTTTACTGTCTAACGACTTAACCGTCTAACTAGCTACATGCTTAGTAGGTTATTTCACTTTCTAACGACTTAACTAACTACACGGTTAGGAGGTTATATGGTGAGAAGGTTAGAATTTTTCTAACGATCTAACTTCTTAACCGTCTAACTTTCCTTACAAACTAACCAAACAAGCAGCTAAGCTATCTTTCCAAAAAGGTACCTCTACACCATAAACGGTTTTGATTTTCGTTTTATCTAACAAAGAATAACGGGGTCTTTTTGCTGGAGTAGGATATGACGTTGTTGGTATGGCTTTAATATCACAATGCAGCTGTTTCAGTTCGCGGATAGCAACGGCAAAATCATACCAGCTGATTTCTCCTTCATTGCTATAATGATACAGGCCGCCCTCCCATTTATCTGAATTGATAATCGTCACAATAGCTTTGGCTAAATCATGTGCAGCCGTAGGCGAACCGATCTGATCGTTAATAACCGAGATGGAATCCCGCTCGGACATCAAACGTAACATAGTTTTGACGAAATTTTTTCCATGAGTAGCGTATACCCATGAGGTACGGATAATAATAGCCTCGGGACACCATTTCTGTATCGCCTGTTCTCCTTTTAACTTAGTCTCACCATATACATTAATTGGGCTTACAGCAGCATCTTCCGTTAAAGGTGTACTGGAATTTCCATCAAATACATAGTCCGTTGAAATCGCAATCAATTGCACATCATGTAAGCGACAATACTGGGCAATCTCGTCGGTAGCAAGGTGGTTTACCTGATCGGCAATTACTGGCTCTGACTCGGCTAAATCCACAGCTGTGTACGCTCCGGCATGAACAATCACATCGGGTTGATACATGGCCAAGATATCTTGAATTAGCATTATTTGATCCAATGGAAGCTGTTTACGGTCCAGAAAGAAACATTCTTTACTTAGGTCCTGTTCCAAGATTATTTTCAACTCGCTACCTAACTGGCCAGTAGACCCTGTCACCAATATGCGTTGCTTCTGATTAACCGATGCCATGTTTCTCTTTAAATGATGCAAATGTCTGTGCTGTTTGATCTTTCTGCGACAGGATCATATCCGCCTCTGGAATACCCCAGTCAATGTCAAAGTCACTATCCAAAGGGTATACGCCATCTTCTGATGCTTGATGATATTGATTGTCACATTTGTAAAAGAATACCGCCGCCTCTGATAAAACAGAAAAGCCATGTAAGAATCCACGTGGAACATACAGTTGTCTCTTGTTTTCGGCAGAAAGTTCCACAGCCACCGATTGACCATAAGTCTCCGAGCCGGGGCGTACATCGACTGCGACATCGATTACTTTACCTTCCATCACACGCACCAATTTTGCCTGCGCATGTTCACCAGCCTGCATATGCAAGCCACGTACCACACCATATTGCGATTGCGATTGGTTATCTTGTACGAAATGAGGTTTGCTTCCTAAAATTTGTGCAAATTTCTCTTCGTTATAAGCTTCGAAGAAATAACCCCTCTCGTCTTCATATACGGTTGGCTCTAATATAAAGCAACTTTTTAGTTTTGTTTCTATACTTTTCATTGTTTTTTTATTGAGTAACGCAGTAACAATAGTGACGTAGTAACATTAGTAGTGACGCAGTAACAATAGTGACGTAGTAACATTGTTAGTAACGTAGTAACATTAATAGTAACGCAGTAACAATAGTGACGCAGTAACATTAGTAGTGACGCAGTAACATTCTTCATTCGGTCACTTCGTTACTTTGTAACTCGGTTACTTCTTTACTTCCTTATACTGTCCCTCATAATACTTCTGATAATCGCCTGAAGTTACGTTATCCAACCACTCTTGATTATCCAAAAACCAATCGATAGTCTTCGACAGCCCCTCTTCAAAAGTAACCGACGGGTACCAACCCAATTCTTTATTGATTTTGTTAGCATCAATAGCATAACGCAGGTCGTGTCCTGGACGATCCTTGACAAAAGTAATCAAGGTTCCTGCTGTACCCGCTGGACGACCTAATTTCTCGTCCACCTGTCTACAGAGTTCTTTGACCAAATCGATATTCTGCCATTCATTGAAACCGCCGACATTATAAGAAACCACCATTCTTCCCTTCGTGGAAGACCAAGTCGATAGCCACTGCATGATCGACTACATAGAGCCAATCGCGTGTGTATTTACCATCGCCGTAAATCGGAAGGGGTTGATTGGTTAATATATTATGGATGCATAATGGAATCAATTTTTCTGGAAAATGATTGGGACCATAATTATTGGAACAATTGGTCAACACGATAGGCAGACCATACGTATCATGATAAGCACGCACAAAATGATCGGAACTGGCTTTGGATGCAGAATAAGGAGAATGTGGATCATAAGACGTTTCTTCGGTAAAAAGTCCGGTATCACCCAATGCACCATACACTTCATCGGTGGATACATGATGAAAGCGCTTGTCTTCAAATTGATCCTTCCAGATGCCACGAGCAGCATTCAATAAATTGACTGTACCAATGACATTGGTCATCACAAAAGCGCTTGGGTCTGTGATCGATCGATCGACATGAGACTCTGCAGCTAGGTGGATAACACCATCAGGCTGATACTGTTCAAAAACACCCACCATAGCAGCAGCATCGGTAATATCTGCCTTAACAAATGTGTAGTTAGGCTTATCCTCGATATCGCGAAGATTTTCGAGATTACCAGCATAGGTCAGTGCATCTAGATTGATGATATGGTATTCTGGATATTTAGTAACAAAATTCCGTACTACATGCGAACCTATAAAACCCGCTCCGCCGGTAATAATGATCGTTTTATTCATAATATGAGCAAATATTTCTTAACAGCTTAAACCACCCCAAACTGAAAGTAAGGGAATAGCATCAAAAGTAACAGAATTTTATGAACTTTCAATAAACGAATACGGGTTTAATACGGTACTATCCCTATTTTCATCTCGTGTGGCACACCCAAAGGTTTAGTTCTGCCCTTGTTCTTGATACAGGCCGGAAATCGGAACAGTGACCTTAAAGGTTTTAGATGCTCCACTTACAAAATGCAATTTACCCGTAATGGTGGTATTTACTCCGGTAAGGTCGACGGTATCAATATCATTTTTGATTACTTTATAACGTACCGAAACCTCAGGCTTACTCAGCTCATCATGTTGAAAAGGAAGGGCTAAAGACTGCTCAAGATGGATACGTAAGTCAGGATGCTGTAGATGGACATGCTTGATGGTTGCATGCTTCAGCTTTTCATCATGACTGCGACTGTGGATAACCAGCACGCCGCTCTTGATACTGCGGTCGCCACTATACTGCCCGGGGCGTTCTTGAAACAGGTAGCTGATGGACATTTGTCCATGATTTGCAAATCGTTGATTTCTCTGTCTTGCCGACCAAAAATAATAACAGCCAATAAATAGAAAAATAATCAATACTAAAACTATCATTGTTGTTGTAGGTTAGGGATTAAATTAAACATATAAATAATAACAAAGTCAGTAACGTAGTAACAAAGTCAGTAACCGAGTGACGTAGTAACAAAGTAACACTGCTAGTAACCGTGTGACTCTTCTAATAACGTCATGAACGAACACATAGTACTTTTCAAACCTGCTCATGCGATAATCATCTTAAACTTAAACCTCGCAAAAAGGTTAATTAAAACAATGTTTAAACATAAACTATTGACTACAAGGAAACATAGCGCCGCACATCAAATATAAGTATCGCATATCATGTTTCCTAACCTTTGAAATTAAATTATGATGAAATAAAAATTAAGAGCAATCAGGTTGTTGCAGCAACAAAAAAAGACCTTCAAATTTGAAGGTCTTTTTTTAATCGATCAGTTTGGACTGATGTCTTTCTAAGGTATTGTAAATCTTCTTGACGTCTTGGGAACTTTCCTTTTGGAGCACCAAAAAAGCATCATTGGTATAAACGAGTATGGTATTTTTTAAACCAACAAATGCACTAAAGATATCGGTACCGATAACCATATTGCCATTTTCATCCGTAGGATGCCCCGTTTCTTTAAGGTAATCGTACATGGACTCAAAGGAACCCAAATCAGACCAAGTAAAATCGGTAGCGACCACACGTATTTTCTTGGAACGTTCCATCACCGCATAATCGATACTAATAGATGGAATTTCTTTGGATAGGGCCTCGTCCAGGATTCCATCTCTTTTATGTTGCCAAGCAGCTAATGCAGTTGCATATACGCGGGGCTCAAACTGCTGCAACTCCTGCAGAAGTGTATCGGCACGAAAACAGAACATACCCGAATTCCATAAGAAATTGCCTCTTTCTATAAAATCCTCTGCCGTTTCTTTATTGGGTTTCTCACGAAAGGATACCACTTGGTCGCCCTCAAACTCAATATAGCCATAACCGGTCTCGGGCTTTGTCGCTTGGATACCGAAGGTAACGATATAGCCTTGATTTGCTTTTACGATTGCCTCTTCGATTGCTTGGTTATAAGCTTCTTCACCCACGATAACATGATCTGAGGGTGTTACGACCAAAATGTCGTCCGGATTTGCAGCAAAGGCTGCGAAAGCGATAGCTGCAGCTGTATTACGAGGAGTAGATTCAACGATATCGATATAATCCACACCACTACTTTCCATCACCTCGCGGCTCAATTGATTATTATCCTTATTCCCAACAACGATCACCTGGTTGCAAAAGCCCTGGTTCCGCTTGACGGTCATTTCGAACAATGAACCTTCTTTAAATAAGGCAAGGTACTGTTTTGGATAACTTTTTCGCGATAGCGGCCACAAACGGCTCCCGACACCTCCCGACAGAATTACATGTATAATATCACTCATTGTATATCAGTATTATTCTCTTAATTAACTTTAGTTATTCGTAACGTAGTAACCAGTAATTAGTAACGTAGTGACTAGTAACGCAGTAATTAGTAACGTAGTGACTAGTAACGCAGTAATTAACCAATTTTTTCTGCTTCCTTAGCGGCAACTACTTTGCGTAATCCTTCACTTGAAAAACGATGGCTACGCTTATTATAATAAATCTCAATTCCTTCTTCGATACAATATTTTTTTCCTGTAAACTCCATATCACGGTATTCTTCGCCGATGATACGTACTTGAATGGGTAGCGCTTTGATGATATCGGTCAAATCTTGTTCCGTTTCATAGGGTATAATCTCATCGACATAGCGACATCCTTCCAACTGCACATAACGTTCAACAACGGTCTGCGTTGGTTTAGCCTTATCTGGCGAAACCTCTGACGGATCGGTATTGAGTCCTACAATTAAATGATCACAGTTACGGCGTGCTTCCTCCAGCATCATGATATGTCCTGCGTGCAATAAATCAAATACACCAAATGTAATACCTATTTTCATGTAATCTTGTTCTATTCTTTTTTAGTGACGTAGTAACGCTAGTGAACTCGTAACGAGTTATGTTCTATCTAACTACCTAACTATCTAATTATCTAACCTTTTTCAACTTCATGCTCCGCTACAATGCGGCGCAGGCCCGAACTTGAGAATCGATGATCGCGACTATTGAAATAGAGGGCAATTCCTGAATCTTCACAATACTGGCGTCCCGTAAAATCGCGCTCGCGGTACTCATCGCCAACGATTCGAATGTCAACCTTAAAGGAGCGTAAAACATCTTCTAGATCCTGTTCTGTAGCATAAGGCACAATCTGATCGACATATTTACAACCCTTGAGCTGAATGTAACGCTCCACCACTGTTTGTGTCGGCTTGTTTTTCTCTGGACGATCCAAAGTTGGGTCAGTTTGAAGCCCACAGATCAAGTAATCGCACTGACGTCTGGCATCTTCTAACATCTTGATATGTCCTGCATGCAGTAGATCAAAAGCACTAAAGGTGATGCCAACACGCATTTCTTTTCCGGGTATTGTAATCATATTTAAACTTATAATAACATTAATAAAGTACCGTTATTCAATATCTCAAAGATAAAGATTATTTATAAAACAAAAGCGGAGATAAGGCCTTCGAGAAAAAATAACCTTTTACTAACATAACCTTGACGAGAAGCGTGCCAATCTTGAAAAGGACACTAAATATGCCTTTAAAAAGATCGACAAGACAGACTGTTTCAACGGAATCACCAACATTCTGCGAAGATAAAACCATATAAAATGAAGATAATTAACCCCTTTAACATTACAAAATGAGCTTCTGATGGAAATTTTCCCAATTAAAATATACGCCAGCCATTCATAAATTTGAGGTCTGCTTTATTCTCTGCAATTGTATTGTATATAAAATACAATTTATCTAAGTTTGTTTTTGCTTAAGCTGATTATAATGAAATGTACAACTTTTAAAATTTGGTTCTTCCTTGGCGCAATAACTTTGCTCTCCGCCTCTTGCAACCAGCATTCGAAATCTGAAAAACAAAATGCTGATAACGACATAAAGAAGGAGCACTATACCGCAGCAGATAGTGCCGTATTGACTTACTGGGATAAGTTCGATATGGCAGATACGGTGAAAATAAAAGACCCTAATATGGGTGAACAGAAACTTGCTGACTTTATCGCTGCTCTAAATACGGTTTCGGATACGGTAGCTGATCATGCAATAGCCAACATGTTGGACGGCACCAAAGCGGGTAAAGTAGGTTTCGATCATTTCATCAAACTGTATGAGCATTACCTTTATGATGGGAACTCACCTATGCGCAACGATGTGCGCTATGAATCGGTATTACGTTACCTCATACAGACGGATAGACTATCTGATCTGGAAAAAGAAGCCTACCGCCCCATATACAAGTTGGTACAACGCAATAAACTGGGTAAGAAGGCGGAAGAGTTTGATTTTGAACGCTCTGATGGTCAGGTACAGAAATTGTCTGACGTAAAAGGCAAATATACCTTACTGCTATTTTACGATACCGAATGTGCGCATTGCAAAGAAACCCTAGACCTCTTAAAAGACACCCCGCAACTGGTGCAACTTTTTGAGCAAAAGCAAGTACAGGTCTTGGCAATCGAACCTTGGGGAGACCGTCCAAAATGGAAAGGATATCAGTCGCACCTAGCTGACAATTGGATCAATGGCTTTGACAGGGAGTCCACGATACAACATGAACGTCTCTATGACCTCAAGGCCTCGCCTACCTTATACCTGTTGGATGATAACAAAAATGTCCTTTTGAAAGACACTCAACTCCAAGAACTGATCCAATACCTGATCAGGTTGACATAAGCGCGAACAAGGATGAAGAAAACGGAATCGATGACCATCAGCAATGCCTTGTATTTTGAAGAAGTACAACGACTATTGGAAGAAGGTAAAGAAGTATGTATTCGCGTGAAGGGGAACAGTATGCTTCCCTTTATTAAATCGGGCGATCGCATACTGCTCGTCGCTTACCAGGGAGAACCACTGCCTAAAGGGGCCAATATCCTAGCAAAACATGAGGGTAACTTTGTCTTTCATCGTTACGTCGGAAAAAAGGGCGATAAATATCTGCTCGCGGGTGATGGGAACTTGGTGCTGCACGAATATATTGCTGAAAAGGATATCCTCGCTTTCGCAACGCGACACTACCCGACCTCAGGTGATGAAACAATGGCTATAGACAAGCCCTTATACCGTTTCCGTGGAATGATCTGGTACTATATGCGCATCATAAGAAGAATAATTACGGTCTTGAAAAGACGTTTTTAGACTGATTTTCTATACTGAGAATAATTATTAACTTTGTTTTTAATAATTTTTTAGCCCTAATAGAATGAAATTAAGATCAGATTTAGTATTAAGAACGATTGGTACGGACCATATGATCGTGGATCCCGGACAAGAAATGGTTGACCTTTCTACCGTATACACCTTGAACGATTCGGCAGCATGGCTTTGGGAACAATTGCAGGGTGTTGATTTCACAAATACGGCTATAGTTGAATTGCTTTGCCAACAATATGAAGTAACCGAGCAACAAGCACTTGCTGATGCCGAAACGTTGATCAAAGATTTCGAAAAACAGGGATTGCTGGAAAAATAATTTCAAAAATACCATCATATAGCAATGAGTAATAATAACCTGAGACACCATATCCGTTGGGCATGGTCCATCAGCAAGGGATACCGAGCTAGGCTCCTCTTCTATTTCATATTGGAGCTCTTCGCCATTGCACTATCATTGCTATTTGTATTCCTATCAAAAAAAGCCGTAGACATAGCCACCGCCACTACAGCGGACATTTCGCTGACTTGGATTCTCGTAGGTATTGTGGGCAGTGTGCTATTGGGATTGGCCATACGAGCTTATACCGGATGGCTCAACGAACGCATCAAAATGATGCTCACGTTGGAACTGCAACGCAATATGCTCGATGCCCAAATGCTTTCGGTATGGAAACTCATCAAAAACTGGCATACCGGGGATATTCAAATCCGTATTCAGACCGACTGTGAAGAAGTGGCCAATTTGATAGCCAAATCTTTACTCTCCTTTATCTTGACGACCATACAATTGCTTGCTTCTTTAGGATTTCTATGGTATATGGATCCGATGCTCGCGCTCATGATATTGGCGATATCACCGCTCTTCCTATTCTCGAAAATCTATTTCCAAAAAATGCGTAAGCTGAGTCAGGAAGTGAAAGGCGAGGAAAGTAATTTTTCGAATGTACTGCAGGAAAACTTACGATTCCGTCTACTGATCAGAGCGATGGGTATCTTTCCGAAAAGAAGAAAAAAACTCACCGACAGCCAACAAGAACTGTTCGCTTTGAAAATGAAGCAGCTCAACTTTTCTACGTACACGCAGAGCGTTATGAAGTTAAGCCTAAACGCTGGATATTTATTGACGTTTATCTGGGGGATCTATAGGCTGCACAGTGGACAAATATCTTTTGGTACGATGACCGCATTTCTCCAATTGGTGGCGCGCATCCAATCACCTATTTTGGCACTCATTACCTTTATCCCTGGATTTGTTCGATTTAGAGTATCTGCAGATCGTTTACTAGAGCTCAAGGATGGTGAAATAGAACCCCTTGTTGAACAAAAACGTCTCAACAAGACATCTGCACTGCAAATCCAAAACCTGTCGTTCAGATACGAAGATAAGTGGGTGTTGGATCAATTCAATTTGAATCTAAAAGCAGGGGAACCGACGGCTATCGTAGGGCCTAGTGGTAAAGGAAAGACTACCCTGATACGCTTATTACTTTCCCTGATCAAACCGGAAAAAGGAGAAATCCTATTAACGGACCGCGATGGTATCCAAGCACTTACTGCTGCTCATCGCATCAATTTTGCCTATATTCCGCAAGGGAATTCACTACTGAGTGGTACCATTCGTGAAAACCTACTCTTACATGTCAAAGATGGTGGACATATCGCCATAGAAAAAGCGCTGTGGATCGCATGTGCTGAGTTTGTATTGGAGCTGCCCGATGGTGTAGATACCGTAGTGGGGGAATCGGGAATGGGCCTATCCGAAGGACAAGCACAACGGATCGCTATCGCCAGAGCTTTGATGCATGATGGGGATATCTGGCTTTTTGATGAAGTGACCTCTGCCTTGGATAGAAAGACTGCAGATTTGCTGATCCAAAGACTTTTAGAATATGGGCATGATAAATTATGCCTTTTTGTAACACATGACCTCCACTTGGTCGAGAAATGTAAACACCACATCTATCTGGACTAATGATAACGCGCTATGACTTTAGAAAACCCAATTGAAATATCTCAAAATTATTATAAAATAGCTGATCTAATTGTTAAGATCAACTATCCTGACACCCTGAATCTCGAAAATCTATTGCCTTCTTTCCGTGTTTTTCAAATAGACAATACGAATGAAAGTCCTGCACTAAGTATACTGCTAAGCACAGATAAAGCACCTGCTACCGCGGATATGGGTATCCTGAGAAGTGATGAATCCATTGCTTGGGGGGATCGCTTCTGTTTTTACGAGCGGGAAGATTCATTCTTGACAACGATTGTCAATGATCAAGGAAACGAGCAGTGGTACATGCGTAGTGAACGAAACTTCAGTCAATCCACCATCTACATCCCTTCGAGTACAGAGGGGGAATGCAGTTCGGTGATCTGGTGGATGTTAATGATGGTTTTTGGCCAAGCGGCTTTGCTGCACGATACCATAATGATCCACGCTTCGGTCATCAATTGCAACGGTCAGGGCATTGCTTTCCTAGGTAAAAGTGGCACTGGAAAGAGCACCCATAGCCGTCTTTGGTTAAAACATATACCGAATACTTCTTTGCTCAATGATGATAACCCTGCTATAAGAATTAACGATAATGGTATCCATATATACGGAACTCCTTGGAGCGGCAAGACGCATTGTTATAAAAATGAAAAAATCAATCTAAAGGCTTTTGTGCGGTTGCAACAAGCGCCATCCAATGTATTCAGATGGCAATCGGGGGTGAGTAGCTTTATTGCAGTCTTACCGAGCTGTACCTCCATCCGTTGGAATAAAGACCTGTTTGCGACTATGAACAGTACATTGGAAAAAGTTGTATCGCAGGTTCCTGTAGGCCTATTGCAATGCTTGCCCGATGAGGCTGCTGCGCAACTCTGCTATAACCAAATTTTTAACAACGCAGAATAAGCATTAAAAAAGCCTCCCTAAGGGAGGCTTTTTATTTACCTGCTTTTCAAAAGTCCTTTTTCCGGCAATTGGTTGATACTGTTGCCTTGCAATACACGTCCATTGTCTGGTCTCGCAGAACGTCTGGCCGAAGCTCTTGCCGAGCTTCCTGGTACCGCATCTTCCAATGCGGTTTCTAGCATCGTCTCTGCGGTATTGCCCGAATCTAAAAATATGTAATCTGTTACATTACTCTTATCAGCCGCTAATCCGTCCCAATATTCAGAGAATCCATCTGCATTTTTCAATTGGAAAGAGGCTGGCCAAAAGGAAATCTTATTTTCGATGATCTGTTCGAAAAATCCAACCGGTTTACCATAGGTCCTCGTTCCTGTAGCAATCACCTGAACATCGAAATAGGGCTTCAACACATTAATCAACATCTCGGCAGCTGAGGCCGTAGTCTCGCTGACCAAGAAATACACCTTACGTAGGTTGAGACTACTACCACGACTAAAGTAGGTATCCTTAAACATCCCATTCGGGCCTTTTTGAACACGTTCCATATAGGCATTGGCCTTGTAGGTGACCATCAATTTTTTATCGGTCTTGGTTCCTCCTATCTTATTGGCGATGTATACCGCAGCATCGACATATCCACCGGTATTATACCGGAGATCAACCACTAGATCTTCGATATGCTGTTCTTCAAACTTTTGAAAGACACCATCTACCTTAACCTGATTGAAATTGTTATTTTCGATCTCTTCAAATGAAGATAGGGCTAGATAACCGATATTCTTGCCTGTATAATGATAGACCGAATCTTTGTAGATCGGATCGATTGTGTAAGTTCTGTAAGTCAACTCCTCGCTACTGATGGTTTTATCTTCGTGCTGCACTTCTATCGTTAAAGTACTTCCGTCCAATGCTGAGTTTAAACGACTTCTAATCTTACCGAGAGCCGAAGGATCGACAGCCTTGCAACCATCATTACCTTCACAATCAATTTCGACAGCATAATCAGATTCACCATTAATCGACAGCACGATATCAGATCGCTTTAAACCTGCATTATCTGCAGGCGAACCTCCTTCAACGAAATAGATAATGGGTTGGGCTGTTTTCGAATCGACCGTACCCATATCAAAATACAGGCCGTAACCGTCTGCACGATCCATCTTTACTTTGGCTTGCGCACCAATATCATAGCCCGAAAGGCCTTCCATAAAAGAAAAACGATCGTAAACCCCACCATAATCTCTATAGTTGGGATAAGCCGGTGTCATGCCTTTCAATGCAGTGAGAACCGATTGTGCCGATCGATATTGATCTGTAAATTCATATGGATTTTCATAAGCCGGTATATAATCGTCAGCCCATAAGGAATAAAGTTTGTAGTAGTAATAGACACTATCCCGTATCATCGCATTGGCATCACGCTCCACTGGAGGAGGTTCGGGTTCTGGTTCTGGGTTACTTTTCTTACAGCTTACAAAAAAAAGTGCCATAAGAAAAAAAACAACTCCCTTAGCAATAAGCTGTTGCGGAAATAATTTTATATTTTTCATTGAAATAATCTGTTCTTTAATGGTAATGAAGCGATCATGAACTGCGTACCTTATCAATTTTTAATATGTTTTAAGTTCATGATGGTTTCATTGAAATAATTATTTATGAGTATCAGTTTCTCATTTGCATAAATGAACTCGTTGTACTCGGTTTGTTCTTTAATGGTCATGAAGCGATCATGAACTGCGTACCCTATCAATTTTTAATATGTTTTAAGTTCATGATGGTTTCATTCGAATAATCTGTTCTTTAATGGTCATTCCTGCTATCGTGATTCGAATAGTTACTTCATAAGCTTGCAAGCTCGATTGACACAAATGTCTCCTACCTCGGCGGAGTTCAAGAAATTGCTTCGCGAGTTGATTTCGGTTGTGTGAAATGTATTCATCATGATTTCAGTATGCTAATAACAAACTTAGATAAAAATGTTATATATCCAATCATATTTGCATCGCATATATAACATTTTTTTCGTTCACATTTAAATTATTGGATAACCCGGGTTGCTACACTTAATCGAACCTTTACCAGCGATCAACTTTTATTTTATAACAGAAATAATGAATAAATTATACTTGTAGTCAGTATTTTTTATCTTCAGCAAAGATAGCTGTCACTAACGAATGGCGCAGTCGAAAGGTTCAGGGTAAAATAATAAAGGTGGGATAAAATAATTTAAAGTGCCATGACTATTCATGACACTAAAAAATGGAGTACGCTCACCAACGTACTCCTATATCCACTAGGTAATAAAATATTTATCCAAAATTGGGCTGCCGCCCTAAGTCACCTTTAGAAGCCGATACTTGGGCATCGACAGGTGCATCTTCAGCCTCGAACTTTTCGACAGGAACGCGAAGACGGAATGGAATACGACCAGATAGATCGGAAGTGATATATCCGGAAATAAGAGCTTGGCGCTCACTCAAAATCCCTGCCTTGCTCAATAATCCTCGAACTCTAAAACGAACAGATGCTTCATAAGCTGTTACTGAATCAGCAGGAAATGAAATCATAATCAACTGATCTAAACTGATATGGTAACAAGAGTGATCAAGCGTTACTTCTTTGATAACGATATTACGCGTATCAAAATTAAGCCTTTCTGCAGTAAGAATCAAAGCACCATTTTTTGATCTCCCGCTTTCATGCTCAACATTTTCCATATGTTGGAAACGATACTGCGCACGTAATGTCGCACGCTCTTTAAATTGATGTGATAATCTCACTCTCTTCCTGTAATAAAGGATAGAAAAAACGAATACAATACCGAGTAAAAGATAGATATAAAACATAATAAATTGAAATAATAGCTGATAAATGCGTTTTCTTTCAAAAGATATCATGTCCTTTAAAAGAATTAGAGTAAAGATAATTATTAGCCTAGCACGATGCGATTATAGGGGGGGGACAAAGGGGGGGACATTTCATAATATATTGAAACACAATAAGTAAAGATAACAATAAATACTGATGAGAAAATTGATTATGTCTCATATTTTCCATAAATGAAACTTAATATTTACTTAAACAGATGGAAATCTCGAAAAACAAAGGACACATGTCCTAAAAAGATAAAAAGAGTTTTTAATCTTTATTTAGATTAACACAATAGGATGATGTCCAATACGACCATGGAAGTTGGGCTATAATGCGCTATAAATATCTCCTATAAGAATATTAAAAGGAAAGTAAAACTAGTCTTTGACAAGAGTCTTCATGGAAGGTACTAATCAAAAAATTAGATTTGAAGAAATGAAAAGGAAGGCTGAAATTATCCTTCTATCAGCGTCTCTACGAAAGGATGGCGTAGGTATAATTCGGCACATGCCCTGGCGTCGGAAAGTGCCTCGTGGTGATTGAGATCAATACCCAATACTTCACAACAAGCATTGAGGCGCGCAGGCTTAAAACCTTTGTTGCGATAAATCTTATAGGTACATTCCCACATCTCCGCCAATTGCAACTCATCGTATGCCAAACCATAATGAAGCATGGTTTTTCGCAAGACATTACGATCAAACAGCTCGTTGTGTGCAATCATCAATTTATTGGCCAATAGCGATTGAATGGTAGGAAAAAGTTCTTTGAACGTTGGAGAATGAGCGGTATCCCGAGCCTTGATACCATGGACACGCGTGGTCTGCCACATATATTCATTCCGTGGTGGTTGAATCAAAGAATAAAATTCATTGGTGATAATACCCGATTCAACGGTAACGATACCCACGGCACAGGCACTATTCTGATGCCCTGTTGCTGTTTCAAAATCTATCGCTGTAAATGTTAAATCTGACTTCATGCTTTGCTCCTATCCCAACAAAGGTAACAATATCCTGGTAGTTTTTAAAACATCGACAGAAAAATACGCGCGCAGCCCATCTCATAGAGCCGCCTATCAAAAAATCAGAGGTGAAATACCGCTGACAGCCCTGATTAACAAATAACAGACATTAATACCTGTATTTTTCCTTCCACTTATCGCGTAAGCTTTGTCTCAATTTATCTTCTTGCGGATTTTTACCCGGGTCGTAAAAAGTCGTTCCACTCAGTGCATCCGGTAAAAATTCTTGTATCACAAAATTACCTGGGTAAGCATGGGAATACTTATATTCTGCGCCATAGTTGAGCTGCTTCATCAATTTCGTTGGTGCATTGCGTAAATGCAGAGGGACAGATAGATCGCCTGTTTGTTTCACCACACCTATCGCTTTATTGATCGCTTCATAAGAAGCATTGCTCTTGGGTGAACTCGCTAGGTAGGTCACCGTCTGTGCTAAAATAATTCTCGACTCGGGCCAACCGATGACATTGACTGCTTGAAAACAATTATTGGCCAACAAAAGTGCATTGGGATTGGCATTGCCGATATCCTCCGACGCAGAGATCAACAAGCGCCTAGCGATAAAGGATGGATCTTCCCCTCCTTCGATCATACGTGCCAACCAATAAATGGCAGCATTGGGGTCTGAACCTCGTATGGATTTGATAAAAGCAGATATGATATCGTAATGTTGCTCGCCTGTTTTATCGTAAATGGCCATATTTTGTTGCACCTGCTTCAAGACAAAGGCATTGGTGATGGGCTCGTGATGCAGTACCGCAGCATTGCTCACCAATTCCAACACATTCAGCAATTTACGAGCATCACCTCCTGATAGCCGCAAAATAGCTTCATACTCCTCAATTTCGATGCTTTGCTCTTTCAGAAATTCATCTTCATGTAACGATCTTTCGACAAGCCCAATCAGATCTTCGTTACTGAGGTGCTCCAACACATACACTTGACAGCGCGATAAAAGTGCTGAAATGACTTCAAAAGAAGGGTTTTCGGTCGTTGCACCGATCAGTGTTACCAACCCCCGCTCGACCGCTCCTAATAGGGAGTCTTGTTGCGATTTGGAAAAACGATGGATCTCATCGATAAACAAGATCGGTTGTTCTTGCTTAAAATTCATCATCGGTTGCTCCTGATTGATATGCATCAACTTCTCCGCTTTTTCAATCACCTCCCGGATGTCTTTGACACCCGCTTGGATTGCACTTAAAGAAAAGAATGGTCTACCGAGCTCCTTGGCCATTAAAAGCGCCAAACTGGTCTTCCCAACTCCGGGAGGGCCCCATAGCAACATGGAAGGAATATTTTTCTGTTGAATAGCATGATACAAGACAGCATCGTGACCTACAATATGCTGTTGCCCAACATAATCTTCCAATTTCTTGGGACGCATGCGCTCTGCTAGTGGTATTCGTGTAGCCATAATTCAAAAGTAAGAAGATATTACCAATTGTGCATTTATTCACATTCAATTTATGTAATTCAAAAATTTGGCTATTTTTGGATAGGCGTTATTGCGTAAACAAGCAGAGGGAAAAAATGCTCATGGTTACTACTTGAAGCGCAAACACATGATTATAACAAACCGAGTGAAACAAGTTCATGTATACAGCTGAGAACTTACACTCTTAAATATTTATTTGAATGAAAAAAAACCGCATTTATATACAGGATTGGTTAGGACAACATCCCTATCAAGGAAGGTCTGATGCCGACAGTTATTATTTACAAGTAGCGAATGAAATCAACAATGCACTCAGTACATTGTGGTTTGACGAAGAAGAAACGGATGCATTGATCAGACCCGAGATTATTAAAACACTGAGTATCTATTTGACCTGCTACCTGGAAGATGTGGTATCTGGAACGAAACTTTTTGAGGCATTCCGCCTAGAGCACCAAGCGCTCTACAGTAAAATGCTACCTTATTTTGACGATCAGGAATTAACAGATTATTACTCCGAGGATATCAATCCGCAGGATGTACTGGTGCTTACCTGGTTGTTCTTTAGTGAACGTAATCCGCATCTATTTTTAGATAAGGATGGTCGCCTGATTGCATTAGTAACGGATCTGGCCTATGCGGTTTTAGAAGAGCATTATGAAGTGGCTCCTGAAAACACTCTTTTACAGCAAGAATATACTTTGCCGGCAGATGCAAACTACCTCCAGGTACGCAATTTTAGTGAAAAAGTTATTGCGACCAATTACATCACGGGGGGGTATTACTACAATAGCTTGATGCAGCATATGGACATTGCCGACCTCGGTCGTTATCAGCATGATCCCGCTTATCTGAACCAGATGACTTTTCGCGTTCGCGACAATCACTTTATTTTCTTCCGTCTGCATTTATTGGCTCTCAAATCTTGTGAGTTTGTTTCTGCTATGTTAGGAACCGCACATCCGCAATATGAAAATACACGCGCAATTGGAAACCGCATCGATAGCTTTTTCGAATATGAAAAAGTAACCCATGATCAGTTGCAGTTGAAACACCTATCAACAGGGGAATTGTTCTTGGTCAACTTAAATTCTATACAGAATTTTAAAGAACCTGCTGCTGGTCAACTTTTCTATATGGAGATCGTTCCGTGGAAGGATGCTTGGAACTTATCGGGAATGATGTCTGCTATCGAGGCTGATCAAATTGACCTCACAACTGATCCTGAAACAACACAAACTTACTTGGTGGAAGCACTCAGGGGAAAAAGAACGCAGATCGAAAAAACGGAGCAGCAGATTGCAGAAGTGAAAGCGCTATTTTCTAAAAAACACAATGACCTATTAGCCTTTATGTCGGAAGTGGACATGAATGACTATATACATGAACTGACAAATACTTATCGGGAACAAAAAGGCTTAGCTATAGTAGACAAGCAAGATAGCTCAGATGCATCGAAAGATAAGTCGGTGACTGCTTTCTATAATCCGAAATTTGGATTGGAATTTTTCGGTGGTATCGCTGAACTGTTCCCGCTTGAGCAAAATCCGTTTTTTGTGAAAAATGAAAATGAGCCCATCAACTATGCTCAAAATCTATTGCAATTGCTTGTACAAAAGTTTTTCTCGGTGGGATTGGTCGAACATTATTATGCCCTGTACGAAAAGGAAATCAATGAGCAGTTTTTCTATCCATTAGATCGCAACACTTTGGATTTTCTATTGCGATTCTATAAAAGTGAAACCTATCATAGTTTGCCGCTGTTAATGATTAAGTAGTAACGAAGTGATCAGTAACGGAGTAACGAGATAATCAGTAACGAAGTAATCAGTAACGGAGTGACGAGATAATCAGTAACGAAGTGATCAGTAACGGAGTGACGAAGTAATCAGTAACGAAGTGATCAGTAACGGAGTGACGAGGTAATCAGTAACGAAGTGATCAGTAACGGAGTGACGAGGTAATCAGTAACGAAGTGATCAGTAACGGAGTGACGAGATAATCAGTAACGAAGTGATCAGTAACAGAGTGACGAGTGACACAATAACATTTAAACAACAAAGAGCCTCGCAGGCTCTTTGTTGTTTAATGAGGTTATTTTTCAGTCTTCAATAAAGGAAAGTCTGCATTCTCCACATGTGATTGTGCAATAAGCTTACGCAGTTTCTTCCACTTTCTTGGGGTTGCTTGCAGCGAGATTGCGTTCTTCCTTAGGATCTTGCTTTAGATTAAAAAGTTCAGGGATAGGATTGCCACTTTTTACTTTCTGTAAAATCAACTTCCAATCTCCTTTTCTCACCGCTTGGCGGCCACCGTCCTCATGGAATTCCCAATAGAGGTGATCGTGTTTCTTTTGCTTTTTGACATTACCCAATAAAGTAGGGACGAAAGATAGACCGTCTGTATTCCGAGGTTTATCTGCCTGAGCAATTTCAGCAAGCGTTGGCATCACATCCCAAAATGCTCCTAGATAATCAGATGTAGTACCAGGTGCTATCTTGCCTTTCCAAAATACGATAAACGGAGTTTTTACACCGCCCTCATACAGATCACGCTTGTATCCGCGAAGACCACCACTACTATTAAAAAAATCAGGATCTGCGCCACCTTCACGATGCGCACCATTGTCACTGGTAAAGATGATCAATGTATTTTCCAATAAATCCAATTCTTTCAATTTCGCTACGATCTGTCCTACTTGTGCATCCATACGACTCACCATACTTGCATATGTAGCTCGCGGTTTAGCGACAGAAGCATACCCTGGAATGGTTGCGTTTGGGCCATAGTCGTTGCCTTTGTGTGCTTTCTCTTCAAACTTGTTGGTATACTGTTCAAAGAACTCATCATCTGGTCCCGATAACTCGGCATGTGGAAGTACAGTAGGTACATACAGGAAAAATGGTTGGTCTTTATTATCTTCAATAAATGCCAATGTTTTCTCTTGGATCAGTGCCGGAGCATACTGCCCCTTCGCTAGTAAACCGTTACCTTCTAAATGAATGCGCTCTTTATTGTGCCACAAATGGGTCGGATAATAACGGTGCGATTGGCGCTGACAGTTGTATCCATAGAATTCCTCAAATCCCTTTTGATTTGGTGAACCATAGGTGTCGACCATACCTAAACCCCATTTTCCGAATGCTCCAGTTGCATAACCTGCTTGCTGTAGCAGCATCCCCATCGTCTGTACCGAGTCTGCCAATGGCTGCTGCCCTTCCGGCTCTATTTCTTTATTGCCTCGAATTGGCGTATGTCCAGTATGCTGCCCGGTCATCAAGGCCGACCGCGAAGGTGCACAAACGGAAGTACCTGCATAAAAATTATCAAATCGGATACCTTCCTTTGCCAAAGCATCAAGGTGCTTGGTCTCGATGATTTTTTGACCATACGCACCCAGATCTCCATAACCCAAATCATCAGCCATAATCAATATGATATTGGGTCTCTTATCTTTTTTTTGCGCTAGAGTTGCACCAGACAATGCAAGGAATAGTGCAAATAATGCTGTTTTTTTCATGATACTAATTATTTGTTCATTATTTATTTTACTAAGGCTTCACGCAGCCTTAGGCGAATAGATTGACTTGTTTACCATATTTCAAGCGTATCGGATGTTGAAACATCTCCATCATGTAACATCCTGTTCAATCCGTGAAAGTAAAGAACAAAAATGAAAGCCTAAAACAGGATGAAATACAAATGCTGAGTTGCCATCAAAAAGTTACAATCTATACCTGATATGAAAGTCTAGAGACTTTAACAGTATTTTACACATATTTTACTGATATTTGCAAAACCCTCACCAACAGTAGGTATTATACATGATTAAAATGAAGTTTTGGGAAATTTCCTTTCTTAGCACAACGCTCTTACTTATATTAGGACTAACGGCCTTTTCGCAAGAATTAAACAAGGATTATACAGGTTCCATAACACAATACAACAGTAATTTTACAGGAATAGGTCCGAAAGTATATTTTCTCCCCCCTCCGAAGTCGAAGACCGAACAATTGATCGATCTATATGACAGTAACGACCGTAAGGATTTTGCAAAAAAAATAATAGCAGAACTTCGTTACAATATGCTCTTACAGGAACTGAAAAATTTCAAAAACAACGGCCCTGGACAACATTTAAAGATTCCAACGGACACAAGTGCTTGGCAAGAGCTCATTGCTCGTGCAAAGAATCAGTTTGATCATGTCTACACCTACTCCCTGCTGAATGCCGCAGGTTTAGCCGCCGTTGAACAGCATCTAACCGATCAGGGAACAGTTTATTTACAAGAAGCGATTGCGATTGCTGCCAAAGAGAAAGATCAACAGGATCTACCTACGCTCCTACACAACTTAGCTGCGGTACAACTGTATACGAAGGAGTATGAGAAAGCAGCTCACACGGCGCAAGAAATCCTGACACGATTAAATAAATCCAAAAACTACAGCGAGCAAGCAGATGCTTGGATGCAATTTGCGATGGCCAATAGCGGCATGAAAAATTACAACGTTGCAGAACCAAACATCATCCGTAAAGCAATACCGCTGTATAATAAAGCAAAGAATTTTGAAGGTAAGATAATTGCTTGGCAACAATTGGCTCAGGTATATTATGAACAGAACAAATATACGCAAGCTCAGTGGTTTCTTTTGCAAGCGCAGCAACTCGCGAAAAACAAAAATTATACGGCAGACCTGGCCGAAATCGAATATGTGCTGGCATCATCCAAACTTTTGGACAATAATATAAATATTGCTAAAAAAGAGTTTTTAACAGCGTTGATACTTGCTCGGAATGAAAAAAACAAACATCTTGAACTTGCAGTCCTAGATAAGCTTGGTGAAGTCTATATCACTTTAAAAGAATATGAAGAAGCGGAAAATACCTATCAGGATTTTTCGAACCTAAAAGCGGAATTGAAAAAAGATACCAATTAGTGTAACACTATAACCAATCGGTATCCAACACGTTGCTACCAACCTTATTCAAGGTGATATCACTTTAATATTTCTTCCAAAAACACCAGTAAATGCTTCCAAGAGCGTTGCGCGGCTAAAGGTTGGAAATCTGGGCTCTCTGGATTTGTGAAGGCATGTTTGGCATCGGCATAATAAATCATTTGCCAATCGGCATGTGCACTTTCAACTTCAGTCCTAAAGTTTGCGATCTCTTCGTTAGACACATGTGGATCAGCGGCTCCATGCAACACTAATATCTTGGTGTTTAATGGTCCATCTGGACGACTCCCCTTGCCTAGATTACCATGAATTGATATAACCCCTTGAACTTCAAGATCGCCTCTAGCGGCTTCTAAAGCGCCAGTACCTCCAAAGCAATAACCCATAACGGCTAGACGACCAGGACTTGCTCCGGCACGGACCAATTCTTCTAACGCCAGACGGATCCGCCGTTGATAAGCTTGGAAATCATTTTTATACTTCCCGGCCTGTTTCCCCGCTTCTGATGCATTGGTAGGTTTATTCCCTTCACCATAGATATCGGCGACAAAGGTCATATATCCCGACTTGCTCAATTGCGCAGCTGCTTGAGTGGCTTCATCATCAATCCCCATCCACGCCGGCAAAATCAAGACCCCAGGTGCACCTGCTCCAGCATCTGAATTCAACAAACCCGTTAATTCTTGATCGCCATCCTTGTAATTAATGGTCTTAAGTTGTCCGAAACTGCTTTCTGTGACGCAAAAACATATAATTGTCATTATTAAATTTTTCATAACATTATTATTACAGGATGAATTGGTTTCTTCCTAAAGATACTTATCTTCATTTAAATGAGTTATAATTACAACAAATTTAATTTTTATAGATTTATCAGTTAAAATATCAAATAAATTTGTTGATTTGTTGAAATTTATGAACTGAAATTCTTTAAATTTAGCTCTTTGGATTTCAAGTGCTATTTCATTGTATAAAAATGACTATTAAAATTATAGAAAATATGTTTAAAAAGCTAATATTCACCCTTTTTGTTATTTCGATTGTCTCCTGTGGTTCCAAACCACGTGTTAATCTAAGCGAAGTAGAAGGAGGTTTAAAGCCTAGCGCGCAACACGAAGTCATAGCAAAAGAAGTTGCTGGTCTCTTAGAATCGACAAGTTATAAAAAAGTACAACTGAATGATTCCATTTCAAATATTGTATTCGATAACCTAATCAAGTCTTTAGATCAAGGGAAAAACTACCTCTTGCAATCGGACATCGATGAGTTTCAGCAGTATCGCAATACCTTGGGACAAGATTTCCGTAAAGGTGATCTATCGGCTCCATTTCATATTTTCAATGTATACGCTAAACGTTATCTAGAGCGTATCCAATACGCATTAACACAAGTGGATGTTAAGCAAGATTTTACCATCGACGAATCTTATCTTCCTAGCCGTGAAAAATTAGGTTGGTTCAAAAGTGTAACTGAGGCAGATACGCAGTGGAAACATCGTGTGAAATATGATTTATTAAACTTAGAAATGACTACGGTCAATAAAACAGATAGTACAGCAAATAAGCAAAAAGAAACGCTACGTAAGCGTTATACCAACTTGATTTCTCAAGGGAAGAAAATAAATGCGAACGATGCTTTCCAATTGATGATAACAGCATTGACAGATGCTGTGGATCCGCATACATCATACTTCAACCCTTCTTTCGCTCAAGCATTCAATGAGGGCATGGCCAATACATTTGAGGGTATTGGGGCACGATTGATGATCGACAATGAAATGGTGACGATTATGGAAATCATCCCAGGAGGTCCTATTTTCAAAGATAAAAGCTTAGCTATTGATGATAAAATCATTGGTGTTGCGCAAGGTAAAGATGGCGAATTTGAAGATATCATCGGTTGGAGACTTGACGCTGCTGTTGCAAAAATAAAAGGCCCCGCTGGAACGATCGTTAGATTGAAAATATTACCTGCAGGTCAACAGATCAGTGCACATCCAAAAATTGTATCGCTGACGCGTGAAAAAATCGTATTGGCAGAAGAGTCTGCTAAAAAAGAAATCTTAAATGTAAAAGGTGCGGATGGTAAAAACTATCGCGTTGGGGTCATCAATATCCCTAAATTCTACATGGATTTTGAGGCTTACCGAAAACGCGACCCGAACTATAAAAGCACGACACGTGATGTGCGCTTATTATTAGATACCTTGAAACAAGAAAAAGTAGATGCCGTCATGATCGATCTACGCTTTAATGGTGGAGGCTCTCTGCCTGAAGCAATCGACCTAACAGGTCTGTTCATTGACAAAGGTCCAGTTGTACAGGTAAGGGATATCCGCAATGCTGTGGATGTAGAAGAAGATAAAAACGCTGGCGTTTCATGGGATGGTCCACTAGGTGTGATGATCAACCGCTTTTCTGCTTCTGCTTCTGAAATTTTTGCAGGTGCTATACAGGACTATGGTCGTGGTGTGATCTTAGGTTCGCAATCTTATGGTAAGGGCACGGTACAATCTGCTGTAGATATGGCTCGCGTGATCAGCCCTACCAGCAAATTATTGTTAAAAGCGCAAAACGAAAAAGATCCAGACACACCGAATGGTGCTCCTGAATATGGACAGATCAACATTACACTCGGTAAATTCTACCGTGTGAATGGAAGTAGTACACAGCATAAAGGTGTTAGTCCTGATGTTTCTTTCCCGACACAATACTCGGCAGAGAAATTTGGAGAAAGCTCTGAGCCTTCTGCTTTACCTTGGGACCAGATCAAATCGAGTAACTATACCAAAGTAGCGGATCTGACAGCCATCAATAAAACATTAGAGCAAGAGCATGAAGAACGCATGAAAACTTCAACGGAATACAAATTCTTATTGGAAGATATTGCTACTTTTGAAAAACGTGATGAGGAAACTAAAATACCGCTTCAACTGGATAAATTCAAAAAAGAACGTGATGACTTCCAGAAAAAGAATAGAGACCGTGTCAACGCTTTATTGAAACAAAGAGGGCTTCCATTATGGGAAGAGGGAAAACCACAACCGAAGATGGAGTTTGACTTCGTTCAGGATGAAAGTGCTAAGGTCATGACAGACCTGATCATTCAAGAAAAGAAATAAAGAATATCGGGTTATAAAACAAGAAGGGCTTATCTGTACAGATAAGCCCTTCTTGTTTTATAATCAATTGGTAAAGGATTATTTACCGTCTCCGTATCTGAAATACTTATTGATCGTGACAGGTAATTTACCCGTCGGTATGTTTTGACCTAAAATCGTTTGGGCAACTGCGCGTTGCATGAAGTCATCGTTTTGATAAGCGACAATGATCGTCTTGCTTTTCTGAACACCAGCAAATCCATCTATAGCGTATGGATTGGTGAAAAAGGTGACAATGGATTTTTTAGCTAATTTTTTGACCAATGATTTCACGGCATCGCTTGCTGCAACTTCTGGTCGAGGGCGTGATCGTGTATCGTGGATAGCAAGTATGATCTGTTTGTTCTTTTTCGCTTCCTTGATGATTGGAGTCAATTCTGCCTCAGTGGCATCAGCAGCGATGTAATACTGTGTCTCGTTGGATAAAGCTGTTGCCATTATATTTTGAAAAGTGGATGGCGCTTGAAGACCTATATTAAGAATTGCCGTTTTCTCCGAAGGCTTAAATGCCTTGATCTTTGCTGTAGATTTTAATACCGTAACGGAAGCTTCGGACAATTGATCGATCAACTGCTTGGCAGATGGTCTATTCAATTCCGCATATAAATTTTGAGGATTTACAGCTTTATACTGATCCAAACCCAACCATAACTTAGAAGCCAATACTTTTTTAACGCGTGCATCCACATCGGCCTGATTGATTCGGCCTTCTTGGATAGCTTTCAACACAAGGTCTATTGCGCGTTTGCTATTTTCAGAAACCTCCAACAGATCATGACCTGCAATGATGGCCATGACATCTGCTTCACCATTTGGGAAAAACTTTTTAACACCATTCATGTCCATCGCATCGGTAACGATCAAACCACGGAACCCCAATTGATCACGAAGGATCCCTGTTACAATAGGTTTGGAAATGGAAGATGGAATATTGGGCGTAGGATCCAAACTCGGGATATTCATATGTGCAACCATAATAGCTGGTGCACCATCTTTAATCAATGCTTTGAATGGAAACATTTCCAAATCTTCTAAACGCTCTTTTGAAAAAGTCAACTGCGGTAGGTCGTGATGCGAGTCTACATCGGTATCGCCATGTCCTGGAAAATGCTTCAACGAAGAAATAATACCGCCATCCATCATACCATCCATATAGGCTTTGGCTTTTCTAGATACATTTTCTTTATTATCACCAAAAGAACGGAATCCAATGACCGGATTTTTAGGATTGTTATTGATGTCTACTACCGGAGCAAAATTAAAGTGCATACCGATGCGGTGAAAATCCTTTGCAACTTCTTGCCCCATTTGATGGATCAACTGATCGTTTTGAATGGCACCTAAAGTCATCTGATACGGATAGGATAAGGTCGAATCTGGTAAACGCATCCCTAAGCCCCACTCGCCATCAAAAGTAATCAATAAGGGAACTTTTGAAAGCTGCTGGTAGTTATTGAACATCGCGACATGGCGCTCTGGTCCACCTTGAAAAACAACGAGTCCACCCAATTGCTCATCGTGAACCACTTGTGCTACAGAATCGATATAACGTTGACCTAAATTCGTATGTGCACGCACTAAGAACAATTGGGCTATGCGCTCTTTTGGCTTTAATGTATTGAATACCGAATCTACCCAAGTGTGTGGCGTATTGATATACTTGACAAAGTCCTTTTTGTCTTGTGCTTGTGAAAAAGAAATCGTTGATGCCAGGGTGACAACAGCTAACGCGAATTTTTTTATCATAATTTTTTGTATAAAATAGATTACTAATAACGGGTATTTTTTACACAAACAGAAACAGTTTGTGCAACAAATTTAATAAAACATGCATAAACTTGCATGAGTGGTGACGAAAAATATAATCTAAATCAGATTAAATTATATTTTTCTTCCAACAAAATGGCTAATTCCATCGCGTGGTCAAGTTCACCATTTGCCTCTTTTTTCCAAAGGGTATCGATCACTATCAATAGCAATTCGGTTTCTAATTCTGGGTCCTTATAGCCCAGCTCTTTAAAAGCCCTTACGATTATTGCCTGTACCGGTTTCATGAATTGCTCATGTTGTTGTCTTGAAAAGGGATGATGCGAAAGTCGTTCCTGTAATTTCCAAAAGATGGGTTCATCAGCGACCAGTTTACTCGGTAAATTGATCATTTTACGTAAGAAGTCCTTAGAATCACGATAGGTCATCATACCCTTATGATGCGTCAATACCTTACGATATCCAGCTTTGATCAGATAGACCAATAAGGAGTCCTTATTACCAAAATGTTTAAAGATTAGGGCCTCGGAAACGCCTGCGTTTTGAGCAATAGCCTTGGTAGAGGTATCTGCATATCCTTGCTCTGAAAATAAATTCAAAGCTTCACGCATAATTTTTTCTTTTCTACTCAATACACTATCTTTCATTTTTTTACTCTTTATACAGCTTACAAACTTAGATAAATTGTCCTTTATATACAATTTACTTGAGCTGAATATTAAATCATATGACGATCAAATTTCAATAGGTGCTCAAAATATGTGCTGCGATTAATTATGCGATGATATCTATGGTATATTCTATTCCGGTAATAGGTATTGCTATCTGCTAAAGTGCACTGCGTAAATTTCTATATCCATCTTTAATCAACGGTAAGCATATAACCTACTCCGCGCACATTGGTGATTTTTATACGCGAATCCTTATTCAGATACTTTCGAATTCTACTGATGAATACATCGAGACTCCTGCCTGAAAAATACTTATCGTAACTCCAATAGGTCTTCATGATATCCTCTCGAGGAATAACTTGATTCCTGTTTTCATAAAGACTTCTCAGAAGTTCGCTTTCGCGATACGATAGCTTGATCATTTCACCTTTATAACTTAACGTTTGCTTGAGGCTATCTAATACATAATCGCCAATCATCAAGTTTTGGCCCAGTTGCATCTTTGGACTGCTCTTCAATAAGGACGTTATACGGACAACGAGCTCTTCAATGCGGAACGGTTTTTTGACATAGTCATTGGCTCCGATATGGAATCCTTTGACAACATCTTCGGTCTGTACGCGTGCCGTCAGGAAAATGATAGGCACCTGACTATCGCGTTCTCGTATATGTTTGGCCAGTGTAAAACCATCCATTATAGGCATCATCACGTCAATCAGCAAAATATCTGGCTTTTCCATCTCGAAAGCTTTCAACGCAGTTTGTCCATCCGAGCAATGTCGCACCGCGAATCCATTTGTTTCTAAACTATCGCTGACAATAAGTGCCAAACTCGCTTCATCTTCCACATATAATATATCCATCATAATCCTATTATTTTGGTAGTGTAATGGTAAAGGTACTTCCTTTATTTGGTATGCTTTTTACTTTAATTTCTCCACCATGCTGACGGATGACCTGCCGTACATAGGCCAACCCTATTCCAAATCCCTTTACCTGATGTAAATTTCCTTCTGGAACGCGGAAAAACAGACCAAATATATCCTGTTGATAGGCCATTGCAATCCCCTTTCCTTTGTCTGAAATACTAAACTCGATCTGGTCGCGATGCTCCCGTACATGGATGCAGATTTCTACTCGTTCTCCCGAATATTTCACGGCATTTTCCAATAGATTATTGACGACATTTCTAATATGCGAACCATCCGCGCGCAAATAGAGCGCTGCAACATCGCTATCTACCGTTATTTTCACTTCCTTATTGACATTGATCTGGAAAGTGTCTGCAGCCTTTTCTAAAATCTGGATCAAATCGATCTGACTCCATTCCAACAGCAGGCCATTACGCTCGTCGACGTCCATTTGTAAGACACGATCGATCATATCGGATAGGTGATCGAGCTCGTTCCTTGAAATACTGAGGTAACGATCCATCTTAGCATAATCCTGTTTGCCTCCATACAATTGGATGGCCTCTATGGCTGCCATCACAGTAGAAACAGGTGTCTTTAACTCATGGGTCATGTTATTGACAAATGCTTTTTGCATCTCTGCCAATCTATTTTGACGAAAGATAGTTTTAAAAAGATAGCTTATGGAGCCTATAAAAATAGTGACCAAAAGAATAGCAATACCCAATTGCCAACCCAGATCAAAAAGTAGATCTTTCCATACATCTTTAAACTTCACGACCAAAAACTCACTGTTGGCGGCATCAATCATCATAGGGCGTGTCCAAGACAGTTTCTTTTCACGATAGGCTTTACGAATAGCAAATAAACTGTCGCGCGGGATAATATGGGTTGTAATATCGTAACTGGAAACCACCCCCTTATTCTGCAACGCAAGATCAAATCTGCTCTTTATTTCTTCAATAATAGCTGGGGTACTCTTAATCTGTAAAAATAAAGAAGGAGCCATAATCTCCCCACTGGCTTTACCACCCCCTTTACTTGTGTCAGCGCCGCCTACGGCAACCGCTTTACGGGCTATTCGACTTGCCCCGGGATGTTTATGATAAGAAACAAGCTCCTGAAAAAGGGTATCAATTTCAGTATCGGTATACTTATCCCTTAACTTCTTGCGCAGTTCGCCCAAAGCACCGCCCTGATCACTTTTCAAATCGCTACTGTGTGCCTGATATACCTCCTGTACGATATTGAACATACTGCGTTCTGCAGAGGAAAGAAACAGCTCCAACCGGTTATTATAACTGCCGTATAACCATATACTCAGGATACTAACCAGCCCGATCCCGGTTAATACCGACATTGTAATCAATAATTTAAACTTGCTTGCCATAATTAAAAACAAATTTAAATTACTAAATTTGCATTCGCCTTGGTAATTAACCATATTTAACAAAATATAACACTGATTAACAATGCGCATTGATTACATTTGCATTATTCAATTTTTAAGCATGATAAGAAATTTTAAGAGACATAGCGTTCAATTTTTATTCTCAGCGTTATTACTGCTAGGCATTTCAGCTTGTAATAAAGATATATCGCTCTCTTTAGACAATTCAAGAGATGAATCAATGGGTATCGTTCCGATGGATTCGCTTCAAGTGAATGCATCCACTTATCAATTGGATGACGTACCGACATCTGCAACAGGCGTTATTCTTGTTGGAAAAAATACGGATATCCTAACAGGTTCCATCACGGCATCATCTTATATGCGTATGGGCATCGGTGAAATCACAACAGCATCCATTCCAACTGCTGCAAAGTACGATTCCATCACATTTGTATTGAAACCTAACAAATATTTCTACGGAGATACAACCAAAACACAAACGATAGCGATTCACCAAGTAACGGATCAGATTACATTAAAAGAGATCAACTCGGGTTCTGATATCAATGAGAAACCAGTTTTTGTAAGTGGTCCGGCCATCTATAACGATCAAAAATTTGCTTACGATCCTACGGCTTTAGGAACGTTATCATTCCAACCTTTTGTCAAAAAACTAGATTCGGTAGCCATTAGATTAGATGATAATTTAGGCAATACCTTATTCTCGATGATCAAAGAGGGAAAGTCTGCTATTTCTTCAAATCAGAATTTTGTTGAGTACTTCAAGGGTATTGCAGTAATACCTGGAGAAAATAATACCGCGATCATCGGTTATAAAGATACCGTAACCATGCAGATTCATTATAACTTTGTCAATGAGCAGGGTTTTAAAGTAAATGCTGTTGCTAAATTCAATTTAGGCGATAAGGCCTACCAATTTAATAATGTCGCATCAGACCGTCAAGGAACAGCATTTAGTGCGCTTACGGTTAAGAATCCTGAGCTAAAGAGTGAAACAACAGCTGGTGATGTTTTCTTAGAAGGTAGCACTGGAACGGTTGTAAAATTGACCTTTCCGACACTTTTGAAATTAGTTAATGATCCAACTGTAGCGATTAATAAGGCTGAACTCGTTATAGAGACGGAGAGCAAATACCAGAACTCGTTTTTCAACTCGCCATCAAGCTTAATCTTAATGGTGGCTAATGGATACGGTAATCCGGTAAGTATGGTCAACACACCATTTGATACAAAGCCACAACAAGCTCCTTATATCGGCGCAAATGATTTTGGTACAAATGCAAAGTATGTATTCAATTTGATTGAATATTTAAATAATATTAAACAAGAAAGCTACTATAATACCTCCCTATTTGTGAGCGTACCAACATCTGGTTTATTCTCTAGTGTAGATAAACTTATTGTAGCAAAGGATGCAAATAACAAACCAAAAATAAAATTAAACATCTTATATACTAAATTTTAACAGTTTATGAACAAGAAAAATTGGCTACTTATCATATTAGCGTGCGTCGTAACTTTCTCAACTTACTCTTGTAAATCGAAAGATAATAATGATGAAGACGAAGTAGTAGAATGGACAAGAGCGTCTGCTTTCGATGGTGACGCAAGAAGTGGAGCAGTATCTTTCTTAGTTAACAATATTGCTTACGTAACAACAGGTCTTTCAAAAGAAGGACAAGTAGATGTTCGCAAAAAAGATACATGGGCATATAGTGCTTCTGCAGGAACTTGGTCTCAAAAAGCTGAATTCCCTGGTGTAGCGCGTAACAACGCAGTTGCTTTTGCTATTGGTGACAACGGATATGTAGGTACAGGTTATGATGGAGCTAATGCTTTATCTGACTTTTATAAGTTTGATACTAAAAATAATACTTGGACTAAAATCGCTGACCTTCCAGCTGAAGCACGCTTTGGTGCTGTTGCTTTCTCTATCGGAGGTTACGGTTATGTAGGTACGGGTTCTAGAAATAATACAGACAATAACGTAAAATCTTTCTACAAATATGATCCTGCTGCAAATGCATGGTCAGCTGTAGATAGCCCATTAGAATCAAATAGAAGATATGGATTCGCTTTTGTAATCAATGATATTGCTTATGTAGGTGGTGGTATCGACAACAGTTCATATCCTGAAGATTTCTTTAAATATGATGGTAAAGGATGGACGAAATTGAATGATTTAAACCGTGATGATAAATCGTACAACTACAACTTAACACGTTCAAATACGTCTTCTTTTGTATTGAACAACTTAGCTTATGTAGTAGGTGGTTACAAACAAACGGTTATCAACACAATCTGGGAATACAACCCTTCAAATGACGTATGGAATGCTGACAATCAAGTTTTCCAAGGTCAAGCTAGACAAGATGCTGTTGGATTTGCAATCGACAACGTAGGTTATATTACTACTGGTCAAAATGGTTCAAATAAATTCTACGATACTTGGAAATTTAATCCTGTAAAATAGGGTAACAATCCATATTTAAACATAATAAAGGGGTCGTATCAGATAAGATACGACCCCTTTATTATTTCATTGAAAAACGCCTCTTTATCGTTTACAATCTTCGCATATCCTCCTCCGACCTTATCACCATTGATCAACCTTAGACCAGCCAAATTTTCAGGCTCATGTAGCATGCTTCATACCAAGTTATACCCCTATTCGGATTGTATGCACGACAAGCCCACAGTTTATGCTATCTCCCATCGGAGGATGGCCGCTTATTTTAGTGAAGAAATAAATTGAAATAGAAACGAGTCTGCTTCATGCAATGCATATACGACAAGCAGATCGAAGAACTAGCGCAGTCCCTTTTCTAGATTGGAATATGGCTATAGGTTATGTCCAAAAGAAAAGGAGCTATAACATGTACTGCTATAGCTCCTCCCTAATAGTATAAATTGAGATTAAATCAAACCTCTTTCTTTTAATGCTTCAGCGATCTGAATTGTATTTGTTGCGGCACCTTTACGTAAATTATCGGCCACAACCCACATGTTTAAGGTATTAGCTTGTGATTCATCACGACGGATACGTCCTACGAATACTTCATCCTTCCCATGTGCATCTTTTGGCATTGGGTATTTCAAGTTTGCAGGATCGTCAACCACAATAACACCAGATTGTGCAGCTAGTGCTGCGCGAACGTCTGCCAAATCAAAATCATTTTCAAATTCAATGTTCAACGCTTCGGAATGCCCGCCCATCACTGGGATACGCACTGTGGTTGCTGTTACTTTAATCGAATCGTCACCCATGATCTTGTTTGTTTCCAAAATCATTTTCATTTCCTCTTTGGTATATCCATTGTCTTGGAAAACATCAATTTGAGGGATGACATTTAAATCGATTTCATATGCATATGCTCGCTCGCCATCTGTTTTTCCAGCACGCTCATCCATCATCTGTTGAACGGCCTTTACGCCAGTACCTGTTACAGATTGATATGTCGATACAACAACACGCTTAATTTTATATTTATCATGAAGAGGCTTTAAAGCGACCACCATCTGTATCGTCGAACAGTTGGGATTAGCAATAATTTTATCTTCGGCTGTTAAAACATCTGCATTTACTTCTGGAACGACTAATTTTTTAGTAGGATCCATACGCCAAGCTGATGAATTGTCAATAACCGTAATGCCTGCAGCTGCAAATAATGGAGCATACTCCAAAGAAGTAGAACCTCCAGCAGAGAACAAGGCAACATCAGGTTTCAAGGCAATAGCTTCAGATAGTGTAACCACCTTATACTTCTTTCCCTTAAAATCAATTTCCTTACCCTTACTACGCTCTGAAGCTACTGGAATTAATTCTGAAACTGGGAAATTGCGCGCTGCTAACACTGTTAGCATCTCAGTACCTACAAGGCCTGTTGCGCCGACTACTGCGACTTTCATCTTGTTACCTTCTCTTTAATTTGTTATGTAATCTGTTGTAAATATTCAAAATAGAATATTCGTATTTCTCAAACTTACGAAATTTAGGGCTAATATTTGACGATTATTGCAAAAAAATACATAAAGTAATATTAATATGGACACATTAATGCCTCTTTAATAAAATATCTTCAAATATTGTTAGCAACCAGCAGCTAACAGTGCTCTTGTGCAGATTGCTAAAATCTACTGTAATAAATGTTAAGATACAACGTGATCATGCTAGAAACAGCATTAAAATTTCATCATAGAAAACTTAATCTACCTCAAATGAGCTGCAAAAAAAATAGCAGATAAATTCTAGGCAACATATTAAATAAATTTTTGCTTTAAATATTCGGCAAAAAAGGTCGCCAATAACCATGCTCAAAAGTTCTTTTTTCTCCATTACTGAAATGGGTACCAAATGTGCCGATTTATCCTACCAAGAAAACTAAAAAAAAAGCAATCGATTGATATGTAATAAAAGGCCACAAATTGAAGAAATAATCAACTAAAAAGATCTTAAAAGGTATCATTAAAAGGCTTTGATTTACATGAAAACACATTTCAATCACCATGATAATAAAGGCTTTAAACAGACTACAGGTGCATTAATATTCGTTTTTTGACCGCTCACAAAAGATTGATTACCTTAATAAAAATACTATATTTGCATCGATGAAAGAAAGCATTATTATAATCGGTGCAAATGGCCAAATCGGAACAGAATTGGCTACAGCTTTAAGAGAGAAATTTGGTACAGAAAATGTCGTTACTTCCGATATTAGAGAACCTCAAAATTTAAAGGATGGAGAAATTTTCGAACCCCTCAATGTGCTTGAAAAAAGTGCTATAAAATCCTTATTTATAAAATATAAACCTACACAAGTATATCTATTGGCCGCCATGTTATCGGCTACTGGCGAAGTTTATCCGCAAAAAGCTTGGGATTTGAACATGAATGGTCTATTGAACGTATTGGACTTAGCTGTCGAATATAAAGTTGCCAAGATTTTCTGGCCAAGTTCAATCGCAGTATTCGGTCCACATTCGCCTAAGACGAATACCGATCAATATTGTGTGATGGATCCAAATACAATCTACGGTATCAGTAAATTAGCTGGTGAGCGTTTAGTAGAATGGTACCAAGAAAATCGTGGATTGGATATCCGTAGTATCCGTTACCCAGGTATTATCTCATGGAAAGCGGAAACCAGGAGGTGGTACAACTGACTATGCTGTTCATATTTTCTATGATGCATTGAAAAAAGGAACTTATGAATGTTTCCTATCGGAAGATACAGCTTTACCGATGTTGTATATGGACGATGCCATTCGTGGTACTTTACAGTTAATGGATGCGCCAAAAGAAAGTTTAACGATTCGCTCAAGCTATAATTTAACAGGGGTAAGTTTCACTCCAAAAGAACTAGCAGAAGAAATTAAAAAAATTCTTCCTAATTTTACAATCACTTACTCGGAGAATGATCCTAGACAAGCTATTGCAAATTCTTGGCCTGCTAGTATTGAAGATTCTCCAGCAAGAACAGATTGGAACTGGAAGCCAGCTTTTGATTTAGCTAAGCTTACTGCCGAGATGATAGAGAATCTTAAAACAAACAAAATATAACATGGGAAGAGCTTTCGAATTTAGAAAAGAACGTAAATTTAAACGCTGGGCCAAAATGGCTATTCAATTCACGCGTTTAGGTAAAGAAATTGCAATTGCAGTGAAGGACAATGGCCCTCACCCAGAGACAAATTCAAGATTACGTACAGCGATAAACAATGCGAAAGCTGTAAATATGCCTAAAGATCGTGTAGAAGCGGCAATAAAAAGAGCTTCTGAAAAAGATTCTAAAGGCTATGAAGAATATGTATATGAAGGATATGGCCCTCATGGGGTGCCGATCTTAATTGAAACTGCTACAGATAATACCAATAGAACAGTGGCCAATATACGCAGTTACTTCACCAAAGCTGGTGGTACATTGGGTAAAACAGGCTCACTAGATTTTATCTTCAATCGCAAATCTCTTTTTAGATTCCCGGCAACGGAAGATTTAGACACGGATGAGTTGGAATTAGAATTGATCGATGGTGGTCTTGAAGAATTATACATCGAATCGGATGAAGAAGGTAATGATATCGTAGTGGTACAGACTTCTTTTGAAGATTTTGGCAATATGCAACGTCTATTGGAGGAGAAAGGGATTGTAGTTTCTTCTGCTAAATTAGAACGTATCGCATTATCACATACGGATATCTCTGAAGAAGAAGCTGCCGATGTATTGAAATTAATCGATAAAATTGAAGAAGATGATGATGTTCAGGCTGTATATCATAATATGGCTTAATATTTTCGCATAACAACATTAAAAAGAGCGCTAGTCGCTCTTTTTTTATGTTCAAAATAAGCGTAAAATAGCATCCAAGCTATTAAAGATTAATAAAATAGTATACATTTGTACTAGACTAAATATTTTCAGGATGACTTTTGAAGAATTTTTCACTAAAAAAAAGATAGATTTAATAGCTTTAAAGAAAGCTGACAACTCACTTTATGAAGAATTCAGAAAACATTTCGCGGCAATGGGTGAAAAGAGTTTTGATCACACTAAAAAATTCTGGTTCAATAGACTGCGAAAAAGTTATCGATTAGAGGAAGTAATAGTTGATCAAAAAGAGAGCAAGAAATCGGTAGAAGTAAAGGAACAACAAACGGTCACAACCAAAGAAGCGATCCCTGCGACTGGATTTAAGCCTCGTTTTAGAGCTCCTGCAATTCCATCAAAACCAACGACAGACACCGTTAGCGAGGTGGATACAAATGAACCGACTAAGACTGAAACGGAAGGCACGACTAAGCCTGCGGGTTTTAAACCTCGTTTTAGAGCGGGAGCAACGAAAGCTGCGATAGCAAAAGACCCAGTAACCGAAACTGCTTCAACAGATGCTACTCCTAATGCTGAGCAGGAAACAGCATCAATTCCTGAACTGCAAGCTTCTGAAGGAGTCGATAAGACCGCAGCTGCAAATCCTACATCGGAAGAAACAAAAAAACCTGCGGGTTTTAAACCTCGCTTTAAAGCTGGAGTAACGAAAGCTGCAATAACAAAAGACCCGGCAGCGGAAGCTGCTTCAACAGATGCTTCTCCTAATGTTAGGCCGGAAACAGCTCCTACCGCTGAACTGCAAGCTGCTGAAGGAGTCGATAAGACTGAAGTAGCAAATCCTACATCGGAAGAAACAAAAAAGCCTGCGGGTTTTAAACCTCGTTTTAAGGCTGGAGTAACAAAAGCTGCAATAACAACAGACCCAGCAACCGAAACTGCTTCAACAGATGCTAGTCCTAATGCTAGGCAGGAAACAGCTCCTACCGCTGAACTACAAGCTTCTGAAGCTACCGATAAGACCGCAGCTGCAAATCCTACATCGGAAGAAACAAAAAAACCTGCGGGTTTTAAACCTCGCTTTAAAGCTGGAGTAACGAAAGCTGCAATAACAACAGACCCATTAATCGAAACTGCTTCAACAGATGCTACTCCTAATGCTAGGCAGGAAACAGCTCCAATTACTGAAGTACAAGCTTCTGAAGCTACCGATAAGACCGCAGCTGCAAATCCTATATCGGAAGAAATAAATAAGCCTGCGGGATTTAAACCTCGTTTTAAAGCTGGAGTAACAAAAGCTGCAATAACAAAAGACCCAGCAGCGGAAACTGCAACAACAGACACGACTTCTGATACCGAGCAGGAAATACCTCCTACCGCTGAACAGCAAATTCCCGAAGCTACAGACAAGACCGAAGCAGCAAATCCTGCATCGGAAGAAATAAACAAGCCTGTGGGTTTTAAACCTCGTTTTAAAGCTGGAGTAACAAAAGTAAAAAATAAGGATAGCGAGTAAAAAAACATTTATTTTTTATACCTTCATATAATTACATTTGTATAAATAATTTCTACTATATAAACTATCTGCTATGTTAAAAGAGGAAAGACAAGCTTTCATTATACATCAAATCAATTTGCACAATAAGGTATTGTCGTCAGACTTAAGCATTCAGCTCAATGTATCTGAAGACACCATCCGACGTGACTTAAATGAACTAGCTGAAAATGGTAAAGTACTAAAAGTATACGGCGGTGCACTTTCCAAGTCTTTTCAATTTCCTTTTCAAGATGGCAACGTGTATGCGAAAGAAGCGAAGAAAGAAATTGCTAAAAAAGCGATTACGTTACTTCAAAATGGCATGACCATTCTTGCTGGTGGTGGCACAACGATGATTGAATTAGCCCGACTTGTCCCAGATAGTCTACAGTGTACGATTTTCACGATAAGTCCACTTGTTGCGTTAGAGTTAGCAGAGAAACCTAATTTAGAGGTCATACTGATTGGAGGAAAATTATCCAGAAATACCAATATTGTATCTGGATCGCAAGTAACAAACGAATTATCTGACATCAAGGTTGACATCTGCTTATTAGGTACCAATAGTCTATCTACACAAGATGGTGTTACAGACTCGGATTGGGAAGTAGTACAAATCAAAAAAGCGATGATAAAATGCTCTACGAAACTGGTTATCCTAAGTATCGCTGAAAAGTTAAATTCAGTACAAAAAATGAAAGTCGTCCCACTCCACGATGTGAATTATCTGGTAACGGACTTAAATCCAACACATCCTAGTTTATCAGAATTTGCGAATACCATTAATGTACTGTAAGAATACCCTTTTCATTCTCATGCAAACCTCTAAAAAAAATCAGTAGGTTTGCATTATAATGAAAATACCAGCATTACCAGGATTTAATCCAGAAGCATTCGAAAAATATTTTAAAAACACGGGTTGGCTTTTAATCGCGCGTGTAGGATCTCTTTTTATAAAAATGTTGGTAACCACATTTGCGCTTCCTTCCTATTTGGGAAGTGCACATTTTGGTACTTACAACTACCCGCTAGTCATACTCGCTTTTTTCACGGGTATAGCGACCATGGGAAACCGACGGACTCATTACACGACAGCTCTTACAACATCCTGAAAAAGAAAACATATTACTAGGTTCGGCATTACGCATCCGTATCATTACGGGCTTCTTAGTCCTACCCCTCGTGTACATCACTTATTTTCTCATTGCTCATTTTGCGCCAGAAGCCCCTGCCGCCTCTTTTAAGCAGGTTGCCCTTGTGTCGTTCATTTGCATCATTCAGGCCGTACAGATCATTGATAGCTTTTTTCAAGCAAAGGTAAAAGGCAAGGTTATCATGCTGGTACAGGTCGGGGGAAATATCCTATCGGCTGTTATCAAGTTTGCTTTAATTCTTTTTAAAGCTCCTTTAGATGCTTTCATCTGGACTTTAATCATCGACGTCATCATCTTGCAAATTGGCTACTTAGCGCTATACCATAAAACAGGCAACCGGATATCCAATTGGAAATACGACCCTACTACCGCCAAAGAACTGTTGAAACTGGGGTGGCCACTCGCATTTTCCTCTTTATTCATCACGTTCTATATGAAAATCGATCAATTGATGATCGATGCCATCCTAGGTAAATCGGCTCTGGGTGTGTACTCAATAGTTGTATCACTTAGTGAAAGCTGGTATTTTATGCCTGTGGCCATATCAACTTCCTTATTTCCTGCCATCATGAATGCCCGAAGGACAAGTCCTGAATTATATCAAAAACGTCTCGGAAATCTGTATGAGCTAATGGTATTCGTAAGTGTATCCGTCGCCCTGATCGTGACATGTGTGGCTCCTATTTTATTCAAATATTATTATCCGCCGGAGTATGCTGAAGGATTACATACACTTCAAGTACATATCTGGGCAGGCGTATTTACATTCCTAGGAACCGCTAGTGCCCAATACCTTATTGCCGAAGGTCTCACAAAAATCACCTTGTATCGCACAGCGTTTGGCGCATTGCTGAATGTCATATTGAATTATTTTTTCATACCAAAATTTGGCATTATCGGAGCTGCCTACGCTACGCTAATCGCCTATTTTGCATCTACTTTTTTCCTGCTATTCATTAAAAAAACACGTCCAAACGCCATTCTGATGATCCGGTCCCTCTTCCTTATCGGATTATTATCGACGATAAAAGAAAAGTTTTTGAAAATAAATCGTTAAGTTTATTTTCTCTTATAAAACTAAAAAATGGAAAAAACTGGTAGTTACCAATCGTTATTGAATAGTAAATTGTTAAAAGGGCTCTTATCCTTAGCGTTTAAAGGATATTTCGTACAAACTGGATGGGTCAATTCGTACTTAAACAAAGAATCATTAAACCCTAATGGTGAACCAATTCCTTGGCTCACTTATTCCTTTTTGGATTTTTTGGATGGTCGATTAAATAAAAATTTGATGCTTTTTGAATATGGAGCTGGAAACTCCACCCTATTTTATGCGCAACATGTAAAACAGGTAATCGCGGTAGAACACGATACCAATTGGTTTGAACGCATCAAGAATCAAATGCCCGAGAATGTAGAAATGAGGAACATAAGTTTGGAGCATGATGATTATGTAAATGCTATTCTGCAAGAAGATCAGCGCTACGATATGGTCATCGTTGATGGTAGAAAACGTGTTGCTTGTTGTAAAAATGCAATCGAAAGATTGAATGAAGGTGGCGTACTGGTACTGGATGACTCTGAAAGAACACACTATCAACCTGCTATCGATTATCTCGTACAACAGGGTTTTAAACATATCCCTTTCTCTGGTATTGCAATCGGGGCTATCCATAGAAAAGTAACATCCTTATTTTACAAAGAAAATAACTGCTTAGGAATCTAATAAAATGTCAGCTGCTCCAATCATCTTATTTGTTTACAACCGACCTGATCATACTTTACAGACATTACAGGCACTAGAAAAAAATGCATTAGCGGCTTCGTCCGAACTATTCATTTATTCTGATGCTCCCAAAAACCAACAATCAAAAGTTGCCGTGGAGCAAGTGCGTGAAGTAATCAAAAGCGATTGGAAGTTTAAAAAAGTCCACCTTATTCTGCGCGATACGAACTGCGGACTGGCAGCGAATGTAATCGATGGCGTATCTGCAATCGTAAAAAAATACGGACGAATCATCGTCTTAGAAGATGATCTGACGACCTCTCCTTTTGCCTTAACGTATTTCAATGATGCGCTGGAGCGTTATCAACATGAGGATAGGGTGATGCAAATATCCGGATACGGCTATCCATTGAAGGATTTGGCATTGCTACCCGAAACTTTTTTCTTTCGGGTAGCGAACAGCTGGGGCTGGGCAACCTGGGACCGAGCATGGAATCATTTCAACGCTGATATAAATAGCCTCACGGACGACTTTACCACCGAACAGATTCACCAGTTCAGTATTGAAGGGAAAGAGAATTTTTGGAAACAGGTGCAGGAATTCAAATCTGGTAAGATCAATTCTTGGGCTATTCGTTGGTATGCTTCTGTTTTTAAAAATAACGGTCTGGTACTTTATCCTCGCAATTCACTGACCCAGAATATCGGGAACGATGGTTCGGGCACACACACAGCAGCCGAATCTACGTATCAGGTGGTACTTGCTACTGAAAAAATAACACAATTTCCCGCAGATATTCGTGAACATGCGCAGGCTTATGAAGCAATTAAGTATTTTTACGCCCATAGAAAAGGGTCGCTCTTGAATAGAGCAATCCGTTTTGCAAAAAAGAAATTCAACGCATAAAAAAAATAGCATGCATAATCATCCCACATTTTCCATCATTACAGTCGTTTACAATAATGTGCGGGACATCGAACATACCTTAAAATCTGTTGTTGGTCAAACATACAAGCAGATTGAATATATCGTGATTGATGGGCAATCAACGGACGGCACACTAGCCCTGATCGAAAATTACAGATCGCAGATAACGAGGATTATCTCTGAAAAAGATAAGGGTATTTACGATGCGATGAATAAAGGGCTCGCGATAGCTACTGGAGATTATGTGCTCTTTTTAAATTCTGGAGATGAGCTCTATTCAAAGGATACTTTGGCCAATTTAGCTGCCCTGAGCGATGATGCGGATATCCTATATGGGGAAACCTTTTTAATCAACGAAAAGCGGGAAATAATCGGTGAGCGCCGACATAAAGTCCCGATGCATTTTGATTGGAAAAGCTTTCGCTATGGCATGAACATCTGCCATCAAGCGATTTACATCAAACGAAGTATTGCTGAACCTTATGATTTGCACTATAAATTGTGTGCTGATATTGATTGGGTGATAAAAGCGGCAAAAAAGGCCAATAAATGTGTCAATGCCCAGCAACATGTTGCCCGCTATTTAGTGGGTGGTATGTCTAAGCAAAGACATCGCGAATCGCTGAAAGAACGGTATGATATTTTCAAAAAATACTACGGAACGATTCCAAATCTGTTCAATCATTGTATTATTGGGCTGAGAATGATCGCCTATCGCATTAAAAATGGTAATCCTGAAGACTAATGATGAATCCTGATATCTTAACAGAACTCGTAACGGTAAAAATGCCTTTTGGAAAATACAAAGGATATACCTTATGTAATTTACCGGAACCTTACTTGGTTTGGTTCCATCAGAAGGGCTTTCCTCCCGGAAAACTTGGCATTCAATTGGGTACACTTTACGAGATAAAATTAAACGGATTGGAATATCTGTTGGAACCTTTGAAGAAAAAGTAATCAAAATCATCACGGTCACCACCCCCTATTTTCTATATTTCCCGCTTATCATAGTTTTGAGTCTGCTCGCAACGATACTTCTGCTATAGATAATTTTTGATGGTAAAGGAGATAGCAATAAGGATATATGGAACAGATCTATCCCCGTTTCTTTGATATATGACACAAATAAAATTGTAAATAAAACAATTTTATCTAATTTTGCATTGTAATTCATTTACATTAAACGCCGTTTGCAGCGGTATCAATGAAAACTATGGCACAATATCAAACTTTACTGTACTATTGCTACAGCCCTATCGCTGACGCTGAAAAATTTGCGGCAGATCACTTAGAATTTTGTAAATCGTTAAATTTAGTTGGACGTATTATCGTTGCGGAAGAAGGTCTAAATGGAACGGTATCGGGTTCCCCGGAATCCTGTAAAGCGTATATGGATGCCATATATGCCGATGGCCGATTCAATCATACCGAATTTAAGATAGATGAAGTATCAGAACCTTCTTTTATTAAGATGCACTGCCGCTATAAAACCGAAATTGTGCATTCTGGCCTACGTGACCCGAAAATTATCGACCCTACGCAAAAAACGGGTATCCATCTTGAACCGAAAGACTTTATGGAAATGAAGGATCGTGATGATGTTGTGGTGCTTGATGTCCGTTCCAACTATGAGCATAATGTCGGTCGCTTTAAAAATGCGGTAACGTTAGATATTGAAAATTTTAGAGAGTTTCCAGAAAAAGTGAAGGAACTAGAACAGTATAAGGGTAAAAAAATATTAACCTATTGCACGGGTGGTATAAAATGTGAAAAAGCTTCGGCCTTATTATTGGCGGAAGGTTTTGAAGATGTATACCAATTGCACGGGGGTATCATCAAATATGGGAAAGAAGCTGATGGAAAGGATTTTGATGGTAAATGTTACGTGTTTGACAATCGTGTTACTGTAGATGTCAATTCGGTAAACCCTGTGGTTGTATCAAAATGCAAAAACTGTGGGCAGGAAACACCGAAGATGATCAACTGTGCTAGTCCCATCTGTAATGAGCATTTTACACAATGTGATGCTTGTGGCGAACAATTGGAGGGCTGTTGCTCTACAGCATGTCAAGAAGACCCGCTAAAGCGTACCTACGATGGTACAGGTTACTATGTAAAAATACCACAACCTGTCAATATGGATAAAATAAGCAAAAGAAAACATAAAAACTTCCCATCAAAAGTTAGTTTAGAAAATTCTTAATAAAAGAAAAGGGTCGAAAATATTTTCGACCCTTTTCTTTTATAATGTTATTACTTATTTATAATAACCTGATTATGGCAACTCCTCATAAGGATAGTCCGAACAGAATTCAGTGACACCAAGAGCCATTACGCGATCAATTTCTTTTTTACTATTGTTATTCCCACAAAGTAACTTAATGCCTAGCCGCTCACATGTATCAACTAAGTTTTTGTCTATCAGATTTGCATTAGGTGCATAATATGTTGGATAAAATGTCAGTAATTTCATGTTTTCTTCAAATGTTCCCTTTGTCGCATTGAGCATTGTAATAATTTTCGGAAAATCCTGATGTACAATTTCCAAGGTGCGAGGATCGAAGGACTGAATAATGACGCGGTCAGCAATATTTTTATCATTAATGATCTTCATTAAATCTTTCACAAATACCCCCGGATTAGGTTGCGCCTTTCCATCTCGTTTTGGATTGGTTTTGGTTTCAATGCTGTAGCGCGGTATAACACCCAAAGTTTTCGCATAAACTTCAACACTATCAATTAAATCTGTCAACTTTGGAATCTCTGATTTAAAATTACGTTGCTTGGGAAAATCCTTGTGTTGTTGGCTTCCCACATCATATTTAGCAATCTCTTGATAGGTCATTTTATAAATAGCATGCTCTTTCCTATTTCTTATTGGTTTTCCAGCTGGGTCTAATGTAATCAAGGAATCCAACCAAGGATCATGGGAAACTACGGCATGTCCATCTGAAGTGAATGCGATATCCAATTCCAATACTCCAGCTTTCTTATCTAAAGCATGTTTCATGGCTGCTATGGTATTTTCGGGCATTAGGCCTCTAAAACCGCGGTGTGCGTAAATAACAATATCTTGCTGAGCATAAGAAATAAAACTCCCAAATATTGTACAAATTATTAAAATAAACTTTTTTATGATCATATCAAATAAAATTGGTCTGCTATATAGCGCAATAATTAAAAGAGCAGCTTAAAAAGCTGCTCTTTAATTTGTTATTATTCTACGAGTATCGTTGCGTTTTCAGGTTCTATTTCTGCAATGGTAGACGTTTTGGTCATCTCCACATTATTTTGGCTACGAGCTGCCGTCCAACGTCCTAACGTTAGATTATACTCCCCACCAAGACTTACAAAATAACCTACATCTGCTGTATTATATTTCAAAAATAATTGATTTGTACCCTGCTTAAAGAAAGGCTGTGGTTCCATCGTTAAAGGATTGATAACATCATAGAAATCATTATTTGTAATACGATAACCTTTATTTCCTTCCCAAAGAGCTCCGCCTCCTGAATTATTCATAACATCTACTGGTTTTGAATCCTTTGTCACAGTGGTTCCTTTAAAAATAGCTATTCCAAAAGAGTTGCCACTGTTGGCGAACAATCCTGATCTTTTACTTCCAAAATCAAATCCATCATTTTCATTATAATCGTAATTTAACACCCAATTGGAAGACGCTAAACTGGTAGAAGCACTTCCATTGATCAGCTGATATTTTCCGCCGACATAAAAGAATGTTCCCTTACGCGCTATACCTTTTGTTAAATTAAACTTATACGTTCTCATTCCCCCTGTTGCCCATCCATTTGCGGGTGCACCTGTAGGTGTTGAAGCATTAGCATTATTGCTCACAACAACAGAATAAGGTGTTTTAGAGAAATCGATATCCTCTGTAGCCATTAACTGTAGATATTCATAATTGGTGTCTGAGCCTTTAACATCACTAGAAAAACCTGTTATGACAATTGATGCGACTTCAATTTCAGAACTGAGCATCAGAACATCTTCTTTAGAACGACATCTCAGATAAGGAGTAATGACACCAGTAGCGTCTTCCTGACCAAAAACAATACCATAGTAATTGCCTAGTATATAAGGTGATTGCTGTGAAAAATCAGCCTTTTCATTTGTTACTAAATTTAAGTTGCCAAAGCCATCATTTAAAACTTTAGTTCCAGATAGTATCTCCCCTTCTTTAGGAATTGGGTTAAATCCTCCCTTTAAAATAATAACCAATGTGCTTTCATAGGCATCTGGATTTTCCAATATCGCCTTAGAAGTCACAACATTGTTTGTAATTGGTCGTCCAGAAGCCACCTTTGCAATTTGACTTTCTTTAATGTTTTTAAGTTTCAAAATACCATCCTCACGCAAAAGTTGACTGCCAAGGATATCAATAATGACAGAATCTCCAGGTTGATAATTCATTGCGGCATCGCCTAAATCGATTGAAATACCACGTAACTTTCCTAAACGTCTCGTATCCTGTACAACGAGTAATCCTTCAGGAAGATTGCCCCCCTTATGATCCGATACGACCAATGCTGCTAGCTTACTTGAGCCCGCTAATTTTTCAGCATCAATAGTAACCATTTCACCTTTAAATAAAGCTCGAAGATCAAAAATTCCAATGTGTGAACTAATTGTTCCTCCCGGATAATTTGTATCTTGACATGATGTCATGGCTACCAAAACCACCATCATTGTTATGATATTAAAAAATATTTTTTTCATCTTAATTTCTATTGAATCTGCTATTAAGGTTTTTGCCACCATACTTTGGTATTAATCAAATCAGCTCCTTGATTAGCAATAGCTTCTTTATAGCTTTTAGGATTTGAAGATTGTACGATAACGGGGTACACCATTCGCGATGGCATCTCACCATTATTATTCAAACCAGGACCTTTTGGTAAAACGGGGTAACCCGTTCTACGGTGTTCAAACCATTGTTGTAAATCGACTGTAAAGAGCGCATAATATTTCTGCAAATGCAGAGTTTGCATTTTTTGTGCTACGGCTTTACCTTCATCCCATTGTATATCCGCATTGGTTAGATAATCTTGCACGGGAAGTGCCCAATTTGGAATCCAGAGCTTAATGTTGTTTTCTACTCCACTATTATAATACGTTTCGGCCGAGCCAGAAATCCACCCTTTGATGATGGCTTCAGCTTTGATGAATTCAACTTCAGCATAATTCATAAGCATACCCGTTAATGGTTCCGTCTGTAAGCTATTGACACCTGCATTTTGATCATAGGAATAGAAATAACTCATCTTCGTATAATCTTCTGCATTTCCAGCAGCATAACCACTCTCTACTCCAACATAATTTCCAGAAACAGGAGCAATTCCTAATCTATTAATACCGCTAGTGCCATATTCAGGAATATTTAAACGTGGATCGTTCCAATCTCTTAAATGATCAATAAAGAAAGATGCGAGAGAAGTAGCACGAAAATCTTGTGCCCTAGTTCCCATAAATGGCGAAAGATACGCTCCCTGTCCAGTCCATCTTAATACTGCAACATCACTATTGCTGGTCATGATAGGATACTCACTAGGGTTATCTTCTAGTATCTCCTTTATCTTTTTAATTGCATCTGCGCCCACTTCTTCTTTGTGCGCAACACGAAGCAACAACCTCAAATACATGGAGTTAGAAAATTTACGCCATTTTAAGATATCACCAGCAAAAATGGGGTCACTTGAAGCCTCAATTGCATCGCCTCCCTTAAATAATTGATTGGCTTCTTCAAATTTTTCAAACATGCCCCTGTAGATATCCTGTTGCTTATCAAATTGAGGTTCTAAAATAAGGGAATCTCGACCTAGTAAAGCTTTTGAATAAGGAACGTCTCCATAAGTATCGGTCAATATCGAGACCAACCAAGATTGACCAAGTAATGCCACCCCTTGATAGGATCGGTTGAAACCCGATGCCTTCTGAAGCTGTAAGGTACATATCCTTAAAGTTCATGAGATGTTTATAATGTTGATCCCACAGATAACTTGACCAGCTTGGTCTGAAGTCATAACGAAAGACTTTACCGTCTCCTTCCCCAATCGAGACAGTTACTTGCATCAATTCATTAGTAAAACTTCTATTTCGACTCATATTAGCTGTAATTGCATTTAAAAATGCATTAGCCATAAATTGTGAAGGGTATGCATTTGTTGTTTTGACTGGATCTGTATTTAAGTCTATAAAGCCTTTATCACAGGACTGCAGACTCATCGATAATGCCAAAAAAGCAAAAGATATTTTTTTGATCGTGTTGTTCATTGTATTTCAACTTAAAAACCCAAGACTAAATTAAATCCTATTGTACGTGTTGATGGAAACTGAGCAATTTCAAAGCCTTTTAGAATATCTCCACCATCCAATGTTCCAAATTCAGGATCAAAGGCTGGCCATTTTGACCAAATAAATAAATTTCTTCCATAAAGACCGATTGTGGCCTTATCTAAACCCCATCTTTTTAAAACATCTTTTTTGAAGGAATAATCCAATCTTGCTTCACGAAATTTGATGAAATCGGTTGGGAATGTACTTCCTTCAGCATTATCTTGACCATAATGTGAACGATAATATTCGTCTATATTGGTTGCTACAACATCATTTTTTCGATAAGTACCATCACCATTGGAAATTACACCATTTCCAACAATTCCATTGTAGCGACCTGGGAGCGTATTTTTTGTTTTCCCTTGTTCTGCTAATTTATAATGTGTTAAAGAATGACCTACTGCTCCCCACTGGGTATCAAATAAGACGTTTAATCTAAAATTCTTATAACTAAATGTATTTCCCAGACTTAATTTCCCGGTTGGAATCGTATTACCTAAATAGACAACATTCTCTGTTAATAGGGCTGCACCGGTTTTTTCATCGTATATAACTTGACCATCTGGAGCGCGTTGATATCCTATACCATACATATCACCCATACTTCCACCTTGTAGTCCAACAATTTGCCCACTTCCCACTGAACGATATTGGAGCACAATCGAAGAATCAGGAATTGACATAATTTTATTGCTATTAGCGCTATAAGTAATACTAGATGACCAATTAAATCCTTCTTTATTGACAAGCTGATTCGTATTTACAGCAATCTCCAAACCTCTATTACGAACTTCTCCCATATTCATTAAATATTTGGAATAGCCTGACGATGGATCAATAGTACGGTAAAGATGCTGTTTACTTGTATTGCCTTGATAAACCGCTACATCAATATTTAAACGATTTTTAAACATGCGTACATCTGTTCCAAACTCTATTGACCGTGTTGAAAGTGGTTCGATATAAGGATTGACTAGCGTAGTTGGATTTTGCAACGAGCCTCCAATAAGTGGGTTACCCCCTACATATCCAAACTGTGTCATATATGGTGCATCTACACCTGATCCAACCCAAGCAACTGATGCACGTAATTTCGCAAAATTAATGGCTTTAGGTAATGAGAATAATTCGGATAATACCAAACTACTGTTGAAGGAGTTATAGAAGAAACCTACATTTTTATCGGGAACGATTGACGAAGCTAATGTACTCGACCAATCCATTCGTCCCGTTACATCAAAAAACAGATAATCTTTGAATCCTGTGGTAACTAAACCATAAAAACTATTGATTTCAAAATTACTAATGCTCTGAACACTTTTAATACCATACTTATTATTCGTATGGTTATATACTCCAGGAAAAGTCAAACCATCTGATGCTAAAGAGGTCACACGGTAATTATTACGTAATGTACCTCCTCCTCCTGTAGCGGTTATATGCCAATCCTCATGTATTTGTTTATCATATTTCAACAAGAAGTCTAGATTCGTTTCCTTTGAAAAGATATCTTGTGTACGGTAGCTCCCTTCGGCAAATTTAGAACCGGCATCATAAGGTCGCAGCTGTGCTCTATCTTCGCTAGAAAAATCAATAGATGCTCTTACCTGTGCGCTAAATTCTTTTGAAAACTGATAGGAAGCCTGTGCATTACCGGTAAATGTATTGCGGTTATTGCGGTTAATAAATTCATAAGAAATCGCATACGGGTTTTCGGGGTATGTACTGTAAGGGTACATTATTTTCCGATTCTCTTGACCTTTTACCCAATAATCTTGTAACCAGTTTACATCTGCACTAGGTTGCCAAAAGATATACCAATACATCAACGATTGATTACCATAGCCTGCCCCAGGTAAGTTATCACTGTTTCGGTTATTATAGCTCACCTTGGAAGTGATACTCAATTTATCACTTACCTTCGAGTTGACGGATAAAGCGACTGTATTGCGATCATAACCTGTATTGGGTAAAATCCATTGATTACGAACATTGGTTGCGGAGAAACGTGCATTTGTTTTTTCCGATCCACCATCAATTGAGATGGTATTCATGTAAGTTTTACCGACATCAAAAAAGGTATTGCTATTTTTATAAGGCTTCCAAGGTGTTCGCTCTGTTCCAACTGCTTGAAGATTGGGGTCAAATTGAAAAAAGTTTTGACCATCAAACTTAGGTCCATATGCAGAACTAGTACCGCTTGTACTTCCGCCGTCAATTGATGCCCCATAGGAGTAATGATCTGATCCTCCTGTGCCCTGACCATACTCATATTGTAGATCTGGCCAACGGTTGACGCTTTCAAATGATGTATTTGAATTTAAGGTTATCCCTAGTGATTTTCCATTTCTTTTGGCTCCTGATTTAGTGGTGATGATAACGGCACCATTGGCTGCTTTTTGTCCATAAAGGGCAGCTGCCCCCGGTCCCTTTAGCACCGAAACACTTTCGATATCTTCAGGATTAATATCGTCCATACCGGAACCGTAATCTGCTGGCATATTATCACCACCGGTGCCATAAATAGCATCAGAACCATTGCCTGATCGTCTCCCTGATCCACTATTGATAATCACACCATCAACAACAATCAGCGCTTGATTTTCTCCCGTTAAATTATTCTCCCCACGTAAGATAATCTTAGTTGACCCTACTGGGCCTGCTCCTGAGCGCATAAGATTGAGCCCTGCCACTTTACCTGACAAGGCATCCATCCAGTTGCTCGAAACGGCATTCGTAAGCTCTTCTCCCTTTACAGTACTGACCGAATAACCAAGAGACTTCTCTTCTCGTTTTATACCTAATGCTGTGACCACAACCTCTTCTAAAGCACGTTCAGTTGAGTGTAATTTAATTTCGACATTTGAAGCCTGGTTGTTGACCTGCTCCTCATGGGTACGATGCCCCAATGACTTAAAAGTCAATACTGTTCCTTTGGCAACTGTTAATGTAAATGCCCCAGCATTGTCCGTCTTACCAATGCTCTTACTTCCATTGAGAATTGAAACATCAGGTAGAGGATGTCCATTTCCATCCACTACTTTTCCTTTAAAGGAAACACTTTCTTGTTCCAAAATATTGGAAAAGATTTTAGTTTCGACATGGAGATTTGATGCAAAAAGAGGATACGAACTGCATTCGAGTATACTACATACGAGCAGTGCTTTTTTTAAATGAGATAGGTAATAATGATTCATGCAAGAGTTTTTGTCAACGGATTTTACTTCCGCACAAAAATGCAATCCCAATATTAACATAGCTGTTGTTTTATGTTAACATTGTTTTACTAAATGAATGTCTATATAAGCTTTTTGTTAATTAACCGCATAAAAAAAGGAGTAAAATAAAAATTTTACTCCTTTTTTTATGTAGCCTATATGTATTAAACTTGATCAAAAGACCATTTTACATAATTTATATTCTTATCAACAGCGAGATATTTTTTCTCATAATAGGTTTTGATTGACAATACTTCGTCTACCAAATCAGAATGGTAAAGATCTGCTGTCTCTGCGTACTTTTTCAAACCTAAGATTTCAATCTGCTCTAATGTATAATTATAAAAACCATCATTATCAGTTTTTAGGTTCATAAACCCTCCATCTTGCAAAACAAATTTATAACGGCCTAAGAAAGTAGGATTTGTTAATCGTTTTTTCTCACGGCTATCCTGAGGTTGAGGGTCAGGGAAAGTAATCCAAATTTCAGCAATTTCATTTTCTTCAAAATATTCCAAAATGGTTTCAATCTGAATACGTAAAAATCCAACATTCGTGATACCATCTTCAATAGCTGTTTTAGCTCCTCTCCATATACGATTACCTTTGTAGTCTACACCAATAAAGTTCTTTTCAGGAAAAAGTTTAGCAAGATTAACGGTATATTCACCTTTACCACAGGCCAACTCGACCACGATTGGATTGTTATTTTTAAAATGCGTGTTAGCCCACTGACCTTTAAGTGCTTTACCCGCATCAAGTTCTACGACATTGTCAAAAGTTCCAATCTCCGCAAATTTTCTAAGTTTGTCTTTACCCATTACTATAAAATATGCGACAAAATTAACCTTATATTTTAAGTAATCAATAGCTTAAGCATGAAAAGATTTTAATATAATACTACAGGTACAATCATCAATCTGATTATGGTTCAGGTATACTATCTGCTATCTTTTCGTTGCGCGTTGCTTCATTATTCAGAAAAAATAATGAAAAAGGAAGAGAAAGAGCAAATTATATGCTCAAAAGAATCAAAGCAATAGGTCTAAGGGATGGTATAGACAATCCAGCTAATAGCGAAAACAGCAGTTTTTTAGTACGTTTCACTATAAGATGGTATACCATATTCATTGACTTGATCTTCCAACACAGGAGGACTGACAGCTGAGGCTTTTCTTTTTTTCTTTTTACTGGGCTTTATAAAGTTCGTGGCTTTGGCAATTAAACTCGTTACCATATCTTGATTGACTTGACCAAGTGCTTTTTCCGAAGCCAATAAGAGTAATGCTTTTTTCAATACACCTGCTTTTCTAAAGAAAAATCTATTCATCACAAAAGGAACACCTATACGCAAGCTTTTCGTTAACCAATCGCCACTTTTCGCTTCTCCTTTTACTGTAGAAGAAAACAGACCCGACAGCATATCCAATCCTGGGATATTTGATTTAACAGCCTTAAAAATACGCATGGGTGTTTCAATCTTATGATTTAATAAACTTACCTGTGATTTCAAATAGGCTTCCTGCTCATTTTTTAAAACCTTAAGACGTGCAATCTCAGTTTTAAGCTCGGCTAAATTATGAATTTTGCTGTGTTTCGTCATGTTCTACTTTTTCTTGTTTCACGTTATTATCTTCCTCTTCGTCCTCATCAGTCCATTTGGCAGAAAATCTCCGTATGGATAGATCCATAAACGTAGACTCCAGCTTAGACTCAAATACACGAATGAGCAAGACTATAATTATAAATATACCCGCAGTAGCTAAAAAGCCCAAAGAATAACTACCCAATACCTCTCCTAAATAAAAGCCCAGTGCAAGACATAGAAAAAACAAAATGAATAAAGTCAATATCAGTTTTGCAGCATCAACAATTAAACTTGCAATTAAACGAGAAGATCGCTCTACAGTCTTAAGTCGAATTAAATTTAACTGCGAATCTAAATATTCCTTTGTTTTTTGGAATGTACCACTTAAGGAGAATTTTTCTTCTTCCATCTACTTTTATGTTAAGAATCAGAGGCGGAAAGCCCCTGATCATATTATTGATAATGATTTCTTTAGTCAGGAGATTGCAGCGATTTACGCGTGCTCAGTTATTTCATCTTCTAGAAGATCTTCTCCTTTATTTATTTTCGTTTTTAACGTTGAAACTATTTTCTCTTTAAGATCAGTTAATTGATCGACTTGTTCTTCAGCTCGCTCACGGATTGCATCACCTAAATCTGCTAATGATTCATTAAGCTTATCTCTTGTCTCTGCTCCTTTATCCGGTGCAAATAAAATTCCTAAAGCCGTTCCTGCAGCTAAACCTGCTAATAATGCTACTAATACTTTACTATTATCGTTCATATTCTTAAACTTTAAATTTTAATCCTTGCAATCTATCTCAATCAGTAATAATACAAATACCTAAGCAAATCGTTTGCCAAAAGCCAATAATTTTTTTGATATATGATAAAAAGCGATTACAACAATATAATAAATGTTATCTAAAATCACAAATCGCCTTGTACTTCAAGGTAAATAAATCATTTTCAAAAAATAATAGATATATTTTATTAACTTTAATTACCAGTTAGACCAATTATATGTTAACAAAGACCTATAGCAGTGCTGTATACGGTATCGAAGCTACAACAATAACAGTTGAAGTTAATATTACCGCAGGTACCCGATATTATATCGTGGGCTTACCTGATAATGCCGTGAAAGAAAGCTTGCAAAGAATAGAAAGTGCCATTGTGTCTTGTGCCTGTCGGATGCCCCGCCAAAAAATAGTCGTCAATCTTGCTCCTGCTGACATTCGAAAAGAAGGGTCCTCCTATGATCTGGCCATTGCTACAGCGATATTAGCTTCCTCGGATCAGATAAATAGAGACAAACTTGCCGATTATTTGATTCTAGGGGAACTCTCATTGGATGGGAAAATCCAACCGATAAAAGGCGTGCTCCCTGTTGCCATTCAAGCATTGAAAGATAAGTTTAAAGGAATCATCTTGCCCAATACGAATGCCAGAGAGGCTGCCATCGTATCGAACCTAGCTGTTTCTCGGTGTGGACAACCTAACTGAAGTCATTGATTTTTTTAATGATAAAGTGAAATTGACCCCTACAATCGTGGATATTGAACGGGAGTTTTCGAACACAGCGACTTGTGTGGATACCGACTTTGGCGATGTTAAAGGGCAGGAAAATATAAAGCGGGCATTGGAGATCGCTGCTGCCGGTGGCCATAATGTGATTTTAATAGGTCCTCCTGGAGCGGGAAAAACAATGCTTGCTAAGCGGCTATCTACCATACTGCCTCCTTTAACGATAGAAGAATCGTTAGAAACCACCAAGATACATTCCGTTGCAGGACAATTGGCTGCTAAGGATTCGCTGATGACCCGAAGACCTTTTCGCGCACCACATCATACCATCTCCGACGTTGCTCTTGTAGGCGGTGGTACAAGCCCCCAACCTGGAGAAATTTCGTTGTCGCACAACGGAGTTTTATTTTTAGACGAACTTCCGGAATTTAAAAGAACCGTCTTAGAGGTGATGCGGCAGCCCCTGGAATCGCGAAACATGACCATCTCACGAGCAAAGTTCTCGGTGGACTACCCTGCTAGCTTCATGTTGATTGCGGCGATGAACCCTTGTCCATGTGGTTATTACAACCATCCAGAGAAAGAATGTATATGTGGAAGTAATGCCGTCCAACGGTATCTAAGCAAGATATCAGGACCGTTATTAGATCGAATCGATCTCCATGTAGAAGTAACCCCTGTAGCGTTTAAGGAGCTTGTATCAGACCAAAAGTCTGAAAAAAGCGAGGTCATTCGCCAGCGTGTAATAAAGGCTAGAAAAGTCCAACGCGAACGCTTTAAAGACAACAGCACGATTCACAATAATGCACAGATGAACAGTGTACAGGTGCGAAAAAACTGTGCGATTGACGAGCAGGGTAAGCTGTTATTAAAAACAGCCATGGAAAAATTGGGTTTATCGGCCCGCGCTTACGACCGGATTTTAAAAGTGGCAAGAACAATAGCCGATATGGAACATGAATCCATCATACAAAACCATCATCTTGCCGAAGCGATCCAATTCAGAAGCCTAGATCGCGAAAGTTGGGCTGGATAACCTAAAATTGACTGATAAAATGTTTTAAGATCCAGGGATAAAGCAATAAAGTAAGGAGTACTCCAGACAATGCTCCGAATAAATGCGCATCGTGGTTGATACCATCACGCGAATTTTTTGATCCCCATACACAATAGGCTAGAAAAAGAACCGCGAATATGTATGCAGGCATTGGGATGATCATAAAGATCCCTAACATCATTTTAGGATCAAACATGATGTAACTAAACAACACGGCACAAATTGCTCCTGAGGCACCTAAACTGTAGTAGCCGGGATTATTCTTCTGTTGCAGAATCGTTGGGATATCACTCAATACTAAACTCAAAACATAGATTAGGGCAAATTGAAAATGACCCCAATCACTGATCTGGATCAACATCTTCTCTAATCCAAATCCAAAGTAATAAAACGTGATCATATTGAAGAGCAGATGTCCCCAATCTTTATGTACCATACCACTCGTCAAAATGGTGTAGATACGTTTTTTACGATAGATGCTAAAGGGGTGCAGCATCATCTCGCCCAATACTTGTGGGTTTGAAAAGCTATAGATGCTCGATGCAATGGTTAAAGCAAAGATAATACTCGCTACTGGAGTTAAAAACAGATATTCTTGTATCATAAAATTAAAAACGATCCTCTAATAATAAAACATATAATTCTTTCGGTCCATGTGCACCTAATACCAAACGCTTTTCGATATCTGCTGTGCGGGAAGGTCCGGTAACAGTGGAAACCATCGTGGGAATCTGATCTCCATAACGACGCTGCATATAAGAGAGCGCGTCCTTAATGTCCCACACCATTTGAGAAGCTTTTGCTATCACAATATGGATTGGGGGATAAATCCCTAATCGACGTCCTGAAGCATTGGCACTACTCACCATAACACTGCCATTGCGTGCAATCAAAACTTCACATGAAGTAATCCCTGCATCGGCTTCATCAAAGTCAACCTCATTCGTATGAATAGGGAAACCATAAGGATTCAATAAATCTTGAACACCTTTTTCCCATGTAAATATCTTCTTAATATTATTTTCCTCGGTGAGGTGAATCAAATTTTCAATCAGATCGATCTCACCGTCACAATACAAGAACTTTCCTCCAACAGCTGTCAGCTCGCGGGCAAAGGTAACATCGACTAACTCATCCTCTTCCTGGTATAACGGAGTTTTCTGGAAGTTAGGATGTGGATTTTCATTTTTTTGTACTAGAGCCTGTCTTATTTTGCCTAGCATCTGCTCTTTACTACTGCTGTTTTTAACATTCATGCGGCGGACTACTAAAAAATACAGCGCTTCTTTTTAAAGAAGCGCTGTAAAACTAAAATTTATACGTTTGGACTATCCTCTTCTTTAATACCTACTTTAGGTTCTGCACCACTAGCCTCTTCGGGAAGTACATCCAACGGAAGGTCCGTTTGTGGGACCCCACCTCCATCGCCACTGTTCACAAACTCATCGTATGTTGTTTTTGTATCAAATGGTCGTTTACCCAAGATTTCTTCCAAATCACTTTGAAATAAGATTTCCTTCTCTAATAATTTCTCCGCAATCGCAACCAAACCATCTTGTTTATCTAACAATAACTGTTTAGTTCTAGCATAAACATCTGTGATTAAATTACGTACCTCAGAATCAATTAATTCTGCCGTTTTGTCAGAATAAGGCTTATGAAATTGTTCAGATCCATCACGGAATGAAACATTACCGACCTTATCGTTCATACCATAAATCGCAACCATGGCATATGCTAATTTTGTGATTCTTTCCAAATCATTTTGAGCACCTGTAGATATGCGTCCAAAAGTAATGTCTTCAGCTACACGTCCACCCATCGTCATACACAAACTATCGACTAATTGCTCTGTCGTATATAAGAACTGCTCTCTCGGTAAATACTGCGCATATCCCAAAGCTGCTACGCCACGAGGTACGATCGATACTTTTACCAAAGGATCGGCATGCTCCAAATACCAACCTGCAATCGCATGTCCTGCTTCATGGTAAGCAACAATTTTCTTCTCTTCTGGAGAGATAATTTTATTCTTTTTCTCAAGGCCTCCAATCACACGGTCTACCGCATCCTGAAAATCTTGCATATTAATTTCCGTCTTATTCTTACGCGCTGCTATTAAAGCTGCCTCGTTACATACGTTCGCAATTTCTGCCCCAGCAAAACCAGGTGTTTGTGCTGATAATTTTTTGGCATCAACTTCTTCTGCTAATTTCAAAGGCTTCAAGTGTACCTTAAAGATATGCTCACGACCAATTAAATCGGGTTTATCAATAGACACCTGTCTATCGAAACGACCTGGACGTAATAATGCACTATCCAATACATCGATACGGTTGGTTGCAGCCAAAATAATAACACCTGAGTCCGTTCCGAAACCATCCATCTCTACCAAGAGTTGGTTCAGGGTATTCTCACGCTCATCATTACCACCCATCATCGAGTTTTTACCACGAGCACGACCAATAGCATCAATCTCATCGATAAAGATAATACATGGCGCTTTTTCTTTCGCCTGTTTAAATAAATCACGGACACGAGAAGCACCAACACCTACGAACATTTCCACAAAATCAGATCCTGATAATGAGAAGAAAGGAACTTGAGCCTCGCCTGCTACTGCTTTGGCAAGTAAAGTCTTTCCTGTTCCTGGAGGGCCTACCAATAATGCACCTTTTGGAATTTTACCTCCCAAATTGGTGTATTTTGTTGGGTTCTTCAAGAAATCAACAATCTCCATCACTTCTTGCTTCGCTTCCTCTAGTCCTGCCACATCATTGAATGTGATATTCACTTGAGATTCTTTATCAAACAGCTGTGCTTTGGATTTACCAATATTAAAGATTTGGCCTCCACCACCTGCACCACCACCACTCATACGACGCATTAGGAATAACCATAACAATACCAATACGACCATTGGTAGAATAAACGTTACGAAATAATTCGTCCATGGATTTGAGCGATCTTCATAACTCACGCCCAAACGAGGTGTACCTTCAGGAAGGTTTTCTTGAGCAGCTTTTAAATTTGCCGCTAAAATATCAGCAGAAGCTTCTGTAAAAGTATACTGTGGTCCAGCTGCAGGTGTCAAAGACAATGCATTTGGTCCAGGGGCTACTTCTTTATATTTTTCGTCATTTAAACGATCTTTTTTGATGTAAACGTCAATTTGAACAAGATCATTTTTCTTTGTTCCTTCTAATTTCTCAACATCACCAGTAGGTAAAATCTTAGATTCAAACTCACTGTATGTAATTTTTTTAGTCGTGACATCGCTAAAAACATATTGTAATGCAAAAAAAGCCAATATCAATGCAAAACTAAGCCACATGATATTAAACTTGGGCGGTTTTGGGGTTATTTTACCAGTTGGTATTTTCTTCATTCTATCTTATTTATATCGTTTTAATTCTAATTTCTACTATTTAAGCACTCTGAAAGTCTTGAATTTGCGCATCGCCCCATAGGTCTTCGATGGCATAAAGTGTTCTTTGTTCCTTCTTAAAGATGTGGACCACCACATCAACAAAGTCTAATATCAACCACTCTCCTGTCCCCTGTCCTTCTTTAAATTGTGGATCATACCCAAATGCTTTATAGACCTCGTCCTCGACGCTTTTCGCTATTGCATGAGCTTGAATGTGGGATTCCGCATGGCAGATGACAAAATAATCAGACACAGAAACTGTTAATGTTTCTCAAATCCAATCGCACAATTTCATTGGCTTTCTTCTCCTGCATCCCATAAACAACCACCTCTGATAATCGGGTTGACAATTCCGAACTTTTATTTTTATCCATTAAAAAATATTATAGTTTTGACTATTATATACAATTAAATATTAATCACTTTGCAAAATAACACATTTTCAGGACTTATCATCGGTCAAAGTTTAATTACTCTCGACCGTGTGGCTTCCACAAATGATTATTTTAAAGATAACTTGTCAAAATTCAAGCCACAGGACGAAGGTTCTGCCATTTTAGCAGTAGAACAATTTGCTGGAAAAGGCCAAAGAGGCAACATTTGGACGAGCGAGCCTGGTAAAAATATCACGACATCAATTCTACTTTACCCGCATTTCCTAGCGATCAATCAACAATTTTCCCTATCCTGTGCAATAAGCCTCGGTATATTCAACTGGATAAAAACGAAAACCGACCAGAAAGTACACATTAAATGGCCAAATGACATTTATGTAAATGATGAAAAAATAGCAGGGATACTCATTGAAAATAGCATAAAGGGGTATCAGATAGCCACGAGTATTATTGGCATTGGCATTAATGTGAATCAAATCAATTTCGAGAATAGCAATCATATTACTTCGTTAAGGTCCATTACCGGTGTCAACGAGCCTTATGTGATTGCTGATTTAGCCCATGAACTCTATGTTTTTCTAGATGTGGAATACAAACGACTCCAAAATGGAGATCACGAAAAGCAACTAATAGCATATAATCAACATCTGTTTAGAAAAGATGAATGGAGAAAATATAAGATACATGAAGAAGAAATGATAGGCAAAATCATCGAAGTACATGCAAACGGTCTATTGCAGATTGAAATCGAAAATGAGCTAAAAGAGTTTAGCCTTCAGGAAATTCGGTATATCCTGTAAGCAACAAAATAATTACCCTCTTCCGATAAATATATTCGCGCAAACTAGTAAATTTGCTAAAAGAAATTAAACTTTAGTTGTTTCACTTTGTCATACTCAGGAACAACAACTATTTAAAAAATTACACTGATGAAAAAATTCACATTAATAATAGCAGTATTATTTTTTGCTATTTCAGGTGCTGTGGCTCAAATCCATGACCCAGTAAAGTTTACGGTTGCTTCAAAAAAATTAAACAGTAAAGAAGCTGTCATATTTATTAAAGCAACGATCCAAGATGGATGGCATATTTATTCTCAAAACGTTGGAGAAAATGGTCCGATTCCGACTTCTTTTACATTCCCTGCTTCTAAAGAATATACTTTAAATGGTAAGACAGCCGAGCCAAAACCAGCCACCAAATATGAAGAAGTATTCAAAATGAATGTCGGTTATTTTGCAAAAGAGGTTGTTTTCCAACAAAAAGTAAAATTAACAAACGGCACTGCAACAGTAAAAGGTTCGGTAGAATATCAAGCTTGTGATAAATCACAATGTCTTCCTCCTACTGATTATGCCTTTACGGTCACGATTAAATAAGGTAAGAACATAAAGTCCTTTAACAAACGCTAATCAGATAAACAACATCCGATTAGCGTTTTGTTTTTTCAACCCTTAAGGAAGTGTTAAAACTGAAGCGATAAACAGATATTGATCACGAAAGGGCAATTGTATGCTTAATGTTGCAACCAAAATAGTAAAATTGACTTTACAACTACTAAAACATAAGGCTATTCTCCTCGTCTTTTTTTATTTTTACAGATTATATTTGAACTCTACAAAAAATGGCTAAAAAGAAACTATTTTTATTTTACTTCGTTGTTTTCAGTTTATTCATTCCTATTCTTTCCTTTGCAAACATGCAAGACTCTTTGCTTAGTGTTGAGGGAATCGAATTTACAGAATCGACAGATACAGCAACACTTTCCGAAGTTCCAGAAGATCTGGTTTTCTCAGAAAGCCCCGACACTATAAGTCAGGATACTGCCCAAACCACACAAAAGGCAGCAATCGAATTAGCTCCTGAAGAAAAGAAATCTCTTTGGGGTATTTTCCTTGCAGGTTTGATTGGTGGTTTCGCAGCCCTCTTAATGCCTTGTATATTCCCGATGTTACCGCTTACGGTTAGCTTTTTTACAAAACAAGCAGGATCAAGAGCAAGTGGAATCAGCAAGGCGCTGTTATATGGATTATTCATCATCATCATTTATGTCGCCCTGGGTATGATCATCACCATTTTATTTGGTTCTGATGCGCTCAATGCCCTATCTACAAATGGTGTTTTTAACTTTATATTTTTCCTTTTGTTGGTTGCATTCGCAGCCTCTTTTTTCGGTGCATTCGAAATCACATTGCCAAGTTCGTTTGTCAATAAAATGGATGCTAAGTCTGATAAAGGTGGATTAGTAGGTCTTTTCTTTATGGCATTTAGCCTTTCTTTAGTTTCCTTCTCTTGTACAGGTCCTATTATCGGAACCCTACTGGTAGAAGCAGCTTCTAAAGGAGAGCGACTGGCTCCAGCAATTGGAATGCTTGGTTTTTCCATTTCATTAGCCATTCCCTTCGCTCTATTTGCCATGTTTCCTTCTTTATTAAAATCGCTTCCTAAATCAGGTGGTTGGTTAAATAGCGTAAAGGTGGTATTGGGATTCTTGGAATTGGCCTTAGCGCTTAAATTCTTATCCAATGTTGATTTAGCTTATCATTGGAACTGGTTGGATCGTGAGGTCTTCTTAGCACTATGGATCGTTATTTTCGGATTGATGGGACTCTACTTAATTGGGAAAATCAAATTCTCTCATGATAGTGAATTGAAATTCTTATCTGTACCACGTACATTTTTAGCTATCATCGTCTTTTCGTTTGTTGTCTATATGGTACCTGGTCTTTGGGGAGCACCTCTCAAGTCAATTTCAGCTTTCTTACCACCATCGGCAACGCAAGATTTCGATTTATCAGCAGGAGTGGCAGGTGCTTCACCTGTACATTCGGATGGGAAAGTAAAAAAATATGCAGAAATATTCCATGACCGTGGCACACCTAAGGGGTTTGACCCTTATTACGACTACGATCAAGCAATTGAAACTGCAAAAGAATTGAATAAACCTGTTTTAATCGATTTTACGGGCTGGAACTGTGTTAACTGCCGTAAAATGGAAGCTAATGTATGGACAGATCCTAATGTTGCTAAATTATTAAAAGAAGGATTTGTTATGGCGGAACTTTTTGTGGATGACCGCACGGAATTACCCGCTGAAGAACAGGTTATTTCTTCTTATTCGGGTAAAAAGATTAAAAATATCGGAAACAAAAATTCTGATTTCCAAGCTTCAAAATTCAACAGTAATTCGCAGCCTTTATATGTGATCGTAGATACGGAAGGAAATGTGTTGGTACCACCATCAGGTGCTAACTACGACCCTATTGAATACGCGAAATATCTACAAAGTGGCATTGACGCTTTTAAAGCGCTAAAATAACGGTTTAATAGCCCCTGGTTTTGCTCATCCAATCCTTGTTTGAGCTGACAAAAAAGGAACTGCAACTTATTTGGATCATTTATTTACAAATAGATAATCCGAATAAGTTGTTTTTTTCATTCAACTGGTTTATATTGCAAACCGAAATACGATTTATCTAAGTTTAAATTATGAGTAATATTAAAAATATAGCAGTATTAACTTCTGGGGGAGATGCTCCAGGGATGAATGCTGCCATTCGCGCGGTAGTTAGAGCAGGTATATATAATGGTTTAAATGTTTTTGGTGTAAAAAGAGGTTATGACGGTTTAGTTAATGGCGATATGTATGCCATGGACGTGAAATCTGTAGCCAACATCATCCAACGTGGTGGAACCATATTAAAAACGGCAAGAAGTGATGAATTTCGCACCATAGAAGGTCGTCAAAAAGCCTATGAGAATATTAAAAAACACGAAATAGATGCATTAGTTGTTATCGGTGGGGATGGAACTTTTACTGGAGCTTCCAAATTTTTAGATGAATTTGATATTCCAATTATTGGTCTACCGGGCACAATTGATAATGATCTTGCTGGAACCGATTTTACAATTGGCTACGATACGGCTATCAATACCGTCATTCAAGCAGTCGATAAAATTAGAGATACTGCAGAATCGCATGACCGCCTATTTGTCATCGAAGTAATGGGTAGAGACTCTGGACTTATTGCCTTGAGATCGGGTATCAGTACAGGTGCTGAAGCCGTTTTGATCCCTGAGTTTAATGTCGATTACGATGCGATCATGAAACGCTTGGATAAAACCCGCAAAAGCAAATCATCACGTATCATAATCGTTGCCGAAGGTGACTCTGAAGGTGGAATGGTTGTTTCTGAAAAAATCAAAGCAAACTTTCCGAAATATGATGTTCGCCTCTCTATCTTAGGTCATATTCAACGTGGGGGAAGCCCAACATGTATGGATAGAGTATTGGCAAGCAGACTAGGTGTTTCCGCTGTAGAGGCACTGCTTGAGGGTCGTAAAGGTGAAATGGTTGGTTTAGTTCATGGTGAAGTGCAATTTATATCTTTCAAAAAAGCAATTAAACACATTGATGCAATCAATCAAGATCTATTGCGGATCGTGGAAATCCTTTCTTTGTAATCTTTACAACTGAAGATTGATAAAATAAAAAAAGCTTGGTTAAGAATTTAACCAAGCTTTTTTTATTTTCCGTTAACGCTTATGAGCGCCAAGCTTTATATTGATTGATCAAGCCATTTGTCGATGAATCGTGGGTGGTAATGATATCTTCGGACTCCAGCTCTGGAAGAATCTGACCCGCAAGTTGCTTACCTAATTCCACGCCCCATTGATCAAAACTGAATACATTCCAGATGATTCCTTGAACAAATATTTTATGCTCGTAAAGTGCTATTAACGTTCCTAATGAACGTGGAGTAACTTTTTTAAGCAAAATAGAATTACTAGGTCTATTTCCTTCAAACACTTTAAAAGCTTTCAGCTTTTCAATTTCTTCTTCAGATTTACCTGCAGCTTTTAATTCTGCTACAACAGTCTCTTCAGATTTACCATTCATCAAGGCTTCTGTCTGTGCAAAGAAATTGGACAATAACATCTGATGATGTTGCCCAATTGGATTTAAACTGATTGCTGGTGCAATAAAATCGCAAGGAATCAACTTCGTCCCCTGATGGATCAGTTGATAAAAAGCATGTTGACCATTGGTACCTGGCTCACCCCAAATGATAGGACCAGTTTGATAGTCGACACGGTTACCATTACGATCGACATACTTGCCATTACTTTCCATATCGCCTTGTTGGAAATAAGCCGCGAAACGGTGCATATATTGATCATATGGTAATATGGCATGACTTTCTGCTTCAAAAAAATTATTGTACCAGATCCCCAATAATGCTAGAGTAACGGGAATATTTTCTTCGAATGGAGTTGTTCTAAAATGCTCATCGGCCTCATAGGCTCCAATCAATAGTTCTTTAAAATTATCATAACCAACAGCTAAACTGATGGACAAGCCAATAGCTGACCAAAGTGAATAACGTCCACCGACCCAATCCCAAAACTGGAACATGTTTTTCGTATCGATACCAAACGCCGCAACCGCAGCTGTATTGGTACTTAATGCTGCAAAATGCTTCGCTACATCCTCTTGTTGAGCTCCACTTTTCAAGAACCATGCTCGAGCTGAGTTTGCATTCGCCATCGTTTCTTGCGTCGTAAACGTCTTTGAGGCAATTAAAAATAAAGTCGTTTCGGGATCAAGGTCTTTTATCGCTTCGACAATATGCGTACCATCTACATTGGATACAAAGTGCATATTCAAGTGTGTGCGGTATGCTTTTAGTGCCTCTGTAACCATAACAGGTCCTAAATCTGAACCACCGATACCAATATTAACCACATCGGTGATCGCTTTGCCGGTATACCCTTTCCACTCGCCAGAAAGAATACGATTTGTAAAGGATTCCATTTGTGCTAAAACAGCATGTACATCAGGCATCACATCCTGTCCATCAACAAGAACTGGTTTTCCGGATTGGTTACGTAAAGCGGTATGCAACACTTGACGACCTTCTGTTTCATTGATTTTCTCTCCTTGAAACATGGCTTCAATCGCTTCAGACAAGTGGCATTCTTTGGCCAACTGACGCAATAACGCTACAGTCTCGTCATTCACTCTATTTTTCGAATAATCTAAAAGAATATCATTGAACTCGATGCTGTATTTCTCAAATCGGAATGAATCTTGATCGAACAAGTCCTTTAAGCTGTGCTCATTAATCGTGATATAATGATCTGCTAAATAACGGTAAGCAGCCGTCTGTGTAAAATCTATTTTTGGTAACATATCTTTCAATTTTAATCAAACTTAGATAAATTTGTTTTATTTACCATGTTAATTGTACCCTATCATAAAAAAAATATTTTAGTTTTGTTACTCTTTTTTCATTGGGATTCATGGTTGCTATGCAATTATCGATTGCTACTCTGCCATCAAAAGCATACTCTCGAGGAAATATAAAAATTAATCACTATCATTTAAATCATACCTAAGCTTTTTGGGCTTTTCTTATAGAAAGCTGTATCTTTGTGATTATGACCAAAGAACAAATTCAAGATTTGAGGGATCGTGTAACTTCCCTGAGGAGGCATCTTTGACATCGATGCTAAAAAAGAAGCATTAGAGAAAGACCAAGCCATTACCTTACAACCGGACTTTTGGAATGATTCAAAAGCTGCTGAACAAATATTACAATCCATCAAAGTACAGAAAGTATGGACCGATCATTTTGATCAGGTCGTGGCATCTGTTGAAGATACCGAGGTATTGTATGAGTTTTATCAAGCTGGCGATGCAACCGAAGCCGAACTTAATGAACAATATCATCTTGCTGTAGAAGAGGTGGAAGAATTGGAGTTCAAGAACATGCTGAGCGCCGAGGAAGATCAACTGGATGCTATTCTACAGATAACTGCGGGTGCAGGAGGAACGGAAAGCTGCGATTGGGCCGCCATGTTAATGCGTATGTATATCATGTGGGGCGAGAAAAACGGTTACAAAGTGACAGAACAGGACGCGCAAGAAGGTGAGGTTGCTGGGATAAAAACGGTAACGCTACAGCTGTCTGGTAATTTTGCCTATGGCTATCTAAAAGGCGAAAATGGTGTTCACCGATTAGTCCGCATTTCTCCCTTTGACTCCAACGCCAAACGACACACGTCATTTGCATCGGTATATGTGTATCCTCTTATCGACAACCATATCGAAATTGATGTGAAGGATTCGGAGATCGAATGGGATACCTTCCGTGCTGGTGGAGCAGGTGGTCAGAATGTGAACAAGGTGGAGACAGCGGTACGTCTGCATCACAAACCAACTGGTATCATCATCAAAAATCAAGAATCTAGATCACAGTTGCAGAATAAAGAAAACGCTTTCCGCTTATTGAAATCGCAATTATACGAGATTGAAATGCGCAAACGTCAAGAAGCGACAGATGCAATCGAAGGCAATAAAAAGAAAATTGAATGGGGCTCTCAAATAAGAAATTATGTCCTACACCCTTATAAATTAATTAAGGATTTAAGAACGAATTATGAGACATCCAATACACAAGCAGTATTAGATGGGGACCTCGATGAATTCTTAAAAGCATATTTAATGGAATTTGGAGGATAAACAGTTATCCAATAAAAAAGAGCAAAGATTTTTAAGTCTTTGCTCTTTTTGTTATGTTGCATTTAACCTAAAATGAATTCTTCCACATCATAGATTCCACTGGTTTTATCGTTTTTGTATTATACTTGGCATTACCTTTTGTATTGTAAAGAATCTCTACATCACCTTCTACTACAAAATAGATCAGCTGTCCGATCGGCATACCTGCATAGATGCGCACGGGTTGAGCACATGAGATCTCTAACGTCCAAGTATTACAAAATCCAACGTCACCTTTTCCGGCAGTCGCATGGATATCGATACCGAGACGACCTGTACTTGATTTTCCTTCTAAAAATGGCACATGTTTATGCGTTTCCGTATATTCTAAAGTAACCCCCAAATAGAGTGTGTTTGGCTCTAGCACAAATCCTTCTTCGGGAATTTCAAAGTGATCGATCTCATTATGAAGTTTAGCATCCAACACACGGCTCTTATAGGTTGCTAAATACTTCCCTAAGTGAACGTCATATGAATTTGTACCTAAGCATTTACGGTCATATGGTTCAATAACGATATTGCCATTCTCTAATTCTTCTAGTATACGTTTATCCGATAAAATCATGTTTATTCAATATTATTCCAGATTAAAGTTGAACCTCAATACGATAGAAAGGCCACCTTCAATCATTTATTTTCAAACTTAGATAAATTTGTTTTATTTACAATTTTAAATGTGTGATATAAAAAAACAAAGTTATTGATTTATCGTCTTCCAGCAAGAAATATTTTTGGCAAAAACACAACATAATCGGTCCTATTGAACAGGACTTTCTGCTATTTCTTTTATTATTCCAACGGGATCAAGTTTCTGCTCCCTCCCCTTTTATATCAAAACTAATTTATCTAAGTTTGAGTATGAGCTTAGTATACCTACGAGAATTGGACCAGCACACCAAATTTGCGATTTGGCGCATTGAAGAAGATGAGCATACCCTGTCCAACCAACTGCAATTGGGCGCGCTGGAGGAACAAAAGCTCATCAGCCTATCCAATGGTAAGCGGCGATTACATTGGCTTGCTACACGGGTCCTCTTGCGCACCCTGCTCAATACAACTTCCTATATCGATTGTCCTTCAGATAGCAACGGTAAACCTTATCTTGGCAATTTCCCACAAAAGATATCGCTGACCCATTCTTTTGATTACGCTGGAGCCATCATCAGTTCGGCAGGTGAAGTGGGTATCGATATGGAAATCATTAAATCTAAAGTCGAGCGTATCGCGCATAAATTTCTCAAAGAAGAAGAACTCCATTTTATAACGCATGGAGAAAATCGTTTGGCCCAGCTCTATGCTTGTTGGAGTGCCAAAGAAGCCGTTTACAAATTACAGGGCAATGCAGGCGTTTCTTTCTTGCATAATATGACCATCTCTCCTTTTGAATACGAAGAAGACGGCATATTGCAGTTGTATTTGGAAAGTGAACAGCACAATCGCTTTTTTAATGTGCATTATGAGAAGTTCAATGACTATTTACTGGCATACGTGGTCGAATAGGACCGATTTCTTCATGAAAAAAGGGCTCGAAAAAAAATAATTTTATTCAGATTCAAAGAGTTACGAAAAAGGTGTCACATTTATTTTGGAAGAGTTAAAAATGCGCTTATCTTTGCATCACATTAATAAACAAATGGCCCGTTCGTCTAGGGGTTAGGACGTTAGATTTTCATTCTAGAAACAGGGGTTCGATTCCCCTACGGGCTACAAAAAAGCGACTCCAAAAGAGTCGCTTTTTTTATGTCTTAAAGTCAAAACGCCAGATTTTGGATTTTTATTGTTAAAACTCTCCCAAACGTTTATTTAAGCCCTTCATTTTAATCGATAAAAAGATATTCAGTACTCCAAGTATGATAAAGGAGAATGAAGTATAGAATACGATTGTCATCCCTCCGAAAACGGGATTCCAAATCATAATGAAAGATAGTATTAAGCCAGCCACACCTATAATCATCGTATAGATCCATCCTTTAAACCCATGCTTCTTTAGTTCAAGAGCTTTTCCAATGCCCTTAATCGAATAAAATAGGATTCCAAAACCCACATAAAGCGAGAGCGCTACCATAGAGATCGCAGGATTTGAAATCAACAGAAAACCTAAGAACAACCCTATAATGCCACTAATTAATTCCCAAACCCAATGGTTCAGTGTATTTCGATTGACGATGGCATAGATGATTTCAAGTATACCTGCTACCAGAAACGTAGTTGCAAATATAATGGCCAATGTCAAGTAGGCCGCCAAAGGAGTCCTAGACACCCATATTCCAACTAAAATAAATAAGATGCCTAATATCAAAGGTATATACCAATGTTTTACAGAACTTTTGATTTTTTCTAAAATTGGATTTTCCATATGAGTTAAGTTTTAATTAACTTAAATATACCTTAATTATACTTAAAAATCTTAATCATATTTAAGCTAAACGTATGAAAAGTGTTTTTTAGACAAATACTAGACCTACTCCTTCAGGACATTGATAAAACATCTTATCTTTATGTTTTTAAAAAAATAGCTTAACATTAATGAACTTAAAATCAATCCTAACCTTATTTTGCCTTATCATCGGTTTTAGCGCCATAGCCCAGAAACCCGCGGTAAGCCACGTTGTTACCCATAACCGTACTACGGTTATTTGTGACCCTGTCACAGCTGCAAACCCTTACCCTGCATGGGGTGTGTTCCCTAAAAACGATGCTCCTATCCGCAAAGTAACCATGCACGTTACGCTCGGTAGCCCTGACAGCATCAACACCGCGCATTGGGATTACCTCGATCATATTATACTACGTCGCAAAGGCGGTAAAAATACTCCTGAGCTTAACTATGAATTGAGCAGAATGCTAACGCCTTATGGCAGTATTTACAATAAAGGGTGGAGCTGGAAATGGCAGGTGGATGTAACTGACTTTGCTCCATTGTTACGTGATAGTGTCGAAATTGTCTATGTGCACACCGGTTATGAAGATAAAACGGTAGGTTGGGCACTCAGCATAGATTTTGAGATCTTATCTGGCCCCTCAGTTGTGACACCGCTAGGTATGGAGCCTTTATGGAATAAGGCCTATAAGTATGGTGATCCGAACGAAAAAATTGAAGAGCATCTCTTACCGATAGATTATGAATCAAAAAACGGTGCAGCATTAAGCCGTATCCGCATACAGCATACCGGTCATGGTATGGACAAGCCACGTGGCTGTAGTGAGTTTCTGTAGTCGCTGGCGCGAGATCTCGCTGGATGGTAAAATCGTAGACAAACGTGATATGTGGAAAAAATGTGGAGACAACCCGCTCTATCCTCAAGGCGGTACTTGGATCTACGACCGTGCCTACTGGTGTCCTGGTGATTTGCAAAAGGCAGATGTCATCGACGTTTTCACCAAACCGGGTAAACATCAGGTGTCTTTAATGATGGAACCTTATACTGCGACAGATAATATACAGGCTACTGAAAACATCTCATCCTTCTTGTTCCATTATTCGGCACCAAAGCAAAAGACGGATGTAGCGGTTGAATCGATTATGGTACCCAGTGATGAACAACGTTTTTCGAGGTTGAATCCCGCTAGCTCTGGGCCACGTATTTCCTTCAGAAACTTAGGATCGGACCCCATTCGTTCATTGACTATCGTTTACGGGACTAAGGGTTTCCCGACTAAAACATTCCATTGGAAAGGAAATCTGCCATTCAACCAGGTCGCTGATGTCATCTTACCAGGGGAGATTCAGGAAAAAGATGGTGAAAACACATTTCAAGTGACGCTTAATCAACCTAATGGAAAGAAAGATGCTTGGACAGGAGACAATAATATGGAAACGATTTTCACAGCTCCACCAAGATTTCCTGCTGAATTTGTCTTGCAATTGTTAACGAACAAAAATCCGGAAGACAACAGCATCTATCTAGTCAATGCACAAAAAGATACAGTCTACCAGAAAATAGCGACACAGCTAGCGGTTGAAACCGTGTATACTGATACCATCCGTCTATCGGAAGGCAATCATTCCCTTCGCTTGATCGATACGGCGGGCAATGGTCTACAGTTCTGGGCACAACCTCAAAAAGGAGATGGACACCTCCGTTTATTTGATATGAATGGTAATCTCATCCATGCTTTTGAGAGTGACTGTGGTAGTGGCGAAATGTTTAGCTTCAAGGCTATCCAAGGTTTTGAAATGGATACGACAATAGCGCGACATGCATTTTCGCTATACCCAAGATCAGTTATCGACAAAACGGAATTGAATGTTGTATCCAACAAGCTCAATGATATGACGGTTCAGATTACCGTTGATGGTGTGCTTTGGCAAAAACATGAATATAAAGCGGTTAAAAATGCATTATTCAGCTATGACCTCACCCATCTTCCGAAAGGAAGAATCGTGCTAGAAGCTTTTATGGATGGTAAAAGTGCATTCAAAGGACGAATCAATAAAAGATAATAAGAATTAAAAAAGCGAATCTTTTGATTCGCTTTTTTATATTACAGAGTACCTACTATACAGAAAATCCAGTATAGTTGACAAGTTAGCACAACAATCATTAAATATTCTTCAAAAAAATACAAAAAACTGTATTTTCAATTAAACAAAAACAGCTCCCAAGGCTTAGGAGGCCTGTTTACGGTCAACATTTGCCGCTTTCTTTGACTACTTTATCGGTTTTGCTATACACTTTTCTCATACACGATCACGCAGTATACCAACTTGTGATAACTGTTTTTAAAGCATGATACTTCAAATATGAACATTAATGTCTCTTCTTTCAATAGGGTGGACCTCATGCACATTGCACTGACCGTGTCATAAATAAGGATTCCTATCTTCGTAAGATAGAAACAGTTTAACAGAAGAATTAATCACTTCTTTAACTTCATCATGTAATATTGCACATACGCATATAGCCGTAGCAAGTAAGTATCCCCTACTTGTGGACTAGTGGATACTTCTTAAAAAGAATTGAGCAACAATCATTAGAAAATTGGCAGCCCTGATGAACTTAGCTGTCTTTTACATCTACATGTAACTATGTCGTGATGAATAAACCCCAACATTGACAAAAACTGCCCACATCAGCCAAATAAGTTGTTCAAGTAAAAAAGGAGTATTACCGATACCTCAAATAAGTAACTAGCATAAGTGAAAAAGTAGTACTGCCTATTCACCAATATTTACACTTTTACCGACCAATTCCACAATTGGTTAGCACATCAACTATTGAAGCTTGTGTTTTATAAATGTCCAATTACAAAATAATGCACTATTCTAACCATACGGTCTCGTATTTGTACAAGTATGCTAGAAACCATCTCTCGGCATAGCGGAAAGCAAAAAAACATGCAGCATGAGTCTATTCGTGACATCGCTCAAGAGGAGAAGGTTTCAAAAGTGATTAATAGTGGAATTAGCTCATTTTATAACTTTAAATAAGACACCAACTCGCGAGCTGCCGCACCTCCTGCACGATTGGCACCAATAGTAGATGCCGATGGTCCATAACCTATTAAATGTATTCGTGGATCTTTGGTCACCTGTGTCGCTAATCTTCCTGTCATCTCGATTCCGCCTTTATCATTGATTAAACTTAATGGCGCAAGATGATCTAGGGAATGTCGAAAACCTGTATTCCAAAAAATAACATCTGCATCCAATGTTTTTCCATCCTTCCACCTCACACCTGTTTCAATAATCTCATCGAACATAGGTTTGCGATCTAAGATACCTCTTTGCAACATTTCTTCAATAGCCGGCGTCAGGGGCAATCCCGTTACGGAGACAACTGAACTTGGAGGCAACCCTTCGCGTACCCTTTTTTCAACTTGAGCAACTGCCTCACGTCCAATTTCTGGTGTAAAATCACCCTTGACAAAATCGACCGAGCGACGAGCGACCCAAGTAGTCTGTGTGACTTTGGAAATCTCTCCTAACAACTGGATTGCCGAAATGCCACCACCTACAACAATGACATGTTTGCCAATAAATTCTTCAGCATGATGGTATTCACCTGTATGCAATTGTCTACCCTGGAATTTTTCCCACCCTGGATATCTTGGACAATTTGGAGTTTTCCACGTACCTGTAGCATTGATAAATCCACGCGCATTGAATTGAACACCATTGGTGTGGATAAGAAATCGTCCATTTCGTTTCGTTACTTCCCTCACCCGTACAGGACGAACTACGGGTAAACCAAATGATTTCTCGTACTGTTCGTAGTATTTAGGAAGCGCTATATTTGCTTGCAAAGTGACATCGTTCGTATTTACAGCATCTGCGAATCCCATTCCTGGGAGGTCATTTATTCCATTGACATTGTCCAACGTCAAAGAGTCCCACCGGTGTTGCCAAGCTCCACCTGGGGCAAACTCATCATCCAATACCACAAAACCCTTTCCCGGCTCTATCCCCGCTTTTTTAAGATGATATGCAGCAGATAGACCTGCTTGACCTGCACCAATGACAACAATATCTACCTTGTAGAAAAAATCTGGACGAATTTGTAGGTTTTTATCAGCTTCCATAATGATAAATTTTTATAGGACTAGCTTCCTTATTGTTTTAGGACTTATCCGGCTAACGACAAGATACTAATTGTATCATTATATTGCCTATTCCTATTAGGAAAAATCTAAATAAGTCGATTGATGCAAAATCAAGAGTTCAAATGTTGATAGAAAAATGTAACGCAATAAAAAAGACCGCATCAAAATTTAGTTTTGATGCGGTCTTTTTTATTTAAAATCATGGATTAAGTCAATAAGAGTTTATCCGTATATAGTCAATGTAAAGCGACTAAAACTTATAATTCAACGAGAATGCAACATTGCGCGGATCAATCTGGTTGATGTAACCACCACGGAAGTATGAATTTAATCCAACCTCGTCCGTAATATTATTGATGAACAATTTGGCATCGAATTGTCTCCATCTATATCCTACTTGCGCATTTAATGTCGTATACGCTGGCATGTCAAATGGTTTTATACCTGCGTTATAAGTATGTCCATCATATTTCGTACTGTACTCATTGACAGGACGTTCGCCCACATAATAAACGCCTGCACTCAAACTCAGATTACGCAATGCACCTTTATTGACGACATATTGTACCCACGCATTAGCGGTGTTTTTAGGAGCATTCATCGGTGCCGAACCATTCACATAGGATGGCGAGTTCTCATAACGTGCATCGAGATAAGCATAACCTAACATCACGGTCAAATTTTCCAGAACACGTCCATTCAACTCGGCCTCGATACCTTCACGAACCAAGTCTCCTGCCTTAAAGTATAAGCCTGTTGGATCGCTGGAATTCGGTGTATATTCGGCATTGGTCAAGTTGGACGTATTGATATGAAAATACGTCAAATTGAAACGTAAACGATTGTTGATCCAATCTGACTTGATTCCTCCTTCAAACTGTGCTGTAGTAGAAGCTCCTGCTGTACCTCCGTCCACCATAGGGTTGGCCGCACTTCGCAGGTTGGTCGAATTTGTATAAGACCCGAAGACATTGAAGTTCTCAAATGGTGTTACGATAACTCCTGCCATTGGATTCCACGCAGATTCGCGTTTCTGGCCATTGGAAACAAAATCTTTCGTGATGATCTCGGAATAACGTAAACCTAATACCGCTTTGAAATACTTATTGAACTCGATGACATCCTGTGCCATAAAACCAATTGATGAATAATAGCTACGTACGGGATCTTTTGGTGTATAAGCGATCTTGTATCCTTGGCGGTCTACGCCCAATGAATCGACATAACCTACTTGGGTCAGGTCATTGGTCCAATCGCCATGAACATCAATAATGTCAATATAGGTTTGCTTTTGTTGCGCTTGGGTCAACAGCACATTTTTTTCTAAAGGACTAAACTTAGAACCAAAAGCCGTAGTCGAAGCATCCGCAATACGGTAATCTACACCCGCCTGTACCATATGCTTTACTTTACCGGTATAGAGATCCTGTCCGATTAAATCAAACTGGAAAGTCGTGTTCTTATCGTCGCGAAGACTCTTATTCATCGTACGCGTAAACGTATTGTATTGCTTAGCATCATCGGCAATCAAACCTGCAGCGGTAGATTGATTGTCCACTTGATAAGAAGACTTTGCTATGGAAGCACGAATAGACCAACGATCGGTCAGTTCATGGTTCATCTGCGCCATAAAACTATTCATCGCCGTATTGTTGTTGTCCGAATCAAATCCTAAAAAACGATCATTGGGCAATACATATAAGGCATTGACATCTTGCTTAGGATTCAGGTTTACGGCTGATGTAACGGGTGTACGATTATCATTGAAGTAATCTCCTTCCAATGTAATGGTCGTTTTTTCACTCGGTTTCCAGGTTAAAGAGGGGTTGATATAAACACGGTTTGATTGTAAACCTTTACGGTAACTATCGCCTCTTTCATAAGCACCGTTCATACGGAAAGCGACCGTTTGTTTTTTATCTAAAACGGTTTGGAAATCAAAAGTCGGACGGAATTGTCCCCAGCTACCCACACGAACACCTACTTCACCCTTATTTTCAAATTGCGGTGTTTTGGTTACCACATTGATCACACCTCCTGCATTACCAATATCGGTGATCACGCCTTGCGTGACTGCAGCAGATCCTTTGATCATCTGTATCGATTCGACCCCTTGCATATCCACAACTCCCGAAGCAGTCTGGAACTGAGAATCCATACGCACCCCGTTTTTCAATACAGGTACCCCACGGAAACCACGGGTTGATAATGATTCTTTCACACCTCCATAAGAACCAAATAAGGTAACTCCGGGTATATTCTTAACTGCATCTGTCAAAGTCAAGATACCTTGATCTTGAATCACTTTACTGGAAATGACAGAAATACTTTGGATTTGATCGGATGGTTTTAAGGGCATTCGCGTGATCATCTCCAATCCTTTTGGCTTTTTATGACGTTCGCCAAATACTTCTATCTCATCCATCTCTTGTTCACCATTAACCAGTACAATTGCTTTTAATACAATTTCCGCATTATTTACATCGTATTCATGCGCTATGGTACTCGTTTGATATCCCATATAAGAGAAGCGAATAACCGTGTTACGGTCAACTCCATCCAGTCTAAAGTGTCCCTTATGATCTGTTCTTATCGTTTTATCACCAATGGTTACGGTGACTGCACTGAGTGGGTTTTGATTAGCATCTACAACTTTTCCTTTTATTACACCTGAGGTCTGAGCATATGCACTAGCTCCGATTAAAAGTGAAGAAGCTGCAGTAAGTAAGTATTTGTTCATTTCGATAGTCTTGGAATTTATCTTTAATTAATCTAAATAGATTGCAACAAAGGTATTAAAAATCCTTATTTAGAACAATTAAAAATAAAGATTATCCGAACAAAGAGTTTATTTAACTGAAAATGAGTAAAATCAGTTTACTAGATAGGAAACACAACTTAAAAAAGTTGACTGAGAATCAAGATGAAAATAAAAGGTCTATCGCTATAAGGGGTATAGTCAAATGGCCTTGATTAGTGGCGTCATATAGCTGGTAATCAAGGCCAAATACAGTTTTTATGTGGCATTAGAAGTTCGGTTTTCTTTTTTTTAAGAAAGCATCAACGCCTTCTTTAAAGTCTGCTGTTAAAAAGAGATTGGAGAAATGTGCAATTTCGACCTCATAGCCCGTTCTTTTACCATAATCAAATGCATTTACCGCATCAATAGCTGCTGCCACCGCCGTACTTGATCTAGAGAATATACGTTGGAGCACGGATACAGACCTATCGAGCAATTCGTCGGCGGTCACTACTTCATTGATCAATCCGATTCGAGAAACCCTCTTCGGCGGTAATCATATCTGCCGTGAGTATCATTTGCAAAGCTCTTCCGCGGCCCACCAATTGGGTTAATCTTTGCGTTCCCCCATAGCCTGGCAACAGTCCTAAAGAAACCTCGGGGAGTCCTAATTTTGCATTTTCAGATGCAAATCGCATATGACAAGCCATCGCTAATTCCAGTCCACCTCCCAGAGCAAAACCATTAATAGCTGCGATAATCGTCTTTTTCGAGTTTTGGATCAATTCCGTGAAAATATAGTGACCTCTTTCCGAAAGATCTTTTGCATCGGCATGTTCCAGAGCCATAAATTCTTTAATATCCGCACCTGCAATAAAAGCTTTTTCACCAGCTCCTGTGATGATAGCTCCTTTTACTAGCGCATTTTCCTTTACAGCTATTAGCACAACTTCAAGTTCGTCAAGAGTCTGCTGATTCAAGGCATTTAATGCGGGAATTCTATTTATCGTAATAAATGCGATATTATTTTCAACTCGGTACAAAAGATTTTGAAATTCCATAATGCTAAAAATTTAAATGAAGAGATACTCCGTACGTATCTCGGGATACGTTAGGGTAATTCAGATAGGTTAACCGTCTTTTATATTCAACTCTAAATATTTTAAAAATATTATCAATCCCTACGATACCCTCCATGTAAGGTTGATTACCCATTACGCGGGTTTTATCCAATCCTTCATCATCACGATCAAACTGAATGAGGTCGGTATTGATATTTGGGTTATTATGATCACTCAATTTTCCATAATAAAATTTAAATCCAGTTACCTCCCGCCATTTCAAGCGCTGTAATAAAGGTATTCGATTAAATATATAGCCATCCCAATGGTGATAGTAGGCAAATTTGATAAAACGATCGGCCACAAACTCCATATTTGATATTAAATCAAAATTTTGCAATGGCCCTGACTTATCCGCTTGTATATCGGGCATTTCTAATATAGGGTAATAAAGTGTTCCCCAAAGCTTACCCGCACTTAATTCCACATCTGCAGTTCCAGCTGGCGACATCAATATGCGTTTAAAAATTTTGACCCGTAATGCATCATATCGTTGATTAGCACTCCAAAAACCATCTAAACCTTTATTGTACTGCAAAGATAAAATGGGAAATTTGTTTCTTATCGGGGTTCGTTCTAAGTTGCGGTAGTAGAATTGCTCTCCTGGAGCCCATCTCAACTTAATCTGAATATCGTTGGTATTAATACCGGCAAGCGTATCTGGTGAAATACCCCCTGTGACAAATGAAAGGGTGCCTGCTGTTGCTCGCTCATGTCGCGTAATGGCTGTGCTAATGCTAACGTGATTGCCGAACTCGATCAGGTGCTCGAGTTTAAAAATATCATTTCTTAACCATTTCGTGGGTTTATTTTTTCGGAACGATTGAAAAAAGCCATCTCCTTTCAAATAGCTTAAGCCACGCCCTGGTTCCATAACATCATGCTGTATTGTTGCCGAAAGGTAATGCGCAGGAAACTGGACAATTGATTTTCCATTTAGGGTATGGGCAACATTCAAATAGTACTTTAACTCTTGATCTTTGGTACCGTATGCGGCATAGCCTTCTAAAAAAAACTTATCCGATAACAGTTCTGTTGTACGTCCACCTAACCGAATCCTACTTCCTTCTATCTCATTAAAGCTATAGGTATACTCTAATGGTCCAAATTCAAATTTGCCCACATTGTAATAACTTTTTGCTAAAAAATAACCTACCGCCATTAAGCGATTAATGGACTTCATATCCGATAATGAATCAATATTGGTATAGGTATTAGCCTCGGTTTTTGTCAACGGAACGACCCTTATTTTATCCCATATAATGGAATCTTTATTTTCAAGGTAGCGCTTCTCAATTGGAATACCCGCAAAAATGACGTCATCAATAGGGTCATCTTTGTATTTCGAAAAATAGGTCTCTTTCTTTCCATATAATGCATTTCCTTTAGAAGTACCGAACAAAATCTGGAGATTGGCTCGTTTAGGCAACATCTGCCCCGCTGGGTGCTTCTCAAATTCTAAGCCGACATTGATGGCATTCACCCAATTGATATTTGCTTCTTCTTCGAGTTGCATATCGGCATGGTAGACGGCATAGCGATCATCATCGGAAACCCATAATGACCCCTTAAAAAGTACATCCATTTTTGATTTTGCTTCAAATCCCAACTCGATAAAACGTAATCCTTGATGTACTATGGTGTCTTTAATTGTATACTTATAATAGGTAGGTGCATTGCCTGCAATGGGGCTTAAAAAGGCTTTACTAATGAGCTGAATATTATTCTCATAAAGGTCAATATCTCGAAATTGATCTTGAAAATAGCTCTGGATATTGGCATTGTTAATATAGCGCTTGTTCAGCTCCGTTACCTGATGCCCTATAATTATTTTTTTCTTGCGGGAAGGCTTGAATGTAGAATAAACCTCTGATACATTTTCTTCTAGATAAAAGGGTAGAATGGAGCTCCCGGGTATGCTTAAGGTATCTTTATTCTCAAATAAGAACCGCAACTTGCTTGGTAACTTATTCGTCTTTACTTTTAAATCTATGGTTCCAAACTGTGATTTTTCATATTCTTCGTATTGGATCTGCTTTAATCTAGAAATATGATTCGCATCCTTATGTGCGATTACCTTTTCGATCAACGCAAGCGCAGGATCTTTATATTTCTTACTCTTACGCTCCACAAGAACTTCCCCAATATGAGTGTTCTTCGCAAAAAGTAAAATATTCAGAACGGAATCTTTGGTGACATTTAGATCTACTATTTTTGCTTCATATCCGACTGCTCGAAAAACAAGCTGATCAAACTCTAATCGCAAGAAGAGATTAAAATTCCCTAATGTATCGGCCGAAGTTTCCAGCCGTATTACCACTCCACGAAATACTGGTTAAAGGAATTCCTTTACCCGTATGACCATCGATCACTTGACCTTTTATATTTCGTTGTGCAAAACCTAGGCTCGTTAAAATACCCAGCACAACAGCAATAATAAATAGTCTTTTTATTATAGTTATAATCGGCACTTTTAACATCATGAATATCAGCAATTACTTATTCTATTGACAATATACAATTTGTCTTTAAATTACAAGGCATGAAATTAAAAATAAAAATGCATCGTTTATTCAAACGATGCATCTCCTATATTTACTTATTACTCCGTCTAAATTAACTGCATCAGGTAATTTGGATAGACACCGATTAAAATCGTCAGAACGGTGGTTACAACAAAGAGAAAAACATAATTGGCGTTTATAGCGACCGGTTTATCTTCGCCAGTCCTGAAGTACATCGCGACTACAACCTTTAAATAATAATATACGGCAATTGCTGCATTTAAGACTGCAATCAGCAACAGTACAATATGATACTGCTCCATCACGGCACTGAACATCATAAACTTACCAATAAAACCAGCTGTCAAGGGAATCCCTGCTAAAGAAAGCATCGCTATGGTCATCACAGCAGCTAAATAGGGGTTCTTTTTCGCCAGTCCATTGAATGATTCGAAATGATCTGAACCAATTGTCCTTTTCACTAGAATCAGTCCTGCAAAAGCCGTTAATGTTGCCAATGAATAGGCTGCACCATAAACGAAAACAGCATTTGCTGAATCCGGACCTGCAGCAACAACTGCAAATAATAGGTAACCAGCATGCGAAATACTGGAATAAACCAACATCCGCTTAAAAGATGATTGCATTAAGGCTGAAAGATTACCAATAAATAAGGTTAATACGACAACGCCCAAGAAAATCGGTGTCCAGAAATCTTGTAAAGGTAAAAGTGAAAAGGTAAACAACCTCAGTAATCCCGCAAAGGAGGCTATTTTAACAACAGTACTCATAAAGCTCGTAATCAAGATAGGGGCACCGTCATAAACGTCCGCAGTCCAGAAATGGAAAGGAGCAGCACCTACTTTGAATATCAGACCGATCATCATCAAAAGTACACCGCCATAGAACAAGGGGGATACTTGATCTGGATGATCGACGACATAATGTTTGATTTCTTCAAGGTCAAATGATCCAGATGCACCGTATAATAAGGTGATACCAAAAAGTAAAAAACCGGTAGAAAAGGCGCCCATAATGAAGTATTTCAGAGCAGCCTCATTGGACGCAAGATCTTTTTTACGTATGCCTACTAGAATATAAAGTGCAACAGACATAATCTCTATCCCTAAAAACAGCAGGGCTAGGTTATGATAACTATTGACTAGGACTGCTCCTAGTAAAGAGAATAATAATAACGTATAATATTCGGCCACATGATCGCTAGAAGAAGTGAAATACCCCTTTGAAAGTACTAGAACGAGTATGGTTACAACGGTACAGAGTACCGAAAAAGCTATTGCGTAATGATCGAATAAGATCATCCCGTTATACAAAGGGTTTGCTTCAACTGTCCAATCTCGGACCAATAAGCCTACCACAACGAGTAAACCCACTATAGACACCGGTAATAATGCTTTGTTTGCTTTAAATAATCCTAAATAAAGTACCAATAATGCTAATATTGATAATGTAATAATCGCCCCCATAATCGAATCTATTATTCGTAAAGTTTAAGTCTGTAATTATCTTCCTAAGAACGTAGCCAAGATGGACACGGACGCTGAAGAAATATGCAATAAGCTGTTTGGAAAAATTCCTAAATAAATAATTAATGCCGAGATAATCACTAAGGTATACAGTTCGACTCCCGCAATATCACTGAAGTTTTCTGTCCGCTCTGAAGTAGTTCCCAACATGGTTTTTTGATATAATCGGAGCATATATACTGCCGCTAAAATAAGTGTCAAGCCACCAAAAACAGCATACCAAACACCATATTCGTAAATTCCTTTGAGCAATAAAAATTCGCCAATAAACCCATTTGTCAATGGCAGACCAATGGCGCCCATGATAATGATTAAAAAAACTAGGGCTAAGCGTGGCGCCTTTTTAGCGATGCCGCCCAAATTCCTTAAGTCTCGTGAGCCTGTTCGGTCTTGAATGATATCGAGCACAAAAAATAATCCGACAACAGATATACCATGGTTCACCATCTGCATCATAGCACCACTCAGGCCGGTGATATTCCATGCAAAAACTCCGGCACTGATCAACCCAACGTGAGCAATTGAAGAGTAAGCAATAACGCGTTTGGTATCTTGTTGCTGAATGGCGATGATGGATGCATAAACTACTGCGAAGACACACAAAATCATAACCAATTGACCGTAGCTAGCGGCGGCCTCTGGCACCACTGGCAAAAGCCAACGCATCAAACCATATACGCCCATCTTCAGCATAATACCGGCTAGTAGCATCGTTCCTGCTGCTGGTGCATGCGTATAGGTATTGGGCTGCCACGTATGAAAAGGAAAAATAGGTATCTTAATAGCAAAAGCAATAAAAAAGGCCCAAAATATCCAACGTTGTGTAACCGCATCCAAATCAAGTGAAACAAAGGAGTGCCATTCAAAATCATTGGTCGCGACCTGCTGGTGCAGGTATAAAATGGCGATCAGCATGAGTAAGCTACCGAGAAATGTGTAGATGAAAAATTTTAAGTTGACGCGGATGCGATCTCCATCGCCCCATAATGCGCATATAAAATAAATCGGAATCAAAGCAACTTCCCAACCAACATAAAATGTAAAGGCGTCCAGCGCTGAAAAAACCAACATCAACCCACTTTGCATGAAAAACATCAGTGCATAAAAATTACCCTTAAAGGGTTTTCTAAAAGTCGTCAGTACAATGAGTGGAACCAAAACATTGGTCAACACCAATAATGGTAAACTAATCCCGTCGATTCCAATATGAAAATTTACACCTAAAGCAGCAATCCATGGATATGACTGCTCATAATTAAAGTCACCTGAAGCATCGAATTGACAAATAAAAGGAACTGTCAGACCCAACGTGATCAAAGACAAAATCAGTGCTGCTTTTTTTGCTATTGCATGTTGACATACAAATAGTAAAAATAAAGCACCAATAATAGGAGTTAAAATAAGTAAAAATAGGTTATCCATTGATGATCAAATAGCTATTACAATGTTAAAAACTCAATAAACCGTATATAAAGATGGCAATCGCTCCAACGACCATCAGTAAAAGATAGAAACCAACATTTCCACTTTGTAAAAGACGAACTCCTTTTCCTGTCATAAAGGACGATTTACCAATCCCGTTGACTAAACCATCAATCCCTAAATCATCGACAACTCTTGCGAAAAACACCGATAACCTATTGATTGGTTTTACGAGCAATCGATCATAGATTTCATCGACATAAAATTTATGATAAGAAAGCTTAGCTAGACCAGTTCTTTCAACTTGATCATGTTTCTGGGACGACGGCCTGCCTTACATATTTATTGTACGCAACAAATGCCATAACCAAAACGCCAACGATAGACACTCCCATCAACATATACTCGGTACTATGTGTAATAGTATGTGCGTGCTGTAGATTTGCACCGTCAACAAACACGGGCGACAGGAAGTTTGCCAACCAGGCATTACCTCCCAAAACTTCAGGAAGATTGAGTACACCACCGAAAATAGACAACACGGCCAATACAATCAAAGGAAGAGTCATAGAGGTCGGAGATTCGTGTACATGCTGCTTTTGTTCTTCACTTCCTCTAAACGTGCCAAAGAAAGTCAAATAAATCAATCTGAACATATAGAAAGAAGTCATCAAAGCTCCTATGAACCCCAAAACCCAATAAATCGGATTTGCAGCAAAAGCATGTGCTAAAATTTCATCTTTAGAGAAAAAGCCCGAAAAAGGTGGGATTCCGGAAATGGCGATGGTGCCAATCATCATCGTTATATAGGTAATAGGCAAAGCTTTTTTTAAACCGCCCATTTTTCGCATATCCTGCTCATTGCTCATACCATGGATAACGGATCCCGCACCTAAGAATAATAAAGCTTTAAAAAATGCGTGTGTCAATACATGAAAAAATGTTCCTGTGAATGCACCTACTCCTAATCCTAAAAACATATACCCTAACTGGGAAACCGTTGAATAGGCTAAGACCTTCTTGATATCATTCTGTGTCAATGCTGTAGCAGCAGCAAATAATGCTGTGCAGACACCTATTACCGCGATTATCTGGAGTGTCAAAGGAGAAAGTATGAATAAAATATTAGAACGCGCAATCATGTAAATTCCTGCAGTTACCATGGTTGCCGCATGGATCAATGCTGAAACGGGTGTTGGTCCAGCCATGGCATCTGGTAGCCATGTAAACAATGGAATCTGGGCAGACTTACCGGTGGCTGCTACAAAAAGTAAGAGTGTAATCGTTAATATGGTCACATCACCTACCGGAAAGTTCTTGGCTGATTGAAATACCGTAGCAAATTCTAAAGAACCAAAAGCACTAAATATAAAGAAGACTGCGAGTAGAAAACCCAAATCTCCAATACGATTCATCACGAAAGCCTTTTTAGCCGCTGCGCCATAATCACTGTTTTTATACCAAAAACCAATAAGTAAGTAAGAACAAAGTCCTACACCTTCCCAGCCGATAAACATCACCAAGTAATTGGACCCCATTACTAGTAGCAACATGAAAAAGATAAAGAGATTCAGGTAAGCAAAATATTTTGCGAAACCTGCATCTTGCTGCATATATCCAATGGAATAAATATGGATTAAAAAGCCTATACCTGTCACAACAAGTAACATAATCGCACTTAAAGGATCCACCAAAAAGGAAAGTGAAACCTCTAAACTTCCGATTTTAATCCAATCGAAGATATGTTGCGTTATCACACCTGTTTCCCCTAGGGCTCGTGCCTGATAGATAGCTGCAAAAATACTACAACTCAACAGAAAGGAAACAAATACGGTAGCACTACCGATAAAACCTACCAAACTTTTTGAAAGCAATTGTCGACCAAGCCCATTGATCAGGAAACCAATCAAGGGTAATAAAGGAATTAACCAAATTAAATCACGCATAGCTACTATCTTTCTTTTTTTTAATGCTGTAAATTACCATCGAAGTTTATGAAGAGAATCAATATCTACTGACTTCGTATTTCGATATACCATAATAATAATAGCCAAGCCCACCGCCACTTCTGCTGCTGCTAAAGCCATAATAAAGAATACGAAGACCTGCCCTGAAGCATCTCCATGTTGTACTGAAAATGCAGCTAAAAGTAAATTAACGGCATTCAGCATCAATTCTATCGACATCATCATGATGATGACGTTACGACGAATAAGTACTCCGACCACACCAATGACGAAAATTAGGCTGCAAAAAATCAGATAATGATTTATAGGAACACCTTGTAATTGTTGAATTGCTGTTTCCATTATACTTTTCTTGTTTCTTTTTTCGCTAATAAAACTGCTCCAATCATCGCCGTTAATAATAGAATTGAAGACAATTCAAACGGGAGCAAAAACTCTTTAAATAATACCTTTCCCAAATTTTTCACTAACCCGATATCTGGATTTTTGGCGACCAAGGGACTTGATATTTCAAATACACGAAAGGCTCCAAAAAAAACGACTACCATACAACAACCTGCTATCACACCCATCATTTTCACCAATTTTGATTTCATCGGTTCGGTGTCCTTATTGAGATTCAAAAGCATCAATACAAATAAGAAGAGGACCATGATGGCTCCCATATAGACGATGAAATTGACAACTGCTAAGAACTGGGCATTTAATAGAATATAGTGAATGGTAAACGTAAAAAATGTAATTACAAGGTATAAAACGCTGTGCACAGGATTTTTCGTGAAGATGGTCATCAGCGCGAAAAATAGCGATAGAAAGGCAACTAAATAAAAAACAGTCATAGATTTTTGGTTAACTATTCAATTTTGTAATATCAAATTTTGGTTCTACCAATTTATCTTTTCCGTAAATAAAATCTTTACGGAGATAATCGGCTGTCACATGTGGGCCGTCCAAATAAATGGCTTCTTTAGGACAGGCTTCTTCACATAAGCCACAAAAGATACAACGGAGCATATTGATTTCATATACTGCTGCATATTTTTCCTCTCGATACAAATGCTTCTCTTCATTTGTACGTTCTGCAGCTATCATCGTGATGGCTTCTGCGGGGCAGGATAACGCACATAACCCACAGGCTGTGCAACGCTCTCGTCCCTGTTCATCACGTTTCAACGAATGTTGCCCTCTAAAATTCTTAGAATATGGTCGCTGCTCCTCCGGATATTTAATGGTCGGTATTTTCTTAAAAAAATGTCTCAAAGTAATCGATAAACCTTTTATGATAGCAGGAAAATAAATCCGCTCCATAAAGTTCATCGGTTTTTGGTCTAATACTTTTTTTCTATTACTTAATGGTTGCATAACTGTTCCCTTCTATGAAAAATATGTATCCTTAATCAATGTAATAATTCCTGTCAAAACAATATTCGCGATAGCTAACGGGATCAACATCTTCCACCCTAGATTCATCAACTGATCATAACGGAAACGCGGTAAAGTCCAACGTACCCACATAAAGAAGAAGATAAAAGCAAATATTTTAATAAAGAAGGCCAATACCCCTAATATCGTAATCCAATTTTCCGAAAGACCTAAGTCATTCATAAAAGGAAAATTATACCCTCCAAAATATAGAGACGCCATCAACGCTGAGGAGACGAACATATTGATATATTCGGAAAACATATAGAGTCCCAATTTCATAGACGAATATTCGGTATGATAACCCCCGACTAATTCAGTCTCACATTCAGGCAAGTCAAAAGGAACACGGTTACACTCTGCGAAGGCACATACCATAAAGATGATAAAACCCAATGGCTGATACCAAATATTCCAATTCACAAAACCAGACTGTTGCGCGACAATCTCTTTCAATGAAAGAGACCCGGTGATCATTAATAATGCGATAATCGATAAACCCATGGCAATTTCATAGCTGATACTCTGTGATGCAGCACGAATAGCACCCATTAGGGAGAATTTATTATTCGACGCCCATCCCCCCAACATGATGCCGTATACGCCCAGCGCTATAACACCAAACATGTACAGGATACCCACATTCACATCTGCAACTTGCAACGATATGACACGATCGCCAATGGTCAACGATTGTCCCCAAGGAATCACTGCAGAACTAACACAGGCTGTGATAATCGCTATTGTCGGTCCAAGAATAAATAATGTTTTATGTGCTCCTGCTGGAATAATCTCTTCTTTAAAGAAAAACTTACCTCCATCACATAATGGTTGTAATAATCCGAAAATACCCGCACGATCTGGACCATAACGATCTTGCATAAAACCAGCTATCTTACGTTCCGCCAAAGTAGAGTACATGGCAATCACTAGTGTGATCACAAAAACTAGGGTTACTAGGGCGAATTTTTCTATGACAAATGACCACTCCATATTATTTCAATTTTTCTGTTCTAGCCAATTGTTCTAAATTTTGTTCCTGCAATACAGGGTCGAGTTCGATAACAGCTGGTGGATTAAAGCGTGTGTAATGATTGGATGCAATAACGGATTGGTCGTTGATTGGAGTTGGTTCTTCCAATTTCCAATCGCGGGTTTCCTTTTTATCATAGCGGCAAGTATTACAGATAAACTCCTCAACCTCTCCATACTCATCTTTCCGTGCTGTCACCCGTATCACATCTGCCCCTTTATACCATAGGGTCACTTTGCCCGAACAAGTAGGACAATCACGATGTGCATCAACGGGTTTTGTAAACCAAACCCGGTTCTTAAAGCGGAAAGTTCTATCCGTCAACGCCCCCACTGGACATACGTCAATTACATTCCCCGAGAAGTCATTCTCAACCACATTCTGGATATAGGTCGAAATTTCTGAATGATCTCCACGTCCAATAATACCGTGTACACGTTTGTCTGTAATCTGATCGGCGACAAATACACAACGATAACATAAGATACAGCGGTTCATATGCAACTGTATTTTATCTCCGATATCGACCCGTTCAAACGTTCTTCTATCAAACTCATAACGGGTCTGGGCAGAGCCATGCTCAAAACCTAAATCTTGCAACTTACATTCTCCAGCTTGATCACACACGGGACAATCCAATGGATGGTTGATGAGCAACATCTCGACAATAGCCTTACGTGCATCCACAACATCAGGGGAAGTAATATTCTCGACTTCCATCCCATCCATAACAGTTGTTCGACAGGATGCCACCAATTTGGGCATAGGACGAGGATCTTTTTCAGATCCCTTTGACACTTTGACTAAGCAAGTACGGCATTTACCTCCTGTACCCTCCAATTTAGAGTAGTAACACATGGCTGGAGGAACAATGTCCCCACCAATTTGGCGTGCCGCATTCAAAATTGTTGTCCCTGGTGCTACTTCAACAGGAATACCATCTATAATAACTTTTAATTTTACCTCTTCTGCCATCTTCGTATCTCGTAAACCACAATCTAATTAAGAAACAACCGGTACTAAAGGATCCGCATAATGTGCCAATCCATAATTACGTATCAAAGCATCATCTGGATGCTTGATATGCCATTCAAACTCATCTCTGAAATGACGAATAGCAGCTGCCACAGGCCATGCTGCTGCATCTCCTAAAGGACATATGGTATTTCCTTCTATACGCCTTTGGATATCCCAAAGCAATTCTATATCGGACAGATTACCGTGTCCATTTTCTATCTTATGCAACACCTTCTCCATCCAGCCGGTTCCCTCGCGACAAGGAGAACACTGACCACAACTCTCATGATGGTAAAAACGACTGAAATTCCAAGTATTGCGAACAATACATTGATCTTCATCAAAAACGATAAACCCACCAGAACCCATAGAAGATCCTGTTTGGAATCCACCATCAGCCAATGATTCATAAGTCATCAAACGGTTATTGCCATTTGCGGTTTTCAAAATCAAATTGGCCGGTAAAATAGGAACAGATGAACCGCCTGCGACCACAGCTTTCATTTTTTTACCATTGGCGATACCTCCACAATATTCGTCCGAATAAATGAACTCTTCCACTGGAAGACCCAATTCAATCTCATATACACCAGGTTTCACCAAATTTCCACTTGCGGAAATCAATTTAGTTCCTGTGCTCCGCTCAATACCGATCTTTGCATATTCTTCTCCACCATCATTGATTATAGGAACAGTTGCTGCAATCGATTCAACATTATTCACCACCGTAGGACACCCATATAATCCTGCTATAGCGGGAAAAGGTGGCTTTATTCTTGGATTGCCTCTTTTACCTTCTAAGGATTCTAATAAGGCCGTTTCTTCACCACAGATATAAGCTCCTGCTCCTGGTTGAACATAAATTTCCAAATCATAACCCGAACCCAATATATTTTTACCTAGAAACCCTGCGGCTTTCGCTTCCTGTATGGCACGTTCCAGAATACGAATCTGTGGCATCATTTCTCCTCTCACATAAATGTAAGACGTATGAGCACCTAATGCATAACTGGAAACGATCATACCTTCTAACAGGGCATGGGGAATATGCGTCATTAAAAAACGATCCTTAAATGTCCCAGGTTCAGATTCATCGCCATTACAGACGAGATAACGAGGAACACCTTCTGGTTTAGCTAAGAAACTCCACTTCATGCCTGTCGGAAAACCTGCTCCTCCCCTTCCTCTGAGACCTGATTTTTTAACTTCTTCGACTACATCATCTGGAGACATTGTTTTGAGTGCTTTTTCTACCGAACGATAACCTCCATTTTGACGGTAAACATCAAAAGTTTGAATCCCTGGAACATCTATATGCGTTAACAAAAGTTTACGTGCCATATTAAATCGTTTTTGAGCTTAAATCATCTATTAATTGGTCGACACTATCTGCTGTCAAATTCTCATAAAAAGTATACGCTGGACCTATCTGTAGCACGGGGCCATAGCCGCAAGCAGCGAGGCACTCCACACCTCTCCAAGAGAATAAACCGTCTGCTGTAACTTCACCTTCTTTAACACCTAGTTTATGCTCAAGATGTGCCATGATTCCCTCGGCACCTACCAAACAGCAGGGACCTGTACGACATACTTCCAGCACATATTTACCTTGTGGCTGCAAGAGGTACATCGTGTAAAAAGTAGCAACCTCAAATACTTCTATAGGCTCAATACTTAAATAATAAGCCACTTTATTCATCGCGTCGGGACTTAACCAACCGAATTCAGCTTGCACCAAATGCAGTATAGGTAACAATGCTGATTTCTGCCTTCCTTCTGGAAAACGTCCGACTATATCAGCAAATTGATTTAGCAATGTTGAAGAAAATTCAACAACTTCATTGTTTTTGACACTAAGCATCTAATTCTCCTGCAATAACGTTAAGACTACTCATATTTAGTATGGCATCCGACAGCAACATTCCTGCACTCATCGGAGCAAACATTTGATAATTTATAAAGGACGGTCTCCTAAAGTGTAAACGATAAGGAGTGCGTCCTCCATCGTGAACCAAGTAAAACCCCAACTCTCCATTGGCTCCTTCCACTGCATGGTAAACCTCTGCCTTAGGCGTATCGACTTCTCCCATCACAATTTTAAAATGATAGATCAGCGCCTCCATATTCGTATAAACCTGTTCTTTTGGAGGTAAGTAGAATTCTGGTACATCGGCATGGAAAATACCCTTGGGTTCTTTTTCTATTTTTTCCAATGCTTGTTCTATGATCCGTAAGGATTGCCACATTTCTTCATTACGCACCATGTAGCGATCATATACATCACCTTTAGTTCCTACTGGAACGTCGAAATCAAACTCTTCATAAGAGCAGTAAGGGTTTTGTACTCGAACATCATAATCAATACCTGTCGCCCGTAAAATTGGGCCGGACCAACTATAATCTATTGCTTCTTCTGGTGTAACTGCAGCAATGCCCGAAGTACGCTCTATAAAAATGCGATTACGATCAAATAACTCCGTAAACTCGGTCAGAACTGGTGGGAATCTTTTCAAAAATTCAGCAATTTTTGCAAAAGCAATGTCATTAAAATCTCTTTCAAAGCCCCCTATTCGACCAATATTAGTGGTTAAACGTGCACCACATATCTCTTCAAAAATCTCATAGATAAACTCCCGCTCTTGCATCAAATACAAGAAACCGGAGAATGCACCTGTATCAACACCAAGAATACCGTTGCAGATAATATGATCTGCGATCCGAGCCAATTCCATCACGATTACACGCATGTACTGTACCCGTTTTGGAATCTCTATTTTCAAAAGCTTCTCCACGGTCATGTGCCAACCCATATTATTGATGGGAGCTGAACAATAATTCAATCGATCCGTTAGCGGTGTTATTTGATAGAAGGGTCTATGCTCTGCAATTTTTTCAAAAGCTCGATGAATATAACCGATTGTTGAAACCCCACTCACGATACGTTCTCCATCAATTTGAACCACATTTTGAAACACACCATGTGTTGCAGGATGTGTTGGTCCAATATTTAAGGTGATCAACTCATCTTGTGGGTCATTATCGTCGTATACAGGTTTATTGGGAGATATATTGCTAATAAAATCGTTCATAACTGGTTTACTTTTTTAGTTTTAACGTCCAAAATAAAGATCTTTTTTGTCGACCCTATTGGGGTCTTCTAAAGGATACTCTTTCCGCATCGGGTAGACTTCCATATCGTCCACATTTAAAATGCGTCTCAAATCTGGATGACCTAAAAAACGAATCCCATAAAAATCATATGTTTCCCGCTCCATCCAATTGGCTCCTTTCCAAATGGTAGTTGCTGTTGGAATCTCTGGATCAACCCCAGCAACCTGAACCTTGACGCGAATACGTATATTATTAACCAAACTATGCACATGATAGACGATTTCAAAAGCCTTTACTTGTAGGGGATAATGAACCGCCGTAATATCTGTCAAATGAATAAATCTTAAATCCTCATCTTGTTTTAAAAAAATTAGAACAGCTGTAATGGCTTCCACTTCAACATGAATCGTTAACAGATCATATCCGTCTGCAACCTGTGAAACATCACTTCCAAATTTAGTTGCCAATTTTTCCCACAAAGAGGTGTTATCTAACTTATCCATAAGTTTCTATTCCATATTTTTCTAATAACGCGCGATATTCAGGCGTGTTTCTTCTATTTAAGGATTCATTCTTTACAATATCTTGCAAACGTAAAACCCCGTCTAATATCGCTTCTGGTCTTGGCGGGCAACCTGGTACATATACATCTACGGGGATTATTTCGTCGATTCCCTGTAAAACAGAATAAGTATCGAAAATACCGCCACTAGATGCACAGGCGCCAACTGCTATTACCCAGCGCGGTTCGGCCATTTGTATATATACTTGCTTTAAGACTGGAGCCATTTTTTTAGCGATAGTGCCCATAACCAACAACATATCTGCTTGACGAGGAGAGAAACTCGGACGCTCAGCACCAAAACGGGCCAAATCGTAAGTTGAGCCCATCGTAGCCATAAACTCGATCCCACAACAAGAAGTTGCAAAAGGTAATGGCCATAAAGAATTTGAACGCGCCAAACCAATCACTTTATCTAAACTCGTGGCAAAAAAACCAGCGCCCTCTACACCCGCGGGTGCTTTGGCCAACTTAATGTCGCTCATGGAAAATATAATTTAAAGTGGTTTATAGTTGCGTGCCTTCGCACATATCAAAACTAACATTTTCTTGGTAAATACCAAGCATTTAGCACAATTTAGAACAATTCTAATCCCAGTTTAATGCCTTCTTTTTAATCACGTAGATAAAGCCCAAAAGCAACATCCCCATGAAGAGAAACATTTGCATTAAGCCTTCAAAACCAAATTCTCGAAAATTTACAGCCCAAGGATACATGAATATAACCTCTACATCAAAAATCACAAAGAGAATCGCAACAAGAAAATATTTGATTGAAAATGGCTGCCTGGCATTACCGATAACTTCGATACCAGACTCGAATGAACTCAATTTATTTTCTGTCCTAACTTTGGGTCCAATTAAATGCGTAATGATGATTGTGCCGATACCGAATCCAGCAGCAACAATGAATTGAAATAAAATTGGCAAATAGTCAATAGGTGCACTAGCACTAACTTGCTCCATATCAAAATGTTTATATTGGTAAAACCTAAATTTAGCAAAAAATCAGGTAAAAACAAAAAAGGGGGAAACAAATGTTTCCCCCTTTTTGTAAAAATTAACAAGCTTATTTTAAAGCATCCAAATAAGTGATAGCACTTTCATTTTCAGGATCTAATTTTAATACTTCTTGAAAACTAGCTTTTGCCTTTGCTACATCATTTTTGAAGTAGTGGTAAAAACCGATATAAGTGTTAGCATCTACTAAATATGCTTTATTCTTTTCTTGTGTACCTCTTTCATTGATTGTTACGATCAACTTCTCGAAAGGAGCTACGAAATCGCCTTTAGGCTCAACTAAATTATCAGCCGTCAAAGAAGCAAATGCTTTGTAATAAAGAGCTGAAACCAAGTATTTATCCAATACTTCTGGTTTAGTTGCATTTTCGATAACACTCAAATCTGCTTGTGCTTTCACCAAGTTAGCAATTGCCTCATCACGTAATGCTTGATTGATCACATTACCTTCTTCATCTTTACTCTCTTGATCTTTTTTGAAACCGATTTGATAATTACCTTCTCCAGCATAGTAGTTTGAATCAAAATAGTAATCCGTATCTGGGTATTTAGCAATGATCTCAAATAATGCTACTGCTGTAGCAGTCTCTTGATCTTGATATTTTGCAAATGCTGTTTCTGCAACCTCTGCTAATAACTCTTTATCCTGATCAATCGCTTTTTGGATAAAAACAATACCAGATTCAACTTTATTATTGGCTACATCCGATAGACCTGCATACATGTTATCCAATGGAATAACGCGTAATGTATCCATCTTCGCAAACATTTTTTCTAAATTTTCAGATGCTTTCGAATATTCCTTATTTCTAAAAGCATTGTATGCTAAATAACGATAGATTTTTGGATCTACATCTGGATTTAAAGCTAACTCTTCAGATACAGCACCTAATTCATCATACTGTCTTGCATATACTAAGAAATCTGCATAACGAATCTTTGCTTCCAAAGAATTATCACCGTTTACTTCTAAATACTTTTTATATTGCTCAACACCTTTTTTATTCAACTCAACATATTTCTCTTCAGAAGTACCCGGAGCTTTCGACCACATATTATAGGTTTCCGCAAGCTCACGATAAGTTGGAGCATAATCTGGGGACTCTGTTGTAATTGCCGTTAATTGAGCTACCGCCTCATCAAAGGCTTGAGCTCCACGAACGATAGTTGCTAGACCGATTTTAGCACGGTTTGAATTAGGGTCTAATTCGATAGCATCACTATAACTTGTATAAGCGCTACTTGCTTCTTTTAAACCTCTATACGCATCCCCTAACGCTAATGGAATCGCTGCATCCTTTGTGTTTTTAGCTTTTGCCTGCGTTAGATAATCCAATGCTTTAGCATAGTCTGGCTCTGGAGCCTTGATATAAGCACGGCCGATTTCCAACAACTCTTCATAATCTTTTTTCTTAAGATTAGCGTTTGCTGCTGAAAATTTAGACTCTGCTGCTGCCTTATCCTTTTTCAATAAATCAATATAGCCTAAACCAACATTATTGATTAAAGATTTTGGATCAGCGGCTAAACCTTGATTAAACATAATCGCAGCTGAATCGGCTTTATCGTTAACCAAATAAATTTGACCTAAATAGAAGTAATTATCACCAACTTTAGCTTGTTTACTTACTAATTGTTGCAAAATTGTTTTTGCTTTACCGTAGTTTTCTGTTTCGATAGCCGCTCTAGCATCCTTTAAACTTTGTGCACTTGCAGTGCCAACAGAAACCTGCTAATAACAGACTAAATAATAATTTACTGTTTGTCATAATCTATTGTTGTACTTTTTTATATTTTATTTTAAACTATTTTCTTCTCTAAGAACTATTTCCCGTCCTGGCATCGTCGCGGGCAATAATCCCGATTTTAAAACGATTCGCTGTCCGCGATCACCCTTTAAAAATGCACTAAATCCTACGCCTAAGCCTATGTTTGGTTGATAATTCAACACATAAATGGGTCTCGAAAAAGGATAAAGGCCTAAAGACAGATTAGACTGGGATGGTTTATAAAATAAACCATCTTTCTTATCCCCTAAGGCATTTTCAACGCTCAATGTACGAATTTTATTCAATAAATTTGATTTTTTTTGAGCAAATTCCAAAATCCAATTGTATCCGACAATACCGATTGTACCTTTATTTTCACTGACATATTTAATCACTTCTTCGTTATTGTCAAGTGCTGAAATTGCTGATGGATCAATCTTTTCTACCGATAAATATTCTTTTAGAAACCGTAACGTACTGGAATTAGCATTATCAAATACAACTTTATACTTACCTTTTAAACCACCGTTTAACAATGACTTAACGTCGGAAAGTGTAATGGTAGTATCTGTATCACCAATATTATTTATTAAAGAAACAGCATCCGTTGCAATTTGATACTCTTTTGGTATAATTTGACGATTCTTAAAACTCTGTCCTTCTGCTTCGGTTAGCTTTCTGGTCAAAATAATAATGTTTGCCGTATCAGCCAATAAAGCATTTATAGCTTTAATTTCGGGCTTAGCTAATAATTCAATTGTCGCATCGGAATAGGAGCTTTGAAAAACCTCAACTTGCTCCTTAATAATAGGGTATACAGTTTCATCTACAAGGATATTAACCTTACCACGAAGAATATCTTGACTTGGAGCGTTATGCTCTTGTTTATTTTTATGATTACAACTAACTAAAATTGAAATCCCTAAAATGGAGAATAGCGTTATTTTTAAGCTGCTTTTCATATTACAATAAATAAACTGGTGAAAATATAGAAAATTGATTACTTAAAATTATTGAACCACAATCTAACAAAACGTAGAAAAGAATAGACAATAAGGACTACACCAAATAAGGTTCTATACATAGGGTTGATTTCCAAAGGGAAATCTTTCCAAAAAATAACCAATAGGCCTAACGAAAAATAGAGGCCGAACATAAATAGTCCCAAAATGGACAGAAATCGCTTTAGAGGCGATTTCTGTCTGTAACTTGTATTATTTGAATTAAGATTCGCCATTAATTACTAATGCTTAAACGAATCGGCAATGTGTAAGCTACACGTACCGGACGACCATTTTGAACACCTGCCCGCCATTTTTTCGCTTTTTTCAATAATCTAACAGCCGCTTCTCCTGCACCGTATTTAAGATCACGTTTAACACTTATATCTGTTAAACTACCATCTTTTTCGACGACAAAAGAAACTTCTACTACACCATTGATTCCATTTTCCAATGCAGCAGCTGGATACTCATAAGTAGCACCTACCCATTTCATAAATGCTGCCATCCCTCCAGGAGGTTCAGGTTGTACTTCTACCGAGGTAAAAGAAATCAATCCATCAGGATCACCATTTGGATCTCCTTTAGCAACACCAGTGATAGCACCATCTTGCTTTTTCGTTCCAAATTCACCTCTTGCTACTGAAGAACCTGCTGCACTACCCTTTAAAGTAATACGCGCTGGAGTTTTTTTATCATCCTTGAATTCGTCTTGAGCAGCAACTTCTTCTTTCACTTGAGCTGCTGGCGCTACTTTAGGCTCTGGAAAACGTACCAAATCTTCTTTTGGTATATCCATTGCTACCTGCTGAGGCTTTTCTTCCTCAATCGGAAGAGGTTCTTCTTCTTCTGGCTCAGGTGGTTTAATCTCCTCCAAATCCTCTAGAGTCACTTCAGTAATAACTGGAGCGGCTTCAATAGGTTTATCAGGAAATAGGCTACCTCCGAATAATCTAAGAAGACTCAATAGTACTACGGCAACTACAACTGCCAACAAACCAATGTTGGTAGCCTTAGGAGCAAGTTTACGAAGCTCATAAGCTCCATACTCCTTGTTTCTGCCTTGAAATACTACATCAAGCCATTCCTTTTTAAAAATATCTAATTTTGACCCAATCATATTTCTATAGTTTTCGCGATTTCTATAATAACTAACTTAGTCATTATAAATATTATCACGTTTTAAAACATCTATTTCTTCAGGACTGATTTTCGCAATCATATAGCGTTTAATATCTACAATCTTCATCTCGTCAAGAATATCAACAAGATCTTTCTGCGTAGACATATCACTAGGCCTGATAATTACGATTACATCTTTTCCGCCTGCAACACGAGGAACATAAGCTTTTTTCTCAATCAAAGCTTTACGTATTCCAGCTGCGCCGAACCCTGTAACCGTAGGACCTTCTATTGGTGCATTTATTTGTCCATAATACCAAGAAACTTTGTTGTCAGACCCTAATAAAATTGTTACTGAACGATTATCTGCAGTTAATATATCAGACTGTTCATCTTTAATTTTATTTTTATCAGGCCAAGCAACGTCCATTGCTTGTGGTTTATTTAAAGACGTAGTCAACATGAAGAAGGTAATCAATAAGAATGCTAAATCTACCATGGCTGTCAAATCGACTTTACCACCGTTTTTCTTAGCTCTTACTTTTCCGCCTTTTCCGCCCTTACCACTGTCTTGATTTAATTCTGCCATTTATTTGTTTTTATTAAATCAACATTATTTATCTTCTGCACGTAAACCAGTAATGAAACTGAATTTATTTTGCTTCTGATTACGTAATGTTTCGATTATAGCACTAATTGAAGGAAACTTCTCCGCAGCATCAGCTCTAATAGCAATTTTCAATGGTCCTGGATCAACAAAATTTTTGTTATTTTCCTTTTCCTTATTCAATTCTGCAGCAGCTAAACGTGCGGTTTGTACCCATTGGTATAATTCATTCGACAATGTTTCTGTACTATCTACAGGAACACCATTCTGAATACCTGGGGCAAGACGTTGGCTCGGCTCCATTGCCAAAACCTGCTTGATTGTTTTCATTGGTGTTCCAACATTTTCCATTAACGCAAATTGGTCATAATCTTGTTGAGAAAACTTCAAGCCGTATCGTGTCGACATTTTCTCTAAAGTCTTAACCCTAACATCCCGATCTGTTGTACCGAAGAATATTTTACCGTTGTCGCCAACCGTGATAATAGCCACGTTGGAATCTGGTAATTTATCTTTCGTTGTAGACGCTGGCGTATCAACCTCAAATGCTTCAGGTTGTTTTGCCGTTGATGTCAATACGAAGAATGTAAGAAGCAAGAATGATACGTCACACATCGCGGTCATATCAATGGATGTACTGGCTCTTTTTATTTTTGCTTTACCCATTTTAAACTTCTTTATAAATTAATTATTCAATCTCTTTAATATATGATGCAGTCGAAACTATTATTCCATAAAAAATAATTTCAAAGATCATAAAATTACTATTTGTGGTTCGCAGCGTATGTTTGTACGATTGAGAAACCAGCTTCGTCGATTGAATATGTTAATTTATCAATTTTAGCAGTCAAGATATTGTACATAACAATCGCAATTGTTGACGTACCGATACCTGTTGCTGTATTGATTAGGGCCTCAGAAATACCATTTGCTAATTTAGCTGAGTCAGGACTACCACCTGCTGCCAATGCACTGAAGGCCTTGATCATACCTGTTACTGTACCTAATAAACCTACTAATGTACCGATAGAAACTAATGTAGCGATAACGTTTAAGTTTTTCTCTAACATCGGCATTTCTAATGCTGTAGTCTCTTCGATTTCTTTTTGAATTGCAATTGTAGCTTTCTCTGTATCAACAGCGGTATCAACAGAAACTTCTTTGTATTTCACTAAACCAGCTTTGATAACGTTTGCAACAGAACCTTTTTGTTTGTCACACTCAGCAATAGCTGAATCCAAATTACCACCGTTAATTAATACTTGTACTTTTCTTACGAAATTACCAACATTTCCTGTTCCAGAAGCTTTTCCAATTACGATGAAACGCTCAATAGAGAACACCCATACCATTAAGAATAAGCCTATTAAAACCGGCACTACAGCACCTGCGTGATAAACCATACCCATATAGTTACCTGGTAAAGGTTGGTTCTCTGGATTACCTTCAATAAAGTTTGAAGGACTACCCATCACAAATTTCCATAATAGGTAACCGAGAATGAAACAAATGATAATTGCAGCTTGTGCAAAGAAAGAACCTGAATTATTGCTCTCTTGTTTTGCAGCAGGACTTGTTTTAGGTGCGTTTGCCATTTTTCTAATTTTTTAGTTTTTTACTGTTGTTAAATATAATATGTTTTTTTTAATTATATGCTTTTGTAATGGTATCGTTTTAAAATTTGTCAAGCAAATATAGTCTTTTATGCTATATTTAAAATGTTAAAGCGAAATATATTAGAAATATAAAAGATAGTTCATATTCTCTTTACAATCTCTTAATATTCAGTTATCACCTCAGCGGTTCCGACTTTTTTTAGCAATACTGTCATGCTCCTTTCAGAACAAAGCAATAAATATTTTACAATGAAAACCATTTTTTTTTTGATATGCAAGAAAACGAACGATTTAATTGCAAATTCAAGTAACCGCTCACTCACCTCTATCTATATCAAACAAACCAATTCTTCAAAGTTTAAACAATGATTATCGATTAATCTTCAACCATTTACAATAGACTCAGCTGCCAGATAAAACGAATTTTAGCTTAAAATATGCCAATACTATCCTCCAACCAATTTCACTTTGTATCCTTCGGAAAGTAACAAGTCGGCTATTTTTTGTTTAAAGTCTCCTTGAATTATAATCTCTGCATCCTTAGCACTTCCTCCTACCCCACACTTTTGCTTTAGTAATTTTCCTAATGCTTCCAGATCTTCCTGTTTACCTTTATAACCGGTAACTAACGTCACAATCTTCCCTTTCCGCATTTTACGATCCAACTGAACTTTAAGTTGCTGCTGTTGATTAGGAAGTGTCTCCAGGTTTTCAATTTCGTCTGAAAACTGATATTCAAAACTACTATCAGTTGAATATACAACGCCCTCAAACTGCTGTTTCTTACTTTTAGTCATAACTTTAATTTAACAAATAACTTTTAATGCCTTTGGAATAATTCCAATATCGAGACAGTCCCCTAAGTCAACTGGCTCACCATCAATATGAACAATCGAATTTTCTACCGCTTCTATTCTAATATTTTTTCCTGGTATTATCTCCACATAATCCGACTGATCTGCCGATTTATTAAAGAGATGAAATAACATTTTAGGCAAAATATAAAGCGGAAATTGATGCACAATACACACATCTAAAATCCCGTCATTAACGGATGCCTGAGGAGCAATATATGCGTTATTACCATATTGCGGAGAATTTGCTACAGAAATCATAAATGCCTTACGCTCATACTCCTTACCATCTATCCAAAGTTTATAATCGCTAGGTTTATATTTACTTAATACGTTTATTGCTGATTTCAAATAGCCCAAAGGGCCGCGTATATTTTCATTGGCAAAATTTTCGCTTACTGAGGCATCAAAGCCTAATCCGGCGATATTAAAAAATTTTCTATCGTTAATCGTACCGCAATCAACCTCTACAAATTCAAATCGATTGATTCTGCGAATAGCTGCCGTCTCATTTAGAGGAATACCTAAATATAACGCAAGCCCATTACCCGAACCTTCCGGAACAATCCCTAAAGGGATACCACTTTCCGCTAAAGCAGAAACCAAGCTCATTTATTGTACCGTCCCCCCCAACTGCAATTACTGCATCATACTTTTCCTTGACAGCGCGCAAACCAATTTCATAAGCATGATTTGCATATGAAGTTTCCTGAAAAGTAGGATCAAACTTCTGCATATCAAGCACATCCAAAACCTGTTTCTTGAAGGATGTTTTACTCTTCCCTCCAGAAATAGGATTGATAACAAACAGTATCTGTCTACGTTCTCCCATAGACCAAATATACAGTAATTCACTAATTTCTTAAAACAATGTCAAAATTCTTAAAGATGTCTTGTCTTCCTCGGTAATTTTAAAACAATTGTGCAAGAAATCTTTAATCTTAACAGAAAGTATTGTAGTTTTGTATCGACAATAAAAAATGTGGACTGATTTGCGTAGTTTATTCTGAATGAGAATATAACAGGAGATTGCAACCACAGTAAAAAAGTGCTAAAACCATCATATAGCTAGGCTATTTAGCACTTTTCTATTGTAGCAACCTCTCCACCGCAAATCCTTTATAATATTAAAAAAGGTAATATGGCTTACTTATTTACGTCCGAATCTGTTTCAGAAGGACATCCAGACAAAATTGCTGATCAAATTTCAGATGCATTGATTGACAATTTTTTAGCTTGGGACGAAGATGCGCGTGTCGCAATCGAAACTTTAGTGACAACTGGACAAGTTGTACTGGCGGGAGAAGTGAAATCAAAAATATATCTAGACGTCCAGAAAATCACACGGTCTGTAATTGAAAGAATTGGTTATACCAAATCAGAATATATGTTTGAAGCGAACTCGTGTGGTGTATTATCTGCAATTCATGAGCAATCAGCAGATATTAACCAGGGTGTGGATCGCAAATCTAAACAAGACCAAGGAGCAGGCGATCAAGGGATTATGTTTGGTTATGCAAGTAATGAAACCGATAACTACATGCCTCTAGCATTAGATTTATCACATCGTTTGCTATTTGAGCTAGCGGCATTACGTCGTGAGAACAAGGAAATCACCTATTTACGTCCCGACGCTAAATCTCAAGTAACACTAGAATATACAGAAGATCATAAACCGTCTCGAATCGATACTATTGTAATCTCTACGCAGCATGACGATTTCTCTACAGAAGAAGAAATGCGTGAAAGAATTACAGCTGACATCAAAAACATCTTAATACCAAGGGTTAAAGCACAATTGAAACCTGAGCTTCAAGATTTGTTTAATGATGAAATCAAATTTCATATCAACCCAACAGGTAAATTCGTTATTGGTGGGCCTCACGGTGATACAGGCTTAACTGGACGGAAAATCATTGTTGATACCTATGGTGGTAAGGGTGCACATGGTGGTGGAGCTTTCTCCGGAAAAGACCCATCAAAAGTGGACCGTTCTGCAGCTTATGCGACACGTCATATTGCTAAAAATTTAGTTGCAGCTGGTATTGCGGATGAAATTTTAGTTCAGATTTCATATGCAATAGGTGTAAAAGATCCAATGGGAATTTATGTTAACACTTATGGAACGAGCAAATTAGCTATTGATGATAGCCAGATCGCTTCTAAAATATCTGAAATATTTGACATGACTCCTTATGGTATCGAAACAAGGTTAGGCCTTAGAAACCCTATCTATTCTGAAACCGCAGCTTACGGTCATATGGGAAGAACTCCTAAAAAAGTAATCAAAGAATTTGAAAACTCCAATGGTGAGAAAAAAGTAGTTGAAGTTGAACTATTTACATGGGAAAAACTTGATTATATTGATAAAATAAAGACCGCATTCGGTCTATAAAAAAATAAAAAAGGAGGTCAACGTTGACCTCCTTTTTTGTAAATATTCTATTTGTTCCTACATTCCTTATTCAGCAATACTAGCTGCAGAAGTCTGTACTTGGCGATTTACCTTCTTCACCAACCCTTGTAATACATTACCTGGGCCGACTTCGACAAATGCCTCTGCACCGTCTGCAAGTATATTTTGAACGGTTTGAGTCCATCTCACAGCACCTGTTAACTGAGCAATTAAATTCTTCTTAATTGTTTCGGCATCACGATATGGTTTCGCATCTACATTTTGATAGATCGGACAGGAAGGTACTTTTATTTCAACTGCTTCAATAGCAGCCTGCAATTCAATCTTAGCAGGTTTCCATCAATGGGGAATGGAATGCACCACCTACATTTAATTTTAAAGCACGTTTAGCACCAGCCTCTGTCAATAGTGCACAAGCCTTATCCACACCGGCAATAGATCCAGAAATCACCAACTGACCAGGGCAATTGTAATTTGCTGCTACAACGACATCATCTACCTGGGCACAAATTTCTTCTACCACACGATCTTCTAACCCTAAAATAGCGGCCATAGTAGAAGGCTCTAATTCACATGCTTTTTGCATAGCATTTGCACGTTGTGCCACTAATTTCAAGCCATCTTCAAATGATAAAGCACCAGCAGAAACTAATGCCGAAAACTCCCCTAATGAGTGTCCTGCGACCATGTCTGGTTTGAATTGTTCACCTAAAGCTTTCGCTAAAATCACAGAATGTAAAAATATCGCGGGTTGTGTAACGTTCGTTTGTTTCAATTGTTCATCGGTCCCCGTAAACATGATATCTGTAATACGAAATCCCAATATATCATTTGCTTTTTCAAATAAAGCTTTAGTTTCTTCATTCAGATTATAGAGGTCTTGACCCATTCCAACGAATTGGGCTCCTTGACCAGGAAATACATATGCTATTTTCATATTTAAAATTATCTATTCTAATGCACAAACTTATATAAATTGTATTTTATATACAAAACATTGCGTTGAATATAAAATCTATGAGTGCCTCTTTACGCTTTAAAGAACCTCTCCATATATCCGGATTCTAACCTCTAAATTTAATCCTCAGGAACAAAACTTAAGGATGTCATACGAGACGGATCAAAAATATCTCTTGAAATCTGCAATAAATCAGGTGCCGAGATTATTTTTATTTTCTCTATTATCACATCCAATTCAATAATATGATTATAATCCATCACATTCTTTGCTGCGGCAATAATCATACTCATTCTATTTTCTTCTGAAAGTGCAATCTGTCCAATGAATTTACGTTTTGCTTTTTGCAACGTCCCTGCAGTCATTTCTTTTTCGCACAGCTTGTTTAGCTCTTTAAAAACTAATTTCTTCGCCTTCTCTATCTTTTCTTCATCGGTGCCTAGATAAATACTAAATAATCCCGAATCCGAGAACATGCTATAATTAGATTCAATTGTATAGGCTATCCCATGCTTTTCTCGAATAGAAAGATTTAATATAGAACTCATGCCCATCCCGCCCAACATATTATTCAGCAATAAAAGTCCGGTCTTACGTTCGTCAAGGTAGCTATACGCGTGAGCTCCCAACATATAGTGTACTTGATTGATTGGTTTTGGAGTTTCTACGTGCATGACTTCAATCGGAGCTACATCATTCCTTACTCTAGAAATTTTATTTTCAGCAACTGAAGCGAAGATTTTATTCGCAAGGCGTTCAACCTGCTTAAGGGTATAATTACCTGTAATTGAAATGACAATTTCATTGGTGTCATAATTTGACTGGATAAAATCATGAATATCATTTTTTGTAAGGGCCAATAATTGTTCTTCTAAACCTAAGATATTATGTCCCAAACCAGATCCTTTGAATAAAAGATCTTCGAAATCATCCACGATCGACTCTTCGGGACTATCCAAATAAGAAGCCATTTCATCAACAATAACAGACTTCTCTTTGTCAAGCTCTTCTTCCGGAAAAGTAGAGTGGAAAAAAATGTCTTCAAATAAATCTAAAGCTTTGTCTAAATATGGCGTCAAAAAAGAGGCATGCACACAGGTATATTCCTTTGTTGTATAAGCATTAAGATCTCCACCAACGGCTTCCAAATGATTTAATATCTGATTCGTACTTCTACGCTCTGTTTTTTTAAAAAGTAAGTGTTCGATAAAATGTGCAACTCCAAACTTACCTTCCTCTTCATCTCTAGAACCTGCGTTAATTAAAATGCAGGCATGTGTAATTGGCAAATTTTGCGGTTGAAAAACCACACGTATACCATTGGATAGACGTATTATTTCGTATTCCATATTTTAATTGGGAAATTCTTTTAATTATTTTTAATGCTATAACGCATTATATTTCTGGGATGAAAATCAAAACCTTGATTTTCATATAACTTTTGTGCAGGCAAATTATGAGGCTCGACTTCTAATAAGACTAACTTACACCCTACTTCTTGTACATATTCTTTAATAAATTGAACCGCTTTCTTCCCTAGCCCCTTACCTCTAGCATCAGCGCTGATGTATAATTCATCTAATAGGGCTACTCTTCCTTTAAATTCAAAGCTAAAGAAATAAACAACAATAATATAGCCGAGTACTAGATCATTTTCTTTGATCAACCACGATTGTCCCAAATTTTCATCTTTAAGGAATATTTCAAAATTTTCACGACTAACAACAGGGTCAATATCATATCCGTCAATCGCATAAAAATCTTGCATCATCGCAACAATTGTATCAATATTATTATGTGTTAATTTTTCAAATGTGAGCATAAGGGATTTTTTTAATCACAAAAATAAGTAATTAAACATAGTGATAATCAAAACCGTTAAAAAAATGACGCTGATGAGATACTAAAGAAACAAGCGGTTCTGGTGATGTACCAGAACCGCTTGTTCATTCGTTTCAAAAAACGAATAATTCTACTACATACGAGGTGGGCGCATTCCTCCATGAGAACGATTATCATTTGATGGGGAACCTAAAGCAAATTTTTCAAATCGATAGGTAAATGTCAGCATAAAGTACCGCCCCAAGCGATTGGTACGACTATCAGCAATTAAAGACTCATTTAAAGTTCTTGTGATATTAGTCTGTTGGTTCAATAAATCGAAAGCCTGCAAACGCAATGTCGCTCGATTGTCTTTTAAAAATTTTTGTTCAACGTAGGTATTAATAATAAATGGATTCGAGTTTACAGCATACCCATTATTAAATGTTTTTGAAATATCAGCCCCATAAATTAAGGAAGAAGTAATATTTACGGACCCAATTAACGTCGGAGTCCATGAAGATACACTGGTAGCGATGCCCGTCAATGAATTTTTTGTGTAATCATAGACATAACGTATACCGGGATTTATTTCTAACTTTTCTGTCGGGTTGTATCGGAACATCACACCTTGATTAAACACCCAATTATTAGAATAATTTTTATCACCAAATAGCGCTAATGAATCTTCGGAAATATAACTGATATTTTTATTATAGCGAATACCTCCCATAAACATTAAATTATATGTTTTTTCTTTAAAAGATCTACCGTAATGATAGAATGAATTAAAACCATAGGTTGCATCTTCAGTCTCATTTAAATAATAAGTATCTTGAATCATCCCAATTCCCTGTCTAAGGTATCGTTTTCTAAAGGTAACAATCTTGTCATTTGTTAAGTTAGCATTCAACATGGCAAAAAATGTTTTCCCTTTTTGAAAATCACCATTCCTATAGCGCACATTCATTTGATGTGTGAATTCAGGCACCAAATCAGCGTTCCCAATGATAGAGCTTGTTTCATAGGTACTTATGTCAAAAGGCAATATTTGAGAAACCGTAGGTTCGGTGGAAGTACCTGAATAATTTAAAGTCAGATTACTTTGACGCGAAAATTTGTATTCAAATCGAGCAATAGGCATTATATTAAATGAATTTCGATGTATAGGCTCATGAATAGCAGAACTATACGCGTCACCCCTTAACTGAGAAGGTTGCACTGCTGCTCCAACAGAATATTTTATTTTGTCATTATTGAATGCATAATTTGCACCCATCCGATGTGTCGTAAATGAATAGTCGTAGTCATAATCGAAGTTTAATTTAGGCTTGTTTAATATCAAGTCTCCAAATTCATCAAACGTCGACTGTAAATTCGTATTATCATACGTATTTTTATTAAAATCATAGGTTAATTCGATTTTCCCATATGTACTGACAGGCTCAGTAAAATTAACCGATGCACCACCATTCCAACTTTTGTTATTTGCTTCTTGAAGTGCCTGCTGGTACAATGAATCCATTGAGGCCGTAGGATCCGTCTCATCAGCTGTCAATCGATCGAGTATATTTTCCTGATCCTTTTTAGTAGATGAGCTATTGAGATTCATGTTAAAAAATATATTTCGGCCGCGATCATTTAGCTTCCTGTTATAAAGACCGCTGATACCAAACCTTGGAGCGGTAGACATAGATGAAATTCGCTCATCCTCAGAATAATTAAAAACTTCACCAAAATAGGTTGACGACTGCGATAAACTATTAATCTCTCTCTTGTCATAACCAATCTGAGGCGTTATCTTGATATAATCATTGACAGATGGTTTCCATTCAATATTCGACTCAAATCGATGACTACCTGTGATTGTATTTGAATTAGCATCAATTTTATCGATTTGGTTACCACTTTTTAGGATATATTCGTTAATCGTTTGGGAAATTGTATTATTGTCATCATGACCATAGCTATAGCTTCCATATACCGTTAGTTTATCATTGAAATCGCGACGAAAATTGACTCCAATTGATCCCGTATTGGTTAGACCGGTAGTACTACCTCCAAATCCACCGCGTCGTCCACCGCCACCTTGACGACGACGGGCACCACCGCCACTTGTACTAAAATCAAACAAAGGTGCATTGATATTATTCATATTTCCCAATACGGACAACATTGCCCCTTCTTTCATACCGGTCCACATTCCTGTCGCCTGATAGCGGTCCTCTGTACCATAACCCGCTCGTAAAGTTGCAATTTGACCTTTATTATATTTGGGGTCAATTTCAATATTTAGCACTTTTTCAGACTCACCATTCTTATTACCGGTGATATTTGCCATATCCCCGTAATCATCTACAATTTGCATTTTCTCAATAATATTGGCGGGCAAATTTTGTGTCGCTGTTTTAACATCTCCTCCAAAAAAATCTTTTCCATTAATACGGACACGCTTTACAGATTCTCCCTGAGCGGTTACATTTCCGTCTTTATCGACTTCAACACCTTGAAGTTTCTTTAAAGCATCTTCTGCTACAGATCCATCTCGAAGTTTTAAGTCCTTCATCGTGTATTCTACAGTATCACCTTTAACTACTACAGTCGGCACTCCATTTATAACGACTTCTTCCAATAATTCTGACGATGGCTTCAAAGTAAAACTTGGAATAATGTATTTCGTTTCTCCAGCTGGAAAAGTAAATTCTTGTTCAAATCTTTCAAAGCCCAAATTCGATACTGAAATTTTAAACGTTGTGCCTTTAACGTTTTCAAAAATGAAAATACCGGCAATTGACGAACTCGTAAGCATAGAATCCTGATCCGATATTAATTTAACTGACGCTCCTGCCACGACACGGACTTTATCATCTTTCAACATCCCTTGAACGGATTTCATTTGTGCCTGAGCTCCCCAGCTCAATAACATGCTCCAAAATAATAGTAAGGCTACCCTCATTATATTCATTTTTTTGTGTTTATCGGTTTCTTATTCGAGCAATGCCCGTTATTCCAAGTCATACTCCTCTTCGAGGGCAAGACATATTGAATGTTGTTCGACTCTAGATCCTACAGTTAGTTTAAAAGATCCAATACCCCTAACAAAGGTGTTACAAACAGCCTATCCTAAGTTGGAATTAAAATAACCTTACAAAAAAAGAGAATAGTATTGTTAATAAACGTAAATACTAAAATTTAACATAATAGTTACAATAAATCATGTTTAAACCAACATATAACATGACCTTAGAAACTAAAAAATCTACTTTATCAAATACTATCTCAAAGTTTTCTTCGTATACAATGGGAAATATGAAATACCTACATATTAATCAGGAGGGTATCGTTATTCATAATATATTGTATTTTTGCTGCTTAAATTTATTAATATGCTATTATCGTACTTTCAAGATGAGCTCATAGAGGCTGGATGTGATGAAGCGGGAAGAGGTTGCCTTGCTGGGCCAGTTTTTGCTGCTGCAGTGATTTTCCCTAAAGACTATCATCACGAAGTATTAAATGATTCGAAGCAGCTAAGTGCAAAAAAAAGAATGCAATTGCGTCATATTATTGAAAAAGAAGCTATTGCTTATGCGGTAGCTAGCGTTTCTGCAGAAGAAATTGATAGAATCAACATTCACAAGGCTTCTTATGTAGCGATGCACCGTGCATTGGATCAATTAAAAATAAAGGCCGAATATATTTTAGTAGATGGTAATAAGTTTATTCCTTATCAGGAAATTCCTCATAATTGTATTGTAAAAGGTGATGGAAAATATTTGTCCATTGCTGCAGCTTCAATATTAGCAAAGACTTATCGCGATGATTATATGGATAACATAGCCCAGGACTACCCCGATTACGATTGGCTAAATAATAAAGGCTACCCCACGGTAAAGCATAGAAGTGCCGTCCTATTACGAGGTATAACACCTCATCATAGAAAAACCTTTAAAATAACTGACCCACAGCTCAAGTTATTTTAAAGGTTTTACGAAAAATTTTATCAAGCAACGTGCTACTTAGTCGTTGCTTTTTTATTGGTATCCTTTTTTACAGAGAAGTAAATTGCTAATATTAAGCCCGCTCCCAAAATTATCGAAGCAATCAGTGTTAGTATTCCACCCAATTTATGCGACTCTGGATCAAAGATAAATTCAACTTTATGATTTCCACCAGGCAATTGCAATGCTCTCAAAATGTAATCGGCACGGATAATAGGAACTTCTTTACCATCAACATAAGCTTTCCATCCCTTTTCATAGTACACTTCTGAAAATACCGCTAATGCATCTGTTGGTGATGTATATTCATATTCCATCTTATCAGGATGGTAGGACGTTAATTTTATCGAAGCATTCGTAGGTATACCGAGGCGCTTTTCATCTAACTTATTTTTAAACTCTTCGTTTACGAAAGCTTCTTTTGATGGATTGAAACTACTAATTGCTTGCATCTCTTGTGCATTATCTTTCACAAAGGTTACTTGATCTACAAACCAAGCATTTCCTGCTGCGGAAACTTCTCCGTTGGATACGTTGTCCTTTTTGTTGATCGCCTGTAATAACGTATCGAACATTGAACATATCCAGTACATCTTCATTAACTGCCCCATTAAATTGATTTTCTAGAATCTCTTGAAAGCGCATCAATTTTGCAGCATGATATCCGCCCAAAGATTTATGGTAATAAGAGGCCCTGGCATCAGAAAAGGGGTCTGTTGTTAAGTCAATCACACGATAGCTCAAATCTTTATCCATCCGAATCAATTGATCAACTTCTCGTTCTTGAAACGCTTGACTCTTAGCTAAACGTTTCTCTACAAAAGATCTATCGTTTAAGAAACGTTTATCAACACTCCAAAGGTCAAATAGGAACACAACAGCCAATCCGATGATTAAGACGTTTGCTGAAAGCTTCTTCTTAATGAAAAACCAAACCGCTAAAAAGGTAATCAAAACGATTGCAAAAGAACGATAAGCATCTGTGCTTGCCACTGCTGAACGATCTTTAATTAAACTATTAGCCAATTGATTTGCCGCTGCCGGGTCACCAACCTGCTGTGTCAAAATTTCTACCAATTGTCCATGTTCTTTATTTTTAAAGCTTAAAAATAAATCTGGCACAAATGCAATAAGCAAACAGATACCACCTAAACCAATAAACGTATAGAGCACTTTCTTATCCAATTTTTCAATTTTATCTGCTCTTGAAATCAACTCATCCAATGTTAACACAGCCATCAATGGAATCAGGATCGCAGCAATAACCAATATCGATTCCACTGCCCTGAACTTATTGTACATCGGGAAATAGTCAAAGAATAAATCCGAAATTAAAGTAAAGTTCTTTCCGAAAGACAACAATAAAATGAGAACCGTTGTAGTAAGAATCCACCATTTAAGTCTATTATTGACAATAACCAATCCCAAAATGAAAAGAAACAATATCCCCGCACCAAAATACCAAGGTCCAGATGTAAAAGGTTTGTCTCCCCAATAAACAGGCATTCTACCTGCGTATTCAGCGGCCTGAACTTCCTGTGCTCCAAAAGTAGACATTAAAAACTTTCCGACATTTGATTTTTCATCCAATACACCGCTTTGACCACCTCCATAGGCATTGGGAATCAAAAATGTCAACGTCTCACCAACTCCCTGACTCCATCGGTAAGCGTACTCTTTATCTAACCCTTTTTCTTTTGGTTCGTCGACTTTAGTAATATTGGCATGTCCACGCGTACTTAACTTACTATATTCATATGTTGGCAATAAAATAGATGCATTAACCAATATAGCAACAACAACCGCAGCAAGTTGTAGACCAGAAGCAACGAAAAACTGCTTTACCTTTTTATCACGAATCGCATATATTAACGCAAAAATCACATAAACCATTAGTGCAATAAGCATGTAATAGGTCATTTGTAGGTGATTGACACGAATCTCAAGGGCCATAAATAAAGCCAACAAAACTGGTCCCCATAATTTACTACCCCTAAAACACATAATCACTGCGCCAATTACTGCAGGAATGAAAGCAATGGCATAGGCCTTTGTTACGTGCCCGGCTTCGATATAAATAAAATTATAAGAAGTAAAGGCAATAGCAATGGCTCCCAAAGCAGCCAACCACGGCCGAATACGTAGTACACTCAATAAGAAATAACCTCCTAATAAATAAAATAGAACGATATCTATGGGTTGCGGAAAAACGGTTTTAACAACCGCTAAAATATACGTTCCTATATTGTTTTCACTTGCTGACCAGATTTGATATGTTGGCATACCACCAAACATAGAATTTGTCCACAAAGGAGCTTTACCATCTTGAGCTTTATAGTCAAACATTTCTTTTTGTGCGCCTTGTGCTTGCACAACATCACTTTGCGCCAAAATTTGACCTTGCCACACGGGTGTGAAGTAAAAGAATACAAGCGCTACAAAAATCGCGATAACAACGAGATGTGCTGAATTTTCTTTAAACCAATTTTTCATCTATATTATTAGGTTATTAAAACTTACGAAAACCAAAAATATACATTTGATTTTACAATTTATATTATTTTCCATTCCCACCTATCGAATAGGCTTATTCTCCTTTTTGGATCAGCTTATTAATATTGGATAATTCGCCAAAAAGAACTAAAATATCCCCCTCTTCCAGTAGTGTTTCAGAAGTTGCTATACCTGACGCTTCCTTAATTTCTTTCGTTTTCATATTGTCTTTGACCTCCGTTATCTTTAATGTCGTCATCACGATAACTTTGTAGATATTAGTGAGATTAGCTTCTCGGAGAGTCATCCCAATATATTTTGCGGGCACTTTCGTCTCCACAATACTATATTTATCCGATACCTTGAATGAATCCACGATGTCGACATTGTCCAAACGCATGGCGAGCCTTTCTGCAGCTTCTTCCTCTGGCATAATATACTCTCCTATCTCCATTGCTTCGAGTACAGTTTTTTGAAGGTCGGACACAATTCTGCCAATAATCCGCTTTACCTTCATTTGTTTCATTAAAGCGACAGTGAGTAATGATGCCCCTTCGTCCTCTCCAATAGCAACAATAACAGCATGACAATCACGCAATGGTAATGAAGATACCGCTTCCCTATCAGTCGTGTCCAAGCAAACGGTATGTGTCACTTTATCTTTCAATTGCTCTACAATTACGAGACTTTTATCAGCTCCAATCACCTCATGTCCCAATTCGGTTAGGTGTACGGCAAGTGATCGGCCAAAATGCCCAAGTCCCAAAACAATATATTTCATAAAATTTTTCTTTAATAAAGTATCTTTTCTTCTGGATAAATGTAATTTTTTCGCGTTATATTTTTAATAAAAGCCACGAGGAGGGTCAATGTTCCAACTCGACCTACAAACATCGTCATCATAACAATAAATTTCCCTGCTACACTTAACGATGGGGTGATGCCCAAACTCAAACCACAAGTGGTATAAGCGGATACCGATTCAAACAGCAGGGCTTTAAAACTTTTATCTGGATCCGAAAACACCAACAACATAAAACTGACTCCAATCGTAAATAATGAAAGTAAAATAATGGCAAATGCCTTGTGTACGGATTCACCAGCAATACGCCTTTTAAAAAGCTCTATATGTTCTTTGCCCCTTGCTAATGCAATGATATTCATCATGGCTACTGCAATCGTCGTTACTTTAACTCCGCCTCCTGTAGAGCCTGGTGAAGACCCTACCCACATCAAGAGAATTATTAACAAAACGGTGGGCATGGATACAAATGAAAGATCAACACTATTAAACCCCGCAGATCGAGAGGCATTAGCCATGAAAAATGAAGTGACCCACTCTCCTACCTTTCCTTGTTCTAAGGATAATGTTTTTTCTTTTTCCAATAGGAAAAAGAAAACTGTTGCCACAACAATAACAACGGCATTGCATACAAGAACTAATTTCGAATTGAAACTAAAACTCCAAGCCTTATGCTTATAGTTTTTCTTTGTAATAAAGCGGTGATACCAATAAATAGCGGATTCCTTTACGTAAGAATAAATATTCAACACAATACCAAACCCCAAACCACCAAGAATAAATAAGGAAGACAATGCCAATTGAAAATTGTAATTAAATTTATAAGCATTATTTGTTATACCATCTGTCAATATGGAAAAACCCGCATTACAAAAAGAAGATATTGAATGAAAAACAGCAAAAAAGATTTGATGTCCAACAGATGGGAAATTCTGGGCTTCTAATGTTCCAAAAATCAATACAGCTCCTAGAAACTCAAATAATAAAGTAATAAAAATAATGGTTAATAATGTTTTCACAACAGATCCAACTTTATTTTCTCCCAAAATCTCGCCAAACATCAACTGATTTTTAAAGGAAAATCCACCAGAGAAAAAATAGCCAAAAAAACCTGTAAACGTCATAATTCCCAATCCACCGATTTGTATCAAAACAAGAATAATGGTCTGTCCAAAAAGAGAGAAATTAGTAGAAATGTCTGTCACAGATAATCCAGTTATACATACCGCGCTTGTTGCCATAAATAACGCATCTATGAAGCTTAGTGGCGCTTCAATAGTCGTCCTGGGTAACATTAATAAAACTGTTCCAATTAAGATCAGTGCAAAGAAACTGATAACAAATAAGATGGTCGGATTAAAATAGAAATTATCAAAAAAAAGTGTACTTTTCGACAGTTCTGCAATAAATACGATATAAATTCCTAAATAAATCCATTGATCCTTACCAAATAAATCAACTGTAGGGACACTCGCTAATCTGGCGATTATTATTAAAATAAAATAAGCGAAAATTACCAAGCCCGAGTAATGCTCCACCTCTATTTTCTTTAATGCAAAAATGGAAGAAGCTGTTCGGAGACCCGTCATGATAAACAGCACATAGAACATCGCAAGGATAATATGATCTAAAATCTGTGCAAGTTCAGGATCTCTTACATACCCAACGTTGAATATTACCGCTAAGGCACAAATCATGCTAACATAGAACATGACCTGGTCTACGATTCCATTTTTATACTTAAAAACGAATTTTAAAAAACTCAATATTGACCCCATCTGTCACAAACATACTCATAACTTAGGAAAATAACAGCGCTTAACCACCACTAATATTCCACGTGAAACCCCTCCTTATCTTAAAAGTTTTATTTGCTTATTTCTCTTTTTTATTTCCGTCAACCTTATCTTTTTTAAAGATTTTTGATAAAAATCCTTTCGTTTTTCCAACGGCAGTATTTGCTTTTTCTATGGTCTGTTGAGCACGATCAGCAGAACGCATCAATTTTTCTTCCCGCTCCTTACTAAGGCCAATACATTGTTTGATTCCGTCTAAGAGACTTTGCCAAACTGTCTTAAAAAAGGTATGATTTGGATTTCTATGCCAATTAACTTTTCCAATAATATACTCTCCGGAAAGATTTGGGTTACTTCCATTAACCAAAAGCTCATTAATTAATAAAGAAACAAGACTTTTATTTTTATGCGTCCCATCTGGATTCTTTTCAAGAATATTAACTTTAAGATTATCATAATCAAACTTAAGTTGTCCCCAATTTCTGTAATCATTAGCTTCTATATCAAAGACAATTTTTTTGATATTTCCAGAAGCAATCTCAACATTTAGTAATGGTCGTAAAATCTGATTGAACGCAGGAGCTTGCATGGCCCCTAATGTTCCTTTATAACGATGAAAACCTTTGGTAGAGGTCATATCAAAATCGAATAAAACATGCAATTTACCGCTATTCATAACCTGAGTAAGGAAATCGACATGCATCCATTTATTTTGAGCAAGACGTGTAGCGTCATTTGTCATATTCGTGATAGTCGCATAGCTTTTATCAAAAGTAATCTTCCCCACTTGGTTGAATTTACCACTCAGTTCTGAATAACTAATATGCGCATTTTGAAGCAATAAGGTATCAAAAGCCAATTGCGTTTTCATATGTTGTAAAGCTTGATGCGGAGATTTTCCAATCTTATTTAATGGCGTGGCTTTATAATGTTTATCTGTATAAATGTCTAAAATTCCATCTTTTAATTGTGCTTTTGCAGCATAAATCTTTTTATCTCGCAATAATTTATTAAAATCAAATGCTTCAAAACGAACGGTATCAAATTTCATTACGACATAGCTTCCTCCTTTGCCCTTTGCTTTATAATAGGCTGATTTATTCAAAAGAGGTTGATAGGCCACTTTTGTCAACAATATATTACGTTCCTTTGTATTGATTTTTAACTTATCAAAATCAACTTTATAAAAACCATCAGGTGTTTTATAAGTAAAACCAGGAACTTCAATATCGACCATTTTCGTATGGTAAAATCTTGTCGCATCTGATATCGAAGTGGAGTCTACCAAAACATCTTGAATTTTGACATTTACTTTCTTTATTTCAAAATCTTGATTTATATTTTTTTGTCGCTGCGAATACTTAAAGTTCACACCATTCATGGCTATTCCATCTATCTTAATCCTCTTTAATGAATTCTTAATCTTATCATATAAAGGTTTACTTTTCTCTGTAGACGCAGTATCATTATAAGAATGGTATTCATTTATCATATGGATAACGGGCGTATCTAATACCACATTTTTCAAGTACAGCTCTTTATTCATCAGCATATCCCGAATAGAGAAATTACGAAATTTCAATTTGCTAACTTCGATTTGAAATCGATTATCTGGTGCTTTTCTGACTCCTTCAAGCTGGCGGTATACATTACTATCCGACTTTAAGACAAGATTCTTGACAGTAACATCGCCTAAAGCGAGGTTAATATCTAAATCATCATAGTCTACTGTATATAAACTATCGGTAGAAGCCATTACTAAATCTTTAAATTTTTGATCTATTATAGGCTTCCAATGCATACTAAAATACCAGACGATACCCCCTAAAACAATCGACAATATAACGACGATGCCAATTATCCATTTCCAAAATCCCTTCATTAAAACACGCTTTTTAGTAAAAACATTTGGTTATTTTTAACTTAAACAAAACAACTTATGGATACTTTTGTTTGATATTCAATAAAAAACTTATTTTTCCTTATTTCCAATTATTTCGAAGTCCATGTTATCAACAAAAATAAAATTGCTATTAAGTATATCACTGAGCATAATATTACTCATTTCTTGTCAAAACAAAAAACATGATATCGGTTTCTATTATTTGAATTCGATTTATAAACCGGACACTGTATCTCAAAAATTAGTAGGGGAACTAAAAGCCAATTTGTTATTCATTCGTTTTATGAATATTGATTTTAAGGACAAAGGAATAGAGCCCGTTCTATTATCTCCAGTGTCTTTCGAACAGACCGTAGACCATAATCAAGAAATCATACCTGTGGTAACCATTCAACAGCGGATATTTACCGAACTGGATAGTTTACAAATAAGAGGTCTTGCTCATAAAATAGTTCCATTTATTACTGATAAGATCAAACAGGCTGGTCAAGATTTCTTTAAAGAATTGCAGTTGGATTGTGACTGGACTATAAATTCTCGTGATAAGTTCTTTTACCTACTCGAATATTTACAAAGTGTTCCTGAATTAAATGAGGTTACAGTAACTGCGACATTAAGACTACAGCAGATAAAGGATATTCAATCCAACGGGATACCTCCAGTAAAAAAAGCAACATTGCTGTGTTATAATACCGGAAACATAAATCAATTTGGCAATCATAACTCGATTTTAAATCAGCAAGATTTAACAACTTATCTAAGTAGCACATTAAAGAAACTACCCCCTACAACTGGACATTGTTTTGCCTTTATTCGATAGATATGTAGCCTTTCGTGACCAAAAATATATCGGAATATCCAATCATTTCAGTCGCTACGATTTAAATGATAAATCTTTGTTTATTAAAAATCCGAAAACAGACTTATATATTTTAAAGCAAGATCTAGAAAAAGACAGTCTAAAAAAAGGAGATGTGATTAGACATGAATACGTTCCTAACGAACAATTGGTCGAAACAGCAAAATTTATAAGCAAGGCCCTTGATGGAAAGCAAAATAGTATCATATTTTTCCATTTGGCACCAGAAGTTGTATCTAACTATGAAACTGCAGATTTACAGAAAATTATTTCCGCATTTTAGCGCAGCATTTCACTCAATTTTAGTAAAAATTGAGTGAAACATCACTTCAGGTCCGGAATATTCCTATACACTGTTATGCAGCTTTTTTTCATTATCCCTCAGCCCAAACCCTCCTAGTTCGTTAAAGGGTATTACCCATTTTGCATGGTTTATCGGAAAGGATCATTTTACATCCGATTATTCTCATTATGATAGATACTGAGATAGCTATCGTAACGAGATGATTCAATAGTACCTTCTTCAACAGCTTCCAAAACAACACAACCAGGTTCACTGATATGCCTACAATTATCAAATCTACACTGATTCATCAGGGTGCGCATTTCAGGAAAGTAATGTGATAATTCTTGTTTCTCAATATCAACAATCCCCAATTCCCGAATACCTGGAGTATCAATCAATTTTCCGCCAAACGGTAAATCATACATTTCCGCAAATGTGGTGGTATGTTTTCCCTTATCAGACCAATCTGAAATATCACCAGTTTTAACAGCATATTCGGGTACAATAGCATTGATTAAGGTAGACTTGCCGACACCTGAATGGCCTGAAATTAGGGTGGTTTTGTCTTTTAGTAAATCTTTTAGCAGCTCGATATTAATGCCATGTAGAGCTGATACTTCATAGCAGGGATATCCTATACGTTCGTATACTCCTTTATAGTCTTGTAAAATAGCAAGTCCCTCATCACTAAACAAATCTAATTTATTGAAAATCAAAACAGCAGGAATACTATAGGCTTCCGTTGTGACCAAGAAACGGTCGATAAAGCCCAGGGAAGTCGGTGGCGAAGCCAATGTAACAACAAGAAATGCCTGATCCAGATTAGCCCCAATAATTTGTGTCTGCTTCGAAAGGTTAACAGACTTACGGATAATATAATTACGTCTTGGCTCCAAGGTATTGATAACAGCACTTTCAAGATCTGGCTCTACTTCAAAATGTACCCAATCTCCAACAGCAATAGGATTTGTACTCTTGATCCCTTTAGTTCGAAATTTTCCTTTTATACGACAATCATAGCGTTGGTTATCTTCGCCCAATACTTGATACCAACTACCCGTAGATTTGGTCACTAATCCTCTCATATAAATTCCTTTTGTGCATATTTCATCTTACAAAAATCGGAAAAATTTATTAAACTTAAGGTTTATCGTTTTTATTACCTTTGTAAGAGTTACCTTAAAATTAGAATTCGTGAAAAAACTATTTCTTCTAGATGGAATGGCCCTTATTTATAGAGCCTACTTTGCATTAAGCAAAACACCCCGTATTACTTCAAATGGTTTGAATACTGGTGCAATAATGGGATTTACCAATACTTTGTTGGAGATACTAAAAAATCAAAAACCATCCCATTTAGCTGTAGTTTTTGACACCGAAGCTCCAACAGCGCGTCACATTGAGTTTGAGGCGTACAAGGCTCACCGTGAAAAAATGCCTGAAGATCTTTCGGCTGCTATACCCTATATTTTCAAATTGATTTCTGGCTTTAATATCCCCATCATTACCTTGGATGGTTATGAAGCTGATGATATCATAGGAACATTAGCTAAAAAAGCAGAAAGCAAAGGATTTACGGTATACTGTATGACGCCCGATAAAGATTTTGGACAGCTCGTGTCTGAAAATATTTATATCTACAAACCGGCTCGTATGGGAAATGGTGCAGAAATACAGGGTGTAAAAGAAATTCTTGAAAAATGGGAAGTAGAAGATGTCAATCAAGTCATCGATATATTAGGCCTGTGGGGTGATGCTGTTGATAATATACCAGGAATACCTGGAATTGGCGAAAAGACAGCTAAAAAATTGATTCAAGAATTTGGCTCAATGGAGAACATCATTGCTAATGCCGATAAATTAAAAGGCAAACAAAGGGAAAATGTAGAAAATTATGCGGAGCAAGGTTTAATTTCTAAAAAATTAGCTACAATACTATTGGATGTTCCTGTTGAGCTCGAAGAAGAAAAGTTAATAATTGAAGAGCCCAATAAAGAAATCTTAGAACCATTATTTATTGAATTAGAATTCAGAACACTAGGTAAGCGTGTTTTTGGAGAAACGACAGCAATAGCTGATAGTCCAAAAAACTCTAATGGACAAATGGATTTGTTTTCATTACCCCCGGAATCTGATACTAAGGAAGAATTGTCCTATACTGGCCCTGTAAATAGTTTGGAGAATACTCCGCATGAATACATGCTCGTGAATACAAAGACCGAGCAAGAAGCATTAGCGAAACAATTAGCATCACTTAGCAGCTTCTGTTTTGACACCGAAGCAACAGGATTAGATGCAAATCTTGCAGATATAGTAGGTCTTTCATTTTCATTCGAAAAAGGAAAAGCGTATTATGTCCCAACTCCAAAAGATCGTCAAGAAGCACAAGAAGTAGTATCTATCTTCAAATCTGTATTGGAAGATGAACAGATAGAAAAAGTCGGTCAAAATATAAAGTATGATATCTTACTGCTCGCTAGATATCAAGTAACAGTGAAAGGACCCCTCTTTGATACGATGCTCGCTCATTATCTAATCGACCCAGATACAAGACATGGCATGGACGTTTTATCTGAAAACTACCTAAACTATAAGCCACTCTCTATAACAGAAACTGATAGGTGCTAAAGGAAAGAAACAAGGTAACATGCGAGATGTTGATCTTGAAATAATTAAAGAGTATGCTGCTGAAGATGCAGATATTACATTGCAACTTAAAGAGATTTTCACCCCTTTATTACTCGACACAAATACTTTCAACTTAGCAAATGAGGTTGAATTCCCACTGATATATATACTAGCGGAAATAGAAAGAAATGGTGTCCGAATTGATATTGATGCTTTACAACAATTTTCAAAAAATCTGGAAATAGACATCCGTCAATTGGAACAGACCATTTACGAAAAGGCTGGGGTAAATTTCAATATCGCTTCCCCTAAACAACTGGGAGAAGTACTCTTTGATAAATTAAAATTAGACCCAAAAGCAAAAAAGACGAAAACAGGACAGTACAAAACAGGAGAAGATGTCTTGTTGGCTTTAGCTTATAAATCAGATATTGTACAGGATATATTAAGTTTTAGACAGCTTCAAAAGTTAAAATCTACTTATGTAGATGCTTTACCCGAATTGATCAATCCAGAAACTGGACTAATTCACACCTCTTATAACCAAGCCGTAGCCGCTACTGGTCGATTAAGTTCAACTAATCCCAATTTACAGAACATTCCAATTCGAACAGAACGTGGTCGTGAAGTTAGAAAAGCATTTATCCCTCGTCACGAAAACAATGTTATACTTTCTGCCGATTACTCCCAGATTGAATTACGTCTCATTGCCGAACTGAGCAAGGATCCCAATATGATGGAGGCATTTATTTCTGGTCATGACATCCATCGTGCGACAGCAGCAAGAGTATATGGCTTAGACTTAGAAGAAGTAACATCGGATCAACGTAGAAATGCAAAAGCTGTAAACTTTGGTATTATCTATGGACAATCTGCCTTTGGACTCTCACAAAGTTTAGCGATTCCCCGTAAAGAAGCTGCAGAAATTATTGACCAATATTTCAATCAATATGTAGGTATTAAAAAATATATGGGCGAAGTATTAGATTTTGCAAAGGAAAACGGTTATGTCGAAACAATCCTTAAAAGACGACGTTATTTAAGGGATATCAACTCGGCAAATATGACAGTTCGAGGTTTTGCAGAACGCAATGCTATTAATGCGCCAATACAGGGGTCAGCTGCTGATTTGATTAAGATCGCGATGCTTGGTATTCAAAAAGAAATTAAAGACCAGGAATTAGCAGGTAAGATGATCATGCAAGTGCATGATGAGCTAGTCTTTGACGTTCCTGAGAACGAGATTGATATCTTCAAAAAAATCATTCAGGATAAAATGACGTCTGCAATAAAGACTGAGATTCCTTTGGTAGTAGAAATTGGTCAAGGTAAAAACTGGCTTGAAGCACATTAATAAAACAGTATAAACGAGAATTATGAGAAAATTTCTGTTCATATTAATATCCTTTATCTTATTTGTAAACGTTGTTTATGGACAAGAAAAAGCAACCTATTATGAAAAAATAGATAATAATACTTTTCGATTCTTTTTCGACAAGAATTATTATCTATCGGACAAATCTTGTGAGTTTAAATCGATAGAACGAGTAGCAACTTTAAACCCAAAGACGCAAAAATTTGATGGCCCATTTAAAGACTTTAATAATAATGGGCGAATGATCTTAGAGGGTGTCTACAAGAATGGGGTAAAAGAAGGTCTTTTTCAAGCCTACCATGCTAACGGCGATTTAAAATGGTCCGCAAACTTTATGAATGATATACCAAAAGGTGAAGTAACCCATCGCTACCCAAATGATCAAGTAGCCCTGACCCTATTATATACAGATAGTATCATCTTGATACAGGATTATTGGCTTCCTAACGGCACACAAAAAATAAAAGATGGAGAGGGAACCTACTCATTTCCAATTCCATTTGAAGGTTTTAACGAATATGGTTTTGAATTCTATGTTGCCAAAGGAAAAATTAAAAATGGTAGACAAGAAGAAAAGTGGCAAATATTTGGTTATAACAAAGGACAAAAAGAAATATTGCTTGCTTTAGAAAATTATCAAAATGGAAAACTCTTAGTTGGAAACGATTATTATTCTGACAGTTCCTACAGGAGAAGCAAATTTGGAATAATACCTTACGATAATTTTTTCAGGGCAGAATCACTCACATTCAAAACCTGTAGTTTTGACGACTTCTCTGATTTTAACATGTTTATTGGTATGGATTTAACAAATACGATGAGCCGTATGAATGCAGATGGATTTACTGAAGATAGTTTTGAATACAAGATTAAATTGGATAAATCTGGAAGACCCTCAAAAATAAATTATATCAAAATGACCTCATCAGATTACATTAATAAGGTGCTCGCACCTTTACTGAAGGACATTACCTTTTACTATCCTTCATTAGAAAATGGTGTCCCTGTAGCTGATATACTTACAGTAACAGGTAAAATGTATAAGAATTCTGAGGGGAAAATTGCCGTCTTACCAATAATAATTCATCGAGAAAAAGGACAATAAGACTATTTGATTATATTTGCAAAAAAATTATAGGCATGAAATTTCACAAAGAGGGATATACAAGTTTGGCTATTACTGTGTTAGTAATATTAGTTGCAAATGCAGTTGCAGACTATTATGATGCTCCTAACGTTATTAAATGGATTATTTATATCCTTTCAGGATTTCTTTTCATAACAATAGTCCAGTTTTTTCGAAGTCCAACAAAAAATATTGTTATACAAGAAGGAACTATTCTATGTCCTGCTGATGGAAAAGTAGTGGTTATTGAAGAAACTGAAGAAAATGAGTATTTCCACGAAAGAAGGCTTCAGGTTTCGATATTCATGTCACCAATCAATGTACACGTAAATCGTAATCCAATTAGTGGGATTGTCAGCTACTTCAAGTACCACCCTGGAAAATTTCTAGTTGCATGGCATCCAAAATCTTCAACAGAAAATGAGAGAACAACAGTCGTGGTTAAAAACGCGAATGGCACTGAGGTTCTTTTCAGACAAATTGCTGGCGCACTAGCGCGTCGCATTGTATGGTATGTGAAAGAAAATGACAATGTTACGCAGGGTTCGGAATTTGGATTTATAAAATTCGGATCTCGTGTAGATTTGTTCTTACCAATTGGTACACAGATCAATGTCAATATCGGAGACACAGTAACTGGTGGAAAAACAATCATCGGAAAATTTTAATAATTTATTAATAAGGAATAACTAACTTAGGCTTTAGTAAAATACTAAAGCCTTTTTTATACATATATGAATTTTAGACAACTGGTTTTAAACTGTTCTCTAGCGGTGGGGTTAGCAATCTCTGCAGTCAGCTTCTACTACCATGCTAATTGGAAATCATTTCTAATTATCTTTATAATATCAAGCCTTGTCAGTTTTCTCATGTTCAATTTTGTATTCGAACGTTACATCTATAAAAGAATCAATACGATGTACAAATTGATACACAACTTAAAGTTGGGGAAAGATTTAAAGGATGCGTTAGGAGAACATGTTACGGCAGATCCTATAGGCGATGCAGAAAAAGAAGTTAAGGCCTGGGCAATAGCAAAAAGAACAGAAATTGAGCAACTTAAATCACAGGAAAAATTCCGCAGAGAATTTTTATCCAATGTTTCACATGAATTCAAAACACCACTCTTTTCAATACAAGGCTATATCGAGACGCTAAAAGACGGCCTTATGGAAGAGGATTTAGAAATGGCAACAACATTTTTGAATAAAGCATCTAAAAATGTAGATCGCCTTAATTACCTCATTCAGGATTTAGACGAAATATCAAAATTAGAATCTGGAAAAATGGTTTTGAATATTGAGAAATTTGATATTGTTGAACTCATTAGAGATACTAAAGAATCGTTGGATGATAAAGCAATCGCTCATAATATAGAGATTCAACTAAAAACCAAACCTGGTAGCTCGTATTGGGTCAAAGCCGATAAGTATAAAATAAGTCAGGTTCTTGTCAATTTAATTGAAAATTCTCTTAAATATGGAAAAAGTGGAGGTAAAAGTCAAATCCGAATCTTCTCCTTATTTGAGCAAGTTTTAATTGAAATAACAGATGATGGTTATGGAATTGAAGAGAAAAATTTAAATCGTGTCTTTGAGCGTTTTTTTAGAATTGACAAGAGCCGTTCAAGAGGTATTGGTGGGTCTGGACTTGGTTTATCCATAGTCAAGCACATCATTGAAGCACATCAACAAAATGTCAATGTGAGGAGCACAGAAGGTATAGGGACAACATTTGGATTTACATTAGAAAAGGTTTCTCAACTCTAATGTTAACAAATAAAAACTTAACATTCCCAAAAGCTTAACATTAACTTAACATTAACTTAGTAATTTCGCAAAAAATAATTAATAATGATATGTCATTAAATAGCATTTTTCAATATTTCATTCCTAAGGATAAAAAGTTTTTTCCTTTATTTGAACAAGCAGGTAGTAACTTGATTGAGATGTCTCTGTTACTAAAAGAAGCCGTTAATGCAAGCGACTCTGAAAAACGTAAAGAAATCGTTCGTAAAATTGAAGATTTAGAACATAAAGGTGATAATATCACCCATCAAATTCATTTAGAATTAGGTAAAAACTTCATTACCCCGTTTGATCGTGAAGACATTCATGCATTAGCAAGTTCATTGGATGATGTTGCTGATTTTATTAATGGTGCTTCAAACAAAATGGATTTGTATAAGGTCCAAAAAGCGACAGAGCCAATGATTGAAATGGCTGATTTAATCGTTGAGGCTACAGATCATGTTGCAAAAGCAATTTTTGAATTAAAAGATCTTAAAAACATCCGTAATATCACTGATGCTTGTGTTCGCATTAATAGTGTTGAAAATAAAGCTGACTATATCTTTGACAAAGCCGTAGCTGATTTATTCGAGTTTGAAAAAGATGCTATTACATTGATCAAACACAAAGAAGTATTGTCTGCAATGGAAGACGCTACAGATAAATGTGAAGACGTAGCAAACGTATTAGAGAGCATCTTGGTTAAAAACGCATAATTGCGCATTTAACATATTAACACATTCATATTATGATGTCAACATTATTAATTGTTGTAATTATACTAGCGATCGCTTTTGACTACATTAATGGTTTTCATGATGCTGCCAACTCAATTGCTACTGTCGTTTCAACAAAAGTATTAACTCCTTTTATGGCGGTTTTATGGGCTGCGATTTTCAATTTCGCTGCTTATTTTTACTTCACCGACCATAAAGTCGCGAATACAGTCGCAAAAACTGTATTAGAAGAATATATTACATTAGAAGTTATTTTTGCAGGCCTTTTAGCTGCAATTAGCTGGAACCTTTTCACATGGTACTACGGCGTTCCTTCAAGCTCTTCACATACACTGATTGGTGGATTTGCAGGTTCTGGAATGGCATATGCTTTTATCGTAGGTGGAGATCCAATACATGCCATTAACATCGATGCAACATTAAAAATTATTGCATTCATTGTACTCGCCCCCATTATAGGGATGGTTATATCCATTATACTTACCCTCATCATTATCAATATTGCTAAAAATTCCAGACCTGCTGTTGCAGCAAAATGGTTTAAAATTTTACAATTGGTATCATCCGCTGCATTAAGTTTTGCTCATGGTGGTAACGATGCACAAAAAGTGATGGGTATTATCTTAGTGGCGATGGTGGCAGGAGGTTATTTACCGAATACCGAGCACATGCCAGAATGGATTCCGTTAACTTGTTATCTAGCGATTTCATTAGGGACAATGAGTGGGGGTTGGAAAATTGTTAAAACGATGGGTACCAAGATTACGAAAGTAACACCATTGGAAGGTGTTGCTGCAGAGACTGCTGGTGCTTTGACCTTAGGTCTTACAGAGCACTTCGGTATCCCAGCTTCTACTACACATACCATTACCGGTTCAATTATAGGTGTTGGTGTTGTTAAAAGAGTATCTGCTGTACGGTGGGGTGTTACCATCAGTTTATTATGGGCTTGGGTATTAACAATTCCTGTTTCAGCATTACTTGGAGCGATTACATTGTTTATTATTCACTACATATTGTAATAATTAACATTATTTTCTAAAAAAAACATAAAGTAAAACAAAAATTTGGTACATTCGTCCGGATTTTTGTTTTACTGCTTTGCAATAAAAGCAAGAAAAAAGAGTTTATATTATAATATGAATTAAAACAATTGATCCATTTTTAATTTCGGCACGGTGTTTGATTATTTCAAACCGTGATTGCATTTTAAACAATTGCATACAAAACTAGAACAATTAAAATTTAATAATAACCTTAAAACAAGAGTATGAACTATTCTACAATTAAAAAAACAGCTGTTGCTGCTTCCTTAGTTGCCGCTTTAGGCTTCGCTGATGTAGCACAAGCTCAAACTGTATTTGGTGGAAGATCACAATACAGAACTTGGTCAATCGGTGTGCAAGGTGGTATCACTACGCCTAACGCTTTGATCGGTGGTAATAACGCTTTCGGTCAGAAAGTTGGATACTTCCAAAACAAAGTAGGTGAGTACTACGGATTAACAGTTCGTAAACAATTCTCTCACTTATTTGGTTTAGAAGTTGAAGGTAACCGTGGTAAAATCAAAACTTTTAACAAAAACAATGCTTTTGAAGCTAAATCTGGCTATAATGGAGCTGGTTCTGCTAAATCTGCAGAAACTGAAGTTAACTGGGCAGCAAGCTTAAACGGTGTATTCCAATTGGGTACTATCGATTTCTTAAGAAGAGAAAATGCTGTTAATTTCTATGCTAAAGTTGGTTTAGGTGTTATGGCTTTTAATGCTGTTCAATACTCTAACAATGATTTCACTGGAACAGAATTTAGCTACAAAGGTAAACAAGGTGATGATGTCTTTGGAGATAGAGAACACAAAGGAGATAGAGATTTCCGTTTAGGTATGTATGTTCCTGTTGGTGTTGGTGCAAAATTCAAATTATCTGAAGTTGTTGCATTAAACTTAGGTTACACAATGAACTTCACTGATGAAGCTGGATTGTATGGACCAAACAGACAAGGTGATAGCAAACAACGTTTCTCTAATGTATACGGTGGTTTAGAATTCACTTTAGGTTCAAGAGACAAACAAAACTTGACTTTTGCTAATCCTGTTGCAACCATGTATGATGAATTGAAAGATCCATCTTTACGTAACGAAGTTGAAGCATTAAAACAACGTGTATCTACTTTAGAAGGTACTGTTAGCGCTTTAAACACGGATACTGATGGTGATGGTGTTTCTGATAGATATGACAAAGAGCCTAACTCTCCTGCAGGTGCAGTAGTTGATGGATCTGGTCGTCAAATCAAATTCCCTGAGCCAGTTGTTAGTGAATTCACTTCATCTAATGGCTATGTATCTCCAATTCAATTTGAATTTGATAGTTCAGTATTGAAAACTCAATCATACTCTACTTTAGACAAAGTTGCTAAAGAAGTACGTGATAACAATTCATCTATCACTTTAGATGGTTATGCATCTGCTGAAGGTACTGAAGCTTACAACGTTTCTTTATCTAAAGACCGTGCTAATGCAGTAAAACAATACTTAGTTAACGCTGGTGTTGCTTCTTCAAAAATCACTGCTAACGGTTACGGTGAGGCTAATCCAGTTGCATCTAATGCAACTGAAGAAGGTCGTGTTCAAAACCGTCGTGTTGAGATCAAAAAATAAGTATAGCTAAGCTATACTAATATTGAAAGCCGATTCGTAAGAATCGGCTTTTTTATTTTGCATACTTTAATCCGTATCTTTGTTAAATGAAAATTAATTTTGTTAGTAAATTAATTAGACATAGTTATTAAAAATCACTATTTTCAGCTTAGTTGAGTTTATTGATAGATTATACAAGGATGATGGAAGAGGAATTTGATTTTGAATCTCCTGAGGAAAGAAAAAACTCAGTTGATCGCTATGAAGAAATGATAAGGAACGAAGACCAATACTTCTTTGATTCTAAAGCTTTCGAAGGCATTATAGACTATTATATTGAGAAAAATGACCCTATAAAAGCATTGCAAGTGGCCGAATACGCAATGAATCAACACCCTTTTGACATAACATTTTTACTCAAACAAGCACAATTATATTCAGCAACACAGCAATTTGATAAAGCACTAGACGCCTTATCAAAAGCAGAACTATTAGAGCCATCGGAAGGTGATATCTTCTTTATTCGCGGTGGTGTATATGGTGCTAGAGGGCAATTTGACGAAGCAAAAAATCAGCTATTTCAAGCTTTGGCTGTATCAGACAATAAAGACGAAATTTATTTCCATATCAGTGTAGTATACCAAGGTGAAGCCGATTTTGAAAAGGCGATTTACTATTTGAAAAAAGCGCTTGAATTAAATATGGAAAATCAAGAGGCGCTGTATGAAACTGGCCTACTGTTACGATATATTAGATAGACAAGAGGAAAGCGTAGCGTTTTACAAAAAATACATCGATTCTGAGCCCTATTCCTATTATGCATGGTACAATCTTGGCAATGCATACCACAAGTTATCTAAGTACCCTGAAGCAATTGATGCTTACGACTACGCTATTCTAATTAAGGAGAATTTTTCTTCAGCATATTTCAATAAAGGTAATGCACTAGTTAATCTAGATCGCTACCAAGAAGCACTCGATGTCTATAAACAGACGTTCGAATACGAAAAACCAAGCGCCGACACTTATTGTGCCATTGGTGAATGCTTGGAAAAACTGGAGCAGATGGAAGAAGCTCGCGTCTTTTATAAAAAAGCGGTTAAAATGGATGGGGATTTAGCAGATGCTTGGTTTGGCATTGGTGTTACCTTAGACTTTGAAGAACGTCATTTTGAATCTTTGCATTTTTACAAAAAAGCATTAGAACTGGATGACTCAAACCCAGATTTTTGGTTCGCAATAGCTGATGCTCGTTACAAGCTAAAGCAAATTGAGCTAGCAGAAAAAGCATATGCCAAAGTTGTCGAGTTGAACCCCTTGGATATTGATGCGTGGTTAGATTATTCTTCAATTTTCTTTGAACAAGATAAAGTCGATCAGGCAATCGAAATTATAGCCGAAGCTATCACGAATAATCCCGAAGCAGCGGAGCTCTATTTTAGAATGGTTGCTTACTTATTTGCAAATGGTAAATATAATGATGCAATCATATACCTAGAATTGGGACTCGCAACAGATCCGGACAAACATTATATCCTTTTCGATTATCTTCCTCAACTGCAAGGAAATCACATTATTTCTGAAATAATAAAAAAATACTCCCCTAAATAAATGAAAAAATTAGGACTTATTGGTTATCCACTTGGACACTCCTTCTCTAAAAAATATTACTTAGAGAAATTTACAAAAGAAGACATTACAGATGTAAATTATGATCTATATAGTATGGAGGATATTCGTGAATTTGAAAAATTGTTTAACAATAAAGATTTCTATGGCGTTAATGTAACCATACCTCATAAGATCAATGTATTGAGCTATCTAAATGAGCTGTCTGCCGAAGCAAATGCCATCCAAGCGGTAAACTGTATTCAAATAAAACATCAAGCAGATGGACCTTTTTTAAAGGGCTTTAACACCGATGTATATGGTTTTACAGAATCATTGAGACCCTTATTAGAGAATCATCATAAAAAAGCACTTATACTAGGAAATGGTGGAGCAGCAAAAGCTGTTGAATATGCATTAAACACATTGAATATCGAATACAAATTTGTCAGTAGAACAAAAACGGAACAAAATTTAACATATGGCGAACTTACAGATGAAATATTGAATGAATATTTGATTATTATCAATTGTTCTCCCGTGGGTACCTTTCCCAATATCGAAGAGGCTCCACAGCTACCATATCATTTCATAGGTGAGCGCCACTTATTGTATGACCTCGTTTATAATCCTGCTGAAACAATGTTCCTTAAAAAAGGAAAAATCAATGGTGCCAAAGTCAAAAATGGTCTTGAAATGCTTGAATTACAAGCTGAAAAAAATTGGGAAATTTGGAATAAAATATAATTACACCCGATATATTTTGACTTTTTATAGAAAAAAATACTATAACCAACAGATATTATCTATTTTACAACTGAAAATATAGTGCGATTCAAATGCATTAGAAATACATTCGATTTTGAAAATTATGTTGCAAATCAAGACTTTTACTTTTAATCCATATCAAGAAAACACATACATCATCTATGATGAGGAAAAAAATTGTGCTATTGTCGACCCTGGTATGTATGGACCTTCTGATGAAAAGGTCATAACCGACTTTATTGCGTCAAATAGTCTAAATCCCCAAATTTTACTTAATACACATTGCCATGTTGATCATGTATTAGGTAATAGGTTCATTTTCGACCAGTACGGACTTTATCCTCAGTTTCATGAAGGAGAAACTACCCGTATTAATTGAAGTTCAAAACTACGCGCCACAGATGGGTTTTAGATATGAGGTCTCACCTATCGGCGAATCCTTCTTACCAGCAGAAGGATTTATAAAAATAGGAGATCATGAGCTACAATTAATATTTGCTCCGGGTCATTCCCCTGCACATTTATGTTTTTATAGCGCAAAAAATAAATTCCTTATAGGTGGCGACGTACTATTTAAAAACAGTATAGGGAGAACAGATTTACCAGGCGGTAATCACGAATTACTATTAAAAAATATCAAGGAAAAGATTTATATACTCCCTGACGACATCACTGTATATCCTGGACATGGGCCAACCACCACTATAGGTTTTGAGAAAGCTAACAATCCATTTATAAGAGCCTAAAAAATGAACTTGCCATACCTATTTGCTAAAAGATACTTATTTTCAAAAAAGTCTGTAAATGCAATAAATATTATTTCGGGAATCAGTGTCGTAGGTGTTTTGGTAAGTAGTGCAGCACTGATTATATTACTGTCTTCTTTTAACGGGATGGAGAATCTGATACTATCCATGTATAGCCAGTTTTCACCCGAATTAAAAATAGAGCCTAATCAAGGAAAACTGTTTGACGCAAACGATCCTAATCTGGTGGCATTAAAACGGAACCCCAATGTTATTCATTACACTGCAATACTTGAAGAGAAGGTCTTGTTACAATATGACAATCGGCAATACATTGGTACGATAAAAGGTATAGAGACCAATGCCATAGACTATAAAGCTAAAGACAGTCTTATCATTGCTGGAAATTATAACCTCTTACAAGATAGTGTGCCATATACCGTCATTGGAGCAGGAGTGCAGGCTAACTTAGGTGTTTCATTGCGCAATTCACATAATAAAATTGACGTATATTCTCCCAGAAAAGGGGCTAAAAATGCTGCAAATCCAGCAGATGAATTTAATATAAGATCCATCCAGCCAACGGGAATACTAAAAAGTCAACAGGATTTTGATAATTTAATTATCACCCCTATTGGTTTTGCTCGAGAAGTATTAGGTGAATATAATCGCGTATCTGCCATTGAATTTTATGTAAAGGATAAAAGTAGTATCGCTAAATTCAAAAATGATCTGCAGACTCAACTCGGTGATACTTTCGTCGTAAAAAATCGGGAAGAACAAAATCCTACAGTCTATAAAAATGTACAGGTAGAACGTTGGGCAGTGTATTTTATCCTCACACTAATCAGCATAATAGCCCTATTCAATATCGTAGGATCGTTAACAATGCTTGTACTTGACAAGAAAGATGATATGAACATCTTGAAAAATTTGGGGGCAAATAGCGCTTTGATTCAGAAAATATTCTTTTACGAAGGCTTAATGATATCACTTATAGGCTGTGTGGGTGGTTTGATAATCGGTTACATTTTCTGTTATCTTCAAATCAACTATGGAATCATCAAGGTTGAGGAAGGAAGCAACATGCTCATTGACAGTTATCCAATCGCTATGCGATTAACCGATTTTATAATCGTTTTCTTGACCATCACAACAATTTCAGGATTGATTTCTTACTTTTCATCTAAAATAAGTGTCGCAGAATTGAATAAATTAGAATCTGGAAATTAGCGCTACTATTTTTTCTTTCCTTTAGATATTTGTTGAATTAGACTACCCCAAGCAAAAGGGTTTAGTAGCGGGTTAGCATAACGCTGATTGATCACCTTATTGCTAAGGCCACGATGGTTTTCATTAACATTATAATTATGCATTTCATCGGCTGTTCGTGGCATCATGGCAGCCATCGCATCGATAGACTCTTTAGACATATTACGTTTTGCTCGTATTAAATTATCCGAATTAACCTCCAAATTCATGAATGCGATGTTGAATTCTTCAATACTTGCCCAAGGATAAGGGGTCACCATAGGTAATTCGACAATGAGATTGGTCATGACTATAGCGGAAGATAATCGATCTCCACTTACTTGCGGAATTACGTACTCAAGTGTTTCATAACCCACTGAAGTAAATCGAATAGTATCCCCGACATGCGCCACAAAAGAGAAAAACCCCTCGTTATTTGCCATATAGGTTTCATTACGAAAACTTAAATTCGCAATCGTGGTATAGCCTACAGGCAGACCTGAGCTAATGGTTTCCACAATACCACTAAACTGTATTATTTTGCGTTCTTGAGCATAGGAATTGCAGCCAAGAAAAAATAAAAATGTAACAATTATTAAGTGATATTTGAATTTCATAGCACAAATCTAAGATTTTAACAGGAAGACTGCTGTTAAATTGTGTTAATTAAAACCGTCAATTATAAGGCTTTAGGTGTAGGCTGTGTGGCATTAGGGTTATCCATATCAGTAATATTGATAGCCTCTACAGCTGTAATTTCGGGTACCGCTTTCCTAATTGCTTGTTCCAATCCAGCTTTAAAAGTCATAATACTCATCGAGCATGAAGCACATGCTCCCAGCAATTTTAAACGAACAACATTATCTGCCGTGATTTCTTCCACACTAACATCTCCACCGTCAGTTTCCAAATAAGGCCTAATCGAATCCAATGCTTGCTCAACTCTTTCTTTTAATGTCATACTAACTTTAATTTGAATGTAAATATAATCAAAATTTACCAAATTGATGGCTGACAAATCGATTGCTCGTGTTTTTAAACAAGCAAATGACAATAAATGATCACTTCCTCAAATTAAGGTTAAAAAAAGTTAATATAATAAGTTTGATTGTATCACATTTTATATTGCAGTATATTGCAACATAAAAATTTAATTGATTAGTATTACAAATTCACTTATCTTTGTAAAATGTTTTTAAATAGGCGTATAGCGGCTTTATGTGCCGGAATTTTGTTATTGGTATCGTTCAGTAGCTGTAAAAGTAAATTTGAGAAATTACGCGCAAGCAATAATATCGCTCAGAAGTACGAAGAAGCAGTAAAACTTTATGATAACAAAAAATATAGTAAAGCATTAATCTTGTTCGGAGATTTGAGAACCAAATTTAGGGGACAGGCCGAAGCTGAGAATTTATATTATTTCACTGCATTCGCAAACTACAGGTTGAAAGATTATACGTCAGCAAGATATCACTTTAAGGACTTTGCAGATGTTTATCCAAATAGCCCACGAGCTGAAGAATGTCGCTTCATGTCCGCATACTGCTATTATTTAGACTCTCCTAGATCATCATTGGATCAAGAAAATACGAGAAAAGCAATTGATGCTTTACAACTATTTGTCAATCTATATCCAGAATCTGACCGAGCGAAAGAAGCAGGAGAAACTCATTCAAAAACTACGTGACAAATTAGAGTTTAAAGCCTTCTCGAACGCTAAACTACTCTACGACATGGGGTTGAACGATGATTATAGAGCAGCAGTAATTGCATTACAAAATGTATTGAAAGCTTACCCTGACACTAAATATGCTGAGGAAATTGAGTTCCTTACTTTAAAGTCTCAATATAATTTCGCAAACCAGAGTGTTTCTTTTAAACAAGTTGAGAGATTTGAAGAGGTTATTGATTATTATCGTTCGTTTGCTATGGGTTTCCCAAATAGCAAACACATACATGAAGCAGAGTCTATCCGCGATAATGCTGAAAAGAAAATGAAATCCGCCTCGGCCTATATGGCAACTGTAAATAAGGCAATCGCAGAACAAGATAAAGAGAGAAAAGCGGCGAAAGAAAAAATAGAAGATAAAGGAAATAAAGAAAATACCCAAAAAAATGAGTCAAAAAAATAACAGCACCGTAGCAACTTCAACTGTAACACGTGATTTAAGACAATTTGACATAGTTACTGAAAATATCTATGAGTCAATCGTAGTGATCAGCAAACGTGCTAATCAAATTTCAGTTGACATCAAAGAAGAATTGAGTGGCAAACTTGCGGAATTTGCGAGTAGCAATGATAACTTGGAAGAGGTATTTGAAAATCGTGAGCAAATTGAAATTTCAAAACACTATGAGCGTATGCCTAAAGCAACTCTTATAGCAATTGATGAGTTTTTGCACGATAAGGTTTATTACAGAAACCCTTCAAAAGAGCAAGAATAACTTGTAGCCATCTTAATTGATATGAGCTTAGCTGAAAAAAATATTGTAATTTCTGTATGCGGCAGTATTGCCGCATACAAAATTGCGCACCTGACTAGGTTATTAGTCAAAGAAAAAGCTAATGTTCAAATCATAATGACAAAAGAAGCCGCAGAATTCATAACGCCTCTTACATTGTCAACTCTTTCTAATAACCCCGTTTTAATCGATTATTTTGATGCTAAAACTGGGGAATGGAATAATCATGTCCAAATTGGACTAGAAGCAGATCTTATTCTTATTGCACCTGCAACGGCAAATACGCTTGGAAAATTAGCTAATGGAATCTGCGACAGCTTACTAGCTGCAGTTTATCTCTCTGCCAAATGCCCCGTGTTTTTTGCTCCCGCGATGGACTTAGACATGTGGAAACATCCCGCTACACAAAACAATATACGACTGTTGATTTCTTACGGTAATATATTAATTCCACCAGGTAATGGATCATTAGCTAGTGGTCTTGTTGGTGAAGGGAGACTTGCAGAACCAGAAGAAATATTCGACTTTTTAATAAATAGCATTTCTAAACCTCTTCCCCTAAAAGGAAAAAGAGCCTTAGTAACTGCTGGACCTACTTATGAAGCAATTGATCCCGTTCGCTTTATAGGCAATCATTCGAGCGGTAAGATGGGCTATGCCCTTGCCGAACAACTTGGCAAGCTTGGTGCTGATGTAACATTAATAAGTGGCCCCACAGCTCTAAAAACACCTGAGAATGTAACTCGCATCGATATCACTTCAGCACAGGATATGCTGCATGCTGTTGAGGAATATTATTCCAAATCAGACATCATGGTCATGAGCGCAGCTGTTGCTGACTACACTCCTACTGAAGTTGCAACGCAGAAGATTAAAAAAAATGAAGAGACATTCTCCATTTCTCTGAAAAAAACAATCGATATTCTTGCTACTATCGGTACAAGGAAAACAGAAAATCAGCTATTGATTGGATTTGCGTTAGAAACAAATAATGAAATTGAAAATGCAAAGGGCAAGTTAGCGCGCAAAAATCTGGACTTCATTGTTTTAAACTCAATGCAGGACAAAGGAGCTGGTTTTGCAACAGATACAAATAAAATAACAATAATCGATAACAAGGGACATATCCTAGAATATCCATTGAAATCCAAAGATGATGTTGCAAAAGATATATGTAATCTTATTGTCCATCACCCTATATTAAAGCAAAAGTAATTTGAAAATTATAGGTATCTAGCACTTCCTCAATCCGTTTACCCCTTAAAATATCGGATTAAAGTCCTATTAGAGTTACTGATTAAATCAATACTAAAACTCGTTTCAAAATATTTATACTATTTCAATTTATCCTTTACCGGCCGTAAGTTATTAAATCTCCTTTTCATACCTTAATCATAAATAAAAGATTAAAATAGATTGATACTCTCAATCAGAATAAGTGTATTTTTGTATTTATGAAAGATTTCAAAAAATATTATATTATCCCGGCAGAGCCAGAAGAGATATATTTGGCTTTGACGACAGACATCACTATCCGCCTGTGGACGGGAGATTTAGTAGAAATCAATCCCGTTGTTGGTGGTGAGTTTTCGATGTGGGACGGAGCAATAACAGGTAAGTTTATTGAATTGGATCAAAATAAAAAAATAGTTCAACAATGGTTTTTTGGAGATCAAGAGGCAGATTCTATCGTGACTATCAAACTTCATGAACACAAAAAAGGAACTTCTGTTGAAATAAATCATATCAATATTCCTGAAGAAGATTACGCTGATATTATTTCCGGCTGGGACAATCCGTATATGAGTTCACTACTTGATTTTTATACCGAAGACGAGCGCTAAGTAGCCTTTTAAGGGCTCTTAGCATGCTGTTTTATTTATAGATCAAGATTGCCAACCAATTCTTTTAAACCAATTTCTGATAACTTAGCAAGGTAATTAGCCTCTTTCAAACGGCTCATTGCATTCACATAATTCTCCTGTGCATCTCTAAATTCTACTGCGCTGATTGTGCCAATTTTATACTTGTCTAATGTTATCCCTAAATTCTGCTTTGCAATTCTCTCATTCTTATATTCAAGTTTTGCTAAACTGATATTGGTCATATAACTTTGGTAAGCCTTTACAATAGATGCATCGACCAATGCTTTGCTTCTTTCAATCTGAATTCCGGCCTTCTTTACACCTATCTTAGCTATCCTTTCAATTCTACGTTGATTGAAACCATCGAAAATATTAAAGGAAGCAGTCACACCATACGTAAGCCCTCTTGCACTCGATTGAGAAACAAAACCCAAACTAGATTCAGAGGATGAAAAATTATATCCTGAATTTAATCTGACAATGGGCAATCGCCTAGATTTTACATCTTTAAGTTCTAATTCGGCAATTCGCTTATCTAATTTTATTAACTGCAGCTCAAGGTTTTGGCTGGACGCTTGAATTAATAGATCATCCATCTTTAGGTTTTCATTAAAATGAAATTGCTCTTCCACCTGAAAATCATTATTTAGATCACGTGCCATCAAACGATTCAGTTCTGTTTTTAAATTACGAATTGTTTCTATTTTTTTTAACCTTAAAGATTCATCCGAATTCAGATTAACCTGTACATTAAGAAACCTCCAGTTTCGACGCTTTTCCAATCTGAAAGCGATTTTCTGCAGTTTTCAATCTATCAGTGGAAATCATGATAGAAGAATCAATGGTATTGAGCAGATTTTCCTCAAGAACAATCGTATAGTACATGTTTAGCACATCGCCAACAGTACTTATGATAACCGATTGCAACTCAATTTCACCTCGAGCTTTCAACTCGTTTAATTTATCATAGCGCGCAAACATCCCAAAACCATCGAAAATGGTCCATCCTAAGCTTACGCCATAGTTCATACTGTTATTTTTGGCATTATCCAGCTCCCTCACTTCTCCTGAAACCTGTGTCTGCTTAGAATTTTGATTACTATTGCTTTGACTAAAATTAGCGGTTAGACTTGGCAACAGGCCCGCATTCCCATAAGTAAGATTTTCCTTTGCAACTGCAAGATCGTTTTTTGTTAATAAAACATCAAAATTATTTTGCATCGCAAGTGAAACAGCCTCTTGAGCTGTTAATATATTTTGGGACACTGCAGTACCAATCGGTATAAAAAGCAATGCTAATAGATAATAAAACTTATACATATTATTCTTCAATATTCGACAATTCAGGATTTATATTTTTTACTCTAGACCACATCAGATAAATCGCAGGAATAACAAACAAAGTTAAAACAAGGGAGAACAACGTACCTCCCACAATCACAACACCCATTCCTATACGACTTGTAGACGCCGCACCGAACGATAATGCAATCGGCAGTGCTCCGAGTGCAATCGCTAAAGAAGTCATTAGAATCGGCCTTAAGCGACCAGCAGAAGCCTCAATAATTGCATTATATTTCGATTTACCTTCTTCACGCAATTGATTAGCAAATTCTACAATCAAAATACCATTCTTTGTTACCAATCCAATCAACATAATCGTTCCTATTTGACTAAAGATATTCCAAGATTGACCAAACAACCACAGGGAGAACAAAGCCCCTGCGACAGCCAATGGTACTGTAATAATAATAACCAATGGGTCGATAAAGCTTTCGAATTGTGCCGCCAAAATAAGATAGATCAACAACAAAGCTAATCCAAAGGCAAACATGGTATTCGAGCCACTTTCTTTAAAGTCCCTAGATTCACCACCCAGATCCGTTGTGAAAGTCTCATCCAGAACTTTTTCTTTTATACGATCCATTGCTTCTATTCCTTCACCCAGACTTTTACCAGGAGCTAATCCTGCAGAAACAGTTGCAGACATATACCGATTATTATGATATAACTGTGGAGGACTGCTTCGTTCTTCAATTTTCACGATATTATCTAACTGGATTAACTTACCATCTTTGTTCTTAACGAAAATAGAAGCAAGATCCAGAGGGGTTCCTGTATCTTTTTTATCAAATTGACCTATGACTTGATACTGGCGGCCATTCATCATAAAATAGCCAAATCGTTGTCCAGATAATGACATTTGTAAAGTTTGAGCAACATCCAAAATTGAGACACCCAGGCTTAATGCCTTCTCCCGATCTATATTGACATATACCTCAGGCTTATTAAATTTCAAATTTACATCACTAATTGAAAATGTTGGGTCATCATCCACTGCTTCCATGAATTCCGGAATTTTTTCTTGTAATTTCTGAAAATTGGGTGCCTGTATAATATATTGAACCGGTAAGCCTCCACGTCTATTCACTGAAATTGTCGGTTGTTCAGTTATAGAAACCTTCGCTTCTGAAGAGGATCTTGTCAATCTAGATAAATCATGTGCTATTTCAGCTTGGGTACGATCCCGTTTATCCTGCTGTACAAGTCCGAGACGAATCATCCCGCTATTAGCAGCCGCAGAACCGAATCCCGGGGAAGTAATAACCAAGCTGACATCTTTTTCTGGAACCGAATCATTAACAAGTGTCGTCAATTCAGTCATAAACCGATCCATATAATCGTATGAAACACCTTCTGGAGCAGTAACACGCAATGATAAATAACTGCGGTCATCATAAGGAGCGGTTTCTTTTGGTAATAGATTAAAAAACAAATAAATCAAACCAAAGCAGGCCAAGATAATAGGAAAACTAAGCCATTTTTTTTTCAAAAATTTAACCAATGAATTGGCATATCCAGTTGTCAATGCTACAAAATATGGTTCCGTTCTATTATAAAATTTAGTTTTTTTCTGTTCCCCACCTTTCATTAAATAGGCATTTAACATGGGCGTCAATGTCAATGAAACAAAAGCTGAAATAAGTACAGCTGCTCCAATAACAATTCCAAACTCCCTAAAAAGACGGCCAACAAAACCTTCCAAAAATACAACAGGAAGGAATACCGCTGCCAAAGTAATCGATATAGAGATTACTGCAAAGAAAATCTCATTAGAACCTTTAATAGCGGCCTGAATCGGAGACATTCCCTCTTCTACCTTTTTAAATATATTTTCTGTTACTACAATACCGTCATCAACAACTAAACCTGTTGCCAGCACGATTGCTAATAAGGTCAGTACATTGATTGAAAAACCACATAGATACATAACAAAAAACGTCGCTATCAACGATACAGGTATATCGATTAGTGGACGAAAAGCAATCGACCAATTTCTAAAGAATAGAAAAATAATCAACACAACCAACACAACAGAAATCAATAAGGTCTCAGCAACCTCTAAAACTGCACGTTTCACAAAAAGGGTATTATCCATGGCAATTTTCATGACAATACCCTCGGGTAAATCCTTTTTAAGTTGATCAAACTCTTTGTAGAAATTTTTTGCAATTTCCAAATAATTGGTACCTGGTTGTGGGATCACAGCCATACTGATCATAGGAAGCCCCGAATCTGACATCTTCGTTTCAAAGTTTTCGGCTTCTAAGGCAGCGTTTCCTACATCGCTTAATCGAATAATACTATTCCCAGTAGATTTAATGATGATATTGTTAAATTCATCTTCTGTAGCCAAATTTCCAATGGTCTTCACTGTTAATTCAGTATTAGATCCCGTTAATTTACCCGATGGCAATTCCACATTCTGAAGATCCAAGGCTGATCTGACATCCAAAACAGTTACACCATAGGAGTTCAATTTCACAGGGTCTAACCAGAGACGCATAGCGAACTTCTTTTGCCCCCAAATCTGTACGGAACTCACTCCCGGAATCGTTTGAAGTCTTTGTGAAATAGAATTTTCAGCATAATCTGAAAGCTCCAAAATATTCCGTTCCGAACTCTGGACAGTCATGGTAATAATCGGTTCAGAATCAGCATCCGCTTTTGATACCACGGGAGCAGCATCAATATCTTGAGGTAAACTTCTCAATGCTTGTGAGACTTTATCACGCACATCGTTCGCTGCCTCCTCTAAATTCTTTCCTAAATTGAATTCCACTGTAATGTTACTCGTTCCTTGATTACTGGAGGAAGAGATATTTCTGATACCATCAATAGAGTTGATCGATTTCTCTAGTGGTTCTGTAATCTGCGATTCGATAATATCCGCATTAGCCCCTGCATAGCTCGTTCTTACAGAAATTTGAGCAGGATCAATAGAAGGAAATTCACGTACGCCCAAGTAGCTATAGCCAATAATCCCGAATAAGATAAGCATCAAATTCAGAACAATTGTTAGTACAGGACGTTTAATACTTGTGGTAGATAAACTCATAATAAACAACTAACGTAATGTAACCTTCACCTTAACATCATCTTTCAAAGACATAATACCTGTTGTCAACACCGTATCACCATGCGTTAATCCGGATAAAACATTAACCTTATCCTTTGTTCTCCCCCCTGTTTCCACGAGCACCTCCCTAGCCCTTCCAGCTTTCATTACGAAAATCTTTTTACCATTTTGTATTGGTATCAGTGCTTCTGAAGGAACCATTAAAGCATCATTTATGCTTTCCAAAGGTAAAACAACATTAGCAAATACTCCTGGAACAAATTTATTACCAACATTATCAGCCATAGCTTTTATCAATAAGGTCCTCGTGTTCAAATCAACTGCTGGATCTATTGCAAATACTTTCGCGTAAAATACTTCTTTGCTTTCAGGAATAGTAAATGAAACTGTCTTACCCACTGAAACGCGGTTGACATATTTTTCCGGTATAGCAAATGAAAGCTTTATACGATCTGATTTTACTAATCTGGCAATATTTGTAGTAGGTGTAATATATGCGCCCTTAGAAACAGAACGTAGGCCAATAGTTCCCGAAAATGGAGCTCTTATATATGTTTTGGACAGCTGTGCTTCAATATATACGATTTGCGATTTAGCTGTTCTATACTCAGCACTAGCGATATCATATTCCTCCTGACTGATGGCTTCCTTTTCCAACAGTAATTTTGCCCTTCTCTCATTTTCAGAGGTTAGTTGCATTCTCGTTTTTGCTTGTTCCAATTGGGCTAATAGATCTGATGCCACCATTTTCACCAAAACAGCATCTTTATTTACATGACTCCCTTCAGAAAAATTCAATTCAGCAATTAAACCAGACACTTCAGACCTAATTTCAACTTGCTCATCAGGTTCAATTGTTCCCGTTAAATTCAAATTATCGGCAAATGATTCAGCATGTATAACAGCACCGTAAACAGACATTACATTTTCTTTCCCTTTGGCAGTAGTTGGTTTACTGCTTTTCTCCCTATTTATTAAAATTCGTTGCCAAATTAAGTAGCCAAATAAAACAACCAACAGTCCAATGATAATATATTTAATTTTCATAATTCAGTATAGAATTTCAAAATACCTTATAGGCATTCCATCTTTCAAGTTTATAAAAATTTAATGAGTAAAAATGGGGAAGTTCGTAATATTGTTATGATAATAGAAGAAAAAATGATATTATCATAAATAAATTCTGAAATAAAAAAAGGTAATATACAGAAAAAGCCATTAAGATAATATCTTAATGGCTTTTGTATAAAAAAAGGCATCGACCTACTCTCCCACCTGTTACGGCAATACCATCGGCTCTGGCGGGCTTGACTTCTCTGTTCGGAATGGGAAGAGGTAGACACCGCCGATATAGACACCTAAAATATTTTGAATCAACACAGTTGATGTAAACAAATCAGATTTAAAGTAAAATAGCCTTCGTTAAAAAGGCTATTTTGTATAAAAAAAGGCACCGACCTACTCTCCCACCTGTTACGGCAATACCATCGGCTCTGGCGGGCTTGACTTCTCTGTTCGGAATGGGAAGAGGTAGACACCGCCGATATAGGCACCTAAAATAAGGTTATCAGAATATAGAAACAATATCCATTACGGATAAAGTGACCATCTGATCTATAGACAATTGAAAGAAAAACTAAAAGAGGAAGACAACAGTGTCTGCGTTGCTTGAGAAAGCTTCGGGTGATTAGTATTGCTCAGCTATGGTATCTCTACCTTTACACCTGCAACCTATCGACGTAGTAGTCTTCTACGGCCCTATAAGGAAGTCTCATCTCGTGGCTAGTTTCGCACTTAGATGCTTTCAGCGCTTATCTATTCCCGACGTAGCTACCCAGCCGTACACCTGGCGGCATAACTGGTTTACCAGCGGTCAGTCCATCCCGGTCCTCTCGTACTAAGGACAGATCCACTCAAACTTCCAACGCCCACAACAGATAGGGACCGAACTGTCTCGCGACGTTCTGAACCCAGCTCGCGTGCCACTTTAATGGGCGAACAGCCCAACCCTTGGGACCTTCTCCAGCCCCAGGATGTGACGAGCCGACATCGAGGTGCCAAACCTCCCCGTCGATATGAGCTCTTGGGGGAGATCAGCCTGTTATCCCCAGCGTACCTTTTATCCTTTGAGCGATGGCCCTTCCATACAGAACCACCGGATCACTATGTCCGTCTTTCGACCCTGTTCGACTTGTTGGTCTCACAGTCAAGCAAGCTTATGCCATTGCACTCCTCGTACGGTTACCAAGCGTACTGAGCTTACCTTTGAAAGCCTCCGTTACCTTTTTGGAGGCGACCACCCCAGTCAAACTACCCACCAAACAATGTCCTCGATATAACCGAGTTAGAAACCGGATACAGAAAGGGCGGTATTTCAAGGTTGATTCCATGACTCCTAGCGAAGCCACTTCAACATCTCCCGCCTATCCTACACATCCTGTACCCAATTCCAATGTTAAGCTATAGTGAAGGTGCATGGGGTCTTTCCGTCCCGTTGCGGGTAATCGGCGTCTTCACCGATACCACAATTTCACCGAGCTCATGGCTGAGACAGCGCCCAGATCGTTACACCATTCGTGCAGGTCGGAACTTACCCGACAAGGAATTTCGCTACCTTAGGACCGTTATAGTTACGGCCGCCGTTTACTGGGGCTTCGATTCAATGCTTCTCTTACGATGACATCCCCTCTTAACCTTCCAGCACCGGGCAGGTGTCAGGCCTTATACTTCATCTTTCGATTTTGCAAAGCCATATGTTTTTGTTAAACAGTCGCCTGGGCCTTTTCACTGCGGCTTCTCCATTGCTGGAGGAAGCGCCCCTTCTCCCGAAGTTACAGGGCCATTTTGCCGAGTTCCTTAGCCATGATTCACTCGAGCACCTTAGGATTCTCTCCTCGACTACCTGTGTCGGTTTACGGTACGGGTTTTTATAACCTGAAGCTTAGCGGGTTTTCTTGGAAGTCTGTTTACCTGCTCTATCAACGCCGCCGAAGCTTTGCTGTACTATTGGGTTTCAGCAGGGTCGGCGGATTTGCCTACCGTCCCTATACCTACGCCTTTCAACGAACTATTCCGTCAGTTCGCGGCAGTGTCACTACTCCGTCACCACATCGCAGTTATAAAAAGTACTGGAATATTGACCAGTTGTCCATCGGCTTGCTCCCTTCGGATGCGCCTTAGGCCCCGACTAACCCTGATCCGATTAGCGTTGATCAGGAAACCTTAGTCTTTCGGTGGGCGGGTTTCTCACCCGCCTTATCGTTACTTATGCCTACATTTGCTTTTCTATGCACTCCACGACCCATTACCAGATCGCTTCACCGTAAATAGAATGCTCCCCTACCAGATGTATCTAATGATACAAATCCATAGCTTCGGTAATACACTTGATGCCCGTTTATTATCCACGCCCGGCCGCTCGACTAGTGAGCTGTTACGCACTCTTTAAATGAATGGCTGCTTCCAAGCCAACATCCTAGCTGTCTAGGCAACCGGACCTCGTTAGTTCAACTTAGCGTATATTTAGGGACCTTAGCTGATGGTCTGGGTTCTTTCCCTCTCGGCCTTGGACCTTAGCACCCAAAGCCTCACTGCCGGCCATATCTTATAGCATTCGGAGTTCGTCTGGATTTGGTAGGATTTGACTCCCCCGCACCCAATCGGTAGCTCTACCTCTATAAGACTCTATGCCGACGCTGTTCCTAAAAACATTTCGGGGAGTACGAGCTATTTCCCAGTTTGATTAGCCTTTCACCCCTACCCTCAGGTCATCCGAAAACTTTTCAACGTTTATCGGTTCGGTCCTCCATTACATGTTACTGCAACTTCAACCTGCCCAAGGGTAGATCACAAGGTTTCGCGTCTACCTCATCTGACTATGCGCCCTATTAAGACTCGCTTTCGCTTCGGCTGCGTGGCTGAACCACTTAACCTTGCCAGACAAGAGTAACTCGTAGGCTCATTATGCAAAAGGCACGCCGTCACTGCACCTGGCAGCTCCGACCGCTTGTAAGCACACGGTTTCAGGTTCTTTTCACTCCTCTGTTCGAGGTTCTTTTCACCTTTCCCTCACGGTACTAGTTCACTATCGGTCTCTCAGGAGTATTTAGCCTTATCAGATGGTGCTGACAGATTCCCACAGGGCGTCTCCGACCCCGCGGTACTCAGGGTACTGCTAGGCTAGCATTCTATACGTGTACCGGGCTATCACCGTTTATAGCTGGGCTTCCCATCCCATTCCACTTCTGTTTGCTAATGCCACATCGCAGCCCTACAACCCCACTGATGCCGTAACATCAATGGTTTGGGCTCTTTCCCGTTCGCTCGCCACTACTTGGGAAATCATTATTATTTTCTTCTCCTACGCCTACTTAGATGTTTCAGTTCAGCGCGTTCGCGTATTATACAACATACCTTCAGTATGCTAGGTTGCCCCATTCGGAAATCTTCGGATCGAACTCACATTTGCTGATCCCCGAAGCTTATCGCAGCTTATCACGTCCTTCATCGCCTCTGAGAGCCTAGGCATCCCCCGTGTGCCCTTATTTACTTTCTTCACCTCATAGCCCTTTTGCTACTATGGGTTGCTTTTTGATATATATAACCATGATGCTACGCATTAATCCGTTCGGCCTTGACCGAGGGTCTTCATAATACATCGAGCACATCACAGTATTGTCTCTACTGTTGTCTTCTCTTGTAATTTTTTTCTTTCAATATGTCAAAGAACTCTTTGTCCCCCTTATAATGAACACAATATCTTGGTGTTCGGGCAGACCTGTGGAGAATATCGGAGTCGAACCGATGACCCCCTGCGTGCAAGGCAGGTGCTCTAGCCAGCTGAGCTAATTCCCCGTATCGTTTTATGGTAGTCCCGAGCAGATTTGAACTGCTGACCCCTACATTATCAGTGTAGTGCTCTAACCAACTGAGCTACGGGACTAGCTTATCATTCTCTCTCTGGACCATCCTACAGGGATGGGCACATTTCTTCAAATGTTTCTTTTTGTTTCTATAATATAAATCATGTGTATACGTAACGAGCTTCAATCTTGAATGCTCTAGAAAGGAGGTATTCCAGCCGCACCTTCCGGTACGGCTACCTTGTTACGACTTAGCCCCAATTATCGGTTTTACCCTAACACGCTCCTTGCGGTTACATGCTTTAGGTACCCCCAACTTTCATGGCTTGACGGGCGGTGTGTACAAGGCCCGGGAACGTATTCACCGCGTCATTGCTGATACGCGATTACTAGCGAATCCAACTTCATGAGGTCGAGTTGCAGACCTCAATCCGAACTGTGAATGGCTTTTAGAGATTAGCATCATATTGCTATGTAGCTGCCCGCTGTACCATCCATTGTAGCACGTGTGTAGCCCCGGACGTAAGGGCCATGATGACTTGACGTCGTCCCCACCTTCCTCACTGTTTGCACAGGCAGTCTGTTTAGAGTCCCCGACATAACTCGCTGGCAACTAAACATAGGGGTTGCGCTCGTTGCGGGACTTAACCCAACACCTCACGGCACGAGCTGACGACAGCCATGCAGCACCTAGTTTCGTGTCCCGAAGGACTGATCCGTCTCTGGATCATTCACTAACTTTCAAGCCCGGGTAAGGTTCCTCGCGTATCATCGAATTAAACCACATGCTCCTCCGCTTGTGCGGGCCCCCGTCAATTCCTTTGAGTTTCAATCTTGCGACCGTACTCCCCAGGTGGATAACTTAACGCTTTCGCTTGGACGCTTACTGTGTATCGCAAACATCGAGTTATCATCGTTTAGGGCGTGGACTACCAGGGTATCTAATCCTGTTTGATCCCCACGCTTTCGTGCATCAGCGTCAATGCTAACTTAGTGAGCTGCCTTCGCAATCGGAGTTCTAAGACATATCTATGCATTTCACCGCTACTTGTCTTATTCCGCCCACTTCAAATAGATTCAAGTCCTACAGTATCAAAGGCACTGCGACAGTTAAGCTGCCGTCTTTCACCACTGACTTATAGGACCGCCTACGCACCCTTTAAACCCAATAAATCCGGATAACGCTTGGATCCTCCGTATTACCGCGGCTGCTGGCACGGAGTTAGCCGATCCTTATTCTTCAGGTACATTCAGCTACTTACACGTAAGTAGGTTTATTCCCTGACAAAAGCAGTTTACAACCCATAGGGCAGTCATCCTGCACGCGGCATGGCTGGTTCAGAGTTGCCTCCATTGACCAATATTCCTTACTGCTGCCTCCCGTAGGAGTCTGGTCCGTGTCTCAGTACCAGTGTGGGGGATTCTCCTCTCAGAGCCCCTAGACATCGTAGCCTTGGTGAGCCGTTACCTCTCCAACTAGCTAATGTCACGCGAGCCCATCCATATCCTATGAATATTTGATCATCGAGTGATGCCACTCGATGATGTTATGCGGTGTTAATCTCTCTTTCGAGAGGCTATCCCCCAGATATGGGTAGGTTGCTCACGCGTTACGCACCCGTGCGCCACTCTCATCGGTTCGTAGCAAGCTACTCCCCGAATCCCGTCCGACTTGCATGTATTAGGCCTGCCGCTAGCGTTCATCCTGAGCCAGGATCAAACTCTCCATTGTAAAATGAAGTGTAAGATCAAGACTATTTATAATAAATAGAATTGTCTTGTATTTTATTTCTAATTCTAAAATTGAACAGGTTGATTTTTTTTAACTTTCGTCGTTTCTCAACACTACTCGTTACGTTACATGATTATATTTTTAAAGAACTTTTTTCGCTTCCGCATCTCGCTTCGGCTATATGATGTCGGCATTGCGCCGTTATCGATCTTGTTTTGGTTCCCTTCGTTTCCGTTGGGACTGCAAAGGTAGAGATCTTTTTGGTATATCCAAAATAAATGTGAAAATTTATTTTTGGAGACCTTTTCGATTTCTGCGTCTAAATTAAATAGACCCTCTTTTTTTCAGTGTCAGCCCTTTCGAACCGACCGTTCCTCCCTTGCGGAGTGGTGCAAAGATAGACCATTTTTATAATCACTTCCAAACGTTTTCTTGCTTATTTATTGAGAAAGGGGGTAACTTGCTGTATCATTGGATGATTGTTTTTTGGAGGAACCGCATAGAGGGCTAATTCGATATTAATATGTGCTATATTAAGACGAAACCACCTAGCAAGAAAGAAGGATATAAACTGTAAATAAATTATCCAGCATATGGCCAATGCTATAAAAAAGATACTCTAAATACCGCTGCACAAAAATAAAACATACAGTATGCACCCTATATGGTCAAATCAACATACACATCAAACCAGTTGAGTTCAAATCTTCCTTTTATACGGCATACGATTATACTAACAAAATTGACTCATCACGAACATCTATATAGAATAAAATATCAAGTTCATAAACCCAATTACATTATGTGATTAAAAAATTATAAATATAATCTGTAGCTTCAAAAAATATTTCTCCATTCACAAGCAATCTAACTACTATCATCCTATAATAGGAATAAGGTATTGCATCGTAAAAAGCTTGTCCATATAAAAAGAATATACCCTGCTAGCAATAATTATATATATCAACCAATAACCCGCTACTCATATCAGGATTAAATAACGATACATCTATATTAAATTGCGAAACCGAAAAATTATAAATTATAAATTATAATACATACTATATGCTCCATAGCTATTCGAAAAAATAGATGAACACCAATAACCAGCTACTACACTAATAAAATTTTACTAAGAACTTTCTTAATCTGTCCAATAATACGATCTTTTAGCCAACTATAACTTGTTCGATCATCTACCGGAAATTATAAAGGAGAGGATTACAGGCAACAAGAGTCTATAAAATATTCTTCATTACCGTTTACTTAACAGAAATTTTCCTAACTGTCTACAAAATCACCAAAATATCAGGTAAGACAATATATTGACGGCGTCCGGTCCATTATCAAAAATTTTGTTGAAATTTATATACAGGAATTTATTTAAGGTGTTTAAAAAGTTTTATTTTCATATTAAATATTAGTATATCTTGAAAATAACCCTAAATGACAACCCCTCCAACAAAAAATTATTTAGTACCGGCCGTTCCCAATACCAATATAAAGTAAACAATTACCTGCATATCGACTAGACAAAACGTTAGGTATGCTTATGCAGATAACAGCGAATATCCCGTATACCAACTTTTAAGAAAATTTAAGGGGCAAGCTTTGTGAAGACTCTGTTTAAATCCCAAAACGTTATCTAAGAAAGTAAAAAGGACTATAGTACTTTGCTGACCCCGTTATACATAAAGCTGTATCCTTTACAAACAACATATGGTTGCTTAACAAAATGGGAGTGCCGCCACCCGCTATTCTACGCTTTAAATGTCAACATGGTCATCTTTAGAGGCCACAATAACTCCATAACAGAATGGATCATAGCCATAACAGCTATTGCGAGCTTCAAGGGTAAAATCTGTGATCCTTACGGACCCGATATGTTCCAAAATGGGAGGTATATAACCATAACTGTTATTATGGGCTTCTAATGTTAAGATAGGATCTAGGACCTACTTGGTGGGCAAAGTTGCAGGGCACTTTACAGGCAGAGAAGTGTCCATAGCCCGTGTTAAGGGAGAGAAATCGACCTTAGTAATATATAAAAGACAGAGATATCGGATAATGTGTCCAAGAGAAACGTGACCCTGGGATGGTCTCAGATAATTGCCAGGAAATGGTAGCGACCTAACTCCCAATATTTACGACTACTTACGACATAACATCGGTTGCTGGGTGATGTCCGGTCCGGAGGTGCTCTCCCCCAGAAAATCCAGAACACAAAAAAGCCCTTGCTGTCATGCAAGGGCTTCTGTATAAAAAAAGGCACCGACCTACTCTCCCACCTGTTACGGCAATACCATCGGCTCTGGCGGGCTTGACTTCTCTGTTCGGAATGGGAAGAGGTAGACACCGCCGATATAGGCACCTAAAATAAGGTTATCAGAATATAGAAACAATATCCATTACGGATAAAGTGACCATCTGATCTATAGACAATTGAAAGAAAAACTAAAAGAGGAAGACAACAGTGTCTGCGTTGCTTGAGAAAGCTTCGGGTGATTAGTATTGCTCAGCTATGGTATCTCTACCTTTACACCTGCAACCTATCGACGTAGTAGTCTTCTACGGCCCTATAAGGAAGTCTCATCTCGTGGCTAGTTTCGCACTTAGATGCTTTCAGCGCTTATCTATTCCCGACGTAGCTACCCAGCCGTACACCTGGCGGCATAACTGGTTTACCAGCGGTCAGTCCATCCCGGTCCTCTCGTACTAAGGACAGATCCACTCAAACTTCCAACGCCCACAACAGATAGGGACCGAACTGTCTCGCGACGTTCTGAACCCAGCTCGCGTGCCACTTTAATGGGCGAACAGCCCAACCCTTGGGACCTTCTCCAGCCCCAGGATGTGACGAGCCGACATCGAGGTGCCAAACCTCCCCGTCGATATGAGCTCTTGGGGGAGATCAGCCTGTTATCCCCAGCGTACCTTTTATCCTTTGAGCGATGGCCCTTCCATACAGAACCACCGGATCACTATGTCCGTCTTTCGACCCTGTTCGACTTGTTGGTCTCACAGTCAAGCAAGCTTATGCCATTGCACTCCTCGTACGGTTACCAAGCGTACTGAGCTTACCTTTGAAAGCCTCCGTTACCTTTTTGGAGGCGACCACCCCAGTCAAACTACCCACCAAACAATGTCCTCGATATAACCGAGTTAGAAACCGGATACAGAAAGGGCGGTATTTCAAGGTTGATTCCATGACTCCTAGCGAAGCCACTTCAACATCTCCCGCCTATCCTACACATCCTGTACCCAATTCCAATGTTAAGCTATAGTGAAGGTGCATGGGGTCTTTCCGTCCCGTTGCGGGTAATCGGCGTCTTCACCGATACCACAATTTCACCGAGCTCATGGCTGAGACAGCGCCCAGATCGTTACACCATTCGTGCAGGTCGGAACTTACCCGACAAGGAATTTCGCTACCTTAGGACCGTTATAGTTACGGCCGCCGTTTACTGGGGCTTCGATTCAATGCTTCTCTTACGATGACATCCCCTCTTAACCTTCCAGCACCGGGCAGGTGTCAGGCCTTATACTTCATCTTTCGATTTTGCAAAGCCATATGTTTTTGTTAAACAGTCGCCTGGGCCTTTTCACTGCGGCTTCTCCATTGCTGGAGGAAGCGCCCCTTCTCCCGAAGTTACAGGGCCATTTTGCCGAGTTCCTTAGCCATGATTCACTCGAGCACCTTAGGATTCTCTCCTCGACTACCTGTGTCGGTTTACGGTACGGGTTTTTATAACCTGAAGCTTAGCGGGTTTTCTTGGAAGTCTGTTTACCTGCTCTATCAACGCCGCCGAAGCTTTGCTGTACTATTGGGTTTCAGCAGGGTCGGCGGATTTGCCTACCGTCCCTATACCTACGCCTTTCAACGAACTATTCCGTCAGTTCGCGGCAGTGTCACTACTCCGTCACCACATCGCAGTTATAAAAAGTACTGGAATATTGACCAGTTGTCCATCGGCTTACTCCCTTCGGATGCGCCTTAGGCCCCGACTAACCCTGATCCGATTAGCGTTGATCAGGAAACCTTAGTCTTTCGGTGGGCGGGTTTCTCACCCGCCTTATCGTTACTTATGCCTACATTTGCTTTTCTATGCACTCCACGACCCATTACCAGATCGCTTCACCGTAAATAGAATGCTCCCCTACCAGATGCAACGTATGTTGCAAATCCATAGCTTCGGTAATACACTTGATGCCCGTTTATTATCCACGCCCGGCCGCTCGACTAGTGAGCTGTTACGCACTCTTTAAATGAATGGCTGCTTCCAAGCCAACATCCTAGCTGTCTAGGCAACCGGACCTCGTTAGTTCAACTTAGCGTATATTTAGGGACCTTAGCTGATGGTCTGGGTTCTTTCCCTCTCGGCCTTGGACCTTAGCACCCAAAGCCTCACTGCCGGCCATATCTTATAGCATTCGGAGTTCGTCTGGATTTGGTAGGATTTGACTCCCCCGCACCCAATCGGTAGCTCTACCTCTATAAGACTCTATGCCGACGCTGTTCCTAAAAACATTTCGGGGAGTACGAGCTATTTCCCAGTTTGATTAGCCTTTCACCCCTACCCTCAGGTCATCCGAAAACTTTTCAACGTTTATCGGTTCGGTCCTCCATTACATGTTACTGCAACTTCAACCTGCCCAAGGGTAGATCACAAGGTTTCGCGTCTACCTCATCTGACTATGCGCCCTATTAAGACTCGCTTTCGCTTCGGCTGCGTGGCTGAACCACTTAACCTTGCCAGACAAGAGTAACTCGTAGGCTCATTATGCAAAAGGCACGCCGTCACTGCACCTGGCAGCTCCGACCGCTTGTAAGCACACGGTTTCAGGTTCTTTTCACTCCTCTGTTCGAGGTTCTTTTCACCTTTCCCTCACGGTACTAGTTCACTATCGGTCTCTCAGGAGTATTTAGCCTTATCAGATGGTGCTGACAGATTCCCACAGGGCGTCTCCGACCCCGCGGTACTCAGGGTACTGCTAGGCTAGCATTCTATACGTGTACCGGGCTATCACCGTTTATAGCTGGGCTTCCCATCCCATTCCACTTCTGTTTGCTAATGCCACATCGCAGCCCTACAACCCCACTGATGCCGTAACATCAATGGTTTGGGCTCTTTCCCGTTCGCTCGCCACTACTTGGGAAATCATTATTATTTTCTTCTCCTACGCCTACTTAGATGTTTCAGTTCAGCGCGTTCGCGTATTATACAACATACCTTCAGTATGCTAGGTTGCCCCATTCGGAAATCTTCGGATCGAACTCACATTTGCTGATCCCCGAAGCTTATCGCAGCTTATCACGTCCTTCATCGCCTCTGAGAGCCTAGGCATCCCCCGTGTGCCCTTATTTACTTTCTTCACCTCATAGCCCTTTTGCTACTATGGGTTGCTTTTTGATATATATAACCATGATGCTACGCATTAATCCGTTCGGCCTTGACCGAGGGTCTTCATAATACATCGAGCACATCACAGTATTGTCTCTACTGTTGTCTTCTCTTGTAATTTTTTTCTTTCAATATGTCAAAGAACTCTTTGTCCCCCTTATAATGAACACAATATCTTGGTGTTCGGGCAGACCTGTGGAGAATATCGGAGTCGAACCGATGACCCCCTGCGTGCAAGGCAGGTGCTCTAGCCAGCTGAGCTAATTCCCCGTATCGTTTTATGGTAGTCCCGAGCAGATTTGAACTGCTGACCCCTACATTATCAGTGTAGTGCTCTAACCAACTGAGCTACGGGACTAGCTTATCATTCTCTCTCTGGACCATCCTACAGGGATGGGCACATTTCTTCAAATGTTTCTTTTTGTTTCTATAATATAAATCATGTGTATACGTAACGAGCTTCAATCTTGAATGCTCTAGAAAGGAGGTATTCCAGCCGCACCTTCCGGTACGGCTACCTTGTTACGACTTAGCCCCAATTATCGGTTTTACCCTAACACGCTCCTTGCGGTTACATGCTTTAGGTACCCCCAACTTTCATGGCTTGACGGGCGGTGTGTACAAGGCCCGGGAACGTATTCACCGCGTCATTGCTGATACGCGATTACTAGCGAATCCAACTTCATGAGGTCGAGTTGCAGACCTCAATCCGAACTGTGAATGGCTTTTAGAGATTAGCATCATATTGCTATGTAGCTGCCCGCTGTACCATCCATTGTAGCACGTGTGTAGCCCCGGACGTAAGGGCCATGATGACTTGACGTCGTCCCCACCTTCCTCACTGTTTGCACAGGCAGTCTGTTTAGAGTCCCCGACATAACTCGCTGGCAACTAAACATAGGGGTTGCGCTCGTTGCGGGACTTAACCCAACACCTCACGGCACGAGCTGACGACAGCCATGCAGCACCTAGTTTCGTGTCCCGAAGGACTGATCCGTCTCTGGATCATTCACTAACTTTCAAGCCCGGGTAAGGTTCCTCGCGTATCATCGAATTAAACCACATGCTCCTCCGCTTGTGCGGGCCCCCGTCAATTCCTTTGAGTTTCAATCTTGCGACCGTACTCCCCAGGTGGATAACTTAACGCTTTCGCTTGGACGCTTACTGTGTATCGCAAACATCGAGTTATCATCGTTTAGGGCGTGGACTACCAGGGTATCTAATCCTGTTTGATCCCCACGCTTTCGTGCATCAGCGTCAATGCTAACTTAGTGAGCTGCCTTCGCAATCGGAGTTCTAAGACATATCTATGCATTTCACCGCTACTTGTCTTATTCCGCCCACTTCAAATAGATTCAAGTCCTACAGTATCAAAGGCACTGCGACAGTTAAGCTGCCGTCTTTCACCACTGACTTATAGGACCGCCTACGCACCCTTTAAACCCAATAAATCCGGATAACGCTTGGATCCTCCGTATTACCGCGGCTGCTGGCACGGAGTTAGCCGATCCTTATTCTTCAGGTACATTCAGCTACTTACACGTAAGTAGGTTTATTCCCTGACAAAAGCAGTTTACAACCCATAGGGCAGTCATCCTGCACGCGGCATGGCTGGTTCAGAGTTGCCTCCATTGACCAATATTCCTTACTGCTGCCTCCCGTAGGAGTCTGGTCCGTGTCTCAGTACCAGTGTGGGGGATTCTCCTCTCAGAGCCCCTAGACATCGTAGCCTTGGTGAGCCGTTACCTCTCCAACTAGCTAATGTCACGCGAGCCCATCCATATCCTATGAATATTTGATCATCGAGTGATGCCACTCGATGATGTTATGCGGTGTTAATCTCTCTTTCGAGAGGCTATCCCCCAGATATGGGTAGGTTGCTCACGCGTTACGCACCCGTGCGCCACTCTCATCGGTTCGTAGCAAGCTACTCCCCGAATCCCGTCCGACTTGCATGTATTAGGCCTGCCGCTAGCGTTCATCCTGAGCCAGGATCAAACTCTCCATTGTAAAATGAAGTGTAAGATCAAGACTATTTATAATAAATAGAATTGTCTTGTATTTTATTTCTAATTCTAAAATTGAACAGGTTGATTTTTTTTAACTTTCGTCGTTTCTCAACACTACTCGTTACGTTACATGATTATATTTTTAAAGAACTTTTTTCGCTTCCGCATCTCGCTTCGGCTATATGATGTCGGCATTGCGCCGTTATCGATCTTGTTTTGGTTCCCTTCGTTTCCGTTGGGACTGCAAAGGTAGAGATCTTTTTGGTATATCCAAAATAAATGTGAAAATTTATTTTTGGAGACCTTTTCGATTTCTGCGTCTAAATTAAATAGACCCTCTTTTTTTCAGTGTCAGCCCTTTCGAACCGACCGTTCCTCCCTTGCGGAGTGGTGCAAAGATAGACCATTTTTATAATCACTTCCAAACGTTTTCTTGAAATGATTTAATGAAATACGCTAAAACACTAGCAATCTGCGGAATAATTTTATGGTTAAACATCTAATCAATAGAAAATGATTTAGAAGAAGAGGAAAATGACTTTACAATCAATAGATTCTTTAGGTATATCATATATTTATAAATATCTTTATCATTCCAAAAAACCATAAATAGAAATCACAATGGCTAAGACAACCTTAAAGGATATCTCTAAAGCACTCAATATTTCAATCTCTACAGTATCAAAAGCCCTATCCGACAGTTATGAAATTAGCGACAGAACCAAAAAACTCGTTCAGGAATATGCTACAGAGATGAATTTTAGCGTAAACAAAGTGGCACAAAGCTTAAAAATTGGAAAAACAAATACCATAGGGGTCATTGTTTGCGCTATCAACAATACATTTATCGCTGAAATATTAGATGGAATTCAAAAAGCATCAATAGAAACAGGCTACGATATCATCATCATGCAAAGCAGAGAAGACATTTTAGTCGAAAAATCCTGTATTGAAGTCTTAAACGCTAGAGGTATTGACGGTCTATTAATTTCTCCCGTAAGTGAAACCTCTAATATAACCTTACTCAAAGAACTTCAGGAGAACGGAAAACCAGTTGTCATATTTGACAGAACCGTAAACCAACTAAAAACAGATAAAGTTGGTGTAAATAATTTCGATGGTGCTTACAAAGCAACAAAGCATCTCATCGAACAAGGACGCACAAATATCCTACATATTACAGGGCATCAATTGGGGGTATCCAAAGATAGACTCAATGGATATAAAGAAGCACTCAGAGAATTTAATATCCCACTCAATCCCTATTACTTTATCGAGTGCAATATTCAAGATACTGAAATATTGGATCAACAGATAAAAAATGCTATTCAGAAAACTTTAAATTCAGAGATAAAGTTGAATGCCATTTTTGGGGCTACTGATGTTATCACGACTAGAACACTCGGTATTTTAGCGGATCTCAATATTAAAGTCCCCGAAGAAATTGCTGTTATCGGATTTTCTAACATCTCCATTCCATCTTCTCTAAATCCTGCATTAAGTAGGGTCAAACAACCAGCAAGTAAAATCGGACATATTGCGATGACAAAGCTCATATACCTTATTAAACATCCGGCTTATACCGAATTTGAAACCATAGAACTAGAGAATACCATAGAAATTAGAAAATCAAGCCTTTTGACTTGATCTTCTAAAAAATTTATTTTTTAAAATATGCTGATGCATTATGGTAACAAATGTCAGCTATAACTTTTCCGATCATATCTACATCATAAGGCAGATAACCTTTAAGCATATCTTCTGCAAAAATATTAGCGAGCAGTCTTCTAAAATATTCATGTCTTGAATAGGACAAGAAACTTCTCGAATCTGTTAACATACCAATAAAGCAACTAATCAAGCCATAATTAGAAAGTGCATTAATCTGCTCTATCATGCCATCCAATTGATCCTGATACCACCATCCAGAACCAAATTGAATTTTCCCTCTCACACCCTCTCCTTGAAAATTTCCAATCATTGTCCCAAAAACGGCATTATCCGCAGGGTTCACATTATAAATGATTGTCTTGGCCAATTGATCTGTCGTATCCAGATAATTAAAAAAATCAGCCATTCGCTCTGCTTGTTGATAATCACCAATAGAGTCATAGCCCGTATCCGCCCCCAAAATTGCCAGTTTTCCTTTATTTGTATCACGCAGAGGCCCCAAGTGAAATTGTTGCACCCAATTTTTCGCATGATATTTTTTACTTATCTCACTGAGCACATAAAAAGTAAAACTATCCTCCACTTCAATCGCACGCAAATCGTCCCCATTTATTACACTAATAAGTACAGCATTCACTTCCATTACAGTAAACTTCCCTTTTTGAGGCAGGTATCGCAAACCATGATCAGAAGCTACACAGCCCAAGGAGTCGAAGTAGTTGATACGTTGATCCAATGCCTCCAACAAGGAGTCCAGATTATGTATCCGAACTCCAGAGATATCAGATAGTTTCTGAAGATATACTCTGAATGCATCACCTTTAGACAGTTGAAAAGCTTTATCTGGACGAAATGTAGGAAGCACCTTAGTCTTGAAACTATTATCAGCCTTTAGGGTCTTATGAAAGTTCAGATGATCTGTAGGGTCGTCGGTAGTTTCCCACCATTTCGACATTAAAGCGAGTCAATAAAGATTGCGTACTAAAATCTTGACCTTGCAATTGCTCCTTTGTCTGCTCATAAATGTATGCCGAGCTAGCAGGATTTAGTAATTCAGTGATACCAAATGGATTCTTCAACTCCATATGCGTCCAGTGATATAAAGGATTTCTTAAGGTCTGAGGTACAATTTCTGCCCATTTTTGAAATTTATCAAAATCAGAAGCTTGCCCTGTAATGTATTTTTCCTCCACACCCAAAGTTCGCATAGCGCGCCATTTGTAATGGTCGCCATACAGCCAAATTTGAGTAATATTATCAAACTGATGATTATTACAAATTTGATCAGGAGGAAGATGGTTATGATAATCTATAATAGGAAGATGTTTTGCATAATTATGGTATAGCTGCTGTGCTAGATCAGAATGCAGGATAAAATTCTCATTGATAAAGTTTTTCATTTTGTTTATGATTATTCTCCTAAAATTCCATATTCCAATCCCCTTAACTCTGCAAGTCCCCTTAATCTGCCTATCGCAGAATAACCTGGATTTGTTGTTTTATTTAAATCGTCGAGCATCTGATGTCCATGATCCGGCCTAAAGGGGATAGGTTTGTCTCTCTTTTGGTTCTCCTCAGTCAAAATTTTCATTATAGCAAACATATTGACATCTCCATCAAGATGATCAGCTTCATAGAAGCTACCCAATTTATCTTTCCTCACGTTTCTCAAATGAGAAAAATAAACACGCGTCTTCACTTTGCCCAATAATGTCACAACATCGTTTGACTGACTCGCCCCTAAAGAACCTGTACAGAAACAGATGCCATTAAACGGCATATTCACTCCCGCCAATATAGCTTCCAAATCAATTAGGTTACTTACAATTCTAGGTAAACCTAAAATAGCATAAGGAGGATCATCCGGATGGATGGACATCTTAATACCATCTCTTTCACAAACGGAAGCGATTGAATTTAGAAAATACAACAAATTCTCAAGCAATCCCGTTCTTCCAATTTTACTATAGACAACAATACTATTATTTAAATCTTGTAAACTAATATCATGCTCTCCTGGAATACCCATTAAGACTATTTTAGCTAAAGCATCCAATTCCATTTGTGTATAAGATGTAAACTTCTCATCCGCCATATCTAAAACTGCATTTGAATAATCTTTTTTAGCATGTTCACGTTTCAAAATATAAATATCGAATACAGCTAAATCAATCCAGTCAAAATACAGCGCCTTTGCGCCATTTTTCAACACAAGGTCTAACTGGGTTCTAGTCCAGTCTAAAACGGGCATAAAATTATATGTAATTATCTTAACACCACATTGCGCTAGATTTTCTAAAGATTTGATATAATTTCCAATATAATATTCTGCATTTTCCGCACGAGTCTTAATTGCCTCATGTACCGGAAGGCTCTCCACCACAGACCAAACTAATCCAGCCTCCTCAATAATATTTTTGCGTTCTAAAATATCTTCGACTGGCCATATGGCACCATGGGGTAAATGATGTAATGCAGTGACAATACCTGTCGCACCTGCTTGCTTAATATCTTCTAAAGAAACAGGGTCATTAGGACCGTACCATCTCCAGGTTTGTTCTAATTTTCTCATACATCCATTATTAAACACCACACCAAGAATTAAAACCACCATCAACAAAAATTGTTTCACCAGTGACCAAAGCAGACGCATCGCTCAGCAAGTAAACCAACGTACCCATCAATTCCTCCGGCTCCCCTAAGCGTTGAAAAGGCATCCCGTTTATAAATTTCTGAGCCCTCGCGGAATAAGAACCATCTGGATTAATCAATAAGGTACGGTTTTGCTCTGTTAGAAACACACCAGGAGCAATCGCATTGACTCGGACCTTATCGCCATAGCGTAATGCTAGCTCGACAGACATCCATTTCGTATAGCCATCTACGCCATGCTTAGCTACCGTATACCCCAGAACTCTTGTCAATGGTCTACTAGCTGCTAAAGAAGAAATATTCACAATAGAACCCTTACCAGATTCTGCAATCACACGTCCAAAAATATGTGTTGGAATAATCGTTCCGTATAAATTAAGTTCAATTGCCTTCAAAGTGTCCTGTACATTATGATCAAAAAGGTTTTGATCCGGATTTATAGTAGATCCAGGAATATTTCCACCCGCTGCATTCACTAAACCGTCTATCGTTCCCCATTTTGCTAATATCTCATCTTTTGCTTTTATTACATCGCTCTCGTTCAAAACATCCACCTGAATCGCCAATGCTTCTGCTCCCCTCTCCTCAATAGCTGCCACTCGTTCTTGCAGTTTCTCAACATTACGACCCAATACTGCAACCTTCGCACCAGCCTCGGCTAATGCATCCACAAAAGATTTACCAAGTACACCAGTTGCGCCAGTAACAACAACTACATGATTATTTAACGAAAATTTATCGAGTATTCCCATAATAGGTTCTTTTTTAATTTATCAATTTTATGAAATAAAAAATTACTAAAGAAACATACCTATAAATTTATTTACTCAAACGTTTTCGGTATATCATACATGAAGGAATATGTTAATACAATAATTAATACTACTTTAGAAGCAGTAAACTTATAACTTATGAATAACAAGAATGTCCTTTGCTTAGGCGAGCTTCTGTATCGGCTACAAGCAAAAGAAGAAAATTTTTTTAATAACACCTCTTCACTCGTATATGCTTATCCTGGAGGTTCTGAAGCCAATGTCGCAGTTGCTCTAGCAGAAACTGGGCGTTCCGACGACTTATGTATCATCTGCTCCACAACACTCCTTAACAGCAGAAATTTTAAACATATTAAATCATAAAAACGTCGACACATCTAAATTCATATTTGGAGGCGAGCGTTTGGGCTCTTATATCCTTCAGTCTGCCAATGGATTATCAAACGGAGAAGTCATATACGATCGGAAGTACTCTTCTTTTTCGACACTGAAAACTGAAGATATTGATTGGGATGGCCTTTTTGATAATTGTACTTGGTTTCACTGGACTGCATTAACACCTGCTTTAAATGCTGATTTAGCCGATCTTATGTTAACGGCACTAAAAATTGCACATGAAAAAAAGATAACAATATCTGTCGACCTTAATTATAGAAGCCGTTTATGGCAATATGGCGAACAACCACTTGATATCATGCCCAAACTAGTTGGATACTGCCATGTTATTATGGGGAACATTTGGGCGGCAAATAAAATGCTCGGCACCACAATAAGCGATCAACTCAATCGGAGCACATCTTCGAAAGATTATTTTGACTATGCAAATATTGTCGCTAATGAAATATTCGTAAAATATCCACATTGCAAACACATCGCGAATACGTTTCGTTTTATGGATAACCCACAGCATAATCTTTTTTATGGGACCTATCATACACCAATCGAAAATAAAATCAGTGCAATCTTGGAGACAAATGAAGTGATTGATCGTATTGGAAGCGGAGATGCATTTATGGCAGGATTAATTGCTGCTATCTACCAAAAGAAATCATCACAAGAAATTATTGATTTGGCAACAGAATTAGGATTTAAGAAACTATTTAATAAAGGCGATTTTATCAATTTATAAAAGACTACCATGAAAACTATATTATCCAATATTGAAAATGCCCCAATTATTCCAGTATACTATCACGATGATATCAATCAATGCATTCAGATCCTAGAAGCTTGTTATGCGGGAGGTATCCGTGTTTTTGAATTTGTCAATAGAGGACCTGAAGCATATACAAACTTCAAATCACTATTAACATACCGAGATACACATTTTAAGGATTTAAAGTTGGGGATTGGAACAATAAAAAGTAAACAACAAGCAATCGACTTTATCAACATCGGCGCCGAATTTATAGTAAGTCCAATCATAAAGCCAGAAATAGCCGAGGTCACACTAAAGAATAATATATTATGGATTCCGGGTTGCATGACACCTACAGAAATCGCAGTTGCCGAAGAGTTGGGAGCACCCTTAGTAAAACTATTCCCGGGAGATGCACTAGGGGCAAATTTTTTGAGATCTATTAAACCGCTGTTCCAATCCTTAAAATTTATGCCAACCGGAGGAGTATCATTAGATGAAGAGAATCTTACAGATTGGTTCAGCGCAGGTGTAACAGCCGTCGGAATGGGTTCAAAGTTATTTAGTGATCCTACATCATATGAGAAAGAGGACTACATCGAAAATCGATTGATAAATGCCTTCAAACATATTAAAACCTTAAGGTAGGAAAACAAAAAAAGCTCTAACTTTCGTTAGAGCTTTTTGTCGGGGTGGCAGGATTCGAACCTACGACCTCCTGCTCCCAAAGCAGGCGCGATACCGGGCTACGCTACACCCCGAAAAGGTATCTCCTTTTGTTTATTGTGTTGCAAATATACAACGATATTTAGTAATGTCAAATTTAATTTCACCCCTTTTAAATAAAGCGCTGGTTATCTGACAAATAAATTTTATTTAATAAAAAATATAATCCGTTTTATTGCAAAAACAGTCCCTATTCTCGATTAATTATGATATCATACAAGTATTTAATAACATCTAAATCTGAATTATAGGTATAATTCAACAGTATAATACCAGCCAATACCAATGCATTGTTAGAAAAATGCACATAAAATAATGCCGAAATTATGAATAAAATACCATAACAACTCAAAAGTGACGGTACAATTGAAATGACTATCCATCAGAAAACATTAAGCAAGCGGAAAAGAAGGAAGATCCGACCCAGTCATTCTTTCATCTTAAATATAAAATGAGACATTCCTATCTCAAAAGAATACGCTTACTGCAGTAAAAGCAAAAGATAATATGCGGGTAAGAAATATACGAGAGGTTATGCCTTATAAGGTATAACCTCTCGTATAAAATCGATTAAACAAACAAGAAGTGCACATGCATTTAAATTTTCAAGAACTCAAATAGTCTACGTTAATCGATATGGATGCAAAACTTAGCCAAAACAGCAGATATCATTCCAAACAGAGATCTCCATGAGATAAACTGCTCTCATAAAGACGCATGCTCCTAGGTTTTAGGAGCATGTAGATACATTTTAATATATCGCATTTAGTCTATCCTTGAAAAATTATTCAGAAATTTTTATAACAACACCATAACACATAATCGTTAACACTATGGAAATCAGCAATATCCTAAATTTTATTCAGGCACGTATCGACTGACTTAGCATTTAATAGATAAAATTTCCTTTGTCACTCACATTCATTCGACAACTAAATTCAACCGTTATAAACTACTTCCGACAATCATCACTCAAGCATAGTTTGGCTAACGCACATTGTGTATATGATTATCCTTGAAATTTTTTTGATACTAATTTTGAACATATAATCTCCTGAAGTTACACTCATTTTATCCGGATCTATGTAAAACATCTCCCATTTCATGCACCGTAATCATATTTTGAGAATCTAAAATCGACCTTAGTAATATATAAAAGACAGAGATATCGGATAATGTGTCCAAGAGAACGTGACCCTGGGATGGTCACCGATAACTTCTGGGAAATGGTAGCGACCTAATTTCCAGTCCATTGCAGTGTGTTGAAACAAGGCCATCGGTTGCTGGGTGATGTCCGGTCCGGCGGTGCTGTCCCCCAGAAAATACGGAACACAAAAAAGCCCTTGCTATCCTGCAAGGGCTTCTGTATAAAAAAAGGCACCGACCTACTCTCCCACCTGTTACGGCAATACCATCGGCTCTGGCGGGCTTGACTTCTCTGTTCGGAATGGGAAGAGGTAGACACCGCCGATATAGGCACCTAAAATAAGGTTATCAGAATATAGCAACACTATCCTTTATGGATAAAAGTGACCATCTGATCTATAGACAATTGAAAGAAAAACTAAAAGAGGAAGACAACAGTGTCTGCGTTGCTTGAGAAAGCTTCGGGTGATTAGTATTGCTCAGCTATGGTATCTCTACCTTTACACCTGCAACCTATCGACGTAGTAGTCTTCTACGGCCCTATAAGGAAGTCTCATCTCGTGGCTAGTTTCGCACTTAGATGCTTTCAGCGCTTATCTATTCCCGACGTAGCTACCCAGCCGTACACCTGGCGGCATAACTGGTTTACCAGCGGTCAGTCCATCCCGGTCCTCTCGTACTAAGGACAGATCCACTCAAACTTCCAACGCCCACAACAGATAGGGACCGAACTGTCTCGCGACGTTCTGAACCCAGCTCGCGTGCCACTTTAATGGGCGAACAGCCCAACCCTTGGGACCTTCTCCAGCCCCAGGATGTGACGAGCCGACATCGAGGTGCCAAACCTCCCCGTCGATATGAGCTCTTGGGGGAGATCAGCCTGTTATCCCCAGCGTACCTTTTATCCTTTGAGCGATGGCCCTTCCATACAGAACCACCGGATCACTATGTCCGTCTTTCGACCCTGTTCGACTTGTTGGTCTCACAGTCAAGCAAGCTTATGCCATTGCACTCCTCGTACGGTTACCAAGCGTACTGAGCTTACCTTTGAAAGCCTCCGTTACCTTTTTGGAGGCGACCACCCCAGTCAAACTACCCACCAAACAATGTCCTCGATATAACCGAGTTAGAAACCGGATACAGAAAGGGCGGTATTTCAAGGTTGATTCCATGACTCCTAGCGAAGCCACTTCAACATCTCCCGCCTATCCTACACATCCTGTACCCAATTCCAATGTTAAGCTATAGTGAAGGTGCATGGGGTCTTTCCGTCCCGTTGCGGGTAATCGGCGTCTTCACCGATACCACAATTTCACCGAGCTCATGGCTGAGACAGCGCCCAGATCGTTACACCATTCGTGCAGGTCGGAACTTACCCGACAAGGAATTTCGCTACCTTAGGACCGTTATAGTTACGGCCGCCGTTTACTGGGGCTTCGATTCAATGCTTCTCTTACGATGACATCCCCTCTTAACCTTCCAGCACCGGGCAGGTGTCAGGCCTTATACTTCATCTTTCGATTTTGCAAAGCCATATGTTTTTGTTAAACAGTCGCCTGGGCCTTTTCACTGCGGCTTCTCCATTGCTGGAGGAAGCGCCCCTTCTCCCGAAGTTACAGGGCCATTTTGCCGAGTTCCTTAGCCATGATTCACTCGAGCACCTTAGGATTCTCTCCTCGACTACCTGTGTCGGTTTACGGTACGGGTTTTTATAACCTGAAGCTTAGCGGGTTTTCTTGGAAGTCTGTTTACCTGCTCTATCAACGCCGCCGAAGCTTTGCTGTACTATTGGGTTTCAGCAGGGTCGGCGGATTTGCCTACCGTCCCTATACCTACGCCTTTCAACGAACTATTCCGTCAGTTCGCGGCAGTGTCACTACTCCGTCACCACATCGCAGTTATAAAAAGTACTGGAATATTGACCAGTTGTCCATCGGCTTACTCCCTTCGGATGCGCCTTAGGCCCCGACTAACCCTGATCCGATTAGCGTTGATCAGGAAACCTTAGTCTTTCGGTGGGCGGGTTTCTCACCCGCCTTATCGTTACTTATGCCTACATTTGCTTTTCTATGCACTCCACGACCCATTACCAGATCGCTTCACCGTAAATAGAATGCTCCCCTACCAGATGCAACGTATGTTGCAAATCCATAGCTTCGGTAATACACTTGATGCCCGTTTATTATCCACGCCCGGCCGCTCGACTAGTGAGCTGTTACGCACTCTTTAAATGAATGGCTGCTTCCAAGCCAACATCCTAGCTGTCTAGGCAACCGGACCTCGTTAGTTCAACTTAGCGTATATTTAGGGACCTTAGCTGATGGTCTGGGTTCTTTCCCTCTCGGCCTTGGACCTTAGCACCCAAAGCCTCACTGCCGGCCATATCTTATAGCATTCGGAGTTCGTCTGGATTTGGTAGGATTTGACTCCCCCGCACCCAATCGGTAGCTCTACCTCTATAAGACTCTATGCCGACGCTGTTCCTAAAAACATTTCGGGGAGTACGAGCTATTTCCCAGTTTGATTAGCCTTTCACCCCTACCCTCAGGTCATCCGAAAACTTTTCAACGTTTATCGGTTCGGTCCTCCATTACATGTTACTGCAACTTCAACCTGCCCAAGGGTAGATCACAAGGTTTCGCGTCTACCTCATCTGACTATGCGCCCTATTAAGACTCGCTTTCGCTTCGGCTGCGTGGCTGAACCACTTAACCTTGCCAGACAAGAGTAACTCGTAGGCTCATTATGCAAAAGGCACGCCGTCACTGCACCTGGCAGCTCCGACCGCTTGTAAGCACACGGTTTCAGGTTCTTTTCACTCCTCTGTTCGAGGTTCTTTTCACCTTTCCCTCACGGTACTAGTTCACTATCGGTCTCTCAGGAGTATTTAGCCTTATCAGATGGTGCTGACAGATTCCCACAGGGCGTCTCCGACCCCGCGGTACTCAGGGTACTGCTAGGCTAGCATTCTATACGTGTACCGGGCTATCACCGTTTATAGCTGGGCTTCCCATCCCATTCCACTTCTGTTTGCTAATGCCACATCGCAGCCCTACAACCCCACTGATGCCGTAACATCAATGGTTTGGGCTCTTTCCCGTTCGCTCGCCACTACTTGGGAAATCATTATTATTTTCTTCTCCTACGCCTACTTAGATGTTTCAGTTCAGCGCGTTCGCGTATTATACAACATACCTTCAGTATGCTAGGTTGCCCCATTCGGAAATCTTCGGATCGAACTCACATTTGCTGATCCCCGAAGCTTATCGCAGCTTATCACGTCCTTCATCGCCTCTGAGAGCCTAGGCATCCCCCGTGTGCCCTTATTTACTTTCTTCACCTCATAGCCCTTTTGCTACTATGGGTTGCTTTTTGATATATATAACCATGATGCTACGCATTAATCCGTTCGGCCTTGACCGAGGGTCTTCATAATACATCGAGCACATCACAGTATTGTCTCTACTGTTGTCTTCTCTTGTAATTTTTTTCTTTCAATATGTCAAAGAACTCTTTGTCCCCCTTATAATGAACACAATATCTTGGTGTTCGGGCAGACCTGTGGAGAATATCGGAGTCGAACCGATGACCCCCTGCGTGCAAGGCAGGTGCTCTAGCCAGCTGAGCTAATTCCCCGTATCGTTTTATGGTAGTCCCGAGCAGATTTGAACTGCTGACCCCTACATTATCAGTGTAGTGCTCTAACCAACTGAGCTACGGGACTAGCTTATCATTCTCTCTCTGGACCATCCTACAGGGATGGGCACATTTCTTCAAATGTTTCTTTTTGTTTCTTAATATAAATCATGTGTATACGTAACGAGCTTCAATCTTGAATGCTCTAGAAAGGAGGTATTCCAGCCGCACCTTCCGGTACGGCTACCTTGTTACGACTTAGCCCCAATTATCGGTTTTACCCTAACACGCTCCTTGCGGTTACATGCTTTAGGTACCCCCAACTTTCATGGCTTGACGGGCGGTGTGTACAAGGCCCGGGAACGTATTCACCGCGTCATTGCTGATACGCGATTACTAGCGAATCCAACTTCATGAGGTCGAGTTGCAGACCTCAATCCGAACTGTGAATGGCTTTTAGAGATTAGCATCATATTGCTATGTAGCTGCCCGCTGTACCATCCATTGTAGCACGTGTGTAGCCCCGGACGTAAGGGCCATGATGACTTGACGTCGTCCCCACCTTCCTCACTGTTTGCACAGGCAGTCTGTTTAGAGTCCCCGACATAACTCGCTGGCAACTAAACATAGGGGTTGCGCTCGTTGCGGGACTTAACCCAACACCTCACGGCACGAGCTGACGACAGCCATGCAGCACCTAGTTTCGTGTCCCGAAGGACTGATCCGTCTCTGGATCATTCACTAACTTTCAAGCCCGGGTAAGGTTCCTCGCGTATCATCGAATTAAACCACATGCTCCTCCGCTTGTGCGGGCCCCCGTCAATTCCTTTGAGTTTCAATCTTGCGACCGTACTCCCCAGGTGGATAACTTAACGCTTTCGCTTGGACGCTTACTGTGTATCGCAAACATCGAGTTATCATCGTTTAGGGCGTGGACTACCAGGGTATCTAATCCTGTTTGATCCCCACGCTTTCGTGCATCAGCGTCAATGCTAACTTAGTGAGCTGCCTTCGCAATCGGAGTTCTAAGACATATCTATGCATTTCACCGCTACTTGTCTTATTCCGCCCACTTCAAATAGATTCAAGTCCTACAGTATCAAAGGCACTGCGACAGTTAAGCTGCCGTCTTTCACCACTGACTTATAGGACCGCCTACGCACCCTTTAAACCCAATAAATCCGGATAACGCTTGGATCCTCCGTATTACCGCGGCTGCTGGCACGGAGTTAGCCGATCCTTATTCTTCAGGTACATTCAGCTACTTACACGTAAGTAGGTTTATTCCCTGACAAAAGCAGTTTACAACCCATAGGGCAGTCATCCTGCACGCGGCATGGCTGGTTCAGAGTTGCCTCCATTGACCAATATTCCTTACTGCTGCCTCCCGTAGGAGTCTGGTCCGTGTCTCAGTACCAGTGTGGGGGATTCTCCTCTCAGAGCCCCTAGACATCGTAGCCTTGGTGAGCCGTTACCTCTCCAACTAGCTAATGTCACGCGAGCCCATCCATATCCTATGAATATTTGATCATCGAGTGATGCCACTCAATGATGTTATGCGGTGTTAATCTCTCTTTCGAGAGGCTATCCCCCAGATATGGGTAGGTTGCTCACGCGTTACGCACCCGTGCGCCACTCTCATCGGCTCGTAGCAAGCTACTCCCCGAATCCCGTCCGACTTGCATGTATTAGGCCTGCCGCTAGCGTTCATCCTGAGCCAGGATCAAACTCTCCATTGTAAAATGAAGTGTAAGATCAAGACTATTTATAATAAATAGAATTGTCTTGTATTTTATTTCTAATTCTAAAATTGAACAGGTTGATTTTTTTTAACTTTCGTCGTTTCTCAACACTACTCGTTACGTTACATGATTATATTTTTAAAGAACTTTTTTCGCTTCCGCATCTCGCTTCGGCTATATGATGTCGGCATTGCGCCGTTATCGATCTTGTTTTGATTCCCTTCGTTTCCGTTGGGACTGCAAAGGTAGAGATCTTTTTGGTATATCCAAAATAAATGTGAAAATTTATTTTTGGAGACCTTTTCGATTTCTGCGTCTAAATAACATAGACCCTCTTTTTTTCATTGTCAGCCCTTTCGAACCGACCGTTCCTCCCTTGCGGAGTGGTGCAAAGATAGACCATTTTTATAATCACTTCCAAACGTTTTCTTGCTTATTTATTGAGAAAGTGGGTAACTTGCTGTATCATTGGATGATTGATTTCTGAAGGAACCGCATAGAAGGCCATTATAAGGGAATATGATGTCTTTAAGGCCGATTCTGCATGTCGGATACGATGAATCAATACTTTGCTATTATTCGGTAGGCTCTTTTTTTCAATACTGGGCAGATCTTTGATTGTATCGAATCAACGGGCTATCCATTCTACGAACACATACTGAATGTACTGGGGTATATCGTAAATGTTTTACTCCCTTTATATATACGAGTACTTATATATAGGTGCACTTATATACTTGCTATTAATAACCTACTATAGGCGTTATCAATAATTGGCTCTTTATGGCTCTAGATTAAAACCATTAGATTAAAAGGTTCGACAATTGGGTGTAAAACGAAATGACACCCACCGATTCAACAGTTGAAAACACTTTTTGCTGCTTATCCATTATGAATGGCAGCCTCGCCCAATAGATTACAGAACATGATCCATCGTCCGGCTATTGTAAATGGAACCCACTGGTGCTCCTATGTGATGGGGATTTCACGAGGATGCATACTAATAACGACAAAGAATAAACAGATAAGGGACCAAAAGAGTTTCGGAAAGAAAATGGACGCTAGTAATGATAAAGCAATTAAATAGGAAAAATAGGCTCTAAGTAAATATCGGGTAAATCAATGGATTGGTACATCTTGATATAATCTTCGCTATTAACCCGATTATTGGAGAGCTTTAATAGAGTAATTCTAGAGGTTTACCTCTACGAACCCTCTATAAACCCTCTATTAAAGCTCTAGTGTTCCTGTATTAATTACCTATATGCATATAAGATGCTACCTGCTTAGTAAGCTCCCTTAGACAGTAACAATAAACGTAATACGGATCAGCTTGAAATATACAGGTCCATAAGCAAGAAAATGAATACCTTGCTATGGACAATGCAGCGTCTTCATGCCAACTTAGGCACTTATCCGCTCTTTCAGCATGATGAGTCTACCTTTCATATGCTCCAACTGAGATAAAACGGCTTTCTTACCTTCAGGTTCAACAACCATAAAGTCAATCCATACAATATAAATTATAAGATCCAAATTTACCATAAGATATACCGCAGTACCTTAATATGACGATAGACAGTATTGTCGCGATATAAAGAGTTTAGTTATAATGGGTATCTAAATGCGCATAGTTAAATCTTTTACAAAAAATGATATCTTTGCATGCATACTGCAAAATCAATCAATAGGCATAAATGACGGCAACCAATTATATATACTTCAGTGATTTATTAGGAACCATGCTTTTTGCTATTTCAGGAGCAATGGCGGCCAACCGTCGTAAAATTGACATATTTGGGGCAACATTCACCGGATTTGTAACCGCAATAGGTGGGGGATCATTACGTGACTTCTGTTTAAATTTACGCCCTATATGGGTGGATGATGGCAACTACTTAATCGCTATCTTAATAGGTGTGTTTCTCGCTGCTATCCTCAACGATCAGTTAGACAAGTTTCTCTAGGACACTGACTCTCTTTGACGCCATGGGAATTGCCTTTTTCACGATAGTTGGACTACAAAAGTCACTTATGTACGAAAGTTCCATTATAGCGGCAGTCATTTTAGGCATGTTTTCAGCTGTAATGGGAGGGGTTATACGTGACACGCTAATGAATGAGACTCCCTTGATCTTCAGAAAAGAAATATATGCAACAGCCTGCTTGTCCGGAGCTATTCTATTTGTCTGTTTAGCCTATTTTGGTGTCGACAAAGGCATAAATGCATTTATCAGCGCACTCTTAGTATTCATGGTAAGAATCTTAGCCGTGAAATATAGATTTTCACTGCCCATAATAGGTGGATAAAATAGAAAAAGCGTTAATTGTAATTAGCGCTTTTTCTTTAGAAATGGAAATTTCATTTTATACCCAACACGAACCATACCCTTAGAAATGGTATCCAATTTGTTTTTCAACATGGTTTTCTTCAAAGAAGATAACTTATCAGTAAATAACTTACCTTCGATATGATCGTACTCATGTTGCACGACGCGAGCTGCTAACCCCGTCAAATCAATCTCATGTTCTTCGAAGTTTTCATCCAAATAATTAATTTTAATATTGGGATGTCTCATTACGTCTTCATTAATATCCGGAATACTTAAACATCCTTCACTAAAAGCCCACTTATCTCCTGATTCTTCAACCATAATGGGATTAATAAATACTTTTTTGAAATTTTTCAAAACTTCTTTTTCATCTTCAGATTCTTCAGCAAACGGAGTCGCATCGATTACAAAAAGACGAATGGGTAAACCAACTTGCGGTGCTGCAATTCCAACACCATTTGCCGCATACATCGTCTCAAACATATCAGCAATCAATTGCTTCAAGTTTGGATAATCCTTATCTATTTCATCTGCTACCTTACGCAATACTGGATCGCCGTAAGCCACAATTGGAAGTTTCATACTTTTTATTTTTAGAAGGACAAAGGTAAGAATTAAAATTCATTCGAAAACCAGACATTGTATGTAATAAATCATATTTTTGTTGATTGCTATGACGGACTCTTACAATCAAATACAACAGCGCTTTTTTGATCAATTAGTGCAGGCTCTCCATCCAGAGGTTCTTATTGTCGAAAAAAAACCTTTTTTCACAATTATAACAAGTGCTATTTTACCGTTTAAAATTCATCTTTACGGACACAATATCCAGGAAAGAATAAAAAGCGGAATGCAAAAGACCGTCCATATCGATGAAGACGTCTTAATGAGCAAATATGATATTATCTTAAAAAGAATACTTGCAATAGCCCTTCATCAAAAGAAAGCATACGCAAGAAATACGGTTGTTGCTCGTGTAGATAAGAAAAACACCATACTTTTTTTAGAGGAAAATCATTTACAAGGTGCGATGCCTGGAAAATACCGATATGGTTTATTTTTAGATGGGGAGCTCATTTCACTTGCAGTATTTAGCGGAGGGAGGAAAATGCCCGAACTAAACATCGAAAACTACCGGTCATTTGAATTGATTCGATTTTGCAACAAACTAGGTTATAATGTAGTAGGAGGGATTAGTAAATTGTTAAAGGCTTTTGTTTCAGATTTTCAACCCAATGACATCATGACCTATACGGACAAAGACTGGAGCCAAGAGTCCACGCTAGAAAAAATAGGTTTTGTCAAGAAATCAGAAATTCCACCACTCAAATTTTGGGTCAATGGAACGACAAGAACACTCATAAAAGATGAGATACAATATGCAGCACTACAAAAAGAATTTCCAAATGGTTATTTAAAGGAAAATTTAGGTAGTCTAAAACTGATTCAATCTATAAAATAAAATCATTTTTTGTATCTTGTCATTAATCTAAATCATAAAATATTAAATATATCATCATGAAGAGAAAACTACGAATGGGTATGGTCGGAGGTGGCAACGATGCTTTCATTGGAGCCGTACACCGTATCGCAGCAAATATGGATGGCAAAATCGAACTCGTATGTGGTTCATTTAGTATCAATCCTGAAATTAACAAACAGTCAGCTGAAGATTTATTCATTCCTGAAAATCGCTGTTATGCCAACTATGAAGAGATGATTTTAAAGGAAAGTCAACTTCCTGAAGATGAGCGCATGGATTTTCTAACGATTGTTACACCCAATTTCATGCATTATCCTCCCGCGAAGATGGCGTTAGAAAATGGATTTAATGTTGTCATTGAAAAACCAATGACCTTAACATTAGAGGAAGCTAAATCATTGGAAGAAATAGTTAAAAGTACAAATAAAACACTATGCCTAACGCACACATACTCGGGTTATCCCATGGTAAAACAGGCAAAAGCAATGGTGAAGGCTGGTCATTTCGGAAAAATCCGCAAAATTGTTGTGGAATACCCTCAGGGATGGTTGAGTAAATTAACAGAGCGCGAAGGAAACGCAGGTGCAGCATGGCGTGCCGACCCAACTAAATCTGGTAAGTCATTAGCAATGGGTGATATTGGTGTTCATGCGGCTCACCTTGCCGAGTATATCTCTGGTCTTAAAATCACTGAAGTAAATGCAGACTTAACCTCATTTGTAGAAGGAAGATACCTAGACGACGATGGTTTCTGTTTTATTACGCTTTGAAGAAGGTGCAAAAGGAATGCTTTGGGCTTCACAAATAGCTGCAGGTGAAGAAAATGCATTGCGAATCCGAATCTATGGTGAGCATGGTGGATTCGAATGGGCTAACGAAGACCCTAACAATCTAATTGTCAAAATGTTGGGAGAACCACGTCAGACATTACGTACTGGAAATGCATACAGTGATCCAAATCAATTAAGTTCATTCGCTACGCATAATACACGTATTCCTGCGGGACATCCTGAAGGATTACTAGAATCATTCGGTAATATATACCGCAATTTTGCACAAACAGTATCTGCAAAATTGGAAGGTAGAACACCAACAGCAGAAATGCAAGATTTCCCTCAGGTACACGAAGGGGTAAGGGGCATGGCTTTTATAGAAAATGTTGTAAATAACAATAATGGTTCTGAAAAATGGACTAAATTTGTTGTGTGATAAATAAACAACAACTATTCCTTTCTCCTTTGGCATTCTCAGAACTGCCAAAGGAGAAAGTTATTGTTATTCTAGGGCCAACTGCCTCTGGGAAAACAGCATTAGCAGTCAAAATAGCAAAAGAAATAAAAGCCGAGATCATTAGTGCTGACTCCCGTCAGGTATATCGAGATATGAACATCGGCACAGGCAAAGATCTATGCGAATACGGCGATGTTCCATACCATCTTATCAATATTTGCGAACCAGGTGAAAAATATCATTTAGGTCAGTTCATAGCAGACTTTCAACAGATCTATCAATCCCTATTGCTTCAGAAAAAACGAATCATATTGTGTGGTGGCACTGGCCTATACATTCAAAGCGTTATTCAAGGGAATAAATACGCTCAGATTCCAAGTCTACCTGGTTTTAAAGAGGGGCTTTACGGTTTCGAAATGGACCAACTCCTAGACCGTCTATCCCAATATGATAAGCCTCATGATTTTTTTATTGATCTATCGACAAAGAAAAGAATCATCCGTGGGATAGAAATCTTAGAATGGCTCAAAACAAATACCATCCCATTGAGCACCAACGAAAATCTTGACTCCATTGTAATCGGTTTAAATCCAGAGGTATCACTAAGAAGACAAAAAATATCAAATCGATTAGACCAACGATTACAGGACGGTCTTATACAAGAAGTACAAACACTTATCAAAAAAGGGATAAGCCATGCTGAACTTCAATACTATGGTTTAGAATATAAATATGTTTCCAAATATCTTTTAGGTGAATTGACATATGATGATTTTCACAAAAAACTAGAAACTGAAATACATCGCTATGCAAAAAGACAGATGACCTATTTTCGCAAAATGGAAAAAGACGGAATAAAGATTAATTGGATTGACTAGAGTCGACACTCTTATAAACAGAAAAAGGGTTGACCGTATGGATCAACCCTTTTTAATTTCTTTCGATTATAACTTAATTTCCTCGTCTTTAGTATTAAAGAAATGAAATTCAGTTAAATAATATGAAGTAACTGGAACAACCTTAATCCATTTTTGAAACTTCAAAAACCATTTTATTCTTTTAGAAATAAAGCCTGACTTAATGAAAGCGGCAATATAAGGATGCACACATAGTGATATTCCTTTTTCATTTTGTTCTTGAAGAATAAAACTTAAATTATTTTCTATATCATCCATTAGGACAATACTCGACCGGATTTCACCAGTACCATCACAAGCGGGACATTTCTCATTTGTAACGATATTCATTTCTGGCCTAACACGTTGACGCGTAATCTGCACTAATCCAAATTTACTTGGCGGCAATATTGTGTGTCTCGCGCGATCCGTCGCCATACATTCTTTCAAAAAGTTGTATAGCTCTTTTCGATGGGTTGGTTTATGCATATCGATAAAATCGACCACAACTATACCTCCCATATCTCTTAAGCGCAATTGACGCGCAATTTCTTTTGCTGCTTCCATATTAACCAGGAGTGCATTATCCTCTTGGTTCTCTTTATTAGCAGAACGATTACCACTATTTACATCGACAACGTGAAGTGCCTCAGTGTGCTCGATTACGAGATAGGCACCACCTTGCAATGTAACAGTTTTTCCAAAAGCAGCTTTGATTTGTTTCTCAACCCCAAAGTGGTCAAAAATTGGTTCTTTATGTTTATAAAGTTTTACAATTTTTTCTAAATCAGGAGAGATGTCTTGGACATAGGATTTTGTCTCTTCATATATAACCGGGTCATTTACATGAATATGTGTAAATTCATCGGTTAATAAATCACGTAGAATGGTAGAAGCTCTATCCATTTCACCTAATACTTTTTGAGGAGGTTCCGCTGTCCGCAGTCGCTTGGTAAATAGTTCCCACTTAGAGATTAGATCCAATAAATCTTTTTGCAGTTCGTCTACGCCCTTTCCTTCCGAAACCGTACGAATAATCACTCCAAAATTAGGAGGTTTTATCCCTTCGACAATCTTCTTAAGGCGGGTACGTTCATTACTTCCTTTGATTCGTTTGGATATGGAAACCGCACTTGAAAAAGGTACCAGTACGACAAATCTACCTGCAATAGATAGATCGGAGCTCAAACGAGGTCCTTTTGTTGATATTGGTTCTTTTGCGATTTGAACTGGTAAAAGCATGTTTTTGCTTAAGATATCAGATATCTTACCGGCCTTATCGATGTCTTTTTCAAGTTTTAAACTATTGAGCAGTTTCTCTTGATAACTGCCATTCTTTACTATTCGAGTAAGTTTAAGCAAAGATTGAACCTGAGGACCTAAGTCCAAATAGTGGAGAAAAGCATCTTTTTCGTATCCAACGTCTACGAATGCTGCATTTAATCCCGGCATTATTTTTTTTATCCGTCCAAGATAGATATCTCCAACTGAAAAATTATTGTTAACCGTTTCCCTATTTAGTTCAACAAGCTGCTTATCTTGTAGCAAAGCAATAGTAACTCCTTTTTCAGGAGTAGAATCGATAATTAATTCCTTTACCAACAGCTACATATTTACGATACAAATTAACATACGCTGCTAATCCTAATGTATCTGATTAAACACTTAAAGAACGTTTTTTATAAAAAAAAACAATCTACACGCAATAAATTACGTGTAGATTATCAAACTTCAATACAATTATTGTGTCATTTTCATACAGCAATAATCTACTGGAGCCTTATACAAGAAAGACTATTTTTTCTTGTGTCTATTTTTTCTTAAACGTTTTTTACGTTTGTGAGTAGCCATTTTGTGTCTTTTTCTTTTTTTTCCGCTTGGCATAGCTAATTTTTTTTAAATGATTATAAACTAAATTAATTACTTACTCAATTCTTCGATCTTGCGATCGATAAATTGTGAAAGGGAAGGGTCAGCAGCCAATTGCTTACTTTGTTTGAAAGCAGCAACCGCGTCACTTTTCATCCCGATATTTTCATAGCCTGTGGCTAAATAAAAGTAAGATTCCGCATCTGGTTTCAATTCAATAACTGTTTTGAAACGTTCAATCGCTTTATCAAACTGGCGAGATTGTAACGAAAACAATCCCAAAGTTTTGTTTGCTTCTACATTTTTTGGATCTGCTTGAAACCACTTCACGAAGTAAAGCAATCCCTGCCATTGGGTTATTTGTACCCGATACCATTGCAGCTCCTAATCCTGTTTTCGCTTCTAAACTAGCAGCATTTAATTTCAAAGCTGCTTCGTAAGAACGAATTGCATTTTGAGTTAAAACGTTTGCTAAAGTAGAGTCTTGTAAGTTTGTGTAGGCAGTACGATAAAACTCTCCTGCTTTCAACCAGTACTCATATTTTGGAGAAATTTTAGCCATTTCTTCATAAATGAATCCTTGAGGAATAGGTTTTGCTAAATCATCCCACTTACCCGCCAACTTTTGAAGTAAAGAAATCTTTTCTTCTCCAGATGACTTTGTAATTTGGGTCTCAATATCGGAAATATCTTTGATTAAATTTGCATCTAATCCCTGTTTTGTCATTAACGATACGTTTTCCAAATTAATTTCAGAAGAAGATTGCTCTGTTTCACTCGTTTCTTCCTTGTCGTTCACCAAACCCTTAATAGGTTGTGCCAATAAAACTGCAACTAATGCTACAGCCACGCCTACTACTATAATTTGTTTGGTTTTTGCCATTTTAATCTGTTTTTAAGATTACTTATTGCCGTTTTTTACTTTCTCAACAAATACTTTTGCTGGTTTGAAGCTTGGAACGAAATGTTCAGGAATGATAATCGCTGTGTTTTTAGAAATGTTTCTAGCAGTTTTTTCAGCTCTTTTTTTAACAACAAAGCTACCAAAACCTCTCACGTATACATTTTCTCCACCCACCATTGCGTTTTTAACAACTTTGAAGAACGCCTCTACGGTCTCTTGAACATCTACCTTCTCTAAGCCAGTTTTGTTAGAGATTTCTGCAATAATTTCTGCTTTAGTCATATCAATTTTACTGTAATTATTTATTTCTCAACCTTTAACCAAATATACTTTGGGGTTGCAAAAGTATCTCTTTAAAATGACGTTTGGAAATAATTTTACCATTTTTTTTATTTTAAATTTATTCCAAAGGAGATCATTTACAACCGCTTAGCCGAAATATAGGGCTAAATCCATTTTTCAAAGAAGCACAAAAATACACTTTATTACTGAATATCAAACCTTTAATTTCATTTTTATCATTCCACGTGAAACAAATGATAAGACTATGACTTAACTATTTCGGCACTTATTATACCTGCTATTTTTTTTAAATCGTCATCAACGTGCAGGCTTGTTACGACAATTCTATTCAAAAGTGGGTCGGTTTCCAATGGATAGGGAAAACTTGAAATTAGAAAGCCACTTTGCACCAATTTCTGGTACAATTCTGGTTCTTCAGAACTAAATACTGGAAAATGATGGATATGATTCAAGCTCTTACCCCCCAAACTTGTGAAAAGTTGAATATTTTTCTGAAGCTTTTCGAACGCGGCTAAATAAATTTCTTGTGAATGAATAAACGCATATAAAGACGCCGGAGAAGCAGGGGAGGCACCCGTGTAAAATGGTGATTTTCGAAATTGCGCGATCCGTTTTGTTGAAGACAAAATTATACCTGCATCCGTTCCCAAACCTTTGGCCAAGGATGCCACGACGACAACCTCAATGGTAGATCGGTCAAATATGGACAAATCAATAGAAACATTATTCTGACGAACCACACCGATCCCATGTGAATCATCGATTAACAAAATCACCTTTTTCCTTGGATCAATCTGCAGTAAGGGGCTAAAATCATAATACGCAGGCCCCATATTATCCAACGCATTGCTCACGATAACGAATGTGTCTTCATCTGAGTGATTGATTTTTTTAACGATGTTTTCCATCCATACATGCATTTCTCCGCTTACATTCGGGTTGGTACCATACCACAAAGCAGGATGTGTATGAGGAGCATATAGAAGTTCTCCAAAAGAAAAAAGAGATTTCACCGCTAATTGTGTAGCAAGATAGCCGCTAGACAACATCACCGCATCCTCAAAACCAAATCGCATAGCCGCCACTTCTTCTGCTTGATTAAAAATACCTAGCTGAATATTGTTATTTCGAGAAGTTCCATTATTCAGTCCATATATCGACAATCCCTGTTTATATAAATCGATATAGTCATCATTGACCAACAGCCCTAGGTAGGCTGTACCACCAAAGAAAAGGTAGTCTTGGCCGCTTTCAGTAATCACCCGACCAGTTGGTTGGTGCAGGTTCGTAAAGTCTTTCATTATTTAAATCTCACCATAAAATTAAACGGTTATTACTATTTGCTATTAAAAACATATTGCTCTTACTGCAACTCAAGAGCAGAGATTTTCATTAAAGGTTGAGTTTATAGTTGAGCGGAATATTAAATCGTAGAGAAGCTGAAAAGCCCTTTAATGGCAGGTAATCTTGTTTATCAGCAATTGAAAAGCCATATCCAAAGTCGAGGTCTACCAGTGTCACCAAGGTAACACCCACTTTAGGAGTAAACGTATAGGGGGTAATTTCGGTTCTCACAAATGGCGCTATTACCCATGATTCGGGATAAAATGAGAGTGCCAATTCCGGAATGACGGCAAATTTTTTCTGTGTCCATGTGAAATTTGCGGTAACATCTGTTTTCAAAATATTTTCGCCTAAAATAGCAACTGCAAGATATCCACCTGTTTTTATGCTACTTCCTTTTTGGTATTGATAGCTTACCGTAGGGCCATACAAAATTTCCTGTGCTTTTGTTGAATTAGAGATACTGATAAATGAAATCAAAAACAGTGTATTAACTATAAAACTCTTCATATTAAAAACTAATATAGATGATAGTTTAATGGAATATTGACACCTAAAGAAAGATTAACACCCTTGATCTGCTTAAAATTATTCTTGGTATTGATATCAAATCCATAACCTACGCCAAAATCAATAAGGGAGAAAATACTAAGGCCAACCTTTGGCGTTACGGTATAGGGTGTCAATTCAGCTTTCACAAAAGGAAGTAGAATAAAGTCATTGACGTAATATGTAAATCCGACCTCAGGAATAACTGTTGTCTTTCCTTGCATCCAGGTGAAGTTAGCTCCAGCATCGATTTTCATATACTGCGATTCATTCGGTGCAAATAAGCCCCAAGCAGAAGCTTTCAGGAAACTGCCGCTTTGATATTGGTATCCTATCGATGGACCAAATATCCAATTATTATGTGCGGGTAAAGGATTGTTTTGCGCTACTAAATTCAGGCAAGACAACAACCCTATAAAAATGAAAGTAAATCCTTTTATATTCATCTAGCTAAAATACGAACTATAACCATTAATCATTATCTCCAAAACAATTAATGTCTAAAAACGTTTGGTTGAGCATGTAAAAAAGAACGGGGTTACTGACCTAATATGTCAATAACCCCATTCCACACTTGCCTAAAAAACTCTACACAAGATGAATCAATATCGGAGAATCATTCGAATGAACATGGGTAAGCTCCATATCACGAGCAGTACCCTTGTGGTTTATTATTTCCAGATTTTAGCATCGATACTTTCTTTCTGTGTAGCTTTCAAGTCAGGGAAGAAGGTAAAACCAGTAATTTGCTCCAATTCATTTACTGTCATTTGATAGGCTTCAAATTTGGTTGAACTCGGCACTTCATTATCCATCTTATAAGCAATGGTATAATAGTTACTTCCTTTCTTCATTGCTAATGCCTTAAAGTAATATTTAGGTTTCGCTATATCGGCCTTATTATTATCCAGTATGTAATCAATTGCTGGATTGGTCGACGTAGTGGGCATAGCTCCAGTAACCACATACATAGTATCGCATTGTGCTGTCCAAGTTCTCACCTTGGTCTCCAAGTTTGCCCATATTCCTTGATTTAACCGAGAGACCTGTGCCGTAATATTAGAAAAGTAAAACGTGGTTTTATTTTGCGCCGTACTGAAATTACGATCTGCGCTCGGCAATTGATGCCCTCTATCATAACCCGCTGAAGAAACCAAAGCCTTTAAATAAACTCGGTTGAAAAGCTGAGGAAATTTCGGGATCATATTGCCAGCTATCGGTACGCTTCGCATTTCCCAAATAACTTTTATGCATCGGATATGCTACCCAATAGGCCATTTTTTTAGTTTTATCATAGAGCATCGCATAATTACGACGTTTTTGATCATCAGGTAAAAAATGTTGGATGAAAACCTCGCCCTTATTCAATGATTCCATTTTTGGAATCTCCAGAAAGGGCTGCGACAACACAATACCATCATCGGCTGAACCATTATCGATATGAGCTTCGTAAAAGTAACGTTTACCTTTTCCTAAGACAGGTACTTTAGGTAACTTCCACGTGAAACGATCACCATGTTGTGTCAAAAACTGGATTTTTTTATCACTCAGCTTTTCACCAGGCAATAAGGTAAAGCCTATCGTCACCGTACCATCATTATTATCCGTTACATTTCCTTTGATTGCTTTTTTACTCGTACTGTTTACTGTCAATTTACCCTTCGCCAAATCAAATCCACCTTGTGTATACACATTTGGCATCATCACCTCCAACTCATCGTACTGTGACTTTTCTCCATTTGTAAACATTAATTTAATGTAAACATGACTCAATTGACGCTCAAAACTTAACGGAATATTCGTCTCTCCCATAACCACAGTCTTCGCGTTGTTGGCATACATCAGGTCCAATGCAGCAGGATTGGATTGATCGGTCACATCAACAGCATATTGGTCATCTGTGATAGTGCCATGGGGATAATAAGCTATAAAATCCACCGCTTGTGCAGGTAGATAGGTATTGGCCTTACTTTTAAAGCGATCTCCATAGAAGGTGAACACCTGATTATATACTTGGTTGACTATGGTATTCGACTGAAGCTTCTTTCCAGACTCGAACATAAACACGCCAATTTTATCAGCTTCTTCCCAAGTCGTACCTGAGGCTCGGTCATCAACATGTGCAACAATGGTAGCGGTAAATTGCACAGCGGCCTCATCCGTGATAAATGGATTTTTTCGACAGGCGTTAAAAGCAAAAAATAAAAATAATAAAACGTAGATAACAGCAGATAAGCGATTAAAGAAAACGCGAATAATTTTTTTGAGCATAGTTATTTGAGATAGTGTCGTGTGTTAAAATGTGGGGTAAAATTAGTTAAGAAATATCGGTTTAAAGCTGTTTTTTTAAGGTTACACAGCCACTTATACATCAAACACTTACGTCTTCGGTTTACAAAAAACAGCAAGATAGCACCCTAGATTAAGACCTAAACAGCAGCAGCCCAAGCTGAATTATCGACTACGAAGAAAATTTTCATCACTTAAAACACCAGCAAACCAAAATCAATACCTATTGTTTAATAAAAATCATCGTAACAACAATATGATAGAAAATTTACCATTTTATCTCAGTTTAGTTATTGCCATTGTCTTATTGATTATGTTGGCAAACAAGATCAAGGTTGCCTATCCGGTTGTCCTTGTTATCGCTGGTTTATTGATGAGTTTCATCCCCGAATTACCCGTCCTGCATATAGACCCTGAAATCATTTTCTATATCTTCCTGCCACCCTTACTTTACGAGGCCGCTTGGTCTATTTCATGGAAGGAGTTATGGCGATGGAGACGCATCATTAGTAGTTTCGCTTTTGTCGTAGTCTTTCTAACTGCGTTATCTGTGGCTTTTTTTGCCAATTATTTTATTCCTGGATTTTCTCTTGCTTTAGGATTTTTATTAGGTGGAATTGTTTCTCCTCCTGATGCCGTAAGTGCAAATGCCATCTTAAAATTTGTGAAAGTACCCAAGAGCATGTCTTCCATATTAGAAGGAGAGAGCTTGTTAAATGATGCTTCCTCTCTTATTATTGTTCAATTTGCCTTACTCGCTGTAGGTACGGGTCAGTTTATCTGGTACGATGCTGCTACAAGCTTCGGCTGGATGCTCATAGGCGGTGTTGGTATTGGCTTATTGGTGGGCTACATCTTTATGAAAGCTCATAAATACCTTCCAACAGATACGAATATGGATATTATCCTAACGCTGGTAGCACCGTTCATGATGTATATCGCTGCAGAGGAGGTCCACAGCTCTGGCGTATTGGCAGTTGTCAGCGGTGGACTACTGCTCTCTAACAAGCGTCATTCATTTTTAAGCAGCTCCTCCCGATTACGGGGCATCAATGTTTGGCAGAGCCTCGTATTTTTACTCAATGGTCTTGTCTTTCTATTGATAGGTCTAGACTTACCCGAGATTACATCAGGTCTTGAAGGCGTCAGTATTTCGGTCGCTATTGGTTATGGTTTACTGGTGACAGCTGTACTTATCCTAGTCCGCATTTTAGCAGCCTATGGCGCCATTCTTGTTACTCTTGTCATGCGAAACTTTATTCAAGTTGCGCAATATGAAAATCCAGGTTATAAAACCCCACTTATCATGGGCTGGTCGGGCATGCGTGGCGTGGTGTCTTTGGCTGCAGCTTTACTGATACCTGTTTCTATTAATGGACATCCTTTTCCGCAGCGCAATTTGATTCTTTTTATCACCTTTATCGTCATATTAACGACACTACTTTTACAGGGACTGACCTTGCCTTACTTAATCAAAAAGATGAAAATCAAGAGTTTTATAACTTATCTACCAGACGAAGAGGCCAACCAGCATATTCGAACAGGATTGGCAAAACACACGATACAACACCTCAATGAGCATTATATCACCCAATTCCAACAGAATAAAGTCCTACAACAAATTGCCGTAAAATGGGATGAAAATATGGCCTCAGATGCAGACTTAGAAATCCCTAATGATATCAAATTTATTTATCTGGAATTGCTCAACGAACAACGACAATGGTTACTTGCAAAAAACAAGGAAGATCAAAATTTTGATGAAGATATCATTCGAAAGCATCTCTATAAAATTGATTTGGAGGAAGAGAAATTACGCTTTTTCTAGACTTATTTACTTTTCTTCTTATACCGTTTATAATTACCGACTTTTTCGTACTCCAATACGTCCTCTTGGCAGTATCCTGTGAGGTAAACAGAGAACTTATTACTATCGTTTTGATCTGATTTTAGTTCCGTAATTACATCCGAAACCCGTCTTGGCGTATCAAAAAAAGTAGAGTTATTCACCAGTTTATCTAACCTTTGTGTGACTTCGATTCGATGTTTCGAATCCGGATTAAGCGTATTCAGAGGCGTAAGGTCGATATCGTATTCAAATAATGTTCTCGGTTGCAAATTCAGCGCACGGCATATTAACAAAAAGTTATGCAAAGTCGTACCTTTTCCCTTTTCAATACGCGCAATGGTATTAATAGTAAGTCCAGTCATATACGCTACATCCTTTTGGGAATACAAGAGGCTTTCCCTACTCAAACGCAACTCTAGGCCTAATTTTACTATAATCTTTTCATTTATTCTTGACACGAAACAAATAAAATAATTATTTGCGCAAAATAATCACAAATAAAAGTGTAAATATATTTGCATGAATGATTTCCAACTATTATATTTGTATGACCAAGGCTAATCATTCTGGTCCTTCAGGGATCAAACCAGAATTAAGCAATCAGTCTATAGCTCCATGATTGGAGCTATAGCTACTGAAACAACCAACTTGGACAAGAATATGCATAGATTAAAAAATTATGATAAATAACAATTAGTTTGAGAACCATTTTATCCTACGGCTAAATTAACCAATTATAATCCGCCGGAGTATTCCGTCAGAGCCGAGGATTCACGAGAATTAAAATTACTGGACTGTATTGCTAAGCATTATTTGAGATCATTTATGTAGGTCCATTAGCATAACATCCTCAATAATTTGCTCTTTGACATATTGGTATTGATAAAAATCGAGGCTTCTTGTGAAGCCGTAAGGTGAGGGGCATACCACTCACTAAATACTTTAAATTTTCTCGTCATCCCTTTTTACTTCGCTTTAGTATTTGCATACGCATACATTAGTGGACCTAAATTGGAATATTTATTCATAAAAAGATCATCTGTAATACCGTGTTATATGTATGTCAAAAGTATATCGGCAAACACATAATTAGGGTCTACTCATATTGGTCTTGTTTAAGACGCCTAATTTTAAAGCGATACACAATTATGTTTATGTTTATTCTTAGCCATAAACAGCCATCATCTTTAACTGAAATTGAACGCGTACAAATTGTAGTTCAATAGATCAAAAAACTAGGACACGCATTTAACACGAGCTTATTCGAAAGACCCTTCACTATTTTCGCTTCCATCTAAAATGGAAATAATCCACCCATGTCTAGCAATCTCCCGCCACATGGGACAATGAGGCTTCTTGTGGAGCCGTAGGATGAGCGCAACTGCTGCTCATTAAATACCTTCTGTATGGTGTGGCATATAATAGGCCATTATTTGTCACCTTTATATATGAAATAGTATATACAACAAAGGACTTCGTACATATTACATTGACCTAGTAATTTTCGCTGCTTATAATTATTCTAGCTTCGTTTTTATATACGGCAATGCTAAGTAATAATGAAAATTGCTAAATGAGGAGCAAATGAAGGGTAATATACAACTAGGTTCTTACTGGATAATAAACCTTTTTACAGTAGCGACTATCACATTAAAGGAGTAACATATTAGCACATAATATCAAACAGGGAGGCTTCTTGTAGAGCCGCAGGGTGAGGGCACTAGCCACTCATTAAATACTTTTCAAGGCCATCTTTATATGGCACACGATGTTCATAATTGCAGCAAGTCATCCATAGAACTTAACTTGACTAATTGGTTCTGCATGAGACGTATCCTTTTTCGAAAGTGTTACGCAAAAGTTGGCTCCTACATCGCGAACTTCTCATGGTGTTGATGAGCAAGGTAGATAGGAGGGGCAACAGCACACGCCCCTTCCTGCTACCGCAATACTTATCTGCGACTGAACAAAAAGGAATTTACACCTTTGAAAAGTCAATAAACGAGATTTATAACTTATGAGCTTATTGGCCAAGTATAATCAATAAGCTGGGTTAACGAGATATGCTCATGTCTCTCCAGTTACAGTATATACAATCATGCACTATTTATTATTAAAAGGTTAGCTAGTTAGCGGGTTAGATTTTTCCACTCTTATTAAATATATAAATAAATGACGAGGCTTCTTGTAAAGCCGTAGGGTGAGGGCATTTGCCACTCGCTAAATACCTGCCAAGACTTAAAATATTATCGTAAGTTTTATAACAAAGCTACATGTTGAAAGGGATATACAATGATCAAGTACAAGCTATCTCCAAAAGAATAGGTACTGAGCAAATGCTACAAAGTACACTTAAAAGAACATGCTTATTTCCTAAAGCTTGGATGACATATACAACATTGAATTTTGAGTTAAAAAATTGACTGCATCATGCATAACCACAACATTAAAAGGACTCTATATCAAAAATATCCTGAAAACATCAAAAAGTAAATGCTAAATACGCTCAATACCAATACGTTTATTCATAAAGCAGATCACACTTAGGCAGCTTAAGCTCTCTGTAACACCTGATGCCGAAGCTGTTCTAAGTGTTATTGATTTTCAACGCTATATAAATCGAAATATGAACAACATTTACGTAAAGAAAAGTATTAAAAATCAAGTGATATTACTCAATCAGGGAATAGAAAAGGGTTTGTCTTTTTTCTATACGCGCTATTTCTCGTATTTCTACCTACGCGCTACACGCGCTACCCAAGATCCATGCGCCTCGAAATCTATCACTCAGGAAGCTTTTCTTCGACTATGGCTATTCCGCGAAAATGTTTATTCAGATAATGATATCTTTCTTTTTCTAAAAACGCAAGTCAAGTCAGCTATTCACATTTTCTTTAGCAAAAGTAGAAATCGCTTTCACCGCAGTCTCCTTCAACTGGATGCCGTAGATAATTACCAAGAGTTTCTTGCTGGCTATGAACTGGAAGAGGAAGAAGAGGAGAATTTGATCTACCTCGACCAGCTGGAAGATGAAAAAAAGGAAAAGTTGGACAAACTCAACAAATTGATTCCTTTTTTAAACATCGAGCAGCAACTATTTATTAAACTCTGCCTACAATATAGCTTCAACTATGAACGTATCGCTTATTATCTTGGTGGTATATCGGATTATGAGGTGAGTCTACAAGTAGAAAAAACTATTAATACCTTAAGGGCGATCTTTAAAAATGCCGATAAGATGGACAGGTTAACGCGATCTCGTAAAGTTGTACTGGAAGGAAAACTGAGTCCTGAACAATCCGAAATATTCCACATGCGCTATGAGCTGCAACTGTCATTCGATCAGATAGCACAAGAATTAAAGTTAAACTCTACGACTGTAAGAAAACTTTTTATCGAAGCGCATAGCAGGATAAAACCGTCTAAACAAATCGCTTAAAACAATGCATTATGGCTAATGATACGACTATACTAACGCGTAAGATCCAAATTTTCATCGATTGTGATGATAAGGAAAAAAGGATAGCGTATTTTAAAAAGCTGTTCGAATGGCAAGACATTGTTTTTCGAGGGGCAAATCTGGTATTGACCCATCAGTATGTACAGGAAAACCTAAAAGATCTTATCTACCTCCAAACAGATGTTAAAGTAAAACTAGCGGACAATGATACCGACAAAGAGGGCATCTTGAACACCTCTCGTATGAATACGACTTATCGCTTGCTCTCCAGCTATTTCAAAGGCCTGATTCCAACCGATATCCTATCCAAAGTCAATACAGCATTGATTAAAAACTTTCAATCTGACCGTCTGGAATATTGGAAAGGCACAAGGTCTCTTCGCAATTATAAGAAAGATATGCCTATTCCATTCTCTTCAAAAGCTGTTAAATTAAGTAATGATGAGCATGGACGCGATTTTAAACTTGATTTATTCAAAATTCCTTTTCGCACCTATCTTGGCAAAGACCGTTCTGATAAGCGTGTACTGCTACAGCGTGCATTAGTAGGTCAAATCAAGGTATGTGCCAGCTCTGTCAAAATTGTGAAAGGGAAGATATTTTTACTCTTAGCATTAGAAATCCCTACAAAAGAACATATGCTTCAGGAGCATATTATTGCCGAGGCCTCACTATCCGTGGAGCACCCTATTTCTGTAATGATCGAAAAAGACAATTATCAGATCGGTACCAAAGAAGAATTTCTATACCGTCGTATAGCGATACAAGCAGCACGGCACCGCCTCCAAAAGGCATCTTCCTATAACAAAGGAGGAAAGGGAAGGAAGAGAAAACTCAAAAGCTTAGATCATTACAATCAAAAGGAGAAAAATTATGTTGACAGTAGGCTTCACCTCTACAGCCGTAAACTTATTGATATCTGCATCAAATCTCAAGCAGGCACGCTCCTATTAGTCAATCAATCCAACAAAGAAGAAATGGCAAAAGAGGATGAGTTCTTACTTCGGAACTGGAGCTATTATGGTCTCATCGAAAAGATTAAATATAAAGCCAAAATGGCAGGAATCAATGTTATTATCGAATAATTACGCTACTGATTATCAATAGAGTGGAAATGTATTTAGACTTTAGGGTAGTGTGAGAATATATTCGCAGTACGCAGCCGGACTATATACAATATTAAAACTGGCTCATGATGAGTTTATATGCGGACAATACCTTTGTGTCCATACCATGATATCCACTAGGGTATCTGGTAGACGCATTTGATTATGACACTCTAATAGTAAAACATGAAGACAGCAATTCGAAACAATTGGACGAAGGAAGAAATTCAACACATATATGATAGTCCCCTCTTAGAACTTGTATTTCAAGCCGCTACCATCCATCGTGAATATCATGATCCTAACGCGGTTCAAGTATGCACGTTGTTATCAGTCAAAACTGGGGGCTGCCCCGAAGATTGTTCCTACTGTGGGCAAGCTGCACGCTACCATACCGATATCACTGTTCAAGCGCTATTACCGACCGAAACTGTTATGGCTCATGCTCAAAAAGCAAAAGATAACGGTTCTACACGATTTTGCATGGCGGCAGCCTGGAGAGAAGTACGTGATAACCGCGATTTTGACCGCATCATAGATATGGTAAAGGGTGTGAATGACTTAGGTCTGGAAGTGTGCTGTACACTAGGTATGCTGAGCGAACAACAAGCTATTAGGCTCCAAGAGGCTGGCTTATATGCTTACAACCACAATCTAGATACTTCAGAACAGTATTATGATGAGATTATTTCTACCCGTACGTTTGATAACCGCATCAACACCATCAATCATGTGCGAAAAGCTGGAATTACCGTTTGTTCTGGCGGTATTATTGGATTAGGAGAGTCCCATAAGGACCGTATATCGATGCTTTTGACCTTAGCTACGATGTCGAAGCATCCCGAATCTGTTCCTGTAAACGCACTTGCACGTGTTAGTGGAACGCCACTTGAAAATAATCCAAAAGTCGAGATCTGGGATATGGTCAGAATGATTGCAACAGCCCGTATTGTGATGCCTAAAGCCATGGTGAGACTAAGCGCAGGTCGTATAGAAATGAACGAAACAGAACAGGCATGGTGCTTTATGGCCGGAGCCAATTCCATCTTTACGGGTGAACAGGAGACACTATTGGTCACCCCCAATCCAAGTGTATCCGAGGACATGAAGATGTTCCAGACGCTAGGCTTGAAGCCTATGATAAAAGAAGTGAAGAAAGAATCACGCACAAGCCTTAAAACAGGATCATAACGTTAATTGGCCCCCTATACACAGCTAAAAGGGGTGGCGGTATACTAATGAGACCGTTGGGAAATATTATTTATCTCGTTCCTCCTTACTGTATAAGCGATGTAGATCTAGATTATATATACGAGGTAATTACGGTCGCTTTACACCTATAATAAGGGTGTATTTAATAAATAAGAGGGTGTTTATTCTCCTTCTTATTTATTAAATACCATCTCAAAATAATGCTTTTAAAGCAGCGCTAGACGCATCCCAAGCGAAATATTTGCCTTTAGAAACTATAAACAATAGCACATATCTTCTTCCTAATAGCGCTACTCCATTATCATCTGACGATAAAAGAGCAGAACGTTTCAATTAACTTGAAGGCTGTTTAAGGGATGTTTCCATCGATATTTGAAGCTTCAAAAATATGTAAATCTGATAATTTTGACATAAAAAACAGTCAAAAACCTAAATTGGAACTCACAAGTTAAAATAAGTAATAATATTTCATACTATTATAAACTTAAAAATGTATGTTTGCACACATACAAAAGAGCGATAGTATGAGTTTGTCATCTATCACGTAATTATAGTAAAAACAATCCAAACAAGATGTCTATTACATACAACGAACGTTTCTTTCTCCTGTTTGAGGATTTAAAGAAAAAAGGCGAATTAAAAACATATGTAGAACTCGGTAAATTAATCAACGAATCGAAAGCTGGAATCAATGATTTAAAAACTGAGCGAAAAAAAGTGAGTATCCAACACATTCATGATATGAAAATATCATACAATTCCATCAATACGGACTATCTAATAGGCGCTAGTAATCAGTTGTATTTGTCGGCAAACGAAATTCCACAATTAACCACGACGACAATTTCAGATAACTCGGGACAGCAAGAAACGATACTCGCGCTCAAAGAAACCATCGAGGCAAAAAACGAAACCATCGCCGTGCTAAAAGCGCTCTTAGCTCACAAGAAATAAAGAACTAAAAATATTAGCTAAAAAAAAGAGCTGTTTTTCAAAGAATGAAAAAACAGCTCTTTTGAACTTTTTTTAATCTGCACCGATACCCTCCATCAACTTCGACTGTTAAATTTTCTTACCCCTGAAGTCAGCTTTTATTTGGACGATTAGATTCAAAGATCATATGTCATCTTTCAAATACCTATTCTTCAAAATCCCAACAGTTTTCGTAATTTTATTTATCAGGACATGATAGTTAAGAACGGTATTTTCAAAATTTGTTCGTAAACTTAGGGCATCAATCTAAATCAATAATATGCGTGTAGGATTATTTATCCCTTGTTATATCGACGCCATTTATCCGGAAGTGGGTGTCGCTACACTAGAACTTCTGGAACGCCTAGGAGTGGAGGTCGTCGTACCCTTAAATCAAACGTGCTGCGGACAGCCCATGGGTAACGAGGGTGACCAAAAAAATGCTGCTTCTTCGGAACAACTTTTCTGTGACAACTTTGAAAGCTTTGATTACATCGTAGGACCAGCAGGAAGCTGTGTCAAGCATGTGCGCATGCACTTTGATGCCATTCCACAAACTGACAAAGTACAACATGTGCGGAAAAGCACCTATGAACTGGTCGAGTTTCTAACCGATGTCTTAAAGGTGAAATCATTCCCTTGGGCTACATACAACCACACAGTGGCCATCCATAATAGTTGTAGTGCTATCCGTGGTCTACATATACAATCCCGCTCAGAATGGCAAGAACCTTATTTCAATAAAACGGAACAGTTGCTGAGCATGGTAGAAGGGGTGACCATCAAACAGATTAGCCGTCCAGATGAATGCTGTGGCTTTGGTGGCACATTCTGTGTCACAGATGAGGCCGTAAGTGTCAAGATGGGACAAGACAAGGTTGCGGATTATATGAATCATCAAGTAGAATGCATCGTTTCGCCCGATATGTCTTGTCTCATGCACCAAGAAGGCATCGCTAAACGCGGAAAAGCTCCTCTACAATTTGTACATATAGCGCAGGTATTGAATAATGGTCCCTTTTAAAAGAACGTTAAAATGAGTAAAGTTAGAGTTGACCAAAATGCGGCTGATTTCATCTACATGGATGATATACACCAGCCGACACATGATAAAAACCTTTGGAATGCACGTATGAAACGTGACCTGGCGGCTTCGGGCATTCCAGAATGGGAACACATGCGCGATCTAGCCTCACAGATAAAAGAGCATACGCTCACGCATCTAGATCAATATGTAGCCCAATTTGTAACGGAAGCGACAAAACGTGGCGTAATCGTTCATTTTGCAAAAGATGATGTAGAACACAACCAGATTGTATATGATATCCTAAAAAGCCATAATGCGACCAAAATAGTTAAGAGCAAATCGATGCTGCAAGAAGAGTGTGAAATGGGGGCATTCCTTGAAGCGCGGGGCATCGAATTAATCGAAACAGATCTTGGAGAGCGCATTCAACAGCTTTCGGGGGAGATGCCTAGCCACATCGTGATGCCTGCCATCCATAAAACAACGGCAGATGTCGCTGAACTTTTTGCACGAACAATAGGTACTGATCCGAATGAAGACGATCCTCTTCAATTGACTGAAGCCATGCGGAATAATGCCCGTCCCAAATTCTTAGAAGCGCATGCTGGTCTTACTGGAGCTAATTTTGCGATTGCGGAAACAGGGGCTTTTGTCGTGTGCACCAACGAAGGAAATGCAGATCTAACGGCAAGCATACCACCACTTCATATCGCCAGTATCGGAATAGAAAAAATACTTCCGAAATCAAGAGATTTAGGATTATTTATCCGCCTGCTATCTCGTAGTGCACTGGGGACTCCTGCGACTCGATATACCTCGCACTTTATGGGCCCTAGAGAACCGGGTACTGAAATGCATATTGTACTGACAGATAATGGCAGAAGTCGACGCTTGGGAATGGCGGATTTTTGGAAATCTTTGAAATGTATTCGCTGTGGCGCTTGTATGAATACCTGTCCTGTATACCGCCGCAGTGGTGGTTTAGCATATGGAGCCACTTACTCAGGTCCGATCGGTATCATTATCGACCCAACCTTTGATGAAACAAAATTCAGCGAACTACCTTTCCATTCGTCGTTGTGTGGTTCTTGTTCGGAAGTCTGTCCTGTACGCATTAATATTGCAGAGCAAATAGGATTATGGAGACAACGGATGGTAAAAATCAATGAATCTTCAAAAGCACTTCACTATGCCTTTGGCGCAGTAGAAAAAGTATTTGCTAATCCAAAATTATTCAGATTGGCAGAAAAAGCAGCTTATTACGGTATGAAGCTCACTCCGAACTGGGTATTATATAATAAAAAACTAAATGCCTGGGGAATACATCGCGAATTGCCAGAAATCAAAAAAGAAACTTTCCGTGATTGGTACATTAAAAATAGATTGAAAAAATGAGTTCATTAGACGAATTATTAGCGGCTATCCGTCAAAATCTTCCTGATCAAAAGGTGGATTACCCAGAGTTGCCGACTTTTGAAAAGCAAGGTACAAATCTGAAAGAACAATTTATCGTAAATCTTGGGCTTGCGGGAGGGGATACCTATGATGTCTCCAGCATTGCTGAGGCACAGCAAATCATGCGCGATACCCTTCCAAATGCAGCGGTTACTTGTTCTGCTACACTAGAATGGGAGGGGAACAAAAAACTCACGGCTATCGCACACCCTCGAGATTTAGACGATGTAGACCTTGGTATCATCAGAGCGGAATTTGGCGTGGCGGAAATGGGTATGGTCTGGTTGACTGAAAATTCGCTGCAGGTGAACTCCCTTGGATTTTTATCACAACATTTGGCTATTTTACTAGATCCTGATTTAATTACAGAAAATATGCACACAGCATACCGAGAGATTGATTTTAAAGCTTCGACCTACGGTTGTTTTGTGATGGGCCCTTCGGCCACAGCAGATATCGGAGCTTATTTGGTGCGTGGTGCACAGGGGGCTCGAAGTCTAACCGTATTCTTCTTGAAACCAAGCGAGTAATGGTCTAAGAATTCAATTGTCTTGTTATATGCATTTGCATAAGAGGATACACACAATAAAAGGGAACATAGTATACCCTTCTAATAAAAATAGCAGACCCCAGTGGGGTCTGCTATTTTTATTAGAAGGGGTCTTGTTATTTCAAATCCTTTAATATTTCCTGTACAGCTCTTTCCAACTGTGGGTCTTTATCTTCAGTTCTATCCTGTATGGTGTTTTTAACAAGGATATCAGGAGCTACACCTGTATATTCCAAATCTTTACCATCTAATGTATAACAACCCCATGCAGGTAAACGATAGCTCGAACCATCTACCAATCCTTTTGCTGAAGTGAAAATAATCCATCGGTAGGTTTCGTTTCCGATGATTTTCCCTAGTTTCAACTCTTTGAATCCTGCTGCGGTCATCTCTGCGTCACTTAAAGACTGTTCATTGATCAAGAGAACTATCGGCTTTGCTGCAGGCGCAAAATTACTTTGTGGTGCCATCTGACCTCCGCGATACTGCCATTTCAAATAAGGGCGCTGCGAAAGAAAGCGCAACACCTCATCATGAACATTGCCTCCTGTATTATAACGAAGATCTAATATTATTCCATCTTTATTATTTTCCTGCTCGGCCATATCAATCAAAAAACGTTGTAACTCTGATCCAGACATATTTTTCATATGCGAATAAGCAATACGGTTCTTACTCCATTCATCTACTTTCCCACGATTGCTTTTCATCCATTCATCATAAATGAGATCCTTAAATGCTGTACTTGACAAAGGACGAATATTGACCTGCATCTCCTTACCCGACCGCTTTACTGTTAATTGTATTTCTTCAGCTAGGGATGGCCATGTAAAATAAGTATCACGATCTACTTTTGGATCTATTTTTTGACCGTTGATAGCGATGATTTCATCACCTTCTTTCAGATCGATTTCCTTACGTGATGCTGGACTATTAGCAACTACACGAGCTATGTGAAAAGGATTGTCCTGCTGAAATAACACTCCGATTTCATTGGTCACATATCCAAATGGTTTGCGCTCTTCAACTCCCATTGAAGTAAAACCTAAGTGAGAAGAATTCAATTCGCCCAACATATCATTCAATAAAATCCTTAAATCGTTGCGGTCATTGACTCCTGTAAGATAGGGTTCATATTTCTTTTTCATCGCAGCCCAGTCGATGCCATGAAATGTACTATCATAATAATTCTCCTCTAAACCAGCCCAAGTTTCATAAAACATTTGCTTAAACTCGTTCTCCAAATCACGGTTAAATCTGAAATTGATGCTTACGCCGTCCAATTTATTTTGTTCGAGATTGTATTTTTGAATCGTACCCTTATTCAGTATAAAATATTTCCCGTTAGCCTCCGTAAACTGAGCGATTCCTCCATCGATTACTTTCTCCGTTTTGGTAACCTCAAAAGGTTCGTAAATGGTTCGGTATAATCCGTACTTTCCTTCATGATTAGACGAGAAGAACACATAGTTCTTTTCTCCTTTTTGGATCGTTATAGGGTCCGACTGTGTTCCAAAAGCTGGACTTACTTGCTCAATTCGGTCACGTAAGCCCTTTATATCTATTGTAATCAATAGTTTCTTTTTATCCTTCTCTACTGTTGAGTCTTTTACCTTTTCTTCACTTCTACCCTTATCGCGGTTTTTATCATCAAGCTTTTTTTCCGATACAGAATCTTTCTTAACAGGTTGGCTAAAAAGTTCGTCGAATTTATTGCTTCGATAAGGTTCGTCAAAATTCTCCAATGCCATTCTGAAAATACTCGAATTCTGCATTCCTGTAGGGAAAGCTGGTTTCGTACGGTTACTTGCGAAATAGATATATTTTCCATCTGGAGACCAAGAAGGGGAGGTTTCGCTCACTCCGGTATTGGTCAAGTTTATGGTTTGATCTGTGCTCAAATTATGAACAAAAATATCTTGTTCGAAATTGCGAATGGCCGTAAATAGGATATACTTTCCGTCTGGAGAAAAGGATGGAGTAGCATTTTGAAAGCCCCAAAGCTCATCTTTTACAACTGTCTTACTTTTTAGACTCGCCAAATCCAATACCCGCACCTCATCTCGACCACTTAAATAAACCGCTTTTGACAAATCTGGGCCAAATGCAATCTCCCTGTTATTACGGAGATCCTCTGTCAGTTGCTTCACTTCACCAACACCATCCGCCCTCCGACTGTACCAATTGAGATAGCCCTGATAAGTTTGACTATAGAGTAACGTTTTACTATCCTTCAGCCATTTCACCTCCATAACACGCTGACCTTGACTAGGCATTTGGCGAACAAACTTCCCTTCGCTGTCGGAAACAAAGAGCTCCCCTCTGGAAACAAAGGCCATCTTTTTACCATCTGCAGCAACATCAAAATAACTAATGCTGTTATTGACATTAAATTCTTTACTCTTACTCAGTACCTGATTTCTACTTAAGGCGATGGTTGGTTGCGTCACCTTTTTGGATGCAACATCATAAAGGAAAATTTGGTATCCTTTTTCAAAAGCTATTGTTTTACCACCTGCAGCTACATATGGTCTTTTGATCGACTCTGAGAATTTTGTCAAGGCCACCGGCTTGTCATTTCGAATCTGATACAGGTTATATTCTGAGTTCTCTTGATCAGAAACAAAATAAATAGTTCCATTTTGATCAACAGTAGGCCAAAAATCTTTTCCGTTATAATCTGTGTATTGTTTAAATGCTTTAGTTTTGGGATTGTATGATTTGATATCTGGATTGAATGCTCCTTTATACCGCTTTCGATTGGCAGAAACTATAGCCTTCCCAACTATCGTTGAATAACAACTCGCCGGATGGTGTCTCTACAACTTGACTGATGTAATTAAAAAAATGTGGGAATAAGCGTTTAGCGGTACCACCAGTTGCACTTACTTGATAACTGCTCATCCGATTGTAGCGAGTAGAGGTAAAGTAAACGGATTTACTATCCCAACTCCAGCTATCAATCTCATCAGATCCTTCATGATGGGTCAATTGTCTAATGTCACCGCCTGCTAATGGCATAATATAAACATCCATATTGCCATTTTGATTCGCTGAAAAAGCCAGCTGTTTACCGTCTGGTGATATCCGTGGATTTATCTCATTCCCCTCCATCCCCGTTAATCTTACGGCAACTCCGCCCTCAACTGCTACTTTCCAAAGGTCACCTTCAAAACTAAATACAAGAACTTTCCCATCTGGACTTAGTGTGGGATGTGATAGAAATGTGGGTTGTTGCTGCCCATAAGCAAACGTACCGCCACTAAAGGCCAGACAGGCACCCATTAATAATTTTTTAATCATACTTTTCAGGAGGCTAATTGATTTTTGCCCTATAACAAAGTTAATCACGAACCTCCTAAAAAACGATATTATTTGCTAGGTATTTGCAATATTACAAAAGCAGAATATCTCTTTTACAAAAGACTAAACCACCGTTATATATTCACAAAAACTCGAAGCAACCTGTATATTTATTACATTTTTACTTATGTGCTAATGGATTATGTCTTTTGTCCTCGAAGCCACTCTTCTAGATTGTCTAACGCCATAGCGTACCCTTCTTGAAAACCCATATCAATCAGCTGCTTCATGTCTTCTTCTTTACTAGAAGTCAACACATTTACTAAATTTGTACCTTCTTTCTCTTCCAATCTGATTTCCCAATACGTAGATGGGAAATCATTATTAACCCTTCCTGATTCATCACAAAACGCATCCGTTATAGCAAAACCTACTTGTGGTTTTATGTCATGAAAAGTGATTAAACCCCAACTGCGTTCTCCTGCAGGGCCGCACATACAGTAGAGTCGCTGGCCTTCATTAGCAAACAGCATCTTTCGGGTTTCTGATTTCCATGGTTTTGGCGCCCACCACTTATCCAAAATAGCCGCCTCCGTCCACGCCTTCCATACCAATGGTAGAGGAGCGTCAAAATGACGGGTTATTTCAACTGATTTTTTATCCTTAGAAAAGGTAAAAGTAGCTTTATTCGAAGTATCCATAATAGATTGAATTAACTATGCATGTAAGGAAAAAATATCCTATTCCCATTTTATTGAACGGGAAAATCGATAGTTTGTTATAGTAAATAGTTGTTTTTTCGTAAAACTGTTTTATAAATTAACTGTTCTGTATCAATCAGTAACTATCAAAAGCTAATCAAAACACTAAATAAAATACTGTGTACAAACCAATCGCTGAAAAATTAAATTCTTCCATGTAACTTTGCTCACTCATAACCATCAACAATGGACGCAGCCTTAATAAACTCTGAAGAAGAGCTATATAAAAATCGCAATCGCATCCGGATTGCAGTATCACTATTTTACTTTTGCCAAGGTCTAGCATTTGCCTCTTGGGCAAGTCGTATCCCAATTATTAAGGAACGCTTAGCGCTCACTGAAGGTCAATTGGGAACGATTCTACTGATGTTGCCTGTAGGACAATTGGTGACCATGGCCCTATCGGGAAAATTGGTAACCACCTATGGTAGCGCTAAGGTTTTACGTATTGTAGCCATCATCTATGCGATGATCTTATGCTTGGTTGGATTTGCTCGTAATGCTTGGGAACTCGGAGCAGTGCTGTTTTTCTTTGGCGTTATAGGAAACATGTGCAATATAGCGGTCAATACACAGGGTGTAGCTGCTGAAAAAATTTTTAGAAAGTCGATTATGTCTTCCTTCCACGGGGCTTGGAGCATTGCTGGTTTTACGGGAGCACTTATTGGCTTGCTTACTATGAATATAGCGGTAGATACCATTCCTCATTTTATGATTATCTTCGTACTCATCTTAGCCAATACCCTTATAAACCAGCGTTATTTAATACCTGGTATTGCAACACAGGCAAAAAAAACTTCATTTTTCTCGAAACCAGAAAGCAGCTTGGTACAATTGGGCATCATTGGATTCTTTAGTATGGCTACAGAAGGAGCCATGTTTGATTGGAGTGGTGTATACTTTAAGGAAATTGTTCATGCTCCGGAGCATCTAATTATCGTAGGTTACGCCTCATTTATGGTGATGATGGCATTAGGTAGATTTATTGGCGATGCGGTTATCGTTAGGCTCGGGCGTAAACGTACATTACAAATTAGTGGAATATTGATGTTTTTAGGAATGATGATTTCCGTTATTTTTCCATATTTCTATGTTTGTACGCTTGCCTTTATGATGGTAGGTATAGGTGTAGCCTGCAATGTTCCAACGGTATATAGTATGGCCGGACAAAACAAAGTAATTCCCTCAGGAGTGGCCTTAGCTATGGTATCGAGCATCAGCTTCCTCGGGTTCTTAATGGGGCCACCGTTAATCGGCTATATTGCAGAACTGACTAGTTTACGTTATTCTTACGGCGTATTTGCTTTCTTTGGCATTATGTTGTTTATTATGGCATCGAAACTGAAAGTATTTAGACAATAAGTGGCGAAATTATTTATCAGAAAAACGAAATCAGCTCTTGAAATGTACAATTTCAAGAGCTGATTATTCATTAAGTAGCCCCGAGCAGAATCGAACTGCTATCTAATGTTTAGGAAACATCTATTCTATCCGTTGAACTACGGGGCCAAAAGGTTATGCAAATATTTTAAATATATCGCGCAATCCCAAACTTATTTTAAATAAAATATTGATAAAAAAAGGAGAGAAAAAATACTGTGGGGGGAGAAGGATTCGAACCTTCGAAACCGAAGTAACGGATTTACAGTCCGTCCCATTTGACCGCTCTGGAACCCCCCCAGTATAATTTTGTGAAATATAAGGGCTTAAAATTTATTGAATCTCAATTCCCTTATGGAACGCTACAAAGGTATCAATTTGTCTGATATATCCAAAATAATTTTTTCAAAAAAAATATCGATAAAAGTTATTGTTGCAGCAATGTAAAAATAGATTTTAACGATACCTCATTGATAAAATCGATTCGTTTTTACCCAATTTTCAGGTATCTTTGTATCAACAAAAAAGAAAGATATATTATGAGTTTTACAGGTAAAAGTTTTCCAAGCATCACCGTAGATGCGATCGATTATTTAGGTGATAATTTGCAAATTAACATTTTCGAAAAAGCAGTTCAAGAAGGTAAAAAAGTATTATTGTTTTGGTATCCAAAAGATTTCACTTTTGTTTGTCCAACAGAATTACACGCTTTTCAAGAGGCTTTACCAGAATTCGAAAAACGTAACACAATCGTTATTGGTGCATCATGTGACACGAACGAAGTTCACTTCGCTTGGTTAAATACTGCAAAAGATAACGGTGGTATCGAAGGTGTAACTTACCCAATTTTAGCGGATACTACACGTAACTTGTCTTCTGTATTAGGTATTTTAGACATTAAAGAAGTAGAGCATCCAGAGTACGGTACTTTAGTTGAAGGTTCTGCAGTTGCTTACAGAGCTACATACTTAATCGACGAAACAGGTCGCGTATTCCACGAATCTGTAAACGATATGCCATTAGGTCGTAATGTAAAAGAATACTTACGTTTAATCGACGCTTATGCACACGTTCAGAATTTCGGTGAAGTATGTCCTGCTAACTGGGAAGAAGGAAAAGAAGCAATGAATGCGACTCGTGACGGTGTAGCTAGCTATTTAGCTGGTAACTAAAACAATACTTAAAGACTTGCACAAGTCTTTAACAAAGGGGATAGTCCTTATCCCCTTTGTTTATTCATCTTTCTCAATACATAAACATAATAATCATGGTACAAGAATTAGAAAACGATAATTTACAAGAAATTGTAAACAGCAATGATATAGTAATGGTTCAATATGCGGCTACTTGGTGTGGTAACTGTAAAATTATGAAACCAAAATTCAAAAAATTGGCAACAGAAAATGAAAATGTAACTTTCGTAATCGCTGATGCCGAGAAATTTCCAGAGTCTAGAAAATTAGCAAACGTAAATAACTTACCTACTTTTGCGGCTTTCAAAAATGGTAAATTAGTAAATCAAGTACAAACAAATAAATTTGACGCCTTAATCGACTTATTCAATGAAGCTTCCAGTAATTAAACATATCACAGAATTTATCGAGCAAAACGATGTTGACTATGTATTAGAAACTATTGAGACATTAGAATCTTTAGTTGAAGCGCCTTTAAAAGATGAAGAACTTGATGTAATAGGTGAGTTAATCTCTAATCTATATGGTGCAGTTGAGGTCGATAAATTGGTCAAAGAAGGAAATAGCAAGAAAGACGCAATGAACATGTTTATGAAGCGTGTGCTAGGTTCAATCGATAAATAATTTTTATTTTAGCACTTAGTCTATCTAAGTTTCTGCAATAAGGCCCTCATTTTTAGTGTGAAAATGTTTATAAGCCTATTTTTGTGGAAAACTTGTTTTAAATTAATGCTAAACTGCAATAAAGATTATACTATCTTTAGCGGTAATAAAGGTTACCACTTAAAGAATTTGCTATCCCCAAAAACAAACTAAAAGGATAGATTTTAAGAAAATATTTTAATTGTTAGAAACGGAAATTCTCCCCACGGAATTTCCGTTTTTTATTTAATCACAGAATTAATTACCTTTAATCTATGCTAAAATCAATTCTATTTACCAACGTACTAATATGCTGGGTATTTCTTCATCATGCCCATGCTCAAAAAGCAACAACAAGTTGGAATAGTGCGCTAATCAAATCCAAGTTAGAAAAATTAGAAGTCTTAGGTTCGGTCTTGTATTTTGCGGCCCATCCAGATGATGAAAACACCAAATTAATCGCATGGCTAGCCCAAGAAAAACACCTCAGGACGGGTTATCTATCGCTCACTAGGGGCGATGGTGGACAAAACTTAATTGGTACAGAGCAGGGAATTGAACTTGGCCTCATCCGAACACAAGAGCTTCTAGCTGCACGAAAAATCGATCTGGGCGAGCAATTTTTTACCTCAGCATTTGATTTTGGGTTTTCTAAGACTTCTGAAGAAACATTTAATTTTTGGGATAAAGACCAGGTTTTGAGAGAAGCTGTTTGGATCATTAGAAAATTCCGTCCCGATGTAATCATTACGCGATTTCCGCCAGATTCAAGAGGTGGACATGGCCATCATCAAGCTTCGGCTATCCTAGCCAAGGAAGCATTTCTTGCAGCGGCAGACCCAACAAGATTTCCAGAACAACTCAAGCTTGTAAAACCTTGGCAAGCGACTCGGTTGCTATGGAACACCTATAATTTCAGTAGCCAGAATACTATAAACGATAGTCAGATGCAAATTGAAATTGGACAATATAACCCCTTGATTGGCAAATCTTACGGCGAAATATCAGCAGAAAGTCGCTCCTCGCACAAAAGTCAAGGATTTGGAAGTGCTGCTCAAGTTGGAAAAGCGCAAGAATATTTTGAATTTGTAGCCGGTAAACCTGCTAAAAAAGATATTTTCGAAGATATAGACCAAACTTGGTCAAGAATAACGGATGGGAGAACTATCAGTCAAAAAATAAAAGAGATTAATGCGGATTATCGGGTCGACTCTCCCGATAAATCAATTCCTAAGCTGTTCGAAGTTTTGGAATTGGTCGATAAAATTGACAATCCATATTGGAAAGAACAAAAAACAAATGAGATCAAGGATTTAATACTCGCTTGTGCTGGTATTAGAATCGAAAGTATAGCAGATGCTCCGCATTACTCCAATGGCGACGCTATAAAAGTAACAAATGAGATTATTATCAGGACAGATGCTACTCCAATACAACTTACAGCAATAAATGGACAGAACATCAGCCAGTCCTTGGAAAGTAATACCTTGATGAGTTTTCAAAGTACCTTTCCAGCGGTGTCTACCACGCAGCCCTATTGGTTAAATGCGCCCAGTAGCATCGGTCGTTTCCACTTCTCTGATTTTAACAAAACTGGAGAACCTGAAAATCCAGATTATCCATCGGTAACATTTGGTTTAATTATACATGGAAGGGCCTTTAGCTATACCAAACCGATACAATATAAATATACAGATCCTGTTAGGGGTGAAATCTATAATCCGATTGCCATTTCTCCCGCAATAACCGCATCCTTAGATCAATCTGTAGTGCTAAGCCAAAACAATAAAGCACAACAAATAACGCTAACTTTTACAAATCAAAGCAATACAAAAGATAGAACGGAAACTGTCAAGCCCATTATCAATGGGAATTGGCAAATTTCACCAGGTGATCTAGAATTAAAATTTACTGAAAGCAAACCACAAATAAGTAAGGAAATCACCATACAAGCGCTGTCAAAAGAGACCCGATTAGACACTCTATCATTTATTTTTGGTAGCACTAATGAAAAGGTCAAAATCAACCGTGAGATTCATTATGAGCATATTCCAACCATTACCTGGTTTCCAGATTTAACAATAAAAGTAAGCAACCTACAATTGGATGTACCGATTAAAAAAATTGGTTACTTAGTAGGAGCTGGAGACCTTATCCCTGAATCGCTAAAGGCAATAGGGATATCGGTAGACTTATTGACCGAAGCGCAAATCCTGCATCAAAATCTATCACAATATGACGCAATCATTGTAGGAATAAGAGCTTTCAATGTATTGAAAGCTATGCAAAAGATAAGCCCCAAGATTCTTGAATATGTTAAAAATGGAGGTACGGTCTTGGAGCAGTACAATGTGAACAATAAATTGCTGTCGAATCAATTTGGTCCCTATCCTTTCAGAATCGGGAATAGTAGGGTGACGGATGAATTGGCAGAAGTACATTTTGACGAACAAAACCCTGTTTTCAATTACCCTAATAAGATTGTGAAAGCAGATTTTGATCACTGGGTACAGGAAAGAGGTTTATATTTTGCCGAAGATATCGATAGCCATTACCAAACACCGATACAGTTACAAGACAAAGATGAACCGCTACACAAGGGATCGCTCTTGATTACTAACTATGGAAGTGGTAGATTTGTCTATACATCATTGTCATTTTTCAGACAATTGCCTGCTGGAGTTCCCGGAGCTTACAGATTATTTGTAAATTTGTTATCAAAATCAAAATAAAACATACAATACAATGGAAAATCAAGTTGAAAACAACACATGTGCACCAAGTCCAAAAGGATTAATCGTATTAATCGGTGTCATATTTGGAGCTTTAATTTCATTCACTGCAAACGAAACTTTTTTAAGTATTATAGGTGGGGCTGTAGTTGGTTTAGTTATTGCCATTCTCTTCAATAACTTCTTTTATGCTCAAAGACCAAGTGACAGATAGGAGCAATACGTTTATATCGACCAAATGGAAACGCTATTATAGCCTTGTTGCTTGTAGTCTTTTTCTGGTCATACTATTACTCTATCTATTCACGAAATATTTTTCATGAGTACGATTGATTGGATAGTTCTCATTCTGACACTTTTGACCATCGTGCTGTATGGCATGTACAAGAGTCGAGGAATCAAAAATATTGATGGGTATCTTCTTGGCAACCAATCTTTGCCCTGGTACCACGTTGGACTTTCGGTGATGGCCACTCAGGCGAGCGCCATCACCTTTCTTTCTGCTCCTGGGCTTGCATATAGTTCGGGAATGAGCTTTGTCCAATTTTACTTCGGTCTCCCATTGGCCATGATTGTGCTTTGTATCACTTTCGTACCTATCTTTCATAAACTTCGCGTATTTACGGCTTACGAATTCTTAGAAAAACGCTTTGATATTCGAACCCGAGGGTTGACTGCTTTGCTATTTCTGATTCAGCGTGGTATTTCAACAGGTATCAGTATTTTTGCTCCTGCACTTATTATCGCAAGCATTTTGCACGTTAATTTATCATTAACAACAATATTGATTGGAAGTATTGTCGTGATGTATACGACATATGGTGGAACAAAAGCGGTTTCTCATACACAAATGCTTCAAATGAGCATCATATTTGGAGCGCTATTGGTGGCTGGTATACTTGTCGTAAAACTATTGCCAAGCGATATTGGTCTATTTAAAGCGCTTCATATTGCCGGAAAATCGGGTAAGACTAATGCCATAGATTTTACATTTGATCTGAATAATCAATATACTGTGTGGACAGGGATCATTGGTGGTTTTTTCTTACAACTTTCGTATTTCGGAACAGATCAAAGCCAGGTAGGACGTTACTTAACAGGCTCATCGATAAAAGAAAGTAGAATGGGCTTATTAATGAATGGTCTGCTGAAAATACCCATGCAGTTCTGCATCTTGCTTATCGGAGTGCTTGTTTTTGTCTATTATCAATACCATACGCCTCCAATATTCTTTAACCAAGTAGAGATAGATAAGTTAAAACAAAGTGAATACAGCAGCTCATATCGTGCTCTAGAAGAAAAACAAGTTGCAATAAGTAATGAAAAAAGGGTTACTATCGATCGTTTGACAACAGCTATTGATCGGGATGACCAGTCTGCAATAGATGAAGCAAGAACAGCACTCCAACAGTCAAATGAAAACTTTGATGATATTCGCACTGAGGTGGTCGATTTAATCAAGAAAAACAATCCTACTGCAGAGACCAACGATAATAACTATATATTCCTATCCTTTGTCACCAACACCTTCCCCAAGGGCTTAATTGGCTTGCTTATCGCAGTCATCTTTCTTGCCTCCATGGGTTCAACAGCCAGTGCAATCAATTCATTGGCGTCCACCAGTACTGTTGACATTTACAAAAGATTTATCAATAAACAATCTACAGAACATCAGGATCTCTTTTGGTCCCGTATATTTACTTTGTTTTGGGGAGTATTCGCCATTGCTGTGGCGCTATATGCCAGCAAGCTCGGCAATCTTCTCGAAGCGGTCAATATATTGGGCTCTTTATTTTATGGTACTATACTCGGTATTTTTATTGTTGCTTTTTACATGAAAAGGGTAGGAGGAAGAGCCGTATTTTATGCCGCAATTCTATCTGAAGTCATCGTTTTTACCATTTGGAAGATGGATGTTATTGCCTTTTTATGGTTGAATGTGATTGGATGTCTCTCGGTGATGCTCTTGGCATACTTAGCCGCAACAATGGACCGTAAAAAAAGCTACCCAATCGGATAGCTTAATACTTTTGATATAAATTGTATAGGACACTTTTGTCGTATACGCTGAGTTCGGGACTTACATCATTGACGATAAACTTCCTTTTAAAAGCTACAATTGCAGCCTTCAAATTCCTCGTATCGTATCCAATAATTTTTAGAGCATCTATCGGATTGAAATTGTCTGGAGCGGATACCAGTTCACTCGGATTGTACCACAACCCAAAACCCCTATCTGCCAATCTTTTCCAAGGAAAATAAACGCTTGGATCATTTTTTCTGGCTGGAGCAATATCAGCATGGCCAATGAAATTAGAAGAGGGAATACCATAATTTGATTTCAAAGTATCTAAAACTTGTATCAATGCTTCAATTTGGGCATCGGGAAAAGCTTCTTTCCCATTATTATCTAATTCGATTCCGATAGAAATCGAATTCATATCAGTGATACTGCCCCATTTAGAAAGACCCGCATGCCATCCTCTCACATAATCATTCAGCATCTGAACAATTACACCATCGCGACTAATAACATAATGAGCGCTTACTTTTGTATGCTCAACCTGAAATGTTCTTATTGTTTGATTAAGACTATTTTGGGCCGTATGATGAATAATGACATAGTTGGGTTTACGAATATCATAATGAATGGCTGTTTCTTGGCGCACATCATTATGAAGACCAGCCTTTTCCAATGTCCATACTTTGTGTTCACCTAAACTCAGTTTAGGAATCGTATCATGTACGACTACCGTCTTGATAACCGTATCTAATTTAACGGATACAATTGGAGCCACAAGTACCTTCTTGGCCATACTTGACTTGCTCTTGCAACCGATAACGGCTACAGCAAAACAAAATATGGTCAGAAAGGCAATTTTATTTTTAAAAAGCATTATCGAGGGAGGTTAAAAACTAATCCCAACGCTAATGTTTCACTTAATTGAACTCTTGAGATAATATCCGAATCGTATATCAAAACTCCATTCAAGTTCACATTAATAGCTCTTGATACCTTAGCCGTAACCGTTACATCCAGACGATGAGATGGATCATTCAATTTCTTATAATTTGCAAATAAATTATAACGTGCTTTTACGTTCAATTTATCCGTGAAATTTTTATCCATATTTCCAGTTATCTGAAAAGCGAGGTCATTTTTGAACATCTTTCCTCCTTCAACTCCAAAGCGTTCTTGATCATTTTCAATTGGATCACGATCAGGGTATCTTTGACTGTATTCTTCAACAGTTAAGGGTTTGATACGATTATCTAAAATAAGAGTCTGTCTGGCCGTACCCGTACCAAAACGAATAGAATAAGAATTACTTGGCTTATACTCAAAACCCAGCGATTCGGTTATATAAGCTGGCGCCATAAAAGCGTTCTCTATATAATCGATCGTATCTTTTCCATCCTTTGTCGTATACTTAAATCCATCATCAAATTGCGATTCAAATGTTAAAGAGGTATACAGGGCCCATTTAGGAGACAATTTATAAGACAGCTTATTGTCCCAAAAGATACGGTCATTATTTTTCTTCGCAATTTGACTTTTATTTTTAATCTTACCATATCTCAAATCCACTTCAGTAACAAAGTTGAAATTATCTCTGGTATAATCCGATTTATGATTTGCAATTAATCCAACTGCGGTAGAAACCAACTCCTCCTCCTTTCCAGTCATCATTGAAAGCAGCTTGATTAATATTGATCCCAAATCTTGTCCAATGTTTCCAATAATCTACTTGCAATTCTAATTTAGGAACTATTGGTCTAATATTTTTTAAGGAGATATTTTCTTGTTTATTCTCCGAAATAACTGAATCAGGCTTTACTCTAAGGTCTTTCAAATTAACCTGAGCATGGACCGTGCCACACGATAAGCCAAGAATTAATAAGGCAAATAAGGATTGTAACTTCATAACAAGCGACGCTTTTTCTTTTCTTAAATTTAAGGTACTAAAATAGGATTTATTGTTGGTAATGGATCAATAAAATATCGCGCAGGATTTTTTCGATATTTTTCATAGCTGTCTTTGATGTAATTTGTCAGTTCATACTGGCTGCTACTGATGATAAAAAAGTAGCTCGGTTTAAATATTCTCCTAAATTTATGGAGCTCATCACCTGTTAATCCTGTCGTACGACTGACCAATGTTTCCGAAAACTTATAATCGATGACATTGTCTTTATAATCGCTCTCAATCACTTTCTTTAATCTTTTCGCATTTTTAGCCTCTTTACTAAAAAGACTATAGATAGAATTGATACTCAATCCTGCTCCATTCTGTCCTACAGAAAATAAATCGCCAGGATCAGAAAGTCTAAAGGCTTTTTCATAATCATATTTCGCTCTTTTTAATACCTCATCAGGATCTTTTTTTGCAACCACAGAAACCTCATCTATATAAATAGATTCGCGTTTCAAATGAAATAATATGACTAAAGATTTGTCAATGAGAACTGTATCTGCAAAATATTCCTTGGCTGTAGCGATTAATATATCGCCCTTTTCAGCAGAAATAGAGAACTCCCCTTTAATATTATTAAAGACTTCTTCCTTGGTCCTCGGATTTCTAATTGTTACTTTGGAAATTCTTTGTTTTGTATTGATATCGGAAACAATACCTTCTATTTTCTTTTGTGCCAAGACCGTAGATCCTAAGGCAATCAAAAAAAACATTAATACAATATTTATCAGAGTCTTCACTCTCGTAAAACTACGTTTTAGCTTGCCAAAAGAGAAATATTTAACATCTTTTGATTATTTACTTCGAAATCACCAAAAGTTGCCCTACCGATAAATTGGTATCAATCAAGCCATTTAACTCTTTTATTTGATCCAACGAAATTCCATAAATCTTACTTAATGAGTATAATGTATCTTTCCCTTGTACTTCATGTATACGCATGGCAACGGGGCTCTTGACCTGTTTCTGTTTGAGCTACGGGTACTTCAATCGTATTGTGGATGATTTCTTTCTCTACGATAACTTCCCTTTTCTCTTTCTCCACCCGTGTTTCTATTCGGTCAAATTGATAAAGCTCATACCGCTCTATCATATCGATCAACAAATCTGGATATCTAGGATTGGTGGCATATCCTGCCGCCTTAAGTCCTTTTGCCCAACCTTTGTAATCATTCTTATTGAGTAAAAATAGATCAGAATAACGTTTACGCAATAAAAATTCGGAGTGATCGCGAAAAGATTGCTCAGGACTTTCGTAAACACGAAAGCAATCATTGATATGATCATCAGGTCGTGTAATTGACTTTCCTTTCCAAACACCACCACACTTGATCCCAAAATGATTGTTGGCCTTAGTCGCCAAATAGCTATTACCATTGCCCGATTCCAATAATGCTTGAGCAAGTTTGATACTGGCAGGAATACCATACCTGTTCATTTCAGAAATCGCAATTTCTTTATATTTCTCAACATAGGCATTTCCTGAAACAGCTGGTCTTAACTTACCCGGTTTATTTTTTGTCGTATTGCCACGATGTGTACTACCTTTATATACAGCGCTTTTTTTCGAGGAACACGAACTAAACAAAACAGTAAAAGCAAGTAAGATAAAAGCAAGTTTCTTCATTTTCTATGTGGAATTACTTTAAAGCGGAGAGTCTCTTATTTTTGTTGGAAGAGTTATCGTCAAAACTATCTAAATTATACAATTCGATTGTTCTGATCACCTTTGAAGACCAATCTTTAGTTCTTGAGTATCCTGCCTTTGCTAAAGCGCCTACCCAAGCTTTGTAGTTCTGTCCCCGATTTTCCTCAAATAAGGAAGATGTGGTTTTCTTTCGTTTTACCAATGATATAAAGTCATTATAAGAATCAAGAACTGACTTATAACCTTTATATGCTGAACGAATCACTTTGCTATTATTTTTCCCTTTAATACCGAAGTGATTGTTTAAATTTTTCGCTATCTTACTATTACCATGTGCACTTTCATGCATAGCAATCGCTAAAATAACGGACGCTGGAACACCATGTTCCTGCATCATTTCTTGTGCTATGGGGCTGTATTTATCAATATAAAATTGATTGCTCTGAGCTAAAGTAGCTGTATAACTACCTAAGATCAAAATTAATACAGCAACATAGTTTTTTAATGTTTTAAAATTCATAAAGAATCATTTAGTCCACTAATCACTTTTTGCGTAATACAAAAAGTCCATCTCGAATTGGTAACAAAACCTTTTCGATGCGCTGGTCCTGAGCTAATTGTTCATTCAAATCTATGATTTGCTTTGTTTGATTGTCTGGATTTTCATCTAATACTTTGCCTTTCCACAAGACATTATCGATTAAAATCAGCCCTCCAGACGGGACTCTATCTAAGATTAATTCGTAATAGTAATGATTCCGCTTCTTATCTGCATCTATAAACACGAGGTCAAAGCTTCCTTGAATAGTTGGAATTACTTCTGCCGCATCTCCTATGTGATAGGTGATTTGAGAAGCATATTCAGACTGATCAAAGTACCCCTGCACACGTTCTTCCTGTTCGGCATTGATATCTATTGTATGTAGAACACCATTTTCCGACAAGCCTTCAGCTAAACAAAGCGTAGCATATCCAGTAAACGTACCAATTTCCAAAATAGTCTTTGGGCTGGTCAATTTACTTAACATTGCAAGCACTCTACCTTGGTAATGTCCAGATAACATATGGGGCATCGTTTCCTTCAAATAAGTCTCCCTGTTTACGCTTTTAAGCAACGAATTTTCATCGTCACAAGTGTGCTCTAAGTAGGATTCTAACTGCTCATTACAAATGTCCATAACAACAAAATTACTGAACATGATTTATAAACCGAAAAAATAAAACATAACTATTTAAAAATCAGCCAACTAATATTTATGTATGTATTATGACAAAAATCAAAACTAGCTTTATGAACCAGAAAAACACTTTCATAAGATTGACTGTTTTTACAAAAGTTTAATTTTAAAAGAAAAAAAAGCCCAATCTTTTTTGAAAGATTGGGCTTTAAATTTTATCATTTATTATTGAATTACATCAAATTTGCTGTAATTAACTTTAAGAATTCTGAACGTGTTACATCATTTTGAAAAGCTCCCGTAAAAGCAGACGTTGTAGTCACCGAATTTTGTTTCTGGATACCGCGCATTGCCATACACATATGCTTACATTCAATAACTACAGCCACCCCCTTAGCACCTAGGGTTTCCTGTATACAATCGCGAATTTCATTTGTTAAACGTTCTTGAACCTGTAGTCTTCTTGCAAAAATATCCACTACACGTGGAATTTTACTCAAACCCACAATATGTCCATTAGGAATGTATGCAATATGTGCTTTTCCAAAGAAAGGTAACATGTGGTGTTCGCACATTGAATAGACCTCGATATCCTTTACTACAACCATTTGGCTATAGTCCTCTTCAAACATGGCACCTTGCAATATTTTAGCCGGATCAATATTATTACCGTGCGTTAAAAATTGTAATGCTTTTGCCACACGTTCTGGCGTTTTCAACAACCCTTCACGATTTGGATCTTCACCCAGAGATTCTAAAATATCTGTATAATGTGCTGCAATACGATCGACTTTTTCTTGATTGTATTGATCGATTTTAACGTAGCCGTCTAACTCTTCTTCTTCAAATGAGTGATTACTCATAGTTATTAAATAAATTAGTGTATAAGATTAGTCGCCAAAATATTCGACGTAATTATTTTCTGTTTCGTGAAGACGAATACAGTGCAATTGCACTTGTTCTTCCTCAAATAATGGTTTCAAAACTTCAAAGATTGCTATTGCAATGTTCTCCGTTGAAGCCATCTTATCTTTCATAAAATCGACATCAAGATTTATATTTTTATGATCAACTTTATTTACGATATGTTCCAATATAATGGTTTTCATCAATTTTAAATCAATCAAGAAACCTGTTGTTGGATTTACGTCACCTTTGACCGTTACAAACAAATCGTAATTATGACCGTGCCAGTTAACATTCGAACAGTTGCCGAAAACATTTTCGTTTTTTTCAATACTCCAATCTTCCCGGTAAAGCTTATGTGCAGCGCAAAAGCGCTCACGACGAGTGATATATACCATAATACTACAAAGATACGTCTTTGTAAGCAAAATATCACTTTCAGAAAAGTGATTACAATCACATTTGCGTAAATTATTGATTAATATTGTGCAAAGGTTCTTCCGTATGAAAACACTTATAGTAGCAGCAACACAGTTTGAAATTCAACCCTTTATTGACCGAATAGACCAATATCCCGACACCGAATATTTGATTACTGGTGTTGGAATGGTTCATACTGCTTATGCGTTAGGTAAACACCTCGCTAGAAATAAATATGATCTGATTATCAACATTGGTATAGGAGGATGTTTCGACCGCTCACTGTCTATTGGAGACGTCGTTTCAATTGATCGAGATGTATTTTCCGAATTAGGAGCGGAAGATGATGACCAATTTATCTCCATCGATGAACTTGGCTTTGGCCAGTCCATTTATTTTGCCCAACAAAATAAAAATACCATTGAATTAGTGAAAACATTACCGTCAGGCCTGGGAATCACAGTCAATAAAGTACATGGGAATGAATCTGAGATTAAAAAATTGCGGACTCAAATCCCAGAAGCGCTCATCGAATCTATGGAGGGAGCAGCGGTATTTTTAGTGGCCATGGAGACTCAGTGCCAAAGCATACAGATACGTGGTATATCCAATTATGTAGAGAAACGTAATCGTGCCACGTGGAACATCCCTTTAGCAATAAAAAATAGTAATAGGACCCTTTTTCAAATTCTAACTGAAATCTATCCGGATTAGAATTGATTGAAATTGCATATTTCGCCATCCTTTTATTAAAAAATGACATAAAAGAGGATATTAAGAAGGGAATGACCCTCAAAATATCAATAATAAATAGTAGATTTGTAATCTAAAATTTGACACTATTTTACAACTGATGAGAGAGATACAATTCAGAGAAGCACTTCGTGAAGCAATGAACGAAGAAATGCGTAAAGACGAAACAATATTTTTATTAGGAGAAGAAGTTGCAGAATACAATGGTGCTTATAAAGTAAGCCAAGGTATGCTGGATGAATTCGGAGCTAAACGCGTAATAGATACACCTATTGCAGAATTAGGTTTTGCTGGTATCGCAGTTGGTGCTGCGATGAACGGTTTGAAACCAATCGTTGAATTCATGACATTCAACTTCTCTTTAGTTGCTATTGACCAAATTATCAATGCTGCTGCTAAGATCCGTTCTATGAGTGGAGGTCAATTCTCCATTCCGATAGTATTCCGCGGTCCAACTGGTAATGCAGGACAATTGGGAGCTCAACACTCTCAAAACTTTGAAAACTGGTATGCAAATACTCCAGGTTTAAAAGTTGTTATTCCTTCCAATCCTTATGATGCAAAAGGTTTATTAAAATCTGCTATCATCGACCCGGATCCAGTTATTTTCATGGAATCGGAAGTTATGTATGGTGATAAAGGTCATGTGCCAGAAGAAGAATATTACTTACCTATTGGTAAAGCGAATATTGTAAAAGAAGGTACTGATGTTACAATCGTATCTTTTGGTAAAATGGTTCCACGTGTTGTATTACCAGCTGTTGAAGAACTAGCAAAAGAAGGTATCAGTGTGGAAGTAATTGACTTACGTTCGGTTCGTCCAATTGATTACCCAACGATTATCGAGTCTGTTAAGAAAACAAATCGTTTAGTTATTGTAGAAGAAGCATGGCCATTGGCATCTATTTCTTCTGAAATAACCTATTCCGTACAACGTAATGCATTTGATTATTTAGATGCACCTATCGTTCGTATTACAGCAGCAGACGTACCTCTTCCTTACGCAGCTACATTAATCGAAGCAGCACTTCCAAATGTAGCAAAGGTGGTAAAAGCGGTAAAAGAAGTTTCTTACATCAAAAAATAAAAGCATTTTATTGCTTAATTCTACGAAGTCCTTTGGTAATACCAAAGGACTTTTTTAATTTAGGCTATATTATACTAACTAATTCAACATGATCAAAACCTTATCACTCGCATTTTTGTCTTTTTTTATAATTTCAACCCTAATTGCTCAAGACAAAGTGCTATTAAGACTGAAACCAGACCTCGATAATCCCATTGCGCAGAAATTACATATGACAGTCGATATCAATGCGGGTGCACAAAGCACTATGGTCGATGCTATCATGCTATCACAGACCACTAATACCGCTTCTACGGATAGCACATTGACCTATTCGACCATGTATACACAAATGATTATGGAAATGGATGCTGGTATGATGACGATTAATTATGATTCCGAAAATCCAGATGCTAATGAGTTTTCTAAACAGATACATGAAAAGGTTAAAAACATGTTGAATAAACCTATCGTAGCCATTATGGCTTTAGATGGTAAAGTAAAAGATGTCGAAAATATACCTGAAGGTAATGAGCTATTCGATCCCAATATGCTTAAAGAGGCATCTTTTGAATATCCGAACCGTGAGTTAAAAATTGGGGAACAATGGAAGGCAATAAATAATAATAAAACTTTGGGTCCAATAGAACAAACCTATACCCTTAAAAGTATTTCAGCAGATGGAATTTCCATTTCATCTGAGGGAAACATAAGTGCAGATGGCGAGTCTATTGGGTCGATTATAGGTAGTTACATTTTAAATCCAAAAACGCATTATATAAAAGCCGCTACCATCGAAACAAAAGTTAAAAAAGATGATATTGATGTTAACAGTAAATTAGAAATACAATAAAACCAAGAAAGAGCCGTCAAATAACGGCTCTTTCCTGGTTTTATTGAACGTAAATGTTAAAAATTACGCGTTGATTTCTTCTTTATATTGATCAGCAGATAATAAAGCGTCGATATCAGCTACATCATTCAATTTGATACGAATAATCCAACCTTCGCCATAAGGATCAGAATTCACTAACTCTGGAGAAGCATCAATTGCCTCATTAACAGCTAATACAGTTGCTGTAACTGGAATGAATAAATCAGAAACAGTTTTTACAGCTTCGATTGTTCCAAAAATTTCGTTTGCAGCCACCTCTTCACCAATCGTGTTGATGTCTACAAATACGATATCCCCTAACTCACGTTGCGCGAAATCAGTAATACCAATAACGGCCTCATCACCTTCAACACGAATCCATTCGTGATCTTTAGTGTATTTTAATTCTGCTGGAAAATTCATTTTTACTTTTTTTTTAATCGTATATTTAATTACGCCATGAAGTTACAAAATATATTTATATCATAAAAATCTTGTGTATTCTATCATAATTTGTCACTACTTTTAAAGGATGAACTTCATGATTGAAAAGCTTTACGAAATTGCAAAAAAAGATACTCGTTATATCATCGGACTCATGTCAGGAACATCTTTGGATGGACTTGATATTGCCCTTTGCAAAATAAGAAACAGCGGTAAATCTACTGAGATAAGCTTAGCACATTTTATAACAAAAGATTACGACGACGAGTTTAGAAGGCATGTAAGAGGCATCTTTGCGAAAAGGTCTATCGACCAACAATTGTTATGCGGCCTTCATGCTTACATTGGCAATGTCCATGCTACACTCATCAATCAGGCTCTTCTTGATTGGGGAATACCCAATGAAGCTATTGATTGCATAGCTAGCCATGGACAAACGGTCTTCCATGCCCCACAAAGCCTGACAAAAGACATTTACCTTCCCAATAGCACGCTCCAAATAGGGGATGCGGATCATATTGCCGTAAAAACTGGCATCATAACTATTGCTGATTTTAGACAAAAGCATATTGCTGCAGGTGGGGAGGGAGCGCCTTTAGCGGCCTATGGTGATTATTTACTTTTCTCACACCCTTCAGAAAATCGTTTTTTATTAAATATAGGCGGAATCGCCAATTATACTTTTATCCCCAGCCAAAACAATGCTTTACAAGCATTTGCCACGGACATTGGTCCTGGAAACACCATCATGAATCAATTTGCAAAAGAAGTATTTGATATCGAAATGGATCAAGATGCCTTGATTGCAAAGAAAGGAACGGTAAATGAGCAGCTTTTAAAACAGCTCCTTCAAGAACCTTTTCTAAAAGACAAATTTCCTAAGACTACAGGACCCGAATTATTTAATTTGGCTTATCTGCAAAAATGTCAAACGGAATCAAAGTGCGATCATATCAGTAATGAAGATATTATGGCAACATTAAATCAATTTACAGCAACAAGTATCGTTGAAGCAATAAGTGTACAAGCACAAGGTTTGACCAATGTACACATCTATATCAGTGGAGGAGGCCTTCACAACCCCTTGTTAATAGCTAAAATTAAAACCGGTCTCCCACAATATACGGTATCATCTTTTGAACATCTAGGCATAGACCCTGATGCTAAAGAAGCTGTCTTATTCGCCCTTTTAGCAAACGAAACGTTGGTAGGTGATAAAGAAAACGTTACCCAAATAAAAGACTCACCAGCAGTCTGTATGGGGAAAATCAGTCTTCCATAAATAACCGCTAATCATTATCAATCGCTTCGTGTAAATATTGCTTTAAAGGGAGCATTGCTTTATAAGAAGCGATTATATTACCTAAAGCATCTTTACCGGTCAATACAGTATCTGCTATATTTTTATGTGTTACAAAGCTTTTTAACTTCAAGAATTCTATCTCCGGATGTGTGGCATCGTAACCTGCTGGAGGTCGTTTAAGTTTATCTTCAGTCTCTAAAGATAGGTCATGCTGTTGTTTCAGATCTTCAACTATTGAATTAAAGCTGTCGCCATTATAATCGATTTCCTGACGAATAGCATCCAAATGCTTTTTGGCTGGTCGCCAGTAACCACATGCTATAAATGATTTACCTGGGGATATATGAATATAATATTCAGGACCGTCCAATTTTCTTCCATCAATAGAAATCCCTGCTCCAAACCAATTCTTATAAGGTGTTTTATCTTTTGAAAAACGGGTATCACGGTAGATACGAAATAAACATTTATTTGCTTGAATATCTGTTGTAATATGTGGGTCAAACTGAGACAATTCAGTAATCAAGTCACCTACAAACTGACGTACATCAGTCAATGCAGTTTCATATCGATCTTTTTCTTCAGCAAACCATTCGCGTGTATTGTTATTTTGCAAATCCTCTAAAAAGGTGAAGGTATTTTGGTTTAAATGTCCCATATATTTATTCTTAATTTACTAACAATAAAAGTAAATAAACTAAAGGTGCGGCGATCAACAAACCATCAAATCTGTCCAAAAACCCACCGTGTCCTGGTAAGATATGACCCGAATCTTTCACATTTAAGCTACGTTTCAGCATAGATTCTACCAAGTCACCTAATGTACCAAACACAGCAATGATCACGGCTACAAGTATCCATTGCCACTGTGGTATAGTGCCAAAATACTGAGCAAGGAATACTGATACCAGTACCGCTAAAATAATGCCCCCTAAAAAGCCTTCCCAAGTTTTCTTCGGAGAAATGCGTTCAAATAATTTATGTTTTCCTAAAGACCTTCCTGCCAAATATGCACCAGTATCACTCGTCCATAATAGAATCATGAATCCTAAGGGGATAAAATGATTAAATTCTGCATCAATAAAACCTAATCGTGTAAAACAATAAAACGGAAATCCGACATAAAGAATACCTAAAAGAGTAAAACCAATATCGTTAAAGGGAAATCCTCTTTTTTGAAAAAGAGCCTGTATATAAATTCCTAAGAGAAACGGAATAGTTAACAAAATAAATTTTGCCTCCAACAAACCCAAACTAAATAGGGCAGTAGTGATAAATAAAACAAAAGTGGTCAATATGCCTAAAAACTGATTGGGTTTTCTTTCATCAGAAACTCACAATACCATAAAACTCATATAGGCACCAAGCGGTTAATACAGTAAAAAAACCTAAGAACACACTTGCACCCAATAGCATGGCACCCACCATGATAATAATGAAGAAAAATCCAGTAATAGCTCTAGTTTTCATGCTAATTTTCTTTTTCTGTCGTTGAATCAATAAGACTTATTGCCTGCTCTTCATCTTCCTGATTGACATAAAGCTCGATCTTACCAAAAACAAGATAAGATGAATCTTGCTTATTCAACACAATAGCAGGTATACCGCTTTCTTCTAACATTTGTTTGACGATTTCAGCTTCTATTGCATTTGCATAGATTTTAATCTTCTTCCAGCCTTGTTCCATGTACTATTTTTTTAGTTGAATGATAATATAATATTACAAAAATAGCAGTAAATATTAAGCTTGCAAGATAAACCCAATTTGGTTCTTGTTCAAAAACATTCATTTCCTCAAAACCCATTCCTTTTCTTGTGTAGTAGAATGCAATAACCGTGGCACTTGCATTATTGATAAAATGCCCGAAAATCGGTAAATAGATGTTTTTACTCCACACATAAAGATAGCCAAAGAAAGCGCCAAGCAACATTCTCGGGAAGAATCCGAAGAATTGCATATGAAAGGCACTAAATAATATGGCTACTACCCAGATGACGACATGCTTATTGGCAATCCAGCGTCCAAATATATTTTGAAGACAACCTCTAAAAACCATCTCTTCCCCAATAGCAGGCACAACTGCTAATATAAAGAGATTGATAAAAAGCCCCGACCACGTAGACTCCTCTACAATCTTTTTTGTCATAACAGCAGCACTATCCTCGCTCGCTCTCATCCATTGTTGCACCCCTTGAAGACTTTCTGGCAATTGCATCGACTCATTCCAATATGAAATAACAGACATCATCGGGATAAAGCACAGCATCGCAGCAAAGATAAAAAGATACTGTCGCAAGGAAACCTGTTTAAGTCTTTCAAAATATAGGTTAGCTCCCAATTCTGTACGATATAAAAGCCAAGCAGGTAAAATAAAAGTAGCAATACTACTGCTGAGCAGCAGCATCTTAAGAGCACCCGAGCTATCTTGTAAAAAAGAAAAACTGAAAGAATTATCAGGATGCAAAATTTTCATATACAGCCCGACCAACCCCATAAATAATAATTGAATGCTCGTGCCTAAAACAATCATATATAACAATAATTTAATTAATGATTTTCCGGGGCTAATCTTGGTTGTCAATTCTTCCATGTAATACATTCCTTTTTTTGATAAACTTAAATAAATTAGATTAGATTTCCGATATCATTGCAGCGATATAACTGCTTATTCTTGGTTTTTATATGTTGTAAACATCTTTACAAGACCCTAGAAGGATGCTAATACTTAATATGCATAAAAATGAGGTATTAGCTATTTAAAATTGAGCGATTTCTCTCCCGTTTTGTAAATAGTATAAATCAACTTGAAAGCGTGCAATAGCTACATATAAAAATGGCCCGTTTCATACCATATGAAACGGGCCATTTTTATATTAAATTATCAGATTAATTGACACGAACAGGATCCGCGGGCTTTTTCAAATCTTTGTATGGATACGATTTCATTTCTTCCAACAAGATTTGAACGGTTTTCTCCAACTGAGGATCGCGACCTTCAATTAAATCTTTTGGTGTTTGCTCGATAAAAATATCTGGCGCAACTCCCTCATTCTCGATAATATAATTCCCTTTCAAATCATAAACTCCGAAATTTGGTGATGTAATCTTTCCACCATCTAACAATGGAGGATAGCCACTGATCCCAACCAAAATGCCCATGGTGGTACGACCTACCAATTTACCCAATCCTTTATGGCGGAACATATAAGGCATCATGTCGCCACCAGAACCCGCATTTTCATTGATGATCATCGCTTTTGGACCATATATACCATTACCTGGTGTATTGAACCCTTTTCCATCACGAATTCCCCATCCTGCTATTAAATCGCGGGACAACAGATCAATCACATAGTCGGCAACCCAACCACCACCATTATTACGTTCATCAATCAAAACGGCTTTTTTATCCATTTGAGAGAAGTAATAGCGATTAAATGCAGTATATCCTTCAGCACCTGTATTGGGCATATAGATATAGGCAATCTGACCTTTACTCAAGTCTTCTACACGTTTTCTATTTCGCTCCATCCACTCTGTACTCCTCAAGCTCATCTCATCAGAAAATGATATCGGTTTCACAACATATTCTTTAGCACCAACTAAACTAGGTTTCGTATTGACTTTTATACTCACTTGTTTACCTACTGTATTATCAAATAAACTGTAAAAGTCCATATCCGCCGTTACAGCACTACCATTAACTGCAACTAGATACATCCCTGTTTTAATGTTTAATCCAGGCTCTGATAATGGAGCCTTGAAGGATGGATTCCAGTCCAATCGCGTAAAGATTTTATCAATTTTATAGAATCCTTTATCAACCGAATAATCTGCTCCCAGTACCCCTACACTCACTGAAGGTCCACTTGGCTGGTCACCAGGATAGATATAATTATGACCTACAACCATCTCGCCCATCATCTCATTCAGTAGATAACCTAAATCAGAACGATGACTGACATACGGTAGAAACTTTTGGTACTTTTCTTTAATAGCATTCCAATCTGCACCATGCATATTTTCAACATAGAAATAATCTTTCTGCATTGCCCATACCTCATCAAAGATCTGCTTCCACTCAGCAACAGGGTCAACCAATTGTTTGATATTATCTAACTTCAACGCTCCTGTAGTTGGGCTTGCAACCTTCTGACCGGCATTGACAATATTGATACCAGCACTGGTTTGAATGATCATCTTCTTACCATCTTCACTGATCGCATAAGAACGGATACCTGCAACAAGATCCTTTTCTTTCAAATCTGTAAAATCAAAAGCATATAAGGTCCCATTTTTCACATAGGTCAATTGATTTGCTACTCCTCCATTGATGCCGTAGATCCCTTCGCCAATTGGAAGTGCAATAATGCGATTGTTGATATTATCAAAATCTATGGCCGTAGGTTGAACAGCCAATTTAGCAGCTTCCTTCTTTGGCTCTTCTTTCTTATTCTCTTTCCCCTTTTTATCAGCTTTTGTTGTTTCTTTCGATTTTTCTATTTCATCTTTATCTTCCTTTACAGTTTCTTCATCGCTTTCATTCTTGAAAATAGAGGCCGTTTTACTGGATAAAATAAATGCATATGCCGAGTAGTTTGCACGTCTCTCTGTCGCTGACATATGAAGTCCAGAATTTGTCAAACCGACATTAGTACTTGCCGTAAAAAACAAATATTTACCATCCCTACTAAAAGAAGTTGCTCGTATAGCACTCATACCATCAGTAATCTGTGTGCTTTTTTTACTGTCGATATGATATAAAAACATAGCCGGAACCGCATTTGGAAGTGTCTTTATATAAGAAATCCATTTCGAATCAGGAGACCAGCTAGGCTGAAAATGATTATATACACGCCCCGTTTGCGCACTTTCAATATCTGCATCTACCTTGACAATTTTTCTCGTATCAATATCAATGTAAAATAGATTTAAATGTGAATCGTTATAGAACAGTTTTTTCGAATCTGGAGACCATGTCGGTTCAAAATAAAAATTAGATTCGCCTAATGTATAAGTTAAAGGCTCATCTTTTCCAAATTGATCACGCAATTGGAGTACATATTTTCCTTTCTCACTCGAAATATAAGATATCCATTTACCATTGGGAGACCAACTCGGAAAGCGATCATGGACTCCAGGTGAATTTGAAATGTTACGCGCATCACCTTTTTCTTTTGGCACTGAAAAGATCTCACCTCTCGATTCAATCAACGCACGTTGCCCCGTAGGTGAAATTGTGAGACTTCGTATATCAGCACGCATGTTTTCATAATGCGGTCTTTTATACAATGCATCTCCACTCACATCGATTTTCAAAGCTGATGCTGATTTAGCATTGATATTATAGATATGGATTTTCCCTTCTTGTTCAAATGTCAATTCCGAGCCATTACCAGCTAAGGTCCTAACATCATAATCAGTGAAATTTGTTAATTTCTCCACTTTTTTTGTTTTTACATCATAAGAGTAGATATTGACAATTTTATCACGATCAGAGAGGAAGTAAACTTTAGAATCTAGCCAAACCGGCTTTACGTCATTAGAGCGCTCTCCTGGGATTGTTTCAATTTGGTTGGTCTTAGTGTCGAAAACCCATATGGAAGGCATCCCGCCGCCTCTATAGCGCTTGAAAGCTACGCGATCGCGCTCTGTAGGGTCTGTATTTTTAATATAAGCCCAGTAACGCCCATCTTTGGAAGGACTTCCTTGGTAGGCCTCGGGCATTGGTAAAGATTTATCAAGTGTAAGCCCTGTTACCGAGGACACGTATAGACGCGGACTCAATGCATAATTAAATTCACGCGTGGTTGTATAATACACCTCATTATTATTTAACCAGCCTCTCAACACATCCGACGAAGGATGAAATGTAATTCTTTTCGGTTCACCTCCACTAATAGACATGACATACACATCAGTATTACCGTCATAATTGCCAGTAAAAGCTATATTTTTACCGTCTGGGGAGATTACAGGATTTTGTTCAACTCCTGGATTTGTTGTTAATCTTCTTGGATTGGCTCCAGATTTATCCGAAATCCAGATATCTCCACCATAAACAAAAGCAACATTTTCTGCACTAATACTGGGACTTCTCAATAGCAAAGTTTCTTGTGCTTCCACCGAGAAAGCACCTGATAATGCCACTACTAATCCTAAAAATTTAAGTTTAGTCTTTAACATATATTTAAATTATATATAATAGGGTATTTTATTGAGTTGCAAAAATAATCAATAATTTAGCATTCAGCTGCTATAAGCTATTTATATCAAATAAGTTGCAATAAAAAAGCCCCAATTTTTCAATTGGGGCTATAAATATCAATATGTATGGTCCTTAAAAACCGTAATCTTGTTCAATTTCTAAAACAACACCTTCATCCACTAATACACGTCCACAGTGTTCACAGATAATTATTTTCTTACGCTGACGGATTTCAGATTGTAATTGTGCAGGAATCTTATTGTGACATCCAGAACAGCTATCGCGGTCGATTGAAACAACTGCTAAACCATTTTTGAATGAATTACGTAAGCGGTAATATACTTTATTTAAACGCTCATCAATGTCACCTTCAGCTTTTGCAGCCTTAGTTAACAAATCATCTTCGTCTTTTTGAGTTTCAGAAGTAATTGTTTCCAATTCTTTCTTTTTACCTTCTAACTCACTTTTATTATAATCTAAATTAGATACTGTCGTATCGTAGTTTTCTGTTTTATTACGAATTTCGAATTCAAATTCTTTAATTCTTTTTTCACAAACTTGGATTTCTAATCCTTGAATTTCAATTTCTTTCGATATAGCATCATATTCACGATTGTTCTTTACTTCGTTCAATTGGCTTTCATATTTCTTGATTGCCGCTTGAGCGTCTTTAATCATGTTCTTACGCTTAACGATAGAATCTTCTAACTCATCTAAGTCTGTTCTGATCTTTTCGATACGTGTTTCTAAACCCGCAATTTCATCTTCAAGATCTGCAACCTCGATAGGTAATTCTCCTCTAATTTGGCGAATTTTATCTACTTTAGTATGTATGGCCTGTAATAACCATAATGCTTTCAATTTTTGTTCTACGGTTTGTTCCATCAACAATAGTGTTTTATAGGATTTGTATCTACTTCTGTTATTAGGACTGCAAAGTTAGGAAATTTTTCTGTAATTATATCGAACAATAATTCTTGCGTAAATTGTTCGCTTTCATAATGTCCAATATCTGCAATCACAATTTCATTCTCAGCATCAAAAAACTCATGATATTTATAATCAGCAGTGACAAAAAAATCAGCTCCAGAGCGTTTGGCAGCATTTAATAAAAAGCCCCCTGAACCACCACATACAGCGACTCTGGATACAGGCTTTCCTTGTAAAGCCGTGTGCTTAATAACGTGAAGATTCAAATTATTTTTCAAATAAGCTAAAAAGTCTAATTCGGACATCGGATTTTCTAAATTTCCAATGACTCCAGCGCCCACTTCCTGATCTTTATTTTCCAATCTAATAGCATCATATGCCACTTCCTCATAAGGATGGGAAGCATACATAGCAATCAGTACTTTACGTTCTATTGCCTTCGTATAGATGACTTCAATCCGAGTTTCTTCTACTCTTTCCTGTACTCCAATTTCTCCAATAGTTGGCTCTGCACCTCGATTAGGTCTAAATGTACCATAACCTGCGGTATTGAAGCTGCATTGATCATACTTAGCCCCAACTCGACCAGCACCAGCTTCGAAAAGTGCTTCTCTCACCGATTCTACGTGGCTCCTTGGAACATATACCACGAGCTTATATAAAAGATTAGATTTTGGTTCTAAAATTGCTTGATTTTGCAAGGCCAATAGAGTAGCTATCTTAGAGTTTACCCCCCCAGTTACGTTATCCAAATTCGTATGGATAGCATATAAAGCAATGTTATTTTGAATTGCTTTGATCACTGTTCTTTCTACATAATTGTTTCCATTGAATCTTTTTAACCCTTTAAAAACAATAGGGTGGTGGGAGACAATCAAATTACAACCTTTGGCAATTGCATCAGCTACTACAGCTTCCGTACAATCCAAAGAAATCAATATTTTTGAAACCTCCTGATCTGGATTACCAACAATCAAACCCGAATTGTCATAGGATTCTTGTAGATCCAATGGCGCTATCTGTTCCAAATAAGATGTAATTTCTTTAATCTTCATGTGTCTTTTCTAATTCTTCTTGTGATCTGAAAGTATTGTGTTGCTCTAATATACGTTTATAATTATTTATTTCAATCCAATAGTTGATCATAGTGATGAAATGAAAGATAACTGCAACAACCGAAATAAAACCAGGAAATGGAATATTTGTTGCTAAGTACACCCAACTGTACAAAGATCCTTTTTTAAAAGTGGGCGCCTCTTCAGTCGCAATCTTACGATCAAAAAATTCATTTATTAAAGAATCGCGTAAGCGTTTTGCTACTTCAAAATTCCAATAGATATTAAATAAAGGAATAGCTATTCCAAATACTTGATTGGGTTTTATACATTGATTTTCTATCGCAATCAGTTTTAAAGTCTTTCTCATCGTATTGGCAAAAAATAACCAGATAAGAATACGCACTGTAAAAACTGCTATTGCAGTATAAATAAACTCAGGCTTAGAAATTTCTTTCAATAGCTGCTCTTGTAATTCTGCTTGATTCATTTATGCTAATTCTCGTTATGGAGTAAATATACCAATTCTTTTAATTTCTTTGACTGTGAATAATGAGGTGCTGACATTTCTATGATTTTTTGCGTCCTTTTTCTTTTGCTATTACACAATAGTAATATCGAGCCTGATTTTACCGTCATCTCGGTAAATCTATGCATACTTTTTTTTCGATAAATCCGCTATAATTGCATCTTCGGGACCGCCGTAGAGTAGGGTGCTGCTTCCCCTTGCAAAACCACTCACCTGATTAACAGCAAATTGAATACTAAATGTTTAAACAAAAGTAGATATAAATAGAATAAAAACCTGATAATCAACACTATGACAAATAGACTAAAAAATATTCTTTTTAAGAATTATAGAATGAGCAAAATATCACAAAAAAAGCAATATATTATGGAAGCTCTTTTTGTATTAAAAACACGTAATTGACCACTCACTTACTTTCTAAAATGGTCTTTAAATCTATTTAAAGATGATTAACCATATTAATCATGAGCAATTTTCAAATAGGGTAGGGGAGAACTTCCATGTAGGTTGCTAAAACATTAAAAAGATTGCTGGTCTTTTATGAAAATCATCGGTTCTCTTTTTCCATTGATCAATAGTCATCGTTTTAATAAATTCATTCTCATCCGTGATATCACATGCAACACATAGGTTGGTTTGCCCTTTACACGTTTTCAAAAGTTCTGTCAAAAGCTGATTATTACGGAAAGGAGTTTCAATAAAAATCTGAGTCTGTTTCTCTTTCGTAGCCTGAAGCTCTAATTCCTTTATTCTTTTAGAACGATCAACTTTATCAATTGGCAAATAACCTTGAAAAGCAAATTTTTGTCCGCTAAATCCAGAGGCCATTAGTGCCAATAAAATAGAACTCGGACCTACCAAAGGGACCACTTTAATTCCAACACGATGAGCTTCCGCCACAATATCTGCTCCTGGATCAGCAACACCGGGACAGCCTGCCTCAGACATCAGTCCGACATTTTTACCGGCTAATAGACCCTTAAAAAAATCCTTTATATTTCCTTTATCTCTAGCATGTTTACCGTAATCATAAATGGTCAAGTCATTTTGCGGAATCTTTAAACCTGCTTGTTTCAAAAACTTGCGAGCAGTTTTTTCATTTTCAACAATGTACTCGTCCAAACTATTGATCGTATCTACTAAATAAGAAGTAAATGATTTTGAAGATGCCTCCTCACTTAGTGGTACTGGAATCAAAAATAATGTGCCTTTTTCCATATATACAAACCTACTAAAATGTCATCCATATTGACGATATTTTTCAATTTAATGTAAAACCTTTTCATTTTTTCAGTATTTTATCTCATTATTAGTAACTTAGTTGCACAGCAGAAAATACGATTATGACGACTCAAATAACAGAAGGAATAAAAATTTCAGTAGCATGCATTTTTCAACCTGAATATTCGAATCCCGAAAGAGAGCATTTTATGTTTGCTTATCAAATAAGTATTGAGAACTTAAGTGATTCCAGTATTCAGCTTATCAGCAGATATTGGAACATCTTCGATTCGGTTGGTGATCATAATGAAATTTACGGAGATGGAGTGGTTGGCGAACAACCCATAATAGCGCCCGGACAAATACATCAGTATACATCTGGTTGTAATTTAAAAAGTGAAATAGGGTATATGGAGGGATATTACAACATGGTCAAATTGATTGATGAAACAACTTTCCAAGTGGATATACCAAGATTCAATTTAATAGCCAACTACGTATTAAATTAAATCAATATCACCTGCATTTCATCTTATCACTTCTTCTCCAAAGATTACATACAAAAAGGTGGAAATTGCTTACTTTTGCAACATATATCATTCAGTATAGATTATGATTTTATTAATCAAGCTGATTCATGCAAAAATTCATCGTGCCTATTTTTAAATAAGCATAAGATAATCGAATTGTTATGCATACAGTTGTTAAAGAACAACGTTTAAAAACTCTTAATAAAATGACTATAGTCATTTATTCTTTATAAAATAATAATGTTAGCCGATGCGCTAACTATTGCATATAATTTATTTCATACTCAGTATTCGATACTGCAGTATACACATATAAATACTCAATACGCTCAATGCGTAATGAAAACACATAAAAAACACACAATAACCTGATTACCAGTGTTATATAAGGTTTTCTATGTGCATATGCAATTTATTTATTAAATGAAAATTAGGAAATTAACGTGAGTATATTAGCAACTGAACAAGTAAGTCATTCATTTCATGACAGATGGCTTTTTAAAGATTTACATTTTGGACTTCTTAAAGGGGATAGAGTAGCCTTAGTAGGTATTAACGGAACAGGTAAATCAACCCTTCTCTCCATATTAGGTGGCAAATTAGAGCCTACCTCCGGCAAAGTTGTTAAAGAGAAAGGTATAAAAATAGGCTTTCTGAATCAAGACCCCAAGTATGATGGCTTGACTTCTATCAACGATTTTATTTATTCTACAGATAACGAAGAGCAACGACTTATTAGAGATTACGAAGAGGTATTAGCTATGCCTGAAATTGATCAGGACAAACTAGCGGAACTTACTGATAAAATAACGAACCTGAATGCTTGGGAATATGAGTACAATATTAAGACTATTCTAAACCGTCTCAATATTGTCGATTTTCAACAAGACATCAAAAGCTTATCAGGAGGACAGCGAAAACGATTAGCTCTGGCCAAACTTTTAATTGATGAACCGGATGTATATATTTTAGATGAGCCTACCAACCATTTGGATATTGAGACCATTGAGTGGTTAGAAAAATTACTAACCACAGGAAATAAGACCGTTTTATTAGTAACCCACGATCGCTATTTTCTAGATAATATCTGTACAGAAATTAGAGAATTGGATAGGGGGAAACTGTTTAGTTACAAAGGAAATTATTCCTACTTTTTAGAGAAAAAGTCTGAACGTGAAGCCATCGATTCTGTGATGGTAGAAAGAAGTCAAAACCTTTTACGTCGCGAACTTGAATGGATGAGGAGACAACCCCAAGCACGTGGTACAAAATCCAAATCTAGAATAGATGCGTATTATGAGCTTGAAGAAAAATCGAAAGGTCAAAAAGCAAATGACTCTGTTCAACTAAGCGTCAAAATTAGTAGACAAGGATCAAAAATATTAGAGCTTGAGCATGTATCTAAAAACTATGGAGACAAAGTAATCATAAGTGATTTCTCCTATGTGTTCAAAAAAGGAGATCGTATTGGTTTAGCTGGTAAAAACGGAACCGGTAAGTCTACATTTTTAAATTTAATAACACAGAATGAGGAAGCCACTAGCGGAAGTATTGCGGTAGGAGAAACGACTGTTTATGGTTATTACAAACAGGGAGGTTTAGAAGTCAACGAAGGAGACCGAGTACTAGACGTTGTTAAAAATGTAGCAGAGTATATCCAAATGGCAAATGGTGATGTCATCACGGCTTCTCAGTTATTGACTCACTTTTTATTTCCGCCAGAGAAGCAATTTGGCTTCGTCAATAAATTGAGTGGGGGCGAACGCAAGCGTTTACAATTGATGCGTATCTTAATGTTGAACCCAAACTTCCTTATTCTAGATGAGCCTTCTAATGATCTCGATATTGACACCTTGAATGTACTCGAGGATTTCTTGATGAACTATGGTGGGGTTCTTATATTGGTTTCTCACGATAGGTATTTATTGGATAAACTAACCGAGCAATTATTCATATTTGAAGGAGAGGGTAAAATTGACATCTATAATGGTAATTATGCAGATTACAAAATCGAACAAGATATTTTAATCAAAGAGCAGAAATTAAAGAAAGATCAACCAGTCCAAAAAATAGAAACTGTAATAAAAGAAGAGAAGAAAAAGCTATCCTATAAAGAGCAACTGGAGTACGATAAACTGGAAAAAGAAATACAGCATCTTGAAGAATTATTGGTAGAGAAGAACAACACGCTTCACCAGACCGTAGATCATGTACAGCTTTCTAGTATTGCACAAGAGATAGAAGATATACAAAGTAATATTGATAAAAAGTCTGAAAGGTGGTTAAGCCTTGCGGAATTAATGTAATAACCTCCCACACGTTTCACGTGAAACGTGTGGGAGTATAATAAAACAAGAACAATCATTTTCCACGTTTCACGTGGAACTTCGAAATAAATTAAGATGTTTAAAAAATATAACGTTATCGTAGTTGGTGCTGGCCATGCAGGATGCGAGGCAGCAGCAGCAGCAGCAAATCTTGGTTCATCGGTATTGCTCATCACGATGAACATGGGCGTAATTGCTCAAATGAGCTGTAACCCCGCAATTGGTGGTGTAGCAAAAGGTCAAATAGTAAGAGAAATAGATGCTATGGGTGGGTACACTGGTATCATTGCCGATAAATCTACTATCCAATTCCGCATGTTGAACTTATCCAAGGGCCCCGCAATGTGGAGCCCAAGAACACAAAATGACCGGATGCGATTTGCAGAAGAATGGCGATTACAACTTGAAGCAATCCCAACATTGGATATGTGGCAAGATACAGTGAAAGAAGTCATCGTAAAAAATGGCAGAGCTTGTGGTGTGATTACTTCTTTGGGAATAGAAATTGAAGCGGATGCAGTTGTATTAACCAACGGAACATTTCTTAATGGAGTTATACATATTGGAGAAAAAAGATTCGGAGGTGGTAGAACAGGAGAGAGAGCAGCAACTGGTTTAACCGAACAATTGGTTTCATTAGGATTCGAGTCTGGTAGAATGAAGACTGGTACACCCCCAAGAATTGATGGAAGAAGTCTGAACTATGGACTGATGGAAGAACAATGGGGCGACGAAAAAAGAGGTAAATTTTCATATTCAGATGTACCATTACCAACAGAACAACGCTGTTGTTGGATAACCTATACCAACGAAAAGGTGCACGAAATGCTAAGAACTGGCTTCGAAAAATCACCTATGTTTACGGGTAGAATTAAAGGTTTAGGACCTCGCTATTGTCCTTCAATTGAAGATAAAATCAATAGATTTGCAGAGCGTGAAAGACATCAAATTTTTGTTGAACCAGAAGGATGGCATACAGCTGAAATATATGTTAACGGTTTTTCTACATCATTACCAGAAGATGTTCAACAGAAAGCATTGCGTTTAATACCAGGTTTCGAAAATGCAAAAATGTACAGACCAGGTTACGCCATAGAATATGATTTCTTTCCACCAATGCAACTTGATTTAACTTTGGAAACCCTTATCGTAAAACACCTATTTTTCGCAGGTCAGATTAACGGTACAACGGGATATGAAGAAGCAGCAGCACAAGGATTCGTTGCAGGTATCAATGCGCATCAACGCATCAATAATGACAAAGAGCTAATTCTTAAAAGATCGGAATCTTATATTGGTGTACTAATTGACGACCTTGTAACTAAAGGAACTGATGAGCCATACCGTATGTTTACGTCTCGAGCAGAACATCGCTTACTATTGAGACAAGATAATGCAGATATCAGGTTGACTCCAATTGCTCATAAATTAGGATTAGTAGGAGAGGACCGATACAATAAAGTTCAGGATAAAATAAAAAATGCCGACCATATTATTCAGTATTTAAAACAAAATTCGACAACAGTAGATAAGATGAACCCCATCTTAGAACAAGCCGGATCGAGCTTAATATCTCAAAAAACAAAATTGTCAAATCTATTGGGAAGACCCCAAATTGGTATTTATGATTTAGCAAAAGGCGATGAAGACTTTGGTTCATACCTAAATCAGTATGATAGAGAAACCATAGAGCAAGCTGAAATAAAAGTCAAATATGAAAGCTATTTTGAAAAGGAAATGGAAATAGTTAATAGAATGAAAAAAATGGAGGATAGAGAAATTAATCCAGAATTTGATTATTCTTCTCTTGTATCACTATCTATAGAAGCCCGACAAAAATTAACGCAAGTCAAACCACGAACTTTAGGACAAGCATCCCGAATTTCAGGTGTGTCCCCGTCAGATATAAGTGTTTTAATGGTACATATGTCGTAACATTTTGATTTTCAATAAGTTATGATGAATAAAACAATAGTGTAAAATAAAGCGATATAAAGTAATATTATTTCATTTATGACTCTACATTCAAAAAAAAATAAAACAAGCTTAAAAAGCTCAAAAAGCACTCTAATTTCAAGAGTAGGCCTTCTAAGCTTGTTTTCCTTGCTGATTTTACTTACAGTACAATGTGCAAGCATAAAACAACCCACAGGTGGACCAAAAGATTCGATAGCACCTGTGGTGTTAAACGAATTTCCAGCGAATTTTTCTAAAAACTTTAAAGAGAAAAAAATTGAGATTACTCTAGATGAATATGTCAAATTGAATAATCAGCAGAAGGAATTTAGTATTTCTCCTGATATGGATAAACCACCTCAATTTAAAATCAAAAAGAAAATACTAGAAATTACTTTACCTGATTCGCTAGAACAAAATACAACCTATACGATTAATTTTGGTAAAGGGCTTGTCGATTATAATGCCAGTAATCCTATCGTAAATTATAGCTACGTATTTGCGACAGGTGATCAAATAGATTCTTTATCTATTTCAGGAAATGTGACCAATGCATTAACAAAAGAAATAGAAAAAGAAGTACGTGTACTCCTTATTCCTACCAGTCAAGATTCCATATTTGGAAAAAAGAAAGCTAATATTTTTGCTCAAACTGATACTTTAGGTAATTATAAAATCAGCAATTTACGAGAAAATACGTATCGGATATATGCCTTAAAGGAAACTAATAACGACCGAATATATAATAATCCTGATGAACTGATTGGTTTTCTAAAAGATTCAATTGTATTGGATAAAGACTTAACCCAAGTCAATCTACAAATATCAAAAGGCACTCCCATTAAATTTAGAGTCCTAGATAAAAAAATAGAGAATACAGGACGCATTCAGCTAACGTTTAATAGAGGTGTTAAAGATCCAGGATTAACATTAATAAATGATGATGAAAATGATAAAAGCAAAATTGTAAAATATTCACAGGCTCAAGATTCAGCATTTATATACATGAATAATCTGGACAGAGATTCCATAAAGTTCATTTTAACAGAACAAAAATCAGTACTCGATACGATACTTATTAGAAAATCAAACTTAAAATTAGACAGAGCTATTATCCCCATTTTAGTACCCTCAAATGGTAAAGTAGATCGCGTAAAACACCTTACGCTATCATCATTGACACCTATCAAATCGGTCGATAAAAGTAAAATAAAATTTATAGAAGATAGTATTGCCAAAACAAATTTTCAACTACAATTAGATACTACCGTATCCAATTTATACCATATCCGGTATAACTGGAGAAAACAAAAAAACTATGAAATCATACTCGAAGAAGGGGCAATGAAGGGTTATTTTGGTGAGGAAAATAAAGAGAAAAAAATAAGCTTGAGCTACGATGATAGTGACAATTATGGTGATATTACTTTTACATTTACCGGCATTGATACTACCAAACAATATATAGTGGAGCTCATCGATGAGAAAAAAGAAAAAGTATATAGAAAAGATGTTCTAGATAATGCACTTGGTAAAGTAGCCTATAAAGAATTCCCAGGGGGTAAATATACCCTAAGAATTATCCGTGATGACAACAAGAATGGTATTTGGGACCCTGGAGAAGTTTATCAATTAACACAACCAGAATCCCTTATTTATCTAAATAAAATATTTACCATTCGTGCCAACTGGGAACAAAATGAGTCATTCAATCTACAAGAACTGAATAATCTAAATTAATCAAACCAAGAGCTATAAAGCACATAATTATGCGGTAACTGTTGTAACATATTTCTTTGTTCATCAGTTATCGCTTTTATCTTTTTTGCAGGTACGCCTGCATATAAATATCCCGTCTCACACACAAAATTTTCCAATACAACTGCACCTGCAGCTATAATCACATTACTTTCTATAATAGCATTGTCCATAACAATAGCTCCCATACCGATAAGTACATAGTCATGTATAATACAACCATGCACCATCGCTTGATGACCAATATTCACATAGTTACCAATCGTTGTACCCGATTTCATATAGGTACAATGGATAACAACACCATCTTGGATATTGGTATAGTTGCCTATACGAATAAAATTAACATCGCCTCTTATAACAGCATTGAACCAAACAGAACAATGTTCACCTAATTCTACATCCCCCACTATGGTACAATTAGGTGCTATAAAGCAATTTTCACTATACTTGGGGCTAATACCCTTTACTGGTAATATACAGGCCATATCGTTCTAAAATAAAGTATCTTTTAATGTATCAGCATGTTGCGGATAATCTGTCGTGAAATGTAAACCCCTACTTTCCTTTCTTAATAAAGCAGATTTAGTAACAATAAAAGCTACCTGGATTACATTTCTCAATTCACACAATTTAACGGATAATTTAGTATGTCTATAAAAATCTTCTGTTTCTCCATATAGTAAATGCAATCGATTGAGTGCACGTTCTAACCTGAAATCAGAACGAACGATACCAACATAATCACTCATTACTTTCTGACATTCGCGAAGGTTGTGCGTAACCAAAATATCTTCATTAGAGAGTTTAGCTTTTGAATCATCCCATTCCGGAAACCCCTACTGCATAAACAGCATTTGACAAAGTTTTAGCCGCATCCAAATAAATTCGATGCGCATAAACCAAAGCCTCCAAGAGCGAATTTGAAGCCAATCGGTTCGCACCATGCAAACCTGTTGACGAACATTCACCACACGCATATAAATTTTTGATACTACTTCTACCATAATCATCCACATAAATACCTCCACATAAATAGTGAGCAGCTGGGGTAACTGGAATAAAATCTTTGCTCATATCCAATCCAATCGATAAACATTTTTCATAAATATTTGGAAAATGCTTTATAATATCTTCCTTTTTACGATGCGTTATATCCAAATACACATAGTCAATACCTGATTTTTTCATCTCTGAATCAATCGCCCTAGCAACGATATCACGAGGTGCCAACGAGGCTCTTTCATCATATTCAAGCATGAAATCTTCACCATTGACACGTCGCAAAATACCCCCAAATCCACGTACTGCTTCCGATACCAAGAAGGCCGGTGAATCGCTAGGATTATATAATGATGTAGGATGGAATTGCATAAATTCCATATTTCGCACCTTCCCTTTTGCACGATAAACCATCGCGATTCCATCACCTGTTGCTATGGTTGGATTGGTCGTACTTGCATAAATATGACCAGCACCACCCGAAGCCATAACCGTAATCTTGCTTAAAATCTTATCGACCACATGTGTATCGGTATTAAAAGCATAGATACCAAAACACTTAATATCTTCCCTTTGCTTGTCTACAAACTCGCCCAAATGATGCTGTGTTATTAAATCTATAGCAAAATAATGCGTCAACATCTCAATATTTGGATGTTCATGTACTTTTTCAAGCAGCGATCTTTCTATTTCATATCCCGTAATATCTTTATAATGTAATATTCTATTTGCCGAATGCCCCCCCTCTTTCGCTAAATCATAAACTCCAGAATCTGACTTATCAAAAGAAGTTCCATAAGAAATAAGCTCTTCAATACGCTCCGGAGCTTCCCTAACTACGTTTTCCACAATTTCAACATCACACAATCCATCACCAGCTATCTGAGTATCAGTTATATGCTGTTCAAAACTATCAGATTTATCCACAACTGCAGCCACCCCTCCTTGCGCATATTTTGTATTTGATTCATCTTCATTTGACTTTGTGACAATCAATACTTTACCGTGATCAGCTGCTTTTAAAGCAAAACTTAACCCCGCTATTCCAGATCCAATGACAAGGAAATCTACCTTTCTTTCTGACATAACATAAAATTAGCATGTGACAAGCACATTTTGACTTTTCAAATTAACAAAAAATGTGGAAAACGTGTAGATAAAAGGTTAAATAAAAATGATAACTTTTTTTTTTTTGTTCAAAACCTCTTTTTACTATCAAATTCCTAAAAGTTACCACCATAAAACTGACGGTTTATCAACATAAATTAACATCTAAACAACTCACATTTTTCTATTGAAAATTAAATCGAGTAAAAACCACAGTATTAAAAATCAGGGCTTTAAAATGAATTTTATGTTAGTAAATTGTTAATAACTTTATAAAATCTTCAAATCAAAATAAAAAACAACACTTTTATCCCCATTTTCCACACACTAATAAACAATAAGACTTCTTTATATAAAAAAGATTATTAATTATTATAAAAAGAGAATGTGGAATACGTTTGATTTTCTTTGTTTAGTTTTGTCAAGTTGAATTTGAGGCTTTGAGAATTTGATTGTTGGTTAGGATTTGAAACCAATATCAAATATTCAATTGTCAGGGGCTTCATTTGATATTTTTTTTATTTAAACCCTTTTAGAATGCAATAAAATTTATTTTTTTCCTTTTTACACCGAATAATCAAGTGTTAAACAGCTTATTATGCTATTTAAGGCCATAAAATTCTCAATTTTCAAATTTTTTAATTTGTAAATTGAAAAATTAAGACTTTGACTGAGAGATAATTTCTGCCTAATTTCTGATTTTGATGAATTTTATTCAATCAAACTATCTGTAAATCGGTTATTTTTTTTAAAAATTTAATTTTGAATTTGAAGTCAATCTCATTGCCTCTAAAATGCGAATTAAGGCTTTGAGAATTGATTATTTTAGGAAATGAATCTTATTCTTTTTTAAATGGATTCTTAGAGGCTTTCTTTACTGAAATTTATTTTTTTCACAGAAACAGCAGTTTTAAAAGCTTTTTAGCTTATGAATTTTTATTGTGAGAATTGAAAAAATATAGATTTTCAATTTCAAATTTTTTATTTGTAGCCTTGTGAATGCAGTATTTACTATTTTTTTTAAAATATTAAATATATTCAATTCATACTTGGTATAAACCCAATTTTGTGGCTCTGACAATTCAATATATTTTTTAATTTTATTTATTTGATGAATATTAAATTCTTAATGACTTTGAAGTTGAAACAAGTTTTTATCGCTAACTTTTATTCAAAAATTTTTATATTTTTCTTGTTTTAAATCCATTTTGTATGCCTGCCAATTCTGTATTTATTTTTTAAAATATGAAATATAATTTATCACATTCTCAGCGGGTATAATTTCAATTTTTAGGTCTTTACAATTCGTTATTCAAATTTTTAGCATATTATTTTCTAAATATTGAATTGCTTAAGCTCTTGTTTTTTTCTGTATGAATTTTTGAAAGCATTGATTTTCTATTTTTTGTTATCCATTGGTTCATAAATTTCCATTTTGATGATCGTTATCAAAATTTCATAAACGGAGAATCATATTTCTAATAAATTTTAAAATTCTTCTATTAGCCCTAATTAGATCAGTTTTTTTTGAAATTTCTATTTTCGCTTCCGTTTATGCGATTTATAAGCGCTTTATATCAAAATTTAACTCCCTTACATTTAAATATTTGAAAATTTTGTGGATAACTTTTCGCACAAGATATTTGTATAGCCTCAAAATAGTTTAGCTTTGTCTTATTGATTTGAGCTAATTAATTTATAAAATTTAGATTTATGGCTTTTTATCACTCACTCTTTGATATCCTCGCTACTTTCTTTTTCTTTGGAACTGTTAGCATCAATCATTAATACTTCAATATTTGAAAATCGGAGAATTCAATTTTCAAATATTCAATTCTAAGAGCCTTTATTTAGCAATTTGAGCCCTTTACAATTCGATATTTATAATTCTGTGGATAACTATGTTAAATATTTAAATCTCAAACCATTTTGTAAGATGGTTTATTGGCTTAAAACACGGTTTAAATTCACCTTTTAAGAAATGTTGATAAGTCTGTTAATTATCTTTATTACTGAATGTTATAGGATGAATTTAACTTGATTTTACCCACTTATTAACATAGAGTAAAATCAGGACACAATGAAATGTTGATAAGTATGTTAATTAACTGAATAGTAGCGTTATAATTTGATATATCAATGTGTTATATTCGTATTTATAAACATCATTTTTGATTAGAAGGGTTTATTGAAGAACTATTATTAATTTTGTAATGTAAATCAAATTAAGAAGAAGAATTAATGGATTTAGTAAATTACGATATTGAAGCGAAGGGTTATATTGATATACCTATAGACCCGAGCTTGGATTTGATTGAAGAGATCAAACGTCTTAAAGAAGAAAAAAACGCCGTTATTTTAGCACATTACTATCAAGAAGCCGAAATACAGGATATCGCTGATTATATCGGTGATAGTTTAGGCTTATCACAGGAAGCGGCTAAAACGGATGCAGATGTAATTGTTTTTGCAGGAGTACATTTTATGGCAGAAACAGCCAAGATACTTTCTCCCTCAAAAAAGGTATTGCTACCTGATGCTAAAGCAGGGTGCTCACTTTCGGATTCATGTCCGCCGCATTTGTTTGCCAAATTTAAAGAACAGTATCCCGATCATTTGGTTATTACATATGTAAATTGTACTGCGGAGTTGAAAGCACTTTCAGATATTGTATGTACTTCAAGTAATGCGGTAGAGATCGTTGAGAGTCTCCCAAAAGACCAAAAGATTATTTTTGGTCCAGACCGCAATCTAGGGGCATACGTGATGAAGAAGACAGGAAGAGACCTTGTGCTTTGGAATGGAGCATGTATGGTACACGAAATTTTCTCTCAGGATAAGATTGATCACTTAAAAGTAACCTATCCGGATGCAAAATTTATTGCTCATCCAGAATGTGAAGATCATATTTTGGCAGGTGCGGATTATGTTGGCTCTACTTCAGGAATGTTGAAGTATACGATGAACGATGAGGCTACAACTTATATCGTGGCTACAGAGTCTGGAATCATTCATCAGATGCAAAAGGCTAGTCCAGGTAAAACGTTCATTCCTGCACCTCCAAACAACGCTTGTGCGTGCAATGATTGTCCACATATGAAATTGAATACGCTGGAGAAGCTATATAATTGTTTGAAATACGAAAGTCCGGAAATCATACTTGATGAGGCGGTCATAGCAAGAGCACAAAAACCTATTGAGCGTATGCTTCAGTTATCTGCACAATTAGGATTATAATAGTAAAATTAAAGACAGGTATGTTAGAATTTGATAATACAGAAAGAACAAATTTAGGAGAATTGGGTGAGTTTGGTTTAATTTCTTATTTAACTAAGGCTGTCGAAATAAATGAACCAAGTACCATCAAAGGTATTGGCGACGATGCCGCTGTTTTAGATTTTGCTAACAAAAAAACGTTGATATCAACGGATCTTTTATTAGAAGGTATCCATTTTGATCTGCGCTATGTACCCTTGAAGCATTTAGGCTATAAAGCGGTTCAGGTAAATCTGAGCGATATCTATGCGATGAACGGAAAAGCGTCTCAGATAACTTTTTCAATTGGTTTATCATCTAAATTTCCTTTAGAAGCCGTTGAAGAAATCTATCAAGGGGCATTGATTGCTTGTAAGAAATATAATGTAGACTTGGTAGGGGGAGATACATCTGCATCTGTCCAAGGTTTAGTTATTTCTGTGACGAGTATTGGTTTTGTTGATGAAGATAAGATTGCCTATCGTTCAGGCGCCCAAGAAGGCGATTTACTATGTGTTTCAGGCGATTTGGGAGCTGCATACATTGGTTTACAGCTATTGGAGCGCGAGAAGAATATCTTCTTGGAAAACCCCAATATTCAACCAGACCTAGAAGGTAAGGATTATATTGTAGAACGTCAGCTGAAACCTGAAGCAAGAAGGGATATTGTAGAGTTATTAGCAGAAATTGGAATAAAACCGAATGCTATGATTGATGTGTCGGATGGTTTAGCATCCGAGATCATCCATATTTGTGAGGCATCCAATAAGGGATGTAAGTTGTATGAAGATAAAATTCCTTTAGATTCGATGACATATGAAACAGCTCGTGAGTTTGGAATTGACCCTACAGTATGTGCTTTAAATGGTGGAGAAGATTATGAATTGCTATTTACAGTCCCACAATCTGATTACGATAAGATAAAAGGATCGATGGATATCACGGTCATTGGTCATATTACAGAAGCTAGTGAAGGTTGCCATATGATTTCAAAATCTGGAAAAGTATATCCAATAACTGCCCAAGGGTGGAATGCATTTAAGGATTAAGCATATAAAGCTGATAAAAAAGGGGATAATTATTATTATCCCCTTTTTCTTTATAGTGCAAATTCTTCTTCTTCTATATCGACCAGGTCGTACTCATCTTCATTTCTTTTTCTAATGTTAAAATCATTATATCCAAGACCAATTTCTATCTGTAATAATTTTTGCTGCAGCATCTCAAGAATAGCTAAGAAATTGTAAACAAATTGTACTTTGTTTACAGAATTTTTCAAGATATATTGAAAATCCAATTGGTTGTTAATTGCAATTAGATCTGCTATTGCTTTTTTCTGTTGTTCTATCGTATAGGGATGTTTTATCACCGTATGTTTCACCTCTTGTGGCCTATTTGCGTACTGAAAGATCATACGTTCATAAACCATCATAAGCTTGTAAAGATCAAAGCTATTTAATTCTTCCCCATTATTTGATTCAGGTCTTGCAAGTTGGATATCATAATTAATATTGCCTCGTTTATAAAGTTTTAAACGCTCTGACTCCAATAATTTTAAATCCTCGCATGTATCTTTAAATTGTTTATATAAAATCAATTTTTGAACAAAGTCTTCTTGAGGATCAATTTCATTATCATCATCATCCAATTCGAGACGAGGAAGGAGCATCTTTGCTTTGATCCGCATTAAAGTGGATGCGACAAAGATAAATTCACTTGCCATTTCCATATCCAGTGCCTGCAGCTGATTGACATAGGATAAAAAATCATCTGTTATTTTTGAAATCGGAATTTCATGAATATTCAATTCATCTCTTTCAATAAAAAATAAGAGGAGGTCAAATGGACCTTCAAATTGCGGTAACTTTATTTCGTATCCTTCTTCTACTTGCATATCAAAAGCAAAATTACATAATTATATAAACATTTTTATTTCAAACTATTAAAACTAAATGCTTCTATAGCTGTTCACTTTCTAATACAAAAAGTTTGATATATACCCTAGTTGTGATAAATAAGTTGTTATTTTGTATCAATATTTTAAAGTAATTAGCAATACTATGCAGTTTGATGCTGGAGAATTATTAAGTAAAATCAATGATCCCTCTGATCTGAAAAAACTCAAGGAAGACCAATTAGAACAAGTTAGTCAAGAGCTACGTCAATATATAATTGATTTAGTTTCTGTTAATGGGGGTCACTTTGCAGCTAGTTTGGGAGTCGTTGAATTGACAGTGGCATTACATTATGTCATGAATACGCCCTACGACCAATTGATATGGGATGTGGGTCATCAGGCATATGGTCACAAAATCTTGACCGGGCGTCGTGATTCTTTTCATACGAATAGAATTGCCAATGGGATATCTGGTTTCCCAAAACGTGGCGAGTCAGAATATGATGCATTTGGCGTAGGTCATTCATCCACCTCTATATCGGCAGCTTTAGGTATGGCCGTTGCATCCCAGATTAAGGGAGAAAAGGATCGTCAGCATATCGCTATCATTGGCGATGGTGCGATGACTGGTGGTATGGCTTTTGAGGCGCTGAACCATGCAGGTATCGAGAAGTCAAATCTGTTGGTTATCTTAAATGATAATTGCATGTCCATAGATCCAAACGTAGGAGCCCTAAAGGAATACTTAACAAGTATCACTACCTCCAAGCGATATAATCGTTTTAGAGACGATATTGCAGCTGTTCTATCTAAGATATCAGAAATGGGACCCAATGCCTTAGGGGCCGTTAAAAAGCTTGAGAAAAGCATTAAGGGAACCTTACTTAAAAACGCAAATTTATTTGAATCTTTAAATTTCAGATACTTTGGACCTGTTGATGGTCATGATGTTAAAAAGTTAGCAAAAACGCTAGAAGATTTACGTCATATTCCAGGACCGAAATTATTGCACTGCGTTACCGTTAAGGGTAAAGGTTATGCATTAGCAGAGAAGGATCAAACCAAATGGCATGCACCGGGTCTGTTTGATAAGATAACGGGTGAAATAAAAAAATCCGTAGTTGTGAAACCAACTGCACCTAAATATCAAGATGTATTTGGAAATACCTTAGTTGAATTGGCTGAGAAAAATGATAAGATAGTAGGGATTACACCAGCTATGCCTTCAGGTTCTTCTATGAATATCATGATGAAAGCTTTTCCTAGTCGATCTTTTGATGTTGGGATAGCAGAACAACATGCTGTTACTTTTAGTGCGGGATTGGCAACACAAGGGCTTATGCCGTTTTGCAATATTTATTCATCTTTCATGCAAAGAGCATTTGATCAAGTTATTCATGATGTAGCATTACAAAATTTGAATGTTGTGTTTTGCTTAGATCGTGCAGGTGTGGTTGGATCAGATGGTCCGACACATCATGGTGCTTATGATATTGCTTTTATGCGATGTATACCGAATATGACTGTTTCAGCTCCAATGAATGAAGAGGAGTTAAGAAACTTGATGTATACTGCACAACTAAAGGATAAGGGTCCATTTGTGATCCGATATCCTAGAGGTAATGGCGTAATGGTCGATTGGAAGAGAACTTTTAAAGAAATTGAAATAGGTAAGGGTAGGTTGGTCCAGGATGGTGAGTCAGTAGCCATATTGACTTTCGGAGCCATCGGTAATGAGGCTAGTAAGGCAATATTACAATTGGCAGAAGAAGGCATACATCCTGCACATTATGACCTGCGATTTGCAAAACCTTTGGATGAGGAGCTTTTACATAAGGTCTTCCAAAAATTTGAACATATTATTACAGTTGAAGATGGTTGTATACAAGGAGGTGTAGGTTCTGCTGTTTTAGAATTTATGGCCGATCATCATTATAGCAGTACCGTAGTCAGATTGGGTATTCCAGATACGATTATAGACCATGCTGAACAAGCAGATCAATGGAGTATTGCGCATTATGATGCGAAAGCAATTGCTATGGAATGTCGTAAATTAGTTAAGGGTATTAAAACCGATTCTTTGGTTAGTTAGTCTTCAGGCCACGAAATAAAAAAAGAGGAATTATAGCAATATAATTCCTCTTTTTTTGTTTAACTTAGATAAAATCTACGTAATAACAATTTATATTTCCTGCATATTGTCATAGTTTCTTTATGAAGAATCTATTTGGTTCATTAGATATTCCAATGCAAATATTACGTTTAAAATAGCGAAAAAACTACAAAATGTATAAGAAAGTAACAAAAAATTTGGAATGTTAATAAAAAAAAACAGCGTCAGATTTAGATCTTAAAAAATGATGTTTTTTTAAGCTAACTCATTGGTATATAATGATTTTAAATAAATTTTAAATTTTAGTTTTTTACCTGATTTTTTTTTGTCATCTTCGTCTTACGAGAAAGTTATCAACATAATATTGGTCGCTTATTGGAAATCAACTTATTAAGAATTTTAGAATGGAAAAAACGAGTACAAGTGTTTGGAATAATTGTCTTGCGATCATCAAAGACAATATACCTGCGCAAAGTTTTAAAACCTGGTTTGAGCCTGTGAAAGCAGTACGTTTGGAGGGTGACGTTTTGACTATTCAAGTACCTAGTTTATTTTTTTACGAATGGTTGGAAGAACACTATGTGGGTATCCTTCGTAAGACCGTAAAAAAGTTTTTAGGTGAGCAAGGTAGGTTGGAATACAATATCGTAGTAGAGAAGTCATCGGCTTCTATTCCTTACACAACGAATATTCCTTCTAATGGTAATGGAGCGGAAGGTAAGAAGCAATCTATACCTGTTCCAGTATCTTTAAATAAGGATATTAAAAATCCATTTGTTATTCCTGGATTGAAAAAATTACAGGTTGATCCGCAATTGAACCAAAACTATACATTCGATAATTTTATTGAAGGAGAATGTAACCGTCTTGCACGTTCTGCGGGCTTTGCTGTTGCAAACAAACCTGGTGGTACGTCATTCAACCCATTGATGATTTATGGGGCTGTAGGATTAGGCAAAACACACTTAGCGCAAGCTATTGGTAATGAGATCAAAAGAAATTTACCGGATAAGTTGGTGATTTATGTTTCCTGTGAGAAATTTTGTCAACAATTTGTAGATTCATTAAAGAACAATACCATTAATGATTTTGTGAATTTTTATCAAGCAATGGATGTTATCATTATGGATGATGTGCATAATTTTGCTGGTAAAGAAAAAACACAAGATATATTTTTCCATATCTTCAATCATTTGCACCAATCTGGTAAACAAGTTATCTTAACTTCCGATAAAGCTCCTAAAGACTTAGCAGGATTAGAAGAACGTTTATTAAGTCGTTTCAAATGGGGTCTTTCAGCTGATATTCAAATTCCCGATCTTGAAACTAGAATGGCAATCTTGAAAAAGAAAATGTATTCTGATGGCATTGAATTACCTGAAAATGTAGTTGAGTACGTTGCCAATCAAATTGATAACAGTGTTCGTGAATTAGAAGGAGCTATGGTATCTTTATTAGCCCAATCGACATTGAATAAAAAAGAGATTGATTTGAATTTAGCTAAATCAATGCTTAAGAATTTCGTTAAGAACACACATAAAGAAATATCAATGGAATTCATTCAAAAGCTTGTATGTGAGTATTTTGAAGTTCCTGTTGAAATGGTTAAATCAAAAGTTCGTAAAAGAGAAATTGTACAGGCAAGACAAATCTCCATGTATTTAGCCAAAAATCATACAAAATCTTCTTTAAAAACGATCGGTTCATTCTTTGGAGGAAGAGATCACTCTACAGTAATCTACGCTTGTCAGACAGTGGAAGATTTAATAGAAACAGATAAGAAATTTAAAACTTATGTAAATGACATTATGAAAAAGCTAAAAGCTTAATATCATTTTTTAAGTCTATACAATAAAAAAGGGATTCTAATATTAGAATCCCTTTTTTTATCCAAATGGATAATCTTATGAACAAGTTCTTTATTATTGTGTGTTATTTGATTCCTCTGTATTTTCTTTCTGCTCTTCTTGCACGGGTTTAGGAGCTACTTCTGGCACTACCTTAGCCGGTCTTTCTGTTACTACCTTTTTGAATAATTCTTTCTGGTCTTCTGTTAATAAAGCATTTACTTTAACATCTGCTTCAGCTTGCAATTTATTATATTGCTCCACCAATACTTCTTTAGTTGTGGTTGTATTTTCAAGTAATGCAGCTTCAGCTTTTGCTTGATCTAAAGTGATGGTGTAAGCTGCAGTTTTTTGCTCATCTGTTAAACTTAATTTTTGAGTTAGTTCTGTTGTTACTTGCGTAGCCTGCTCTTCTGGAGTAACCTGTTGTGCAAATGTTAAACTTAATGCTAAGAAAAATCCGATTCCTGTTAAAAATAATTTTTTCATGATTGCTATTTTTAGTTTAAATATTCAATTACTAAATTCTACAACTAAAACTCATGAGTTGACCCATTTATTGTATCAAACCTGTTACTTTAACAAATATTTAACAAATTATAACATTTAAAACATTGATAATTAGTATTATAAATAAAAAAGGTCCAACGGAAATATGTTGAACCTTTTTAGTTGTTTTTATTACTATCTAATCAATTATTTCTTTTGTCTTTGTTGTCTGCGCTGTTGCATTTCTTCTTGCATACGATCGTAAGACTTACTTTGTTCCGGATTTAAGAATGACTTGATCTTAGCATCAGTAGATTGTCGGACAGTTTTAATATTTTCAAATGCTGCTTTCCGATCGGTAGTATTTTTGAATATCTCCTGTTGCTTTTTGGATAGGTCCAATGCATATACATAAATTGAATCTTTTTGATTTTGTGACAGTTTTAGTTCTTTATCGAGTCTTTCAATCCTGTTTTTCGTCTGGTCTTCAGGAGATTGTTGCTGTCCGCCATTTCTTTGTTTTTCTTGAGCCATAACGGTGACACCCAATAGCATTAAAGTTGCTATTAAACCTGATTTTAAATTTTTCATAGCTTTTATATTAGTTTAACTATTATTTGGTTACCAAACAGTAACTAGTATAAAGACAAGCAATGCTTTGTTAAAGTTTAAACAAAATTAAAATTTAAGATTCATTAACACTTCTCTCACAGATGGATAGCAATTGTTGTTGTACGCTTTTGCTAATCGATTTGTCTTCGAAAGCAATTTCAATAGGAATATAAGCAACTGGTATATCATTTAGGATATTTAAAAATTCGGGGGTACGAATTCGTTGTGCATCCTTTTCTGTTGTAATGATTATTTTAGATCGATTCTTTATTTGTTCAAATCTTTGTCTAATGGTCAATATATCATTTCTAGTAAAAGCATGGTGATCTGAAAAAGCAAGATGCTCCATGTCATTTATAAGAGGTTTGAGGTACTTGATCAATGGTTTTGGATTAGCGATACCAGTAAGCAGTAAAACGGTTGTATTTGGTGTTATTTTAGCCTCCAGCTCATTGATGGAAATGAGGTCGCCATAAACTATGCTCGTAAAGTAAACATTTGTTACAGCGCTTTTGTGGATTAATTTATTTTTAATGAGCTCTTTTTCACTATCCGATGCATCGGAAGGTGTTTTAGTCACCACGAGCATATTTGCTCGTTTTGATTCTGCAGGAAGATCTCTAAAATTGCCCATTGGCAGTACAAACATGGGGTGCAGACAAGAACTGTATTCAAACAACAGTATGGAGAAAGTTGGTTTCAACCTGCGATGTTGAAAAGCATCATCGAGTACAATGACATCGTGGCTATTCATTAAAGTTTCTACACCAATACATCGGTCTTCACAGACAGAGACTGTGATATTAGGAAATTTGTTTTTGAATTGTAGAGGTTCGTCACCTACTTCGTCAGCTGTAGATGCAATATTGACATATTTAAACCCTTTAGTCTTACGTCCATATCCACGACTCAATGTAGCAACTCTATATTTATCTTTAAGGACTTGAATGATAAACTCAGTCATGGGACTTTTACCCGTACCTCCAACGGCAAGATTACCCACCACGATAGTTGGGATCGTATAATTATTGGACTTTATAATTTGTAAATCAAATAGTCTATTTCTAATCCAAATAACTATTCCATAAACTATTGAGAAAGGAAATAAGAGAAATCGCAGCTGCTTCATTTTACTTGCTGGTAATATTCAGTCCGATATCTGTAACCTCCAAGAGTGGATTATCTCGCATATTTTGTTCGAAAGTGAAATGATATAGACCTGTGTCAGGAAAGCTATAATCTTTATGGATAAGACTTCGCTTTGTATACAAAGAACCTGCAGTATTACCGGTCCACTTTCCATATGAATCGGCTAATTTAAGCTCTTTTTTGTAGGTGTAAAGCTTCGTGTTAGCACCTTTTTGATGCACTAAAATAAATAGGTTTGAGTAGGGGTAATGCGAGGTATGACGAACGTTTAACCATACATCATATTTTTTAGAAATATCTGAAATGTGAACATCAAAGGTTGGTTTATTAGCATGGGCCCACGCATTTTTATTAATATTTACATTTTCATCCATGATTGTATTTGAATCACATGAAACAAATAGTGATATCGTCATACAGCCTATTAGGAATGTACTTTTTTTCATTCTTATTTAAGTATATAATATTGGCGAGAATGTTCATCCTCGCCAATAATCGAAATCAACTTATTATTCTGCTGAAGGAGCAGTATTATTACCTTTATTTCTATTGTTTCTATTCTTATTAAACCTTCTTTTTGGCTTACTCACCACGCCCTCTTTATTTTGACTTGGAGGAGTGTTTTTATCAGTATTCACTGTTTTAGGCCCTTTTTCTTGTTTTTGTTGCGGTTTCTCGACTTTAGCTGGTTGCGCTTTAGCAACTTGCTCAGGAGCCACCTTTGCACGAACGTTGGGTTTTGATTTACTTTTACTACTTCTTTTTCTTTTATTTTTTTCGTCCAGACGTGTTAAGCTATCTTGGCCGACCACATTTTCGTAATCGTAATTAACAATTTTTTCTTCTTTGATTTCATCTTCTACTGTTGAAATCAACTCGTCAACTTTAATACCCTGTTTATTTTTTTCGATAAGTTCTTTCACTTGATCCACAGGTAACGGTATCCAATTTTCAGCTCCAGGGTAAGAGAACCACATCATTTTTTTGAAAATGTCTGTTTTCTGCAAATATGCATTACCCTTAGTTGTCTCGATACGATCGATATTATTTGGTATGTCTTTTAAAGCATCCATATAACTATCCAGTTCGTAGTTCAAGCAACATTTCAATTTACCACATTGACCCGCTAATTTTAGGGTATTGAGGGATAGGTTTCTGATATCTTGCTGCAGACGTAGAGACAGTTTTAAAATCTGTCAGCCAGGTAGAGCAGCATAATTCACGACCACAAGAGCCAATACCGCCTAGGCGACTTGCTTCTTGCCTCATTCCTATCTGTCGCATCTCAATGCGGATACGGAAAGATTCCGCCATTCTTTTGATCAATTCACGGAAATCCACACGACCTTCAGCCGTATAGTAGAACGTCGCCTTAGTCTTATCACCTTGATAGTCTACATCCGATATTTTCATAGAAAGACCTAATTCTAAAGCTAGATTTCTAGCCTTATGCATGGTCTCCCATTCCAAATCTTTGGCGATATTGAATTTTTCAACATCAGCCTCTGTAGGTTTGCGATAGATTTTCTTGGTGACACTTTCTAAACTTACATTGTTTTTCTTCAACTGTAAGCGAACCAATTCTCCCGTAAGAGAAACATGTCCAATATCATATCCGCCTGTAGTAGGTTCTACAGCAACCATTTCACCAATTTCTAAATATAAATTGTCAGAATTGATAAAGAAATCCTTTCGAGATCCTTTAAATCGAACTTCTACAATGTCAAAAGGTTTATAGTTGGATGGCATATCCATATCAGATAGCCAGTCATATACATCTAATTTATTACATCCGCTAGTCATGCAAGAGCCATTATTTTGGCAACCTGCTGGAGTACCGCCCACTGTCGTCGTACTTCCACAACCTCCGCCGGATGAGCAACTGCCACATCCCATAGTTTTCTATATATATTGAGTTCCTTTCGGAAACGTTTGGTATTTAAACATTAATACTAATTGCAAAGATAAATCTAAAAATAATATTTTAGGATTTGCATTTCTTTCAACACTATAATGTGTTGACTCAAACAAATTGATTGTTTCTTCAATTTGTTCGAGGGTATAATGAACAGCAAACTTGTTTACAAAATCAAGTTCTTGAGCAGGAAGGAACACTAAGCTGGATAGGTCTTGTTTTATTAAAACGATTTGACGCATGATATTAATGGCATACATTAAAAATGTCTTCTGGTTTTCTCGACCTAGCTTTGCAATTTCGTCTTCACAGATGCTGATAATATTTAGACCCGAATCTTGAACAATAAGGCGCAACCACTTAACCAGTAAAATAAAATGGTTATTGGTGTTGAGATTAATCATATTGATTGCCTCTTGTAGGTTGCCATCTGCTATAAAAGCAATTTCCCTAGCTTCTTGTTCTTCGAGTTGTTTGTTTTCTATTAAATATGACGTAATCGCTTGATGGCTTAACTTATTGATTTTTATAAGTTGCGTTCTAGAAATAATCGTGTTCAATATTTTATCTTGATTTTCAGCAACCAAAAGAAACAATGTTTTTTCTGGAGGTTCTTCGATCAATTTTAAGAGTGCATTACCTTCTTTTTCCAAATATTCAGGTAACCACATAATCAATACCTTGTATTCAGCCTCAAAAGATTTTAAACTTAATTTTTTGATTATTTCATGTGCTTCAGCAATATTGATATTGACTTGTTTATTTTCTGCATCCAATTGTTGGCGCCAGTTTTCTAAACTCAAGTATGGATTGTCCAAAAAAGCTTTACGCCAATTTTCCATAAATGTAGCCGCATTATCCTCCTTATGTTTTGCAATAAATGGATAAGAAAAATGTAGATCAGGGTGAATCAGTTTAGCATATTTGCGACAAGAAGGGCAAATGGCGCAACTATCACTTTCCAGCTTATTTTCGCAGTTTATAAATTGTGCGTAAGCCAAAGCTAAAGCCAATGAGCCAGATCCTTCAGGTCCCAAAAACAACTGAGCATGGCTAACACGGTTTTCACGAACTGTGCTAATCAAATGAGCTTTAACTAAATCATGTCCAATTATTTCCTTAAATTGCATATACTACTCCTAGTCTATACAAATGTAATAAATTATAGACAGCATTTATTTATAAACAAAATATAAATGCCTGAAATTTGCTTTTTTTTATTGAATTTCAATTGTTTAGTAGCGTGAATAACGATTCAATAGCGAATGCTATTTTTCCACTATTTGCATATCTAGCGTTTAAAAATGTAGATTCTTTTGCGTAATATTGCAGATATAATTCATAATTTTAGGAAATGAGATTTATAGTATCCACATCGATTTTATTAAAACAACTTCAAGCTATTAATGGCGCTTCAAGTAGTAGTACAGTTCTACCTATTTTAGAGAACTTTCTTTTTGAAATAAAAGACAATACGTTGACAATTTCTGCTACAGATCTGCAGACTAGTATGGTCACGTCATTGCAAATTGAGGCTAAAGAAGAAGGAAAAGTAGCGATGCCTTCTAAAATTCTAATCGAAACATTAAAGACATTGCCAGATCAACCTGTTGCTTTTTTCGTCGATAACAATACATTGGCGATAGAAATTAGTGCAGGAGATGGAAAATATAAATTGAGTGGTGAAAATCCTGAGGATTTCCCTAAGATTCCTGTAATCGACAATGCGCACACGGTTAATATGCCTGCTCCAATATTAGCAGAAGCGATTAGTAAGACTATTTTTGCGGTTAGTAATGATGAATTGAGACCAGCGATGTCAGGTGTATTGGTACAGTTGGGCGATAAATCGGTTACTTTTGTATCAACAGATGCACATAAATTAGTGCGTTATAGACGTTCCGATATTGGAGTAGAAAAACCTGCTTCATTAATCCTACCTAAAAAAGCATTGTCTTTATTAAAGTCGTCTCTACCTTCTGAAGATATTAATGTTTCTATTGAATATAATTCAACAAATGCATTTTTCAGTTTTGGTAATATCAATCTAATTTGTCGTTTGATTGATGAACGTTACCCTGACTATGAAGCTGTAATTCCTCAAGTGAATCCGAATAAGCTAACTGTTGATCGCCTATTATTCTTAAATACACTGCGTCGCGTAGTTATTTTTGCTAATAAAACAACGCACCAAGTACGTTTAAAGATTTCGGGTAGTGAATTGAATATCTCAGCCGAAGACTTGGATTTTTCTAATGAAGCACATGAGCGTTTAGGTTGTCAATTTGAAGGTGAAGATATGGAAATTGGCTTCAACGCTAAATTTTTAGTGGAGATGTTGAATAATCTAGCTAGTGAAGAAGTCGTGATAGAGATGAGTACGGCTAACCGTGCAGGCTTATTGATTCCGGCTGTAGCTGATGAGAATGAAGATATATTAATGCTGGTTATGCCGGTTATGTTAAATAACATTGGTTAATTCGAGCAGATTTGGACGTTATAGCGCATATTATAGATTTTGTTCTTCATATTGATAAGCATTTACTAGAAATTGTAAATGATTATAAAACGTGGACCTATCTCATCTTATTCCTGATTATTTTTGTTGAGACTGGTATTGTTGTGATGCCATTCTTACCAGGAGATTCTTTACTTTTTGCAGCAGGTATGTTAGCAGCACAACCTAATGAACTCAATGTCTGGTTGATGATTGTTATTTTATTGGTGGCAGCGATATCTGGAGATTCACTTAATTATTCCATCGGTAAACGCTTTGGCATGCAGATAACCAAGTTTAAGCTTTTTGGTAAGCAGGTTATTAAGGACGAACAGATTCAGAAGACACATTCGTTCTATGAAAAATATGGAAGTAAAACAATTGTAATTGCTCGATTTGTACCTATCGTTAGAACTTTAGCTCCATTTGTTGGAGGAATCGGTAAAATGAATTATGGTACTTTCATTACCTATAATGTCATAGGTGCACTTCTTTGGGTAATTGGGATTACACTGGCAGGTTATTTCTTAGGGAATATACCCATTATAAGAGATAATTTTTCAAAAGTCGTACTGTTAATCATTTTAGTATCGGTGTTACCGATAGTGTACGAAGTGATAAAAGAAAAAATTAAAAGAAAAAAGGAAGCTTAAGAGCTTCCTTTTTTTATGGCTATCATCTTTTTATCGTTAAAACGATGCAGTTATAATATCTAATTCAACTGAATTCAATTGATTTAGATATTATTCAAGTTCATTTCAAATGGAAATCATCACAACACTGATTGACTTTATTTTACATATCGATAAGCACTTGCTTCAAATCGTTCATGAATATGCAGGATGGACTTACCTTGTTTTATTTTTAATTGTGTTTTCAGAAACGGGGTTGGTTATCGCACCATTTTTACCTGGAGATTCTGTTTTGTTTGCATTGGGAGCCATTATTGCCAGACCAGAGAGCGGCTTGTCCTTGGTTTTATTTTGGCTTGTACTAGTTTCGGCAGCGGTGCTGGGTGATTTTGTAAACTATGAAGTGGGCAAATACTTTGGACATAAAGTCTTTAAGCCCGATGCTAAAATTTTTAGATCTGCTTATTTAGAGCGAACCCAAGCATTTTACCTAAAGCATGGTACAAGGACTATTGTTTACGCTCGTTTTGTCCCTATTGTTCGCACATTTGCACCATTTGTCGCAGGGATATCCCATATGCCCTATCGAAAATTTGGTGCTTATAATATCTTAGGAGGTTTTTTATGGGTAACCTTATTTCTATTAACAGGATATTACTTTGGACAAATTTCATTTATCAGCAATAATTTCTCCCTAGTAGTACTATTCGTGATTTTGATTAGTATAGCACCTGTTTTGGTACAGGCGATAATCAGTAAAAAATCAAAATCGGTCTAAACCTATTATCTTTTTTAAAGTCTATTTTGACTTAAACAAATTTACATGAAGTATCAGCTCGTTATTTTTCTCAGTTTATTATTTTCATTTTCATCAGCACAAGTGCGATTAGAAAAAAAGCAGGCTAAGGCTGCTTTTGAACATTTAAATGATATTCGTAAAAAACCCGAAAAATTTAAAAAGAAACTTGGACTATTCAATTTGAATAAGGTGACCAGAAAACAATTGAACTGGAATAATCAATTAGCAAAAGTTGCGGAAGCCCGAGCAAAGGATATGGCAAAGCGCAATTATTTTGACCACGTAAATCCAGATGGCAAAGGACCAAATTATTACATTCAAAAATCCGGATATAAGTTAAATCCAAATTGGTTGAAAAATAAAAAAGCAAATAATTTCGAATCTATTGCTTGGAATTGGCCAACGGCCAAAGCTGGTATAGAAGGACTGATAATAGGGAAGGAAGCACCTGGTTATTATCATAGAAAGCATTTATTGGGGATGGATGAGTGGAATTCTTCTTTATATGATATCGGAATTGGTTTTGTTACAGTAGGGAAGAAGGGCAAGCAAGAAAGTTATTTATGCGTTATTATTGCCAAGCATGATTCGTAAAATAAGCAATTTATAGTCTTGATACTATGCATTATTGGAATGTTTCTTACCTTTGCATATGATAAAATCAATGACAGGATACGGCACTGCTGTAAAAGACAATGGAAAAGTTAAGTACAGCGTTGAGATTAAATCCTTGAATTCTAAATTTCTTGAACTGAATTTGCGTTTACCTAAAGCAGTTTCAGATAAGGAATTAACTTTGCGTACAGAGTGTAGCAAGCTTATCGAGCGCGGTAAGGTCAATCTGTATGTCAACGTTGAATATACTGATCAAACGGCAAAAGCATCTACTATAAATGCCGATTTGTTAAAAAAATACTATACCCAATTACAGCAAATTGCATTTGAGTTAGGAGATAAGCAAGTTTCCCTATTTCAGATGGCTCTTAATATGCCAGAAGTAATCGCTAATAATGATGGCGAGGTTGACGAAGAAGAATCTAAACTGTTATTGGAAGCTTTTTATGCTGCGGTAGAACAATTTAATATTTTCAGAGCTGATGAAGGAGCTGTTCTTTCACAAGATTTAACGAGTAGAGTAGAATTGATTTTAAGCTATTTAACTGAAGTTGAGGCTGTTGAAATGGATCGTATTCCTTTGATACGCGAACGTATCAATCATTATTTAGAGGAGTCTGTGGGCAAGGAAAACGTCGATAAGAATCGCTTTGAACAAGAATTGATTTATTATATTGATAAATTGGATATTACAGAAGAGAAGGTACGCTTGCGCTCGCATTGTAGTTATTTTCAAAAAGCATTAACAGCATCTGATTCTAATGGTAAGAAATTAGGGTTTATATCCCAAGAAATGGGAAGAGAGATCAATACTTTGGGCTCTAAAGCCAATCACGCTGGAATTCAACAGATCGTGGTAAAAATGAAAGAAGAATTAGAAAAAATTAAAGAGCAATTGCTCAATGTATTATAAGGATGGCAGGTAAGTTAATTATATTCTCAGCGCCATCGGGTGCCGGTAAAACAACAATCGTAAAAAATTTATTAGGTAAGCATAGTGACAAACTGGAATTTTCCATTTCGGCTAGCACACGTGAGCCTCGTGGAGAAGAGGTAGACGGTAAAGATTACTACTTTATCTCTAAGGAAAGTTTTCTTCATAAAATTGCAAAACAAGAATTCATCGAATTTGAAGAGGTATACGCAGGTACATTTTATGGCACTTTGCGTTCGGAAGTAGAGCGTATATGGGCAAAAGGTAAACATGTTATTTTTGATATCGATGTTATAGGTGGTCTTCGTTTACGTTCAAAATTTCCAGATGAGGCCTTATCTATCTTTGTACAGCCACCTTCCTTAGAAGTTTTAAAAGACCGTCTTCGTGGTAGAGGAACCGATTCTGAAGAAAAATTGCAGGAACGATTTGCAAAAGCAGAAACAGAAAACTATCCTATGCAGATAAATTTGATGTGATCTTAAAAAATTATGATTTGGATGTTGCTGTTGTAGAGGCGGAAAAATTAGTAATGGATTTTCTTAATAAATAGTAATGGCTAGAGTAGGTTTGTTCTTTGGGTCTTTTAATCCTGTTCATGTGGGGCATCTGATTATTGCCAACTATATGGCCAATTATACAGCGTTGGATGAAGTCTGGTTCGTGGTTTCTCCACAAAATCCATTTAAGAAGAAGGAAAGCCTGGGGAATATGTATGACCGGTTAGAAATGGTCAATTTAGCCATAGAAGATACTGAAAACCTAAAGGCTAGTGCTATTGAATTCGGATTACCACAGCCATCATATACCATAGATACCTTGACACATTTGGCTGAGAAGTATCCGCTACATGAATTTGTTTTGATTATGGGTGAAGATATTTTAGAAACTTTTACGAAGTGGAAAAATTATGAGGTCATCTTACGAGATTATCATGTATACGTATATCCAAGACCAAATTACAATGGTGGAGCTCTGAAAGAAAATCCTGCTATTACCATGACCGAAACACCCATGATGGAACTGTCATCAACTTTTCTGAGGAAGGCTGTTAAAGAGGGTAAAAATATAAAATTTTATACACCAGATAAAGTCGTTGATTTTATTGAAAAGAAAGGGCTATACTCGTAAACCATAACGGTTAACAGGCTCCTATTGTACACAGATTAAGGCTTAATGAAGAGACCTATTTTATAAAATAGGTCTCTTTCTGTTTTGAGATAGTTAGCGTCCCATCCAGCCTCCATCTACGGTCAGTATAGTGCCATGTACATAGTCAGAAGCCTGCGAGCTCAGGAATAAAGCAGGACCTTTGAAATCCTGTGGTTCACCCCATCTAGCAGCTGGAATCCGAGCTAATATAGAGGACGATCTTTCAGGATCCTCGCGTAGTGCCTCTGTATTGTCTGTGGCGATATAACCTGGTGCGATTGCATTTACATTGACTCCCTTTGAAGCCCACTCATTTGCAAAAGCTTTTGTTAAAGAAGCAATTGCCCCTTTAGAAGCGGCATATCCGGGTACATTTATTCCTCCTTGGAAAGAGAGTAACGATGCTGTGAAAACTACTTTTCCTGTTCCACGTGAAATCATATCTTTGCCTATTTCTCTTGTCAATATAAATTGTGCATTTTGATTGATTTCGATGATTTCATCCCAATATTCATCCGGATGTTCGGCTGCTGGTTTACGTAAAATATTACCCGCATTGTTCAGGAGTATATCGATTATTGGATGATCCGCTTTAACGTGATTGATAAAGGTATAAAGGGCCTCTCTGTTCGAAAAATCACATTGGTAGGCATGAAATTTTCGACCTAAGGATTCGATGGATTTTTGAATGGCCGAATTTTCTAATTCCAGAGTTGCCGAAACGCCAATAATATCAGCCCCAGCTTCTGCTAAAGCCTCTGCCATGGCTTTACCGATACCCCTTTTGCAACCCGTTACTAAAGCGATTTTTCCTGTTAAATCAAATGATTGTAGTATTGACATTATTTTTTATAACTAATGGTTAGTGGTTTTTGTACCTGTTCAGACGCTTGTTCTAAATATTTTTTCCAGGCGTCCATGCTTTGTATCTTTCCTGCTTTATTAAATGCCGCTCCCATATAATAAGTCAATGTTTGATTGTTTTTTGCCGTTATATTCCATAAAAATTGAGTAGGAGTATCAATAAATGTATTCCTGCTATTGGGGAATATTAAAGCAGTTCCGGTAATATTACCTTTCATTTCAGGCTCCCAATACGCGAAAAAATTCGCCTTTTTATCGCTGAAAGTATTGGGGTCGGTTTCTTTACGTTTGGCAATTCCGATGACAATCGGTGTTAAAGCTGCTGTTGCATTATAAATATTTAAGCTAACTTTACTAAGCTGGCTTTCTGCATCAATGGATATTTCTTTTTCAATGGTTATACCATGACCTTTTATTTCCTGAGGTTCATAAATTAATTTAAAGGTAGAGCGTAGCGGTCCATTATCTAAAACTTTATATTGACGGTAATGCTTCGTGTATTGTACATGATTGTCAAAATACAGGGCGATATCGCCAACACCTAGTGTTTGCCCTACTGAATAGTAATCTAGTCCTTTACCATGGTCATGATGGTAGTCATCTGTTTTATACCATTCGTCAATCACTAACTCGTCTGTACGCTTTGACCAATAATCAAACCCTTGCGCATCCTCCGAAGTACCTTCCAAAGCCTTACCATAGGCACGGAAAGCCACAACATTATTTTCCCAAGCAAAATCATCTTTGCGTTCGGGAACATAGCGTGCGAAAGTTTTATTTTTCACTTGCATCTGGTTAGCGGCAGAGACAGCTAGTTTTAACGTTCCTTTAGGGGCTATTTGTACAGCAATCAAGATATTCTGCGGACTGGTTTCACCATGCATTTCCAATTGGTAAACAAGTGGTTTTTTAGAATCTTGGTCTACTATTGAAAAATTGTTATCCCTTAAGCCAAAATGATTTTTAAATTTTTCAAACGGAATGCTCACCACTTCTTTTCTTTCAAAGGAAGAGGGGCTGTTAATCTGTACAGTATTGCTATTCTGGGCAGATAAACTCGATGTGACACCCAGTAAAATAGCTGTAGATAGGAATGATTTCATGTTAATTTATTTTAGATCTGTTATTGCAGATTTGTCCATATCGTCATAATCTAGATTTTCACCAGCCATTCCCCAGATAAAGGTATAATTACTTGTTCCTGCTCCAGCGTGAATAGACCAAGGAGGAGAAATCACGGCTTGTTCATTTTTCATCCAGATATGTCGTGTTTCATCTACCGGTCCCATAAAATGAGAGACGGCTTGCCCTTCAGGCACTTCAAAATAAAAGTAAACTTCCATACGTCGGTCATGAGTATGCGCTGGCATCGTATTCCAAACAGAAACCGGGTTTAAGCTCGGTCATTCCCATTTGCAATTGACAAGTATCTACAATCTTATTGAGAAGCATTTGGTTGATCGTTCTGTGGTTGGCCGTTTCAAGAGATCCTAATTCAATTTTGTTTGCAGACTCTTTTGTTACCTTCTTAGTAGGAAAGCTTTGGTGGGCAGGAGTGGAGTTTAAATAGAATTTTGCAGGGTTCGCAGCATTTTTGCTGCTAAAATAGACGTTCTCAACTCCTTTTCCGATATATAATGCTTCTTTATAGTCTAAATCATAAGTAGTTCCGTCTACTTCCACCTGACCTGATGCACCTACGTTGATAATCCCTAACTCTCTTCGGCTTAGGAAGTAGGGCTCTTTTAATAAGGCTGGAATAGTTTCCAATTTTATTTTTCCTGAAACGGGCATTGCTCCGCCGGCCATATAACGGTCATAGTGTGTATAGGTAAAATTAACTTGATCAGCTTCAAAAATATTTTCAATCAAAAAATTATCTCTTAAAGACTTTGTGTCAAGTGTTTTACATTCATTTGGGCTAATTGCATAGCGGGATTCATAATTCGTTTTCATATCTAAGCGTATTTAAGAAATATGCTAAAAATAAGATATTAATAAATCATAAGCCACAATAATCTTCGCAATCGATATCGAAAAAACTAAATGAATAGTGCGATGATATAAGACCATACAGCTGTTGTAAATAGGCTGAGTATAATTCCTATTCCTATAATGAGGTTGATCAACTTGGTGTTTAATCTGAACTGCTGTACGACCATACTTGCTGTAATTAGTGTTGGCATAGCTGCCTCCATGATACTTACACGGGCTATATCCCCTTTTACCCCAAGTGCCAAAGCTGCAATTAGAACCAAAGCAGGAGCCAACATCAATTTATAGATTAGGGTCATTGAAATCTGGGTGATCTCGCGCTTCATACCTTTAAATTGTAGCTGCAAACCAACGGAAAATAATGCCAATGGAGCAACTGTCGACGCAATTTTATCAAAAAAAGGTTCGGTCATACTCATATCGATATATTTCCCCAAAACTAGTGCGAGTATACAGGCAATAAAAGGAGGAAATGTCACCAATCTTTTTATTAGAGCAGTGACTTTAATGCCTTCAGTATTGCTTCGGTCTCCTTTAATGGCACAAATAATACCCACGGTAGCTAGAAGCATGAAGTTTACCTGATCGCAAATGATTGCAATGCTCAGGTTTTGCTCGCCATAATACGCAATGATTAAGGGGAAACCAATAAATGAAGTGTTACTATATGCTGATGATAATTCTAATGTACTTCTTGATCGTTGGCTATAGCCTTTATAACGACAATATAATTCCATGAAGATCCAACTTCCTGCAACAACAAGTATAGGCGATAATACTGGGAAGAAAAGCTGCGTGCTCCAGCTAATTTGTGGGATGTATTTGAAAGATACTGCAGGCAGAGCAATGTATAATACCCAAATATTAATACTTTTTGAAGCATTTTCAGGAATTAATTTGAAATGCTTAAATAGCATTCCAGCGCAAATACAGAATATAATAAGGATAAAATTGACCATTTTGAATTGGAAAACGATATGAACTGGCGAAGATAATCAAAAGTGAAATCTACTTTTTATATTATTTTATTTTAATCAAACCATAGCATGTGCTTGCTTTATTTTCATCTCCGAAACAACTTCATATTTGGCAGCTACCAATTCCCTATATAATAGAGAATTTATAGGGGTATAACAGGGGGTTAGTAGGGGGTTAATAGGGGTATACCCTTATTAACCCCCTACTAACCCTAAATAAAGCCAGTCTTAAACCAAATTTAATGAATAATCTAATAACTATTTGTTCTTAAGTTTAAGTATATGTAATGGAATCGTTGACTTAAAAAAACAAGCTTGACTTCTTTTTTTTGTATAAATAGAAAAGCATTGGCTTAAAAACTAACGCTTTTCTATTTTTCTTACTAAATTAGCATCATGACAAAGAAAAAACCAACCATATTGGTCGTAAATGATGATGGCATTACTGCACCAGGTATCAAAGTTTTGATTGAAGAAATGCAAAAGATTGGACATGTTGTCGTAGTTGCGCCAGATAGTCCACAATCGGGCATGGGGCACGCTATTACCATAGGACGACCTTTGCGCTTGGATCGTATTGATTTGTATGAAGGTGTTGAGATGTATAAATGTTCTGGAACTCCAGTAGACTGCGTTAAATTGGCCGTTAATAAAATATTTAAAGGCCGTAAGCCAGATGTATGTGTTTCCGGAATTAATCATGGATTGAACCATTCCATCAATGTGTTATATTCAGGAACTATGTCTGCTGCGGTAGAAGGTGCCATTGAGGGGATTCCATCGATCGGCTTTTCTTTAGACAACTTTGCCTATAATGCAGATTTTTCACATTGTAGACCTTATCTAATTTCTATTACACAGCAAGTACTGGTTAATGGACTACCTAAAGGTTCATTGTTGAATGTAAATTTCCCTAATGATGCCGATATCAAGGGGATAAAAATATGTCGCCAAGCTGGTGGTCATTATGTTGAGGAATTTGATGAGCGTATCGATCCGCATAATCGTGATTATTATTGGATGACCGGAAAATTCGAATTGGAAGATCGTGGTGAGGACACAGATTCATTTGCTTTAAGTAATGGTTATGTTGCTATTGTACCCACTCAATTTGATATGACAGCTCATCATGTTATTCCAGAATTAAATTCTTGGGGATTTGATGTTTAAGATGAAGAACAATTTAGGCCTCGGTATTTTGATGGGAGCAATAGCGCCTCTCATCGCTTATTTACTTGCTACTTACACAGGACTTACTGATACATTGGCCCCCGAAAAGCCAATGCTGGTGTATGTTATTGCAGTATTCATAAATTTTGTAGCACTACGTTTTCTATTTAAGCGAGAGCAAGATGCCTTGGCGAAGGGAATATTGGTAGCAACTTTTGCGGCTTCTATTCTGTATATATTAACACAAAGATTATCCATATGAAATTGACATTGGGTTTTTCACCTTGTCCGAACGATACTTTTATTTTTGATGCACTTATCCATCATAAGGTAGATACAGAAGGGCTGGACTTCGATATTGTCTATGAAGACGTCGAAACTTTAAATCTTAAGGCCTTCAGAGGCGATTTGGATGTTACAAAGCTAAGCTACCATGCTTTTGCATATGCTGTTGAAGATTACGAACTGCTGGACGCTGGTAGTGCACTTGGTTTCGGAGTCGGGCCAATGTTGATCACAAAGGATGCGAATTTGGCAACAATGCTTCAGGAAAAATTAAGTTCTGGAGATTCATTAACAACGGAGTTAGAGCAATTGCGAGTCGGTTACCCAGGTAAGTATACAACCGCTCATTTTTTATTGGGCTTAGCATTTCCAGAATTGAAGAATAAGCAGGAACTTGTTTTTTCTGAAATAGAAAGTTCTTTACTAGCTGGGGATATCGATTTAGGATTGATTATTCATGAAAATCGTTTCACCTATCAAGAAAAAGGATTATTCAAGGTGGTTGATTTAGGTGATTACTGGGAAAAAACGACAAATTGTCCTATTCCTTTGGGGGGGATTGTCGTGAAAAGAAGCCTACCAACCGAAATTAAAGTAAAATTGAATCGTATATTACGAGCGAGTGTTGAATATGCTTTTGCAAATCCTACATCAGGACTGGAGTTTATCAAGTCTCATGCGCAAGAAATGAGCACTGAAGTGATGTATAAACACATTGAACTTTATGTCAATAAATATTCTGTAGAACTTGGGAAAGAGGGGCGTTCTGCTATTGAAATGATGTTTAATAAGGCTCAGGATATGGGCTTTATCCCTAAAACGGATAAGAATTTGTTTTTGTCATAAAAAATAGTAAAAAAAATATATATAGTGTGTTAGATATGATATCTAATAACTAAATTTGCCCGATTAGTGTCAATTTGTCTGCAATTTTAGTTTGGAGTCATTATTGAATGAAAGTCATAAATTGAGATAGAAAAGAATATTATGTTAAAATTTTTAAGTAAATTATTTGGAAGTAAATCCGAGCGAGATATTAAGGGTGTTCAGCCAATTGTAGAAAAAATAAAATCGGAATACGAGCAGCTAGCATCACTAAGTGATGATGAATTGCGTGGTAAAACGGCTGATTTCAAAAATAGAATAAAAGGATATTTAGCAGATATTGATCAGGAAATTTCTTCTCTTAAGGCCGAAGCTGATGCTGATGACATCGATATGTCACAAAAAACAGCCATCTATGAAAACGCAGATAAATTATCTAAAGAACGTGATAAAAAATTAGAAGAGGTTTTGAAGGATATTTTACCAGAGGCTTTCGCTGTGGTAAAAGAAACTGCAAGACGTCTGACAGAAAATAAACAATTGGTCGTTACAGCGAATGACTTTGACAGAGAGATTGCCGCTCAAAAACAAAATGTTGTGATTGAAGGCGATCAAGCTACATGGAAAAATGTTTGGTTGGCAGCAGGCTCTGAAGTGGTTTGGAACATGGTGCATTATGATGTACAATTGATTGGTGGTATTGTATTGCACCAAGGTAAAATTGCACAGATGGCAACGGGTGAGGGTAAAACTTTAGTGGGTACACTTCCAACATACTTAAACGCGTTAGCTGGAAATGGTGTTCATATCGTTACGGTGAATGATTATCTAGCTCGTCGTGACTCGGAGTGGAATGCACCATTATTTGAATTTCACGGTATGAGTGTCGATTGTATCGATAAGCATCAGCCAAATTCGCCACAACGTCGTAAAGCATATGCTTCTGACATTGTTTATGGTACCAATAATGAGTTTGGATTTGATTATTTACGTGATAACATGACACAAACACCTGAGGCATTGGTGCAAGGAAAGTTGCATTTTGCTATGGTGGATGAGGTCGATTCAGTTTTAATTGATGATGCACGTACACCTTTGATTATTTCAGGACCAATACCTCGTGGTGACCAACATGAATTTTACCAATTAAAACCTCGTATCGAGCGTTTGGTGAATGCACAAAAGGCATATATCAATACCGTATTAAATGAGGCTAAAAAAGCTGTAAAGGCAGGCGATATCGACCCAGAGAAAGGTGGATTAGCTTTATTTAGAGCTTACCGCGGTTTACCAAAAAACAAAGCATTAATTAAATATTTAAGTGAAGATAATCACCGTCAGATTTTGCAAAAAGTTGAAAATTACTATATGCAAGAGCAGAATAAAAATATGCCTAAAGCTGATGAGGAATTATACTTTGTAATTGATGAGAAAAATAATCAAGTAGAATTAACGGAGAAAGGAATCGAATTGATCACTGCATCCGGTGAAGATACTTCGTTTTTCATTTTACCTGATGTGGGTTCTGAAATCGCTGATATTGAAAAAGCTGATATCCCTTTAGAAGAGAAAGCAACACGTAAGGAAGAATTATTGCGTGACTATTCGATTAAAGCGGAACGTATCCACTCTATTAATCAGTTATTGAAGGCATATACGTTATTTGAAAATGACGTTGAATATATTGTTGACGAAGGAAAAGTAAAAATTGTAGATGAGCAGACGGGTCGTATCATGGATGGTCGTCGTTACTCAGATGGTTTGCATCAAGCAATTGAGGCAAAAGAGAATGTGAAAGTAGAAGATGCTACACAAACTTATGCGACCATTACGTTACAAAATTACTTCCGTATGTATCACAAACTTGCGGGTATGACGGGAACAGCATCTACTGAGGCAGGCGAGCTTTGGGAAATTTATAAATTGGATGTTGTCGAGATTCCGACAAACCGCGTTGCTTTACGTGATGACCGTCAGGATTTCATTTATCGTACCGCCCGTGAAAAATACAACGCTGTAGCAGAAGAAATTCAGAAATTGACAGAAGCAGGTAGACCAGTATTAGTGGGTACTACATCGGTAGAGATTTCGGAATTGTTAAGTCGTATGCTACAATTGCGTAAAGTGAAGCATAATGTATTAAACGCGAAGTTACACCAAAAAGAAGCGGATATCGTTGCAGAAGCGGGTCAACCGGGACAAGTAACCATCGCTACAAATATGGCGGGTCGTGGAACGGATATTAAATTAAGCGATGAAGTGAAGGCTGCTGGTGGTTTAGCGATCATTGGTACAGAGCGTCACGAATCTCGTCGTGTTGACCGTCAGTTACGTGGTCGTGCAGGCCGTCAAGGAGATCCAGGATCGTCTCAATTCTTCGTATCTTTGGAAGATAATCTAATGCGTTTATTTGCATCAGAGCGAATCTCTAACATCATGGTGAAAATGGGTGTTGAAGAAGGCGAAGTGATGCAACATAGCATGTTGACCAAATCTATTGAAAGAGCGCAACGTAAGGTAGAAGAAAACAACTTTGGTATTCGTAAGCGTCTATTGGAATATGATGACGTGATGAACTCACAACGTACTGTTATCTATACGAAACGTAAAAATGCCTTATTCGGAGAGCGTTTAGATGTTGATTTGAATAACATGATTTTTGATGTTGTTGAAGAGATTGTCGCAGATGCTAAAGAAGGTGGTTCTTATGAAGATCTTCAGATTGAAGTAATCCGCATATTTGCTGTTAATCCAGAAATTTCGGAAGAAGAATTTACAAATACAAAAATAGAAGCGTTAACAGATCGTTTATTCGAACAGATCATAAATGCTTATCATCATAAAGTGAATACTGTTGCTGCTCATACTATTCCTGTATTACAGAATGTATTTGCAGAGCGCGGTTCAGTTGTAGAAAATGTTGTTATTCCTTTCTCTGATGGCCTTCGTGGCATCCAAGTTGCTACAAATTTAAAGAAGGCAATCGAAACAGAAGGAAGAGAAGTTTTCAAATCATTTGAAAAAGGTATTGTCTTAGCTTTAATTGATGAAGCTTGGAAAGAACATTTACGCGAAATGGATGATTTGAAGCAATCTGTACAAAATGCAGTTTACGAACAAAAGGATCCGATCATCATTTATAAGATGGAAGCATTCAATCTGTTCAAGTCTATGTTAGCGGAAATGAACAAGGATATTGTTAGCTTTATTTTCAAAGGAGAAATTCCAGGACAAAATATGCAAAGTATTCCTGAGCGTTCTGTGCAGGCACCTCAAGTTCAGGTGAAAGCAACAAAAGCAGAGTTGGAATCTCCTATAGGAGTAAGTGCTGAAGATATAGACACACGTGATCTAGGACCTAGTCAACCTGTTCGCAATGAACATGAAATTGGTCGTAATGACGATTGTCCATGTGGTTCTGGTAAAAAATATAAAAACTGTCATGGCGCAAATAGCTAGGCCGTATTTAAATAAATAAATTACAATGTTTAAGATAGGATTGATAGTTGTTTTTGCTTTAGTGAGTTTTACTTTTTCAAAAGTAAGCGCGCAAGAGAATGAAAATGTAGTTATTATGAAAGATTCATTAATAACAATTTTGCAACATTATCGAGCAAATATGGGTATCAATCCTGTCGAGAACAAACCTGTAGCAGTATCTAGCAAACCTCCAGTACGAAGCGCGGCTACGCGTACGACAGTGAGGGGCTTTAGGGTTCAAATTTTTGCAGGTAGTGATCGTAATGCTGCTTTCTCAGAGCAGTCACGATTCAGAAGCATGTATAAAGACATTGATACCTATGTCAATTATGATGAGCCCAATTATCGGGTCAAAGTAGGCGATTTTAGGAGCCGATCTGAAGCAAATAATTTCATGAATTTGCTGCGTCAACAATTTAAAAACGTATTCGTATTCTCGGAAAACGTTTTTGTTTACCAATAATCTTATTAAAATGGCAAGTATTAAAGAAAAAGTTAATGCCTTAGCCCAACAGTTTTTTCAAGAGACGGTTCAAATGAGGAGACATCTTCATCAGCACCCCGAACTTTCTTTTGAGGAGTATCATACTTCGGCATACGTCAAATCCGTGTTGAATGATATGGGTATTTCCTATCAGGAGATGGCTGATACAGGCATTGTGGCTTATATTAAAGGAGATCTCACCTCTGATGAGGTAATCGCTTTACGGGCCGATATGGATGCATTACCTATTCAAGAGGTAGCCGGTAGAAGCTATGGTTTCTCAAAATCCGGGAGTCATGCATGCCTGTGGTCATGATGTACATACTTCATCTTTGTTGGGCGTCGCCAAGATTTTACATGCATTGAAAACGGAGTATGGAGGAGTTGTCAAATTGATTTTCCAACCGGGAGAAGAACGTCTTCCAGGTGGTGCTTCTATCATGATTAAAGAAGGTGTGTTGCAGAATCCTGCTCCTTCAGCAATCATTGGCCAACACGTCATGCCTTTTATTGAGGCAGGAAAGGTGGGCTTTAGAGCTGGTAAATATATGGCATCCTGTGATGAGCTGTTTATGACAGTGAAAGGAAAGGGAGGGCATGGTGCTCATCCACACCAGAATATTGATCCAATCGTGATTACCGCACATATTATTACGGCTCTTCAACAAATTACAAGCCGATTTGCAGATCCTAGGATACCTACAGTTCTTTCTTTTGGTAAGATCAGTGCAAATGGTGCCACAAATGTCATTCCTGACGAAGTTTACCTGGAGGGTACCTTCCGTACCTTTGACGAAGAATGGCGTGCTGAGGCGCATGAAAAGATGATTAAAATGGCAACCGGTATGGCGGAGAGTATGGGAGCAACATGTGATTTTGATGTCCGTAAGGGGTACCCATTTTTAATCAACAATCCGGAGTTGACGATGGCGGCCCGTGGTTTTGCAGAAGAATACTTGGGAAAGGAGCACGTATTGGATCTGGAGCTATGGCCTGCGGCGGAAGATTTTTCCTACTATTCACAAGAGATTGATGCATGTTTCTATCGTTTGGGTACAGGAAATAAATCCAAAGGTATTCAATCTGCGGTGCATACCGCAACTTTTGATGTTGATGAAGATGCCCTATTGGTAAGTATTGGCTTGATGGCTTATATGACTTTAAGACGTTTAGGATATTAAGATTATGTCATCACATCATATTGTTAGGGAACGGCAAGAGCCCGCCCTATTGATAACAGATATCTATAGTATTGACATCGATCTGGTCGGTCAGATCTTAGAATGGTCTCCAACCATCATTACAGATATTGATTCCTATGAAGCGGTTACTTCACAGAACTATAAAGTGGACGTTATTTTTACAAATAAGTTAATTGACCTACCACAGGAACATGTGAAGAGTGTTTTTTTTGAAACGAATTATGTAGAGGCGGCGTTGCGCTACCTGGTACAAGAAGGCTATAGCGCGGTTAATATTTTAGGTGGAGGTGTTGATAAAACCGTTTTGGAGCAGTTCGCGAAAAAAATAGATATTGTCTGGTTACGCGATGATAAAAGGACGATTTTTGTTCAGTCCGGTTTTCAAAAATGGATGCCAGCGGGAGATGAGCTCATTATAGAATCTACCTTAAACGAGTTAGAATTGGAGGGAGTGGCGTTGATTTCGGAGAATAAATACAAGACCATAAAAGATGGATTTTTCAAAATAAAATTCTCGAATTCTAAATTTTGTTTACTGACAGAAAAAATATGAATACCTTAAATATCGCATATGCTGAAATAAGCGAAGCAGAACTGATCAGTGAAATTGGGAAGAAAAGCTATTGGGAAACTTATCCATCAATTTTAACAGCCGAGCAAATTGACTTTATGCTGAATAAGAATTACACGATGGAGGCCATTAAAACTTTGATGGGGAGTGGGCAAGATTTTTATGTACTATATGAGGATTCAGTTGCAATGGGTTTTGTCGCTGTTCAGGTGAAAGAGCAGACAATCTTGCGGATAGAAAAACTTTATCTTCTGTCGGCGGCCAAGGGCAAAGGATACGGAAAAAGATTGTTAGATTTTGCCGCTCAATTGGGCAAGTCAAGAGATCTGCTGAAATTGGAACTCAATGTGAACCGTAGCAATCCCGCTTATCATTTTTATTTAAAACAAGGTTTTTTAGTGACAGAAACCGTTGATATTCCTTATTACGATTATGTTCTGGATGACTATGTCATGCAGAAAGCGCTACAGCATTAGTCCTTTCTGATTGCCATTAGTCCTGAGTTTTCGGTATAAAAGGATTAATAGCCTACATAAGTACCTTTATAATAAAATAGTAACAAATAAATTTGCATTTATATCTGCGCAATTATATTGCGAATCAAAGCAAATTTATCTAAGTTTGAGATAAATAGTAATCATCATGAAAGAAGTAACAGTAGAAGAACTTAAATCAAAAATTGATAATAACGAAGATTTTCAATTAATTGATGTACGTGAGACATTTGAGTATGAGGTTTCTAATCTAGGAGGATTGAATATTCCGCTATCTGGAATCTTAATTGAAGTCGAAAAGATTGCTAAAGATAAACCCGTTATTGTTCAATGTCGTTCAGGAAAACGTTCGGCACAGGCAGTAATGATGCTGGAGCAACAAGGCTTTGACAATTTGGCCAACCTAAAAGGTGGTATCGTAGCATGGAAAGAGGAAATCGATCCTGAGATAGACGTCTATTAAGCTTAAATAAATCATGAGCTTTCGGCTCGTATTAGGAGAAATAGCTACTCATGACAGCTTCTCTGCATGAAATGGGAATTTATATTTTAATGAAACCATCATGTGCTTAAGTAAACATGCAGACCGATATGAACGGAGCCCAATCGTATCGGGTGAGTTTTTGAACACGATTAAAAAAATCAATTTATTCTAATGAAAAACTTAGAGTATCAGACTAAACAAGCTTTTTTGTTTAGTCTTGCTTTTTATTGCATTTCACTCGGATCCAAACTGTTTCACTTCGACATTTTTCCAATCCTATTTAGTATTTCTTTGCTGTTGTCCCTTATTTGGGTCGTATTAACATTGCGGGAAATCATATTTTCGGGTCGAATTTCAAACATGGAGCGGATGTTAATGGCATTATTTATTATATTTTTCAATATAATTGCAGGCATATTTTATTTCTTCCTGTTAAGGAAGAAAGTAATTGGTAAAAATTAATATTATGACAAAAAATTTTATTCTAAATATTCTACTTAATTTATTGATTGTAGGAGCGATCTATTATGGTTTTAAAGCTTACGAAGCTGGAAACGTCTTAGTAAGTGGTCTTTCGATTGCCTTATTGGTTGTCTTTATCTTCTTAAAGCGTGCCTTGATGAAGAAGGTTAAAAATGACTTACAAATTGAGGGGGAGCGTAGGAAACAAGAAAAGATGAAGTAATAGAAATGGGCAACTGATTCAGTTACCCATTTTTTATTACTTAAAATGTTTATTACTTTACAAATGGTGGTTTAACCACTTTTGCTTTTATACTTTGGTTACGGATACTGATATAGATTTCAGATCCTTCTTTTGTGAAAGCATTATCAACATATCCTAGACCGATTGATTTCTTCAATGTTGGTGATTGTGTTCCCGAGGTTACACGACCAATTTTGTTTCCATCTGCATCTAAGATCTCATAATCATGACGTGCAATACCACGATCGATCATTTCGAATCCAACTAGTTTTTTCTTGATACCAGCTTCTTTTTCAGCTTTTAGATTAGCAGAGTTAACAAATTCTTTTGTGAATTTTGTTACCCATCCTAATCCTCCTTCTAGTGGAGAAGTTGTATCGTCGATGTCATTACCATATAAACAGAAACCCATTTCTAAACGTAGTGTGTCGCGAGCACCTAAACCAATCGGTTTAATGCCGTAAGCAGCACCAGCTTCAAAAATAGCATCCCAAACTTTTTGCGCATCTTCGTTTGCAACGTAGATCTCAAAACCACCAGCACCTGTATATCCTGTTGCAGATACCAATACATTCTCTACACCAGCAAATGTGCCTTTAGTAAAGGAATAATATTCCATAGACGCAAGTTCGATATCGGTTAAAGATTGCAATGCATCAGCTGCTTTAGGACCTTGTACTGCAAACAATGAAGTTTCATCAGAGATATTTTTCATATCAACTCCAAAGCTGTTGTATTTAGAAATCCAATTCCAGTCTTTCTCAATATTAGAAGCATTCACAACTAAAAAATACGTGTTTTCGTCGATGCGGTATGTTAAAAAATCATCTACTATACCACCGTTTTCATTTGGAAGGTAAGCATATTGAATTTTACCGTCATACAACTTGGTCGCATCATTCGAAGAAACTGCCTGAATAAGGTCTAATGCTTTCTCTCCTTTAAGAATGAATTCGCCCATGTGACTAACGTCAAACACACCTACAGCTGTACGAACAGTCTCGTGTTCATCATTGATACCCGAATATTGAACAGGCATGTTGAAACCTGCAAAAGGAACCATTTTCGCTCCTAAAGCGATATGTGTATCCGTAAGGGCAGTATTTTTGATCATAATACGATAAGTTTTATTTATTTACAAAATTACAAAAATAAACAGCGACTTTAGTCTAAAGATTAGCATTTGTGCAATCGATTTACTGATCTATTGTTAAGGAGTAAATTATTGCTTCCATTTTATCATCATCTGGATCTTCGCAAAGTAAAAAAGTAATTTTTTTGTCCGAGCGCTCTTTCAGCGTAATCCCTTCAAATTTGTGTTTTCCAGGTATCAGGGTTGTCTCCAGTTGCATAGGTTTGTTTTTATTAAATTTTCCTAAAATGGTTCCCGCAATTTCACCATCCAAATAGGTGGAGTTTGAAGCTTCGGCTGCCGCGATAAAATAAACGGTATCTGCAATTAAAATAGCATCCGTAAATGCTGTTTGAACCTCATTGATGAGGGGGAGCTGTATTGGGATAAAACTACTTTCCTCAGGGTTTACCTTGTTGATTTTGAAAATACCGTTTTGACTTTTTTGTCCATTACCGCGGTTGAAAAACCAAATTTCATCGGCGGTATGGATGACTCCTTCAATATTGAAATTATCTAGGTCAACATCAAATTTCTGTTGTAAATGCTGATAGATGCTTGAAAAATCCTCAGCGTTGGCCTCCTTTTCATAAGTTATGCGGGTATTTCGGTTAGGAGTTGAGCCTGACCCATAGATGTAGTATTTGCCTTGGTCATAAGCTATGGATTCAAAATCTGGTTTTTTAGCCTTAGCGATATTTTCTAAATCAATCGCATTTTCATCAAGTCGAATTTTAGATAAAGCGCGTTCATTTAGTGAAAAATCATAGAGGTAGTAGCTGTTATCGGCTATGAGATAAAGATGATTATTTTGATAGACTAATCCGGATGCGGCACTTATTCCAGAAATAGTGAGAAAAAAGTCTAATATTAAGTTCTTCATATCTGATGTGCTAGATTTAAGATGGTCAATACACGATTAAACTCAGGTTGTAGTTTAGCTTTAATGGTGATGACTTCTTTGGTTTTTGGATGCGTAAAAGTTATTTCCGAGGCATGAAGCATCATAGTATCCATCTCAAAATGATCTTTCCAAAATTTATTCTGTTTATTACATCCATGCGGACGATCGCCAATGATAGGATAGAATATATGTGCAAAGTGTTTTCTTAATTGATGCATTCTTCCGGTTGTGGGATTTGCTTCTACTAAGCTATAGCGCGATGTCGGAAATTTACCAGAAGCTATCGGAAGTTTCTGCTTGGGCAATTGTTTTGAAATCGGTCTGCGCTTCCTGAATGGTTCCATTATCTTTTTTCAAAGGATAGTCGATATGCATTTCATCGGGGGCATGACCACGTAATACGGCAATATACCTTTTATCTACAAGTTGGTTTTGAAACAATTGCTGTAACTCCCGATCCATCTCTTTATTTAGGGAAAATAAGAGGATACCGGCTGTTTTCCTATCCAATCGATGTGCAGGGTATACAGTTTGACTAATTTGATCTCTTAAGAGCTGAAGGGCAAATTCGGAAGCGTCGCGCGCAATGGAGGAGCGGTGTACAAGCAGACCATGTGGTTTATTGATCGCGATGATGTCTTCGTCTTGATATAAAATTTCTAACATACTAGATTTACATATTTTTTATAATAGCAATTATTTCATCAGCTTTTTCGTCAATCTTGGGACTGATCCATACTTTTCCAAAAGCACCAAGACCTATGGTATTATTTTGGCCCTGCCATTTAATTTTTGTTAATGAGAAGAGGTAATAGTTTTCTACGACGACACCCTTTTCCACAAATTGTTGTACAACTTGATTCCCAAATAATCGCATTCCAATATCAAGAAATCCTTGTTTCTTATGATCTATTTGATTTTTAATTAAATGCTCAGCCTTTTCTTTTACAACTCGTTCGTGTTGCTCTTGAGTAGGGTTAGTCCAAATTGCTGCCACAGTAATGAGTATGATGACTAAAGCAAAAATTCTTTTTTTATTCATGTCTAAGAAGTTGTAGATACAAAAATAGCGTTTATACCTTCATATAGACGCTATTTTTGTTATTATAATGTACTGTATTAAAAAAATAAGTGCCAAAACCACTCTCCAGATATCCATAAAAGGTAGATGGTACCCACAACAAATAATAGGATGATGGAAAGGATTCCCAATAGCAGCCAAATGGCAGACCCTTGATGTTTGTTTTCATAGTAATGCTCTTTCATCAACTTGATATTTTTCGCATTTGCCTTGTTGAAAAAATCAAATACATTACCAAGAAGTGGAATAGCTCCTAAGATGGCATCCATCGAGATATTGATCAGCATTTTGACAACCAATTTAGAGCTTGCTCCATTTCTCCACATGACCATGACGAGAACGAATGAAGTTCCAAAGCTGGCAATTGTTCCTGCAAAAGGAATAAAATTAAGAATAGGGTCTAGGCCAAAGCGGAATCCAGCTATCTGGAACTTATTGTCCATTAACCATGATAGTCGCTCGACCCAACCGAAGTCATGATCCCTTTTTTTGTGTTTGTCAGCTAAGGATAGATCTCTCTTCATTATAATAATTCAAATGATGCATTTACTTCACTTGTAATCTTGATCGGTTTAATGTCTAGGTCTAAATCATCGGATATATCAGCTGCTTCCATGTTACTTGATTTGAATGAAGCCATGACGCGTGGTGTATTAAAATAGATCATTTGTGGATTCTCAGACAATAGGATTGCTTTGCCAACTTTTTGACCAGCCGCCTCTGCTAATATTGTAGCATTGTCAAGCGCATCTTTAACCGCTTTAACTTTTAACGTTTTTTCCAGTTCTTTCTTTTTTGAATAATCAAGTTCGCTGATTGCTGTATTTTGGATTCCTGCAGCATCTACACCGTCAAATAAATCATTCAATTTATTCAATTGCGTTACTTTGATACGGTACTGTCTGGAAAGTAAAATGTCAGTTTCTTTTTTCTTTTTTGTAGCATAATTGGTGCTATAGATATTTTGAATTGTAAAATCTTTCTTCTCAACACCTACAGTTGTTGCTGCTTGAAATAATTGTTTTTCAAGATTTTCGATTGTTACCTTTTTCTTGGTATTTCCGTCTTGATAAAATTCTTTCAACGTAACATTGATATATATGATGTCTGGAGTTACCTCTTCCTCAGCTCTTCCGATCGTACTTACCATATCTTTATTCGTCATTTGTTGTGCTTGCAAAGTGTGTACAGTTGCTAATAGCATTATTCCTAGCAATAATTTTTTCATAATCTTTCTATTTAATACTTTGTTTTCAAAAATCGAACCATTGTTTATTTGTATTGATGTAGACCTATTTTGAATGAAGAAGTTTAATGGAAAAAAATTAAAAAAGTTTAAGGTTTTTAATAATTTTTAAATATCTTTAAGAAATTTAATACAATAAACAATGCAAGAAGGTGTAGTAAAATTCTTTAATGAAACCAAAGGTTTCGGTTTCATCATTCCAAATTCAGGCGAGAGCGAAATCTTCGTTCACGTTTCTGGTTTAGTAGACAAAATTCGTGAAAATGACAACGTTTCTTACGAAGTTGAACAAGGTCGTAAAGGCCTTAATGCGGTAAATGTAAAAGTTATCTAATCAGATTTTAAGATATATTTATTGTAGAAAAGCCCGATTTCTTATGAAATCGGGCTTTTTTATATTTTATTAACTGTGCTTTTATACCATTGCCTATCTATATGAAAGAAAAAGCGTTGGATTGTGGAATTGGAAAAATCCGCAACAATTAATAATGGATTTCACGTAATGCACTGATTTCTATTCGGCAACATTTAGTTACGAATTATGTGGAGGAATCGGGTCATTATTCCCTCTTTCGAAAGGATTGTTTTGTGTGAATGGGGTACTGTCATGTTCGATGGCTTTTGGATCTTCACCGTAGTCGTTACTAAATTTGTCCCCTTCTAAGACAAAAAGATATAATAAATAGAGATTGACGAATGGTATGATACATAATAACATCAGCCATCCTGTTTTATTAATATCATGAAGGCGTCTGACTGAAACTGCTAAACTCGGGATTAATAGGGCGAGGCTTACAATATAGGAGATGTAGTTAAATGATGAAAACATGAGGCCCAAAATAGCCAGAACACTACTGATGATAAAGTAGATTAATGTAAACATCCAATATTCTTTTCTGCGTGCACGACCATTGAAATTTGCGTAGTTGTCGCGGACTACTTTTAGAAACCATTCCATAGCAATAAATTTAAGTTAGTAATTGTGTTATAATCTTATCTAAAATAGAAAAAATATTTTCTATTAAATTGATTTAATGGAATATTTCTTCTAAAATATACAACGATTTTACTTCTTTGAAATTCGTGAGATGAAGCCGGTAGTAGTCAATTATTTTTTCCAAGAGTATTTGACGGTCTTTTGTGCTCATTTTGATATCCTCCGAGTTATTGAACTCTGTTGCCATTAATTTTCTAAATAGTGAGGTATGCGGCTCCTGCAAGACATATGGATGCTCTGGAAGTTGGTTGGAGAATGTCGCGGCCTCTAGATTGAAATAGGGATAATTTTTTGCAGCCTCTACAGGGTAAAAACCTAAAAACCGACTCAAATTAATTAAAAAAACCAAATGGAAGTTGGCTAAATTTTTTTCAGATTCATCGAGCCATTGAATGGCGTGAAACAAATATTCAAAGAGATGTGGATCACCCGCTTGTTCGCGTAATATTTTATAGAGTACTTCATTGAGGAATATCGCCAATGAGCTTTTGACGATATCGTATGGTATTGTTTTTAGAGGAGGTACTTGATGTGCTTCGGATATGCGCTGTAGCCCATTGTTATCTTTAAAGGTTACAACCATATCCAGGGGATGCAACGCTTGAAGAAAGCCGGATCTAATTTTCGCTTTTGGTTTGCGCGCTCCATTGACGAGGTAGGATTGCAAGCCGAAATGTTCCGTGTAAATTTGTGCAACGACACTACTTTCGGAATAATTAGTCGATTTAAGTACAATACCTCTTGTTTTATGAAGCATATTTAATTTTCTTTTTTATTCTTTCGGATTTCCAACAATGCATTTCTGTCAATTTTACGAATCAGGCGATAAATGATACGCAAGAATCCAATTCCAAATGAAAGTACCCCTAAGATCATCATCGGTTTATACCAGTTGTTTTGCAATTGCATCAGGTAATATCCTATCAAAATGAGAATAATAGCAAGAATAATTTCTAATAGTCCTCTGCGTAAATATTTATTCATGATGTTTACAAATGTGAATTGTTGAAAACTATTTTCGTTGTTTTAGCAAATATAATATAATTAAATACATTATTTTTGCCATTACTAGGACCTAGATTTTTATTTTTTTAAAAATAAATCCTTAAAATTGTTGCATTTAACAAAATAAATATAGATATTTGCACACTCTTTGCGAAAAGATATATTTAAATTAAGACAACAAAATAACATAATATCATGTCAAGAATTTGTGATTTAACAGGCAAAACAGCAATGAATGGATATAATGTATCTAATTCTAACGCTAAAACAAAACGTAAATTTTACCCAAATTTACAAACTAAACGTTTCTTCATTCCAGAAGAAGATCGTTGGATTACATTAAAAGTTTCGACTTCGGCGATTAAAACGATCAACAAAATCGGTATCACTTCTGCTATCGGTAAGTTCATTAAAAAAGGATCAATCTAATTGATTTTTCGCCTGTTGCATAAAATATCATTCATGAATTTCAATCCTAATACTTTTTAGGATTCAAAATAAAGTAAAACAATGGCTAAAAAAGGAAATAGAGTACAAGTTATCTTAGAATGTACTGAACACAAAGAAAGTGGTCTTCCGGGAATGTCTCGTTACATCACGACTAAGAACAAAAAGAATACAACTGAGCGTTTAGAATTGAAAAAATTCAACCCAGTATTGAGAAAAGTTACTGTTCACAAAGAAATTAAGTAATTCACATCTTAGTTGCCTCATAAGCGCTAAGTTAAAATATTAATACCATGGCAAAAAAATCTGTTGCATCGTTACAAAAAGGTGGCGGTAAAGAATTTACAAAGGTTATTATTACTACTAGATCAACTAAAACTGGAGCTTATACTTTCAAAGAAGCTATGGTTCACAATGATAAAGTAAAAGATACTTTAGCACAGGCTGCTAAATAACTTGTAATTTTCCTTTTTTAAAGTTTTTCTTTAAAAAGAATTCAAAAAATAGCCGTTTTGGTATACACCGAAAGGGCTTTTTTTGTTGGTTTCAAATCTCTATCTTTGGCATTCAGTATTGCTACTGATTTGGAAGTAAATATTAACGTATTCACAAGTGAAACATATTTAAATGGGATTATTCGATTTTTTCAAGAAAAAACAAGAAACTCCTGAAGCTCAAGAGGCTCTGGATAAAAGTTTGGAGAAGACCAAGGAAGGTTTCTTTTCTAAAATTACAAAAGCAGTTGTTGGTAAATCAACAATCGATGATGATGTTTTAGATAATTTGGAAGAAATATTGGTGACCTCCGATGTTGGCGTGACCACCACTTTAAAGATTGTAGAGCGTATCCAATCACGTGTTGCACGTGATAAATATATATCGACTTCAGAGCTGAATACGTTATTGAAAGAAGAGATTCAAGAGTTACTCGCAGAAAATAATAGTTCTGACTTTGAAAATTTTGAATACGGCAATCACAAGCCATATGTGATTATGGTAGTAGGGGTCAATGGTGTTGGTAAAACAACGACAATTGGCAAGCTTGCTCACCAATTGAAAACTGCGGGTAATAAAGTTGTTTTGGGTGCTGCGGATACCTTTCGCGCTGCTGCAGTAGAACAAATCAAACTTTGGGGTGAACGTGTTGGTGTTCGTGTGGTAGCGCAAGCGATGGGCTCTGACCCGGCTTCTGTTGCTTACGATGCAATCCAATCTGCCGTGTCCAATGGCGATGATGTCTGTATTATTGATACTGCAGGTCGTCTTCATAATAAGGTCGGCTTGATGAATGAATTGGGGAAAATAAAAAATGTAATGCAAAAGGTAATTCCTGGTGCACCACATGAGATTCTATTGGTTTTAGATGCTTCTACGGGTCAGAACGCAATAGAACAATGTACGCAATTTACGCAAGCAACTGATGTCAATGCGTTAGCACTAACGAAGTTGGATGGTACGGCAAAAGGTGGCGTAGTTATCGGCATATCAGATCAATTTAAAATACCTGTAAAATATATTGGTGTCGGTGAGAAAATCGGCGATTTACAGTTATTCAACAAAAAAGAGTTTGTGGATTCGCTGTTCAAGTAATTCACATCCAATGTATGAAAACAAAATATAGCAAGGCTGTAGAGCCAAAATCAAAACCTCGTGTCAATGTGGTTACATTAGGCTGTTCTAAAAACATTCACGATAGTGAAGTTTTGATGGGACAATTAAAAGGTAACCAAATCGAAGTCGTACATGAGGCGACTAATATTCAAGAAAACGATATCGTTGTCATTAATACCTGTGGTTTTATTGATAATGCCAAACAGGAATCTATTGATACAATCTTGCAATTCTCCGAATTGAAAGAAGAAGGAAAGATAAATAAGGTCATTGTTACCGGCTGTCTTTCGGAACGATATAAACCGGAGTTGGAGTCTGAAATATCGAATGTTGACGCTTATTTCGGAACAAATGATTTGCCAGATTTATTAAAATCTATTGGAGCAGATTACCGTCATGAATTGTTAGGTGAACGTATGTTGACGACACCTTCGCACTATTCTTATTTTAAGATAGCTGAAGGTTGTAACCGTCCTTGTTCATTTTGCGCTATTCCGTTAATGCGTGGTAAGCACGTTTCAAAATCAATCGATGATTTGGTTAAAGAAGCAAAATTTTTAGCTTCTAATGGAACGAAAGAATTAATTCTGATTGCCCAAGACTTGACCTATTATGGTTTGGATATTTACGGTAAACGTAATCTTTCTGACTTGATGCGCCATTTGTCTGATGTAGAGGGTATCGATTGGATCCGTTTGCAATATGCTTATCCTTCGGGTTTTCCTATGGATATTTTGGATGCGATGAACGAGCGTTCGAATATCTGTAATTACCTAGATATGCCATTACAACATATTTCAGATCGTATGTTGACTTCTATGCGCCGTGGTACAAGCAAACAGAAACAGATTGACTTGGTTAATAAAATCCGCGATAAAGTTCCAAATATCGCATTGCGTACGACATTGATCTGTGGATATCCTGATGAGACCGAACAAGATTTTCAAGAGATGTTGGAATGGGTTGAGGAGACACGTTTTGATCGTCTGGGTTGTTTTACTTATTCGCATGAAGAAAAAACTCACGCCCATTCATTGGAGGATAATGTTCCTGAGGAAACAAAGCAAGAGCGCGTAGAAGCGATCATGGAAGTGCAGCAAGGTATTTCTTTTGAGATTAATCAGGAGAAAATAGGCAATACTTACAAAGTGTTAATCGACCGCGTTGATGGTGATTACTTTATCGGACGTACTGAATATGACTCACCAGAGGTAGACAATGAAGTTGTATTGGATGCAAAAACAAACTATGCTCGTATTGGTGATTTTGTAGATGTAAAAGTCGACCGTGCAGAAGACTTTGATTTATATGGATCAATTGTCAAATAATAGATAACAATCGTTGCTTTTATTCGTAAACACTACATTTGTGCGCAGAGAAAATAAAATTGCTTATTTTGTATAGCAATTATGTATATTAATCTGTTTTAGTGCAAATGTAATCACGAATGAAAGCAACTTATATAGACTATAGCGAGACCAACAGCTTTTCTAAGACCCTTATTGCCTATTTGAATCAAGATCAAACTTTGGCTCCTTTTATTGGGAATTGGCCGACATTAGCTGGTTTTGAAAAGCAGATCAAGGAAAAAAAACCCTTTCTTTCGCGTACACTTTTAGTTGATCGATTAAAGGTGCAGTATGGCGATCTTTTAGATTCTTCCCCTCAGGTTTCGGCCAATATTGATAAACTACTGCTCGAAGATGCCTATACGGTTACGACTGGGCATCAACTTAATATTTTTACAGGACCTCTTTATTTTATATTTAAGATCATTACAGCTATTCGTTTAGCAGATGATCTGAAGGCAAAGTTTCCGGACAAGGAATTTATTCCTGTTTATTGGATGGCAACGGAGGATCATGATTTTGTAGAAATTAATCATACCAAACTTTCTGGTAAGAAAATCGTTTGGGATACACCAACTGTGTCTGCTACCGGGCGAATGGATACCGATTCCATTGTTCAGGCTGTAAAGCAATATACGGGTGTTTTAGGACTTTCTGAGCATTCGTGTAAACTTGCCAGCATTGTTGAGGACGCTTATCTCAAGCATCCTAAATTAGCTGATGCAACGCGATACTTGGTGAACGAATTGTTTAAAAAATTTGGATTAGTAATTATCGATGCAGATGATAAGGCTCTAAAAACTGTTTTCAAACCTATTATTGCGGAAGATATTTTAACAGAAAAGAGTTTTCAAGCCATTGGTAGTACATCAAAGGCATTGGAAGATGCGGGTTTTGCGACACAGGTGCATGCGCGTGAAATCAATTTCTTCTATTTGACTGATACCTATCGCGAACGGATTGTGTTAAATGCAGATGGTCGCTATGAAGTTTTGCATCAGGATATATATTTCACAAAAGCGGAATTGGAGAAAGAAATCGATGCTTATCCAGAGCGGTTTAGCCCTAATGTTGTGATGCGCCCGTTGTACCAAGAGCTGATCTTACCAAACTTGGCCTATATTGGTGGTGGTGCGGAGATGGTTTATTGGATGCAATTAAAAGCGAACTTCGATCAATATAATATTGATTTTCCAATCTTAATCCCTCGTAATTCGGCGATGATCACAGAAGATAATGTTGTTTCTAAGATATTTAGACAGGATCTTACTTTTAAAAGTATATTTCGAGATAGTGAGATTCTAAAAAAAGAATTCGTACGCAGGCAGACTAAGCATCGTTTAAATTTGAACGATGAATGGATGGAGTTGAATGCTATATTTGGAAAAATAAAGCTTCGCACACATAAGATCGATCCAAGCCTAGCTCCAAGTACCGAAGCGATAAAAGCACGACTTAAAAAAGCAATCAATAATTTAGAGAAAAAATTAATGCGCGCTGAAAAGCGAAATCATAAAGATGCTTTATCCAATATTGATCATATTAAAGAACGCCTCTTCCCGGGGGGTGGGCTACAAGAAAGGTCTGAAAACTTTGGACTGCTCTATGTGAAATATGGCGATTCTTTATTCGACGAGTTATACAAGCATTTTAATCCCTTGGATTTTAAATTCACGATATTATATTAAAAGTCAGCTAATTGCTGGCTTTTTTCATTTATAATTTGATAACATAGAGTTCAGTTCTAGTTAATAGGTTGTGGTTAGTTTTGTTTACTAACAATGTAACAAAATACTAGATGAAAGAATTTTTACTAACCACATGTTTAACAGTAATCGGAACCGGTTTATATGCGCAGACAACTCAAGCTGGCTTTGCAGGGAAAATTACAGATGAAAATTCCAGAGGAGTGCAGGGAGCTTCTGTAGAGGTTCGCAATGAATCGACAGGCTTTACAACGAAAACATCTACGAATGTAAATGGAGACTATAATTTTAAAGAATTGCCTTTGGGTGGTCCTTATACACTTAAGGTTAGCTATATCGGATATGGCGAGCAGATAAGACGCGGATTTAATCTGAACCAAGGAGATCTTATTCGCCAGAATATTTCTATTCAAAATGCTTCAAATGTTTTAGAAACTGTAGAACTTAAAGGAACAAGCACATTAAAAAATCAAATTGAGAATCTGGGTGCGGCGACCTCCGTAACGGCAAAGGACATTGCAAAATTACCTGTTAATGGGCGGAATTTTACTTCATTGATGGATCTATCGCCTCTGAGTAAAGGAGATAATATTGGTGGCCAATTGGGTTCTTCCACAAACTTTACCATTGATGGGATGAATGCAAAAAATCCAACTTCAGCAGGGTCCACAACAAGTAGGAGTGGCGCTCCATTCTCGATTTCAATTGAAGCAGTTCGAGAATTTAAGGTGGTCACAAATCAATATGATGTTACCTATGGTAGGGCAGGAGGAGGTACTGTAAGTGCCGTTACTAAACAAGGGACGAATAAAACACAGGGAAGTGCTTGGGTCTATTCTCGAGCAGATTGGTTATCTAGTCCGAATACTATAGATGGAAAGAAGCGGACGAATGATTTTTCTACTTATCAGTATGGTTTTACATTAGGTGGACCAATCATTAAAGATAAGTTACATTATTTTGTCGCTTGGGATCATCAGCAAGATACAAGACCCTTGATCATCGCAGATATAACCTCCACTTTGGATGAGGAGCGTTTTAGAATCACCCAAGACAATTTAAATGCGTTCGTGGATATCGGTAGAGAAAAATATGGGTTGAGTAACGACCGTCAGTTTGGGTCTTTTGATAAGAAAAGAGGTTCTGATGCTGTTTTTGGGCGTATTGATTGGCAAATCAATTCGAGTAATTTATTAACCATCCGCAATAACTTTACCAGTGACCTCAATAAATTAGGGTTACAAGATAATAAGCCTATTACATTATACGAATCTTATGGAAATGATAAGAATATTGATAATAGTTTTTTGGCGACTTTGCGGACGTCTGTTTCCGCTAATGTAACCAATGAACTCAAGTTACAGCACCTTTATACTTACCAAAATAGTAGCCCTGGTGATCTATTGCCAAGTCAAAACATCCCTCGTGCTATTGTCGAGAATATTGTCTCTAAAGTAGGTAGCAATGATTTAAAAACTACAGCCCAATTAGGAGGACATCGTTTTGCTCAAGAATCTTTTAAAAACAACGTGTTCCAGTTGGTCAATAATCTTTATTATAGTACAGATAAGATTAATTATACATTTGGAGTTGATTTGATGTATACGCATGCGAGTTCTATTTATGGTAGTGAGGTAAATGGTCGTTTTCATTTTGGAGCAAGCGATAGTAGGACCGCATTGCAAAATTTTCAAGATCGGAATGCCTATAATTACTACAGAGAAGTACCATTGGTAGCCGATCCGACCGTTGTTGGTAAGATATTCAACGCGGGGGCCTATGGTCAATTGCAGTCTAAAATTGCGACTGGTTTGGACTTGGTAGCTGGCTTACGGTTTGACTATGGACACTATCCGACTTCTCCTTTGAATGAAGAGCTGTTGAAAGAGGTTGGTGTACGAACGGATCATAAGTTAAAGTCATTGGTGATACAACCGCGCTTCCAGATGACATGGGATGTTAATGAGGAGCATAAAGATTTTTTCCGCATTGGGGGTGGGATATTTGCCTCAGATATCAATAACTATATGACAATTAACAACCTGACATTTGATGGGAAGCATTTTGCAACAGTCGATGTTCGGGGTGGGGATGTACCAACACCAGATTTTGTCCAATACCGTAAAGATCCTTCATCAGCTCCAACTTTGGAGCAATTTCAAGTTCCTACGATTAATACTTATGGGTCTGATGCTAAAATACCGGTAGTCTATAAGGCAAATGCCTCATATTCTCATTTCTTCACAGAAAAATTGAAAGCTGGTATTTCAGCATACATGAACCTCGGACGGAATAATTACATGTATGTGGATCGAAACATGGTAAAGGATCCATTTTTTAGATTGGTGAATGAAGATAATCGTGGCGTCTATGTTCCAGCATCTGCTATTGTGAACGGTGAATCGGATTGGAAACAAGGACGTATCTCCAATAAGTTTGGTCGTGTATTAGAGTTGAACTCAGAGGGTAAAGTCAACCAATTTGCTGTTGTGCTAGACGCGAGTTACCAATATTATAAAGATGGTTCTCTATCTGTTAGTTATACTTGGAATGATGCAAAAGATAATACCTCATATAATGGAAATGTAGCGAATACCGCAACACTATCTTTAGCGGTAAAGGATGATCCTAGGGATTTGAGTAAAATGTCCTATTCAAATAATCAATTCCGCAATAAAGTCGTTATTTATGGAACTTTGCCAACATTTTATGGCGTAAGTGTAGGGGTCCGTTATTCAGGTATAGGTGGCTCGCGTTATAGTTTGCTTGCCGGAGGTAACATCAATGGTGATTTTGTGGCGGGTGATAATGATTTGGCTTTTATTTTTGACCCGAACAGTGCAAAAACTCCAACTAATCTGGTTAATGGCCTACATGCTTTATTGGATAATCCAAATGCAAGTCAGAGCTTAAAAGATTACATCGAGAAATATGAGGGCATGATCGCTGAACGTAATGGTGGCGTCAATGGCTTTTATGGATTGATTGATTTGCGTATCGCAAAGAAGTTTAATCTCTATAAATCTCATGCTTTGGAAGTGTCTGCTGATTTGTTTAATGTGGCCAACTTATTTAAGAAATCTTGGGGTGTGAACGAATCTTTGGGCAACCAGGCATTGTACTCGTTGGGTGTCAAGGCTGCAGATGGTAATCCAGCATTACCTGCTTTTGATTCCAACAAGCAACAGTTTAACTACAATTTGAACAATACTGGGGTTGTTATTCCTTCTGGTAATCCGTATCAATTTCAGTTGGGTTTACGGTATTCTTTCTAATATGAGCATATAATAGGCAATTCTTGTTTTTAAGGATCGCCTGCTTTCTGGCATTGATATTTGTTGTTTTGGATTTAATCTGGCTTATTGATAGGTGTTTATAGATTTGGAGTTTATTTTTCACCTGTTATAACATAACCTTTAAGGATGCCGCTTGTCGTGGAGCTATTATTCAGGATTGGATTGTTCTGTTTTTAGCATTTCCTGCAAATAAAAAATGTTGAAAAATTTGACTTTAGATCAGATTGCAAACGATTGTTTTATAATCGAAATATAATATTTGGTTTTACCAGAGAATCTGCTTTTTTTAGGACTTGAAAAAATGTATCTTTGCACATCCAAAAAGCAGCTATTTTGCTATTATTTTTAAGAGAACCAAAAAAATAAAAATCTAGCAGAAGGCATTAATTTTTTGCACACATGAGTAACATACATTTTCAAGAGAAATTTGAAGATCGCCACAACGGACCTAGTGCTGTTGAAACGAAAGAAATGTTGGATTTTTTGGGCGTTGATTCGCTAGACCAACTTATCGAGCAAACTGTTCCTGCACAAATTCGTGCTAAACAAGCTTTACAATTGCCTGCTGCTTTAAGCGAAACCGCTTATTTGAAAAGGGTAAAACAAATCGCAGAAAAAAATAAAGTTTTCAAGTCTTATATCGGACAAGGATATTTTGATGTGATATTGCCAGGTGTTATTCAAAGAAATGTCTTTGAAAATCCAGGATGGTATACACAATATACTCCTTACCAAGCAGAGATTGCGCAAGGTCGCTTACAAGCATTATTAAATTTCCAAACTGTTGTTTGTGATTTAACAGGCTTAGAAATTGCAAATGCATCTTTGTTGGACGAGGCTACTGCTGCAGCAGAGGCGATGTTTATGTTGTATTCTGCTCGTAAAAATAAAGCGGCTAATGTATTTTTAGTTTCTGAAAATGCCTATCCCCAAACAATCGATGTTATCCGTACTCGTGCGTTATCATTTGGCATTGAACTGAGAATAACTGCAATTGCTGAAGAGCAATTGACAGATGATGTTTTCGCAGCATTTGTTCAATACCCTGCAGCAGATGGTTCCATCATAGATTATAGCGCTTTTACAACGGCTGCTCACGCTAAACATATTACGGTATGTGCGGCTGCAGACTTGATGAGCTTAGCGGTCTTGACTCCTCCAGGAGAATGGGGTGCTGATGTCGTGGTTGGTACTTCGCAACGTTTTGGTGTACCAATGGGATTTGGTGGACCTCACGCAGCTTTCTTTGCAACAAAGGACACTTACAAGCGTAATATTCCAGGACGTATTATTGGTGTCACAACAGATTCTAATGGCAATTACGCATTGCGTATGGCATTACAAACACGTGAACAACATATCCGTCGTGATAAAGCTTCTTCTAACATTTGTACTGCACAAGCTTTATTAGCGATTATGGCATCTTTTTATGCTGTATACCATGGTCCACAAGGACTTAAAAATATTGCAGGTCGTATTCATGATTTGACTCAATTGTTAGACCAAGCAGTACAACAATTAGGGTATAAGCAATTAAATAAAAACTACTTTGATACTGTTCGTTTCGAATTAGAAGGAGAAGCAGCTGGTTTGAAATCAGAAGCTTTAAACAACGAGTTGAACTTCCATTATGTAGGTTCGGTTGTTAGTATCTCTATCGACGAGACGACAACATATGAAGATATCTTAACGATTGTTAAAGTATTTGCTAAAGTAAAAGCTAAAAATATTGCTGATGTTGATTTCGAATCAATTGAAGCTGCATTGACATCGGCTCTTCCAGCTGAATTGGTTCGTACTTCTGCTTACTTAACACATCCTATCTTTAACAGCTACCATTCTGAGAGTGAGATGTTACGTTACATCAAATCATTAGAAGCGAAAGATTTATCTTTATGTCATTCTATGATTCCTTTAGGGTCATGTACAATGAAATTGAATGCGACTGCTGAGATGACTCCAGTTACTTGGTCTAATTTTGGTGGCTTACATCCATTTGCTCCTACGGATCAAACTTCAGGTTATATGCAATTGATCGGTGAGTTGAATGATTGGTTGTCAGAAATCACGGGTTTTGCAAAAATGAGTTTCCAACCAAACTCTGGCGCTCAAGGTGAGTATGCTGGTTTAATGGTGATTCGTGCTTATCACGAAAGTCGCGGCGAGCATAACCGTAATATCTGTTTAATCCCTGCTTCTGCGCATGGTACTAACCCTGCTTCAGCATCTATGGCTGGATTGAAAGTAGTGGTTGTTAAATGTGACGAGCGTGGTAATATCGATGTAGCAGACTTGAGAGCGAAAGCAGAAGAGCATGCTGCAAACTTAAATTCATTCATGGTGACTTATCCATCTACACACGGTGTATTTGAAGAGCCTATTATTGAAATTTGTGAGATTATCCATGCAAATGGTGGACAAGTATATATGGATGGTGCCAATATGAATGCACAAGTTGGTTTGACTAGTCCTGGTCGTATCGGTGCTGACGTATGTCACTTGAACTTGCATAAAACATTCTGTATCCCTCACGGTGGTGGTGGCCCAGGTATGGGTCCAATCGGCGTAGCAGCACACTTAGTACCTTTCTTACCAAACCACGAAGTGGTAGAAGTTTCTGGCGAAGAAGGTATCACTGCGGTATCTGCAGCTCCATTTGGTTCTGCTTCTATCTTAATTATCTCTCATGCTTATATCGCTATGATGGGTGGTGACGGATTGACAACAGCTACTAAAACAGCTATTTTAAACGCGAACTATATCAAGTCCCGTTTAGAAAACCATTATCCAGTTTTATATTCAGGTATTAATGGTCGTTGTGCACATGAGATGATTTTAGATTGTCGCTCCTATAAAAATGTAGGTGTTGAAGTTGCTGATATTGCAAAAAGATTGATGGATTATGGTTTCCATGCGCCAACAGTTTCTTTCCCAGTTGCAGGTACATTAATGGTTGAACCAACGGAGTCTGAGTCTAAAGCTGAAATCGATCGCTTCTGCGACGCTTTAATTGCTATTCGTGCGGAAGTTGCTGCGGTGGAAGCGGGTGAAGTTGATCGTGTAGAGAACGTATTGAAACATGCTCCTCATACAGCTGCAATTGTTACAGCTGATGAGTGGAATAGACCATATTCTCGTCAAAATGCGGCATATCCTTTATCTTATTTGAAAGATCGTAAATTTTGGCCTTCTGTAGGTCGTGTAAACGATTCTCAAGGGGATAGAACGTTAATTTGTTCATGTCCTTCTATTGAAGAATACGCTGAAGCATAGTCAAAGCATATAAATAAAAAAAAGCCTTCATTTCATCATGAAGGCTTTTTTTGTTTAATGGCCGTTTTAGGGATCAACTTGATGCCGTTCTCTTGCTGCTATCAAACTCATCTGTAAGCGTGCATATTTTAAATTTTGAAGTATCTTTGGGTCAATAATTTGAAAGAAATGAATAACTTAGACAAGCTTCATTTTCTTTAAAACTGCTGAATGGAACTTGAATGCCTTAAAAATAAATGATAAACAAGTCGAGCCTGCGGGCTCATGTCGTAATTATTTAATAATGAAAATAAAATCAACATTAACTTTCCTCCTTATAGCTGGTTTATTTGCGTCCTGTTCGACAGGTAAGTATGCCGCTACAGAAAAAATCTATAAGAAAAAGGCAAAGGAATTTTCAAAAGAATATGGTGCTAACCCTGTTGTGAATCAAGCAATCATGAAATTACCGGCATCTATTGAAAAAGAATGGATAGCATCGACTAATTTTGGTATGCGTAAACCGAACTATGTTGTTATCCATCATACTGCACAAGATTCTTTAGGACAAACGATACGTACCTTTCATTCGGAGAAGACCGGCGTTAGCGCACACTACGTAGTTGGGCGTACAGGTAAGGTGGTGCAAATGGTCAATGACTATTATCGTGCTCATCATGCTGGACTGGGTAAGTGGGGCAATGATATGGATCTTAACTCATCTTCTATCGGTATCGAGCTGGATAATAACGGCACAACGGATCCGTGGAGGGATGTGCAGATCAATGCGCTTATGGAATTGCTGTCGTACCTGAAGGTGAAATACAATATTCCGCAGGCAAACTTCATTGGTCATATGGATCTGGCTCCAACTCGTAAAAATGACCCTTCTCGTTTTCCTTGGAAGAATTTAGCAGATAGGGGCTTTGGGTATTGGTACGACGAGTATTTGGAGACGCCTCCATTGGATTTTAATCCAAAGTTAGCCTTAAGGATCATTGGCTATGATGTTAAGAATTTAGATGCTGCTATAAAGGCTTTTAAACAGCACTATATTCAAAATAATGTTAACGTAGCTTTATTAAATGATCAAGATTTGAAGATATTGTACTCGATATATAAAAAGGTATTATAAAAAAAATGGGCTCCAATTTGGAACCCATTTTTTTATATCTCATATGCGCTAGACCGTCTTAACATATTTAATGTCGTAATTTTCGATGTCTATGATATAGCCGTTTTTGATCAAGAAATCAAATAAGGGTTTAGCCTCTTCTGAAACTGACATATTCTTTGTGGTAATGATCTTGTTTTCTTTCTTCAACAAATAGGGATATGCATACAGTTTGATGTTCTTATTGAACATGCCCGAAATGTAAGAAAGAAGTTCGTTGGTGTAGTGCTCCTTATTGTAATTGTCCGAGTTGAAGATATTTCGTAGGTTGGACACATTGGTGGCAATACCGATATTTTTGGGTTTAAAGTTATTGATAAACTCGGCTAGGTGATTGTTTCTCCTAAAGTTGCTGACAATAATGTTGTTGCCTGTAGAACAAAGTTCCTCCGCACGATGTGCAAACTCTTCGAGATCTTTGTCTGTGATGATATGATCTTCCTCTAAGACATTTCCCATTAAAACTTCGATCAATACAACGGTATTTTCTGTAGTTGCTCCGGTGTTCTTTTTAAATTGTTCAACGGCAAGGTTGAATAAGTCAAAGTTAGGAAGTGATTTTTGTCTATATTTTGTTCTTAAAAGAATGATATTCTTTTTGTACAGATAGTCTTTTATCTGTGCAGCTTTACCATTTGGTTTAAAGATTGCTGCTTTAGCAAAACCCGTTGCGATTAGGTATAGATTAATGAGTCGTTCATTGACGCTTTCAAATAAAGGACCGCTCGCTTTTACTAAATCAATTTCAACAGAACCCACCGATAGATTGTCGACCAATGATTCGATCATGGTCTGTATATTGTCGGTGTAATAGTAAGCTGCAAATAGTAAGTTGACTCCGATAATACCCAATACTTTTTGCTGTAATTGGTTGTCACTATCGAGTAGTCTAACATGTATAATGATGTCATTGGTAGGGCCGTCTACTTCGTGTTGAAATCTTAAACCAATCCAACCATGAGGTTCATTGGTTTTAGTAAAGTTTAATGTAGTGACGGTGTCTGCAAAGGCAAAGAATTTTTTATTACAATATTTTTCACCATGTAAGCGTTTGGTCAATAAGTCGAATTCATGTTTCAACATTTTCGTTAAACGGGTACGACTTACATACCGACCATCTTCTTCTTCTCCGTAGATGGCATCGCTAAAAGTCATATCATAAGCCGACATTGTTTTGGCAATTGTTCCGGATGCTGCTCCTGCATTGAAAAAATTACGGGCAACTTCTTGACCAGCTCCAATTTCGGCAAAGGTGCCATAAATCTCTGCATTTAGATTGATTCTTAGCGCTTTTCTTTTGGTTTCAAATATTTCTCTTACCATGCTGCAAAGGTACGAAAAATGCTAGTTTGCTGAAAACGAAAGGCTGATAAGAGAATAATTAGTCGATTGATAATAAAAGGGTTATTTTGATATCAAAATAACCCTTTTTTAAGCTTTATTTGTAAAATTTGACCTCAATTATGCCTCAAATATTTTCAATTTGTGAAAGGCATAAAATAGCGCTGAACTCTGTAATGCTTGACCAAATTTGTTTTGAAGCAGCAATTCCTTTGCTTCTTCTATAGAGACCAGAAACACATCGATATCTTCACTTTCATCCAAATCCTGTTCTTGTACTTTTACTCCTCCTTGCATAAGGTAGGTATGGGTGATATTTTTACTTGTGGCCGGATTGGCATATAGTTCCGCAATTTTTTCAATCTTGGAAAATTGATAACCTGTTTCTTCCAGCATTTCTCGCTCTGCAGCATATTGTGGTTCTTCTCCTGGTTCCATTGTACCCGCTGGGATCTCAAGGATGATTTCACCTGCTGCATGACGATACTGCTTGATTATGATTAGCTTATTATCTGTTGTAATACCAACCATATTGACCCAATTCGGGTATTCTAGCACATAGTAATGGTCGTTAATCTTGCCATTGGGCAGTTCGCATGTATCTCTTCTCAATGTTGCCCAAGGGGCTTTACAGATGTATTCTGATGCGAGTAGTTTCCACTTTTTCATATCGCCAATTAAATAATATCGGCCATCATTCGGTCCACTTTTGCTGTTAGTTCTTTTTGGAGTTCGTCATATGCAGCTTTATCTGTTAAAGGTGCTTTGACAGAACAATAAAATTTAATTTTAGGTTCTGTACCTGATGGTCTTGCTGAGATTACATCGCCATCGGCCGTGATGAATTGTAAAACATCAGACTGAGGTAGATCGATTACTTTTTTGTCTCCTGAAGCGATATTAATGGCAATTGAACGTTCATAGTCACGGACTTCAATAACTGGGATGCCTCCTAAAGATTTTGGAAGGTCGTTGCGTAGTTTATCCATCATTTCTATGATTTCTTCAGCACCCGCTTTACCCTTTTTAGTAAGTGAAACCAATTTCTCTTGGTAACAACCAAATTCTTGATAAATATCGAGTAAGACATCGAAGAGCGACTTGCCTTTTGATTTATAGTAGGCTGTCATCTCGGCCAAGAAAGCACATGCATTTGGAGCGTCTTTGTCGCGTACAAGACTTCCGACTAAATAACCATAGCTTTCCTCTCCGCCGACAAGATATGTCGCCGAATCGCCTAGTTTGGTCATTAACTCGCCAATGTATTTGAAGCCTGTTAATGTTTCATGATAGGGAACGTTAAAATGCCTTGCAATATCGGCTTGGAGGTTTGTTGTTACAATTGTTTTGACTACATAAGGATTATTATTGAGCTGGTTCAGCTCTTTTTTAGCGCTCAATACATAATAAACGAGTAGGCTGCCAATCTGGTTTCCATTGAGTAATTGGAAGTTTCCTTTATCATTTTTCACGGCTATTCCAACGCGATCAGCATCCGGATCTGTCGCCAGTACAAGGTCTGCATCCAGCTCTTCACCTTTCTTTTTTGCCAGTGCCATGGCATCTTCTTCTTCAGGATTTGGATAGATAACCGTCGGGAAATTTCCATCGGGAGTTGCTTGTTCTTCAACAACTGAGATATTTTCAAATCCCCAAGCTTTTAACATTTTTGGAACAATCGTAATTCCAGTACCATGGATGGGAGAGAATACGATTTTAAGATCTTTTTCAGCTTGAACTGCTTCGGGGTAGAGGCTTAATTTTTTATTTTCTTCAATATAGATGTCATCAATCTCTTCACCTAAAGGGATTATGTTCTCAGGGATGGGTTGAAATAAGATTTCTGAAACATTTTGAATGGCATTTACTTCAGCAATTACATTGGCATCATGTGGGGCGGTTAGTTGGCAACCATCATTCCAATAGGCTTTGTATCCGTTATATTCTTTTGGATTGTGAGACGCAGTCAGCATGACACCGCTTTGGCAACCGAAGTGACGGATTGCAAAAGACAATAGAGGGGTGGGACGAAGCTCATTAAATAAATATACTTGTATCCCATTAGCTGCGAATACATCAGCAACAAGTTGACCGAAAGCCTTCGAATTATTACGGCTATCAAAGGCAACAGCAGCTTTGATGGTTTGGTTTGGGAATTGTTTTTTTAAATAGTTCGCTAATCCTTGTGTTGCTTTTCCGATGGTATATTTATTCATTCTATTGGAGCCGATACCCATTATTCCGCGTAAGCCACCAGTTCCAAATTCTAAATCTTTATAAAATGAATCTGTTAATTCTGTGATTTCGTTGTTGTCAATTAGCTTTTGCAACGCCGTTCTCGTTACTTCATCATATTCTGTGCTAAGCCATTGATTGACTTTTGCTTGTATTTCTTGATCCAGATTATTCATTGTTGTTGTGAATTAAAACCGTCAAATTAAATATTTTTTAGGAATGTATTGCTTTATTTTTAAATAAAATATGCCTTGTTAAGCATCGCATCCACCATAGGCGCGATCGAGTACCGTAAAGATCCATTTTCCATTTCTGCTTGTGATGTGAAATATAAGCGGAGCATTTTTGTCCGTCAATATCACGCGATAGCTTTTCGCTTCTAATGCTTTTAACTTTTGAATCTCAGAAGCTGATATTTTCGAATCAAGAATTTCATTCATAAATTTTGCTGTATGGGATAATTCTGTTGGATGTTGCTTGTTATTACAGAACAATCCTTTTTTACTCCATGCCTCTTTTCCACAATCGTAAGTTGGTAATGGCCCGAAAGTAACTTTTCCGGAAAAGCTTGATGATGTGTAGGGATAGTAATCAGGAATAGGCCGATTGAAATCAAAAGATGTCGCATGGACATAGATGGCTTGTACGCCAGGTCTGTATAGGGTATAAAAACCAACTGTCTTATCGATATAATCGTTTAACATTTTGGAGTTCTGTGTTTTAAATGCCTGAGTGATATTTGCTATCGCTAAGTCTAATGATTCTTCCTGAGTGGTTTCATCAATGGGAATGTCTATTGAATCGACTATTGTCGAAAGGCTATCAGGAGCGATCGCATCGATAGAGTCGCGTTGACTTTCCTTTTTATCTGCAGTTCTGTTGCAACTGCTTAGAAAAATAATCGATAATAGCGTGAAAGCCAATATTTTATTAAACATATTTGTCATCATTATTAAACGGATTTAATTCATTTAAGTTGCTTGCAAAATTATAATAACCGATGTCTTTATCAAAAGCATTATCCATTTATCTTGTTTCTATTTTATTTATTTCTTGTTAAATTATCAATGATTGTTTTTAAGATGCTTCGTGTAGATGGTTTCCACCATTGTACTAAAATCTTTTCAATCGTTTCTTCTTGGTTTAAGCTTAGATTTTGAAGCAGTTCCTTTCTGAAGTTTAATTTAGAGGCTTGCCAAGTATCTTTGTTATACTGTGTAACTGTTTTTATTTTACGCAGTGTAGCAGTTTGAATGGTATTTGCCGATACTACTTCATCGACTAAACCTACTTTAAGGGCTTCTTGTGGACTTAGTAATCTCCCTTCCAATAACAAGCGATAAGCATTTGCTTTGCCAATCCAAAAGCTGTAGAGGTGAAAAATACTTTCTGGGACAATCAATCCTACCGGGATTTCATTCAATCCGATCATAAAGTTTCCTTCAGCCATAATGCGGTAATCGCAACAGATTGCCAGGACACAGCCTCCTGCCGGGCTATGACCTGAAATAGCCGCTACTAACGGTTTTGGAAATGATGCGAGGTCATTTGTTGTTTTTAAAAATAATTGCCAAAACTCTTTAATTTCAACTTCATTATACGCATATAAAGTTATGAGATCCAAGCCTGCGCTAAAAAAACCTTCTTTTCCATGTAAGATGACGCCCTCAATGGCAGGGTCCAGTTTTAGATCGTGTATACATGAGTTTAACTCTTCCAATAGAACGGTATCCATGGCATTGGATTTCCCTCGGTCTAAGAATATATTCGCAATGCGGTCTTCTGTTTTAACAAGGATATGTTTCATAATTATCGCGATTTATTATTGAAGTGAATTTTATATATCTGATTTGCTGTTACAAGTACTTTGATCTGCATATCTTAACTTAAGCCTAATTCCCTTTTTATGAAAGGAGAATATGTGTTTTCGATTAGCGGTTCTTTACCTTGGTATGATGCGAAATAAAAGACTTTTTGAAGTCTGATAGTTTTGAATCGATGTAGCGCTAATAGCTTATCGTAATAAACTAATTATAATCAATTTATATTTAATATTTGCGAAAAATTACGAAAATAATTTAAGAAATCATTGTTTTTAAAGGATAAGGTATCAATTTTAAATTTTCTCTAAATATTAGCCTAAAACAAATATCTTTGTGCTATGAATATCCTAATTATTGGTTCTGGCGGTCGTGAATCAGCCTTCGCCTACAAACTTTCGCAAAGTAAGCGTCTTCAAAATTTGTTTATTGCTCCTGGAAATGCTGGTACAGGTGCGTATGGTCAAAACGTTCCATTAAAAGTAACAGACTTTGATGGCATTGCAAGTTTTGCTTTGGAAAACGACATTAATATGGTTTTAGTGGGTCCAGAGGAGCCATTAGTAAAAGGTATTCATGATTATTTCTTAAATCGTGCCGACTTGAAACATATACCTGTTATAGGTCCACAGCAAGCGGCGGCACAATTGGAAGGCTCGAAAGATTATTCAAAACAATTTATGGAGCGTCATGGTATCCCTACTGCGGCATCTCGTTCTTTTGATAAAACGAATTTAGAAGAAGGGCTGACGTATTTGGAAACACAAAACCTACCAATTGTGTTGAAGGCAGATGGTTTAGCAGCTGGTAAGGGAGTTTTAATCTGTGAAACATTGGAAGATGCAAAAACAGAATTGAAAGCCATGATTACGGATTCTAAATTTGGCGCAGCAAGCGATGTAGTCGTTGTCGAAGAGTTTTTGAAGGGTATTGAACTTTCTGTATTTGTATTGACGGACGGTAACTCTTATAAGGTATTGCCTTCTGCTAAAGACTATAAACGAATTGGAGAAGGAGATACGGGCTTAAATACCGGTGGTATGGGTTCCATTTCCCCAGTTCCTTTTGCGGATGAAGTATTTTTAAATAAAGTTGAAGAACGTATTATTAAACCTACTGTTGAAGGTTTAAAGAAAGATAATACGCCCTACAAAGGATTTATTTTTATCGGATTGATGAATGTAGATGGAGAGCCTTTGGTGATTGAATACAATGTAAGAATGGGAGATCCCGAAACAGAATCTGTCTTGCCTCGTATCGAGTCGGATTTGATCGATTTATTAGAGGGTGTTGCTCAGGGTAATTTGGAAACTCGGTCTTATACTGTTAGTCCCAAAACTGCAGTGACTGTGATGTTGGTAGCTGGTGGATATCCTGGAAACTACGAGTCGGGTAAAGTAATTTCAAATATTGAGAATGTAAAGGAATCAATTGTTTTTCATGCAGGGACAACTGAGAAGGATGGTCAAGTGTTGACTTCGGGAGGTCGTGTGATTGCGGTAACCACGTTGCAGGACACGTTGTTTGATGCGTTGCAACAAGCAACTGCTGATGCAGGAAGAATCTATTTTGACGGTAAATACTTCCGAAGAGATATTGGTTTTGATTTGATTTAATATTTTTTTTAAATCTTTTTTGGAAGATTGATATAAAAGGCTATATTTGCATCTCCAAACAGGGAAGTTCCCTACAGGAGATGCAAAAAATGGCCCGTTCGTCTAGGGGTTAGGACGTTAGATTTTCATTCTAGAAACAGGGGTTCGATTCCCCTACGGGCTACGAAAGCGACTTAAGAAATTAAGTCGCTTTTTTTTATTGACCTTATTTTTAATCTAACTATATCCCCATCTAAAAGGTGTGAACTAAGCAAATAATCTCATTAACCTGAATAAGAAGAAATTGATATCGTGCGACCTTTTTCTCAAATTGAATTTGAAAGCCTTAATGTAATCATTAAATGATTTGATGGATGACTTGGGTACCATTAACAGTATAATTTAGGATGTTTATGTGAGTTAAGTCTAAAAAAGAGTATTTCACAATGCTTATTGTCAATATGTCAGGTTTGCAGAAGCCTTTGTCTGTTGATTTTGAGCTTGGTACATTATTTGAGTGTTGGAACATATAAATATAGGAAAATGCAAAAGATAATACATAAAGCTGAAAATCGTGGACATGTTGACTTTGGATGGTTGAAAAGTGCCCACTCGTTTAGTTTCGGAAACTACTTCGATCAAGATAAACTTAATTTTGGTGCATTGCGTGTTCTGAATGATGATTTTGTTGAAGCTGGAAATGGTTTTGGAAGTCATCCACATGATAACATGGAAATCGTCAGTATTCCTTTGTCTGGTGTTTTATCACATCAGGACAGTATGGGGACAAGTCGTGATATCCAAACCGGTGATGTGCAGATTATGTCGGCAGGAACAGGTATTACGCATTCTGAGTTTAATGGTAGTAAAGAGCACCCCGTTAAATTCTTACAAATTTGGGTAATTCCACGTGAAAGACAATTGGTACCAAGTTATGATCAAAAGACTTATTTGGATATCGATCGAAAAAATAAGTTTGCAACAATCGTTTCTCCAGATCAGGCAGATAGTCAAGCGGTATTGATTCACCAAGATGCGTACTTTAATCTAGCGGATTTAGATGCTCATGCTGTTGTTGATTATGCGCTACATGGAGAACATAAAGGTGTTTACGTATTTGTGTTAGAAGGAAGTATTCAAGTCGCTGGAGAGCTTCTAAACAGGCGGGATGCTATCGGTATTTGGGATGTTGATACTATTGAAATGCAGGCAACAGCAGATGCTCAGATTTTGTTGATAGAGGTACCGATGTTTTAATTTAATAAACGGTTTTAACAAAAAAAGGGTTTGTATCTCATCGATACAAACCCTTTTTTATTCTTTAATGAGGTATGTTACTATTTGATGGAAACGGCATCGAAAACAATCGTTTCATAGTTGCCCTTTTCATATAGTACGCCGATTTTCTTGCTGTTGATAAGAACGATATCTGAATAGGCAGAGTAAGAATCAGCATCCTTGTAGCCAGTAGGGGCTTTTGCTACGACATGGTTAAAGTACCAAGTTTTGCCTTGGTCTTTACTGATGCGTAAGGTTAAGTTATCGCGGTCTTTTTCAGAAGCTGCATTACAAACTGCTAAGATATAATTTTTACCTTTTTTCCACGATAAGGTAGCACCTTGATTAACAGGGTCAGGTAAATTTTTGTCATAGAAAGTTGTGTCCCAAGTCGCTCCACCATCATTTGAGTAGGAAACGATGCGGTTGCGTACGTTGCCCTGTTGGTTTCGGGTATTCATATACAATCCTGTTTCAGAGATTTGAGCAGCCATGGTTTCATTCCCACCTTCGAAGGGAATTGTATTTCCAATTTTGAATGTCTTTCCATGATCATCAGAATAGTAGCTATGTGCATAGTAATCTTTTCCTGCTGATTTTGGAGCTCCTTCAGAGTGGTTGGCAGGGATATAGATGCGACCTTTATATTTTCCAGAGTCGAATTGTAAAGCGTGACCTGGCGTATTTGCGTAGGCTCTCCAATCTTCTTTAGATGTGTAGTTCGCGTTGAATGAAGGTTGGTTTGGATGATGTACAGCTGTCGTAATATTCGTTGGTTCTGTCCATGTTTTACCAGCATCTGTTGAAGTGATATACCAACATTCGCGAATGCCATTCCCTTTTCTAACTTCACCTTCGTGGTTATTTCCAGTGTTGTAGAACAAGAAAATTCTTCCTTTTGGATATTGAGGATCTAAAAGATCAACTACTGGAGCAGGATTGCCTGCTTGGAATTTATCTTGATCAACGGCAATCTGTAACGGGCCCCATGTTTTGCCATTGTCAGCGCTGATTTTATAGACGATATCAACATTGCCATAATCTCCAGCATGGTCTACACGACCTTCTGAGAATGCAATAAGATTGTTACTTTTATCTTTGACAATTGCGGGAATACGATAACTCTTGTAACCGTCTTCGCCCGACTTAAAAACAATTGTTTCTTGCGCAAAAATCACAGCTGAAGAAAACAGGATTGATAGTGTTAAAAATAGTTTTTGCATAGTTTTATGTGTTATTTATTAATTGCTTGGTATAAGGGTAAACATCCATTTCACAGGATTTTGCCAGTCTTCTCCTTTAAAGTCGCTGACGGGTAATTTGATGAGGACTTCGTTCCAACCCTTTTTTAAAGAGATCTGCGTTGGTTTTCTGAAGGTATAACCTTCGTCTATCAAAGGGACTTCTAAATCACCTTTGATACCCGCTTGTTGCCAGAGAGGGGGTTGTATAGGCTGATGATTGACCCATACTTTACTTTCAAGATTATCCCATGTACTTTTTTTCGGTGTATTGCTTGCATACGAACGGGAAAGGTTGTTGAATCCTATCCAAAAGGATTTATTTTCATTCTTGTCGCTCCATATTTTCGTGCGTGCATACCAGGTTGTATTTGTGAGAGGCCCTTCAATAGCACCAGGTATAATATCTGCCCACCAGTGCCTTAAAATAATTGTTCCCCCTTCTACTGTTTTAGTAACCTCTATACCATCGGCATAGGGTTGTTGCTCAATCGGAAATGAACGGGTTAAATTACCTTCATTTTGAAAAGGACCGATGAGGTCCCATTTTAAGCCGGTTTGCTTTACATATGGAAATGGCTTGTTTGAAAAATACATGTTTTTATGGTTCAATAACCTATTCTCAAAATTTTTGAATTCTTGGTAAGCAATTGTATTTTCATCAACGATATTGCAAGTCCATCCTGCAAGACCTCCTCCTCGCCAGACGCGCTCGGCAAAAGTAACGAGGGCAGGATATACTGCATTTTGATAAAACATATCCAGAGGTTTGGACACCGCGCGATCTGGCCAAGCACATAACGTTGCCCCGATTAGATTTTTGTGTGCCTTATCTTGCTCCCCAATTTTACGATGAAACAGTGTAGTTACTGTTTCCAATGGATCCATATGGTTAATGTAGAGATGTTTCGAATCTATATAAATCAAATCTCCTTGTTCCGGAATACGTTTAGGACCACCCATCCAAAGTTGTCTGATCGTTTGTGGCATGAGGTTGCTGCCAGGCTCCCATCCAATGGTTTTATAGCCCAATTCTTCCACATATTCTGTAATTTCAGGCATAAAATTTTTATTGATTATTTTTACCTCGTCGCCTCCGATATGTAAATAGGGAAGGTCTTGATAGGTCTGGGAGAACTCTTTTAATAATTCTTTGATGTAGACAATCCCCGAGTCAGACTGCATGTCTACGCCAAAATATCTTTTGAACGCTTGGCTATGTCCGGGCATATCGATTTCAGGTAAAAGTAAGATATGTTTGGCTTTGCAATAGGCAATAAGCTCTTTGAACTCTTGCTCGGAATAATGCTCGCCGCCACCTCGTGTTATATTTGAAGCGGCAGTTAGATTTGGGTATTTTTTGCTTGCTAACCGCCATGCAACGTCTTCAGTGAAATGAAAATGCAAGACATTCATTTTGTATTGCGCCATGATATCAACCTGCTCTTTCAGTAAATGCAGCGGTTGATAGTTACGGCCAACGTCGACTAGGAAAGACCGCCAAGGGAATGCAGGCTGATCATTTATTTCGCAATGTGCAAGCGATTTATTTTGAACAGAAAATTGCCTTAACGTCTGTAAGCCATAAAATATGCCGGTAGGTGAGTGTGCTATTATGCGAATACCTTCCTTGTCTATTTTTATAATATAGTCCTCTCGTTGCTTCTGATCACTTGCATCATCTATCAATTGAAGATCTAATGTTGGAAGTTGCTTGTTGTTTACAGCACTTTCTGCGACTTTCCATTCAGCTATGATAGCGGAAGCGAGCAGATATTCCCCCGTTAAAGACGAATCTGTTTTTTTTAGAATAATTCCATTGCTCAGATTGAGTGCTCCATCCCTTAATTCCATTTTTATGGGTAACGGAATTAGATTTTCCTGTGCATATGTAGGCGATAGACAAGATATGCTAAGAACAAGGAGACTTAAGAGTATGCGATTAAATTTCATTATTCTGCTTCCTAAAATCGTTTAAAATCGTCCAGCAGTACCACTCTTGACGCGGTAGGTGGAATGGGCCCTTGAATAGATTACCTTTGGCAGTTTGTGCGACAGTACCATCACGGTGTAGATAGCCAAACCACTCACCATGTTCCTTATCGTGGAACTTTTCATATGCATATTGGTGTACTTTTTTGTGCATCTCAGCATACTTTTCGTTTCCAGTCATTAAATAAGCCAGAAGTGTGGCAATGATGGTTTCATTTTGTGGCCACCAGAATTTCATATCCTGCCAATATTCTTGAACAGGCTTATTGTATAGATCTCTAAAATATAGTATACCACCAAACTCTTTATCCCAACCTCTTTCCCACATGTAATCTAACATTTTGCAACCTAATGCAATGAGTTCGGGGTCCTGATTACGATGTTTTGCTTCATGAAGAATAAACCAAGCACCTTCTATCGCATGTCCAGGGTTTAAGGTTCTTCCGTCTATATGATCAATGATTTCACCTGTTGGTGAAACCTGTTCCATGACGACTTGTAGGTCATGTTTGACAAAGTTAACTTCAATTTCCTTGATCCAATTCAAAATCGCTTCGTCACAACGTGGGTCTCCGATTGTTTCGCGTAATTGTTGTGCTGTATTGATCATGATCATGGGGGCGCCAATACCTTTTGAAGGTCTTGTTCCGGTAAACTTTGGAGCGAGTTTTAGCTCTCCGGATGTATACAGGATACATTTCCCAAAAATAGCTCGAGATAGGTCTGCCGCTTCTTGATCTCTAGAGGCTTTTGCATATGCTGCAAATGCAATAACTGCAAATGTCTCCGAAAAATAGTACCTTCTTTTTCTAATCGGTTGACCATCTTTGGTGACATGGAAGAACATCTGGCCGTCAGTATCAAAACAATGCTTACGGATAAAATCGTAACCAAGTTTTGCACCATCTAACCATTCTTGTCTCGGTTCCACGGTGTTATAAAGTGTTGCCAATAACCATGTCGCACGACCTTGAATCCAAACGGCTTTGTCGTCATCAATTAAGCTTCCGTCCTGATCACGCATCAGTAAGTAGCCTCCATCTTCAAGGTCGAATGATTTTGGGAACCAGAATGGAACCGTATCTTCTACTAACTGTGTTTTATAAAATTTTTCGAGTTCTTCGAGTTGTGTTAACGTATACATAGTTTTTAGTCAATTTTAAAACTGCAGGTTGAAGCTGGAATACCAGATTCGTTTTCCAGATTTGCAGTACTATAGGGTGAATAGGCGTATCGTATTTCTTTTATTTTTTTATCCCGAGGCAATTGGATGATTACGCGATTCTTTTGAATCGACATACTTTCTGGTTGCAGGTCAAATCCCTTTTCATCGACCAAGATAAACCCCTGTAAGGGCTGATGATCTTTTGTTTGGAGTGTTTTACAATTTTGAAAATAGACCGTTACCACTTCATTTCTTTTCTGATAGTGGTCAAATGCTGGGTAGTCGGCGTTTATTTTGGATTTATATTCATGTGCTAGTACCAATTTTGCTAAACGCTTTCCGATAATGATCTTATTTTTTGGGTGTACATCTGTTGGGGCTCCAACATCGGAAGATACCGCCATAAAGGTGTTTTCAATTTGCTGATCCATCTGACGCTGGCTATCTCTAAATCGAGGCCATGAAGGACGGTTGATGCTCGAGAGCTGCACGTAATAAAATGGAAGATCCTGATTAAAATTGTGACGCCATGATTTTATTAACGTCTTAAATAATCTTTCGTGGAGTTCAATGTTATGTGCATTGCTTTCTCCCTGATACCATAATACAGCTGTGAATTGTGTTTTTAACCAATGCTTGATACCGGCTTCAAAATTGTAAGCGGGTTCATAGGGGTGTCTTTGATTTTTGACTAATGAAAGCGAAAGGTTTTGATCGGATCGCGTTCGGCAAAAATCTTGTATGAAATCAGACTTTCTCCAATTATGGATGTAAGCGGCCAGTAAATTGTCGTTTTCCAAGGTTGTACGATCTATCCAGGATTCGGTATTCGAACCCGGTACATCCAATTCTATGATGCCAATCGGGATGTTTGTCTTTTCTGCTAATTCATAAGCAAAGGTATAAGCTATCGCTGAAAAATTCACCTTATCTTCTTTGGTTGAGGTACTCCAATTGCCCGTAAAAAAATCTAATTTGTTTATTTTATCCAGTGTCGCTAAATCCCAAGATACAGAATTGGTTTGGACAAGATTGTTGTTTTTGAATAATCGTACTTGAGGTGAGTTTATTTGTATCAAGCTATCTGCCCCAGTTGCATATTTGAGTTCAAATGCCATATTCGATTGTCCCGATGCGAGGTACACATCACCAAACAGTACATCATTCAAGTTTATTTGCTGATTATCTGTTTGTATCTGAATTTCAAATGGCCCTCCAGCAGGCATGGCGGGTAAAAGAATCGACCAGTTTCCATTTTCATCTGCCTGACTTTGATAGGTTTTTTGATTGAACTTTAACTTGACATGTATATTGGAGCTTGCCTTTCCGAAAATAGGATTTTCCCGATTTCGTTGTAAGACCATATGGTCTCCAAAATTAAGTGCTACCGCAAGTGGTTGATTGACTCCCTGTATGGCTTGACTAACTTGATTTGCTATGATGGCAGCACCTTCCGAACTGGGGTGCACATTATCTTCGAATAAATCTATTCGGCTCTTCAGCTGCCCATTGATATCGATTAACTGTACTTGATTATGTTGCGCGATTGTTGGAATCAATAGGCTAATAGCTTGATACCAATCGCGAGTGCCCGATAAGAAGCGGGTATGGCCGCTAAAGATGGGCGTAAGGTTGCAGATATAGATGGCAACTTTTGGATTTACTTTCCTTAAGTTACTGATTAGGGTACTATAGTCTTTTTCAAATTCGTCACCATAATTAGGCCAGTTTCGGGGGTCAGTATCGTTTACCCCTAGTGCTATAATAGCGACGTCTGGTTGAAATGCGAGCGCTTGTTTATATTCTGAAGTTTCAATATAGGGTTTATGTCCTTTACTGAGTAATGTAGCGCCACTAAAACCGAAATTTTGAACATCAAAATCTATCCCTAGCAATTCTTGAAGTTGTTCGGGATAAGTTTTTTCACCATTTTTTAATCCTAACCCTTTTGTAATGGAGTCGCCAATACAAGCGACTTTTTTCTGGGCGGATACCATCATGGTGCTCCATAGCAGTATGGGCAATATGAGTACTAGTTTCTTAATCAAGCGAAGCATTTGATTTGGGTTTTAATACAACAAGTTGAATGACTACTACGACAAGGACAATGACAGCTAGAAGTGCAAAGTCCTTACCTAATTTTCCTTCATCAGCAGAAGCGCCTAACACTTTAGTGATGAATGCTCCTGCCATAACGCCCAGCATGTTCATGATACCATATGCTGTTGCGCGGAATTTACTAGGTACAAACTGACATAAAATAGGCATATTATTGGCGTCGAACATACCAAAGCCAAAACCAAACATTAATCCTGCACCGACAACATGTATGACATGGTGGCCATAGCCGATTAAGAACATAGCAGGAATGGTCAATAATAATCCTATAGCTGAAGTATAGATACGACCTTTAACATTTTTTTGAATCCATCGGTCAGATAATAAACCCCCAAATATAACGCCTAGAAAAGACGAGACGGCAATGGTAACGGTGGAAAGTGGACCAGCCTGTGCCATCGAGATATTTAGGTTGTCTGAGAATAGGGTAGGTAGCCAGTTTTTGGTCGCCCAACCGGGTAAACTCGGAATTGCAAAATAAAAGAGAATGACCCAAAAAGAGATATTGCTCAGCAACATGCCTATGGCTTTAAAACTATTTACTGGTTTTTCAGATTGCTCTGATTTTTCAGTTCTTACTGGTGCTTCGGAAAGAAAAAACAGCAGCACAAAGGCATATAATATGCCCACTAAACCAAAAACTTTAAAGGTGCTATGCCATGAGTATGAACTTGCCAATGTTGCTCCAAAACCGCCTAGAGCTTGCCCCGTATAGAGTCCCGTCATATGTATCCCTATTGCTAACGAACGGGATTTATCGCTGTGAAAGTCAGAAATGAGGGACAGTCCGGCAGGTATATAAATGGCTTCGGAAACACCCATGATTCCCCTTAATATCATGAGTTCTGGATAAGTGGTGGCATAGCCCATCAATGAGGTAACTAATGACCAGATAAAAAGAGAGCCAACGATGAGCCATTTACGATTGAGCCTATCTGCTAAAATGCCAGAAACGGGGCTCATTAATCCGTAAATCCATAAGAATATAGCCATAAGTTGTCCAAAGACGGTTGCAGACTGCAATTCGACAATATCTACTTGCATAGTCGGGCGCATAGTAGACAGAATTTGTCTATCCATGTAATTTAATAATGCGACGACCCAAAGTAGACCGACAACGATCCAAGGGTAGTATTTGTGATTTTTTATCATGATTAGGTTTATCTATTCGTTTAGTTTATTGTTCCCGTCAATATTCCAGCAGATCTGACACCTGCTCTAATTTCCCCCGAAGGAATATAAACGTGTTGGTCATGGTAAACAGCCGTTGTTGTGACTGGAGCACCTACAGCTAAGTTGCTAACCACCTTCCATGTATTGGATTTTTCATTATATTGTAACACCTCTTTTGTAAACCCAGGATGTTTTGATTGTATCGTTGCTTTTTCTTCGATCAGGTTTTCTTTATGTATTGGATTCGCTTCATTGGCGATTTCCAGGATTAGGTGCTCTACTTTGTGGAATGTTGTACCATTATCACCACCGACTAAAAATAAACGGTCCTTATCATCTTTGAAACCCGTTCCTGCGGAAAGGGCTTCAGGTAAATCGGCTATCTGAACAATTTCTTTTGTCTTGAGGTCTATTTTGTAACAAGATTTGTATAATGTACTGATGGCATTCGTTTCTCGGGTACGACCTCCGAATAGGTATAGGTAATTTTCTTTAACCACCGCAACGGTATGCGTTATAGGATAAGGAAGAGTTAGGTATTCTTTCCACTCTTGGTCATATTGATATATTTTATCGGAAACAAGGGTGGTATTTTCACCACCAACTAAATATAGTTTATCCTCGCTAGCCACCAAACTCGCATTACTGAGTGGGATAGGTAGGTCAGACAGTTTTTGGACGTCAAAGTTATGTTGTTCACCGTTCCATTTATAAATATGGAATTGTGATGAAGCACCCGATTCATTTTCTCCCCCTGCAGTATAGATTCCTTCTTTCGTACTACAGTTTGCAGCATATGCAGTTGAAGTGTCAAAAGATAGCGTGTCTGATAGCTTTAGGATCTGATCTTTGATCTGATAAATGTAGGCTGAACGTTGATATTTTTTTATTCCTCCTTCCCAAGGCATCCTTTCTGGAAAATTGGCACCACCAGCAATCAATAGATGATTCTGATGAATTCCTACAAGTGGACCAGCAACCCCAAGTTGGGTTTGACCATTAACCGTTTTTGGCAAAGAATCTGTATTGGACCACATGATTTCTGCGTTCTTGTTAGCTGTGTTGCATTGCATAAATATAAAAGTGCTTAGTAAAAGAGGAATAATTTTCATACCATTAAATTGTAGATTGGAAATCTGGAAAATGTAAGGTTGCTACATCAGCTTTAAAGTTTTCATAATCTTGTGTAGACATATTGCGTACCGGAAGTCTGAATGTTCCGCAGTCGAGTCCAATTAATTTCATATAAGATTTGCCCACTGAGATACCGCCATATTTCCCCAACAATGTAATCATATCGATAGATTTTTGTTGTAAAGCATTGGCAGTTTCAAAATCACCACTTTCATATGCCTTGATCAGGTCAAGGTATAGGGGGGCTGCATAATTGTAGGTACTTCCAACAGCTCCTTTAGCTCCTAAGACAAGTGCAGATAACATATTTTCATCTCTACCCCATAACATATCGTATTTGCGATCAGCAAAATTTAAGCAAGAAAGATAGTCCATGAAATCTTCATGCGTATATTTTATCCCTGCGAAATTGCTGATTTTCCCATCAATTGCTTTTAATAAATCAATCATTTGAAAGTTGCCACCTGTTAATACGGGGATATGGTAGTAGTAGAATGCCGTATTAGGTGCTGCTGCGGCTATCTCTGTACAGCATTTAGCTAATTGGTCAACATTGGCAGGCTTGAAATAGAAGGGTGAGGTAAACGAAATCCCGAATAAACCAATTTCTTCGGCCTTTTGTGCCAATATACAGCATTCCTTGATATTCGTTCCTCCGACAAGTGTTATCACTTTAAAATCTTTGTCCATTGCAGTGATATCTGCCCAAGTTTGCATAATAGCCACTTTTTCGTCAAAAGTTAAGGATACACCCTCACCCGTGGAAACCGCAAATAAATGCTCCAGAAACCTTATTTTTTTTCAATAAGGCGTAATATGCCGGAATTGCAGCAATGTTGATATCGCCATTTGTTAGCATGGGCGTAAATGGTGCGGCAACGAGGCCTTGTAACTTGTAATTGCTCATTCGTGTAATAATTATAGTTTCTTAACGATTTGGTGTTTAGTGTAATAATTTTGCCAGTCTTCCCTTTCCAGATTAATTCGAATATGTAGCCTATTGCCGTTCATTTAGTATAGCACTCAATTGTTCGCGTTAATTGGAATAAACATTTATAATTGTATTGATCAAAACCTAGTCTGTACCTATTTTTTCAAGGCAAAAGAGGCACGTTTATCAGTTAAAAGCATTATGTCATACATTTAGAGTTTAAAATTATTCTTTTATCTGTATTATAGCAAGTAAATGATGAAAAAAAATGTAACATTTGTACAGACCTTAATCAATAACCATCATTATAACAGAAAATTCTATGCTAGAAAATGTAGATACCTCAAGTTTAGTAGATAAAGTAGAGAATCATATTATTAATTTAATTCGCACCCGTAACCTTCAGATAGGAGAGTCTTTGCCTAAAGAAGCAGAATTATCGGAAAGTATTGGTGTATCAAGAACTGTGATTCGGGAGGCACTTTTGCGCTTACGCATGATAGGTCTAATTGAATCTGGAAAAAATAAAGGTGCAGTTTTGACCAATCCAAATCTGCTATCTCCATTAAAAAAGGTTTTCCATCCTGCCATGTTAAATGAAGATACATTAAAAGATATTTTTGAAATGCGTCTTGCATTAGAGGTGGGAATGGCTGAATTGATATTCGACCGTACTACAGATTTAGACATCAAAGAGTTGGAAGAAATAGTGCTCCGTGAGTCTTATGATATGGAGACAACATTATTCCAGATTGAAGAAGAGGTTGCATTTCATGGGAAACTATATAAAATTTCGGGTAATAAAATGCTCATGGATTTTCAAGAGTTGTTATTGCCTATCTTTCAATATGTACATGATAGTGGTCTTTTGAATAAAAATAGGTCACCAAAAGAATTCGTTTCACACCAGCAATTAGTGGCATTATTGAAGGGCGGTGATGTGATGGCCTTTAAAGATGGAATAAGAAAACATCTCGATAACCACTATTATCATTTGCTGAGACACTAGCTATTCTTCCTCATTCTCAATTGGAGTCAAGTTTTTTAGTAAAAGATTGACCTCCTCTTCTGTCGAAGTGAGCTGTGCCCTACAAATTTGAATCAATGCGGATGCTCTTTTTATTTTTTTAGAAAGAGCATCAATATTTGTATTACCTGTTTCAATGTCTTTTACGATTTGTTCCAATTCTGCAAATGCGTCGGTATACGTATAATTACTTTCCATTATTATTTATTTTTTGTGTTATACTGATGACTTCTCCATCCCAAACTTGTGTAGTTATTACATCTTGCTCCTTGAGCTGGTCGATTGACACGAGCAACTCACCATTTATTTTGGTAATCGAATAACCCTTTTTAAGGAGGCGAATAGGATCGGCCAATTGGATAATCTTCTCCAGATGGTCCATTGTGGTATATTTTTGCCTAAAGATGTAAGCTAGATTTGTTTTCATATCCTTTTCAAAAGCAGATAAATCGACTTTAGCTTGTTGAATGGATTGCTGTGTAGACCATTTAATCGCTGAGGCGAAAGCTTTTAATCTTTCATTTTCAGTTTTGAAAATTACGTTTGTATTTTCTAATATCCTACTGGTCAACTGATCCAATGGAATGGCAAAATTATGAAATTTTTGAATTAAAAAATCAGCGAGCTCACTTGGGGTAATTGCATTTTTATAAGCAACCATTTCGCTGACAGTAAGATTTGTGGAATGCCCTATACCTGTTAAAACAGGAAGTGGGAAAATAGCGATAGCTTTTGCTAATAAGTAGTTGTTGTAACTTGATAAGCCAACTTCGCCACCACCGCCTCGAATAATTGCAATAGCATCGTAAGAATCAGAACGTTCTGCAATGATTGATAATTGCTTAATAATGGATGGGACGGATTTATCTCCCTGCAACAGCGCTGGATATAGTGTTTGTTCAATCTTATATCCCCAAGGGTTTTGATTGATAATTTTGTAGAAATCAGATAAACCTTTACTTGTTTCAACTGAAATAATAGCTAGTCGTTTTGGCAATGTTGGAAATGGCAGATTGCGGTTAGTATCAAAAACACCTTCTTCTTTAAGTTTATTGATACTCAATATTTTTTCTTTTTCAAGCTCTCCTAATGTAAATGTGGGATCAATATCAACAATTCGTAGACTTAATCCATACATTGGGTCGTAAGAAATACTTGCTTGAAATAACATGGTGATGCCTTCGCGTAAGGGTTCTTGCGCTATTTTTAGAAAGAGATTGTTGATCCTATTATAATCTGCCTTCCAAAGGATAGAACGTATCTCTGCAACGATTTTTCCATTCGTTTTTTCTACTAGTTCTGGATAGCAGTGGCCGGAATGCGAATAATGATTTAATTTATTCATTTCCGCTTTAATCCAGTACAAGCTCTTATAACGCTCAGCAATAGTTTTTTGAATGCTGCGTGTTACTTCCAGCAATGAAAAAATAGTTCTGTTTTCTAATAGCTCTGGCATATCTCAAACTTAGATAAATTTGTTTTATTTACAATTTTAATTGTGTCATATATAAAACAAATTTATTCGTTCGTGTCTTTCTATTTGGGGCTCATGATGCTAAGCTCTTGTCGAGCCTTCCTCTTCCATCAAGAAATGATTTTTATAGGAAATATAGGATTATTAATTGTGAGAAATTTTAATGTTGCGTTTTTGTGCATGATTGTAAATCTTTTATTTGTACATTTACATATAAACCTTTTTAGATTACAAGATGATAAGTAGCATAAGACTTCTATTTATTGCACTTTTTGCAATAGGTTATCTCCATCCAAATCGCTTACATGCCCAATATAAATCTACTATTATTAACGAAACCGTACTTCTTAATAATGTCGATGCCTTACTTCCTTTAGGCAAGTTAGATCAGTCTAAGATTACTGTTTGTACAGCGGATTCTAGTTTTTTTAGTGCGTTTAATAATCAATTATCACGTTATACTGATGTTAGTTATGCTGATTTTAATCATTTTGATGAACAGATTAAATACAGCAACGTTGTTATTGTGGCAATCAAATCTGAAGCGCTCACAACCACTATTATAGCCCAATTGCAACAAGCAAAAGCTAATAACAAAAATATCATTTTAGCAATTTTTGGAAAGGGGGAGGCTTTGTCCTTGCTCAATAACTTTACTACCCCTATTTTGTGGAATCAAGATAGTTCGGTTAAAACGCAGAAAAATGCAGCAATGTCGATTTTTGGAGGTGTTTCTATAGTCAATAAGCTTAATCGAACATATGCTCCCCATATGACTCAGGGTATGGGGGAGGCGACCGGTCAAATTCGACTTCAATATGTCGACGATTATGATGCCATGCACCTTGCTAAATTATCGAAGAAAATAGACGCAATTGCTGAAGAAGCCATAGCTGAAGAGGCAACACCAGGTGCAGTTGTCATGGTCATTAAGAATGGTCAAGTAATCTTTGAAAAAGGATATGGCTATCATACTTATTCAAAAAAAGAACCAACGACCATTGATAACATTTTTGATTTGGCCTCTATCAGTAAAATAGTTGGTACTACACCTGTTATTATGCGGTTGACAGAGCAAGGGGTCGTTGATTTAAATAAGCCAATCGGCGATTACCTTTGGCAGGCTAAATCAACGAATAAAAAGGATATCCCATTAAAAAGTGTCATGCTTCATGAAGCTGGGTTTACGCCCTATATCCCATTTTATAAAAATTTGAAATCGGGAGATTTACAACGTTTTTATTCTCCTTCTCATGATGTCAAGGTAGCCGATAGTGCTTACCTGGTTCATGATTATTATCAAAAGGTGATGTGGCCAGAGATGCTTAATTCGGAGGTGAAGCCTATTGGGAATTATGTGTATAGTGATATTAGCATGTATGTGATGAAGGAAGTGGCAGAAAATCAGACTGCAATACCAATTCAAGATTATGTGCAAAATAACTTTTATCGACCATTGGGGATGAAGACTGCTGGTTATAATCCAAGGGCACGCTTTGCGAAAGAGGTGATTATACCCACAGAACTGGATACTTCCTTTAGAAAGGTGTTACTACAGGGGTATGTACATGACCAAGGTGCGGCGATGGCTGGTGGTGTAGCTGGCCATGCCGGATTATTTGCAACAGCTAATGACTTGGCAATCTATGGACAACTGTTACTGAATAAAGGTGAATATGGGGGAGAACGGTATTTTAAGGCTGAAACTGTCGAACAATTTACCTCGAAACAATCACTATCAAGCCGACGGGGATTGGGTTTTGACCGTTGGGATGCAAACTTAAAAAATGAATATCCATCAAAATTATCTAACCCTTCGGTATATGGACATACGGGATATACAGGTACTTGTATTTGGATCGATCCACAAAATCAATTGATTTATATCTTTCTGTCAAACCGTGTACACCCTCAAGTTTCTACGAAATTATTGAATCTTAATATCCGGAGCCGCATACAAGATGCTATATACGAGGTAATTGAATAAGAAAAAAATAACATTTATGAAAATTTTTATTTTACAAGTCGCAATGGTCATCTCTAGTATAGGGATGGTTCAAGCACAAGATTATCAGGAGATTCATAAATCGTTGACTGTTGTGGATGGACATAATGATGTGATTATTACTTCCATTCTGAAAGGTAAAGACATTAGCGTTCGTTTGGAAACTAACCATACTGATATTCCTCGTTTGATTGAGGGTGGGGTGGATGTTCAAGTGTTTGCTGTTTGGTCTGATGACAATAAATGGAAAACAGAAGCATTTAAACATGCAAATGATCAGATTGATGCTTTAGAAAAAGTACTGGCTAAAAATCCAGATAAAATCAAATTAGCAAAAAGCAGTGCAGAAATCGATCAAATCACGATGCAAGGTAAAATAGCGGCTGTGATTGGTATCGAAGGAGGCAATATGATTGAAAGTAGTATTGCTAATCTTGAAACGTTATATAATCGTGGAGCTCGTTATTTGACTTTAACATGGAATTATGATCTCCCCTGGGCTACATGTGCCGCAGAAGAATCTAAAACAAAATCTACAGAAGGAAAAGGTTTGACAGATTTAGGAAAAGATATTATTCGGAAAATGAATGCACTGGGTATGATGGTTGATCTTTCTCATGGTGGCGAAAAAACATTTTATGATGTGATAGCAACTTCAACAAAACCAATTTTAGTTTCGCATAGTAATGCCTATCGATTAACACCGCATTATCGAAATTTGAAAGATGACCAATTAGCAGCCTTGAAGAAAAATGGTGGAGTTGTTGGAGTAAACTTTTATTCTGGTTTTTTAGATAAGAACTACGAAAAAAGAATTAAGCAATTGTATAAAAAACAGTTTGGCAAGGATGGTGATTTTACCCTTTCGGCTTCTAGTCAATATCATAAATTATCTGATGAATTTAGACATCAAGCAGATGCTCCATTAAGTGAATTATTGAAGCATATCGATTATTTAGTAAAAAAAGTAGGTGTCGACCATGTTGCTGTCGGTTCAGACTATGATGGTATAGAATCTACTCCTCAAGGATTAGAGGATGTCAGTAAATTGCCATTATTGACAAAATCTTTATTAAAAAGAGGTTATTCTCAAGATGATGTTGCGAAGATTATGGGATTGAACTTCTTAAGGATATTAAAAGAAAATGAAAATTAGGTACATTTATTTTGCTTTACATAGAGGTATAATAAACCAATTTGTATTATAATAATGATATAAAAGGGGAGCAAAAAGCTTCTCTTTTTTGTTTTATGCCTAAAGAATTGCATGGCTATAAATCCACCTAAAGTACCACCAAAAGCACATAAGGTAAGTAACGATTTCTCCGATATTCTATTGACTTTTTTTCTAGCTTTCCGTTTGTCGATATAGAAAATTATTAGGGTAAATAGATTGATGAATAAAAAAGAAATTACGATTATTTGCTTCATGTTTCACAAAGGTAATTAAAAGCTATAGTCTCTTTTAAATTTTTTCTTCTTCCAATTTTGATAGCTCTTCGTAATTTTTATTGAGTTTCTTTAGCAATCGACGATAAACGATTTTATAATAGAATTTGAAAATGGAGATAAATATTAAGGTTATTAAAGTAAATAAAACAGCAAATACAATCGTCATAAAGAAATTGTAGCCCCATTGATTGTTGAGATCTAATTTATCTATTAATAGCTGAATAAAGGACATGAAAAATTCAAAAATCAAAAAGTAAATATTAAATTTTATATAATTTTCAACATGTTTTCTAGACAATAAAATGCTGTTTAACAATATTTTAGTACTGTTCGTATTTGAGATACTCGCATAGGATTTAAAGAAGTGATAGATAAAATAGCCTATTCCAATGTAAAAAATCAACTGCGAAGCATAATCTAGAAACTGAAGAAAGAATAACTCTTCTTTATCTGAGGTTGGGACGATAAAAGACAATATAATACCTAAGCTCAACTCAATTAGACTAATGATAAAAATCCATTTCACGATAGAAGAAGAACTTTTATGAAGCATCGTCTTGATTTCAGGCTGATCGATCCTAATGAAGTTTTGATCTTTTTGCCATTGTTTTTTTAATTGATCTAACTCGTCCATTATAAAGCTCCTCTCTTTTTTAATATTTCTTTCAATTTTGTCTTTGTTCTATTCATTTTAACACGAGCATTCACCTCACTTATTCCTAAAGTTTCAGCGATTTCTGTGTAATCCTTATCTTCCAGATAAAGGTATATGAGTGCTTTTTCAATATCATTCAAATGCTGGATAGCTTCATATAAATATTGAAGTTGATCATCTTTATCCGGGTCGTATTCTTCATATGATATCTTTTCTAATTTTTGATCCCACGCAATAACTGGTAAAGTCCTTTTTTTGTTCCTAAATAATGATATCGCAGTATTTAGCCCAATTCGATATGCCCAGGTACTAAACTTTGCTTCTCCTCTGAATTTTGGATAAGAATGCCAGAGCTGTATGGTTATTTCTTGGAAAAGATCTTGATGGGTAGCCTCTTGATCGGTATATATTTTACAGATCTTATGGATAATATTTTGATTCTTTTCTAAAAGTATGACAAACTCTTGTTCTAAATTCATAACTGATAAGTCGAAAACTCCTCATTCTTGTTACAAAATATTATAAGAATTTTTAATAACCTAAATTTAGACGTATAAAAAGTGGTAAATTCGTACAATGGCAAAAACAAAATCAGCATATTTCTGTCAAAGTTGTGGGTTTGAATCTGCAAAATGGTTGGGACAGTGTCCTTCCTGTAAACAATGGAATTCTCTCGTAGAAGAAATTGTAGAGAAAGCAAGTTCGAAAGTTCCAGAATGGCGAAGTACCACCTTAACCTCATCTCCTAAGCGAGCAAATAAAGCCGCAGTAATCCATGAGATTGTGTATCAAGATGAATCACGTATTTTAACTCCCGATCAGGAATTTAACCGTGTATTAGGTGGGGGGATAGTCCCAGGATCTTTAGTACTGATAGGTGGTGAACCGGGCATTGGTAAATCTACCTTAATGTTACAATTAGCTTTATCGATTCCACAGGTAAAGACTTTATATATTTCTGGAGAAGAAAGTGAGCAGCAGATCAAGATGAGAGCCGAGCGTCTATCACAATCTTCCAATGCGAACTGTTATATATTGACTGAAACTTCAACACAAAATATATTCAAGCAGATTGAAATCGTACAACCCGATGTCATCGTTATCGATTCCATTCAAACGCTACATTCTTCTCAAATAGAATCAGCACCAGGTTCGGTATCGCAGGTAAGAGAGTGTACTGCAGAATTGTTGCGGTTTGCAAAAGAAACGAGTACACCAGTTTTGATTGTAGGGCATATTACAAAAGACGGCTCTATTGCTGGGCCCAAGGTGTTAGAACATATGGTAGATACGGTCCTGCAGTTTGAGGGTGATCGACACCATGTATACCGTATATTGAGAGCAGTGAAAAACCGTTTTGGTTCAGCATCAGAATTGGGTATATATGAGATGCAAGGTACTGGTCTGAGAGAAGTATCCAATCCTTCTGAAATCATGATCTCGCAACGAGATGCACCTGTAAGTGGGGTATCGATTGCAGCCATGTTAGAAGGTGCTCGTCCAATGATGATCGAGGTACAGGCATTGGTTAGTAATTCTGCTTTTGGAAATCCACAGCGGACGTCCACAGGTTTCGATACCAAAAGATTAAGTATGCTACTTGCAGTATTGGAGAAACGATTTGGTTTTCGTCTGAGTGCACAGGATGTTTTCCTAAATATTGCAGGAGGATTGCGCGTTGAAGATCCAGCAATAGATTTGGCTGTCATTGTTGCTATCATATCTTCACAACAAGATATTGCTGTGAAAACGAGTATGACTTTTGCTGGTGAAGTAGGTTTATCTGGAGAGATTCGAGCAGTGAACCGGATAGAGCAACGTATTGCGGAAGCTGAAAAATTGGGTTTTGAGGGTATTTTTATTTCAAAATTTAATACAAAAGGCTTAGATGCTAAAAAATATAATATTGCAATCCGTCCTGTTGCGACGCTTGAAGACGTATTTAGGGCTTTATTTGGATAAAAATAGATGCATATAGTTCATAAAAAAGGAGCCTATCATTGCTCCTTTTTTATTGTTCCTACATATTACTTAAGTACTTCTTTCAATTTATTATTTAAATCTTCCCCATGTAGATTTCGAGCAATGATTTTACCTGTCGGGTCAATCAGTATATTCTGAGGGATAGATTTTACACCGTATAAAGTCCCTACATCATTCTGCCAGCGTTTTAAATCCGAAATATGTCGCCAGTGAAGTTTATCCATATGAATGGCATTAATCCATGATTTACGGTCTTTGTCGAAAGAGATTCCTAAAATCTCGAAGTTCTTATCTTTAAAAAGAGCGTAGGTTTTAACAAGGTTCGGACTTTCTACACGACAATCTGGGCACCATGAAGCCCAAAAATCAAGTAAGAGATATTTTCCTTTAAAATCTGAAAGGTTCACCAGATTACCTGAAGTATCCGGTTGTGAAAATAGAGGAGCTTGTTTTCCAATTGTGACAGCAGATAATGCTTCAAGGTAGGTTTCAAATTCCTTTCCTTCTTCAGAATTTTTCACCTTTTTTCCTAAAGTCTGATATAAACGATGTAATTCAGCATATTCTGGTGTATAACCACCTACTCTCCTCAAGTCGATCAAGGAAGAAATGGAATCGGGATTAGCTTTGACACGAGCTATATAGTCTTCTTTTGTCAAGCTTTTGGTTTGAGCAATAGCGAGTAAAGGGAGACATAAAATAAGGTATACAATTATCTTTTTCATTCTTTAGTGTATGTTTTAACAAAACTATTTAAAATCTACCGAATTAGTCGAGTACTATTGTGTTTTTTTTTATTTTTTTACATTTCTTTAAGATAAAAGCGCTGGAATATAGGATTATCCTATATGGTTGAGCGGGAGTTCTTGACCTATAAGACGTATCCTTTTATTTAGCGATAACGTGGCACTAATTTTATCCCAAAAGAAGATGAAAAAAGAATGATTTTTTCATGCATACAGCTATAAGGTAAAGTTGGAATCCAATCACAAGAAGTTGATTTCCTTAATAATATGCTGCATTTTTTTTCAACAAACGATATAACAAACGTGTGCATTGGTATATTTGTTATAAAACATTTAAAAACTTGCAATAAATGGTGGATAAGCTACAATATTTTATAAATTTGTAGTTCACCCTATCAATATTATACTCTAATAATGGCTAGATTAAATTTATTGGAAGAAACACGCTTTGAAAAAGTTCCTGTAAGTGTGTATCCTGACCCAAGCACAGCTTCCAAAGTTGTAGCGGATCGTATTGCGAATATTATTCGTGCAAAGCAAGAAAACGGCGAAAAAGCAGTTTTAGGACTTGCTACTGGTGCGACACCTATTAAAGTTTACGCTGAATTGATTCGTTTACATAAAGAAGAAGGCTTAAGTTTTAAAAATGTCGTTACATTTAACTTGGATGAATATTATCCTATGCAACCAGACGCTGCACAAAGTTATGTGACTTTCATGAATAAAAATTTGTTTGATCATGTTGATATTGAAAGAACAAATGTTAATATTCCTGATGGCACATTGGCGGTAGACATGATCAATGCAGCATGTGAAGCATATGAGCAAAAGATAACTGATTTAGGTGGTTTAGATATTCAGCTCTTAGGAATTGGTCGTACAGGTCATATTGGTTTTAATGAGCCCGGTTTCAGCACCTAACTCGGGAACACGTATCGTGACGTTGGATGATTTAACTCGTCGTGATGCATCTCGTGATTTTGGTGGTAAAGAAAATGTACCTCGCAAAGCAATCACAATGGGTGTAGGTACAATCTTCAAAGCTAAAGATATTATTTTGATGGCTTGGAGTAGTAATAAGGCCGAAATCATAAAGAAAGCTGTTGAAGGAGAGATCTCATCAGAGATTCCTGCAACTTATTTGCAGTTATCTGATCATGTTGAGTTTATATTGGATACAGAGTCTGCATCATTATTGACAAGATTTGATTTACCATGGTTAGCTGAGGATGTTGACTGGACGCCACTTTTGATTAAAAAAGCGGTTGTATGGTTGTCTTTAGAGGTTAAAAAACCGATTCTTAAATTAACAGAAGAAGATTATAATAGTCATGGTATGGCAAAGTTGGTGACTCAAAGTGGTCCCGCTTATAATATCAATATTCGGATTTTCAATGAACTGCAACATACTATTACGGGTTGGCCAGGAGGTAAACCTAATGTTGACGATTCACAAAGACCTGAACGCGCTAACCCAGCAAAGAAAACATCGATTGTTTTCTCACCACATCCAGATGATGATGTTATCTCTATGGGGGGTACTTTTATTCGTCTAGCGGATCAAGGGCATGATGTTCACGTTGCTTATCAAACTTGTGGTAACACAGCAGTTTGGGATGATGATGTGGTTCGTTATTTGGAATTTGCAGAGGATTTTGCCAAAGAAATGGGCATTGATTCTTCAAAAATTTCAACATTATATCAAGAAAGCCGTGAAATTTTCGATTCTAAAAAGCCAAATCAAATCGATACGGATATCGTGCGTAAGATTAAAGCTTTGATTCGTAAGGGAGAAGCTATTGCTGGAGCTCGTTTCGTAGGATTGCCAGATACTAACATCCATTTCCAAGATTTGCCTTTCTATGATAGACAAAAATTTGCAAAGGATGTTTCTTTTGAAGATGATATTCAACAAACGATGGAGTTATTACGTCAGGTAAAACCACATCAAGTGTTTGCTGCAGGTGATTTTGCAGATCCACACGGTACGCATAAAGTATGTTTTAATATTCTATTCGAGGCATTGAAACGTTTAAAAGCAACTGATGAGTGGACAAAAGATTGTTGGTTATGGTTATACCGTGGTGCTTGGCATGAATACCCTATTCACGAAATTGAAATGGCAGTTCCATTGTCTCCACAAGAAGTCTACCGTAAACGTCTTGCGATTTTTAAACATCAGTCACAAAAAGATCTTCCTGTTTTCCCTGGAGATGATCCACGTGAATTCTGGGTACGTGCTGAAGACCGTACAAGTGAAACAGCAGAATTGTACGATCAATTGGGATTAGCAAATTACGAAGCGATAGAAGCATTCGTAAGATGGGAATTCTAAATATGATGAAATAACTAAAGAATAGGCTCTCCATTTAGGAGGGCCTTTTTTATACCCTCTTAAGACGATATTTTCACCCGAACTTAAGTCGATTTGTGGTGATTTGTCTAGACTTCAGATAAGGCTAAGTACGATTGGCGTCCATATACTTACGAATGCTAGCCAGTACTAAAAGGTGATCTTATCTTGGAGTCATCCAGCTTAAATGGCGCATCGCTTACGTATTGTTGCTCACTTGTATCTAAGCGACCTCATAGATTAGCCAATAAGTAAGAGTCGACGACTGGTCCATGATACCTTAAATGATACAAAGAAATTCTAAATAATAGGGAGATAAGTAGGCTATCCAATTGAATCGCATAGAATTAGGTAGAAATCCGAAATACTTCTTAAAAGCAGTCGTAAAATGAGTCGCATGTTTGTAGCCTATTTTATTCGCAATTGCAGCAATCTTAAGCTCACTTGTGATTAACAACTCTTTGGCGTGCTGCATCTTGTTTTTCAAAATATAATTATGGATTGTAGTTCCATAGAGTTGTTTGAAGTGCTTTTTTAGATATTGCTCATTGGTGCCAATAATTCTTGCCAATTCTGGAATCGTATATGAATTGGAGACATCACTATCTATCAATTGTCTGGCATCTTCAGCCTTCTTCATTTCTACCTTTTTCAGGTTGAAAATATTTTCTGCTTGATGAGTAGAAATATGGGTAAGTTGCTTGAAAAATATTTCTAGGACTTTAGATTTTTGTTGAATATTTCTTAGATAATCAGGCATACTATTATGCAATAGCTCCAGTGTCAATGGATAAATTGAGTCGTCTTGTATGGAATGGCGCTTATAGGCTTCAATTAGTTTTAGGAACTTTCGATCTTCAATACACAATCTATCGATAAAGCTACTGCTGTATATAATAACGATGCATCTGCTATCAATCTGTGGAGAATGAACAATTAGACTACGGTCTTTCGAAACGTGAATCACTATACTTTCCCGTTCTTGAATTGCAAGTGCATTGGAGTTTGATGTCGAATATAGGCATGTTTGCCGAACAGCTATAAGGCTAACATATACTTCTTCATTAAATTTCATTTCAAATCCAGAAAAGGCATTCAATTCTCCAAACTGTATATGGTCTGATATTTTAATTAGCTTGTAATTATGGTCTAATGCTAAATTAATCATCTCGATTAAAGTATTCTATTGATTTTTCGGATGGCGTTATTAGATTTTCCAATAACGTCTTTTTCGTATTTAGAAGAGTTCTATATTTGCGGCACAGTATTTATTTAGACTCGTTCTAAACGGATGCTCGAAGTTAAGAATTAATCTCAATTAATGAAAAGATTTTACACAACCTTTGTATTTTTTATAATAGCGTGGTCTGCTTTTGCCCAAACGGGGACTATTAAAGGAATTGTTCATTTGCTTGATGGAACACCTGTTTCACATGTAACACTAGTAATCGAAAACACCAATCTGGTTGGGGTATCTTCTGACAAAGGAGCTTATGAATTAAAGAATGTGCCTTATGGACAGCAAACAATATTGGTTTCTTCTGTTGAGATTCAGAATAAGAAACTCAAAATTAATGTGAATAAAAAAGTACATGAATTACATATTCATATCGATACCAAAGGAGATATTTCTTTAGATGAGGTGCGTATAGAAAAAAAATCAGTAAAAAAAGAGATAGAGACGAGTGGATTTGCAGTAGCTGTTATTGAGACAAAAGAAGCCTCTTTAAGAAATCTTACAACCAATGAGTTATTGGACAGAGCTGTCGGCGTGCGTGTTCGCCAAAATGGAGGAGAAGGATCGCCGATTGAATATAACTTAAACGGTATGTCTGGTAGCACAATAGGATTGTTTTTGGATGGTATTGAGATATCTACTTATGGTTCTTCGTTTAACCTGAATAATATCCCACCAGCCATGATTGAACGAATTGAGGTCTATAAAGGTGTATTGCCAGCGCATTTGACAGGTAATTATATTGGCGGCGCTATCGATGTCATCATGAAGAAGGATGCTTCAGCCAATAATATCACTGCAGCGGTTTCTTATGGCTCATTTAACACCTATAGAGCAGATGTTGGAGGTTTATATAGAAATCAGAAAAGCGGCTTTACAGCGAGATTGTCAGGTTTTTACACCCATTCAGATAATAATTATGAGATGTGGGGTAAGTTTTCCAAATACACTAAACCAGGAGGGCGCATAATTCGTAATTACCGAGTCGAGCGTGCTAATGATAAGTTTGAGTCATTAGGTGGCCGTTTTGAGTTTGGTTTTACAGATGTAAAATGGGCAGATCAATTTTTTATAGGCTATAATGTATCCGATTCACACAAAGAAGTCCCGCACGGTATCACGATGACAAAGCCCTATTTTGGACGCTTTAATGATTATCAAGCCCATGTATTTAGCTTGAACTACAACAAAAAGAATTTATTTATTGATGGACTTTCTCTTAACGTGAATGCCGTTCACAGTAAACGAAACACGTATTTACAAGATACGGTAAGTTTAAAATATAACTGGGATGGTAGTTTGTTGGTGAAAAATTCGGAAGGCCCTCCAGAATATTATGGGTATGAACCTGGAAAGGGACAACAGGGCGATGCTGTTATTACAGATATCGATAGAACTATTTCTAATGTTCGGTCTAATTTAGCTTACACCGTTTTTTCAGGTCATCGAATTTCATTGAACCATAAGTTTGAGAAAACAGGAAGGGAAGATAAAGATTTGTTAAATCCAGCACGAAATCGTTGGATTACAAATAGCAATACAACCACCAATATCTGGGGTTTGAATTATGAATCCGAGCTCTTAGATGGCAAATTAAAAACCAACCTGTTTGGTAAGTATGCATTTTATCAGACGGAACAACGTAAACCAACAGCTGAGACTGATGGCGTGATGATTTATGAACAACAAAAAGTAAAAAGAAACAATAAGGGATTTGGTGCGACAGTATCGTATCAAGCTGTAGAAAAAGGATTCCTTATTGTCTCGGCAGAGAAGTCTTTCATCATGCCCACAGATCGACATATGTATGGCGAACCGGAAAATAATTTGTTAGCCAACCCGGATATTTTACCCGAACGTGCCATTAATTATAATCTGGGAGCTCGATATGGTGCAATGGAAATGGGTAAGCATAGACTTTCTTTTTATGGAAATATATTTTGGAGGAATGGATACGATAAGATTATTCAGCAAACACGTATAGATGAGGTTATTGATGGAAGAGAAGAGCAAGTAGAAGATATACAGGTAACACAATTTGTTAATCTATCTAAAACGCAGTCTATCGGCTATGAAGCAGAGGTTAACTATGTGTTTGATGATAAGATCAATGCGATGGTGAATTTTTCAAAATTCAACTCCTTGTTTAAAGTGAAGTCCGATGAAATGGGAAATCCACATAGTCTTTATGACAAACAAATTCCCAATGAACCCTTTTTCACCGTAAATGGCAATGTGCAGTATCGCCTAAATAATATCATCCAAAAAAAATCTGTTGTCAATTTATATTACAATGTCGGTTATGTAGCACCATTTAGTACCATTTGGATCGAATCGGAATGGTTTACTACGCCAACACAATTTGCACATGATCTAGGAACAAGTTATCGTTTTCCGAGCGGGAAATTGGTAGCTAGTTTAGATTGTAAGAATATTTTGAACGCTGAACTATACGATAATTTTGGCGTGCAAAAACCAGGAAGAGCATTTTATATTAAATTAAACTATACGATTAATAAATTTTAAATACGATCATTCACATGAAAACGAAATTCTTTAAGACAGCAGTGCTCGGTACTGCAATCGCTATTGGTGCATTGACTTCTTGTAAAAAAAGTGAAGGCGTTGATGCTGAACAGCAAGAGTCTGGTGCAGATTTAGGAGAGCGTAAATATATTACATTAACGGGTGCATTTCCTGATGCTGAAGGGACTGCGGGTAATGGCGGTACAATGGCTTTTGCAATCACACCAGAGCAAGCATTAGACGCTCAATTTGAAGTCAATGTATTTGCTCAAGGTTATGGATTAAGATCTCAGCGTACAGCACGTGTTCAAGGCTCTGTCAATGGGAATTACTTGTACAATATTCAGTACACGGGTAATGATGGCGGTATCTTTAATAAATATAAAGTAGAGGGTGGTAAAAGCTTTGTGGATACACGTGAAGAAGTCAACACTGAACCTATTTTAGGTACAGCACCGCGCTGGGTTGTTGCGGCAGAAGGTATTGGTGTCGGTGTCTATGCATCAGCTAAGGTTTCGGGCACAGATGAAGGAGCAGGGGCAGACTTTGTGAATGTGAGCAGTACAGCGAAAATAGCCGTATTGAATTTAAATGACCCCCAAATTACGCGTCAAACAGAATTTGTGATCCCATTTAGTGCAGAACAAACGAAAGCTGGTTATCAAATTGGACGTATCGATGTGCCCATTTTGAATGCTGCAAAAACGAAGTTGTTTATTGGTTGTAATTTAACCAGAACAGATGTAACAAAAAAATCTACTGTAAATTCTTCTGGGAACCAAGTATGGAGTACAACAGCAAATGAGTTGGGGACAGCAACTTTAGTCGTAGATTATCCTTCCTTAAACAATCCAACTTTGATTTATTCGTCCAATAGTAATGCGACTAATCATTCGTACCGTACAATGACTCAATATTTAGGGTCCGATGGCAATATTTATCAAGCAACAGCCACTTCAGGTTCTCAAATTTTAAGAATCAACGGTTCAACAGGAGCATATGATCAGGCTTATAACTTTGATTTAAAAGCGGCTTTAGGAACAAGTAATAATGTTGCTATTCGCGCATGGAGATATGTGAAAGATAATCTCGGTTTAGTATTGTATACGGAGACAGGCGTAGATGGTGGTTATTTAGCCCTTGTTGATTTAACGGCTAATACAGCAGTAAAATTGGCGACTGAAAATCAATCTAATATAGGGTTTTCCGGTAGATCGGCAGATAAAGCTACAGGGGTTGCGGCTATAACAGGTACTTTCGGTCAATTCCAAAATGTTGGTATTATTGGAGATCTTGCTTATGTCCCTTTGACGCCAAATGGTCTTGATGGTAATTTATATGTGATTAATATAAAAACCAGACAGGTAACAAAAGGAGCTAAATTGAAAAACCAATCAGGTAGTTTCTATTTAGGAGCTTACTAAGATAAATTGTAATTTTGTTATGAATTAGGAAGGGTATTTTACCTTTCCTAATTTTTTATTTTAACCCATAATCGAATCTGTGAGCTATGAAAGCTGCAAAAAATCAAACATCCAATTGGCAGAAAATCAGGAAATTATTTAATGATCTACATTTGTGGTTTGGACTTATTAGCGGTATTGTCGTGTTTGTCGTTTGTATAACAGGAACTATCTATGTTTATAATACCGAAATCCGTGAGGCTGCAGCACCAAAATATTATCACGTAAATTCAGAAGATAAGGGAAGAATAGCTCCAGACTCTTTATTACATATTGCACAGCAAGGCATTCAAGGGAAAATAGTTGGTATGAAAATACCTTTTGATCAGGAACGTACTGTGGCATTCCTTTACAGTAAACCTAAAAAAGAGGGGGAAGGGAAGTCCGATAAAGAACGTGCTGAGAAAAAAGAAACAGCTACTGCTATCGGAAAGAAAACAGATCGTGGTGTTATAGCCGTTGAAGGAGGAAATAAATCATCAGAACCTAAAAAAGAAGAACCAAAAAAACAGGGTGGGCGTAAGCCTAGAGCTAATCAAATGATGGTAAACCCTTATACAGCAGAAATCATTGGAGATGCTAACGATATTAAGAACGGTACGAATGACTTTATGCAGGTCATGTTTGGACTGCACCGTTGGTTACTGCTGAATGAAATCGAGGAACCGATTTTTGAAGGCATTGAAAATAGAAAATTAGGAAGTTGGATAACAGGTACAGCAACCTTATTATTTTTATTGGGAGTCATCAGTGGCATGGTCATTTGGTTTCCTAATAAATTAAGAGGATGGAAAAACGGCCTATCCGTAAAATGGTCTGGAAACTGGAAGCGAATCAATCATGATATCCATAATACACTTGGTTTTTATAGTTGTATTATCTTGTTTTTGATGAGTGTAACCGGACCATTTTGGTCTTTTGATTGGTATCGTACAGGTTGGCAAAAAACTTGGGGGACTTATGAGAACCCTACAAGTATAAAAGAAGAAAAAGCTAAGTTGAATTCTATCTACCCGATAACAGGGGGAAAGGCCATGACGATTGACGAGACGCTAGTTGCAATCAATAAAGTGCTCCCTTATGATGGCGATGTCACGATCAACTTTCCTAAAGATAGTTCAGAAACAATCTCGGTGTTGAAGAATAGAGTAGGCTTTTTTGCTCCATCTGCAGGAGATAAGCTCACATTGGATCAGTATTCAGGACAAATCTTGGAAAAGGAAATATTTCGAGAGAAAACATTTTCACAGAGAGCCTCTGCGTCCATAAAAGCATTGCATATTGGGGATATCTATGGACCATTTTCAAAGCTTCTCTATTTTATTTCCTGTTTAATAGCCACTTCACTGCCAATAACAGGTGTGCTTATCTGGATCAATAAGATGAAAAAGAAGCCTAGTAGAAAGTAATCCGATTACACACTGCTAGAATAAAAACAAACAATAAAGGCTCCCAATCTATAATTGGGAGCCTTTATTGTTGATGTAAAATCTATATTTAATCGGTCTTCCCTGGAAATAATCTCCCGATAATCATCTCCAATACCGCTACTACAATAGCAAACAGTGCTGCTGTCCAAAAACCTGAAACATCGAATTTAGAACCGAGTAAGGAGTCTGTTAGTAAGATCATTAACACGGTTATGATAAATGAAACCAAACCGAGTGTTAACCAATTTAGGGGAAAGGTGAATAGTCTTAAAATTGAACCAACTGTTGCATTAACAAATCCAATAACAAGACCTGTTATAATCGCCCAAAAAAAGCTGGCAACATGTACTCCTGGAGATATGTAAGCGGCTACCGCGATAACTATACCTGTAATAAGTAGGCTAATAATGAATTTCATAATATGTATAATTTTAGTTAACTCTTGATTTTTTTATATCAAATGCGATGCCAAAATATCGATAAGTGTTGGTCATAAATATTGATTTTTAGTGCCTTAAACTTTTAGCACTTTGGAGTGTTTACTATAATGAAGTGAACATATGTTATGCATGCATAACATATTTTTCGTAAATTCACATAGAACAATTATAAATGAAGATGGTATGAAAAAGATGATTATGACATTAGTAATGCTATTGACCACAATAGCTATTTTTGCCCAGACAGAACCCATTCTCGGGAAGTGGCAAAACTCAAGTGGCGAGGGAAGGATCGAGATCTTTAAAAAGGGAAATCACTATTTTGGAAAATTATATTGGCTAAAAGAACCCAATAATGATCAAGGTCAACCTAAAAAAGATATTAAGAATCCAGATAAAAATTTGCAAAGCCGAAACGTATTGGGTTTAGAGATATTAACCAACTTTACAAAAGACGGTAGCACATTTGGCGGAGGTAAGATTTATGACCCTAAGACAGGGAAAACATATAGCTGTAAGATGACTTTACAGGGAGCTGATAAGTTGGATATTAGAGGGTATGTCGGTGTCAGTTTATTCGGTAGAACCGATGTGTGGACAAGAGTTAAATAATACTTTATGCTATAAAAATTGAAAAAGTGCTGTTGCGTTAAACAGCACTTTTGTTGTTTATTGGGCCTTTATTTTTAAAAATATTGTATAATTAATTTAATAGCAGTAATTTCAGCACTAAAATTAACGATAATAATGCTATGGCTGTTAAGATGTCCTATTCGGAGAATATAAAACTTGCACTACAATCTATTGTAGGCAATAAGTTGCGGACATTTCTGACAGCACTGATTATCGCAATTGGTATTACAGCATTGATTGGGGTATTAACTTCTATCGATGCGATTAAATCTTCACTGACAGACTCTTTTTCTTCAATGGGTTCCAATTCATTCAATATTCGAAATCGTGGATTGAATGTACGGATAGGTAACAGTGGAGAGCAGTCAAAAGTCTTTTCGTCCATTACTTATCGTGATGCTTCAAGTTTCAAAGAATTATTTAAATTCGATGCCGTTACCTCCATCAATGTCAATGTATCCTGGGCAGCAACTGCGAAATATAAATCCGAAAAGACCAACCCTAATATTGGGGTGATCGGAGCTGATGAGTCTTATCTGAAGACCTCGGGTTATAATTTGGCCTTAGGACGTAATTTCACAAATCGAGAGGTCTATAATGGTAATTCGGTTGTTATTATTGGCGATGAAATATATCAAAAAATATTCAAGGGCACCATCAATCCAATAGGTGAATTTATGACCATTGGGGGTGTTCGCTACCAAGTGATTGGTGTATTGAAAAACAAAGGTTCTAGTGCTGGAATGGGGGCAGATAAAGCCTGTATCATTCCATTGATTAAGGCCAGGAGCGTTATGGCTGGACAGGAGCCATCCTACACCATTACGGTGTCGGCAAATGACCCAATCCGTCTAGAAGCCGCGGTAGGAGAGGCTACCATTGTCTTTCGGAATATCCGTGGATTGACAGCCAAACAAACGTCTGACTTTGAGATTACAAAATCTGATGCGGTAGCACAGATATTACTACAGAATATGGTAGTCATCACTATGGGAGCTATTGTGATTGCTTTAATTACATTGATTGGTGCATCCATTGGTCTTATGAATATCATGTTAGTTTCTGTGACCGAACGAACGCGGGAGATTGGTATACGAAAAGCAATCGGGGCTACTCCTTCTGTTATCCGTAAGCAATTTCTGATTGAAGCCGTTGTGATTTGTCTTATAGGCGGAGCGGCCGGAATATTATTGGGTATTGTTATCGGTAATTTGTTAGCCTTGCAATTGGGCGCTTCGTTTATTGTTCCATGGAACTGGATTTTCTTAGGTTTTACCGTTTGTATTGTCGTCGGCATGGTTTCAGGCTATTATCCTGCATCTAAGGCATCAAAACTGGATCCGGTAGAGGCTTTGCGTTATGAATAAAAAATTGTGCAAACGGTTTCACACGCGCTTTGCGCATTAATAACACAAACTTCATCCGGAATTGAGGTAAATCCTCTTATAAAATCTTATTATTGTAGAAAATTTTGAAATATTATGTATAAAACTCTTCAACCTGCATTGCAGAAAGAATTAGCAGCTATCAAAGAAGCTGGTTTGTATAAAGAAGAACGCGTAATTACTACGCCTCAAGGTGCTGATATTAAAGTGAGCACTGGTGAAGAAGTCGTCAATTTTTGTGCAAATAACTATTTAGGATTATCATCGCATCCGAAAGTGACTGAAGCAGCGAAAAGAGCAATAGATTCACATGGATATGGTATGTCTTCGGTGCGTTTTATTTGTGGAACGCAGGATATTCACAAAGAGTTGGAAGCAAAAATTTCTAAATTTTTAGGAACAGAGGACACGATTTTATACGCAGCTGCATTTGATGCAAATGGAGGTGTATTCGAACCTTTATTTAGCGCAGAAGATGCAATCATTTCTGATGAATTGAACCATGCTTCTATTATTGATGGTGTTCGTTTGTGTAAAGCACAACGTTTCCGTTATAAAAATGCGGATATGGCCGATTTAGAAGCACAGTTACAAGCGGCTTCTGGAGCTCGTCACCGTATTATTGTTACAGATGGTGCCTTCTCTATGGACGGTTCAGTAGCACCTTTAGATCAGATCTGTGATTTAGCAGATAAATATGAAGCCTTAGTAATGATCGATGAGTCACATTGTACAGGATTTGTTGGAAAAACAGGTCGTGGAACACACGAATTGTACAATGTTATCGATCGCGTAGATATCATTACAGGTACTTTGGGTAAAGCATTGGGTGGTGCATCTGGAGGTTTTACTTCAGGTCGTAAAGAAATCATCGACATGTTGCGTCAACGTTCACGTCCATACTTGTTCTCGAACACGTTGGCACCAGCTATCGCAGGAGCGTCTGTAGCGGTCTTGGACATGTTGAGTGAGACAACAGACTTACGTGATAAATTAGAGTCAAATACAGCTTATTTCCGCGATAAAATGACTGCAGCAGGTTTTGATATTAAACCCGGATTCCATCCGATTGTGCCTGTTATGTTGTATGATGCGAAATTAGCGCAAGAATTTGCCACAAGAATGTTGGCAGAAGGAATCTATGTTATTGGGTTCTATTACCCTGTGGTTCCACAAGGGAAAGCACGTATTCGTGTACAAATTTCAGCAGGTCATGAGGTGTCTCATTTGGATAAAGCAATAGCTTCATTCACGAAAGTTGGAAAAGATTTAGGTGTAATCAAATAAAATACACATAGTTATATGAATTTATGGTGCAAATTACTTATCTTTGCACCCTGAATTTAAAACAAATTTACTTGCTGGATGCAAAATATTAGAAATATAGCGATTATCGCTCACGTCGATCACGGTAAAACTACTTTGGTAGACAAAATCTTACACTTCACAAATCTTTTTAGAGATAATGATGGTACAGGTGATTTAATTCTAGATAACAACGATTTAGAACGTGAACGCGGTATTACGATCGTTGCTAAAAACGTTTCTGTTCAATATAAAGATGTAAAGATCAACGTTATTGATACCCCTGGTCACGCCGATTTCGGTGGTGAAGTTGAACGTGTTTTGAAAATGGCTGATGGTGTTGTGCTATTGGTGGATGCTTTTGAAGGTCCAATGCCTCAAACACGTTTTGTTACACAAAAAGCGTTAGCTTTAGGTTTAAAACCTTTAGTTGTTGTGAATAAAGTGGACAAAGAAAACTGTCGTCCTGACGAGGTTTATGAAAATGTATTTGATTTATTCTTTAGCTTAGATGCTACTGAGGAACAATTAGCATTCCCTGTATTATACGGTTCAAGTAAACAAGGTTGGATGTCAACTGATTGGAAAGAGCCTAAAGAGGATTTATCTGAATTGTTAGATGCTATCATTGCACATTTCCCACCTTCACCATATAATGAAGGTACATTACAAATGCAAATCACATCTTTAGATTACTCTACATTCGTAGGTCGTATTGCTATCGGTCGTGTTGCACGTGGAACAATTAAAGAAGGCCAACCTATTTCATTAATGAAACGTGATGGTAAAATCGTTAAATCTCGTGTAAAAGAGTTACATACATTTGAAGGATTAGGTCGTCGTCGTGTTGAAGAAGTTGCTTGTGGTGATATCTGTGCTGTAGTTGGTATCGATGGTTTTGACATCGGTGATACTATCGCTGATTTCGAAAACCCAGAGCAATTAGAGGTCATCCACATTGATGAGCCTACGATGAACATGTTGTTCACGATTAATAACTCTCCTTTCTTTGGTAAAGAAGGTAAATTGGTTACTTCTCGTCACATCCATGATCGTTTACAAAAAGAGTTAGAGAAAAACTTAGCATTACGTGTACTTCCTACAGAATCTCCTGATGCATGGTTAGTATATGGTCGTGGTATTCTCCATTTATCAGTCTTGATCGAAACAATGCGTCGTGAAGGTTACGAATTGCAAGTTGGTCAACCTCAGGTTATCTTGAAAGAAATTGATGGTAAGAAATGTGAGCCAATTGAAGTATTGGTAGTTGATGTTCCTGCTGAAGTTTCTGGTAAAGTAATCGAATTGGTAACACAACGTAAAGGTGAGTTATTGATTATGGAGACAAAAGGTGAAATGCAACACTTAGAGTTCGAAATTCCTTCTCGTGGTATCATCGGCTTACGTAACAACGTACTGACTGCTACTGCTGGTGAGGCTGTTATGGCGCACCGTTTGAAAGGTTACGAACCTTGGAAAGGTACAATCCCTGGACGTCAACATGGTGTATTGATTTCATTGGATAAAGGTACTACAACAGCTTATTCTATCGATAAATTACAAGATCGTGGTAAATTCTTCGTTGATCCAGGAGCAGATATCTATGAAGGACAAATCTTAGGAGAGCATATCCGTGATAATGATTTAACAATCAATATCGTTAAAGCGAAACAATTGACTAACATGCGTGCTTCTGGTACAGATGATAATGCACGTATTGCACCAGCAATCAAATTCTCTTTAGAGGAATCAATGGAGTATATCCAAGGTGACGAATATATCGAGGTTACTCCTCAATCTATCCGTTTACGTAAAATCTACTTAACAGAAGGTGAACGTAAAGTGAATAAAAAATTCTAATCTTATCATTAGAATCAAAATAATAGAAAAGCCTTCGAGAAATCGGAGGCTTTTTTTGTGCAAACCTATTTTTACTACAACTTTTATCTATCAGATGTATTCATGAAAAGGTTATTTGCCTGTCGGGATCATGATGGAGCCATTCTTTAAATTCTCCAAGATTTCATTCATCATTTCGTTTTAGATATCGTTATTCTTTTTGTAATAAAAATGAATGCAAAATAGCTAATGTCAATATAAATTTCGATTTTTATGGGGCCTTATTAAAAAACGCTAAACATCATGTTTTTATGAAAAGAACTAATCTTACGTATATTTTATCAAAAAAAGTCTTAGGATATGCTTTGTTTTTAAGCTTTCTAGCGATAGACAATGGATTTGCACAAAACCGATCTCAACAAGCGCCGCAGGTATTAGAACCTATTGTGCAAAAAATCGTAGTAGAAGCCAATCATAATTCTCAATTAGAATCACTTGCATTTGAGTTGCTCGATGTTGTTGGTCCACGTTTAGTGGGGACTCCAGGTATGACTCGGGCAAATGAATGGGCATTAGCAAAGTTTGAAAGTTGGGGAATTGCGGCCAAGAATGAGAAATTTGGTGAATGGAGAGGATGGGAACGCGGTATTTCGCATATCGATATGATCACGCCTCGTGTTAAGTCATTGGTCGGCACACAACTGGCTTGGAGTCCAAGTACAAAAGGAAAAAGTATACAAGGAGAGGTTATAGCACTACCAGATGTAAAGGATTCCTTGTCTTTTTACAAATGGCTACCAGATGTTAAAGGCAAATTCGTCATGATTTCCATGCCACAACCTACAGGGCGACCAGATCATAATTGGGAAGAGTTTGGGACAAAGCAGTCTATTGAAAAAATGAATAGATCTCGGGATTCTTTGGCGCTTTTATGGAACAATCGCATTAAAGCATCGGGCATGTCAGCGAACTCTATTCCTTCCATTTTGGAAGATGCAGGAGCTGCAGGTATTTTGACCAGTAACTGGTCAAATGAATTTGGTGCAAATAAAATCTTTGGAGCACGATCATATAAGGCACCATCGCTCGATATATCTTTAGAGGATTATGGTATGTTATATCGTCTCGCAGATAAAGGTATCAAACCTATGATCCGTGTAGAGACCTCTTCAAAAGACTTAGGCAATGTGCCTTCGTTCAATACCATTGCAGAGATTAAAGGAAGTGAATTTCCCAATGAGTATATTATTCTCTCGGCGCATCTAGATTCGTGGGAGGGTGGTTTCTGGCGCCACAGATAATGGCACAGGGACTATCGCAATGATGGAAGTAGCACGTATTTTAAAACAGGTATTACCAAATCCGAAACGAACTATTTTGATTGGTCTTTGGGGAAGTGAAGAGCAGGGTTTAAATGGTTCTCGCTCTTTTGTATTGGATAATCCAGATATTGTTGAAAACACACAAGCTGTTTTCAATCTGGATAATGGAACAGGACGTGTAGAGAGAATTAATGGTTCGGGCTTTGTACATGCTTACGATTATATATCACGTTGGATGTCTGCCGTACCGGTTGCGGTGACAAAAGATATCAAAACTGAATTCCCAGGATCTCCAAGTGGCGGTGGGTCAGACCATTCTTCTTTTGTCGCAGCGGGTGTACCAGCCTTTATGTTAAGCTCTTTATCTTGGGGTTACTTTACGAATACATGGCATACGAACTTAGATACTTATGATAAGTTGGTATTCGATGATTTGAAATACAATGTCATCCTTACCGCTGTGATGGCGTATAAAGCCTCTGAAGAACCTGCTTTAGTTAATAGGGAACAACGTGTGCTACCTGCAGATCGAGATGGCAAACCGGGTGTTTGGCCTCCCATTAGGCAACCAAGGAGAAGTGGTGTTGGTTATTAAGCAGAACGAACGAATAAGACCTTCATGAAAATCTTTAAAATAATGTATCTAAATCATTATTTTAAAGATTTTTTAGTTACAGATTAATGTTTACGATTCTAATAAGTCTGCTTGTATCCTTAGAAAATCTATTTGTTTACAATTTCTTGTTTCCATATAAAATTTTTAAATTTATAAAGCGAAGTCGTGTCTGCATGAAGTTTTGAGAAAATAGTATGTAATCTATTTTGGATCTAGTCAATAGATTAATTACCTTTAGAAACAACCACAACCTAATTTTATAGATGAAAAACGATAATAATTATGATGCTATTGTAATCGGTTCTGGAATTTCCGGAGGATGGGCCGCAAAGGAATTCTGTGAAAAAGGATTAAAAACATTGGTATTAGAAAGGGGTAGAGATGTTAAGCATATTAAAGATTACCCCACAGCATACCAAGATCCCTGGCAGCTTGGAAATAATAATCAACTGACTTTAAAGGAACAAAAAGAAAATCCAATTGCCTCAAAATGTTACGCGAATAAGGAAGATGCCAAACATTTTTTTACACCGGATGATGTACAGCCTTATATCCAAGAACAACCCTTTGATTGGATTAGAGGTTATCAGGTGGGAGGTAAATCTTTGACCTGGGCTAAACAAACACAACGTTGGTCGCCATATGATTTTGAGGGTCCCGCAAGGGATGGATTTGCTGTAGATTGGCCGATCCGCTATGCTGATATAGCACCTTGGTATAGTTATGTAGAAAAATTTGTTGGCATTTCAGGTAATTTAGATGGTATTGAGGCGATGCCCGATGGAGAGTTTTTGCCACCCTGGGAAATGAATCAAGTAGAATTAGAAATTCAACGTAGAATTCACAATAGCTATCCTGACCGCAAAGTGATTGCAGGGAGATGTGCACACCTCACTAAACCAAAACAGATACATATTGATCAAGGAAGAGGAGCATGTCAAGCTCGAAACCTCTGTCAACGAGGCTGTCCTTTTGGAGGTTACTTTAGTTCCAATGCTTCCACTTTACCATGGGCACAGAAGACCGGTAAACTAACGTTGAGACCTCATGCAGTCGTCGATTCGATAATTTATGATGATCAATTAGGAAAAGCTATTGGTGTACGTGTCATAGATGCCGAGACCAATAAAAGTATGGAATTCTATGCTAAAGTAATTTTTGTAAATGCATCTGCAATTGCTACAAATCAAATTTTATTAAATTCTATTTCCGACAGATTCCCGCAAGGAATAGGTAACGATAGCGGTGTTTTGGGTAAGTATATTGCCTTTCACAATTACTTAGGTTCCATCAGTGCGAGTTATGAAGGTTTTGAAGATAGCTATTATTATGGAAGGAGACCTACACAGCCTATTATCCCTAATTTTAGAAATGTAGCAAAACAGGAAATGGATTTTTTACGTGGATATGCATCTTTTTTTGGAGCTTCCCGAGGTCGTTCATCAGCCTCTCAATTAGCCATGCAGGTAGGAGGTGATTATAAAGATCAATTGAGTACTTTAGGAGATTGGCATGTAGGCATGATGATGCAGGGCGAGACCATTCCTCAAGAAAAAAATCACATTCGTTTAAGCACAGATAGAAAGGATAGATATGGAGTTCCATTGGTCATTACAGCAATTGCGTATGATGAAAATGATTTTAAATCACGGGATGATTTCTTTCAGCAGGGAGCGGAGATGTTAGAAGCTGGTGGAGCAAAAAATATTTCAACACATAATAGTGGTCAAAATCCAGGGCTCGATATTCATGAAATGGGAGGAGCGAGGATGGGGCTAGATCCTAAAACGTCAATTTTGAACAAATGGAATCAAATGCATCATTGTACTAATGTTTTTGTGACAGATGGTGCATCTATGGTGTCTACTGGAACTCAAAATCCTTCATTGACATACATGGCACTAACCGCCAGAGCAGTTACATATGCAGTTGAACAGATGAAAAAAGGAAATATAAAATAATTCTTTATTAAGCTTATGTAAAATATCAAAGCTTTTATTGAAGGAGATTATCAATAAGGATTTTAAATCCTTATTTTTGTTTTTATCTGTATGTCAGATGAAAACAAATTAGATTGGAATTTATAAATGGCGAAGACACAGGATAATAGTCCGAAAAATTATATTCAAATAAAAGGGGCAAGGGTCAATAACTTAAAGAATATTGATGTCGATATCCCGAAAAACAAACTGGTTGTTATCACAGGTATGTCAGGCTCAGGAAAATCTTCTTTAGCCTTTGATACATTATATGCAGAGGGGCAGCGTCGTTATGTCGAAAGTCTGTCGTCCTATGCCCGTCAGTTTATGGGAAGGATGAATAAACCAGAGGTGGATTATATCAAAGGAATTGCGCCAGCAATTGCCATTGAGCAGCGGGTCATCACCAGCAATCCACGTTCTACGGTAGGTACATCCACAGAGATTTATGACTACCTAAAATTACTATATGCACGTATCGGCAAAACTTTTTCTCCTGTATCTGGGCAACTTGTGACGAAAGATACTGTTTCCAGTATTGTCGATTTTGCCACTTCTTTAGAAGAGGGAACTTCCATTACTATTTATGCCCCGCTTATTCCTACGAACGATCGTAAATTGAAAGAGGAGCTTTCGCTATTATTGCAAAAAGGCTTTGTTCGTATAAAATATAAAGGCGAACTGCAGAAAATAGAAAGTATTATCGATAATAAAAAGATCGATAATAAGGCCATAAAAGAAGGAGAGATTGAAATTGTTACGGATCGTTTGCGCATCGAATCGGATGACGACACCTTAAATCGTCTTTCGGACTCCATTCAGACAGCTTTATTTGAAGGAAAAGGCAATTGTTCCATTACTGTGGGCGAAGAAGTCCATCATTTCTCTGATCGCTTTGAACTCGATGGTATTTTATTTGAAGAGCCAACTGCCAATTTTTTCAGTTTTAATAATCCCTATGGCGCCTGTCGTCGATGTGAGGGATATGGAAAAGTTGTCGGCATAGACCCTGATTTGGTTATTCCTGATAAAAGTCGTTCGGTGTATGACGGCGCTATTGCGCCATGGCGTGGTGAAAAGATGGGGGAATGGTTGCAGGCTTTAATTAAAGTCTCCTTAAAATTTGATTTCCCTATACATCGCGCTTATTCGGATCTAACCGCCGCACAAAAGAAGGTGCTTTGGACTGGGAATAAGTATTTTTCAGGTTTGGATAAATTCTTTAAGGAACTAGAAGAGCAGACCTATAAGATCCAGTATCGGGTTATGTTATCACGGTATCGTGGCAAGACCGATTGTCCAGATTGTCATGGTTCACGTCTTCGCCAAGATGCGACATACGTTAAGGTTGGGGATAGATCCATTACAGATATTGTTTTGATGCCATTAGACCAAGCATTAGCCTTTTTTCAAGGCTTGGTATTGGTGGGAAATGATCTCTTGATAGCGAAGCGATTATTATCAGAAATTGAAAGTAGATTACAGTTTCTTTGCGATGTAGGACTGAGCTATTTAACCTTAAATAGACTTTCAAACTCGCTTTCCGGAGGAGAGTCACAACGTATCAATCTGGCCACTTCTTTAGGAAGTTCTTTGGTCGGTTTCTATCTATGTTTTGGATGAACCCAGTATCGGTTTGCATCCTAGAGATACACAAAGGTTGATCAGTGTGTTAAAATCATTACGTGATATTGGGAACACCGTAATTGTGGTGGAGCATGAACAAGAAATGATGGAGGCCGCAGATTATTTGATCGATATTGGTCCTGAAGCAGGAATTAATGGCGGGGAATTGGTTTTTGCAGGTCATTACGAAGATATTATTAAGGATGATCAAAGTTTGACAGGACGCTATTTAAGCGGGAAAGATAGTATCGATATTCCTAAGCAACGTCGGCAGTGGAATAATGCCATTACCATCAAGGGCGCGCATGAGAATAACCTTCAGGGAATTGATGTGACGTTTCCGTTGAACAATTTTACAGTGGTTACCGGTGTTTCAGGCTCTGGTAAAACATCCTTGGTGAAACGAATTCTGTATCCCGCTTTGCAGAAAGCCATCGGAAATTATTCGGGAGAACAAACCGGTGTGTATGACGGTATCGAAGGAGATATTGATCATGTGGAGCAAATAGAAATGGTCGATCAGAATCCTATTGGCCGTTCCTCACGATCCAACCCTGTTACTTATGTGAAGGCATGGGATGAAGTGAGAGCATTGTATTCGAACTTACCGGCAGCAAAAGCCGCGGGTCTCAAACCGGCAGCCTTTTCATTCAACGTGGAAGGCGGGCGTTGCGATGTATGTCAAGGTGAAGGTGAAGTGAAGATCGAGATGCAGTTTATGGCAGATATCGTCTTGCCTTGTGAAGTCTGCGATGGAAAACGGTTTAAGCAACATGTGTTGGATGTGCAATATAAACATAAATCTGTTTCTGATATTTTAGGATTGAGTGTCGATGAGGCCATTGTTTTCTTTGCTGATCAACCTAAGATATTAGCTAAGTTACAACCTTTACAAGATGTTGGACTTGGTTATGTCAAGTTGGGACAATCATCGAGTACCCTGTCTGGAGGAGAAGCACAACGGATAAAATTGGCTTCATTTTTAATCAAAGGAAATAATAGTAAGAAAACACTATTCATTTTTGATGAGCCTACGACAGGCCTTCATTTTCATGATATCAAAAAGCTTTTGAAATCTTTTGAGGCACTGATTAACTTGGGGAATAGCATTTTGGTCATCGAACATAATATGGATATGATCAAGTCCGCAGACTGGGTTATTGATATCGGGCCCGAGGGTGGAGACAAAGGGGGTAAATTAGTTTTCGCGGGTCTGCCCGAAGATTTGGTAAACTGTAAAGATTCTTATACAGGACAATATTTACAAACGCATTTAAAAAATTAGTTTTTACATTTATAGACTAGATTATACAAAAGGCATGATTAAAAAAATGTTAGTAATGATGTGCTTTGGGTTGAGTACCTTAACAACCTTCGCACAGTCTCCAGAACGTCCTAAATTAGTCGTCGGTCTTATGGTTGACCAAATGCGTTGGGACTATTTGTATCGATTTGCTGAAAGGTACGGTAATGGAGGTTTCAAAAGATTGTTGAGTGATGGATTTTCTTGTGAAAATACTTTGATCAACTATATTCCAACCTATACAGCAATTGGACATAGTTCGGTCTATACAGGCTCAGTCCCTGCTATACATGGTATTTCAGGAAATGATTGGATTATGGAGCAAACCGGTAAAGCGATGTACTGTACACAGGATGACAATGTAGAAGGTGTTGGTACAACAGAGCCTGAGGGTAAGCAATCGCCACGTAATCTGTTGGCTTCAACGATTACAGATCAACTGAAGTTGGCAACCAATTTTCAATCAAAGGTTATCGGTATTGCCATTAAAGATCGTGGTGGTATTCTTCCAGCAGGTCATTTTGCTGATGCTGCATATTGGTTTGAGGCTAAATCAGGCAATTGGATTACGAGCAATTTTTATATGGATAAGTTACCGAAGTGGGTAGATGATTTTAATAAGAAAAAGCTTGCTGAAAAATATTTAAAACAAGATTGGAAACCATCATATCCTTTGGCAACCTATACTTCAAGTATTGCAGATGACAATATATATGAGGGGAAATATGCCGGAGAAACAAGTCCAACATTGCCAAGAGCGACATCCAAACTGATGGAGACTGAAGGTTATGAGTTAATCAAAACTACACCTATGGGCAATACCTTGACATTGGATTTGGCTAAAGCAGCTATTGAAAATGAAAAACTAGGAAATAACCCGACGAAAAGTACAGACTTTTTGTGTGTCAGTTTATCTGCTACGGACTATGTAGGACATCGCTATTCTCTTTCTTCTGTAGAAATCGAAGATATCTATTTGAAACTGGATCATGAATTGGCTGATCTTTTTAACTATTTGGACAAGACCGTTGGAGCGGGCAATTATACGTTCTTTTTAACAGCAGATCATGCCGCATCTTATAACTCGCGTTATTTTATGGATATGAAGGGCAACGGTGGTTATTTTCCAAGTAGACAGATTATAACAGCTTTAAACGAAAATTTGAAAGCGAAATATGGTCAAGAAAAACTGGTTAAAAGCTTAATGAACTACCAGGTGCATTTGGATAATGAAAAGATTGAGACCTTAAAGTTAGATGAAGAAGCGATTAAAACGGATATCATCAAGTATCTGAAGAAACAGGATGGCGTTGCATTTGTATTTGATATGTCAAAAGGGGATGTCTTACAGGCGCCACTTGCGATACGAGAAAAAGCAATAAACGGATATCATATGAAACGTAGTGGTATTATTCAAATCGTTGTTGAACCACAATGGTATGATGGTACACCACGTTCGACAGGAACGACACATGGAACCTGGTCGAGCTTTGATTCCCATATACCGCTGGTATTTATGGGCTGGGGCATCAAACCTGGCGTTTCTAATAAAGCTGTAAACGTAACCGATATTGCTCCTACACTTGCTGCCTTGTTGCATGTCATGGAACCAAATGGTAGCATTGGCACACCAATCGTAGAGGTGCTTGGGCAGTAATACTGCTTTTAATGCTATATGGCAGGTAGGGGATGTTTGATTTCCGCTATGAAAAATTAGTGTATGAAGTGGATAGGAAGATAAGTTTGTTTTATATACAATGTAATTAAAATTGTAAATAGCACAAATTTATCTAAGTTTGTAGATAAAATTTGATTAAATAATATGCTTTCTAAAAAGACAAAATATGCAATTAAGGCCTTAATGGTTTTAGGTAGGAACTACGGTAAGGACCCCATGCAGATCGTGAAAATTGCCGAGGAAGAAAATATTCCTAAGAAATTTTTAGAACAGATATTGTTAGAAATGCGTAATGCTGGAATTTTGTATAGCAAAAAAGGTGCTGGAGGTGGCTATAGTTTGAATAAAGCACCTGAAGATGTCTATTTATCTCAGGTAATGCGATTGATTGATGGTCCTATAGCCTTATTACCTTGTGTAAGTCTTAATTTTTATCGCTCTTGTGATGAATGTACAACGGAGCATGCATGTGGTATACGCGATACATTTGTCGAGGTTCGTAACGCTATGTTACAAATATTGAACGATACAAGTGTAGCAAGTTTAATTAATAAGGAAAAACAATTAAACTTAGATACATCAGAAGATAGTTAGTTAACATTAATAGGTATAAAAAGGGTCGCGTTAATCAATTAACGCGACCCTTTTTATTTTTAACGAAAATTTAACAAAAAGAATACGATTTTATCGTATCAAAACTATATCTTTAGTTTTTAAACTACTATAAACCTGATTTAATGGCCAAATTCTATTGGAGCATACTGATACTATGCTCATTTATTCTGACCAATTCAGCACATGCACAAACCAAGGTAGCGGGAGAGATAGTTGATTCGAAGGATGGGGGAAAACTAGGTAAAGCAGCTGTTGTATTATTAAATGCTAAAGATTCTGTTCTTGTTAAGTTCGTCCGGACAAAAGAAAATGGAACTTTTAACTTTCCACAAATTGATACTGGAACCTATAAATTCATCGTATCCTTTCCGCAATATGCAGACTATGTCAAGGATGTTGAGGTAGGAAAAGTACCGATTAATTTGGGTGCAATCAAATTATCAAAAGCCGCTTTATTGCTGGAGGAAGCCCAAGTAGTCGGCGGAATACCGGTTATAATTAAAGGAGATACCATTGAATACAATGCCGCGAGTTTTAAAGTGGAGAAGGATGCCAAGGTTGAAGATCTATTGAAAGTCCTTCCTGGTATGACGATAGATGCCAATGGAAAAATCACTGCCAATGGAAAAGAAGTAAAGAAAGTCTTATTGGATGGTGAGGAATTCTTTGGTGACGACCCGACCCTAATCACTAAAAATATCCGGTCGGATATGGTCAGTAAGGTCCAAGTTTACGAGAAGAAATCAGATTTAACCGACCGTACAGGTGTGGATGATGGAGAACGCACGCAAACCATCGATATCAAGCTTAAGGCCGATAGTAAAAAGGGTATGTTCGGACAGGCTACTGTTGGCACTGGAACCGATGACTATTACGGCGTTAAAGTCATGGCCAATCGTTTCAATGGCAGTCAGAAAATAGCTGTCTATGGAATAGCAGCTAATGATGGTATGGTTGGCCTTGGTTTTGAAGACGGTCAGAAATATGGTGTAGGCGGTGCCGGTAATATGGAAGTTATGGATGGTGGCGGTATCATGATTTCAGGAGGAGACGGAGCAGAAGGTGGTTACAGTGGTCAGTTTTCTATGGTGGAGGCGTACCCAAAGCCCTTAACTTTGGAGCGAGCTTTTCAGATAAAACAGCCAATGATAAACATAAAATTAATGTGAATGTAAAACGCAATCAGCTCAATGTCCGTAATACAAGCACCTATTTTGCTCAAAATAACCTTCCAGGACAAGCGCGCATTGATAGCTCTTTAACCCATTCGGACAAAGAGAGTCGGACTCAAGCGGCAAATCTGAGGTACGATGGTAAATTGGACTCGTTGACCGACTTGATTGTCAAGATGGGGTTCAATAAAGTGCAACGCGATGATTTTTCAGAATCATTTAGTGAACAAATGAATCTAGACCGCAAGCTGATTACAAAGACAGATGCTAGAAACAAAGTGAATGGCGATCAGGAACGGTTTAATTTGGACGTCTTATTGACCAGACGCTTTAAGAAAGAACGAAGATCACTGACACTAGGCATCAATACCAATATTGATCAAAATGATGCGAAAACGAATTATTTTTCAAGTACCTATTTAGCGACTGAAAATAAAACAGCCGTCATCGATCAATTGAAGAAAGACAAGAATAATAATAGCAGCTTAAATGCCTCATTGACCTTCAGCGAACCTTTGTCCAAAAGATTGACCGGATCGCTCGGTTACACGTTTTCAAGTAATGGCTCAGAGACCTTGAATCAGTCATTCGACCAAGACCCTATAACAGGAGAATATACGGTGCTTGACCAGAAAGTGCTCAATGATTTTGACTATACCAGTACAAAAAATGGAATCACGACTTCACTGAATTATAAAGACGATAAGTTGACCATGAATGTGAGCAATCAATTGGATTTGGAAGATGTTAAACGTCAGTATAATAATTTAGAGACGGTACTACAACGCAATCAAACGTCTTTTCGACCAAGCATGTCTATCAACTATAAACTGACGAAAAGTAAAAGTTTCAATGTGCGTTATTCAGGACGTTCTACGCAGCCTTCATTGACTCAAATTGAACCCTTAAAACAAAACGCACAGCAATTGGTGACCTATCTTGACAACTTTGATTTGAAAGCAGGGTTTTACAATAATTACTCGATCAACTTCAATTCGTACAAGCAGCTGAAAGATCAAAGTATCTATGTTTACCTCAGTGCATCGCAAGGAGTGAACAGTATAACGAACAAAGTGAAGTATTTTGATGATGGTCGACAAGAGATTCAATTTGTGAATATCGATAAGACCAATTGGGGTCTTTATGGAGGCTCGGGATACCGATTTGTCGTGCACAAGAAGTGGGGATTAAATTTAGACTTGGGTGCAAATATCAATTATAATAGCCAATATAGTTACCTATCGATAGAAGGAGAAGAAGCAGAACTCAACCAGAATGAGACCTGGAGAGCAGCCCCTGAAATTGGCATTAGTCGCTACAAAGCAAATAAGCTTGATTTTTACCTCAGTATCAGTCCAGGATTTGAAAATCTAAACTCTTCGTTACAGCCTGAGTACAGCAGTATGACTTTTAAAATGAGATCTTATGGTAATGCTACGTACTATTTACCCAAAGAATTTAAAATCGGGATCAACGTAGGCCAAAACTATCAGCGTGCTACACAGACCCTACAAGCAATTAATACCGTCAACATGAATGGTTATATTTCGAAAAAATTCTTTAAAGACAAATCGTTAGAAGCCCAGCTCTTTGTCAATGATATCTTGAATAAAAATAAAGGTATCGATCGCTCTCAAAGTGGTTCATCCTTTATTCAGTCCAGTAATCAGGTGTTACACCGCTATGGCATGTTGAAGGTGATTTATAATTTTACAACTATGAAAGGAGGAAAATAGCATGAAAAAATATCTCGTATGTTTATTCTTATGTATGGGCTTTATCGCTCAAGTGTCGGCCCAATACGCATTCTTTCCAAGTAGTGGCACCGTGACCTATGAAAGAAAATTCCATCTTCGGAATTATTTGAATAGAAATTTTATGAATAAGCCCGATTTGGAAGCTTGGGACAAAATCAGTGTAGAAGCAGCAGTAAAAAATGGACCTGTAGAGATGATTACCCATCACAGTTTGAAATTTTTTGATGATGAGACTGTTTTTGAGACCATAAAAGAAGATTATCCGGCCAATTATCGGAACGTCTTTTGGCATAGTCCATTTATTGCCGACAGCAAGACCTACATCAACTTAAAAGATAGTAATTTCTTTAAGCTACTTCCATTTGGTGATGAGGAATTATTAATGAAAGACTCGCTACCCCATGTGAAGTGGAAGTATACCGATGAGTATCGCAATATTGCGGGATACGATTGCCGTCGGGCAAATGGGATTATACAAGATTCCATTTATGTGGTCGCTTTTTTTGCGGGACAAATTCCTGTTCCGGTAGGCCCAGAGCTTATCCACGGCTTGCCCGGCTTGATATTAGGGGTATCCATTCCCAGTATGAACGTCAATATATTTGCGACCAAGGTGGAGTTAACCAATACACCCGTTTCTGCTGTGCTGACAAAGAAAAAGAAGGTCGTGGCAGAACCAAAAACAGCCATTATCGCAAAATTGAAGACCTCCGTCTACGATTGGCTAAGCGAGAAGGAATTTAATAAAAAGCTGAATGCTATTTTATTTTAAACAAAAAAGGGAACGCAACGTTCCCTTTTTTGTTTATGCTCGTATTGTTATCTAATGGTACTACCAGGCTTGATTGCCGTTGTTGGATTGACAAAATCCAAACGACCATCTGCATCTTCCGCCATTAGGATCATCCCTTGAGAGGTGATTCCTTTGATATCACGAGGTTCTAAATTCACCAATATAGATACTTGCTTACCGATGATTTCCTCAGGCGAGAAAAATTCAGCAATTCCTGACACAACAGTACGTTGATCAATCCCTGTATCGATTTTGATTTTTAATAATTTTTTCGTCTTGGCAACTTTTTCCGCTTCGAGGATAGTTCCTACACGAATGTCAAGTTTCGTAAAGTCTTCAAAAGCAATATTTGCTTTCTCAGGTTCCGTTTTCACGTTAGCCGCTGCATTCGCAATTTTTGCTTCCGCCAACTTGTTCAATTGAAACTCAACCTGCTCATCCGTTATTTTTTCAAATAATAACTGTACCTCACTCAATTGATGTCCATCAGCAATTAAGTCAGACTTTCCAGCATCTGTCCAGTCTTTACGCGGGAAATCCAGCATTTCGAAAAGTTTAGTAGCCGTTTTCGGAAGGAATGGTTGTGCCAATACAGCTAAGTTTGCAACAATTTGCGTAGCCACATTCAACACTGTTTTTACACGTTCTTCATCCGTTTTGATGACTTTCCATGGTTCTTCATCTGCTAAATACTTATTTCCTAGGCGAGCAACGTTCATAAAATGAGCCATCGCTTCACGGAAACGGTATTGTTGCAACGAACCAGCGATTGCCTCCGGCAATTTTGCCATTTCGCTGAAGACATGTTGGTCCACCTCATTTAAAGGTGATCCGGATAAAACTTGACCATTGAAATATTTATGAGAAAGCACCATGACGCGATTGACAAAGTTCCCTAAAATGGCAACCAATTCATTGTTCACACGTGCTTGAAAATCTTTCCATGTAAATTCGCTATCTGAAGTCTCCGGAAGTATTGATGTCAATACATAGCGCAATTCATCCTGTTTTCCTGGAAATTCTTCTAGATATTCATGTAACCATACAGCATGGTTACGTGAGGTCGATAATTTATCACCTTCAAGATTCAAAAATTCATTGGCAGGTACATTATCTGGTAAAATGTATTCACCATGCGCATGTAAGATGGCAGGAAAGATGATACAATGGAATACGATATTATCTTTTCCAATAAAATGTATCAAACAAGAGTCATCCTCTGGATTTGTTTGTTTTTTCCAATAATCTTCCCAGTTTTTACCCTGATCTATCGCCCATTGTTTAGTAGCCGAAATGTAACCGATAGGAGCATCTAACCAAACATAGAGTTTTTTACCAGCAGCTTCTTTAAGCGGAACATCTACTCCCCAGTCCAGATCACGTGTCATGGAGCGCGGTTGTAAACCTGATTTTAACCAAGATTGGCACTGACCAAAAACATTGGATTTTAAAACATCTTTTTTACCTTCTATCAACCATTTTTCTAACCAAGGCTGATACTTATCCAGAGGAAGGTACCAATGTTTTGTTTTTCTTAATATCGGTGTTTTACCACTTAATGTAGAGATCGGATTGATTAGATCTGTAGGACTTAATGATGTACCACATTTTTCACATTGATCGCCATAGGCGCCTTCAGCCTTACAGTTCGGGCAAGTACCAACGATGTAACGGTCAGCTAAGAATTGATTAAAATCTTCATCATAATATTGCTCTGAAAATTTTTCAACAAACTCTCCTTTATCGTATAAATTCGTGAAGAACTCTTGGGATAATTCATGGTGGATAGGTTCGGAAGTGCGATGATAGATATCGAACGCAATACCAAACTCTTCAAAGCTTTCTTTGATTTGCGTATTGTATTTATCAATGATCTGCTGTGGCGTAATACCTTCTTTTTTAGCTCGAATGGTAATCGCAGCACCATGTTCATCAGAACCACAAACATAAACAACGTCTTTATTGTTTAGACGTAGATAACGAACGAAAATGTCGCCTGGGATATATGCGCCGGCCAAATGACCAATATGCAAAGGACCATTAGCATAAGGCAATGCAGATGTAATGGTGTAACGTTTTTTGGATAAATTACTCAATGCTATACAGTAAATTAATTGTTAGCGAAATAAAAAAACAAATTAAATGTTTGTTTCTTTCACAAAGATAATTCAATTTGCGGTATTAAAATAAAGATTATGACGAAAATACCTGAATTTCTTAAAGCAGGCGATAAAGTCGCAATTGTCTGTCCAGCAAGTTTTATCCGTGGGAATATAGATGTAGCGGTTAAAATATTAGAGTCATGGGGTCTAGAGGTTCTTTTAGGGAAGACCGTGACTGCTGCTTATCATCAATTTGCAGGTGATGACCGCGAACGTGCTGAAGATTTGCAATGGGCTTTGGATGACGAGTCTATTAAAGCTGTTTTCGCAGCTCGCGGTGGATATGGTTGCGTACGTATCATTGATCAACTTGATTTTTCTCTTTTTGAAAAACAACCCAAGTGGCTTGTTGGCTTTAGTGATATCACGGTTTTACATAGTCATATCCAACGTCAATATGGTATCCCCACGATACATGGACAGATGCCCAAATCATTTGAAGCTGGGACTGAAGCATCATTAGATACCCTAAAAGCAGCATTATTTGGACATATTATAGATCATCAATATATCCAAGAAGCGGCTCCAAGTCGGATAGGTGAGGGCGAAGGCGTGCTTATAGGCGGAAATTTGGCCATACTTTTGTCCGTATTGGCTTCAGAATCGGATGTCAATTACGATGGTAAAATTTTATTTATTGAAGACGTAGGAGAGTCTTTCTATAGTGTAGACCGCATGTTATGGGCATTAAAACGTGCCGGTAAATTTAGAAAATTGAAGGGCTTAATCGTCGGTGGTTTTACGGCCATGAAAGATGGAGACCCTTCCTTTGGCCAAACGGTAGCAGAGATGGTGATGGATAAAGTATCCGATGATCATTTTCCTGTTGCATTTGATTATCCTGCAGGACATATTGACGATAATCATGCCTTGATTCTAGGGAAGAAAGTAAAATTGAAAATAACACAAAATAAGGTTTCATTAACATATATCGATTAAATATTATGGCAATATTTCAAACATTAGGAAAATACAAGGATCTAGGTTTATTGATGATACGTATAGGTTTGGGAGCGATGATGATTGTGCATGGTTTCCCGAAGATAATGGGTGGGATGCCGATGTGGGAAAAACTAGGTGCGTCTATGGGTGTTTTGGGCGTTCATTTTTTACCCGTTTTTTGGGGGTTGATGGCAGCTGTTACGGAAAGTATAGGAGGGTTATTTCTATTAATAGGCCTTTGGACTAGACCATCTTTATTACTCTTAGCCTTTACGATGTTCATTGCTACTTTAGTTCATTTTGGAAAAGGGGATGGACTTAATGGGGCTTCCCATGCTATCGAATTGTGCTTTGTGTTTTTTGGTCTGTTATTTATTGGACCTGGGAAATACTCAGTCGATAAAAAATAAACCGATAAGGCTTACAGCAAAAAAAAAAGCGGGATTCCAAATTATGGAATCCCGCTTTTTTGTTGATCAACTATTTTAGAAGCTAGAAATAATCCCTAGGTCACCGTTTGGTGTGATGACTCTAAATTTGTATGTCGATTTGTTATGAAAAGGAATGGCCTCTTTGAATTCCTTGGATTTTAAAGAGGGTTCAGTGTTATCTTCCGTATAATAGATCTTAAATCCAGGGTAATCGGCATTTGCAACCAATTTTCCATCGACTAGTTTGACGCCAACAGCTGGTACGCGATAATGGTATCCCTGATTTAACTTGTCTAGTTTCTTTAATTCATCATTACCCAGTTTTTGCATAAATCCGGCATAGCTCTTCTGGTAAGCTTGTGCATCAAAGCTATCGCCCTTTTCCCAGCTTTGTTCAGCTGCCCATCCACGATCGGCAACAGCCAATAAGCGTGGGAAAATCATTTCTTCTAACCGGGTGTCATTATTTATTTTTTCGGACCAAAGACCAGCTTTCACCCCTAAGAAATTGGCTTTTCCTTTTGCAGTCAAGTGCACTTTATTTTTTGCAAAATCTTGTGGTAAGTCATTTCCAGCATTATCTTTAAAAATATTGAGGAAATAATTTTCCGGAGCAAAAGAGTATGTTTTGTTGATATCAACCAATCCCACCCAGCTGTGACCTGGCTCTGCAAAATTATGGTCCCAAGTCATGTCCAGATAATTGTTATAAGCAGATGTAAAGACGACCTTATAGCCCGCATTTGCTAAGCGGTAAGCTAAATCTTCTTGTCCACCACCAATGAGGTTATTCCAGACATTTAAGTTTATTTTATGATCCGCTAGTGCAGGGTTGACATCCATTCCTTTTCCGAAATTCTTCATTCCCATTTCTTCCCAACCCGACATGGTCAATCCTTTGGACTGGCAGATTTCATTAATCTTATTGATATAATATGGCCACACATCGTATATAGAGGTGATGTTGTTTTCTTTCATGAATGCCGCGATCAGTGGAGATTTCTCCCATGCGCCAGCTGGTGTTTCATCGCCACCTAAATCAATCATTGTCAGCGGTACACCCGCTTGTTCATGCATGCTTTTAATCTCGTCAATGACTTTGCTTAGAAAATGGTAAACAGAAGGTAGAGCTGGATTCAAGACATTGTCATTCCAGTTTTGAGCAGAATTGTAAACCGATTGGTCAGCTGGGTCATGCAATAAATATTCTTCAGCAGCTTTTAGGTTTCCAGCCTTCTTCAACTTGTTATAGCGAGCTTCCATTGATTTTATCGCAGCACGAGCATGTCCCGGCGTTTCGATTTCTGGTATCACTTCAATATGTCTCGCTGCAGCATAACGTAAAATATCAATGTAATCTTGTGCAGTTAGGTATTGCTTGTCTTTTGCTACCGCACCAGAAACCATAGGCTGGTTGTATCGCTTTTCCGTCTTTAAAGTTAGCCGAACGGACACTTCCTATTTCTGTCAATTCTGGTAATCCTGGAATCTCTAAGCGCCAACCCTCGTCATCGATAAAATGGAAGTGAAATTTATTCAATTTATATTGTGCCATGGCATCGAGGATGCGTAAAACCTCCTCTTTACTGTGGAAGTTGCGTGCTACATCCAGCATTAATCCTCTGTATGGAAAACGTGGTTGGTCTTTTACCTGAGCAAATGGAAAGTTTAAAGTTTTGTTTGTGCTGCTCCAGTCTGTTGCAGGAAGTAGCGATTTTAACGATTGTAAACCATAAAAAGCGCCTGTTGCGGTACTGGCTTTAATTTCGATTCCTTTGTTATCGATCGTCAATGCGTAGCCTTCGTTTGCGAAACCTGCTGATTTCACGATCTTTAACTGCGATTCTTTGCTTTGACTGTTTTGTGCTTGTATACCTGTTTGTTCTTTTAAGAATTGGATGAATAAAGCAACCTCCTTGTTAAAGTCTGCATCTGAATTGATCGAAACAGTATTAACCAACTTAAAGGACTTAGCCCTATCCACTATGGCTTGTGCCGGTAATGGTAAAATATCTTGTTGTGTTCCTTTAGAAAGTAGTTCATTGCTCGTAAACTTCTGCGCTAAGTATGTTTTCCGTTCGTCCTCAGTAAAGGTATTCCTTTGTGCTTGATAGTTTTTGATGTCAGCATAAGTACCCTTGTCGTCATAACTTACATATAGCCCAATAGGCCCATCGGTGTAATTAATCAAACCGCCTACCGTGGTGAAGCTGATTTCTATCGTATCCTTAGGTTGTAAGATTAGGTTATTTTTCGCAAACTCGATCTGGAATAAATCACCATTACGATGGGATAACTTAAAACGTGAATCGACAGATTGAGCATTTATTCCACGGATGAAATTAAACCACAAAGACCAATCCTGGAGAGCAAGCGCTTGGCTATTGGTGTTTTTGATGATTAATTTAGAAGAAGGATTCTTTTTCAAGTTTTTTCCAGTCGGTACTTCCCATGTCACCTCAATTTTATTTTCAATATTTGTTGGCGACTGCGCAAAGAGATTTGCAGCCAAAAGCCCCATTGTTGCCGATAGCAAAAAGTGCTTTCTATAAGATTGATTATTCATAAATTTAATAGCGCTCTAGTTTGTTGTGTATCTAAAGATACAATTTTTAGATAAATAAATAATTTTATCATTTATATTTTGATATATTCAATATACTTTCTATATTTGCACACCGAAACACAAAAAGGCCCGTTCGTCTAGGGGTTAGGACGTTAGATTTTCATTCTAGAAACAGGGGTTCGATTCCCCTACGGGCTACAAATAAGCGACTCCAAAAGAGTCGCTTTTTTTATGCAATCTATTCTGTCATATTTCATTTTTTATTTACAATATACGATGTGTGCATATGGTCCATTAAGTAACCTTAAGCAGGCAATCAGCATATCCCTCGAAAAGAACAGTTTCCAGAACAGTAGGGGGGTAAAAGGGGAACAAGTGGATACCAAATCCGCCATTAAATTAGGGTTACGATAGTGGTAAGCCGGAGTTAGCAGGGGGTTAATAGGGATATACCCCTACTAACCCCCTATAAAACCCCTATTAACCCCCTGTTATTCCCTTATTAAATCAAAACTTGGTATTAGCTTAGTACCTCTTTAATTATAATCTAGTTCGCTCAAAAATGCTTCTTTATTTTAGCCTCGCGTAGTGTCTTGTTACGAAACTTTTTCCGGTAGGTTCATTTAGGGCAACGCTTCTAAGGAACTTATTCAAATGCGTGTATAGTAACTTATCAAGCAATAACATAAATGGTTAGCTTGGTGGAATGAAAAGAACTATAACACTTTTGTAGTATCGGTATTATTTTTTTGTCAAAATAATAGTAAAAGAGTTGAAAATACGCACACATAGCGAAAAGAACCTTATCTTTCACACCAATAAAAACCTAACAAAACCAACTCAAGACGCTTAAAAACAACTATTTAAAGGGGTTAATAGCAAGATATTTGACATCCTTTCATACAGCAGATTATTGCGTATATTTGAGAGACGCGAGGAACCTGAGTGAAAATTTACAATTGTATCTTATTTAAAAAAGTTGGAGAAACTTGTGTTTAGAACAGTTTTATTGCGTTTGCTACAAAAACAAGAATAATTTAAATTATGAAAAAGGTTCTCTTAACATTGGTCATGTTAACATCTCCATTTGTTATTTTTCATTCGAAGGCTCAAACACAAAAAATCAATAAAATTGATTTTTTCGATACTGTCGTAAACAATCATCATCAAATCTTTCCATTCTCAGGTATTCCTTCAGCTATCGAAATGGTGCTAAAGTATTGTAAGGTAGTGAATTTTGATTTTTACAACTTGCAAAATGAATGGCAAAACAAAACGGATGGTTCTTTCGGGGACTTTGACAAGAAAGAATTATACGGAATCACTTTCTCGCAAAAATTTGTTGTGCCTCGTGATGCAAGTTTTCCGATAGACAGTCTTTTTCAAACCATAGAAAATGAATTGAAGTCTGGTAAAAAAGTAATTATCGCACTGCAAATGGAAGCGGGCTGGCCTATTTTTGTCGTCTATAAACAAACTCCAGATGGCGAATTTGTTTCATACAGCAAACATGGAAGCCATACCTTAATCATTAGAAATACAAAAGAAATTGTGAAAAAGTCTAACGGTACAGAAATCATGACTTACAGCATTTCTCCTCGTTTGTAGTGAGAGGTAAGAATGCCCTATGGTACAGACTTGTAGCCTGTTTATTATTCCTCCTAACAAAAAAATAAAAATAGATATATTTAAAAAAAGATGGAATATAAAGGCATTCTTTGTAAAAAACTTTTGCCAAATATATATATTAGTACAAACATTAAAATGAGCATGTTATGGGGAGTACAATATGTTTATTCACCAAGATTTCGACCGTTTAACACAGCTTTGGTAAAAACAATAATGATTTAAATTATGAAAAAGATTCTCTTAACATTGGTCATGTTCATATCCACATCTGTTATTTTTCATTCGAAGGCTCAAACACAAAAAATCGATAATTGTGATTTTTTTGATACTGTCGTAAATAACCACAATCAACTCTTTCAATTGTCTTGCATTCCATCAGCTGTCGAAATGGTACTAAAGTATTATGATGTCGTAGATTTTGATTTTTACGACTTACAAAATGAATGGAAAAACAAAACTGATGGCTCTTTCCGTAATTTTGACAATAAAGAATTATACGGCATTACTTTTTCCCAAAAATTTGTTTTGCCTCGGGATGCAAACTTTCCGATAGACAGTCTTTTTCAAACTATAGAAAATGAATTGAAGTCTGGTAAAAAAGTGATTATCTCCCTTCCGGAGGACACAGGATGGCATATGTTTGTTATCTGCAACCAAACTCCGGATGGCGAATTTGTTTCATATAGCAAACTTGGAAGCCATACATTGATACTTAGAAATACAAAAGAAATTGTGAAAAAGTCTAACGGTACGGAAATCATGACTTACAGCACTCCCCTTCATTTGTCGCGAGGAGGAAATGACCCTTCCTGATATTAAATTGTGTACGGATGCTGCCAAGGAGCACGATAAGGTCTTCTTAAATGCCGCGTTGCTTCTGGATCATCGATACATATTTTTTTGATCGGGTCATAGACCAACGGACGTTTCAGCAGCATGGATAAATTTGCAAGAATACAACTTGACGTCGATATGTGCCCCTCTTCGATATCAGCAACAGGTAGATGATCTTTTTCAATTGCCGACAGGAGATTCCGCATGTGCTGCCGCGTTGCGGGAGCAGTATGCAATTCGATACGCGGTTCTTTTAGATCTTCGGGGAATTCTTCTTTTTCATAAACCACATCCATCGCGATTCGTTCCCCTTTTCCGATTGGAATAAACTCATATTTCATCACACTCCCTTTTAAAGTTCCCTTTTCACCATAGATAATAAATGCCCATGGATATTCAGTGTCAGCTGCTGTACCCCATGAGCGCATCTGCCAGACACAATTGAGGTCAGGATATTCAAATATAGCCGTTTGGGTATCTGGGATATTTGACTTTCCTTCTTTTTGGACAAATATTCCTCCCGATGCACTGATTTTGGTGGGCCATTTCAATTGAAGGAGCCAACGGACAGCGTCGAACATGTGCATGCCCATATCTCCCGTAATACCATTGCCATACTCCATAAAAGTCCGCCACCAACCTCCATGTGGTAAGCCGTCATAAGGACGTAGTGGGGCTGGCCCAGACCACATTTCGTAATCCAGAAAATCAGGGACAGGTTGTAATGGTGGATTTCCATTTTGACGCATATGGTAGTAGCAGCACATCTCTACCTGTGCTATTTTACCGAGTAGACCTTGGTCTATTACCCTTTGTTTAGCATCTAGGAGATGTGGGGTGCTTCTCCGTTGCGTACCTACCTGCACTTTTTTATTGAGCTTTCGAGCAGTTTGGAGTATGGCTTCTCCTTCTAGCACATCAATACTTACGGGTTTTTGTAGATAGATATGGGCACCAGCACGCATGGTATCAATTGCTTGACGCGCATGCCAATGATCTGGAGTACCGATAAGCACGAGATCGAATTTATGCTCCGCCAACATCTTCCTGTAATCTGTATAAAGCGCTGGTATCTTTCTAGATACTTGTCGCTCGCTGATGAGTTTACCCGCCTCTTGTAGATGGTTATTGTCCACATCGCAGATTGCAGCAACATCAATGTCACGGACCTGCATGAGTCTGAAAAGATCGCTTTTTCCATACCAACCAGCTCCGATCAATCCGACACGCAAGTTTTTACTTGGATTTGTAAAGGCTAGCCCATTAGTCTGCAGTGCAGATAATGTTAAAACGGCACTTGTACTTTGAATGAATTTTCTACGGTTTAGGTTTAAGTCAGCCATATATCTGTTGGTTTATTGGTTGTTATGAGGAAGCATAACACATGAAGATACTAATTATTTGGCTATTTCTGGTCTAAAGATCTATTTAAATAAGAAGATTTTAGTTGATGTTTTATCTGATTCTTTTCCCATTCCTTATAGAAATGACTATATACGGAGGCTATAAATTTGAAAAGAAGTTGAACTTGG